>NZ_CP067089.2 GCF_016616095.2 Breznakiella homolactica | reverse complement strand
AATATCGATTCTATTCTCCGCTGAAGTTCTATGATTCTTGTTGAATTTCTGTTCTGGGGATCCTGCAGAAGCTGCTGCACAATGGACAGGGCCACAACGGTATTACCCTGCTGCAGTTCCTGGACCGCCCGCTGGTATTCCCGTTCCGCGGCGTTGCTGAGCACCACCGAACCGGGGTTTCCGGTCAGTATCTGAACGCGGTCCTTGAGTATCATAGCCTGGTTGTTGTTGGGATTCAATTCCAGCGCCTGGTTAAGCTGTTCCAGGGCAACCGGGAACTGCAGCTGATCATTGGTATTCACAATCGCCTGGGCTGAGCTGGTCAGTTCATTTGACCGGGCGATAGCCCTGGTATCCGGCGGAGGCATTCTGATACCCATGGTGATTTCGGCATTATACAGCGCCGACTGGATGCCGGGATATTGCGGGTTGATGGCCACCAGGTTCTGGAGATCCGCGAAGGATTCCGAAGACTGCCGCTGGCGGACCCCTTCCACGGCATCGGTATACCGCCGTTCAAAGGAAACATTAAACGCGGCGGGATCTATAACCTGGTCTATACGCAGTTCCAGGAGACTGGCTTCCTCATTAACAGGGAATACGAGGCGCACTTCCTGGGTTTTCTGCCGGGCTTCGGAAAGTTTTTCCAATCCTTCCGATCTTCTGCCGCTGTTGAGAAACCGCACGCCTTCGTCATAGGCAAGATGGGCTTCGCTCAGGAGCTGGCTCATTTCGGAGTACAGCGGAGCGGTTGCCGGAATAGTGCGGCCGGACCGGAGAGACAGGGCGCCCCGGACTATGGTGAGCCAGTACGAAATTTCAGGATCATCATCCACATACACATTCCGCCAGCTGTTCTGGGCCTGGACAAGCATATCTTCGGCACTTTCGAAGTTTCCCGCGAAATAGGTGTTTTTCGCGCTGGTAACGAGCTGACGGACTTCCCGGATAATGACTTCACTTTCAAGCCGGGTTATCTCGGCGCCAAGGCTGAGGAGCCGCCGGTCGCGGTCGGCCCTGAGGGTGTCCGAGTCCTGAATCGCTAGGGACGCATCGTACTGCTGCCCGGAGCGGAGCACCCGTTCCCGGGCGGTGTCAAAGTCACTGCGGGCCAGGGCATTCTGGGCTTCCCGGTAGAGCCGGTCGCCGTCAAGGCGGTAACTTTCCGCTTCCGCGGCCTGGCTGGCGGCGATGGCCGCGTTCTGGCGGCCCAAGGTCCGGAGTTCTTCCAGCCGCGCGGCCATGGACTGGACCGCGGTGTACAGTTCCGTCATTTCCGGGGTATCTCTCAGGTTCGGATCTTCCCGTTCATACCGGCCGGTAAGATTGGCCGCGGTATCAATATCCCCGCTGAGGGACTGGTCCATGGCCAGTAAAATGGTATTCGCCTCGGAGGGGTATTTTGCGGTATACGGCTCGGCGCCGTCAATTGTGCGGGTAACCCCTTGAATGAACGTTATAGCCTGGCTGAACTCGGATTCCCGCTGCTCCAGGCGCCGGCCTACGTCTTCATTGGCCATACGGTACGCCCGGACGGCGGTATTCTGTTCCTGCTCCCGGGCAAGGGAGACGAGCCGTTCGTACCGGGATCTGACGTCCCGGAAACTGTCCGGGATATCGGGAGACGCGCCGGCCTGAGACAGATACCCGGCGACGGTCTGCTGCCGCGCGTCCACAGCGGCAAACGCCGGTTCAAGACTGTTTTCAAATTCGAGGTACGACTGCCTGAAGGAATTCTCCATGACACTTGCGCTGTACACCGTGGTTCCGCTGGTTTCCCAGAGCGAAAAGGATTCCGCTGCCTCCGCGTCAAGCACGGCGAACCGGATTTCCGCGTCCTGAACATCCTTAAACCAGGGAATCAGCTCCGCCATGGAATAGTATTTAAGGTATTCAGGGGTATTAGCCGCCGTTACCCGGACACCGTCAATGAAAATGGTTTCGGGGACCTGCACCGACTCCCGGAGAGAATCCAGGGAAAGGATCTGCATAACCAGGGCGTCATATTCCAGGAGGGCGTTGAATTCCGCCGAAGCCTGGACGTACTGGCCGCCGAGGCTCATCTCCAGGGCCGATTCATAGGACCGGTCCGCCGCGGCGGCCAGCGCCGTTTTGGACCTGCCCGCGGTATTGCCCCACAGGAGTTCCATGGTCCCCATCATGCCTTCCGGGGAGGACGCGGAGGAAGGGCCGAGGATGAGCCGCGAAGCGAAGGAAAGAAAGGAGGCATCCCCCAGGGTACTGTCGCTTTCCTGAAAAACCGCAAGCTGACGGCTGAAATAGTCCGCGGTCCCGGCCAGGGTGTTCCGCAGATCCATGAGTTCAAGAAGAAGCGGCTCCAGGACCGCGTAGGAATTCTGAAGCGCCCCGATCCCTCCGGCACCCGCTGCCTGGGTACTCTGCTGTTCGAGGCCGGCCGCAGCGGCGGTGAGCGGTGCCAGGAGCCGTTTAAAATCGCCGATACTGGCGGTTATTTTATCGATTTCGCCGTTGACCCGGGTTACCACCATATCGCTGTAGCCGGCGGCATAGAATTCATCCCGGTACAGATTGAGGCCGGCGGCGTAGGTATCGAGAGCCTGGGTATATTGGCCTGCGGCGAGCTGTTCACTGCCCTGGGTGATGATACGTTCAAGCTGGTTCCGGTTATACGTAAAAAGCGCCACGGCCCGCGCCCGGTCAATAAAATCCTGAACCATGCGGTTGGGCTGGGCGTCAAGTTCGCTCATCCGCCGGGTTATGGCAAGGATCTGTTCGTTGTTGTCCGGGTCGTTTTCGAGTATATCCAGGAGCTGTTCCGCCAGGGCATTGTATTCATCCCTGATTTTTACTATCCGCTGGAGCCGTTTCTGGGCCTGGGCAAAATCATTGGGGTTTTTCTTGATATATTCCGTGAGAATTTGAATCGCGTCGTCGTACTGGCGGGCCTCGATAAGCTCATCGGCTCTGGACAGACTGCTGTCCTGACCGCCGCCCGCATGGACAGAAGGTACGATCGCTAGCAGGGACAGGCTGACCGTCAGCATTCGGAGGATCCGCATTTTCCAGCGGCCGGTATTTTTCATTGTCTGGTATACCAAGTCGTTTTAAATATCGGTTTTACCCCTTTTGTCCTATATATTAATAGTATCATAGAAAAATTAATTTTTCCGATATATATTACTATAAGATGCCCGTATTCAGGTTTGTCCGCATTATCAGTATCCTCCTCATCACAGGAATAGCCGTTTCCGCGGCGGCGGCTGACTTTAATGAAGACAGCTACGGGTCAATTTCGGACTATCTCAACGACATTTACGGGGTGGATGACAACGCGGGGCTCACGGCATTTCCGGTCCTGAATGTGCCCATGGGGGGCCGTTCGGAAGGCATGGCGTCGTCCTTTTCGGCGGTGGCCGATGATGTTTCTTTTATCGAATGGAACCCCGCCGGCTCTTCCATGCTTGCCAAGACCGAACTGGCGGTTTTTCACAACAACTGGATAGCGGATACCAATGTTGAAGGGGCGGTTTACGCCACCAGGATCAAAGATCTGGGGCTGGCCGCGGCGGGAAAGTGGCTGTACACCCCCTTTACCGAATACAACCTCTACGGCGAACGGGTATCCAAGGGGTATTACTCCGAAGCGGTGGCCACGCTGAACGCTTCGTATAACTTTCTGTCGGGGTATTATTTTTCCGGAATTTCCCTGGGGATGAACCTCAAAGGGGCGTTCCGTTTCGTTCCCGACTATTCCGGCGATGACGGGAATGTAAAAAGCGGCTCCGGGAAGTCCCAGTCGGCCTTCGCGGGCATGGTTGACCTTGGTGCCCTGACCCGGTTTGACCTGCTGAAATTCTACAGTTCCCGGGAACGGAACACATCCGTGGCCCTGGTAATACGAAATCTGGGATTCCCCGCCAAGGGAGACCCCCTCCCCACGGTGGCCACCGCGGGAATATCCTACAAACCCATCCGGCCGCTGCTTTTTTCCTTTGATTTCTCCGTCCCCATCAACCTGCAGGACCCGGATTTATCGGAAAAACCCTACTGGGCGTTCGGTCTGTCCGCGGCGGTTACGAATTTCCTCTCCATGCGGGCAGGGCTCCTTTCGAAAACCGGAAACGTACGGATCACCGTGGGAAGCGCCGTTACCCTTCAGAATATTTCCTTTGATATAAACTATACCCTGGACCTGCTTACCCAGCTCCAGCCTCTTAACCGGATCAGTATCGGGATTCGGTTCAATCTGGGAGACCAGGGAAGGAAAGAGCTATCAGACCAGGTGGACGAACTGTACCTCCAGGGACTGGAAGCGTATTCCCAGGGAAACCGCACCCAGGCGCGGTATTACTGGGAACAGACCCTCAAACTCAACCCAAAATTCGATCCCGCCCGGGAAGGGCTCAGCATCATCGAACGGGCCGAAGCGGTTGAAGCCCGGATCGACGAAATACAGCGTCTCGATTTCTGATCACGATACCCGCATTATACATATACCCGCACAGAAGCATGGGGCTACCGTTCCATGGGGTCCTGTCGGAGTACTGAGGGTATGGCGCGTGTCCAAAGGAAACGACTCGTCGGCCTTCTGCCTAGAAAGTCGCTCATACCCAATGCGGGGGTCCTGCTTTTACCGGGGGGCTGGTAGGGAATTTTCCGGGAGGGGCTATTTTTTGCGCCGGAATACCCGGTAGTTGATAGCGGGAAAGATATTGTTGCGCCGCTCCAGGGTGGTCAGCCACTCGGTGCTGATGTAGCTGCTTCCCAGGGCTTCATAAATGGTGGTGAAATTCCTGAGGGAAGACTCAACCTGGGAACGGGCGTATTTCGCGTTTTCGTCATGGTGCATCAGCCGCGGCCAGTCAGATTCCTGCACCAGAAGTATTTCCCGGGCGGCCTGATTGAGGGCACGCTCCTTCAGCCCCGTATCATCCGGGAACCGTTCTGCCAGTTCGGTCATCCGTTCCAGGGACCGGAAGATGTGGCGGTATATCCAGTCGTTGGGCGCGTCGAGCCAGGTTTCGGCGTAGCCGTTGGTTCCCCAGGAGGAAAACTCGGGCATCATGGTCTGGTATCCCGCGGTATCCTGTTTATAGAGATATTCAACAGGATTCATAAACTGGAGTTCCTTGCGTTTCGCTCCCTCGCGGAACAAGGTTTCCAGGAAGAAAATCCCCTCGTGCCACAGATGGCCGAAAAGTCCCGCATTGCACGCGCAGAGGCTGATACACTGGCCGTCCACAATATCCCGGGCAGCGGTCATCTGGGAAACCCGTTTGTCCAGATAGTCCTGGGCGTGCTCGGCCGCCCGCAGGAGGGCTTTTTTCGGTTCATAGGGGAGTTTTTTCTCTCCTTTGCCGCTCTGGGACCAGTATTTATAGCCCGTAGAGGTACGGCCGCCGCCGCAGTCCAGGAACGGTTCAACCTCCGCCGCGGGAAGTTCGTACCCCACATCGCGGTGGCGGTCCCGGTATACGGGATCAAGGATATATCCCGTTTCATCATGGAAGAAATCCTGCCGGGTATTGTAATCCCGGCCGAGAATCAGGGTTCCCCGGGGGTTTTTATCGGATAAAAGCTGCCCTTCACCGCCGGCGGTGTTCCCGTAACCAAACCGTGGGCGCTGACAATAGTATAGCTGAAATTGTACGCCCGCAGGTACTCATCCAGTTCCGGGGTCCAGCCCAGCTCCGGCAGCCAAAACCCCTGGGGGTTCTTGCCGAAATAGGAACGATGGTTGGCCAGGGCCACTTCGATCTGCGACTGGACGGCCTCGGGGATTTCCGTGTAAAAGGGCAGAAATGAATGGGTCGCGGCGGTGGTTAAGAGCTCCACCCGCCCTTTCTTCTGATATAATGAAAGAACTTTTAAGATATTCCGTTCATAGCGCTCGGTAAAAAGCACCCGCTCCTCCACGAAACGGGAGTAGGTCATACGGGCAAGCCCGTTGAGCACCGGATCCCCGGCGGTGCGGTCCACTTCGCGGGCGCCTAATTCGATCCGGGCATCCACGTAATTGAGATACCGATCCAGGAGTAATTCATCGCTGAGCATGTGGCACAGTGTCGGTGAAAGGGCCAGGGCTATCCGGAAAGGAACGTGGTCCGCCTCAAGGCGGTCGAATACGCCGAGAAGCGGCAGATAGGTATCGCTGACTAATTCAAAAAACCGGCGTTCCTCACAGGCCTGGGCCATGTCGGGATGGCGTATAAACGGAAGATGGGCGTTAAGGACTACAGAAATTACCATTCGGTCGCGCATATAAACCAGCCTTAGGATTCGATCCGCTTGTGCATCCGGGAAGCCCGGTCAACATTACGCAGGATATGGGCATCATCGAGACCAGACAAACGGAGGATCGAAGAGAGGGGGCCTTTTTTGTATTCAGCTGCGTAGGGGTCACTCACATTGGGCACCCGAAAAGGGCGGGACGAGGCCAGAACTTCTTCCTCCTGGCCTTTCATAACACATAAATCTATCCGGTACCATCCTTCCGCGGGGGGAATATTGAGGTACCAGGCGTTATCCGACGCTGCCACGGATATGGTGAAGGTATTTTCATCATCCGGCGGCGGGCTGTTTTTTTCATCATCCCCGGAAGCCTTCTTCTTCGGAACCGAGAGCGGGGTTCCGTCATGGGCCACCGGGTATACCGAAAGGAAATATCCGTTAAAATCCGAAGCGTGTTCCCACATGTCCTTGTCGCTGTTCTTAACTTCCCAGAAGACAAAAGCCCACGCGGGATCCCTGAGCATTACTTCAATAAAGGTAATATTGTACTGTTTCGGAAGGGGAACCGGCACCGACAGGCTTGCTTCCACCAGCCGGTTTTCGTCCGCTTCTTCTTCAAATTCAAAGTCGAGATTTAATTCGAGAATTTCTTCGATAATGAAAATCCTGTCGAGATCCGGTGGTATGTCGATACCCATGGAGTCGGCGAGGTTTATCAATTCATTTGTGCTGAGACTTTCCAGGTGAGATCTGGTAAACCGTACATCATTCATAACTTACTGTATCATGGGAAAAAGAGCGCCTAATGTCAAGCGTGACAGAAAATCTCCAAGACAACCATAGTATAATAAAACTCACCAGAGAAGCACGGAAATACCAAGCCCGGGGTCCCGTCGGGTGGAATGAAAGACCCATCGGCTTTGGTCCGGAATACCGGCGGTTCACCGGGGACCGAACAGCCGGTCCGCGAGATTGGCAAAATAATCCGGCGGGGGCGCCGAAATATCCAGGGAGGTTCCCCCGGGCAGGGGAAGAACCATACGGTACGCGTGGAGCAGAAGCCGCTTTAGTCCCAGTTCCTTTCCGAGTTTTTTGTTGAGCCGGAAATCCCCGTATTTGCCGTCCCCGAGAACGGGGGTGCCGATTTGGGAAAGGTGCCGCCGAATCTGGTGCATCCTGCCGCTCCCGAGTTCCAGCTCGAGCAGTGAATATCCGCCGCCGCCGGCAATTGTCTGATACTGCGTCAGGGATTCCTTCCGGCGGCCCCGGATTTCCAGCGGCAGGGATATAGTCCCCGAAACCGGTTCCGGGGATCCGGAGCAGATTGCCCGGTATACCTTTCTCGCCGCCCTGCTTCCGATAATTTCAGAAAAATACCGGGCCGATTCCCTGGTTTTGGCCGCCAGAATAACCCCGGAGGTATCCTTGTCCAGGCGGTGGACCAGCAGGGGTTCGGGTTTCCATTCCGCCGCCAGAAGCCGGTCCAGGGAGGCTCCCACATTGGCCCCGCCCTGGACCGCGAGACCCGCGGGTTTATTCAGGATTATGCAGTCACCGTCTTCATACAGTACCGTAATATTTTTCATACAGCTGTCTCGCAGTTTGCCTTTGTATAGGTTATAGTAATACCATGAATACACAATCCGGAACAATGCGGCTCCCCCGGAGGGGGCTTTACATATTTCTGGCAATAGTCGCCCTCGGCGGCATCCCCGCGGGAAAGGCCGCGGCGGAACCGCTGTACCTGTCGGAATGGATCTTCCGGGTGGATTTCCCCGAAGGCTACGCCTATACCGGCGGGGACCTCGAGAAACGGTTTTCCTTCAGTTCCGGAAACGGCGGTACGGTGGATCTGGTCGCGTACGACCCCGGGGTGTACGAAAATCCCGAAGCCCTGGCCGATGATATCCGGGCCAGGCTGAAAAACCGGGGCGATATGAGTACCTTTGAGTACCGCGGGAAAAAAGCGGTGTTTTTCACCCTGGATTTTTCGGGTTCCGTGCCCCTGAACGGATGGGGACTGTGTGTTGAACTTGACGGGGAACAGGGTAAACCCAGGCCTCTTCTGGCTGCCCTCGCCTACGGCCCGGCGGCCCGGCCGGAACTCCAGATATACCACCTTTCCGCCCTGGATTCCATTGCCCCGACCCAGGGGGATTTTTACGCCCCCGGACCGGTGACGGAATTCAGCTATCCCAGGGGTGAACCGGTGCGGCTGTCCCTGGCGGGGACCGGCCTTTCCGCGGTATTCCGGGCCGGCGAAGCCGAAGCGGCCCAGGCCCTGGTGGACCGGGAATTCTCGGTGCTGACCGGATACGCGGATTCCCCCCTCTGGAAGGAAGCGTGGACACGGTTTTACCGGGCAATTTACCGCGATTCCTACGACCGGCTGGCGGACGCGGCCTTTATTCTGGAACGGAGCTGGAACCGGGAGCAATCGTCCCCCGCGGAGGATCCGTCCCGGGATCTCGCCCGGTTTCTCCTGGAATGGGTTCAGGGATTCGCCTATGAACGGGATTTTATGGGAAGCGATTTCGTGAATCTCATTACCGCCGCCACCGAGGGAAGGGGCGACTGCGACAGCCGGGCCATGCTCTGGGCAATCCTGCTGCAGCATGGCAATGTCCCCGCGGCAATTATGGTTTCCCGGGAATACAGCCATGCCATGGGTCTTGTGGATCTGGAAGGACCGGGAGCCCGGTTCGACTTGAATGGTAAAAAAATGATCGTGGCGGAGACAACCGCGGTGGTGCCCCTGGGACTGATCGGCGCGAGCGTCAGCGATCCCCTGTACTGGGTAGGTATTCCGCTTCCTTAATTTGTCACGGTGTCGTGGCCCAGCAGCAGGGTATACACCTCATGGGGGTCCTTGGCGCTGAGCAGACTGTCCCTCAGTTCCTTGTTTTTAAGTTTGGCGCTGAAAAACGAGAGGGTCTGGAGATAATAGGCATGCTGGTTGTAAGCCGCGGCGATCATAAAGATGAGCCGCACCGGCTGATCATCCAGGGTCTGGAAATCGATAATATCGGTCTGGCTGATACCCACGGCTACCACGAGATCCGTGACCGAAGACAGCCGCACATGGGGTATGGCTATGCCCCGGCCGATGGCGGTGCTCATCAGGTCTTCCCGCTTAAGTATTTCCGACGCCAGCTCCTGGCGGTTTTTTATCTGCGGAGCGTTTGCCAGTTTATCCGAAAGAGCCAAAAGCGCGTCCCGTTTGGTGGCATAGTTGAGGAACAGGATTCTGTCGGGAGAAATAATGTTTTCCACTTCCACCGAAGCGTACTGGGAGCTCATCTTGTTTGTGGCAAGGCGGTCATTTACCCATTTTTCAATTTCAGATTTTTTAAAACGCCATACGGTACCGATTTTTCCCGAGGGAATCTCCCCTTTCTGGGCCCAGTCGTAGACCGTACGTTCAGATACCCGCAGATATTTTGCAACCTCTTCAATAGTCAGAATATCATCATCGATCATTTCGGCTCCTTTTCGAAAATATTCGGGTTATCTGCGGTAATAATGTATTATACCGTAAAATATGTCAAGTAGATACATTATTCTTCATTATAATCAAGTAGCCAGATCGTGAAGGGAATCAAAAGGGACAAGCTCCCCGATGGTGGTAGTAACCCGTTCCGGACCGGACCCGCCGAAGCGGACCGGAGCACCGGGTTCCATAAATTCACTGAGCACCTGCCGGCAGGCGCCGCAGGGCCCCACGGGAATTTCCGAATCCGGGGTTGCTATGGCCAGGGCAACGAACCGTTTCTTGCCGGCGGTCACGGCGGAGACCACCGCGCTCCGTTCCGCGCAGATTGTAAGCCCGAATGAGCGGTTTTCCACGTTGGTTCCGGTAACCACCGTGCCGTCCTCGGCGAGAAGCGCCGCGCCTACCCTGAATTTGGAAAAAGGAGAATAGGAAAACTCCGCCGCATTGCGGGCTTGTATAAAAAGATTATCTAAATCCATAAAATCCTCCAACATTGACAGATAGCTTATAAGTATATACGATATAAACTCAAAATAAACCGGGATTTCTTCGGAATATGTCTTCCCGCAGACAGGTTTCAAAGGTATCCGTACATTAAAAATACTCAAAACAGAGGATCCAGTGGCAAAAAAGAAGCGAATATATTGGATTATCCTTGGTATCCTTATTTTTATAGTGTACGTTTTTTTGGCTGCCCGGCCGGTGGCGAAGGAAACGGTTCTTACATCCCGGTGGCTCAGCCCCCTGGATGCTCCCCCCGCCCAGCCTGAATCCGGCGAAAATCTACTCCCCTTTGAACTTGGCAGCCGTTTCGGTTACGTGGACGAAGACGGCCGGTTCGCACTTAACCGGATCAGGGACAGCCATATCTCGCTTTCCGGGACGAAATGGGCGGAGTACGGTCCCGAACCCCAGCAAATTGAGGTAAAAACACCCCGTTCCGGTACGGTAATGACCATAGAGGATCCCCGGGGATATCCGCTGTTTCTGGACGGGAGAACCTTTCTTGTAAAAAGGGAACAATCCGGCATCACTGCCCTGGACGAAGGCGGTCAGCCCCTGTGGTCCTATGATTTTCCCGCGCCCCTTACATGCATCGACGCGTCCGCCGGATTGGTCATCGCTGGCCTGCTGGACGGTACCATAGAACTCCTGGACAGCCAGGGAACGGGAATTTTCTTTTTCGAACCCGGAGGTTCCCGGCTTTCAGCCATCCTGGGCTGCGCCCTTTCGGCGGACGGTTCGAGACTGGCGGTCATCTCCGGTATCGATGAACAGCGGTTCCTCCTCCTGGAACGGTCCGGCGATTCCTACCGGGTGGTGTACCACGAATTCCTGTCCGAAGGATTCCGGCGGCCGGTTCATCTGGGATTTATCGACCGGGACAGCCGTGTGGTATTTGAACGGAAGGACGGCATTGGCATCTATGATATAAATACCCGGGCCAGTACGTTCGTGCCCCTGGACGGGACCGTGTATATGTTTGACGGAAGCGGCGGCGACGGGCTGCTCTTTATCATCACCGCGGAGGAAGCCATGCGGAAAAACCTGGTGGTAATCCGCCTCCCCGGAACGGTTATTACCGAAGCGCCCTTCACCAGTGAAACAGCGTTCCTCGGACGCAGGGATTCTCTGCTGTATATCGGCGGAGACCGGGCGCTGGCGGCATTCCAGCTGGATAAAAGGTAGAGCCGGCATGAAGGTTTTTTTCAAAAAAGCAATAATCTGCTGTTTGTGGCTGGCGGGAATTTTTCCCGCGGGAGAAGAACGGATTGCGGGAGCCATGGACTGGCCCGATCCCGAAGCTCCGGTGCTGTACGATTTCGGCTATAATTCCGGAAGAACTCCTACCCTGGGTTATTCCTTTGTCTCGGAGGGGCCGGTCAGATCCGTGGATTCCGGTGAACTGATCTTCGCCAGAGATGAAAACGACCGCGCGTCAAAGCTGCCGTCACCCATGGGAGCGTGGCTTGCCATGGACCATGGAGACGGCCTGATAGGCATTTACGGCCGTATGAAAAACAGGGAACAGGAAACATCCGTTCTGGCGGATCAGGGCAGCATACTCGGTTTCTCGGGACGCTCAGGGTGGACACCGGGAAACGGATTTTACTTTTCGTTCTACGATAGGAAAGAACACCGGTGGGTAAATCCGGCCATGATCCTGCCCCCTGTCCCCGACACCCGCGCTCCCCTAATTGTTTCCGTAACCCTCCTGAATCAGGAAGACCGGAGATTCAATCCCGTTCAGCAGCGGACCATTCCCCAGGGTCTGTATTCAATATTAGTGGAATCAAATGATACCCGGACAACCGCCCGGGATACACCCTTAAGCCCGCACCGGATTATCTGTTCAGTTAACGGGGTTGAAGCCGGTTCCCTTCACTTCGAAACCCTCAGTGCCCGGAACGGGGTTCTTCTGGCGGCCCGGAACCGCGCCGCGCCGGCGGAACAGGTGTACGCACCCTACCCATCCCTGGAAATCGGTGAGGTCTGGCTCAACCGGGGCCTGGTAACCATGGAAGTAATTGTCCAGGATATTGCGGGAAACAGCCGGAATGTGACGTACCGGCTTACGGTGGAATAACGGCGCGGACGGCATGGGCGGAAAAACGGTTAAAACCTGGTCAACTCCTCCGGCGGCGGAACCGCGGAATCTCATACCCTGCGCCGTCTGCGGATCGGAAACATTCCGGCTCGCCCTGGACTGCGGGGATTTCTCCTACGTCCGCTGCGGTTCCTGTTCCCTGATCCAGATGAATCCCCAGCCGGCGGCCGA
The DNA here is from genome assembly GCF_016616095.2 of Breznakiella homolactica. GTDB lineage: Bacteria > Spirochaetota > Spirochaetia > Treponematales > Breznakiellaceae > Breznakiella > Breznakiella homolactica. The sequence goes on along the minus strand of NZ_CP067089.2, from coordinate 4,633,624 downwards.
AGCCGTGGCGGACCGTTACGGAGCCGCCTTCGGTTCCGATTACCTGGAGTACGAATTAGCCAATGAAACGGCTTTTCTCGGCCTCCAGAAAAAAGCCCTGGAGGACATACGGTTTGACGCCATTGAGACGGAAATAATCAGGAATAGTCCGGAGAAACCGCGGTTTCTCGATGTGGGCTGCGCCACCGGGGCGCTGCTGGAGTATATCCGCGGCCGGGGCTGGGTCGGCACCGGAATCGAAATATGCGGCCCATCGGCGGCTTACGCCCGGGAAACCCGGGGCCTCGATATCAGGGAACTTCCCCTGGAAAAAAACCGGTTTCCGGAAGACTCGTTTGAGATAGTCCACGCGTCCCACCTCATAGAACATCTCAACAATCCCCGGGCTTTTACAGAAGAAGTCCGCAGAATTCTCGTTCCCGGGGGAAAATTCCTCGTCACCACCCCGAATATCGCGGGTTTCCAGGCGAAACTGTTCCGGGAACGGTGGCGCTCCGCGATCTTCGATCACCTGTATCTTTTTTCCCGCGAAACCCTGAAAAAACTTCTGGAACAGTCCGGGTTTACCGTTACAAAAACCGTAACCTGGGGCGGTCTGGCCGCGGGGATTGCCCCGCTTCCGGTCAAGCGGATCATGGATTCCGCCGCAAAACGGTTCGGTTTCGGGGATGTGATGATGATACTCGCGGAAAAACGGTAAACCCGCCGCCGTCAGGGCCGCCGGCTAATCGTCGCCGTAAATGTGGGAAAATTCATGGAGCAGTTCCAGGGACTTTCCCTTGCACTTTCCGCAGACGGTTCCGATCTTTGTGGCCTGCTGGAGATCCTCCCAGGTCCGGGCTCCGTTCTTGTAAGCCTCTTCGAGATCCTTGTCGGTGATTCCCAGGCATTCGCAGACCACCGTGGCTTCTTCCTTAAACAGGCCGGAACGGCCGGTCTTATTGAGGTAATCGTCAATAGCCGCCCTGAGGGCCTTATCCCCGAGAACGGAACAGTGGATTTTATTGTTGGGAAGCCCTCCGAGTTTGTCCACCAGATCCTCTGGCTTAACGTTGTAGGCATCCTCGATGGTCATTCCCTTGATGGTTTCCGACAGCATACTGGTGGAGGCGATCGCGCTGGCGCACCCGTAGGTTTTCCACCGGACATCGGTGATGACATCGTCCTTTATTTTGAGCAGCACCAGCATCTGGTCGCCGCATTTTATATTTCCCGTTTCCCCCCGGCCGTCCGCGGCAAAGGTGGATTCATCTTCCATGAGTACGTTCCGGGGATTCATGAAATGGTCTTTCACGATATCCGAATACAGCCAATCCGCCATGTATCTCTCCTATTCATCAAATTCAACAAATACTTTTATGCTGAAAGCGCCGGATCTATGATTTCACCGTGGACATAGCCCTGAGGCGGGAAATAATCGGCGGCACCGTATCAATCACATACTGAATATCCTCTTCCGTGGTTCCCCAGCCCATACTGAACCGGATTGACCCGTGGGCCAGCTCCGGGCCGACCCCGGTGGCCATGAGCACATGGGAAGGATCGAGGCTTCCGGAAGCGCAGGCCGAACCGGTGGACGCCTCTATGCCCATGATGTCCAGGGAAAGCAGAATGGCCTCCCCCTCCGCGCCGGGGAACGAAACATTGAGGGTATTGGGCAGGACATCCACGGGGTGGCCGTTGATCTTTATGTTTGGCACCTTTTCCAGAAATCCCTCCAGGAGTTTGGTTCTGAGGGAAAGCATGGCGCGTCCGTACTCCGCAAGATCCCGTTTCGCCAGTTCAGCGGCCAGCCCGAAGCCCAGGATCCCGGTGTTGTTGTAGGTTCCCGCCCGGAAACCTTCCTCCTGGTGGCCGCCGTGGATCAGCGGGAACAGAGGGGCCCCCTTCCGCACATAGAGGGCGCCGATTCCTTTGGGGCCGTATATCTTATGGGCCGAAAGGGTGAGGTAATCGACACCCAGGGCGTCCACATCCACGGGAATTTTTCCCGCTGCCTGGACGGCGTCGGTGTGGACCCATGCGCCGGCGGCCTTGGCGATTTCCGAAACCGCCCGGATATCCTGAACGGTCCCGATTTCATTGTTGGCCATCATCACCGAGACCAGAAGGGTATTTTTGCTGACGAGACTCCGGAGTTCTTCAATATTTATTTTTCCGTCCCCGTCCACGGACAGGAAATGTACGGTGAATCCCAGGGATTTGAGATATTCCGCGGAATTGAGCACACAAGGGTGCTCTATGGCGGTGGTGATAATTTCGGCTCTGCCCTCCCGGAGGGGAACCCCGTCCGGCCCGGAGGCCAGGCGCCGCATGGTCTGGAAGACCGTATTGTTCGACTCCGAACCGCCGGAGGTAAAAATAATGGTCTCCGGAGAAGCGCCGATGAGATCGGCCGCGGCCGCGCGCGCGCCCTCGACCCGGGCGTGGGCGTACCGGCCCGACTCATGCATGCTGGAAGCGTTTCCGTATATTTCAAAATCCTCTATCATCGCGGCCTTGACTTCGGCCCTGAGGGGAGTGGTGGCGTTGTAATCCATGTACACTTTTTTTGACGGCATATTTTTCCTCAAATTATGGCTTTCTTAGAATATACTTATTTATTGTATTTTTCGCTACCGGAAGGTATTTTTTTATTACAGCCTCCACGGTTTTGGGAGCCGCCCTCCCATGCTTCTGTGCTCTTTACTATGGGATAACGCAGGTTCCCCGCTTTTACTCGATAATTCCGCCGCCGGCGATACAGCAGAAACCGAGATCCCGGCCGGCAATGGGCCCGGCCGTTTCTCCGGACAGGGGAACGTAAAAAACCGCGGACTGTCCCGGGGCGACCGCCCGCTGGGGGGTGTCGAATTCCACCGAGACCCGGTTTCCCTCCCGGGGTGTAACCAGTCCCAGGGCAGGCGCGGCGGCGAGCCGTATTTTTATAAAGGCCCGGAAGGGTTCGGTCCCGAATCCGGGAGCCCAGACCGTGTCCGAGGCCTCGAGGGAGGCGGAAAAAAGCTCTTTCTCAGGGCCCAGAACGACCCGGTTGTTTTCCGCGTCCAGGGAAACAACGTAGAGCGGGTCCGGACCGATACTGACACCCACCCCCCGGCGCTGGCCGATGGTATACCGGTTGAGGCCCCGGTGCTTTCCGAGAATTCTGCCGCCGCTGTGGACCATATCACCCTGGGGGACCGGAGTTTTCGAGAATACGATGTCGAAATCTTCTTTGGCGATAAAATCCTGGGAATCCTTTTTTTCCGCCGACGCCAGTCCCCGTTCGGCGGCAAGCTTCCGGACTTCACTCTTTGTCATGGACCCCAGGGGAAACCGGGCCATCCGGAGCTGCTCTCCGCCGAGGCGGTGGAGAAAATAGCTTTGGTCCTTTGAGGCATCCTTCCCGGGAGCCAGGTAAATTCCCCTTTCGGGTTCGCCGCCGGGGGACAGGAGCCGGGCGTAATGGCCGGTGACAAAGAAATCGAATTTCTTCCCCATATCCCTGAGGGCTTCGGGCAGCAGGCCGAATTTAATAAGGGGATTGCACCGGAGGCAGGGATTTGGGGTTTTCCCGCGGAGATATTCATTCCGGTAATAATCCATCACCGCTTCTTTGTACGGTACCCAGAGGTCGATCACATGGTACTCGCCGCCGAGGCCGGCGCAGAGCCGGTGGCAGGTCTCTTCATTTTCTTTTTTAAGGGGACCGTAGCAGCCGCTGCCGCCGCCTTCAGGAAATACGAGCTCCGGGTCATGGAGGCTCATGGTAACGCCGATAATTCTGCACCCCCGTTCGGCCATGAGAACCGCGGCAAGGGATGAATCGACACCTCCGGACAGGGCCACCGCAACGGTGGCTCCCGGAGGCGGGAGCGGGACTTCCCGGAGGGGATCGGAGAAAAAAAATCCGGAATTCGAAGGATTCATACGGTTCCGGCGGATACTAGAATTGGATTCATAAAGCAAGGTATAATACCTGCCCGGGCTTTTTTCGTCCAGTATGGGAAGCTATGCCAAAGGAGTCGACACGATGGCAATAATCCGGAGTCCCGAATCGGGACTTATCATAGGTGATCCAGAAAATATTCCCCTCGGCGATGCCGAAAAAAATATAACCGCGGCGGATCTTAAGAACGCCGTGGACAGGATGATTCTTTCATCCTCGGGATGGCGCACGGTTTTTGCGGAAAACGGAGATGAGGAAAACCGGGAATCCGGAATTTCACCGGTTTATAGAATAATTATGGCCACCGGCGCGGCGGTTTTCGCCGATTATCTGAAAAAAACGAGCGGCAGCAGCAATCCGGCGGTTATTGTCGGCCTGGATACGCGGCCCACGGGCCAGAGCATCGCCGATGTAATGATCCGGGCTTTCCTCAGTGAGGGCTGCCGGGTACGGTATATCTTTATCACCGCCGCCCCGGAGATTATGGCCTATGCCCGGTACTGCGGCGCAAAACCCGCGGGCAGCGGCGGAGACGCCCAGGGCTTCGCCTATATTTCCGCGAGCCACAACCCTATAGGCCACAACGGCCTCAAGTTCGGCCTTATTGACGGCGGGGTTCTTCCCGCCCCGGAAGCGGACGGACTCATACAGGAATTCCGGCGGCGGATAGCCCTGCCGGATGCCGCCGGCCGGGCGGTAACATCCGTAACCGGCGCCGATATACCGGCGCTTACGGAAATCTATTCCGGGGTATCCGCAGCGAAACAGGAAGCCTACCGGGCGTATTATGATTTTACCCTGGAGGTGGTTACCGGCACCCGGGACACCGGCCGGCAGAATGATCTCCTGGAAACCGTTAAGCGGGGCATTGCCCGGAATTCCCTGGGACTGGTGGCGGATTTCAACGGGTCCGCCCGAACCATGAGCATTGACCGGGAATTCTACACATCCCTGGGACTCAAATTCAGGACAATGAACGACAAACCCCGGGAGATTGCCCACCGGATCGTTCCGGAGGGAGAATCCCTGGAACCGTGTCGCCTTTGGCTGGAGGAGCTCCACGGCGAAGACCCCTCCATCATCATGGGATACGTTCCCGACTGTGACGGTGACCGGGGAAATATCGTATTCTGGGATGACCGCCAGGGAAAAGCCCGGAGCCTTGAGGCCCAGGAAGTGTTCGCCCTGGCCTGTGTTTCCGAGCTGGCCCATCTCGTATGGACCGGAGAACTCCGGTACGATCTCAAGGGCAATGCCCTGGACAAGGTCGCTTTGGCGGTCAACGGACCGACATCCCTCAGGATTGACCGTATTGCCCAGGCTTTCGATGTGCCGGTATTCCGCGCGGAAGTGGGGGAACCCAATGTGGTGGGTCTTGCCCGGAAACTCCGGGAAAAGGGCTACACCGTACGCATCCTCGGGGAAGGCGCCGCCGGGGGCAATATCACCCATCCTTCCGCGGTCCGGGATCCGGTGGATACAATTCTCGCCCTTATCAAGCTGCTTACCATCCGCAGCGAAGGCGAAAAAATGGGCTTTTTTGAACTCTGGTGCGACCTGTCGGACCAGGCCGAAACCTACCGGGCGGATTTTACCCTTACGGATGTAATCGCCGCCCTGCCCGCCTTTGTAACCACCGGCGCCTATGTAGCCGACGCCCTCCTCAAAGTAAAGACCGCCGACCACAGCGTTCTTAAAAACCGCTACCAGAAAATATTCCTCCGGGAGTGGGAGGAAAAAAAGGACCACCTGAAAAAACGCTACGGTATTACCCAGTGGGAAGCCGCGGCTTTTGTCGGAATGGAGGAGAAAAACGGCCTCGCCAATTTTGGTGAAGCCGGGAACGGCGGGCTTAAGATCCTGTTCAGCAATGAAAGCGGACATACCCTAGCCTGTATCTGGATGCGCGGCTCCAAAACGGAACCGGTATTCCGGGTTATGGCGGACGCGGAAGGATCGGACCCCAGGCTCGAGCGGGAACTTATCGAATGGCAGCGCCGGATGGTGACCGAAGCCGACAGCGCGGAATAACCGGGAACATACAGGCCGCCGGCATTGCGCCGGAAAACCTAACAAGGAAACAGACATGGGAATACGGGGAGAACTTTTTTCAACAAAGGTTTCGCTTCAGAACAGAACTTATTTTTTCAATGTAAAAGAAAACCGCATGGGGGATCTTTACCTCAATATTGTTGAAAGCAAAAACAAAGACGGCGGCGGTTTTGAGCGCCAGTCGGTAATCCTCTTTGCCGAAGATCTGACGGAATTTCTCAAAGGCTTCGACGATTCCCTGAGGGTTCTCGAAAAAGCCGCCCGGGAGAAGAAGCGGGAATCCGGGGCGTCCCGGAAAAACGCCGCTCCCCGGAACGACTCATCCGAGACAAAACGGGCAAAACCGGTGGTGGTCAGAAAAGGAAACGCTCCGGCAAAAAAGAAGAACGAAACCGCTCCGGCAAAACCCCGCAGAGCCAGGTCGGTAAAAACCCTTCCCCGGGACCGTGATTCTTAAATTCTCCCGGCTAAACTAAAACATCTCAAACTGGACCGGTTTGATCCTGAAACTGGCCCGCTGTATCGGCGAAGGACCGTGGCGGTGTATGCTCTCCAGGTGAGCCTTGGTGGGATATCCCTTGTGCTTTTCAAATCCGTATTCGGGATACAGCCATGAGTACCGTTCCATCATGCGGTCACGGGCGGTCTTGGCGAGGATTGACGCAGCCATTACTTGGGGTACCGTTCCGTCGGCCTTCACCACCGCCGTGCAGGGAATGGGAATTTCGGGAACATGGAGGCCGTCCACAATACCTTGAAGGGAATCCACAGCGATATCTTTCCCGATACGGGTCAGCATGTCACCGTACGCCCGCTCCATGGCCAGAAGGCTTGCGCGCAGGATATTGATGGAATCTATTTCCGCAGCGGAAGCCCAGCCAATACCCCAGGCCAGGGCTCCTGAGTAAACCGCAGCCATGGCGCGTTCCCGTTTCGGCGCGGTCAGCTGTTTGGAATCGTTCAGCAGTTCCGCCGGGAAATCATCCGGGAGCAGCACCGCCGCCGCGCAGACAGGTCCCGCCAGGGGCCCCCGTCCCGCTTCGTCAAGGCCGCAGATCATTTCCGGTTTCTCCGAAGGGACTTACCACCAGGGGGTAGGCTTTTCCGGCCCCGTTTCCCAGGGCGGTGGCAAAAAATCCCGCCGCCGCGTAAAAACGGGTCCTGCCGGGAACGGTGATATCCAGGAAACGGGCCGCCTCATATTCCACATTGGAAGCGCGCATTCCTCCGGTTTCATCAAAAACCATAATACCAAAGGGCATATCTTCCGGCCCGCTGATATACACCCGGTACTGCCGGGGTTCTTCGTTCACCGGCAGCAGGTACAGGGCGGCGCCTTCCGGCGGAACGGTAATACCGGAGACATAGGGGGTAACCGGTCCGAAGGAAGCATCCCCGTCAATGGAGAAAAATTCCTTTGCCCGGACCGATATTTCCCGCAACGCGGAAGCGTTAGGTTCAATCAAAGCCGCCACGGGATCATGGTCTTCCCCGGCGGGAACCGGCGGGTCGGCGGCGTACAATCCGATGGTTCCGTTTCCGTGGAACGCAGCCATTACGGCGTATCCGGGAATATACACCAGCGGGCCTGCGGCCAGATAATCCCCGGGGATTTCCCTGTCCACGGTCAAGTCATTCCGGTTAAGGATCAGAAAGGACGGCCGGGCGCTGGCCAGAATGAGGAAATCCCCCAGTATCAGGGGACCTGCGGTAAGCATATAGGAATGATCCCAGGTACGGAGCAGTTTACCCTCCGGCGCCGGATCCACAGATCCGGACTCCCGGGTCCCGGAGGATGAGTCCCCGAAGACCTCACGGACTTCCAGCCGGCCGTCCCGTATGGAATACAGTGTTTTGCCTGAACGGGCCCGGACAGTTTCCCGGACAGCGGTTCCGCTGATCTCCGCATTTTCCGCCGGGATTGTTCCCAAAATGGCTGTACTGCGGGAACCGGAACGGACCGCGAGGAACCCGTCGCCGAAGATCGCTTCCTCCGGAAAGGGATCGTCAAGTCCGCGGATTGCGGGAAGGGAAAAGACCGGAACCGCGGAGCTGCTGTCATAGGAAAACCACCGAGCCTGAAACAGCTCCTGCGCCGGCTCGTTTCCCTGGGACGATCCGTTTTTTCTTTTTTCAAGCATATCCCTGAAGGAACAGGAACTTACAAGCAATACTCCGGCGGCAATAACAGCCGCCAGCTGTCCGTACTTCACCGCAAACCTCCGCCGTAGGGCTGACCCGCCAAATCCGGAGGCAGGGAAAGGAAACGCGCAAAGGGAAAAACAGAGCCTGAAAGGGTCCGGTAATTCCCATAGGAACCTTCAAAATCCGCGGAGGGAAAATTCATGATGTACCAGGGAATTCCGTACCGGCCGGAGAGCGTTTCCATAACAGCGTTCAAAACAGCCGGCGCGGCGCTTGTTTCCCCGGTGACCGCATTTTCCGCGGGAATATCCCACTCCATGGAATCAAGTTCCCGTTTCTCATATAAAGCGGGGATCATACAAACCAGAAAACCGCCCTGGAACAGGAACGGGGCGTCTGAAAAGATTTGTCCGTAGGCAGCATCCGCCGCGGGAATCCGGATAACCGTACCGTCGGGCAGGGACCGTTCCGCGGCGGCGCTGCAGCGGACCCGCAGCGGTGATACGGAAGTCCGGTACTGCAGAGCAATGGCCCAGTCATCATCCAGGGGCAGCAGGGAACCCAGGGATTCAAGGTATAGTTCCAGTGCTTCTTCAAGCCGCTGCCGCAGCGGACCGTACCGGGCGCCGCTGTCCAGGGCGGCGGCCGCGCCCGGGTCATCAGCAAGAATCCCCGTATAGGCTTCGATCAGGGTGAGATCCGCAAGTCCGGCGGTACTGAGAAAAAAAGCTTCGCCCCGGAAAACCGCGTCCAAATCGAGACTGCCGCCGCTTTGCGGAAGGGCCTCTTCGGTCTTTTCCGCCGCTTCCTCCGTAATATCCGGCGTACCGTCAGGGGCAGACCGGGAAATTCCGGTTTCATCAAAGACCGCGGGCCCGGGGAATTCCCGGACAGGGACCGCCGCCGCGGCATGGATTCTGCGGATTCCCTGCCGCACATCCCGGGGGTCAAGCCGGAATTCCTCGTAAAAACCGGAACCGAGAAGGTTTCCGCCAACAAATAAAATTGAAAATAGTTCCGCGAAGGCGCCGCGGTAGTACCGGTCCTCAAAGAGAACCCTGTGAAGCGGTACGGCCTCCACCGCGTTGAGGTTTCCCAGGAGCGCCGCCAGGGCGTCAAATCCCTGGTAGGGGACTTTCCCCGTACCCTTCCGGGAAGCTCCGTACCAGGCGCACACCGCCGCCGCGGGGTAGACGTCCCGGAGGAGTTTGCGGGCGGCGTATTCCGCCACGAAATCGCCGTAATGGGCTCTGAAGAGCCCTTCTTCAGGATTAAGTTCCCCCAAAGCGGCGGAGGAAAAATCAAAGGCCGACGCGAGGTACCGCGGACTGCCGCCGGTCAGGGCAAGGAGCCATTCCCGGTACGCGCCGGCGTCGAGATTTTCCGCCGCTCCGCAGAGAAGCCTGAAGGTAATCACCGGGCAGTCGGGATGCGCGGCGATCAGCCGCTCCAGGGAAAAAACCAGGGAAGCCAGGGCTTCCGCGGACTGCGCGCCGAGTTCCGGCTCGAGGATTCCCGCGAGCTCTCTGCCGTTCCGGGCGATCTGTTCTTCCAGGCTGCTGAGGCGGAACGATCCGCCGGTATCTTCGGGAGAAAAGCCGCCCTCGCCGAGCTTCAGGGCCGTTTCCCACCGCAGACGGAGAGCCGTTTCCAGTTCCTGGGGCGCCGAGGCAAGGCTGATTTTCCGCTTAAGCAGATGCTGTCCCGCGGTGCTGAATCCATGGACACTGTTTCCGTATTCGTCCAGAAGATTCATGAGCAGCGCCCCTTCCCGGATATACCGGGCTTCCTGCTGCAGCAGCTCGCTCCGGCTTTCCCTCAGGACTTTGGAGGACTCTTCCATACCATGGAAAAGCGTTTCGGCCTTCGCAGCCTGGGTTTTGGAAAGGAAAGCGAAAATAGTTTCTTCGGAAAAAGCGGAACCGGGAACTGCCGCGGAACAGAGAAGAAGAAGACACACATTCCTGATGATTCTGCCCATGGAGCCTCCGATTACCGGGACAGGGTATTGTCCTGTCCGGGGGGTGCAAAAGAACGGTTGAATCCCCGGAGGCTGTCCAGGGGATATTCATTGCCCAGTATATGGGTAAATCCGGTAAAAACATTGTTCCCGATAAGTCCCGGAATAGGAAGCAGCGGATTTCCGGCAGAAGGAGCCGCGGAAAATATCTCCGACCGGCCGGCGGTCCCGGTAAAACGGAACGTGCAGCCGCTGACCGTCGGAAAAACGCCCCGGATATCCATGGCTTTTGCCACAAAGGAAGCGGCGAGCAGGAACGTGCTGTCCCTGCATACCGCCGCGGTATTATCCAGCACCACAACGATCCCATCCCGGGCCGCCGCGGAAAACCGGCAGTCAGTGACGGTGAGCCGGGAATTGCTGCTCTCCAGCACCGACGCGTAATCACCGCTCTGACAGCGGAATTCAGAACCCTTCAGTTCACCCTGGACCCGGGTGAGAAGGAATAGGGTTCCCGTCTGTCCGGTCCCGCCGGCAACGGTGCTGTCCAGGACCGAAAGGTTTCCGTTTTCCATTTCCAGCAGGAGTCCGTTGCTGCCGTCCATACTCAAACCGCTTTCGGCAATCTCAATGGTTCCGCCGCGCGCGGCGATAACGGGAAGCCGCCGTTCTTCAGACACCGTTGATAAAACCGAACTTTGATACAGTGAAAGACGCGATTCCCCCGACATTGTGAGGAACTGGCCCCGGTGTTCCGCGGAGACCCCGGAAAGGACCAGGGTTCCCCGGTTTTCAATACGGAAGACCGGCCCCGGGGAATTTCCGCCTTCAATCTGCAGGTTTGACAGTGTCAGTTCGCCGCCGCTGACCACCAGGGACGCCCCGGGTTCCGGCATCAGCCGGGTCTTTGTTTCCGCCGGTTCCCAGCGGCTGTCAAAATTCCCCAGAACGCTGAAGCTGCCGGTTACCGCGGCATTCCCGGTGAGCAGGGCGGCGCCGCTTACCCTGATGAGCCGCCGGGATTCGCGGCCCGCCAGGGCAAGGGCTTCATCGAGGGACTCAAAGGGGTTTTCCCGGCTTCCGTCACGGACAGGTCCGCCCTTTACGGAAGCGGATACGTATACCGTGGACGGATCGAGAATAAAAGTACGGGTGGTTACGATGCTGATATTTCCCGCGGAATCTTCGGTAAACGCCTCAATGCGCACCGCGGTGATTTCGTTTTTCTTTCCTTCAATTTCCAGGGTATCTATTCCCCGGAGAACATCCGTATTCCCGGAGGAATCTTCGGTTCGGGCGATAATATACGAGACACCATCGGAATCACCGGAAGGGGGAATCACCTTTACCGCAGCGGGCCCCCGGACCCAGGCACCCTCCTCCGGCGCGGCCAGCGCCGGCGCTTCGGGGGCCAAACGGTCGGCATGCCATGAACGGATTACATTCCCGCCGCTGCCGATAAAATACCAGGTGATATCCTCACCGTCGGAAACATCCGGAGACATTCCATCCAGCTGCGGTCCGGACAGCGGCAACAGATCGGAAGCGAATACGGTCTCACCGGGACCGGGTTCCGTATCCGAAAAGGGATTCCTGTTTCCGGAAGCGGTATACTGGTAGGCAAACCTGCCCCGGATAAGGCTGTCATCCTCCGGCGGCGGAACCTGAAGCACCGGATCGACCTCAGCCGCGAAGGGTTCTCCCGCGGCGGTATTGCCGGTATCGATCCACCGCAGAACAGCGGCGGCGGGTCCTATCAGGACCGGAGCCGAAGCCGTATGCCATTCCGGCGCGGCACCCAGAGAGTAGCGGATCGTCCGGGAATTGCCGCTCCAGCAGACGACCCGGCTGTTTCCGGAATAGACCAATTTAGGGAGCTCTGTCCCCGCCGGGACCTGCCCGGAAACCGTCCGGAGCACCGTGCTGCCCATATTTGGAGAAGCGGCCGTGGTGTTTTCCGGAAGATTTTCGGTGGTCTGTTTCCCTACGGAAAAAACAAAACGGTAAATGCCGTCCCCTGAGGAAAGATGGAGCGGCAGGGAACGGTACGCCAGCGGCTGAGGTCTGATTCTGACATCGGAGCCGCCGGGAAACACCGGACGGCCTCCCACCGACCAGGTATATTCCGGTATTATGGGTACTGAAGTTTCATCGGAAATATCCCGTTCTTCCAGGGATCTCAGCCGTTTGAGAAAGGGGTCCTGCTCCAGCCGCCGCTCGGAAGCGAAGGGATTTACCGTGTAGGTAACCGATTCTTCCTCGATGCGGCCATCCTCATGGCAGACGGCGATACGGAGTTCCACCTGGCCCAGGGCTTCTATAAGAACCGGGGTTGTGTACGGAATACCGCCTTCACCCAGGGGATCGCTTCCGTCGCTCGTCCAGAAAACGGTACGCCCGTTCAGGTTGTGAATCACCAGCCGCTGAGGATTGGCCCACTCACCGGAAACGGGGTTCGCCACCCGCACCGGGGGAAGGTCGAAAAAGAACGGCATGGGTTCTGAACAATTCCCGGCGCCGTCAACGGCCCAGACAACCGCGGAATAGGAAAGCGGCGGAAGCGCCGCGGCTCCAAGGTCGTCTATGTATTCCGGACTTCCGCCGGAGTCGATATACGCCGCTGTGCGGGCACCGGTTTCCTGGGTGCAGGTGAACCGGATCAGGCCTTCAGCGTCTATAAAGGGCCGTATTCCCGGAGAAGCTGGAGGCTTCTTGTCAATGACAATAAGAAAACTCCGCGCGTCCAGGACCGCGTCATCGGGAAGGGCGGAACGCCGTTCCGCCTGGAGCCGGTAAACCGTTTCTTCCCCGGGATCACTCCGGAGGGTGATTGAAGCCGGCCCGTTTCCCCGGTAGGATTCGGCGCCGTTCAGGACCAGCCTGATCCGTTCACCGGCGGGTACCGAAAACCACAAGGTCTGGTCATCAGCGTACAGCCCTCCCGCGGCGTTGGTTAGAATCAGGGATCCTTCCTGAGCCTGGCCGGCGAGGGAACAGACGAGAATCAAACCCAGCAGCAGACCGCCTGCGATTTTCCGGTATACCATGGTACTCCTCAGTTTATTTTATCGAGGATCGGCTTAAGGTCCGGATCGTGTTTGTAGTAGTGCCGGTCCAGCTCTTCCGCCGTAAGTCCGACCAGTTCGTGGCTTAAATAATGAATCCAGGAATCCTCATCCTTGACCGACAATTCATGCTTCCGGCACCAGTAATCAGGCTGGATGGGAAGCTGTTCTTCCTTGTCAAAAAAGTATTTGTAATCGTGGACCGCCACCTTGAGGTCCTTCCGCGGGATACCTTTGCTGAGGATTATTTCCGCGAGGTGGTTGATGGTTCTGCCGGTATCGTAGATATCGTCCACCAGCAGTACCTTGTCCCCGATCCGGAGATGGTCCGGCGCGTAAGTCCAGCCTTCCACCATAATCTGCTCGGACTGGCAGATATCGGTATAGGACCGGGCGACCACCGCCGCGTAATACACCGGCCGCTCACCCCGGCGGACAATCTTGAAATATTCGCTTACCACATTGCCCAGGTACGCCCCGCCCCGGAGGGAAACATATATGACATCGGGGATAAATCCGTCCCGGTAGATCCGGTGTGCCATTTTGAGTGCGTTGTTCCGCACCACGTCATAGGGAAGAAATTCCTTATTCATGTTCTAATTGTACTATAGAGACGGAAAATATATCAATCATACTGAATCCAGGGTGTCTGCATGTGGTCACTTCAAAGTACTCAGCACCGCAGCATGGTTATTGCCAGGTTTAGGGGTCCTGCTGTTGGGTATGGGGTATGGCGCCGTGTCGGCCTGCGGCCTCGAAAGTCGCTCATACCCCATACCCGACAGCACCCCATGGTACTGGTATGACACCATGCTGCGGTGCTGCTGTTTTTGTATATCCTGCAGGTACCCTGTGGCAGGAAGTACTTGAATTTCTATCGGTCAATGGTCTCATACGTTAATGCTGATTAAGCGGTATAACAACAGCATGGAGGGAACAGGCGCCTATTCAAAGGGGTAACGGAAATCCCACCGGGAACGGACCGCATCCATGGTTTCCATGATACGCAGGGATTCCTCCGGAGGCATTACGGGGCTTTCTGTCTGGCCCGCCCTGAGGCAGCGCTGGACCTCTTCAACTTCGTAATTATATCCGTTGGAAATAAAATCGGGCTCACACCGCTGGATATATTTTCCGTCAATAATAAGCGAAGAACTCCGTCCGAATACAAAATCGGGCAGATGGATCCGGCCCAGGGTTCCGTAGATCCAGGCGTCGCTGACCATGGTTGTCCGGATCGCGGCGCTCACCGCGGCCATCCGGTGGCCGCCGTAGGAGATTGTTCCGGTAAACTGCTCATCCACACCGGTTTCACCGAAGGACAGCAGTCCCGATACGGTCTCCGGTTTTCCGCCGCCGAATACCATTGAGGCGAATGAAATGGGATAGACCCCAGCGTCCAGGAGCGCCCCGCCGCCGAGGTTGATATTGAGGAGCCGGCCCTCGGGATTCCAGGGAACCGTAAACCCGAAACAGGCCTCCGCCATTTTTACATCCCCGATGAGGCCGTCTTCGAGCCAGGACCGTACCTTTGCCACCGCCGGCAGAAAACGGGTCCACATGGCTTCCATAAAAAATACCCCGTTGGATTTGGCGGAGGCTATGATCTCCGCCATTTCACCGGCATTGATGCAGACCGGCTTCTCGCAGAGTACCGCCTTCTTCGCCTCAAAAGCCTTGACCGCGTAATCCCGGTGGGTCGAATGGGGAGTGCCAATGTACACGGCGTCGATTTCCGGATCTGCGAGCATTTCCTCATAACTGCCGTAACCCCGGGGGATATTGAATTCCCGGGCAAAGCGGTCCGCCGTATCCTGTGACCGGGAAACCACCGCAGCGGCCCGGGCTCCCTCCGCGGCCCGGAGGCCTATGAGGAATTTCTTCACGATATTTCCGGTCCCTACCAGGGCCCAGTTGACGGTATCATTGGTTTTCATCATGACTCCTGTTTCATTTTTCTGCAGATATCCGTGAGGGCCGCGATAACAATAGCACATTCTTCGTCGGTCAGGTTCTGGGGACTGATAATCAGGGCGTTCTCCATACTGTCGCTTCCCGTGAAGATCCGCCGTTCCTTCATCCGGGCCGCCAATTCCGCGCTGGAATACCCCGGAGACAGAACCGCAAATACCCGGGGATAGGGCTGCCCTACGGAGCCGTGTTCCACCCGGCGGGGTTCAATAAAAGGAAATTCCTTCAGCGCGCCGATTATCCGGTCAGCCATGGCCGACAGCCGCCGGCTGTTTTCGCCGTGATCCATGGCCAGATAATTCTCCACCGCCACCCGGAGTCCGATCATATCTTCCCGGGAAGCCTTTGACGCCCGGCACACCCCGTGGTTGGGGGATCCGAAACGGATACAGTCGTCGATGTACCGCTGTCTGCCCACAATGAGCCCGCTGGCCTGGGGGCCGGATAGGGTCTTGCCGCCGCTGAAGATCACCATGTCCGCTCCCATCTCCGTGAATTTCCAAAGATTTTCCGCCGGAGGAAGCTGCGCGGCGGCGTCGACAACCACGGGGATCCCCGCCTCATGGGCGATTTCAATAGTTTTTTCCAGGCCGAGGCTTGCCCGGACAAAGTTAATCGCGGGAAAATAAAAAAGCCCCGCGGTTTTTTCACCAATGCTCCGGCGCAGATCATTTTCCCGGACCGTATCGGCGTCCCCCACCAGGCGTATTTTGCCGCCCGCGCCCTCGATAGCCTTATCGTAGCAGATATGCTGGCCGTGCATGACGATAAATTCATCCGGCGCGTCCCGGGTACTTGGAAGGCCGCGGTATATAAATTCATCACCCTGAGCGATGCAGACCGCCGCGCACAGCTGGACCCCGGCGGCGGCGCCGCCGCAGATGTAGGCCGCCTCATTCCGGGTGAGGCCGGCGATCTGACGCCCCAGAATCCGCTGCAGCTCAAGGAGGTCAACGAAACATTCCGAGATCTGGGACATGGCTGTCCGGGTTTCGGGGGCCATCCTGCTGGCGCCGTACAATGTCAGGGTATCGTGGGCATTGATATAGGGGGTTATACCGAATTTTTTAAGATAATCTTCCATAAAAGACATCACTCCGTTTTCATAGTATACAGGGAAGAAGCCCTTTAAACGGCAAGGCTCGCCTCAGGGTTTGAATTGGAATACTCGGGTCCCAAATATCCCCGGGGAAGCGGCGCCGGCCGTTCAAAGGTTGACTTCATGGTATACCATGTCTTTGTACGGCTGCTTTGATCAAGCCCCAGGAGAAGCTCCAGCCCGTGATAAGCCATTTCCTTGCTTGCCCGGGGCTGCCGGCCTCTGCGCAGAGACCAGGCCAGCTCCGCCGCTCCCAGGCCGCGGCTGTTGCCGGAAAATCCGTGGGTATGGGGAAACACAAAGGGTTCATTCTGGCCCTTAAGGAGGACCCGTACTTCCCCGCCGAATCGGTTGGGATCCGGAAGGTACAGGATACCCTCGCTCCCGTAGAGGATAAGCTGGGGCTGTTCATTCTGAATGCTGTTTGCGTTTAAATGAATTGTCCCGAGGGCACCGCCGGCGAAGCGGAAACTGCCGGCTACAAGGTTCTCGCTTTCTATGGTAAATTTCCCGCCGAAGTCGGGCCGGGCCAGATGGTAATGAGTCCGCTCCGGCCTGAAGGTTTCAGAAAAACCTGAAACCTCCGTAACGGGCCCCAAAATGCTGAGCAGGACGGTTATATAGTAGATTCCCACATCGGTGGCAATGCCGCCCCCGGGTTTGGCGGTATAGGGATATTTCTCCGCCATCCAGCCGCCGTCCCGGTTGAGCGCCGCGGAGCAGGATGTGATCTCCCCGATGATGCCGCTGTCCGCGATACAGCGGGCGGTCTGGGCCGCGGCGCCGAGGAACGTATCCGGCGCGGCCCCCAGGAGCAGTTTGTTTTCGCCGGCCAATGCCAGCAGTTCTTCCGCCTGATTTAAAGAAACGGTCAGGGGTTTTTCGGTATACACGTGTTTGCCGCCGGAAAGAAGTTCCTTAATTACCGGATAGTGGGCGCCGGGGGTGGTGAGGTTTACCGCGAGTTCTATTTCAGAATTATTGAGAATTTCCTCCATGGTCAGAACCGGGATCCCGTATTTTTGGGATGTCCGTTCCGCGGCGTCACGGTTGAGATCACAGCAGCCGGCTGTCTCAAGGACGGAAAAAACCGACGCCATATTCTCCAGATAGATATCGCTGATAACCCCGCAGCCTACCACCGCGGTCTTTACCTTCCGTATTCCCTCCGCCATATACCTCTCCAGTACCGGAAACCTATAATTCCAGGGCGTTGTTTTTTATGAGCCCGGAGTACCATTTCCCGCTTTGCTTGATAATCCGTTTCTGGGTTTTAAAATCAACATACACAAGCCCGAACCGGCTGTTGTAGCCGAAGCCCCATTCAAAATTATCGCTGAAGGACCACTGCATATATCCGGTCACATTGACCCCCGCTTCCATGGCGTTGTGCATGGCGGCAATGTGGCGCTTAAGGTAGTCCACCCGCTGGGGATCTTCCACGGCATGATCCACGTTTTCCACCTCATTGGTGGCGGTTCCGTTCTCGGTGATCAGTATCCGGTCTATGCCGTATTCGTTTTTCATGCGGAGCAGCATATCCGTGAAACCCTGTTCGGTTATAGGCCAGTCCCGGTCGTTCACCGGAACGAACCGGGGATTTTCAATTTTGAATCCCGTGGGCCAGACCTGGGGAGCGTCTTTGACGTAAAAATCGTTATAGTAATTGAGGCCGATGAAATCGAGTTTCTGGGACATCAGCTTGAGATCCTCATCCTTGAACGGCGGAAGGACCACACCTTTGGACGTGTACCACTGCACCAGATCCTCCGGGTACGTACCCCGGATGATCGGGTCCAGGAACCAGCGGTTGAGATAGCCGTCGGCCCGTTTCGCGGCATCGCGGTCTGCGGGGCAGTCCGAAAGAGGCAGCCGGCCCATAAGATTGAGGGCGATACCGATCTCCCCGGGGAGTCCGCTTTCCCGGAAGTACCGCACCGCCAGGCCGTGGCCGACATACTGGTAATACGCCACCCGGAGGGCGGTAGAAAAATCCCGGAGCCCCGGCGCCTGCCGTCCTTCGTAGTTTCCCAGGAATGCGGCGCAGTAGGGTTCGTTTAACGTCATCCAGTGCTTTACCCGGCCGCCGAGGCAGTCCATGACGGCTTTGGCGTATTCAAGGAAATACCCCGGCATATCCGGGTTCGCCCATCCGCCGATGTCCTGCATAGCCTGGGGCAGGTCCCAGTGGTAGAGTGTCGGATACGGCTCAATGCCCGCCGCCAGGAGTTCATCGGTCAGGCGGGAATAGAAGTCCAGACCTTTGGTGTTGACGGCCCCGGCGCCGCCGGGGATTACCCGCGGCCAGGCCACGGAAAACCGGTACGCCTTGAGGCCCATCTCCTTCATGAGGGCCACATCCTCCCGGAAACGGTTGTAGTGGTCGCAGGCAACGTCCCCAGTGTCTCCGTTGGCGATATTGCCGGGAACCGAACAGTACCGGTCCCAGATGGATTCGCCCCGGCCGTCCTGACGGACAGCCCCTTCTATCTGGTAGGAAGCCGACGCGGCGCCCCAGGCAAAATTCTCAGGAAATACCAGCCGTTTCATACTTCACGCCTCCTAGGCCTCATCGCTTTCAAGCAGCTCAATAAAGGTCTTAAGGGAATCACAGGCGTTGAAATACGCGTACCGTCCGTTGCCGCGGCGGTACTCCCCCTTCTGCTCCATGGTCATACCGAAATTTTCAAGATTGGTAATGTATTTCGTCATACCCTTTACATTGAAAGCCAGATGGTGGATGCCCTCTCCCCGGGTTTCCAGAAAGTCCCGCCAGACCGAAGGCGCCTCATTGGGCTGGATAAACTCAACCTGCAGATTCCCGAAATAAAAGAACGCCATAAAACATTCGGCATCGGGGGCGGGTTTTCCCTTGTACACGGTTTGGGTCACCGAATATTCTCCGCTCGAAACCGTCGGCGGGACCGGCACATCCAGAAAGCGGGCGACTTCCTGCTTTGTTTTTTCCACATCCGCCACAATAAACCCGATCTGGGAAATCGAAACATCATCCAATGGTCTGCTCATTTTGCTTTATCCTTTCCTGTTTGTTTTCCATTTTATCTATCGCCTCCATGAGGCCGCGGAGATACGCCGTATCGTTGATCCGTGCCCGGTGGCCCCAGGGTGTATCCCCTTCGATAGCCGGGACGTGGTCGCTCAGCAAAAAACCGTCAAACCCCGAATGCATCAGGGCGTACATGACTTCAAAGGGATCGAAATTCCCCTCCCCCAGGAGACATTCATGGAATTTCGGAACCGTCCCCCGGACGTCGCGCATGTGGGCATACACGAGTTTTTTTCTCGGACCGAAATACTCGATGGCTTCAAAAATATTCTTCGCCCCGCCGGGCATCTGGGAAAAAGTCCCGATGCAGAACAGCAGCCCCCAGTTTTTACTTTGCAGGAGCTCGTCCGCCCGTTTGTAGCTTTCCAAATCGATGAACATCCGGGCGATTCCCGATAACTGCGGAACAGGGGGATCATCGGGATGCAGCGCCATGGTCACACCGTATTCTTCCGCCGCGGGCAGAACCCGCTTCATAAAATACTCGAAATTCTCCCAGAGGAATTCCACGTCGGGAACCGGCACGTCCCGGCGCTGGCCGAAGTCGTCCATGTCGTCGATCCCCTGTTCCTGCAAAGCCAGGTCAAAGGCCTGCACCTTGGCGCCGTACCGGCCCAGGGGTGCGCTGTTGCTGGTACGCCACACGAAACTCGGGGAAAAATGGTACCCCAGCACCGGGATGCCCGCGCGCCCGAGATTCCGGATGGATTCGCAGACGTTGTCTATCTGCTCATTCCGCCCCTCTTCGCCGAGCATGGCCTTGTCGTAAAACCGGATGGGCAGGTTTTCCATGCCCTCCACAATTACGCCGTATTGGTCCGCCGCCTCCCGAAACTTGAGAAGATCCTCATACTCCCACCGCTTTTCCGCGGGCAGGTCAAAGGGAAGATTGAAGTGGACCCGGTCGATTCCGAGCTGCCGGGCGTCCGTCATGGTTTCCCGGTCAACCCTGCGGATCTGTCCGAAGGCGAGGCGCATGGAGTTTCCCACGGATCAGCTCCAGATCCTGTCCAGGGACGATTCTCCGTTCCAGTCGTCCGTGGATACCCAGATATTTTTTTCTTTTATCGGTCCGTGCTCCCGGATAAGATCTTCGTTGAGGGCTTCGATTCCGAGTCCCGGCGCGTCGCTTACCCGGATGAATCCGTTTTGTACCAGCGGCCGGGCCGGGCCGATAATGAGATCCTCCCACCAGGGCGAGTCAAATGCGTCGTATTCCAGGGCGAAGAAATTCTCCGTTGCCGTCGCCATATGGGCGGCGGCGGTGCTCGCGATGGGGCTTTCACACATGTGGACCGCCATGGAGGCTCCGTATTTCGCAGCCAGATCCCCGAGGCGTTTCGTTTCCAGGATTCCCCCGGAGGTCAGGATGTCGGGATGCACCAGGTCCAGGGCACCCGCGGCAAGGAGCGGTTCAAAACTTTCGGCCAGATACATGTCCTCCCCGGTGGCGATGGGTGCCGTGGTCGACTGCTTCAATACTTTGTACTGGTCCGTAAGGTACCACGGCAGCAAATCCTCCAGCCAGGCGAGGTTGAATCGCTCCATGCGCCGGGCGATTTTTACCATGTCCGGCAGGGGGAAGTGGCCGAAATGATCGATAGCCAGGGGAACCTTGTATCCGATCACCGAACGGACCTGTTCGACGTACGCTTCAAGTTCGTCGAGCCCTTGTTCGGTAATGTGCATATTGGTAAAGGGATGGGCGATTTTGTTGAAATCGTACAGCTCCGCGTTGGCCTTGGCTGTTGCCGCCCGGTCGCCCGCCAGAGCTACCTTTCGGCCCCGTTCCTCGGCGGCCCGGAGCCGCTCCACCCAATCCAGAGGACCGCCGCAGTTTCCTTCCTTGGCGGTGAGCAGTTCCACACTCAGGATTTTCAGCACCGTAAAGCCCTGGTCCATATAGCCTTTAAGCACGGCGCCGACATCCTTGGGGTCCATAAGCCGCCCGGTAAAACGGCCGTCTTCAATATGAATATCCCCGTAAAGCCGGACTTCATCCCGGAAGCGTCCGCCGATAAGCTGGTACACCGGCACGCCGTAGGCCTTTCCCGCGAGATCCCAGAGGGCGAGTTCCGCGGCGCAGACCCCGGCTGACTGCCGCGACGGCCCGCCGAACTGTTTTATCTTGCGGAAGAGCCGGTCCGCGTCGCAGGGATTCTCCCCGACCAGACGGCTTTTAAGCATCTTCAGGTAGGTAGCGCTGGCGCCGTCCCGCATTTCCCCGAACCCGGAAATTCCCTGGTTGGTTTCGAATTTTACGAGATGGCTGCCCCAGGGCGGCAGGTCGACCTTACAGATCTTGATATCCGTGATCCGCAGCTCCGAGGGCTTTGAGTTTGTGCTGACCCGATTCAGGGTTTCTGAATAATCCGGTTGTTTGCTGTCCAATTCCTGCCTCCGGTTTACGGGATATAATGGTCCGGCATGGGATTGCCGCTGTAATCAATAAAGGGAACAGTCATATCCGGGACCGCGGTGATGCCGTCGATGATATCCAGAATCCCCGCCGCTGGTATTTCCGGCTCTATCTGGGCATTCTCCACACCCATGACCGTGTTCATTCTGCCCGGATGTACCATAAAGATTTTTACCGGGAAGCACCCTCTTTTTTCCGTAAAATAGTTTCGGATTTTCTGGGTAAACATGTTGAGGCCGTACTTTGAAACCGAGTAGGCGATGTAATGGGAACCCGCCGGTTTCAGCGCCGCCCCTTCACTGGTGATGTTGAGTATCATGGGCTTTCCGCTGCGGTACAGAAACTCCGCGCAGTAATGGAGTACCCGGATCGGCCCCAGGATATTAACATTCATGGTTGTTTCAAAATCCGCCAGGGGCAGATCCGTCAGAGGGTCCCCTTCAAAATATTTGCTCTCCAGAAGAACCGCGGCGTTGTTGATGATCACATCCACGCGGTCCGTCAGGGCCGCCAGCTCTCCGGCGGCGGCTTGTACCGATTCCTCACTGGCCACATCCATAGTCAGAACAGCCAGTTCCCGGGGATATTGTTCCGTCAGTGCCGCGAGTTCGGCCGACGGCGAACGGCAGCAGGCGATAATCCTGTGGCCCCGCCTGAGCCCTTCCGCCGCGAGGCAGAGGCCGAGCCCCCGGTTCGCGCCGGTTATGAGTATAATCATGCCCCTACCCCTTCACCGCGCCTTCGGAAAGGCCCTGGACAAAGTACCGGTTGCAGAGCAGGAAAATGGCAAGCACCGGAAGGGCTACCACCGCCGCGGCGGCCATGGTCGATCCCCAGTCCACGGAAAATTCCCCCGCGAAGGTACTGATCGCGATAGGGAGTGTCCGGGTTCTGCTCGACAAGGTGAGATTCAGGGCAAAGAGGAATTCCTCCCAGGCGTGGATAAAGGTGTAAATCGCCACCGAGATAATTCCCGGTTTGGCGATGGGCAGCACCACCCGGAAGAGCGCGCCGATTTCCGTCGTTCCGTCAATCTTCGCGGCTTCCTCCAGTTCCCGGGGAACCGTAAGAAAAAAGGCGCTGAGCATAACCACACCCATGGGTATGGTAAGGGCAAGATCGGCGATAATCAGGGCGTAGAGAGTATCCAGGAGCCTTAGTCTGGTAAAGAGAAAGTACAGCGGAATGATGAGCACCACCCCCGGCACCATCTGGCCCAGAAGCATGGCAATTTTTACGTACCGCGAACCTTTGAATTTATAGCGCGCCAGGCCGTACCCCGCGAGAACCGCCAGGAACAGGGTGATGACCACCACGAAAAACGTCACGATTACGCTGTTGAGGAACGCCATGTACATCTTCGGGGTGCTCAGCACGTTCACGTAATTCGCCAGGGTCGGCTCATCGGGAATGATCTCCGGCGGAATATCATAGAGTTCGGTGGTCTGTTTTATCGATGTGGACAGCATCCATATTGACGGGAAAACCGCAATAAAAATCATGAAGAGCAGTATCAAATAGGTAATAACCTGCCAAGGTATATTCCGTTTCTTCAGCATGTCAGATCTCCTCGTTCTTTTTGGTCATCCTGATATAGAAGATGCTCACAAATATGGACAGCAGAAACAGAATGGTACTTGCCGCGGACGCCATACCAAAATCAAACTGCGTGAATGCCTTGTTGTAGATGAACATAGCCATTACTTCCGTGGCATGGGCCGGTCCGCCCAGAGTCAGGTTGTAGACAAATGTAAAGGCGTTCAGGGTCCAGATCATCAGGAGAAGCAGCACCGAATAGCACGCCGGCGCGATGGACGGCCAGGTAACATTCCTGAAAATACCCAGTTTGCCGCTGCCGTCGATAATGGCGGCTTCCTTCAGGTCCTTTGAAACTCCCTGGAGCGCCGCCTCAATCATGAGAAGAACAAAGGGAAACATTTTCCACGCGTTGACCGCGATCACCGCCGCCATGGCGGTTTTCGGATTCGAAAGCCAGGTGCGGTTGGAATCAATTATATGAAGGGATTTCAGGAGAAAATTGATAATCCCGTAATCGGCGTTGTACATCCATTTCCAGACTGAGGAACCGATGATGCTGGGAAGCACCCACGGCACCATGAGCAGGATCCTGAGCAGGGCTTTAAATTTAACAAAGGGCTGGTGCAGAAGCATGGCCACCATAAAGCCCAGAACGAACTGCAGAAAAACACTGCCCACGGTCCAGACCACGGTATTGCCGATGGACTTGATAAAGACCTCATCGTTAAAGAGCTTGAAATACTGGGAAAATCCCGCGAATACAGGGGTCCGCATCTGAAGGGTATTTTTGAAAAATCCCATAACCAGGGTATAGATGAGGGGGTACAGCATTACCAGGGCAATGATAAGCATCGCCGGTACAACGTACAGTACCCCCGACCGGGTAATTTTTTTAAGCTTCATCCATGCAACTCCCCGCAGAAAACCACACCCTCCTCCGGCTTGTGACGCCGGAGGAACGGCACGGTCTATTGAATTAATTTTCCGACAGCAGTTTGTTCACCGCGTCGGAAGCTTTGAGAATAGCGGCCCTGGGAGTTTCGGTATCCGAAAGGGCCAGTTGCAGATTGTTGAATATAGCCTGGCGGATTCCGACGATGGGTCCCACCGCGGGAAGGGCTTCGGCGTACTGGAGAGCGTCCGCGTGGGGCTGCACAATACTGCGGTCGTAGCCGGCGAACCGTTCCGCGGGAGCGCCGGTCCCGGTAAAGGTGTTGGAATAAATCGCCGCGACCTCGGGGCTGGTGATAAACTCAACGAATTTCCAGGCGGCGTCCTTGTTTTTGCTGCTCTCAGGGATAGCCACGGACCATCCGCCCAGGATGGTTTTCCTGGTAGCCCCGTTGGCGGTGGGGACCATGGCGCAGGCGTAATTCAGGTTCGGGTTTGCCTTCTGAATTTCCGGAACATCGTAAATCCCGGACATGTACATAGCGACCTTGCCGCTGGCAAAGAGGGTCCGGTTCGCGATATTGTCATTTTCCAGCATACTCGCGGGGGCGTAATCAGCCAGCCGGCGGTACAGCTCGGCGGTCTGTATTGCCACCGGGGAATCCAGGGCGGACTTGCTGTTGTCCGGGGTCAGGATCGAACCGCCGGAGGAACGCAGCATGGTGATGTACTGGAAGGAGAAGTTGCCGAAGTTCGTTCCGCATACTCCATATCCGGCGGCATCGCCCTTTGTCGCGGCCCGGGCAGCGGCCACGGTTTCGTCCCAGGTTTTGGGTGCTTCGGAATAACCCGCCGCCCTGAGGAGATCCACATTATAGAAAAGACCGTAGGTTTCGCTGCGGAAAGGCAGTCCGTACAGCTTGCCGCCTATGGTTGAAGCCTTGATCGCCCCCGGAACGTAGCGGGAGGTATCCACCGAATCCGCGGCAATATACGAATCCAGAGGAGCCAGAAGACCGGCGTTTCCCAGGGTGGTTACCCAGTCAAGGGCGCAGGCTACCACATCGGGGGCGGTGCCGTTCTGCATGGACAGCATATACTTGTCAAACATTCCCTGGTCAATCTGGTATTCGCCGACCAGTTTTATATCGGGATATTTCTCATTCCACATCTGCTGCAGCCTGGGGAAAGTTTCTTCGTTCCAGTTGCCGTCCCAAAAGGTGATGGTAACCTGCTTGCCGCCCGCAGCGGATTTGTTCCCGCATCCGGTTACCAGAACAACCGCCGCAGCCAGTGCAATCACTGCATAAAACATCTTTCTGCGCATAACAATCTCCTCCAAAAAATTGAATTTCCTTCATATTCCTGTCCCGGGCTAATTCCAGGGCAGAATTCAATGAATTACCTTTTCCGGTAAAACGTTTTCACAGATTTTATGCTAGGAATCATACCATGATACCCTGGGTAATGCAACAATTTTTTATCTGATTTTATATTTTCAATGATTATATTTAAAAGTATTAAGGTATTTATATATTATATATAGAGTTATTATTTCTTTAAAGAAAAGAAGAATTATGTAAAATTATTCCGAAAGTATTTTTAAAATTCTATATATCAAGAAAACGATTTACCATACCGGCGATTTTTGTCGTATCTTTACCTTGCCAGGTTAAAATCCCTATGATAAACTGAATTCAGTAAAACGATTTCACATGTACACTGGACTGATAGGATGCTGGTATGGTAACGGTAAAAGAAGTCGCCCGGATGGCGAATGTCTCCCCCGCAACGGTTTCACGGGTAATCAACAGCGCCCATAATGTCTCTCCGGAAATCCGGGAGCGGGTTCAGCGGGTAATAAAGGATATGAATTACTTCCCCAACCACGCAGCCCGTTCCCTGGTGCGGCGGCAGGCAGGGGCTATCGCGGTACTGCTCCGCAATCTCCATCATCCGTTTTTTTTCAATCTTATCCGGGGATTCGAGGATTCCGCCGCGAAATCCGAACGGAGCGTTATTTTCTGCAGCCTCGGGCAGGAGCAGGAATACCGGGACCGGTACATTCAGTTTCTTACCAACGGTATTTCCGACGCAATTATTCTGTACGGCACCCTTTTTACGGACCGCCCGATCATAGAACACCTCGCCTCGGTCAACTTCCCCTTTCTCCTGATTGAAAACAACTTTGAGGACATCAGGGTCAACCAGCTTCTGGTCAACAACCTTGAGGGTGCAAAAAACGCCGTGGAGCATCTTATCGCCCGGGGCCACCGGCGCATCGCCCTCTTTATGGGCGATCCCAACAAGAAAGTCAATCTGGAGCGGTTTAACGGGTATACCCAGGTAATGCAGAAATACGGATTTCCCATTGGACAGAACGACATCAAAAATATTTATTCGGATTATTCAGCCGCCTACGGAGCGGCCCGGGAAATGATGCAGCTCCCCCCGGAGGCCAGGCCCACCGCGGTTTTCGCCATCAACGACCGGATCGCGACCCAGGTAATCATGGGCGTCCAAAGTCTCGGTTTTTCCGTACCGGAGGATCTTTCCGTAATTGGTTTTGACAACCAGAAGCTGTTTGACGACGGGTACAGCGGGCCCGCGATTACCAGTATCAAACAGCCGCTTTTTGAAATGGGAAAGGACAGCATCACCATACTTACCGACATCCTTGAAGGCAAGGTCAAAACACCCTTCACCAAAACGTACGAGACCCAGCTGATACCGGGAGACACCGTGGATGAACCGTCCCGGAAATAATTCCCTGAGGGCAGTACGGACCTGACAATACACTTGAATAAATAAAGGAGTACCAAATGGGACAGACGGAAAAAAGGCTTGAACAGCTTGGCATAACCCTCCCTAAAAAGGACCGCCGGGGAAAAGGAACCGTTCCGGTAAAACAGGCGGGTGACCTCCTGTATGTTTCCGCGCAGCTGCCCTTGGACGATGCCGGAACCCCGGTTTACACCGGCAGGGTTGGTACGGATCTAACCGAACAGCAGGGCTACGACGCGGCGCGCCGCTGCGGAATCAATACCCTGGCGTGTCTAACCGATTACATCGGGGATCTCGACCGGGTTGAATGTATCGTAAAGGTGCTGGGCCTGGTAAACAGCGGCGGAGACTTCTCGGGGCAGCCCGCGGTGGTGAACGGTTTTTCCGACCTGATGCTCGAAGTATTCGGTGAACGGGGCATGCATGCCCGTTCGGCCATGGGCGCATACAGCCTGCCCATGAATGTTCCTGTGGCGGTGGACTGCATTATCAAGCTGCGCTGAACCCCGGATATCCGGCGGTTTTCAAAGGAGACCCTATGAGTTTACGGAACCAGTATACTTTGCCCGACGGCAGGGAAGCGGTTTTTGGGTACCGGAAACGGAAACCCGTGGTGGTACTGCGCCAGATCGGGAATATTCTGTATACTTCCGGCCACGGACCGGAGGATCAGATCACCGGGAAACCGGTATTCCGCGGCAGAATCGGGGAAGACCTGACCCCCGAGGAAGGATACGCCGCCGCCCGGGAATGCGGGGCGATCCTGATCAATGCCATGCGGGAATACCTGGGAACCCTGGACCGGGTAAAGAGCATCGTCAAAGCCACCGCCCTGGTGAACGCGGGAAATGATTTTTATGAAATAGACAAAGTCATGGACGGCTTTTCCGATCTTATGGCGGATGTGTTTGAGGAACGGGGATACCATGCCCGGACCGTGATGGGTACCCACAACCTTCCGAATACGAATATTCCGGTGGAAGTGGAACTGATAGCCGAGATATTTTAAATGGCCAGTGCGGAAACCTTTGACCTGATTCTGAAAAACGGATTGATTATCGATCCCGCAAACGCCAGGTCCGGCCCAGGGGACCTGGCGGTGCGAGACGGCCGGATTGCCGCGGTGCAGGGATCCATTCCCGATGCAAAGGGAAAAACGGTTATCGACGTATCGGGCTGTATCGTTACGCCGGGACTCATCGACATGCACTGCCATATATGCCAGAAACTTCCGGTCAGCAGCGACACCCTGCGCTGTGTCGATGCCGACGCCCACATGCCGCAGCAGGGGGTCACCACCGCGGTGGACGCCGGAACCTGCGGATGGCGGGATTTTTTCAATTTCAAGGAAGAAGTTATCGACAAGGCCAAGGTCCGCATACTGGCATTCGTCAATATCGCGGCCGGCGGTATGCTTTCCATGGAGACGGAACGGGAACCGGCTAACTTCCATTCCCGGATCGCGGCGGAACTTGCCGCGGCGTTCCCCGATATTGCCGTCGGAATCAAGACGGCCCATTACCGCCCGGAGCCGCCCTTTACGGAACACTACCCGGCATGGACATCCGTGGACAAAGCCCTGGAGGCGGCGGAGTTATGCGGCCTGCCGGCAATGTTCGATGTATGGCCCGCGCCGGGACGGAGCTACGAGGACCTGCTCCTCAAAAAGATGCGCCCCGGGGACATTCATACCCATGTGTTCGCCCGGCATATTCCGGTTCTGGAAGCAGACGGCCATATCGCACCTTACGTCCTGGAAGCGCGGGAAAAAGGAATACTCTTTGACCTGGGACACGGCGCCGGGAGTTTCAGTTTCCGGAATGCCATTCCCGCGGGCCGTCAGGGATTTTTTCCGGATACCATTTCCACAGACCTTTATACCGACAATATCGCCGGCCCGGCCATCGGGCTCACCCATGTCATGTCAAAATTCCTCAGCATGGGTT
Source organism: Breznakiella homolactica (assembly GCF_016616095.2). GTDB lineage: Bacteria > Spirochaetota > Spirochaetia > Treponematales > Breznakiellaceae > Breznakiella > Breznakiella homolactica. Next base: position 4,604,758 of record NZ_CP067089.2, on the reverse strand, counting down.
TGCCTTTGGATGATGTGATTGCCCGGACAACCGTAAAGCCCGCGGCGGCCATCGGCCACCCCGAACTCGGAACCCTGAATACCGGGAGCTGCGCCGATATTACGGTACTTAAGCTCCACGAAGGCAGCTGCGGTTATACGGACAGCGAAGGGAAACGCTTCAGCGGAAACAAAAAGCTGGAATGCATCGCCGCAATCCGGGAGGGCAGATTCCTGTACAACCCCGGAGGTCTTGGACTTCCGCAGTGGGACGAGCCCCGCTGAACAGGTACGATCGGAACAATAAAAAACCGGGACTTTCGTCCCGGTTTTTTTGGATTTACCGCGGATTACCGGCGGATTACCGCTTGTACTTCATGGTTTCCAGGGTGGAATCTCCCCGGATAACCTCAAACCACACTTCCTTGTCAGCTTTTTCACGCAGAAGCTTGTAGAATGAAGCGAGATCCGGCGCCGCTTCCCCGTTGACTCCGACAATACGGTCGCCCCGCTGGAGTCCGATAATGGCGGCGGGACTCTTGGCAATGACCTCGGCCACGTATACGCCCTTGGCGTCGTTATCGAGTTTGAGGCTGCTCCGCACGGATTCGGAAAGCGGGATCGCGTAAACCCCGGGCCACAGCTTGTTGTTCTCCGCCGCGACTTCGTCGTTCCGTTCTTCGATCCTGACCTCAATATCCCGGGTCGCACCGTCACGGATTACCTTGAAGGTAGCCCGTTCTCCGGGTTTCAGCTCGCCCACAGCCAGCACGAGCTGGTCTCTGCTCCGCATTTCCGTGCCGTTGAGGTGTGTGATAAAGTCGCCGGGCATAATTCCGCCCTTGTCCGCAGGGGAACCCAGGAAAACCTGGGAAGCGAAGGCACCCCGTTTGCCGGTGAGATTCAGGGCGGTCAGCAGATCCCGGTCCGCGTCCATGAGGGAAACCCCCAGCCAGCCGTATTTAATCTGGCCGGAATTGATGAATTCATCCACAGAACGTTTAGCGTTATTAATGGGAATGGCGAAGCCGAGTCCCACGGAACCGCCGCCGGAGGTATTGCTGGCAATCCAGGTATTGATGCCGATAACCTCACCCCGGATATTTACCAGGGCTCCGCCGGAATTCCCCTGGTTGATCGACGCGTCGGTCTGGATAAAATCGTTGATATTCCCCGCGGGGCCGCCGGTCCGGCCGACGGCGCTGACCACACCCATGGTTACCGAGGACATAAAGCCCAGGGGATTTCCCACCGCGATGGCCCAGTCGCCTACCCTGACCGAATCGGAATCGCCGAGCACCGCAAGGGGATAGGATTCGGAAGATTTAAACGAAACCATGGCAAGATCCTTCCGGGAATCATCGCCGATCAGTTCCGCGGCGTATTCGTTGCCGTCATTGGTAGCTACGGAGATTTCCGTGGCGTCCCCAACCACATGCTGGTTGGTCAGCACGTAATAGGTATCGCCGTCACGCCGTACGATTATCCCGGAACCAAGCCCCTGGGAACGGAATTCCCGCTCCTGGCTCCCGCTGTCGGGGTTTCCGAAGAAGAATTCCCAGGGAATCCCGTTAAACCGCGGAACCTGCTGCTTGCGGATGGAGACGGTCTTGAGTTCCACCACCGAAGGCTGTACCTTATTGGCCACCGACCTGAAGGCTGTCTGAAGCTGTTCGGCTACCGCCAGGGAGTCAGCGGGAATAACCACCGGGGCTTCTTCGGCCTGGGCAGTTTTCTTCGCGTTGGGGGTAGAACAGGAAAACGAAAGAAAAGCGAGGGAAAACCCGAAAATAGCCCCAATAAGCACTAAATTAAAGACAAAAAAATTCTTTGAAGACAGTTTCTTCATTAAATTCATATAACTACGCTCCTAATGTCGAAAATAATGCATAATTGTGTTTGTACTAAATATACTCGAAATAAATTTTACCCACAAACGCAGGCATTACATATATAATAATAAAATAATCGTGAAAAAGTTACGTTTTTATGTTCAGGGGAATAAAAGTTTGTTATTTTCCGGTTTATTCCGTCAGAATTTCCGTATGATCCTTAAAGACGGCAATGGTATGTTCCCAGTGAGCGGATAGTTTACTGTCCGCCGTTACCACGGTCCAGTCGTCATCCATCAGTTCCACATCCCCGGTCCCAAGGTTGATCATGGGTTCAATGGCAATAACCAGCCCCTGGACCATCCGGGGGTTGGGGCCGTGAGGGTAATTCGGGACCTGAGGATCCTCATGAACGTCAAACCCTACCCCATGGCCGCAGTACTGGTGCACCACACCGTAACCGCCGGAAGCCGCGTGGTTGTATACGGCCCGGGAAATCTGGAGAAGCCGGTCCCCGGCTTTTGCCGCTTCGATACCCTTGTAAAGGCATTCCCGGGTTACGGTATTGAGCTTATGGGCCGCTTCGCTCACAGTCCCTGCCTCCACCGTAACGGCCCGGTCGCTGATATACCCGCCAAGGTCAATGCCGCTGTCAATGGAAACCAGGTCTCCGTCGGCGATTTTCCGTTTTGAGGGAATACCGTGGATAACTTCCTCATTAATCGAAATGCACAGAGCCCCGGGAAAGGGGTTTGATCTGTCGCCGTAACCAAGAAACGCCGGTTTTCCACCGGCCTTTTTTATCCAGTCCTGGGCCCAGAGATCGAGTTCAAGGGTGGTAACACCGGGCTGAACCAGGGGAATCAGTTCCTTATACATGGCCGAAAGCATCTGGCAGGACTTTCGGATTTCATCAATCTGTTTTTCATTCTTCAGCCGAATCATACTTCTATCCTTAAATTTTCAGTTTACGTCTCAGCTGCACCACGTTGGACAATGAGGGATCCCGCTGCAGGGCTTCCTGCAGAACCGCCCGGGCCGCGCCGGATTCCCCCATTTTTACCAGGGTTTCGGCCATGGAACGCATCCACCGCGCTTCGTCACGCCGGGGAAACCCCAATTCCAGAAGCGTTTCCATGGCTTCCACATAGGTTTCGTCATCCACGGAAGCGCGGAGCCTGAGCCGTACCAGTTCCTTGAGGAACATCTCCACTTCGGGCATAAAATGCCGGAAGTACGGTCTGCGCCGCTCCTCCCGCACCAGATCGGCCAGCAGAACGAACGACTCATAATACCGGCTGCGTTTTTCCAGTTCCTCCGCGAGGATAAAGGTGCAGTCCATCCAGTCTTCCCGTTCCAGATACTGCTCCATGGAAAACCCGAGTCCTCCCTGGGCATCCCAGATTTCCAGGGCTTCGTCCTCCTCGAGATGGAGAAGATCGAAGAATATGAGCTTCGCCTGGCATTCGGGGTCATCCTTCTGTTCCCGAAGAAAGGCACGGTAATCAAAATTGTGGGGTTTTACGAAACGGTCATAAGCCCGGTCGTATTCCTGCCGCCGTTCAGGGTCGGAAAGAACCTCATAGGCGGTGATGAGTTTGCGCATCTCCCCATGGGCAGTTTCGCCGGCAACATCGGGATGGATCTTTTTCGCCCGCTCCCGGAAGGCTCTTTTAACTTCACCGGGGCCGGCGCCGTGGGTTATGCCGAGAATGGTATAGTAATTTTCCACAGCGTTTTAGGTCCCTATACGATTATCGGTATTATGAACCGATGCGTTTGCCCAGGGCTTCTGCATGGGGGGCGTTGAGGATTATATCGCTCCAGTTGATGTACATGCCCTCCTTTTCCATGGCCCGCATAAGATTGGTCAGGGCTTTTGCGCTGAAAGGACCGGATTTTCTCAGAAAAGCCGCGCTTTTCTTGCCTCCCAGGCTGCTTCCGCCGGAAAGAACCTTGGTCAGAGCCTCCGGCATTTTTCCGCTGAAAAAAGAAAGCGGTTCCGCGGCGACAACAATATACTCATACCCGGGAAGACGCATACCGTCATCGGTCCAGGCATCGATAACATCCACCCGGTGTCCCATGGATTCCATACCCTTTGCCAGGGAAACCACGTAATCCGGAGGGGCTTTCCGCTGCGAAGGTACACTGATTACTGCAATTCTCATAAATTAAGCCTGTTTATACAATTGATCTACATTCGGTTCTTTTACAAGAAACACCGAACACTTGGCGTTAACCATTATCTCCCGGTGGGAATGGGAAATGATATCCCGGGCGCTCCGGTCTTTTTCCCATCCGCCGAGTACAATAAGGTCCGCTTTTTTCTCATCCGCCACACCGAGAATTTCGGTATACACCGCGCCCCGGCGCATTTCACGTTCGATCTTGACACCCTTGGCCCGGGCAAGCTCCTCAACAAAGGAAAGGTACCGTTCGCCGTTGGCTTCCAGGCTCCGTTCATATTCCTGGCTCTCTTCCTGGATGAAAATCTTGCTCAGGGTAAGCTGCCTGATCGTGGCGGTATCCACAACGTACGCTGCCGTAAGCCGGCAACGGTACAGTTTTGCCATAATTATGGCATATTTTGCAGCTAATATGGAAGCGTCGGAGCCTGAAATAGCGACGACAAGGTTGGAAAATAATGGCTTTATCATTCTTTACCGGCCTTCCTCTTTAATAATTTACTCGAAAAGAAAGAATCCCTCTCTTTTTCTTCAAGAGCCGCTTCAATATACGCTTTGGTGTCCTTTGCCGTAGGAATTACCATTTTTTCAAGGGCGTTGACCCTCCGCTGGGTTTTTCGGACTTCCCGGGCAAGACGCCAGGCTATGGTTCTGACGGCAGCGAGCTCTGTGAGAATTTTCATTAACTCAAAGAATTCTAACACAGTTTCGTCACATTCTGCAAATGAATTCGCAGGGGAATACTTTAATTCAGCCCCAGGGAGCTGAACTTCAAGACTGGGAAGGTTCATTCCCGCCACGGTGACCCGTTTTTCCTGCAGATCGAAGGAATAATGGATGTTCCGGGATAAACGGTCCGCCCGTTCCCGGCCTACGGTGATGAGCATCCGCTTCATAGCCGGATACGCGGTGGAAACCCGTTTGTCCAGTTCCCGCTCGAGGAGCTTTACCTCTTCAACCTTCTGCATGAGCTCCATGACGAGAATTTCCCGCTTCTGCTCAAGAAGGTCATACCCCTCCTCCGCGGTGGTGAGCCGTTCCTTGACCCGCATGAGATTGCTTTTTGTGGGGGCGATGGATTCCCGGGCCATGGCTAGGCTGTTCCTCCGGGCACGGAATCCGGTGTTTCGCCGGTTTTCTGAAGAATAGGATCGAGATATTTTTCGATATATTCCTTTTTGATCCTGAGCAGTTCATCCCGGGGAAGGACAGAAAGCACCTGCCAGCCGAGATCCAGGGTGCGTTCGATGCTGCGGTCCTCAAATTCGCCCTGGGTCAGGAAAATCTGCTCGAATTTCTCACCAAAGGTAAGGTACCGCTTGTCGCCTTCGGACAGCTCCTCCTCGCCGATGATGGACGCCAGGTTCCGGATGGATTTTACCTTGGAATACGCGGCGAAGAGCTGGCTGGAGACGTCCTTGTGGTCCTCCCGGGTCATGCCTTCGCCGATGCCGTCCTTCATGAGCCGGGAAAGGCTGGGAAGCCCGGAGACCGGCGGATACACGCCCCGCTGGGTGAGCTCCCGGTCGAGGACGATCTGGCCTTCGGTTATATACCCCGAAAGATCCGGTATGGGGTGGCTGATGTCGTCGTTGGGCATGGTCAGGATGGGGATCTGGGTTATGGATCCGGTGGAACCGGATATTTTTCCCGCCCGTTCGTACAGGGACGCCAGGTCGGAGTACAGGTATCCCGGATAGCCCTTGCGGCTTGGGACTTCACCCCGGATGGACGAAACCTCCCGCAGGGCTTCACAGTAGTTGGTCATGTCCGTCATGACCACCAGAACGTGCATATTCTTTTCGTAAGCCAGGTACTCGGCGGCGGTGAGGGCGCACTTGGGCGCCACCAGCCGTTCCAGGGACGGGGCGTCCGCGAGGGAAAGGAATACCACCACGTTGGCCAGGACCCCGGTTTTCTCAAAATCATCCAGGAAGAACCGGGCCACGTCGTATTTGACCCCCATGGCGCAGAACACCACCACGAAGGATTCGTCGGCGTTCCGTATTTTCGCCTGGCGCACAATCTGGGCGGCAAGCTTGTTGTGGGGAAGCCCGTTGCCGGAAAAAATCGGCAGTTTCTGGCCGCGGATAAGGGTATTCATCCCGTCGATGGCGGAAATTCCCGTCTGGATAAAATCCCGGGGATAGGTCCGGGCATAGGGGTTGATGGGAAGGCCGTTGACGTCCATCCGCTGGGAAGAAAAAATCTCCCCGTACCCGTCGATGGGTTCCCCCAGACCGTTGAAAATCCGGCCCAGCAGTCCCGGTCCGACCCGGAGTTCCATGGGGCGGCCCAGGAATTCCACCCGGGAATCCTCCGCGGAAAGTCCGGTGTTGCTCCCGAAAATCTGGATCGCGGTCCAGTTTTCGCTCATGTCCACGACCCGGCCGAGCCGGCGGGCGCCTTCGCGGTCGTACACGGCCACCACTTCGCTGAATCCGACATTCTTGCTGCGTTCGGTGATGACCACCGGACCTTCGATACGGGAAAGCCCCCGGTATTCTACGCCCCTCATAGGACCTCCTTGGTCCGGTAGCTCCGTTCCAGCTCATCCAGGGAATTCTTCATCTCCCGTTCAAAATCCGAAAGCGCCGCGAGATCATCGTTCTTAACGACGCTCTTGAGGCGGCTCAGTTTTTCCCTGATGGGCAGGGAAGTTATCTTGATAAGCGGGGCTCCCAGTTTTATGCAGTTCCCCGCCCGTTCATGGAATTCCATGATGAGTTCCAGGAGCCGGACCTGCTTCACCGGAGCGCAGTACATATCCACATCATCAAAGGAATTCTGCTGAAGGAATCCGTCCTTGATGATGTCCGCGGTCAGCAGGATGAGCCGCTGGTCGTCGGGCAGCGCGTCCGGGCCGATAAGCCGGACAATTTCCGAAAGGCGCTGTTCCTTTTTGAGCAGATCCATGGCTTCCTGGCGGACCTTTGCCCAGTCGGCGCTGACCCGCTCCCACCAAGGCTTTACCTCTTCGGCGTATTCGGAATAGCTGTCGATCCAGCTGATAGCCGGATAATGCCGGGCGTTGGCCAGCTCCCGGTCCAGGGCCCAGAAACACCGGATAAACCGCTTGGTGTGCTGGGTAACGGGTTCGGAAAAGTCGCCACCCGGCGGGGAAACCGCGCCGATGATGGTTACCGAGCCTTCCGACGCGGAAAAGGTTTCCACCCGGCCGGCCCGTTCGTAAAATTCCGCGAGCCTCGTGGGCAGATAGGCGGGAAAGCCTTCTTCGGCGGGCATTTCCTCCATGCGGCCGGAAAGCTCCCGGAGAGCCTCCGCCCAGCGGCTGGTGGAATCCGCCATGATGGCCACGTGGTAGCCCATGTCACGGTAGAACTCCGCCAGGGTCACCCCGGTGTAAATCGAGACCTCCCGGGCGGCCACAGGCATATTAGAGGTATTGGCGATCAGAATGGTCCGTTCCATCAGGGACCGGCCCGTCCTCGGGTCGGTGAGTTCGGGGAACTCCGTGAGCACATCGGTCATTTCATTGCCCCGTTCCCCGCATCCGATGTAGATAATCACGTCCGCGTCGCACCATTTGGCCACCGCGTGCTGGGTCATGGTTTTACCGGTCCCGAACCCACCGGGGATGGCGGCGGTCCCTCCCTTGGAAAGGGGGAAAAACACGTCGATAACCCGCTGGCCAGTAACCAGGGGCGTATCAGGGCCGAGGCGTTTGGCGCTGGGCCGGGGTTTGCGGACCGGCCACCACTGGGCCATGGGGATTTCTTCCCCTTTATCGGTCCGGGCCACCACCGCGTCACAGGTATAGTCCCCGTCGGGAACGAGCTCCGTGAGCCGGCCTCCTTTAGTATTGGGAGGAACCATGATTTTACACCGGATACTGTCGGTCTCCGCCACGCTGCCCAGGATCATCCCCCCGGAAACGGTTACGGTTTCGCCCTTTTTCAGTTTTTCCGAAAGCTCCGGATCGGCGGTAAAGTGCCAGTTTTTGGCCGTATCCAGGGGCGCTCCCCGGGCACCGGGATCGAGAAAGGCGCCGCTCTGGTTGAAGAGCAGTTCCAGGGGCCGCTGTATTCCGTCGTAAATGGTACCGATGAGTCCAGGGCCGAGGCGTACCGACAGCGGCCGGCCGGTGGAAACAGCGTCGGCGCCGATTTCCATACCGGTGTCATCTTCATATACCTGGATTACGGCTTCGTCCTGCTCAAGGCGGACAATTTCTCCGATAATCCGTTTTTCTCCGACTTCAACGAGATCAAAAAGGCCGGCTTCGCCGAGCCCGGCGGCCCGGACAATGGGACCCGAAATACGCCTGACCTTGCCGTTAATCATTGAGTGCCCCCTCACCGAGCAGCGCCGCCGCGAGTTCCGCCCGTTTGTCCTCCAGCAGGGTCTGCTCCACCCCGTCCACCGAGGCGATAATCCGGATATCCGGACCATCCACCTGGATTTCGGGAAAGGTCCCCGAGTTTGTATAGGCGGGATCCTCGGGAGCCGCGGTCCAGGTCCTTCCGGGGATTACCTTTTTCAAAAGGGATTCCGCTTCCCCGGTTTCTATGTGACGGTAGCGTATCGTGAGTCCCGTATCAGGAAGTTCACCGCAGCGGGAAGAAAGTTCCCGTTCCAGGATGGAAAGCAGTTTTTCCCGGGAAAGTTTTGAGAGAAAAGTATCCATGGCTTCATAGAGGAGTTTCTCCGCCCGTTCCGAACGGATGCGCTGTTTATCCAGGGGAAGCCGCGCCATGATTTCCGCCCTGCCCTGCTCGGTACGGTCCCGGTATTTTCCGGTAAGCTCCGCCACGGAGTTCTCGGTCTTCTTTTCCCAGCTGTCAGCGGAATTCCGGACGGTATCATCCGCCGACTTCAGTATTCGGCTGGCCTTCTTGCGGGCATCCTCGAGAATTTCCTTGTCCAATGCTTCGGTGGATTTCAATTCTTCCATAACTAATACAAACTCCCGGGTATATGCAGAAAACGGCCGAAGCGGTGCAAAGCTATACCCTGATTCCGATGGCTTCCCGGATGGAATCCACCAGCGTTTTCCGGCCTTCCAGCCGTCCCATGGATCCGGGGATTTCCACTACCAGCGGATATCGCCCGGAAAGCTGCCATTGGGTAAGATCATCTCCCAGCCAGTCGGCGACCTCTTCGGTTATGATGAGTACCCGGCAGTCGGGACCGCCCGGGAGAACCGTGCCGGCGGTGCCGTCATAGGCCTGGGTAATTTTTAAAAACGCCGCTTTGGCTTCTTCGGGATTTACCACGGAACTGCCTTCCACCCCCACAAACCGGAAGGCCGTAAGCAGCTCCGCATCCCCGATAAAATAGTAATCCACGGGGTCCGGATCCGGTACTCAGAATATCAGAATCAGCAGGGCTACAAGGAAGCCCCACAGACAGATACCTTCCGCGAGACCCGCGTAGGGCAGCGCCTTACCGGAGAGCTCGGGGTTTTCGCTCATGGCTCCCATGGCCGCGGCGCCGATCTGGCCGACCGCGATACCGCCGGCGATACAGGAGATACCCACCGCCAGGGCCGCCGCGAAGTATTTCCATACGGAACCGCTGGCCGCGGGCGTGCCGGATGCCTCCGCCGCCGCTTCCTGGGCAAACACCATGGATCCCGAGACCGCTACCACGGCGAGCAGTACAATTAGAATCAACCGTTTCATTACTGGACCTCCTTGCGAAACCGGAATGGTTTATACTCAACCCCGGCTTCGGTAAAGAACTTACTGAAAAATTCGTAATATTGAAGACGTACAACCTGAATGGCGACGATCATTCCCTCAAGCAGGATAATTACGGCGTTTCCTATAATCATAACGATCAGTGAAAACACCGGGCCTCCCGCGATATGGGACACCATATCGGAGAGTGAAAAAACGATAAACGATAGCACCGCGTGGGAAAGGGCGAAGGCGCCGACCCGGAGGAAGCTGACGGTATTGGAAATATAGGTCGACGCCGTTTCCAGGACTTCCACAAAGCCTTCCATAACGAAAACAAGAAAGCCGTGCTCCATCACCGGACGTTCCCCGGATATAAGACGCCAGATCGCGGGACCGAAGAAAATCACCGCCACCGGAAGGATAAGGCCGATCAGGTCATAGGTGACAAACCTGCCGCCCAGAATTATCCGCACCGCGATGAAAATCGCGTACCAGAAGAACAGGGCGCCGGCGAGTCCGGTTTTCGAGAAAAAGGCCTTTTCGTATTTCTTCAGAGTACATTGATTAATAATATTGATAATTAATCCGATGGAATTGAGAACGATACCCACCGCGATGGTAAATCCGAAAAAGTAAAACAGTTTATCGATGCTTCCCTTCTCCGGCATGAGGTGCAGGATACGGTCCATGGGTTTGCCGGTGAGCGCCTCGGTGACGAACCGGGTCGGCCGTATCAGGATATTCTCATTGGCGAACACTTCCCCGTCGAGCAGCCCCATCACCATAGAAGCGATGCCCACCGCAATAAGGGGGGTGGAATATTTCTTGAATCTCCGCAGTACCGGCAGGCCGTGTTTCCCCGTAAGCAGACCCAGCAGAAAAAGCACAAAACCCTGGCCCAGGTCGCCGAACATGATTCCGAAAAGAATCGTAAAAAAGAATGCCACAAAGGGCGTTGGGTCAATGGTCCCGTAGAGCGGAGCGCCGTAGGAAAAAACCACCCCTTCAAAGCCTTTGACAAAGGCGCCGTGGTCCAAAGAAACCGGGACCTTTTCCTTGCCCTCCCGGACTTCCTCCACTTCCTCCGGATTGTACGCCAGGACCGCAATACGGCCCTGGGTAAGGTTTTCAAGATCCGCCACCAGGGTGTCCACTGAATCCGCGGGAACCCATCCGGCCAGAACATAGGCGCTGTTGGTCGAGCGGAAATGGCCTTTGAGCTGTTCCACCGTGGAAGCCATAATGTACGATGCGGCTAAACCGCCGATGGCCTGGCCGTATTCCTGTTTCAGCGCGGCCTTATCGGTCTGGATTTTTTTGAGATCCCTTTCCACGGTTTCGAGCCGGCTTTCCAGCCCGCTGAGCAGTTCCGCGGGAACTCCTTTATAGCCCTCTGGCACCGTTATGGGAACAAAGGACTGCTTCTTCAGTTCCGAATCCAGGGCAAAACGGCCTTTCCGGGAAGCGGCCGCCAGAACCCGGTCGCCGTTATCCAGAGGAATTACCACGGCCCGGTCGGAAAGGCTCTCCTTGAGGGCGGCCTGCTTCTTGGGATCCAGGCGGCCGACCCGGAGGGTGAGGTATGAAAGCTGGTCAAGGTCGGAAAAAGGGGCGTTCAGGTTCGCGAACGCCTTTGCCTCACCCAGGGCTTCCTCCACCCGGCGTTTCTCCTGTTCTTCATCGTGCTCGGATTTGCTTAACCCTTCGACGCGGCTTACGATGACGGCAAGGCTTTTTTCCTCCGCCTCCCCGGGAAGCCCGGTGTTTTCCGCCGGTTCTTCGGGCAGATCCACCCCGAGATACGCGGCGGCGGTTTTTATTTTTTCAAGCTGGGCCTGGATTTTTTTATAGGCTTCGGTATCAATCGCCTGAAGCGGTCCTTCATTGGCGGAGTCCCCTTCTTCTGAAAAATGGATAATTGCCCTGCGCCCGAGAAATTCCAGGACCCGGTCAACATCCCATTTGAGAACCGTCAATTCCACCTGCTTCATCTTCCTGGGACGTATCATGGTTTCATCTCCAGCATGGAAATAACATCCCGGGGGCTTATACCGAGACTGAGACCTTCCGCGACACTGGTGAGGAGGTCCTCTTCAAATTGTTTCAGTTTGATAAAACAGGAAACCGCGTCCAGGGAGAACGGACGGCGCCGGAAATACGAACGGGCCAGACCGTACAGATACGCGGCGGCGGCATTCTGAACGTAGCGCGGATCGGCTTTCCAGTTTTCACCGGGCTGCTCGGGATTGAGAAAGGCGGCGCGTTTCCAGCCGAGCCAGTCCGAATGGGAGTCCAGGGCCTTGGTCAGAGACGCGGCGGCGTCATCCGCGAGGGTCCGGCGCCCTTTGCCCGGCTTTATGGCGACCAGCCACTTTTTGATATCGTCGCCGGACATGCCGTAATACGTTCTGAGCCGGAGCGCCCAGACCACATTGCGCAGGGATATTTCCTCGGAGAGGATTTTCTCGGCGGCCTCCCGGTCTTTTTTCCGTGTTTTCATAAGGGATGCCCAGAGCAGCGTATAGTACTGCTGGTCGAGGCGCATCTGGATCAGGATATTCCCGGCTTCATCGGGATTCCCCTGGGTTTCCTTGGCGATCCATTCAAATTCGGTCCCCTTAAGCATAAGCTGAAGATCGGGATACGATCCGAAGTGAATTGTCCGGAACCGTCCGATATCGGTAAGTTCCGGAGCGGCGGGCTCGCCGGTGGACAGGGAGATGAGAACCGCTTTGAGGTCAGCGTATTCATAGCTCCGGATCAGCCGGGCTAAAAGTTCCGGAGGTTTTGGAAACGACGAAACGATGGCTACGATCTGATCCGATGAACGGTTGATGATACGGTGTTCCAGATCCGGAAGCAGTTCCCGTTCCGGAAGGTCCTTTGAAGAATCGGGGAAGATTAGACGGTCCAGTTCCGACAGACGGCTTACCGAATTGAGTCTCGAAACCCGGGAACCGATAAAGGATTTGCCGATTATGCCGCAGGCCTTGGCATACGCGTACGCCCGCTCTCCAGAACCGGGCATGGTTATTGGTCCTTAAAAAGAAATGCCGTAAGAAGCTCTGAAAAATCCTGGGTATTTACTTTTTCCGCCAAGAGACTTTCCCTGTATGAATCCAGCTGCGACTGGTATTCAGTCCGGGTGTCGCTGATTTCCTTTTGAAATTCGGCTTCGAGCTTTTCCGCTTCTTTGGAATACCGTTCATCATACGCAGAACGGCCCCTGGCTTCGCCTTCGGCAATCCGCTTATCCGCTTCCGCCTGGGCGTCGTCTACAAGGGCCGAAGCCTTAGCTTCCACTTCCAACAAGTGCTGCAGAACATCCTGTTCGTCCATGGACATCCTTCTTTTTTAATCTAATGTGATGAGTATATCCTCATATTTTTTTATTACCCCGTACGCAGACTGGGCATCGTTCTGTGCAAGCATATCCGTATAAAACTGCGGATTGTCCAGGAGTTCCGCCAGGCGTTTTAAAAGCCGGAGGTGTTTTTCGGTATCCTTAGCCGGCGCGAGCATCATAAACAGGAGATAAACCGGTTCCCCGTCCAGGGCATCGTAGTCAACACCTTTCTTAGAAATCCCCAGAATGCCGTAGACATTGTCCACGGCATTGGTTTTTCCATGGGGAATGGCAATGCCCTTTTTGATACCCGTTGACATTTTCGCTTCCCGGTCCTGGACCGCGGCAAGTATTTCATCCCGGGCGTTGCAGCGGGTCGCCTGGCAAAAAAGATCGATCATCTCTTCGAAGGCTTCATCCTTATCGTCGGCTTCCAGGCCTACTTTTATAAACTCAGGCCGGTATACTTCATGCAGCAACATAACGAACCACCCTCCCAGAAAAATTCAAGCCGGGATACCCCTACTCCGAAACCGCCGAGCCCTGGGAAGATTGCGGTTCCGCATTGCTGGCTTCGCCTTCGAGCCACCATTCCGAATCGCTTTCGGTGGTCATCTGCCGGCCCGCGGCTTCAACGCCGGAACCGCTGGGGGTCCGGTTGATCAGGGCCAGGCTGAAGGATATTACCAGAAAAAGCATCCCCAGAACAGAAGTTGTTTTCGTCAGAACGTTTCCTGACCGGGAGCCGAAGGCAGAGGAACTGCCGCCGGCAAAGATCCCGCCGAGACTGTCTCCGTCTTCATTCTGTATCAATACAATTAAAATTAAGAGAACAGAAACAATAACAAAGAAAACCAGGAGTATGACATTGAGTACACCCATTCTAAAAACTCCGCATAATAAACAGATATCCCACAGGTAAAATCCTCGGATTTAATCCATTCTAGCGAATGAGAAAAACTTATTCAAGGACTTGGGGCGCATTTCAGGACAATTGTTTCCTATATGTAGGCAGAAAACATGGTAAATACAAACAAAAGGCCCGGCACATTGCGCCGGGCCCTTTACGGTCGGAATTCCCGGAGATCAGCCGAATTTGGCGATAGGCACAAAAGTATCGGCTTTCAGAGCCGCGCCGCCCACCAGAGCGCCGTCGATATTCTCCTTAGCCATAAGCTGGGCCGCGTTGTCGGCTTTTACGGAGCCGCCGTACTGGATGCAGATTTTCTTCGCCGCGTCTTCGCCGTACAGCTTCGCCACAACCTTGCGGACATAGGCGTGGATGGCATCGGCGTCCTCGGGGGTCGCGGTTTTGCCGGTACCGATGGCCCAGACCGGTTCATAGGCAATGGTAACCTTGGCCAGTTCCGCCGCGGATACTCCTTCCAAGCCTTTTACGGTCTGAGTTTCGCAGACCGCTTCGGCTTTGCCGGATTCCCGTTCTTCCAGGAGCTCACCGACACAGAGGATGACTTCCATCCCGTGCTGGAGGGCGAGCTTGACCTTTTTATTGATCAGAGCGTCGTCTTCCTTATAGATATGGCGGCGTTCGCTGTGGCCGAGAATAACGGCCTGCACGCCGAGGTCCTTAAGCTGGAGTACCGATACCTCCCCGGTGTGCGCACCCTGCTCTTCGGATGCCATGTTCTGGGCACCCAGCATGATGTTGGTTCCCTTTACAATGGCCCCAACGGTTTCCAGGGAAGTAAAGGAAGGGGCTACCAGGTATTTGTGTTTTCCGTCCTTGAGCTGAGCCACAAGATCCTTAGCCAGGTCCGCGGCTTCCGCCCGGGTTTTATGCATTTTCCAGTTTCCGGCGATAAAATAATCTCTCATGTTTTCTCCATGTCTTGTCAAAAATTTAGATGCGGAGTTTGCCTTTTATGCATAAAAGACAAACTCCGAGAAACTCATTCAAACCTTTTTAAGATTTGAATTAGCTTCGGGTGACTTCGATACCGGGGAGCTTTTTGCCTTCCAGCAGTTCCAGGGAAGCCCCGCCGCCGGTGGACACGTGGCTCATCTTCGAAGCCAGGCCGAATTTGTTGACCGCCGCCACGGAATCGCCGCCGCCCACCACGGTGACGGCGCCCCGTCCGGTGGCCTCCGCTACCATTTTGGCGACTTCGCCGGTTCCTTTGGCAAAATTCTCAAACTCAAAGACCCCCACAGGACCGTTCCACACAATGGTTTTGGCCTTGGCGAGGACGTCCTTGTATTTTGCCAGCGTTTTGGGCCCCACATCCATACCCATAAGGTTGTCGGGGATATCCACACCATCAATGGGAACCGCCGCAGCAGCAGAGTCGAAGGTTTCGGAGCAGACGTGGTCCACGGGAAGCACGATCTCCGCACCGGCTTTGTCCGCCGCCGCGAGGATACTTTTCGCCGTGTCGATCTGATCGTCCTCAACCAGGGACTTACCCACCGTATGCCCCTGGGCTTTGAGGAAGGTATACGCCATACCGCCGCCGATGATCAGGGCGGAGGCGTTTTTGAGCAGGCTTTCCAGAACCGCGATCTTGGAGGAAACCTTGGCGCCGCCGATAATGGCTACCAGGGGTTTCTGGGGATTGGTTACGATGGGTTCCAGGTAATTGACTTCCTTTTCCATGAGGAAACCCGCCACCGAAACGGGAACGAACTTGGCGATGGAAGCGGTGGACGCGTGGTCCCGGTGGGCGGTTCCGAAGGCGTCGTTGACGAATATGTCGCCGTAGGAAGCCAGTTCCTTGGCCAGTTTATCCCGTTCGGCGGCGTCTTTGCTGGTTTCTTCCGGATGGAACCGGGTGTTTTCCAGCATGATCACCGAGCCGTCGGGCTGGGACTCAATAAAGGCCTTTTTCCCGTAATCCCCGTCTTCTCCGGCGAAAATAACGGGTTTGCCCAGTTTTTTCTCAAGATACGCCGCCACCGGGGCCATGCGGTGTTTACCCTTGATATACGCGGCCTCGTCAAAGGACTTCCCGTCCTTTTCGGCCTTTTCCTTGGCCTTTTTCATATCCTTGGCGGGATCCCCGAGATGGCTCATCAGGGTAAGGCTTTTAGCCCCCTGGTCGAGGATATACTTGATGGTCGGCAGCGCGGCCATTATACGGGTATCATCCTGCACTACCCCGTCTTTCATGGGCACATTAAAATCCACCCGCATGATAACCCGTTTTCCCTTCAGATCCACATCCTTCACGGTCTTAATCATTCAGTACCTCCAGCTTGTTTTTTTAACACTTTGAAGCAGTCCTTCGTAAGAACAGCAAAATCTGCACTATTTGCATGACCTGTCCGGCAGCAAACCGGACAAGCCGACAAAAAAGGCCCCGGCCTATAAGGGACGGAGCCTTTCAACCTTTATAGTAGGCCGTTTTTCCGGGGACGGCGCGAACCGTCCGGTATATGTCTTATTTTGAAGCCATGTAGCGGAGCAGCGCCACTACCCGGTTGGAGTATCCCCATTCGTTGTCGTACCAGGAAACCACTTTGAAGAAGCGTTTTTCTCCGGGAAGGTTGTTCTGCATGGTCGCCAGGCTGTCGTAGATGGACGACCGGGGATCGTGGATGAAGTCGGTGGAAACCACTTCTTCCTTGCAGTAGCCGAGGATATCCTTGAGATAGGATTCCGAAGCCTTCTTCATGAGGCCGTCGATTTCTTCAATTGAAGTATCCCGGGCCGCGGTAAAGGTAAGGTCCACCACGGATACGGTGGGGGTGGGAACCCGGAAGGACATACCGGTGAGTTTGCCCTTGGTTTCGGGGAGTACTTCGCCCACGGCTTTCGCGGCGCCGGTGGTGGAAGGAATGATATTGATAGCCGCGGCGCGGCCGCCCCGCCAGTCTTTCTTGGAAACACCGTCCACGGTTTTCTGGGTGGCGGTATAGGAGTGAATGGTGGTCATGAGACCCTTTTCAATCCCGATGCCTTCTTTCATAAGAACATGGACCACCGGGGCCAGACAGTTGGTGGTGCAGCTCGCGTTGGAAACCACATCGTGTTTGGCGGGATCGTATTTCTCGTTGTTTACGCCCATAACGAACATGGGGATCTGCTTGTTTTCATCCTTGCTCTTGGCGGGAGCGGTGATGATAACCTTCTTGGCGCCCGCTTCCAGGTGGCCCCAGGCGTTTTCGCCGGTAAAGATACCGGTGGATTCGATGACGTATTCCACGCCGAGTTTTCCCCAGGGGAGATTCTTCAGCTCTTTTTCCGCCATGACGCATTTGATTTCATGGCCGTTGACCACGAGGGTATCGTCCTCGGCCAGGGAAGGATCGCTTTTCTTTGAAGAAAGATCGGCTTTCATGCGGCCCTGGGTTGAATCATATTTGAGCTGATAAGCAAAATATTTGGCATCGGTTGAAATATCCGTAACCGCAACCACGTCAATTTTATCTTTGCCGAGCATTCCCTGGTCCACGATGGATTGAAATACAAGACGGCCGATGCGGCCAAAACCATTAATGGCAATTTTCATAGCATCCCCCATAATCGATAGAATTATATTTATAAATTATGGAAAAAATGGAAAAGAGTCAATGTAGAAAGCCATAGAATCGCTGCATATTCTTGGAATAACGTACTCAAAAGGTATGAAAGATTACGGTCCTGTGGTATATTTCTGAATATAGAACAAAAGATTGTAAAATAATACCATATTGAGGAGTTTTACCCTTGAAACACGTACTCATGATAAAAGGCCGGGTAACAGCCGCTGTGGCGTCCATGGTCGCGGTCATACTGGTAGCGATCTTTTTTATTGTAGAATTCAGAGTGGAACATGCCTTTAACGAACAGGTACGGTCATCGAGCCTGCAGATCGCGGAAGCCCGGGCGGACCAGGTGGATACCCTGATTCTGCAGTTCCAGCAGCTCCTGCGGGTTGCGATAACCCTGGGAAACACCGATGAACTGACCGACCGGGAACTGGAGGAATACGCCGCGGGCCTGGTGGGAAAAGTCGGCGATGAAATAAAAAATGTCTATGTCGTATGGCCCGACGGCCGGGCCACCACAACCCCGGGTTCCTATGTTACCGTGCTGGACCGGTCCTATTACCGGGGAATTTTCCAGCAGGGTTTTGACAGCTACGTTTCGGATCCCCTGACGACCCGCCGGGCCAGCACCGCCGCTTCAATACTGGCGGAGGCAATTAAGAATCCCGACGGCAGCAAACGGGCGCTCCTGGCCTTCGAGCTTTCCCTGGACAAATTAAATGAAGTGGTGGATGAAATCGATATAGGAGAAACCAGCCGGGCATGGGTCCTGGACAGCACCGGGATGGTTATCGCGTCGAAGAACCGGGACCTGATCATGAATTTCAATATTTACAAAGCCGACGCCGAAGCGGGATACCGGGGACTGAGCAGTCTGGCAAACCACGTTTTCAGCACCAACAGACCCTACGGGACCTACCGCGACGCCCAGGGAGAGGAATACTACCTCTTCGCCTCGGAGGTGTCACAAATTTACAACTGGCGCATGGGAATTATTATTACAGCGAAAGCCCTGAACAGCACGAAAAACCAGCTGGCCGCAATAATCATGGCGGTAATCATCGCGGCTTTGGCCGTTTCCATTGTTCTTTCCATTTTCCTGGGGCGATGGATCGCCAATCCGATAAAGAAAGTGGCCCTCCATTTCCAGGACCTCGCCGAAGGCGAAGCGGATCTTACCAAACGGCTGGATATCCGCCGGAACGACGAAATAGGCCACCTAGTCCGGGACTTCAACGTTTTCCTGGAAAAACTGTCGGTAATTATCCGGGATATGAAAACAGCCCAGGGAGAAGTAAAAGCCAGCGGCCAGAAACTGAATACGGAAGTGGACAGCGCCGGCGCCGGGATAGAACGGATCGGACTCCTGATTTCGACTATTCAGCATGAACTGGAACAGCAGGCTTCGGATATCGACAATTCCTCCGCCGCGGTAAACCAGACCGCCCGGGGAATCGTAAAACTGGATGATCTGATTGCCGATCAGGCGGCCAGCATCTCGGAGGCGTCCGCGTCGATTGAGGAAATGGTGGGCAATATCGGATCAGTGTCCGGCTCCACTGAACGGATCGCCGCGGAATTCCAGGGACTCCTGAACGCTTCCCAGGATGGGCTGGAAACACAAAACGCGGCCCAGGCGAGGATCACCGAGATTTCGGAACAGTCCGCGAGTCTGATGGAGGCCAATACCGCCATCGGCGCCATTGCCGCCCAGACCAATCTGCTGGCCATGAACGCCGCCATAGAAGCGGCCCACGCCGGGGACGCGGGCAAGGGATTTGCCGTGGTGGCCGATGAGATCAGACGGCTGGCGGATTCTTCCAGCCAGCAGTCACGGACCATCGGGGCAAACCTCAAATCCATCCAGGAAACCATCTCCGCGGTGGTTAAGTCTTCGGCGGATTCCGCCAAGGCCTTTGAGGAACTTCACAGCCGGATCGATCTTACCGACACCATGGTAGGGGAAGTAAAATCCGCCATGGTCGAACAGAACGAAGGATCCCGGCAGATACTGGAAGCTATCAGAAGCATGAACGATATCACCGTCAAAGTGCGGTCCAGCTCCGGCGAAATGAGCGAAGGAAACAAAGTTGTGGTGAGCGCCATGGAAAAACTGGCCAATGCGTCAAAACAGATCCATGAAAGTTCCCAGCAGATAGCGACGGTGGTGGAGGATGTTGAATCCATGGCCAAGGAAATCACCGGAGTAGCGTCCCAGAACGGGGAGCTGGTGGAACGCATGGAAGGGACCATCGGCCGGTTCAAGGCATAAACAACGGATTGAAATAAAATCATCCGCGGCGGCCGCACTCCGGGCCGCCGCTTCACTATGAAAACCTGCCTTTTCAATGGTATAGTGCGGGATATGGAACTGTTAGCCCCCGCGGGAAATCTGGAAAAATTAAAAACCGCCTACCGCTACGGCGCCGACGCCGCGTATACGGGGATCCTCGATTTTTCTCTCCGCCGGAAGGCGGATAATTTTTCCGGTGATGA
Organism: Breznakiella homolactica; assembly: GCF_016616095.2. Taxonomy (GTDB): domain Bacteria; phylum Spirochaetota; class Spirochaetia; order Treponematales; family Breznakiellaceae; genus Breznakiella; species Breznakiella homolactica. The sequence goes on along the minus strand of NZ_CP067089.2, from coordinate 4,584,784 downwards.
ATATGCGGAAATCAAAAAAATCAAGGGAACGAAAAAACTGTACGGCGCGCTGAATATATATTTCCACCAGGAAGACCTCAGGCGGCTCGAGTCCGCCCTGGATTATATCCGGCAGTATCCCCTGGACGGGTTCATTGTCACGGACCTGGGAATTGTGCCGCTGCTCCAAAAAAATTTCCCCGGGGTGCCGCTTCACCTTTCCACCCAGGCGAACTGCATCAACAGCGGAGCGGCGAAAATATACCGGGACATGGGCTTTTCCCGGATTATCCTGGGACGGGAAACACCTCTGCGGGATATCGCGGAAATCCGCCGGGCCGTTCCGGAGATTGAACTTGAATGTTTTGTCCACGGCGCCATGTGCCTTGCCTATTCGGGACGGTGTTTTCTCAGCCGCTATATGGCCGGACGGTCGGGCAACCAGGGTGACTGCTCCCATTCCTGCCGCTGGGAATACCGGATCCTGGAGGAGCGCAAAAGACCGGGGGAATATTTCCCCGTGGAAGAAGGTGACGGATTTACGACGATTCTTTCCTCCAAGGATCTCTGCATGATCGAGTATCTCCGGGAACTCAGGGACGCCGGGGTCGATTCGGTTAAGATTGAGGGAAGAATAAAATCCCCCTATTACACCGCGGTGGTAACCCGGGCGTACCGGAAGCATCTCGACGCGCTGGAAACAGACAGCGGCCCGTCCCCGGAGGACCTGGCATTTTTCCGGGAGGAACTTTTGAAGGTGAGCCACCGGGAATTTTCCACGGGGTTTTACTTCGGCAGGGACGAAGTGGAGATGCCCACCTTGCGGAGTTACCTCCAGAGCCACATGTTTCTTGGTTTTCTCGGAGAAGAAGATGCCGGCGCCGGCGGGCAAACCCCGGGAGAATCAGGGACGCGCCGGTTCCGGCTGGAGCCGAAAAATAAAATAATCGCCGGGGAAGAACTGGAGTTTATCGGGCCGGATATAACCGTTCTGAAATTAAACGACTACACCATCCGTGATGAGGCGGGCCTGCCCGCCGCCGAAGCGGATCACGGAAAACTGTACACCTTTGAGACCGCGGCGCCCCTGCGGCCGGGGTATATTATCCGGAGACAATCCCATGACGGGGAGGAAAGCCCCGGGACCGCCGGCTGAGCCGCGGTTTTTCTACACCGGGAACACGGAAACGTATTTTCTCCGGGATTCCACCAGGGACTGCAGCTCCGCCAGCATGGACTTATCGACTTCCTCCGCTATGGGGAGAATATACTGTACGGTTTCTTCAGTATAGCGGCTTATAAATTCCGTGTTGATCACAAATCCCAGGGAAATCATATTGGAGATGCGGTCCGCGACTTTCAGGACCTTGGCGTGAAAGGAACCGCTTTCCCGGATACGGGTGAGGAATTCGGGTTTGCTTTCTTCGGGAAAACGGGTGACCTCCAGGACGAGATCATACACCGCCGGACTTTCGTAATCGATTGAAATAAGCAGGTTATGGTTAAAATCCGGGACATCCTCTATGAGATCATGCACCACCGAAGCCTTGAGCAGCACGGAATCGATATACCCGTAATCGATGAGTGTCGCCATGGTATCGATCTGATGCCGGAACATGTTCCCGCCCCCTTCCCTGACCTTTCCGATCAGGGCAGTGGCAAGCTGCATATAGGGGGCAAGGTGCATTCCTTTTAAACGCAGCATCTCTTCGGTTGTCATGGCTGCTCCTTATACTGGCTGTTCCTATGCCATATCCCTGATATAGGATTCCAGTTTTTCCGTCCGTTTAAGGGCGTCCTCAAGTTTCCGCTTCTCCCCTTCCACCAGTTCTGCCGGGGCGTTTCTGGTAAAATTACCATTGGCCAGTTTCGACTGGAGAGAAGTCATAAATTTCCGGTCCTTTTCCAGGTCCTTGGTAAATTTCTGCTTAAGGAAGACCATGTCCGCGGCGTCGGCGATATAGACAAAGGCTTCGAAACCATTTCCCACCAGGCCGATGGAACCTTCCGGCCGGGAGAACCCTTCCCCGCCGGCATCGGTGATTTCAAGTTCGCCGATTCCCGCGAGAAGTTTCGCCAGATCCGTATTGTCCTGGAGGAATTTTCCGTGGGCAAAACCCCCGCTCAGCCGGATAAGGACCCGGACTTTCTTGTCCGGGGTGATGGTGCACTCGCTCCGGAGGGTACGGATCATGCGGATGAGTTCCTGGAGAAAGGAAAACTCACCGTCTATCCGGGGATTTGTCCGGTCTTCACGGTATTCCGGGTACCGGGCGGTGATGAGCAGGCCCTTTGTATTGGGCAGTTTTTCGTAAATTTCCTCGGTGACAAAGGGCAGCAGCGGGTGGATAAGCCGCAGGGATTCCGCGAGCACATCCAGGAGCACCGTGGTAGCCCGGTCCTTTTCCGCGTCATCCCCGGAACGCATGGACAGTTTCGTGGCCTCCACGTACCAGTCGCAGAAATCGTTCCAGAAATACTCATAGGCTGTCAGAGCCGCGTCATTGTACCGGTATGAGGTTAAGGCATCGTTCATGGCCCGCGCCGCGCCGTTGAGGCGGCCGTAAATCCAGGTATCCACCGGAAGGAGCGGAGGGTTTTCCGTCATGTTCCGGCCTTCCAGATTCATCAGTATATAGCGGCTGGCGTTCCAGATTTTATTGGCGAATTTCGATCCCAGCTTGAAGGATTCCTTATCCACCAGCAGATCCTGGCCCTGGGCACACATGAATGCCAGAGTAAATTTGACCGAGTCGGCGCCGTATTCATCCACCAGCTCCAGAGGGTCCAGGCCGTTTCCGAGGCTCTTGCTCATTTTGCGGCCCTGTTTGTCCCGGAGCAGTCCGTGGATGTAAATATCCCTGAAGGGTACCTGCCCGGTAAATTCCAGCCCCGCCATAATCATCCGGGAAACCCAGAAGAAAATAATATCGTAGGCCGTTACCAGAGCCGTGGTGGGATAATAGGTTTTGTAATCGTCGGTTTCCTCAGGCCAGCCCAGGGTACTGAAAGGCCAGAGCCAGCTGGAAAACCAGGTATCCAGCACATCCGGGTCCTGCTCGATTTGCGCTGACCCGCAGTGGGCGCAGCGGTCCGGATTCTCCCGGGCGACGGTGGTTTTTCCGCAAGTTTCACAGTACCAGGCGGGAATACGGTGGCCCCACCAGAGCTGGCGGCTGATGCACCAGTCCCGGATGTTTTCCAGCCAGTGCTGGTAGGTGTTTTCCCATTTTTTCGGATAGAAGATGACGTCACCCTTCCGCCAGGCGGCCAGGGCTTTTTCGGCCAGAGGCTTCATCCGCACAAACCACTGCTCCGACAGGAAGGGTTCGATCACGGTGTTGCAGCGGTAGCAGTGGCCCACCGCGTGGGTAATATCCTCATCCTTGATGAAGAACCCCGCCTCGGTGAGATCCTCCAGCACAGCCTTGCGCGCCTCTTTGACCGTCATGCCGCGGTATTTTTCCGGAACCGAATCGTTGAGCCGGCCGTCGGGGGTAAGGATATTGATCACCGGAAGGTCGTGGCGTTTCCCCACATCCCAGTCATTCGGGTCGTGGGCGGGGGTAATTTTAACCACCCCGGTACCGAAATCTTTTTCAACATAAGCATCGGCGATCACCGGGATGGGCCGGTTCGCCAGGGGCAGGATAACCGTTTTGCCGATGAGATGCTTGTACCGCTCATCATCGGGATTGACCGCCACGGCGGTATCACCCAGGAGAGTCTCCGGCCGGGTGGTGGCAAGTTCCACGAACCCGGTCCCGTCTTCGTAAGGATACCGGATGTGGTACATCTTTCCTGAGGTTTCCTCGTGTTCAACCTCGTCATCCGACAGGGCTGTACCGCAGGATGAACACCAGTTCACCAGATAGTTGCCTTTGTAGAGCAGATCCCGTTCATAGAGGGTGACAAACACATCCCGCACCGCCCGGGAAAGGCCCTCATCCAGGGTAAACCGTTCCCGGGACCAGTCCACACTGGCTCCCAGCCGGGACAGCTGGCGGGTGATTATTTCATGGTGTTCCTGTTTGACCTTCCAGGTTTCTTCCAAAAATTTTTCACGCCCAAGTTCGCGGCGGCTCGTTCCTCTGGCCTTGAGTTTTTTTTCCACCACGTTCTGGGTGGCGATTCCCGCGTGGTCGGTCCCGGGCACCCAGAGGGTGGGTTCACCCCGCATACGGTGAAAACGGATTACTATATCCTGGAGGGAAATATTGAGGCCGTGTCCCAGGTGCAGCATTCCGGTTACATTGGGAGGCGGTATGACAATTACGTAGGGTTTTTCGCTTGGGTCCTTCGGCTTTTCCGGCTGAAAGGCGCCGCTTTCCTTCCACTGGGAGTAAATGCGGTCCTCAAAGCTTTTCGGGTCGTAGGCTTTTTCCAGTTCTATCGCCTTCATCGGTACTCCTGGGTCCGGTCCGTTGTCCGGGATTTTCGAAACACCACACCCCCGGAACTATCCCAGGAGGCGTTTATACGATTTACCGTATGTCTAATAGTAATACATAGAAAAAAAGTATTCAATGCGGGGGGAGCACCGAGACTGACAAGCCGGCTCTATGCTGCCCTGTCAGGAGGGCGGCTCCCCCTGCGGACGGGCTTCCTCACCCGCTGTACCGTTACTGCTGTGCGGTCTCACAGAGCCCGTACTGGTATATTATCCAACGGGCGCGGCGATTTGCAAATCGCGTAAGCGATTATATAAACTATTCTTTACAGAACACGGACATTAGTCCGTATCCCGTCCTACCCCCATTGCTGGTTCCCGGGTAATGGCGGGTGCGGGTCCGAATGTTTTACATCCATTATACCTACCGTTAGGTATAAAAACTGCCGGCGAAAATCCGGCTCAGAGTTTTTTCAGGGCTTCTTCGATTTCATCAATTATGTACCCCGGGGTTGAGGCGCCCGCGCTGAGGCCCACGGTTCCGTATTTTCCGATATCCGGGGGAAGGTCGTCCTTAGTTTCCGCAAGCCAGGCGGGTTTTCCCAGTTTTTCGGCAATGGCCAGCAGCCGGCGGGTATTGGATGACGCCTTGCCTCCGATGATTATAACGGCGTCGACCGCGGAGCAGAGTTCCCGGAGGGCTTCCTGGCGGTCCCGGGTTGCGCCGCAGATGGTATCGATAATTTTTATTCCGGGGAAATATTCCTTCAGGGTATTTCCGATTTCTTCAAATTCATCCCGGGAAATCGTGGTCTGCCCCAGAAGCGCGCACCGCGTATCGGGCGCTTCCGCCCGGAGCGCTTCCGCCGCTTTTCCGGCTTCTCCGGGATCAGCAACCACAATGCAATCCGGCGCGTAACCCTGGATCCCAATTACTTCCCCGTGGTGCTGTTCGCCCGCAAGGAAAATACGGCAGCCCTCCGCGGAGAGCGACCTGGCTTTCATCTGACTGGCGTGAACCTTGGGGCAGGTGGCATCCACGAGCCGGGCTCCGCAGTTCCGCAGGGACGTTTCCAGATCAGGGCTTATCCCGTGGGCTCTGATAATAAGCGTATGGCCGCCGAGATCATCTGGGACCCGGTCTTCATTAAGGACATCCACACCTTTTTTCCGGAGTGATTCGAGAACCTGCGGATTGTGTATCAAAGGCCCAATGGTAAAAACACCGGAGGTCCCGGCGCCGGCGGCTTCTCTGCCGGCGATTTCCACTGCCCGGCGGACCCCCATACAGTATCCCAGAACTTTCGCTTTGATAATTTTCATGGAACACCAACCTAAAAAAACGGGCGCCCGGAAAACTCCGGCGCCCAATTCAGAACATACAGCGGTTTTGCTCCTATGCCTGCGTAGGAGCGGGAACAGAGCCGCCGGCGGGTTTCTTTTTATTCCGCTTCCGCGCCTGTTTGTCCCAGAAGTTCACGAATCCCGAAGCGATAAACAGGGTTGAATAAACACCGGAAACCATACCGATCATAAGGGCCAGCGCGAAGTCCTTCATTGATCCGGTGGTGAATATAAAGAGCGAAAGGACCGCCAGCATGGTGGTGACCGTGGTTATGACGGTCCGGCCGAGACAGTCGGAAAGCGCCCGGTTTAAGGTATGCTCAAAACTGTCATCCGGGAAGAGCTTGGTGGTTTCCCGGATACGGTCAAAGATAACGATGGTATCGTTTATCGAATACCCCAGGATGGTCAGGATTGCGGCGATGGTGGTGGTGTTGAATTCCATCCTGCTCCACACAATAAAAGCCACCATGATGAGGGCGTCGTGGGCAATGGCAATGACCGCGCCGAAGGCAAACTTCGGTTTAAACCGGATGGAAGCGTACACCAGTATCAGCAGGAGGGTCAGCCCCATAAGGAGGCCGGCCTGGTCCGTAAGATGTTTGGAGAAACGGGAGCCCACGTAATCCGACTTAGTAACCGCGACCTCACCGGCGCCGAAGCTCCGCTCCAGGCTTGCGATAATCTGTTCAGCCGCGATTCCGGACCCTTCAATTTCGGAATCCTCCATACGGATCATAAACCTGCGTTCCTCAGGCCGGCCCAGGACCTGAACCGAAACCGTACCCAGGGGCAGGAGCGCGGTTCTGACATCCTCGATGGCTATGGGCGCCGCGTTGGGGCTGAGGTAATGCACCACATAAGGTTCCGAGCCAAGCTGAGGATTGCCCTGGGCGCTTTGAATAATCCACTGGGATGAAACATTTCCCGGAACATTGCTCCGGACCTGAATGCCGTTAATTGCGGATAAGGCTGAAGTAAGGGCATCCATGGTTCCGTAGGACGCGTAGGCGAAGGAATACGTCGCACCCTCAACACCGGCGCCGGAAATGATGATATCAATCCTGTTCCGGTCAATCGAAATCGACGCGTTGCCCAGCCCGTTATAGGAAACACCGAACGCCGTGGGCGCGAACTGGACCTGCTGAATGAGACCCGCCTGGAAGTCAACCCCGAGGTTGAATCCGCCTTTAACCACGTATCCGATAAGCCCCGCGGCGATCAGGGCAATAGAAAGAATGGCCGCGGGAAGAAAAAACTTTGAAAAGGGAAGTATACGCTTCATTATTTGATCCTCCAGCTGATGGAGATTTTCTCCTGCTTAAGCACATCGGTCCCGAAGTCAAATATAAGCCGGGAGACAAACAGCGCCGTGAATACCGAAGAAAACACACCGATGGCCAAGCTGACTGCGAATCCCTGGATGGGTCCGGAGCCGAGCTGGGACAGGAAGAGCGCCGCGATAAAGGTGGTGATATTCGAGTCCATAACGGCCCAGAAGGCCTTATTGAATCCGGCATCCACCGCGGCCTTGCGGCCCTTGCCGAGTTTAAGTTCTTCCTTTATCCGTTCGAAGATAATTACGTTGGCGTCTACGGCCATACCGATGGTGAGGATAAACCCGGCGATACTGGGAAGGGTCAGGGTAAAGTTGAACGCCGACAGCACGCTGAACATAAGATAGATGTTGAGAACCTGGGCGATCACCGCGTTAATGCCCGCGCCTTTGTAGTACAGAAGCATAAAGACCATTACCGCAAAAAGACCGCCCAACAAGGCATACAGCCCCTGCCGGATGGTATCTTCACCCATGGACGCGCCGATGGCCTGCTGGTTTACGACTTCGAGTTCCACGGGAAGCGCCGCGGTGCGGAGCATCATGGCGATGGTGTTGGCCTCGTCAATTCCGATGCCGCCGCCGCTGAGCTGCACCGAATCGCGGATCGCGCCCTGGATGGTAGCCTGGGACTTGACCCGGTCATCGAGAACAATCGCCAGGGGTTTCCCGATATTTGCGGAAGTGAGCTCGTAAAATATATCGCCCCCTTCAGAATCAAGCTGGAAGCTGACCCGGACGCTTCCGTCCATACTGTCCCGGTCCACCGTGGCGTTCTCCACATGGTTGCCGTCGAGGCCTACTTCACGCTTAATCGCCACATATCCGGTAAACTCATCCAAGCCGTACCGGTCCTTGGTATATGCGCCGCGGATAACCGTATCCGCCGGAATTATACTTTCGTCAATCAGGTTGCCCTGGCCGTCAAAGGTAGTTGTGGGATGGGTGCTGTAATACTGGTAAAATGCATTGGTAGCTTCGGAGTCGACAATATGGAATGCCAGCCGGCCCCTGCCCATGATTATGGAATTGATCCGTTCAGGGTCCGCGGCGCCGGGAATTTCAACGTAAATCTGGTCCGTTCCCTGGCGGCGGATGACCGGTTCCGTAAGGCCGAACCGGTCGATGCGGCTGTTCAGGACTTCCAAGGCCCGGTTTACCGCGTCCTCCCGGTCGGCGTCGGTCAGAGGACGGCCGAGCCGTTCCTGGAGGGCGTCCATGTCCGCCTGGAGCACGATACTCATACCGCCGGAGAGGTCCAAGCCGAGCTGAACGGCGTTCTTCTGCAGATCCTTGAGCTTTAATATCTCGTCCCGGAACTTGCTCTCAATAGTATCCAGGGCTTCCCGCTCATTGGGAAAAACCGCAAGCACGGAGCGGGCATCCCATTGTTTGGGGTTGGGCTGCTTATTCCGTTTATTGTAGTTCTTCGCAAGATCGACCATATAGGAAAGATTATCCGGCAAATCGGCGCCGGCTCTGGCAAGCCGGACAAGTTCCTGCAGATCAGCCTGGGCTGTCCGGGAGGAATAAATTTTTATCTGTTCCCGGGAGGCCAGCGCCAGGGCCTGGTCTTCCTTGGGAACCATAAAATACCAGCGCAGGGTGGGAAACAGAAAAACAAAACACACCCCAATCACCGCTAGGACGATGAAGAAGCGATACCGTTTACTCATGCCTATGCTCCAAATTTTTCAGGTTTCTGCCGTACTAAGGTTCAAAAACAGGGGGTGTTTTACAAAACCTTAAGGATTTCAGCAAAGGGACAGGACCTGGCAGTCGCTGCAAGGGCTGCCCCGGATACAAACAATTTAAAAATGACAGAGAATCCTTATTTAGTACAATATTATCCAGGGAATTCTCTGTCTATGGACTTACTTATTTGCTGTCGTCGGAATCTTCGGTGCTATCGCCGTCTTTGTCTTCAATTTTTTCGGACTTGTCGGCTTTTTTGTCTTCTTTTTCCGCCTTCGGCGCGCTGGGAGCGTTTACCGAAGAAATAGCACTGCGGGAAAATTCCATTTTGGTGCTTTCGTCTACCTTAACAATGACCGAACCATCCTTGACGGACTGGACCACGCCGTGGATACCGCCGATGGTAACGATTTTATCACCCTTTTTAAGGGCATCCAGCATGCGCTGGGTCTCTTTCTGTTTCTTATTCTGAGGCCTGATGATCAAAAAATAAAAGATAAGAATAATCAGCGCAAAGGGGATAAGCGTTGAAATAAAAGACCCCGAAGCGGCCCCGCCGCTTCCATCGGGCATTCCCATAAGCAGGGAAAGCATAAATGAGTTCATACCATAACTTCCTTACGAATAATTAGACTTTTGCTAAATTACCACAGGGGAAGGGCTCGGTCAAGTAAGGAGGGGGAGCACAGGGTCTGGCAAGCCGGAAAGCACCCGGTTTTACCGGTGCCGCGGGTCCCATCAGATACAAAAGGGTATGGCTCCATGTCGTCCTTCGGACACGCGCCAGACGCCCTATCCCCAGACAGGCCCCCCGGATATGGTATCCACATGTTTCTGTACCAGGGATGCCGCATACTGCGGGTGCCCTGTCAGATAATAATTACCCGTTTAATATCTTCCATACGGAAGACTCCCAGAAGCCGGTCCGGGAGGTTTCCGGGAGTGTAGGCGGTTCCCGCGAGCCGGTTGTACGCGGAGATAACGGCTTCCATGTCCTTGGGGTCCTGTGAATATACCGCCGCCGAATACGCAGGCCGGAAAAGTCCTTTTTCGGCTAATTCCGCCGCGGAAAGACTGCCGTAGCGCCGTTTTGCCTGGCCGTCTACCACCGCCGCCGGTCCGTCATACCCGATTGTAAAAATAAAATCCTGCCGTGAAATCATTGCCTGTCCTTGGGCCGTATTTTTTCCGGCTGCTTCCAGCCGGTTGCTTCCGGGATTACAGCATAGCAAAAAAATCCCCGGGGCAAAAGCCCCGGGGATATCCGTACAGCTTAATCAGCAGGCGAGAAAGAATCCTTGCCTACTCCGCAGACCGGACAGACCCAGTCGGAGGGAAGATCTTCAAATGCGGTTCCCGCAGGAATATTGCCGTCCGAGTCTCCTTCGGCGGGATCGTAAATATACCCGCAGGCGTCACAGATGTATTTTTTCATAAATTCTCCTTATGTATTTTCTGTCCGTCCCGGACGATGCCGGGCGGATTTATGCGAACTGGAACCTAGGCTTTCCAGAGCCCGTGGAGATTGCAGTATTCCCGGGCGGTAATCTGTGAAGCGGTTACACAGAATTCGGCCTCGGGCTTGTCCCCGGGGTTGAGGAATTTCCGGTAGCTTACGCCGTCGGCGATCAGTTCGATCCATTCAATGTAATGGGCGGCTTCCATGGGATGCGGAACAGCTCCGACGGATATCTTATATCCGTCCGCGGTTTTTTCAATTACCGGAACGTGTTTTTCCTTGGCCGCGTCCACCGTATTTTCGGTAAATTTCTTCATGGGCTGTCCGCAGCAGACAAGGTCCCCCGCTCCCTCATGAAGCACTTGGACGATATTGCCGCACACCTCGCATTTGTAAATTTCCAGACGTTTTGCCATGTAATCCTCCTCATTCCTTTCAATTGATTTTTAATTTCAGCGCCCGCCCGTACCGGACAGCCGCTGCCGTATTGTATTGGCGGAAGCATCCCGCGGACGCGGGATGGCTCCTGTCTGTTTACCAATTCTCAGCCAGAAGTTCAAAATAATCCTGGGGATGGGCGCAGGCGGGGCACGCTTTGGGCGCTTCGGGGCCCTCATGGATATAGCCGCAGTTTATACAGCGCCACATGACGGTACTGTCCTTCCTGAAGACCTTCTGTGAATCCACATTGGCTTTAAGTTTTTCATAGCGTTTCGCGTGCTGCTTTTCCGCCACCGCAATGGCCTCAAAGACAGCGGCAATGACCGGAAACCCCTCATCTCGGGCGACTTTGGCGAATCCGGGATACATTTCCTGCCATTCGTAATTCTCGCCGCCCATGGCTTCCGCGAGGTTCTCGCTGGTGGTTCCGATTACGCCCGCGGGATACGCAGCCTGGATAGTAACCTCCCCTCCTTCGAGGAATTTAAAAAGCCGTTTGGCGTGTTCCTTTTCCTGATCGGCGGTTTCGGTAAAAATTTGGGAGATTTGTACGTATCCTTCCTTTTTCGCCGTACTGGCAAAATACGTATACCGGTTGCGGGCCTGGGATTCTCCGGCAAAGGCTATCAGCAGATTTTTTTCGGTTTGGGTTCCTTTGATACTTGCCATGGTGCTCTCCTTCCTAAAGCAAAATATAAAACCCCGCGCCGGCTTTCCCGAGTACGGAATACCAGTATTATCGCGGAGCCTACTTATATAATATTTATCTCTTTGGGGGCGAAATTCAAGGAAAATCGGATCGGGAAGCGTAAATTGCCGCCGGCGCCGGTCAGAAGGTGCTTCCCAGGGCGGAGGCGTATTCATTCTGGTACCGCTGGAGCAGCGGATTGTCCGGCGCCAGGGCCAGCGCCTGTTTCAGGTAGTACACGGCCCTGCGTTCGTCCCGGCGGCGGTGGTAGATCTCAAACATGGCTATCAGGGCGTCAAGATTGCGGGGATCCTCAAACAGGCTCGACCGGAGATCGTTCATGATGGACTCTTCCCCCGTCCTGATACGGCTCCGGAGGTAGTAGTATTTGCTTTTGAGAGTTCCCCCGGGGAGCGAAGCCAGCCGGGATTCTATCATCCGGCTTGCCTCATCCCGCCGGCCCGTGTCAATCAGGGCGGAAATATAGGCAATGGCGCCGTCTTCGTTGGAAGGGTCCCGTTCGTACAGTTCCCGGGCGAATGACAGGGCGGCGGCATTGTTGCCCAGACCGTGGTTGACGGTGTAGGCATTGAGCAGGTCCTGGGAAGACCTGCGTTCATTCAGCAGAGTATCGAGATATCCCTGGGATTCCTGCCAGGCTTCCCGCCGGATTGCGTCCTGGAGCGCCAGGTCCATGACCAGGGGAGAGGGATTGCCGGCCCCCAGGAGGCGCTGCAGAATTGCCCGGCCTTCGGACTGGTCTTCGGGCCGGTGGGATTCCATGAGCAGGCGGGCCGCGTACACCGAGGCTTCCTCGTCATTGGGGTCTGATCGGAGTATGGATCTGAGATAGTTCAGAGCCGAATCCCTGTTCCGGTATCCTTCGGCCTGAACCCTCGCCCGGAGGAAAAGATACAGCCTGTTATTGGAATCAATGGTGGCGTACAGATCCAGGGGCGCCTGGGCCTGGAGAAACTGCCCCTGTTCAACCATAATATGGGCCCGCATCAGGATAAACTGCCCGTCCCGGGGGTCCCGCTGGAGGATCTCCGCCACCGCCGGTTCGGCCCGGGACCAGTCTCTGTTCTGGTAATAGGCAATGGCAAGCTGCCGTTTAATGGTCATATTGTCGGGATACCGGGTTACGAGATCCGAAAGCAGGCGGATAGCGTCGGCAAGATTCCCCCGGGCAACCATTACCCTGGCGAGTCCCAATACCGCGGGATAGCACTCCCGGGAAATTTCATACGCCCGGGTAAATTCCGCCTCAGCCTCATCCATCCGCCCCGACCGTTCATAGATCAGCCCGAGGAAAAAGGGCGCCAGGACCGATTCCCGGTTGAGTTCCTTGGCCCGGGTAAGATCCGGGACAGCGCTCATAAGCCGTTCCGGCCTGTTTTCATTGAGGAACGCCAGAAAAGGGAGCACGTATTCCAGGTAATCCTGGGAGCTTGACGGAGCCGGGGTATAGTTACCCCGTTCTGCCTCACGGATTATACGGGTATACACATGGGTCTGGGGAGGATCGAAAAGAGGAAGCACCGTCTGAATATCGGGATAAATTTTCTGTATCAGGGTAATGGAGACCGCGTTCATAATTCTGCCGTATTCGGAACTGCCCAAATCCCGGCTCCGGATCAGATCCAAAGCCCTGAGAATGCTCGGCGGTGTCCCTTCCTCAACTAATTTCCGGATTTCATCGGCGATACCGCCCCCGTTGCCCCGGACCGCCGGCGGTGTTTCCGGCGCGGGATTCTGGACGGGAATGGGCGTTTCCTGGATTGTTTCCCCCCCGCCGGCACAGGAGGAAAGCGCGGAAAACACCAGCAGCAGACCCGCAGCGCAGAGAAAAAAAACGAGCCCGGGAAGGGCCGCCCGGCCGCCGAGGCATGGTAACGCACTCACGGATGGGGATCTCCCGATTTTCCGCCGTTGCTGGTACTGAGGGCAATCAGCACCAGGACTAACCCTGCCAGGGCAATAAGAAGGGGCCACCAGTTAATTATGAACTGGGAGAATGAAAACGGCACCATCTTGAGGGAAAACAGCATCAGCACACAGCCAAGGATTACAAACGCAAGGGCCGGAACAACATACCGGCTCCGCAGCCGGTGGTACCGGTGCCAGCCCGCGGGAATCAGCGCCAATCCCGCAAAAACGGAAATCAGAGGCCACAATTCGGAAAAAGGAATCGCGATAATCCCCAGGGCAATGAGAAAAAGGAAAAAGCCAACCTGTATGAAAAATGCAGCAAAAAACAGATACAGGGACCGCCGGTTCAGCTTTATTGCAAAAACCGCGCACACGGCGCCGATAATAACAAAGATGAATGCCGTAAACACCGAAACCCGGGATGTACCTGACATGGTTCCTAAAATCGCGGCGCTTCCCAGAAGCATGAGGAAGAGTCCGATGATAAAAACAAATTTAGCGGCGATTCTTCGTTTGGGATCAGGATACATATAGTTAAGTATAGCAATAGTATGCTTGCCTTGCCAATGGGAAAGGCCTGTGTTAGGATTCTGCTGTGAAGAATATTGTGAAATCCGGTATTGAAAACGGACTTTTTCTGATTTTCTGCCTGGGACTGCCGTTTTTTTTGTGTACCTGCGGTGCTCCCGCCGTTTCAGGGGAGCATGAAACCACGGACGACTATTATATTGTACAGGACAAACGTTACCAGGAAATTTTTACGGACCTCTTTGAACTGTTATCTTCGGAAGTTTCCTACGGTGAGGAACAGTTTTCCATTGTCCGGGAAATAGCCAACGAGTACGCACGGATCGGCGAGTACGGCAAGCTGGTCAATTTCCTGTCCTATTGGGTGGAAAAACACCCCGACGATCCCTACAACGCCTACCATCTGTTTATGATCGCCTACGCGTACATGCAGCAGGAAGCGTACCCCGTGGCGGCGCTGTATTTTGACCTGATTATTAAAAACTACCCCGACCTCAGTATCCGGGGGGAATCCATACACCTGGCCTGCCTCAAACAGCTGATCGAACTGGGGAACAAACCCGACCAGCGGGTGTGGTATTACCAGGAACTGATTTCCCGGTTTTCCGATAACATCGACCTGGGAACCGCGTATTTTATGCTGGCCCAGGCCTATGAGGCTGTCGGCGACTGGGATGCGGCCATTCAGAACTATACTAAATTCCTGCCCTACTACCATACCCAGATACCCGGCTTTCCCGACGCATTCGGTTACGCGAAGCAGCTGGTGGATTTCAACAATTCCCCCAAGGACTGGACCTTCGAGAGCCTCAGCGCCCTGGTAACGGCGATAAAATCAGCGGTTAATTCCGGCAGCAGCACCCGGCTGGAACGGACTATGGCCAAGGTCAATTTCTTTGCCCGTTCCTGGGAGCAGGAAGATGAGGACAATTCCGGGATGGCGGAATTCAACCTTTCGGATTTTATGCGGGGCAACCGCATCCGCTACGCCGACGATCTGGATGAAAGTTCCAACGCCAACGAAGCCTATCTGCGGACCTGGGGCTGGTCACAGCGTATTTCCATCTGGTACCTTTACTTCAGGAAAATTTATTTTCCCTCGGACCCCGAAATCCATGGACGGTGGGAATGGGCCGGGGTTTATTACGGAGAAAAATTCTGATCCCTTTACTGCGGGGAATACGGCCATGGTGAATGGCCGCCCCTTTTTTGCCGGTTTTGTTTTTCCCTGTATCTGCCTGTTTTTGTGCGCGGCCGGTTTGTCCGCGGAATCCGCCGCGGCGGTTTCGGCCCCGGCGGAACAGATCCGCGGCGAATCCCGTCCCCTGCCGGACCGGCCGCTGCGGCAGCGGCGGTTTGCCGTTCCCCAGCGGTTTGCCTGGCACGGAACGGATGAGCCGGTCCTGGAAATCGAAGGAACCCACCGGGAACTGACTCAGTATTATATCCGCCAGTATTCCACCAAGGGAGGGCTGGATTGGCTCAAAACGGTTATGGACCGCGGAGAACTCTACCTGGGATTCATCCGCCGGGAAATAGAAGCCCGGGGCCTGCCGCCGGAACTCATCTATCTCCCGGTGATTGAATCGGCGTACCTGTCCACCGCGGTGAGCAAATCCGGCGCCGTGGGGCTGTGGCAGTTTATGACGAACAGCATTGCTCCCTTTGATATCCATGTCACGGACTGGATGGATGAACGCAAGGATTTCTGGAAAGCCACCCAGGGCGCCCTGGCCAAATTGGAAGAAAATTACAATTATTTCGGGGACTGGGCCCTGGCCCTGGCGGCGTATAACGCGGGGCTGGGGGCGGTAAAACGGGCCTGCGACCAGAACGGAACCAAGGATTACTGGGTTCTGTGCGAAAAAAAAGCCCTGCGGACCGAAACAATTCAATATGTACCGAAATTCCTGGCGGCGGCCCACGTGCTTTCCCGGGCGGGACGGTACGGTCTCGATCTGGGGTGGCATGAGGATGTGGAATGGACCCGGATTCCCGCGGGAAAAAGCGTTGACCTGGGGCTTCTGGCCAAGGAAGCGGGAATTGACGAACACGCCCTGAAGGCGGCAAACCGGGAACTGCACTACGGAGTTACCCCTCCGTCGGGGAATTACCATTTAAAGGCGCGGGCGGAGGAATCCGAGGCGCTCCGGGCGGTTCTGGAAAACCCGGAAACAACGCTGCTCCGGTATTACATTCACACTATCCGTTCCGGGGATACCCTGTCGGCGGTGGGAAGGCATTACGGGGTATCGGCGGACCAGATACTCCAGTCAAACCCGGGTATCCAGCCCCGGTTTCTCAGGATCGGGGACAGGATTATGGTCCCCGCCCTTATCGACACGGGCCCCTACGAGCCCGTAAAAACCCGGGATCAGTCCCTGGTTTTCGAGGGGAATCACCTGGTAAAACGGGGAGAAACCCTCTGGTCCATTGCCCTGGCCTATGATATCGATCCCGAAATCCTGGCGGAAGCCAACGGAATGAATTTAAGCGATACCCTTCGTGAAGGAAGAAGCCTAAAAACGCCGATAAAGTAATTATGGAAGATTCATATACATGAAACGGACCGCAGGAATAGGCATCTGCCTTTTACTATTCATTTTCCCGGGGTTTTCCCTTGACACGGCGATCGGCCTGGGAGGAAGCGTATCCTGGGATCTGATGGAAATCCACGCCACCGCAACACTCAATGTATCCGCCGCGGGACTGAAACTCCCCACCGGACGGTCCCAGGCGGAGGAAGCCATCAGTGCGGAATTCCCCAGGCTTATCCAGCCGTCCCTCCTGGCAATCCCCGCGGATTCTTCCAGTACCATTGAGGATCTTATAAACCGGGGAGAATTATCCCTCCACAGCATCGGCGAACTGGCCCTGTCCGCACGGCGTTTTCCGCCGGCATTTTCTCCGGATCTGGCGCTGATGACCGCCGCCTATACCATCGATCTGAAAACCATATCCGCGGCCCTGGTCCGCCACCGCCAGGCGGCGGATACCCCCAGAACCCTTTTACCCGTGCCGAGCGCTTCCTATACCGGAATAATCATTTTCGCCGATACGGAGGTTCCCATTCACGGGAGGAATTTACGGGCAGCCCCCCTGCCCTGCCTTTTCCCGAAGATATGGGATTCTGAAATGAACCTTATTTATGAACGCAATATGGTGGAGCCCCGGATTGCCCGGGACCAGGGAATTATCCTGTACACCGGGGCCGCGGGAGTTTTCCGGGCCAATCCGTCCGGCCTGGATGACACCCTGACGGCCAGGGTGGGCTCCAATCCTCTGCGTATCCTCGCCCGGGGGGTATTCGGCGTACTGCTGACCGATCCGGTGATAGACCGGGATGACGCCCTGCTGATCATTTCATCCGAGGAAAACCGCCGGCTGCTCAGGGAAGGCAAGGTCGCCTTTGTCCTCAGCGACAGTGCCCTGCGGAGCCCGCTCAAAGACTAACCTGTTTCCGGTTTCGGTTAATTTCTCAGCAAAGACTCAACCTGGGCGGCAACCTCATAGGGGGTCGCCGTTCCTTCGGCAATCATCCGCATCCCCATGTTGAGGGCCTCGTTCGGGGCGCCGGACAGGAACGAGTCGATCACGTCGGTTTCCGGGGACAGCCGGGCCAGTTCGAGCTTCTGGGAAACATAGGAAGGCAGATCCTCCGGTATCTGAAAATCCTTCAGGATAGGGCCGGTAATCTGGCCGTCCCGGAGCCGGTTTCCGACCTCCGCCGCGTTGTTGTAGTATTCAATAAACAGAAGCGCCGCGTCCCGGACCGCCGGTTTCCGGGAACCGGATTTCGTGACCCCGTACCCGACGGACCATGAAGCTGCCACCGAATCACGGACCGCGGCGCTTTGCCCGGGGAAATCCGGCCAGGCCATAAGCGCCATGTTTTCCGAAACCAGAGGGTTGGTAATCTGGCTCGCGACCCATTGGCCCTGAACCATAAAAAGGGCCTCCCGGTTATTAAACCGGGAGATATTCTCATCGTAGCTGACGGCAAGCACATCCGCGGAAAGAACGCCGTCACGGACAAGCCGCTCTATCCAGCTGAGGGCATCGAGAAATTCCTTGTCGGTGAATTTATGGTCTCCCTCCAAAGCCCCGGAGATCCAGCGGGGATTACCCGAAACCCGGGCAATGAGCATGGACATGAGGCAGGAATTCCAGGACCAGCCGTTGGAGCCGTCAAAGGAAACCACATCGAGCCCGGCGGCTCTTGCCGCGGGCACCATGGCCACGAGGTCCTCGTAGCGCCGCGGCTTTGAGAATCCCAGAGAAGCCACCAGTTCCTCGTTCATATACAGGACGGTACAGATATTCGATGTACTCAATGGGATATAATAAGCTTCGCCCATGTCTCCCATTTCGGGGATAAGGGTTATATCGAAAAAATCCTTGTCGATAAAATTCTGATGGTCCCAGAACTGGTCCGCCGCCCGCCAGATCGATCCCCATCGGGCATCGGCGCCCATATACGCCATATCGGGAATGTTCCCGGTGGCCAGGTACAGACTGAGCTGGTCATGGTACGCTTCATCGAAAAGCATTTCATACTGAATATCAATGTCGGGGTGTTCCGCCTCAAAAGCCTCCACTATCCGTATCCACATCAGACCTTCCGCGTTATCCGGTTCGCCGTAGGTGATGGCCGTAACGACGGTCCGTCCGCCAAGGTTAATCGATTCCTTCGTCACCCCTTCGTATATAAAAAAGAATATCCCCGCAAAAAGCGGAATCGCGAACAGTACAGGAAGAATGAATTTTTTCACGGATAAACTCCTTGCTGCTATGTAATAATCCGGTATCTACGCCGTAAAGAGTCAGAACGCCTCTGTTCCGAGGGGAAAAACCATGGTAAAAGACAAGCCGTGGCCGGGTTTGTTTTTGACATTTATTTTTCCCCTGTATTTTGCCAGCACATCCGCCACCGCCGAAAGCCCCACCCCGCGGCCGCTGATCATTGAGACATCATCCTTGGAACTGTATCCCGGTTTAAAAATATTTTTCAGCAGCACCGCGTCATCGATGTTTTGGCCCGGATCACCGTCGATGAGGCCGTCCTTACGCATTTTGTCCCTGATTTTTCCGGTATCGAGACCGCGGCCGTCATCGGAAACGGATACGATGATTGTATTATCGCCGGCCCTGAGGGATACGGAGATTGTTCCGGCTTCCGGCTTGCCATGGAGCATGCGCTCCATGGGCTCTTCTACGCCGTGGTCGAGACTGTTGTTGACCAGGTGGACAAGGGCTTCCTTTATATCCTTGAGAATCGGCGCGTTTTCGGGAATTTCCTCCCCGCAGGTAAAATCAAGCCGGGCTTCCTTTCCCAGGGTTTCGGCGTTCCGCAGGATTGTTTTTTCCAGAAGCCGGCGGATCCGTTCTACGGAACTCTGAGGAGCGGGACCGCTGCCGGCGTAGGTTTTGCTGACGTAATTAACCAGCCGGTCCCGGAGATCCCTGATCCGGCGGAATTCCGCCGTCAGGCCGTCGAGCTTTCCGATAAACTGCCGTTTTGTTTCATCGGTACTTCTGTCTTCCGTGGGAATATAATAGGCGATAACCATGTTTTCGTGGTGCTGTTTGAGGCTCGACTCGGCTTCATGGACGAGCCAGGAAACCGACCTGAGTTCCAGGGAACCGCTGAGGCCTTTCATTGAATGGAGCCTGCTGAAAATTTTGTTGTACTCGTCGGTTTCCGCGGTGAAATCCGGCTTTTCCGCGGCGGCAAGAATTTCGGCTATGTTTTTTTCAGAATCCTGAATAAATTCCTGTATCTCCGCCGGATCGGTTTCGAGAAGGCTGGCAATAATTTCTATTTCCCGCTGGTGGCGGGTATTTTCCTGCTCAATCTGTTCCTGCAGCTGGCGGGTCTCGGTCTGATCCGATATGAGCGCGATAATATTGGTATCCCCCTCCAGGGTTTTAATCTGCTTGAAGGTGACGGAAAGGTATTTTTCCTCATATCCGGTGCCGGAGGTCTTGCTGGGAACCGTTATTTTCGCGGATTTAAGGGGATTTACATCCTCAAACATGGAAATATCGCTGTGTATGTTTTTTATCAGCAGGCTCAGGAATTTGCGGAGTTCCTTGCTTTCGCTGCTTTCGTCATCGGGATAAAAGAGAGATACCAGGGGCCGGCCGCTGATGATGGAGGTCCCGAAAATTGACTTGACCGCTTCGGAATACAGGTCCCCTACGTTGAGATCCTCATTGATTATGAGCAGGCCTTCATCGATGTTGTCCAGATATTTGCGGTTTTCCTGGTTGATTTTGTCGATGAGCTCATTTTTCCGCTTAAGTTCCTGGCTCTCAAGTTCGCTGGAAACAGCTTCCCGCAAAAAACGGAGCTGGTTCTGGACCTGGAACCAGGTTACCGCGGTAAACATGGCCAGGAACACGACCCGGAGGGCGATTTCGAGAATGGAAATATTGAGCAGGTACAGCGCCCGCTGGCCCCATACGGAGGACGAAAAAACAAGGCCGTTAACTTCGTTTCCGTAAATTATAAAGCCCGAATACAATAGTATCGAAAGGATACCGCTGCCGATAACCAGTTTGGGATCGATACGGATGGCGGCAAAAACGATAACAATGTAATAGAGAAAGTTTCGGGCGGAAATATATACCTGGGCGTAGTCGTTGTAGTTGCCGAGTTTGTAAACGTAAATAAGCCCGGTAACGGTGATTATATCCAGAAACTGGTTGAAGTATTTTACCGCCGGAGTATACCGGTTGCGGATAATCACCACATAATAACTGATAAGCGACTGCAGGGACGCCACGGACAGCAGGATAAGGGTCAGCTTTACGGGATCTGAGAACTTCCGGGTTATCCAGAAGTAATCGATGCACCACAAGACAAACCCAAGCAGGATCGCGAAACCACGGATAACCGTGAGCTGCTTTTCGGCCTCCCAGGTTCTGTTTTTATACGCCCGGTCAAAGGCGCCGCCGGTTATGATATTGTCCGTTTCCATTTATTATTCCTTAATTGACACGTAGATCGTGATGCGGCCGTACTGGGTTGTAAAAGGAATGGCGATTACAGGAACAGTCCCGCCCCAGGCAAATCGGTAGGAATCCCCGAACACAACCCCGGGAAGGGATATTTCTATCCGCTGCTCCAGGTATTGTTTCGCGGCTCCCGCGATAATATTAACCATTTCCCCGACCACATCCACCACGTCCTTTGAAACAGCCCGGTACTGGGTGCCGCCGAAAATAGAGGCCAGGGATATGGCCGTTTCCCGGGAGAAATTGAGGACCACCTGGCCTTTTATTTCCCCGGCCAAACCAATGATCGCGGAGATTCCGGTGATCTCCTCGGGATTTTTTTCGATATACGCTTTATGGGATTCGATATCAATTTCAAGGTAATCTTTGAAAAAATTTAAGGACGACTTGATAAACGGATTAATATAATCAACTTTCACATTATTTCTCCATGGTGTTTATGCATATCAGCAGGACGGGCCGCGGGGATCCGCTTATTCCAAATACGGTTTTATCTTGGACCAGAGAATATCGGCTTTTATGGGCTTTAGAACGTAATTCGTTACCCCCGCCTCAATGGCTTCCATCACATTGTACCGTCCGCCTTCTGCGGTTACCATTACGATAGGGGTTGTTTTATACTGATCCATAGTACGGATTTTCTGAACCAGCTCGAATCCGTTGAGGTTTGGCATATTCCAGTCAATTAGGAAGAGGCGGATGGTGTTTCCTTCAATTTTTTCCAGGGCCTCTTTTCCGTTGCCGGCCTGGATAATATCATTAGGATTGATACCATGCTCCATAAGAATATTTATATGTATTCTCCTCATCACATCGGCGTCGTCACAAACTAGAATTTTCATGGTGTACCAGTTCCTTGTAAAATGTAGTAATCTCCTGAAAAACTATTTTATGCTTGTTTTCTTAATTGATAAACTATGCATAATATATCCAGGAGATAAAAAAAAGCAACCAAATACAACAAAAAGTTATATTCTCCGCCCCATAAAGGCCACAGAAATAGTAAACTATAGTCAGTTTTTGAGGAGGAATGACTATGAAGAAGCTGTTTCAGCTGCTTTTTCACCGAATTATCATTATTATTTTGCTCATGATCATCCAAATCCTGCTTCTGGTGGGGATGATATGGCGGTTTAACCAGTATTTTGTGTATTTTTACGCAATTTGTTACGTTATCGGCACGATTCTGCTTCTTCAGATCATAAACAGCAGCAACAATCCCGAATATAAACTGGCATGGATCATTCCATTGCTCCTGGTGCCGATTTTCGGGGGGCTTTTTTACCTCCTGTTCGGGCTCAACCGGGTTAAAAAATCCGACAAGGAACGGTATATCCGTATCAGGGAAAAACAAATCGCGGCGGTATACGGCGGCGGCACTGCCCGGGTCCTGGAAGAGATCGATAAAAAGAGCCCCGCCGCCGCCAACCAGGTACGGTATATCGAAAACTGCTGTAAAATGCCGGCCTTTGACTGCACCGCTTCGGAATACCTTTCCCTGGGGGAGCTGATGTTCAGCCGCCTCAAGGAGGAACTGGAAAAGGCCGAACGGTATATTTTCATGGAGTATTTCATCATTGAGGAAGGGGTGATGTGGGACAGCATCCTGGAAATCCTGGCCAGGAAGGCTAAGGAAGGGCTGGATGTGCGGGTTATGTACGATGACCTGGGCTGTATGTTTACCCTTCCCTATAAATACGATAAAAAACTTGAATCCCTGGGGATCAAATGCGTTGTATTCAGCCCCTTTGTGCCGGTGCTGTCATCGCGGTTCAACAACCGGGACCACCGGAAAATAGTGTCCATTGACGGCAAGGTCTGTTTTACCGGCGGCATTAACCTCGCGGATGAGTATATCAATGCCAGAGATAAACACGGCCACTGGAAAGATACCGCTATCCTGCTCAGGGGGGATGCCGCGTGGGGATTCACCGTGATGTTCCTTACCATGTGGGATTTTACCCGGGGTGAAGAACGGGATTATACGTATTACCGGCCCGAGGGAATAGGAGAGCCGGTTCCCGGGGAACAGGGTTACGTACAGCCCTATCTCGATATTCCCCTGGATCATATTGCCACGGGAGAAAATGTATACCTCAACATGATCTACAAGGCCGAAAAGTACATTTACATTACCAGCCCGTATCTGGTAATAGACAATGAGCTCATAACCGCCCTGTCGGCGGCGGCACAATCAGGAGTGGATGTCCGGATCATCACGCCTCATATTGGGGATAAGTGGTATGTCCATGCGGTAACCAGGGCTTACTACGGCCCCCTCCTGGAAAACAATGTCAGGATATATGAGTATATCCCGGGGTTTATCCACGCCAAGTCCTTTGTGGCTGATGATTCCTGCGGGGTCGTCGGGACGGTAAATCTCGACTTCCGGAGTCTGTATCTCCATTACGAATGCGGGGCCTGGCTGTACGGCACCTCCAGCATCGCGGAGATCAGGGACGATTTTTTAGCCACCCTCGAAAAGTGCTGGGAGGTCAGCCTCAATGAACACCGGAATATTTCCTGGTACCGGAAGATGGGACGGGCGATCCTGCGTTTGTTCGCGCCACTGATGTAGGAGATCAGTATGAACCGCCTCCACGGACCATCCGGAAATACGCGCCGGAATCCCCGGGACCACCTTTTGGCCAGCCTTGAACGCTACCGGCGGCAATGGCCCGAATGCGGAGAAACCGCGGACAGAATCCTGGAATTTACCGTCGCCGGGGAGGATGTATTCTCCCGGGCGTGTCCCGGCGGGCATATTACCGGGTCGGTTTTTATCACCAGCCGGGATTACAGCCGTGTTCTCCTGGTGCACCACAAAAAACTCGGGCTGTGGGTCCAGCCCGGCGGCCACTGCGATCCGGAGGAAACGGTGTATGAAACCGCGCTCCGGGAAAGCGCTGAGGAAACCGGAATCACCGCGGAATCCGTAATGGGAGACGCGGTTTTCGACGCGGCGGTCCTCCCGGTGCCGGCGTGGCGGGATGTTCCCTTCCATTGGCATTACGATATCCGGTATCTGCTCGCCGCGGATACCGACGCCGTACGGATCAGCGCAGAATCCCACGGAGCGGAATGGGTTACCCTGGATGAGGCGGTGATCAAAAACCCCGAACCGGCGATGTTCGGGGCTATGGAAAAAATCCGCCGCCTGCAGCGCGGTGAACAGCCTGCCGGATTACAGCTGCTGTGACTTTGCCGCGTCCGCCGCGGTGCCCAGGGTTTCTATCAGTGTTTTCATGGAGTCGAGCTCGGCAATAATTGCCTGGGAGGAACTTCTCAGGGTTTCCGCGGTGGCATCCAGGGCGTTGAGATCCGACGTAAGCAGTTTTGTCCGGTCCGCGATGTCGGTATGGGACTTGAGAATTTCGGAAAAGCTTTTTTCCGCCGTATCCACACTGCTGATCATATCGGTCATGACCGTATCGGTTTTGCCGGACAGGGACAGGGATGTTCCGATCTGGCTGATTATTTCCTTGATGTTCTGGGTTATGCTGCCCGCATTCTTCCCGGTTGTTCCGGAAAGACCGCGGATTTCATTGGCAACCACGGCAAAGCCCCGTCCGGAATTACCCGCGTGGGCCGCCTCAATGGCGGCGTTCATGGCCAGCAGATTGGTCGATGAGGCCACATCTTCAATAATATCCGCGATACCCGCAATATTGTTGGTGGCGTGCTCCACATCGGACAGGGACTTCAGCAGATCCTGCATATCCTTTTTTACCTGGATTGCGGCATGGCCCAGATTGTCTATATCCCGGCGTTTTTCCTCCGTCAGGGAGCTAACCGCCTGGATGTTCCTGATAAGCTCCTCCATTTCCATATTGGATTTCCGCAGGGCGTCATCCTGCCGGCCGTTGATCTCCAGGAACTGGGACATCTTGGTATGGAGTTCCTCAAACATGTGTTTTGATTTTTCAATCTCCGAAATGAGGCTGTTGGCCAGATTGGCCGCGCCTTCCCGCAGATTTTCCTCGGCGTCTACTTTCAGGTACTGGTGGCAGTTCTCCGGTCGGTTAAGCCCGTTGTAGATGGCCTCGGCCATGCCCTGACAGGTAAAATACCCGCAGGCGGAGCAGTTGAGCATATCCTCCTGGGAATGTTTTTTCATCATCCGGTAGATTTCCTCAAGCTCGGTTTTATTGGGAGTCCTGAAGGCAATCTGGCCGCTGAGGTCCACGTAATTCCGGTTGTACAGGCCGGGCTTCCAGAATTTCTTAAGGGATGTCTTGAGAGGATTCCTGAGGGGATTCCGTTTGTTTTCCCGGATTTCCGCTTTTTTCCTTTTCTCTACCCGCGCCTCCAGCCGGTCAATGGGCTGGTTGTAATTGCCGGTCCCCGGCCCTCCATTGCATCCCGCGGAGCAGTTGAGGCAGTCCACAATAAAGGGAGCGACATTTTCTTCCACCATCCTGGGAATTTCGTTGAGATAATCGTATACGATTTCGGGTCCCTCGATGCGGCGGATTTTCGGGGTGATATCCGGAGCATCCCGGATAACCGTTTCCTTAAGCCCGCCGGGGGTGGAAAAAAGAACCGCCCGTTCAGCCCGGGGACCATCGTATTCCAGCGGTGAAAATGAACTTAAGGATACCTTCCTTTTTTCCATTTCCTCTTTCAGGTGGATCATGGTAACGTTGTAGCGGATAAGGCCGGTCTCTTCGAATTCACGTTTCTTCGAGGTACACGGTGAAATAGCGGCAATGCGGCAATTCTTATACTCCGGGAAAAATTCCCGTATCATTGCCGCGGTATGGAGCATGGGACTGTGGGCAGGGGCAAGGTACTGGAGCAGTTCGGGGTTGTACATCTGGCAGTAACTGACCAGGGCAGCGCAGGGCTGGGCAATGATGGTTTTCGGTTTTTCCCTTTTCGCGTAGTCCAGATAGGATTTTGCGGTGAGTTCAGCCCCGAAGGATACATCGAACACCGCTTTAACCCCGATGGATTTTAAATAGCCGTTCAGTTTAAGCCAGCTATCGTCAAATACTGCGGCCACCGCGGGAGCCACAATAGCGACCATGGGAACATTTTCGGACAGATCCTTAAAGAAGGCCGCCGTATCATCCACGATAGAACGGGCCTGCTGTTTGCACGCGGGGATGCACTGGCCGCAGCCGATGCAGCGTTCCGCAATGACCGCAACTTTGTCCCCGGAACCATCGATACAGGTCTTTACGGGACATACGGAAATACATGAATGACAATTATTGCACTTTTCTTCATCAACCTGAATGAGTTTTGCATTCTCCATAGGGTATCCTTATAGATATTTTAAGATCTTAAAATAAATATAATGGTATTAAGAAGGAATATCCAAAATATCAAAAGAAAATTACAATAAAACACAACAGGGAGCCCGGCAAACAAAGTGCGTTTTTCCCGGTTGACGGGGAGCGTGACTCTTTTTATGCTGTAACTAACCCACCCGGGAGGTATAGTGAAAATAAATAAGGTATTTGCCGGTTTGCTGTTTATCCTGGCCGTACTGCCGGTCCAGGGTCAGTCCGAAAAAACCATTGTCACCGACCACATTGCCATGCGGGGTGAAGCGAAATACGAAACAGGCTTTACCCATTTTGAATACGTCAATCCCGATGCCCCCAAGGGCGGAACCGTTATACTTCACGCCATCGGAACCTATGATAATTTTCACGCCTACGCGCTCAGGGGAGACCGGGCCGCGGGATGGACGTATTACTACGATACGCTTATGGTTAATTCATACGATGAAGATGAATCCATGTATCCCCTGATCGCGGAAAAAATCGAATACCCCGAGGATTATTCATTCATAATTTTTTATATCAACCCGAAAGCGGCCGACCAGGACGGGGTCCCCATAACGGCCGAGGATGTGGCGTTTTCATTCAATATTTTTTATGAAAAAGGGGTCCCCCAGTTCCGGGTGTACTACAAGGATATTACCGCCACGGTTATCGGGAGCCACGCGGTCCGCTTTGACCTGCCTGAACCGGGAAACAGAGAACTTATGATGGCTCTCTGCGGACTGACGGTTCTCCCGAAGCGGTTCTGGGAGAGCAGGGATTTTTCCGAACCCCTTATCATTCCCCCGGTTGGGACCGGGCCGTACCGGGTGGGGGATTATAAAATGGGACAGTATGTCACGCTGGAACGGGTTAAGGATTACTGGGCCGCGGATCTCCCCTCCAGAAAAGGACGGTACAATTTTGACCGGATACGGTACGACTACTACCGGGATGATACCATTGCGCTGGAGGCGTTCAAGTCCGGGGAGTACGATTTCAGAAGTGAATCGAATCTTATGAACTGGGTGACCCAGTATACCGGTCCGGCGTTCAACGCGGGAACGATAATTAAAGAAGTAATCCCCCATACGATGCCGCGGCCCCTGATCGGGTTTAATATTAACACCCAGCGGCCGGTTTTTCAGGACCAGCGGGTCCGCCGGGCAATCAACTACGCCATGGATTTTGAATGGATAAACAAGAATTTATTCTACAGCCAGTATACCAGAACGAGAAGTTATTTTACGAATACTATGTACGAAGCCACCGGCCTGCCCTCCCGGGAGGAAATTGAAATCCTGGAGCCCATCAGGGACAGCATTCCCCCGGAGGTTTTTACGGAAGAATACAATCCCTCACGAACCGACGGGTCCGGCTTTATCCGGCCGCAGATGCGGGAGGCACTGGCCCTCCTGAAGGAAGCGGGCTGGGAACTTAGAAACGGAAAGCTTATCAGCGCCGAGACCGGCAGACAGATGAGTTTTGAGCTGCTGATATATACCTCCGAATCGGAACGGATTGCCATTCCATTCCAGCGGAACCTTGAGCGTATGGGAATCGAGATGAAAATAAGAATGGTGGATTCCAGCCAGTACGTGAACCGCCTGCGGTCACGGGACTACGACATGCTCGACCGGGGATACGAAGCCCAGATTTATCCCGGCTCCAGCCTGGCGCTGTTCTGGCATTCCGATTATATTGAATCAAGCTACAACATGGCCGGGGTTACGGATCCGGCCATTGATTACCTTATCGACGGCATCATTGCGAGCCAGGAAGATGAAGACGCCCTGCTCGCCTGGGGCAGAGCCCTGGACCGGGTTTTATCCTGGAATTATTATATCGTTCCCCAGTGGCACACCTCCGAATTCAGGGTGGCCTACAATAAGAAACTGGCAAGACCCGAAATACCGCCCACCTATTCCCTGGGCTTCGATACCTGGTGGTTAGAATAATGGCGGCGTATATTGCACGGCGGCTTCTGCTGGTCATCCCCACTATCTGGGCGATAATTACGATCAATTTCTTTATTGTCCAGATTGCTCCGGGCGGCCCCGTGGACCAGGCCATTGCGGAAATGCAGGGGCTGGAAGGGAACGCTTCGCTGCAGCGTATCACCGGGGGCGGAATGAGCGGTGTTCCCGACAGCGGCGGAATGGATTCGTCCAGATACCGCGGCTCCCGGGGACTCGATCCTGAGGTAATTGCCGAAATTGAAAAACGCTTCGGCTTCGACAAGCCCATCTGGGTCCGGTATCTCGATATGCTCAAAAATTACGTTACCTTTAATTTCGGGGACAGCCTCTTCAGGGGACGGTCCGTGCTCAGCCTGATCGCGGAACGCCTGCCGGTATCCATTTCACTGGGGCTGTGGAGCACCCTCATCATATACCTGGTATCCATTCCCCTGGGCATACGGAAGGCGGTAAAAAACGGCACCCGGTTTGACCTGTGGACCAGCACCGCGGTGGTTCTGGGAAACGCCATCCCGTCGTTCCTGTTCGCGGTTCTTCTGGTGGTACTTTTCGCGGGAGGCAGTTTCCTGAAAATATTTCCCCTCCGGGGACTCGTTTCGGTCAATTTCGCGGAACTGAGTTTCGGGCGGAAGATTCTCGATTATTTCTGGCACTTGGTGCTGCCTATCCTGGCAATGGTAATCGGCGGCTTCGCGTCCCTGACCATGCTGACCAAGAATTCATTCCTGGATGAAATCCACAAACAGTATGTCATGACTGCCCGGGCAAAGGGCCTTACGGAAAAAGGAATCCTCATCAAACATGTATTCAGGAACGCCATGCTCATCGTGATCGCCGGATTTCCTTCGGCCTTTATATCCATGTTCTTTACCGGGTCCCTCCTGATCGAGGTGATTTTTTCCCTGGAAGGACTGGGGCTTCTGGGGTTTGAATCCACCATGCAGCGGGATTATCCGGTGATCTTCGCCACACTGTACATATTCACCCTTTTAGGACTGCTGCTTTCCCTGGTCAGCGACCTCATGTACACCATTGTGGATCCCAGGATCGATTTTGAGGGCCGGCGATGAGACGTAACCGTTGGCAGCGGTTCCGGAAAAACCGCAAAAGTTTTATTTCCCTCTGGATTTTCGGTGTACTCTTTGCGGTAAGCCTTTTCGCCGAATTTATCGCCAATGACCGGCCTATCCTGGTCAGATACGACAACAGGTTTTATTTCCCGATAGTTAAAAACTATTCGGAACTCGTTTTTGGCGGGGAATTCGACATTTATACCGACTACCGGGATCCCTTTATCATCTCCCTCATTGAGGAAAAAGGATGGATGATCCGGACTCCGGTCAAATTCAACTATAAAACAATCAACTATAATCTTCCCAGCCCCGCCCCGTCTCCGCCGACCCGGGAAAACTGGCTCGGCACCGACGACCGGGGGCGTGATGTGGCCGCCCGGGTACTCTACGGGTTCAGGATTTCCGTTCTCTTCGGGCTGACCCTTACCGTCTTCGGATCCCTCATCGGAATAACCCTGGGGGCTGTCCAGGGGTATTACGGCGGACGGTTTGATATTATCTTCCAGCGGTTCATGGAAGTCTGGTCCGGCATGCCGACTCTGTTTCTGCTCATCATCCTTTCATCGGTGATAGAACCGAACTTCTGGTGGCTTCTGGGAATAACCCTGCTGTTCGGGTGGATGAGCCTCGTCGGGGTGGTCAGGGCGGAATTCCTCCGGGCCAGAAATTTCGAATACGTCCTCTCCGCCCGGGCCATGGGAATGAAGCACAGCCGGATCATGTTTGTCCATATACTGCCCAACGCCATGACCTCCGCGCTGAGTTACCTGCCTTTTATCCTGGGAGGATCCATCACCACCCTGACGTCCCTGGACTTCCTGGGATTCGGGCTTCCCGTGGGGTCGCCTTCTTTGGGGGAACTCCTGGCCCAGGGCAAGGCGAACCTCCACGCGCCTTGGCTCGGCATTTCGGCTTTTGTCATTCTGGCTCTCACCTTAAGTCTCCTGGTATTTATCGGAGAAGGCGTCCGTGACGCCTTTGATCCCCGGAGGAATGTATGAACCAGGGCCATCTCGTGGAATACCGCGGTTTCAGGGCCGCCTTCGGTAGCGGCGAATCCGCCAGGGAAGTCATCCATGGCATCGATTTCCATATTGATGAACATGAGACCTTTGCCCTGGTCGGGGAAAGCGGTTCCGGAAAAACCGTCAGCGCCCAGGCTTTGATGCGCCTGCTGAGTGAGGAATGGATCCGGTATCCCGGAGGCGAAATTCTGTTTCAGGGCAGGAACGTACTTGCCATGAACAGCGGCGAACTGGAAGCCATGCGGGGAAAGGAAATGGGAATGATCTTCCAGGAACCCATGACTTCCCTCAATCCCCTCCACCGCATTGAAAAACAGCTCGCCGAATCCCTGTTTCTCCACCAGGGACTCTCCGCCGCGGCCGCCCGGCCGGTGGTGCTGGACTGGCTCAGCCGGGTCGGACTCCGGGACGCGGAACGCCGGCTGGGAGCCTATCCCCATGAACTGTCCGGAGGAGAACGCCAGCGGGTCATGATCGCCCTGGCGCTGATCAATAAGCCCAAGCTTCTGATCGCCGATGAACCCACCACCGCACTGGATGTGACCATTCAGGCGCAGATACTGGCGCTGATCAGGGAACTGCAGCGGGAACTCGGCATGGCGGTGCTCTTCATCACCCACGATCTCGGAATAGTCCGGTCCATGGCCGACCGGGTGGCGGTTATGCGGGACGGAAACATCATCGAGACCGGAACCACCGGCGAGATATTCCGCAGTCCCCGGGAATCCTATACCAAACTCCTTATTTCATCGGATACCGGCGGTGAAAGCCCGGTCCCGGATGATTCCGCGCCGGTACTCGCGGAAGTCCGGGACATGAAGGTCTACTATCCGGTAAAAAAAGGCTTTCTCCGCCGGGTTACCGGTTATATAAAAGCGGTTGACGGCGTCGATTTTACCCTCCGGAAAGGACAGACCCTGGGGCTGGTGGGGGAAAGCGGCAGCGGCAAGACGACCCTCGGCAAGGCGATCCTCAGGCTAGAAAAAAGCAGCGGCACTATTATCCTCGACGGCCGGGAAATACAGAACCTTTCGGAAAAGGAACTCCGGCCCCTGCGGCACAAGATGCAGATAATCTTCCAGGATCCCTACGGCTCCCTGAGCCCCCGGATGACGGTGGAAGATATTGTCGGAGAAGGGCTGCTCATACACGGAATCGGGACAAAGGAAGAGCGGAAGGAAAAGGTTATTTCCGCCCTGGGGGAAGTCGGCATGGGGGATGAGGATTTTCTGGCGCGGTACCCCAACGAATTTTCCGGGGGCCAGCGGCAGCGCATTGCCCTGGCGCGCAGCCTGGTTCTCGAACCGGAGCTGCTCGTCCTGGATGAGCCCACGTCAAGCCTCGACCGTACAATACAGTTTCAGGTTGTTTCCCTGCTGAAGGAACTCCAGGAACGGCGGGGGCTTTCTTATATCTTTATAAGCCACGACCTGCGGGTTGTCCGCTCCCTGTGCCACTACATTCTTATCATGAAAGACGGGAAGGCGGTGGAAGCGGGTCCCGCGGAAGAAATCATGCGGAACCCCAAGGAGCCTTACACCCAGGAACTGCTGCGGACCGCCTTCGGGGAATGACTTCCCGGGCCTCCGGATTACAGGCATCACTTACACAGCATAAAAAACCGCCCCCAAGGGCGGTTTTTTGGTATTGGCCGGTGTTTACCGGGTATACTTCAGCACATAGGATGAATTCGGCGTAAGGGAGTTCATCGCGGCAATTGTAGGATAGGGAACGTCCTCCGGGTCGCCGTAGAGAGTTATGGAAAGGGTACTGCCGTTCCTGGTGAACCCGTATTTTGAGAATCCGGTATCATAACCAAGCAAATTCCCATCTATATCAAAAGTCGGCTCAGCCACATGAACTGTAAAGGTTCCTGCGGTTTTTCCGGTATCGGAAAAATCAAGATCAATGATGTTCAGCGATCCTTCATAATCGATATCAGTGGTCTGACTCTCGGAAGGGTAGCCAGGTATATTAAGCTTCATAGAAATTCTCAGAACTGCCCGTTCAAAAAAGGAACAGGGGGAAACGATTACGTAAGTTTCTTTGCAGGTAATGCTCATAGTGAACCAATCGGTTGGAAAACCTTCAATATCATCTGGAAACTGGCCCATAATGCTGTCATAGTCAAGCTCGTAATTCTTCTTGTCCCCTTTCCATTTGCCGAGGAATTCATCGGGGAACATTTCCGAGGCGGTTCCCGGAGTACCGGTGATGGACACGCTATTCTGGGGTATTACCGGCACTTCTTCATTGTTCCAGGAGACGTTATCACCCTGCCTGATTTTAATATAGACCGTTGCTTCCTGGATTGAATAATCCGACGCCAATGTACCCGTAATCTGATATACGAATCCTCCAAAGGCGGTGGATATGGAAAAGGTCATTTTAGCGGGAATAAACGCGCCTTTTATCGGGTACACCGTGCCGTCTTGCTGGAGACTACCTTCAAGGATGTAACCATCGGAAGCGGACGCCCTGCTGTTTCTGGCGGAAGTATTGTCCACGGAAAATACAACATTATGCGCGCCGTGGCTGAAAGACCCCATGATTACCGCGTCCGGTTCGCTGTATGACCCGGATGAGTCCGAACACGCGGTAACCATGAACAGAATAAATATTATCGATATACAGATTGATACGATTCTTTTCATTTTTATCTCCTCCTGAGAGAATTATATCACAGTCTTCAAAAAAACAAACAATAGTTTATTACCGGATTCAACAATTTGTTTTTTGTTATGCGAAAAGCCTTAAAGCAATAATCTTCCATACAAAACAGTATGGTACTGATCATCATCAGGTTTCCGACAAAGAATACCGCGGAAGGTAAACCCATCAGCGGCGGGGCAATTTTATGAGATATTTCTATTGATATTTGCCGGAAGATACCAATGAATCAGGAAAAAGCAACCCGCCCAGCGGCGGCGGCCCGATTCCCTTTGGGAAACTGAGAGTCGCCGCCGGGAGGGCCTTACACTGTCCCGGAATCTCCTTTCTGCCCTTTGGGCCGGTCTTTGGTGGCTTCGAACGCGGAAGCGATGATATCGTTTTTCGCGGCCGCCACGGCGTTGGGGTGAATCGCGGAAATCGGTTCGGTGCCGGTACCGGCGCCGGTTATTACGGAAACATGCCCCGACGGATACTGTGAAAGGGTCTCAGCGAAGGGGTCGAAGATGCGTTCGAAATTGTCGATGAGCCAGGCTTTGCGGGCTTCCCCCTGGGCGTCACCAACGGTTTTCAGGGTTACTTCCATCTGCTCGAGTTCCGCCCGGGCAACTTCCTGCCAGCCGGACACCGAGGCCTTGGCTTCCAGGATTGTCCGTTCCTTAACGGCCAGGGCAGGGGTCACGATTTCCGCCTGGTACCGGTTCCGGAGGAGTTCAATATTCTGCTTCTCCGCTTCGAGTTCCGCGGTAACCCCGGAAACCCGGGCTTTCGCGTTGGCGCTTTCCTGCTCAACCCCTACCCGCTGGCGCTGGGTCTCCTGGGCAAGCTTGACCCGGACCTCGGCCTTGAGCCGCTCCAGTTCGTTCTTCAGATTCTTAACTTCCGTTTCCGCCCGGCGGGCTTCCGCCTGCTCGGCGCTGGCGGCCCGGGCTTCGGCTTCGGCGGCCCGGGCTTTTGTCTCGGCGTTGGCCGACTGGATGCGTTTGAGCAGGGCGATATACATCTCCGGCTCCTCAACCCCAGGCAGCCGGTGGTCGTCCACATCGGCGATATTCATGGTGGTAATTTCCAGACCGATATTTTCAAGGTCGCTTTTACAGACATCGATCATCTTGGCTACCAGGGTGTCCTTGTCCTTCATGACCTGCTCCGGGGTCATGCTCGCGATGGAATCCCGGAGGTGGCCTTCAATAATATCCCCGGCTATCTTCGCGAGGTTTTCTCGGTCCGCCGCGAGATCCAGAATCCGCGTTACGGCGTAGCTCCGGCCCGCCTCATTGCTGGCAATGGCGAAGGAGACCGTGGCTTTGACATTGAGGGGAACAATCCCCGCGGCGATGGCGGAGTCCACCACCACTTCGATGGTGATTGGGGTTAAGTCAAATTTGCTGAACCGCTGCACGATGGGAACGATAAACGCCCGTCCGCCGGAAAAGGTCCTGAAGCCTTTTGTTTTTCCGGCGCCGGAAATAACACCCAGTTCGTTCCCGCCCACGAGTTTCATGTTGGTAATAAGCTGAATAAGTATGGTTACGGCCACCAGACCGCCGAGCACCACGGCGAATACAATCATTTCGAACCTCCTTCGGAACGGGGCATGGCCAGGGAACGGACATCTATGCCGAAGGCGTCGGCAAATATTTTAAGGAAATCCGCGAACGACCGGGGCCCCCGGTTGACCGCGCCGGAAAACCCTTCCTCCGAATCCATGACAATGTAACTGTCCACCGAAGCGGCGTCCGTGGCGGCCATGTATTTTTCAAAGAGCAGGGGCAGTTTCTGCTGGAGGAACATGATACTGGCCCCCTCGTCGCCGTACCGGGACAGGAGTTCGGTTTTCGCCTTGAGTATTTCGTTCCGCGCGGAAAGCTGGATTTCCGCGGCTTTCCGTTCGCCCTCGGCGAGGATCCGGGCTTCTTCTTCCCGGGCTCCCGCTTCCAGGGTGACGGCGGTGAGGTTTTTCAGTTTCTGGAGTTCCACCAGCATGGCCTGGACCGACGCTTCTCCGCTGTTGCCCGATTCGGCGATGGCCTGGTCCGCCTTAAACGCGGCCTCGCTGATAAGCCCCGACGATTCCCGGCGGTAGACTTCGAGTTCCTGACGGACCGCGATAATGGCTTCATCAGCCTTGTTTCGGGCCACTTCGATACGCTTGCGGGCGTCGCTTTCCGCCTGGTCCGCGATAGCCCGGAGCCTCGATTCCTCGATTTCAACCTGGCGCCGTTTTTCCGCCAGGGTCTTCTGGGCCAGGTTGGCGATGTAGTTTGAAGTATCCCATATTTTCTGGAGCGAGACCGAAACGACCTTCATACCGAAGGACCGGAGGTCGGAATTGATATCCGCCAGCAGTTCCGCCCGGAACTGAGCCCGCTCCCCCATGGAATCGTCGTCCCCGCTTTCACCCACATCTTCCATACCGATGGCCTGGAGGGGCGTGGCTTTGTTCAGGGCACCCCGGAAGTTGCCCACCAGGGTCTGCTGGATCTGGTCGTGTATCTGCTGGATATCCTTGCCCATAAGCCGTTCCACGGCGCTGTACAGCATCGCCTCGTCGTCATCATCGATACAGACGCAGGCCGTGGCATCCGCCCCGACGGTTATCCCGTTGGCGCTGTTCACCCCTTCCACCCGGACATTGATGGGAAACACATCAAGATCAAGGAAACCCACGGATTGGAAATACGGGACCACGACAGTTCTGCCGCGGTTTACGGAAAAACCGAATTCCCGGCCGTGGCGTTTCGTCTTGCGTCCGGTAACCACCATGATCCGGTCCGGCAGGGAGACCCTGATGGTGGATTTCAAAATACCGATAAGCAGCAGGAACGCCACCAGGCCGAGACCGCCGTAGACGACTCCATGCAGAATATTGACTGTATTCATGTATTGCCTCCTTTTGATTCAATATATTCCTGATCCGGGCTTTCGACCCAATAGGAGCTGTCATCGTAATCAACAATCCGTACGGAGGATCCCCGGGGAAAACTCCGGGAGGCATCCTTTGAACGGATGTAAATTTCAGTTTCCTTTCCGAACTGGCGGACCACCGCCTTGCCGGTTTTTCCCGGAAGCACCGGGACGGTAACCTCGGCTTTTTCCATAAGGAATTCCGAAGGTTTTATTGATGAATCGAGATCCCTGCGGATAAGTTTCCGCAGAAGTTTTGCCAGCACCGCCACCGCGAGTCCCGCCGCGCCGCCCCAGACAAGGCTTTCTGCCGAAGTATGGCCCGTGAGAAGCGCGAAAAGTCCTGTGGGTCCCGCGCCAAGGGCAAAATACACCAAAAACCGGAGGATCCCCATGATCCGGGTCACGGCTTTTACACCGGTATCCCCCGGGGCAATATAGGAACCGTGATGGGAGTCCGAGGTTGTATCCTGGGAGTGGTCGCCGCCGGAATGGTCAGCGGCATCATGCCCGTCACCATCGGATGAATCCCCGTCACTGTCATGGCCGTCACCGCCGTAGTCATCGGATCCTTGTGATCCGTCAGCTCCGTCTGAACCGCCGCCGACGTGATCCAGAATTCCGATAAAGTCGACCACCGTAACACCCAGCCCGAATACCGAAAGCGCCACGTATACAATAAAGAGGGTTTCCATACGTGTTTTACTATCTCCTATTAAACGGTATATTACAAGAGAATTTTCCGGGCATCTCCAGTATGCGTACCGTCGGCACAGAAGTATAGAGATACCGGGTCCGGGGGTCCTGCTTTAGATCTGAGACGACATGACCGGGAAGCATCTATACCTAACGGTAGGTAGGATTTATTAAAGAAAACTATTATTGAGATGGGTGAATTATGGGGGAAAACCGGTAAAGCAGACCCCAGGGATCCGAAGTGGGGGTAGCGTAAGACTTACCGCTAAAAGCGGCAAGTCTTTTAGGAGTTTTGCTCCGCAAAACTCCACAAATAGTGCGGCAAGGCTGGAGCGAGGGGGAGCAGCCCTCTTTTCAGGGCAGCACCGAGCCGGTTAAGCCGGAAAGCACCCGGCCATGATGGTACTCACCGGGTGCTTTCCGGCTTGCCAGACTCGCTGCTCCCCCATTTCTTGACAAAGGCTTCCCCGCATCGGATAGTAAAACCATGACAGTGCCAGGTATTTTCCATCCGTTAATCGAAAAATGGTTCCGTGAAACCTACGGTTCCCCTACTCCCGTACAGGCCGAAGCCTGGCCGCTTATTCACGAGGGGAAACACGTCCTTGCCCTGGCGCCCACGGGAAGCGGAAAAACCCTGACCGCGTTTCTGGTGGCCCTTTCCCGGCTTATCTCCGGAGAATATCCGCCGGGTGAACTGTCGGTGCTGTATGTATCTCCCCTTAAAGCCCTCAACGAGGATATCAAACGCAATCTTCTTGACCCTCTCACGGGACTCCGGTCCCGGTTTGAAAAAGAAGGAGTCCCCTTCCCGGATATAACGGTCCAGACCCGTTCCGGGGATACCCCCCAGTCGGAGCGGCGGCGCTTTCTTTCCCACCCTCCGTCGATCCTGGCCCTGACCCCGGAAAGCCTCAACATCCTCCTGCTCAGCCCCAAGGGCCGCCTGGTTCTTTCCGCGGTGCGGTACGTTATTCTTGATGAAATCCACGCGGTCCTCGGCAACAAGCGGGGGAGTTTTCTTTCGTGCCAGATAGACCGGCTCCGCCTGGAGGCCGGGGAATTCCAGCGGGTGGCTCTTTCCGCAACGGTGGACCCACCCGAGGAAGCCGCCGCTTTCGCGGGAGGATTCCGGGAAGTGGCCATTGTGGCGCCCCCTGCGGAAAAGAAAATAGACCTGACCGTGGAGTATCCCACGGCGGCTATTGAAATTCCCGTGCACGGATACGACCGGAAAAACGAACGCCAGCGGAAAACCGACCGCTACGGGGCGCGGTATACCGTGCTGGTGGATATCATCAGCGAACGGATCAGGGAAAATAAGACCACCCTGGTATTTACCGACTCCCGTCGGAGGGCCGAGCGCATTGCCTTTCTGCTGAACGAACGGGCGGAAACCACCGTGGCTTTTGCCCATCACGGATCACTTTCCCGGGAGGTCCGCCGCAGTGTGGAGCAGCGTCTCGCCGACGGGGAACTGCCCTGCGTGGTGGCCACCGGTTCCCTGGAACTGGGGATCGATATCGGCAGTGTGGATGAGGTGATCCTCGCGGGAACTCCCGGCAGCTCCGCCGCGGCGCTGCAGCGGATCGGCCGGGCCGGCCACGGGGTCGGCATGGTGAGTCGGGGCCGGATCATTCCCTTCCACGGCATGGATCTGCTCTGCGCGGCGGCACTTTCCGGCGCGGTGGAAAGCCGGGAAATCGAAAAAGCCAAAACCATCGAGAATCCCCTGGACATCCTGGCCCAGACTATTCTTGCCCTGGTATCCGAAAAAGAACGCAATATAGATGAACTCTATGAACTGCTGCGGGAATTCTATTCATTTAAAACCCTTTCCCGGCAGTCCTATGACCGGGTCGTCCAGATGCTTGCCGGACGCTACGCAACGACACGCCTAAGGGATCTCAAACCGCGGCTGTTTTTCGATGCCCAGACCGGAACCATCCGGACCGCCGACGGAACCCTCCTGCTACTGTATTCCTCCGGCGGGGTTATTCCCAACCGGGGCAGTTACTCCATGCGGATTTCGGGGGGCACGAAAATCGGGGAACTGGACGAAGAATTCGTCTGGGAACGGAGAACCGGCGATACCTTTTCCTTCGGGACCCGTTCCTGGAGCATAGCATCCATCGGACCGGAAGCCGTGGAGGTGGTGCCCCTGGAACGGCCGGCGGACTTTGTGCCCTTCTGGAGGGCCGAGGCGGTTTACCGCAGCCCCGTATTGGTCCGCCGTATCCTGGCAATTCTCGATAAAAGCAATGAAAACATGTTCCCCGGGGATGAGCTGAAGAAAAAAGGTTTTACCGAAGGGGCCGCCGGGAGCCTCAGGGACTTTATTGAGGCCCAGAAACAAGCCCAGCAGGGGCGTATGCTGCCGGGAACGTATTCCATTCCGATAGAGATTAT
Organism: Breznakiella homolactica; assembly: GCF_016616095.2. Taxonomy (GTDB): domain Bacteria; phylum Spirochaetota; class Spirochaetia; order Treponematales; family Breznakiellaceae; genus Breznakiella; species Breznakiella homolactica. The sequence continues at coordinate 4,545,940 of NZ_CP067089.2, read as the reverse complement.
CGATGATCCGGTAAACCGGGGGGATTCCCTTTCAATAATCATCCACGCATTCCGCGGCGGCGCGGTCCACTATCCGCTGGCCATGGCTCTGGCGGAAAAACTCGAAGAGGAGCTGCAGCTCCGGGTGGAAACAATACCGGATGACAATTCCATACTCATCGTACTGCCCCGGACTTTTGAGGAAAGCCCCGAGGATTACCTCCGGGAGGCCCTCCGCGGCCTCGGTGAAAACGACCAGGGCAGGGATTACTTCAGCCGGCGGCTGGAATCCTCCGGGGTTTTCGGCGCGGCCTTCCGTGAAGCGGCGGAGCGGTCCCTGCTGCTTCCCAAGGCGGGTTTCGGGAAGCGGACGCCCCTCTGGGTCATGCGCCAGCGGGCCCGGCGGCTGTTTGAGGTGGTTTCCGGATACGGTGATTTTCCTGCCATTGCCGAAGCGTGGCGGAGCTGTCTCTGCGATCAGTTCGATCTGCCGGGGTTTGATGAGCTGATCCAGGATATCCGGGACGGAACCGTAAAGCTGCAGTTTTTCAGGACCCAGGAACCGACACCCTTTTCCCGGGACATGATCTGGAAAGAAACCAACCGGTTCCTGTACGATACCGACGAAAAGCCCGAACACCGGGGCAGTTCCCTGGGGGACCGGGTTATCGAAGAAGCCCTTGGAGACGCCAAAGCCCGGCCGGCGCTCGCCGCCGCCCTGGTGTCGGATTTTACCGCCCGGCTCAAACGGGAACTCCCCGGGTGGGCCCCGGAGGACATACCGGGCCTCACCGAATGGGCAAAGGAACGGCTGGCTATTCCCCTGGATGAATGGGAACGGCTCATGGCGGTTTCTCCGGAAGAAGTGCAAACCGCCTGGGAGCGGGATCATACCTTAGGCGGAATGCTCAGGATACTGCAGCGCGGCAATGCTGAAATCCCGTCGGTGGTGCACCGGGAATGGGAGAAAACCTGGCAGGACGAAGCCCTTACCCAGCTCGGCCCCTGGCTCCGGTACCAGGGGCCCCTGGACCTTGCCCGTATTGCCGGGATCTTCGGCGTTTCCCCGGGTGAAGCCGACGACGCGGTGGATGCCCTGGCCGAGGAAGGGGAAGTCGTCCGGCACGTGGCGGTCTCCGGGGAGGCAGCGGAAAATGATCTTATCTCGGACCGGGATAACCTGGAACTGCTCCTCAGGCTTTCACGGAAAAAAGCCCGCCCTCAGATCCGGGAACGGCCGCCCTCGCTGATTGCCCCGTTCCTGGCCATCCGCCAGGGCATTGCCGCCCAGAGGCAGAAACCCTGGGAAACCCTTGCCTGCTATACTGCTCCGGTAAAACTCTGGGAAAGCGAACTGCTCCCCGCCCGGGATTCCTCCTACCGTCCGGAAACCCTGGAAGCGGAACTGGGCGGCGGAGAACTTCTCTGGTACGGACAGGGCAGGGAAAAAGCCGGTTTCTGCCTTCCCGAGGATCTCGATCTGGTTCTTCCCGAAAGAATTCCGCCGGGTCCGCCCTTCTTTTCCTTGCTGAACAGCTGGGACAGACCCAAGGATTTCTGGGAGCTGAAGGATGCGCTTGGCCTTGATTCGGCGGCGGCTATCAGGGCATTATGGAAGGAAGTGTGGTCCGGCAGGCTTTCGTCGGATTCATGGGAAGCCCTGCGCCGGGGAATCGAAAACGGATTCAATCCCCGGGAAAGCGCCGACCTTCTGCCGGAAGCCCCCGCAGGAGGCCGGCCGCGGCGGGTCCCTCGGGCCCTCAGGGACCGGTGGCGTTCGGGATCTCCCCTGCCCGGCAGGTGGTATCCTCTGGCAGCGGAACAGGATGAAGGATTCGACCCGCTGGAGACGGAAGAACTGGACCGCGACCGGGTACGCCTGCTCGTCCGGCGCTGGGGCGTACTCTGCCGGCCGTTCCTGGAACGTGAAACCGGAGGGCCCCTTGGCTGGGGCCGGCTTCTTCCGGCTATGCGGCGGCTGGAGCTGGCGGGAGAACTGGTGGCGGGCCGGTTTTTCAGCGGGATTACGTCCCTCCAGTTCGCCGCGCCGTCAATCGCTGAGGATCTGGATAAAGCCGATTCCGAAGAAGGAATATACTGGATGAACGCCGCCGATCCCGCAAGCCCCGCGGGTCTGGGTATTGAGGGATCCGATCCGCGGCTGCCGCCGCGGCTGGCTTCTACACGGCTCTGTTTCCGGGGGTCCGCGCTGGCAGCCGTATCCTACCGAAGCGGGAGAGAACTGGAGCTGTTCTTTTCTCCCGATGACCCCAAGGCTGCGGAAATCCTGTCCTTCACCGCGGCGTACAAAACCCGGGCGGTCCATCCCGAACGAAAAGTGGTGACCGAAACCATCAACGGCAAAGGTGCTGCGGCCAGCGAATTCGCTCCGATTCTGAAGCTCCTGGGTTTCGAACAGGACCGGGGAAAACTCGTTCTCTGGTGATTACGGACTGAACCGCCCGCGGGCGGCTAAACCGGTCTTCAAAAAAAGGGCCGCGGCGGTAAACCGCGCGGCCCGGATTTTATTGTATCCCGCTGGAATTTATTTTATTTCATATAGGCCATTACGGTATATTTTCCCGTACTGTAATCCTGATATCCTATATAGGGTGTATTATCATGAACCCTGACCGTGGTATATACGGCGGACTGGGATGAGCAGTTGTTTTCACCAACCAGGACCCACTCTGATCCGTTGTACGCCGAAACAGCGGCGGAGTTTCCGTTGTCAAAGTCGCAGATAGCTACGTAGGGCGTTCCGTTGGCAACGGCCAGGGAAATATAATCGGCCTTGCCGAAGGAACAGCCGATACTGCCCACCTGGTTCCAGCTGCCGCCGCTATATTTCATTACCACCGCTTTTTCGCCGCGGTCATAGTCCTGGTACGCTACGTAGGGCGTTCCGTTGTCGACATACAGCGAAACGTTTTTATCGTATCCGTTGGAACAGGCTGTGCCCACGGTTTCCCATGACGCTCCGGTGTATTTTTTTACAACCACTCCCGAGCTTTCCTGGTTGAGGAAGGCTACATAGGGGATACCATTGTCTATGTACAATGAAGCGTACCAGCCCCATCCGTCGGAAATTGAACCGCCCACATCGGACCAGGACCCGTTCTGGTATTTTTTTACCTTAACAGCGTAGGTTTCGGCATCGGTATAAGAAACATAGGGAGTTCCCTGGTGGTTGACCAGATTAATATCGACCCCCCATCCGAAAGAACTCGTATCGCCCACATCCGCCCATACACCGTTTTCGTAACGCTTAACCCTGGTGGCGTTTTCGCTGTCAAGATACGCGATATACGGCACATCGTTGTAAATATCCACGGAAATATCCTGGCTGTATCCAAGGGCGTCTCCGGAATTGCTCAGGGTCACCCAGTCGGAACCGGTATATTTTTTTACCGTCAGATTGTCCTCATCCGCTTTGTTGTTAAACGCCATATACGGCGTCCCCCCGCTGCAGATTGCCAGCATGCTGCGGCTGCTGTTGGCCACCGGGAACGACAAGGTGCTGCCCACCAGCTGCCAGGACCGTGTTCCGTCGTTCAGCCCGGAATCCCCCCCAGACCCGGAACCGTTTTCAGAATCGGTATTGTCCTCTGATCCGGAACCATTTCCCGTCCCGGTGCCGCTCCCTGATCCGGTACTGCCGTCAGACTTGGGCAGATCCGCCAAGACATCGGACCCGCCGGAAGCAGAACTCGATGAAGAGGGATTGCTGCAGGCGATAATAATAAAGACGAGCACTATCGCCGCCGATATTATTGTTACATGAAATGTTTTTTTCAAAAATTATTCTCCTTTTTTAATTACACCGCGTTTCAGCCGCCTGGATGAAGCCAAAGAACCGCCGTGCCCATGACCTGGCAGAAATGGACACGGCGGACGCACAAACCGGTATCATCCGGACAGCTAAAACCACTATTCCAGCGGAATACAATTAATTACCAAAATATTCACCGTTCGGCGTTTAGTATTTGATCCGGAAAAACCGCTGTACGGCCGTATCAAAACGCCTGCCTCCTTATCAGTTTGAACTATCCCTGAGGGGTCAAAGAAAAACCAACCCCGGAGGTTTAAACAAACATTCCGGCATTATAGTATCGGTACCCACGGTTATAAAATATTAATTTATTAGTAAATTTGGAGATATTTTACATATTTGTCATATCAAAAAAGTAACAATGAAGAATCAAGGATATTTTCCTCACAGGGAAAAATACGGGGATCTATGAATTACGGGTGGTGAAAAGAGTACAGATGAACCGGTTTTTACCGGCCCCGGGGAACATTCCGGAGGTCGGCAGTGTCACCGGGAATTATTTCCGCCCGGGTAAACCACCCCTGGGGAACTTCCAGGGCATACCGGGCGGAGCGGGTCGATTTAACGGGAATAGTGCTTTCCGGTTCCATATCGTGAATTTCCAGGATACGGCCGTCGGAAGCGATAAAGGCAATGGAAAGGGGGATCAGGGTATTCTTCATCCAGAATGAAAGCATCTGGTCCTGGCTGAACACAAAAAGCATACCCGCGCCGTCGGCAAGTTCCCTGCGGTGCATGAGCCCCTGGGCCCGCTGTTCGTCGCTTACGGCGATTTCAGCGTCGATTGTAACCGAAGAACCGTTATCCCGGGTAATCGTGAGGGGCTGCTTGTCAAACTGCACGCCCTGACTCCCGCCCATGGGAAACAGGGATTGCCCGGGCAGAAGGACAGCCCAGCACAGACACAGCAGTATCCGGGTATGACCCGTGGTTCCGCGGAAAAACCGCCTTCCGGGCGGGCTAAAAACCATCGAGAAATTCCTGGCGCAGGTATACTTCTCCGGATTCCCGGACCGAAGATTCCTCAATGATATCATTAAACACCGGCATATCGATGTATTTTACGGTCAACGGGCGTTCTATGGAAACCCTTGTGGTTCCCGAAACCCACACAGCCTGTTTGGGGTCCAGCTGCTCCGGCTCCCCGTATTTCTGCGTAAAGGCGGTAAATACCGAATAATGGTCAATAAGATTCGGGTCCAGGGTAAAGGCCATAATAAACACCGCCCCGTCCCGGAGCTGAAAATAAGCCCGGCGGATAAAGGAGAATCCCACGGTGTCGATCAGGGTCTGTTCGCGGTTGGGCAGAAACGATACGTCCCGGTCGCCCCGGAAATGGAAGTAACTGTCCCGGGTAAGGGCGTCCTTGAGGGCGTCCAGGTCCATACCGAGGCTGATCCCCCTGAAGCTGCGGGGAAGTTCCCGGTTTTCACTGTCCCGGCCGTTTTCGGGCGCCGGAGAGAATACCGTTCCGGTACTGTTTTCCTGGGCGGCCCCTCCGGCCTGGCCGTATACGGCGGCGGCAAGCAGAATACAGCCCATCGCCAGAAACAGCCGTTTAAGTCCGGTTCCGCTGATATGATTCTCCATATATTATTTATCGACACCGGGAAGGCAAAAATCAAGGCACAGCCCCCGCAAAGACACGGAGGGACCGGATCTGTACGTCCGTTCCCGGCTCTGCCGCGGCGGAACTACGACCAGACCGTGGATTCCCGGCGGGCTTTTTCGATTTTCTGCATTTTCCGGTAATATTCGCTCTGTTTCGCGATTTCCGAAATATCCGCGAGGTTTATTTTCTCTCCCACAACCCGGATTTTCGAGTTTTCCAGGAGCTTTCGGAGTACCAGGGTACCGTCGCCCTGGGGAAGTCCGACCATGTTGACCAGTTCTTTGGGGCCGAAGTCAAAGGTATAACCCGCGTGGGAAAGGGTATCCACCCGGTTCTTTTCAAGCTGGATAAGCAGCGCGTCGTACATTCTGCCCAGAGGATCGGTAATCAGGGTATTGGCGAGCTGCTTGTAAATAAACCAGATCCGTTCGGACAAAAGCTGGGTGAGCCGGGCAATAATCTGCGGCTGGGTCCCGACCATGCGCTCGAAATTGGCCCGGTTTACCGCGAGAACCATGGTATCCTCATAGGCCACGGCGCTGGCGGAACGGGGTTTCGATTCCAGGAGGGCCATTTCCCCGAAAATATCCCCGGTTTTGAGAACCGCCAGGAGCACTTCGTTATTGTCCACGATTTTGGTAATTTTTACCGACCCTTTCTGGATGATGTACAGCTCATCCCCGGGCTCCCCCTCGGAAAAAAGCATGGAATCCTTGGGATAGGTCCGGTTGAATTCATCGGCGCCGTGTTTGAGTTTGACCGCGCTGGCGTAGGGCGCTATCTTCATCATCCGCTCCCGGGCCAGGTTTACGTTCTGGCCCTGGGGGCAGTATTTGACATATTGGTGGTACGCGTAATAGGCCTGGTTGTACTGGCTCTGCTTCGCGTAATATTCCGCTACTTTGAACAGATGGGACGGGTCGTTTTCCGCGGTATTTTTGAGGGTCAGCCGTGTAAGGGCTTCATCGAGATACCGCATCCGCCGTGAGAACTGGAGAATAATCTTCATCGCCACGGGGGTGTTATTCTGTATAAGCTGACCGTACTGATCCTTGGCAACGGAAATCAAGGTTACATCGGTGATGGCCTGGGCGGTTTCGATGTGGCTGTGCATGGACATAGTGGAAACGACGCCGAAAAAATCGCCGGGACCGAGGATGTTGCCGCCTTCTTCCTCAACAACTTCGACTTCTTTCGATATACGGACTTTACCCTGGCGGATAATAAAAAAACGGTCGGCATTCTGCTTGCCTTCAACCACTATATATGAGTCTTTCTTAAAATTAACAAACGTGAGCTGCAGCTGACCGGCCATCCCCATCCCCAATCCGGAAAATTCCTCTTAAAAGTATAGGGACCCTTTCCGGGCTTTGTCAACGGTTAATGGGGGAGCACAGGCTCTTTAAATCCGGAAAGCACCCGTGTTTTCCGGCGCCGCGGGTTCTGCGCCCCCGGCGTAACCATTACGGCCCGGGTACTTTCCGGCTTAACCGGCTGGGTGCTGCCCGGTCGCGCGGGCTGCTCCCCCTGCTTCCAGCCTCCTCACGGCAAAACCTTCGGTTTTTTCGCTCCGGGGGCTTCCATCACCCCCACTCCTGGTTCCCGCGTGTGCGGTCGGTATATGTCCGAATCTGTGACTCCATAATATACCTACCGTTAGGTATATTTCTATTTCCCGGCGAATACCGTATCGCCGGAACCGATCACCCCGAAACATCCGCCATACCCGGCACCCCTTCCCGGGGCAGAGCGTCTGCCTTATCCGGGGAACAGCGGCACAGAAGCATGGTTATTTACAAGGCAGCCGCTATCCCCAATCTCCCACAAAAAGAATTTCCGGCTCCAGGATAAATCCCGCTGCGGCGGCTGTTTTTTCCCGGATTTCCTCCACCAACCCCCGGATATCCGCGGCGGTGGCGCCGCCGGTATTGATGATAAAATTTCCGTGCCAGGGGGCGACCTGGGCGCCGCCCCGGCGGAGCCCCTTGAGTCCCAGTTCATCCACTATTTTACCCGTGGGTTTTCCGAAATCCCGGTTGTTCTTGAACGCCGATCCCGCCGACGGAAACCGGTACTGCCCCTTGGACTCCCGGTCAGCCCGCCGGGCGGCGGCGGTTTCCCGGAGCAATTCTCCGGACTGTTTTTCCAGGGCGAACCGCGCCGAAAGGATGACGGTATCCATCCGCTGGAAGGGGCTCAATTTATAGGCAAAATCACCGGGATTGGCCGTAACCCACCGGGGAAGGTAATCGCCGCCGAGAATTTCAGTTTCCGTGAGAATATCCGATACGGATTTTTCGTAGCACCGGGCGTTCATCCAGACCGCCCCGCCAATGGAACCGGGCATTCCCGCGAGGAATTCCAGTCCGCCAAGGTTTTTTCCCGCGGTTTCTTCCGCCGCGGCGTCCGCCGGGGTTCCGGAAAGAATTCTGACTCCCCTGTCATCGTAAGAACAGCCGGTCCACGCCCCGGTATCCAGTACAATGCCGCGGATTCCCCGGTCGGATACCACGATATTGGCCCCGCCGCCGAGGATAAACACGGGAACTCCCGCGTCTCTGGCAGCCCTGAGCAGGCATCCGGTGTATTCCGGAAAGCCATCCCTCCCCGGGCGGATCCAGAGATCCGCCAGCCCGCCGACTTTAAAGGTCGTATGCCGGGCCATGGGTTCATCAAATGAAAGTTCTCCGGTAAAAGGGTATTCTATATTGATTTTTTCGGTTAATTTACGTAGGTTTACCATATCCGTTATAATTGTATCAGGTTCTGACCGGAGGTTCCATGGCGCTGACACTATACAACACCTTAGGGCGGGAATTGCAGGAATTCATTCCCCGTACATCGGGGAAGGCCGGATTTTACGGCTGCGGTCCCACGGTGTACAACTACGCGCACATAGGCAACCTCAGGGCGTACGTTACCCACGATATCCTGGTCAGGACCCTCCGGCGGCTCGGATACACCGTGGACCATGTGATGAATGTCACCGACGTGGGCCACCTTACCGGGGATGACGACAGCGGCGACGACAAGATGGTAAAAACCGCCGAGGAACGGGGGAAAAGCGTCCTGGAAATCGCGGATTTCTACACCCAGGCGTTTTTTAACGATACCGATCGGCTTAATATATTGAAGCCTACCACGGTTGCCCGGGCGACCGAGCATATCAATGAAATGATCGAACTGATCAGGAAAATCGAAGCCAACGGTTTCACCTACTCCTCCGGCGGAAACCTATACTTCGATATCGCGAAATTCCCCGCCTACGGAGAGCTCGCCCAGCTTAAGCTGGATGAACAGAAAGCCGGAGCCCGCACCGAGGTTGACGAAAACAAACGCAATCCCCAGGACTTTGTCCTTTGGTTTACGAAAAGCAAATTTGAAAATCAGGCGCTGGTGTGGGACAGCCCCTGGGGACGGGGATATCCCGGATGGCATATTGAATGCTCCGCCATGAGCATAAAATACCTGGGAGAACAGTTTGATATCCACGCCGGCGGCATCGACCATATTCCCATTCACCATACCAATGAGATCGCCCAGAGCGAGGCCGCCACGGGCAAACACCCCTGGGTAAAGTACTGGGTTCATAATGAATTCCTGGTCATGGACAAAGGGAAGATGTCGAAATCTTCCGGGGGCTTTTTGACGCTGCAGACCCTGGTGGACGCGGGATACGATCCCCTGGACTACCGGTATTTCCTCATGGGCGCCCATTACCGGAGCCAGGTCCAGTTTTCCTACGACGCCCTGGAGGGCGCCCGGAATGCCCGGCGTTCCCTGAACGACCGCATCAGAACCCTGGCCGACAAAGCCGGGGCTCTTCCGGATTTTCCCGGAAACGGGGATATAAAAAACAATCTGGGAGAAAAAGCCCGGACCTATCTTGAGAATTTCAGCAAAGCCATGGAAGACGACCTTTCGACCCCACGGGCATTAGCGGAACTCTGGGGCGTACTCCGGGACAGCACGGTACCGCCGGAGGAAGCTCTGGCGGCGGCTTTTGATATGGACCGCATCCTGGCCCTGGACATCGAAAAAACCGCGGCGGACCACCGGGATAAGCCCGGCGAAGACCAGGAATTTATCAGCGAAATAGAGGCGCTCATCGCCGAACGGGCCGGGGCGAAAAAGGCAAAGGATTTTGCCGCGGCGGACCGTATCCGGGATGAACTAAAGGCCCGGGGCATTATTCTGGAGGATGGTCCCCAGGGAACTACCTGGAAACGCGGATAACCGCATCCGGGAATAATACTTGTGTATATTATTGTAACAATTGAGGGAAAACATTGTTTTCAAAAATAGATGGAAAGATGTCAATGGCGGAATTCCGCCGGTTGTACGATACGGTATTTCCAATCCTGTTCAGGATAGCCTATCGCATAACCAGCAGCGAGGAAGCGGCGGAGGATCTCTGCCAGGAAGCGTTCTTCCGTCTGCATGAAAAAAATATGGTTTTTCCGACCCAGGACGATGCCAAATACTGGCTTATCCGGGTGGTAAAGAATGCATCCTTAAACTATGCAAAACGGAAAGACCGGGAGCGCAAGGCGTATCAGAAGGCATTTAAGGAAGACACCCGGGTACAGGAAACCGGCGAAGGTGAATTCCTTAAAATGGAAACCCGCCAGGAAGTAAAGGAAGCCCTGGAAAAACTGCCTGAAAATCTGCGGATGGTACTGATATTGAAAGAATACGGTGAACTGAATTACAAAGAGATAGGACGGGCCCTTGGCATCAGCGAAGGGAATGTAAAAGTCCGGGTCTTCAGAGCCCGGGAACGATTAGCCAATTTGATTGCAAAGGATGGTAGTCATGTGTCCTGATCGCCAGATTCTTTCCGTATACCTTGATGCGGAGCTCCCCTCCCCCTGGAAAGAAAAAATGGAACAGCACATTTCAGGCTGCCCCGCGTGCGCGGCGCGGCTTGAGACGTATGCCAAACTGTCCCGGCCGGTCTCATGCGGCGCCGCTGAAAATGATGCCGCCATGGAGGCAGCCAAAGCCCGGGTGTGGGAAAACCTCAGCCGCATGGAAACTGCCGCCCGCACCGAAGAGCGGCGCCATGTCCCGGTATGGCAGCGTTCCATTCCGCTTCCCGCCGCGGTGGCGGCGATGCTCGTTATCGCCTTTATAGCCGTTATGGCCGGAGGGCCCGCCCGGGCCCGGCAGATTCCTGACGCCAACGCGGCCATGGCCAGCGTCAGCGCCGACGCACCGGGAATAATCCCGGCGTCCAGTATGGCGGGGGTGCTCCAGTACCTGGAAACCCAGGAATCCGGGACGGATATCGTAATTATCCGGCTTCCGGAAAGCCGTAATTTTATGAGTTACGGGGAACCTACCCTTATCCGCGCGGCCGATTATTCTGGGAGAACCATAACTCCATGATGCTCCGCTGGATTGTTAAAAACATCGGTGCCGTCAGCGGGTTATTCCTCCTGACCCTGACGTCGGTTTATGCCCAGGAGTCCATGCCGGACAAGCCGGCTCTGGATACGCAGGACCAGATTTTGGTCCTGGATATTTCCGCCGGGATTGTCGAGCAGAACCAGGAAGTTGTCTGGAATTCCGACATCTCAAAAACAACGACCCCCGGCCGGCCGGTTTCCATACAGGTTGTCGGACAGAATATCGTCGTTGTCGCCCAGTTCACCCCGTATCTCGGACACGGCAACAGCACCCTGATGGTTGCCCAGGGGCAGGTTTGGATCGAACTCCCCAATGAAGGCGGGGTCCGGTACAATACCAACATACAGACCATTCCCCTGGATTTCGGAGAGAAGATCTATTTCTTCCCCCTGGGACCGGAAAAAGACAAAAACAACGCCCAGATAGTCATTCAGCTTGAACTGAATCCCTATTCCCAATCCTCTGCCCGGCCGTCAGCGGGACTTTCCGGGAATCCCCCGAAGGATAACAGCTCCCAAACACAGACTCTGACAAAGGAATAATTTTTCCCATGAAAAAATCTCCGGCGGTGATCACTCTTCGGTTTTTCCTGTTTCTGTGTATGTTTCCGTGCTGGAGTTCCTGTACGAAACAGACCCCGGTTATCACCGCCATCGATCCGAGAATCGGTATGATGGGGGAAGTTCTCACAATCCACGGAGAAAACTTCGGCGAAGACCGGGATGAATCCTACGTCACTATCGCCGGCGCACCGCCCACGGCTTCTTCATACATTGAATGGAGCGATAACCGGATATCCGTGCGGGTTCCGGAATTCGGGGATTCCGGGCTGGTGTACGTGTATACCGGCAAGGAAAAAAGCAACGCCGCCCTTTTTTCGAACCGGGCGACTATGCCCCACTCGGTACGGGGCCCCGCCGTGGGGATCGGCCCGCGGATTCTTTCGATTGAACCGTCCGCCGGCGCCATAGGTTCCGCGGTAACCATCCTGGGGCAGAATTTCGGATCATCCCGGGAGGGAAGCCGTATCTTTTTTGCCTGGGACGCGGAAGCCGGGCCCGCGGCGCCGGCTGAGGTTGCCCGGCCGTCCCAGGTCGCGGTATCAGAAACAGATTTCGGCTATGAATTATGGAATGAACGGGAAATCCGCATCAGGGTTCCCGACGGGGCAATAAGCGGCAATGTGGAGATAAAAACCCCCCGGGGAAACAGTATGCCCGTGTTCTTTGATGTTTCCGGCAAGCCCGGCTCAAAAACCTTCAAGGACAAACGGAGTTACGCCATTTCCTATTCCGTGGATATTAAAGTCCAGGAATCCTCAGGCCAGAACAGCCTGTACCTCTGGATGCCGCTCCCGGAAACATCCGCTTCCCAGAAGGAAGCCCAGCTCCTTGCCAGGAGTATGGAACCTTTTATTGAAAACCATCAGGGTTCGGCACTGTTCCGGTTTTCCAATCTCCAGAACGAAGCCGCAGCCCGTGTGACCCTTTCATACCTTGTTGAAGTGTACGCGGTGGAAACCGACATCCGGCCCCAGTCCATACGCCAAACCGGCAATTCGGCGCTGCATACGGCCTACACGGCGGCGGCGCCGCTGATTCCTTCAAATGATCCGGAAATTACGGAACAGTCTGCCAGGATAACCGGCAGGGAACGCAACCCCTACCTGAAAGCCCAAAGAATATACGACTGGCTTATAAAGGATATGGAAATTCAGAGAGAACCCCTGGAGGGCGGCGCCCTGGAAGCTCTGGCCAGCGGCCAGGCGGACGCGTACCAGGGAGCGCTTCTCTTCTGCTCCCTTGCCAGGGCGTCGGGCATCCCCGCCCTGCCCGTTTCGGGGATCCTGGTAGACAGGTCCCGGGCCATCGGACGCCATTACTGGGCAGAATTCTGGATCGACGGCCTCGGCTGGATTCCGGTGGACCCCGCCCTTGGATCGGGAGCTTTTTCCGATGTGATGAATACCCGCCAGGACCGGGCCGCGTATTATTTCGGAAATATTGACAGCCAGCGCATAACCTTCTCCCGCGGACAGGCGCAGCTTTCCCAGATGGATTCCCGGGGAAGGACCGTCAGCCGCGACCGGGGTTACGCGCTGCAGAATGTATGGGAAGAAGCGGTTGGCTCCCTGGAGTCCTATTCATCCCTGTGGAGTGATATTATAATTACCGGTGTGTACGCTCACTAACCGGTGACCGCAATAACGCGTGAGTTCACTGAGGGTTTATCCGCGGCCATGAGGAGGTTGTATGGTTACTGTTATATCCCTGGGAGGATCCATCGTCGCGCCGGATTCCGTTGATGAAGAATTTCTCCGCAATTTTGTAGCGCTGATCGGGGAAATATTCGAGCAGGACGAAAAACGGCGGTTTATTTTCGTAATCGGCGGCGGCGGACCGGCGCGGACGTGGCAGAAGGCGTACCGCGCTGTGACCGGCGGCGGTATCGATGAGCAGGCGGACTGGATCGGCGTCATGGCGACCCGGCTCAACGCTCAGCTGGTTAAGGCCGTCATGGGAGACTGGTGCACCCAGGATGTGGTTATTGACCCAACCCAAGTGGGGCCCCTTGTGGGACGGGTTCTGGTCGCCGCCGGATGGAAGCCCGGTTTTTCCTCGGATTACGACGCGGTTCTGCTGGCGGAACGGTTCCAGGCGGACCGGGTCATAAACCTTTCAAATATTGAACGGGTATATACCGATGACCCGAAAAAGAACCCCGACGCGAAACCCATTGATACCATTTCCTGGGCGGATTTCCGCGCCATGGTAGGTGATGAATGGGTCCCCGGGAAGAATGTTCCCTTTGATCCCATCGCGAGCAGACACGCGGCAAAAATCGGTATCCAGGTTATCTGCGCTGCGGGAAAAGACCTGCCGAATCTCAAAAAATTATTCAGCGGAGAACCCTTTGTGGGTACCACCATCGGCTAATAGCCGGCGGAGCAGTCAATAGATTTAAAAAACGGAGTATTAAAAAATGAAAAAAAACAATGTCCGTACCGTAGCGGTATTGGGGGCAAGCGGCAACCCGGAACGGTACGCCTATAAAGCCGTGGAACGGCTCAAGGGAGACGGGTACACTGTGTACCCTGTCCACCCGGAACTCGTTTCCGTACTGGGTATTTCCGCGGTTCCGGATCTTTCAAAGATACCGGTTCCCCTGGATACGGTCACGGTCTATCTCTCAGCGAAACGGTCAACTCCCTTAATACCGGATATCATCCGCGTAAAACCATCCCGGGTAATTCTCAACCCCGGAGCCGAGAACCCCGAACTCGAGAAGGCTTTGGATGCATCGGGGATTCCATGGCTCCACGCGTGCACTCTGGTGCTGCTCGGCACCGGCCAGTTTTAATCCGGTTTTCGCCCTTCGATCCTTGTAATTAGGCCGCTTTTTTCGGTAGTATAGTGCTATCATGAACAGCACCGCCGGCCCTGCTGAAGCGCAGGATTCCGCATTACGGTGCGGTAGATCACAGCGCAACCGTCAAGGAGAAAGTCATGGAATTATCAGCCCTGCAGAAAGCCCGTTACGCGTATAACCCGAAACTTCCTGCAAGTTTATCCCAGCCGGTGGACAATATTGCCCTGGAATTCGGAGATCCCACCGAATCCATCGCGGACCAGGCGGAACTGAAGTCCCTTTTCAAACACAGCTACGGAAAACCTATTGTTAAATTCGCCTCCGGCAGCAACGACAAAATACGCAGGAAGCTGAATGTCGGCGTTATCCTGTCCGGCGGCCAGGCCCCGGGGGGTCACAATGTTATCGCCGGACTGTATGACGGCCTTAAAAAAGGCAACAAAGAATCAAAGCTGTACGGATTCCTCGGAGGACCCAGCGGCCTCACGGATAATAAAACCGTGGAAATCACCGATTCCATGATGGATGAATACCGGAACACCGGCGGCTTCGACATGATCGGTTCCGGCCGGACCAAGATTGAAACACCGGAACAGTTCGCCGCGTCCCTGGAAACGGCGAAGAAACTGGATCTCCAGGCGGTGGTAATAATCGGCGGCGACGATTCCAATACAAACGCCGCTCTTCTGGCGGAATATTTCCTGGACAAAGGATCACCCACCCAGGTTATCGGATGTCCGAAAACCATTGACGGGGATCTCAAGAATGAACATATCGAGGCGTCCTTCGGTTTTGACACTGCGGTTAAAACCTACAGCGAGCTCATCGGAAATATTGAACGGGATTCAAACAGCGCGAAAAAATACTGGCATTTTATAAAACTGATGGGCCGGTCCGCCAGCCATATTGCCCTGGAATGCGCGCTCCAGACCCAGCCGAACATCTGCCTTATTTCCGAAGAAGTGGAAGCGAAAAAAATGTCCCTGGGCCAGGTGGTGGACCAGATCTGTGATTCCGTGGTTCAGCGGGCCGCCAAAAAGCAGAACTACGGTGTAGTCCTCATCCCTGAGGGTCTTGTGGAATTCATTCCCGAAATGAAAAAACTCATCGCGGAACTCAATGACATCATGGCTATTAACGCGGATGAATTTTTGGCCCTGCCCTCCTTTGAGGACCAGAGCGCATGGCTCGGAAGCAAACTTTCGGCGGAATCATCCGCGCTCTTCGCCAGCCTTCCCCAGGATATCGCGAAGCAGCTCCTCATGGACCGGGACCCCCACGGCAATGTCCAGGTATCCCGGATCGAAACCGAAAAGCTTCTCATCGGCATGACGGAGAAAAAACTGGCGGAACTTAAGAAAGCCGGCAAATACGACGGGAAATTCAGCGCCCTGGGACATTTCTTCGGGTATGAAGGCCGGTGCGCGTTTCCCTCGAACTTTGACGCCGATTACTGCTACTCCCTGGGATTCAGCGCCTTTGTGCTGATCGCGTCGGGCCTGACCGGATATATCTCCAGTGTCAGGAACCTGGTGGCACCCGCGGATAAATGGATCGCCGGCGGCGTTCCCCTTACGATGATGATGAACATGGAACAGCGCCACGGATCGAAAAAACCGGTCATCAGAAAAGCCCTGGTCGAACTCGAAGGCAAGCCCTTCAAAACCTTCGCTTCCAAGCGCGGCACCTGGGCGGTGGAAACGAGCTTCCTCTTCCCCGGAGCGATCCAGTATTACGGCCCCGCGGAAGTTTGCGACCAGCCGACGAAAACCCTGCAGCTGGAACATTAAACTTTATTATAAGCCGCGGCAATCCGCGGTGCTAAACGGGATCTGAGAATAAAAAAGCCGTATAGGAATACTATACGGCTTTTTTATATGTTTTCTATTTATCAGGCGATGGCCGCGTTCTTGTTTCGGTTAAGTATCTCCATGAACTGTTCGCCGGTAATAGTCTCCTTCTCCACCAGGAACTCAGCTATCTCAACCAGCTTATCCTTGTTCTCACGAAGCAGCTTCAGCGCCTCATCATGACACCCATCGATGATCTTCGATACCTCTCCGTCCACCGCAGCTCCCGTACTCTCAGATCCCGTAAACACATTCCGTCCGTCAAGATACTGGTTCTGGGTACTCTCAAGTCCCATCATCCCGAACTTGTCGCTCATCCCGTACTGCGTCACCATGGTCCGCGCAAGCTTCGTCGCCCGCTCTATGTCATTCGACGCTCCCGTGCTCATCTCTCCGAACTCTACTTCCTCAGCGGCTCTCCCCGCCAGCAGCGTCGTTATCCGCGCCAGCAACTCGCCCTTCGTCAGAAGATACCGTTCCTCCTCGGGCATGTTCATCGTATAGCCAAGACTCCCCATGGTCCGCGGCACGATCGTGATCTTCTGTACCGGCTGGCTGTTCTTCTGCAAAGCGCTCGCCAGCGCGTGGCCCACCTCATGGAACGCAACCATCCGCTTCTCCTTCGCGTTCATGATCCGGTCCTTCTTCTCCTTGCCCGCAATCACCACTTCCACCGCTTCCATCAGGTCTTCCTGCAGCACTTCCTTCCGTCCAAGCCGCACCGCACGCACCGCCGCCTCGTTCACCATGTTCGCCAGGTCCGCTCCCGCGGCCCCGCTGGTCGCCAGCGCTATGTCACGCAGATTCACGTCAGCACCAAGGGTCACCTTCTTCGCGTGCACCGCCAATATCGCTTCCCGTCCCGGAAGATCGGGTTTCTCCACAATCACCCGCCGGTCAAACCGCCCGGGCCGCAGCAATGCCTTGTCCAGTACCTCCGGCCGGTTCGTCGCAGCCAGTATCAGGATGCCCTTGGACGAATCAAACCCGTCCATCTCGCTCAGCAGCTGGTTCAGGGTCTGTTCCCGTTCGTCGTTGCTCCCCAGCTGGTTGTCTCGGCTCTTCCCGATCGCGTCTATCTCGTCAATAAAGATGATACACGGCGCCTGCTTCTTCGCCTGCTCAAACAGGTCCCGCACCCGGCTCGCGCCAACACCCACGTACATTTCCACAAACTCGGAGCCCGATATCGAGAAGAAGGGCACCTTCGCTTCCCCGGCCACCGCCTTCGCCAGCAGGGTCTTGCCCGTTCCCGGGGGACCCACCAGCAGCGCGCCCTTGGGCTGCACCGCGCCGATCTCCTGGTACTTCTCGGGGCTGTGCAGGAAGTCCACCATTTCCGTCAGACTTTCCTTCGCCTCATCCTGGCCGGCCACATCGTTGAAGGTCACGCCGGTGTTCTTTTCCATATCGTAGAACTTGGCTTTCGATTTCCCCACATTCATCAGGCCGCCCATGCCGCCGGCGCCGCCCATCCGCTTGGACAGGCTCCGCATCAGGAAGTAGTAGATCACGTAGAAGATCACAATCGGGAAGATCCAGCTGGTGATGAAGCTCATGATGGGGTTGTTCTGGACGATGGGGCGGTAGAAGGCCACGTCGTGGGCCAGGAGCCGTTCGGTCAGGCCCGGGTCTTCGATCCGGCCGGTGTAGTACACCTGGTTCTGCCGGGCCTGTTCGGCCATCTGCTGAAACCGGTTCTGCGGCGCGGGTTCAGCGGTATTTTCCTCTGTCCCGAGGATCCGCTGCACTTCCGCGCGGTCCGCTTCGGGTTTGAGGGTCAGGGCTATCTGGTCCGTTTCAATCTGTACCTGTTTTACCGTATCGCTTTCCACCAGCTGGATGAACTGGCTGTATTCTATCTGTACTTTCTGGTTCGCCATACGGTTGGAAACCATAATATTCAATGCAAACGTAAGAATTAATCCGATGATCAGAAAATTAAATATGTTGGGGCTATGTCTTTCAGGCGTTTGTTTCCTGTCGTTATTGTCAATCTGATTGTTATCCATACCTATTCCGCTCCTTATTTTATGGAAAACCGCTCAGGCTTTTCCATGGGACCTATGCGTCCCTTTTCCGGAAACCCGGATTGTATCTCCTTTCTACTATTAATATACAAAAAAAAAGCCTAATGTGGCTGTTTTCTGAAACTTCGGGGGATAAATTTTTGTTATATTGAGGGAGAGGCTGTACCATAGGTTCCCTTCTCAATTATTACGAAAGGGAGTAGAATTATGGTAAATTCAGAACGAAAAAAAGGAAACAATGTATGAATTGCAGAGCACGGTATTTCGGTTTTTTTTCAGCAATAATCGTATTATCGCTGTTTCCCGGCATGCGGGCGGCGGCTCAGACCGGTCAGAGCCAGGATCTTCCCCTCCGGAGGCTGTCGGTTTTTTCTTCCGGGGTGGCATTTTTCGAGCACACCGGAAATATTTCCGGGAACGGAGAGGTGCTGCTGCCGTTTAACAAAGCGGCCCTCAATGACGCCTTAAAGTCACTGGTAATCAACGATCCCGGTTCGTCCTCCCCCTCGGTGCGGTACGCTTCGGAAACGACCCTGTACCGCACACTGAAGAGCCTGAAAATAGACCTGTCCGGCAATCCCGGTACAGTCGAGATTCTGGAAAATCTTAAGGGAAGTGAAATCCAGGTGTACACACCGAGTCCCGTCAGCGGAAGAATAATCGGTGTGGAATACCGGGCCATGAAGGATTCCGGAGCTGCGGAACCCTATGTTTCCATCCTGAGCTCCAAGGGAATGGAGGTAATCGCTCTCAGGGATATTTCCTCATTTTCCTTTATGGATCCGGCAGTACAAAGCGACTTTAACCGGGCCCTGGACCTTATCGCCGCGTCCAACGCTTCGGAAAGCAGGAATCTTTCCGTCATGCTCCCCGGGACCGGGGCACGGAATGTGAGCCTGAGCTACGTTATTCCAGCGCCGATCTGGAAGGTTTCCTACCGGCTCGACCTGAACCAGGATAAACCCCTGCTCCAGGGGTGGGCAATCATCGACAACGACAGTGACATGGACTGGGAAAACGTGCAGCTTTCCCTGGTTACCGGAAAGCCGGTTTCGTTTATCCAGAATCTGTATCAGCCCTATTATCTGTCCAGGCCAACCCTTCCGCTGGCCATCGCGGGAATCGCCGAGGCAAGGACCTACGATTCCGGATACGGCCGGAATGATTACCCCGAAGAATCTAAGGATATGGCGTACGACGATTACGCGAGGCTCTCGCAGAAGTCGGCGGTAATGTCCGAATCCTCAGTATACGCTCCGGCAGCCCCGGCACCGGGTAGTGTTTCCGGCGGAACCGTGACCACCGCGGCAGGCAGAGCCGCGGGAGATCAGTTTGAATTCACCCTAAAAACCCCGGTGACCCTTCCCCGCCAGCAGAGCGCCATGGTGCCTTTAGTCGAGTCCGCGGTCAAAGCCGAAAAGGTTCTGGTATTTTCCGGAGCCCAGGCGGCGCGGGGCGGGATGATCAACCCCGCCATCAGCGCGGAACTGACCAACAGCACGGGTATGAAGCTTCCCGCCGGTCCGATTACGGTATTCGACGGAGGAACCTATGGCGGGGACGCGCTGATAGAGTTTTTCCCGGAGAACGAAAAACGCCTCATTTCATTCGGCGATGACCTCTCGGTAACCGGCAGCGCGAGCCAGTCCCAATCCCGGGTAGTTACCAGTGTGACCGTGAGCGGCGGTGTCATGAGCATCATCCGGAAGGTAAGCTATGAACGGAAATACAGCATCCGCAATGCCGCCGGGGAAGCGAAACGGCTTATCATTGAACATCCCATCACCGGCGGTACCACCCTGTCCCAGGGCCAGTCATACCTGGAACGGACCGACACACTCTACCGTTTCGCGCAGAACCTTCCCGCGGGGGGAGAACTGGAGTTCACCGTTGTTGAGGAAGCACCCGCAGTGGAACGTATTACCCTGTCCCGGCTGACCCTTGAATCCTTCCTGAGCTATACCGCTAACCAGGAAATTCCCGCCAATGTCCGGCAGGCACTCCAGAAAGCCATGGACCTCAAACGCGCCGCCGATGACGCCGACGCGATCCAGAAGGATATTGAAACCCAGAGGACCCGCCAGATTTCCGAACAGGACCGGATACGGCGGAACCTCGAAGCCGCGGGAAGCCAGACCCAGCAGGGCCAGGAATACCTCCGGCGGCTGACCGCCATGGACAACGAAATCGACGCCCTTTCCGCTCAGTCGGAAACCGCCAGGAAAAACGCCCAGAATGCCCGCCGGGAATACGATTCATATCTGGCTGATTTAAAATTGTAAAAGCCTGTCACTGACAATATACACGCCGGAGGTTCCGCCTCCGGCGTTTTTTTCTCCTGGGCATTGATGGAACCGAGTAATCTGCACTATTCTAAACTGTATATATGAACAAAAAGCATCATAAAAAAGTAATAACGACGGTCTGTATGTATGTCCTGCTGTTCGGGATTATTCCTAATATCCGGGCCCAGGATAATCCCGATGTTTCCGCCGGTAAGCACCCGACAGTAGCGCTGGTTCTCGCCGGCGGCAGCGCCTGGGGGATCGCCCATATCGGGGTGATAAAAGTCATTGAAGAACTTGGCATCCCCGTGGATATTGTTGTCGGAACGAGTATCGGTTCCATCGTCGGCGGACTTTATGCCGCGGGGTATACCGCCGCGGAAATAGAACAGGCATTTGTTGAAGCCGATTGGGGGGATTTGTTTTTCGATACCACGGTCAATAAAAACGAACCGTACTACCGTCTTAAGGAAAAATCCCGGTACGCCCTTTCAATTCCCTTTGACCGGACGGGCTTTTTTCTGGGCAGTGGTCTATTGTCGGGCAACAAAATAGTACGGCTGGTGGATTCATACCTTCTCTGTATACCTTCGCCCATTGATTTTGATGATCTTCCCCGCAGATTCAGAACTGTGGCGGCGGACATAAACAGCGGCGACAAGGTTGTATTCTCAAAGGGCTATCTAGCGGACGCCATGCGGGCCAGCATGAGTCTTCCGGCGATTTTTACCCCCTGGCATGTGGATGGCAGGGACCTGGTTGACGGAGGGGTGGTGGATAATCTTCCGATAAACCTTGCCAGGGAGATGGGCGCCGATATAATAATTGCCGTTGATTTGGTCGACCGAGTTGCATCATCTCAGGAAGCTTCAAGGAACAACTTCCTGGAAAATTTTATGAAAACCATGCACATTTCTTCCAGAGAAAATGTCAAACCCCAGCTGAACAATGCCGATGTGCTGCTCACCGTGGATGTTTCCGGTTTTATGCAGACCGCCTTCGACAAGGGCGTGGAATTATCCGCCATCGGAGAAAAAACGGCACGTTCGAATATCTCGCAGCTACAGGAAATACGGAGCCAATTCCCAGAAGACAGCACCAATTTTACGGGAAAGCCGGACATGCCGTCCCTTAATCTGCGGGACAGCCGGTCCGTGAGAGTTGAGGGCGCCGTAGAAAAGGACCGCCAGAAGATCAGCAGTATTCTTGCCTCATTGAGTGAACAGGAACAAGACGGCGCCATCACTGTGGAGAGACTGTTCTATGAAATCGACAATACCGGACGGTACGAGTCGGCAAGGATATACCGGGATTCCCTCGAGCCGGGCAATCCCCTGCTTATCAGGCTTACCCCGAAACCCCAGGAAAAAAACGCTGTCCGGCTCCATATTGTTTCCCGGACCACCTTTTCATCATTTAATACAAGAAACATGGATCTCGTTCCGGCGGTCATTGTCAGAGGTCTGCCTACAAAAAAATCCCAGATTACTCTGGATGTTGAAATTCTGGATGCTCCGGGTGTCGATCTGCAATTCAGACAGGGCTTTGGGGATTACTTTTCGGTCACTCCGTATTTTACGGTTAAACAGCAGTCTTCCATACGGTTCAATGAAAACTACCTCGGATACCAGTACAATACGTTCTTCGTTTCCGGCGGCGTTAATATCGGTATTTCTTCATCCGGCGGGCTGGAATTCGGGGCCGGCTGGAGTTACGATTACGCCAATACAAAAAATACTTTCGATACGTCGATATTCCCGGATTCAACTACCAACAACAATATGGTGAAGGTATCCCTTGGCCTGCAGCGGGTTGACTCCCCGATTTTTGCTGCGGAAGGTTTTTCCGGGACCCTTGATTTTGCCAGTTCCATCCACAAACCGGGTTCCGATCTGCTGTTCCATACCCTTGAGAGCGGCGGCGTCGCAACCATTCCCTTCGGGTCCCCCTTCTCCATGGCTCTGCGGTGGAAAGCGGGAACGGACTTCAGTTTTCTGTCGGATGTCAATAAAGCTCCCTTCTATTACCTTCCCGGCCTTACATCGCGGTGGATGTTTCCCGGACCGCTCACAACCGAAGAAATCGTAGGAAGCAATGTGGCGGGGCTCGGCCTTGAAGCCCAATACAGAATTGACTGGAGGAGCCAAAGCATAACGATTCCGTCGTTCATTATTCTCCAGGGCGCCGCCGGAGCTGTCATACAGGATATGCATGACTTCCAGTGGAACGAAGTGTTCCACTGGAATGCGGCCGTCGGCGCGGGAGTCAGACTCAACGACGCCTTTGGGATTCTGCTCCGCGGCGGAATACATCAGGGAACCGACAACCGGATATCTCCGTTCTTCGCCTTGGATATCGGGGCGATCGGTTTCTGATTTTTTATTCCCGGTACTCTTCGAGAAAGACGCCGTTGTCTTTCAGTGTTTTACGGAGCTTCTGCACATCGATTTCCTTAACCGATGCCTTATCCTTTACAGCCTGAGCCGCCGCGGCACCGGCGCCTTCGCTGATGGCCATAATAATAGGTGTAACCCGGACTGCGGCACAGGCTTCGTGGGTGGCGCTCAGACAGCGGCCGGTTACAATGAGATTGTCTATTTCATTGGTGATGAGACAGCGGTACGGTATGGAATACCAGGTATTGTCCTTAAGGAACCGGTGGTTCATGCTTTGGCCGTCGGGGGAATGGATGTCAATGGGATATCCGCCCATAGCGACGGCATCTTCAAACATGGTATTTTTCACCAGGTCGTCTCCAGTGAGCTTATAGACACCGTTTATTTTCCGCGATTCCCGGATACCGATCTGCGGTCCTGAAGTCATAAGGATACAGTTTTCAAATCCAGGGATGTATTTTCTGAGGAAACGGACTGTCTCATGAACCTGTTTCCGGCCGTCGATTTCAGCTTCGGTGAGATCAAAGGGGTCCACCGCCGACCGTTTTATAACCCTGGTCATATTGATAATGTATTCACCTTTGTTGTTGGTCTCAAAGCAGAGAACAAGATCCCGGTCAACATTGAAGTCGCCGTTTTCCTTTGCCTGCTTAACAATACTGTAGGCTCCCTGAATACCGTACCGGGGATAGCTCCGCAGATCCTTGGGGGTATTTTTATATACCTCATCGGGGTTTGCTTCAATAAACTCCAGCATTTTTTCGCGGTCTACATTGTAGACCCGGGCATTCATGGTCATAGGCTGGGCGAGGTTGTCGCTCTCCCGGCCGAAGACACTGCCCACTCCGGCGTGGGTCGCCAGATCGGCATCGGCGGATGCATCGATAAATACATCGGCCTCGAGTTCCATAAAGCCGCCCTTGGAATAGAGCTGCGCGGAAACAATTTTTCCGTCTTTAACGGTACATCCTGTATAGGTGGTATGGTACAGGATTGTAACATTAGCCTCCCGGGCCATAGTTTCCAGAGTTATCTTCATACCTTCCGGATCAAAGGCTGTCGTCGACCCGCAGTACCCCACGGCGTCTTTCATATGGCCGATGGAAAAACCCTGGGCCTTCAGCCGCTCCACTATCTCATTGGGGATCCCGAATATAACCTGTTTGTTTCCGGCATGGAAGGTCATCTGCGGTCCGGTACCGGCCATGGTCAGCATACCGCCGAGGCAGCCGAACCGTTCGATGAGTATGGTTTTCGCGCCGCCGCGGGCAGCGGCAATGGCTGCGACAGTCCCCGCTGGACCGCCCCCGATTACGGCTACTTCAAACTTAAGTTTATTCTGCATAATACGCTCCTTTCAAAGGATTTATTTCTTATTGTCACTTCCCGGTTTTCCTCCGGCCAGATCGTAATAGGTCCGGGAAAAAGCATGGGCCCCGATTTCGCTGAGCGCCCGGATACCGGTCCGGCCTATTTTAAGAGGGCCGATGGTTACCATGGGAACCAAATATAATTTTGATGTCAGACCGAGTTTCGTACATTCAAGAAAATGAAAAAACTCATGGCTCATGATAAGGTTTTCCGCTGCCTCCCGGGAAATCCCGTTCTGCTCCGCCCAGAGGGAAACGGACTGGGTATACAGGGTGACGGTGTTTGTCCCGGAAAGGTATTCGCTGAAGTACCGGCGGCCGCCCAGCACATAGTCCCGGTCTTCCCGGCGGTACCGGAGGCCGTTTTTATCGGCGATGGCAAAAAAATCCGTTTCTCCGGATGATTCCGCCCACACTGTATTTGCCGTTTCGCTTCCCCGGTTCCAGGCCAGGTCAACAATCTCCGTCCGGTCCGCTTCCGGGATCCGCTCATAGCACGAGTCATAGGACAGTTCCGTATGGGCCAGTTCCTTTCCGGGAAAGGGAAAAACAAAATCCGGCATGGTTCACAGTCCCCGCACAATCATGAATCTATCCGTTTGGTCGCCGCGAGGATTACCCCCTCGTCTGCCTGGGCGCCGGAGATTTCCACATTTCCGAGACTGAATACCTGGGCTTCGGTCTGAAGCCCGCTCAGATCAACAATACGTTTGGCGATAACAAGATACATATTCGGCATCTGCGCGCCGCCGTCATTATACTCGATTAATTCATCAAGCAGATGCTTTGCCGCCTTTTCCCATGTTCCCACTGTGGCGCTTCTTACCCAGGCATTGTTTTTCTGGAGCCGAATGACTCCTTCCTCATCAATAATGCGGAGGGGGTTGGTCTTCTTTTTAAAAAGACCAAAAAGTTTCTTTTCGGTTTTCCGAAGCTGCACCGCAAACATAGAGTCGGTTTCCGCCGCGATAAAAAGATCCGAGACCGAAGCGTCGAGATTCTCAGCCACAATGGCCAGCAGTTCATCCTTGCCAAGTTTCCGTTCCATCATATTTTTGCTGCGCAGTTCCGTCGCGCCCACGGCAACAGCCCTGATGAGGTTGCGCTGGGAATCGACTTCCACGGATACTTCTATGGTTCCCGGAGCGGCTCCGTTCTGGATAGCCATGAGTTCCGCTTCCCGGCGCACGGAAAGTACATCCTGTTCCGTGGGATTGAGCACCGTCCGTTCCACCATATCCCGGACCATAGCCAGCGCAACGCCGATGGTGGAAATAACCGGGGCGTTTTTAGCGATACGGTGTTTGTGCTTAAGAGATTCACCGAGATGGGGAACCACCGCTGCAGCGCCGCCGCCGCCGCCGATAAACATGGTGACCCGCGGATCCATGCTGTAATCCTTGATAAGATCCTTGACCACCCGGCCGTTTTTTTCCGCGGCGAAGGCAAGTACTTTTTTTGCGGCCTCCTCCACTGAGCAGCCCATGGAATCAGCCAGGGGCTGCCAGGCTTTCCGGGCAGCATCGGTATTGCCGAAGGCGTAATCCTCTTCCCGGACGTAACCGGCGATATTGGCCGCCCCTGCCAGGGTCAGGGCAAAGGAAAGGTTATTGTCACATTCAACATACGCATAGTCGGGATCGGTCTCATGGGGTTTTACGGTTTTAAGTCTGGGATTAACAATTTCTTCAGAGTCCGCGTATACCTCATAACCCAGGCCGGCGATATGGGCCGAACGGGGTCCCGTGTCAACGGCTTTTCCATCCTTGATCTGGACCATACTGCCGCCGCCGATTCCCACGGTCCGCACATCCAGGGAATTCAGATATGTCTTATGGCCGCCGACTTCCGCGTACCGGACCATGACTTTTCCATCCTTGACGCAGGAAATATCCGTAGATGTTCCGCCGACTTCAAAGAAAATCCCGTCGGTCAGTTTTTCATACATCAGGGCGCCGGCAACTCCCGCCGCCGGACCAGACAGGATTGTAAGAATCGGCCTGTTGCGGACTTCGTCCACGGTCATCACACCGCCGTCACAGCGCATTACCATAAGGGGGCTTTTTATCCCGGCGTTCTTAATACTGCTTTCGGTCATATTCGCCGCGTCGAGCATTTTCGGAAGAATACTTGCGTTGACCACGGCGGTCCTGGTCCGGATCTTCAGTCCGTACAGTTTTGAAATATCGTTGGTAGCCGTTCCGGGGATGGAATGTTCCCCGCAGAGCTTTACCGCTTTATTTTCATTTTCCGGATCATCCACGCTGAAGGCTTCCGCGGCAACAATGCTCCGGGCGCCGTTCTGTATCAGCTGCTCTATGGCCGCGCCGGTATTTGCGGCAAAGGAATCCCGGTCCGCGGTGTTGACATAGGCATTTACCGAATGGAGGAATTTTCCCGGGGCAAGCTTGATATCGCCGATGGTGGTATCCCCCTTTGCCTTGGCCCCTTCCAGACCTTCGCCGAGGGTAATGATCCCGACTTTTACCACGTCGCCTTCCAGGAGCGCGTTTGTCGCCTGGGTCGTACCATGGGCTATAAAGTGAACATCCTCCGGTTTAATGCCGTACTGGTCCATAACTTTTTTGAGAACCTCAACAATGCCCGCGGCCACACCTTCCCCGGCCGTATGGGTGGTGGGAACCTTTACCGAACCGATAAGCTCAAAGGTGTCATTATCTATTGCCACGGCATCCGTAAACGTGCCGCCCACATCTATACCAATCCGTACTTTCATTTACCGCTCCAAATTATGCTTACCTAAATTCCAACAGGAATTGGTATAAGCAGCCGGACCCGGCTGTTTATACCAATCACCGCAGTTTTTCCTGCGGCCGTAAAGGCCGCAGGAAATTCCAGCACCCTTAGAAGTAGAGAATACCGGAAATAACCACCCCGATGGCTGCTATAACCCACAAATAGGGAAGCAGTTTTTTCGTTATGGCGTTAACATCAACTTCGACAAAGTTAGCGGTCCAGACGTTCTGGGTATTCGTCGGGTCACCGACACCCTGGATGCGTTCCGCCGAAAGGAATGCGCCCATAACCGCCAGCGCCGGAATCGTATTGAGACCGATAATAAGCGCGGCGATACCGGAGCCGAGCCCGAAGAGGTTCAGGGGGCCGCGGTACAGGGCCAAAGGCGCCAGAATGATGAAGAAGATCATGTAGGTGATCCTGGTCTTCGGCGTAATGGCGAGCATAAAGGGATTGAGGACTTCCTTGACCATGGGATTCGTCACGGCCATGTAGAGCATACCGATTCCGATCATGAGAATAACCGCCGGCGCTGCATTGGAAATCCCGTCGTAGCAGGTCTTGGTCAGCATATTCATAGCCTTTGACCAGCCTTTAAACGTAAAGATAAGGATCCAGATAATACCCGCGAAGAACGCCGGGATTATGGGAACCTTAAAAATAATAACCAGCAGAATAGGAATCAGGGGAGTGACCATCGCCAGAGCGCCGGTGACACCCTTCAGCTTTTTCTCCTCCGGTTCTTCCTGGGGAGCCGCCGGCGCGGAGAAAGCGAACTTCACGCCGTTCTTTTTGAATTCGATAAACACGAGAACCAAAGTGGCAAGGAAGGTCGCCGCCACCAGGAAGTATTCGAAATTCCTGATGTATTCGATTTCAAGACTGAAAATCGAAGAGAAGGTCTGCCAGTTGGACATATTGAAGCACAGTCCCGTGGCGAAAGCCATGAGGAAGATACAGGCGGCGCTGATAGCGGGAACCCCGATCGATACGAGGATCGGCAGAACAATGGAACCGACCATAATGACCGAGCCGAGTCCGGCCAGGGTGGTGAACAGCAGCGCCACGGCGATAACCAGCACAATGGTTACAATCAGGGGCCGGTCGCCGCCAAGCTCCGCGGATTTCCTGATAATCGTGGACGTAACACCGGTCTGGTTCATGAGCTGTCCGAGCCAGGCGCCGAAAATAACCGCGGCGTACGCCGCCGCCATCCGTGTAGCCCCGCCTTCGATTACGGTCTGGAGAAATCCGATATTCGCACCGTTGGCATCCTTTCCCACAAAAGGCACGCCGGCGATCAGACAAATCGCCACTGCCAGCAGGGGAAGCGCAAGCAGGGTCGGAATTTTCCGCGTAATCATCAATGCCGCGATAACAAGAAACACGACGATAATGAGAATTCCCTGTAACATAAAACCTCCATTTCCAGCCTAAGCTAAATATTTTTAATCACACCGGTGATTAATTTAAAAGAGAACTACAGTGAATCCACTGCCTTCCGGAATTCCGCGGCGGCCTTTTCACAGTCCCCCGGGGATTCGTTGCCCATTACGATAGCTCCGATCATGACCGCCTTGCAGCCCGCGTCCCGGAGGGTGCGGATTTCCGACGGGAGGACTTTCTTCTGGGTGGGAACGAGTACCGGTTTCCCGGTTTTGGCAGCAACGTCGGAGTACCTGAGGACATCCGAATAATTAAGCGGTTTGCCGTACTGGTCCCCGGGCATGATGCTGGCTTCCAGAACATCAATGGCCGAAGCCTTAACCGCGTCCAGGGTATTCTGGGTGTAGGTATAGTCGATGGCCACCATCTTTCCCAGTTTGGTGCTTTCCATCATAAAAGGCGGAAGGTGGTGGGCATAGGATGAAAAAAACTGCAGCCCCATGGATTCCAGTTCCAGCATTTCCTCACGGTTTATGAAGGCATCCTCCCCTCCGGGGACGAGTCCCACGGGAACCTGGCCCGCAATCGCGATGAGCTCTTCCATAAACTTCCGGTTTTCCCGGAAGCTGCCGAAGGTGTTGCCGCTGGCCCGGTGCCAGACATTCATGTGGACCTTCACCGCCTGAGCGCCGCCCGCCAGGGCAGCCTTGGCCAGGTCGAGATTATTCGCCGGGAGACTTACCACCAGGGAAAATTTATTGGCGCCGATCAGTTCCTTGAAATTCATAACCCCTCCAAAAAATTATTCCGAAAGCAGAATTTTATTCTGCAGACTTACCGCAAGGTTGTTTACCAGCATTCCCGTGTTGATTTCCGCCAGCTGTATCTTCGGGGAAGGCAGCGGCCTGAGCTGCCGGCAGAGCATTTTCTCGGCGGCTTTTTTGAATTCCGGAATCTCACAGATCCTGCCGCTGAGAAAAACCGTATCCAGCTGGAAAAAAACGCACAGGGGCTTAAGAACCGCCGCCAGTGCCTGCGCTGCGGACCGGACAGTCTCACCGATGGGCGTAGCGTTTCCCGGCTTAGCCCGGGATTTCCCGGGGAACCCCTCCCCGCCGTCAGCGAGCAGCCCCTCGGACGTCCCGGAATTGCCAAGGAGCGGAGTAATATTCATTACCTTTCTGCCTTCCTTGAGCGAAACAGGAACGCCGTCGAGAGCTATACTTGCCAGAATCTGGCTGCCGATGGTGATAAAGGCGGTGCTTCCCTTTGAAGCCGCGGCATTGCCCGATAATACATGGGTGATTGAAAAACACTGGGAATAATCCTCCACAACGGGGATGTGGAGGCTCATGGTCAAAGCGTCCCTGAGGGAGATCGTATCCGAGGACAGGGATGTGGAATACATAACGGAGAATTCGGTTTCGGTCATGTCTTCCTGGAACAGCAGACCCAGGCCGGTGACGGGCATTCCCCCGCCGGCGGTGTATGCCGAAAGGGTTTCCACCGCGCCGGCAAGCAATTCGTCGCCGGTCAAATACCGGTTTGAAAGGACCATACTGTCTTTTTCATTGAGAAGCATATCGAATATCCGGATAACCGTCCGGTTCCGCCGGACTTCCAGGATCGCCAGGGCCGCAAAATCCTTATTGAGACTCAGTTCCGTCCGTTTCCGGCCGCCGGTGGATGAGCTTACGCCGGTTTCGGCAAACAGCCCCTGATCCAGGAGCTCGGAAACAAGGGAGGAAACCGTGCTGGGGCTCAGATTGGTGATCTGGGCCAGTTCTATCCTGGCGAGGGATTTTTTTTCAACAAGCGTCTTGATCAGCAGGCGCCGGTTTTCTGATTTCATGTCCTTGAGGGTATTTTTCTTCATAATCCTAGGGTCTTCGCTCCGGGTATACGGCTAAACTTATTTCGGACTCCGAAATAAGTAGGTTTTACAATACCATGGCTTTATGGAGAACGCAAGAAAAAAGTGAATTATTTTATACTTTTAATGAATTTTGCACACAGACTACCAAAGAACCCGGTTTTTTCCGCTTTTTTTTGCTTTGTACATCAGGGAGTCAAGACGGCACAGAAAATCTTCCATCGATTCAGCGGGGGTGAATTCCGCGACGCCGAAGCTGGCGGTCACGGAGATTTCCCCGTCAAGGACCATTTCTTCAATCTTTGAACGAAGCCGTTCCGCGAGGTCGGCGGCGTTTTTCAGTTTCGTGAGGGGCAGCAGTATCATAAACTCCTCCCCTCCCCAGCGGGCAAAAATATCTTTGGCCCGCATGCTGGCTTTAACCAGTTCCGAACACGCCACAAGGACTTCGTCGCCCTTGAGATGGCCGTAGGTATCATTCAATTTTTTAAAATTATCCAGGTCAAACATTATTACGGAAAAAGGGATACTGCTGTTCTGGGCCAGGGCGAACCATTCTTCCAGGGACTCGTCAAATTTGCTGCGGTTGTATATTCTGGTGAGCTTATCCGTTACGGACAATATCTCCAGCTGGCTTTCCTTGACAAACTGTATGCGCTGAAAATAATTGGACCGGAAAATAAAAATTGCCGCAAGACACAGAACGATGATGAGGTAAATCAGGGCCTCTATCTGCTGGTAAAGCTTGAGGTTTTCAATATACCGGGGGGTCAGGAAAAAGAAGAGCCCCACCGTAAAAAGGGAACACACCACACAGTAGATCCACCGGTTCGGAACCGCGAAAATCAGAAGGATAACCACAATCAGGGCCATGGCCTGCTGCATAAACCCCTGGGCGCGCTGTTCATATAAAATTCCCATGTAAGAAACATAGAGAAGCGCCTCGTATACGGTAAGGAGGAAGGCATAACGGTTAAAACTCTTTACCCGGTTTGCTACGGAAAAAAGCGCAGCCGAACAGAGAAGAATCGCGGATCTGCTGACCAGGCTCGGGAGGACTTTGTAAAAATCACCGAGGTAAAAAAAATCGAAGAGGACTATGGCGAAGTAGGCGCTTCCGGATACCAGGACCATAATACGGAGGATTTTTTTTGTCCTGTTCCCGTATTCCTCCAGGTAATGGTGTTCCAGCTTTTTATTTTCAAATTCACATATTCTGTTTATTCTGACGGAATTGGTATTCATTCTGCCGGAAGGCCCCTGTTTTTACTATTGGATTATTAAATCGGGAAACCCCATCCGGGCGCGCGTTTTACTGCAAAACCGCCCTCCGGAGATCCCAGCACCCTTTAAATGAATTTCTAATAGTAGATATATCAGTTTTTTTGAAAAAAAACAACATAGCCGCAGGAAGAAGCACGGAACGGCGTAAACACCCCCGGACGCAGCGTTCCGGCTATTTCATAATCCGCCGATTGGGTATATACTGCGGGAAATACGGCCGGCCAAACAGACTGGCCTATGGAACCATTTTTACGGAGATAGTATGTACAGCTTTTCGACTGAAGGAACCTGTTCGACAAAAATCAATTTTACCGTCAGGGACGGCCGGGTTTATTCGGTTTCCTTTGAAAACGGATGCAACGGCAATCTCAAAGCTATCTCTGCGCTGGTGGAAGGTATGCCGGTCCGGGAACTTATCGGCAAGCTTAAAGGCATACAATGCAAGGAACGGGGAACATCCTGTTCGGATCAGCTTGCCAGGGCGGTTGAAAAAGTCGCGAAGACGGTTTCCGCGGAGGTTCTCTGCTGAATTACTGCCCCGATCTGACGAGCCGGAACCCTGTATCCGCGGCGCGGTAGGAAGGTTCCATGTAATTCCTGCTGGCTGACCGGAGGTTAGCTCCCGTACTGAGCCAGCCTCCGCCGCGGCTGACCCGGCGGTCCCCGGACGGCGGCCCGGAATATCCCCGCTTAACAAGCGATATAGACGGATACGGCCCGTACCAGTCCCAGCACCACTCCCAAATATTGCCGTGCATGCCGTATAACCCCCACTGGTTTGGGAGGAAACTCTCAGCGGGGGTTGTTTTTTTCCTGAACAGCCCCTTGGAATCGCCCTCCGGAGGGAAATTACCGTCGTAATTAGCCTGATCCGTGCTGATTGATTTTCCCGTATAAAAGGGAGTATCCGTCCCGGCCCTGCAGGCGTATTCCCATTCGGCCTCGGTAGGGAGCCGGTAGCCGTCGGCACCGCGGTTCCAGACAACGGTACCGCCGTTGATATAATACGCCGGGGTGAGTCCGTCCCGTTCGCTCTTCCAGTTGCAGTACGCCGCCGCGTCGAACCAGTTCACCAGTACCACGGGGTTTTCTTCAGACTGATCAAAGAAGGGACGGTCCCAGGAAACATCTTCGGCCATCCGCCACCGGGTTCCGTCAAGAATTACCCCGCCGCCGGCAATCTCCGCCGCGGTTTTATACCCCGTGGCTTCCGTGAATTTCCTGAATTCCCCTACGGTCACCGGCTTCGGGGCCATGTAAAAGGGGTCCAGCTCCATATCGACAAGCCGCTCATCGTCATAGCGGCCCGATTCTTCACCGGGGCTTCCCATAACGAACCGGCCGCCGGGAATCCGGACCATGGCTTCGGGTTTTACGGTTTCCGGCACCGGTGCCGGGGCGCCCCGTTCAGGCGCCGGCGCGCCGGAAAGGACCACCGCGGGGGACGTACCGTCCCGCCGGAAAAACAGGAACGTCGCCCCATCCTGGTGGTTTGCCTGTTTAAGGGTTCCGTAGAGGGGCGTAGAGGCAGCCACGGAAAGCCGCACCTCGTTGTATATTTCAATAGGATCGATCAGCGGTTTCGTATTTTTCCTGAGGCACATCTTCAGGGCACCGGCGAATTCCGACTCATCGGGAACGGTTTCAATGGAACCGGAGGTCAGGACCTGGCGGCTGACCAGAGAATAGGACCTCCGGTAATAATCGCTGCCGATCCGTTCCGGCAGGGACCGGCTGGTATCCAGGATATCCCCGGCAAAACACGCGTCCGATACGAGAAAAACATGGATGCTTTTCAAGCGTGAAATATACCCCCGGATCTGGCTGTTCGGGAGCCAGTTGCTTTGGGCGAAGCGGTCGGTTCCGGCGTCAGAAGGAATCCAGAAACCGGCCCCCGACGCGCTGTCGAGGTGGCCGTGGCCGGCAAAATACACAAACAGCGAATCATGGACGGACAGCCGTTCCTGCAGGGAGGTGAATGTCCTGATGATGTTTTCCTTTGTCGCGTCCCGGTCATACAGTTCAATAACTTCGTCTATATAATAATCACCGACCAGGATATCCCGGATGTCCCTGGCATCGGAAACAGGGTTCCGCAAAGCGGGCCAATGCTGGTATCCGTCAATAGCGATAAAAAGGGCGTACTGTTTTCCCAGGACAGGCTGAGGCTCCCCGGGCCGCTGGCCGGAAAAAGAAATACCCCGGTCCTGGGCGAAAATCCCGGCGGTTCCGGCAAGATATAAAAAAAATATCGATAGTATACGGACTGAAAACTGCTTTACCATATAATTCAATTATAACACCAATTCGTAGGCTTCCACAGGCTCATCGTAGCCCTTTGCGGTTACCGCCCGCCTGCCGCCAAAGCTGTACCGGGAACGGACCTTAAGCCAGGTATCCCGGGCGACAAGGATTCCCCCTGCGGGGGCGTTGCTTTCCATGCGCTGGGCAAGATTAACCGCCGCTCCGATTACCGTATATTCTATCCGGGCCGCGGTACCCAGGTTTCCCGCGATGACCTTCCCGGTATTGATACCGATCCGGACTTTCAGATCCATCCTTCCCCTGAGGTTCCATTCCGCCGCCAGTTCCCGGACCTTTTTCTGCATGGCCAGGGCGGCGCCGACACACCGCTCCGCGTGGTCGGGCTGTTCAAAGGGATCCCCGAAAAACGCCAGGATACCGTCTCCCATGAATTTGTCCACCGTGCCG
This sequence comes from Breznakiella homolactica, assembly GCF_016616095.2. Lineage (GTDB taxonomy): Bacteria > Spirochaetota > Spirochaetia > Treponematales > Breznakiellaceae > Breznakiella > Breznakiella homolactica. Next base: position 4,511,793 of record NZ_CP067089.2, on the reverse strand, counting down.
CCATAGTCAAACAGTATCCGGGCCATGGATTCCAGGTATTCGCTCAGGAAAGAATGGACATGTTCCGGGTTTTTGTCGGAGCTCCATTTGGTGAACCCGGAAATGTCGGAAAACAGGATGGTTACCTCTTTGTGGGCGGGCGCCAGATCGGTTTTTCCCTCCGCCAGGATTCGCTGGGCCAGGGACCGGGGAAAGTAACGGGACAGGGCGTTTTTCAGGAGCAGCTGTTCGGTGTACTGGACCCCGAGACGCCGGATAAACTCAAAGAGCCAGATCAGGAAAAACAGGAAAAACGGAACGGCAAACCATGGGACCGTACCCATCCGGTTCCAGCAGATGAAAACAGCCAGACTGTGAACCGTAAAAAGTCCCAGGAAAGCACCGTGAAAAAACAGATTCCGCTTCAGATATATGAACCATACACTGAGGATCAGCACCAAAATTACGGCGCAGGCCTTCAGCGCCCGGGAAGCCTCCCCCGGAAACCGCCCGTTCAGTATTGCGCTCAAAACCGCGCTGTGGATACCCGACAGAGGATAGACCGCCTCAAAGGGAACCGGCCCGAAATCTTTTTTCGAGCTGCTCGTATCCGCCGCTAAGACTATCCCGGACCCGAGGAGGTTAAACACTTCATCCATATAGGCGCTGTCGGTTTTTGCCCTGACCACGGACTGGAAGGAAATCCTCCGGGGATCATCGGTCCAATTAATCGAAAAGGGAATTACCGCGGCTCCGGTATGATCCACGGGAATGGTTATGGCCTCACCGTCTCCCAGAGGCAGGATGAGCCGGGATCCGCCGTACAATTCTATCGCGTCTGGATCGATTCCCAGTTCAAGAACCGCCATGGCCAGAGACAGGGAGGGAATATAGCCGCCGCGCCATTTATACAAAAGCGGCGTTCTCCGGTATATACCGTCGCTGTCCGGGGTTATCCCGATATGGGCAAGCTGGACGGCGGCATCCGCCAGCGCGGGGAGAGGCATCAGAAAGGTCCGGGCTTCGGGGACCCTCTCGGCGTTTTCGGCTTTTATATTCCAGAGGTGCCGTCCGAGGATACGCTCTTCCTCATGATCCAATTCCCGGTAGGGATAGTTTTCCCAGGCCGCGGGGACCGGGGTCACGGCGATTACGAGATTTCTCACGCCCCGGGCCGATTCCGTGAAGGCTTCATCGGCTTCCCTGCTTCCGCGGAAGAGAAAATCCAGGGCGGTCGCGGTATGCGTCTCGGACAGCACATCCAGAAGATCGGAAAACGCGGACCGGCTGTCCAGAGAAGCGCCCAGGAGTTCCTCGGTCCGGTCACTGAGGTCAACCGATACAATGGCGGGATTGAGCGGTTCCGGCGATTTCGCTATTTTCCGGGATAAAACATAGTCAAACAGACTCCGGTCCAGAAAAGCGCAGAACCCCGAAACCCATAACAGCGTGAACACAGCCAGGCCAAGGAGAACGGCCGGAACCGGAGCGGCAAGCCGCTTAATGGCGGATGAGGATTGTTTTGACATAGGAAGTGGCCCCGGAATATTCAACCCCCTCAGGCGGCGTGAGGCTCCTGGATGAACCGCCCATGAGTACCGGCTTGTCGGGATTTTCCGCCAGCGGCGACGCGGCGCTTCTCAGGCGCATCACCTCATTCAGTACATTGCGGGCATTTCTGCGGGATCCGTCTTTTTCAAAAGCGGCCACCGCCCCGGACAATCCCGGATCATCTTCGTTTAGCAGTATTAAATAGAAGGTTTCGGTCCCGGGCGGCGGGATCAGGGCGACCGGTCCGGTCCGGAGCATCCTGCCGGCGCTGAGCCGGCCTGCATGGATAACGATTACCGCCCCGTCCGATCCCTGATAGATAATGTAGCAATAACAATCCGATTCAGACTGGAGAACCAGGGAAAACTCATCCTCCGTACTGAGCTGTACGGCACGGGTTACGGGGATGGACTCGCCGCCGGGTTCCCTGAGAAGGGCCATTCTCCACGTAAACGGCTGCAGCGGCTCGGAAGAGATGGGGTATACCCAAAAAAACGAGAGGAGACAAATAAATAATGGTTTTGCCTTCATCATACAAACCTGCCTGGATTGCAGGAATTATACAGTATTTCAGCGGAATAGGATAGTTTGCCGGTATAAATAAAAACCAACCCAGGAAAAAACGGCGGTCAGCTGAAAACGACCTTGTTTTTGCCGCTTTTTTTGCCCTTGTACAGGTATTTGTCACAGCGGACAATACTGGCATCAATATTATGCAGATCAAGCTTCGTGACACCCATGGTGACGGTAAACTTTATCTGCAGGGGGTACACTTTCAGCACATGGTCGGCGATGCTGAGGCGCAGCTTATCCAGAATAGACCGGGCGGTCTTAAGATCCACATCATTGAGAATAATGAGGAATTCCTCACCGCCCCAGCGGATTATGGTATCGGTTTTCCGGAGTTCCCGCTGAATTATGGCGGACAGATCAATCAGAACCTTGTCCCCTACCCCGTGTCCGTGGGTATCATTGATCTTTTTGAAGTCGTCAATATCGAGCATGGCTACACAATAGGGCCCCGATTCATGGGCTTTTTCGCGGAGCTGCTTAAAAAACTGTTCCGAATAATGCCGGTTGAACAACCCGGTGAGCGAGTCGGTGTAGGCATGGGATTCCAGGGTTTCTATCTGCTTCTGCTGCAGGTTCTCCATTATTTTCTTTATGAAATTCCCGATCAGCAGTTCCACCGAAATGCCGGCAAATCCCACAACAATATTGAAATACATCAGCGGGACCGCGAACCGCCCAAGAGAAAAAACAGGGTCAACATGGGGGCAGACAATAAGCAGCGCCGCCAGGATAAGCCCTATCCCCGCTCCAATGGAAGCCCGGATATACGGTTTGGCATAGGGAATGATTATCTGCATAACCAGAACCATCAGAAAGTAAAACAGGATATAATTTTCTATTCCGAACCAGAAAACCGATGCGAGACCATAGGTCAGAACTTCCGCGGAAAGGATAATTCCGGCCACGGTGGGATGTTTCTCCCGGAGCAGATAAAAAGCAACGCCGTAAGAGACGATGCTGATACTATTATGGATAATGAGCGCCGGAATTCCCATGAAAATTGAAAAAACCAGCAGCCCTACATGGACAAGAAAGGCAAAAAGGAGGGCAGAACCAAGGATTATATATAAGGTAAGATCATTTTCATTCACACTGGCGTCTGAAGAATGCGGGAGGTTTAATATCCGTTTAAGCTGTTTAATTAAATTATCAAATCTCATGGATGCCTTAAAATGAATCAAATTCCTTCATTATAATATCGGCACTGCGGATTTCTTATTTATACACGAAAAAAAGCCGTTTCTATTCATAATTCCCCCATTTTTAAACAAATTCGGCATTATTACTTAACAGCCGGTCCCCCGCCGGATGATAGTATCAGAGTACCAATAAATTAGCTTATATAGAAGCCCCTTTTGTATTATTTTAAGGATTTCTTAAAATAATCCATTCCGTGGTGTGTACCGCACGGTTACAGAGACGGCTATGTTTTTACTGTAGGGATTACCTGAATACTATAAAGAACGCTCCCAGAATATAGCAGGCAAAACTGCAGAACTGGAAAACATACGCCCGCTTCGGTGCCCCTTTGAATTCACCGTATTTTATACCCCAAAGCTGGGTCCAGACACCGGAAGTCAGTCCCAGGGGCCAGCTTACGGCGGAACTGAGGGCTCCCGTGGCGAATGTATGGATGATATTGCCGCCGTAATGGAACAGCCCTGAGATAATCCCGAATTTATGGATTTTGAACGGAGCCTTCCAAATGAGATGCCACTGTCTGCGGCGGGTCAGGCGTATACCGCTGGTCAGGAGCGCGCCGATAAATGCCCCGGTACAGAGCATGCACATAAAGGGCAGCACCGCCATGCCCACCGGCTGGGTTATGGTTTTTAAGCCATAGGAAAGGGCCAGGGTATATCCGGGACTGAACAGGGAACCCAGGGCTATGAGCATCACCGCTTTTTTCATGACGCTTTTGTCCTTGCTCAGCCCCGTATCGATATTCTTTTCCCGCTGGGATGCGGACTTGCACCGTTCCGCGAAGAAAACAAAAAAAACCGCGGCCAGGAGAAAAAAGACCGAAAGCCCTACCCTGCCCATGGACAGCCCCTCCGGGCGGCCTCCGATACCGGTGGTGATCGCCGTGCCGACAACAAAGTTGATCGACGCCTGCATGGGCTGTGAAAGGGTCAGCCCGATGAGGGTCATGACCTTCAGCTGGATGCTCATCCCGATAACGTACATCACACCGCCGAGCAGAACGATAAGGATCTTTGACGGGTTAATCAGCCACAGTTCCCGGATATTGGCAAATATTCCGGACCGGTCAATTATGAGGCCCACGGACCACACAAAAATAAGGGATGTGGTAAATAAGGTCATATAAAAGGCATCCAGCGGATATTCCCCTAGGTGCTTCAGGGAGATAAACCAGGAACCCCACATCGAAGCGGCAAGCAATGCCATGAAAATGGCCGCGGGCTGAGGTACAAGAGGCGCAAAGTTCATATTATATCTCCTTTTGTTTGAAACTGCGTTCTTTCCGGCGGCGGTATACCGTAACAGCGGCAAAACCCGCAAGGGGAATAATCGAAATAACTATAAGCATGAATTCCATTCCCCCGAAAATCCGCAGAACCGACAGGGTACTGGTCCCGCCTAAGGAATAGGTTTTTCCTTCAAATGATTGGGGAATGGTGAGGGAAAATCCGGAAAAGGTACTTTCCGCGTGGCCCAGTTCCAGGGGATTGATTACATACCCCAGCTTGCTTCCCGCTATCTGGTTAACCTTATATCCCCGGAGCTCCATGGTCTCGGTTCCCAGGGTCATTGTTGTAACCGACGGGTTGAGCGCCACGGGAACCCAGATTGAAAAGGCGTTCCGGCTGTACCGGTTCTGGGGATTCATCATCAGGTTGTAGGAATGGCCGTCGAAATGGAGGTAATCGTAGGGCTGCAGGTACAGACTGCTCCCCGGGAGCGTAAACAGCGTCATGGTACTGTCGGGAAAATCCGAAGGTACGGACCACCGGCCTTCCTCAAAAACCCGGAAGCCCCCGATCCGTTCCCTGGGGCTAAATACCCTGAGACGCTTCCGGGTTCCCGGGACTTCCCGGCCGTCGGGGTCCTCAAAATACATACGGTATTTCCCCGCGGGGAACTCCACGGGAAACCCTATGTTTACATCCGTGGACATAACGGTAAAATCCTTCGGCGGAAGGGGGACTTCGGGAAATTCCCCGGGATCAGCGGGCGGATTCCGGAGATACTCGGAAATCTTCCGGTCATAATCCCGGGCCGCCGCGTTGTAGGCGTATACCGCCTCCGAATACCGCCGCTGGGCCGCCGTAAACTCCCGGTGTTTCCGGTCGGCATCGGAACCCCAGTAAATACCGATGGTGCCGGCAATGTCATTCATATCGTACTGGATCACATACCGCTGGGCCTCGATGCGGTGTATCCGTCCGCCGCTGTCCTTTACGCAGAGGGTTCCCCGGAGCGGAATGTTCCTGGCGGCCCAGTCGGCTTTGTACTCACTGGTAAGGGGCCAGTAATACAGGGAAGTCTCCCGGACGACAAAGGCGTTCATCCGGTCCGCCTGGATAAAAATCTCCCCGGCGTTTTCCGGTACAATAGTGCTGTTGTATGCGATACCGTCAAAAAAGTTGATTGCGTAGATGGTGTCGAATTTCTCATCCTGGGCGTAGGCAAGGAAACCGGCCAACAGCAGCAGAACGGCGGCAGTCCGGTTTTTCATAGTACGCTCCTTTTAAACAGCCATCTGCTGAGAAACCCGAAAAGCACCTGCCCCGCGGCAAAGGCAGCGCAGATAAGAACCACCGGAAGAATTCCATAGCTGAAATTCTTCTGCAGAATATAAAACTGCGTATACGGAGAGAAATACACCGAGGCATCGTACAATGACTGGGACACCACCCTGAAGAAGGAGAAAACATCCACATCGGTCCGTTTTACGGGAACCAGGTATGTGGAAATAACCGTATTCCCGAGGATTATTCCTATGCAGACCACATGGAACAGGAGCAGGTACCAAAGAGCGAGTTTCGATTTTTTCGCCAAAGCGCCGATGCACATGGCAATGGTCAGTATCAAATTCGACAGAACGTATCCGATAAGGATCTGCAGCACCGCGGCGGCGGTAACGGGAATACCGGCCAACAGATAAACCGCGGTAATCCACAGCAGAGGCAGCACAAAAACCGCGACACAGTTCATCAGGCTGTAGGATACGAAAATACTTATAATGTATGAGGATTCGTCCACGGGTCCGTACAGATAAGACTCGTAGATCCTGCTGTCGATATCCCTGGATATGTGGAGCATCTGGAGAAAGGATGAAAAAACGCAGACAAACAGAACCCCCGCGAAAATCGGCTGCTCATAAATATTGGAAGTCACTATGAACATATCCTTCGCGACGGAACGCAGCGCATTGATTGTAAAACCGGAGAATATGAGCAGCACCGAGACAAAGAGAAACCAGCTTTCGAAACGGAAAGCAATGTTCCGGATAAAATATTTTGTCAGAACCTTAATAGTATTGCTTCTGAATTGTTTATCACTGTTCAAAATACAGGACCTCCCGGTTCCTGGGGCAGCCCGGCGGATTCCATGATTTTCGAATAGACCATCGCGACGGATGGTTCTGAATAGGTTATCCCCGCAACCAGAAGGCCGGAAGCAACAATTGCTTCGGCTATGGCCCTGCGGTTCCGCTCATCTCCGGCGACGGACAGACGGTACCGGCATTGTCCCTGTTTCTCCCAGGAAACAACTCCGCTGAGATTCCCCAGGCGTTCAATTCCCGGGGTATTTTCTTCTATTAATAGAATGTCCAGGGAATATCCTCCGTCAGATTTCCGCCACAGATCTGTTTTGCTGCCGTATGCCTTAACATCACCGGAGTTGATAATCAGGAGATCATCCACCAGATCGTCAATTTCCGAAAGAATATGGGAACAGATAATAAGGGTAGAACCGGATTTTTTCATTTCCTTGAGCAGGTTTACGGTCAGGTAAATCCCCTGGGGATCGAGGCCGGAAAAAGGCTCGTCGAATATCAGGATCTCAGGTTTATGGAGAACCGCCTGGATAATATTCAGCTTTTTTTTCATCCCCGTGGAATATTCCCGGATTTTTTTTGACCGGGAATCGTACAGTTCCATGTACCGGAGCAGCGCGCCGGCCCGGTTTTGGATATCGCCGACCTGGTAAAGTTCCCCAAAAAACCGGAGGTACTCCCAGGCGGTCATATCCAGAAAAAAAGTCTGTTCCTCAATAACCACGCCTATTTTTTTTTTCGATTCAAAGGATGACGGTTCAATGGGAGCGCCGAAGACGGCGACCTGGCCGCTGCTTTGGGGAATCACGCCAAGCATAAGCCGGATAAGGGTTGTCTTGCCCGCGCCGTTGGGCCCGAGGATAGCGAGACTCTTTCCCCTGCTCAGGGTAAAGGTCACCGGATTAAGCACCTGCCGCTTGTGGAATTGTTTTGTTACCTCCGAAAAGGCAATAAGCTCCCGGGTATCAGAGTTCACGGATAGTATCCATTAATGCATCAAGATACCGGGTTGCTTCGGCCTGGGTACTGTCCTCGACCGCCGCGATACCGGGTGTCTCGATCATAAAGGTCGCGGAGACCGTACCCATGGCTCCGGCGATCTTCGCGTCCCGGTGCTTCTCCCATCCCACACAGAATCCCCCGGCGTAACTGTTGCCGCAGCCGGTGGGATCGACCCTGGGGGCGTCAATGATGGGAACGTGCCACATGGTATCGTGATCCCGGTCCCAGACATAGGACCCCTGCCGGCCGTTTCTGACGGATACGCAGGCAGCGCCTTTTTTGGACCACCAGGTAAGAACTTCCTTGGGATCACTGCTTCCGGCCAGTCCGCTCGCGGAAGGCCAATCCGGGGAGACCACGTCAACCTGATGCAGGAATTCGGTTATTTCATCTTTGTTTTTCCATTCCCGGTAGTCAATCAGCGGCTCCAGAGAAAATACCGATCCTTTCTTCTTTATTTCCAGGGCCTGGCGGACCATATCCTCGCTGGTAAATTCGGTAATCAGATGGATGGCTTTGGGATTCCGGTATGACTCCGGAAGGACAATATTTCTTTCCAGAAGCTGTTCCAGGTTAAAGTGGAGTTTATTCAGTTCCGCGTAGGTATCCCGGTCCTTTACATTGAGGTAATCATTTTCATCGTACATCATGATACCGTAAAGCGTCTCGAGGTCGGGATAGACCGCGAGACCGTCGGTGTTGATCCTGAGGCGGTTCAGGCTGTTCCGCGCGGTTTCGGGGAATGTATTGCCGACCCTGGTCACAAGGCCCACGGAATCGCTCCAGACCCGGGCGCCGAACGCCCCCTGGGGTCCCCCGCCGCCGAGCTGGTCACGGATTATGGTACCGTCCAGAAGGCCGATATTATCGATTATAATCTTCCCGTAAATAACATAGTCGATCATGGCAGCATCCTTCGGGACTAACGGTCCGACATAAACATGGCCCGGCCGTGTTTTTTCGCAAGGTAATACGCCAGGACGGTCCCGGGAATATACTGGGTTAAGGGCGCGAGCAGTTCGTTAAAAATGCCAAAGACAGGTACCACCGCATCCGCCGAAGCATCGAAGTCATGGATTTCTCCGGGAACTACCGCGATGATCCTGTGCCCCAGAGCCTTGGCCGCGGAAATCAGGGTCGCGGCCCGTTTAAAAGCCGGCCCGGGGTTGGCGAAAATAATCAGCGCCGAATCCAGGGGATAGGCGAAACTCTCCACATGGTTCCATTCCTCAAGATCCTGCCCGGCGGCGGTTACCCCGCTGCCCTCAACAATCTTGGCGCTGCTGAACAGGGCCGTTCCCTGGTCGGGCCCGCTTCCGACGCATCCTATGAAGCTGCCGCCGGCAATATCCGCCAGGGCCGGACCCATCCTGATCGTATTCTCAATGGTCTTTTCGGCGCCCTCCGCGTTTTCTGCTATAAACGCCGCAATTGATTTTCTCGACAGAGACCCGGAGCGACCTTTTGCCTCACCGATACTGCAGGCAGCCGAAAAAAGCCCCGTGAGGGAAGCCGCGTACGTCCGGATGCCCGGAGTCCGCCCCAGTTCCTCAAGCTGCACCGCCTCGGAGTATTCCGCGGATGATTCCAGGAGGGATTCCTTTTTCCCGCAGATGGCGAGGGTTTTAATTTTCGGGTACCGGCTGCGGCATTCCTGTATGGCCTCAACCACAATCGGGGATCCCCCGGAAGCGGAAATACCGATAACCAGAAGGGTCTCTGGATTTCTCTCGCCCAATACCGGGAGAATGTAATGCAGAAATTCCAGTGCCGGAACGGGAAAGTATATGGTTCCGCTGATATGCTTGAATCCGTACTCCGCGGACTGGGCCGCGTAGTATGAATCACCGTCTCCGATAGCGTATACGACATGGACAGGTTTCAAATCAACGGCATCCTTTGAAAGGCCGGGATTGAGCAGCAGCCCGGGCAGTTCCTTCCGGTGAAGATTTCCGTAGGTTTTCATCTGATCAAGGATTAATTCGGGTTCCCTTCTATCCATAATAAATCTCCGTAGGAATGGTCTAAAGCTCAGGCTTTGATTACTTTCAGCCAGACTTCCCGGTCCCGGGGGCCGTCAAATTCCGCGAAAATGATTCCCTGGGAACCGCCTAATTTAAGCCGGCCTTCTTCGACAAAAACGGTCTCGGAATTTCCCACCAGGCACGATTTGATGTGCGCCGCCGCATCCGAAGGCGTATCGAACTGGTGGCGGAAATCGACCCGCATGGGCACCAAAGATTTTATCGTATCGAAAATATCATCCGGGGTTTTCGGGTCCATATAGGAATTGATAAAAAGCCCCGCTGTTGAATGGGGATTGAAGACACAGCAAATCCCGTCGCCGATACTGTTTTCCGCAAGAACCGCATTAATGTCTTCATTTAAATTCTTCCAGGAGTGCTGGGCATCGGTCCGGAATTTTATCGTATAGAACATTACACTTCCTCCTTGAGATACCGGGTCATCACGGCCCTCGGTTCCCGGATCGATTCATCTCCGGACATAAACATTCCCCGGTCCAGTTCCTTAGCCAGGACCGCTCCGATCAGGACTGAAGGGATATAAAACAGAAACTGCTTGAAGTGTTCGTCCAGGCTGCCGGAAACCGGAATTACCGCGTCAGCGCGGGCGGCAATAGATCCGTGTTCCGGCTGGTCCGTCACCGCGATTACGGGATGGCCGATCTGCTTCGCGGTTTCCATAAGCTTGAGGGCATGGTTAAACGAAGCGCCTCCGGGGGCTATCACGATGAGCGGCGTATCCACGGGATAGGTAAACCGCTCCACATGCATCCATTCCTCAAGGTCCTGGGGAATGCAGTACACCCCGGCGATTTCCATGAGCTTTGCCGCGGAAAACGCCGCGGTTCCGAAATGGCTGCCGCAGCCCGCGGTCATAAAAAACGGGGACTTCGCCCATTTTGTTATTTTTTCCGAAACAGTGTTACTGTCTTCTATTATCTTAGGAATGAAACTGCCCTGCGCGGCGATGAGCTTCCGCATGGCGTTAGCCTCATTCATGTGGTATTTGTTCTGTATTTCCCCGATGCGTATGGCCAAGGCCGCAAGCCCGAACAGGGATGCGCCGTAGGTACGGATGCCCGGAGCCCGTCCCAGTTCGGGGATACTGATGTCGTATACTGAATCGGCGGCCTTGGCGGCGGATGATTCGGGATTGCCCACCATGGCGACAATTCTGGTATCGGGCGCCTTTTCCCGGGTTCTCTGCAGGGCCTGGACGACCCGCTTCGATTCACCGGAAGCTGAAACGCCGATTACCATGGACTGGTTCGGGCTGTAGTCCCGGATGCAGTCCACCTCATAGGCCAGAAATTTCATGGCGGGAACGGCAAAGTATTCGACATTGGTTAAACGCATGAACGCGTTTTTTGAGGCCAGTGCCGCGTGGCAGGAATCACCGTCACCGACGACATAGACTTTTTTTACGCTGAGCAGATCGCCGGCGGTAAAGAGATTCCGGAGTCTGCGGTCTATCTCGGGGAAAGTTTCTGTATACAGATCCTGCAATGTAGAAAGCTGATCCGTTGCGAGCTGATAATCCAAACGCATACTTACACCTTTATGGACCGGACGAGGCCGACGTATTCCTTAACGGTATTGGGATCGATGTTTCCGCCCCATTTGCCGTTTTCAAAACAGCTTCCCACCAGCGCCATATCGGCTTCCTTCATCCTGCTGGTGACATTGGAAAGATCCGTTCCCCCGCCGAGGACCACCGGGAGCGAGCCGCTGACGGTTTTAAGATCATGGACGATCCGGTTGTTGAGTTCCTCATCCTTGTGCATGACCTCAACGGCATCGGCGCCCACGGTCTTTGCGGAATTCGCGTACATGCGGATGGCGCCGGAATCGTAGTCCCCTTTAAAATGATATCCCTGGATTTCGGCAATCATGGCAACCTGTTCCGCCCCGATGGATCTGCGGTAGGACATAACCTTCAGCGGGTCCGCATTAATGGTCCCGAAGGGAGACGGAGTCGTCCCGATCAGCGCGGTGCACCGGGTAAAGTCGGCTTTGCAGACCTTCGCGATGGCCAGCGACGGGGTAATGCAGTTCCACATAAGCTGAACACCGATCTTAAAGTCCCGGGAGCCGACCAGCTTCCGCACTTCATGGGCAATGACCGCCAGGGCCGATACCCGGGCGTAATCGGTATCGTCCGTGGAAGGGTAAATTTTATCCACCGACTGGAGCAGACAGCCATCGGCTCCGCCGTCAAGCAGGGCCTGGGTATCCTTGAGCGCTTTTTCCATGGAGAGCTCAAAATCCCCCTCATTAAATAAAGGTGTACCGGGCAGCGGTTTCAGATGAACCAGACCAACCACATATTTCTTTCCTTGCAAGTTTGTAAACATAACAGCCCTCCTTTTAACCTTTAATGCCCGAACTGGCGACACTGACATAGAAATATTTCTGCGCGAACAGGAACAGCAGTATTATTGGCAGGGACGCCAGAACCATGGAGGCGAACACGGCGCCCCAATTCTGTGCCCGGTCGGTAAACTGGGAAGCGATAGCCACCTGGATCGGCTGGAGTTTTGTCTTGCTGATCGCGATGAGCGGCCAGAAGTATTCATTCCATATAAACTGGAATTCCATGAGACAGACCGTAAGCAGGCCGGGAATGCAGTTTGGCAGGATCAGCTTCCAGAGAATCTGCCACCGGTTGGCGCCGTCCACAATGGCGGCCTCGTCCAGTTCATAGGGAATATCCGACAGAAACTGCATCAGCAGGAATACCACAAAGGGGCTGGAATACCAGGGAACCACCAGCGCCCAGAACGTATTTATCAAACCCAGGGCGTTGGCCACAAAATACAAAGGCACCGTAACGACCTGCTGGGGAATCATCATGGTGGCCACCACAAGCACCAGCAGAAATTTCTTCCCCGGGAAGGGAAGCCGGGCAAAGAAATACGCGGCGCTGGTACTGAAAACCAAAGACGACGCCACGACACAGATGGACGACATGAGGGATATAAACAGATTCCGGCCTATATTTACCCCCTGGAACTGGGCTTTGTCGGTGAGGCCCAGGGAGTACAGATACCCCTCCATGGTAAAATCCTTAAGGGTAAAAAAGCTCTTCAAAGAAAAAGGATAGGCGTTGCTCCATATCGCCTGGGTATCCCGGAAGCTGTTTCCCACCACATAGGCCATGGGGAAAATAAAAATAGCGGCGATAAGAAAGAACAGCAGAATATACATTAAATTATCGAAAACCATTCTCGGTTTTGATTTATGAACGATTATCATTGCGGTCCTCCTAATAATCCCGTTTGAACAGACGCATCTGACCGACACTGATGACCAGCAGAATAAGGAGCAGGACAATCGACATGGCCGTGGCGTATCCCATGCGGCCGAAGTTAAACCCGATGCTGTACAGATGGTATACGATAACGTTGGTCGATCGGTTCGGGCCGCCCATGGTAAGGGTCTGGACGGGAATAAACGACTGAAACGCCTGGAGGGTCGCCCAGATAGTAACAAACATAAGCTGCCGGGAAATCATGGGTATGGTTATTTTCCAGTAAATCTGAATTTTCGATGCTCCGTCGAGGTGGGCCGATTCATAAAATGAGCCGTCGATACCCTTAAGCCCCGCGACGATAATGATCATGCTGTATCCGACATTCTTCCAGACGGAGATCATGGCGATTGTCGGGAGGGCGGTTTTGGAATTCAGGAGAAACGCCACCCGTTCGATACCGAAAATCTGGAGAATGGAATTGACCATCCCCACATCCTTGTTGAGCAGCATCCCCCAGACGATGGAGACAACCACAAAGGATGTCACCACGGGAATAAAAATCACGGCCCTGAGGAAATTGACTCCCGGTTTTGGCTGGCTTACGAAGGAAGCCAGACCGAGGGCCAGGATTACGATGGCCGGCACGTAATAAATAAAATATTTTAAGGTTATCCAAAGACTGTGATAAAACGCCGAATCTTTGAATAAATTGATATAGTTTTCAAATCCAAGGAAACGCCGGAATCCGGCGAGAAGGCTGTAGTCCCAAAAACTCGTGCGGATAGCCCATGCTATCGGGAGATACCGGAATATAATAAAGTTAGCCATTGCGGGGATTACAAAGAGCAGGAAAAGATACTGTACTTTCCTGTGTTTTTTAAGCCGAAGGACGCCCATAGAATCTCCTTCAAATCGGGGACGGGTTTCCGCCCCGTCCCCTTAGGTACGATTAAAGCTAAAACGAAACTACTATCTGCTGTTCCAGCCCTTGTACGGCTGCGCGGCTTTCTGCATTTCCGCAGCGTATTTCCGGGTAAGAGCCGGCACATCCCGTTCTCCCGCCATAAGGCTCTGCCAGAATTCGGTAAACAGGGTGTTGTACTCGGTGTACGCCGGGGTGGCGATCCGCATAACGCCGGCCTTCTGGAAATACTCGACCATCAGGTGCCGGGGACTCGCGGGATCCACGAATTCGTCAATGCTGTTGTACAGGTTGACGTTGGCGGGGAACTGGTTCTTGTATTTCCAGATATATTTGGCGCCGGCATCGCTGGCGGCGAATTTTACGAACGCCAGGGCTTCCTCAAAATGCGGCGACGTTGTCAGAATTCCGTAGTGCCAGGAACCGGTATGGCAGATCGGGGTTTCCCAGTAGGTCGGCTCGATGGCGCCCATCTTGAAGTCCGGGAACATATCCTTCTGGGTCCCGATGATCATATCCTGGTAAAAATGGGTTGCCGAAAGTCCGGTAAACATCTGGTTCGTGATGGTCTGGGCGGATTTGACCTTGTATTTGTAAACGAGGTCCTGCTGAAACTGGAAGGCCGCGATCGCTTCGGGGGTATCAAAGTACCCGACAAAGGTTATCCCGTCGTCGGCCACGGCTTTATAGGTGTTTGATCCTTTTCTGCCCGCGGACCGGTTGGTAAGACCGTAAAAATAATCCCAGGGACCGTCGGTATTGAGCGCGAACACTTCAGGGGTTCCGTCACCGTTCCGGTCAACGGTCAGTTTCTGGAAATTCCTGAGGGCTTCCCCGTTGGGGCCGAGCTTCCAGCCGGCGGTGTTGGAAACATCGATACCCGCTTCATTCATCATATCCACGTTGTACCAAAGGAGCTGGGCCGACTGCGCCAGGGGCGGTCCGTAGAACCGTCCCGCGTAAGAACCTTCTTCCACAGACTGGGGCGCCCAGGTCTTGAGTTCTTCAGGGGAAAAATACTCCGTCAGGTCCCGGATCACGTTGTTGAAGGCAAAATGGCGGACATTGGGGCCGTCAACCATGGCTATATCAATATCTGCCTTGGTTGCCACAGCCTTGGTAATTGAGGGAAAAAGCTCCGCAAAAGGTTTGATATCGAATTCGACATTGACATGAGCGTATTTTCCGTTCTCAATCTGGTGGAATTCGTTGACTATGTCCCTGAATGCCATTGCTTCCAGAGGGTCATCGATTTTTATCACCCGTATGGTAACCGGCTTCTGGCCGGAACCGGACGAACCGCCGTCCGGCTGCCCTCCCGCAAAGAGTCCGGCTGCAAGAAGTAAAACTACCATACATAACAGCAATCTTTTCATTCTCTCCTCCTTAAAAGCTCTTTCTGCATACCGCCGAGTCCCAGGCCGCAGCAGCATACATTACAATAAGCCCAGAATTTCCACTTGTCAATGTTTTTCAAACATTTCCAAATCTTTCCGTTTTTAGAAAAAAACTACCAGAGATTGGAGATAAATTTGGTTTTTTACTGATAAATTTATCAAACCGGTAATTCCGCGTGGAAATAGATAATTTATTATTATTTACATAATAAAGAGTTATGAATATAAAATGAATTTATACCGATATTTTTCCGTGAAATAAACTGTAACATACCGAATCTTGCTTTTTTTGCCAAACTCAATCATACTTTACCGGTGAACACAATAAAACGCAGACTTAAAATCCTGGAACTGCTCAAAACCGAACGGTCGGTTAAAATTTCCCAGCTTACCGAGCTGTTCCAGGTATCCAGGGTGACCGTCAGGGCGGATCTGGACGAACTGGAACGGAAGGGCCTCTTGATCCGGACCCGGGGCGGAGCGCTGCACCCGGAGAATCTTCCGCTGGTGCGGATGCTCATGGAAAACCTGAAGGAGAAGCAGGACGAAAAAGAAGCTATCTGCCGGGCGGCGATGCGGTTTATAAAATCCGGTATGAATATCATAATCGACACCGGTAGCACCATGGTGCACCTGGCCCGGCTAGTTTCCGAAATGAATATTACCGTGACGACAAATTCCGTGCTGGTCCTGGATGAACTGCGGGACGCCCAGTCGGTGGAAGTTTTTGTGGCCGGCGGCATGCTCCGGAGGCCGTATATGTCCCTTATGGATACGGCAACCTCATTTATGTTTGATCAGATCCACGCGGATATCCTGTTTCTGGGCTGTCCGGGATTTTCGGTGAACAAAAATATTACCACCACGACGATTATTGAGGCTGAAACGAAAAAGCAGATGATTAAAAGCGCGTCCATGGTCTGCCTGCTGGCGGATTCATCAAAAAAAGACAAAATGTTCATGGCGAATGTCTGCGGCTGGGATTCGATCGACTATTTTATTACCGATGCCCTGACGGAAGAAGATATAGTTCAGATTGCGGAATACGGCGTACAGACAATCATCGCAAAGGACTGAAAAACCTGCTAAAACATTTCGGCAAGCGGGATTTGGCTTCCGGTCACGGGCTTCCTGTCCGCTCCCTCCAGCCCGCCTCCGCGCTTTTCGGCGCGTCCTGCACCGAAACCTGAAAACCGCTGCCGCGTTTTTCAGGCACAGCGCTCCGGTTCAAATCCCGGCGTTCATTCAATATGTAAGTTTCTCGGGCAAGTGGGATTTGAACCCACGACCTCTTGGTCCCGAACCAAGCGCGCTACCCCTGCGCTACTGCCCGATTTTTATAAAAAAACCCGTCCGTATGGACGGGCTGTGCGGACCCTAGGTCCCACGGGAGCGACGGGACTTGAACCCGCGATCTCCGGCTTGACAGGCCAGCGCGATAACCAGCTTCGCTACGCCCCCTAAATGTGGAGTAATCCTATAAAAAAAAAAGAAAAGTGTCAAGCGTACGGTGTATTGCCAGGATGTAATCCGCGGCAAAAGGTTTCCGGGAACAGCGGAGAATCAGGCATTCTCCAGAAACACTAAAATCTATAGAAAGTACTTCCCCGGCAGAGCAGCAGGTCAAAAATAAAGATTGACAACCCCAAATTCAGGGTCTACAGTCTTGATTTAATTCGGGTGCCGCCGCAGTTACAAGTCCCAGGGCAGCAGCAGCCGGTCAGGAGGATATCACTATGAAACGAAAGTGGATGATTCCCGCTCGGGAATCACTGTTCAAAATGAGCCTGATCCTGATGCTGGGCATACTGTTCCTGGCGGGTTCACCCCTGGCTCTTGCGTCGGGGTCGGCGGAAGAAATAACCGTATACCACACCAACGATGTGCACGGATCGGTTATCGGTACGGAAAAAACCTGCGTCGGTATGGAATATATCGGCGGAATAAAAATGGCGACCCCCAACAGCCTGCTGCTGGACGCGGGGGATATACTGGACGGCACCATGGCCGCAAACCGGGACGAGGGACGGAGTATTGTCCGCATGATGAATTCCGCGGGGTACGATATGATGACCCTGGGGAATCATGAATTCGGCAAAGGCCAGGTCCAGCTCCTCGAAATTCTTCAGCAGGCGGATTTTCCCGTCATGGGAGCGAATATAGCCGCCACCGGTGAGTCCCGGGATTCGGAAAATCTCGTTAATTTCCTGACACCCTATAAAATTTTCGAAGTGGCGGGGAAAAAAATAGCTGTTTTCGGAATATCCACCCCGGAGACCCTGACCAAGTCAAACCCCGCGCGCCTCAAGGGCCTGACCTTTACGGATGTTGCCGCCGCCGCGAAGCGTTCGGTGGATACCATCCGGGCGGAACACGGGAAAATGGATGCGGTAATCTGTGTCGCCCACTGCGGGATGGATAATTCCTCGGATGACGAAAACAAGGCATCCGCCGTGATGTCCCTGCTGAATGAAGGGGATATCGACCTTATCATTGACGGACACGCCCACCAGGAACTCATGGGATCGGGGGCGATGTACGAAAAAGGCGCGATGATTGTATCCACCGGAACGGCCCTTAAATACCTGGGAAAGGTAACCATATCCTTCAGCAGAAATGGGGCGAAAACCCTGACATCATCCTATATTGACGCCGCGGATGCCCGGGCGAATTACAGGCCCAGACCTTCCACAAAGGAGCTGGTGGATGAGATGAGCAGCTACCTTGCGGAAGCCAGCGGCACGGTAATCGGGAAATTCCGGAACGGTATGTACGGCGGCGAAGTCTACGGGGAACGCGTATCCAGGAAGGGCGAATCCAATATGGCGAGTTTTGTGACCGACGCAAAACTTTGGCAGACAAGAAATTACTTTGAGGGAACCGAATACCTGGATCCGTCAAAATACGTAATTATCGGGTACAACGGCGGCGGCGGAATCCGGGCCAGCCATCCCGCGGGAGAAATAACCATCGGCAGTGTTTTCAAGGTACTGCCCTTTGACCAGGGTACTGTATACATTGCCCTGCCGGCATCGGATCTGTACAAAATGATCGAAAACGGCGTGAGCAAGATAGCCGGACAGGACGGCCAGACAGGCTATGTCCAGGGAGCCGACGGGCGGTTTTTCAACGCTTCGGGAATGCGGTTTGAATATGACATATCCGAAACCGCACAGGTGCTGGATGAAATCAACACCAGTCCCACCTTCGGGCAGGTTACGGTGCCGGGAAGGCGGGTAAAAAATATCTATCTCGACTGCGACAACGGAGCGCGGCTTTCCGAAGATGATCCCAGGAAAATCGTGCTTGGGGTCCTCAGTTTTGAAATGTCCGGGGGCGACGGATACTTCCTGCTGACCGATTACCAGAACAAAATAATCGGCGAGGATATTTCCAACACCCAGGCCACGATCCGGTATATTCAGTACCTTATGACTTTGCCCGAAAACAGAGACGGCATTGCATATCCCCTGAACCAGGGCCGGTGCACCATCCTGGGAAGCGCCTACAAAAATTCCAGCTGGGATTTCAAAGGGACCGTGGCGGCAAGCCCCGGAGCGTCCTCCGACAGCATCATGAAACTTTCCGGCTACGATATGCAGAAAGAAGGAGCCCGGCCTGTGGCGGGAGTACAGTACCGGGTTACGCTTAACGGAAAGGAAACCGGAAGCGTTACCACGGACAGCAGCGGATCGTTTACCCTGAACAGCCTGCCCAACGGACCGGCGGAACTGCGCCTGACCGGACACGGCCGCGTATTTGAAACCTGTATTGATAACTTTGCCGGTATCAACAATCTGGTCTTTATTGAGGCCGCAGGGCATCCGTAGTATCGGGCACGGCACAGAAGCATGGAGATACCGGATACGGGGGCCCGTCGTTACCGGCAGCACACCATGCTTCTGTGCCAATTCTCTGTTACTACGGATGCACTGCTTTGGCGGGGTGCCGGGTATGGGAGGACGGTTCGGGGTGATGCGGAGGCCGGGATCAGGCGACTCCGGCAGTGCCGCCGCCGGAACCCGAAGTGGGGGCAGCGTAAGACTTGCCGCCTTTGGCGCCAAGTCTTTTAGGAGTTTTGCAGCGCAAAAATCCACATATAATGCGGCAAGGCTGGAGCGAGGGGGAGCAGCCCGCGCGGCAGGGCAGCACCGGGCCGGTTAAGCCGGAAAGCACCCGGTCATAATGGTAAACCGGGTGGCATGGAAAATGGCGTATGAGCGACTTTCGAGGCCTTTAGGCCGACGAGGAGCCATACGCCATTTTCCGTGCCAGGACCCGCGGCACCGTTCTCCTCGGGTGCTTTCCGGCTTGTCAGACCCGGTGCTCCCCCGCATCATTGACGCCTTTTTTACGAAATGGTATCCTGTAATACCGCCGTACCATGCCGTACGGATACCGAATTTACAGTCAATACATAGTTGAGAGGTATAAAACTCTATGGTTTCCAAGGGAAAAAAAACGAAAAGCGACCAAGAAAATCCAGGACAGTCCGAATTTATCCGCCGCTTCAAGGCGAACCCGCTGGTCTTTATCGGGACTATCCTGATCCTTGTCATCGTTGTCATTGCTTTTGTATTTCTTCCGGCTATAGCACCGGAAATGGGCAAATCCGGTTCGCTGACCTTTGGATCCTATGACGGTGTTCCCATTAACTATGTTCCTAAGAACTATTTTGCCAATCAGCAGGAATATATCGCCCGGTACTATCAGAATTCCGTTACCGAGCAGAATTACCAGTTTGCCTCCTACCAGATATGGCGGACCGCATTTGAGGCAACCGTGGTTCATACCGCGGTGCTTAAAACGATGAAGGATGCGGGGTACACCGCGCCGGAAACCCTGGTTGACCGGCGGGTGGCGGAACTCCCCGAATTTCAGGAGAACGGACGGTTCTCCGTTGCCCTGTACCGCCAGATGGACAATTCATCCCGGATGAGCCTCTGGAAGAGTGTCCAGGACAGCATAACCGAGGAACGGTACTGGAATGATATCAGCGGACTGCGGGTTCCTGCCGGGGAAACACGGTTTATTAAATCCATGGCATCCCCTGAGCGGCGTTTTGAAATGGCGGCGTTTCCCTTCACCATGTATCCCGAGACGGAAGTCGCCGCCTTCGCGGAACAGAATCCCGACCTTTTCAGGGTGACCCAGCTTTCAAAAATAACCATCACCTCCAGTGAGCGGGAAGCCAAGCAGGTCCTTAATTCGGTGACAAACGGAACCATGACCTTCGAGGATGCCGCGTCCACCCATTCCCAGGATTCCCTGGCTGACCAGCGGGGCAACATGGGACTCAAAATGGCTTACGAGCTTTCCTCGGAAATACCCGATGAGGCGGCCCGGGAACAGGTAATCAACCTGCCCAAGGGCGAACTGAGCGCCGTGATTAAGGTTCCTTCGGGCTGGGCGTTTTTCCGGAGCGAGGAACCGGTCCGGAGGGCGGATACGGCGGACGCGACACTGCTTGGCAAAATCAGGTCCTATATACTTGAATTTGAACGCGGCCGGGTTGAGGACTGGCTTATCGGCCAGGCACAGAGCCTCGCGTCCCTGACCCAGTCGGGTACATTCCAGACCGCCGCCGCGGCAAAAGGCCTGGAAGCCCGTAATTTCGGCCCTGTCCCGATAAACTACGGCAGCAACGATCTGTTCAAAACCTTGTCGTCCGCCTCGATTGCGGAATTGTCCGGCGCGGTTTCCAATGAACGTTTCTGGGCTGTGGCGTTCGGCACGCCGCTCCATACGGTATCGGAACCGGTGGTCATGGGAAATACCGTACTGGTTTTATACCCCACCGAAGAAAGTTCCGCGGACGAATCGACCACGGGTATTATCGAATCATCCTACCCGTACATGGTTCCGTATTATACGGAACAGGATATGAGAACCCTCGTTATG
Organism: Breznakiella homolactica; assembly: GCF_016616095.2. GTDB lineage: Bacteria > Spirochaetota > Spirochaetia > Treponematales > Breznakiellaceae > Breznakiella > Breznakiella homolactica. The sequence continues at coordinate 4,490,666 of NZ_CP067089.2, read as the reverse complement.
AACAGTGACAAACTGCAGGATAATTTCATGGAGACATTCATCAGCATATTCTGGGCTTCAAATTAGCGATGTGTGATGAAATACCCCGGCTGGCGGAAGCACGCCGGGGTTTTTCAGTTATTTACCGAGGAAGGACACTCCTTTCCACCCGAGACCCCATTGGCCAGGCGGAACGCGCCGCTGACGCCGCCCATAAAGTAGGAAGAACCCTCTATTTCTGCCCGTCCCCGCTGCTTGGTTACGGATTATCCCGGATACTTGATACCATGAGCAGTGACTCAGCCCTGCTGTGTGTTGAATACGACCAGGTTCTTCTTGAATTATCGCGAAAAGAAATATCCCCGGAGATCCTCGGTGATCCGAGATTCTGCCTGATCGGAACCGGCGATCCCATGGCGCTCTGCGGATTTGTCAGATCCCGGTGGGGCGCCCGGGCCTTCCGGCGGGTTGAAGTCCTCCGGACGGGCGGCGGCTGGCAGCTCTTCCCTCAAATTTACGGAAACCTCACAGACAGCCTGAAACGGAGCATTGCCGTGGATTGGGGCAACGCCATAACCATGGTCAAACTGGGCCGCCGGTACGCCAGGAATATGGTCAGGAATCTTTCGGTTATCCCCGGCTCCGGTACCGCAGCGGAACTCGATTTCGGGGATGCCCCCACGCTTGTCCTCGGCGCGGGGCCTTCCCTGGACACCATGTTCCGCGCCCTGGAGGCAGAGTTCAGCGGCGCGGCATCCCCCGCCGTCCGCTCTTTCAGAATACTCTGCGTCGACACAGCCCTGGGGGCCTTGCTGGAACGGGGAATAATCGCCGACGCGGTCATTGCCCTGGAAGCCCAGCAGTGGAATCTCAGGGACTTCATCGGAGCCGCGGGGGAGAAAATCCCCCTGGCCATGGACCTGTCGGCTCTTCCGGCCACCGCGGGAATCCTCAAAGGCGGAACCTATCTGTTTTTCACCCCCTGGACGGTTCTGCGCTTCTTTGACCGGCTCAGGGCGGCGGGGATACTGCCCCCGGAACTCCCGCCCCTCGGTTCGGTGGGCCTCAGCGCGGCGGCTCTGGCGGCAAAAATAACCCGGGGACCTGTGGTAACCGCGGGGCTCGATTTTTCATTCACCCTTGACGCATACCACGCGAAATCGACCCCCGGAAGCCTTGACCGGCTGCGGAGTCAGACCCGGCTGGCGGGGCTTATCAATCCCGGACCGGTCTTCCGGAAGGGTGTTTTTACGGCGGCCGCAAAAGACGGCACCGCCGTGCTGAGTGATCCGGCTCTGCGGAGTTACCGTGATTTGTTTGAAGAGGAATTTTCCCGGGAGAACCGGATGACCGATACCGTATCTGGCGGCCTCCCCCTGGGGATTCCCGCGGTGGGCTGGGACGAAGCCTGGAAAATTCTGACCCGGGGCACCCAAATCTCGGCAGCCCTCCCCCGGACTGAAACCCCAACAGCGGGCGCCAGCCGCGGCGCCGTGGCGGATTTTATCCGGCAGGAACTGGATATGCTCCGGGAACTGCGGGATATTCTGTCGGGAAAGGCGGGAAGCGTGCCGGAGAAACTCGGCGGTCTCCTGGATGCCTGCGATTACCTGTGGGCCCATTTCCCCGAAAGCGCGGGCGCGGAAGGGAAACGGCCTGAAAGCACCGACATATCATTTCTCAAAAGAGTCCGGGCCGAAATCGATCCCTTTATCACCCTCTTTGAGCGCAGCCTGAAAACAGTATCCTAATCAAAAGGCCGCCGCATTATAAAGAGCTGGAGAATAGGCTCCGCAGCATGGGCTGAGGTGGCTATAATGCGGGACTCCTGGTCCTAATCGTCCTTGGTCTTCAGCACCGCCAGGAAGGCGCTCTGGGGGAGTTCCACGTCGCCGACCATCTTCATGCGCTTCTTGCCTTCCTTCTGCTTTTCCAGCAGCTTCCGCTTGCGGGATATATCACCGCCGTAGCATTTAGCCAGAACGTCCTTGCGCAGGGCGTTGACGGTTTCCCGGGCAATAACGTGGCTGCCGATGGATCCCTGGATAGGAATCTTGAACTGCTGGCGGGGAATTTCATCCTTGAGCCGTTCACAGACGACCCGGGCCCGCTCATAGGCGTTGCCTTTGTACACAAGCTGGGAAAGGGCGTCCACGGCCTTGCCGTTGAGCAGTATGTCCAGCTTTACCAGCTCCGTGGATTTATAGTCCGTAATGTCGTAATCGAATGACGCGTATCCCCGGCTGATGCTTTTGAGCCGGTCGTAAAAGTCGAAAAGCACCTCCGCCAACGGCATATCGTACACCAGCTCCACCCGTTTCTCGTCCAGGTAGGTCATATTGGTCTGAACGCCCCGTTTTTCCATACAGAGGGTCATGATGTTCCCCAGGTAGGTTGTGGGGGTTATTATTGAAGCCCTGATATACGGTTCCTCGGCGGATTCTATTTTTCCCTCATCGGGATATTCCGTGGGATTGTCCACCATGATGCTTTCCCCGGTTTTCAGCTGAATCCTGTATTTGACCGACGGGGCGGTAAATATTATGGACTGATCGAATTCCCGCTCGAGCCGTTCCTGGATTACCTCAAGGTGGAGAAGCCCCAGGAATCCGCAGCGGAAGCCAAAACCCAAAGCCGCGGACGAATCCTTTTCGTACACCAGGGACGCGTCGTTCAGTTTGAGTTTTTCCAGGCTGCTCCGGAGCTCCTCGTAATCATTGGAATCCACCGGATAAATCGATGAGAAAACCACCGGCTTTACTTCCCGGAATCCGGGAAGCGGGGTGTCACAGGGCCGGTCGGCGTCGGTGACGGTATCCCCTACCCGTACATCGCCCACGGTTTTGATTCCCGCGATGATATACCCGACGCTGCCCGCGGACAGTTCATCCTGCTCCACCAGGGCAAGCTTGAAAACACCCGCGGTTTCAACTTCGTATTCGGAATTGTTGGACATAAAGCGGATTTTCATACCCTTCCGAACGCGGCCCTGGAAAATCCTGAGATGGACCACAACCCCCCGGTAGGGATCGTAATGGCAGTCGAATATAAGCGCCTGCAGGGGCGCCGAGGAATCTCCGGAAGGCGCGGGAATACGGGTTACAATGGCTTCAAAGAGTTCATCAATCCCGGTGCCCTGTTTCGCGGAAACCAGAAGCGCGTCTTCGGGATTGAGTCCGAGATCGCGTTCGATCTGCTGTTTCGCCCCGGGAATATCCGCTGCGGCCATATCAATCTTATTGATGACCGGAATGATTTCAAGATCATGTTCCAGGGCGAGGTACATGTTTGAAAGGGTCTGGGCCTGGACTCCCTGGGTCGCGTCCACCAGAAGCAGCGCCCCTTCGCAGGAATTGATTGCCCTGGACACTTCGTAGGTAAAATCCACATGGCCGGGGGTATCCACCAGGTTGAGAAGGTATTCCTTCCCGTCGGAGGCCGTATACGGAATAGCAACGGCCTGACTTTTTATGGTTATACCCCGTTCCCGCTCAATATCCATATTGTCAAGGATCTGGTCCTTAAAATAGCGGTCCTCTACAATGTCTGCCTTCTGGATCAGCCGGTCCGCCAGGGTCGATTTGCCGTGGTCGATGTGGGCGATTATACAAAAATTTCGGATGTTTACAGTTTCTGCCATACAGGCGGACTATACACAAAATTCGCACAAACAACAATATGCGGGGGAGCACCGAGTCCGGCAACCCGGCAAGCACCCGGGGAAAACGGGTTCTGTGCCACCCGGCGTTACCGCTGCGGCCCGGGTGCTCCGGCTCTGTGCTGCCCGTTCGCGCGGGCTGCGCGTGTCCGAAGGACACAACCCCTCGCTCCAGCCTTGCCGCACCATCTGTGGAGTTTTGCGGAGCAAAAAACCTGAAAGACTTGGCGCCATTGGCGGCAAGTCTTACGCTGCCCCCACTCCGGGTTCCGGCCGCTATACCGGAAACGCTCTCTGGAACCCAGCGCCCCCGCCAAGGCAGGACATTTGATAGTACCTACCGTTAGGTATAATATATTCCGATCTAACCAGATCCATGATGACTGGGCGCGGAGACCTTCAAAGCAATCCCAGCGGCAGCAGAGAAGCATGTGCATTACCGGCAACGCGGCCTGTCACACCAGTTCGTCCAGGGTACTGATTAAGTCCTTATAGAAAAAGGGTTTCTTGATAAACCGGAATTTCCTGTTTCTCAGGGCGGGCGGTACACTGTATTCATCATTATAGCCGGTCATAAAAAGAACCTTTCCCCCGGGAGCCTCCGCCAAAACAGTTTCCGCCAGAGTGTATCCAGTCATTTCCGGCATTACAATATCTGTAAGAAGAATAAAATCGGTTTCGCCCTGTATCGCCGCGGAGGCTTCCCCGGGATTGGTCAGTTTTATTACCCGGTAACCGGTTTTTGACAGCAGCTTCGAGAGCAGGTTCCTGAGGGTTTCATCATCCTCAGCAAGCACAATGGTACTGTTCCGGCTGACCTTCCTGAATTCCGGAAGCGGCTCTTCGGCGGGAGACGGTTTGTCCCGGCTGATGGGAATAAATACCAAAACCTTTGTTCCCGCGCCATATTCGCTGTCCACAAAAATATGGCCTCCGGTATGGTTAACGGTGGTGAGCACCGACTGGAGTCCGAGGCCGGTACCCCGGTCCGGCGCTTTTGTGGAAAAATAGGGATCGAATATTTTCGTTAAATCGCCGGGAGCTATTCCGGTTCCGTTGTCCCGGACGGTTATTTCGAGCCAGGTATTTCCCGCCAGTTCCGGCCGGGAGATATCCCTGCCGGAAATAGTCCGGGTGCTTACTTCAATAAAACCTGAGGTCCGGAGCGCGTCCTTGGCGTTCATCACAAGGTTAATAATCATCTGCTCAAACCGGCCCTGGTTTACAAAAACATAGGGTTCCTCGGCGGAAAAATTGAACAGAATTTTTACGGTCCCCGGTACGAGCCGGCGGATAATCCCTTCCAATCCTCTGATGGATTCTTCTGCGTTAATCACCGCCACATGCATTGGCTGATTGCGGGAAAAACTCATCATATACCGGGTTAAATCCCCGGCTTTCCGGGCCGCCAGGAGGATCCCGTCAATATCCTGGGATAAATCCGGATCTCCTCCGATACTGGTTTTAAGAAGATCACAGTACCCTATTATGGCGGTGATGATATTGTTGAAATCATGGGCAATACTTCCGGAGATACGTCCGATGGTTTCCATTTTCCGGCTCTGGATGAGCTTCTCCTCCAGATCACGGATTTCCGTTAAATCCAGGAGTATGCCCCTGAGTTCCAGGGGACTTCCTTCCGGAGAGTAAACAAGCTGAACCGTTGCCAGAACGAATACGTGGCTTCCGTTTTTATGCCTGAGAACCCACTCTCCGGTCTTCCGGCAGCAATCTGATGTTTTGGGGTCCAGGAAAAGTTTTCTCAGAAGACGGATACCTTCCGAGGGGAACGCGAACAGATCCAGCAGGGATATGCCGGCGGCATCCTCCGGTCCCGAAAACCCCAGCAGTTCCGCAAAGGAACTGTTGCAGTCGGTGATTATATTCTCCAGGGTTGCGATAAAATTGGCTGTCAGGGTATTTTCAAAAAAGCCGCGGTACCGGTTTTCACATTCAGCCAGCTTCTGTTCCATGTGCCGGCCGTACAGCATGGCCTCAATTCCGTATTTCAGTTCCTTCGGATCGAGGTCTTTTCCGGCATAGACAAAGGGAAGGCCGTATTTCAGGCCGCCGGCCGCGGTTCCGGGATCAAAATCGCTGAGAAGCACCGACGGAATATTGTAGGTTTCGAATAAATCCAGGGCGGTTTTGGCACTCTGCTGCGGTTCCTCCCGTGAAACATCAATCAGCGCCAGATCGATTTTTTCCCTGCCCCACAGATCACCGGCATCCTGGAAACTGCGGTATATTCCGGCAATGTCATAACCGGCATCCCGCAGTATTGACGCAGCCTGCCGGGCAATATCCTGCTCCGGTTCACAAATTACGATCCTGTACATAGTAATTCACCATTTTTAAATTACCGGAAACTGCCGGAATCCCGCGGGTTTCTGGTTTGTTTTGACATTGTCCGGCATAGTACTGCCATACAATAAAGTATACTACAAACATAAGGTAATGTAAAAAAAGGGAAAATCACGTTTCAGGAAGGAAATTACAGCGTATCCGGGGAATCGAGCAGCGCCGGCAGCTGCATGGTGGTTTCCATGTATCCCATGCGGCGCTTTTTAACGTTTATAACCATCAAAGCATAACCGAGATCCTCTTCCAGCCGGAAATTTTTGATGGATACGGAGTCGTTTTCGGACAATCCCGCTTCATCGGCAATGGAGCCCCGGACAATTTTTTTGACCAGATACGTTGGGGAGAAGGATTTTCCCAGGGAAGGAGACAGAATCAGACCGAAAAGCGGGGCGGCCATCCGTTCCTTGGTATCAACCTTTGCTGCCTGAGCCAGAGGGACATCGGGCCGGACAGCGGTCATTACGATATACCGCTTTCCGTCGGAGGTTTCCAGGGAAACCAGTTCTCCCGGGCGGAAGGGAAACAGGACATCCTGGAGCGCCGGGATAAGGGCGCCCTGGGGGGCGGTAATAACGGTATCATTGAGCCTGGTAATATACACCCCCTCGGGGATCTGCTGTTCCGAAGCGGGAGTATACGGCGCGACATAGATAATTTCCGCGCCGGAAACGGTTTCGCTTACCGTAAGCCCGATCCAGGGGCGTTCGGACTTGCCTCCCTTGATCATTGCAGGCAGCGCCGCGGCGAGCCGTTCCGCGGGAACGGCGAAATTCAGTCCCTGATACTGATCTATGCCGGCAAAAACGATACCCACCAGACGTCCGCTGTTATCCACCACCGGGCCTCCGGAATTGCCGTGATTAACCGCGGCGTCAATCTGTATGACATCCCCTATCTGCAGGAAACGCCGGCCCAGAGCCGATACAATTCCGGAAGTAACGGTTTTTTCCAACCCGCCGGGAGAACCGATGGCAATCACCGTATCCCCCACCCGGGGAATGACCCGGTCCACCACGGAAAACACGTACTCCGGGGTAATTTCCGCCTTGATCAGGGCAAGGTCCATGGCTTTGTCCCATCCGATAACCTTGGCCGGAATACGGGGGCTGGAAGAATCCCCCATGCGGATATACATCCGTGAGAATCCCTCATAGCTGGGATCAACTTCACTGGCGATTACATGGTAATTTGTTATCAGGAGCCCGGAGGCATCCACAAAAAAAGCGGAGCCGATGACACGGTCCGGACTTCCCATGCCGCGCTGGATACGGACACCTCGGTCAACGAGAACCGTGGCAACGCCCTTGATCATATCCGCCGGAGAGTCGCGGCCCTCGGCGTATGACCGGAGGGTTTCCTCCACGGGCACCTGCAAACTGTCAATGATAGCGAGAAAAAATGCGGCGGTCCGCCGCTGCTTTACGTCCACCGCCCGTTCCAGGAAAAGAAGGGCGTTTTCCGCATCCAGGGGCCTAAGCTCATGGGCCCGGACAGCGTGGATAAACGCCGCCAGGTTGTTTCCCTGGTCCAGGTATTCCAGGGCCTCCGCCAGCACGAAGTCGGGTTCCATACCGGTGCTTTCCACCGCGATACCGACAACAGCCAGAGACCGGGCCAGGGAGGCCGCGTCGTCCCAGCGTTTTTCTTCGATAGCCGCGGCCTGGGCGGTTTTCAGATTGCTGATTGCCTGTTCCCGCAGATTTTCCAGATGCTGCGCATCATCATCGTCAATTTCATTATGGGGACTATCCGGACCGTAGATGTTTTCATACATCCCGATCAAATGTATTGCCCGGGCCGGGTCCTCTTCGGCGTACATTGAAATATCATCGAGTCTGAATTCACGGATTGACCAGGGCGCTTCCAGCCGCTGCTCCGCCGACGCGCAGGAAAAAAACAGCAGCGCCGGGCCGGCAAGGAACGAGAAAAGAAGGAATACGTGTTTTTTACTTGGCTTTGGCATAAATGCCTACTCCTCCGTTCTTATTTCACGCTGATCCCGGACACCGTCTCCATTGGTATCCCAGGAACGCTCAATCCTGCCGCCGGGAAGATACTGTTCACCGTATTCGTAGGATCCGTCCCCGTTCCAGTCGCTTTCAGAGCTGTCAATAATCCTGGAATACTCCAGGGGATTATCCCCCGGAGCGACGCCGGGGATATGGCGGAAACGCCTGACCGTCTCAAGCCGTCCGTCAAGATCGAGATCAATGCGCTGCAGGACCGGCTGTCCGAGGAGGAATTCGGTCTCTGATACCAGCTTTCCGCCGAGGGTCTCCGCCGCGTGCTGGGGAACACCCCGCACCATTTCAATCCGTTCCACCGCCCCGGGTATTTCTGCGCTGGGCTGTTCAATGGCCGAGGCAAAGGAAATAAGGGAACGCCGGGAAATTCTCGGAATCAGCCGGTCCCGCTGCGGGTACAGAAAGTCTCCGGCCCCGCCGTTTCTCAGGAGTGGCGTAAACTGAACCGGCGCGTACTGGAACTCGAAGGGCGGCGGAATATACCCCGTTCTATCCAGTTCCGCCCTGAGTACCGCGGGGTACTGTTCCCAGAACAGGGTCACCCGTGTCCGTTCCTCATCCCGCACGGGATAGGCAAACCCCGCGACACGGTTATCCGGAAGCTCCTGCGGCGCTGCCTGCTCAGGGAGAATCACCGTCACGGCCCTGACCGGGACACCGCCGGAAAAAAAGATTTCCAGCTCCGGCAGGCCGTCCTGATCGGCGTCGTACCAATAATATACCAGAGTTCCCTGAATGTACCGGGTATGGCTTTCGGGGAAACCGTCTTTATCCCCGTCATCTATAATAACACCGGTAAAGGCCAAAAGGTTTCGCATAAAAGCATTTCTGGACTGTTCCGAACGGAGCAGATCCCAAATTTCGGAGACCAGAGAACGCAGAAGGACCGGCTCCTGCAGTTTTTGGGCCGAATAAGTATTGTCCCTGAAAGAAAACAGCTCATCAATGGCGGTTTCTTCGTTTATCAGGCCAAGATTAAGGGCCGCGGGAATTGAGGCCGGAACGGGATTTCCCCGGGCCCTGTAGGATGCCACGAGCCGGGAGGATTCTTCGGTATCCCGGATAAAGGGAACCGCAAGATACGCCAGTCCGGGATCGGAAACAAGCAGCACCGGCATCCGCCGGAGGGCTGTGTTTACGAGATCCCTGTCCGGTCCCTGGGGAAGTATTTCTCCGGCGTACTCAAAAAGGATACGAACCGGGCGGGGATCCCTGGGATAAGCCTCCATGGCCGCGGCGGCGGCACTGCGGAACCGGGGAAAATCGGCAAGCCCCTTAAGCGCCAGGAGCCGCAGCTCCGCGGCGTCGGCGGAGTCCCGGATCATGGCCAACGCGGAAAGCGCTTCAGGAAAGGCCCTGAGAGTGATGAGGGTCTTTGCCTCCAGCAGACGGGCGTGTTCTTCGGAATACAGAAACCACCGGCCGGTTTCAATGGACCGGCGGACCGATTCCAGTACGGCGCCCCTGGGACGGCCAAGATGCGACCGGGTTAAAGCGAGAAGATATGAAATATCCGAAGAAACATCCGAGAAGTCACCTGCCCGTTCCAGGCCGATTTCGGCTTCCAGCCAGCGGCCGCCGCCGATCATGTCCCGGCCCCAGCGGGCGTACTGCTCCGCAACCGCCGTATCGCCCGGGGATGACTCATCCCCGTTGAACTGGCCGAAAAGCGGCGCGGCCGCAGCAAGACAAAAAATGAACCACACTAAAAAACGGCGGTACATAGCAGGCCTCCGGTTTCTATTCGCCTGTGGGTTTAATACCCTACCCTTCAAGGCTTTTTTCAATGAAAGGTTTGGCTTTTTGGGTATTAAACCCGCATACAATCCTTACCTTACAGAACCAACAACCTCAGACTAAAAGTCTGACGTCCCTTTAGGGTGAGGTTGGTGATTTTTCCCCGGCATCTTCCGCAGGATTTTTAACTGTATCCGAAAGCGACGCGGAGTTTTCCCGGGGAGGCAGGCCAAGAAGGCTGCGGACATCGTCGTCAAGCATGGTCTCCTGAGAAATCAAGGCATCGCTGAGCTTTTCCAGCTGATCTTTATGGTCACCGAGGATCTGCTCGGCCTTGGACCGGCCGCCCTCGAGAACGGACTGTACCGCCCGGTCAATGCGTTTGGCGGTATCTTCGGAATAGTCCTTGTGGCGGGCAATCTCCTTGCCCAGGAAGATCGGTTCATCTTCCTGCCCGTATGCAATGGGCCCCAGGTCTTCCGCCATTCCCCATTCACAGACCATACGCCGGGCCAGGTCGGTGGCCTGCTGAATATCCTGTTTGGTCCCCGTGGTGGTTTCGCTGTAAAAGAGTTTTTCCGCAACCCAGCCGCCGTATGCAATGACGATCCGGTCCTCGAGCCATCCTCTGGTGCGGCTGTAGCTGTCTTCCTCGGGCAGGGACATGGCCATACCCAGGGCTCTTCCGTGGGGAACAATGGTAACTTTATGCAGCGGATCGGCGTTTTTGAGGTAATAATGAAGCAGGGCATGGCCGGCTTCATGGGTGGCGGTCATTTTTCGTTCCTTTTCGGACATTGCCAGGGATTTGCGGGCGACACCCATAAGAATTTTATCCCGGGCTTCCTCAAAATCGGACATTTCCACCGCGCTTTTATCCTTTCTGGCCGCGTAGAGAGCGGCTTCGTTGACAAGGTTCGCGATATCAGCGCCGCTCATTCCCGGTGTGGCACGGGCGACCCGTACCATATCGACCTCCGGTGCCAGGGGCACCTTGGCGGCGTGGATTTTGAGTATGGATTCCCGTTCCTTGATATCCGGCATGGCCACCACCACCTGGCGGTCGAAACGCCCCGGTCTGAGGAGCGCGGGGTCGAGTACATCCGGCCGGTTGGTGGCTGCCAGAATTATGACACCGTCTTTGGAATCGAAACCGTCCATCTCAACGAGCATCTGGTTGAGGGTCTGTTCCCGTTCATCATGGCCGCCGCCGTATCCCGCGCCCCGGGTCCGGCCGACCGCATCCAATTCATCAATAAAAATAATACAGGGGGCGCTCCGCCGGCCCTGCTCAAACAGGTCCCGGACTCTGCTCGCCCCGACACCTACAAACATTTCAACAAAGTCTGAGCCGGACATATGGAAATATGCGACCCCCGCTTCCCCGGCCACGGCCCGGGCCATAAGGGTTTTGCCGGTTCCGGGCATGCCTACCAGGAGCACACCCTTGGGGATTTTAGCCCCCATTTTCGTAAACTTCTGGGGATTCTTCAGAAAAGAAACCACCTCCTGAAGTTCGTACTTGGCGTCGTCCTGGCCGGCAACATCCGCGAAGGTAACCTTCTTCCCTTCATCCTGGTACCGTTTTGCCCGGCTTTTGCCGAACTGGAAAGCCTTGTTTCCCGATCCCTGCATGTTCCGGAACATGAACCAGATAAATCCGAATCCGATCAGCCAGGGCAGGAATTCCAGGAGTATCCTGAAGGGGCTGACGCCGGTAACGGCGCCGGATACGTTGACACCCTTTTCCTGGAGGGCCGGCAGAAGGTACGGGTCCTGATAGGGGATAAGGGTCTTGAAACGGACAAGTTCTCCGGAGGCGCCTTTCACGGTTCCTTCAATGGTGGTATTATCGAGAATCTTTACCGCCACCACTTCGTTTCGGTCGAGGTAATTGGTAAATGTCGAATAGGGAATTTCCTGGATTGAAGAGGTATCGCTCCTGAAAAAATAGGCGATAAAAAGCCCCACCATGACAAGGAAAAAGATCAAGGCAAAACGGTTCGGCCGGCCGGTATTCAGAGACGGCCGGGGCGGCGTATTGTCATTCTTATTATCAAGCATCAAAACCCCCGATGTATACTAGTCGGTCGCCCTCTGGGGGCGGCCGGTTACTATCGCAGCAATTCTCTCTACATAGTAGAATTTTTGCATCCCCTTGGGCTAGTCCAATACACACAATTATTCCTTTATAGTCTTCGGCAACAATAAAACGCCGGTTTCCCGGGGCCTCTTTGGCCGGCAGCAGATCCTTCAGGAGCTTATTCTTCCCGGATGTCTGTATACGGTCCCCGGGTTCACGGCAGCGGAAAATCAGGGGAAGTCCCGCGTAAAACCAGTACCCTGCCGATGCCGGGCTGGGTTTTTCCATGGATTCCGGTGAAACCACGGTTACGGTGAGTCCCCCCGCGGTATAGGTCCCCTCACGGTCTATGGCGAGTGAAAAGCCGGAATCAGAACCGGAAACGGCGGGCTCTATACGGACCGTTCCGTGCGTCCGTGTCAGGCGGCAGGAACCGAGATCCAAGGCACTGAGGTTTCCCCGGACAAAGGACCTCAGGACTTTTCTCCGGGGTACCTTTTCCGCCGCGGGAGGATCGGCCCGGAGCGCGGCTTTTCCGCCAAGTCTTTTGGCGCGGTTTATCCCCTGAAAAACCGCCTCCTCCCGGAGGATCCCGGGCCGTCCGAAAAAAAGTTCCTCCGGCACTGTCAGGCTGTTTCCGTCGGTTTTCCATTGAATCCGTTCAGCGGCTTCCCTGACCAGATAAGATGAAACCAGGCGCTGGGTCTTTCCCAGGGAAGCCGCTCCGGTTTTCCACCCGGGAAACTGTTCGTCCAGGAGGGGAATCAGGGTGTGTCGGATCCGATTGCGGAAATACCGGGTATCGCTGTTGGTCGCGTCGGTCCGGTAGGAAATATTCCGGTCCTTAAGGTATCCGAGCACATCCACCCGGGTAAGACTGATCATGGGACGGAGCACATTCCCCCGCTGCCGGGGCATCCAGGACAGCCCCGCCGGGCCGGCGCCCCGGATAACCGCCATAATCAGCGTTTCCAGGGCATCATCCCGGGTATGGGCCACCAGTACCTTGGCGGCCCCGGTACGCCGCAGTTCCCGTTCCCAGGCCCGGCGGCGGTAATACCGGGCGGCGTCTTCTATTCCGGCGCCGGTTTTTTCGGCCCGGGCGGCAATTCTGCCCTGAGGTACGGCTGCTATGGTACAGGGTATCTTAAAGTTTCTGCAGAGGGATCTGACGAATTCGGCGTCACCGGAACAGTCGCCGGCGGGCCGTATTCCATGGTTTACGTGAAGGCACCGGAATTTATACCCCCGGCGCTCCACCAGGGAAGCCAGGGCGGAGAGCATTGCGGTGGAGTCGGCCCCCCCGGATACGGCGGCTAAAAAAGCCGTACCCCGGGGCCAGGAACCCAGCCCGTCTTCCAGGGCCTTTTCAAATTCAGCGGGCCCCATGCCGGGAACTCCAAAAAAAAACCGTCCGCTCCGCCGGGAACGAACGGCTAATAGCAATCAGTGCAGTCAAAATCCGGCCTCTCTTACGGGAAACGGCAGGATATTATTCCTTAGCCGCCCCTTCTTCGGAGGCGGATTCTTCTTCGGAAGCGGTTTCGGCTTTGGTATACTTGACCAAGGCCACAACCTGGTCGCCGTTGGACAGTATTTTGACACCGGCGCCGAGTTTAAGATCCCTGATGTGGATCGACTGGTTAACCTTGAGTTCCGATACGTCCACTTCGATCCGTTCGGGAAGATCCTTGGGAAGACATTCCACTTCCACTTCATGGAGGGGGACTCAAAAACGCCGCCTTCCCGGACACCCGCCGGGCTGCCGCTGATATGGAGAGGCACCCTGGCGCGGACAGTGGTTCCGCTTTCCACTTCATAAAAATCGACATGGAGGATTTTACCATCCAGGATATTCCGCTGGGTATCCTTTACGAACGCCTCATGGGCCTTTCCGTCAATTTCAATCTTGACGATGGTACTTTCCGAAATACCCTTGATACCGTTGGTGAATTCCAACGCATCGAGATCGAGGATAACGGATTTACCTGAATGGCCGTACATAACGGCGGGAATACGGCCTGCGCGGCGTATTCTCCGGGCTACCCCCGACCCGGTATCGGCCCGGCTGCGGGCCGCGATAACTACCTGACTCATTGTACAACTCCTTGCATACTGCAACACTGGGACACGTCAAACCAACGGGCTGACACTCCAGGAAAGCTCTACCGGACCTTTCCCGGGTTCATGTATTTGGGACGGCAGGGTTCGAACCTGCGCATGCCGGAGCCAAAACCCGGTGGCTTACCACTTGCCTACGTCCCAATCATACCTACAACTCTACAGTAGGATCATCCTGTACATTCCCCGAATCATACCGGTCCAGGATTCTCTTCTGTAATTCAGCGCGGAATTCCGGATGAATGGGATGGGCTACATCCTTGTATTCTCCAGCTCTTGTTTTCCGGCTCGGCATAGCAATAAAAATGCCGCTCTTTCCTTCAATGATTTTTACATTATGAACCACAAAGCAGTCATCAAATGTAACCGTTACATATGCCTTAAGCTTTCCCTCACCGGCCACTTTTCGGACCCTGATGTCGGTAATCTCCATGGCGCTCTCCTTTTTATTCGGTCCAGGTGTATACTAACATTTTAATACCGTAATACCTGTACGCGCAAGAGGAAACGTCATCTGTGCAAAAGACCACCGCGAAATCAGTGCTTTTTCCGCTTTTTCTGCGACTCTCTTATCTTTAAATACTCCAAAACAGGTTGATCCCGATCCTGAAAGACCGGCAAAGTCAGCCCCTAAGGCCTCTAATTCCTCTAAAATCCGCGTATACCCGTCTCTGACGGCCGCGGTTCCCCGGCTCAGAAAGAGCGCCAGGAAGTCGTTCCGGTAGGGCCACGAAGCCGGATCACCGGACAGGGCCCGGACCAATTCTTCCTTCGGAAGCTGCTGCGTCCAGAGGGTGTCCCCATTCCGGTCCATCAGCGCGAAAGCTTCCGGTGTGCCGCTGAATATCCCGGGATTAACCAGCACAATCCATAAGTGCTCCGGCGGATCCAGGGGTTCGATTATTTCACCCCTTCCGGTCACGTACGCCGCCCCGCCCCGCAGGAAAAACGGCACGTCACTGCCCAGCTGCAGTGCCATGCGCTGGAGCTCCCGCTCCGGCAGAAAAAGGCCGGACAGCCTGTTTAAAACCATGAGGGTTGCCGCGGCGTCGGATGATCCTCCGCCAAGGCCGGCCCCCAGGGGTATTCTTTTTTCAGCCTCAATTTTTACTGCCCCGGAAAATCCCGTCACGGAACGGAAAAGGGATACAGCCTTTGCTATACTGCTGTCCCCAGCGGGGAGTTCCGGCTGTATCCGGATTTCATCCGGCCGGCTGATATGGGGTTCAAAAACCTCAAACCGCAGGATATCACCAAAGGAAAGCGCCAGAAAGATGCTTTCCAGATTGTGATAACCGTCGCTGCGCCTGCCCAGAACCCGGAGGTGTATGTTTACTTTGCAGGGCGCTTCAACCGTCAGGGCCGCACACATTGAGGTCCTTATTATAACAATTTGCGCAGTTTTGTAAAGCCTGCGGCGGTATCGGTTTACCGGGATTTTCTGAAATTTCCGGGGAAATGCAAAAAATCAATATTTCAATAAAATAATAACAAAAATGCAAAAAACCTGTTGACAGATATGGAAAGTCTCCCTTATGTTTCAAGGGATATCAAGATCTAATGGAGTATGCCATGGTTCTGTTTGAAACCATTACCGACGAGCAAGACGAACTTTGTCTTATGCCCCTGACGGATGTACAGGAAAAAAATTCGCCCTATCCTTTTTTCGCCTTTGACGACGACGACGATGATGACATCGAAGATGAAGAAGAAGACGATGACTTTGACGACATGGACGATGATTTTGATGATGATTTTGAAGACGATGACTTCGAAGACGATGACGACGATTTTGATGATGATGACGATGACTTTGATTATGAAGAAGACATCGATTACGACGATTTTGACGAATAAGGATAATTAGTCACCGGGAATTTTTGGCGCGCCGATGCTGACAGGGATTCCCCGGTGTGTATGGTATTTTAAAAAAACGGCCCGTAATCCGGGCCGCGCTTTTCGTCTTAACCTTCGGGGTTGTTTCCCTTAAAGACAATCGATGCTCCGCTCCAAAGCCGCTCCAATTCGTAAAAAGACCGGGCCTTTGACGTCATCAGATGGACAACGATATTTCCAAGGTCTATGAGGCTCCACTCGTCGCCGGCGGGCACTTTTTTGTGCCGCCTTACAATTTCTATTGAATTCTGGACGCAGAAATCCTTAATATGCCGCTGGAGTCCCGCCAGATGAGCGGAACTGGTAACCGTGGCGACCACAAAAAAATCAGTCCACATATGCAGTTCCCGGAGGTCCATAACGACCACGTCACCGCCGCGGTGGTCCTGGATCAGTCTGCCTAATTCAACCGCAAACGCCGCGTCATCGGTTCGTAACGTATCGCCCATTAAAATCCCTGCCAAGTATTAAAGTAAAATCCGCTTTATATTCAAAATTCCGCACATCCATATCCTCCGGCGCCGGAACTTCCGAACGTATGTTCTGACACCGGATAAGGTCCGCGAATATTCGCACCATAGCATCGTATCCGGACCGGTCGATAATTTCCGTACGCTCCACATCATTTTCGTCGGCATTTCCGACGGTAATTACATCATAGCCGAATCCCTGGAGCAGATCCGCGGTACGCCGGGCCAGACCGCTCGACGGTGTCCCGTTGAGCACTTCCACAGTAAAAACCCGTTCCGTCATGGTCCCTTCCACCTGACGGGTCAGGCTCGAAAGATTCTGGCGGACCACCTCTTTTATCAGGCTGCCGTCGTAATACGGAAAAATAAGCCGCTGGCCGGAAACCTCCCGGATGTTTCCGGTAACGATCTGGGCGCTCACCCGGTCAGTATCGATTCCCCTCAATTCATCAAACAATCTCGTCCTGGTGGTCTGGCTCATATCGCTCCGCATAAGCCCGTGGAAAAACTTCGCCGCCGCCGGTTTTTTGAGAAATTCGTTCTGTTCCCCCAGCCGTTTTATGAGTCCCAGAAAAACCCGCTGGCGCCGGGTATGGACCACCTCGGATTCTTCTTCCTCATGGCGGAAGGCGAGATAACGCCGCACCTTTTCCCCGTCAAGCCGGACCATTCCCGAAGGGAACAGGATGGGATCCCCTTCCTCGAGCAGTTCAATCCGGGAGGGAATAAAAATATCGATACCTTCGATGAGATCCACCAGTTTCCCGAAATTTTCCAGGGTGAAGACCACCGAAAAATTAATATCGAGCCCCAGAAGCCGTTCGATCTCCACCTCATAGGGATCGGGTTTCTGGGGTGAGTACACCGTATCTATCCGGTCCACCCGGTTTATCTGCTGAATTATAAGGCCGACTTCGCCGGGAATGTCAAACACGGCGGCCCGTTTTGTGGCCGGATAATACAGGAGAACAAAGGAACTGAGGGGTTTTTTCTGATCTTCAATAATGAAAAGGGTATTAATCACCCGGTCGCCGGCAAAAATCTCCTCCAGCGGATCCTGGCGCAGGATAAAAACCGTAAAAATCGTTCCGCCGATAAGAAGCAGAATAATCAAAACCAGCAAATAGACGCTGGCATCTATTTTCCCCTGTTTCATTAAGTCCTCTTTTTTTGAATTGATTCGAGCAGCCGCCGGGTTCCTTCGGAAAGCACCAGTTCCTGGGAATCGAGGTATGCCACGGTCTCGTTAAAGACGGTCTCAAACAGCTGGTCGAGATCGGCGTTTTTCCCTACATCCCGCATTCTCGGGTTGATATTGTTCCGGCCGACTTCGATCTTATCGGCGATATACACAATTTTTGCCAGGGGGCCCATAAACTCGGAACCCGTGGTGTGAAACCGCACCGCGTCGAGGACATCCTCATCGGAGATCCCGAAACGTCTTTCGAGGAACACCGCGGCGGCCCGGGCGTGGAGCAGTGAGGGCTTTTTCTGCTCCAGCTTGGAAATTCCGCCGCCGTCAGCGGAGGCGAGTTCCCGGAGATCCGCTTCGGAAAAGTGCTTGCACATGTCATGGGCAATGCCCGCGAGGTAACCTTTCCGGGGGTCAACCCCGAATTCACCGCAGAGATCCCAGCTCAGAACCGCGACGTTCCGGCAGTGGAGGAAGCGGTGGGATGGAACGAAGTTCCGTACGGCATCCTCAACCATGGCTATCAGGGAAAAACCGTATCCGGGGGATTCTTTGCTTCCGGAGGATTCCCCGAAGCCGTACAGAGAGCGGTCTTCGATTATAAACCGGGCGCCCTGGGGAACAAGGTACAGCCAGTCCTGCCCCGAGGAAATACGCCGCCGGACATCTCCGGAGGAAAGGGGGATTATTTCATTTTTAAGCCGTTTGTACGGGTACGGAAAGGAAATTTCACCCTGGTTAAACCGGTGGGCGATGATGATATCCGCCCGTTCCGCTATTTCATCCGCCCGCCGCCAGGTATGGAAATCCCTGGCAAGGTCATCGCCTATGATAAGACCGATTTTTCCCTCGGGACGGTACTGTTTATCGATATATTCAAGGGTATCTATCGTGTAGGACACGCCTTCCCGCTGTATTTCACAGTCATCCACGGTAAAGCGGGGATCGGCGGGGATCGAGGAACAGAGCATATCCAGCCGGTCCTGGGCGGCGGCGCCGCTGAGCTGTTCCTTATGGGGCGACTGGTACACCGGGATCAGGATAATCCGGTCAAATGAAAAGGCGTTGAGGGCGGCTTCGGCTAAGGCCATGTGTCCGATGTGTATGGGATTAAAACTTCCCCCGAGAACAGCGAGCCTCACCCTTCCTCTTTCTCCCCTGCTTCCGCCGTGTTTACGAGTCTGCCAATGGCCGCGGCCAGCTCCGGTATACCTTCCCCGGAAAACACCGAAATGCCCAGTACTTCTTCCCGGGGATACTGTTCCCGCAGTTCAGCCAGCCGGCTTCCGGTTTCTTCAAGATCCAGCTTCGTCCCGACGATTATCCGGGGTTTCGCGACCAGATCCGGGGAAAAAGCTTCCAGTTCCTTGAATAATACGGAAAACGCTTCCCGGTAATTATCTTCGGATAAATCAATCAGAAACGCAAGCCCCGCGGTGCGCGAGATATGCTTGAGAAAACGGATGCCCAGTCCGGCTCCTCCGGAGGCTCCTTCAATGAGCCCCGGAATATCCGCGAGGATAATGTCCCGCTCACCCAGGGTGAGCACCCCAAGATTGGGAATCTTCGTTGTAAAGGGATAGGGCGCGATCTTGGGACGGGCGTTGGTAAAACGCTCCAGGAGGGACGATTTGCCGGCATTGGGGAAACCCACAAAACCCACATCCGCCATGACCTGCAGTTCCACCTTCAGCCGCCGGTTTTCTCCGGGTTTTCCGGGAAGGGCCTTTCTCGGAGCCTGGTTAACCGATGACTTGAAATGGATATTGCCCCAGCCGCCGTTCCCGCCTTTGAGAAACACGAAACGGCCTTCGTCCATGCCAAAGTCCCGGATTACTGTTCCTGAATCGGCATCCTTGAGGACCGTTCCCGGCGGAACGGGAACAATCACATCCTCGCCGTTCCGGCCGTAACGCTGGGAACCTTCCCCGTCCCGGCCGTTTTCCGCCTTGAAATGCTGCTTATACCGGAGATGCGCCAGGGTACGGAGATTTCTGCGGACTTCGAAAACAACGTCGCCGCCCCGGCCGCCGTCGCCGCCGGAAGGGCCGCCCATGGGGACGTACTTTTCCCGCCGGAAGGCCACACAGCCGTTCCCGCCGTTTCCAGAAGAAACTTCTATAAGCGCTTCGTCGGCAAATTTCTGCATGTTCCGCCCGCCTTAAACACAAACGGCACGCCCCGGGGCGCGCCGCATTCATTCAACCCAAACATAAAACCCGGAAATCCGATGGAAATCCTCTGCTATTCCGCGGAAGCCGCAGGAATAACCCCGGCGAGCTTCCGGCCCCGGCGTTCGCTGAAGGAAACCGTTCCGTCAACCAGGGCAAAAAGGGTATAATCACCGCCGCAGCCCACATTGGGTCCGGGATGGATCTTTGTTCCCCGCTGCCGGACAATGATGGTTCCCGCTTTTACATTGGTTCCGCCGTATGCTTTAACGCCCAGATACTGGGGATTTGAGTCACGTCCGTTTTTTGCGCCGCTGCCGCCTTTCTTCCGTGCCATATTAGTTCCTCCGTTCGGTATGTATAGTCATAGTGCAATGGTCCGGGTATTCCCGGGAAACCGACCGGAGTCCTTCGATAAGAAAAACTCCCGCCGCGGAAAGGAAAACCTCCCCTTCCCCGGTATACTCGGTTTCAATCCAGAAAGCGCCCCGTTCCGGAGCGCCGGCCCGGACTGTTATCCCTTCCCTATTGGAAAGGATCTGCAGGGCTGTCCTGGTTAAGACTGAAACCGCGGCGCAGACAATATCCCCGCCGCGGGGCCCCGCTCCGGCGTGGCCCGAAACACGGCAGGATTTCAACAACCCCGCCTCATCCAGGACCGCGTCGACGGTAATCATATCGGGTTACGCTCCGACGATTTCCTGTATTCTGATATAGGAATACTGCTGACGGTGACCGTGTTTCCGGCGGTAGTCCTTTTTGGATTTGTATTTGAAAACAATGATCTTGGGGTCCTTTTTATGGTCCTCAACCACTGCGGAAACCTTAACACCCTTAACGTAGGGGCTTCCCACGGAAATCGAGTCCCCGGAAACGAGGAGCACCGAGTCAATATCAATGGCGGTTCCCGCCTCCGCGTCGATTCTGTCAACCTTCAGAAGGGCGCCTTTTTCAGCTTTGTACTGTTTTCCTTTAAATTCCATCAATGCGTACATGAACGATTATCCTTATGGTACGAGTAGTACTATTTTATACACCGAAAAAGTTTCCAAGGTCAATACGGGGAATCAGGGCGCCTGCATTATATTCGGCAGGCGGCACAGAAGCATGGGGGAACGAGGTCCGGGGGTCCTGTCAGAGGATTACGGGTATGGCTCCGTGTCGGCCTGCGGCCTCGAAAGTCGCTCATACCCGTAATCCTCTGACACCCCGTGGTACCTTTTTACATCATGCTTCTGTGCCGGTTCTCGGGTGTAATGCAGGCGCCCTGCTTTTTCGGGGGTGTTGGGTGGCGAAGGCTGTTTCCGGGAGGGTTTGGGGCTGTGACCGGGTGGCGCTGCCATAGCGGGGTCCGGGGGGCGGTAACCAATCCCGGCTCAGGCGCTGCGCCCAATACACATCGTCCTCCCGCACCGACCCCTCCCCAACAAGGCCGCCCGCCGCAGGGCACCCACTGCCGGGAAAAGGCATCGAAGCATGGGGCTGTGACGGCAGCGCGGGGTGCCGCTGAGCACAGGGGTTGAGCGACTTTCTAGGCCGAAGGCCGACGAGGAGCCAACCCCTGTGCTCAGCGGCAGGACCCCCTGTTCCGTTACACCACCATGCTTCGGTGCGTTCCATACCGCCGGTGCCCTGCGGCGGCGGTTGTGCTACATTGATTCCAGGAAGGGTATACAGATCAGTTCCAGGGCGTCCCGGAGGACCCGGAGCACCCCCCGGGACAGGGCAAGCCGGGTGGCCGCCAGATCCGGGGTTTCCGCGTTCAGGATGGGACAGTCATGGTAGAACCGGCTGAAACCTTTGGAAAGATCGTAGAGATATACCGCCATAAGGGATGGGTCCATCTTCGCGGCGGCTTCCGCCACCGCGGCGGGGTAATTGCCCAGGGTCTTTACAAGCTCCCATTCGGCGTCCCCGGAAAGGAGTTCGGGCTTTACAGCGCCAGCGGCGGCGGAACTGCCGGCTTCTTTTTTCAGCATTGAGGAAATCCGGGCCCCCATGTACTGGAGATACGGGCCGGTATTGCCGTTGAACGCCAGGGATTCCTGCGGGTTAAAAAGCATATCCTTAGAGGGAGAAACCTGGAGCAGGTAATAATGGAGCGCTCCCAGGGCAATTTTTTCAGCCACGTCCCCGCTGTCCCCCACGGCGGCTTCCCGGTCCTTCTGGCGGATTTCCTCAAGGGCCATGGCGCTGAGTTTATCCAGAAGGTCGTCGGCGTCCACCACGGTCCCTTCCCGGCTCTTCATCTTCCCGTCGGGCAGATTGACCATACCGTAGGACAGATGGTACAGGTCCTTTGCCCAGAGGAATCCGAGTTTTTCGAGCAGCTTGAAAAGCACCTGGAAATGGTACTGCTGTTCGGAACCAACCACATAGACGAGCCGGTCAAATTGCCAGTCCCTCTGCCGGGATATGGCGGTGCCTATATCCTGGGTAATGTAAAGAGATGTACCGTCCTTGCGGAGAAGCACTTTTTTATCGAGTTTTTCCTCGGTGAGGTCCACCCAGATCGAACCGTCCTCAGCCTTGTAGAAGAGGCCCGCTTCGAGGCCCTTGAGGACTTCATCCTTGCCAAGGAGGTACGTCTGGCTTTCAAAATAATACTGGTCAAAGGAAACACCCGTACGCCGGTAGGTTTCCTTCATACCATCCACAGCCCATGCGTTCATCTTCTTCCATAATTCAACGGTTTCCGGGTCACCGGCTTCCCACTTGCGGAGCAGTTCCTGGGCCCGTTCTTCCGCGGTGGGATCCTCTTTGCTAATCTGGTGGAATTTGACGTACCAATGGCCCACAAAATGGTCGCTCTTCATACCTTCGGACTCGGGGGTTTTGCCTTCCCCGTATTCTTTATAGGCGAGCATGGATTTGCAGATATGGACTCCCCGGTCGTTGATGATGCAGACTTTGCGCAGTTCCGCGCCGCAGGCCGAGAGGATCCGGGAAATGCTTTCCCCGAGCACATCGTTCCTGAGATGGCCCAGGTGGAGCGGCTTGTTGGTATTGGGACTGGAAAATTCGACCATGATCCTGGAACCGTCCAGGGTTCCGGGCCTGCCGAAACCGCCGCTCTCATCCAGCACCGCCGCAAGAAGGGCGGATGATTCATCCGGCCGGCTGAGCCGTATGTTCACGTAGGGTCCTTCCGCGGCGGCGGTTCCCCGCGGAGCGGGACTGCCGGACAGTTTTTCCGCCAGGATCTGCGCGATCTGGGGCGGGCCTTTCCTGAGGATTTTCGCAAAACTGAACATCGGGAACCCCAGGTCCCCAAGTTCGGGTTTCGGCGGGACTTCAGCCACTACCTGCGAGACGTCGATAACCGTGCCGGATCCGTTTTCTCCGGCCAGTTCGGTCAGGGTTTCGGCTATCCGTTTTTTCCAGAATTGTTTGGTATCTTCCATTGGTGTTCCTTGCTGTCAGAAATAACCTATTACGGCGGCCATGCGGGTATATTCGGGACCTTCCCTGCGGAAGGAACCGAGGCGCTCATCCGTGAAGGTACAGTCCTCACAGTACGCCAGATTCCGGACCCCGGCTGCCGCCAGAATCCGGGCATTCGCCGCCTGGAGGTCAAGGTACCATAAAAAACCGTTTTCGTCAGGGGCCGGCTCCTTTCTCACCACCGGCCCCAGGGGATAATCGCCCCCGTGCCCTCCGAATTCATCCTCAAAAACACGGGCCCGCTCCCCATCGACACGGTAGCAGCAGGACCGGATACAGGGCCCCAGAACCGCGGCGACCGCGGCGGGCCGGGTCTGCCAGCGTTCCGCCATAAGCGCCAGGGCGTTCCGGGCAATGCCGGTCCCCTTCCATCCCGAATGAAGAACGGCGCAGGCACCGTGTTCGCTGTCCCAGAGGAAAACCGGAAGACAGTCGGCTACGGTTACCGACAGGGCGGTTCCTCCCCGCAGGAGATCCCGGGAGGCAGCCAGCCCGTCAACCCGGGGCCGGGTATTGGGAGTTCCGGGCTCCACCGCAGCCGTATCCCGGGAATGAACCTGCGCGCAGGAGTAAACCTTTTCGGGATCAAATCCCAGGGACCGGAAAAAAACAGCGCGCTCCCGGCCGCCGTCTTCCCGGGAATACGCCATACTCCCCGCGGGGCGGGAGGAAAGAGCGCAGGAAATTCCCTCCGGCCGCTGTCCGTCAAAATAAAACGGGAACCGCGCCTGAAGCGGCGCCCCGGAAAATGAGAGTGTAAATGGGTGCAGATGCATGTTATTTCCCTACTTCGAGGATATTTACCTCATCCAAAAGATTCAGGGCTTTTTCGAGCTTGTCAAGGGTATCCTCGATGGAATCGGTAAACAGGGGCGTGTTCTTGCCGGTGAAGGATGCCAAATTGGAAAGGGTATCGAAGTGCCCCGTGGGATCCTTTTTAAGGATTCCGTTGAGCACCTGTATCAGGGTTTTCATCGCCCGCCGGGCGGTATCAATTATGCGGAGGGATTCCTCCGACGCTTCCTGCACCACATTCTGAATCTTCCGGCGTTTTATCGGCAGGGAAGCGATCTCGCCCTTGGCCGTCGCGTACCGTTTTCCATAGTCCCCCTCCGCCGAAAGTTTCGAGTCGAATTTAGAAACGGTGTCGTCCAGCTTCATCAGGTCGTTATAGGCTTCGGTGAATTCCGTCCTGTTTTCCCGTTTATAAAACTCCCCGTCCAGCAGTATGGGCCGGAGTACCTTGTTGAGATCCCTGGAGAATATTGTCGTATGAAAGGCGGCCAAAAATGAAAGTCCCAGGGCTCCGGCGACAGTGATCCGGTCGGGATCGGAATCCGAAGCGGCATTGGCCAAAGGTTTCAGGTCGGTGCCCATAAGAAACTGCTTAAACGCCTCCGCCAGGTTTTTCTGTTTCCGGGTTTTGGCAAATTCGCGGTACTGGTCGTCAATCTGTTTTTTCCAGTAATCCCGGTATACCGCGAACCAGTCCTCCCCGCCGGGAATGGCCTTCGGGGAAAGGGCCATGTTCCGGACAGCGCAGCGGATTATCAGCGTTAGCGGAACCGTTTTATTGAACCGCCGGATGCCGCCCAGGGAAACCTCTGCCCGGGACAGGAGGGTTTTTATTTCCGACTCCACATCAAAGACCACATCGCCCATGTGATCCTGGAGCATAAAAACGAAAAGGGATTCCAGGAGCGGCATGGACGGAACGTGGGACATCGAATACAGAACATTGTTGAGCGAAACCAGCTGGTCCCGGACAAGCCGGACCGCGCAGGCAGGGCCCGCTGCGGAAGGCTCAAAACTGAAGGCGTTTACGATCCGGTCAAAGAGAAACGAGGACAGTTCCTTGAGACAATAGAGGGACCGGGCATTGTAGTACATCACGCCCCGCTGATCATCGGTAATGGAATTGAGGATATTCTCCATGGTCCGGAGCGACTTCTGGTGTACTTCGGATTCGGAACTCCCGGGATTGCTCCGGGCGATAGTGAGCGGATCGGTATCTTCACTGAGCTGTTTATGGATTTCCGGCATTTCCAGGGATGCCAGGAAAACGAAAAAAGCGCCCTTATCCCTGTTTACGCTTACATCCAGGGCATTATAGAAAAAACGGGAATTTTCCTTTAATCCTACGAGTTCTTTCTGGAAGTCGGGAAGCAGCAGTTCCCGGCGGTAGTCGTATAAGCCGGGACTTTTGTCATCGATAATAGCTCCCAGTCTGGCCACAAGCCGGTCCTCAAACACACTTTCAGGGGTCTTACTTTTAAAAATACCGACGATGAGGTAAAAAAGCCGCATATACCAGGGAGTTTTTTCATACTGCTGCTTTATATCCAGGGCAGCGGTGCCTTTTTCCTCAACATACAGCGGTTCCTGGGTTAATTCCGAATGGGAATTGAGCTTCGAAAGCAGCCTGCCCCGTTCACTTAGGGATAGTTCCGATACCAACCGGTTAAAAACACCGCCGTCTTCCATACATTTACTATACGGTGCAGGCAGACTATCGGTCAACAATATATGGGGGAGCACCGGGTCTTTCAAACCGGAAAACACCCGGCGGGGACGGTGCCGCGGGGTCTGCCGGGAAAAAAACGGCGTTACCGTTACAGCCCGGGTGCTTTCCGGCTCAGCCGGCTCAATGCTGCCCGCTCAGGAGGGCTGCTCCCCCTGCGCTCCAGCCTTGCCGAATTGTTTGTGGAGTTTTGCTCGGCAAAACTCCTAAAAGACTTGCCGGCAGAGGCGGCAAGTCTTACGCTACCCCCACTCCTGGTACACGCCGGCGGAGCGGCTTCCGAGCCGGGGAAACAGAAAGGTTCCGTCCCGACCGCCATGGGATGGCAAGTCTTCATGCAGATTGATATTTGTGCCGCCGAAAATATTCCAATCCGTATGAAGGACCGTCCTGTACTGCCCGGGGCGGCCCAGGGGAATATGAGCGGTATAGCCGCTGCTGACATGAAAATTAAAGAAAAACAGAAAGGGCCCTTTCCGGAAAACCAGAATTTTGGCGGATTCGTCGTGGATAAGCAGTTCACTGGGATAATTCAGAATATCTCCATCCTGCATAAGGCGGATCATTTCCTCATCAAAACGCCGGAGGTACTGATACCGGAGCTCGGGGTTGTCAGCCAGACTCCATTTCCGGCAGGCATACCGGTAGCTCCAGCTGTTGCCTTCCCGGGGAAAATCGATCCAGTCGGGGTGACCGAATTCATTGCCCATGAAGTTTAAGTACCCTTCCCCGCCGGCGGAACAGCTGATGAGCCGGATCATTTTGTGGAGAGCCATGGCCCGGTCAATGACGGGACTGCGCGAGGCCAGATCCATATGCCAGTACATCTCCTGGCCAGCCAGACGGAACATGATGGTCTTGTCCCCTACCAGAGCCTGGTCATGGGATTCGGCGTAGGCGATAACTTTTTCGCCGGGACGGCGCTGGTTCAGCTCATGCCATAGCAGTCCCAGATTCCATTCCTCATCCCGTTTTTCCTGGATTGTTTTTATCCAGAAATCCGGGAGCCCCATGCCGAGACGGTAATCGAACCCGATTCCGCCATGTTCCCTGTCCAGGGCCATTCCGGGCATACCGCTTACTTCCTCGGCAATGAGCAGGCAGCCGGGTTTTACTTCCCGGCACAAATCCGCGGCCAGCCGGAGATACGTGAGCGCCTCTACATCGGTGTTCCGGGAAAAGTAGTCCCGGTAACCCGTGAACGTCCGGTCCAGAGCGTGGTCACGGTAAATCATGGAGCTGACACCATCAAACCTGAAACCGTCAAAATGGTATTCCTCAAGCCAGAATTTCAGGTTGGAAAGAAGGAAATGAATGACCTGGGGTTTCCCGTAGTTGAAGAGCTTCGTGCCCCACGCAGGATGGTGGCCCCGGGGCCCCGCGTGAAAGAACTGGTCTTCGGTACCGTCGAAACAGGCGGGGCCTTCCAGAACATTGCCCGAAGCGTGGGAGTGGACAATATCCATAATCACCGCTATCCCCATGGAATGGGCTGTGTTTACCAGGTTTTTGAGATCCTCCGGGGTACCGAAACGGCTCGACACGGCAAAAAAATTGGTGACCTGATATCCGAAGGACGCATAATACGGATGTTCCATAACAGCCATGATCTGGACCGTGGTATACCCCAGTTTTTTTATTTTAGGCAGCACCGATTCGGTAAACTGCGAAAACGACGATACCCCTTCATTTTCACCTGACATACCGATGTGGCATTCATAAATAAACGGAGCCCTTTGGTTATCGAAATGAAAATTACCGTCGGTCCATGGAAAAGATTCCCGGGGATTCCAGATCTGTCCGTCAAAATCATAGGTCCGGGTATTCTGAACGGCCCTTCTGCAGTAGAGCGGTATGCGGTCAAACCGGCTCCGGCCGTCACTGACCTGGATTTTAACCCGTGATCCGTGGGGGAGTCCGCCGGAGTCAGGAACAAATAACTCCCAGTTTTCACCGGATATCCTTCTGAGGACATGTTTCGTCCGGTCCCATTGATTAAAATCGCCGATCAGGGATATTTCCCGGGCATTGGGCGCCCATTCCCGGTATACCCACCCGTCCCCGGTTTCATGAAATCCGTAATACAGATGGCCGCAGGCAAAGGATGAAAGGTCCCGGTTGTTCTCTAGAATCCAGGCTTTTGTCTTACGGTAGTGATCCATATAACAGTCCAGCCAGTCTTCATAGGGAAAAAGAAATGGGTCCATGGTAATCAGGTTTTCTGTCTTTGTCATATCAATCCTTTTATACCTAACGGTAGGTATAATTAACAATCTATTTACCTACCGTTAGGTATATAAATACTATAATAAAAGCACTTCACCCATGGAACTTGCGATTATGAAAAAATACCATGCATAAACTGCTTAACAAGAGCATTCACGTTCGAGTCGTCGAGGGACCCGAACCCCCGGTTCCAGAATCCTATGTGGGCGTTTATACCGGCAAGGAACTGCCATGTACAAAGCTGTTCCCTGCCCCTGAGATTAAAATGAGATCTGGATATCTGAAGAAACATTGCTTCTACTAATTCATACTGAACGCGGTGGTAATTTTCAGCTAATTCAGCAGGCCGCGATGTGGGCGGTGCGAAGGTCAAAGACAGGGCCATAAGGTAAAACTGCGCATGCTTCTGAGCAAAATCAAAATACGTACGGACTATTCTTCTGAGAACCGGTTCAACATCCGCATGGTAATCTGACAAATGAGGTTCATAATAGCATACATTCTGCAGCAGGCCATTCAGGACATCATAATGTATAAAGAGAATTTCCTTAAAAAGGCCTTCCTTGCTTCCAAAGAAATAATACAAAGTCGGCTTGGTTATGTCGGCCATTTCCACTATATCGTTTATACTCACTCCGTCAAAACCCTTTTCGGAAAAAAGCGTGAGAGCGCACTGGAGAATAGTATTCCTGCTGTTATCATTCTTCATATTTTATATATACCGTTAGGTATATAAAAGTCAAGTAAATTTTTCGCCTTATAAAAACTATAATTGGTGTTGGTGTTGGTGTTGGTGTTGGTGTTGGTGTTGGTGTTGGTGTTGGTGTTTTCTGAAAGAGCTCAATAGCCCCTAGGGGAATTGAACCCCTCTTTTAAGATTGAGAATCTCATGTCCTAACCGATAGACGAAGGGGCCGGAAAATATTCCCCAGGGAGGATTTGAACCCCCACAAGCAGATCCAGAGTCTGCCGTGCTACCATTACACAACCGGGGAATGGACCTTACGGTACAGAAAAATTATCACCATAGAAAAAAAAAGTCAATCAGGAGTGTGATGTATTTACAGGCTTATTCCGAGTGGTACTGAATCAATGTCCGAATGGGCACCGGATCCAGAACCGCGGCATAATTGAGAAAAGGAAGCCCCACCACACCGAATATTTCGGGTACCGACGCGCCGGACTGAACGATCAGCTCCGTGGCAGCCTTTAAAGTTCCGCCGGTGGCGATGAGATCGTCCAGGAGCAGCACCCTCTTCCCTGAGGGAACATCATCGGGATGGATTTCGATTTCAGCGTCAGCGTATTCAAGCTGGTACTTCTTGGAGAGGGTTTTGCCCGGAAGCTTCCCTTTTTTCCGTATAAGAATAAGCGGAATCTGCATACGGTCCGCGAAGGGAGCGGCAAACAAAAATCCACGGGCTTCGATAGCGGCTACAGCGTCAATGGTTTTATCCGTGTAAATATCGACCATGGAGTCGATACAGTATCTGAATGCCTTCGGGGTTGCGAGGATGCTGGTTATATCGTAAAACAGCACACCTTTATTTGGAAAGTCCGGAACTTTCCTGATGTAATCATCGAGATTAAATGCGGTATTCATGGGAATGTTCAGCTCCCCTGCTGTACGCTGCGGACCCAGCTTTTAATAGCCCCGGATGCGCCGGCCACAAACGGATCGGTGTTAACATCGAGTTCCGAATCATGGACCATCTTCCTGAGATATTTCACGGCTTTTTCATCCCCGGAAGTAAACAGCCCGCAGGGCCGTCCTACCAGATTTATGTGAAGCAGCACTTCTTCCAGCCCTGAAAACAAAGCCGGTTTCGCCTTTTCACAGCCGAAAAAATAAATATCCGCCGGAAGCAGGTCCGTTGCGGCGAAATCATCCGCCGTCTTGGATATCACTTGGTGATCCTTAAGCTCGGAAGCAATCTGGCCCGCAATTTTCTGGACCGCTTCGGTACCGTCCGTTACGATAATAATATGCTTTTTAGTTTTCACGTGCTTAAGTCTAGCTTTACCGGGGAAATATGTCAATCTTAATGAAACACAATGCGGTTTTCCCCCATGGAAAATGCGGAAAAGCCGCAGTACACCGGAACTGCCCTGTCAGAGACTCCCTTCGTAAATAAGTTTTTCATCGCCGTCCAAGGTTACAATTATGTGTTCTTCGAAGAATGTCATTGCGTCGGGAACTTCCGCAACATATACGATGTGGGGATTGACGGTACGGATGAGTTTTTTCGACATTTCCGAAGCCCCCTCCAGGATTACCCCGTCAACGATACGCAGGATAGGGATGAATGTCTCATCCAGGGTATGGGTAACCAGAATTTCACCACCTTTCTTGCGGAGGACCTGGGACGCTTCATCGAGATTCTGCGCCTTGACGATACGGCCGGTACACCGCCCGCCGAATCCCCGGCTGCCCCGGCCAAGGACATTGCCGATAACATGGACCCGGATGCTGTTGGAGCTTAAGGGTGAATTAACCGGCAGTCCCGCCACAACGACGACCTTATCCAGGGGAGCGGCAAACCCTTCCTGGATGCTTGCGGCAATAGCGCCCTGGATCATGGCTTCGGAATCATCCTGCTGTACCACGGCAACCGGCGCTACGCCCCAGTACAGCAGAAGCCGCCGGCGTACCTGCTCATTAGGAGAAGCGCCGACAATGGACCGCCGGGGCCGGTGCTTGCTGACAAGCTGGGCGGTTTTCCCGCTCAGGGTGGGAACGATAAGGCAGGAAGCGCCGATCTTATCGGCGGTCCAGGACGCTGATTCCGCTATAACGTGGGTGAGGTCATCATCATCCGCCAGGGCCCTGCGCCGCTCATCCAGATGGTGGGAATACTCTTCCGAATCTTCCACGGCCCGGGCGATGCGGTCCATCACTTCCACCGCCGCTTCGGGGAACATCCCGCTGGCGGTTTCACCGGAAAGCATGACACAGTCGGTCCCGTCGAGGATGGCGTTTGCTACATCCCCCGCTTCTGCCCGGGTGGGCCGGGGATTGCGTATCATGGAATCGAGCATCTGGGTAGCGGTAATAACCGGTTTGCCTTCGAGATTGCACAGATTTATAATACGTTTCTGTTCCAGCGGAACCCGTTCCGCGGGGATCTGCACACCCAGGTCACCCCGGGCTACCATAACCCCCGCAGAAACCCGGATGATCTCTTCAATATTTTCAAGGCCCTCTTCATCCTCGATTTTGGCGATCACCGGCATATCCGATCCGATTTCCGCCAGGTATTTCTGTATCATGGTAACATCCGAGGCTTTCCGGATAAACGAAGCGGCGACATAATCCATATTGTTTTCGTGGCCGAAGAGGAGATCCTTTTTATCCTGCTCGGTCATTGCCGGAAGCCGCGTGCGGACTCCGATGATGTTAACATTTTTCCGGCTGCCGACTTCGCCGCCGTTTGCCACGGTACACCGGATCAGCCTGTCCTCGAGGCCAACCACATCGAGTTCTATCAGCCCGTCGGCGATAAGTATCCGCGCGCCGATTTTGATATCGTCGGCGAGTTCAGCGTAGCTGACGGTAATCCGTGCCGAAGTCGTATAGGCGCCGTCCTCACCGTACAGAAGCCGGGCATCGGATTCGGCAATAACATCCACAGAAGCGCCCGTCCGGAAAGTTACGGTCTTATCGTCCGCGATGGCTCCGGTACGGATCTCGGGACCTTTCGTATCGAGCATCAAAGCGACAGGTATACCCACCGCGGCGGAAGCGCTCCTGACCCGGGCCATGCCCGCAGCCATATATTCGTGGCTGCCATGAGAAAAATTAAACCGGGCGATGTTCATACCGGTACGGATGATGGAACGGAGGATTTCCGGAGATTCAACAGCGGGGCCGATGGTACAGACAATATGGGTGTTTCTGATTTTCTTCATTTTTTACTTCCTTGATATAAACTATAGAAGGATCACCATTTTTCTACCAGATATAAATACTCGGTAACGTGAATGTCCCGGCTGCTGAGGTTGCGGCTTCCGCGGAAAGCGTTGTACCGGGTTTCCAGGATCTCAACCCTGCCCAGTTTTTCCAGGATTACCGTAAGATCACGGCGGGAAATAAAACCTTCGGAATTAAACGAAATAAGAAGATATTTCGCGTTAACGGTTTCCGCCAGATTCCGCAGCGCCGCGGCGGCCTCTTTTTTCCGGTTGAAAGCGGAACGCTGCCATCCGGAGGGTATGCCCGAAACCTGGCTTACCGCATCGGGCATGGTATAGTCACAGATAAGGTTGAGCATGAAATAGTTCGAACCGTAGGGATGCTGGTTATAGGGAGGATCGAAATACGCCACATCCACTTCATCCAGAGAAGGGACCAGCGTATTGGCGTCCTCGCGGCAGACCCGGACTTCGCAGGGAAAACTGCTGAAAACCGGAAACGGCAGGCTGATATCCCCTTTGATTCTCGAAAGGGCATCTCCTCCGCTGCCGCCGAACCGGCCGATACCGGTGGCGCGGTCTTTGTAAAACCCCTTAAAAACCCCGGCGGTATTGGCGTGAATAGAGGCCTCGGAAAGCAGCGGCGCCGTAAGAAAAGGACGGAAGGGCTCTGCTATTTCTTCAATATATTGCCGGGCGCTGTCAATATAACAGGCGTTTCTGCGGGTATAAAAAACCCGCTCTCCGGGTCGGATACTGCGGTCATCTCCGGGGGCGTATAATTCGCTGATAATACCAGTCCTGAGGGGTTCGTTTTTGAGTCTGAAGGAAACAACCTCATGGTATTGGCGCAGTTTCCGGAGTTCCTCTTCCGACGGATCCGAAAGATAGCACCGGCTTATGATTTCCGCGTATTTTTCGAGATCATTGGCAATGAGCAGTTCCGCGTGCTGTTTAAAAAAACGGGAGACAATCCCGGAACCGCTGAATACATCAAACAGCCGGAGCTTCTTTTTGTTCAGCCGTTTTTTTACGATTCCGAGTCCGTTGCCGATGAACCCCAGAAGGCTTCGTTTGTTGCCGAGGTACGTTATGAGCTGCCGGGAAAGATAGGGTTCATTTTCTGCTGCGGGGGTTTCCACCAAAGAGCCTGTCCACGTTAAATTGATAATACACCATAACGGTTACCCGGTTTTCGGCGTTCATATTTATTGTAGTTTGTACGCGGATCTGCGGTCAACAGCAAGTGTCTGCGGGTGCGTTTTTTTTGAACACCCGCCGGTATGGACAGGAAATTGGATTGAAAAAATAGCGGCAATAGGACTTGAACCTATGACCGAACGGATATGAGCCGTTTGCTCTACCAACTGAGCTATGCCGCCTTGAATGTGAGCATTACCGTACCAAAAAGGGCGGAGATTGTCAATAATGCGGGGGAGCACCGGGACTGACAATCCGGAAAGCACCCGGGGAGTAGCGGTTCCGCGGGCCCTGTCATGGAAGAGGGATGATGGCGGCGCGTCGGCCTGCGGCCTCGAAAGCCGTTTTATACGACAGACCCGGCGTTGCCATTGCGGCCCGGGTGCTTTCCGGCTTAACCGGCCCGGTACTGCCCTGCCACGCGGGCTGCTCCCCCTGGCTCTAGCCTTGCCGCTCCAGTTGTGGAGTTTTGCTCCGCAAAACTCCTAAAAGACTTGACGCCAGAGGCGGCAAGTCTTACGCTGCCCCCTCTTCGGGTTCTCCGGATTGGCCGCTTTTCCGGTCATGCTCCGGAACCCGAGATGGCAGCGCCAACCGCTCCCGGCAACCACATACCCCAAAATACCCCCATACCCAGAAACCCCTCAAAGACAGGGCACCCGCAGTATACACGAAAGCGACATAGAAGCATGGCCGTACCGGATGATATAATGCAGGCGCCTGCTTAAATAAGCTTGTGCTCCTTGGCGGCGAACATGAGGGCTTCGTTCCAGTAATGTTTTGAAAGAAAGGACCGCTTTATTTCGATATTGTCGATGCGGCTGGCCCGCTTCTGGAGTTTTTTAAAGGCCATGCTCACCGCGGTATTCATGTCTACCTCATGGGATCCTGTTTCCTGAAGTATGCGGTACAGGGCAAAATAATAAAACGCATCATTCGGGTCAGTTTCCGGAAAACGTTCGTCCCGGGTAATATGTTGCATCAGATGGATCGCCTGTTCCGTATCGCCGCCGGAGGTCAGGCTGATTTTACCCAGCGAAAGCGCCCGGTAGGTATTGATCATCCGCCGCCAGAAATCCTTTTTCGGAAAAAGCAGGAGTTCGCACTGGGCGTAGCCGCTTCGCCAGTCAGGCTGTTCGATATAGGGAAAATCCTGATCCGGAAGGTCGATGAGCATACGGTCCGCCAGTTCCACCGCCGATTCATACTTTCCCGCCATATACGCCGATTCAATCGCGAAAAGGGAACCGTCCCACCCCGCCGGAGAAACCGGCGCCGTATCGCTTTTTCCAAGGTATATTTTAGTTCTGAATATCCAGGCCGCCAGCGTCCCCCGGGCTTCTTCATTCAGGAGACCCACAGGATTGCTGGTGATCGCCGAAAAAAGTTCCGCCGCATCGGAATAGCGGCCGCTTTCAAAAAGCATCCTGCCCCGGAAGAAGCGGGCTCTGTCCGCCCAGGAGCTGAGACCGCAGGAAAGCGCCGTCTTTTCCGCGTCCATGGCCAGACGTTCGGCCTTGGCTATATTGCCGAATAAATAGTGGGTGCCCGCGGCATAATATACAGAAATCGCCAGTTCCTCAAAATCCTCCGAACGTCCGGCGTTATCCATGGCAAAGTCGAGGTAATCTATGGCGTCGCTGAGCCGGCCCTGGCTCAGGTTTACCAGGGAAAAAAGCCGGTACGACCGGGCAAGGCCCCGCATCCGGCCGGATTCCTGGCTGAGAAGCATAACTTCCTTTACGGATTCCGCGGCGGTTTCGAGATCATTTATTCCTACCTGGTACGTAGCAAGATTCGAAAGCATGTAGGCCCGGTACCTCGGCGACGGCGCTTCCTCCGGCGGCGGATACAGAAAAACTTCCTTTATTTCTGCTTCCGTTCCGTGGATGAGCACCGCCAGGGTTCTCACGATATAACGCAGGGACTGGACCCGTTCATCCCCCACAACGGCCCCGAAGGTTTCATTGTCCAGATCCTCTTCGATACTGCCGTAGGTTCCGTCGATCACATCCCGGCAAACCGCGTCAAGGATCAGATCATCGCTGCCCCGGTCCCCGAGCCGTGCCAGAGCCCGGATCAGGTTGTAGCAGGGCTGAAGCCTTCCCTGGGATACCCAAACGAGCATCCGGTTCCGAACCATGGACGCGATCAGATTTTTCCGTTCGTCCGAAAGTTCCTCAGTGGCGGTATCGAAATCCCTGATCCTCGGCTGGGGATCATCAAAACAGTTGATAATCCCCAGCTGATACAGCATGGAAAACGCCTTGCCGATGGTACGGGGATTTTTCCCATCCTCTTCAAAAATCCTGACCATGTCCGCCGGAGGGAAATACGGCCGCATAAGGAAACACATATAGGCGATTTCCCTGAGATCCGACGCGCCGGACCACAGGGGGTTTCCGCTGGAACGTCCCAGTGAATCGGGGTTGAAATTCTCCGGAAAGCTGATTACCCGGATCCTGAAACCTATGTCCTTCCATAGTTCAAGACCCGCTTCCCGCCGGGAAGTACAGTAGATTGCGCCGGTATTGCTCCCGGTAATTGTCCTGCACCGGTCCAGGGCCATATCCAGGGCGCACTGGTCCGCGTTGTGGATGTTCTCCAGAATCAGGACAGGCTCAAGATTGCTGCGGGCAAGGGCAGCTGTATAGTTTTCCCAGAGAAGATCCATGAAACGCTGCCCCAGGGCGGATAAATAACCGGAAAATTCATCCCTGAGACGTTCCCGGGAAAGGATTTCCCGGATTTCATCCATCTCACGGAGGGACTCTTCCGGCGCTGATCCTGCCAGAAAGTCCCGTAATTCGCCGGTGAACGCATCGGTAAAACAGCTCAGTCCCCGGCCGCCGGCGCCGAACCGGACAGTATACGGAGGAAGGTCCCCCAGCTTTTCCCGGCAGAAATGGTAGACACCGTCCCGGATACCGGAAAACTCCGGTCCTATCAGGATCATGTACCGGTCATAGCCGCGCTGCTCCAGAGCTTCCATTATATTTTTCCGCAGGGCAATGCCGCCGCCGGTTTCCGTCACGGTCCGGAATGCCGTCACCGGAACGAAACTCCGGTTCAGCAGACTGTGCCGGCGGGGACTGCCGAATTCAGCGTAAAACTTAAGAAAAGGCAGAAGATCCTCGTCACACCAGATGCCGGTTTGCCCGTCACCCGAGGAGAGGTCCCGGAGGACCTGGTAAACACTGTCTTCCGGAATATTCCGGCCGATTATACAGCTGTGGCCGTAGAGGTTCCTGGCTGCCCCCTGGATAATACCGTGGATGTCCTCCATCACCGTCAGAAGATCGAGCCAGAACGCGACCGCCCCATTGTCAAACTGGGCGGCGATATATTTCTGTTCCCGGTCCACCGTACCCCCGGAAGCCTCGATGGTAGAAACAATTCCCGCCTCCATGGCCGCGGTGAGACGCTGCCGGGTCCTGCGGAGCTGGTGAGGATAACGGAGGCCAAAAAACAATTGAACCATGGTATATGTCCCTTTACAGTATAATTACAGTTTCGGCAGAAACCCGGGGCAACAGCAAGGAAAAGCGGCAAAGAAGCATGGCGGAAAACGGTAACGCGGGGTGCTGGGTGTGTGAGACTGCTTCTGGAAGGTGCGATGCTGGTATCTGGTAATGTCAGCTGTTATAAAGGCTTCCGCATCTGGCCATCGCAGAGCCGATTAAGTCCGGATAATATACCTAACGGTAGGTAGTATCGAATATCACACAAAACCAGAGATAAGCGAAGTCCAATGTCACAGACCAATAAACCGGCCCCAGGAACCAGAAGTGGGGGTAGCGTAAGACTTGCCGCCTCTGCCGGCAAGTCTTTTAGGAGTTTTGCCGAGCAAAACTCCACACACAATTCGGCAAGGCTGGAGCGCAGGGGGAGCAGCCCTCCTGATAGGGCAGCACAAAGCCGGTTGATCCGGAAAGCCCCCGGGCCGTACTGGTAACGCCGGGTGTCACAGAGAAATGGGTTTGAGCGACTTTCGAGGCCGAAGGCCGATGAGGAGCCAAACCCATTTCTCTGTGACAGGACCCGCAGAACCGGTCCTCCCGGGTACTTTCCGGCTTGAAAGACTTTGTGCTCCCCCACTATTGCACAATACCGCCGTAATTTAGTATTTCTATGTATACCGTTACAGGAGGTTGTATGAACGCTGAAACACTGAAGGGCAGGTCACTGCTTACATGGCTCGATTATTCTGCGGAAGAAATCCGGTATTTTCTCGATCTTTCCCACCGGGTGAAGCAGGAAAAAAAGCGCGGGGAAAACCGCCAGCGTTTCACGGGGAAAACCATCGCGCTCCTGTTTGAGAAACGTTCCACCAGAACCCGCTGCGCCTTTGAAACAGCCTTCGGTGAGGAAGGAGGCCATCCGGTCTTCCTTTCGACCCAGGATATTCAATTGGGGGCAAAGGAATCCGTGGAGGATACCGCCCGGGTACTGGGACGCATGTTCGACGCGATCCAGTTCAGGGGATTCAGCCAGAAAACCGCAGAAACCCTGGCGGAGCATGGGGGAGTTCCCGTGTACAACGGTCTCACCGACAGCTACCACCCCACCCAGGCTCTGGCGGACCTGATGACCCTGGAGGAAAATTTCGGCACCGGACCGGGAAAAAAGCTGGTCTTTGCCGGGGACGGCCGGAACAATGTCGCCCGGTCGCTCCTGGTTATTTCAGCGAAAATGGGCATCAACTGTACAATTATTACCCCGGCGGAGCTGCATCCCGACGCGGAACTGATGGCGTCCTGCCGCGAAATCGCCGCAGGGACCGGCGCGGAGCTGACCATTACCGCGGATCTCGGCGCCGCGGCAGGAGCCGACGCGGTGTATACCGATGTCTGGGTTTCCATGGGTGAGGAATCCGAACGGGAACGCAGAATTTCCCTTTTAAAACCCTACCAGGTGAACCAGGCCCTGATGGACAGGACCGGCCGGAAAGACAGCATCTTCCTGCACTGCCTCCCGGCGGTAAAAGGCGAGGAAGTTACGGCGGACGTAATCGACGGCCCCCAAAGCCGGGCCTGGGATCAGGCGGAAAACCGGAAACACACAATAAAAGCGATCATGCTCGCTACTATGGGCTTATAGGCACCCTATTCCGGGCGGGTTGTTTCCGCCCGGAAAAATAAATTCTGAAATGTCAAAAACAATCGTAAAAAAACCCCGAATTAATTACTAATGTAATGGAATTGCCCTTGCAGACCGGAGGGCAACGGTTTATACTTTGTCCTTGTCGGTGACACTATCAGATATTATATGGGGGATTGATATGAAGGCCGTCCGTATTATAATAGCAAGTCTTATACTGTTCTGTTCCATGGCTCCGCTTTTCGCGCAGACCACGGAAATTTCTCCGGAAAACGAATCGGAATATTTCTATGTCAGCGTGCCGGTGGAAAAAGTGTATCCCTACCGGAAAGGCTATATTGTGCTTTACCGGAAGGGGGTCAACGATATGGCCAGGGCGTATCTTCCTATAGAATGGTTCGAGGGAACCGCGGGAAAAGCCGATCTTATCCGGCTCGGCCCGGGAAAATCCTGGCCCTACCTCACGGTATACTACAAAGACGGTGAATTCAGCCACCTTCGGCTCTATGTCCGCCGGGAGATGAACCACGAAACCTGGGGGAATGTTCCCCTTCAGGTGAATCTCGAT
The DNA here is from genome assembly GCF_016616095.2 of Breznakiella homolactica. Taxonomy (GTDB): domain Bacteria; phylum Spirochaetota; class Spirochaetia; order Treponematales; family Breznakiellaceae; genus Breznakiella; species Breznakiella homolactica. The sequence continues at coordinate 4,452,000 of NZ_CP067089.2, read as the reverse complement.
GACCGTTTCGAAGGTATCGATGACCTGAGGCTGGAATTCTAATATGCCCTTCCGGAAACTCAACGCTATTCAGGAAGCTATCCGCGGGGAAAACCTCGGCGGGTGGCTTTTTTGGAATTTCAGGCACCGGGACCGGCTCTCCGATGACATCCTGGAACTGTCCCCGGGGCTTACCAATTCCCGCCACTGGTTTTACGCGGTTCCCGCCGAGGGCAGTCCCGTAAAAATTGTTCACGCCATTGAGGAAACCCATCTGGATACCCTTCCCGGGGAAAAGATCTCCTACTACAGCAGGGAGGAGCTCAATTCAGCCCTGAAAACCCTGGGCGGGAAATCCTGGGGCGCCCATGTTTCGGAAACCATATCCATCCTTTCATACCTTGACGCGGGAACCGCCGCCATTCTCGAATCCGCCGGCTTGCAGCTGTGTTCCGCAGCGCCCCTGGTCCAGCGTTTTAAGGGACTCCTGGATGAGACGGGCATAGAAAGCCATGAGAAAGCCGCCCGGCACCTCTACGATATTGTGGATGAATGCTGGGCTATGGTGAGGGAAGCCTACGCCGCCGGAACCGTTCTGTATGAGGGGGATATCCGGGACGCCATGCTCAGAAAAATGGACGAACGGAACATTGCCACGGACCATCCCCCGGTGGTCGGCACGGGGATAAATTCGTCCGACTCCCATTACGATTTTTCCGGCAGGGGAGCCCCCTTTAAGGAAGGCGATGTCGTCCAGTTTGATCTCTGGGCAAAGGAAAAAACCGAAAAAGCGATTTACGCTGATATTTCATGGGTGGGTGTGTTCGCCAAAAACGCTCCGGCCCAAATTGAAGAAGCCTTCGCGAATCTTGTAAGTTCCCGGGAGGGGGCTTATACTTTTATAGAAGAAGAACTGAGCGCCGGGCGGCGTCCCACCGGCGCCATGGTGGACGCGAAAACCCGGGAGATCCTGATCGGCCACGGCTACGGATCCGCCATAAAGCACCGCACCGGCCACGGTATTGATACCGAATGCCACGGTTCGGGGGTGAATATCGATTCCGTCGAATTTACCGACCAGCGGCTGCTTTTGGACGGGGCCTGTTTTTCTCTGGAACCGGGAATTTACTTTTCCGATTTCGGGATGCGGACTGAAATAGATGTGTATATTAAAAAAGGAAAACCCATTGTTTCCGGCCGGGACCGCCAGTTCCGTCTGCTGACATGCTAAGGATGAAATGCTTCCATTACCGGTTCCGCAGGATTTAATTGATTTTATAAACGCAGGGAATAAATTTATCGTGGCAGGGCACAAGGAACCCGACGGGGACTGCGTCGGGAGCCAGCTGGTCCTGTGCTCACTCCTGGAACGGCTCGGCAAAACCGCGGTCCCCTGCTCCTCAGGGCCGTTCAAACGCATCGAAATTCAGCAATACGAAAGCCGTTTTAAACCGTTTCCCTCCGAAGCAGACCGGGAAAACGCCAGAGTAATAATATGCGACTGTTCATCCCCTGAACGGACCGGGGATCTGGGACCGTATCTGGAGGGACTTCCCTCGGCGGTAATCGATCACCATGCCTCGGCGAATCCCGCGGGGGATGCGGTTTTTCTCGATACCAGCGCGCCTTCGGTGACCGCAATGGTACTTGCGGTAATTGAAGCCTTCGGCCTCAAACCGACCGGAGAGGAAGCGGAACTTCTGCTTTTCGGCCTGTGCACCGATACGGGGTTCTTCCGCCATGTGGATGAGAAGGGAGCGGAAACCTTCCGGGCCGCGGCGCGGATGATTGACGCCGGGGCAAGTCCGAAAAAAGCTTTCCTGGCCATGAACGGCGGGAAAAGCCTGGATTCCCGTATTCTCATGGGGCTCGTCCTTTCCCGGGCGGAACCCCTCTTCGGCGGAAAGCTCATTCTTACCACGGAAGAATATGATGAAACCCAGCGTTTCGGACTCCAGGGCAGGGATTCGGATACCCTCTATCAGCTTCTGCAGTCCGTAGCTGGAGTTGAAGCTATCGCGGTAATCCGCCAGGAAACCCCGGAGAACTGTACCGTGGGACTCAGGTCCCGGGATGCGGTGGATGTCTCCAAAATAGCCCAGGCCTTCGGCGGCGGCGGCCATAAAAACGCCGCGGGGCTCAGCGCAGCCGGCACGATCGCTGACGTGCGCTCCCGGCTGATTGAGGAATTCCGCAGAGTTCTGTAGATTTACCGTTTTTTCTGACCCGCCGGAAATCTCTTTTTTCTTTAAAACTAAAAATGTCTGAATTTAGGCAATACAGCATTCATGACATCTGTCATATCAATAGAATGAAAATCGCATATCCCGCTGCCAATAAAAATTTCCGCGTATTTCGGGGACCTGGGTTTTTCCCATACCGCCGATAATTACCGCCGCCGCAATATATATGTATTGCTATACAGTATCTGCTTACAATAAAAGTAAATAAACGGTATCCAACAGGGCGGCAAAAAACAGCCCCTGATTTCCTGTAAAGCGCCGTTCGGAAGAAAATTTCAGCCCCGGAAGACGCCGCCGCACCGGCAGCCCCGGGAAAGAAAATCTTCCGGAAAAAAGAAAAAAATAATATAAAAACCAATTCAAAATGATATAATCCCGGCCTTATTAGTTTACCGTTTCATGAAAACAGTTATCCCGCACATCACAGGCAAGGAGGAATCATGCAGTACCCTCTGACTTTGACGGAGTATATGAATCAATATACCCGGGGATTTATAAACAGGAAACAATTGGAAGATAATATTTTCAGATTCATCTTAGAAAATGCCCGGCGGTTCAATGTTCCCCGGTGGAACCAGGAAGACTATACTGATTACCTGTGCTGGCTGTACCCCCGGATATGCCGGGCCATAGAGAATTATACCGACCGGGGCTCTTCCTTTGACGCGTATATCGGGTCATTAATCCGCTGGTCCGCCCGGGAATACCGTTCGAAGGAAGCGGACCATTCGGCGCTTGAACAGGCGTACTGGAACGCGCGGACCATGGATATGGTAACCCTCAACGAAGAACCGGCTTATCCGGAAATCCAGATTCCCTTTAAAACCGTACCGAATCCGCGGCAGGTGCTGATACTGCTTCTGAAGTGCTATTATTTTGTCTCCGATGATTTTATAGAACGGGTGGCCCCGGCGATTAAAGTCGATAAAATCATTCTGAAGAAACTTATTGAAAAACTGCGGCAGATACGCGCTGTACGGGACGGGGAGATCATGGGGCTCCGGGAACGTATCTTCAATCAATATTACCGGTGTATTTCTTTTGAAGAACGGATGAAGGCGGCGCCGGAAGGATCCGCCCACCGGGAGAATATGCGGGACCGGCTTCAAAAAGGCCGGAAGCGGCTGGCATCCATGCGGAAACGCCTTGCGGGGATGCGGACCGAACCAAGCAACCGTCAGGTGGCGGAGGTCCTGGGGGTTCCCAAAGGCACGGTGGATTCAAATCTGTATGCCTTAAAAGAAAAATGGAAGCACAGCCGGGACTAACCGTTCCGGGAAGCACCGGCCCCGGCTTGAAGCACCGCCATCCCCGGGGTAGTATACTGCCATGCTCAGTTACCGCCACGCTTTTCACGCGGGCAATGCCGGGGATGTGCTCAAGCACTCGGTCCTGGGGTTCTGCCTTTCGTATCTCGGAAAAAAGGATAAACCTTATACGTATATCGATACCCATGCCGGCGCGGGCGGATATTCCCTGAACCGGGGGTTTGCGGCAAAAAACCGGGAATGGGAAGCGGGGATTGCCAGGATAACGGCGGATGAAACCGTCCGGGCCTGTCCGTTATTCGGCCCGTATTTCTCGGTGCTGGGCCGTGATTTTCCGGATAATGACTGGTACCCGGGATCGCCCCTGATTGCCCAGACGCTGCTCCGCGGTCAGGATGAGGCCTTTTGTTTTGAGCTTCACCGGGCGGATTTTACACTGCTGCAGGAAAACCTCGGAAAAGACCGGAGGTTTCACCCCAGGAACGAGGACGGGCTCGGAGCATTAAAAGGGCTGCTTCCGCCCCGGTCCGGACGGGGATGTGTTTTTATAGATCCCTCATACGAAATGAAGACCGATTACGAACAGATTCCGCAAGCCCTGGCCATGGGTATCCGCCGTTTTCCCGCGGGGGTATATATCATCTGGTTTCCCCTGCTGAACCGCAGGGAAGCCCGGGAATTTCCCGCTGTTTTAATGGAGCTGTACCAGGGAAACCGCTGCTGTGTGACCCTGCAAACATCACCGGTGCCTCCCTCGGAGCGGGGAATGTACGGCAGCGGACTGGCCGTTTTTAATCCCCCCTGGGTGCTTAAGGAAGCTCTGGAAGAAAGCCTCCCTGCCCTCGCCGCCGCATTGGGTGGTTCCTGGCGGCTTTCCTGGACGGACTGAAAGGTCATGCAACTATTGGGCTTCGCCGGGGTCCAAATGTACATGACGCAGCCCAGAAAGAATAAATCCTTCAAAGAAATTACGGAACTCCCCTTTCAGACCGTGGGAGAAGAAATAGCCAACTCCATTCTCCACGGCATTGGGGTACTCCTGGCCGTAGCCGGGCTGGTCCTGTTAACCCTCCGGGCCAATGGTTACATTGGCGGCAGGGGCGGCGGCGCCCTGGCGGTTACTTCCTATGTTATCTTCGCCGTCACTATGATATGCATGTTCCTTGCGTCAACCCTGTATCATGCCATCCAGCACAAAGGGGCTAAGCGGGTGTTCAGGGTTCTTGACCATTCGGCAATCTACCTGCTTATAGCCGGAACCTACACTCCCTTCTGCCTGACCGCCCTGCCGGGCGCCTGGGGATGGAGCCTGTTCGGTGTGGAATGGGGCCTTGCCGCCGCGGGTATAACCCTTTATGCGGTCAACTACAAACCGCTGAAAAAAATTGAAGTCGCCGTTTATATTCTCATGGGATGGGCCATTGTGATAGGGTGGATCCCGCTGTACCGGGCAATCCCCAGGATCAGTTTGATCCTGCTTCTTGCCGGCGGTCTGGCATATACCCTGGGAACGATCTGGTACCGTAAAAAGGACACCCGCGGCGCCCATGTCACCTGGCATGTTTTCGTGCTTATCGGCGCGGTATGCCATTGGTGGTCCATCTGGTTCATGAGCTGACAGAAGGACATCCGCGTTCATCGTTAAGCATCAAAGCAGCATGGAGGTGACGGTCCGGGAGGCCTGCTAACTGACACGGATGCCTTTTGAACAGCCTTAAACTACCCCGAGTATTATAAACCCAGTACATGGGGAAACGCCCCTCTTTCCGGGTAGTACAGAGCCGGTTAAGCCGGAAAGCACCCGGGTATGATGGTAACACCGGGTGCTTTCCGGATTGGAAGACTCTGCACTGCCTCTTCCCGCAGAGGATGTTTATCGGTATAGTATGCCAATGGCAACGGTGGACGACAAGAAAGTAATTTATTCAATGTACCGGGTTTCAAAAAAACACGGCACCAAACAGGTTTTAAAGGACATAAGCCTTTCGTATTTTTACGGAGCGAAAATAGGGGTAATCGGACTGAATGGTTCTGGCAAGTCCAGCCTTCTGAAAATTCTTTCCGGGGTTGATACCGAATTCTCCGGGGAAACATCCGTCAGTCCGGGATTTACCATCGGATACCTTGAACAGGAACCTCGCCTGGAACCGGGGAAAACCGTAAAGGAAGTCGTCTCCGAGGGCGTTCAGGAGCTGGTTGATCTGCTTAAGGAATTTGACGCGGTGAGCGAAGCCTTCGGCGATCCGGACGCGGATTACGAAAAACTCGGGGAACGCCAGGCGGCGATCCAGGAAAAAATCGAAGCCCAGGACGGCTGGAATCTCGACAGCCGGCTGGAACTCGCCATGGATGCCCTGCGGTGCCCCGACGGCGATCAGGTTGTGGATGTGCTTTCCGGCGGTGAAAAACGGCGGGTAGCCCTCTGCCGGCTGCTCCTCCAGAAACCGGACATACTGCTCCTGGATGAACCTACCAACCATTTAGACGCGGAAACCGTGGCATGGCTGGAACACCACCTTCAGCAGTACGACGGAACGGTTATCGCCGTTACCCACGACCGCTATTTTCTTGACAATGTAGCCGGGTGGATCCTCGAACTCGACCGCGGTGAAGGTATTCCCTGGAAGGGAAATTATTCCGGATGGCTCGAGCAGAAACAGCAGCGCCTTGCCCAGGAAGAAAAAGGTGAAAGCGAACGCCGCAAAACCCTGGAACGGGAACTGGAGTGGATCCGCATGAGCCCCAAGGGCCGCCACGCCAAAAGCAAAGCCAGAATAAGCCAGTATGAAAAATTGCTGCAGGACGGGGAACGTGAAAAAATCCGGGAAAATAAAATCACCATCCCTCCCGGACCGAGACTCGGCCAGGTTGTTATCGAAGCTAAAAACGTAACAAAATCCTACGGCGACCGGCTCCTCTTCGAGAATCTTGAATTCACCGTTCCCCCCGGGGCATGTGTTGGGGTTATCGGGCCGAACGGCGCCGGAAAAACGACGCTGTTCAAGCTTATCACCGGTTCTGAAAAAGCCGACGCCGGAGAAATCCGTCTGGGCGAAAGCGTAAAGCTCTCCTTTGCCGACCAGATGCGGGAAGCCCTGGATCCGGATAAGACCGTATGGGAACAGCTTTCCGGCGGTCTGGATATTATAAAACTCGGCGGCGTAAAGGAAGTCAATTCCCGGGCGTACTGCGCGTGGTATAACTTCTCCGGGGCGGACCAGCAGAAAAAAGTCGGTGTCCTCTCCGGGGGGGAACGGAACAGGCTGAACCTTGCCCTCATGCTCAAGGAAGGAGCCAATGTTCTGCTCCTTGACGAGCCTACCAACGACCTTGACGTAAACACCCTCCGGGCGCTGGAAGAAGCCATTGACGGTTTTGCCGGCGCGACGGTGGTAATCAGCCACGACCGTTGGTTTCTGGACCGGATCGCGACCCATATTCTTGCCTTTGAAGACGGGGAAGTGGTCTGGTATGACGGCAACTGGTCGGAATACGCCGAATGGCGCCGCCAGAAGCTGGGTGCTTCCGCCGACAGGCCGCACCGCTATGTGTACCGCAAACTGGAACGATAGATACGGTAAGCAAAAAAGATTTTGATACGTAAGAATTAACCGGCAGCAAGGATGAGGGGACTGTTATGGAATTAAAAATCCGTAAGACAGGAGAAATCTATATTATCGATGCAGAGGGTGATATGGACCTGTATAATTCCTATAAATTAAAAGAACTGCTCATGAAAATGCTTGAAAAGAAAGTTGAGCGTCTCATTATAAATCTTGAAAAAGTTGACTATATTGATTCCAGCGGTATAGGAGCCCTGATCTATATCTGCTCCACCGCTAAAAAGGTAAACCTCAAACTGGCTATCGCCAATATACACGGCTCGGTGAGAAAATCGATTGAACTCACAAAGGTTATGATTTATCTGCCCGTGGCGGAAAACCTCGACGAGGCAATTGCCCAGCTGTCGTAACAGCCCCCGGTCCTTTCTTTATACCTGGCCGGTAATAAAATTCGCGTCCCGGTCGGTAAAGGGTTTTCCGTAGATAAATTCAAAAAGGAACCGCATATCCTCGGGCACGATATCCAGGAACCGGCATCCGAAATATCCCATGGTATTGTCCTTGTACCGGCGGACAATCCGCGCGTTGGCATTGATAGCCCGCTTAGGTGTAACAAGCTTAAGGGACAATTCACTGTCGGGAAGCAGGGACGAGGACAGCTGTGAATGGGGATACGCAAAAAGCAGCCCGGAAGCGCTGATATCTATAACCTTGCCTTCAAAACCCTTATCCTTGATCCGGCCCGTCTCAAAATATCCGTTGGTCTTAAGGGAAAAAGCAAGGACCTTGGCAAACTGGTACAGGGTGTCGATAACACCGTAGTCAAAGGGATGCTTCCCTTCTTTATTGATCCAAATATGGATATATCCGATGACATATTCCTGGAACAGTATAGGAATCCAGGCATCTGAGAAAATATTCTTTTCGAATTTATTGTACAGGAACCGGTCAACCGCCTCGTCGAGGTACTGTACATCAACCCCGGTGCTTTCGAGGTAGCGCCGGAACATATCTTCGGTGATAATACGCCGTTTCGGGTAAGGGTCCGCCTGGGGCAGACGCGCCTGCGTAATAGGGATGAAAAGGGTCTTCCCTGTTTCGGCGACGATACGTTCTTCGGTGCTGGAAGGTTTCTGGTCCTTGAAAATTATCAGCTTGTATCCGTTGGCGTAGTCCTTTATCCACGCCGCCAGCTGGTCGATAAGACCGGATAAATCCCTGGGATCCAAATTCTCGATAAAGGTTGCCACATCCTCGGGTTCGTATTCCTGGATTTTCGGGAAGGAAAGGGAATAGCGGTCCCCGGAAAATGAAAACTGGACCACCAGATCCTGGGGAGACTGGACCCGGGAAAAGGAACGGGCCAGGTTTTTGTACAGAAACTCCGGGGCTTCCGCGACAATATGATCGTCTTTTATCTGTTTTACCACGATGGAAAAAGTTATTATCTGGCCGCGGTAATCGAACATCAGTTCGATTTTCTTATTGACCTTAAGTCCCGCGATAGGCCTGTCGGCTTTGAGGAACATCTCTGTTTTTGTGGGCTTTTCTATATACAGGATATATTCAGTGCGGTCCCGGAGATACATAACCGGAAGCTGTTCATCATACAGGACCTTAAGGAGAAAGTCTTTTTCTATCCGCTTGATCGGTGTCGCCATAGGGTTCCTTAATAAAACCGTTCATACGATGGAGCGGTAAAACGGCTTCGCTCTCCATCCTGGGAAGCATCCCGGGGTTCCTCTAACAGAAGATCCTCCAAGGACCAGCTGCCGTCCGCCTGCCTGATATACAGTTCCCCCGCAGACCGGGTATCCCGTCCGATAAAACGGACCAAAAAAGAAACGCTCCCATCATTTTCTTCCCGGCCTCCTCCTATGCGGTACCGCTGGGGGGACACTTCGGCAAAGATGACCTCAAGATCCGCGGCATAGGCTCTCCCCAGGGACAGGAGCGCGGCTTCACGCTGATCCCGCGAAACAAGGGACTGTACTACCCGCCGGGCGTACTGGTACGCATCCTGCGGCGCGGAACCCCGGCCCAGTTCCCCTATGAGCATATCTTCGGGGTATCTCAGGGATTCACCCTGGACAGGCCGCCGGATCTGCTCAGGAATAGGGTTGCCGTCGCCGCTTCCCGTCCGGGCGGCATCCGTTCCCCGGAGGTTCAGCACGGGGTTTGTTTCCCCGCTCTCGCCGGATTCCCGCTCCTGAGCTCCGGCGCCGCCGCCCTCATCGGTCCCGGGAATTCCGAAAGGATCACCGCCCGAAGGAGGTTCCTGCGGAGCCGCGGAGGTTTCCACATGGGATACGGCGGCGGCCCCCTGAAGGGTCCTCCCGGCATCACCGTTCCGGCCGTTTTTGGTACAGGAAGCGCTGAGCCCCGCAATTACCAAACCTGCTACACAGGCAATGGCCGTATAAAAAACGCGTTTCCTGAGCATCTTACTTATTATTTTAAACTTCCCCGGGGGAAAGGTCAATTTAAACGCCGGATTCTTGTGCTTTTTTGTAATATTTTCTGTTAACTATATATCAAGTAAAAAAATAATACAGATAATAAAACATTTTGAAAAATGGGAAAAACACGTATGGACATACAGAGAATTGCCGTTTAGTATTTCCGCAGGAGTTATTATGGCACAGACGGTTACGGAAAAAATAATCGCCGCCCATTTGCTGGACGGTACCATGAACCCCGGAGAAAACATCGCGATCCGCATTGATCAGACCCTTACCCAGGACGCGACCGGGACAATGGCGTATCTTCAGTTCGAAACCATGGGGCTGGACCGGATAAAAACCGATGTATCCGTTTCTTATGTGGACCACAATACACTCCAGGAAGACTGGAAAAACATGGACGACCACCGGTATCTCCAGAGCGTCGCCGCAAAATACGGCCTCTGGTTTTCCAGGCCGGGGAACGGGATCTGCCATCAGGTCCACCTGGAACGGTTCGGCCTTCCGGGAAAAACCCTTCTTGGATCGGATTCCCACACACCCACCGGCGGCGGACTGGGCATGCTGGCCATCGGCGCCGGCGGGCTGGATGTCGCCGTAGCAATGGGCGGCGGCGCGTTCCATCTGGTAATGCCAAAAATCATCGGGGTCCGGCTCTCCGGCGCCCTCACCAGAGGAGTGTCCGCCAAAGATGTCATTCTTGAGGTCCTCCGGCGGGAGACCGTTAAGGGCGGCGTCGGGGCGGTGTATGAATATTTCGGTGACGGAGCCGCGTCGCTTTCGGTGCCCCAGCGCGCAACCATCACCAACATGGGCGCGGAACTGGGAGCAACCTCATCGGTATTCCCTTCGGACAGCGTAACCAGGGAATACCTGGAAGACCGGGGACGGGGTGACGGCTGGATAGAACTCTCCGCGGACCCGGACGCCGGATATGACCACATCATTGATATCGATCTTTCCCGGCTGAAACCCCTCGCGGCTCAGCCGCATTCGCCCGACGCGGTAGCCCCCGTGGCGGATATTGCGGGAATCCCCGTGGATCAGGTGGTGATCGGTTCATGTACCAATTCATCCCTGGACGACCTTGCCGCCGTGGCGGAAATCATGAAAGGCAGGACCGTGGCGCCCGGTGTGTCCGCCGGAATCGCCCCGGGAAGCCGCACCACCCTCCTCGCGGCCGACAAAGCCGGCATCCTGGGAGAACTGATCCGTTCGGGATTCCGTATTCTGGAAAGCGCCTGCGGTCCCTGTATCGGGATGGGCTTCGCGCCCAAATCCGGCGGGGTCAGCCTCAGAACATTCAACAGGAATTTCAAGGGCCGGTCCGGCACGGCGGACGCGCAGCTGTATCTCGTATCCCCGGAAACCGCGGCGGCGGCGGCCCTGACCGGGAAAATAAGCGATCCCGCTTTGCTGGATTTTTCAAAACCCGATACCCGGGAATTCATGCTTGAGGGTCTTGCCCTGGCGGCGGACGGGATGCTGATCGCGCCGCTGCCCCCGGAGGAAGCGGCCCGGGTCGCCATTGAACGGGGACCGAACATTAAACCCTGCCCGGTGCCGGTCCCCATCGGCGACGGTGTGTCCCTGGAGGTCATTCTTAAAACCGGGGACAATGTAACCACCGACGATATCATGCCCGCCGGAGCAAAGGTACTGCCCCTGCGTTCCAACATCCCGGAAATCTCAAAATTCGCCTTTGCCCGGCTGGATGAAAATTTCTGGAAACGCGCCCAGGAGGCGGGAAGCAGCATCATTGTGGGAGGAACGAACTACGGGCAGGGATCGTCCCGGGAACACGCCGCCCTTGCCCCCATGTACCTCGGAATCAAAATCGTGCTGGTAAAATCCTTTGCGCGGATACACAAAGCAAACCTGATAAACTACGGGATTCTTCCCCTGGTTTTTTCAGATCCCGCGGATTACGGGAAGATCCGGCAGGGGGACACCCTGGCGCTTTCCGGGATTCATGGTTTTCTTGAAGGGAACGGCAGTGAGCTCACGGTAACCAATACCACCAAAAATGAATCCTATAGGGTCCTGCTCGAGGCGGATACCCGGGACAGGACCATCCTCCGCGCCGGCGGTTTGATCCCGTATACGGGATCCCGGGGAGCTTAATACCAGGCTATGCAGAAGGATATCCGCCAGGTACTGAATGAAGGTTACTCCGAAGCGATCCGGGATGTTCTCTGGGGTCATATCTACCTTACCCCGGAAATGCAGGCCCTGACGAAATCAAAGGCATTTATGCGTCTCACCCGGATCATGCAGCTGGGCCCCGCTCTGTACACCTATCCGGGGGCGACCCATACCCGGGCGGCCCATTCCGTTGGGGTATACCACCTGTCGAGGCGGCTCATCCAGGATCTGTGCGCAAAAGGAGCCGATGCGTGGGTAAGCGCTCCGGGAATCTGTTCATTTCTCTGCGCCGCCCTGCTGCACGATCTCGGGCACTTTCCCTATACCCACTCCCTTAAGGAGCTTCCCCTCAAATCCCATGAAGAACTGACCGGGGAACTTATCCTCGCCGAACCGGTAAAAAGCCTCGTCGCCAGAACCGGGGCGGACCCGTATTTTACCGCCGCCATTGTGGATACAAAGCTCCCCTGCAGCGGCGAAACGGAACTGCTGTTTTACCGGAAGCTGCTTTCCGGCGTGCTGGACCCGGACAAACTCGACTACCTGAACAGAGACGCCCGGTACTGCGGGGTTCCCTACGGAGCCCAGGATGTGGATTTTACCTACAGCCGGTTGTATCCCCACAAGGAGCGGGGGGTTGATATCGATACCCGGGGAATCACGAGCATAGAATCCATCCTGTTCGCAAAATACCTGATGTACCGGTCCGTGTACTGGCACCGTTCGGTCCGGGCCGCCACGGCCATGGTAAAGAAAGCCCTCCAGGGAGGTCTCGCGGGAGGGGTTCTGAAAAAAGAGGAGCTCTACGGCCTCGATGACCAGGGGCTTTTTGAGGTATTCTCCGGACGGAGCCACCCGCTGTTCTACCTGGCGGAGGCGGTCAGGGACGGCCAGCTGTACGGGACGGCCATGGAAGTTCCCTATGATGAAAAAAAATACCCGAAACTCGCCGGCGGGACCGATTTTTCATCCCAGGAGCAGGACCTTGCCGATGCGGTTTCAAAGATCACCGGGAAAAAACCGAAGCCCGGAGAAATACTGATCGATCTTCCCGAATCCATCTCATTTGAAACCGGCCTGTACGTAAATGACGGCAATTGTACCTTTTCGGAGAGCTCCAGCGCTTTTACCACGGAAACCGTCGAAGCCTTTGTAAAATCCCTCCGGATTATACGTATTTTTATCCATCCCCGGTATGATTTTTCGGATATGCCCGTTTCTTTGGCGGAAGAGATATTGCAAAGGTAAAAAAAACGATTACATTTATTAGTAGACGATGGGAGGCTTAGCCATGGAAATTCATAATATAGCGGAAGATATTGTACTTTCAACCGTCAATGATATCTGCGATACCATTGAGCAGCAGGGAAATCCGGAAAAACTGTGTATCTGCGGTCAGTGCCGGCTCGATACGGCGTGCTATGTGCTCAACCGTATTCCGCCCCATTATGTGATTTCCAACCGCGGGGTTGCCCGGGTTGATATCGAGACCATTGAACGCCAGCAGCAGGAGGCGGACATCGTAGCCCTGGTGCATGAAGGCATACGCCGGGTAAGCCATATCCAGCGCCCGTATGTTAACCATTCGGCACCCCGTACCGAGGCTGCCGCAGCGGGAAATAAACCGGTTTTTAATATACCCACCATCATTGGCCGGGCTTTCAACGGGATTGATTTTTCCCCGGCGGAGGCGGAAATACAGTTATTCCGAAACGGCGCCGTCGTTCCCATGAAAGACTACAACTGGCAGAATCCCTATATGCTGGTTAAGAATACCGCGGGAACTTTTACCTTCTGGCCGAAACCGCTGGAAGCCGAAGCGGCCGGTATCCGGGAAACCTTTGAATATTCGATAAAAATTGCCGCCCCCGGGTTTGAAGAACTGTCCCATTTCTTTAAAATCCCGGTAATAAGCGAACTGCAGACCGCGGAGTCCTTCTCCATGCAGAGAACCTTCAAACTTCCCGATCTGTACCTGTTTCCTCCGGGCAACGACGACAACATAGGCCTCGCCTAAGTCCCGTAAGGTCAGGATCTTTTGCTTACAGCACCCAGGCAAGGCAGCACAGAGACGATTAAAACGAAAAGAACCGGGCCATAATGGCAGCGCCGGGTGTCATGCAAAAGTAGAACTGAGCGACTTTCGAGGCCGAAGGCCGGCGAGGAGCCATTTCAACTTTTGCATGACAGGCCCCGCGGCCCAGGTAAAACGGGTGATTTCTGGATTTAAGACTCTGCGCCGCCCCCGCAATAGACAAAAAAAATGATTCCCGGTATTGTATAGAAACTTCGGGCTGTTGCGCAGCTGGCTAGCGCGCTAGTTTTGGGAACTAGAGGTCGCCGGTTCGAATCCGGCCAGCCCGACTCTCTTTCAGATTAAATTACTTTGTTTCTGGCGTCGGATATTTCCGCGCTTATCCGGGGATCAAGGGGTTTAATATCCATCTCCGGCTTGCCTATGTAATAGCCCTGCAAATAATGCACTCCCATGGCAATAACCGCTTCCATTTCACCCTTTGTTTCCACCCCTTCCGCCAAGGTTTTAATATTCCTTGGGGCGGTATAGGAAATAAGATTTTTAACGAGCTGCTGTTTTCCCTCGTCCCGGTCAATACCGCGGATAATCCCCATATCAATTTTGATAATATCCGGAGAAAAGGTAGTCAAAAGAACTTCGCCGTTGTACCCGGCGCCGAAGTCATCCAGGGCAATCATACCGCCGAAACTCCGCACTATCCGTGCTTTCGCTTCTGACAGTTCCGCGATACTCTGTTCGGTTTCGGTGAGCTCAAGAACAATGCAGGTCAGGTAATCCCGGTAAATTTCGAAGAACCGTTTTAAGTCCTCGTCCTGGAGCATGAGGCTGCCGACGGAATTGAAAAAAACCTTCTGGACCGGGGAAATCTCATGGGTCCGGATTTTATCCACAAAAGTTCCCACCGCGTTGAACCAGGTGGCTTTCTCAAGGAGGTATAATTTCGATTCCGACCGGGCAAGATTGAGAATGTCCGCGGGGGAAGAAAGTTCCGGTATCATGGAGCGCATAAGCATCTCATACCCGTAAACCGAATCATGATGCACATCGTAAATAGGCTGCAGAGCGTACACCAATTCCCGTTTTTCCAGAAGCCGCTCCAGGGCTTCGTGGCCGTGGAGAAGATACGCCCTGGAATTGTATTCTTCTTTATTGAATTCCTGGACGCCGCCCTTGAGGGTGTGTTTGACCGTGTACATCGCGAAATCTGCGTACCGGATAAGATGGCGGATATCCCGCGCGTCATCCGGATAATACGCGATGCCTCCGGAAGCGTGGAGGGTGTACCGGTTCCCCTGGGGAAGCAGAATGTGCTTGGTTCCTATCTTATCATACACACTAAAAATAATATCCCGCAGTTCCTGCTTCGAATTGTATCCGTAGAGGAATACGTTGAATTCATCCCCGGACCGGCGGGAAATTACGGCGTTGTATTTTTCAAAATCCTTTAATATTTCGGCCATGGCCTTAATGTATTTATCGCCGCTCTCATGCCCGTAGGTATCGTTTACGTATTTCAGGTTATCGAGATCACACATCAGAAGCGCGCTGGTTTTAAGTTTCTCCGGTGATACAAACAGAGTATCCAGGTAATTCTGAAACCCCCGGCGGTTGTAAATTCCCGTCAGAATATCGTAATCCCGTTCAAACTCTATACGGATCTTTTCTTCCATTTCCCTGGTTATATCCCGGGCGGTTCCCAGGGTTGTGGTCCCCTCTGTTGTTTCGGTTACCTGAATCCATACGTTTGAGCCGTCCCCGGACATTCTGTCCGCGGACCGGAGCTCCGGTGGCACCCGGTATATCCTGGTATTGCCCTGGCTGGAATACTGATACAGGTTCGTAACAGCAAAGTGAGAAAAAAATACGTCTTTTTTTACGTAATCATCCACGGGCTGCACATCGTTCCAGCCCATGATCGAAATAAACGCATTGCTGCAGAAAACGTCCCCTTCCCCGTCGGTGTATTCAAAAACCCCGATCGGTGTCTGGGCCAATTCAATAATTTTTGAAATTTTCGACGCGGACTCCGCCACCGCAACACTCATGGATTCGATGGAATCCGTCAGCCGGTCAATTTCCCGGATATTGGTCTTGGTAAGGGTTACGCGGTTACGGGTATTGACCGATTCAAGTTCCTGGGCAACGGAACTGATGGGTTTGATAACGATACGCTGGGCGATATACACACAGCAGATACCCAGAAAGAGGCTTACGGTAGAAATGATCAGCAGGAGGTACTTAAGGCGGTCCGGAAACTCGAGGAGCTGCCAGCGTTCTTCCATACCGATAAGGACCCATTGCTGTCCGGCAAAGGGCGTGTTGCTGTTATACAGCCTGAAGGGCTGGACACTGCCGTAATAAGAAATGCCGTCGTCGGAAAAGCGGTATACACTATCGGCGCCGGATTCCGCCCCGGCAAAAACGATATCATCATCAAACCGTACACTGTACGCCCTTGCATTGATACAGACCGGTTCAAACTGAGCACGTCTGTGGTCGGTAATAGCCAGAACGTAAATGCTGTCCGGGCTGTTGCCGATTTCCTCGTACGGCAGAAACCGCCGGAGGTAATTTTCGGTTATGTCAATTCCCAGGACACCGTACACGGTCCCGTCGCTGTAAATAAGCGGTATGGAATAGGTGATAACCGGGGTCGCATCTCCGGCCAGGGTAAACATATTCGACCAGTAGGCAAAATTCCTGCTGTATCGGTTGCCGCTTTCCTGCGCCGCGTTAAGGGGTTTGAAAAAGAAATACTCATTTTTTTCCGTACCGCCGCCGGGAAATTCAAAATTGGCGGTCCAGAAACTGTCCAGGGAAATATCATAGTTCTTGGATACGGACGGAAGGCCCCGTTCCATAAGGATATCCAGCCCGTCTTCGGAAAAATTGGTTGGATCAAGATCGCGGAAATACACACCGGGATAGGTGGGAATACTGTCCCTGCTGTACAGGCTCGCTCCGTTCAGGATAAAAAAGGCGCCGGTAACGGCGTTCTTGCGGAGAAGGCTGATGATATCCGGTACGTTTTTTTCAATAATCATGGCATTCAGTTCGGAATTATGTTCAATATCCTTAATTGAAGCCCCTTCGGCGGCGAGTACAGCGGCAACATTCTGATGGACCGCATTGGTATACAGATCCAAATTTGACCAGCGCTGGATCATCTCATTTTCAAGGTACGTCTTGCGGTTGATCACCCGTTCGTTAAGTATTTTATACGCGTTGCGGGTCGTTTCGGGGATGACGATGCCAAAAATAAAACCGGAAAAGAGAAACAGCTGGAGGAGGAGGACCGCCATGATAGGCACAAGCAGTTTTGTAAAAAGGTTTCCGGCTTTGCTTTTTCGAAACATCAATTTACAGCCCCTGTTAACGCTTTATTTT
This sequence comes from Breznakiella homolactica, assembly GCF_016616095.2. GTDB lineage: Bacteria > Spirochaetota > Spirochaetia > Treponematales > Breznakiellaceae > Breznakiella > Breznakiella homolactica. The sequence continues at coordinate 4,434,915 of NZ_CP067089.2, read as the reverse complement.
TAATTATCGGAACACTCATTTTTATTCCTGATTCTTCAAATTTTCCAGGCCATCGGAAAACTCCCTCAGCCACTCCTCAAAGTTTTCATCATTGATATAGGCCGCGGCGGCTTCGGCGGGAGATTTTCCGGAACCGACGCTGTCAAGAACAGCGGCCCGGTCCTGGCGGGCTTTTCGGTACAGGGAATTTTCCACGAAATTCCGGATATTGAGTCCGTTCGGAAAAGCTTTGCTGGTGTACAGTTCGTAAGAGCCCGTCATAGTCACCGCGATGGTAAGAATATCATCAAGAATGGGGCTGATCGCCGTTTCTGATTCTGCAATTGCTTCTTTTATATTATCCACGGTATTGGCCGCTTTTTTTACGGGAAGGTATCCCGTATCAATACTGAAGGCGGTGTTCTTTTTCGCCTCGGTGAGCCATCGGAGAAAAAGCACCGCTCCGTATTCCCTGGTTTCGTCCGATTTCGTGATTACCATCCCGGCGCCCTGCTGGACCGCATACGCCGGGGTGTTTTCAAAATTGGGAAGCGCAAAGGACTTTATGGCTATGGGATACGAAGAACCGTCCCGGCGGGTTACTTCCGTGGAAAGGTACGCCGCTCCCGAAGTTGATCCGACAAAAGCGATAATGTCTCCGGTCCGCATATCATCGCTGCGGAAACGGCCCGAGGCGAGGAAATGCCCCTGGACATAGGGAATATAGTAATTATCCCACAGGCGCCGCATCACATCCCGGTCAATATTGAAGCGGACCGTCCCGTCCCCGCTGATAAGGAACAGCTCGCGGCCGAGCTGCATTGATCCGATGATCATATAATTCGCGAAGGCGTCTCTCCCGAAGAAGGCTTTTCCGTCATTCGGTTCCGGGGTAAGGCCATCGGTCCATTGGTAGTACAGTTTTCCGAGACGGGTAATGCCCTCCCAGGTTTTCAGCTCAGCCTCGGAAACACCCGTGGCTGCCCGGAAGCTGTCCCAGGCGGTCTTGTTGACAACCAGAACTTCCGTTGATTTCGCGATGGGAAACAGATAATACCCGCCATCGCTGCCGAAGCGTCCTTCTTCTATATAAGAATCAATATACTCGTGCAGTTCATCCTTGGATAAATACTGTGAAAAATCAACGGTCAGCCCCTTCCCGTAGGCCTGGTATGCCGTATCGGCGTAGGCGGCGAAGATATCGGGGACATCATCCGAACCCACGTTCCGGTTTATGGATTCGTTGATTTTCCGCATTAGGTCGTTCACCGAGCCCTGGCTGAAGGCTTCCACGATAATACCTTTTTCCAGTCCAAGGGTATCGTTGAATTCCTTTACCAGGGCGTCGAAAGACGCTTTCTGCGGGCCGTTGTAGTAATGCCAGACCGAGAGGGTAACCGGATTTTTCCGCGACAGGCCCCTGGAGGATCCGCCGCAGCCGCCGAATACGGTCAGCGCGGTAATCAAAATAAGTCCTGCCCAGATTCTTTTCATAGATACCCTCCTCGGCCCGCCGCCGTTTAATTATTTGCCCGACAGTTTTGCCTTCAGCGCGGCTACTTCCTGGCTGCTGAGGCCCACGGTCTTCGTAAGGTAATTTTCCGCAACCTTCTGGATATTGGAATCCCGCACAGCCTTACCGTCATTCATTTCCTTGAAAATATCGATGATAATCTGGGAGATAAGATCGTACCGGGGTTCTCCTTTTTCCACACCGAAATAATTGTAATAGGTAACCATATAATCGTCGGCTATCTCCCGGACACTGGCGCCCATGAGCGCTTCCAGCAGGGCGCTTACGATTCCGGCCCGGTCCTTGCCTTCATTGCAGTGCACCAGATAGGGCCCGTCGTGGCTGATCATGAATTTAAGACCCTCCCGGAGTTTCGGGGCAAAATCGGGGCTTTCAAAATCAACGCCCATGTTCAGATAAACAACGGACTCACTGTCCAGCATGGATTTATACCAGGAAGATGTGGCGGCCTTCTGGAAAACTTCCTCCTGGCTGTCGGCCAGGTTGATGATGGTTCTGATTCCCGCCTGCTCCGCCAGGGATGCGGCGTAGGGCGCCCGGGCATCCCCGAGGGCCGGATGGCAGCTGCGGTACAGCGTATGGGGAGCGATTTTCCCCAGCCGGACTTCCCGGAAATTGGCGAAAACCGCATCCGATTCGTAGTCGCTTCTGTTTTCGGATTTCTCAAGGTGCCGCAGGGCGTACTCGGTTGTATAACCGCCCTTTTCCGCCATTTCCAGAGAAATGGGGCTGCCCGCCTGGATACCGGCTTTTTCGCCGAAATTGCCGTAGCTGATGGCCACCGCAACGAAACCGTCAGAAACGCGCACCAGAACTTCGCCGCGGTTGACATCACTGTAGGTACTTACCAGGGGAGCGTTTTCCGCGGCATTTCCCGCGGTCACCCTGAGCACATCCCCCAATTCATACCCCGCTGAAATAAGATCCGCTTCCGCGATATCGGTGGTAACGTTTCCGTATTTGTCCACCGTCGCCGCGGAGCCCTGGAGCTTGGGAAACGCGGAGGCATCCGCCGTTTTCGGTGCCGCCGAGGAAGCGCAGGAAATAAGCAGGGAAACAAGCAGAAATCCGGCCGCTGTCAGACGCATTTTTTTTAAATCCGGTGCACAACAAATTCTGTTACCTTTCATACTCTACTCCTATAGTTATTCCGAAAATCGGAAGGGAAAGTTTAGCTTTCCCAAGATTCCTGTGATACATCCCTTGATTTGCAAAGGGTTATTGCTTCCACCGCTGTACGGAATTTAAATACTCAATGACCCGGATTCCGTCCTGAGCGCTGGACCGGGGTTCCAGGGAAGGGTTCCTGAGACATAGAACCGCATCCGCCACCATATTGGAAAAGTATCCGGTTTTTCCCGCAAAACCTTCCCGTTCCTTTTTAAGGGATCTGAATCCCTCGGCATAGGGGCTCGGAACACTTTTCCAAACTTCAAAAATACCGTTCCCTATCCTGAGCCGCCCCTCAGAACAGGAAAATTCAAGCTCAAAGACGATATGGTCCCGGCCGGCGCCCACTTCCATGAGAAAGGGCAGCGGTTTTACCTTGTCTCCCGCTCCCGGCGGCGGTTCGAGCCGGCCGGTAAGATAGGCGGTTCCTTCCCGTTCCGTAAGCCGCGTCCCCGTACGCCGTTCATGTTTTAAAACGCCGCCGCTGAGAAACATGGCGGCATCCGCGAGATGGGTGCCGTCGTGCCACAGGACATCCAGAAGCCGGCGGGTTTTCCCCATATACAGAACCGCTTTGACGCTCAGCGGCTCACCCAGGGCCCTGCTGTCCAGCAGGGATTTTGCCTGTATATAATCTTCGGAATACCGGCGTTCGTGGTTTGTGATTATTTTAATTTTCCTGTGATTATGAAGCTGCGCAATTGCCCGGGAACGCCCCAGGGTGTCGGCCAGGGGTTTCTCGCACACACAAATTTCCGTACCGTGCAGGGCGGCTAGCCGGCAGTAATGGGCATGGCTGTCGGGATGGGTCGCGATATGGAGAATCCGCGGACGGTGCTCCGCGAGCATGGTTTCGGCATCGCCGTACACCGGACAATTCCAGCGTTCCGAAAAAAGTTCCCGCCGCTCACCGTCGGTATCGGCGCCGGCAGCCAGGGAACATTCGGGATTTGCGGCGATGGCGCCGGCGTGGGTGCAGGGCTTTTCCCGCAGGGGATCATCCTCCAGGAGGCTTGCGATACGGCCGAGTCCGATAACGGCAACAGGTATTTTCTCCATACCTTAAGTTTATGACTTTACTTCCTCTTTATCTACCATTATAGGCTGTAGGATGCCCGCATGCACGGGGATACCAAATCCGGGGTCCGTCCCATGAAAAAACGCTATGCGGAAGGATCGGCGGCGGGCGCTTCCGCCGTTTCGTGTTTCTCCTCTTTTTCAGACTGCGGCTGTCCCGGCCGTTTCAGTTTCCGGTCGTGCCGGGAATTAAGCAGGGAATACAGAACCGGCGTAACAAACAGGGTCATGAAGGAGCTAACCGTGAGCCCGCCGACAAAGGTTTTTCCGATAGGCTGAATCGTATCCGCCCCTTCTCCGGGAAAGAACGCAATGGGAACCATCCCCAGTATGGTGGTAAGGCTCGTCATCAGAATGGGGCGGAGCCGGTGGCGGCCGGCCTCCATGCAGGCATCCCTGACAAGCAGACCCCGGGCCCTGAGGGTATTGGTATAGTCCACGAGAACAATCCCGTTGTTGACCACCACGCCGACTAAGGCAATGACACCCACCGCGGAAAATACTGAAAACGGTTCATTGCTGATCTTGTATATCCATATTACCCCGATTAGGAGCAATGGTATTGAAAAGAAAATAATCAGGGGGTCCACAAAGGACTCGAACTGGCTTGCCATCACCCCGAATACCAGGAATATCGCCACCGCGATTATAAACAGGAATCTGCGGTTGTACTGCTGTATTTCCTCGGCTTCGCCGAGATAACGCACGGTGACACCCTCCCGGGGAACGAGGTAATACTGGACGGTGTTTTCCAGGCGCTGCTGCATTTCCGTGGCCGCCATACCCTGGGGAAGATCACCGGTGACCCGGACTACCCGTTCCCGGTCCTCCCGGCGGATACTCGAGGGCGCGCGGTTTTCGACGATCCGGGCCACATTCGAAAGGGATATCCTGTCCCCCGACCGGCCGATGACAAAAAGCGCGTCCAGGTTCTCAATGCCCCGGCGGTCGTTATCCCGGAGCTGGACCTTTATATCGATCCGCCGGTCCCCGATGATGATCTCAGAGGGGGTCGCGCCGTTTATGGCGGTGCGGATCTCCGTTGCAATGGAAGAAACGGAAATCCCCAATGCGGCGGCGCGGTCGCGGTTTACTTCAATCTGGAGCTGGGGACCGCCTTCGCTGAGGTTTACCTCGGGGTTTTCAATCTCCGGAAGGTACCGCATGACGATATTCTTGATTTCCTCGGCGGCATCCATGAGGGCATCGTTGTCCCGGGAACTTACGGCGATCTCCACGGCGGAGGTGGTACTCATGGCACGGCCCGCTCGGTAGGCGGCCTGCACTCCCGGAATACGGGATGTATAGGGGGTGAGTTTTTCCACAATTGTCGTAGGCGTATCGATCTGCATGGCGGGCGGCGGGAGGGTTACCTGAACGGACCCCTGGTTTGTTGTCCGGCCGCCCCGTCTGACGGTTAAGATTATATTGTTATAGCCCTGGACTTCCTGTTTTATGATATCCTCCAAATCGAGGAGAATCGCTTCGGTAGCCTCCATGGTGGTGCCCTGGGGCATGGTAATATTTACCGTGATGGAATCGTCCGTCCGGGACCGGACGAAGAGGTTCATTCCCATACCATCGAACTGCAGCAGAGAAATTGCCAGCAGAACGGCTACAAAAAGCAGAATGAGCACCCGGTGGTCCAGGCAGTAATCCAGGGCTTTCTTATAGCCGTTCTCCAGGGAACGGAAAAACCGCTCCGCGCCCTCATCGATCATTTTCATGAATTTATTTTTTAGGGGTTTCTGCCTGCGGGTATCCAGCCTCATGATGGGGCCCGCCAGGGCGGGTACCACCGTGACGGCCACCACCAGGGAAACGGAGAGGGAAATCACCACCGTAAAGATAAGATCCTGGAACATCTGTCCCATCATTTCCAGGTCGTTCCGGTAGATGATGAGGGGAATGAATACGCACAGGGTCGTTACGGTACTGGTCATTATGGCCCGGGTCATTTCCTGGCTCCCCAGGATCGCGGCAATATCCGGTTTGGCGCCCCGTTCCCGGTAATTGTGAATGTTCTCCAGAATAACGATGGAGCCGTCCACAATCATACCCAGTCCCAGGATAAGCCCCGTAAGGCTGAGCAGGTTCAGTGAAAATCCGAAAACCGACATGAACATCAGGGTAAGCAGTATGGATATGGGGATGGAAATCCCGATAATCAGGGTGGCTTTAATATTCCTCAGGAAAATAAAGAGGATAATCATAGCCAGAAGCGCTCCCTGGAGGGCATTGGAATATACCTGGTTCAGGGTGGCGTTAATCAGGGTGGTATCATCCGAAAGCACTTCCAGGGTGATCCCCCGGGGAAGCTCGGCGTTGATATCCGCCAGGGCATCCCGGACCCGGGCGGCGACCTGCACGGAATTGCTGTCACTTTCACTCTGGACCTGAATATAGACACCGGTTTCGCCGTTCACATACACCCGGGTCGAATTATCGTCATATCCCAAGGTGATGTCGGCGATATCCTCAAGGCGTACAACCTGGGACCGGTTCGCCTGGGCCGAAACATCGGCCTGGGTGGTACCGACGGTTTTTACCACCAGGCGCTTTACGTCCTCAATGGTATTGAGTTCCTGCCTGGTCAGGATCTGGTAATCCCGGACACCCCGGACCAGGCTGCCGCCGCTGGAAAGCACGTTCTGGCCCCGCAGGACGTTGCTGATATCCGAAAAAGTCAGATCAAAAGCCGCGAGACGGTTCAGGGAGACCCCGACCTTTACGATCTGGGTGGTACCGCCGGTGACATCCGCGGACGCGACCCCATCAATGCGCTCTATGCTGGACTGGATTTCATCTTCCGCGAAAAGACGGAGCTGATCCGGCGGATAGTTGCCGCGGACAACCAGACGCATGATCGGCATGGCGGACATATCGAAACGGCGCGCGATGGGGGCCCCGGCTCCGTCCGGGAGGGAGGCGCTTATGCGGTTAGCCACGGTCTGGACATCATTCATGGTTTTATCCATATCCGTTCCGTAATCGAAATACAGGGATATGGAGGAGGATTCAAAGGAAGAATTGCTCGTCATTTCCTTGAGGCCGTTTATTGACGACAAGGCTTTTTCCAGCGGATCGGTCACGTTCTGTTCCACGTCCGCGGGACCGGCGCCGGTAAAGGATGTAAAGACTGAAATTACCGGCCGCGCGGTGGACGGATAGAGGTCAACCGCGAGCCGGGGAACCATGGTTGCGGCGATTCCCATGGCCAGGGCGTAGACGACGACAATGGTTACGGGCCGCCGGACCGAATACTTGGGGATATTCACGGGCCGCCCCTAATCCACGATCCGGACGGTTTCATTATCCGAAAGGAAATTCTGGCCCGCGCTGACCACCAGTTCTCCGTCTTCCAATCCTTCGGTCACTTCTATGAAGTCTTCGTTCTCAAGGCCCAGCTGTATTTCCCGGCGGTGGGCAATATTGTTTTCGTCCACCGTAAAGACTATCCAGGAACCGTATGTGCTGATAACGGATTCCCGGGGTATCAGCGGAACCCCGGAGCGGGTATTGGTGACGATATGCACCGTGGAAAACATTCCCGGAATAATACGGTCATCCCTCTGAAGAAACCGGAGCCGTATGCGCAGGGTTCTGCTGGCGGGATCCAGAACAGGGCTTACTTCGTCAATCTCGGCGGCAAATACTTCCTGGGGAATGGCCTCAAAAAACACCGCCGCCGGAAGTCCCCGGCGGACCGCGGCGGCAAAACGCTCGGGGATAAAGGTCTCCACCACGACATCGCTGAGGCTGCCCACGGTACAGACCGCCGTCTGGGTGCTGACAGTGTCGCCGGGATTAACCGGCACAGAAAGAACGGTGCCGGAAATCGGGGCTGTCACGGGGCTGTGGGAATAGGAATCCCCGGGCCGCGAGGGGTCCACCGCGGCGACAATCTGTCCCTGCCGGACGTAATCCCCGATCCTGACCCGGACTTCGGAAATCTTGCCGGCGACAGTGGGATAGACAGCTACCTGGCTTCTGGTAAGAACATCTCCGTTAACCGTAACGTAATTTTCGATGCTGCCGAGTTCAACCGGGCGGACCCGCACCACCGTGGCGCTTCTGGCTCCGGCTTGTCCCTGGGGACGCGGCGCGGGCTGGGCGCCGGAACTTTCCGGTACCGCGGTTAGCTGGGCCTGAGCCTCCCGTTTCTGAATATACACAACCAGTGTCAGCACTCCTATGAGTACCGTCAGGACAACCAGAATTATAGTAACAATCCTCGAAACCTTTGCATTCTTCACCCTTCACCTGCCTGCAGTAATTCAATCCAATCCATGTTCAGCGCAGCAGCCAAATCCAAAATAAAGTTTTTATATGACAGTTCTTCAATCAGTAACTGCTGTTTTGCGTCGATCATTTCCTTCCGGGTTGTTTCCAGGTCGAGGAACTCTATGGTGCCCTGGCGGAAGCCTTCTTCGGTCAGTTCATAGGTCCGTTCCGCGATGCGGACCTGGAGAGCGGCGGTCTGCATGCTCCCCCAGGAATTCCGGATATTCGCCGTAAGGGAACGGATTTCGTGCATACCGGTATTTTCCAGGTCTTCCAGGTCAAGCCGGGCTTTTTCAACCTCGGCGACGGCGGCTTTTACGGTTTGGTACGTTTTGGAACCCGGTATCCAGGAATCCACAGGGATGGAAAGACTTACCCCGCCGCTGAGGGTGTCGGCAAAATTGCTCGTCCAATTGGCGCTCCATCCGGCGGAAAGATTCAGGGTAGGAGCCCGGGATGACAGGGAAGTCTGGCGGCTGGAATCTTCCAGGGATTGTATGCGCTGGCGCTGGTTCACGATATCCGGACGCTTCTGGAGATATTCCCGGATAAGATAGTCCGCGTCCAGGTCCGCTTCCCTGATATCCATGGTCCCCGCAAGTTCAACCGGGGCCCCCTGGTCGATGCCCAGGAGGGTCAAAAACTGCCCCATGTTTGCGGCGTGCACACTCGCGGCCCGGGTAAGGACCAGTTTCGCGCTTTCCGCGCTGAGCTGGCTCCGGAGAAGGGCCAGCTCCCCGATAAAACCGTTTCTGAAGCCCACTTCATTTTTACTGTACTGGGCGTCCGCCAGCCTGCGGCCTTCTTCCAGAAGAGCAAGATTTTCCTGTTCGGCCATAAGATTAAAGAAGGTTTTCGTAATCTGAAGTTCCAGCTGACGCTCGGCTGTTTCGTAGGTTAAAAGCTGGGTTGTATAGGCCAGCTTTATGTTTCTCATGGCCGCCGGGATTCCGGTATTGAGCTGCAGGGAAAGATTAACCGAGGCGCTGAGCCTGAGGGGATTTTCAGTGCTGCCGTCGGAAAACAGGGTGTCCCCGTAGTTAAGCCCCCCGCCGACGGATATTCCGGGAAAAACCTGGGACCAGAGGTTATTTGCCCTGAGGGCGGCAATTTCCAGGTCAAGGGCGTTTTTTTTAAGGCTTTGGCTCTGCTCGATGCCCCTGGATATGGCTTCATCCAGGGTTAATGAGTACAGCTCCGCGGAAAAACAAACCACCGGCAGAAAAAAGAGTCCCAGAAGCGAGATTATTTTCATGATACTCCCTATAAAAGTATCGAACGGTATTTTCCTACAATCAGATCAAGAAAAAAAACTTACAATAACAGTATAAACCAAGAATTCCCGGAAAACTACCGGTTTTAAGAAGAAAAAATCTTTTTTATCTCTATTTATTGGTGTACTTCGGGAAGGTATTTCCAGTACCGGACCGGCATAAACCGCCGCTGAAGCTCGGGGTTGACCCGGCTCTCATTGTTTATAACTTTAAAATACGTCCGCCAGAGTTCTTCCCAGCGGTTCCCGGAGCCGGCTTCTTCGGCGATCCGGCTGTCCGGGACAGTCCTATCCAGGGCCGCGGTTTCAATTTCTCCATATTTTCTGGAAAAAAGCATGATACTGCGTTTTTCGTCAATTATTCCCCAGGGTTCTTTACCGAACCGGAGGGAAAAATGGCGGGCCAGCGCGGGAAGGATATTATGGTCGGGATAGCACCGGGCAATGAGCATATCCCCGGAGGTATCATTAAACCGGAGAAGCCCCATGAGCCGGTGTACTTCCCGGCGGACCTTGAACGCCGCTCCGAGGACGGTCCCCACAGCGTCATCGCCGCGGTCCGTCCGGGCCCGTTCAGCGGCCAGCCGGGCTTTATGGTCCGAGTCGGGGCTGTTTGACCAGCGGCGCACCGTGTCCGCGGCGGAGAGCACCTTCCACCCGAAACGGACTGTTTCGGCCTCAATGGGGAACTCGCTCATCCAGGCGTAGCAGAAGTCACTGTATGCCGAGGCCGATACGTCCCGGAGCTGCTCCGCCGCCCCCGATAATCCGGTGTGGGTGTGCTGCAGCGCAACCCTGGTACAGGGCGGCACATCCGCCGAATTAAGGGCACCGGGCTCAGGCTGAGAGAAGAGGTCCCCCTGCTCCGCCCGCCGCCGGCATATTTTCTGGGGAAGGGCCTTTCCCCGGAGGACGTTTTCAAGGATTTTGAATAAGCCTTCCAGGCTGCCGTCATATACCGCTTCCATGGCACAGTCCTAAAAATCAAAGAGCGGGAGCTGGAGCCCCGCCCCGTCACTGTCCGAAAGAATCCGGCGGATTCTTCCCGGGTCTTCGGGACGGTCAATAAAACCGCCGGACACGGTGATAAAATACCGTGCCCGCTTAAGTACGACGCCGATCCGGCGGAGGCTGTCGAAGGAAAGGGAACGGGAACGCCGGACTTCGATTATTCTCCGGGCCGATGTCGCCCCAATTCCGGGAACACGCAGCAATTCCTCATAATCCGCCCGGTTTATCTCTATGGGAAAGCGGCGGAGGTTTTTCAGCGCCCAGGCTGTTTTTGGATCCAGATGTTTATCGAGAAAAGGAGTGGCGCCATCGAGTATTTCCTCCGAGGAAAAATGGTAAAACCTGAGCAGCCAGTCGGCCTGGTACAGACGGTGTTCCCGGACCAGGGGCGGTCCGGGAATATCCGGGAGCCGGGGATCGGGAATCCCTCCCCTGCCGGGTACCCCCACCGGGGTAAACGCGGAATAGTAAACCCGCCGGAGGCCGAATTTCCGGTACAGAGCTCCGGAGAGGGAAATAATCTGCCGGTCGTTTTCCTCGCTGGCCCCTACGATGAGCTGGGTACTCTGGCCCGATGGGGCAAAATCAGGGGTTGTCCTGATACGGCGGCGGTCTTCTTCATACTGCGCGGTGGTATCGGCAACATCCTCCATGGCGCCGAGGATTTCCCTGCCGTTTTTCTGGGGAGCCAGATTTTTGAGGCTCAGGTCCGTGGGGAGTTCAATATTCGCGCTGAGCCGGTCCGCCCAGAGCCCCGCTTCCCGGATCATTTTATCACCGGTTCCGGGAATTATCTTCATGTGGATATAACCGCCGTATCCGTGTTCGGTCCTGAGCTTCTTCGCGGTTTCGATCAGCTTTTCCATGACGATATCGGGATCGGAGAAAATACCCGAAGACAGGAACAATCCTTCGATATAATTGCGCCGGTAAAACTCGATGGTAAGATCCGCCAGTTCCTGGCTGGTAAAGGACACACGCTTGGTATCCGCCGAAGCCCGGTTTACACAGTAGGCGCAGTCATAGCGGCACACATTGGAATACAGGACCTTGAGCAGGCTTATACACCGGCCGTCCCCGGTCCAGCTGTGGCAGATCCCGGCGGGTTCCCGGTATCCGAGGCCGCCGTCCGCGGCGCCGGAAGCCCTGCCGGAACTGCCTGAAGACGCACAGGAGGCATCGTATTTTGCCGCACCCGCAAGGATGGAAATTTTTTCACCCAAGTCCATACAATTACTATACAAACGTTTAGTATTTGATGCAAGAAGAAATTCCTAAAAAACTTCATAATTATCGCAGCCGTATCGCCTTTGTATTACAGTTTAAGAAGAAAAAATACTACTGCGGAAGTTAGTACAAGGAGTTTTTTATGGCAGCTATTACATTTAAGGGAAAACCCGTTACCACCGGCGGCAGCCTGCCGAAGCCCGGGACCAAGGCTCCGGAGTTCCGCCTCGTGGACAAGGACCTCGCGGACCGGCACCTTTCCGACTGGAAAGGGAAGGTAAAAATCATCAATATTGTTCCGAGCCTGGACACATCGGTGTGCGCCCTTTCGGCAAAACGGTTTGACGCGGAGATACTGAAGGAACCGGAAATCGTGGTTCTCACCGTATCCTGTGACCTGCCCTTTGCCCAGGACCGGTTCTGCAAAACCGAAGGGGTAAGCAACATCATAGCCCTATCCCAGATGCGGGACAAAGACTTCGGCCGGGATTACGGTGCCGAAATAACGGACGGCCCCCTGGAAGGGCTCCTGAGCCGGGCGGTTGTGGTGGCGGACCGGGATGGGACAGTGGTGTACACCCAGCAGGTTCCCGAAATAGGCTACGAGCCGGATTACGAAGCGGCCCTGGCCGCCGCCAGGAAAGCCCTGGCGCGGTAACCGCGGGGTTATTCCCCGGGAGAAGCGAACAGTTTCTGGGCTTCTTCCCTGACCTGGTCCACAGCGGACTGGTACCGGTCTTTTAACGCGCCCATATTCTGGTTATAGAATGCCACGAATTCCGGGTCCTGGAACGGGTCGAGCCGGACCTGCTGGCCCATGCGGCGGGACAGTTCCTCCTCCTTCTGGCGGAGCTTCGGGCCGTACTGCTGTTTCAGCATCTGCTCGAACTGTTCGGTTTCGTCAAGATACTGGGTAAGTGCCTGGGTAAGCTGTCCGTAGAGTGCCGAAAACCGGGAATCCGGAATAAGCACCGAAAGGCCCTTTCCCACGGCGGCGATGCGTTTTTCGTCATCCTTGCCCGCCGGCAGGGCTATCTGGGAAACCAGCACGTCGAAGAGCCCCTCTTTGAGGGAATCCCGCTGATCCGCGGGGGCTTTTTTTATTTCCGCCTCCAGGGAAAGCTCCGGATTCTCCAGGTATGAATTGGCCAGCCGTTTACCCGATTGCTTTGCTTCATACTGGGAAATACTGGCCTTGTCGCTTTTCACCGATTCGGTCTTTTCCAGGGCTATTTCCAAAGCGCTTTTTATGCGTGCCATGGCTTCTCCTTATGGGATTATTTTTGATATTTTGCTGTTCTTATGTATAAGATACGCATTTAGGCCTAACCGGGCAATATGCGGGGGAGCACAGAGTCTGACAAGCCGGAAAGCACCCGGGGATAACGGGGCTGCGGGACCTGCCATGGGAAAATGGCGCAGGCTCCTCAGCGGCCTAAAGGCCTCGAAAGTCGCTCTGCCCCATTTTCCCATGGCACCCGGCGTTACCCTTCTGCCCGGGTACTTTCCGGCTTAACCGGCTCGGTGCTGCCCTTCGCGGGAGGGCTGCTCCCCCTCGTTTCAGCCCCGCTTTGCGGGTCTTCCACTACCCCCACTTCTGGTTCCCGGGTACTTTCCAGTAACCCGGGATCACTGTGGGACTACGGTAACATATTCCGATCCCGTACAGATGGCGTCCATGGGACGGTCCCAGGAGTCCGCAGGCACCGCCGGGACGACCTGTTCATCCATGCAGAGACCCACGGTATAGTAATTCGGTGAACGGCTTTTTTCCGCCGGCCGCCGCGGTGTATCGGTGCCGGTCCGCTGGTCAAGGGACGCAAAAAAACGGTCGTAATAGGCTTTGCCGCGGCCCAGCCTGTTTCCCTGCCGGTCAAAGGCAACCCCGGGAACGATAATAAGCAGGGGGAAATCCTCCGGCTTCAGGTCTGAATCAGGCGCGGCGGGATCCGGCTCCCTGATTCCGTAGGGTCCGCAGAGCCAGGGGCCCCGGGCCGATTGTATCCGGTAAAACCGCATTTCCGGGCCCGCAACTTTCGGGATAAATACTCTTTTCCCGCCTTCCAGGGCGCGGGCGAGAAGCGGTTCCGTATCGATTTCTTGTTCCATGGCCATGAAAAGCAGAACCGTTTCCGCGGAGAGCCATATTTTTTGAGAGGAGATCAGCGATGCCGCATCCCTGCCCTGGGATCGGAACAACCCCGGATCAAGGGACGCCAGCCGGCGGAGCATGGAATTCCGTAAAGCCTTTTTTGAGTCCATGGCGCCTATATGGGCCTGGTGCCTCCGGCTTTGAGCCCGCCTTCATACAAACGGCCGCAGGCAAGAAACATGGGCAGCTTTGTCCCCGCGAGGATAATATCCGCTTCTTCCGCCATATCGATCATATCCATTGACGGCCGCTTGCCCCGGACAAAGATAATGCACTTGATATCGAGAAGTTCCGCTGTCCTGATTACCTGGGGATTAACGAGACCGGTTAATAGTAAAACCTTTTCCTTAACAAAGGCCATGACGTCGCTCATCAGATCGGCGCCGCAGGCGGAATGCACCTCCAGAGCGGCCCGGTCCTGGCCGTTAAAAAATTCCCCATCCAGAATTGTCACTGCTTCAGATACAGTCATTGGCATCTCCCGTGATTTGAGCATATCATGAAGCGCCTTAAAATACAACGGGACCGCGGGAAACACACCGGGCATCCGTATGATGGGTAGAGAATGAGCCCGGAAGCATGGGACAGACCAGACATCGCGGGGTATCTTCAAACCAGAGGTTTGTATGAAAAGAAATACCCGCAAGGGATATTTTTCATACGGCGGGACCCGGGGGTTGTATTCACCATGCTTCCGGATTTAGGCACCAATCATAATGCGGGTGTCCTGAAAAATCCCTCGGGAAACAGTTCATCCCTGGCTTCCAGGGCAAGGAGCTTCCGTTTTATATCGAGCCCGCCGGCGTACCCAACCAGGCTGCCGTTGCGGCCGATGACCCGGTGGCAGGGAATGATAATAGCCAGAGGATTGACGTGGTTGGCCATGCCCACCGCCCGGACCGCCTTTTCGCTGCCCAGGACAAGGGCAATATCCTTGTAGGACCGGACCGCGCCGTAGGGTATTTCCCTGAGAGCGTCCCAGACCCGCACCTGGAATGGGGTTCCGGGATAATAGAGAGGAAGATCGAAAACCCGGCGGCAGCCTTCAAGGTATTCCTGTATCTGCCCCGCGGCGTTACTGATTAGGGGTGTTTCCAGGATTTCCGTACTGCTATCCACGGGGACCCCGCCGAACCAGATATTGCTGACTCCTTCCTCGGCGGCGGCTATGCCCAGCCTGCCGATGGCTGTCTCGTAATTATACGCGTATTTCATCCCGCCCCCCGGATCCAGCATACCGGATTCTGGGATACTTGTCCCGGGCTCAGCCGGAACAGGAAACCGCTGCTTCCCTGCCGGGCGGTCAGCCTTTTACCGCTCCCGCGGTAAGACCCTTGATGAACTGTTTGCTCATCATCAGGTATAGGGCGATAACCGGAATCGCCGAAAGGGTCAGGACGGCCAGGACCTTGGACCAGTCCGTCTGATACTGGCCGAACAGCCGGGTCACCCCCAGGAGCACGGTTTTGGCCCGGTCATCGCTGATGAAGATCAGGGGAAACCAAAGGTCATTCCAGAAGGGCACCAGGTTGTAAATGGCCACCGAAGCCAGGGCCGGCCTGAGGAGGGGCAGGATAATCCTCGAGAACACCCCGAAACGGCCTGCCCCGTCTATGATCCCGGCCTCGGTTAGTTCATAGGGTACTTCCCGGATAAATTCGGTGAGGATGAAAATCGCTATGGGCACACCCATGGCAATGTAAATCGGCAGCAGGGACCATATCGTGTTGAGCAGCCCCAGGTTGCGGATGATTTCAAGCAGCTTTATAGAAGCGATTTTGATGGGGAGCATCATCCCCGCGATGCAGAAAAAATAGATCACCCTGGATATTTTGCCCCGCCAGTTGGCCAGAGCGTAAGCCGCCAGGGAGCCGATGATGAGCAGTATTGCCAGGGAAAGCACCACCACCACAAAGCTGTTCCTGAAGTAAATAAGAAAATCACCATCCCGGATAACTTCGGAATAGTTGGAAATATTCCACTTCGACGGCAGGGCAAAGGGGTTCTGATAAATGCTGAGCCGGTCCTTGAATGAGTTGATCACCATTACCCAGAGGGGAAACAGGACAATGATGGAATAGATCACCAGAATAATGTGAGCCGGTATGTGGAGATTCTGTCTTTTTATTGAACCTTTCCGCGCCATGGCCTACTCCTTTCCCTGGGTGGCCCGGAGGGTCGGTATTACCCCGAGGCACAGGACAAAGAACGTTATGGTGGCAATGGCCGCGCCCATTCCGGAATCGGGGATTCCCACCGGATGCTGCCCCGCGATTCCCACCCGGTAAAATAAAGTACCGATGAGATCGGTGGCGTAATTCGGCGCCCCGTTGACATTGGTCATGGAGAAGACCACGTCAAAGGCGTTGAAGTTGTTTACGAAAGTGAGGATGGCAATCATACCCACCACGGGTTTTATCAGGGGAAGCTTGATCTTCCAGAAAACCTGCCAGCCATTGGCCCCTTCAATGTCCGCGGCTTCAAAAAGGTCGTCGCTGATATTGCGCAGGGCCGCCACAAACATCATGGTCGGTATGCCGATCCACTGCCAGCACGAAACCAGGGCGACACAGGTCAGCGCCGTGGACCGGTCCCCGAGCCAGGGCCGGACGAGAAAATCCAGGCCTATCTTCTGGAGGAAGGGTCCGCTCCACACGGGATTAAGGAGGAGTTTCCACAGGTAACCGGTTACAAGCACCGCCAATGTTACGGGAAGAAAAATCACGGTCTGGTAAAATGAACGGCCCCGCATGGTTTTATTGGTCAGCAATGTCGCGAACAGAATGCCCAGACAGTTCTGTACCAGCATGTGTATCAGAAAAAAGTAACAGGTATGCCCGAAGGCGCCCCAGTAGCGTTCATAATACTGGGGAACCGTAAAAAGATTTTTAAAATTCTGAAACCCCACAAAGGTTCTGCCAAGCCCCACCGAGCCCGTATACAGGCTGAGGCGAATGGAATCCAGCAGAGGCCAGGCCATAAAATAAATATAAAAAATCAGGGCGGGCAGGAGATACGGGAGCCATGTGATACATTCTCCCAGAGCGCCCTTCGGTCTGATACGGATTCGGTTTTTTGAAGCCATTTTGTTCCCCATACATATCCGCCGGGAAATGCCGCCGGTACCATCAATAAAAAAGAGGCGGGGATACCCCCGCCTCCCCATTCAATATTTTACATATAAACAGTTACCGGGCGGCTTCAATGGCATCCGCCGCCTGCTTCGGGGTTGCCTCGCCTTTGAGAACCTTGATTACTTCCTGATTCATGGGAGCGTACAGATCCAGGAGTTTCGGCCACACGAACCGGGCGTCGGTTTCCTTTCCGTTGTTAAGAGCAAGGAATTCGTTGGCATGCGCATCGGTGAGCTGGATGGGGAAATTGATCATCGGGAAGTAACCCAGGGGAAGATTCTGTGACGCCGTGGTGGCCCCTTCCCGGGTGCAGAGCCATGCCAGGAAGGCTTTGCATTCTTCGGGGTACTTGGTTTTTGTATTCATGGTGATTGCCATATCCGGGTGGAAGCAGATGATGGTGTTCCGGCCCCGGGGAGCGGGCATGGCGAAGACACCCCATTCAAAGGGAGCGCCCTCGTAAACACCGGCGGTCCAGGAACCGTCCATGAACATCACCGCCTGCTGGCTGTTGAAGAGCACCTGGGAATCGTTGTAGGTAACCGACTGGAATCCCCGGGGAAGGTATTTTGCCACGTCCGCCATACCTTTGAAGGCTGCCACGAAATTGGCGTCATTGAGTTTCTTTTCACCGGTTTCGTATTTGACCCGTTCCGAAGCACCGCCCACGAAATTGGGAAGCATCCCGAGGAAAAAGCATTCCAGGATGTCCCATTCATCGGCGACACCGTTGGCCAGGGGTGTGTAGCCCTTGGAAGTCAGAGTCTGGCAGAGGGCCAGGAAATCCTCCCAGCTCTGGGGAATTGAAAGATTCTCCTTCCGGAAAATGTCCTTGTTGTAGTAAACCGCGTGGGATACCGCAGCAAAGGGAACGGCGAACATTTTCCCGTCGGGCATCTGCCATGGCGCGAGGTTCGACGGGGTAAAATTCTGCATGAGCCCGGGAATATTCGTGCAGTCCGCAAAATACCCGGCGTTAAACAATTCCTGCCCCGGCGCGTAGGAACGGGCGTACATGAGATCGGGACCGGTTCCGCTGTCGAGCTGCAGCCTGAGGGTAGCATTGTAATCCGGAGGATTGGTGGGGCGGAACTGGATTTCCACATTGGGAGCGACCTTCTTGTATTCCGCCAGAAGCCGGTTTACCTGGGCTACGTCATCGGTGCGCCAGGAACCCATGGTCAGAACAACCTTGCCCGAACCGGATGAGTCTCCGCCGCCGCCGGCAAAAGCCGGAAAACTGAGGCAAGCCGCGAGCAGCATAAGCCCGAATACTTTCAGTGTCCTTTTCATAAAATCCTCCGTTTTTTATAAAATTCAAAATGATTTTTCGAAGAATCCCGTCTTTTTATACAATCCGGCTGTCACCGGACCGTATTTTTTGTCTAAAAAACGAATTTTCATCCGAAAAACCGGAACATAATTACATATAGCATAAACTTCATTGCCTATAAAATCAAATTATTACCCTGATTCAGTAGTTTTTTCTTTCAATTACCATAAAAAAACAGGCTTTTTAGAAAAAATGTTATAAAAAAATACCATACGCAGCATAAAACGAACCTTCAGCTCTAAAATATTGGAGCTTTTGAATGTATTTGTTGATTTTTTAAGATTTTTTTTGAAGTATGATGTATACTGTACGAATCGTCTGTACAGCAGTATTGCCGGTATACTCTGCAGGCAGAATATGTGAGGTGGTTCAATGCCTTCCCATAAAAACCGAAAAGTTACCCAGATGGATGTTGCCCGGTACGCTGAAGTATCCACCGGGACTGTATCCCGGGTGGTCAACAATATACCTCTGGTTGACGGGCCTACCCGCACAAAGGTTCTGCGTGCCATAGAGGAATTGGGTTACATCCCCAACCACGCGGCCCAGGCCTTGGCCCAGGGGCGGACAAAGAGCCTGCTTCTCCTGATCCTGGACAAACAGCCCATCCTTCCTTCAACCTGGCAGTACGAACTTCCCGTTCTCCAGGGAATAAACGATTACATAAAAAAGCACGGATATACCCTGCAGATTGAAATTACCAATTACGGCCAGGGGGAAACGGCCGAGGACGTGGGGGATACCATCCTGCGCGGAAGATCCGTCGACGGATTGCTGATCCTAACGTCATGGGAAATCGATGAGGAAATGCTCAGAAAAATTCACGGATACGCCATTCCGGCCATATTTATCGGAAACGGCCCCTACCGGTGCGGCGGCCATCCCGTGGGAGCGTCGGTTCGGTTCGACAATTATTCGGTAATCAGGGAAACCTATAGAATTCTGTATGGGCTCGGCCACCGGAGAATTGCCTTTATCAAGGGAAGCACAGACCAGATCCATTCTTCCATACGGCTTTCGGCGTTCCTCGACGCCGCCGCGGAATCCGGGACGGAACTGCCCGGACCGTATCTCGCCGAAGGCCATTACAGTGTCCAGGGCGGTTACCAGGCTATGTACGGATTCGCCCGGCTTACGGAACGGCCCACGGCGGTAATCTGCGCCAACGATCTTATGGCCATAGGAGCCATGAAAGCCGCCGCCGAACTGGATATACCGGTTCCCCGGGAGCTGTCCATCACCGGTTTCGATGATATTGAAATTTCGGAATACCTTTCGCCGCCCCTGACCACCGTCAGGGTTCCGGCCTACGACCTTGGAAAAAACGGCGCATCCCTGCTGATCAGACAGATAGAACAGGGGACGCCGCCGGAGGATACCCTGCTTCCGGCAGCTATCGTACTCAGAAAATCCACCGATAAAAACGCAGGGTAGCCGCAGTATACCACCCCTCATAGAAGCCTGGAGATACCAATCCCAGGGGTTCCGCCGGATAGAAAAAATCTATCCGGCACCCCGCAGGGCATGTTCCCCCATGCTTCTGTGCCGCTAAGAGCCGGGAATTCAATCCTACCGCACGCCGAGAACCTGGTGGGGATTGACGTTCCACGGGGAAAGGCATCCCGGAAGATCCGACAGAGGCAGCAGGTCGTCACCGATTTGTATGTTGAGAAGATCCTTCATTAAACGGCGGCGGGCTTCAATCCGGTTCCAGGCTTCCGGATACTTCCGCTTAAATTCATCCCGGGTCTTCTGTCCCGCGATGATCACCCCATCTTCAATATGGACACCGGGATACGCCTCGGGGCAGGCAATGATATCGCACTGGACCGCCATGCCGTCCTTAACCGCGTAATCCGCCGTATCGGTGAAAATACTTGAGGTCCATTCGTCATTGTGAATGAGATGTCCCGGGTTGAGCCCGACTCCGAGCCGGTCATACTCGGGAACCTGTCTGCGGATCTCTTTTATTACGGCGCTTCCCGTTGCCCCGATGGTGAGATTCTCATACCAGGTCACAACCACTTTAAAATAAGGAATAAATATTTTTTCCATGATGTCCCGCCACTCCGGCCGGATATCATCGGTGCTCCGGGCGTACATGGACGTCCGGGCAAACATGGAAGAACGGTACCCGATACCGATATTAAAAATATCGCCGTAGGCGAGCCGGTGGCTGCCGGGGCTCACCAGTCCCCGGCGGGTATCTTCCAGGGTAAAGTTGAGATTCGGATGGGCCACAAGGGGATTGCCGTCGATGCAGAAATACGCCGAAGCTTCAATTTCGCTCATCCCCGGTTCCAGGTGACGCATGACGTTATACGCGCTTCTGGAACTTTTCGTTTCCGCCAGCTCAAGGACCGCCATTTCATCGATATCGAGCTGGGTCCGCAGGCCGTAGGCGGGGTGGATCATGATATCCGTTACATTGACCATGGCAGCACCGGGGGCGAACGCTTCCAGCGCTTCCGTAAGAAAACGGGGAATATCGATCTGGTGCGCCGGGTCGCCGGATTCCTCGGAAACGTAATATTTGAGTCCCACAATTCCGACGGTACTGCTTGCGGATATTCCCGCCTGCTTGAATGCCCCGGGCAGCACAGCCTTGATATCCCCGTTTCTCGGCTGGCCTGCCAGGCTGAAACTCTGATACAGAACCCTGCGCAGGGAATAGGGAATGATTTCCGAATAGGCCCAGCCTTCGTTGCCCAGGAGGATCAGCGGTTCATGGCCCTTTGAAAGGATAAGCAGGGCTTCTTCAAACCGGGGATCGTATCCGGTAAAATAATGAATGTTGGCGAAATGTTCCCGGTCGCCGTAGACGAACACATGGGTTGCCCCGTACATCTCAGCCACCTTTTCCAGAACCCGGTTTATCCGGCCCAGATAGGTATCCGCGGGGGCAATACGGACAATGCTTTCGTGTATCATTTCCGACGGGAACCCGGGAACGATGATTTCCTCAATTTTCATAGCGCTGCTCCTTACATACTTCTGAATTTATACTGAATCCGGTACCTGCGCGCTGGCGCAGTATACCGGCATAAATGATCCGTTATGGGCCCAGGTAAATTCCCCCTGCCGGTTCATGGCGATGACCCCGCAGATACAGTCAATCCCGGAACCCGATTCCACGCCCCTCCGGCAGGAGCCGGTCAGATCCCGGGACTGCCCGTAGGAGACGGCGATACCGTGGGTCAGACAGAGCCGCATGATCCCTTCCCCTTCGCCGGTGGCGGAAAGGCCGATATCGCCGGTACAGTAGGTACCGGCCCCGGGAATCGCGGAATCCCCCACCCGGCCGGGCATTTTCATGCGGATTCCCCCGGTGGAGGTGGCCGCCACCAGCGTGCCCGCAGAATCCAGGGCGACCGCGCCGACGGTGGAAAAAACACGGTCTTCATCCCGGATTTCCCGGTAGTACTGCACATCCCGGAGCATCCGTACCCTGCCCCGGGCATCCTCAAGGTTATTGTCCCCCAAAGACGGATCGTAATAAGGAAAGCCGTTGGCCAGTGCGAACTGCCCGGCACCGGCGCCGGAAAGGAGAATGTGGGGCGTTTTTTCCATCACCGCCCGGGCAACCGATACGGGATGCCGCACGTGCTGGATACACTGCACCCCGCCGCACCGCATGGCGCTGTCCATGATGATGGCATCCATTTCAACATCCCCGTTTAGGTTCCGGAAGGACCCGGTCCCGGCGTCAAAGGAAGGATCATCCTCGAGAAGGCAGATGATCCGCTCCACCGCGTCCAGGGCGGACAGTCCCTGTTTAAGCAGATCAAGTCCCTGCCGGCCGTATTCGCTGAGCCCCGCGAGGGCCTGTTTTTTTTCATCCTCATCCGGCGGAAGATCGTGGACTCCGCCGTGCAGAATCAAGGCAACCATCTTTTTTCCTTTTATTGATTTATATGCTGAAGAAACCGGGCAATCCGTTCATTGTTGAATTTCAGGTCGTTAAAGAAAACCTCATTGGAAGCGTCCGCGATCAGGGAGCCGCCTTCGAGAAACAAAACCCGGCGGGCAACCTTCTGGGCAAAGGACAGCTCATGGGTGACGATAAGCATGGTAACCCCGTCGGAGGCGAGCTTTTCCAGGAGCCGCAGCACCTCGACGCTCATTTCCGGATCCAGGGCGGAGGTAATTTCATCGAGGAGGAGCGCCTTGGGGTTCATGATCATGGCCCGGGCAATGGCGATCCGCTGCTGCTCACCGCCGCTGAGTTCGTTGTGCCGGGCCTCTTCCTTGGAAGCCAGTCCGACCTTGGCAAGGTAGTACCGGGCCTGTTCCTCCGCCTCACTGCGTTTGACCCCCAGGAGTTTCATAGGACTGAGGATCAGGTTTTCAAGGACATTGAGATGGGGAAACAGTATGGTGCTCTGGAAAACCATTCCGCAGTTGAGCCTGATGGAACGGAGGTTGCGTTTCTCCAGAACCGAAAGGCCGTTCACCAGAATGTCTCCGGTTTCAATGGACTCAAGTCCGTTGATGCACCGCAGGAGGGTACTCTTTCCGGTTCCGCTGGGGCCCAGGATCACCGTTACCCCGGATTCATCAAAATCAACGCTGAAATCCCGGAGGACCGTCAGACTGCCGTACCGTTTGGTGATATTCTTTACTTCAATCATGGGCATTGTTTCCGAGGCTCCTTTCAGTATGCGAAATCGACACGCTTTTCTATGTTCCGGGCCAGCCGGGACAGGGGATAGGATATTCCGAAGTAGATGGCAAAAACGATGGCCCAGATCAGGAAGGGCTTCATGGTGCGCAGGGACAGAATCTGGCCCGACCGGGTCAGGTCAATCAGGCTTATAAGAGACACAAAGGACGAACACTGGAGCTGGTTGATGTACAGGGTTATGGCCATGGGCACCAGGAGGCGCAGGACCTGGGGGCTGATAATATGGAGAAAAACCGAGAATTTACCGTGCCCCAGGGCGTATCCCGCTTCCCACTGGGCCTGGGGAATTCCCTTTACGGAGTTATGGACCAGCACGGCAAAAAACGCCCCCGTATTGAGGGACAGCGTTATGACCGCCGCGGTATAGGCGGAAAACATTATATGCGAAATCACCGGCAGCCCGTAGTACACCAGAAAAAGCTGGGTTATCAGGGGGGAGTTCCGGAGGGGCTCAATGTAAATCAGGGGCAGAAAACTGATGATCTTTACTTTTGAACACCGGATAATGCCCATAACGACACCAATCACCGTGCCGATGGCAATGGAAATAAGGGTAACCCCCAGGGTCGTACCCGCGGCCCTGAGGAAAAATAACGCGTCATAGGCGGTCAGGTTCAGATATTCTTCAAACATGGTCCTGTCCCTTACAAGGTTATTGAAATTTTACGGTCTATAGCCTTCGACACGAAGGATAAGATGAAGGTGAAAACGCAGTACGCAAACATGATGAAGATGTATACCTCAAACGGCCGGGAGGTCTGCGCCGCGATTGTTTTGGAAACTCCCATGAGTTCGTTTACGGTAACCGAAAAAGCCACCGAAGACGTGAGCACCAGATTGATAAAATTGCTCGTTAATGGTTTGAACGCGATTCTGAGGGAAATGGGCAGCACAAAATAGTAAAAAGTCTGAAAGGGGGAATATCCCAGGGCGTAGGATGTTTCGTAATACCCTTTTTTTACCGCCATGAGCCCAGACCGGATAACTTCGCAGTTCGGCGCGCTGGTATTTATTCCCAGGGCCAGGATCGACGTTACAATGGGGTCCGTATTGATGCCCAGCTCCGGAAGGCCGAAGTACAGGAAAAAAAGCTGCACCAGAAAAGGGGTATTCCGGAGGAACTCCACCCAGGCTCCGGCGAAATTCCGGAGGAAACGGTATTTCGAGCGCCGCAGCAGGGCCATGACCAGCCCTAAAATGAAGCCGAGGATCAGGGAAAGAACCGAAATGATCACCGTCAGGGCTGCGCCCTTGAGCAGTACCTGGGTATACCGGGTAAGAAAATTAAAATTCAAATACATAACCGTACCCCCAAAGGAAATTCCGGCCTCTTTAGATCCGGCGGGACCGCAGGCAGGGCGCACAGGGAGAACTCCCCCAATACACCTGCCGCTGCCCCGCGGCGGAACCGGGAGGGATTACCAGATAACCGTTAAATTTGCCGAAGGAGGCGTACCCCACCATTTTTCATAAGTCTCAGCCTGCCACCCGGAACTGATCATCCAGGATACGAACATATCCACCCAGCGCACAAATTCCATGTCCCCCTTGGGAAGTCCGATACAGATGGGATCACTGGAGTACATCCGGGGAGGCGCCGTCAGGGTACCATTGCTCTGGCCCGCGGTAAAATCAATGAGGGTGCTGTCTTCAAACACGGCATCCACCTTGCTCTGACGGAGGAGCAGAATCTGGTCCGTAAAATCACTGACATAGACGATTTCAGCTTTGGGAGCGAATTTAAGGGCAAGCTCCTCACCGGTGGTGCCCCGGCCTACCCCGATCTTTACCGATGGCATATTGAGGTCTTCCACATCCTTAAACGCCGTTCCGGTGCGGACCATCATTTTTATCCCGCTCTTCAGGTAGGGAATTGAAAAATCTATTGTCTTTGCCCGTTCCAGGGTTCCGGTCATATTGGCAAAGGCCACATCGATCCGGCCCGAGGTGAGTGCGGCGATCCGGGTGGAGCCGTCCACATCGATGACCTCGAGTTTCACCCCCAGGGTTTCCGCCATTTTCTGGGCAAAATCAACGTCATACCCATAGGGCTCGCCCTTGTTGTCCCGGCCGCCTATGGGCGGCCCGTTGAGGGATAAACCGGCCCGAAGAACCCCGGAATCGATAATACGCTGCAGATTATTAGCAGCCGCCGCTCCGGCTGCCGGAGAGCCCCCCTGGGGGCCGCATGAAAGGGTCACAAAAACCAGCATCAGTACCAATAATACGCACCATAGCTTTTTCATCATACCATTCTCCTTTTTTGCGCAAAAATGTAAGCGCTTACATCATTATTTCATAAAAAACCAATAAGTCAACAAAAAAATAAATTTATGTAAAAACGGTGATTTCCGGCGGCACGTTGGGAAAAGTAAAGGCGGAAAAGGAAACGTACCGGGTGATGAACCCGGGTCAGGTTTGGGAGCCGGGTTCATCACCCGGTACTGCGGCTGCACAAAAAAACGGGTACCCCGGTTTAGGGGCACCCGTTTTTCAATTATTTCCGGATTCGGTATTTCAGAATACCGCCACTACTCCGCCGTTATAATTGGCAAGGATATATTCCTTTATCTTCTGCGACCGGAGAGCCGATTCCAGGGCCTTGATCCGGGGATCGTTTTCATTGCCCTTTTTCACGGCCACCACATTTACATAGGGAGATTCCGCTCCTTCAATCAGCAGGGCATCCTGAACAGGATTGAGGCCCGCCTCCATGGCGTAATTACCATTGATGATGGCGCCGTCAACGTCACCCAGGGACCGGGGCAGCTGGGCAGCTTCCAGTTCCCGGAACCGGAGTTTTTTCGGATTGTCGGTGATATCCATGGGAGTTCCCTGCAGTCCCGCCTGGGGGGAGAGTTTTATAAGCCCCCGGGCCTGGAGAAGCAGAAGCGCCCGGCCTTCGTTGGTGGGATCGTTGGGAATGGCTATCACCGCGCCGTCCTTGAGGTCCGAGATGTTCTTAAGCGACGCGGAATAGAAGCCCAGGGGTTCCACATGGACCGCAAAAGCCGTCACCAGGGGAAGGTTCCGCTCTGCGCTGAAGGATTCAAGGTAGGGACTGTGCTGGAAAAAATTCGCGTCCAGATCACCCGCGTCCAGGGCCATATTGGGGGTCACATAATCGGTGAATTCAACGACCCGGAGCTCAATACCCTGGGCCGCGAGATCGGCTTTCACCAGATTCAGGAGCTCCGCGTGGGGAACCGGGGTGGCGCCCACCACGAGTACGTTGGCGCTGCTGCCCTTATCGCCGCCGCCGCCCGCGTACAGGGGCGAAAGACACAGGGCGGCAAATACCGCAAGAAAACAAAACACACTATACTTCTTCATTATTTCCTCCAAAAAACTTGAAAACAAAAATTTAAAAAAACGAACAAAAAAACCGCGGAGGATCACCGCTTGGCAAGCAGCCGCCGGCTGACGGTGGTTCCGGTTAACTGAACCGCCTCCACCAATATAAGAATGATAATCACTGCGGCGATGGTCACATCCATACGGAACCGGTGGTACCCGTAGCGGATGGCCAGATCACCCAGGCCTCCGCCGCCGATGGCGCCCGCCATGGCGGAATAGCCGATCAGGTTGATGATGGTCAGAGCCAGTCCGGATACCAGGGACGGCAGCGCTTCGGGAATAAGGACCTTCCGGATTATCTGCATGGTGGTTGAACCCATGGAACGGGCGGCGGTTAAAACACCCGGATCCACCTCCGATAAGGCCGATTCCGCTATCCGGGCGACAAAGGGTGCCGCCGCTATGGACAGGGGAATAATCGCAGCCGTTGGTCCAATGCTGGTTCCCACAATCATCCGCGAAAGGGGAAAAATGAGAATCATGAGAATAATAAACGGAAGTGAACGGAAGAGGTTCACGATCCGGGAAAGGACGGTATACACCAGGGGTTTCGGCACAAGCCCTGTGGGGGCGCTGCAGTACAGGTACGCTCCCAGGGGGAACCCGAGGAGTACCGCCAATACCGTGGAAGCAAAGGTCATGTACAGGGTTTCCAGGGTCGGCTGGGGAAGAAGGCTGAGCAGAGCGGTTAAATTGAAATCAGCCATATACCAGCTCCCGGGCCGCCGCTGTTTTTGGAGTGTCGAAGACCTCCGCCACCGGCCCCTGCTCAACGATACGGCCGCCTTCGAGAACCGCCACTTCCCGGCAGATACTCCGGATTACCGGCATCTGGTGGGTAATAAGCACCACGGTTATTCCCAGGTGTTCCTGGAGATTCCTGATGAGCGAAAGGATCGCCCGGGTGGTCTGGGGATCCAGGGCGCTGGTGGCTTCGTCACAGTACAGGACTTCCGGCTTCGCCGCCAAAGCCCGGGCAATGGCGACCCGCTGTTTCTGACCGCCGGAAAGTTCCCGGAGACGGGCTTTCCGCTTGTCCCGGATATCAACCATTTCCAGGAGTTCATCCACCCGCCGGTGAATATCCTTATTGTGCATTCCCGCGATTTCCAGGGGATAAGCGATATTTCCGCTCACCGTCCGGGAAGAAAGCAGGTTGAAATTCTGGAATATCATGCCCATTTTCCGGCGGCGGAGCAGCAATTCTTTGCCGCTGAGGGTATCCACCCGCTGGGAACCGTACAAAACTTCCCCGCCGTCGGGCTGTTCCAGGAGGCTCATGATCCTGAGGAGGGTTGATTTTCCGGCCCCGCTTTTCCCTATGATACCATAGATACAGCCCGTGGGAATCACCAGATCCACGCTGCTCAGGGCGTTCACCTGGGCATACTGCTTTGAGATTTGTTTTAGGATTATCATACAGCTCTCCTGTAAACAGACATCCGGAGGAAGTTTCGTTGTTCTGTGTATGGGAGACAAAAAAAGCCTCCCATGAGGAGGCGTCCAAATTCCAGTCAGCGGAAATGCACGACCTCTCATCTGCCGGTACGATGGGTACCGTCGGATTTGGCACCATTCTAATCAGCCGCGCCGATTATGGTTGCCGGGCTTCACAGGGCCGTTCCCTCCGCCACTCTTGATGAAAGATGTCAACTAATCGTAATAATACCGGTTTTCATGCCCCGACGTCAAGAGGGACAGTACCGAGACTTCAAAGCCGGAAAGTACCCGGAGATACCGCTGCCACGGGGCCTGTCATAGAATAATGGGCTCTCTGCGACTTTCGAGGCCGAAGGCCGCTGAGGAGCCAGAGCCCATATCCCCAGGCAGGACCCGCAGTACTATTATTCCCATGCTTCTGTGCAGAACCGCTGATACAGACTGCAGAGGCCCTGCGTCCTACATCAGCGGCACGCCCTGGACTTTGCAGGCGGCGATAGTTTCTTCGGGCCATACAGACGCCTGGACCTCACCGATATGGGCCTTCCGCAGAAAGAACATACACAGCCGGGACTGGCCGATACCGCCGCCGATGGTTTGGGGGAATTCTCCGGACAGAAGACGCCGGTGCCAGAAAAGATCCTTTCGGGCTTCCTGGTCCGTCAGGGCGAGCTGCCGCAGGAGGCTTTCCTCATTGACCCGGATCCCCATGGAAGAAAGTTCCATGGAATCTTCCCGGACCGGGTTCCAGACGATTATATCCCCGTTGAGACCCGTCAGGCCATCCTCGGTGCCGGTGGTCCAGTCATCGTAGTCCGGCGCCCGCCCGCCGTGGGGTATGCCGTCCGAAAGGGGGCCGCCAATTCCCATAATGAATACCGCCCCGTGTTCCCGGGCAAGTTCCCGCTCCCGCTCCTGCGGAGTCAGGTCCGGATACTGCTGGAGGGCATCCTCGGCGTGGAGGATGGTGATGGTCTCGGGAAGGATCGGAACAATAGAAGGGTACTGTTCGGACACCACGAATTCCGTCCGTTTGAGTACCTCATAAATCCGGGAAACCACGGACATCAGGAAGGAACGCTTCCGGTCTTCCGGCCGCATGACCAGTTCCCAGTCCCACTGATCCACATATATGGAGTGGATCGCATCGATATCATCGTCCGGCCGCAGGGCGTTCATATCCGTATAGAGCCCCTTCCCCTGGGGGTACCCGTAATCAGCCAGAGCCATGCGTTTCCATTTCGCCAGGGACTGGACTACTTCCATCTCGGCTTCACCGAGCTGTTTTACGGGAAAACGCACCGGCCGTTCAATACCGTTAAGGTCATCGTTGATCCCGGAACCCCGGGGAACGAAAAGGGGCGAAGTAACCCGGGAAAGCCGCAGCTCCGCCGAGAGGTTGTGTTCAAAAAAATCCTTCACCAGCTTGATGGCCTGTTCGGTCTGCTTTAGGGTGAGAACGGGGGAATAATTTTCAGGCAGGGATGCTGCGTCCATGGTGGAACCTCCGGGTGAATTGTAAGCTAAAGGAAAAGGTCTATCAATGGGAGGGGAAGCACCGGGTCTGACAAGCCGGAAAGCACCCGTGTTTAACGGTTCCGCGGAGCCCGTCATGTAAAAGGGCGGATGAGCGGTTTTCGAGGCCGCAGGCCGACGCACTGCCATCCGCCCTTTTACATGACACCCGGCGTTACCATTCTGTCCGGGTGCTTTCCGGCTTAACCGGCTCGGCGCTGCCCGGAAGGGAGGGCGGCTCCCCCTTCGCTCCAGCCTTGCCGAATGATAGGCGGAGTTTTGCGGAGCAAAACTCCTGAAGACTTGACGCCAGAGGCGGCAAGTCTTACGCTACCCCCACTTCTGGTTCCTGGGGGCGGGTGCTGTTTCCTGCAAAAGCGCAGCGGAGATACCCTGCTTAAGGTGTTACCGGAAGAAGTAAATATTTCAAGAAACCGCAGCCGGTACTGGTAAAAAAGATCAGGGGTTAAAAGTCCTGGCCGCAACATCAATATTCATTTCCCCGGTCATTCCATTAGTAGGACCGAAAGCGGAACTGTCTATCAATGTCCACCCTGTAATACATGACGTTATCTGACCGGTTCTCCTGGTTACGGTGATTTTACTTTTGTAGCCCACCTGCCATTCATCTTCTTCTAACGGGTTTTTACGGTAACTGTCTCCGCCCGAAATGTAATAATCATTGCTCCCGGAATAAGCCCGGATTGGCGAAACGTCCATGGCAAAGTCGTCAATGTTAGTAGTTAAACGGCCCTTCGCGAAGCCGCCGTCCACCACGGTATAGCCGGATTCACACGTTACGATCTTTCCCCATTTATAGGCCACCACAATATCGGTGCCGCTCAAAACTTCCCATGCTT
This sequence comes from Breznakiella homolactica, assembly GCF_016616095.2. Taxonomy (GTDB): domain Bacteria; phylum Spirochaetota; class Spirochaetia; order Treponematales; family Breznakiellaceae; genus Breznakiella; species Breznakiella homolactica. Next base: position 4,404,885 of record NZ_CP067089.2, on the reverse strand, counting down.
CCACGGACTGGTCGTATTGGTACGCATGGTCCCCCCTGTAAACCCTGTAATCTCTTGTCTCTGAATAGACCGTAAAATATACCCCATCCCGCCGTACTTTGATTTGAGCGGTGGCGGACTTCGTTGTGTCCACTGTGGAAGTGGCCTTAACGGTCAAAAGCAGCTGGGTCTCGCCGGCAGCAACCGACAAGGTACCATCCGGTCCGATAGCAGTTTGGGCATGGTGTGTCCCGACGAGAGACCAGGCAACCGTTTGGGCCGGGTTATTGGTCCCGGTCACCGCAGCGGAGAACGTTTTTGATGTTCCTTTTTCCACATTGGCGGTACCCGGCGTGACAGCAACCTGGGAAACGGTAACCAGATCAGGATCAGGTTCCTGAGAACTGCTGGGATTCGAACAGGACCAAAAGCAGAATATCGACAAGATGATTGACAGAACCGCCACAATACTTTTCTTAAACCTTCCGTAAACTGGCTGATTCATAATTATCTCCTTAGTTAAATACAGAAGGATAAAGGCGAATCTATATTCTTGTCAATATCAAGAAATTAAAGGAAATAATTGTTTTCTAGAATATATAACTTTGCGGATATGTTGTATAAAAACTTTACAGGGTAACCCCGGAAAACGGCGGGGCTTTTTCGAGGACCCGGGCGATAACCCGGTGGTCCGGATCGAGGAAGCCGGGATCTTTTTCCAGAACCGTGAATGCATCGCCACGGGCACGGGCCAGGGCTTCGGCGTCCCGCACAGGATCAGCGATGCCCAGGGAAAGGTATCCCGACTGTTCAATACCGGCGATCTGCCCCGGGCCCCGGAGTTTGAGGTCCTCTTCGGCGATTACAAAACCGTCGGAATTTTCCAGCATGACCATAAGCCGGGTTTTGCCGTCCTCACTCAGGTCATCGGAATACACCAGGAAACAGTAGGACTGGGCATCCCCGCGGCCTACCCTGCCCCGGAGCTGGTGCAGCGCGGATAAGCCGAACCGTTCGGCATGCTCAATTACCATGCAGCTCGCGTTGGGGACATCCACCCCCACTTCGACCACGCTGGTGGCCACCAGGATTTTAATTTCCCCGTTCCTGAAGGCTTCCATGGTTTTCCGCTTTTCTTCCTCATCGAGTTTTGAGTGGATCAGGGCCGCGGGATACCGGGGAAAGATCTCCCGGCCCAGACGGTCCGCCATGGACTGGGCGTCCTTGAGGTCCTTATTTTCATCCATCTCAATAAGGGGATACACGAAATACGCCTGCCGTCCCTGGGCGAGTTCTTTCCCGACAAATTCGTACACCTTGCCTTCGTTGGATTGTTTTGCCAGGTGGGTTTTTACGGGTTTCCTGCCCGGGGGCATGTCACGGATCACCGAAACATCGAGATCACCGAAAACCGTCAGCGCCAGGGTCCGGGGGATCGGGGTCGCGCTCATCATAAGAAGATCCGGCCGGTCCCCCTTGGCCATGATAGAAGACCGCTGGACCACACCAAAGCGGTGCTGCTCATCGACCACCACCAGCCGGAGGTCCCGGTATTCCACATCCTTCGAAAACAGCGCGTGGGTACCCACGGCAATATCGATGTCCCCCGCGGCCAGGGCTTTGAGCAGATGGGAACGGCCGGAGGCTCTGAGGTTTCCCGTTAGAAAAGCGATGCGGCAGCCCAGGGGTTCCAGGAGCCGGGCGGCGTTCTCCGCGTGCTGCCGGGCGAGCAGTTCCGTGGGGGCCATCACCGCCGCCTGCCGGCCCTGTTCCACGGCTCTGAGGGCCGCCATAAAGGCGACCAGGGTTTTTCCCGACCCCACGTCACCCTGGAGAAGCCGGGCCATGGGATACGGCCCGTCCATATCCCGGTTTATTTCCAGGACCGCGTCCAGCTGGCCAGAGGTCAGTTTAAAGGGAAGGCGTTCAAGGAGGCGTTTCTGGAGGAGACTCGGTTCATCCCCGGAGCTGACCGCTGTCTGTTCCCGGGTGTCCCGGTCTCTCCGCTCCAGGGCCCGGCGGCCCACCATGATTTCAAGATAAAAAAGTTCCTCGTAAATCAGGGTATTCTTTGCCTTTTCCAGTTCCCCCAGGGTTTGAGGAAAATGAATAGCCCTGAGGGCGGCGGCCTTTGAAAGAAGCCCTTCCTTGGCGGTTATTTCACCGGGGAGTTCATCCTCCAGCGGCGCGCCGTACTGATCCAGGGCGCTGCGCACCAGGCGGCGGAGCAGGCCCTGGCTGAGTCCGGCGCTCAGCGGATAAATCGGCAGAATTTTCCCGAAACTGCTTTTCCCGCCGGTGCCGGCCCGTTCACCCGCGTCATCGCCGTCCAGGGCTTCCACCTCAAAAGCGGTGGACTGGATTTCCCCGTATTTGTAGAAAAAACGGCCCCAGAGCCGGTACCGCCGGCCCACAATGAGCTGTTTTTCGAGGAACGGCCGGTTAAAGCAGACCAGGACCGCCCGGGCAGTATCGTCTTCCACATAAACCTTGAGGGTCCGCATGCGGCCGAATCCGAACCAGTCGTGGGCAAGGACGGTAACCACGGTGCAGACCGCGGGGTAACTGCCGAAATCCTTCAGGGGCACCTCGATGCTCCGGTCTTCCCAGTCCCGGGGATACCGGCACAGAAGGCCCGCGATGCTGGTGATCCCGGATTGGGCCAGGGTCCGCACTGCGGCGGGCCCCGCTCCCCGGATATGGTCTACGGATGTACTGAGTTCCCGGAGAAACACCGGCGGTCAGATAGGGAGCCGGACCAGAAGTCCGGCGGCCAGGCGGATAACAAATTCCAGGCCGATCCGTACGACCAAAAGAACCACAACGGCGGTGATTATACCGGTCTTGTAATTCGTTATCCTGTCCCTGAAGATAAGCCGGTTAATCCGGTATAGGATAGGCTGGGAAAGGCTGTCGATAATCCGCCAGAAGGTGGAATAGATATTTCTGTTGGTAAGGTACGCGATGAGGCGGATAACCAGGATTATGATACAGAAACTTAGAATAAACGAAACCGCGGACCACAGAGCGGAAAGCACCAAAGCGAGGATAATTCCAAGGCTTATTCTGCCGTACACAGCCGCAGTAAGAAAAATATTGTTCAGCAGGGAAAGCACCGCCAGCGCCACGATGGGAGAAAAATCGAATGTTCCCGTACGGAGAGCCGGAAAACGGCGGAACCAGTTAAGGTAGGGATCAGTTATCCGGGCCAGAATCTCATAGACTCTTCCGTACGAAGCCCCGCTGAACCAGCTGAGCAGAACCCTGATAAAAATCAGAATCATGTAGATACTGGTGAGGCTTCCTAATAAATTCATGATGAACCGCATGGCATCCTCCTAACGGCACAGGCCGACGGCAGGTATTCATGGACCGGCAACCGCGTCCACCTTTACAACATAACAATTTTTACCGGCAATCGTCTAGATAACAGGGTACCCGCAGTATAACTATTTCTCAGCCCCGCAGCATGGAGATACTGTTCATGGGGTCCTGTCAGATGAAAAAAACACCCCAAGGGGGTATTTCTTTTCATCTGACACCCCATGATACCAGTTCGCACCATGCTGCGGGGCCTATGCTCCAGACAATACTGCGGGTTCCCTGCCGTTTGGGGTACTGGGTATGGGCAAACGCTTCCCGAGGCAGTGTGGTAACCGGCACCCCATATCCATCCCCATTCTCCATTAACCCAGCCCCCTGACCTGCCAGGATACCTGCGTTTACACAGTACAGCGGCAACGAAGCATGGTGGCTAACCGGCAGCGCGGGGTGTCACCTGAAAAGAAATACCGCTCCGCGGGATTTTTTTCATGTGACAGGACCCCCGGACTCGCTCCGCCATACTTCGTTGCCGGGAAAACGGATACGCAGATGTCCCGGTTTACTCCCGCCACACTTCGGCGACGCCGGCGCAGAGGGTAAGGGCTTCGAGGTTTGAACTTTCCGCGCTGGCGGTGATCTGGGTAGCCGTCCGCACCACCCCTTCCCCGCCGGAAACCGGGACGTGGATAAATACGGAACAGGGACCGGAATTCTCAAATAAATGGTCCCGCAGCGGATAGAGGCCTTCCTCCCGTTCCGCCGCGGCCTGATCCAGCCGGATATGGACTTCCCGGTAGGACTTTTCCGCCAGCTGCTCCATATCCAGAAGGGCATCCACCAGGAAACTGGGCCGGTCCCGGGAGAGGTCCACCTTTCCCTTGATGGCGATAATCCGGTCCACCGCGAGCTTGTCCCGGCATTTTTCCCAGGTATCCGGAAAAAAAGTCAGGTCAATATCGCCGTTGTAATCCCCCAGGGAACCAAATCCCATCCACCGGCCTTTTTTAGTCTGGTACGGCCGCAGGGATTTGATGATGCCCACCAGGGTGTAGTCCCTGTCCGTAGAGGACCGCTCCAGGTGTGCAAGATCGAGGGACACGGCCCGTTCCCAGAAGGCGCGGTACTCATCCATAGGATGGCCGGAAAAGTAAAAACCGATAAGTTCTTTTTCGATGCTGAGCTGCTCATTCCGCTCCCATTCGGGAAATTCCTCAAATTCAAAATCCGGATATTCCTTTTCGCCGGTATCCTCAAAAAGACTCGACTGACCGAATTTCTTGTCGGCCTTTTTGTTCTGGGCGTATTCAACCGCCCGTTCCAGATTGCCCGCGAGGGTAGCCCGGGACACGCCGAACTGGTCAAAGGCGCCGGTTTTAATCAGCAGTTCGATGACCTTTTTGCCCACGGTTTTGATATCCACCCGTTCCAGGAAATCCATAAAATCCGTATAAGGGCCTTCCTTCCGGCAGGCTACGATTTCCTCCGCCGAAGCGTCCCCCAGACCCTTGATACCCAGCAGCCCGTATACGATCCGGCCGTCTACCACGGTAAAATACCGGTCCGAACGGTTGACATCCGGAGGATCGATGGGAATATCCATTTTCCGGACTTCATCAATATATTCCGGCAGCTTGTCCGTGCTGGTGATCTCATTGGTAAGGTTGGCCGCCATGAACTCCGCGGGGAAATTCGCCTTGAGGAACGCCGTATGGTAAGCCACCATGGAATACGCCGCGGCGTGGCTCTTGTTGAAACCGTATCCCGCAAACGGAACCAGTATCTCGAATATCCGGTCCGCGTCTTTTTCAGAAAATCCCTTTTCTTTGGAACCCTCAATAAACCGGGACTTCTCCTTGATCATGACCTCGGCTTTCTTTTTCCCCATGGCCCGGCGGAGAAGGTCGGCCTGTCCCAGGCTGTACCCGGCGATTATCTGGGCAACCTGCATGACCTGTTCCTGGTACACAATTACCCCGTAGGTTTCCTGGAGGATGGCCTCCAGGGTCTTGTCGGGATACACAATCGCCTGGCGGCCCCATTTGGATTCGACAAACTGGGGAATATACGCCATGGGGCCCGGACGGTACAGGGCGTTGAGGGCTATGAGGTCCTCAATTTTATTGGGCTTCGCCTGCTTAAGGATATTCTGCATACCCTGGGATTCAAACTGGAATACACAGGTACTCTTGCCCTCTCCCAGCATCCGGTACGTAATACCGTCACCTTCCGGGATAGCATCGGAATTGAATGAAGCCAATTCACCGCCCCGCTTTTTGACGAGCTTTTCGGTATTCTTGATCAGGGTCAGGGTCTTGAGCCCCAGGAAGTCCATTTTAACCAGGCCGCAGTCCTCAAGCTGGTCCATGGTAAACTGGGTCGCCACGGTGCCGGTTTTGGAGTCCCGGTACAGAGGCACGTAATCGGTGAGATCGGTTTTGCCGATGACGATTCCCGCAGCGTGGAGGGAACTGTGGCGGTTTTTATTTTCCAGCTTCCGCGCGATGGCGAAGAGCTCGGCGTATTTGGGGTTCTCCTCCAGTTCCTTAAGCCGGGATTCCTGGGCAAAGGCCTTTTCCAGGGTCATCTTGGGATCTTCGGGGATCAGCTTGGCGATCATATTGGCCTCGTCCAGGCTGATATCCAGCGCCCGGGCAACGTCCTTGATGACCGCCCTGGCCTTGAGGGTCCCGAAGGTGATAATCTGCCCCACCCGGTTCTTGCCGTATTTATTCGTTACGTAATCGATTACCTCGCCCCGGCGTTCGTAGCAGAAGTCCACGTCAAAGTCCGGCATGGAGATACGTTCGGGGTTGAGGAACCGCTCGAACAGGAGGTTGTATTTGAGGGGTTCGATGTCGGTGATACGCAGGGCGTAGGCGACAATGGAACCGGCGCCGGAGCCGCGGCCGGGACCGACGGGAATATCCTGGGATTTCGCCCAGTTGATGAAGTCCGCCACAATAAGAAAGTACCCGGTAAACCCCATTTTGATAATGATATCCAGTTCGTATTCCGCCCGCTCCCGGATTTCGCCGGTTATATCGGAGTACCGGACCTTGAGGCCTTCCATGGTAAGGTACCGCATATATTCGTCGGCATCGGAAAATCCCTCGGGGATATCAAAGTCCGGCAGCAGGGGGCCGGGTTTGGGAATCTCGGTGACGCAGCGCTCTGCGATGCGGACGGAATTGCTGATGGCTTCGGGGTACTCCGGGAACAGGGCCGCCATTTCCTCGGCGGTTTTAAAATAAAACTGGTCCCCCTCAAAGCGCATGCGCTTTTCCTCGTTCCGCTTCCGGTTGGTGGAAATACACAGGAGGATGTCCTGGGCCACCGAATCTTCCCGTTCCAGGTAATGGATGTCGTTGGTGGCCACCAGGGGAATGCCCGTACGCCGGGCAATTTCGGCCAGGATGGGATTGATCTTTTTCTGCTCCGCGATGCCGTGATCCTGGAGTTCCAGGTAGAAATTGCCTTCCCCGAAGAGGTCCAGGAACCACCGGGCCCGTTTTTCCGCATCATCGATCTTGTTTTCGAGGATGAGCTGCGGGATTTCCCCGGCAATACACGCCGAGAGACAGATGAGCCCGCCGGAATATTTGACCAGAAGCTCCTCATCAATGCGCGGTTTATGGTAGAAACCTTCCGTATAAGAATAGGAAGACAGCTTCATCAGATTGCGGTACCCTTCCCCGGAAGCCGCCAGCAGCACCAGGTGGTAATACTTGTTCCGGTATTCGGAGCCGGCTTTTTCGAACCGCGATCCCGGGGCCATGTAGAATTCGCTCCCGATAATGGCATGGACCCCGGCTTTTTCGCATTCCTCCTGGAATTTGAGGACCCCGAACATATTGCCGTGGTCGGTAATGGCCAGATGCTTCATACCCAGGGATGCGGCCTTCTCGGCCAGGGCTTTAACCGATGCGGCTCCGTCAAGCAATGAATAATCCGAATGGACGTGAAGGTGTACGAAATCTCCCATACCTGTATAGTAGTGGCAAATCCGAAACGCCGCAAGATTATGAGGGGGAGCACCGGTTCTTTCAAGCCGGAAAGCACCCGGCTCGGTGCTGCCCCTTAGAGAGGGCTGCTCCCCCTGCGCTTCGAAGGTTTGTGTCACGGAGTGACACAAACGCTTCTCCACTACCCCCACTGCTGGTTCCGGAGATAAGAGGAAGCTTATACTCTATTCCTGTGATACCTTATTTTACCTACCGTTAGGTATGTATTTTCCGGCTTAGGCAGGACATCCGCAGTATATCCCAGCAGCGGCACAGAAGCATGCTGTGAACGCCACGAATAAGGCAGGTTCCTTGGGATATCCTTTATTAATAAAGAAGAAATATGGTATATTGTAAACTATAGAGGTATCTACCGTACATATTAAATTCAGATTATGGAGGCTTAGTATGGCTGAAAGAAAATATGAATTTTCCTGGGAAAAAACCATCGGCGCGGATATGCAGGTAGCCCGGCCGAGTCTCGGTCCCAATACCCGCATTGAGGTATACCGACTGTTCCAGTTTACCCTCCGGGATGTCCTGGAACAGCACTACGGCACGGAAACCGCGGACAATCTTTTCCGGGAAGCCGGCGCCCTGGCGGGACGGTCGTTTTTTGACAAATTCCTCAGCGACGCCAAGGATGTGGGAGAACTGGCCATTAAACTGCGGGAATCCTTCAATACATTAGGCATGGGGATTTTCCGGGTGGAAACATCGGAACCGGAAAACGCCCACTTCATCTTTACCGTGGACGAAGATCTCGACTGTTCGGGGCTTCCCGATACTTCGGATGTTATCTGCGTGTATGACGAAGGCTTTATCCAGGGTGTCCTGGAATCCTTCAGCGGGAGGAATTTCGATGTCCGGGAGATCGACTGCTGGTGCACCGGCTCCAGAACCTGCCGTTTCGAAGCCAAAGGAAAAGCATAGGTCCTTTTTACCATGGATACACAAGGGTCCGACGCTCTTGAGCATATAAAAAAACTCATCAACGACGCTTCCGTGCCGGAGATGGATGAAACCATTGCCGCCATACCGGGTATGGCGGATCTGCACAAGCAGCTCGCGGAAATCAGAACCATTCTTTTCGCATTTTCTACCGGAGACCTATCCCCGACCATAAAGACCAGGGGCTTTCTCGCGGGATGTATGAAGTCCCTCCAGGCCCATCTCCGCCACATGGTGTGGCAGGTGCAGCAGGTTGAACGGGGGGATTTCAACCAGCGGGTGGAATTTCTCGGGGAATTCTCCTCGGCCTTTAACAGCATGGTTTCCCAGCTGGAAAACACCCTCCAGACCCTGCAGCGGAAGGAAGAAACCCTGGTGGTATTAACGGATAATCTGCGCAACGAAGTGGACCTCCGCAATTCCGCCATGGAGGCCCTCCAGGAAAGTGAAACCCGCTTCAAATACCTTGCCAGCCACGACCCTCTCACCGGAGCCCTGAACCGGCGGTCCTTTATGGAACGGGCCATGATGGAACTGAAATCCGCCGCCGGCCATTCCATCCCCTGCTCCATCGCCCTGATGGATATTGATCACTTCAAGATGTTCAACGACACCCACGGGCACCTGGGGGGCGATGCGGCGCTGCAGCATGTGGTCGAACTGGTGTCCCATGTCCTCCGGAAAAGCGATTTTATGGGCCGCTACGGGGGGGAGGAATTTATCTTCCTGTTCTCCAACGCGGATCTGGAAACAAGCTGCCGCATTGTTGAACGCATCCGGGAGGTCATTGCCTCGAGCCCGGTTAAGCTTGAGAGCGGAAACACCACCATCACCGCGAGCTTCGGGGTCACCATGACCCGCAAAGGCCAGGACCCGGGGGATAAAAACTATATCCAGAGTCTCATCAACACCGCCGATATCGCCCTGTACCGGGCAAAAGCCGCGGGCCGCAACCAGGTGGTCTGTCTGGCCGAGGCGGATATACCCGGCGATATTTAATTTTTTTCATTTCTTTCCGAATTTTTCCTGAAACATGGAAAAACGGGGATATATTGTTTTAATAACATAAAGTTATAATTTTTACGTCTTTTACATTATTTTCACACATTAGGAGGACACCCCAAGAATGAAGACGATTCTGGTAGTAGATGATTCCCGAATTATGCGGAATATCGTAAAGAACACCTTTTCGGCAATGCGCATTCCCTGTCAGTACGTGGAAGCAGCCAACGGCCGGGAAGCATTGAAGCAGCTGGAAAGCCAGAAAATCCACCTTGTACTGCTGGACTGGAACATGCCGGAATTATCCGGTCTGGAATTCCTGAAGAAGGTCAGAAGCATGGATGAATACAAGGATATGCCCATAATTATGGTCACCAGTGAAGCCGCCCGGTATAATGTGATAGAAGCCCTGAAGAACGGCGCCACCGATTATATTATTAAGCCCGTAAACGAAAAGATTTTTACGGAAAAGCTGTCAAAAATTTCTTTATAAATCAACAACCCCTCCCTGAAGGACGGGATATGTTGGTTCTGCAAGGTATGGATTGTATGTGGGTTTACTACCCCAAAAACAATCTGTACTTACCGAAAAACGCCCTGAAGGGCGGGGTAATAAACCCACGTGCGAATTACAGGAGCTCATACGTTATGGAAAAATATATACAGCCCTTTGTTGATGTTTGCAAAAATGTTTTCAAGGAATTTATTGGCGTTGACCTGGTCGCCGACCGGCCCTATTTTGTTGATAAGGAAGATATCCACGACTGGGATATTTCAGCCATCATCGGCCTGACCGGCGAAGCCCGGGGGGCGGTGGTTATTTCCATGAAAAAAGAACTCGCGGCGAAACTTACGGATATGCTCACCGGCTCGACCCATACGGACATAGACGACGAGGTGATCGACGCCATCGGAGAAATTATCAATATTATCGCCGGCAACGCGAAACGGGGGCTGGAAGAAGCCTTCCGGCTGGTCATCTCCCTGCCGACCATTGTAAAGGGAAAAAATCATACCATAAAATGGCCCAATGACCAGGCCAGGATTATCTGCATTCCTTTTACCGTCCTTGACGGAGAGACGTTCTGCCTTTCCGTGGCCATAGAATCCGTCAAAGGGGCGTAACATGGCTTCCAGCGCAAAAAATATCTTTCTGAATATTCTTACCAGCGGCAAACCCATCGAAAATGAAGAAGACGGAATGCCCGCGGAGATTGTACGGTACATACTCCTCAACGCATCCCTGCTGATCGGCTCCATAATGCTGGTGGTTTTCGGTATCGGAGTTATCCTTGACGGGGAAATTTTCCAGGGCGCCATAGACCTGCTGGTAGCGGTATACGCCATGACCGGATTCTTTATTCTCCGGACCAGGGTTCCGTATATCTATCCCGCGTTCCTCACCATTCTTTCGGCCATGGCGCTTTTTACGTTCCTGGTCGCCGACGGAGGGATCCAGGGTTTCGGCGGTCTCTGGATTTACGTCTTCCCGATTTTTACCATATTCGCATTGGGACTGCGGATCGGACTCGCCATGTGCGCCGTCCAGTTCGCGGCGGTCACCGCCATCGTATTCGTTCCGGGCCTGGCAGCCTTTCCCTACGATATTTCGGCGGCATTCCGTATTTCCGCGGTGTATCTGATGGTCGTTCTCTGTACCATTGTTTTTGAACAGACCCGCCTTACCAAGGACCGGGTGGCGGAACGCCTCAACAGGATTGTTAAGGTCGAACGGGATGAGATTACCGCCATGAAGGACAACCTTAAGGTCGGTATCTTTTTCATGAACCGGGAATATATCATCCAGGGACAGTATTCAAAGGCTATGGAAAACGTCATGGCCGTAACCGGACTGCAGGACAGGAGCTTTATGGAACTGCTCATGGCGTCCCTGAAGCAGCGGGAACAGGATACCCTCATGGATTATTTCACCATGGTTTTCGAACGCTCCTTTGATAACCAGATGCTGGAGGATATCAATCCCCTCCACGAGTTTTCCTACTTCAGCACCGAAACCGGGGACGAGAAAACCCTGCGCTGTACCTTCAGCGCCGTTGACCGGGAAAACGGGGAAGTATTCATTCTGGGGACGGTCCAGGATATCACCCATGAGGTGGCCCTCCAGCGCCAGCTTTCGGAAGAGGAAAACAAACGCCAGGAAGAAATGAAAGCCCTCTTCGAGGTGATCCAGATCGAGCCCCGGGTTTTCAATGACTTCCTGGAGGATACGGATTTTGAATTCAACCGGGTCAACGAAATTCTGCGGAACCGGGAAGTAAGCACCCGGGACGCGGTTATCGAACTGTACCAGTCCATCCACGCGGTCAAATCCAACGCGGTTATCCTGGGTCTGGAAAATTTCAGCACCTCCCTCCATGAATTCGAATCGGAACTCAAGGAACTCCGGGAAAAGGATGAAATTACCTTTGAGGATATCCTGCACATTACGGTGGAGCTGGAAGCAATCATGAAGACCACCGACGGCTTTAAGGATATTCTGGCCAGGATCCGGTCCTTCAGGACCTCCGACCGGAAGAACCAGGATGAATACGTACTCCTGCAGTCCCTGCAGAAGGTTGCCGACAAAGCGTCCCAGGACCTGGGCAAAAAGGTAAAACTCGAAATCAGCCACATCGACCTCAACGCCATCGAAAACGGGCCCCGGCGGGTGATGAAGGAGGTCCTCACCCAGCTCGTCCGGAACGCCGTGAGCCACGGCATAGAGTCCCCCGATGAGCGGGTCAGCTGCGGCAAAAAAGAAGAAGGCATCATCCAGCTTTCCATAAAGGAAAAAGAAGGAACCATCCATATAAAGCTTAAGGACGACGGCAAAGGCCTGGATTTCAGCAAAATACGGAAAAAAGCCGAAGAATTGAATCTGATCAAAAACACGGATCAGAAACAGGACAAAAACTTCCTGCTTAAAACTATCTTTTCTCCGGGATTCAGCACCGAGGGCACGGCCAGCATGCATGCCGGCCGCGGAATCGGGCTCAACCTTGTCCGTGAGCGGGTCAGGGGTGTAAACGGCTCCATAAAACTCCAGTCGGAAAACGGGAAAGGTACGGCCTTTAATATTTATATTCCCCTGGAGCGCAAAGAATCCGATTCCATAGCTTCCTAGCGCTGACGGCTCCGGAGGCTATCCGTGACCCAGGGGTATGGACACTGTCCGCCCCTGGGACAACTATTCCGCGCGGTTCCCGGGGCAGGACAGGCCGGATTCCTCAGTATCGACCCCAATGGGAGGAGAACCGATGAAAACGGAAGTATTTACTCTGTGCGATTTTGCCCAGGAAAACGGGGGAAAACTCACCATTGTAGGAACCTTTGACACGATCATTGCCCGGGATTTCCCCTGCGTCCATCCCCTTCTGTCCATTGTAATCCGCATGCGCTTCGATATCTGGGAATTCGGCAACCATACCTTCAGGATAGAGACCAGGGACCTGGACGGAGAAGCGAGCATTGAACCGGTGACGGGAACCATAGACGTCAAAGGCGTGGGCAACGCCAGCGCGGTGTCCCACCTGGTTTTTTCAATTTCCAATCTCAAATTCAGAAACAACGGTGTGGTCAATTTTGTGCTGTATATCGATGACAGAGAACTGACGTCCATTCCGCTCTACGTACGGAAAGGCTGAAGGAAGGGCTCTCCGCGGACAGGCGGGATTAACTACAGTCTGTCGCTGCGGGAAATAAGGATAAGATCCGCCAGGACCAGGGCCGCCATGGCTTCCACCACGGGAACCGCCCGGGGACAGACGCATACATCGTGTCTGCCGCCCACAGCAATATCCGCGGGAGCGCCGCCGCGGGTGATGGTTTTCTGGGGCAGCGATATTGACGGAATCGGTTTAAACGCCACGGTAAATTCAACCGGAGCTCCTGTGGAAAGCCCCCCAAGAATCCCGCCGGCGCGGTTGGAAATAAAAGCCGCCCCGGGCACATCCGGGGGAAGGCCGGAACCTCCGGCGGCCGGCACGGAGCCGTCCGTCCCGGGAGGCACAATCCCGTCATTCTGGTCAGAGCCCTTTCCTGAAGCGGCGGAGAACCCCGCGCCGAACTCGATCCCCTTGGCGGCGCCGATGGAAAGCATGGCCCCCGCGAGCAGCCCGTCGAGTTTGCCGAATACCGGCATACCCAGTCCCGGGGAAAGGCCCTCAATCATACAGGAAACCGTTCCGCCCGCGGAATCACCGCTTTCCCGGAGCGCGGCTATAGCCTCCGCGGCCCGGGCCGCGGATTCTCCATGGGGAATCCGGAGGGGATTGTTCTCGGCCTCAGCCCGGTCAAACCGGGGGTCTCCGGGACCGGGGGCATGGATACCTCCGGCGGAGGAGGTCCAGGCGAAAACGGATACATTGTACTGCCGGAGCAAAGCCTTTGCCACGGCGCCGGCGGCCACCCTGCCCAGGGTCTCCCGGCCGGAGCTTCTGCCGCCGCCGCGGTGATCCCGGAAGCCGTATTTCGCTTCCCAGGGCCAGTCCGCGTGGCCCGGCCGGTAGGTATCCTTGAGGTTTTCGTAATCGGCGGATTTCTGACTGGTATTCCGGACTAGCACGGCAATGGGCGTTCCCAGGGTTTTCCCGCCGTATACGCCGGAGAGTATCTCGGGGGTATCCGCTTCCCGCCGTGTCGTTCCGGCACCGCCGCCGCCGGGCCGCCGCCGGCGCAGTTCCCGTTCAATATCTTCCTGATCGAGGGGAAGTCCCGCGGGGCAGCCGTCCACGACACAGCCCAAAGCGGGGCCATGGGATTCGCCGAAGGTGGTTGCCGTGAACAGTGTTCCGAAGGTATTGCCCGCCATAAACCTATACCTTGAGGGCTTCGATTTCGGTAAGTGTCGGCGGTTCCGCGCCCCGCCGGGAACAGACCAGGGACGCGGCCTTATTGGCGAAAAACAGGGCGTCCCTGAGTTCACCGTCGCTCAGCGCGGCCAGGGCCGGACGGTTCATTTTCCCCTGTATCTCGAGCCAGGCAAGAAAACTGCCGTGGAAGGTATCCCCCGCGCCGATGGTATCGATTACTTCAAGATCCACCACCGGGGCGCTCACCCGGGAAACCGACCCGTCTTCCCGCCGGATAAGAGCCATGGCGCCCTCCGGTCCCAGGGTCGTTACGGCGATGCGGACCCCGAGGCTGAGCATCTTTTCCATGGATTTATCAAGGCCCAAGCCCGGATATATAAATTCAAAATCGGCTTCCGATATTTTGGCGATCGTTGCCGCGGCTGCCCAGGTTTCGAAACGCCGGACAAAGGCTTCCCGGTCACGGATCATAAAGGGCCGTATATTGGGATCAAGGGAAATAACCGGCGCGCCGCTGCCGGTCCTGCGGGACTGTTCCAGGATAAAATTTTCTATAGTACTTGCCACGGGTTCCATGGTCATGGCGATGGAACCGAAGTAAATGCAGGTCACCTCCGGTGGCAGAACCGCCGGCAGATCAACCGCCGAAAAGGACCGGTCCGCGGATCCTTCAGTATAGAAAATATACCGGGGTTCCTGGCCCTGTTCCAGTTTAACGAAAGCCAGGGTGGATGTCTGGTCTGAACGGGTTATTAAACCGGTTCCTACATGGTTCTCCGCGAGGCGCTTAATCAGTGTCTCGCCGAAGAAATCCGTTGAAAATCTGCCCAGGAACGAAACAGGTACCCCCAGGCGGCCGGCGGCTATGGCCGTATTGTAGGGACTTCCCCCGGGACAGGGTAAGAAAGCCGGTTCCCCTCCGGAAGATATCCCGGGGATCATATCGATGAGCGCTTCGCCGCAGCCTAAAATCATACCATTTCTCCTGGTTCATAATACCGGGGGAGCACAGGGTCTTTCAAGCCGGAAAGAACCCGTGTTTACCGGGTCCGCGGGTCCTGTCATGTTATTAATAATACGGGTATCGTGCCTATTTTTGCTTAAATAGATATTTTTCCTATATAGACAAAAGTTTCCCTTTTGTAGATGATAGAACCATACATGAACATACGAATCGATACCCATACCCATTCAATTTCTTCGGGCCACGCCTATTCCACGGTGGATGATCTTGCCCGGGGCGCCCGCAAGCGGGGGCTTGCCGGTTTTGTACTCACCGATCACGGCCCATCTCTTCCCGGAGGTACCCACGCGTACCATTTCGGCAACCTCAGAATTCTGCCGGAAAAAATAAACGGGGTTCTCTTTTTCAAAGGCATAGAAGCAAACATCATGGACCTGGAAGGGGCCATCGATCTCGGCCAGAAATACATCATGGAGCTCGACTTTGTAATGGCCGGTTTCCACGAAATCTGTTTTGCCCCCCGGAGCCGGGAAGAAAATACCCGGGCAATGGCTGCGGCCCTGGCTAATCCCTTTGTGGACGCCATTTCCCATCCGGGGAACAGGATCTATCCCATTGATATTGAAGCGGTGGTGCAGGCCGCCGCCGACCACGGAAAAGCCCTGGAAATCAACAACGCTACATTCCGGGTGCGGCCCGGGAGCGAGGAAAACTGCCGGGCCATTGCCAGGCTCTGCGCGGAAAAGGGCGTGTACCTGTGCTGCGGCAGCGACGCCCATTACTGGGAAGACGTGGGAAACTTTACCAAAGCAAAACTTCTGCTAAAGGAAGCCGGGGCAAGCCCGGACCGGCTCATCAACAGTTCAGTGGAATCCTTCAGGGACTTTATAGCCCAGAGGAGAACCGCCAAAGAACAGTACATCAAGGACAATCCCTAAAATCCGCCGGCACGGGAAGAATGATCACAGCCGGCGGATAAATCCGAGAATTTTTTCCGCCGCGGCAGCGGGATTATCCTGCTGGGGCAGATGACCCGCGTTCGGGATGAGCTCAAACCCGGCATCGGGCCGGATTTCCCGCAGCTTCCCGGAAGCATCCCGGGGCATTACGCGGTCATCCTCCCCCCAGAGAAGCAGCATTTTTCCGGGATACGAGGCCGCAAACTTCCCGTACCGGGGACCCGAAAACAGGTACGTTCCGATGAGGCTCCGCAGGGACGAAAAGTATCCCCGCTCCTGGAGGCGGCTTTCCACCCGGTCCATGACACGCTCCCGCAGGAACGTCCGGTCCGCTTCCGGCAGGGCGGACAAATCCCGGTAGTACGGTTCCAGAGAACGGTACGCCGCGTCAGGATCACTCCGGAAGGCCCGGTACCATTTTTTTCCCAGCGCCGGCAGAGCCATTAAACCAAGCCCAGCCGGCAGTCCCGACGATGCGGGAAAGCATCCGTCAAAAAGCACCGTACCAGGAAATTTTACCGGATCCGCAAAAGCCGCCGTTTCGGCGATCACCGCCCCCATGGAACTGCCCGCCAGCACCCCGGGCCCTTCGAACAAACCGGCCGCCGTCCGTACCGCGGCGGCGTGTTTTTTCAGCGTGCTCGGGCCCCGGATTTTCGACCGGCCGAATCCCGGCAGATCCAGGGCAATCACCCGGTGCCATGGCGCCACCAGCGGAATAATGTGGCGCCAGGAATCGGCTTCGTCCCCCAGACCGTGGACCATCACCACCGCCGGAGCGCCCGCCGGGCCGGAGCCCGTATCGTACAGAAAAAGCGTATCCCCGCCGGAGGAAAGTTCCACAGACCGGGCGTATCGCTCCAGGTCCGGCCAAGGCTTCATGTAAACGTTCCGGTTTTCCGGGGAATTGCTGGTATCCATATCCGCATTGTATACGCCCAAAGGCGGGACCGCAAGCATCGAAGGGGGAGCACCGCGTCTTCAAAGCCGGAAAGCACCCGGGTTTACCATTACGGCCCGGGTACTTTCCGGCTCAACCGGCTCGGTGCGGCCTTTCCATGGCGGGCTGCGCGTTTCCGAAGGACACGACCCCTCGCTCCAGCCTTGCCGCATTTTGTGTGGAGTTTTGCTCCGCAAAACTTCAAAAAGACGTGCCGCCCCAGCCGGCAAGTCTTACGCTACCCTCTCTTCGGGTTCTTGGTAACGGAACCGGGACCGGCTGCATTGCCGGATCATGCATACCGCGGGTGCCGTGACAGGGACAGCGGCAATTTGCTATGCTTATTGTATGGACGAATCTTTTATCCGTACCGAGAGTATCCTCGGCAGGGAGGCCATGGAGCGGCTCCGGAACGCGGCGGTGGCTGTGTTCGGGCTGGGCGGGGTCGGGTCCGCCGCCGCGGAAGCCCTGGCCCGGTCGGGGATCGGATCCTTCATCCTGGTGGACAGCGATACGGTCCAGCGGTCGAATATAAACCGGCAGATTATTGCCCTGCACTCAAACCTGGGTATACCCAAAACAGCGGCCATGAAGAACCGTATCCTCGACATCAACCCTGAAGCTTCGGTTGAAACCCACGAACTGTTTTTTACCGCCGAAACCGGAGAGGAACTCCTTTCCCGGGGTATTTCCTATATTGTCGACGCCATAGACACGGTTTCCTCAAAGATTGAACTCATTCTCCGGGCCCGGGACCTGGGGATTCCCATTATCAGTTCCATGGGGACCGGGAACAAACTCGATCCATCGCGGCTGGAAATCGCGGATATCCATGAGACATCCGAATGCCCTCTGGCCCGGGTGATGCGGCGGGAGCTGAGAAACCGGGGAATCGAAAAACTCACCGTGGTATACTCCCGGGAACCGCCGGTAAAACCGGATCCGCTGACCGCGGCGGCCTTCGGGGACCAAAAAAGGCCGGGAAAAACCACCCCCGGGAGCACGGCCTTTGTCCCTCCGGCGGCCGGCCTCATTATGGCATCCCGGGTCGTTCGGGATCTCACCGCGAGATAAACCCGCTCCGGAACATGAAATTCACACTGCGGAACGAAAAACCGCCGGTTATGGGGGAAATAAAGTGTATATTAAAGATATCTTATTGGTATACATCGGGAGATAGCCATGGATATTGCGTTCGGCCACACGAATATGGATCTTGACTGTCTGGGATCCCTTATTCTGGTAAAGAAACTATACCCCGGATACCGGCTGGTCAAAAGCCGGCTTATTCATCCCGCGGCCCGGAACCTGTACAACATGTACCAGGATTTCTTTGATTTCATGAACCCCAAAGAAATTGAGGAAGAGTCCATAGAAAACGTCATTATTGTGGATACCTGCACCGCCGACCGGGTAAAGGAATACTTCAGCCATATCCGGAATCCCGACCCTTCAATTCTGATTTTCGACCACCATCCCACGGAAAACTGCGATATTCTGGGGGCCAGACTTGAAGGCAAACCCTTCGGCGCAAATACATCCTTCCTGGGAAAAATGGCCATGGACCGGGGGATTCCCCTCGCGCCCGAAGAAGCCACCATTGCTCTTACGGGAATCTACGCCGATACGGGAAGGCTCATCTACGAGAATGTCTGCCGGGAGGATTATGAGGTAGCGGCCTATCTCCTGGACATGGGGGCATCGCTTAAACTGGTAAAGTCATTCCTGGAAACAATAAAGGAAGAGGAACAGATCGCGGTCCTCCACGGTCTTCTCCGGACGGTAACCCGTACGGACATCCAGGGACATTCCATACTGCTGAGCTACATGGAACTTGAAGAAAACATTCCCGGCCTCGCGGCGATCGTCGAAAAAATCATGGACATTGAAGATCCCGACGCGTACTTCGCGGTCTTCTGCATTGCCAAAACGAAAACCATCCTGCTTATCGCCAGGAGCCAGAAAATCCGGATCGACCTCCATGAACTGCTCAGCGTATACGGCGGCGGCGGACACCAGATGGCGGGTTCCGCAAAGATTGAAAACCAGGAAGGGCCGGTATTCTACGATGACTTCTGTTCGTACCTCGAACAATCCCTGACTCCCGCAACCAGAGCCCGGGACATCATGACCCGGGAATTCCGCACCATCCGTGAGGAAATGACCCTGATGGAAGCGTCCCGTTTTCTTGAAGAAGCCGACCTCACCGGTGTACCGGTGCTGAACGGCCAGGGAGAACTAAAGGGGTTCCTGAGTCTCCGGGATATTATGAAGGGAAGAAAAGCCGAACAGATGCACTCCCCGGTAAAGGCCTATATGACCCGCAAGGTTATCGCGTCCGACGGATCCATCAGCATCCGGGAGGTGGAACGGATTTTCTACCGCAACCATATAGGACACCTTCCCATTGTGGAGGACAACAAACTCGTCGGAATCGTAACCCGGTGGGATTATCTGGAATTCAAAAAGCGCCAGAATTCCCGGGAACGGGCCCTGAAAAACGACAATTCCCCGGAAGTCACCGCTTCCGGCCGGGGCTGAAACGGCAGCCCCCTCCCGGGACGGCTACCCCATGCGGGCCGAAGCCCAGGCATTAAGCCGGTCCAGGCCTTCCATAAGGAGAGACCGGGGGCAGGCGGTATTGATCCGGATAAAGCCCCGGCCGCCGGCGCCGAAAAGGCTTCCCTGGGTGAACTTCACCCTGCCCTCTTCTTCCAGGGCGGCGCAGAGTTCCATGTCGCCAGCGTATCCCGCGGCGGAAACCAGCTCCGAAGCGTCCGCCCAGATCAGATAGGTTCCTTCGGGCCGGTACGCCCGGACACCGGGAATCTCCCGGTTGATTTTTTCCACCGCAGCGTCAATATTGCCGAGCAGATAGGGTTTCAGTTCCGCGAGCCAGGGCGCGCCGTACCGGTAGGCGTTTTCCACGGCAATTACCGAGAAAATATTCGCCACGCTGTGGCCCGCGGCCTTAAGCCCCTCCCGGATACGTTCCCTGAGGTTTTCATCCCGGGCGACAAAGTGGGAAACATGGAGCCCCCCGAGGTTGAAGGTTTTGTTGGCCCCGGAGAAAACGACTACCCGGTCCGCGAATTCCGGAAAATCCGCCATGGAGACGAACCCGCCGGGGGTGTGGACGAAATCCCCGTGGATCTCATCGCAGGCCGCAACCATATCGTATTTTTTCGCCAGGGCGAGGATACTTTCCAGTTCATCCTTTTTCCAAACCGTTCCCCCGGGATTGTGGGGGGAGCAGAACATGAGCATGGGGACCCGGATCCCCTTTTCCCGGGCGCCGGACAGAACCGCCTCAACCCGGTCCGCGGAAAATTCGAGCCGGCCGTTCCCGTTCAAAGTAAGAGGAACCTCCAGAATCCGGCGGCCGTTGCTTTCAACGGCGGTATAAAAAGGATAGTATACCGGGGTCGGCACCAGAATGCTGTCCCCCGGTTCCGAGAAGGTCCTGACCAGGATTCCCATGGACGGCACCGTACCGGGCCCGGACAGAAGGCTCTCCGGTTCCAGGTCCACACCGTACTGGCCGCGGTACCAGTCCCTGAGGGCTTCAAAAAAGCCCGGAGGATCCGCCATATAGCCATAAATGGGATGGGCCGCCCGTTCCTGTATCTTTGTAACCATTTCCGGGGGCGAGGCAAAATCCATATCCGCTACCCAGAGGGGAATTACATCGGGTTTCCCCGGGGCTTCGTGAAGGCTGTCCCATTTTATGGAACCCGTTCCCCTGCGGTTGATTACTGTGTCAAAATCCACGGCTTTCCTCCCTGGTTAATTGGTAATACATATTTGTCCGACCGCGGCCAATCCGGATGAATGGCAGCGGAATAGTAATAAAAAAATCTTATAATATAAAATTAAATATAGCCAGGGTATTTTCCGCAAATTTGACTTCAAAAACAGGAATGAGTAACATATATATAAGAATATATATGGAGGATTTTATGAACGTTACCGTATATTCAACCCAGACGTGTCCGTACTGCACCATGGTGAAGGATTACCTGCGGGGAAAACAGGTGGCATTCACTGAATATGATGTGGGAAAAGACCAGGTAAAGGCCCAGGAAATGGTCAATAAGAGCGGCCAGATGGGGGTACCGGTGGTCGAAATCAACGGAAAAATTGTGGTGGGATTCAACAAACCTGAACTGGATAAACTGCTGCCCTGAAAGAGGGGACATCCGGGATGATCAGCGGAAGGTCACCCGGAGTCCCGCAGCGAAACGCCACCCTTCTACCCCGGGAAGGTCTTCGCCGGTCCACAGCTTGTATACCGGAAACCATGCCCGGAGATCAAACCCCGCGAGAATTTTTTCCGTTACGGTAAAATCCATGCCCACACCGGCAACAGGATAAAACCAGCGCCCCTTTTCCCAAAAATATGAGACAATTTTATCGGTCTGACTGGACGCATCATCCCGGTCCGCGCCTTCAAGCCCGCTGGCTATGAGACAGAGCCGGAGATCCGCCGCAGGTCCCCCATAGACCCTGAGGCGGATTTTATCGGTAAAATTCGCCCGGTAAACGGCCTGTACGCCTAAGATAGATCCGATAACCAGGGTCGACCGGTTTTCTATAGCGTACGGAACGGG
Source organism: Breznakiella homolactica (assembly GCF_016616095.2). Taxonomy (GTDB): domain Bacteria; phylum Spirochaetota; class Spirochaetia; order Treponematales; family Breznakiellaceae; genus Breznakiella; species Breznakiella homolactica. The sequence continues at coordinate 4,383,344 of NZ_CP067089.2, read as the reverse complement.
CCAGTCAACGGAATCGGGAAATCCGTAATGGGTACCGTAAAAATCCAGCGTTACTTCCAAAGCAAAAAAATCGTAAAATGAATAGGAAACACCCCCGCCCATGGATCCGAGGATCGGCGAGGGATCCCCTTCGAGGCCGTTGTCTTCGGGAATTATGAGCATGGAAGCCTGGAGGGACCAGGACAAATTATCGAAAAAGCCTTCCGCCGCGGATACCGCCGGAAGATGGGGAATCGCCATTCCCAGCAGTACAACGGAAAAAAACGCAGCTATTCTTCTCATACCCAAACTATACCACAGCCGGCCGTGCTTTGCACGGCCCCGGTTTTCTTATTCCGCAAAAAGCTTTTCCCCCGGATCATTGATAACCATAAATCCCGCGGCTCCCACCGAAAGCCCCTGCTGTTCCTCCCAGGCCGCGATGAGGGACGGCCCCGAAAGAGCAAAACCGGTGTATACGTAATTGTCCGGCAGCAGGGGAAGGGAAAATGCCGCGCTCCGGTACCCGCCGCCGGATGTATCCCCGCGGATATACCGGCCCCGGCCGTCAGGCAGGATGGCCAAACTGCCGCCGGCGCTATGGTATACATAGGTCTGGATAAACTCCTGTTCTCCGGTATTCGCCGACGTTCCCAGAATAAAGTATTGTGTTCCATCCCAATCCGGGGAAATAATTTCGGCGACCGAAACGGCCCCGGAGCCGAGCATTTCCGCGGCGGCCTCAAGAACCGGCCGCAGAAGCCCCGGAGCGTCCTGCCAATGCAGGGGAGTCTGGGCATTGATAAAAGCCGCGCTGGAGCAGGCTTCCCCAGGGGTTTCGAGATCCGCGGTCCGGTAATAGGACCGTATCCCCTGGGCCTTATCCTTCTGAACGGCCCGGTAATACCAGAAACCATCGTTTCCCCGCTGGAGACTTTCTATATCCCAGCCCTCATCCGGCGGCTGGTCCGCGAATGCCCCTATATCAACCGCCACAGGCGCAGGACTTTCCCGGGAAAGGTAGAAAGCCCGCGGATCCGGGAGTTTCTGACCGGGTTCGGTAAAAAAATCGTCCCGATACAGGAGGATGCAGGAGCGGCCGCGGAGTGAGAAAACCGATGCCACAGTATAATCAGACCAGTAATTCTCGTCGGCTATGCGGAACAGAGCAATCCGGTCTTCGGACCAGGGAACACTCACAAGAAAGCCGCTCCGGTTTGACGCCATCACCAGCCTGTTTTCCGCGGCGTCCATGGAAGTTATATGGCGGGAAAGGGGCCAGGGAGAAAAATCAACCAGAGCCGCATTCTCCGGGGAATCGATCCGCCGGGGACCGCCGGGGGCAAGTTCAAACCAGAGGGGAACCTCCCCGGAGACAATGAATATCTCAGGAATAAGCACCGCCGAGGACGCGGAAATCCCATCAGGTTCCGGCGGCGCCGGGGACAGGCGGGGATAGGAAATAAAAATGCCTATTATTGCCAGGAGAACTGCCCCGGCCACCGCGAAAAACAAGACCTTCTGCTTATCCATCATTATCCAGTCTATAAAAACAGGCAGTCTGCCACAAGGGGGCTCATGGAATCAGCCAGGATAACCGCAGTATACGATCCCCGCGTTTCGTGCTTCCGGGATCTACGGCCGGGGAAACCAGGCCCAGACGCCTTCCGAACAGCGTATGATCCCCCGGTAAGAAACATAGGTATCGATTCCCGCCGCGGTGGGAAGTTCCAGCCCGCCCTCTTCGAGGGCCGTCATTTCCGGAGCAAACGGCGACGGACAGGCCCAGGGGCCTTCGTCCGGGGGAAAGGCCGTAGTGGAACCGCGGTACCGGGATACAATACGCCTCCGGTCGAATCCGCTTTGTACGGTTTTTTCCGCTATGAGCCGCCAGTCCGCAAGCCAGGGATCGGTTCTGAGGGTTGTTTCCGGCGAAGCCAGGACCTCACGGAACCGGGGCCAGTCGAAATACTCGGGTTTCCGGGTATCCGGATCCAGCCGGGCAAGTTCCCGGTAGAAAACCGCCGGGACGCCGCCGTCCCAGGTCAGAACAATGGCGCCGCCCTCCCGGTCAAAGGGAAACAGGGCGCCGGCGGGGTAAAAATCCCCGGGATTAAGCCCTGCCTCCGGCCAATATGGATAAGCGGCGACAGGGCTGGCCCATTCCGCCATAACTCCGATCCGGAGATTCTCCGGGAAATCCGTTTCTTCCTGCCGCCACGTACCGTCCCGGCCGATCCATTCAATCCGCCACCGGGGCCTGCCGAGGATTTCCGTCCATTCCACCGGCAGGACCGGCAGCTCCAGGCGGAACGAATCGGACAGCAGCGGCTCCCCGCAGCCGCAGAGGGCCAGTATGGCACAGCACAGGAGAAAGAAAAAACCCGCTGACCGGAATCGTGCCGGGAAACCACAAAAAACGCGGTATATTTCCATATTAATGGTATGCAGCGGGACCATAGATTGCTTTAATTGTGAATTTGCATCATACTATTATCGGAATGGATGATTTACGCGCGTATCAGGATGCCCTGAGCCAGGCTTTGGCGGCCCGGCACGATTGGCTGGAAAAGACTGAATTGTCCCGTCTGAAGGAAGAATTCCGGACTTTTCATTCTGCATTTTCAAGCATCTACCAGATTCTGCTCAAAAAAGCCTTTCTCCAGGAAGACCCCTACAAACATGAGGCTAAAATAGGGGAAATTGAAATTCCCTCCGCCGAGGATATGAGCGAATCAAAAAAAGTCGAAGAGCTGAGTATCCGCCTTTCAAATTACGACAACCAGCTGGACTTTCTCGTTAATTTCTACCAATTTTCCGCTGAATTCCTCACCATGGACAGGATCAAACGCATCCTGGGGCTGGTCAAATACATCGACTGGACGCGGTTCACCAACAGTTCCGCCAACGCCAATACCCGGGCCCTTTCGGAGATCATCGATTCCGTAAAACCCGGGGTGGATCAGTTTTCATGGACGCTGGTAAACGATTCCCTCCAGGACCTTGATAAATCGACCACCAGCATCATCCGGCTCCTTAAGGAAATCGCCGATTACCACCGGGAAAACCTGAAATACGAAATCCGGATCAAGATTCTCAACACCCTGAATATCGATCCCGCCCATGCCATGGCCAGAAAAAACGACATCATTTCCCAGATAAAAAAGAAATATACCGCGGCCCTGGGGGGCAAACCGTACTATCCCGATATTATAGAAGAAATTTTCAAAGAAGATTACTCGTCAAACGGTAAAGCATTGCGGGACGAGGTTCTGAAAAATCTCGCCATCCCGGACAGCAAACCCAAGATCCAGAAGAAGCAGGTTTCCTTTAAGCTGTTCCTCATCGACGGACTGCGGTCCCTGGGTACTACCTCCAACACTGTGGCGGATATTCTGCTGAAAATAGACGAAAACAACGAACTCATGGAAAGCATGAAGAACAGCTTCTGGGACAAGGTGAAACGCCTTATGCAGCAGATGATGAACAAGGAACCGGAACCGATTATATACGATCTGCAGTTCATCGACCCGGTACGGGGTACCACTACCAAGGAGCGGGTAAACTACTACAATCTCCGCCAGGACCTGGAAAAAAAAGTACGGACCCTGGGGAACTTCAGCATCCGCAGCGGCAATACGAGCCGGTTCGAATCCATGGAAGATGAACAGCTGCTGGCCCTCCTCGACCGGTCTGTCAAGGAAGTACAGAACATGCACCGGACCCTCTCCGCCCTGGACGATTACTTCAAAGCTTCTGCGGATCCGGAAATCCGGGATAAAGTAAAGGGAATAAAACCTGAACTCTCTACTATAAAGAACGCAATTATCAGCGCAAACCAAAAACGCCACGAATACACTTCCCAGAAAGAAGAGGAAGAGCAGCTCCGGCGGCTGGGCCTTACCACATAACACAGGTCCGGTATACAGGGCAGTCCGGTTTGTGCCTGCACGAGGAGTATCAATTGAAACAATCAGCACCGGGCAGAAGCCTGACCATCGGTAACAGAATATGCGGTACCATCTTTGTTTTGTTCATGGGCTTTGCCCTGCTGGCGGGATGTACCAGTACGCCCCGGGAAGAGCCGATACCCGATGACGGCACGGAATTACCCCGCCCTGGTGACGGTATTCCCGAGGAAGGGCCGCCCTCCGCGGAAACCCGGCCGGAAGTACGGAACCGGGAAGAATTAACCGTTGTTTTCTCTAAGAACGAAGTGGAACTGGATTTCCGAAAATCCTATCTGGCCAGCGAAGCCCAGCTGTTTACCGCCCTGTATGAAGGACTTTTTTCCTACCATCCCTTTACCATGGAACCGGTGCCGGCCCTGGCGGCGGACTGGGAGCTGTCGGAGGACAAAAAAGTCTGGACCTTCACCATCCGTGAAAACGCCCAGTACTGGAACGGCGACATGGTTATGGCGGACCACTTCCGTTCCGCCTGGATCTCCCTGCTGGACCCGGCAAAGGATTCACCCTACTCCTCCCTCTTCGATGTCATTGAAGGCGCCCGGGATTACCGTCTGGGACGGGTAGAAGCCTCGGAAGTTGGCATAGAAGCAAAGGACCACCGTACCCTGGTGGTGCGGCTCAATTCGCCGGCATCCTTTTTCCCCAGCATGCTGTGCCACCATTCCTTCAGCCCCATACACCCCACCATGGTGACCTCCGAGGACTGGTCCGCCAAGCCGCCGGTGTCCAACGGCCCGTTTTACATTGTCGATCAGGATGAAGACAAACTCGTCCTCGCCCGGAACGAACTGTACTGGGACGCTCCCCGGGTGAGCCTTAAACAGATCATCATACGGTTCTCCGACGACGCCGATGAGGCGGCGTCCCTGTGGAACACCGGGGAAGCCCGGTGGATTTCCGGGGATGTGAATATCGAAGCCCTGAGCGACCGCAGCGGAATCATTGTGAACGCCATGTTCGCCACCCATTATTATTATATCCGGTCCGCCCGGGAACCCTGGGGCGACCGCCGGCTGCGGAAGGCCCTTTCCATTTCCCTTCCCTGGGAAGAAATCAGGGAAAGCCACTACCTTCCCGCCCAGACCCTTATCTATCCCATACCGGGATACCCGGAAATCAAGGGTGTAACCGGCCCGGAAATTGACGAGGCTAAAAACCTCCTGGAGGAAGCGGGTTATCCCGGCGGGAACGGACTGCCCGAACTGGTCATACGGATCACCCCGTCCATGGAAGCGTCCCGGGTGGCGGGACTTATGGCTACCACCTGGAAGGAAAAACTCGGGATTCCGGTAAAGGTCGAAGTTGTTCCCTACGCGCTGTATTTCCAGACCCTTAAACAGAACGATTACGAAGTGGGATTTTCCACCTGGATCGGCGACTTCGCGGATCCCTATACATTCCTCCAGATGTGGCGGAGGGATTCAAACCTCAATGACGCCCGCTTCAGTGACGATGATTACGAAGCGCTGATGGATAAATCCATGTATGAGGACGGAGAAGCCCGGTGGAAGACCCTGGCGGAAGCGGAGGAACTGCTTCTGGACCGGGGAACGGTGCTCCCCGTCTCGTACAGCCCTGCCCTGAATATTATCGATATGGATGAACTGGACGGCTGGTTTCCCAATGCCTTGGACATTCATCCCTTCAAATATTTCTCGTTTAAGGCATTCAAACCCCTGCCGGGGGTGGCCCTCAGGGCGCCCGCTTTACCGGAGAACAACAAAGAAGCATGGGGATAACGGATACGGGGGTCCTGTCTGAGTCCTGAGGGTATGGCTCCCTGTCGGCCTGCGGCACCGTATCCCCGGGTGCTTTCCGGATTGAAAGACTTTCTGCTCCCCCGCCCCATTCACATTTACCTTTTTATGTGCTATAATATTACTTTATGAGCAAAGCGACCAAAGCCTTTCAGGTTGATCAAAAAGTAGTGTATCCCAGCCAGGGAGTGGGGGTAATCCTTTCGATTCAGGAAAAGGATTTCAAAAGCGAAAAAATTCCTTACTATGTGATTTACCTCGAAGTATCGGACATGACCATTATGGTGCCAGTGGACAAGGCGGTTGAGCTGGGAATCAGGGCAATTGTTCCCAAGGACGAAGCCCTCCGGGCTCTGGAACTGATCAGTGAAGATTACGAACCGATTCCTTCGGACTGGAAACTGCGGTACCAGATGAATCTGGACCTGCTCAAAAAAGGGAGCGTCATGGACATTGCCACCATAGTCCGGTCCCTGTACCACCGCAGCAAGGTCAAGGAACTCCCCATCCTGGAACGGAAACTGTATGACTCCGCGCTGAAGCTGCTGGAAGATGAGATTTCCTTCTCCCTCAAAAAACCAAAGGAAGAAGTCGAAACCATGATCTTTACCCGGCTGGAATCGAAATAACCGGTTCCGCGGTGGATCCTATTTTTGCGGCAATAATCTGCGCCGCGGGAGCCTCCAGCCGAATGGGGGGAGTCAAAAAGGAATACCGCTGTTTGAATGACGCCGCCGGCGGTTCTCCGGGGAATCCTCTCACAGTCCTCGGAGCGGCGGTTACCGCGTTCGCTTCCGTTCCCGGGATCTCCTATATTGTTATTACCGTTCCTCCGGACCCGGAACAGGGTGAATTTGCCGCCCGGAAAGCCCTCCCACCGCATCTGACAGCCCAGAACTCATCTCCGAAACTGCTGTTTGTACCCGGAGGACTCTCCCGGCGGGAATCGGTGCACCACGCCCTTTCCCTCCTCGCGGCGTATCCGGTAAGCCACGTTCTGATCCACGACGGCGCGCGCCCCTGGGTCAGCCGGGACCTGATCTGCCGGACCATGGAGACCGTCATACAGTACCGGGCGGTGGTGCCCCTGGTCCCCCTCATCGAAACACCCAAGGAAACCGACAGCGCGGGTTTCGTTATCCGCCATCCCAAACGGTCTTCCATGGGAACCGCCCAAACGCCCCAGGGTTTTGCCTTTCCGGATATTCTCCGCGCCCATGAAGGCGCCGCTGAACGGGAGATCTCCGAAGGTATCGAATATACCGACGACGCCGAAGTATGGGGAGAGTTTATCGGCAAAGTGGCAAGCATTCCCGGGGAAAGCGGCAATCGGAAGATTACCTTTCCGCAGGATCTGCCCGAAAAGGAGCAGCTATGATACGGATCGGCTTGGGACGGGATCTCCACAGGCTGGCGCCGGGCCGCCGGTTCCTCCTCGGCGGGGCCGAACTGCCCGCGGAATCCGGGGAGCTGGGCCATTCCGACGGGGATGTTCTGGCCCACGCCGTCACGGACGCCCTCCTTGGCGCCGCGGGACTGGGGGATATCGGGGAAATGTTCCCCCCGTCGGATGATACCTGGAAGGACGCGGATTCCATGGAACTGCTCCGGACAGCCTATGCCAGGGTCACAGCCCTGGGCTGGCGTATGGTAAACCTGGACTGTGTGGTAAGCTGCGAGAAACCGAAAATCCTGCCCCACCGTGAGGCTATCCGCGCGTCCCTGGCGGCGGTTCTGGAAGCCGACCCCGCGGCGGTTTTTGTCAAGGGAAAAACCAATGAAGGCCTGGGTCCCGTGGGAGAAGGCGCCGCCGTGGAAGCCCTGGCGGTATGTCTCCTGGAAAAGGATTGAGCCATGCCGCGAAAGGAAAAAAAACCGGGAAATACCGGGGCTGCCCCGGACTGGAAAGCTATTTTTTCCGACCTGGAAGCCTGGCGCTGGGATTTTCTCGCGGCGCGGACAGCCGGCGGCTCGGACACGGATCAGGCGGATTATAATCCGACGGAACTGGATCCGTCGGTAACCGCCCTGGCGGAAAAATACCGCCGGGATCCCTGGGCGGTGCTGGTTTCCACCATCCTGAGCCTCCGTACCAAAGACGCGGTTACCCTGGAAACGTCCAAAGCCCTTCTCGGCAAAGCGCCTTCGCCGGAAAAAATTCTTGCCCTCACGGAGGAGGAAACGGAAAAACTCTGTTATCCCGCGGGTTTTTACCGGACCAAAGCGGCGAGCCTCAGAAAAATCGCCGCCATCCTGATCGCGGAATACAACGGCGCGGTTCCCGCTAACATGGACGCCCTGCTGGCCCTGCCCGGGGTCGGCCGGAAAACCGCCAACCTGGTCCTGACGGAAGCCTTTGACATGGACGCTATCTGTGTGGATATCCACGTCCACAGGATAAGCAACAGGACCGGATGGGTGTCCACCGGCGCGCCGGACATCACGGAACAGGTCCTCCGGAATATCCTTCCCCGGGAATACTGGAAGCGGATCAATGCCCTGCTGGTGCTGTACGGACAGCAGATTTGCCGGCCGGTAAGTCCTTTCTGTTCGTTATGCGTTATCAGCAGCCGCTGCATAAAAAATAACGTCGGAAAGTCGCGGTAAAATCCAAGGAGAATAGCAATGAAAACCATACTGTGTTACGGAGATTCCAATACCTGGGGCCACGACCCCCGCACCGGAGGCCGGTACGACCACAAAACCCGGTGGCCCATGGTTTTAAAACAGCTGCTCAATCAGGGCGCTCCGGAGGACGACCCGGCGTACTGGATTGTCGAAGAAGGCCTGGGAGGCAGAACCGTGAGCCGGGACGACCCGGTTGAAGGCGGCAGGAACGGACTGGAACAGCTTCTGCCCATACTCAACAGCCACCGGCCCATCGACATGGTGGTGTTCATGCTGGGCACCAACGACCTGAAACCCCGGTTCAATCCTACGGCATGGGACATTGCCCGGAGCGCCCAGCGCATGGCGGAGATTATCCGGGATTCCCGGACCGGACCCGGCGGGGAAAGCCCGAAGGTTCTCATGATCTGCCCGCCTCCCACCGCCCGGTCGTCCGCGCTGGGCCATATCTTCGGGGACAGCAACCGGCTGTCCGCGGAACTGTCCCAATGGTACGGTCCCATGGCCGGGGAATGCGGGGCGCTTTTTCTGGACGCGGGGAAGATTATTGTCTCCAGTGAGGCCGACGGTATCCACCTGGATCCGGAGGATCACCGGAAACTCGCCGCGGCGGTGGCGGATCTGGTCAGCAAAAACCTGTAACAGCCGGCAGCGGGTTTATTTTTTACCGGAATAGATCGTCAGGGTCATCCGGTCCTTGTTCTGCTTGATCAGGGTATACCAGAGGACCTTTTTCTTGGCTATTCCGGGGCTCTTCCGGGCAATGGTCCGCATCTTCTCGTAAATCGCCACCCCGTTTTTGGCGGCATAATACGTTTTAAGGTGATTTCCCGTAAAAATAGTGGTGATTTTTTCATCCACCTGCTTATCGATAGCCGCCTCGTAGTTCTTGAGAAGCATTTCGTATTTTTCGGCGATACCCCCGGTATAATCCAGGATAAGCCGGTCAAACCCCGGAATCTCTTCCATGATAGCGATAAACTCCCGGAGAAGCTCCACCGCGTAGGGGTAGTCCTCATCCTGGAGGTACGCCTTTATGGCGATCCTGCACAGCTGCATTACCGAATCGTTGGTGAACAGCGCGATACCGTTGATGGGTTTTTTCGGAACCACCTTGAACTGGGGCATCACCGCCGCGGTTTTGGCGATTACGTCCATGAGATCCAGGTACACCTTCTGTTCCCAGAGAGATTCCCGGATGGAAGTATACAGCTTGTTCATTTCCTCGCTGAATTTCTCTTTGTACCGTTCTTCCTTCTTAAACACCACTTCGCAGGTGGGGAGCATAACCCCTTTGAACTCAATAAGCCCGGTATCGAAGAAGTACACCGCGTTGCTCCGGCAGATGGGACTCTTGGTTACGGAATTTTCCTTGGCGTAGTTGATATACACCTGCTTGGTGATCATCACCCGGGATTCCTTGGGGGACAGCTCATTGGCCCGGGCCTGGAGCCGCGCGGCGGTATTGAGGAGGAATCCCGACAGATTTCCCGCTTCGGTGACGATCAGCGGGATGGAGGTATTGCCGCCGGCGATACCCGCTGAAATCTTGAATACCGGGAGAATTTCCGCGTCTCCGGTGCGCTGGGTCGAAATAGCCGGATCATTGACCACATTGGTCATGGCAAAGTAATCGATGATACTCAGGGCCGCGGTGATGGCATCCGTGGCGGACGCCGACACCAGAACGATTTCGTCCCCCCGCTCCCGCTGGCTCACCGCGGAACACTGGGTGGAAATCTTCCTGATTTCGTTGTTTATGGTTTTATCCAGGGTATGGAGCATGGAAAGGTTTTTCCGGGAATCCTGGCAGAATTTCGTATACCCATGGATGTCGAGCATGGCAACGTACAGGTTCGAGATGGAAATAGTCCGCTTGAGATTGCCCGCGTCGGGGAAATGCTGATCGGGAATAACCAGTTCCCGCCAGATTTTCCGGTGGGTTTCCTTGGAAATCCCCGAAAAGAACCCCCAGTTGAGGCATTTTATCAGCTCAAACCCGCGCATAACCACGGGATGGGTCCGTTTATCCTTGAGAATAGGAGCCATATATTCCTTAAGAGCCGAAAAGGTGGTTATTTCCTTTCCCAGGATCCTGTCGTATATATGGGAAAACAGTTCATATTCTGAAGTTGACTCGGTATACTCGTTTAATTCTCTCACAGGTTTCTTCTTTAATTTAAATATATCACATCCGGCGGATCATTCAACCGGGGGCGGAATATTACCGCCCTTTTGTTTTAAGATAATTCTCCACGGAACGGTCGTAGCTCTTTTCCCCCTCCGGCCCGAAATAACACGCCGGAATTTCCCCGGAGCGCCGGTGGTAGGCGACACAGTCACAGCACAGGCCCTTCCGTGTACAGGGATAGGTGCAGTTGCAGTGTTTTTTGTTTTCTCCGATCTTGCAATCAGGCATAGGCCAAACTCCCGGGTAAAAGGGGTGATTTCAAAATACCATATTTTGAAATCACTTCCTTGAATGTCGTACAGAAAGCGTGTTCATCACACTTTCTGTACAGCTAATTTGAAAACTAACCGAGTTTCGAAATTAGCTTAAAATTCAAATTGTATGTAATTAAATATAACATAAAGTGTTTATTTATTGTATCATTAAAATCATGATACGAAAACTGACCGAAGCCGAATGCAGGTCCGCCATGGAAAACGGGGATTTTCCCCGGGAACTCCTGGAGGCGGCCCCCATGGCGGCGATTATCCTGACCCAGAGCTGGTGCCCCCAATGGACGGCTATGCGGTCCTACCTCGGCGAAGCCGAGGCAGAAGCGGCGGAAGCCGACCCCCGGGGAGCGGCTATTTACTATATCGAATACGATAAGGAACCGTGGTTCGATGAATTCATGGCTTTTAAGGAGAATACCTACAATAACCGGGAAATTCCCTATGTACGGTATTACCGGAACGGAGCCTACCACAGGGACAGCAATTACATAGCCGTGCAGGGTTTTTTAAGCCGCCTCGGCATCGGAGAGCATCGGGGCTGAATACGGGAAATCAATAACCGGCGCTGCCTTTTTACTGGCCCTGTTCCTGGTAAATGCGTATACTTAATTAAGGAGGGGTATGATGGAAACAGCAGCGACATTGAACAATTCAGGGATTACGTTGACCGAAGCAAACAGACCGAATGATGCGATACCACTGTTCCGCAAAGCCCTTATCCTGGAACCCGGAAATCCCCTGCTCTGGCTTAACCTCGGTATTGCCCAGCAGCGGACGGGCGATTACAGCGAAGCCATGGTCAGTTTCAACCAGGCGATCTTAATTGATGAAACCCTGGCGGACGCGTGGCTTTCCATGGGGCTGATTTACTATGAAATGGAGCAGTTTGACGCCGCGGAAGAATGCTACCAGGCGGCCCTGGAACGCAACGACGAAAATCCCAGCGCGTGGAACAACCTCGGGGTTCTCTATTTTGTGGAAGGAAGCTACGAAGAAGCCCGGTACTGTTTTGAACAGGCCGTCAGCCTGGTGCCCCTGTATACCGACGCTTTGATCAACCTGCGGGATGCCTGCCGGGAACTGGAAGATTACCGGGCGGCGGCGGAATTTGAGCGGCGGCTTTCGGAACTGAAAGGGCATGACGGTTTTACCAGCATACCCACGGGATTCCATTAGTCCTGTCCCGGAGCGTACCGTGAACATATTATACATCGCAGAACTTGTCGGAAAAGCGGGAATTTACGCCCTAAAAAAAGGGCTGCCGGAGCTCAAAAAGCGCTACGCCGTGGATTACACCATCGCCTGCGCCGACGGCGCCACCGGCGGCCACGGCCTGGGCCGCAACCACGCGGGATATATCCGGAAACTCGGGGTAGACACCATTACCACCGGGGAATGCTGTTTTTATAAAAAGGACCTGGTCCAGAACCTCGACCGGCTGCCCTATGTCCTGCGGCCGGAAAATCTGGTTCCCGCGGCTCCGGGATTCGGATCCCGGATTTTCAAAGCCGGGGACAGGAAAATAGCCGTAGCGGTTCTCCTCGGCCAGAACGGGTTCAACCGTGTCCATGGGGAAAATCCCTTTTCCCGGCTGCCGTCGCTTCTGGAACGACTCAGTCAGGAAACACCCTTTGTTATCATTGATTTTCACGCGTCCGCCACCGCCGAAAAACAGACCCTCTTCAGGGCGGCGGACGGCCGGTGTTCCGCGGTAATCGGTTCCCATACCAGGGTACAGACCGCGGACGCGGCGGTCCTTCCCGGGGGAACGGCGGTCATTTCCGACGCGGGAAGAACCGGCAGTATCAGTTCCGTGGGAGGATCCGACAGCCAGGTACGTATCGCAGAATACCTGAGCGGTGTACCGGACTGGACCCGGGAAGCCTGGGACTCCCCGCAGCTGCAGGGAGTATTTATCGAACTTGACGGCAAAGGAAAAGCCCGGTCCATCGAACCGGTACAGCTGGCCGTTCCGGAGGCGGACCATGACGGAGATAGGCAGGATCAGCAGGATTGAAGGTTCCGCCGTTACCATTAAGGGCGGAGAAATCGGAAGCTGCTTCGGCTGTATGAACCAGGAATGCAAATCAAATCAGCGGGTCTTTACCGCGGAGAATAGTTATAACCTCCCCCTTGCGGCGGGACAGGTGGTGGAAACAGAAACCCCAGCCCGTTCAAGCATCTTCCAGGCGGCGGCGGCCATACTTCCCCCCGCGCTGGGTTTTATCGCGGCGTTTATGCTGACCGGCCTGCTGGTTCCCGGCAGCGGGGACGGCGCCCGGGCCGCCGCCGGCGTACTGGGCATGTTCCTTGTATCCTTTATCGTGTATTTGATCCGAAAACACCTCATCCCCGCCGCCATGCCCCGGATAACCCGTATCCTGGACGAATCAGACGCGGTGTCTATCCGCCATTGCGCCATTCATTAGCTCTTAAGCCGCCCGGCACAGAAGTCTGGTGAGTACCCGGTCCGGGGGTCCTGCCGGACCAATATACCTAACGGTAGGTTATTTGATCCCAGGAACCCGAAGTGGGGGTGGCGGAAAACCGAAGGTTTGAAGCCAGGGGGAGCAGCCCGCCGGAAAGAATTTCTCCCCGCAAGTAAAGGCAGCAAGCATACGGCCATAATGGAAACGCCGGGTGGTGCATAAAAAGGGAATTTAGCGACTTTCGAGGCCGCAGGCCGATGAGGAGCCAATTCCCTTTTTATGCGCCAGGCCCCGAAGGGATGGGTATACCTGTGTGCTTGCTGCATTTACAGCTCTGTGCTCCCCCTTATTGCTTGTCTCATTTGCCGTAAGCCAGTATATTATAAATACAGTGATAGGATGTATCTGTCCTGTCATGGAACCGCTCCATAGGAGGGTTCAAAATTACCGGGCCGCACGGCCGGAACAAAGGAGCCTAATATGAAAGGCAGCAAAGGGTATATTGACCTGGGAACGATTTTTGACGAAATTTTTGAAGCAGCCCAGAATTTCAGTGATGAATTCCAGCGGAATTTCAGTCAGTTCGGTCAGGACCCCAACAACCGGGGACCGTTTGAAGAAAATGTGGATTATTATCCCAATTATTCCTATCCGCCCATGAACGTGTTTATGACCGGCGACAGGAGCATGGTTTTCGAGTTTGCCCTGGCGGGGTTTGACGAAAAGGACATCAGTCTCTCTTTCCAGGGAGATTACATGGTTTTTTCGGCAAAAATCAGTGAAGAACACCCGGCCGACGACAATATCCGTTACTTCAAGAGGCGGCTCAAATTAAAGGATATTGAAAAACAGAAATACTTTGTCCCCCTGGACAAATACGCCCAGGAAAACGTCAAAGCGGTGTATAAGAACGGGATTCTCAGGGTAACGGTGCCGCCCAAGGACGAGCCCGACCAGAATGAAGGCATCAGGATCGAAATCGTTAAGGAAGAACAGTAGAAACTGAAAAAGCCGGATCATGAGATCCGGCTTTTTTTATTTAATAGCCAGCGGCTCCGGAGCCGGCCAGGAGCGAGACCGCCGAACTTGTGCCGATACGGTCGCAGCCGGCCTCGAGGAAGGCAATCAGGTCGTCCTTGGTTTTGACGCCCCCGGCGGCTTTCATTTTTACATTGGGGCCGATGTGCTTCTTAAAAAGAAGAATATCCTCCATGGTGGCCCCGCCGGTGCCGAATCCGGTGGATGTTTTGATGTAATCCGCCCCGGCCCGGGTGATGATCTCGCACATCTTTACCTTTTCTTCATCCGTGAGATAGCAGGCTTCGATAATAACCTTGAGAATATGGTTCCCGGCGGCTTTTTTGACAGCCCTGATTTCCTGCTCCACTGCGTCGAAACGGCCGTTTTTGACATCCGTGATGTTGATTACCATGTCAATTTCCGCGGCGCCCATGGTAATGGCCATCTCCGTTTCGATCACCTTTGCCGGGGTAACGTTGTAACCCAGCGGGAATCCGATAACCGTACAGATGGGAATCTGTTTACCGAAGGTTTCGCGGATCCGCTCGACGTAGCACGGCGGAATACAGACCGAAGCGGTCTTGTACCGGATACCCTCCTCACAGAGCTTTTTAATATCCTCCCACGGAGCAAAGGCCTTAAGCAGGGTGTGGTCAATGTGGCTCAGAATTTCCTGGTCTGTCATACAATCCTCTCTAAATATAGAATAAGCCGCTACAGAACCGGCGGCGGTACCGGAGCAATGATGATCTGGCAGCCTTCACAGCTGCCCAGTTCCCGGACATCCCCGGGATCGGCGTCACTGTCTATTATTATAGTGCCGATCTTCTCCAGGGGGGCGATCTGGGCAAAGGCAAGGGTTCCGATTTTACTGCTGTCACAGAGGAGCACCGCTTCGGACGCGAGGCCGATAATTTCGGCGGTGTTTACCGCCAGATTGTAATCAGGAAGCGTGGCCCCCATGGCGGCGCTCAGCCCGTTGCAGGAAAAAAACGCTTTATCGATACTGATCCTGGGCAGGGGATTCCCGCTGGTATTTACGTAATGAAATCCCCGCCGGATGATTCCGCCGAGCATGAACAGGGTAAAATCGGTATGTTCCTCCAGAAACGCGGCGATCCTGATATCGTTCAGGACAATGGTCAGTTTTTTCTTTTCCGTAAGATGCTTTGCCAGTTCCATGGTGGTGGTTCCGGTGCAGAGGGCGATGATGTCCCCGTCGTCCACCATCGCGGCGGCCTGCCGGGCAATGGCCGCCTTCTGCCGGTGCATGTGGCATTCCTTGGTTTCGGGCAGGGGTTCAAGGCTGACCTTTGAGTTTGAAATAGCGCCGCCGTGGGTCCTGGTTATGAGTTTCGCTTCCGTAAGGTCCCTGAGATCGTTGCGGATGGTTGACGCGGAAACCCCGAAGTAGCTGCACAGCTC
Source organism: Breznakiella homolactica (assembly GCF_016616095.2). Taxonomy (GTDB): domain Bacteria; phylum Spirochaetota; class Spirochaetia; order Treponematales; family Breznakiellaceae; genus Breznakiella; species Breznakiella homolactica. Next base: position 4,367,672 of record NZ_CP067089.2, on the reverse strand, counting down.
GGGAACGACGATTTTCTGGTTTTTCCTGATAATTTCCAGGATCTGCTGTTTCCGCTCCTCCGCGAACACCGCGGGCTTTTCTTTTTCACTGGCCATATATGTATCCTACCATTAATTCAAAAATAATCAAGAATAAAAAACAACAAACAACACAAAATTTCGATTGACAATTCAGAATACTCGTATAAAATAACAACTAACAACAATAAAAACAACAAACAACAGAAAGTAACAATGAATAAGGAACCAGCATGACCATATACGAGAAAAAAGAACTCGACCTGCTTGCCGCGAAAATACGGCTCCAGAGCATTATCAGTATGGCCTCCTACGGGTCCGGCCACGCCGGAGGAGTGCTTTCCCTGGCGGAGGCCATGGCAGTCCTCTACGGAAAAGTGATGCATTACGATTCCGCAAACCCCCAGATGGAGGACCGGGACCGGCTGGTGCTGTCCAAAGGCCACTGCGGCCCGGTGCTGTACGCGGTCCTGGCCCTGGAAGGATTCTTCCCCCTGGAAATGCTGAAAACCCTGAACGCCAACGGCGGCAATCTGCCCAGCCACAGCAATATGCATAAAACTCCGGGTGTGGACATAAGCACCGGGTCCCTGGGGCAGGGTTCGTCCCTGGCGGCGGGAATTGCCCTTGGGATGAGGCTCCGGGATATACAGCGGTTTACCTACCTGATACTGGGCGACGGCGAATGCGACGAAGGCCAGGTCTGGGAAGCGGCGCTGTTCGCGGCTCAGCGGGGGCTGGGCAACCTTATCGGTTTCGTTGACTGGAACCACCAGCAGCTCGACGGATACACCGACGGTATCTGCGGCCTGGGTGACCTGGAGCGGAAATTCATGGACTTCGGGTGGGACTCCCGGACAATTCCGGGCCACGATGTGGAAGCGGTCTATGACGCGGTGGTTTCCGCCCAGGCGGTAAAAGACAAGCCCTCCATGATCATCCTGGATACCGTTAAGGGAAAAGGATGGAGCCTCACCGAGGGCAAGCCCAATGTTCATCACATCACCATATCCCCGGAACAGCTCACGGAAGCGGAGAACGAGATTGGAACGGTGATCCGGAATCTGGAAAAAGAAACCGCCGCCGCCCGGCAGGGCAATTTATAGTCAAATAATTTTAAATTATTTGACTATTTCCGATTGTAAGTATTTCTAAGGAATAGAACGGAGAATCGAAGATGCAGTTTAAAACAAGTACCGCCGCACTGCGGGACGCGAACAGCAGGATTTTAATAGATTTAGCGAAAAAGGACAGCAGGATTGTGGTGCTGGATTCCGATCTGCTGAACGCGTCGGGACTGGCGGCCTTTAATAAGGAATTTCCCGGAAGGACTTTCAACTGCGGTATCCAGGAAGCCAATATGGCCGGAGCCGCCGGGGGGCTGTCCTCCATGGGGCTCATCCCGGTGATCCATTCCTTCGCCAGTTTTGCCAGCCGCCGTATGACCGATCAGGTATTTATGTCCGGTGTATACGCGGAGCAGAATATAAAAATCCTGGGAACCGATCCCGGGGCGGCCAATTCCGCCAACGGCGGCACCCACATGGCCCTGGAAGACACGGGAATCATGCGGTCCATGCCGGATATCACCATTGTAAGCCCTACGGACGAGACTATGCTGGAAAGCATTCTTCCCGGGATAATAGAAACCTATGGCATGTTCTATATCCGGTTGGTGAGGAAAAGCAGCATCGTGGTATACGAAGCGGGCACAAACTTTACCCTGGGCAAAGCCCATATTGCCCGGCCGGGAACGGACATCACCATTATTGCCGAAGGCGCCATCATGGTGCCGGAAGCGCTGAAAGCCGCGGACCGGCTGGAACAGCTGGGTATCAGCGCCAGGGTACTGGATATGTTCACGATCAAACCCCTGGACCGGGAGGCGGTAATTAGCGCGGCCCGGGAAACCGGAGCCGTGCTGACCGCGGAGAACCACAATATTCTCAATGGCCTGGGTTCCGCAGTGGCGGAAGTCCTGGCTGAGGAACGGCTGGCCGTTCCCTTCGGCCGGATCGGATTCAGGGATGTCCTTGGACAGACAGGAACCGTTCCGTACATTCTGGAAACCTACGGTATGGACGCTGCCCATATTACGGAAGCGGCGAAGAAACTCGTTTCGGAAAAAGTGCAGGCCGGCAGCCGGATATGATACATATCAGTCCGGGACGGTTCCCGTTGGCGGACACCCGGTATTACCGCCTATACTTATAGAAAAGTACTTTTGCCGGTCCGTACGCTGGTCCGGTAATTATATTGGAGGTTACCATGAAAAAACTGTTACTTGGAGCGGTATTATGCTCCCTGCTTCTGGTTCCGGCTTTTGCCGGCGGCGGGAAAGACGGTTCTTCATCCGCTAAGGAATTAGTGGTTTACGCGAGCGTTGATGAAGAAAACACCCAGAAAATACTTGAGGCTTTTACTGCCGATACGGGAATCAAGGTACAATCGGTGCACCTGTCTTCCGGCCCCGCCCTGGCGCGGATCCAGGCCGAAGCCGGCCGGCCCCAGGCCGATATCTGGCTGGGCGCTCCCAGCGACAACCATATTTCCGCCAAGGACCAGGGGCTGACCATTGCCTACAAAAGCGCGGCCTATGACCACCTGGACGGTATTTTCAAAGACCCCGACGGCTATTGGCGCTGTTTTTACATGAACCCCCTCTGCTTCGGTGTCAACACCAACGCCCTCGCCCGGGCGGGAGCACCCATGCCCACATCCTGGGCGGATCTGCTCAAACCCGAATATAAAGGAATCATCCAGGCGCCGACGCCCCAGAGTGCGGGAACCGCCAAAGTCATGGTGTACGCCCTGGTGGAAATGATGGGCGAAGACGCCGCGTTTGATTACATGGCGAAACTCAACCGGAATATCCAGACCTATACATCCTCCGGTACCGGCCCCTCAAAGGGTGTGGGCGTGGGCGACTGCGCCATCGGGATTCAGTTTACCCCCGCGTTCTTCAGCTTTATTGAACAGGACTACCCCGTGGAAGTGGTATTCCCCAGCGAAGGCGTCGGTTTTGAAGCCCCCGCGGTATCCATCCTCAAGGGTGTAAAAAACCTCGAAGCCGCCCAGATTTTCGTGGACTGGCTCGTAAGCAAACAGGGTCAGGATTCGCTGAGCGACAAGAACACCTTCTTCTATCCGGTTATTCCCGAAGCGAAGCTCGGCCCCGGAATGCCCCCCTTCAGCAGCCTGAAGGTTATTTCCTATGACACGGATTATTACGCCGAAAACACCAACCGGCTGGTAGAACGCTGGGTCAACCAGGTACTGACCGCCAGGTAACAACGGACCGCCGGAGAAGCACCGCTCCCGGAGCGGAGCTTTTCCGGCTTTTTTCTTGACCGCAATGCAGAGAGAGGCAGCATGAAACACCTGAAATTTAACGGAGCCCTGCGGGATCTTAAGAAACTGAGCAAGGACCCCTTGCTGCTGATTGTTATAATCCTGCTTATCGCAAGTCTTACCCTTTTTATTGTGTATCCCCTGATCCGGATTTGTATTGTCAGTTTCCAGTCCGGCGGGAAATTTTCCCTGATTAATTTTAAGGAAGCCTTCAGTTTCTGGTATTACCGCCAGGCATTGTGGAATTCCCTGATGATGGGAGCTCTTACGGCGGTTCTGGGAACTTTGGTGGGCTTTATTTTCGCCTATGCCCTGGTGAGGGCGGATATTCCCGGAAAAAGATTTTTCAATATTATTGCGACAATTCCTATCATAAGCCCGCCCTTTATCGGCGCCCTGGCTATTATTATGCTCTTCGGCAACAACGGGCTGATTTCCTCAACCCTGCTCGGCCTCCGGCAGGCCAATGTATACGGATTCAAGGGACTGCTCTTTGCCCAGGTCCTGACCTTTTTCCCGGTGGGATACATAACCATGCGGGGGGTTCTGGAATCCATCAACCCGACCCTGGAGGACGCGGCCATGGATCTCGGGGGCAACCGGCTGAAGATTTTCTTTAAGGTTACCCTGCCCCTGGCGGTTCCCGGAATCGCGTCATCCATTCTGATTCTGTTTGTTGAATCCCTGGCGGATTTCGGCAATCCCCTCATACTGGCGGGGAGCAATTTTCCGATTCTGTCCGTCCAGGCGTACCTGGAAATCACGGGTATGTACAACCTGCCCAAGGGCGCTGCCCTGGCATTTGTGCTGCTCATACCGTCCATGACGGCATACCTGCTCCAGAAATACTGGGTCAGCAAAAAACAGTATATTACGGTCACGGGAAAACCCACGGCTTCCAGCAACAAAGTGGTAAGTCCCGGAGCCCGGTGGGCCATTTTTGTGGTGGTTAGCCTCATAGCGGCCCTGGTGCTTCTGGTGTATGTTACTATTCTCTGGGGCGCTTTCGCGAAAACCTGGGGGAATGACAATTCCCTGACTCTGAACAATTTCCAGTACGTATTCAAAGTCGGGTTCAAAGCGGTGCTTGATACCCTGGTGATCGCGGGTCTTTCAACGCCGATCAGCGGAATCCTGGGTATGGTCATCGCGTTCCTGGTGGTGCGCAAACAGTTTATCGGCCGCAGGTACATGGAATTTACCAGCATGCTCAGTTTCGCCGTCCCCGGTACGGTAATCGGTATCGGCTACATTCTGGCGTTTAACTCGGCGCCGTTTTACCTAACCGGAACCCTGGCGATTCTGCTGCTCAACTTTATCTTCCGCTACATACCGGTAGGTATACAAGGCGGTGTCGCGGTGCTGAAACAGATCGACCCCAGTATCGAGGAAGCGGCGGTGGACCTGGGGGCGGACAGCAATACCACATTTAGGAAAATCACCCTGCCCCTGATGATTCCGGCGTTCTTCAGCGGACTGATTTTCGCCTTTGTCCGCGGTATGACCGCTATCAGCGCCGCCATCTTTCTGGTTTCCGCCCGGTGGAATTTCATGACCGTCCAGATCATGAGCCAGGTTGAAAGCGGCCGTATCGGAGCGGCGGCGGCATTCAGCGTCATCCTGGTAGCTATTATCCTGGTAGCCATGGCAGTAATCAAATTCATACTCCGGGTTAAGTACAAGACAACCAGTTCCATACTGACCCAATAGCAGCGAAACATCCCGGATTTTCCGGTACCGCCCATAAACAAGGAGCAGACCTATGAGCGTAGAATTAGTCAATGTAACCAAGGTTTTTACGGACCATGACAATAAGGATAAGGAATTCACCGCCGTCAACAATGTGAATATCAAGATTCTGGACGGTGAAATGGTGACCTTCCTCGGGCCCTCGGGGTGCGGCAAAACCACCACCCTCAGGATTATCAGCGGTTTCGAAAACCAGACCGCCGGAGACGTGTTTATCGGCGGGGAGCTGGTCAACGACCTTCCCGCCAACAAGCGTGATACCTCCATGGTCTTCCAGTCCTACGCGATTTTCCCGCACCTGTCGGTACGGCAGAATATCGGATTCGGCCTGGAACTCAAGGGCATGAAAAAAAACGTAATAAAAGAAGAAACCGACAAAATAATGGAAACCATGGGACTTACTACTCTGGGAAACCGTCAGCCCAGCCAGCTCTCCGGCGGCCAGCAGCAGCGGGTTGCCCTGGCGCGGGCCATTGTCAACAAACCCAAGGTGCTTCTTTTTGACGAACCCCTTTCAAACCTGGACGCGAAACTCAGGGAGCACATGCGTACGGAAATCCGCAGAATCCAGAAACAGTTCGGCATCACCAGCATCTATGTTACCCACGACCAGAGCGAAGCCATGACCGTCAGCGACCGGATTATGGTTATGGACAAAGGGGTTATCCAGCAGATCGGGACGCCCTTTGAAATTTATTCCCGGCCGCAGAATTATTTTGTGGCGGACTTTATCGGAAGGGCAAATTTTATCGAAGCCGACGTTACTGAGATCGGGGCTGAATCAATTACAGTCGCGGTTGACGGAACCGACCGGAACTACCCGAGCTGGCAGAAGGATCTTAAAAAAGGCGATAAAGCGTATATCGTTATCCGCCCCGAGGGTCTGAAACTTTCCTCTGATAAAACAGCCCATACGTTCTTCAGCGCCGCCGTATCCCAGGCGGTATATCTGGGGGCAACCATGGAGTATGAGCTTTCCGTTGAAGGCAGGGATAAACCCGTTGTCGCGGTTTCCCACAATCCTATCCAGGAAGGTTTTTACAAGGAAGGAGACCGGGTGTCCGTGTCATTTGATCCGGTAAGCGCCCACATCATTCCCCGGTAAACAATGGCCGTTCTGTATTTTATCCGCCACGCCGAAAGCGAAGCAAACAGCAAACGGATCCTGGCAAGCCAGCTCCCCTTCCCTCTCACCGAAGAAGGGAAACGGGAGGCGGAGCTGATTGCTTCCCAGTTCAGGGAAATTACCGGCCTGGACAGGATCATTTCATCGCCTCTGCTCCGGGCCGTCCAGACAGCGGAACCCTTTGGCAGACGGTATGGGCTTCCCGTCGGACAGGATATACGCCTGGCGGAGCAGCATCTGGGCATCTTCTCCGGCATGACCTACGACGAAGTAAAATCCGAACCCGATTACCGGCAGGACCCTATGGACCGGTGGAACTGGGTTCCCCGGGGCGGCGGTGAGTCCTATGAAATGATCGCCCAAAGGGTATGTAATTTCCTTTCGGAATTCAATGGTGACGCGGGGAACAATAAGAATTACCTCATCGTAACCCATGCGGTGGTATTCCGGCTTATCCGCGGAGCCCTGGAAAACACACTCCCCGGGTACCCAAAAGCGTTTCCCAACAACGGTGAAATATGGAAGGTTGATTTTACCGGTCTCGGAAACAAACACGCGATAGAGTCGCTGTTCCTCGGCAACAGCAGGGATTTTACCCACAATCCCTGACAGGGGGACAAAAAAGGCCGGTTCTAAAACCGGCCTTTTTCGTCAGAGACTTATTCTTTCGGGTCCGCTGTTTACGGCTCCGGCAGAAAATTAATATTGATCCCCGAGAAATCATTATCGACTTTCATCTCATCCAGGATCTGGGAAATCTGCCCCCGGTGGTGGATATGGTGGACCATAAGCTGATTGAGCAGGAAAAACAGGGGCACCGTGGCGGGACTGCCTTCGTACCAGTCAATATTAATGGGAAGCTGAAAATCGTCTTCATTCAGTCCTTCAATAAAACTGATGGTAGCCTGATCGGCGGCTTCCAGATGGCCCGCCAGGCTTTTCCACTGATCCGCGCTGAGCTGGGCGTCGGGAAAAGAGATCATATCTATTTTTGACAGAGCTTTGGGATCAGCCATGGTCCCTTTAAGGGAAGATTTGAACATCCCTTGAAAGTATATTGTCCCGCCCAGAATATGCCGGAGCAGGCCGGACAGACTGCCGTAATGGCTTCCCCGGTCTTTTTCCCGGTCCTCATTGGAAAGTTTATCCAGCAGATCAAATACGGTTTTGTTGGTTTCTTTGTTGTCCTTTGCGAACATCAACAGAGTGTCTTTCATTTTTTCCTCCTGAAATTTGTTAAATTAGGAATGCAGTATTTAAAACCTTCCTCAAGTATATTACAGTACCGGGGAAATTCAAGCGAAAGTCCCTTTAAAAAGGCGGCGCCGTCATTCCAGGATCAGGACCGCGGTTTCATCCGGGCCGTAATCGCCGGGGCCCAGTTCCTCTAAGTATTCTTCTTTAAGAAATCTGCGGACGGCGGCGTTTTTATCCGGCGGCCGCCGGAATCCCGCTTTTTCATACGCCCGGATTGCCCGGGTATTCCGCTCCGAGGGGCGGATAATAAACTGGTGAAGTCCCCGGGCGTCACGGAGATATTCCATCAGCATCTTAATCGACCGGGAACCATACCCCTTGCCGCAGTATTCCGAGGACCGCATCCAGATGTCAATTTCCGCTTTGCGGTTTTTTACGTGGTAACAGGCGTAGCACACACAGCCTATTTCGTCACCGTTATGCTCAATCACCATTACGGAACCTTTATCCCGCCCTTCCTTGGAAAAGTAGAAATCCTGAAAATCCTCCTGGAACTGTTCCCAGTCGGGAACAGGCTGTCCGGGAAAATCGGGAGGTCCCATACAGGACGCGGTAATATCCGAATGACAGAGCCATTCGTAGGCCTTCCGTTTTTCATCCGGACGGGCATGCCGTAAAGTAATCATACAACGATTTTAATTTTTTATGTTTCCTGCGTCAAATTCAGGAAATAAAAAAACGAAGTATAAACACCCCGAAGAGTATCCATGTTAAGAGCGAAATCTCCATGAATTTCCCCGTAACGGCTTTGAGAACTACATAAGAGAGCACTCCATATACAATGCCTTCGGCGATACTGTAGGCAAAGGGCATCATAATAATCGCCATAAATGCCGGTATCCCTTCGGTGGGGTCGGAAAAATTGATCTCCGTGACGGAACGCATCATAAGGAAGCCAACCATCACAAGAGCCGGCGCGGTAGCGGCCCCGGGAATGAGCAGGAACAGGGGTGAAAGAAAGAGCGCCAGGAAAAAGAAAAACGCCGTGGACAAAGACGTAAGGCCGGTCCGTCCCCCGGCGGCCACACCGGAAGCGCTTTCTATGTAGCTTGTCACTGTGGAAGTCCCCAGGGCCGCGCCCGCGACGGTCCCCACCGCATCGGCGAGAAAAGCCTGTTTAACCCGGGGAATATCCCCGTTTTTATCGGTCAGCCCCGCCTGGGTAGTTACCCCTACCAGGGTTCCCACGGTATCAAAGATATCCACAAAAAGGAACGTAAACAGAACCGTCAGAAATTTGAGAGAAAGAATTGAAGAAAAATCAAAATGAAAAAGCAGCGGAGCCGAAGGCAGACTGAAGGGAGCAAAACCTTCGGGGATGGCCGTAACCCGGAAGGGGATGCCAACCAAGGTGGTTGCGAGGATTCCGATGAGAATGGCTCCGGGAACTTTGTTCACAAAAAGCGCGGCGGTGATAACCAGGCCGATTACTCCCACAAGGGCGCTTCCGGAGGTAACGTCCCCCAGGGCAACCAGGGTCGCCGCATCGCCGACAATAATTCCGGCGTTTTTAAGCCCTATCAATGCGATAAAAAGACCGATACCCACGGCAACGGCTTTTTTAAGGCTTGCCGGAATAGCCTTAACAATGGATTCCCGGACATTAAACAGGGAAAGAACCACAAAAACCAGGCCTTCAAGGAATACCGCGGTAAGTGCCAGCTGCCAGGAATATCCCATGCCGAAAACTACCGTATAGGTAAAAAAAGCGTTGAGTCCCATACCGGGAGCCAGGGCAATAGGGAGATTCGCCGCGAAGCCCATAATAAGAGTTGCGATAATCGACGCGACCACGGTGGCGGTAAAAACCGCACCGGGGGTCATCCCGTTGCCGATACTGCCCAGCATAGCCGGATTAACCGCGAGGATATACGCCATGGTCAGAAACGTGGTAAGACCGGCAAGTATCTCTCTGCGTACGGTGGTGCCGTGTTCCGCAAGCTTGAATAGTTTTTCCACAATGTCCTCCTAGTATATAGACATAGAAAATACTACATTTTTTTACGATTACTATACAAGAGAACGCAGTCAAATACCGAAAGAAACCGCCGGAATAGTTCAGCCGCGGCGGGATCCGGCGGCATAAAAAAGGGTGCCCCGGAGGCCGGTATTGTCCGGTTTCCCCTGGGCACCCCATCCTTCCCCGCCGCGGTCCGGCGGAGATGTGTTATTTCATGTACAGCGGCCGCGCTTCATAATGGGTATGAAGCAGCTCATGGGCTTTGTGGCCGTTGGGCTCTCCCAGGAAATCATCGTACACCTGCTTGATGTAGGGATTCTGGTGGGAACACCGGTAGGTCGATTTTACATCGTCGTTGTAGATACCGGCCATTCGTTTGGAACGGATCTCATCGGTGCAGCCGTAGGGCTGCCCGCCGCCGCCGATGCAGCCGCCCCGGCAGGCCATAACTTCCACAAAGTGGTAGGGCGTTTCTTTGCCTTCCGCCCGGGCGTTCCGGATTTTATCCAGTACCGCCGCGATATTGCCCATCTGGTGGGCCACCGCGATACGGATTTTCGTCCCGTTCAGGTCAATTTCCGCTTCCTTGACGCCTTCGAGGCCCCGGGCGGGCATGAAGTTTACATCCCCCAGTTCCTTGCCGGTCACCAGGAAATGGGCCGTCCGTACGGCGGCTTCCATAACCCCGCCGGTGGCGCCGAAGATGGTGCCCGCACCGGTGTAAGGTCCCATGGGGCTGTCCGCTTCCTCATCGGGGAGACTCATGATGTCGATACCGGCCTGCTTGATCATCCGGGCAAGTTCTCGGGTAGTGATGGAAATGTCCACATCCTTGCCGAACCCGGCGGACTGCATATCGCTGTTCCGGTCGGTTTCCCATTTTTTCGCCGTACAGGGCATTATCGATACGGAGTAAACCTTTTTGGGATCCACCCCGGCTTTCTCAGCCCAGTAGCTCTTGATCATGGCGCCCATCATCTGCTGGGGCGATTTTGCGGTGGAGAAATTGGGAATCATATCGGAATAATATTTTTCCATATAATCGACCCAGGCCGGACAGCAGCTGGTAATCAGAGGAATTTCCCCGGTTCCTTTGGTAAGCCGCTGGATCAGTTCGGTCCCCTCCTCCATGATCGTAAGATCCGCGGAGAAGTTGGTGTCGAAAATAGTTTTGAATCCCAGGCGGCGCAGAGCCGCGTAAATCTTTTTAGTGACCAGGGTTCCCGGCTCCAGGCCGAATTCCTCGCCCAGGGCGATCCGGACCGCCGGAGCGATCTGAACCACGGGATGGATCTCTTCATTCTGGAGGGCCGACCATACCTTGCGGGTATCGTCCCGTTCGTAGATTGCGCCCACCGGACAGTGGGCAGCGCACTGGCCGCACTTGATACACGGGCTGTCCCCCAGGGGAACATCAGCGGCGGGAGCGATCCGGCCGTTGATACCTCTGCCGAGGAACTCGATGGCCCAGACATTCTGCATATCCTGGCAGACCTTGACGCACCGTCCGCAGCGGACGCATTTTTCCGGATTGAGGATAATGGACGGATTGGAATCGTCGATGGGAAGATCCTTTGAAATATTGGCAAAGGGAACTTCCCGGATACCGAATTCCGCGGCCAGGGTCTGGAGTTCGCAGTTCCCGTTCCGGGGACACTGGAGGCAGTCGTTGGGATGGTTCGAGAGGATCAGTTCCACCACGGTCCGGCGGACCGCAATAATTTCCGGGTCATGGGTTATGACGCTCATGTTCTCGGAAACCGGGGTCGTACAGGCCCGGACCATCTTGGGGGAACCTTCCATCCGGACGATACAGATTCCGCAGGCTGCCCAAGGCGGGAGATCCGGATTGTAGCAGAGGGTGGGAATCTTTATGTTTACCTTTTTCGCCGCATCCAATATGGAAGTTCCTTCCTCAACCTGGATTGGCATACCGTTTATTTTCAGATTTACCATAACTATATGCTCCTTGTCTCCGCCTACTTTTTGAGGACGGCGCCGAATTTACAGGTTTTGAAACACTCGCCGCATTTGATGCACAACGACTGATCTATCGTATGGGGCTGCCGTTTTTCCCCGCTGATGCAGGTAACGGGGCAGCGCCGCGCGCAGAGGCCGCAGCCGATGCATTTTTCCGCATCGATTTCGAACCTGACCAGGTGCTTGCATTTTCCTGACCGGCATTTCTTGTCCACAATGTGCTCAAGGTATTCATCTTTGAAATTCTTGACCGTTGACAGAGTGGGATTGGCGGCGGAGCCCCCGAGCATACACAGGGACGCCTTGGTCATGGCCTTTCCGATATCCTCGAGTTTGGCCAGATCCTCCATTTCACCGTTGCCCCGGGAGATCTTCTCCAGAATATCCTTGATCTGGGTAGTGCCGATCCGGCAGGGAGAACATTTTCCGCAGGATTCATCCACGCAGAATTCCATATAGAACCGGGAAACGTCCACCACGCAGTCGTCCTCATCCATGACGATCATACCGCCGGATCCCATCATGGATCCCAGCGAGGTGAGGCTTTCGTAATCGATGGGCGTGTCCAGGGTTTTTTCGGTGAGGATGCCCCCGGAGGGACCGCCGGTCTGGACGCCTTTGAATTTCTTCCCATCCTTGATACCGCCGCCGATATCAAAGACAATGTCCCGCAGGGTGGTTCCCATGGGAACTTCCACAAGACCGGAGTTTTTTACTTTGCCGGTCAGGGCGAAGACCTTGGTGCCCTTCGATTTTTCCGTCCCGATCTTGGCGAGCCATTCGCCGCCCTTGGTGAGAACCACCGGAATATTGGCGAAGGTCTCAACATTGTTGATTACAGTGGGTTTTCCCCACAGCCCGGACGCCGCCGGGAAGGGAGGCTTGGGAATAGGCATCCCCCGCTGGCCTTCCAGGGATTTTATCAGGGCGGTTTCCTCACCGCAGACGAACGCGCCGGCACCGAGGCGGATTTCAATATCGAAATCGAATCCGGATTCGAGTATGTTTTTGCCCAGAAGCCCGTAATCCCGGGCCTGGTTCAGGGCGATCTTAAGCCGGTCAATGGCCAGCGGGTATTCCGCGCGGATATACACATACCCCTGGTTTGCGCCCACGGTTTTACCGCAGATGGTCATGGCTTCAATTATCGAATGGGGATCCCCTTCGATGGTGGAACGGTCCATATACGCGCCGGGATCGCCTTCGTCGGCGTTGCAGACTACGTACTTGACCGGGTTTGTTTCCTTGCGGGTCAGGTCCCACTTAAGCCACGTCGGGAATCCCGCGCCGCCCCGGCCCCGGAGCCCCGAGACTTTCAGTTCCTCGATGACGTCCTCGGCCTTCATCTGGAAAAGCACCTTCTCAAGTCCCACATAGCCTTCCCGGGCAATGTATTCATCGATGCTTTCGGGGTTGATAACGCCGCAGTTCCGGAGCACCACCCGCACCTGTTTCTGGTAGAATTCAATATCTTCCACCGCGGTGGAACTTTTCGGTCCATCCCCCTGGTAGAGGAGCCGTTTTACTTCCCGGCCCTTTACAATCTGTTCGGCAATGATTTCCGGCGCGTCCTTGGGCTGCACTTCGACATAAAAGGAATCCTCCGGAAGAACCTTTACGATAGGGCCCTTTTCGCAGAAACCAAAACAGCCGGTTTTAACAATCTGAACCTGATCCTTGACTCCCTGCTTTTCAGCCTCGGATATCAAGGTCCGGTAAATTTCATCTCCCTTGTTCGATTCACACCCGGTCCCGCCGCAGACAAGGATGTAGTGGTTATAGGCCATGAATTCCCCCTTAATTGCTGTTCATTATGTCGGCGGCAGGTCTGTCCAGGATATGGTTATCCAGGAGTTCCCGGCCGATTATGTGTTTTTTGACAATCTCATTGGCCACCGCGGCGTCTACTTTTCCGTAAATAACCGCGGGCATGCCCGGTACAATTACTTCAACCGTAGGTTCGGAATGGCAGAGTCCCATGCATCCGGTCTGGCGCACCAGCACGTCATCCACCAGATTGCCCTCATCCAGGGCTTTCAGAAACGCGTCCAGGGTCTGTTTTGCCCCGGCGGCGATGCCGCAGGTCCCCATTCCGACGATCACCTGAATTTCCTTTCCTTCGGCCTCACGTTTCCTGAGGTCGGTTTTTTTGGAATCCCTGAGTTTCCTGAGTTCTTCCAAGCTCATCTTTGCCATACGTTACTCCTCGTAAAACACCTTTATCAGTTTCTCTGCAATAAACCGCGGGACCGCCGGCACACGCTGCGCCCGGCGGTTCCGAACCCTTCCCTACTCCGTCTCCTCGTCATCTTCCTCCATTGAACGGAGGTATTTGTCGAGCAGCACCAGGGAACCCACATCCTCCAGATCGCCGAGGGCGTCGGCCAGTTCGGATTTACGGATTTCGTAGTCGAACTGTTTTTTTCCGTCATCGTAGAAACGCCGGAGGATAACCTCTCCGGGTCCCGGGAAAAGAAGCAGGGTCCGGAACATACCCGGGATATCCCCCACCGGGGGAGTATCGACATTGGCAGTGTCGAACCAGGCAGTTACGGTGGTACCCTTGTTTTTTTCGGATTTGAGGTCCCAGCCTCCCCCGGACTGGAAGGCTGTCTGGATAAGGAAGGGAATTCCCAATCCAACCCTCCGGTTGGGGTGTTTTTCGCCGTCGGTCTCAAAGGGATCAATGGCTCGCTTCAGTTCTTCCTGGCTCATCCCCTTGCCGTTATCCCGGACCAAAAACCGGAATTCCTGCGGGGTCTCCCGGATTTCCGCCTCTACCTCGGTCGCCCCCGATTCGGCGGCATTCTGGGTAATGTCGGTAACGAGATCGCTCAGCGAAAAATGCATGGGATTATCCGTTCTGGTATTTGGCGATAATCTCCGGAAGCTGATCCTTGGTCAGCTTTCCGTAGGTATCGTTGCCCACGGTGATAACCGGGGCAAGGCCGCAGCAGCCGACACACCGGACCGGGTCAATGGAGAACAGACCGTCTTCGGTAACCCCGTCTTCGGCAAGGCTGAGGATACTCCGGGCCTCGTCGATGAGATCCTGGCCGCCCTTGAGATAGCAGGCCGTACCCAGACAGACCGAAATCCGGTGTTTTCCCGGTTTGGTTGTCTTAAAGTAATGGTAAAAGGTAATTACCCCGTAGATCCGGGCCAAGGGAATCCCCGAAACCAGGGCCAATTTTTCCGCCGCCGCGCGGGGAATAAAGCCGAATGTTTCCTGGATTTTATGCAGAATCATGATGAGGCTGCCCGGTTTTGCCTTCCATTCATCAATGAATGCTGTAAGTTCCTGGGGAAAATCGATATTTCCCTGGGAACCGGCGTCATGACTGAGTGTTGCACCAGCTGCTGCCATGAATACCCCCATAGTCAAATAGATAAAAAAGTATCGTATTACTTTCCTCATTATTTTATATCTATTAAAGGAATTAGGCAAGGTAGTATTTTGCGATTTTTATATCTATATAATTTTATATATTGTTAGATGAGGCTTACAATTAAAAATACAGATTTTTTCGGAGAAATGTTCCGGATACGGCGTCCCGGGGCGCGATCCGTACCCGGTTTTTACGCGTCAATCCCGCTGGGAAAAAATCGCCTTCATTCCCTGGTCTCTATTAATTATTTTATTGAAAAAAGCCGGCGCCCCGAAGAGGCGGCCGGGAATCAGCCAAAAGAAGCCGCTGAACCCGTTTATTCCTGGACAGTTCCAGGGTGGGCAGGATTACCTCATCATCCTGGGTCACCGGCCGGGGAACCTCAATGAAATCCCCTTCCAGAGGTTCTGAACCATAAGCCTGCATACAGCCAAGCGCCGCTTCCGGGATCTCCGGCGGCGGCGATGGTCTGTTATCCCTTAACAGCGCCGGCGGTCAATCCGGAAATAAACTGTTCCTGGGCCGCCAGGAAGATAACAATTATCGGTATCGTTGAAATAAGCGATCCCGCCATGAGCATACCGTATTCCAGGTTCCAGGGGTCGGCGTACAGGGTTGCCAGGCCCAGGGGAACCGTCATCATCTCCCGGGACTTCAGCATGATCAGGGGCCAGAAGTACCCGCTCCATGAGGTAAGCCACAGGGATATGCCCAAAACCCCAAGCCCGGGCTTGATAAGCGGCAGAACAATTCTGAAAAAGATACCGAACTCACCGATTCCGTCAATGCGGGCGGCTTCCAGCAGATCTCTCTGAAGGCTGGATCCGATATACTGCTTCATCAGAAAAATACCGAACATACTCACCGAATACGGCAGGACCAATGACGAATAGGTATCGATCATTTTTAGATTCACCATAAAACTGAAAACCGGAATTATCGTAACGATCTCCGGTATAGCCACCGAGGAGAGTACCGTCCAGAAGAGTAATTTTTTGCCTTTGAATTTATACACGGAAAACGCGAACCCCGCCATGGAACAGATGCCGAGCCCGAGAATGAGGGAAGCGATACTTACGAACAGGCTGTTGAAAAGCCACCGGCCGAAATTCGTCGTCCCCAGCAGTTTGGTGTAATTCTCGATGATCGGCCGTTCCGGGAACAAAGAAGTAACCGGGGCATAAAAGTCGCCCGCCGCCTTGAGTGAATTGGCGGCCATCCAGTAAAAAGGAATCAGGGTCACCACCGCGATAAAAACAAGAAAAAAGTACAGAAGGATTTTAACGGGAAGCCCGATCCTGTCTTTAGGACTGCTTGTGCGGGTTCTGCTCATAGATCTGTTTCCTTTTCGCCGAGGCGGTTAACGTAAAGAATTGAAGCCCCCATCATCAGGATTGTCATAAGGTACGAAACCGCGGAACCTTTGCCGAGATTTCCCTCAAGAAAACTCGTCTGGTACAGATAGATCTGCATGGTCAATGTTGAATTTGCGGGGCCGCCCTGGGCAATGATCCATGGTTCATCAAATATCTGAAACGATAAAATCGTCGACATGATAACCACAAACATAAGCATGGGACGGAGCAGCGGCAGTGTTATATAGAAGAAAGTTTTCATTTTTCCCGCGCCGTCAATTTTCGCGGATTCGTAGATTTCGGGGGATATCCCCGTGAGCCCCGCGAGAAAATATACACAGTAATATCCGATACCGCGCCACAGGCGCATGATGATAATTCCCCACATGGCAAGCCCGATAGTACTGAACCACCGGAGATCGTATTTCTGTCCGAAGAGCCCGAAAATAGCGCTGATAAATCCGATGTTCCGGGCGAAGATCATATCAAAAACAATGGCAACCACCGGCAGTGACATGGCGATGGGAATAAAATATATGGAGCGGAACAGTTTACGCCCCTTTACCAGGGGTGAATTGAGGATTACCGCCAGGGCAACCGCCGCCGCGATCATGATGCAGTTATAAACAATTACGAAATATAAGGTGTTGCCCGTTGCCTGCCAAAAGGTACGGTTTTTCAGAATATCAATGTAATTCCGCAGGCCGATAAATTGAGAAGTACTGCTTCCGGTGTATTGAAAAAAACTGATAATAAACGACCAGACAATGGGCCACAGCCGGAAAAGCGCGAAAAACAGTACAAACGGCAGAAGAAAAATATAGGGAGCAATAGCTTTCTGCCGGATTTTTATATTCAGCATATAGGGTCCTTTAATTTTCCCGGCCCCGAAGGGGGACCGGGAAAAACACAGGTTCTAGCGTTTCGTTTCGGCTGCGATGTTTTTTTCTATCGCGGCCCGGGCCTGCGCCGGGGTTATCTTATCGGCAAACATCAGATCGAGCTGTTCCCCAACAACCTTCTCCACAATGGACCAGTCGTAATAATAGAAGGGTGTCGAATCGTTGATCTTGCTGTAGGCATTGTCCCCGCTGAAATAGGGGTCACCCTGGGTGTAAAAACTGTTCTCATAGGCAGAGGGAAGCGCCGGTACGGCGTTCCAGGTTTTGCTGGCCGCGAGCTGGCCTTCGTTGGTGGCGCAGAGCCATTTAACGAATTCCGCCGCACCTTCCTTGTGGGGTGACTGGTCGGGAACGGAAAGCACCGTTCCGCCCCAGAATCCGGTGAGCTGTTCGGTTTTGTCATTCCACCGGGGAATGGCCATGATCCCCCACTGGCCGGATAGTTCGGGCATGTTCTTTTTAATGTTTGCCCCTTCGGCCATGTTCATGGGCCAGGACGCTATTTTTCCTGCCTTGAGTTCCCCCCAGAATTCCGGGGTAAAGAAGGTGATGCTTTCACCGTACCCTTTTTTGTTCATATCGTAGAAGTACTGGAGTACGAATTCGAGCTCCCGGTTGTTCTGTATCACTTTGCCGTCGGCGGTGAAAATATTGCCGCCCCGGGTTCCCAGGAACATGGCGATCGCGTTTGTTCCCCAGGCGCCGGCGGGGTTGAAGATCGGCATGATATAGATACCGTCCTTTTTCAGCACCGCCGCCGCTTCGTTGTACTGGTCCCAGGTATCGATGGTTTTGATTCCGTATTTCTCAAAAATATCGGTACGGTACCACAGTACCGCGGGCGAAATATCGGCGGCAAGGCCATACACTTTTCCGTTCAGGGATACCAGTTCCTGAAGGCTCTCCGGGAACTGGGAAATCACGCCAGCGGCTGCGGCGGTCATGTCATACAGTTTTCCGGTGGTGGTATAATTTGAAAAATGCCGCTGGGTCATCTGAAAAATATCCGGAGCCCCGGCATTCGCGGACAGCGCCACGGTGAGTTTATTCATGATGTCCCCATGGGCCATCTGAACGTGTTCGACTTCATACTTGTCCTGGCTGCTGTTGAACTCCTCCACCGCGGCCTGGTTTGAAAGCCAGGTCCAATACTGGAGCTTGATTTTTCCTCCCGACGCCGCGGCGTTGTCCTTCGGTTTTCCGCAGCCAATTAAAACCACGGCCAGAAGCAGAAGCGCCGCTGCCGCACCAATTGTCCTTTTCATACAGTTCCTCCAATTAATTCGTTATTCCACGGCGTTACCTGTTAAGGAACACCCCTTGGTTGATAAGATTTTTCTGAAGCTCTTTGATGTCTATTTCTCCGGGATTTTTATTGGCACTGACCGCCAACGCCGCCGCGGTTCCGGCCCCCTGGCCGATTCCGTAGCAGGGAGGCATCACCCGGAAAGCGGCGGCGGCTTCCGATGTGGCGGAAATAGTTTTGCCCGCCACCAGAAGGTTCGTGCAGCTGCGGGAGAACAGCGAGCGGTAGGGAATACCGTACCAGGTATCCACGGTGACATACTCGCCGCCGCTGCCGTCATCCGCGTGGATATCAATTGAATTTGAACACAGAAGAATGTCGTCATCAAAGGATCTGCAGGCGATAAGGTCGTCAACCGTTACGGTGTATTCTCCTTTTATGTGCAGCGATTCCCTGACCCCGACCACCGGAGCGGTATCTACAATAAAAGCTTCCTCAAATCCGGGGATATACTTTTTGAGGAATTTCAGAATGTGAACGGTCTGTTTTCTTCCTTCAACTGAAGCGCCGGTTAGAGACTCGCTGTTGACGGCATCCACATCCTGGACTCTGGAGGTATTCATGTTCCAGACTTTACCGCCGGGAGCCATATAGCAGCCCAGTTCATCCCGGTCGATGTTCCAGTCGCCCTTTTCTTTGCCCTCCCGGATCAGCCAGCTGAAGGCGCCGAAAAAGGGCTGCCCCATGAGGTCTTTGTTTTCTTCAATTGACTTGCTGACTCTGGCGGAATCAACGTTGGCTACCCGGAAAAACATAGTAGCCGGCTGTACCGCATTGTCTTTTTCCCGGCCCTTTATGACAGAAACACCGGACCTGGATGCCACAAAGGCGTCCCCGGAACAGTCAATAACGACTCTGGGGAATATTTCGCAGAGTCCCTGTTTTTTCGCCGCAATCACGGATTTTATCGCGCCGGATTCGAGGGTACAGTCGATAAACTGTGTGTAGAGCAGCAGCTCAACCCCGTTCTCCAGAAGCATGGCCTCGGCAACCCGTTTAAGGACTTCCGGGTCAAAGGGCGTTACATTCTGGTGGCCTTTGGTGATAAATGAGGCATAGGGAGTTCCCGCGGGAATCTTTGAAGGATGGATGGCGCCGTTTTCCTGTTCCATGCGGCTGACCAGTTCGTCGAAAATACCTTTGATAACCTGCCGGGTCCCGGTATTATCGTAACTTGTCATAAAGGGGCCCACGAGCCCGGCGGTTGCCATTCCTCCGACATAGCCCTCTTTTTCTATGAGCATAGTCTTTGCGCCGTTCCGCGCCGCGGCAATGGCGGCGGCAATGCCCGACGGGCCGCCGCCCACCACCAGTACATCCGCTGCGGCTTCTTCCGCGACCGGTAAAGTAATTGTCTTTTTACCCATTGATCTGTTCCTTCATATTATTAATAGCAGATTTATTGGAACGTTCCAATAAATCTGTCAAATTCATTCTTTTTCCCTTCAGTATTCCGCGCTATTTTCTCCGGATTACCGTGGACCGTTCCACCAGTGTGGGAGGAATGGTAAGCGAGACATACCGCTGCCGGGGGTTTCTGATTCTGTCCAGCATAATCCGGGCGGATTCTTCTCCCATTCTGGCCTTGGCGACATTTATTGTCGTAAGCGGCGGGACGGCGTATCCCGCCAGAATTGAATCCTCGTATCCGATTATGGAAACATCATCGGGTACCCGTATTTTCCGTTCATGGAGGTACCGCATGACTCCCAGGGCTATGGTATCGTTGGCGGCAAATATGCCGTCGGGCCTGATTCCCGATTCCCAGCAGGACTTGAACGCGTTGTATCCGCCCTCGCCGGTATTATGCTGGGTATCTATGGTCCATTTGGAATCCACCGGGTATCCGCATTCCTTGGAAGCCTTTGTTATTCCGGTATACCGGTCCTTGTTGGAAGGGAATATACAGGGACAGTTAATAAAAAGGATTTTTTTGTGTCCCGTATCAATCAGGTACCGGGTCGCCAGATACGCGGCCTGGGTAAAATCGGGACTCACCGAATCGACATCGGGAATGTGCCGTCCGACTACAACACAGGCGACTTTTCTTTTCTTTAAATTCTGAATAAAACTATCGTGAAACAGGCCGCCCATCACAAAGACACCGTCCACGCGGTTGCTGAGAACGAGCTTCGGGAGCCGGGACTTGTCCCCTGAAGCGCAGAAACGCTCCGTCAAAATACCGTAATCGGAACCGGCCAGACCCGCGGGGATTCCCGTGGAAACATCATAGGAAAAGATATCGGTTTCGGAATCAAACTCATAGGATGAATAGTTCTCGTTTTCCACATTCATCACCACACCCAGGATGTTCGTTTTTTTTGTGGTGAGATTTCTGGCGCTTATATTCGGAACGTACCGCAGTTCATCAATTGCTTTGAGAACCTTATCCCGGGTTTCCGGTTTAATCGCGGTATTGCCGTTTACCACCAGAGAAACCGTACTTTTTGAAACCCCCGCCGCCTTGGCGACATCGATTATGGTCACACCCATTTAAACCGTTCCATTAAACCGTTCCAATTTTTATTATGGTAATATGGATTTTTTACTTTGTCAAATAATTTTTATCCCTTGCGCGGAACTTCCTATACCATTACACTGGTTTTCCAGAAGGCCGGTGTTTTAAGCGGCGGCGGACATACAACCGTAACAGGAGACCAGGATGAAAAAATACGGAGTTTTATTTATTGCGGCGGCATGTGTTGTACTCTGTACCTGCCAATCCCTTGAGGGGGTGTTCAAGGAGCCAAAAATATCATTTAACTCGGCGAACATAACGGCCATTGATTTCAACGGAATTGAACTCCTGTGCCGGGTCAACGTGGAAAACCCCAATAGTTATACCATTCCCTTTCCCGAGATTGACTGGGATTTCGCCGTAAACGGCAATGATTTTATACGGGGAACCCTGGAAAACAACGGCAATATCCAGGCCAGAAAAACCACAGTGGTGGATATCCCCATCGCGGTAACCTATGAGGGACTCTTCAATACCTTCGCCTCCCTCATGGGCGCCGATGAAGTCGGGTATGGAGTTGCCCTGGGACTGCGGTTTCCCCTGCCCATCCTGGAAAGCCGTACCTTCAGCCTCGATTTTTCCGGGACCATTCCGCTGCTTAAGATCCCGGCGATAAAAGTAAAGGCCCTGGAAATCGCTAAAATAAATTTTGAGGGGATTGATATGCGCTGTTCCGTGGCGGTGGAAAATCCCAATGTGTTTTCCATACCGGTTCCGGATCTGGCCTGGGAATACGAAGTGCAGGGTTACCCTCTGCTGAAAAGCACCATCGCCGGAGGCGGAGCACTGGAGGCGAAGGCCGCGGGGACCATTGACTTCGGCCTCCACGTTTCCTTTGCCGAACTCTTTGCCGTGGCGGCATCCCTGGTGCAGGCCCGGGAGGCGGACTTTGCCATGGCGCTGGCGGCGGATTTTCCCGTACCGCTTTTTTCGGACAGCGATTTCAGCCTGGAACAGCTGGGAAAAATTCCTATTCTCAGAATGCCTAAGGTTTCATTCGGCGGTCTGGAGGTTAAAAATACCAGCCTCCAGCGTATCGAAGCGGGCCTTTCCTGGGAAATCCGGAATGAAAACGATTATTCCTTTACCCTGGACCGTTTTGCTTATGATTTTTCCGTTAACAGTGCCTCCTGGGCAAGCGGTTCGGTTCCGGAAAACCTGGTTATCCCGCCCCGGGGCTCAGCGTCGGTTCCGGTTACGATTTCGCTCCAGTCCGGACAGATCATCCAGGAACTGCTGGGCCTCATAAGCGGAAACCGGGATTTTGCCTATTCCAGCGGAGGTTCCCTGGAATTGTCCAGCAGCCTTCCCGGCTTCGAGGGGACCGAACTTCCCTTCGCGGTAAGCGGGGTTACGAAAATACGGAAGTAACCCCTTCCGCGGCCGCGCCGGAACAATATCAGCCGAGGCCCGACTTGCGGCGGCTGTAGACATCGTAAAATACCGCGAAGAGAAGGATCAGGGCTTTCACGACATACTGCCAGTCCGAGCCGATATTCATCAGGGACATACCGTTGTTGATGGCGGCCATAACCAAACCGCCGACGATTACGCCGATGATTGTCCCGATACCGCCGGAGGCGGAAACGCCGCCGATATAGCATGACGCGATGGCATCCATCTCAAACATGTTTCCCGCCTGGGGAAGCGCGGAATTCATATACCCGGTAAAGACCACCCCCGCGAGCCCGGAAAGGCAGCCCATTATACAGAACACGGTAAATGTCACCAGCTCGGAATTGATACCCGAAAGTTTCGCGGACCGGGCGTTCCCGCCCACGGCGTAAATGTACCGGCCCAGGACGGTATTTTTCATCATAAAATTGAAGATAAAAACCACGATTCCCAGGAGGATCACCACCCGGGGAAGTCCGCGGTATGTGGCGAAGCGTTCACTCAGACCAAAGACCAGGATACCTATGAGGACCAGCTTGAGCAGAAACAGCCCAGCCGGGGCGACATCAAAACCGTTCCGTATTTTCCGCTTCCGAGAAACGACTTCCAGGACAGCGTATGCCACAAACAGGATTATTCCCAGGATAAGCGCGGTGGGATAGAGATTCCCAACCTGGAGGCCCGGGATATTGGCCATCCCCGAAGCGAGCTGCTTATACCCGTCATCCTTAAGCCCCACAGGGGTAACATTGGTTATGATATATGTGAGCCCCCGGAAAAGCAGCATCCCCGCCAGGGTGACAATGAACGCGGGCATTTTCATATAGGCCACCCAGAACCCCTGAAAAGCGCCGATGGCAACGCCGATGAGAACCGCCACCAGAACGGCGGTGAACATGCCGGCGCCGGTATTGTATACCATGGCGCTGATGGCGCCCACGAATGCGCAGACGGATCCAACAGAAAGATCGATGCATCCGAGGATCATTACCTGGACCATTCCAACCGCCAGCAGCAGCACGTAACTGTTCTGGATAAATATGTTCGTAAAATTCCGGGAATTGAGATTAACCCCGTTTGTCAGAAAGGCAAAGACAATCATAATCAATGCCAGCATAAGGAACATGGTATAATTACGGATATTGTTCCGCAGCAGAGACCGGGTTGTTACCCTGTGTACAGTCTTATCGCTCATACGTGTTACTCCTTAAAACCGCCGTAATCAGTTAACCAGCGCTATGTGCATAATTTTTTCCTGGGTAGCATCTTCCTTCATCAGCATCCCCTTGATCCGACCTTCGTTCATCACGTAAATCCTGTCCGCCAGCCCCAGAGCTTCGGGCAGTTCCGAGGTAACCATGATTACACTCTTTCCCTGCTTGACCAGTCCGTTGAGGATGCCGTAGATTTCCGTTTTTGAACCCACGTCAATACCCCTGGTGGGTTCATCCACAATAAATATTTCCGGATTCGCCAGGAGTGTCCGGCTGAGGACAACCTTCTGCTGGTTTCCGCCGGATAAGTTCCGGGTGATCTGGTGTATCGAAGGCGTTTTTATGGACAGCTCCTGCCGGTACTTTTCCGCTTCCTCTATTTCCCGTTGGGTGTCCACCACACCAAGCCTTGATATTTTCCTCAGGCTGGAATTGGAAATATTTGTTTTAACATCCTGGATCAGGATCAGGCCGAGGCTCTTGCGGTCCTCCGACACGTATCCGATCCCGGATTGTATAGCCCGCTGGGTTGTGGAAGTATCCACAGGCTTTCCGTTGATATATACAGTTCCTTCACAGCTTGAGCCGTAGGAACGTCCGTAGATACTCATCATAAGTTCGGTTCTGCCCGCGCCCATGGGTCCGCAGAAGGCCAGGATTTCACCCTTCCTAAGATAGAAGGACGCGTCGTTTACGACCTTGATCCCATGGTAGTCGGGATGGTAGACGGTCCAGTTTTTGACCTCCAGCACGGTGTCCCCCGGCACGGTTTCACGTTCGGGGAAACGGTGGGTTAGGACCCGGCCGACCATATCCTTGATAATCATGCCTTCGGTGAGATTGTCATCTTTTACACTGTAAGTTGAAATTGACTTGCCGTCGCGCAGCACCGTTACGGTGTCGGCGATTTTCAGAACCTCATTAAGCTTATGGGAAATCATCAGAGAAGTGATGCCCTGTTTTTTCAGTTCCAGAATAAGATTCAGGAGTTTTTCGCTTTCATCGTCATTAAGGGACGACGTCGGTTCATCGAGGATGAGCAGCTCAACTTTTTTTGAAAGTGCCCGGGCAATCTCCACCAGCTGCTGTTTGCCGACTCCCAGCTTGCTAACAACGGTGGCTGGGTTTTCCTTTAGCCCTACCTGGGCAAGGTACTTTTTTGAATCCCGAATATAGTCATCCCAGCGGATAAATCCGAGCCGGGTCTTCATGTGTCCGAGGAAAATATTTTCATAGATCGACAGATACGGGCTGAGGGCAAGTTCCTGATGGATGATGGCAAGCCCTTCTTTTTCGCTGTCCTTTACGCTGTGGTAATTTGTTTCCGTACCTTTGTAAAAAACTTTGCCCTCATAGGAACCTTTGGGATACACCCCGCTGATAACGCTCATAAGGGTCGACTTCCCCGCTCCGTTTTCTCCGCAGAGAGAATGGATTTCTCCTTTTTTTACCTTCAGACTCACATTGTCCAGAGCCTTTACGCCGGGAAACACCTTGGTCAGATTTTCAATCTCCAGAATGTACTCACTCATTTTTGCTTCCTGTTTCGGGAATAGGCCGGCAGGGAACCGGCGCGGCCAGGTTAATTCCCCGAATATTAACCACAGTACCGCGCTGTACCGGTACCCGGGAGAACCGGATGAGCGGTTTTCCCGGGTTTTGATTTTTACATTTTTTTAAATATTTTTATTTTAACTGGGCCGCTTCGGAATCAGTGTAGAAACCTGCATCCACCACCACATTCAGATTGTCTTTGGTAATGAGAATCGGTTCGAGCAGGTAGGCTTTGACCACTTTCTTTCCCGTATCACCGATACTCTGGAGACTGCCGGAAGCGAGTTCCGCACCGGGAATATTGGGGGTCTGGCCTTTAAGGATCTGGTCAGCCAGAATTACCGCGGCTTCCGCGAGTTTGTTGGTATCCTTAAAAACGGTCATGTACTGCTGGCCGTTTTTAATCGAAACCGCTGAACCGATTTCAGCATCCTGGCCGGTAATGACCGGGAGCTTTCCGGGTGCCGCGTATTTCGCGTCCGCCAGGCAGGCTTCGATGATCGCCCGTCCAAGGGTATCGTTGGGAGCCAGCACCGCGTCCAGGACCACGGACCGGGCATCGTTGTTCAGAAGGTTTTCCATCCTGGCTTTGGCGATCTGGGGCTGCCAGTTTTCGGTGGCGATCCGGGTAAAGTTAGCCCGGTCAGCGGAGGTCTTGGGATAGGGACCAACAACCTTGAGCACACCTTTTTCAATATAAGGATTGAGGACGCTCATGGCGCCGTCATAGAAGAAGAAGGCGTTGCCGTCGGTGGGGGAACCGGCAAAGAGGGTGATGTACTTGGGATTCGCGGCGGTGGCGTTCTTGAGATTCAGTCCCGCTTCAATTCCCTGGCCCTGGAACTGGCCGACCTTGAAATTATTGAAGGTGATATAGTAATCGTAATCCGCGGAATTGGAAATGATCCGGTCGTAGGCAATTACCGGAACACTATCCTGGGCCGCGTCGGCAACCGCAGAAATAACCCCTTCATTAACGGATCCGACAATAAGAAGTTTCGCTCCGTTGGTGAGCAGGTTCTGGATCTGCTGGTTCTGCCGGGTCTGGTCGGCGTCACCAAAGGTGACTTCCGCGCGGTAACCCCGGGCCTCCGCCGCGGACTTCAGGTTTGCGCCGTCCTTCTGCCAGCGTTCCACATGGGTCTCGGGCATGGCAATACCGATCAGAGGCGCCGACGAATCTTCTTTGCCGCCCCCGGCAAAACTGATTGAAACGGCGGCCAGCATAATGAACATGGCAGCTAACAATTTTTTCATAATAAAACCTCCAAGAATTGTGTTTGTCCCATTATCAGGTCAATTCCGGAAGTTTAAAATCGTAAAGTTTTTACAAAAATAAGGAATAAACCACAACTCCGCCGCCAAAACAGCCCGAAGGAGGAATATTTTGTCGCAAATTTTTACCTATGAGGTATTTACCGGATCACATTGCGGTACACATCGGCGGCGGAGTGGAATCCGTCCTTTATGATGGTTCCGTCCATATTGTCACTGCAGACCGCCACAGGCATTTCCACATAGGAGGGAATCATGGTGCCGCTTCCGTTATCCATCAGCGCGTCATAGGGAATTGCCCGGTTCTGCGCAAGGGCAACCGCGAGCTCCGCCGCCCGCACCGCAAGCCTTCCGATGGGTTTGTATACGGTCATAAGCTGGGTTCCCTCGGCGATCCGCTGGCAGTTTATGAGATCCGCGTCCTGCCCGGCGATTTTTACCTTGCCCGCCAGACGCCGTTCGGAAAGGAGCTGGTACGCGGCGCTGGCGATCTGGTCATTGCCGCAGGAAATGGCGTCAATATCGGTGGTTTCCGCGAAAACCGCCTCGATTTTTTCGAGGGCTTCATCGTGGCTCCATTCGTCAAGCCAGACTTCCCGGACTATCCGGATAGCCCCGGATTCCACAAGGGGATCGATAATTTCGTGAAGGCCCTGGTTTACTTTACGGCTGTTGGAATCGGACACGGCGCCGTTTACAATTAAATAGTTGCCCGTAGGTACCGCTCCGGTGAGGGCCCTGCCGAAATGGCGGCCCACTTCGGTATTGTCAAAGGATATATAGGCGTCTATGGGAACACCCATGACCATCCGGTCATAGCAGACCACCGGGATACCCATGTCCCGGACCTGTTTTACCGCCCCGGAAATCATATCCGTATCGTGGGCTACCACCACGAGGATGTCGATATTGCTGTTTACCAGATAGTTGATCTGGGCAATCTGCTCACGGATGCCGCCAGCGGAAAGCTGGAAAATCACCTCCGCTCCCAGTTCCTGGGCAGCGCCGGAAAAGACCTTCACATCCTTGTTCCACCGTTCAATGATAAAAGTATCGGTGGCAATGGAAAAACCGATGGTCACCGTTTCGGAATTCCCCCGGATTCTCCGCTGAGTAATTTCGGGCACCGCGGGAATTTCCGCCGCCGGATACGGGCGGACCGGACCTTTTTCTCCCGAACACGCCATAATCAGGAAACAACCGGCAAGAAGCAAATACCACCGTTTCATACACATTCCTCCCCGCGGCTATCGGAATAATCCCGTTTCTCCGCGGCGTACAGTGTTGGGGGAAGCCCCGTGGCCCTCCGGAAAATCTTGCTGAAATAATTCGGATCCTGGTATCCCACGGCAAAAGAAACTTCCTTGATATTCATTTTCGTCTCCCGGATAAGCCGTTCCGCCTGTTCGACCCGCAGCTCGGTGATGTAATCAATAAAGGAAGTACCCAGATGTTCCGCGAAAAGGCGGCTCAGATACGCCGCCGAAACGTTGGCGGCCTCAGCGGCGGAGCTGAGCTGGATTCCCTCAGTATAATGTCCGTGGATAAACTCAAGGGCTTTCGCCAGGGGCGGCGGAAACCGGTCCGACCGCCGCAGGGAAGAAATCCTGACAATATAATCGAATGACCGCAGCGCCCAGGTTTCCCATTCCTCCAGGCTGCTGATCCCCATGCTGTCCTCATGGGGATTAAGGGGCGGCAGCTCCTCGGAATGGCCGCTGTAACAGCCGGAGTAATCATCGATTAAAAAAAGAAAAACGGAAGCCATTTTAGCCTTGGCGACGGTAAAATCGTGGACCGAAAAAACTTCCTCCCAAAGGGTATTGAAAAGAGCCGTGAGATCCTCCGGGGAAGCGATCCCCATTTTGCGGCGGAGCTGGATAATCCGCAGCCGTTCCCGCATCTGCACATCCGCCAGATTCCGCTTCCGCTGGAGGTCTTCCAGGGCTTCGCCGCAGGAACGGTACAGATCCTCTCCCGGATACAGCCCGCCGAGTCCGTAGGAACGGAAACTGTCCTTGGGAAGGGTTTCGGTGAGGATGGCTTCAATCCGTTTTTCGAGATCATCCCTGCGGATATCCCCGAATATGAGAAAAAGTCCGCGATTAAGCATGGTATCAAAACGGCAGGAATGCCGGTAGGATAGCTTTTCAAAAATGGACGGACACCATTTTTCCGGGTCCCCTTCCAGATCAATCAGGCAGACCGTAACTTTATCCGAAGGAAAAGAAAACCGGTCCCGGAATTGCTCCCAATCGTTCCGGCCCATTTCCTTCCAGATAGTTTTCTGAAGAAACCGGCGCTCATCCTCACCGGTGGCGGAAGGGATGGAGCCCGCCGTCCGGGAGTGCAGTTCCTCCCGCACCGAATCCAGGGTATTCAGAAATGTCTTCTTTGATACCGGCTTTACAAGGTAAGCGAAAATGCCGAGGGGAATTGCCCTGCGGGCAAGATCAAACCGCTCGTAGGCGGTGGACAGGACAAAAACCATGGAAGGAAATTTCCGGTAGACCTCACTGATAACCTGGATACCGTCCATGCCGGGGATGTTGATATCCATGAGCACCAGGTCCGGTTCAAGTTCGTAAATCAGCTTCAGGGATTCATAGCCGGAACGGGCTTTTCCAGCCACGGCAAAATCATCGGTGGAGGTAATCATAAACTCATAACTGTCCAGGACCGGTTCCTCGTCATCCACAATCAGAACTCTATACACGGTTCCCTCCCGGTATCGATCCGTATGCGTATTACGGTGCCCTCCCCTTTCCCGGTTATTATTTCCACCACATCGGGGGTATCGGGGTAAAAGAAATACAGGCGCTGGATTACGTTTTCCAGGCCCATCAGCCTGGACAGGGAGGATTCGTCGATGGGCTGGGGCCGCAGCATTTCCGCGGCTTTTTCCGCTTCCATACCGGAGCCGTTATCCTCCACGGAAAGCACCAGCTGGTCGCCCTGCTTAACGGCCCGGACCCGGACCACCGCGCCCGTGGCCATATCATTAAACCCGTGGATAATGGAATTTTCCACCAGCGGCTGGAGTATGGAAACCGGGACTTTATGACTGTCCAGCAGGGTTTCATCAAAATCAAGGACCAGGTCCAGATTTTTCGGAAACCGGACTTTTAGTATATAGAAATAATAGTTCAGCCCCTCCATTTCATGGCGCAGGGGAACGATGATTTCCTTGTTCCTGATTATGTGCCGGAAAAGCTGGGCCATGTATTCCATGTATTCCCCGGTCCGGTCCGCCCCCTCAACAATGGCCAGCTGCATCCCGGTGTTCAGGGTGTTGAACAGAAAGTGGGGATTCATCTGGGCCTGGAGGGTATAGATTTCCATACGCCGGACCAGGCCTTCCATTTTCAGATTGCGCATCCGTTCCTGCATGTACTCCTGCTTGATCGATTCCTGGAGGCGTATTTCTTCAATATATTGGCGTATATCCTGCTTCATCTGGTTGAAGGCCTGCACGAGCCGGTCAATTTCCTCAACCGAACTGTGTTCCAGATCCTCAATCTCAAAATTGCCCGCCGCCAGCTGGGAAGCCATGGCAGAAAGCCGGATAAAGGGATCGCTGAATTTGCCTACCGTCCGGAACAGAAGCATCAGAACGAAAAAAGAAACGGAAATGATAAAGATGAGATTCCACAGCTGGATGGCTCCCGATTCCGCTATAAAAACACCGTAGTTTTCGAGCTGGCTCCTGAACCGTTCGGTGCTGACGATCTCAATCTCACTGTTGATGTACGCCAGGAGCACACTCATTTCATCATAGGTTTCGATATACGAAGAAATATTCCTGGCCCGCTTTTCCTCAATGGCCCGGTCCGCGAGATCCAGATAGGAATGAATCAGGGAATACAGCTCCCGCTCCCGGAGTTCGATCTTATTCCGGGAAACCGGAAAATCAGCGGGAATTTTCGTCCGCAGATTATGGGAGTCAATAAGAATTCTTGCCAGGGCATTGGAAGACCGGGTCGCCAGATACTCCGTGAGCGGCTCCTGGTACGCCGCGAGGTCCCCCATGACGGATGAGATAAACCGTTCCTGCTCAAAACTGCGGTCCGACAGAGCCTGCAAATTTCTGGTGGTAAAGAGAATATAGCCCGTGGAAAGGACCAGGATAAAAAATACCCCGAATACGGACACGAGTATCTGGAAACGAAGGGAACTGCGGATCCGGCTCATTACAGACTGCCCCCGTCTACAACCCTGACGCCGGTATCAATGGACGCGGAGGTATATCCGGTGGACCGCAGCGAAGCCAGGGACCGGACGGCCTCATACCCGATCCGGTCAGGGTTGGTGACCACCGTTCCGGCGATAATTCCCTTCCGGATATATTCAAGGATAACCTCGTCATCCCCGAAGCCGGTGATGCGGACCTTTCCCACGAGGTTCATATCCACCAGGGTCTGGGCCGCCGCGATGGTATCGTTGGCATCGGTAAATATAATGGTATTGATCCGGGGTTCGTCCCGGAAAAGCCGGTACAGGAGCGCCTCGGCGTCCATGGGATTTATGTTAGTTTTAAGGCCCATAATAGGAGAAGCCAGACTCCCGCCGATGGCGGCGGTGATGCCCATCTCCACCAATTCCCGTTCGCCGAAAATCCCCGGGGACTTATCGCTGTAAACAACCGCCAGATGAATGGGATCATCGTTTTTATTTTCCGCCAGAAAACCCATGCGGCGGCCCACGTCAAAGTTGTTGGTACCGATAAAAGGCCACGGCTGATCGTTGGGAACGGTGTGGTTGATAATAACCAGGGGGCTGTTCCGGCCGCTGATCCGGTCAAGCTGCCTCCTGGCCAGGCTGTCCTCCAGATAGGGACAGACGATAAACCCGTCCGCCCCAGTATAGGGCGCCATCTCCAGTTCGTTTTTCGCGGGATCTATGGAATGGATCGTAATAACCGCATTAAGTTCCGCCGCGGCCCGTTCGGCTCCGGCAATTATTTCATTAAAAAATGAATTCCGGTTATCCGGAAGGTACAGGGCGAAGTGATAGTTGATATCCGGTCCGTCATCCCGGAACCTGCCGGTATAGAGGCCCACCACCATGGATACGGATACAATAAATGCCGCAAGGGATACGAGGCCGAAAAAAATAATACCTATCCGGAGGGGTAACTTCACCGTAAAAGTATACCCCTCAATACCGGAAAAGACTATATTTTTTTACGGGAGAATAATTGAAACAACGCGGTTCTCAGTTCCACTCGATTTCGTACACCAGGGGAACGTCCAGAACCAGGGCTTCGATCAGGGGAATATCGAACCGCGCCCGGCGGCCGGAATAGGTCCCGCCGGTGATGCGCCGGATCGGTCCCGGAACATCCAGAGTCAGGGCGATCCGGGCGCCGGAGATTTCCGCCGCCACCCCGTCGCCGTATACGGAAGCTACCAGGTCCAGGTATTCCTCCCGGGTGAGGATCTCACCGGTGGCGGCCGGCGCCATAAGGGCGGAAAGGTAATCCGCCACATCCTCGGACAGCAGCAGGAGCAGTTCCGGCGCCGTGTCCAATTCAAACCGGATCGCGAGATTCCCGCCGCCGGCTCCCTGGGAATACCGGAGAAATTTCCGGTCCACGCCGGGAACGGACAGAAATTCGTCAACCCGGGAAATCGTTATGGTCCCTTCCACCGTTTTTGGGTCTATATTATAGAAGGAAACCGCGCTTATCCCCGGGGCGGTTTCCATGGAACGGCCTATGGCCGCCCCGTCCAGGGCAAAATCCCTGGGATCACCGCCGCCCAGCCGTCCGGAAAATGAGGCGATAACCGCGGCGATCCGCGGCTCCAGAGACGCGTGCACCCGGAGTTCGGCGGAGCCCTCCGTCCGGAGCGTACCCTCAATCCGGGCTGAACAGGAGCAGAGTCCGCCTAATACGGCAATCATCAGCAGTATGGTTCTATTCTTCATAATATCCTCTAAAACAATTGGATTTCGCTGTACGTTTCAATAAAATACAAAAATATAACACTTTTCTGCAACCAATATATCTCACTTGTGTCCTATACACTAAGGACCGGTATATGGAGATCGGTAATACTCCACACATTATTCAATGAGGTACGGAAATGAGCAATACCACTACACCCTGGGCATTTTTGGATGAATTCCGGGGGTCAGCTTTTTCGGGCCAATGGCCTACGCTTCCTGAGATGTTTAAGATTACCGTTACCCGGTACGGGGAAAGACCTTGTTTTACGATATACGAACCGGACCGGATCAGCCTTACCTACAATGAGGCGCTGCTGAAGATCGAAGCCGTCGCCCGCTGGCTCCACAGCAAGGGTGTACGGAAGGGTGATAAAATCGCGGTTACCGGGAAAAATTCCCCGGAATGGACCACTGCCTACCTGGGAGTCCTCTTTGCCGGTGCTATCGTGGTTCCCATCGATTACCAGCTTAAAAACGAAGAAACGGACCTGCTCCTTAAAACCGCCAAGGTATCCATGCTCTTTGTGGATGAGGAAAAATACGATTATTACTCCAAATCGGCCCAGATCAAGGACCTGATTTCCCTTAAAAAGGGCGTGGGGACTTATATTTACGACCTGGACGGCCCGGAAGCGGATATTGAGCAGGCCCTGGACACCGATCTGGCGGCGATTCTCTTTACCTCCGGGACTACGGGCATCCCCAAGGGTGTTATGCTTACCCACCGGAACTTCGTTTCCGACTGCTATCTGGCCCAGGGAAACCTGACGGTCTACCATACCGATGTATTCTACGCCCTCCTGCCCCTGCACCATTCCTATACCATGCTGGCGGTCTTTATCGAGACCATTTCCACCGGCGCCGAACTCGTGTACGGCAAGAAAATGGTGACCAAGGCAATATTAAAGGACCTCAAGGAAGCCAAAATAACCATGCTTCTGGGGGTTCCGGTGCTTTTCAACAAGGTCCTGGCGGGTCTCATGCGGGGCATCCGCGCCAAAGGGCCCATAGTGTACGGTCTGATCAGCGCTATGATGGGAATTTCGGGGTTTATCAAAAAAGTGTTCAAGGTTAATCCCGGGAAGAAGATGTTCCATTCCATCCTGGATAAGGCCTCCCTCACCACCCTGCGGGTCTGTATCTGCGGCGGCGGCCCCCTGGCTCCCAGTGTCTTCAAAAAATACAACCAGCTGGGCATCGACTTTGTCCAGGGTTACGGGCTGACCGAAACGTCCCCGATCATCAACCTCAATCCCATTGAGCATTATAAAGAAACCAGCGTCGGAAAAATCATCCCCCAGGCGGAAGAAAAGATCCTCAATCCCGACGAACGGGGGGTCGGCGAAAT
Organism: Breznakiella homolactica; assembly: GCF_016616095.2. Taxonomy (GTDB): domain Bacteria; phylum Spirochaetota; class Spirochaetia; order Treponematales; family Breznakiellaceae; genus Breznakiella; species Breznakiella homolactica. The sequence goes on along the minus strand of NZ_CP067089.2, from coordinate 4,334,026 downwards.
CATCGTCAAAGGACCTATGGTCATGCAGGGGTATTTTGAACTGCCCGAGGAGACCGCCGCGGCCTTTACCGAGGACGGCTACCTCAAAACCGGGGACCTGGGATACCTGGATGACGAAAATTACCTGTACCTCACCGGGCGGGCGAAAAACATGATCGTTACCGCCGGGGGTAAAAACGTGTACCCCGAGGAAATCGAGAATGAATTCCAGCTTTTTGACGAAATTGAGCAGATCCTGGTCCGCAGTTTTGATGTGGACAAGAAAATGAAGCGGGAAGGTATAGAAGCGCTGGTTTTCCCGAATATCGACGCCTTTAAGGACAGTTCCGGAACCGCGGCTTCCAAGGACGATATCCAAAAACGGATTGAGGGGATTATCTCCGAAGTAAACCAGCGGCTGCTGCCCTATCAGCGTATTGAACGGGTCACGCTCCTGGATGAACCCATGGAAATGACCACCACCAAGAAAATCAAGCGGGATTCCGTGTAAAAGTATCTGACAAAAACTTCGGGTAAGCGGTTCTGCCGTCGGCAGAACCCTTCATCCGGTATAGGCGACATTACCTTGACAAATTCAAGGATTTTGTTATCATAATATTATTATGACAAAATGAGTGTGTTTTGTCATGGAAAGGCAGCATAATGGCAATAGAAATTATCGCCACCGGAAGGTCTATTCCTTCCAAAAGAGTAACCAATGACGATTTAGCAGCAATAATCGATACCAGTGACGAATGGATCAGGTCACATACGGGTATCGGAGCCCGGCACCTGGCCGAAGACGGCCTGGCGAGCAGTGATTTTGCCCTGGAAGCTGCCCGGAATGCCTTAGCGGCGGTGGCGGAGCGGGACGGAGTATCCCCGGAAGCCGCGGCACAGTCATTGGATGTTATTGTCATTGGAACGGCAACACCGGATTATTACGGGGTGCCCTCCACGGCGTGTATTGTCCAGGGTAAGCTTGGGGCAGTCAACGCCGCCGCCATGGATCTGGTCGCGGGGTGCACCGGCTTTATTTACGGCCTGGAAACAGCCGCGGGGGTTCTTTCAATAAATAAAAACCGGAAGCGTGCCCTGGTGATCGGTGTTGATCTGCTTTCCCGGATTACGAACTGGGACGACCGGAGTACCTGCGTCCTTTTCGGGGACGGAGCCGGGGCGGCGGTCATTGAAAAGACCGATGGGCCCTCGGAAGGTCCGGGAAAACGGGGCCTACTCCGCACTATTTTGGGAGCGGACGGAACCGGGACGGAAAGCCTTATTATGCGCCGGGGCGGATCCCGGTACCCGTATAAAGCGGGGGAAGTTATAGATATACCGCCCCATTTAGAGATGGACGGCCGGGCGGTGTACAATTTCGCGGTAAAGGCGGTGACCGGAACCATTGAGAAGCTTATGGAGCAGGAAGGAATTACCATGGACGATGTCCGGCTCATAGTGCCTCACCAGGCCAATGCCCGGATAGTTCACGCCGCGGGGAAACGCCTGGGCATACCCGAGGAAAAACTCTTCCTCAATATAGAAGAGTACGCCAATACCTCTGCGGCGTCCATACCCATCGCCCTGGACGAACTGAACAGGAACGGGACCATACAGCGGGGAGATCTTATTATGACCATAGGCTTCGGCGCGGGTCTGACCTACGGAGGAAATGTTATTATATGGTAGAAAACAGTAAAAACAGTGTTTTCCTGTTTCCCGGCCAGGGAGCCCAATACCAGGGCATGGCGCTGGATCTTCTTACCCGCAGTGAGAAAGTCCGGAAAGTATTTAAAACTGCTTCGGAAATCTGCGGGACCGATATGGAGGCGCTGCTCCGGGATTCCGGCGCGGAAACCCTCAAACGCACCGACGTATCCCAGCCGGCCATAACCCTGGCGAATCTTTCAGCGGCCCTGTATCTTGAGGAACGGGGCATCAAACCCGAGGGCTGTGCCGGATTCAGCCTCGGGGAATACGCGGCCCTGGTATGTGCCCAGGTAATCTCAGCGGAAGACTGTTTCCGGCTGGTGAACGCCCGGGGCAAAGCCATGCAGGAAGCCGCCGACCGGATAACCCGGGAAAGCGGCGGCCCGGATGCCGCGCCGGGTATGGCGGCGGTGATCGGCCTTTCGCCGGAGCAGGTTGAGGCCCTTATCGGTGAATGGACGGCCCAGGGTTTGGCGGATCTGTACGCGGCGAATTTCAATTCTCCCCGGCAGGTAGTAGTAGCCGGGACCGCCGGCGCCCTCGCAGAAGCGGAAGCCCGGTTCAAGGAAGCAGGAGCTCGGCGGGTTATCCGTCTCCAGGTGGCAGGTCCCTTCCACACGCCCCTGATAGGCGACGCCGCGGACAGTTTCGGGCCGGTGCTGGAATCGGTAGCCTTCGGGGATCCCGCCATCGCCCTGTATTCCAATGTTTCGGGGACCGCGGTTTTATCCGGAGCGGAAGCGAAAAAGCTTGCCCTCCGCCAGATAACAGAACCGGTACGCTGGACCAGCGAAGAAGCGGCCATCGCGGCCTCCGGAACCTCAGGGGTTTTTGAAACCGGCCCCGGCAAGGTTCTGCAGGGTTTATGGAAAGACACCGGCAGCTCGATCCCCTGTTACGGGGCGGGTACGGCCGAAGAAATCGATACACTTATTTGACTATAGAACAACAGGAGCTCAAAATGCAGTTAAACGGGAAAAAAGCCCTTATAACCGGAGCATCCCGGGGCATTGGCAGGGCCATCGCGGACCGGTTTATCGCCGAAGGCGCGGAAGTCTGGGGCCTCGGAACCAAAGAACCGGCGGACCTCAGCGACCGGATAACCAAAGCCGGCGGAAAGCTTCACTGGGTCACCGCGGATTTGGGAGACCTGTCCTCGGTGGATTCAACTATTGACGCCTGTGTAAAGGAATCCGGGGGATTTGATATCCTGGTGAACAACGCGGGAATCACCAAAGACAATCTGGCGTTCAGGATGAGCCTGGAAGATTTCCAGAAGGTCATCGACGTAAACCTCACCGCGGCGTTCCTGGTGGCCCGCACCGTGGGCCGGGACATGATACGCCGGAAAAGCGGTTCAATCATCAATATGGCCAGTATCGTGGGAGTCCACGGCAACGGCGGCCAGGCGAATTACGCCGCCAGCAAGGGCGGGCTTATCGCGGTTACCAAAACCCTCGCCCGGGAAGTGGCCAGCCGGAACGTCCGGGTTAACGCCATTGCCCCGGGGTTCATCGCGTCGGATATGAGCGACGCCATCCCCGAGGCGGCTAAACAGGCTATGCTGGAAACCATTCCCTTAAAACGCAGCGGACAGCCCGAGGATATTGCCGGAGCGGCACTGTTTCTGGCATCCGACGGATCATCATACATTACCGGACAGGTACTCGCCGTGGACGGCGGGATGTTCATTTAACGGAGGTCCCGATGAAAACACGGGTTGTCGTTACCGGCATGGGTGTGATTTCGCCCATCGGTAATTCGGTTGAGGAATTCAAAAACTCCCTCAAGGCAGGGAAAAGCGGAGTCGGAAAAATAGAATCCTTTGACACCACTGATTTCGATGTAAAAATCGCCGGTGAAATCAAAGAGTTTAATCCCACTGACTGGATCGACAAAAAAGACGCGCGGAAAATGGCGCGGTTCACCCAGTTCGCTGTCGCCGCGGCGGACCAGGCCCTGGTACAGGCCGGCCTGATCGAAAAGAAGGAAGGCGAACGGCCCCAGGTCAAAAGTGATCCCGAACGGACCGGGATTGTTCTGGGCAACGGTATCGGCGGCTTCGAGGTAATTACGGAATCCTTCAAGAAACTCTTCGACGCCGGTCCCAAGCGGATGCTTCCCCTGACGGTTCCCCTGATGATCGGGAACGAAGCGGCGGGCAATATATCCATGATTTACGGAACCAAGGGCCCTGCCCTGACCCAGGTAACCGCCTGCGCCTCCGGAACCGACGCCATCGGCGAGGCTCTGGATCTGATCCGGGCCGGACGCGCCGATGTGGTTATCACCGGCGGCACCGAAGCGACCATCGTCCCCTTTGCCGTGGGCGGCTTCCAGATGCTCAAGGCTCTTTCCGCGAAACGCAACGACGAACCGGAAAAAGCGAGCCGGCCCTTTGACGCGGACCGGGACGGGTTTGTCCTGGGTGAAGGCGCGGGGGTCCTGGTCATTGAAAGTGAAGAACACGCGAAAAAACGGGGAGCCAAAATTCTCGCGGAACTGGCGGGATACGGCGTTTCCGCCGACGCCTACCATATCACGTCCCCGGAGCCCAGCGGCGAAGGCGGCGGCCGGGCTATTCAGCTTGCCCTTAAGGACGCCGGGATTAAGCCTGAGGATGTCCAGTACTACAACGCCCACGGCACCAGTACGGAAATAAACGATCCCACGGAAACCAAGATGATCAAATACGCCTTCGGCGACCACGCGTACAAGCTGAAGGTTTCCAGCACCAAGAGCATGACCGGCCACTGCATAGCCGGCGGCGGCGGCATCGAAGCCATCGCCTGTATCCTGGCGATCAACGAAGGGTTTTATCCGCCCACAATCAATCTGGACAATCCCGATCCCGAATGCGATCTGGATTACGTACCCAACAAAGCCCAGGAAGGTGTTATTGATGTTGCGGCATCGGGATCCCTGGGCTTCGGCGGCCACAACGGGGTCGTTGTCTTCAGGAAATACACATGAACGAAATAGAACAGCTCCTGCCCCACCGGTCGCCTTTCCTCTTTGTGGACGAAATCACCGAAACCGGGGACGAGAAAATTATCGCCCGCCATATTTTTACGGAGCATGAATTTTTCTTTAAGGGCCACTTCCCGGAATACCCCGTGGTACCGGGGGTCATTCTAATCGAGACCATGGCCCAGTCCGGCGGCGCGGGCCTGAGGAAACTCGGAAAGCTCGGAGGGGACGCGCTCTTTTTCCTGGCCTCCGTGGACAAGGTAAAGTTCCGCCGCCAGGTACGGCCCGGGGATGAAGTCCGTTCGGAAATCACCAACCTCAGGGTCTCCCCGAAGATGATCAAGCAGGCCGGCAAGGCGTATGTGGGAGACGAACTGGCCGCTGAGGCGGAATGGCTCTGTCTGGTGGGAAGCGCGCCGGAGGCGTAATCCGAAAAACCGATGCCGCGGCATGGTAAATTGCCGTATATTAGATACAGGACTGAATTTAAAAGGAGTATGCGCGTAAACGCGCTTCCGAGTAAAAAACTTTACAGGAGTAACCTATGGTTATTAAACCCATGATCCGGAACAATATCTGCCTCAACAGCCATCCCAAGGGCTGTGCCAAGGTGGTCCGGGATCTTATCGTATATACACAAAAAAATATGGCCGGAGCCGGAAAACCCGCTCCCCAGGGAGCCCCGAAGCTGGCCCTGATCATCGGCTGTTCCACGGGCTACGGCCTGGCCAGCCGTATCGGCGCCGCCTTCGGGTACGGAGCGGCCACGGTGGGGATTTCCTTTGAGAAGGCCGGATCCGCCACCAAGCCCGGAACCCCGGGATGGTACAACAACATGGCTTTTGACCTGGAAGCGAAAAACGCCGGGCTGGTCTCGAAAACTCTGGACGGGGACGCTTTCTCCGATGAGATGAAGGCACAGGCCATCGCCGCGGTAAAGGAAACCGCCGCCGCCGCTGGTATAGAACCGAAGATCGACCTTATCATATATTCCCTGGCGTCCCCGGTGCGGACCGATCCCCGGGACGGCGTCATGTACCGTTCGGTGATCAAACCCATCGGCAAGGCCTATTCGGGCCAGACCATCGATATGCTCACGGGGAAAATCAGCACCGCCACCGCGGAGCCTGCCACGGAGGAGGAAATCGCCAATACCATAAAGGTCATGGGCGGCGAAGACTGGGAAATCTGGATGGACAAGCTCGGGGAAGCGGGGGTTCTCGCGCCCGCGGTCAGGACCGTGGCGTATACCTACATCGGGCCGGAACTGTCCTGGTCAATCTACAAAAACGGGACCATCGGCAGGGCTAAGGAAGATCTGGAACGGGCGGCCAAGGCCATTGACGCGAAACTCTCCAAAACCGGCGGCGCCGCGTGGATCTCAGTAAACAAGGCTCTGGTTACCCGGGCCAGCGCGGTGATTCCCATCATTCCCTTTTATATATCCTGCCTTTTCAAAGTAATGAAGGAAATGAATCTGCACGAAGGCTGCATTGAGCAGCTTATCAGGCTGTACACCCAGCGGCTCTACAACCCGGAATCCCTGACGGATTCCAAAAAGGTCCCGGTGGATTCCGAAGGCCGCATCAGGATCGACGACTGGGAGATGCGGGATGATGTTCAGAAGAAAACCGCCGAACGGATGGCGGAAATAACCGAAGCCAATATTTACGAAAAATCCGATATCGCCGGATTCAAACACGATTTCCTGGAAGCCCACGGCTTTGACGTACCGGGGATTGATTACGACGCGGATGTAGATCCGTCCACCATATAAGCAGGAGCCTACCATGGATGATAAAACCATTCTGTCAATCATTGATAAATTCAGTTCCGGTACCATGAATGAACTCGACTTCTCCGACGGCTCGGTCCATCTGGTACTCAAGAAGGGCGGGACCGGCGCGGCTCCGGCGCCTGCCGCGGAATCCGAGGCATCGGTCCGCCTGGGGCTTCCGGTCAATTCCGTTCCCGCCGCCGGTGAAGACGGAGAAACCATCACCAGCCCCATTGTGGCAACCTTCTATTCCTCCCCTTCCCCTGAGGATCCGCCCTTTGTAAAACCCGGGGCGAAGGTTAAGGCCGGAGAAACCCTGTGTATCCTGGAAGCCATGAAAATGATGAACCACCTGGAAGCGGACTTCGACTGCGAAGTCCTGGCGGTAAAAGCCCAGAACGGCGATCTGGTAGAATACGGCCAGGGATTGTTCCAGGTCAAGCGGATATAAGGGAGCGCCGGTTTGATTAAACGTCTGCTCATCGCGAACCGGGGCGAAATCGCCGTCCGCATCATCCGGACCTGCCGGGAACTGGGAATCGAAACCGTGGCGGTATACTCTACCGCTGACGAAGGCAATCTCCATGTCAGGCTGGCGGATCAGGCGGTGTGTATCGGCCCGCCGCCATCGGCTAAAAGTTACCTCGTGCGGAACAACCTGATCATGGCCGCGGTGAACACCGGCTGCGAGGCTATTCATCCCGGGGTGGGGTTCCTTTCGGAGAACGCCGATTTTGCCCGGATGGTCCGGGACAAAGGACTTATCTTTATCGGCCCCGACCCCGAGGTAATTGAACTCCTGGGAGACAAAGTCGTCGCCCGAAGCACGGCAAAAAAATTCGGCCTTCCCGTAACACCGGGAACCGAAGGAGCCGTAAGCAGCGGGGAAGCCGCGGAAAAGGCGGCAAAGAGCCTGGGCTTTCCGGTGATCATCAAAGCAGCCGCCGGCGGCGGCGGCAAGGGAATGCGGATCGTCCGTTCCGCGGATGAACTCAGTGAAAACCTGAGCATCGCCAGCCGGGAGGCGGAGGCGAATTTTGCCGACGGTACGGTCTTTATCGAACGGTACCTGGAGAATCCCCGGCATGTGGAGCTTCAGATAATAGCCGACGGAAACGGCAATGTGGCGGTCCTGGGAGAACGGGACTGTTCGGTTCAGAAAAACCACCAGAAACTTATTGAAGAAAGTCCTTCCCCCGGCGTAAATCCCGAGATGCGCAAGCGCATGGCCCGGGGGGCAACGAAGATGTTCCGGGAACTGAAGTACCGGGGCGCCGGTACTATAGAATTCCTGGTCGAGGGTGAGAACTTTTATTTTATGGAAGTCAACGCCCGGGTCCAGGTAGAACATCCGGTAAGTGAGTTTGTCAGCGGCGTGGATATCATACGCCAGCAAATCCTGGCGTGCACCGAGGGCAGAATGGAAATTGACCCCGCCAAGGTACACCTCAGCGGCTGGTCCATAGAATGCAGGATAAATGCCCTCACGCCGGGCACGGTGACCCGCCTGGATGTTCCCGGAGGCCCCGGGGTCCGGTTCGATTCATTCCTGTACACCGGCTGCGTTGTCCCACCCCATTACGATTCCATGGTGGCGAAACTCATTGTCCACGCCCCCACCAGGGAGCGGGCCATTGCCCGGATGGAACGGGCCCTGCACGAACTTTCAATTGAAGGAATAAAAACGAACCGGGACCAGCAACTCCGGATCATCGGCCACCAGATTTTCAGGTCCGGAGATTTCGGAACATCCTATTACGCTGAAATTCAGAAGGAGGTTGAACGTGCCGGCTGAAACCGCCAATACCAACCCCGCGCCCTGCCCTGCCTGCGGCGCGCAGCACGATATGAAGGCTATCGACGAAGCCCTCAAGACATGCCCTGGCTGCGGCCACCATTACCGTATGGAACCTATGGACCGCATTCAATACCTGACCGATCCGGGGAGTTTTGTTGAATTTTCCGCGAACCTCCGGTCACTTAATCCCATCGATCTTTCGGGATACGAGAAAAAACTCTCCGAGGCGGAGGTCAAAGCCCGGATGAAGGACGCGGTCATAACCGGAACCTGCACCATTGACGGCAAACCTATTATCCTCGGACTGATGTCCTTCAATTTTATGGGCGGGTCCATGGGCTCGGTGGTGGGCGAAAAGGTAACCCGCGCGCTGCTCAAGGGTGCGGAGGAAAAAACCCCGGTGGTAATTTACACGACCAGCGGCGGCGCCCGGATGCAGGAAGGGATCTTCTCCCTGATGCAGATGGTCAAGACCTCCAGCGCCGCGGCTGAGCTCGATAAGGCGGGGGTTCCTTTCTTTATAATTTTCTGCGATCCCACCACCGGCGGGGTAACCGCTTCCTTCGCCATGCTGGCGGATGTCATCATGGCGGAACCGGGGGCGCTGATTGGTTTTGCCGGGCCCCGGGTTATCGAGGGGACCATCCGCCAGACCCTGCCCGAAGGGTTCCAGCGGGCGGAGTTCCAGCTTGAAAAGGGTTTCGTAGACCGGATTGTTCCGAGGAAAGACCAGCGCCGTATTATTTCGGAACTTATCGACCTGCATAAGCCAGGCTGTGATGTCCCCGCGGAAGAGGAGCAGACAGTATGAATCAAACCGGTATGAATACGGCAGCGCTGCAGAAAAAAATAGCGGAACTTAAGAAGCTGGCCCAGGAATCGGGCCTGGACGCCGATGAGGAGCTGGACCAGCTGGACGCGAAAATCCAGGCCAGCTCCCGGACGGAAGAGGTCTGGAAACTGGTGGAGCTGGCCCGCCATCCGGAACGGCCCTACGCCATGGATTATATCAACCGGATCTTTGACGGTTTTATCGAACTCCACGGGGACCGGTATTTTGCCGATGATCCTTCCATTGTCGGCGGCCTGGGTTATCTCAACGGCCGGCCGGTTACCATCCTGGCGAACCAGAAGGGCCGGACCCTCAAGGAAAATGTGTTCCGGAACCACGGCATGGCTCATCCCGAAGGCTACCGGAAGGCCCTGCGCCTGGCTAAACAGGCCGAAAAGTTCCGGCGGCCTATCGTGACCTTCGTGGACACCTCAGGAGCGTACCCCGGACTGGGAGCGGAAGAACGGGGAATCGGCGAAGCCATTGCCCGGAACCTCCGGGATTTCAGCCAGCTGAAAACCCCGGTGGTGTGCATTATCATCGGCGAAGGCGGCTCCGGCGGTGCCCTGGGGCTCTGTGTGGGAGACAAGGTCTACATGCTGGAAAACGCCATCTATTCGGTGATCAGCCCCGAGGGCTGCGCGTCCATCCTGCTCAGGGACGCCTCAAAGGCAAAGGACGCGGCGGCCATGCTGCGGATAACCTCGTCGGATCTCCTGGAATTCAAGGTAATAAACGGCGTTATTGATGAACCCCCCGGAGGCGCCCACGCGGATCCGGACAAAACCGCGGCGAGTATTAAGGAAATCCTCCTCCGGGAACTGGATGACCTCTGCGGCCGGAACCCCAATGTTCTGGTCCGGTACCGGAACCAGAAGCTCAGGAAAATCGGCCACTGGAACGAAGGTTAAATTTACAGCAGACCGATTTGGTCCCCGGAATATCCGGGGACTTTTTTATTTTTACTATTGCCCGCTCTTTACCCAACATTTCGTTCCATGGATTGTGACGGCTCGTACTATATTGCTCCCACCTGCCCGGACAGCATCCTGCCAAACACCTTATCCGCTTTGGACAGCATCGGCTATATAACACTTATTATTAATTGTCTCTCAAGACCGAATAAGAAAAGCCGTATTCTTCCTTTCCGCGGCTCTTTGATACGGTACAGATACGTTTGGGGTACGTTATGGATAGGGCACGGATGTAAACGAAACAATACTCCATCAGGATGTTTTTTAACCGTGGTTTATACAAAAAACGGAATAAAACCATTTACACTGAATAGACCGAAATACCTTGAATCCTGCCAATATTCAAGGTAAAGGAGAACATAGAATCTCTACATGCAGAAAACACACTGATTATCGTTTCTGCAGATTATACCGCCGAAACTAAAGGCTGCAACTCCATTTCTTATTTTAAAAGTTGTCGTTCCGGCTGTGCTGACATGGTAAATACCTGACAGTGAGAAAAAAAGCAGCGGCCATAAACGTCAAAATTATAGAATTAACAACCACCATCATACTATCTTAAGGAAAATCATAAGACCACAATCACCACTGTAGCACAGAAAACAGCACAGCGCAAAATTGGTTTACTGGAACTCGCCTCAGAACTGGATAATGTCAGCAAAGCTTGCATAATTTTAGGCTACCCACGGACCCAGTTTTATGAAATCAGAAAGACTTATTTAGTCTTCGGCTTAGAAGATCTCTTAAAGCAAGTCAGAGGCTCCAAAAATCCTCATCCCAACAGTGTCTCAGAAGAACTCAAAAAAGCCATCCTCGACTACTGTCTCAAGTTTCCCACCCATGGAAGACTTCGACTCAGCCGGCAGCTCATCCTTAACGGTATCCATGCAGGACAAGATGCTGTCCGCAGAGTATGGCACAGACACAACGTTTCCTCAAAGCAGCAGCGTCTGCTATGCCTGGAACAGCATTACAAAGACCACAACTTCGAACTCTCGAAAGAACACATCTGCCTTTTCGAAAAGTTCGACCCGGAGCACCCGGAAAAAGCACATTCAAGAGGACTTTACCGGTCATCTTGTTGCTATAGACTCCTTTATGGTCGACAATCTCAAGGGTATCGGAAAAATCAATCTCCAGACCGTCGTTGACTGTCACTCCCGTTTTGCCTGGGGAACACCTTATACTCCAAAGGTCCCTGTTATGTCAGTCCATGTCCTGAACGATAAAGTTCTCCCATTCTTCGAAGAACATAACTGTCCTGTCATTACCATCCTCTCTGACAATGTGTAGGGAATACTGTGGTAGGCCGGACCAGCACCCATTTGAACTCTTTCTCCAGCTCGAGGGCATTGAACACAGAACACCCAAGTCCGCAGACCTCAATCTAAGAGTCTGTAAATAAAAGTGTGCTTTACCTGCGAATTAAGGTATGATGAAGGAGGCAAGAAAAGCATGGGATTACTGAGTAAAGACCAACTAAGAGAACTAATAAAAGAGAAGAATCTTACTACGCCTGAAGATGTGCAGAATATGCTCAAGGAGATGTTTGCCGAGACACTCCAGGAAATGCTTGAAGCGGAATTGGACACGGAGCTTGGCTACCCTAAGAACGGAGAAAAGCCGGAAGGAAGTACCAAACGGAGAAACGGCCACGGAAAGAAAAAGGTGCGCTCCACCTATGGAGAAACCGAGCTCGCAGTCCCCCGGGACCGAGAGGGAGAATATGAGCCGGTGGTCATAGAGGAGCAAATTATTGCTCTCTATGCCAAAGGCGTTTCTGTTCGGGATATTCAGAATCACTTAAACCAGCTGTATGGGATAGATATCTCTCCGACTTTGATATCGAATGTAACCAATAGACTCATTCCCCTGATACGGGAATGGCAGAGCCGGCCGTTACAAAATGTGTACGCGGCGGTATTCCTTGATGCCATACACTATAAGGTGAAACAAGAAGGGCATATCGTCAATAAAGCAGTCTATATGGTGATAGGAATAGACTTAGACGGCTGTAAAGATGTCTTAGGGATGTGGATAGGAGAACATGAGACTTCGAAGTTCTGGCTTGTGGTATTGAATGAGCGCATGAACTTTGTTCATGAAAGAACCGAGGAGTCCAGGATATTCTTATCTGCTGTGTGGATAACCTTACCGGTTTCAGTGAAGCCATCCGGGCCTGTTATCCTGAGACGGAGATTCAGAAATGTGTGGTACACCAGATACGGAACTCCATCCGGTATGTATCGTATAAGGATACGAAAAAGCTCCTTAAAGATTTGAAACCGGTGTATACGGCGCCGACGGAGGCGGCTGGAGTTGAAGCCCTGGATGAGTTTGAGTTAGTGTGGGGGAAAAGGTATCCCTTGGTGATTCAGTCCTGGAGGAATAACTGGGGGGAGTTATCGACGTTTTTCAAGTATCCTCCTGAGATACATAAGATTATTTACACGACAAATATGATAGAGAGTTATCATCGGCAGCTAAGAAAGGTGACCAAGGGGAAGTCGGTGTTTCCCACGGATGAATCTTTGCTCAAGATGCTGTATTTGGTAACCCAGGATGTGATGGACAGATGGACCGGGAGGATTCATAATTGGGGTCAGATTCTGCTCCAATTATCGGTTTTCTTCCCGGAAAATGTGAAGTCTCACCTGAAATGAAAAACCGGGAAAAGCACACTTTATGGGGCAGACCCAAGAAATACATGAGCATGAAGCACCTGACCCTCGGTTCACAGCCGGACGTTGTCACGGCTTAAATAATGATACCAGGGATGGCTAACCTAATTTGCGAAAAATACTGGACACTACCGAAACAATATTCACATTTACATTATTTACATTTAGAGCTTCAAAAGTTCTATGAATTATACCTATAGGGTTCTATACATCATTAATATCATCTATATGACCATCATTGTAAAAACCATTGAGAAGTGTCATAACTTGACCAATTTCTAAAGGAACTCCTGCATAATCTTGTGCTGCTGCCATCAAAGTTAATGCAAAACATGCATTCTCTGATCTTATTTGATTATAACCTTTTTAAAATTTCTCATTTCTTGACCATTCTATCTCTTTTCCTGGTTTCTTCAATTTTTTGGTACTATAGGATTCTCAATAAATAATGTTGGAAATAAAATATCTGCTAATAAACTATATACACTTGCAACTATAAAATAGTTTATTACATTTGTTTTTGTCTCTGTTGAATATATATTCCCGTGAATTTCTATTTTTGATGAGTATTCAATGAATTCATCCATGTTATAAAAATACGTCACATATATAACTCCATTATCCTCTTCATATTCAAATTTAAAATTAGGATTATTAGCACGCCGATAATTAATTATTAAAGTATTATTAGTGTAGTTACACCCCGAGAATTTACTTGGATTTACTTTAAAATGACTCTCTAAGGTAGTATTACTGCCTTCTGTTAAAATTATTTCTTCATGTTCATATATTGTAAACGTATCCGGATGTATTTTTATCTCCATGAATTGATTATTATCTTTGGTGTAAATACTTCGCTCTCCACCTCGTACATAAATACTTGTATCATCTAGTTTTATTGTGTTTATTGCATAGATTGTTTTATCAGACCATATTTGTATCTCATCCGCGCCAACAGTAATTTCAGGATTCACAAAAAACTCATCATTTTCGACGGTTATAGAAGTAATAATCCCAGCTTCGTTGGTCAGAATACGATATTTCCCTATTTCGTCACTATAATTACCTTTAACAATATTATGAGGGATAAATATATCCACCGTTTTAGATTGACTAAAAGAGTTACTGCACCCCAATAATAATACTGTTATGCCACATAATAAAGCTTTCATATCATCCCCCATAACTAAAATCAATCAATAATTGTAATAGTCGATTTTTCACCACGACTTGTTGCTATGTTGTGCCAGTCGACCAGTTTGTCCATTCTGGCAGCTGCTACACCTCTATTAAGAGGCCCTTCATTAGGATCATAGGGGATACCAATACACCCATCGGTAAATAGATTTGGTGTAATATGTATCATATACCCCCTATCAGAAACGAGTTTTCCTGTATTCACATCCGGTAGCATCTGTGTAACATCAATAAAAAGCCCCTGTCCAGATTCGCCATATTTATATTTCGGCGCTGGATTAACACCAGCAGAAGGGGATTGTGCGCTGATTATAGGATACGTACCATTTTTCAATTGTGTAGGATGTGTACGACCACCTTGTGATTGTTGTATTCTTGAAGTATCAGAGTCAACTCCATTATTAGGAGCTTCCTTCACAACATTTGTGATTACATTAAAAGCTGTTGTTGTGGAAGTCTTAGATATCCATTCTGTGTATTTATCATCATAATCTTTATTAGGCGTATACGTTGCGGTCAGTGTCCCTTGGCTTTTTGAAACAACAATATGAAGATCATTTCCATCAGGATCTATGTATTTAACTGGGTTATTCCCCGCATAGTGATACGTGTGCAGATTTACCACGTTATATACACCTCCCATTCCCGGTAAGTTACCGTTCCGCTTCCGCACCTCCTCATTCACCGGCGCCCCCGGCACATACTCACCCATCGCCGGATCTGTAGACAGCCACCGGCTCATCTTCGGATCAAGATACCTCGCTCCATAGTAATATAACCCCGTCTCCTCGTCCATCTCCTTTCCCGTAAACCGGAACGGTAACCCTTCCTCGCCATTCCCCCGTTCCTCGATCCATACCTCCCCATACGGCGTGTATTCAAGCCGCTCATACATAACCCCATTGTAGTCCGTCACCGCCTGGGCGCTCCCCAAGTGATCCCCATGGTACCAGTACTGGCTCACCTGCTCATACCCCGGGTTACTCTCTCCCTCATAGTTCCGCTTCGTCACCACCCGGGTGTCACCCACATACACATGCTTACTCTGACGCCACCCCTGTCCGTCACTGTTCATCTGCCACATCCGGTTGTAGTACAAAGTATGCTTCCCGCTCTCCTCCACATACTTCACTACCCGTTCCCCATCGGCCCCATACCGGTACTGGACCGTATACCGGTTGTCCTTGCTGCCCAGCAGCTGGTTCCGTTCGTTCCACGTGTATACCCGCTGATACACCGACTCACTCCCGGTACCCACCCCCGGCTGCTGCAGCGCAAATCCGTACTCCGTGTACTGTAAGTGTCCATCCTCATATACCGGGTGATCCGTCACCACTATTTCAGCGTGCCCGTTATCCCGCTCAATCACCACATTCCCGTTCCCGTCATACTGGTAATACCGGTTCCCAATCCGTTCTACCCGGTGGGCATACCCGTCGTAGTACTGGTAGCTCTGTTCGTAGTTCAGGTTGCTCCCGATCCCGCTCCCGTTGCTCACCCCGCTCACGCTCTTCTTGTTCACCATGTTTCCGATTTCATTAAACCGGTACGTCTGCTGGTATGTCGCCTCATACCGCGTCCCCAGTTCATTCGTGCTGGTCCCGGTTACTTTTGTCAGCTGGTAGAGATTATCATACTCGTAACTCTGCGCTGTACTGTACGTACTGTTCCGGTTCTCATAGCCCTTCACATTTCCCACGGTATCAAAATCATACGTGATGTTCTGGTACTGCTGCGCGCTCCCAATCCCCAGTTTCGTTTCTATTCCGTCCAGCCACCGCCGTTCCGCCTGGTACGTGTACCACGTCTCCACATCATTCCCATACCTGATGTACCGCCGCTGGCCGTACTCATCGTACCCGATGTCTTTCACATAGGGATAGGTCGTCACGCCCCGTTTCCCGGTCACGCTCCGGATCTGCCCGCCTGAGTTATACTCATACCGCACCACTTCACCATCAGGATACTCGATCCGTTCCATCTGCCCCAGGTAGTTGCCCGCGTAGGCCATGCTCTTGGTCTTTGTCTCATTCCGGCTCGCCGGGAGCAGCCCGATGGTCCGGGTTTCTTCCACGACCTGGCCCAGCTTGCCGTAGGTGTACGTGATGCTTCCCGACGCGTCCTCGATCTTCGTTACCCGGCCGGCGCTGTTGCTGCCCGCGCCCGGAAGGCCGTACCAGTACTTCGTCCGGCCGCTCACGTCACTGGGGTATTGTATCGCGGTCAGCCGGTTCAGGCCGTCGTACTCGTACTCGATCTTCATGCCCTGGTCCCGCAGCACCGTGTCCGTTTCCAGCACCAGGTTCCCGGCGTTGTCGTAGTGGTATTCCTTCCGCCCCATGTCCCGGCTTTGCATGGCGGTCCGCCGGCCCAGGAGGTCGTACTCAACCGTCAAGGGGTTTCCGTTGTAGTCCAGAGCCCGCAGCATTTCACCCAGTTCATTGTACTCGTATGTGGCCCGGGTCAGGATGGTGTTCTGCTGGTCTATCTTCGTGACGGTCAGGATATTCCCCCGGCTGTCCCGTTCTTCCCGGGTGGCGTTGCCCTTGGGATCCGTGGTCACCGCGTAGCTCAGGCCGTTCCCGATGCCGTAGGCCGTATACTGCCGGGCGGGACCCGAGGGGTCCGGGAACTCTATTACCACGGGCCGGTCAAGGCCGTCATAGGTGGTCCTGACCGGATTCTTGAGGCTGTCCGAGAGCGGGTTGGCCAGGAGGGTCTCGAGGTTTCCCGCGATGAACCGGATCTGGCCTTCGGCAATGGTCCGGCCTTTGCCGTCATACGAAGCCAGGCCTGATACGTTCCACCCGGAAATGTCCGTGCCGTTGTCCGCCCGGTATTCCCCGTTCTTGGCGGTTATGAGGCCCCGGCCCAGGCCGTCCAGCATCACCACTGTTACCATCACCGGGTCATAGGAGGGGTTGTCCGTCAGATCGTAGCGGATACGGTTTTCCGTTACCGCGTACCAGTTCGTTCCCGCTTCCGTACTGTATTGGTACCGCACCGCGGGGGTGCTGCCCCCGTGGTCGTAGGGGCTCCAGACTTCCGCGAGCCGGCCGTACTCGTCCGGTACGTATTCCATCCGGTTGCCGTTTTCATCCACTTCCAGGGTCCTGAGCCCGTACCGTTTATCCCACCCGATGGTGGAGGTATAGGTGCCCGTGCCCGTGCCGCCCCGCTCTATCCGGACGGGGTACTGGTACTGCTTTTTGCTGTCCGCTTCCCCGGCGTTCGTGTAGTCCCCGTCGTATGAGTACTGTATCCACGCGCCGTTGGGGTCCGTGATTTTCCTGAGGTTCCCGTAGCCGTCCCAGTCCACGGTGCTCACACTTTTCCCGGTACCGTTCCGGTCCTGGTACTGGGTGATTTTTTTCAGGGCCCCGGTTTCCGTATCGTACTCGGCGGTCCGCCACCGCAGGAGACTGTTGGCCCCCCCGTAGACTTTGATCTCCGCCGGGTGCGCGTGGAGGTAGCCGCTGAGGCTGTGGTTGTAGCTGATTTCCGCGCGGATGGGGTTCGTCCCCGGGCCGCCTGTTTCCACCATCCGGATCACATTGCCGTATCCGTAGCCCTGTACGGTTTCGTAGGTGTATTCGGTTTTGGTAGTCACGGTGCTGCCGTCCTGTTCCCGCAGTTCCGTGTCTTCACTGAGGATCCGCGCAAAGGGGGCGGCATCAATATGGTACTCGGTGGTCCGCCGGACGGTTCCTTCGGCGTTCTGCAGGGTTACCTGCTTGACCATGCCTTTGCGGTAATACGCGTCATTGTAGTAGACCGTGGTCTTGATGGTGTCCGCCTGGACCGCCCCTTCGTCCCGGTACCGGGTTTCGGTAACGGTTTCGTACCCGTAGAATTCCTTGACCGCCCGGTCGTAGTATCCGTCCGCTGAGTACTGGTACCGCACGGTGTAGCGGTGAGCGCCTTCGGGCATGCCCTTGATACCCTGCCCGGTTCCGTCGGTGGTGACCACTTCCCGGAGTACGCAGCGGGTCTGGGGCGCGGCGGTGGTGCCGTATATCCATTCGTAGGCCAGTTCGGTCCGGCCGCCCTGGGGCAGGTCAATAGCTTTGAGCAGCCCCACCTCCCCGCCAAGGTTCCGCTGCACGTAGATCTTTTCCGATCCCGGGATCCGCAGCACCCGGTCAGGCAGTCCGTCGCCGTCCATGTCCATGGTCCGCACGGATATCCCGGTTAAGTTTGTTCCCGCGTTGACACCCCCGCCGTACGCGGTGGTAATATTAATGGTGAGCCAGAGAATCTGAATCGGAATATTAATGTTGGCGTTCAGGCTTCCGCTGATACCCAGGCTTACGGAGGTACTCAGTTCCAGGCTGTTCAGTTTCCCCGAAGAACTGTAGGGATTCGCGTAGTTTCCCGATGACGGATCAAACATACTGGTGCTTGCCAGCAGAGATCCGATCACCGGCAGGTTTTCGATGGCGCCGTACAGCAGATTGCCGTCGGTCTTGGTATCTATGGCGTTCTTATCAGCGCTGCCCAGTCCCCAGTCCCGGGCTTCTACGGTCCGGGGGGAGGAAAAACTCTTGCCCAGATTGAACTGCACGGTCATAGTATTCGAGCTGCCGTCCTTCCGGACCTTGTCCGGCAGCCCGTCACCGTTGATGTCCATCATCATCACCGTGGTCTCGGTTCCGGTTACCGAATAGTTGATCGCACCGCCCACACCGAGGCTGAATCCGGTGGAGGATCCATTCGCCGTGGAATTAGAGCTTTTTCCCCCGCCGCTGCTGCTTAAGGAAAATGAACCGCCGATGCTTTGGACTGTTGAACTCCGCAGCTGCGCGCCGATGCTGCGGGAATCGGAAAAACCATCCCCCAGATTCAGCCGCACCGTGCTGCCCGATACGTAATCCGGCAGCCCGTCACCGTTGATATCCATCAGGGCCGCCTCCTGGATACTCGTTCCCTCGGAACCCGTATAGCCTGTTCCCGCACTTCCGGTAACCGTTATGTCCGTTATCCGTCCTGACGGCGAAACACCTACCTTTGCTGAGCCGGACGGATTGATCGCGGCGCCGTAGATTGTCAGGGTATTGGTATTCTTACTCAGTTCCTTCCCGTTCGCCATGGGATAACTGCCGGTATACCCCTCCCGGCCCCCGGGGGTTACCCGGATCCCGCCGTTGGTGTACTGCAGCACATCCGCGATCCCGTCCCCGTTGATGTCCTGCACCGACTGCCGCATCACCGTGGTCCCCGCATTCGTTCCCCAGCTGTTGCTTCCTCCCAACCCCAGCGCCAGAATGTTTCCCAGGGATCTTAATTTTTCCACGTACAGGGTTATTGTCCGGAATATGTTAATCCAGTCGGAAAATGGCAGGTCCGGTAGTTTCAGTGACGCGTTATACACCGTATCCGTGCCCGTATTCACGCTTTCCTGGATATTCACCATGGTGAACTCACTGCCCCCAAGCTCGTTGGTCATGCCGGGGATGTCATAGTAACTGGTCCCGCCCACCCGGTTGGTATGGACCCGGGTTCCCTGGATATACGGACAGAACTCCTTGTCTGCCGGCTGGACCGTCACCGTGCCGTTGCTGCTCTCGACCATCTCATTGGTAACAATATTCGATATCGGGCCGATGAGCGTCCCGTCGGTTATCGCGCGCCCGCTGTCGTCATCCCGGCTGATCATGTTTTGGTTGTGTTCGTCTTTCCGGGTGCTCACCGGCAGGAAGATGATTTCAGCCGTGTCATCCAGCTGCGGGTTATTTTCCAGGTTCTCTTTCTTCTTGTTATAAAAAGTCCTTTTCGCTTCTGCCTCTTCCTCACTGATGATGCTGTTTTCGTTCCGCTGCTGGTAGAGCCGGGCCTCGCTGAACCGGTTCTTTGCCTGGTCCCCCACCCAGATGCCGTAATACCAGCTGTGCACCCCGCCGTACAGCACATCCACGACTTCCGGTTCAACGGTACTGTCTTCGTCTTCCCCCAGCTTTTTGTGTATGGTCACGCTATAGGGCGGGACCGCCGCATTCGCCGTCGAAAAATCATCACCGCTGTTCCACTCCAGCTTCATGCCGCCCAGATTAATGTACGTATTGAGGTACGTTTCCCCGTCATCCGATAGATAGGAAACTTTGATCGGTTCCGCGCTCACCCCGTACCGGCTGTCCGCGTAGTACCGGATCGAACGCTGCACCGTTCGCCAGCTCTCCAGATGCAGCACAGCGCTGTAGTGGATGATCCGGTCATAGAGCAGTTCATACCGCGCTTTCTCTTCAGCACTCTTCCCATTGAAGTAATTTTCCCGGGCAGAATCCTTCATATCGACGATATCGTTCCAGTCACCAGTCATCACATAGATTCCCGGACTGCCGCCGCGTACGTAAAACGGCACGTCAGTGGCCATAAACCCGTTCCAGGAATACCCCTTGAGCACCCCGTCAACCTCGGTCCGCTCCGCGTCCGAAAGGCTCTTCTGAATAAACGTACACTCCGTATCCGGCGCGAGTTCCGGCGTTGCCGCGTATGCATCCGGCACAATCCGGTCATAGGCGGCCCGGAAGACCGCCGCGTCGGCCACGGCAGCACCGTTCATAACGTCCGTCAGCTCCGCGTAGGTCAGACTCTGCCACCGGCTGTGCCGGCTGTCATACTCAGGCCCCCGCAGGTCCGCCCATATCGCGTCCAGTTCCGCCGCGGTGATGATCTTCCCCGCCCCTTCATAGTTCGTATAGGTGTATCCCTGGGTATAGAGCAGGCTTTCGGTCGGAACCCCCTGTACCGTTATCTGCTGTGTTATGGGAATATCAACACTTACGTTCTCTCCGTCGCGGGTCACGCTGCCGTACCCGAAAACCTCCCCGCCGTGCCGTACCGCGTAGGGCGGAACAAGATCTATCTGCAGCAGCTTCCCTTCATAGATATCCAGATCAAGTACATCCCCGCTGCCGTGCACATACCCCGGATTCCCCGCCTGCCGCTCATGGTCTTTTTTGGCGCCGCTCTGCTCATACCCCAGTTTGCCGTGTATGCCGGCGGGCAGGATCGTCTGCCCCCAGGGCATGGTGTAGTACGCCAGGGCTCGCACCTCCGCTTCGGTGCAGCGTTTTTCAATCAGGGTCTGTATCACCCGCGCCTGAGATTCCCATGTGCTCCCCAGCCGTATCCGGCTGTTCTCATTGAAATAGTACCGGTTTTTCCCCGGATCATACCCGTACAGACTGCACAGGGTTATTTTCTCTTCATCCGTTTCCGTATGGTTCCACAGTATCGCGAACCCCGCGGGGCTCATCCAGCCCGGGATAAACCACTTGTCCTTCACCAGCTGCGCCGCCACGGTGTAATACTCACTTCCCGCTTCCCGCTCCCACTCCGATTTCAGTGTGCAGGTGTAAGTCGTTCCATCATCACCATCATCGGATGAAGACTCGGTGTAAATCAGTTCGTATATATCAGGCAGCTTTGTTGAACCGTACCCGCTTCCAAAACCCGCGTCCGTAATTGTTTTCGGCGGGAGATACACATTCCCCTTATCCATGTCCGCGAAGTACCGGATATTCTCATACCGGAGCGTGATATCCCACAGAATCGTATCCCCCCGGGTGTCCGTTCCCGGATCACCCAGAAAATAGATCGATTCCCGTTCCCGGGCTTCATACTGCCGGGTGTCCGATACCGTCTCA
Source organism: Breznakiella homolactica (assembly GCF_016616095.2). Classification (GTDB taxonomy): domain Bacteria; phylum Spirochaetota; class Spirochaetia; order Treponematales; family Breznakiellaceae; genus Breznakiella; species Breznakiella homolactica. The sequence goes on along the minus strand of NZ_CP067089.2, from coordinate 4,312,462 downwards.
GTTCCGGGCTCCAGTTTCAGCCGTATCTCCGGCTGCTCCGCCGCCCCGAAATAGGTCTTGGCCGTTATCCCGTCTCCGCTTACCGGTTCCGGCGACTCAGGATCGGTCCGCGCCGTCTGCCGTACCTCCAGACTCCCCGTATACGGCGACCGCCACGAACGCAGCGGCGACTGCTGGTAATATCCCTCCTCGTATTTTGTCCGCTGCTCTTCACTGAGCAGATCCGCCCGCGGCGGGATCACCACACCGTTGCTTGTATACGCCGTCCGCACAAACGAACGGCCCGTGTTCTTAAAGTAATATCCCGCTCCCGCTTCCGCGTAATCAACCAGTCCATCCCCGTCAATATCAACAAACCCGCCCTTGGCGTCGGTCCAGCCGTCCTGGTCCGTTTCCGAATAACTGACGCCAGCCTCAAGAGCACTGCTTAACGCGCCCGCGCCCGCGTACACCGTTTTGCCGAGGCTCGTACTCGAACTCCGTTCCTTCTCAAGCATGTCGATGCTGCCGCCCACAATAGGCCAGTCATCGGTGCGCACAAACCCGCTCCCCGTGTTCCGGTAAAACTCGATCCGGCTCCCCACTTTCTTGATACTGTCAGGACGCCCGTCCCCGTCCAGGTCTACCAGGGTCTGCCGGCTCTGCGCATCACCGTTCCCGGTCGCCAAGGTCAGTCCCCCGGTACCCCGCACATCCGCAACAGAAGTCCCCACACCACCGCCGGCGGACACCGACGACTGGCCGCCCCCGCTTACCCCCTGCCGTACCTGCAGCCCATTGGGCATGGCCCATTCTTCCGGAGCGCCGAAAAATACCAGCGTTTCCCCGTTCTTCTCCGGCTCCGTAAACGCAAACCCGTAGCTCCACAGGTACCGGTCCGCCTCCGTGGCTCCGGTCTTCTCCTGCCCGAACCGTTTCAGCTCCGGTATCCCGAAGTAATTGCTGCCGTATTCCGCGTAGTAGGACCGCACCGCCTGGCCGTCGTACGCCAGGGTAATCCGTTCCAATAGCAGCACCTGTTCACTCAGGTACCGGCCGCGTCCGTCCGTCTGCACATCAGTCCGTCCGGTCGTATACCCGAACTCTACCGTGTACAGTCCGGTAAGCCCCTGCTTCACGTTCCCCGTATACCGGATCCGGTGTATCTGCAGCCGGTTTCCGTCATTCCGGTACTCATAGGTTACCGTGTTCCCGTATACGTCCTGCTCCTCTTCCAGTTCCCACACGTACCGCTCTGCGGCGCTCCGCCCGATCCGGCTCCCCGCCGATGCCCCGTAGGTCCGCCGCCGTCCGGTCCGGTCCGTCACAACCCAATAATACGCGCCGCCGCTCCCGTACCGCTCTATCAGCTCAAATCCGCTCTCCCGCTCAGGCCGGTACGTCACCGTGGTCCCCGATACTCCGCTCCGGGACAGCTTCACCCCGTCCAGAAGGTACTCATCCTCCCCGTCATACCGGGGCAGGCCCCACCGCGTGTCTATCGTTATCCGGCTCCCGTACTGCAGGTCAAACCCCTTGCCCATCACCCCGCTGCCGTTCCCGCTGGAATACACCACCGCCACCCGGGGCTGCATCCCCGCGCGCCCGGAAGGCACCGGCACATCCAGCCGGAATTCCGCCGCTCCGCTGCTCCCGCCCTCCAGCCCGTCCAGGGGGATCACCAGAGCTCCCGGATTCGCGGCCTCCAGGTTCTTAATCGAATTGATATTGAAGTCCAGCGGGCCAGGACCCTCAGGCAGCGTGATCGTCCCGTTGATCATATCCGTAAAATGCGTCGTCTCGCTGATGATACGGTGCCGCTCCTCCTCAAGACCAACCCGCTCCAGCCGTTCCCATTCCCGGCCCGCCGTATTGTAATAATACGTGTACAGGTTCTCCAGCGATTCTTCATTGTTCCCGATCCCCGGATCATACGCCATCCGGATCTGTACCGCTTTTTTAAACTGCGTTCCCGCAGGCTCAAACCGGTACCCGCCACCGCCCCAGGTTACGTTCGACAGGTCTTCCCCCGTCCCTTCCGTCACCGGCAGCCGCGTTATCCGGATCTCCGTATCCCGTTCCAAGGCACCCGCGGGGATTGCCACCTCGGTCTCCCCAAGCCGGACAATACCCCCCGCCTCCGCAGCAATCACTTCCGCTGCACTCTCCCGCACAATCCCGGGGAGCCGTACCCCCGCCGCCGGTTCAGGGCCCGTCTCTCCGTACATCCACACCGGATGCAGCATCCCCACATATATCACCGCGAGTATTCCCGCTGTTATCCGGCTCCCCGTCATCGCGCGCTCCTTCTTGATCCCGGTTTCATTTCTTACTGCTCTTTTTCTGCCTGCCGCCCCAGCGGCTCACTTCTCTTCCGTAAAATACACATCCACCTCAGACGCAGGAAACCGGTCCACCGGCGATATCACCACCACGTACCCGTTCCGGCCGCCCGTGTGCACCGGTGCCAGTTCATCCGTGAACCGCTGCACGTCATACCCATTTATCTTCAGCAGGTATTCCTGGCTTGCCGCCGTATACGTTACCGTAAGCGTATTTACCATCCCCTCGCCGCTGGTCAGATAACTCGTGGCCGTCCACCACTGCTTGCTCTCGTAATTCCCCCCTATCACCTTTCCCAGCGCGTACTCTCCGTTGTTATTCACCATCACCGTGAGCATCGTTACCGTGTTCTCCCCGCCGACCTCACGCGTTCCCTGGCAGATCACCAGGCCATACCCGGCCGAGCTGTTCCCCTTCGGTTTGTTCACCAGCACCGTCCGTTCCTCAAACGGATCCTTCGCTCCCTCATCCCATACCGTCCACACCGTAAACCCATTCCGCGACCAGTACTGCGGATCACTCGTGGTAAACCGTGTCACCGTTCCCGCCGCCGTTTCCGTCGCGACAAACAGCTCATTGACCAGGGCCATGCCCCCGTCTTCTCCTGCCTCTTCATCCGCCGCGCCCTGCGGCTGCGCGCACCCGCCTAATACCGCCGCCGCGAGAAACAGCGCCCACAGCTCCGCTCGTATGCTCTGCACGTTCATCGCCGTTCCTCCTCTTAATACGGAATTATTTCCTCAACGCCTATCGTGTACCGCACGATCTTCCCGCCCACCTTCACCAGGCTCGACGCGAAAAAAATATCCTCATTCGGATACAGCTTGAAATACATCACCCGCGGCGCCATCTCATTGTTCTCTATCCAGAACTTCTTCATGTGCAGCACCACCTGCTCCGACCGTTCCTCTTCATACACCTTAAAATGCGAATTCGCCTCTATGTGTGTCACCTGCGAATCACGCACAATTACCGACGCCTTCCGCAGCGGCGGCACCTCAATGCAGTACCAGTCCTCATCCGACAGCAGCAGCCCGTTATACGACCGGTAATAATACATATTCGCTATCGTATCGATCGTCCCAATCAAAACCGCCGTCTCCTTCGTGCCGTTCGGTTCGTATTCATCCCGCGTTACCAGAGAACTCACCCCCAGCACCGGTTCAGACGGCCCGAATACCCGGTTCCCTCGCTGCTTCGACAGCCGGTACACGTACCGCGTGTCCGCCGCCACCGCCGTATCCGTATACTCCGTGCCCGCCCCACGGTACACCGTCCGGTACACCAGGTTCTCCGCGTCCTCCGCCCGCTCAAGAATATACGCGTCCGCACGCGCGTCTTCATCCCACGACAGCAGAATCGTCTGTGACCGCACAAACGACTCCGCTCGCGGCCGCTCCACCACAGGGTCTCCCGTATCCCGGCTCAATACTTCATACATCCCGGCTCGGCACGATACCAGCAGCACCGCCACGGCCAAACAGTTCAGGAGTTTTACCATGTCCTTTTCAGCTCCTTTGTGTACAGCATGACCTTCACCCCAAGATGCGGCGAATACGAAAACAGCGGCTCCTCCGTAAACAGCACCGTGAACAGATTGTCAAAATAAAATGATACCCGCTCGCTGAAATGCAGCTGGTACCCAATATCCGCGCCCGCGCCAAGGTTGTTGTACACCCGCGTCTCCGCGTCCGCGTACGGCTCCTCCACGCTCAGAATGTCCAGCACATACTGGAACGCAGCTCCCATAAAAAAACTATGGTGCTCCGATACCGCAAGGTGCAGCCGTACCGGCACCGTCAGCAGTATGCTGTGGTAATACCCGCTATACGCGTCAGGCCGCCCAAGCCCAAGCCGGTATTCCGCCTCAATCCCAGTGGAAAAGTAAAACCGTTTCCCAAACGCGATAAAGCAGTTATCACTCGGTATAATCTCAAACCCAACAGTCACCGCGCCAGTCCCGATCAGCAGGTCATTCCACCGGGATCCCAGCGGCGTCCAATACCCCACCGACGCCGGCATCGAAATCTGTACAAAAGACCCGCGCCCGCCGGCAAGCCCCAGGTTAAACGTCTCATTAAAGTAACTGACAATCTTTACCGCTACGTCCCCGATCATCCGCTCGTAATTTCCATGGTCATCTATCGCGTAAAAACTCCGGATAATCTCCCGGTTCGAATAATCAAACAGCTTTATCTCTATCTGTATCGTGTAGTCCCGCTTCACGATAAATCCGTACAGCAGAAAATCCGCCTTCTCATTCCGGCACACCGTCGCCGCGTCCACCATCGACTGCGGCGGCGCTATCAGCTCGTCACTCAGCGCCGTGAAGTTCAAAACCATACCTGTCTCTATCCCGTGCAGCTCCCGCAGTATCTCCCGGTACGCAAACCTATGGTCCTTCAGCATGTCCTTCGTCTCATCAATATACAGAACAGGCGCCATGTGCACCGTCATCCCCTTCACACAATACGGTACCAGCAGCAGCACCAAAATCGTCATCACCCTCCGTACCATCACCATCTCAGCGCGCCTCCCCGGCAAGCTTCCCCAGCTCCTCCGCCGCCATGAAATCAAGCACCGCGCCGATCTCTTCCCGCGTGTACCCGTTCCGCTGCAGCAGCGTCAGCCCCTCACGGATCTTCTTGTACTGCTCACGGTCATGCCGGTTCCGCTCAAACAGCGCGTAATACATATAAAACCGCGCGTCCATGTTTTCAGGCTGCTCCCCCGATACCAGCGAAAATACCCCGTACGCCTGGCTGTACTTCCCCTGCTCCAGCAACCTGAGCCCCTCCCCATACCGCCCCGCGAGGTCCCGGTCACTGTACAGACTCTCCACCGTCTTCTTCTTCTGCTCCGCAAGCAAATCCGCGTACACTCCCTCAAGCCGCTCAAGCCGCGTGTTCGTGCTCGCTATCCGGCCGGCCGTCGCTGCCGTCCCCGCGCTCCCCGACAAAGTGATCACGTCGGCGAGCGACGCTTCAAGATCCCCGATCGCACGCAGGTACTCCCCGGTCGCCCGGCTCACTTCGTCTTCCACCGCTTGAACTACCAATCCCTCTAGAACATCTATTCTCTCTTCAATGAATGAATGTTCTCTCTCCAAAAAAAAGAACATGCTCACCAGCAGTCCTATCACTACTGCCTGCCCGGCTCCGCTCACCACAGCCGCCGCGTTCACTCCGACCCGTTCCTTCGCCATCATTCCCCGCCTTCTCGTTTCTCTCCACCCAGCTCCGGCCGCCGCCCCGGTATAGGGGATAATACGTATACACATCTCGCCGGCTCACGCGTTTTCCAGCGCCGCGGCCTCTCTTATTGGGGTTTTTACTTTCTTTTGCCGGATTTTTTTATATGAATACAGGTACCGTCAGCACACAGAGAATCCGTATCCGTCAATGATACTATGGAAACGCCAGTGTTTATGCTTCAAAACAGTATCAATATATCATTGGGATTTTAGTTTATCAAGTTTTTAATATATTTATATATTTGAAATGATATCCATACCTTGACTTTAACGTTATCGGAAGTTTTAGCCGGGTGTCGGCGGCCTGAGTGATTATTGAGTGAAATAGCTTTATCCCGGTAACGTCAAAATAATCTTGTTTACCCATCCGTTGTTGGAGGTCATTATAATAAAATTAAGATTGTAAAATCTTCGATCTTCATAACATAACGGATAATTTATTTTTGTAAGATGAGCCGTATTAATTATACCAAACCTCTTCAGTAGAGTTATTTTCAATTACAGCCTGAGGCCCCTGGGTAAAGGAGGCTGGGGTATACACACACACAGCCCCGCCATTGATTGCGGCGTTGTTGTAGTTAATGATTCCCCCATTCATGAGGAATTTCGCTGAATCCCCCTGAATATAAACACCGCCTCCGAACATGGTCGCTATATTTCCTTCAATGCTTCCGTCATTCATGGTAAAGGAGTTGGTGCTGCGGGCATAGACAGCGGCGCCTGACGGCGCTTTATTGGGTGCGGAAACCCGTCCTATGTTTCCGCCGTTCATAATAAACACAGCCCCGTTTCCGTTCAGATTGACGCCGCCGCCAAGTGAGTTGGCTTCATTACCTTCAATACTTCCGCCGTTCATGGTAAAGGTTCCGAAGTTTACCCTGATGCCGCCCCCTTCATTCGCCTTATTCGGGGAGGCCGCGGTTCCTATTTTTCCATTATTCATGATGAACTTTGGTTCCGCACCCATCATGGCAATACCGCCGCCATAGGCTGCAGCCTCACATCCCGCAATAGTTCCGCCGTTCATGGTAAAAGTTCCGTTATTTACTATGACACCGCCGCCGGTGCCTGCATAGGCATCATTTTTATTACCGGTAATGAGTACGCCATTGCCCATTTCCAGGTTCCCGCCGGCTACCTGGATCAGGGATGTCGTATTGGTGAGACGCCCCTCCAGAATTAATTCCGAGGTTCCTCCGGTTAGATACAGGGACGCCCCGGTTGGTATATCGAACATTCTGATACCATCGGCATTCAGTTTCAGCGTATTGCTGTTCCCGTCTGAGGTCAGAACAATGGTTTTCCCCGATGGAATAGTATAAGAGCCTAGTTCCAGAATATTATCAACATTATCATTCACAACCACAATTGTTGCATGATCTATAAAAGAATTATCCCGCACCGATACAAAGGCATTATCAAATGTACACGGGCTGCCTGCGGAAGAACCGTCCCCTATTCCGTTATCAGTGACGTAATAAATTTCACTGCTCCCATCGTACGTAAAGCTTGCCTGTACAGGCATGCCATCTTCATTGGTGAGTGTCACGGTTAACTGGTAGGGGGAACCGATATAGGTCTGCAGGTTCTGAAGAACCGTCATCTGGTAAATATCCGCAATTGCGCTGTTATCCGGACCGTTCCAGCTATTCCAGCCGGTTCCTTCCTGGTATGTTCTTGTATAGGTTTCACTCGATGCCCCGCAGCTTATGGTTAATCTATTTGCATCGCTGATATTATTCCGGTCCGGCTCTTCCGGTGTCCATAGAAGAGTGAAACCGCTGCCGGCGGGCTTTACGTTCAAAATAGCAGGGGTTGCCGGAAAATCATTGCATTTCAATACGGGAAGCACAAACGGATCAAATATCCGGCCTGTTTCATCAAGGACCTTTAAGGTTACCCTTAAACGGAATATTTCTCCTTCATAGGGAAATAAATTATCGCCGCCAATAGTTACCACCACTGTATTAGGCGCTTCATAGCGCGCGCTTATTCCTGTTGGACTTGTTGATGGCGGAGCCCAGTCATTCAGATCATTCCGGTATTCTTCCAGTATTGGGTCCAGTTCATACAACTTCGGGTTTCGTAAAATAAGACGTATTTCCGTTTTCGTGCCCGGCTTGATGATCATAATCCCATCACTTCTTTGAAATAAAACTTCCGGGATAAAAGAAATAACTTTTTCTGCCGCGGCATCTTCGGTATACTTTTTGATATATTCAGGAATGGAAAGGTTAAATACGCTGCAGCCGGAAAGCAGGCAGATAATACTTACTATGGTGCACATGAACGATTTATTCATATCGCTCTCCTTCCGGCATCCTGTATGAGGTCTCTGTTTTTCTACTTTACATAAGTCAAAACTACTAATATCCACAATATGTGAAAAAACATATAACTGTGAAAATTCAGAATTAAAATAGTATACAAAAAATGATTTACCTGAACAATGCTTTTTTGGTTTTATGGAATTTTTATGATGATTGAACTCCCCAAGCGGCAATGAAATACTCCGCCATTACCGCCTTTTCCGGGCATTCCGGAATCAGCAATAAGTTATAAAAATGCGATCAAAGCTTCATTAGATGTATTGTCCCGGTAAATGTGAGAAGTCCCGAAACACTGAATTAATAACCGCAATCTGATTATATTTTACAAAACATCGCTGTGGGAAAACCGGAAGGTAAAATTCGTTCCGTCGATCCATTCAAAGGGGATGCCGTATTTCGCCTGTGAATAGGCGGATATTTTGAAAATCAGGGAACAGAGGTAATTCAGGTAGCGGTAAAAGTCGTCCTCCGCGATCCCGGGGCTGTCACCGGAAAGGATGATCCGGTTCCGGATGGCGTTGATGTCGTACATGTATTCCCTGCCGTTGAACATCCAGATATCGTCGTAGCTCAGCTTAAGGGTCTTTTTAACGTAGGAAATTTTTTCCGTAAAATTGAAGGCAGTAAATTTTTCAATAAATGATTCTATAAAAAAATCCTGCAGCGCGGCATCGTTCTTTATCTGCCTGAGGGTCGAATAGGACAGTCCCGTCTGCTCATCGGAATACAGCCGGGAGAATTTCCCGCAGTACACCGTCACAAGGTGGCCCAGAAACAGTTCAAAGGTGGTAAAGGATGAAACCAGGAGGTTGTTTCCTATACCCTTCCGGCTTTGGTCAAGAGTCTTTCCCATATACTTCCGGTATTTTTCCAGCATCCTGCCGGTATAGCCTTCAACGGATGTATCGTTCTTATCCTCCAGAAACGCCTTGGTGGTCTCAATCAGGCTGCCGTACTCAATGCGGTCAAGGATTTCCGCGACATCGGTTTTACTGACAATGGCGGTAAGGTACTTATACAGAGAGGTGTTTATGAGGATTTCATTGTAATAGGAAAGCGCTTTTATCGTATCCATCGTGTCCGCCGGAGATAAGAAAAATCACCGCTCCGTCAGCTGCCGGGCGAATTTCTCCCGGTATTCGGGGATTTCGATCATGGGAGGCCGCTCCACGGTGGGGATTTCCGTACGGACAACCCGGTGGGTCTGCCCCTCAGCCTGGAGGGCAATATGCCGGTTGCCCAGTTCCTTCAGGATATTGGTTTTGCCGTATTTCTCGGCCCGGGAGAAAAAGGTATTGAGGATTCCGTAGGCCATGCGGCCCAGGGCTTCGGTGGTCTGGTTCCGGTGGATCCGGAGATCCAGGTCAACCTGGGCCAGGGCGTCCACGCCCGCGATCTGGACCAGATCGATAAGGTGGCCGAGTTCGACGCCGTACCCCACGGAGAAGGGAAGTTTTTCCAGGAGCTCCCGGCGGCCGGCGTATTCCCCGGAGAGAGGCTGAATGAGCCGGGCGAGTTCGGGATAAAAAAGGGAGAAAATCGGGCGGACCAGGATTTCCGTCACCCTGCCGCCGCCGGATGGGGCGATACCGCCGCTGGAACGGATGGGCCGTTCATAAAACGCCTTTACGTAGGAAACCTTATCATCCTCCAGCAGAGGCCCGATAAGGCCGTACACAAATTTGGGGGCTATGTTGGAAATATCCGCGTCCACCCAGACGATGATATCCCCTTCCAGCACATAGAGGCTTTTCCAGAGATTTTCCCCTTTTCCCCGGTAGGTTCCGTACTTGGGCAGGATCGCCTTGGAGGTTAGCACCTTGGCGCCGAAGCGCTCCGCCACCTTCCGGGTATTGTCCTTGGAGGATGAATCGATCACCACGATTTCGTCAAGGAGCGGATACCGGTCCATGAGTTCCGTCCGGATAACCAGAATCTCCTTGCCGATGGTTTTTTCCTCGTTCAGCGTGGGAAAGGCCAGAGATATCTTGAGGCCTTTCTTTTCCTTGAGAGAAACCAGACGGCTGATGTTCGAGAACCGCGAATGGTGCCAGGTCCGCCGCAGAAGGGCGTCGTCGCCGATGGTCACGCCTGCTCCTTGGTTATTTTTTCGATAATCGATTCAATCAGCTGCCGGCCCTTATCCAGGGACGCGATATCCACCGTGTCCACGTTAAGGCCGGTCCGCCCCTGGGCAAGACCCAGGGACAGCGCGGGGATTCCCTGGATCGACAGGAACGCCGCCGGATCGGAACGGCTGTCCCGGTGTATCTTTATATGGAGTTCCTTCATTATATCCGAAATCGTCTGGATAAAATCCGCGTTTACCTTTCCGTCACCGGCGGGCACGAATGAAACGATGTTTACCGAAATTTTTATATCCTTTCCCTCTCCGGCTTTTTCCGCGGTGGCGGTCACGGCGGTCCGGGCCACATCCAGAAGCGGTCCGTCGGAGGATTCCAGCTCAAGCTCGATGATACCCTCCGAGGGGATCCGGCCGAAACCGGTCCCCGCTTCGATGCGCCGTATATGGCAGTGGGTAGTGCGTTCGGAATCCCAGGTAATGCCGGAAAGGTTTCTGGCCATGGAAATCAGGGTATCCACCACCGGGTTCGGGCAGTCACCCGGGGGCTCCTCCCCCTCAGGGGGTGCCGGATCCTCCCGCTCCGAAGCAATGCGGATTTCTATCCGGTAATTGCCTTGGGCGTAGGTGGCGATGGAACCTAAAAGAAAGCCCTGCACGCCAATCGCCGCGAAAGGCCGGTCGTCGGGGCTTTCCGCGATTTCATGGAAGGCGTCGCTCTCGGGATCGTCAAATGAATGGGCCGAAAAAAGGAACACCACATCCCTGCCCGGGGTTATCCGGCCGGAACAGATCCCCTCAGCCGCGGAGAGAAGCGCCGCCGTTCCCAGGACATCCGCAAGCCCCGCCCCTTTCGCGACGGTGGCGTCAATCCGGGAAAGGCTTTCCAGAGGATGCCACCGGTTCGAACCGAGATCCGTAAAAAGCAGCAGGGGCGGTTCGGTTTTTCCGGAGGCGCAGTGTATGCGGATACCGATATTCCCGAATTCATCAACCCGGGGATTGATGCCCATGGAGGCGATCCGTTCCAGCACAAAGGCGGCCCGCTGTTCCTCCCGGAATGTTGGGGAAGGAATGGCCGCCAGCATCAGGGCGTCCGCTAAGATACGGTCCGACAGCATGGTGGAAGATTTCCGCTGGCTATGGAGGACCGATGACGCTTTGCCGGAAAAAACACTGAGGAAACGGGGAATTATAGTACGGATTCCTGAAAATAAACTCACCCTGCCTCCGGTTTTATTGTACCATATAGGAGGTAAAAAGTCCAACAAGGCGGTTTCTCAGACAGGGTCCCCGCAGTATACTGTGATTATCCTGAAACCCAACTAGATTTGTCTGGTATTTTCCTATATAGTGCTGTATGGAGGCAGCCTTGGATCGGGACAAACATGAATCAGGCAGCAGTTTTTCTTCGACCCAGATAGGGTCCATTACAAAACACATACAACCAATAACTGCATTTTGTACAATAGATCAAATTATTGAATTCCTCAGGGAGGAGCCGGAACTTCAGGCGGTTCCTGTGGAACAGAACGGTGAAATCATCGGAATACTGCCGCGGCCGGCTCTGGAAAATATCGCCGGTTCCCCCCGGAATCAATTCCGCAAAACAACCCTCGAAGAATACATGCAGCGGCCACTGAAATCCGTGGAAGCGGCAACCTATATCGGAAAGATCATGGACCATGAACTGTCCCGGCTTTCGGTCAATGACCCCGGCTGGTTTGTGGTGCTTAACAATGGACAGTACCACGGAATCATCACGGTCAGGCAGATGCTTGCCTATACCAATAAGCTGCGGATGATGGATCTCACCCATGCCGGGGAAATACAGCGGTACATCCTCAGCAAAAATACTTCCGATGACCCTCGGTTCGATGTTTTCTTCTATAATAAGATGGCCTATGAAGTGGGGGGCGATTTTTACCGGATCATGCGGTTCGCGGACGATTTTCATGTGGTGGCGTGTTTCGATGTGGCGGGAAAAAATCTTTCCGGAGCCCTGACCGCGGCGGCCCTGGGAGCGTGTTTTTCTGTACTGAGGATCCTTAACTACACCACCGCGGCGGCCCAGGAAATTACGGACCTTATCAACGCCATGGTCAGGGATGTCTGCCCCGAAGGTGTCTTTGTCACCGCGGTATTATTCTACATCGACCTCCGGTCCACCACCATTGAAATCCACAACTGCGGATTCTCCCCGGTATATATGTTCCTTCCCGGGGAAGACAACAAGATCGACTGCAAGGTAGCGCATCCCAACCTTCCGCCTCTGGGGGTCGCCGAAACCGTGACCGTTGACACACACCAGATTATTCCCATTGCCAGCCGGCTCAGGATCGCCGCGTATTCCGACGGGCTTACGGATATGGTCAATTGCTCAGGGGAACGATTCGGGAACGAGCGGTGTTTTGATCTCCTGAAAAAGATCCATACCGCGGAAACATCAAAACTACCGAAATATATCAATCAGGAAATTGAAACCTGGACAAATACCGCGTCCATTTCGGATGATATTACCCTGGCGGAAATCCGTTTTACGTAAAAAGCATGGCGCCGGCGATCAGAAGCAGGGCCAGGGAAAACGCGAACACCAGCTGCTGGAAGCTCCGGGGAACCTCCCGGATACGCCGGCACAGGGATTTTCCCGGACCGCTGGCAGCCGCCCGGTACAGCAGAAATCCTCCCGCCGCATAAAGTACGGTGTTCCCCAGGGATGAGAGGGAGAGTAGGCCCGCCGGAACGGGATTGTATTCCGTATTGAAGAGATTCCCCACAAAGGCGCCGAAGGGAACCGCCCCAATCCCGAAGACGATGCAGAGGACCGCCCAGGCAAGCATGGCGGTTTTCATCGCGGGCTTCACGGTAAATTCCGCTGTTCCCGCCGGGGCTTCGTATGCGGGGCCGCCATGGTCCCCGGCTCCTCCCTGCCCCGCCGTCCTTTTTCCGAAGAAAATACGGCCCAGTTTAATCATGGATGCCATGGTTCCTATCCCCGCGATGGTCAGCATCCAATACTGCCACTGGCCGGGGGAGAACCGGTACACCACCGCCTGCTTGCTGGCGAAACCATTCAGCGGCGGAATCGCCGCGATCGCCAGGGCGCCCACGGCAAAACATACCGCGGTAATTCCCCGGGAATCCCCGGCTTTCTTCAGGGCCGCCGCGGCGCCCCGGAGCTTGTACACATCCCTGGTCCCCCCGGCGTCAGCGGCGGTGCCCACGGATATAAAAAGGAGACTTTTAAAAACGGAATGGGCAAAGGCGTGGAGAAAGGCGGCGGCGAATCCCGCCGGGGTTGCCAGAGCCCAGGCGCTCATCACGTAGCCGATCTGGCTGATTGAATGGTATGCCAGAAGCCGTTTGGCGTCGCGCTGGGAAAGGGCTAAAACAACCCCAGCCACAGCGGTCAGGGCACCAAGAATTCCCAATAAACTGAAAAGAGAAGCCAGCGGCAGAAAAACACGGTCCGGCGCGGCAAGGAAATCCCACAGAAACCGTCCCAGGGCAAAAAGCGGGGTTTTGAGGAGCACCCCGGACAGCACCGCCGAAACCCCGTGGGGCGCGGACGCGTGGGCATCCGGAAGCCATCCCGACAGGGGCATCACCGCCACCCGCACCAGAGTTGCCGCAGCAATACACGCCAGGGACAGCACCGCCGGGGCGCCGCCGCCGTCAGGCAGAAGGGCCAATCCCCGGATAATCCCTTCGTAGGACAGGGCTCCCGTAAGCCGGTAGAACCCGAAGACCCCCAGGAGAAAAAAGGTCATGGCCGCGGAGCTTATCCCGAGATAATTAAAAGACGCGAGGAATGCCTTGGGTTTTTCAGAAGACGCCACCAGCGCGTAGGATGCTATTCCCAGAACTTCAAAACACACGAACAGGTTGAACAGGTCCGCGCAGGAAGCGCTGGCGGCCAGTGCCGCTGCCTGGATCAGGAACAGTGTTGTAAAGAGCCCTCCCCGGGGACCGGCTCCCCGGGTGTAGATCCAGGCAATGGCCAGGGCGGAAAACGCCATACCGTCCAGGAGCCAGGAAAGGCCGTCAAAACGCTGAATGATTCCCAGGGAAGCGCCGCGGCTCCCTACGGCGTAGGTTATTCCCCCGGAGAGCACTCCGGGCAGCAGGAATACAAGGACCGCCAGGGGGGCGAAAAGCCCGATCCCCGCGGCGGCCCATTCCAGAGCCGCTGATACCCGGGGGCGGTGTATCGATTTTGCCGCCAGACCGAAAACCGCCCCGGCCAGGGGGAGCATAACCGGCAGAAGCGCGAGGTTGGTTTCAGTCATGGCCGATCATCTTCCGGAGTTCTTCGCAGTCCAGGGTCCCGTATACGCGGTACAGGCGGTACACCAGAGCCAGAGAAAGGGCGGAGACACAGACACCAACCACAATGGCGGTGAGCATCAGTGCCTGGGGAATGGGGTCCACGAAGGAGGCGGTTTCTTCCGCGGTCTGAAGCAGCGGAGCGAGGCTGCCTATGGCGGCGCCTTCAACAATGAAAAAGAGGATCACCGAGGTATTCATAATCGCCAGGGCGTATACCTTTTTAATAAGATTCCGGCTGACCGCGAGCCCGCAGAAACCGCATAAGAACAACGCCAGAAGTAGCACCCGTTCAATCATTGCCGGACCCCATCATAAGCAGACAGACCAGCGCGATACCGGATCCGACTTTGAGCCCTATGGCAAGATTAAAGGCAATAATATACGCCACCGGGGGAATTCCGGAACCGGAAACAATGGGGTTTTCAAGAAAACTCCCGCCCGCCGCGAGGCCCGCCGAACACAGCACCAGTATCAGCAGAAACGCTGCCACCTCAACCCAGGCCATGGAAGCGCTGCCCAGGGCGGAGTGTCTGGCGTCGAGCCGTCCTATGCCGCCCTCCCGCCGTCCCAGGGCAATGAACACGATTCCTGAGGCGAGCACCACCCCGCCCTGGAATCCGCCCCCGGGGGATTGGTGGCCGTAGAACATGACATACCATCCGAAGAGGAGCACAATCGGCGAAAGCTTCCCCGCGGTCAGGTCAATGATATTCGTATGGCTTTTCTTTATTTTGCTGCCGGCGGCGGAAGCGCTGTCCGACCCGATGGCTCCGCCGTCCGGGCCGGTCTTTCCCGCGGCTTTAATAAGCCCGATGGCGCCGCTCAGCGCGGCCAGGAGAACCACGGTCTCGCCCAGGGTATCGTAGGCCCGGTACCCCAGATAAATAGCCGCCACGAGGTTGGGCGCCCCGGTGTCGGCAAATCCCCGGTCCGCCAGCGCGTCCCGGGCCGCCGCCGGCCAGGGTATATCGGGAATAACCATGGGCGCCAGTACAGCCGCGGCCATGAGGGTACAGATAATTCCGCCTATGATACCGGACCTCATGCCTCATCCTTCCGGCTGGTAACTCTGATAGCCCAGACAAAAATCACCGTTGAGACCCCGGCCCCCACGGCGGCTTCGGTGATGGCCACATCCGGCGCGTGAAGCAGGTAAAACACCACCGCTGCGGCGGCGCTGGTGGCTGACAGGGAAATGGCGCCGTGGAGCAGGTCCTTTGAAACCAGGGCATACACCGAACCGGCAAGGATAAGCACCAGAAGAAAAATAATCATGCTTCTTCATCCTCCCCTGTTTCACCGCCGTTCCCGGAAACGGGCCGGGGCTTTTTCCCGGTAAATCTTCCGAACATTTTCTGCTTCGGCGGCGACCACGGATCAAGTCCCGAATGCCAGGCGTACCGGGCTATAATATGCGTCGTCGTGGGGGAGGATATAAAAAAGAAAATGATTATCAGCAGGATCCGGCCCGCGGTTGCCAGGTCCGGAGAAATAATAAGCGCGGCGAGGAATACCGAAAAAACCGCGGCGGTGGCGCCCAGTGCGGCCGCGTGGAGCCGGGTATAGGTATCGGGAAAGCGGAACAGCCCAATCGTGCCGGCAACGGCGAATATACAAGCGAGAACACAGAATATGATAGCGCCGACAGTACGGAGCAGCAGCAGAAATTCCACAATTCCCCCTTTAATCCGGTTCCTTTTCCCGGATGAAACTGGCTATGGCAAGGATTCCCAGGAACCCGAACACATCGTAAATTAAGGCAACGTCGAGATAGATGCCCCGGCCTTCCTGCGCCCCGTAGAGCACCAGCACGGCGAGGAACAGCGCCGAAATAAGTGAAAGCGCCGTAAGCCGGTCGGCGCCCCGGGGTCCCGCGGCGATACGGACAAAGGCGGCCACCGCGCAGAGTATAAGAATCCTGATGGTCCATTCAAAAACCGCCGGAAGCAGACCGTTCATGACCATATCCTCCGGATGCTTTTTTCCAGGCCGCCCTTTACCTCCTCCCCCGCCCGGCCGGAATGGCGGGTGGTGGCGAAGAGCCAGTGGACGATGTAATGGTCATCATCCAGTTCCAGGGTTACGGTTCCCGGGGTAAAGGTTATGGACTGGGCGAGGACAACCCGGGCCAGATCGGAATGGAGCCGGGACCGGAAATGAACGACCCGGGGATTGAGTTTCCTGTGGAACAGCGCTCCAAGCACCCGGAAACTCGAGGCGTACATGGCGATGATCAGCTGAAAACCAAAGATCAACGCGGGGAAAAAACGGGGAATAACCGAACGCCGGCCCGCTTCGAATTCTTCTATAAACACGTCATAGGAGAGGGATGCCATGATCAGGGCTCCGGCGAATCCCACGAAAAAAGAATACAGGTCACCGCTGCCGGAAAACAGAAACCAGCAGAGAAACAGGATGATGAAGGTAAAAAACAAGCGGAACAGGCGCCACTTTTTTCCGGCGTCCACAGGTCAGTCCTTTTCGTAGAGGAGTTCCGCCAGGGACCTGCCGTCGGCGGCGCTCCGCAGGGCCGCCCGGAATTTTTCATCATGGAGGAGCCGCGCCAGTTTGGACAGCAGTTTTAAATGGGCCGACGTTTCATTCCGGGGGCCGGCGATAAGGAAGATGATATCCACCGGTCCGCCGTCATCCGCGCCGAAATCGACAGCCCGGGCAAGACGGAGCACGGCGAACATGGTTTCCGGAACCGAAGCGGAAAGGGCGTGGGGAAGCGCCACGCCTTCGCCGATGGCCGTTGGCGCCAGGGATTCCCGGCTGAGCACTTCCCTGAGAAGGCCGGCGGAATCCGGAACTTTGCCGTTCTTAGCCAGGATCTCAACGGCCTGCGCAAGGGCAGCTTCTTTGGTATCCGCCGCGACACCCACAGCCGCGCAGACCGGGTCAAGGATATGTTTAAAACTGGTCATTCAATTACTCCTCATCATCCAGCCGCAGCAGACCCGCAGCCCAGTCAACGGGGACTGTAAACATTATCCCGGTACCGGGATCTTCCAGGGGCCCCACGGACTCTTCCACCAGGGGCTTGAGCCGGGAGACAACCCGTTCATCCTTGATAACCGAAATAATAGTCTTGTTGTAGGGCTTGTTTCCCTTCATAAAATCCTTAAAATCCGCAAACAGCGGGATTTCATAGGCGAGGAAACGGCCCATGCCTTCCGAATCGAGAATGGTAGCCCCGGGCACTCCGGCCTCAACGTAGGCTTCCATGACCTCTTCCAGAAACTCTTCTTTATTTAGTATAAATATAAGCAGTTTCATGCTTTTTCAGTATCAGGGTTTGACCGCGGACTTGTCAAGTTTTTTCAGCAAACCCGCAAAGAGAGTTGTCCGGCAGCCTCAGTTGTCTCGGATACGAAGCGCCCGCAGCATCTTACGCTGAAAAAAGCATGTTTTAAAGCCTTTAGGCCGTAAAACGGCAAGACTTGTGAGATAACCTGCCGGGTTACCGAACAGGTCCAATAAACAGCAAGGAGGCGCCGATTGGAAGCCTTAAAGAAAAATCCCGCATGGAAGGGCCGCCGGGGTCCGTTGGTTCTCGTGATTATGGACGGTGTCGGGTACGGAAAATACAAAGACGGCGACGCGGTCGCCGATTCAAAAATGTACCATCTCGAAGCGATCAAAGCAAAAAGTCCCCACACGAAGCTTAAAGCCCACGGAACCGCCGTGGGCCTGCCTTCGGACGCGGATATGGGCAACAGCGAAGTCGGCCATAACGCCATGGGCTGCGGCCGGGTCTTTAACCAGGGAGCCGCCCTGGTCTCACAGTCCATTGAAAGCGGCAATATGTTCAAAGGCCAGGCATGGATCGATGTGATATCCAACGTAAAAAAAACCGGCGGGACCCTGCATTTTATCGGCCTCTTCTCGGACGGCAACGTCCACAGCCATCTGGACCATCTCAAGGCCATGATCCGGGAGGCGAAAAAGGAAGGCGCCGCGAAAGTACGGATCCATATCCTTTTTGACGGCCGGGATGTGGGCGAAACCAGCGCCCTGGATTACCTTGATCCCTTTGAGGAATTCCTCAAAACCGAAAACAGCGGATCCTTTGACGCCCGGATAGCTTCCGGCGGCGGCCGGATGTGGATTACCATGGACCGGTACGGAGCGGACTGGAGCATGGTCGAACGGGGATGGAAAACCCACGTTCTGGGGGAAGCCCGCCAGTTCGGTTCGGCCCGGGAAGCGGTGGAAACCTACCGGAAGGAAATACCCGGAATCATCGACCAGGATCTCAAGGAATTCACGGTGGCTGAAAACGGCAAACCCATCGGCACCATCGAAGACGGCGACTCGGTGATTTACTTCAATTTCCGGGGAGACCGGGCCCTGGAAATTACCGCCGCCTTCGAGGAAGATAAATTCGACAAGTTCGACCGCCAGCGGCGGCCTGATGTCTGCTACGCGGGTATGATGGAATACGACGGAGATATGCACGTGCCCAAGCGGTACCTGGTAAGCCCGCCGGCGATTGACCGCACCATGGGAGAATACCTGGCTGCCACGGGGGTGCGTACTCTGGCTATTTCCGAGACCCAGAAATACGGCCATGTAACGTATTTCTTCAACGGAAACCGTACCGGAAAATTCGACGAGAAACTGGAAGACTACGTTGAAATAAAAAGCGATGTCGTTCCCTTTGAGCAGCGGCCATGGATGAAGTGCGCGGAAATCACCGATACGGTCACCCAGGCCATTACCTCGGGGAAGTACGATTTCATCCGGCTCAACTATCCCAACGGCGACATGGTGGGCCACACCGGGGTGTACCAGGCGGTGGTCTGTTCCATGGAGGGTATGGACATTCAGCTCGGCCGGCTTGCCAAGGCGGTGGACGCCGCCGGCGGCATCCTGGTGCTCACCGCGGATCACGGCAATTCCGACGACATGTTCGAACACAAGAAGGACGGCTCCGTGGTGTACAAAGACGACGGCAGCCCCAAGGCAAAAACGAGCCACAGCCTCAATCCGGTTCCGTGTATTATCTATGATCCTGAATTCAAAGGTGATTACGACAATACCGAGCTCAACGAAGGTCTGGGGATCAGCTCCATCGCGGCAACCTGTATCGAGTTCCTGGGGTACCTGCCTCCGGAAGATTATGACACGCCGATTATCAATCTGAAAAACTGACCGGATTCTGCAGCGATGTTCGTATAAAAGAGCCGGCACTTTTACGCCGGCTCTTTTTCTTTACCACGTTTCGCTGCCCGCTTCCGAGGGGCCGGTTTCCTGGTCAGGTTCTCCGGGGATAACCCGCACCTGCCGTATGAGGGCGCCTTCGCTTTTTTCAACCCTGAACAGGTAATTTCCGATGAGCGTCTCCGGATGCTGGTCCGGCCCGGGGATATATCCCAGGGTATTGATGAGGTATCCGCTGACGGTTTCGTTCCGGTTGAATTCCACACCCAGCGAAAAATACGCCGCCGCGTCTTCCATCTTCATAAGACCGTTGAGCAAAAAAACGCCGTCATCGGTTTTCCTGATTTCATATTGGCCCCTTTTCTCGAATTCACCCACAACCTCTTCAACAATATCCATAACCGTTATGACCCCGGAGGTGCCGCCGTATTCATCCACCACCACGGCCATCTGGTTCTGGCGGTCCTTCATCTCGTCAAAAAGCTGGGAGAGGAGTTTCGTCTCCGACACGAAAAAAGGAGGCCGCATAATATCCCGGACCAACGGCAGCGGCATGGGCTGTTCCTTGAAAGGATACAGTTCGTACAGATCCCGTATATACAGAATTCCCACCACCCCGTCTATGGTATCTTTGTACACCGGATACCGCGTATGGCGGGTCCGGGCCATGGTTTCCACCGCGTCCCGGACCGTCGCGTCCTCCGGTATGGCGGATAATTCGGTCCGGTGGGTCATCACGTCTTCCACGGTGAGGTCGCTGAAGGCAAAGGAATTGGAAACAAACTGCGCCTCGGTTCCCTCAATGGTCCCCTGTTCTGTTCCTTCCTGAACCATCATGAGGATTTCCTCTTCCGTTACGGGACTCGATTCGTCCGAAGGGTTGATCCGGAGCAGCCGGAGGACACCGTTTGTCGAGAGGGACAGAAGTTTGACCAAGGGTTTGGCGATTTTCGAGAGCGCGCTGATTATGTTTACCACCAGGTACGCCGTCTTTTCCGGCCGCACCATGGCGATCCGCTTGGGCACCAGTTCTCCGAACACCAGCATGAAAAAAGTCATAATCAGCGTGATAAGAATAACCGAGACCGTGCGGATAACCGACAGGGCAATGCCTGCGGCTCCGAGGCTTGCGGCCCAGGATACGATGGGGGCCGCCAGAGAATCCGCCGCGAAGGCGCCGGAGAGGAGGCCCGCGAGGGTAATGCCGATCTGTATGGTGGACAGGAACGCGCTGGGATTCCGCTTCATGCCCAGCAGGGTCTCCGCCTTCCGGTCGCCTTCGGCGCTTTTCTTTTTAAGGAGGGGTTCCTTCAATCCCATAAAAGCGATTTCCGCCGAAGCGAGCATGCCGTTTATAAGAACCAGGACCACCGTAATTACAAGGGCTATCCAAACATTCGTAGTATGGCTGCTTTCCATAAACTAAAGGTACTCCTCTGAGTTTTTATTTTTTGTTCCCCCATGCCGTATTTTCCGGGTTACGATTTTTACGATTTCAACAATGGGAATGATCGCGACGGCAAGGCCGAAGGCAACGAAGAAATCCCCCAGGGGAAGCGGAATCAGCTGGAACAATCCGTTGAGTCCGGGAATGTATATAACCGCCATGGTCAGCAGAAAAGACAGGACCATGGATCCGAGAAGATACTTGTTCACGCCTTTAATTGAAAAAATTGAATTGTGCCGGGAGTGCATATTTATGGCATGGAAAATCTCACACATAGAAAGGGTGAGGAACGCCATGGTCATGCCGATGCCGTGGGACTGGATATAACCGATAAAGAATGACGCCAGCGTCAGCAGCGCGATGGTAATGCCCTGGTAAATCACATCAATGCCGAGACCGCCGGCAAAGATGGTTTCCTTGGGATCCCGGGGCGGTTTCTTCATGGAATCGGGTTCCGCCTTTTCCATACCCAGGGCCATGGCAGGGAAGGTATCGGTAATAAGATTTATCCAGAGGATATGAATCGGCGCAAAGAGCCGCAGCCCCGCGAGGGTGGCGATAAAGATTGAAATGACCTCGCTTAAGTTGGCCGAGAGGAGAAACTGGATGGCCTTTCGGATGTTCTCGTAAATCCGCCGGCCTTCCTCCACCGCGTACACAATGGTGGCGAAGTTGTCATCCGCCAGAACCATGTCGGCGACGTTTTTCGTAACGTCCGTACCGGTAATACCCATACCGACACCGATATCCGCGGATTTAAGCGCCGGCGCGTCGTTGACACCGTCGCCGGTCATGGCGCAGATACGGCCTTTCTTTTTCCACATGTTCACAATCCGGACTTTGTGTTCCGGCTGAACCCGGGCATACACGGAAATGGTATTTATGCGTTCCTCGAATTCACGGTCGCTGAGTTCCGACAGTTCCGTCCCCGTGATTGCTTCCTGGCCGGGTGTGAGGATACCCAGTTCCCGGGCAATTGCCACAGCCGTATCCTTATGGTCACCGGTAATCATAATCGCCCGGATGCCCGCAGTGCCGCATTCCTCTATGGCGGGTTTTACCTCCGGCCGGATAGGATCGATCATACCCGTAAGGCCTATGAACACGAGTTCCTGCTCAAGATTTTCCGGGGAGAGATCCTCCGGTTTTTCCCGGTAATCGCGGTACGCCGCGGCAAGCACCCGGAGGGCTTTTCCCGCCATGGCTTTATTTTCCGACAGCACCCGTTCGCGGATTTCCTCCGTAAGGGGCTGTATGGTTCCGCCGGCCGCAACCGCGGTACAGCGGCGCAGGACTTCGTCGGGAGCGCCCTTGGTATACTGCCTGCAGCCGCCCTCAGGCAAAGCGTGCAGCGTGGTCATCATCTTGCGGATCGAATCAAAGGGCGCTTCCCCTATTCTCGGGCTGGACTGTTCTAGGCTGTTTTTAATGAGGCCTTCTTTCGCGGCGAAATCCACCAGGGCGACCTCGGTAGGGTCACCCAAAGCCGCTTTCTCCTCGCTGACCTGTACGTCAGAGCACAAAGCCATGGCCGTTCCCAGAAACTGGGTATCCCCGGAATGTTCCACCACGGTCATCCTGTTCTGGGTAAGGGTTCCGGTTTTATCGGAACAGATAACCTGGGTGCTCCCCAGGGTTTCAACCGCGGTTAACCGGCGGATGATGGCGTGCCGGGATGACATTTTGGTAACGCCGATGGAAAGCAGCACCGTTACCACCACAACCAGTCCTTCCGGAATGGCCGCCACCGCCAGGCTGATGGACGTAAGGAGCATCTCGAAAACGTGGCCGCCGTGGAAGCCGCCGTTGCGGAAAACACTGAAGAAGAAAATGAAAATACAGATCCCCAGGACCGCTACGCTGAGGACCTTGCTCAGGGAAGCCAGTTTCTGCTGGAGTGGGGTCTTTTCGGTTTCCGTCTGCGACAGTATACCGGCGATACGGCCCATTTCCGTATCCATGCCCGTAGCGATTACCACCCCTTCGCCCCGGCCGTACACCACATTGGTTCCCATATACGCCATGTTGACCCGGTCGCCCAGGGGCACATCTTTGTCCGTCCCGTCTATGGCGTCAATGGATTTTTCCTCCGGAAGGGATTCGCCGGTCAGGGCGGCTTCTTCTATTTTAAGACTAGCGGTTTCTATAAGCCGCATATCCGCGGGAATGGAATCACCCGCTTCAAGGAGTACAATGTCGCCGGGTACCAGCTCCTCCGATTTTACGGTAATAACCGTCCCATCCCGGCGGACCCGGCTCTGGGGGGCGGACATTTTCCTGAGAGCCTCTATGGCGTCTTCCGCCTTGTTCTCCTGGACTATCCCCAGAACGGCATTGAGGACCACCACTACCAGGATGATGGCCATATCCGCGATTTCCCCGAATGCCCCGGAAAGTATTGCCGCGGCAATAAGCACAAGTACCATAGGATCCCGGACCTGTTCCCAGATCCGGGCGATCAGGGTCTTGTGCTTTCCTTCCTGCAGTTTGTTCAGCCCTGTTTCGGAAAGCCGCCGGGACGCTTCCGGTCCGGACAGGCCTTCTTTGTTCGTTTTTCCATTTTTTAATACGTCTTCCACATTTTGAAAATAGTCGTTCATTTTTTCTCCTAATATACGGGACCATTGGAAATCCGCGGGCAGGCCCCTGGAACCTGATTACCTTCCTTACTATAGATTCTGTACTATAGATTCTGTAAAAATAAAGCCGTTTGTCTAATCCTGTATTCACCCTCCATTACAATTTAATACATTACCCGGCTAAAACAAAAAGAATATTTCCGCCGCAGGAATCCGGAAAACCGTGTCCCCGATGGAACCGGCAATGTGCATCCCGGGGAATTACATGCTATTATTAATTCCATGGAACCATTTACTACGGGCCTGCGCGGCCTCGATAAGATCGTCAACGGAATTTTCCCCGGGGACAACCTGGTGTTTGACGTGGATGATGTGGATCATTACAAACATTTTGCCCGGGCGTTTGCGGAAGCCGCCCCGGGGAAAAACAGGAATATCATATATTTCCGCTTTGCGGATCACCCGCCTCTGCTGGACACGCCGGAATACGGCGACCCCGCCGAAGATGGTACCGGGGAATACACCGCAAAAACCGTCGTACTGGACCCGAAACGGGGATTTGAATATTTCGTATCCGATCTGGCGAAAATAGTAGAGCAGGAAGCCGCGTCGTCCTGGTTTATTTTCGACTGCCTCTCGGGGCTCGCCATAGACTGGTACTCCGACCGGATGATGGCCAATTTCTTCCTGGTGGTCTGTCCCTTTATACTGCGGCGGAAATCCCTGGCTTATTTCGCCCTGTACAAACACAGCCATTCGAGCCACGCCACGGACAGCATATACGATACCGCCCAGATCATTATTGAAGTCTGGAAACACAAGGGAACGTATTATATCCAGCCCCAGAAAGTGGAGAACCGCCAGTCCCCTACCATGTACATGCTCCATGCCCGTGAAGCTGAGCAGTTTATTCCGGTAACCAACAGCGCGCAGACCGCCGACGTGGTCGCCGCCGTAAACCGGCCGCTCCTCAATTTTACGATCCAGCGTTTCGGCCCATGGACGGCGAGTTACCACGAAGCAACCGCCATCATAGCGGCCCTGGAACAGGGCGAGCCCAAGGAAGAAGAAGCCAAGATGCTGCTGGAACGGCTTCTCAACATGGTAATTACCCGGCAGAAAAGCTTTCTCCCCCTGGCGCGGCGGTATTTCGACCTGCCCTATCTTCTGGACATTCTTAAACGGCTCATCGGATCCGGCCTTATCGGCGGAAAAGCCCGGGGCATACTGCTGGCCCAGCGCATTCTCCGGGAACGGGACCCATCCTGGGATCAGATCCTGGAGGTCCACGATTCGTTTTTTATCGGGTCCGATGTGTTTTATACCTATGTAATCCAGAACGACTGCTGGTGGCTCCGGCGTAAAACCGGGACCATTGAAGAAATGCTTGAACGGGCGGCCCAGGCCAGGGACCGGATTCTGAACGGAGAATTCCTCGATTACATCGTAGACCAGTTCCAGGAAATGCTGGAATATTTCGGCCAGGCGCCGATTATTGTCAGATCCAGTTCGATCCAGGAAGACAGCTACGGCAACGCCTTTTCCGGAAAGTACGAAAGCGTATTCTGCGCGAACCAGGGAACCCCCGAGGAACGGCTTGAATCCTTCCTCAACGCCGTCCGCCGGGTATACGCGTCCTCCATGGACGAGGATGCCCTGCTGTACCGCCTCCATCACGGCCTTCTGTACGAAGATGAGCAGATGGCCCTTCTGGTTCAGCGGGTATCCGGGGATTACTGGCAGGACTGGTTCTTTCCCGCGGCGGGAGGGGTGGGATTTTCCTACAACCCCTTCGCGTGGGACACGTCCATAGATCCCCGGGCGGGCATGCTGCGGCTCGCCTTCGGTCTGGGGACCCGGGCTGTGGACCGGATAGACGATGATTACACCCGTATTGTGGCCCTCAACCAGCCCCTGAAGCGTCCGGACAAACACGATTCGGACGACTACAAGTATATACAGCGCAAGGTGGATCTTATAGATATTGAAAACAACACCTTCGCTACCGTGCCCGTCCGGGAAGCCCTGGCGAAACTGCCGCCCCTGGACCGGGATTTATTCGCCACCCTGGATTCCGAGGCGGCCCGCCGGGCCCGGGAACTGGGGATTGACGAAAGCGCCGCCCTGCGGCTCGATTTTAAAAACCTTTTCCAGCACACGGATTTTGCATCCCGGATGCAGAATATGCTCTCGGTCCTGGAAGCAGCGTACCAGCATCCCGTGGATATCGAATTCACCGTAAATATGGACGGAAAAAGTGTCACCCCTTCGTATCGGATAAACCTGGTTCAATGCCGGCCTTTCCAGGTAAAGATCATGGGCCCCGGCGATATCGGCAGGCTGCCGTCGTCGATCCCGGAAGAAAAAGTGTTTATCCGGAGCGACGGGCCTATTGTGGGGAGAAGCGTGGCGGCGCCGGTGGACCGGCTCATCTATGTTATTCCCGAAGCGTATACATCCCTCAGCGAACAGGAACGGTACGGTGTCGCCCGTCTTGTAGGGGAACTGAGCCACCGGCCCACAGCGAAAAAGGATCCCGTGGTCATGGTTGTCGGTCCGGGCCGTTGGGGCACTTCCACACCCGCCATGGGTGTTCCCGTTTCGTTTAATGATATAAAGGGCGTGTCCGTGATGGTGGAGCTGGCCATGATGCACAAAGGACTCATACCGGACCTTTCCCTGGGAACGCATTTCTTTAACGATCTCGTGGAGATGGATATGCTCTACGTCGCGGTTTTTCCGGACCGGTCGGGGAACTGTGTTTCCGAGACCTTCCTCAATTCCGCGTCAGGGGCGCTTAAGCGGGTCCCCCCGGAAAACGATCTGTGGAAAAGAACCGTCATTGTGCTGGAGGAAGAAAATCCCGGCGGCGAGGAACTGCGGTTATACGCCGACGCTACCGCCCAGACGGCCTTGTGCTATCTGACGTAATTCAAACTGTTCCGCCGCGGCACGGCGCAGCGCCTGCTGGCCCGCTAAAACCTCATCCAGGGGAAGCGGGTCCGACATGGATGGAGCGCAGGGCTTTCCCTCGGAATCCTGGATTGAAAGGCCGCTGTTTCCGATACCTGAGGCGGCTTCCTTGATGGGGAAAACCCCGGTTTCGAGGTAGCGGGAAATAAAAACCGACAACTTCGCCACCGCACGTTCCAGGGTATCCCGGTAAATATCCGGGAAAGACCGGCGGTCCGCGGCGCCGCCTTCGATGGGATAGCACCAGGGTTTTCGGCTGAGGTTGAGGTAGTCTATATCGAGGGGTACGTATTCCGGATACACATACGCCACCAGCCCGGGGTCTTCCATCCAGAAACTGGTGATTTCTTCTATATTGCTGCTGCGCAGCGATGTTTTCCTGGGATCGGTAAAGCGGTAGAATCCCGCGGCGTCTAGAAATGCGTTATCAATGCGCCGGGCCAGCTTACTGTCATTTCCGGCACGCTCCGGAAAAGCCGTTACCAGGGCTTTTGCTAGGAGAGCCTTGAGTCCCGGAGGAGGATTTTCGCATGCCGAAACCAGCAGTTCATCCTGGTTCCAGGATGCGATTTCCTGGCCCCGCAGATACCGGAGCATGAGTACATCGATGATACGTTCAAAAAAAGCGTGGGCTTTGGCGTACCGGACGGTCTCGGGTTTTGCCGGAGAAACCCAGCCTGATTTGTAAATAATATACGGATGGGCAAGGCGGTCCAGAATCGCGTGGGTCATAAATCCCAGGGCGTACACACCAAGGGCGGTGATGGCATTTTCCCGGCGCTGCATCCTGATATCATCAGCATCCGGGGGCGGATCCGGAAGGGCCATCTTAAGGAGGACCGCGGTAAACATACCGTACCCGCGGCGGTGCAGCAGGGTCCCGTACTCCAGAGCCACCGGGCGTCGGTTTTGGCTGTGATAGAATAAATCCGGCCCCTGGCATCCCAGGGAAAAAGCGGTCCGGTAGCTGATCTGTATTTTTTCCAGCGCCTTATCCGCAACGATCCCGAAACGGGGGCGGATACGGCGGTAAATCTCTGTGATTACATCATCCCCGAACAGGATATGCAACACCTGGGACGGCATGGGTTACTCCCTATTTTTACCTGATACTAAGCCTGTATCAGACATTCTAGTTTAAATATAGCATAACCCGTACTTATTGACACGATTCCGTGCCTGTGGTAATGTGTTTTTCGTTCAATATTCCTGCGAACAGCTACAAATTCTGCAGATCCTTTAGCCGGGCAATAGCGCAGTTGGTTAGCGTACAAGTCTGGGGGACTTGGGGTCCCCGGTTCAAATCCGGGTTGCCCGACTAAAGGATTTAAAAGTAAAGGCTGATCTCCTAACCGGGAGAATCAGCCTTTTGTTTTTGGTATGTATTCCCGTAAAATTACAGAGAAATAACCCCTTCAGGTGAACGTCCGCTTTCCGTACCGTCGGCATAGACCACCGATACGGAATAGGAAAGAGACTGCCCGCCGCTGACATCCATATCAACACAGTATGAACACTGGAGGGGCTTATCCTTATTAATGCACACCCCCGGATCATCCGTACCGAGTCCGCGGTAAATATAATACCCCGCGAGATCAGGGCGTTCAGAAAAATTCCAGCGGATAAATACCTGGGTGTTTCCCAGGACACCCTTCTCCGCCGCAAGCACCGGGGCGTTTGCGATTGCCCTCTCAGATCCCGCCGCGGCCGGTTCCGAACGGCGGACCAGCAGCAGAAGGCTTACCGCGTGCAGAGGAAGATGGACTTCGGCATTGTATGAGTCCCTGCCGCTGAAACAAGAAGGGGCATCGTACAGTTCCAGCTCTTCCTTTTCTCGGATAAGCGCGGTCTGTTCCAGGGTCAGAGGATAGGGTTTTCCCATACGGCTCCAGGCGGCGTAGGCGTTGCTTGTCGAACCGTCAATCCGGTAATGCAGCACATCGTAGCAGGCCGAAGCGTCGAGGTTTTCCAGCCGGAGCCGGATGGTTCGGTCATTGACATCGTCGCTGAGGCCGTCTTCAAAATTCCACAGAAGGAATGAGTAGCAGGCTTCTTCTTTTCTTGTCGCCAGCACACCGTACTTGGTCCCGAACTCCGGATCATTGTTTTTTCCCGTATACCGTTCATCCCCCAGCTTTCCCAGGAGAGGAAAAATATTGAACATGGGTTTTTTGATAAAATCGGTACAAGGCGCCGGCCCCAGAGGAGTGAACTGGCTCCGGTTTCCGGAAAAAAAGGATTTTTCCCAGGGCAGATGGCAGTTGTCGCTGTCCACGATACTCAGGTTCAGATTGAGTTCATCCTGCAGAATGAGGCAGTACTGGTGGATCATTTTCCCGATGAATCCCGGGGCATAGTGGGTATTCCTAAAATTGAGCCAGCTTTTGTGGGAGATGCCCATGTTGCCTTCCCATACAATATCCGATTCATCATTGAAAAATTCTATGCCGGCAAAATCGGGAAACTCCCCGAGGACGGCGGCAAATTCCCGCAGGGGGTTAAAGAGGTAGTCCATGGAAGGGCCCACCAGATCCGGGTGACCGCCTTTGCTGTGGACGGAAATAAAATCCAGCCGCGTTCCGTATTCTCCGGTTCTGTAATTGCTGCCGTCATGACAGTGCCGCAGGAATGCCTTGTACAGCCGCTGGCCGTCCTCCCACTGTTTTACCGCGGGCCCGCCGACCTTCAGCCTGGTATCAATCCGGTGGATAGCGTGCTCAAAGTAATCATAGAGCGCGAAAAAGGAAGACGGGTCTTCGTTCCACAGCGGATACTGCTCCGGCTCGTTGCATATTTCGAAATACCACTCCCTGACTTCGTCAATGCCGTAGCGGTTTATCCAGTGTTTTACAAAAGCTTCGGTTACTGCTTCCCAAAGGGCAAAGGTTTTCGGAAGATAATATTCCGTATCGCTCCGGGCGATGCAGCCGGGCATATAGACGGCTTCCATAATGGGATGCATCCCATGGCCGATGATAATATCGTATACCGCGTCAACCGGCTCCCAGTTGAAAACCGGCTTTCCGTCTTCATCAAGGGAAACCACAATATCAACTTGGCCGCTGCCGTTAATAACAGGGTTACCGTAATCCAGACCTTCACGGGTGATATAATAATCACCCTTTCCGTGGAGACTGAGTATATTATGGAGCCGCATGTACAAAGGGTATCCCTGATAGGACGCAAGGCAGTCGTACATACGTTTTACCGGCGGTGTATAGGTATAGTCGGCATTGGCGTATCCCGTCGCCCGGAAAAAATGCTTAAAAGGTTTTGTCTCCGACCGGAGATCAACGGTCACATCCTTAAAAATCATAGCGTCATCCTTTTACGCCGGCGCTCATGAGCCCGGATTTTATATTTCTGTTGCAGAAAATAAAAACAATCAGCAGCGGTATGATGCTGAGCAGCACCGCCGCGGTCAGCTGCCCGTATTCCTTGAAAAGGTCATTGGAAAACTTACTCAGTCCCAGGGTCACGGTTTTCATTTTTTCTTCGGTAACCACCAGGAGGGGCCAGAAAAAATCATTCCAGCTCCAGGTTGCCTTGATAACGATAAAGGTCACGATAGGCCCTTTTATCATAGGAACAATGATCTTCCGGAAAATCCAGAATTCTCCGGCGCCGTCGATCCGTCCCGCCTCAATATACGAGAGCGGAATCGGTTCGATGGATTCCTTAAGGAGAAAAGTCCCGAAGGCGGAAATAAATCCCGGCACCATCATACCCGCGTATGTGTTAATCAATCCCATTCGGGAGATAATCATAAACAGCGGAATGGATACCATTTCCATAGGGATCATTACGAGACCGAGGAACATGTAGAAAACGATATTCTTTGCCGGGAATTCATACTTCGCGAATCCGTACGCCGAGGTAAGCGCGAGGAACAGAGAAGGTATGAGGGAACACACCGTTACAATAAGGGAATTGTAAATAAACCGGTAGAAGGGAACGCCGTTCAGCTGGGACGCGTATCCGAAAAATACCGCCTTGATGTTTTCGAAGTTGGCAAAGGAATCGGGAATAATCCTGTGCCACAATGTACGGTTGGGCATGTCGGTTATTTCCGAGGGGTTTTTCAGCGCCGTCAGGACTATCATAACAAAAGGGACTAGGATAAAAATAAAAAAGCAGGTAAGCAGAAAATAGGTAACTATTTTCCCCGCGATGTACTGCGCTTTTTTCATCGGACCTCCGGGCTGTCTTAAAATTCGACTTTCTTTCTCAGGACCAGCTGCTGGAACAGGCTGATACAGAAAAGGACCACGAGAATCAGCACAGTCAGCGCTGACGCCATACCGTAATTCTGATTAAACAAATCCTTGATCAGATAAATCATTATTGTTTTTGTCGATCCCGCAGGCCCGCCGCCGGTCGCGACATATATCTGATCAAACGCCTTGAAGGCGAAGATTGTTTCCAAAGTCAGCACCATAACGAGCTGGGGATTTATCAGCGGAAGGGTAATTCTGAAAAAACGCTGGAAAGCGTTTACACCGTCAAGCTCCGCAGCCTCGTACAGTTCCCCGGGGACGTTCTTTATTCCGCCAAGGAGGATCATGATACTGAAGGGTGACCGTATCCAGAGTGTAATTATCACGGTTGAAATTAACGCCGTGTTTGTTGCCCGGAGCCATGACGGAGGATTCACCACGTGAAAAAATTTGAGGATGTTATTGATGAGCCCCAGGTTAGGATCGAAAAGCCAGTCCCAAACCATGCCGGCACTGACCATGGAAACCATGAACGGAAGAAATACCAGGGTTGTCAGCAGGGAAGAAAAACGCCCCGTAAACCGGGAGAGGGTATTCGCGACCCATAGGGCAACGGTAATCAGCACGGGAACCGTCAGCACAACATACAGGACAGTCACCCGGATGGATTGAAAAAAATCGGTACGCTGGAACAGATTTGTATAATTTACCATCCCGATAAAATCACTGGTACCCATGAGCAGGTTAACCTTGCTGAAGGAATTAAAAAAACACAGGACCAGGGGATAGAGAAAAACAAACAGATAATACAGAAACGATGGAAGCACGAACGCAGCGCCGGCTAACGCGTATTTTTTCTTCATATTCATGGACAGCCCCTCAAACCGCTGACCCGGCGGCGCGCCGCTGGATCAGCGTGAATCCTTAATTCTGGTCCAGCACCACCTGCATTTTATCCGCCAGTTTATCCAGTTCCGTTTTAACATTAGCGCCGTTCACTACGGCAGCCACCGAGTCACCCACCATATAGGCGACACTGGAATACTTCGGGCTGACATCATATATCGGCGCCGGAGCTTTTGAAAGGGAGCCTATCATTGCTTCAGCGTAGGGCAGTTTTCCGAAGTAGGGATTGTCCATGGTCATGGTCGCCCCCAGTACCGGAGGATATCCGGCAGGTTCATGGAGCATGATATCGTATTCCGGCTTGGCAAGTTCCTTGAAGAGAGCAACACAGATATCTACATGTTTTGACTTTGCGTTTATCATATTGCTCCAGGGCGCGCCGCCGCCGTGGGACGCGAGGTTCTTCGTGCCGGAAATATAGGGAACGACAATAAAGTTGATGTTCGGCGCCTTGTCGATTATATCCTGGGCAAACCAGCCTTCCCGGAAAATCATGGCAGTCTGTCCCGACTGGAACGCCGTTTCGGGAGCGCCGAATTCCAGATTAACCACCCGGTACTTTGTTACCAGGTCCTGGTAAAACTGGAAGGCCGCCGCCGAGCCCGGGCCGTTGATGTACCCCTTGGCGGTTTTCAGGTCCTCGGAAAGTACCCGGCCGCCGAACTGGTGGATCAGGGGAATGAATTTTCCTGACACACCCTCGCCGCCGCCCAGGAAACGGGGATGGTACCCGGACCGGACAATAGCGTTCCTGCCGTCGTATTTCGTCATTTTTTGGGCGGCTTCAATAAATTCATCCACGGTCTTGGGATAATCCGTTTCCGGATTGAGCCCGGCTTCCTTCATATAATCGGTATTAATGTAGAGCATCTGGACGGATCCGCCTTCCGAGGGGAAACCGTACCGTTTCCCGCCGAACATTCCGTCATCCTTGTACGCTCCGGCCAGCGCGTCGGTCCAGGTTTTCTCAAGGTCCGCGGGGAACGGCAGCGCGATAGGATTGGCGCCGCCTTCCAGAGCGTAGTCGGACGCCCGGGCGAGGAACATATCCGGTCCCTTGCCGCTGGCGAAAGCGGTCAGGTATTTCGTTTCATACCCTGAATATTCAATCACCTCAGCCCGGCAGGTGACATTGTCATAGCCGATTTTCTTAAGGGCCGCATTGGAAGCATCCGCAAAGGCCTGAACAAACTGCGGCGACTGGCCGTAATGGCTCCAGTACACCAATTCGATCGGTTTTCCGCCGTCACCGTCATTCTGGCCTCCCGCAAACACAGCAGCGGTCCATAAAACCGCGAGGCAGAGTACAATACCGCAGAACTTCTTCATAATCATCTCCTTTTGTCAAAACGGTTTTGACAACTCTCAGTTTTCCGCATCCACCAAAATATGGATGACATCATTGCTCTTATCGTTCCTGATATCGAAGGCTTCCTGAATTTCACTCAAAGGATAAATACGGTCTATGAACTCTCCCGTGTTGACGAGGCCGTCCTTTACAAGGGCAATACCCTCTTTAAAATACCGGTACATATCAATATCCCGCTTCGGCTCCGTGGCGAGGATCTCCAGACGCATTCTGTGGACCTTGAAGAAATCCAGCTCCTCATGGCAGATCCCGATTCCGCCGTACATGACAATCTTTCCCGCCGTCCTGGCGCAGGCCATGGCGTCGGCCACGCTGGCGCCTTCGAGCAGACAGGGAATCACGATGTCGAAGCCGTCGGGAAAATCCTTTTCCAGTATATCCATGGTCGGGGTGGTTTCGGAGGGTATCTTATACGTCCTGGTCGCACCGTATTTTTTCGCCAGTTCCAGGTTGCGGTCCTTGGTATCGGTGACCACCAGTTCCTTTGGTGAATAGAGCGCCATTACCTGGGTCAGAACGAGTCCGCTTACGCCCTGGCCGGTTATCAGCACGGTCCTGCCGGAATCGCATTGGGAGAGTTCCGCCGCGTGGATGACCCCGGGCAGAATTTCAATCAGGCTGATATCCTTCATATCAAAATCATCGGGAACAACCTGTACGTTGAAGGGACGGCAGACAATGTATTCGGCATAGGCTCCCCATACGTACCGGCAGGTTACTTTCTGTCCCGGTTTGAGTCCCCGTATATTTTTTCCGACCTTGTCGATAGTCCCGGCGACCTCATGGCCCAGGCGCGACGGGAAGCTGATGAATTCCGGTTTGCGGTTTCCCCGGTAGGCTTCCAGGTCGGACCCGCAGATTCCTACGTACTTAATTTTTATCCGGAGTTCATCATCCGACGGCTCGGGAATTTTCGCGGCCACCACTTTCATCCGGAAGGGTTTTTCCAGAATCGCCACCCGCTGCGTACCCGGAGCGGTAAAATCATCAGAGTATTCAAATTCAGCAAATTTCATTTTTGTCGGCATAGCAATATCCTTCCTATGCCGAGATTCTACCCCCGGTTTTTTATTTCCGTATTTAGCACAGACGGGCACTTTTTTACCAAATTCGGAATAGCCGGAAATCCGGCGGGATTAAACAGAACAGAAAGTCTTACGCGCCGGGGCCGCCGGACAGCTTTTTTATGAGCAGGGTATTCTCAAATCCCGAATGAATGACCACATCCTTGCCGATATCCGACCAGGCATCGTTCCGCCAGCGGGCGGGAGGAATGCCGGTATTCTTCTTAAAGCTCCGGGAAAACTGGTGTACGTTGGAATAGCTCAGGAGTTCGCTGATGTACTTGATTTCCATTTCCGTGTTCTTGAGCATTTCCTTGGCTTTATACACTTTATAGGCTTCGATAAATTCCACCGGGGTCATGTTCATCTCCCGGAAAAATATCCTGCTCAGGTACCGGTAAGAATAATGCATCTCCGATTCCAGGAGAAACGCGTCGATCCGTTTTTCGTAATTCAATTCCACGAAGCTCAGTATTTTCTGGGTTATAGGCGAAACCTCACGGTCGGGGATCAGGTTGGGCAGGGGTTTTTCCTCGGCGGGCTTTTCTTTGCCCAGACGGATCAGTTCAATCAGGATCTGCCCCAGTAGCAGCCTGCAGTTTTCCTCATACAGTATTTCCTGAAGGTTTCCGTTTTCCCGGATCTTCTCCAGCAGGTCGTAAATCCTGTCGAAAAATTCCGCGGGATACTCCCTCATAATGGATGGCAGCCCCGTGCAGTGCCGGACCAGTTTCCGGGAGTGTATCCGGAATTTCGTGTCCAGGGTTTTAAAGCCGCCGGCGCCGACATCGACAAAACCGTGTTTCGCGTTGGGAGGAAAGAAGAGAATCGCCGGGGCCCGGATCGGCAGACTGCAGTTGTCAAGGATAAGGGTAGCCGCGCCGTCAATGCAGTAAATGAGCTGGTAAAAGTCCCTGTGGATATGGGGAGACAGCATCCAATCCTGCTTGTAATCAAACCGGGCAATCCACAGGACTTCGATATCGTTGAAGCATTCCGCCATACTATACAATGGGGCTAAATGTTAAATATGTCAATTTGGAAAACGGGACAATCGCAGTACAGCGATCATCCCACAGCAGCGTGGTGATACCAATTCCGGGAGTCCCGCTGAAAAAAATCCCCGGATACGCATCCGGGGATTTTCCGGTTATAGGTTCAGCAGGTACTGGTTAACAATATTTTCGAGGCGTTCCTGTTTTCCGCTGGTAATGCCCGCATTGCCGTAGACCGTTCCCAGGGCCGCGAGTTCCTGGAGGCTCATGCCGCCTTTTTCGAATTTCGCGCCCTCCCCGGAATCAAAGGACGCGTACCGCTGTTTAACGAATCCGCTGAGTTTGCCGTCGTCGATCATGCGCTGGGCGGCAATCAGGCCCGCGGCGAAGGCATCCATACCGCCGATATGGGCTTCGAAAAGATCCGCCGGGTCCACGGAGTTGCGCCGGATTTTCGCGTCGAAGTTAAGCCCCCCGGTGGTGAAGCCGCCGGCGCGGAGAATGGCGTACATGGCCAGAGCCGTCTCGGTGTAGCTTGTGGGGAACTGGTCGGTATCCCATCCGTTCATGGGGTCACCGCGGTTGGCGTCCACCGAGCCGAACAGACCCATGGAAGCCGCGGTCTCCAGTTCGTGGAAGAAATCGTGCCCCGCTAGTTCCGCGTGGTTGGCCTCAATATTCATCCGGAAATCCTTGTCCAGGCCGTAGTGCCGGAGGAACCCGGCCACGGTCTCCACGTCAAAATCGTACTGGTGTTTGGATGGTTCCATGGGCTTCGGTTCAATATAGAACATCCCCTTAAAGCCCCTGCCCCGGGCGTAATCCCTGGCCATGGTCAGGATCATCGCCAGATGGTCCTTCTCACGCTTGAGGTCCGTGTTGAGAAGGCTCATATACCCTTCCCGGCCGCCCCAGAAGGTATACCCTTCCCCGCCGAGCTCGATGGTCGCGTCAATGGCGGTCTTTATCTGGGACGCCGCCAGAGCCACAACTTTGAATTCCGGGTTGGTGGCGGCGCCGTTCATAAACCGGGGATGGTTGAACATATTGGCCGTTCCCCAGAGGAGGTTGACCCCCGTAGCCTTTTGCCGTTCCTTTGCCTTTGCCACAATGGCCATGAGGTTCTTCTCGCTTTCCGCCGGGCTGCTGCCTTCGGGGGCCATATCCCGGTCGTGGAAACAGTAGTACTCCGCCCCGAGTTTCGTGAAGAACTCAAAGGCCGCGTCGAGTTTATGCTCCGCCGCTTCCATGGGTGAGGACGCATCCGCGGTCCATGGGTGGACATGGGTGGCCGACCCGAAGGGATCCGAACCGTCGGCGCAGAAACTGTGCCAGTAAGCCACCGCGAACCGGAGATGGTCCTTCATCTTTTTTCCGCCCACCGTTTTTTCGGGATCGTAATATTTAAAAGCCAATGGGTTATCGCTTTTCGGTCCCTCGTAGGAAATCTTTTTGATTCCGGGGAAATATTCCGTATTCCCCTTAAAGTAATCCGCCATAACTGCCTCCAGGAAAATGCTGTATTTTTTGAATAATAGGCCCATTTTCCCCGTCTATCCATAGAGAATATTGACGAAACATATCTATTATTGACATAGTAATACCATGCGGATAAAGGACGCGGTATACGTCTATAAATTTGTCGGAGGCGGCGCCTCTTCCTGGCACGGCCGGTACCATATCCATGAACCCGGGGAATATGAGGTTCACCTGTTTCTGGAAGGAGAAGGCGCGTTTCTGCTCAACCGGTCCAGATATTTAATTGAAAAGAACCGCCTCTTCCTGACGAGGCCCCGGGAATTCCATGCCATACTGCCGGACGCGGTAAAACGGCCCATAAGCTATTACGCCATTCTGTTTGAGCCGGACTCCGAAACCGCCGATGACCAAACCCTGGTTTCCCTGATTCAGCGGGGAAATCCCCGGAACAGGGTCGTCGCGCCCATTGAATCCCGGGAACGGTTTTTAATTGAAGAACTGTACCGGCTTTCCCGGGACACGGATCAGGCACGGCAGAAACCGGCGGAATATCTGTTATTGAGCTTGCTCCACCGGTGGTTTACCGATTCCCGGGAAACCGACAAATCCCCGGGCCGCCATGAACCCAATGAACACGTGGAGAGTTCCCTCCGGCTTATGCAGCAGTCCCTGCGCCAAAAACTTTCCGTGGGGGATATGGCGGGGAACCTGGGACTTTCGGAGGAGTATTTTATCCGCCTCTTCCATAAGGAACTGGGCATGTCGCCCTTCCAGTATTTTACCCGCCTCAAGATTGAGGCGGCCTCTTCTTTCCTGGTTGATTCAAACCGGACCGTGGGGTCGGTGGCGGACTATTTCGGCTTTGAAAATCCTTTCCATTTTTCACGGATCTTCAAGAAGTGCACCGGCCTGGCGCCCCAGGAATACCGGCGCACTTTTTCACACCATCACAAAGATGACAGCCATTAAACCCGTTCACCGGTAAACTGCGCCGGAACTTCCTCATCAAGGATAACCGTAATATCGACGTTCCGGTTGTTCCGGCGGACGGTAATTGCCAGGGAATCCCCTACCCGGTGATGGTCCACAATTTTCTTTACATCCGCGGCGCTTCTGATGTCCGTTCCCTCAACCTGCAGTATCCGGTCCCATTTCTGGAATTCCCCGGACGTTTCGGCGGAGGTAATGTATACCCCGGGCTCCCGGAGCCGGTACATGTACAGGGCGCTGCGGCTTCTGATTTCCGAAATACCAACACCCAGGGCGGGACGGCCGGTAACGTAGCCGTGTTCAATCAGTTCCGTTACAACCGCTTTGGCGGTGTTTACGGGAATAGCGAATCCGAGGCCTTCAATATCGCTGCCGCTGGATTTGGCGTTGACCACGCCCACGAGGTTTCCGCTAAGGTCGAATAAACCGCCCCCGGAGTTGCCGGGATTGATGGCCGCGGAAGTCTGGAGCAGGCTCATGTAATCGCCGTCGATCAGGATCTCCCGGTCCTTGGCGCTGATAATGCCTTCGGTAACCGTACCGCCGAGACTTCCCAGGGGGTTACCGATGGCCAGAACCGGCATACCCACATTGACCGAAGCGGAATCCCCGAAAACCGCGGGGATGAGGTACTGGGCATCCACTTTAAGGACCGCCAGATCGGTCCGCTGATCGGTTCCCACGAGTTTCGCCGGATATTCCACCCCTTCGAAGGTACGGACCGTGATGGAGGTGGAATCGTTTATCACATGGTGGTTGGTCACGATGTAGCCGTCTTCGGATATTATGACCCCGCTGCCGGCCCCTCCGGTGATGAAGCTGCCGAAGATGGGATGGGTAACCTTGGATTCCGTGGCGACCTCAACCACCGACGGAACGGTCCGGGCGGATACGGCCTCCATGGCGGACGCCGAAGCGGGGACCGGATGGGACGCATCGGAAGGCAGCGGCGCCGCGGTCTGCATGGTTACCACCGGTCTGACTGAACTTTCAACCATTTCCCGGACATTATTTTTCAGAAGAAAATACGAAACAGCCCCGCCGATAACACCGGCGGCAAGAACGGCAATAAGCAGCCAGACAGTCCGGGTTGTATTTTTCCGGGAATTTTTCTGCTCCGGTACTATTCTGTATTGTGAATCATCTCCATACATGGCATCCTCCTCAGCCCGGTTCGCGGCATAGGCGTACCGGGCTTCTAAATGGAAAATACCCAGGAAATACGGCAAAAACAATTAACAAATTATAATAAATATCCGGTAACGGACATTTCCGGGAAAATGTCTTTTTTACGGAGCGGCCCAGGGGTTATCCGAAGGGATGATATCCTCCAGGATACGGTACTGGCAGGCGGCCATTTCCTCCAGGGAAATGGGGTACCCCTGCTCTATCCACCACAGGGTAACCCCGGAAATACCGCTGGTGTAAAACGCGGCCATCAGCGGGAGGGGCCCGGGGAATTTTCCCCCTTCTTTCTCACGCATTTTGAGCAGTTCCAGCAGCAGCTCCGAAAAATACGTCCTGAACATGATCGCCAGTTCCTGATTGCTGTCCCCGGCAAAAATATTCCTGAAGATATTCGACTTGCTGCTGATAAGCTTAAGCCCCCCGGCGAGGCGCTCCTTAGGGCCTTTCTGGGCGTTTTCCCTTTCAAGCTGCTTCCGGATTTCGTCCAGGCAGTACCGGAGCAGTTTGTACTTATCGTAAAAATGGACGTAGAATGTCGAACGGCTTACCAGGGCCTCCCGGCAGATATCGTTAACGGTAATCTTCTGGAAACTGTTTTCCTCCAGAAGATTAACCAATGCCTGTCCCAGGGACCTCCGGGTTTTAATAATCCGTACATCCTGATCCGGACTCTGTGCTTCCATCCTACCTCCGCAGTATAGAGAAACTATACACCAAAAACGGCCCGCTGTGAAGAAACCGGACAGTTTTCCGGAAATGTCTGGAATCGGACACTCCCGCGGTATTGTAAATTGCTCGGAACGGCAGACCGGCGTATCTTATTCATAAGACGCTGAACGGAAGGAGAAAATACCATGAATCCGGATCAACAATCAGAAACGGATGAAGTCACTTACGGAGAATCCGACGTACGGCTTTTGGAAGAATCACTCAATTCCATGGAGTCTGAACTCCATGAAAAATACTGCAGGATCGGCAAGGAAATTCTGGAAACCGTAGAGAACGAGAACAGAAACATCAGCACCCTGGTGGATATGATTATCGAAACCCGCCGCCGTCTTGCATCCGCACGGCAGGAAAAAAAATGCCCCTCCTGCCTGAGCTTCAACGACCGGGACAGCCTTTTCTGTAAGCGCTGCGGAAAACCGCTGACCGGCGATAACAAGGAGAAATTACAATGAAAAGAAGATCAACATTCGGATGGATAGAACTGATCCTGGGAATCCTGCTTATCGTTCTGGGAATACTTACCTTCAGAAACCCGGTATCGGCCCTGGGCAGCTTTGTGGTTATCTACGGAATTGCCGCCATAGTCAGCGGGATTGCGGATATTGTTCTGTACGTACGGCTGCAGCGCCGCACGGGATTCGGTCCGGCAACCGCAATTATTTCGGGGATTCTGAGTATCCTCGTCGGCATTCTGCTGCTGTTCAACATCAACGCCGGCGTGTTTGCATTCAGTTTCCTTTTCCCTATTTGGTTTATCGTGCACTGCATTGCCCGGCTTTCAAACCTGCCGCTGATCAGAGCCATCGGAGGAAACGGCGCCTATTGGTGGTCCATGATAATAAATATCCTGGGACTCATCCTCGGTATTGTACTGCTCTTTAACCCCTTTGCTTCGGCGCTGTCCATGGTATACCTCATTGGAATTTATCTGGTAGTCCTGGGAATCGGAAGCATCGTTACGGCCTTCAGCCGGCTCGGACAGGGACGGTAATTCCATAATGCTGCCGGCGGATATAAAGATCCGCCGGAACAGCAAAAACAGACGGAGCGCCGCTCCGGCAATACTACAGGAGAAGGAAGAATGGAAAACAACGAAAACAACAACAAAGACAATGAAACCAATCCCCAGGGAAAGGGACACTTCAACATATTCAATTTTCTGATCATCGGATTCATCCTTACGTTTGTACTGAATATCGTAATGGCGAACCGGCTCGCGAACCAGAAGGTACAGATAGAATACAGCCAGTTCATCCAGCTGGTGGAAAGCGATACGGTAAAACAGGTACAGATTGAAACGGACCAGATAGCCCTGACCCTCAAACCCGAAGCGGACCGCGCGGAAGTGCAGCGGATCCTCGGGATTGACGAAACAGCCCTGGAAGAGATGGAGCCGGCGGTACAGAACCGGTTCCAGCAGATGGCCGAACAGGCCCGGCAGAACCAGGTGTACTACACCGGCCGGATCGAAGACCCGGGCCTGACCGAACGGCTCCTGGCCCACGACGTGGCCTTCTACCGCCCCATCGTCCAGAACAACCCCATCATGAGCTTCATCACCAGCTGGATCTTCCCGATTGTGATCTTCTACGTGATCTACTACTTCCTGATGCGGAGCCTGTCCAAGCGGATGGGCGGCGCCGGCGGCATGGGCGGCCTGATGAACGTGGGGAAATCAAAAGCCAAGTTCTACGATATGGAAAAGAACACCGGCGTGACCTTCAACGATGTGGCAGGCCAGGATGAGGCGAAGGAAAGTCTGACGGAAATGGTGGACTTCCTGCACAGCCCCGAGAAGTACCAGGAGATCGGCGCGGTGCAGCCCAAGGGCGCGCTGCTGGTGGGTCCCCCGGGAACGGGCAAAACCCTGCTGGCGAAGGCGGTGGCCGGGGAAGCGAAGGTGCCCTTCTTCTCGATATCGGGCTCCGAGTTTGTGGAAATGTACGTGGGTGTTGGCGCGAGCCGGGTGCGGGACCTGTTTGAGCAGGCGAAGAAACAGGCGCCGTGTATCATCTTTATTGACGAGATAGACGCGATCGGGAAGAGCCGGGACAACCAGCTGGGGAGCAACGACGAACGGGAACAGACGCTGAACCAGCTGCTGAGCGAGATGGACGGGTTTGATTCATCCAAGGGCATCCTGATACTGGCTGCGACGAACCGGCCTGAGGTACTGGACAAGGCATTGCTGCGGCCGGGGCGGTTTGACCGGCGGGTGATTGTGGAGAAACCCGATCTTCCGGGACGGGAAGCGATATTGGCGGTGCACGCGAAGAAGGTGACCCTCGGACCCGACGTGAATCTGCGTGACATAGCGCTGGCGACCAGCGGGGCCGCGGGAGCGGACCTTGCGAACATGGTGAACGAGGCGGCGGTGCGTGCGGTGCGGCTTGGACGGAAGGAAGTGCTGCAGGAAGACCTGATGGAAGCGGTGGAAGTGGTGATTGCGGGCAAGGAGAAGAAGGACCGGATCATGAACGCGAAGGAGAAGCGGATGGTTGCGTTCCATGAGGTAGGGCACGCGCTGGCGAGCGCTTTGCAGAAGAACAGCCAGCCGGTACAGAAGATCACGATCGTGCCGCGGACCATGGGGAGTCTTGGCTATACGATGAACATGCCCGAGGAGGAACGGTATCTTCTGACGAAGAGTGAACTGCTGGCGCAGATAACGATGCTGCTGGCGGGGAGAGCCGCTGAGGAAGTAGAGTTCGGAGAGATGAGCACGGGAGCGTCGAATGACATAGAGCGGGCGACGAAGCTTGCGCGGAACATGGTGACACAGTACGGGATGAGCGACAAGTTCGGGATGATGGGACTTGAGAGTACCCAGAACCAGTATCTTGACGGACGGAATGTGTTTACGGGATCTGAGAGTACGGGAGCCGCGGTGGACGGAGAGGTATCGAAGATCATCGATGAGTGTCATGAACAGGCGCTGAAGCTGCTTCGTGAGAACAAGGATAAGCTGGTTGAGATAGCTGAGTTCCTGGTGGAGAAGGAGACTATTTCCGGCGAACAGTTCATGGAGATTCTTAATAAGGATAAAGCAACCGCCTAGTTTGATGGTTTCAGTCTTAAAAGCCCCCGGATAATCCGGGGGCTTTTTTAGTATGGAGATTTTTTCAGGTTTACTGTACATCGATGCCGGTCCTGTACTACAATGCATCAGCTTACAATCAGAGGAACCAATGAAACGGGAAGATATACACACAGTACTTATAATAGGATCCGGGCCTATTGTTATCGGTCAGGCATGCGAATTCGACTACTCCGGAACCCAGGCGTGCAAAGCCCTCCGGGAGCAGGGATACAGGATTGTCCTGGTTAACTCCAACCCCGCAACCATTATGACCGATCCGGTTATGGCGGATGCCACCTATATCGAACCCCTCAACCTGACCCGGCTTGAACAGATTATCGATAAAGAACGGCCGGACGCGCTCCTGCCGAACCTCGGTGGCCAGACAGGCCTCAACCTCGCCAGCGAACTCCACAAGGCGGGAATCCTCGAGAAATACGGGGTTCAGGTTATCGGGGTTAACCTCGACGCCATTGAACGCGGTGAGGACCGGGAAATCTTCAAGAAGACCATGGGACAGCTCGGCATTGAAACGCCCCGTTCCGATATTGCCTATACCGTGGAAGAAGCCGAAACCATCGCGGCGGAATTATCCTATCCCGTGGTAGTCCGCCCGGCGTATACCATGGGCGGTGCCGGCGGCGGCCTGGTCTACAATATTGAGGAACTCCGGACGGTGGTGAGCCGGGGACTGGAACTGTCCCTTACCCGGCAGTGCCTGATCGAGGAATCGATTCTGGGCTGGGAGGAACTCGAAGTCGAAGTGGTCAGGGACAGCAAAAACCAGATGGTCGCCGTCTGTTTTATCGAAAACATCGACGCCGTGGGTGTCCATACGGGGGATTCCTTCTGCGCCGCTCCGTTTCTTACTATAGATAAGAAGCTGGAAGAGCGTCTTCAGTGGGAGGCTTTTAAAATAGTCGAATCCATCGGTGTTATCGGCGGTACCAACGTACAGTTCGCCCATGATCCGGAAAGCGGCCGGGTGGTCATTATAGAAATCAACCCCCGCACTTCCCGCTCCTCCGCCCTGGCGTCAAAGGCCACGGGCTTCCCCATCGCCCTGATTTCCGCGAAACTCGCCGCGGGTTTGACCCTGGATGAAATCCCCTACTGGCGGGACGGAACCCTGGAAAAATACAGCCCCTCGGGGGATTATATCGTCCTTAAATTCGCCCGCTGGGCCTTTGAGAAATTCCGGGGAGTGGAGGATGTCCTGGGGACCCAGATGAAAGCCGTAGGCGAAGTCATGGCCATCGGAAAGACCTTTAAGGAAACCTTCCAGAAAGCTATCCGGGGACTGGAAAACGGCCGCCACGGACTGGGATTCGCCAAGGACTTTAACCGGAAAACCCTGGAGGAACTCACGGACCTGCTCCGGCAGCCCTCCAGTGAACGGTATTTTCTATTATATGAAGCCCTGCGCAAGGGAGCGGATATTGAAAAACTCCATGAGATAACCTATATCAAACCTTACTTCCTGGAACAGATGCAGGAACTGGTGGAACTCGAAGAGGAACTGCTG
Organism: Breznakiella homolactica; assembly: GCF_016616095.2. Classification (GTDB taxonomy): domain Bacteria; phylum Spirochaetota; class Spirochaetia; order Treponematales; family Breznakiellaceae; genus Breznakiella; species Breznakiella homolactica. The sequence continues at coordinate 4,268,439 of NZ_CP067089.2, read as the reverse complement.
AAAGAACCGGGACGGATTCCCGAGGACGCCCTGCTCATCCGGGCAAAGAAGGACGGGTTTTCCGATAAATACCTCGCGAAGATCCTGGGCATCCGGGAACAGGATATCCGGCGGCGGCGGACCGAACTTGGGATTGTCGAAGGCTGGCACGCGGTTCCGGTTTCGGGCAAGGAAGACAGCTATTACTACTATTCAAGCTACAACGCCCCGGACAGTTCCCGGGCAAGCGCCAACAGCAAAAAAGTTATGATCCTCGGCGGCGGCCCCAACCGGATCGGCCAGGGTATTGAATTCGATTACTGCTGTGTCCACGCGGCCTTCGCTCTCCGAGATATGGGCTACGAAACCATCATGGTAAACTGCAACCCCGAAACCGTTTCCACCGATTACGACACCAGCGACAAACTCTACTTTGAACCGGTCACTCTTGAGGATGTGCTCCAGATTTACGAAAAGGAAAACCCCTGCGGGGTGATCGTCCAGTTCGGCGGCCAGACCCCGCTGAACATCGCCCGTGAACTGGCGGACCAGGGGGTAACCATCCTGGGGACCAGCATTGAAAGCATCGACATTGCCGAAGACCGGGACCTCTTCAGAAAGATGATGGATCAGCTCGGCATCCCCATGCCCGAGGCGGGGATGGCGTCGGATATCGGCGAAGCCCTGGACCTCGCCCAGACCATCGGATACCCCCTCATGGTCCGGCCCTCCTTTGTTCTGGGCGGACAGGGAATGGAGGTCATCTACGACGAAACCATGCTCAAGGAATACGTTGCCAAGGCCGTGGGAATTACCCCTGACCGGCCGCTGCTCATCGACCGGTTCCTCCGGAACGCCCTGGAGTGTGAGGCCGACGCGCTGTCCGACGGAACCGACGTGTATATACCGGCGGTCATGGAGCATGTGGAGCTCGCGGGAGTCCACTCCGGGGACTCCGCCTGCATTATTCCTTCTATTTCAATAACCAAAGAAAACCTTGAAACCATCAGGGATTATACCCAAAAGATAGCGAAAGCCCTGCGGGTATGCGGCTTAATGAATATCCAGTACGCCATAGAAGACAGCACAGTCTACGTACTTGAGGCGAATCCCCGGGCGAGCCGGACCGTCCCCCTGGTATCCAAGGTGTGCAACACCCAGATGGCAAACCTCGCAACCCGGATGATGATGGAAAAAAAACTCGGCGACCTCGGCCTTGCGGACAAACGGTTCCGCCATTTCGGAGCCAAGGAAGCGGTATTTCCCTTTGATAAATTTCCCGGGGTTGACCCGGTCCTGGGTCCCGAGATGCGTTCCACCGGTGAGGTCCTTGGCCTGGCGGACAACGCGGCGCTGGCTTTCTACAAATCCCAGGAAGCCGCCGGAGCGACCCTTCCATCGGACCCCGGCACCGTTCTCATCAGCCTCTCCGAACGGACCGGGGCGAATTCCAAAACCGCGCTCCAGGCGGGATCACTGTTCCATGAACTGGGTTTTACGATATTGGCCACCGAAGGAACCGCGGAGTTTTTCCGGGCGGCGGGTATTCCCTCCAAGGTTATCGCCAAAATACATGAAGGCCGCCCCAATGTGGCCGACGTTATCGTCAACCGCGAACTGGTCCTGGTCATCAATACCCCCAGTCCCCGGCGTGACGCCATAGCGGACGAAGAGGTAATCCGGAAGGCAGCGCTTAAATACAAGATACCGTATATTACCACCATAGCGGCGGCCATTGCCGCGGCCCAGGGTATCGGCGCGGCCCGGAACGGAAGGGGCAGCGTTAAATCCCTGCAGGAGTACCACCGGGAAATCGAATAGCGGCTTCTAATTTTCCCGGCAGGCTAGGGATATTTCCTTGGCCGCCGGGGAAAACAAATCGACAGTTCATAGGAATTTCTGATTACCAGGTCTTTCTGTTCCTTTTCCAGTTCCACAAGCCTGGTGACATCTTTGAACACGATGAGAACACCGCCGGCAGTACCGGTATCATTGATGGTTTTATGTATCGGCGCGATAAAAACCTGGAAATACCGTATTTCATCGGAGGCATGGAGTACAAAATCGAGTTCCGTCGATACATCACCGGTAACCGCCTGTCTGGCCGCGGCTTCAAGTTCCTTTGATCCCGTGAGGGAATATATCGAAAGATTCCACAGAAACATTGAATCATTTATATTGAACAGTCTGCGGCCCAGGGGGTTCACCAGGTACAGTGTAAAATGCTCATCCATGGCTATCACCGCGTCGGACATACAGTTCAGTATGGCTTCCAGGTACCGGCCTTCATTTTTTGCCTGTTCAGCCCGGTAGGTAAGCTCCGCGGCCATGGTTTTAATAGCCATATCAAGGTATTTGAATTCTACAGTGGTGGAAATAAACGGAGCGTGGAGATTTTCAGCCCGGATGCTTCCGGCATCCGAAACCGATGAGGTCAGCTGTATCAGATGATCGATTGACCGCGACAGGGATCGGGCAAACCGGTAAATTCCCCAAACGGCAATCACGATCACGACCAGACAGGAAAGCACCACCGGCATCAGCGCCGGAGCAAGGCGCTGCCACATCGAGGGAACCACCTTGGACAACCGGAAGATACCGATAGGATTGCCGTCATTCCCGTAGATGGGAGCCGCCGAATATACGGCCGCGGCTTCCGCGCCCGGAGAATCCCCGGTTTGGCTCGAATCGGCGACGACGGAACCGCCGCTGTCAATAAGGGTAAAACGGAGGCCCGCTATTCCATTCAGCCTTCTGAACCAGCTGGCCGCTGGTTTACCACCCCCAACGGTACCGGTCTCAAGGGCGGACCGGAAAAACCCCTCCGGCAGTACTGCCTGGATCGTACAGGAGAAGTCACGAAGAACAGCCAGGCTCCTTTGATTATATAATTCATTGAATGTAATTAAGATATACACCATAAACGAAAGAGAGACCCCCAGCGCCGCAATGGTAAGGGTCAGGAGACTTCTGCTGAATAGTGTTTTCATTTTTTTAATTGGGGCGGCTAAATATCTCTGTTCTCTCTACAATACCACCGCCATCCTCCGTTTTATAAATACCAAAATATTCTCTCTCTTCACACTGAAAGGCCAGCTACCGTTTGGAAATTTAACCCAATAATAATACATTTTAGCGTATTGTTTTATATTGGGCAATTTTTTTGAATATATATGTGAATTTTACACATCCGCCGCCGGCCTTCTGTTTTTATTTCCCTATTCCCGGTTTTTTTCTTGAATCCTTAAGATAATTATGCTATCTTCTACCTACCACTAAGAGAAGAGAGGTAAACCATGGCATACAAAATCTCCGATGCCTGTATTAACTGCGGTTCCTGTGACAGTGAATGTCCTGTGGAAGCCATCTCCGAAAAGGACAATGCCCGCTGGATTGATCCTGATAAATGCCAGGACTGCGGCGCCTGTGCCGGTGTCTGTCCCACCGAAGCTATTTCAGCTGAATAAGAAACAGGCACATGAACAGAGGCAAGGGAGCAATGCCCTTGCCTTTTTTGCAGCACCCGGTGCACAGCTGGTTTCCGTCCCGTAACGTGTAGCGGCGGTGACAGTAATGAAAAAAAAATTGCCCCTATTCCTTCTTATTTTATGGTTTCTTCCGCTGCTGATTCCGGCGGATGAGACGGATCTGAGTGTGTCATTTCCGCGGATTCTCCGGCTTGAATCGGGGGACACCGGATTTAAACAATACCAATCAAATGTTGAATACGCGTACCGCCGCATCGCGGATCTTGAACGCAGGGGCTCGTCAGCGGAATCCATCCTGGAGGACCTCACAATTTTTTCCTATATACCCCGGCAGGAGGATGATATCTTCAAGGTAGCCGCCCGGTGCAATGTTCCCTACGCGGCCCTGGCAACCCTTAACCGTTTCGGCCATCCGTCGTCACTGGGTGACGCGGCTTTGGTTCTGCTTCCTTCAATACCGGGGATTTTCATACCCCAGAACCCTGAATCCGACCTGGAACTGGTTATGGCCGCGGCCAGGGACCCGCAGCAGGGATTTCCCGTTACCATTACCCGGAACGGAAAAACGGAACAATTCCGGTTTCTGCCCGGGGGCGATTTTTCTCCCACCGAACGGGCTTTTTTCCTGAATACCAGCTTCCGCTTCCCCCTGAGAAATTACCGGCTTACCAGCACCTTCGGTCCGCGGATCAATCCGGTCACCGGAAACATGCGTTTCCATGAAGGTTTCGACCTTGCCGCGCCGGAGGGCACCGACGTATTCGCCGCCCGGGACGGAATCGTAACCGATACGGGGGAAGATCCCATTTTCGGGAAATATATAATTATCCAGCACGGAGAAACCTGGTTCAGCCTCTACGGCCATCTGTCGGTGATTCTGGCGGACTTGCGAAGCAGCGTACAATCCGGTACTCTAATTGGTAGGGTCGGATCCACCGGCCAGTCCACGGGGCCGCATCTGCATTTTGAGCTGCGGCAGAACGGAAAGGCACAGGATCCGGGGAAATATTTATTCAGAGAAGGAATTAACCGATGAGACGCAGAATCTGCGTACTTGCAGTCCTATGTATCCTCGCCGCACCGCTGTTTTCGGAAGATATCCGGACCATGGTAGCGGGTATACTGGAGGTTTCTCTGGACAATCCGGCGGGAAATTCCATTTCCCTTACCTATGTTGATTCGGCGGTGATAGTCCTGGGCAGCGACACCCGGTTTTTCCGCGGAATTGAACTGGAGCTGACCGCGCCGCAGAAATTCCTCCAGCACCGGGGCAGTCTGGCCATAGTGCTGTATTCGGATCTCGACGCGGTGCCCGGAACCGGAGTGGCGGACCTTAACCTCCGGCAGCTGAGCTTTGAGCCCATTCCCAACAAAATTCAAACTATCTACCAAATCCCTATCCGGACCGGCCACGGACTCAGGGCGTCCCCCTACGCGTCCCTGCCCGCGGGGATCGTGCGGCCCGAAGCGTTCCCCATACTCTTCCGCATTATGCCGGTGATGAAGGGTCTCAGCGAAGACATCGAAACCATGCGGTTCCAGCTGACCGCCCGGCCGATCCTGAGCGACGAGGGAGCGGTAAAAATCACCGCCCGTTTCCCGGAACAGCTTCCGGACCGGCCTTTTACCCTGCTCATAGACGATGAAGTTGTGGAAAACTACCGGGACGAACGGGTTTTAAAGGAAGGGGAACACCATCTGGTGATCTTTTCCGATGATTACCGGAACGAAAGCAGGCGTTTTCTTGTGGAACGGGGAAAAATTCTCGAATTAACCATTGATCTGCAGGACCCCACTCCGCTGGTGGTGTTCGAAGTCCCCGAAAACACCCAGATATTCTTCAATGATCTGCCGGTAGAGGATTCCCGGATGCCGATACCTACGGAGCCCGGGGAACACAAGGTCAGGTTCCAGGTGGGAGACTATTCGGTAATCAAGCCGCTGGTAATACAGAAGGGAAAAACCTACCGGGTGGCCCTTACCATCGATGTTTCGGTCCACGAAAGCGACTGATACGCCGGCAGTTCAATTGTAACTTTTCCGCAGAAATGTATTAATTTTTGTACATAAAGCACCGATATTTATATTGTCGGACCTATAGTTCCCCTCCCAAATCACTATATCTCCGACATGCCTCAAGGGCAGGGCCGGTGAAAGCCGGCCTTTTTTTGTAACTTTTGGGAAATTTGGGGCGTTTTACTGTATAGAAAGGGAAAAAGCGTGTCGGGATCAGGCTTCAGCGCCATTCCGGGAACCAGAAGTGGGGGTAGCGTAAGACTTGCCGCCTGCGGCGCCAAGTCTTTTAGGAGTTTTGCGGAGCAAAACTCCACCCATCATTCGGCAAGGCTGGAGCCAGGGGGAGCAGCCCTCATGACAGGGGCTGCACCGAGCCGGTTGAGCCGGAAAGCACCCGGGCCGTACCGGTAACGCCGGGTTTTATGCAACAGGGTTTGAGCGACTTTCGAGGCCGAAGGCCGCTGAGGAGCCAAACCCATTTGTCTGCGACAGGACCCGCGGCACCGGTAACTCTCGGGTGCTTTCCGGCTTGAGAGACTCGGTGCTCCCCCACCTATTGACAAAAGAGGGTCCCTTTCGTAGGGTTTGTATATGGCTTTTCACGCTGGGCGTTCAAACGGGAAAGGGACCATTGTGGTCCGGATCGTGGCGGCGCTGACAATAATAATCGCTGTAATTATCGGCATCGGCCTGGGCCTCTCCCTGGCGGAGACCGTAAACATCAAAAACCAGGAAAACTTCGTCGAATTTGCCCCGGCGCTTCCCACCAAAATTGTGGACGCCAATGGAATAATAATCACCGAGTTCTCCGCTGAGGAAAAACGGGAACTGGTTTCCCTCAGCGAACTGCCGAAACACCTGATCTACGCGGTCCTGTCCCGGGAAGACCCGGATTTTTACAACCATAAAGGGTTCAGCATCCGGGGTATTGCCCGGGCGGCCTTCGGGAAACTGACCGGACGCAACCTCGGGGGCGGGTCCACCATCACCCAGCAGGTAGCGGGGACCCTGTACACGGACCGGACGGAGTACACTATTTCCCGGAAAATCAAGGAACTCTGGTGGGCGATCCAGATGGAACGGCGCTATACCAAAAACGAAATCCTTGAAATATACCTCAACTATATGATTATGGGCCCCGGGACATACGGGGTCGAAGCGGCGAGCAAGTACTTTTTCGGCCACAGCGCCCGGGAAATAACCCTGGCGGAAGCGGCGATTCTTGTGGTTCAGCTTTCCAGTCCTTCCCGGTACAACCCCTTGGACAATCCCAATACGGCCATGAGCCGTCAGCTTTCGGTGCTCGACCGGATGATCGAATTCGGCTATACCACTCCGGAGGAAGCGGAAGCTTCCTTTAATGAATACTGGGACAATTACGACTACACCCGGGTGTCGACTTCGGCGTATTACAGCCGGGACGACCTTGCCCCCTGGTTCAGCGAATACGTCCGGCGCGAGCTCGGCCAGATCATGTACGGGACCATGGATTATTACCGGGACGGCTATACGGTAATCACCACCCTGGATCTGCAGCACCAGCAGGCAGCGGCGAAATACATGGAACAGGGGCTGCGCCGGGCCAATGAGGAATACTCAAAGTCCCAGGGGACCCGGCTTGACCACGCGGAACAGGTATATATTCCCATTATTGATCTCCTGTCCCTGTGCTTCGACCTGGACGGCATCCACGCGACATCGGATGCTCAGAACGAGCAGAAAGCCTATTCCCGCTATAACAAGGTCATTAACCCGGTGGTCGATATGGCGGCGCTGGTGTTCGGCATCCAGGATCTCAAGGTTATAACCAACAGCGCATTCGGGGAGCTTAAGACAGCGGCGGAAAAAAACACCGTTGAGGGCGCCCTTATCGCCATAGAAAACGAAACCGGCTACATAAAAGCCCTTATCGGCGGTTCCCGGTTCGACGAATCGAACCAGTATATCCGGGCGACCCAGGGAAGGCTTATGCCCGGAAGCGCTTTTAAACCGCTGTACTATTCCGCGGCCATAGACACCCGGGAATTTACCGCGGCCACGCTTATCTACGATCTCCCGGTGGTGTTTTACAACGAAGACGGCACCCCCTATATTCCCCTCAATTTCAGGGGTGAATGGAAAGGGCCGGTCTTGCTGTACGAGGCCCTCGCCCAATCCATGAACGTGGCATCCGTTAAAATTCTCGATGAGATCGGCTTCGACGCGGCCATAGACCGGGCCGGGGATCTGCTGGGAATTACCGACCCCGACGCGAAACGCAGGACTTTCCCCCGGGTATACCCCCTGGGATTGGGCATTATTTCCGTTTCTCCCCTCCAGATGGCCCGGGCGTTCGCCATCTTCGCGAACCAGGGGCGGGAGGTAACGCCCATAGCGATAAGAACCGTGGAGGACAGGAACGGCAAGGTAATCCTCGATCCGGAGCGGGAGCTCCGGGTGCAGCAGCGCCGGCTGGGCAACGAGATTCAGGTTATCAGTCCCCAGAACGCCTATATCATGACCACAATGCTCGAGAAGACCGTGGAAACCGGAACCCTGGCCCACGGCGCCGGATGGGGCTCAAAATTCACCTTCCGGGATGAAAACGGAAAACGGTTCCGGATGCCCGCGGCGGGAAAAACCGGAACCACCCAGAACTGGTCCGATGCCTGGGCCGTGGGATTTACTCCCTATTATACCGCCGCCCTCTGGTTCGGGTTCGATAAACCCGGCAATTCTCTGGGGGTTTCCCTCACCGGATCAACTTTGGTCGGCCCGATCTGGGGAGATTTTATGCGGGAAATCCATATGGGACTTCCGGAAAAACAGTTTGTCCGACCCACCACGGGAATTATCGATGTTACGGTCTGCCGGAAATCCGGGCTTCTTAAATCCCCGGCGTGCAATTCCGGGGATATCACCCTTCCCTTCCTGGAGGGGACCCAGCCGACGCGGTACTGTGACGTCCATCAGGACCAGATAAATGTTGGAGGTTCCTCTTCTACCCTGGCCCCATTGTATATCGATACCATGGTAATCGATCAGGAAGCGCTCCTGGGGGAAATCACCATGCCCCATCTCGATCTGAGCAGCCTGCCGGCTGCCCCGCGGAGCAGCGAAACCGACAGCCGCAGCAGCCAGGGCAGAACCACCACCGGATCAACCCGGCAGCCGGCACAGTCACCCTATTATGGTATTGAACTGCCCGATTACAATCCCCTGCTGGATTAATTCCGATTGCGCTGCGGGCCGGCTGTCTTCCGGGGGCTCGCGGGAAGGGGCCGGAAACCTGATGTGTTTTTTTCTTCCAATCACGGACGTTTCGGTTTATGATTAATGTGAGGATATAATAATGCAAGTCCCGATTGAAGATATTATAGTAAAGAAGCGGATCCGCCAGGATATGGGCAACATCGACGCCCTGGCGGACAGTATGCGCCGCCTGGGGCAGATCAGTCCGATTGCAATTACGAAAAACAATGTCCTTATCGCCGGAGGACGCCGCCTGGAAGCGGCCCGCGCGCTGGGATGGCGGACCATAAACGCGATTATTGTGGAAATTCCCGATACGGCCTCAAAGCTGGAATACGAGATAGAGGAAAACATACAGCGCCAGGACTTTACATCCGAGGAAATCACCGAAGCCTCGAAGCAGCTCAATAAATTAAAGCATCCCGGGTTTTTCCGGCGGATATGGATGGCCATTGTCCGGTTCTTTAAGAAACTTTTTAAGATTGAAGATTAAGCCAGCGCGACCGTAACCCGTAATCCGCCGGAAGGGATATTCATAAAGACAACATCCATGCCGTGGAGCGCGGCGATTCTTTTTACTATCGACAATCCGAGTCCGGATCCCTTCTGTCTGTTTCCCGGCATGCGGAAAAAACGTTCCCCCAGATATGCGATAAATTCATCCCCTACCCCGGGACCGTCATCCTCGACAATTACATTCCGGTTATCAAGATGAACCGTAACCGTCCTGCCGGCGGGGATATACGAAACAGCGTTGCTCAGGATATTTCTGATCATAAGTGAAAGCAGGAATTCGCTGCCGTCGGTAACGGGGTTGTCCGTAATATCCAGTGACAGGGTTATATTTTTTTCCCGGGCCGCCCCGGCGCAGTCCTGCGAAACACTCCGCAGAAGCCGCTCCCAGTCAATTACGCCGATTTCCTCAAGTTCCGACATGGCATCGATTCTGGACAGAACGAGGAGCTGTTCCACAATCCGGGATGTCCGGTCAATTCCCGTTATGAGATTATCCAGAGCCTTTTTTCCCGCTTCGCTGTCATTGCCGGAAAGTGACGCAACCTCCGCCTGGACCCGGAGACCCGCGAGGGGGCTCCGCAGTTCATGGGACGCATCGGAAATAAAGCGCCGTTCCCGGCTGAAGCTATCGGATATCCGCAGGAACAGTTCGTTCAGGGCGTCGGCAAAGGGGCGGACTTCGCCGGGGACCGTTTCAGAATCCAGAAGGGTGGTATCCCTGGGGGATCGGTTTTTTAAGCCGGCGGCTATGGTGTGGAGGGGCTTGAATTCCCGGTTAACCATCAGGGCGATCATACCGATGAGCAGCGGATATACAATGAGCCACGGGATACACTGAACCCTGATCAGTTCTCCGGCTATCCGGCTGCGGTAATCGAGATGCTGGGCAACGGCGATTAAGTGGCGGCCGTCACCGGCACCGATAACGGCGATCCGCCATATATTCATATTGAACAAGGGAATATCCGAAGCCCAGCGGAGCAGGTCGTCCCCGCTGAACTCCATCAGCCCATAGAGCCCGTCGTTGAGCAGAGGCTCAAAAGACAGGTCAAAGACCGCAAAGGCCAAGGCTTCCTTGTCGATCAGCCGTTCATATTCGAGTTTTTTTGAGATCTCCGGGGAAAAAAGGATTTGCCCGCGGCGCAGCATGGATTCAATGTCCGAATCAGCGAGACGCTGGGCGAAAATAAGCTGCTGGGTGTCGAGGATTGCATTGATTTCGTTCCGGATCCGGTACCAGGCTATACCCGTCGCAACACTCCAGGAAACGAGGGCGGCGATGCCGACGGTCAAAATTATCCGGAACCGGAGGCTCGCTTTTTTCATGAACCGGTTCCCATCGTGTATCCGATCCCGTGGACTGTCCGGATAAAACCGCTGCCGAGTTTTTTCCGCAGATTATGAATATGAACCTCCAGGGCGTTGCTGCTCAGTTCATCCTCCCAGTCGGATAATTTTTCCCGTATTATTTCCTTTGAAAAAATTCTGGTTTCGTTTTCCATGAATAGTTCAACCAGTTCCAGTTCCCGGGCGGTCATATCCACAGGGACGCCTGCCTTTACCACCCGGCGCGCGGCGGTGTCGAAGATAATGTCTTCAAATACCAGTTCGGGAGAGGCGTGGCCCGAATGCCGGCGTATCAGCGCGTTGAGGCGGGCCGCAACCTCGGGCAGGGCAAAGGGTTTGCAGAGATAGTCATCGGCTCCGCTGTTCAGCCCTTCCACCCGCTCGTCCAGGGCATCCCGGGCGGTCAGCACAAGGACGGGAATGTCCAGTCCTGTTTTCCGCCAGGATTTAAGAATATCCAGACCGTCCATGCCGGGAAGTCCGAGATCAAGGATAACTGCATCATAGGGGGCGGAGGTCACGGCATCAAACCCGGTTTCTCCATCGGAAAACCAATCAGTCTGGAAGCCCATTTTTCCAAGCCCCGCCTGGAGTCCGTCGCCGATAAGCGGGTCATCTTCAATAATAAGAATTCTCACGGCTGTATTTTTCCTATGTATCCCGCGTCAACAAAGGCCGCGATAGTCTTTTTTTCCCACTTTATATCCCCCCGGATCTCCACAGGATCTCCGGTTCCCCGGGGAAGTCCGCGCCATACGTGTTCTTTTATTTTAACGACCATATCCCCAGTGCTGTCCCGGAACAGGTAATTGTCTTTTTCAATATTTCTGACAATGGTACCCCGGACTACAACCCAGGATTTCTCCGGGAGCTGCTTGATCTGCGAAACGGTGACGCCGGCATCACCGCCGGAACCGGCCCGCTGTATGTACATGATATTGACTTCCGCACCGCTGCCTTTGAATTCCAGCTCGCCTTCCACCAGAGCCTCTTCGCCGGACCGCAGGAGCAGTCCCCGCCAGATATCATCCTTAATCTTTACGAGGATTTCCCCGGTGGTATCGGTAAGAATGTACCGCTCATTCTGGATTGCAGGTTCAAGGGTGCCCCGGAGCAAAACCCAGGGTTTTCTGTCGGCAGAAGTGGGCTGCGCGGTTTTTATCTGCGCGGCAGTACTCACGTCCAGAGCGTCAGCCGCAAGTGTACCCATAAATAAAAAACACCCGCCGCACAGAACAGCGAAAAATAGTTTCAGCCTATTCATGGGTTACCTTCAGAATATACTCGGCGGTCAGCTCGGTCCTGCCGCCGCGGCGGCGCGCTTCGCCGCCGATCTCGACCAGTGAACCGGGATTTACCAGAAGCCCCCGCCAGATGTGGTCTTTTATGGCAACCCGCATCTCACCGGATTCATCCGCAAACACGTAGGTATCCCCCGAAAGATACCGCACAATCCGGCCGCATATACGGACCCACCCCGGGGAGGTGTTGTTTTTAAGCTGGATTATATCGGTATATACGGGGCCCTCCGCGCCGCCGGATTCCACATACTTCGTTTCAATTTCCGTCCCGTTGGATTTATGTTTTACCTCACCGGCGATAACCACGGTATCTCCGGGTTTGAGCATGAGACCCTGCCACTGGTTCCCGGGAATCCATACCAGGATCTCCCCGGTGGAATCTTTTAAAATATAGCGTTCGTTCTGAACGACCGGCTCGAGGGTTCCCCGGAGGAAAACCCAGGAATCTCCGGGCATCACCGAAACGTCCCTGACATCCGCGGTGGTCTGGGCATTCCCGGAATAGGCTCCGGTTAAAAGCAGTAAAACCGTAATTAACACAAAGAAATACCGGCTCAATGAAAATACTCCCGCTGATTTTTTCTGTACCGCAGACGGAACGAATATCCGCTTACGGTACAGTGTATTCCTACATTTCAATATATTCCACTTTTACTTCGGGCACAAAGGTTCTTTTATCACGGTCAATCTCACCGTGGATGGTAATTGTATCCCCGGGCCGTACCATAAGGCCGCGCCAGATACCATCCGTGATTTTAACCGCAATATCACCGCTGCTGTCACTGAATATATACCGGTCCTTGGTAATTCCCTGGCTGATCCGGCCCCGCAGTACGACCCAGCTATGGTCGGGAAGCTGAATTGACTGGCTGACAGTGGCCGCCTCCGCGGGGGTATCGCCTTTTTGTATGAATTTTGCGTCCAGGACGAGGCCTTCCTTCTTCCAGGAAAGATTGCCCGAAACCAGGACCGTGTCCCCGGCCTTGACCATCAGCCCCCGCCATTTGTCGTTTTTGATTTTCACCAGCAAATCACCGGTAGCATCTGCCAGGCGGTAATACTCGGCCTGGATAAGCGGTTCAAGGGTTCCCTGGACTGTTACCCACTGTTTTTCATGTGCCGGGGGAGCCGGAGGAACCGGCGGGATGCGGCCAGCCGCGGGGCCCGGCATCGGCCGGGGCGGTTCGGGAGCGGGGCCCACGGCCGGGCCGTTCACCATCTGCCTGGCCGACTCAATTGAAACGGCACCCTGAGCGGAAAGAGCGATGCTACCCGCAAGCAGCAGTACGATTGCGATAATTCCTGTTTTTTTCATAGTATCCTCCAAAAATGGTTTGTCCTTCAAAGACAATAAGGAAGATACGGGATAAAGCTTAAGAGAACCTTAAGAAACATTCTTTTTTTAAAAAATTACTTAAAAATCGTTCTGTACGGCGGGTTGAGCCGTTCCGGAACGATAGAATGATTTTATAGCCGAGACGGACACGGCATCCGCGGGCGACCGGGACCGCGCCAGATTTTACTGCCGCTCCTGTTTTTTCTCAAAATGGGAGAATTCCATGGTAAAGGTGGCGCGGCCCTGGCTGACCGAACGGAGGGCCGTCATAAAGCCGAACATTTTTGCCATGGGCGCCTGGGCTTTTACGTGATCCACCGTCGCTTTGGAATCCATACTCTGAACCATGCCGCCCCGCTGAACCACGAGGCTGATAACGTCGCCGACCGATTCCTTGGGTGAGGTGAGATCCACCGCCATGATCGGTTCCAGAAGAATAGGATCGGCGCCGCGGCAGGCTTCATCAAAGCCCATATTGGCGCAGGCTTCAAAGGCAAAATCGGTTCCCGTAAGTTCAGAATACTCAATATCCGTCAGGGTAACCCCTATATCGATACAGGGGTAGCCCATGACTATCCCGGAGGAAAAAGCCGCGGTAATTCCCCGTTCCACCGCTTCAAAAATATGGTCGGGAATCTGTTTGTTCTTTGCCTCTGATGTGTACCGGTTCCCCGAACCCCGGGGAAGGGGTTCCACCCGCAGGGTGAGCGCCGCTTCATTGTCCTTGCCCGCCAAGGTTCTGGAAAACCGCTCCGTATGGTTCACGGTTTTGCTGATGGATTCCCGGTAGGTTACCTGGGGATTGCCGACCTTGGCGCCGACATTGTATTCCTTGAGGATCCTCGTCACCAGTACATCCAGGTGGAGTTCCCCCATTCCAGAAATAATAAGCTGTCCGGTTTCCGTATTTTCCTTGGTCGTAAAGGTCGGATCCTCTTTGGACAGAACCGCCAGTACGTCCTTGAGTTTTTCCTGTTCCGACATGGTCTTAGGTTCTATGGAAACCGAAATTACCGGTTCCGGAAACTGCATGGTTTCGAGCAGCACCGGCCAGCCTTCGCTGCCGACGGTGTCCCCGGTCTGGGCAAACTTCATGCCGATGATTACCCCGATATCCCCGGCGGAAAGTGTGTCCAGGGGTTCGGACTTATTGGAATGCATCCGGAGTATGCGGTTTGCCCGCTCCCGTTTTCGCTTTCCCACATTGTAAACCGCGGTTCCCGGTTTGATTGCCCCGGAATACATGCGGACGTAGCAGAGGCTCCCCGACTCGCGGTCATTCTGAATTTTGAATACCAGCCCCAGGGCCTGGCCTTTGGGATCACAGGGAACCTCAATATCCTCATCTTTTTTCAGGTTGCGGCCTATGGCCGGGGCAACCTCATCGGGAGCGGGAAGGTACGCGACGACCCCGTCAATCACCGGCTGCACCCCGATATTCCGGCGGGAAGCTCCAGCAAAAATCGGAAGAATGGTCCTGTGCAGTACGGCACTGCGCAGCTCCTGCCTGATAAGATCCGGCGGTATGGGTTCGCCGGCGAGATAGAGGTCAGTTATGGCTTCGGAACCGGCGGAAAGGGCATCGATAAGTTTTTCCTGATATTCCCGGGCCAGGGCTGCCCGTTCGGGAGCCACCGGCGCGGCGGTCATGGTCTCGCCCTCAGTGGCCGGGTCCCACCGGATTTCCTGCATTTCAATCAGATCGATTACGCCCTCAAGGGAACTCTCTTTTCCTATGGGAATCTGTACCGCCACGGGATTCGCCCCGAGTTTGGCCCTGATATCATCCAGCACCGGAAAAAAATCAGCGCCGATGCGGTCCATTTTATTGACATACCCGATACACGGAACATGGTAATGTTCCGCCTGGTGCCAGACGGTTTCGGTCTGAGGTTCCACCCCCCGGACCGCATCGAAAATAGCGATCGCCCCGTCCAGAACCCTGAGGGACCGCTCAACCTCCGCGGTAAAATCCACATGGCCGGGGGTATCAATAATATTGATCTGGTAACCCTTCCAGTACGTGGTGGTTGCGGCGCTCTGGATGGTAATTCCCCGCTCCTGCTCCTCCACCATCCAGTCCATGACGGCCTCACCGTCGTCCACTTCGCCGATTTTGTGGCTTTTGCCGGTATAATAGAGGATCCGTTCGGTGGTGGTGGTTTTTCCGGCATCAATATGCGCTATGATGCCGATATTTCGCATGGTTTTAAGCATATAAGGAACTCCTGGCTGCGTCCGTAACGACACGGGCGATTCGTACAATTGTATACGATAAGGACCAATAAATTCAATGTTATGCGGGGGGAGCACCGAGTCTGACAAGCCGGAAAGCACCCGTGTTTACCGGTTCCGCGGGTGCTTTCCGGCTCAACCGGCTCGGTGCTGCCCTTCGTGGGAGGGCTGCTCCCCCTCGTTTCAGCCCCGCTTCGCGGGGCTTCCACTACCCCCACTTCTGGATCCTGGGTGGTGATAATCAGGGACCAGGTGATACCTCAACCGAACTACCCGCCGGTACCCAGTTCCCCGAAGAAGCAGCAAAGAAGCATGGCGCGGACCGGTACCATGGGGTGTCGGATGAAAAGAAATACCGCCATGCGGGATTTTTTTCATCCGACGGGTCCCCCGGACCTGGTAACCCCATGCTTCTTTGCTGTAGAATTACCCATGGCTCTGGTTGTATGTTTTTTCTCGGCATTTCTGGTATACGCAACAATAGTACCCTATCTTCCGGTGCTGGTCCGCGGACTGGGGTATTCCCATACAATAACCGGAATTCTCCTGGGCATTTTCGAGGCCGCCGGAATATTCGGGCCCTTCTTATTCGGATACTTTGCGGATAAACTGGGCCGGTATAAATCCGGACTGATTATGACCTACGGCATTGTTTTTGCCGCCGTAATTCCCCTGGCGTTGTTCCGCAATCCCTGGATAAGCGCACTGTCGCTGGTCTTTCTCGCCATAGGGTTCCGGTCGAGCGTGCCGCTGCTCGATGCCGCTGCGACCATCCGTCTGGGAAGCACCGGAGACTACGGCCGTGTCAGAATGGCCGGCTCGGTCAGTTTTGTTTTATTGATGCTTATCCTGCAATGGACCCCGGTACTGAAACCCGATACCTCCGGCAGCATTGCCGTATGGATCTGTATAAGCACGGTCATTGCGCTGGTGTCTATGGCGTTTCTGCCCGCTGCGCAGGGGACACCGGAAAAGCCGCCATCCAATACGGGCCCGTCCGGCTCTGCTGCCCCGGGAAAACACAGGCTATGGACGTCCTTTTTTACCCTGGGCATTATCATGATCGCCTTCGGCCGTCTGGCCATGGCGCCGATCAACGCTTTTTTTTCACTGTACCTTATTGAAGTAATCCATTGGGATGCGGTGGGGCTCATGTGGGCGCTGTCGGCGCTGTCGGAAATCCCGGCGATGTTTTTTTCGAGCCGGCTTATACGGCGTTTCGGGGCGCCCTTTCTGCTGGCATTATCCGTGGTCGGAGTTGGGGCGCGCCTGGCCATATACGTATTATTTCCCACAAAACTGGGGATATCCGTGGCGCAGCTGCTTCACTTCTTCTGCTTTGGGTTATTCCACCCCGCGGCGGTGGCGTTTGTGGCTATGTGTGTCCCGCCGGAACGCCGCGCCCTGGGAATGTCTATCTATCTCTCAATCGGTACCGGGCTTCCCTCCTTTTTGGGCAACGCCATAGGCGGTTACGTGGTGGAACATTGGGGATACCCGGCGCTCTTCAGTTCGTTTATTATCTTCGCGGTATTGTCCCTTCTTATGTACGGCGTTATGCGTTTTTTTTCCGGCCCCGTGTCCTCCAAGAGCCCGAAGAGGAGGTAGCGTAAGACCTGCCACCTGCGGCGTCAAGTCTGGTGCGAAGGGGCGTGTCCTTCAAAAACACGCCACCCTCTCCACCGGGCAGAACCGGGCCGGTTAAGCCGGAAAGCACCCAGGCATAATGGTAACGCCGGGTGTCATGGAAAAGACAGGATGAGCGGCTTTCGAGGCCGCAGGCCGACGCGCCGCCATCCTTTCTTTTCCATGACAGGCCCCGGTAACCCACGGGTGCTTTCCGGCTTGAAAGTTCCTGCACTCCCCCACATAATGGACAAAATCACACTCTTTGCGATAGTATCCACGATTATAAGGAGAAATAATAATATGGAACAAACCATCTCATATGTGATGGTAACCCCCTATACGGTGGCAAAAAGCCGTACCGGCGGGGTGTTGGCCCGGCTGCTGTCCCGGCTTGACCTGGAGCTCGTGGGAGCCCAGATGATCGCCCCGGACGAAGAATTCGCGAAAACCTACGCAAACCAGCTGCGGAATCAGCGGGACCACAAAAACCCCGAGGGGGCGGAACTGCTGGCAAACTATGTGGAAAAAAACCTGGTCCCCTCCGGCGGCAGGCGGCACCGGACGCTGCTGCTGCTCTTCCGGGGTGAAGAACCCTGCCGCAAATTGTCGGATATCTGCGGAGCGCTGTATTCCGAGAACCGGAGCATTGAATCGATTACCGGTGAAACAATCCGGGATACCTACGCGGACCTTATGACCGACCCTAATGATCCGAAGAAAATAACCTATTTTGAGCCCGCGGTCCTTACCCCGAGAAACCAGGAACTGGCCGATGACAACCTGAAACTTTTTGCCCGGTTCCTCCCTGAACAGCCCAATATTGTCGAAAACATGGTGTATCCCGAACCTTCAAAAATCCAGCAGACCCTGGTTATTATCAAACCCGATAACTGGATGTACGCGTCGTCCAAACCCGGTACGATTATCGATATGTTTTCCAGGACCGGGCTGCGGATTATCGGGATCAAGGTCCACCGGTTTTCCCTGGCGGAAGCCCTGGAATTCTACGGGCCCGTGGAGGATACGCTCTGCAATAAACTGGCGCCGGTATTCGGGCAGAAGGCAAAGGAAATCCTGAACAGGGAATTCAACATGGTCCTGAGCGATAAAACCGAAAAAGCATTGGCTGGAAGCTTCGGGATTGAATACGCAGAAAACCAGTTCCGCCAGATCGTGGAGTTTATGTCAGGACTCAACCCGCTGACCGTTCCTGTGGAGGAACGGAACAACCCCGGGCCGGTAAAATGCATGATCCTGATTTACGAAGGCGAAGACGCGGTCAAAAAAATACGGGATGTCCTGGGACCCACGGACCCCCTCAAGGCGCCGGGGGGTACGGTCCGGCGTGAATTCGGGAGCAACGTGATGGTCAATACCGCCCACGCCTCGGATTCGCCGGAAAGCGTTATCCGCGAAAAGGGCATTGTACGGATCGAGGAAAATTCCCTCCTCGATATTATCAATTCCTACCTCTCCATGAGGAATTAACCGGGCAGCGCGTTTTGAACCAAAGCATCCCCCATGAACCGGCGGTCCATGGGGGATTTTTTTTATGAAAAAACCTTGAACCGTTCCTCAACAGGCAGGAAGGATTTATCCCCCGCCGGAGCGTTTGCGACACCAAAGGGCATTTGGGCCAGGAGCCGCCACGCCGCGGGAACCCCGGTTTTCTTCTGCACCCATTCATCGATCAATGGATTGTAATGCTGAAGAGAGGCGCCCATGCCTTCCGCGGCCAGGGAAGTCCATACTACAAACTGTATCATTCCGGCGGAGTTAAGGGACCAGCCGGGAAAAACATCCTTATACAGCGGGTTTTCATCCTGGAGTTTCTGTATCACCGCCTGGTCCTCAAAAAAGAGCACCGTTCCATACCCCGCCTTGAATCCGTCAATCTTCTTTTCCGTCCTGGCGAAAGCTTCGGGACTGACGGCGATTTTGGCGAGGGTGTCCTTTACGGCGTCCCACAGTTCATCATGGGATTTTCCGAGCAAAAGAATGAGCCGCGCGGACTGGGAATTGTACGCCGACGGGGTGTGCAGAAGCGCGTCCTTGAGAATGGATTCAATCCGCTCATCCGGCACCGACGCTTTCTTTGTAATACCGTATATACTCCGGCGCAATTTGAGGGCGTCGAAAAAATCAGCAGCCATGGCAATCCTCCATAATAGTTTCTCTATATTAAGGATAGGAATTTACGGCCGGGAAGGCAAATATATTTTGGTGTGTAAGTCACTGACAAAAAAGACCGGCCTTTGGACCGGTCTTTTCTGTAAAAAAATCATTAACGCCGCAGCGCCGTTAGTTCTGAATGGAAAGAAGCTCCACATCAAATATGAGCATTGTGTTGGGAGGAATAATATTCCCCGCTCCCTGTTCTCCGTATGCGAGAGCCGCGGGAATGTACAGCCGGGCGGTACCGCCCACATTCATAAGAAGGATACCTTCGGCCCATCCGGGAATTACCTGGTTCAGGGGGAACTCCGCGGGAGCGCCCCGGGCATAGGAACTGTCGAAAACAGTGCCGTCCAGAAGGGTGCCTTCATAATTTACCAGCACTACATCGGTCGCACCGGGTCTCGGGCCGGTCCCCTGGGAAACTATTTCATACTGGAGGCCGCTCGCGGTGGTCATAACCCCGGCCTTTTTCCCGTTCTCAGCGAGGAATTCCTGTTCAGCAGCCAGATTTTCCTCCGCCTGTTTTGCCATGGCGGCCATAAAAGCGAACTGTATTTTCGTTACCGCCTCGTCAATGGTCATTCTCATCTCACCGCCTTCAACGGCATCCCGGAAGCCGTCCGTAAAGGCGTCATAGTCGAATTCAAGGCCTACCTGCCGGAGATCCGAGCCCAGGGCGACACCGAAGGCGTAGCTGGTATCGGCATCGGCGGATGTCCCCGCCGCAGAGGATGACGCCCCGGAGGAACCGGTTTCGGCTTCTTTATCCGATGATCCCTTTGCGCTGCAGGCAAATAAAACGGAAGATGCCAGAAGAAAGGCAATTATGACTCTTTTTACCATATTATCATTCCAAAACTGTAGGATTCCGGCATATACATTCCGGAAGGGGGAATACCCTTTTTCCAGCATACCGGGAATGGAACGTTTGCTCAAGGTATGGGGAAGCACCGGGTCTTTCAAGCCGGAAAGCACCCGGGGAGTACCGGTGCCGCGGGGCCCGTCGGGGAAAAACGGTGTTGGCTCCGTGTCGGCCTGCGGCCTCGAAAGTCGCTCAACACCGTTTTTCTCCGCCACCCGGCGTTACCATTACGGCCGGGTGCTTTCCGGCTTAACCGGCTCGGGGCTGCCCGGTCTGGAGGGCTGCGCGTGTCCGCAGGACACGACCCCTGCGCTCCAGCCTTGCCGAATGATGGGTGGAGTTTTGCGGAGCAAAACTCCTAAAAGACTTGGCGCCGCAGGCGGCAAGTCTTACGCCACCCCCACTTCTGGTTCCCGGGTGCTTTCTGGCTCAACCGGCTCGGGGCTGCCCGGTCTGGAGGGCTGCGCGTGTCCGCGGGACACGACCCCTGCGCTCCAGCCTTGCCGAATGATGGGTGGAGTTTTGCTCCGCAAAACTCCTAAAAGACTTGGCGCCGCAGGCGGCAAGTCTTACGCTACCCCCACTCCGGGTCTCCCGGTCAGGGTGCCTCTCCGTGGAGGGACTTCACCCATCCGCTCCCGGCGATGGGGGGATTGGGTAAGGGGCGTCTTTCCGGGTTACGGTCTCCCCGCCTCCGAAACTACCTTCCCATACCCAGCAACCTGGCCAAGCAGGGCACCCGCACTATACAGAACATTGGCAAAACAGCATGGGTGGGTACAGGCTGCGCGGGGTGTCAGATGAGAAGAAATACCGCCCCGCGGGATTTTTTTCATCTGACGGGTCCCCCGGAATTACACTTCCCATGCTGCTTTACCGGGTGTAGGGTTACTGCAGGTACCCTGCGTTCTTCCCTTGTTCGTATTTCAAAAGTACCCTATAATGGGTTCGGATGCCGAATAAACCAGCAAAAAACTATCCAGTTTGAGGTGCAGCCGTGAATTCAACCCTACTTCGTCCGTGGCATGAGGCCGCGGGCGCCCGTTTTGCCCCCTTTGCGGGCTTCGAAATGCCGATCCAGTATCCCGCGGGTGCCGTGGAAGAACACCGGCTCTGCCGCCGTTCCCTGGGGTTTTTTGATATCGACCACATGGGACAGGTTATAATTTCCGGGAAAGGCGCCGGGGAAGCCCTGTCGGCCCTGGTTTCCAACCGTATCCTGGACATGCAGCCCAATGAGGCCCGGTACGCCCTGCTTCTGAATGAAGCCGGCGGAGTTATAGACGATCTCTTCATTTATCGCATGGCCCCGGCGGAAGGGACGGAAGACGGCTGGTTTGTGGTCATGAACGCCGGAAACCGTACCGCCGACCTGGACCATTTCAAGGCGCGGCTTCCGGCAGCCGTTTCCATGGAGGATGTTTCGGAAAAAACCTACATGATTTCCCTCCAGGGACCCCGGGCGGTGGAACTCATCGACGCGGTTTCCGGCGGGGCGCTTTCGGCGATTTCCCGGTCATACATGGATATCGGTACGATCATGGGAATCCCCGTGCGCATCGGCAGAACCGGATACACCGGCGAAGACGGGGCGGAACTGTTTTACGGCGCCTCCAAAGCCGCGGAGCTTTGGGAATTTCTCTTTGCCAAAGCAAAAGAGCTGGGGATCGAAGCCGGCCCCATTGGACTGGCCGCCCGGGATTCCCTCCGGTTTGAGGCGGGCATGCCCCTGCACGGCCATGAAATAAGCCCCACGATTACCCCGCCGGAGGCGCTCCTTTCCTGGGCCTGCGATTTCGATAAGGAATTCATCGGCAAAGCCGCGGTTCTCGCGGTTAAGGAAGGCGGCCTTAAACGGAAACTGGCGACAATTAATGTGAGCGGCGGCGTTCCCCGGGAAGGGTACGCGGTCCTCAATGAAGCGGGGGACGAGATCGGAACCTGTGTGGCGGGAATGTTCTGCCCCACCGCGGGGACCTATTCCGCCAATGTGTTCATCCCCCCGGAATACGCGAAAACGGATACGAAACTGGCTGTTTCCATACGGGGAACGCCGAAGGACGCGGTCGTAGTCAAGCGGCCCTTATACATACCGGTTTACAGGAGAGCAAAATGAATACCGACAGTAATGCCCGTTACGCCCAATCCCACGAATGGGCGCGCAAAGATGGAAATGAACTGGTGATCGGAATTTCCGATCACGCCCAGCACAGCCTCGGGGACATCGTGTTTGTGGATCTTCCCAAGGTTGGATCGGAGCTGAAGGCGAAATCCGCCTTTGGCGTGGTGGAATCCGTCAAGGCAGCCAGCGACGTCTACATGCCCGTTTCCGGCACGGTAACCGCCGTAAACGACCGGCTCCAGGACGAACCGGACCTTATCAACAAGGACTGCTACGGCGAGGGATGGATTATCAAAATCGCCCCCGCAAATATGGCTGACTGGGACGGACTGCTTTCACCCCAGGATTACGAAAAAACCGCTGCGGAGAATTAACCGTGCCCTATATTCCAGTTACCGATTCCCAGCGGGAGGCGATGCTCCGGAAGCTGGGAATCGCCTCAAGCGATGCCCTGTTCAGTGAAATCCCCGGGGATCTCCGGTTTCCGGAGCTTGCCATCGGAGAAGGGTTAAGTGAGACCGAGGTCCTCCGTGAAATAGCGTCTTTGGCGGAGCTCAACGCCGATGCCGACGGATTCCGCTGGTTTCTCGGGGGCGGCGCCTACGACCACTTTGTACCCGCCGCGGTGGGAGCCCTTTCATCCAGAGGTGAATTCGTGACCGCCTATACTCCGTACCAGCCCGAGGTAAGCCAGGGAACGCTCCAGGCAATTTTCGAGTACCAGAGTATGGTGGCCGAACTCACCGGCATGGAGGTAGTCAACGCCAGCCATTACGACGGGGCCACGGCTCTGGCGGAGGCCATCCTCATGGCCCTGCGGAATACCGAAGGCCGCAACCGGATCCTGATTCCCGAAGGAATCCATCCGGAATACCGGACCGTTCTCGATACGTATCTCGCCGCCTTTGACGTTACGGTTGAAACCTACCGTTCGTCTCCGGCGGAAGCCGCCCGGGCGGTGCAGGGAGACGATCTGGCGGCCCTGATTTCATGTTATCCCGATTTTTTCGGGACCCTGCCGGAACTGAAAGGCGCCGCCGAAGCGGTCCATGAAAAGGGCGGTATTTTTATTGTCCACGCCGATCCCGTAATGCTGGGCCTCTTCAGGAGCCCCGGCTCATGGGGCGCCGATGTGGTCACCGCCGAAGGCCAGAGCCTCGGCAACGATATCAACTACGGCGGTCCGTTCCTGGGGATCATGGCCACCACCAACGCCCTGATGCGGCGCATGCCCGGACGTATCGTCGGCGAAACCGTTGACGTGGAAGGGAAACGCGGCTTCGTGCTTACCCTGGTGGCCCGGGAACAGCATATCCGCCGGGAAAAAGCGGTGTCAAACATCTGCTCGAACCAGGGGCTCTCGACCCTGCGTGCCTGTATATACCTGGCGCTCATGGGGAAACAGGGGCTGCGGAAAACCGCGGAGCTGTGCTGGCACCGGGCGCATTACTGCGCCGCCGAGATCGCGAAACTCCCGGGATTCTCCGTGGCCCCGGGAACCTTCTTTAAGGAATTCACCGTTACCCTCCCCTGTGACGCGGAAGCCCTGGCGGAAAAGCTCTGTGACAAACGGATCGTACCGGGCCTTCCCCTGTCGCGGTATTTCCCGGACCGGAAAAATGAACTCCTGATCTGCGTAACCGAGAAAAATTCCCGCGCCGATATTGATGAACTGGTGGCGGCGCTGCGGGAGGCCAGCCGATGAAACATACAGAAACACCCTTATTGTACGAAATGAGCGTGCCCGGCCGGACAGGAACGATTCTGCCGAAACTCGATGTCCCGGAAACGGCCCTGCCCAAGGATCTTGTCCGGGACGATCTCGGACTTCCGGAACTGGATGAGCTGTCGGTGGTCCGCCATTTTACCCGGCTGTCCCAGAAAAACTTTTCCGTGGATGGTCAGTTCTATCCCCTGGGGTCCTGTACCATGAAGTACAACCCCAAGATGAATGAAGACGCCGCGGCACTCCCCGGATTCCGGCGGACCCATCCGCTCCTGCCGGAAACAATGGTCCAGGGAGCGGCGGGGCTTTTATTTAAACTCCAGGAAGCCCTCAAGGAAATCATGGGCTACGAGGCGTTCACTCTCCAGCCCGCCGCGGGCGCCCAGGGGGAACTCACCGGAGTCCTGATGATCCGGGCGTACCACCAGAAGAAGGGCGATACGAAACGGGTGCGGATGCTGATTCCGGATTCCGCCCACGGCACAAACCCGGCGACCTGCACCATGGCGGGTTTCGTCGCGGAGACAATTCCGTCAAATGCCTCGGGGGCCGTGGATATGGACGCCCTCAAAGCCGCCTGCGAAGGTGAAAAGGCGGAAACCGTGGCCGGCCTCATGATAACCAATCCCAGTACCCTGGGGCTTTTTGAGCCGAATATCAGGGAAATTATCGATCTGGTCCACAAGGCCGGAGGCCTGGTATACGGCGACGGGGCGAATATGAACGCCCTCATGGGTATCGTAAAACCCGGACAGCTGGGCTTTGACGTGATGCACCTCAACCTCCACAAAACCTTTTCCACCCCCCACGGCGGCGGCGGACCGGGCTCCGGCGCTGTCGGTGCCGGGCCGGCGCTCAAGGACTTCCTGCCGGGGCCGGTGGCGCAGCGGGAAGGCGGACGGTATTCGTTCATGCATCCCCGGGAATCCATCGGGCGGATGAAGACCTTCAACGGGAATTTCAGCGTACTGGTTAAAACCTACGCCTATATCAGAACCCTGGGAAAAGAAGGTATCCGCCGGGCGGCGGAGTACGCGGTACTCAACGCCAATTACCTCAAGGAACTGGTAAAAGAAAACTACCCCGTGGCCTACGGCCAGTGCCGTCCGTGCATGCATGAGTTTGTGGCTTCCCCGGATCTCGGGAACGGCGTCAATACGGTGGACATCGCCAAACGCCTCATCGATTACGGATTCCACCCGCCCACGGTGTACTTCCCGCTGATCGTAAAAGAAGCGTTCATGGCGGAGCCCACGGAAACGGAAACCCCGGAAACCCTGGAAGCCTTTGCGGCAGCCCTGAAGGCCATCGCGGAAGAGGCCAGGACAAACCCGGAGATACTGAAAAGCGCCCCCCATCATACGCCGGTGCGCCGGCTCGATGAAACCGCCGCCGCGAGGAAACCGGTGCTCCGGTATAAACAACAGTAAGACCAATTATATTGAAGACAGCCCCGCGGAACCGTGTTTTCCGCGGGGTTTTTTATTGAAGAAAATTCCCCTGCGCGCCGATGCCGCCGTTTTACATAATCCTTTTGCCGGCAAACCCGGATATCAGCATAATCGGACATATTTCATCTTTTTTACATAAATAATGAAAAATACCGCAGAAATTTGTATAATTAAACCAAGAGGTATGTAATGAAAAGTCTCCGAACGCAGCTTATTCTGATTTTTACGGGTCTGGGGATAACCATCTCCCTTGCCGTAGGAATCACTATGTATATTCAGTACTCACAGTATATTCTCTTTTCCGCCCACCAGACCCTGCGCAATGTCGCGGTCCTGGTGAACTCCTATTTTCCCGTGCTCGGGGACACGGAATATCTCCGCGAAGAAGGGCAGAAGGATTCCGAAGCGTATTATGAAATCCTGGAGGACCTGCAGAAATTCAACGACGCCTTCGGATTTACCTTCATTTACCTGGTGGAAAAAACACCCCAGGGATTCGTGTTCCTGCTGGACACGGAAACAATTCTGGAGGACGGCGAAAAAACATTCATGACCGTGTATGATGAGGATTTCGATTATCTCCAGGGGGCTATTTCCACCGGAGAGCTCCAGCTGACCAATGAAATTTATACCGATGAATGGGGATCATTCATTTCCGCGTATATACCGATCATGCGGAACGGGCAGGCCGTCAGTGTGCTGGGGCTCGATTACGATATAACGTTTATCATGGATCTTCAGCGGGAATCCATGGGCTATATGGCCCTGGCTCTGGTGATCGTCATCGCATTCTCGATCATAATCGCATTTTTCGTTTCCCGGTCATTTATAAAGCCCATTCGGTACGCGGAAAAGGCGGCCCAGTCACTGGCCGGTATGAATCTGAAGATCGAAATGGAAAGTTCCCGCAAAGATGAGATGGGCGGAATGATCAGGGCCCTCATTACCATCAGGGACAATTTCCAGAAAAATATCGATGATATTGAAAGCCGGCTGATTGAGCTGACCGACCTCAGCCAGTCCCTGGACCAGTCAATGAACAGATCCGTTGAGGATATGAAGGTGATTTTCCAGAGCATGGATAATGTCCAGCAGCAGTCGGATATTCAGGTCAGCGCGGTGGAGCAAAGTTCCGGTTCGGTCAACGAAATCCTGGGCAGTATAACGTCCCTGGACAACGCCATCCAGAGCCAGGCGGAGCATATCAACAACTCCTCGTCAGCCATTGAGGAAATGGTCGGCAACATCCATTCCATCCGTACGGTGGTGGAGAGAGCCAATGAAACATCCGGCCGCCTGAGCGAATCCGCGGAACAGGGACAGCAGAAGATAGCGAAACTCCAGGAACAGCTGAAGAAAGTGTTTAGCCTCTCACAGTCCCTCCAGGAAACAAACAAGATTATCGACAACATTGCCAACCAGACCAATATCCTTGCCATGAACGCCGCCATAGAAGCGGCCCACGCGGGGGAAGCGGGAAAGGGCTTTGCGGTGGTCGCCTCGGAAATCCGCAAACTGGCGGAATCAGTAAGCGTTGAATCCGCGTCCATATTCCGGGAAATACAGGAAATTGAAACCGCCATACGGGGAATAGTAACGGTTTCCGATGAGGCGGAGAATTCCTTCAATATAATTTACCAGGGGATAACCACCATAGACACTACCTTCGGCACGGTAAACAGCGCCATGGAAGAACAGGATGTCGGCGGCCGGCAAATTCTCGACGCCCTCAAGGGCATGCAGGACGCGACCCACGCGGTACAGTCCGGGTCCGAGGAAATGAAAGCGGGGAGCAAAAGTATCTCCGGGGACATAGACAAACTCCGGGAAACATCCCATCAGGTCCACGGCAGTGTTCAGGAAGTCCGGGATGTCAGCCAGCATATCGAGGCGTCAATTTCCAGCGCCCAGGAAATCGCGGAAAAAACACTGGAACACCTGGAATTCACCAAAAAGACCTTTAATATCTGATCCTGCCGGAGCCGGCGGGCAGCATTGCTCCGCCGGCTGATCGCAGAGTTTTTGTTACAGGACAGGCTAAACACGTTCCCGCCGCGGCCTCCCCTATCCGCGGCCCTCCCAGATCCATACGTTGAACCACGGTACTATACATGCTACCATTGCCCCGGAGACATCAATGGCCAGATCAGAAAGCACGGAAAAATCCTACGGAGAAATACTCAAGAGCCGTTTTACATGGAAAACGGTCTATAAACCGGAATCAAAGGTCCTGCGTTTTTTATCGGTGCTGCTGCTTTCGGGCATTTCCTACGGCCTGTACCGCGGCGTCCAGGATAATTACCTCGCCGAAATTGTCCATATAAATGAATTCCAGCGGGGCATTGTTGAGTTTTTCCGGGAACTGCCGGGGCTGCTGGTGGTCTTTATCCTTGCCTGGATGTACCGTTTTTCCGAAAGCCGTATTTTTAAAATCGGTATGGCAATAATGCTGGCGGGTATGGCGGGACTGTTCATAAGCGGCAGCGGAAAATTTATCGTCGTATTATTCATCGTTATATTCAGCGCCGGAGAACATATTGTAATGCCCGTTAAAAGCACCATATCCCTGGAGCTTGCCAAACGGGACAAAGCCGGCGCGTCACTGGGGATAACCAGCTCCATCAGCCATGTCGGCAATATAACCGGGTACATCATCGTTACGGTGGTATTTTTTATTTTTGCCCGTTTAGGGTTCGGCCGGAACAGTATTGTTCAGTTTAAAACTGTCTTTGCCCTGGCGACGGTCCTCATGGTAGCGGCCCTGCTGGTATCCCTGGCGATCAAGGAATCAGCCGTCAAAGTCAAGCGCCGGCGTTTCTACTTCGCGAAGAAATTTACCAAGTACTACATGCTCGAGGTTTTTTACGGCGCCCGGAAGCAGATCTTTATTACCTTTGCCCCTTATGTTCTGATCCTCCAGTACGGCGCGGACGCGTCGGTTATTGCCCTGCTCATGGCGGTATGCTCCGGATTCGGGATTATCTTCAGTCCGTTGATGGGGAAACTCATAGACAGACTGGGATATAAATTCATCATGGTAACCGATACCCTCCTGCTTATGGTGGTCTGCTTTTTCTACGGATTTGCCCACCGGCTGTTTTCGCCTGGAACCGCCTTTATTGTGGTATGCGTCAACTATGTGCTCGATTCCCTCATTTCCCTGGCAAGCATGGCAAGCAATGTGTATGTCCAGGACATTGCGTCAAACCAGGAAGAAATAACCGCCACCATATCCACGGGGATTTCGGTGAACCATGTTATCAGTATTCTCATTGCCCTCCTGGGCGGGTGGATATGGACAGTTACGGGTATTGAAGTACTGTTCTCAATTTCCGCGTTCCTCGGGCTGCTGAACACCGTTTACGCCGCCACCATCAAGGTCGCACCGAAAAAACAACCCGCCGAAGAGGGGCTCTTTTTTAGCGATCCGGATGAGTAATTTGAGTATATTTAACAATACGTATGGAAGCTGGACAAAAAAAACTGCGTATTGTTAATGGCTTATACCTGCTTACAGGGGTCTTTATAACGGTATACCAATTACTGCGGGGCAATGTTTTATCCGCGGTTCTCGGACCCGTATCCTGGTTTTTTCTGCTCATCCCGCCGCTGGCGAAAAAATTGCTGCGCATTAAACTTCCCTTCTCCCTGCACACATTTGTGATGGTATTCTGTTTCCTGGGATTCGGTCTGGGAACGGCCCTGGACTGGTACGAGCGGGTCCCTTTCTTTAACGCCTTTGTCCACTTTCTCTCGGGATATCTTTTTACAATGTTCGGCTATTGTTTTTATTTCCGGATTAAACGGGAAAAACCCTCCGGCCTTAAGGATGAATGGTTTGTACAGCTGGTGTTCGCCTTCTGTTTTTCCATGGCCATCGCCGTATTCTGGGAAATCGGGGAATTCGCCGCGTTCTTTATTACCGGGCACGATTCCCAGCATACCCTGACCACGGGAGTTTTCGACACCATGTATGATATTATATCCTGCGTTTTCGGAAGCCTGACCGCGGCGTTGGCCCATATCTGGTATGTAAAAAAGAATACAAACACCTTTGTAAAAAGGACGGTTGAACAGTTTTATACACTCAACAGAGGAGAAGCATAATCAATGGTCAAACACAGAACAGTCTTAGTTTACATCGTATCTTATACTGCCGGGTTTTATCACATCGGATATGGAACAGTTTGATTTCTGTATGCTCATGCCCACGGATCTGACACTGTTCACCCTGAGGGCAATCCGGGAAAAAGAAGAAACCGTTGCGGTAAACGGGACCGCCGTTGATGCGGTTAAGATGAAGATCACCCGCTCCGGAATAATCAGGCGATTCTCTGGGAACCGCCCCGGAGCTCCTCAAGGCGCCGGCAGATAGCTTTTACGCCCTCCGCGGGGTCGTCAATTGCAAGCACCGATTTCTCGATGGGACACATATCGGTTCCGTCCCGGCTGCTGATGCGGTCGACCCATTTCCCGTATTGGACCTGTATGTTCCGGCGGGCCAGGTAGTTCCTGGCGGCAACACTCATGATCTCGCCGTATACCGCCGCCGCGCCGCCCGCGGCCAGGATGACCGCGGCGGCTTTCCCGATAACCCGGTCCACCACCGCGGCGCCCCGCAGTTTTTCAGGTTCATCCTGAAAAATTGAAAGCAGCGGAGAAACACCCCTTCCGTCCGCGGTATGGATTATCTCTCCGCCGGAAATAACAACACAGCTCACTGTTTCGGAAGTTATCAGTTTCCGGGCCGTTTCCAGCAATTCATTCTCAATCATAAAACTCTCAAACCCTCCCGGTATTGGAGATATTTTACATTATTTTGGCTCTCTAGGGAACCGGGTCAGGAACTGCGCCTCCCCGGAGGTCACCAGCAGGGTATCGGTAAGACGAGGCCCTCCGGCCTTGGGGTCGTATACCGTGGGAAGGAGCAGATCCACCACCATGTTTTCCCGTATCTCGTGGTCCAGACCTTTTCCGATTATGGGGTAGAATTCCGACTGGCGGATACCGACCCCGTATCCGATATGCTCCATATACATTTTGGCGTACCCTTTTTTATGGACCGCGTCAAATACCGCATCGAATATTTCGGAAGAACGGACCCCCGGAACCAGGGTCCGGACGGCAATATCCTGGAGTTCCGCGATAAACCGGTACATTTCCACGGTTTCCGCGGGAGCGTTTCCGAGGAAGGCTGTCCGGCACATCTTTGCGGTATAGCCTTTGTAGGAAGCGCCCAGGTGAATAACCACCGGCTGGTTATCATCAATCACAAAATCACCGGCGTAGGGATGGACCAGCTGCTGCCGGTCATGGCGGAGCACCTGCATACGGAAGCTGGAGCCTTCAGAACCGGCTTTGCGCATGGCGTATTCCGCTTCGGCGAGAACCTGCGCTTCGGTCATGCCGGGCTTGAGACAGTCGAAGGCTGCCTGCATCCCTTCGGACAGGAAACCCGCGGCTTTTGAGATAAGGCGGATTTCTTCCGCGTCCTTGACCGACCGTATTTTATAGCAGTCCACCGCGATATCACAGACTTCCATACCGGGCATCTTGTCCATAAGGCACTGGTAATCCTTAAGGCTGATGAAATACCGGGTAAACCCGATCCTCGGACCGGAACCGAACTGTTCCTCCAGCAGCTGCGCTGTCTTAAGGCTTACATTTTCTCCGGGGAAAAAATACGGTATCACCGTATCGAGCCCGCTCTGTTCCCGGATATGCTTGGCGTCGAGCCACAGACAGAGAAGTTTCGGTTCCCCTTCGGCGGGAACAATGAGGCAGCCCCCTTCAATATCCGTGACTCCCGCAAAATAAATGAGATTTTCCCGGTCGTAAATAGCCGCAGCGTCCATCTGCTTATCCCGGAGAACCCGCTGGAGCGCTTGTATTCTGTTCTGGATAGTATTGGAATTGTTCATAATGGCCGTCCCTGAAAAAACCGGTGCGGGGTTTCCGCACCGGCAGTGATCGCTGTCCGGGGATTTATTCCCGGCCGTCCTTAATTCTTATGGTGGATCTCGTCAAAATCCTTTTTCTCGACAATCAGCGAAATGACCACGCCGCCGACCAGCGCCCAGAATGCGGAACCGATGCTCAGGATGGAAATGCCGCTGGCGCCGATGGCAAACGCCGCGAAAGCGCCCATCTTGCATTTGCCGCTGCCGAACCCGTCCCTGAAGGAGTTTATCAGTACGTTGATCATAGCCACACCGGCGAGAACGTTGATGAGCTGTGACGGAATAACCCGCACAAAGGCAATAGCGAAACTGGCGAAGATACCAAAGAGGATGAAACAGATGCCGTTAACCACTCCGGCCGCGTACCGGCCTTCTTTGTTGGGGCCCGCTTCTTCGGAAGAGCAGATAGCGGTCATGGGACCGGCGATGTTGGCGTTGTGGGCGCCCACAAGGCCGGAGGCGATACCGCCGAAGCCGCTGATGACCGTCATGGCGTTGACCGGAGGCTTATAGCCCTGGGCATAGAGTACACCAATGGCCTGGGCGTTTTCGGCGCCGACTACCAGCGCGGCAAGGGGAACAGAAACGGAAAGAATGGTTGCCACATTGAAGTGGGGAATGATGATCCTGGGCGGAATATAGGCGAAGGTTGTTTCTTCCATGTGGAGACCGCCGGTGACGATAAGCGCTATGACACCGCAGAGGAGCGCTCCCAGTACCGGGGGGAATTTCTTGATCAGCCGCGGAAGTACAAAGAAGCCCAGCAGCGCCGCGCCGCAGACTACGGGAAGAGCCATGGTGGATGTAACAATTCCCGTACCGAAACGGAGCATACATCCGGCTATCATACCCATGACTATCGGCAGAGGCAGCCATTTCATCACTTTTCCCATAAGGCCGGTAACGCCGAGAAGCAGTACGATTACACCTGCCATGACAAAGGACGCCGCGGCTTCGTTAAAGGTAAAACCGATGAGAGCAGCGCCGAGCATGGAAGCCCCCGGGATTGAATAGGCGCCTACGATGGGCATCTTGTAATACAGCCCCATGATAAGGCTGATGAGCCCGCCGAAGACGTAAATACCGAACAGCCAGGTAGTGGTATCCTGCATGGTATAGCCGGCTGTGGCGGCGGCGCTTATGGTTACAAGTGCCGGGCCGGTGCAGCCGAAAATTGCCGCGATGACACCGGCGGTGATTGTTTTGGTATTGATGTGTTTCCCAAGATCCGTGAGCCCCGATTTAAATCCGGGACCCTCTTCCCAAATTTTCCGTTTCTTTGACGCCACCGTTGGTGAAGAAGCTGTACTCATAATTACCCTCCTTTTCCTATTAAAGTTTTTCCAGAATGGAAATATCTACGCCGCGCTGGCGGAGCCACTTGGGCAGAAGAACATCGTTAACTTCTTTGCTCACTTCCGGAGCCTTCTCAAGAAGCAGTTTGGCCAGGGATTCGCTTACATTCATTCCGCCCATGGCGCCGTCAAAGATGATGACCTTATCGGTCCCCGCCATCTTGTACGCGAAATCCATTGCCTGGTCGGTGGAACGGGCAGTGACCGCGTGGTCCATGTATCCGATGTTCATTGAGTCGGTATCAAAGAGCGCTCCCTGTTCCTCACCGACAACCACCGTCGGTATATGCTTCGCGAAGAATTCCGAAGGATAGCCGATCCACGCGTAGTTGTGCACACACATTTTGATAGCCGGATTCATGGGAGGAGTTTCCTTAAGAAGGGGCTTATCATTCTTTCCGTAGAAGGCTTCGGTGTACCAGGTATAGGGCGGCAGCGGTGAATCGAGGTCGTAGAGATCCGTATTGGCCCCGGTAAAGTTGGCGTAGATTACCCCGGCGGAGAATACGTACGGTACCGGACAGGGGAAATCAAGAACCGCGATACACTCATCAATTTTTCCGAAGAGGGTCATAACCTTGCCGTAAAGCTGGCAGCCGATAAAGGTTGTCCGGTCATTCAGGGCGTACAGGTCGTTGTCGGAATCCACGCCGATAATACCGTGGGGTCCGACATTGAGGAACGAGGCAAAGGCAAATTTCTTCTGTACGAATTCCGAATCGAATATGGCCCGGGCCACAAAGTTCGCTCCCCGGGGACCGAGATTCTGATGGTAGGTACTGCGGGTTTCGCCCCGGGCATAGGACATACCGAAGGGTTTTACCGCTTTGTCCACCTGGCGGTGGAAGTGGACTTCCCGGACATCGGTATGGTGGGCATGAATGATCCAGTCCGCATCGTAGACTTTCTTTATCCCGTAAAGCGTTCCGATTTCGGTTTCTATGGGAATAGCTTCATCAATCGGCGCGACCCCCGCTATTTTCCCTTCGTAGTATTCGTCAAGGCCGTAGCGCTTCATGTACTCTTCGGTTTCGCGGTAACGCATACCGACACCGGCCCGGAGGCGCACATCCTTGGAGCCGGTCTTTTTGATTACCGCGTCCCGGATAGCCCTGAGCAGAATCGCGTAGGGTTCACCGCCGAGCAGGGTAAACCCGTGATGGGACGCAAGCACGTTAACCGAATGTTCAGGCTTGATCATGCTCATGTCAATCTTCATCAGGGATTCTTCCGCGGCCTTCTTTATATTATCCAGCGCGTCGGGTCCGGCGGGATAAATAATCGCAGGCAGTTCCGGAAACAGATCCTTAAGCATCAGCGAAACCATTCCGGGCATTTCGGAAACCCGTTTTTTAACCAGCTTGGGATCGATACCGTATTGCGAAGGTTTAGGGTCAATCGGACGGATCGTTTCTCGCATCATCTCAGTTTCCCTCCTTTGTGTTTGTGGAAACGACACGGTCCAGAAGGGCCTTGTCTTCATCGAAATAGAACCCGCGGCTGGAATATTTTTTCTTCAGTTCCGGGGTCAGTTCCCACGCGGTGATTGTCTTTCCGTACAGCTGCCATCCGCCGGCTATGGGTTCGTGCTTAAGTCCGGCGGCTTCCATCAGACGGAGTATGGTCTGCATGCATTCAATGGAACATCCTGTCCGTATGCCTGTCTGGGATGATATCTCTTCGGGAGTTTTTGCCCCTCCGAGAATCGCCGCGGCTACTTCGTCGGCCCGGACCGCGGTACAGTAGCACAGGACCTGTTCAACATTAAAATGGGCCTTATCACAGAGGGCCTTAATTTCAGCAGCCGGGAACTTGCTGACATCGACCCCTACGGTAAAGGGTTCGTCCCTTTTAACCATTTTGATTGCGTGGAAGGGACAACGGGATTCGCAGTTTGTGCAGCCCCTGCACGCCTGAGCCTCAACCTTTGCCTTCTTGTCAGTGACTTTGACCGCCAGCACAGGGCAGACCTTTTCGCAGATTTTGCATCCGCGGCACTGGTCCGAATCTACCTGAGCCAACAAGGTTACCTTCTTCATACCTGCTCTCCTCTCTGATTTTCTCTCCTGCCTTTTTCAGGGTCTCCATACCTGAAAAACAGCTTAGGATTTATCTGAAAAAGAAACCCGTTCCGCAGCGACGCTGCGATCCTCCGCGGAACCCGCAGAAGACCAGGACCGGTTTCTTAGGTGCCCTTCCGGGAAAGTTCATAGGCCACGTCAACGATCATATCTTCCTGGCCGCCAACCATGCCGCGGCGTCCGAGCTCCACAAGGATTTCCCTCGGGGTAAGCCCGTATTTTTCCGCTGCCCGGCGGGTATGGAGGAGGAAACTTGAATAGACCCCCGCATAACCCAGGAGCAGAGAGTCGGTCCGTATTACCTGGGGCCGCTGCATCAGGGGTTCCACAATATCTTCAGCAACATCCATAAGGGCAAATGAATTTACCCCGGTATTGTATCCGAGCCGTTCCATCACCGCGCAGAGCACTTCGATCTGGGTATTGCCGGCGCCGGCGCCGAGTCCGCGGCAGGTCGCGTCGATATACGTAGCACCCTCCTCAACCGCGGCCAGGGAGTTCGCCACTGAAAGTCCGAGATTGTTATGGGAGTGGAAACCGATGGGCAGGGAAACCGCGTTTTTCAGCGCGGCGATCCTGGCCCGGACATCCTCAGGGGTCATATACCCGGCGGAATCCGCGAGGTTTATGTAGTCGGCGCCGGCGTCAGCGAATATCTTTGCCTGTTCCACGATTTTTTCCGGCGTCGCCATGTGCGCCATCATGAGAAAACCGACCGTAAAAAGTCCGGCCTGTTTTGCCCAGCTGATGTGCTGGATAGCGATATCCGCTTCGGTCACATGGGTGGCCACACGGACCGCGGCGGCGCCGTTTTCCTGGGCCATCCTGAGATCCTCTATGGTGCCGATACCTGGAAGCAGAAGAACCGTGAGTTTGGCGTTTTTTATCACCCCTGAAGCGGCTTTAATCAGTTCCATTTCGGGCTGCTTTGAAAAGCCGTAATTTAACGATGAGCCGGCAATACCGTCACCGTGGCTGATTTCAATCATCTCCACACCGGCTTTATCCAGCCCTTCCGAAACCGCCACAGCCTGGTCCGCGGTAAAACTGTGGCTCACCGCGTGGCTGCCGTCCCGCAGGGTTGTATCGACAATATGTATTTTATTGGTATTCATTGTGTCTTCCTCCATGGCCTATGACAGCATTTTCGAAGCCAGCTTTTCGGCGACCGCCACCGCAGCCTGGTTGATGATGTCCAGATTACCTGAATACGCCGGAAGGAAATCGCCGGCGCCTTCAACTTCAATAATTACGGTTACTTTGTTTCCGTCCAGAACCGGGGGAACCCTGAGGCGGTACCCGGGAACGTAGGACTGGATTTCCCCGATGATCTCATTGACCGATTCAACAATTTTCTTTTCATCGGGATTTCTTACCAGGGCATAGATTGTATTGGTCATCATCAGCGGAGGGTCCGCCGGATTGAGTACAATAATGGCCTTGCTGCGGTCGGCGCCGCCCACTATATGGAGCGCCTTGGCGGTGGTTTCGGTGAATTCATCGATATTCGCCCTGGTTCCGGGACCGGCGCTCTTTGATGATATGCAGGAAACAATTTCAACATACTCCGCATCGGCGGCCCGGTTGATTGCGTAGGCGATCGGGACCGTGGCCTGGCCTCCGCAGGTAACCATATTGAAGTTAACCTCATCGCTGAGCTGGTCGAGGTTGACACAGGGAACCACGTACGGGCCGATGGCGGCCGGTGTCATATCAATGGCGATTTTTCCCGCCGCCTTCAGGATGGGGGCGTTGTGCTGATGGGCCTTGGCGCTGGTGGCGTCAAAGACGATCCTGACATCGGGGTCAGCCGCGATGGCGTCCACTCCGGTAATTGAAGTTTTGAATCCCAGGCCGGCCGCCCGTTTGATTCCTTCGGATTCGACGATACCCGCCATGTGGTGCATCTGCAGATTTTTACTCTTCATCACTTTGTACATCAGATCGCTTCCGATGTTCCCCGGTCCGATAATACCTACCTTAATCTTTTCCACGTTCTTCCCCTTACACAAATCTGAGACTGATACTGCCCATTCCCTGGAAACTTACGGTAAAGCTGTCCCCGGGAACCGCAGGCTGGGCCGCCGTAAGGGCTCCCGCCAGGACAATGCTTCCGGCTTCCATGCCGATGCCGAATTCCGAAAGCTTGTTCGCGAGCCATGCCACCGCCGCGGCTGGGTTTCCGAGAACTTCCGCGGCGGCGCCGCTGTTGATCAGTTCCCCGTTTTTTTCCAGGGTCATTCCCGTAAGACGCATATCCACATCCTTGACCGGCCGCATGGCGCTTCCCAGGACCAGCATCGCGCTGGAACCGTTGTCCGCCACGGTATCCGCCAGGGTTATTTTCCAATCCTTAACCCGGGAATCGACAATTTCTATCGAAGGAACAACCCATGCCGTAGCGTTGTAGACATCCGCCAGGGTGACACCGGGACCTTTGAGAGGTTTATCGAGACAGAAGGCCAGCTCGCCTTCGACTTTGGGCTGGAGCAGTTTCGAGCATTCACAGGGAGCGCCTTCGAGAAGGAGCATACGGTCGGTAAGATGGCCGTAATCGGGTTCATTGACACCCAGAAGTTTCTGCATAGCCTTGCTGGTCAGCCCGACTTTCATGCCGATAAGCCGTTCCCCGTCCTGGTTCAGTTTTCTGCCGATATTTTCCAGCTGAACCGCGTAGGCATCCTCTATGGTCATTCCCGGATACGCAGCGGTGGGAGCGCTAACCTGTTCCGGCTTTTTTTCAGCCTCGTACAGCATTTGGGCAATTTTCTTTACATCCACGGTCAATCCTCCTGTTCGTGTTTTGTGTTATGGTGATGATGGTGAAATTCCATCTGTTTTTCCTGGAGTATTTTTGCCAGAGTCCCCGCGATAGCCCGGGCGGTGCTTTCCTTATCGTATCCCCTGCGGAGGCAGTCCAGCAGAACCTCCGCTCCGGCCCTGACCTCATCGTTCGGTCCGGGGAAGGCAACCATCCATGACGGCCCCACGGAACCGACGGCGATGCGGACGCCGTCCTTGACGTGCCGCCCGGTCCCCTGCTGAAATTTTACGATATACGGCGTCGCGGCTTCGGGATCGAGCCGGAGTATGCCTTCCACGGTTTTATCCTTATCCTCCGCCCCGACCCCGCCGGTGGTGATGATCAGGCCATACGCCTTGGAAAGGGCCTCCGAGAGTTTTCCCTCAACATCGTAGACATCATCCTGAATAATCGGACCGGTGGCCGCGGTGTACCCGTTGGACTCGAGCAGTTCCCGGAGAAACGGAGTATTGGTATCCTCTATCAGATTCTGCTTCAGTTCGAATCCCGTGGGAAAAATTATCGCCCGTTTCGCGATACGGCTGCGGATATCGTCAACCATACCGTCAACTTTCCGGCTCAGCTCGGCCCCGTCCTGGCCTTCCATACAGAGAAGCCCCAGGATACCGTTGGAGTGAATATAGGTTTCTTCCGTAAGATTGACCCCCGGAATGGCGCCGAGGGCTTCGAGGAGATCCTTTTCCTTGCCGGTTATGTTTTCCACGGGGATATCCTTGGCAAGGATATCCAGGGTTATATGTTCCGGCCGGACATCCACCACAAGAACCTTGTCCCTGGGCAGGGACAGCACATCCGCCGCGGTGTGGGCCAGCACCGTCAGATTGGCGTTGTCCAGGGTAATGTTGTTCACCCACAGTTCGGTTTTCTCCAGCAGGTTCAGGCCCATAAACGCTCCTCGCAGGGTTCGTACTGCACATCCAGCTTCATATCCAGCAGGGGCGCGTCCACGATTTCTTTGCCGATACAGAGAATATCGAGATCATAGTCAGCGTAGGCGGGAATTTCGCTCATCTGGACATTTCCCGCGAAGGCAATCTCCACCGATTTCCGGCATCCGAGGCTGTTCACCGCGGCGGTGCAGCGCAGAAGGTCCAGGGGTCTGCCGGTGTCCACCATCAGGATACCCGCGCCGTTTTCAACGGCTTCCCGGGTTTCCACTTCAATTGACCCCTGTTCCCCTTTTATCTGAACGACCTTTACGTAATCCCCGAAATTCCTGACCGCTTCCAGGGTCCGGGCAATGGAGCCGAACATGCGGATGTAATTTTTATCGAGATAGACCATGGGCCGGGAACTGATTCTGAAGGAAGCACCGCCGGAAGCTATGGCGGTGCGGATACCGTCTTTGATGGCCGGGGGCATTTTTTTCCAGGATCCCGATACGATCCTGACCTTCCCTTCCGACAGGGCCACCGCCTGCCGGGCCGCGGTGGCGACACCGGAAAATTTCGCCAGGGTCCCGATAAGCCGTTCTTCCGCCAGGGCAATCTGGGTCGGGTGGGCTTTCAGTATTCCGATGGTATCATCCTTCCGCAGTTCACTGCCCTCTTCCTTCATACAGCGGAATGAAACGCCGATTTCCTCCGCCTGGGAAGCAAGCTGGGCAATACCGGAAATACAACCCGGATGTTCGGCCCGCAGGACCGCGGTAAATTCCCTGTCCTGGATCTGGGCAAAAATATGGCTGCGAATATCCTGGATCATCCTTCCTCCATTTAGTTCGGTATTACCGAACATTGTTCTGATACAACGAACCAATAATTTAAGAAAAAATCTGAATTTTACATTGATTATTACTTGGTTTTTTTATGCTGCCTGATAGCCTATTCTGCGGGATATCTGCCCCGCAACGCCGGTTATATCCCGGGCTATACTCTCCTGCATCTGACTGTTCATACGGTTAAGCGGCTTAGACACGCTGATCGCCGCCGAAGGCCGTCCGAGATGGTCGAATATGGGCGCCGCCACACAGCGGAGCCCCGGCTGTATCTCTTCATCATCCACGGCGTATCCCCGTTCCCGGATCCGCGCCAGTTCCTTTTCCAGATCTTCCCGGGTCGTGATCGTATTGGCGGTAAAACTCCGGAGCTCTACGTTCCGGTAAAACAATTCCCGTTCGCTTTCCGGTATATTCGCCAGGATCGCCTTGCCCACACCGGTACAGTACATGGGCGCCCGGCGGCCGAGCTGGGAATACTGAACCACCGCGTCGGGAGAATCGACCTTATCGATATAGACAATTTCAAAATCGTAAAAAGCGGCCAGATGCACCGTGGAATCGTATTTTTCGGACAATTCCTGGCAGTAAGGTTTCGCCTCCGCCCGGACATCGATGCGCCGCTGCACCAGGGAACCCATCTCAAAGAGTTTTATACCGAGACGGTACCGCTTTGTATCGGGATTCTGCTCAAGATATTCCCGGTTTACCAGGGTATTGACGAGGCCGTAGACGGTACTTTTATTGAGTCCGATTTTCGCAGCGATATCGGTGATGCCCAATTCATCGCCGCCGGGTCCTGCTATTATTTCCAGGATCTCCAGCGCGCGGTCCACCGACTGTACCGATACTCCATAGACGTTCGCCATTTCTTAAGGTTCTCCGATGGAGCATTGTACTGTGTGAATTCCAATATGTCAAATCTTTTTTTGTATTACCAAATCCGGTTCGTTAATTACGAACAAGCTGCTCGATCCCGATATAAATCCATGGAATAAACATCGCCGGAATAAGGTTGGCGATTTTTATTTCTTTTATACCTAAAAAATTGAATCCAATGGCGGCCACCAGAAGGCTCCCCACGGCGGACATTTCCCGGATAATCTCCGGGGTCAGCAGATCCTTGACCGCCATGGACGCCAGGGTTATGGCACCCTGGTACAGAAGAACCGGGATAGCGGAAAAAGCTACTCCAATTCCCATGGACGCGCCGAATACAATGGAAATTGAACCGTCCAGCACGGACTTGGCGAAAAGGGTTTCGTGGTTTCCCATGAGGCCGCTCTGGATCGACCCGACAATGGCCATGGAACCGGTACAGAACAGAATACTGGCGGAAACGAATCCCTTGGAAAAAGTTCCGCCCCCGAGGCCGAGTTTACGTTCGGCCCAGTCCCCGAACCGGTTCATGGCTTTGTCGATATTGATTAACTCACCGATGACGCAGCCGATTACCAGGCTCATCACCAGGAGCAGGACACGCTGGTTATCCAGGGCGCCTTTGATTCCGATATAAATTACCGCAAGCCCCAGGGTTTGCTTCAGCAGAACCTCAAAACGGTCCGGGATACCCCGGATAAGGAATGCGCCTACCAGGGCGCAGATGACAATAGCCAGAGCGTTGACAACAGGGCCGATCATAATACTCTCCTTGAACTTTCAAGGAGAGTATACCGATAAATATCCGCTGCTGGAATATCCGGAAGTCCGGGTTTATATGGAGAAACAGAATCACCCGCTGCCGCGTTCAGGCGGCTGTTTCCTCCGCCGGGCACGTATTGCCGGCGGAACCGCCCTTTCTGATCTTTACGCTTCCCGAAACCGACTCAAGATATACCGAAGGGGATGAACATTCCTTTGCCGCGCCCACAATTCCCCGGACTTTGCGGCGTTCCGCTGTTCCGTCCACGGAGAAATCGCACTCCACCCGCCC
The DNA here is from genome assembly GCF_016616095.2 of Breznakiella homolactica. Classification (GTDB taxonomy): domain Bacteria; phylum Spirochaetota; class Spirochaetia; order Treponematales; family Breznakiellaceae; genus Breznakiella; species Breznakiella homolactica. The sequence continues at coordinate 4,227,152 of NZ_CP067089.2, read as the reverse complement.
GGAGTTCGACCGGGCGTCCACAAAGAAACTGCTGTCCCCGGGCAGGGTTACGGTAATCGACCCTGAAGTATTGGCAATTTCCAAATCATCCGGCAAGGAGAATGCCGCGGCGGTCACACTGCCGGAGGTGTTTTTGATAGAGATATTCCGGACATTCAGGCCGGAGACCGAGACGGAACCGGAGGAATTGATGATATTCAGCCGGGGAGCGGACAGGGAACCCGCGGAAATACCGCCGGAATTTGATCTCAGTTCCGCAGCGGCGTATACATCCGCGGAATCGATCTTGATGGAACCGCTGGAAGTAGACAGACAGAGCCGTTCCGCCCCGGAATATTGGAAATCAATCTTTCCGGTAATATTTTTAATAGTGAATTCCGGCGCAAGAAAATCCGGGACCTGTACCTCAAGGCTTAGTTTATGCCCGTATTTGGCGTTCGGTTTTTCCGGATCACAGGATACGGAAACAATTCCGCCGCTCTGTTTCGTGTCAAAATCAACGGAGGAACAGGAGTCGCTCCCGGTAAGGATAAATCGGATGCGGTCACCGTGGCAGGATACCACCGTTACATCCACCACCGAGGTTTCAACTTCGATCCGGGATACCCCCCGGGCGGAAAAATCGGCGTATTCCCGGATATCGTGATCCGTAAGGTCGCTGTCGATAATAAGCGCACAGGATGCGCAGAGAAAAACACAGAAAAGGCATACGTACAGGGCTGCTGGTTTTAAATATTTCACGGTATACTCCTATAATGTATGTTTTCACTGTACGGAATTAGTTAATTCCCTACAGCGGGAATATAGTTAGAACACCCCCTCAAATTCTTTTTGCACCCTTTTCCGGAATTTTGTTCAATTTTTGAACATCTAGAGCCAAACATGCTCCGCATACTGCGTACCGCGTCTGTCCTTGATTACCGCGTTCTGTTTTTATATCTTTGTAGTATATAGAAAAAAAAGTTAAAAAAAGGAGCTTGTATGATAGAAATACGGAAGGCACAGGACCGCGGCATCGGACGCACAAACTGGCTCGATTCACGGCACTCATTTTCTTTTGCCAATTACTACGATCCCCGGCAGATAGGATTTTCGGATCTTCTGGTTATCAACGACGACCGGGTTCAGCCGGCCATGGGTTTTGATACCCATCCCCATCGGGATATGGAGATTTTTTCCTATGTCCTGGAAGGCGAACTGGAGCACCGTGATTCCATGGGGGTCGGATCGGTGAACAAAGCCGGGGATATCCAGATGATGAGCGCCGGCACCGGGATACTCCACAGTGAATTCAACCATTCGGGCAGTGAAATGCTTCGGTTTCTCCAGATATGGATTGTTCCCAGCCAAACCGGGGTAACGCCCCGGTACCATCAGAAACACTTCCCGGAAAACGAGAAACGGGGAAAATTCAGGCTTGTTATCTCCCCGAATGAGACCGAGGGATCCCTGCCGGTTTACCAGGATATCCGGGTTTACGCCGGCCTGTTCGACGGGGATGAGCAGCAGAAACTGGAAATCCTCCGGAACCGGTACGCGTATATTCAGATTGCCAAGGGCAGTATATCGGTAAACGGAACGGCTATGAACGAAGGAGACGGAGCCCGGGTCCGGGATGAGACGGATCTGCTTTTTACCGGCGGAAACGGCGCGGAGGTCCTCGTTTTTGACTTAAGGCCAAATGAACTCCCTTCCATAGGCTGATTCCGGGTAAATCCGGGTCATACCCGGAGCGGATTTGTTCATTCCTTTCCTTATATTCTCCATATATTTTCGAATTCACAATTGAAAAACTCCATATTTATGGTATAGTCATGCTATACTGGTAATTACTTCTTTGCGCATCGTATTTGAACGATACCATACTGTTCCGGACTTATTAGTTATATGGAGAAAAGTGTGTCGAAAAAAGCAGAACAGACGCTGAAAAAGGCAAGGGTAAAGTACCCTATCGGGGTAAAACTCGTAGTTATTATCACCGTACTGCTCCTGGTATCCCTGGGAACAATTACATTTCTCGTATCGGCGATGGTCAGTTCCGATGTGCGCATAACCGCGGAGGATAATAACTTTACCGTTAACCGGCGGTCCGCCACGGAAGCGGAGAATAAGCTCAATACAGTACGGTCAAACGTATTCCTGCTTTTGGATATGCTCAACGCGGCGGGTTCTTCCGCGGCCCTTTCCCGGCAGGCCTCGGCGTTTTTCTTCGAACGGAACCAGGATATTGCCGCGGTGGTCATTCCCGGCAGCCTGGAACTGGTCAATACCCGGTTTTTTGTTTCCAATGAAATCGAAACGACCCTCATAACCCTGTTTCTCCAGAATGAAGCGGCCGCGGTCCGGCGGGCCGTGGCCGGGGAACCGCTGCTTATCAACGCCGCCCCGGTGTTCGGGGTTCCGGTAATCGCCATGCTGTATCCGTGGCAGGAAAGCGGCTATGAGCAGGCGGTGGTAACGTTCTTTTCCTCGGAGGATCTTACCGAATCCTTCGGCAGCGGCGCCAATTCATCGTTTATGGTGAATGACCAGGGAGACGTCCTGGTCCACGCGGATTACAACCTCGTCCGGGCCGGGGCCAATATGGCCAACACGCCGATTGTCCAGGCTATGCAGGAAAGCGGCGACCGGAACCTGCAGCTCCTGTACACCGACCAGGAAGGGAACCGGTTTTTCAGCGCCTTCCGGAAAATATCCATCGGGGACGCGGCGGTAATCACCAGCATTGAATACAATATCGTGTTTGAAGGAATAGCGGCCACCACCCGTCGGAATATTTTCCTTACCGCGGCGGTGCTTTTTGCGGCAATCCTGTTCATCTGGTTCTTCTCCAAGACCATCAGTTCTCCCGTACGGGTTCTTGCCGCGGCGGCCGGTCAGATCGAACAGGGCAACTTTGAGATAAACCTGAAGGCCAAAACCCAGGATGAGCTGGGACTGCTGACCGACAGTTTCGTCAACATGAGCCGTGGGCTGGCCGAGCGGGAACGCCTCAAGGATACCTTCGGCCGGTTCATCAATAAGGATATCGCCGAAAAAGCCATGAAGGGGGAACTCACCCTGGGGGGCGAAACCAAGCATGTGACGATTTTCTTTTCGGATATCCGGTCCTTTACGGCTATTTCCGAAAAACTCGAACCCCATGAGATCGTAGGGTTCCTCAATGACTACATGACGCGGATGGTCCGCTGCGTCAATGATACCAACGGCGTGGTGGATAAATTCATCGGCGACGCCGTGATGGCGGTCTGGGGCGCGCCGATTTCCGCGGGGAGCCCCATGGCGGACGCCCTCAACTGCGTCCGGTCCGCGCTGATGATGCGGGCGGCGCTCCTGGAATTCAACGAAGGCCGGGGAGGCGAGAAAAAACCCATCATTAAAATCGGCTGCGGCATCAACACCGGCGATGTGGTCGCCGGACAGATCGGGTCCAGCGAACGGATGGAATATACCGTAATCGGCGACGCGGTAAACCTCGCGTCCCGGACCGAAGCCCTGAACAAACCCCTGGGCACGGATATTCTCATTACCGAAAACACCTATAACCTGATAAAGGATTATCTCATTGTTGAAGAAATGCCCTCGGTAACGGTAAAGGGCAAGGAAAAACCCGTGCGGATGTTTGCGGTGGTGAATATCCCCGATGCCAACGATATTCCCGGAGCCGGGGCCAAGGGTCCCCGGACCCTGGCCGAGGTCAGGAACCTGCTGGGAATAAAAGCTCCGGACATGAACAAGGTTGATACCGATGCAGAAGAACAAAAATACAAAATCCAGGAATCTTGACTTCCTGGTCGTCCTGGTCTGTCTGCTGGGAGTAGGACTCAATGTTTATTTTTTCTGGTCCGACTTCAATACAACCCTGACGAAACTGTACGATACACCGGTTGGGACCATTACCTTTAAATACAAATCCGCCCAGCGGCGTTTTATCGACCGGGTCCTCTGGGACCGGCTCCGGCAGGAGTCACCGGTATACAACGGCGACACCATCAGGACCGCGGATCTTTCGGAAGCCACGGTCCGGTTCCTGTCCGGAGAAATAATCGAACTGTCGGAAAACAGCCTCGTTCAGATCCATACCGATGATCTGAGAACCCGGGTGAACCTTGCCGAAGGCGACATCAGCGTCAATGCCCAGAACGCGGCCCATTCCTTTATCCTGGCGGCGGGCAGCAGCAGCATTGAAGTGGCAGCCGGGGCCGTGGTAAACGCCAAAACCGGCACCGAAGGACAGGGACTCGATCTCAGGGTTATTGAAGGGACCGCGTCCCTCCGGGATGCCCAAGGCGGTGTTGAAACCGCCGGAGCCGGTTCGATGATTTCATTCCTGGAGGACGGAACCCGCAGCTCGGAACCCATGGTGGCGGTGGTTTCTCCCCGGCCCAATACCCGGATGCTCAGTGTCATCCGTGAGGAAATTCCCGTACAGTTCAGCTGGAATACCATTAACTTCACCGGCGGACAGGAAGTGCGGATCGAGGTTTCCCTGGACCGGAATTTCAGCAATCCCGCGGCGGAGGCCACGGTCTCCGGGGAAACCCGTACGGAGATACGGCTTGCACCGGGAACCTACTGGTGGCGGGCGTATCCCCAGGGCGCTGCCCCCGGAGCCGGCGGGCATCCTGAAAACGCGGTTTCCGGCAGGCTGACTATCCTGTACGCGCCGCCGCCCAGGGTAATCGCCCCGGCGGAAGAGTACCAGTACTGGTACAGAACCAGGAAACCCGCCGTCCGCTTCCTGTGGACAGCGCTGGAACAGGCGGCGCAGTACCGTATCGATATTGCGGACAACCCCGGGATGGAAAATCCCCGGGTGTCCCGCCGGATCCGTGAGTCTTCATTTATCTTTTCGGGCCTCGAGGGAGGCCGGTGGTACTGGCAGGTAACTCCGATTTACCCCGAAGATTTCGAAGGTACGGCATATTCTTCGGAAGTGGCATCCTTCACCATAACCCAGGGAGGCGAACTCCAGGCCCCGGTACTGACTGCGCCCGCGGCGGGGAGTTTCATAAACATCGCCAAAGAACGGGGCGATACGTATTTTTCCTGGAAAAACGATGACGAGGCGGCATCCTACACATTCCGGATCTCCCGGGATCAAAATCTTGGGAATCCGGTAATCACGGAAAAGGTTTCCGAAAACTGGTATGCCTATACCGTCAATCAAACGGCACTCAGCGCCGGACAGTATTACTGGGGTGTATATCAGACGGACATCGAAGGCAACGAATCGCCGGTGTCTCCGTCCCGGCCGGTGGTAGCCCTGGAAGGGGAAGTTGTCTACAGAACCACCTTTCCGCCGGACGGTTATACCATTGCCGACAGCCTGCTCCCGGACATTCGGTTTACCTGGAGGAGCAATCTTCCCTTTGCGAACCGGTACCAGATTTCCGCCGATACGGGATTTACAAACATACTCTTTGACGAAAACATCAGCGCATCGGGGATTCAGGGCCGCGTTCTGCCGCCGGGAGAATACTATTGGCGAATCGCCGCCGATACGGGATCCGATGCCATACAGTTCAGCACGGTTCCCAAACGCTTCAGGGTTTCAGCTCCCCTGCCCGCGGCGGAAATAATTAATCCCATTGAAAATGCCCGGATAATTATCCGGGAAGGACAATCAATAGATTTTTCCTGGCTTCCCATTCCCGACGCGGAATACTACCAGATGAAGCTGTACCGGAAGGATGGAGACGATACCATCGTCCATGAAAATCTTTATAATGAAGGAACTTCGGAAACCGTACCCATGGCAGCCTTTGAGGAAGGGAACTACGTTTGGACGGTCCAGGCATTTATCAATGAAAGCGCCGAAACATCCCGGCGGAGTGGCCTCATCGGGACGCATTCAATTTCCATGCGGATGCTGAAACCCGTCAGCCTCGACTATCCTTCCAGCGGCCACCGGTACCAGGGGCTTGCGGCGCTGCGGACTCCCGACAGGATCCGCTGGTCCTCAACTGAAAATGTTGTCAGTTCCCGGTTTATTCTATCCACCAGTACGAACCTGGCTAATACCAGGGCAATAATAATGGATACCAGGAATCCCGGTACGAACATCACCCTGCCGCGGCTTACCGCGGGTACTTATTACTGGACGGTAACGGCGTTTACCGATGATGAGTTTGATATCAGCGCGGGGAAATGGAATTCATTTACCGTATTGGCTATTCCGCCGCTTGCGGCCCCCGCGATGCGGAGCCCCCAGAACAATTTCATCTTCGGGCCGGCGGAACTCCGGGGAATGAGAACCATGGCGTTCGAATGGGCGGCGGTGAACGGCGCCAACGCGTATATATTCAGCCTGTACAGAAACAGTTCTTCCGGTACACCGGAACTTCTCCTGAAGAGCGACCCGCAGACGAATACATCATACACGCTTTCCAATCTTTCGATTCTCGACCGGGGGACCTTTACCTGGCGGGTTGAGGCGGTAAACAGAGGCCGTGACGGAACCATCGAACAGCCGGGAACTCCCGGGGAAAGCCGTTTTACAATAAACCTGCCTGAAACCGAACGGGTACAGGGGCGGGATCCAGGAGCTTTATATGGGAATTAGAAACCGGCGGCGTGTAAGTTTTTTCTTCATGCTCAGTTTCCTCTTTACATTTGCCGCCGCCGCCCAGGAGACTCCTGTACCCGGCGACGTTCCGCTGGCGGCTCCCCAGGGCACCGCCGCGGAAGGACAGTCAAGTTCTTATTACATACAGGAGACCGATGAAGGCATACGGTTCATACAGCGCCTGGAGTGGGAACCGGTAGAGCATATTCTGGATTATGAAATTGTCATTGAACAGCGTTTCGGGAACAGCGACCGGTATTATTCATTCATGGATGAACGGATTGAAGACCCTTACATAGAGCTTTCCCTTCCGCCGGGAAACTACCGGTACAAGATACTGGTTTACAACGTACTGAACCGGATAGACGGTGAATCCGAATGGGTTTACTTCAATGTGTTCCTTGCGGTTCAGCCTCAGGTTGATTCGTATACCCCCCGGTATTTTTATCTCGACGAACCCGAGGAGCGGCGCATCTCCATCCGGGGAAACAACTTTGTCCGGGAATCGGAAATGTATCTTATGCCGGCGCTCCGGGAAGGCGAAACCGAACAGTCCCTGCGGGAACGGGGTCGGATCATTATTCCGCGGGATATTACGTACACCGATATCGGTGACGGCGCGGAGATTTTCCTGAATGAACAGGATCTGTTAACCTATACATACAACCTCGTCATAGTTAATCCCGGCGGACTCAGTACCATCGCCGGCCCTATCAGTGTCCTTTTCCAGAAACCCATGGACCTGAATATCCATGCCGGATATTCCCCCATGTTTCCCCTCTACGGGAAGCCCATGTACGGGTGGCCCGGATCGGACGGCGGAGAAGACGATACCGTTGTGTACGAGGGTGTCATCTATCCGGTATCATTTAATATCAGGATAACCTTTATCCCTTTTAAGAAGGTTTACGGTTATTTCGGGGTTGAGTTATCGCCGTATTACGTTTTCAACAAAGCCTCCAACGAGGCAGGTACCTATACCGCTTCGAGCCACAACCTCGGTGTCATACTGTACGCGGTGTATCAGAAACCGCTGGTTAACCGCAAATACATCCTCAATGTCCGGGCCGGCGGCGGTATATCGTCGTATCTCAATATGTACTTTGATTACGGCGACAATCTTAAATCGCCGTCCTTCGATACATGGTTTCCCGTGGCTGCGGCGGGCGCGTCTTTTCAGTGGTATTTCTACAAACGGGCATTCGTGGATTTTGGGGTTGAATTTATGCACTACTTTGTCACTGATATGCCCACCGGATTCATCCGTCCGTCCATTACCGCGGGCTGGCAGTTCTAGTCACAGGAATCGTTCCCTGGTATAGTATAGCCGGCGGTTTTTGCCGCCGGGATACTGTTCCCGCTTCACAGAAACCAGCAGCATTCCGGGGTATCCATGGCAGAACAAGTTTGCAGACAGCCCGTTTTCCTGACCGCTCTCCGGGTTCTCCGTACGGGGAAACTGCGGAAAGCGGCGTGGCGCTGTATCGGATCAATTTTTTATAATTTTTTCTACCTGCAGTATAAAGCGGCTCTCTTCCGGGGAAGGATTCCGGTAACATCGGTAGATCACCCTCTGGACGAAAAAATTCCCTTTACCCCAGGATGGGTAACCATTTACCTGGATTTCGTTTCCTTCTGGATCCGAACCATAGGTTTTCTGATCAAGGAATTCGGCAGGGACGCGGAGGAACCGGTCCGGGAATTTCTGGATGCCATGGGGGACCTCTATCGTTTCGCCGCGGAGGTGTATACCAGAAATCTGTCCACCACCAGGCGTCCGCGGTATCTTAAAAAGCCCCGCTTTATCCTGATTCACACCTTTGATCCCCATCTCATGTGCATACCGAGTCTCCACGTCATGGTGGTGATACGGACCTACACAAAATTCGCGGACATTATCCGTACCCTTGGGGACAGCGGAAGCCTGGAACCGCAGAAACAGGAACTCAAACAGGGAGCGCAGAAAATAACCGAAGCCATACTGTACATTAAACAGCACAGTGTTAACTGTGTTTCGGCGGCCATGTATGCCATGACCCGTTTTGACGTATCCCTGTTCACGTCCTTTGAGGCGGAATCATTTGTATCCGGACTTTTTACTGATGATGAAATCGAAAATCCCGATGACCGCCGTGAGATACGGGACCACATCCTTGGGCTGTACCGGCGCTTCATGGAGGAAGGAGATTCGGCGGAGGTCTGGCACGATCCGCTGATTACATTTCTTAAATCTCTGCCGCTTAAAAAATAATCAAACCATTGACTGCATGCAGGCTTCCCACAGCCGGTCCGGCAGAGGCGGCTCGGCGGTGACGCTGATATACTGATCCGGCCGGTCGGGGGACGGAAAGGACAGGAACCGCGCGTGGAGCCGGATGCCGCCGTTCCGTTCGCTTCGCCGGGCGCCGTATTTCAGGTCGCCTTTAATAAAAAGACCTTCCGCCGCAAGCTGAGCCCGGATCTGGTGATGGCGTCCTGTGGTAAGATCTATTTCCATAAAACAGTACCGGTCCCCGGCGCCGGCCACACGGTAGCGCAGAACCGCCTCTTTCCGGTTTTCCCCGGGGCCGGAAAAGGCAAAACTTTTGTTTCTGCGTCCGTCCACCGCGATCCAGTGGCGCAGTTCCCCCGATTCGGGAATGGTCCGGATTTTTTCATTCTGCTCAATCACTGCCCAGTAGGTCTTTACCGCCTGTCTCCGGGAAAAGGCGGTATTGAGAAAAGTCAGCGCCGGCGGAGTCCGGGCAAAAAGGATACAGCCGCTCACGGGCACATCGATGCGGTGTACCGCTGTCGGCAGGAATGGATTTCCGCCGGCATTCTGTCCGGTGCCGAATGTTTTCCCCAAAACTTCCGGAAGGCTGACCATTCCCGGGGCCGCGCCTTCGGCGGCCTCCCCTGCCCGTTTGTTTACGATTATACAGGAACTGTCGGTGTACAGTATTCTCGATTCTTCAATCACAGCGCACTTCCATTATGTACCGGCAGGAGCCCGTACCGCATTTTCTGGAACACAATCCGTTCCGCGGCATCCTCAAGCCGGTCCCGGGACAGGGTTCCGTTTTCCAGGGCGGTTATAATTGCCCCGTGTACTGCCGCGACATTCCGCGGCCAGGTCATTACCATATCGATTCCCGCATTAATGGCCGCAATCACCGCCTCTTCGGGAGAGTAACCCTGGAGACTGACCGCTCCCATGGAGAAATCATCTCCCAGGACAATCCCGGAGAACCCCAGTTCACCTTTGAGCCAGTCACTGATAATCTCCGGAGACAGGCTGGCATTCCGCAGAGGGTCCGCCGCGGATACTACGGCGTGGCTCACCATGACCGCGGCGGGGGAAAACTGTTCAATAAGTTCTTTAAAAGGCAGAACCATACGGTTAAGCTCATCCCGGCTATAGTCCATCCGGGCCGGATGTATATGGGGATCACTCCCGGAGTTGCCCGGAAAATGCTTAAGCACCGAGGCAATCCCCGAATCTTCCATTCCGCGGATAAACGCGGCACCAGCGGAAGTCACAAAGGTGCCATCCCTTCCATAGGACCGGTCTTCCAGAAATGTCTTGTTGTCGTCATTGAGGATTTCCGCCACCGGAGCCAGGTTCATGGTGATGCCGATGGTTCTGAGCTCCGCTCCTGAACGCCGGGCATCGGTTTCTATTCTGGACAAAGCTTCTTCCGGACCTTCCGCCCGGGCAAGTTCTGTATATGAACCCGGGGAAGGCAGCCGTTCCAGGGTTGTTCCGAACCGGTGGACCAGACCGCCTTCATGATCCACCGCGACAAAGGGAACCACCCCCGAAGCCGCCCGGCTGATTACCGCCGCGCATTCGTCCAGGAACAGAGCGGTATCATTGGGATCATCTGAGACGTTGTACTTAAAAAGCATGATCGCCCCGGGAGGATATTTCCGGAGCAGTTCTTCTGACCGGGCGGGAAGGCGTCCTTTACCGTCAATGCCTGTCATGAGTACCTGCCCGGCTAAAGTGCGGTCATCCATGGCTCTGCACAATTCACGGGCCGCAGCCCGCATGGCGCGTTCCGCTTCATTTTCATTCGGAACTTCCGGAAAGCTTTCTGCGGCCGGCGGCGGATCGGATATTTCCAATGGAACGGTACCGGATTTTCCGCAGGAGCAGAGAAGAAAAGGAAACATCATGAATATACAAACCCGGCGGATCATTTTTCAACTATATACAATTGACACGGCGGACCGCAATGGGGCAGCCGCAGTATTACCCCGGAGAAAGGGCACTGCCCTGTTACTTTTTTTGCCCCTGCAGCCATTCATAGGCTTCCGTATAGGCAGTGTCCTCATCAGCCGCCTGCTTCATGAGGGCCAAGGCTTCTTCCATCCGTCCGAGACCGTTGAGTGCCAGGGATTTCAAATACCTAAGGTACGCTTTATGTTCAAAGTTACTGTCCAGAAGTCCGTCCAGGACAGGAAGCTGTTCTTCAATCCGGTCCGCAAGGGGCAGAAATATGACCACGCAGGCCATATACAACTTAAGCCAGGGATTGCCGGAGTCGATATTTAATCCCGCGGTAATAAAATGAAACGCCTGGGTATAGTTGGCCGCGTTGATAAGTTCCTGGGCTGTATTCAGGTAATAGCTGACATCGTCTTTACCGTTGAGCCATTTGTGGTAGTCCGCGAGAAACGGCTTAAGGCTTTCGCTGTCGGTTTCTTCCGGGAGCAGGTTCGCGTATTTTTCGTGGTGAGGTCCCTGCCGCACTGCGGCAAATACTTCAAGAATTGAACGGCCTTCGTTGGCACGTCTGAATTTTTCTCCCAGTTCTTCGTCCAGAGCGGCGAAGGCGGCAAACTCCTGCAACGCCGCTTCGATATTTCCTTCCGCCAGGGCGCTTTCATAGGCGTCTTTGTGCATCGCCATTTTATTGTAAGCCTCGATTCCGGGAATAGGTTCCGGCTCCGGCTTTACTTTTTTCGGGCTGCGCCGTTTCCAGTCGTAGTAATACCCCATCCACTCCCGCCAGTAAGTTTCATTTTCATCATATTCGTCGAATTCCTCGTCGGGCATGCGCGGATAGGGATAGGCTTCAAACTCTTCCATCACCGCATCGGTAAGGATAAGCTCCTTAAGGCGTTCGTAATGGGCCTTGTCCTCTTCACCCTTCATACCGTACCAGAAGGCCAGACTTACCATGGGATACAGCTCGGACAGCATAAACAGATCCTCCTGGTCAGCCGCCAAGTCCGCGATCCGTCTCATCATGGCGTATTCGGACATCGGCAGAGGTCCGGGTTTTTCCGGAAAGAAGTGCCGCCATACCCGGCCGCCCGCCTCACAGCACATCCTGCCGGGGGAAACACGTTTTTCATTCCGGTAGGTCTCGCCCATCCAGTAGCTGCTGAGCGGGTTATCCTTCGCGTAGCCCTTTATGGGGTCGTCGTAAATAAATTCAAAACCGGTCCCGCTGATTGAGTCAAAGTAGTCTTTGTATTGTTCGTAATCCGGATGGTCTTTCGTATCAAAAAGATGGAAGTACCCGGTGTCAACCAGTATGTCAAACTCCCGGAGTTTTGTGAAACCCGTATCGTAATTGTCGTGCCATTCATACACGGCGGCAATGAGGGAAACTTTTTCATCCGCCGGAATATCACAGCCGTTAACAAAGATAACAGCTTCCTGGGCATAGCCTTCCACTTCATGCATTGACATGGTTTACCTCTCCGTTGTCATGACTTATGCCGCGTTTCCCGGATATTTCAATTTAATCTTTTTCCTGCGATAGTCCGGATATCAAATCCCAGCCGCACATCAGCCGATGTACACAAAGGTTATTGACGATATTCTCAGGTTACACAGCCGTCTTCCGCATAATCCGCTACCTCGGAAGCGGGCTGAAGGTAATAGTTGTATCGTATTGATAGTTTGACCGTTCCCATATATACCGAAAAGCGATGGCACCATCCCCCGGACCGGATCGGCTTTTAACCAAAACCTGTGTGCCGTCATCGCTCAGATGGTAAAACCATCCGTCACTATTCACCGGAATATTACCGTCATTGACAGCGGGGGTATCGTATAAATGAGCGTCAATAAAACGCTCGCGGTTTGCCTGAGCCGGCAGTGTTTTTTTATCCACCGTTATAAAGCGGCATAAATCATCTTTACCGTTTTCGGTAAAAACAGTATCCGAGTAATATCCGACGTAAACCGGATTGCGGCCGGGAGTTTTGCCTATTTCTTCGATATGCACCAGTTTAAGCACCGTATTTTCCTCCGCGGAAACAGCCGCTGCGATCAGAATAAAACTTAGCCATATCATTTTCACGGCATTATCATAAATCGTTTTTTCAGTTCCGGCAACGTGTCCGTGCTGGCATCGGCTTGGTGCAGACAGGGATTTATATAAAACTCCGCAGATATATATCAGGTAAAATTTGAGAATCAGTAATAACTATATCCCTCCATACACCATTAACTGTACTTTTTTTACCTTATCTTCATTAAAGACAACACTAATTTGTCTTAGTGTTTTATTTGATTGATATGCATAAATATTACCATCTGATGAATAATACGTTGGCTTACCGAGTAAATCTTCAATGTTCTTTTTTTCATCGTTTATTTTTAATACAAAATCGTACATGGTATTACCATAGTATTCAACAAGAAATAAATAGTAAAAATTTTCGGAATATCCTTTGCAGATGTAAATAGAATTATCCATGAAATCAATCTGCAAATTATCAAATCTATACTTCATTGTGTTTACTGTATTATTTATTTCATTTATTTTTTCTTTATCAACATAAACATTAAAGGCAGATAATATGTCATCTATACTTTGCTGTGGACGACTGTATTCTGGCAGCATTGAAAGGGTAATATTTTTTGCAGGCTTATCAAGAATTTCATTTACAATTGGTAAAGGTTCAATTTCAGAATTATTAACGATAACATCGCTTTCCGGCTTGAAAATTATTATATCGTTGACAATCATATTGGGATCATTACGACCAGGAATATCAATATTTGCATTGTATTTTATTTTGAAATTTTCAAGGCGGCAAAGTTTTGTATTTTCGGTTTCATTTTCAATCAACCCCTTGTTTTCATCCACTTTAATCTCTGCAGTATTGACTGATTCAATATTTTGATCTCTCGTTTCTGCTCCTGTCTTATTGAACTTACACCCAAAACCAATAAACCAAAAAAGAATTAAAAAAACAATAGTTACATTTCTCAAAATTCACTCCACAATTTTCTCATTATTCTTCCAAGATTCCCAGTCTGTTTATCGGATAATGGCGTTGTAGTATAAGGCATTTTGTTAGACCATACGAAAATCCGGAAAAAACAGTAATAGTACCACCTATAAAACCAGCGGAGAAACGCTTTCAGGCTATCGGTATTCCAGCGCGGTTAGTTCGGTAATCCGGCCAAGGTCATTTATGCATATTTTAAATATATCCTTTTCTTTTTCGACAAAATAATTTCTGGCAAATACATAAACACCTTTATTTGATGCGAAATTATAAATAACGTCAAATATCAAATTGTATTCTCCGTTATAATGATACGGCTGATATAATTCCAATACCCTAGTAATAGGTGAAAACACAACATAAACATTATATTTCGAGTAATCCATTTCCCTGATTCTGGCCGCACCTAATGAGTTGTTTGAATAATCCTGCCCGAACAATTCAAAAAACTTGTCCCGCTCTGTTACATTGGTTATTTTAGCATAAAAATAAGTATCTCCATGCATAACCGGATTGGTGTACCTCACCCAGTACCCAAGCGTTGAGATATAAACTTTTCCTTTAAACAAAATACTTTGGTGTTTGTTTTTATCAATTTCAATAACAATATTTTGAATTTCATTCTCTTCTATGATGCTGTTATTATTAAAATCAATAAATATTGTCACATAGAGTTTTCCGTCAAATTTATTGTCAATATCAGCAATGTTAGCTATTTTTATCAGCGCGCTGTTTTGCTCATATATCCTTCTATCAGATGAAATATTGTTATGCTGCATTTCTCTGTTAATGTAGAGGGTAATTTCATTATTTTCATCGGTATTATTACTTAACGCTGTAGCCGGATGAAACATAACAGTGTCTTCACATTTTATTGGATATTGATATTTTTCAAACATCGAATCATCGTGATAGACAAAGATCCGAATATTTTCCTGATTTAGATTTGATAGTATCAAAGTAAATTTACCATCTTCAATGGAATAAAAATTACCGGTGCTGTTCTTTATTTTGTTATTCTGCTCGATTTTTATTGTTCCGTTAAAAGCATGGATATTTATATTTATAAAAACTGATAGAAAAAGTAAAACATAGTTCTTCATATTTATCCTTTCATTGCCGGCGGAAGATGTTTACAGACTTTGCAGCGGCGGCGCTGCTGCTGCTCAGATTTATGGCTCCCGCATACTGGAGCGGGCAGCCTTTAGCTAAACCTACTGCCCAATGGCTCACGGTCTTGGTCTATGAATTTCTATAGAGGTTAAGTATACCATAGGTTTGGTGGATTGCAATGTAAAGGGAACGTCAGACTGTAAACGGATACTGCTGGAAAATAACCAAAAGCGGTTCCATTAGATATATTGACACTTATCAATACTACATATATATTTAAAACATTGATATTTATCAATATTCCGGGAGATACCAGATGAAAAATTCATTTGCGGAATACGCCCTTCTGTTTAAAGCCCTTTCCGATGAGACACGGTTAAAAATCTATACGCTGCTCTCTGATGAGGAACGGTGCGCCTGCAATATTCTGGAAGAGGTACATATTACCCAGCCAACCCTGTCTTATCATATGAAAATGCTCTGCGATTGCGGCCTTGCCAACAGCCGCAAGGATGGGCAGTGGGTAAAGTATACGGTCAACCGGGAACGGGTTAAGCAGCTGGAAGACTTTCTTGAGGAGCTGCCCCGGTTCGGAAAAAAGTAGACAAGCCAGGCCGGTATTTTTTCTTTTCAAAAAAAAATAATTTCTTTCACCAATGAACGGCGGTTATTACACATTGACGATTATCGATATATTCAATAAGACGGATATACTTATGATGGTAAGAGCTGTACCGGGAATTTGAACACACAGAAACGCCGGGGCATGTTATCATCGGCTGCCTCCAGCGGCCCGCCCCTATCATAAACACCGGCACTCCTGTAGGATATGGAAGGAGAAAACCATGTCACTGAACTGGAAAGAAATAAACCTCATACTGTCCGAGCTGGACCTCCCCGGTTCACAGGTTCAGAAAATAATACAAAGCACCTATGATGTACTGGCACTGCAGATTCACGGAAAAGGGAAAACAAAAACCCTGCTCATAGCCCTGACTCCCGGAGCATGCCGGATCCATGAAACATTCCGGGCGGTTCCGAAAAACGAAAAACCTCTGCGTTTCGCGGAATTTCTCAAATCCCGGATTCTTAACTGCCGTATCGCGGAGGCGGTACAGCTGGGTGAAGACCGCATTGTACGGCTCCTGCTGCTGCAGGGGAAAAACTCCTATTTTATGTACCTACGGTTATGGTCCAACGCGGCCAATGTAATCGTAACCGACGAAGCCGGTACGGTCCTTGACGCCATGCGGCGGAGCCCGAAACGGGGAGAAGTGACCGGCGGACATTATGAACCGGCGGATCAGACCGGACCCACCAGGGACAACGGAAGCCGGGAATTTACCCTCAGGGATCTGCCCGGGGAAGGTTCCTTCAATGAAAAGATTGACGCCTGGTACGCGGAGCACGGCGGCGCCTTGTCCCTGGAGGCTTTGCGTGAACAGGCCCGCAGGCTCTACGACCGGAGGATAAACAAAATCCAGGGAGCGCTGGAAAGTCTGCAGTCAAAAGAGGAAGAATACCAGGGAGCCGGCAAGTTCAAGGAATACGGTGATATCATCATGGCAAACCTTGGAACCATAGAATCCGGCGCGGCATGGCTGGACACGGTGAGCTTTTATACCGGGGAACAGGTACGGATAAAACTGGATCCCAAAAAAAAGCCCTCCGTTTCAGCGGAACAGTATTACCAGCAGTACCGCAAGGCTAAAAACGGAATCGAAGACATCAGGGCTGAAATACAAAGCACCAGGGAAGAAATAAACCGGCTGGAAGCTTCCATGGCGGCGACTCTCGCGGAAACGAACCCCCTGAGACTCCACAAACTGATTAAATCCGCCGGTACCCAGGTCAGGGCAGCCCCCAAGCCGGGGGATACAAAGCGGCCGGGCCTCAGCTTCCGCAGGCGGGACTGGCTGATTATTGTCGGCAGGGATGCGTCGGAAAATGACGCCCTCCTCCGCAGATACGTAAAGGGAAATGACCTGTGGCTCCACGCCCGGAATTATCCCGGTTCCTATGTGTTTATAAAGCAGCGGCCGGGAAAAAGTGTTCCCCTGGACATTCTCCTGGATGCCGCTACCCTGGCGATATTCTATTCCAAGGGCCGCAATGCCGGTGAGGGCGATCTGTTTTATACTCCCGTCAAATACCTGCGCCGGGCAAAAAACGGCCCCAAAGGTCTGGTTATACCCACCCAGGAGAAAAACCTTCATATAAAACTGGAAGAGTCCCGCCTCAGGGAACTCGAGCAATGCAGGGTCGAGAAATAATTTTCTTCATAAAATTATATAAATTTATAGTTAATAACTTGCGCCCCCAGAACATGCGTCATACAATATAGTAGTATGTCGGTGCAGGATGTTTATCCGGAGGCTAAAATCCGTTCGGCGGTGGTCGCGGGACTTTTCTATCCCGAAGAAAAACAGGATATCACATCGGAGCTGTGTTCTTTCGGGCTGGAATCGGGTACCGGTGCCCGGGCGGCGGCGGTCCTTGCACCCCACGCAGCCTGGAATCTTTCCGGAGCGGCCGCGGCGGCGGCGTTTCTCCGTACCACCGGAAGGGTTCCCAAGAAAAAAGGCAGCTCCGGGGTATCACAAGTGGTAATCCTCGGTAGTGTCCATAACGGCCCGGAACAGGGACTTTTTGTTTCGGATTCGGATTATTTTGAAACTCCCCTGGGGCTTCTGCGGGTAAACAAAGCCCTGTGCAATGACCTCATATCCTGTTCCACTCTTTTTGAACTGAACGATATTCCCCATCTCAGGGACCATTCGATGGAAGTCCTGTTTCCGTTTGTGCAGTATATTTTCCCTGAAGCCTCAATCATACCGGTCCTGCTCGGTGGAAGCCGTCCGGTGCTTATATCGGCTTTGGCTAAAGCGCTCCGGATAGTTTTTGAGCCGATAATGGAAAATACGCTTTTTGTGATTTCCACCAACGCGGCTGTGTCGGAAAACGCGGAAGAAGCGGCGGAAGAGGCGGCGCTGTTCATACGGCTCGTCTCGGAAAAAGAACCGAAACCCCTGCTGGACGCGTTCCGCCGGAGAAAAATAAGCGCCTGCGGAGCTCCCGTAACGGCGGCGCTGCTCGGAAGCGGGCTGCTGGGCGGCAGGGCTGTTCACAGTTCCCCCGATTCGGTAATCTGTATAAAAGATGAAGATACACAGTCCGTTTATTATTACGCCGGCATTTCTTTTGAGTAATCCGCAGAATTAAGCTTATGAAATATTCTTACCTTATCTGCTTGGCGCTGGTATTTCCGGGAATACTGTTTTCCCAGGAACCCGGCGCGGAGATGGTATTCCAGGCGTATAAACATACGTTTCCCGAAAAGATCAGGAGCGTGCAGTATTCCGGCGGGGAGTGGTTTATCCAGGCGGAAGAGACGGTGTTTGCCTGGGCCCGCGGAAGAATCCTGCCGGTTGATATCAGCGGTAGATGGGAATCATACAGGCCCCATTCTTTTTATCCGTATCCCGGAGAAATCCCTGATCCCGGAAAGTACAATGAACAGCAGATCAGGGAACTGCGGGAAGAAATAAACCGGGAAGCGAAGTATGAAAACCTGAGCCACCACCGCGGCTTCACGTCAATCCTCTACGGCGGCACAACCAGACCGGAAATTGAAGCGAACCTTGTGAGAATTTCCCTTTTCGGATTCGCCGTCACAGTACATAAGGACATAGCGGAACCGCTAAAACGCGTCGACAGGGTGGTAAAGGCTGGAGCGGCCGGTGACGCGGAAACAGTGGCATTCCTCGCCTCCATCGCATCCGTCGGGGGATACAACTGGCGGGAAATCCAGGGGACAAGCAGAATGAGTTACCACAGCTGGGGTCTGGCTGTTGATATCCAGCCGAAAAGACTCGGAGGAAAGGCGATATACTGGCAGTGGGAACAGGCCCGCAACAGTGATTGGATAGTAATCCCCCTGGCGGGCCGGTGGAAACCGCCGGATCCGGTGATCCGGGCATTTGAATATGAAGGATTTGTCTGGGGCGGGAAATGGGAGTTCTTCGATACCATGCATTTTGAATACCGGCCGGAGCTCCATGAAATCAACCGGCTTACCGCCGCGGAACAGGGAAACACAAGCATTACCGCCGATAACCGCAGTATGGATATCCACCATGTCCTTCCCGCGGTAACCGAAAAAAGAAGAGGCCCCTTCCTATAAGGCGGCACCAACCAGGGCATGGACCCCGGCCGCATCCGAACAGGTCAGGACTTTGCCGACCAGCTCACGGCAGGAAACCGTATCAATACCTCTGAGGATCTCCTTTATCTCGGGAATCCGGGAGGAGGAAACGCTCAGTTTTTCAAGGCCCATCCCGATAAGCAGCGGCGCGGCTTTTCCGTCCGCAGCCAGTTCACCGCACATGCTCACGGGGATTCCTTTTTCCTGAGCCGCTTCGCAGGTCATGGCAATAAGCCGGAGCACCGCGGGATCCAGAGGATCATACAGTCCGGCGACCAGGGGATTTCCACGGTCCACCGCAAGGGTGTACTGGGTCAGGTCATTGGTACCGATGCTGAAAAAATCCGATTCCCCGGCTAAATCCCGGGCCATGACCGCGGCGGCGGGTGTTTCAATCATGATACCGACCGCCGGATTTCCGCAGGGAACGGATTCGTTCTCCAGCTCCGCCCGGCATTCCGCCAGAACAGCCTTGAGCTGCCGCAGTTCACCGCAGGAAACCACCATGGGGAACATGAGCTCCACCGGTCCCGCAGCGGAAGTCCGGAGGATCGCCCGGAGCTGGGGTTTCAGAATGTGGGGTTTGCTTAAACCCACCCGGATAGCCCGGTATCCGAGATAAGGGTTCTGTTCCTTTCCGAGACCGAGAACGGGATATTCCTTATCCCCTCCCACATCCAAAGTACGGATGGTCAGGGTCCGGCCCTCAAGGGTATCCAGAATTTCACGGTACCGTTCGTACTGCTCATCTTCGGAAGGAAGGGTGTCCTGGTTCATATACAGAAACTCGGTCCGAAGCAGACCGATGCCGTCCGCGCCGTGGGCCATGGCGTTTTTTCCTTCCTCAAAGGAACCGATATTCCCGCAGACCGCAATCTTCTTCCCGTCCCGGGTCAGCGCCGGCTCGGCCGCTTTTTTCGTAAGGGCATCCATTTTCCGGATCCGTTCTTTTTCGGTATTCCGCAGTAAGTCAATCATCGCCTGGTCAGGATTGATAATAAACAGACCGGATCCGCCGTCAACACCGCAGACCATTCCGTCTTCCACCGACAGGGACGCGTTTTTCAGTCCCACCACGCAGGGTATCCCCAATGACCGGGCAAGGATCGCCACATGGCCTGTGTTGCCTCCGAGGTCAACCACCAGGGCCTGGAGGTATTTATGGTTTATTTTAACGGTCTCAAAGGGACTTAGATCATCGGCCACAAGGATGCAGGGTTCAGTAAGAACCGGAGGATGAATCTGTTCTTCCCCGGAGGTTGCCGCTTCCATCCGCCTGCCGATATCGGCGATATCCGCGGCCCGTTCCTTCATATAGTCGTCGTCCAGAGCTTCGAATTCCTCGGCGATCATATCGATGGCCTTCTTAACCGCCATACCCGCGTTGTACCCCTCCTCAATAAAGCTCAGGGTCATCTCCTCAATCTCATTATCCATGAGGATTTCCGCGTAACCTTCAAAAATTCCTGCCTCGTTTTTTCCGAATTTCTTTTCCGCCTCCAAGGCCATGGATGTAAGGTCATCGAAAATACGCTGACGGGCTTCCCGGAAACGGCTCAATTCAATTTCTACACCCTGGGAATGGAAATCAACTGTTTTAGTATGAAGCGGATCATGATGCCGAAACGTAACGGTTTTACCGACCACGGCGCCGTCCGAAGCGCCGATTCCCTGGTATCGCATATAAATTCCTTATCTATTCATTTAATGAAGCAAGGAAGCTGCCCATTGCTTCCAGGGCCTGCACCTCATCCTCTCCGTCACAGGTTAAGAGAATTGTATCACCTTTTACGATATTCGACTTCATTATTTTCAGAAGACTTTTCCCGTCAACGGCAATGCCGTTTTTTGTCAGCGTTATGGCACAGGAAAACTGTTTCGCTGTTTTTACGAAGTCATTCCCGGGACGGGTATGGAGTCCGTTTTGATTGGTAATTGTAAATTCCTTCTGTACCATTGCTTCCCCCTGTTTGTTAGACCGGCTGGTTGGGCCGGATTTTTACTATGTGCTGAAGATATGAAGCTCCGAATTCCGGAAACGGAGCGCCGAAATAATCACATACGGTACAGCCTGTATCCGCAAGGCTTTCCCGGGGACCTATAAAACCCGGTGTTATTTTTGAACCGTATACAAGAACCGGAGTTTTTTCCCGGGTATGCTGGGCGTGTCCTATGGTCGGATCATTGCCGTGATCGGCGGTAACCACCAGAATATCATGCTCCTCCATCTTTTTCATAATACCGGAAATCCCCCGGTCCGCAAGACGCAGTTTTTCCGCGTAGAGCTGGCTGTCCTCCCGGTGTCCGGATAAATCGGTTTCCTGGACGTTAATGCAGATATACCCTTCGGAAAGATCATCCAGAGCCGCCTCCCCCGCCCGGAGCATCTCTTCGGTATCCACCCCGGGAATGGACTTCCCGGAAGGGTTTTCCACAATGTCCGCAACCTTTCCGATTAATACCGTGGGCAAACCCGCCGCGGCAAGCCGCGCCGGTACCTGGACCGAAGGATCGACGCCGTATCCGAGATGGACAACCTGGTACCCTTTGCGGTATACCCCCGACCGGGGGGCGCTTACACCGGCATATTCACCCTGATGCTCGTAAGCGGAAAGAATATCCCCGAGGGTAACCCCCTCTCCGCCGAATACTATAACCCGGGAAGAACGGACCAGAGACCGGACAATGGCGCCGATGGCGCGGACCTTTTCGAAGGGCATGCTATCCAAAGCAGCGGTCACATTGTAGTTGTTTCCCAGATCGGTTTCGAGATTATCCCCGATGGTAACGGCTTCATCCACGACCAGTATCCCCGATACCGCACCGGGCCGGGACAGGTTAGGTTCATCCCGTCCGCCGGTATAAAACCGGACACTGTGGCCCGCGGCCTCCAGGGCTTTTTTTATTTCCGGAAGCTGGACGCGGATGGGAGCCGATTCGCCCCGCAGCGGTTTTGTGCCCATCAGTTCCTGGTGCCCCCAGAATGTGTCGGCTCCGAAATGCGCGAGCCGGTGAAAACCATAGCAGCAGTTTTCGGAGAGCGAAATATTTCCGGGCAGGGGCCGGTTCACATTTCCGTCCCGCTCCGAAGCCGTAAGGGCGTTTCCCAATCCCAGCGCCTCAAGAACCGGAAGCCTGAGCCCGGGAACCGCCTCAAAAATATGCCGCGCCGTATTCGCGCCGGTATCCTGGGGTCTGAGGGCGGGAACATCATCCATAGCGCCGATTCCGTAGCCGTCCAGAACAATCACGATAAACCGTTTCATGACCCGCCGCCTTCGCTTATTGGATTTCCCTGGGCATCCCATATACCGATCAGTGACGGCTTACCCCGGGAACAGCCTTCCACCAGGGCTACCCTGCTCCGGGTAACGAATATCTGGGTCCGGAAAGCCATAAACACTGGAGACGATACGGGGTACGTTCCCCGAAGCTGGAAGTAGTAATCTATGGATTCACTGGGGGGTGTCTCCACGGCTGTTTCCTCATATCCCCGGGCGCTGCGGACCAACGCGCAGCGGACATTGCCCCGGCGGTAATGGCCGCCCCCGTAGCAGTAGGAACCGCCGCCGTGGCCATGGGAAATTTCAGTGACATACACCATCGCCGGAATCAGAGGATCGGGATCGGTAAGATTATCCGGAGTTGTTCCGGTTAGGCTGTGCCCCGGTTCAGCGTGGGTCGCGCCCAGGCCGGCCGCGATGGGTATAGTCGCCGGCGAGTTGCAGGAAGGCATATTTATCTGGGACAGATCTATTCCCATTGAGCGGAGTATATCCGCGGCCCGTCCTATGGTATAGGCGTTCGGGGTGGGCAGGGCTTTTTGTTTTTCTTCGCTGTACAGGAAACAGGGAAAAGAGGTTACCCCCGCTATCCGTATACCCTTGAACTGTTTCAGGGCTTCCGCGTTTTTCCTGAGATCCTCCAGCGGGAAACCGCCTTCCTGGCCGCTGTAAAAAATATCCCCGTCATCCCATACCCTCAGCAGAATATCCTGGACCATACCCGCATCCGCGGCAACAGCGGAAATCTCCGCCGCTTTTTCAAGGGAATATACGGTGATAACTTCGGGTTTCATTTCCAAAGCTTCCCGGATGAATCCCTTCGGAAGCTGGCCGAGATGGCCGAGATGACGGACAGGCAGTCCCGCGGCGCGGAGGGTCCGGGCTTCCCGGAAGTCGACCGCCACCATACCGGAAAACCGCCCGGCCCCGGAGGCTGCGCCCAGTTTCCCGCCGGAGGCAGTACAGGCAAGCACTCTTCTGGACAGTTCCGGATTGCGGCCAACCTGTTTGGCCATACAATAAAGGGTTACACCGTTTTCGCGCGCCGTGTCCAGAAGACGGCCGGCGTTGGACTCTATGGCATCCATATCAAGGACATAGGTATCCGGTTCAATAAAACCGTTCCCGAGGAAATACGCTGCGCTGTCAATAAGTTCTGGGTTATGAGTCCTGAGAAAACGGAGGAACATACTTTCTATGCCTCCTCGATTGAACGGCGGAGTATATCCATGACCGTGCCGGCTCCGGCGCGCATGGGATTGATCCGGATCATCCGGGTGGCCAGTCCTGGGTCGCTTCTGAGGAAGGTTCCGGACACCCGGTAAAAAAGCGGCGCAATCTCGTACCGCGATTCGGAGCCCACCGGATACGGGGCCGCCCCGAAACGTTCGGCACATTCGAGAACTTTTCTCGCATCCTTTTTTTCCAGTTCCGCCACCACAACCCGGGATTGGGCGTTGACGACAAAGGCATCTTTTATCCCGGGGATCTCCCCGCTCTTAAGCCGTTCCGCGACTTCCCCGCAGACCTCCGCCTGGAGCGCCAGTGCTACCGGAGCGTATACCAGGGAACGGAGAGCCTCAAGGGCTTCCGGTCCCTGGACCTGTACCCCGCCGGAGTAATGCGTGGCCCTGATTTTTTCGACATACGATTTTTTTCCGGTCACGCAGCCGATACCCTCGGGGCCCAGGAGTTTAAACAGTGAAAAGCAGCTCAGATCGGCGCCGGCCTGGCAGCCGATTTTCGGGACCTTCATTACGGCGTAATTGTCGTCGGTTATAACCGGCTTATCGGGATGGGCTGTTTTGAAAAGCCGGATAATTTCCTCATAATCGTATGAATCATCCGGTTTCTGGCGGGCAAGCTGGACCAGCGCCCCGTCGGCGTCCGACCGTTCATACAGATCGCCGGCACTGGTGTTGAAATCTCCGGGGACAGCCGTCAGGTTCATCTGCTCAAAGGTCAATCCCGTTGTTGGGTACGGCGGAGCGTCATGGATGAAGATCTTTCCGCCGGAACTGAAGGCCGCCCCCAGCGCGGACCGGATCGCCCCGGTTCCCGCGCCCCGGACCAGGACCGCATCCTCCTGACCGAAAAAATCAGCCAGGGTTTCTTCCGTCCGTTTGGTTGCGGCGGGGCGGCCGAGACCGGGAACGAGCCCAAGGTCGCCGCCGGAGAAAAAAACAGCACCGGGGAAATGGCGGGTAATGGCGTCAACCAGGGAAAACTGGAGCCCGGCGGCCTCTCTTACACTTAGCGCGGGAAGCGGAAAAGTCTTCATTCAAACAACCTCCCCCAGAAGCGCAGCCGGGTTACGCTCCAGCATATCCGTTATGTTGGAATCAGAAACCCCGGCTTCCACCAGCAGCGGAAGAAAAACATCCGGAAGATACGCGTAGCCGATTCCGCCGTTGGCTTTCAGATGGCTGCGCCGGGTAATGTCCATGGACAGAAGAATCTGCCCGGAATATCCCTGACTGCAGCATTCCCTGATAAACGCGACCCGCCGTTCTTCGGGAAGGTATTTTATTTTTCCGATGGTATCGAATTCCACATATACCCCTTCATCAAGCACCCGGAAAATAAGATCCAGATCATCCGCCAGATCCAGATGGCCGATTATAAGTTTTCCGGGCTCGACCCCGAGTTTCTTAAGAAGCTGTACCTGTTCGTATCCCAGGGTTCCCAGGGTTGTATGGGTCGAAACGGGAATCCCCGTTTCCCCATGGGCTGCGGCTGCCGCCCGGAAAACCTTCTGTTCGGCATCGGTCATTGTATTCAGGCTTGACCCTATTTCTCCGATGATGCGGGCTTTTCTGGGAGAACCTTCGGCGCCATTTTCAATATCCCCGATAAGGAGTTTTGCCAGTTCCTTCTCACCGGAGGAATACACCTCTTCAGGCAGAAAAGGCTCCTTATAAAATCCCGCGGAAACAAGTATCTCTATACCGGTTTCTTCCTCCAGCCGGTCAATATACCCGTAGTCACGCCCCATTCCCCGGCAGGACATATCCACCATACGGCGCAGTCCCCGGGAAGAAAGATCCCGCAGTTCACCGGCGATATGGTCAAACTCATCCAGAAGACAGTCCGGGTCACCCTTTTCCCGGGACAGGTCAATCCGCACATGTTCATGCATATACGTCATGGTACACCTCTCAGTATTCCGGAATACGGCGGCCTGTGAGGACCGCCTCCTGGCACTTAAGAATTTTCTTTTTGGGCAAATGCCTCGAGAGATAGTCCGATGTGGCGGCATCTCCGGCGCGCACCACCAGCACAGCCTCCGTGAGTGTATCGTGATCAATGGGAAGGGAGATTTCAGAAAACTGAAGTGACGGATGGTGCTCTTTTATATAGTCCACATTCCAGAGGGTCGCATCCACATCTCCCGCAAGAAGCCGTTTGATAATATGCGTATAAGGAAGATTGATGACCTTTATCCCCGGATGGTCTTTGAGAAAACTGCCGGACAGCAGAACCTGGTCAAGGGATTCCTTATCGAGTCCGATTGTCCTGATCCGGGACGCGGTTTTGGTTCTGTGCACAAGAACATGGTTTTCGAGGAATGATTTGGGACCGTAGGCGGCGGCAATTTCAATCGCCGCGCCCTGGTTAATATTTTCCTCCGCGGCCATGCGCGAAAGCAGGGCGCAGTCGTATCGTTTTTCCAGGAGCGCCTTTACCCGCCGGCCGGAACCGTTCATAAAGGCAACGTAAAATTTCCCCTTCGCGTTGCCGTATTCCGAAAACGCCGTGGCGAGTCCCTCATACCGCAGGGAATACGGCAGGGGCATGACACAGGCCTTTGTGGTGGTTCCCGCGTACTCCTGCAGGGTATCGTAGTTAAGGAAATCTATATATGTCCCCATGTGGCCCCGGGGGACCAGGGATACAACGTGTTTCTCCTTGAGGTAGTTCAGCCCGTACTGGGTTGTCCCCACGGAAAGATCTATCTTTTTAGCCAGATCCGTGACCCGGGGAAGGCGGTCGCCGGAACGGTAATTACCGAGTTCCCCTGCCAGTTTCATTATCGCGAGACCGTTTTTGTTGAGGAGCTCCTCTTTGACTTTCATAAGTCTTCCAGAATAAGACAAAGATGCATTATCAGGTAATCCCGCTCAGACCGGGGAAGTTCCATCGGAACAAAGACGGTCAGATCGTCGGCCATATCCACAGCTTTGTGAAAGCCCTCACAGTCCCGGAATTCATCCAGAAGATCGTGTTCAGGAGGTGAAATTTCTTCGTTCCGGCTGATGCGCATCAGAGCCATTGCCACGTGGGTCACAATCCGGCTTCCGTTTTTCTCATTGAGGGCAATACCCCATTTATCGCTGAGGCGGTTAATAACTTTCTGCATGGAATGGTACACGTCATCGGAAATAAGATTCCCGGAAAGCAGTATTTTCAAACGATCTTCAAGTCCCATACATACCCCAGCCGAATTTGATTATTCAATATTCTGAATATTGGTAATTTCAATATAAATCCTAATAAAGATCCCGTCAACAGAAAAATTTCCTTGACAGCTTAAATGAAACCCGATTACAGTTGACATAATCGGGTTGCATGTTGGAACTGTTCTGTGCAATTCATTATACCGGAGGATTAAATCCTATGAAATTTGTTGTTGGCGGCCAGATGGATAAAAAGGTCATTGAAGGGCTGCTTAAAAAGTATTCAGACGGAAACGCTGAAGTTTCCGTTATGAGCGATATTGAGGCAACCATGGCGCTGAAAAACGGCCAGGCTGATTATTATTTCGGATCCTGCGCGACCGGAGCCGGAGGAGCCCTGGGAATTACCATGGGTCTTATGGGCAGGGATAAATGCATCTCCGTCAGTATGCCCGGAAAAGTTCTCAGCCAGGAGGAAATTACCGCCGCGGTTAAGGCGGGCAAGATCGCTTTCGGTTTCGTCAACTACGATGCGGAAAAAGTGATACCGCTGATATTGCAGGCAATATCAGAAAAATAAAACACCCCTATAAGGAGGGAGCTTCATGGCGTTTGATATCAATGTCTTAACGGTTCTCGTTATGGCAGCACTTGGCGGAATATGCGCGTATCTGGCAAACCAGAATATCGCCGTATTCAATGACGGAACCAGGCCCATGTACGGACCGTACCTCAACGGCGAGATTGACCGCAAAACCCTGTTCGCAACGAGTTTTGCGCTGTCCTTCGGCCTGGTTATCGGGTTCGGTCTTCCTACCTCCATTGCGGGACGGATAATCATTGTCCATACCATCATGCTTGCCTGTGATATTATCGGAGCGCTGTTCAAGGAAGACACGAAGGGTATGATCCTTTCCACGGCCATCGGGGCGGCGTTCGGCGTACTCTTGATGTTCGGGATGCAGACGGTTATCAACCTTTTCGCGCTGATGCCCATCGACTTCCTGGGAAGCCTCAGCACCGTAGGGGGATTGATTGTTATCCTGTTCTGTGTGTTCCCGGCCCTGGCGGTGGCGTACCAGACGAATGCCCTGAAAGGAATAATCGTGCTGGCCCTGACCATGCTGGTAAAACACGTGACCTTCCATTTCGGAAAATTCACCATCAAAGATGTAAACATTGCTCTTAACTCCGACGGTACGGCACTGCTCTTCGGAATTGTGGCCATGGTCTTTGTGGCCGCCCGGACGTCAAAGAGAACCGAAGGCAGCGCTGCCGCGGCTTTCGCGGTCTTCGAAAAAAACATCGACCGGATAAAGAAGAATTTACTGATCCTGGCTATTTCCGGCGGTATTGTCGCCCTGGCCACGACCCTGCTTCTCATCGCGGAAGGCCCCGCATCCCTGACGCTGACCGCGGAAGGCCGGTACGGTGAAGCGGCGATTGTCGCCCTGGGCCGGTGTCTGGGTTTCATCCCTCTGGTTATGACCACCGCAATAATCTCCGGGGTCTACTCCCCGGCGGGAACCAAGGCAGTCCACGTTCCGGCTATTCTTTTCATCAATATGGGAATCATGGGAATGGTGGGATCCTTCTTTGTGGGCGCGCTGATCATGGCGATTGAGGTACTGCTCCTCGGCTTTATCGCCAAAGGTCTGGACCGCTTCCCCGGAATGAAGGAGCTCGGCGACAACACCAGAACCGCCATGAGCAAAATCCTCGATATTTCGCTGCTCGTCGGCGGTATGATGGCCGCCAACGCCATAGCGCCGACCATCGGTTACATCTGGGTCGTGGGACTTCACTTCCTGAACCAGAACTCCAAAAAGCCTATCTCCTCAATGGCTATTGGTCCTATCGGTGCAATAAGTATGGGTATCATCGTCAACATTCTGTATGTGATAAAACTGTTCCCTAAATAATCAGGGGAATGGGCATAAAAAAGGCTATCCGTTACGGATAGCCTTTTTTATGGCTGGTTACTCATCCTCCAGGATGAGGCATACATTTGCGTTGAGGTACTCCCGCTCGGATTCGGGGATTTCGATCCCGGTAAAGGCAATAATATCGTCGGCTATCTCCTGGGCTTTGGGAAAAACCGGGGTGTTTTTGAATTCTTCGTAGGTACCCGGTTCCATGGCCCGGATATTTTCATGCCGTTTTAAACGCATGAGCGCCACCGACAGGTGGGTAATAAGCCGGCTTCCGTTTTCCTCGGTCAGGGGGATTTTCCAATGATGATTCATTCGCTGAATCACTTTGCGGACAGTTTCGACTACTTCTTCAGAAATCGTTCCGCTGGATAAGAGCAGTTCCAGTCTTGTATCTAATTCCATATCAAAACCCCGGTCAGATTTTTAACGATCTTTCAGAAAAAATTTTCTGAAAATAGTTCATAAATATTAAAAATAGTACAGTATTTCACTGATATAAATGTATCCCCAAAATACAGCTGCCGTCAAGAAATATTAACGTTTTGTTTTCTTCATCGCCTTAATTTTATCAGTTTGACAGAGCTGCCACCGCGGCGCCGAAAAGGGACGCCTGCTCAACCGGCGAAATCATATAGTTCCGGGGTTTTTCGGCGTACATCATGGTATGGAGGTGGGATTCAAGGGATTCCCGCATCCCCTTGTAGACCACATAGGTGGTTCCCTCAACGGCGATACGCACCGGAACAAAGGGATCGTACCCTTCCCCGATCTGTTTAACCGCCGCTGTCAGGGCCGCGGCGGCAAACATGCCCGCCCGTTCGGTTATAAGGGATACGGTATAAACCAGGGAAGCCAGGGCATCCCGTTCATCCAGGCTGAACAGCGATCCCACAGGGCCTTCCGCGGCCAGAGGCGCGTGCATAAAGGCGTTGAGATCCTTGGTCTGGAGAGTTTCCATGGCCAGCAATTCCTCGGATTTCCCGAAACGGATAACCCCGTCCCGGACAGCCTGTTTAAGAATAAAGAGGGACAGCGGCCCCAGGTACGCGCCGGCGGTGGCCTTTTCGAAGGTATAGCCGCTGGGATTTTTCGTGGTGGCATCGTAGCTCCGGTCGAGAATTCCCTGGTACCGGGAAGTAAAGTTTCCTGTTTCACAGACCACAACCTGGGGGGCCGAGGCTGAATCGAAGCCTATTTTCGGTATTTGTTTTTCCGGATAGGCGATATTTATCCCCGTCCCCAGGATAAATCCGATCACGGGACCGCCGGGGATTCCGTATTTATCCTCCCCCTGCCACCGGCCGCCGTTGGAGGGAAGCTCCGCCAGACCGCAGAGCAAAGTCGAAACCGTATCATTAAGCAGCACTATCCGTTCAGGGGCCTGTTTCCCCCGGCGGGCAATGGCTTCCCGGAGCCCGGAGCCGATGGCTTTTCCGATAACATCCGGAGCGTCCACTTCTTTGCTGAAACCGATCAGGATTCCGTCGGAATCCTGGGTCATTTCCATGGGATAGGAAAAACAGAAACCAATGCCCTCGATATCCCGGGTATCCTCCAGGAAGGGAATTACCAGATCCGCGATTTCATCGAAAAACTGCTCCGCGCTTACCGGGCCCCTGGTCCCGGGCATGGGAGCCTTGCGGGTGCCTTCGGCAACAATGTTTCCGTTTTCATCAAAACGGACCAGGGCGGAACGGAGATTGGTCCCGCCGGCATCCAGGGCGATAACACTTTTCCCCGGCGGAACCTGAGAAATCGGGCGGAGATACGACGGAAGCATGGCAAGGCTCGACGGCTGTCCCCGGAGACCGCGTTCCATGTCGATCTTGATGTCCCGCACCAGTACCGCGGGATCGCACACATCGTAATGGAAGCCGTAATACCGGGCAAATTCAGCAAGCTCTTCCGGGTTAAAGGATGAAGTCATAGGTTCCTCCGAATTCTCTGGTACTTCTATTATGCAAAAGAAACCGGACCCGCCGCAAGGCCCCCACAGGACATTCTCCCACCATGCTTCTTTGCCATTTCGGGGTACATACGCAGGTACCCTGCCGTTGAAGGTGAAAAGACGTCCGGCATGGTTATGGTGCGGTCCGTTTGCGGTCCCGGGGGAAGAGGCTGGCTTCCTTGACGCTGGCAAGGCCGAGGATTTTCTGGGTAAGCCGTTCGCATCCGATGGCAAATCCGCCGTGGGGCGGGCAGCCGTATTTGAAAATTGCCAGGTAATCCTCCAGGCCCTCCGACGTGAGCCCGAATTTCGGCAGAACCTCCAGAATAGCCTGATAGTTCTCCTGCCGCCTGCCGCCGGTGGTAATTTCCAGGCCCCGGAACAGGGCGTCAAAGCTCATGGTCCGCCCTTCGTCCAGAGGATAGGTATAAAACGGCCGGGACCGCCGGGGGAATTCATTAACAAAAACAAGGCCGATACCGTATTCATCCTGGGCCCAGTCACAGAGGAGCCGTTCGGCTTCGGGGTTGAGGTCAAACATTTTTTCCGGAGCCTGTCCCCCCGGCCCGCCGCGGGAGGCGGCAATCCGGAGGGCTTCATCGTAGGGCACGGTCGGAGCCCTGGAAACGGAGCCGGGATCCAGGGGCGGCGCATCCCACAGGGCAAGATCAACGCTGTTTTTACGGTTGAGAGCATCGAAAATATAGGCAAGAAGCCCCTTTTCAAGTTCTATAAGATCCTTTTCCGATTCGATAAAGCCCATTTCAACATCCATGGAAACGTATTCGTTGAGATGCCGCGGGGTATCGTGTTTTTCCGCCCGGTAGGCAGGGGCCACCTCAAAAACCCGTTCAAAGCCGGCGGCGACCATGGTCTGCTTATAAAACTGCGGGGACTGGGCGAGGTAGACTTTCCGGCCGAAATAGTCCACCGTAAAAAGCCCGGTGCCGCCCTCGGTGCCGCCGCCGATGAGTTTGCTGGTTTTGATTTCCGTAAAATCATGGTCCCGGAGATATCCGGAAAAAGCTTCGATTATTGCCGACTGCACCGCAAAAACAGCCCGGATTTTGGGATTCCGCAGGGAAAGCGGCCGGTGATCCAGGATAGTTTCGAGACCTGTCTTCGATACGTCCCCGTTTACCTGGTAGGGCAGATCGCCGGATGCCCGGGATATGCATTCGTATTCCAGAACCCGGATTTCCGCCCCGCCGGGCGCCTTGGGATTTACCGCGGGAATGCCCGATACCCGGATCACCGATTCCAGGGTAAGATCCGGTTTTTCTTCCAGCACAAGCTGGACCAGCCCCGACCGGTCCCGGAGAACGATAAAAACGATTCCGCCGAGCTCACGGATTCGGTGAACCCAGCCGTATACTTCCACAGTGTCCCCGGAGCGTTCCGCCGCCGGGCGAATATCTTTTGCCAATGTACGCATACTGTTTTCCTTTATAAATAAATTACCGGTCCGGGGAATATGCCGCTAAAAATACACCGAGCTGGGTCCGGGTTATACCGGGGTCGGCCCGGCCGCCGGTGGCGGCGAGGATTTTTCCCACCAGATAGGTTTCCAGAGCGGCCCTGCGTTTTTCATTTCCATCGAGCATAGCCTTTGCTATATCGGAAAGGGCTTTTTCTTCCCGGGAACAGACCGAACGCACAGTACCGGCGATGAGTTCCGGGTCGGTAATCCGCTCCCAGCCCCGTTCCCGGATAATGGCCTCCGGGTCCTTGTCCTCGGCGAGCACCGCTTCCAGAACCTCCCGGGCGTTTTTTCCGGAAACCGTCCCCGCCGAAACGAGCCCCGCCAGTTCCGCCAGCCTTTTGGGCGTGAGGGCCAGGGAAAAAATGGTCTCCGGTGAAATACGGTCCCGGTTCAACACCCGTTTGACATCCGAAAGAAGCCAAGCCGCGATACGCCCTGGAGCATCATCCCCGTGACCAAGGTTCCGGGCTTCGGCGGCGGCGGCTTCAAAATAATCCGCCAGGGGCTTTTCGTCGCAGATGAGCTCCGCCTGTTCAACGGTGACACCGCAGGTACGGACCAGCCGTTTCATCCGGTCCAGGGGCAGCTCCGTACGGCCGGCCTCAACGGACGCGAGGAATTCAACGTCGGGAACGAAAACGGGAAGATCCGGCTCGGGAAAATACCGGTAATCCTTGGAGTCCTCCTTGGACCGCATGGGTTCGGTCCGGTCCCGGTTTTCATTCCAGAGGCGGGTTTCCTGGGCCACCGCCCTGCCCTCTTCCAGCATGGTTTCCTGGCGCCGGATCTCGTAGTCGAGACCGAGCCGGACAAACCGGGATGAGTTGAGGTTCTTGATCTCCACCTTGCTGCCCAGTCCGCGGCCCCGGAGGTTAATGGAAACGTTGGCGTCCGCCCGGAGGGACCCTTCCTCCATGTTTCCGTCACATACCCCAAGGTACCGGACGATACGGCGGAGATGGCGGATGAACAGTTCCGCTTCCTCTCCGGTTTCCAGATCCGGCTCGGTCACAATTTCCAGGAGAGGCATCCCCGCCCGGTTGTAATCCAGAAGCGACACCGTCCCCGCGTGGATCATCTTTCCTGCGTCTTCTTCAAGATGACATTCCCTGATACGCACCCGTTTCCGGCTGCCCTTTCCTTCTATATCAAGGTATCCGTTCTGCCCCAGGGGTGAGGCGAACTGGGATATCTGGTAATTCTTGGGCATGTCGGGATAGAAATACTGCTTGCGCTCAAACCAGGTTTTTTCGGGAATCGCGCAGCCCAGGGACCGGGCAACCACAGCACCCATACGGAGGGCTTCCCGGTTGAGTGAGGGAAGAACCCCGGGATACCCCAAACACACGGGGCATACGTTCGTGTTGGGTTCATCCCCGAAGGCTGACCGGCAGGAGCAGAACACCTTTGTTTGGGTTAATAAATGAATATGGACTTCTAATCCAATGAATGACTGGTACATGGCTAACTCCAGAAAGATCTGTATCCCGCGGGATGGTCAAAGGGATACGCCGATTCATACTGTTCCGCCATATCCAGCAGTACAGATTCCGAAAAAGACCGGCCCAGAAGCTGCATTCCCACGGGAAGGCCGCCTTCGGCGCCGGCGGGAAAGGCCAGGGCCGGGAGTCCCGCCAGGTTGGCGCAGCAGGTATAGATGTCCGCGGCTTTCTGCATAAAAGGGGTCAGCGCCGCGCCGTCCCGGCCGAAGGCCCGGGTGGGAAAAACCGGCATGAGCAGGGCGTCATACGGCCCGGGCTCTCCGGCGGTCCCCAGGAGGACTTCGAATTCCCGGCGTATCCCCGACCGGATCCGCTGGGCCCGGAGGTAGTACTGGTCCTGAAACCCTGACCGGAGCACAAAGGTACCCAGGAGTATCCGGAGCTTAACCTCACTGCCCAGGCCGGTCTCCCGGGCCTGGGCCACCAGCTCATTGGGATTCTCCGCCCGGGCCGGCCGCTTTCCGTACCGGATGCCGTCGAAACGGGCCAGGTTGGCGCTGGCCTCCGCGGCGGCGATGGTGTAGTACGCCGGAACCGCGTAGGCGAGGCAGGGAAGCTGAACCTCAGTCAGGGTATAGCCCATGCGGGAAAACCGTTCCTTCGTCAGTTCGAAACTCCGGGCCACCGCGTCCTCAAGAACCGCAGCCCGGGCCGCTGTTTCGAGACCCGTTTTTTCCGCCCCCGGCCCGGAAAGACCCGCCAGGGCCCGCGCAATGGATTCCGGGGAAAGGACCCCGATTGTCCCGGCGGTCCCGGGGCTGCTGTACAGGGACCGGGATCGTCCGGGAATTTCACCGGTGGTCTGATCCATGGGATCCCTGCCCCGGATCACGGCGTACACATCCCGGGCCCGGCCGACGGTATCGGAAAGGATACCGATTGATTCAAGGCTCGAAGCGTACGCCACCAGGCCGTACCGGGAAACGGCGCCGTAGGTCGGTTTAAGCCCGATGGTTCCGCAGAAGGCCGCGGGCTGGCGGACCGAACCGCCCGTATCCGAACCCAGGGCAAAGGGGACCATCCCCGCGGCCACCGCCGCAGCGGAACCGCCGGAGGAACCGCCGGCTACCCGGCCGGTATCCCAGGGATTGTTCGTCCGTTTTATGGCGGAATTATCCGTGGAAGATCCCATGCCGAATTCATCGAGATTGGTTTTGCCGATTACCCGGGCGCCCCGGGCTGTGAGGCGGGCAGCGGCCGTGGCCGTATAAGGAGAAACAAAGGATTCCAGAAGTTTCGACCCGCAGCTCAGGGAAAAACCTTCCACGGCAATATTATCCTTCACCGCGAAGGGCAGCCCCCGGAGCCGGGTTTCAGCTTCCGCGGAATCCCGCAGCAGAACTTCATCCGGCTCAGCCCCATCTTCTTGGGGCTTTTCCCCGGAAGCGCCGGGGGCCGAAAGGTCGTATTGTATGAAAGCGCCTATTTTCGCTTCCCATGATTCGAAATAGTCTTTAAATTCTTCGGTTACCGTAAATATAGACATACGTACTCCAACACGTATCCGGCTAAAACCGGAACAAATAATAGTGAAATTATACTGGAATGGCTGGCAGCGGGGATTCCCTATAAAACGTTGGGAACCACAATGAACCGGCCATTCCGTTCCCCTGCATTATTTATGAGGGTCTCGTTAAGGCCGTTGGAGGAATTGTTATTGGTATTATTATTGGAATTATCGGGGCGGAAATTGCCGGAATCGGCGGAGGGTGAGGTCCGGGAGAGGTCAACGATGGGGCGCGAAAAGGCAGTCCCATCTCCGTCGGCTGCTTCCATGGCAGCGAAAAATCCGAGCATACGCTCAAACTCTGGAAACGCGCCGGCCAGTTCCTGCTCATCCATAGGAAGATGGGCCAGGCGGGCTGTTTCCTGTAAATCCTGCGTTTTCATATTTAAATAATGTCACAGAAAAACAGCCGCTGTCAAGAATAATTATGCAAAATTCAGAAGAAATACTGCATAATTATTCTATTTATAACCATGTACAGGGCGGTACCGCCGAAAATACTGATCAGGGAATTACGCTTCCAGAGATGGAGCCCCGCGGTAACCGCCGCCGCGGCCAGAACCGGGAGGCCGTCTCTGATGCCTCCCGAGAACGGAGCGGCCAGCGCGTTAAAGGCCAGAACCGTCATGGCCACCGGCGGAACCACCGTTTCCACAAAGCCGAGGAAACGGGATTCCCAGGACCGGGCCCCGGACTGCCCCGGTTCTTCGGAACGGTTCCGGGATTTGAAGAACAGAAAAGGAGCGGCCCGGCAGAAAAAAATGACCGCTCCCATAACCGCGGTCGCGGCCAGAGCCTGGGTGAGGGTCAGCACGGAGAACCTCCCGGTTCGTTTTTCCGGCTGCCGCCGAAAAGCTGGACCAGTACCAGGGATATTACCAGCGCTGAAAGCAGGGAAATCCTTGAGGGAAACAGAAGACTCGTGCCAACGGCGGCGGCGGCGGCAATGATAAAGGGCTTCGGCTGCCTGACCTGGAGGATCTGTTCTATCATGAGCACAATAAACAGAGCCGTCAGGGCAAAGCCGATTCCGTCGAGGCTGAACGGAATTAAGGTCCCCGCCACCGCCCCGATAACCGATCCCAAAATCCAGTAGAACTGGTCCAGCAGGGCAACGTAAAACATAAACCGGCTCCGGTCCCGGGGATCGCCGTTTTCCGGGGGCAGGGACGACAGCAAAGCAAAGGTTTCGTCGGTGAGGGAAAAAATGAGATACCACTTATAAGGGCCCGCGGCGCTGAAACGGCCGTGCATGGTCAGCCCGTAGGCCATGTGCCGGGCATTGAGAACGAGCTGTACCAGGGCGGCTTCCCAGAGACTTACACCGGAAGCGAAGAGCCCCACCGCCATATACTGGCCCGCGCCGGCGTACATCACTATGCTCATGATCAGGGCCAGCCACCAGGGGTACCCCGCGTCCGCCAGAAGCAGCCCGAAGGCTATTCCGATGGCAATGTATCCGAGAAAAACAGGCACCGAATATTTCAGCGCATCGGTAAAGATTCTGCGGTGATGGGTGTTTTTCATGGTTTCCCTGAGCATATCCAAAACCGGCGGCCCTGTCCATGGATGCGGGGGAGCACCGAGGCTGACAAGCCGGAAAGCACCCGGGATTTACCGGTTCTGCGGGTCCTGGCATGGGGAAGAGGGTATGGCTCCCCAGCGGCCTGCGGCCTCGAAAGTCGCTCATACCCTCTTCTCCATGCCACCCCGAGCTACCGTTACGGCCGGGTGCTTTCCGGCTTAACCGGCTCGGTACTGCCCGGTCGCGCGGGCTGCTCCCCCTCGTTTCAGCCCCGCTTCGCGGGTCTTCCACTCCCCCCACTCCGGGTTCCTGGGGTATGCAGGAACCGTCCTTCATTCTCCGGCAGCACATCACCCCGGAAACAGACCCGGAAAACTCGGTATCGCTAAGCCAGGATACCTGTATCACAGGAACAGCGGCACAGAAGCATGGTGCCGTAATGGTAACGCGGGGTGCCTGAGGATACGGGCTCTGAGCGACTTTCGAGGCCGCAGGCCGACACGGAGCCAGAGCCCGTATCCTCAGGCGGGACCCTCAGACCTTGCCACACCATGCTTCTTTGCCGGGCAACGGTATAATGCAGGTATCCTGGTTGACACACCGTTTTCCTGGAACTAGTGTAGGACTATGAATACGCTGATAACCCAGGAAGAACAGTCGGCCTTGCTCAGGGATGCCCGGGAGGCTATTGCCGCGAGGCTGGAACAGCGGCCGCCGGAGTATGAACGGAGCGAAGCCCTGCAGGCCGCGGCGGAAGCGGGGACATCCGCCCTGGTTCGGCCCTTCGGCGCCTTTGTAACCCTCCGGGAAGGAAAAAATCTCCGGGGATGCATCGGCAGGATGGCCGCGTCCGAGCCTTTGGAAAAAACCATCCGTACCATGGCGCAGGAAGCCGCCTTCGGCGATCCCCGGTTCCGGAAGCTCCGGCAGGAAGAGCTGAACCGCTGCACAATTGAGATTTCCGTTCTCTCGCCCATGGAGTTATGCCCGGATCCGCAGACCGTCACAGTCGGCGTCCACGGTCTGTATCTCATATACGGAGGAAGGGCCGGGGTACTGCTTCCCCAGGTCCCGGCGGAACAAGGGTGGGACCGGGATCAGTACCTCGATTATATCTGCGTCAAAGCGGGAGTACCCGGCGGTTCATACCGCCAGCCCGGGGCGGAACTGTATACGTTCACCGCTGCTGTGTTCGGCGAAGAATAATCCGAAATCGCTTTGGTACTCCCGGTTAGCCCCGTTCGTACCGGGCCATGCTGGTGGGAGTCTCAAACACATCCACCGCCCAGAGCAGAGCCGGGTCAAGGGAAAATTCCCCGAACATTTTTTCCAGGCTGGTAAAAATATACCGGGCGATCCGTTCCGCGCTGGGGTCGCCGCGGAATTCCGATATGTCATTCAAATTACTATGGTCCAGTTCCGAAACGACCTGCCTGAGAGCTTTTTTGAGCAGACCGAAGTCCGCCAGCATACCGCCCTCATCAAGGCTTTCGCCCCGAACCCACAGGAGGACCCGGTAGTTATGGCCATGGAGGTTTTCGCATTTTCCATGGTAATGGCTGAGAAAATGGGCCGCTGCGAAATCGGCTTCTACCCGTGCGGAATACATACTCCCAGCATAACCGCCCCCGAATATGAGGTCAATGATGCGGGGGAGCACAAAGTCTCTCAAGCCGGAAAGTACCCGGGGAGGACCGGGTCCGCGGGGCCCGTCAGATAAAAAAGGGTATGGCTCCGTGTCGGCCTGCGGCCTCGAAAGTCGCTCATACCCTTTTTTATCTGACACCCGGCGTTGCCATTACGTACGGGTGCTTTCCGGCTTAACCGGCTCTGTACTGCCCGTTCGCGCGGGCTGCGCGTGTCCTATGGACACGACCCCTGCGCTCCAGCCTTGCCACCTTATGTATGGAGTTTTGCGGAGCAAAACTCCTAAAAGACTTGACGCCGCAGGCGGCAAGTCTTACGCTACCCCCACTTTGGGTTCCTCGTTTCGGCTGCCTTTCCAGACCATGCTTCTGTATATTGGTACTTCTCTAAACCCAAAAAAACTTCCACACCCAGCCCCCGCAATACCACTCTTTACCTAAAATATGGTTCCGGGATACTATGACACCCATGGAACGCCGTCTTTCGGACTTTTTTACAGAGGATACGGCCCGGCGGGCAGGACTTTCCGGGCGGCAGGGTTCTTCGGATCCCCTGATAACCGGCCTGGAATACGATTCCCGGAAGATACAGCCGGGAAGCATCTATTTTGCCCTGCCCGGACTCCATACCGACGGTCATACCTACATCCCCGAAGCCATACGGCGGGGAGCGGCGGCGGTGGTTCATCAGGATGAACTGCCGGAATACCGGGACGGTACCGTATACCTGCGGGTTCAGGATTCCCGGTTTTCCATGTCCCCGGTTTCCGACGCTTTTTATGATTTCCCGTCCCGGCATCTGGCGGTTATCGGGGTTACGGGAACCGAAGGCAAAAGCACCACGGTCTACCTGGTATTCCAGCTTCTCAGGCTGGCGGGGAAAAAGGCGGGATTTGTTTCAACCGTTCAGTACTGCACCGGAGATACCGTGGAATGGAACCCCGAACACCAGACCACCCCGGAGGCCACCACGGTCCACCGGCACCTGGCGGAGATGCGGCGGAACGGCCTGGAATACGCGGTCCTCGAATCCAGTTCCCACGGCCTTTCCCCGAAGACGAACCGCCTGGGGGACGTTGCCTTTGACGCGGGGATAATGACCAACGTTACCCATGAGCACCTGGAATTCCACGGAACCTGGGAGCAGTACCGGGAGGATAAGGCCAACCTGTTCCGTGCCCTGGACCGATTCAGCCATGAGAAAGAAATAGCTTCATCCCTGCGGCAGATCCCGGCTTTCGGGGCCGCCAACGGGGATGACCCCAGCGCCGGATATTTCGCCGGAGCCACCGGAAAAAAAACCTATACCTTCAGTACCCGGGGTAAACCAGCGGACCTGTCGGTAATTTCAATTGAAAGCAGCAGCCGGGGCAGCAGTTACCGGGTAAGGCAGGCGGACGGCGCGGTCCTGGAAATCCGGGACCGCCTGCCCGGGGCATTCAACGCGGGAAACGTCCTGGCCGCCCTTCTGACGGTATCCAACATGCTGGATGTCCCGGCGGCGGACCTGATTCCCCTGATACCCCAACTCCAGCCCGTGCGGGGCCGCATGACCGTGATCGACCGGGGCCAGCCCTTTGAGGTGCTGGTGGACTATGCCCACACCCCTTCGTCCTTTGAGACTATATACCCTCCCCTGCGGCACCGCCTGAACAGCGGCGGCGGCCGCATCATCAGTGTCTTCGGGTCCGCCGGGGAACGGGATACGAAAAAGCGCCCCGCCCAGGGCCGGATCGCCGCGGAATGGTCGGATATGGTGGTTCTCTGCGATGAGGATCCCCGGGGAGAAGTTCCCATGGCCATCCTTGAGGAAATCGCCGCAGGCTGCCTTGAAGCCGGGGAAAAAATGAAAAAAGACGCGACCCTTTTCCTTATTCCAGGAAGACCCGAAGCCATCCGGAGGGCTTTTTCCCTGGCCCGGGCCGGAGATCTGGTGCTCCTGCTGGGGAAAGGCCACGAAAATTCAATTATCTACGCGGAAAAGACCGTATCGTACGATGAAATAACCGAAGCGGAAACGGCCCTGGCGGAAATGGGCTATATTCAAGACAGCGGGAAGCAGAAGGATGGATAGGATGAAAAAGACCATTGCCCTTTTATTCGGCGGACGTTCCGGGGAGCACGAAGTTTCCCTGAGTTCCGCGGCTTCGGTGGCCAAAAACCTGGACACTTCAAAATACGAGATACTGCTTATCGGTATTGATATAGAAGGAAACTGGTATCTGCAGGACGATGATGAACTGCGGCGGATCAGGAGCGGCGGTACCGCGCTTTCCATTAAAAAAGATGAAAACCGCCGGGTGAGCATCATCCCCGGCGGCGGCCGGGAACGGGCGTTTTCGCTGGCTGGCGGAAAAGCCCTGCCGGTGGATACGGTTTTTCCGGTGCTCCACGGGACCTTCGGCGAGGATGGGACCATCCAGGGACTGTTTGAGATTGCCGGGCTTCCCTATGTGGGATGCGGCGTTCCGGGAAGCGCCATCGGCATGGACAAGGAAATCGCGAAAATACTGTGGCTTAACGCGGGGCTTCCCGTGGTTCCTTATCTGCGCATCAGAGCCGGGGACTGGAAAAACAGGGACAAACGGCAGAACCTGATCGAAACGGCGGAACGGGATTTTTCCTATCCGCTGTTCATAAAACCTTCCTCGGCGGGATCATCCGTGGGAACCGGCGTTGCGGCCAAACGGGAAGAACTGGAAGCCTGTGTCGGGAACGCGTTTGCCTGGGACAGCAAAGTCCTGATTGAGCCCTTTATCCCCGCCCGGGAAATTGAATGCTCCGTCACCGGCAACCGGGATTTTGAAGCCTATACACCCGGGGAAGTTGCTCCCACTCATCAGTTCTATGACTACGACGCGAAATATAACGACCCCAACGGCGCGGCGCTTCTCATTCCGGCGGACCTGAACGAAGCGACCCTCCATAAAATACGGGAATTAGCCGTCAGGGCATACCGCACCGCGGAAATCACCGGCCTCGCCCGGGTGGACTTCTTCATCCATAAAGATACAGGCGAAATATACCTCAACGAGCTCAATACCATGCCGGGGTTCACATCCATCAGCATGTTCCCGAAAATGTGTGAAGCCTCGGGGCTCTCCTATCCGGATCTGCTGGATAAACTGATTGGTCTCGGGGAGGAACGTTTTGCAGAACAGAGCACCAGGGTATACGCCCGGGAAACCCATCGGTAGCTACCAAAGAATAAAAGACATAATAATTCCCCCTGTTGTAATAATCTGCATAATGTTATTTTTTTTATTTTTTGATGGTTTTACAATATTAACAATGGGATGGAATAAAGCTGAAGGTAAAATCGTCAGTGTTAATGTTATAGAATACCCAGTAAACAGCAAAACAAAAGGAACAACAAAAGCATATATATCAGAAATTACAGTTGAATATGTTATTAACAATGAAATAGTAACCAAGGATATAATTTTAAATGAAAAGGTTCAAATTGGAAACATTCTTGAAATAAGAATAAATCCAAATAATAGCACTTTAATAACTGCAAAGAAAATAAATTTCACTTTTTATGGAATTATAGGATCGATATTTATTGTCTTTATTATCTTTTATATATATTTCACATTTATCAATAGAGAGATGTAAATCCGAACGACGTCTAACAAACGCTGTTCGAAATGCGGCTTATCCGGAAATCAGTTGAATTATTTTCTGTAAAATATGATACTGGTTTTAGAAAGCACATATTCAATAGCTTATTAATGTTTTTGTTCTTTATGAAAATTAACTTATGTGCTAATTTATTTTAGAATGCTAAAAAGCAATATATTGGTTTTACTTTTAATTGAATATTTATGTGGCTGATTCTATTAATGAAATAGAAAACATTTTTATGGTAAATATATGTTAAAAGAATTTAAAGATATAAGCCAACCAGAAAAGAAATATAAAAGAAAATGGTATAATGATGAAGAATTTGAACTCATTATATGGTACGAAGAAAATGAAATATGTGGATTTCAATTATGTTATGAAGACCATACTGAGAAAAAGGCAATTACATATACGAATGGGAAATATAGTCATGACAAAATAGACGAAGGCGGAAAGTGGAACGAAACACCGATTTTATTAAAAGATGGTAGATTTGAAAAGGAAAGAATAATAAAGGAATTTACGGAAAAATCATTATTAGTAGAAAAAGAAGAAAGAGAAGAAAGAGAATATATACTAAGAGCCTTAGAAAAGTATTGATATAAAAAACACACTGCATCTAACAAACGCTAGGTGCAATTTGCACCTTGCTTTTTAATGAAATGTGTTAATAGGAATGAAAATAATCATGATGTCTGAAAGGCAACAAAAAATCATTGTATGTTTATTTTTTATAGGAATATTAGCATTTTTAGCTTATCTTTTAACACCGTTTATTCCAATAAAAAATGATAGTTTCTCTTTAATATGGAAAATAGTAGTTAGCTGGATTGGTTTTTTATGTTGGATGATATTCTGTATAATGGGGTTAGTTTATAAACTTAAAAAGACTTCAGAAAATAATTCTAAAGAAAATGATTAATAATTTTGCAAACTGCACCTAACAAACGCTATACGCTACGCCGCCTGATCGGCGGCTCGGGTTTCGCTACGGCTAGGTCAGCTTGCGCTTCCCACGCCTCCGCTCAACCACATTGCCTTCGCGTCGGTTACGCTCAGGCAACGTCGTATAGCTGTAACGTTAGGCGAAATAGCGCTATACTGTAGCTAATTATAAAACTCTCTTGAACGAAATTAAAAAATAAGCATAAATATTGACTTAAAATAGCTTTTAAAAAATTTTACGTAAAAATTATCTAAAGGATCAAAAATGCGATTTAAGCTTTGTTGTTTCATATTGTTTATTTTTTTTCTTGAAGCCTCTTTTGCTCTTAATGTGAATTTAGATTCAGGAATTATATTAAAAGGCTATTTTAAAGATATTAATGCAGAAAATAATATTCATTTTACTATAGAATATCCTGAATGTTTATATATAAATAATTCAGATGAGTCATTAAAAACTTTTAAAATCATTTGTAATGATTGGGATAAATATATTAAATATTATAAACAAGAAGAAAGAATAGAATCAATTTTAGAATATCCATTTTTTGTTGCGGGTAAATTTGTATTGGAAGATCCCGAAAATCATAAGTCTGAAATAAAATTAGAAATTTTTACTATGGTTTTGGAATATTATGAAACTGATGTTCCAGAATATGGTTTAGATTTTCTAAATATATTTGAGTACGTTTATTATGATTTTCTAACAGAAGGAGAATTATTTTATATTGAAAAACCATATCCTGGTTTTTATATGGAAATTTATGGAAAATTTATTGGTATAGAGGCGAATCAATTCCTTGAAAAAAATCTTGTAAAAGTGTTTGAGAATGATCTTGCTGCGACCATTAATGGGAATTTTACAATACAATGGAGAGGAAATGGTAATGGTATAATTGGCTCAAGAAGGTGTAGATATACAATCTTTATGATTACGGACCTTGTGGAATAAGAATTTTGCGCTACTTCACCTAACAGCGTGTATCCGCGGACGTTAGATGCAATACTCAGAAAATATTATGGGGAAAAGATTATATATGTGTAAAAAGAAAATGAGTTTATTTCTTTTTCTCCATGTGCTTTTATCTGTTAAAATATTTACACAAGAATATAGAATCTCTGCCATAAGAGAATATCATGTTTATGATGATTTAAAATATATACAAACCATAGAAACATATAATTATTCGG
Organism: Breznakiella homolactica; assembly: GCF_016616095.2. Taxonomy (GTDB): domain Bacteria; phylum Spirochaetota; class Spirochaetia; order Treponematales; family Breznakiellaceae; genus Breznakiella; species Breznakiella homolactica. Next base: position 4,183,039 of record NZ_CP067089.2, on the reverse strand, counting down.
AAGATAATTTATTATTAAGTCAAACGACATATAAGTTTCATCCAGAGGAAGGATTCTTCTTTCAAAATAGGACTATATACAGATATAATGATGATAATATCTTACTAGAAGAAGAATATCTAGTTAGAGAAAATGAATCTACTAGTAAGCATTATAAATATGATAGCGATGGGAAATTGTTAGAAACATATTTTAGGGATGCTAACGAAATCTATATTTCTTCATTCGTCTGGTATAAATATGAAGATCAGAAAATAATAGCATCTGGATTTGGCAGAAAGCGATATTATGATCAATATTGGAATCTCATATTAGTTGAAGACTATAATAATACAGGCAAGGGAGAGAAGCTAAATAGGTATGTTAAATATTTATTTGAAGGAAATCTTCTCCGAAAAATCGAACAATATGAAATTACAAATGATATAGAAGAATTAATGTTACTAACTGATTTCATATATAACGATATTAATCAGTTAATAAAAAAGGAAACATATGCAAAACATAATGATGAAATGCATTGGTATTCAAGTGAAATATTTACATATAATTCAATAGGAAAAATCGCAACAGAAATAAGTTATTTTAACTATGATTTTAATCCGGTTTATTTTGAAATAAATGAGAAAGAAAGATATACAATAGTAGAATACGAATATCAAAAAATAAATTAGCCAAGCTGAGTACTGCATCTAACAAACGCTATACGCTACGCCGCCCTGGCGGGCGGCTCGGGTTTCGCTGCGGCTAGGTCACATGCGTTTCCACGCCACCGCTCAACATCATTCGCCTCGGCATGGAGGATTTGCTATACTGCGGATACCCTGGGACTAATACCGGGTCTTTTTCCGTTCCGCGAACCCAATAATATTCTGAAAAGATAGCTCCCGGCCGTCGTCAAGGACAACCTTTCCGGAAAAACGGCCGAATACCTGGCGGCGCCTGAGATAATGGAACAGCATCCGGTGGCGTTCGGTTCGCTCCATCTCCGGAACGAAATTCATTTCCAGGCGCCGGTCGTTGCTGGTAAAACGCCAGGGATCGAGCCATTTGCCGGGGTTGATGTGGAACGTAACCTGATCGAGCTTGATCAGTTTTCCGCCCACGAAAAAGGCGTTCTCCGTACCGCTGCCGTTGTCCGCCGAACCGTACCCCACACTGAAGGATACCTGGGTGTCTCCGGCAAGGCCGCAGCCCCCCGCCCAGTACCGTACATCCATGTCGGGACGCACCGTCCGGTTCCAGTCGAAAATTCCCCAGGCCTTGTCTTTTGAAAAAACAAGTTCCGATCTGCCAAGTTGCATAACCCCTTCGGCAATGTACCAGGGAGAACGCCGGGTGTACTGGAAGGCGTTTTTCTGCCCCCGCCAGGGCATGGCGGTGATAATGGACTCCGCGTCCGGAGGAGGCGTCAGGATAATTGCCCCCCGGAGACCGCGGTTATGGCTGAATCTCGGTATATCAATTTTAAGAATCCGGGAACCGCCGTCCATGGCTATAAAATCAATGGAAAAATGCTTCTGCTGGATACGGACCGAACCGGATTCACTTGAATCGGAGAGATTAAAACTGCCCAGGGAAAACGGTACGGTAATCGATCCGGAACTGCGTTTTTTATCCTTAAAGGACATAACCGTTATTCCCACATAACCGAGAAATCCCCCGTCGAGGATCTCCGTAAGGATTAAATGGTCGGAAGAAAAAACGATATAGCGGTCCGACGCGGTAACCCGCCGCATGGGTGCCCGGACAAAGGTATGGTTATACGTAAAGAGAGGTTTCCGGGCCCAGCCGAATTTTACCGGTACCCCATGTTCATCGAGGATATAACAGCTTTCGGTTGTTTCAATTTGTGCCATGGGTTGTTCGGTAATTCCTTTTAAAAAATTGTTACTGCTGTTTCGGCGGATTGGTAATGATGGAAGATATGAGACTGATCAGCCCGACCCCCATGGAAGCGGTTCCTCCGATAAAACAGAGCTCCGCGTTGTTATACTGACCGTCGGTAAGATAATGCAGACCGAATCCCTGCAGCGTCAGCCCGGCAACGGAAAAAAGAATACCCGCCCCTATTCCGAGATTTTTCGCTTTGTTTGCCTTCATATACGGAGTATAATCAGGCGGAACATACCGGATCTCGGAAACCGAGGGCGTTTCCGGTGTTACACTGCCCGGTTCCGCCGCCGCGGCAATGGGCGGAACATTCGAAAAACCGTGGAGATTCCAGTACGCAATAATGCTGTTGTCCAGGAAATACCGCTGAACATAGGAAAAGGAACCCGATGTTTCCAGGCTGATTCCCTCATAGGCGGAAACCGTAAAAGGGGTAATTGAAAGGGATGCCCCGGGGATAACCCTGACTTCTCCGGAAAAAACCGAAACTTCCAGGATGGGATTCATGGAAGGCGCGGCGCCGGAGGTACCGGGGCGGAGGGTATAGTCCACTCCCGCGTCACCGGAGCCGATTTCCGAAGAAGTTCCCCCGGTCTGGATATAAAACAGCCCGCCGGAGGCTTCCCGTTTTATCCGTACCCTTCCGTAGAACAGATTTACCGAATCAGACGGCCCTGCTTCACCGGGAACATTAACCCGGAGGGAGGTATTTTCCGCCACCGCCACCAGCGGTCCCCCGGGACCTATCCGTATTTCCGCGAAACTTTGGGGGCCGGTCTGGAACATATCCCCCCGGCTGAGAAATACCGAGCCTTCCCGGATCCGGTCTTCACTGTAAATAATACGTTTACCCTGGCTGAGTACAATAAATTCGCTTCCCTGGGCAGCGTATACATGGATATCCCCCTGATCCTGGGCAGACAGAACCGAAAACCCCATGACCAGCAGAATCAGTACCGGTATACTACATTTCTTCATATAGAATACTATACTATGAAGTAATTGTCCGGGCAATGGTAAAATGGTACATATACAGTCAGGAGAAAAACAGTGAACACTGGCGACGGAAGGTATTCGGGGCTCCGGGTCCTGGTAATGGGTCTCGGCCTCCACGGCGGGGGGCTCGAATCGGCCCGGTATCTGGCCGAAAGAGGGGCGGAGGTCACGGTTACGGACCTCCGGGACGAGACCGTACTGGCCCCTTCAATTGAGAAACTTTCGGCCCTTCCCATCAGATACGTTCTCGGCCGCCACGAAACGGATGATTTTAAGCGGGCGGATATGGTGGTAAAAAACCCCGGCGTCCGGCCGGATTCACCTTATCTCCAGGCCGCCCGGCGCGTAGAAACGGATATTTCCATTTTTCTGGCCGATTCCCCCGCCAGGCTTACCGCCGTAACGGGTTCCAAGGGAAAATCCAGCACCGCTTCGGCTATACACTGGGCCATGGCGGAGGCGTATAAAAACAATACGGTCCCGGGCAATCCTAAGGCGCACCTCGGCGGCAATATAACCGTTTCTCCCCTGGTTTTCCTCGATTCTCTCCGGGAAGAAGACGATGTGGTCCTGGAACTGTCGAGCTGGCAGCTCGGGGATCTGGCGGGGCGCCTCAAGCCGGGTTCCCCCGGAGAGGCCCTGCTGAAACCCAGGGCGGCGGTGATAACGGCGATTATGCCGGACCACCTGGACCGCTACGGTACCATGGATGCCTATGTGGCGGATAAAAAAATCATTTACCGGGGCCAGGACGGCCGGGACTGCACCGTTGCCGGGGACGACAGCTGGGGGAAAGAATTCCTCTCGGAGACAAAGGCGCGGCCCCTGGTCTATTCCGGCAGTCCCCTTCCCGGAGGCGTGTCCGGTGGCTGGCTCAGCGGGGAAAACGGCCCGGGATACGTCCGGTTTCCGGGAAAAGCGGCCGCCGAGGCGGTGCCGCCGGAACTTCTCACCCCGGGGTATCACCAGAAAAAAAACCTCCTCGCCGCGGCGGTAGCCCTGGGAGATCTCGGTTTTGAACCCGATACCATCCGGGACGCGCTGGGGCGGTTTCCCGGAATACCCCACAGGCTGGAATTTTTTCTTGAAGCAGGGGGAGTCCGGTTCTACAACGACAGCGCCGCGACGATTCCCGAAGCCGCCGCCGCCGCGGTGTACGCCTTTGAGAAGCCGCCTATTCTCGTAACCGGCGGAACCGATAAGAACCTCGATTTTACCCCCCTGGCAAACGCCGCGGCGAGTGCCGGGGATGTGATCCTCCTGGCGGGAACGGGGAGTGAAAAGCTCATGGGACTGCTCCGCCGGGACAATACCCCTTTCCGGGGACCCTTTGATTCCGCGGAAGGGGCCGCAAAAGCCGCCCTGGACCGGGCGGAAAAAGGCGATACCGTCGTCTTTTCCCCGGGGTGCACATCCTTCGGAATGTTTCTGAATGAATTCGACCGGGGCAACCGCTGGAAAGAAGCGGTCCGCCGTCTCGCGGGAGCCTAGCCCATGGATCTGGAACTCCTCCGATACCGGGCCGAAATAATCCGTAAGACACGGGCTTTCTTTGACCAGAAAAATTATCTTGAAACCGATACGCCGGTGCTGGCCCCGGACCTTATCCCGGAATCCTGCCTGGAGGTTTTCGGGACATCTTACATTCCGCCGGAGGGCAGCAGCGCCCGGAAACCCAGGCCGTACTGGCTCGTTCCTTCCCCGGAGATTTGGATGAAGCGGCTCATCGCCGACCACCGGCAGAGCATATACCAGATCGGAAAATGCTTCCGGAACGGGGAATCCACCGGCCGGCTCCACAGCCCGGAATTTACCATGCTGGAATACTACACCATGGACGCGGACTACCGTGATTCCCTGGCAATCACCGAGGAACTGTTCTCCCGGCTACTGCCTGAAGATGCCCCGGAGGATCTCCGGCCGCCCTTCCTGCGGATATCTATGGAAGAAGCCTTTTCCCGCTGGGCGGGATTCAGTCTGTATGACGCGGCCGCGGAAGGTCCCCGCGCTATGGAGGACGAAGCCCGGAAACTGGGACTCGATCCGCCCCCCGGGATGGGACTCGAGGCTTTATACAATTTAATATTTGTACACGCGGTGGAACCGGCGCTCCCCGGGGACCGGCCGGCGGCGCTGACGGATTACCCCGCCTTTGTTCCCTGCCTGGCCCGCCGGGCCCAGGACGGAAAAACCATGGAACGGTGGGAACTGTACGTCCGGGGGATCGAGCTGGCCAACTGTTATTCCGAAGAAACCGATCCCGGAACGGTCAGGGAATTCTTTACCGCCGAAGGGGCGGAAAAAAACAAATCAGCCATGGTTCCCCATGGCATAGACAGCGATTACTGGAAAACATTTCTTCCCCGGAAAGGACCCGGAGGCGCCGAGCTGCCCTACCCCCGGTGCTCCGGGGTCGCCCTGGGAATGGACCGCCTTATCATGGCGCTGGCCGGCAGGAAGACCATTGATTCGGTGCTTCCCTTTCCCATGGATTAGGGGCCGCTACTCGATAACCGGGGAACTGCCGGAACGGTCGAACCCCATGGTAAAGCCCGGAAGGTACGCAACCCCGGTGGAAATCTGCGCTTCCCCGGAAAACCGGTAGGCGACCTGCTTCATGGCAATCACCTGGTTCAGGAGTTCCCGGCGCATGTTGATGAAATTCATGATCAGGAAAAGGTCCGTCTCCGCGTAGCCCCGGGCATCGATCCGCAGGACATCGGTTTCGTTCCCCTCCGCCCAGAAACGGCCGGCGCCGTGCAGTTCATAGGAAAACGACGAAAGATCCACCGGGAAAGGGTTGGGGTTTTCTATCCGGAGCCGTACTATAAAGCGGGTATTAACGAGTTCCGCTTTTTTTATGGCAATCGACGTAATCTGAAAGTTAGGCTCCCGGATCCGGGGAAATTCCGCGTCAGCGGAAACGGCGGCGGCCACCGCGGAACCGCCGTCAAAACGGAAAAGGACATCCGCCGAGAACCCGGTACGGTAATCATCGAAATCCGGGTCGGCGGGGTCGGAAAAATCCCCAAGGTTCAGGGCAACGCGGACAGGCACCGAAACGCGGCCGTGCCCCTCAATACGGTACTGCTCCCGGATATCCAGAGCTTCTTCGGGCAGGGTAAAAGCCGTGCCATTAACGGTAAAGGCCGCCCGGTCCAGGGTAAAAACAGCCCCCGACGGGCGGGGATTTTCAATTTCAAGGGAATAATACAGATCCAGCAGAACCGGAGAACGGGCTTCGATCTTTTCAAACGCCATGGAAAGTACCGGAGACTCTTCCGGCGGCGGGTCGGGAGGAAGCACTTTGGCTGCGCAGGAACAGACACTGACCGCCGCGGCCAGCACAAAAAAACGCAGGAATAACAGGGAAAAACGTCTCATGGTGTAGATCATAGGGCAAAAAAGAAGGGTTGCCAAGGCGGGATTTTGGGGGGATTATGAAACAGGGTATTCAGTATATATGAGAAAAAAACATCCGACATATCCGCTGCTGAATCTGGCGCTGGCCGCTGTGTTCGCCGCCGGAGTATTTTCTATCCTGACCTGCGGCAATACCTCCGGGGAGACTGCAGTTACAGAGGCAGCGCCCCTTCCGCTGCTTGCGGAACCGGAAAATCCTCCGGAGCCGGAGACCGTGCCGGAGCCGGAGGCTGTTTTCCCGCTGCCCCTGCCCTGCGGTTTTTCCGTAAAATCAGGGCCTCCGGAGGCGGGTCTTTTTTTGGGTGAATCCGAACTGCTGCCCCTTTCAGAAGCCGCAGGGATCCGGACATTCCTTCTGGAAACCGCCGGGGCGCCTCTGACGGTCCGGCATCCCGGATATCGTACCCGGGAGATTGACCCGGAAACCCTGGCCGGCGCTGTCCGCAGCGGGCTCATGGAAATAAAACTCGAACCCGATTCGGGCCCCCTTTCCCTGGTCACGGAGCTGCCCACCGGACGCCAGCCCAAAAGCGCCGTTTTTTCCCCGGACGGGACCCGGATTTTCATCCCCCTCCTTGATGAACACGGCATCGATGTATTTGGTTTTTCGGAAGAAGCCGGCAGGACGCCGGTACTCCGGTACGAAACCCGCCTCAAAGTTCCGGAAAGCCAATCCCGGGGATTTGTGGAGCCCCTGGCAGATGAACGCCGGCGGGAGCTGTGGGTATCAAATATGGAAGACCACGAAATCCATATTTTCGATTTGCATAGTCTCACGTTTATAGACTCGATATCCTCAGGCGGCGCCATGCCCAAGGTGATCGTCCAGAATCCCCAGGGAAGCATTACGGCGGTTTCCAACTGGCAGAGCAAAACCGTAAGCTTAATAGACCCGGAGACACGGAAGATTACCGCCCGCATCCCAACGGGAGGAACCCCGCGGGGCATGGTATTTTCACCGGACGGTACGCTTCTGTACACCGCCATCTTCGATGAGCCGGCTGTAGCGGTAATCGATACGGTTCTTGGAAAGGTTACCGCCCGGTACCGCCTGTATGAGGGCGCCGGAGCCGCCCGGCACATCCTGTACAGCGCCGGCAAGCTCTACGTTTCGGATATGGCCAGGGGTACGGTCAATATCCTGGATGCCGCCACCGGAAAACTCCTCAGATCCCGCCGGGTGGGGCCAAATATCAACACCATCGCCTTTTCCCCGGATAAAGGGCGAATCTTTGTTTCATCCCGGGGCCGCAACAACCCGGAGGACTACACCCTGCCGGGGCCGGATTTTGGAACCCTGTCGGTCCTGGATGCCCGGGATCTTTCCCCGCAGGGCCGGGTCTGGGGACGGAACCAGCCCACGGGGCTCGCGGTCTCCCCCGACGGCAAATACCTCGTCTTTACGGATTTTCTCGACGCCAATCTGGAATTGTACCAAATCGGGGAATAAACAGAAAAATTACACCCGCAAAAAAACAGATATTTCAAAATTCCGGGGGTATACTGTAAGTACTATGGGGGTAGATTATGAAATTCGCTAAACCGGTTGTTTTCTTTTGTGCAGTTGCGTTGATATCGGCTGTCTTTTTGGGCTGCGGCGACAGCGGCAGCAAGGATGAATGGACCAGGGTCACCAGTTTTGAGGAAATCCGGGGAAACTGGGAAGGCTCGGAAACGGTAAAAATACCGAAACAAACGGATCAAAATATTCCTGAAAGTTCCATGAAATTAACGATGGGCATGGAATTTCCCGTTACCCTCCAAAATTACACCGGTGATGCCGCCGCGGTCCGGGTTAAAATTGATATGGAAAAAATCCTCACGGATTATTTTGGAAATTTAAAAGACACCTTTTGGGATACACTTATTAACACATATTCCCAAGATCCCGACGCAACCGAGGAAAATGGTGTTGTGATTATAGACAGTGTGAATCCGGATGATGGAATTTCCAAAATGATCACTAAAATAGGGAAATATTATATGGAAATGACCACAAAATCACCGGCGCTCAATGAAGATCTCAGCGCGTCCGACGGCGTTGAACTGTATATAAACCAGAACAAGACAAAACTAAAATTCGTTTCCACCGAGCTTGTTGATGAAATTGTCGATGAAACCGGTTTTGAAGCCAATCAGATTGACGAAGTTATACTGTATTTGAAATAAAAACACCGCCTCTTGGGTTACCGGCCGTATCCGGTAACCCCAGGGTCCTTTTGCCGGGATTCCGTTCCGCCGCCGGCCGCGCCAATTTCAAAAGGAATTTTCCCATTATTGTGTCCTTCCCTTGGACATAAGCGCCAATCTCCGTTAATCTGGAAATAACAGTAAACGGAGAAACCTATGAAAATTGCAAAAAAACCCTCTGATCTGATCGGAAATACCCCGCTGGTCTACGCGGATACCCTCAACCAGGGCCCCGGACGGGTCGCGGTAAAACTGGAATACAAAAATCCCCTTTCCAGCGTTAAGGACCGGGCCGCACTGTTTATGGTGAACGCCGCGGAGGAACAGGGCCTGCTGAAGCCCGGGGGCACTATAATAGAACCCACCAGCGGCAATACCGGCATCGGCCTCGCGCTCATTGCCGCGAACCGGGGATACAAACTGGTGCTTACCATGCCCGAAACCATGAGTATGGAGCGGCGCAAACTCCTGGAAGCCCTGGGGGCGGAGCTTATCCTCACCCCTGGTGACAAGGGCATGACGGGCGCCATCGAAAAAGCCGAAGAATACCGCAAAAACCATCCCGGCGCGTATATGCCCATGCAGTTTTCCAACCCCGCGAACCCGATGGCCCATGAAAAAACCACCGGCCCGGAAATATGGCGGGACACCGACGGAAAAATTGATATCTTCGTAGCGGCGGTCGGAACCGGCGGAACCGTGACCGGCGTGGGCCGCTTCCTCAAAGCCCAAAACCCGAATGTCCGGATCGTCGCGGTGGAACCCGCGGAAAGTCCCGTTCTTTCCGGGGGAAAGGCGGGCCCCAACAAGATCCAGGGCATCGGCGCCGGGTTCGTGCCGGACAATTTCGACCGGTCCGTGATAGACGAAATTGTGACCGTCACCTGGGAAGAAGCCGGCGAGTGCGCCCGCGGCATGGCCAGGAAAGAAGGCATCTTCGCGGGAATTTCCAGCGGGGCAAACATGAAAGCCGCCCTGGACCTGGCTTCAAAACCGGAAAACAAAGATAAACTGATCGTAACCATTGCCTGCGACACCGGAGAGCGGTACCTTTCAACGTGGCTCTACTCGGGACAGGCGTAAATCAACATCTGGAGCGTATTATGGCAGCTGGAACAATTCCCTCCCGTTCGGAGGTAGCCCGGGAAAACACCTGGGATCTTTCAACGTTGTATCCCAATGACGAAGCCTGGACCGCCGGACTCGGCGACTATGAGAAGATGGCTGAAAAAATTCCATCCTTCCGGGGAACCCTGGGCAGATCCGCCGAAGCCTTGGCGGATTACCTCGACTTTTCCCGGGACCTCGGGCTGCTGGAGGAGCGGCTCGCCTATTACAGCGAGCTGCGGCAGACCGAGGACGAAGGCGACAGCGCGGCCCGGTCCATGAGCGGCCGGTTTATGATGGCCGCGGCGAAAGTCCAGGCCGCCGATTCCTGGTCGGTTCCCGAAATCCAGGCAATCCCCGACGCAGCCATGGGGCAGTTCCTGGAAAATCCGAGGATTGAGGAATACCGGATTTATCTTAAAAAGCTGCTCCGGTACAAACCCCACATTCTGAGCGACAAGGAAGAACGCATCCTGGCCATCCACGCCGAGGGAGAAGACGTTGCCCACGACGCGTTCTCGGTGCTTACCAACGTGGACATCAGCTTCGGCACCGTCGAGACCGCTCAGGGGCCCAAACCCCTGTCCCAGTCTACCTGGTCGGTGTTTATGGAGAATCCCGACCGGGAACTGCGGAAGCGGACCTACGGCATTTTCTACGGCCAGTTCGAGGCCCACAAGACGACCCTGGCGTCCCTGTACAGCGGGTCCGTAAAAAACGATGTCATCAAAGCCCGGATCAGGAATTTCCCCTCCGCCCGCTCGGCGGCGCTTTTTCCCGACGATGTCCCTGAATCGGTATACGACAACCTCATCGGTACGGTCAGCGCCAACCTCGGGCCCCTGCACCGCTATTACGGCCTGCGGAAAAAAGCCCTTAAGGTGGATGAGCTCCGGCATTACGATGTGTATGTTCCCATCGTTCCCGCGGCGATCACCAGAACCACCTGGGATGAGGCGGTGGACATGGTCTCCAAGGCCCTCGTCCCCCTGGGGGATGAATACGTAAACACCCTCCGCTCGGGTCTCCTCGGCCGATGGGCGGACCGGTACGAAAACAAGGGCAAACGGTCGGGAGCGTTTTCCGCGGGAAGTTACGCGGGGGATCCCTATATCCTCATGAATTACAAGGAAGACGCCATCCGGGATGTATTTACTTTGGCCCATGAAGGGGGCCATTCCATGCACTCCTGGTATTCGGCGAAGTCCAATCCCTTCATGCAGTACGGGTACACCATATTCGAGGCTGAAGTGGCCAGCACCTTCAATGAGGAGCTCCTCTTCAGGCATCTTGAAAAAAACGCGGACACGCCGGAACTCAAGGTGTACCTGGTCAACAAGCGGGTGGACGATCTCCTGGCGACACTGTACCGCCAGACCATGTTCGCGGAATTCGAGAAGCGGAGCCACGAACTGGAGGAAGGGGGCACCCCCCTGACGGTGGATGTTCTCCGGGAAGAGTACCGGAAACTGCTGACCAAGTACTTCGGGCCGGAAATGGTTTTTGAGGAAACCAGCGACCTTGAAGGCTTAAGGATTCCCCACTTCTACCGGGCGTTTTATGTATACAAATACGCCACCGGTGTTTCCGCGTCCCTGGCCCTGGCGGAACGGGTTCTCTCCGGGGGAACAAAGGAACGGGACGATTACTTCGCCTTCCTCAAATCCGGCGGGTCCCGGTTCCCCATTGAGTCGCTCAAGGTCGCCGGGGTGGACATGGCGTCGCCGGAACCGGTGGAAGCGGCCTGCAAAGCCTTCGGCAGGCTGGTGGATGAATTGGCGGAGCTGATCGGCTAGACGTCCGCTGACCCAAAACAAAAGCCCCGGTTTCCCGGGGCTTTTTATTGTTTACAGCGACGCGATATACTCCCGCAGAACCGTTATTACCCGGTCAATTACTTCCTTGTCTATGCCGTTATGGGTGACAAAGCGGTACTGGGTCCCCAGGTTTCCGTATACCGTAATTCCCCTGGAAGCCAAAAATTTGATAAAGGAATCCGCGGCGAATCCCGGGATTTCCGGGGTCCAGAATACCATGTTGATCTTGATCTGATCCATATCCGCGGTGATTCCGGGAATCGAATTGAGGGCTTCCCCGAGGTACCGGGCGTTTTCGTGGTCCTCATGGAGCCGCTTGGTCATTTTTTCCAGGGCCACAATACCGCAGGCCGCCAGAACACCGGCCTGGCGCATACCGCCGCCGAGGATTTTCCGGTTTACCCGGGCCCGGTGTATAAAGTCCCGGGGTCCGCAGAGCAGGGAACCCACGGGGGCGCAGAGGCCCTTGGACACGCAGAACATCACCGTATCGGCGCAGGCGGCGATATTTTTGGCGTCGGTTCCCAGCGCCAGGGCGGCGTTGAATATCCGGGCGCCGTCGAGATGCACCGCGAGGCCGAGATCCCAGGCTGCCTGGGCCGAAGCTTTCAGAATATCCAGGGGCACCACATTGCCGTCGCAGAGGGCGTTTTCCAGACAGAGCAGTTTCGTCCGGGGAAAATGGGGATCATCCGCCGGACGCATAAGGCGGCGGACATCTTCGGCATAAATAAAGGTATTGGGATTGTCCACCAGGGCGTACCCTACCCCGGAAATCCTCGCCGCGGCGCCGCCTTCGTAATGGATGATATGGCTCTGTATACCGGCGATGATCTCATTGCCCGGGGTGGTATGGGTCATGATACTGAGCTGGTTCCCCATGGTTCCGGAAGGAACAAACAGAGCCGCTTCCTTGCCCATCATTTGGGCGGCCAGGGCTTCCAGCCGGTTTATGGTGGGATCGTCTCCGTAGACATCGTCCCCCACTTCGGCCTCTTTCATGGCAATACGCATTTCCTCCGTGGGCTGGGTTACCGTATCGCTCCGCAAATCAATGATCTTTTCCATAAAAGCCACTCTCCCGATAGTTCCTTAAATTATGAAGAGTACCAGTATACCCTTCTTTGAAAAAAAACACTGTAAAACAGCTTACATTCGATGTATACTTTTATCCATGGCCGAGGATTTCACTGTCACAGGAACGTCGCCCTGGATTCATATTGACCTCTCCTACTGGGATGATCTTACCCGGGACAGACTGCCCCAGCTGTTCCGGAAAAAATCTTTCCTGTATCACCAGGACGAAATGCCGGAATACGTGTATATCATCAAATCCGGCCGGGTCCGGGTAACATCATACCGCTCGGAGGGCGAGGAAAAACAGCTCTATATCGCGGAACAGGGGGCCATGTGCGGCGAATTCGCCTGTATCCAGAACCATCCCCACGACGCTTCCGCGGTGGCCATCGTGGATTCCATGGTGTACTGTATTCCCTACCAGGTGGTGGAAAAACACATGCGCGGCGACTGGACCATGGCGCAGAAGGTCATGCGGGTTATCTGCCGGAAGAGCAATATTTTCCTCGGCCAGATTCTGGAACTGAGTTTTGACCAGTCCCTGCAGCGTGTCGCCCGGATACTCCTGGATATCGCGGCCCAGTACGGCGAAAAGCGCCCCGACGGAAGCGTCCTGATCACCATAAAATTCACCCACCAGGATATTGCCAGCATGATCAATACCAGCAGGGTAACCGCCAGCAATATCTTCAATGATTTCCTTGAAAAAGGCACCATCAGCCGGGAGAACGGGTACTACAGCCTGCGTGACCCGGGAGAGCTTGAGAGCCTCCTGGGGGAGCATTAACCGGTTTATAAAAACGCCTTCGGATTTATTCGAAGGCGTTTTCAGTATACCGGAATTATCCGGCGCTGCCGGTTTCCGCGCTGGAAGTTACATCCTCCTCTTCATCTTCCTCGCCGCCGTCGGCCATCAGGGTCCGGCCGTATCCGGTGATAATTGAGACAATCAGAATTACCAGGATTGCCCAGGGATAGAACTGCCCGAGAATAATCTCCCATGGCGAGACCGGGCTTGCCCCCGGCACGGGCGCCGTGGTGGCGCTGAGCATGACACCGATAACCACCGGGATCATATACGGAAGCAGATAGTTCAGTGTCGTTCCGGCGCAGTCCAGGAGGTTTGCCCGGCGGTACTTGTTGATACGGTATTTTTTACCGAGCTTGTTCGCCAGTTCACCGGTGCCGACGATGGCCGCCGTATTGAGCCCCGTGGCCATATTGAGCAGGATAACCATGGTCACGATGGCGGCTTCCGCGGAACGCACACCCACGATAAAGCGGTCCATGGATTTGAGGAGCAGGTCAATGCCGCCGCCTTCCTTGAGAACGCTGATCTGGGCGAACATCATCATGACGATGATGACCGTGGGAACCGCGCTCTGGATACCTTCGAGGATAATCCCGCCGGCGCCGAAGGGTTCGGGAACCGAAATTATATCCCCGAATCCGATGGTTCCGGTGGCCAGGGCAATGACGAGACCGGTGATAATGCCGTAGCTCAGAGCTTCCAGAAGGTGCCGTTTGAGTACACAGGCGGTAACGATAACCACCGGAATGAGCAGAAACAGCAGAGATGCGGGGTTAGTATTGCCTATCGCTATCATTTCATGGTTGACCACATGGCCCCGGGATCCCAGGATAAAATACAGGATCATCGAAATAACCGCCGCGGGGATAGAGTACTTCAGCCGGCTGCGTACGACGCCGCCGAGATCGGCACCCTGGGTCGATGCGGACGCGATGGTGGTATCCGAAACCGGGGAAAGGTTGTCGCCGAAGGCACCGCCGGAAATTATTGCGCCCATAAGCAGTCCAGGGGTTGCCCCCACGAGGTAGCCCACAGGATACAGAATAGGTCCGACCACGAAGATGGTTCCCACGGAAGTTCCCGTGGAGAAAGCCACGAGACAGGTCAGGAGGAACGTAGCGCCGACGAATTTATTCCCTACGAAATTTGCCTGCACCAGGTAATTGGCAAGGGTCGTGACCACACCGCTCCGGCTGAGCAGGGCGCCGCAGATACCGGCGTACACCACCGCCATGATCAGGATAGCGGCGATGTTGTCGGTAACGCCCTTAAGGATTGCGTCACAGTAGGCAACTTTGTCCTTTGCCAGAAAAATACACAGAATCAGGGGGAGCAGGAATACCACCCAGTATTCCGGAATATTCGCGTTGAGGACCGCGATGTAAATAAGCCCGGCGATGGCAAGAATGATCGGTACAAAAACCATTCCCTTGCCGCCGTAAAATTCCAGCTTTCTTTTTTCTTCCATAAAATTACCAACCCTCCTTTTTACGGTTCCGCTACTCCAGGGCAGCGACGGCTTCAATCTCGCAAAGTACGCCCCGGGGCAGCTGCTTTACCGCGACACAGCTGCGGGCCGGTTTTGACACAAAGTATTTTTCATATACCTTATTAAAAGCCGCAAAATCCCCCATATCCGCGAGGAAACAGGTTGTTTTGATTACCTTGGAAAAATCGATGTTATTCGCGGCAAGCACCGCGCCGAGATTTTTTAATACCTGTTCAGCCTGGGCGGTAACATCGCTGCCCACCACATCGCCGCTTACCGGATCCAGGGGTATCTGCCCCGATGTAAACAGCAGGTTCCCGTAACTGATGGCCTGGGAATACGGCCCGATAGCCGCGGGGGCCTTATCCGTATTCGTAATTTTGAGCATGATGAATTCCTCCAAAGAAAAAAATCTAGTACCCGGGATTGATCCGGGAGTTCATCAGACTTGTTCGATAACCTGGCTGGTTATCAAACAAGTCTTTTCATAGTTTAAACAGGGTTATACATCCATTATATTTTTTGATTTATTCTCAGCCGCGTCTTTTGCCATTTCAGCTTCGTACTGATCCTTGGGGATAAAAGTACGTCCCCATCCGCTGACACAGGCAAATACCATCACCGCCATGAGGGTCCAGCCGTGGAAGGCGAAGAGGCTCACCTGGAACACGGTAAAATCAACCGGCGCGCCGGAACCCGCGGCGAACATGAACGCCAGCATGGGAGCGAAGCTGTAGGGGATGAGACACATGGCCGCCCCGGAAACAGCGTCCAGGATGTTGGCGCTCCGGTCGCGGCTGATATGGTGTTTTTCCACCAGGGTCTTTTTCGCCACCGGCCCCAGCATGACGATAACCACCGTATTAGCCACGGTAAGCATGTTGAGGATAACATCGAGAACCAGGATGGTGAGCTCCGAACTGCGGGGAGATTTTGTAAAAGCCGACAGTTTGTCGATGAGCCAGCCGAAGAAACCGCCCTTGTCCAGAAGGTTGATCAATCCCATGAGCATGAACGCGAAGATGGCAATATCAACGAGACCCAGAATACCTTCGACAAGTACTCCGCCCACGGTGAAGTTATTAAGGTCGATAACCAGGATCCGCGCGGGATCGAGCAGACCCGTCACCAGGCTGAGCACCAAGGCGACGACACAGCTGAACATCAGCGCGATAATGAGGTGAGACCCGCGGTACATGAGGAAGATAAGAATAGCCGGGATCAGAAGCATGATGAGACCGTTGGGCTTCAGTTCTCCGAGGGACGCGGTATTAAAACTTCCCCCCGAACCGCTGCCGCCAAAGATAAAGAACAGAACCGCTGCTCCCGCGGCGGCTACCAGCGCGTATTTGAGGCGCGACCGGACGACATCGGCTACTTCTATTCCCTGGGAATAGGCGGAAGCGATGGTGGTATCCGAAACCGGGGCGATGTTGTCGCCGAAATACGCCGCCGACACAATGGCGCCGAGAAGAACCGCGCCGTTACAGCCGATGGCCGCTCCCACAGGGTAGAGAATCGGAGCGAGGGCGATTACCGTCCCCAGCGCCGTTCCGGTAGCAGTGGAAAGCGTACACCCAAGTACAAACACGAGGACCGGGAACAGGCGGGGACTGACATTGGCCTTTACACAGAGCCAGACGAGCCCGTTGATGAGTCCCGATTCCTTGAGGATCTGCGCCACAATACCGGCGAGGAACCAGGCCATCAGCATGATGGCGACCATTTCCGATGCCATACCTTTTACCAGCTCGTCGGCGCATTGCTTCGGGTTTTTCGCCAGGATAAGAGCCACCAGGATAGCCGCCAGAGTCGGTACCCAGAAGGCCATGGGAAGAGCGTTGCCGGTTAAAGCCAGAATTATTATTCCGATAAACAGAACGATGAAAGGAACAGCGGCGCCAAAAACGCCGCCTCTGAACTGCAGTACTCCGGACGCGTTTCCGTTGGATTTACTTTCTACTTTGTCTTCCATAACACAGACACCCCTTTAAAAACGTATTGGTTCCCGGCCTGATTTTACGCCGGGCTGAAATTCCGGGGACACACGCTGTGTGCCACAAGATCCGCCGCACCTATCAGATCGAATACGGGCAGGCCCGTTTCATCCCGTACCATACGGGAAAATGTAGCAAGGTTGCTGCATTCTATGAGCACAGCCCGGAGGTCCCCGTCCCGTTCCTGCAATTTCCGGCATGCCCGGCGAACATCCTGTTCCATTAATTCCGGCTTAAGGGCATGGCCGCCTTTTATAACTATTTCCTCAAAATGGGCTTCATCCTCCATACCCTGGATAACCAGGGGAATCTCCGGGGTCCACCCGGACTGGAGCAGATGAGCTTCCTTCAAAAGTTCTGAATGGCCGGTTATTATTCCGATTTTTCCTTTTTTACCTATCAGCTGCCAGATAAGCGGAATCTGGCAAAGGGAAGACGCCGCCGTAATGAGGCCGCTCTCCGCGGCCATGTCCCGCTGATAGAGCGACATGAGACCGCAGTCTCCGACAACCGCGGAGATTCCCTTTGCCTTGAGCGCCTCTATTGCGTTGAGCAGGTTTCTGCGGATCTGCGGCGAACCGTCGATAAGATCCGCGAAACCGCCCTCTACGATCTGGTAGCAGACCGGATACGGGAAGCTCAGGGCATTCCCGGCGTCCCCCGGGATACGGGGAGTGGTGGTTGAAAAAACCAAAATGCCGACATCCTGTCCGTAAAAGGGATACCCTGTGCGTATCATATCCGGCCTCCTTCTCAGATTGTTATAAACCGCTTACGCCTTCTTGTAATCCGGGGTACCCATTTCCGCGATGATCGGCTTGAGGGTATCCGCAAGGACGTCAATGTCTTTTTCCAGGTTGTAGTACTGGCAGGAAACCCGGAAGCCGCCCACGTAGTCGGTGAAGCGCTGGGCGATGAGCACCCGTTTGGCGTGGAGTTTCTTGAGCACCTCCAGATCCTTTTTGGTGTCGTTGTACAGCCTGAAGATAACGATACCGGCCCGCCGGTCCCGTTCCTTGTGGGTGATGATGGTGCCGCCCAGTTCTTCCATTTTCTTCATGCAGTAGTCGCCCAGGTCCAGGACGTGCTCTTCAATGTTTTTGATTCCCAGCTCATTGACGAGTCCCAGGGATTCGCCCAGGGCGATAGCGCCGGGATAGTTGGAAGTACCGCCGATTTCGAAGCGGCGGGCGGTTTTGATGAACTTCCAGTTGTTAACCGACTGTGAACCGGGATTTTCCCAATAGGCGCCCCAGCCTCCCGGGGGAACTTCACTGTTGAGGTAGCCCCAGAAAACAGGATCGATCTTGCCCAGCAGATCCTTGTTGATGTACATGACCCCGGTCCCGAAGGGCGAGTTGAGCCATTTGTGGCCGCCCGCGGTAAGGATGTCAACGTGGAAGCTCTTGGTATCCATGTTGCGGACACCCAGTTCCTGCACGGAGTCAACCACCAGGTAAATTCCCTTCTGCTTGCAGAAGTCGCCGATGGATTTAAGATCCATGCGCCAGCCGTTGCACCATTCCACGGAAGAAATAACGATCATCCGGGTCTTGTCGTCCGCTGCCTTGGCAAAGTCCTCCGCGGTGAAGCGGTTATCCGGCGCCTTGACAACCTTGATTTCAATCCCTTCTTTTTCGCGTTTGACGCACCAGGGAAGCGCGACCTGAATGAATTCCAGGTTGGTGGTGAGGATGTTTTCGCCGGGTTTGACTTCCAGGGAGGTCGCCGCGATGTTAAGTCCGTGGCTGGTGCTTTCCACCAGGGCGATTTCCTCGGGATCCGCGTTGAGAAGCTTAATCGCTTCCTCATAGGCCTTGTCCCGTTTATGGTCCATATTGATGTGGTGCGCGCTGGAGTTGACTTCATCATTGCGGGTGCAGTATTCAACAAAGTCATGCATAGCCTTGACGGTCCGCTGAGGGATAATACTGACGCAGGCAGCGTCCAGGAACGTCAGCTCCTCTTCCAGTGCCGGGAATTCTTTTTTTCTGAATTCAGCCCAATTAATACTCATGTCGTTCTCCTTCATTCTGATTTTCAGCGTTTTGCCGCTGATGGATTCTTCTTTTAAGGAAGGATATGGCCGGTCTGGTGTAATTTCTATAAAGCATTTTACATTTTTTGGGTTTTTTTTAAAAAAATGAAGTATTAGGGATTAAAAAAGTTAATTTTTTATCAACGGAGCCGCCGGCGGTCATAGGCACCCTGCGGTCTTCTTCCGTGAGCCCCAGGCAAACGGATAATTTCGCCCGGAAAGTACCGCCGCAATCCGCGCAGCATGGAAATCCGTTTTTCCCCTGCTATATTTAGACTATATAATCGCGGATACATACACACCAGGAGAAAACCATGAGCTACGATGATGTTTATCTTGAAAACATAGCGCTTCCCAAAGAGGCATTTGACAAGGCGAAGAAAGATTATGAATACCGATACGAAGCGGCGCCGGGTATCTACCGCGCGTTGTGGCACGTAACTGATAAGGACAAGCGCCCCGCGTTTATGCACGAGCTGGACGGGGCCGGGATCAAGCACGGCCTCACCATTAATTACGCCGACAAACGGATGAGCAAGATCAATAAAATCCTGAAAGATACCACCGGCATGGGCTGGAAAGATTACCTCCTGTCGGAGATTGACCGGAACCCCATTCTGGCCGAATCGGAACACGCCGTAATCTATGACTGGCATACCATCGCCGTGTACCTGTGGACAGGAAACGAGGAAGAAACCGCGGTGCTGCTGAGTGAAGCGTCCAAGGCCATCCGGAAGCTGACGGAAGGCAGCGCGGGAAAACTGAGTGACGAAATGCAGGCCGCGCTGGACCAAGGTGACGTTGAAGGCTACACGGAGCAGTTTGCTGAACTGACAGGAACCGGGAGCAAAAAAGAGATAGCCCTGGCTTTTGAAGGGGCCAAAACGCTGCTGAAAGCGGCTCCTGATCCCGGGCTGCTGGCGGCGATGGCCGCGGCGACGGTAAAGATCGGCACCAAGCCGCTGGAAGCCGCCGCGAAGGAACTTGCCCTCGCGGGGCAGACCGCGGAAGCGGATACTGCCTTTAACGATCGCTTTATTATGAATCTGCAGCGGTTTTACCAGGACGCCATGTACGCCGGCGACGACTGGAAGGCAGGCAAACAACTGGTCAAGCGCTATTACGGCAATATCAGCGAAGTGATGAAGATTTTCGGCTATAAAGTCAAAAAAATGGCTATCATGACAATAATTTTCCTGTTTTACAACGATGTAATTGAAGGTATAGGCTGGGACAGCTACATGGATGATGAGGATTACCGCGGGACCGAGTGGCCGTATACCGATACGGATTTAACGTTCTGGAAGAAGTTTGATCCGGACACGGTCACCGGTCTTACCACCGGCAAAGGCGGCTATAATCCGGACGGCGAAGATAGCGAAGATCATGAGGAGGCAGCAACATGAAATACTACGAACAGGATTCCAAGTTCTGGGCAATCACCGTAAACGGTGATTCCTTTACCGTACAGTTCGGCAAAACCGGGACCGCAGGCCAGACGCAGGAAAAAACCTTCGATGACGCGGAAACCGCGGCAAAGGAAGCGGAAAAGCTCATCAAATCCAAAACCAAAAAGGGCTACGCGGAGAAACCCGCCCCGGATTCACTGGCGGCCGCTGCCGCAAAACCGAAGGAAAAAGCCGCTCCCAAGGCGATGCCCGAAAGACCGAAA
Source organism: Breznakiella homolactica (assembly GCF_016616095.2). Taxonomy (GTDB): domain Bacteria; phylum Spirochaetota; class Spirochaetia; order Treponematales; family Breznakiellaceae; genus Breznakiella; species Breznakiella homolactica. Next base: position 4,162,529 of record NZ_CP067089.2, on the reverse strand, counting down.
CCGAAAGCTCAGGCCATCCCCGAACCGGGGCCGGATATCACCGACGGCGGCGAACGGAAGCGGTACAAAAAAAATGACATTGATTTTGACGATGATGACGATTTTGATTTGGAAAAAATGCGTACCCCCGAGGTAGTGGATGTAAAACCCCAGGCGGAGCGCGGGTCCGAACCGAAAGGGGATGCCCCCGCAGAAGCTGTAAATGCCGGTTTTGACAGCGAGGCCTTTAACGCGGCAAAGCAGGCCCTGAAAAAGGCCGTTAAGCGCGGCCGGGGAGAAAGCGCCGCGGTGCTTGTGGAGAACCTGAAAAAGGCAAACCCCACGGATGAGCAGCTCAGGGAGGTCTATACATCCGCGGTTACGCAAATGTTCGGCGATAATATCTATTACGTTTCCCAGCAGCATATCGATCTGCCGGTGCTCATGGCCGAGGACGGGGTGGACGCGGCGGCGATTTACAAAGAATTTACAGAATCGGACGATTACGATAAAGACGAAGTCAAGCCGCTCATGGACAGAATCGGCAAGGCGATTCTGAAAGCCGGAACAGCGCCGGAGCCCGGTACGCTGTCCGCGGCCATAGAAGAAGCCGTTACAAGCCTGTATAACGCCGCGGCGGACATCGCCATTAAGCAGATAAAAGAAGTGGTAGAAAATATCAGGGCTGGTAAACAGGAAAAAATTGAAGGAAAAAAACTTCCCGACGGCGAGGTGGGCTTTATGATCGACGCCTCGGACCCCGTGGCCATCTACACAGCCCTTGGAAGAGAACGCCTGATCCGCCAGGATTTTGACAAGATAGACGATGTTAAAGGGCCCGTTATCAAGCGCTACCTGACGCCCGTGATACGGCCCAAGCTTGAAAAGCTCATGGATGAAGGTTTCTTTGACGATATCGCCAACGGCTACCTCTGGATCGGCCTCTATTCGGATTCGGAACCCATCGTCGAGCGCCGGCTGGATGAGAAAAAGCTTGCGGAAAAAGCAAAGGAAGTGGAAGCGGATCTCAAAATGCTTGAGGAGACGGAGGATTTTGCCTCCACAGCCGAGCTGTACGACAAAACCGTCCGGCTGTACCTCAACCCCAACGGCATTATCGCGGATAAAGACACAGACCGCATGCTTGCGCTTATCAAGCGATTCCTTTACTCCGGCGAGGAGCAGGCTGAGGAGTTAAGCCGCGATCTGCTCAATAAATTCGACGGCCTCGATTACGGCAAGTGGCGCCACACCTTCGTCAGCTACATCTGGGACAACATGGACTTCCAATGGGCCAGAGACGCCATGGGCCGTCTCGCGGAAAGCCATGATTACGGGCCTGCCCGTGAGACCCTGCGCGTCTGGAACGGCGGCGCGCCCGCAGCCGCCGATACTGACGGCGGTTCCGGTGAAACCGGCGGCATTGATTACGAAGAGGTATACGGCTACGGCGGCGCTTCCCGTATGGCAAAGCACCGGGACACCTTTACCGAGGGGGATGTTTTTATTGAAACCGATACAATCATCGCCCGCGCCGGCGCCAACGGCTATATTCACCTCCGCTTCAAAAAGGAATCCGAACAGGGGTATTCCGATGCCCTCGATTGGCTCATAGGTCTCATGAAAAAGGGCTATTCCAAAGTTCATGACGGCTATGATTTTTACGTCTACTTCCTCGCGGAGCCCGTGTTTTTTGAGGAAATGCGCGGTCTGATGGACGAGTATCTCTGGCCCGCCAACGATTCCCACGCCTTCTTCTGCAAAGCCGTACGCTACCCCGCCCTGCGGGACAAGGTGGCGGAATTTGCCCGCCTCACCCTGAATGAGTACGACCGCTACCTCAACCTGGACGGGGAATACTCCACCGTGGCGGGGACCTTCGCCGCCGCCGCGGTGAGCATGGCCGATGTAAAATACATGGACACGGCGATTCAATACGCCCTTGAGACCGACGGCGAGCACGAACAGATGGCCGCCTATTTTTCCGATATCCTTGAAAGCCGCTGGGGCGTGACGCCTGAGACCGCCCCGGCGATCGCGCTTTTAAAGATGAGCTACGACCACGATGACCTGGGTCTGTCCGACGATTTCTGGAAGTACCCGCAGAACCTTGAGGCCGTGACGGAGTACTTCTCCGGCGCAACCATGCACCATAAATCCCACCGGATCGTGCGCCTGGCCAACAATATCTTCGGCGACGCCGAGGACAGTCTCAAAAAGCTGAAAAAGCTCTTCAAGGAATTCGATGATCCGAAAGCCAAGGAGATTTACGCCGGCTTCCACAACCTCGTGCTGGAGGCCCTTGAGGAGGAAGATGGGGACGAATTCGGAAAACCCATAGACTACAAGGCCCCCGCGCCGAAGGAGGAAAGGATTTCCATATCGAAGTTCAAAGACCTGCCGGAAAACCCGCCCTGCCTCATCACCCCGGCGGAGGCGAAAAAGCGCGGCTTCAGGGACGACGAGTTTGACAACGAGGATGACGCCGGCTGGTGCGCCGCGGTCTTCGCGCCGGTGATCATCACAGATCCGTATGTGTACGATTTTTTTGAAAGCAACCGCGAGGACCGGTCCAATACCAGCCACCTCTGCTACACAATATTCAACCCCGACCTGATTTACACCTTCAGAAAGAAAGTCGCCATGGATATGCGCGGCGCGCCCTACCAGTTCGGCATGATGGTCTTCGACAAAAAGGAGGCAACCATCCTCTACGGCCTGTACGATTATCTTAAGGTTGTCGGCAAGGTCGGCGGAAAGAAGCTTGACCGGACCAGGCTTGAGGAACTGCGGGACGAATTTCTGTACCCCCTTGATCCCGAAACATACACGGGAAGCCCCGTCAGTGATAAGAACAACCCCGCCATAAAGCTTATGGACGAAGCCCGGGGGGCGATATTTGACGACCGGTATCTGCGGGCGGTTCTCAAGCTTGAACGCATCAAGCCGGAGGACGGCGAGGTCTACGACGCGTCCCTGATCGTCATGGCGGCGCTGATGCGGAAAAAAGGCGACAACGCGGCATTAAAGAAAATCTACGAAACCGCCGCCGCCCGCATGCCGCGGCACAAAGCCTATTGGGATGAAAAGCAGAAAGCACTGTAGGATTGTAACCCGGGTCGGCAATACGCCGGCCTGGGGCGGAACAGCCGGCGCTGCTTCCATAACGAAACTGTACCCGGCCATCTCGCATAATACCTATAACCGCCATTAAAAAAACGTTCCCCTGCCGGGAGGTATTTCCTCCCCATCCGCACGGTACCCGTACCGTACCCGAAACGTACCTCTTCCCCGTAAACGGCTCCGCGGCGGGCAGGAAACACGGATTTACCGCGTTTTTAATAACAGCCGTTATATTAAAGGTCCCGATGGGGCATGGTAGGATAGTTTCCGGAGACGGCTTTTGCCGTGGTATCCTTAAGGCGGCGGGATAGGTAATGTGCCGGGTCTCCGGTAGTATTTGGACTTATTATTATAGCCGGCATTGGCTGTAAGGACGTAGGAGAAACACCTCCGGGGGCAGTGAGGTCTGCTGATTCTCTTACTGCCGCAACCAAACGATAATACATTTCCGGCAGAGGATGTTTCCAAACTATGCACAGAAGATGCAGATACAATAGATGCCATCTTCAATGAACTGGAAGAACAAAGGCATCTTCATATAGAAAGCTGATTGTCATCCGTAACGCCTATGGCACCGGATGTACGCCTCACGTCCCAAAGCTGCGCCCGTAATCCCGTATAAATAGCGGCTTCAAAATGCCTTAATCGTCACACACTACCCCGGCATATTCCGTTTTCGATTAAGCGTTCGCAGGACGCGCAGCCGCCCCCAAAAGGAGCAAATATGCGCATGTTTGCATTGCTGGCCGGTAGTTAGAAAGGCCTCATGATACACTGCGCAACCGCCACAATAATCGTCAATTCAAATGAATCGCTCTGCAAAGCCGTATCCATGCCTTTATACATCTCCACAAGGGTTTCAGTGGGAGTCAGCATGAGGGAGGTATCGAACAGTTCCGGGAGCATCAAATTAGGTGGTCCCGGCTACTTTATGTGTGATTTATTGCAAAAAGTTGTTGACCCTTGAGTATACTCCAGTGTTATGGTAAAGAAAAACATAATAGAAGGAGAGGCCGGAATGGGATGGACGGTAAAGCAAATGGCGGAGAAAACCGGTTTTGCCATAGATTCACTGCGTTACTATGACAAACTCGGTATCGTGTCCCCCGAACGCAAAGAGAACGGCTATCGGTACTACAGCGAAAGAGATTATGTGCTATTACAATTCGTGACGGTGATGAAGTATGCCAATTTCACTTTAAGCGAAATCAAAACAGTGACTTCAACACTGTTTGATGAACCAAGTGCCGAATGTAACCGTATCAACCGGGATTTGCTTTCCTATAAGCGAACCGAATTAGGCGAAGCAGTCAGGAATTTCAAAAACATTGTCAAACTCATTGATACGGTGCTGCCTATGCTGCATGACGTAAACGCCTTTGTGGAAAATGCAAATGAGTTGCAGGGGTTTGTTGGGAACATCTATGACGACATTAAAAAAACAGGGTGGACATTATTAAAGTAATGGAGGAAAGAAATGAAGACAACCGGTAAGAAAAAGCTGTCCAAAGGAGCGAAAATTATCCTCTCCATCATTGGAGTCGTTGTCGTCGGGGCGCTGGCGTTCGGTATTAACTACTACATCACTTTTTTGAACTATGAAAAGGATGTTGCGGCGATACAAGTGCAAGATGTTGATTTGAACACCATTGCGGATGGTGAGTATTTTGGTGATTGCAATGTGGATTTAGTCCGAGCCAGGGTTAGAGTCGTAGTCGAGAACCACGTTATCACGGAGCTTGAATTGGTGGAGCACTACAATGACCGTGGGGCCGCCGCTGATGCGCTGCCGGCCAGAATCCTCGAAGAACAGCGCGTTAATGTTGATGCTGTGTCCGGCGCTACCGCGTCCAGCAATGTAATCCGCGAGGCCGTCTATAACGCACTTACCGGTGAGAGAACCATCAGAAAGGATTAACGCTGTAAGGTAAGCGATATTGTTTGCCAAATTATAGCGGCAGGGGAGGTTTTGGTGACTGTGAAGTCTTGTCCTCGGTGGTGTTACCGGAAAGTTTAAGGGAAATCGATGAAAATGCCTTCAAACATTCCATTTCATTGTCTTCCGTTTTTATCCCCCGGGGGGTCACAAAACTGGTCCCTGTACGCCGATTATATCGTAAGCCAGTAACAGCAGATATATATAGAAAAAGGCCCTTCCTCTTTTGGATGGGCCTTTTACGTATCGCTTATTTTATTCTACAGATGGAGAGCCCCGGCCGCCGGGTTAATCGAAAATCTTTCCGGGGTTCATGATATTGTTCGGGTCCCAGGCACGCTTTATGGCCTTCATGAGATCCAGTTCCACCGGGTCGATGAGCTCCTTGAGAAAAGTCTTGCGTTTGAGGCCGATGCCGTGCTCGCCGCTGATTTTGCCTCCCAGTTTTTCCGTGATTTCGTACAGTTCCTCCAGACATTGGACTTCATTTTTCTTCCATTCCTCCATACTCATATCCGGGTCTTTGACCAGGGTGGCGTGGAGGTTGCCGTCCCCGGCGTGGCCGTAGCAGGGAATCTGGACCCGGTATTTTTTTCCCAGCTTCTCAAGTTCGGGGATTATCTCGGGAATCCGCGACGGGGGAACCACGATATCCTCAAGGCTCTGCACGGGGCTGAAAACCTTGAAGGCTTCGGCGATGTTGCGCCGGACATTCCAGATACGTTCGATATTGTTGCGATCTTCCGCAACGTAGACTTCGATGGCGCCTTTTTCCTCACAGAGCCTGCCGATATCGATAAGGTCCATTTCAATCTGGTCCGGATTGGTTCCGTCCAGTTCAATGAGCAGCATGGCTCCGGCCTTTTCATAGGGAAGGCTTTCGTTGAGGTACCGGCAGCTGGTTATGATCGAAAGCTGGTCCATAAACTCAATGCTTGTGGGCGTAAGACCTTTGGAAAGAATCACCGGCACCAGGTCGATGGCTTCCTTTGGGGTTTTGAAAAGCACCAGAAGATCGGATTTCGCCGCCGGATATCCGATGAGCTTGATGATGGCCTTGGTGACAATCCCCAGGGTTCCCTCGGAACCGACCACCAGGGATTTGAGATCGTACCCGCTGACATCCTTGGACAGTTTGCCTCCGAGGTTGACGATATCCCCCGTGGGGGTAACAAGTTCCAGCCCCAGGACGTACCGGCCGGTAACTCCGTATTTAACGGCTTTGCCGCCCCCGGCGTTTTCCGCGATGTTGCCGCCGATGACACAGGTCTGGAGACTCATGGGGTACCCGGCGAAAAAGAGACCTTCATCCTGAACCGTCTGGGCCAGATCGTTGGTGACCATGCCGGCTTCGACCACGGCCACCATGTTTTCCTTGTCCAGTTCCAGAAGCCTGTTCATCTTTTCCAGGGAAACCACGATACCGCCGAGCTGCGGTATGGCGCCGCCGGAAAGGCCCGACCCCGCGCCCCGGGGAGTTACGGGAATGCGTTCCCGGTTAGCGAGCTTAACCACCTGGGCAACCTGCTCTGCGGTCAGAGGGAAGACAACGGCTTCGGGCATGTGGCCGTACTCCGCTGCGTCGGTTTCGTCGTGGGAATAGGCTTCAATTTTTTCTTCGTCCACCAGGACATTCCCGCTTCCCAGGATTCCCCTGAGTTCTTCCGCTATCTTGGGGGTGACCGGAGCGTACTGTGTATCTGATACCGGCGCCATATTACTGATCCTCCCTTTTCCGCTGGTCAAGCCGTTTCTGTATCGCCGGCACCACCTGGAACGCGTCTCCGACAATGCCGAAATCCGCCAGCTTATGGAGCGCCGCGTCGGGATCGGAATTGATTGAAACGATAAGCTCACTGGTTTTAATCCCCGCTAAATGCTGGATAGCCCCGGAAATACCGATGCCCACATAGAGTTTGGGGGAAATGGTTTTTCCGCTTAACCCGATCTGATGGGGATACCCCATCCATCCGCGGTCCACCGCTTCCCGGGTCGCACCCACGGCGCCGCCCAGGGTATCGGCGAGCTTCCGGATCATACCGAAGTTTTCAGCCTTTTTAAGGCCCCGGCCGCCGGCGATCACAATATCCGCCTCCTCCAGGTTGACGAAATCCTCCGCGTCCTTCCGGTAGCCCGTTACCTGGACCCGCTGATCCAGGAGGGTTTCGTCCAGGGGAATCTTCGTGATTGTCCCGGTCCGGGAAGCATCCCGGGCAAGAGGACGGGACGATTTGGGGCGGACCGTGGCCATTTGGGGCCGGTGGTCCGGTGTTTTTATGGTAGCCATGATATTGCCGCCGATGGCGGGCCTCGTCTGGAGCAGATTCCCGGTTCCTTCCTCGATATCGAGTTCCGTACAGTCCGCGGTCAATCCCGCGTGGGCCTTGACCGCCGTATACGGCATGAGGGTCCGGCCCGAGGACGTAGCCGCCGCCAGCAGAATTGACGGTTTATGTTCATCGATAAGCCGCCCCAGAACTTTGGCGTAGGTTTCACACACAAAATGGGACAGTTTCGGGTCCTGTACGGCATACACCTTGTCGGCGCCCCGTTCGATCAGTTCCCGCAGCCGGGATTCATCCACACCGTCGCCGATGAGCACCGACACGAGGGGAACTTTTAGCTTGTCCGCCAGAGCCCTCCCCCGGGAAAGGAGCTCAAAGGAAACAGCCTTCAGCTGGCCGTTGTGCTGTTCAGCCAGGGTCCACACTTCATTCATACCGCTGTCTCCTTACAAAATGCCTTTTTCTTCAAGAAAGACCACAAACTCGTCCGCCGCCGCGTTGAGAGATTCGTCATCCCCGGCCTGGACAATCTTTCCGCTCCGGGTGACTTTAGGGGTATTGATCCTGACGACCTTGGTGGGAGACCCCTTGAGGCCGAGAAAATCCGGGTTTAGGTCCATATTTTCACTGGTGAATACGGGTATTTCCATGTCCCGGGACCGGATTTTACCCTTAAGGGTCGGCAGCCGGGGAACGGCGATTTCCTTTACCACCGTTATAAGGCAGGGGAAGGGCATGGAAAGCATCTGGTACCCCTCCTCCACCAGACGTTCCAGGTAAATCCGGGAATCCTTGACTTCTGAAATCTTCGATACATAGGTTGCAACCGGAACATCGAGCCACGCGGCGATAGCCGGTCCCACCTGTGCGGTGTCGCCGTCGGTGGCCCGCTCCCCGGCGATGATCAGGTCGAAATCCCCCAGTTTACGGATCGCCTGAGACAGGGTGTATGACGTCGCCCAGGTATCGGCGCCGCCGAATTTCCTGTCCGAAATGAGCACCCCATGGTCGCAGCCCATGGCTACCGCTTCCTTGAGGACCTTCATTGCCTGGGGCGGCCCCATGGAAATGGCGGTCAGCTCCGCGCCGCAGCTTTCTTTGAGGCGGATGGCCGTCTCCAGGGCGTATAAATCCAGAGGATTTACCACACTTTCAAGGCCCGAACGGATGACCGTTCCGGTTTCCGGGTCCATTTTGACATTGCTGCTCTCGGGGACCTGTTTGATGGGTATGAGTATCTTCAAGGATTACCTCCTTATATAAGGTTTGGTATACTATATTTTACCGTTTACCGCGGATTTTCCGCCCGGTTTTATCCAATCTAAAACTTTTTTTCACATATTTATAATTAACATACTTTTTAGAATAAGGCAATGAAAATTTTTTTCATTTTTTAGAATTATTCCGGCGTTTTTTGGACACGGAAGGGCCCCGGGATTTGGATTGTCATTATACTATTCTTTTTCTGAAACCTTCATAACCGTTTACCGCGGTTTTATCCGCCACTGGTATATCAAAGCTTTCTTCTATCTTTTTTACGGCTTCTTCCGCTCTGCCGTAATTATACGTATCAAAACATTCATACGCATTTAAGGCATTATCATATATGTCAATCGAAAATCGTTCCCAATCAAAAAACGCGTGCCGCCGCAAAATAATAGTTCGTATATCTTCAGTTTTTATCTCTTCTTTCCGGTCGTGTTCTTCAATGAGAAAAATCCTATTTTTCCTGTCGAGAATTACCGTTTTGCTGTTCGTAAAGACATATTCCAATATTCTGTAATGGAAGGAATCTTCATGTGTCTGTTTCGCGGTCAGAAAATACAGAAGGGCACCACATATTTTTAACAGAGCCTCAATAAAAATATTTTTTCTCCATGTATTCTCTTCCATCAGATACTGGAGCGGCTGGCCGTTTTCCATGATACGGCTATGATACTATCAAGTTTGATATACGTCCACTTTTTCATGACTGCCGGAATAATAATCTTATCCGGCAAAAGCTCATTTTATTAGAGTTCTTTTTCCTTCTCGGTAATTAATTCTTTAAAACTCTCTTTTACTCTGGCAAACATTTTCAGTCCCAAAAAAAGAAGCATAATAAGAAAAAATATTATTCCGTAAGACAATACATTTTCCTGAATAAAAAGAATTACTATAAATGCGGTTAAACATAAATACGTTAGCGGCACTCTAAGTTTAAGAATATACTTCCCGTTTTTTACTTTTACTGAATAGATACATAATGGAAAAATCTGTTTGGGATGAAGTTTTAACTCAGTCTTTAATCTTAAAAAATATTCGTTGTTTTTGTGAATATTTATCACGATATCTTTATATTCGATTTCTTCATTTAATGTATCAAATAACATCCCAGTACATGATTTAATTCTTTCAAAATAGACAGGTATACTCATTTTATAAAAAAATACGGCAAATGTATGCTGCCCTATTGTTTCCATAATATCAACAATAACAAGCAGGATTACTGTTATCAAACCAATAATATCAAGTATATTCATATTTCCTTATCAAACTTTTTCCATGTTTATTTTTGTTCCGGACATTTGTTATGTATCGTTTGTCTGCAAAATCAACGTATCAATTCCAGCAGATCTTTGATATTTTTTATTTCATATCCCGCGTTATTGATTTCTCCGAACCCGTATTTTGCGTATATAAATGGAATATTATTACCCTTGCTTGCCTCAAAATCCCACTGTGTATCACCCACATATACGGGCGATTTTAATTTATACTCCGTGATGATCATTTTTATATTTTCTTTTTTTGCCTGGCCTGTCTCTCCGGAACTTTTATATCCGGTAAATATTTTCTCCAGGCTTTTTTTCTCAATGAAGTTTTCTATATACCCTTTCAGACAATTACTTACGATAAAAAGTTTCTTGTGACTGCGCAGCTTTTGTAATGTGGCTCTTACATTCGGGAAAAGCCTTCCCCCAATAGTCTGCATATATTGAGGTTCATTTTTTTGATATTGTTTTATTACCCTTTCGTAATCCTTTTCTTTTATAAAGGTAAAATATTCTGTTAACACAACATCTAATGGTGATCCGGATATTTTCCTGATTAATTTCCTGCCGATTGTATTTTTATATCCGCATTCTTCAAATGATTTATTCCACGCCTGCGCGCACGCGATGGTTGCGTCCCACAGCGTTCCGTCCAAATCAAATAGTATACTGTCAATACCTTTATCAGCTAAATTTTTCATACTGAAACTTTATACTATTTTCGTTTTTTAACTAATAGGGGCTTCTGCGGTAAGATCATCCGGCAAGCTTTTTTTGTAAAGGATTATGGAACTAATGACATCGGCGCAGAATATAAACTGAAGGAAACCATGTATAACCGACGCTTTTTTGGATATTTTCTTTTCAAGAAAACCTCGTATCACACCGGCTAACCCAATTAACCCGCTTAAGAAGACAGCCATGATGTCCAGAACCATTAAGACAACCGATATCCCCATGGTAAATATGGTAGAAAGCAGCAGCAGCCCGGCTAAAAAAATAAGTACGTAGGCCGGAATTTGTATTAATTTGATTTTCATATTTATCCGCAGTAATTCCTGTGCGTTTTGTTTTTTCACGATGCATTTGATAAAGACCGTAATCGAAGAGGCTAATGCGGCAATATACATAACAATCAATACTAATAAAAGGATTAGGCCATTGTTATTAAAAAGCTTTTTAATAATAAAACTATTAGTAAATATCAATACTAAAGATAATAGTATCAAATATGGGAAAATTATTACCAAAAATAAATGCTTATAAATACTTTTTGGTGTCATTTTATCCTCAAAAAAACCACTGCTACCATAGCACGGAATGAGAAAATTGCATACAACTAATTTTTTGGCAGGTACTGCACTGCCGCCAAGCCGACCCAGCCGGAGGCGCGACCGCGGATGCCCGAGGGTATACACAGCGCTGATTGCGACAACATTTTTATTGGATTTTTCCGTCTATTACTTTCATATACAACAGTTCTTCCAATATAACGTCTATATTCAGGTCCGTATTTAGACATCATCGCCTAAATAAATAATCATAGTAAGTTGATTTATTCCTGAAATTTAAATGAATGAAAAACTTCAAGAAATTGCTCGGTGGTTACAAAATTTATATCATTAAACAACAGTGACTGAACAACTATTCCTTGATTTACTTTGCAGTAAAAATTGATCATTATGTATCGGTATTCTTTCCCAAAGTCCGATGTCGGATTTTGTATAAATACTGTTGAACCAAAGTCACCATTAAATTCCGCCTTAACGTCTGAATCATTAAAATTGGAAATTCCCATTTCTTCATAACCTGCAACATTCCAAATAATTGGCAAAACAAGAAAACTATATGGGATCTTAAGTTTTTGCTGATCTGATTCTGATCCTTGTTGCTTAAAAAATGCATATCGTATTTGATATGTATTATTTTTATCAGTAAATGTATAATATGAATCCAATTGTTCCGATTCCGGATTATCAATTAATAACATATGCGGATATTGCAAAATATCGACATCAAATTCTTCTGGTAAAAATGGAATATCCATTATTTCAGCTGATACCATTGTAGAAATTACCGTCACCATAATAAATAAAAAATATTTCTTCATTCTTCTATCCTTTATCATCATATCTCTGTCCCCGCGCCGGCTGCGTCGTACGGCTTGCAACGCCAGGCCTCTGATTCTCAAAAACCAGTTGGAATAATAGCGTTTATGCACGTATCATTCCATCTTGAACCAAGATACACTTCTAAAATCTCTATCTCAATTATTTTTGATTTATTTTCAAAGCCCAACACCAGGCTTTGATACTGCGGGGTATCCTCAATTTCAAAATCCCTATATTCATCATATCCTATATTGTATACTCTGATCTTTTTTATTCTATTGTTATACCCGTATAAATACGGTTTGCTGTAATCTGCATAACCATTTAGTATTTCCAAACTATATAATCCGAATAGTAAATCATGGTTGTACTCGATTCGTATTCTTTCACCTGTTCCGTTTCCGGAGACTCCTTCCACCCAAGGAGTAAGAATGTTTGTGTTGAGAATATTGCCCGCGGAATACGTTGTCTCTCCTTCTGTCAATTCAGATGTCGCGGCAGCGGTACATTCATTTAGAAAATAATACCAGATACCGTTTTTCTCCCCGGGCAATTTTTTCTCCCATTGCTTGTCCGGTGTAATTAAATTTTATATAAGTCATATTATCGATTGCTTCCCACTCAACTGAATACGTTTCTTTTATCGGTGGATCAAAATTGTAATTATCAATAGTAAAATCCGTATCAGTTAATCTCAGAGATATATCCGCTTCACCGACACTGATTTTTATACTGTATAAATTGAAAGAAATTATAAACAGAAAAAGCCAGCAGTATATGATCGTTTTCATGGGTTCCCTTTAGTACCGTTTAAAAAAACGCCTGGTAACTATTAATACATAGTATATCAAAATATAGTGCCGGTCTTCTGTTTATAGACGAAAACTGGAAAATTCTGTATACTAGAATCTCATTCAGGCAGAATCGGCGTCCCAGGGCGCCTTCTATACAACGGATGGTACCGGATGCGGTATATCCTTCAACCCTTTAATAAGAGAGGATCGCATGATACGAGGCGGAGATATCGCCAAAGGGACCTGTCTGCTTCAGAAAGGTCAGCCCTATATTGTAACGGAACGGGAATTCGTCAGCCCCGGGAAAGGAACAGCCTTTGCCAGGGTAAAAATGAAGAGCATCAAGGATGGGTCCGTGCTCAGCCTGACCATTCCGACCCAGCAGGAAGTGGAAGACGCCCAGGTGGATGTCCATACCTGCCAGTACCAGTACGCGGATCAGGAAAACTACCATTTCATGGACAACGAAACCTTTGACCAGTACGAGGTTCCCATTTCGGATATGCCCGACAAAAAGTTCTACCTCAAGGACGGCGACAATTACGAAGTGACTATTTGGGAAGGCAAGGTTATCGATATCAAGATCCCCTACAAGGTTATCTTTACCGTGGCGGAAAGTGAGAATTACGTAAAGGGCGATACGGTTTCCGGAGCCACCAAACCGATTGTCACCGAAACGGGCCTCACCGTCCGGGTGCCCCTGTTCATCAAGCAGGATGAAAGAATCCTGGTCAACACCGAAACCAATGAATACGTGGAACGGGTAAACAACTAGAAAAAACGGGTTGTTTTCCCCGACGTACAATCGGGCCGCCTCCGGGCGGCCTTCCTTTATTCCGCAGGTATGAAAAGAATAAACGATCCGTTCATCCAGGCATACGGCACAAAGCAGGTTCCTTTCCGGTTCAGGGGAAGGGATTTCCGGTTTGACCTTTCCCATGGCTTGTTCAGCTCCGCGGATATCGATACGGGCACCAAGTTTCTTCTCAAGGTATTGTCCCGGCAATGGGACAGCGATCTGCGGGAAGGCCGGCCCCTCCCCCGCTCGGTGCTCGACGCGGGATGCGGGACCGGTGTCATGGGAATATGCGCCGCCAAGGTTCTCGCGGAGGAGCCGCGCCGGGAAGCGGCGGAAGGACCGCCTTTTGTCAGGGCTCAGGACCGGGATGAGCTTGCCCGGGGTTTCACCGAGGCGAATGCCCGGCTGAACGGAATTCCCCCATCGCTGCTGAGCGCCCATACGGAACCGCTCCTATCAGGGCCTCCGGGAATTTCCTGGGATCTGATCATGTCCAATATACCGGCAAAAGCCGGAACCCCAATCCTGGAAGATTTTGCTGGCAGAGCCGCGGCGATGCTGAGCCCGAACGGCAGGGTCCTCATTGTGGCGGTGAATCCCCTGGCGGAACTGTTCCGCTCCCGGATACGGGAAGAAAGTTTTACCGTATACCATGATGAAACAGGAAAGGACCATACTGTTTTTATGTACGGCCGCGCCGGAACCGCGGGAGCCCGCCACGGAAAAACCGGTACGCCGCCGGCAGAAACGGGCTTCCTTTCAGCAAATCCCGAATACCTGCGGGGCCGCGGGGAATACCGGATTGAAGATATTTCCTACCGGATCACAGCTATCCATGGGGTTCCGGATTTCGATACCCCGGGCAGCGGGGTCCAGACGGCGGCGAAACTGGTAACCAAGCTGAACATAGCCAAATATTTTTCTCTTCCGGGTCCGGCGTCGGATAACGCGATCCTCGTCCATGAACCGGACCAGGGCCATTTTCCGGTCTGGCTGTCCGCGTACCTTGGCCGCGGAACGGAGCCGGGACTCCGGTTCGTTTTGTCCGGCAGGAATATTCTTGCCCTGGAAGCGTCCCGGCTAAACCTCAGGGCGGCATCGGAAAATTTTCCGGCGGCGGCCGAAGAGCCTGCCCTTGTACCGGCGGCGGATCTGCTCCTGGCCCGGGACCGGCTGCTGGAGATCCTTGCCGGGGATATACCGGGGCGCCCCGGGGCACAGCGGTACGGATTTATCGCGGCTTTTCCGGAAACCGTTCCCAGAACCGACCGGTTCGGGGCCTGCTGGGAGGCCCTGGAATCGCTTCTCGCGCCCGGCGGCATCGCCGTACTTGCCCTTCCTTCCACGGAAGCCGACCGGTTCGAGCGGAAGAAGATACCGGGTTTTACCCGGATGGGGGATTTAAAAAAACACGGATTCAGGGCGCTTGCATACCGGCGCGCCGCCCCGGAGAACTAGCATGTACCGCCGGCGGTCACGCTAAAAACACTTCCCGGTTTTTTCCCGGACACAGCTGTCCTGGGCGCACCGGTAGCAGACTTCATGGGGAAGCTCATTCTTTTCAAAAAAATCACGGATATTGTTCATGGTGGTTTCGGCGATAGCTCCCAGGGCTTCCCTGGTTAAAAACGCCTGGTGGCTGGTGATGAGTACATTGGGAAAGGTCATCAGCCGGGCTAGGACATCATCCTGGATAACTTCCCCGGAATGGTCCTCAAAAAAATACTCATCCTCTTCTTCATACACATCAAGCCCGGCGCCGCCGATTTTATTTTTCTTGATGGCTTCAATCAGGGCTTTCGTATCGATAAGCGCGCCCCTGCCGGTGTTGATAATGACGGCCCCGGGTTTCATGGAATCGAGGACCGTTCCGTTTACCATGTGGTAATTCTCGGGAGTCAGAGGACAGTGGAGGCTCACCACATCGGCGGAACGGAACAGTTCATCCCGCCCGGTATAGGTGACGCCGTTTTTTTGAGCCCATTCGCCGTTGGGATAGGGATCGGAAGCCAGGACATCCATACCGAATCCCCGCAGGATCTCCGCGGCGACCTGGCCGATTTTGCCGGTGCCGATAATTCCGGCGGTTTTTCCGTACAGATCAAAGCCGACCAGTCCGTTGAGGGAAAAATTTCCGTCCCTGATCCGGGAATAGGCTTTATGGGTTTTCCTGTTAAGGGTAAGCAGGAGGGATACGGCGTATTCCGCCACCGCGTGGGGCGAATACGCGGGGACCCGGACAACGTGTATTTTCTCATACACCGCTTTAAGATCGATGTTGTTGTATCCGGCGCACCTGAGGGCAATCAGTTTCGTGCCGCCGCGGTACAGAATATCCGCGGTTTGGGCATCAACGGAATCGTTGACGAAAATACAGACCCCGTCGTATCCGGCGGCCAGGGCCGCGGAATCCGGCCCGAGGCGCATGGGAAAATACTTCACATCCGCGGGATAGTTCCCGGTAATCCGCTGAAAATACTCCTGGTCATAGGGCTTTGTGTCGAAAAACGCAATTTTAACCCGGTCCATAAAAGCTCCTGAAGTACGGGAATGGTTTACTTATCTTTGAAATGCCTGAAAAAAGACGAGATAATGACAATCAGGGCGAGAATGCCGCTGATAATAAATCCGGCGACACCGATGATCGGGATGCCGTGCCACTTCGGGGCAATATCCGCGTGAACCATAATGGACGAACCGATTATAAGAGAGCCGATGGTAACCCCCGCGATAAACCTGTTGCCGGTGGTATCTATGGTGCGCTGGAGCGGCTCCAGACCGTGGTGTTCAAATTCAATCCGGACCCTGCCCTGTTTCAGCTTGCGGATAATAGTAGAAATATCCCCGGGGGCGTGTTCCAGGATATGCTTTGCCTGGGTAAGGCTGAGCATTCCCACTGACATAAGCCGCTTCCAGGTAAATTTCGATTCCACCAGTTTCCAGGAAAACCGCTGCAGACATTCGTAGATTCTGAATTCGGGATCAAGCTGCATGCCCACCCCTTCAATGGTCATCAGCGCTTTTGCCATGAGGGTCAGATCCGTGGGGACTTTGAGATTGAACCGCTGGATAACATCAATCAATGACTGGAGAACCTCAGCCATATTGAGTTCCTCCAGGGGGCGTTCGAGATAATGGTCCACCATATCCTGGATACAGGATTCGATCTCGCGGATTTCCGGATGGTTCGGCCGCCTGGTCAGTGTCAGAACGGCGTCGGTTATCAGGGCCGTATCCTTTAAAACCAGGGCAAGGATCAGGTTCGAAAGTTCGCTCCGCTGGCGGGGCATGAGGGAACCCATCATGCCGAAATCGATAAACGCGATGGTTCCGTCTTCGAGGATGATAATATTGCCCGGATGGGGATCGGCGTGGAAAAAGCCGTTTACGAAGATCTGTTTGAGAATAAGGTCCGCGCCGTTTTCGGCGATCTGCTTCCGGTCGTATCCGGGAAGATCGTCATCGGTTATCCGGGAAACCTTGACACCTTCCACAAACTCCATGGTAAGGATCCGGGTACAGGAATATTCCGCGTACGCTTTGGGAACGTGGATCCGGGAATCGTCCTTGAAGTCGCCGCAGAACCGTTCGAGGTTTGTCCGTTCCTGGGTAAAATCGAGTTCCCATTTTATACCGGCCTCGAATTCCCGGACAATTCCGGTGGGGTTGAATTTGCGGTATTGTTCGCTGTGTTTTTCCGCAAGTTCCGCCAGAGCGTAGAGGATTTCCGTATCCGAGATTATGTTCTGGGCAATGTTCGGCCGCTGAACTTTGATGGCGACCTCGGTTCCGTCGTACAGCACCCCCCGGTGCACCTGGGCGATGGATGCCGACGCTATAGGCTTTTGATCAAATTCAAGGAACAGTTCCTTCAGGGGTTTTCCCAGATCCTCTTCAATTATTTTTACCGCTTCCTTCCCCGGAAAAGGCGGAACCGTATCCTGGAGTTTTTCCAGCTGTACGAGAATATCCGCGGGAATAATATCCGGCCGGTTGGAAAGCATCTGCCCGAATTTTATAAACGTGGTACCCAGCTCTTCCACGGCAAGCCTGATTTCCTCAGGCCGTGTCAGCTGGTCGATCCGCCGGGAACCGCGTTTGGGGAGAAGCTTCCGGACAAAGCGAAATCTGTCGGCAACATGCAGGCTATGGAGGATGTCCCCCATACCATAGGTAATCAGTATACCGACAATTTCACTTATCCGGTGAGAATGTTTTATGGTTTTTTTTAAAAAGCCCATTAAAACTGTTTATTTAGCTTTGGCGGCCTTTAACTCCGTTTCAAGCTTTGTGACCTTTGCCTTAAGGGTGTCCACTTCCTTTTTGGTCGCCAGTCCCATTTTGCCGACCGCGTCCTTAATGGCGTCGTTGATTTTTTTGTCCAGGTCTTTTTTTGTCTGTTCAGACGAGGCCATAACACCGTCAACGAATTTCTTGCCCTCAGCGGCGCTCATCTTCTGCTCTTTGGCAAACTTGTTGGCCGCCGCTTCAATTTTCTCCTTGCCCTTGAGGGCAAGCCCGATTCCCGCATAAAATGTGGATTCAATAAGATTCATAAATACCTCCGTTTTTATCCTATCTTGTAATATAGAAAAAAAATAAAAAAAGTAAAGCCCGGCGGCGTTTTATAGTATAAATGCAGGATTTTACCCGCCGGTTTTCCGGGGAATGATTTCCACACTGTCGCTGTATGACGGAGACGGCACGTACCAGCCGAAAAGAACCCCCTCAAAGACGTTCCGTGTCCGGGACGGCTTCGGGTCCTTTTTTTTATTGCTGATGTATTCCTCTATCACCAGGATGGCGTCATCGTAATCCTCATCCAGAACCGACACAACCATCTGGTTGTAATTTTCGATTTTCACGCCGCTCCGGAGACCGCTCATATGTTCGTATTCCACATGAAAGGGAATCGACTCGGACTGGAGCATGGATTTTATAAACATGGAATCGAACCGGGAATATGCCCGGGCAATGGGTGCCGTATTTTTGCCGCTCCGGACTTCCTCATAAAAACGGGTTTCCATTCCGTATTCCTTACCATCTTCGCCGGTATCGTCACCGGCAGCATCCCCGGTGTCCGGGGAATTGTCGCGAAGCCTTTTTATCAGCGCAAAGATGAGAATCACAGCAACGGCAAATATGGTAAGTTTTATCATTCCGCTCCCCGGTACAGACAGTCACGAGCCGGATTCCGGCGCGTTTCTTGATATTGTCGCACGGTTCGCCTCAAAAATCGACCTCAAAAAAGCGGCTTCGATCATGGGCTGTCCGCGGAAACAGAAGATAGTTTTTATTCAGCCCGGCTGGTTTCTCCGGGTTCTTCCGGCGCGGTTTCCGCTCTTTTGGGATTCACGGGAAACCATCCCTTCCGTACCCGTTCCTTCTGCTCGAAAAGCTCATGGATCGTCCAGAAGGAACAGAAAGCCGTGACCCCCAAAAGGGCCCGGACAAGGCTGCTGCCGATAAAAACGGATAAGCCGCCGGTAATGATACCGAACACCAGAAAAACCGGCCAGATTCCCGTTCCGAAATGATATTCACCCTTGATAACCAGGGGGTGAAACAGCCCGATTATTAGAAACGATGCCAAACCGATGATTAGGCCGTCAAAATACATAGACACTCCGCGGTAAAGATTATTTTACAGTTATTTTAACTATATTAAATTACTGCAGAATCTGCAAATACCTGAATGCTCTGATCTGCTGATGGGGGGTCCCTTATATGGGAATACTTTATTGATTTTCATTAATAGATTACAATTGATCCATTCCTTATTTCTGGAGACACTCCTATGAATTACCGCCCGTATGGAAAGCTTGGTTACGATGTATCAGCCTTGGGGGTCGGATGCATGCGGTTTCCCCGTAATATCGACGGCGAGGGAAAAGTGTCGGTGGATCTTGAAAAAACCTTTGAGCTGATCCGGTACGCCGTGGACCACGGCGTCAATTACTTCGATACGGCGTATTCATACCACCATACCATGAGCGAAGCCATCCTCGGGGAAGCCCTCGGCAGCGGGACCCGTGAAAAGGTCAGGATTGCCACAAAACAGCCCTTCTCGGTAATGAAAACCCAGGGCGACATACGGCGGAACCTGGAAAATACCCTCAAAAAACTGCGGACCGATTATATCGATGTGTACCTGATCCATAATGTTCAGAGTTCCATCTGGGAAGCCATAAAAAAACGCGGAATAATTGAAGAATACGAGAAATTCCGCGCCGAAGGCCTGATCAGGGCAATCGGTTTCTCCTATCACGGCGGATTTTCCGGGTTTAAGGATATCATTGACTATTACCCCTGGGACATGTGCCAGATTCAGCAGAATTTACTCGATGTGGATAAGGAAGCCACCGCCGCAGCGGTCAAGGCCGCGGGCGAAAAAGGAACCGCCCTGGTCATCATGGAACCCCTCCGCGGAGGCGGCCTCGCTGTTCCCCCGCCGCCGGTGCGGAAGCTCTACGATTCCTGGGATACAAAACGGAGCGCCGTTGAGTGGGCGTTCCGCCATCTCATAAACTATCCCGAGGTCAGCTGTATCCTCAGCGGAGTCACCACCCTGGAGCAGCTCAAGGAAAACATTGAAATTTTTTCCAAACCCGACGCGGTGCCGGGCTGCCTTACGGAACCGGAAAAGGAAATCCTGGCACAGGCAAAAACCGAGTACGAGGCGCTGGCGTCCATTCCCTGTACGGGCTGTGAATACTGCCTGCCCTGCCCCCAGGGCGTACAGATTCCCGGGGTATTCTCCCGGTACAACGAAGGCATCATGTTCAATAACTTCAACCAGCCGAAACGCAGTTATATGTTTATGTCCAAAGCGGGCCAGGGTGTTGATACGTGTGCCGCCTGCGGTGTCTGCGAAAAAAAATGCCCCCAGCATATTGCCGTAATTGACGAGCTCAAACGGTCCCATGAGGCGCTCAAAGGCTGGGTTGAGTAAGCGGTACGTTTTTCCTTCGGGAATTTACCCGGCGGCAGTATATTGTATATACGTTCCCGATGCTGGTACTGCATTGTACAACACGCTTCCGATGGGGTCCTGATATGTAGTTCTTCGGAAGCGCCGGATTTGGAAGCGGGAACCTGCCCTCCGGGCGCAGGCCGGAGGTGTACACCGGAAATCCGGAAAGCAGGCTGCGGTGAGAAAGGCAGTCAAATACACCTGTATCGCATATTTGCTCTATGTTCTGGGAGCTTCTACCCTGTCCTATGCCCGGCCGAAAACAATGCGGGAAGAATCGAAGAAATCCCTGGAAAAGCAATTTTTATCCGAAACCGGCGATCCCGGGCCGGACCGGATTGCCCTGGTGGAAGACTGCCAGGAAGGTCTGGGAATCCGCATCCGGATGCTCCGCAGCGCCCGCCGTTCGGCGGATATTGCGTACCATACGGTTCACAAGGGCGAAACAACCGACGCGTTTTTCGGTGAAATCCTCAGCGCGGCGCAGCGCGGCGTAAAAGTCAGAATCCTCCTGGACGGAAAAGTCGGCGTCACCAGCGGAGAAATATCAAACATACTAAAAACCCTGGACAGCCATGAAAACATTTCCTGCCGCCTGTACAATCCCATAAACTGGCTCAAGCCCTGGAAATGGCACGCCCTGCTCCACGATAAATTTATTATCGTGGATGACGAACTGCTGCTCCTGGGCGGAAGAAATATCGGCGATAAGTATTTTGCCCCGCCGGGATTTACCGGAAAAATCACCAACGACCGGGATGTCTTTGTCTGGAAAGCCTCCGGCGCCGGGCCCGGAGCGGCGGATCAGGTGCGGGACTACATGGACAGCCTTTGGGATTCCCCCTACGTGAAGCCTCTGAGCGCCGGTAAACGCGATGAACCGCTCTACGCGAAACTCTCGGCTGCGGGTGCCCGTTTTGAGGAAAGCTATCCCGTGTTCTTTTCCCGGACGCTGGAAGACTACAAAGGCAAAACTGTTCCCGCCGCGAAAATCACCCTGGTATACAACCCCATCAACGCGGGACCCAAGGAAGCCTGGGTCGGCTATCAGCTCGCCGATCTGGCGGTCCAGGCCACGGATACGGTATATATCCAGACGCCCTATGCCACGGCAAACCGTAAACTCCTGGAAACCCTGACGGAAACATGCAGCGACGCGCAAACAAGTATCCTGACCAATTCCATGGCATCGTCCCCGAATTTCCCGGCATTTTCAAATTACAGCAGCCAGCGGAAAAAATTCGTCGGCACCGGCGTTTCGATTTACGAATACCAGGACATCCATTCGATCCACGGGAAATCCTTTATCTTTGATGAACGGCTCAGCGCCGTGGGTTCCTACAACCTGGACGACCGGAGTTTTTATATCGACACGGAAACCATGCTCGTCATAGACAGCCCCGAATTCGCCAGCATCCTTTCCGGCGCCATGGACAGCTACCGAGGTTCTTCCCTCAAGGTGGGCCAGGACAACAATTACGAACCCAATCCCGCTGTCGCTCCTGTCCCGGTATCCCGGATGAAGAAGTTTATCATGGGCACGGCATCGGTGGTTTCACGGCTTTTTCAGTTTCTGATATGAATCCCGAGAACTCTCTCCGGAAAGATCCCGGGTAAATACCAAAATTTAAAAAGAACTGTTTGCCACCGGAGTTTTTATGATTTATCATGAAAAATCGGGGAGTCCGCAGTGCCGTCCCGGAGATACTTACAATACCCGCAAGGAGATATTTATGAGTACATACAACCCCTACGATAATGTTCTCGAAACAATCAGGAACGCAGCTTCTATACTCGGCCTGGCTGAAAGTGATTACGCCACAACAATGTATCCCGAACGGGAATTAAAAGTTTCATTTCCGGTAATGATGGATGACGGAACCGTAAAGATTTTCGAAGGATACCGGGTCCAGCATTCCAGCTCCCGGGGGCCCTGCAAGGGAGGCATTCGGTACCACCAGGATGTCAATATTGACGAAGTAAAGGCCCTGGCTGCCTGGATGACCTTTAAATGCGCGGTGGTGGGTATTCCCTACGGCGGCGCGAAGGGCGCGGTCAAGGTCGACCCTTCCAAGCTGTCCTCCGCGGAACTCCAGCGTCTCACCCGGCGCTACACCGCCATGATAGCTCCGCTCATCGGCCCGGACCAGGATATTCCGGCGCCGGACGTAAACACCAACGGCCAGGTTATGGGCTGGATTATGGATACCTACAGCATGCTCAAGGGGCACGCCATCCCCGGGGTTGTCACCGGCAAGCCCATTGAAATCGGCGGATCCCTGGGCCGGGTGGAAGCTACCGGACGGGGGGTTATGATAACCACCCGGGAATCCCTGAAGAAACTGGGTATCCCCGCGGACAAGGCCCGGGTGGCGATTCAGGGCATGGGAAATGTCGGGAGTATTTCCGCCAAGCTTATCGCCGAACTGGGCGCGAAAATCGTGGCCGTGAGCGATGTATCCGGCGGGCTGTACAGTTCCGAAGGCCTCAATATCAGCGCCATACGGGAATACCTCTCGGTACGGGGCAGGCTGCTCAAGGATTACAATGAACCCGGGGTAAATCATATCACCAATCAGGAACTGATTACCTGCGGCGCGGACGTTCTGGTCCCGGCGGCCATGGAAAACCAGATTACCGAAAAAAACGCCGCGGATATACAGGTCAAGGTTATTGTGGAAGGTGCCAACGGCCCAACCACGGTTGCGGCGGACAAGATACTTGAGGAAAAAGGAATTGTGGTGGTCCCGGATATTCTGGCCAACGCCGGAGGGGTGGTGGTTTCCTACTTTGAATGGGTCCAGAATCTCCAGTCCCTGGTATGGGACGAGGATGAAGTAAACAAAACCCTTAACCGGATTATGTGCAAAGCCATCGACGAGGTGTTTGATCTGCACACGGAAAAAAAGATCACCCTGCGGGCAAGCGCCTACTGTCTGGCCCTGAAAAAACTGGTCACCGCCAAAAACATCCGGGGGATCTTCCCGTGATTCCGTACAGTATCGTATCACGCAATTAACCGGTTTTCCGGGTTTTCCGGCCCCCGCGGACTGCTTCCCGGGGGTTTTTTATTTATCCGCGCCCGCAAAACATTGAACAGGCCAAAAAGTTTGACAGCCTCCGGCACCTGTGATACGATGTATACAAATCTAATTTTTGTATACATTCTAAATAATTGTATACAAACAGGAAATTATGGCGGATACAGCGGCACCGAAGGAACTGAACGATAATTCGATCCTCATATTCAGGACCCTCAAGAACGAGATTCTCAACCTGACCATACCGCCGGGAACGGTAATTTCGGAAAACGAAATATGCGAACGCTTCTCCGTATCCAGGACACCGGTGCGTACCGCGTTCCAGAGGCTGTCCGACGCGAAGCTTATCAAGAACATTCCTTACCGGGAAACCACCGTAACCCGGATCAATCTCAACCACATCAGACAGATAATCTACATGCGTATCGCCATCGAGTCCAAGGTTATCCGGGATTTCATTGACCAATACGACCCCTTTGCGATCGAAAAAATACGGTACGGCATCCGCAAACAGCTCGTCCTCCTGGGAACCGAATTCACCCCACCGGAGTTTTACACCGAAGATTCATCCTTCCACCGGATCTGGTTCCGGGCTACGGACAAAGAACTGCTGTGGCGCAAAATCCAGCACGCCCAGGTTCATTACACCCGGTTCAGGATGCTCGACATTGTGGAAGCCCGCAAATTTTCAGCCATAGAAAAAGAACACGAACAGCTGTTCTCAATAATCCAGAAAAAGGACAAGGACGGGGTGGAACCCTTTATGACCAAACACCTTAACGGCGGGATACAGCGGCTGGGAAAACGGATATACCGGGAATTCTCCGATTACTTCGAGGATACCGGTCCGGATTTTATGCAGAGTTAATTCCGGGCGGGAGCCCGAAAAAATACCGATTGAATTAACGAACGGAGGCAAACAGATGAAACTCGACATACGGTACGGGGAGCACCCCGGGGACGCGAAACATTACGACACGGAAACCATGCGGAACCATTTTCTCTTTGACAAAGCGTTTATAGAAAATGAAATCAGTCTCTGCTATACCCACTCAGACCGGGTGGTGTTCGGCGGCGCCTGTCCGGCGGGGAAAAAACTGCGCCTGGAAGGCGGCAAGGATTTCGGCAGTGACGTGTTTCTCGACCGCCGGGAACTGGGCATCATCTGCATCGCCGGAAACGGAACGGTTTCCGCGGGCGGCACCGATTACCCCATGAAGAAAGGCGACGGAATGTATATCGGAAAGGGTGTCGCCGATGTGGAGTTTTCCTCCGGCGGCAGCGGCCCGGCGAAATTCTACCTCGTCAGCGCCCCGGCGCACACGGCCTACCCCACGGTGTTCATTCCCATTGAAAAAGCGAACCCCCGCAAACTGGGTGACCCGGAAAATGTCAATGTCCGGACCATCTATCAGTACGTCCATCCCGCGGTCTGCCAGAGCTGCCAGCTCGTCATGGGCATGACCATCCTGGAACCGGGATCGGTATGGAATACCATGCCCTGCCACACCCACGAACGCCGGATGGAAGTGTATTTCTATTTCGACATGAAACCCGGGTCGGTGGTGTTCCACCTCCACGGACAGCCTCAGGAAACCCGGCACATCGTCATGAACAACGAACAGTGCGTCATTTCCCCGTCCTGGTCCATCCACTCAGGAGTCGGTACCGGTGCGTATACCTTTATCTGGGGCATGGCCGGAGAAAACCAGACCTTTGACGACATGGACCATGTGGCCATGGAGGATCTGCGGTAGCCCGCGGGTCCTGCGGAAAACACATAGGAAAGGAGCAACCCATGGGTATCATTGATTCATTCCGGATTGACGGAAAAACGGCCATCGTAACGGGCTGCGGCAGAGGACTCGGACAGGGCATTGCCCAGGGCCTCGCCGAAGCGGGGGCAAATATTTTCGGGGTGGGCCACGCGCCCGCAGCGGCGGAAACCGGAAAACTGGTGGAAGCGGCGGGCCGGAAATTCCAGTACCTCTCAGCGGACCTCCGGTCCATGGATCCCATAGAAAAAATATTCGATTCCGCGGAGGAAGCCTTCGGCGGTGTGGATATCCTGGTGAACAACGCGGGGATCATCATCCGCAACGATTCGGTGGACTTCACCGAGGAAGAATGGGATCAGGTTATGAATATAAACCTGAAAACGGTTTTCTTCATGTGCCAGGCCGCCGCACGGCGCTTCCTGAAACAGGGCCGCGGCGGAAAGATCATCAACATCGCTTCCATGCTTTCCTACCAGGGAGGAATCCGGGTTCCTTCATACACCGCCTCAAAAAGCGGGGTAAAGGGAATCACCATGCTCATGGCCAACGAATGGGCCCAGCACGGAATCAACACCAACGGCATTGCCCCGGGGTACATGGCCACGGACAATACGGAACAGCTCCGGGGTGACGAAAACCGGAGCAAGGCTATCCTGGAACGCATCCCCGCTGGCCGCTGGGGAACCCCCGGGGATATCGCCGGAGCGGCGGTGTTCCTGGCGTCGCCGGCGTCGGATTACGTCAACGGGTTTACCCTGGCCGTGGACGGCGGGTGGCTCGGCAGGTAATTTTTTTAAGGAGAACCCCATGAAGACCGATCTGTTTCCCGGAATCGCGGAAGCCTCCGGCGGTGATATAGCAGCCGCCCTGGATGCCTGCGCCGGCCGGGTGTACGCAAACCTGCCGGAATTCACCTACCGGTTCCAGCCGCCGGCAAGCAGGAATAATTTTTATTATCCCATTGAAAACACCGAATGGACCACGGGATTCTGGACCGGGGAGATCTGGCTCGCCTGGGAACACAGCCGGCGGGAGGTCCTGAAATACGCTGCCCTTATCCAGACCGAGGATTTCCGGGACCGGATCGTCAGGGGTATTAAAGTAGACCACCACGACATGGGCTTCCTCTATTCTTTATCCTGTGTCGCCGCATGGAAGCTGACAGGGAATGAACGGGCAAAGGAAACGGCGGTGATGGCGGCGGACAAACTCGTATCCCGGTTCCACGAGAAAGGCCGGTTCATCCAGGCCTGGGGACCCCTGGGAGCCAGGGACAATTACCGGCTCATCATCGACTGCCTGCTCAACCTGCCCCTGCTCCACTGGGCTTCGGAAGTGACCGGCAATGCCCGGTACCGGGAGGTCGCCCTGGCCCACGCCGAAACATGCCTCAGGGTAATCCTCCGCCCCGATAATTCAGCGTATCATACGTTCTTCTTTAATCCCGAAACGGGTGAGCCCGACCACGGCGCCACCCACCAGGGCTACAAGGACGATTCACCCTGGGCCCGGGGCCAGGCCTGGGGAATTTACGGAACCGCCCTGAGTTACCGGTACACGAAAAATCCGGAATACCTGGAGGTATTCCGGAAGATGACGGAATTCTACTTTGACCGGCTCCCGGCGGACATGGTCCCCTACTGGGACCTGTACTTCACCGAAGGGGAGGAACCCCGGGATTCCTCCGCCGCGGCGATCACCGCCTGCGGGCTCCTGGAGATGGCGGAGTATCTCGAAGATGAAGAAGCCGGGCTGTACCGAAAACTGGCCCGGCAGACCGTGGGGTCGCTCATTGCCGGCTACGCCGTGCGGAACGACACCGAAAGCAACGGACTCCTCCTGCACGGAACCTACGCGAAGAATTCACCCTACAACACCTGCGAGAACAACGGGGTCGATGAGTGTGTATCCTGGGGGGATTATTTTTTCATGGAAGCCCTGACCCGGCTTTCGAAAGACTGGACACCCTATTGGTGAGGAGGTCCCATGGATAATCAGTACCGGAAATGGTTCGGAGAAAAACACGGGCATACAGTCGTGTCGGCGCTCCGGGACAAAGGCTGGGCCGCGTATTACGCGGAAGACCTGGCGGAGGCAAAGAAGATTCTTTTTGAAACCTGTCTTCCCAAGGGTGTCTCCGTGGGTCTCGGCGGCAGCGAAACATTAAGCGCCATGGACATCCTGGGAGTACTCCGGAACGGGGAATACAAACTTTACGACCGGTACGACTGCGACGACCACTTTGAAGTCTGCCGGGACAGTCTTCTGGCGGATTACTTTATCACCGGGACCAACGCCATTACCGAGGCGGGAGAACTGGTGAGCCTCGACTGTTCCGGCAGCCGGGTGGCGGCCATAGCCTACGGCCCGCGGCACGTAATAGTGGTGGCGGGGGTCAACAAAATCGTTCCCACCCTGGAAGCCGCGGTGACCCGGGCCCGGAGCATTGCCCCGATGAACTGCAGGCGGAACGGACACGCCACCCCCTGCGCCGAAACGGGCTACTGCGGGGACTGCAACATCCCCGACAGGATGTGCAACCAGCTTCTCATAACCATGAACGCCCAAAAATTCCCCGGCAAGTACAGCATTATCATTGTCAACGAGGATGTCGGATTCTGAACCCGCCGTTCTGATTACACCTCCAGAACCGCCGCCTGGGTTCCGCCGCTCCGGAACACCACGGCGGTTTTTTCATCCTCAATAACGACCCGGGGCGGTTTTTCCGAAGCTGCCGGGCCGGGATCGCCTGCCCTGACCGCGGTAACCCAGATGGTGATTCCCGGCTTCACCTTCCCTTTCAATACGGGGATAATCCCGGAAGGCTCCAGCAGATTGAGGTTCGGGCTCGGCTCCACCAGGGTTCCGGTGCGGTTTGATCCGGCCTCAAGGGCGGCAATTCTTGAGGCGCCCCAGGCAAAGGACACCAGGGCTTCCCGGGATGTATCCGCCCGGGTCTCCGGGGGAACCGCCGGTTCCCGGCCGCAGTACAGCGGCACGGAGAAGCCCCCTTCCACCGCGTCCAGTGTCCGGGAACTTTCAATTTTATGGATACGGACGTGCCAGGCTCCCAGGGCAACCAGGGTTGTGGCAACGGTCACATCCGGCCAGGGGCTCCAGAGGGACCGGGTCCAGTTGGGACCGCTTGTCTGGTCCCGGACAGCCCGCCGCTCCCGCCAGTAATTGTCCCCTTCGGAAAAAAGCAGCGTAGAATCACAGCCGGTTTTTTCCAGGTCGTAGGATCCGTGGGAAACGCAGAATCCGAACCGGGCGGAATAGGCGAACTTGCCGTATTTCGCCGCGGCCTGAACCACTTCGTAGACCGGGTACCGGCCCGGAACCAGAAGCTGCACGTCCTCATCCGAGCGGGATACCAGGAAACCCGGAACCGGGTCCGCCGAAACTTCGGGCAGATCCGCCGGCAGGGGCTGCTCCTCGGCGGCCCAGAAGGGATGACCGTCGGGAAGGGCCAGGACGAGGTAGGACTTGAGCGCCCAGTAGGGTGACCCCGGGGAATTGTACTGGTCAGCCATGATCAGGTTCGGGTAGGCGTACCCCACTGAAAGAATGCCTCCGGCGTCGAGGATGGGCCGGGAAAACCACCACCGGAAGTGGCGCAGGACCAGTCCCTTCATCACCCCCCAGGGAAAAACCTCAAGGCCGGCGAAGGCGCAGGCGGAAAAAAAGGAAACCGCCGCGAACCGGTATATGAGGCTCCGGCCGTAGGGAACCACCGAACCGTCGTCCCGGAACCACGTAATAAACCGGGGAGCGAAAAGCCGGGCCCGTTCAGTATACCGCTCCGCCCGCTGCGGGTCACGGCCGCCGTTGATTGTCGCGTAGATCAGCCCGTAAAAATGAAACGCGAAAGGATTGTACCAGTCGTATTCCCCGTTGCTGCCATCGATATACCAGCCGTCGCCCCGGTAGCAGGATTCAATAAGATCAAAGGATTCCCGCTCCGCCTTTTCGTTTACCGGGAGCCCGAGACGCCGCAGGGCGGTGCAGACCAGGACCCGGAAGAAATGCCAATTGTTGGCGGGAAGCTCCCGCTCCTGGATGAGGCCAAGCCACCGCGCCAGGGTTTTCCGCTGGTCCGGTTTGAGGGAATCCCAGAAGGTCTCCTGGGCGATCATAAGGCTCAAAGCGATGGCGGCCATTTCCACCAGGCGCTGGTCTCTGTCCGGGGGAACACCCCACCAGCCGGGATCATTTTCATCGAGGCCTTTGGTGAGAATCGCCATGACTTCATCGATATTGGGATAGTCCCCGCCGCCGGCGATAAACGGCGCGATTCCCCAGAGGGTCCGGCTCCAGCCCTCCATGAGCGCCACCCGGGGGGAGTAATGGGCGGCGGTGCGGCCCAGGTCGTACCCGCCGCCGGAAACGTGTCGGTTCAGGGGTTCCAGAAGATCAACGAGGCTCTGCCGGAGATCGTCCCTGGTTTTCAGGGGGTTTTGCCGAATCGGAAAATCAAAGGGGTCCATAGTGCCTCCACGTTATTCGATTGTAAATGAACAGGAAAATTCCCTGTCCGGGGAATTGAAAGAAAAGTCAGTGAAATACACCGTCACCGGGTTTCCGCTGTGGTCCCGGTAAACCTCGGCGGCGACCGACGGTTCGGTCCCGTCTCCGGAGGAAAGCGTACATTCCGCGCCGTTGGATTCGATCCGGACCGTACTCCCCAGGACCGCCGGAGGGACCAGGGTGATGAAACGCTCCGTCACCGCCAGGGAAGGACCGTCAAACACAAAGGTATCCCTGAGCAAAACCGATCCGGCCGAAGGGTCAAACCGGAACCGCCGTCCGAGCCGGCGAAACGCGGGAATCCCGTACGCCGGGGCAAGGTCCATGGAGAGTCCACCCTCGCCGTCATATTCGAAATCACCGCAGCGGAATTCCCCGCCCGCTTTCTGGCCCTGCCCGCCGATGATGGGCAGATTATGCCCCCGGGAGGCGGTGCATAAAAAACCGTACCGTTCCGGGCCAAAGTATTCCTTTGTGTATTCCCCGGCTCCGAGGTCGCAGAGAAGCATAGAGCCTTTCCGGTAAAAGATGAAGCTGCCCGTGTCGTTGTGGTTGTGGGGTTCATCGTTGAAGCCGCCTTTGGCGGCAAATCCCGTGTCCCCAGCACCGCTGCAGAGCATCCACTGGGCTTCAGGGAATACGGTACACCAGGAACCGCCGGTTTTCTCCGGGGTTCCGCCGGTCCACAGAAGGTCCCGCAGAGCCGGGGCGAAACGGTGGCAGTGGTCGCCGAGGATCCCCATGCCGTATTGCTCCGGCGGCAGGGTAACACCGCTGAAACGGCGGGCCAGAAAACAGCCCAGGCCGGTCCGGTAAACATCCCGGCCGCCGCCGTCGGAAAAGGCGACCGTGGCGCCCCCGGGAAAATAGCAGTACTGCTGGAACCGGGCAATGGCGGGGAGCCGGGGATCATCCATGAGGTCCACCGAGCCGGCGGTACGGCGGAAGAGCAGATCCGCGGCGGCGGTATAAAACTCCACGCCGTAGGTCCAGTAGGATAACCCCTCCAGGCAGGCGCCGTCCGGAGAAAAGCTGCCCAAAAAACGATCCAGGGCAGGCATCAGTTTGAAAAGAATCCCGCCCAGGAGGGCATCATCCTCCACAAGATACAGCGCCGTTCCGGCAATGCTGCCGGCGCACACCGCGCACCAGTTGTTATCCATTAACTCCCATTTCTGGAAGCCCCCGTGGGTGATATAGCTTTCGATTATCCGCCGCCGCACCGTGTCCCGGACCCGGAGGATGAGCTCCCGGTCCAGGAGATGCTCCGTCATGGCGCAGCATTCCGCCAGAGCGAAACCCGTCTCGCAGGCAAAGAGATCGAGGACCAAAGAGTCATCCCGGGTTCCGCCAACGGCGATTCCGTCCCGGAGAATTGTGCCGGACCCGAACCCGGGAAGGGCATCATCGAGGTGGGCCGGCAGGCTCCAGGTATACTCATCGCAGATGGCCCAGAGGATATCCTCCAGGGCTGTTACGTCCCCGGGCCGCTCCCAGAGCCAGACGGAAAGCCCGGATACGAGAAGGCGCCTGCGCCGTTCAAAATACCGGTCCTCATAGGCAAGGCGGCTGCCGTTCCGGCGGTACAGCGAGAAGAGGCTGAAGGGGAGGTCAGGGATGGCCGAACCGGCGAGGCGGTCCTGGGCATCCGTAAGAAGACCCAGGGATTCCGCCAGAGACGGATTATTGAGGATACCATCTTTAGCATTGTCCCCGGCGAGTTCCCGGAACAATTTTGAGCCGGAGCAGCCCCGGTCCGTACCGGCCCGGAGTCCTTTGAGCAATACCGCCGCGTCGGGTATCATACGCCGCCTCCCGAAAAATTCATAACGCCTATTCCGCCGGGGGTTCGGCGCCCAGGCTTTTCTGGTACTCCGACGGAGTCATCCCCAGGTGGCGCCGGAAGACCCTGGTAAAGTAATAGGCGTTTTCATACCCAAGCATATAGGATATTTCATAGATCCGGTATTTTCCCTGGCGGATCAGAGAACAGGCACGGTTCATTTTGGTCTGGTTGATGTAATCAACGAAGTGCTGGTTGTACTGTTTTCTGAAAAGGGTTGAAAGGTAACCCGCGGAAATACCTACGTGTTCCGCCGCGTCCTGGAGCATGATGTGACGGTCCGTGTTGGCTTCCACATACTGTTTTGCCTTTTCGATAATATCGGTGTGGCCCCCGGACATATTGAGAATCACCGAACTGAGGGCATCCTTCATCCTTTCGAGCCACCGGACAACCTCTGCCCGGGTTGCGAGCCGGTCAATCTGGCGGTAGGCTTCCTGGGGGTCCGAAAAACAGTCCTCCCATCCATCCCCCGGGAGCAGGGGGCGGACAGTATCATAGAGTTCGCTGCACAGCCACAGGGCCTGGATTTTTTCATGGGGAAGTTCAGTGATCCGCCGGACCACCTTATCCATGACGGCCCGGCATTCTTCGCTGTCCCGGGACCGCACCGCGCCGGCGAGCTGGGCCGCGGCGCCGGTCAGGCCCAGGGGTTTCCCTTCGGTTTTTTCCCGTCCGGAAACAGTGTTTTCCCGGGGGCCAGAGGTTCCTTCGGAACCCATGAGATAATACCATTCCCGCAGGGCGGCAACCGCCGCGCCGCATTGTTCTAATTCCGAACCGTCCCTGAAGCATCCGGTTCCCAGGACCGTTATCCCGAGGCGGGTAATCTGGGCGGAGGTCTTGCACACTTTTTCCCGGAACAGTTCAAGTTTTTTTTCCCACTCCCCGGGGGCAAGATCCCAGCAGAACAGATACAGGCTTTGGCACAGAAGATCCGGCTCGAGGACAACGGTGTTCTGAAAAAATGAACGGGCCATCTTGAGGATGATTTCCTTCTGCCAGATAAAAAGCCGCTTTGTTTCCTCCCCGGAAAGCCTCCCGCCTCCGGGAAGCGCCGAAAAATCAAGGGGTATATACGCAGCGGCGTATCCCGAGAGCATCCCCTGTCCGTCCAGCAGCGCCGCCGCGTCCCGCACGGGAACAGCCCGGGAGGATTCAAACAGTTTAATCAAAGTATTGCCGACAACTTCCTGACGGTTCGTCTCAAGGTAATCATTCACCAGATTTACCTGGTCAAGCTTATTCCGGTTTTCCCATTCCGCCTTGGCAACGGCCAGGGCTTTTTCCAGGGTTTCCGGGCTGAGCTGGTTTTTCAAAAGGTATTCCACCGCCCGGCAGCGCAGAGATTCCCGGGCTAGTTCAAAATCATGGTAATTGGTCAGCATGATAAAGACCGTCCGGGGAAATTCCTCGCTGGCGGTCTTCAGGACTTCGAGACCGGAAAGCACGGGCATATCGATATCGCAGACTACAATATCCGGCCGGCGGGTACGGATCAGATCCAGGGTTTCCCGGCCGTTGCCGCCGCTGCCGATAATCTGGCAGTCGTACCGCTCCCAGTCGATGAGGTACTTTACTCCGGAAACAATGATGGGTTCATCATCCGCAAGCAGGACCCGGTACATCTACTGCTCCTTCCGGATCCGGACGGTAACCCGCGTAAAGGATCCTTTTTCACTTTCAAAAGAAAGCCCGCAGTCCCCGCCGTACACCAGCTGCAGCCTGGTATGGACGTTGGCCACCCCGATTCTGTTGAAGGATGTACCGCTCTCCCGGTGTTCCCCGGAAAGAATCCCCGCTATTTCCTCGGGGGTCATCCCCTGGCCGGAATCCTCCACGGTGATACAAAGGTACGGCCCTTCCTCCCGGGCGCTGAGGACAATGGTCCCAAAGGAACCCGACGGTTCAATACCGTGGATAATGGCGTTTTCCACCAAAGGCTGGAGGGTCAGTTTGACGATGCGGCAGGAAAGGAATTCCCGTGGAATGGTATTCACCATCTCGAAGATGCCCATAAAACGAACCGACTGGATCGCTCCGTAATCATCCAGGAGGCGCAGTTCCTCTTCCAGGGTGATCTTGTCACCGGTAATGCCGGCGATGTTCCGGAGAAGATTCGTAAGGCTCCGGGTCATATCGGCAATCCCGGGGTTCTTCTGGATTTCCGCCATCCATTGGATGGAGTTGAGGGTGTTATAGAGGAAGTGGGGATTTACCTGGGTCTGGAGCAGGGCGATCTCGGCATTCTTCCGCTGTTCATACATCTCCTCGGTTTCCCGCAGGAGCCGGCTGATGTTTTGGGACATCTCGTTGACTACCCGCCCGATACTGCCGATTTCATCGTGGCTTTTTTCAATGCCGGGATCATAGGAAAAATCATTGGCGGATATTTTTTTGATCCGGCTGATCAGCACCTGGATGGGCCGGGTAAGATGCATGGAAAGGGTCACCGCGATGCCGCCGGCGGCAAGGAGGGAGGCCAAAACCACGATAAGCACGGAATACAGGATCTGCATATCTTCCCGGGCAAGGCTTGTCACATCGGTCAGGGAATACAACCCCAGGGGCACACTCTCCAGGGGTGTGCGGTCGAGCCGGTAGGTCCGGTTTCCCCGGCGGATCCGCTGGCCGTCATCGTAGGCCGTCCAGCGGTATTCATCCCCGTCAGGGACAGTCAGCCTGCCCCGGGATGACAAAACCGCTCCGGTTTCCGGCAGCACGACGAACATGCTGCCGGGGTCCGCGTACCGGAGGATCTCATCGGAGACCATGTCCAGACCCATTTCAAGGTAGAGGTATCCGCAGGAACCGGGATCGTAAATATTATCAACCCTGAAAAGGATCATAAAACTGTCGCTGAGTTTGCTGGCGGTAATGGATCCGCCGAACCCGACAATCCAGGGTTCGCCGCTGCTGAGGAGTTCCGCAAAAAGCGGCAGCGCGGCAATCTTTTCCCGGTCCGTCACTTCACCGTTCTGGCGGCCGTAGGCTTGTATCAGCAGATCCCCTTCATTAAAGAGAATCAGCTTATCCACGTACCCGTTCACCGGACACGACCGGAGATAGGAATTGAGCAGGTCCTGGGCGTGGAGGCTCTCACGGACTGCCTCAAGGCTGTGATGGTCCTCCCGGGAAACAATTCGGGCAACCACCGTATCGTGGGCGCATATCACCGAGAGGTTAAACACCTCCGAGAATCCCCGCTCCAGCTGGCCCCGGACCGCGTCGGTGTAAAGCCGGTCCAGGTGTTCCGCCTTCTGGGTAACGATCCGGTTGAGATGGGTGTAGAGCCAGAGATTTCCCAGCACACCGATGACCGCAATGTACGCTACCACGGAAGCAATGATTTTAAAACGTATGCTTCGGAATCTCATAGCCACAGTATACCATATTTGCCCCGGGCCCGCACCGTTCCCGTTCCGGAAAAATAAAAACAGGAAATAGTTATTTACTTCGGAGATCGACGGGTTTACACTATTCAGGTAATGATGGACCGCAGAAAAATAACCGTTCCGGTTTTGCTTGTTTTCCTGTGTACCCGGGGATTTGCCCTGGGCGCTTCCGATACCGGCGGAGACAGCCAGACAGTCCGGGACCAGCCGGTGACCCTCCGGGTTTCCGCCTGGGATGTGGCGGCGAATCCCGCCATAGAACTCATAGCCCGGAGTTTCGAAACGAAAAATCCGGGGATTAAAATCGATCTCATCGACATTCCCTCGGCGGACTATACCAACAAGCTGGGGATCATGCTCAACGGACGGACCGACCTGGATGTTTTCTGGATCAAGGACGGTGACGCCGGCCACAGCTACGCCCAGCGGGGACGGCTGCTGGAACTCAACGGCTACATCCGGCGGGACGGAATAGACCTGGCGGACTACAACGGCCTGGCTGACCATTTTACCTTTGACGGAAGCGTCATGGCCCTGCCGGCCCGGATGGATTATTACGTCCTGTTTTATAACAAAGACATGTTTGACGCCGCGGGGCTGCCCTACCCGTCCAATACCATGACCTGGGACGAATTCGAAACCGCGGCCGGAATCCTGACCCGCGGCTCGGGCGCGGAAAAATACTACGGCGCCCATTTCCACACCTGGCAGGCCTGCGTCCAGAACTGGGCCCTGGCGGATGGGATCCATACCATCCTGGACCGGGACTACGCATTTTTCAAACCCTATTACGAAATGGTTCTGCGCATGCAGAACCGGGATGAAAGCGTGATGGATTACGCCAGCCTGCTGACGGGAAACATTCATTATTCCAGCGCCTTCCTCGCCGGCCGGGTCGGGATGATGCCCATGGGGACCTGGCTCATGATGACCGTGGTGGAGAAGATAAAATCCGGGGAAAGTTCTATCCGCTGGGGTGTGGCCGCCCTGCCCCACGGCCCGGGTATTCCCCCGGGGTATACCGTGGGTTCCGTTACTCCTATGGCGATCAGCAGTGTCTCGGCGAAGCAGGACGCCGCATGGGAATTTCTCAGGTTCGCCGCGGGTCCCGAAGGGGCGGCCCTGTACGCCGCCACCGGAGGCATCCCCGCCCATTCCGGCAGCAGCCTCCTGGAGGAAATCGCCGCCCTGGAGGGTATGCCCGAGGGTCTCCTGGAAGCGCTCACGGTACGGCGTATCAGCCTTGACCGGCCTATCCAGGCCAAGGTCATGGAAGTCAACCAGGCCCTGGACGAAATCCACCGCCGGATCATGCTGAATGAAATCTCCCTGGAGGAGGGGCTCGCCACGATGGGCGCCCGTTCCCGGGATATCCAGGACCGCCAGTCCATCAGCCCTTGAGCCCGCTGGTGGCGATACCCTGGACAAAAAACCGCTGGAACGACAAGAACACCGCGAACACCGGAATCAAAGATACCACCGAAGCTGCCATGATCAGCCCGTATTCGGTGGAGTACTGTCCCAGGAACATTCTGATCCCCAGGGGTATGGTCTTGTTCCGCACCGAATCGAAGTAGATCATGGGTCCCATAAAATCGTTCCAGATGGTGACGAAACTAAAGATCGACAATGTAGCCAGCACCGGCTTCGACAGGGGCAGCACCACCCGGAAGTAAATCCCGTATTCGTTGAGTCCGTCGATCCGCGCGGCGTCGAGCAGTTCATCCGGTATGGACTGGTAAAACTGCCGGATCAGAAAAACCCCGAAGGCGATAAAACTCTGCATGAGAATATATCCCAGATGGGAATTGGTCAGATGCATCATCCGCATTTCCACGTACTGGGGCAGCATGTACACCTGCCAGGGGATGGCGATGGTGGCGATATACACAAAGAACAGCGCGTCCCTGCCGGGAAAATGGCATTTCGTGAACCCGTAGGCGGCGAAGCTTGAGGTGATTACCTGGATGATGGTGATAATTATCGAAAGCTTAAATGAGTTGAAGGTGAACTGCAGGAAATCGATCTTCTCCCAGATCCTGACGTAGTTGCTCCACAGGGGGTTCCGGGGAATCCACTGGATGGGTACGGTAAATACCTCGGAGTCAAGTTTGAGGGATGCCGAGAGCATCCAGGCCAGGGGCAGGAGCGTGACAAAGGTGACCACCGCCAGAAGCAGGTAGACCGGGATCTGCCGCAGGGTTTGTTTCTTCGCTATCATAGGGTCCCTCCCTTGGCCTACCGGGAAAGTTTCTTTTCCAGCCTGAGCTGGAAGAGGGTGATGCTTCCCACAATGATGAACAGGATCATCGCGGCGGCGCTGGTCTGTCCGTAGTTGAAGGAAATAAAAGCTTTATTGTAGATATAGTTGCTCAGCAGCGTGGTGGAAGTCCCCGGCCCGCCTTCGGTAAGGGCGAAGATCAGGTCAAAGGATTTAAAGCTGTTTATCGTCAGCATGAGAACCACAAAAAAGGTTGAAGGCGCCAGCATGGGCAGGGTGATCCGCCAGAAATACTGAAGGCTCGAAGCGCCGTCGATACTGGCCGCTTCGTGGAGTTCCCGGGGTATGTCCTGGAGAGCTGCCAGATACACGATCATGTAATACCCCATGTATTTCCAGATCGCCACGATGATGACCCCCGGCAGGGCCCAGGTGGTGGAACCGAACCAGCCCGGCGGATTCGATATACCGACAAAACGCAGGAAGGCGTTGATCGGTCCCATATCCTTCATAAAAAGAAGACGCCAAACCACGGCGATGGAAACGATACTGGCCACATAGGGAAAAAAGATGGAACTCCGGAAAAAGCCCTTGGCCTTGATGTCCTTGTTGAGCAGCACCGCCAGACCCAGGGACGCGAAGAGGGTAAACACCACACAGGAAATTGTATAAACAAAGGTCCTCCCCAGGGACTGGCGGAACACCTCATCCCGGAAGATGGCGACAAAATTCCTGAGCCCGGCAAACGTCATGGCATTGAAACCGTCCCAGTCCATGAAACTCAGGATAAGGGAAAACACCACCGGGATAAGGATGAAAATAAAAAAACCAATAAAATTCGGAAGGATGAAGGACATTCCCATCATGGTGTTTCTCACCGTCAGGGACAGTCCTTTTTTTCCGGTCACAGCGGTTCCGGAATACGCATGTTTTGCCATGGGAACTCCTTTCGGTCCGGGAGACCGGAAACCGGCGGGCCAAAGCCGGCCCGCCGAGAGGGTTTTGAACTATTTATTCTGGATCTGTTTTGAACGCCGGGCCATGTTCTGCAGACCCTGATCGATGGAGACCTGCTTAAGCATAATCAGGCTGTGTTCTTCTCCAAGCATATTGTTGACATCCGCCACCAGATCCGCCACGGGCCGGTCCAGGCTGATATGTTTGACCTGGAGCGCGTCCAGGGAACCTTCGGGCATCCCCGGTGCGTTGGCGATATCCGCCAGGGTCTGGCTGTTGGAGCGGGCAGGCAGTGATCCACCGGCGGCGTAAATCTTCGCGCCCTCGGGACCGGTGACGAATTTTACGAATTCCCAGGCAGCGTCTTTTTTCTTTGAGGCGTTGTTCACCGCCATGGGCGTGGTGGAACCCACGGTCCAGCCGGCTTCAACCCCCGCGGGATGGGGCAGCACCGAGATGCCCCACCGGACCTTGCTTTCGCCCTTGTTGATCCTGTCGATGATGGTGCTGAAGAACCAGGTCCCCATGGGCATCATGGCCACATTGCCCTGGAGGAAGGCGCTGGAATAGTGGATCCCCGCGGTCTTGAGGGTACCGAAATCCCAGATCGTCCCCGCGTCCTGCATGCGGATGGCCATTTCATAATAGGGCTTAAAAAAGCTGTAATCGGTTTCCATGATGGTATGCTTACCGTCCTGGACAGCCCAGTTTTGCACGCAGGCCTGCCAGGTATGGAGGAACCCGCCGTATTTCTTGGTGTTGCCGCTGCCGGAGGTCACCCGGGCGGCAAGCTGTTCCCATTCGGGCCAGGTCATGTTGTTGGAAGGATACGCCACCCCGGCTGCGTCGAAGATATCCTTGTTGTAGTACATGATGTAGTAATCGGTCCGCGCCGGGAGCGCCACGGTTTTCTCGTCAAAAACGAAATTTTCCGCCAGCCCGTTAAAATCATTGAGATTGATACCGTCCCGGCGGATGTTGGCGGTCAGATCCATGAGCTGGCCCCGGTTGTTGAAACTCTTGGCCATGTCCGCTTCCTTGATCCAGAAAGCGTCAACATCGCTGCCGCCGTTGAGCATCACCGTCAGCTTCTGGTTGTAATCCGCCGAAGGGATATCCACAATTTCAACTTTGACGCCGGGATTGGCGGTTTCAAACGCCTGGATCAGCACCGGCACGTAGGGCATATTGGCGGTGTCCCAGTTCGCCACCTGGATGGTGACGGTTCCGCCGGAGGTTCCCCCGGAATCATTGCCGCCGCCGGCAAAGACAACGGCTGTTATAAGAATCATCAGCACCGCAAGGGCGGTATTTTTCATTTTCATACCCATGCTCCTTTTCTTTTTTTGGTTTTCCCGGATCACCGGGAATTCTATGAACAGTGTAAAATCCCCTGGAACCGGGGACAATTCACAATCTTCGAAATGATTAGTATTTTTTATTATCCCGCCGGAAACGGACCATACTATTTTTTAAAACCATACTATTTTACAAAGCGCCGGAAGATTGACAAGATTCTCGCTCCGAATACAATGAAAGACACGGTAATTCAGCAAAGAGGTAATACAATGGGATTAAAAACACGGATTAAGACGGCAATAATCAAAAAGGCTATTGATAAACGGAAGGCGCAGCATCCCTTTGATGAGGTCTATGCCGAAACATATACCCTGCCGGCGGATGCCGACAGCAGCCAGAACAACAGCTTTTATTTTTCAGCCCATAATATTGAAGGGGAAAGCCTCCTCTTCAGGAACGCTTACCGGGGCGGCGGACGGACCGAACTGTGGGTAGCCTACAAGGACAAGGACGGCAATGCCTGGGTCAATCCCAAGCAGGAATACGACAACCATGAACCCACGGGTCTGACCATCACCTGTGTGGAGCCGGCGAAAATCTGGGAGTTTGAATTCGACAGTGACCTGAACCGGGTGCGGCTGGACGAACGCCGCAACGGGATTCCCACGGATCAGACCGACCGGGTCAAATTCAAAGGCCGGTTCACCGCCACGGCGCCGATCTTCGAATTCTCCCGGCACTTCGATTCCCTCCCGGTCGCCCGGGCTCTGGCCAGGGAAAAATTCGAAAAAGGATTCCAAAACAACCTGGCAGCGGCGCACCAGGTCCATTACGAACAGTCGGGGAAACTGACCGCGGAACTGTCGATCAGCGGACAAACGAAAACCCTGACGGATATGCCCACGGTGCGGGACCATTCCTTCGGTACCCGGGACTGGGCTTTTATGGACCGGCACGTCTGGATCATAGCCCTCATGGAAAACGGTGACGACCTCAACTTCAACGCCGTCCGCTACCCTATCCTGCGGGAGCTGCAGACCGGGTACCTCATCAAAGGGGAAAAACGGGTCTGCACGGATTTTTATTCTTCCATGGATGATTACGAAAAAACCAACGATGTTCCCCTGGCATTCGAGACGAAGGTAACCTTGGCGGACGGCACGGTCATGACCGTCAAGGCGGAGAAGGAAATGGAATTCCAGTTTGCCTTTGAGAACCGGGTATACCAGTTCCACGAAGGTATCGGCAGCTTCGATATCAACGGGGTTAAAGCCCGGGGCATTATCGAATTCGGATTCAACAAGGACGAAAAACGCTGGAACCGGTAACCCCGGAACAGCGCGGAAACACCCGGAGATACAATGGCAGACAGTAAAGACGATAAGATGTATGAAGTGAATGAAAAGCTCGATGAAGTGAGAACCCTTTTTTACAATCTCCTGGACTTTCCGGAGGATGATTTTTCTCCGGCCAAGGAGCGGGCAAAACGGGAGCTCAAATTCGCCCTCAACGGTCTGATGAATTTCAGCGAGAGCCTGTAGGAAACACAGACTCTCGCAAGCCGGAAAGCACCCGTGTTTACCGGTGCCACGGGTCCTGTCGTGTAGAAATGGGAATGGCTCCTCGTCGGCCTGCGGCCTCGAAAGCCGTTTTATACGAAAGACCCGGCGTTACCAGTACGGCCGGGTGCTTTCCGGCTAAACCGGTCTGTGCGTCCTCCGTGAGGGTGGTTGGGTAAGGGTGGAACAACCCGGTTATGGTAGTTCTTGATAGGGTTGCTGCCGCCTCCAGTTGTAGTTGCCTCACTCCTCCCGAAGCGGCCTCACATACCCAGCCCCCTCCCAGAGAATGTCATCTGCATTATCTCCCGATCAGCGGCACAGAAGCATGGTGTAATCCCGGTATCGCGGGGTGTCTGGGGGCAAGGGCATAGGCGCGACTTTCGAGGCCGCAGGCCGACGAGGAGCCCTATGCCCTTGCCCCCAGACAGGCCCCCCGGACCCAGTTGCCAACCATGCTTCTGTGCCGGATTCCCCATAATGCAGATACCCTGCCGCCGTACCTTTTCAAGACAGGGGCAATAAACTATACTGTTCTTTACGCTTCGGGCCGGTAAAAGCAAAGGAGCGGCATTTCGCCGTTTTTGCCGGTACTTTCCGTACAGGAACGGGGCGGAATCCGTATATTCCCGGTCAGTTTGCATATGGCCATATTCGGGAAATATGAAAAAATAATAATTAAGGATAAGGTATGCCGTCAAAACGCAAAGGAAGCTCATTCAACACAATGAGTTCAAAACGGAAACTCGAATCGGTTTTTCTTTTTGTCACCGGAAAATGCAACGCGAAATGCGCGATGTGTTTCTACGCCGGTGAAATGGATAAAAAGGAACCGGAACTTACCTTCGATGAAATCAAGAAAATTTCCGAAACCGCCGGAGAATTCAACCGGCTCTGGCTGTCCGGCGGAGAACCGACCCTCCGGGAGGATCTGCCGGAAATAATCGAACTGTTCTATAAAAACAACAAAGTCAAGGATATCAACTTTCCTTCCAACGGAATAAAGGGCGATCTGATTGTGGAATGGCTCAAACGTCTCCGCAAAAGCTGCCCCGACGCCAACCTGACGATCAGCATTTCCATTGACGGCTTCGGCAGTACCCACGATACCCAGCGGGGAGTCCCGAGTTTTTACCACGCGGCGGAAACCCTTCAGAAAATCGACGACAATTTCGGTGATGACGGCCAGATACTCAAAAACGTTGCCACGGTCATCACAAAATACAATGTTGAAGAACTCATGGACTTTATGCTGTGGGCCTACGGACGGTTCAATATTTCCACCCATACCGTGGAGGCCGCCCGGGGAATGACCCGGGAGGACGGAGTCAAGATACTCACCGAGAAAAGCCTCCGGGAAATCCAGGATAAAATCGTCCCCTACTACGCGGCGTACGGCGACCGTATCGCCGAAGGCGTGGACAGCCGCATGGGCAAAAAGATCGCCCGCTTTTTCTATCTTGGGCTCATGCGCTCCCTGTACAACATCCGGGCCAGCAATATCGACAAACCCACTCCCTGGGGAATGGACTGCACCGCCGGCGAGACAACCCTGGTCATTGATTACGACGGCCGCTTCCGTTCCTGCGAACTGCGGGACCCCATCGGAAACGTTAAGGACTACGGCTGCGACATCCAGGCTATCATGAACGGTGACGCCATGAAGAAGGAAATAGCCGATGTGGGCCACGGATATACCGCAAACTGCTGGTGTACCCACGGCTGCTGGATCATGTCTTCCATTGTTTTCAACCCCGCCAAGATGGTGCGGATGCTCTTCAAAGCCAACCGGGAAACAAAGAAGCTCAACAGGCCTGTGGCAATTAACGAAAATGTCCTCCGGGATCTGGAGTCCAAATACCAGCTGGACAGTGAAAAACTGGCGCAGATCGGATTGATATGAAAATCTTTTTAATAACCCGGGGTTCCCAGGGTGACATCTATCCGTATCTTGCCTTGGCGGATGCGCTGGTTAAGCAGGGGCATGAAATTACCATAAGCCTGCCCAGGGTCTTCGAGAAATTCGCCCAGGCCTTTAATTTAAACTATACCCTGCAGAATTACGATGATATCAGCACCCTCCTGGAAACAACCACCAACAACCGGGACCTGCTGGCGTGGATGCAGCGGGTAACCGAACAGCAGTTTGAGGAATTTATTCCTATTCTGGAAAAGCATGACATCCTGGTGGCGACAAATACCGAATTTTCCGCCCCCAGTATCGCCGAATACTGCGGGAAACCCCTCATCCGGACGGCCTACGCCCCCTTTATCCCGGGGAAAAAAATACCGCCGCCGGTTATGCCCTGGCCGTACCCGAATCCGGTGGTAACCCCAAAGGCACTGTGGAACATGCTTAACCTCGGGATTAATGTGCTGACGAAAAACATCATCAACAAAAACCGGAAAAAGCGGGGCATGTCCCAGGTAAAAGACCTGGGCGACCACGCTCCCGGCCACGCGCACAACTACCTGATGTACAGCCCTTCCCTGGGCAATACCGACCCCGCGTGGAAATAC
This sequence comes from Breznakiella homolactica, assembly GCF_016616095.2. Lineage (GTDB taxonomy): Bacteria > Spirochaetota > Spirochaetia > Treponematales > Breznakiellaceae > Breznakiella > Breznakiella homolactica. Next base: position 4,118,855 of record NZ_CP067089.2, on the reverse strand, counting down.
ACCTGGGATATCGGCGGGTACTGCTTCAACGATATGCTGCCCTTTGAGCAGGAGGAATTCGACAAGCTTGCCGATTTCGTAAACAAGGACAGCAAACCCACGCTCTTCTTTACCCTGGGGAGCTGCAAGACGAAAAAGAAGGATCTTCTCTGCGAATGGCTGCTGGATATCTGCTCAAAACGGGGATACAAATTCGTGGTCGGGTCCGGCTGGTGGCAGACCGGTGCGACCCTGGCGGAAAACGCGAAAAACCAGGATATGTATCTGCTGGACGGCCTTATTCCCCACTGCAGAATATTCCCGCTCTTTGACGTGATAATCCATCACGGAGGATGCGGAACGACCCACAGCGCAAGCCGGGCGGGCAAACCCCAGATGGTGATGCCTCTCTTTGTGGACCAGCATTACTGGGGCAAACGGGTGCACGATCTCGGTATTGGCCCCAGGTACGGCAACGTGTCCCGGATAACGAGAGCGCAGCTGGAAACAAAGGTAAACGACCTTATAGAAAATTCCGCATACCGGAAAAACGCCGCGGACCTGCAGGAAAAAATAAGAGGCGAGCACGGTGTCCAGGCTCTCTGCAGCCATATTGTCCGGGTACATCAGGAAACTCTTTCCCGCAAATACGCGGATAAAACTATCGGAGAAGAACAGGTAGGGTAACCGTCTTTTAGAATACGGGATACTGCATCCGAAAGGATTCAGTATCCCATCACGGAGAATCAATATCGAGCCGGCGGATCGGTTATTCGATTTCTATCGAATTCAAATATTTCCGCAGCACCGCGTCGAGGTCTTTTTCAAAACAGGATAAAATATCGCACTTCAAATCGCTGAGCATAATTTCCTGTTCTTCCGGCAGCCGGTAGGTCTTCTTAAAAAAGACCAGGGGATCAACGTCCAAAGCACCGGCAATGCGTTCAATTGTCGACAACTTTGGAACATTCCGATAGATCTCCATCAGGCCAATGTAACTGGTCGCAGTATTGCAGGCTTCCGCCAGCTTTTCCTGCGATATACCCTTGGCCTTCCGGATTTGTTTGATGTTATCTATGACAAGGCGTTCCAAACTCATGTTTATATAAATAATGGTATATCTTTATTTTTATTATTATTAATTGTAGTACTGAATTATATCATAGTTAATATATTTATGCAAATAAATATATGTAAAATCTCTATTATGAGAGATAATTCTACTGTTTTTCCGAAAAAAAAATCAGAGGCTCGGCCAAGGTCAGGCTTCAGGAAAAAATTTTTCTTTCAATGAATTATTTTATTAGCTTTTAGCATTGCTTTTATGCCGGAAATAACAGGGGTTTTACAGTGAAATTCCACTGGAAGTCAATCTCCGGCGAAGGGTCTTCCCGGTACACTCTCTGGCTCCCCGGTTTTACCGGAGAACCCCTGCCTGCTGCCGGTTATCCGCGCCCAGCACCACCGGGGTTGAGCGGTAACCGATTCCCATGCGGTCGATCCCCATATCAATGAGTTTGAGGAAATGGTCCCGGTCACGGATGCCGCCTGATCCTTTAACCTTGCAGCGGCCCCGGGCGGCGTCCATCATGACCGCGATTATCTCCGGGGTTGCTCCCCGGCTCTCCCCGCCGGTATAAAATCCCGTGGAAGTTTTTACGAAGTCGGCCCCGGCGGCGCAGGCAATATCCGTGGCCTTGGCGACCTGGTCCGCGGTAAGGGCGTCGGTTTCGAATATCACCTTCACAATAGCGTTATAGCTATGGCAGACATCCGCCACAGCCCTGATATCGGCTTCAACCTCCGGCCACAGGCCGCTCCGTATCCAGCCGTAATTCGCCACGATATCCAGGTCGTCCACCATGCCGCCTTTGAGTATAACTTCAGCCTGGGCAGCCTTGGATACAGTACTCGACTGTCCGAAGGGAAAATCGCAGACCACGCATATACCCGTATTGGTCCCGGCGCACATCTCCCTGGCAATTTCAAGGGAGGCGGGGTTGATACAAACCGTCTTGCATCCGTAACCGATACCTTCCTGTATATACCGGCGGATTTCCTCCCGGGTAAATTCCGGCTTTAAAACAGACTGGTCAATATACGCGGCCAGTTCCGCGGCGGTCATCTCACTGGCTTTTTTTCCGGGTTTCATAACATCCCCCTGTATAGCGGTTATTCACCAATGGCTATATGTACCATTTGTATGATACATTTTAGACCGCTGCCGAAATAGTGTCAATCCGTATGGTATGTTTCATACAATTGATACAATGCTGTTATTTGTATGGTATATTAAGAGGAAAATCTTTTTAAGGAGCTGTATATGCACCGGGATGAATTCAAAAAAACCTTCACTTTTAATCTGATGACCGATACACCGCTGTACATCCAGCTTTCGGATTATTTTAAACACCAGATACAGTCGGGGGCGCTTAAGCCGGGGGACAGGCTGATACCCGAAACCGATATATGCGGCGCGCTGGGAATAAGCAGGACCACCGTCCGGCAGGCCATGGACAGCCTCATGGAGGACGGTCTCATCGTTCGCTACCGGGGCAAAGGTTCTTTTGTGGCTGAAGAAAAAATGCGCCGCAGCATTAACCATCTGTACAGTTTCTCAAAAAACATGCGTGATATGGGCCACACGCCGGGTTCTATCGTGCTGGAAGCAGAAGCGATACGGTCCAGCCGGCAGATAACCGAAAAACTGCGGATGGCTGACGCGGACTCCGAAGTATTTAAACTGCGGCGGGTGCGGTGCGCCGACGGCAATCCTATTCTGCTGGAAACCACCTATATACCCTACTTTTTGTGCCGGGGAATTGAGCGGACGGATTTTACCGAAGCGTCTCTGTACACGGTGCTCACAAACCAGTACGACCTTAAAATTTACCATGCCGCCGAAACCTTAGCGGCGGTTCTCATCGATACCGAAGCTGCCGCCCATTTGCGGTGCGGAAAAAAAATGCCCGGTTACAGCATCGAGCGGACCGGGCATCTGGAAAACGGCTATGTTTTTGAATATACCACTTCGGTCACCCGGGCGGATAAATGTGTCTTCCGTATCGATCTGTACCAAAACAGCCCGGCCAACCGAAACCCCGTGGAATTCGAGCGCCGGATATTTTTGTGAAGAAACAACCGGGCATATTACAAAATCAGAACTATTTTCCATAATATCATGAAAATACATTACCATGAGATATATCATTTAGTATAAAGAAGACAAAGTAAAGAATTCAGGTTATACTATTCTACTTCTTTCTCATCATGTTGTTTCACCTTTGCCGCAAGACTAATTCTTATGGTGGTTTTTATGAAGAACCGTATTACATGGATTATTCCGATGGCTGCGGTGTTTTTTTTATTGATCTCTCCTGTTTGGGCAGGGCCTCGCCGGGATACGAAAAAAAATCTGGAACTGGTGCTGCTGCATACCAACGACCGGCGCAGTTCAGTCCTGCCGGATGCGGAAGCCAAAGGTCTTGCGGAACGGGCCACGTTTATCAAATCAGTACGGGAAACCAGCCGCAATGTGCTTCTGGTGGATGCCGGAACGGTTTACCCGGATAGATCCGTCCCGGGAGCTGATATTACCGCGTACAATATGATGGGATATGACGCGGCCATATTTGATTACCATGGATCCGCCGCTTTGCCGCCGGCGGCGGTCCAGTCACCGGCGGCAAATTTTCCATTCCTGTGCGCGAATATCAAAACGATGGACGGCAGTTTTTTGGGAAATTCCCCATATATCATTAAGCAGTTTGGCGGAATCAAGGTAGGCCTCTTCGGAATCATTGCCCCCGTTTCGTATGATACGGACAACTATATATTTATAGATGAAATTGACGCTTCCCTGGAAATGGTGGAAATTCTTGCCTCCCGGGTGGATATTATCATAGCAATTACCAATACCGGAAACATACCCACCGGTAACCGGGGTATCACGTCCCGGGATCTGGCAGAGGCTGTCCGCGGTATTGATATTATTATTGACGGCAGTTTCCAGCCCTTCCCTTCGGCATCCCAAAAGGCGGGGAACACGTTTATTGTATCCGCGGATGAATGGGGCAGATACGCGGGCCAGGGAACACTGATCATCGCTGAAGGGAAACTGGCCGGTTTTGACTGGCAGCCCGTACGCATTGACGGGTATCCCCCGGATGCGCAGGTTATGCGGGAACTCATGAAACCCTACATCACCATGGCTGAGGCGAATTTCAGGGAAAGCATCGGCGAAACAGAAGCCGCGGAGGATCCCTTTGCTGAAATCGGTATCTACGGTCTTTTTGACCTGGGGTTTGGTATCGGGGGCGCAGAAATTTCTTCCCATAAATTGTCTGCCGGAGGCGGCGGCGCATTATTTGCCGCTTTCAGAATAACGAACCGTATCCGGATCCAGGCTGACGCGGCACTGGCCTATACGGGATTCCGCTTCGGGACATCAGGGAACGGATTGTATTCAAACGGCGATGCGGAACTGGTCTTTACCCAGATGCGGCTGTCCGCGCTGGTGAAATACCGCTTTTATCCGGGAAAAGGCGTTCTGTCGGCCGGCGGCGGAATTGAGTGGCTGCTGATTCCCTCCGGTCAGAACTATACCGATGATATACTGGACAGCAAAGACCACTTCCTTAAACCGCCGATGAATCTGGGAGCCGTTATTCTCGCGGAATACGGGTATCCCCTTGGGCCGGGACAGATTACCGGGGGTTTACGGGTCTCCGCGGAGCTGCTTGAAAACAGCTATACATTTAACGGGCAAACGGTACATATCGGACGGCGCATACGGATATCGCCTTCCATAGGCTATTCATTTTTCCTTACCAAAGAAAAAAACAGGGGAACCATATGAGAACGAATGGCGGAATAAGACTGCTGGTATTAACCGGTATACTGGTTTCCATCTTTTCGGGATGTGATATGTTCAATTACAGTGAACTGAAAAGCGATCCCGTACTGCATGGAATTGAAATACATTCGCTCCCCGCGAAAACAGAATACCTATTGGGCGAAGATATCGACCTCACCGGGCTGCACGTAAAAGGCAGGTATTCCGACGGAAATGATCGGACGCTGGAAATCAAATCGGAACATATATCGGGTTTCGATAATACATCCTGCGGGGAGCAGATTGTTACCGTGGGGGTAAACGGGAAAACCGCGGATTTTACCGTAGTTGTACGGGAAGCATTAATCGGAGCGCGGATACTGGCATTCAGGTTTAAAAATATTGAAGCCGCTGTCACGATAGACCATGCGGGAAAGACGGTCAGTGCGGCGGTACCTTTTAACACGGTTATCACGTCCCTGACACCGGAAATAACCGTGTCCGACGGCGCGTCGGTGAGCCCCGGGCCTGAAGCGTCCCAGGATTTTTCAAGTCCCGTGGTATATACGGTTACTGCCGAAGACGGCGGAGAACAGCAATACACTGTAACCGTTACTATCCGGAGTCAGGCGTCAATTACCATTACCGGCCCGAAGGACGAGGATATTATTTTCTCCGGAATTCCGGAGAACGGGATTGTATTGTCCAGAAGCGGAAAAAGCAGCCTGCCGAAAACATTGACTGTATCCGTCAGTAATACGTATACATCCTGCAGGTGGTTTATCAACGGCGAAGAAAAAAACGGGACCGGCAATACGGTCACGGTAAATTCGGCGGAATACGCGATTCGCCGGCACACCATAACCGTTATGGTTACGATGGGCAGTATTCCGTATTCGAATACCATACCCTTTACGGTGGCGGAATAAGGAGCGCGGTACAATGATAAAAGTAAAACGATTTTTTTATAAAACCCTGATTACCGCATCTGCAATAATTGCCGTCGTATTTGCCGGAGGATGTACTCACCCCCTCAGTAAAAATACCGGGGAGATTCTGCCTGAAGCCGGCCAAGGCCGGATAACGGTTACTGTTCATGGCATATATGGTGAAACGGACTCCGGTGTACGCACACTGCTTCCCTCCGGCGGATTTACAAAATACATCCTTGGTTTCAGCAGTGATACGGCGGGGGTCTCGGTTCCTGATCCTGTCCAGCTTAACGGCGGAGCGAATTCCCGCACCATAGAGCTTACGCCGGGAGTATGGACCGTAACCGCCACGGCATATGCCGGGGAAACAGCCTCCGGCTCGGGCAGCAAAACAATCACGGTCATCGCGGACAATACCATATCCGTGCCGATAACCATTGATACCATACTGCCGGGGAGCGGCGACACCGGCACCTTCGCCTATGGCGTCTCGTTTCCGAAGGATAAGACCACCGCGGCCTCCCTTACCCTGTCCCCGCTGGACGGCTATTCCGGAACGGATACACAGATTGATTTGCTTTCTGTTTACAACGCGGGACAGTCAAAATCATCGGGAACCCAGGCGCTTACTCCCGGGTACTATCTCATGACTATTGTTCTGGAAAACACCGCTGCCCGGCTGACCGCCGGGGTAACCGAGGTGGTGCATATTTACGCCGGGCTTACCACGGACGGAACGGCGTACAGTTTTACTGAGAATGATTTCTCGGCGCTGGTACCTCTGGCCGGGACAATATCGGTCAAGCCCGGTTCCGGGGACACCCTGCCGCCGGGCCTCTCGAAGGTGACGGTCATTGCCTACAGCGATGCATCCTGCGGGGATACATATAAAATCGCCGAAGCCGAAATTGCCAATCCCGCCGCGAATCCGGTTAATTGGCGCATGCATATTCCTTCATCACAGGGAACGGTATATTTCAAAACCCTGATAGATGCGGGATCAAATCCCCGTATGGTATGGAAAGAAGGTACGGCCAGGGCGGTGCCTGCGGCCGGGAAGGAAGACATAGCCCTGGATACCATCAGGGTGTATTCAATTTCCGGGTATACCGATAGTTTGAACAACGCGGTGCAGCCTGATCGGACCATGGCGCTGCAGGGAGATACCGTGACCCTGGCGGTCACGGCCATAACCAATTACGTACTGCAGAGCGAAAGCCTTTCCGTGAAGCAGGGGATTACCAGTATTCCGGTTACCGGAAGCGGCCCCTACACCTTCACCATGCCCGCGGGGGACGTTGCCGTATCCGCCGCATTTGGCCTTATTACCTATACGGTGACATACAATAAAAACGGGGCGACCCACGGTACGGTTCCGGCTGCCCAGACAAAGACCCATGGGGTTAATCTGACGCTGGGAACTTCTTCCGATCTGCGGCAGGAGGGTTCCGTATACAGATTTGCCGGATGGAATACCCAGCCGAATGGTTCCGGAACTGACTATGCCCTGTCCGGCACATATACCGCGGACAGTCCAGTCACGTTGTACGCGAAATGGGTTTCATGTACAACCGTCGGCGGCAAAGGGCCGGCCGGAGGCTGGGTATTCTATGATAAGGAAAACTATGACGGCGGCTGGCGGTATATGGAATGTGCGGTTAACCCCATTGATAATGTACAATGGGGAGCAGAGTATATAGCCGGAACAGGTATAGAACCTGGATACGGAAAATCTAATACGGAACTCATTATTGCCAACTTTACTGGAACCGCCGCTCACACCGCAAGGAGTTATAGTCTGGGGGGATACAGCGACTGGTTTCTCCCAAGCTTCGTCGAACTTTACTGGATATCTGAAAACCTCCAAAAAAGAGGAATAACCAGTTTTACTTCAGGCAACTACTGGACTTCTTCTATACTTAATGGAGGTTCTATATATGCAGTAACTATAGATAGCGGTCTTATCTATTATACTCCAATAAATAGCATCCTACCCATACTTCCGGTCCGGTATTTTTAGTGCTTTATAAGAGGGGCTCTCCTGAAAACAGGACAACCCCTTTTTATTATCACCTGAAACAGAAATTTGAACACCGGATAAGTATATGAACAGTACGGACGGGTAGTACAGACAATCCTCCGGCGGGTCAGTTTTTCTGGCCGTAATACGCGCCGTCGCCGTGTTTCCGTTCCCAGTGCTTTCTGATTATGTAATCAGGCAGGGGTTTCTGCTCCGGGTTCAGGGTCAGTGTAATATGGGCCATTTTGCAGACCTCCTCAAGCACCGCCGCGTGGTATACGGACTGGGCGGCATCTTTCCCCCATGTAAACGGGCCGTGGCCGGCAACCAGGACCATCTGTATATCAAAGGGATTCACGCCCTGTTTTCTGAAGGTCTCCGCGATAAGGTTCCCGGTCTCAAGTTCATAGTCGTTCTTTACCGATTCTTCATCCATATACTCCGTACAGGGAATCTCCCCGGCCCCATGGTCCGCGTGGGTAGTCCCGTAGACCGGCACAGGCCGCCGGGCCTGGGCGAAGGCTACGGCATAGGGTGAATGGGTGTGGGTTATACCCTTTACGGGAACCGGCGCCCCGCCGGCGAGACGGACAAATTCGCGGTACAGCACCCGGTGGGTTTCCGTATCCGAGGAAGGATTCAGTTTTCCCGCGGCCACTGCGCCGTCAAGGTCAACCACCACCATGGATTCCGGGGTTAACGCATCGTAGGGTACGCCCGAGGGCTTAATGGCGAACACCCCCAATGCCGGATCAAAGGCGGAAACATTGCCCCAGGTATAAATCGCGAGTTTCCGGCGGGGGATCTCCATATTGGCTTCCCAGGCTTCTTCCCGCAGGGTTTTATACATATCCATACCAGCCTCAGATCCGGGAATTCCAGTAGGATTCGCCCCAGCGGAGCTCCTCCCGGAGGCGGTCCGGGTTCGTTTCTCTGCCGATGAGCACGCATTCAATGTCCATCATTTCCGCCCAGTCCCGGAAATACTCGCTGGTCAGCGCGGTGGAATAAACCGAATGGTGGGTTCCTCCCGCAAGGATCCAGGATTCCGCGGCACCGGTGAGGCTGGGATAGGGTTTCCAGAGGGCCCGTGCAACCGGAAGCCGGGGCATTTCATGGCTGATCTTTATTCCTTCCACTTCGTTAATGATCATACGGAAGCGGTTTCCCATATCAATTATTGTAGCCAGCACCGCGGCACCCGGAACCGCGTCAAAGACCAGCCGCGCCGGCGGCGCCTTGCCGCCGATTCCCAGGGGATGAACTTCAATCCGGGGTTTTTCGCCGGCGATGGAGGGACACACCTCCAGCATGTGGGCGCCCAGGGCGGCTTCTTCTCCGGGGGCGAAATGATAGGTATAATCCTCCATAAAAGAAACCCCGCCGGGAAGGCCCGAAGCCATTACCTTTGCCACGTGGAGAAGCATGGACTGCTTCCAGTCCCCTTCTCCGCCGAAACCGTACCCCTGTTCCATAAGCCGCTGCGCGGCAAAACCCGGCAGCTGGGGAAGACCGTGCAGATCCTGGAAGTTGGTGGTGAACGCCCCCGCGTGTTCGGCCTCAAGGAGCGCCTTCAGGGCAATTTCTATTTTAACCTGTTCCAGAAGGGCCTGCCGGCTTTTGCCGCCCTGCTGCACATCCGGGGAAAAAGCATACCGGTCCGCGAATTCCTTCACCAGGTTTTCCGCGGCGCCGTCGCTGACGGACTTATACCGTTCAACCAAATCCCCTATGCCCCAGGTATTTACCTGCCAGCCGAATTTGATCTGGGCCTCAACCTTGTCGCCTTCGGTTACCGCCACTTCCCGCATGTTGTCGCCCAGGCGGACTACCACGGAATTGGTTCCATCGAGACGGGCCGCGGCGGCGCGCATCCATACGCCGATTCTCCGGCGGACATCGCTGTCCTTCCAGAACCCGGCGACGATCTTGCGGTTAAGCCGCATCCGGGCATAGATGTGGCCGTGCTCCCGGTCGCCGTGGGCAGCCTGGTTCAGGTTCATAAAATCCATATCAATACTGTCCCAGGGTATTTCCCGGTTGAACTGGGTATGGAGATGGAGTATTGGTTTGTGGTTCAGCGCGAGTCCCTGGATCCACATTTTTGAAGGCGAGAACGTGTGCATCCAGGTAATGATGCCGGCGCAGTTTTCACTGGCGTTGGCTTCCGCGAACAGGCGCTTAATCACCTGGGGAGTTATGGCGACGGGCTTCAGCACCACCGTACCGGGCAGGAGCGGGTCCCCGGCAAAATCCTGAGCCATGATTCTGACGTTAGCTTCCACCTGTTTTAAGGTTTCCTCTCCGTAGAGATCCTGGCTTCCCACAATGAACCAGAATTCATATTTCTTAAGATCAAACATAAAAACTCCTTTACCGCCGGCTCAGCCGCCGGTGTTGCAGATCCGTTCCGCAGCGCAGAACACAGCTGTTATATAATATACTCAGCCGCGGCCCGTTCCACGGACAGGCCTGCGGCATACCGCTTCATGTACGATTCAAATCCGGAAACATCCGCCGGGTCAGGCTCAATCCGGCTTCCGGTATTTCCGGAAAATACTTTATCGGTGAGGTACGACTCCAGGGATTCCCCGGGCTGTTTCTGCATCATATATGCCGCCAGTACCGCGATTCCCCAGGCACCCCCTTCCGCGGCGGAATCCATCACCGCCACGGGGACATTCAGGGCAGCCGCCATGAGGCGCTGTCCGACTGTTTTGGTTTTAAAAAGACCGCCGTGGCCCAGGAGCCGGTCAAGTTTTACCTGTTCCTTCTGCGTCAAAATGTCCATGCCGATCTTTAATGTGGCCATGGCCGAAAAAAGGAGGCTCCGCATGGTATTGGCAAGGGTGAACCGGCTGTCCGGGGTGCGCACAAAAAGAGGGCGGCCTTCGGCAAGGCCGGTTATGGGTTCGCCGCTGTAATAGTTGTACGAGAGCAGGCCCCCGCAGCTGGGTTCGCCCTTAAGGGCCTGGCCGTACAGGATATCGTAGAGATCGCTTTTGCTGATCCGCGCTCCGGACAGCCCGATAATCTCCTGGAACAGTTTTATCCACGCGTCAAGATCGGTGGTGCAGTTGTTGCAGTGGGCCATGGCCACGGGCTTTCCCGTGGGAGTGGTGACTATGTCAATTTCCGGATATACCCTGGAGAGGGGTTTTTCCAGCACCACCATGGCGAATATGGAAGTACCGGCCGAAATATTCCCGGTCCGTTCCGCCACACTGTTGGTCGCCACCATGCCTGTTTCCGCATCTCCCTCCGGCGGGCAGAAGGGAATCCCCGGAGACAGGGAGCCCGACGGATCGAGCAGCGCCGCCCCTTCCGGGGTAAGTCTTCCCGCCTCCTCACCGGCGTTCAGCACTTCCGGCAGAATATCCTCCACTTTCCAGGGGATTCTTTTTGCTTCGATTAATTTGTTGAATTTTTCCGCCATCACGGTATCGTAGTTCTTTGTCACGCTGTCAACGGGGAGCACCCCCGAAGCATCGCCGATGCCGAGGACTTTTTTTCCCGTGAGCCGCCAGTGAACATACCCAGCCAGGGAGGTAATAAAAGCGATATCCCGGACGTGGGATTCTCCGTTCAGTATGGCCTGGTAAACATGGGCGATACTCCACCGATGGGGAATATTGAAACCAAACAGGTCCGTTAGTTCCGCGGCGGCCTGTTCGGTGGTAGTATTGCGCCAGGTCCTGAAGGGGGCCAGGAGCCGTCCCTCTTTATCAAAGGCAAGATAGCCGTGCATCATGGCGGAAACCCCCAGGGCGTCGGGGGATGCCAGAGGTGTACCGTATTGGGACAGAACGTCATTCCGCACCGCCCCGAAACTTTCCTGGATTCCCGCGTGGACATCCTCAATATGATAGGTCCACAGCCCATCTTCAAACCGGTTCTCCCAATCGTGGGAACCGGATGCCAGGGGATGGTGGTCTTCACCGATGAGGACCGATTTTATCCGGGTAGAACCTAATTCGATACCGAGAAACGTAGGGCCTTCATCTATTGTCTTTATCATAAACGAATCCATTCCCGCCGCATTATTTTATTTTTCTGGTGTAAAACACCAACCAAAAGCCGCCGCGGCGGGGAACGTAATGCCTTTGATTAGTCTGCACTGAACAATGCGTTAACGTACACACACTTATGTGAGTTTACAATTGAATTTTTACATTGTCAATGTTTTATTGAATCTCCAGTATGAACCGGCCGGCAGTTTCTCCGGCAGCCATGGAGTTTTATATTGTGAAGGACACGGCACATATACCGGGTTACCGCCGGGCTTACAGTTCCGGCTTCCTGAGTTTCCGGCTGAGGGGGCAGCTGGTCATGCATTCCCGTCCGCACTGTTCGCCGTAGGAACTGTCTTTATAAAAGTTGCGGCAGTTCTCCTTGTTCATTGTACAGACTTCAATCCGGGTCTCGCCGACATTGTACTTCAGGATATTTTCGCTTGAAAAAGCTTTTGAAGGGCACGACTTTACGCAGATATTGCATTTTTCTCCGAGGCAGATTGGTTTTGTGATCTGGGGATCCGGTTCGAGTTCCGCTTCCGTTATGATGGAAACGAGCCGGACCCGGGGACCGTGTTTCTCGGTCATGAAAAGATTATTCCGGCCAAGCTGTCCCAGCCCCGCGGCGACCGCGGCGTGTCTGTGTGAAAAGGGACCGCCCGCGCTTTTCATTTTCGGGAAATCCCAAATAAAATTCCCCGGCCAGGAAAGGGTCATGCCGTAGGTGGTGGGAAGATACACGGACCGGTAGCCGAAGTCTTCCAGGAGGATCGCCGTATGCATGCTTATGGACTGCAGATCCATGTTGACCACCTCATAGGAACAGCGGCGTTCGATATGTTTGCGCAGGGTAGTCCGCGGACTCCAGGGCTGTTCTTTCCCGTCGGGGCGACTGTAAATCTCGTGCTCCGGAACCATTTCCGAATCCGCCATAAAAGAGTTCCATCCCATAAGTCCGCTTGCGATCGGCATCAGCGCCACAATCACCGACTTCGCTCCGGGGATATAATCACAGGGATGGTGGCCCTTCGGCGCGCCTTCGAAGCGGTCAATAGAGGCGATCCCCACTTCCTTTGCCCCCCGCTGCCGGACTTCATTCTTCACAATTTCCGTTAATGTAGCCGTATTCATAATCACTGCCTCTCATACTGAAGTAAGCCAACTCCATTGGTATGGCTTTGGAAATACCCATACGTTTTTCTCATCGGGCTGTACAGCAATGGCGCCTAACCTTTCACCGAACCCGCGGCCAGTCCCTGCACGAGATTTTTCTGAATAAATGAAAACAAAATTATTACCGGTATACAGCTGATAACCGCGCCCGCCATAAGCATCCCCCAGTCGGTGGTATATTCACCAATGAGAGAATGTATTCCGATCTGCAGTGTACGTTTTGATGTGGTGTTGATAAAAATATTCGCGTACATAAATTCGTCCCAGGCTTTTATGAAAGCATACAGGCCGGTGGCGGCAATGCCCGGAGCCGCGATAGGAATGATAATTTTATACACCGTCTGGAAGCGGGTACACCCGTCAATCGCGGCGGCCTCCGCGAGTTCCCAGGGAAGATTATTGAAGTACCCCATCATGGTCCAGATACAGAAAGGCAGTGTAAATGATGTATAGGTAATGCCCAGACCAAGCAGAGTATCGATCAGTTTTACCGACTGAAGAGTCCTGTAATACGGAAGGGCCAATAAAACAGAGGGAAACATCTGGGTAAACAGAATCGCCAGGAGTATGAAATTCTTACCGATGATTTTAAAACGGCAGAAACCGTAACAGGCCATAATTGAAAGCACAACACATACCGCGGTTGTTCCCGTAGAAAGAAAAGCGCTGTTGAGAAAATATTTAAAGAACCGCGCGTTTACCCATACATCTTTAAAATTTCCGAAATAGAAAGAAGAAGGAAGAATTCTCCCGGCGGTAAAAAAATCCTGGGGTGATTTGAACGCAGTAATAACGACCCACACAAAGGGAAGCGCGCAGAACAGCGCAATCACCGTTATCACCGAGAACTTAACAACCCGTAAGGCGGCAGGTTCCTTCATGCTACTCCTTCCCCCACTTCATGATCCTGATGTAAAAAAACGTGAGCACCGCGACAATGGAAAATATAATTGTTGAAATAGAAGCGGACACACCGAAGTCATACTGCATAAAGGCTTTGCGGTACGCGTAGGTAAACAATATTTCCGTGGAACCCAGAGGCCCCCCCGCTGTCATAAGCCATATAGCGTTAAAATTATTAATCGTATGGATGATCGTTAAAATACCGGCGATAAGAATGGATTCCTTAATATATGGCAGGGTTACCGATATAAGAGTCCTGAACCTTCCGGCGCCGTCTATGTACGCCGCCTCGTCCATATCCTTGGGAATAGTCTGGAGCCCGGCAAGAATAAGCAGCATAACAAAGGGCGTGCCTTTCCAGATGCTTTCGACAATTACAGCGGGCATGGCGGTGGATATTTCTCCCAGCCAGGTGATCCCTTCATCAATAAAACCCATTCGCTGGAGCAGGATATTAATGATTCCGTTTTTTGAATCATACATCCACCGCCAATTTAACGCCGCTACAACGGAAGGAACGATCCATGGAATGAGCACAAAAGTACGGTAGACAGGACGCAGCTTAAACTTTGAGTTCAGCAGCAGCGCGGCGGTTGTACCGAGAAACATCTGAAAAATAAAATTGAAAAAAACCCAGACTCCAGTATTGATGAGGCTCTTAAAAAACATTTCATCATTTTTAAACAGTTTGCCGTAATTCCTAAAACCGATAAATTTACCGATGTTTCCGGATGAGGCCTGTATCATATTATTGTTCTGGAAACTCATGACGATACCCGAAATCAAGGGGTATACCGACATCATCAGCATGCAGATAATCGCTGGAGCTATAAGCAGATAACCGATTTTATTTTTTCTTATGTCGCTGAAAATGCCGTTCAAGAATCCACACCCCTTGTATCGGAATATTTCGGTACCAAGCACCTGTATAAAACATGGGCTACCAAAGACAGAAACCGCCGCAGGAGATTCTGCGTACCCCCGCGGCCGGTTTCATTACTGATTTGCTATGAGCTCTTCGGATAATTTGGCGTATTTATCGAGGGCCTGCTGCGGGGAATATTCACCGAGAATAACCGACGCAAAGGCATCGCCGAGATAGGTCTGGATCTGCTGCCACTGGGTAACCACCGGCCGCGATTTGCTGTTTACCGTTTCCTGGACAAAAACGGAATATATCGGATTCTCCTTAACGAAGTCGGACTCGACCGTATCTCTCCTGGCGGAAATACGGTTATACTCCGCGAGCAGTTTCGATTGCTCCGACTCGCTGAGCCATTTGATAAAATCCCACGCCAGATCCGGCTTTTTGCTGTTTTTATTGATTGCCAGGTTGTATCCGCCGAGGATACTCGCCGCTTCTCTGCCAACCGGCAGGGGCGCGATTCCGTAGTCAAGGTTCGGGTTTCCGGCTTTAATCGCGGCAATTGCCCAGTCCCCTGAAAATACGATTCCCGCGTCCTCCTGTATGAAGGGAGCGAATACCTGGTCCCAGGACAGGGTTGATTTTACCGACTCCGGCATACCTTTGTACTTTGTATATAAGTCGGTGATGAAGGTTAACGCCTCAACGCCGGATCTGGAATTAAAAACCACCTTCGGTTCGCTTCCGGAAGTATCAATGATTTCATTCCCGTTCTGCATCAGGAACGCGCAGACCGTATATCCGCCGGGAGAGCCTATCGGGAAGTTAAGGCCGTATTTCCCGATGGCTTTCAGTTTCCGGACCGCGTCTTCAAGCTGCTGCCAGTTCGCGGGAGGGGCAGTGATCCCCGCTTTCGCGAACATCGCCTTATTGTAATACATCACCATATTGTTTACGTACCAGGGCACACCGTAGGTAACGCCCTTGTACACATTGGTAGCCAGGGCATCCGGCAGCAGTTCCGATCTGATTTCGCTGAGCTTATTATCAATCGGGGCAAGCAGCCCAATGGCGGCGAGATCCGCGGTCCATCCCGCGTTGTCGAGGGTTACAATGTCCGGCCCTGATCCGGCCAGCGCAGCGGTGGTAAATTTATCCTTGATATTCGTTGAAGGGACAGCCTCGATGGTGACCTTCACCCCTGTCCGGTTATAGTAATCCTCCGCCGCTTTATAGATGGGATCTTCGGGTGTTTTCGTGAATGAATTGATAATCATTAACGTTATCTCACCCGTTTCTTTTCCGGACGCGGCGGCTCCAGCCTCATTTGATTTGCTGCAGCCAATGAAAAAACTCAGCGCCGCAAAAAGCAGCAATATCGAACCTGATAATTTCTTCCCCTGCATAGTCATCTCCTTACTTAATTTTGTGTACCGCACTATACCACTGAATTTTTCAGCCCGAAAGATAGATTTTTGTGGTGTTTCGGGACTATTTTTTTATGAAAACCAATTAGCCGTTTTTGATAAGGAATATTTTTATATGATGGGGATTATTTTTACTTTCAAAAACAGAGCCCAGCGGAACCCTGAGACAGCATAAAAAATTCCCACGGCGATATAATTATTTATTGTGCTTTATGAAATGCGAACGGTAAGACTCCGCGGTTACACCGGTATATTTTTTAAAAACCTTCGAAAAGTAATTGCTGTCCTCAAAGCCGAGATTGTCGGAAACTTCATATACCAGCATGTTCCTCGCGAGCAAATCCTTTGCCGCTTCTATTTTTAATTCGGTTACGTAGGAAACAAAACTTTTTCCCAGTTCTCTCGAAAACAGCGCGCTGAGGTATGAAGGATTCGCGTTCACGGCTTTCGCCGCTTTATTCAGGGTGATGTTTTCATTAATATGGCCATGGATATAGCTGATCGATTGTTTGACCAGATGGGAATATTTTTTTTCGGTAAAACCCGATACGTCGCTGATAAATTTCCGGGCGTATTCAGCCAGCATCGATTCGAGCCCGTCAATAAAGCCGGCGGCGAGGACCCCCTGGTAAAGCTGCCCCGCAGATTCCTGGCCGAAACCGCTGTTCTCAAACCCGAATTTTATTGACACCAGGGAGAATATACCCAGAATATCGAGCCCCAGCTTCCTGACTTTATCGGGGTGCAGATATTCAATGGTTCTTACTTCCCTGAAGATTTCACGCAGGAGCAGCAGGACACTGTCCTCCTGGAGTTTCTCAAGTTCATGGATCAACGGAAGCAGAGACATTGTTCCCGGTGTATCGGCGTTTTTTATAAAGTGCAGTTTTTCCGTTAGCTGGCAGACACAGCCGGGACCTTTAAAAAATCTCAGACAGCGGATATCCCGGGACACCAAAAACGCCGGTTTTAAATTCTCAATTCCCGAGAACACCGGCCCCAACGCTGCCGAAACCGATACGTTAATATTCCGCAGAATCTCACGCTTCAGTATTGCGGGCAGACGCTCGGTATTGTTTTTGTCCGAGGAAATAATTATCAGCAATTCATCCGTATCGATCCCAAAGACTTCGCACTGTATGTTCTGCGTTTTAATAATCTGCTCACAGAGAATCCGCAGCGAGTTAAGTGTTGAATTCAAACTGCCGGCGTGGTACTCCCCGGCGGGGACAGTATCCAGAACGATGCTTATCGGAGCGGCGGAGTTCCAATCGACTGTAAAGCTGTCCGCCTCGATGCCGGTAATTTCCGTCCTATCGCCGATAAGCCACTCCGTAAGTTTATTTTTTTCCTCTCCATGTTTATGCTCATTGATACCGTCTTCTTTTTCATGCTCCGCGGAAATAAGTTTTTCTTTCATTTCCTTGACGACTCCCAGAAAATCATCGGGCTTCATAGAAAGCTTATGAATGTAGTCTATGGCGCCCAGCTTCATCGCTTCCTTGACGGTCTCAAAATCGTCGTAACAGCTCAGCACCAGAATGTGGCTCGGCAGTTTCTCGTCCTTTACAGCCTTAATGAGTTCCAGCCCGTTCATCCGCGGCATTTTAATATCCGTAAGAATAAATTCTGGGCGTTCCCTGCGGGCGATGTCCAAGGCTTCGAGCCCGTCACGGGCTCCTGCGAGAAGGGTGAATCCATGGGCGTTCCAGTCAATGGCGGAACTGAGACCGACATGGACAAGGATTTCATCATCAACAATCAGTACCTTAGTCACAGATCTGCCTCCGGGGATAAGGGAAGTGTAATTATTACCGATGTTCCGCCGCTGTTTTCCGATGTGATGACAAGACCGTATGCTTCGCCGTAATTGAGTTTAATCCGCTGCTGGACATTGGATAATCCGATGTTTGATAATTTTCCCTTCCGTTCATGTTCGCCGCTTAAAATGCCGGCGATTTTTTCCGGCGGAATGCCCACGCCATTGTCGCGGACCTCCAGCGAAACCACTGGGCCGTCAATTTTTCCGGTAATTGTTATTATACCGCTCATGCTGCTGGCAATCCCGTGGAGGATAGAATTTTCCACAATTGGCTGGAGGATAAAACGGGGAAGCCGGCAGTCCAGCAGCGCGTCAGGCAGTTCCGTCACCAGTTCAAACTGATTTCCGAACCGCATTTTCTGCAGTTCAATATATGAATATAAACAGCGCAGTTCTTCTCTCAGGGGAATTTCTTCCTGGCTGTTATAGATACTGCCCTCCAGAATCAATCCCAGATTGGAAATCATGTCCGACACGTTTTCATTGCCGCTGATAGCCGCCATCCACCGGATACTGTTTAAGGTATTAATCAGAAAATGCGGATTTATCTGCGCCTGCAGCGCCTCAAGCCGGGCCTCCTGCCGGAGCCGGGTTTCTTCCGCAACCTGATGAATCAGCGTATCCATCTGGCCTGCCATCATGTTAAAACTTTTTCCCAGACTTTCAATTTCAAGACACCCGCCAATAGCAACCCTGGCGGAAAAATCACTGCCCTGAATCCGCATCATCGCTTTTTCCAGTTTCTTAACCGGGGATGTTACGTTCCAGGATAAATACACGGCCAGAAAAATCATTAAAATAAAAATAATAATGGAAACGAGATACGTATTGTTCCGCAGGGCATACACTTCCGACATCATGGCGTCGTAATTGATTATGTTTACCAAGGTCATACCGGTTCCGGGAATTTCCTCGTAATTGACAAATAGTTCACCCAGAGCCCCGCCGCTGACAATATGGCCGGCTTTTTCATGGTTTATCAGGGAAGGATAATTCATCCCCATAACAGTTTCCTTTTCGTATGACTCCGATTGGTACGCTAATACGGAATAATTGCTGTCCATCAGAACCGTTATGGTTTTGTCTTCCCGGTTTTCATCCTCCTTGGAGAGGATTCTGTTGAATGTGCTTTTCGGAAACAGGATAAGCACCACCCCGAAATTCCGTGATGTTTTATTCCCCTTGATCAGCTGGGAAATGGCGACCGCCTCTTTGTTCTGAAAGATGTTTTCGGATTGATCCAGCGAGGTCCAGTGGATAAATCCGTTTTTTTCGACGGTTTTTCTATACCATGGACTGCGCTGTATCGTTTCATATTCACCGGGAGTATTGGCGATTGACATATCGGAATAAACGGTTCCTTCCGTATCAATAACGAAAATTTTCGCCTCATTGTAGTTAAAAAGAACAGCGTTCTGTATATCCTTGATCTGGTTATGCACATACATGGCGTTGGTATACTGTTCCCACCGGTTTTCCTGGTTAACCGCGTTAAAAAGGCTGTCGGCGAACTGGGAATCCACGCACAGAATATTGGAAGCCATAACAGCGTTGTCCATGATTATTTTTATGCTGCCCGCGGTCTGCGCCAGCACCTGCTTCGTCATACCGTTTATTTTTTCTTCGAGAATTTTAACGTAATAGTCAAAGAGCATAATGGAAAGCAGACCAATAGGCAGAATGATCAGAATGAGAAAATAGAGATTCATCTTGTGCTGCATCTTGATTTTCATGGCACTTCAGCTCCAAGGAAGTATATTGTACCACGGAAATGCATATATGCAAAATAATTAATATAACCAATATCTTTATTTCTAAGGGGCTCCGGGAGAGGAAAAGTATGGTTTCCAGCGGTTTTTGTCCGTTTTAATGGGTGATTTAGACCTGCCCCATCACGAATTCCGCGGATGCTGCCTGCTGCTTCTTCATTTTTCTGATAACAAAAAAACACACGGTAATTGCCGTAATTCCGGTTAATGCATTGCTGATAAACATTGCCAGACCGACGCCGCTGCTGTCCAGGGCTGTGTACCGCTGGATTATCCACAGCGGAGGGATACGAAAAAGGAACAGCCTGGCAATGTTGATAACCATGGCCACCTGGGTTAATCCGAATCCGTACAGAAACCCCATCACGGAGGTGTTGACGGCAAGAAAAACGGCGGCATACCGTTCATACCGGTAGATTTTTTCTATTTCAGCGGCAAAAACGGGATCGCCCCGGGCAAAAAGGCCGATGACCGCGTCCTTAAAAACCGTCATCAAAATAAAAAGGGCAATGCCGAAAATCAGGTTAAAGGTCAGCGTTTTTTTGAAGAAAGCTATCGCCCGGGGAACATTGTTATTCCCCAGATTCTGGCTGATGATGGAGGTCTCCGCCTCCTGCACACCATCGGGCGGGCTGGTGGACAGGGCGGAAATTTTATTCGAAACCCCCAGGGCGCCGACCGCAATACTGCCATAGGCGGCGCTCATGGAATTCACAATCACCTTTCCAAAACTAAAGGCGAATTTTTCCGTGAATACCGGAAGGGACAGGAAAAGAATGGGCTTTATAACCTTGGGGGACAGGTCCACGGCCTTCACGGAAAAACTGAAGGGATTGCTTTTCCGGGTCAGCCTGATGACCGCAATAATTGTCACGCTGGTATGAGCTATGAGGGAAGCCACCGCCAGCATAAGCATTCCCGTTTTCAGGACATATACAAAAAACAGTGTCAGAAGCAGTTTTATCGAAAGGACCATAATATTGAGGTATAAAATTATTTTTGTATTGCCCTTTGATTTTTCTGTGGAAAAAAAGATGGTGTTAATAAATATACAGACCAGACTGCTCAGCTGAATGGTAAAATACCAGGCCCCGTCGGCCACGAGCTCTTCGGGTATCCGGAGCAGCCGCAGGAACGGGACAGCCAGGGGAATAAAAACAAGGAGCAGGATACCGCTGATGATCAACGCCAGAAAAAGAACCGTGCTGATATGTTTCTTTACGTTAACCATATCCCCCGCGCCGAAATACCGGGCAATAAGAATGCCGCCGCCGATGGATAAACCGCTTCCTACGGCGGTAAACATCAAATGGATCTGGGAAACAAAGGAAACCGTGGATACCACCTGGGAACTTATATTGGAGGCGATCACCGTATCCAGAAAGGCAAACAGGTGGTTTATGCCGTTGTATAAAACCAGGGGCAGGGAAATGGATATAAGCACCTTCCACATACTGCCGCGGAGGATAAAATCACGCCGTTCTTCATCTTTTTTGGCCGCTTGTACCTGCATTGGGACTTCCTGTAAGTATATATCGCCGATTTCTAATAAATAATCTGTACATAAATTGCTTTTTTCCGCAAATTCTGTGCATAATATGTCATGGCCGGTAATAAAGATTTCCGTTTGAACAATTCTGAACTGGGAATAACCCTGGTACGGAAGACCAGGGCGTCCACAAACCCGAGCAGGCATTTTCATCTTTCCTGGGAATTGATGTATATCGTTTCCGGGACCAGGACATTTTTTTACGCCAACCGCACGGTAACATTGAAGGGCGGGGATTTTATCTGCATAGGTCCCGGCATTCTGCACAGGGCCCTGCATAAATACAATGAAGAATGCGACATAATAAATGTTTATTTTGATAATACCGGCACAAACCTTTTCGCCGCGCTCCGGCCGGTGCTGGAGGATTGGAGCCGCCGGGACCTGCCGCTTATTTCGGTGCCCGAATTCGACCGGGACCGGATCACCGGTACGCTGGTTTCCGCGGCCGCGGAAATTGAAGGCCAGCCGGCCCACTTCGTTCCCATGGTTTCGGCGATTCTCACAAATACACTGGTTGAGCTTTTCCGGCTGTCGCCGGCGGCAAGTCCCCTAAAGGCTGCGGGTGAGAAAAACCGGGAAATCACCAGAATAATAGATTACGTAAACCGTAACTTCAGAACCCCTCTGTCCCTGAAAATCCTGTCCAGGGAATTCCTTTTTTCCGAATCCTATATCAGCAGGATCTTTACCTGGTACACCCATTATACTTTTATTGAATACCTTAACGCCCTCAGGGTCAGGGAGGCCTGCCGGCTGCTTTCCGAAGGCAGCCGGCAGGTGTCGGACATTGCGGAAGAATGCGGATTCGGAAGCATTACCCAGTTCGGACGCTGTTTCAGGAAGATTACGGGCCAGGCGCCCCTTGCGTACCGGAAGGGAAAGGGACGTTTGTAGGATTTTTCCGGCAGCCTTGGACTTTTTAGATTGTTTCCGTTTCCCATGGACAGAATAGTTCAAAAACTACCCTTTTTAAGCCATTGAAGAATCGGCCGTTGCTTTTACAATAGGACTTGAGCTTCGGTCTCCCTGAGAAACCGCATAGACTCCGCCGCCGCCGCGGGGGAACTGTTTTCCAGGAGAATGTCTATCCCGGGCTTCTGCTGAAGGAGGATTTTAAGGAACGATTTATAATCCATCTGGCCCGTACCCGTGGGAAAGGTTCCGGTTTTTCGGCCCTTTTCCATCCGGAAATCCTTTGAATGGATTGCGGTTATGTGTTTTCCGAAGGCGGAAAAGGCTTTGGAAAAAAAGGCCTCCTGGGATTCGGCGAGGCCCGTTTCCGGGATAAGGTTGACTGGATCGTAAATAACCTTAAGTGCCGGGGATGCCATTTTTTCGATCAGCTTTTCCATAAGCTCGACGGAAGAAATGGTGTGCTGGCCGGCGACGGCTTCCACCCCGACAATGGAACCGCATTTTTCCGCGGCAGTAAGGAGCCGTTCGATGGATCTGCAGAAGAGATCGAAGGTCGCCGGTTTTTCAGTATCGGGATGCCAGGAGCAGTCGGGATTGCATGACCCCGTTTCCGTTCCCACCAGGGGACAGTTAAAATCCCTGGCGAAACGGAGGTGTTCCTCAAAGGACAACAGCATTCTGTTCCGGATATCCGCATCGGGATGGACCGGATTTATATAGCATCCCAGGACGGCAATCCTGATATTCTGTTTTTCGAAAACAGACCGGATGTAGTTGGCGTACCCGTGGCTTAAGCCTCCGGGAACCTGCGGCGGGTTAACCAATGCCTTGGCAAAGGCCAGCTGGATAGAGGCAGGCCTGAAGGATACCAGGGACTCTGCCAGAAGTTCCGGTGTGGTTTTTCCGAAATCGTGGGCCCGCAGGCCAATCTGTACCATAGCCTTCAGTATAAAATTGGTTATCCGTAAAGTCAATTTACGGAATGTGTTTTTATGAAATGACAAGGAGCCGGTTGTGAAGAGTATCGATCTTAATCAGTATAGCGGTGTGCCTGACGGTAAAACCGATAATTCCGCCGCGTTTAAAAATGCCCTGGAGGCTCTGCGGGACGCCGGCGGCGGTGTCCTCACCGTGGGACCCGGAACCTGGATGACCGGTCCCGTCGAATTGTTTTCAAACACCACGTTGGAACTTGATGAAAAGGCGCTGGTCCGGTTCATTCCCGAGCCGGAACTGTACCAGCCCGTCCTTACCCGGTGGGAAGGCATAGAATGCTACGGCATGCATCCCTGTGTTTTTGCATCCGGCCAGGAAAATATTACCATCCGCGGCGGCCGTTTCGACTGCGGCGGCCAGGTCTGGTGGGAAATCCTGGACCGGAAACGCCGGAGCGGACAGAAGGAACCCGTCGATCCCATTGAAAAGAAAATTGCCTCCCTCAATCCCGGGTATACGGAACAGCCCGGCGGCGGCGGCGGCAGGGAAATCCAATTCCTGCGGCCGCCGGCGATCCAGTTTTTTAGCTGCAAAAAAATCCGGCTTGAAACATTCCATGTATCGAACTCGCCGTTCTGGACGGTCCACCCGGTGTACTGCGACAATATCGTCATTGACGGGATAAAAATCACCAATCCCCATAATTCACCGAATACCGATGGTATCGACATCGACTCCTGTACTGATGTTACCATTATCAACTGCGATATCGGTGTGGGCGATGACGGCATTGTTTTAAAGTCCGGCTCCGGAAAGGACGGAATCAGGGTGAACCGGCCCACCAGGAAAGTGCATGTAAAAAACTGCACCGTCGGGGACGGCCATGGGGGGATCGTCATCGGCAGCGAAACCGCCGGCGGAATTTTCGACGTGCTGGCGGAGGATTGTACCTTCAGCGGGACCGACCGGGGGATCAGGATAAAAACCAGGAGGAGCCGGGGCGGAGCCATCGAAAACCTGCGGTTCAGAAACCTGGTCCTGACCGAAAACCTCTGCCCCTTCGTGATTAACATGTATTACCGCTGCGGCGCCTCATTGGAAGACGGATATTTCAGCCTCGATGCTCAGCCCGTCGACAATACAACCCCCTCGGTAAAAAATGTGGAACTGGTCAATATCAAAGCTACCGGCTGTCTGGCCTCAGCTGGTTTTATCGCCGGCCTCCCGGAATCTCCGGCGGAAAACATTACAGTCAGGGATTGCATTTTTTCAACCAATGAAGAAAGCACGGTCAGCCCCGATGATTCGGATATGGCGCTCGGCATCCCGCCGGTCCGGGAAAAGAGTTTCAGGATTATCAACGCGAAGAATTTGAACTTTATTAATACAACGGTAGAAGGTCCGGCGGAGCCGTTTTTGTATGTGTAGGAAACAATAAACCAGAATAAATAGCAGCTGTACATGGGCGCTGATCTGCACGAATAATGAATTTTAAATTGAGCGGTTCTTTAAAAAAACGCCGTGCCTTTACGGCACAGCGTTGCCTCATTCTTACTTAAAATATTCCCTGGCGTTTCCGAAGGAAATGTTCCGGACTATCCCGGAAAGTTTTTCCATGTCGTTGGGGAACTCGCCGTTCTCAACCCAGCCGCCGATCATATTGCAGAGGATACGCCTGAAATACTCATGCCGGGGATAGGACAGGAAACTCCGGGAATCCGTGAGCATACCGACAAAGGCGGAAAGCATTCCCACATTTCCCAGGATACGCATCTGCTCTTCCATACCGTCCCGGTGGTCGCAGAACCACCAGGCGGAACCCAGCTGGATTTTCCCGGACACACCCTGCCCCTGGAAGCAGCCCATGAGGGTGGCCATGGGATAATAATCCTTCGGGTTAAGGGTATACAAAATAGTTTTCGGCAGATTGTTCCGGACGTCCATTTCGTTGAGAAGCAGCGAGAGTCCGCGGCTCATCTGATGGTCATGGGAAGCGTCGTAGCCCGTATCGGGTCCGAGGATTTTGAACATCCTGGCGTTGTTGTTCCTGATTGACGCCATGTGGAGCTGCATGACAATATCGTGTTTCGTATACAGACCGGCCAGGAAAACCATCATACTGGTTTTATACGCGTCGCTTTCTTTTGGAGAAATTGCTTCGCCCTTCAGGGCTTTCTTTACGATTGTATCCACTTCCGTATCCGATACGGCTTGGAAGGGCGGATACTCCAGCGCGTGGTCCGATGCCCGGCAGCCGTGTTCGATAAAATACATGAGCCGGTTTTCAATAGCCTGTTTTACCGAATCAAAGGAATTGATGGTGATTCCCGATGCCGCGGAAAGCTGGCCAGTATACTCTTTAAAGGAAGGAAGATCGATATTCAGCGCTTTGTCGGGCCTGAACGACGGTATAACTCTGGTACCGATGGTACCGATGGGAGCGGTCCCCGCCGCGATGGCCCGGTGGTATTCCAGGGTATCGGCGGGATCATCGGTGGTACCCACGGCGTACACGTTGAATTTCTCGAAAATACCCTTCACCGAAAGCTCACCGGACTGGAGTTTTTTGTTGGCCCTGTCCCAGATATCCCGGGCGGATTGAATCGTCAGGGGTTCATGGATATCAAAATACCGCTGGAGCTCCAGATGGGTCCAGTGGTACAGAGGATTGCCGATCAGGTTTTCCACGGTCCTGGTCCAGGCAAGGAATTTTTCGTAGGGATCGGCATTGCCGGTGATGTATGTTTCATCGATCCCCATGGTCCGCATCATCCGCCATTTGTAATGGTCGCCGCCGAGCCAAATCTCGGTAATGTTGGAAAACTTTTTATTCTCCGCAATTTGAGACGGGATGAGATGGCAGTGGAAGTCGTAGATGGGTTCATGCTTCGCCGTACCGTGGAACAACTCCCTGGCGCAGGAAGTGCCGAGGATAAAATCCTCATCCATAAATGGTTTCATAAGGTAACTCCGTCTTTTAATATGGCGATTTCCCGGTAATCATTTTCTTCGTTCCGGGTTCTGGCTGTTCCCGACGCGATACTGTACATAAGCTTCAGCAAATCCTGAAGGACAATTGCGGGGTCTTCGTACAGCATTCTGCCCGCGTCGAAATCTATCCAGTTGGGTTTATGCTCCGCCAGCGCGGTATTGCTGGAAATTTTCAGAGTTGGAACGGGCGCGCCCAGGGGGGTGCCCCTGCCGGTGGTGAATAAAATAAGATGTACTCCCGCGGCGGTCATGACGGTACAGGAAACGATATCGTTCCCCGGGCCCTCCAGCAGAAGAAGCCCCCGGGACGTTACCCGCCCGCCGTATTTGTACACATCATGGACAATCGCTGTTCCGCTCTTCTGGACACAGCCGCAGGATTTATCCTCCAGGGTAGTGATTCCGCCGTCCTTGTTTCCCGGGGACGGGTTTTCGTACACCACCTGGTTGTGGGAGATGTAATACTGTTTAAACCCGTTAATGAGATCTACGATTTTACGGTAGACCGCTTCGTTCTCGGCCCGGTCCATGAGCATCTGTTCCGCCCCGAACATTTCCGGAACTTCCGTCAGAACAGCGGAACCGCCCAATGAGGTGATTGTATCGCAGACCCGGCCCACCAGGGCGTTGGCGGTGATTCCGGAAAAACCGTCCGAACCGCCGCACTTCATGCCGATAATCAGCTCCGATACCTTTACGGCTTCCCGTTTAAATGGGGCCGCAAATTCGGCCAGCTCGGTGAGGAGTCTTTTCCCCTCCGCGATCTCATCCCCCGATTCCTGGGTTACCAGGTACCTGATTCTGTGCTGGTCCGTATCGGAAAAAAATTTTTTGAGGTCATCCACGGAATTGTTTTCGCAGCCCAGTCCCATTACCAGGACTGCCCCGGCGTTCGGATGGCGGACCAGGTCGGCCAGGATAACCCTGGTCGTCTCGTGGTCGTCCCCCATCTGGGAACAGCCGTAGGGATGGGTCCAGGCGTACACACCGTCAATACTGCCTTTTTTCCCTCCGAATTCCTCGTTGGCCCAGCGGGCCAGTTTTTCCGCGCTTCTGTTTACGCAGCCCACGGTCGGAACGATCCATAGTTCATTGCGGATACCGATTTGCCCGTCACTCCGCTTAAAAGCCTGTATTTCCGGGACCGGGCCGCCGGGCTCGGGAGCAGGATGTTTCACCTGCGAAGGATCGTAATGATAAACCGGATTCTCGTTCAGCAGGGTTTTAACATTATGGGTATGCACGTGGCTGCCCATGGGAATTGGCTTTGAGGCGGCGCCGATGGCATACCCGTACTTTATGATTTTTTCGTTTTCCGTTATATCCCGCAGGGCAGCTTTGTGGCCCGGCGGAATATCGTCCCGCAGGGTGATTTCGGCGCCGCCAACAAGGACCGTATCGCCTTTGCTCAGTTTCTCCAGCGCCACCGCCACGGAATCATCGGGATTGATTTTGATAATCTTCTTCTGTGCTTCCATGTTCAGGACTCCAGGAGAACATCTTCAATGGCGGCTTTGATTCCCGAGGTCTGGATCATCACAAAATATTCCGCCACGCCCCCGGGAAGTTCCGCATGCTTGGTAAGGTCTTCGCCCCACCACGCTTCCGCCGAAAGCACCGCTTTTACCAGGGCCGAACATTTATCTTCCATGTTTTCCGGAGACCGGTCAAAATCCTGGAATAGCTTTTCAAACTTCTGTAAAATCGGAAGATCGTCCTTTATGGGGTATGTTTCATTGCCCCGCGTTCCGGTGAGTTCACCGTTGGAAAGATTTTTCCCCTGGTAAAACGCGATCAGCGCTGCCATGGAAAAGGTTAACGCTTTGGGCAGGCTTCCATTTTTACGGATATAACCCAGCAGGGACGGCAGGACCCTGGTTTTGTATTTTGAAATTGAATTCAATGTGATAGAAAGCAGCATGTGTTTTATGTAAGGATTGGCGAACCGTTCCAGCACATCCCTGGCGTACTGTTCGAGCTGTTCTTTGTCCCCATCCATGGAAGGAATGATTTCCCCGAAAATTCCCTTTTTCATAAAACTGATGATGAGGTCGTCCTTGATACATTCTTCCACCGTATCCAGACCGTACAGAAAGGCGCCGGGAACCGTCATAGTATGGGCGCCGTTGAGGATCCGGACTTTTCTGGTGCGGTAGAAACTCATATCGTCTGTCCAGATGACGTTGAGGCCCGCTTCCTCCAGGGGCAGTTCTTTTGAATAATCCTTTCTGCATTCAATAACCCAGAGGTGGAATATTTCCGCCGTATCCAGGAGATCATCCCTGTAGCCGATTTTCTCCGTCAGGGTATCGGCTTCATCCCTGGGGTATCCGGTGACGATCCGGTCCACCAGGCTGTTGCAGAAATCACAGGCATTGTTCACCCAGCTGATAAAATCCTTTTCCAGATTCCATTCATCCGCGTACCGCAGAACGATTTCCTTTAACTTATCACCGTTTTTATCGATTAATTCACAGGGAATAAAGACGAGGCCCTTGGAACTGTCACCTTTGAAATTCTGCCATCGTTTGTGCAGGAATGCGCAGACCTTGGCGGGAAAAGCCCCCTGGGGTTTTGCGTCCAGAGTTTCACCGGGACTGTAGCTGATTCCCGCTTCGGTGGTATTTGAGATGATGAACCGAAGATCCGGGTTCGCGGCGCAGGCAGCATAATCATCAAACTGACTGTAGGGATTGATGCAGCGGCTCACCGAAGTAATCCGCCGGATTTCCTCAACGGTTTTTCCCTCCTGCACTCCCCGCAAAATGGTGGTATACATGCCCTTCTGGCCGTTAATCATTTCCGCCAAGCCTTTATCTATGGGCTGAACCAGAACGGCGCTGCCGTTGAAGCCGGTTTTTTCATTGGCTATATCCACCATCCAGTCAACGAAGGCCCTGAGGAAATTCCCCTCCCCGTACTGCAGAATTTTCTCGGGCCGTGAAACCGGCTTGAACTCATCGGTTATCAGTTTCATACAATGCTCCTCATGGTAAACGCGGAAAACATCCGTACCAGATATTATCCCTTCATAGTGTACCACAGATCTTTTTTAAACAAAT
The DNA here is from genome assembly GCF_016616095.2 of Breznakiella homolactica. Classification (GTDB taxonomy): domain Bacteria; phylum Spirochaetota; class Spirochaetia; order Treponematales; family Breznakiellaceae; genus Breznakiella; species Breznakiella homolactica. The sequence goes on along the minus strand of NZ_CP067089.2, from coordinate 4,089,662 downwards.
TGGATTTTTCCTGGCAGGTTTTGCAATAAAACGTTGTTTGCAAAATTGCCCGAGCCGTGGGATAATAAAGTATTATGGCAAAAAAACGCATTGGTCTTCTTTTGGCTTCCATCCATAAGGGAACCGCCCTGAATGTGTGGGAAACCTTTGCCAGACAGGCCGCCGCGGAGGATATCAATTTTTTCATCTTCCCCGGGGGCAGACTCAATTCGCCCCTGGATTCAGACTATCTGCGTAATTCGGTTTATTCTTTGGTTAATCCGGAAAACCTGGATGGGATTATCAGCTGGAGTTCAACCATCGGCTATACGGTCCCCGAAGAGGAATTCCAGCGTTTCCATAAGGGATTCGAACCGCTGCCGCTGGTTACTATTTCATGGAAGGCGGAAGGCCATCCCTGCGTATACTTTGATGCCTACAATGGCATTAAGGGCCTGGTTAACCATCTGATAAGAAAACACGGTGTAAAACGGATCGCTTTTCTGCGGGGTCCCCTCTACCACCAGTCCACGGCCGACCGCCTCAGGGGGTACTGCGACGCTCTGGGGGATAACAAAATTTCCGTAGAAGAAAACAGCGCGCTTATCACCGATCCCTTTGACTGGAATTCCGGGGACGCCGCGGCGGCCCAGCTCTTCGAAACCCGGGGACTCGTTCCGGGCAGGGACTTTGACGCCCTGGCAGGCGCCAGCGATTTAATGGTTTTAGCGGCAATCCAGTATTTTCAGAAAAAAGGGTTCCGGGTTCCCGATGATTACCTGGCCGGGGGTTTCAACAATTCCGCCGAAAGCAGAATTCCCCAAAGCCGGCTCTCCACGGTTCATATGCCCTACAACGAACTAAGCAGCGAGTCTTTTGCGATGCTGCACCAGCTTTTGGCAAAGGGGACTGAAAAAAGCAAACACGGCGATGTGGTCCTCCCCATGGAAGTAATTATCCGGGAATCCTGCGGATGCAGCAGCTACGGAAACATCCTGGACAGCGGCTTCGGTAAAATCGATCTGGAAAACAATGCTGATTGGGAAGCAGCGCTGGTCAGTCTGATCCAGAAGGAGTTGTCCCTGGATGATGAAGATGTACAGGCCATGATCGTGCCTCTGGTACAGGCATTGGAGAAAAAGGACCTCAGGAAATTCCTGCGGCTCTTTGAACGGGCCCTGGTATCATTTTTCAGCAGCAAAAAGGATATCGATGTTCTTTTTACCATGTTTTCCGAAATCAGGAAATCCGGGTTTATTGATACTGAAACAGTACAACAGATAGAGCCTCTCATATTCAGAATGGTTGCCCGGATGCAGGAGAGTACCTATGCTTTTGAGGAATACCAGACCCAGAAATGGCAGAGTGTTCTGAATACCCTGAAATGCGAAATGTTCGGCATCAGAGACAGCCGGTCCCTGATCCAGATTTTATCCCGGCATCTTCCCGCCATCGGGATTACCACTTCCGCGATTATGCTGTATACCGACGAAAGGACTACCAGATGTATCGGCAGTTTTTCACCCGACGGCATGGCCCCTGAATATGATACCGATTTTCCCGTCCGGTGGATGTTTCCTGAACATATCAAACATTATTTTTCCGGCGGGATGTTTATGGTTCTTCCGCTGTTCATAGAAAACCAGTCCCTGGGCTATATTATCTTCAATATACCTTTTTACGATGGGGTAATATTTGAAGAGCTGCGGCAGACCGTAAGCAACGCCCTCCGGGGGATTTTCTTGTTTCAGGAAACACTGGCGCTGAAGCAGATAGCGGAAAAAGCGGAACAGACCAAAACGGAATTTTTCATCACCGCCGGAAACAGCATGTCGGATTTCCTTTCGGATATCCTGGAAGATTTGGATACCATGGAGCCGGGACTTTCATCCCCCGGGCCGCTGCATAACACGGTACAGCTCCTGAAATCCCGGATTAACACACAGCAGGAGCAGACGAATAAGCTCATTGATTTATCCCTTTCTCAGATCGATGAGTTTTCATTTAAGAAGAAACTCTTCAATATAAATGAGCTCCTGCCTGAATTGGGTTTATTCCCGCTTTTAACCGGGGACCCGGTTTATCTTCTGCAGGCTTTTTCTATAATACGGGAGGAATACGGAAGCCGTGTTTCCGCCCGTATGGGCCGGACTGAACTTATCCTTGAATTCAGGCCGCCGGAACCGCTGCCCCAGTCGCTCTGGTCCAAGCAGAGCCTTCTGCTTGCGGAACGGATCATCCTGCGTCACGGCGGAGACTTCCATATTGACAGCTCTGTTTGTACGGTGCATTTGCCTTGGCTGACGATTTCAGGTCAGCTTCCGGTGAAATCAAAAACAGCACCCGGGACCTGTGTGTTTTCCATTTCAGACCCTCCGCCGCCCATCTCCGGGATGGATGATTACCGGGTGGTTTTTGCCTCAGAGGTTAATCAGAATTTCCCGATACCCGGTGAAGCCGCCTGTATTGTCTGGGATGCCGACAGGGCATCCACTGAAGAATTTATGTATGTGGCCAGGCTCCGTTCCCAGACGGAGGCCGCAGCTATTCCGTTCTTTTGTTACGGTACAAAGTTAGAGGGCGAAACCCTCATTGACGCGGTGGACTCCCGCATTCAGAAACCGAAGGAAGGCATAACCCTCTTTATCGGACATCCGTCGCACTTTTCCTTTGACTGGGCCTGTCCCGATACGGCGGTGCACATCAACTCCATAAACCAGTTTGCCGACGCGGTTGCCATGTTAGTTCCGGTCCTCATCGTACTGGATACCCTTGACATTGAGACTATTGAAAATATCCGCCGGCACCCGGCTACGGTAATGGTACCCCTGATTGTTTTACCCGAAAAAATCGAGTCCGCGCCGGATGTGATGCAGATCTGCCGTTTCTCACGGCTGATCTTCTGCAACCGCTGCGTAGCCGCGGCGCCGGAGTTTTCCGCCCGGGTTAAGGATATCATTGCCGGAAAGGAGATTCTCCCGCCCCATACCGGCGCTTTGGTTAAGAAAGCGGTCTTATATTTTAATCAGCATGTGGAGTCCCACATTTCACGCTGGAAACTGGCGGATTCAATAAATGTCAGTGAAGATTACTTAACCCGAATTTTCCACCGGGAACTGGGCCTTCCGCTTTGGGATTATCTGAACCGGTACCGGGTATATATTGCCTCGGAACTGCTTTTGCATACCGACGGGACCATTTATGAAATCTCCGAAAAGACCGGATTTCAGGACCAAGCCTATTTCTGCAGGGTGTTTAAAAAAATAACCGGTACATCACCGGGCCAGCTGAGAAAAAAATAGTAAATCCTCAATTCTTCCGGAAGGAATATTCTCCCCGGTAGTTGCTTGCGTTGTAAACGGGATATTTGACTGGCTCGTCGCCGTGGACGGAATCGTTTTCCTGGGTGTATACCCATAACCGCCTTCGGTCCCAAAGAACGATTTCATCCCTGCCGTTTCCGTTAAGATCAAGCACCTCCGCGCAAAGATCCGGATGGCCGTCGTCGGGGAAACTGACCACCACGTCACCGTCACCGTCAATTAAACCGCCATGGACAGAATTCCCGTTAAGAAGGATAAGATCAACACCACTGCCGTCCCAGTTTACGGGGCTTATCAGGTTGCCGTTTGCCCGGGATTCCCTATGCCATATTTCATTTCCCTTACAGTCATATAAATAAATAATCCCCTGATTTTCCCAGAATGTGGTGGTACAAATCTCATATCCCTTTCTGTCAGGGCAGTAATTCCCGGTGCTTATCCGCTGCCCGTGGCCGTTTATATCCCGGGCAAGAAGATTCCCGTGTATATCGGCGATCATAAACCCTTCCCATCCTGATACGATGGCCAGAAGCCCCTCGGGATGGCCGGGATCAAAGTGGCCGAAAATGATTTCGTCGGTGTGGTCCTCTTCGATGGGAAGTTTCCACTGCAGCTTTCCGTCACTGCCGATCATATTATAGCAGCTGAAGATCTCGTCCTTTCCGTCGCCGTTAAAATCGAACGAATACGGAAAATGGCCGGTGTTGTTGTGGGAAAATTTCCAGAGGAGTTCAAGATCGCTGTTGTATACCCACAGCCGTGAATACCGGTCCTTAATCAGGATATCCGAAGGCCTTTTATTTCCCGAAACATTGGCAATCCGTATGGCGTCAACATTCAGCCTGGTATAGGCATGCCGCCCGAATTCAATACCGCAGAGATCCGATTCCTTCTCGGTATTTTCAGGGCAGGGAATCTGTTTTTTTATTTTTCCCGTGGCGCCGTCAAGTATGAACAGGGTAAAATCCCAGGAGCAGATTACCTCATCGATCCCGTCGTTATCAATATCATATACCTGAACAGGCAAATCGGTGGTGAGCTCGATTACGTCTTCATCATCCCGGGGTTCGCCGATCTGCCAGAGAACAACACCGCTTTCCAGGCTGACCGCGGTCATGCAGCTGATAAAGGGATACCGGTCTTTATAAACCCTTCTCTGGTGCTGGCAGATAATAAAAAACATTTCTTCCGTACCGGTAAGATGGCCAAACCGGATTTGCCTCCCGGCGCCGAAATTCTTCAGATCGATTTTCTTTGCCAATTTCATGGCCGCATGGCTTTCACGTTTTTTATCCAGAAGATGCAGCTTTTCCTGTTCCGATTTTTCAAACGCGGCGGCCACTGCTTCATCAACCCCAACATGAACGGAAAGAAACTGGGCCGGCATTCCCGCGCTTATGGCAATACAGCCTGTCTTATACACACCATCGGACACACGGAGCAATTCCTTTCCGTTCACTGAACAGACAAAGGTATCATCCTTAACACGCACCGTTAACTCATGGAAGGAATCCTTATCCCAGCTGAAATCACAGGACGCCAGAACGGTTCTTTCGCATTTCTGCACCCGGTGAATTTCAGCCCTTCCCCTGACGAGATAAAATCCGTAATGCATGAGACTCGTCTGGTAACGGAACAATACTCCGCAGGGTTCCTCCGCGCCGAAGACCCTTACCTTCACTGTTACGGTGTAATCAGTCCATCGGGTATCACCGCCGGCAAGCATCGGTGTGGCGAGATTTTTTCCGGGGGTACAGATTCTCATTTGCTCCATGCAGCGGACCCCGTCCATAAAAGGAGCGGTCACCAGCCAGGAAGGGCCTTTATAGCGGTAACTGACAATGGGATCGTACCATTCCCCGGAATATCCCTTTGGCGGAATATAATGGTATTCCCCCATGGCTGAATGTTCGGGATCGTATGGGAAGGGCCCTATTGGAAAGGCGGTGAAGTCATCAATAAAAAGAGTCACACCCATGGAACTGTTCCTTCTTTACCATTTTACAAGTGAATCAATATATACCGGCAAACCTGAAGCAATGGATTTATTCGCCGCGATTCCCGTGAGCGCTGATTTAATCCCGTCCACAAAATCCGCGGCTCTATGGAAAGGATCGGGGGGCGGGTTCTCCAAGAAAATATCATCCAGCATTTTGGGGTCACCCCCGCCATGGCCGCCTTCGGCCATTTCAATCGGAACACCATAGGGGGCGTCGAACATGGGGCACACCCGTATTGTATGGGTAACCGCCGCCCCCTCTTCACTCTTATTGCCGCCGGCATTGATATACGGTTTTTCAACAGCGTTGTATTCTATTCTTCCTTTTGATCCGTTGAACACCACATTGTACCCTTCCCAGGGCAGGTATGAATTGAGGGAATAGGACATCATTGCGCCGCTCCGGTAGTTCACCAGAACCGCCATGGTATCTTCTATACTGATATCGTCGCTGAAAACACTGCGGTCCCTGATATAGCCGCTGTCCTTTTCGGCGTCCAGATAGAGGCCTTTCAAGGTAGGGTTGCTTTCAAGGTCAATGGCAAAGGGATCGCCCTTTGCGTTCTGGTTTCCGTGACAGCGGTCGTAGAAATTATTAACGCCCCTTTTTTCAGCGGCAGCCCTGCCATAAAAATTGAGGGCACCGTTGGCATATACCTTAACCGGTTCGGTGCCGAGCCAGAAATTCACCAGGTCAAAATGATGGGTGGCCTTATGCACCAATAAGCCGCCGGAGTTTATCTTATTCCGGTGCCATCTTCTGTAGTAGTCGGCGCCGTGGACGGTATTGAGCAGCCATTCGAAATGAACCGAGAATACTTCGCCGATAGCGCCGTCTTTGATAAGCTCCCTGATCTTTGTATGATTCGGGGCATACCGGTAGTTGAATGTTACCCGGACATTGCGGCCCGTTTCCCGGCGGGCATCGATAATCCTCTGGGCCTTTTCTTCATTAATGGTGATGGGTTTCTCAGTAATTACATCACAGCCCTTTCGCATGGCCCTGACAATGTAATCGTCATGGGTCCGGTCCACGGTGGTCACAATGACGGTATCGGGCTTTTCCGTATCGATCATTTCCTCGAATCTGTCCGCGGTGTACATCGGCACCGCGGCGCTTTTGCATTCGGATTCAAGGGTACTGTTGGCAAATTTCATTCTGGCGGGACTTTGATCGCAGAAGGCGACCAATTCCGAACTGTCATTGTATCTGGTTGCAATGGCTTCGTAAAACATCCGGGCCCTTCCGCCGGTACCTACCTGGGCATATCTTTTTTTAGACATAAGCATCTCCTTCCGTATTGAAGACTAATAAAGTATACGCCAAAGAACGTATATCTGTCGTTGCAGGGAACGGAAAATAACTTATACTTTTTCGAAGCTATCCCCTTCCCCGCATGGTACATACCATTCTATAATTTTAACAATTGCCTCGAGTTAGACACCCAATCAGCCGGCCGGATTCCTGTCAGACTTGGAAACAGTTTTAATAATCCGTTCTGATTGTTGAACGGACTTCCTTGCTGTAATCCGACGGCGATATGCCGGCATGCTCTTTAAAGAACCGGGAAAAATACTGGAGCGTTTCGAATCCCAGGTTCCAGGCTATTTCCGAAAGGGACAATTCCGTGTGCATGATAAGCTGCTTTGCCCGGTCGAATTTTTTTTCATTTATATACTGAACCGCCGAAAGTCCGGTCTTTTTTCGGATAAGCCTGTATATGTAATCCTGGTTGTAGCCGCAGGCTTTGGCGACATCCGCCAGGGAAAATCTTTTGTGGATATTCTTTTCGATATAATCGTCAATAACATCAAGAAGGATATCGTTTTTTATGATTTCACCTTTACTGAGTTTCGATACTTCAAAAACCGGGATCGAATTCCGGTGAGCCATCCTGTACATCATCAGCAGACATTCCAAAAGCAGAGCGTTGGACATTTCCCGGTAATAACTGATCTTCCGCTGGCCTTCCAGAACAACCCGTGAAAGTATTTCGAAAATGGAACCATCGTCAGCCATTACCATATCAAGCCCGGATATTAATTCCGTAAAGCCGGGATCATCGCTGACAAACTTAACCTCAACCGTCTTCATTCCGTCTTCAGAAATAACATGAAAGTCATGGGCGGAACCCTTCGGGATAAGCATAATAGAGTTCTTTTTCAGGCGGTATGGCTTGCCGTTCACGTGGGCTTCTGCCTCGCCGGAGTACACCAGCTGTATCTGGTAATCCTCCGGATGGTAATGCCCGGAAACGCCGCTTCCGCAGCGGTAGTGAAATCGTCCTGAAAAAGTCAGTTTATAATCCAAATCCGCACCCCGGTTTGCATCGTACCAGCGAAAACGGAGACCATCAAGATTTAATCCGCGCAACACACCACTTCCCGAAGGGATTATCCTTTCACTCCGCCGACCATCAGTCCCGATACGAAATGCTTCTGAATAAACGGATAAATTACCAGCACAGGAAGCATGCCCAAAACCATAACGGCCATTTTCAGATTATTGTATACATACGCGGCATTGCCGCCCAGGGAATCATCGGATTCGAAAATGAGACTGCGCAGCACCACCTGGAGGGTGTATTTCCGGCTGTCGTTGATAAACATGACCACCTCAAAATACCGGTTCCAGTAGCCGACAAAATAAAAAAGTGTTACCGCTGCAATAATAGGAACGGCCAGGGGTACAACAATCTTCAGCAGAATCCTGATATCATCGTAACCGTCAAGTTTTGCCGATTCTATCAGCGAAACAGGAATACTGGTCATGAAGTTTTTGACGATGATCAGATTAAACGTTGACAGGCCCACGGGAATAATAATTGCTGCCATTTTATTGATAAGCCCGAGCGAACGGACCACAATATAAAAGGGCATAATCCCCACATCAAATACAAGGGTAAAAACAATCAGCTTCATGAGAATATTTCTTCCGATCAATTCCTTCTGCGCCAGGGCGTAACCCATGGGCACCGTGACAACCATGGAAAAAAGCGTTCCCACCACGGCGACAAAAATTGAGTTCTTAAAGGCGTTCATGTACCCGCTGTTCAGGACCCGATAATAGTTGTCAAAAGTAAAGGACCGCGGCATCAACAGGTATTCGTTTCCCATTACATCAACATCTTTTGCAAAGGATGTAATAAGGACGTTCCAGATGGGAATCACCACTATCAGACAGACCGTTCCGAGAATAATATAGTTAATAATCATAAATACCCTGCGGCTTGCGGGTTCTTTGAATGACCGTCTTCTCATTTTTCCGTCTCCCTACAAAATCGGTTCGTCCAGGAACCGGCTGCTTATCTTATTCGTCGTTAATACCAGAACGAGGCTAATAATAGAAGTAAACATACCTACCGCGATGGAATATCCCATATCGCCCTGCAGCACCCCCTCGCGGAATACATAGGTTTGCAGTACATCCGCCACATCGTACACCGCGGCGTTATACATAACGAGAACCTGTTCAAAAATAAGCAGTACGTGGGAAAGATTGAGGAGGAGCATGGTCACAATGGTGGAACGGATTGACGGCAGGGTTACGTTGAAGAGTTTCATCCAGCGGCCAGCGCCGTCCACCGTAGCGGCCTCATACAAGTCCGGTTCAACGGTACTGAGGGCAGCCACATAGATAACGGCCCCGTATCCCATCTGCCGCCAGATATACGACGATACCAGCACAGGCCTGAAATAAGTTGTACTGGCCATAAAATATATTGGATCGCCGCCGAACAGTTTAATAATGGAATTCACCAGTCCCGATGACGGCGACAAGAGGGTCACGAAAATACTTCCCACCACAACCCATGAGAAGAAATAGGGTATATAAATAAGAAACTGTATAACCCGCTTTGCGCGGAGGCTTTTCAGTTCGTTGATTAAAAGGGCTACAATGATTGGAGCGGGAAAATAAAAAACGATATTTGCCATGCTGATAATAAGGGTATTCTTAAAGGCCTTCCAGAAGATAGCGGAGTTAAACAGCCGCCGGAAATTCTCAAATCCGATAAATGAAACCTTTGCCCTGAATCCGTAATCGGTAAACGCCAGGCCCAATCCCATCATGGGGAGGTATTTGAACAGGATATACCAGATTAATCCGGGGAGCAGCATAAGCAGAAGGTATTTCTGCCTTCTCACCCGGACGGATAATGGTTTGTGTATATTGGGGACGCTATTTTTTTTCACGGCTCCTCCCTGAAATTTTTTCCATTGATGCGGATAAATAGAGAACTATGTTCTCACAGAACTACTTTTACTTCCAGCACTTCGTCGCCGCATAATTTCCTGCTCAGGCTGTCTCCCTGGCGGCCGCCGGTTTGGAGTGTCCATTCACCGTGCAGGGGCTCCGGGAGCCGTTACCATCAACGCAGGTAAACATCCTGGCGGGAACAGCAACAGAGACTTGCCTGCGTTCTCCCCGCTTCAAAAACAGGGAACTGAAACCAAACAGACAGGGATGGAGCGGAAAATCCGGATCAGCGGTTTTTCCGTATACCTGGACAACTTCCCGGCCGTCCCGTTCTCCGGTATTTTCAACGAAACATGAAACCACCACAGAACCGTCTTTCTTTTTTTCAGCTTTTATATCACCGTACGCAAACTGTGTATACGAGAGCCCGAATCCGAAGGGATAGAGTGGCTCTTCCAGGGCATAACGGTAGGTTCTTCCCTTCATGGAATAATCGGTAAAATCGGGAAGGACCGTTTCGGCCTTTGGGAATGTGATGGGTAGCCGCCCTGAGGGATTATAGATACCGAAAATAATTTCCGCCAGCGCCAGTCCGCCGGTCTGTCCCGGATACCAGGCCTGGATAAGGGCTTTGACATTTTCCATTCCCGTAATTTCCGGATCAATGGGGCCGCCGGAAAGCAGTACCACAATAACGGGTTTCTTCACCGCGGCTACCGCTTCAAGCAGAGTCCTCTGGGCTTTGGGAAGCCGTAGGTCTTTTTTATCCCCCGCGAATCCGCCGTTGCCGTCGTCCCGCATTTCTCCTTCAACGGTCTCATCAAGACCGAGGCACAGAACCGCCACATCCGCCAGTTCCGCGCAGGCCGCCGCCTCGGCGATCCGGTCGTTTTCCTCCGCCAGCCTTTCAACATTTCCCTTTACCAGGCCGCTGCCCTGGGAATAATATATCCTGACCGATTCCCCCGCAACCCGCCGGATTCCTTCCAGTACCGTGGTGTAGCGGCTCGATGTTCCATGGTAATTGCCCCAGAGCGCGGTATTGCTGTCCGCGTTTGGGCCGATAACCGCAATGGAAGAAATTGCTTCCCTGTTAAGAGGTAAAAAGGAATCGGCATTCCGAAGAAGCACCATACTTTGGCGTGCCGCTTCGTGGGCCGCCTCGGCGTGTTCATCCGTATCAACCTGATCGTAGTTAACAGCGTCATAGGGACAGTCATCCGCAAACATCCCCAGCTGGAACCGGGTGGTCATTATCCGTTCGCAGGACCGCCGAATCTCGTCGGCAGAGACCAATTTTTTTCTGTAGGCCTTTTCCAGGGAATTGTATTCACAGCCGCAGTTAAGATCGCAGCCGTACCGCAGGGCCATTGCCGCCGATTCCTCAGGGTTCTTTGTAATATGGTGGCCCTGATGGAAATCCCGGATTGCCCAGCAGTCGGAAATATAAATTCCTTCAAATTCCCAGCCGCCCCGGATCAGCGAATCCATCATGCCGTTGGCGCAGGCCGGCTCTCCGTTTATCATGCTGTAGGCACCCATGACACCGTTTACGTATCCCTCCCGGATGGAAAATTCAAACGCCGGAAGGTATGTCTCATAGAGATCCTTGGGAGAAACTACCGCGTTGAAATGGTGCCGCAGAGGTTCCGGCCCGCTGTGGGCAACGAAATGCTTTACCGCCGCGGCGGTTTTCAAATACGGGCCGTCACCCTGGAGGCCGCGGATAAACGCAACGGCTAACTGTCCGGTCAGGAAGGGATCCTCCCCGTAGGTTTCCTGCCCCCTTCCCCATCGGGGATCCCGGAAAATATTGATATTCGGGGACCAGACGGTAAGGCCTTTATAAATTCCCCGGTCACCCATTTTAGAAAAGGTATTGTACTTGGCCCTTTGTTCGGTGGAGGTAATATCCCCGGCCTTAAAAAGCAGTTCGGAATTGAATGTGGCCGCCAGTCCGATTGCCTGGGGAAATACCGTGGCGGTACCCGATCTGGCGGCGCCGTGCAGGCCCTCGTTCCACCAGTTGTAGGATGGTATGCCCAGCCGTTCAACCGCCGGAGCGGTATGCAGCAGCTGGGGAATCATTTCCTCAACGGTCATCTCTGAGACAAGCTGTTTCGCCTGTGTTCTGAATCGCTGGATATTGTGCATAGTGGTGCGCCTGTTCTGTTCCGGCTTAATCCGGGTTCCGGCCCTTTGGAAGGGCCGGCCGGAATCATTTTCAGTCTTTTGCTATTTAGCGGAATTCAGTTCCTGCAGGATCCGGGGACCCTCGATGCTCTTCCAGAAATTTTCGTATTCCGCCATGCCGGCGTCAACGGAAACGCTGCCGACAATGATTTTCGCGGCGATGGATTCCCTGGTGCTCTTTATGGAAGGCGCCACCCGGTCATAGGTAAGGGAAATCCCCACGGGAACATCGGCGGAATAATTGGGACCCAGGTTCGGCTGCATGGCGCGGATTTCCGTAACCTGCCGTTTCACACCGTCCTGCATTGCCTGGTCAAGGGCAAAGGACAATTTGGTGACATCGTAGGAGACGATGGAATCGCTCAGGTAGTTAAAGGTGTATTTATACCCGGAGTTAGCCGCCTTGGAGGTGGGGACAATCTGCTTATTCTGATCGAGGGTGTAATGGTATCCTTCAAGACCGATACCGTAGAATGCCTGGTACACTTCGGGATCCATTACGATGGTTTCGATAACCTTGACAGCCGCCGCGGGGTCCTTCGTCCGGGAGGATACCACCCAGGCAGTCTGGGTAGCTTCATTCAGCGAGCCGCCGTAGCCGTTGGGTCCGACAATCTTATAAATCAGAAACATATCGGTGGGCTTGTTGGCCGCCTTGGTATTCTGAACGTAGTTGATGTAGTTGGTTACGTAATCGATATCGCTGGCCGCCTGGGCGGTGTAGGTTTTTTCCCGCATGGCGGTATTTTCCGTGGTGAGGAATTCCTGGTTGAGGATACCGTCGACATAAAGCTGCCTAAGATACGCCAAGGCCTGCCGCATTTCGGAGGTCTGGAACCCGTCCACGAAGGTTCCGTTTTTCTTATAGATGCCGCCCCAGGCGCCGAAGGAATTATAAAAATACTGGAAGTTATCCACCCATTTCGGGAAACAGAACGGGACGATTCCCTTTCCCGCGAACTTTTTCATTTCCCGGCTGAATTCCTCCGTGGTGGGAGTGTGGGACAGTTTGACCCCATACTGGTCCATCAGATCCTGGCGGATGTAGAGAGCCTTCGCCTTGGGGAAGTTGTAGGGAATAAAATAAATTTTACCGTCGATTTTAAGATCATTGAACAGTGAAGGGTCCATTTGGGACAGCACCGGCGATTTGGCGATATAATCGGTTAAATCCAGAAGCTGTTCCCGGGCAACCATCTGGGGAATCCTGGTCATGGCCTGTGAAACGGAAAATACATCGGGAATATCGCCGCTGTTTACCAGGGTTGCCAGTTTATCGCTGTAGCTTGCCAGGGGCGGAATAATCGGTGAAATAGTCACATTGGTTTTGCTTTCAATAAGTTTTGTGACCGCATCCTGAAGATCAGGATCCGTGCTGAGTCCATAGGTATTATCCGCCGAAGCGACTTTGACCACAGTCTTTGAACCGCCGTCGTTCTGGCCGCCGGCCCATACCATACTTGCAGAAACGATAAGAAATGCCAAAAGAAATACCGCATTTTTCTTCATTCTTCCTGTCCTCCGGTTTCCGGGTGTATGAAATGCGCCTCTTTTTACCCGGCTGCTTTAAAAGTTTTCTTAGTATAACGGCATGAAATGAAAACTGTCGTTAGCAAAAAAGAATAAATAATTTATACAAATCCGTAGGTACAATAGGAAAAATTATAAGTCCGGAGCCGGCATTTGCGGAAGTTGCTGCGGACAATCCGCGTCCGGGACAAATGAGGTTACCGAACGGCTCCCATATATTTTTAGAAAAAGCCGGCTGCCGGGCAGGTTCCGCAGAAAAAATACATATTTTGCGGCCTAAAACGCCCCGAAACCACGGAAATTACGGAAAAACCAACAAGATTATCTAATTAGTCCAATAAAACCGGCCATTTCATCCCGAAAAACTGTAATTATAATGACGGAAAAATCCAATAAACTGCCTGCATTTTACCCGGCACCTAATCTATCCTGATATCAAGGTGAGTTATGAAGAAGACACAAACAATTCCCGGAAATAACAGGTTACTAAAGGACATCCGCAGGCACATGTCGGTGTACGCGCTGATGGTTATCCCCTTTGTGTATTACGTTATTTTCAAGTACGTACCAATCTGGAACGGGCAGATCGCGTTCAAAGACTTCAGACCCATAGACGGTGTTCTTGGAAGTCCCTGGATCGGTTTAACCCATTTTAAGACGTTTTTTAATTCGTTTTATTTTGCGGAACTATTGCGGAATACCCTGTTTTACAGTTTCGGTAAATTACTCGTCAGTGTTCCCCTGTCAATCATTTTAGCGGTTACCTTATACGAATGCATCAGACCGAAGCTGGCAAAGGTGGTGCAGACCCTGGCGTACCTTCCCCACTTCCTGTCATGGGTAATTATGTACGGTATACTGCTGGTCCTGTTTGCTCCCGGCGACGGCATCATCAACGACCTGATAAAACTGCTGGGCGGCCAGCCGGTCGATTTTATGACCAACGTAAAAACCTTTCCCTGGATAGTCATTTTTTCCGATGCCTGGAAGGAAATGGGCTGGAGCGCCATCATATTTATCGCGGCCCTGATCGCCATTGACCCTACCCTGTACGAAGCGGCCATGGTCGAAGGGGTAACCGCCATTCAGCGGGTGTGGTACATCACCCTTCCGTCAATCCGGCCGGTAATCGTTATGGTGGTGCTGCTCAGGCTGGGCACCATCCTTGACGCCGGTTTCAACCAGATGTTTATGCTCTACTCCACCCCCGTCTACAGCGTGGCGGATATCATCGATACCTGGGTGTACCGCCAGGGACTCCTGGAATTTCAGTTCGGCCTGGCCACCGCGGTGGGTATTTTCAAGGGCGTTATAGGCCTGCTGTTAATAACTGTTTCAAACTGGCTCGTAAAACGGGTCTCCGATTCATCGCTGTTCTAATTGAGGAGCCGAATTATGGGAAAAAAAATTAAAGGTACTACGGTACGGCTGACCGGCGGCGACAGAACGTTTTATATTTGTCTCGATATATTTCTCGTTCTGATATTTATCGTTGTTGCCATACCCATGTGGAGCACCATTACCCTTTCATTCAGACCGAATCATTTTATCGGATCAAATCTGGAAGGCATGTTTCTGGCGCCCTGGAAATGGTCCACGGCGGCGTACAAAGCCCTGCTGGGAAACAACGGTTTCATTCTGGCATTTTCCAACAGCCTTAAAATCCTGGTCATGGGTGTGGCGACGTCTCTGTTTCTGACCATCCCCATGGCGTATGTACTGTCCGTAAAATCCCTGCCGGGAAGGAAATGGCTGAACATATTCATCCTGCTGCCCTACCTTTTTAACGTCGGACTCATCCCTACCTACCTGGTGGTTACCAAGCTGGGATTGACCAACCATCTGGCGGCGGTGTTCCTGCCCGGAGCGATCGGCACCTACAACTGCCTTATCATGCGGGGCTTCTTTGAGGGCATTCCCGAAGAACTGAAGGAATCCGCCCGGATTGACGGCGCCGCCGAATGGCTCGTTCTGCTGCGGATAATTCTTCCGTTGTCAAAGCCGATTATCATGACCATCGGCCTGTACTACGGCGTCGCATTCTGGAACGACTTCTTCCACGCCATGCTGTACCTGAACAGCAATGCCCTCCAGCCATTGCCGATACTGCTGCGCAATATCCTGATGGCCAGCGGCATGAATGAGTTTGTCGAAGTAAACGCCTTCGGCGAAGCGTCGGTACAGTCAATTAAGGCCGCCAGCGTTTTCATGGCAGCCATTCCCATGATCATCGCGTATCCCTTTATCCAGAAATACTTCGCCAAGGGAACCCTGCTGGGAAGCGTCAAGGGATAAACGTTTCCGTTACGGTGGAATCTGTTCCGCGGGGACCAAACCGGACCGCCGCGGAATTGTTAATAAGGAATTTGCAATAAGGAGTTAATATGAAAGAAAAAATGAGGGTATTTTTGGTACTGTGCCTGCTGTCCGGTATGCTTATCCCGGCTTTCGCCGGAGGCGGTTCCGACAACGCAAAAAGTGACGGACCGGTAACCATAGAACTGTGGTACGGCGCCGCGGTGACCGAAGCCGGCCCGCCTCCCGCGGACTGGAAGGCTCTGCAGATTATCAGGGACAAACTGAATATCAACCTTGTACTGACGGCTCTTCCTTCCAATGAATCGGACCAGGATGTAAAGGTCAACGCCGCCGGCGCGGCCAACAGCCTGCCGGATCTGTTCATGGTCCGCCGGGATCCCTGGCTCAACCTGGTTAAGATGGGTCTGGTCGCTCCCGTGGATGACCTCTATCCCCTGATGCCCGAACGGACAAATACCCAGTACGACGCGGATTCCAAGGCGTTCACTACGGTCAACGGAAAATCCTACGGCCTAGCGTCCCCCGGAGCCATCGCGCGGAATGAAGGGATGCTTATCCGGAAGGACTGGCTCGACAAACTGGGACTTCAGATCCCCGTAACCACCGAAGACTACCTGAATGTTATGAAGGCTTTCACCTTCAACGATCCCGACGGCAACGGCAGGAACGACACCTACGGCTACGGCGCCTTTATCGAAATCAACAACTTTGAGGAAGGCCTGGGCCGCCGCTTTGATCCCTTCTTCGGCGCCTTCGGCGTTCCCGGAACCTGGAGCCTCGTCAAGTCGGACCCCGGGCTCAACCTGCGGAAACCCGCCTACTATGACGCCATGGTGTACATTAAACGCCTGGTGGACGAAAAGGTTATCGATCCCAACTGGATGAGCTACGGGAAAGACGACTTCCGGGCTGCCTGGAAACAGGGGCGGTTCGGGATTATGCGGGAACAGAACGCGGCCTACGCTTCCGAATCCAACTACGCGCCCTTTGACAAAAACTTCCCCAACGGCGAATGGATCGTCATTGATCCGCCCCGGGGACCCAGCGGAAAATCATCCGTCGGCGTGTATACCCAGGCGTACCGGATCTACGCTGTGTCCACCAAAGCGGCCAATGCGGGCAAAGGTCCCGCCATCGCCCGCCTCCTGGAATGGATGTCCTCCGACGAAGGCTACTATCTCCTCGGCTGGGGCGAAGAAGGGGTGAACTATGTGAAGGATGCCGACGGCGTTCCCACAATAAATGGTATCCCCGATGCCAGCAAAGGATTCAGCAGGCCCGAAATGCAGCCCCTGACCCAGCTCCGCAACATGGTGTATTACAACAGCAACGTCGAACTGCTGGCCCGGTATCCTACCTACAAAGCCCCCACGTCGGGCAAAACCATGAGCGCCCTGACCGTATTGTACGATATGCAGAAACGGGCATGGACCCCGAATATCGGCGCCGACGCGCTGCCTCCGGCAAACGCGGATATCAAACGGTTCTACGAACAAGGTGTGGTTGAGTTCATGACCGGAAGACGGGTTCTGACCAGGGAAAACTGGAATACCTTTGTATCGGAATTCGACAGACTCGGCGGATCGGCCTGGGATACAGCTGGAATCGAAGCGGCCACCGCGGCGAATTACATTAAATAGCATTTATAAAAGTTATGACCCGAAAGGGCTGCTATAAGCAATGCGGCTCTTTCGGGTTTTTATAACCAGAAAAAGGATAAGGCCATGGAAGCCATAGACAAAACAAAGCCCGTCTCCGAGCGCATGGCTCTTTCCGTAAAGGGACGGTATACCCCAAGCCAAATGAAATGGCATTATGAACATGGCCTCGTACTCCAGGCGCTCTATACCGTGGGGAAACGGACAAACAACGCCGAATACGGCGGTTATGTAAAAAAAATGTACGATACGAAAATTCTGCCCGACGGCAGTATTGATACCTACAGGGAAAACGAATTTAACCTCGACCAAATTAACGCCGGAAAAAACCTATTCACCCTGTATTCAGATACGGGTGAAGAAAAATATAAACTGGCTATTAACAGACTCAGGGAACAATTGCGGAACCAGCCAAGAACGAAAAGCCGCGGATTCTGGCATAAACAGATTTATCCCTGGCAGATGTGGCTGGACGGACTGTATATGCAGGGACCCTTTTATGCCCAGTATATAGCCGAATTCGGCCCCGCGGGGGACTGGGAGGATCTGGTTCACCAGTTTGTCCTGGTTGAGGCAAAAACCCGGGACCCTGTCACCGGTCTCCTGTACCATGCCTGGGACGAATCCCGCAAACAGCTTTGGTCAAACCCGGAAACCGGCTGCTCCCCCCATTTCTGGGGAAGGGCCATGGGCTGGTACTGTATGGCCCTGCTGGATGTCCTTGACTTCCTGCCGGACAGCCCCGCGGCAAAAACCTATGCCAGCCAGCTTCAGGAAATTGCGGTACGGCTGATTATTCCGGTCCTCAAATTTCAGGATACGGAAAGCGGTTTATGGTACCAGATTCTTGACCAGCCAACCAGAAGCAGGAATTACCTGGAGAGTTCGGCCTCGTCCATGTTCACGTACTTCCTTTTTAAGATGATCCGAAAAGGATACGTTCCGGCCAGTGACACGGAAACGGTAAAACAGGCGGCCAAGAAGGGTTATGCGGGACTGCTTAAGCACATGCTTACCGAAGAGAAAAACGGCGAACTCCACCTGAACGGGATATGCAGCGTCGCCGGCCTGGGCGGGACGCCGTACCGGGACGGCTCTTATGAATATTACGTCAATGAACCCGTTGTGACCGATGACTTTAAAGGCGTGGGCCCATTTATCTACGCATCCATGGAACACGAAAGCGCCGGTAATTGAAACAAAAAAAACGGCGACCGCGTCTCATTCAACCTTCGCGCCGGAAAAAACTATCTTCCGTACTGCATTCGGTAAACTTGACGCTTCACCGTTCTTCGGTGGAAGCAGAAAGCTTCGCTGATTTTTTAGATCAGCACATATCTAATTTATTGGGCGATATTGGAGTTGAACCAACGACCCCCAGTGTGTCATACTGGTGCTCTAACCAACTGAGCTAACCGCCCGTAACTCCATACATATACCAGAAAGGCTCCTATTGTGTCAATAGGAGCCTTTTCCGCATTGTGAATATCCGGAGACTAGCTTCGTTCCCGGATGGCTACGTTAATTTCAATTTTACCGTTGGTACCCAGCTCCATGGGCACGATCAGCGCCTCAACATCGGAATTGGACACTTCCATATTATCTCCGGTAAAGAGGGCCGGAGGGGTCAGGTCGAATTTGAATCCCAGATCGTGCAGCTTCGTCACGGCCTGGGCGGTTATCATATTGGCAAGTTCCTGAATCGTGGCTTTGCCCAGTTCATCCAGCTGGGTGAATTCTTCGCCGTTCATGGCGCCGGCTATGTAGAGCGCGGTTTGTTTAGTCATATCGAAAAGAACCCGTCCTTCCACATCACCGGCAAGCCCGACGAGTGCAGCCACACCCATAACCGGCACGGTGGTTGATTTAAGATAGAGTTCACCCCGCCGTACATCATCGCCGATTACTTCCTTAAGTACATTGAACGCGGCTTCAACAAAGGGGTTGATGTATTCCACTCTCATATCATTGCTCCTTCAAATAACTGGACTATTCATTTCGCATATACGCAGAAACCGGGTCATTGGCAATACGCCGCCATTCTCTGCCCGGCATTTCTTCGTTCCTACCCAATATAATCACACCGCTGTTTTTTATCTTCTCCCCGAAATCGGCCATGATCTTTTCCTGATCCTGGGCGGTCATAAACGACAGAAGGTCCCGGGAAAGGATAATATCCAGATCAGGGAAGGGATTCGCGTGGAGTACATCGTGGTACTCAAACATAATCGAATCCTTGACCGATTGATTGAAACTGTACCCGCTGCTTCCCCGGACCATAAAACTGCGGCAGTATTCGGGAACCTCATCCAGATCAAAAACCATATTCGGCGCCGACGATATAGCCATTATATCGTTGTCGTTGGCCCATATCTTAATCTGGGCATCGGGATATCTGGTTTTTAATATACAGGCAAATGAAAAGGTTTCATAGCCCTTGCCGCAGCCGGGATTCCATACCTGGATAACGGAAGAACTCATGTTGGGCAGTATATTCTTAACGATCTGGGCGTAATCATCGTCCCAGAAACGGCCCGTATCCGGGGAGTAGAAGGATGAAAGGAATTCATCCGCGTCCGCCTGGTTTTTAAGCTGCACCTCTCCCTCGGGCCGGGTGGTGGTCCAATCCACAAAGCGCCGGCGGATCCAATCGTCGTTGATGATTGTGGCGGAGAAATGCTTCAGCGCGGAAAGACTTTCCTTGATAAAATCCAGGGCGCTGTCGGAAAGGGCCGCTTTTTTCGGTTCCTCCGTGGCGCTTTCGGCGGCGGGCGGCGCGTAATAGGTATCGGAGCCGGAATCAGGTATCGCCGCTGTCCGGGTCTTTTCCTCTTCCTGATAGGTGAATATCCGTATCACGTCGAGGATGATGAACAGCTGTCCCTGTTTTTCCACTACTCCGCTGATGTACTTGATGTTGATATCCCCGAAAATCGGATGGGGCGGCTGGATCGTTTCGGAATTAATTCCCACGACCTTGTCGATCTGATCGACGATGGTCCCGAATACTTTGTCCCCGATCCGGAGGATCAGCATGTTTTCCGATCCGTCGGCGGATTTCTTTTCGATGGGCAGGTGGAAAAATGTCCGCAGGTCCACAATGGGGATAATATCGCCCCGGAGATTGTATACCCCGCGGACAAAGGACGCCGCGTTGGGAACGTAGGTAAATTTATCCGCCTTGGCGATTTCCTTGACGTTCATAATATCAACGCCGTAATCCTTGCCTCCCAGGGAAAAGGTCACCATCTTAAAATCAATGGTATCCACCCGTTCCTTCTGTTCCTGTATTTCAGCGTTTATGGCCGCGTTAACGGCTTTTAAATCATTCATTTCCATATCGCGTCCTTTCTACCGTGTCGATGCTTCCAGGAACCGGCGTTCTTCCATTTCCTTCTTAAGCCCCAGCTCCAGGAGCTGGCTCACGTCAATGATGAGGGAAACGGAACCGTCGCCCAGGATGGATGCCCCGGCAATACCCGGAGAGTTGGTAAACTGGTCCCGCAGGGGTTTGATAACCACATCTTCTTCCCCGATAAGGCTGTCCACCATAAAGCCCATCTTCTTTTCAGCGGTTCCGACGATGACCACAAAATTGTATTCCTGCTGTTCCTCGGTTTTAATGCCGAAGAGGCGGTTGAGCCGCAGCAGGGATATGACGTCGTTCCTGATATTGAAGACTTCGTAATTGTCGATCATCTTGATTTCCTCGGGCTTGAGCCTGAGGCTTTCGATAACCGAGGTGATGGGAATGGAGTAGATTTCCGTGCCCACCCGGACCAGGAGCCCCTGGATGATCGCCAGGGTAAGGGGCAGTTTGATGGTGAATTTCGTTCCCTTGCCCTTTTCGGAAGTTACCGTGACCGTACCGTTGAGTTTTTCTATCTGCCGGCGGACCACATCGAGGCCGACACCCCGGCCGGATATGCTGGTGATCTGTTTTGCCGTGGAAAATCCCGGTTCGAAGATAAGATTGAAAGCTTCGGGATCGGAGAGTTCCTTGTTGGGGTGGATCAGCCCGCGGTCGACGGCTTTCGCCTTGACGGCGTTGACATCAATACCCTTCCCGTCGTCGGCGATTTCAATGATGATCATGTTGCCTTCGCTGGAAGCCTTGAGAAGAACCTTGCCTTCCTCGGGTTTGCCCGCGGCGATCCGGTCTTCCACCGACTCGACACCGTGGTCAATGGAATTCCGCACCGAGTGCATGATGGGATCCAGGAGATCCTCGATAACCGACTTGTCGAGTTCGGTGTCTTCACCCTCAATAACGAGGTTGATCTTTTTGTTGAGGCTCTTGGAAAGATCCCGGACGAGCCGGGGGAAGCGGCTGAATATCTGGCTGATGGGCACCATGCGGATCCGCATGACCCCTTCCTGGAGCTCCCCGGTGATGCGTCCCAGGTTCTGGGAGGTTGACCGGAATTTGCCCACATTGTTTTTAAGGGAAGCCTCAAAGGCGTCAAACACCGAGAACAGGTCGCCGTATTCCTCGCCGATCTGCTTGCGGATATCCTTGACGGACCGGCCGTCCTGGATGTTTTCCAGGTATTTCGGCAGTTCGTCAAAAAGGTTTTTGACTTTTTCCCGGTAACCTGACTCAATGGAGTGGAGTTCGTTTACCAGTTCGTTGAACTGGTTTGAAATCTGGTTGAAGGTCGCCTTGGTGATAACCGTTTCGGAGACCAGGTTGAGCAGGTCGTCGATACGTTTGGAATCGACCCTGAGGATGGATCCCGCGTCCTTGCCCGCTTTTTTGGCGTCCGCGTCCTGCTTTGCTTTGTCCGCGGGGGACATGGCCTTTGCCGGCGCCGCGGCTGATTTCGCCTCCTCCGCGGGGGATTCCTCTTCCTCGGCGGGGGCGGCAGGAGCCGCAGGTTTCGGGGCCGCCGCGGGAGCCGCGGCCTGGGGAGCGGTGGCTTTCGGCGCCGCGCCGGCGCTTATGTCGCTTATCTCCGAGGAAACCGTTACATCCGGAATGGCCACATACCGCCGGAGGTCTTCAACCGGCCGGTTTGTGCAGATAAAGTAATCCACCACCGGGTGGAATTCATCTTCGTAGAGCTGTTCAAAGTCAGGACTCGTCTTGAGCACCGTCCCGAGCTCCTTGAGGGCCGCGAAAACCTGGATGCCCCCGACACTTTTCATTATGTTGTCTTCATCAAAAGTGACGGAAACCCGGTATACCGTGGTTCCGGGCTCGGCGGCTTCCTTGAGTTCCAGGATCTCGTATTCGGAAAGCCCCGACGCGGCAGCGGCGGCAGGAGCGGCGGCCGGTTTCGGGGCAGCCTTCGGAGCCGCGGCTTTTTGGGGGGCCGCGCTTTTTTTGCGGGCCGAACCATCCGGCAGCAGGGACGAAAGCCTGCCTTCAACCTCCGAAGTATCCTCCTGGTAAACCGCACCTTCCATGCGTTTTTCCAGCATTATTTTAATAATATCAATGGCAGCCAGAAGTGTATCCACCACATTTTCATCGACCGTCACGGTATCCGAGCGGATAGCGTCAAGAACGTCCTCTACCAGGTGGGTGAAGTGGGAAAGCTCCATCATCTCAACAGTGGCGGCGCCTCCCTTTAATGTATGCGCAGCCCGGAAAATCTCATCCACCGCATCCCGGTTTCCGCTTTCATTCTCAAGGACCAGAATGTTCTGCTCCAGTGTATCCACCTGCATTTGGGCTTCACTGAAGAAATCCTTGAGTAATTCTTCATTATTAGGATCTAAATAATCACTCATATTGCATTAATGTTTATACACAAATCGTCTTACGTCAAGGGATTATTGACCGAATTCTGTTGGTATTAACTAAATCCGCGTGGTAGAATAAGGCCATGAAACGCGACCCGGTGCTCCCGCTGTACGCTCCGCTTCTTGCGGTCCTGATAGTTCTGCCGGCGCTGGGGGTACCGGTTTTCGGCGCGGAAATTACGGTTCCGAAGCTTGAATTCGCCACCCGGGGCGCGGTTAAGGACGATACCTTTGTGCTGTCATCGGCCGCGTCCGCCGATATAGCCATTGAAGGCGGCGGCAAATACGGCGTGTATCTGGGTTTTTCCTTTGCCGCGCCCAACCTGGAAAAGGCCTTTGCCTACGGGAATGTGCGTATTACGCCGGTGACCGCCGCCCCTACCGCGGATGACTACAACGCCCTGGCGGACCGGCTCAACAACCAGGCGGTTGTTGCCCTGCGCGTGGCCAAAGCCGCGGCCCGGGAGCCCTTCGGAGCGCCCCTGGAGGTGGCCTATTTTCTGGGGGAGGCGGATTCTTTCTGTTCCGGGGACGATTTTCCGCTGTTTTTCGGGACCCCTCCCATGGGGACGGATTTTAAGGGTTTCATGTATTTTCCGGAAGGAATCGGCGGCGATATTACCCGCCAGTACGACGGGATCCATAAGGTACGGGGAACAGGCCTGTCCGCGGCGGTCACCTATTGGGAAAAGATCGTTCCCATGGCGTATTTTTACCAGGATATCGGGACCATCGACAGCGCCACGGGGCTTCCCGATCTCGGGAAGTATTCCGGGGATCTGCGGGTCCTCGTCAACGCCGGCCCGGCAAAACTTGAAGCCTTTGGGGGAATAAGCTTCCGGCCGGGGGAGGATACGATCTATAGGGGCGGGTTTCTGGCACACCTCACCGCCGGGGAAGGGGCGGCGTTTCTTATCCAGTGCGGTATCCCGGGCTGGGAGCAGGGGGATACATTCAGTGTGGATAACCTGTATTTCCTTATAGAACCCCGGCTCAGGTTCGGCATGTTCGCCGTATATACGACATTTTTTTACCATCCTCTGTGGTATCTCCAGGAAAAAACTCCCGATGAGCAGGGAAAGGCCGATATTAACCTTAAGTTCCTGTACGGGGATATGGTCAGCAGAATGTTTGAGTTTGGCCTGGAACTGACCGGAGGCCTGCACAGCGGCGGAATAGACAGCAGCTACTTTATGGTTTCGCCCTTTCTGAGCGCGGCAACCGGCGGACTCCGGTGGGACCTGAAAATCCGGGTAAAACCCCTGGATTACGATACCCCCAAGGAAATGTTTGATACCTTTATAGGAATACGGACGGCATACTGATGAAACGATTTGCACTTGCCCTGGTTTTACTGTACTTTTCCGGCGCGGGAACGCTCCGCGCCCTGGACCTGAGTTTTGTCGGCGGGGTGGACAATTTTGCCTTTGACCCCGGCCTCCGTAGTTCCCAGGGAACGGCGGGGAAGTCCTTTGAGCCGGATTATTTTGTCGTGGCCAACATTAAAGCCGCGGGAAGGTTTTCCGACATCCTGGGGTATTCCCTCGAATACGACCGGGGGCCGATCCTGAGAAACAGGCTGCTGGCTTCTGTCGGACTCGATTTTACCTATCTGGGACTGGAGCTGGGGCCGTTTTTCGGAATATTCAACAACCTGGATAAACCGTTAAAGCCGGGAATGGCCGCCGCGGTAAATTTCAGAGTGCCGGGAATCGTCTTCGCGTCCCTGAGCGCCCATTCCACCGTCGGAACGGGGCTTATCGTTGAGGGCGATTACGTCCAGGAATACGGCCGGATTGCCGCGGGATTCTGGGTGCCCTACGCGGTGGTCACCCTCAGCGCCGCCCGCGAGGAGTATACCGAACTCCATGGCGGCGGGCTTACCATTCAGGATGAAAAAACACGGTACCAGTTTACCGCTAATGCCTATAAGAAAAATGTTCCCTTTACCGTGGATATAAACCTCGGATACCAAACCCTGAAGCGGAGCTACATCGGCGCCCAGACGGAAACCGATGAGCTCAGATCACTGTTTGCGGGCTTTGAATTCCGCTGGAATGCGGTAAAACCCGTGACCGTCCTTGTGGGAGCCGAAATTCCCGTCTACACCTGGGCTGAGGAACCCTTCGAAGGGCCCGGCGACAATACATTTCTGTTTAAAGCCTATGCCGGATGCATCTGGACGATTCCCCAAAGGGCCGATTTCTAAGACCCTGACATTTACTGCCAGAACCCTAGGCTGAAAAAAACACCGTTTCCGGCTGGTATAGATTTACGGAACCCAGGGTCAGGCTAACCGTATCGTTGGACTCGGCATCGGTCTTAATGGCGGCCTGGATCTCCAGGCCGAGATCCGGGATCATTACCGCTGCCCGGGGGCCTTTCTTCTCAAGAACAATACCGGTCCAGGTACTCCCCTTTTTATCCATGAGATACACCGCGGTCCAGTACTGCCGGGATGCCCGTTCCGCCTGGACCGTTGCGCCGGCGGCGGCTTCTCCCGCGGCAAGGCGGACCAGCAGTTCGTCATCGGGAATGGGCGGCGCCCCCCGGAGAAAAGCCCGGATCTGCTGGTGCGCCAGGAGATCGGTGTACCGCCTGAGGGGGCTGGTGACCTGGGAATATCCCGACAGCCCCAATCCTCCGTGCAGCCCGGGCTTTACCGAAAGGGACCGGGCCCGCATGCAGCGCCGGAGCTGATAGGAGCCCGCCGGGCCGGCCAGAGGTTTTGCCGGGAGCTCCCCGGTTTCCTGGATGACGTAGGGAAAGGGGACTCTGTTCTGCACAGCCCAGCGGGCCGCGGCTTCGCCGGCCAAAAGCATGCATTCCCGGACCGTATCGGCGGACCGGTACTGCCGGATGGGTTCGATGGTTACGTGTTCCCCGGAAACCGTGATATGGACCTCGGGGAAGTCAATGGCGACTGCCCCGGCGGCCATCCGGCGGCGGATATTCGCTTCGGCCAGGGCTGTCAACGCGGTGAGATCGGGGTTATCCGCCGCGGCGTCCGCTTCGGCGTAGGTCATCCGGGTAACAGACACGGAGGAACGGAAAATTTCGATTTCCGCCACCGAACCGCCGCTGTCCAGGCTTATTTTGAAGGTCAGCGCCGGAGACACTTCCGTGAGGCCCAGGGCAAAACGCGGAAGCGCTTCCTCGGCGACCATCCGGGCGGTCCCTTCGGGAAGATACAATGTCGCTCCCCTGCCCCGGGCCTCAATATCCGCGGGGCTTTCCGGGAGAATCACCGAACCGGGATCCGCAACATGAACATACAGAACATTTCCTTCTATTGATACCGCGTCGTCCGGATCAGTGCTCCACTCATTGTCTATGGCATAGGCCTTGAGATGGGTAAGATCCTTCCGGTCCTCCCCGGGGGTATCCGCCAGGGGTTCCCTGGCGGAACCGGGGGATACGCCGAACCGGAAGGGATGGGGGTTGATGAAGGGAGTCCATGCCCCGGAATCCAGAAGCAGGCGGTGGGCTTCCTGGGGTGTTTCCGCCAAACCGAGCTCCCTGAGGGTCCGGCTTTTGTCGCTTTTACCGTACGCCAGGGCTTCGGCATCCTGGAGGAACCGGCGGTCGTCGGGAAGGATGAGCTTCGATTCCTTAAGCCGGGCCAGAAAGGCCTCCCGCTCTCCGGCTTCCCGTTCCTTTTCCGCCCGCTTTGCCTCATCCGCGGCGACCGCTTCGGCGGGCCGGGGCCGGATGGCCCCGGGAGATCCGGTAAAATAGAGGCCCTCCGAAAGGAGGCTGTACGCCGCCCAGGCGCTTTGGGGGGTGAATTCACCGTATACCAGATCCGCCAGTTCCGCCAAAGGAACTTCGGTCCCTTCCAAGAGTTCCCAGGCGCCCCGGATATCCCCCGGGGGCAGCTCTCCGGTATAGCTGTCCGGGGAACCCGCCGGGCCCGGGTGGATTATTTCAATGTCCTTGGGCCGGACTTTCAGTTTTTCGCCACCGGGAAGGAGAATTTCTATTTTGTCGCCGCCCCCGAGTACCACCGCGGGACGGTTTTTATACACCGCAAGACTTTTTTCCTGTACCATGGGGAGACTGTACCACAGAATCTTTACAGCCGGAAAGCACCTGTGTTTAATGGTGCCGCGGGTCCTGTCATAGAGAAATGGGTATGGCTTCTCATCGGCCTTTGGCCTCGAAAGTCGCTCATTCCCTTCTTTGTATGACTTCCGGCGTTACCATTACGGCCGGGTACTTTCCGGCTTAACCGGTTCTATGCTTCCGGTTTCATGGGGGCTGTGTGCCCGGAGAATTAAATATATATACAAAAAAGAGGAAAGTATTGCATATTTTTGCATATTCTTGTAGGATATGGACCAATATCTGGAGGAATCACTGCAATGATTGTAATGAAATTCGGGGGGAGTTCCGTGGCCAACGCGGAACGCATCCGTAATGCGGCAGAAATCGTCAAACAGTTTCTTCCCCGGAAACCGGTGCTTGTTCTCTCCGCCATGGGAGATACCACGGACCATCTGCTGGAGGCGGCGGAAAAAGCCCTGACCGCGGGAACGGTCTCCATAAAAACAATCGAGCAGCTCCACACAAAGACCATTGATTCCCTGGGACTGAAACCTCAGATACACCAGGAAATTAAACCCCTTCTTGAGGAACTCAACAATCTCCTGGTGGGAATATCCCTGATCAGGGAACTCACGCCCCGGACAAAGGATTATCTTGTTTCTTTTGGGGAACGGCTTTCGGTGCGGGTAACCGCGGCCTATTTCAAGTCCGTACATATTAAAGCCCAGGCTTTCGACGCCTGGGACGCGGGTTTTATATCGGATTCGAATTTTACTTCCGCGGAGCTCACCAAGGAAAGCTGGGAAAAAATTCCCCAAATACTCTGTCCCCTGACCGATGCCGGGGTCCTGCCGGTGGTGACCGGGTTTATCGCCAAGGATGAAGGCGGAAACATAACCACCCTGGGCAGGGGCGGTTCGGACCTGAGCGCCACCATGATTGCCGCGGCATGCCGGGCCGAGGAAGCCCAGGTCTGGAAAGACGTGGACGGCATCCTCACCGCGGATCCCCGGCTGGTAAAACAGGCCCGGCCCGTGGAAGCGGTAACCTATGAGGAAGCGGCGGAACTGGCGTATTTTGGCGCCCAGGTTCTCCATCCCCGGGCCATGCAGCCCTGTATCCGAACCGGTACTCCGGTACGGGTCAAAAATTCCTACAACCCGGCGGCTCCGGGCACCCGGATCGTGGCGTCCCTGGACAAGAAAACCGGCCCGGTCCAGGCCCTTACCTCCCGGAAAAATGTCACCTTGGTGGACATTGTGTCCACCCGCATGCTGGGACAGTACGGATTCCTGGAGGGTGTGTTTTCGGATTTCGCGAAGCACCGGATTTCGGTGGACATGGTGGCCACCAGCGAGGTTTCTGTTTCCCTGACTCTGGATAAAAGCTACGATCTCGGACCCCTAAAAAAAGACCTGTCCCGGATCGCCAGCATCGAAATCAAAAAAGACAAGGCCGTGGTTACCATCGTCGGGGATGTTCGCCGGTCATCGGAAATACTGGAACGGTCCTTCGGGGTATGCGCCGGCCTGGGTGTGCAGGTTCAGATGGTTTCCCAGGGAGCAAGCAAGGTGAATATCAGTTTTATTGTGAACGATACCCAGGCGGATGATGTCATTCGGGCGCTCCACAAAACCTTTTTTGAGGAACAGAACAGCAGCCTGCCCGCTGAGGCACAGCCCAAAAGGAGCCAGCCATGAATATTGCCATTATCGGCTACGGGAAAATGGGAAAAATGATCGAATCCATTGCCCTGGCCCGGGGCCACAGTATCACCGCCATCGCGGATCCCTTTGCGGCCGGGGGAACCGGCAGCTCCGGAGCGCCGATTTACGGGGATATTCCCGGGATAGCGGAACTTGCCGATACCGATGCCGCCATTGAATTCACCAGTCCGGATACGGCCTTTGCCAATGTTACGGCCCTGGCGGAGCGGAAGGTTCCGGCGGTGGTGGGAACCACGGGATGGCTGGACCGCCTGGGCGAAGCGGAGGAGATCGTCAGGAAAAACGGATCATCCCTGCTGTGGGCGTCGAATTTCTCCCTGGGGGTGAATCTGTTTTACCGCATCGCTGCCTTTGCCGCCCAGATAATGAACCCCTTTCCGGAATATGATGGGGGCATTTTTGAAGCCCACCACAACAAAAAGGTAGACAGTCCCTCGGGGACCGCGAAAACCCTGGCGGAGCTTGTCCTTTCTTCCATGACCCGGAAAACAAAAGCGGTATATGAAGCCCTGGAGCACCGGGCTCCGGCGCCGGAGGAACTCCACGTTGGAAGTCTCCGGGTTGGGTCCGTTCCCGGAACACATACCCTGATTTTCGACTCCCCGGCGGATACCATAGAAATAACCCACACGGCCCGGAACCGGGAAGGCCTGGCTTCCGGGGCGGTACAGGCCGCCGAATGGCTTGCCCGGGAAACGCGCCGGGGCATTTTCACCATGGATGATGTCCTGGAAGAAATTATCGGTGCGTAGGATCTCCGGAGCAAAACAGGCATTTTTTGGAGAAACGGTCCAATGCGGAGCTGAGAAACCATACAGCACACAGAGATCAACCCTCGTTAAGAACAGGACAGCCGGAACGGGAGAAAGGCCACAGAAGCATGGTGGGAGCAGGAAACGTGGGGTGTCGAATGAAAAGAAATACCGCCCCGCGGGATTTTTTTCATTCGACGGGACCCCGGGATTTGTAGTTCCATGCTTCTGTGGAAGTTTTATTACACTGCGGGTGTCCTGATAGGATCTTGCGGCGCACCGGCGCTTATGCAATAATTACGGGAACCGGGGAAACCCCGGGAGTCTTCTTATTTCGGAGCTTACCATGATACAACTCCGGGGCGCGTATACCGCGCTCATAACACCGATGCAGGAAAACGGCGATGTGGATTTCGCCGGACTGCGGGACCTGATCCGGTTCCAGATCAGCGAAGGGATCGACGGCATTCTCCCTCTGGGGACCACCGGCGAAACCCCCACTCTGGAACGGGAAGAACAGGACAAAATCATCGAAACCGCCGCGGAAGCAGCCGCGGGCACGGTGCCGGTCATTATCGGCACGGGGTCCAATTCAACAAAACACACCATCGAAAACACGAAACGGGCAAAAGAGCTCGGGGCGGATATTGCCCTGGTAGTTACCCCCTACTACAACAAACCAAACGACGGAGGACTGCTCCGCCATTTCGAGACAGTGGCCGCGGCGGTCGATATTCCGATTCTTATCTATAATATTGCGTCCAGAACGGCACGGAACATTCCGCCGGTTCTTATGGAACAGATATCCCGGATACCTACGGTTATCGGCATCAAAGAATCCTCCGCGGACATTCCCCAGATTGGGGATATGGTTGACATGGTCTCCCGGAAACGGCGGGACGAAGGCAGAGCTTTTTCGGTGCTCTCCGGGGACGACGCGTTTACCCTGCCCCTCTGCGCCCTGGGCGGCGACGGGATCATTTCGGTAATCTCGAATCTCGTCCCCCGCCGAGTGGCTGCTTTAACGAAAGCCTGCCTCAGCGGGAATTTTGAGGAAGCCAGGAAACTCCATTACGGTTTGCTGCCATTGGTAAAAGGCGCCTTTATCGAAACCAATCCCGTGCCCATAAAAACCGCCATGGCCTGGGCGGGTCTTCCCGCCGGTCCCGTGCGGCTGCCCCTGGGCCCCATGGCCGCGGAAAACGAAACCCTGCTCCGGCAGGCCCTGGAAGCGTCCCAGGCAGCGTCAAAAGTTAAACTTACCTGAACCCGCCCCTCTCCCCGCTGCTCCCGCAGAGGCATGGGGAGCGGCGGCAGGATTTTTCGGAAAAAATCTGCGTGAAGAGGAGATAACAGCAATGGAAAAAATTCCTGTCGGAGTGCTTGGAGCGACCGGTATGGTGGGCCAGCAGTACATTGCCCTGCTGGCGGACCATCCCTGGTTTGAAGTCACCTATGTAGCAGCATCGCCCCGGAGCGCCGGCAAACCATACGCGGACGCGGTTGCCGGACGGTGGCAGCTGGCGAAACCCTACAGCCCCGCGGTAGGCCCTTTAATTGTAGAAGACGCCAACGATATATCCAGAGCCGCGGCAGCCGCCGGGCAGGGAAAATGCGCCTTCGTGTTTTCCGCGCTGGAAATGGGCAAGGATGAAATAAAGGCCCTGGAAGAGGCTTACGCCGCGGCGGGCATTCCGGTGGTTTCCAACGCCTCAGCCCACCGGTGGACCAGGGATGTGCCCATGCTCATCGCCGAGGTAAATCCCAGCCACACCGACATCATCCCGATCCAGCAGACGAGCCGCGGCTGGGACAAGGGTTTTATCGCGGTAAAACCGAACTGTTCGATCCAGAGTTACATGACTCCGCTGTGGGCGCTTATCCAGGCAGGCTATGAAGTCAAACGTATGTTTGTTTCCACTATGCAGGCCGTTTCCGGCGCGGGCTTTCCCGGGGTGCCCAGTCTCAGCATTATCGAAAATGTGGTTCCCTACATCGGCGGCGAAGAAGAAAAAAGCGAGCAGGAACCCCTCAAGATTCTCGGTTCCGTGACGGAAGGCGCCATTGTCAGCGCCGAAGGCCCGCTGATCACGGCCCACTGCAACCGGGTGCCGGTGGTGGACGGCCATACCGCCTGCGTCAGCCTGGAATTCGGTTCAAAAAAACCTTCGATAGAAGAAGTCAAAAAGATCTGGTCGGAATTTACCGCCCTGCCCCAGGAGCTGAAGCTGCCCATGGCGCCGGAGCGGCCCATCATTGTCCGGGAAGAAGCCGACCGGCCCCAGCCCCGGAAGGACCGGGACCTGGACAAAGCCATGGCGGTTTGCGTCGGCCGGATCAGGCCCTGCAACCTTTTCGACCTGCGGTTCGTGGGACTCTCCCACAATACCGTCAGGGGCGCCGCCGGAGGCGGAATCCTCAACGCGGAACTGCTGAAGTCAAAGGGTTATCTGTAAAAACAATTTCGCACCCGGCGCGGGCGCCCAGGAACAGGGGCGCCCCGGCGGGGAACCAATAATAACCAGGCAGGACCGAGGTCCGGCTTTCAAAAGGATACTATATGAATACGAAGACTTTCCCCTTGTCAAAGGAACAGCTGGAAAAGCTGGCCGCTCAGTACCCTACGCCATTTTATGTCTACGACGAAAGGGCTATCCGGGATAACGCCCGGAGGATAAATAAGGCCTTTTCGGTTTTTCCGTCCTTCCAGGCGCATTTCGCGGTCAAGGCCCTGCCCAATCCCTTTATCCTGAAGATCCTCGCCGGCGAAGGCTTCGGCGCGGACTGCGCCAGCCTCCCGGAACTGCTCCTGGCGGATATGTCAAACATGAAGGGTGAAAAATCCATGTTCACCTCCAACGAAACCCCGGCTTCGGAATACGTAAAGGCCCGGGAACTCGGGGCGGTGATCAACCTCGATGATTTCACCCATATTGAATTCCTGGAAAAGACCGCGGGCATCCCGGAACTGGTTTCCTGCCGCTACAACCCCGGCCCCCTCAAGGAAGGCAACGCCATCATCGGCACGCCAGAGGAAGCCAAGTACGGGTTTACCCGGGAACAAATTATCGAAGGATACAAGCTGCTCCGGGACAAGGGCGCCAAGCGGTTCGGGCTGCACACCATGGTGGCGTCCAATGAACTCAATCCGGACTACCACATCGAAACAGGCCGGCTCCTCTTCGAACTCGCCGTGGAGATCAAGGAGAAAACCGGCATCGCCATGGAATTCGTCAACCTCGGCGGCGGCGCGGGAATCCCCTACCGGCCGGAGCAGGATCCCATCGATTACGATTACGTCGCAAAAGGAATTAAAAAAGCCTACGATGAAGTCATCGTTCCCGCCGGCCTCGATCCCATGGGGATGCACATGGAATGGGCGCGGATCGTAACCGGCCCCTACGGCTGGCTTGTGGCCCGGGCTATCCACCGAAAAAGCATCTACCGGGAATACATCGGCCTGGACGCCTCCATGGCGGATCTGATGCGGCCGGGCATGTACGGCGCGTACCATCACATGACGGTCTCGGGCAAGGAAAACGCCCCCGCTGCGGAGACCTACGATGTGGTGGGAAGCCTCTGCGAAAACAACGACAAGTTCGCGGTCCAGCGGAAACTTCCGAAAATAGACATAGGCGACCTTATCGTCATCCACGACGCGGGCGCCCACGGCAGGGCCATGGGATTCAACTACAACGGCAAACTCCGGTGCGGCGAAATCCTGCTGCGGAGCGACGGATCGGCACTGATGGTGCGGCGGCCGGAGACCGTGGAGGATTACTTCGCCACCCTGGATCTTGAGGCCCTGAAAAAATTCAATCCATAACAGCATATAAAATGAGGAGAATACAGTGATAAAGCGGAATCCATGCATTGCGAATATAAAGGCGGGGTATCTCTTCCCGGAGGTGGCCAAGCGGCGACGGGAATTCGCGGAGACCCATCCGGACGCCAAAATCATCAGCCTCGGTATCGGCAACACCACCGAGCCCATAACGCCCCATATCGACGCCGGCCTGACGGAAGCGGCCCGGAAGCTGAGCACCCCCGAAGGGTATTCGGGCTACGGGGATGAACAGGGTCTTACGGCCCTGCGGGAACGGATCGCGGCGGTTTTCTACAACGGCAAGGTCGCCGCCGATGAAGTATTTATTTCCGACGGCGCCAAGTGCGATATCGGCCGGCTCCAGCTTCTCTTCGGCGCCGGGACCGAGGTTGCGGTACAGGATCCGTCCTATCCCGTGTACGTGGATGGTTCGGTGCTCATCGGCGCCGCCGGCTCCTGGACCGGAACGGGCTACCAGGGCATCACCTATCTTCCCTGCACCGCGGAAAACGGCTACTTTCCGGATCTATCGGCGCTCCCGAAAAAGGGGCTCATCTATTTCTGTTCACCCAACAATCCCACCGGCGCGGTAGCTACCCGGGAGCAGCTTGAGAGACTGGTGGAAGCGGCCTACAAAAACAGTTCCGTTATTATTTTCGACGCGGCCTACGCGGAGTACATCCGGGACCCGGCGCTTCCCAAGAGTATTTATGAAATTGAAGGGGCGAAAAAATGTGCCATTGAGGTGAACTCCTTCTCAAAGCCCATCGGCTTTACCGGGGTCCGCCTGGGCTGGTCGGTGGTTCCCAAAGAACTGGTCTATTCCTCCGGGGAGAGCGTCAACGCCGACTGGAACCGGATCTGTACCACGGTGTTCAACGGCGCCGGCAACATTGCCCAGGCCGGCGGGCTGGCGGCCCTGGAACCGGAGGGGCTTAAAGAAATGAAGGAACTGACCGATTTCTACCTGGGTAACGCCAAGCTGATCCGTTCAGCCCTGCGGGAGCTCGGAATCAACTGCGTCGGCGGTGACAATTCACCCTACATCTGGGCCCAGTTCCCGGGCAGGGACAGCTGGGAAGTTTTCGGGGAAATCCTTGAAAAATGCCATGTGGTCACCACTCCGGGTTCGGGATTCGGACCGGCGGGAGAGTCCTTTATCCGGTTCTCCGCCTTCGGCCACCGGAGCGATGTGGAAGAAGCCTGCCGGCGCCTGGCAAAACTGAAATGAACGATACCGTCCGTATCATCATAACCGGGGGAACCTTCGACAAACACTACGATGAACTCAAGGGCATGCTGACCTTCAAGGACAGCCACCTCCCGGATATTATCCGGCAGTCCAGGATCACCGTTCCGGTGGAGCTGGAAATAAACCAGCTCATCGACAGCCTCGACATGGGCGATGAAAACCGGGAGACCATCGTAACGGCCTGCGAGCGGGCCCCTGAATCCCGGATACTCATCACCCACGGAACCGACCGCATGGCGGAGACAGCCCGGGCCCTGGGACAGCTCGGCCTGGATAAGACCATTGTCCTGACCGGTGCCATGGTTCCCTACTCGGTGGCGGGGAGCGACGCTCTTTTCAACCTGGGTTCGGCATTTACCGCGGTGCAGCTCCTTGCTCCCGGAGTTTTTATCGTCATGAACGGCAAGGTATTCCCCTGGGATAGGGTGAAGAAAAACTACGAACAGGGTGTTTTTGAGTCCGCGGACAACTGACCGGAAATAAAATTCTATTGAAGTATTTTGCCTCCCCGGGCCGTATGTCCGGGGAGGCTTTTTTATGTTGATTTTTTTGACATTTATTAATTATTGCACTTTAGTCCGAAGGCCGACATTCCCTGTACAGGCGGCTCGTACGGGAGTTCAGTATCGTTTTCGCAGCGCCGCGGAAAAAAATTCTTTTCATCCCCAATTTCTGCAAGAAAATTATACTGAATATTGGTATAATACTATTACATTCATTTAATTTATCTGCCAATAAAATCTGCGCTTTTCTTTCAAAAAACGCAGCCAGGGGGAAGCAGTGAAACGGAGAATCGCGGTTTTAGGATTAATTTTGGTAACAGCCATCCAGCACAGCTTTGCCCAAACAAATACCATGAGGGATTACGTTGGCATCATAAACCAGGTGTACCATCCGGAAGTTATCAGTTTTATGGAAGAAATCCAGGCGGACTTTGAAAAGTCCGGCAACAGCGATGCCGTAAAAAGCATCAGCTATTTTCTTGAGGGACTTTCGGGAACCGGCTTTGTATACGTTGCTCCGGATGGTTCAAACTATATACTTACAAATTACCATGTCATCGCACAGGCCATCAGCCTGAAAGTAACCTTTGAAAAAACAGACGGGACAAAAACCAGCTATGACAATTTGGCGATTGTATCAATTGATGAAGATATTGATCTGGCGCTGCTCAAATTTCCCGCGGGAGTGCAGCCCTTTGCCGGCGGGTTAACCTTCAACACGACAATGCTTGAAGACGGTACCGATGTTTTTTCGGCGGGTTTTCCGGGAATGGGAAATAACGCGTTATGGCAGTTCGGAAAG
Organism: Breznakiella homolactica; assembly: GCF_016616095.2. Lineage (GTDB taxonomy): Bacteria > Spirochaetota > Spirochaetia > Treponematales > Breznakiellaceae > Breznakiella > Breznakiella homolactica. Next base: position 4,053,806 of record NZ_CP067089.2, on the reverse strand, counting down.
GGAATTGTGTCAAATTCCTCGGTGCGGCTCCCGGTAAGCGAAGACAGCACTGAAACCCGTGGCCCCTATATTCAGCATACGGCCCAGGTAGACCCGGGAAACTCCGGCGGTCCGCTCCTTATTGCCCAGCCGGGCGCTCCCGGCAGCTATGCGGTGGCGGGAATAAATACCCTTAAGGTACTCTCCCGTCAGGCCGCTAATTACGCCATACCATCGCAGACGGTGCTGGATTTTATCGGGAAAAGCCTTGCCGCCTCCCGGGAGAACGAACAGGAACTGCTGGAAGCCCGGGTTCAGGCTTTTATGGATGGACTTACGGTTCCGAAAGCCGTCTATGACCATATTGCGAAATTCCTTTCCACGGACTGTGTGGCCCTCAACGCAAAGTTTGCCATCTCCGAATTGGACGACAGAGGTTCAAAAACCGTGTGGAATTCCATAGCCCGGGCATTCAGCTGGAATCCGGTGGACGGCATGCGGTATGCGGTGGGCTGGCTCGTCGAAGACTCCATCCGGTCGAAATCAGGTGCAATAAAAATAAGTCTGGATACTATTGAGAAAATCAATGATACCGAATACTCCGTCAGTTTTGACGTCAGCGGAAATACCGTAACGTCGGCATGGGTAAAGGAATTCGGAATCTGGAGGATCAACACCTTCGGAGGATTCGCCAGCGGCGATAAAACCCTCGTCGAAGAAAAGGAGCGCCTCCGGACCAGAGAGGATAAACTCAAGACCGATTACTTTTTAATGCTGTCCGCGGGGTATACCCAGGTATTCGGAACCGGACCGGCGCTGAACGCGAATATCAGCTACCGGGGGAATTCTACAATCTGGGGTGTAACCGTCCAATACCGCGGCTCGGATTATATGCAGACTGAATTCGGGTTTGGTGCTTACATGCCGATCCGGCTGAACGGCTTCGCGGTCATGCCGCTGATAAAGGCTTCCGTTGGCTTTATGAAAACAGAAGAACGGGATGATTCTTTTGATATGAACTTCGGTATTTCCGCCCAGGGAGGTGTTATGTTTACCACGGCGGCGATTCCCGGATTATTCCTCAGCGCGGCGTACCAGTATAACTTCTATCTTAGCACAGACTATCCCAGCCATCTTCTCCTTATAAGCCTGGGATACGGATTCTCAAGAAAGTAACATCCGCCGCGCCTTGGTTCGGCTATTAATAATATAGTACATACTTTTGAAGCATAGGGCTTTTCCGGGGCATATTGCTCCGGGGAGTTATTAATGGGAAAGAGTGAACCCGGGGACACAGCGGAGCTGAGTGATCCCCTCCGCGGAGCCGCGGCGGATTTATTCGGAATGAAATACCTCTTTCCCTATCAGCGGCTGGTGATAACCAATATTCTGGGGGCCGCCGCGGCATCGGGCATACCCGTAAACTGGCCGGAGAATCGGAATAACCAGATTAGCCCCGGCGGGCAGGAGAACTCACGGGAAGATAGTGACGAGGGCGGCGACCGGCAGAACCTGGGCCGGCAGATCGTAATCCTCCCCACAGGGGCGGGCAAATCCCTGTGTTTCCAGCTTCCCGCCATGCTGCTCGGTGGACCGACCCTGGTGATCTATCCCATCCTGTCCCTCATGGCCGACCAGCAGCGCCGCCTGGAGGAGCGGGGGTTCAGCCCGGTCACACTCCGGGGTGGTCAGAGCGCGGAAGAACGGGATCAAATCCGGGAGAAGGTTGTTTCCGGAAAAAGCCGTTTTATTATCGCCAATCCCGAGGTTCTTCTGGTGCCGAAGGTACTCGCCATGCTGGAATCATGGGGCATTGTCCACATCGTCATCGACGAAGCCCATTGTGTCAGCGAATGGGGGGAAAGCTTCCGGCCCAGTTATCTGGAAATCGGAAAAATAATCGACGCGGCAAAAACCAATCTCATAACGGCATTTACCGCAACCGCTTCCGACCCGGTGCTGGAAAAAATAAATTCCTATATTTTCGGAGGAAACGGGGCGCACCGGATTATCGGCAATCCCAACCGTATCAATATTCACTACGCGGCCCGCGGAGCGGTACTCCGGGACATGGCAGTTCGGGACAGTATTCTTGCACACCCCCGCCCGGCAATCGTGTTCTGTTCTTCCCGCCCCGGAACGGAACGTCTGGCCCGGTACCTCCGGGAACAGCTACGGGACAGGGAAATCAGATTCTATCATGCGGGCCTGGACCGGGAAGAAAAGGCCGCCGTTGAACAGTGGTTTTTCGCCAACAAAAACGCGATTCTGGTCAGTACCTGCGCTTACGGGATGGGTGTGGACAAACCCGATATACGGACCGTAATCCACCGGGACTGCCCGCCGACGGTAGAAGCCTACCTTCAGGAATCCGGAAGAGCCGGGCGGGACGGACTCCCGTCAGAGGCAATCCTTATCTGGGGACCCGATGACCGGGCCGCCGCGGAGCGTATTGGCAAGGAAGCGGACCGCCGCCGTTTTGAAGCGCTCCTGACCTATGCCCGCAATATTGGCGCATGCAGGAGGGAGCAGCTCCTTTCACTGCTCAATTACACCGGCGCCGGGGAATCACCGGAAGACAGCTGCTGCGATGTCTGCGGCAAAACCGCGTCTCCGGAACTCCGGGAAATAAAAAGCATCCTCGGGTTTTTCCGCAGGAACCGGAGATGGTATACCGTAAAGGAAGCGGCGGAAGTGCTCGCGGGAATGGATACCGTACAATGGGAAAAAGAGGAAATCCGTACGGCGTTGGGATACTGTTTACGGTCAGGCCTCTTAAAACAGGGGAAGGGCCCTTTCTGGAAAGGGAAAATAAGTCCCGCGGAACGGGTTAATCCTTCAGGGCACCTGCAGTATTAACAGTACAGCAAAGAAGCATGGTGTCCGATGGGAAACGCCGGGTGTCGTATAAAAAGAAATACCGCGGGGCGGAATATCTTTTTATACGGCAGGCCCCGCGGATTCGTTATTTCCATGCTGCAAGGCTGAGGTATTATGCAGTTACACTGCTTATTCATCATCGAGGCCGAGATCATCATCCTCAACGCTGATTTCCGCCGCCGGAGCCGGTTTTGGTTTTGCTTTTTTCGCCTTCCTGGGAGCGGAAAATCCCCCGGCGCGGGGGCGCCGGTACAGCCTGGCCACATACAATACCAGGGCAAAGTAAAAAATGAGGACCACCGTAACGCCGATAACCTGCCAGGATTTGAGTAATTCCAGAATTAAATCGAGCAGTTCCTTGGAAAACACCATTAACCCCTTGCGGTATTCCCGGATTTCCTATTCCCGGAAGAATGTATACTCATATTTTCGGCATTTGCGGGACAGAACAAAAGACACCGGTTACTGCCGGGGACGGTCAGCGAGAAAAAGCAGATCCTCAAGCCGACGCACCACACCGTCGGGCATGGTATTCCGGATCAGGCGGTTACCCTCCCGGAGCCGGAGAGAACGGGGATCCCCCGCGAAAAGAACGGTTTTAAACCCCGCCGAAGCGGCTCCGTATATATCATTAAGCATGTCGTTTCCTATATATAGGACCGAACCGGGGTCCTGTCCCCGGGACCGGAGCACATCCAATGCTTTGTTAAACAGGGACGGCGCGGGTTTTGCCTCCCCTTCCCGGTAGGAATAAACCAGAAGGTCAGGGTCGAAACCCATGGCTTCGGGGAGGGAGCCGAAAAAAGCCTCAAACAGCAGGGGCGTATAAAACTGGGCATTCGAGATAATTCCCAGGGTAATTCCCGCGGCGGAAAGATCCCGGAGACAGTCCCGGGCGCCGGCCATGGGGTATACCGGATTGACCGCCAGCTCGTACCTGAGGGCAAGCTCCCGGTACCCGATGGTATCGGCCTTCCGGGGAAACGCCTTCCACAATTCATCCACCCGTACTTCCGGATAGGGGGTTTCTGAAAAAAGCCGTTCATGGGCTTGGAGAACCGCGTTCCGGAAGTACGCCTTGAGTTCCTCACCGGTGCAGTCCTCGGTATACCTGAGGGCAAGATCGTCGAGGCTGCCCCTGACATACCCGCTGCTCACGCCGATATCTCCGGCGGATGAGGAAAACAACGTTCCGTAAACATCAAACAGAACCGTGCTGATCCCCCGGAGGGATTGCTCCTTCCCCGGAATCAGACGGGCTTCAAATTCCGCGGGCAGCGGCGGTTGAGGAAGAGTTTCAAGAGGTTCGGACGAATCCCGTATTATAGAAACGTACCGCTGCCGTTCCGCCTCATTCATGCCCCACTCCTACCAGGGACAGCTTGAGGGGATCCAGGTACAGTTCAAGGAGCATGGTTTTAGAAAGTCTCTGGACCACGTTGTTTTCCATAACCTGCCGGTATGTGTTCTTAAGAATCCCGGATATCCGTTCTTCACCGTAGGAATCCATGATGGCCTCCCGGTTGTCCGCTATGAGATCCGGGTTTTCGGTCCATTCCGGGAGCTGCTGCAGGAAAGGATTTACGTCCGCAATATCCCGGAGCGCGGAGCTGTTCGCCGCCAGGGTCCGGATGATGCCGGTCTGGAGCTCCTCATCGAGGCGGCCGAAATCGAAAGAATTATGGGAAACAATATCATCCGCCATCATATTGATAACATACGAAGGCGGTTCCAGCCTGAAGGCTTCATAAGTCGCGGACAAAGCCCGTTCCATCTTTTTGCGGAGCACCGGCGGAGACAGGTATACCATAGGAATTTCAATTGAAGAATACAGGGAATCGAACCTGACCCCGGCTTCCTCAAAATCGCTGCAGACGTAATCGATCCGCCGGCCCATCACCGCCCGTCCGGCGGTCCACGGTTCCAGGAAGGAAAACCCGAAACCTTCCTTTACCGATGTGGTAATGACACTGACCGCGCTTCCCATGAGATGGGAAAAATCATGCTCCATCCCGACTTCAAATTCCACGGGAAGGTGCAGGGATTCCGCCAGATCCTTCCAATGCCGGTAAACAGTCTCGTCCTTGCGGGTTGTCGGCGGGAGTGTAACCGCCACGGTCCGGCCCCGGGGAATGAAAAAGGACAGCAGCAGGGCTTCCCCGATATTCTTCCGGCGGATGGCCCGCACGGGATAGAGATACCGCGTCCGCTCGGCGGTTTCCACGGCTTTAACGGGGACAACCTCATTGGGTAAAAGATGGAGCCCCGCGGAATCGAGCCCTGCACGGCGGAGAAACGAAAAATCCCGGCTGTTTATCACCCCGTAATGGCAGTTTTCCGGATAGTCACCCCGGGATATATACACATCCGGCCGGAAATCCTCCGCCAGATCGTGGTTCTGCAGCAGCAGCCGGATCCCCTGATCGTTCAGTATATGGAGCGCGGGAAGCAGCGCCGAATTCTTCTGTATAAGAGGATTATGAATATGGACTACGTCCGCCGGTTTTCCCCAGCGGGCCTTCATGGCATCAACCATTCTGCCGGCGATCCGTGCGGCGGTCTCTTCCGGATTAGCCGCTCCGTCACCGCGGTTCCGGTCGTACTGGAGTTCCTCCACCTGGGCCTGGGGATACGGAAAGGTGTCGTTATTGATTTCTCCGGTAATGACCAGTACATCATCACCGGATTCTGTCAGAACCTTGGCCTGATGCCGTATCACCGATGTAACCCCGCCCCGGCGCAGGTGGTAGTGAACTAACGCGATACGCACCGGAGGCCCTCTCTTTCATTCATAACTGCCAAATCCCTTTACTGTTTATACTATCCCAGAACAAACAGCGCCACAATCAAAAAAGCTCCAAATTTACAGTATAGCGGTTTGCGGTTTTGTACAACGCCCCTGGTAAGATTTTCGGTGTATACGGCGCGCCAATGGAGGAATTTGGGTTTTTATTGGTAATCTTGCATTTCACCGCTTGATAGACCACCCTATATAGAGTATCATCACGAAAAACTCCGCTACAGGTATTGTAGTACTGTAATTCAGAAAAAAGGAAACAGGCATGAAAATCGAACGTCTATTTACCAAAGCCGGCGAAGGTCCGTACCGGGATATACAATGGGAAAAGCGGAAAAGTGAAATCAGAAACCCCGACGGGAAGGCGATTTTTTCCGAAGATACCGTTATCGTTCCTTCGTTCTGGAGCCAGATAGCCGCCGATATTATTGCCCAGAAATATTTCCGCAAGGCCGGGGTTCCCAAAGACAAAATCTATGAGTGGAAAAAGTGGGCCCCCAAAGACGGGACTAAGAAAAAGGCCGCAGATCCCGGAGAAAAGCTGCCGGCCGACGGTGCCGAACACGATGCCCGGCAGGTCTTCCACCGGCTTGCCTTTACCTGGATGGACTGGGGCAGGCAGAATGGATACTTTGATTCCGAGGACGATGCCCAGGCGTTTTACGACGAGACCTGTTTTATGCTGGCCCACCAGATGGCGGCCCCCAACAGCCCCCAGTGGTTCAATACCGGACTGTACGCTGTATACGGAATAGACGGTCCCGCCCAGGGACATTATTACTTTGACCCCGCGGACAAGACCCTCAAAAAATCGGATTCCGCCTACAAGCGGCCCCAGCCCCACGCCTGTTTCATTCTTTCTATTGAAGATGACCTGGTCAATGAGGGCGGTATTATGGACCTCATTACCCGGGAAGCCCGGCTTTTTAAATACGGCTCCGGAACGGGATCAAACTTCTCGAAAATCCGGGCGGTAAACGAAAAACTCTCCGGCGGAGGGGTTTCTTCGGGGCTTCTTTCGTTCCTTAAAATCGGAGACCGGTCGGCCTCGGCTATTAAGTCCGGCGGTACCACCCGGCGGGCCGCCAAAATGGTTACCCTCGACGCGGACCATCCGGATGTGGAAAAATATATCGACTGGAAAGCCGGGGAAGAACACAAGGTCGCTTCCATGGTAACCGGATCGGAAATTGTCCGGAAACACCTGGACAGCATAAAAAAAGCGGTGGCGGCATTCAGGGGACCCGATACGGACAGCTTCAACGCCCTGAAAAATCATGAACTGGCCAAGGCCCTCCGGGGTGCCCTGGGAGACCAGATTCCCGCCACGTATCTGTACCAGCTGCTCCGCAGGCTGGAACAGGGGGATGAAACCGTAAATCCCGCGGTCTTCTCCACCGCCTGGGACGACGAGGCTTACAATACCGTATCAGGCCAGTCTTCAAACAACAGCCTCCGGGTCAGCGATGAATTCATGCAGTCGGTTCTGGATGATAAAGACTGGAACCTTACCGGCAGGATACAGCGCGAAACCATGAAGACCGTCAGAGCCCGGCAGCTCTGGGACCAGATAGCCCGGGCCGCCTGGCAGTGCGCCGATCCGGGACTCCAGTACCATACCACGGTCAACGACTGGCATACCTGTCCCGCGGGCGGGGAAATCCGGGCATCGAATCCCTGTTCTGAGTACATGTTCCTGGATGATACCGCGTGCAATCTGGCCTCCATCAACCTGGCGACCCTGTATGACCGGGAAAAAAGGGAGTTCAACATTACCGGCTACCTGCACGCGGTACGGATCTGGACGACTATCCTTGAAATTTCCGTGGTCATGGCCCAGTTTCCTGCCCCGAAAATCGCGGAACTGTCCTATGAATACCGAACCCTGGGGCTGGGATACGCGAACCTGGGAACTTTGCTCATGGTCATGGGGTTTGCCTATGATTCCGAGCCGGGCCGGGCCGTGGCCGGGGCCCTGTCCGCCCTGCTTACCGGCGAAGCCTACGCCCAGTCGGCCCGCATGGCCGGCAGCCTGGGTCCCTTCGAGCGGTACGGGGAAAACAAGGAAGCCATGCTCCGGATCATCAGAAACCACCGGCGGGCGGTGTACAACGCTCCGGCATCGGAGTATGAAAAAATACATACCGTACCCCGGGGCATTGATCAGGCGTTCTGCCCCCAGGAACTGCTGGGGGCGGCAAAATCCGTCTGGGATGAGGCCCTTAAACTCGGAAAGCTCCATGGATTCAGGAACGCCCAGGTAAGCGCCATCGCCCCTACGGGGACCATCGGCCTGCTCATGGACTGCGATACCACCGGCGTGGAGCCAGATTTCGCCCTGGTCAAATTCAAAAAACTCGCCGGCGGCGGATACTTCAAGATAATCAACCAGTCGGTCCCCCCCGCTCTGGAAGCCCTGGGCTACAGCCCCGAGGAAATAGACGGTATCATCACCTACGCCACGGGGCGGAAAACCCTGAAGGGCGCGCCCGGGATTTCTCTGGAAATCCTGGAGTCAAAGGGTTTCACCAAGGAAACCCTGGCGGCAGTGGAAAACGCGGTGGAAAGCGCCCTCAGCCTGGAGGGGGTCTTCAGCCCATGGATAATAGGAAAGGAATTTGTGGAAGAAGTACTCCGGGTGCCGGAAGCGACCTGGTCGCTCCCGGGGTTCAGCCTGCTCAGGCACCTGGGCTTTACCGATGAGGAAATCCAGGAAGCGGAGCTCTACGCCTGCGGGACCATGGGCATCGAAGGGGCGCCGCATCTAAAAAAGGAACACCTCGGGGTTTTCGATACGGCGACGCCTTCGGGGAAAAACGGCCGGCGGTCCATTGCCTGGACCGCCCATATCGGTATGATGGCGGCGGTCCAGCCTTTTATTTCTGGAGCCATTTCCAAAACCATCAATATGCCCAACAGCGCAACCTATGAGGATGTCAAAGGCGCGTACATGATGGCCTGGAAAAGCGCCCTCAAGGCGGTGGCCCTGTACCGGGACGGATCAAAACTTTCCCAGCCACTGTCGTCCTTTGCCCCCGGGACCGATCCCCTGGCGGATACCATTATCCAGGTTCAGCGGGACATGAACGCCGGCACGCCGGACCCGGCGGCGCAGCTGTCAAAAAAATCCGATATCCGCGGTGTCCGCAAACCGCTCCCCAACCGGCGGGCCGGATACACCCAGAAGGCAAAAATCGGGGGCCATTCGATCTTTATCCGGACCGGTGAGTACGACGACGGAAAACTGGGGGAAATATTCCTGGATATGCACAAGGAAGGCGCCGCCTTCCGGAGCCTCCTCAACAGCTTCGCCATTGCCGTGTCCCTGGGGCTCCAGTACGGAGTTCCCCTGGAAGAGTATGTGGATGCCTTTACCTTCAGCCGTTTCGAACCCAACGGCCTTGTCCAGGGCCACGATTACGTCAAAATGGCGACCAGCGTTATCGACTATATTTTCCGGGATCTGGCAATCAGCTACCTAAAACGGACCGACCTGGGGCAGATAAAACCCGAGGACCTCCTGGCGACGGGGACGAAATCCAGCACCGGCAAACATGAACGGGGCAGCGCGAAATTGAGCGCGGGGTTCAAACCCCAGGACAACGAGACACCCGATACCCCGGCGCAGGAAAAGCCTGCGGATCCGGGGAAACCGGCGGAGGCCCTGGTGGATGCCGTTAAGGCGGAAGCCCGGAAAAACGAGATGGAGCAGGCCGCTAAAATAGCCCAGGCACGCATCAAGGGATACGAAGGCGATCCCTGTCCGGCCTGCGGTTCCTTTACCCTGGTCAGGAATGGAACCTGCATGAAGTGCGACACCTGCGGCGGAACCACCGGCTGCAGCTGATACGAAGGATCGGCTTATTTACGCCCCTTACCTGGGCGCTTGCTTTTATTGTTTCAGTGCTGGGGACCGCGGCCCTGACAGCCGCGGCGCGTAAAACGAACCGCAAAAAAATGGCTGAATACCGGCAGATCGCCCTTACGGGGATTGTATTCATCGCCGGTACATTTTTTACGGTGCAGATCACCAAACTGTTCTGGGGCCGGGGCCGGTTTTACGATCTTGACCCGGTGGCTTCGGAGTTTACCCGATGGTTCACTCCCCGGGGAATCACCGGCAATTATTCCTTTCCTTCGGCCCACTCAAGCGGAGCCGCCGCGATGCTGTTCCTGACTTTACTGTCCCGCCATCCCAAATATAAAGGAAAGGAATTCATATTTTTCTGTATAAGCGTTATTTATACCGGGATAGTGGCCTTCAGCCGGATAGTTAACGGCGCGCATTTTGCCAGCGATGTACTGTTCGGTTTTCTCATTGCCCTTGCCTGGCTGGAACTGAGCAAAAAAATAATGAAAATCAAATCTCAAGATCTCCTTATCAGTTAAAATACAGAAGAATTAAAATTCAATCTCCGAATCTTTGATTAATCACCGTTCTTTTGCTACAGTTTATACTATGGAATGGTTCTCAAATCTTAACGTAGTGCTCCAGGCGCTTCTGGCGACCCTTTTTACCTACGGCGTTACGGCCCTGGGAGCGGGGACGGTTTTCTTCTTCAAAACCATAAACCGCAAGATCCTGGACGGAATGCTCGGATTTGCCGGCGGGGTTATGATCGCCGCCAGCTTCTGGTCCCTTCTGGAGCCGTCCATTGCCATGGCCAAATCCATGGGGATGATTCCCTGGGTTCCCGCGGTGGTCGGATTTCTTACGGGTGGATTTTTCCTGCGGCTGGTGGACAAGATCCTGCCGCATCTTCACATTGAATACAACATTAAAGATGCCGAAGGCCCCAAAACGGGATGGCAGCGGTCGGTGCTTCTGGTTCTGGCCATAACCATCCATAATATACCCGAAGGACTTGCGGTGGGCGTCGGTTTCGGCGCGGTGGCCGCGGGGATCCCCGGAGCGGGAATGGCCGGCGCCATGGCATTGGCCCTGGGTATCGGGCTCCAGAATTTCCCGGAAGGGGCGGCGGTTTCCATCCCCCTGCGGCGGGACGGCATGAGCCGGGGCAAGGCTTTCTGGTACGGCCAGCTCTCGGGTCTTGTGGAACCCGTTGCCGGCGTCCTCGGCGCGGCCCTGGTCTTCTATATACAGCCCATACTGCCCTACGCCCTGTCCTTTGCCGCGGGGGCCATGATCTTCGTGGTTGCCGAAGAAGTCATCCCCGAATCCCAGCGGGAAGGGAATGAGCACATTTCCACCCTGGGGCTCATGCTTGGTTTCGCCCTGATGATGGCTCTGGACGTTGGCCTGGGATAATCGGTATCATTTGTACGCCCCCGAGGGGGACACTATCACAGAGGAGCAACCCGATGAAACTCATTTTTCTCGGTCCCCCGGGCGCGGGCAAGGGGACACTGGCGGCAAAGGCGGTAGAGATTCTCAAGGTCCCCCATATTTCCACCGGAGCGATATTCCGCGCCGCTATCGCGGCCCAAAGCCCCCTGGGAATACAGGTAAAAGCCATTATTGACGCGGGAAAACTGGTGGATGACGCGACCACGATTGAACTGGTAAAGGAACGGCTCGGCAAGGATGATACCCGGCAGGGCTATATCCTGGACGGATTTCCCCGGACCATTCCCCAGGCCGAAGCCCTGGCGGGTTTTTCTTCGGTTGATAAAGTAGTGAATTTTGAAATCCCCGATTCCATGGTTATCCAGCGGCTGTCGGGCCGCCGGGTCTGCCGGAAGTGCGGTACCAATTACCATATCCTCTTTAATAAACCTTCCCATGACGGCATCTGTGATGTCTGCGGCGGCGAAGTCTATACCCGGGATGATGACCGCGAAGAGGCCGTTCAGAAACGCCTCGAAGTCTACCGGGCCCAGACGGCTCCCCTCATAGAGTATTACCGGGACAAGGGCCTGCTCGTTGATGTGGACGCCCGCCCGTCGGTGGATGAGGTGGTGGAAAACTTCAGGAAGGCCCTGAATTTAGGCTGATATACCGTTCCTCCGGATGGTCCCGGAAGTAGCCCGCAAGCACCGCGGCTATTCCGGATATGTCCGGTTCCCGTCCAATCAGTGTTTTGACGTAGTGGGCCCAGGTCAGGTTGTCGCAGAAATACGCGAAAAACCGCCGGGCCCTGCTTAAATGGAATTCCCGGGGCTGGTACCGGACCAGCAGATCCAGGAACCGGGCGGCGGTTTCCGCAAGATCTATTGAGTCACCAAGGAAGTTTTGTTTCCGGGATTCTCCGCCTTCCAGCATCCTGGCCCGGGCGAATATCCAGGGAAAACGGACCGCCCCGCGGCCGGCCATAACCGCGGCCCAGGGCCCCCCGGCTTTTTCAGCAAGATCCGCGGCGTCGGCGATATCCCCGTTCCCGGCCACCGGGACGGAAAGATCGTTCCCGAGGCGCGCCACATACTCCCAGCGGGCCCGCCGCCGGAACTTTTCCTTAACTGTCCGGGGATGCAGGGTAATACGTTCAACCCCCGCGGATTCCAGGGCCCGGCAAAACCCCAGAAGATACTCGTAATCGTCCGACGGACCGATCCGGAGCTTCACGCTGAGGCGCCGGTCCGTCGCCTTCCGCACTCCTTCAATCATCCGGGCCGCGGCATCGGCGGAATTCATCCAGGCAGCGCCGGCCCCGGTCCGCGTGATGGCGGGAGCCGCGCAGCCCATATTGATGTCAATTCCGGCGCATTCCTTACCGCTGAGGGCCGCCGCGGCGGCGGCAAGCTGTTCCGGATTTGCCCCGACAAGCTGGTAAACCGTCTTTCCGGGGTCGGGAAGGCCGTCAATGTAGTAAGATTCAAATTCACCCCCCGACAGCAGTGCCGGAGCGCTGATCATTTCAGTATAATACTCATCACAGCCTCCGAAGGAATGAATCAGTTCCCGTAAAGGCCGGTGGCTCAATTCAGCCATTGGAGCTAGCAAGAACGGCATACCCATGCTAGTATTTTATTGGGCGGGAAGATAAAAAGAAAGATACCATCAAATGAATAGTACTTTATAAAAGTCAGGTTTTTGAATAAAATATGTAGAAAATAAGCAGACCTTGACTTGCAAGGAATCATGCCATAGATTATAAAGGATAAGAGGAGCGTACCGCATGATAGCAAAGAGTGATATGCCCAGTATTAATGAAAAAGACCCTGACGGCATAAAGCCTGAAGGCGGTTCATACCGGGTACTCATTGTAGACGATTCCATGTTTATTGCGAAACAGCTTGGGCAGATTTTTACATCCGAAGGTTTTGAGGTCGCAGCTACTGCTTCAGACGGAGCTCAGGGTGTCGAAAAATACAAGGAATTGTACCCCAATATCGACCTGGTAACCATGGATATAACCATGCCTGTCATGGATGGTGTCACTGCCCTGGAAAAAATACTGGAATTCGATAAAGAAGCTACCGTTATTATGGTAAGTGCCCTGGGTAAAGAGGATGTGGTAAAAAAATCCCTGCTGTTAGGGGCAAAAAGTTATATCGTTAAGCCCCTGGACCGTAAAAAGGTACTGGAACGGGTTGTTTCCGTCCTGAAACGCTAGGCCGTTATGAGTAAAAAAGTCCCGTAATCACCGGGACTTTTTATTTTTATCCGCAAAAGCATACCAGTTTTTCCTATCCTGTTTGACCTGGTACATAGCATTGTCCGCATTTCTGCAGAGGCTGTTAAAATCCTCTCCATGGAGGGGATACAGCGCAATACCGATAGAAATCCCAAGCCGTACCGTATCTTTTCCGACCCGTATCGGCCGCTGCATCCCGTTAATCAGTTTTTCCGCGATGTTTTGGGCCGTTTCCGGGGTATCCACATTCTGAAGAACCGCAATAAATTCATCCCCCCCTACCCGGGCAATGATATCCGAGGAACGGATGCTTTTCTTCAGCCGCCGGGCGACTTCCACCAGGACCGCGTCCCCGGAATCGTGCCCGAGGCTGTCATTAATAGGCTTAAAATTGTCGAGATCCATGTACAGTACCGCGAACTGACGGCTGTACCGCTTAGCGTTTTCGATTACCGATTCTGAAAGCTCGTCCAGGAGGGTCCGGTTCGCCAGTCCGGTCAGCCCATCATGGTTGGCGAGAATTTTCATGGTACCGTTGAGTTCTTCCAGGGACTGCTTTTCGTTCCGCAGTTCCGTATTGAGGCGGATGAGTTCTGAGCGGGTACGGTTATTATGGATCGCCACCGCAAGAAAAACCCCCAGCACCCGGATAAACCGGATATCGTCGTCGCTGTAGGCACCGGGGACTTTGCTCAGCAGTCCCATGGCGCCTATGGTCCGGCTGTCCGCCTGGAGAGGAACCAGGGCAATGGAAAGCGCCCGTTTAATCGAAAAAAGCAGCGGTTCCTCCACGTATTTTTTATACTGCCTGGGGATATCATCCAGCCTGAGGGTTTTATTGTTTCGGATAACCCAGGCGGCAAAACTGTTCGTATCATCCATAGAAATAGTGGAAGTCTGTTTGAATTTTCCGTTTTTAAGAATGCTGATGAATTCAATGGTCCCGTCTTCTTCATGGGCAATGGCCAGGACGAATTCGTGGGCGTCTATTAGTTCAAGAAGCCGCTTATGGGCGATCATGGCCGCCGATTCAATATCCATGGAAACGGCAATTACCTTGCCGATTTCAATCACCGCTCCCATCCGCCGGGTCGCCTGTTCCAGTTTTTCGTGCTCGCTCCGCAGCTCCACATTCCGGAGATGGAAAATTTCAGCCTCCTTCCGGGCCTGCTCCACCTCGAAGGTTTTATACACATCATGGATGCTTTGGGCTATCCGGTCGGCGCAGGATGCGTCGTTGAGGCAGTTGCTTTTTTTGAGGTCCTCCAGGGCTTTGTTGAAAATTCCCAGGGATTCATGGATCCGGGAACGGTGGGAGTAGCATTCCTGCAGTTTTGAATACAGCCCGCATTTTTCACAGTTCCTGACGGTTCTATTGAGCAGTTCCATGGCGCGGCGGTTCTGTCCCTGGCTGGTATGTACCCGGGCAAGGGCCATCTGAATATCCATCTGGTACAGAATCTGTCCGCACCGGCGTGCCATCTCATCGGCCTGCCGGAGCAGACTTTTGGCCTCCGTGTACAGCCCCTGGAGCCGGTTTATCTCCGCCATTTGTTTGAGAACCTTAATCTCAATTCCGAAGGTGCCGGATTCCCTGGCGAGATGCTGGGCCAATTCCAGGTATCCCAGGGCAGTATTCAGTTCCCCCCTGAGGATATACGCCTCGCCGATATTGCTGTACGTAACCGATTCAATCTCCGGCGTGGAGATACTCACCGCCCGCTGTTTATCCGGGGATTCGATCAGTTTTATGGCCTGCTGGTAGTATTCCAGCCCCTCCAGGGTATTGCCGGAACCGCACATAAGCTCGCCGATGGTATTAAGGGCCGCGGCTTCCCGGTCTTTGAGCCCTGACAGCCGGGCCAGCTCAATGGATTTTTTCGAATTATCCAGGGCTTTATTGAAGCGGCCCCGTTCCTTTTCTATAACCCCGAGGATCATAAACGCCGATGCCTGGGCATCGTTGTTGTTATGGGGGGAGAAATAATTAAGCGCTTCGTGGATACCCTGTTCCGCGTCGTCAAGGCTCGAAAGAAAGTAGTTGCTCCATCCGTAATTCAGGTTTGCGTATGCGGTTCCTTTGGTATAATGGATATTGTCCGACAGCTCCAGGGCCTTTCTGGCAATCTCAAGGGATTTTGCAGGTTCCGAGGGAGCGTATTCCCAGGATTGGATGTTATATTCATCAATTTTTGAAATAATCGACTTACTATTTACGAAATTCTTTTTTAATAAAACCTGCATTATTGAAAACCTTGAGACAATTGTACTATTATTTCGGCTTCTTTCAACTTTGAGTGTATTTTGTTATAGTATAAGTATTACAAAAGTCAGCTTTTGCTGGTGGAACAAAAAAAAGAGTAAAGGAAACCACATGAAAGCATACGCTATCTCCGATTCGGTTTACTGTCTCCACGCGGATGTCAGAACCAACGATCGTTTTGAAGGAATCTGGCCCATCCCCGATGGGGTGTCCCTCAATTCATACCTTATCCGGGGCGAAAAAATCGCGCTGGTGGATCTTATCCGTGACTGGACGGACGCGCCCCGGCAGCTGGAAGAGGAACTTGCCTCCATCGGCGTAAAGTTCAGCGACGTGGATTATCTTATTTTAAACCATCTGGAACCGGACCATACGGGCTGGCTCCGGGAATTCCGGGAACTGAGTCCCAAGGCGGAGATCATCGCCACTGCCAAGGGGATAAAACTTATTGAGCCCTTTTATAAAATCACCCAGGGACTCCGGGAGGTCAAGGACGGCGAAACCCTGGATCTCGGCAAAGGCATGGTGCTTCAATTCTTTGAAACCCCCAATGTCCACTGGCCGGAAACCATGATGACCTGGGAAGCAAAATCGGGAACCCTATTCTCCTGCGACGCCTTCGGGTCCTTCGGCGCCCTGGGGGACAAGGTCTTCGACGACCAGTTCAGCGCGGAAGAACACGCTTTTTTTGAAAAAGAAACCCTCCGGTATTACGCGAATATTGTGTCATCTTTTTCCATGTTTGTTGAAAAGGCGGTTCAGAAACTGGCGGGGCTGGAAATCAAATGTATTGCCCCGAGCCACGGCATGGTATGGCGGACCAATCCCAAAAAAATCATTGATCTCTATGTGACCTACGCCGGGTACGCGAAAGGCCCCGGAGAAAAGGAAATCGCCGTGATCTGGGGTTCCATGTACGGCAACACCAAAGCCGGGGTTGACGCGGTCATTAAGGGAATAGAAGCCGAAGGGGTCCCCTGCTCCATCCGCCGGGTGCCGGACGATGATGTTTCCTACGTGCTGGCGGACGCGTACAAAAGCGCCGGCCTGGTTCTGGCCATGCCGACCTACGAATACGCCATGTTCCCGCCCATGGCGTACGCCATCGATATACTGCGGCGTAAACACGTATTCGGCAAGCAGGTTCTGCGTATAGGGTCCTGGGGCTGGGTCGGCGGAGCGAAAAAAGAATACGAAGCCGCCATCGAGCCGTTAAAATGGAACAGCCTCGAATCCCTGGAATGGGCGGGTCATCCCGGGGACGACAGTTTGGCGGCGTTGACGGAAAAAGGGCGGGAACTGGCGAGGATCGTTAAAGCCCTGTAAGCCGGGGCGGCGTTTTGATATTTCACGCCTTTTTACTATATTATTAGTAGAGGATCCGGCTTACCGGCCGGATCCGGGAGCTGGTATGACCCCTATTTGTTTTCATAACGGAACCGTTTTAACCGGTGTCGCCGCCATGGAGCACAGCGCGGTGCTTATCGAAGGCGGTGTGGTGGCGGATGTTTTCTCAAAACGCCGGTTTGAACAGAAACGGTTCAGCGCGGATGTTCAGATAATCGACGTCAACGAAGCGTTTATCGCCCCGGGTTTCGTGGATACCCATATCCACGGATTCGGGGGATTCGGGACCGATGATTCCTCCACCGATTCGGTGGTGGAAATGTCCCGGCTTCTGGCGCAGTACGGGGTAACCGCCTTTAATCCGACACTGTACCCGTCGGAACCCAAGGCCATGCTCGAAGCGGTAACCAAGGTGTCAGCGGCCATAGGCAAAGAGTCGGGGGCGCGGATCATGGGCCTCCACCTGGAAGGACCGTTCCTGTCCCCGGAACGCCTGGGCGTGCAGCGTCCCGAGACCCTCAGCCCCGTGGATATTTCATTTATGGAACAGCTGTGGGAAGCCTCCGGCGGCCATATCGTCAACATGACCGTCGCGCCGGAGCTGAAAAACATGCGGGATCTGGCGCTTTTCTGCATAAAAAAAGGAATCGTGCTCCAGGCGGGACATACCAACGCCAATTACGAAAATATGGTCGAAGGTATGCAGGTGGGGATCCTCCATTCCACCCATCTTTTCAACGCCATGAGCAAACTGGACCACCGGAACCCCAATGCCGTGGGGGCCATCCTTATCCATTCGGAAATGTCATGCGAAATAATTGCCGACGGGCACCACGTGCATCCCGATCTTATTAAACTTCTGAAACGGGATAAGCCCATTGATAAGATCGTTCTGGTAACCGACGGCCTAAAAACCACGGCCCAGGCCAAGGGACCGTTTATCGCAAACGGCGAGGAAGTGATTTTCCATGACGGAGTATTCCACCGTAAAATAGACGATGTCATTGCCGGCTCGGGGCTGACCATGATACAGGGAGTCCGGAACCTGGTTTCCTTCGGGTTCAGCCTGGAGGAAGCGGTAAAAACCGCCAGCACTAACCCCTCCGAAGTTATGCGCTTCGGCCGGAAGGGAACCATTATACCGGGCCAGGACGCGGATGTGGTGGTCTTTAACAAGGACTTCGAGGTACTGGCCACGGTGGTCGGCGGCATGCTTAAAAAGAACAGTATATAATAAAAGAATTATTCGGCTTCCCTATCCGGTCCGGTGGGACCGGTTTATGTATTGCTTATTTCCGGAGGAAACATGCGTCTGCTCATCCATGAAAATTACGACAAAGCCTGCCGCTGGACAGCGGATCATATCGCGAAACGGATTGTCAAATTCAATCCCGGACCGGACCGGCCTTTTGTGCTGGGCCTCCCCACAGGATCGAGTCCCCTGGGAATTTATTCGGAACTCATAAAAATGAATAAAGCCGGGAAACTTTCATTTGCCCATGTGGTTACCTTCAACATGGATGAATACGTCGGCATCCCGGACGACCATCCCCAGAGCTACCACCGCTTCATGTGGGACAATTTTTTTAACCATATCGATATCAAGCGGGAAAACGTACATATCCTCAACGGAATGGCGCCGGATCCCGAAAAGGAATGCGCCGAATACGAAAAGACCATCGCGTCATTCGGCGGGATAGAACTGTTCCTCGGCGGTATGGGACCCGACGGCCATATCGCTTTCAACGAGCCGGGATCGTCCCTGACATCCAGAACCAGGCTTAAGGCCCTTACCCTGGACACGAAGATCGCCAATTCCCGCTTCTTTGACGGGGACATCAATAAGGTTCCCACCACGGCCCTTACCGTGGGCGTGGGGACCGTCATGGACGCCAGGGAAGTGGTTATTATCGCCAGCGGACACGGCAAAGCCCGGGCGCTGAGGGAATCCGTTGAGGGCGGGATCAACCACATGTGGACCCTTTCATGCCTCCAGCTTCACCCTAAAGCCGTCATTGTATGCGACGATGCCGCCACGGATGAGCTCAAGGTCGGCACGGTCCGGTACTTCAAGGATATTGAGAAGGACAACCTCTAGGGCGGCGGTTTACTGCTCCGGCGCTGCCGGGGCGGAGCGCCGCAGTTCATAGGAAGAAACATTGACCCCCACGGAGGCGCAGGCCACCATCCGGATCTTAACCCGTTCACCGATGGAGCGGCAGATTGAATAATGGATGGGGGTGTTGTTCTGCTCAAATACGGTTTCGTGGGTCAGAAGCAGGGGATATCCTTTTTTAAGCGCCAGATAGGATGCCACATCCCTGGAGGCGTGTTCTATGCCGATTATCTTTTCCGATTTAAAGGGGATAACCCCGCCCTTTTCCTTTAACAGCGTATAGGTCGACTGGGTATTGAGATCTTCTTCGTAGAGGAAGCGGAACTTGAGCGGGTAGTAGGCATCTTCGAGAACAACGGGATCCCCGTCCGCGAGGAACAGGCGCTTGATATGGATGATCTCATCCGCCGGACCGAGGTTGAGCTTTTCCCGGACGGTATCGTCGAACTCCTTGAGTATTTCCCTGTGGAGGAGTTTGCGCCCCGGGGTGTAGCCCATCCTGCGGAGGGTCTGGGTATAACCGTTGAGCTCATCCAGGGTAGAGGACACAATCACATTGGAAACAAAGGTTCCCTTCCCCTGTTTTTTTACGAGCAGTCCTTCATTCTCAAGTTCCGTCATAGCCTTTCGGATGGTGATCCTGCTGACCCCGAAAAACTCCATGAGTTCAGGTTCTCCGGGGATACGCTCATTCGGTTTGTACTCACGGTTCCTGATGGCTTCCTTGATCCTTTCGGTAATCTGCCGGTAAAGGGGAACCATATCATTCATCAGTAAATCATTCTTCATTTTTATTTCCTGCCCGCGCATCTTCCATACCCAACTATATCGATTAATGAAAAAATATTAAACGCCTCCTAAAATATACCGGAACGCGCCCCGCCGGTGTTTGGATATTTTTACTATTTGCAGTAAATTTTTTCTTGCTTTTTCAAAAATAACGTTATAGCATGTAGCATAACGTTATATGACGTTTTATGCAAGAATAATAGAATAGGAGGATGGAATAATGATCGGGGAAATGATCACCAAGATCGTAGAAAAGAAAAATGGAATCGGGGGCATACAGAGTGTAGCCTTTGTCGCGTGCGGCGGATCTTTTTCAACACTGTATCCCGCCAAGTATTTCCTCGACAGTGAATCAAAGAAACTGCGGGCGGGACATTACACGGCAAATGAATTCGTCCACGCCACGCCGTCATATATCGGAAAAAACTCCGTGGTAGTCACCATCTCCCACAAGGGGAACACCCCCGAAACCGTGGAAGCCGCGAAGAAAGCCCAGGAACTGGGGGCCGCTTCCATAGCTCTGACCTTTGAGCAGGATTCTCCCCTGAGCAAATACGGCGATTTTGTGCTGCCCTATGAATGGGGGCCCGACGCCGACCAGAAGAACTCCAATGTGGTGACCGTCATGCGGATCGCCGCGGAGATACTGCACCAGGTTGAAGGTTACGCCCATTACGATGAATTCTGTCAGGCCTGCGGCAAGCTGAATGCCGTAACCGGCAAAGCCAAAGCCGCCACCGCGGAAAACGCTAAAGCCTTTGCCCGGGATTACAAGGACGAAAAAATAATTTACACCATGGGAAGCGGCACCGGCATGTCCGCGGCCTATTCCTACGCGATCTGCATACTTATGGAAATGCAGTGGATCAATTCCTCGGCCATCCATTCCGGTGAATATTTCCACGGGCCCTTTGAAATCACCGAACCGGATGTTCCCTTTATCCTGCTCAAATCCTCGGGACGGACCCGGCCGCTGGATCTTAGGGCACTGAAATTCCTTGAGAAATACGGAAAAAAATTCATCACCCTTGACGCCCAGGAGCTGGGCCTGCCGGAAATCGGAAAAAACGTATGCGAGTTTTTTGACCATATTTTCCTGACGGTTATTCTCCGGCAGTACGCCGAAGAACTGGCAAGTATCCGCAACCACCCTCTTTCGGAACGGCGGTATATGTGGAAGGTCGAGTATTAGGAGCACGTTATGATTGATTTTCATACCCATATCATTTTTGTTGACGGAATTAAGAACAAGGAAAAATGGGATAAAATAGGAAAGTATTTTATTTATCCCAACTCAAAGTATCCCTACGGTTCCAAACCCATCGATGAAATCCAGGTCCGCATGAACTGCGGTCAGATCGACCAGCTCGTCATACTTCCCGTAGACTGCGAACGGACCAAAGGCGAAGCGCTGCTCACCAACCAGGAAGTTAAGACCCTCCTGGGCATGAATAACAACTTTATCGGCTTTGCCAGCGTGGACCCGAAAAAGGAAAGTGCTCTCAAAGATATGGAGGACGCCAAAGCCATGGGGCTGGTGGGTCTCAAGCTCGACCCGGGCCTCCAGGGATTCAGCCTGGATGAAACCCTGGACCATCCCATGTGGCGCCTGGTGGAACAATACAGGTGGCCGGTGGTGCTCCATGTGGGCTATTCCTTTACCCCGGATATGAGCATGTACGCCTCAACACCCAAGGATGTAGAAGCCCTGGCTATAAAATATCCGAAGATCAACTTCGTCATGGCCCATATGGCTTTTCCCTGGGTTATGGAAGCGGCCCTGCTGGCCATCAAGTTTCCCAACATCTATATGGATACTTCCATGGCCTACTTCGACAACCCCAACGCCTACGCGGCGTTCATCCATGAGAAGATCATTTCCCCGTCGATTCTCGAAAAGAGCATCCGGGAAAAAATCATCTTCGGGTCCAATTACCCCCGGGTCCGGATGGAAAGCATGAAAGCCGCTATTGAAAAATGGCCTGTCTCCGACAAGGCGAAACGGTACCTCTTTAACGACAATGCCCAGCGGCTGCTTAACGGCGCATACGGAGGATAACAATGCATATAGAGTTGTATGAATTCAAGATAATTACCCAGGGAAGGACCCAGCTCATCAACCTCATGGACCAGCTTAATGAATGTGTTGAGAAGTCCGGAATAAAAGACGGCTTTGTGCACATCATGTCCAAGCATACCACAGTGAGTGTCGTAATGAACGAAGGCTTCCCCTGTGTTGAGGAGGATATCCTGCGGCACATGGAAAAACTCGCCCCGGACAACGGCGACTACATCCATAACCACTATCTGCCCTCCGACGGCTGTATAGCCTACAACGCGCCCGCCCATATGAAGAGTATTCTCATGGGGTATTTTGCGTACGCTCCGATACAGGACGGAAAACTCAAACTGGGTTCGCGGATGGAATTTTATCTGGCGGAACTCGACGGGCCCAAAACCCGCGGTTATGTGATTCAGGTCTGCGGGAATAAATAACCCGGCGGCCTTGATCAGGGACTTTTCGGAACGGTAGCCGGAGGTCCGCAATAAATTTTAACCTGGAGCCATGCCGTTTTTGAACTTGAGAGCGGTACAAACAGCGCGTATGGCACCGAGGCGTTCCGGAATATCAGAAGGTATTCCGGACGGCAAAATATAAGGAGGAGAAGATGAAAAAACTTCTAAACCTGATGGTAATCGTAGGGGCCGGATGTGTTCTTCTGTTTACCGCATGCAGCGGCGGCGGCGGAACGTCATCGTCCGGTTCTTCCAATCAGGCAGCCTGGACTATTTCCCAGAATGCAAACCTGGTAAAACCCGAAGTCTACGGCAATCCCAACGCGGAGAACACCATCACGTTCTGGACGTACCGGGTTCTCAGCCCCAGCTCCAATTATCCCCGGACCGCCGCGCGGATAACCGAACGGATTGAAAGCTGGGCGAGGAAAAATCCCGATACCAAGGTTCAGGTCGACATTGAAATTCCCGCAGAGAAAACCAATGAGTTTATGGTTAAAATCTATGAATCCATGAAGGCGGGAAACGCTCCTTCTATCGCCCATGTGGACTCATTCTTCCTGCCGAAACTCCTGGACAAGGAAGCCGGTTTTAAACAGACCCCCCAGGCTTTTGATCCCTACCTGACCAAAGGCGAACTGGATAACTACTTTGAGTCCTACCGGGAATTCTGCACCGATGAAAACGGCAGCATGATTGCACATTTTGTTTACACCGATGTGCGGGTTCTCTGGTACCGGAAAGACCTGATGGATGCTCCGCCCAAGACCTGGGACGAACTGATCAGCATCACCAAGCGTCTCCAGTCCCAGGGGCGGGCTACCGAAGGTATCCTCACCCAGGGGGGACGCCACGAAAATACTTTCTTCTATTTTGTGAACATGTTCTGGGCGGCCGGCGGCGAGCTGGTGGATGCCTCGGGCAAGCCGGTCTTCGCGGAAGGCAGAAACAAGCAGATTATGCTGGACAGCCTTAAACTGTACAAACGTCTGGTGGATGAAGGCATTATGCCCAGCAAAGTGGCCAGCATCGCCGGAAGCGGTGACCTGAACGCGGCGGTCAATATGAGCATGCCCCCGTTTATTCTCACCGGCGGATGGATTGACCGGACGCTTCCGCTGGTCATTGGTGATGAAAAATTCGAGAACTACGCCATAGCTCCTATCCCCACACTCCAGGCAGGACAGCGGCCCGTATCGGGCGCCGGCGGATGGTCCATGGTGGTCCTGGAACAGGATCCCAAGCTCCGGGCGAAGGCTATCGACTTCCTGTGGCACGTATACGGCGGAGTCGAAGGTATGCTGGCGGCTTCCGAAGACGGAATCCCCACCTTCAAGAATGTAGCCGAGAACTGGGTATCCACCGAAACCAGCCGGACCAAACAGGAATCCTTCGAGATGCTCCAGTACGCCAGGCTCCGACCGGCGGCGGCTTCGTACTCCGATATTTCCCTGGCCATGCAGGTAGCAATCGGCGAAGTGATCCTGGGGACCAAAACCCCGGAACAGGCTCTCGATGATGCCTGGAATGAGGTAATGTCGGTTTATAATCTGTAGTATTTTTCCGCAGGCCGGCGCGCTTTTCCATGCGCCGGTCTATTTGTAACGAGCCCTGTATTCTGACTGAATTACAGGGCTGCTCTTTGAACCCACACTTCATCTTGTTGGAGAACGTTATTATGCGAAGAAAAAATATTCAGGAATACCCCTGGCTATGGCTGCTGCCGGTTCTCCTGTCCCTGGTAATTTTCTATCTATACCCCATGCTGGATGTTGCCCGGCTCAGTTTTTCCAACGCGACCCTGATACGGGATCCGACCCGGTACGGATTTTTCCACTATATTTCATTCTTTACGACTAAGGATTTCGCGCAGATAATGAAGGTTACCTTCATTTATGTTATCGGAAGCCTTATCTTCCAGGTGCTTATCGGTTTGCTGATCGCATTCCTGGTACATACCGGGCAGAAACTCGGTATCAAGGGAGCGGTATTCACCAGAACCGTGGTGCTTTCCTGCTGGATCATACCCGCACCGGCAATCGGGATCATCTGGAAAATCCTTCTCAGTGAATTTGATTATGGTATCATTAATTATGTGATGAGGCTGCTCATCGGACACAACCTCGCGTTTTTGTCCAGTGAATACCTTTCCATCATTTCGGTAACCATTGCTAATATATGGTGCGGCACCGCCTTCAGTATGCTCATACTGTATTCGGGGTTTCAGCAGATCCCCGAGGAACTGTACGAAGCGGCTATGGTGGACGGCGCCAACGGATTCCAGAAATTCCGGTACATCACGCTGCCGTCCCTCAGGACGTTCCTGTTTACGGATCTGTCCCTGGCGACAATATACACATTCAATTCCTTCGGGCTCATCATGGCTCTGACCGCCGGCGGACCGGGACGGTCCACGGAGGTTCTGGCATTAAGTGTCTACCGTACGATCTTTGAACGGATGAACCTCGGGAGGGGCGCGGCCCTGTCCATGGTGCTGCTCATGATCAATCTTATCAGTGCGGTTTTATACAATATGTCTTTTATCAGAAAAGGCGAAACCAAGTAGTAAAGGACAGTGCCATGGCAACGGTTGATTCCAAGAAAAACACAATGATTACCAGAATCGTAATCGTCTTTTTTTATATCCTGGTAATTTTCGTATTCGGCGGACCGGTTTTGTGGCTCGTGTCCCTGTCGTTCCGGACACCCCAGCAGTTATTTACGAACCCGCCCCAGCTGTTCCCGAATCCCATCTCATTTGAAGCGTACAAGTATATTTTCAGAGGCAGCGAAGTCTTCGGTTTTTTAAAGAACTCGGTGCTGCTGTCCCTGTATACATGCCTGGGCTGCCTGATCATCGCGATCCCCGGATCCTACGCGCTGTCCCGGTTCAGGATGAAATTCAAAAAGCAGATTATGATCATTATTCTGCTGTTTAAAATGATCTCCCCGATGATTATTATCATCCCCATGTACCGGTACTTTACGAAGATCGGACTCCTGGGAACCCACCTCAGCACGGCGCTGGTGTATATTGCCGCCCAGATTCCTTTCATCACCTATCTTCTTAAGGGATTTTTCGACTCGGTTCCCTATTCCATTGAGGAATCCGCCATGATTGACGGCTGCTCCCGGATACAGTCCCTGCTGCGGATCGTACTGCCCATTTCCGCCAGCGGCATATTCTCGGCGTTTATTTTTACCTTCCTCATGAGCTGGTCGGAATTCCTCATACCCTTTATCCTGCTGTCAAGCACGAAGCAGATGCCCATGTCCGTGGGAATCTACCTGTACCAGGAAAGCCGGGCCACCGTGGATACCCACATTGTCTCGGCCATCACGGTGGTTACGATTATTCCGCCGATTCTGATTTTCTGGCTCCTCCAGCGCTATGTGGTACAGGTGCTGACCTCCGGAGCCGTAAAGGAGTAGCATCATGTTCGACATCATTTCCCTGGGGGGACTCATTGTTGAATTCATCCGGCCCGATGTGGATATGCCTCTGGATGAGATTTATCCCATCATGGGGCCCTACCCCAGCGGCGCGTCGGCCATCACCATCAGCACCGCCGCCCGCCTGGGGCTGAACGCAGCGTTTATCGGGGTGAGCGGCGACGACTTCTTCGGCCGCAATGTTGCCTACAGACGGATGCAGGATGACGGGGTTAACCTCGACCACGTCCTTATTACCGATAAAATCGCCACGGGTATCGCCTTTGTCATGTACCGCAGCGACGGGTCCCGGATGTTCAATTACGTAAGCGATTATTCGGCCGTCACTTTTGACGGTGTACCGGAATTCGAACTCCCGGGTCTTCCGAAGTCAAAGTGGATCCACATCAACGGCACGCTCCTGGGGGAAAAATCCATCTGGAAGGAATACGGTGTCCAGGTCATCGACCATATCCTTGCCGGCGGCGGGTCCCTGAGTTTCGATACGAATTTCCGGCCGGAGCTGATGTCCCTGGAAACCGCCAAAAGCCAGTACGGTTCCTTTATAAAAAAAGCCCGCCACTTTATGCCTAGCGAAGAAGAAGCCCTGGTTTATTTCGAAACCGATTCGGTCGAAAAAGCCATAGAACGGGGGCTGGAAATGGGCCCGGAAGTGGTATGCATCAAACAGGGAAGCAAGGGCTGCACCGTAGCGTCCCGCGCCGAAGGGCCTTACCAGGTGCCGACCTTTGACGGGGTAAAACCCGTGGACCCCACCGGGGCCGGTGACAGTTTCAACGCGGCGTTTATCTGCGCCCGCGAGAAAGGCCTGACCCTCCGGGACAGCGCGGTATTCGCCAACGCGGTGGGTTCCTTCGCGGTTTCAAAACACGGCCCCATGCAGGGGAGTCCCACCATTGATGAACTGCGGGAACTTATGGAAGAATACGGTGCCCTGGAAGTCTGGGAAAAAGCGTATCCCCGGTGATCAGGGATTAAGCGGGAAAGGTGTCTTCAGGATGCTTTTTCCGCCGCGGTCCGGAGCGCCGGAACGAAAACCAGAATAATCATCACCGTGAATATGATGACTGACGCCAGGTAATATACCGGGATGTATCCGCCCGCCCGGGCGACGGCAGCCCAGAGCAGACCGCCCACACCGGCCCCCAGATCAAGGGCAAGGTAGTAGGTCGCGGTTGCGGCGGCCCGCCGTTCCGGAGGACTTCTTCCAATGGCATCGGCAATCAAGCCCGGCTGTACAATTCCCAGGGAACAGCCATAAACCAGGGCAGTACAGTACAGCATAATCCCCTGCGGCAGGTGAGCCATGACCAAAGTACAAACACCGAGGGCAGCCAAAGCCGGGATGATCAATGTCTGTTCATTTAACCGGAAAGGTATCATCGTAAACACAAGCCTCACGGCAATAATCCCGGCACCGGCAAGCAGATAAAAAGTGGTTGTTCCTTCATACCCCCGGGACGCGGCGAAAATAGACAGAAAAGAAACGAGGCTGGTGTGGGCAACAAACACAAGCATAAGCATGATTGACGGGAAAAAAGCCTCACCGGCGAAGGTTATCCTAAAGAGATTTGTCTCACCCTTGGGCAGCGGCGGTGTTACCGGTTCATCCCTGACATCGAGGCGGTAACAGATGAATGCCGCC
This sequence comes from Breznakiella homolactica, assembly GCF_016616095.2. Classification (GTDB taxonomy): domain Bacteria; phylum Spirochaetota; class Spirochaetia; order Treponematales; family Breznakiellaceae; genus Breznakiella; species Breznakiella homolactica. The sequence goes on along the minus strand of NZ_CP067089.2, from coordinate 4,026,485 downwards.
GCAAAAGTAAAGAACGCCAAAAAAAGAAACATCACCCGTTCGCCCGCTAGTTCTATGGCCACAAGTCCCAGGGCCGGCCCAAGAAAAGACATGGCAGGCACACCAATACTGTAATACCCCATTCCTTCCTGAAAACGGTCGGAAGGTATCAGATAAGACACCAAAGCCCCGTAGATAGTTCCGTAGATGCTCATGACGATACCCTGGGCCGCCCGGAAAACTATGGTCAGCCAAAGCGGAGGAGAACAGAACAGGACGAGACAGCTCACGGAAAAAAATATGAGACAGAAGCTGACGGTTTTCCGGCCCGGCAGTTTACTTGCCAGCCATCCCGTTATAGGCCGGAAAAGCACCGCCCCAAAGGAAAAGGCCGATACCGCCAATCCGGAATAACCGATACCATGACCGCCGCCGGCAATCAGCAGCGGCATAGCGCACATCAGCATCTGCCCGAAGGTACATACCATAAGATTTACGGATATACCCATAAGATATTTTTTACTGAACAACGGGCTCTTCTTTTCGCTCCGAACCATTCCCCTTTCCTCCTAACAATCAGGGAACTTTATTTAAAAATAAGATCCGGCAGGAATGTACTGAGCTGGGGAATAAACAGCAGCAGCAGGGTTGCTGCGAACATGGCGATGATAAAGGGATAGGATCCCCGGATAACCTCCCCCATACTGCTCTTCGCCATTTTCATTGAAACAAATAGGCAGAGGCCGAAAGGCGGAGTTATAAAACCGATCTGGGCCATCATGACAGCCAGGATGCCGAATTGAATGAGGTTGATTTCGAAATACTGAAGTACCGGGAGCAGCATGGGGCCGAGGATAATTACCACCGTGGCAACGTTGGTAAAACAGCCGACAATAAAAAACAGGCCGCAGAGGGCAAACAGAAGGACGTACCGGTTGGTGATCGTCGCGGTGATCGCTTCGTACAGCATGAGGGGTACCTTTTCGGTGGTCAGGAGCCACACAAAAACCTGAGCGGTAGCAATGGTCAATGTCAATGTAGCGGCGTTAACCACGGACGCGCCGATAATCCTGTACAGGTCCTTCACCTTTATCGTACGGTAAATAACGAGCTCCACGAAGATTACGTAAAACACCGACACCACCGCGGCTTCGGTGGGGGTGGTCAGCCCTGAGTAGATTCCCCCGAGAATAATGACCGGAAACATCAGCGCCCAGAAACTGTCCTTGAGGATTTTCATTTTCTGCCGGAACGGAACTTTCTCCTCAATGGGCAGATTCATTTTTTTGGCGACGAAATACACATAAATACTCATGAGTGCGGCGGTGAGCAGTCCCGGTATAAAGCCAGCGGTAAACTGCGCCCCCACGGAGGTGCGCATGGCAATGGCGATCTGAAGCATGGGAATGCTCGGCGGTATCATGACTCCCAGTGTGCCGGCGCAGGTAAGGATGCCAATCACCAGGAGGCGGGGATATCCCCGTTCCAGAAGCTTCGGAAGCATCAGCGCGCCGATGGCGACGACACAGGCCATGGCCGATCCCGTGATAGCCCCGAAGACCGCGCAGGCAAAAATAGTGGCGATACCGAGACCGCCCCGGACTCTTCCGAGAAAGGCGTTAATCGCGTTGACGATTTTTTCCGAGGTATTTCCCTTGGCGGCGATATCCCCGGAGACGATAAAAAAAGGAACCGCCAGCAGAATATAGCTGTTCGCCCCGAGTACGAGCTGCTGGGCTATGATGGTGCCGTCTCCGCCTTTCATAAGGATACCGCTGGTTGCCGCCGCCAGGACGACATGGGCCACGGGTACGCCTAAAATGAGCAAAACAAAAAATATAATAAGGACACTGCTTAACAACGTATTTTCCCCCGATCAGATTTACCGGATTGTTTTCAATCCCGGCAAACAGGAAATTCCGGAACCCGGACCATACACACAGTACGGATTCAAAGGTTCTATTGATCTTCTTCCTGGAAAGCTTTATTCACTTCCGCTTCAGTCTCCGTGGGCAGGCTTTCTTCGTTGCGGATAACCTTGACCACGCCATGGCCGAACTGTATGACGTACCGGCCGCCCATGGTGATAAGGGCAACCGCAACAAAAACCCACATTACGTATGACGGGAAGCGGACGCTTTCCATCATTTTTCCGATTTCCTTAAGCTTCAGCATCCACTGAAATGCGTACCAGCCGAGGTAGAGGTACAGGACCGCGCTGATAAGAAAGGATAACGCCCGTACACCATTGGAAACCCGCCGGGGCAGCACGCTATACAGAGCATCCATAACCATGTGCCCGTTGCTTTTAACCGCGTTGCTGCATCCGATTAATGTGGTGGTTACCAGCATAAAACGGCCCAGTTCCTCCATCCAGCGGAACCCCTGCAGACCGCAGGCCCTGATCACAATTTCAACCATAATAAGCGCGCCGGTAATCAGGGTAAACAGGGTAAGAAAATGCATCTCCGCCCTGTCGTAGAACCAGCACCAGGTCTTTACGGCTTTCTGAACAATACTACCGGTTTTCATATTTAAACCCGCTCCCTTACTGAACCCGGCATCCCGAACGGTATTCCGCGGAGGGATACCGGGTTCCGATTATTAGCACCGGATCCGTTACCGGATCGCCCCCATTTCCGCGAAAGGCCGCATTGACTCAGCGGTTTCCAGCGTGTCGATAAAGGCGATCATCTTTTCAATCTGGCCGGAGGACATATAGGGACCGCAGCACATGCGGAAATGATCGTACTCCTCGGCAAGGGTAAAGTTGTTTTTCGGATGGCCCTTGGGATAACTCATGGTTTCGGTAAGCACACTCCCGTCATTCAGCTCGATCTCAACGGTTACCTCCGGGAAGTCACCTCTCTTGAAGATCGCGAAATTATCATAGGGGATCCGGCTCTCACCGAAGTAGGAGAATTTCGTTGTGAAGTCGATAAGCTCCCGGTTGTTGCGCATCTCCTCGCTGAACCAGGCGGCGCTCATCTTCGGATCCATGATATACGCGGTAAGGCAATAGGCTATGCTGAACTGAGCATCCAGGGTTCCCCTGGTTGTTTTGGAATAATCCCCGCAGATAAAGGGAAGCGTCGGGCTCACCCGAATCGCTTTGACATTTTCTTTTTTGAAGGGGGTCCGCTTCATGATCCGGTCCAGGGCTTCCAGCGGTGTCTGTACCCACATGTTCGCCGGCCAATGTTTGAGGTACGTTTCATTGATCAGCCACCGTGTTCCGAATTCTTTGGTATGCCATTCCCAGTCGCATTGATCGGAAACCATGTGCCAGAAACCGTCCGCGTCATCCAGGGCGCGGTAGCAGTTATCGAAGCCTTCTTTTGTCAGGATGGCGGAAACAACCCCGTTGCGGGCGCAGAAACCATGGGCGTAATGGTAGATATCGGATTTAGCCAGACCCTCGCCGTGCTTGTTGCAGGCCACAATGGCATTGTACAGAGACGCGCCGAATACCTGTTCCATCTGGGCACTGTTTAATCCCATCAGTTTGGCTGCGGCTATGGACGCGGAAAAGATCTGCCAGCTTACAAGCCCCCAGCCCTGGCCGCTCATAACGTAATCCCGGCTCGGCTGCGCGGCCATGGCGATACGCTGATATCCTTCATAGGCGGCAACAACCGCTAAAATAAAATCCTTTCCGCTCAGGTTTTTCGCTTCCGCCACGGCCAGAGCCGCGGGAATCGCGCCCGCCGAAGGATGGCCCGTCCAGCTGCAGTCTTCCCAGTCCATGATGTCGGCAATGGTGCCGTTGGCAAATGCCGCTTCTTCCATGGGAACCTTTTTGCCGTTGCTGCACCAGATTGTCGCTTCCTCGGTCCCGCCCTTCCGCTGGGTGATCTCCACGGTTTTTTTCGTCTGGTCGATCGGGACCGCGCCGATCGATGCCCCGATGACATGCAGGGTTATTCTTTTAACCTGGTCTATGGCTTCCTGGGGAATCTGCTCATACCGCAGGTTGGTAAGCAGTTCCGCAAGTTCTTTTGAATAGGATTTGTTCATTATCAGTCACTCCATTAATTTGCCGTTGATACACCTCGGGAACCGTCGGTTCCGGAGGCTTGGAAAATTTTACGTATCACACCGCCGCGCGGATTAATCCCGGCAGCGGTAAGAATTATTTTGCTGCGGAACGGACCCGGTCCACGGAGCTGGAAAACGCGCTGTAGACAGCGGAACCGATGACAGGCTCGAATTTTGTCCACACCGGTCTGACCGCTTCCCGGCATGCGTTGATTTCATCCGCGGTAAGATCGGAGTTTTTAATAACCGTTACACCCTTCTCCGCCATGGGTTCAAAATACTTGACGCTCAGAACATTGTTCACCACATCAAAACTCCGCTTCTCCGCTTCCGCGGCAGCTTCGTAAATAATGGCCCGTTCCGCGTCACTGAGTTTGTTCCAGGCGCTGTTCGAGAAAATAAGGGCATTGACCGTAGGGGTAATGTTGAACTGGGTGGCGTACTTTTCTACTTCGTACAGCTTATTGTCGTAGAACATGGAAAATCCGATATCCTCCCCGTCGACGACGCCCTGCTGGAGGGCCGTATACAGCTCACCAAAGGGTACCGTTGCGGTGGACGCGCCCAGGGCGCGGAAAATATCCGTAAAAATCTCGCCGGCCATTACCCGGAAGGTTAATCCCCTGAAATCCGCGGGTTTGCGGATGGGACGCTTCGTGTTCTGGCAGCCCCGGAATTCCGCGGAGAAGGACGAAATGAATTTAGCCTTACCGCTGCCGTCAACCGCCGCGGTAACAGCGTTCAGGAATTCGGGGTTTTCCGAACCGCATACCTGCCAGAATTCGGTGAGGTTTGAAAACGCGAAGGGCAGATTATACACGTATAACTGGGGCCAGACTGTCGCGAGGACATTGGCCGAGAGGCAGCCCACATCGAGATAACCCGTCAGGACCTGGTCCATCATATCCGGTTCTCCGCCGAGCTGCCCGTCGGGGAACACATCGACCTTGATCATGCCATTGGAACGGCTTTCCACAATTTCCTTGAATTTTCCGATCGGATAGCTTTGACAGTCATCTTCACGGCCGCTCCCCAGACAACCCAGACGCAGGGTCAGAGGCTGGGTTCTTGCCACGGACCTGTCCGCGGATTCTCCGGAGGACTTACTTCCCGACCCTCCGCAGGCAGCAAACGACAGTACCAGCACCGCCGCGGCAAGAGCGCCCGCCAATTTTTGAATTGCTTTCATGACTCGAACCTCCCTTCACATTCATATACAATCCTGAAAATAAAACACCCAATCAGACAGATTGAATATTTAATATATTAGATATCCCCCTAATATATCTCCATTATGCTAGCACCGTATTTTACAATAGTCAAATAATAATTTCAAAAAAGATAGTATATATTAAATATTATATGGATTTGTTTGTATTTATTAAATATTATTTCATACAGTTATTCAATAAAACCCTTGCCAAAACTTTGAATTTATATTAAAAAGTAATATACTAACAACAAGCGGGTATGGATTTCAGTGAGTGTCGGCCGTAATATACAATTTATCCGAAAGGAACGCGGGCTAACCATTAAGGACGTCGCGTCCCTGTCCGGCATTACTCCCAGTCTGATCAGCCAGATCGAAAACGATAAGGGGAACCCTTCTCTCAATACCCTTAAGGCTCTTGCCGGCGCCCTGAAAGTCGATGTGGTCAATTTTTTCGGGGGTGAACTCGACCGTTTCGACAGCCCCGTGGTCAGGGCCAACGACCGTTCCGTGCTCAGCAAAAACAAAGGCTGGAACGCGTACCTTCTGACGAGCAAAAACCTCGATAAATTCAGTGTCACCTACAATATTCTCGAAATCGGCACCAGTACGGAAGCGTCGCCGGAGCTGAACCCCAAGGGAGCCACGGGCTATGAGTTTGGGTTTGTACTGTCCGGCAAACTCAGGGTCGAACTGGAAGACGGTGTGTATATTCTCAATGAGGGCGACAGCATCTGTTTTGACGCGTCAAAAAACCATGAAGTGGTCAATGTCGCGAACACCAAGACCGAAATGCTCTGGGCTCTTTTTCCGTCACAGGAATGAGTCTCCGCGGGGCACCAAAGCGGACCCGCAAAACAAAGCGGCACCGCCGGGACCAGCCAGTCCTGAGGGCCCCTCACCCAAACTCCGGTATGCGCTGAACCCAGTCAGGTTTTACATATTCCGCTGAATTCCCGATAATTACATTATGGCGCCGCTAAAACGGGTAACTCTCTGCTTTGGAAATTGTATTTCCTTCTATAGTTCAATAATTCTGTTCTTCCTGGCATCCGCGTGTTTGCCGCCGGTTTTACACGCTGACGATACCGCGGCGGAAGCGTTTTCCTCGTTCGCCGATCCTTCCCGGATTTGGGGCAATGGTGTTGAATCCGCCATCGAAGAAGCCTACCGCCAGTGTTTCAGAACGTTTATCATCGGAGAACGGGTAATGAACCTGAGGCTGCCCTTTGCCCAGAACTATGAACGGGCGGAACTTGCGGAACAGCCGTGGGAATTCGTCGGCGGCGGCAAGGCGGGCCCGGCATTCCTGTGGGAGGCTATTACTGAAATCCTTGAAAGCGATGGTTTCAGGGAATACGCAAAAACCCTCCAGGACGGCAGGGAGAAGGTGGTCATCTTCGATATTCCGGAACGGACCTGGACCACATCCCGGGATATATTCGATATTGCCAGAATGAAGGCCGGCTCCTACCGGGGTCTGCCCCACCGGCCCTATGTGCTCAATCAGGGTAACGAAATAACCCAGAGTGATGTCTACAATTACCTCTACTGCGTCGGATGGGTCGGGCTGGACTGTTCGGGATTCGTCTGGCATGTACTCAGTTATACGGCCCGCAAGGGCGGGCTCGATCTCGGCAGAGCGCTGCGGACAGCCCTGGGAGCTCCCCGGAACGCGGACCCCGCGTATTACGCGGGAACGGCTTTTTTCAATTCCCGGAGTCCGGAGATTATTGCCGTGACCGACCGGGTAGGCAATCTCAGGCCCGGTGACGTGCTTCTCTTCCGCGGGGAGGATGGTTCCATGGTGCATTCCGCGGTGATCCAGTCCGTGGACCGGGACCAGGGAATTATCCGGTACGTCCAATGCACCGATGAGGCGCCCCTGTCTGAACGGGGCGCCCACGAATCGTATATTTACTTTGATCCGTCCAGTCCGGACATGAGTCTAAAGGATGAATCCATCCGGTGGACTCAGAAACGGTATCCCCCGTTCCCCGGAGAAAAGGCGTCTCCCTTTTCGGATGACGGGAAACGCTACCGGGCTTTTCCGGAGCACGGCGGCGGCAGGGTTGTCCGGCTCAGGGCCATGGAAGGCCCCATCAGAAACCTGTCCGCCCGGCGGTAATCCGGTTTATGTATCCCCGGCCGGCCCGCCGGGGAAGATACCGAAAAACTCTTCTTCTTTCCCGGAAATCCGCTCGGTCATGGTATCCAGTTTCCTGATCGCCGGTGTATCCCCGGCAAAGGCATTCTGCCGGGACAGCCGGTCATAAACCGTATCGCTGATCAGAACCCGGGATTCATACCGGTAGGCAATACTGGACAGGAGCCGCGCCCGTACTACCGGATGGCCGAAAGCCGCGTACCCGAAGGCCTCCGAATACATAAACGCGCACTCTCCCGCGTCGATTCCAAAATACCATGACCGGGCTTCGTCGTTTTCGGAAATATCCGCCGCGGTGCGGAGGGCCTTTTCCAAAGAATCAGAGATTTTCCGGATATGTTTTCCGTGCTTTTTTTTCGTTCCTTCCGCCGCACTGTGATTTTCCGGCGGCAGCTCCGGGCGGGCCCCTTTGCCGGCCCGGGAGTGCTGCCGGTCCAAAGGAGAGCCGAAGGCGGCCAGCACAAGGTCACCGTCGCTTCCGACCATGGCCGCGCCCGCGTCTTTCAGTATGCGGGAAACCGTGTCCCGGTAGCCCCGCACCATTCCGGCGGACGCTGAGGGATTATCCCTGCTTTCCCTGCTGAATAAATCAGGGAAACGGACCGCCACAATGACCGCGTCCAGGGTAATCGTTTCGGAGGGTTCCGGGCGGCCGGCCCTGACGATGCGCCGCAGAATTTTTCCCGATACATACGGGCCGTAGGCCCGGCGGAACAGGGACCGGTCCCGGCGCTTCAGGATTAATCCCAGGACGGCGGCCGCCGCGGCCGCGGCAAAAACCCCGGCGGCAGGAACCAGAGGATCGATCCAGCGTCCGCTGTAAATAAATATATACGAAAAAACGATCCCCGCGACGGTGCTGAAAACAATTCCCAGGAAAAGACTGAGCCAGGGACCGCAGCGCCAGACCAGGAGGGCGCAGAGGATCACCGGAATCAGCGACCAGAAGGCGAGTTCAGGCCATTGAACCGGCACCGGTCCCTGTCCGGTGATTACGGTATTGGCGAATAAAAGGGAAGCTTCGGTATCCGAAGGGTTCACGGGTCCGGCTCCGTTTTCCGGATGTCCCCCGGAAGCCGGAGCGCCGAACACGCAGAACGCTCCGGAAAGACGGACGGCGAGGCTTTCCCGGAGGGACGAAAATTCCTCAAACAAGTTCCGGGCTCCGGCGAAAACAGCGATAAGGTCGTCACGGAATTCCCCGAGCTGCGCTATTCCGGCTTCATCCAGTTCTCCCGATCCAATAATCTCTTCATACCCGTTGACCAAATCGGACTCCGCGGGGCCGGAGAAAAAAAACTTCAGCCCCTCCAGGTACTGTTCCCGGAGAAGCACCCATTCACCGCGGTCCGCGGGATCCTTTGAAATCAGGAGGCTGTTCCGGGCGTCCAGCGCGAAATCATACAGGAACACCGGATACTGTTCCGGTTCCAGGGATCTGAAATAACCGAGCTGCTGCATTTCCGTGAGAATCCGGTACAATTCACGGTCGAGCTCTGCGTAGCGGATCAGTTCAGAAAGGCCTATCCGCGGGAATACTGCACCCTCAGGGAGAATTGGAATAAGGACCGCTCCGGTTTCATCCAGGGGTATGAAAAGATCGCTCCCCGTTTTTCCCGGCAGCGACACCCCCCGCAGGACCATCCCCCACTCATCCCGGCCGGCAGCGGAAGGCCGGAGCATTTCCTTTACCGCAGCAAAGGCAATGTACTCCCGTTCCTCCTCGCCGGAATACAGTACCGGAGGGATCCGCCGGACCGTTCCATCGGGATCCGGGGGAACCCGGAAATACCAGGGATTTCCCGGATAATCCGCGGCCTCCCCGGCGCCGGAACTGTCTCCTTCGCCGGGACGGAACAGAGATGCCTGAAAATCCCGGGCAAACCATACAGGCCCGTAGGCCTCAGCGGCCTGGCTGATCTGTTCGCTACCGATCCGGCCGTTCCGGTATAAGTCCGAAAGCAGCCGGTCTTTGCTGCGGTCCACCAGAAAAAGCAGGCTGGTGACATAGCTTCCGGTATCCGCGGGATCCACCGAACCGGTCAGGATAGCGGTAAAAAGTGAATCAATATTCTCTTTAACCCTGCTGAATTCATCTTCAAAACGGAGAAGCAGTTCTCCGGCATTCTCAGCTCCCCCTGCGGACATTCCCAGCACCGGAGCCTGGACCAGAACCGAGGCAGCGCCCAGTTCCGCGGTACATTCCATGGCCGCAATGAGCGTCATGGGATCAAGAAAATTCTCCAGGCCATTGGTGCGGCCTGTATCGATAAGCATCAGCCCCGGAGCGATAGCCGGCGCCGGCCGTTTCTTAAGCAGAAAATCGTAATGCGGACCCAGACGGGGCCCCAAAAGGAGGTATACCCCCAGGAGAACAAAGAAAATCCCTGCCAGCAAAGGCAGCAGCAGCCTGATTAATGATCGTTTTTTCGGCATACACCTAACTGTGTGTTCAAATTTCTAATATGTTATTTTCGGCATAATACTGAATATACAAAACTCAAACCTGTGATCAATAATTTATTAAGAAAACAGTCTACGCCGGTACAGCGTGTTAAAATCAGGGTACCGATCCAGCCGGTATTTTTCCCTTTTTTCCCGCCGGAAATCGCCCGTTTTTTTATTCATATTTACCGCTAATTGCCCGAAGTTTTTGAAAAATACTGATTTTAGCATTATATTTCAATTATATACGTCGTTGTGTCCGATAATATAAAAAAATGCACCGCGGAGACGGTGAGGAGGAATGAAAGTGAAAAACCATAAGCACATCGCTTATATAGTACTGAGCCTGATTATTGCCGCCGCTATCATGGGATGCGCCAAACCGCCTACCCAGGAAATGGAAGCGGCCCAGGCCGCGGTAACCCGGGCGGAAAACGATCCCGACGCGGTAGCCTACGCCGAAGCCACGGTCCGCCGGGCCCGGAGTTCCCTGGAACGCATGCAGCAGGAAGCCAGCGCGAAACGGTACGATTCGGCAAAGACCTACGCCCAGGAAGCGACTGCTGCGGCTGAAAAGGCCATTGCGGACGGAAAGGCGGCGGCGGTCCGCGGCAGGGACGACGCGACCCGGCTGATCACCGAAGCCAAACGCGCCGCGGATGAGGCGTCAAACGCCCTGAATTCCGCCAGAGCGGCCCAGAACAGGCGGATAAATTTTGAAACCCTGGGTGAACAGATAAACAACGCCCGGAACCTTACCGAACAGGCCGAAATGGACCTGGCCCGGAATGCCGTGGCCGACGCCACAACAAAGGCCGAAAACGCCCGCTCCATCCTGGCCGGAACCATGACGGCCATATCCGACGGAATCAGGGCAGCTTCCCGGAAACAGTAGCCCCGGAATACGGAAAAAGCCCGCTTGAGCGGGCTTTTTTATTCACCGGTCCGGTTTACCGCTGCCGCCGGCGCTGTCCGCCGGACGGGTTCCTTTGAAAACCAGCTGCGCGCTGCGCCGGATTGCCCCGGGCCCCAGCCAGGAAAGGCCCATGGCGGTACCCTTAAAGCGGGCCTTCAGGGCTTCGTCGGAGAGGGACAGCAGTTCACCGGTATCCATGGCCGGAGGCAGCGGCCCTTCCGCCGTGTCCGCCCCGCGGATGGGCCGCCGGTTACGGACACAGGCATCCTGGCATTCCGTGCATCCGTACAGCCGGTTCCCCCAGAGGGCGGCGATATCCCCGGGAACGGAGTCTTCCTTTCCGGATGCGTACCACTGAATGCACCGGATAAGGTTTATGGAACCATCTCCCCGGAGAGCCCCGGTCGGACACGCAGCTTTGCAGGGGGGCGCAGCGGAATCACAGCCCGTACAGGGGGAAAATTCAGCCGTGTCCGCCGGCGGGGCGTCCCCTTCCAGCTCAAACGGCAGGGTCATGGCGGCAATAATAACCAGGGATCCCGCTTCGGGGGTAATTATAAGCCCGTTCCGGCCCAGGGCGCCGAATCCGCAGGCCGCGGCCAAAGGTTTTTCCGGAACCGGGGAATTGCATAGAATCCGGTAATCGGATTTCTTCCCGCCGTATAAACGGCGCAATTCCCGGGAAATTCCCTGGAGACGCCGGACCGCTTCCCGGTAGTAATTGCGCTGCGCGAATGGAGCGATCGTACCCGGGGCCGTTCCGGCGGGGAATTCCGCCGTGACGCCGCCGTTTTCCCGGGTATTTCCGTACGGCAGCGCCGTAACCAGGAGGCTGGGAGCGCCTTTGCGGTACTGTTCGGGGATTTCCCCGGAAAAAACACTGCCCCGGCGGATGGTTTCGGGCTCAAAAGGGGCGAGAATCCGCGGCGGAAGCAGTCCCGCGGCGGATACGGCGGCGCGGATATTGTCCTTAAGCAGGCGTTTATCTATTGACGATTTTCGCATTTTGTCGATACTTTACCCTTAAGATAGCATAAAACCGATGGTTCATGGTTTTTTTTTGCACTTGTTATTACAATAAGAGGTATATATGGCCATTGCCTTTTTAGAAAAAATTCTTTCCCTGTTCGGCGGCGGTGATGACCCTGAATCGGGCAAAAAAAAGCTCTTAAAACAGCTTACCAAGGATCTCTCAAAAAATAAATACGCCCGTTTTTACAAGGTAAAGGGGGAAGCGGTAGAACCGCCCTTTGCCAAGTTTTTCTACGATATGTACAAAATCGTATCCCCGGCTCAGGTTTTTCTCCAGAACGCGGCGAAATCGGAACAGCTCAAACAGATAACCATTGAGTTTTTTATGGACAAAAAACTCCTGAGTATCCAGGAACGGTTATCCAAAGAGGCTATTGAGGAACGGGCAAAAACGGTCCAGACCAAAGAACTGGCCCGCCAGCTCCGGGAAGAGCTGAGCCAGCTCGTTTCCGGGTTTGACAATACCCGGATTAAGGCCATTGACGACGGCTACAACCTTATCATGGCGTTCAACCAGTTCGTCAATTTCGACTTTTTCTTTCTCCTTAAAAAATTCGACGCCAACATGTCGGAACGGAATTTTACGTACCAGCCGAAATTTGAGGCAATCCGGGCGGAATATATCACCGAGGATATCAAGGACTTCCTCGAGATTGCCTACGCGGTGGACCCCGACCAGGACTGGAAAACCGCCATGGAGGTGCTGAAAAACTACAAAGGGGACATCGACGTCGTTTCCCTGGCTCAGTGGAACAAGCTTCTGGTGCTCCTCCGGGACATAAAGCGTTCGAAAATCCTGGAACTCATGGTCAGACAAATCGACAAGGATCCTTACTGGCAGTCCCTGCCCCGGATTCCCGATGAGCATATTGTCGAACCATTTCTGGATAAAAAGAAAAGCGAAACCGAGGGACTTGTAAACCGCATTCTCAACGATAAACGGAACGCCCAGCTTGAACAGCTGGCAAAGGCTGTATTCGGCACCGCTGATGTGGAGCGGATGAAGTACTACACCGACAAAAACAACGAAATTTACCTGAAAAAAGGCATGGACGGGTTTACCCACGCCCAGGGGCTCAACTACCTCAAAGCCTTTCTCCTTGATTTCTTTAAACGGGATATCCGGGAACTCTGTGATCTGTTCCTGATCCGCGGGCAGTGGGCCTCGCCGATCTTGTCCCAGCAGATGTCCGAGGGATTCCACACTATTATGGGAATATCCGAGGAAATCCTGGCTTTTGACGAAGCCCTGAGCGACAACGGGGAGAACGGCTCCCGGCTCAAGGCGGCTCTGGCGAAGGTAGACCGGGACAAGGGCCAGGCCAAATATATCAGGATTATCCTGAAGTCGGTAAACGAAGAGGCCCAGAAGATGATCATCCTCTCGGCTCAGGCCCTGATTGTTATCGGCAAGCATTTTAAGGGAATTCTCGAGGATTACCAGAAAAATCCCCATGAACTCATCATGAACTGGAAGGAAATAGAATCCACCTCGGAGGAGCCCATTGCCCAGCGGATAACCGAGGTGTACAAAAAAATATACTATTTTATACAGATGATGCAGTTTTTTGCCCGGCCCGCCGGGGAAAACGGGGAAGAATAAGTACCTCAGGAAGTGTGCCAATCCTATGGGTATTTTCCTAGGCACATCACTATCCCGGCAACACACCCTTCCGGACGTGTTTTCCATACCCATCCCCATCAAAGGCAGAATACCCGCCGTATACCGGGCAGCGGCACAGAAGCATGGCGGGAACAAGGCCGCGCGGGGTGCCGTACGTTACGGCCCCGGCAATAGCAGCCCATGCTTCTCTGAAAATTCCCCATTTACCACGGATATCCTGCCGCCGGAATGTCAGGTATTTATCATTTTTCTTCACTAATATAGCGTTCTCTCCCGCCCGGTGCTTGCAAAAATTCATGGTGCCAATTAGAATGGTGTCACACTACCAACGAGGAAGAACAATGTCCGAAAAAAACATGGTTATGATTGACGGAAATACTGCGGCAGCCCACGTGGCCCACGCGCTCAGTGAGGTGATAGCGATCTATCCGATCACGCCGTCCAGTCCCATGGGTGAGCTCTCCGACGAGTTTTCCGCCCAGGGCCGGAAAAACCTGTGGGATACCATCCCCCAGGTTGTAGAAATGCAGTCAGAAGCCGGGGCCGCGGGCGCCGTGCACGGAGCCCTCACAACGGGCGCCCTGAGCACCACCTTCACCGCATCCCAGGGACTTCTGCTGATGATCCCGAATATGTATAAAATCGCCGGGGAACTGACTCCTACGGTATTCCACATCGCGGCCCGCGCGCTGGCCGCCCAGGGACTTTCCATATTCGGTGACCATTCGGACGTAATGGCCTGCCGGCAGACCGGTTTTGCCATGCTGGCGTCCAACAACGTTCAGGAAGTCATGGATATGGCGCTGATCGCCCACGCTTCCACCCTGGAAGCGAAACTCCCCTTCCTGCACTTTTTCGACGGTTTCCGGACCTCCCATGAAGTCCAGAAAGTAGAGGAAATCTCCTACGACGTGATGCGTCAGATGATTTCCGACGATCTGGTCGCGGCCCACCGGGCCCGGGGCCTTACCCCCGAAAAACCCGCCATCCGCGGTACCGCCCAGAACCCGGATGTGTACTTCGCCGGACGGGAAACGGTCAATAAGTACTACGCCGCGGTCCCCGCGATCGTCCAGAAATACATGGACCAGTTCGCGAAACTTTCGGGCAGAAGCTATAAAATCTACGAATACTACGGTGCCGCCGACGCGGAACGGGTGGTCATTATCATGGGTTCCGGCGCGGAACCGGTGGAAGAATACGTGGATTTCGCCAACAGCAAGGGGGAAAAAGTCGGCGTTCTTAAAGTGCGGCTCTACCGGCCCTTTGACGCGGACCTCTTTGTCAAAGCCCTGCCCTCCACGGTCAAGGCCATTGCGGTCATGGACCGGACCAAAGAGCCGGGCTCCCTGGGCGAACCCCTGTACGAAGACGTTCGCACCGCCATCGGCGAAGCCATGATCGGCGGCAAAAGCCAGTTCAAGGAATACCCCGTCACCGTGGGCGGACGCTACGGGCTGGGTTCCGCGGAATTCACCCCCGCCATGGCCAAGGCGATTTACGACAACCTTAAGGCGGCGGAGCCGAAGAATAAATTCACCGTGGGTATCTACGATGATGTGACCCATACATCCCTGGATTTTGACGAGGATTTTGAACTGGACGAAACCGGGGTCCATGAAGCCCTGTTCTACGGACTCGGCTCCGACGGAACCGTGGGCGCCAACAAGAACTCCATCAAAATTATCGGCGAGAATACCGACAACAACGCCCAGGGGTACTTCTCCTACGATTCGCGGAAAGCCGGAACCATTACGGTTTCCCATCTCCGGTTCGGGAAGAAACCCATCAAGAAACCCTACCTGGTATCCAAGGCGAATTTCCTGGCGTGCCACAAGTTCAGTTTTGTGGAAAAACAGGATATGCTCGCCAAGATCAAGAAGGGCGGTACGTTCCTCCTGGCGAGCCCCTTCAGCAAGGATGAAATCTGGGCGAACCTTCCTGTGGAAGTACAGCAGAAGATTATCGATAAGGAACTGAAGTTCTACGTGATCGACGCCACCAGCATCGCCGAAAAAGCGGGCATGGGCGGGCGGATCAACGTCATCATGCAGACCGCCTTCTTCCAGATTTCCGGCATTCTTCCGGAAGCCGAAGCGGTGGATCTGATCAAGCAGGCCATCAAGAAGACCTACGGCAAGAAGGGTGAAGAAGTGGTGAAGAAAAACATCAACACCATTGACATGGCCCTGGCCGGAATTGAGAAGGTTGATTATCCCAAGACCACCAGCGGCAGCCTGCACATGGCGCCCCCGGTTCCCGCGGATTCTCCCAAATTCGTCAAGGAAGTGATCGGAGAGATCATCGCCTCCCGGGGCGAAAAACTCCCCGTATCCAAGATGCCCGACGACGGGACCTTCCCCACGGCCACCACGAAATACGAAAAGCGGAATATCGCCGAAAAGATCCCCGTATGGCAGCCGGATATCTGTATCCAGTGCGGCAACTGTACCATGGTCTGCCCCCACGCGGTTATCCGCATGAAGGCTTATGCGGCGGACAAGGCTAACGGCGCTCCCGCGACGTTCAAATCAGTGGACGCCAAGGGCAAGGAATTCGAAGGCATGAAGTTCACCCTCCAGGTGGCTCCCGAGGACTGCACCGGCTGCGGCGCCTGCGTCAACATCTGTCCTGCCAAGAGCAAGACCGAGGAAGGCAAAAAGGCTATCAACCTGGAACACCAGATTCCCCTCCGGGAAACCGAAGCCGCGAACTGGGACTTCTTCCTCAAGATCCCCAATACGGATCCCAAACTGCTCAACCTCAGCCTGGCCAAAGGCATCGGTATGAAGCAGCCCCTGTTTGAGTTCTCCGGCGCCTGCGCGGGCTGCGGTGAGACTCCTTACGTAAAACTTCTGTCCCAGCTCTTCGGAGACCGGGCGGTAATCGCCAACGCCACGGGATGTTCCTCAATCTACGGCGGGAACCTGCCCACCACGCCCTATGCCCAGCGGGATGACGGACGCGGTCCCGTATGGTCCAACAGCCTCTTTGAGGACGCCGCCGAATTCGGTATGGGTATGCGGCTGACCAGCGACAAGCTGGCGGAGCACGTCCGGGAAGTGGGAGCAAAAGCCAAGGGTGAAGGCATCCAGGCCGACCTCCTCGGAAAGATCCTTGGGAACGCCCAGGCCAGCGACGAGGAAATCGAACAGCAGCGCAAATGGGTGGATGAACTCAAGGCAGCCCTGAAGGGCGATTCCAAACCCACCGCCAAAAACCTGCTTTCCCTGGCAGACCACTTTATCAAGCGGTCGGTATGGATCCTGGGCGGCGACGGCTGGGCCTACGACATCGGCTACGGCGGATTGGACCACGTAATCGCTTCCGGCCGGAATATAAATATCCTGGTGATGGATACTGAGGTATATTCCAATACCGGCGGCCAGATGTCCAAGGCAACACCCTTCGGGGCCATCGCCAAGTTCGCGGCGGCCGGTAAGGATATCGCCAAGAAGGATCTGGGAGCCATGGCAATGAGCTACGGCTATGTGTATGTAGCCAAGATCTCCATGGGCGCCAATATCAGCCAGACCATCAAAGCATTCAGGGAAGCTGAAGCGTATGATGGACCTTCAATCATCATCGCCTACTCCCATTGTATCAACCACGGTATCAACATGATGACCGGTATGGACCAGCAGAAAGCGGCGGTGACCTCGGGTATCTGGCCGCTGTTCCGGTACGATCCCCGGCTCAAGGACGAAGGCAAGAATCCCTTCCAGCTGGACTCCAAGGAAGCGACCACGACCCTGGAAGACTTTATGTACAAGGAAGTACGGTTCAAGAGCCTTAAGGCCGCTGATCCGGCCCGGGCCGAAGCGCTCCTAGCAAAGGCCAAGGCGCAGGCGGAACGGACCTGGAAGGAATACAAGTATATTTCAGAACGGCCCTTCTAATGGTATTTCCGGAGTCCGCCGTCCTGCGGCGGCTCCGCGAACCGATTCCTAGAAATTAAGCAGTGAGCCCGGAGCCGGAAATGGTTCCGGGCTTTTTTATATTTGAGGAAAGTCATGCCGAAGAATATCGATATCACAGCCGAGAAAGCTCATTGGCAAACCCGTTATAGCTCAAAGACGATTGGGGTTTGCTGTTAAAATATAAATGTGACCCAATCTATTGAAGGAAGAGTATAGTCCTGTCCCAAGTTTTTTAATAAAAGAGATGCCTTTTCCCTGATACCATCCCAGTCTTTTTCTTTTTCCAATGCCGAGTCCGACCAAATTTCTTTTATAGCACTCATTTCGTTAAAAACAGTGTCTAACTGCTTCAGCAAGCTAAACTGTTCGGACGATATGAATTTTTCTTTTTGAAGTCTTTCACAAAAAATAAATACATCATCAAAGAGAAGCGCAAGTTCATCAGCTAAAACAATATTTGCCGGTAAAGCACTTTTTTGAATTTCATAGCTGGATGATAAAAGACAGAGAACCTGAACCAATCGATTAAATATTGTTGTACTGTCCATTTCTGCTCTTTTCGGTTCAAATAAACACTATACCACCATCGTTCGAAGGGGCTCCCATCGCTTCATATCATTTAATTTTTTAAAACCTTATCCTTACATACTAAAGAATAGTAAGGAAATGACAATAGTATAAATGCTAAAACATGGATTCTTTATTCGATCTGGTTTCCATAAAATTCTTCCCTTTTCTCAGATTAAACAAAGAAAATGACTCAGTTTCATACCAGATTTGTTTTTCAGTTGCTTTCTATTTGTTAGCATTACAATGCATTTACCACATCTTTACAATAAGACTATTTATGCATGTATCTTGATACATTGTGCCTTCATATACGGATATAATTTCAACTATCAAAATATCATTTCTGTTAACTTGTTCTGGAAATATTATTTTTTGATATTCTGGTGTATCTGATAAATGTTGTATAAACGAAAATTTTCCATCCACTGAAAATTTTAATTCTTTTGGTCTGGAATTCATAATATAAAGATATGGTCTAGTATAAGAAACAAATCCTATTGAAATATATAATTCTCTTGCGATTGTATTTCTTATATACAATTTCTCTCCTATACCCTGACCATTTACACCTTCCGCCCAAGGATTTTCCGAATAGGGATTTTTCGTTAAATTTTCAGGTGTGTATGTTTTATCCTTTTCAGTCAAAAAGGATGTTGCCGTAACATTCGATGGCGGTAAATACCCTTCGCGTTGATTGAAACTACTCGCTGCTCCCAAAAAAATCAATTTTGCTTCGTCAAGAAGAGCACAAATATTGTCATTCTTAATCATTAATTGTTTTATATTTTCACCATCATCATAGTTTATATTCAAAAAAGGGATTGAATATTCATAAGTTATAACAAATCGTCCTTTTCGTGATATTGCCGTGTCCCCTCCATCTTTTACTTCCGTAAATACAATCTCATCACCAGAAAATTTAACAGAAAATGGATAGTCGACATATAATATACCAGATACTCCATCTGCAAAAATTGATATGGTACAAATAAAAAAGCATACCATGCATATAAAACATTGACTTTTCATTATCGATTATTCCTTATAACCTTTATTGAGTACTCGTATTTTAATGTCATGACCAACATCAAATCCTAATGTATTTTAAACGTCTATTACTTCATTACAATCTTCTAAATTGGGTATTTGCCAACCAAGACTTCCTGGAGGATCATAGGGACCTCCAGGGTATTTTTGACTTTCAGGATTTGTAATTTCATTTGGATGAATCAATATCCATTCATCTGCCATAACCCCATTGCCGTCTATGTGAATTGGAGCTGACCGAGGCCGTTGCCCCGATATCCAAGTGTTGCCTTTATAGTTGGGGGAGCACAGAGTCTTTACATGCAGCAAGCACACGGGATACCGTACCAGCGGGTCCTGCCGTATGAAAACGGGGATGGCTCCTCGTCGGCGTTCGCCTCGAAAGTCGCTCATCCCCGTTTTTATGCGGCACCCGGCGGTACCTTCTCACACGTGTACTTGCTGCTCTAGTTCGCTCTATGCTGCCCTTCCGCGCGGGCTGCTCCCCCTCGCTTCATACTAATTTAGGCAAAGCCTAAATTAGTATTACGCTACCCCCTCTTCGGGTCCCTCTCTACTGTCGCCTTCTCTCACTTGTCAAAGATCTTTCTACCACTCTCAATATATCATACTTCTCATTTTTATTCATTACTTTATTTTAATCCCGCTTTTAGTTATTCTGCTCTCTATGATATTCATCCTTTCATCACTTATCCTTTGCCTCATCATGCAAATCCTCGTTCTCTTACAACGACTTAAACATTTCTCTTTATCAAAACATCACACCTGGCCGTTCTCACCAACGTCACTTCTGTCCCGGTGGTGTATCATCAGAAAACTTAGGTGGTCTTTCCCACACAAAAAGAAAGGCAGAAAACCTTTATCAAAGGATCTCGTTCAGCTCATTATTTCTCTCAAAAAACACAACCCACTCTGGGGTGCTCGGCGCATACAGGATGAACTCAAGAAGATCTCTATCTCTGTCTCTCACGAATCTATCCGCAGAATTATCTCTAACGCCTTCCGTTCAGGGCAGATCCAATACAACGAATCCTGGAAAAGTTTTATTTCCAGTCATCTTCAATCTCTCTTTGCCTGTGACTTCTGTACCGTCGATTCCGTCTTCTCCGGTAATCATCCTTTCTATGTCTTCTTCATTATAGAAATTGCTTCCCGCAAAATTATTCAGTTCGGAGTTACCGATCATCCGAACAGACTTTTTCTTAAGAATCAGTTTATTGAGTTTGAGTACACCCATCCCGGAACAACACTTATTCATGACAATTCAGGTGAGTTTAGGTTTTTTCCCTATCAGGATTACTCGTTTAACCATGTTTCCATTTTACCCTACTGTCCTAACATGAATGCCTATGCCGAACGCTTTGTACGTTCTCTGCGTCAGGAGTGTCTCGATCATTTTATTATCTTTTCTTTCAGACAGCTGAGAAATCTGGTCTCCAACTATATTCTCTACTACAATAACTATAGACCACATCAAGGGATTAACGCTATTCCGAATAGACCCGTACCAATATCGAATACCATAGGGAAGATCAGGAAACAGCCGGTTCTTTTTGGACTTCATAACCACTACTTTAGGGATGCGGCGTAAGCAAGGGATTTTCTAGATTACTTTTCTCGTTTCTCTTTACCGGGGATTTCTCTGTCCAAAGACTTAGTTTACCAGCCATTTTATGATATGTTTTCTCGTTTCTTTGGATTTTTCTTATACTTTTTTACCAAAACATGGTTATTTTTATTTGCATAAACTGATCTCTTACAAGAAAGCTCAGCGGATTTTTTCGCTGAGCTTTCTTTTCTCTCTATTTTCTATTTGTTGGCACTACGGTCTCCAATTTTCGCTTCATTCACAGTTTTTTCTGTTTCATTCCTGTTCTCCTATTTTCTTGATACTTCTGATTGATTTTTTACCCATTCAAAATAAATTTTCATTTCTTCGCTTTTTATAGAATACCAATCGCAAATACGTTCAGGTGGCACCCGATAACAAAACCATTCTTTTTCTTTATTACTTTTTTCCAATCCTTTTGACCAAAGATAATTTACTTCTATTGTTTTTGATTTAAATATTGAATCCGCTTTGTAAATCCTGTCTAGTACTATTTGGTCTATTTCGCAATTTTCTTGAAACTGAAGGATTGTTTCACGTATCGAGATATCATGCAAATAATCATCATATTGGTATTTTTTACTATAGGGAATATGTAAAACAATATCTTCCCACTTTTCAAGTAAATATTCAAATCCTCCTAATTTAATTAGTTTATCTGAGAATTTTAAAGTTTTAAGGAATTCTTGTATCTTCATATTTAATACCCCTTTTCATATAAAAATCAATCAATTGGCGTAAAATCCTTATAGAAAACAGTTCCATTTGGATCATAAAATGCTGTTCCTTTATCATCAGCCGTTGGATTGTGAATGATTAAGGTACCATCATCTGCAAGATATCCAATCTTTGGTTCTTTAGTACCTTTATCAACACCTATTCCTATTTCTGTATTAGGATCAGTTAATATTTCGTCGATTCTTTCCATTATTCCATCGACAGTGGGGTTTTCTAAATTAACCTCTGGACCATGGCCACCATCATAACTATGTTGAGCGATTTCCTTTTTGTCAGATTCAGGAATTTGTGGAGCTACCCCCCCTTCAATATGAAGATTTATCTCGCCCCCAAATGGTAATTTTTTATTATAGCTAAAACTAAAGCCTCTTTTGTTTTTCTCAAAGTCTGCCTTTCCAAACCATTTTCCAACAATCTCAGAACGAGCCTTTTTGCTCCCGCTGACAAAGGCATCCCATGTTTCCTTAAACCCTAATGGCCCTTTATCATTACTCCGTCCATCAGGGTCTGTGTACTTGACCGGATTATTCCCCGCATAATGATACAATTGCAGGTTTACAAGGTTAAATACACCTCCCATCCCAGGCAGATTCGCGTTCCGTTCCCGGGCTTGCTTATTTGTCGGCGCCCCAGGAAGGTACTCACCCAGCGCCGGGTCAGCACTCAGCCACTGACTCGTTTTAGGATCCAGGTATCTCGCTCCATAATAATACAATCCCGTCTCTTCGTCCAACTCTTTTCCAGTAAATCTAAACGGCAGCTGCACCACCCCATTGGTAGTCTTCTCTACCCAAAGCTCTCCATACGGCGTGTATTCTATCCGCTCGTACTCATCTCCCTGGTAGTCCGTCACAAACTGCGCGCTCCCTATGTGGTCACTGTGGTAGTAATACGTCTGGACCTTGTTGAACCCTATCGTGTCGTTATTCACCTCACCCAGCCGCGTCGCGATCCGTTCCGTCCCCACATAGATGTGCTTGCTCCGCCGGTTGCTTGTCGCCATCACCTGCCACATGCTGTCAAAGTATACCGTCTCTCCTCGGCTCGAGTACTTCACCGCTCGCTGTCCATCGGCTCCGTATGAGTACGTCACCACCAGGGTTCCCTCGGTACTCTTGATTAACCGGTTCTCTTCATCCCACACGTACTGACGGCTCCACGGTTCTCCCCCGCTGCTCCCGCCGCCTGAGTTGTTTCCCCGGTCAAGGCCCATCCCGTACTCAGTCCACCGGAGGCTGCCGTCCTTTCCGATCGGTTCTTTACTCTTCGGCGCTTCTTCACGGTTTCCTCCTTCACGTACTTCCACAATGTTCCCGTTCAGGTCACAGCTGTAGTACCGGTCTCCGATCCGTTTCGCCTGATGGCTCTTTATTCCGTCCTTTTCTATATACTCGTAGTCCAGTGTGTAATTAAGATCGTCCCCGATGTTCTTCCAGGGCGTGACCGTACTCGTACTCCGCTTGTTCACCATGTTACCAATTACATCATAGTCAAACTCCTGGCTGTACGTACTCCGGTAGTCTTCTAAACTTCCGCCCATCATCGACCGGGTTGTCCCGTCTGCCTTTGTCAGCTGGTATAAGTTATCATAGGTGTATTGCTGGGTTACTTCGTACCCGTAACTCTGGTTTATATACCCTTTTACGTTCCCAACCTCGTCAAACTCGTATGCCATATTCTGGTACACTGGGCCGTACGCGCCGTGGCTTGTCCGGATGCTGTCCAGCCACCGCCGGTTCTCGTCGTAGGTGTAGCTTGTCCGCACGCCGTTTCCGTACTCGATGTAGGTCCGCTGACCATACTCATCGTATCCGATGGTTTTTACGTATTCCGTGGTGAGGCTTTCCTTAGTGCTGCTCACGCTTTGGATCTGGCCGCCTGTGTCGTATCCGTACCGCACTACTTCAAGGTCGGGGTATTCTATCCACTCGAGCTGCCCCAGGTAATTTCCCCGGTACCGGAACCGCGCTTTCAGCGGGTCACGTCCGCTTTCAAGCCGTTTAATCTCTCGGGTTTTCTCGGTTACTTCCCCTAGGATCCCGTACTTGTACTCGATGCTTCCGGTTCCGTCGGTCTGTTTGATTATCCGGCCCGCGCCGTTGACGGTCTTCGCGCTTTCGTCTCCGTACGTATACGTCACCGCCTCACTGGTGGGATATTTGATCTTTACCAGACGGTTGAGGCCGTCGTATTCGTACCAGATGTCTTTGCCGTCGGCTTTGAGCTGGGAGTCCACCCGCCGGATGAGGTTCCCGGATTCGTCATAGGTGCTTTCCACGGTTCCGGTATCGGGACTTGTCAGGGTCAGCCGCCGGCCGGCGAGGTCGTAGGTTACCTGTACCGTGCCGCCAAGGCTGTCACGGGCTTCCAGGAGCTGGCCGATGAGGTCGTATTTGTAGCTTCCTTTCATCAGCTCATTGCCGATGCTGTCCAGACGCCGTACGAGGGAGATGTTGCCCCGCTCGTCGTAGCTCCGTTCGGTCACGTTTCCCAGGGGGTCACGGGATATTTCGTACTGGCGGTTGTTCCGCACTTCGTACGCTATGGTGGTTATTACCGGCGGCTTGTCCGCCGCGCCGGGCAGTTCTACCCGCAGAATCCGGTCAAGGCCGTCGTAGCTTTTCTTTGTCGGCCGCACGATTTCTGCGATTCCGGGCAGTTCGCTTTGGCTCATTGTCGCGGAGAATTGGGTCTGGCCTTCCTCTATTACCCGGGCTTTGCTGTCATAGACTACCGCTCCGGATATGTTCCATCCGGTACGGCGGTTTCCGTTTTTGTCTGTGAACTCGCCATCCTTCCCGGTCTGGATGATCCGGCCCAGGCCGTCGGTGTACAGTACGGTCCGCATGACTTCGCCTGAGCCTGAATCGTAGCCGATTTTGTTGTAGGTCACCGCGGTCCAGTAGCCGCCGGATACAAGGTACTCATAGGATACCGCCGGTATCCCGTTGGTATCATGGGGGGTCTTTACGGTGGACAGACGGCCGCGTTCATCGTAGGTGTAGGTCATGGTCCGGCCGTTGGCGTCGGTTTGCGTCTCCGGCGCTCCATACTCAGGAAGCCAGGTGCTCCGGCTGGTATAGGCGTGGGTTCCCAGAATTTTTCCATTCCGCACGGTGATGCTTGCCGGAAGGCTGTGGGTTACGGGGTCATAGGTGTACGCCCGTTCACTCCCCCTCGGGTCCGTGATGCTGGCCAGGTTTCCGTATTTGTCCCGGGTCAGAATGTATTCAATATATTTGCTGCTTTCATAATACTCCCGCCAATTGGTCAGTTCACCTTTGCTGTTATAGTCTCCTTCCCGTTTCCGGAGAACCCGGCCGAAGCCGTCGGTTACGGTGATACGTTCGGGGTGGGCGTGGAGGTATCCGCCTGTTGGGTTGTCATATTCAATTGTTGCTATCACGGTCCCGTCGGATCCCCGGGTGTCCCCAAGGTCCTGGAGTTTCACCACGTTTCCATACAGCATCTCATAGGTGTAGGTCACTGTCTGCTGGGTGTACCCGCTTCCGGTGCTGCCCCAGGTCCGGACGGTGCGGCTTTCCATGGCCGGGAATTTAATTGCGCTGTAGCTTCCGACATTCTTTGCCGTCGTGGTGTATACAGTCTGCTGCAGATCCCTGGCTCCATCCCTGACCGTTACCTGTTTCGGCTGCCGCCGCAGGTAGTATGCGTCCGCTCCGGCTATGTCGGGGGTGTAGTATTCCGTCTCCATCGTGGTTCCGTCACCGCGTTCCGCCGTTACCTTGCCGAAGCCGTAGAATTCCCGGCGAGCCCGGTCGTAGTACCCGTTTTCATAGGTATAGCGTTCGGTGTATTCGCTTACCCCGCGGCCTGAAGGCTGGTTCCCCGCGCGTTTGGTGATTTCCGTTACCACCCACCGGCTTTGGGGCAGGGCTTCGCTGTTTTCCGTCCGCTCATAGGCAAAATTGTAGCTGCCGCCCATGGGCAGGGTGAGGCCTTTGAGAAGGCCGACTTCGGCCAAGGTATTCCGCTTCACATAAATCTTCCCGTGGTTGTTGTTCCGGGAATAGGGAATCCGCAGCACATGGTCCGGCAGGCCGTCCCCGTCTATATCCATGAACTTGATGTTCACCGAGGTATTGGCCACGCTTCCGTTTACGCCTACATTGAAGAAGAACGCAAGTATATAGAACAGCCGGTATTGTATGTTTACCCCGCCTCCGAGGCTGATATTGAAGCCGCTGGAATATTCCAGGTCATCATCGATCTGCGTCGGGTTCAGAGACTGTACAATCGGATTGCTTGCGTCTATTGTCGGGAGCTTCAGCACGCCGCTGGGTATGAGTTTTGTAACAAAGTCCGCCTGGGATGGCAGCCCAACCCCGGCAAGGGAGTTTTTCAGCAGCTGTCCCAGCTCATTCCCCAGGTCAAAGGCATAGTCCCCGATTTCGCTTCCCCAGTTGGGCCGGTAGATCTTTACCGGCGTCGCCATGAACTCATCCCCGAGATTGAACCGGACCAGGAAGTAATCATCCCCGTCCCGTTTTATCACCAGGTCCGCCAGGCCGTCCCCGTTCATATCCGCGAAACGCATGACGGTTTTGGTGACGCTTGCCCCGATCCCGGAATTGGCTACCACAATGTCAGTACCAAATCCGATACTGCCGGATACACTCCCAACCAGAGACTGGCTCAATCCCCGGGCGGTTTCCGTTTCCGTCGCGCCGTTAAACCGTATTGAAAGCGCGTTGGTATTGGTGGCGGTATTTCGCCAGGTGATCTTTTCGCTGAACGTTCCATCACCCAGGTTGAGGTACACATCCATGGTGCTTCCCTGGGAAACCACGTAATCCGGAAGCCCATCCCCGTTGATGTCCATGAGGCCTTCTTCCTCGGTGGATACACCGGCGCTTCCGTTGAAGCTTATACTAAAGGAAGCACTGTCACTGGAAGATTCATTGCCGCTTACGGCGCTCATATTTCCGCCGCCCTTAAACGTTGCCATCATAGAACCGATGGCGTCCCCGGGGCTGGCGCCCATGCCGTAGGATTTCGTTTCATTTGAGCTTAAGTAGGCGTTGTTTTTTGGCGGTGTATAGGTTTCCGCCGGGCCGAATCCGGTGCCGGTACCGGGATAGACCTTCCAGGAAACAATATTATTCCCGGAATTATCCCATTCGAGCACTACCATGTCGGGGTACCGGTCCCCGTTGATATCCATGAGTCCTTCGGTCTGCCGGGACGTACCGTCGTTCAGCGTCGGCGGATTTACCCCTAAAAAGTAGTCCTTTGTCTTTGACTTGCTCCGCCTGATCCGTGTCAGCCCGCTGCTTCCGATGGCCGGGGAACCGTCGTACACGCCTTCATCCTCACTGTCCCCGGCGTTTACATTCGGATACAGATTGTTCCGGTACACCACCGCTCCGTAATAGCGGGTCCGGGTGGTGATATTCATTTCATCGTCCATTTCCGACGTTACCGCGCTTGCCACCGGGCCTACCAGGGCGTCTTCAGGCACTGCAACCTCATCGGCGCCGCTTCCGGTTGTCTGCAGCTGTTTCTCCGCGTCGCCGGTTTCTTCCCGGTTCCGCGTCATTATTGAAAAGAAAATCGGGTCTGTGGCACGGCCTTCCTTTACCTTATTCTTATCCACCGTGGGCGCCTGCCCGATGTTATTCACGTCCCAGGTGTAGTATCCGGTCCATAACCCGTAATACCAGCCATACACACCGCCGACAAAATGCTCCATGGTCACCACGTTTTCCGGCTCCACCTTTCCTTGAAGCCAGGCGTTTTTGGTTTCCTCAGGTTCCGGTGGAGCGCTGATATTCTCCGCGCTGAAATCTTTTCCGGTCTCAAAGATATGCACATACCGGTGTTTCCACACAATTTCGCCGCTGCCGTTGATCCCCGGGAACGCTATCTGTCCTACTTTTTCGCCCGACGTTGATCCAAGCATACCCAGGGTCCCGCTGTACGGATCCATGGACAGTTTTGTACTGCCGCCGGGCAGCGCAACGCCGGTTCCGTCACTTCCGTAATATACCGTGTGCGCCGTCTGTGAGTTGTATTTATTTGACCGCTGGATCACCGTTAAGACATCCAGCTTCAGTTCTTCTATAATCGCTTTAACAGCGCTGATGCCCGCGGGATCAAGGCCGCTCTTAAGCTGCCAGATACCTTCTGAACTTACGTAGTCGTAATACGGAAACGCGCGGTACACAAAATAGTAATACCGCATGGCCTCACGCAGGGCCGCCGCCGATTCCTCCGGCAGCCCGGTCTTAACATAGTAATACCCGTCCCCGGATTCCGGGATACCCCGCACAAAGCAGTTCCGTACATCCGTTTTCGCTATACCGGTAAGAATGTTATAGTCGGCCGCGCTCAGCGTTAACACCCGAAGGTCCGGGCTGCCCGCCATGAGCCGCAGAAGTCCGTCAGCGGTGCCCGCCGCGGCGGTGTCCTTTACGTATTCCAGCACCCATTCCGTTTCATCCCGGGTCACCGTATCCTTCAGAATATACAACCCGTCCCGGATTTCATAATACGACTCAAACACTTCCTGGTCGGAGGGAATGTAATGTTTATCCTCTTCAGCCAGCTTGGCGACGATCCGGCTCCAGTCCTCTTCGGGAATCCTTCCACTATCAGCCACCGACTCTCCAACCGCCGTAAGCAGCTGCGTTATATACCACTGAGGATAGTCATTATTCACAGTGGTATAGACATATACCACCGCAACAATCTCTTCCGGTTCCTCACCTTCTCCGCCGGGAACCGTAACAATTTCCTCGGTCCGTTCATAAGCGCCGGTAAAAATATTCCGCGCCGAGGGAAGATACACAAGGTAATCCCCGCTGAGTTTTTCCAGAAGTTTCGTGTAGTGTTCTTCTTTCATCAGGGAGTAATTTATTGTTTCTGATATCCCGGCGGATGCTTTAGCATTTTCCCCCATGAGCCTGATGTCCGCCAGGGTGTAGTCTTCACCGTCCCCTTTGTACTTATATTCTATTATCGTTGTCTCATTCTCTCCGGAACCCTCCGTCCGGGTTTTTATTTCATAAGCGTCAGCGAATATTACCTTATCCGCTTTTCGTGCCGGTATGTATTCGTCGGAAAAAACAGCCCGCAGAGCCGCGTAGATACTCCCCGGGATAGCGCTGTAACTGTGCTCGGAGAAGGTTTTCCCCTCCACCGCTTTGGGATATACCAGTTCCTGGTAAATACTATCCGGTATAGTCGCGAGATCAGACTTCTTGTTCTGGAGTAAAAACGTCCGCTCAACGCCGTAATCCATAAAAATGGCCTGTGTTTCTGAAACGGTTTTCGCGGTAATCTCCCGGGTTACTCCGTTCGACTCAAAAAAGATTCCGTAGGTATCACCGGCTTTTTTACGCAGCCACAGCCGCTCGATCCCGCCGCCGTAGGGCGCGTTCCGCGTTTCCAGAAGCACCCCCAGGTTTTCCACGGTGACGCCGCTCTGGTATTTCGTTACCGCGCCTTCCTTTATAATTTCCTGGGGTTTCTGGAGCGCCGCCGCGGTCCGCCGGTAGGAATATCCGGTGCTTCCATCCTTGTACGGATAGGCCTCACCGTCGTCATCCACACCCGCTATCCGCGCTATCTGCAGTAGTTCAGATTCGCTGAGATACTGCAGCCCGGATATAAAAGCATTGTCCACTCCGGTCTGGTCATTCAGAAGATCCCGTACTTTCTTTGAGTCATTATCTGTTCCGGTTATTTTCGCGGGGTCGACCCTGATGTACCGTTCAAATTCCGCTTCATATTCATATCCGAAATACAAACGCTGGTACGCTTTCTCCGCTTCCGTATTGGGATTGTCTTCATCGCTCACCGACGCGGGCCGTGCTTTCTGGAGGATTTTTTTATACAATTCCGCCGGTACGGTATCCACTATAAAATACCGGTTTTTTACGGCCCAGGCTTTTAATTCACTGTTGGTCGAAACATAAGCCGTAAGGGTTTCATCACTGACCTGCCGGGAATATGTTTTTGTATCCCCTGATACTTCTTTATAATACTCATTGTCCAGAAGCTGCTGTGGCGGTTTGCTTACCAATACCTGCGGTATCCGGTACCGCAGTCCCTTCCCGAGATTTTCAAATAAACGCAGATTCGTATACTTTATCGTTATTCCCCAATCAACAGCGCCGTGCTCATTATCGTTCCCGGTGTTCTGGTGGAAATACAGCCGGTCGGTTGGTTCCACCGCCGCGGTAAACACTGCCGTCCCGCTTACCTGGCCGCCCGATCCCGCCAGAGGAATACTTGCCAGTTTGCTGTTGCCCCTATAGCTGTCCAGACGAATCTCAGTACTCCGGGTATCGTTCTTAAGGGTACCCCGTTCACTTACCGAGATTGTCCCGGTCCGCCACGCGCTCCATGCGCGCACCGGTTCCTGTACGTAAAAACTCTTGTCATTATCCTCTTTCTCATCATCGGTTATGGGCTGGACCGGTGTATTGATACCGTCAAGCCCCACCCAGCTCTGAGCCAGGAAGCCCGTACGTCCGCCCTGGTTCCGGTCAAACCGCCGGCCCTGACGGACAAAATCAACATACCCGTCTCCGTCCACATCCATAAATCCGCTCAGGGTCTTGGATGTCGTTGTTACCGTGGTTCCCGCAGCCCCTACCTGAACGCCGTCAATTACATTCAGTGTGGCTTTCGCGCCGAAACTGACATAGCTTCTCCGCTCATTGTCTATTGATTCTCCGAGTCCGGGCAGCGCCTTGTTGTCGGAAAATCCGCCATTGCCGTTGTTAAAACTGACATAGAGCTTGTCCTGGTCCCGGCGAACCAGATCCGGCAGACCGTCCCCGTTTACGTCCACTATGGAGTTTATCGTTCCGCCGAGGCCTCCGCCGAAGCCCACGGACACAGACGTCTCCGCAAGAACCCCCCATCCGGGAAACCAGAACTTCGGGCCGTATAATTTTATCCCGCCGGTGGTGCTCCCCCCGAAGTTAGCGCTCGTCTGGGCGCTTATACCGTCGAATTTGCTGCCGTTTTCAACAGTCCACATCCGGCTCGTGTCAAATCCGTCATATCCGTCGCCGTGCTTTGCCAGGCCGTAATAATCCATCTCATAGGCGTACCATTCCCGGCTCCCGTCTCCGCTCTTCTCCGCGAACCGTTTTAGAACCCTCTGTCCGAACTCATTGTAGTCACCCTCAAACCAGTAGCTCCGCACCGCCCGGTTTCCGGGCCGGTACCATATTGTCACCCGCTCAAGCCGGTCTCCCTGCTTCGAGACAAATCCTCCCCGTCCGTCTATTCGCCGGTCCTGCCGTTCGGCGTACCCGAATCGGATCTCAAATACTCCCTCTTCACGCTCAGAGCTGTTCCCCGTGTCCCGGCCCGTGTACACTATCTTGTCCAGGTATGTATACCGGTTCACGCTGTCGTACCGGTACCCGTACTCCACCGTATTGCCCCACATGTCCTTTTCACGTGTCAGGTACCACGTGAACACCTTTCCGCGGTTACCGCGTGCAGGCCCTATCCATCCCTCGTCGCGCCCGTATTCCCGTACCGTTCCGCTTTTGTCCGTTATACTCCAGTAGTTCCCCGCCCGGTTCCGTACTATCCGCTCAAACCCCTGTTCCACCACCGGGCGGTACTCTATTTCATCACTCCGGCTTTCCACAGCCGCCAGTTCTTCGCCCCGGTAATAGTACCGGTCGCTCCCGTCATACTTCGGCATCCCGAACCGCGTGTCCGTCGTTATCGCTCCCACACTCAGGTCAAATCCGCGCCCGATCAGGCCGCTCTGCCCTTCGCTTGAGTACTGCACCGCCACCTCAGGCGTCATCCCGTTCCGCCCGGCAGGAACATTCAGCTTTATACGGAACCCGAGTTCCCCGGTCACGCTTCCGCCCTGTACCTCAGCCTGCACCACTCCGCTCCCGGGATTCGCCGCTTCCAGATTCTTGATCGTTGTCGGATCAAACTCTATCGGCGACGGCCCCTCAGGCAGTGTCAGCGTCGAGTTGATCATCTCAGTAAAGTGCGTCGTCACGCTCGCTATGACCCGCCGGTCACGGTCTATTTCCACCCGTTCCAGTGTCTCCCAATGGCCCGCGTCTTCGTTATAGAAATACGTGTACAGGTTCTCCAGTGCCATCTCAGATTCAGCGATATCCTCACTGTACGGAATCCGAACAACCACGTCCTTTTCAAACACCATACCCCGCGGCTCAAACCGGTACCCCGCCGTTCCTCCGGTTACGTTCGCCATTCCCTCATCCAGCTCATGCGTCCGCCGAAGTTCCGTTATCCGGATCTCCACCGCTTCTTTCACCGCTCCAGCGGGTATCTCCAGTTCCGCCTCTCCCAACCGCAGGGTGCTCCCGGTTCCGGGTTCCACCACTTCGCTCACGCTTTCGCCTTCCGCGGGAATCATTAAACCCGGGAGTACCCCGGGAGCTTCCGTTCCGTATACCGGTACCGGAAACATCATCCCTATCTGCGAGGCCAATATCATCACTGCGGTCAGTCGTTTCATTACCTTTCCTCTCCTCTCATATATCCGCTGAAGCATTTTTTCCGTTATTATTTAGTTTTAAATTGATAAGTCCGAACTATTGTCAGCTTCTGAACCACTGGGTCTGCTCCCGGTATTTACGGCGCCGCTTCGGTAAATTCAACCCGGACTCCCTCCTGCCCGAACCGGTCCCGCGGGGACAGGACTACGATATATCCGTCATCTCCGCCGGTTTTTACCGGATCGTTCTCATCCCGGAAGCCTTTTTCCATTTCGGCGCCATTTATTTTGATCGTATATTCTCCGCTTCCGTCCCGTTCGATCCGGAGCCTGTTTTTTGCCCCGTATCCGGAGTCGAGAGCGTCGGTGTAGGTCCAGGGTTCAATATACGTAAAGACACCGTCCACAACTTTTCCCACGGTGTATTCTTTCTCCGTATTGATCATCACCACCAGCATGCTCTCCTCTTCGCTTCCTGTTTCCTTGCCGTGGCAGAGGACTATCCCATAGCCCGCGCCGGCGTATCCCCTGACCTTGACCATTTCCACATCCCTCGCCGCAAAGGGTTCCTGCTTTCCTTCCTTGAGCCCCCATACGGTATAGCCCCGTTCACTTTCATACTTCCGCTCATTGGTTTCGAATACAATGGCCCCGCTATCCTTCTTTTCAAAGAGCTCGCTGTTTTCCTCAAAGGTTTTGCCGGGGTCACTGTCAGAATCGGTCCGGGGACTCGTCGGGTTCGGGCAGCCGGTCAGAACCGCCGCCATGAGCAGAAATTTTATGCAGTTTTTCAGAATCTTCATGTCAGCCTCCTATGAGATCCCGCCGGGAAGGACTCAGGGTGTAGGTGATGACCGTCCCGCCCACCTGATGTATTCCGCCCGTAAATTCATTGGGAATGGGAGTAATCTTGAAATAAACCAGCTGGCGCTCGTAGGCCCTGTTTTCGATGTCCACAAAATCCGCGTTGACCGGCTGGACCGAATTCTGCCCCGGTACGGTTAAATACATTTTCGTCGCCACGTTTCCCACGCCAAGCCCCGCCTGGGTTACCTTTACCCGGACAATGGTCCTTGGTTCCACATCAAGGACGAACCAGTCCGTATCCTGGACAATCTCATCCCCGTAGGATCGGTAATAATACAGGTTGCTGGTTATTTCCCGGTCCAGCAGGGTTGCCGTTTCCTGGGTGTCATTGGGCTCGTTATCATCCCGCCGGAAATCACCGCCGACCCCCATGACGCCGTCCGAGGGACCGAAGGTTTTCGATCCTCGGACCTTGGAAAGCCGGTAAATATACCGTTCGTGCGGTACCGGTATTACTTCGGTATAGTCTGTTCCGGCGCCGCGATACCGCGTTTCAAAGGAAAGGCTGGTATGATCCAGGGCGCGCTGGAGAATATACTCGTCCGCACCTTCGTCGGCGGACCAGCTCACGGACACGAGGCCTTCGGCAAGGAACGACTCCACCGCCGGAACCTCAATGTAAGGGTCCGCATCGGTGCGGTTCAGTTCATCCAGGAAGCTCTGGGTACACCCAAGAACAATAAAGATCACGGCGGCAGTACACACCGGGGGGAATAGTTTTTTCATAATCCCTTCCTTTTGCTGTTGAAATTTACGATTGCATTAAAACGGGGTGAAACCGTAAAAAGGGGTTTGTCGTAAAACGTCCACTCGGCAATAACATTCCATCCCAGGCTGACCATGGAATGAACCGCGTACCGGTTGGTAAACTCCATAAAAGCGCCCGGCGCTCCGGTCATTTCCGTGCGGGAATCGGCGTATTTTGGGTTTCGCTGCGCGAAGTCAAGCCGGAAACTCGGGCCGAACCCCAGTCCGATCTGGGCGGTTTTGTTCAGCCATATATCGAGACCTACCCCTACTCTGACTATCCCGGTATGTATCAGCGCTTCCTCAAGCCCGCGTTCGGTTCTTCCGACGGCGTATTCCAGATCGAGATTGACCGAATACTCTCCGGCGCGGGATCCGGTGACAAACGCCGGCGAAACCGGGACATAACGCAATCCCAGCTGAGCGGTGCCGAGGCCCGATACGACACTGCTCCAGTTGTTGACCAGAGGAGCCCAGTACCCGACATCCATACTCAGGCCGAAGATATGCCTGACTGGTTCGGAAGTCCAGCCCGCGGGTTTAAAGCCAAGGTCATCCCGGAAGTAGCCTGCGATCTTAGACCCGAGATCCCGTATAAGCCGTTCATACTGATCGCTTGTGTCGGAGGAAAAAAAAGTTTTCCCCACAGCGCCGGCTTTCCGGTCGGCCAGTTTCAATTCCGCAGTGTAAGCGTCATTGGTTTTCTGTATATAACCGTAGATCAGATAGTCATACCCGTTTGCCTGGCACAGATTAAGGGCGTCCATAAAACTCCGTGGAATCGTCCCGCCGCGGCTCTGATTGATAGTGAGAGGGCGGGCAAACTCTTCCGCATTGAGGACCCGCAGCAGGTCTTTGGCTATATCAATCCGGGCTATTCCCGCGTCACTGCTTTCATCGATAAAGGCTACCGCGGCAATATAAACGTCCATACCGGAAACACGCTGCGCGGATATACAGGCAAGCGAGATAATTGTGCAGAAAAAAACTGCCAGATTTTTTTTCACGTCCCTTTCCTCTGTTATTCCGCCTAATGTGTATCACTGATCCGGCGGTACTGATCCGTTACTGCGTCTTCAGCGCTTCGTACCCTTTCCGCGCTTCGCTGTGTTCGGGGTTCCGTGCAAGACATTGCCGGTATAATTCTGCGGCCCGGGATGTATTTCCCGATATTTCATAAGCCCGCCCGGCGCCGTAGTAATAATGGCTTTCCGCCGGGTCCCGGCCGATGGCCTGCGCAAAGTAATCTATGCTGTCCTGAATTTTACCTGCGTAGAGACAGGCGAATCCTGCCTGGCCGTATACCTCAGCCCCGGCGGCGGACAGTTCAACCCTTCGGCGGTAGAACAGTATTGCTTCATTCCAGCTACCTTCTTCCGCGGCTATATCGGCGAGGGTTTCCAGGACTATCGTATTTCCGGGTTCACGGTCGAGAACGGCGGTTAGAAGATTTTTCGTATCCCGTCTTTGGCGGAGGTTGTTTTTATTCTGGTAATACAGGCTTATGGAGGTGTACAGCTGGGCTTCACGGTGGTCGGGATCGAGATCAAGGACGGATTTAAAGGACTGGACCGCGTCCGGGAAGCGGCGGATCTCAAACGCGGCGATGCCTTCCCGCATGGCCCGGATAATCTGGAGGTCAATTGTTTCAATCCGTCCGCCCGGAACGCGGACAGGCTGCGCTTCCCCCGGAACAACTATCTGCTCAAGACCGTTGAAGCGTTCATCCACATTGGCAAACCCCGTCCGGATCTGACCGGCCAGGCGGTTTCCGCTTCTGCGGTGTTCGTCCTGTATCAGGCGGCTTTCGGAATCAATCAGTTCAGCCATTTCTCCGGATACGGTCCGGATATCGTCCAGGTCCGCCGCCAGCGATTCCCGGTATTGCTCCATGGACAGCCGGTCGTTTTCCATCCGCTCTTCGAGAGCATCCAGCCGGTTTTGGAGGGCTTCACTTTTCCAATTAATTAATAATATCGAATATATCAACAGCACCAGCGTAAAAAATATGGATACTCCCAGGAGTATTCCGGAAACCGTATTTTTTTTCAAAACTCCGTTTCCATCCATATCTTTTACCACTCTGACTGCTGTTATACTATCTCATCTTTTTTTACCTTTTAAATACAATTTTATATTTTATTATATCGTTTAATTAAGTTATATCCCGTTATTAACAAAAAAACAATATGTAATTGTTCGTATGCCGATTAATTTGCCCGGTCCCGTATAAGCTGCAGAAGAGCGGCAACCGGCTCCTCCCGGTTACCCATTGCGGCTAAAAGCTCCAAAACCTCCGCAGCCTCGCGGTCCCTTTGCTGGAGATAGCGGGAAACGGCTTTAAGATATAGTACATCCGTTCGGTATGGGTCAAGGACCAAAGCCCGCTCAAGGAAATCATCGGCCGCGGCAAATCTGCGGCGGTCCAGGGCATCCTCCGCCATGGTCAGCAGCTGCGACGCGTTTACCATTTTAAAGTACAGCACATTCATCGGGTCATAGGAAAACTGCTGTTCAATGGGCTCATACCCCGCTTTCGTCAAACTGACCGCATATTCGCCGGGTTTCCGGAAATCCAGTACAAAGCGGCCCTGCGTATCCGACTCGGCGATTTTTTTTTCATTAATGAATACATGTACTCCGCTGACCGGGATGTTTTCATGGTCGTAAATCATAGCGAACATCATCCCGGAGTTGTCCGTGCCTTTGGCGTTTTTTACGGTGCTGCAGGAAACACAGAATATACACAAAAG
The DNA here is from genome assembly GCF_016616095.2 of Breznakiella homolactica. Classification (GTDB taxonomy): domain Bacteria; phylum Spirochaetota; class Spirochaetia; order Treponematales; family Breznakiellaceae; genus Breznakiella; species Breznakiella homolactica. The sequence goes on along the minus strand of NZ_CP067089.2, from coordinate 3,990,349 downwards.
AAAAAACGCAGCTGGTACTTTCACCTTCATTATCGCCTCCTCCGGATTTCATAGGTATTCCCGTCAATATACGCTTCGATATTGCCGGAATCCAACATACGGTACCGGAAATCACCGGCGCCGCCGTGGACAAGCCTGAGTATCTGTCCGGTTCTCGTGTTTTTTATGTAAATACTTTCTCCCGCGGCGTCACCCACATCCCCTAAATACTCAAGCCACGAAGCCGTTTCGGTTTTTTTCGGCTCCGGCGGCGGAGGTGGCGCGGCAGCGGCAGGCGCGGGGGGAAGCGCAGGGGCTGAATAGTAATTCCTGCTGATGGCCGCAATCGGTTTCGGCAGATACGCGCCGCCCACGGGCTGCGGCACTGCCTGCGGAACGGTGAAATCCATGGCGGCGTCTGGCTTTACCCGGATCACCACATCAAGCGCGTCCTGGGGAGCAAGATTCCTGATCTGGACCAGGGAGAACTCCCATCCTTCAGTCCCCAAAGAAGCTTCCTGAAGAAATCCGAAGAATCTCACGCTGCGGGCCCTGATGGAAAATTCCATTTCCCGGCCGCTGTCGCCGTGAAGATACTGGTACGAGTTGATCAGGCACCCGGATTTTTCCAGCATGGAACGGATACGAGCGCCGAAGACAGACGCGCTGAAAGGACCGGCCCCCCGGTTCCGGCCGCGCATTTCCGCGGTGATCCGTTCCAGGGCGGCGATCTGATCCGCCGCTGACGCGCCGGTATCCGCAATTTCCGTTACCGGAACAACGGAACCGCTCACGGTAAACCGTTCCCGGCTTCCCGAGGGGCGGATCTGCTGGAGCCGGGAATCCCGTACCCTGGGATGCTGCTCAAAGGATTCCAGGACCGCCAGGGAATCCGGCGCGTAGGCATCAAACTGAAAGAAGTTTTCCTTTATGGTCGCCGAAAGTATCTGGGTTCTTCCGTCGAGGCAGTCGGATATAACTTCGGCAATTTCATAGGGTCCGGCTTTCTGTTCAGCGGCTAAAAGCGCGTATTCCTGCCTGAGTTCGGCCAGGCGCTGCGCCTCCCGACGGGCTTCCTCATTTTTCCTGTCGGACAGTTCCTGAGCCCGGCGGATGTCCGCCGATTCCGCGTCGAGATGCTGCTTATACTGGTATCCCAATGATGTACCGGCGAACAGAATACTCAGCCCCAGAAGGACAAGCAGAACCCTGCGTTGGCGCCACTCCGGGGTTAGCTCGGTAAACAGCGCTGTGCCCCGGGGTCCCGCAGCGCGCAGTTCCTTTTCAAGATTATACAGTGTGTATTCGTACTTAAAGCAGTTCTTTTTGATCAGTGAGGTGTCGCCCTCGGTACAGAAAACAGCGACTCTGGCCTTGCCGTCCGCATACAGGCGGTGAATCTTGTCCGTCAGATCCTTATCGTCCCTTCTTTTTACGGTGGATCCGCACAGGACACCCTGTTCTATCCGGATCTGCTCAGTCCAGGTATCGCCGATGTACAGAACATCGGCATCCTGCTTTTTAAGGCATTGCTTCACAAGCAGGGAAGAAACAGGCAGCGGTTTTCCCGCGAAGGATTCATCGAACACATAAACAAGGTATGAGTATTTTTTGGGGCTGTTTTTTCTGACGGCAATTACGGCCCTTTCGATATCTCCGGGATACACACCGTGAAGATAGTTCCTGACCGCGGCCGCGAGGTCTTTTCCCGACAGACGGGGAATATCCACGGTAAACAGTGAATAGGCGGTCCGCGGGATAATGTCTTCCGGGGTCAGGTTACGGCTCATGGATGAACCTCCGGCCGACCAGTTTGTATTCACTTATCTCCTGGCGTTTTCCGTCCCTGACCGGAATCGCCGCGGCCACGGCTTCGGTGAACAATCCCTTTTTTGCCGAAAAACTGATCCGCCAGAAAGCCGTCTTTGTCCCGAGGTAATCGAAAATATCGTGGGTCACCGGCACATCGAGGAGGGAGGAAATATCCGCGGTGCCCATGGGCCCCTCGCGCAGCCGGTTAGCCAGAAGTTCCATTTTATGTTCCGCCCTCTCTATTTTAAAGGAACCGCGGGTCACCAGAGGAACAAGAATTTCGGGATCGATCATATTAACATTCATCATAGGAAAATCATTGATCAGCGGGAAAAGCCGGTCATAGCTGGTTGTATTAAAGGACGTTACGATAAAGCGGTAGGCAAAGGAATCGGTCTGGGTTTCGGGGACCCATCCGTACGATACACAGGCGTCCCAGGCTTCTTCTTTGACAAAGGATTTCCATTGGTCTTTTTTAACCGAAAGGCCATGGAGGTCGCGCCAGTCAATAAAATCCGCCGCCGTGTCATTTATAAAAATGAATTTGCTGAGTTTTTCATCCGCCAGTTCACCATCGGAAAGAAAATCCAGGTGATACCCGCTGGAAACATCGGTTATTTCCAGACCGTACGCGGAATACCGGACCCGGAGATCATCCAGGACCGCGCTGTCCGCTGCGTCGTATTCAAAACCCGTGAGTTCCTGCATATCCGCAACAATGTTTTTCAGAAGAATTTCCGAATCCAGCTTTCCCCGGAATTCGTTGGTATTCCGCTGAACATAGGTCTGGGTTACCGCCGTATACAGCGACCCTCCCGCGAGAATAGCCGCGAGAAAAAACAGAATTATCACTGCGCCGAATTCAACGGCGCCTTCGTTGTGGCTCACCGTACCCTCTCCACCACGGGAACAGCGGGAAACAACGCGGAAGTCTGCATTGTTCTGCCGCCGATCTCGTAGGTAACCTTTACCCCGCAGGGAAGCCCCGCGGAGGTATACATGGATTCAACAACCGTAATGTACTTTCCCGCCTCCGACCGCCAGAGGCTGTTTTTGAATTCCGCAATATACGGGGAAGAATACGCCCAGTACGGGATATGGAGCTCCTCCGCCTGGTTCCGGATAAAACGGTCTACCCGGATAATTTCCCGGGCGGCATTGGCCGCCGCCGCGGATTTTGCGGAAGCCTTCATTGCCGCGGTAAAGGCAAAGATAACGCAGCCGCTGATAATAAGCATAACCGCGATGGATATCAAGGTTTCCATCAGCGTAAATCCGCCGTCCCGGTCTGTTTGCAGTATCATTACTTTACCAGTTTCTGTATTTCCGTATTCCGGTATCTGACTTCATCCTGGACAGTCCGCAGGATCACCGCGCTTCTGTGGGAAAACACCGCCATACCCGCAAGGAGCGAAGCAAAACAGATGAGGACAATAAACATAACCACCAAGCCGCGGAGCAGGACGTATCCGCCGTCGTTAATCGCTCCAGGAGGTGATATCCGCGTCATTTTTTTCTCCCCCTTCCCTCCCGTCGGCCCCGAAGGACCGTATGCTGTAGGGTAAATTGTTCTGCCCGGGAACAAGGTACTCATAATCGTTCCCCCAGGGATCCTTGGGGACATTCTTGTACATATACGGCCCGGACCAATTAGCACTTGACGGTTCCACCGACGGTTTCTGCCACAAAGCCGCGAGTCCCTGTTCGGTGGTGGGATAACGGCCGCAGTCAATGTAATAGGATTCCAGGGCAATGCTGAAGGAATCAATCTGGCTCCGGGCGGTGGCTATCCGGGCTTTATCCAGGTACTGTATGGCCATAAAACCCACCGACGAGGTGAGGATCAGCACAATCGCGATAACAATGAGCGTCTCCATAAAAGTCCAGCCGCCGTCATAAAGGGGATTGCTGTTATTTTCCGTATCCATAAACCTTCCTTATATAATCCTGCCGTACAGCGAAAACACGGGCAGCACAAACTGCACCACCAGAATGAGTACAATAATACCGATCAGCAGTGTGAGAACGGGTTCGATCATTCCCATCATTTTTTCAGAGGAATGGTCCACGGTCCCCTGAAAATACTCGCGGATCTGGGAAAAAACCGGCTCCACCGCGCCGGTCCGCTCCCCTACGGCAATCCAGGTACCGATATATTCCGGAAATTCCCCGTGGGCTTTGAACGCGGCGGAAAGTTTTTCCCCCCGCAGAAGCATCCCATGGACCGATTCTATTGCCCTGCCGAAGGCCCTGTTGCTCACCACCGAGGCGGATTCCCGCAGGGCGGTACTCACCACTATTCCGGAACCGGTGAGCATTTCCATGGCAAAGGAAAAATCCAGGGTCTGCACCGACCGGACAAAGGGACCGATCACCGGAAGCGAAAGAATGATCCGGTCGGTGAACAGAAGGAAATGGGGCGACTTTTTCCGGAAGATCAGGACAAGCGCCGCGAAAGCCAGCACCGCCGCAAAAAAGCCCAGGGAAATCCAGAGGGACGTGTATATCCTGCCGATCTCCAGCCCAAGGTCATCCCCGGAGCCGGTATTAAAGGCGGAAAATATTTCCGACATCCTGGGCATGACGTAAAACAGGATACCGAGACATCCGGCGGCGGCAATAAACAGTATGAGCATCGGATAGAGCATGGCGTTGCCCAGTTTACCCCGCAGCATTCTTTCCGATCTGAGATACGATCCAAGCCGGACAAACACGCCGGCGACGGAACCGGTTTTTTCACCCAGCCGCACCAGGGACTGGTAAAGCGGGGAAAATGACGGTGCGTACATTTTAAGGACCCGGTGGAAGGGCACGCCGCGGCGGACCCCCTGGAGCAGGCCCTCGGCGAGTTCCGCGGTTTTCTGGCCCCCCGCGATGGACCGGCACAGATCCAGCCCGTCCTGGATGGTGACCCCCGACTGCAGCAGGGATGCCATTATTTCCGTAAACTCCAGAATGGTGTCCCGGCGGAAGTGTTTTTTCGCCCGGTATAATTCTGATTCCTCCACCACCGTATAGGAAACGAGGAACTGTCCGGAACTGCCGCAGGCCGCGATAAGTTCCTTTTCGCTGGAGGCTTCCCGGATGGTATCCGTTTTTTTGCCGTCCCTGCCGACGATGATGCAGCGGTAATGGGCCATCAGAACAACACCTCCCGCTCCGCCTCACTGAAGGTGGTAATACCGGCGGCAACCTTGCGCAGGGCGTCCTGGGCCATTATTTCCATTCCCGCGTCCCGGGCGTACCGGAGGATTTCGGCGGCGGGGGCCCGCCGGACAATCATCTCCTCCGCGGCGGGGTCCGCCGTAAATACTTCACTGACCACGGTACGGCCTTTGTACCCGCTGTACCCGCACTCTCCGCATCCGGCGGGCTCAAACATGGACGTTCCTTCGATACCGTACTGCGTGTACAGGGACCGCACTTTTCCCGGAAGCTTGACCTCCTTTCTGCAGGAAGGGCATACCCGGCGGACGAGACGCTGTGCCACGGAGCACCGCAGCACCGCGGCGATAAGGTACGGTTCCAGCCCCATATTCTCAAGCCTGGCTATTACGGAAATACTGTCGTTGGTATGAAGGGTTGAAAGAATCAGGTGCCCCGTAAGGGCGGAACGGACCGCCAGTTCCGCGGTTTCCCCGTCCCGGATCTCCCCGACCATGATAACATTCGGATCCTGCCGGAGCACCCGCCGGAGCATACCTTCAAAAGAAAGCTGGATGGCGTCGTTTATCTGTACCTGGTTGATCCCCGGGATAAGCTGTTCCACCGGATCCTCGATGGTGATGATTTTCAGATCCGATACCGGGAGCGTTCCCAGGAGCGCGTGGAGCGTGGTGGTCTTGCCGCTTCCGGTGGGACCGGTCAGCAGTATAAGGCCGTATGGCTGGCGGATACCGGCGCTGATGCGCTCCAGATCAGCGGGAAAAAATCCGAGTTCATCCAGCCCCAGACGTTTGGTGGATTTATTAAAAATACGCAGTACAATGGATTCGCCGTTGGTGACGGGTATAACGGAAACCCGGAGGTCTATGGCGGTATTTTCCACCGCCACGGTCATGCGGCCGTCCTGGGGGAGCCGCTGCTCCATGGTGTTCATATCGGCCATGATTTTTATTCTGTTTGAAATTGAATGGAACAGGGATCTGTCTATTTTTTTTACGATCCGCAGAATTCCGTCAATACGGTACCGGATATGCACGGAATCAGCCTGGGCTTCGATGTGGATGTCCGACGCTTCCAGACGGATCGCGTCAATACAGATTGAATTAATGATATTGATTACCGGCGCGTCTTGGGTGATAGTATCCAGGGCGAAATACGAATCCTCCGGGGAAGCCTGACCGGGAACGGATGAGAGCGGTTCTATATCCGTGGTCTCTCCGATAAATGAGGCGAATTCCGCTTTGCCCACGGAAAAAAACACCACCTTTTTGGGAAGATGGAATCCTTCCAGGTATTCAAAAACATCTTCCCCGCTTCCGTCCACCACGGCGACACGGACTTCCTGTTCGTCTTCGGACAGCTTAACCGCCCCGCGGCGGCTGATAAATTCCCGGGGGTACTGCTGTCCGGCATCGGAGGTAAATTTAAATTTCTGCAGCGTCACCCGGTCCATTTATCAGGGCCTCTCCTGAAGAATGTATTTCTTGAAATACTCTTCATTCTTTTTTGCGTAATCAGCGGCCGTGGTTTCTCCGTGATGCACGTACGGAACAATGTATATCACCATCTCGGTGGTGATGTCGGATATATCAATATCCTGGAACAGCTTTCCGATCAGGGGAATGCTTCCCAGGAAGGGAACTTTTTTTATGGATTCGACTTTTTCAACCTGCAGAAGGCCGCCGATAATTATCGGGGTTCCCGACTTGGTCCGGACCTGGGTATTGACCACCCGTTCCGACGTGGGCGGCGGATTCGTCGTGGCGCTCGTATTGGCGCCGCTCTCATCCTGCTTCGACACCGTCGCGTTGACCTTCATGGTTATCATACCGTCACCGGAAACCCATCCGTTGACCCCCAGAACCAGACCGGAGGTAATCTCCCGGGTTGTCCCGGTGTACAGGGGCTTTCCGGTTTCCGGATCGATGGTCGTATCCCGGTACCGGAAGGTTGTGGTATTTTCAAACTTTATATCCTCCCCGGAAATTCCGTTGAGGGTGGTATCCGCCAGCACCCGCGCCTTGTCCTCGCCGATCTGCAGGTTGAGCTGCAGGGCGAGCTGGTACCCCAATTCCGAGATAATATCGAAGTTGACGTTAAGCAGATTTGAGAAAGTACCGGACACCACCGTTGACGCCGCATCGTCGCTGGTATTTACCGTCAGGGATTTGTTCCAGGTGGTGTTGTCACTCCGCTGGTACTGGATAACCAGCAGCTGGTACCTGATCTGGGGTTTCGGCTGGTCAATCAGTTTGAGGTGTTCCAGGAACTGTTTCTGTTTTTCCTCGGATCCCCTGTAAAATACGAGTGTCGGGTCGGCGGTTACCGTAAGCTCATCCTTGCCCACCGACGGCGGCAGATACTGCAGCAGTTCTTCACTCTTGATATACTTAAGGTGAACCGGAAGGCCGACGCCGCGCCGGTCGATCAGGGTAATGTAATCCTCAAACTGCCGGCCGGTTTCCGGAGAAACCTGTACGACAAAGGCGTTGGTATCGGGAATGACCAAAGGCCCGGCTGCGGACAGTTCCCGGGGCAGGAGTGAAATAAAGTCTCCCACGGAAAGATACTGGATTTCGAACCGTTTAAAATCCTTGTCCTCCACGGGAACATCCAGCATCGCCAGGAAGTCCGCGATGGGCTGTATTTCTTCGGTGCTCCCGGTGAGGTAGACCGAATTGGTTTTCTTGTCGGTCCGCATGTAGGAGGAACTGCTGTAATCCGCCGGCAGAAGGTTCGAAATGTCCTCCACCGCCACGTGTTTGAGCTGCATCACAATAATGTTTTTTAGCTTCTTGAGGATATCCTTCCGCTGGACCTCGAAAATATAGTAAATGCCGCCGTTCTCAACGTAATCGCAGTTGCCCTGCTCCAGGACGAGCCGCAGCAGCTGGTCGAAGGGCTTATCCTCAAAATACAGATTCTCCAGGGTGGTATCGATACGCTGGAGCAGCGAATACTCCCGGCTCCCCGTGCGGAACAGCAGGGCAATAATCGCGGAAAAAGCGCCCCGATGTATATTCATGGAAAAAAGATCGCCGTTGCGGGTTATGGAGGAACTGCCGAGCCGGGAGGCGCTGCCCGACGAAGGATCAGCCGCCCGTTTAAGATAAAACGCGTTATTTTCTTCAACCAATGAATATTCTGGGTATTTTTTAATGATAATTTCCAGGATATCCCTGGGGGTGCTGTCCTGGGTATGGACCGTGATTGTCGCCCTGGGAAGGGCGTCGTACAGAATGGTTCTTCCAATGCTGCGGGAAAGGTTTTTTACGAGCATCTCTATGTCGACTTCCTCCGCCGCCACATTGAGGGATGTCCCCTGGTATTCGATCTTCATCCGCGAAACATAGTAGGCGTTGTTTCTCTTCTCGCAGAACAGCTTGCAGGCATCGGTAAACCTGAAGAGGGCTTCCTCAAATTCCGAATCGCTGAAATAAAACGTCGCGGTTCCCATAACGGTCTCATCCACAATGATGGACTGTTTTCCCATATCCGCCAGAACCATGAGAATATCGGTTATATTCTGGTTCCTGAAATCCATTTTCCGGATAGTCTGGGTATAGCCCAGGGCCGAAACCAGGAGAAACACGCAGACCAGGGCGGTATGTTTAATAGAACGTTTCATAGAGAATCCAGCAGATTGAAATTGATTTGAAGCGCCGCCAGGGAACCGATTCCCAGGAACGGCGCGAAGGGTATTTTAACCGAGGCGTTCCAGCGGCTGAACTTTATCCCCGCGAGATACACGGCAATACCGCCGAGGGAGGCAACCGTAAACGCCCAGAGGCTTTTATCCAGCCCCAGGGCGTACCCGAGAACCGCGGCGTATTTAACGTCGCCGTATCCCATTCCGCCGGTAAAATAATAAAGGGAATAAAAAACACCGAAGCAGACCGCTACAGAGGCGAGCCGGCCGCAGAAAAAAGACACATCCCGGGAACGGTCCAGAAAAAGCAGGGACAGAAAAAAACAGAGTAAAATCATATCAGGAATACGGAGTGTCTTTATATCAATAAGGCTGATAATAAAAACCCAAAAAACAACCATGACGGTGCGCATACCGCTGCCTTCCCAAGAAAAAATACAAATAAACAACTGCCGTTTTTTAGATTGTTTTTTTCAGATACGCGTAAGACTAGTATATCATCATGGGATGGCTTTACCAAGGAAACATATTAATTTTTTGAATCAAATATATCTATTACTTCCAATAAGGTTATCAAAAACAGAAGAAAATTAGTATTTTTTTATTTCTATTTATATATAAAAACAATCCGTTTATTTATCCTGTATGCAGGGGATGCCGTAAGGACCGTCGGACAGATACGCAACGGACAGGGCGGCCCGCTGTTCCGGCGGATACGTTTCGGCCGCCGCCCGGAGGGCCGCCTCGATAAATGCCGGAATGTCCCGGAGGTCCGCGGTATCCCGCCGGTCCGCCGGCAGAAGCAGGCGCCCGTCACGGCCGGGAATTATCTCGGCGTACCGCCGGTCGATCTGCGGCGCGAAGTAATAGAAATGTTCCATGGGTATCCGGCTGAACAGTTTCGCCCACATCTGTACCTGCCACTGTTCGGGGATGAAGGTCCAGTCCGCGGATGTAATCATCCGGAGGAATTTTTCGGGGCCGTTTAGTTTGAGGAGCTGGAGAACCGTCCGGTACTGGAGGGAGCCCACGGGATTCGCCGTATCCGTATTGTCCGCCGCCACGATCAGGTGGCCCTTTTCCTTAAGGGCGGCAATGGAAGCGACTCCGACCTTGGCGGCCTGATAATGGTTAACCCCCACAAATCCGGCATGGGAAATTACGATATCGTACTGTTTTTCCAGCAGTATACCGACATAGCTCCGGACCTTCTCCGCCGCGGCCCGGTGAGCCGCTTCCAGTTCCCCGGCAAAAACTCCGGTTATATTGAAGGAATGATCCAGGGTTACGTTTACGATAAAATCAGCCCCAGCCCTGCGGGCGACTTCCAGGGATTCCTCATGGCAGGGATTCCCGTCAAGCACCAGATCCCGGGCCTCCGGATGGGCCATCATATCGGCGCCGTGGAAGACAAAGGTACTTTCCTCACCGATAACCCCGGGGCAGACCGACTTGCGGCCCCCGGAAAAACCCGCCATAAAATGGCTTTCCACAAGGCCGGTGAGTATTTTCAGATCCGCTTCAAGATACTTCCGGTTGATATAGATTCTGCCGCCCCGGCTGGTGGTACCCAGATCCGTCAGATTCGCCGTATCCTTACAGTCGTGATTTTCGACAGTAATACCCAGGCGGAAAATTTCAGGATCAACCATAGCCCGGATTTCCGTGTCAGTCATAGCCCGGTGGGTGCCGGTAGCGACAATAACGAGAATTCCCCCCGGTTTAAAGCCTTCCCGGAGAAGCAGTTCCACAACCGGCAGGAGAATACCCTGTTCCCCGGAATAAGGAACCGGCCGGGTATTGTCGGAAACGAGAATTACCGCCCGGGGCGGTTTTCCAGATTCAATAGAACGGTCCAACGCATCCCGGGCAAGAACCGCCAGGGGCGGCGATGAAACAGGATTATCCAGGGACGCGCGGATGGCTTTTCCGGGATTCTCGATACTACCGGGGGAAGCCATTCTGTATATGTCTGTCCCGTCAGGCAGCGGGATGTCTATGCCGCCGCCCAGAGGAATCTGTACTGACTTCATACCATTAAGCGTATCATAGAAAAATCACCCTGTACAGCTGACTGGAGTATCGGCCCCATGTAATCCTCTACCAGAGCGGCGGTCAGGGGAACGGGCATGTTCCTGAGCTTCATTTCCAGCTGCGGATCTTTTGCGGCGTCCAGGGCTTTCCGGATATAACTTTCGTCAAATCCCGGAAGATCCCGCAGGGTGACCGGAGCGCCGATAGCCTTTCCGAAGGCAATCATTCCCCGGGCCACAGCGGTTCCGAGTTCCCGGCCGGTCAGACTGTCCAGGTCTTCGGGAATATAGCCGTATTTTTTGAATATACCGCCCACCAGGCGGAGCTGTTTCTCAATAACCGGGGAAAAGAATACCGCGTAGTACGGGTTCATAATACCGCAGGCTTTTCCGTGGCTGGTGAGGTCCACCAGGGAAAAGCTCGTCAGATGGGCGCCGTTGGTGCCGCCCACCATGATGGCGTAGCCGCCAAGATCCGTGGCCATTCCGATGGCTTCCCGGGCTTCCATGTCGCCGGGGTTCTTTACCACCCGGGGGGCGTATTCCGCGGTCAGGCTGATGGCGCATTCGGTTATGGACGCGGCGAGATCGTACTTGTCCGCGGAAACCCCGGAAAAAACCTCAAAACAATGGGCAACCGCGTCCAGGGCACCGTCAACGGTAACACCCACGGGCATGGACGCGGTAACATCGTAGTCAAACAGCGCCTTGGGCGGCGTAATCGCGTCGTCGACAATGAGTTTTTTCTGTCCCGCCACCGGGTCGGTCACATTGGAATATTTCGTAAGGTGCGCCCCGGAGCTGGCGGAAGTCTGCACCGCGATGACCGGCAGAAGCTTGGCGCCGGTTTTTGTCAGGGCTTCCGTCACGAGGCCGGTTCCGAAATAGGCTTCTATCTCAGGGGTGTTGTCCTTTCCCAGGCAGGCCAGCACATTTGCGGCTTTGCACGCGTCAATGGCCGAACCGCCGCCCACGGCGATTATGCAGTCGGGCTTGTGGTGAAGAATATAGGTTTCTATCCGGTATACATCTTCCCGGGGCGCGTTTGGTCCGGCGTCGGGAACAATCGCTCCGCCCGCCAGGGAGACCCCGGCTTTTTCCAGGGATGCCGCGACCGCATCGGCGGTCGCTTTCATGTAGGTGGTATTGCAGACCAAAAGAGCTCTTTTTCCGTATCCCGCGGCGAGGCGTCCTATTTCCGGGAGTACCCCCCGGCCGAAAATATATGAATCCCCTTTCCATGCGGAAAGCAGCTTTTTCGCTTGTTCAAACAAATCGTTCATCGGTCGGCTCCTTTCAGATTAATTTCATTTCCTTCATTATTGACTGCAGTTCCGCTTTTTCGTTGGGGAGCAGATCCCGGATCGGCTTTACGCATCCGCCGATATTGAGGCCCAGCATGTTGAGGGCTTCCTTGATAACCGCCGGGAAGGTACCGATATTGAAGGCCAGCCGGAGCGGCGCCAGGGCAAACTGGGCCTCCAGGGAACCGGCGTAATCCCCCGCCTGGAACCGGTCGTAAATTTCACAGCACAGCCGGGGAGCAACGTTGGCGCAGGCGGCGATCGCCCCGGTGGCGCCGTACTGCAGCCCCGCCAGGATCTGGGTATCCCGGCCCTGAAGCACGGCGAATTCCTTCCGGTACCGGGTCAGACGGATATATTCCGCGGTCAGGGTAAAATCCCCGGAACTGTCCTTGATGCCCACGATATTGGGAATGCGGGAAAGTTTTTCCACGGTCCCCGCGGATATGGTAACGCCGGTCCGCGGCACATTGTTGTACAGGATAATCGGCAGTTCGGTTTCCGAAGCAATAATCCGGTAGTGCTCGTACAGGTCGTCCTGGCTGGGAGAGATAAACATGGGGGTGAGGATTGAAACCGCGTCGACCCCGCAGGATTCCGCCATTTTCGTCAGGGCGATGCATTCCTTGGTCGTAATCGCGCCGGTCCCCGCGTACACCGGAACCTTCCCGGCGGTTTCATCAACCGTCGTTTCGATAAGGGCCCGCTTCTCGTCCTGGGTCATGGCGTAGAATTCACCGGTGGTCCCTATTACGAAGATTCCGTGGACACCGCCTTCAAGAAGAAAGCGGATTATCCGCCGCAGGGCGGCATGGTCGACTTGCTCATCCGGGGTCATGGGGGTCACAACTGCGGGGATGATTCCCCTGGGTATAAAACTCATTTTTTTCACCTCAATATGTTTGGAATCGTACGTAATTTTCGTTCCGGATCGCGTCCATGTCCGGCTCAAAGCCGAGGCCCGGCGTATCGTCGAGGACGATAGCTCCGTCCTTCACGGTGAATGACTTTTTAAAGAACCGTTCCTTGATATCAAAATTTTCCACGCTGAATTCCTGGATCAGGAAGTTCGGCGCCGTGGCATCCACCATCGCGGAGGCCATGGTCACCACGGGCCCGCTGGAATTGTGGGGGGCGAATTTCATAAAGTAGGTTTCCGCGGCGGCGGCGATTTTTTTGGTTTCCAGGATACCGCCGCAGTGGGAAAGGTCGGGCTGCACCACCGAGAGGAACCCCTCCTCCAGCAGAGCGCGGTAGGCGAAGCGCGTAAAGGACCGCTCCCCCGCCGCGATGGGAAGCGGGGAAAGGGCGGCCAGCTTCCGGTACCCCGCAAAGTCATCGGGATGCATGGGTTCCTCCAGGAACATTGGCCGGTACTGTTCGGCGCCCCGGGCAAAGGCAAGGCCGCCGTCAAAACTCAGGGAACCATGGAGTTCGATGAGAAGTTCGATTCCGTCGCCCACGGCTTCCCGCACGGCTTTGAGACAGGCCAGTCCGGTTTCGACTTTTACCCGTTCGCCGGCATTGTCGGGGGCGGCCTTGAGGGGATCCCATTTGATGGCCTTAAAGCCTCTCCCCACCACGGCTTTGGCGTCCCGGGCAAAGTCGTCACAGGTTTTCGCGTCCATGAACCAGGTATTGGCGTAGAGGGGAATGGTGTCCCGCATTTTCCCGCCCAGAAGATTGTACACCGGCACCTTGAGATGCTTTCCGATAATATCCCACATGGCCATTTCGATACCGCTGATTGCGGTATTAAACACCGCGCCGTTGCGCCAGGGGTCGCGGGTAAACGTTGTATGAAAGAATTTCTCTATCTCAAACGGCGACATCCCGATCAGGACCGGAGCCAGATGGTGTTCGATGGTTTCCTTTACCGCCATTTCCTTGTTGCGGATTGTCGCCTCGCCGATGCCGCTGATTCCCTCATCGGTGTCCACCACGACAAAAATGATGTTGCGCCATACTGAAAAATGCATATAGGTTTTAACGCCGGTAATCTTCATCCTTGCTCCTTTCCTGTTTTAACGGCACAGCAGCGGCCGGTTATTGTATAGCGCCCGGAAACTTTCACGGGCAGTTACGGATTGTCCGTTTCCTCCTGAATGCCGGACACCACGTCGCTGGCGCTCCGGCGGATATGGCATTTAAGGGCCCGTTCCGCTTCCTCGGGATTGCGGTCCCGGATGTGGCGGAATACAGCCCAGTGGTCGCGGCTGCCGCTCCGCCGTTCCTCCAGAGTCTGCAGCGCCGACCGCCGGAAGGAATAATCGAATGAAACGAGCCGCTCAATAAGCAAAATCAGATAGCTGTTTTTCGTGGCGTCCCTGATTCCCTTATGGAACTGGGTGTTCAGCGCCACCAGGGCGTCCAGGTCGCCCCGCTCAATAGCCTTATCTCCCTCGATGAGTACCCCCTCGAGTTTTTCGAGATCATTCTCGCTGATGGTCTGGGCCGCGATATACGCAGCGGATCCTTCCAGGGCTGCCCGGATAAGGGCGGTGTGTTCCAGGCTCCGCCGGGCAAAATCGGAGATAGTCGTTCCGCTCCGGGCCTTCGTAATGAGCAGCCCCTCGGCCTGGAGTATCTTGAACGCCTCCTTGACCGGAGTGGCGCTCACGTTCAGCATACTGCAGATGCCGTTGACCGAAATTTTCTGCCCGACCTTCAGCTCACCTGAGATTATTCCCCGACGGATGGTATCCGCAACCTGGTCTGATATAGGCAGCGGAACATCTATTTTTTCCAGCATTTTTACATTCTCCCTTTCATTGTTTTACGCTCCCCGCGGTCAGTCCCGCGAAGAAGTACTTCTGGAAGAATAAGAATACCAGAATAAGGGGTATACTGGCGAGGAGGCTCGCAGCCATCATTTCGTTCCAGTTCACCTTGGTATCCTCGATCATCTGGCCGATTCCGATGGATACGGTCTTCATCTTCTCAGATGTGGTAAGGACCAGGGCAAACTGGAATTCGTTCCAGCTGTTGATAAAGGCGTAGATTGCCGTCGCGGCCAGCCCCGGCAGGCAGAGCGGGAAAATTATCAGCAGGAAGGTTTTGAATTTTCCCAGACCGTCGATGCTCGCCGCGTCATCCAGCTCCCGGGGTATGGACTTGAAGTAACCGTACATGAGCCAGGTGCACAGCGGGGTCTGGAACGAGATATAGACCAGGATGAGTCCCATGTATTTGTTGATGAGGCCGTACGCCCGGAGAATGCGGAAATACGGTACCAGCATGATCACCGAGGGAAACATCTGGGTCACCAGGATGAATCCCAGGAACGCCCCGACTCCTTTGAAATTAAACCGGGAAACACCGAACCCCGCCAGGGTCGCTACCACCAATGTCAGGGCCGTGGCTGAACAGACAACGATGGTACTGTTCTTGAAGTACGTACCGAAGGAGTAATCGGTGAGCACCGTCTTATAGGCGGTAATATTAAAACTTTTCGGCAGCAGCGTGGGCGGGATTGCGAAGGTCTCAACCACGGTTTTCAGGGAGGTAATCACCATCCATAATACGGGGACCAGCACAATCAGGCATCCTAAAAGGAGGAAAGCTATCGACACCACAGGAAATCTTTTCCGCGCCCCAGAAATTCTTTTCCGTTTTCCCATGATTATTTCTCCTTCACCAGTTTGCGCTGGATAATGCTGAGCACCATGATGATGATGAACACCAGCACCGCCCGGGTTGATGATTCCCCGAACCGGAGGTATTCAAAGCCTGTTTTGTAAATATCAATACTGACTACATTGGTCGCGTCCACGGGACCGCCGTAGGTAAGGTTCCATATAATAGTAAAGTGTTTAAAACACCACATGATCTCCAGCATAGTCGCGGTGGACAGCACCGGCATGATACCGGGAAGCACCACATGGACAAACCGGCTCAGCGGGCCGCATCCGTCCATTTCCGCGGCTTCGTATAATTCATCCGGGATCGTCTGGAGAGCCGCCAGAATCATGACAATCATGAAAGGAAAACCCTTCCATATACATACCACCACCACCGCGGCCATAACCGTGCTGGTATTGCTCAGCCATTCCACGGGAGCCTTAATGATATGCAGGGACATCAGGATGTGGTTAATCAGGCCGTACCCGGAATTGTAGAGCCATTTCCAGAGCATGCCGATGACCACATCGGGGAAAAACCAGGGCAGTACCATGATCGACCGGAAAACCGGACGCAGGGGCAGGCGCTTGTTGTTGAGTATCATGGCAAACCCGGTCCCCAGCACTACCCGCCCCAATACGGTGCTGAAGGTAAATACAAAGGTTCTTCCCAGGGACTGGTAAAACGAAAGGTTGGTTATTACCCGCTGATAAAAACGGAAACCCACAAAGTTCCATTTGTTGACCAGGTTGGTATCAAAAAAACTGACGTATATTCCGTACAATAGGGGATACATGATCATCATAACCAGGACGAACAGGGCGGGAAAAATAAAGAAATACCCCATCCAGTTCTGCTGCAGCCGGTAGGTTGATGATTTCATAACGCCTCCTTGGGCGACGGCTCCATAGGCGGAGCTGCCGGGATTTATCCCGGGCAGCTCCGGTACTTTAGCTGTTCTGGTTTATGATAGTCTGGATCTGCCGTCCCGCGTCGGTGACTTCTTTCTGGATGTCAATGCCGGGGTTGAGCATGATCTTCTGGTAGGTCCTGCCCAGTACGGTTCTGATTTCAGGATAGAAGGGAGCGTCGGGAACCATTTCCTGGGTGGCGACACTTTCGTTAAACCCTTTGAAGAGCGGGGTCTTCATGTAATCGGCGTCGCTGGCGTCCTTGAAACAGGGCATGCGTCCGGTGGTTTCCACCCATTCCACCATACGGTCCTTGGTGGTCAGGAACTTGACGAATTCCACCGCTTCTTTTTTTACTTTGCTGCTGGGATTCATGGAGAAACCGAGTACCGAAAGCGGGGTATACCGGGTGACACCCATGGGAACAATTACGCTGCCGAGCTTGCCCCGGAGGGAAGGATTCATGTCAAAGACTTTTCCGGTGGTATGGGGGCCGGAGATGATGAGGCCGATCTGCTCGCCGGCGAAAAGGCTGACATTCTCGTTGAAGCTGTTTTCCAGGCTCCCCGGGGGAACGACGTTGTATTTTGTCTTGAGTTCGGTGAAGTACCGGAAGGCGTTTACGCTGGCGGGGGAACCGATTTCGGTTTTCCACTGGCCGTTTTCAAAGTACAGATCCCGGGCGCCGAAGCCCCGCAGAACCTGGACAAAGCGCCACTGGCCCGAATCGTCATTGGTTCCCACCATGCCGAATCCCCAGCGGTCAATCTTCCCGTCCTTATCGGTATCTTCGGTAAAAGCCTGGGCGATTTTGAGGAAGTCATCCCAGTTCTGAGGTTCGGACAGGCCCTTTGCGGCCAGCCAGTCCGACCGGTACAGCACCGCGTTGGGAGCGGTATACCAGGGATAGATTACCAGTTTTCCGTCGATGGTGCAGCTTTCCCGGATAGCGTCCAGGATGTTGTTTTTTTCCGCCGCCGAAAGATACGGACCAAAGTCATCGGTGATGCCCATGTCGTACAGTTTGCCCCGGAGATTTTCGGTATTCACGAAAAGGTCCGGCAGGGAATCCGCCGCCGCGAGGGTGGTAATTCTGGTGAGGGCCTGGTTCATGGGAACCCCCAGCACTTCAATGGTAACGTTGGGGTTGGCCGCCTGGAATTCGGCGATGTATTTCTCCGCCAGGGGACCTTCGGGGTTCTGGGTCGTAACCGTGGTCAGAACGGTGACGGTAACCTTTCCGTCACCGCCGGCGGAACCACCCTTCTCACCGCCGCCTCCGGCAAAAACAAGGCTGCCAATGACCAATGCCATTAATAATACTAAGCAAATTCGTTTCATTTTCCACTCCTTATTGCTCTATTGGTATCTGAGATCTCAGATACCAGTTAAAACAGAATAAACCGGTATTGCGGTGATGTCAACAAAAAAAGTTTCAAAACCCTGCTTTTTAAGGGATGATTTTTCCGTATACTTACTATATAAGGAGTAATTATGCATATAAAAAAAGCAGTAATTACCGGGATATTTCTGATTCCCTTTTTCGCAGCCGCAGCCTGCGGGGCAGGAAACCAGGATTCCCGGGAACAAAAAAATACAGTTCCGGATATTATTATGGAAGAGAATACTACACGGATCACCCTGAAGGGCTCCGCAGCGGAAGCGGACGGTCCCGGGGTGCGGATCGACGGATCGGCCGTGACCATCACCGGGGGCGGTGTATATATTCTTGAGGGAACCCTCCGGGAAGGCCAGATTCTCGTCAGCCCCGGGAATGCTGAAACGGTCAGGCTCGTGCTCAATGGGGCGGAAATTACCGGAAAAACGAACGCCGCTATTTACAGTCCTTCCAAAGCGTCCCTTTTTATTACTTTGGCGGAGGGGACCGAAAACACCCTCCGGGACGCCCGGGAGTTTATCTACGCCGATACCGAAGCTAAAGAGCCCGACGCGGCGCTTTTCAGCAGCGGCAATCTGACCATAAACGGGACCGGGGCGCTGACGGTAACCGGCAATTACCGGAACGGAATCGGTTCTAAAGACAGCCTTCTCATTGAGAACGGAACCATATCGGTCGGCGCGAAAAACCACGGAATCCGCGGAAAGGATTCCGTGACGGTTCTGGATGGGAATTTTACCATCACCGCGGGGAATGACGGAATCCAGACCAGCAATGACAAGGACCCTGACAAAGGCTGGGTTTCCCTGCAGGGCGGAACCTACCAGATTACCAGCGATTCCGACGGCATCCAGGCCGAGACAGCCCTGACCGTGTCGGGCGGGAATTATGCCATAACCAGCGGCGGCGGGAGTACCGTTGTTCCGGATGATTCCAGCCGCAAGGGGCTCAAGGCGGGAACGGATCTCACTGTTACGGGCGGAAGCTTTACCGTAAACAGCGCCGATGACGCGGTCCATTCCAACGGGAACATAACAATCGGCGGTGGGAGCTTCCGGCTCGCCACCGGGGATGATGCCGTCCACGCGGACCGGGATATCGCCATAACCGGCGGGGACATTACCGTAACAGCAAGCGTGGAAGGTATTGAAGGAAACACCGTCACTATCTCCGGCGGAACCATCAACCTTGTTTCCGGCAATGACGGTATCAATATCACCGGTGACCACAGCGGTCAATGGCTCAGCATCAGCGGGGGTGCGATTACGGTCGACGCGGAAGGAGACGGCATTGATATTAACGGCAGCGGAGAAATTTCCGGAGGAATAATTCACATCCATGGACCGGTGCGCAGCATGAACGGTGCCCTGGATTACGACGGGACCCTGGCTATGACCGGGGGAACACTGTTTGCCGCCGGCACCGACCGTATGGCCCAGTCTCCGAGCCAGTCATCCAAACAGCCGTCCCTGATGATATATTACACCGCGACCCAGCCGGCAGGCACGGCGGTGGCGGTATTGGATTCCGGAGGAAAAAAACTGGCGGAGTTTACAGCAAAAAAGGAATTCCGCAGTATTGTCATCAGTATTCCGGATTTTAAAACAGGGTCCGCGTACACGGTGCGTACGGGGTCTTCCCTGTCAACCGGGACAGTTCTGACGAGACCGGTTACAGCGGTCAATGACAAGGGGTCCGACGTGCCGGCGGGAAGGCGCTGGCGCTGAGAGGAAATTACAGATTACAGCCCCAGCTCCATCTGGCCGCTTTCCAGATCCAGACGGCGGCGCCCTTTATGGGGAAAAAGCTCTTCGTTCCAGCCCAGGGCGGCGGCAATGGATTCCGCCACCGGGAGGACCTGTGAGTCGATGTAATGGTCGTAATCCAGCGGGGATGTCTGCAGGGCGGTAGGCTCCGGGCCCGACATGGTCCACAGATACTCCACGGTTCCCCGGCGGCCTTTCCAGCCCAGGGCCCGGGCGGCCTTAACCTGGGGCGGCGTTGACGCGGTATAGCTTTCCGGCGGCCGGGTCAGGCGTTTCCGGTAGATCAGTTCCCGGTCCAGTTCTCCGGCTTTGAGTGACCGTATCGTTCCGACCACATGGTCCTTAAACCGGTCCCGGTCCTCCGCGGAAAATACAAGATCCAGGAGTTCCAGCTGGAGGCGTCTGGCCAATGGTGTAGTATCCCGGCGGACCGCCTCCATGCCCTTTACCTCAACCTCGGAACGCGAATCCTCTCCCAGAAGATATCCGGCGTATCCCTTTGCCCTGCCCCGGAGTTCCCCGGCATCCCGCAGTGCCCTGATGGGAGGTATGAGGAAACGGGTATACACTTTTTCAAAGCGGAGTTCCAGAAAAGATTCCAGGCCGTACTCCCGGTCAATGGTCCCGGTAATAAAGGTATTCAGCCGGGATGCCAGGCCGGAGCAGAGGGAAAGAAACTCCCCGTAGGCGGAGCCTTCCGGCAGGCCGGTTTCGATAAACAGGGAATCCGTGTCACCGTAGAGGACCGTATAGCCCTGTTCGACAAACCAGTCCCGGGAAAGGAGGAGCCATTTCCGGGCGTAGGATGTGATGGCCCCCGCAATGGCGGCCTTGCCGTACCGGCAGGCGCCGGTTCCCAAAACCCCGTAAAAACTGTTCATAAGAATTTTATATACATGGGCCGCAATTGTGTCCCCCGCATCCAGGGCAGCCCTGCGTTCCCGGAAGTAGGCGGCGATAAGTTCCGGCATTATTCCCGGCTCCCGGGAAAAGGCAGCGCCGTTGGGCGCGGTTAACCGGTCCCGGGAATCGCCGGCCTGCTGCGTCCCGGCGGCCACCCCTGACCGGGCGTACGCCAGGGGGTCTACATTGAAGGTCCGCATAATGCTGGGGTACAGACTGCGGAAATCGAACACCGCCACGTTGCGGAACAGCCCCGGCTGGGGATCCAGGAGCGTGCCGCCGGCGGCGCCTTCATCGTGGCCTGTTGCACGGCCCACGGCAATGGGCGCGATGTCGCGTTTGAAAAGCTCCGCGCCGTAGATCCGCTCAAAGCTGACGACGCTGGTCCAGGCCTTGTCCAGGGAAACTCCCGTAAGGGAGGCCCGTTCCATGGTGAGCCGGAACAGCCCTGTCTTTTCCAGGATCCGCAGAACGAGTTCGGAATCCCCGTAGCAGTAGGAAGCGAACCCTTCGGGATCAGCCCCGTACATCCGGTCCAGTTCTTCGATCTTCGCCGCCCCCGATGAAGCGACATCCTTACCCTCGCCGAGAACACTGCGGGACACAGTCTCCAGGGAATTGTCCGGGAACCGTTCCGGCCCGGCCCGGGCGATTCTGAGGGCATCTATGATCTGGCGGCCCGGGACCAGAGCGGCGGCGGACCGCCGGCCGTCGGATGCGAAAAACTTGGCCGGCTCCGGCGAGCGTCCCAGGGCAAAGGGTATACGGAACAGGGAACACCGGTCCGCCAGGCGGGGAAAATCGAAATCCAGGAAGTTCCACCCCGTTATGATATCGGGATCCCGGGACCGGATATCCTCGACAAAGGCTCTGAGCAGGGATTCCTCATGGGCATGGAAAATAATACGTTCGCCCCGGGGCCCGGTTATTTCATCCTGACGTATCCCGGCTGGATCGGCGATCCGTACGAGGCCGCTGTACCCGGAAAAGGAAACATCCGCAGAACACAGGGATACCGCCCGGATGGCGCCGGTCCGGGTATCGGTTTCAATATCCGCCGAAACCAGCATAAGCGGGATGGCAGCGGATTCGGTCAGGGGAAGCAATTCCGGGCAGGGAAAAACAGCATCCACCCGGGTCCCGGAACGGTAGGTTCCCCTGATCATCAGCGGCCCCCGGATTCCGCGTTCCATGAGGAACAGGTCCGGAGGTTTTATGTCCCCGTCGGGGGTTGCGATCCCGGCCCCGGCCAGCAGATCCAGAACACGGTTCCGGTCCCGGTAATTCCGGAGGGTAATTCTGAGAAGGGTTCCGGTGCCCTCAAAGGGTTGCCGGGAAGACGGGGCGCAGTCATACTGTACTGAAGAGAGCAGCGGAAGGCACCGGTGGGCATCGTATTCATATATATGGAAGTACGGACGCCAGGAAGCGTCCGCCGCGGCAAAGGACCGCCCGTCTTCCAGGCGGCCGGTAAAAAAAAGCCGGTTGCCGCTTACATCAGCGTAGGCGTGAACGAGAAAGCCCCGGTATGAAGGGACCGGGCCGTTTTCCTGTTTTACCGCCGCCGTATCCGGTACTTTTGCCAAATTTACGTCCGGCTTCCGGCGCGAGCCAACGGCGGATTCTCCGGCCCCGCCAGCATACGCCCCGGATGCACGCCATAGACCGATCCGGAACAAATGGCCGCTTCTATCTGAGACCGCTGTTTTCTCATACTGTATACTATAGTAGTATAGAACGTACCCACAAGTAAACAGATAGGAGGATATGGAGAAAAGCAATTTCCTTGTTCAGGAAAAATTATTATACTATAGCCAAAGGAGCTGCTATGAAATTATTTCCGGTTTTTGCTGCCGCGGCGGGAGTGCTGCTGCTCGGGTCCTGTGCTTCATCACCAAAGGTACCGGCGAATATTCCCTATGACTACACTGAACAGAATATCACCATCATGAACAGCGGGCGCGGAGTCCCCGGTATCGTCACCCTGCCCCGGGGCGGCGGCGGTGAACAGTTCCCCGCGGTGGTTATGCTTCACGGATACGGATCGGATAAAAACGAAGCCGGAAACGGGTATAAACTGTTTGCTCCGGAACTCGCCAAAAACGGCATAGCTTCCATACGGATTGATTTTATAGGGACCGGGGACAGTACCGTGGACCATATATATTTCAACTATGATACGGCGGTTTCCGACGCCGACGCTGCGGCGGCGTATATTGCCGGCCTGCCCGAAATCGACGCGAAAAGGATCGGCGTACTGGGGTGGAGCCAGGGCGGTACCATCGCCATGCTTTCCGCCGGGAGGAACCGGATTTACAAATCCGCGGTAACCTGGGCGGGGGCTCCGGAATCGGCGAAATTTGTTTCCGATGAAGAAACCTACGCGATCGCCAAACGTGACGGCTACGCGGTTGCGGAATTCAACTGGCGGACGCCTCTTAAGCTGGGAATCGACGCGTTTGAGATTGCCCGGAAAACCGATGTGCTGGGGGAACTTTCGAAATCCAAAGCACCGATTCTCGCCATAACAGGCAGCAACGATACATCGGTCCTTCCGGAAAACGTGTACCGGATTGCTGAGGCTTCATCAAACAGAAAGTCCGAAACTCTGGTTATCCATGACGCGGACCATACATTCAATATTTTTTCGGGGAATATGAAAGCCTTTACCATATTAACCGACGCAACCCTGAACTGGTTCAAGGCGACACTATAACATAAAACAGCATCCGGCGCCGCGGCTGCCGCGGTCCGCCGGGAATGCTTCCGGAGAACCGCATGTCAAATCTTTTCGATTATCTGGCCTGGCGCGGTGATTTAGAGTTCACCCGGGACGGATTCAATATAGTAGACAGCCTCATCCTGTGCCGCCTCTCGTATCTTCCCTTCGGCGGCATTCTGCCGGAGGAGGATTCCGATGATGCGGTTCTGCTCTCCGAAGCGGCGCGGCAGTTTACCGCCATAAGCGCCAAAAAGAATTCGAAAATCAACGATGAGATTATTCTTAAGGAAGATCCCCGGTTTCTTGCGGAACTGGGCAAAACGAAACGGTTCGGTGGTCTGCGCCTGAGCCGGTACGTCAATATCATCGATATTGAGGAAGAAAAACAGTTTTCCGCTGTTACGATCATGGGTGACGGTATTCTTCCGTATATTTCCTTCCGGGGAACCGACAATACCCTGGTGGGATGGAAGGAAGATTTTAATATGAGTTTCATGGATTCAATTCCTTCCCAGCTGGAAGCGGTTGAATATCTGGAAAAAACCGCCGCCGCCCTGCGGGGCCGTTTCAGGGTTGGGGGGCATTCCAAAGGGGGAAACCTCGCGGTGTACGCTTCCTCATTCAGCAGACCAAAAACCCAGCGGCGTATCCCGGAGATCTACAATTTTGACGGTCCCGGATTTAATGAGAAGATTATTGCCAGCGCCGGCTACAACGCGGTTCGTGACAGGATACAAACCTACCTGCCCCAGTCATCGGTAATCGGCATGCTTTTTGAACACGAAAACAACTATACCGTGGTCCGCAGCACCCAGTCAGGCCTTATGCAGCACGATATGTATTCCTGGGAAATTCTGGGGAACGATCTCATACGGCTCAACTCCGTGGATAACAACAGCAAATTTGTCGACAAGACCCTTAAACATTGGATAGACAGTCTGGAACCGTCCCAGCGCCGGGAATTCAGCGACGGGCTGTATGAACTGCTGTGCTCCACCGACGCGAAGACGGTCCCCGAGTTATCGGCCTCCTGGGTGAAGAAAATGGGCGCCATGATAAAAACCATCAGCGATGTGGATGACGCCACCCGGAAACGCCTTATGGACATTATCCACGCTTTATTCAGATCCGCCAGGGAGAATATAAAGGAACTCTGGCCCAGGGAAAAAAAGGATTCCGAAAAAGAAAACTCCCCGGAACAATCCAAGGAAGAGACGCGCCAGCCCAGGGGGTAACCGGTATCAGGGATCCAGCAGCTCCGCGCCGCCGGAACAGGGTCTGACGAGTTTTTTTCCGGGACAGGGCCGGCAGAATTCGGCTAATTCTTCTATATCGAGAATCCCGCCTTCCAGGAGTTCTTCCGGATCGTAGTTAAAATCGATCTGCGTGGTAATTCCCTCCGCCAGGGCTCTGCCCCAGGCGCCGTTGAACCGAACGATATCCCACACCGCAGGAAGCAGGTAGGGCTTTTTTGCCCGGCCGTAGAGATCATCGAGGTAGGCGAGCTGCAGTTTTTCCACGGCGATGGAATCGTTGGGAACTTCTCCGTTCCGGGCTTCGAGGAATCCGGAGAAGCCTTCGAGAAACCGGGAAGGTTTCATCCCCAGGGGATACAGAACCTGGTTGAACCACGCCACTGCCCTGCCGCGGTTATAGAAAATATCAGCGGCCCGGCTCAGGGCTTCCGCCCGGGCCACATCCGGCGCCGGGAACCCCGGTGCGGAGATCACGCCATAGGGCGCTTCCGCCGAAAAAACAAGGCCGGCTCCGGCCGCCTGGTCCCGGAGGACAGTTCCGGGAAGCACCGAAAGCCGGAACATATCAAGATTGTCGGGATACAGGGAAAGGGCGAAGTCGATACTCTTCCGGTATCCCGCAAGGGTATCACCGGGAAGACCGTAGATAAGATCCAGCCCGAAGGACACCCCCGCTTCGTGGAGCAGTCCTATCCGCGACTGGAAAACATCCCTGTTAAGGGAACGGCCGAGACCGGCGCAGACCCTGGGGTCCGCGCTCTGCAGCCCGATCTGCAGGGAAGCGCCCAGAGCCGCGAACCGCTGCGCCTGTTCACGGGTAAGCAGTTCCGCCCGGACTTCAAAATGCCAGTGGGGAGCCGGCGCTTCTTTGAGGATCGCGTCCAGGAGACGCACCGCCCGTTTTTTGTCGGTATTAAAAGTAGGATCCAGCACGAATACCGAAGGAACACCGCTGCGGCCGAAGAGGCGGAGTTCCTCCCGGAGCCGTTCCTCCGGGAAGTACCGTACGGCCTTTTCTCCCTTGGATTCATAACAGTAGGTACAGCCGTAGGGACAGCCCCGGGCCAATTCCCAAAGCGCTCCGGTATACCGGGAAATGTCCAGGGTTCTGTCCAGCCAGGGTGACGGCAGGGCGCCGAGTTCTTCCGGCCCCAGGGTTTCGCCGCGGATCAGCGGCTCATACGCCGTTCCGCTGAGGGTATCCCCGAATAAACGGACCGCGGCATTTTCCCCTTCACCCTGAACGAGGCAGTCAAAGGGTCCGCCGCCGGCCGCCGAAAGGCCGCCGGGCAGAGCCGTGACCTCCGGGCCGCCGGCAAAAAGGAAAACATCCCGCAGGGAGGCCCGGATCAGAGAAGCGGTCTTAACCGCGGAGGAACGGTTCCACAGGTATAAAGAAAATCCCACAGCGTCAGGTTTATGCCGGATGATTTTTTCCGCCAGCGCTCCGGGGGCCTCCGAAAGAATACTTTCTTCGAGGATCACGGAAAACCCGCCCGGATCATCCCCATTTCCGCCGAAGGCCTTTTTCAGCGCCGATGCGACGCACGCGGCTCCCAGGGGGACGGATTCAGCCCCCGGTTCAAGATGGATCGCCGCTAATACAATGGTCATGGAAATAAGAATAAAGGCAAATAAAATATTTTAGTAGTACCCGCACGCATGTTTTGCCTAGAACAGAAACCCCCTCGCCAATGGCGGTTTTTTTCTATATACTGTCACGGTCTGTTGTAGACTGCTTCCGGCAGCTCCAACAGCGGACCTCAATCTTTAGGAGAAATATATGTCACAAGAGTTAACCGAGTACCAGGGCCCTGCAACTATGGAGAAAATCACGTCCCTAGCCAAGAGACGGGGTTTTGTTTTCCAGTCTTCGGAAATTTACGGCGGACAGAGCGGAGCCTGGGACTACGGTCCCCTCGGTATTGAGCTAAAAAACCGCATTTCCCGGAACTGGTGGAAGGAAATGACCCAGCTCCATGACGATATTGTCGGCCTCGACGCGGCTATACTGATGCATCCCCGGGTATGGGAAGCCTCGGGCCATGTGGAAAATTTTACCGATCCCCTGGTGGACTGCAAAAAATGCAAGTCCCGGTTCCGGGCGGACATGATCCCCGAAGAAAATCTTGCGGCGAAAAAATGCCCCGACTGCGGCGGGGAACTGACGGATACCCGTAAATTCAACCTCATGTTCAAAACCCATATCGGCGCTCTGGAGGACGAATCCAGCGTCATCTATCTCCGGCCCGAAACCGCCCAGGGTATATACGTGAATTACAAGAACATAATCCAGTCGAACCGGATGAAGGTGCCCTTCGGTATCGCCCAGATAGGCAAAGCCTTCCGCAACGAGATCGTCACCAAAAACTTCATCTTCCGCACCTGCGAGTTTGAACAGATGGAGATGCAGTACTTCGTAAAACCCGGCTCCGACGTTGAATGGTTCAACGAATGGAAGAAACGGCGCTGGGCCTACTACGAAAAAATGGGCGTCAAGATGGACCACCTCCGGTGGCACCAGCACGGACCGGATGAACTCGCCCATTACGCCAAAGACGCCTACGACATTCAGTACCTCTTCCCCATGGGCTGGCGCGAACTGGAGGGGGTTCACAACCGGTCGGATTACGATCTTACCCGGCACATGCAGTTCAGCGGCAAGGACCTCCAGTACATCGACCAGGACAACAACAACGACCGGTACATTCCGTTTATCATCGAAACCTCGGCGGGGCTTACCCGGACGCTTCTTATGGTGCTCTGTGACGCCTATGACGAGGAAAAGGTAGCCGACAAAGGAAACGACGACGACTGGCGGACCGTACTCCGGTTCCACCCCAGCCTGGCCCCGGTTACGGTGGCGGTCCTGCCGTTAATGAAAAAAGATGGTCTCGCGGAAATGGCTAAGGATATCCAGCACGAACTCAAGCAGGATTTCTCCACCGACTACGACCAGTCCGGCGCCATCGGCCGGCGCTACCGCCGCCAGGATGAGGCAGGCACTCCCTTCTGTGTTACCGTGGACTACGAATCCAAGGACAACAACACCGTCACTCTCCGGTTCCGGGATTCCATGGAACAGGTCCGCATCCCCCGGGCGGAGCTGGCGGAACGGATCCGGAAGGAAATCAAAGCGTACAAACGCATCAAGTAACAGGCTGCCTTGTCGGGTCCTGTCCAATTAAACACGGCAGAAAAAATTCAGGGAACGGCATGGCTCCGGCTGTGCCGTTTCTTTTTTCCAGGGTAACCTTCAATACCACGTTATAGCCGGTTTTAAAAACGCGCTTTAATTGAGGTAATCCATTTCTCAATTGCCTGCGCCAATATAAACTGCTGCTGCAGGACCGCTTTTCCGGTATCAGGAATCTCAGGCAGGTTTCTTTTAGCGCTGATATTTTCCCGCAGGGATGATTTTAACACTTTCACGTTATTTTCAATATTTTTTATACAGGCTTTTTGTTTTTCCGGCGAAAGGCTGTCCAAATTTACTATTACGGCATTAAAATCTAAAAAAATGCTGATTGGCTGGGAAGCGGTCCCCAGCATCAGTTCTTCAAATTCTTTTTCTCCATCCTTTGTTAAGGAATACACAGCCTTCTCCGCCATCTTACCCTCCTTAACCAAAGTGCTTGTAATGTATCCTTTTTTTTCCAGCTGGATTACTTTTTTATAAATTGAAGGCGTACTGATCTTTACCCACCGGGATATATTACGGTACTCAACGAGTTTCTGAATGTCGTAAGCGCTTAACGGCTCGTTTTTTACTATCCCCAATACTATCAAATCAATTGCTGCCATATCTCCTCCTGTTTATTTCTATTCTTGACAATTTATTATATTTTATAATAGTATCACTTTCACTACTATACTTTATAGTATTATTTTTTACACTCTCTGTCAAGAAAGGAGCCTCGATTATGAATGGACATAACAAGAAAACAGAACTGCTTGGAAGCGCGCCAATACCGAAAGCGCTCTTAGCGATGGGGGTACCCACCATGGCCGGTATGATGATCAATGCGTTATACAACCTGGCGGACGCGTACTTTGTCGGCGGACTTGGAACGAGCCAGATGGCCGCGGTATCCGTTGCTTTTCCGCTGAGCCAGGTTATCGTTGGCTTTGGCCTGCTGTTCGGAAACGGGGCGGCGTCATACATAGCCAGATTATTGGGAAACGGTGAAAAGGAAAAAGCCGGCTGCGCTGCCAGTACCGCGCTTTACAGCAGCCTCTTTGCCGTCGCTGTACTGATAATCTGTACTGTAACTTTTTTAAACCCGATTCTTATATTTTTAGGCGCGACCGAAAGCATTCTACCCTACGCGGCGGCATATACCCGCATTTATATAGCGGCGTCTATATTCTGTGTTTTTAATGTCACGATGAACAATATAGTCACCAGTGAAGGCGCCGCGAAAACAACTATGTTTACAATGCTGGCGGGAGCCGTACTGAATGTGATTTTGGATCCCATTTTCATTTACGACCTGGGATTGGGTATCGCCGGAGCGGCATACGCCACAGCCATTTCGCAGCTTGTTTCAGCATTGGTATACCTCCGCTATATATTCGGAAAAAAAAGTGTCTTCAGTTTTCACATAAGGGATTTCCGCATGTCTAAAGAGATGATGGCGGAAATTCTAAAAATAGGCATACCCACATTGGTATTCCAGTTATTAACCAGCCTTGCGGCTGCGCTGATAAATATGAAAGCCGCGGACTACGGAGATTCGGTGATAGCGGGAATGGGAGCGGTAACGAGAATTATGTCTTTAGGCAGCTTAATCGTATTCGGGTTTATCAAAGGTTTCCAGCCTATAGCCGGTTATGCGTATGGGGCGAAAAATTACGGACGGCTCAATGAAGCGGTAAAAACTTCCGTACTATGGACAACACTATTCTGTGTGCTCTTTGGGTTAGTATTAATTTTATTCCCCGGCGCGGTTGTTTCCCTGTTCACGAAAGATGATACCCGATTGGTCCTGTTCGGCAAAAAAGCTTTACGGGCGAATGGGCTATCATTTATGCTCTTTGGATTCTATACGGTATTTTCTTCACTTTTTCTGGCACTGGGCAAAGCCAAAGAAGGCTTTTTTCTTGGAATATGCAGACAGGGTCTTTGCTTTATACCGGTCATTCTGACCGCTCCGGCGCTGTGGGGTGTAAACGGAATCCTTTACGCGCAGCCCATCGCCGATGCCATGGCCGCTGCTGCCGCAGCATGCATGTCCGCAGGCCTTTACCGGGAATTGTCGGCCGCAAAGGCATACTCCATTTCCTCCGCCGGCGGGCAGGCCGGGTAGTGTGTTACAGGGTGTTTGTATTCTTTGAAAAAACAACCAAAATAAAAAGCCGGCAAAACAAGTGTATCGCTTGGGACTGCCGGCTTCTCCGTTGTCTGTGTTTATATTTCAGGATATGAACTAGTATTCCACCTTCCACATATACCGCCGTGTCGACAGCGGATGGTTCCGGGCTTCGGCCAGGGCTTTGTTGAAAACCGAATAGACGTTATTGAACAGGGAATGGTTGAAGTAATCCACCACCGACGGATCGATAGCGCCGAGGCCGAGCTCCCGGGCGTCGAGAACTTCAAAGCGTTTCCCGTAGGTCCTGAGGAATTTCAGCGCCCGCTCATCCAGTGCCCGGGTTTTCCCTTCGGAAATCTGGAGCACAAAGGGTGTTTTTTCATCGGTAATTTCAAAGGGACCATGGAAGTATTCGCCGGAGTGGATGCAGGCGGAATTGATCCACTGCATCTCCATAAAAATACAGATGGACTGCATATACGCGGAACTCCAGCTGGCGCCGCTCCCCATGGTATAGATCACCGTATCGTCTTTGTACTCGCCGGCAAAAGCTTCCGCACGGCCGGCCACGGACGCGGCGGCTTGTTTCACGATTCCGTCAATCTTTGAAACACCGCCGCGGAATTTATTGTAGTTTTCGTATCCTTCGGTCTGGGCCAGGGCCTCAACGGCGGTCAGGAGTGCCATGATGGTCTTTTCTCCGGCGATGTCCTTTCCGTCGCCGTAGGTGTACTTAACCACGTAATCGGCGTGTTTGGTTATGGGAGAATCGGTTTCCCAGGTAAGGGCGATTACCGAAGCGCCGGCGGCCCGGGCCATTTCCGCGGCTTTTACCGTCTCGGGGGTATTCCCCTTCTGGGAAGCCACCACCACCAGTGAATTCCGCCCCAGGAGCTTCGGCGGATAATGAACGAATTCGTTGCTGTTGTACCAGCCGGTCCGGAGCATGCCGGCTTCCGCTTCAAGAAAACATTTTGCCGGGTAAAAGGCTCCCAGGGACCCGCCGCAGGCGGCATAATAAACCTGTTTAAGCCCTCCGGCTGATTCCTTCCGGGTAATAATGTCCGCTATGATTTCCGTCATTTCCATTCCGGTCTCCTTTGTTTTTTGGCCTCATTAGTTGTCACATGTTGTATCATCAATAGTTGTATTATATCATCCCATCCCCGTATGTCAACAGAAAACCGGGATGTTCCGCATCCGCCGCGGTTCGGGAAAACTTAAATATTTCTTTGCATAAAAAAGAAATATACTGTACATACTGCCGGTAAAAATTAGGAATACCTTTTTACTTTCGGAAATTCAAAATATGCTATATTGTTATAGGATACAATAAGGAAATCACCATGACATTGGATACCAAAATAAGCGTTCCTCTATATATACAATTGAAGAATATACTGCAGAAAATGATCGAAAACGGTACCTTCAAAGAAGGCGAGCAGATCCCCACCGAAGCGGTCCTGTGCAGGCGGTACCACGTCAGCAGAATAACGGTCCGGAACGCGCTCAAGGAACTGGAAAAGGAAAATTTGCTCCAGAAAATTCAGGGGAAAGGTACCTTTGTGAGTGAGCGGAACAAGCTGCACCGGACCCTGTCGGTGGTGGCGGGATTCTCGGAGGTCTGCCGGGAACAGAACCGGGTCCCCGGGGCAAAGGTAGTCAAATCGGCTATTGAGGACGCCTCAGAGGATGACATCCGGGAACTGAATCTCCCGGCGGACGCAAAGGTATACGTCCTGGAGCGGATCAGATACGCCGACAATATTCCTGTTTCCATTGAGTACAACCGTTTTACCGAAGATTATTCATTTTTGCTGCATGAAAATTTAAACGACAATTCCCTCTACGATTTGCTCGGAAAAAAACACCATATCAGTTTCAAAAAGTCGGTCAAAATCCTTGAGGTCATTTTCTGCAATGATTACGATATTATGAAGTATCTCAGCCTTGAACCGGGTTACCCCCTGCTGCAGATCACCAGCGTTGTTTCTGACCATGACGATAAAAAGGTTTACCGTTCCCGCCAGCTGATTATCGGAGACAAGTTCAAGCTTATGATATAGATGCGGGGGAGCACAGAGTCTCTATGCACAGAAAACACACGGGTTACTTGCCTGCGGTACCCGGCGGTATCGTTTCTCACGTGTGCTTTCTGCTTCTGCTTGCTCTATGCTGCCCTCTCGCGCGGGCGGCTCCCCCTCGCTTCATAAAGATTTTAGGTTCTTCCTAAAATCTTTATAACGCTACCCCCTCTTCGGGTTCCGGAGGTAGGCTGCTGTTCCCACTTTGCTGCAGCCTTCTCTATCCTCTATAAGAAATATTTTTTATTTCTCGTGTTTTTAAATCAATGATATATAATACTTCCGGCTCTCCAGGTGCGAAGCCCCTTCCCCGATATTTACTATCTTTTTTATAATATGTAATGAATAAATTTTCTTCATCTTCTTCAATTACAATTTCGTAACCAGTAAGATCAATTCCTCTCGTTTTAACCTCATTATAAGTTTTCATTATATCTTCAAGTTGTATTACAGATATTGTCTCCATTTTTTGTATTTTTATTTGAGTTATAATTTCTTCAGAAAACAACGCAGAGCCCATTATAAAAGTGATTATACATAATAGCTGTTTTTTCATAACAACACCTCCATAATTATGGCCTAAGTGGCATTATTCTACTAGAATAAGGATGTTATTCTTGTATGCCTCCGGGAGTCCCTAGTCAAGACTGATACTCTCTCGGATTATTAGAACCAATGGTATCCCTAAATAAAGATTTCTAATCTTTTTCAGAATAATCATCATTTCTTAGATCTGTCAATCTTGTACCACTTGTCTGATAGTTACTGTCAGCATCAACAATTGAATAATCACCATGCGTGTGAAAATAACACATAATGTCACCTATGTGCTCTCTTTGGCTTCTAAATGGAATTACACCTTCTAAAATCTTTGTCACACTATCTCCGCTCTGGACTCCTTAGGCAGACTGTTATCACCCCTCTTGATTATCAAACATTATTCGGAGAATGGTTTAATAAATTTTATTATCCCTGTACAAAAATATTATTGTTGATTTTTTTATAAAACTCACTAACTAATTAGCTCCTTAATCATTGAATGGATGCTTTAAACTAGATACTTCACTGTCACGCAAAAGGCGTGCAAAAATTACATTATTATCATTTATATCATCATTTTCTAATTCATATATTGTTAATATTCCATTATATTTCCATTGTATAAAATCTCCATCAGCTGTTTCATAATCACACTCGAGATTACGCCCCACAATTTCTGCCTTCTGCTTTGCCATCTCTATGTTAGCTGCATTGCATAATACTATATTTTCTTCCCAAGAGGCTTCTACTTCCTTTCTACTTTTCAACGAGCATTTTAAAAGAATACTTATTGAATACCACATATTACCCCTCAATTGTTTTCACCTTATAAATCTTGTATCAGTAAATAACTTCAAGTTGTCACTTCTTGTGTTGTTATAACTCTCATTTTATTCTTTTTTCGAATACTCCAACACTATGGCTGATAGATTTAGAATGTAATTATTTATTTGACTAATAATATTATTATTTTCAATAAATGGCATCACTTCATTAAGAATTAATATTAATTCTTTTGGTTTAATCAGAAAAAATAAAGCTTCATTTTCTGCTTCAAAAACCTCACATATTATATACATTTCTTTACCAACATTTTCTTCACTTGAACATAGTTTTATCTTTTCTATAATAAAACTATATATATCATTAGTAATTGTAAAATGCATCTCAAATTTAGAAAGTCTATTCATCGAAAATTTATATTCATATCTTAATTCTATTTCTTTTGTAAACGCAATTATTGGTAATGGCTTGTCAATTGGCCCCCAATAATCCATTCTTATTGTTGATGAAAATAAGTTTTGTACAGAAAATAAACATAGTACTAACAATATTTTATTCATTTATTTAACCCCCGTACTGTATCTCTACTGAAATCTGACGGATTTTCAGCATAATATGGTTCTGTAGAAGTAACCGTCCAGTATTAGGATTATATTTAAATCCTCTGTCTACTGTTTCTAATATTATAAAATTCCCATCTTTATCCTTAAGATTTAAAGCAAGACAAAAAATATTTATTATATTACCTACTCTTCGAGTTCCTGGATCAGGCGGCTGTTCTTAGTGTTGCAGCCTTCTCATCCTTGTCAAGGATTATTTTTCTCTACGTAGTTTAACTCAGTTATCTCCTCCATCTTCTTTCCATTTTATTTTCTCTGCTCCCTAATTTCTTGACACATCAAGAGCGACTTTTTACTATATATCGAACACAACTTTCTTGATTGAATACCGTCGCACCGCTTTTTTATTTAGCTGAACCTTCTCTTAAGGACTTTTACTCTTTCATTTTTATTCTAATTTCAAATACACTATCAGGTTTATCATTAGTACAAAAACCTCCACTTATTGCCTCTAATACATCATGCCATTGTTTATTATCCTTATAGGATTCATGACGTTTCATTAACTCTGTTCCTTCATAATCGTTTAAGTATAAATACCGGTCTGGTAATTCCCATCTTCTGATTGGTAAATTTGGCACTATTACAGGAGAACCCCATATAGGTAACTCTTGTTCTGTAAATGAAACATAGCTGCCCTCTCCATAACGTCCTACAAGTAGTTTTATTATCTTATTTTTATTTTTCTCTGATGGAACAGGCCGTGAAGAATTATAAAAATGCAAAACTATCAAAGCGCCGCCCATCTCTTGTGTTTCTTCTATTCGAGGTATGCCCGAAATTGATATATCTATAAAACCAATATCCATATCCAGATCATCATCGAAATTAGCACTTGGTTTAAAACCAATATTATCAAATTGCTTAAATAGTGTTTCTCCTGATGTAAAATCATAATCATATTCTAATAGTTCTTCGATTTTTATACGATTCTTACTACAGGAACTTAACATACATAAAAAAATTATAAATAAAATAATATTCTTTTTCATAATTTACATCCCGGAAATATTCCAACGTCTAAAATTCATCCCATATGCAGAAGGGACAAGTTATGTCTTTCATCCGAGCGGGTTACGCCCCTCGTTTCATAAAGATTTTAGATTCCTCCTAAAATCTTTATTACACTCTATTCTTATAAAAAAGAATTACATAAATAATGTAAAAAAGAGTTACTAATATATTTTCTATCACAATATATTTTCTTATTTCTTTACCCGAATGAGATGAAAATCTTAGTCTTATCACCGTACCAATATCAATAATTAAAATAAAGAAAATATATAAAAGTATTATTTCTAACATTTTTGCATAATCCCACTCTTTGTAAATTGGATCTTAATTCATTTGTTAACGCAATTCCATTAATTCATTTTTTATCCTATTTACGGGCTATTGTACCTGCGGGTCCTGCTGTATAAAAACGGGGATGGCTCCTCGTCGGCCTTTGGCCTCAAAAATCGCTCATCCCTGTTTTCATGCGGAACCCGGCGGTACCGTTTATTACGTATACTTTCTGCCCCCTTCGCTTCATAAAGATTTTAGGCAAGCCAAAAATCTTTATTACACTAACCCCTCTTTGGGTTTCTGGGGTAGGTTGCTGTTCTCACCGTAGTTTTATCTTCCCTCGGTTTTCAAAGATCTCTTTTTCTACTTACTTCATCATCTAATACTGTAATAACCACGCAATATCTCATTTGTTGTTTTACTAATTTCATATGTGATTATATCCTCACCAACTATTTTTCTAGATCTCTCATTACTATACACAATTCTATTTATATAGGATATAATCAATAATTCTTCACCATCCTCTATCATAATGTCATAATTACTTAAATCAGGTATTTTTGTTTTTATATTATTATATGTTTCAATGATAGCTTCGAATTACTGTATAGTATAAAAATCACCATATTGCCTAAACAGGCAATTAGGAACTTCATTCCCATCAGCAAATAAAAACCTGGTAACAAATAAAAAGAAGAGTATTGATAATTTCTTTGTTTTCATTCCATATAACCTTCAATTTTCAATATTCTTAACCGTGATTCGGGATCACGTATACCAAAAGGATTAAATTCCTTAATTTCATTACTAGGGATTCCAGAATAGGATCTATAACTTTTATTAACTTTTTCATGCAACCATATGCGTGCACACAAAAAAGGCCCAGTTATCACAACACTCTCCCTTGCAGGGGGCTACTTTGAGGTTCTCACCTCAAAGTTTTTATAAAATATTTTTTTGTTTTTCATTCAATTCTGAGAATAAGTAGACACTCTATTCTCGCTAATGGCATTTTGAACTATTTTAAGTAAATCCAATAATGAATCAACATCCGTTATTGCCCGATATTTTTCAGTGTCTGCCTGTATATCATATTTTTCTGTTACTTCATTAAAAACATATGGTAAATCATTTAAATATTTGAAATATGTTTCTTGTATTTCAGCATTTTCTAATTTCATAGGCGCCTCATAGAAATATGCTTTTTTATAGAAATACCAGATATTTTCACCATCTCTTTTGTAAACAATGTATTGAATCTGCCCTAAGGTTGACATTAACTCGACTCGACAAAATACATCATTTGAGATTCTCTTATTGATATCGAATATAAACATTCCTGCACCCTCACCACGTTGACTCAGAACAACAGTTTTATATTCCGTCTTTTTATATTTATCATACAGCTCGGTAAACATCTTTGCGGGATTTTCTTGGGATTCCGCGATACATGATATAAATATACACAAAAAGCATATACCCAAAATCTTTTTTTCATTAATCATATTACCCTCCCTTATTCCGGTAAAGTAAAAAATCCATTATTTACATTACCGGCATCATATAGAGCTTTTAGCTCAGTTGCAGATAACCCATGGCCATTCTCAAAATGAGGGAATCTTTTTGATCTCCTTCCCATCGATAACCTGCTGAAACCCCCAAACTTTCCGCTGTAGTTATTACTGCCTGCCAGTTAGCCCTTTCATCGTCCAATCTTTTGCCCAGCTATTATCAATGTCAGTATAAAATTCAAGGTCAATTGCAAGTCCGTAATTATGATAATTATAACCACCTTGAACCCATGTAATTCTTATTTCACCTTCTATATCGTTACCATCAGACAGCTGAGAAATCTGGTCTCCAACTATATTCACTACTACAATAACTATAGACCTCATCAAGGGATTAACGCTATTCCGAATAGGCCCGTACCAATATCGAATACCACAGGGAAGATCAGGAAACAGCCGGTTCTTTTTGGACTTCATAACCACTACTTTAGGGATGCAGCGTAAGTAAAAGGGTTTTCTAGGGTTATTATTCTCGTATCTCGTTATCAGGGATTACTCTCTCCGAAGGTTTGGGTTTCCAGTCATTTTGTGATGCATTTTCTCGTTTCTTTGGATTTTTCATATACTTTTTTAGCAAAACATGGTTATTTTTATTTGCATAAACTGATCTTTTACAAAAAAGCTCAGCGGATTTTTTTCGCTGAGCTTTCTTTTCTCTCTATTTTCTATTTGTTGGCACTACGGGGGTTAATTTGAATCTAAAGCCTCAAAGTTTTTTAATGTATTAATAAAATCTTTCTTAAGAAACTCATTTTGCATAATTTCAACCCAAAAAACATTCATATTATCAATATTATATTGTTGCATTACATTATTCATAGCTATGTCGTCATAATTAATATCAATATATAAAAAAATACTTACATCGGATTTTTTCAATGCTAACCCATTAAAAATTATGGCTGTTTTTTCTTTATTGAGAAATTGTTTTTCTAAAAAAGGATTTATTTTTTTTCCATTTTTGAATAATAATCTGTACCAGTTATTTACATTTTCAATATTGTGAGTATTTACGCTATATAGAGATTTCTCTTTACACAACTGGTTAAACAAAAATAAATAATATAAATCCTTTTTCATTATTACATTTCCAATAAAGAAAACAGATAAAAGAAAAAGTATACCCAAATAGATTTTATTTTTATTTATCATATTTATAAGTCCTTGAACCACCCCAAGTCTTGTACCATACAGGATCACCTCTTTGATGAATGAAATTTGGATCAATTTCAGCATTAGGAGAGGGGACAGCTATTGCACCTCCTGTATACCCAGTTACAGATGCACCCCTAAAATAATCTGCAAAAGAATCAGCTATTGTTTTCTTTCCAAAAGCTTTCTGAAAAAAGTTTAAACTTTTTTCAGAGGCAGTCTTACAGCCAAAGAAGTTTATTGAGGCACCTGCATTAAAGGCATTTCTGTTAAAATTCTTTAAATCATCAGCATATAATAACTCCCGTTTTCCAGAGCCCTCTCCAGAACCCACAACGAGATGTTGTTCTCCACCATGAGAGAATACATCCAATTGATCAATATTGCCTGTGTCCAATATATTTTTAAATTTATCTATACTATCAATATTAAATACACTAACAGTATCTTTATTTTGATTAAACCCAGAACTTGATTCGATTTCGTTTTTTCTTGTATTTGCTGCGTCAACAAAGGTAGTCCCCACATTCTCATTTCCACCACCAGGGAACATTGCTATTATTACATATTTTTTACCTACTCCTCCTGTAGGATCATTCCCTGTTCCATCATCATTCATCCGCCCATCGGGATCTGTGTATCTGACCGGATTATTCGCCGCATAATGGTATGTGTGTAAGTTCACCACGTTATACACTCCTCCCATTCCGCCGAGTTTATTAGGACTCATCCCCGGTCCCGGCACATACTCACCCATAGCCGGATCAGTCGACAGCCACCGGCTCATCTTCGGATCAAGGTACCTCGCTCCATAGTAATATAACCCCGTCTCCTCGTCCATCTCCTTCCCCGTAAAGGGGAGCACATAGTCTCTATGCACAGCAAGCACACGGGCTACTGTACCTGCGGGTCCTGCCGCATAAAAACGGGGATGGCTCCTCGTCGGCCTATCGGCCTCGAAAGTCGCTCATCCCCATTTTCATGCGGCACCCGGCGATACTGTTTCACACGTGTGCTTGCTGTTCTAGTTCGCTCTATGCTGCCCTTCCGCGCGGGCGGCTCCCCCTCGCTTCATAACTATTTTAGACAGTGTCTAAAATAGTTATTACGCTACCCCCTCTTCGGGTCCCTCCATGAGGTCACCTTCTCTCACTTGTCAAAGATCTTTTTACTACTCTCACTATATCATACTTCTCATTTTTATTCATTACTTTATTTTATTCCCGCTTTTACTTATTCTGCTCTCTATGACTATCTTCCTTGCAGCTCTTATCCTTTGCCCGTTGACACTACAATAATAATTTTTTAAAAACAAGAAATAATTTTAGGCGATAATCATCTTCTTTAAGATTAGATAAGTTTGTTATTATTATTTCATAATTATAAATTGTTCCATATCTAATAATAAAAAATAAAGGCATTGCATTTCTACTGCCAGGTAAATATTCTGATATTTCTTTCTTATCAAGAATTCTCAAAAAATCTTCCGCAAAAGCCTTAAAATAATTTAACTCAAATACAGAAACAAAAGAAATACAATTCTTTCTTTTTTTGTATATCCAATTTTCTTTATCATTAACTCCAATAAATATATGTTCTAATACATTTCCTGTTATATAATCATAAATTGAAAATTCATAAAAATAACCAAAAGAATTATTCTCATATTTCTCTATATGATTTATAAAGTCTTTATCTACAATTGATACTTGTTCTCCAAATAAATTGGTATACTTATATGTTTCTGGTAATTCCATGGAAAATACTACCCATTGATTAATAAGTAATAATAAAATTATTTTTTTCAATTCTTCATCCTTAATCTTATAATAGACTCTGGCATAATATTAACCGGGAAGCCACCATAATTAGATCTATAAGGTAATCCGAGAGCCAATCTTACTTCATTCTCAAAATTGATTGCATTACTTTCTGAATCTTTATTATAAATAAATGTTGGGGGATTAGTACTCATGTCCCATACATTTGCTTTACCATTAAATCCACCTTTCATATTAAAGTATGCATGTCCAATTTCATGAGCAATACCTGTTACTGGAGGTAATGCGAAGTTTGTATTAGTATCATACACTGTTTTGCTTGGATCAAACACTATTTCAGACCCACTTGGTCTATTATTCGCAAAAGCTTCAACATCCGAATAAAGAGTTGATGAACCGCCATTCTTTTCAGCTTGAGTTTCTGGAGCTCTTATGGTTACTTTTATTTCTTTATTATCTCTTAACTCCTTCATTTTACTCTTAAAATCAGGGGATGCTAATTCAGCTTCTTCTAATAACCTATTAACTTCTGCTATATATTCAGGAGTACCTAGTATTTCAACTTCTCTCCCAGTAGGGTCTGTGTATTTAACTGGATTATTCGCCGCATAATGATACGTATGCAGATTTATCACGTTATAAACACCTCCCAACCCAGAAAGCTTATCAGGACTCATCCCAGGCCCCGGCACATAGTCCCCCATAGCGGGGTCAGCAGACAGCCACCGGCTCATCTTCGGATCTAGGTATCTCGCTCCATAGTAATATAACCCCGTCTCCTCGTCCATCTCCTTTCCCGTAAACCGGAACGGTAACCCTTCCTCCCCATTGCCCCGCTCCTCGATCCATACCTCCCCATACGGCGTGTATTCAAGCCGCTCATACATCACCCCATTGCAGTCCGTCACCGCCTGGGCGCTCCCCAAGTGGTCCCCATGGTACCAGTACTGGCTCACCTGCTCATACCCCGGGTTCGTCTCTCCCTCATAGTTCCGTTTCGTCACCACCCGGGTGTCTCCCACATACACATGCTTACTCTGACGCCACCCCTGTCCGTCACTGTTCATCTGCCACATCCGGTTGTAGTACAAAGTATGCTTCCCGCTCTCCTCCACATACTTAACCGTCCGTTCCCCATCGGCCCCATACCGGTACTGTACCGTATACCGGTTGTCCTTGCTGCCC
The DNA here is from genome assembly GCF_016616095.2 of Breznakiella homolactica. Taxonomy (GTDB): domain Bacteria; phylum Spirochaetota; class Spirochaetia; order Treponematales; family Breznakiellaceae; genus Breznakiella; species Breznakiella homolactica. The sequence continues at coordinate 3,949,508 of NZ_CP067089.2, read as the reverse complement.
AACAGCTGGTTCCGTTCATTATGCGGGGGAGCACAGAGTCTCTATACACAGAAAGCACACGGGCTACTGTATCTGCGGGTCCTGCCGCATGAAAACGGGGATGGCTCCTCGTCGGCCTATCGGCCTCGAAAGTCGCTCATCCCCGTTTTCATGCGGCACCCGGCGATACCACCACTCACGTGTGCTTTCTGCTTCTGTTCGCTCTATGCTGCCCGTCCGCGCGGGCTGCTCCCCCTCGCTTCATACTAATTTAGGCTTTGCCTAAATTAGTATTACGCTACCCCCTCTTCGGGTTCCTGGGGTAGGTTGCTGTTCTCACTGTGGTGTCGTCTTCTCTATCCTCTATAAGATATATTTTTTATTTCCCGTGTTTTTAAATCAATTATATATAATACTTCTGGCTCTCCAGGCGCGAAGCCCCTCCCTCGGTATTTACTATCTTTTTTATAATATGTTATGTATAAGTTTTCCTCATCTTCTTCAATTACAACCTCGTAACCGGTAAGATCAATTCCTCTTGTTCTTATTTCATTATAAGTTTTTATTATATCTTCAAGTTGTATAAGAGACATTGTTTCTTTTTTTTGTTCATATATTTGAATTATCTTTTCATCAGAAAACAATTCAGAGGACATAATAAAAAAGATTATATATATTATATATTTTTTCATAGCAACACCTCCATAATTATGGCCTAAGTGGTATTATTCTTCTAGAATAAGGATGATATTCTTGTATACCTCTGGGAGTCCCTAGCCAAGACTGATACTCTCTCGGATTTTTAGAATCCATTGCATCCCTAAATGAAGATTTCAAATCTTTTTCAGAAAAATCATCATTTCTTGGATCTGTTAATCTTACACCAGTTGCCTGATAGTTACCATCAGCATCAATAATTGAATAATCTCCATGCGTGTGATAATCACCTACAATGTCACCTTTACGACCTCTTTGACTTCTAAATGGATCTACACCTTCTTTAGAATCTTCTGTTACTGGTATTGATGCATAATATTTTCCATCTTTAGGATTTTTTGTTATTACACCTCCATATTCCACATTTTCTTTGATTGATATTGGGTTTATTGCATCTATCATTGCAACAGCTGCTTCTCTAGGAGTATCATATCCAACAGAAGCAGCATCCTTTACGTTCTTATCATTTGAATATCTATAGGTAGAATCAAATTCCGACATCATCCCTGTAGGATCTGTGTACTTTACCGGATTGTTCGCCGCATAATGGTAGGTATGCAGATTTACATAGTTATACACCCCACCCATCCCCGGCAGGTTACCGTTCCGCTTCCGCACCTCCTCATTCACCGGCGCCCCCGGTACATACTCACCCATAGCCGGATCTGTAGACAGCCACCGGCTCATCTTCGGATCAAGGTACCTCGCTCCATAGTAATATAACCCCGTCTCTTCGTCCATCTCCTTTCCTGTAAACCGGAACGGTAACCCTTCCTCCCCATTGCCCCGCTCCTCGATCCATACCTCCCCATACGGCGTGTATTCCAGCCGCTCATACATAACCCCATTGTAATCCGTCACCGCCTGGGCGCTCCCCAAGTGGTCCCCATGGTACCAGTACTGGCTCACCTGCTCATACCCCGGGTTCGTCTCTCCCTCATAGTTCCGTTTCGTCACCACCCGGGTGTCTCCCACATACACATGCTTACTCTGACGCCACCCCTGTCCGTCACTGTTCATCTGCCACATCCGGTTGTAGTACAAAGTATGCTTCCCGCTCTCCTCCACATACTTAACCGTCCGTTCCCCATCGGCCCCATACCGGTACTGTACCGTATACCGGTTGTCCTTGCTGCTCAGTAACTGGTTCCGTTCATTCCACGCATACACCCGCTGGTACACCGAATCATTTCCGTTCCCCACCCCCGGCTGCTGCAGCGCAAACCCGTACTCCGTGTACTGTAAGTGGCCGTCCTCATACACCGGGTGGTCCGTCACCACCGTCTCCGCGTGCCCGTTGTCACGCTCAATCACCACATTCCCGTTCCCGTCATACTGGTAATACCGGTTCCCGATCCGTTCTACCCGGTGCGCGTACCCGTCGTAGTACTGGTAGCTCTGTTCGTAGTTCAGGTTGCTCCCGATCCCGCTCCCGTTGCTCACCCCGCTCACGCTCTTCTTGTTTACCATGTTCCCGATTTCATTAAACCGGTAGGTTTGCTGGTAGGTCGCCTCATACCGCGTCCCCAGCTCATTATGCGGGGGAGCACAGAGTCTCTACATACAGTAAGCACACGGGTTACCGTACCTGCGGGTCCTGCCGCATAAAAATGGGGATGGCTCCTCGTCGGCCTATCGGCCTCGAAAGTCGCTCATCCCCGTTTTCATGCGGCACCCGGCGATACTGTTTCACACGTGTGCTGTCTGCTTCTGCTTGCTCTATGCTGCCCTTCCGCGCGGGCGGCTCCCCCTCGCTTCATAACTATTTTAGACAGTGTCTAAAATAGTTATTACGCTACCCCCTCTTCGGGTTCCTGGGGTAGTTTGCTGCTCTCACGGTGCTGCTATCTTCTCTCTCTTGCTAAACATCATTTTAGAATTTTTCCTCAGTTCGATCCTAAGATAACTTTTCTCTGCCTCATTCTCAGTTCTTTTTATTTCTTTTTTCACTGTTTCTTAATTTGCTGACACTTCGGGCTCGCTGCACACACTTAACTCTTTCGAGTACGAATAATATAAATTAATAAAATAGGAATGTGCAAAACCATTGAAATTAATAAGAAAACCAGAAAAAACATAAAAGAACGAAAGCTATCAATGAGTGTAAAGAAATATAATAATTCTTTTGAATAAGCTACTGATGCAATCCACATACTAAGTACTGTTATTATAACTATATATAAAAAATATATCAAAATATTTTTTTTCGAGAAAGTACTATTCTTTAAAAGAATACATGATCCTATAATGGATAATATTGTTATTGAAACTAGAAAAACAAATATTTCATCATGCAAAGATCTATACCAATACATGATTCCAAATAAAAAAATCGAATAATATAATAAAAGTACTAAAAATAAAAAGATTGAATTCTTATTATTTAAAAACATTATCTAAATTTACTTTTACCAAATAATCTTCCGTAAAAAAACCTTCTGGAATTTGATTATTTATTAATTTTTCCACATTAGCGAATGGAAATGGCAATATTACATTATAAAGAATCAATAAAGTTTTACTCCCCTCTGGTATCATATAACTATATGAACTCCTCAAATTGTTCCAAACTATATGCCTCATATCATTTGTATTAGTTGGAAGCCAAGTCATAGTAATATAAAAAATTGATTCATTTCTTCTTGTTCTTCGAGTTTTTATTTTAGGAATAAACTCTCTTAAAATACCATCAGATTGTGGAAAAATTAGCTCTCCATCAACTAACATCTCTTTTATATTGATTGCAAGAGTTGTATCGTCAGTAAATATCTTAGAAAGTCTTTCATTACACTGATATGGCAAAGATAATTTATAGAAAAAATCCTTTTCCACAAAGTTTACTTCATACACATTTTGTGCACTAAGCAAGCTTTGCCCCATAATCATTATACATAATATCTGAACATACTTTTTCATCTATTCACCGAATATGTGCCTGTTGCACCATCATAAATTGGCATTGGCATATGTTTACCATAGCCAGGTATATAATAACTATCCCTCTGTTTTAGACCTATGAAATCTCGATACTCATTTTCTATACCAACTGCATATTCTTCTGCAGCAGTTCTGCCAATAGTCTCCCGGTCAAGTCCTGGAAGATAACTATAAAAAATACTAGTCCCGTTATAATTATCATATGCGTGCCCTGATACTTCATGTGCTAGGCGAGCCCCTAGTACTTTATTTCTATTTATTAAGGGTCCTTTTGCAGAAATATATACATCAGTACCACTACCTATTGTTTCATTTCTTGCACCATATTCACTATTTGCCACTGTATATCCCCCACCTTGCTCAGAAAGCAAGTCTGCAGTTACATGGATTGTTACCGTATGTTTGGTATTACTATCCATCTCTAAAAATCTATTTCCAGCTTCTGTCCCAGAAGCTTTCAGCTGTTCTGCAATTTTTTGAATTCGTTCAAATTGCTTGTCTGAAACACCCTCACCTCGAGCCCACTTAATCTCCATCCCATCAGGATCAGTGTACTTAACCGGATTATTCCCCGCATAGTGGTAGGTATGCAGATTCACATAGTTATACACCCCACCCATTCCCGGTAAGTTACCGTTCCGCTTCCGCACCTCCTCATTCACCGGCGCCCCCGGCACATACTCACCCATCGCCGGATCTGTAGACAGCCACCGGCTCATCTTCGGATCAAGATACCTCGCTCCATAGTAATATAACCCCGTCTCCTCGTCCATCTCCTTTCCCGTAAACCGGAACGGTAACCCTTCCTCGCCATTCCCCCGTTCCTCGATCCATACCTCCCCATACGGCGTGTATTCAAGCCGTTCATACATCACCCCATTGTAGTCCGTCACCGCCTGGGCGCTCCCCAAGTGATCCCCATGGTACCAGTACTGGCTCACCTGCTCATACCCCGGGTTACTCTCTCCCTCATAGTTCCGCTTCGTCACCACCCGGGTGTCACCCACATACACATGCTTACTCTGACGCCACCCCTGTCCGTCACTGTTCATCTGCCACATCCGGTTGTAGTACAAAGTATGCTTCCCGCTCTCCTCCACATACTTCACTACCCGTTCCCCATCGGCCCCATACCGGTACTGGACCGTATACCGGTTGTCCTTGCTGCCCAGCAGCTGGTTCCGTTCGTTCCACGTGTATACCCGCTGATACACCGACTCACTCCCGGTACCCACCCCCGGCTGCTGCAGCGCAAATCCGTACTCCGTGTACTGTAAGTGTCCATCCTCATATACCGGGTGATCCGTCACCACTATTTCAGCGTGCCCGTTATCCCGCTCAATCACCACATTCCCGTTCCCGTCATACTGGTAATACCGGTTCCCAATCCGTTCTACCCGGTGGGCATACCCGTCGTAGTACTGGTAGCTCTGTTCGTAGTTCAGGTTGCTCCCGATCCCGCTCCCGTTGCTCACCCCGCTCACGCTCTTCTTGTTCACCATGTTTCCGATTTCATTAAACCGGTACGTCTGCTGGTATGTCGCCTCATACCGCGTCCCCAGTTCATTCGTGCTGGTCCCGGTTACTTTTGTCAGCTGGTAGAGATTATCATACTCGTAACTCTGCGCTGTACTGTACGTACTGTTCCGGTTCTCATAGCCCTTCACATTTCCCACGGTATCAAAATCATACGTGATGTTCTGGTACTGCTGCGCGCTCCCAATCCCCAGTTTCGTTTCTATTCCGTCCAGCCACCGCCGTTCCGCCTGGTACGTGTACCACGTCTCCACATCATTCCCATACCTGATGTACCGCCGCTGGCCGTACTCATCGTACCCGATGTCTTTCACATAGGGATAGGTCGTCACGCCCCGTTTCCCGGTCACGCTCCGGATCTGCCCGCCTGAGTTATACTCATACCGCACCACTTCACCATCAGGATACTCGATCCGTTCCATCTGCCCCAGGTAGTTGCCCGCGTAGGCCATGCTCTTGGTCTTTGTCTCATTCCGGCTCGCCGGGAGCAGCCCGATGGTCCGGGTTTCTTCCACGACCTGGCCCAGCTTGCCGTAGGTGTACGTGATGCTTCCCGACGCGTCCTCGATCTTCGTTACCCGGCCGGCGCTGTTGCTGCCCGCGCCCGGAAGGCCGTACCAGTACTTCGTCCGGCCGCTCACGTCACTGGGGTATTGTATCGCGGTCAGCCGGTTCAGGCCGTCGTACTCGTACTCGATCTTCATGCCCTGGTCCCGCAGCACCGTGTCCGTTTCCAGCACCAGGTTCCCGGCGTTGTCGTAGTGGTATTCCTTCCGCCCCATGTCCCGGCTTTGCATGGCGGTCCGCCGGCCCAGGAGGTCGTACTCAACCGTCAAGGGGTTTCCGTTGTAGTCCAGAGCCCGCAGCATTTCACCCAGTTCATTGTACTCGTATGTGGCCCGGGTCAGGATGGTGTTCTGCTGGTCTATCTTCGTGACGGTCAGGATATTCCCCCGGCTGTCCCGTTCTTCCCGGGTGGCGTTGCCCTTGGGATCCGTGGTCACCGCGTAGCTCAGGCCGTTCCCGATGCCGTAGGCCGTATACTGCCGGGCGGGACCCGAGGGGTCCGGGAACTCTATTACCACGGGCCGGTCAAGGCCGTCATAGGTGGTCCTGACCGGATTCTTGAGGCTGTCCGAGAGCGGGTTGGCCAGGAGGGTCTCGAGGTTTCCCGCGATGAACCGGATCTGGCCTTCGGCAATGGTCCGGCCTTTGCCGTCATACGAAGCCAGGCCTGATACGTTCCACCCGGAAATGTCCGTGCCGTTGTCCGCCCGGTATTCCCCGTTCTTGGCGGTTATGAGGCCCCGGCCCAGGCCGTCCAGCATCACCACTGTTACCATCACCGGGTCATAGGAGGGGTTGTCCGTCAGATCGTAGCGGATACGGTTTTCCGTTACCGCGTACCAGTTCGTTCCCGCTTCCGTACTGTATTGGTACCGCACCGCGGGGGTGCTGCCCCCGTGGTCGTAGGGGCTCCAGACTTCCGCGAGCCGGCCGTACTCGTCCGGTACGTATTCCATCCGGTTGCCGTTTTCATCCACTTCCAGGGTCCTGAGCCCGTACCGTTTATCCCACCCGATGGTGGAGGTATAGGTGCCCGTGCCCGTGCCGCCCCGCTCTATCCGGACGGGGTACTGGTACTGCTTTTTGCTGTCCGCTTCCCCGGCGTTCGTGTAGTCCCCGTCGTATGAGTACTGTATCCACGCGCCGTTGGGGTCCGTGATTTTCCTGAGGTTCCCGTAGCCGTCCCAGTCCACGGTGCTCACACTTTTCCCGGTACCGTTCCGGTCCTGGTACTGGGTGATTTTTTTCAGGGCCCCGGTTTCCGTATCGTACTCGGCGGTCCGCCACCGCAGGAGACTGTTGGCCCCCCCGTAGACTTTGATCTCCGCCGGGTGCGCGTGGAGGTAGCCGCTGAGGCTGTGGTTGTAGCTGATTTCCGCGCGGATGGGGTTCGTCCCCGGGCCGCCTGTTTCCACCATCCGGATCACATTGCCGTATCCGTAGCCCTGTACGGTTTCGTAGGTGTATTCGGTTTTGGTAGTCACGGTGCTGCCGTCCTGTTCCCGCAGTTCCGTGTCTTCACTGAGGATCCGCGCAAAGGGGGCGGCATCAATATGGTACTCGGTGGTCCGCCGGACGGTTCCTTCGGCGTTCTGCAGGGTTACCTGCTTGACCATGCCTTTGCGGTAATACGCGTCATTGTAGTAGACCGTGGTCTTGATGGTGTCCGCCTGGACCGCCCCTTCGTCCCGGTACCGGGTTTCGGTAACGGTTTCGTACCCGTAGAATTCCTTGACCGCCCGGTCGTAGTATCCGTCCGCTGAGTACTGGTACCGCACGGTGTAGCGGTGAGCGCCTTCGGGCATGCCCTTGATACCCTGCCCGGTTCCGTCGGTGGTGACCACTTCCCGGAGTACGCAGCGGGTCTGGGGCGCGGCGGTGGTGCCGTATATCCATTCGTAGGCCAGTTCGGTCCGGCCGCCCTGGGGCAGGTCAATAGCTTTGAGCAGCCCCACCTCCCCGCCAAGGTTCCGCTGCACGTAGATCTTTTCCGATCCCGGGATCCGCAGCACCCGGTCAGGCAGTCCGTCGCCGTCCATGTCCATGGTCCGCACGGATATCCCGGTTAAGTTTGTTCCCGCGTTGACACCCCCGCCGTACGCGGTGGTAATATTAATGGTGAGCCAGAGAATCTGAATCGGAATATTAATGTTGGCGTTCAGGCTTCCGCTGATACCCAGGCTTACGGAGGTACTCAGTTCCAGGCTGTTCAGTTTCCCCGAAGAACTGTAGGGATTCGCGTAGTTTCCCGATGACGGATCAAACATACTGGTGCTTGCCAGCAGAGATCCGATCACCGGCAGGTTTTCGATGGCGCCGTACAGCAGATTGCCGTCGGTCTTGGTATCTATGGCGTTCTTATCAGCGCTGCCCAGTCCCCAGTCCCGGGCTTCTACGGTCCGGGGGGAGGAAAAACTCTTGCCCAGATTGAACTGCACGGTCATAGTATTCGAGCTGCCGTCCTTCCGGACCTTGTCCGGCAGCCCGTCACCGTTGATGTCCATCATCATCACCGTGGTCTCGGTTCCGGTTACCGAATAGTTGATCGCACCGCCCACACCGAGGCTGAATCCGGTGGAGGATCCATTCGCCGTGGAATTAGAGCTTTTTCCCCCGCCGCTGCTGCTTAAGGAAAATGAACCGCCGATGCTTTGGACTGTTGAACTCCGCAGCTGCGCGCCGATGCTGCGGGAATCGGAAAAACCATCCCCCAGATTCAGCCGCACCGTGCTGCCCGATACGTAATCCGGCAGCCCGTCACCGTTGATATCCATCAGGGCCGCCTCCTGGATACTCGTTCCCTCGGAACCCGTATAGCCTGTTCCCGCACTTCCGGTAACCGTTATGTCCGTTATCCGTCCTGACGGCGAAACACCTACCTTTGCTGAGCCGGACGGATTGATCGCGGCGCCGTAGATTGTCAGGGTATTGGTATTCTTACTCAGTTCCTTCCCGTTCGCCATGGGATAACTGCCGGTATACCCCTCCCGGCCCCCGGGGGTTACCCGGATCCCGCCGTTGGTGTACTGCAGCACATCCGCGATCCCGTCCCCGTTGATGTCCTGCACCGACTGCCGCATCACCGTGGTCCCCGCATTCGTTCCCCAGCTGTTGCTTCCTCCCAACCCCAGCGCCAGAATGTTTCCCAGGGATCTTAATTTTTCCACGTACAGGGTTATTGTCCGGAATATGTTAATCCAGTCGGAAAATGGCAGGTCCGGTAGTTTCAGTGACGCGTTATACACCGTATCCGTGCCCGTATTCACGCTTTCCTGGATATTCACCATGGTGAACTCACTGCCCCCAAGCTCGTTGGTCATGCCGGGGATGTCATAGTAACTGGTCCCGCCCACCCGGTTGGTATGGACCCGGGTTCCCTGGATATACGGACAGAACTCCTTGTCTGCCGGCTGGACCGTCACCGTGCCGTTGCTGCTCTCGACCATCTCATTGGTAACAATATTCGATATCGGGCCGATGAGCGTCCCGTCGGTTATCGCGCGCCCGCTGTCGTCATCCCGGCTGATCATGTTTTGGTTGTGTTCGTCTTTCCGGGTGCTCACCGGCAGGAAGATGATTTCAGCCGTGTCATCCAGCTGCGGGTTATTTTCCAGGTTCTCTTTCTTCTTGTTATAAAAAGTCCTTTTCGCTTCTGCCTCTTCCTCACTGATGATGCTGTTTTCGTTCCGCTGCTGGTAGAGCCGGGCCTCGCTGAACCGGTTCTTTGCCTGGTCCCCCACCCAGATGCCGTAATACCAGCTGTGCACCCCGCCGTACAGCACATCCACGACTTCCGGTTCAACGGTACTGTCTTCGTCTTCCCCCAGCTTTTTGTGTATGGTCACGCTATAGGGCGGGACCGCCGCATTCGCCGTCGAAAAATCATCACCGCTGTTCCACTCCAGCTTCATGCCGCCCAGATTAATGTACGTATTGAGGTACGTTTCCCCGTCATCCGATAGATAGGAAACTTTGATCGGTTCCGCGCTCACCCCGTACCGGCTGTCCGCGTAGTACCGGATCGAACGCTGCACCGTTCGCCAGCTCTCCAGATGCAGCACAGCGCTGTAGTGGATGATCCGGTCATAGAGCAGTTCATACCGCGCTTTCTCTTCAGCACTCTTCCCATTGAAGTAATTTTCCCGGGCAGAATCCTTCATATCGACGATATCGTTCCAGTCACCAGTCATCACATAGATTCCCGGACTGCCGCCGCGTACGTAAAACGGCACGTCAGTGGCCATAAACCCGTTCCAGGAATACCCCTTGAGCACCCCGTCAACCTCGGTCCGCTCCGCGTCCGAAAGGCTCTTCTGAATAAACGTACACTCCGTATCCGGCGCGAGTTCCGGCGTTGCCGCGTATGCATCCGGCACAATCCGGTCATAGGCGGCCCGGAAGACCGCCGCGTCGGCCACGGCAGCACCGTTCATAACGTCCGTCAGCTCCGCGTAGGTCAGACTCTGCCACCGGCTGTGCCGGCTGTCATACTCAGGCCCCCGCAGGTCCGCCCATATCGCGTCCAGTTCCGCCGCGGTGATGATCTTCCCCGCCCCTTCATAGTTCGTATAGGTGTATCCCTGGGTATAGAGCAGGCTTTCGGTCGGAACCCCCTGTACCGTTATCTGCTGTGTTATGGGAATATCAACACTTACGTTCTCTCCGTCGCGGGTCACGCTGCCGTACCCGAAAACCTCCCCGCCGTGCCGTACCGCGTAGGGCGGAACAAGATCTATCTGCAGCAGCTTCCCTTCATAGATATCCAGATCAAGTACATCCCCGCTGCCGTGCACATACCCCGGATTCCCCGCCTGCCGCTCATGGTCTTTTTTGGCGCCGCTCTGCTCATACCCCAGTTTGCCGTGTATGCCGGCGGGCAGGATCGTCTGCCCCCAGGGCATGGTGTAGTACGCCAGGGCTCGCACCTCCGCTTCGGTGCAGCGTTTTTCAATCAGGGTCTGTATCACCCGCGCCTGAGATTCCCATGTGCTCCCCAGCCGTATCCGGCTGTTCTCATTGAAATAGTACCGGTTTTTCCCCGGATCATACCCGTACAGACTGCACAGGGTTATTTTCTCTTCATCCGTTTCCGTATGGTTCCACAGTATCGCGAACCCAGCCGGGCTCATCCAGCCCGGGATAAACCACTTGTCCTTCACCAGCTGCGCCGCCACGGTGTAATACTCACTTCCCGCTTCCCGCTCCCACTCCGATTTCAGTGTGCAGGTGTAAGTCGTTCCATCATCACCATCATCGGATGAAGACTCGGTGTAAATCAGTTCGTATATATCAGGCAGCTTTGTTGAACCGTACCCGCTTCCAAAACCCGCGTCCGTAATTGTTTTCGGCGGGAGATACACATTCCCCTTATCCATGTCCGCGAAGTACCGGATATTCTCATACCGGAGCGTGATATCCCACAGAATCGTATCCCCCCGGGTGTCCGTTCCCGGATCACCCAGAAAATAGATCGATTCCCGTTCCCGGGCTTCATACTGCCGGGTGTCCGATACCGTCTCAGTTCCGGGCTCCAGTTTCAGCCGTATCTCCGGCTGCTCCGCCGCCCCGAAATAGGTCTTGGCCGTTATCCCGTCTCCGCTTACCGGTTCCGGCGACTCAGGATCGGTCCGCGCCGTCTGCCGTACCTCCAGACTCCCCGTATACGGCGCCCGCCACGAACGCAGCGGCGACTGCTGGTAATATCCCTCCTCGTATTTTGTCCGCTGCTCTTCACTGAGCAGATCCGCCCGCGGCGGGATCACCACACCGTTGCTTGTATACGCCGTCCGCACAAACGAACGGCCCGTGTTCTTAAAGTAATATCCCGCTCCCGCTTCCGCGTAATCAACCAGTCCATCCCCGTCAATATCAACAAACCCGCCCTTGGCGTCGGTCCAGCCGTCCTGGTCCGTTTCCGAATAACTGACGCCAGCCTCAAGAGCACTGCTTAACGCGCCCGCGCCCGCGTACACCGTTTTGCCGAGGCTCGTACTCGAACTCCGTTCCTTCTCAAGCATGTCGATGCTGCCGCCCACAATAGGCCAGTCATCGGTGCGCACAAACCCGCTCCCCGTGTTCCGGTAAAACTCGATCCGGCTCCCCACTTTCTTGATACTGTCAGGACGCCCGTCCCCGTCCAGGTCTACCAGGGTCTGCCGGCTCTGCGCATCACCGTTCCCGGTCGCCAAGGTCAGTCCCCCGGTACCCCGCACATCCGCAACAGAGGTCCCCACACCACCGCCGGCGGACACCGACGACTGGCCGCCCCCGCTTACCCCCTGCCGTACCTGCAGCCCATTGGGCATGGCCCATTCTTCCGGAGCGCCGAAAAATACCAGCGTTTCCCCGTTCTTCTCCGGCTCCGTAAACGCAAACCCGTAGCTCCACAGGTACCGGTCCGCCTCCGTGGCTCCGGTCTTCTCCTGCCCGAACCGTTTCAGCTCCGGTATCCCGAAGTAATTGCTGCCGTATTCCGCGTAGTAGGACCGCACCGCCTGGCCGTCGTACGCCAGGGTAATCCGTTCCAATAGCAGCACCTGCTCACTCAGGTACCGGCCGCGCCCGTCCGTCTGCACATCAGTCCGTCCGGTCGTATACCCGAACTCTACCGTGTACAGTCCGGTAAGCCCCTGCTTCACGTTCCCCGTATACCGGATCCGGTGTATCTGCAGCCGGTTCCCGTCATTCCGGTACTCATAGGTTACCGTGTTCCCGTATACGTCCTGCTCCTCTTCCAGTTCCCACACGTACCGCTCTGCGGCGCTCCGCCCGATCCGGCTCCCCGCCGATGCCCCGTAGGTCCGCCGCCGTCCGGTCCGGTCCGTCACAACCCAATAATACGCGCCGCCGCTCCCGTACCGCTCTATCAGCTCAAATCCGCTCTCCCGCTCAGGCCGGTACGTCACCGTGGTCCCCGATACTCCGCTCCGGGACAGCTTCACCCCGTCCAGAAGGTACTCATCCTCCCCGTCATACCGGGGCAGGCCCCACCGCGTGTCTATCGTTATCCGGCTCCCGTACTGCAGGTCAAACCCCTTGCCCATCACCCCGCTGCCGTTCCCGCTGGAATACACCACCGCCACCCGGGGCTGCATCCCCGCGCGCCCGGAAGGCACCGGCACATCCAGCCGGAATTCCGCCGCTCCGCTGCTCCCGCCCTCCAGCCCGTCCAGGGGGATCACCAGAGCTCCCGGATTCGCGGCCTCCAGGTTCTTAATCGAATTGATATTGAAGTCCAGCGGGCCAGGACCCTCAGGCAGCGTGATCGTCCCGTTGATCATATCCGTAAAATGCGTCGTCTCGCTGATGATACGGTGCCGCTCCTCCTCAAGACCAACCCGCTCCAGCCGTTCCCATTCCCGGCCCGCCGTATTGTAATAATACGTGTACAGGTTCTCCAGCGATTCTTCATTGTTCCCGATCCCCGGATCATACGCCATCCGGATCTGTACCGCTTTTTTAAACTGCGTTCCCGCAGGCTCAAACCGGTACCCGCCACCGCCCCAGGTTACGTTCGACAGGTCTTCCCCCGTCCCTTCCGTCACCGGCAGCCGCGTTATCCGGATCTCCGTATCCCGTTCCAAGGCACCCGCGGGGATTGCCACCTCGGTCTCCCCAAGCCGGACAATACCCCCCGCCTCCGCAGCAATCACTTCCGCTGCACTCTCCCGCACAATCCCGGGGAGCCGTACCCCCGCCGCCGGTTCAGGGCCCGTCTCTCCGTACATCCACACCGGATGCAGCATCCCCACATATATCACCGCGAGTATTCCCGCTGTTATCCGGCTCCCCGTCATCGCGCGCTCCTTCTTGATCCCGGTTTCATTTCTTACTGCTCTTTTTCTGCCTGCCGCCCCAGCGGCTCACTTCTCTTCCGTAAAATACACATCCACCTCAGACGCAGGAAACCGGTCCACCGGCGATATCACCACCACGTACCCGTTCCGGCCGCCCGTGTGCACCGGTGCCAGTTCATCCGTGAACCGCTGCACGTCATACCCATTTATCTTCAGCAGGTATTCCTGGCTTGCCGCCGTATACGTTACCGTAAGCGTATTTACCATCCCCTCGCCGCTGGTCAGATAACTCGTGGCCGTCCACCACTGCTTGCTCTCGTAATTCCCCCCTATCACCTTTCCCAGCGCGTACTCCCCGTTGTTATTCACCATCACCGTGAGCATCGTTACCGTGTTCTCCCCGCCGACCTCACGCGTTCCCTGGCAGATCACCAGGCCATACCCGGCCGAGCTGTTCCCCTTCGGTTTGTTCACCAGCACCGTCCGTTCCTCAAACGGATCCTTCGCTCCCTCATCCCATACCGTCCACACCGTAAACCCATTCCGCGACCAGTACTGCGGATCACTCGTGGTAAACCGTGTCACCGTTCCCGCCGCCGTTTCCGTCGCGACAAACAGCTCATTGACCAGGGCCATGCCCCCGTCTTCTCCTGCCTCTTCATCCGCCGCGCCCTGCGGCTGCGCGCACCCGCCTAATACCGCCGCCGCGAGAAACAGCGCCCACAGCTCCGCTCGTATGCTCTGCACGTTCATCGCCGTTCCTCCTCTTAATACGGAATTATTTCCTCAACGCCTATCGTGTACCGCACGATCTTCCCGCCCACCTTCACCAGGCTCGACGCGAAAAAAATATCCTCATTCGGATACAGCTTGAAATACATCACCCGCGGCGCCATCTCATTGTTCTCTATCCAGAACTTCTTCATGTGCAGCACCACCTGCTCCGACCGTTCCTCTTCATACACCTTAAAATGCGAATTCGCCTCTATGTGTGTCACCTGCGAATCACGCACAATTACCGACGCCTTCCGCAGCGGCGGCACCTCAATGCAGTACCAGTCCTCATCCGACAGCAGCAGCCCGTTATACGACCGGTAATAATACATATTCGCTATCGTATCGATCGTCCCAATCAAAACCGCCGTCTCCTTCGTGCCGTTCGGTTCGTATTCATCCCGCGTTACCAGAGAACTCACCCCCAGCACCGGTTCAGACGGCCCGAATACCCGGTTCCCTCGCTGCTTCGACAGCCGGTACACGTACCGCGTGTCCGCCGCCACCGCCGTATCCGTATACTCCGTGCCCGCCCCACGGTACACCGTCCGGTACACCAGGTTCTCCGCGTCCTCCGCCCGCTCAAGAATATACGCGTCCGCACGCGCGTCTTCATCCCACGACAGCAGAATCGTCTGTGACCGCACAAACGACTCCGCTCGCGGCCGCTCCACCACAGGGTCTCCCGTATCCCGGCTCAATACTTCATACATCCCGGCTCGGCACGATACCAGCAGCACCGCCACGGCCAAACAGTTCAGGAGTTTTACCATGTCCTTTTCAGCTCCTTTGTGTACAGCATGACCTTCACCCCAAGATGCGGCGAATACGAAAACAGCGGCTCCTCCGTAAACAGCACCGTGAACAGATTGTCAAAATAAAATGATACCCGCTCGCTGAAATGCAGCTGGTACCCAATATCCGCGCCCGCGCCAAGGTTGTTGTACACCCGCGTCTCCGCGTCCGCGTACGGCTCCTCCACGCTCAGAATGTCCAGCACATACTGGAACGCAGCTCCCATAAAAAAACTATGGTGCTCCGATACCGCAAGGTGCAGCCGTACCGGCACCGTCAGCAGTATGCTGTGGTAATACCCGCCATACGCGTCAGGCCGCCCAAGCCCAAGCCGGTATTCCGCCTCAATCCCAGTGGAAAAGTAAAACCGTTTCCCAAACGCGATAAAGCAGTTATCACTCGGTATAATCTCAAACCCAACAGTCACCGCGCCAGTCCCGATCAGCAGGTCATTCCACCGCGACCCCAGCGGTGTCCAATACCCCACCGACGCCGGCATCGAAATCTGTACAAAAGACCCGCGCCCGCCGGCAAGCCCCAGGTTAAACGTCTCATTAAAGTAACTGACAATCTTTACCGCTACGTCCCCGATCATCCGCTCGTAATTTCCATGGTCATCTATCGCGTAAAAACTCCGGATAATCTCCCGGTTCGAATAATCAAACAGTTTGATCTCGATCTGTACCGTGTAGTCCCGCTTCACGATAAATCCGTACAGCAGAAAATCCGCCTTCTCATTCCGGCACACCGTCGCCGCGTCCACCATCGACTGCGGCGGCGCTATCAGCTCGTCACTCAGCGCCGTGAAGTTCAAAACCATACCTGTCTCTATCCCGTGCAGCTCCCGCAGTATCTCCCGGTACGCAAACCTATGGTCCTTCAGCATGTCCTTCGTCTCATCAATATACAGAACAGGCGCCATGTGCACCGTCATCCCCTTCACACAATACGGTACCAGCAGCAGCACCAAAATCGTCATCACCCTCCGTACCATCACCATCTCAGCGCGCCTCCCCGGCAAGCTTCCCCAGCTCCTCCGCCGCCATGAAATCAAGCACCGCGCCGATCTCTTCCCGCGTGTACCCGTTCCGCTGCAGCAGCGTCAGCCCCTCACGGATCTTCTTGTACTGCTCACGGTCATGCCGGTTCCGCTCAAACAGCGCGTAATACATATAAAACCGCGCGTCCATGTTTTCAGGCTGCTCCCCCGATACCAGCGAAAATACCCCGTACGCCTGGCTGTACTTCCCCTGCTCCAGCAACCTGAGCCCCTCCCCATACCGCCCCGCGAGATCCCGGTCACTGTACAGACTCTCCACCGTCTTCTTCTTCTGCTCCGCAAGCAAATCCGCGTACACTCCCTCAAGCCGCTCAAGCCGCGTGTTCGTGCTCGCTATCCGGCCGGCCGTCGCTGCCGTCCCCGCGCTCCCCGACAGAGTGATCACCTCGGCGAGCGACGCTTCAAGATCCCCGATCGCACGCAGGTACTCCCCGGTCGCCCGGCTCACTTCGTCTTCCACCGCTTGAACTACCAATCCCTCTAGAACATCTATTCTCTCTTCAATGAATGAATGTTCTCTCTCCAAAAAAAAGAACATGCTCACCAGCAGTCCTATCACTACTGCCAGCCCGGCTCCGCTCACCACTGCCGCCGCGTTCACTCCGACCCGTTCCTTCGCCATCATTCCCCGCCTTCTCGTTTCTCTCCGCCCCGCTCCGCCCGCCGCCCCGGTGAGGGGATAATACTGATACAGACCGAGTCCGTACGCGCGGTTCTCAGCAACGCGGCCTCTCTTATTGGGGTTTTTTACTTTCTTTTGTCGGATTTTTTTATATATTAACTATATCACTTCGATTTAGTATATCATATTTCTTTCAATTATTTATTTAAATTTTTATTTCTTAGCCAAAAGAGATTTATTAGTGCCTATTTTCCGGCTAAGCTGCCGGTTCAAAGCGCAGAGTCCCGGCATGAGGAACCAATCCGGGTATAATGGTCGGGTATAATGGTATGGAGGTGTTTTTTAAACGGCTTTACTGCTCGGGAGCGGCGGCTTAACCCTTTATCCCGGAACTCACAAAGGCTTCGATAATCCTGCGCTGGATAAAGAGATACAGGACAATTATCGGCAGCGACGCCAGGGACGCGGTTGCCATAAAAGGCCCCCACCGGTTCCCGACTTCAAAATCAAGGAACTGCTGCAGACCGATGGTAATGGTCCGGGTTTCGGGTTTCGAAAGGACCAGCAAAGGCCAGAAATACATATTCCAGCCGTCGATGACGCACAAAATGAACATAGCTGATATGGACCCTTTGCAGAGCGGAATAGCTACATTCCGCAGAATCCAGGGCGATTTTGCCCCTTCCATGAGGGCGACTTCGTAAAAATCCGTGGGAATAGTTTTGATGTGCTGCCGGAGAAAGAAAAAAGTCGAAGCCACCGCCAGATTCGGAATAATAACCGCTGCGGTGGTATTGAGCAGCCTCATTTTGCTTATGAGGATGTAATTCGGGATCATGGTCACCTGGAACGGAACGACTATGGTCGCGATGAGGATATAAAAGACCGCCGCGTTAAAGGGTGTTTTATAATAACACAGCGCAAAAGCGGCCAGAAGGCAGACCACCATCTGCCCCACGGAAATACCCAAGGTCGTGACGACACTGTTCCAGAGCCACCGGAAAAAGTTGTATTCAAACAGGGCCACTTTGAAATTTTCCAGGGTCGGATTATGGGGAATAAGCCGGATATCAGGGGTAAAAAGCTCGTTGGGGTGCTTGAACGCCGACGACACCATCCAGAAAAGCGGAAAAATATTGACCACAACGATAACAATAAAAACCACATGGAGGATGGGGTTGGTCCGCAGATAACTGTTACGCTTCATATCCGTATCCGTCCAGGGTCCGTATCATGACACGGGTTATGATCAGGAAAAAGATCGAAGTAAACATGGCGGTAGCGCTGGCAAGGCCTATGTTGAAATACTGGAAACCGAACCGGTAAATGGCAAATGAAAGGTTGGTGGACGCGTTTCCTGGTCCGCCTTTGGTAAGGATATTGATCGGCGTAAAAGCCCGCTCCGCGGCAAAAATAACCGAAGTAATAAAGATATACACCGTGGTTGGCTTGAGCAGGGGCCATTTGATCCGCCAGAAAAGCTGCCAGCTCGACGCGCCGTCGATAATGGCGGCTTCGATGTACTCCCGGGAAATCCCCAAAAGCCCCGCGTAAAACAGGATCAGATGGGAGCCCATATATTTCCAGCCCGAAACGAGGATCACCGAAAACAGGGCTGTCCGGCGGTCGCTGAGCCATGAATAACCCCGGTGGCCGAAGATATTGAGTATCTTATTCAGCAGCCCGAAATTCGGGTTGAACATCCACATCCATACAAAGCAGATAATTGATAGAGCCAGAATCGTGGGAATAAAAAGCAGGGCCTTGTAGACATTTTCGAACCGTTTTGACTTTACCCCGGTAAGCATAACCCCGAAAAGAAGGGGCAGGACCATAAAACTGGGAATCAGCCCCAGAATATAGATAAAAGTATTCTTCAGCGCGGTCTGGAATTCTTCCCGGAAAAACATGCCGGCGTAGTTTTTCATGCCCACCCACTTCATGGAACGGACGAAATTCCAGTCAAAAAACCCAAGGACAAAGCTGTAAATAATCGGCCAGATTTTGAACATGAAAAACAGAATTAATGCGGGAGCTACATATAAAAAGAACGCGATCGTAGATTTATGTTTCCTGATAAATCCGCGGGAGGATTTTCCAGGGGAAAGTAGAACCATATTAATTCCTTATTAAATATCTAATTTACTATATCAAAAAAAATCCAAAAAGATAAGCATTTTACCGGATGGTCTCACTGGAATACCGTCTGGTACGTCAGCAGCCTGTTGCAGTTCCGTTCCAGCTGCTCCAGCGCGGCGGCCACATCCATGGTACCGCGGATAATTTCCGTCCGTTTGGCGAGATACAGCCGGTCAATCTCCAGCCCCAGCACACCGCCGGGCCAGCTTGGACGGGAAACGGAAAATTCAAGCTGGGCGTAGGCAACCTCCTGCCCCGGAAAAATGGGGACTTCCGCCGTGGTGGGACACAGCCGTCCGGTCCGGCTCATTATTGTCATTGCTTCGGGGCCGGTCAGAAAATCAAGAAACCGCCACGCTGCGTTGTATTTTGCCTGATCCTTGGTAAAACTCATAATCAGGCCGCCGCCCACGGCAATGGCTTTCCGTTTTGAACCAAAGGAAGGAAATTCCGCGACCTTGAGGTTGAAGTCCACAGAATCCGCGATGTACCCCATGAGGGAACTTACTTCAACGAACATGGCCACATCCCCGGCGATAAAATTTGCCATATCCTCATCGGTGGTACCCACCGGTTCAAGCCCGAGCCGGTTAATGGTCTGCCATACGCTTAAGGCGTCCACCATTTCCCGGTTGCTGAACGCCACCCGGGTTCCGTCATCGGAAAGCATCTGTCCGCCGTTGGAAAAGACCAGGGCCATGTCGGACGTGACGGTCCCTTTCCAGATCGCAATCGCGTATTTACCGGTCCGATCCTTGATGATTTTCCCGACCCGGATTACATCATCCCAGGTTTTCGGGACATCCTGGTCGGTCAGTCCCGCGGCTTTGAAAATATCCTCGTTGTAATACATGACAAAGCTGCTAATTCCCAGGGGGACTCCCATCTGATCGCCCCGGACCTGTCCGAGATCCAGCATTCCTGGAAGATATTTATCCGCGAACGCCTGGTATGCTCCGGGATTGGGCGCCAGGTCGCTGATCATGGTAGGATTCAAGTCGGAATAGATGTAGTCCATCAGTTCATAGCCGCCGATAAACAGGTCCGGCGGCGGGTTGCCCGCGGCAATCTCGGCGAACATCTTCTGGAACAGATCGATATACTCGCCGGGCCGGCTGACGATATCGACCTTTACATCGGGATTCCGTTTCTCAAAGACACTGACCACTTCACGGATCGTGCTTTCATTAACGCCCGAATACCGGTGCCACAATTGTATCGCCACAGGGTTTTCACCCTCTTTGCCGCCTCCGGCGAATAAAAGCCCCGGAAGCAGTACGGCAAATACCAATGGCACCCAGCTCCTCATTATTACTCCTATTTCTCTAAAGAGTGCAATTAATCCACCACCGGCGGAGTGTAAAAAGATCCCCCGGCCCCACAAAGACCGGGGGACCACTGCCCGCAGCAGCAACCGCGAAATTCCTATTATTCGGAAAGCAGCCGGTTGCAGTCGGCCTCGAGCTGTCTCAGGGCCGCGGCCACATCCATGCTGCTGCGGATAATCTCGGTCCGTTTGTTGATATACATACGGTCAATTTCGAGACCCTTTGCCCCGCCCGGCCAGCTAAGCGGAGGAATCATGTACTGCAATTGGGCGTAGGCCGGTTCCTGTTTTGGAGTAATAGGAACCACAGCTTTTGTTGAACAGAGGCCGCCGGTTTGTGTAATAATTTCCATTGCTTCCTGGCCGGCAAAAAAATCGATGGCCCGCCAGACTGCGTTGTATTTCTGTCTGTCCTTGGTAAAGCTTAAAATAGCGCCGCCGCCAGCCGGCAATGCCTTTCTTTTGCTGCCGAACGCGGGAAATTCCGCGACTCCCAAGGAAAAATCTGAAGATCGATCCAAAGTCGCAAGCATAGCGCAGGTTTCAATATACATAGCCACTTCTCCGGCCATAAAATTAACCATATCCTCATCGGGAGTACTGACCGGTTCAAGACCCAATTGATTAAGACGCTGCCACATACTCACCGCTTCAACCATTTGAGGATTACTGAAAGAAACGCTCTTTCTGTCACGGGAAACCATTTGCCCGCCATTGGAATAAATAAGTCCTACATCAGTGTTTGCCGTACCTTTCCACAAAGCAATAGCGTACTTCCCGGTTCGGTCTTTAATAATTTGTCCAACCCGGATAACGTCATCCCAGGTTCTGGGAACATCGGCATTGGTTAACCCCGCTGCGCTGAAAAGATCTTCATTATAATATAGAACATAATTAGTAAGCCGCATGGGGATACTGATCTGGTCGCCGTTGATTTCTCCAATTCTTAAAATCTCAGGCAGAAATTTATTTGCAAAATTGTTATATTCCCGCCGGTTTGGAGCGAGGTCTTTAAGAACTGTGGGGTGAATTTCAGAATAAATATAATTCATCAATTCATACCCTCCGATGAATAAATCCGGGGGAGGGTTTCCGGCGGCGATGTCGGCGATCAAATTATGAAGTAATTCGATATATTCACCGGGTTTTGCGGTAACTTCGATTTTTATATTGGGGTTTTGCTCTTCAAAAGAAGCAATAACAGTGTTTATTGCCTGTTCTGTGCGCCCCGAATACCGGTGCCATAGCTGGATTGTCGTCACAGTATCGTCCATTTCTTTCTTCCCTCCTGCAAAAAGTATTACGGGGAGCAGTACAAGCAGCAATACAAGAACCTTCTTCATTTTTCCTCCATAAAATGACTGGACAGCACCGCAATTAATTCAGTGACTGTACCATAAGACCGTTTTCCGCAGCAATTAACAGTGACTTTTCTTTTATCACAAATCGGCGTGACATATGTAACAAACTAACACATATATTAGTATAATACAACCAATTTACCATATTAGACTATTTTGAAAGAAACCGAAAAAAATAAACAACGCCGCGGGTGGTGTTTTTCCCGCAGCGCTGTATAAAACCAAACCAATCCCGCCTTCCGGCGAAGCAGTGTTTGGACTACCGGTTATCCGCCAGAAGCCGGTTGCAGTCGTCCTCGAGCTGCCGTAAGGCGGCGGCGACGTCAACATTACTGCGGATAATTTCGGTCCGCTTGTTGAGGTACATTCGGTCAATTTCCAGGCCGGCGGCACCGCCGGGCCAGTTCAGCATGGGGATCATGTATTGCATTTGAGCGTAGGCTGGCTCCTGCCCTGGTACAATGGGTACATCCGCATTAGTTGTACAAAGAGCTCCGGTCCCAGTCCGAATTTCCATTGCTTCAGGATCAGTAGCAAAATTGATAAAGCGCCAGACGGCATCGTATTTAGTGCGATCTTTAGTGAAACTCATTATAGTTCCACCCTGTGCTGGCAGCGCTTTTCTTTTATTTCCAAATGCAGGAACTTCCGCAACTTTTAGGTTAAAATTGGATGACCGCGTTAAGGACGCAAGCATTGAGCATACTTCAACATACATTGCTACTTCACCAGCAATAAAATTGGTCATATCCTCATCGGTAGTACTCATTTGTTCGAGACCTAATTGATTTAACGATTGCCAAAACCGTATTGCTTCAATTGTTTCCGGGTTATTGAAAGCAACCTGAGTTTTATCATCTGTCAGCATTTTTCCACCATTCGAGTTAATAAGGCAGATATCAAATGAAGCAGTTCCCTTCCAGAGGGCTATCGCATACTTTCCAGTTTGTTCTTTGATTATCCGACCAACCCGAATGACATCGTCCCAAGTTTTCGGAACATCTGCCTCAGTAAGGCCTGCCGCTTTAAAAAGATCTTCATTATAATACATCACAAAATTGGTTAATCCAAAGGGAATACTAATTTGTTCTCTATTTATTTCCCCAAGCTTTAACATACCAGGTAAAAATTTTTCAGTAAAATTCCTATATGCAGTCCGGTTTGGAGCAAGATCATTAATTCGAGTGGGTTCCATCTCTGAGTAGATATATTCAAGAAGATTATATCCGCCAATAAATAGATCAGGAGCCGGATTTCCTGCGGCAATATCGGCGATCATTTTCTGAAGCAGTTCCATAAATTCACCCGGCGTTGGGGTGACTTCCACTTTTATATCAGGATTTTGAGCCTCGAATAAGGTTATAATTTGATTAAGTGATGCCTCATTTCTTCCGGAATACCGGTGCCATAGCTGAATGGTCGTTACACTATCATCCATTTCCTTCTTCCCCCCAGCGAAAAGTATTCCCGGCAGCATAGCCGCCAACAGCAGCGCGATTCCTTTTCTCATGGATCCCCCTTTTGGTGTGGAGCGGGAATTATTCAATCATTGGATTATAGACCTCCAATAATATCAAATTCACACTTTTTACTATTTTGTCAGGTGACAATTGTCACAAATCGCATTATGGGCAATACTATATTAATTATTTTATTAATTTACAATATACTCTTGTATTAGTAAGGAAAGTTTATTTCGATGAATAAGACAGAAAACAACAATACTGCCGCATCAAAGATCCGGATCCTGCTGGCCGACGACCAGCTGCTTTTTTCCGAGAATCTTAAGCTCATGCTGGAAACCCTGGCGGATGATATCCAGGTGGTGGGTGTTGCCCGGGACGGCCAGGAAGCCATCGAGATGATAGAAGGCACCGATCCGAACCTGATTCTCATGGATGTCCGCATGCCCCGGCTCGACGGCGTGGAGGCAACAAAAACCATCCACCAGATGTATCCGGACATAAGAATCGTGATGCTCACTACGTTTCTCGACGATACCTATGTGCAGGATGCCCTCAACTACGGGGCATACGGATATATTCTCAAAAACATCCATCCCGAGGACCTTATCGCCTCAATCCGGGCCATATCCCGGGGGGCGGTGCTTTTTTCCCAGGATATTCTGACAAAACTGACCCGCCGGATGGATTCCGACACTCCCGGCGATGAAAGCGATAAAGAATACCAGGAAATCGTCAACAAGCTGGGCAAACGGGAGAAGGATATCCTGAAACTGGTGGCAAAGGGGTACAACAACAGCAAAATTGCCGAAACCCTTTTTATATCCAAACCCACGGTCCGCAATTACATCAGTTCCATATACGCCAAAGTAGGCTCAAAGGACAGACTCCAGGTAATTTCCATTGCCCAAAAGGTCAAGCTTGAGAACCAGTAATACTACCCAGGAGAAACTTCTCAAGCTGGTCCTGCTGTACAAGGTACTCTGTTTTATCATAACCCTGGTATTGCTGGGTTATATGCACGACGCCTTGATTTCTCCCTTTTTTTTACACAATTTCTGGTATCTGGTGTTCCTGTTTATGGGCCTGGTCCTGTATATTCCCCTCTTCAGGAGCATGTATACCCTGTTAAGCCTGGCGGTGCTGGAGTATTTCGCGGTTCTCCTGTACGCCTATTTTGAACCCCACATCCTGTTTATGGAGTTCCTGTGGATTCCGGGTATACTCATGGAGATTGCCCTTATTCTCAAACCCCCGGCCAGCATTGCCGCGGTCCTGGTCCTGGGTATACCGGGGAGTATTTTTTTCAGCTACGCCACCCAGGCGTCCACCGCGATCCTGGTATCCGTACAGGAGCGGGAATACCCCCTTTCAATCCTGATACTGCTGTTTTACGTTCCCGTCACAGCCCTGATCATCACGATCAGCGTACTCCGGGTCAAAACGCAGAAGCTCAATACCACCGCGGAAAGCCTCGAAGCCGTCAACCAGCAGCTAGAAAAGATGAACCAGTCCATCACCTCCAAGATGTTCCGGCTGGAGAACGATTCAACCATGGAGGAGCGGCGGCGGATCAGCAAGGAAATACACGATACCGCGGGATACGTGTTTACCAATGTTATCATGATGCTCCAGGCGGCTTCGGCCATCCTGTATAAGGATACGGATAAAGCCGCGGGAATAATCATGGACGCCAGGGACTGTTCCGAACGGGGTGTCAACGAAATTCGCCATATTCTGCGGAATATCCGGGATAACGGCCCGTCCCGGCTGAGCCTGCAGAACGAAATCCACGATACCGGCCGGTCTTTCCAGAAGGCCACGGGGACTTCGGTCACCATCGATTACGGAAACTGGCCCAAAACCCTGTCTCCCAAGCTGGATTCTTTTTTTATTTCGTTTATACAGGAAGCCCTGACCAACGCGGTTAAACACGGGAATTCCACGGCCATCAATATCCAGTGCTGGCGTACGGACACGGATATCAGCATGAAAATCACCGATAACGGCAAGGGAGCGGAGCTCCCCATAGAACGGGGAATCGGGATTGCTTCTATAGAAGATTACATCCGCCAGGTCAGCGGCACCGTCCGCATACGGAACCATGGCCTGGGTTTTGAGATATCAGTCATCATTCCGCTCTCGGCGATCGACTCAGAGGAATCTCCCAAGGAATAAGCTTCTCCGATCCCGGCCCCCGTGCGGGTAATTTCTTCCCGGACAGCCGCGGGTGTGTATTTTTTTCACACTAAGCCCGCGATACGGGGGTATCGTAAAAAAAACAAAAAAGACCGCGGAAAAGCCGCGCCGATCCGCGCCGCTATCCCGGCTGTGTGCGTAATTCAATACAATACAACAAATTATTATATAACAAAATGTTTATCGTATATTTATTTCCCTTGGCATGATATCTGCTTATATATAAGCAAGGAGCAATGGGAAATGAAAATAAAATCAGTACTTGGCCCGATACTTGCATCTTTTGCGGCGGCGCTTATATTCAGCGCCTGCGCCGGGACAAATGGCGGCGGCAAATCCTATGAATTCACCACGGTTACCGTGGGGTCTCTGGAAAAAACCGTTTCCGCCAGCGGGACACTGCAGCCGGTTTCCACGGTGAATGTCCTGGCCCAGATGAGCGGAAAGGTCGAGCATATATACGTTGATTACAACGATACCATCGGCAAAGGCGACATCCTGGCGGAACTGAACACCGATATGCTCAGGCTCCAGCGGGAACAGCAGCTTGCGTCGGTGGTAAAAGCCCGGGCCAATTACGAACTCCAGCAGCTGAACTACGGCAACCAGGAAAAACTGGCGGAAAAGAACCTTATCTCCGAGTACGAGCTTAAAACAGGAAAAACAACCCTGGATATCCAGGCGGCGGAACTGTCCGCTGCGGAAGCGGCCCTTAAGGTCATCGAAACCGAAATCAACCAGTACGCGTTTATCACCTCTCCCATTGACGGTATTGTGCTGGAACGGAATATCAGCACCGGCCAGAACGTTGTCGAAGGATCGAGCAGCAATTCATCCAGCCTGTTTACCCTGGCGGAAAGCCTGCAGGAAATGCAGATTGAAGCCAGCGTGGATGAGCTTGATATTGCGGCGATTCGGAACGGACAGGAAGTCCGGTTTACCCTGGAGGCACTGCCGGGCAAAAACTATTCCGGTTCGGTCGAGACGGTCTATCTGATGCCCACCACGTCGGATAACGTGGTCAGCTATACGGTCATCATTGCGGTTTCCAACAGGGACGGGGCTTTGCTCCCGGGGATGACCTGCGAAGTGGAGTTTATCCAGGAACGGCGGGAAAACATTCTGATGGTGCCCAACGCGGCGCTCCGGTATCAGCCGGCGAGCACCGCAGCGGTTGCGGAAAAAAACACATCCTCCTCCGGCCAGTCAGGCCTGACCGCGCTGGTCATGCCCTCGGGCCCGCCCATGGGAAGAGGTGGCCCGCCTCCGGGTGGCAGGAACAACCAGGAAAACAGCACTGCCCAGACGGCTCCGGTTACCCAGAAAACCATCTGGTTTCTGAACGACGCGGGAAAACCGGAATCCGCCGAGGTGTTTGTCGGCATCAGCGACGGTTCCTTTACGGAAATAATCGGCAGCCCCGAACTGTCGGGCAAAGAAATAATCCTCAGGGAACGGGTATAGCCATGGCAATGATAGAACTTAAGGGTATCAAGCGGCTGTACGAGCTTGAGGAAATTACCGTAAAGGCTATCCGGGGACTCGATCTTTCGGTGGAAGCGGGGGAATTTATTTCCGTCATGGGCCCTTCGGGCTCGGGAAAATCAACCCTCATGAACATACTGGGCTGCCTGGACAAACCCACCGAGGGAAGCTACATACTCGACGGCATGGAGACAGCTAAGGCGAATTCCGATGAATTTGCCCTGATCCGGAACAGCAAAATCGGGTTTGTCTTCCAGGGGTTCAATCTTCTGGCCAGGACAAGCGCGCTGGAAAATGTGGAGCTCCCCCTGTTCTACAACCGGAAAAAACAGGAACGGAACCAGCGGGAACGGGCCGCCGCCGTGCTCCGGGAAGTCGGCCTGGGAGAACGGCTCTACCATATGCCGTCCCAGCTTTCCGGCGGACAGCAGCAGCGGGTCGCCATTGCCCGGGCAATGGTAAACGACCCGGCGTTTATCCTCGCCGACGAGCCCACGGGCAACCTCGACACGGAAATGACCCTGGAGATCATGGGACTTTTCCAGGCGCTCAACAATAACGGGAAAACTGTCGTCATGGTAACCCATGAACCGGAACTCGCGGCGTATACCAAACGGATCATAACCATGCGGGACGGGGAAATAATCTCCGACCTCCCGGTAACGGAACGCAGGAACGCCCAGGAAGATCTGGAGCAGTGGAAAAAAGACCATGCCCAGCTTTCCCGGGAACAGGAGGCCGGATAATGGGCCCGGTAAAACTGATCAGATCTTCCCTGAGCAATATTTTCCGCAACCGCATGCGGAGTCTCCTGACTTCCCTGGGTATCATCATCGGCGTCGGTTCGGTCATCGTCATGGTGGCCATCGGCGAAGGGTCCCAGGCGGAAATTGAAGCCCAGATTGAAGCCATGGGCACGAATCTCCTGACCATACTGCCCCGCAGGGGCCGCGACTACCCGAACCGGCTTACCAAGGACGACGCGGCAAAGCTGAAATCCGAGGCAAGCTATATCCAGGCGGTCTCGGGAATCAGCCAGCGGACCTACACCGTGGTGGGAGGCGAGAGCAACTGGTCAACCACGGTTATGGGGGTTGAACCGGATTACCTGATAATCAAAAACTGGGATGTCACGGAAGGCAGCTTCTTTGGTGAGGAGGATCTTACGGCGCGCAGCAAGGTTGCGGTGCTGGGTTCCACGGTGGCGGCGAAACTTTTCAGCGCCGGTGATCCCGTGGGTCAAACCGTCCGGATCGGGACGAATCACTTCAAAATCATCGGGGTCCTGGAAAGCAAGGGCGCCGGCAGCATGGGCAGTGATCAGGACGATATTATTCTGGTTCCCCTGGACACAGCCATGACCCGGCTGAACAAAACCCAGAACCTCAACTCCATATCCGTCAGCGTGGTACGCAAGGATTATATGGAAGCGGCCCAGCGGGAAATAGAGATCATCCTGCGGGAAGTCCACAAACTCAAACCCGGCGCCGCGGCGGACTTCGAGATAATGAACATGTCGGACATGATCGCCACCGCGTCAAAAACATCCCAGACCCTGACGAACCTTCTGGCGGCGATCGCCGGCGTTTCGCTCCTGGTAGGGGGAATCGGCATCATGAACATCATGCTGGTCTCGGTTACCGAACGGACCCGCGAGATCGGCATCCGTATGTCCGTGGGTGCCCGCAAGCGGGATATTCTTCTGCAGTTTCTTTCGGAATCCCTGCTCCTGAGCCTCATGGGCGGCATACTGGGAATACTGCTGGCATTCGGACTTTGCCAGGTGCTTTCGCTCCTGTCCATCGCAACGGTAATCAATCCGGCGGTAATTGCCGTCGCGGCCCTTTTCGCCGCCATGGTCGGAATTTTCTTCGGATACTATCCGGCGAAAAAAGCCGCGGGACTCTACCCCATCGATGCACTGCG
Organism: Breznakiella homolactica; assembly: GCF_016616095.2. Classification (GTDB taxonomy): domain Bacteria; phylum Spirochaetota; class Spirochaetia; order Treponematales; family Breznakiellaceae; genus Breznakiella; species Breznakiella homolactica. The sequence continues at coordinate 3,920,825 of NZ_CP067089.2, read as the reverse complement.
GTATGAATAGGTTCCATCATAAGGAGACACCATGAAACGCTTACTGTTTATTCTGATTACAGCCGCCGCCGGGTTTACCTGTTTCGCCGGGGAGAATATAAACCTTGAACAGGCCCGGGCCCTGGCGCTTTCCAATTCAAAAACCCTTTCAAAATACGGCCTGGCCACGGAAAGCGCCCTGCTGGATGAACGGACCCAACTGTTCAGCAACCTTCCGTCCCTTTCCCTGGGGGTTTCGGGGTCCGCCACCCTGTGGGGCGGTGATACCGATGTAACCGACAGCCTTTCCGCGGGGGCCAGCATTAGTCTGTCCCAGACGCTCTGGAGCGGCGGTAAAAATACCGTCCTGGGTTCCATCCAGAAGATCGCCACCCAAATCACCCGGCAGGAAGCCCTGGCCGAATATTTCGCGGTCCTCGATTCCGCGGATACCGCGTATTACGGCGTGCTGAAAGCCCAGGCCGCGATGGACGCGGCGGACGCGGCCCTGGAAGTGGCGGCGCTGAGTCTGTCCGTCGCCGAGATCCGGCTGGCCGGGGGCGTTATCAGTTACGGAGAGTATCTGCAGGCGGTAGCGGAGCATGAGTCGAAAAAAACAAGCATCAGCCAGGCGAAACGTGACCTTGCCCTGGGCATGGCGAAGCTCAGATCCGTCACCGGGTTCTCGGGAATATCAGAGGTTGAAGCGGTGGATTTCGATTACTATGAAACGCTTATCCAGGCGCTGGCAGGCTTCAGTGACGATCAGTTCGATTCCCTGACAGCGTCCCTGTGGACGGCGGTTGCCGCGAAAAACCCGGAACTGTCAAAGGCGGTCCTCCAGACACAGAAAGCGGACCAGTCCGTTAACCTGGCGAAAAAGGATTATTTCCCGAGCCTGAGCGCCAGTATTTCAACCGGGATAAACTACAGCTACAACGACAATTTCAGCACGGCGCCGGGAAAGGTTTCGATAAACGGTTCGATTCCGCTGGATTTCTGGGTAACCGGCACCAATGTGGATACGAAAAAAATCGCCCTGGAACAGACCATGCTTGATTATTACAGCACCGAAAGCAATCTGGATATTGAAATACAGACGGGGCTGCTGGACTGTATAGCCCAGGCCAGCTCGGTGATTTCCTCCCGGAAGGCCCTGGAATACGCGGAAAAACATTTCGAGAACAGTCTTGAACTGTACCGGCTTTCCCAGGCGTCGGTATCGGATCTTTCCGACGCGGCGGCCCTGGTCAGCTCAAACCGGAACCAGCTTATCAACGCCCAGTACGGATTTTTGTCATGCCTTTCGGCTATACGGTCCCTCGGGGCTTTTGAATCGGAAGATCAGGTGATACACTTGTTTATGCCGGTATCTTTATAAAAAGGAACTATTTTAATGAAGATCGCCACCCGGACGTCGTCGTTGATTGTAGCTTTAGCCTGCTGGATCCTTGGCTCTGCCCTGACGGTATTTATTTTTCTGCAGATGTATGACCGGGCACGGCTGATCCGCGACAACGACAACGAACGTATACTCACCACGCTGTTTGCCAGCCTGCGGGATTACGAAGATTTCGGATCCGCCATAGACGATTCAGCGGTTCTTAAAAGCCATATCACCGGTCTGGCCGTGTACCGGGAAGACCTCGGGATGGTGTATTCCTGGGGAGAACCCCCTGCCCTGCTCGATCAGGAGCTTCTGGATGAACAAATAATCAGTAAAAACGGCAGGATTACCATCGCGGATCCCCAGGGAAAGTCTATAAAATTTATCGTGCGGACAGAAATCATGGCCCCGCCGCCGCCCCAGCCTGACCCCCACCGGGGCGGCCACATGCAGGATCAGCGTATGATGATGCGGGGACGGCAGCCACCGTTCTTCAGCACCCTTGACCGGGGTTCGTATCTGTACATCGATCTGTACAACCCCGAATACTGGCGGACCGACAGCACCATAAAAATTCTTTTCCCCATCTGCGAACTTGCCCTGCTGTTCATCGTATTCTATATTCGCAGGCTCTTCCTGAGAAACATTGAGTACCGGGAACGCATCGAAGGCCAGAAAAATCTGGTGGTTCTGGGAACCGCCGCCAGCACCCTGGCACACGAGATAAAGAACCCGCTTTCATCCATACGGCTTCAGACCGGGATCCTGAAAAAGCTCGGCCCTGAAAATGGAACCGAAGAAATTGCCATCATCGACCAGGAGGTTGAACGGCTGTCCGCCCTGGTATACCGGGTAAACGATTATCTCAGGGACGCCCGGGGATTTCCCGTTCCCCAGAATGTATATGCCCTCCTGGAGGAAATATCCCAGCGCATCTGCGGAAAAAACATAGTTGATCCCGGCACCTGCAGGGACTGCGCCGTATTTATTGACAGCGACAGGGCCCGGTCGGTCCTCGAAAATATCCTCAGGAATGCCCTGGAAAGCGGCAGCTCCCCGGAAGGGGTAACCTTATCCGCGGCCAGATCAAATGGGAATATTGTTATAAAAATAGCCGACCGGGGCAAAGGCATCCCCGCGGCGGACCGCAAAAGGATCTTCGATCCTTTTTTTACCAGCAAAAGTACCGGCACCGGCATCGGGCTCAGCATCAGCAAGCGCTTTACCGAAGCGGCCAATGGATCGATTGCCATTGAATCCCGGGACGGCGGCGGAACGGTGGTGGCCGTAACTTTTCCGGAATACACGGAAACACAAAAAAAGGATCTGTAGTTATGCACGTTTTAATTGTCGATGATGAACGGAATATCCGGGAATCCCTGAGAAAATACCTCAGCCTCGAAGGCATTGACTCAAACAGCGCGGAAACCGGAGAAGAAGCCATTATACTTATGGAAAAAGAACATTTTGACGCGGTAATTCTGGATCTCAAACTTCCCGGGATGAGCGGCCAGGAAGTTCTGGAATGGATCCAGGCCCGGGGAATACTGTCGCCGGCGATTATGATTTCCGCCCACGGGGAAATTCCCGACGCGGTGGAAGCCCTCAAGAGCGGCGCCAAGGATTACCTGACAAAACCCTTTGACCCCGCGGAACTGATTATAAAACTGAAAAGCCTGGTGGAAAACAAACGCCGGGAAAACCTGCTGGAAGCTGAAAAAAGAACCGCCCCCCAGGAGACAAGCCTTATCGGCAAAAGCCCGGTTATGAAGGAACTTTCCCTCCGGATCGACAAAATCGCGGATACCGATGTAACGGTGCTTTTAACCGGAGAGAGCGGTACCGGCAAGGAGGTGGTGGCCCACGAAATACATAAGCGGGGCCCCAACAGCGCCGACCCTTTTGTGGCGGTAAACATAGGCGGCATCCATGATACCCTTATGGAAAGTGAACTCTTCGGCCATGAGAAGGGAGCCTTCACCGGGGCGGCGGCCCGTAAACCGGGGCTCTTTGAACTGGCAGGCCGCGGCACCCTGTTCCTCGACGAAATCGGCGAAATGCCCATGGCACTGCAGATCAAACTGCTCCGGGTCCTCCAGGAACGGAAAATCCGGAGGCTCGGCGGGACGAGCGACATTCCGGTCAATGCCCGGATAATTTCAGCGACCAACAAAAACCTCGAAACCCTGGTTTCCGAAGGTAAATTCCGGGAAGACCTGTATTACCGGATCAATGTTTTCAAGGTCAGTCTGCCGCCGCTGCGGGAGCGCCGGGAGGACATTCCCCTGCTGGCGGAGAATCTCCTCGGCAAAGCCGCGGCCCGTATGGGGAAACCGGCCCATACGATTTCCCCGGAGGCGGAGAAGAAACTCATGGACTATTCATACCCGGGGAATGTCCGGGAACTGGAAAATGTCCTGGAGCGGGCCCTGATTTACTGCGACGGAAACGAAATCAGACCGGAGGATATTGATCTCCACACCATGGAACCCGGCGGCGTGCCGCCGCAGCGGACCGGCGGAAAACCAGCCGCCGGTGACGTTTCCGGCGGGCCTTCCCTGGAGGATATCGAGAAAAAGGCTATCTCCGAAGCTCTTTCCCGCTGGGACGGGAACAGGACCAAGGCGGCGGATGAGCTTGGCATAAGCCGAAAAACCATAATCAATAAAATTAAAACCTATGGTCTGGAGGATGGAACGGAGGACTCCGAATAAAAGCCGTAAGCGGGAATGTTTTCCGGGTCAGGGATTCCGGAGAAGCTGTTTCGCGGTATCTTCATCACTGATGAAAATATTCATCATACCGTGGGCAAGAACCACATCGATGGCCTGAAGTTTTTCTTCTCCATAGGAAACGAGAATCCGCCGGGGGATGAATTTCTGTATCCGGGGCGGAATGGACACGACCCTTTGGTTGCAGCAGCAGTCGAGATAATTCCCGTTGGTATCAAACCACCGGCCGAAGAGATCCCCCAGAGCGCCGGCTTCTTTCAGTTCATTGAGATCATCCTCACCGAGGAGCTTCTCCTCCCGCTGGAAACAATGGGGTCCCCAGATACCGACACCCGATACCAGGAGGGTACATTTTTTCCAGAGCTTCTCCATATCGGCCATATAGTGTTCATGGATAACTTTGGCAGCCTCCGGGGACGACGCGTACATAGGGTGCTGCAGAAGATGGCCCTCAATACCGAACCGGTTGGCGAAATTAATGATTGAAATAGTGGGATTCCGGTCTCCCATGGAGGTATATCCTCCCTGGAGCTGGACAACCTCAAAATGCTGCTTATCCCTGCCGATAGCCGGAAGGGTCATGTAGGGCATAACCTGGGACAGGGTCCTTCCGGCGGCAACCCCAAGCACATCCCCCCGGCAGATTGAAAGGTCAAGGTAAAACGCCGTCGCCTTTGCGAGCCGGGTCACCACATCTTCATAGGGATTTGTTCTGACGATCAGCGCGTCCCGGAGTTTATACTTGGCTTTTATTTCCTGGGAAAGTTCCTCATCGTCGTCAATCGAAGTTTTTACGGAAATCTTCACGATGCCCTGATCAATGGCGGCATCCAGCATCCGTGAGACCGTCATGGTTGAGACTCCGAGCATTTTTGAAATTTGGGCCTGGGAGTACCCCAGTTTATACTTGAGCATGGAGACGGTTACGAGCTGGTCCAGTTTGCTGGAATCGTTTGTTTTTTTCATATCATCATTTCTCAACGGTGAATCGCTTCCGGATCTGTTTTCACAAAATCCGGAAGCGATTCACTATAGTACTTTTAAGCCCAATCTTCAACCGCAAAAACATGGGCCGGGAATCCGCCCTGATGGCTTGCCGGCAGGCAGCAGATAGCCATGGTGAACTGCTTTTTCTTGATAAGCTTCAGGTTGCAGACCCATTCGACCACGGGAATATCGTTTTTGTGCAGCAGGTAATGGACTTTGTTGGGGGTGTACTTGATCGCCGGATTGGATGACACGGGATCGCTCTTTTCCACCGCAAAGTCGCAGACCAGAGCCCGGATGCCTTTTTCGAGCAGGTACATGCCCGCGTCGGGTGACAGGCCGGGACCGGACGCGGAGACCGTTCCGTAGAAGAACCAGTCGCAGTAGTCCGCGCGGATAACCGCGATGTCCCCTTTCTTGAGTCCGGGATCGGCGTCCCTGAGGTGAGTGGAATCGATCATCTGGTTCGGACCGACCACGGTGGAAAGATCCAGGAGGCACGCGTTGGCCACAAGGCGGTCCCGGGGAATCCGGACGTACCGTTTAAGCACTTCCTCCGGTACGCAGTGGCGGCCCCAGGGGTCGTAGAACGCCGCTTCGATGTGGGTCCCCGTACCGTGGCCGTATTCCATGTACATTTCATTGGCGATGGTTTCCTGCTTATCATTGACAATGGAAAACGGGGTAAGCCGGGCTGTCTTCTGGGTAATCCCCTGGATTTCCCGGGGCTCAATCCTGCCCGGAAGCACGTTGGGATAATCCCCGAACTCATCCAGCCGCCGTTTCGTTACCGGTGGTTCAAAGGGCAGGTCGTAATCGTAGGGATTATCGGGATAGCTTTCCAGTTCATGGCTGCAGTCGACAAAGTCGGTGGGCTTCTTCATGTTTACCGCGAACACCCGGGCGGCGCCGCCGGAGACTCCCCGGATAGGCAGGGGAATACCGATGAAGATCCAGTCATGGGAAGGTTTAATATCCTGAAGGTTTGTCAGGTCCTCAACCACAAGGATACCATTGCTGTTGAGTATTCCATGGATATTGTCACCGGACGCGCCGGTATACCTGCCGTCCATGCACCGGATATCGATGGCTACCGAATACACACCGGATGCCGCGATTAACTCCGCGGCGTCCGCTGATAAAACAGGGGAATCCGTCAGGTATTTTTCGCTCGGCTCCGCGGGACGGTTTTTGCTGTACCCCGTCCGGATCACGAGAATGCGTTCAGCCTTTTTCTTCGGCATAACCGCTTTCAGCATATCCGCGGTAATGACCGTTTTCGGCTGTACCGAATCCGACAGGTCGATCAACGTATAGTGACCTACCAGGTGGTCGCTGGTAAGGTCGGCCAGGTACTGAGGCCGCCGGTTTTCGGTGAATTTGCCATTGTAATACGTCGCGCAGGTTGTATAGGGTTTGGTGGTCAGTATCCCCTTGGTGAAAATTTCCCCGGCCTGCACTCCGCTCATCACATGGTTGAATTCGTAGTAGGATAAAATCTCCGACATCGACCGTTCCTTGGAAACCGGTTCCCTGAGAAGTTCCGGCTGGGGAACGACGCTCAACGAAGGCCGGACCAGCGCTTCGCCGTTGCCCACAGGTGCGGGAAGCGGCCGCATGGACAAGTCAATAATCCTCTTCATAGTAATCTCCTTATCTTATATCCTGACCGGGCTACATACTTCCCGGTCTTTTGCAATAGGGTTATTCCTTTACGGCCCCGCTGGAAATTCCGCCGATCAGGTAATTGGCGGCAAAAATTGTAAACAGCACCATCGGAACGATCATCAGGGTCGAATACGCCCCCAGCTGCCCCCAGAGGATTCCCTCATCGGTCCTGACCTGGGAGGCCAGCACCGGCATGGTGGCGGCCTTGGTCAGGGTCAGGGGAAGCGGCAGGGTCAGGTTATTCCAGGACAGGCTGAAGGAGAAAATCGATGTCGCCGCGATTCCCGGCGCCGCCAACGGCAGGATAATTTTGTAAAACGCCTGGAACCGGGTGCATCCGTCAATCACCGCCGCGTCTTCGAGATTCCCCGGGATGCTTTCGAAAAACCCCTGGAGCAGCCACGTTGAAAGAGGAATATCCAGGGCAATAAAGGGAATGATCAGCCCGAGCCGCGTATCGTAGAGGCCGATCCTGTTCCAGATAATAAACAGGGGCACCACAATGGCGATGGGCGGAATCATCCTGAGACCGAGGATAAGGTAGTTGATCCCGGTCTTGCCCTTCGGCTTAAGCCGGCCCAAGGAATAGGCGGCCAGCGCCGAAAGGGTCAGTGATACCGTAAGGCTGCAGGCGGTGACGATCAGTGAGTTTGTCAGGACCCGCAGAAACGGCAGATGCTGGGTCGATTTTGACCCGAAAATGGCCTGGTAGTTTTCCATGGTCGGCCTGAAAATGAATTTTGGCGGCCACGCGAGTATATCCGACTGATTCTTGAATGACAAAGAAATCATCCACAGAAGGGGCAGTACAATGATACTTACCAGTACAAGGGAAACCGCCAGATTGAAAACCCCGTTTCCCAGTTTCCTGATCTTCATAATTTCGGTCTCCTAAATTATGACGTTGTGTTTCGTCAGTTCACCCTGGAGTTCCGGAACCGGAACGTCCTGCATGGAAATATTTTTCCCCGCGGCCAGCGCGGCCGCGGCGCCCGCGGCTTCGCCGGCCACCATGCAGGTCGCTTCTCCCCGGATGGATCCCAGGGCGTCACGGTCAACGGAAATACACCGGCCCGACGCCGCGAGATTTTTTATTTTCCTGGGCAGCAGCGAACGGTAGGGAATATCGAATCCGATCGGGTTTTCAGCTTCTATCCACTGCTGTCCGCCCCGGTCCTGATTCTGGTTTCCGCCGCCGGAACTGTGGACATTCATGGCCCGGCCGCAGCGGCCGATGGAATCCTCAAATTTCCGGTTGGAAAGCACATCGTCTTTGGTTATTTGGTAGATCCCGTCCAGGCGACGGGATTCCCGGGTACCGATCAGCGGAGAGGTGCTGATGATGTAGCACTTCTCGAATCCCGGGACATACTTTTTCATGAATCTGAAAATCCCCGGAACCTGGTTCATCCGCATATCCTTTTCCGCCGCGGACAGAGCGTCACCGTCGGTGATGTCCACGCCGTAGGCCATATCCACCAGGAGTTTTACCGTTCCCCGCGGAAGGAAGCTCGTCTGGATATCGAAAATGGGATAAGGTATTTCAGCCTCAAGCCCGATTGCCCGGGGATACTCCCCGTTCCGCGCGGCTTTGTTCACAAGGCTTTTGAGACCGATCAGCGAAACCGGCGCGCCTTTGTCGTACATTTCCTGCCAGCGTTCAATTGTTGAAATGTGGAGATCGTCGGGATTTTCCTTAAAGTAATCCATGGTTTTCTGAAGATCCACATTGCCCAGAACCTGGTATACCGAAAGGGGCATACACCGTTTGGTCTTGGGATCACCCATGAGAAATCCCGCACCGGACCAGTCGATAAGATCACCGTCGGCGGTGCCGTCCACAAAGGTCTTTGCTTTAATCCGCACTTCACCGGATTTGTTGGCCACCCGCAGAGAGGCGATTCTGTCGCCGTCCATTTCAACACCGAATACAAAACTGTCCACGAGAACATCCAGCTTGAATCCGTCCGCCATTTTAAACAGCAGCGGAATGAGCGCCTCGGGATCGTATTCGATACGCATGGGCGGATCGTCTATGGTGGAATACGCCGCGCCTTCCATGGTAAGGCGGTTCATTATTTCCAGGGAAAGGCCCCGGGCCACCACCGGGGTATGCTTGTCTTCCATAAGAATGGAGCCAAGTCCCTTTTTCGTGAATCCTTTATGCACCCGCATTCCGTGGAAACCGGTTACCAGGCCGGAGGTCATCTGACCGCCGAGAACGGCGTTCTTTTCAATAATAAGCGTTTTCGCTCCCGCCCGGGCTGCGGCAAAGGCCGCGCCGATTCCGCCGGGGCCGCTGCCGGCCACTACGACATCGTATTTCTTTTCAACAGCCATACTATCCCTCTTTCTTTAAAGTCATTTTCGCGTAAATTATGCTGAAGCCGAATGTGATGATCACCAGGACCCACGAAAGGGCCGAGGCGTATCCGATGTGGTAATACGTAAAAGCCTGGCGGTACAGCTCAATCCCGAACACATTGGTCAGGTTGGCGGGACCGCCGCCGGTGAGCACCCACGGCAGCGGAAAGTTACGGAGCGCGAAGGTAGTTCTGAAAATAAGCGCAACGAACATGACCGGCCGCATAAGCGGAAGGGTTATATAAAACACCCGCTGCATTTTGGATGCTCCGTCCACCAGGGAAGCCTCGATGACATCCTGGGAAATGGACTGCAGCCCCGCGAGTACCATCAGCACCACAAAGGGGGTGTTCATCCATACTTCAATAGCGATAAGTGTGGCCATGGCAAAATCCTTGCCGAGCCAGACCTGAGCGGCGTCCCTTCCGAAAAGAACCGTCAGTATATAATTGAGAATCCCGCGGTCGGCGTTGAGAATAAGCTTCCAGGTAAGGGCGATAATCGAGGGAGATAACATCATCGGAAGCAGCACCACAATCCGTACCGCCTTATTGCCCCAGAATTTCCGGTTGAGGAACAGAGCGATCAGGAAACCGAAAAGCATTTCGAGAACCACGGACCAGAATAAATATTTAAAGGTGACACCAAAGGACCTCAGGACTTCTTCATCCTTAAAAATATCAATGTAATTTTTAAAGCCGATGAATTTCCTGGTGGTGTCTCCGATCAAGTCCCATTTGAAAAAACTAACCACAATGCTGTACGCCAGGGGAATAAACAGTACAACCGCCAGGTATCCCAGAGCCGGATAAATGTACCGCATCGCATAGCGCTGGTTATTCAATTCACGTTTATCCATAGACCTTTCTCCATGAAAGGGATTTTCGGAAGTATTCCCGGAGTTTTTCCGGGAATACTTCATCCGGCTGCGTTACCTGCTGAGAATCCTGATCGCGTCGGCTTCGGCTTTTGCCAGCGCTTCCGCTGCGGTCAGCTCACCGATTACGGCTTTCTGCAGATTGAGGGCGATGGAACCTTCGATTTCCTGCCATTTAATGTGCATCGGCCGGGCGATACCGTCTTTCATGGCCAGCTCCATATTCTTTGCCTCCGGTACGGCCTCAAGATACGAAGACTCATTGAAGATACCGGAAAGAACCGGGGAGTTGCTGGTTTCCACCGCGAGGCGGAGCTGTTCTTCATAGGATCCGATAAACTCCAGGAACTTGGCGGCGATTTCCTTGTTCTTTGAATTCTTGTTGACACCCAGTCCCCAGCCGTTTACCCGGTCCACGCCGGTGGTAAGGCCGCTGTTCCGCCCGTAGGGATAGAACGGAAGCACCTTGAATTTTCCGGTGTTGGGGAGTCCGGCTTTGTCCACCGCGGAATAACGGGCGGACCAAAGCTGTCCCATGACGGCGCTGCCGTTCTGGAGGGCTTCAATTTCTTCGGCGTATCCGTAGCTGAGGATGCCCGGGCTCGCCAGATTCGCGGTAAGATTGACAAACATCTGAGTTGCCGCGACACCCTGGGGTGTGTTGAACACGAAACCGGTCATATCATCGTTGAAAATATCCACACCGTAGGAACTCATGATATTAAGCCAGATTGCGGTGATATACGCCGGTTCGCTGTAGCCGCCGACCCAGCCCCAGACACCGTTGTTGCGGTCCGTTACTTTCTGCCCCGCGGCGTACAGATCTTCCCAGGTTTTTAAGGAAAGGGGATCGATTCCCGCCGCCCTGAATACATCTTCCCGGTAGACAATGACTTCGCCGCCCATCCGCACCGGAATACCGTACTGCTTGCCGCTCTCATTCTGCGGCCACCGGAACGTGCCGAGCATAGATGGAATAAACTGGTCGTAGTAATCCTGGGAAAAATTGAGTTCCTCCAGGAAATCCTTCATGAGGGGGAACCAGGTATCATCCATGGAGATAATATCCGGCGTACCCTGCCTTGAAGTAAGGGCCAGGACTTCCTTCTCGTACACTTCGGTGATAGAGAACAGAAGCGCTTCAATCTCAACGCCATAGAGTTCTCCGAACCGTTCCGCGGATGATTTAAGGGAATTTCCCGATCCCCCCGCGGAAAACAGCATCACCAGTTTTGGTTTGGCGGGAGCGCTCCCCTCTTTTTCACCGCCGGCAAACAGCGAGACCGCTGAAATAATCATCAGCAGCATAAAAACTAGAAACTTTGAACCGTGAATTCTTTTCATTTCAACCTCCAAAATGAAATAAGAACCGAACTAAAATTGTTCGAACAATAATGTTATATCTAACATTATTGTTATTTATAACATTGAATTTCCCGGAGGTCAAATAAAATTTTTATAAAAAATGATTTTTTGGAGAAATTTATATGGCGGTATTCGGAATTTACCGCGGTCAGCAGGTTCCGTTATAATCTTGTGCCGGCGTTTAGAAAAGGATATAGTCATAAAAATCAGTGCTTATTTAGGAGGAATATGTGAAAAAAACACCTTTTATCGGCTTATGTCTTGTTTTGCTGGTCTTTTCCGCTTCCTGTGCCGGCAGTCCGGCAAAGGCTGCTTCCTATCCGGAATTTACCGGCACCATTACGGAAGTTGAAAAATACGGCCATACGGTTACCGATGTGGCCGTAGCGGATATGTTCGGCGCCGGATATGCCCATGGGGATATACTTACGGTGACCTTTGCCAACGGGTATACCTTTGATGCGCCTCTGGTTTCGGCCTATGATGTCGAACGGGGACAGTATCTGGTACGTACCGAATACGGCAACGGATATGTGGCCGCGTGTATCAATTACGGCGATTTGGCCAAGGAAGCGGGGGTTGGTGTCGGAGATACGGTAACCTTCTCCATGAAGCAGAAGGCAGGCTATTTATCGCAGTATGAAATACGCCAGCTCACAAGGACCGACGAACGGTCCGATTATTCCTCCGACGCGGTTTTCGCCAATTTCCGGGAAGTGACCGCCGGAAGTATCGCTCCCGGGGTGCTCTACCGCGGCAGCCATCCCACAAAGACAGAATGGCCCCGGGCTCCCTACGTATCGGCCTTGATGGAAAAAGCCGGGATCCGGACTGTGATCAACATGTCGGATTCCGAAGCGGAACTCAAGGCGTATCTGGACAGCTCCAATCCCTACGCATCATCGTATTATAAAAAGATTTATTCTGAAGGGAACGTTATCTGCCTCAGCATGGGAATGACTTATACGGACCCGGTTTTTATTGACAGCATGATCAAAGGGCTGCGGTTTATGCTCTCCCATCCCGCTCCGTATTATCTCCACTGCAACGAAGGAAAAGACCGGACCGGTTTTATCTTCATTCTGATGGAAGCTCTTATGGGCGCGACCCAGGAGGAAATCACCAGGGATTACATGCTCAGCTACGTTAATTATTACGGCGTTGAGGAAGGCACCGCGAAATATACGGTTATTGCCGACGACAACGCCGTGGTTATGCTCAAAACCATCACCGGAACCAATACTCTCCGGGGTACCGATTTCTCAAAAGCCGCGGAGGCGTACCTTCAGAATAACGGTATGACTTCTGCTGAAATAACGAATCTGAAGCAGCTGCTTGCGGGGAAATAAGAGAGGGGCCGCAGCGGAATAAAAAAGCCTCCCAGTACGGGAGGCTTTTTTCAGCATATCAACAATCAAGGGAAAGACCCGCCAGATAACGTCTGGCGAAGACGTACAAAAACCTTCAGGTTTTTGAATCACAGTTTTTGTGGACAAAAATAAGCGAAACCAAGAAAAAAGGAGCCACAAAAACTGAAAGCCCCTCTATCCATGACAAATAAAAAAGCCTGGCGATGACCTACTTTCCCACCCCTTAGAGAGGCAGTATCATCGGCGTGAGAGGGCTTGACTTCCGTGTTCGGAATGGGAACGGGTATAACACCTCCACCATAATCACCAGGCAATTACTAACCAGTTTAGGGGTGAACAGAAACCCGAGCGGGTGCTGCTCACAAGGACGGATCGTACAAACAACTGCGTGTTTGTACGTTTGAGTTTGTGGGGTTACCCCACAAACTCAGTATTCATCAAGAAACTATGCAATAGTTTCTTGGGAAACACAAAATCCAAAGGATTTTGTGTTCAGGAACGATAATATGGTCAAGCCTCACGGTAGATTAGTATTGGTCGGCTGAACATGTTACCATGCGTAGACCTCCAACCTATCAACCAGGTAGTCTTCCTGGTACCTTCAGGGGGGTTGAACCCCCAGGGATGGTTAATCTTGAGGTGGGCTTCCCACTTAGATGCCTTCAGCGGTTATCCCTTCCGAACGTAGCTACCCAGCACTTGCCCTTGGCAGGACAACTGGTACACCAGAGGTTCGTCCATTTCGGTCCTCTCGTACTAAAAACAGCTCCTCTCAACCATCCAACGCCCATGGCAGATAGGGACCGAACTGTCTCGCGACGTTCTGAACCCAGCTCACGTACCGCTTTAATTGGCGAACAGCCAAACCCTTGGGACCTGCTTCAGCCCCAGGATGCGATGAGCCGACATCGAGGTGCCAAACCTTCCCGTCGATGTGAACTCTTGGGGAAGATCAGCCTGTTATCCCCGGAGTACCTTTTATCCGTTAAGTGACGGCGCTTCCACTCGCTACCGCCAGATCACTAAGACCTACTTTCGTACCTGCTCGACCTGTCAGTCTCGCAGTCAAGCCTCCTTGTGCCTTTACACTCATACGCTGATTTCCAACCAGCGCGAGGAGACCTTCGCGCACCTCCGTTACTCTTTAGGAGGCGACCGCCCCAGTCAAACCGCCCACCTATCATTGTCCCCTAACCAGCTTCATGGCCAGGGTTAGAAACCTAATCCGACAAGGGTGGTATTTCACCAATGACTCCCTGCAGCCTAACGACCACAGTTCATAGTCTCCCACCTATCCTACACATGTCGCATCAAGTCCCCATGATAAGTTACGGTGAAGGTTCACGGGGTCTTTCCGTCTAACCACGGGTAACCGGCATCTTTACCGGTACTTAAATTTCACCGAGTCTCGCGTTGAGACAGCTCCCAGATCGTTACACCATTCGTGCGGGTCGGAACTTACCCGACAAGGAATTTCGCTACCTTAGGACCGTTATAGTTACGGCCGCCGTTTACCGGGGCTTCAATTCACAGCTTCGCGTTACCGCTAACCGCTCCTCTTAACCTTCCGGCACCGGGCAGGTGTCAGCCCCTATACGTCTCATTGCTGATTCGCAGAGGCCTGTGTTTTTGGTAAACAGTCGCCTGGGACTGCTTTGTGCCACCCCCAACAACCTATTGCTAAACTGCCAGGGGTCATACTTCTCCCGAAGTTACGTATGTATTTTGCCGAGTTCCTTAACGCGAGTTCTCTCGAGCGCCTTAGATTTCTCATCCCGCCTACCTGTGTCGGTTTACGGTACGGTCTTGATAAGCCTAACCTTAGAGATTATTTCTTGGCACCATGATTACGCCCGCTTCGCTTTGCCGTAGCTCCACTCGCTGTCACAGCTCACCTCTTCTGGTGGATTTGCCTGCCAGAATCAACGGCTTACTGCTTCGACCGGAACAACCGTTCTCCGGCCGGGTTTCACCTCATGCGTCATCCCTTCGAAACTTATCAAGGTACTGGAATCTGAACCAGTTTCCCATCGACTACGACTTTCGTCCTCGCCTTAGGGGCCGACTTACCCTGGGCAGATGACCTTTACCCAGGAATCCTTAGGCTTTCGGCGGACGGGGATCTCACCCGTCTTTTCGTGTACTTATACCTGCATTCTCTCTTCCACCCCCTCCAGCAATCCTTACAGATCACCTTCATCAGTCCGTGGAATGCTCCCCTACCAACCATATCTTACGATATGATTCCGTAGCTTCGGTATACCGCTTAGCCCCGTTACATTATCTGCGCATCATTACTCGACCAGTGAGCTATTACGCACTCTTTTAAGGTATGGCTGCTTCTAAGCCAACCTCCTGGCTGTCTTCGCAATCACACATCATTTTACACTTAGCGGTATTTCGGGACCTTAGCTGACGGTCTGGGCTGTTTCCCTCTTGACTACGAACCTTGTCGCCCGCAGTCTCACTCCCATACGTTGTGTACTGGCATTCGGAGTTTGATTGGGTTTGGTAGGCGGTGAAGCCCCCTAGTCCATCCAGTGCTCTACCTCCAGCACATTTGTATGAGGCTGTCCCTCAAGGCATTTCGGGGAGAGCCAGCTATTTCCAAGTTTGTTTAGCCTTTCACTCCGAGTCACAAGTCATCCCTGCCTTTTTTAACAGACTAGGGTTCGGTCCTCCACTCAGTTTTACCTGAGCTTCAACCTGCTCATAACTAGATCACTTGGCTTCGGGTCTACGACATGCAACTAATTCGCCCATTTCAGACTCGGTTTCCCTCCGGCTCCGTGACTTCCATCACTTAACCTCGCTGCATACCGTAACTCGCAGGCTCATTCTACAAAAGGCACGCCATCACCAGCTTACGCCGGCTTTGACCTGTTGTGGGTTTATGGTTTCAGGTTCTATTTCACTCCCCTCACCGGGGTTCTTTTCGCCTTTCCCTCACGGTACTTCTGCACTATCGGTAGTTAAGGAGTATTTAGCCTTGGATCGTGGTCGACCCAGATTCCGACAAGATTTCTCGTGTCTCGCCGTACTCAGGTACCGCTCCACGGAGTCATAACTATTTCGTGTACGGGGATTTCACCCTCTCTGTCCGGCTTTCCCAAAACCGTTCCACTATACTTATGATTTCTTACTCCGCGGGTTACCCCAAAGCGGCCCTACAACCCCGTTATTGCTAACGGTTTAGGCTCTTCCGATTTCGCTCGCCGCTACTTTCGGAATCTCTTATTGATTTCTCTTCCCGAGGTACTTAGATGGTTCAGTTCCCTCAGTATTACTTCCGCCGCCTATGTATTCAGCAGCCGGATGACGGACTCGCGTCCGCCGGGTTACCCCATTCGGCCATCCAGGGATCAATGGATGTGTGCTCCTCCCCCTGGCTTTTCGCAGCTTACCACGGCCTTCTTCGCCTCTTAACTCCTAGGCATCCACCATAAACCCTTCTTCGCTTGACCATATTATCGTTCCAGGATATCCACAGCTCGCGCCCTAAATATCCTTCCCATGCGTCTGTGCCTCTCAGCACTTCCGCACGTTTCCGTCCCTTCCCTATTCGTTTCAAAGATCATCTTACATACAGAATTTTACATCTGTATAAACGCCAAAGCGGCGTTTACTGGAGATAAGGGGATTCGAACCCCTGACCTACGGCTTGCAAAGCCGCCGCTCTAGCCAGCTGAGCTATATCCCCGCTCAGAAGGAATCTATATGCATCATCCGGCAAAACCCGATGTTACATTCAAAAAAAGGGAGAGGGAGCAGAAAGAAGAAGGAAGGGTGGTACGGATCCCTGAAGATCCGTACCGGTTTCGGCTGTACAAAGCCTTCAGTCTGATCAGATGTTACCATCGGCGACTGCATTATGAAGTTTCCATCAGGAAACTCCGTGACAAAAACCGTCAGGTTTTTGTCCCCTTTCACTGTGAAAGGAGGTGATCCAGCCGCACTTTCCAGTACGGCTACCTTGTTACGACTTCACCCTCCTTACTAAACGTACCTTCGACAGCGTCCTCCTTTACAGGTTAGACTACCGGCTTCGGGTACCTCCAACTCGGATGGTGTGACGGGCGGTGTGTACAAGGCCCGGGAACGTATTCACCGCGCCGTGCTGATGCGCGATTACTAGCGATTCCAACTTCATGAAGTCGAGTTTCAGACTTCAATCCGAACTACGGCCGGCTTTTTGCGCTTCGCTCTAACCTCGCGGTTTCGCTTCGCTTTGTACCGACCATTGTAGCACGTGTGTAGCCCTGGACATAAGGGCCATGATGACTTGACGTCATCCCCACCTTCCTCCGGTTTGTCACCGGCAGTTCCGCCAGAGTCCTCAGCGTTACCTGTTAGTAACTGGCAGTAGGGGTTGCGCTCGTTGCGGGACTTAACCCAACACCTCACGGCACGAGCTGACGACAGCCATGCAGCACCTGTAACGAGACGTATTGCTACGCTGTACTATCTCTAGCACATCCCTCGCTATGTCAAACCCAGGTAAGGTTCCTCGCGTATCATCGAATTAAACCACATGCTCCACCGCTTGTGCGGGCCCCCGTCAATTCCTTTGAGTTTCACCCTTGCGGGCATACTCCCCAGGCGGTACACTTATCACGTTAGCTTCGGCACTGATCCGCTCGGACCAACACCTAGTGTACATCGTTTATGGTGTGGACTACCAGGGTATCTAATCCTGTTTGCTCCCCACACTTTCGCGCCTCAGCGTCAGTCATTGGCTAGAAGTTCGCCTTCGCCACCGGTGTTCTTCCTAATATCTACAGATTTCACCCCTACACTAGGAATTCCAACTCCCCCTCCATGACTCTAGTCTTACAGTTCCCAACGCAGTCCCGCAGTTAAGCTGCGGGCTTTCACGCCAGGCTTATAAAACCGCCTACGCGCCCTTTACGCCCAATAATTCCGAACAACGCTTGCCCCTTACGTGTTACCGCGGCTGCTGGCACGTAATTAGCCGGGGCTTATTCGTTGACTAATGTCATCACACGGGCATTCCCTCCCATGCTTATTCTTCATCAACAAAAGGATTTTACAACCTTTCGGCCTTCGTCATCCACGCGGCGTCGCTCCGTCAGACTTTCGTCCATTGCGGAATATTCTTAGCTGCTGCCTCCCGTAGGAGTCTGGGCCGTATCTCAGTCCCAGTGTGGCCGTTCACCCTCTCAGGCCGGCTACCCATCATCGCCTTGGTGGTCCTTTACACCCCCAACTAGCTAATGGGACGCGGGCTCATCTCAAGGCGGAGCCAAAGCTCCTTTCTTTTCCAGACCACAGTCCGGAAACCACATTCGGTATTACCCGCTATTTCTAACGGCTATCCCCAACCTTAAGGTAGATCACCCACGCGTTACTCACCAGTCCGCCGCTCTAGGCCGGTGCAAGCACCGACTTGCCGCTCGACTTGCATGCTTAAGACGCGCCGCCAGCGTTCGTTCTGAGCCAGGATCAAACTCTCCATGATATATTTTCTATCAGTCCGAAGACTGGTAGATATCATTTCAAGCCCCTTCCTCAAAAAGACGGGAGATCATATCTCTACAATCTCTCTATACGCTTCGCTTCCATAACTTCACTTCCGTAAAGCTATCTCTGCTGGCTTTTCTCTTTCTTCTTTCTTGAATAAATCCACTTCGCTTCCTCATTTCCTTTATGAAAAAATAAACCGAGGTTTATTTCTTCGAAAATGAAAAAGCTCCGCTTTTTCATTCCTCCCCTTCCCTGTATTTCCAAATATCTCCGGCGCTTTAGCTTCCGCTTCGCACCGCTCTATCTTCTGTCCGTTCTCTCAAACAGACCCTCAGATCGTTTCCTCTGCCTCAACCCACAGCAACTTCTATGCCAAGGCCGCAGTACGCCTCTCAGGCGGTTTGCAGACATTACAACATCCGCTCATTTCTGTCAAGCATTTTAATGTATAAGTTTTTCAAAAAGACCAAAAGAACTTACGGTTACAACGCTTTCCATGTACACCGCTTACCCAGCGGCGCAGAAACAAATATAGTATTTATACGAAGAAAAAGTCAATACATTTTACCGTCTTCTTCACACTTTTCCGGCAAAAAATATTTTATTTTGAAATAAAAATCAGAGAATTTTTGAAATCAGTTTTTTCCCGCTTTCCGGTACACCGAAACATAGTCAAAGAACGAAACCACGGAAATAATCACGGAAACCGCGAAAATACCAACCGCAATATACTTAAATATTGAAAAGAGCGATTCATCCATGCCAAGCCGCCGGACGGTGGACGCGATGAGCGCGACCCCGCCGGAAAGCATATAGGTGAAAGCCTTAATCTTGCCGCCCCAGCGGGCGCCCATGGCAATACCCTGCTTCATCATAAGGGTACGGAGGAATTGAATACCGAATTCGCGGTACAGCACTAAAAGGAAAAGCAGTACCGGAAGAATCCCATCCACCACAAAACACAGAAAATAGGTGATCCGAACCAAGACATCGGCGAAGGGATCGAAGAGTTTTCCAAAATCGGTGACCTCATTGCGTCCCCGGGCGACCTTTCCGTCCACCAGGTCCGTGATTTCCGAAACGATAAATAGAAGCCATAATACGGGAATTGTCCAAAAGGCCCCAGCCGCGTCCCAGCGGGGAAAAAAAACCTGAAGCAGATACACTATAAAAAACAACGGCGCCATAACAAGGCGCGAAAAAGTTATTTTGTCCGCGATGGTCATAATTTCAGTATGAGGTTTGACAAGACCCCTGTCAAGCGCTAGGTTTTAGAGGCATATACAACAGGAGGATTTTATGGGCTCTCTACGGGCAGATTCCTTATCCAAATCTTTGTCCAAATCTATTATAGGAACCGCGGTCCTGTACTGCCTGCTTGAAATGGCGGGTTTTCTTGCGGTGGCTTTTTCGCTTTCCTTCCCCGCGGGGTTTACCATGCTGTTTGCGGCGGTGCAGATCGTTTTCCATATAGGTCTGATCCTCTTTTTACTGTACAACTCCGCGCTTTTTTACAACCTCAGCAGCGGCGAACACATGACCAAGGTTAACATTGCCAATAAAATCACCATGATACGGATCAGCATGGTTCCCTTCCTGTTATTTCTGATCCTGGCGGCCAGCCAATATCCGGTGGGCCCCATACTGGTGCCGGCCACGGCGCTGACCTTCCTGACGGATCTGATCGACGGGCATGTTTCACGGTCGCGGAAAGAAGAAACCTATATGGGGAAGATCCTCGACTCCATCAGCGACTATTCGCTGCTCATGGTGGTAGGGATTGCCTATTACATATTCCAGCTTCTGCCGGCCTGGCTGTTCTGGCTTATCGTATTCCGGCTGCTTTTCCAGGGCATATTAATGCTGATACTGTATATAAGACGGCAAAAGCTCATCCCCCAGACAACGATATTCGGCAAGGTTGCGGTGGCGTCCACCATGGTGCTGTTTGCCCTGGAACTGGTACGGATCGTGTTTCCTTCGCTCGTACCGTATCTTATTTATCCGGAAATTATCGTGGGGATCCTGATAAGCCTGTCTATTATCGATAAAGCAGTATACTTCATCAAATCCATCAGGGCCTGATGGTTCCGCGGATCAGGGAGTTACGGGAAGTCCCGGGGAAATAAAACGGACGGTTTCTCCGTCAAATACCGCATCGCGCCGCGCTCCCGGGGGAATTGTGCCCAGGGAAAGATTGCCGCTGTATGATGCAAGTGAAATCCCCAGGCGGCCGCCGGGCACGGGAAACAAAGCGTAAAATCCGGCCAGCGGGGGTTCAGCAAGCCGGGGATCGGCATAGAGTTCCGTATCTCCCCGGCGCACAGAAGCCAGAATGCCCCGTTCTCCGCCGCCGATAAGGGGATAATACCCGGCAAAGCTGATTTTCGCGGCGGAAAATTCAAGAATGCCCTCGCTGCCGGTACCTTCTATGGGAGAAAAACCCCGGTACGCGCCGTTTCCCGCTCCATCGGCAATACTCATGGAGAACTGGTCTCCGCCGTCATTGCGGACCGCGGCCAGGGCAATTCCCCGGGTGTCGAGTACGGGAAACCTGAGAAAGGCAAAACCAATCCCCACCACGGCGATTCCGCCGAGAATAACCAGAGGAAACCCCGCGGCCCGGGGAAACCGGACGGCAAGGAGGAAAACCGCGGCCGCGGCCAGGGAAACTGCCAGAATATTTGTATCCGAAAATACGGTTCCCGCTGAAAAAACCACTGCCCCCGCCGCGGATACGACGGCGGCGGAAAGAACGCACAGGCAGACGGTCACAATCCGGCTCCGGCTCCTGGCGGAGCGTCTCCGGGGAAACACCAGATACAGCAGCAGTCCCGCGGCGGCTCCCAGCAAAGCGGCGGCCAGGTACAGCAGGTCCCGCGAAAGCGGAAGATTATCAAAATCCATAGATATCCGAATATTTGCGCTCCAGGTATTCCGCAAAGGGATCCACGGATAATTTTTCACCGCACACCTTAAAAAGAAGCTCCGCCGGTTCGAGGCGGCTGCCCCATACGTACAGGGTATCCCGGAGCCACTCCCGGATTCCGGCGAATTCCCCCTGGGCTATGGCAGCTTCCGCGTGAGGTATGTCGGCGTTCAGTTTCCGCCAGAACTGGAGACCGTACAAATTACCCAGCGCGTAACTGGGGAAATAACCGAACGCGCCCATGGACCAGTGCACATCCTGGAGCACACCGTCGGCGTTTGTCTGCGGTTCCGTCCCCAGGAGATCCCTCATGCGGGCGTTCCACGTTTTGGGAAGGTCCTCCGGGGACAGCGCCCCGGAAAAAAGCTGCTGTTCCAGTTCAAAACGGAGGATGATATGCAGCGAGTACGTGACTTCATCGGCTTCTATCCGGATAAGCGAAGGCTCCACCCGGTTGATCCCCCGGACAAAATCCTCCATGGATACGGCCTTGAGCCGGCCGGAAAACCGCTGCCGGAATTCCGGGTACAGCCCCTGCCAGAAGGAAGCGCTCCGGCCAATAACATTCTCCCAGAGCCGTGACTGGGACTCGTGGATACCCATGGAAACACCCTCCCCCAGGGAGGTTCCGCGGAGCTCCGCGGGGAAGCCCATTTCGTAAAAAGCGTGCCCCATTTCATGGATGGTTGAGAAAATGCTCGAAACCACATTGTTTTCTATAAACCGGGTGGTGATTCGTACGTCGTCGGCCCCCAATGTTGTGGTAAAGGGATGGGCGCTGGTATCGAGCCGTCCCCGGTTCTGGTCAAATCCGAGGTAATCCAGAAGGTACATACTGAATGTATGCTGCGCCCCGCAGTCATAGGCCTCCGAAAGGAAGGGAGCATGAATCTGGGGAACCGAGCCGATCCTGTTCAGCAGCGTCTTGAGCCGGAGTTTAAGGGGCTCAAAAAGCCCTTCGATTTCGCGGGCGGTAATTCCGGGTTCGTAAATATCAAGAAGGGCATCGTACACAGCCCCGCCCGCCCCCCAGTATTCGGCCTTTTTCCGCGAGATGCTGACCATTTCCGCAAGATGGGGGACGAACGCCGTAAAATCATCGTTACTGCGGGCGGCGATCCAGGCTGCCTGGGACAGGCCTTCGGCCCGGGCGGAGCTGCGCACAAAATCCGGAGGCAGTTTTATCTGCCGGTCATAGTTTCTGCGGAGTATCCGCAGGAAATCCCGCTCCAGAGCGGGGAGGCTTTCATCGCCCCGGGGATTTTCCGAGGTTGATCCCAGCTCTGAAAGGAGTTTCCCCACTTCGGGGGAAACGATCCGTTCATGGGCGATGCCCTCCAGAAGCCCAAGCTGTTCCGCCCGTTCCTCCAC
This sequence comes from Breznakiella homolactica, assembly GCF_016616095.2. Classification (GTDB taxonomy): domain Bacteria; phylum Spirochaetota; class Spirochaetia; order Treponematales; family Breznakiellaceae; genus Breznakiella; species Breznakiella homolactica. Next base: position 3,898,312 of record NZ_CP067089.2, on the reverse strand, counting down.
GGCGTCCCGGGGCAGGTACGTTTCCTGATCCCACTGAAGGAGCGCGGCGGCGTGTTCCAGGCGGCGGTATTCACTGTCAATTACATGCAGACGTTCAAGAAGTGCTTCAGTTTTCATTACCGCTCCGCAACAAGATTATTCTGACACTACCCCGCGGCAGCCGGCCTTAGGGCATTACGCTGTATTCCTGGACCACCTGGATTTCGGACTGCACCGCAGTAACCGACGGCACTTCCCGGGCGGAGGAAACAGCGGCTTCCACCAGGGACTGGGAATTGGCCACCCCGAAGAGTGTGACCGTTCCCCCGGAAACAGCGGCTTCCAGGAAATGAATGGGTATTTCTTTCTCGTACAGGATGTGGTGCACCAGCTGCTGGGCCAGGGTCATTTCCTGGATACGGACTTTGCAGAGGGATTCCACGTCATTTGTGATCAGCCGGTCCTTGAGCCCCTGAATCAGCTCCGCGCAAAGCGCCGGGTGCAGGTGGCCGGTGTTTATGGTCAGATGGTAATAATCCGGATTTTTCCATTCCATATCAAAGAAATAACGGTGGAAACCGTCCCGGTCATGGTCGCTCTGTTCCACAATCTGGCGGGCCCGTTTATCATCGCTGTGAAAATAACTCTTAACCCGTTCAACCCGGATTTCATCGGGGGCGACCAGAAAAATCGAAAGAACCCCGGGAACTCCTTTGAACACCACATTGGCGCCCCGGCCGATAAAGACACAGTTTCCCTGCCCCGCCTCGGCAAGCATGGCGGTCTTCAGGTAATGAAGGTAATCATCCCTGTCCTGTGACAGGGACGCCCAGAACGACGGCTTGCGTTCATCGTATTTTTCCAGTTTCCGCTCGGAAAATCCGTACGATTTTATCCGCTCTTCCAGGGCATGTTTGTCCACGAAACGGTAATCCAGAAGTTTAGATAATTCGTTGGCTGTCTCATCGCCGAGGGCCGCCAATTCGCGTGAAATCGTAATGATTGCCATGGTAACCTCCTTGGACTTGCGTGGCCGGACCGTATACGGATACGCCGGATCCCGGTCCGGATGGTCCCCGGGAGCACCCCTGTGCCTCCGGTACCCTTAAAGCATAAAGCGATTGGGAAAACTTGTCAAAAGGATGAGGGGGAGCACCGGGTCTTTCAAGCCGGAACGCACCCATGTTTACCGGTTCTGCGGGGCCTGTCATGTAAAGGGCGGATGGTGGTGCGTCGGCCTGCGGCCTAGAAAACCGCTCATCCGCCCTTTTACTCAAACCTTTGGTTTGATGACACCCGGCGTTGCCGCTATGGCCCGGGTGCGTTCCGGCTTAACCGGCTCGGTGCTGCCCGGTCAAGAGGGCTGCTCCCCCTCGTTTCAGCCCCGCTTCGCGGGTCTTCCACTCCCCCCACTTCGGGTTCCTCGATGAGAAGGAACGGTTCTGCATCAGTTCCGGCATGGCGCCGGGGACAGGTTCCGGAGCCGCCGTTTTCATGAAAATATACAAATTCAGGGGTATAATTATAGGTATGGATCGTATACGCCCCTGCGGAATTGCCGGTATCCGGCTCCCGGGATGGGAAGGCAGCCGCCGGTGAAAAAAAACATCCGTTTATCCCTGACGGTTTTAATTACCGCGGTATTTTCACTCAGTTTTACTGCCTGTCTCAACAGTCTTCCGGCAGAAATAACCGATCCGCCGCAGCAGATTGAGTATATCCAGCCGGAGGAAAAACCCGCCATAGAGGTACGGGTGAGTTTTTCCGCGGCGGGGGATAACCTAATCCATAACACGCTGTACAATCAGGCCCGGCGCAGAGCACAAGAAGCCGATCCGCCGCAGGAAAGGCTGTATGATTTTTCTTATATATATGAAAATATCAGGCCTTTTCTGGAGCAGTTTGACATAAACTGGATAAACCAGGAGACCCTGGTCAATGATGAGCTGGAACCATCCACCTACCCGCTTTTCTCCACCCCCGGTGATCTGGGAAGAGCCGCATACGAAGCCGGCTGGCGGGTTTTTTCACTCTCCAACAACCATTCATACGATTTTGGAACCCCTGGCATAGCCGCCACCCGCCGGTTCTGGGCATCCATGCCCCGGTATACCATGACGGCCGGACTCTATGAACGGTTTGAAAACATACCGGAAATTACCCTGCACACGGTAAAGGGACTCAACCTTGCTTACCTCGCCTATACGGAATCCACCAATGGGATGTACGTTCCGAATACCGCCGAAGCCCGGGTGATATATACATCCCAGCGCAAAATCATGGAAGACCACGTACGCCGGGCGGCGGAACTGGCGGATGTGGTTATTGTGGGTGTCCATTGGGGCAATGAGTACACCCACGTTCCGACGAAAAACCAGCGCGCCCTGGCGGAGGAACTGGCTTCCTGGGGAGCGGATGTAATTATCGGAACCCACCCCCATGTGATCCAGCCGGTAGAATGGATAGAAACCGGCGATGACGGAAGAAAAACCCTTACGGCGTACTCCCTGGGGAATTTTATATCCGCCCAGCGCGAGGCGCCCCGGCTCGTCGGTATATTCCTTACCTTTGAACTGGTACTGACCCTGGAACAGGCCGGGCCCAAGCGGGAAGTATGGATAGAAAATGTCCGGACGCATCCGGTGGTGACCCATTACGGATCCGGATTCAGCAATGTACGCAATTATCTGTTCCGGGATTACTCCGAGGAACTGGCCGCCAGCCACGGGGTCCGGCACAATGAGCCGGAATTCAGCATGAAATATATTGAAACCCTGCTGCGGAGCCACATCGATCCGCAGTTTCTGGTTCTGGACTGACACTTCCCGGCAGGACCGGCTTCGGATTGCCCTGACTTCATCCCGCTATACGAAATTAACGGAAGCGGATACTGTGATGTATATGAAAGAATATAGCCACCTTATCTGGACAGAAGAATCACGGACAGTCGTATACACATCCCCGGTATTTACCGTCAGAGAAAACCGGAGCCGGTCTCCCCGGGGAAGAGAGGGGATTTTTACGGTTATCGACGCATCTGACTGGGCAATAGTCGTGCCGGTACTGGAAAGCCCCCGGGGCAGGGAATTCGTAATGGTCCGCCAGTGGCGGCACGGGTCACAGTCCATGAGTCTTGAATTTCCCGGGGGCGTTATTGAACCCGGGGAGGATATCAGCAGGGGCGCGCTCAGGGAACTGCAGGAAGAAACCGGATACGCCGCCAGGAAAATAACAAAAATCGGAGAATTCAGTCCGAACCCCGCGCTCATGTCCAATACGGCGCATTTCTTTTTAGCCGAAGATCTGGGTGAATCGGGAAAACAGGATCTTGATGAGGATGAATTTGTCGATATAGAACTGGTAAAACCGGAGGAAGTCCTCCGAGGCATGGGGCGGCCGCCGTATGTGCACGCCCTCATGGCCTCGGCATTGTCCCTTTACCTGGCTTTAGGAAGGGGACTGTAGGACCTGCCGGCCTGCCACATGCCCTGGCGGGTTTCGCCCCGGATACTGGGAATATCCAGGATGGTTCCGGGATGAATCAGGTCGGGGTTGTTTGCTTCGGGCATTTTGGCCTTATTGGCCTCATACAGGCGCTTCCACTGGAAGGAATCACCGTAAACCCATGAGTAACCGGCAATATTCCAGAGGCAGTCACGTTCGGTTGCCCAGGTGCGCACGGTGTACTGCGCCGGGAGGGGAAGAACCTCAGTGGCGTCAGCCAGAACGTAGAGAACCCGCTGGGCGGCGGCTATGGCTCCGTCCCAGTCCTCATTGCCCCGGGCGGTCACCGCTTCATCGTATGATGTCTGGGCCTCGCCGTACCGGGCGGGATAACTCTTATCGATACCCCGGGAGGCTGCCCACGCCATGCGGTCCCTGGCCCGGGCTATGGCGTTGTCGGCGTCCCGGATTTTAAGCTGCAGCGCAACGTACTCATCGGACAGCTGGGCGTAGCGGAGGGCCTCGGCGGCGTAATTCGCCGACGCGTCGTAATCACCGTAGTCAAAGGCCTGCTGGGCCATATCCCGGAGGCGGACGCTTTCCAGGAAATACTCATTGTTGCGGATATGCCGGGGGATTATTCCGGTGGCGGCATCCGAGGACGCTGCCGCCGCGAGACTCGCCACGGACAGGAACTCCAGGGGTTCCGCGGCATCGCCCGGGTTAAACGCCCAGAGATACGCCAAATCCTCATATTCCGGAAGGTCAATCACATCGGCGGCGGGAATGTACACAAATACCGCGCCCTGGGAAAGGACCGATTCATCCAGCATGGGTTCGCACAGCTCAATCTGCTGTCCGAACGCGGCCTGGGTTCCCGCTAAAAGCGAGAGTATTACAAATAATGGGGCGAACTGTTTCATTCGGCGCCTCCTTCAAGAATAAGTTCCGCTTCCCGGGCTGTTTCGTCACTTTCGGCAACTTTTTCCTCAGCCGCTCTGATCGCATCCTCAGCCATCTGGCGTTTATAATTTGCCGCTTCCCATACAATGGCGAACATTGATTCGGACCGGCTGTACAGTCCCGCGGCTTCTTCAAATTCCTCGGTATTGTACGCCGCCGCTCCCTGGGTAAAGACGGAATCGGCCAGTTCAAACTCATGCCTGACCGCCACATTGGCTTTGATATCCAGGGCGGCTTTGCGCTCCGCCGACGCGGCGTCCCGCTGTTCACCGGCAACGGCCTGCCATGCGGTCCGCCAGACAAGGCGGTACCGGAACAGGGCTTCTTCGGCGGAATCAAGGGCAACTTCGATATTGCCGGCGTCGTATTCGTCCAGGGCATCCATGCCGCTGTTCTCCGCCAGATCGAAATTATTCCGGTCGTAGCGGACGAAATTATGGTCCATGATCGCTTCCCGGACCACAAAGGCATCGCTTCCCGTCTTGAGGGCGATGTAATAAACCAGGGCTTCCTCACCGGCGTCGATGGCGCCGTAATAATCGGCGGCGTCGAATTTCAGGTACGCGGCCTCGCCTTTTTCATCGGCAAGGTAAAATCGGTCCGGGGAAAATTCCATGGCCCCCGCGTTGAGCGCGTCCCGCCGGGCGGCCATTACATCGTCCCGCAGGGCAGCCGCATACAGGGGAAGCGCCCAGGCGGTAATATCATCAAAGGCGGCGGCGGCGGCATTGTACTGCCGGATTGCCTCGGTTACGGCATTGGCGTCGTTCCGGTTCGCTCCGCCCGCCGATGTGTACTGGGATTCCGCGGTGTTCCAGTCGTCCGGAAAATACACATCCCCTTCATAATCTATTGACTGCTGCCGGGCGGCTTCCGCCTTGGCCCTGGCAGCTTCCATGTTATTAAGTAAGTTTTGGTCAACCCCAGTGGGCTGAGTCGTCTGTTCAGGAGGAGCTTCGACAACCGGTTCCGGTTCGACCACATCTCCGCTGCTTTTACAAGAAACCATCGCTGCTGCAAGCAGAATTACGCTAAAAAGACCGAACATATATCTTCTTTTCATACACAGCTCCTGAATAATACTTTTATGAAAGTGTATTATATGCACTATTCATAATTGTATCCCCCTTTTCTTATCAAAACAAGGGTAGAAAAATAATATATTCGGCGGCGATTCTTTTTTTCCGCACAGGAAACACTAAATAATTATATTTTAGAAGTGCACTATTGGCAATTTTATTGTATCATACGTCATATTTTGAACTAATTTTGTCATACAAACTCAGGAGAGGGCCATGGCGGATATAACATTTGATGTAGTTAAGCATTTCGGAGTTCTTTCGGAGGAACGGGGCGGCTGGAAAAAGGAAATCAACCTGGTATCATGGAACGGCAGAACACCCAAATTCGATATCCGGGACTGGGCTCCGGGACATGAGAAAATGGGCAAAGGGATCACCCTTTCCCGGGAAGAAGCCCAGGCCCTGCAGGAAATTCTCGCGAAAGCCCTGGCGGAAGGCGAAAACTAAGAGGGAAGCGCCGCGGCGGCCCCGGTGGCCATCCGGTCGCATTGTTCGTTGTATTTGTTTCCCGCGTGGCCCCGGACCCACTGCCACCGCGGGGAAAACGCGGAATTCAATTCATCCAGTGTCATCCAGAGATCCCGGTTTTTCACCGGATCCTTCGAAGCGGTACGCCAGCCGTTCCGTTTCCAGGAATGAACCCATGTTGTGATGCCTTTCTGTACGTACTGGGAATCGGTGTAAACCGTAAGGGTTTCCGGACGCAGTCCGGGAATATCCCGGAGCGCCCGGAGGGCCTCCACGGCGGCGGTAAGCTCCATGCGGTTATTGGTGGTTTCCTTTTCCGCGCCGGAGTTTTCCGCGAGGACCGTTTCTTTCCCGGCGCCGTCTTTTTCAAGGACAACGTAGGCCCAGCCTCCGGGCCCGGGATTGCCGGAACACGCGCCGTCGGTATATATGTCAATTTCCATAATAAACTCCCGCAAACGAGCCGCGCTTAGGCCTGCCCCCGCGGACGGGCCACCGGTTCCCAGCCGCCGGATTCAGCGGACCGGAACAGAGCGTCAATGGCCGCGAGGTTGTCCACCGCGTCGGAAACGGGGATAGGCACCGGAGCCCCTTCAAGCAGGGCTTCCGCGAAGGCGTCGAATTCCAGAAGGTACTGGTCCGCGATTTCGGTTTCCACGCACCGGCCGCCGATATTGGTCCGGACGTGGACCCGGCCGGGAGCATCGGCATACATATTGAAGGGAAGCTCCACCGAGAGCACTCCCGCGGTTCCGTGGGCCGTGACTTCCTGGCGCGGGAACAGCTGGGTGCTCACCGAAAATACCGCCGTGCGGCCGCCGCCGAAATCGAGGATTGCCGACGCGTGGCTGTCCACGCCGAATTCGGCATCCCTGACCATGGAGCAGCAGGACCTGAGGGGCTCCGCTTCCATAAGCCGCCGGGAGGCGGAAACCAGATAGCAGCCGATATCCAGCATTCCGCCGCCGCCGAAAGCCGCGACATTGCGGATATTTCCGGGATCTTTGTTGGTATATGAATAGGTCCCGCTGACTGTCATAACCCGTCCCAGCTCCCCGGATTTTACGATTTCAAAGGCCCGCCGCCATTGGGGGTGGAAGGGGTACATAAAGGCTTCCATAAGCGGCACGGCCCGTTTTTCGCAGTACGCCGCCGCTTCCGCGGCTTCGGCGGCATTGAGCCCCAGAGGCTTTTCGCAGATAACCGGTTTCCCGGCGTCCGCCGCCTTTTTTATGTATTCAAGGTGGAGGTGATTCGGCAGGGTTATAAACACGAAATCAATATCCGGGTCCCCAAAAAGGGCTTCATAGGAACCGTAGGAAACGGGAAAATCCCATTTTTCCGCGTAGTCCCGGGCTTTTTCGCTGTTCCGGGAAGCGATACCGTAGGGTTCAATCAGGAGCGAATCCCGCAGGGGCGTTGCGACCCGCAGCCCGTAATGCCGGGAAGCGCCAAGGACACCTAAACGCAGTTTTTTCATTGCGGCTCCTCTTACAGAAAAAAATCAGGCAAACGATTGTCCGGATGATTACATTTTTTTTGTTTTTATACTACTATTATATACGGAAATATTCATATTTTTGTTCAGGTTGTTGCATATAGGGGTGTTTTCCTATTGCCGCGGTAGCCTTCATTTTAGTATTTTAGGATATAGTCCTTGTATTTCTACAATGGACAGCTACATATCACAATAAACCGGAAAAAGAGGGCAGTGAAAAAAGTTAAAGGTATGCCCGAAGACCGGTATTTTTAAGAGGAGAATAAGAATCATGGCGAAACAGTTGATGTTCAACGAAGAAGCCCGCCGCAAGTTGCTTTCGGGGGTTGAGCAGATTTCCAAGGCTGTTAAGGTAACCCTTGGACCCAAAGGACGCAATGTTCTTCTGGATAAGAAGTTCGGCGCCCCCACCGTTACCAAAGACGGTGTTTCCGTGGCCAAGGAAGTGGAACTGGCCGATCCTTATGAAAACATGGGTGCCCAGCTTCTTAAGGAAGTTGCCACCAAAACAAACGATGTGGCCGGGGACGGAACCACCACGGCTACGGTTCTTGCCTATTCCCTCGTAAAGGAAGGGCTTAAATCGGTCGCCGCGGGAATGACCCCCATTGAGCTGAAACGGGGTATTGATAAGGCGGTGGAAATTGCGGTTGAGGAAATCCGCAAAAATTCCAAGGAAATCAAAGACAAGGAAGAAATCTCCCATGTCGCTTCGGTTTCCGCCAACAACGATTCCGAAATCGGCAATACCATCGCGGACGCCATGGAAAAAGTCGGTAAAGACGGTGTCATCACCGTGGAAGAATCCAAGACCATGGATACCACCATCGAATTCGTGGAAGGCATGCAGTTCGACCGGGGCTATATTTCAGCTTACTTCGTAACCGACCGGGATACCATGACCAGCGTGTACGAAGATGTGTATATCCTTATTCATGACAAGAAAGTTTCTTCCATGAAGGACATGCTGCCCCTGCTGGAAAAAATCGCCCAGAGCGGCAAGCCCCTGCTCATCATCGCCGAAGATGTGGACGGCGAAGCCCTTTCAACCCTGGTAGTCAACAGCCTCCGGGGAACCCTGCGCACCTGCGCGGTCAAGGCTCCCGGATTCGGTGACCGCCGCAAGGCCATGCTCGAAGATATCGCCATCCTCACCGGCGGCGAAGTTATTTCCGAAGAACTGGGCCTCAAGCTGGAAAATACCGATATTTCACAGCTCGGCAAGGCCAAAACCGTTAAGATCGACAAGGACAACACCACGATCATCAACGGAGCCGGAAAAGCTAAAGAAATCCAGGACCGGATCGCGCAGATCAAGGCCCAGATTGAAGATACCACCTCCGATTACGACCGGGAAAAACTCCAGGAACGGCTGGCAAAACTCGCCGGCGGCGTAGCGGTCATCAACGTAGGGGCGGCCACGGAAGTGGAGCTCAAGGAAAAGAAACACCGCGTCGAGGACGCTCTCTCCGCGACCCGGGCCGCTATCGAGGAAGGCATTGTTCCCGGCGGCGAACTGGCGCTGATCCAGGCCGCACTGGCTCTGGACAAGGCCGATACCGCCGGTCTTACCGACGATGAGAAGGTTGGCTTCAAGATCGTAAAACGCGCCCTGGAAGAACCGATCCGGCAGATCGCCGAGAACGCGGGTCTCGACGGCGCGGTTATCGCCGACCGCGCGAAGTCCGAAAAGAAAGGCGTCGGATTCGACGCAGCCAAGATGGAATGGGTGGATATGGTTAAGGCCGGTATCATCGACCCCGCCAAGGTAACCCGCTCCGCTCTGCAGAACGCCGCGTCCATCGCGAGCCTCCTGCTCACCACGGAATGTGCCATCACCGACATCCCCGAAAAGAAAGATCCGCCCCCCATGCCCGGCGGCGGAATGGGCGGAATGGGAATGGACTATTAATCCAGCCAGAAAAGTAGGTTATTGCGACTTAGAGGGACCGCTGAAAGGCGGTCCTTTTTTATTGCTGGCGCCCATTCCGACGCCGGTGTTTCCAAGCGGCGCACCGCGCCGATGGGCGGTACCCGCAGTGCGGCGGCAGCGCCGCACCCTTAATCACTACCTTACAGAGCCAAACGCGCAGCGTTTGATGGGAATGGACTACTAATTAACCCGTAAAAAAAATATTGCAGATAAAGGGTCGCCGAAAGGCGATCCTTTTTTATTGTCGGCGCCTATTCCGCCGCCGGTGTTTCCAGGCGGCGCATCTGCGCCGATGGGCGGACTCTGCGTGCGGCTGTATAGCCGCACATTCCATAACTTCCTCTAGAGCCAACCACGAAGTGGTTGAACCCGCAGGGCGGCGGCATCGCCGCACCCTTAATCACTACCTTACAGAGCCAAATGCGCAGCATTTGATGGGAATGGATATCGTTGAAAAACGGTTTTATTTGATAGTATAAAAAAGCAATATAAGTATTATTAACGGTTCAGGCTTTTCAATCCGTGGGAATTTGGTACAAAGGATAAACAAAATGGACTTAAAACTTGTTTGCTCTATTGGTACTGTGCTGTTCCTTCCATTCCTTTTTATCTTTTATATATCGAGGAAGGTAGTTCAGAAATATTTTAATCCGATCGCCGGAGCAATTTTCATGATTCTTTGCGGGGTACTCCTGCACATCTTTTTGGTACACCCGGGCTATATTACCCCGTGGGCGCCTCCGGCAGGATGGCTGCTCTGTTTCGTTCCGGTCTTAGTCCTCAACAACTGGAAGGCATCAGGTTTTTTGGGCAGGCATTTTATTCTCCTTGTACTTACCCTCTTTTATATCCTGCCGCCGTTCGTTGTATCGCTGGCATTGTCCCTGATCCATCTGTACGCTTCCTGAATGCGAAGTAAAAAATAAAAAGCCCTCCGGAGAGGACTTTTATTACGCAGTAATATAGTAAATCAGATTCGGAACGAAAAGATGAACCAGGATAAAGCAGAAGGTAACCAGCGCTAAAATCCTGTGGACTCTCAGAAGTCCCGGCTTTTTAAACAGATAAAACGTATGACCAGCAGCGGCGGTGATGACCACAAAAAACCAGAGGATGGTTCCCGTATGGAGCCTGAATCCTCCCATTGCCAGATATCCGTGAATAGCGGGGACAATCACGAATGCCGCCCCAAGGGGTTTATGGATTAACCGCAGCCCCTTCATAAATTTCGTGAACCCCGGTCCTTTGAGATGGAAGAACCACTGGTTCAGCCGTCTGAACCAGTAGGGAGCGGTTACTATTATAAACAGCGCCAGACTTACAAAACCAAGGACCGCATACATGGAGCTGCCTCCTATTTCTTCAAGGTGCCCACCACCGGAAGTTTCGATAAAACAGAAGTTCCGTGGGGCGACTTCTTGATTTCCTCGGTGAGATCCTTGCCCGCTGTAAGACCCTGGTAATGCTTCCCGCCGGCCCACTGGGGAACATTGGTTACATCGTAAACCGTACCGTCCACCGCTACGTAAGCCGGGTTCCCGTTAGTACCGTTGTAACGGGCAAGTTCTTCAGCGGTGAATGTCCGCGCCTGGGTATTGCCCGCCTGGGCCGCCGGCGCTGAACCGGACTGGTTATTGCTCTGGCTTTTGTTCTGGGCACAGCCTGCGGCGGCAACAAGAACCACGCAGAGTACTGCCATAATAATCCTGCAGTTCGTTTTCATACATTTCCTTTTTTAAATGGTTTCCGGGAACTTTCCGGGCAGCTGCCGTTTTAGTTCCACTTTCCAAGTATATTCACTGCTGCCGGTATATTTCAAACAAGAAGCGGACCGATATGATCTCTGTCATAACCGCCCGCCCCGCATGCTACTTTTCACTATTACAAAAAAAAGGTATAAATGTACCATAATATGGAATTTAATGAACTAAACTTACACCCCGACCTCCAACGGGGCATCGCCGATGCAGGCTACGTTACCTGCATGCCTGTTCAGGAACAGGTACTTACCAACGCTTTTGGAGGGCAGGACCTCTACGTCCAATCCCAGACCGGAACCGGAAAAACCGCCGCTTTTCTGATTGTTATTTTCCAGCGGCTGCTCACCGAACCGCTTCTTAACGGCAAAAAGGCCCTTATCATGGTTCCCACCAGGGAACTTGCGGTCCAGGTTGAAGAAGAAGCCCGGGTTCTCGGCAAATACCTTCCCTTTAAAGTAGGAAGCTTTTACGGGGGCGTCGGGTACGCCCATCAGCAGAAACTGCTCCGGGAAAACGCGCAGGTCATGGTAGGGACCCCCGGACGGGTACTCGACCTGAACAGCTCGGGATACATGAATCTCATGGATCTGTCATTTCTGGTTCTGGATGAAGCTGACCGCATGTTCGACATGGGGTTTTATCCCGATCTCCGGAAACTTATCAGAGTTGTTCCCCCGGCGGACCGCCGGCAGACCATGCTCTTCAGCGCCACCTTGAACGCCTATGTAAAAAACCTTGCATGGGAGTATACCAAGGAACCGGTGGAAATCGAGATCGCGCCGGAAAAGGTCACCGTAGAGGAAATAGACCAGGTGCTCTACCATGTTCCCAGCAATGACAAGATGAAGATGCTCCTGGGCATCATGGAACGGGAAAAGCCCGAAAGCGCCATCATCTTCTGCAATACCAAACGGTACGCTGAAATCGTGGCGAAACGGCTGCGGATAAACGGGTACGAGTGTGAATTCATCATGGGGGATCTGCCCCAGTCAAAACGCCTCAAAATAATCGAAGACGTCAAAGCCGGAAACACGAAATATCTCGTCGCCACCGATGTGGCCGCCCGGGGTCTCGATATTGAAGGTCTCGCCCTGGTGGTCAATTACGATCTGCCGGTGGAATCCGAAAATTACGTCCACCGCATCGGCCGTACCGCCCGGGCGGGAAAAACCGGCAGGGCCATCACCTTTGCCAGCGAGCAGGATGTTTATGAACTTCCGGATATTGAAAAATACATCGGGAAAAAAATCCCCTCGGAAATAGCCACGGAAGAACTGTACGGCGCCGATAAAAGTGAAGGCATGCGTATCCACACGGATACCTATGACGACCGGCACGATGACCGCCGCCGCGGCCGGAGGGACGGCGACCGGGGCAGAAGCGGACAGCAGCGGGACGGCGGACAGGGCCGGTCCCGGACAAGGAACGACGACCGGCGGCGGCAGGGCAATGAAACCAGAAAGCCGCCCCGGCGGGAAGCCCAGGGAAATCCCCGGCAGAAACCCGGGGAAGACCGGAATCTTTCGAATCTTTCCTTTGACGAGCGCATGGCGTACTACAAAAAGAAATACGACGCGCCCTCGAAGGAAGCTTCCGGCGGCGGTGCCCATGGAGCTTCAGCGAAGGGAAAAGGCGGCGGACGGAATCATCCTCAGGGCAATAAGCAGCGCCAGGGGAACAATAATAACGACCGGCGCCCCGCCAATAACCGGCAGAATCAGGAACGGAACAGAACGGCCCCAGGGAAAAAACAGGAAACCCGCCAGCCGGCGCCGGCGGCAAAACCCGCGCCCGCGAAAAAAGGTCTGCTCGCCCGCATTAAAGGTTTATTCAAGAAGGAGTCCTGATCCGTGATCACAGTAACAGATCTCAGTCTCGGCTTTGGAGAGAGAACCCTCTTCAAGGATGTTAATTTAAAATTCACCCCGGGCAACTGCTACGGGATAATCGGCGCCAACGGCGCCGGCAAATCAACCTTCATCAAAATTCTTTCCGGAGAAACCGAACACGACAAGGGTGAGATTTCGGTCAGCTCCGGTGAGCGTATAGCGGTCCTCAAGCAGGACCACTTTGCCTTTGAGGAATTTACGGTCATGGAAACCGTTATCATGGGTTACCCGAAACTGTACAAAATACAGAAGGAACGGGAAACCATTTACGCCAAAGAGGATTTTACCGAAGAGGACGGCATGCGGGCCAGCGAGCTGGAAGCCGATTTCGCCGACCTCGGCGGATGGGAGGCGGAATCCCAGGCCGGCCAGCTTCTTTCCGGGCTCGGAATTGATGAAGCCGACCACGAAAAACCCATGTCCGAACTGGATGAAACGAAAAAAGTCCGGGTTCTGCTGGCGCAGGCCCTGTTCGGTAATCCCGATATACTCCTCCTGGACGAACCTACCAACGGACTCGATCTGGAATCGATTTCCTGGCTGGAGGAATTTCTCATTGATTTTCCCAATACGGTAATCGTGGTTTCCCACGACCGCCACTTCCTCAATTCGGTTTGTACCCATATATGCGATATCGACTTCGGGAGAATCTCCATGTATTCGGGTAACTATGACTTCTGGTACCAGATGAGCCAGATGCTTCAGCGCCAGGCCAGGGACCAGCAGAAAAAGAACGAGGAAAAAGCCAAGGAGCTCAGGGAATTTATCCAGCGCTTCGCGTCGAACGCCGCGAAAAGCCGTCAGGCTACCAGCCGGAAGAAAGTTCTGGAAAAGCTGGACCTGGAAAATGTGGTGATTACCAGCAGGAAGTTCCCGTATATTGCGTTTAAACCGAACCGGGAAATCGGCAACAACGTTCTCCGCACCGAAAAATTGAACTATACCAGCGAAGGCGCGGAGCTGCTCAACGATTTTACCGTAATGGTTAACAAAACCGATAAAATCGCCTTTGTGGGAACGGAACACCAGGCGAAAACAGCGCTGTTCGATATCATCAGCGGAGAGGCCAAGGCCGATTCCGGGGATTATTACTGGGGACAGACCACAAGTGTCGCGTATTTTCCCAAGGAAAACAGTTCATTCTTTGATTCGGACTATTCCATCACGGACTGGCTCAAGCAGTATTCACCGGACCAGGATGATACCTACATACGGAGTTTCCTGGGGCGGATGCTGTTTTCGGGCGATGAGGCCCTTAAGCCGGTAAATGTGCTTTCCGGAGGAGAAAAGGTCCGGTGCATGCTGGCAAAGATGATGCTCTCCGGAGCCAATGTGCTTATATTCGACGAACCAACAAACCACCTCGACCTGGAAGCCATCACCGCCCTCAACAAAGGCCTGGAGGATTTTCCCGGGGTTATTCTCTTCAATTCCCATGACCATGAATTCGTCAATTCCGTGGCCAACCGGATTATTGAAATTGTTCCCGGAGGAATGATCGACAGGATGATGCCCTTTGACGATTATCTGAAAGATGAGTCGGTTAAGGAACTCCGGTCCCAGGCGTACCACCATACGGAACGCCTGAGCATTTAATCTCTACTGAATAGTGAAATAATACCGTTCCAGGTACGCGATGCGCCGCCGGGCATCGTCGTACCGGGGGCTTTGAGGATATTCCTGGATAAGCCGGCGGTAGTATCCCACCGCGGCGCGGATATCCCTGTTAGGTCCGTTTGCCTCCAGCAGCTGGCCGTAGAGCCACCAGGCTTCGTCACTTCCCGAGGGGAACCGCTCCCTGAATTGGTCCAGAATATACAGCGCTGATCCTACCCGTCCGGCGTCGAATTCCTCTTGAGCTTTGGTAATATAGAAATCCGGTGGGGAATCAGCGGGAATGGCTATCCCCCCATCGGGCTGGGAAGTCTCCGGAGCGGCCGCCGGTGACACCGGAGTCACCGGTACAATCCCGTCATCGTATCTTTCCGCCGGCTGAGCTCCGGAAGCCGCAGCACTTTCGGGAGAAGCCGGAGAAGAGGCCTGCTCCGGCAATACCGGAACCGTATCCGCCGCCGTTCCCGCAGCGCCGGAAGTGTCCGGGGTTTCTTCCGCCGGGGAATTCCGGTACCGTTCCTCATCGGCCGCCGACAGGGGCCACCGCGGCTCCGCCACAACCCTGCCCCGGTCCACCGGCGCATTAAACCACCCGGCTCCGGAAATTTCAGGGGCTTCCCCGATAATTACCTTAACATGGTCGTTGAGAATATAATCCCGGATAAAATCCTGTTTATAGAATTTAAGGGAATAGGTTCCCGGGGCTTCCGCCCTGAAGATAAAGCTTTGACCTTCCTGATCGAGCCGCCGGGAATCATAGGCAATCCCTCGCCGGGAACTCAGCTCGCCAAGATAGACCCATCCCGTCCCCCGGAAGGGAATTTCTATCAGCTGCCCCACCGTGGCCCGGACGGTGCGGGAATATTCGATCTGCCCGTCATCGATAACCGGAGGAGGCGACGCCGGAGTTTCGGGAATGGGGTTAACCGGAACCGGCAGCGGCTCCCGGACCGGCGAGATCCCGTCGTCCGGTTCCGCGGGGCGTATAAACCAGGGCGGAGACGGATCCTGTCCCGGTCCGCCGCCGGACGTGCCGCCGGGAGAACTGTCCCCGGACTCTCCGGAGCCGTCCGGAAGCTGGCCCGGACCAGCCGGCGGCTTATCTTCCGGCGAAAGAACCGAAAGGGCGTCACCGTCGGGTACAGGTTCCTGGACCGGGAACGGTTCATCGGGAGCCTCCGCGGGGGGCGGCTCTTCGGGATTTACTTCAGCAAATGAATATGAAGGTTCCAGCAGCTCGCCCTGATACGGAATCAGTATCGGCTCTTCAGGAGGGAACACCACAGAAGGTTCATCATCGTCCCGGAATTCTTCGGCGGGTTCTTCCGGATAATCAGCCCCGGGCTCCGGGAGGTCCATGACCGCTTCATTCCCGGCGCCGGCTGTTTCGTCAGGCTGGACTTCAGGGGAAGATTTGCAGGAAAACAGCAATACAGAGGCAGCACACAAAAGCGCCGGGAAAACCCGTTTAATCATGGTATCTTCTCCATCAATTCATCAACTGCGGAACCGATCCGTTCACTCCATAGGTCCGAGTTTTTCCCGGGATCCGTCCAGTAGGGAATATCCGTATCCCCCTGGGGGAACCTGCGGGGAATCCTGTCGAGCTCTACTCCGGGAATAAAATCGGGTTCATCGGGCCAGAAAAGATCGTCCTGGTTTACCGGCATTGGACCGAACCGGTCCGCCAGGCCCCTGGCCTCTTCCTGCCGGGAATTCCGGCCGTTATTCAGCACCACCAGCATCAGTATCAGGCTGAAAATGAGGATACAAAGGCCAGCGCCCGCGCCGATCAGAAAAAAACGCGGTTTTTCCGTGATCAGGGCTTTCAGTTTTTCCCACTGTTCCCGCAAATTCAGCATAGTTTAATTGTAACAAAAAAAACGGATTTCCGATAGCGGAATTCCGGACAACCGCGGTATACATAGAATTCTTCACAAAAGCATGGAAATATCGATCCCGGGGGTCCCGTCTGATGGGAGAGCGTTTCAAGCAGTACGGTACCGGCAGCCGGTAATTCCGCCGTTTTGCTTCTCATTCCATATTACTACAGCGGATGACCCGCGGCAAACCTCTAAAAAGTATAAAAAACATTTTTACACAATTTATAAAAATGTCAAAAAACACCGATTGCGAAATAATTCCACATCTGGTATTATTAAGGTATGGAAGTAGAAATCAATCCCCGGGGGAACGGTGCCTGTCCGCTGTGCAGCCAGAATGGCACCTGCAGAGTCCAGAATACCATTTTAAAGGCCATGGAAGCGTTTTCAAACAAGGACAATCCCATGGAAATAGTGGTTTATTCCTGTCCTCTTTTTCAGGAGAAAACCTGAGGTGAATGAACGTTTAGCATCCCTTCTCCAGAGGTACGATAACCTGAGCGGAGAAATTCAGGATCCGGAACTGGTTAAAGACCAGCAGAAATACCGGACCCTTATGAAGGAATATTCACAGCTTTCGGAAGTTTCCGCGGCTTATCAGGAAACAGAAACCCTCACCGCCCAAATGGAAGACGCGAAAACCCTGGTCCAGGATGAGAAGGACCCGGAAATGCGGGAGCTTGCCCGGGAGGAACTGCGGGAACTTGAAGAACGCCTCACCGAAGCCGAAGACCGGCTGAAATTTCTCCTTATTCCCCGGGA
The DNA here is from genome assembly GCF_016616095.2 of Breznakiella homolactica. Taxonomy (GTDB): domain Bacteria; phylum Spirochaetota; class Spirochaetia; order Treponematales; family Breznakiellaceae; genus Breznakiella; species Breznakiella homolactica. The sequence goes on along the minus strand of NZ_CP067089.2, from coordinate 3,881,037 downwards.
TCCCCTGGATGAAAAAAATATTATCATGGAAATCCGCGCCGGAACCGGCGGCGATGAGGCGGCCCTTTTCGCGGCGGACCTCTACAGAATGTATTCCCGGTACGCGGAGACCAGGGGCTGGAAATTCGAGATAATGAACTCCAATGAAACCGAACTCGGCGGATTTAAGGAAATAATCTTTTCCATAAACGGCAGCAATGTCTATGAAAACTTCCGGTACGAGTCCGGGGTCCACCGGGTACAGCGGGTACCCTCGACCGAAACATCCGGACGGATCCATACATCCGCGGTCACCGTGGCGGTTCTTCCCGAGGCGGATGAAACCGAAATCGATATCCGCCAGGAGGATCTCCGCATCGATGTAATGCGCGCCGGCGGTCCCGGAGGCCAGTGTGTAAACACCACCGATTCGGCGGTACGCATAACCCACCTGCCATCGGGACTGAGCGTCCACTGCCAGGACGAAAAAAGCCAGATCAAAAACAAAGCCAAGGCCATGCGCATACTCCGGGCCCGGATCTATGAAATGGAAGAAGCCAAAGCCCATGCCGAACGGGCGGAGGCCCGCAAGAGCCAGGTAGGCAGCGGTGACCGGTCGGAGCGGATCAGGACGTACAATTTCCCCCAGAACCGCCTGACAGACCACAGAATAAACCTTACTTTATACAAACTCGACCTCATTATGCAGGGGGATATTCAGGAAATGCTGGATGCCCTCAAACTCCACGCCCGGGAAGAACTGCTCCGGGCTTCCAGCACCGCAGCGACGGCGTCATGACCCGCGGGGAAGCCCTTTCCCAAGGGACAGCCCTGCTTGCCGCCGCCGGTATCGGAACACCCCGGCTCGATGCTTCACTGATACTTGCGGATATTCTCGGCATCGACCGTTCCTACCTTCTGGTACATGACGGCATGGAACTTCCGGAAGAAAACCAGACCATTTTTGACGAACATATACAGCGGCGTATTGCCGGGGAAAATGTGGCCTATATAACCGGACACAAGGAGTTCTGGGGGCTGGATTTTTTTATTACCCCCGATGTGCTGGTTCCCCGGCCGGATACGGAAATCCTGGTTGAGGCGGCCATCGCGGAAATCCGGAAGATGCCGGCGGCTTCCCGGACCGGACCGCTGCGGGTGCTCGATCTCTGCACGGGATCAGGAGCGGTAGCCGTTGCGGTAAAGCACGAAATACCGGATATTTCCGTTTCAGCCTCGGATATTTCAGAAGCCGCACTTGCGGTCGCGGAGGAAAACGCCCGGAGACTTCTCGGCGGAAAACCGGAAAGCCGCTCTATCAGCTTCTTCCGGAGCGACCTTCTGCGCAGCCTGCCGGGAAAATTCGATCTCATTGTTTCGAATCCGCCCTATGTCCCCGGAAGCATGATCTCCGGACTGGACAGGGAAGTCAGGCATGAGCCGCGGCTCGCCCTGGACGGCGGAGCGGACGGCCTCGATTACATCCGGCGCATTATCGCCGAAGCCCCTGAAAAGATGAATTCCCCGGCGAAGCTGCTCCTTGAAGCCGACCCTAGACAAATGCCCGCCATTGCCGTGATACTGGGAGAACACAGGTATACCGACATTGAAGTTCACCGGGATCTGTCAGGGAAGGACCGGGTAATCGGCGCGGCTTTTCCGGATTAACGGTTTTCCGCCGAGGGGAAACGCGTAACCATGGAAAAATATATTTCAGACTTTACGGCAAAAATTGAACCCTATCCTCCGGAAGAACGGGACCGGATTCTCCGCGCGGCCCGCTGGGCAGAGGAGATCCATGCCGGGCAGAAGCGGGCATCCGGCGAACCCTATATCATCCATCCGCTGGGGGTCGCGTCAATTCTCATTGACCTGCACCTGGACAGTGACGCCGTGACTGCGGCGCTGCTCCACGGAGTTCTGGACAATACCGGAACGACCAAGGAGGCGATTGCCGAACGGTTCGGCGATACGGCGGCGCTTTTGGTGGAAGGTGTTTCGGAAATCGCCGATATTTCCGCGAAGAACAAAACAATCCAGGAAGCCGAGAATATCCGGAAAATGCTTTTTGCCATGGTCAAGGATATCCGGGTAATCCTTATCAAACTGGCGGATAAACTCCACAACATGCGGACCCTTGACCACCTGCCGCCGGAACAGCGGAAACAGCGGGCACAGGAATGCCTGGATATCTACGCTCCCCTGGCGGACAGGCTCGGTATTTCCTGGCTCAAGGATGAACTGGAAGACCTTTCCCTCAAACAGCTCAACCGGGAAGCCTATCTCCAGATAAAAGAAATAGTTTCCCTTAAAAGGGACGAGCGGAACCAGTTCCTCGAAAAAGTGCAGGACGCCATCCGCGGGGAGGCCGCGGTCTCGAATATCCCCATCGAGGTAAAAAGCAGGGCCAAGCATTTTTATTCAATTTATAAAAAAATGCGGAAGCGGAATAAAAACGCCGGGGATCTCTATGACCTGTTCGGAATCAGGATACTCTGCGACAGTATAGAAAACTGTTATACCCTGCTCGGCATTGTCCACAGGTTATGGAAACCAATCGACGGCCGGTTTAAAGATTATATCGCCATGCCCAAGGCTAACGGTTACCAGAGCCTCCATACAACGGTTATGTCCTATGACGGAAAACTTCTCGAAATTCAGATCAGAACCTTTGAGATGGAACGGACCGCTGAGTACGGTGTCGCCAGCCACTGGCTTTACAAAAAAGGAAGCACTTCGGAAATTGTCCGTCCCGAAGACCTGTCCATTGTTAACCGTCTTAAAACCTGGAACCTATCGGAACAGGAACCGGATAATTCCGCGGGATTCCTGGAGGATATTAAACGGGAAATACTGAAAGATTCAATTTATGTATTTACCCCCCAGGGCAAGGTGATTGAACTGCCCGCCGGGGCGACTCCCATAGACTTCGCCTATTACATCCATTCCGATATCGGCGAACACTGTATGGGCGCGAAGGTGAACGGCGCCATTGTGCCTCTTTCGTCGGAGCTTCGGAATACCCAGGTGGTGGAAATCCTGACCGCACCCAGCGCGCACCCAAACCTCAACTGGCTCAGGGCGGTAAAGACATCCAAAGCGCGGAGCAAAATCCGGTCCTGGCTGGTTCAGCACGACGATTCCCTTATTATCGAAAAGAACGTGGTGGCGAAAAAGAAGCCGCCGCTTCCGTCCGCTGAACCACAGCACGCGGCGCCCGAGGCGAAACCCGCCGAACTCATCCAGCAGCGGGTGATAAACGAACAGGTTCTGGATGCCCAGGTACTGCATGTCAAGGTTGAGGATGAAAAAAACATGATGATCCGCTTCGCCCGGTGCTGCCACCCGGTTACGGGGGATCCCATCATCGGATACGTTTCCCGGGGCCGGGGAATCATCATACACCGGGAAAACTGCAGCAATCTCAAAAACATCCCCGATTTTGCGGAACGGAAAATATATGTGGAATGGGAAAACGCCACATCCCTTCTGGTTAAACGGTTCAAGGTTGAAGCGCGGATGGCTACGGATCTTTTTTCCGAAATCGAAGGCGCGGTGCGCAAACACCAGGGGCATCTCATAGAAGGCCGCCTTGAGGAAAGCGGCAGCAACCATCTGACGGGTTTTTTCACCATGCAGCTTGAAAAGCAGAACGACCTGAAACTTATCTTAAAGAACATCCGGAGCATACCGTCGGTATTCAGTATCCAGACACTGGCATAACCTGACCAGCGAATAAAAAAAGCCTTAAAAACCAGCGGCTTTTAAGGCTTTCGAATACAGCTGTTACAGCTTCTATTATACGCTTTTCGTTCCGTGTTTGATCGCGGCCTTGCAGGTTTTGCAGATTTTCACTTTTGTTTCACCCGATTCCTGCTCATACAGAACTTTGATGTTGGACCGCTTGCAGACGGGACATTCACCCCGTCCGCGGGAAGGAAGTTCACGGATACCTTTTCCTCTGTGTGCTTTAGACATATTCTTCTCCTCCCCTATTCAGCCTTTTCCGCATCGGAAACTTCGGGTTTTTCAGCTTTGGGCGCCTTAGCGGCGGGCTTTGCAGCTTTGGCTGGTTCCTTTTTCTCGGTCTTGGCCTTTTCCTTGGCTGCTTTGGGCGCCGCGGCTTTCTTGGCAGGCTGCTTCTTGGCCTTTTTATCCTTGTCTTTGGAATCGCCGGTGTCGAGCTGGTAATCCACGAGCTCGAGGATCACGATTTCCGCCGCGTCCCCGGCGCGCTCGCCAAGCTTGATGATCCGGGTATAACCGCCGGGCCTGTCCTGCATACGGGGAGCAATGATCGTAAACAGCTTCGCCACAACCCCTTCATCATAGAGACGGCTCGAGACAAGGCGCCGGTTGTGGACGGAATCCACCTTTGCCCGGGTGATCATTTTTTCCGCGCTCCGGCGGATTTCAAGGGCCTTCGCTTTAGTGGTCCTTATCCTTTCATATCTGAATAAGGACGTAACCATGCTGCGATGAAGGGCTTTCCTGTGGGCCGAAGTCCGTTCAAGGGGATTAAATCCGCGTTTATGCTTCATCTTTATCTTCCTTATCCGGGGTAATCTTTACCGCGTTCTTCAGGACATTCATGTCCGTGATGCCGAGGCCCAGGTTCCATTCCTTAAGTTTTTCCTTAATTTCCTGGAGGGATTTTTTGCCGAAGTTTCTCGTCTTGGCAATATCGTCCTCGGTTTTCCGGGTCAGTTCCCCAATGGTCTTAATATTCGCGTTCTTCAAACAGTTCGAAGACCTTACGGAAAGTTCCAGTTCCTCCACCGGAGTGTTGAGGATCTGCCGGATCCGCTCGTCGTCTTCATCGAGATCTTCCTCGGTTCCGAGGTTATTTTCGTCAAAGTTGATAAAAACCGAAAAATGATCCTTGGCGATCTTGGCCGCTTCCGCAAGGGAATCGTCGGGCTTAACCGTTCCGTCGGTCCAGATCTCAAGCACCAGTTTGTCGTAGTCACTGCGCTGGCCGACCCTGGTGGGTTCCACCGCGAATTTGACCTTCTTCACGGGTGTGAAAATCGCATCCATGGGGATTGTACCGATTACATCCACGTAGCGTTCGTTCACCTCGGAAGGAATATACCCACGGCCGAGATCAACCTGGATCTCGAATTCCACATGGGCGTCATCCATAAGGGTCATAATGTGCTGGCCGGCACTCAGTACTTCAACCTGTCCGGTGCGTTCGAAATCATCACTTTTGATTTCGCCTTTTCCGGACCATTCATACAGGAGTATATCCTGCTCCACGTCTTCGGGAAGCCGGAGACGGATCTGTTTGAGGTTGTTGATTACCTCCAGAGTATCCTCAACGATATTTGGAATCGTTTCAAATTCACTGGAAACGCTGTGGGGAACCCCGTCGGCGTCATAGGACGTAATCTTAACCGCAGTGATCGCATACCCCTGGATCGATGAGAGGAGAACCCTTCGCAAGGTATTTCCCACTGTCGTTCCGAATCCCGGTTCGAAAGGGGCGGCGATGAACTTGCCGTAATTCGGCTTGAGTTCACCGTGCTCAAAGGTGATGCCTTTGGGACGTTTGAATCCTTTAAGCAGGTTCTTACGGGCCATGGGTGCTCCTTATTTTGAATATAATTCGACGATCATCTGCTCTTTGATGTCCGCCAGATCGGTTATATCGCTGCGGCGGGGAATTGCCATGAAGGTTCCCTTCATGGTGTCAGGGTCGAGCTGCAGCCAGGGCATAACTCCTGATTTGCCGAATTCCTTAAGAGCTTCTTTGATGACCACCATATTTTTGCTGGGTTCCTTAATTTCAATAACATCATTGGGTTTGACCAGGAAAGAAGGAACATTAACACGCCGGCCGTTTACGGTGACATGACCGTGCAGAACAATCTGACGGGCCTGGCTTCTGCTTGTGGCAAAACGCATCCGGTACACGACGTTGTCAAGTCTGCGTTCCAGGAGAATAAAAAGGTTCTCACCGGTGATGCCGGAAGTGCGCAGAGCCCGGTCAAAGAAAAGGCTGAACTGTTTTTCCTGCATTCCGTATATTCTCTTGAGCTTCTGTTTTTCCCTGAGCTGGAATCCGTAATCAGAGCGTTTTCCGGGCCGTGCTTTGGGATCCTTTCCCGGGGCCGGCCGTTTTCTATTAATGGGACACTTGTCGCTTTTGCACCGGTCACCTTTGAGCATCAGTTTCTTCTGCTCAGTCCGGCATAAACGGCAAACTGGTCCTGTATATCGTGCCATAACTTCTCTCCCTTCTTAGATACGCCTGGTTTTCCGCGGACGGCAGCCGTTGTGCGGAATCGGGGTTACATCATTGATGGACCGGACTTTAATTCCCAGAGCGCCAAGCTGCCGGATTGCCGATTCACGGCCGATTCCGGGACCCTTAACGTAAACATGCACTTCCCGGAGCCCGACCTGCATAGCCTTCTGGGCCGCGATCTCGGTTACCGACTGGGCCGCAAAGGGGGTCGATTTTTTGGCGCCCCTGAATCCCAAACCGCCGGAGCTCGCCCATGAAATAGCGTTGCCCATAAGGTCGGTGATAGTTACGATGGTATTATTGAACGTAGCCTGAATGTAAACGTTCCCTTCATATACGGACTTCTTCTCTTTCCGTTTCTTGGTATTAGCAGCCACTGTTTCCTCCGCCTATTTCTTCTTGCCGGCAACGGTCTTTTTCTTACCCTTCCGGGTCCGCGCGTTTGTCCGGGTCCGCTGGCCGCGCAAGGGCAGGCCTTTCCGGTGCCGGAGGCCGCGGTAACAGCCGATATCCATAAGCCGTTTGATGTTCAGGGCTATCTCAGTCCGTAAACGGCCTTCAACCTTGTATTCATTTTCAATGAGCTGCCGGAGTTCGTTGAGTTCCTCCTGGGACAGGTCATTGATGAGCCGCATGGGATCGATCTTGGCCTTGGCGCAGATTTCATCGGCGCTGGACCGGCCGATCCCGAAGATATAGGTCAAAGCAATGTTTACGTGCTTGTTAGGGAGGTCAACCCCTGCTATACGAGCCATAGATACAACACCCCCTAGCCTTGTTTCTGTTTATGCTTTGGATTCTGACAAACGATACGGATTATACCGTTCCGCTTAATCACTTTGCATTTATCGCAAATAGGTTTTACACTTGTCCGGACTTTCATCCTTCTTTTCTCCCTTGTAAGTAACTTACAATTAGTTCCGTACAAGAATCCGGGCTTTTTGTAGATGAGGGCAGCCCGGATCTTTCGGTAATATACTATTAAAGCGAATTTTTTCCGATTCGCCTAGGGCTTTCCGCCGAAAAATGAAATATGCACATTTTCCGGCCGGCGGCCCTACAGGTTCCGACCCCTGAGTTTACCTTTTTTCGTAAGCCCGTCATGGTGGTGCATCTTAAGAAGCGCCTCAATCTGGCTCATGGTATCCAGGTCAACCCCGACCATAATCAGCAGTGATGTACCGCCCATAAGGTAGGAGATTGAAGGCGGAAAGTTGAACAGCCTCTGGATAATGGTCGGAAGAACCGCAATGACCGCCAGGTACAATGACCCGGGCAGAACAATACGGTTCAGGATCTTGGTCAAATACTCTTCAATCCTGTCGGTCCTGATTCCGGGAATGGAACCGCCGTTTTCACGGATATTCTTGGCTATTTCAATGGGATTCAGGCTGACCTGAGTATAGAAATAGGCGAAGAATACGATGAGCAGAACGTAGAGTACATTGTAAAGCACACCCTGGGGGTTCAGCGCCCGGGAAACTGCCGCGAGCCAGGCAACATTACCGCCGATGGTGGATGCGATCTGCAATGGAAACGTCAATATGGATGACGCAAAAATTACCGGAATAACTCCGGAGGGATTGATCTTAAAGGGTATGTAGGTATTCTGGGCGCCGTACATCTTGCGTCCGACCACCCGTTTTGCGTAATGCACGGGGATTTTCCGCTGCCCCTGCTGCTCGAACACAACCAGGGTTACGATGGCCACAAACATGACGAATACAACAATAACGAATACGAGATTGAGATCCCCGCTCCGGACCCGGGTAATGAGTTCCCACACTGCCTGGGGAAGCCGTGCCACGATACCGGCAAAGATCAGCAGGGATATACCGTTTCCGATACCCCGTTTGGTAATCTGTTCGCCGATCCACATAAGGAACATGGTTCCCGTGGTGACCGTCATCATGGCAATCAGGGTGAACGAAAGCATGGGCATGGTAAGCAGATCTTCCACGGTCCGTGAAATACTCTGGGCGTATTGGGTGACCGCGAAAGACTGGATAAGACAGACCACAACCGTACCGATGCGCTGGTATCCCTGGATTTTTTTCTTGCCGCCCTCTTCCTCGGATATTTTCTTAAGCCTGGGGAAGACGATAAGCAGAAGCTGCATGATGATGGACATGGAGATATAGGGCATTATACCCAGCATGAACACCGAGAAATTGGAGAATGCACCGCCGGCAAAAAAGTCGAGGTAATCTATAATGGCATTCCCGGAATTCTGCATGGATAAAAAGTAAGCGTTCAGCGCCCGGACATTGATGCCCGGAATGGGAAGCACCGTCCCGAGACGGAAGACGATGAGCATCAATGTGGTAAACAGTACCCGCTCGCGAAGCTCCTTAACCCTAAAAATACCAACCAATGCATTGCTAGCCATGAAACATCCCTATATAAGGCGCTTTACGCGTCGGCTTTATCGCCGCCGTTTTCGGCGGCGGCAACGGAACCGCCTGCTTTCTCAATCTTCTGCTTAGCCGATGCGGACATGGCAACAGCGGTAAAGTTGAGTTTCTTGGTGAATTCCCCGTCTCCGAGGATCTTAACCGGCACTGTTCCCTTAGCGAGCCCTTTCTGTATCAGAGTAGCCGCATCAACGGTTTCCCCGTCACTGTACCGCTTTTCGATTTCTCCCAGATTGATTACCTGGAATTCCTTCTTAAAGGGATAGTTTGAAAAGCCCCGGTGCGCGAGACGCCGGTACAGGGGCATCTGTCCGCCTTCAAAACCAACGTAGGTTTTTCCGCCGGAACGGGCTTTCTGCCCCTTATTGCCTTTCCCGGAGGTGGTTCCCCTTCCGGAACCCTGGCCGCGGCCGACAATACGCTTCTTTTTATTGGCGCCTTCGGGGGCGCGCAGATCAAAATCGTGCATTATTTAATCTCCTCCACCGCCACCAGATGCGCCACGGTCCTGACCATGCCTAAAATGGCGGGGGTGGCTTCCTGTTCGGTGGTTGATCCGATCTTCCGCAGACCCAATGACCTAACGGTCGCCCGCTGCTTGGGAAGGGTTCCTATGGTACTCCGTACAAGCTTGATCCGTATCTTCTGTGCCATATTAACCCCACAGTTCCTTCAGGGATTTGCCCCGGTTCTTGGCTATGGTCTTCGCGTCCATCATTAAACTGATGCATTCAAAGGTTGCCTTAACCACGTTGTACTGGTTGTTAGCGCCGATGGATTTGCTGAGCACATCGGTTACGCCGCCGGCTTCCATGATGGCCCGCACGGGTCCCCCGGCGATGATTCCGGTACCGGAACAGGCGGGTTTGAGCAGTACTTCCGATGATTTAAAGATTCCCCGGATTTCATGGGGGATCGTTCCATTTTTAATGGGAAGTTTAACGAGGTTCCGCTTGGCTTTGTCGATGCTTTTCCGGATCGCTTCGGAAACGTCATTGGCCTTTCCGAATCCGTAACCGACATTGCCCTTGCGGTCGCCCACTACGGTGAGGGCTGAAAAGGAAAACCGGCGGCCGCCCTTAACGACCTTTGCGGTGCGGTTAAGCTTGACGAGCTTCTCCACGAATTCCTTTTCTTCGTATTTTCTGTCCCTGTTATCTCTGTCTCTGTTGTCCCTTGAGTGTTCCATCATGCCCCCTAGAACTGGATCCCGGCTTTCCGGGTTCCGTCGGCCATCGCTTTAACCAAACCATGGTACAGGTAGCCGTTCCTGTCGAAAATCACCGTCTTGATGTTTTTCTCCAGAAGCCGCTTTCCCATGATTTCTCCAAGCTGGCCGGCTCCTTCCACATTCCGTTTGATCTTCTTCAAATCCTTTTCAAGGGTTGAAGCCGAAGCGAGAGTATGTCCCTTTGTATCGTCGATAATCTGTATGGACAGGGATTTATTGCTCCGGGTCACGGTCATACGGGGCCGTTCGGCGGTACCGGAAATACGCTTCCTGATATGAATTTTCCTCTTAAGCCGCTTTCTGTCTTTTTCGACCATTTTTCGTATCATAGCTTAAATCCTATTTAACGCCGGACTTACCGACTTTCCTTCTGATCTGTTCATCTTCATACCGGATACCCTTGCCCTTATAGGGTTCGGGAAGCCGGAGCTTACGGACTTCGGATGCGAACTGGCCGACCCGCTGCTTGTCGATTCCGCTGACGGAAACTTTTCCGCTGCCGTCGGCGGTCACGGTGAGGTCATCGGGGATTCCGACATACACATCATTTGAGTAGCCCAGGTTCATCACCAGGAGTTTACCCTGGACTTCCGCCCTGAAACCGACGCCGGTTATGACGAGAACCTTGGTGAATCCCGAGGAAACTCCCACCACCATATTGTTAAGCAGATTACGGTACAATCCGTGGAAAGCCCGGGTCTGCTTTTCTTCATTTACCCTGCTGACAACAATCTCATCCCCCTGGGGGTCAAAGGTTATCACCGGGTGGTACTGCTGGGTTAATTTTCCCTTGGGGCCTTCAACGGTCATCACATCATCCTGGAAGGTGACCTTGACGCCCTGAGGAACCTTAACCGGTATTTTTCCTATACGCGACATAGCTTCCCTCTTACCAGACTGTGCAGATAACTTCGCCGCCGACTTTCTTTTCCGCGGCTTTTTTTCCAGTGGTAACACCGATCGAGGTTGAAACGATCAGGGTTCCATATCCGTTGAAAACCCTCGGCATATTCTTGTATCCGGCATACACCCGGCGTCCGGGTTTGGACACCTTTTCGATACCGTGAATAACCGGTCCGGTTCCTTCATCGTATTTCAGGAAAACCCGGATAGTATTGGCCCCATCCTGGGTAATCTTCTTGAAGTTCTTGATATACCCTTCCGTCTTGAGGATCTTGACGATCTCAAGCTTCAGCTTGGAGGTAGGGATATCGACTTTTTCATGCTTAGCCAATCCGGCGTTCCGGATTTTGGTCAGCATATCCGCAATGGGATCTGAAACGCTCATCCTGTACTCCTACCTTACCAGCTTGATTTGGTGACGCCGGGGATCAGCCCTTCGCTTGCGAGCTTGCGGAAGCAAAGGCGGCACATCTCATATTTCCGCAGATAGCCCCTGGCTCTTCCGCAGATCCGGCATCGGTTAACTTTTCTTGTTTTATATTTAGGCGTCCGCAGAGCCTTAATAATCATCGATTTTCTTGCCATGTATTCCTCCTACTTCCTGAAGGGCATACCGAACTTTGCCAGGAAGGCCTTAGCCTCGGCATCGGTTTTCGCCGAAGTAATTATGGCGATATTCAGTCCGGCAACACGCTCAATTTTATCGAAGTCGATCTCAGGGAAAATAATCTGCTCGGTAATACCGAGGGAATAATTTCCATGGCCATCGAACGCATTCTGATTAACACCCCGGAAGTCCTTAACACGGGGCAACGCAACATTTACCAGACGGTCCATGAATTCGTACATCATGGCACCACGGAGGGTTACCTTGGCTCCGATTTCCTGGCCTTCACGGATTTTGAAGTTTGCAATGCTCTTGCGGGCCTTGGTTTTAACGGCCTTCTGACCGGTAATGATGGTCAGATCAGTAATAGCCGCGTCCAGCAGCTTTTTGTTCTGAAGAGCTTCGCCTACGCCCATGCTGACGACGATTTTCTCAAGCTTCGGCGTCTGCATCGTCGATTTGTATCCGAACTCCTTGAACATTTCGGGAGCGACCTGCTCCTTATAAATCTTCTTGAGCCGCGGTTCGTAGTTCTTCATTATAACGCCTCTCCGCACTTTCTACAGACCCGGGTCTTTTTGTCCCCGTCAAGCTTGTACCCGATCCGGGTGGGTCCGCATTTTTTACATACGATCATCACGTTTGAACTGTGGATCGCAGCCTCAACTTCAACGATTCCGCCGCGGTCCTGCTGGCTCCGGCGCTTCATCGCTTTTTTTACGATATTGGCGCCTTCTACGATGACCCGGTCCTTGGCGCGGAGGATTTTTAAAACCCTTCCCCGCTTGCCCTTGTCTTTGCCCGCAATGATCTCAACGGTATCTTCTTTCTTTATCTTGAACTTATGTTCTGCGTTTGCAGCCATATACCGCTCCTTCTTCTGTATGCGGCCCTATGGCTGCACACACCATCACTTTCCTCTTAAACAGCGCCTTCTTAAGCCCTGTTCTGCGTGCGGACGAATGACCGCACATTCCCTGTTTTCCCGTACACAGAGTCCGCAGGACTCTTAGAGCACCTCTGGTGCGAGGGAAACGATTTTCATATAATCCATTTCCCGCAGCTCCCGGGCGACGGGTCCAAAAATACGCTTGCCCTTGGGGTTCATATTCGCGTCGATGATAACACAGGCGTTGTCATCAAACCGGATATATGTGCCGTCGGGGCGGCGGTATTCCTTGTGAATCCGCACCACGATGGCTTTTTCAACGGAACCTTTTTTTATCGCTGATCCGGGAAGTGCATCCTTCACGGCCACAACGATAATGTCACCGATGCTGGCATACCTGCGCTTTGAACCGCCGAGTACTTTAATACACTGAACGGTTTTGGCGCCGGAATTGTCCGCCACGTTAAGGTATGATTCTACCTGTACCATTACTGCGCTCCTTACCGTGCCTTTTCGACAATCTCCGCCAGCTTCCAGCATTTTTCCTTGCTGATAGGACGGCATTCCACGACTCTCACCCGGTCGCCGATATTCGCCTCATTTTTTTCATCATGGGCTTTTACCTTTTTTATCCGGGTAATGTACTTCTTATACAGAGGATGCAGGGTTTTGGTCGCGATGGCCACAACAATGGTTTTTTCCATTTTGTCGCTTTTTACGATTCCCACAAACTCTTTCTTGCCACTTTTGGCCTTAACAGTCTGCTCTGTCACGCTTTGCTCCTTTACGCCTTCGAAGCCAGTTCGTGCTGCCGGATCAAGGTATTAACCCTGGCAATCTGCCGGCGCATGGTACGCTTCTGCAGCGGATTGTCCACATGACCGATAACTACCTGGAAGCGAAGTTCCATATATTTCTTGTTGAGCTCGTCCCGTTTTGCCTTGAGCTCAGGCAAGGTCAGATTCTTAAACGAATTCTTCATAACCTGTTCCTTTACTCGTACGGTTACGCACCCAGCTCAAAATCGGAGCGGGCGACGAACTTTGTCTTAATCGGAAGCTTCGATCCGGCCAGATGCATTGCCTCTTCGGCAAGGGCCCGGTCAACGCCGCCAAGTTCGAACATGATTGTTCCCGGCTTTACCACGGCAACCCAGTATTCCGGAGCTCCCTTTCCCTTTCCCATGCGGGTTTCCGCAGGTTTCTTGGAAAACGGCTTATCCGGGAAGATGCGGATCCAGATTTTTCCGCCTCTCTTGATATGACGGTTCAGCGCAATACGGGCGGCTTCTATCTGCCGGTTGGTAATCCACATCCGGTCCATGGCGACCAGTGCGTAGTCGCCGAAGGATATTTTGTTTCCCCGGGTGGCATTACCGGGCATATTGCCCCGCTGTACCTTACGATGTCTTACACGCTTAGGACTCAGCATACCTTAACTCCTCGCGGGGGCGCGTTCACGCCGCTTCCGGACCAGGACGCCCGCGTCTTCTTTTTGTTCTTTGCCGTACTTCATTCCGTTGTATACCCACACCTTTATGCCGATGACCCCGAAGGTGGTCATGGCTTCGGCAAATCCGTAATCAATGTCGGCCCGGAGTGTATGGAGCGGAATTCTTCCTTCCTTGGCTTCCTCGGTGCGGGACATTTCAGCGCCCCCGAGCCGGCCGGAAAGACGGACTTTAACTCCCTGGGCATTGCCCTTTTTGATGGCGTTGGTAATCGCCTGCTTCATGGTCCGCCGGAAGGACGACCGCGCCAGAAGCTGCCGGGCGATATTCTGGGCAATTATCTGTGCGTTATTGTCGGCGTTCCGTACTTCCTTGATCTTGATCTGAATCTTTTTGGAAACGAACTTCTGCAGTTCGGCGCCGATCTTTTCGATGTTCGCGCCTTTGACGCCGATGATAACACCAGGCCGGGCGGTATGAATCACAATGGTGATCCGCTGGGGGTGCCGGATAATTTCCAGCTCAGCGATGTCGGCGCCCTTGGTCTCGGGCATATTCAGAATAAACTTCCGCAGCTTAAGATCTTCATGAAGAGTATTCGCGTACTCCTTGGGATCCACGTACCAGCGTGAAGCCCAGGTCTTATTGATGCCGATCCGGAGTCCGATTGGATTTACTTTTTGACCCACTTTATTCCCCCGCCTTTCCGGTTTCGTCCACTACCACGGTAATGTGGCACATTCTTTTGAGAAGCATATCCGCACGGCCCCGGGCGCGGAACCATACACGCTTCAGCCTGGGACCTTCATCAATCATGATCTCCCGTACGTAGAGCATGTCTTCATCCAGCTGTTTGTTTCTGTTCAGCGCGTTGGAAGCGGCGGACTTAACGGTCTTCCGCACAAGCTTGGCACCCTTGTGGGGCATATTTTCCAGAATGGACATTGCCTCGGGATAGGGTTTGCGGCGGATCAAATCGGCCACCGGCCGGACCTTATAGGGGGACGCTATAAGGAACTTTGTTACTGCTCTGTAACCGGTTTTAGTTTCCATATATCATCCTACCTCTTTCCGGCCTTTTTATCGGAACCCGCGTGCCCCCGGAAAATACGGGTGGGCGAGAATTCCCCCAGTTTATGGCCGACCAGATTCTCGGTTATGTAGACGGGAACCCAGGTTTTACCGTTGTATACGGAAATCGTTCCGCCGACCATCTCAGGAATGATGGTGGAACAGCGGGAATAGGTTTTAATCATCTTCCGGTCCCCGCTTTTGGCCATTTCCAAAACTTTCTTGTACAGACTCTTCTCAATGAAGGGCCCTTTCTTGATAGATCTTGACACCCTTCTCTCCTATTTTTTCTTCCCGCGGCTTACAATAAACCGTCCGGAAGGCTTGCTCTTGTTCCTGGTTTTATATCCTCTGGTGGGCTTGCCCCAGGGGGTAACCGGATTCCGACCTTTGTTGCGGCCTTCACCGCCGCCGTGGGGATGATCCACCGGGTTCATGGCGGTACCGCGCACAGTGGGACGGATACCCATCCAGCGTTTGCGGCCGGCTTTGCCGAGGTTCACGTTCATGTGATCTTCATTCCCTACGATACCAATGGTAGCGTAGCATTTTTTGAAGACCATCCGCATTTCCCCGGAAGGGAGTCTGAGGGTGACATAGTCCCCTTCCTTTGCCGCGATCATTGCGCTGGTTCCGGCAGAACGGGCCATCTGACCGCCCCTGCCCAGGGTCAATTCAATATTATGAACCGTAAAACCCACAGGGATATTTTCCAGAGGGAGAGCGTTGCCCGCTTCGATCGGAGCCTCGGGGCCGCTCATTATTTTCGCGCCCTCCGCCAGACCCCGGGGTGCGAGAATATACCGCTTGTCGCCGTCGGCATACTGCACCAGGGCGATATTGGCGCTCCGGTTGGGATCGTACTCAATGGTAACGACCGTACCGGGAACCCCAATTTTGTCCCGCTTAAAATCGACAGTCCGGTAACGGCGTTTATGTCCGCCGCCTTTGTGCCAGACACTGATGCGTCCTTTGGCGCCCCGCCCGGCTTTTTCGGACCGGCCGGAGGTAAGGGACTTTTCAGGCTCGGCGTTTTTGGTAAGCCCTGAATAATCGAGGCTTACCCGCTGCCGGAGACCTGGTGTTATAGGCTTATACGTTTTTATTCCCATATATGTACCCTAAACTCCGTTTCTATACGCCTTCGAAGAGGCTGATTTTTTCGTCCTTGCGGATCCGAACAATTGCCTTCTTCCAAGTTGCGGTATAACCGGCTTTATAGCGCTGCCGCTTGGGCTTGCCGCCGACCACCATAATCGTACAGGAAACAGGATGCACATTAAAAAGCCTGCGCACCGCTTCCTTTACCTGTGTTTTATTTGCTGAAGGATCAACCTTAAATACGTACTTTCCTTCTTCGCGCATGGAATTCGCTTTTTCGGAAAGCACCGGTTCGATCAGGATCTTTTCGTAGATCATTCTGCGGCCTCCGTTTTCTTGTTAGCCGCGCCGTCTGCTTTTTCTTCGGCACCGTAAAAGACACTCAGGTTTTTGGCTGCCGATTCCAGCATGATCACCCGGCGTCCGTAAAAGAGATCGTGGGCCCGGAGGCGGTTATACGAAAGGAAGCTGAGCCAGGGAATATTCGCCCCGGCCTGTTTAACCTTCGGGTCGTCATCCTTGAGAATGATAACCGTCCGCTCTTCGGATCCGAACTTCTTCAAGAGTCCGGCTAAATCCTTGGTTTTCCCCGATTCAATGGAAAAATCCTCGATAATTTTCAAACTGTCGCTCTGGGCTTTAAGACTGAGGATGCTCTTCATGGCAAGCCGTTTGGCTTTTTTAGGCATGGCATAAGAAAAATCCCTCGGCTTGGGTCCGAATATGGTTCCGCCGCCCACCAGAATGGGGGATTTTTTATCACCCCGTCGGGCACGGCCTGTGCCCTTCTGTTTATAGGGCTTTGCGTTTGAACCATGAACCTCGGCGCGGCCTTTGGTACTTGCCGTACCCAGGCGCTTATTGGCAAGTTCATTGTTTATGGCATACCAGATAACATCTTCATTCACCGGAAGGCCGAATACGGTCTCATCCAGATCAATCTTCCTCAGTTCCTTGCCGTCAATGGAATACACTGTCCGATTCATTGCTTCCCTCTACTTCTTCACCGCTGGCCGGACCACCACGGTTCCCTTGTTAATACCGGGAACGGCGCCGTGCACCATGATGAGCTGGTTATCAACGTCAACTTTGACGACCCTGAGGCTGAGGACAGTGACCCGCTCCCGACCCATACGGCCAGGCATCTTTACATTTTTGAAAGTCCGGCTGGGAGACGTAGCCTGCCCGGTAGATCCGGGTTCACGGTGAAACTTGGACCCGTGTGTATTGCGTCCGCCGCCGAAACCCCAGCGTTTCACAACGCCCTGGAATCCCTTACCTTTTGATACGCCGGTCACATCCACATAGCGGCAGTCCTCGAAGAGCTCCACCCCCAGGGAATCACCCACGGCGCATTCCTTTTCGAAATCCCGGAATTCCCGGATACGCTTTTTAGGCGCAATATTCTCCGGGAACTGGCCGGCATAGGGCTTGCTTGCCCTATTCTGCTTCATGTCGTCCACCCCGAGGACCACGGCGGAATATCCGTCCTTGTCCGGGGTTTTCTGGGCGATGACAATATTCGGATCGATGCGCATAACCGTCACAGGAATGAGGTTACCGTCATCGTCGAAGACCTGTGTCATGCCCACTTTCTTGGCCATTAGACCCAACATCTGCCAACTCCAATACGCACGTTATCCCGAGGTCCCGGGACCGTCTGCGAACCAAAAACAATCTTCGATTGTTTTTGGTTTTTGAAGTTTTAATCTGGGATTAAAACTTCAGTGATTAACGTAAAAATCCAACGGATTTCTTTTGCAAGTATCAGTATGGAGTTTTTAATCTTAAAGATTAAAAACTCCGGAAAATCAAACAATAAAAGCGCAGCTGTTATTGTTTGATTTCAACATCAACCCCTGCAGGAAGCTCCAGCTTCATCAGGGAATCCATTACTTCGGCGGAAGGATTGATAATATCGATCAGCCGCTTATGGGTCCGCATTTCAAACTGCTCGCGGGCCTTTTTATTAACATGCGGCGAACGAAGCACTGTCACCTTATTAATCCGGGTTGGAAGGGGAATGGGACCGGTTACTTTCGCTCCCGCCTTCTGCACCGTCTGAACGATGGACTTCGCGCTCTGATCGATCAATTCAACGTCGAAACCGCGCAGCCGCACGCGAATTCGTTCCTTTGTCATTATTCCTCCAGGGAGACAGGCACCGGCTTGCAGCCAATGCCTGTCCGATCTCTGTCAATACGAATTATTCGGTGATATCGGTAACCTGTCCGGAAGCCACGGTGCGGCCGCCTTCACGGATAGCGAAGCGGAGTCCTTTTTCCATGGCGATGGGATGAATCAGTTCGCCGAAGATTTCGGTATTGTCCCCGGGCATGACCATTTCCTTGCCTTCAGGAAGTTTTACGGTACCGGTAATATCGGTGGTCCGGAAATAGAACTGGGGCCGGTAGCCGGTAAAGAACGGGCTGTGCCGTCCGCCTTCTTCCTTGGAAAGGCAGTAGATCTGTCCTTTGAACTTGTTGTGAGGCGTGATGGAACCGGGCTTTGCCAGAACCTGACCGCGTTCAACTTCTTTCTTCTCAACACCCCGGAGCAGCGCGCCGACATTGTCACCGGCCTGGCCTTCATCCAGCAGCTTGTTGAACATTTCAATACCGGTAACAACGGTCTTCTTGTTCGGCTTGATACCGATGATTTCGATTTCTTCGTTGAGCTTGATAATACCGCGCTCAATTTTTCCGGTTACGACGGTGCCGCGGCCGGGAATGGTGAAGACATCTTCAATCGGCATAAGGAAGGGCTTGTCCGCGTCCCGTGCGGGATCGGGGAAATAGCTGTCCATAGCCGCGAGCAGCTCATCGATACAGGCGGTGGCTTCGGCATTGTCCGGTTCGGACATAGCTTTGAACGCGGAGCCTTTGATGATCGGAATCTCATCGCCGGGGAACCCGTTGACGGTAAGAACTTCCTTAACTTCCTCTTCAACCAGTTCGAGCAGCTCAGGATCATCCACAAGGTCGGTTTTATTGAGGAATACGATCATGTTGGGTACACCTACCTGGCGGGCCAGGATGATATGTTCCCGGGTCTGGGGCATAACCGAGTCAGGGGCGGATACTACAAGGATAGCTCCGTCCATCTGGGCGGCACCGGTGATCATGTTCTTGATATAGTCGGCGTGGCCGGGGCAGTCGATATGGGCATAATGCCGGTTATCCGACTGATACTCCAGGTGCCGGGTATTAATGGTAATACCGCGGGCCTTTTCTTCCGGCGCATTGTCGATTTCATCGTATTTCATGACCTTATCACCGAACTTTTTAGCACAGTGCTGGGTAATAGCCGCAGAAAGGGTTGTTTTTCCATGGTCGACGTGACCGATGGTTCCGACATTCATGTGGATTTTAGTTCTATTGAACTTATCTTTTGCCATTACGTGTCCTCCTTACATTCTATATGGGCACACAAAAATTGATTTCAAGTTTGGGCAGTATACCGAAACAACCAAACAAGTGCAAGGCATACTATCCATCCGGAGACCGGATTAACTACCAGTGTTATCAGGGATTTATGGGATTTGGAACATACGAAGTGTTTTTGCACAGGTCCGTCTAAAAACCGGACATGCAGATTCAATCCGTCCCGTTCCACCTATCCCACCGGAAACACTGCCGAAGAAGCATCTGCTCCCTGATGATCGGTTTGGATCATCGAGACACCGCACCGCGAAGCCGCCGATGATCGTCAGCAGTAATGCTGAAGTTACTGTCCTTACACCTCCTCGACACTCCGCTCGGCGCGGTAATTCAACATCCGGCACTACAGCCGGATATGAAGAATCGTTTCAAAGATCCTGAATAGTTTTTTCTTTCAGAAAAAACTATTTACGGAGTTTCAGTTTCTGGAAACTGAAACTCCAGCCTTATTGCACTGCCGCATCCGGTTTATCCGGCTTCCGGCAGTGACGGCTGCAGAAAATAATTATATCAATAATCATTTTCTGCGAGAGACAAAAACCGCTGGTTTTTGTCTCCTACCACCGGTAATGGGCGAAAGCCTTGTTGGCCTCGGCCATTTTATGGGTATCTTCCTTCTTTTTGAAGGCCGTACCGGTATTATTGAAAGCGTCCATGAGTTCCGCCGCGAGGCGTTCGCTCATTTCATGGCCGGACCGGGCACGGGCGGCATTGATAAGCCAGCGCATCCCCAGGGCTTCCCGCCGGGATTCCCGGATTTCCACCGGAACCTGGTAGGTCGCGCCGCCGACACGCCGGGATTTTACTTCCACCACCGGCTTTACATTGTCGATAGCCTTGAGGAAAACTTCCAGAGGTTCCTTATCGGACTTGGTCTGGAGCACCCCCAGGGCGTCATGAACAATGCGGAGCGCCACAGAACGCTTGCCTTCCCACATCATCCGGTTGACGAATTTGGAAAGCACCACGCTGTTATATTTAGGATCCGGGAGAATACCCCGGTCCACGGTTTTCTTTTTGCGTCCCACGATAGACCTCCCTTATGCCTTAGGCCGTTTGGCGCCGTATTTGGAACGGCCCCGCCGGCGGTCTTCCACGCCAAGGGTATCTTTCGCACCCCGGATGATGTGGTAACGCACACCGGGAAGATCCTTAACACGGCCGCCGCGGACGAGCACCACCGAGTGCTCCTGCAGGTTATGGCCGATACCGGGAATATACGCGGTCACTTCAGTACCATGGGAAAGACGGACACGGGCAACCTTCCGGAGAGCCGAATTCGGCTTCTTCGGAGTTACGGTCATAACACGGGTACACACCCCGCGCTTCTGAGGACAGGACTGAAGAGCCGGTGATTTCGTTTTCGACGTAATCTTCTGCCGCCCGAAACGAACCAGCTGATTGATTGTAGGCATGAGCTAAAAACTCCCTTGTTAATATACGCCGTCAGCACCCGACGAAGCATATAAAGACCCCTGTCTATTGTCTCGGAGTCATAAAAAACATACATATATTAAACGGCAACCATACGTAATGATTCCGCAAAACTGCACAATGGGATTTTATAATACCTATTCATGGAAAAAAGGTCAAGAGGGAAGGGAAACACAAAGCCTCCCAAGCCGGAAAGCACCCGGGGAGAAACGGTTCCGCGGGGCCGAAAGACATGGCCCTGCGGCTCATTCCGGTTTTTCCGTATCCGGACCGCCCTTTCGGGGAAACCAGGGGATAATTGGACTTACGGAAGCCTGATACTTTTTGTACTCCGGGTATTTGGCCGAACTGAGGCTTTCGGTAAAAACCGTGGACCCGATAAAAAGTGCCGTAAGACACAGGGGGCCGAAGATGCCGCTCTGCACCGGGGCGCCGTACAGGGAAAAAGCCATGAGCCAGACGGACCACCAGAAACCGAGTTCCCCGAAATAATTGGGATGGCGGCTTACCGAATACAGCCCATGGGAAAGGAATCCCCGGGGAATGTCCCGCGCAAAAGGACCGGCGGGAACCGCCCCGCCGGCGGCGGCGTGTTTTGCTTCATGGAAAATCCACTGCTGATGGTCCGCGAGGGTTTCGAACCCGAGAAAACCCAGGGCCAGAGCCGCGGCGCAGATAAACGGCAGCGAAAGATTCCCGGAAGACGCCAGCGCCATCCGGTACACCGGAAAGGTAAAAAGGGTGAACAATCCCAGCTGGAAACAGGAAATAAAGAGCAGATTAAAAACCTGCCATAACACGGGATTGGTAATCCGGCCCCTGAGGATATTCCACCGGTAATCTTCGGTGCCGGTATACCCGCCTTTTTTCGCGAAATTCCAGGTCAGGCGGATGCCCCAGAGCGTTATCAGCCCCGCGGCGGGCAGAAGAACCGGTGAGAAACCGCCCCGCCAGGCGTAGAACCAGACGAAGGCCACCGGCAGGGTGCTCCAGAGGCGGTCTACCCAGGAATAATCCCCGGTAACAATACCCGTACCGAAGGAGCACAGCGAAAAACCCGCGGCCCAGAGCAGCACAACCACAAAGGGGTCCGCCGCCGAAAGCCATTGCGGAAAAGCAGCGAAACCGCCGGCAAAGGCAGCCATAATAATTACGCTGAGACAGAGAGCCGCGGCGAGAAATAATACAAATTGTTTCATATCCGGAGTATACTATGACCGGCATCGGAAGTAGAAGCCTATCATGCATTTTGTACGGAGATCCGCCATGGAAATTATGCAGGCAGAAAACGGGGATTTGGCTGAGATTCTGGAACTGCAGTACCGCGCGTTTCAAAGTGAAGCGGAACTGGCCGGGGATTACGCGATCCCGCCGCTCCTGCAGACACTGCCGGAATTCGAGGCGGAATTCCGCAGAGGGATTGTGCTGAAAGCAGTGGACGAAAGCGGGCAGATAATCGGCTCCGTCAGGGCTTATGCCGAAAACGGTACGCTGTATATCGGGAAGCTCATCGTTCACCCGGATTTCCAGGGCAGAGGAACCGGAACCCGGCTCCTGGCGGCCATTGAAACCCGCTGCCCTCAGCCAAGGTACGAACTTTTTACCGGTGACAAGAGCGCGGGAAACCTGCGGCTGTATGAAAAACAGGGCTACCGGCCGTTTGCCGAAAAGGAAATAAAACCGGGACTGCGGTTTATCTATCTGGAAAAAAATGCCGGGACCGGAGCCGCTCCGGTCCGCGATCCTACCAGCGGGCAATAAAAAGAGGGAACCGGAAGTCCCATCGGCCGGACCGGTTCCCCCTTGATCTTGGGTTTCTATTTGTATTCTTCAATAATAAGAACCCGGCACGGGGACGCGTTCAATCCGGCAAGAGCCATGGGAGATACAAAAGCCAGTGAGCGGGGATGCTGGAGCCGCCACATATCGGCGGCGCAGAGCACCGCGGGAATTCCGTTGCTGAACAGAGCCCAGGTGTTTTCCTTTGCCACAGGACTGCCGGCATAGGGAGCGGGTTCTATTGAAGCCGTATCCGTGACAAGCATCTTTATGCCCTTGTCAATGAGCCATTGTACGGCATCCTTCGCAAAGCCCGGGGTATACGTAAGGAAATCTTCCCGAAGGTAGTAATCATCGGTAAACCCGGTTCTGAGGACAACAATGTCCCCTGCCCGGATGTGGGATGCGTATTTTTCCAGGATCTTTGCCGTAACATTCTGCCGCGGGCCCACCGCCCAGGCATTGACCACACAGGTACTCCCGAAAAGTTTATTCGAATCCGCGCAGGAGAGGTTCCATCGTTTATCCGCCGGGATTTCACGGCCCGCCATGGGAAGGCTGGGGATAACAATATGGGTACCCACATGATTGGAAAAAGCTTTGAATCCGCACCAGCCGTCTTCTTCCATATCGTATTCTGCCATGGGAACATGGAAGTTTTTGATCCGCAGGCGTTTCATAACGTCGCCTTTGAGCTCAAAGGGTTCGGAACGTTCAAAGGGATACCCCGATTCAACTTCGCTGGCGGATATCAATACCGGATCGTAGAGGTCAACGGCCTTCTGTTCCGCGAGATTATCCAAGCCCAGGAGCACGGTAACCCGGGCGGGACTGTCGTCGACATCGGCCATTTTAAGGCAGATACCGACATTGGCGAATACCCGGGTCCCCCCTTCTACCCGGTCCAGATGGGCCATCCGGTCGATCATAAGGACCCCTTTGCGGTAACATACCTGTTCGCTTTTCATCCAGTATTTGAAATTGCCGTTGATCACCGCGTCGTGGCCGTATACCCGCATTTTTTTCTCATCCGCCAGCCATTCCACGATTTCCGGGGTAATAACTGAAAGATCGAGATGGGTTTTTCCCGTCTTTTTGGCTTCTTCATACCGCTGGGCATGGCCGGTCTTAACGAAAACCATATCCCCCCGCTGGATGTGCTGTGCCCGGGATTTAAAAAATCCCAGGGAAATGGGCGACCCCGCGGGCACGTCGGAAATGTCAATGATTGAGGCCTCTCCGATAATTTCCTGGGTCGGAAGCTGGGAAACATCCCGCTGTACCCATCTTGATTCCCGCGGGATATCCTCAAACATTGTGTACCAATCGTGCATAAACACATCCACATGGGTATGGGGCGTACTGTGACCCATAATAATGTCCATATAGACTTCGTCGGGATGGCCGTCGAGATGGTACGGTTCAAGCCGGCAGGTATTCTGCATTACCACTCGGCCCCGTTCCGGGCCGGTTATCTCAAAATCGGGAAACCGGGGCGGAAACGTCCGCTGATAATAATTCTTCGCGGTTACTCTGATTGACAAGTCAATCTTTCTTCTAAGCATTGCACTGCCTCCTTCTGGCGCTATTGGAATCCGGTAAACGATGGTACCGGTTAATGGATTCTCAGCCCTTTACCGCACCCATGGTCAGCCCTTTGGCGATGTGTTTCTGGGTGAGGAGCATGAGTATTATCGGGGGAATCAAGACCACCGTGGCCGCCGCGCTCATGGGCCCCCAGGAAATTCCCTCATCCGTAATAAAGGATGTTACGATCAGCGGCAGGGTCTTCGCGTTCCTGCTGGTAAGTACCAGGGCTAGGGCAAAATCATTCCAAGAAAGCAGGAATGAAAATACCGCTGTCGCGGCCAGTCCCGGCGCGATCAAAGGAAGGATGATCTGCCAGAGCATTCTGTTCCGGTTGCAGCCATCCACCATCGCTGCCTCATCGAGTTCCTTCGGAACTTCATCAAAGAAACCGCGGAGCATCCAGGTGGCAAAGGGGATATTGAGTCCCGTATACGCCAGAATCAGCGCGGTCCGTGTATCAAGCAGGCCGAGAGAATTGATAAGCAGAAAAAAAGGAATCATGGTTCCTACCGGCGGCAGCATCCGGGTCGCTATGATGAGCAGCCCCATGGCATTGCGGCCGGGAAACCGGAAACGGGACAAACCGTACGCGGCATAGCAGGAAATAACAACTGTCGCTGCAGTACTGGTAACTCCAATAATGATGCTGTTGGACATATTGAGCCAGATATCAACACCAAGAGCGGCGAAGCCATCGAGAAACAGCTGCCGGTAGCTTTCAAACGTTGGAGTAAAGACCCATTTCGGAGGAATCGCGAAGGTATACGCCGGCGGTTTAATTGACGTGAGTACAACCCAGACTATCGGGAATATCGCCGCGGTTAAAACGAGAATTAACGTACAGTATAAGATTGACCGTTTCACAAAACGGGGAATCAGACTCGGAGCTTTCATATTTTTTCCTTTTTTTCCCGGTACATGCGGATTATAAGCGGCACACTGAACAGAAGGGTAAGGATAAGGATAATGTAGGACGTTGCCGAGGATTTTCCGATTTCCCAGGTTAGCCTGAACTGCTCGTACAGATAGACACCGAGCACCATCGCCGCATTGGCGGGCCCGCCGGAACGGAACAGGGTATAAATCACATCAAAGCTCCGGAGAGCAAACATCAGCCGGAACAAAACGACAATACCGATGAGATTGCTTAAAAACGGAATGGTAACGTACCGGAAGGATTGCCAGTATCCGGCTCCGTCAATTTCCGCCGCTTCATACATTTCCTTGGGTATTGCCTGGAGACCGGCGAACAGGACAAGCATAACCCAGGGCGCGTGCTGCCAGACATCGATGATTGATATAGTCAGCATTGAAAGGTCGGGATTTGAAAGCCAGCCCACATTGTATATTCCGACTAGGCTGAGAAAATAATTGAAGACACCCCACTGCCCGGAGAGTAAGATCTTCCAGATCAGGCCGACGATTGAGGGGGTCAGCATAAAAGGAAGCATTATGCACGACAGGAACAGGCCGCGGCCTTTGACGTTCTGATTGAGCAGCAGCGCCGTACCGAATCCGATCAGCAGTTGGGCCGGTACGGTTATTACCATAAACAAGGCGGTCTGACGCAGGGAAAGCAGAAAGAGCGGTTCCGTTAATACATTGATATAATTTCTCAGACCGATAAAAACAGGAGTATCCCCTTCCGACAAATTCCACTTGGTAAAACTGAGGCCGAGGCTCCATATCCAAGGATACAGAATCGTAAATCCCAGGATCAGAATCAGAGGGGTGAACCAAAAATACGGGTATATACGCTTGTATATACCGGAGGACAGTTTCCGTGTTTGTACCATAATACCATCCTATGTTACGTATAATCCGGCCGGATATTTTCCGGCCGGAAGATTCAATACAATTACCGCAGCAGCTGATTTATCCCGTTGTACATGGCATTAGCCGCATCCTGAGCCGATTTTCTGCCCAGAATGAAAAGGTGGAATTCATCATGGACGACCTTTTCGATATTGGGCCGCTGCGCCACCGGAATAGGATCCCGGAGTCCCAGGGTCGAGAGGTTCTGGTGGGCCGCGCCGGCGGCGGGATTGGCTTTTACGAATTCGGGCAGGGTGAGCATGCTTAGGACGGTCGGCCCATTCGCCCAATTGACCGCCATATACCGCTGCGTTTCATAGCTGGTCAGGAATTTAACGAGCTCAAACGCCGCCTGTTTGTTCCGGGAGTTTTTATCAACCCCCAGAATCCACCATCCGCCCCGGGCCCGGGGTTCATTGGGGCCTTCCTTGGCATTGGGCATCATGGAATACGCCATTCTGCCGGCTACGGTGGATACATCGGGATTCTCCAGCAGCGGTCCCCGCATATAGTCATCGTAGGCCATGGCAAGCTTGCCCTGCTGGAGCGCGACGATATTATCGTCGTAGGTCCATTCCAGGGGATTGGGAATAAGCCGTTCGTCATGCAGGGATTTGATAAAGTTTAGGATTTTTACGGTTACCGGGCCCCGAAGAGCGGGATTAGCCTGGGTTCCATTTTCATCAAGGAAGTACACACCGAACATAAAAAGGAAATCAGCCAGATTCGTTGTGGTCCAGTAGGGCGACTGGGCCGTAAAGGAAAGGCCGTACCGTTCCCGGTTCCGTTCCGGGCCAATGGTCAGTTTGCGCGCGGCATCCCGCAGCTGATCCAGGGTTTGGGGAACTTCCAGACCGGCTTCCTGCAGCAGATCCTTGCGGTAGAACAGAACATCCGTTCCTATCCGTATGGGCAGTCCGATTACCTTGCTTTCATACTTGAAGGATTCCATCAAAGCCGATCCGTAAAGGGTATTTACATCGACATTCCCCTGACGGATATACGAATCAAGGGGTTCCAAAAACCGCGCCACCCGGTTCTGCCAGGAACTGTTGATCCCGATAACATCGTAGGACGCGTTCCTCGCGATAAACTGGGTCATCGCCTTGTCCAGCAGCGATTCAAAAGCGATGGTATCGACTTCCACGCGGTACCGGCCTTTGAACTGTTCATTGAACTGATTAACGCCCCCCTGGAACGCCCTGCCGCTTCCCCCGGCACTTACCAGGAGCCTGATAACAGTTTCCCTCCCGGCAGCTTGGCCAAATGCAGCATAGGAATTACAGAACAACACCACCAAAGCTACGAATAAAAAAAACCGTTTCTTCATCATAGTCACCTCCTTTGGTCACAAACAAATTATCCGAATAATCGGGTATTATCGTATTTTCGCGGCAGCACCTCCCCGGTGCGCGGGTTCCTCCAGCAGGGCGGCCGCGGAATTTGAATCGGTAATAATGGTTGAAATGAAATTCATTTTCAGCGCCGCGGTAAGGACCGGAATCTTAGCCGGGCCCGCACTCAGCAGAATTACATCATCGATTTTGCTGAGTTCCCCTGCGGGGACCGCCAGAGACCGCTGGTTGATGGGGTGATTTACCAGGTTTCCCCGGGCATCAAAGAACTGCCCCAGAACATCCCCGACCCCGCCTGCCGCGGTGATCTCATCCATCTCATCCGGCCGGATAAAGCCGCTTTTTACGTAAATGGAGTTGCGGTCGGCGACACCAATCCCCAGTACGGCAACATTGCACCGCGCCAGCAGGTTGTGGAGTTTTGAATGGGCGAAAAACTCCTTGTACAGAATATCCCTGGTAATACCATCCTTGGCGTATACCGGAGCGTGGAAATAGGTACCGGTGGCGCCCAGCTTGCTGCTTATGTTCTGAAGAATATCGTAGGAGTTGAAAAAACCGGTGGTTTCAAATCCGCCAAGAAGCTGGATAATCTGGAGACCCGGTATGGTCCGGACAGGAAGCTGCTCCACCAGCGCCGCGGTCGTCCCTCCGATACCGATACCAACAACGAGGTCCTCCTTGAGGATCTGGTCAAGGTGGAATGCCGCCGCCTGGGCAATCTGTATGACCGCGTCCAGTTCGCCGGAAAGCCTGATCACCAGGGCATGCTTCAATCCGTACTTTTTTTTAAGGGCCAGTTCCTGTTCGGGACAGCTTTCGATTGGTTTGTTGACAATAATCTGCACGATCCCGACTTCCCGGGCTTTTGTCAAAAGCCGGGAAACGGTCATGGTTCCAATGCCGAGACGTTTCGCAATTCCGCTGAGGGTCAGACCTGCGTTGTAGTACAGGTCAGCTACTTTAAATAACGTCTGCTTGTCAGGAATAATCCTTCCCATTTCCACCACCTGAATGGTAAATATCCCAGTTATGGTAGATTTATCGTATTCCCGTGAATCTAATAAGTCAAATTTATTATTTTTGATAAATTTATCATTTCTACGGGAGGAAAAAGAAAGGTTATGGATATACAAGTAATTCGGAAAACTGCGGCGGATCCTACTCGGCGGCTTTCATGGAATCGACCATTTCTATGGACCTGAGTTTTTTCAGCATCAGCAGATCCACTCCGACGGAGAAAACCATGGTAGCCGCGGCGGAGAGGAAAAAACTCAAGGGCGTTATGGTTCTGCCGAACATGAGGTCGACGTTTTCGGCGACACCAATGACGAACCGGTGCAGCGGAATACCGAGGAGCAGTCCCACGGCGGCGCCGACCATGCTGAGGATAGTAATTTCCCGGAATATATAGCCGGCCACTTCGCCGTGGTGGTACCCCAGAACCCGGAGGGTGGCCAGCTCCCTGCGGCGTTCATTGATATTGATATTGGTAAGGTTGTAGAGAACGATTATCGCCAAACCGCCGGCGGCAAAAATAAGGATAAGCACCACAAAACCGATACTGCCGAGCAGGTTATTGTATGTCTGCTGCAGCTGGGAGGTAAATTCCGCGCTTGCCACCGACGAACTGGACAGAACATCGGCGAGAGCCTCGTCCTGCGCGGCGGCGCCGGTGATACCGGTGCGCACAAAGAGGGTCTGGTAGGAAATTTCCTTTCTGAAGGCATCGGAATACGCCGCGGGATTGAGGTAAATATAGCTCCCCACGTAATTTTCGGTGATTCCCGAAAGCACGAACCGGGCCGTTCTGCCGTCGGAATTTTCGACGGCAAAGGAATCACCGACCTTAAGCCCCAGGGATTCGGCCATTTTCTCGGTAACCACCACGGAAGATCCGGTGAACACTATAGGGCTGCCGCTTTTCCGCTCCCGGAGGCTGATATAGCCATTGAGCTCATCGGGATGTTCCGGGATGAGAATAGTGGCGCTCTCCCGGCCCCTGCCGCCGCTCAGGGCGTACCCGGCTTCACTGTGCAGTTCCGTGTAATGCCGGGCCGTGCCGCCGGCTCCGTCACCGGACACTGACGCCAGAAAATTGACCAGCACCGGATCAAAGGCTTCGTCTTCCCCCAATTCAATCCTGAGATCGTATATGAGAATACGCTCGAACTGGGTCCTGGCAATATCGGTCATCGAATCCCGGAGCCCGAAACCGGTTACCATGAGGGCGGTGCAGCCGCCGATTCCGATAACGGTCATAAAAAAATGTTTCTTATACCGGATGAGATTCCGAGCGGTGGATTTATAGGTAAACTTCATATGGTTCCATATGAAAGGCAGGTATTCGAGGAAAATCCGCTTTCCCGCCTTGGGAGTCCGGGGAAGCATAAGGGCGGCAGGTTTTTCCCGGAGAGATCTGTAGGAAGCGGAAACCGTCGCGCCCATGGTACAGACCAGAATAATCCCGCAGGCAATAAGACCGAAGGTCCAGTTAAAAGCCGTCACCAGGGGCGGAAGAAAATACATGGTCGAAAAGGCGTTGTATATGATAAGCGGAATCACCTGAAATCCCGATACCATTCCGGCAATGCACCCTAAAACACTGGTCAGGCCGCAGTAAACGAGGTATTTAATCGAAATTATCCGCTTCCGGTATCCGATTGCCTTGAGGGTTCCGATTTGCAGGCGTTCTTCCTCCACCATCCGGGTCATGGTGGTCAGCGCCACGAGGCCCGCCACCAGAAGAAAAAACAGCGGGAAAACCGTCGCCACGTCGGCGATTTTCTCGGCATTGGCTTTGTAAGTTACGTAGCTTACATTGGCATTCCGGTCGAGGACGTACCATTCGGGGGTATCGATGCCGGCGATTTCATTTTCCGCGTCCGCGAGCTGGGCCTCCGCATCGGCGAGTTTTTCGGCGGCATCGGCGGCGGCACTGCGGTATTGGGATTCGCCGTCCGCCAGGTCAAGTTTCGCCTGTTCAATATCCAGCCGGCCGGCGGCAATATCCGCCCGGGCCGTTTCGAGTTCCGATTCGGCTTTTGCGAATTCTGCGGCGGCGGTTCTCCGGCCCTCCGCCAGCTGCCGCCAGCCGTCACGGATTTCCGCGTCCTTTTCGGCAACCGTGGCCATGCCCTGCTCGTACTCGGCCACGCCTTTGTCGTATTCTTCAAGCTGGGCGCGGGCCTTTGCCGGCAGCCACCGGGCGGCTCTGGCGCGGGCGATATCCGGCGCGGCCGCGTCAATGGCGGCTTTTGCCTCCGCGAGCTGGCGTTTGGCCGCGGCGATTTCGGCCTCACCCTTCCGGAGGGCCTCTTCGTTTTCCCGGATCTGCCGTTCGAAGGAGCTGCGCTCCCCGGCCAGGGTTTCCTCTCCCTCGGCGACTTTGGCTTCCGCATCCGCCAGTTCCGCTTCCCCGCCGGCTATATCACTTCTGCCGTCATCGAGTTTTTTCCGGGCATCCGCGAGTTCCCGCTCGGCATCCTGTTTTGCGGTCAGGTATTCCTCCCGGGCTTCATCAAGGGTTTTACCCGCATCGACGATCTCTTCCCGCCGCAGAAGGGACCGTTCTTTCCCCAGAAGGGAAATCGTATCCGCCGCCGCTTCGGCGAATTCCTCATACTCCGGGGAAAACGCCGGATAATCCGCGCTGTCCGCGAGGGTAATATAAAAATCGGTGTAGGCCGAAAGGGCGTATGAATTCTCATCAATATACATGACCGCGCCGAGACGGCCGTTGCCAAGGCCGCTCGGTTCCCGTTCATTCGAAAAATACAGGGGATTTTTGACAATACCGGTGACGGTAAATTCGGTAAAACCGTAAACATCGCCGATATCCCCGGCGCCGAGATTGCCGGCGTTTTCCGGCAGAATCACCAAACGCGATCCCGGATCAATCTTTGCAAGGTATGTACCGTTCTGCTGAACCAGACACTCGTCCGGGGACCGGGGCATCCGGCCTTCGATGAGTTCCACCCGGCCGACGAAAGCCCCGCTTTCGAGCTTTTCCAGGGGCAGTCCGTAAATCCGGGTCACCAGGACTTCTTCGTGGCTCGTCCTGACCAGAGCGTCGGTAACGTAGGCAGGCATCACCGCGGCGACCTCATCCAGCGCCTCCACGGCGGCGGTATCCGCTCCGGTCAGGCCCATGGTAGCCTTAACGAATATATCCATCATATTCGTTTCACTGTAATAGCGGCCCACGGACAGTTTCATATCGGGAGTAGTTGCAAGAAGCCCCGCCAGGAATCCGACACCAAGGGCGACAATGGCAAAAATAGCGACAAAACGGCCGAAACTTCCTTTTATCTCCCGGAGTATGGTTTTAATGTAGGTTTTTCCGAAAGAATGGGGGCGCTTCATCTTACCATTCGATCCTTTCCACGGGGAGAGGATCGCTGTTCTGTTCCATTTTAACAACCTGTCCGTTTTTTACATGAATCACCCGGTCGGCCATACCGGCAATGGCGAGATTGTGGGTTATGACAATCACGGTTTTACCGGTCCGCCGGCAGCTGTCCTGAAGCAGGGTAAGGATATGTTTGCCGGTGGCGTAGTCCAGGGCGCCCGTGGGCTCATCACAGAGCAGAATCTTGGGGTTTTTTGCCAGGGCCCGGGCAATGGAAACCCGCTGCTGCTCCCCGCCGGAAAGCTGGGCGGGAAAATTGCCCATCCGTTCCGCGAGGCCCACGGAAATCAGGGTCTCCCGGGGATCATAGGGATCCACGCAGATTTCCGACGCCAGCTCAACATTTTCCAGGGCGGTTAAATTGGGAATGAGATTATAAAACTGAAAGACAAAACCCACGTCATGGCGCCGGTATTCGGTGAGCTGTTTCTCCGAAAGGCTGCTGATCTCCCGGGTATCCAGCCGGATTATCCCGCTGTCACAGGAATCCATGCCGCCGAGCATATTGAGAACCGTGGTCTTGCCGGCGCCGCTGGGTCCGACGATTACACAGAATTCGCTTTTATCTATGGAAAAACTGATATTATCCGCCGCGACAATGGTATTTTCTCCCATTTTATAGGATTTCCGTACATCGCGGAATTCAACGTAACTCATTATCTCTGGTTCTCCTGTTCCGGCTTCCGGGGAATCAGCAATCCCGCTGCAAGCCGCGGGCAATAAACCGGACCCGTAAATAAAATACCCGGCTAAACTGTTTAATACTATATAAGAAAGCTCATCAATAAGACAGGAGCAGGCCGGAGTCATATTGAAAATTTACGGTTAATTGAGCCGGAAAACAATTACAATCGTTTTGGCAGTGCAAAAAAATGATCCGCCGTAAAGCGGATCATTTCGCTCCCCCGTGGTGATTTGAACACCAGACCCAGTGGTTAACAGCCACTTGCTCTGCCAGCTGAGCTACAGGGGAATGTACGGTAGAATATAGCCGGTTGAATCAGGATTGTCAATAGATTTCTTCCGGGATTTTCCGCGCTCTTTTTCAGAAACCTGCAACAATAATGCGGTAAATTTACTTGACCATACGACTCTCCCAGGTATAATCCAAAGAATCACTATAATGAAGGAGTAAAAAATGAAAAACAAATGGGTTTCGCTGCTGCTCATCCTGCTGGTGTACGCGGTATCCTACGGAGCGGGCGGCGCGGCTCTGTACTTTTTTTCGGGTTATTTAAACCCGATCCTCAATATGTTCGTCGCGACAACCATCGCGACGGTGATCGTATTCCTCTTCAGCCTTCCCTTCGGGAACGCCAGTGTATACGATCCCTACTGGAGCGTTCAGCCGCCCTTTATTATCCTGGGTTTTTACCTGGTATACGGGATTACCCTCCGGCCGGCGCACCTGCTGGTGCTTTTGCCCCTGCTGATATGGGCCGTGCGGCTGACCGTCAACTGGGCGGTCGGCTTCGAAAACCTCGACTGGCAGGACTGGCGTTATACGGATTTAAAACGGGACAACCCCAAAACCGCCCAGCTGGTTATGTTCCTCGGGGTCATGTACATGCCCACCTGTCTCGTATTCTTCGGGACCCTTCCCTACTGGAATCTGATGAATATACTGAATCCCGCCCCTCTGTTCCCGGCCATAGGCGGGATCATTATCCTGATCGGCACCTTTTTTGAGGCCCTCGGGGATATCCAGATGAAGGCGTACAAAAAGGAGGCCAATCCGGCGCCGTATATCAACCGCGGCCTCTGGAAATACTCCCGCCATCCGAACTATTTCGGGGAAATCCTGATCTGGGTCGGCCTGGCCGCCGCGGGGCTCCA
Organism: Breznakiella homolactica; assembly: GCF_016616095.2. GTDB lineage: Bacteria > Spirochaetota > Spirochaetia > Treponematales > Breznakiellaceae > Breznakiella > Breznakiella homolactica. The sequence goes on along the minus strand of NZ_CP067089.2, from coordinate 3,847,479 downwards.
GAATTTCAATATCTGGGGGATCCTCGGCCTGGCGCTCATCGTCTTCCTTTTCTACTTTATCAGCATTCCCATGATGGAAAAACACATGCTGGGCAAACGCCCGGAATACGCGGAATACCAGAAAAATGTGAGCATGCTGATCCCGATGCCGCCGAAGGAAGAGAATGTATCCGTGGATGTAGCGAAATAATAAAACAGCAGCAGTGATTGTATGCCCGGGGCTGCCCGGGCTTTTTTTGTCCGTATGTCCGGCCCCGCGGGGAACATAAATCATCCGCCGGAGCGGGCTGGCCCAGTAGGGACACCGGTTAGGACATCATAAAAAAAAACCGGTCCCCAAAGGGACCGGTTTGCTTCATCATGAAATCCTCAGATTAGAAGCTCCATTTGAAGTCAACATAGATGATATTCTGATTGTTGTCGTAATCGATACCATCGGGTTCGGTGAGCATGTTGAACATGTAACCAACTTCAATGGTGGTGTTGTTCAGCATGAAGGCTACTGAAGGCCGGATGCTCATGAAGGCATAATCTTCGGTGTAAGTGGGCATATAGGCTTTCCGGTGGAATTTACCGGTCCAGTTACCATATTCGGGATCAGAAGAATCGGTAACCAGGTCAGCATAGCCGTTCAGGAAGTACACAAAGTCGAGCCGGGGAACGATGCTGCCGATGGCGTAGGACACCCAGGGATTCGCCATAAAGGAGAAATCAGTGTCTTCTTCCATGGAGAGGTATTCACCGAGGTTAACACCGACCGTGATGTCGCCGATTTTGTAGGCGAGGGTCTGAGCGATGGTGAAAGTACCGAAATCGCCGAAGTCACCGTCGAGGTTATCGGCTTCAACTTCGATAACAGCGGTCAGTTCCGGAAGAACCTTGATATTCACACCAGCGCGGAGGCGGGCGGTATCAAAGGCGCTCTTGGTCCGGTAGCCTACGGCCACTTTGAAGAGGTCGGGCATATCGTACGCGATACCAAAGGTATATTTGGCATCATCAAGTTCCCGCTGCAGGGAACCGCTGGCATCATTTTTACCAACGTAAGCACCAACGCCGAGGCTGAGTCCGTCGATGGGGGAAACGTTAACCAAAGCACCAATGCCTTCGTCAACGTCACCGTCGATTACGTAACCCATGGTGTTATAGGTGCCGTCGTCGACACTACCGGCTTTCACGGTGATCATACCGTCAAAACCTGTGTACCAGCCGTACGCCCAATGCATAAAGGGTGTGCGGTTACCCTGCGCGCGCAGGCGGAAGCTGAGACCAGCGTTACCCGCTGAATTGGTGAAGAAACCATTCAGCTGGAACCGATAGTTAAACTGCTCGGCATCCTGGCCGTAGGCGGTCAGGTAGGGATCTGCATCGTCTTCGCCAGGAATCACAAGGCCAAGACCGGTATTTACGTAACCGGTAAACTTCAGTTCCTGGGCAAATACCCCCCCCGCTACCGCAAGGATCAAAAGAACAACCAGAGCTTTCTTCATTTAAGAATCCTCCTAGGAATGACAAGAGGGAAGCAATCTACGATTACCCTTATCCTCTTTATCTTTTGACTCCAGTATAGCTTTGCTCGATAAAAAGTGTCAAGTTTTTTTATATAAATTTAAACATAATTACAGCAGAAAAAGAAAATCTAACTGTTTATTATTCAAATAATTACTAAAACGCTTCGGTTTGCGGCGAAAAAATATATTGGAGATTTAGCTGACACCACACACAAAAAGTGTCAAAACGGTTTTTCCATTCCCTCCAAAGGTTACAAAAATTCGCTGCTGTCTTCACAGAAATCCGCGGACGGGGTATATCTGTTACCGGAGATTATTTATGAAAAAAAATTACCCCCTTCTCGGGATCGACGCGGGCTCCGCGGCGGTAAAAATCGTTGTCATGGATCAGGATGACGCCATCCTGGAGCGGCATTACGCCTACCACCAGGGGGATCCCCTCTCGGTTATCCGGGATTTCCTGGAGAAATCCCGTTATAAAGAATTCCGTTTTGCAGCGGCCGCGTCGGGGACACCCTCTTTCATCCGCTGCGGCCACCGTCCGGAAGGTACAATCTGTTTTATAGAGGGAATAAAACACCGCCGCCCCGGTGTGCGGAACATCCTGCTGGTGGGTTCCGAGAAATTCGCCCGGATTATTTTTAATGAAGACGGCGCATACCGCAAAATGAAGGCAAATTCCGCCTGCGCCGCGGGAACGGGCAGTTTTCTCGACCAGCAGGCGCTGCGCCTCGGCCTCGGTTCCAGCGCGGAACTTGCCCGGATGGCGGAGAAAAGCTCCGGACAGACGCCCCGGATCGCCAGCCGGTGTTCGGTCTTCGCCAAGACGGACCTTATCCACGCCCAGCAGGAAGGCTGGGGAATAGCGGAAATATGCGACGGACTGTGCCAGGGGCTGGCCCGCAATATCGCCGATACCCTTTTTCCCGGGGAAATCCTGGAAGGCCCGGTATTTATGGCCGGCGGCGTGGCGCTGAACCCACGGGTCATTCAATATCTGTCGGAAATCGCCGGCGTATCTATTGAACAGGACGATCTGGCCCCCTATTACGGAGCCATCGGCGCGGTGCTCCGGGCAAAAAACAGTTCTATGGAAAACGGCGGCCGGCCCCGGCGGGCTGTGGACATTCTTGGCAGCGCCGGGACAGCCCGGAACTACGTCCACCCTCCCCTGGCGTCTCCCAAGGGACCGTATCCGGATTTTTCGGACCATGTATCGTACCTCCATACAGCGTCGGTCCTGGGTGAGGCAAACCCGGTGGAGGTGGACAGCTACGCGATACCGGGGACACCGGCCCCCCGGGAACTCCACCTGGGTATCGATATCGGCTCCACAAGCACGAAAGCGGCGGTTCTGGACGGAAACAGGAACGTCCTGGCCGGGCTGTACACACGCACCGCGGGTGATCCCATACGGGCCGTCCGGGGACTTTTGGAAACCCTGGAGGAAATTCAGAAAAAAGAACACTGGACCGGATCCGTGCGCTCCTGCGCGACCACCGGTTCGGGCCGGAAACTTATCGGGGCCCTGGTCGGGGCGGACGCGGTTATCGACGAAATAACCGCCCATGCCCGGGCGGCGGCGGCCCTGGACCCGGAGGCGGATACTATCATCGAAATCGGCGGCCAGGATTCGAAATTCACGGTTCTGTCCGGCGGGACCGTGGTTTTCAGCCACATGAATACGGTCTGCGCCGCCGGTACGGGGAGTTTTATCGAGGAACAGGCCCAGAAGCTGGGGGTCCCCATCAATGAATACGCCCGCAGGGCCACGGGCTGCCCCGCGCCCGCCACCAGCGACCGGTGTACCGTGTTTATGGAACGGGATCTTAATAACTACCAGAACGACGGATATACCACGGAGGAACTCCTCACAGCGGCCCTCTTTTCGGTGTGCGACAATTACCTTACCAAGGTCGCTTCCGAGGGATCCATCGGCAGGCGGATCGTCTTCCAGGGGGCCACCGCGAAAAACAGCACCCTGGTCGCGGCTTTTGAGACCCGGCTTGGAAAAAACATTTCCGTTTCTCCCTACTGCCACCTGACCGGCGCCATCGGGGCCGTCCTTGAACACCTGGGCAGCCGGAAAGAACCGGAAAAAACCACCGGCTTCAGAGGGCTTGGGATATGGAAGGAACAGATAGACCAGCGTTTTGACCAGTGCCGGGGATGCGCGAACCAGTGCAAACTCCATATCATAACCCTCCGGGAAGAAGAAATCGTATACGGATACCTCTGCGGCCGGGGCCAGGGGGATAAAACATTCGTTTCAAGGAATACCTCGGGGTTTGACCTTCTGCGGGAGCGGAAACAATGCCTGGACGAAGCAATACAGCACACCGGCGGCAGGAGTAAGCCCGAAGCCGGCAAGCCGCGGTTCCCCGGTGTGATCGGCAGCGCGGCGGTCGCCTTTTCGGCGTCCGCCCGAAACCTGCTGATCAACGCGGCCTACCATGTCAGCGATTCAGCCATAAACCGGTACCGGAAACAGCCCGGTGCCCCGGACAAACCGGACCAGCGGTTAAAAATAGGGATTCCCCGGGCGCTGTACCTCCAGGAAGACGGGTATCTGTGGAAATTCTTCTTTGAAAGACTGGGATTTTCCGTTGTCCTGGGGAAAGACACGGGAAAACTGCTCTCTGAGGGAAAGCGCGTTGCCGGGGCTGATTTCTGCGTACCGGTTTCCATGATCCACGGCCAGGTGCTGCGGCTTTTGGATGCCGCGGATTACGTGTTTCTTCCGGTATATCTCGAAGCGCCCTCACAGCGGCCGGCTTCCGAAATTCCCTATGAAAAAGCGGACCGGAATCTGTTCTGCAATTATTCACAGTACATACCGACCCTGGCTGCCGCGGCCACCGGCCGGGGAGACCATATACTGAAGCCATTCATCTATTCATCCTTCGGAGACGATTCCAAGGCGGTCCATGAACTGCGGGAAATGTTCGCGGCTATCCGTGAAGGAACCGGCGGTCCCGCGCCCTTGCCTTCGGAAATCGCCGCGGCGTACAAAGCCATGACCGGGCTGCGGGATCAATACAGCCGCCGGCTCAGGGAACTCTTCCGGCGGGTCCGTCCGGAGAGCGGCGAGTTCGCGGTGATGCTCACCGGGCGGCCCTACACCGCCCTGAGCGAGGGGATGAACAAAGGCATACCGGATATGTTTGCCCAGTACGGGCTGAAGGTCTTCTTCCACGATATGATCAGCCTGGAAAAAGCCTATTACCATGAACACGAACTCCAGGCGTACCACTGGTACTACGCCGCGCAGGTGGTGGAGACAGCCTATTTCTGCAGGGACACCCCGAATTTCTATCCCGTTCTGGTTACTTCATTTAAGTGCGGCCCCGACTCGTTCGCCATGGACAGCTTCAAGAAAATTCTCGGCCAGGTGAAGAAACCCTACCTGATCCTTCAGCTTGACGAACACGATTCCGCCGTGGGATATGAAACCCGGATCGAGGCGGCCATCCGGTCATTCCGGAACCACTTCGGTTCCCGGGAGACCGGCACAGCGGCCTTTGGAGAACAGTCACGGCAAGCCGCCTCCCCGGATGAGCGGCGGCGGGTACAGAAATTCCCCCGGACGGATACGGTGCTGCTCCCCAACTGGGACCCCATGGTCTCAGCCCTGCTGTCGGCGGCCCTCAGGAGCAACGGCATCGACGGACGGGCCCTGGAGGAGGAGCCGGAACTCATCAGGGAAGCCATGACCTACAATACCGGACAGTGTATTCCCGTAAGTATCATCGCCCGGGAAGCGCTCCATTACGTTGAAAAATACCGTCTGGATCCGGGCCGTACAACGGTGTGGATGGCCCGGGCCCTCTGGCCGTGCAATATTCCCCTCTTCCCTCTGCAGATGGAAGGAATCTTCAGCCGGACCAGCGGCATGGAGGAACTGCGGGTTTACAGCGGGGATATGATCTTCCTGGATGTATCCCCCCGGATGACAATGGACGCGTATTACGCCTTTTCCCTGGCGGGTTTACTGCGGAAACTGGTCTGCCGTATCCGGCCCTATGAGACGGTTCCTGGTTCCGCCGACGCCTTTGCGGCGTCAGCCCTGGAGGAATGCGTTTCGGTCCTGGAAAAGCGGAAACCCGTGGTGCCCCTGATCCGGGATATCGGCGCGGGCATGGCGGCTTTGGCTGTGGAGGGAAAGCCCAGACCCAAGGCGGCGATATTCGGGGATTTTTACGTCCGGGACAACGATGTTTTCAACCAGGACCTGATCCGGGCTATTGAGCGCGCCGGCGGTGAAGTAATCACCACTTCCTATGTGGAATATCTCAAGGCAACGGTGGATTCGTTTTTTGAACGTCTCGTATCGGAGGGCCGTTTCGCCACACTGGCTGCGTACAACGCCGTGCTGGCGGCGGTAGCGGCGATGGAAAAACATCTGAAAAAACGGACCGGGGTTTCCTTAAGCGACGGGTCCTGGCGGAACCGGCGGCGGCGGATCGCCTACAACCATTTCGGCATCCGTCCGGAAATGTCCGGGGAGAACTTCGACAATTCCCTGAAGATTCTGAAAATCCTGGATGAGCATCCTGACCTTTCCCTGTTTGTCCAGGCATCGCCCGCGTTCTGCTGCCCTTCCCTGGTCACGGAAGCCCTGGCGCCGGTAATCGAATCGGTGACCGGCGTCCCGGTGCTGTCCATTACCTATGACGGCACCGGCGCCTATAAAAACGACCTGGTGGAACCTTTTCTCGCCAGCTACGGAAAGACTTCCACCGGGACAGCCTGACCGGAAAATCCCGCGGATGCCAGGGCCGCTCTCAGCGAAGCGGCCCGGGATTCCAGGAACTGTTCCGGCAGAGCCGCGGCAAGGGGATCCTCCGGCGCCGGCCGGGCTTTTCCGTAGATCTGAACATTCTGAATACCGGCTTTGCCGCCGGCGGAATCCGGAGCGGCCCGGGCCAGGCGGACCACCAGCCGCTCCCAGGCGGCGGCCTCCTCCGGAGAAGGAGGGTTTCCGCCGACGGAACATACCATGGTCTGGATCACCACCGGGGCCTGCTTTACAAAGGATTCGATCTTTTCTATGAGTCCGCCGTACGCTACGGCGGAACGGTCTACAGCCTGGTACCATTCCTCGGTCCCCGCGTCAAGCTTAAGCCAGACCTTGAGCCGCGTCGGACCGGCGGCGGCCCGCACAAGAAAGGCAAAGGTCCTGTCATCCAGCAGTCCCGTCCCGTTGGTTATCACAATCAGGGCGCTTTCGGGAACCAGTTCATCCCTGACCGCGGACGCCATGTTCAAAGCTTCAATAAAAAAGGGCGAAACCGTGGGCTCCCCGTTGCCGGAAAAACAAATATCCTTTACGGGAATATTCTGAGCCCGGGCCCGGGCGATAGCGGACCGAAGGGCCCGTTCCGCGGTATCCATAGAAAACCTAATATCCGTCTCAAAGGGAAAGACTTCGCAGTAAGGACAGTCAAAGGTACAGACCTTTGCGTCGGGGAAAAGATTGACCCCCAGGGAAAGCCCGCCGGAACGGCGGGAGTATACCGGGTATACCAGGGCGCCTTCTTCGCGGTCGCTCCGGTGGTTTTCAATGGATCCGATGGTCAGTTCATCCTCTATGGAAGGCATAGTCCGTCTCCTTACGGTTCTTTTCTGATGGCCGCGCTGGCGGCATGGCCCGCCAGGGATTCCGCCCGGGCGATTACCTCAGCGGCATCCAGGGCTTCCGCATAACCGCTGCCGCCGGTACACCGGAGGGTTGTAACGGTCTTGAGGAAATGCCGTACCGACAGACCTCCGGTAAAACGGGCGCTCCCCGATGTCGGGAGGGTATGGTTGATCCCCGCAGAATAATCCCCCAGCACCTCCGCGGCTCCGGCGCCGATAAACAGGGAACCGTAGTTCCTGAGCAGAGGAATCCAGGGTTCGGGATTCCGCACCTGAAGTTCCAGATGTTCCGGCGCCGTGATGTTGGCGATTCTGACCGCTTCATCCATTGAAGGGTATACGGTAATCAGTCCGCCCGCGTCCAGAGACTGCCGTGCCGTATCCCGGGTGGGAAGCGAATCGAGCTGCCGGGCCGCAGCGGCGGCGATACGGTCCGCCAGGCCGCGGTCCGGGACCAGGGCCCGGGCCCGGGCATCCGGGTCATGCTCCGCCTGGGCGATCAGGTCCGCGGCGATAAGGTCCGCGGGGTCTCTCCCGCCGGCGGCACCGGTCCCGTCGGGATAAATCCCGTCGGCTATGATGAGCACATCCGTGGGGCCGGCGATAAAATCAATACCCACTTCGCCGAAGAGGATACGTTTCGCGGCGGCCACATACTTGTTTCCCGGCCCCACAATAAGGTCCGCCCGGGGAATTGATTCCGTTCCCAGGGCAAGGGCCGCTATGGCCTGGGCGCCGCCTGCCGCGAAGATCCTCCGGGCCCCGGCAAGGTGGGCCGCGGCGAGGATACGCCGGTCCGGGAGGCCGTCGTCCAGGGGCGGGGACGCGAGGACCACTTCCCCCGCTCCGGCGGCCAGCGCGGGAATTACCCCCATCAGTACCGAGGAAACCAGGGGGAACCGGCCCGCCGGCACGTATACGGCGGCCCGTTCCACCGGGATGATCCGCTGACCCGTAATAATTCCCGGGGATATTTCACACTCAAAATCGGAGAACTGCTCACGCTGAGCTTCGGCGAACCGGCGGATATTGCCGCCGGCATACTCCAGAGCCGCGATGAGGTCCGGATCTTCCCGCTTCAATGTATCGTATGCCGCGGCGGCTGCGCCGGAAGGTACTTCGAGGGTCTCCGGGGAAGACCGGTCGAACCGGGCAGCAAAATCACGGACCGCCCGGTCGCCGCCTGATCTGACGGCGCTGATAATTTCAGCAACCGCCGCGGATACATCGTCACAGTCCGGCGCGGCGCCCGAACGGCGCCAATACGCATCGAATTCTTCAGACTGAATAATTTCCACGATTCCGTCCTCCTATGACCGGATTAATTTCCGGCATTCCGAAAGGAATATATCCATCTCATCATCCGTGCCGATGCTCACCCTGAGGTAGTCCGCGGTCCTGGGTTTATTGAAATGCCGCACCAGGATACCCCGGGAACGCAGGGCTTCATGCAGTTGTTTCCCCGGCAAGCCGGGAGCTTTTATGAAAATAAAATTCGCCGACGACGGAACTGCGGAGAACCCCATATCCCGGAGTTCCCGGCTGACCCGGTCCCGGGTGGCCGCTACTTTGCGGTTCACTTCATCGTAATAGGCGTTGTCCCCCAGGGCAGCCGCGGCCCCGGCGAGGGCAAGCCGGTCCAGGGTGTAGGAATTAAAGGAATCCCGGACCCGCCGGAGGCCTTCAACCAAATCGGGATGGCCTATGGCAAACCCGGTCCTGAGTCCCGCCAGGGAATGGGATTTCGAAAGGGTGTGCACCGTCAGGAGATTCGGGTATTCAGCGGTTAAAGCGACCGCGGATTCCGCCCCGAAGCCAACATAGGCTTCGTCGATAACCAGGGCTTTCCCCTGTTTCAGAAGATACTCCGCTAAGGGAACCAGATCCCCGGGGGCCAGGGCTTTTCCGGTGGGAGCGTTCGGGTTCGGGAGAATCACGCCCCCGGAGGGAACCAGATAATCCCCAACATTCACCGAAAAATCTCCGGTCAGGGGAATGGTCCCGGCGGGAATATCCCAGAGGCCGGCGTACACCGGGTAGAAGCTGTAAGTAATATCCGGGAACAGAATTGGAAGCGGCTCTCCGGGCGCATCCGCGGATGACTCAAAAAAAGCCGCGAAAACAAAGGCGAGAATCTCATCGGAACCGTTTCCCGCAAAAACCCATTCCGGCTTTACCCTGCAGGCGCGGGCAGCGGCTTCCCTGAATTCCGTGCACTCCGGATCGGGATACAGCCGGAGGCTGTCCGAAGCCGCCCGGTGTATTGCCTCAAACACCGCCGGGGACGGAGGATAAGGATTCTCATTGGTATTGAGTTTGATATACTGCCGGTCCCTGGGCTGTTCCCCGGGAACGTAAGGCTCGAGATTCCGGACGCGGCGGTTCCAAAAACGGCTCATTTCAGCCCCCTATTTTTTGTGGCGCCGGTCGAGTTCATCCAGCACCTCCCGGACCGAAACGCCCTCCCGGACCATCAGCACCGTGAGAAAATACAGAAGATCCGCCGCTTCCCAGACGACCTCATCATGGGTTGCTGCGGTGCAGACCTCATCGGCTTCTTCCATTACCTTTTCCCGGACCAGCTCATCGTCCAGGGTTGCCGTGTAGGAGCCCGGGGCCGGATTCCGGAAACGTTCCGTTATGATAGATTGAAGGAATTCCCAGGTGTATTGGCGTCCGGTTTCGAAACAGCTCCAGGCGCCGGTATGGCAGACCGGGCCCGCCGGCTCAACCTCGGCGAGGAGCGCGTCCCGGTCACAGTCGGTCCTGAGCCGCAGAAGCCGCAGGGTGTTGCCGGAACTTTCACCTTTCATCCATAGGGTATTCCGGGAACGGCTGCGGAAACAGAGGTTCCCCCGCTTGAAACTTTCCGCCACCGCCTCCCGGTCGGCGAATCCGGTCATGAGAACCTGGCCGCCGCTGTCCTGGGCAATCACCGGCAGCAGTTCAGCCTTGCCCCAGTTAAGGGACGCGGTAAAGGCTTCCGCCAGGGAAATTTTCCCGGTGTACAGGGCCATTCCCAGCTGGACGTCGCAGCCGAGCCGGGAAATTTCTTCGATTTCTTCCAAGGTGGAAACACCGCCGGCGACGGTTACGCCGCAGGATACGGAATCCCGCAGGGCTTTTACCGAATCCAGGTCGATGCCGTTCATGGTTCCTTCCCGCTCAACACAGGTATAAAGCAGTTCCGACACATAGGGTTCCACGGCTTTCGCCGCCTCAATCAGGGACAGTCCGGTGGGGGTTTTCCATCCGTCCACGGTTATTTCGTTGTTCCGGGCGTCCACCGCCACAATTACCCGTTCACGGCCGATTTTGCCGGCCAGAGCCTTAAGGAATTCCGTCTGAACGGCGAATTCCCCGGCGGCGATTCCGGCGCCTTTTTTCCCCGGAACCCGGAAGGCCACGGAACCGATGATGATTTTTTCCGCCCCGAGGCTCACAAGCTCCTTCGCCTGTTCCGCGGTTTTGATGCCGCCTCCGACCCGGCACTGTCCTTTCCGGAGAAGGGATTTGACCAGTTCGCTGTTGCTTCCTTTTCCCATGGCCGCGTCGAGGTCAATCACCGCGATTTCGCCGTATCTGTTGAATTCCTCCGCCAGTTCCAAAGCGTTGTCCCGCCGGAGTACGAGTTCCTCGCCCTGCTTAAGCTGGACAACTTTTCCGTCCTGGATATCTATGGATGCTATTACCATCGTACGGTCACTCCTTTTGATTCAGCGTATGTTTTTATCTCGGCAATTGTGGTCCGGCCGAAGTGCAGCATGGACGCCACCAGGGCGGCGTCGGCATCCCCGCCGGAATTCCCCTCCGGCCCCGGAGGCATCAGGGCACGGGCGATCTGTTCCAGAGAACCGGCTCCGCCGGAGGCAATTACCGGAACGGGCACCGCTTCGATAACCGTCCGGGTAAGCTCCAGATCGTACCCCGCTCCGGTGCCGTCGGCGTCAATTGAATTGAGCAGAATTTCCCCGGCCCCGAGTTCAACCGCCTGCACCGCCCATTTGACGGCGTCGATCCCGGTGTCTTCCCTGCCGCCCTTGGCAAAGGCGTGCCATACCGGCCGGCCGGCGGCATCGGCACCGCACCGTTTCGCATCCACCGAAAGCACCACGCATTGGCTGCCGTACGCCCGGGCCATCTCGGCGATGAGGCCGGGATTGCGCAGAGCCGAGGTACAGACCGAAACCTTGTCCGCCCCGGCGTTCATGGCGTCCCGCATGTCCTCCACGGTCCTGATCCCGCCGCCCACGCACAGGGGAATAAACACTTCCCGGGCGACCCGTCCGACCACATCCAGAAGGGTGGCCCTGCTCTTGTAGGACGCTCCGATATCAAGAAAGGTAAGTTCATCCGCGCCCTGGTCATTGTACCGCCGGGCAAGGTCCACGGGATCACCGGCGTCCTGGATTCCCTTAAACTGCACGCCCTTAACAACCCGGCCGTCGTCGACATCGAGACAGGGAATAATCCGTTTAGCCAGCATTCTTTTCTCCGTTTTCAGACGACGCCGCGGTCATAAGCCCCCGGCCCAATTTTCCAGGAGCATGAGGCCCGCGGTTCCTGATTTTTCCGGGTGGAACTGGACCGCCGCCAGGGCGCCCCGCTCCACCGCGGAACAGTAGGTCACGTAATAATCCGCTTCCGCCGCCGTATCATCCGGAGAAACGGGATCGGCGTAGTAGGAATGTATATAGTAAAAAAAAGCATCCTCCGGAATACCCGCGAAAAGGCGGGAACCCTTCCGGGCTTTCGTCTGGTTCCATCCTATCTGGGGAACCTTGCGGCCGGGGAACCGGCGCACACTGCCGGGAATCACCGAAAGGCCCCGGACTTCCCGGCCGTCCGATGGGGGCGCTTCCTCGGACCGCTCAAAAAGAAGCTGCAGTCCAATGCAGATACCCAGGAAAGGTTTATCCGCGCCGATCCACTCGGTAAGCGCCCGGCCATACCCCGATTGTTCCAGGGAATTCATGGCGGTGGCGAAATGGCCGTCCCCGGGGAAAATGATCCCGTCAAAGGGAGACGATCCGGGATTAAGCTCCTCGGGCCCGGCCGCGAACCGCGCGCCGATCCCGAGACGCGCGAGGGCGTTCATAACGGATCCGAGATTTCCCGCGCCGTAGTCCACAACGCCGATCATGCCAGAACGCCCTTTGTGGAAGGGATAACCGAAGCCGCCCGGGGGTCAATCTCACAGGCGTCCCGGAGCGAACGGGCGGCGGCTTTGAAAAGGGCTTCAAGCCTGTGATGGTCACTGCGTCCCCGGAGCACGTCCAGATGCAGCGCGCAGCCGGCGTTTACCGCGAACCCCTGCCAGAAATCCTCCGCCGTATCGGTCTGGAAAGACGCGGTTCCTGAAACCAGGGGCATCCCCGAAAGAGCTCCTTCGAATACGAGAAAAGGCCGGCCCGAAAGATCCACCGCCGCCCGGGCCAGGGTTTCGTCCATGGGAAAAAGACAGCTTCCTATTCTTCGGATTCCCCGTTTTTCTCCCAGGGCTTTTGCAAAACACTGGCCCAGAACAATCCCGAGGTCCTCCACCAGATGGTGCTGGTCAACCTCGAGATCTCCGGCGGCCCTGATTTCCAGGTCAAAAAGGCCGTGCTTCGCGAAGGTGGTGAGCATATGAACCATAAACCCAACGGGTATGTCCAGGCGTGACTCCCCGGTACCGTCGATGGTGAGTTTTACGTAAATATCGGTTTCATTTGTTTTCCGGCTGATTTCGGCTGTCCGTGCCGGAGCAGCTGTTTCCATGGCGAATCTCCTTTCCAAGGCGCTTCCTTTCAGGGCACCACTTTGCGCAGTTCATATTCCACGATATCCGCTGCCCCGAGCTTCTTCAAGCGGGGAATCAGAACCGGGACTTCATTTTTTCTGACGGCGATTTTTACGGCGTACCCTTCATCGCCGTACAGGGGGGCCACCGTGGGACTCCGCATGGAAGGCAGGCCCGCCACCAATCCGGGGAACAGTGACTTGGGAACATTCATCTCAAGCATAACCTTATCCCGGCCGTCCAGGACCGCCCTGAACAGCATGGCCAGTTCTTCAATCCGGCTCCGTTTGTCCGGATCATCCATGGCTTTTCTGGAAGCCACAAAACGGGTGGAAGATTCCAAAATGGTGGCGACGATCCGGAGGCCGTTGTCCTTTAAGGTCTGGCCGGTGGAGGTATTGTCGATGATCATATCGGCATCGTCCGGCGGGAAAACCTCCGTAGCGCCGTAGGTACGGACAATACGGTAATCGTACCCCGAATTTCTGAGCCACGCATCGGCGATGGAAACGTACTCCGTAGCCACCACCAGTTTCCGGCTTTTCAGGGCGGAATCATCGAGATCCGAAGGAACCGCGGCGACAATGCGGACCCGGTCAAAGCCGAGATCCATGATCTCCTCCACATCGGCACTGCTCTCCCTGATCCAGTCGATACCGGTAAATCCCGCGTCGTGGCTCCCGAGTTCCAGGAGTTCCCCCACATTCTGGGGTTTCATAATCTTGGCATCCAGCCATTCCGCCCCGATTTTCGGCCTGTACGTCCGGTCGGCGAGGCTCACGGGGATCCCCGCGTCGGAAAACAGCCGGGAAACATTGTCGAAGATCCGCCCTTTGGGAATCAGAATCTGAAGCTTTCCCATGGTATGCTCCTTGTTTTGGTTTACTGAACGCGGCAAAAAAAAACCGTGGGACCCACAGGGTTCCACGGTTTGATTTACCGCAGGATGCGCCTATTCGGCGCCGGACCAAAAGTCCGCGGACCCTATGCCTTTCCCAGCTGAGTTTGTATGATGATGGTGGTGATGGAAAGACACAAATATCCGTTTCATATCTTTATACTAACTATATGCAGAAAATCTGTCAATACCTGAATAAATATACCTAAAACATACAAACCTGCATAATATGGGTATTATTCAGTGAAAAATGAAGGGACAAGTCCGAAATCATGCCTGCGCCGGTTTTCAGGATCCGCCGGCCTGGGTTAAATCGGGGATAATGGCTGTCCATTTTTTATGTTTCTTTCCCTCGATCCGGCCATTGATACACCGTATATCGTCCCACAGAAAATCCGCCGCCATTACACCGTCATACCTGAGAACTCCCCAGCCTCCATAGCGGTTGGCCTTATAATAACCGCTGCAGGAAAGCCTTGATACTCCAGGCCACTGGGGTTTCTGAACAACCCCGCCTGAAGAATTTATTAGCCCCCATTTATAGCCTTCTTTTACCCAGGCATATCCTTTATGGAAGGGCAGCATACATTCATAGATAGGTTCTATGATAAGCCCGCTGCCAAGTTCAATAGCTCCGTATGTTCTTGTATCTGTTCCATCCGCGGCATGATGGCCGGAATCATTTCTCCTGCAGACAACAGCGATATTTTCTTCGATGCTGTCTATCTCATCCCACACAGGGTCAATTAAATAATTACCCTTGGTATCGGCTATTCCCTGCAGGCAGTCATATCCCCAAATTTCTATTCTTCTTCTCCCATCGGACGGCCTTACCCTATGGTCACCTTTTATTTTTTTTACTTTGTATAAGACATCATTGCCGGGAAGAGTAAAACCACGGGTCACAAATTGTATATCATCCCATACCAACGGGATAACCAATCCGCCGCCTGAACCAACAACACCGGATTTATCTTCAAGCCATACAATAGCTTGACCCTGCGCTGTGACCCATGAAATAAAATCCCAGGCAGGAGAAATAACGACCTCTCCGTTTTGGTCAACGGCTCCCCATTTATTGTTTTTGCATACAGGGGTCATTCCATTGGTTGTATGGCGGATTTCATCCCACATAGCGGCCTCTTTCATAAGAGAAAATTAACGACCGAAAGTAAAATCAATAGTATACCGCCAATAATTTCCATTCTTTTATATTTCTTATTTATCCGTTTTGATATTGGGGTAAAAATGAGAAAAAACAATCCCGCGAATAAAGGAACTATATTATCTGTTTTTTCAATAATACTAATATTCAGATACTTAGCGAATATTAATGAAAGGAACACACCGAATACCATTAAGCCTATATACAAAAACAGTCCCAGAAAAATACTATTCAGCCGTCCCCTTTTCGTGCTTTCATCAATCTTTATGTTTTTCTCCGTTATATTGCTTATTTGAACATACGACAAAATATTCGTATAAATATCATCCATTTTTTCAAATCCAAAGATAAACATCTTCTCATTCCCGGCAGATACAACCAATTGCAGAATATCATTTGATTTATTCCGAGAGATTTCTAATTTCGCAGATTCATTGAGAACTATTTTTTCAGTATTATTTTTATTTCGTTTCTCAATTACATTTTCGTGTATTGCCAGCCCCATATCATCATACATTTTGAATACCATTTTCGGTATGATGATGAAGAGCAGCTGAATAAACAGCATCGCCGCGGCCAAGCTGACAATATATATTATTCCGCCTTCCGGATGCAGATCATATAAAGTCAGCATAGGTAATATAAAAACCAAAACCAAGAAAACAGGCAAAATAATTCTTACAGAAAGAATCAATGACTTCTTATTTCTTATAAACTGTTCGGAAATACGATATTGATTACCCATGGCTAATCTCCGATCAAATACTTCATGTTTTTCGCACCTCCAGAATATCCGGCAAACTGCGCAGAGCATTTGCCGGGCGCCGCCGGGTGCTACAAAATCTTTTAATACAAAGAAAACATTATTATATTCCAAAACGCATGAATTGTTGTGATAGTATATATATTTTTATGTTTCCTAAATTCCATGCTGAATACTAATCCGATAAAAAATACCAATATTGTACTCGCGATACCTTGGTATATGTGATAAATCGAAAACAGCACATTACAGATAATGATGCAAACCCATTCGTTTTTTATTATCTTTCTAAGATTCAAAAATAAATAACTTCTGAAACATAATTCTTCCGTAAATGCCATCAGAATTATTGGAACAATATTCAGTAAAATCATTACTACATTGCTGCCTCCAATTTTAAATTGGTTTTCCATAACATCAGCGTCCGCTTCTTTTCCGCTTATGCTCTCGATGACATTTGATATCAACCCGATTATGAATAAAAAAACCAGAAACAAAGCCACCAACCGTAATAAAGAAAAAATAAATTCTTTTAGTTTTATTTTGGTAAAGCCGTAAAAAGCAAATGATTCGCCGCTGATAAATATCAGCAGTAAAACAGGAAAACTAACCTGAACAGCCATAATCAACCATGACAAAGCCGAGTAACCATTTAACTCAAAGGCTAACAAATCCTGATAATTATTCTGAAGGGCATAGGCTGATGAGAACAGGTTTGGAACAACCATAATAAACACAATCAACAGACACTTTAAAAGTATTACTGCTTTTTCGTTACGCATTTTAACCACACTGATAAGATTTTCACGGAATCAATTACCGCTATATATAATACGCATTTCCGGTTTCGCCTCATATTTTCCGGAAGCTGTTTTTAAAAAAAATCCTTTCGCCCATGGTTTTTGAAAAAATCTATTATGCTCTTATATCAAAGATCAAAAAATATAAACAGCGCCACTGCCGCTAAACTCACAACCGTCATCACATACAATCCGCAGAGAGGATTTTTATTATTTGGAATATATCCTCCTTATCGTTTTCTTTAAAAAAATGAATATTTGCATTCAGCCATTTTTTGAAAATTCCGCGTTCCGTAATGATTCTATCATCGTCTTTTTTATTTTGAATGTTTTTATGGGATCGTATTATTTTTTTCAAAATCGCCATAAATTTTTCTTTCTCATTTAATATTTGCCATAATTGTACGTTTTCTAAGCCTTGCATGATTTTAATTTCCTGTTCTATAGTCATTTTTTCCGGATAACTATTGATTTCATCAAATATTCTGAACAGCAATATTCTTTCTGCATTGTTCTTTTCTGCAAAAACTTCGGCATCCTTTATATTCTGCGGATATTCTGCCATCTTACCATTTTCATAATCATATATATGCTGAAAATAAAAACCATGTCCTAATAAATATTTTATTGTTTCCCATTTCTTCGTGTCTTCTTTTTTGGGTGGTTTAAATCTATAGGTTAAATCTTTCATTTCTCCATGACATTGGGGGCAGGTTCTTACATAAATATCTTCGGTTTTATAATAATTTATGCCAGTATTATATGATATTTGACAATTCAAACAAACTGATTTATTCCCCATAATTATCTTCAATTATATTACCAATATCTATAAATGGCACCGTGGGCATCAGCAATGACATTAAAATTATTTCTCCGGAACCGATTCTCTCTCCTGTCTTTCTTTCCCCCAGTATTTGCTGTGTCATAATATAAAGCATTTGCATATAGATATCATACATCTGTCCGCTTTTATCTATTTTTATTCTATTGGTATGTTCATTCGTTAAGAAAAAAAACAAATCAACTTTCTTGTCATCTTTATCAAAATGGACTCTTACATCGTCTGCACTGAATTTAATATCCCCATAAATAAATGGTTCGATAACTTCCAATGGCGGAATCAGTGAAACAGGATTTATGACCTCAAATTTCGGGGCCCGTGTTACTATTTCATCACATAATTTAAAATAATCCGGATTGCTGTTTGCGGATATGATGATATTCTTTCTTCCGTTTACAATATTATTCTCCAGAAAAACAGAAAGATTATTATTTATTTTCTGTATTTCATCATACAAATCAGTATAGAGTTCTTGATCAGTTTGTTTTGCAGATAAAATCTTATTCTCATTCTGCGAGATGTATCTCCAAAATGAGTCAATTTTTTCGTCAAGAGAATCAGCTAAGACGATAAAGGTTACGGCCATCAAAATAAAAGTACAAATAACCTTTTTCATTTTTGTCTCTCCGGAACTTTATATAGTGTTATGCCCAATGGTGCAAAAACATTTGCCAGGCGGCAATAACTTTGTGAACTTGTTAATTCTGAAAAAACAGCATGATATCCAAGATGTCATACTTGTTTATTTTGTGTTCCTCTGTTTTTCCATCATATTTTGAAATAATTGTTGTTCCGTTTTCCGAAATACCGGTGCATTGTATTGTTATAGCCCCTGCCCCGCGGAGTGAATATCTGTATTTATCCCCTGCGGATAACGCAAGTTCTTTATCTATAAGAATTGTCCCTTTTTTAATAGCTAATGTTTTCTCGCCCCCGATTTTATACTTGTCTTCATCTTTTATTCTATATAAATCTTCAGTCATAATACCGTCTATTTTGAGGATAACATTTCCCGATTCTATTTCGAGCAAAACTGTTTTGCGGTCATTAACCTGAAAACCGCTACTTGTATAATATGCCGGCGAAGAAAAACAGCCCGTTAACAACGAGACCAGCAAGCAACAAAACATTCCTGGAATAATATTTCTTTTGCTCATTGCAGTCTCATAGTGTTTATCCATTTGAATGGGACTAGGTGGAGGCACGGAAAACGCGGACGGCCGGTTATCCCGCCAGTTCCACCCGGTCGCGGCCGAGGTTTTTTGCCCGGCGCAGGGCGTCATCGGCAACCACCACCAGCCCTTCCCGGTTTTTGGCATGGGTGGGGGCAACGGCGATACCGATACTGGTCCGCACCTGGAGCCCGACCTTTTCCGCGGCGCCGGGTTTTCTCGGGACAGGCACCACCCTGTCCGAAACGGATTTCCGTATTTCCTCGGCAATCGACTTTGCGTCCCTGCCGTCCGTGTCCGGAAGCAGAATAGCGAATTCATCCCCCGACAGCCGGGCCGCGATATCCCCGGGACGCATAAGCCCCCGGATGGTTTCCGCCACGGAAACGATAACCGTATCCCCGCCCTGCACTCCGTACCGGTCGTTTATTTCATGAACCCGGTCGAGGTCCATCATGACCAGAGCCATTTTCCGGAGCCCCACCGATCCATGGTCGAACCGGTCCTTGAGAGATTCCTCCAGAAATCTCCGGTTGTAGAGTCCCGTAAGTTCATCGGTGATTGCCCTGCGGCGGGCGGTTTCACCCCAGCGCATAAGGTCGTTGAGGTGTTTGGATGTCTGGTCGAGCCATATATTCTGAACCGCGCCTATGGCTTTGAGGAGCTTTACCCCGATCATGGGGTGTTCAAATACGATACGGTAGAAATCAATCCCCTGGAGCACCATAAGATCCGATTCTTCCCTGGCTACGATGGTAGCCGACCGGGGCTCGTTGGCGATGACCGACATTTCACCAAAAAAGTCCCCCGGGGAAATATTGAACATCCAGCGCTTCGTTCCGTCGGACTGGGAAACAAAGGCCGCGAGCTTACCGGACAGGAGGATAAACATTTCCTTTCCCGTGTCGCCTTCATTAAAAACGGCTTCATCCTTGGCGATATGTTTCCGTTCGAGAAACGCGGTGACAGCGAAAAACTCCAGCTCGCTCATATTGGCAAAAAGCGGCGATTTCAGGAGTGAGGGATCGTTGATCGGCGAAAGAATACGGTTCAGCTTACTCACGGCACACTGGTCCTTTCCAGATGAACGATAGTATTCCCTCCTGACTTCCATGTGTCAAGGAGCAGCGAATACGTCCCCAGAAACAGGGCGTCCCATTTGGGCTCATCCTCCGGCCAGATTCCGTAGACCACGGTACCGGTAAAACGGAATTCCGGAAGTCCCGGCTCCTCCGGGACCGGATCCAGGCCGGCGATCGCCTTATGGAGTTCCCGGACAATACGTTCCGCCAGGGCGGCGCCGCATTTGGTTATCAGCAAACCGACTTCATTGCTTTTAAAGCGCAGAGCCCAGCCTCTGCCGAGCTTCCGGGTGATATTCTTGAGTACCATGGCAATACGAACCATGGCTTCATCGCCGGCGCCGTGTCCCCGGGCATCCACCAGAGCCTTGAAGCGGTCCGGTTTCAGCATTATGAGGGCGGTGGGCTCCTCCAGAATTCTGTTTATTTCATCAATTAAAAAGGACTGCTTCCAAAGGCCGGTACCGGGATCCTCATAGGCGCGCCGCTGGAGTTCATGAATCCAGGAAATATTCTCCACAATAGTTTTCTGGGTCGTTTTTATACGGGATGTAAGCATCACAATGGAACTGAGAAGAATCCGCGAAACGGTGTGGGGAGCTTCCCGGGCGAGCATGTCCATGGTCAGACCCGGCCCCGGAAAAACGATCAGGACAGTGTCCGCCGACGCCTCCGCGCAGGCGTCGTAGCTGGCGCCCCGGGCAAAGTCGAAATCACCGATGGTATCCCCCGGATCAAACTCAGCCAGATCATCCTCGCCTCCGTCGGGCCTGGTTTTGAAAATCCGGACAGAACCCTCCCGGAGCACAAAAAACCGTTCGGCCTTGTCCCCGGCGGAAAAGAGCCGCGCCCCCCGGCGGAGCTGAAGTATTCCGGAGCGGGAATTGATATACGCGAGGTCCTTTTCAAGCAGAGATGAGAACAGCTCCGTCTTCTCTATAGGCGATGTGTCGAATATATGGGATGTATGAACCTTTCCCAATTCCATCCTCCGGTCCGCTCCGGAATCCGAATTCCGAGGCCGCTGTATCCTGATACTAAGTATATCACATCAACGGCATGGATACATCCGTTAATTAAATTGCATGAATTTCGTATCTCCTGTATGATACTACCATGGTTTATAAGAGAAAAGTATGTATTTTTAGTATATACCTGCTCTTTATTATACCTTTTCATACACTCACCGCCGGTCCGCGCCAGGACCGGTCAGGACCGTATTATACCAATCTGCAGCAGTTTCCGGTATATATCCGGGAAGGTTTTGACCGGGAATTTACCACCAAGGTTCCCGCCGGAGACCTCGGCCCGTGGATCTGCTATAGGAATGACCCCGAAAATCCCGGCCCGCTGCAAATAAAAAACCTCGATTTTCCGGATATCCGGAATCCCCATTTCCTGTCCCCGAAGCGTCTGCCCGAACGGGAATTCACCCTGCTCATCCCGTTTTCTTTAAATGCCCGCCAGGCTATTCCGGGAGATACCCCTCCGGTACTGGGAGTTTTTCTGGCGTCCCTGGGAGACAACTGGGAAATCTACCTTAATGGATCACTGGTCCTCTCCGAAATACACCTCGACGATGCGGGACGCATCAAATCCCACCGGGCGCAGCGCAAAGTCTCTTTCCCCCTGGACAGTTCTATATTTACCCAGGGAACGAATATCCTGGCATTCCGTATTGTGGGGGATCCCAATTACAAAAACGTAGGCTTTTATTACACATCGCCGTACTATATTGATGAATATACTACTATTGAAAAAAACCATGACGAACTTATGACCGCGACCCTGTGCGGTATCTATGTATTTGTGGGAATATACCACTTCTTCGTGTTTCTGAACCGCCGGCGGGACCTTCACAATTTATATTACAGCCTTTTCTCAGTAACCCTGGGAACATACCTGTTTGCCAGAACCAGGGCCGCCTATGGCATCATCGCCGATACCCTGATACTGTCCCATATTGAACTGGCCAGTCTTTTTATGGTGGTGCCTTTTATCGGGGCGTTTATAGAAAGCCTCTGCATCCAGCGGGTCCGGAAGTTCACCATGGGATACGCTGCTTTTTTCGGGCTTCTGGCGGTTTTGCAGATGCTGGGGCCGCCCAGTTTCGCCGATGATGTGCTGCGGATCTGGCAGATACTCGCCCTGGCGGTGGTCATTGTATATATTTTCTGCTACGACATCGGATATACCTTTTTTTCCGCCGGATACCGGCTCTGGAAACAGAGCGGAACCGGGGAGCGGTTTGCGCATTTGCTGCGGATATACAGAGACTTACTGATTAACCATCCCGTGGGGAATCTGATTATCGGCACAATCATCCTGTTGGCCACGGCGGTTTTCGATATTCTGGATTCAATGTTTTTCCATTACGGTATCGTCCTGACGCAGTTCGGTTTTTTTGTATTCACCATCGGGACCACCCTTATCCTGGCCCGCCGTTACGGCTTTGTGTACGGCCAGCTCAACCTGGCCAACAGCAACCTCGAGGAACGGGTGAGGGATCTTACCGAGGCCAATGACCGTATCAGAAACAATGAGCATAAATACCGGAGCCTCTTTGAAGGAACCAGTGATCCCATGCTGCTTCTGGATGAAACCATGCACATCAAAGACTGGAATACAGCAGCGGCGGGTTTCTACGGTCTTTCGGATTTCGATTTTGATGGTTCCCCGGACAAAAGCCCGACACTTCCGGACCGGCTGTACAAGGACAGCCGCGAACGGGATTCCACCGCGGAACGGTTTCGGCAGTATATCAGGGAACTGAAAACCTCCGGGGATCCGGTCGAAGTTCCGGCTTCGGTAAAAAACCCCATCGGCGAATTCAAAAACTGTATTCTCAGGATGGAATACATCCCCTCCCTGGGGGGCAATGAAATACTGGTCAGGGCACGGGTCAGCCATAAGGAAACCATGACCGAGGCGTATGTCGAAGGAAACGCGTGTTTCAAAATTGAAAATACCCTGGGCGCGGCGGACGAGGTAAGCCGGCATGCCCGGAGCCGTCTATCGCGGTACCTTCCCGCGGAGGAAGCGGATTTCGCGGCCATCTGCCTCAGGGAAATGGTCCTTAACGCTATCGAACACGGCAATCTCGAAGTGAGCTATGATGAAAAAAGCGAACACCAGAAAAACGGAACCTATTTTGATTTTCTGGAAGAACGCATGGAGGATCCCCGGTTCAGGGACCGCCGGGTTTTGGTCGAATATTCCATAAACTCACGGCGGGCGGTTTTTTCCGTGACCGATGAGGGCAAAGGCTTTGACTATACCCGGTATACCAGCGGGCGTGAATCCGCCCCGGATCTGCTGGAACACGGCAGGGGAATACTGATTACCCTTTCAGCCTTTGACCGGGTTACGTATTCCGGCAGGGGAAACCAGGTCACCCTGGAAAAACAGTTCACCCCAGAGCATTGAGGACAAATACCGTAAGCGGGATTGTTCCGATACAAAGCAAGGTTGAAAGAAAAACCAGGGAACTGGCGTCTTCGGCATTGGTGCCGTAGAACGAGGCAAATATGGATGTGTTCGCCGCCACGGGCATGGCGGTAATAATAACCGAAAGCATCAGAAGGTGGCCCCGGATTCCCAGCGCATACAAGATACCGCCGATCGCCGCCGGCAGCAGTATGAGGCGGACCAGGACGGTGACGTAATTCTGCCAGCGCCCGAGAACTTTCCGTATATCCGCCTGGGCCAGGGTAATACCGATTACCACCATTGACAGAGGCGATGTGATGTCCCCGATCATTGACAGACTCCGGTACAGCGGCCCGGGCATGGAAACCGACAGCAGAAAACAGGCAAAGCCCAGTATCGTAGCGATGACACAGGGATTTATAAAAGTCCGCCAGGACAGCTGCAGAGGCCGTTCGCTTTCACGGGCAATGAGCCACGCGCCGATGGAATAGGCAAACAGGTTAAAGGGCACATTGTACATGGAGAGGTGGAACAGGTACGCCGGCCCCAGGATTACTTCCACCACAGGATAGCCCAT
The DNA here is from genome assembly GCF_016616095.2 of Breznakiella homolactica. Lineage (GTDB taxonomy): Bacteria > Spirochaetota > Spirochaetia > Treponematales > Breznakiellaceae > Breznakiella > Breznakiella homolactica. Next base: position 3,823,816 of record NZ_CP067089.2, on the reverse strand, counting down.
AAAGCCGACATTTGAGAAAACAACGGCATACCGGTGCACGCCCCGTTCCCCGCCCTTAAGCCTCAGCAGGTTCGGATAAAACGCCGCTAAGGCAAAGGAGATTCCGTAGATCACCAGGGAAACCCCCAGGGCAAGCCCGGCTTCCCCAAGCAGTTCCATGCTGAAGGGTTTCTGGAAGGAAATAAAAATTACGCAGGGAAGGCTGACCTTGATTATAAAGGAAGAAAAATGGCCCGACGCCGCGGCGTCCACCGCCTTGAGCTTCGCGGCAAGGTATCCGATGACTATCAAAATAAACAGTACTGCCACATGGCCGGCGACATTCATGATTAGAAAGAATATCAGAAGAAGGCTGTTAAACCTAGGGGAGTACAGTGTCTTTCAGGCCGGAACGCACCCGGAGAGTACTGGTGCCGCGGGGCCTGTCATAGGGGAATGGGTTTGGCTCCTCGTCGGCCTGCGGCCTCGAAAGTCGCTCAAACCCATTCCCCTATGACACCCGGCGTTACCATCACGGCCGGGTGCGTTCCGGCTTAACCGGCTCGGTGCTGCCCTTCGCGGGGGGTGCGGATTTTTTTTAAAACGGCTGCCGTTACTTTTCCCAATACCGGAAAAATATCTTCATGACTCCGGGCAGCGCACCGATCCTCCGGCCGATGCTGCTTCCGGCCACCGCGGTGAGGATTGCCCCAAGGCCGCGGTAGACTTTTTCCGAGTACGGCTGCCACCAGATATTCTTTTTGATCCCCGGAAGAATTTCATCCACCACCACCTTGGGTTTGACCATTTCCATAAGGCCCATGGCGCCGTGGGTGCGGCCCAGCCCCGAATCGCCGAATCCGCCCCAGGGGGTTTCCGCCAGTCCGTGAGACATGAGGTGGTCGTTCACCATGATTGCCCCGGCGTTCATTTCCCGGGCGATTTCCTTTGCCCGCCGCCTGTCCCGGGACCATACCGAACCGGTCAGACCGTAGCTCGAGGCGTTGGCGATTCGGAGAGCCTCCCGGTCGTCCTCCACGGGGATAACCCCCACCACCGGACCGAAGATTTCATCCATCATAATAGGCATTTCGTCGGTCACATTGGTCAGGATCATGGCAGGGGCAAAGAGACTGTCATCGCCAAGGTCGGCCCCGGGGCTTTGCGCCGCTATCCGGGCGCCCATATCGAGGCAGGTTTTAATCTGCCCCCGGACAGCTTCCTTCTGGCGGAGGGTGGTCATGGGGCCCATGTCGGAATCCATAGATGAACCGATCCTGAGCGCCCCGACCAAAACGGATAGTTTTGCCAGAAACGGTTCGTATACAGCCCGGTGCACCAGAACCCGCTGCACCCCGCCGCAGGACTGACCCGCGTTGGAAAAACCCGCCCAGAGGATACCCGCCGCCGCCCGGCCGAGGTCCGCGTCCTCCCGGATTACGGCGGCGTCGGCGCCGCCCAGTTCCAGCACCAGGGGAAGCAGCCGGGGCGCGGCCAGGGCCATGAGCTCCCGTCCCACGGCGGTGGAACCGGTAAAAAACAGCTTATCCACACCGCCGCTGATAAACGCCGGCCCCGCTTCCTTTCCCGGAATTTCAACATAGGAAAAAAGCCCCGCCGGGAGTCCCAGGGAAGAAAAGATTTTATCCAGAGCGCGTCCGATGCCCAGGGTATCCGACGCGACCTTGAGAACCACTCCGTTCCCGGCCAGAAGGGCCATGACTATCTCCGAAAAGGGAATGGAAAAGGGATAGTTCCAGGGGGAGATGATCCCGACCACCCCATACGGCCGGTACTCCATACGGCTTTTTTTGTTGAACATGAAAATACTGCCGCCCCGGATTGTCCGGGAACGGAACACCCGGGGTGCCTGTTTGATGTAATACGCCATAGCCATGGCGGCAGGAAGCAGTTCCGTGGCCAGGGCATCGAGTTTTACTTTTCCGTTTTCCCGGCTGATCAGATCGGAAAGCTCCTCCCCGTGATCGGCCAGATACGCGGCCACCGGCTTGAGAATCTTGGCCCGCCGGGATACGCTGAGCCGACCCCATTCCCGCTGGGCTTCCCGGCCGGCGCTGATCCGCGCGGCCACATCGGCGGAGGACACCGCGGGAGGAGCCATTTCTTTTTCAGTGTTATTGCTCATTGTTTTCTCCGTTTGTTTTTCCGTCCCGCCCGGTAAAGTCATCCATAGAATTATTGATTCCGAAGAAATCAGCCATAACATCGAAGGCCCCCGCGGGGAGCAGGCGCAGCACGTATACGCCATACACAAACCGGGGCATAATGAGCCGCTTTTTATTTTTCAGAATCGCGGAGACGATACGCCGGGCCGCGTATTCGCTTTTGAGAATCGGCAGCAGCAGCGGAACCTTGGATTTTACCCCTTTGAACATACCCGTATCGATATAAAAAGGACATACCACGGTGGAGGAGATTTTTTTCTTCATCCTGCGGAGTTCCATACGCACCGATTCGTGAAACCCGAAGGCGGCGAATTTACTGGCGGAGTAATCGGCGAGCCCCCTGACACCGATGATCCCCGCGGCGGATGAAATGGTGACTATATGGCCCCGGTTTCGTTCAATCATGCCGGGAAGAAAGGCCTTGCATGTCCAGAACAGGGGAGACACATTTACTTCCATGGTTTTGATGATTTTCTCATCCGGGGTTTCCAGGAAGGTAGAACCCGAAACGACCCCCGCGTTGTTGATGAGAATATCCACGGGACCGGACTCCCGGAGCACCGTGTCGGCGGCGGCGTACACGGATTTCCGGTCGGAAACGTCACAGGCCATTCCGGTAATGGCCAAACCGCGGCTCCGGGCTTCATCCTCAAGCGCCTTGAGGGACTGGGGATTGATATCCCAGGCAATTACACGGGCCCCCCGCTCCGCCAGGGAAAATCCCACCAGACGTCCTATGCCGCTGGCTCCGCCGGTAATCACAACCAATGCATCCTTGATGTTCTTCATAATTTCATAATTGTAGTATTAATTGCCGGGTTTTTCAAAAGTGAATTTCCGGCTTGGTGTGACTTCCCGTTACGGATGGAAACATTTTTACACAGCTGCCAGTCTTCCCGGAGCCGGCCGTCCTGCACCCGAAGATAACCGCTATTTCATTATATAACAAATAGTTATAAGCGAAAACGCTGTGCGATTAAAAATTTACCAGAGTTGGCACGGTTATTGCTTAATATATGTAGTGGTCGTTGACCGCTGAATAATCAGGGTTGTAAAGCCCGTATTGTAGTAACCAATTGTCGCATTACGCGAGAAGGAGTTTTTATGAAACGCATAGCAATTATTGTCGGAATGGGATTGATCGCCGCCGGAGCGGTATCGGCTCAGGCATGGGGGCCCCGCGGAACCCCACCGGGTCCGGCTCCGCAGGTCCAGCCCGCGGAAACCACCAAGGTCAGCGGAAAGCTGGCGCTGGTTAACGGCATGATAGCCGTCCAGGACGGCGGCACCACCTATTACGTAAACGGACTCGGCCGCCTGGTCGGATTTATTGACGGCCTCAAAGAAGGCGCCACGGTCAATCTCGAAGGGTATGCCTTCCCCATCCAGGGTGCTCCCGAGTACCAGCATCTGCGTTTGACATCGTTTACCTTTAACGGAAAAACCTATGATATGGCCGCCATGTACGGTCCCGGAGCAAACGGCCCCGGTCCCGGTATGCACCACAACCCGGGAATGGGAATGCAGCACCACAATAATACCCGCGGTATGCACAACGGCCGTTGGTAAAGCGACCTAATCCTCCTAGGGAGGCGTGTCCCCGGTGTGCCGGGACACGCCTCTTTTTTTATCCCTTTTAAGTAAAATTACGAACCAACAGCCTGGCCGGCCGTCACATCCGCTCCGTACCCTAACCGTACCCGAAACGTACCACTACCGCTTAAACGCCTTCGCGGAGGCTTGAATAAGGCTGACCAGCCCCTCTGCGGGACGGTTTTGTTAAGTACCAATATTTACCCAGGATAGATTTTCACCGCCCAGGAATCAGAAGTGGGGGCAGCGAAGAAGCGTTTGTGCCGCAAAGCGGAACAAACCTTCGGAGCGAGGGGGAGCAGCCCGCCCTGACCGGGCAGCACAGAGCCGGTTAAGCCGGAAAGCACCTGGGCCGTAACGGCAACGCCGGGTGTCACATAAAATTAGGGATGAGCGACTTTCGAGGCGAAGCCGCTGAGGAGCCATCCTTAATTTTATGTGACAGGACCCGCGGCCCCATTATTTATCGGGTGCTTTCCGGCTTGTCAGACTCTGCGCTCCCCCTCTAATTGACGCGGGCTGAGCCATAAAGTATGCTGGAGACCTATGAAAGTTTGGCTAAAATTACTGATCGGCTCGGTCCTTGGACTGCTTATCGGCTTTCTGTTACCCCATGACAATCAGACAATTCAATCCGCCCTTGCCTGGCTGGAACGTTTTGCCATTCAGATTGGGCGGTACGCGACAATACCCATATTGTTTTTTGCCTTAACCATATCCATCTACGAACTGCGCCAGGATAACCGTCTGTGGCGCCTTATTCTGCGTACCCTGGTGGTAATGGTAATCAGCACGGTTCTTATGGTAGCCCTGGGTATTATCGTTACCCTTCTGTTTCCTCCGGCCAGAATCCCCATTCTTATTGAAGAACAGCGGGGGATCGTATCCCTCGATCTGGCGGATGGGATTATGGAAATTTTCCCCTCCAACATGTTCTCGGCCCTGGTCTCCCAGGGTGTGTACCTGCTGCCGGTCTGCGTATTCGCCTTTTTCCTGGGCATGGGACTTTCCTATGACCGGAACTATACGAAACAGGTTATTTCCCTGATCGATTCCCTTTCACGGATTTTCTTCCATATTGCGGCGTTTTTCTCCGAAATACTGGGGCTCATTATTATCATCCTCGGCGCCTATTGGGCGGTCAGGTTCCGCGACGCCCTGCGGGCGGATGTTTTCCGGGACCTGATCCTGCTCCTGGGTGTTTTTGGGGCGGTCCTGGGGTTCGGAATCATGCCGCTTTTCCTCTATCTCTTAAAACCGAAAACGAACCCCTGGAAAATACTCTACGGTTCCATCGGTCCGGCTCTGGCGGGGTTCTTTTCCGGGGACATCAATTTTACCCTGCCCGTGCTGTTCAGGCACAGCAAGGAAAACCTCGGGATCCAGCGGCGGTCCAATACCGTGACCACGGTGATTTTCGCGAATTTCGGGCGGGCGGGCAGCGCCATGGTCGCGGCTATGGCATTTATCGTGATCATTAAATCGTACTCCAGCCTTGGGGTGACCATGGCGGATGTAATGGCCATTGCCCTCCGGTGCATCATCATATCCATGCTGCTGCCCCGGCAGTCCGGCAACGGAGCCCACGCCGCCCTGGCGGTCCTCTGCACCAGCTTTGGCCGCGGCTTCGAAGCGGGATATCTTATTCTCAGACCTATTGCCTTTTATTTGATTGCCATCGGCACCTTCCTCGATATTATGCTCAACACCATCGCAGGCTACGCCATTGCCAGGATGAGCGGTTTCCAGGAAGAAAAAGAAATACGCCATTTTATTTAGGGATGCTATGGAACTGACACAGGAATTTATTGACGGTCTCACTATCAACGAAGTTGCGCTCATGAAGCGTATCGCCGAACAGCTCAGCGTAAATATGAGCCAGGTTTCAGCGGTCATCGGCCTCATCCAGGAAGGCAGCACCGTTCCTTTTATTGCCCGGTACCGGAAAGAACAGACCGGGAGCCTCGACGAGGTCCAGGTCCGGGACGCGGACCATCTCTTTACCAGCGGCAAGAACCTCGAAACCCGGAGAATTGAAATTATCCGGGGAATTTTCGATCAGGGAAAGCTTACGGAGCTGCTGTACGAAAATATCACCAAAGCGGCGACCCTGACGGAGCTTGAGGATATTTACGCCCCTTATAAACGGAAAAAGAAAACCCGGGGTATGGCCGCCCAGGAAAAAGGTCTCGAGCCGCTGGCGGAAGCCATGCTGGAGCTGGACGGCGGTGCCCTGCGGGCCAAGGCTATGGAATTCATTACCGAAAACACAGAGAATCCCGAACTTTCCGTGGCCAGTGCCGACGATGCCCTTCAGGGTGCCATGGATATTATCGCGGAACGGATTTCTCAGGATACGGATAACCGGGCGGACGTGAAGAAGTTCTACCTCTCCGACGGCAGGGTTATCGTTAAGGGTGTCGGCGACGAAGAAGCCAAAAAGACTTCCACCTACCAGATGTACTGGGACTATACCGAACCGCTGTCCCAGATAAAACCCCACCGGGTTCTGGCGGTCAACCGGGGCGAACGGGAAAAGGTCCTGGATGTTACCATTGATGTCGACGAAAACACCGCGGCGGAACTGCTCCAGCGGAAATACGTAATCCACAATGATTACCACAAAACCGCCATTGAAGACGGACTCAAGCGGCTGCTGTCGCCGGCGGTTATCCGGGAACTCCGGGGAGACCAGAGTGACACAGCGGACGATCACGGGATTTCCGTGTTCAGCCAGAATTTGAAAAACCTGCTCATGCAGCAGCCCATCAAGGGAACCCGGGTTCTCGGCATCGACCCGGGGATCAGGACGGGAACGAAATGCGCGTTCCTGGATGATACGGGCAAATACCTCGGCAACTTCGTGATTTACAACCACAAGACCGAAGAAGCTAAACGCCTCATCCTGGAGGGCGTCAAAAATTACAACGTTCAGCTCATCGCGGTGGGCAACGGTACCGGAACCAAGGATGTACAGGACATTGTCAGCCAGGTGATTTCAGAGAACAACCTGGACATCCTCTACACTGTGGTGGATGAGGACGGCGCGTCGGTGTATTCCGCCAGCGACATTGCCCGGGAGGAATTTCCCGAGCTGGATCTGACCATCCGGGGAGCCATATCCATCGGCCGGCGCCTCCAGGACCCCCTGGCGGAGCTGGTGAAAATAGATCCCAAATCCATCGGGGTCGGGCTGTACCAGCACGACCTCAACCAGAAAAAGCTCTCCGAATCCCTGGATGAAGTTGTTTCCTCGGTGGTGAACAACGTAGGGGTCAACCTCAATACCGCCAGCGCGTCCCTGCTCAAGTACGTATCGGGAATCAACGGTTCCCTGGCCAAGAAGATCGTCAAATACCGGGATGAAAAAGGAAAGATCGCGTCCCGGGAAGAGCTGACCACCGTTCCGGGGATGGGACCGAAAAGTTTTGAACAGTGCGCGGGTTTCCTCAAAATCCCGGAAAGCACCGATCCCCTGGACAATACCTGGGTCCATCCGGAAAACTATTCCGTTGCCCGGGAGATCCGGGAAACTATAACCGCCACGGGAAACCTTTCCCCGGAGATAACGGCGGAGCTTAAGGAAAAACACGGTGTCGGGGAAACCACCATCAACGATATTGTGGATGAACTGAAGAAACCCAACCGGGATCCCCGGGACGGATACCCGAAGCCGGTCATGCAGAAAGGGGTCATCACCTTTGAAGACCTCAAGGAAGGAATGGCGGTCACCGGAAAGATAAAGAACGTAGTTGACTTCGGAGCCTTTGTGGATCTCGGGATCAAGGAAACCGCCCTGGTGCATATTTCGGAACTGAGCGACCATTACATCAAGGATCCCATGGACGTGGTGAAGGTCGGTGATGTCATGGAATTCCGCATCATAAGCCTCGATCTCGACCGGCGGCGGATCGGTCTGTCCAGAAAGAGCCAGACCCCAAGCCAGGGATCGGTCCGCGGAAAAGGGGCCGCCGAAAGCGGCGCCCGGGACGGGTCCGGCCATTCCCGGGACGGCGGAAAAAAACGGGTGGCGGTGGTAAAAAAAGCCGGGGACAGTTCCCGCGGGACACCGGACGTCCGCAGCCGGCCGCAGAAACCCGGCCCGGATCAGGCAAACCGCCGCGACCAGAACCGTTATTCCCAGGGCTCAGGACGCGACGATGACGGAACAATGTACAATCCCTTTGCCGATGCGCTCCGCAAAATGCAGGAGAAAAACGGCAAATAAATGGACCCCTTACTCCGCGCAGGTTTGGTTCAGCTGCGGGACGGCGATGAAACCCTCAACCGGCTCATCAGCCGGAGGGGTTTGGATACAGCCGCCGCCCTGCTCCTCCGTTACATTGAAGAAATCGAACTCTTTAACCCCGCCTACGGACTGGTCGGCGCCAAGGACCGTGAGGAAATCATTACCAGGCATATCCTGGATTCCCTGGCCCCGGCGGGGGTTATTGTACGGCAGCTTGAATCGGCGGGATTTTCTTTCGGCGCGGAAGGCTCCCCCGGTGAGACCCGCGCGTCCATTGCCGATATCGGATCCGGCGCCGGACTCCCCGGCATTCCCCTGTCGATCCTGCTCCCCGAAACGGCGGTGACCCTGGTGGAACGTATGGGACGCCGGGCGGGGTTCCTCCGGAATACCCTGGCGGTTCTGGAGCTCTCCGGGATCGCGGTGGAAGAAACTGATATGGAAAAGGCAAAACCGGGCCGGTTCGATCTCATCACATTCCGGGCGTTCCGCCCGCTGAGCCCCCAGATACTCAAAGGCCTTTTCCGTCTCCTTGCGCCCGGCGGTGTTCTCGCGGCATACAAAGGGAAACGGGATTCCATTGACACGGAAATGGCGGCGGTATCGGATTTGGTGCTGTCCTGGGAAATCCGGGAGACCCCGGTTCCCTATCTTAATGAAGAGCGCCACCTCGTACTGATAACATCCCGGTAATTTTCTGAGAATAGGCAGCACATACTAAACGCTAGCCTATGCTAACCGAGTCGGGGATAAATGAAATAATGCTGGTAAATAGTCCTGCTATTTTTTCTCAAAAACCGAAGGCTTTGCCCCGTCAAAGGAAAAATTATGCAATGTAAGGGTATTCCCGTCATCACTAAAATCATAGGCATTCCACGAAGACCATGATGAATATCTATTGTCCCATAATCGCTTTCGGTATTTACCATTCTCGATTTCAAATTCATAATAATAGGTACTGCTGTCTCCTTTATAATTCCCGGACCAGTTCCAACCACTGGAATAGTAGTAACTCCAATATACGGTATAATAATAAACTTTATTTGTTACATTAAATGCTAATATTCTGAATTGGTACGATTCTTCTATCCCGTTGGGACTCATCCAATAATTTGAATATTCAAATTGTCCATTGAATCTTGGATCGTCCAGAGTTTTATCTACGGATATTTTTTCTTTTGTTTCGGCAGTAGGGTTTTCACATCCTGTATATAGCAAAAATAAAAATAGAATTACCAAAGGAAATAATGTTTTTCTCACCACGCTTTCTCCTTTTTATTTTTATCCCCAACATAATCCCAGATATAGAACAGAGGAAATGGAACCAATACTATAAACTATTTTATACCACCGCATCTATCTTTTTATTAATTCCTTTCTGGGGTATCATAAAAAAAGATGGCCGCAATTATCTGCGGCCGTAAAAAAAAATCACATATGGAGGAAGTAATAATGGCAAAAACAGCAATCGATTCAATGGGATGGGGAATAAATCTTATCCTCACAATTTTTTTTGATCCCCTGTGGCAGGGTATCAACCGGATTCTCCGGGGAAAACTGCTGATTGGGATCATCTGGATTATCACCGCAGGTATCTTCGGAATTGGCTGGATTGTCGATATTGTGACGATGGTAACTAAGAAGGATATCACGGTTCTCGCATAGGCGGTCCCGTTCTCCGGTCCCGTCAAAGACAGGCCCAGAGAAATATCCCCGGCTCCATAACATGGACCGGGGATTATTTTTTGCCTTCCAGTGTCCGGTAGCCTTCTATGGCCGCCCCGATGATGCCGTTCCCGGCGCCGGGACGGGAAAAATGCGTCACCAGGTTCTCCGCGGGATAGGGTTTTCTGGTATTTTCCAGAACATACTGAATGAGTTTATCCCTGGGAAAAGCTTCCATCTGCACGAGGCCGCCGCCGATAAAGACAGCCTCCGGGTCCAGAATGTTGACTTCCGCCACAATGGGAACAGCCATGTACCGCACCAGGTCATCCAGGATCCGGGAGTCTCCGTGTTTTACGAAGGCTTCCCTGATCGGTGTCTCCGGAAAATGCCGTTCCATAATCCGTTCAAGACTTTTCCCGCAGCTGAATATTTCTATACATCCTGAATTGCCGCAGCTGCACACTTCGTCCCGCATGGGATACACGATATGGCCGACTTCACTGGCGGTTCCGTTTTTCCCGATATAGGGTTCACCGTTCATAAAGATAGCGTTGCCTATGCCGGTCCCGAAATAAAAACCCAGCATCGTTCCCTGGCTTGGGATTTTGTAATCGTACATGTCATAAGCGAGCAGGTAATAAGCGTCATGCTGGATGATTACGGGAATCCCCAGCGCGGCTTCCAGAACTTCGACGATATCGATGCCGTCGAGTCCGGGCAGGTTGGTAGATGAGTACAGCCGCCGCCGCGCTCTGTCCACCACGGAGGGAAACCCCGCGGCGATCATGAGGGGCATCTTGCTGTCCATGGTTCTGCCGCAGTAGTCCCTGATGACTCCGGCAATGGCTTCGGGGGTACTGCCGGATTCATACACACTTTTTGTGGGGATTACCTCAACGTCCCTGACGCGGTACTGCCGGTCCACGAGCCCCATCCGGAGATTTGTCCCTCCGATGTCCATTCCGAGGATATATTCTTTTTCTTCCATAGCTGATAAAAATTCCTTACTCTGTTTACCGGGCGATTATGTACCGGGCGTGCTCCTTGAGAAGGGCCGTTTCCCGGTCGGTTATGATAATACATTCATTCAGCTCAAAGGCTTTGCAGAGGGTCTGGATGCCTTCCTTTGAACTGTCCGCAAGCACATAGGTTTCTTTTGAATTGTTTTTAACAATAGCCTTTTTATTGGCCTCCCGCTCATCGGGGGTATTTATTCCGGCCTGCAGATCGTACCCTGTGGCGCCGATAAAGGCCTTGTCAAAATACATGTCCTTGAGAATATTATCCGTCAGGGGGCCCACCAGGGAGGCAGTTGACTTAAGCAGTTCGCCGCCCACCAAAAGGCACTTGAAATCGGTTTCGGCGACTTCGGACATGATACTGGCGTTGGTGGTGACAATGGAAATGCGCTTGCTCTTCAAATGTTTTATCATCCTGAGAGCCGAACTTCCCGCGTCGATGTACACAACCTCACCGTCCTTGATAAGGTCCGCGGCGGTCCTGGCGACAAGCTCCTTTTCCCGCACATGGAGAATCTGCCGGGAACTGACCGGGGTATCGTAGGAGCCGCTTTTCATCTTTGCGGCCCCGCCGCGGAGAATAACTATCTGCCCTTCCGCCTCGAGGGTCCGGAGGTCTCTCCGTATTGTTGAAAGGGAAACGTTCCCCAGAACGGAACCGAAATCCTCAAGGTTGACCAATTCCTGTTTTTCCAGTTCCGCAAGCATCCGCTTTCTTCGTTCATACGGGATCATAGGCTTAACTCTCTTACTGTTAGTTTAAACTACCGTTATAGTACCATAAAAATACGGTCCTGACAGTATCAGCCTCCTTCCGTTTTTTTTCCGCTTCTCTGGCGGCGGTATACTTCCAGCAGCGGAAGCACATCCGTAAGTTCCGGCATAGCCGGCTGCCCGCCGGTTTTGCGGATTGTGAGCCCGCTGCAGCAGGAAGCCAGGGACATCATTTCCTCCCCGGAAAGACCGCTGAGCAGCCCATAGGCCATGCCGCCGATAAAAGAATCCCCCGCCCCGGTGGTCTCCACGGCCTCGGTTTCAAAGGCCGGGAAGAAAGCGGGCTCGCCGCCCTCTGAGCATAAAACCGCCCCGCCGGCTCCCAGGGTAAAAACACAGGTATTGCCGTATTCCGCGGAAATATTCCGGATATGCTGTCCCGCGTTTTCCGGGGTTATGGAAGACACCCCGCAGTAAAATTGGGCTTCAACTTCATTCATCACCAGGAAATCACAGGCCGCCAGGGTTTCCTTCCGCAGCGCGGCCGCCGGGGCGGTGTTGAGCAGAACCGGACATGAACAGCGCTTTGCCCTGGTTACGGCGTATTCCACGGTTTCAGCGGGAATCTCCAGCTGGAGAATAACCAGGGGTTTCCGGGCAAAGAGCGGATCCAGTCGGTCAATATCCCGGGGCAGAACGGTACCGTTGGCACCTTCAACTATTGTGGCAAAAACGTTGCCCTTCCCCGCCGCGTTGGCCATGGCGAAACCGCTGGTCACCGGTTCGGTTTTTATTGAACCGGTATCGACACCGTATTCCGCAAGGTTTTCGAGGAGGAAGTCGCCCATGGCATCATTGCCCACGGCCCCGGCCATAAATGTTTGGAGTCCGAGTTTTGCGCACTGCACCGCCTGGTTGGCGCCTTTCCCCCCGGAGCAGGTCTGATACGACAGTGCCGTCAGGGTCTCGCCCCTCTGGGGAAGATGGTCGGTTCTGAGAATATAGTCATAGTTAAGGCTTCCGATAACCAGCACTGTCCCGCTTTCCATGGCAGGCTTTGACTCCTCTCGATAAATACCGCCGTTCTCCGGAAGCATCCCCGGATAGCGGCTGGCCACGTTACGCTTTCCTGCTCATCATCACAGAAATCTTCGCCTGGATAATCTCAAAGTAGGCGGCAATGATGATGATGATACCGGTGACGATGAACTGCCAGAATGTGCTGACCCCGGTAATGATGAGTCCTATTTTAAGCGCCGCCAGAAGCAGCGCTCCGAGCAAGGTGCCGACAATGCTTCCCCGGCCGCCGGCCATCCGGGTCCCGCCGATGGCTGACGCCGCGATGGCGTCCAGTTCATAGCCCTGCCCCGAGGCCGGCTCACCGGTACCGAGGTTCGCCAGCATGATCATTCCCGCGAAGGCGGCGCAGACACCGCAGATCAGGTAGGCGATGATTTTGGTAAGATCCACATTGACCCCCGAGAGCTTTGCCGCTTCCTCGTTCCCGCCTACCGCGAAAAGATAGTTTCCGAACCGGGTCTTCTGGAGCAGGATATGGGTTATGAGGGCAATGGCCGCGAGGACGAGAATTGAAACGGGGATATCCCCGATTATCTTGGCGCCCAGCGCCCTGCGGTAACTGTCGGGGATGCCCAGTACCGGCCAGCCGCCGGTGACGACGTAGGCGAAACCGCGGTAAATACTCATGGTACCCAGGGTGGCGATAAACGGCTGGAGGTGCATCTTCGTGATCAGGATTCCGTTGATGGATCCCAGTACGGCACCAACCACGGCCCCGAAAAGAATGGCCGCGGCAGGAACAAAGCCCATGACGGTAAACTGACCCACCGCGACAATAACTATCGCAAAGGTACAGCCGATAGACAGATCGATCCCGCCGGAAATAATGGCAAAGGTGATACCGATGGCCAGGATACCGTTTATGGTCGCCTGTTTGACAATATCCACCATGTTGCCGGCGGTAAAATAAGCCCGGTCAATAAGGGTAAAAATCAGAATCATCACCAGCAGGGCGATGAGCACCCCCAATTCCCGTCCGATGTTTTTCATTTTCAGCGGTTTCATGTATTCAACTCTCCCATGGCATAGTTAAGTATGGTCTGTTCATCGAACTGCGGTTTGGACAGCTCCACCATTTTTCTGCCTTCGTGAAAAACGATTATCCGGTCGCTGATGCCGGTAATTTCCGGCAATTCCGAAGAAACCACAATAATAGATTTTCCCTCTTTTAAAAGGCTTTCCATAAGGCGGTAGATTTCCATTTTTGCGGCGACATCGATACCTTTCGTGGGCTCGTCAAAAATAAGAATATCCGCGTCCGTCGAAAGCCACCGGGCCAGGATAACCTTCTGCTGGTTGCCCCCGGACATGTTCTGGGTAAGGAAATCCGGCTGCCGCGGGTTGATTTTTATTTCATCCGCAATACGGCTGTAGTTTTCATATTTCTTTCTGGTATCCACAAACCCGTAGGTAAGATATTTCTGGAGGCTGGAAAGCGCCGTATTGTCCGCGTTGGATGTAAAGCTGATGAACCCCTGGCTTTTGCGTTCCTCGGGCAGGAGACCGAGACCCAGTTTGAGGGCGTCCCTGGTGTTGCGGATATTTGCCGGTTTCCCTTTTATAAAAACTGAACCAGCTGTTTTTTTGTCCGCCCCGAAAATGGTACGCATCACCTCGGTCCGTCCGGCTCCGACCAAACCGAAGAAACCCAGAATCTCGCCTTTCTTCAGCTCGAAACTTATGTCTTCGTAATGCTGGCTCCGGCTCAGCCCCTCGACTTTAAGAACCACCTCATCCTGCACACAGTCAATGGTCCTGGCCGCGATAGAGCTGACGTTCCGGCCAACCATCATTTTTATCAGCTCATCCTTGCTGGTGGAAGCCACATCCAGGGTGGCGATGTATTCGCCGTCCCGGAGGATCGTTGCGCGGTCGCAGATTTGAAAAATTTCATCCAGCCGGTGGCTTACGTAAATAACAGTGATGCCGGATTTTTTCAGTTCGCCGATGATATTGAATAAAGAGGACGTTTCCTTTTCGGTGAGGGATGAAGTAGGCTCGTCCATGGAAATAATCCTTGAGTTGTGGAACAGAGCCTTGGCGATTTCCAGCATCTGCATCTGGCCGGCGGTCAGGGACGAAACCATTTCCTCCGCCCGGAAATCACAGTTAAGCTTACCGAGAATTTCATTTACGGTCTTATTTACCTTCCGGTAATCCACGAACAATCCAGCCCGGACCATCTCGTAACCCAGAGTTACGTTCTGCCCGACCGTAAGGTCCCGGACAACATTGATTTCCTGGTGGACCTTGGAAATCCTTCCCCGGATAATCGCGTCGTGGGGATTCCGGAAATTCACCGGCTCACCGGAGAGAAAAATATCCCCTTCATAATCGGTCTGTACCCCGTGCAGTATATTGAGAAGTGTGCTTTTCCCCGCGCCGTTTTCGCCGAGGAGCGCGTGGACTTCTCCCTGGGCAACGGAAAAACTTACGTCCTTCAGCGCCTTTACACCGGGAAACTGTTTGGAAACATGGCTGAATTCGATTGCCTTCCCCATACTGTATCCTTTCTCTGCGTACCCTGCGGAACCGGGCAGCCGCGGTTCCCTGCTGTCAGGTAACCGCGGCTGCCCGGATGGTTCCGCGAACCGAGGGGCGTTAATTCGTAAATTTAGTGGGCTGCCAGCCGATGATTTCCGCGGCGGGGGTGTTGACGTTGGTGGAATCGATCAGCGCCTGGGGGGTCCAGATAACCCGGGGAAGAGTCTGGCCGCCGAGAATCCTGAGGCCGCATTCCAGGGCGATCTGCGCCTTGTAGTACGGGAAGGAATCGATGGTGGCATCCAGGTGACCTTTCCGGATGGAATCGTAGGCTTCCCCGATTCCGTCGACGCCGACCACGAGAATATCCTTGCCGGACTCCCGCACCGCTTCGACAACACCCAGGGCCATGCCGTCGTTGTTGCAGAAGATGGCTTTAAGGTTGGGGAAATTCTTGATCCAGGTTGAAGCCAGTTCCCGGGCCCGGTTCCGGTCCCAGTCCGCGTTCTGCTTGGCCACGACCTTGATGCCGGGATAGTGGTCCGTCATCCAGTTTTCAAAACCCTGGGTCCGCTGCCGCGCGGCGAAGGCCTTGGGCATTCCGATAACGATGGCGACCTCACCCTGTCCGTTCAGCTTTTTGCCGATCCAGTCCGCGGCGAGCTCGCCGTTCTGGTCGGCCTTGGGTCCGACAAAGTTGGGGGCGTTCTTAATCAGACCGTCGTTTACGTTGATCACCGGAACATTTTTGCTCAGAGCATTCTCAACCCCGGGGACGAGGTTTCCGTCGGAGATCGGGGAAAGGAGAAGGATTGAATACTTCTTGTTGACCATATTGTTGACAATGGCAAGCTGGCCCTGTTCGTCGTTTTCATCCAGAGCGGCCTGGACATCCATGGTGACGGAAACTCCGGCGGCCTGAGCCTGTTTGGCACCTTCCATGTATCCTTCCCGGAGGGTCCTCCAGTATTCATTCTGGAACTGCTTTGCCACGGCGCCCACGGTCACACTTCCCGAGGGTTTCGGGACATCGCCGAACTGCGCGCGGATATCCTCAATCATAATCCCCGCCTCGTTATCGGGATTGAATTCCCCGTCCTGGGAACCGGAGCCATCGGTTCCGCCTTTGGCGAACACCGAGAACGATACGGCAAGCAGCAGGGCCAACAGTAAAATACTTGCTTTCTTCATAATTCTTCTCTCCTTAAGAATCCTTGAGTTTATGTGATAGCATTGCATAGGCAAGGTCCTGGGAACTTACCCCATCCTGCTTTTCACAGATCCGCTGAATCCGGTCCATTCCGATTTCGTCGATGGTTTTCGACATCAGATTGACCATTTTAATGTTCATGGCGATTTCTTCCGCCGCGGTTTCCCTGACCGGGAAGGAGTCAAAAAATACCACCCCTTCATAATTGTATTTTTTTAGATAATAAATAAATTCAACACATTGAATATAGTTAACCGATCCGAATATCATACCGCTGTCCATGATACGGTAGCCGTCATTCAGGTGGAGGCCGAAAAGCCGGTTCCGCCGGGCAGCGAGCGCCAGGGAAAAAGCGGGGCTTTCGTTCTTCATCATCATGTGGCAGAAATCGAGGGTCACCCCCACGTTCTTCGAGCCGATTTCGTCTATAGCCAGAAGGGTCAGCCCGATACCGTCGATCATTGAAAAGGCCCGGGGCTCAAAGGGTTTGTACTCAATACTTATCCTGATACCCCGTTCCTCGCCATAGGCGGCGACTTCCCGGAAGGACGCGATTATCGTGTTCCAGTTTTTCTCGTAGTCAACCTGGAACGCGTAATCAAATCCGTCAAATCCCAGCCAAACCGTCAGGACGCTGCCGCCCAGGGCTTTGCACGCGTCCACAGCGTCCCTGCAGAGCTGGACCGCCGCGCGGCTTTTCTCCGGGTCGGGGTTGGTGAATTCCCCCGCGGTGTAGCTGTCCCGGAAACGTGTTGCCACTCCGTTTACCTTAAGATGTCCCATGCGGGCTTTCAGCTCATCCACGGAATACGGCGCCACATGTTCCGGATAATTGAATTCGAGATGGGTGATTCCGTCAATTTTTTTGTACTCTTCTATTGTCTGAAATAGATCGTAGTTTCCTTTAAACATAAAGGAATTCATTCTGCCAGCAAATTTCATATATTTCCAAATCCTTTCAATTATTGTCAGTACACATCATACCATGCCTCCAGAATATGTCAACTAATTTCTCAAATATTTAATTATTTTCAAATTTTTCCAAATATTACAGTAAATAGAAGATTTTGACAAAAAAACCCCCGGAGCCGGGGGTTTTGCACAGACTGAATATTTCTTATCGGAAAGTTACCGCAGATACGGTGCTGCCGCCTTCCGGAGTTCCGCCGCGTCGGTAAATAGATGGGCCGTTATGCCGAGTTTTTTCGCTGCCTCGGTGTTTTCTTCAAAGTCATCGGTAAAAAAGGCATCCTTGGGTTCAATATTCTCCTCCCGGAGGATGCGGTTCCAGAATTCCGGATCCGGCTTGATGATGCCCATGAGCTGGGAAGCATACACTTTGTCGAAACAGCCGTAGTCCCCAAGTTCCTGATGGCGCCGGTAGTGGGCATCCAAGGAATTCGTGCCGCAGACCACCCGGTAACCGGCGTTCTTCAGATCCTTAATCACAGCCACGGTTCCCTCATCAATGACGGGGCTGAAATGTTTGTACCAGGGATCGCCCTGTACGGCGATACCGGTCCGGCCGGTGAAATTGGCCCAGAACTGCTCGGTGGTAATTTCACCCTTCATGAAGGCCGCAATATCACCGAGATGGTACGGCGACGTATGAGTTACCGACGGATCGGACCCGGCGCCGCGGAAAAAATCATCCGCGGTAATTCCAAGTTCGGCGGCGATTTGGGGGATGATCATCACATTGTGGACCACCACGCCGCCCATGTCAAAAATGAAAAGTTTCATAGATCCATTGTGCCGGATTTTCCGCTTCCTTGCTAGCTGGTATGGGCATCTGCATTACATGAAAAAACAAAGAAGCATGGAGGAACAGGTCCGGGGGTCCTGCCGGGGGCAAAGGGGCTCTGGCTCCTCAGCGGCCTGCGGCCTCGAAAGTCGCTCAGAGCCCCTTTGCCCCCGGCACCCCATAGTACCTTTTCACATCATGCTTCTTTGCCTTTTCCGGTGTAAATAATGCAGAAGCCTGGCCTTGGGAGGGGTGTTGCGTAAGGAGAACGGTTCCAGGACGGTGCGGGGCCGGGAACCGGCGGCGCTCAGGAACCAGAAGTGGGGGTAGCGTAAGACTTGCCGCCTGCGGCGTCAAGTCTTTCAGGAGTTTTGCTTTGCAAAACTCCACATACAAAACGGCAAGGCTGGAGCGCAGGGGGAGCAGCCCGCCTTGCAAGGGCAGCACCGAGCCGGTTAAGCCGGAAAACATCCGGGCCGTAACGGCGACGCCGGGATCCGCGGTCCCATTAAACACGGATGTTTTCCGGATTGTCAGTCCCGGTGCTCCCCCTTATACTTGAAAAAAAGGACGGTACTATGGAACGGCAGTGGTGGAAAGAAGCGGTGGTGTACCAGATTTATCCCCGCAGTTTTCAGGATTCCGACGGCGACGGAATCGGGGATATTCCGGGAATCATCAGCAGGCTCGATTATATCAAAGAACTTGGAGCCGATGTGATTTGGCTGAGCCCGGTGTACGCGTCGCCGGACAAGGACAACGGCTACGACATCAGCGATTACAGGGAAATTCACAAAGACTTCGGGACCATGGCCGACTTTGACCGGCTCCTGGAGGAAGCCCACCGCCGGGGAATTAAGATCGTCATGGATCTGGTGGCCAACCATACTTCGGACCAGCACCCCTGGTTTATAGAATCCCGGTCAAGCCGGGACAATCCGAAACGGGACTGGTACCTCTGGCGGGACGGCCACAACGGGGCCGAACCGAACGGGCTGCGGAGTATCTTCTCCGGATCCGGCTGGCAGCTCGATGAAACCACGGGCCAGTACTACCTGCACCTCTTTGTCAAAGAACAGCCGGACCTCAACTGGGATAACACGGCAGTCAGGGAATCGGTATACGAAACGATGGAGTGGTGGCTCGATAAGGGCATCGACGGATTCCGGATGGACGTGATCAACATGATTTCCAAACCTGACGCGGCCCTGGCCGCCGACGGCGGGCCGGGGGTCAGCTGCGCCAACGGCCCCCGGGTCCACGAATACCTGCAGGAGATGAACCGGAAGGTTTTGTCCCGGTACGACATTATGACCGTGGGGGAAACCTCGAAGGTCACCGTGGAGGACGCGAAAAAATACGCCGGTTTCAACCGGGAAGAACTCAATATGGTGTTCCAGTTTGAATTGATGGAAGCGGATTACAACGAACATTACAAATGGAATCCCCACCGCATCCCTTTGAAAACAATCAGGGAAATCATGTCCAAATGGCAGTACGGCCTGGATGGTGTGGCATGGAACAGCCTGTACTGGAACAACCACGACCAGCCCCGGGCGGTCTCCCGGTTCGGCGACACCAGTACCGAACTGCTGCGGGAAAAAAGCGCCAAGATGCTGGCGGTCTGCCTCCATATGATGCAGGGCACCCCCTATATCTATCAGGGAGAGGAACTGGGGATGACCAACGCGCCCATGGAATCCCTGGAACACTACCGGGATGTGGAAATCTTCAACGCCTACCGGGAAAAGGTAACCGAACAGGGGGCATTCACCCACGACGAAATGATGGAATACATCCGGAAATCCGGCAGGGACAACGCCCGGACTCCCATGCAGTGGGATGGCGGCCCCAACGCCGGCTTTACCGCCGGAACACCCTGGATCACGGTCAATCCGAATTACCGGGAAATCAATGCCGCCGGGCAGACGGACGATCCCAATTCAATCTTCAGTTTTTACCGGGAGCTGATCCGCCTCAGGAAAAGCTATCCGGTGATTGTCTACGGCTCCTACGAGCTGGTCCTTCCGGAGGATACAGCTGTCTACGCCTACCGCCGCCGCCGCGGGGATGCGGTTCTCCTGGTACTCTGCAACTTCACCGGCCAGCCCGCGGACGGCCCGGATATTTCCGCGCTGACGGCCGGCGCCGGGGAACTGCTCATCGGGAACTACGGCGATTCCAGTGATTCCGGCGAAGCCCTCAGGCCCTACGAAGCCCGGGTATATCTGGCGTCAGTAAAATAAAAAAACCGCGGCTGTCTTTGAGGCGGGATGAAAAAAGCCCTCTGAAAACTGAAGTTTTCAGAGGGCTTCCCTGAATGCATACTGGAGAATGTAATTTCTTTGTATACAACGAAATTACATTCTCCGTGGTTCCGAGAACCCTTATTCCTTTCCGGCGGAATACACGCTGGAACCGCCCACGAAATACTTGGACAGGGTGAGGAACAGGATAATAACGGGAATACTGGCCAGCAGAGCCACCGCCATCATGGCGCCCTCATCGGCGAATTTTTCCTCCGCGAAGCTGACGATATAGGTCGGAATCGTTTTAAGCCGTTTTTCCTGGGCCACCATCAGGGGCCACATGAGGTTGTCCCACTGCTGCCGGAAGGTCAGGATCGCCAGGCTCGCCAGGGCGGGCCCGGAATTCACCATAACGATTTTGACGAAAATCCCCGGCTCGGTGCAGCCGTCGATCCGGGCGGCGTCGAGCATATCCTTGGGAAAGGTCTGGAGATACTGGCGCATCATAAACACCCCGAAGGCGTTCATCAGGAAGGGCACAATCAGGCCCCGGTAGGTGTTCTGCAGTCCCAGATTGAGGACCACCATGTACAGGGGCACCATGATGGTCTCAAAGGGAATCATCATGGTCATCATGATTGCCATAAAAACAATGTTCCGTCCCCGGAACCGGAATTTGGCGAGGCCGTACCCGGTCAGGGAGGACAGAAGGACGGTCGATACGGAAACAGTGACCGAGACGATCAGGGAGTTCATCACATTTCTGATGAAAACAAAGCTCCCGTCATTGCCCGCGACGGCCTTGTAGAAATTCGACCATTCGATCCGGGAAGCAATCCACCGGTAGGGCATCTTCGTGATTTCATTGGCCGGCATAAACGCGGCGGTGAGCATAAACAGCATGGGCAGCAGAATAAAGGCCGCTATTACAATAAGAAAAATCTTAACGATAATATTCGGTATCTTTGAAGGCTTGTAACCGGCGTGGGTATCTGACATGGAAAGCCTCCTTAATAGCTCACGTCATCACTGCGTGACGCGCGGAGCTGAATGATGGTGAGAATGAGCATGGTTAAAAACAGCAGAATACTCATAACCGATGACCGGCCCACATTGTACTCCCGCATGGCGGTGGTATAGATGTTAAGGGTGATAACATCGATGGGCGCCCTCGGCGCGCCGCTCTGGGTAAAGAGGTATTGGGTGGAGAACGTCTTGAGGCACTGGAGCATGGCCATGACCGAAACCATTACCGTGGTGGGTTTAAGCAGCGGCAGGGTTATCTTGAAGAAAGTCTGGAACCGCCCGGCGCCGTCAATGGTGGCCCCTTCATATATGACCTGGGGAATCTTGGTAAGTCCCGTCATAAAAAGGATCGTAAAATACCCGACGTACTTCCAGAAATAGACAATCATTGTTGAAATCCGGACCATGTTTCCGTTGGACAGCCACTGCCGGTCGACGCCGCTGGTAAACAGGATAGCGTTAACGAACTGGTTGGCAATACCTGTGGGCTGGAAAATGATCATCCAGATCAACGCGGCGACGGCGGAGGACAGCACCGCGGGGGAATAATAGATGAGCTGCCATCCCCGGGCGAACCGTTTCTGCCGCGTGATAAACGTTGCCAGAATCAAACTGACGATAACCAGGGGAATAAAAGTTCCCAGGGTAAAGATCAGCGTCGCCTGGATAGAATTCCAGAAGCTTGGCAGCTTCAGAATTGATATATAATTATCAAACCCCACAAACACAGGGGGCAAGGGAGAGATCATGTTCTTTCTATGAAAACTCAGATAAAAGGCGTTAATAATCGGATAAAATGAAAAGATAGCGAAAAATACCAATCCCGGAATAACGAAATACCAGCCCCAGCGGGCCAGCTTCCATTCAAGGCCGCTTTTTCTCGGCTTTTTAATTTCTGCAGACATTATAAAGGCCCCCTCATAAAAAAAACGGGGCGGCACTTTCCCTCTGGAAAACACCGCCCCTTCTTTAAGCGATTACAGGTTTTCGTTTACCACAGCCTGGGCGTCTCTCTTGAGTTTTGCCACCGCCGCGGCGGGATCACTGTTGCTCATCATAACCTCCTCAATGGCGGCTTTGATGAGTTCATTGATTCTCCAGCTGAATCCCGAGTGGTACACCACACCGGCGTAATTCAGGTCATCCTTGAACACGTCGCTGTAGGGCATGCTCCGGAACAGTTCACCTTCCATGACCGCCTTGGTGGGCTGGGTCAGGGCGACGGTTTCCAGATACATATCACCGTGGCTCAGCATGTAGGCCACAAATTTCCAGGACTCAATCTGTTCGTTGAGGGGGATCTGGGAGTTAACCATGTAGTACTGGAAGTAATAGGTGTTGGAAATATGCTTTCCGCCCTGGAACACCGGATAGGGAATAACCATCCAGTCGTCGCTGTTGTAGAACGCGGGGTTCGCGGTCCGCATCCGGGCTTCCTGGTAAATGCCCGAAAGGTGCATGGCGATTTCGTTCTGGTCGTTGTCAAACTGGCGGCGGGCGGCGGTATAGGTGGGGGAACCGAGGTTCTTGCCGTTGGGGCCCCACTGCTGCATATAGGTCAGCACCTTGGTCCAGGCCGCTTCGTTGATGATCGCTTCTTTCCCGTCGTCGCTGATCACTTTGCCGCCGAGCTGTTCCACCATGGGAACCCAGGAAATAAGATAGTCGCCATAGCGGAAATCAAATCCCCGGCGGGTGATGATGTTGCCGTTCCGGCGGACGATCTTCTCCGAAACCGTCATCATTTCTTCCCAGGTCTTGGGATAATCCCGTTCGGGATTGAGGCCGGCGTCGCGGAAGATCTTCTTGTTCAGGTAGATGCAGAAGTTGACCATTTCCAGGGGAAGGCCGTAGATCGCACCCTTCTGGCCGAAGAGTTTGCCGTCCTTGTCCATTACGGGATCAAGCATGCCGGGCAGGTAGGAATTGATCAGTTCCTGTTCGTTCCTATATCCCAGTTCCTTTACCGGAATGGGGGCGCAGAGGCCCTGCATAAAAATCGGATAGGCTTTCTGGAGTTCCAGGTTCCAGATGCTCGGCGCGTTCCGGGCCGCGTACGCGGTGGGAATGAGATCCTGGATATTGGTGGAAGGATAAACCGAATAATTGATCGTTACGTGGGGATTGGCCGCCATGTATTCTTTGGCGAACTGTTCCTCCATTTTCTGGCGGTTCGGATCCTCATGGGTCCACATATTGATGACCACAGGTTTCTTTTCCCCGCCCGATCCGGAATCACTTCCGCCTCCGGCAAAAACACCGGAAAGCGCGGTGAGCAGCAGCAAGCTGACGGCTACTAGTTTTCTCATGTACTTCTCCTTAAATAGTATTAACAGCAGCGGCCTGCGGCGATGGTATAATCCTTTAACGGGAATCCAGTCAGCAGGCTTCGGCAACTGTATAATCCATCTATTTATTATGGCGGAGGGGGAATTTTATTTCCAGTTTATTTTATTGTTTTTAGTATTAAATTACACTAAAGATAAAAAAACACCTAAAATCCGTCTTTTAAAAGAACGTAATTTTAGGTGTTTTGCATATAATATATATATTACATGAAATAGAAGTATGAATTACCGGCGTTTCTTCCGCATGCCGATATCAAACCACACCACCAGCAGCAGGATAAGGCCTTTGATGATCTGTTGGCGGTCGGTGGGAATATTCATAAGCCCCATGCCGTTGTTGAGGGACCCCGTAACCAGGGCTCCGATCACGGCCCCGATGACACTGCCCTCGCCGCCCATGACACTGGCGCCGCCGATAATCGCCGCGGTTATGGCGTCGAATTCAAACATCGTTCCGGCGCTGGCGGTGGCGGAATTGAGCCGGGCGGTAAAAAGCATGCCCGATACCGCCGCCAGGGAGCCCATAAGAACGTACAGGCTGAAATTAACCTTCCTGATATTGATCCCCGAAAGCCGGGCCGCCTCGACATTGCCCCCGATGGCGAATACATACCGCCCAAAGGGTGTGCGGGTGGAGACATAATGGAGGATAAGGGTCAGAAAAATAAGCAGCAGCGCCGAATAGGGAATTCCCCGGTACAGGGCAATCATTAAAAAAGCGCCGAGAATAGCCGCCGAAGCCAGACCGATTCCCGCGGCGAATGCCGGAGCCTTTCCCACGGGGAATCCGTGTTTTATCCGGAGCCTCCGGTTGTGTATCTGGAATCCGATAAAAACAGCCACCGCCAGAACGCCGAGGATCATGGTGGTATCGTGGAACGGAAGATCCTGGCTGATCCGCGGAAGATACCCCTGGCCGATCATTTTAAAGCTGTCCCGCATAGGGGCAATGGTTTCGCCGCCGGTGAGCATGATAAGAACGCCGCGGTAGGAAAGCATGCCCGCCAGGGTGACAATAAAGGCGGGAATCCGCTGGAAGGCAATCCAGAATCCGTGCCACGCGCCGAAGGTCATGCCGATGAGCACGCCCGCCAGAATCACCATGGGGGTACTCCAGCCGAACTTGACCTGCAGAACCGCCATGATTCCGCCCAGAAGCCCGGTGAGGGATCCCAGGGACAGGTCCGTATGGCCCGCGATGATTACGAGAACCACACCAATGGCCAGAACCGCTATATAGGAAGTCTGGAACATGAGGTTCGTCAGGTTCCTCGGGGTTAGGAAGGTACCGCCGGTGGTCACGGAAAAAACGATCATGATGATCACCAGGGCAAAATACATGGAATATTTCCGTATCACCGATCGGATACCGCTGCTTTGTATTGATGGCATTACTGTACTCCTGTAGCGTATTTCATGAATAATTCCGGGGTCGCGTTTTTCCTGTCCAGCTCGCCGGCCAGTTCTCCTTCATGCATAACGATAATCCGGTCGCAGACTCCCAGCAGTTCCGGCAGTTCCGAGGAGATCATCAGTATACCCACCCCCTGGTCGGCGGTGAGCCGGTTCATGAGTTCGTAAATTTCATACTTGGCCCCTACATCAATCCCGCGGGTGGGCTCATCGAGGATAAGTACCTTGGGCTGCGCCAGCAGCCATTTGGCCAGAACAACCTTTTGCTGGTTGCCCCCGGAAAGGTTGCCCGCCAGCTGTTCCAGGGAACTCGACTTGATGGAAAGCCCCGAAACCATACCCTGGGCGGCGGCGTCCTCCTGCATGGGATTGATCCGCGAAAAATGGGTAAACTGCTTAAGACTTGCCAAGGTCATGTTTGTTTTTATTGAATTAAACAGAATGAGGCCTTTGCCTTTCCGGTCCTCCGTGAGGTAACACAGGCCCCGCCGGATGGCGTCGTTGGGATTGTTTATCCGCTCTTCCCGGCCGTCGATGGCGAGAGTACCCGTAACCGGCTTCTGGTAAAGCCCGATAAGGCTGAGGGCAAACTCGGTACGGCCCGCACCCATAAGGCCGCCGAGGCCGACAATTTCACCTTTCCGCACGGAGAGGTTTATATTTTCCAGGGCATTCTTGTGTTCCAGCACAGGATGCGGCACGGTCCAGTTTCTGACTTCGAGCACCACATCTCCGGGATGTTTTTCCGCCCAGGGGAACCGGTTCTCTATGGTCCGGCCCACCATGTAGGAAATAATCAGCCCTTCATTCATGGCGGCATTGCCCTTTACCGGGGCGGTCTCAACCGTACTGCCGTCCCGGAGAATCGTGAGCCGGTCCGCAACGGCGAGGACTTCCTCAAGTTTGTGGGAAACGTAAATTGAAGTAATGCCCTTTGCTTTAAAGTCCCGGATCAGATCCAGGAGCTGGTAACTTTCTTTTTCATTTAATGCCGCGGTGGGCTCATCGAAAATAATGATCCGCGCGTTCCTGTTTATGGCCTTGGCAATTTCTATGAGCTGCTGCTGTCCGACCCCGAGTTCCTGGACCGGAAGGAAGGGATTGACATCCAGCCCAAGCAATTCCAGAAGTTCCTGGGTACGTTTGCTCTGGGCCATCATATCGATGGAACCCCGGGCTGTTTTTAGTTCATGCCCGAGAAAAATATTATCGATTACATTGAGTTTGGGGACCAGGGCCAGTTCCTGGTATATGATAGCGACTCCGGCGGATTCCGCGTCGGCGATATCCTTAAACTGAATTTCCTGCCCGTTTATAAAAACGCTGCCTTCGTAGGTTCCGGCGGGATAGAATCCGCTCACGATTTTCATGAGGGTCGATTTCCCCGCGCCGTTCTCGCCGACAATGGCGTGTATCTCCCCCGCGTCAACCGAGAAACTGACCTTATCCAGGGCACGGACTCCGGCGAATTGTTTTCCCACATCCCGGAATTCCAAAATATGTTCAGCCATGTTTAAATCCTGCGCGTGGAAATAAAACAGTATGCACGGGTTGTCCCGCGCATACTGTACAAAGTTTTACCTGATATCGGATTCCTTCAGATATCCTGAACTCCTAACCAGCACATCAACGGCGTTGTCTTTTGTGATAATGGTGGGGGGAATAAACAGGGTGGGAACATCCATCCTGCCGTTGTTGGTCGTTCCGGAAACTTCCAGCCCCTGGGTATCCTTGAGGGCGTATTTGTTGGCCGCCTGGATGGAGGCGATGGCCAGTTCCCGGATGTCCTTGAAGATAGTCATGGACTGTTCGCCGGCGAGGATGCGCCGTACCGCGGCGGCTTCGGAATCCTGTCCGGTAACAACTACTTTGCCTTTGAGTCCCTGGGCATCCAGCGCCTGGATCGCGCCGCCGGCGGTTCCGTCGTTGGGCGCGAGGATTCCCTGGATATTGTTGCGGTTCTGGGTCAGGGCGTTTTCGACGATCTTCATCGCGTTTTCGGGAAGCCAGTTCTCGACCGCCTGTTCCGCGACGATCTTAACCTTTCCGGCGTTCGCCGCGGGGGTGATCTTGTTCATGGCGCCTCGTTTGAAGAGCCCCGCCAGGTTGTCCGTGGGAGCCCCGGACATGACGATGATGTTACTGCCGTCGGGAATGTTGTTCAGAAGATACTCACCCTGGAGCTCACCGACCATGACGTTGTCGAAGGTGATGTAGTAATCCACATCGCAGTTGTTGGCCAGCCGGGCGAAGTTGATCACCGGGACATTGTCGTCCTTGGCTTTGTCCACCAGGGTTGAAAC
The DNA here is from genome assembly GCF_016616095.2 of Breznakiella homolactica. Lineage (GTDB taxonomy): Bacteria > Spirochaetota > Spirochaetia > Treponematales > Breznakiellaceae > Breznakiella > Breznakiella homolactica. The sequence goes on along the minus strand of NZ_CP067089.2, from coordinate 3,796,551 downwards.
CGCGTCGGAGTCTACCGGGGCAAGGATGAGTACGTCGATGCCCTGAGACAGGAGGTTTTCAACCTGGCTTGCCTGCTCGGCCACGTTGGCGTCGGCGAGCATAATCTTAACATCCACGCCAAGCCGTTTTGCTTCGGCTTCCATGGCTTCCTTGCCCTTTACCCAAATATCCTCACGCTGGGTCGGAAGCGAAACACCGATGGTGACTTTTTTTTCACCCTTCTCGCCGCCGCCGCCGGCCGCGGCAAACCCGGTAATCCCGATAATGAAAACGGATACCAAAACCAGAACTTTGCTTCTTATCCTTTTCATACAACCTTCTCCTTTTCTTTTTTAGGCAGTCCGGCAGAACCGGCTGCGCTATTACATTTTTTCCAGGGTCCTCCATATCTGCAGCAATGCCCGGGGAAGATGGAAACAGCCCTTCCATTTTCCGCCTTTAAACGGGAAAAGCGTGTTTCCATGGCGTGACAGATACCCGTACCATTCTGGGTATTCGGGGTCCGCAAAATGATCCCATGTGTACCCGTGGATCTGCCTGAACCATTCCTCAAGACGGCCGTCGCCGGTGTGCAGAAAGCCTTTGCAGCATGCCACCAGACTTTCCAGATGGACCCACCAGAGTTTCTGGTCCCATTCAAGCTGAAGCGGGTACTTTCCCTTTACATCAAGGAAATAGAAAATTCCCCCGAACTCCCGGTCCCATCCTTTTTCCAGAGTTTGCAGAGTAATATCCGCGGCCCGCCGGATAAGGCCCGTATCGCCCAGGCGTTCGCCGATGTCCATGAGGAACCACATGGCTTCGATTCCGTGACCAGGCGAAAGGGTCCGGCCCTCAAAGGAATCCACAAAGGAACCGTCGGGAGCGACGTTCTCGAGGACGCAGCCGAATTCTTCTTTGTAATAATCCCGCATAATTTCAGCCGCCAGATCCCGGACGAGCCGGTTGACGTACTCGCTTCCCAGGACGGGTTCCATTTCCAGCGCAAGGTTGCAGAGTATCATGGGCAGGGAGAAGCTTTTGAGCGGCCTGGTGCCGGGGTAGAGTTTATTATATTTCCCTTTGGGATTGTCTCTCCGGTCAAGGATGCGCTGGAATATTTTCTTGGCTTCCGCGCCGTAGCCCGAACCGGGCTGGGCGGCGTCCAGGGCAACGAGGCCCATGCAGCAGAAACAGTCGGAGAAAATATTGTAGGGCTGCACCAGGGGCTTCCCGTCCCGGGTGAGTCCGAAATAAAAGTCTCCGTTCCCGTCCGTCCCGAAGCGGCGGATAAAATCGGCGCCGTGGAGCGCCATGGCGAGCCATTCCGGGCGCCGCTCCACCTTGGTATACAGAGTCGCGAAGGTCCAGATTTCCCGGCCCTGGAGCCACATCCATTTATCCGTATCGAACACCGTTCCGTCCCGGTCAAGGCTGGTCAGGTATCCGCCGTATTCATCATCCCTGGAGTGTGCCATCCAGAAGGGAATAACCTTGCGGAGCAGTTCATCCTTGTATTGGTTCAAAAATTCTTGCATTTTGCGTTATCCTCTGGTATAACGTTATACTAGTAGTATAACGTTATACCTAAACATTAAAAATGAGTGTACGGCAGAATTTACCGGTTGTCAAATTTTTTCCGCAAGGAACTGTTTATGGATGAATCAGGAAGCCGCCCGTCGGGCAAAATAAAAAAAAAGAAACGGGTTACCATAAAAGACATCGCCGCCCAGGCCGAGGTATCCCTCCGGACGGTTTCACTGGTGCTGAACGATTCCGGCAGCATAAGCGACGCCACCAGAAAAAAGGTCTTATCCATTGCGCGCAAACTGGATTACCGGCCGAACCTTATGGCCCGGGGTCTTGTCAGCGACCAGAGTTACCTCTTCGGGGTGAACCTTCCCTATCTTGATTTGAGTTTCGTGCATACGATTATCGCCGGGATGGAGCGCAAATGCATCGAACTGAATTACGCGGTTCTTCTGGCCAGTACGAAATTCAGCGATATTTCATTTCTGGACAGCGACATACCGACTATTGAAAAAAGCCTGGAACGCCTTATGTACCGGCAGGTCGACGGCATTGTATGCCTTCCCGACCGTCGGGCTATAAAATCGTACAAGGAAGTTATCCGCCAGGGGATTCCCATTATTCAGATACTCAGGACCATCCCGGAACTGGCGATTCCTTCAATAACCGTAAACAACGAACAGGGAATGTACCGGGCGGTACAATACCTTCTGGACCGGGGCCACGAACGCATCGGATTTCTTACCTACCGGGATCCTCATTTCGAGGAAGTCGCCGACCGGTATAAGGGGTACGTCCGGGCGTATACGGAAGGCGGCAGATGGACGGATTTTAAGCGGTTCGTCATCTCCTGTGATCTTACCTTCAAAGGCGGATACGGGGCGGCGAAAAAGATCCTCGCCAGAAATCCCGGCCTGAGCGCCATAGTGGCGGCTACTGATTACGCCGCCATGGGCGCCATGCGGGCCTGCGTGGAGATGGGAAAGCGGATTCCCGAGGATATTTCGATTGTCGGATACGATAACATGGAATTTACCGAGCTCCAGGGGTACCGCACCCTAACCACCGTAAGCCAGCCCAAGGAACAGGTCGGGATACTGGCCGCGGAATATCTGTACCGCATGGCTCACGGTGAGAAAGTGACATCCGCGGTACTGGAGCCGGAGCTGATACTGCGGGAAAGTTCGGTATAACTAAATACCGTACAGCTGCTTGCGGGCGTCCAGATACCCGCGGTATACGGCTTCGTATTTTTCGGTATTGCCGCGGTCCGGATGCGCCTGTTTTCGTTCATCAAGCTGAATGTGTCTGGCGCAGAGATCCGGGACCGATCCTTCGCCGCAGACGGCCATGGCCTGGATGATCCCGCCGAAGGCGCCCGCTTCCTTCCCGCGGACCCCGATGATGTCCGCTCCGAAGATATCCGCGGTTATCTGCCGCCAGGGCGCGCTGTTGCTGCCGCCCCCCACGAGCCGGAGCTGGCGGAAGGCGATTCCCTTTTCCCGGAGCAGGTCGCATCCCCAGCGGAGCCCGAACACCACGGACTCGGCGGCGGAGCGGATAAGGTTGGGCCGGGTAAAGTTGGTCATGGTCAGTCCGGTAATGCTCCCCTTTGCGGAAGGAAGGCTGGGGGTGCGTTCCCCGTTGAAAAACGGGAGCATGGTCACTCCCCCGCAGCCGATGGGAGCGGCGGCCATGTCGTTGTCAAAGGCCGCGAGATCCAGGGTGAACAGCTCCTGCACCGCGGTGCTGGCCGATGTGGCGTTCATGGTGCAGATCGTGGGGATCCATCCGCCGGGAATCGAATTCTGGATCTGGATTATTTCAGGGTACCCCACCGGCTTCTGGTCGGTGAAAATACTCAGCACCCCGGAGGTTCCCAGGTTCATGGTGGCGATACCGGGCTCGACGTTGCCGGTGCCCACCGCGGCCATCATGTTGTCGCCGCTGCCGGGGGCGACGATACAGTTCCGGTCCAGCCCGAACCGTTCCGCGACAGCCGCGGCAATAGGCCCCACGGCTTCGGTATCCCCGAGAACCGGCGGAAGGGCCTTCTTTAACGCGGGATCTATCAGGGATACCATGGTATCGTTCCATTCCTTATTGATGGTATCGTAGTACCCGGTACCGGAAGCGCTTCCCGCGTCGGTGGCGATAATACCGGTTAAATAGAAGTTTATGTAATCCTTGGGGTTGAACACATAGGCGATTCTGCCGAAAACCTCCGGTTCGTGTTCCTTAAGCCAGACGAGCTTCGAAGCGGTGTAGCCCACGGGAATGGCCGTCCCGATTTTTTCGATGACTCCCCGGGGACCGCCGGCGGCATCAATGAGCCGCTGGTTGGCGCCGGAGGTTTCCGTATCATTCCAGAGTTTCGCCCGGCGGAGGACTTTTTTCCCGCTGTCCAGGATAACGAGCCCATGCTGCTGCCCGGAAACCCCGATCCCGCGGATCATTTTCCGTTTCCCGCTGTCCAGGGACGCCAGGGCCGTTTCCATGGCCGTATTCAGGGCATCGATCCACCACTGGGGATCCTGCTCCCGGCCGCCGCGCTCGTTGGCGGCTATCTCATGGGGCGCGTAGCCTTCACCGAGAAATTCCATACAATCGGGATCATAAATTGCAGCCTTTGTGCCCTGGGTTCCGCAGTCAACGCCGATATAATATGCCATAGCCGTAATCCTCCGGTAAAACTGGTGTTCGGAAACAATTGTACTATAAGTATACCATTATTAAAACCGAAGAATATACAGGCAAACGAAAACCCGGAGTAAGACGCGGAACAAACGCAGCCCAGCTGAACACATGCCAGCGAGCAACCGTGGATTCACGTTGCTATGTGAAGTACGGGCGTACACCGTTATTTTTATTCCAGTGATTTCATTAATTCAAAAAAATATTTTGCTTCATTTGTTTTGAATAAATAATACCATGCGTGTAACGTAGTATCTTCCATTACATTTATTTTCTTTATAATTTCGTATGTAAATTCTAAAGGAGCTATTCCAGTTGCGGTTATTAAATTTCCATCAACAACAGCAGGTTTATATTCATACAAATTTTCTCCGCTATAATTCTTACAAACCATTTTTAAATATTCTTTATCATTACTTGTATGTTTTTTAATATCCAATACTCCATTTTCAGCCAATGCCGCTGTTGCCCCGCAGATTGCCCCAACAATAATTTCCGTATTCCCTTTTATTTTATCGATAATTTTCTGATTATTCCCGTTTTGCCAGGTTTCCGCGCCAGGCAATACAACTAAATCACCTTTTTTTATATCTGCATTATCCACATCAATATCCGGAATAATTTCAATTCCGCCCATTGTTTTTATTGGGTTTAAATTATTTCCAACTTTTATTATTTTAGGTTTTTCAATATTCTTTTTTAAATATCTTCCGCTATTAATTTCTGCAATAAGAAAAGATATTTCCCAATCCGCCAGGGTATCCAATACATATAAAAATACATTCATAAATCATACTCCTTATTTTTCAGAAAGTTGTCTATATATTATTCTTATAATTTTTTACCCGGTTTTGCTAGTATTTCACATAACATCTGTTAGGTGCAGCGAACCCCGAGGAGCCGACCAACGGGAGGCCCGCAGCTGATACACGTTGTTTTGCGAAATGCTACTTATTTGTTATCATTCTTAGTAAGATATAGAAATCAATTGAGAAAATCGCTATTAAAACTGATGCAAGTAATATTTTTTCAAGAATTTTCTTCCCTCTACCATTAAGCAGATCATCATAAATATATTTTCCTAAAGTAACGCCATTTTTTTTAAAATTTACTGTATCATAAACAGGTATGGAAATATTTTTGTTTATTTCTAATAATTTTCTAATAAAAAGATTTCGATTCTCAATATTTTCACGAAGTTTTAGCATTTGATTATTATTTTGATTATTATATAGATAAATGACGATAAACGTTTCACTTCCTTCACCGGACTTATCAGTCAAAAGTCCTATTGATGAAATATCTTTAATATTTATTACTTCCGGCTTGTTTCCTATTCCTCTTTTCACATATAACATTTCACCATCAATTTTATAATATTCAGCCATCCCCTGTATTATTAGTAGCAGAAAAACAAATGGAATCAAAAGGGTAGCCGGATGGTTTGAACGAATAAGTATCAGTATCATTAATATAGTGAAAGCAAGAAAAATATATAGCACATCCATTTTGGGAAAAAATATATTATTTTTATTTCTTTTAATTTTTATGAGTAATAAAGCAAAAAAAGTTCCTAAAATAATACTGCTGATTAATAGTATGATATTCTTTTTAATATTATGTAATAGCAAAATTACTGTTTGACCAAGTGTTTCTTCTTTCGGCAGCATCTCATAAAACACAAGAACAAACATTCCAATAACAAACAGAGGCAAAAGAATATCGGAAATCTTATCAAGAACAGTTTCTATTATACATTTTAATTTTTTCATGTTTCTTCTCTTAACATTCGAGTACAGCATTTCACATAGCGTTTGTCAGGCGAAGTAAAACCCCCTGCGAAGCACTCAGCATAAACGGCGGGTTGGTATTCTTTCATACTTATTCGCTGGTACCAAACCATTTCATTAAAGCGGCCATCAATGCCTCAGAGACATGACTGCCTATTTCTTTTACCCTGCCGTACAACGGTATTGTAATAAACTCACTCACATCGATTTCTAGCTGAGCAAGAGAACTAATTACTTCACCATTTGTAAACTCAATACTTTGTAAATCACTTTTTGATTTCGCTGAGCCAAATATCCCTAAGCAATCATCAGACCAGACAATAATAGAATTATCTTTATATTCAATGGTTGGAAAAGGATCATGCCCCAACCATACCGTTTTCCTATGAGAAATATCAGCTATTACTTCTTGCCATTGCTCCAATCCGCAACAGCAACTTGGTAAAATTTCCACGTCATTATTACAAAACATTAAACCGCCGCCTAAAACAACTTCTTCTTTGTCAAATCCATTTATTAGGTTCTGAAAACTTTTTTTTGGGTTATCAGTAAATGAAATGTTATTATAAACAAATAAACTGAATAAAAATAAATCTATTTCCTGTTTTGTTGTTGATTTGCTCAATATAATATATTCTTTGTTATTAGAAATGTTTAACCAATTTGGCGCATTGCAATAAATAGAATTACTTATTATTTTAATATTTTTTCCATTCATCGTCTTATAACCTACTATATACACGAAAAGATATAATACTCTATATGCCGACTACACGGACAACTTGCGCCGAATAAATGCGGCATATTCTTATGGAAGAAATATAGCCGTTGCGGGTTTGATTATCCAGCCAAAAGACACGGTGAATCATCCGCGGCCAAGATAAAAAGACAGCCTTGAAATTACCCATACGGAACAAGCGTCTCCGCACCCAGGAACCAGAAGTGGGGGCAGCGTAAGACTTGCCGCTAGCGGCGGCAAGTCTTTTAGGAGTTTTGCGGAGCAAAACTCCAGAGACAGTGCGGCAAGGCTGGAGTGAGGGGGAGCAGCCCTCCTGAACCGGCTATTCCGCGCAGGTAAAGGCAGCAAGTACACGGCCGCAATGGTGACGCCGGGTGTCGTACAGCAAAGGGGCTGAGCGACTTCCGAGGCCGAAGGCCGACGAGGAGCCAGCCCCTTTGCTGTACGACAGGACCCGCAGACACGGTTATACCTGTGTGCTTGCTGTATAAACAGTCCGGTGCTCCCCCTTGTACTCATACCGGTTCCATGGTATTTTAGGGGTGACAATTACGCCATCGGTCCATATATGTCCCGTAATACGGTCGGGGCGTTTCTACCGGGTAGCCAGGGAAGGCATTGTTCCAGGAATCATGGAAAACCTTCCAAAACATCCCGACTATGGGCTAACAGAAATCGTTCGCACTTTGCTTTAGGGGCCGGGGCAGATGTCTTCGGTATGGCCTGCAGCGGCCATGCTATCTATATTCTGGAGGCCCCAGTCCGTGAAAGCCGCAATTATCTTCGGTTCAAAATCAGATTCACCAGTCATGAAAAAAGCCGCCGATGTGTTCAGGGAATTCGGCGTATCCTATTCTGCCCATATTCTGTCCGCCCACCGGGTGCCGGAACTGCTCAGGGAAACCATCGAAACCCTCGAAAAGGACGGAACCGAAGTGATAATCGCCGGCGCGGGCCTGGCGGCCCACCTTCCGGGGGTTATCGCCAGCATGACCATCCTCCCGGTAATCGGCGTGCCCGTGAGCAGCGGCGGACTGGGCGGTATGGATGCCCTGCTTTCCATAGTGCAGATGCCCAAACCCATCCCCGTTGCCACGGTTGGGGTGGATAACGCGGCAAACGCGGCGTATTTAGCCTGCCAGATGCTTGCCCTCAAATATGAACCCCTGCGGGAGAAGATAATTGCCTTCCGGGACCGGATGAAAGCCGATTTTGCCCGGGAACAAGGCCAAGGAGTTGAGTTATGACCGACGCGAAAGGTTCTCCGGATCTCGTCCGGGGGGATGAACTGTACGAAGGCAAGGCCAAAAAGGTTTTTTCCACCAATGACAATGATCTCGTCATTATCCACTACAAGGACGACGCCACGGCGTTCAACGGTGAGAAAAAAGGCGCCATTGAGGACAAGGGGATTCTGAACAACAAGATCGCCGCTGAAATATTCAAACTCTTGGAAGAAAACGGCGTGCCCACCCATTTTATCAGCCGGATTTCGGACCGGGATATGGTATGCCGGAAGGTGCGGATCATCCCGCTGGAAGTGATCGTCCGCAATGTCGCCGCCGGGTCCATGGCAAAACGCCTCGGCCTCGCGGAGGGCAGCGAACTGAAGACCACGGTTTTTGAGCTGTCCTACAAGGATGATTCCCTGGGAGATCCCCTGATCAACACCCACCACGCGGTGGCCATCGGGGCGTCGACCTTTGAGGAAGTGGACCAGATCTTCGGGTACGCCGCAAAGGTCAACGAAGTGCTGAGCGCCTTTTTCCTCAAGCGGGGAATCAGGCTTATCGATTTCAAACTTGAATTCGGCAGAACCGGCGCCGGGGAACTGGTGCTGGCGGATGAGATATCCCCGGATACCTGCCGGTTCTGGGACGCGGAGACAAATGAAAAACTCGACAAGGACCGGTTCCGCCGGGACTTGGGAAATGTCAGGGAAGCGTACGTCGAAATCCTTAACCGGATCGACAGCTGAGCCAGCGGCCGGGGATTCCCGGCATGAATGGAGTGTGTGAAGTTGGTAAACGGAAACAATATGGGCCCCATCCCCGGTGACGGAGACGACAAGCTCTACGAAGAATGCGGGGTGTTCGGTATTTTCAGCCAGAATACACAGCGGGATGTGGTTCCCCTGGTATACTACGGACTTTTTTCACTCCAGCACCGGGGCCAGGAAAGCGCCGGAATCGCGGCCATAAACGGTGAAGCCATGGATTCCCGCAAGGGCATGGGCCTGGTGGGTGAGTTTTTTACCCCCGATGTTCTCGGCCAGTTAAAGGGCTACGGGGCGGTGGGCCACGTCCGGTATTCCACCGCAGGATCGAGCTCTATAGAAAACGCCCAGCCCTTTGTGAGCCGGTTCAAGCTGGGTTCCATCGCGGTGGCCCACAACGGAACCCTCACCAATGCCGACGTGGTCCGGGAGCTCCTGGAAGACGCCGGCGTGGGGTTTATCTCATCCAGCGACAGTGAAGTCATCGTCAATCTCATCGCGAAAAATTACCGGAAGGGCCTGGAAAAGGCCCTGACGGATACCATTCAGTTTATCAAAGGCTCCTACGCCCTGGTGGTGCTTACCGACAACGCCCTGGTCGGCGCCCGGGATCCCAACGGGATCAGGCCGCTGTGCCTCGGCAAAACCGAAGACGGCTGGATCCTGGCTTCCGAATCCTGCGCCATCGACGCGGTGGGCGGGGAATTTGTCCGGGATGTGGAACCCGGGGAAGTGGTGATCATCACCAAGGAACAGGTCCTGTCGTTTTCCTTCAGCGAAAAAACCCGGCGGGCGGTATGTTCCTTTGAGTATGTGTATTTTGCCCGTCCGGACAGTGTTATCGACGGGGTCGATGTGTATGAATCGAGAATACGGGCGGGAGAAATCCTTGGCCGGGAATCGGCGGTTGCCGCCGATCTCGTCATAGGGGTTCCGGATTCCGGAGTCCCCGCCGCCATCGGCTACGGCAGGGCCACGGGAACACCCTACGGGCTCGGTATTGTGAAAAGCAAATACGTGGGAAGGACCTTTATCGCCCCGGACCAGAGCCTGCGGGAGCGGGCAGTATCGGTGAAACACAATGTCATACACAGCGAGATCAAGGGCAAACGGGTTGTGGTCATCGACGATTCCATCGTCCGGGGAACCACCAGCCGCCGGCTGGTGGCGATTCTCCGCAAAGCCGGCGCCCGGGAAGTACATATCCGGGTCTGCTCCCCCCCGGTCCGCTGCCCCTGCTACTTCGGCATTGATACTCCCCACCGGAAGGATCTCATCAGCAACGGCAACAGCGTCAGTGAACTGTGTGAAGCCATCGGAGCGGACAGCCTGGCGTTTATCAGTGTGGAGGGGCTCCTGGAAGCCCTGGACGGTATGGGCGGTTACTGCTTAGGCTGCTTCACCGGGGAATACCCCATGCCGGTTCCCGGGGAGGACCGGGAAGGAATGAGCGATGGATTATAAAGACGCCGGAGTCAATATAGAGGAAGGGTACCGGGCCGTTGAAAAATACCGGGATCTGGCCGCGGCCACCCGGAACCGGGCGGTCCTGGGAGGGCTCGGCAGCTTCGCGGGGATGTATTCCCTTAAGGAACTGATCGATTCCGGAATTGGTTCCGGCGGCGCCCCCATGGAGGATCCCGTCCTCGTATCGGGAACCGACGGCGTCGGCACCAAGCTGGACGTCGCGTTCAGAATGAAAAAATACGATACCGTCGGCATAGACTGTGTCGCCATGTGCGTAAACGACATTCTCTGTCACGGGGCGAAGCCGCTTTTTTTCCTTGACTACCTGGCCTGCGGAAAACTCGACGCGGGAATTGCCGCGGACCTCGTGAAGGGTGTGGCCCGGGGCTGCGCGGAAACAGGCACGGCACTTTTGGGCGGTGAAACCGCCGAGATGCCCGGGTTTTACGATGAAGGTAAATACGATATCGCCGGCTTTGCCGTGGGTATCGTTGACCGCAAGGATATAATCGACGGCAGCGGCATCCGGCCGGGGGATGCCCTCCTGGGGATCGCGTCCTCGGGCCCCCACTCCAACGGGTTCAGCCTGATACGGAAGGTGCTGCCCGACCTCGATGAAGACTTCGGGGGGATGCCCATAGGGATGGCCCTCCTGGAACCGACCCGGCTGTACGTAAAACCGGTGCTCAGGCTTATGGAAACGGTGAATATCCGCGGCATGGCCCATATTACCGGCGGCGGATTTTACGAGAACATTCCCCGGATGTTTGCCTCACCCATGGACGCGATGATCCGGAACGGCAGCTGGACCATCCCGCCTATTTTCGCGCGGATCGCCTATGGCGCCGGGGACGCGGAACAGGGCAGCGCCGCCGCGCGGCTGCGGGGAGACGAAGCCCAGCGCAGAGGCGCGGAAATGCTGAAAAACGACGGCGGCCTCAGGCAGCGTATGTTCAATACGTTTAATATGGGAATTGGTTTTGTCCTCGCCATCGCTCCCGGGGATATTCCCGGGGCCATTGAGATCCTCGATTCCCAGGGATATCCCGCCTGGGAGATCGGCAGGGTTGCGGAAGCCGCCGGAAAAACAGGGGGCGTACGCTTTGAATAAGAGCGGCGGTTCCGCGATCCCTATCCTGGTACTTGTTTCCGGAAACGGAACCAATCTCCAGGCGCTGCTGGACGCGGAAAAAGAAAACCGCCTCGGCGGCGGGGTTATCCGGGGGGTCGTATCGGACCGGGCCGGAGCCTTTGCCCTGACCAGGGCCGCCGCGGAAAACATTCCCTGTTTTACCGAGCTTCCCGATACGTCATTACCCCGGGAACAGCGGCGGCGGGATCTCTCGGACCGTATTCTGAAAAGAGCCCGGGAAACGGACGCGGTATTGATTATCCTCGCGGGCTTTCTTTCCATTCTTGAAGGGGAACTGATCCATGCCTACGCGGGCCGGATAATCAATATTCACCCTTCCCTGCTCCCGAAATTCGGCGGACCGGGAATGTACGGGGACCGGGTCCACAGGGCGGTACTCGATTCCGGGGAAACCGAATCGGGCTGTACCGTGCATATTGTTGATGAAGGAACCGACACCGGCCCGGCGCTGCTCCGGCGGCGGGTCCCGGTTTTGCCCGGGGATACCCCGGACAGCCTGGCGGAGAGAATCCACCGGGAAGAACATACCGCCATCGTAGAAGCCGCGGCGCTTATGGCGGAACGCCTGGCCTCCGGGACGGAAAAAGTTTTCGAAAATTGAAACCCCACACCGGAACCTGCGGGAACCGGCACACAATATTATTACCAGGAACGGTTATGAAACGAAGGGCCCTTATCAGTGTTTTTTACAAAGACGGAATCCTTGATCTGGCATCCGGCCTTGCCGGATCGGGATGGGAAATTCTTTCCACCGGCGGAACAGCCCGGTACCTCCAGGAAAACGGCATTGCCGTAACCGATGTGTCTTCGGTCACTGGTTTTCCGGAATGCCTCGACGGCCGGGTAAAAACCCTGCATCCGGCGATCCACGCGGGCCTGCTCGCCCGGAGGGACGACGCGAAGCACATGGAAACCCTGGAAGGCCTGAACCTTTCAGCCATCGACCTGGTATGCGTGAATTTATACCCATTTTTTGAAAAGGTGCAGGCGGGTCTTTCAATAGAAGAAACCGTGGAATTTATCGACATCGGCGGACCGACCATGCTCCGGTCCGCGGCTAAAAACTATCGGGATGTGATTGTCCTCACGGACCCCGGGGATTACGCCGATGCCCTGGTTGCTGTCAAAACCGGGACCGTTCCTCCGGAATTCAAAAAACGACTGGCGGGAAAGGTCTTTGACCTCACATCGGCCTACGACGCGGCCATTGCCCGGTATCTTCTGGACGAATCCTTCCCCGAGTACTGGCCCATGTCCCTGAAAAAATCCCAGACTCTGCGGTACGGTGAAAACAGCCACCAGGAAGCGGCGCTGTACTTCAGTACCGATAAACCCGGGGCGCTGCCTGCCATGGAACAGCTCCACGGCAAGGAATTGAGCTACAACAATATCAGGGATCTGGATCTCGCGTGGAAGGCGGTCTGCGCCAATGGGCTGCCCGCGGACGGCACCCTTCCCATGGGCACCGGAGAGCTTGCGCTGGTTCCGGGAATGGAAACTCCGCGGGACGTACCGGTGTGCTGCGTTGCGGTAAAACACAATACTCCCTGCGGCATTGCCCTGGGCAAAAACCTCTCCGAAGCCTACGATAAAACATATATCTGCGACCCTGTTTCCATCTACGGCGGTATCGTAGCGTGCAATACCCCGGTAGATGAGGCGGCAGCGGAAAAAATGGCGGAAATATTCCTGGAAATAATTGCCGCCCCGGATTTTACCCCCGGAGCCCTGGAAATACTCAAAAAAAAGAAAAACATCCGGCTCATGAAAGCCGCCGCCGCGCCGAAGGATTCCTTTGAATGCATCGCCGTGGACGGAGGGCTGCTGGTCCAGTCCGCCGACAGAACACTTCTGGAAAAATGGGAAGTCGTTACCAGGACGGCCCCGGAAGAAAGGGATATTCCGGACATGGTCTTCGGCATACGTACCGTGGGATTCGTAAAATCAAACGCCATTGTGGTGGTTAAGGAAAGCGCCGCGGTGGGCATCGGCGGCGGCCAGACGAACCGGATCTGGGCGGCCGAACAGGCCCTTGGCCGGAGCGCCGGGGTCATTGCGGCGGCAAAAGAAAACGGCAGCGGCGACGGAAGCCCCCCGCGGGTACTGGCCTCTGACGCCTTCTTTCCGTTCCCCGATGTGGTGGAAGCCGCCGCTGCCGCGGGTATCAAAGCCATCATCCAGCCCGGCGGCTCAATGAATGACAAGCTCTCCATCGAAGCCTGCGACCGGCTGGGCATTGCCATGGTCTTTACCGGCACCAGGCATTTTAAACATTAATCCGGTAAGACGCTGAAAGGAGATTACCATGAAGGTCCTGGTTATAGGTTCCGGGGGACGGGAACACGCAATCTGCTGGAAACTGGCCCAGTCGCCGGATGTGGACACCGTATATGCTGCCCCGGGCAACGGCGGAACCGCCGCGGAAGCAAAATGCGAAAATATCCCGATCCCCGGAGGTGACCCCGCCGCGGGAGAAGGTTTGACCTTTCTTCTCAAGTTAGCCCGGGACCGGGGGATCGCCTTTACCGTTGTGGGACCGGAAGCGCCCCTGGCGGAGGGAATCGTTGACGCCTTCAGGGCGGCGGGTCTTTCCATAGTGGGGCCGGATAAAAAAGCCGCGGAACTTGAGGCGAGCAAGGCGTTTTCAAAATCATTTATGGAAACCCACGGTGTACGGGCCGCAAAAAGCGAAACCACCGGCGATTTGGGGAAAGCCCTCAGCCTGGCCCGGGAACATTTTTCCCGAAGCGGCGCCGCGCCGCTGGTGGTAAAGGCCGACGGCCTGGCCGCGGGAAAAGGCGTGGTCATAGCCGTTACGCTGGAGGAAACAGAGGAAGCCCTGACCGCGTTTATGCGGGAAAAAACCCTCGGCGACGCCGGAGCAGCGGTGGTGCTGGAGGAATTCCTGGAAGGCAGGGAAGTTTCTATCCTGGCGGCGGTCAGTGTTAGCCCCGGAAAAAGCGGGGTTATCCTGCCCTTTGTTTCCGCCCGGGACCACAAACGCCGTTTCGACGGAGCCCAGGGCCCCAATACGGGAGGCATGGGATCCATCGCGCCGGTACCGGACTTTACCGAATCGGCACTGCGGGATTTCCGGACAGCTGTCCTTGAGCCTACCCTGCGGGGAATGGAAGCGGAAGGCATGGATTACCGGGGATTCATTTTTTTCGGACTCATGGTGAAGGAAGACCGCTGTTCGCTGCTGGAATACAATGTGCGTCTGGGGGATCCCGAAACCCAGGCGGTTCTGCCCCTGATGGATGCCGATTTTTTTGGGCTGTGCCGGGCAATACTCGACGGTTCTCTTTCGGATTTTCCCCTGGTTTGGAAGCCCGGCGCCGTATGCGCCCCCGTGGCGGTCGCCGGCGGGTATCCCGGTGCATACCGGCGGGGCGACCGTATTTCCGTTGATGAAGCAAAGGTCCGCGGGACCGGTGCAAAGATTTTTATTGCCGGGGCGTCCCTGGCTGATGATCCGAAAGGCGGTACAGGCCTGTACACATCCGGCGGCAGGGTACTCGCGGTTTCCGCTATAGGAACCGGCGGTGATGACGCGCGGCGCAAAGCCTATGAGGCCCTGGAAGCGGTCAGTTTTGACGGTATGGCCTACCGGAAAGACATCGGAAGGGAGTAAGATCCCACCACGGGCCGGACCAAACTTCAGCATCCTTAAAAAACACAAATATCACAATTATCACCATTTTTGAGGGGTATTTTCTGACAAAAGTAATAGAGAATAACTCCAATTATTAAAAAATATTAACAAGATGGTATTATGACCGTACAATAAAGAAGGGACATTCTGCATAATTAATTTTCTACTATATATGATTTGTCCCTGCGTATTTAAAAACAGGAGCATCATATGAAGTATCGTCGCGTAAAAAAAGTTCTGTCTAGTATACCCACGATTGAGGGAGGGCGGGTATACTTGAAACGGGCCTTCGGTTTTCAGAACCCAAAGGATACCGATCCCTTCCTCATGCTTGACTATTTCCATTTAAATGATCCGGATTGGTATGAACAGGGATTCCCATGGCATCCCCACCGCGGATTTGAATGTATTACCTACATGCACGCCGGTGCCTTTGAATCCCAGGATTCCCTGGGAAACCGGATGGTGGTAAAAGCCGGGGGCGTCCAGCAGGTCAATGCCGGAAGCGGAATCATCCACCAGGAAACCCCTCTGGGAGATTCCAAGGGGCAGGTCAGCGGGTTCCAGCTCTGGATCAATACACCCGCGGGCAGTAAATGGGAAAAACCTGTTTACCAGAATTTCAAGGCCAGCACCATTCCGGAAGTGGCGATCGATAGCAAGATCACCGCCCGCATGATTTCCGGCAATTACAATGGCCTTCTCGGACCGGTCCAGAACGACCATATTGACCTGAAATTCCTTGACATAATAATTCCGCCCCACACGCCTTTTATTTATCCCGCCGCCACGGACCACACGGTAATTGCCTTTGTGGTAAAAGGGAGTGCCTATTTCGATAAGCATACGGACCCTTTCGCCTTCAGTGAAATCGGCAGGGGGTACATGGATTTTGAAGACAAGGACTGCCTCATCGATGACGGAAAACTGGTCATGTACGACAATTCCGGGAATGATATTCTCATTACTTCCAATGATGAATGGGTCCAGTTCCTGCTTATCAGCGGCAAGCCCATCGGCGAACCGGTTGCCTGGTACGGGCCGGTGGTAATGAACAAACAGTGGGAACTGCGGAAGGCCTATGAAGAATACGGTAACGGTGAATTCGTGAAGGATGAACCTGAAATTCCCTCAAAAAAGGAAAAAACCCTGGTAAAGGCAGTGTAGGGATACAGGATATCCGCAGCATTCGCATTATCCGGCACAGAAGCACGGAAATACGTTTCGTGGGGTCCTGTCAGATGAAAGAAATACCACACAGTGGTGTTTCTTTCATCTGACACCCCGCGTTACCGATATGGCCCATGCTTCGCGCCGATGTTTTGTGTACTGCGGATATCCTGTCATTACAGGGGTGCTTAAAGCGGCGGGGTGCCGCTTTTTTTCGCGTGCCGGCGGATCTTGTAGGCGATAACCGCCATGTACAGCTTTATGCTGTCGTTGAAGTCCTTGACATCCAGCCCCGTCAGCTCATGAACCCGCTGGAGGCGGTACTTAATCGTGTTTTTATGGGCGTAAAGTCGGGCGGCGGTTTCATCAATATTTTTATTGCATTCAAAATACACAATTAAAGTATCGAGGATTTCCCTGCTGTCGATACCGTCCAGTATTTTATCGAAAAGACTGGTTTTGCTCTCGGCGATAATCTCCGCCATCACATAGTGAAATTCAATATCCCGGAAATGGTGTACGGTTCTTTCGGGGAAAAATATCTGGCCCGCCCGGGACGCGTACAGGGCGTTATAATAGGTATTCCTGATTCCGGCTAAACCGCTTTCGGCGTTTCCGTAGCCGATATAGACCGGACGCTTGGGAAAGGAATACCGCAGCAGGGCGGACGCTTCCTTCTCCACCGCCGGAAGGGAATCCATAATAGCCGTACTGTCCGCGGCTTCCAGGATTACCGAGCTGAAATTCCCGGTATTTACCGCGATGCACTGGCTGAGTCCCGGCTGGGTGGAAGCGAACTGGGCCACCGCGGTACCGGTGCGCCACAGCAGCTGCAGATGCTGCTCACTGGGCGTGTCGGTCTCGGAAAACTGGAGCGTCATGGCCAGGTACTGGTTTTTGCCGACCCCCAGGCCGAGAAGGCTGCCCCGCTCTATCATGAGCTCCGGTTCAGTATACGCTTCAAAAATAATATCCTTGATATACCGTTCCAGGAGGAGCCGGGGGTTTTGTTCTCCCACGATATAATGCATGGTGGTTACGATAATATCGATATACGACAGATCGTAGGGGATATGGAGCAGCGGAATGCTGTGCTCATCGGCGACGGCCATCAATTCGGGGGAGAGTTCCTTTACGTACTGTCCGGTCTTGACCGCCATGCAGGCGCAGGACGCGTAGGCCATATCCTTAAGCAGCGAGCACTGGGCTCCGATATCATCCTTTACCGCATAGAGGCTGGTAATGAGAAAATCATGCCCCTTGAGCCAGCGGACGATATCCGGCACTTCCATCACCGTGACGTGGCCGACCTCCCGGCTGAGGCCGCTTTTCCCCGCCACCACTTCAATACTTCTGAGTTTTGGTATTTTCAGAATCCTGTCTACCGTAATCATTGAACCTACAGTATACTACACCCGAAGCAGTATATCATCAGGCAGAAATTAGGCTTTTTTGTCATTTCAGACAAAAAACACCCTTAAATTTTGTTTTTTTTAACGAAGACTGAAACCTAAACCCATGCAATACTGATCGCTTCCTATAAATTATTCTGGAGCGGCGGCATGGTATATTCAGTTGAAGATATCCGGTACATTGAATCGGCGTTTAACCGTTTCTATGATATCGGCACCGCCGACGCGGGCGGCGTAACGAGGCTGGGGTATACCGAAGCGGAAGACGCCATGCACGGGGTTTTTTCCGCCCTGGGACAGGAAATGGGGTTGGATGTCTCTACCGACCAGGCAGGAAACACCTTTCTCTCAAACTGCCGGGAGTCCGAGGAATATTACCTTATCGGTTCCCACCTCGATTCGGTGGTGGAAGGCGGGCGTTACGACGGTGTAGCGGGGATTCTCGCGGGGCTCCTGGTGATGCGCTGGGCGAAACAGAAGGGTATGAATATTCCTATCCGGACCGCGGCGTTCCGGTGCGAAGAATCCAGCAACTTCGGGGTCAGCACCATCGGAAGCAGCCTCGTAACCGGCGGGCGGGCGGGAAAGGAATTGTTCAGCCTGACCGGCAGGGACGGCCGGACCCTGGGGGAAATTTTTGCGGAACGGGGTTACAGCCCCATGCCGGATAAAATCACCGGGGTAAAACAATACCTGGAGCTTCATATTGAACAGGGACGGGTTCTGCAGGAATACAGCCAGCGGATCGGCATCGTCTCCACCATAGCCGGCCCCCGGCGGTTCAACCTGTACATCCAGGGACTGGCGGAACATTCCGGAGCGACCCCCATGGTTATGCGGCGGGACGCGCTCTGCGCGGCGGCGGAACTGATCCTGGAGATCGAGAAAATCGGCCTCGCCGAATCGGTCCGGAATTCCGTTGCCACCGTGGCGGTGGTAAACAACATACCCAACGTCCTTAATGTTATTCCCGGAGAAGTCCGGCTCCAGGTAGATACCCGGGGCATAGAGACCGCCAGCCTCGACGAGATCGAGAACCGGATCAAACAGGCGGGAAAATCCATCAGCCGCCGCCGGGGTACGAGTTTTATCAAGGAACGGATTTCCGACACCAAACCGGTTGCCATGGACCAGGGTATTCAGGATAAACTGGCAAAGGTAGTCCACGGCCTTGGGATAAGCCACCGGCGGATGGTGAGCGGCGCCGGGCACGATGCCATGCAGTTCGCCGAAATTTGTGACACCGCGCTCCTGTTTATCCCTTGCAGAGACGGGGTCAGCCATAATAAAAATGAATTCACCAACATGGACAGCATCTGCGAAGGTGCCATGGTCCTGTACACGTACCTTGCCGAGGAGTTTAAGAATACATGATTCTGATCGCAGGCGGCAGAATGATCGACCCCAAAACAGGCACCGATGAAATCCGGGATCTGGTTCTGGAGGACGGCCGCATCAAATACATTGGCAAATTCCGCGTCAGCGACGAATACGAAACCGTTATCGACGCCCGGGGTAAAATTATCGTTCCCGGACTGGTGGATGTGCACGTCCATTTCCGGGATCCCGGATTTACCTATAAAGAAGATATTGAAAGCGGGGCGGCGGCGGCGGCCCGGGGCGGATTCACCACGGTGGTCTGCATGGCAAACACAAACCCCATTGCCGACAACGCCGAAACTCTGCGGTATATCCTGGAAAAAGCCGCGGCCGCAAAAATCCATGTCCGTACGGTGGCCGCGGTAAGCCTCGGGTTCAAAGGGGAGACCCTCTCGGACATGACGGAACTGAAAAAGCTGGGCGCCGTGGGATTCAGCGACGACGGGATTCCCCTGCGGGACAGCGCCTTTGTACGCCGGGCCATGGCCGCGGTTAAGGCCCTGGACGTGCCCATCAGCCTCCATGAGGAAGATCCGGCGCTCATCGGCACCGCCGGCATAAACGACGGGGAGGTTTCGGCTTCCTTCGGATTTGCGGGAGCCCCGGCGGTATCCGAAAGCAGCATGGTCGCCCGGGACTGTATGCTGGCCCTGGATACCGGGGCCAAGGCCCATTTCCAGCACCTGAGCTGCGCCGAATCAGTGGCCGCGGTCAGGCTGGCGAAACAGCTTGGAGCGCAGATCACCGCGGAGGTAACTCCCCAGCATTTTTCCCTTACCGAAGAAGCGGTCATCAGCCAGGGGAGCCTGGCCAAGCTCAACCCGCCGCTCCGGACAGAACGGGACCGGTACGCCCTCATATCCGGGCTCAAGGACGGAACCATCGACATGATTGCCACGGACCACGCACCCCACAGCAGCGAAGAAAAAGCGAAACCCATAGCGGAAGCTCCCAGCGGCATGACCGGTCTGGAAACGGCATTGGCCCTGGGTATCACCAATCTTGTACGGAAAGGCCACCTGAGCCTTCCGGATTTAATCGAAAAAATGACCCTGGCACCGGCACGGCTGTACGGCTTTGACGCGGGATACCTCGCGGAGGGAGCCCCGGCGGATATTACGATTTTCGACGACAAGGAATGCTGGACGGTCTCGGATTTTTCTTCCCGGTCCGCCAATTCACCCTTTATCGGTCAGTCCCTGTCGGGAAAAGTAAAATACACGATCTGCGGCGGAAACATTGTGTACAAAGATACGGAGGAGCGGCCCCATGGCTGAAATACTGTCCAATCAGCGGCTGTCCCGGGATTTCTATCTGATGGAAACAGCCTTCCCCAATACCACCGGAATGGGGCAGTTCTATATGCTCCGCGCCTGGAAAGAATATCCAATACTGTCCCGCCCCATAAGCGCCTTTGACGCGGGGCCGGATAAGGTTTCGTTCCTGTACAAAACAGTGGGAACGGGAACGGAAATTTTCTCCCGGCTCAGGCCCGGGGATGAGATTACCCTCCAGGGTCCCCTGGGCAATACGTTTCCGGAAGTTTCCGGCAGCATAGCCATGGTCGGCGGCGGCGTCGGTATCGCGCCGTTTAATCTGGCTGCCCGGCGGATAAAAGCCGCTTCCCCGGAATCAAGGATTGATCTGTACCTCGGGTTCAGCGATGAGGCGGTATTGGTGGACCAGTTCTCCGCCGCCGCCGATACGGTGACCGTCAATGTGGGCGGCTTCATCACCGATGAGATCGATCCCTCGAGGTACGATTACGTATTCACCTGCGGACCGGAGATCATGATGAAGGTTCTTTTCGAAAAATGCCGTGCTTCCGGATGCGGGGACAAACTCTACGTTTCCATGGAAAACCGTATGGCCTGCGGCATCGGTGCCTGCCTGGTGTGCAGCTGCAGAACGGTCCACGGAAACCGGAAGGCCTGCAAGGACGGGCCCGTGTTCCGCGCGGCGGAGGTATTCGGCCTATGAGCGATCTGCTGAAAACGGATTTTGCCGGAATCCCCTTCAAAAATCCCGTGGTGCTTGCCTCGGGAACCTGCGGTTTCGGCCGGGAATACAATGAGATTTTCAATCTGGAAAAACTGGGCGGCATCAGTTCAAAAGGCCTGACCCTGCGCGCCCGGGCAGGCAACGAGGGAATCCGTATCTGGGAAACCGCCAGCGGCATCATGAACAGCGTGGGGCTGGAAAACCCCGGGGTCAGGGGCTTCATTCAAAACGAACTGGACTGGATTAACAGCCTGGACCTCGTCAACATCGTCAACCTCGGCGGCCATTCAATTGAGGATTATATTGAAGGAACGGAACTGCTCAACGAAGTACGGTTCGACATTCTGGAATTAAATATTTCCTGCCCCAACGTAAAAGCAGGGGGCATGAACTTCGGTGTCAAAACCGAATTCGCCCGGGAGGTGGTTCGGAAAATCCGCTCAGTCTGCCGGCATACCCTGGTGGTAAAACTGTCCCCCAACGCCGAGGATATTGTAGCCTTAGCGCGGGCCTGCGAAGAAGAAGGGGCCGACGGTATTTCCCTGATCAATACATTCCTGGCCATGGCCATCGATATTAACAAACGGAAGCCGGTTTTCGAGAACACCTACGCGGGCCTCTCGGGGCCGGCTATCAGACCCATTGCCCTGCGCATGGTCAACCAGGTCGCGAAGGCCGTAACCATTCCGGTCATGGGAATGGGCGGAATAACCAGCTGGCAGGATGCCCTGGAATTCATCATGGCAGGCGCCGCGGTAATCCAGGTCGGAACCGGAAGTTTTATGGATCCCAAGGCTGCACCGGCCATCGCAGACGGACTTGAATCCTGGGCCGCATCCCAGGGGCTCGGCAGCATCGGCGAAGTCCGGGGTATTGTGTGATTGTATGGGGCACGCCCCGTATAAATAAAACGGAGTACGGCAAATACTCCGAAACATTCCCTAGCCCGCTAAGGAATGCATATTACTGTCCCATTGGAGGAGAACATGAAAAGACTGTTAACGGCTTTGCTCATTTTCGCGTGCGCAGGAACCCTGCTCTTTGCAAAGGGGTCTTCCGACTCCGGTGCCGGGGGAACGAAAAAGGTTACCATCCAGATTGAAGGTTCGGCGGTTCCCTATTATACCCCGATTTTCACTGCCATTGACCGGGGCTACTTTGCGGAAGAAGGCCTTGAAGTGGAGTACCTCTTCGGGAACGCCGCGGACATCGCGAAGAACGTTTCCGTGGGCAACGTTGAATTCGGCTTTCCCAATGGAGAACCGATCATCACCGCCAAGAGCCAGGGGATTCCCGTGATGGTAGTCCATTCAACCCTGCAGCACGGCCTGGGTTCAACTATCTTCCTCAAGGACAGCGGCATAAGGACTCCCGCCGATCTTAAGGGCAAGAAAATCGCCGTCACCAGCTTCGGCAGCTCCAACTACGTCCAGCTCCAGGTTCTTCTGGAAAAGAACGGCATGAGCCTCAAGGATGTTACCGTTGAAATCGTCGGAACCGAAGCTATCGTTCCCGCGCTGGTAAACAAACGGGTGGACGCCATCTGCTTCTCCATGCTCCGTACCTTCGAGCTGCAGTACCAGGGTATCGATGTGGCGGAATTCCGCTCCGACGAATTCCTTCCCTCCTTCGGCAACGTTCTGGTCACCGGAAAGGATTACCTCGAGAAGAACCGGGAAACCGTACAGAAGTTTGTCCGGGCCCTGAACAAGAGCATGGAATTCATCGCCGCCAGCAAGGACAACACCCGGGAAGCGGTTACCGCCACCATTAAGAACCACACCCCCACCTACGCAGGCCGGGAAGACTACATGACCGACATCATCTCCGAAGTGTACGCCGGGTACCTGTGGACCAGCGATGACACAAAGAAAAATGGATTCGGATACGGCAATGTCACCCGGTGGCAGGAAACAGCGGATATCATGAAGCAGTTCGAAATTATCACGTCCACGGTATCGGCTCAGGACATGGTAGTTCCTGATGTACTCAAATAAGTAAGGCATATTAACTTTTATATGAATATCAAGAAAAACCTGCCGGCACTGGCCGTGCTGGCAGCGGTGCTTCTGGTATGGAAAGGGGCGGTGGTTCTCTTCAAACTGCCGCCCCACGTACTTCCTGCCCCCGAGGTTGTCGCGGCCAGGCTGGGACAGATTGTCTTTTCCCCGATTATCTGGGGCCACCTGGCGACAACCATGACTGAAATCCTCATAGGATTCGGGTCCGGTGTTATTCTGGGGCTTATCGCCGGATACGCCCTTGCCAAGGCGCCCACGGTGGAAAAAGTTCTTTCGCCGTTTATTCTGGTTTTCCAGACCGCCCCGAAGATATCCCTGGCGCCTCTGTTTGTCCTGTGGTTCGGCCTGGGACTGACATCCAAGGTGGTGCTCATAGCCCTGGTAACGTTTTTCCCCCTGATGCTCAACATCATGGTGGGGATCCGTTCGGTGCCGCCGGATTATATCAGCCTGCTGCGGATACTCCACGCGAAACCAATGCAGCGTATTTTCAAGGTGGAACTCATGAGCGCCCTGCCCTACATCATGACCGGCCTCAGGGTCGCCCTGGTCCTTTCGGTGACCGCCGCCATTATCGGCGAAATGATGGGCGCGAAAAGCGGCCTCGGGTTCCTGCTTATGACGGGGAACGAGATGTACGATATTCCCCTGGTTCTTGCCACGATTCTGGTTATCAGCCTCCTCAGCTGGGGCCTCGACGCGGGCATGAAGGCGCTGCAGAACAGACTGCTGGTCTGGCACGAATCCTCAACCTAACGGAGGCGAATAATGATTCTGGAAGTAAAATCGGTAAGCAAACGCTTCCAAAGCGGAACGAAAAAGAAACCGGAAACCGTCACGGCCCTGGAAAATATATCCTTCGATGTTTCCGAAGGGGAATTTATTTCGATAATAGGCCCGTCGGGCTGCGGCAAGTCGACGCTTCTCAAAATTGTGGCGGGACTTATCGACGCGTCCGGCGGAGAAGTCCTCATTGAGGATACGGAAGAACACCGGAACCTGGGAACCCCCAAGATCGGGTTTGTGTTCCAGGACGCGGTGCTGCTGCCCTGGAAAACCGCCATGCAGAATGTCATGTTTCCTTTTGAGATCATGAAAAAGCCTGGTACGGACAGGCTGGATGAAGTCCAGCGGCTCTTTAAGCTGGCGGGACTTTCGGGTTTCGAAAACCATTATCCCAAGCAGCTCTCCGGCGGCATGCGGCAGCGGGTTTCCATACTCAGGTCCCTGTCGTACAATCCCCCGATCCTGCTCATGGACGAACCCTTCGGGGCCATCGACGCCATAACCCGGGACAGTCTCAACAACATCCTCCTGGATATCTGGCAGGAAACGAAAAAAACTATCCTGTTTGTGACCCACAGTATCTCCGAGGCGATTTACCTTTCCGACCGGATAATCGTCATGGGTGCCCGGCCGGGCCGCATCGTTAAGGACGTGCGGATCGAACTTCCCCGGCCGCGGAACGACGACACCAAGATTGCCCCGAAATTCTACGAATACGTCGGTGAACTCCGGGAGCTTCTGAAATGAAGGGGCTCGGCAAAAAGCTTTCGATATATGCCATGTCCTTTCTCGTGCTGGTGGGCATTCTCCTGATCTGGCATCTCTATGTCACTATATGGAATGTTCCTGAATATCTTCTGCCGGGTCCCATCGGCGTGGCGGAACAGTTTGTCGCCATGGTAAAGGACGGAACCCTGCTCTACCACGCCGGGGTAACCTCCGCGGGGATCGCCGCGGGTTTCGCCATCGGATCGGTGCTGGGTTTTTTCTGCGGATACCTGCTGTCCAAATCACGGGCCATGGAAAACGCTTTGTACCCCTATATCATGGTCATCCAGGCGACCCCCAAGGTTTCCCTCATTCCGCTGTTCGTCATCTGGTTCGGCCTGGGGATGGGACCGAAGCTGCTCCTGATCGTACTCTCGGTGTTTTTCCCGGTCATGGCGAATACCATTACGGGATTCCGTTCAACCCCCCGGGATTATTACGATCTCATGACCATCCTGGGAGCCTCTTCGCGGCAGACCCTCTACAAAGTAAAAGTACCGCTGTCCCTGCCGATTATCATGGCGGGGCTTAAGATCGCCATGGTCCAGGCGGTCATCGGCGCCATTGTGGCGGAATGGGTTTCCGGTAAGGACGGCCTGGGATACCTCCTGGTATACGGAAGCACCCTGTACAACTCACGGATGCTTATCGCGTCAATCCTCGCGACCACAGTCCTGGGGGTTGTATTTTACATGGTTATCGATTTTATTGAAGCAAAGGTACTGTTCTGGCACGAGTCCCAGAATATCGTAAAGGAAGGAGCCCTGTAATGAACCGAGAGTTCCCCGAAGGCCGGGACGGCGCGGAAAATCAGCCGGTCCGGGCCAGCGATCCCGTGGCAGGCGGCAAGGTCCCGCATTTAAAGCTGCCCTTAACCGAAAAACTGCCGGAGGTATTTTTTCTCCCCGGGGACGCGTCCCGGCTCCGGCTCTTTGAGGAAGAGGCGGACAGCTTTGAACGGATCGGGGACAACCGGGAGTACGCCCTGGCAAAAGGAAGTTTCCGGGGGAAATCCTTCGGGGTCTGTTCTACCGGTATGGGGGGCGGTTCCGCGGAAATCTGTATCGTGGAACTTGCCCGCCTCGGGGTGACAACCATGATCCGCACCGGAGGCTGCGGCGCATTGCAGCCTGAAATTGAGAGCGGAAGTTTTATTATCAACTCAGGGGCGGTCCGCTGGGGCGGCAGCTCGAACTTTTACGTTCCCCCGGAATTCCCCGCCGTGGCGGATCCCTTCCTGGCGGTGAGCCTTGCCCAAAGCTGCGAGAAACTGGGGCTGAAATACAGCGTGGGTATCGGCGCTACCATCAACAGCTACTACGAAGGCCAGGGCCGGGTTTCGGCTCCCGGCCGGCGGCCCCGCTGGGGGGAAGAGCAGATTGCCCGGCTCACCGAATCCGGGGTGCTAAGCATCGACATGGAAACCGAAACCCTCTTTACCATCGGCTATCTGCTCAAGGTGAAAACCGCGAACATCCTGGCGGTCCACGGCAACCGCGCCACCGACCATTGGCTGGTGGATTACGAACCGGCCCAGCGCAGCCTGGTAAAAGCCGCGCTGGAAACGCTGGATGCTGTATAATTGAGATTGACCGGGGCTGTTCAGCAATAACAGAAGCTGACAGCCCAGAAATACCATTCAGAATTAAATATCAAGCAGCCATTTAAAATCAGATCCCGGGAAACCGGATTCAAAACGTTCAACGTCGCCAATACCAGTCTGGATGATGCTATTCCATCCCTGCTTAAGATCGCAGGCAAATTTAATTGTAAAACCAAACTCATCATAAGAACCTGTAATGGTAGTATCCCGGTCGACATAAATGTATCTTACCACTTTAGTTTCGCCCTTACTTATATTGGCCTTACAATTGAATAAATCTCCATCTCCAGGACTTACCAGGATTTCATTAATCATAGCCCCTCTTGTATCCGCCGAACTAACCGATAATCCCTCATGTATGATACTGTCCATAAGCTCCAGCATTGCCGCAGCCGGGGCTCCGATGGTAAGAACAAACGAACCATTCTCAACAGTTCCGCTGGTAAGAATAACACCCTCATCTAAATATGCTGTAACGGTACCATTCAATGACGTATTGGGACTGCTGTCGGAATAATCCGTATAGATTTTGCCGCTGAGGGTAAAACTTTCCCCCAAATGAGCCGCGGAAAGGCCGCCGCTGCCGCCGCTGCCGCCGCTGCCGCCGCTGCCGCCGCTGTCACAGGCAGCGGCCAGAATTAAAACCGTCAAAACCAGACAAAACAACACCGCTCTTTTCATAATCATTTTCCTCCTTCATACCGGTCCAATTATCCCATATTTCTTCGCAAAATATTACTAAAGATAAACTGCGGTTTCCCTGTTCCCCCCTTGCGTTAAAACAGCAACCTATGCTAGTATACTTTGTAATATGAAAATTGAACGGTTTAAACCACAGTTTTTTGTATTACCCGGGAACAGCGGTTCGGCTCCGGCCGGACTGTCCCTCAAATTTTTCTATTTTGAATTTATAACCGCCTTTTCGGCGGTTTTTTTTTGGCCAAATCACCGCTTTCTGAACTTCAGCGGGCTTCAATCTGATTCAGCAAAAAACGCCGCTTTATCGGAAATAGTTTTTCTCCCCGGAACCCCAGAACAACAGGACAGGAATATATGATCAAAGGACGCCATCTTATTGAGCCGGGCAATTTCTCCATTGAAGAACTGGAATGCCTGTTTTCCCAGGCGGAACGGATCGAAAAGGAACCGGACTACCTGCGGGACTCCTGCCGGGGGAAAATTCTGGCGACCCTTTTCTTCGAGCCCAGCACCAGAACGCGGCTCAGCTTTGAGGCCGCCATGCTGCGCCTCGGGGGCAGCTGCCTCGGTTTCGCGGAACCCGGTTCATCCTCGGCCTCAAAGGGCGAAAGCCTGGCCGACACCATCAGAACCGTCGCGTGCTACGCCGACGCCATCGTCATGCGGAACCCCAAGGAAGGCGCCGCCCTTCTGGCTTCCCGCTACGCCGACATTCCGGTTATCAACGCCGGCGACGGCGGCCACCACCACCCCACCCAGACCCTTACGGACCTGCTTACCATACGGCGGCTCCGGGGGGATTTCTCAGGGCTCACCGTGGGTTTCTGCGGGGATCTCAAGTTCGGGAGGACGGTCCATTCCCTGGCGAAAGCACTGGTCCGGTATCCCGGGGTGCGGCTGGTATTCATTTCACCTCCGGAACTTTCCATTCCCGATTACATAACCCGGGAAATCAACCGCACCGACGGGGTTGAGTATACCGAGCCGGACAGCCTGGAAAAAACCATCGGGGACCTCGATGTGCTGTACATGACCCGGGTCCAGCGGGAGCGGTTTTTCAACGAAGAGGATTACATCCGCCTCAAGGACAGCTACATCCTGGACGAAGGGAAAATGGCCCTCGCCCGGAAGGATATGATCGTGCTGCATCCCCTGCCCCGGGTAAACGAAATCGCGGTGGAAGTGGACAGCGACCCCCGGGCGGCGTATTTTAAACAGGCCAAGTACGGCATGTACGTCAGAATGGCCCTCATCGCGTCCGTACTAGGAGCAGTCCCATGCTGAATATTGCGAAAATAAAAAACGGTATTGTCATTGACCATATCAAAGCCGGCCAGGGGATCAAAATATTCAACTGGCTCAAACTCGACAAGGCTCCCTATACGGTGGCCTTCGTGGTCAACGCGTCATCGGACCGGATGGGGCGGAAGGACATCATAAAAATAGACGATACCATTACCATTGACTTTCCCATCCTCGGACTCATAGATCCCAGCATCACGGTAAACATTATCGAGAACGAAGTAATTACGGAAAAAATACAGCTCCGGCTCCCCGAACGGGTAGAGAACATACTCACCTGCAAAAACCCGCGGTGCGTCACCTATACGGAAAAATACATTCCCCATATCTTCCTGCTGGAAGACGCTGAACGGGGAAGCTACCGCTGTGAGTACTGTGACGAGATCCGCTTTGCCGGGGATTTCAGATGAGCCGTATCAAAATCGGCGGCCCCGCCTTGAAAGATGGGGTATTAAAACCATGTGTGAATAATCAGGAATATTAAGGAGGAATTTTCATGCGGTACAATATGGACAGGCTGTATGAACGGGTGGCGGACAAAGGCCACGTCTGTGTAGGGCTGGATACGGCCCCGGATTACATTCCGCCCTCGGAACTGCGGAAGGCAGAATCTCCCGCTGAAGCGGTGCTGAAATACAACCGGGCTATTATTGACGCCACGTCCGATATTGCCGCGTGCTTTAAACTCCAGATCGCGTATTACGAGGAATTGGGCATTGCCGGCCTGGAAGTATACGCCAGAACCCTGGCATACCTCCGGGAGCGGGATCTCCTGGCCATCGCGGATATCAAGCGGGGGGATATCGCCGACACCGCGTCCCGGTACGCCCGGGCCCACTTTGAGGGAGAGTTCGAAGCGGATTTCGTTACCCTCGCTCCCTATATGGGAATGGATTCCATCACCCCCTGGTTAGCCTACGCGGAACGCAGGGGCAAGGGCGCCTTTGTTCTGATGCGGACATCCAATCCCGGCATGCGGGATTTTGAATACCGGGAGCTTGCGGCGGGCGGACGGCTGTACGACGCGGTGGGAGACAAACTCGCGGAACTGGCCCGTGAATCAGCGGGTAAATACGGCTACGGCGCTTTCGGCGCGGTGGTGGGCTGCACCGAACGGGAAGAAGCCTCGGTAATCCGCAGAAAACGGGAAAATCTGTTTTTCCTCATTCCCGGATACGGAGCCCAGGGCGGCGCGGCGGATGACGCGGCGCTCCTATTGAGCAACGGCAACGGCGGCGTGGTAAACGCCTCCCGGTCAATCCTCAAGGCCTGGAACGCCGCGGGAATTTCCCCGGAGGACGCCACCAATGAAACAGCCGCGGGCTGCGCCAGGGAAGCGGCGGCGGAGATGCGGGACGCCATCCGGACCGCGGCGGCGCACCGCGCCGGTCCGGCGAAGCAGGCCGTTCAGAATCAGCCGAAAAAGGCGGTATGCCTTTCAGAGGCATAACGGGAAACAGGGGAACAGCAGCCATGAAAGACGCCATTGAACTGTTAAAAGAATCCGAAGCCATGCTGGAAGGCCATTTCCTGCTCTCATCGGGACGCCATTCGGACCGGTACTTCCAGTGTGCCCGGCTCCTGCAGTACCCCGGCCGGGCGGCGGAAGCCCTGGCCCCGGTGGCGAAGCGAATCAAAGCCCGCATGGATTCGGGAGAACTGGTAGTTGACGCCGTGGTCGGGCCGGCCATGGGCGGCATCATTGTCGCCTATGAACTGGGCCGCCAGCTCGGAGTGCCGGCGTTTTTTACCGAACGGGATGATACCGGCGCCATGACCCTCCGCCGGGGATTCTGGGTCGGAAAAGGCCAGCGTATTCTTATCGCCGAAGATGTGGTGACCACGGGAAAATCCTCCATGGAAAGCGCCCGGGTTCTGGAGGAGATGGGCGCCGAGGTAATCGGTCTGGCCTGTGTGGTGGACCGCCGGGCCGAGGGTGCCCCGGTTTCCTGGCCGCTGTACTCCGCCTGTCAGGTCACGGTGGGGAGCTGGGACGCCGGCGACTGCGAACTGTGCCGGCAGGAACTTCCCCTGGTTAAACCCGGCTCCCGGAAGTTTTAATCCGCCCGAAAACCAATTCTCTTTATAATGGTCTGACGCCCCCGCCGGGAAAACCCGGTGGGTTGCAATAATACGCGGTTCGGGGTGTAATATACGGAAAACAGCTAAGGAGCGCACCCCAGTGAAAGTACTCGTCATATCGGATATCCACGCGAACATACAATCCCTTGAAGCGATTCATAAACAGGAACCTTCCTGGGATCTCCTGCTCTGTGCCGGGGACGCGGTAGATTACGGAACCCATCCGAAGGAAGCGGTCCAGTGGCTCAGGGACAAGAAAGCCATTCAGGTAAAAGGAAACCACGATGCCCATACCGTGGCTGTGTACCGGGAAGGAAATTTCAGTGCGGTTCCGCCGGGCCAGTATAAATGGGTCCACTACGCCTGCGGCCAATTAGACGCGGAGGCCATTGGCTACCTCGACTCCCTTCCCCTCCATATTTCAATGGAAATAGACGGCATCCCCTATCTTCTGCAGCACCAGTACGATGAAGGCTACGGAACCATCCAGAGTCTGGACCAGTACGATAGATTCTGGGATACTCACAGTACCATAGCAGCCGGCGGCGCCGCGCAGCAGAGGATGATCTTCGGCCACAGCCACCGGCGGTGTGTTTTTTATCTGGCCGACGAAAAGCTGTGGCTCAACCCCGGCAGCACTTCCTACCGCCGCCCGGACGACCCGGACAAGACCGCCCATTACGCGGTCATCCAGGACGGAACCATCCATCTCAGAAAAACAGCCTACAACCGGAAACCGGCACTTTTGATTGCCAGGGACTTCCGCCGGCGCGACGCTATGATGGAAACGGAACTGCAGGACGCGTTCTTCTTTTTCGGGGACGCGGAAACAACCAGGGATCCCCTGCCCGCGGTATAGCAGGTTCCGATGAAAAAGACCGCGGTTCTTTTTGATTTGTTTTATACCCTCATCTCTCCATGGCACCATACTCCAAAGGGTGAGGATGAATACACTGTCCTCGGTATGGAACTCTCACAGTTCGAAAGTCTCAACGCGGTCAACTACGAGGAGCGGGCCTGCGGAAGGATCCGGGAACCCGCTGCCATGATTGCCCATATCCTTAAGGATTATGATTACCCCGAAGAAACCATACAAAAGGCGGCCGAAGCCAGGATGGCGAGAATCCGCAGGGCAATTTACCACGTGGATAAAAAAAACCTGGACCTGCTGCGGACCCTCAGAGAGACCGGGTATAAAACAGCGCTGATCAGCAACGCGGATATCGCGGATATATACTATTGGAAAGGCTCCGCCCTGAGCGAATGTTTCGACGAAACGCTTTTTTCGTATGACACCGGCCTGCTGAAACCGGATCCCCGGATATACGAACTTGCCCTGGAACGGCTCGGCGCCGCTCCGGGCGAAGCGCTGTTTGCGGGAGACGGCGGCCACCGGGAACTAGTGGGAGCGAAAAAAGCCGGTATAACCACGGTGCTGACCACCGAGTACATTCAGCATACCTGGCCGGAAAGAATTCCCGCCCTAAAGAAAGACGCGGATTATACGGTGGAACGGATTGAGGAAATCCTGGATATACTAAAAAGCCCGGACACGGAATAATCGGTTCAGGCCCGGACCCAGCGCAAAAAACTGTTCGGTAAAATTCCTCACACTAATAGAATATTCTGGAGGAGCGAACCTATGAAACAGCTTGATTTTAAGGAAAAATACAGAGAGGTCATGGAAAACCTTGAAAAAGAACCATTTATTGTGCTTGCTACTTTGGACGGAGATAAGGCTGCCGCGAGAACCGTATTTTTTTTCATGTATAATTCCTCAATTTATTTTATAACATCAAAACCATATTCCAAATACAAACAGATTGCCAAAAACCCAAATGTGGCTCTGTGTATAAATAACATACAAATTCAAGGCACCGCGCATATACAAGGGCATCCTTCTTTGAAGGAGAATAAACTTGTTCTCGATTTTTTGCTGCAGAAACCTGATAACGCTGTTAATCGGTATGTCAAATATAAAAGCAGTGTCTTAATCGAAGTAAAAATTGATAAAATCCAGACATGGACAAAAGGCGGAAGAGAATATATCGATATTCATAAAAAAGAGGCATACCGATAGTTTTATGGCATATTGGGTTCAGACCGCAAAACGCTAGCATTGCGGCCCGAACCCAACATTGCGTATACCCGGAATAATGCGAGGTTCCGTTTACCCCAGTATTTTCGCTTCCCGCAGGGCTTCCCGGTTTCCCGGAAGGTGCGGATCCGCGGCGCCGGCGGCGTAGAGTTCGTCAATCCTGGGCCGGTAGAAATCCCGGACCTTGTGCCGGACCAGCTTCATGGTGGAGTTGATCAGCCCGTTGCTCTCGTCAAAAGCCGACGGAATAATGGCGAACGAAGAAGGCCGCCACTGCACGGGAATGCTCGAATAATCGGGATGATCCTTGAACACCAGAAGGTCATCCCTGATCAGGTCGATGACCTTATCCGCGTCGGCGTCGGCGGTGATGCCCTTTTCCTTCATAGCCGCTTTGAGTTCCTCGGCGTTGAGGGTAATCAGCGCGGTGGTAAATTTATTCTGTTCATTAAACGCCATGATCTGGTTCACGAATCTTGATGTGTTGATCACCGCCTCTTCGATTGTCTCGGGGCTGTACTTCTCGCCGTCCGCGGAAATGAGCAGGGCCTTTTCGCGGCCCGTGACAACCAGGAAATTGTCGGCATCCTTAAAGCCCAGGTCGCCGGACCAGAGCCATCCGTCCCTGAGGGTCTCGGCGGTGGCTTCGGGATTTTTATAGTAACCCTTCATCACCGAACCGCCCCGGGTCACGATCTGGCCGATTTCGCCGGTTCTGCATTCCGTGGTTTCGTCCTTCATGATCCGTACATCCAGGTCGGTAATAATGTTTCCGGAGGTGCCGAATTTATGGCGGGCCGCGGAATTGGAACAGATAATGGGCGCGTTTTCCGTGAGGCCGTAGCCCTGGTACACCGGAGCGCCGATGGCATTAAAAAATTCCTGCTGTTTGATCTCCAGGAGCGCGCCGCCGCCGATACAGAATTTGATATCCGTCCCGAAGATACTCCGGAGCTTGGGGAAAATGAGGGCGTTGGCCAGAGCCCAGGGGAAGAAGTTTTTAATCCTGGTTCCCAGAGGGACCTTGTTGTAACCGTTCCCCGCCCGGGCGATACCGGCTTTGAGTCCCCGTTCAAAAATCCCCTGGATAAAGGGTCCCTTCGCGCCGATTCCCTGGATCATTTTTTTCATGAAATTCCCGGAAAGGGCCGGCACCGTGAGGAGCAGGTCAGAATTAATCTCCACCAGGTTTTTCGGCAGGTTCCGCATGGCCGCCATGGGTCCGCCCTGGGCGTCAACAAAGTACATGGTCAGCCCCTTGTAGCAGAAAATGTAAATTCCCACGGTATGGGCGAAGGAATGGTCCAGGGGCAGCATAATAAGGCTCTTCCAGCCCCGTTCCACATGGACGACATTGGTGGCGTTTATGGCATTGTGGAGGTAGTTTTTATGGGTCAGCATAATGCCCTTGGGATTGCCCGTGGTACCGGAGGTGTAACAGATGGTTACGGTATCGTCCTCGGTGATGGTCTTCTCGAGTTCCTCCAGTTTCTGTGCGTAGGTAGAACCGCCGGGGCCAGCCTGGTCCAGAAGTTTTTCCCCTTCCGCTACGAGATCATCGTAGAAAAAGAGATCCTTGCCTTCGGTGAGTGAAGTTTTGGCGATGAGCTCCGCAAAATGGATCGTTTTATCACTGATGCAGATAACCGCGGGTTTCTGCTGCACCTTGTCCAGAATTTCCGCGACCTTCTGAAAGTTGTTCTCCGAAACCAGAATCGCCCGGGATTCGGAATGGTCCAGACGGAAAATTATTTCCTCCCCGATAAGTTTCGTGGAAAGCGGAACCGACGTGCATCCCGCCTTGAGCACCCCGAATTCCCCGAGCACCCAGGAACAGCGCCCTTCGGAAAGAATCGAAATATTGTCACCCTTATTGAAGCCGAGCTTTACCAGGGACGCGGCGAAGGCCGAAGAAATCCTGTCGGACTCGATATAACTGAAGGTCTTCCACGCGTCGCCTGCTTTCCCGCCCAGATAGGGCTGGTTTTCGAATTTTCGGGCGCCTTCGTGAAGCAATTCAATAACGGTTTTCATGGAAATCCTCCGGAAAAATAATGAAAATCATAGCAGGGAACATCTAAAAACATCAGTTTTTAGATGTTTTCTTACCCCCTGGAGAAAATCGTCATTGGATAATTTCTTGCTTAGAAAAGTTAACGATTTTCCCCGAGGCACCTCTAAAAAACCAACCGGAGTTTTTAGAGGTGCCCTGTGTTTTGATACCTATAGTATCCAATATGTTTACCGGTATCGTCAAGTAAAATGACATTATATGTAATTTTGTATTACTGTTTAATTTTCACCCTTCCTCACTTGTTTACCTGCGGGATCATCATTATATTCAGATCAGAGAGGGCAATGGTATGCTGGAAATGGTTGTTACTTTTTTCACCGCCGCTTCCGTGGGGGAACTCCTGCTGATTTTCGTTTCAAAGGTCATCGAAGTAACCATGGGTACCCTGCGGGGGATACTGATCAACAAGGGGTACCGAAGACAGGGGTCCATACTCGCTTTTTTCGAGATCATCCTCTGGGTTTTCGTAGCGTCCCGGGTGATCAACGGCATTGCCGACGCTCCCATAAAGGGAATCGTGTACAGTATCGGGTTTGCCCTGGGGGTAAACCTCGGTTCCCGGATCGAAAATTACATTGCCCTGGGGAATGTCCTGATCCAGACCATCGTATCAAAGGAAAATTCCGGGATCATGGCGTCGGAACTGCGGGCCAAGGGGTACGCCGTAACCACCGTCGAGGCAAAAGGCCGGGATTCGGACAAAACCGTACTGATGATTTTCGCCAAGCGGAAAGGCAAAGAAGATATTATTAAAGAAATACACCGCACCGACGGTACGGCGATGATCATAACCAATGACGTCTCAACGCTCCACGGCGGTTACATTTCTCCCGCCACAAAAAGTCCCGCGAAATAAGGTTTGTGGCTTCCGGCGAATTCCGACATGGCGAGGATATTTTCTTCCGGAGTATCATAAGGTATTTCGCAGCCGGCGCCGACAATATAGCGGTGCCCGCCGGCTTCTTCAAAACAGGTTTCCAGAGCCGCGCTGATTGAAGCGGGGGTGCCGTCGCGAACCATGGAAACAGGATCAATGTTGCCCAGGAGAACCCGGTCCGGACCGAGTACCGAACGGGCGGCGCCGATCTGCGACGGGGAATCCAGGTCAATAATATCATAGGGAATATCCTCAAGGACCGGAAAAAGGGGCATGATATTCCCGCATATATGGAGCCTGGCCAGGGCTCCCGCGTCATGGATTGCGGACACGTACCGCATGTGAAGGGGCACAAGGAATTCGGTAAAAAGATCCGGCCCCAGAAGAGATGAAACGGGCTCCCCCACCCCGATACTCTCGGCTCCGGCTTCGATCTGCCTCCGCAGAAATTCAATTTGATTGCCCGCGACGTACTCAAGCAGCTGTTTTACAAAAGCGGGATCATCGTAAAAATCCATCAGAAGCCGGGATGTTCCCCAGGTAATCGAAGCGCCCAGGGCAGCCCCTTCGACCCATCCTTCCACAAGCAGTGATCCGCCGACTGTGCGGCGGAATTCCGTGATTGCCTTAAGGCGTTCGGTCATGAGACGACCCTGATAATAATCGCCTTCCATGGCGGTATATATGCCTTCCTTTCGGTTGAAAAGCGCAAACTCTCCGGTTTCGTTAAGAGATTCCTCGGGAAGCAATGGGTAAAGCTCCCTGTAATCCTCCGCTTCTATTGAAGGTTTTGAAACCACCGAAACGTAATCGGAATGGAATTTCTCAGCGAACGCGAGCTGCCCCTTAACCAGTACCCTGTAATCTGAAATGTATTCTTCCAAATCAACCCCTATACAGCGGCGGGCATAGGCGGAATTAAGCGGCATGAAAGGAAGACGATTTGCAGACACACCGTTTACTGCGGCAAAAATCAATTCTCGGCCGGTCATAGATACCATAACAGTATTAATGATAGTTTGTTTTCCGAATAATTGCGAGGTTTTTTTTCATACTCCGCCCATACAGCCAACGTATATTGAACAGCAGGAACCGTGTTCACGGGACAGCATCAACTCCGGCAGCCGGCACCGCCTCTTGCTGCTGATGAAGCTTAAGGGCTACACTGGTACCGGATGAAACACAGCGACCCTTATACTTTATTGTACGAAGACAAATTTCTCCTGGCGGTGGATAAGAGCTCCGGGATAGCGGTCACCGCGGACCGGTGGGATGAATCAAAGGAACGGCTGGACAAGCTGCTGAACAGCTTTATAGCCCGGGAAATCGAGAAGGATCCGGAAGCCGGCCAAAAACGCTTTCCCTTTCCCCACCGGGTCTTTATTGTCCACAGGATAGACCGGGATACCTCCGGGATTGTTCTGTTTACGAAAGATCAGGAAAGCCACCGGGAGCTGTCCAAGGCATTTGAAGGGCACCGGATTAAAAAAAGCTATATCGCCGTTGTCCATGGGAGGCCTTCATGGAAGGAAACCGCCTGCGACCTGCCCCTGGTTGCGGATGGGGACAAAAAACACCGGACAATCATTGATAAATACCAAGGAAAGAAAGCAATTACAAATTTCAGGTATCTGGGGGGCGCGGGAAATTACAGTATCATAGAGGCGCTGCCGGAAACCGGCAGAACCCATCAGATCAGGGTTCACCTGGCCAGCCTCGGGCACCCCATTGTCTGCGATCCCCTGTACGGAACGAGTTCCAAGGGGGTTTATCTTTCATCCTTTAAACGGGGCTGGCGGGGGGATCCTATCGATGAACGGCCCCTGCTGTCCCGGATGGGTCTCCACGCCGCGCGGATCGGCCTGCCTGCGCTTTCCATAAAAACCGATGCGGCGGAAGAAACAATCCCTCCGCTGAACCTGCACGCGTCCCTTCCCAAGGATATGGCCGCCTTGGCCAAACAGATGGAAAAATCCGGCAGCGCCATAACCGGGATCGAGGATTTACTCTAACGGAAAAACCAAAGCACCGCTTTTTGAATCCCGCGGTTCCCTGCCGGTACACACGACATCGGCGCAGGAACCCGAGGGGAGATCTTCGATTCTGCCCCGGCTCCC
Source organism: Breznakiella homolactica (assembly GCF_016616095.2). Classification (GTDB taxonomy): domain Bacteria; phylum Spirochaetota; class Spirochaetia; order Treponematales; family Breznakiellaceae; genus Breznakiella; species Breznakiella homolactica. The sequence goes on along the minus strand of NZ_CP067089.2, from coordinate 3,759,157 downwards.
CGTGACGAGAACCAGGCCTTTCCGGGAGCAGCCGTACCTTCCAAAACGATTTCCATGGGGAGCGGATTTTTTCCCGGGGTTATTGCTCACACCGGAGGAACCCGCAACCGGAAACGGGTCGGTAATGACGCGTACCGGAAGCCGCTGGGCGCCGCCGGCTTTATCTTCGGGACACAGGGCGCCGCCGGAAGAGCCGGTATATAAAAAACTGAGCACCGCCCGTTCCTTGGGAATCCCCGCGGCGGCGGACAGCCGCAGCAGATCCCCGGGAGCGCCATCGGTGTCAAAGGCAAAATGGCACCATTTTGCGCCCCTTCCGCCCCCCGGCAGCGGACATACCCCGCTGTGGGGACAGGGCGCCGCCGGCATCCTGCGGTGGCCCGCCAGGGCTGTTCTCAGGGCTGAAATAAATTCTCCGGACCGGGGAATTCCCGGTTCCACCACCAGTACGGCGCCGTCTTCCCGGGCAATGGCCGAGAGGAACCGGGCCTGTTTTTCCGCGATGCCCTTAAGCATACGCCGGTCATCCCAGAATACTTCGTTGAATACATTGGCCGCCGTTACCAGAGCCGCCGGAGGACCATCGATCCGCGCGCCCAGGGATGCCCGGGTAGTTTTTACGGTCCACGGTGAATCAGCTCCGGCCACGGCGTGAAGAAGTTTCACCCCCGCGCCGAGGACCCCGCCGGTGCGGTCGAGACAGCGGAATTCCAGGGGAATTTTCCGGAGATCGGGGCGGCTGATCCACAGGGCAATGGGAACGGTGAGGGGACCGGAACCGAGATCCGTTACGGTATCCCCGGGTTTGAGATTGATGGGTAAAGCCGGCAGCAGCCGGGCCAGGCGGTAGGCGTTCCAGGGGAGAAAATACCGGAGGTACGCCGACAGCAGTGCCGGCCGGCCCATATACCCGTCGTCCCGGCGGTCCCGGGTACTGGTCAGAAGGCGGGAAAGTTCCGCGATATTTCCCGCTAAATCCGCGCGGAACCGTTTCTGCAGGGGGAACGTTTCGTCAATGCATACCATCAGCCGGCTGAGGCTGTTCCTGGTTTCTCCTGTCAGCGGAAGGAAAAGGTCAGTCATCGGAAGTCCGGGTTTTCTGCATCACCGCCGGTTCCTCCAGGGATTCGGCGGATTTACGGATAAGGAAAAAGAGGTCCATGAGGCTCGACCGGAGGGCTTCAATCTCCGCCCGTATATTCTGGTCCTGACCGGACATTTCCCGCAGAAGCTGTTCCCGGGCACCCTCAAGGGTAAAGCGGCGGACGTGGAGGAGGTGCTTGAGTCTGAGCAGGATACGCACATCCCGGCTCGAATAGGTCCGCCGGCCGAAGCCATCCTTCCGCGGCTGAATCAGGGGAATTTCCTTTTCCCAATACCGGATGACGTGGACCTTGGCGCCCACCAGGCGTTCCACGTCTCCTATGCTGTAGGAAGCCATGGCTTATCTCCGTTTCCGGGATGTTCCCCTGCTGTGCTTCGCCTTTGCCTTTCCGCCGCCGGAAGCACTCTGCCCGGGACTCTTCGGTCCGGAAGATCCCTGCCGGGCGGGTTCAGTCCCGGGGCCGCGTTTCTTCGGTGCGGCAGGACTGCCTTCCGGACGTGTTTTGTTAAGCGCCCGCCGGGTTTCGAGTTCCTTCCGGGCGGTGGTCTGGTCGGTCCGGGACGCCCGGAGTTCAATCTGAACCGGGATCATGGAAAACCCAAGATCCTTCCGGATTTTATTTCTCAGGTACGATTCATAGGATTCGGTTACCGCCTGAGGCCGGGAAACGAAAAAAACAAACTTAACGGGATTTTCCGAAACCTGGGTAACGTATTTTATTTTGAACCGTGTCTTGGGCCCAATGGGAGGGGGATATTCCTCCAGCCAGCGCTCAAGGGCCTGATTGAGAGGTCCGGTATCAACCTTCCGGGTAAGCTGGCGGTACATTTTAAGCGCCGTATCCAGAAGTTCACCCACACCGGTTCCATCTATGGCGCTGACCGCGACAATGGGCGCGTAGTCCATTTTGCCGAAGAGAAACCGGATCCGGTCTGAGGCCGCGGTAAAGGTATTTTTGATCTGGGGCATGGTATCCCATTTGTTGAGCACCATGATAATTCCCCTGCCCCGTTCATGGGCAAGGGCGGTGATCTTCTTGTCCTGGTCGCTGAGGCCTTCATTGGCGTCTATCATAAGCAGGACCACATCGGCGTCATCCAGGGATTTGATTGCCCGGTTGACCGAATAGTATTCGATATTTTCGTTTACCCGGCTTTTCCGCCGGATCCCCGCGGTATCAAGAACCGTAAACAGCCGGTCCTTGTAGTAAAAACTTCCTTCCACCACATCCCGGGTCGTACCGGGGATATCGCTTACGATAGAAGCCGCCGACGCGGTCAGCCGGTTGGAGAGGGTCGACTTTCCCGTATTCGGTTTACCCACCAGGGCAAGCCGGATACCCCGCTCTTCGGCGGTGTCAACTTCAACATTCGAAAAATCGAGGCGCTTTACTATAGCGTCTTCAAGATCACCGATATTGTCCCCGTGCTCCGCGGAGATCATATACACCGAATCGAAGCCGTAGGACAGCAGATTCCACGCGTCCGCTTCCCGGCGGCCGCCTTCGGTTTTGTTCACCGCCACCATGAGGCGGTCCTGATGGGGTCTCAGAAATTTGATGAATTCCTCATCCTCCGGGGTCAGCTCTCCGGCTTCAAGGATCAGGACAATAAGGTCCGCTGTTTCCAGGGTTTCCAGAGTACGTTCTACCACCAGGCCATCGAGTTCTTCGCGGTCGAGTTTGAATCCGCCGGTATCGATAAGCCGGACCGGGCGGTTCGCGATAAAGGCATCGGCGCCCACGGGATCCCGGGTGACCCCCGGAGTCGGATCGGTGATGACCCTGCGTTTGTGGAGGAGGCGGTTAAAGAGGGTTGATTTTCCCACATTGGGACGCCCCACCAGGGCAACTACCGGAAGGTTGCGGTACTGTATACCGTATTCAAAATTCATCGTTCCGCCACCGTGCTAATCCCCGATATCGGGGAAATGCTCCGCCATCCAGGCTTCGACAAGAAAAGTAACATGCTGGTATGACGAACACTCCATGATTTTTTCCGCCAGGATACGGCAGCTTTCTATGGTTGATCCCCGGATTATTTTTTTTACCAGGGGAATTGACGACGCGGTCATGCTGAATTCATCCAGACCGAGGCCGAGGAGCACCGCTGTGGCCATGGGGTCCCCCGCAAGTTCTCCGCACATAGCCGCTTTTATTCCGTTTTCGTGGGCCGCGTCGATGGTTCTTTTGATGAACCGGAGCACCCCGGGATGGAAGGGCTGGGCAAGGTAATTGACCTTTTCATTGCCCCGGTCAACGGCTATGGAATACTGGACCAGGTCATTGGTCCCGATTGAAAAGAAGTCCGATTTTTTCGCCAGTATGTCCGCGGTCATGGCGGCGGAAGGAATTTCGATCATGATGCCGATCTCAATATTTTCGTTGAAAGGGAATCCCTTCTCCAGGCATTCGGCCTTTGCTTCCTCAACCACGGTTATCGCGTTTACCAATTCCTCAATGCCTGAAATCATGGGAAACATTATTTTAAGGTTTCCCTCGGTGCTGCACCGCAGCAAAGTTTTGAGCTGGGTTTTGAAAAGTTCCGGCAGGGACAGGCAGAACCGTATAGCCCGCCAGCCAAGGAGGGGGTTCTTTTCATCGTAGCTCTGCAGATTGGGAAGGAGCTTATCACCTCCGAGATCGAGGGTCCTGATGGTTACCGGCCGGTCGCCCATGGCCTCGAGAACCCGGCGGTACGCCTGGTACTGGGTTTCCTCCTCCGCCGGGTATCCCGGGGTAAGGAAAAGGAATTCCGAACGGTACAGACCGATCCCTTCGGCGCCGTATTTAAGCACATGGTCGGCTTCTTCGGGAAGCTCAATATTCGCCTTAAGACAGACCCGGTAGCCGTCCAGGGTTTCCGCGGGAAGATCCCGGATGGCGTGGAGTTCGTCGGAGATCCGGTTGATCTGGGCGGCTACCCGCTTAAACCGGCTCAGGGCTTTTTTATCGGGCTTGATCGTCACCCGGCCGGCATTGCCGTCAACAATGACCGTGTCCCCGTCATTGATAAGTTTCGTTACCCGGGAAAGGCCCAGGACCGCGGGAATTTCAAAGGCCCGGGCAAGGATAGCCGTATGGGACGTCCGCCCTCCCATATCCATGACAATACCCTTTACCCGTTCCTTGTTCATGGCCAGGGCGTCCGACGGCAGGAGATCATGGACAACGAGGATCACATCCTCTTTGAGATCCGCCAGGGAAAAGCGTTTTATGGACAGAAGCTTAAACAGAATCCGGCTCGCGACATCGGAGATATCCACCGCCCGCTCCCGGAGGTAGGCATCCGCGGATGCGATAAGTTTCTGGGTAAGCTCATGGGAAATATCCCAGACGACCCATTCAATATTCTCGAGACTCGTTTCCAGGCGTTCCTTCATCTGGCCATGGAATTCCTCATCTTCCAGCATCATGAGCTGGGCCTGGAATATCTGGGCCTGTTCTTTCGTCATTTCGTGGGAAGAAGTATCGAGCAGTTCCTGAATTTCCGCTTTCGCGGCGTCAATTGCCGAGAGAAGGCGTTTCCATTCGTGATCAGTATCGCTTTTTTGAATTGAATACCGGGGAATATCCGGAAATTCGCCCTCCAGATACAGGAAGGCTTTTCCCATAACGATCCCTGAAGATGCGGAAATACCGGATAATCGTTCCATTGTATTGAAGGATACTCCAAAGACGGGTAAACTGTCAAACCTACATGGAAACTTCACAATCCGGCGGTGACCAGGGAGCTCCGAGAGCCCCGGACTGCCTGAAATGCGTATACTTCAAGGTCTCATGGGACCCGGCCTTCCCCAGATCGTGTACGGTTTTCGGTATTAAGAGCCGGAACCTGCCGTCGGTGGAGGTTTTCCGGGCGACGGGACACCACTGTCCGTCCTTCCGGCAGAAGGAAGGGCTCCGATGATATACCTCGTCCAGCCGCCCCTGGTCCAGCTTAACGCGCCCTATCCTTCAATTTATTACCTCAGGTCATTCCTGGAAAAAAACGGATATTCCTGTATCGTTTCCGACCATTCCATCGCCCTTTTTGAGCGGATTTTCTGCCGGCAGGGAACGGAAACCCTGTTCGCGGACGCACGGAGGGCGTTCGGCAAAACACCCGGAGCCGCCGCGGAGAATCCCTATGCCCGATACAACATCGAACGGTTCCTGTCGGAGTCCGAACAGTGGACCGCGGTTATAGACCGCCTGGTAAATTTTCTCAGAGGGAAGGACCGGGAATTTGCCCACCTGCTGACCCAGGCCAACGGGGTGATTCCCGGCGGTCCCCGGTACGACAGCTGCCTTGAAGCCGCGGACGGCCAGCCCGGGCCGGATTCAGCGCCTGTTTTGGCAAGCCGGCTCCTGGCTGATCTGGCGGATTTCATCACCGTCGCCCTGGATCCGTCATTCAGTCTGGTCCGCTACGCGGAGCACCTGAGCGCCAGCGTCCGGGACTTTTCGCAGGTCACCGCCGGCCTGGACAGTTATATTCTGAATACTTTTTACCGGCCCTTTCTGCAGGAGGAATGGCGGAATCTGGAGAAAAAGCTCCCCGGCGGAGAGGGACAGTTTCTGCTGGGGGCGACCATTCCCTTTCCCGGCTGCCTCGCCGGGGCTTTGGTCTGCGCGGAATCGGCGAAGGAATATTTCGGAGACCGGGTATGCACCGCCGCCGGAGGCGGCTACGTGAATACGGAACTGCGTTCCCTGGAGGAGGACCGGTTCTTTGATTATTTCGACTATCTGTGCTTTGACCGGGGATACGGCTCTCTCAGGGCGGTGCTGGACCGGCGGGCGGCGGGCGGAGATACGGACAAGCCGCTGTACAAAACCATGTACCGCCCCCACGGGCACCGGAGCATCGTCCGGGACCAGGCCATCGAAAACAGCGCCTGCGAAAAACCCCGGGAAGAACCGTCTGAATCCTATGCCGAGGCTGACCGGGATTCGGTGAAAACCATTTTCCCCGATTATACGGGAATTGATTTTTCCCGGTACATCTATCCGGTGGACGACGCCAATCCCATGCACCGGCTCTGGTCGGATGGTCACTGGCTCAAGGCCTACCTCGCCCACGGCTGCTACTGGCACGCCTGCGCGTTCTGCGATGTGCAGCTGGATTATATCCGCGGCTATTCGCCCGCGGACCCGGAGGCGCTGTTCGCCCATCTGAAAGACCAGGCTGAAAAAACCGGAGTCCGGGGGGTACACCTCGTTGATGAAGCCGCTCCCGCTGCGTCCCTCGTCCGTCTGGCGGAACTCAACCGGGCGGCGGGGCTGCCCCTGGAGTTCTGGGGCAATATCCGTTTTGAAAAAGCTTTTACTCCGGACACCGCGGCCCTGCTCGCCGCGGGCGGACTCATCGGCGTTTCCGCCGGAATTGAGGTGGCGTCGGAACAGGGATTTAAACGGATCGGCAAAGGCATAACCCTCAGAGAGGTGGTCCGGGCCTGCGCGGCCTTCAAGGAAGCGGGAATCCTGACCCACGCGTACCTGATTTACGGGTACTGGGATGAACAGGAGGAGGAAATCATTGACTCCGCGGAAACCATGCGCCAGCTTTTTAGCCAGGGCCTCCTGGATTCGGCGTTCTGGCACAAATTTGTCCTGACCCGCCATTCCCGGATTTACGCCGAATGGAAACGGGGCCGCCACGGAGACCTTGCGGTCACCGGCGATTCCGCGGCCCCCGGAGAACCGAAGCTGTTCGCCAATAACGACCTCCGTTTTGAAGGAGAGGAACAATACGATAAATTCACCGCGCCCCTGGACGCGCTCCTTTCAGCGTGGATGAACGGGGACACGGAGACTCCTGTGGACAGGGCTTTTCCGTTTAAGGTCCCTGCCCCCTCTGTGCCGGCAGATACGGTAACGGAACTGCTGGATGCATACGCCCGGGACCGCGACCAGGAACGCGCTGAATTCCCGGCGGACGGCGGACAGCGGCTGATTTTTCTCGGGTCCAGTCCGATGATGCGGCCGTCCCGGGGCGGTGCCCGCCTTTTCTGGCGCTGGCGCCTGGCCGACCATGAAGTCACCGTGACTGCGGACAGGGCCGCAGCGCTGAAGCTTCTCCTGGAAAAAGTTTCCCGAAATCCTTCGGATGACCCCCAGGGTTTTATGCAGGAACTCCGGGAAATCATAGGAGCCGCCGCTCTCCCGGAACTGTGGAACACCCTCAGGAACGGCGGACTTGCGTTGTATTAAGGAATAAGGAATGGAAACTTTACACAATAGAAATGATGTTTTGAAATATTATCTGTACAAAGCATCGGCATCAAAACAGTTTAAAATCAGAAAAATACTTTATCATTATATAATTCCAATTGTTTTTATTTTTATTGGAATTTTTAATTATATAAATACCAGGAATAGTACTGTTTTATTAATATATACAGTAATTGCACTGGCAGGGTTTTTATTTTTGCCTAGATATTTAAAACATATCTATAAGAGGCATTATGAAAATTTTATTGATAAAAATCTAAGCGAACTTTTTGGAAAGAATGAAACGATAGAAATAGCTGATGACAAACTAATTAATAAGAATGTTTTATCAGAATCAAAAGTAGATATATCACAAATAAAATATTTAGTAGAGCTTAAAGACAATTATATAATCAGCATCAATGACAGCGCCTCATTAATCGTGCCTAAAAATGATGAAAGCGCAAGAATAGTGAATACCATAAAAAATAAAAATAATTTGACAGTAAAAAATGAAACAAACTGGAAATGGTAACAATACAATGCTGTTTAAAAAATGCCGGGTGAAAATACGATTGAAACACTAACTTTGGAATAATAAAATATCGTACCGGATTCACTGAATCCAGCAAAGACCACACGAAACAGCGAAAAGATGATATTCAAAAAAAGCCGAAATAATGTTAGAAATATTTTATGGACAATCTGAATAAAAAAACAGAAAAAGTAATTACAGACCTGGAAAAAGAAAAGCAGAATCCGGATTCACCATTTGTGGCTTTACAGCTGGATGAAGTTATTGGCTTCTTAAAATATTTGCTGAATAACAATGGTATAAATGAAAATAATCCTGCGGAAATTTCAGATACAATTAAAAAAATAAATTACTGGGCGGCTGACTCGTGGCCGTACGAGAATAAAATAACCATAGAGATTACAGAAATTATGGAAGCCTATGAAAAGATAATAAAAAAACATTATGCGGGGATTACATAAATAACGTCAGTCTCCAAGCAGCAGAATTATACCAAAGGATAAAACCCGGCTGTCCCCGGCGGGATAGGAACGCAGGGATACCCCGTTGATGCTGTTTTCCGGTTGATACGTTGCGTCAATAAAAAATATTTCCCCGGATTCCTCCGTAACGAACAGCGCTATATGACTTGGGCGGGACGGATCATCCCCCATAAAGATGAGATCCCCGGGCCTAGGTTTATCCGCAGGTACCGACCACCGGGTAAAAAAATCGATCACCGCCGCGTCTCCGAAAGGGAGACGGTAACCGGCATCGGCCGCGGCATAGGCGTAACAGTTTACAACAAGCCCGGAACAATCAATTTTAATTGCCCGGAGCGGATCCTGGCCTCCGTATTCATACTCCGTTTCAGCGGAAACATACTGATGGGCGTACTGCAGCGCCCTCTCCGCGACAGCACCGGAACAGGCAGCCAGTTCGGGATTAGCTGCTGAGATTCCGCTGCCGCATCCCCAGGCAAACAACATGGAAAGCATTGCCGGGAATAACGGATACCGGGAACAAGTTTTTTTCACTGTTTCAATCTTCCCTCGTCAGGATCTTCACCGTACATCAAAATAAACCGAAGCCATGCTGCCGAATTGATCTTCAACAATTACCTCATGCTGTCCGCGGCTCAGGGGCAGCATGAATACCCCCGCCTGATTGACCGCCCCCTGAAGAACCCCATTCAGATAAACCATTGCGCCGGAAGCGAATCCCGCGGTTTCTATCCGCACACCCTGGGCTTCCGGAGGAAGGGAAGGATCAAGATAGAACAGGGAACCGGGACGGGGCATGCGGATAGCTCCGCCGCCGGATTCGCGGTCCGTCCCGCCCATACGGAACCGTTCCGTGAGCCATGACTGATATTCCGCCGGGTACACCAGCGTTCCTGCAGCCCGGTGCCAGGAGCACCGGCCGGGTTCCTGGCCGGGGGCAAACCATTCGGATACGGCACCGCCGCAGAACGGGCCCGCGGCCATCCCCGAAAGCGAACAGACAGCGGCTTCCGAAAGCCCCGCCGGCACCGGACCGCCGGGATGGTCCCGGTCCGCAGTGAACCGGGTTTCCCCGGAGCCTTCCATGGCGGATAAAATATCCGACACGATCCGGGCGGGGATGGAACTGCCGGTGCGTCCCACTACGGTTTCCCCGGAAAAATTGCCCATCCACACACCCACGGTAAAACGCCGGGTAGCGCCCAAAGCCCAGATATGCTGGAACTGGTTTGCGGTTCCGGTTTTGAACATGGCGGAAAAGGGCGTATTGAGACTCGGTGCCGGACCGAAGCCGGAAAAACGGCTCGCCCGGTCGGAAAGGATATCCGAAATGAGCCAGGCGGCTTGGGACGACATAAGGCTGCGGGTATTGCCTTCAATATTGGAATTGTACCGGTCATCCCCGGTCCACCGGAATTCCGCCGGTTCACCGCCCCGGGGAAAGGCGGAAAAAGCCCTGACCAGTTCTTCGAGACTGACTTCGGCGTTTCCCAGGGCAAGCCCGGTTCCGTGGCTGCCCATCCGGCCGCGGATGGAATCAAATCCCAGGGAAACAAGGTATTCCTCAAAAGCCCCGACTCCCAGACGTTCCAGGGTGTATACTGCGGGAATATTGAGGGACGAAGCCAAGGCAAGCCGGAGCCGCACCGGCCCGTTGAACCGCCGGTTGAAATTTGACGGAATATACGCTTCCCCGCCGCCGAAAATCGTGGGCAGGTCCGGAAGAATCTCGGCGGCAGTAAAGCCCCTGTCCAGTGCCATGGCGTACAGAAACGGTTTGAGGCACGAACCGGGTTGGTTTAAAACCCTGACGCCGTCAATTTTACCGGATGATTCATCGTCAAACCACGATTTTGAACCAACATATATCCGGACCGCGCCGGTATCGTTTTCAATTGCCAGCATGGCTCCGCTGCCGACCCGGTTCTGTTCGAGTCCGGACAGTTCCGCGGCCAGCCGTTCCTCGGCGTACCCCTGCAAACCGAGATCCAGGGTACTGGCCAGTGAAACCGGCGGCGTCCCCTTCTCTCCCGCGGAGACAGCGGTATTGGAGCGTATAGTTTGAAACAGGCGTTCGGTAAAATGGGGAGCCCGGAATGGGGCTTTTTCAGGATCCCCGGAATTGGAAGCTTCCAGGGCGGCCCGGCGCAAATCACCTTCGGACAAGGAAAGACCGCAGCGGTCCGCCAGAGCCACGGCGGCGGTTACGGCGGTTTCCGGATTATTCGCGGGATCGTACAGCCCCGGACGACGGGGAACCACCGCCAGAAGCAGCGCCTGGCTGTCATCCAGACGGTTTATATCCCGGCCGAACCTGGCCCGGGTCATGGCGGGAAGGCCTTCAATATTGCTTCCGAAGGGAATGCCGTTGAGATACAATTCCAGAATTTCTTTTTTTGAAAGTTTTGCTTCCAGCCGGAGCGCGTCCCAGGCCTCACCGGCTTTGCCCCGCATCCCGCCGCCGTGGGGCCGTATGAGCCGGGCGAGCTGCATGGTGACGGTCGACGCTCCGGATACGGTCCTGCCGGCCCGCCGGTTCCGCAAAGCGCTGCCCGCTATGGAAATAATATCGACCCCGGGATGGAAATAAAAACGCCGGTCTTCGGAACGGATAAATACCCGGACCGCCCCCGGTGGAATGGTATCCAGGGGTGCCCATTCCCGCTTGACTCCGTCATCGGCGGGAAAAACCCGGAGCACCCGGCTGTTCCGGTCACGGACCGCCAGGCCGTAGGAACGGGAACGGTACTGATCCAGTTCCGGGTATGGCATGAAAAAGAGAATGAGATGAACCAGAACCAGGAATCCCGCCGCACCGGCGGCGGCCAGCAGCAGCCGCCGGTGCCAAGGTTTCAGTAACACTGCCATGCCGGAAACACGCCGCCGATCCCGGGCCTTACTGCCGGGCTTCCGCGTCATCAGAGGAAATGATCCGGATTAATTCACCGCCGGATCTTCCGAATACTTCCCCTTCATACATGCATTCGGCGTTTGCCGGAGGAGTAGGATAAACCCCGGGCATTACCGCGCGGAACCGGAATTCAACAACCTGCCGGCCCTGGGCAAAGTAATCCCAATGGAACCGGGCTTCATCATCCATGATAAACCGCACCGGCCGCCAGTCATCCCACATCCATGGGTTATACTCAGCGCCGCGGTCCCGGGCCCGTTCATTGTTTTCCGCGTCCGGCGGAACCGACGCGCTGGTCACGAAATTGGCGTCAAGGATTTCCGCTCCCGACGGCACCGGCACCCTGAGTGCCAGGAAGGTCCTGGTCCGGGAACTGGAAACCACCACCCGGCGGGTATAAGTCTTACCCGCAGTCAGTTTTCCGTCGGTTACCGGATTTCCCTCATCATCAATGGTCTCGGCGAAGACACCGATTCCTTCGTCCCGGGCTTTAGCCAGTTCCGCGGGAATTCCGTACCGGAGGCTTGCCGTATAGAAAAGCTGGCCGGAGCCGTTCTTTTCCAGCCGCAGGGGCAGCAGGGTATCCCGCTTCATGGATGCCAGGAGATTGTCGGTAAACGCGAAGGTGCGGGAAACCGGCGTACCGGCATAAGAGCCGAAGGAGGCTGTTCCCTCATCAATCAGGAGAACCCCTCCCAGGGTGTTCTTGACGGAAAAGTCCTGTCCAATCCGCGCTTCGGAATCGGCAACCCGCCCGAAGGCAAGGATCGCCCAATAGCAGGAACTGGTGTTGCCCCATGTACCGCGGCGCTGCCGCTCGATCAGGGCTGTGGCGAGACGGCTGGTCATATCGTCTTCGGGACTGAGGGCTTGGTACAGCATAAGCGCCAGGGCGTAGCGGTCCGTATCGTAGCCCCAGTAATTCTCGCCCCGTTCATAGGTATCGGTAATATCCAGGGTTCTCGTTCCGGGCCGGATAAAACGTTTGATTTTATCCCGGGCGGAAACCGCGGTACTCTTCATGTTCAATTCCAGGGCCGCAAGGCCGGCGAATCCGTAACCGGATATTCCCAGGGTATCTCCCCTTTTGAGGAAATTATCGATTTCGCTTCCCACATTTTCCCGGTACATCGCCCGGACCCAGAGCAGGTACCCTTCCAGGAAGGGATCTCTCCCGGCGTAACGTTTGGCATAGTCCGAATTGGTCAGATAGTTCAGCATCTGCCGGGTGTTCATCGCCGCGGGTACACTGTAGCCCTTTTCTTTTGCCAGATGGGCGATGTGGGCGACCCTGAGGGTTACGTAGAATGAACCGTACTGGCCGCCGGGCCAGTACGGATAGGAACCGTCGGGAAGCTGGTTTTTCGCGATCAGCGCCAGTTCGTCCTCCACGGTCTTCCGGACGTCCGTAATGGGAGTTTCCAAACCAAAGGCCGAAAGATGCGGCCCGAACGCAACGATAGGCACAAGCCAGGCGGTCCGCTGTTCGAGGCAGCCATAGGGATACTCGAGAAGGTACTGCACCGCTTCCTGGAGCTGGGCGAGCCGGGACGCGGCAAGGACAAGGGAAAAACTCCCCGTGCCTTCGGGAATCGCCGACGGCAGGACGATCCCTTCCTCGGCAGCGGTATCATCAATGCCGAGACTGCCGATGGTGGAAACGGTCTCGAAAAGCACAGGCCGGTCAACCGTAAGGGGCCTGGTAATGCGTTCATTCACCAGGGGAGAACGGAGGGTAAAGGTAAGCCGGGATGTTCCGGATCCCACCGCGGCGACCCGGAAGGATACTTCCCTGCTTTCACCGGGACCGACGGTAACGGTCTTTGATACCTCGCCGTCCACAACCAGGGAAGCCTCCGTAAGCTCGGCGGAGTTCTCCTCCGGTCCGATATCGAGGGATACCGTTGCTTCCGCAGCCGCCTTATCAAGGTTGGTCAGTATCAGGGACACGGTTCCCGTATCCCGCCACCGGAGTTTGCGGGGCAGTGCCATGGTAGCCACCAGAGGCGCGCTTACCCGGAGATCCTGTTCCCGGATACCGTACCGGTCGGCACCCACCGCGACGGCGGTACACCGGTAGGTTGTAAGGGAATCGGGCAGGCTGAATCGGACCGTAACCGTGCCGTCCGCTCCGGTCACCAGGAACGGCTCGAAAACCGCGGTGGGCCGGAAGTCCTTCCGTTCTTCCAGTTTGGATTCATCCTCGGAATCGCCGCCCTGAAGATCCGACAGACTATACGTTACGGGATCTATCAGAAGGGAACGGCTGTCGGCTCCCCGGACACCCAGAGGATAATTCGAGGGGTTATAGAAGAAAGCCAGGGGATCCGGGACATGGTAATCGATCAGATCCACCACTCCCCGGTCCACGGCCATAAAACTCAGTTCAGCTCCGGGGACAGGCCTGCCGTTGAGGTTTACCGAAAGCCGGACCGACGCTTCCTCGCCGGGTCCGTAGGCGCCCTTGAGGGGTTCAATATCCACCGTATAGTGACGGCTGGTGTGATCCACATACAGGGCGGTCAGGCCGAAGAGTCCTTTGGGTTTATCCAGGTCCGGTTCGTAATAGGTATTCTCCGGCGGACCCGACCGTACGGTGTAGGACGACAGCGCCACGTATACAATAGGAACAAAGGATTCTTCAATAGGAACCGTTATGGTTTCCGCGGAACCATCCAGTTCAATAATTTTTTCCGAAATGATACCTTCCCGTTCCAGGGTCAGGAGATACTTTCCCTTGGGCAGGGGCGATCTGATGAGAATCGTGGCTGTTTCTCCCGGAACGTATTCGGTTTTATCCGTTGTGAGGCTGATGCTGTCGGCATCATCCGAACCCCAGCGCACCCATCCGGCGCCGCTGACGTAAAATCCGTACCGGGTAAATACCGGCCGGTCCTGCTGGTCCTTGCTCCGGATACGGATCTCCCACTGGCCGCTTTGATCCGGGGTAAACCGCAGGGTCCCGGAAAGATTGCCCCGAATACTGGAAAGGTCCGCGGTTTTTTCTTCCACCACTTTCTCGACCCGTTCCCAGACAAGGTTGACCCTGCCGCCGACTCCTGCCTGGCGGGTGGTTTTCCATTCGTAACGTATAAGCTGAAGAGAAACTTCCCCGTCCCATCCGGAGGGGGCGCTGAAGTAATTTCCCTCAGGAGTTACCAGAGCCCAGCTAAGGGTGGCGCTGCTGCCGGCCTTAAGTATCCTCGCCGGCGGGCGGCTGATACTGCCCGGAGCCGGCGCGGTATTTCCCGAGTCGAGCCGGGAAGCGATATAGAAGGAAGACGGATGGACCAGCACCGACGCGCGGCTGGAAATTTCCTGCCTTGCCGCGTCCTGCACCGAAGCTTCTACCCGGAACTGGTGAGGAACCCCCTCGACACCTCCCGAAGGACTGGCCTGAATTATGGAAGCGCTGCCGTCCGGTCCCAGGGTTCCTTCGCCGCGGCTCAGGGTCTCACGGTATCCATAAAATTCCGGACCGAACCGCCAATAGGTCCATACGCCGCCGGGGTTAAACCCCACGGGTTCCCGGGTCCAGAAGTATGTGTACGGAGCGCCGGACATGGCGCCCCCCGCCAGATAGGAGGCTTTAAGCTGTGCCGATACGGGTTCCCCGGCGGAAAAGCTCCGGCCCAGGAAAGAAAGGGATGATTCAAAACGGAGCCGTTCAAAATTGGCCACCACAAAGGTCACGTTCCGGCTGACCGATCCGCGGGTATAGCGGATGGTATACGTTCCGGGATCGAGATCCCTGGGAATACCGAAAGTACCGTAGCTCCCGCCGTTTTTCGTGGTACTCCCCGAAACCCTGGCAATCACCGGGGCCTGGTAGGCTCCGGTGCTCACTTCTATAGAATACGGCCCCACATAAGCCTGGTGTTCACCAAGGACAATATCCCGGTCAATACCCCGGAAGGTTACGGTTTCCCCGGGGCGGTACAGCCCGCGGTCGGTAAAAAGAAATACCAGGGACCGGCCTTTTTCGGCATCAAAGGGACTTACGGTTCCCTCAACCCTGAACCGCCACAGGTTATGGCTGCTGTTGGGAATAAACTCCGCTTCATCACCGCCGGCCATAGCTCCGCCGTTTTCGGTGACCTTGACCCGGAACCCTATGCCCATCCGGTCACCAACCGATGCCGAAGGGCTGGGATTGGTAAAGAGCGATACCAATTCACCCGGCGCCATTTCAAAGACCCCAAGGCCCGATGCATCGGCGGCTGTCCTGCGCAGGGAGGTATCACCCTCAAGCAGTTCGATCCCGGCGCCGGGGACGGGTTCCCCCGTGGAAATACGGGTTACCCAGACCAGGACTTTATTGTAGGCGTACCGCAGGGTAATTCCGAGATCGGTAACCTGCAGGGTCAGCCAGACATCGCCGTTTTCGATCCTCCCCGGCTGCCAGGCTGACGGATACCGGTACATCCAGCGCATGGCCACGGTTCCCCGTCCGCCCGGCCCGAGATACGGAGCCAGGTCATCCACAAAATAATACTTCTGGTTTTTTGGAATTACCGAAAGATCCACCGCGCTGAGGGAGGACGCGGGGGCGCGGACATAGGGACTGGATACGGACTGAATGGTCCTGCTGACCGAGAGAGGATTTTGGGTTTCCCACGCGTACCGCGGCGGAAAAGCTGCCTCCAGCATCCGGGATCCCCGGTCCTGGATATGCACATAGCTGTTCGCGGTTCCAACATTGATTTGAACGCGCCGGTCCTGGCCCAGTGAACGGCCCATTATATCCGTAACGTTCCCGGAAATATTTACCCAGTAACTTCGTTCATAATTCAGGGGGAGTTCGTTGAGCACGACCCGGCTTCCGTATACTTTTACGTTTTCCCGTTTTATGGGGGGAATTCCTTCAATAGAAAAGTACCGTTCGATATCTTTTTCATCCACCGCGTAGTTGAAGTCCACCAGAACAGGAATCGATGATCCCTGGAGTGTCCGGGGAGAAGCGCTGGTACGCGCGGAAATCCGTTCATAGGCAAAAGGCCGGAGGGTATGGAAACTGTACCGTGCCGGTTCATGGGAACCGAGCCAGCCTTCCCGGGACCGCGCGCCCTTGCGGACGGTAACTTCCATATCCGTGTCCACCGGCGGAGCCTGATCCATGGTAATCAGGACCGCCTGCTCCGGGGAAGAAATACGGCGGCTGCCGGTTTTCTCCGGCCGGGACAGGGTAAAAGGCCAGTTCTGCCGGTTTCCCCTGATCTCGATCCACTTAGCTATCTCATCAAGTTCAACGGGGTATGAAAAAACCACCGTAATATACCGGGCATCATCGGGATGGGCGCTCCGGATGTTGACCCAGGTTTCAGGATCCCCCAGCTGCCATGAAAGCACCGAAAGGCGTTCGGTTTCAAACGTGAAGCTCCGTTCCCCTTCAAGCCCTTTGCCTCCCAGGGAACGCAGTCGGTCGGATACGGTTACGGTATAGCGGTGCTGCGGAAGGACCGCCTCATCGGGTTCGAAGGAAAGAAGTTT
Organism: Breznakiella homolactica; assembly: GCF_016616095.2. Lineage (GTDB taxonomy): Bacteria > Spirochaetota > Spirochaetia > Treponematales > Breznakiellaceae > Breznakiella > Breznakiella homolactica. The sequence continues at coordinate 3,742,441 of NZ_CP067089.2, read as the reverse complement.
CGATCCGTACCAGCGGTACACCCCTTTTAAAGGCGGATCTATAGTAAACACCCCCGCGTCTTCACGGATAGGTTCTCCCAATTTTGCCAGGGGCACCACAGGCTGGGAAAAAACCGCGTATATAGAGGGATTTTTAATTTCGTGGGGAAGCTCTCCCAGGGGACCAAAATCGGTAACCGTAAAAGGATCGTCACTTTCCTGGATCAAGCCCGCTTCGGTCTCAGTGTCGGCCGCCGCCTGGGCTTCGTAATAGGCAATACGGTAGGACGCGAGTTCCGGGACCGAATATCCGGCGGCCACAGCGCTCCCGGAAAAACTCGACACCGACCGGCTGACTTCCCCGGAATCCTTACGGGAACACCCCAGTACAAAAAGGATTATCAGCGCCATACCGGCGGAGCGGATGCGATTTCGTACTTTCATATATTCCCCCATATTAAGTATACACCGAATTACGGGGGGAGCACAGTGCTGTATATGCAGCAAGCACACAGGCAAACCGTACCTGCGGGTCCTGTCGGATAAAAATGGGAATGGCTCCTCGTCGGCCTGCGGCCTCGAAAGTCGCTCATTCCCATTTTTATCCGACACCCGGCGTTCCCCTTTTACACCTAAGTGCTTGCTGCCTCTACTTGTCAGGTTACGTCTTTCCTGGAGGGCTGTTCTCCCTCGCTCCAAAGGTATATGCCTTTCAGTGTGAACACTCCTCCGGTGCCGACGCGGTTCTGTTCAAGCCCGGACAATTCCGCGGCCAGTCATTCCTCGGCAGCCCGGCGCAGGTCATCTTCGGACACAGAAAGACCGCAATTGATTAAAATCCTTCTATAGCCGGCAATAGTATACGGGCCAGAGGCCGGACATTCCCGGGGAAAATTCCTGGTCCGGCCTATAATTTCCCTATAGACCAGGTTATCAAGGCGGCGGCATACGTTTATAATACGGCGATGAAGAAAACCATGGTATGGATTTCCTTTGCCGCGCTGGCCCTGAGGACCGCAGGCTATTTTCTTACCTATGTTCTTACGGAAATGGGCCGGCCGGTTATGAGCGGCGGTGATCAATGGATTTACGTGAGCGCCTCTGCGGCGGCTCTGGCGGCGGCCCTGATTCTTCCCCTGGTAATGCCAGTTCCCCGGGGATATCTTCTTACTTTGCCCCGGCGGCTGCGGCTTGCGCTGGGGTGTCTCTTCTGCGGATTCGGCCTGGCCATGGCGGTCTGCCCTTTTGAAACATACATCCACAGCCCGCTGGTCCGCAATCTGGTCACCTTTTTCATAGGCTTCCAGGCGGTACTGAGCCACGGCTTTTTCTTCCTGGGGACCGAGTCTCTGGAGGAGCGGCCCCGGGGCCGGGGATTGCGGGTGCTGCTTTTTGCCCTGGCAATGCCCCTGGCCTCCCTGGTTCAGACCGGGGCTATGTACTATCTGGAAAGCGCGGGAAACACCACCGGGGCTCTCGGGGTTGTGTTCGGAATAAACCGGGGCATCGCTCTGGTCGTTTTTCTTTTGAATCTGGCTCTGTTTCTCGTTCTGGAATACCGCCATGCCGGGATCGAGGCCCCTGGCCGCGAAGCGGCCGCCCCGGCAGAACCGGGTCGGCCGGTCCTGCGGCTTGTTCTGGCGCTGGTGGTGTTTTACCAGCTCAGCGGTTTCTTAAACGCCCAGCTCTATCCCTTTGTCCATCTGGGAGGACAGGTCCGGCCTCTGACATTGCTCATTCTGGTAGCCCTGCCGCTGATGGGCTACTGGGCGGGGACCCATCCCGCCCGGCTGCTTAAACAGGGCTATCCCCTAGCCGCCGCCTTTTTTGTCCTGGCCCCGGCGCTTTTCCTCCTGGAAGAATCTGCTTTCCTGTATGTGCTTGTCTATACTCTGGTGGTCATCTGCCAATTGGCCCTTTCCAATACCGCTCCTTTTCTGGCCCTGGCTTACAGTTACAGACTTTATTGGTTTTATTTCCTGGCTTCCCTGACCTATGCCTGGCGTATTCCTTCGTTTTTCAGCGCCTGGGCTCTGCGCCATTTTTCCGTTTCAACGGGGATCAGCACCTTTACCGCCACCGTGCTGGCCCTGGTTTTTTATTTCCTCATCCGGAAGCTGCCTCTTCCTGCAAAGGAAACCGGCGCGTCCCGGACTATTACCGATCAGGATATTAAGACCAAGCTTTCCCGGCGGGAGCAGCAGATCGCTTATCTGCTGATTCAGAACCTTACCAACAAAGAAATCGCCGAACAGCTCTTCATCAGCGAGGGGACCGTGGAAAACCACAACCACCGGGTATACCGCAAGCTCGGTGTGCCCGACCGACTGGAACTGAGAACACGGTATGCGGACAAAGGGCTTCCCGGGAATTGACTTTACCGGCTAAGGCGGCGGGACGGCCTTGCCGCTTCCCGCTGTAGTTTTACCTCATGTTCAGGCAGAACCCCCGGACCGGTAATTTCTTACTTATTTGCATCTATTTTGGCAATAATGCGGCTGCCCTGCGGCAGGAATTGACAAGAAAAAAAAGACTGTGTTACAATTTCAATATGAGCACTGCGGAAATGTCCCATCAGTATAATGCCTCACCGACGTACAGCGGGATAGCAGTGTATTCTTCAACCTCCAATGTCCTAGGCCTAGTATCCGTAGTAGTACCTCATTCACAAAACCGGTATACGCCGTAGGACCAGGAAAAAGTATTCTTTGGCCCCCGCTGGTGTGTACCGGCGGGGGCTTTTTTTGTATAGGAGCGCGTTATGACATTAAACGGAGCGGAAATAATTACCGGTATTTTGGAACGGGAAGGTATTACCATAGTTTCGGGGATTCCCGGGGGATCGAATCTGCCCCTGTACGACGCCCTGGGAAAAAGCACTATCCGGCATATCCTTGCCCGCCACGAACAGGCGGCGGGGTTTATCGCCCAGGGCATTGCCCGGTCCACCGGAGAAGTTGGCGTCTGCTTCGCCACCAGCGGCCCCGGGGTAACCAATCTCCTCACGGCCATCGCCGACGCGAAGCTCGATTCCATTCCTATAGTTGCTATCACCGGTCAGGTCACCCGGGCGCTGCTGGGCACCGACGCGTTCCAGGAAATCGACACCTTCGGCCTTTCCCTTCCTATTTCGAAACACTCCGCCATGGTGTATTCCGCGGAGGAACTCCTGACGGAACTGCCCCGGGCTTTCCGGATTGCCCGGTCAGGCCGTCCCGGGCCCGTTATTATCGATGTTCCCAAGGATGTCCAGACGGAACTGTGTTCCTTTGAACATTGGCCCGCGGCCCGGGAATCCGATCCGCTGCCGGTGCCCGATGCGGCGGCCCTCGATACCATGGCGGCAATGATCGATTTCGCGGCCCGGCCGCTTATTTACGCCGGGGCTGGCTGCGCCGCTTCCCGGGAATCCGCCGCGGCGCTCCGCGGTTTTTCAGAAAAGTTTTCCATTCCCCTGGTTCATACATTCCTTGCCCTGGGAGCGCCCGACCCCGGGAATGGGTTCAACCTCGGTATGCTGGGCATGCACGGGACCCGGGCGGCGAATACGGCGGTGAGCGAATGCGACCTGCTGATTGCCGCCGGAGCCCGGTTCGACGACAGGGCCACCGGAACCCTGGGATCCTTCGCTCCGGAGGCACGGATCATTCATATCGACATAGACGGAGCGGAAATCTCGAAACTCCGCCGCCCCGAGGTAAGTCTCGTTTCCGACGCCGGGACCGCGTTTACGGAACTCAGCCGGCGGTGCGCCTCCGCGGAGCGGCCCCACTGGGAGGAACGGGTCAGGACCCTCAAATCCCTGGAACCGGATCCCGCCGCCATCCCCGCGGAACATCCCGTTTCGTTCCTCGCCGCCGTTTCGGGAATACTCGAACCAGGGACCATAGTCGCCACCGATGTGGGGCAGCACCAGATGTGGGCGGCCCAGGCCATCACCGTTGAGGAACCGCGGACGTTCCTGAGTTCCGGCGGACTCGGAACCATGGGCTTCGGCCTGCCGGCGGCCATCGGCGCGGCCCTGGCAAACCCGGACAAACGGGTTGTCTCCATATCAGGGGACGGTTCCCTGCTGATGAATATCCAGGAATTCGCTACCCTGGCGGAAACAAAGGTAAACGTAAAAATTATCATCATGGACAACGGCCAGCTCGGACTCGTCCGACAGCAGCAGGAACTGTTCTATAATAAGCATTTCGTAGCGTCGGATTTTGAAGTCCGTCCCGATTTCTGCCTCATCGCGGCCGGGTTCGGCCTTCCGTCGCTGGACCTCCGGAAATGCGGTGATCCCATGGCGGACCTCAAAACATTTCTCGCGGCCGAAGGTCCGGGAATCGTGCGGGTTCCCGTAGACGGCAGCGCCAATGTTTACCCCATGGTTCCTCCGGGAGCGCCCAACCATGAGGCGGTCGGAACCTACGGACAGCGGAGGATACCCAAAACCGCCGCGGAACAGGAAGCATCCGCCTGATACTTCAAGGCACCCGCCGGGTACTAACCCCTGTCAGGAAAATACTCTCAGTATCAGCACTATTCCTGAAATAGTTCAGAATGCGGCTGCCCTGCTGTTTTTCCCCTTGTCATGGTACGGACACCTTAGTATTTTAGATATAGGGACTAGGTTTCTTTTTAGTTCTCCAATTCACAAACCGCTAAGGAGTCTCATACATGGCACAGCACCAGTTTCAAACCGAGGTAAGCCAGCTTCTGCACCTCATTATCCATTCTCTGTACTCAAACCGCGAAATTTTTCTCAGGGAAATTGTATCCAACGCGTCCGACGCGCTGGATAAGCTGAAATATCTCACCGTCGCGGACGACGCCTATAAGTCCGTCACCTTCGATCCGCGGATCGACATATCCTTCGATAAGGATGCAAAAACCCTGACCATTGCCGATACGGGCATCGGTATGAATGAACAGGACCTCACCGAATCCCTGGGAACCATCGCCCGGTCCGGGACCAGGGCTTTCCTCGAAAAACTCGCGGAAGACGCGAAAAAAGATTCCAACCTTATCGGCCAGTTTGGGGTGGGCTTCTATTCGGCATTCATGGTGGCCGACAAAATAGACGTGATTACCAAAAAAGCCGGGGAAGACCAGGCGTGGAAATGGACCAGCGACGGCAAGGAAGGGTACGACATCGAAAAAGCCCAGCGTGACTCCCAGGGCACGACGGTCATCCTCCACCTCACCGAAGAAGGCCTGGAATTCGCCAACCGGTGGTCCATCGAAGATATCATAAAACGGTATTCCAACCATGTGGCGTTCCCGATTTACCTCACCTTTGAGGAGAAAAAATGGGACGACAAGGGCAAGGAAACGGGCTCGGAAACAAAGACCGAACGGATCAACTCCGGGACGGCTATCTGGCGCCAGGCAAAAAACGAGCTCAAGGAAGAGGATTACGTTGAATTTTACAAACAGATCGGCCACGATTCCGAGCCGCCCCTCTTCTACCTCCATACCCGGGCGGAAGGAACCCTGGAATATACCACCCTGTTCTATATTCCCGAAAAAGCGCCCTTCGACCTGTACAATGTGGACTACAAAGCCGGGGTCAAGCTGTACGTTAAACGGGTCTTTATCACCGACGACGACAAGGAACTCATGCCCACGTACCTCCGTTTTGTCCGGGGGGTCATCGATTCCGAAGACCTTCCCCTCAATGTGAGCCGGGAAATCCTCCAGCAGAACAAGGTCCTGCTCAACATCAAAAACGCTTCGGTTAAAAAGCTGCTGTCGGAATTCAAAACCATTTCCGAAAATAACAAGGAAAAATGGGAAACCTTCGTATCCCAGTACAACCGTCCTTTAAAAGAAGGTTTGTACCAGGATTTTACCAACCGGGAGGCGCTCCAGGAACTGGTCCGTTTCAAAAGCTCCTCAGAAGAAGGATGGACGAGTCTGGCGGATTACACCGGCAGGATGAAGTCCGACCAGAAGTATATTTATTACATCACCGGGGGCGACGAAAAAACCCTCAAAGCCTCCCCCTTGCTCGAAGCCTACAGGGCAAAAAACATCGAAGTCCTTATCATGGATGATGAAATTGACGATATCGTCATTCCTTCCATGGGCAAATACAAAGACTGGGAATTCAAAGCCGTAAACCGGTCCGGCGCGGATGAGGAAATCGGGGAAAAGAAGGATAAAAACGCGGAAAAAGAAATAAAGCCGGTCCTGGAAAAAATCAAAAACGCCCTGGGCGACCGGGTCAAAGACGTTAAACTGTCCCGGCGCCTCCATGATTCCCCGTCCTGCATCGTGGCGGACGAAAACGATCCCACCATACAGATGGCCCAGATGCTTAAAGCCATGGGCCAGGGGGAGATGGCCGACGTAAAACCCATCCTCGAAATCAACGGAGACCACCCTATTGTCGTGTCCATCAAAAATACCGACGATGAGGAACGGATCGCCGATACTGCGGGCGTTCTTTTGGATCAGGCCCTGCTTCTGGAAGGGGTAAAGATCAAAGATCCCGCGGATTTCGTCAAACGGCTCAACCGGCTACTCTCAAAATAACCGATTCCGATTATGCAAAAAGCCCGGAAATCCGCTGGTTTTCCGGGCTTTTCTGTCTGATTTCCGCAAAAATCTTTATAAATTTTTTTGTATATATATGATTTCTATTATATTTGTCATAAAATACCGGTATTTTCTCTATAAAAATTGTAAAAATCTCTAAAATATGCATAAATTATAATTAGTCAAGTTTGGAGGGGAAGTAGAAACAAAGAAGTCAGTTTCTTTGGGAGGGTGTTCCTATGCTGAAAAAAGAATAATAAAAATTCAAAACGGATATCATTATCCGGTTTCAAGCACATAGAAGATACGGTGTGCGTAATTACTGCTATCCCATAAATAATAGGCGATAGCTTTTTTTTGCGGCAAAAATACCGGTCTTTTATGACCCAACCCTAATTGTAAAAAAGGAACACTGCCATGGATTTAAAAGACTTTTTGTACCACTACTATACGATCTACCTGTCGGAACTTATCAAAGAAGAATATATCAGGGAAAACTGGGTTGACGGATACGTCGACTCCGAATCCAACTGCATGCAATACATGCAGGACCTAATCAACGCCGAAAATATCATCAAAAAGATGGAAGACTCCATTAAGCGCCCCCTGGAGGACAGCGAATGCCAGAAAGTTCTCATGGGCCTCAAAAAAATACGGATGGAGAAGTCCTATTCCTATCTTGCCTCATCCTTCCTGTCGTATATCAATAATCAGAAGCCCCTGCCGGTGGAGTCCCATTTCAAGTTCGAAAAACGGCTGTATGAACTGCGGGACGAAAACAGCTTTAACATCGATTACCTGACGGAAATGAAAAAAATTGAAGAAGAATATTTAAGGAGATAAACTATGGAACGGAATGTAAAAAAACATATGACCCCGCGGGAAGAAATTATCGATTTTTATAAACTGGTTTCAAAATCCAGGCACTGTACCTTCGACCAGGTCAGGGATCAGTTCGCGTCGCTGCGGGTAGAAACCATGGTCTGCGATATCAGCAAAAGCCTGCGGCAAAACATTTCAAGCCCTAAACAGTACAATGAAAAAGACATAAAGTCCGACGACATGTACAACCTCATGACAAGGGACTACTATGGAAATCATAGACGAAATAGTTTCTGAAATCGACACCTATGTGGATTACGTTTCGGCGCTGGAACTGATAGCAAAGGAACTGAACGCCAGTATTATCCAATCACCGCTCCAGAATTTCAATGATGTCATGTGGCATTACAAGGAACTCTACGAGCTTGAGAAAAACAGCGATGCCAGCGGTGATGAACCCACATCAATAGTGCATATTTACTCAATAGAAGAACATCTATACTGCGGGCTTAAGGATATAACGATCGCGATTATTGATACAATAAAATACCGGATAAAGAAATTTCTGGACGCGGATCCGGGGTCCTACAAGAAAAAACAGGGACTCCGGACCCTTTACCAGGAATATAAATTTCTGGAAATAAACATCAAGACCAACGAAATCGGACAGTGTTCATTGCATTATATGGAAACCGCGATCATCAGTCTTAAACAGCTGTATATCAAAACCCTGGAACTTTGCAGGAGACTCGGAATCGAACGAACAATCATCCGCGGTTTATAGCCTTCCCGGTCCCCTGGTATATTTGCTATAGTTGTGGGGCATGAAAAAGCAGAAACAGTTTATTTTCCGTTGTTCTTCCTGCGGCCATGAAGAACCCAAATGGCTGGGACGCTGTCCGGAGTGCGGAGAGTGGAACACCCTCGTAGAGACCGCGGCGGCGAAAAACAGCCCCGGACTGCCCAAGGGCGGCAGCGCCGGTGTGCCCCAATCTCTTCCTCTTTCATCGGTGAACCCGCAGGAAGGGAGCCGTATCCCCAGCGGTATCGGGGAGCTCGACCGGGTTCTGGGGGGCGGTATCATGAAGCGTTCCGCCGTTCTTGTCGGAGGAGAACCGGGAATCGGAAAATCGACACTGCTGCTGCAGGCTGCCGCGGCCGCCGAGACCAACGGGCGGATCCTGTATATTTCGGGGGAAGAATCCGCCGGACAGGTCCGCATGCGCGCCGACCGGCTCGGAATTACCGGGGAACGGATAGAAATTGTCTGCACCGGCAGACTGGAGGATATTGAGACCATACTGGAGGCGGTAAAGCCCATAATTATCGTGGTTGATTCCGTTCAGACACTCTTCAGTCCGGAGGTCGGTCTCGTTCCCGGAACAGTTAACCAGATGAAATTCTGCTCATTTGAACTTATTTCCTGGGTAAAGGAACGGGACGCCGCGCTTTTTCTGGTAGCCCATGTTACCAAAGACGGCACCATAGCCGGCCCTAAGGCGCTGGAACACATGGTGGATACGGTACTGTATTTCGAACAGACCGACGGAGACAGCCGTTTTCTCCGGGCCTCAAAAAACCGCTTCGGTTCGGTGGATGAAATCGGAATTTTCACTATGGGAGAAAAAGGTCTTGCCGTGGTGGAAGATCCTTCCGTACTTTTTCTCGTAAGCCGCGAAGGGGAGCTCCCCCCGGGGGTTGCCACCGCCGCGGTACTCGAAGGATCCAGGACGCTGCTGGTGGAAATCCAGGCACTGGCGGTTCCGGCAAAGGGTTCCATGAGCCGGGTTTTTTCGGACCGCATTGATGCCGGAAGAGTCTCCCGGGTAGCGGCGACCCTGGAAAAACACCTTAAACTTAATCTTTCGGACCATGATCTGTATGTCAATGTCGCCGGTGGTATCCGCATCGCCGAAGTCGGCGTGGAACTTGCCCTGGGCGCCGCGTTGTATTCAGCCAGAACGGGGATCCCCCTGCCGCCGCGCACAGCCATAGCCGGTGAACTGTCCCTGGCCGGTGAGGTCAGGCCCGTCAGAAGGCTTCCCGGACGAATCAAGACCGCGCGGAATTTGGGGTTCGACTGTTTCCTGGGTCCGGTCCCGGATAACCAGGATTATTCGGGCGATCCCATCCCCAGCGAAACGGATACCCTGCGGTACGTAAAAGATCTGCGTTCGTCAATAGCAAACCTTTTTACATGAAACGCTGACATTGCCGGAAAACCCCATAAAAAACGGTATAAAAATAAAATTTTGCTTGACGGCAGTCATAAACTGGGATACTGTTTCAATGTACGGGAATTAGTTGAGTGTTTTATGATATGGCAGGACTCCTTTGAAGTCCGATTCTTTTAAAAAGCAGCTCATTGTCTTTCTCCTTTACCGCTCTATGCAATATCCAAGTACAATAATTATCTCATCCAAACTCTCCTTATACAGGAAGAGAGGAGACGTCTGTGTAAACGGGCGTGAATAACAGCGTACCCGGGCGCATATCCGGGAGAAGGAAAATTCTCAATGGCTAAGAAACTGTATGTCGGCAACCTTTCCTACAACACATCCGAAGACGGGCTCCGAAATCTGTTTTCAAATTTCGGAAGTGTCGCCTCCGCGAAAATTATTTTCGACCGCGAAACCGGCAATTCCAAAGGATTCGGATTTGTTGAAATGAGCACCGATGAGGAGGCAAACGCCGCCATCGCCGGTACAAACGGCCGTGAATTTGACGGCCGTCAGCTCCGGGTCAACGAAGCTATGGATAAACCCCGCCGGGACCGGAACAGCGACGGCGGCGGATACGGCAGCTGGTGATTCCAGTATCAGTTTACACGGCTTACTGTTCCGGGAGGAGGAACAGTAAGTCTTAGGCATAAAATATAATAAAAAAGCCGGCATGACGCCGGCTTTTTCTTTGCCCCACCCTCCCGGTCTTCACAATCCGGTTTTCCCTGGGGCATGCTTTTATAAAGCATTACAACTAATTCCTAGGTTAACTCTTACTGTCTCTGAACGGCCGGCAGGTTTTACCGTACCGGCCATGATACTTCAGGCGGATTACCCATACGGGACCTCCTCTAACGCGGAACATTCCGCAGCAAATTCCGTCAAGCCAAATATTTAACGGATCATACTGTATTTCTCTGTAATTAAATATACTACTATTCCCTTCGAAAGCAAGAAAAAAATTACATTAGTTTAAAATTCCCCGGGAAAGGAGTTCTCCCATGAGGCCGGTAAGGGTATCGAGATCCATGGCTCCCGACGCGTCCTCCAGGGTTTCCCGGATTTCCCGCCAGTCTTCGGTATCCAGTTCCATGGTTCCATCATCGTATTCCCCCAGGAAAAAAGCCGCCAGATATCCCAGTTTCCTGAGGGAAGCGGGATCCCTTCCGCTGATCCGTTCAAGGGTCCTGAAATACGTATCCTCCGCGGCGGCGGAGCCGATCACCGGGGCGATCAGCCTGGAAAACTCATGGGCCAGCCGTTCCTTATCCGCCTGGCCGACCGTCAGCCGGTTATCCCGGAAGGATGATTCAACCCTGCTTAATTGTGAGAAAAAATGGTCTATAGGACGCATGGCAGTACCATACTACAGATACCGGGAAAGAACCAGGGCAGCCGCGGTATGCTTTTCCGGGTAACAGTACAGAAGCATGGCCATACCGGTAACGCGGGGTGCCGGGCAGTCCGGCAGGCCCCCCGACTCGGTTATTCCCATGCTTCCGGGCTTTTTCGGCGGCAGCAACGCAGGCACCCTGCTGCGGTACCGCAAATCCTTGACTTTTCCCGTATTGAGTTTTACACTCAACATATGAATCTCAAGACTGTGTTAACCAAAGAAACCATAAGCCTTCATTTAAAAGGCACCACAAAAGAAGAAATTATCAATGAACTGCTTGATATACTGGTAAAAGCAGATAAGATAAAAGACCGGAAAGCGGCCCTCGACGCCATCATGGACCGGGAGCAGAAAATGTCCACGGGCATGAAACACGGCATTGCCATTCCCCATGGAAAAAGCAATACCGTACAGGATCTTGTGGCCTGCATTGGTGTTTCTGATAATCCCGTTGATTTCGACTCCCTGGACCATGAACCCTGCAGGATTTTTATCATGACCCTGTCTCCGGTGGAAAAAACCGGTCCCCATCTCCAGTTTCTGGCGGAAGTCAGCCTTCTGTTCAAGAGCGCCGAAAAACGGGAAGAAATCCTCAGCGCGAAAAACGAAGAGGATGTCCTTAAAATTCTGACGGAATAACTATTTGTTTCCGCAAAAAAAAGAGACCCCAAAGGGTCTCTTTTTTATTGGACGGCGCCGCTTAACTGATATTCTTTAAGGCTTCATTGGCCAAATTCTTGACCGCGTTGGTCCAGTCAAGGCTGAGAACCGTTCTCAGGGCGTTGCGTCCCTCGCTCCGGCCGGTGGCTCCCAGGGCAGGAATAACAGCCCGCACCATGCGTTCATCATCCTGTGTCAGGGTACCGCTCTGGAGTTTGGAATTGAGAATCATCAGGAAGGACGACAGCAGCTGGGCCGATTCCTGCGTTGCCAGGGCCGACAGGGTCGATACGGCGCCGAGTCTTTCCTCCCAGTCGGTTCCTTCCTTATAAGACCGCTCCAGCAGGGGATATACCGCGGAATCGCCGATCCCGTAGCGCTGGATCATATCCATAGCCTGTTTCCGTATGGTATTGAGCAGCATCCGGTCCCGGGTATTGCTGGTGGAAGCCCGCCAGCCTTCAGAATATGCCGCCAAGGCGACCGAAGCCTTGGCTTCGTTGGATGTATTCGACGCTTCCATGGTGCGGAGGGCCTGATATTTTGGATCGTACCCGTATGAAGATGAGCGGATCACCTGGGTAAGCGGTTCCGTGGGATCTTCCAGAATAAGGGGCAGGCTCTGCCGGGCAAGGCCTTTGATGCGTTCGGAATACCATCCGATGGAGGCAAAGAACACCGGAAGGTACCCCGCGGGATCACCCATTTTTTCCAGGCACAGAATCGCGCCGTAGGCTATTTTTTCCCCGGTTTCAAAATCCGTGGTCGGCGCCTGGTTGAGATCATTCAGGACTTTGTTTACCTGGGGAAGAAATTCCGTCGCCTGCATGCGGCCCAGGGAAATCAGGGCTTCGGCTTTGACCAGGGGATTGGAAAAAACCTCCACGGTTTTCCACACATCCCCGGCGGAAGCGGTGTATTTTGCGTTTCCCAGAAGGTACGTCAGAATCCGGGCGGATTCGTCCGTGGCATCCCTGTCCGCGGGGGCTCTGATATTGGACTGGAAGGCAATAAGGTTTTTCAGCGCTTCCGCGTAAAACTCTCCGGCCCCGGGCAGATCCGCTTCGACAACGGCTTTAAGAATCCCGAGCCGGCCCGTCGCGGTATCCACATTGTAATAAAGAAAACTATACAGTTCTAATTCATCATCCGCAAAAACGGAAAATCCGGCAAAAAGGATCAATATGGCACAAATTATGCGTTTCATAGGTTTCAGTTCCCTTTACCCCTTAGGTAGGCTGTCCCTGGCGGAACGTATATTCATATTCAATAATCTGACTGGACTGACCTTGAATATCCTCAATAACCTTACGGAGCAATTCCCCGGCGGAACCGTATTCGTTTTTCTCCCGGCGCTGGACCTGCCCGCCAGCAGCGGTCTGCTCGCTCCGGATTTCGCGTCCGTTCTCCCAGGAATAGGTAGTGGTACGGACTAAGTCGCCGGAGGAATTAAAGACCCTCTGGGAGACCGGATTGCCGGCGGAGTCATAGGCGGTTTCACTGGATCCGGTTCTGCGGCCGTTCGCGTCCTTTGTCTCATTGGATACGAGCCGGTCATTCCGGTAGGTATAGACTGTTTCTGCCAGGACGGTCCCCGCGGCGTTGCTTATGGTCCGGGCAATACGGTTGCCGTTTCCGTCATACCGGTAATCATAGGAAGTAAGGGGAGCCCCGTTCTTGCCCGCCAGGATTTCCCTGACGAGATTCCCCCGGCTGTCGTATTCATACGAGACCTGGGACCGGGGCTGGCCGGTTTCGTCTTTTGTGACTTTCAAAGACAGGCGGCCGTCACGGTAGGTGTATTCGGTGGTTTCCACCAAGGCGCCGGAAGCGGAATACCGCCCCTGGGACAGAAGGTTTACATCCCCGCTGTCGTAAGAAAAGGTTATGTATTCGTCCAAATTCCCGTCGGAAAATTTTATGAACATTTTTTTCTGGACGGGTATCCGTGTATCCGCAGGAGCTTTCCCCGCAGATACCTGAGCGCTGCTGTCCTGGGATGATTCCCGGGCAGACGCAGGCTGGTCCGCTGATTCTATCGGCTTTGTCCCGGCGCAGCCGGTAAAAAACACCGCCGCAGCGAAAAGAATTATTATAAACTTCACGGTATCACTCCCTATTTGTTGTATAATAATATGCCATATTTCCCGAATATTTCAACAAGTATAAACAGGGATTTGCAAATAAAGAGGAGATACTATGAAAATAGACCGCAGTTTCGTTAAAGACGACATGGGAAGGACCCTTCTGCTCCGGGGCTGCAACCTCGGAGGGGATTCCAAATTTCCCGCTGTGCCGGAGGGGGCCACCTGGCACCGGGATTCCCTTAAAAACCCGGAAACCGTATCCTTCGCCGGCCGGCCTTTCCCGGAGGAGGAAGCTGAAACCCATTTCCGCCGCCTGGCGCGGTGGGGCATGACCTTTGTCCGTTTTACCATTACCTGGGAGGCCCTGGAACACGCCGGACCGGGAATATACGACGAAGCGTACCTGGCTTATCTCAGGAAAATTTTCAACATCGCCAAAGACCAGGGGATCGGAATATTTATTGACCCCCACCAGGATGTGTGGAGCCGGTGGACCGGAGGGGACGGCGCCCCGGTGTGGACCATGGAAAAACTCGGAATCATACCGGAAAATCTGGATGAATGCGGGGCGGCTTTTACCCACCAGCATTACGGCGATCCCTTCCCCCGGATGATATGGCCGACGAATTATAACCGCTACGCCGCGGCCACCATGTTCACGCTGTTCTTCGGCGGCAGGACCTACGCCCCGGAAACCGAAATTGACAATGAAAACGCCCAGGACTGCCTCCAGGAACGGTATCTCTCGGCCATGCGCCACTGCTACCGGCGCCTGAAAAACTGTACCGCCATTGTCGGATGGGGCACGATGAATGAACCCCATCCGGGGTTCATCGGCTACAAAAACCTGGAAGGCCTGGAAAATTACCCCGTGGCCGCCGGCCCGGTTCCGAGCCCGCTCCTGGCTATGGCCGCGGCTTCGGGACATTCCGTTGAATTTCCGGTGTACGTTACCGGTATAAACGGTCCGAAGGTCACGAAAAAACAGGCCGTAAACCCACAGGGCCTTTCGCTGTTCCGGGAAGGGTACGGCTGCCCCTGGAAAAAAGCCGGGGTCTGGACCGACGAAGGCGGTTCGCCCCGGATACTGAAACCCGGCCACTTTTCGGAAGCCGGCGGGAAGCCCGTACGCTTTGCGGATGATTTCCTCAAACCCTTCATGAAGCGGTTTATTGACCGGATGGAGGAAGCCGGCCGGAATACGGTCTTTTTTATCGAGGGAGTCCCCCATGGGGAACATCCGAGCTGGGAAAAGGAAGAGACGGCGCCGGTGGTAAACGCTTTCCACTGGTACGACGGGGCGACCCTGTATATGAAATTTTTCCGGCCCTGGTTTTCCTTCCGGGCGGACACGGGGAAAATGGTACTCGGTCGGAAAAACGCGGTGAAAAGTTTTTCCGACCAGCTCAGGGGCGGCCTGGAATGGACCCGGAACCGCATGGGCGAAATGCCCTGCCTCCTCGGGGAATTCGGGCTGCCCTTTGACATGAACGGGAAAAAGGCCTTCCGCACGGGAGATTACCGGCTCCACGAAGAGGCCCTGGCCATGTACTACGAAGCCGTAGACGACCAGCTGCTTCACTCGACTATCTGGAATTATACGGCATCAAACACCCATGAACACGGCGACGGCTGGAACGGCGAGGATCTTTCAATATTTTCAGACGGAAAAGGAAGGGCCTGGAAAGGCTGGCTCAGACCGTATCCCATGGCTACCGCCGGAACCCCCCGGTCTTTTTTCTGGGACCGAAAAAAAGGGCGCTGCGTTTTTACGTTCCTGGCTGACGGGACAATCGACGCGGAAACCGAACTGTTTATGCCGCCGGAATGTCTGGGAACGGATCCTGCGGTAACCGTGGCGGGAGCCGGTCCGGACACGGTATGGAACTGCGATCCGGAAGCCCGGCGTTTTTTTATAAACCACCGGGGATTTTCCGGGGAAATAACCCTTACCCTGGAGCGGCAGCCGGGGACCCCAAAGGGCGGAGCCTTCTGCGAGTAAGGACCGCTCTTATGCGCGGAGAGACGGCGCGGCCATTCCCTATTCGCCGGCGCTGAGAAGACGCACCTGGGAAACCCGCACACCCTGCCGGACGTATTCCACGGGAATGGGCTGCAGCACATCCACCGGCGCGGGAGCCCATTTGCGGAGGCATTCGGCGCTGAACAGATCCTCCACACCCTGCCGGAATTCGAGAATCCGGGAAACGTAATCCAGGGTAACCTTCGGGGTACCCCCGGTGCGGACCCGGCTGAACCCGGCGTTGTACATGGCGATGCCCGCCACATCCGACTGGGCGGCATCGAGACACCAGCGCAGGTGGGCCAGACCGTACCGGGTGTTGATCCCGGGATCGAAAAAATCCGCCTCCGAAAGATTGGGGAAGGACTCGGAATTAAGCTGGAAAAGGCCGCGGTCAATGCTTTCGTTGCCGTTCCGGTTGACCGCCCGGGGATTAAAGCGGCTTTCCTCCCAGCTCAGCGCGAAGGCCAGACTTGGGGAAATATTAAACTCATCGGCGTACCGCAGAATATTCTCCGCCAGCACCTCCGAATGGGCAACCGCTCCGAAAAAGGCAATAACCTGCTGCCTGAGGGTTTCATCCCGGTAGGACTCAAGAATGGGATCCGGTTTCTTTTTTGATTCCAGGATTACCGACCGGTATGCCGTGGGATGGAGCATGTTCCAGGATTCCGAAGTTTGAACACCATCCGGGAGCAGGGACTCCCCGGAGGAATTTTCTTTGCAGGAACACATCAGCAGGACGCCGAAGATTCCAAGGCAAAGTAGAATGTTGCTTTTTACTGAATTCATACAATTTTCAACCATTTTTATTTAGATTTTTTTTACTACCATGGATAAAAAGTTTTTTACATATAAGCTCCGTTAATAACCGTTTTTTAAAGAAAACTTTCAATATAAATAATAATAAATTACAAAGCCCCCTGCAATTCCAGGGGGCTTTCGGGAGAACTTTAAAGCAAAGAAAAATTTAATCTTTTGAGATGGTTCTGACCCGGATGATACCGTCAACTCTTCCGAGCTGTTCCATCAGGGGATCCGGAATAGGCTGCTCCGTATCGATTATATTGTAGGCGTACTCATCCCGGTGGTGATTAATGAGATCCATGATGTTGATATCCGCTCCCGCCAGCAAGGTGGTAATCTGCCCGACCATGTTGGGGATATTGCGGTTCGCCACCAGCAGCCGGAAGGGAGCCCGCTGCTCCAGACGGCACCGGGGAAAATTAACGGAATTCCGCACATTTCCCGATTCCAGAAAATCCATGAGCTGTTTCGCGGCCATGACCGCGCAGTTGTCCTCCGCCTCGGGGGTGGACGCGCCGAGATGGGGAATACACAGCGCCTTTTTGCAGGCAAGCAGTTCCGCGGTGGGAAAATCCGTCACGTAGGACAGGAGCTTATCCGCTTCCAGGGCGGTGATGATATCCGCTTCATTGACCAGGCCGCCCCGGGCCAGGTTGATTATCCGCGCCCCCTTCTTCATGATACGGATTTTTTCGGCGTCCAGGAGGCCTTTGGTATCGTCGGTCAGGGGAATGTGCAGGGAAACATAGTCGGCTTTGGTTAACAGGCTTTCCAGGGTTTCCGCCCGTTTGACCGCCCGGGAAAGGTTCCAGGCAGCGTCCACGGAAATATAGGGATCGTACCCGATCACCTCCATACCCAGGGCGACGGCGTCGTTGGCAACCATTACGCCGATGGCGCCGAGACCGACCACGCCCAGAGTTTTCCCCCGGAGTTCCGGACCTTCGAACCGGGATTTCTCCTTTTCCACCAGATCGGGGACTTCGTCGGCTTTATCCGCTATGGATATGTTCCAGTTAATTCCCCCCACTATATCCCGGGAAGAAAGGAGCAGTGCCGCGATGGCCAGTTCCTTAACGGCGTTGGCGTTGCCGCCGGGGGTATTAAAAACCGCGATCCCCCGTTCGCTGCACGCCGATATGGGGATATTGTTTACCCCGGCGCCGGCCCGGGCGATCGCCTTAACCGTATCCGGCAGCACCGTGTCATGGAGGCTGGCGCTGCGGACGAGGATCGCGTCGGGATTGGGAATCTCGCTGGCGATCTCATATTTATCCCGGGGAAACAGCTCCAGCCCCTCGGGGGAAATCTTGTTCATTGTCTGTATGCGAAACATCTTCAGCTCCTGTGCGCTTTGGCGAATTTATCCATGAATGCAATCAAGGCTTCCACCCCTTCCCGGGGCATGGCATTGTAAATACTGGCCCGCATTCCCCCCACAAGCCGGTGTCCCGCGAGGTTCACCAAACCTTCAGCGGCAGCTTCGGCCACAAACTGTTTTTCGAGATCGGGATTCCCCTGGACAAAGGGAACATTCATAAGACTCCGGGAGTTCTTTTCCACCGGGGCGGTATAGAAATCCGAGGCGTCGAGGTAATCGTACAGGAGGGCCGCCTTTTCCCGGTTGCGCTGTGCCATGGCGGTTACCCCGCCCTGGGCTTTGAGCCATTCCAGGACGAGGCCGATGATATATATTCCGTAGCAGGGCGGAGTGTTGTACATGGAACCGTCCTTGGCCTGTATTTCGTAATCCAGCATCGCAGGGGTCCAGCCCGGGGCTTTTCCGATGAGGTCCTTCCGCACGATAACCACCGTGACTCCGGCGGGACCGAGGTTTTTCTGGGCTCCGGCGTACAGCAGGCCGAACCGGGAAACATCCAGGGGTTCCGACAGTATACAGCTCGAAATATCCGCCACCAGCGGTACCGCGCCGGTATCGGGCAGGGAAGGCCATTTTGTTCCCACAATGGTATTGTTTAAGGTGATGTGGTAATAGGCGTCACCGGGGCCCGGAGCGGGAGCCGCGGGAATATAGGTGTAGGATTTGTCCTTTGAACTGGCGGCCACGGTGACTTGAGCGTACTTGGCGGCTTCCTCCGCCGCTTTCTTGGCCCAAATACCGGTATCCACATAGGTCGCCTTCCGCGGAGAACTGCCCGGTTCCGTGCCGGCCAGGTTTATGGGTACCATCGAAAACTGGAGCGACGCGCCGCCCTGGAGAAACAGCACGGCGTAATCATCCGGGACCCCCATGAGTTCCCGGGTAAGGGCTTCTGCGTTTTCGATGATAGGTTTAAAATCCTTGGACCGGTGGCTCATTTCCATGACTGACTGGCCGCTGCCGTTGGCGTCGGTCATCTCCGAAGCGGCCCGCTCCAGCACCGCCAGGGGGAGCATGGAAGGTCCCGCGGAAAAATTGAATACCCGTTTCATACTATACTCCTATTATTCCTATTTAATCGGAAGCGCATTTATGCGCATACTCCTTGTTCCCGGGCGGAGGAAAACCGCCTAGGCTTCGTTCCCTTCGGGGGTTATTTTAACGGCCAGTGACCGCAGTTCATCCGCCACATAGACGTTGCGGACCACAATATCCTGACTGATATCGAGCACCACCGGCGCGAAATTAACGATTCCCTTTATACCGGCGGCGGCCAGTTTTTCCGCGGCCTGCTGGGCGGACGCTTCGGGTACGCACAGGAGGGCCAGTTCTATACCGAACCTGCCGATAACCTCGGGCATTTTGTACGCCGGATACAGGGGAACCGGCGATTTGAGGATTTCCACCCGGTTTACGCTGGAATCAAATCCCGCCACCAGTTCGAATTCCCCCAATTGATAGGCGCTGAAGTTAAGATACGCCGAACCGAGCCGGCCCAGACCCACAACACAGAACTTTCTGCTGCGGTTGAGTCCCAGGGACTCCGTAATCGCCCGGGTAAGGGAGGGTATGTTATACCCGGAGCTGCTTCCGAAATCGCCTTCCAGATAGGAAATATCCTTCCTGATCGTATGGCTTGCCCAGCCGGTCCGGGACTCAATCTCGCCGGATGTGAGGGGCCCCTCCCCCGCCTGTTCCAGGATCCGCATTAAGTGAAGGAGCCGTTCCTTGGCAGGCTCCGGAATCTGTACCATAAATCCGCCTTAACTGTGAAATATTTCACAGTTAAAATATACCTTCGCCGTATTATTGTCAATATATTTCCCAAAAAAAGCTTAAAACACCAGCGGCGGCTACTTTTATTTACAGCAATTTTTTCCGGTTGTATTTTTACGCACCTTTGGTTTATGATGAATTCATGGCCGTAAAGCGGTTTACCGTACTGGATCTCATTGATATCGATCTCAAGGAACACAATTCCCTTAACCTCCACTGTATAGGAGGCAGGAAAGGGCTGTCCCGGGAAGTCAACATTCCCGACCTGAACCGGCCCGGCCTGGCGCTGTCGGGTTTTTACGATTCCTTTGCGTACCAGCGGATCCAGATCTTCGGCCGGGGAGAGGTGGCGTACCTTAAAAAACTGGCTGAAGAAGGGAAAATAGATACCATAAAACGGATGTTCACCTACCCGATTCCGTGCTGTATATTCACCCACAACCTCAATCCCGGAAGGGATTTCTTTGAGGAAGCCGAAGGCGCCCAGTGCCCGATTTTACAAACGGATCTCCCAACTTCGGAATTTTCATCCCGGATCATGCGGATTCTGTCAAATATTTTCGCTCCCCAGAAAAGCATCCACGGGGTTCTGGTGGAAGTCTACGGTCTTGGTATTCTGATTCTCGGAGATTCCGGGGTCGGAAAAAGCGAGACCGCCCTGGAACTCATTGAACGGGGCCACCGCCTGGTGGCGGACGATGTGGTGGATATCCGCTGCGTCAACGGGAACATTCTCATGGGGGCCGGGGCCAACAAAATAATCGGCCACCACATGGAAATCCGGGGACTGGGGATTATCAACATTACCCACCTTTTCGGCGTCGGCGCGATCCGGGACAAGAAACAGATCCAGCTCGTGGTCCGCCTGGAAGAATGGGACTCGGAAAAAATATACGACCGTTTGGGAACCGAGGAAAAGTTTGAGGAAATCCTTGGGGTTTCCGTTCCCAAACTGGAAATCCCCGTAAAACCCGGACGCAACATTCCCGTGATAATCGAAACCGCCGCCATGAACGAGCGGCTCAAAAAAATGGGATACAATTCCGCCAAGGAATTCAACCAGAATATTCTCAAATGGATCGAAAGCGACACGGCCCGTTCGGTCTATTTCGGCCAGGAAGATATAATTTAAAGGAAAAGGCATGTTTGAAAAGATTGTTACCATACAGAATAGAGCCGGTATCCATGCCCGGCCCGCAGCCATGCTGGTGCAGACTACCAAGGATTTTAAATCCAATATTTACCTGGAAAAGGACAATGACCGGATCAACGCCAAATCCATCATGGGTATCATCACCCTGGGGGCAAGCTACGGCAGCGAAATACGGGTTATTGCCGAAGGCGAGGACGAACAGGAAGCCGTGGAAGCGGTGGTCCGTCTCTTTAACTCAAAATTTGAGGAAGAATGAGCCTCCGCAGAGCAGAGCTCTGTCAGACCTTTGGTCTGCCGAACCTTCTGTTCGAAGTATCTTTATCGAATGGTCTTTACGAAACGGAGGCTCGTTTCGCAAGGAATTTTATTAAACCGCCTGGTTTAATATCGCGGAGCTTGGTCCGGGGTATTACACCAGGCGGTTCAAAATAAAGCGCACAGTACATGAATACCGTCCGGACACAGCCGAAACATTCCATAATAAGCATCCGGGCCCTGTTATTCGTTTATTTTCTCCTCTGCGTCTTAACGATTTTATTTTCCAGAAATTTCTTTATGGAACCGCTTCTGGAGAGCAAGCCGCCGGACACGCTTAATTTTGTCATTCTTCTGACAATTCCGGTGGTGCTGCTGATTTTCTTAAGCATCTCCATTGTATATCTCATCAGGGACCTGGTAACCCGGCGGGCCGGAAGCCGGTTTCAATCCCGGGTTCTGAGGTATTTTATCATCGTCGCGCTCCTGGCGGCGGCGCCGGCGACAATTATCACAACCCAGTTTTTCTATGAAGTCGTCAGGATATGGGAAAACATGAAAATCCGGGAGGCGCTGACCATCGGACAGGATTTTGCCCTGGATTCTTACCATTACCGGCTGGAAGCCCTGGAACGGACGGTCCGGGAAAAAGATCTGGACAGTGTTCTGTACCCTCCGGGGATGCAGGAAATTCCCGGGGATAATTTCAGCGCGGAACGCCTGCTGGCGGCCGTCGATCCCGATCTGGCGGCGCTCCAGGACTTTGAACTGCAGGAAAGCGGCTCCTGGGAGCCCGTAAGCTATGCCGGGCCCCCGGAACAGCGCCTCCTATCGCCGCCGGGGACAAAGCAGGGATTTGTTCTCAGGGAAATTCCCCGGGATACGGATATTATCCGGTATATAACGTTTTCCGCCGGAGAGCGGGGCCCGGATTCGCTGCTTCGGGTGGTCAGTTACGGCCTCGGTGACAGGTTCGACAGCAATGTTGAAATCGTGGATACGGAAATACGGCGGTTTGAGGCCATTGCCGCCGTTCGGTCCCAGCTGAAAACCATACTGCTGTTCTACTACGGGGTCTTTTTTTTCCCGACCCTGCTTATGACCATTATCATCGCCATCACCTTAAGCAGCAAAGTAACCCAGCCTATTGTGGAACTCTCCGAAGCCACCCAGCGGGTCGCCGAAGGGGATTTTTCCATCCAGATCCTGTCCCGGCCGAAGGATGAACTGGGACGCCTTATCGCGTCATTCAATTCCATGGTCCGGGACCTGGAACAGTCCCAAAACGCCCTGGTCAAGGCGGAAAAAATCTCGATCTGGCAGAACATGGCCCAGCAGCTGGCCCATGAAATAAAAAATCCCCTTACCCCCATACGGCTTTCCGCGGAACGGGTGCTCCGCCGGTGGAGGAACGAGCCCGAACAGGTAGGCGAAATCCTGGAAAACTCCATGCTTGCCATCATCCAGGAGGTTGAGAGCCTCTCGACCCTGCTTACGGAATTCCGCACCTTATCAAAACCCATTGAACCGTCGCTGTCCACGGTAAAAATCGGCGAATCAATAGAAGAAACCATTTCTCCCTACCGAAGTTCCTATCCCGGAATTACCTTTATTACGGACCACGTCAGCCGGGGAATATCCGTCAAAATTGACCGCCGCCATATCACCCAGGTACTTACCAATCTGATAATCAACGCCATAGACGCCATGCACGGCAGCGGACCGGTGGAAATAAGAACCGACCTTGTCAAAAAGCGGGACAGCCGTTATTGTAGACTAAGTATAAAAGACGCCGGGAAAGGTATTCCCGAATCAGAACAATCCAAGATTTTTACTCCCTATTTTACAACCAAGGAATCAGGTACCGGTCTGGGGCTTCCTATTGTGGAACGGATCGTAACAGACCATGGGGGAACAATCTGGTTTAATTCCGCCGAAGGAATGGGCACGACCTTCTTTATAGATCTGCCCATGGACGGCTCTAACGACCAGGAAGCAAAGGATACGGAATGACGGCAATTCTGATAATCGATGATGAACAGGGAATCCGCACTACCCTTGCCTCGATTCTGGAGGATGAAAAGTACCGGGTGTTTACCGCGGAGGATGCCGTCATTGGTCTGGAGGTCCTGGAAAACGAAACCATCAACCTTGTTTTTCTCGATGTACTGCTCCCGAATCTGGGTGGGCTGGAAGCCCTGGAACGGATAAAATCCCGCTGGTCCGACCTTGAGGTGGTCATGATTTCGGGCCACGCCAATGTGGATATGGCTGTCCGGGCGGTAAAACTCGGGGCTTTCGATTTTCTGGAAAAACCCCTTTCCCTGGATAAGGTTCTCACGGTCTGCCGCAATGCCCTGACAATTCAGAAATTAAAGGAAGAAAATACGGACCTCCGCAAACACGCGGTAATACCCAAGGATGAAATTATCGGTACCAGCAAGGGCATACATCAGGTAAAAACCATGATAAAACAGGCCGCCGGCAGCGATGCCCGGATACTGATTACCGGTGAAAACGGGACCGGCAAGGAACTGGTCGCCCGGGCAATCCACAACGGCTCTTCACGGGCGGGAAAGGCCTTTGTTGAGGTAAACTGCGCCGCCATTCCCGATACCCTGATAGAAAGCGAACTTTTCGGCCATGAGAAAGGGGCCTTTACCGACGCCATAGCAACCCGGAAAGGCCGTTTTGAGATTGCCTCCGGGGGCACCCTCTTCCTCGATGAGATCGGCGATATGTCCCTTTCCGCCCAGGCGAAGGTACTCCGGGTCCTGCAGGAACAAACCATAGAACGGGTCGGGGGCGAAAAAACCATTACCGTGGATGTACGGGTGGTGGCCGCCACAAACAAGGATCTCGAAAAAGAGTGCGAAGCCGGCCGGTTCAGGCAGGATCTTTTCTTCCGGCTTAACGTCATTCCGATTTTTATGCCTCCCCTGCGGGATCGTCCGGAAGACATCCCCATGCTGCTCAACCATTTTCTCTCCGAGCTGGGGGCGGAAAAAATAAATTTCACCCCGGAAATAACGGAATTCTTTTCAAGCTATAATTGGCCCGGCAACATACGGGAACTTAAAAATCTGGCGGAACGGATCGCTGTGATGGCCGGAAGCGGAACCATCGGGGTCGAAATGATCGCCAACCTGATGCAGAGGCCCCTCGGAGGCGCGCCGGAAAAAGAGGAAAAAAATATCTCAAAAAGCTTTAATTCCGAGCTTCCATCTGGTATATTCAATGTAGGATATAATGAAGCAAAAGAATTATTTGAAAAAAGTTATTTAACTTACAAATTTTCACAAAATGGGTATATCATATCCAAAACGGCGGAGGATATCGGGATCTATCCCAGTAACCTCCACGCAAAATTAAGAAAATACGGTATAAGGACAGAACGATGAAAGAACTCACCGAACGGCAACGGGAAGTGCTAGCCTTCATCACGGAGTACATCAGTACCCATGCCTATCCCCCGACAATCCGGGAGATAGCGGATTTTTTCGGCATTTCGGTCAAGGGTGCGTACGACCACGTGGATGCGCTCAAGAAAAAAGGGCGCCTCAAAAACGGCGGTAAACGCTCCAGAACCATGGAGGTTATCAGGAACACCGGGGACAGCGACGACGAACTGTTTGTCCGTCTTCCGATCCTGGGAACCGTCGCGGCGGGGAAACCCATTCTGTCCGAAGAAAACTGTGAGGGGACTTTTCCCATACACAATTCATTTCTCAAAAAGAACCGGGATTACTTTGTGCTGAAGGTACGGGGCGATTCCATGATCCAGGCCGGTATCATGGACGGCGACCTGGCGCTGATTGAAAAACAGGATATTGTTCAAAACGGCGAGATTGCCGTAGCCGTGGTTGACGAAGCGGTAACCCTGAAGCGGTTTTTCAAGGAAAGCAACCGGGTACGGCTGCAGGCGGAAAACCCCGATTTCTCTCCGATATACAGTCAGGATGTCCGGGTCATAGGACGGCTTGCGGGGGTCTACCGCAGCTGCGGCTCGTAAACCATGGCTCAGGGAAAATGCCTCCTCTTTCTCGGTCCCGAGATAGGGGAACGCCAGGACGCGGTGCAGGAAATCCGGGCCGCCATGCATAAACAGTACGGCACGCCGCCGGAGGAACAGTCCTTTTACGCGGGCGAAACGCCGCTGGGGGATATTGTCTCCGTGCTCAGAAACGGCTGCCTGTTTTCGGATGCCCGGCTTATTCAGATAAAAAACATTGAATCCCTCAAAAAGAAGGAAGAAACCGAGCTTCTCGCCTCATATATGGAATCCCCCCAGGAGGATACGGTACTGATCCTCGTATCGGAGCAGACCTCCGCTGACAAACGCCTGGAAAAGGCGGTCCCCCCGAATAACAAACGTATTTTCTGGGAGCTTTTTGAGAACCGCAAAGCCGAATGGGTGAGCGGGTTTTTCCGGAGGGAAGGATATACCATTGAGGAAGATGGCATCGAAGCTATTCTCGAAATGGTGGAAAACAACACCGACGCGCTGCGGCGGGAATGTTCCCGGCTCATGCTGTTTCTGGGAAAGGATTCGGTTATCCGCGGGGAGGATGTAGAGCAGTGGCTTTCCCATTCCCGGGAAGAATCTGCCTTTACCCTTTTCGCCCGGATCAGCGAGGGCAATCTGGAGAAAAGCCTGGAGATCCTCCGGACCCTTCTGGCGGCAAAAGAATCGCCCCAGGCGATTCTGGCGGGCCTTTCCTGGTGTTTCCATAAACTGAGGGATTATCTGCTCCTTACCCAGTCCGGGATGGCCAATGATTTTGAATACAAAAAAATAGGTCTCGGATCGAGCCGGGTGCGGAAGGATTACAGCCAGGCCGCGCGGCGGTACAGCCTGTACTGTGTTGACCGGTGCATTGCACTTTTAGCGGAATTCGATATACTTATCCGGTCGGGCGGTACTGCGCTGGAGCATATTCTCCTGGACGTTTTTCTGTATAAAATAATTTTGGTTCCCGGAACCTCCCTGGAAAAAGTGCATTATTACTAGGGCTATATCAAAAAGTTTGAGAATTTGAAATAATAATACCGGACCATTAGTCTGTGATTAAACAAAGCCATTCAAATATTATTTATGAGGAGAATCTTTTATGGGAAATGGGAAAAATATCCTGATCCTGGGGGGCGGTTACGCCGGAATTGAAACAGCCAAAAAACTGGCGAAGAAATTCAAAAAACGTGACGATGTAACCATTACCCTTGTCGACAAGCAGCCGTTTCATACCCTCATGACCGAACTCCACGAAGTAGCCGGACACCGGGTGGAACCCGATTCTGTACGGATACCCTTTGCCAAGATATTCGGCGCGTCCAAAGTAAAGGTGGAACTTGATACCATCGCTTCCATCGACTTTGAGAAAAACCAGGCGAAATCCGCCACAAAGACCTACGGGTACGATTACCTCGTGCTCGGTACCGGCGCGGAGCCGGAGTTTTTCGGGGTTCCCGGAATCCAGGAAAACGCCTTTACCCTGTGGTCCTATGATGACGCCATGAAGGTCCGGTTCCACATTGATGATATTTTTGAAAAGGCCGTAGCCGAGCAGGATCCGGTAAAGCGGAAGAAAATGCTCACCTTTGTGGTGGCCGGCGCGGGATTTACGGGCATTGAAATGGCCGGTGAGCTCATGGAATGGCGCGATACCATGTGCGCAAAATGGCTTATTGACCGGAGCGAAGTCCGCATCATCGTGGTTGAGGCCATGGCCAGCATTCTTCCCATCCTCGAGGAGGATCTCCGGGCCAAGGTCGAAAATTACATGAAAAAACACGGCGCCGAGCTCATGACCAACACACCCATTGTCGGCGCTGAGGCGGGGATCGTAAAGGTTAAGGATGGCTCCACCATAGAAACCGGCACCTTTATCTGGACCGCCGGTGTATCAGGCTCTAATTTCGCCGACCGCCTGGGCCTTTCCAACGGCCCCTTCGGCAAAAACAGCGGCGACCCGAACGCGAAAAACAAGCGCGGCCGCCTCATGGTTACCGATGAAATGCGGAGCATCGATTACGAAAATGTGTATGTCGTCGGGGACAACACCTGGTTTATCGAAGACAACAAACCCCTTCCCCAGATTGTAGAAACAGCCACACAGACCGGTGAGACCGCGGCCCACAATATCGCCGCCGCCATCAACGGCACGGAAACGAAGAAATTCAAATCCAACTTCCACGGTTTTATGGTTTCCGTGGGCGGCAAATACGCCGTATCCAACGCCATGGGCATTAAACTGTCGGGGTTCTTCGCCATGGGCGTGAAACACCTGGTAAACATTGTTCACCTCTTCGGGGTGGCGGGTTTCAACCAGTGCTGGGAATATATCAAACATGAATTCCTCGAAATGAAGGAAGGCCGGTCCCTGCTGCGGGGTTTCGGCGCCTACAAGACCCGGGGTTACTGGCTGCTGCCGTTCCGGCTTTGGCTGGGCCTCATGTGGGTTTTTGAAGGAATTAATAAAATTGGCGAAGGCTGGTTCAAATGGAGCGAAGGCTCCAAATCCGGCTGGATGTTCTCCCAGGGTGTGGTCCAGGCGGGAATGGATAAAATAGATGCCACCAGCGCCGCCTCCGGTGATGCGGGCGCGGCGGCGGATGCCTTCAGCGCCCCGGCGGATGATCTTTTCGGCGACTTCGGCGGAGTAGCGGACGACCTCTTCGGTGATTTCAGCGGAGCGGCGGACAATCTCTTCGGCGATTTCGGGGCCGGCGCGGCGGATGCCTTCAGCGCGGCCTCGGGAGCGGCGGACGCGGTTACCGCGGCCTCTGGTGACGCCGCATCCACAGCGTCCGGCGCGATCTGGGATCTCACGAAGCCTATTTTCGATATGAACGGCCCCGTGGCTACCTGGTTCAGGACGACCTTTATGGACACCATCATGGCCCTGATTCCTTTCCAGGCGTTCCAGCTCATGGTAGTCCTGGTGGAGATCTGTATCGGTCTTGCCATGGTGGGCGGCCTCTTTACCTGGTGGGCGGCGGTGGTCTCCATCGTTATGTGTCTGGTGTTTACCTTCTCGGGAATGTTTGCCTGGAACCAGGTCTGGTTTATCTTCGGCGGCATACTCCTCATGGGCGGCGCGGGACGCGCGTTTGGTCTCGACTGCTGGGTGGTTCCGTTCTTTAAGAAATGGTGGAACGGCACAAGGTTCGCGCGGAAACGCTACTGGTACCTCGACGGACCTTCGAAAAAATAACGTAAAGGGCAGCCGAATACTACATGACTTCCTATTGGAACGATTTCCCCGGAATGCCGGAATCCTTGGAAAAGGTTTCCGGCATAATACAGGCATCCGTTGCTTCTCAAAATCCCGTTATCGCGGAGGGGCTTATATCGCTTTTCGGCGGAGACGGAAAGCTCCTCCGGCCGGGGCTGCTGCTTATTGCCTCGGAGTTCGGCAAACCTCAGAAAGAAGACAAACAGTTCAAGCTGGCGGCGGCACTGGAAATGCTCCATGTCGCCACCCTCATCCATGATGATGTCATCGACGATTCGCCCCTCCGCCGGGGGCTTCCGGCGGTGCATACCCGGTTCGGGAAACAGGACGCCGTCCTCATCGGCGATTACCTCCTTTCCCGCTGTTTTCTGATCGCCGCGGGATACACATCCCCGGAACATGCGGTTGCCCTGGCCCAGGTAATTTCAGTTATCTGTACCATGGAAATCCAGCAGAATATTGACCGCTACCGGGCGGATACTTCCATACGCCATTACTTCAGAAAAATCATGGGAAAGACCGCCATGCTGTTTTCCCTGGCCTGCCATGTGGGGGCATCCGAGGCAAAGGCGCCCAAGGCCGTAACGGAACGCCTGCGCAGAGCCGGATACGATATCGGAATGGCTTTCCAGATCATCGATGATATTCTGGATTATTCCGGCGACCAGGATGTGGTCCGGAAAACCCTGGGCAACGATCTAAAAGCGGGGGTCGTCACCCTTCCCCTGATCTGCGCTCTATCCCTGGATAAGTCCGGAGAGCTTGCCCGGGCAACCAGCAGGGAGTCCTTTCCCCAGGCGGATACGGAATATATTATCGGCATCGTCCGGTCCTCCGGGGGTATTGAAGCCGCCCGGGAACACGCTAAACGATATACCCGCCGGGCGCTGACCGAAATCAGCGGCCTCCCCCGGGGAAAAGCCCGGGACATGCTCGAAAAGCTTACCCAGCACCTTCTCATCAGAAATTACTGAAGAACACCCGCAAAATAAAAAAAGAAAGCCCCGGCAGGGCAGCGTCACCGGTTGCCCTGCCGAAAATGCCCTGAATTATTGACCATGGTCTTTGTCCGTGGTAGCATCCTGACATGCTTTCCATTGTTCTTATTGCGGTCAGCCTTTCCATGGATGCCTTTGCGGTATCAGTAAGTTCCGGTATATGCATTCGAAACCTCAAACCCTTCCACGCTGTCCGGGGAGCCCTGTTTTTCGGCGTGTTTCAGTTCATCATGCCCGTTATCGGGTGGTATCTCGGAAACAGTTTCCGGTCGTATATTGAGGAATACGATCACTGGATTGCCTTTGTGCTCCTGGCTTTTATCGGGTTCAAAATGATTAAGGAAGGAATCGCGACAAAAAAGGCTCCGTGCCCCGAAGAAGAATCTTCCTCAGAGGACGGACTTCCCTGCGGATGCGGGGAGGATAAGATAAATTCTTCGGACATCCGGAAATTGGGAACCCTGGTGACGCTATCTATTGCCACCAGCATCGACGCGCTGGCGGTGGGCCTTTCCTTCAGCGTACTCAACCAAAATATCTGGGGACCGGCAGCGATTATCGGGGTGATTACCTTCGTTGTCTGTCTGGCGGGGTTTGAGTTCGGAAAACGGATTGGTGTTTTCTTTGAAAAATGGGCGCAGATAATCGGCGGGGTAATTCTGGTTGCCATCGGAGTCAGAATACTTGCCGAGCATCTCTTCGCCTGACGCGGAACAGCGTATAAATATTTACGCAATAAGCTTGGTTATTTCTTTTTCCGAAGGAACGTAGAAAATTATAATGATAAATAAGACCGAACCCCGGGAAACCTCTTCCAGCTTCCGGAGCGATACCGGAACTAAGATCTTAAAAAATTTTAATTCAATGGCTTTTATGAATCAAAAACCGTACTCTGTTAACGCTTCATTCCAAATATGTTCTCTATTATTGTTTATTGTTCTTTTTACAATCAAAGAGAGCTGTTTTTGATCAAAATCCTGAGCTTTATAAAGTTCTTTAAAAGCCTGAGAATCTGTTTCATTCATTGGATTTGCTTCATCATCTAAGGTACAGCAGCCATAACCGTCAAATGAAATTCTTTTTAAACAAATTAAATTATCTTTATGATCATTGAAATCTATAAAGACGGAACCATTTAAGCATCCCAAATAATAATCCGCGGGCCTCGAATCGGGCATCGATGCTCTGAAAAAATTATAATCATCCATATTGAATTCCTATGGAATCCGGCATTCCCGCGGTACCGCATGCAGATACGGTTTCTGCCGGCTTAATCTCCATACAAAGCTCCGCGGGAACGCCGTCTTATATCCAAACTACCGCCTATTTTTTCGCGTTTCTCAGTAACGTAATAACATCATCCCGGGAATCCGCGGAAATGATATGTTCCCGGACACCTTCATCCTTCAGAACTGCCCCAATAGCGGCGAGGAACTGGATATGGGGCCCGGACGTCTTTTTGGGCGAAACCACCATAATGAAGAGTCTCGATTTTTCGCCGTCCAGGGATTCAAAATTCACCCCGTCTTTCTTGATTCCAATGGCGACACTCATACTGCGGACACCGTCGGTTTTTGCGTGAGGCAGAGCTATACCGTGCTGCATACCGGTGCTCATGGTCTTTTCCCGCTGCAGCACATCATGGAGCACCTCATTCCGGTTGAGCAGCTTATTCTGGCCCGCGAGAAGGTCCACCATCTCGGTGATAATTTCGTCCTTGGTTTCGCCCTTCAAATCAAGCGAAATCAATTCGGGCTGCAGCATGGTAAACAGCTCTTTGTCCGTCCGTCCGTCGAGGTTCGATATTTCCCGGCGCATCGCCGCCGGATCGGTTGAGGCCTTGAGCTTGTCAATGGCGTCGCTTAATTCAAGCAGCACTTCATAAACAGCGGTCTTAACAAACGGCATGTCACCTTTGGCGGTTTCCACGGTAACGGTGGATTCCTCCTCGGTAATCGAAAGGGCAATATCGTCTTTCCTGGCCTGGGAGAGACCGTCGTCGATATTCATCATCTGAACGTAAAACCCTTCCGCCCGGAGATCCTTGAGCAGGGTATCCACCACCAGATCGGCGATTTCGTCGGAGGGGAATTCCCACACCATAGTAGACGTGTCGTCATCCTTGACAGGCTTCCGGGTCCCGGAACCGGGAATCTTTAAGGTAACACTGAGAAGCGGCGGCGCGACCAGGGTTGTTATCAGGGTCATGAGAATTACGACACCGAAAAGCTGGTTGTCGAGAACCCCGGCGGCGAGACCGATACCGGCGATAATAAGGGCCACTTCACCGCGGGGGACCATCCCCGTACCGATACGCATGGCGCCTTTGCCGTTGAAGCCCATGAGGAGCGCCGGCCCGCCGCAGCCGATAACCTTCGCCAGGATCGCCACCACGGTATACACCGCACCGAAGATCAGCACCGGCGCCGACGCAATTTCCCGGACATTCACCATCATACCCATGACGGCAAAGAAAATGGGCACAAAGAATTCGTATAACCCATGGATCCGTTCCTGAATGACCGCCGCGATATCGGTTTTTGAAAGAGAAAGTCCCGCGATATAGGCGCCGATTATCATGGCCAGGCCCTGGCGCTCAAAGATACCCGCCAGAAGCAGGGCAATGCCCAGGGCGAGGACTGAAAAATCATAGGAATGTTTAAAGAACTTGAGGAAATTGGCAATTTTTTTCGAGAATATCAGACCCAGCGCGGTAAACCCGAGCCAGATTCCGAAGGCTTTTCCCGCTATTGCCAGGATACTGCCGGCCGTCAAAGTACCGGAGCCGCCGGTCATGACCGCGACAATACCGAGCACCACCGCCAGCATGATAATGCCGAGGACATCGTCAAAAACCGCCGCCGCCAATATGGTTACGCCTTCGGGGGAATCCATTTTTTTCTGGTCCGATAGGATCCGGGCGGTAATACCTACCGAGGTGGCCGTGGAAAGGATTCCTAAAAAGAGACACCGCGGATCGGTAAAGGATGTGTGGAGAAGGAAAACACCCACCAGATCACCGAGAACGAAAGAAAAGACGACCCCGCCGATACCGATAACCCCGCCTACAACGGAATACCGCAGGAACAAGCCCAGATCCGTTTCAAGACCCGAAGCGAAAAGAAGTATTATGGAAGCAACCGTTGCGAAGGAATACAGTTCGGTACTCACCGCCAGGGTTCCTGAACCAAGGGGGAAAATACCATGGGGAAAACCGGGCAGCACAATGCCCCCCAGGGCATAGGGTCCGATTATCACCCCCGCCAGAAGTTCTCCCAGAACAGAGGGAATGCCGATTTTTTTTACAAGCCGGCCGCCGATCCGGACGGCAAAGATAATAATCCCGATCTGGAGAACGAGTTCCGCCATAACTTCGGTTATGGATTCCGTTTCTTCGGCAAAAACCGTTGAGCCAAGGAGAAGAAACCCAAGGACAGCGATAGCAATTTTACCGGTTTTACTCATGATACGCCTCTATAATTAAGAAAAACTATGAAATACGTTGAAAATTGTCACATATATTGACAATCATTTCAATATGTATTTTTCGTTATTCCCGTTTTTTTTACAGTAAAATACGGTAGTATCCGCATTTTAAATACAATGATTCATCGTACCCCACCAGCACCGGATGGTCCGGAGACTGGCAGCGGAAATCCATCTGCACAATCCTGCGGTCAGCGTCGCAGGCGGCATCCGCCACCATAGCCTTGAAGCGCCCTTCTCCCATGGCGTGGCTGCATGAGCAAGTTACCAGAACTCCGCCGGGAGAAAGCAGCCGCAAAGCGCGGAGATTGATCTCCTTGTATCCCCGGACGGCGCCTTCCAGGGCACTGCGGGATTTGGCAAAAGCCGGCGGGTCGAGAACAATAAGGTCGAATTTTTCCTTCCGCCGCTCCCAGGAATGGAGAGTATCAAAAAGGTCTCCGCATACGGTATTGATGCGGTCCGAGATGCCGTTCAGCGCGGCGTTTTTTTCCAGAATTTCCAAGGCATGGGCGGAAGAATCCAGGGCTGTTACCTCCGAAGCCCCTGCCCTGCCGAGGTGGATGGAAAAACCGCCGGTGTTGGAACAGGCATCCAGGACGCGCCTGCCCCGGGCAAAGTGAGCGGCCCGGAGACGGTTTTCCTTCTGGTCCAGGTAATGCCCGGTTTTCTGGCCGTCCCTGAGATCCGCGATAAAAGGGTATCCGTTTTCAAAAATAACAATCCCCGATCCGGGAAACTCTCCCTCGGACAGCTGGGAACGCA
The DNA here is from genome assembly GCF_016616095.2 of Breznakiella homolactica. Classification (GTDB taxonomy): domain Bacteria; phylum Spirochaetota; class Spirochaetia; order Treponematales; family Breznakiellaceae; genus Breznakiella; species Breznakiella homolactica. The sequence goes on along the minus strand of NZ_CP067089.2, from coordinate 3,708,865 downwards.
GACCGAGCCCCTCAAGCTCCCGGACTTTTGCGTCAGACCGCTCCATAATTCCTGAAGGAATTCCCAGCACAGCGGCCGGACCGGATGGGTCCGCCGGGGCAGGACCTGCCGGATCATAGGATTCCAGAACCTCATGGAGCGCTCGGAGCACATCATCCCGGCGGAGGTCCATCCCATAAGACAGAAACTGCACCGAAAGCCAGGAGAGCGGCGGTCCGAGCCGGGATTCGGCATCGGCATAAGAAAAGGGGCGCCCGGGGATATCCGATTCAATTTTCTCCAGAGGCCAGCCAACGAAACGGTCCACAATAAGCCCCGGAAGCATGTCCGCCTCGCCAAACACTATCCGGGCCGATTCACGGTTCAAATCGCAGAAAGGCAGCCGGCGTTCCAGGGCCTGGCGGATTCTCCGCTTGAAAAAACCCGTATCCGCCCCTTCCTTGGAGGGAGAGTAAATCCGCGCAATGATCTTGGAGTTCGGGTTCACAAAGGCCCGGCCAAGGTACTCCTTCCGGGAACTTTCCACATCCGCGGTTTCTCCCGGCTCCAGACTGGCGGGGCCCCGGGGACCGAGGACCGAAGCGACTTCATTGTCATACACCCAGGGATGGCCCCGCTTAATGCGGACCTCTTCGCCGGCTTTCAGAATTATTCGTTTCATACATTCTCCGGGATCAGATCCGTTCACCGGGGGGGCTGCGGCGGACTGTAAACTCCTGTTTCGGGGTCCACAGCTTGTGCGCCTCTTCCCGGGCTTTATTGTAAAAATATTCCTGTGCCCTGAAGGGAGCATCCTTTCCTGACGGCGTAAGGCGTTTCCATTCGCCGTTGCTCTGGAGCAGATGGCTCTGGCAGTTGTCTAGAAAATACGTTTCGAGTATCCGGGTTACTTTTTTCTTGAGATCCCCCTGGAGCACCGGAAACATGAGTTCCACACGGCGTTCCAGGTTGCGGGTCATCCAGTCCGCGCTGGAAAGATATACCTCATCGGCGCCGCCGTTGTCAAAATAGAAAATTCTGGAATGTTCAAGATAATGGTCGACAATGCTGACGACCCGTATGTTTTCGGAAAGGCCGGGAACACCGGGAACCAGCATACAGATGCCCCGGACATTCAGCAGGATCTTAACGCCCCCCTGGGAGGCCCGGTACAGGGCTTTTATGACATCCGTATCCGCCAGGGCGTTCATTTTCGCCATGATCTTCCCCGGAGATTCCTGACTCGACCGGTTCGTCTCCCGGTCGATGAGGCTGAGGAGCCGCTGCTTGAAAGCCGTCGGCGCGATCACCAGCCTGCGGGTTCCCTGGATGGTGGAATATCCGGTAATCATGTTGAAAAGCATACTGACGTCGTAGCCGATATCTTCCTGGCTCGTGAAAAGGCCGATATCGCCGTATTGTTTCGCCGTTTTGTCGTTGTAATTGCCCGTGGACATATAGACGTACCGTTTTATCCCGCTGCTTTCCCGCCGGATAATCAGGGTTGCCTTGGCATGGACCTTGAGCCGCGCAAGCCCGTACACAACAATGACCCCGGCTTTTTCGAGCCGGTTGGCCCAGGAAATATTCCTGCTTTCATCGAAGCGGGCCTTGAGCTCAACCACGGCGGTTACCTGTTTGCCGTTAAGAGCCGCGAGTTCCAGGGCTTTAACCACCGGCGAATCCCCGCTGGTCCGGTAAAGGGCGGTTTTTATGGAAATAACACTGGGGTCCGTGGCGGCATCCTGGAAAAAACGGAGCACCGGATCGAATGAATTGTACGGAAGATGGATAATAACGTCTCCCTGGCAGATCCGGTCCCAAAGAGGTTCGTCCTCGGGAAATTCGGGGTTCCAGTAATTCTTCCATATTTTTGACCTGAGCCGATCGAAGCCGCTGACATTGACCAATTCCGACAGGGTCCGCAGATCCAGAGGGCCTTCGATTTCATATATGTCGTTTTCCTCAAGTCCCAAACGCCGGGTCAGTTCCTTTCTCAGGTAAGGGCTCTCGGAGGAACACACCATCCGGACCGGCATGGATTTTTCCCTGTTTATGAGCACCTCTTCCATGGCTTCCACAAAATCCTCATCCCGCTGTTCATCCACGGAAAAATCAGCGTCCCGGTTGACTTTAAAGACCATGCTTTCCCGGACATCGTACCCCTGGAAAAGATGGGTCCCCCAGCTGATAATCACATCCTCCAGAAGGGTCCAGCGGTTTTTGATTCCCCCTTCCTCGGGGAGCCACACGACCCGGTCAAGGGACGACGGGACCTGCACCAGGGCCATATAATCCCCCTGGTCAGGATCGGCGCTGTCTTCCTTGACCAGCATAAACACGACAAAGAGCTTCAGGCTTTCCGTTGAAGGAAGCCCGTCTTCGCCTTCAACCCTGAGGGGTGTCAGCACCGGGTCCAGCTCCCGGAAAAAGAGAGATTCAAGATAGGTTTTCTGCACCGCGGTATACCCGCCGGGCCGGACCAGCTCCAGCCCTTCCCGGGCCAGGGCCGGCAGAACTTCGTCCCTGAGGCATGTGTACTGGCGCTCAATAATGGCCCGGGCCTTTTCCGAGGTTTCCTTAAGCTGATCCTCAATGTTCAGGCCGGAGGGATCGTTCCAGAAACGGGATTTAAGGGCCCGCTTCATGGCCGCCACCCGGACCATAAAAAATTCATCAAAATTGGAAGAAACGATGGAAAGGAATTTGAAACGGTCCAGGGGAGGCAGATCGGGCCGCATGGCTTCGCTCAGAACCCGGCCGTTGAATTCAATCCATGAGAGATCCCGGTTAAAAAAAATTGGCTCCGTATTTTCCATGCAGCAACCCGCTATACAGCAGCCCGAAGCAGCCGCCTCAGGCAAGCATTATTTTGTATCCGAACACATTTTCGAACAAATTCCCCTTTTCTTCCAGTCCTATGCGTTCCAGACTCGTATCATGAACCCCCGAAGGGGTAATAAACACCATATCGTTCCGCCGTTCGACGGTTATGCTCTTTATCTGCTGGGAATGGCCCCGGTCCAGCGCGTCGGCGACCCGGAGGATGGCGGCCATTTTCTGCACCAGCACCCGCTCTTCCCGCTGCAGGGCAATATAGTCAATATCCGTCTCCGACGGCAGTTCGCTCCGGTGGTACCGCACAACGTTGGATACGATGCTGAGCTCATCCTTGTGGAGCCCGAAAACTTCGGAATTCGCCACAATGTACTGGCCGTGCCGGTGGTGCCCGGAACTCCGGATAAACATTCCGATATCGTGGAGTATGGCAGCCACCTCCAGAAGCAGCCGGTCCCGGCGGCCCATGCCGTGCTCCTGTACCAGGGCGTCAAAAAGAACGAGACTCAGGGACGCGACGTGGCGGTTATGGGCTTCGTCATACCGGTACTTCCGGCCGAGGTTCATGGCCGAGGCAATAACCTGGGAGAAAAATTCCTCCTGGATCTCGGGGTCCACCTGGGCCGTCAGGTTTATGAGCATTCCCTCCCGGATGGAAACCGTGGGAACAATAAGCCGGTTCGCGGCGGTCCGTTCGAGAAAAAGCTTGTATATCAGCAGCCCCGGGATAATACCTTCCGCGTCAACATAGGGAATCTTGAGTTTCTTGACGCATTCCTCCACCGAATAGCTGCTGATTTTTTCTATAAACTTTATGAATGCCGTCCGGTCCGCGATCCAGCAGTTTTCGTTGAACTCCCAGCCAATGTTCCTGGCCACCATCCGCGCGTCGGAACCGGCGGCGACAAAGGTGCGCACATAGCTGAGGTCCATCTCCGAGCGGAGCAGTTCCGCGGTATTCCGGACATTTTCGTTTAAATACCGTTCCTGGAAAACAGCCGACCCCGTGGCCAGCCGGGACTGCTGGTCCACCAGGATAGTCCCCAGCCTGAGGCTGTGGGCGGCGACCATTTTACCCCTGCGCAGAAGCATCAGTTCCGTGGAGCCGCCGCCCACGTCAATAATCAGGGAATTGGCCCGCCAGAACAGGGGAAAATCATTTTTCAGGGCAAACCGTACCGCCAGGTACATGAGACGGTTTTCTTCGATCCCCTCGACAATGCTGATCCGGAAACCCGTTTCCTGCCGGACCCGGTCCACGATCATATCCCGGTTTTTTGCGGCCCGGAGGGCGCTGGTGGCGATCACATGGATATCATCGTCCGCGACTCCCCAGCCGGCGATTAGCTCCCTGAAATTCTGGAGCACCGAAAGGCATTCCATAAAGGATTCCCGGGAAACCTGGCCGGAGGTAAAGACATCCCGCCCCAGGGATACGGGCCGCCCCGCCCTGTCCAGAATGTGCCAGGTGTCGTTTCCGTAAATTTCAGCCACCAAAAGCCGGATCCCCGTGGAACCGATTTCCAGGATCGCGGCGAGCTGATTCTTTGCATTCATAGTATCTATATTATAGTTTATCTATGAGCATAGAACACTTGCCCGAGGGTATGGGCAGCGTTTTTTTCTTTTTTCCGAGGATATTGATGGTAAAATAGTAGAGTTTTTCGCTTTCCATGTGAATTTCCCATCCCCTGCCGCTTTTATTCGAAAGAATGGTAATCATATTCTTTTTGAGTGAAAGGTTTTCGACCCCCATCACCTCAAGGTTCGGGATTATCCAGTCCACGGTTTTCCGGGGAAGCGAAATAAACAGGCCGATGATGTTCTCGATGGTCAGGCAGATTGTGGACAGCGCCGCGTAGCTGAGATACTGAGGCCTGGGAAAGCTTGGATCCCGCTTTTTCTGGGCGGGCCCCTCCTTAAGGGGCAGATACGCTTCCCAGAGATTGCCTTTATGGTGGTTTCCGTCGGGACTCATGGAATCCAGGACAAAATACAGATGCCGGATGGCAAAATCCCGGGCAAGATCCCAGCGCTGGTACCGTTCCAGGCCTTTGATGACCATAAATGTCAGGTGGGGGAACACCGATCCCCGGTATCCGTTGCCGTTTTCGTCAAAATCGGGTTCGCTCACCGCCACCGTCGGAAACGGATGGGGCGCGCCGAAGAACCGGGGATCCGAGAGCTTTTCGATAATCCGCTCGGCTTTGTCATCGTTGGGAATTTCCGCCAGAAGCGGCCAGTATCCCGCCAGGGTCTTTACGGGAAGCCGTTTCTCTTCCTTATTGATATCACAGTAAAAACCCTCTTCCGGGTCCCACATGAGGGAGTTGATCCGGGTTTTAAGGGAAAAATACTGGCGTTTGTACTGGAAACTGGTTTCCTTATCGTTGAGGATGTCCGCCAGGGCCGACATATACAGCACGTTTATGGCCATTATGGTGTTAAAATCCACCGGATACGCGGCTTTTTCCCGGGGGGCGTTATCCATACCTGTCGCCGCCAGAGGGACTTCGTATAGGCCATTGGGCCGTTTAAAGAGCGAATCGATCCATTCCATATACTTATGCAGAATGGGAATAACTTCCTTGATCCGCTTTTTATTCGCTGTTTTATGGTACAGGTTGAATTCCGCCCAGGCGAACAGGGGAAGCCCGAGTCCTTCGGGGTTGTTTTTCGATACCTCCGGCAGGCCGGTTTCTATATTATAGGCGCAGCGGATGGCCCCGTTGGGCTCCTGGCGGCTGTAAAACAGGTCCAGAGTAGGATGGGCCTGGTAAATTCTGTTTGAATATACAAGAAAAAATGAAGAAAAAATCGCGTCGGTCTGCAGTACCGCCGAATTGCCGGGGTACGCGAAAAACTTACCATCGAGCCGGCTTTTTTCTCCCCCGGAAAGCCAGCAATCCTGTATCCATGCCCATGTTTTATCATAAATATCCACAAAATCCTGATCATAGAAATGGATTTTTGGGAAATCACGTTTAGTCACACATGCTCCTTGCCCCTATCCCGTCGAGAGTACCCTATGGACAGTAAAATGTCAAATTAATTGTTTAACCTGTATACAGATAAAATAATACACTTTTTTCCATTTCTTATCATCTTAAATGTAAAACCATTATAAATGGGAAAGTGGTTTTTATCCAGAAAATTTTCACTCTATCGGCGTTTCCCTGGACAAAAGATACTACTATTTCATCATTTTTATGTAAATATTTACATATTTTTTCATCCCGAAGCCCAGGATAGCCGCAGAACCCCATAATACCGCGGAACGGCAGCCGAACCAAGGAACCAGAAGTGGGGGTGGCTCCAGCCTTACCGCCCCAGGCGGCAAGGCTGGAGCCAGGGGTCGTGTCCTTCGGACACGCGCCGCCCTCGCTGTCCGGGCAGCACCGAACCGGTTAAGCCGGAAAGTACCCACGGGCCCCGCAGTTGCGGTATTCCTGGGTACTTTCCGGATTGAAAGACTCTATGCTCCCCCTCATACGGTTTTTCTTGACAAAATCGCCCGCTCATTTTACCATAATGGGATAAACTAGCCCATAAAGGGAGGCCATAATGGCAAAAGTAGAACTCAAAGGTATCTCTAAGGTGTATGACGGCAGCGTCCGCGCGGTGGACAACGCCAACATTACAGTAAACGACAAAGAATTTGTCGTTTTCGTCGGACCCTCCGGCTGCGGCAAGTCCACGACCCTTCGTATGGTCGCGGGTCTTGAAGACATTACAGAAGGCGAACTGTACATTGACGGTGAACTCATGAATGACGTTCCCCCCAAGGACAGGAATATCGCCATGGTGTTCCAGAACTACGCCCTGTATCCCCACATGACCGTATATGACAATATGGCATTCGGTCTGCGGATCAAGAAAGTAGAAAAGACTGAAATCGACCGCCGGGTCCATGAAGCGGCCCGGATTCTGGATATTGAGAAATTCCTGGACCGCAAACCCAAGGCACTTTCGGGCGGCCAGCGCCAGCGCGTCGCCGTCGGACGGGCCATCGTCCGGAATCCCAAGGTATTCCTCTTCGACGAACCCCTTTCCAACCTCGACGCGAAACTCCGTGTACAGATGCGCGCGGAACTGTCAGACCTGCACATCCGGCTTAACGCCACCATGATTTACGTTACCCACGACCAGGTAGAAGCCATGACCATGGCCAGCAAAATCGTGGTTATGAAGGACGGAAAGGTCCAGCAGATCGGTTCGCCCCTGTATATGTACAATCATCCGATCAACAAGTTTGTCGCCGGCTTCATCGGTTCCCCGCCCATGAACTTCATGACCGTTAAGGTATCCGAAGAAGGGGGCGCCATTGTCCTCGACGAAGGTTCTTTCAAGGTAAAAGCCGACAAGGAACACGCGGAATACCTCAAGAAATACGTGGGCAAGGAAGTATTCTTCGGCATCCGGCCGGAAGATATTGCCTACAGCGAAAAACCCGCCGCGGAAAACAACATGCCCGTAAAGATTACGGTTGTTGAGCCCCTCGGCGCCGACATCCACCTCTGGCTGACCACCGAAACCCAGCCCCTGGTAGCACGGACAGAACCCCACTACTCCTTCAAAGTCGGCGACACCGCCAACTTTGTGCCCCGCATGGACAAAGCCCGGTATTTCGACAAGGAAACCGAACTTTCCATTCTCGCGGAACTCGACGAAAAGGCAGCCAAGGATTTCTAATCCGGTTTTTCAGTGAAACAGCGGGCCGCCCTTTGGGCGGCCCTTTTTATATCCAGGCTGGACATAGGCAATACCATTGCGGAATCACCCGGAACCAGGAGTGGTGTAAGACTTGCCGCCTGTGGCGGCAAGTCTTTTAGGAGTTTTGCAGAGCAAAACTCCACATATCGATCGGCAAGGATGAAACGAGGGGGAGCAGCCCTCTCCGCCGGGCAGCACCGAGCCGGTTAAGCCGGAAAGTACCCGGCCGTACTGGTAACGCCGGGTGTCGTATAAAAAGGGGATTGAGCGACTTTCGAGGCCGAAGGCCGACACGGAGCTAATCCCCTTTTTATACGACAGGACCCGCAGTACCAGTACTCCCTGGGTGTTTTCCGGCTTGTCAGACTCGGTGCTCCCCCTAGACATGAATATTCCGCATATGCTACTATTACTAATCATTTTTTTGCGTTAAATCCCGCAGTTAGTGTAGAGCAAATTTGTATTTCTGCTGAACCTGCCCCACAGATCCGGCGGCTATCCTGCGCTCCGCCGGGATTGTTTCGCCAAGGACATTATGACGTTAGACAATTCAGTTACTTTCTCATCGTTCGGGCTGTCCGAACCTGTGCTTGCGGCGCTGGAACGGAAAGGTTTTTCCGCTCCCAGCTCAATCCAGACCATTGCCATCCCGCGGCTTCTCTCGGACGAAGGCCATGTGATCGTAAAAGCCAGAACCGGAACCGGCAAAACCGCCGCCTTCGGGATTCCTCTGGTGGAACGGATCACCGAAACCGGGAAAAAGCCCCGGGCGCTGATTCTCACGCCGACCCGGGAACTGGCAATCCAGATCACCAGGGAAATCCGTTCCCTGGCGGGCAGTCCGGTTCCCCGGATCTGTACCGTGTACGGCGGCGCGTCTATCCGGACCCAGATCAAGGAACTCCGGGATGGCGTCGAAATCGTCGCCGGAACCCCGGGACGGGTTATGGATCTTATGGAACGGAAAGTTTTGGACCTTTCGGCTATCGAATGGTTCATCCTGGACGAAGCCGACGAAATGCTTGATATGGGCTTCCTCGATGATGTGGAAAAAATCCTTTCCGAAACCAATCCCGGACGGCGGGTGGCCCTCTTTTCGGCAACCATGCCGGAAGCCATTCTGAAAATTGTCCGGCAGCATATCGGCAAAACGGATATCCTCGAAGATACGGCCCCGGCGGATGAAACACCGCTGACGGAGCAGTATTTTATGGTTCTCAGGAAAGAGGACAAGCTTGAAGCCCTGCGGCGCATCGCCGATTCGTCGGATGAATTTTACGGGCTTGTTTTCTGCGCCACCAAGGCCGGCGCCGATGAGGCGGCCCGGCGCCTTCTGGACGCGGGATACGCGGCTGAAGCGATTCACGGGGATCTTTCCCAGGAAGCCCGGGAACGCACGCTGCGGAGATTCCGCTCACGGCTGACAACCATGCTGGTCGCCACCGATGTGGCGGCCCGGGGTATTGATATTGAACGGCTGACCCATGTAATCAACTGGGATCTTCCCAATGACCGGGAGACCTATGTCCACCGGATCGGCCGGACCGGGCGCGCCGGCCGGAAAGGCATGGCCGTTACCTTCGTGATCCCCTCGGAAATGGGAAGGATCACACACCTGTCCAGAAGCATGGAACGGACCCTGGGGAGCAGCATTAAACGGCTGGGCGTCCCCAAAGTGGAAGACATCATGGCTGCCGGAAGAAAGCGCATTATAACCTCGGTATGCGCCGCGGCGGAAGAACAGCAGATTGCCGAATCCTCCGCGGACAATCCGGACAGAGAAGATAAACAACCCGCCGCCGAACTGGCCCGGGAACTCATCGAAACACTGGGACCGGAAAAGGCGGTCCAGGCCCTGGTAAATCTATCCTACGGGGATACCCTCGATCCGTCACGGTACCGGACTGTCAGTGAATTCGCCGAAGGGCCGGTACATGGACGGGACCGGGACTATACGCGGCGGTGGGAAGGCAGCCAGGGAAGCGGTCCCAGAGACAGAAACCGCCGGGGGCCGCCGGTTTCCAAACACGGCCAGTCCCGGGTATACGTAGGGGTCGGCCGCAGACACGGCGCCTCGGCGAGGGACGTGGCGGGACTCCTTATGCGGGCGGGAGGTATTCCCGGAAAAATGGTGGATGCCATCGAAATGAAGGATTTCTGCGCCTTTGCCACCATGCCGGAGGACGCGGCAAAACGGGCCTACAGCTTTGCCCGCCGCGATCCCGAACATCCGGCCATAAAGCCGGCTTCCCCAGAAAAGCACTGAAAACCCAGGGCGCCCGCTGTATGAAGGTATGCTGCGGGAGCCCTGCTACATTACCACCGAACCTTTAACACCGGTGGCGCTGACCCAGTCCCGGACAAGTTCGGTATCCGTAACCGAAGGGTTCTTCCACATAAAAGTCAGACCCAGGCACATGGACCGGGCGGCATGCTCCGGAACGGATTCGAGGGAAATAGAATCTTCCACCATATCAATATTCACCCAGGGCTGCGATCCCTGTACATGCAGGAAACCGTTGATTCTGAACGCCCTGGGAGTGATCGCGTGCAGAAACGTCTCAAGATCCCCGCGGCGGACCGGCGCCTCCGGCAGCAGCGTACAGAGCTGCGGTACATTGTGGTTTTTTACGCCCCGGGGAACCGCCGCGGAAACGGAACATGTAGAAGTATCCAATCCATCCAGGATTGCGCTCCCGGAAAGGCCTTTCCGGGAACGGACCAAAATCGCCGCGCAGGGGCGGAATCGCTTAAGTTCGGTATTAATGGCGGCCAGGGTTCTTTTGGGAACGGAATCGGCCTTGGAAATAATAAAACAGTCCGCATAGGCGGCCTTTTCATACAGATGGATATTATTGGACGGCTGATCGGGAAAATCCGTCGCGTCGATAAGACAGATCATTCCCAGGTAGCGCAGGGCTTCGCTGTTGGTTTCCTCCGCGGCACGGATGAGCGGATCCAGGGTCGCCGGTTTGATAAGCCCGGAGGTTTCCACGAAAATATACTCGGTTCCAATACCGATGAGGCTGTTCAGGTCCTTTAGGATCATGGGTATCAGACTGGCGGATAAACCCCGGCCGCCGTACAGCTCCGTGGAATCGGAATCATCCAGAAGCTTAATCCCCATGGGGTGAACCGAGAGCCGTCCCCATTCATCTATCCGGATGATGGATTTTTTCCCCGGCAGGGTCCGCATAATATCTCCGAGAATTGTGGTTTTCCCGGAACCGGTCAGTCCGCTCACAAGGACAATCTGGGCAGGTTTCGGCATTACTATCTCCTTATTTTTTAATTCGTTTTTTTGAACAAAGGGCCAGAGCCTGCTCCGCCGCGGTGGCTGCGTCAGGAGTATATACGTCGGCCCCCACGGAACGGCAGAAATTTTCCGTTACCGGAGCGCCGCCTACCATAATTTTCAGTTTTTCCCGCAGTCCCGCGGCCGTAACAGCCTGAATAACGGTTTTCATCTGCATCATGGTGGTGGTCAGCAGTGCGGAACAGGCAAGTATGTCGGCTTTATGGATGATTGCCTCTTCAACAAACTTCTCATGGGAGACATCGGTGCCAAGGTCAACCACTTTGAGCCCCGCCCCTTCCATCATCATGGCCACAAGATTTTTGCCGATATTGTGCAGGTCTCCCTTGACCGTCCCGATGACCACCACTCCTTTGTATTGAACATCCGAAGACCGTATAATGGGTTTGAGAATGGCAAAGCCCATATGCATTGCCCGGGACGCGATGAGTACCTCGGGAACAAAAACTTCATTTTTTTTGAACCGTTCCCCAATCGAGCGCATCCCCGAAAGAAGCCCATCCTCCAGTATTTCCTTGGGGCTGTACTGTTCCTCTATTGCCAGACTGACCAGGGCCTCCACATCCTTGGCCTTTCCGGATTGGACACACCGGGAAATCTCAGCTAATTCTACCATTTTTTCTATTCTCCTGCGGGACTTTGGTGGGGTGTTTATGAAGGCGTATTATGAATTTCCGACACCTCAGGCACCAATCCGCCGCCGTATTCCCGGTATTTTCCGGGACTTACTCCCATATACTGTTTGAAAATCTTTGAAAACCAGCTCTGGTCCTCAAATCCGCAGATTCCGGCAATTTCACTTAATGAAAGCATTGTTTCCGTCAGGAGGTGGGAGGCTTTTTCAACCCGGAGCCGGTTGAGATAACTGGACAGGTTTTCACCCATTTCTTCCTTAAAAATCGTACTGAAATACGGCGCGGATAATCCCGAGGCGGCGGCAATTTCCGGGAGGCTGATTTTCCGGGAGAAATTTTCCCAGATATACCGCTCGGCCCGCCGCAGGGCCGCGGCGTGCCGGGCTCCGCGGAATGAAAAAATCTGGCTTGCCATGCGGTCCACAATTATATGGAGAATATCCGTCAGTTCCTCCACATTCTGGGCTTCCTGGATACGGCGGAGGTACCGGTTATTTGTCTCCAGTACGGAATCCTCGGTGGTACTGGGGTCAAAAGCCGCCCGGGAAAGGAGCACCACCAGTTCGATAGCCCGGAACTGCATATATTTAAAATTGTCAGGGTTGGAAAAGAAGAGATTTCCCAGCAGTTCATTAAGAATTTTCCGGCCCGTGTCATTGTCTCCCCGGCGCAGGGCGGCCATGAGCATGCGTTCCTTGTCCAGAGGATACCCGGGCATCACCATTCCCGCGGCCTGCTGGTCCTTTAAATGGTGAATCTCCGAAGAGAGCTGGGACTGCTGTTCGGTCCTGCGTTTGAGGGTTTCAAAATAATCATCCGTCCCTTTTGAAAGATGCTCGGCGCAGATCAGGAGTATCTGCGCCATAGCCTGGACCCGTTCGGGGGTAGCGTCGGAAACCTGGGACAGAAGCTCTTTGGCTTCTTCATAGGTAATTTCCCCGCGGCTCATGGATTGGATCGATTCAATAGCCTCTTCCCGGTCGATACCGACGGTGGCGCATATAAAGGACCCCACCAGATGGCCGTAGGAAAAAATAGGGCTCGTCCAGTAAATGAACCCCCGTTCGCACATATAAATATAGATTCCCCCGAACCGCTGGGACTCCTTGACCGCGTCCAGATGGACATCGGTACAGGGAAATCGCGACGGATCATTGTCCTGTTCCTGGGAATCGGAATATTTCTTGCACAGCGAACAGAACATGTTGCCCAAACCATCGGGAGAGCCTACACAATGCCCGTCCTTTCCCAGGACAGAGCAGTCCGCATTTACCGCCCGTTTATAGGCCTTGGCCATTTCAAAGGCTTTTTTTAGAAGCGGCTCGGTCTCGCGGCGGTTAATTACATCCTGGATACTTTTTATGTTTTTCATACCAAGGAGAGTATAAAGGAACAAATCACGGGGCGCAAACCAAATTACGATAATATTATATAAAAATCGGAAGATAATACATAAAATCCAAAAATAGTTTTATATCTTCAAAACATTGATTTTTCAGGGCCGCCGGGGCCCCATGGGGCTGGAAAACCGGGAAAAAAACAAACTTCAATTGACCCCTCAGGCCTCTCCATCGTACTATTAGTATATGGGTAAATCCAAACCTCCGGCAAATATGAATAACGCCCGCCGGATAGCAGCGTACCAGAAGTCCGTAAGCGACGGAAAAACCGCATCGGAACTTCCCAAAAAGGGAAACCCGGCCGATCCGGCGGATAAAATTCCCCGGGTAAGCCCGGTTGAAACCGAGAGTACCGGCGGATTTATTAAAACCCGGAAAAAAGCCGGTTCCCGCGCCCCGGAAGAACCAAAAAAACGGTTCATAAAAACCGTTCCTCCGGGAAAAGACGAAGAAACACCGTCGCCCCGGGAAGAAAAATACCGCAGGGTCGCGAAATTCCTTATATTAATAGGAAGCGAAGACGCCTCCCAGATCCTGGCTAAACTTGAGCCCGGGCAGGTCGAGGAGATTACCCGGGAAATTTCTTCCATCCGGGGAGTTACCCCTGAGGAAGCCGATTCAATACTGTACGAATTCCGCAGTCTTCTTTCCCGCAACTATACAGCCGCGGGGCATGTTTCAGGGGGAATCGACGCGGCCCGGGATATACTCCATGCCGCCTACGGCAAGGAACAGGGCGAATCACTGCTCCGCAGGGCCGTGCCGGAGGCCATTGAGAATCCCCTGACCTTTATGGAAGACTTTTCCGGGGAGCAGATTGCCATGCTGCTGCGGAACGAGTCCGCGGCCACCGCCGCGCTGGTTCTGTCCCGGCTCTCGCCAAAAGCGACCGCCGCGGCCCTGGCGAACATCAGCCCTGAGAAAAAGCTTGAAATCGTAAAACGGATTGCCCGGCTCGGCGAAAGCCCTCCGGAGGTTCTTGAACGGGTGGCCGCGTCCCTCAGGGAAAAGGCAAGATCCATAGGAAAAACCGATACCGAGGATATTGACGGCCGGGCGGCCCTGGCGCAGATACTCAAGTATTCGGACTCGTCCTTCGGCGAACGGATTCTGGATGAGCTTGAAACCGACGATCCCGAACTGAGCCAGGACCTGAAGGAACGCCTCAATACCCTGGAGGATGTGATCAAGGCCGAAGACAAGCCCATCCAGGCAAAGCTCAGGACCATGTCCGACCGGGACATTGCCCTGCTCCTCAAGGGAAAATCCGGCGGCTTTGCCGAGAAGATTTACTCAAATATGTCCGCGTCCCGGCGGGCCATCGTCCGTGAGGAAGGTGAACTTCTCGGACCGGTCCCGAAACGGGATGTGGACGCGGCGGACAACGATTTTCTCGTCTGGTTCAGGGCGGGCCGTGATGAAGGCCGTATAATTCTCGTGGATGACGATGACGTAGTCGGCTGACAGGCCGGCGCTGCACCCGCCGCGTAACGTGACGGGACCGGCCGCGGAAAGCGGCCGTTATATCAGAAACCGGGCCCCGGGCCCGCCGGAGATAAACCATGAACACCCCATTACATGCTGGACAGCGTCTGGACAGCGGATTTGAGATTACCGAAGTACGGAACCTGGAGGAACTCCAGGCCACGGGAATCTGGGCGCGGCATATCGCCAGCGGAGCCGAAGTTTTCCATATACTCAATGACGACAGCGAAAACCTCTTTGCATTCGCCTTCAAAACCCCTCCGGAGGATTCCACCGGGGTTGCCCATATTCTGGAGCATTCCGTGCTCTGCGGCTCAAAAAACTACCCCCTCAAGGATGCCTTTATCATCCTCGCCCAGGGCAGCCTCCAGACATTCCTCAACGCCATGACATACCCGGACAAAACAGTGTATCCCGCCAGCTCAACCAATGAGCACGATTACTTTAACCTCATGTCCGTGTACGGGGACGCGGTTTTCCGGCCTCTTCTGGAAGAATGGACCTTTCTGCAGGAAGGGCACCGTCTGGAATTTGCCCCCTCCGAAGGCGGCGAAAAACTCTCCGTAACCGGAGTGGTATACAATGAAATGAAAGGCGCCTATTCGTCCCTGGAATCCTTCGCGGGGCATTGGTCCATCCGGGGAGTGCTTCCGGATACTATATATGCCCACGATTCCGGGGGAGACCCGGAGGACATCCCGGACCTGACCCTGGAACAGCTCAGGGAATTCCATCGGACCCGGTACGCGCCGTCGAACTGCAGGATTTTCCTGGCGGGAAACATCCCCACGGAAAAACAGCTTGCCTTCCTGAATGAAAAATTCCTGTCTGATATCCCTGCGGGAACGGCGGTTCCGCCGATTGCCAAGGCGAAACCCTGGACAGAGCCCCAGACCATCCGGGTCCCCTGCCCGGCGGGCTCGGAACAGAAATCAACGGTCCTCCTTTCCTGGGTATGTTCCGACGCCGCGGATTCCGCCGAAACTTTGGCTCTGGCGGCGCTGACGGAAACCCTCCTGGGCCATGACGGCTCGCCCCTCACCAAGGCGCTTACCGAATCCCGGCTCGGGGAGGATCTTGCCCCGGCTTCGGGACTGGAAGGGGAAATCCGGGAAACGGTTTTCTCCGCGGGGCTCCGGGGAGTGCAATCCGAAGACGCCGGAAAGGTTTCGGATCTTATCATGGCGGAGCTGAAAAAATTAGCGGCGGAGGGTATTCCCAAGGAAGAGATTGAAGCGGCCCTGCTGTCCATGGAATTTTCCCACAAGGAAATCCGGAGGTCCGGAGGTCCCTATTCCCTGGTATGGCTGCGGCGGTCCCTCAGAGGATGGCTCCACGGTACGGCTCCCTGGGAGTCTCTGCTCTTCGCGCCGTCATTCGAAAAACTCAAAAAGAACCTCGCCGGGGACAGCCGGTACTTCGAATCCCTGATAGAAAAATACCTGCTGAACAATCCCCACCGGGCGCTCATACTGGTGGAGCCCGACGAACAGTACCTGGAACGCCAGGAAGCCCGGCAGGAAAGCCGGCTCACGGAAAAACTCGCGTCCATGACCGCAGAGGAACGGGCCGCCGTCAGGGAAAAATCAGCGGAACTGGAACAGATCCAGACCGAAGGGGACAGCCCCGAGGACCTCGCGGCTATTCCCCACCTTTCCCGGAAAGAACTGAGTACGGAAACCGAGAAGGTCCCCCGGGAGTTCCATGACGCCGGAGGAGTCCCCGTGCTGAGCCATGAACTTTTTACCAACGGTATTACCTACATGGACTTTGCCCTTCCCCTGGATATTTTTGAACCCCGGGACTATCCCTGGTTCCCCTTCTTTTCCAGGGCCTCCGTTTCCATGGGGCTTCCGGGTATGGACTACGCGAAGGTTTCGAGCCTGCTTGCCCTGACCGCCGGGGGGTTCTACGGCATGCTCCAAACCGGAGGATTACCCCCCGGAACCGGAAGGACTATGGAAACGCCTTCGGGAATTCTCGATCTCGGCGGACGGGACTGGATCGTATTCAGACTCAAGGCATTGGATGAAAAAATCGAAGAAGCCGCCGATCTGGCGTACCGGCTTATCATGGAGGCTGATTTTACCGATACCCGGCGCCTCGAGGATCTTACCGCCGAAATGAAGAACGATGTGGATTCCAGCCTGGCGCCTTCGGGCCATCTGTACGCCGCAGGCATGGCGGGACGGTATTTCTCCCGGGCCCGGGGAATTGATGAACTCTGGAGCGGCCTGGCCCAGCTGGAATTCGTCCATACCCTGCAGACAATGGACAGCAGGCAGACAGCGGAAAAACTGTCCGCCATCCGGGATACCCTGGTTTCCCGGGGAGGACTCATCGCGAATATCACCGGCTCACAGGCCGCCATCGGAAAAGCCCTGGCCATTCTGGAAAAAAAATTCAGCGCCTTCGGTTCACCCCGCCCCCGGAATACCGCTTCCGAAGGCATCGATCCCTTCCTCTCCCTGCTGGGCAGCCTCGGAGGCGCGCAGAGTGCGGCTCCGGCGGTATACGCTTCGCCGTCTCTGCAGGTGGGTTTTGCCGCCCTGGCGCTTCCGGGAACCCGGTACGCCAGCCGGGAGCAGTCGGCGGAACTCGTCCTGTCCCACATGCTTTCCACGGGAGCCCTCTGGGAGGATATCCGCATGCGGGGCGGGGCCTACGGGGCGTTCGCCTATCCCGACCGTATGGAAGAAGTTTTCCTGATGGCAACCTACCGCGACCCCAATCCGGTCCGTTCACTGGATTCCTTTAAAACAATTCTGCAGAATACGGCGGACGAAATAATAGAAGAAAGCGAACTGGAAAAAACCGTTATCGGCGCGTATTCCAAGGAAACCCGGCCCCGGACAAGCGCCGAAAAAGGCGGGACCGATTTTTTCAGGTACCTGTACGGGATTGAGGATATCCATATACAGCGGAAACTCGAAGCCATGGCGGATATTTCCGGGGATGAAGTCCGGGCTGCTGCCCGGCGTCTGGCGGCTCTGACGGAGAAATGCGCCGCGGCGGTTCTGACAGGCACGGGGGCCGCGGAAAAAGCCGCAGCCCGCCTGGGCGCTTCGGTCTGGCAGCTGCCGGTATAGACCCGGTCAGGGGGAGACGGGAGGATTTTTCTTCATATAATCATGTTCCTCCCGGACTTCCCGGATAAGATCCTTAACGGTCCAGTCAATGTTGTTCGGCGTTGACGACGCGAAAGCCACTGCTCCCGGGTCTTCCCCGGCTTCGGCCAGGGCCTTTTTGACTGCCCGGACAACGGTTAAAAGTTCCTCGTTTTCAAAACCATGCAAAAAAACTACCGGTGATTTCATTGTATTCTCCCTGCGTTATCAGCGGATACCGTACTTTTTCCGGATATTGGATTCCAGTTCCGGAACTGTCAGGACACGCCGGATTCCCCGGCTGTCGGGGGGTGCAAAACCAAGCTCTTCTTCCAGAAGCCGGCCCAATCCCCGGCGCAGCCCCCGGGAAACATCCCTGATTTCCGGGGGAACCTCCGGAGAATTGTCAATCCTGGCGGAAACGGGGCTGGCCAGGAGGGTTTCCATGAGCATTTTCGCGGCCAGGAACCGGTCTTCTTTTGAAACCGCCAGGATACGGGGGTTGTCCGCCAGGCCGAGCACTTCCCAGGTGGTCTGTTCGGCCTGGGCATAAAGGCCCGCTTCCTTGTCCTGGTCGGAGACACGGATGGGGATGCCGTTCTGAATGGCTTCGCTGCGGTCCGTCAGGAAATCCAGATCGAAAAGCCCCGTGGCGCAGTTGAAAAGAGCGCGCTTCCCGGCGGCTTCCTCCTCCCGGAGTTTATCGGCGCTGATGGCCTGGCCGATATCGCCGACGCTGAGCCGGCCCGAATCATCTTCGGTAAGGACGCCTCCCTTAATATCCACGGCGGTGCGCCAGGAAAATTCAAAGGCCAGTTCGCCGCCCCGGAGGGCCAGCAGCGCCAGAGCTCTGGGATCGGCGGTGTAGCCCAGGTTGTCCACGTTCCCCAGGTACACAAAGCGGATTCCCTCTTTCCGCAGTTCCCGGTACAGCGGCGCCAGGATCCTGAAATTCTCGCCGTGTCCCCCGGGAAGTGCGAGCCCCCGGTTTTCCTCACCGTAGGCGCGGCTGAATATTTTACGGGGAAATCCTTCGGACGAATGGGTCAGGGCCGCCAGGAAGCCCTGGACGCGGCTCCGGGCCCGGGTAGGATCGGTGCCGGTCCTGTCGATTAAATCAGCCAGAAGCGGGTCCTTCCGGTACTGTGTGTAGGCCTCCGCCAGGGCGGCGGCGGTTCCGGTGCTGGTCATCTGGAAAAAAGGCAGTACCGGAGCGGCGGTGTCCCCGGAAACCAGACGGTATTCCAGGGCTTTAATAAGAAGGGAACGCATTTTCAGCAGCAGGAAAGAAGGACCGGGCTTTCCGCTTTCATCAATATACGCGCTGCCGGCTCCCTTGGGGAGCCCCCGGTCTTTTTGGGCGAGGATGTCGAATTCCTTTTCGAGCAGGCTGAATGCCGCGGCATCCACGGCTTTGTTTTTTTTGATATCCGTATAACTGGTTGCCATACCTCCGTTGAGGACACCATAGGCCAGCTTGGGATAGAGCAGCACCCCCAGACGTTCAAGGGCGGCGGAATCAAAACTAATGGAATTGCCCCGGATGGTTCCGATTTTTTCGGTATCGGGGTTTATCTCGAGATCCGCAAACCGTTCCCGCGCCGCTTCCAGCGGCATGGTTACGGAGACGGGGCCGGTCATATCGCTGATCCGCCGGTCGTCACCGCCGGGAAGGTGCAGCGCGCCGGTCTTTTTTCCGGCCTTCAGCCGGTCCTGTTCGATCAGGCTGAGAACCGTAAAGGTCCTTTCAACATCAACGCCCTTCGCCTCCAGATCCGAAACCAGGGCCGGTGATACGGTATTTCTGCTGTCCATAGCTTTATAATAGTCCAGGGAAAAAAAACTTCAAGTATATTGAAGCAGATTACCCGGCGCCGCCCTATTATCCGGGGAGGGCGCTCCATGTACGTGCTGGCTTACGCACCCTACGGAACCGATGGAATTATTATACGGGTCGAGGCGGATATACGCCGGGGGATTCCCGGGGTGGATATCACGGGCCTTGCCGAAGGAGCTGTACGGGAAGCCAGGGAACGGGTCAGGGCGGCCTTCCGCAATTCCGGTTTTTCCTTTCCCCAGGACAGAATACTGATCAACCTGGCCCCCGCGGGAATACGCAAGGACGGAGCGGCGCTGGACCTGCCCATTGCCCTGGCGGTGATGGCCGCCGCGGGGCAGCTCTCCGTGCCCGAAGACCTCATGGTTCTGGGAGAGCTCGAGCTGTCGGGCAGGGTCCGTCCCGTCAGGGGAGTACTGGCCGCCACCGCCGCCGGCATGAAGGCGGGTATCCGGGGATTCATCGTCCCCGCCGGCAACGCGGCAGAAACGGCCATCCTCGCCGACGGCTGCTTCAGCCCTGCGGAAAGTTTAGGCGAAGCGGTCAGGGTATTGATTTTCCTGGAACGACACAACCGTTTTCCGCCGTGGGATAAGGAAAAACGTTCTTTTGAAAATACCGGAAATACGGAATCCGCCGCGGGGGATTTTTCAGAAGTTGCCGGACAGGGGCGGTACAAAAGGGCCATGGAAATTGCCGCCGCGGGAGGCCATAACCTCCTGGTATTCGGACCGCCGGGAGCGGGAAAAACCATGCTGGCCCGCAGGATCCCGTCGATTATGGCGCCCCTCACCCCGGAGGAATCCGTGGAGGTTACCCGTATCCACAGTCTGGCGGGACAGATAAATAACGACGGCGCAATAATGGACCGGCCGCCGTTCCGGTCGCCCCATCACAGCGCCAGCGCGGAAGGCATCCTCGGAGGCGGCAGGACGGTCCGCCCCGGCGAGATAAGTCTTGCCCATCTGGGAGTGCTGTTCCTGGATGAGGCCCCGGAATTCAAGACGCCGGTTTTCCAGTCCCTCAGGGAACCTCTGGAAGACCGGGTCATAACCATTTCCCGGGCGGAAGGTCCTATGCGGCTTCCGGCGGATTTCCAGCTCATCATGGCGGCAAATACCTGCCCCTGCGGCCGGCTCGGTACGGCGAAACAGGATATTTCCGGACAGTACGGCGGAAACACGCAGTGTTTCTGTTCGTCCGAGGAAATATTCCGTTACTGGAAAAAATTCGGCGGAGCCCTTATGGACCGCATTGAGATGCGCGTACCGGTACGGCACCAAACGCCATCCTCCGGAGAAAGGGCTGCCGAGGAAACAAGCGCGGCCATTGCCTGCCGGGTCCGCCGGGCGGCGGAAATCCAGGAATACCGGTTCAGGGAGATGCCGGTCCGGCGCAATTCCCGGATACCGCCCGCGATGATAGAAAAAACCTGTCCCATGGACCGACATGCCGCGGACGCGCTCCGCCGGGCAGCGGAAAAACTCGGATTATCCGGGAGATCCGCCCATGGAATACTCAGGGTAGCCCGGACTATTGCGGATTTGGAGGGCTCCGGCACGCTGGGTACGGCCCATATTCTGGAAGCCATAGAACACCGCCGGTATGGTGACGACCCTTTCGATATACTTGCCCTGGAACAGCCGCCTTTCTAGCGGCACAGCGGAGGGATAGCTTCCAGAAACTCCTCCCCTATTTTCCGGTCCCCGGCGGTAATACCCAGTTTCCGGTCCGGCCGGGCAGCGCCGTGGAAATCGCTGCCCGCGGTTATATACAGCCCCAATGAACGGCCCAGGTCATCCAGCCGTTTACAGGCCCGGAGCTTTGCCGTTGGATGCCATGCTTCGATACCGTCGAGACCCTGCGCCTTAAAATCCGCGATAAGATCCGGAAGCCGGCCCCACGCAACATACAGGGACATGGGATGGGCCAGAACGGCAATCCCTCCGGATTCATGGATGCACGAAACCGCCCGGGCAAAATCCAATCCCTCTTTGGGGGCATAAAAGGGCCGGCCCTTGCCCAGGTACCTGGAAAAAGCCTGCTCCCGGTTTTTCACAATCTTCCGTTTAATCAGCAAATCGGCGAAATGGGGCCGGCCGATAATTTTCCCCCCGGAAATTTCGCGAAGTTCATCGTAATCCGCGTCAATACTCATCTCATGCATCAAGTCGAGTATCCGGAGATTCCGTTCCTCCCTTCGGCGGGCCAGTTCTCCGACGGCAGCCTCAAAGGAAGGGCTGGGGCTGTGAATTCCCAGCCCCAGCAGGTGGAATTCTCCCGGTTCCCAGGAAATTTCCATCTCGATCCCCGGAATGAGCCGTATCCCGCGGTATTCAGCCTGTTTTTCTGCTTCGGGGATACCATCCATGGTATCGTGGTCGGTCAGGGCGAGGGCCGTCAATCCCCGGGAAATGGCCGCATCAATGAGCTCGGAAGGCCGCAGAGATCCGTCGGATGCGGTGGAATGGGTGTGTAAATCTATCATAAATATGTGACTATTCTAACATAATGTGATAAAATGTATAATAAGCAGATAGTTTAAAAACATAGTGTACTTGGATATGACTCTGCCGCAAAAGCCGTCGGCTTTTGATCCATTCGGATTTACTTCGGATTAAAAGTAGTATAATCCGATTCAGAAATTATACCTATTCCGCCGAAAATATGGGGAAGAACTTCTAAGATCGTTGACTGTTCCGGTTGTCGGTCATAGAATAAAAGAACATGGTGAAAGGACGGTCCCAAGGTGCTTAAATATTCTTTAAAAAATGGTGTGGTAGTAACGCCCGGGAAAAAAGCCGGTTCAGGAACAATTTCAATATCAGGGGAAAAGCTGGTCTCCGCGGCGGCTCCTTTGACAATAGACTTAGGTAAAAAGTCATTTATTTATCCGGCTCTGATCAATACCCATGACCATATGCGGGGGAATTACCTGCCCCGGGTTGGTCCGCCCAAAGGCGTCTATTATATGAACTGGCTCCCCTGGGACAATGACCTCAAGGCTTCCGAAACCTATACGGAACGGTCAAACATCTCGGACAAGGAACTGTACCAGCTCAGTACATATAAAAACCTGTTCTCCGGAGTAACCACCGTAAACGACCATTTTCCCCAGGCATGGAACAAGGAAATACTCCCGCACCTGCCTATCAGGGCTATTTTAGAGTACGGACTCGCCCATGAGTGTTCATCCTATGACCTCAAATGGGGCGACGGGATAGAAGTTGAGCACACCAGGGCCATTAAAAAGCACTGGCCCTTCATCACTCACCTCTCCGAGGGATTTGACCGTGAATCCATGGACGGGGTAATTACCCTGGAAAATCTCAAGGTTCTGGACAGCCATTGTCTGCTGATTCACTGCATCGGATTCAGTGATGAGGATATCAAAAAGGTTGCCAACGCCGGCGCCAGTATTTCGTGGTGCGGAGCTTCCAATATATTTATGTTCAACGTGACCTGCAAAATCCGTAAATTTATCAAGGCGGGAATAAACGTAACCATCGGCACCGACTCGTCCCACACCGGATCTTTCAATTTATTTGAAGAAATGCACTACGACCGGGAACTGTACCGGCAGATGTACGGCGAAGATCTTCCGGCAAAAAAAATATTCGAAATGGTAACCATCAACGCGGCCAAGGCTTTCTGGCTCGATAAAAAACTGGGATCCCTGGATGAAGGCAAATTGGGGGATATACTGCTTCTCAAAGCGAAAAAAGACGATCCCTATGAAAATTTCGCCTCCGCCGGCATGAAGGATATTGAACTCTTGACTATGGCGGGAAAACCCCTGTACGGTGAAATGCGGTTTATTGATATATTCGGGGGGAAACTCCCCGAGGGGTACACGGAAATCACCGTGGGCGGCAGGCCGATGTTTATCGCCGGAGACCCCGCGGCTTTGTACCGGGAAGCCCGCAAAAAGGTAGGATTCAAGAAAAAGCTCGACTATTTGCCCTTTGAACCAGAGGCATAATAGGAAGGAATGGAATGCCTAAATCGCTGCAGTATAGGTCAGGCTCAGTTATATATTTCCAGGGAGATACCGCCGAGCTGGTGTATATTCTCCAGAGCGGAAAAGTTAACCTGACTTATCAGGATATTGAAACAGGACAGGATGTACACGATTTAGTGCAGCCCGGAGAGTTCTTCGGGGTGAAATCCGCCCTGGGACGGTATCCCCGGGAAGAAAACGCCATCGCGCTCCAGGACACTGCCGTGGTTGGGTTCACGAGCCCGGAATTCGAGCAGATGGCCATGGCCAACACCCGTATCATCATGAAAATGCTCAAGGTATTTTCCAACCAGATGCGGCGCCTTCACCGGCAGGTTTCGAGTCTCATGGAAAAGGAAGAGGAAAATCCCGAGATGGGCCTCTTTAATGTGGGTGAATATTACCTTAAAAACAAACGGTTTTCCCAGGCAAAATACGTCTTCGGCCGGTACCTGACCTATTACCCCTCCGGGCGCAATGCCGCCCAGGCGGCGAAAAATCTTGAAATAGCCGAGATGTCCCTGAGCAAACAGGGGCAGCCCAGGGGCACCGGGTCCATGAGCCCGGGAACCCAGACTTCCTCCGCGGCAGGCGGTTCCGGATCCTCCGGGAGCAATATGACCGAAACCGCCCGGGCGTATTACGACGCGGTGAGCCTTATCTCCCAGGAAAAATACCAGCAGGCCTATTTCGCCTTCAAAAAAATTGAAGACGCCAATGAGGAACCGGAATACGTAGCCAAAAGCGTATACGAGATCGGCCGGTGCCTGTATCTCCTGGGAAAATACGACGACTGTATCAAGCACTTTACCCAGATGATTACGAAATATCCGAAACATCCCGATCTGGGAGACGCCCTGTTCTTCATGGGGCAATCCTATGAGAAGAAAGGCCGCAAGGATCAGGCGGCGACCTTCTACAAAAAAATACTGTCCATGCCCGGCGACAGGGATACAGGGGCCCACATGAAAGCTAACCGGGCGCTTAAGGCATTGGAGGCGTAGCCGTGGCGGGGATGGATCTTTCGGCGTTCAGCCGTTTTGCCAGGACATTTCAGCCCGGGGAAATGATTTTCTCGGAGTTTGAACCCGGGGACACCTTTTATCTCATCCAGTCCGGCCGGGTAGAACTGGTAAAAATCATCGGCGATATTGAAAAAACCCTGGATATACTCCAGCCTTCGGAGATGTTCGGGGAAATGGCGATCCTCGAAAATTCACCCCGGTCAGCCACGGCGATTGCCCTGGATGTGGTCAAGGTTCTCGAATTCAACCGCCAGAATTTCGAAATCCTGATGCTGGGAAACCCCCAGATCGCGCTGAAACTCCTTAAGATGTTCACCAAACGGATCTACGACCAGAAACGCCGGTTCATGATTCTCACCCTTGACGACGATCAGGCAAAAATTGCGGATGTGTTCCTCATGCTCGACGAAACCCAGACAAACATAGACCGGGCCACGGAACGGAGAGAATTCAAAACGACGGTGGATGATATTGCCCACTGGGCAGGGATGAGTGTCTCCCAGGCACGGGAAATCCTGAACCACTTTGTCAACCAGCGCCGGGTGGAAATCTTTTCCGATAAAATTGTGGTAAAAAATATCAATGATTTTTCCCGGTTCGTAAATTCCCGGCGCAAAAAGCTGTAGCGGAAGCAATACCATTAATACAGAACACTTCTCTCGGTAAGTATTCTATACAATCATGACCTGTGCCGTGCAGGGAAGATTTTTTATCTGAACATTGCAGAGTGTCCCCGCGTATTCCCCGTCAATCGTCCAGTCCGTATCTTTTTCAAAGGCGAAGGATACTTTGCTTGCCTTGAAAAAGCATATATTCTGATCGTCATACCGGCGCCGGAAAACACCTTTGACAATCCTTCCAAAGTCTTTGATGCTTCTTGGCTTTTTGATCAGCAGTACTTCAAACTTGCCGTCGTCAAAAGAAACATCCGATTCCAGAAATCTTACAATGCCGCCGATGACTTTTGAGTTTGATACGCTGCCAAAAATAAAATCTCCGGCGATTTCATCTCCGTCCGCTATCACTTTGACCTTATGCGGCCGAATACCGGTGATACTCAAAATGCCGTTAAAAATGTACGCCATATGTCCGAAGAAATTCTTAAGCCATTGCGGGGTAGAATAAGAAACTTTTGAAAAAGCCCCGAAAGAGGCGACGTAAGAAAAATATTGTCCTTCATTAAATGACCCAATATCGTGTTTCTGTATATGACCGTTTGTGGTGGCTTCAATCGCTGAGTCAATATCGGTGGGCAGGTTCAGGGAATGGGCAAAATCATTGGTAGTACCCGTCGGGATGTATCCTACGGGAATTTTCATATCCAGCCGAATCAATCCGGACAGAACCTCGCTCAATGTTCCATCGCCGCCGCAGCAGATTATTTTATGGCAGTCATGGGCATGCTCAATTATCAGGTCCGTCGCTTCGCCCTTTCTTGTGGTCATGAAAATTACCGTCCTGCAATTATTCCGGGAAAGCGAATCAACAATCTGATAGACTATCTTGTTGGCTTTTTTTCTTCCCGCAACAGGATTAATTATTAACAGTATATTTTGCTTCTGCATGATTACCCGCCTTCCCGTTTGAACGTTACCGATGCACACTCTTACTTTTTACTGATTGCCATAAGGCCATTTTCAGCCATACCGTCATTGTTTATCCCGCCTGTTCGTGTTCTGATTCGACCGCGAGTTCATTTGTTATCGTTATCATACGGTTTACAATTCTTATCATCTGCGTGACATCATCTTCCCCGAGACGGCCTATTATTTTTTCCAGCTTTCCGCTGAATTCATTGTATTGCCGCTTCAAAATCCGGCGTCCTTCCGAGGTAAGGGTAACGATAAGGTTTCGGCGGTTGTTCCGGTCAATTTCCCTGTTTATAAAGCCTTTCTTTTCAAGAGAACCGAGCATTTGGGAAACCGCTCCCTTGGAAATTGACAGATAGCTTCTGATATCGGATGGGCCGACATTGTTTTCTGAATCGGCGGTATTGTTAACGATTCCATTCATTAACATAAGCTCGGTCATGTTAATGGCGCTTTTATTCTCCGCCGCGTCCATTCCGAGGCCTGAGCTTACCAGCCTTTTAAACCGAAATATTGAATGTACCAGCTGGGTATCCAAGCTTTGATCCATTGTTTCATTCTCCGGAAAAATGCAGAATAACAGCCAAATAGTTTACCGCTAAACTGTTTAGCTTTTTATAAAATATGGCTATATTCTTTAAGAGTCAACATAATTTTTTGATTCTATGGTTTTTTGGGAAACCGCAATAAAAAGCCCCCGCGCGGCGGCGGGTCCCGGCGGCGGATTCAAATATCTTGACCTTTATCCTGAATCAGTGTAGTTTTTCCCCAGCGCCAAGATGGCTCAGTCG
The DNA here is from genome assembly GCF_016616095.2 of Breznakiella homolactica. Taxonomy (GTDB): domain Bacteria; phylum Spirochaetota; class Spirochaetia; order Treponematales; family Breznakiellaceae; genus Breznakiella; species Breznakiella homolactica. Next base: position 3,682,150 of record NZ_CP067089.2, on the reverse strand, counting down.
GTAGAGCGACGCACTCGTAATGCGTAGGTCCCGGGTTCAATTCCCGGTCTTGGCTGAACGATAACTTTCTTTGATGTTTGTTTTTTTCAGATAGATACAGATAACTGAAAACCGGATTCCTAAAAACACTCCCGGGAGTCTGCCATGGGCAACAAACTGAAAGCAGCCGCCTGGGGGACCAGGCTTGCTTTAAAAATCAACAAACCCATGATTGTCTTCTGGCTGCTCCTGAGTGTCCTGCTCGCGGTACTTCCCGCGGTGATTCTTTTCTTCTACCGCAGCATACTCGGACAGATTTCCGTATTCATATCCGCCGGGACCGGGTCCTTTAACGCGGTAATTCCCTCAATTCTGATTATGGGAGCCATTCTCACTGTTTCAGGAATATCCGCCCGGTTAAACGATGACTTTCTTTATATGGTGATGTTTGATGCCTATTACCTTGGCCTCGAAGAAACCATGATGGATTCGGCCCAGCGGATACCCCTGTCGGAGCTTTCCAAAAAGAAAACCGCCGATGAGTACTTCGCGGTTATTTCGCGGTGCGGTTCCCTGACGGACCTGACGAGCTCCGGCTGCGTGCTTATATCCAAACTGGTCGGTATCGTCTCTTTCTTGGCGGTGGCTCTCTCAATTTCAGCTTTCATTTTCTGTATTACCCTGGCCTATGTGGTTCTCAGCATTGCGCTGAACCTGTTTAATTCTGGGAAAAACCAGGTTGTCTGGAGTGTAATCCGCGAGCACCTTCACCACGCCGATTACTTTGAAAAACTCCCCCAGAACGGGGATACCGCCAAAGAAATCCGCATTTACGAAGCCGCGGAGGGAATAAAAAAACAGTGGAATAAGGCCTACGCGAAGGTAGAAGAAATGGAAATGCGGAAGAATAAAGGCAGGGCCCGCCTCAATACGGTTCTTGAGACCGGTTTTTATATTTTTATGGGAATTATACTGCTGTACTGTATTTCCGCCGCCGGAGCCGGGCGGATGGGGCCGGACACAATTCTGATGATTATTTCACTCTGCGCCGGGACAGCCGCCGCGGTGTCGGGAATATCCAGGAGCTGGCACCAGCTCGATTACGGACTCTACGGCCTCGACATTCAGCGGCGGTTTTTCTCAAACACACCGAAGGTTGACCCCGAAGAGGATGGTAAGAAAACCGATGAGCCGGGAAACGGGGACATCATCTTCGAACTGAAGAATGTTTCATTTGCGTATAATGATGAAGCCCCGGTGCTGGACAACCTTTCACTGCGGATACGAAAAGGCGAAACCCTGGCCCTGGTGGGAATAAACGGAGCGGGGAAAACCACCCTGATAAAAATCCTCCTGGGCCTGCTGAAACCCGATTCCGGGGAAGTCCTGTTTATGGGAAAGCCCTATGACGCGTATAAGCACGGCCTTATCAACCGCCGGGCGGGTGCTTTTTTTCAGGATTTTTACCTGTTCCATTTTACCGTCCAGGAAAATGTCGGGATAGGCAATGTAGGGCAGGTGGAAAATGAGCAGATGGTTTTGGAAGCCATGGACAAGGGAGGCGCCCTGCCCCTGCTGAGAAAGCTCCCCGGGGGGCTTACAACCATGGTGAACCGCAACGTCGAGAAAGCCGGGGTCGTTTTTTCCGGCGGAGAGGGACAGCGTATTGCCGTATCCCGGACCCATATGAGCGACAAGGAAATACTCATCTTTGACGAGCCCTCTTCCATGCTTGATCCCATCGCGGAAATGGAGCAATTCTCGCAGATCAGAAATACCGCCGGCGGCCGCACGGTTATTCTGGTGAGCCACCGCATCAGTTTCGCCAGGCTGGCGGACCGTATCGTCGTCCTGTCCGGCGGCGGAATCGCAGAACAGGGCGTCCATGATGAACTTATAAACCGGAACGGCCTCTACGCGCAGTTCTTTCATGAACAGGCCCAATGGTACAAAACCGATTCCTCCGGAGACCAGCCATGAGCAGCAGCAGCCATCCGCGGGTCGGTTTCCGGGAAACCCTGGGCATAATCAAACGGGCGTTCAGCATCAGCATCCGGACCAAGGGAAAGGCCTCAATGCTGGTCAGCATTCTGGGATTCCCCGCGGCGCTCCTTCCGGCGGCCATAGCCCTGCTGCTCCGGTCATTCACCGACAGCATACAGTCGCTGACCCAGGGCCGGGCGGAAATCCGGCAGAGCTTCATGCTTCTGGGCCTGCTGATTCTGTCCTATCTTGTTCAGACTCTGTATGCCCAGGCGCAGCTTTATTTTTCGGAACGGGATACCTTCAATACCCAGCGTTTCATCAAGGAAGCGATCATCGACTGCACCAGCCATGTGGAATACAAGTATATCGAAAATGAATCGGATTTCCGGGAAAAACTCCTGTTCTCCGAACAATTCGGCGGCATCCGGGTGGCTGGCAGCATTCAGCAGGTAATCCTCTGTGTTCAGTACCTGATCAGCTTCCTGAGCATTTCGTTCATTCTGATAGAAGCGAACACAGTCTTGTTTCTCATCCTTCTCGCGACCAGTATTCCGGCGGTTATCCTGTCCATTATGCAGAAGGATGATGAATACAAAAGCAAAACCAAGGGAATGAAAGACGGAGCCATGTCGGTCCATTTATTTTATATCGCCGCGGGAGCCAACGAACACTGCCGTTCCATGGGTGACCTCAGGTTCAACAATATCTTTCCCTGGGTCAAGGAAAAATGGAAGGCTGTTTCGGAACGCTACCTGCGGGAAAAGCAGACGGTAACGAAAAAATACGTCTTGTATAATTCCATTGCCGATCTGCTGCGGAATGGCGTCTACATAGCGGTGATGCTGATAATCGTGCGCAGTATTTACGCGGATCCCGCCCTTGGCCTGGGCCTCTTCGCTCTGGTTTATACCGCGGCGGGCCAAATGCAGACCATCACCGCGAAACTGTTCACCGGCGCGGCCAGGTTTTTCGGGGATATTCCGTATATGAAGGATTTTTTTGATCTGCAGGATACAGCCGCGGAAAAACTCGAGAACCGGCCGGTGACCATCGATGAGCCGGATATTGTTTTCGAAAATGTACATTTTACCTATCCCAACTCTCCGGAGGAGACGCTCCGCGGAATCACGGTTACGATCAGGAAAGGGGAAAAAGTCGCCATTGTCGGAAGGAATGGTTCGGGAAAATCCACGTTCATCGCGCTGCTATGCGGCCTGTACAAGCCCGATACGGGTTCAATAACCATCGGCGGCCGTAACGCGGCGGACCATCTGCGGGCGATCCGCAATACCCTGTCCGTGGTTTTCCAGAATTTCGGCAGATACGAAACCACTATCCGTGAAAACATTGCCATTTCGGATTCAAGTCGGGCCGCGTCCGATGAGGCCATTCTGTCGGAGGCCCGCAAAATAGGAGCGGACAGAATTATTTCCGCGCAGCCCGGAGGCCCGGATGAAGAAGTCGGCCGGTTCAGCAAAACCGGCAACAACCTGTCCGGCGGCCAATGGCAGAAAATAGCCCTCACCAGGGCAATGTTCCGCAGCGGCGCGAAAATCATGATCCTTGATGAACCCACATCGGCGCTGGACCCCATGGCAGAAGCGGAACTGTACCGTAATTTTGCGGAATTCACGGAAGACAAAACCACGATCCTTATTTCCCACCGCCTCGGCATTACCGGCATTGTCGACCGTGTTCTTGTGTTTGAGGATGGCCGGATCATAGAGGACGGCAGCCATGCGGAACTCATGACCCTTGGCGGGGTATATAAAAAAATGTACGAAGTTCAGCTTCAGAATTACCGGTGAGGCCGCCGGCGGCGGGCCTTTTAGGATCCGCAAACGCGGAAAATCCGCAGAAACAGGCCCTTCGGGACGGCAAAATCCAGTTACTTTTCAGACTTTAGTATATACTTAAGAATATCTCACCATTATTCGTGACTACGCAAAGGAGGAATTGCTGTCATGTCTGATTCTATTAATCCCTATGAAAGTCCCAAATCCGATATTGCCGCGGCGGGACCGGCTTTTTCCGCGGGTTCCCTGAACGAAACCATGCTCCGGTATCTCAAGGAAGCCTCCCCCTGGCTCCGTTTTGTGGGCATTCTGGGGTTTATCATGTGCGGTTTTATGGCGGTAGGCGGAATCGTGGTAATATTTACCGCGCCTTTCCTGACAAGCCTGACGGAATCCGTCGGTTCATCATTCGGGGTAGCCGCCGCGGGGGCTTCCATGGGTGTGCTGTATATCATTATGGCGGTAATATTCTTTTTTCCGGCGAAATTCGTCTATTTCTTCGGCGTGAAAATCCGGAATTACCTCCAGAATAATTCCGACCAGGAACTCGAACTGGCATTAAAGAACAACAAGTCTTTATGGAAATTTTACGGCATTGTCTGTATTATTTACCTGGCAATCATCCCGATATTCATCATTATTGCCATCGCTGTTGGAATAAGCTCGGCATTTATGTAGCGCAGGAAGGTTTTGGAACATTTACGGGACACATCGCGCAGAGTGGAAACTCCTGAGGGGATTGAATTTACCCTCTACCCCGCCGGGCTGATGATCCGTCTCTGCGCGTACGCCATAGACGAATTGGTTCAATACGCGATACTGCTGTCGGTATACTTAACCGCGGGGACCCTCGCGGAAATAACCGGGACCTGGCTCCTGATGATCATGATTTTCCTGGTAAGCTGGTTCTACCATGTTTTCTGCGAACTCACGTTCAAAGGCCAGAGCCTGGGAAAGAAAATAATGGGGCTCAGGGTTGTCCGCAGCGACGGCTCGCCGGTTAATCCCGGGTCGTCGTTTCTGCGGAACCTGCTCCGTTTCGCCGATACTTTTATGTTTCTGTATTATATTGCCCTTTTCTCCATCAGCCTCAGCCCCGGATTCCGGCGCCTCGGGGATTGGGCCGCGGATACCCTGGTGGTATACACATCCAATTCGCTTGCACCCACACGGCGTTCCAATATGGCATGGCTCTCACGGTTTGAAATCATACGCCCGTCCCGGAATTTGTCCTATGAGGAAAAACAGACCATCCTCATGTTCGCCCGCCGGTATCCTCTGCTCGGCCAGGACAGAGCCGAAGAACTGGCCCGCATATACGCTCCGGTACTCAGGAGCGGCGGCACAGCCTGGGAGTCGAAGTCCGACGCGGAGTACCTGCTGGGGATTGCCCGGGGATTAAGCGGGGACCGGCCATGACCCAGGAACGTTTCTTGGAACGGCGTCAGGCCTCGTGGGATAAAATTGAAGGCATCGTCAACGGCAGCGCAAAAAACATCCGGAACAACGCCGCATGGTTTCCCAGGGCGTTCCGCGAGCTGACCCAGGATCTCAATACCGCACGGGCGCACGCGTTTGACCCGGTTATCATCGAACGGCTGAACCGTCTGGTGCTTGAGGGAAACCAGCTCCTCTACGGCCAGCATTCCTGGTCGGTTAAAGGTCTGGTGGATTTCATCCTCCGTACGTTCCCCCAATCAATAAGAACCCATTGGAAAGGAATCGCGGCGGTACACCTGATTTTTTACGGCATCATGCTTTTTACCGGATTCCTCTGTGTACGGTTTCCGGAAATGGTATACGAAATCATGGGGGAACGGCAGGCCTGGAACATGGAACAGATGTACGACCCCGAAAGCGACCACTTTCTGGAACCCCGGGATGTGAGCGGCGACGCGGATATGTTCGGATTTTATATCTACAATAATATTTCCATTGCCTTCAGGAGTTTTGCCGGCGGTATTATTGCCGGGGTCGGCAGCCTTATCATACTCGCCTTTAACGCGGTTTTTCTCGGCGCCGCCGCGGGGCATATAATTAACAGTGGATTCGCCGAAACGTTTTTCGGTTTTATCATCGGACACAGCAGTTTTGAACTGACCGCGATTGTGCTGAGCGCCTTCGGCGGGCTGCAGCTGGGATACCGGCTTTTTATAACCCAGGGATTGACCAGGGCGGCATCCATGCGCAGGGCGGGAAAAACCGTTATCCCCATTATCAGCGGCAGCGCCATCATGCTGGTCATTGCCGCGGTAATCGAAGCGTTCTGGTCTTCCCAGCATCAGTTTCCCATGGCGCTCCGCCTGGGCGCCGGGATCGCCGGATGGGTTCTGCTTTTTCTGTATTTCATCTTAGCGGGGCGCGGGAAAAGCCATGACTGAACCGGGAATAAATTTCTTCAGGCTGCGCCAGCGGAGCAGCTGGGAAGCCGCCGACTCGGGACTCCTGCTCTGGCGGAACGGACTGGGGCTTTTCGCGCTGCTCCTGGGAATCCCCCTGATTATCCTGGCCGCCGCGGCGTACGCTATGCCGGACTGGACAAAGCCCTGGATATTCATTGCCCTCTGGTGGCTCAAACCGCTTTTTGACCGGCCGGTGCTCCACAGTATCTCGGTCCGTTTCTTCAATCCCTCCGCGTCGCTGAAACATATTATGAAGGGGTATTTCCGTTCCCTGGTAACAGCCCTCCCGGGAGACCTGCTCTGGCGGCGGTTCAGTCTCTGGCGTTCCGGCCGCATGCCCGTACGGGTTCTGGAACGCCAAAGGGGAAAGAAAGCACGGCAGCGCATCCGGATACTGGAACGGGGCGGACTGGGATTCAGCGTTCTCGTAACCCTCCTCGGGATTGTTCTGGAGACAGCCCTTTTGGTCGGGGAAATTTTCTTTTTTATTGCCGTTATGGATTTAACCCAGGCGCCTTCTTTTTCCACAATTTGGGAATCCCTGGACACCTACGAAATCCTGCTGATCAGCGCGATGACGGTGAATCTTTTCATCGTCGAAACCCTCTATGTGTGTATGGGTTTCGGGCTGTATATCAACAGCCGGCTGGAAACCGAAGGCTGGGATATTCAGCTGGAATTTTCATCCTTCGCCCGGGAAAACAAGCCTGCTTCTTCGGGAGGAATACATCCCGCGGTAAAATCCCTGGCCATGGTTTGTATACTCGCCGCCGCCCTGCTCTGTTCCGTGCCTCATCTCACTGCGCAGGAAAATTCCGGCAATCCGGAAGCTCTCTCCGCGGAAGCCGGGGCCGTTCCCATGGATACCCTTGAGGAAGTTCTGGCGTCTCCCGATTTCGGGGGCGAACGGAAAACCTGGACGATCCAGCTGAAGGATCCTCCGGAACAGGGAGAGTCCCCGGATTTTGACATCCCCGACTGGACGGAAGCCATAAAGCGCGGATTCGGTTACTTCATACGGACACTGCTTGTCGCGGCAATCGGCGCCGCGGTGGTCTATGCGGCGTACAGGCTGTACCGGTACAGCAAACTGCGGACGGGGCAGCCCTTCCGCAAAACATCCCGGATCGCTCCGGATGCGGGACCGGACAGTCCCGAAGCCCTGCTGGAACAGGCCAGGAAATATTTTGACCAGGGATTTCTGCGGGAAGCCTGGGCCAGCTGCGTGGCCGCGGCGGAAGGAACCTACGAAATACAGGGGGGGCTCACGTTCCCCGCGGACGCGACGGAATACGAATGCCTCGCCATGGTAACGCGGTCCGGCGCTCCCGGCGCGGAAGGATTCGGAACGCTTATCCGGGTCTGGGTCAGCTTCGCCTATGGAGGGAAGGCTCCCGCGCCGGAAAGCTTCGAGGAGACCCTGGCGTTCTGTTCGGCCCTGCAGGAACAGCTGCGGGCGGGGGATTCCCAAGGGGCCTCCCATGCGTAAATACGGGGCTGTCTTTTTCATAATTATCAGCACCCTGGCGGTGCTTGCCGTTCTCGGGTATACGTTTTTCGAAATTGTGCCAACCACGCGGTACACCCGGCCCAGCAGAGAGTCCCGGGCCAACGAATACCTTGCCCTGGAACGGTGGCTTACCCAGACAGGCCACCCGGTAAGAAAAACCCAGGATCCCGCCGCCGCGGACAATATTTCCGGCGTACCCGAAAAAACCGTCTTCATCCAGGCTTCCTATATCGACTGGCCGGAACAGACATTCCATACTCTCGAATCCTGGGTCCGGAACGGGGGAAATCTGCTGGTTGCCCTGGATACTACCTGGAACTCCGAAAACGTCCCGGGACTGGTCCTCCTTTTCGAAAACCTGGGAATCAACGGAAGCCGTTTTTTCTATGATGCTGATATTGCGGCTGCAGAAGAAACAACGGAAGAAGAAGCGGAAGAACCGGATTCCCCGGAAGAGCAGGAAGCGCCTGAAGAACCGGAAAACACCGGGGATATCCCGGAAGCTACTCCTGCGGCTGAGGCGGAAGAAGCCGCGGGTGAAGCCGCCGATACCGCGGTGTACCCTAATTTCGATTACTTTGCCCGGTTTACCCTGGAAACCGAACTTCCGGGTACTGAGTACCGTACGGACAGAAGCGGTACCATACGGCTTGTGTCCGTTCCCCTGGGCGACGGTTCCGTGACAGTCCTCGGGGAGCCCTATTTTATGCGGAGCCGGCAGCTCAGACGGGAACAGAACGCGGAACTGAGCTGGGAACTTACCGGAGCCCGGGATACCCGCGGCGAAGGGATACTTTTTATCCGGGGAAGGAAACTGGCCGAAGGGGCGCTGGGTAAATTCGCCGAACGGGGCAACTTCATACCGCTGATTGTTTCCTGTATACTTCTCATAGTTGTGGGCTTCTGGATGGTAATTCCCGTATTCGGGAGGCTCATAGGGGAAGAAGAACTTCCGGGCAAACCCATAGGCGAGCGGTTTCTGTCGGAAGCCCGGTTCCTGAAAAAATACGGCAGCCTGCCGAGCTACCTGGAGACGTATTCCCAGGCCATACAGCACCGTCTGAGGACAGCCTACGGCGAAACATCCGGGAACACGGCGTCGCTGTGCGCCCGGCTGGCCGCTGTCACCGGCCTGGATGAAAAAGAAGTCATGCCCATAATCGAACCGCCCCGCCATATCAGGGGCAGGGATTTTACCGTATATATGAAAACCATAAACCACATAATGGAGCGTTTGTAATGGAAAAAACCGAGTATACCATTGAATCCGCCGCCGCGGCCATCGAAACAATCAGGCAGGAAATAGCCAAAGCATTTATCGGCCAGCAAGCCCTGGTGGAGCGGTTAATGATAAGCCTCCTGGCGGGGGGACATATCCTGGTCGAAGGGGTCCCCGGCCTCGGAAAAACGCTCCTGGTCCGTTCCATTGCCCGGGCAATCGGCGGGGATTCAAAGCGGGTACAGTTTACGCCGGACCTTATGCCCAGCGACATTACGGGAAACATCATGCTCAACTCCGCCACCGGGGATTTCGTGACAAAAAAAGGACCGGTCTTTACGAACCTGTTTATTGCCGACGAAATCAACCGGGCCCCCGCAAAAACCCAGGCGGCGCTGTTTGAGGCCATGCAGGAATTCCAGGTGAGCCTCGACGGTACAAGCCACCGGCTGCCGAACCCCTTTATGGTGCTGGCCACCCAGAACCCCTATGAGCATGAGGGAACCTATCCCCTGCCGGATGCCCAAAAGGACCGGTTTCTCATGAAGGTTCTCGCGGAATATCCTTCGGAAGATGAGGAAAAGGAAATGGTTGCCCGGGTTCTCTCCCAGGGTACCGGGGCGGAACTTTCCGTGGGAGACGTTTCCGCGGTCATAAGTACCGAGGCATTCCGGGATATCCAGAATCTGGCCGCGGGCATCAGGGTCGATCCGTCGCTGATCGATTACGCGGTGCGGCTGGTCAACGCCACCCGGTCGGTGCCGTCCCTCCAGGCAGGCGCCGGCCCCCGGGGAAGCCTGGCGCTGATCCGCTGCGCCCGGGGAGTGGCTCTTATCCAGGGCCGGGATTTCGTGATTCCCGATGATATCAAAGCAGTGGCCTCACCGGTTCTGGCTCACCGCCTGACACTTTCCGCCGAAAGCGAACTGGAAGGGCTTACGGAAGTGCAGATTGTTGAAACCCTGGTGGCAAAAACCGAGGCGCCCCGGACATGAAACCGGGACGAAGCTTATTCATAGCCGCCCTTCTGTGGCTCGTACTGGGGGCGGGAGCGTTTTTTTCGGAATCCCTTTCTCTGGTCTGGTTCCTGTCGGGGGTGACACTGCTCCCGTTTTTAATTGCGGACGCGCTGTTTCTGGTGTTTTTTACCGACCGGCTTTCGTCGGAACGGAAAATAAGCAATTCCCTTGCCCTGGGTCAGCCCGCCGCGGTTCAGATTTATCTGCGGCGGAACGGAAAGGGCATCATCCCCTTCGGCATCACCCTGTTTGATATGTATCCGGCTTCGATGAAATGTCAGGCATTCCCGGCGAGGCTGGACCGGAAACTCCTCAAAGAGGGAGCTTCTATCTTATTTGAATATCAGCTGATCCCCGCTGAGCGCGGCCCCTGGGAATTTGCTTCCCTGGAACTGCTCCTGGCTTCTCCGCTGCGTTTCTGGCGCCTGCGGACGGTCCACGAAACGAAAAACACAGGCAGGACATACCCGGATTTCAAAAAACTTATCGGTTCCGGAGGTTTGGATATCCGGGCGCTGATGGAAAAGACGGGATTGAAAAATATCCGCAAACGCGGACAGGGACTGGAGTTTATGAGCCTCCGGGAATACCAGCTTGGGGACCCGGTTAAAAACATCGACTGGCGGGCCACCAGCCGGCGGCAGAAACCTATAATCCGGGAATACCAGGAAGAACAGGACCAGCAGATCCTGATACTCCTCGACTCGGGATACCGGCTCCACCGCAGGGAAGGGGAATATACGCAGTTCGACAGCGCCCTTAACGCTTCCCTGCTCCTGGCCTATGTGGCGCTTAAACATGAGGATACGGTGGCCATGGCAAGCTTCGGGAACGGAGAACGGTGGCTGCAGCCCCGGAAGGGTATGAGTACGCTGACGGCACTCATGAACAGCCTCTACGATCTTCACAGCGCGCCGGTGCCGTCGTCCCCGTTTTCGGCCCTGGAAACGGCCCTTTCCCGGCTCAACCGCCGGACGTTTATTGTACTTATCAGCAATCTGCGGGAGGAAGACGGTGAATCCCTTTCCTGGATTCTGCCCCGGATACAGCGGCGCCATTTGTTCCTGGCGGTAAGTCTCAGGGAAAAGGAAGCCGAGGAACTGAGCCGCAAAGTTCCGGTTACTCTGGATGACAGCATGGAAAAAGCCGCGGCTTTTTCTTATCTGTACAGCCGGAAACAGCTGTACAAAACCTGGGAACATTCGGGGCTCCTCACCATGGAAGCTTCCGCAGAGGAACTTTCATCGGAACTCATTAACCGGTACCTCAGCCTCAAACGGTCGGGGCAGCTGTAGGGATCCGGTATTTTCGGAAGGAATAGTCTCCGCAGCATGGGAAAAACGGAATTTGCCCCTCCGTGCTGCGGGACTGTGGTATCGTGATAATGCGGTTACTCTGTTATTTTACCAGGAGAGCCGCCAGGGACGGAATCGAAATAAAGTTTCCTATGGCTCCGCCCAGGGAAGAAAGAAAAAATACCAGGAGCGCTTTGGTAATCCGGTTCCGGTAAATTCCCCGAAGGCTGGTAATATCATCGGAAATGTTCTGGGCATCCACGACCCGGGGTTTCCGCATGGTTGCTTCGGTGACTCCCGAAAGAAGCCCCACGGCGATAAAAGGGTTGATCGTGGCGATGGGCGCGCCCAGGAAGGAAACCAGGATCGACAGGGGATGGCCCAGGGCGAGAAGCGTACCCAGCGCTGCCAGGGAGCCGTTGAGAAGAACCCACCGCAGAAGCATGGCCAAACTGACACCCGCCCCGGCCCGGAAAAATCCCGCCACGATGAGGGCGACAATAAGCAGGGGAATGATCCAGCCGGCGGCTTTTGAAAGAAATGAGCGCGGGGGAATCTGGTTGAGGGCGGACACGTCCTGCCCTTCCTCACCGGCGGCGATTTTTTCGAGATGCTGCTTTACGCCGCCCATATGGCCGGCGCCGATAACCGCCACGGACTTTTTTCCGCCGGCAGCCCATATTTTCGCCGCCAGATACCGGTCCCGTTCGTCAATAAGCGTACCCTTTACGGAAGGAAGGTATTCGGCGAGTTCCGTCATCATGCCGTCAAGCTCGCTGCGGTTCTTAAGGTTTTCAATTTCCTCCGGGCTCATTTTCTCCGTGGTAAACGCGCTGGAAAGCAAGGAAGCCAGGAGTTTGCATTTGCTCCAGAAATTGCAGAACCCCCAGGCTCTGCGGAGGGTTATCTGTACCTCCCGGTCACAGAGGGAATAGGGAATTCCGAGTTCCTTAGCCACTTCCACGGCTTCCCGCATTTCTTCCCCGGGTTTGACCCCCAGTTCCTGGCCAAGCCGCCGCTGAAAGCTGGAAAGAACCAGATTGGCGATAAGGAGAAACCCCTTGCCTTCCCGGAAAACCTTTACCACATTGAGTTTTTCCCAGTTTTCCTTTTCGGTCATGGAAGTATACCGGCCTTCGTCCAGTTCGACGCATACCATATCGGGTGCTGAGTCCCGGATAACCTGACTGACTTCGTCAATGCTGTCTTTTGATACGTGGGCGGTGCCGATCAGTATTATTTCCCGTTCACCAAGCTGAATATTCATGCGGGTATCGTTGCTCATTGATTCTCCTGGGCGTTTTCAACGGCTTCCACAAACCGCTGAAAAAGAATTTCTTCACTGGTTTCTTTTGACGGGTCCAGATCTCCCCCGGCCATGTGATCGTGGCCGCCGCCCTGTCCGATATCGGTAAGGGCGTCCTGGATTACCTTTGCGGCGGAAATATCCGCCACCCTGCTCCGTACCGAAACATGGTGGCGCTCCCCCTGGTTCTCGATAATCACGGATACGGAAATCTCCCTGAGACGCAGGAAAAAATCGGCCAGGATGGAAACGACTTCCTGGGTGGTATCAATGGTAAGAACCGTAAAGAAAAGCCCGCCCTGGATCCGGGCGTTGGCGGCGGCCATCGCGAACGCCGGAAGATCCTTCTTGGAAAGGGATGCCTTAACCACCCGGGTCCCGAACTGCCAGTCGGCCCTGAAAAAGAGCCGGTGCAGGGCGTCGAGATCCGGAGGGCTGACCCGCCGGGACAGGAAATCCGTATCCATCTCTATGCCCATGAGGAGCGCCGTGGCGGTATCCTTGTTGGGAAACAGTTCCGCTTCGTCCCAGTAATCGGCGATTATGGTCGCGCAGGAACCGTAGCTGGTACGGATATCCACAAAAGGGCAGTCCGGTTTTACGGAATTCGCGTGGTGGTCTACCACGCCGATAAGGTTATTGGTTATCTGGCGGGCATTGGTATTGTTGGGATTGCCGTCAACAACTATGCAGGGACAATCCAGGAGATCCTCCGGAGCCTGACCTTCCCGGACCCGGACCATGGGTATGTCCAGTTCGGTAATCATGGCCCACAGGGAGTGGCTCCGTATCAGACCCCGGTACAGGATCTGGGGCTGGAACCCGAACCGGCTCAGCAGTCCTGCCAGACCGAAGGCAGATGCCACCGCGTCGTGATCGGGGTAATCATGGGGCTGGATTACCACGGTTTTCTTGGGTTCCGGGGGCGCTTCTCCGCCGGCATCGGGTTTTTCATTTTTAACTGGATTCCGGAGGAAACAGGGAAGTTCGTCCAGGATACCGCGGAGGCGGGTAAACGCGTCGGGGGCTCCCATACTATCCTTTGAGATTCCTGGCTTCCAGAGCCATTTCGTTGAGCTTCCATTCCAGAATCATCGGACGGTTCATATCCTTGACCTGCAGAAAATACCTGTCCGCCAGGGATTTATTTCCCCGGATATCGTAGTATTCCGCCAGGTAATAAAGCATCTGCGCCTTTTTATCCAGGTCCTTTTCACGGTCAATACGGACCGCGATGTCCACATCCCCCGCCAGATCGTGGTACAGCCTGAGGAGGTACCATTCGATACTGTCCCGGGGAACGGTCCGGATGACCTGGGCCAGAAACTGTTTCGGATCCCCCACCCTTCCGGCCCGCATCCAGTTTCCCGCCACCAGGAAGGCGTAGGAAATATTCTGGGAATCGTATTTGTAGGCTTCCCGGAAAGCATCCCGGGCCTCGGCCCATTTTCCATTCCGCATCTTGAGAATCCCAAGCCCCTCAAAGGCAAAATAGTACTCGGGTTTCAGCTTGGTAAGCATTTCGTAATCGTGTTCAGCGCCGGTGTAATCACCAAGATCGTCCTTGATTCCCGCGCTGTATACATAGGCAAGAAAGTTATCCGGATCGATGGCTATCGCCCGGTTGAATTCATCCAGGGCTTCGGCCATCCGGCGGAGATCCAGCAGGGTGCTGCCCCGGTCAACCGCGACCCAGTAATTCCAGGGTTCAAGCCCCTTGGCTTTATCCAAATCAACCAGAGCTTCCTTGGGATAGCCTTCTTCCCGGTAAATCCGTGCCCGCTCGATCAGGGGTACGGTCCAGCCCGGATAGGCCGCAACCGCGTGGTTGAGAAGCTGTTCCGCCCGTTGGGGATCCCGGTTGTACCGGTACACCGCGGCCCGGCCAAGGAGCGCATCCCCATGGTCAGGATCAGCCTGAAGAGCCCGGTCGTAAAATGACGCCGCGTTCCTGTAGGATTTGGTATCCATGGAAAGATCACCCAAAGAAGTCAGGGCGTCGGCGTTGGCGGGATCTTTTTTTACAATCTGTTCCAGGAGAGCTTTCTGCTCCCGGGTCCGCCCTGAAAGGGCTTCCAGGGTTGAAAGCGCGTAAAGCGCGTCGGTATTGTCCGGCTCCGCGGCGAGAATGCCGTCGATTACCGCACGGGCGTCACCAGGTCTCCCGGCGGAGATCAGCACCGAAGCCTTTACAAGCTGAAGCCCGGAGGTATTGGCCTCTTCGGGATCTATAGTTTCGAATAATGCCAGAGCGCCGTCAAAATCCCCGGAGGCCAGCAGGTCCATCATCCTGCCGAGAATGGCTCCGGTACTTGTATCCGGGACATCCGGAGGCCGTTCCGCAGTTCCCGGCCGCTCCGGAACCGCCGTGCCTGAAGTTTCCGGCGGCCGCTCCGGGCTGGGGGTACCTGAACAGGAAAAAACCGCCGCCGTCAGCAGTACCAGCGCGGCGGTGCTTCCAAAAAACCGGAAGCTTACCAGTTTACGGAATGTATTGGTCATACGCATCATTCATTCCATATTATACAATCGCAGGGATCAGGGCAACTATGCGGGGGAGTACAGAATCTGACAATCCGGAAAGCACCCGGTGGATACCGGTGCCGCGGGTCCTGTCGGATAAAAATGGGTTTGGCTCCTCATCGGCCTGCGGCCTCGAAAGTCGTTCTTTCCAGGGACCCGGCGTTACCGTTACGGCCCGGGTGCGTTCCGGCTTAACCGGTTCTGTGCTGCCCTCCGCGGGAGGGCTGGGTATGGGGATATTTCCGGAAAGATATGGTACCTACAGATGGAGGTTCTGCCGCTGAGGCAGGCCAGCGGCAAAAAACCTCTCCCCATGACAGGGCAGCCGCAGTCCCCTCTTCTGTCGGAAAAAGGCAAAGAAACATAGGAGTATTGGTAACGCGGGGTGTCATGGAACACAGAGGAGGAGCGGCTTTCGAGGCCGCAGGCCGACGCGCCGCCATCCTCTGTGTTCCATGACAGGACCCCTAAACCAGTCATACCCATGTTTCTTTGTTTTTCCCAGAGGCATACCGCGGCAGCCCTGTCAGTTGAACATTAGCGATTCTTGCGGTATTGTAATCATTGATGAAGAAAGCTATTTTCCCCCGGTTTGTCGGCCTTTTTATCCTGTACGCCGCGGTCCTGGCAGGGTTAATCCTGATACAGTTTACGAAACGGAGCTCCTTTACCCAGCGGATAGGCGGCCTGGTGGTTTCCGGCTATTTCCGGGATGATACGGCAAATCAGGAACCCCCCGGCGGTTCCGAATACGCCCTGACAGGGGACTCCAGCGTTTTTTTCGGGGGAATGGAATTCCGGCTCTCCGGAAACGACGGCTTTACTGCGGATGACGGCAGCGCCGGGCCCTTCCAGCTTTTCCCGGAATCCATGGCCATCCAGGGAGAATCCGTGGTTTTCCGGCTTTCTGACGGATCATCCCTGGAATTCGCCACCTCCTACTCCGGCGGGAACCAGGAACTCCGCATCAGCGCCGCGATAAGCGGAAACAGCCAAACGCTGGAAATTCCGTACCGGCCGCTGCGCTCCTCCCGCTCCGGGGATGACCGGGACGGACAGCTGGTAGTTATTTCCGGGGGAGAAAAATATACCTTCATGAATTCCCGGCTTGACCATGAAGAACGGAAGGTGGTCCTGGCCCGGAATCTTCCCACCGCTTCCTACGGCATTATTCCCGAGCGGCTGCCCTTTGCGCCGGCGGATTATACCGTCGCGGGAGCGGAAAACACCGCGGCGTACAACCAGGCGGTGGGCCGGTGGCGGGATCAGGCTTTTTCCGTCTGGACCCAGACCGTGGGAAACAACCCGTCGGAAGACCTGGTTACGGCATATCTGGGTGAATCCATACTGCGGGGGACGTACAAAAGCGCCCTGGCGGCAATCCCCGGATCTTTCCTGAACAGCGGACAGCGGACCTACAACTCATCGGTGTACCTCGGACGGCTCGACACCGGGCTCCGGACGCTTTCGGCGTATGACCGGGAATTCCTGAGCCGGGTCTCCCGGCAGATAAACGAAAAATCCATGGATTTCCTCAAGGAAATTCATGTGGTGCATAACCTGTCAATCCGCGGGGCGGAAACCTTCATCACCGGCGCCGCGGACATGCTCCGAACCGCGGACCCGGCGGCGGTACAGTCCGATACGGTCCCCGGGCTGTTTGAGGGCTGGATCGACTGGAACAGCCTCTACCCCGGGCGGGATAACCCCTTTGACCGGTTTCTGGATCAAGGCTGGTTCATAATCACTGAATCAATGCAGAAAAGCCCCGACGGCAGGATTGTCTTTACCGCCCATAACGGTGAAGCGGACACCGAATACAATCTGCGCCTCGGCGATGCCCTGGCGCGGTACGGCCTTGAATCAGGCAGGCAGGACCGCGCCGCCATCGGCCGGTCCCTGGTATTATCCATGCTGAGCCTCGCCGGCGACGGGACAAGCGCTCCGGTAAAACTGCAGATAAACGACGACGGCACGATCCGGAATACCGCGGAGAACCGGGTAGAATCGGCAAAGCTGTACCATATCTTCAATCCCGGAGAATATTACCCCCGGGGCATTGCGGTGCCGGCGTCGCATAACGGCGTATGGGCATGGACCGCGGCATCGGCGGTAATCGCGGAGGAAAGCGGCGGGGTCCTGAACATTGCCGTGAGTTTTCCGCCGGGAGAAACTCATCACATGATTATCCGGGGAGTGCGGCCCTTCACCAAAATACAGCTGTACAACATGGATTACCGGACCGATCCCCAGTTTGAGCGGTACGATTCTTCGGGATGGGCCTATTCACCTTCGGAGCAGACCCTCATCGTAAAAATGAAACACCGGTCCGCGGTGGAAAATATACGGATATTCCAGTAAAAAAATTGTTCGATAACCGAAGTTATCGAACAGCTCTGATAAGCCCTGCTCAGACGGAAGCGGCCTCGGGGCCGGCGACTTCCATAAGTTCCGCCCGCTCCGATTCGCTGTCCGCGATAATGCTGGCCGCCAGGAAACGGGCCACCGCGGTCTCAGTGGTAAGAGGCCCCATGGGTACCGCCCCTTCCCGCCACAGTTCCTTGGAAGTACTGTACCCCGAAAAATCAACGATACCTTCCTGCTGGGATGTACAGTAGAAACAGGTCTGCCGCCGTTTTCCCGCGCTGAATGCCCGTTTGAGTGAATAGGGCCCTTCCCGGAAACCGGCGGTGCCGGTGTCGTAGAGTTCCAGAAAGAAGTTACGGACACCCTTGTCCATCAGGGAAATAAGAAAATCGCTTCGTATGCCGGGGTAAATCCGGATAACGCACATGGAGTTGGCGGCATCCTCCAGGAGCTGGGACAGCACGTACTGGTCCGCCTCCAGGGGGCCGGTGAGCAGAGAGGATCCGGAAAAGACCGGTTCCTTCATGTTCCAGTTTCTGAACCCGTCGGTGCCGATCCGCTCGAATTTGATATTCAGCGGGGAAAGCACCCTGCCCCCGTGGACGACGTACACACCCTTGGTTTTATCCACCGCAAGTTCGATGGCAGCCTTCATGGTGTCCGCCGCCTCGGAGGTCACCCCCGGCGGCGAGGACGACGCCGCCAGGACCACCGGCGCGTTGGCGTCCGCAAAAAGCCAGTACAGCAGCGGCGCCGTATAGGGCAGCGTATCGGTTCCGTGGGCCACCACAATACCGTTGGCTGTCCCGGAATTCAGTTTTTCCGCCACCGCCTCGATAAGCGCCGCCCAGTCGCTGGGGACAATTTCCTCCGAAAGGAGGCGGCCGACCTGGATCGATTCAAAACGCACCCGGGAATTGTCGGTCCCGGTATGACTGGCCAGCAGATCCCTGAGGACCTTCTCATCGCCGCTTTCAACGGCGCCGTCTTCGTTGATCCTCCCGGAAATAGCCCCGCCCATGGAAAGTACGTAGATCAGGGAAACCGAAAGCTGCTCCCGGAGCACATCCTTTACCAGGGACGGCTCCGCGAGCCCCGAGCTTTCGCGCATGACCAGCCCCGTAAGGAACTGGATGGGTCCGGCGTCGCCTTCCCTGATCCGCCGGACCTCCTCGGGATTGGCGGCAATAACCGCGGTTACAATTCCCTCTATGGCTTCCCGGTCCGTAAGCTGCTCCCAGCCCCGCTCCCTGACCAGTATTTCAGGATCCCGGTTTTCCTCCAGCACGGCGGTGATGGTCTGCTTGGCGATGCCGCCGTGGATACGCTTTTCATCCAGCATCCCGAGAACCGCGGCAAGCCGTTCCGGGGTAAGGGGACTGTTCATTGGGGTGAAATTAAGGCGCTTGAATTCCTTTATCACATAGGACGCCAGCCACTGGGCCGCTTCCTTGGGCGAAGCCCCCAGGGACAGGGTCTTTTCGTAATAATCCGCCCGGCTTTTTTCATCGCAGACGAATTCAGCCTGGGGAAGGGTCAATCCGTACTCCCGCATGAACCGGTCACGCCGGGGTTCGGGCAGCTCCACGGAAAAATTATCCAGCGCTTCCAGGATATCCGGCCCCGGAACAAAGGGCGGTACCCCGGCCACCGGTTCGAACCGGGGTTTCTCGTCGCTCTTCCGCTTCTGGTAGGATTCGGTAATGCTTTTGGCCTCGTTCCAGATCCGGCTCTCGGGGAGCACCGTCCCGCCGTTGATGAGGATCTCCTCCTGGCGGGTCAGTTCGGTATTGATGGCCTTCCACACGAAGTTGAATGAATTGAGGTTCCGGAGTTTGACGAAATTCTTCGGGATTTCCGGGTAAGGAGCGATGGCCACATAGGCGTTGCAGCGCATGACGCTTTCAACGGGAACCCCGGGAATAACCTCGAGATACTGGATACGCCGCCGGAGATCACTTAAGAAAACTTCAGCTTCTTCTCCTATTTCGAAATCAGGGGCGGTCCGTATCCGCAGGCTCGGCATGCCCGCCCGGGAATAATCCATCCGGGTTTCGCTGCCCGAATGGGTAAGGCGGCCCGCGTCTTCCTCAACCCGGACTTCGGCGATGCGGATCCGTTTTTTCCGCCGGTGGAAGCTGATATCCATGGCCCCGTCCACTCCAAGCTTTACCGAAAGCCGGGACAGGGAAATGCCGTCGGGGGTCTTCGGGGTGGAGAGATTGCGTTCGTAGGGGGCGTCCTTGATGATGGTCCCGCCCAGGCTCCGGATCACCGAATAGGCCTTCCGGGCGGCCCCGGAATTGAGGCTCGGCGCGGCCCCCGGTTCCTCCCGGCAGATCGGACAGGACAGGGCTTCATCTCCGCAGGAACAGAAGGTCTTTACCCCCGTAAGGAGAAGAATCCGGACTTCAAGGTAAATATGGGATTTATACACAGTTTCCAACCTCTCGTATTTATGATGGGTAAGGGAAAACATACTGTCAAGGGGGCAAAATACAGTGCAGGACCATGAAATTAACCGAAATTGCTGTATATTATTGTACATAGTAGCCGATCCGCTTATCTATGCATTTATTTCCGGTTCGGCATAGGAGTATGTTTTGAAAAAAACCATGGTACTTTACATAATTACCCCCCTGCTGCTGGCCCTGGCTTCCTGCGAGGACTCCGGCGGCGGAACTTACGCGGGCCGGAGCTCGCGGCAGTTCTACGCCCAGGATATTTACCAGTCCGAACTGCAGAATAAATCCGTTTACTACACCGTCAACGCGGTCCATCTGGCGGAAAACAGCACCTGCATTGTGTACGCCGACAGGAACGCCGGGGTCTCAATCGCCACGGCGGAGACAATCGCCGCGGAATTCCAGAACAATATTGTTTACAAGATAACAAATGCCTTCGGTCCGTTTGGGGATCTGGACGGTAACCGGAAACTAATCCTGCTGCTCCTGGATATCAGGGACGGGTATTCCGGGAGCGGTTATGTGGCGGGGTATTTTAATCCATCTGACATGTTTCAGCGTTCCACGAGATATCCCTATTCAAACCAGGCGGACATGATCTACCTCGATACGAATCCCGGCCAGCCGGGTACTACCGAGTTTTACTCGACCATAGCCCATGAGCTCCAGCACCAGATTAACTTCACTGCCAGTGTTGACTACCGGATAATCGGCAATACGATTTACGATATGGATACCTGGATCGACGAGGGGCTCTCCTCCGCGGCGGAATATATTTACCGGGGCGGCCACTACACCCAGCGGATCAACTATTTCAACAGCGACCGCGGTGGAACCATTTCCAAGGGGAACAACTTCTTTGTGTGGCAGAACGACGCCAATGTCCTGGACGAATACGCCACGGTCTATTTGTTCTTCCAGTGGCTGCGTATACAGTCCGGCGGTACAGGTATCTATAAAAATATAATACAATCACCCGATTACGATTATCACGCCGTTACGGCCGCCGCGACCTCTATCGGCGGACCTTATTCCGACTGGGGCACCCTCATGAGGGAATGGCTCCTGGCGAATTACGTAAACAGCGCCACCGGAACCCTCGGGTATAAGGGTGAAATACAGACCACTACCTACGCTATATCGGATAATACCAGGAACCTGCTGCCCGGCGAGGGGGTCTACAGTAAAATAAACACACAATTTGACGTAACCGACACAGGAAATATACGATATGCTGGGGCGACCAAGAATAGTACTTTAATTTCCACAACAACGCCTTATACCGGAACGCGGCTCCTTACGTTTAATTCCAATGACAGCAACGCGGTTTTCAACACTTCTGGAAATATCGTTTCTTCCGCCTACGAGACGGGGCAGCTGACCGGAAACGGAGACAGCCGGAGCGTCGTAGAAGCCGGCAGGCAGGCCTATCAAAATCCGGGAAAATACCCTGTGGACGCGGCGGCGATTCTCGGAGAACGGGAACGGACCTTTGACGGAACGGATTTGCTGTATGGAAAAAACTAGAATACTCGGCTTGGTCCTGGCGGCGGTTTTCTGCTGCGGGACCGCCGGGAACGTGTTTTCTATGGGAAAAAAGGACGTTCCCGAGACCCAGGAGGGGCTTACGGTTCCGGAAAAACCGGCAAAGGATCTGCCCACGGTCAGTGTCACGGGCCTGGTACGGCTGGTGGGAAGCAATCCGCTGCCCGACATAGTGATTTCCGCGGATGACGGCGTTCAATGGTATATTGAACGCCAGGACCAGAAGATACTCATGGATTTCCAGCAGCGGCGGGTTACCGTGGAAGGCAAAGCCGAAACGGAGGAACTGGTTCTGGCGGACGGACGGAGCGCGGGTATCCGCAATTACCTGCGGGAAATACGGCTCATAGAATAAACAGCCTTCTTTATTCATGTCATAAATACTCTGTTTTTTCTTGCCGTATTTGGTTAAATTCAATAATTTATCAAATACGTCTATTTAAAAACGGAGTTGCAGTACATGAAAACCATCCGCTTTTCTGTCACAGGATTGTGCCTGGCGCTATTGGCTGTTTCATGCAGTAACCTAAACACACGGATGGACCTCGACGACGGGCAGTTTTACGCCTATGATTTTACCACCTCCAGCTATTACACGATAAATACGGTTCTCCTGGCACAGAACAGCGTCTGCCAAGTATACGCCGATGTGCAGGCGGGCATTTCCGCGTCAACCGGAGAAAATATCGCGGCAACCTTTAAAAACGCGATTTACAATCAAATCACCGAAAGTTTCGGTAGCCCTATCGGTATTAACGGTAACAACCAGATAATCCTCCTGCTTCTGGATATCAGAGACGGGTACAGCAGGACGGCAGGGGGCGGCTATATTGCGGGGTACTTTGACCCTGACGACCTGTTCCAAAACCACGCCTATTCCAACCTGGGGGAACTGCTGTACCTGGATGTAAACCCCGGCACCCCCGGGGACAGTGAATTTTATTCAACCATCGCCCACGAATTCCAGCACCTGATCAATTACTCGGTGAGTTTAACCACACGGAAAAACGGATTGTATTTTTATCCCCAGGACACCTGGATCAATGAAGGCCTTTCCACCGCCGCGGAATACATATACGGAGGCAGCCAGACATCACGGGTATCCTATTTCAACGCCGATCCCATGGGGACCATCGCGAAGGGAAACAACTTTTTCGTGTGGCAGGAGGATGATTCGGTATTGGATGAGTACGCCACGGCGTATCTTTTTTTCCAATGGCTCAGGATCCATTCCAGCAAAGGAACCGGGATATACAAGGATATAGTATACTCTCCGTATTACGACTACCAGGCGGTAACCCAGGCGGCCGGCACCCAGATCAACGCGGAATTCAGCTCATGGACCGCGCTGATCCGGCAATGGCTCCTGGCCAATTACGTCAACGCGTCCTCCGGCACCCTGGGATACAACGGTGAAATACAGACAAGGACGGCTGCCGTATCCGCTGCCAGCATTCTCCTGGCCCCCGGTGAAGGGGTATTCAGCGGTATACCCGCCGGAGGCTCCTTTACCCCGCCGGGGACGGATTCATCCATTGCCTACGCGGGGATTACCAAAACCGGAACCATATCCGGTACCGGAGCCTATACCGGAGACCGGCTGCTCACCTTCAATAAAAACAGCCAGGCCTATATCCACCATAATGGCACCGCTGAAATCGACACCGGTTCCTACGGGACCGGGTATCTCACCGGGCACGGAGACGCCGCCCGGACGGCCCGTTCCGCCTACAGTATCCCGTTCCGGTATCCCGTGGATCCCCGGGGTTTAAACAGCCAAAAGGGTATCCAGTCCGGACAGGCAATACCCCTTCCGGCGCGGGAATAATCCCCAATTTCCGCAAAATTCACTACAATTCACCCCCTTTCTTGACCCCGGCCTCCGGCAATGGTAGAGTATACGCACGTATAGCATTTACCCACGGGCTCTTTTCTGCTATTTTTATATAAGGAATATACAGTCCGGCTGTGTATTATTTAAAAAAAGATGCGAATTTCTGGAAAAGTCATAAACGGAGAAAGCCTTTGTTCTTAAAGAGCCTTGATATATTCGGATTCAAGTCCTTTGCCGACCGTACCCGGGTCGAATTCGCCGATGGGATTACCGCCCTCCTGGGCCCCAACGGCTGCGGAAAATCAAACGTGGTGGACGCCATCAAGTGGGTACTCGGCGAACAGGCGTCCAAGTCCCTCCGGGCCGAGAAGATGGAAGACGTTATCTTCAACGGAACGGAAAACCGGAAGCCCCTCAACGTCGCCGAAGTCACCCTGACCCTGGCCAACGAAACCGGCCTCCTCCCCATCGACATGCCGGAGATTCAGATTAAACGGCGGCTCTACCGGTCCGGGGAAAGTGAATATTATATAAATTCCACCCCTTCCCGGCTCAAGGAAGTCCGGGAACTGTTCTGGGATACCGGCGTCGGCAAAGCCGCGTATTCGGTGATGGAACAGGGGAAAATAGACCAGGTCCTTTCGTCGAAACCCGATGAAAGGCGGTACCTTTTCGAGGAAGCCGCGGGAATCACCCGGTACAAGGTCAAAGGCGCCGAGGCCGAGCGGAAGCTGGCCAAAACCGAAGAAAACATGCGCCAGGTTGAGGGAATCCTCGGGGAAGTAAAACGGTCCTACGACACCCTCAGGGTTCAGGCTGAAAAAACCCTCAAATACCGGGCGTTCAGGGACGAGATATTCGAATTTGAACTGGACATCCAGCTGCTCCGGCTTAAGCAGTTCCGGTACGAACGGGACCGGCGGAACGGGGATCTGGAGACCCGCACCAAGGAACGGGACCGTATCCGGGCCGAGATGGACGCCATCAACAAGTCCCTGGAAGAAAATATGGACGCGGTCAACTCCCTGGAGGAGAAGCTCGTTGAATACCAGAAAAACATCTACGGCCTGGCGGTAGAAAAAAACGCCAAGGAAAAAGAAGTAAAGCTCCTGGCGGAGCAGCGGAACGAGACCAAGGCGAAGATCCAGCAGGACGAAGGCCGGGAACGGGCCGTTCAGATAAAGATTGAAGAACTCATCGACGACGCGGAGGAACAGGACGGCGTTGTCCGGGATCTTCAGAAAAAAGTTGAGGACATCAGCAGCAATATCGCCTCCTTTGAGGAAAATATCCAGCTGGCATCCTCCCGGATCGGCGAGAACGATTCGGCGGTCCGCAAGGCCGAGGAGGACATCCACCGGGCGGAGCAGGAACGGGTTTCCCTGGAGCGGGAACTCGAAAGCATCACCGATGACATTGTCGCCGCCCTGGACGCGGGGCTTAAGGAAGCGGGCTATTCCGCCTCGGAACGCCGGTCCATAGAGGCTGAACTGAACGAATCCCTGGGATTGCTTAAGACCCTTCTGTCCGGCCGGGAGACTCTAATCCGGGATCTGGCCGCCGCCGCCGAACGGGCGGCGGAAGGCGGAAAACTGCCCGCCCCGGCGGAACTGAAGCGCATAGCCGACAGCCTGGCCCAGGCGCTGTCCGACGCGGCGGCCCAGAGCGGAAAGGCTTCCGAGCTTTTCGAATCCTACCGGAAAAGCACCCCTTCGTTTATTGACGAGTTCCTCGCCCCCGAAGGAATCATAACCAAAAAACGGGCCCTGGACGCGAAAATCCGGGAAACCCGGGAGCGGGCGGCGGAGCGGCGGAACCGTATCGCGGAACTGCGGCAGGATACTGAAAACCTCAATATAAAGATAACCGAATACCGGGCGACCCTGGAGGAACTCCGGGTCAGCCGGGTCCGCATGGCCACCCAGGCCCAGTCCGCCGAGGAACAGGCCAAGCTTATACGCCGGGAACTGGCGGGTCAGGAAAACCTGCTCAAAACTGTCCAGGACGAATTGTTCCTCAACCGGAAACGGTTCGACGAGATCGCCGAACGCATCGGCGACGCTGAATCGGATATAGCCGACATCGAGCGGAAGGGCATCCAGCTTACCGCGGAACTGGAAAAACTGGAAAAAGACATTGCCCTGAGAAACGGCGATGTGGCGGGAAAGCAGGAAACCATCAAACAGCGGATCCAGGAGCTGGCCAAGGTCCAGGAATCCCTGGAGAAAATACACCTCGATCTGGTGCAGTCGGAAACGGAAATCAGGAATATCCAGGACAACTTCCGGGAAACCCATTCCCGGGATCTCATGGAATTCGAGGAACGGATCTTTACCATAACCGTCCCGGCCCAGGAACTCCGGGAAAAACTGAGCGCCGCCAGATCGGGCCTCCGGGAACTGGGATCGGTCAATCTTATGGCCCCGGAAGAATTTGCCGAGACAAAAGAACGGTACGATTTCCTCTCCAGCCAGCTGGAGGACCTTGCCAAAGCCCGGGACGACCTGGAGCGCATCACCGCGGAAATCCGGGCGGAATCCTCGGACCTGTTCCTTTCAACCTACAATAAAATAAAGAAAAATTTCCACAACATGTTCCGCCGCCTCTTCGGGGGCGGACGGGCGGAGCTCCGGCTCTCGGACCCCAACCACGTCCTGGAGTCGGGTATTGAAATATACGCCCAGCCTCCGGGGAAAAAGCTGGAAAACATTACCCTGCTGTCGGGGGGCGAAAAATCCATGACCGCGGTGGCCCTGCTTTTCGCCACCTACATGGTCAAACCTTCGCCGTTCTGTCTTCTGGACGAAATAGACGCGGCCCTGGATGAGCAGAACGTCCTCCGCTTCGTCCAGCTCCTCCGGGAGTTCGGGAGTACCAGCCAGTTTATCGTAATAACCCACAACAAGCGGACAGTCACCGGGGCCGGGACCCTTCTGGGGGTCACCATGGAGGAATCCGGGGTCACCAAAGTGATTTCGGTCCGCCTGGAAAATGACGAACACGGGGCTCCCGCCGAATCCATTCCCGATCCCGAGCCCTTTGAGGAAGAGGAAGTGGAACCCGAAGAAGGCAGGGAACTCCCCATCGGCATCGATGACCCGGCGCTGGTAAGCGAGGCGGAACTGCGGCCTATCCGGTCAGGCGGAAGCAAAGCCAAGGAGCATCCCGAACCCGCCGCGGAAGAAGCGCCTCCGGGTCAGCAGGATTTTCCGGCGGAAGATACCGGGGCGGAACAGCATGAGCCGGAAACACCCGGGGTTCCCGCGGAGCGGACCGACCCGGAAACCGGAGACACTGCCCCGGAAGAAAGCAGGCAGGAATAATAAAAACACCAGTAAGCGGATACCGGCGCTGAAGATCCCGGACCAGCCCTAATGTGACGCCCTTGCTTTTTCCGGTTTCATAACCATACTTAATAATGATTTTACTTTCCGCCGTGTGACTGCTGCCGTAAGGCGGAAGGGATGAACATCCAATGGAGGCCGCCGGTGACCGAGGTAGTGTTAGGATTATTTATCTGCAATGCTCTGCTGCATCTCGTTTTTTCATACCTTTCAATAAATATTCCCAGGGCAATAACCAAGGTCCTGATCATGCCGCTGCTGCTGCTGTTTTACCTGCTCACAGCCCGGGACCTGACCGTCATGGTCATCCTGGCGGCTGTCTTCGGATGGCTTGGGGATGTATTTCTGCTGAAAATTTCCAGTACCCGATTCTTCAGGCTGGGGCTGGCAAGTTTCCTTATCGGGCACCTGTGCTATATTCCGGCGATGATACAATTTACCGGGGATGTCCATGTGTTGGCCTTGGTGATTTCCCTGATTATCGCGGTTCCCCTGGCGTACCTGGTCATAAAATTCGTCAACCCCGACAAACCCATGCGGATTCCAGCGGCGGTCTATTCCCTGGTGATTGTGCTGATGAGTGTCACCGCCCTGCAGCTGATGCTCTTCCGCATGGACGGCCAGGGATTTGCCGTCTTTATCGGAAGCCTCTGCTTCCTCATTTCTGACAGCCTGCTGGCGTTTTTCACTTTCGGGACCATGCCGAAGCGGGGGAGTTTTTACATCATGCTGCCTTACATTCTGGCCCAGACATTCATTGTTATCGGCCTGGCCGGCTGCTGAAAATTCCCTTGTCCAGATTCTGAAGACTCCCTATACTAGGCCCCATGCGAACCATTGCCGATCTGCACATTCACTCCCGGTTTTCCCGGGCGACCAGTTCGAAGCTTACCCCGGCGTATCTTGACCGGTGGGCAAGAATCAAAGGCCTCAGCCTCCTGGGGACCGGTGACTGCACCCATCCGGTGTGGCTCAGGGAACTCAGGGACCAGCTCGAAGACGCCGGGGACGGACTGTTTGCCCTTAAACACACGGTACGCTCAGGCTTTGACGCCGGAGAGGCAATGGCCGGGGAACTTCCCGACCCCGGCCAGCCAGGGGACAATCCGCCGCTGTTTGTTCTTACCGGGGAAATCAGCACCATCTACAAGAAAGGCGATAAAACCAGAAAGGTCCACCATGTGGTATTGCTGCCCGGGTTTGAGGCCGCCGCCACATTCCAGCGGAAGCTGGAGCAGCTGGGAAACATCGCCTCTGACGGACGGCCGATCCTTGGGCTGGACTCCCGGGACCTCCTGGAGGTACTCCTCGATTCGGATGAACGTTCGATCCTTATCCCCGCTCACATCTGGACCCCATGGTTTTCGGCCCTGGGGGCAAAATCGGGGTTCGATTCCATAGACGAATGCTACGGCGACCTTGCTCCCCATATTACCGCCATCGAAACCGGCCTTTCCTCCAATCCTCCCATGAACTGGGCCCTGGAGTCCCTGGACCGTTTTTCCATTATATCGAATTCCGACGCCCACTCACCGGATAAACTTGCCCGGGAAGCAACGGTCTTTGAGATGGAAAGAAGCTACGCGTCCCTGGCCGCGGCTCTGCGTATCGGGAACGATCCGGGAAATCCGGGGATCATCGAAACAATTGAGTTTTTTCCGCAGGAAGGAAAATACCATTACGACGGCCACCGGAAGTGCAGCGTATACCTAACTCCGGAAGAAGCCGCCGATTCCATGGGAATATGCCCCGTCTGCGGCAAGGCCCTCACCCGGGGCGTCATGGGCAGAGTCATGGAACTTGCGGACCGTCCCGTTGACGAGGAAGCCCCCTGCCCGCCGGACTCCGCCGGCACAAACAAAAGCCCCTACCGGTCACTCATTCCGCTGAAGGAAATCCTTTCGGAAATTCTGAAAACAGGAACGGGATCAAAAAAAGTTGACGCCGCCTACAGCGGGCTCATACGCAAGACCGGGAATGAACTGTCGGTTCTTATGGATATGGCACCGGAAGAAATTGAGAAACTGGACTGTCCCGGTGTCTCCGGGGAACTCCTGGCGGCGGCAGTCCGCCGGATGCGTTCCGGAGAAGTCTCCATAACTCCGGGGTACGATGGGGAATACGGTATTATCCGCGCCTTCGGTCCCGGAGAACAGCAAAATGAAAAATCCGAAGCCGGCCTGTTCGGGGAACTGCCGGAACTGCCGGTTCAGAAAAAGCCCAAACCCCGGTATACGGCCAAGAACCAGACAGCGGAATTATCCGCAGCGGAATCACCTCCGGCGAATGACCGGCCCTTTGCCCTCGACGCGGATCAGGAAAAGGCGGTAACTCACAGGGGAAACCATTCCATAATCATCGCGGGACCGGGAACGGGAAAAACCGCGGTGCTGGCGAACCGCATCACCAGACTTTTATCCGAAGGGGCGGATCCTTCATCAATACTGGGAATAACCTTTACGGTCAAAGCCGCGGCGGAGCTCCGGGAACGGATCGCGAAAACCGCCGGTCCCGGAAAATCGCGGAAGCTGCCGACCGCGACTTTTCATTCCTTCTGCGTTTCCGTTCTCAGAGAACAGGCTTCCAAAATCGGCCTGGCGGAATCCTTTGGTATACTCGCCGAGGATGAAAGGCACAAAATACTTGCGGAACTTTGCGCCGCCGGAACCGGGGAAAAGAAAAAAGCCGCCCCGAAAAGCCTGGGGAAGTATATTGAGGAACGGAAACGGTATATCCTCATGCCCGGAAAAACGGAACCTAATTACGGCAGTTGCGGATGGCTGAAAGAAATTGCCCTGGAGATGGGAATGCCCGGGCAGAACCCGGACATGGAAGATCTCTACAGCCTTTACCGGGAGCGCCTCCGCAGCCTGGGCGTCCTGGACTTTGACGACCTTATAACCGGTACGGTCCGGCTCTTTATGGTGAGACCCGAAATTCTTTCGGAATACAGAAACCGCTTCCGGTATATTTTTGTTGACGAATACCAGGATGTCAACTTTGCCCAGTATGCTCTGATACGGCTGCTGGTCCCCGCCGGTCCGGAGGAGCGGGGAGAACAGCTGCCGGAACTCTGTGTCATCGGCGATCCGAACCAGGCAATTTACGGGTTCAGAGGATCCGACAAACGGTTCATTGACCGTTTTCTCTGTGACTATCCCGGAGCAGCTTCGTTCCGTCTGTCCAAAAGCTTTCGCTGCGCCGCTCCGATTATCGACGCCGCAGGGCGGCTCATGGATACCCGCCTCAGCGGACAGGGAACGGCGGTTAACCTGTTCCGGACAGGGTACCCTACGGAAAAATCCGAAGCCGAAGGCATTGCCCGGCACATTGCCCGGCTTATCGGCGGGACAACATTTTTTTCCTTTGATACCGGCGTGGTGGACAGCGGGGACGCCGCATCATCAAGCAGCCCGGAAGCGGCCCTCAGCGATTTGGGAGAATGCGCGGTTCTTGTCCGGGCGGCAGCTCTGGCGGCACCCATCGTGGAAGCGCTGAAAAGTTACGGAGTTCCCTTTCAATTCGCCGGCGAAAAACCCTGGTGGGAAGAGGGAGCCGCCAAAACACTGCTTGACGCGGTGAGACTGGCCCTCTCCGGCGGCAATCCCGGTGAGGCCGCTCCCCATGGCGATGGCTTATCCCGCGAGATCCGTACATTCTTCCTCGAAAAAACACCGGAGGAAGCGCTCGGTCTTTCGTGGGACCGGCTGCGGAGAGCAGGCGGCCCCGGCAAAAACGAACGGGAAGTACCCGCGTCGGTAGAAGAGTTAATAAGACTGGCATCACTGTACGGCGATTACAGAACTTTTATGGATTCCTTCTCGGTGGTTCAGCCCGAAGAAGGTTCCGGACGACGGCGTGACGGGATACAGGTTATGACCATCCATGCTTCCAAAGGACTGGAATTCGATCATGTTTTTGTAGCCGGAGCGGAAGAAGGAATTCTGCCCTTCACTCTTTTCGGAGACGGCGGCGGTTCCTCAGCGGATCCGGAAAATTATATCGACGAGGAGCGGCGGCTCCTGTATGTGGCCATGACCCGCGCACGGATCGGCCTCTACCTTTCCTGGGCAAACTCACGGCAATACCAGGGAAGAAAACTCCGGAATGGCCCCAGCCGGTTTTTCGCGGACCTGGAAAGCATTATCCCTCTCTCAGACGGAATTCCTATCCGGAAAAAAGATTCCCAGCTGGATTTATTCTGAATTTTATAAAAACGGAGTGATGGCATGATACGGGCGGTATCGGTAAGTGATATGCCGGCCTTGGACGGGGAATGGCCGCATTGGGGGTTTCATTTCCGGCATGCGGAATACCGCTTACTGCGACTGTGAAATTATCAGGCTGTATGTTTCCCGGGAAGTCCAGGGATGCGGGATCGGGTCACAGCTGCTTGAATACATGATGTACTGCTACCGGGGACTCGGATGCAGGACCATGGCGGCCCGGACGCTGCTGGGCGCGCGGAACAATTCATTCTATCTGAAACAGGGCGGAACGGAGAATCAAACCCAGGATTTCGAGTTCGGCGGTAGGAAATACCCCGCCGTGGAATTTACCTTCTCCCTCGAATAACGCGGATCTCCGTACCGCCGTTTTTCCGGCTTCAGCCGGCTTGACCGGATAGAGTATTCCCATCCCATAGCCGCCGAAGACTTGATGCATGCGTGTACCGCACTTAGTTTTTTTGGCACCGGCTGCAGACATTTAGCATTACACTATCTCAATGTCAAAAACCCGTACAAGTTCAACGGCCTGGTCGGAACTGATTTTTGCGCCCTTTAATTCAAAAAGATCTGCGGATATTTTAATACCGTCAATTAAACAATCCGAAAGATCAATTCCCCGCAATGGGGTTTTGAAGAAATCCGTTCCGCTGAATGTAATTTTTTTCAGTTTGATTTTTTTTATTTTTGATTCCGCAAAAGAGCTTTCGATAAACTTGCAGTTATCGAGAACGCAATCAGTTACTATGGAATTAGAAAAATTCCCGTAGTCAAACATACTGTCTGTCATTTTGGTTTCTTTTATAGAGCTTTCCAAAAACTTTCCGCCGACGGCGTTGCTTTCGGTTATATTTGATTTCTTCCAGAAGGTTTTACTGAAATCGGACAGGGAAATATTGCAGTTAATAAAATCCACGTAATAAAACCTGGACCGGGAGAAATTGCATTTATGAAAAGTACATTTTATAAACTGAACTTTCTCAAAATCGATACTAGACATATCAAATTCTGAAAGTTCCTCATTTTCAAAAACCAAATTCTCAATGGTATTTTCGTCGGATATTGCCTTTTCAACGCAATCCTTTAATGTATTTCTTTGTTCTTCCTGAAAATCCAATACTGCCTGTTTATTTTCCATGATGTACCCTGCTGCTAATTCAATACCAACCTTCATATTTTTTCAACCGATTGCCGGTACAATCATATAAAATGTTACATAGATATCATGGCAGCCGGCAAACACGGAGATATCCGGCCGCGGACCGCTGGCAGGACACGGCACAGGATGTTTGTCCGGCGCCGCGCTGCATCGCTATTTACTTAGACTTCCGTACCGCTGCCGATTGCTGAAGAAAACGATAATTGTTTTTTCTCCGTTTCGGTACGGGATAAACAAGTCATAGGAATCATTGTTCTGGATAAAATACTTCTCATTATAGCCGTCATTAAACACCCGTTCCAAATACTGTCTCTCTTTAAAGTCGTAATTTCTGATATACCGTAATTTATTTATTTCAGTATTTTCATTCTTTGATATTTCATCCCATCGGTTAAATGTCAGATAAAAATTATTTCCGTTTATTTCATCCTCTAATATTATCGCGGCGTCTGTGATATTTGTGTCGATTCTCAGCATGAAATTAATTATATTTACGACACTGTTTATCCACTCTTTTGACAGAGAATAATCGGTTATAGTATCTATCTCGCTCCGGTATGTACTAATTATTTCATCACCGGACATTTTTAATTCTCTCTCAATTTTTTTGGTCGATAAAAAATTTCCGAGAAACAATCCCATAATAATCAATGGAATTGAAACCAGGAAGACCAGAATACCTTTTCTGTTTTTTGTTGTTTTGCCAAGTTCATTATCGTTATTTATCTTCTCAGCTATTCTGGTAAGATTGATCATAACATTGATCATTAACGCGCCGGACATTAAAACCAGTATGCCAATGATGCTGTAGATAAAAACTTCCG
This sequence comes from Breznakiella homolactica, assembly GCF_016616095.2. GTDB lineage: Bacteria > Spirochaetota > Spirochaetia > Treponematales > Breznakiellaceae > Breznakiella > Breznakiella homolactica. The sequence continues at coordinate 3,649,351 of NZ_CP067089.2, read as the reverse complement.
TTATATGTTCTTTGAATATTTTCAGCCCGAACACCTGAACCGTTATAAAAATAATGACCCAATACAGCAGGGATATAACGGCGACAAAACCAATACCATTACTCAGCTTAACCATCTTTTTCGCGTTCATAACTTCTCCGGTTTGATTCTTTGCTTAATTAACTGATAAAACCCGGCAAAATAAATTCAATCCCCCAATCACCATTGATTGTTCTATATTATAATGTTCACTGAAAGCAAAACCTCTTCCCATACATTACGGTTTATTCCACTTGATATTACAGCTGTACAGAGCACCGGCCCCGTTTATAGTTTTATTTCAAACTCTATCTCATCACGTATTTCTATTCCATCTTCCATTTCCGGTATTTCAGGTTTTATTCTGCGGGAATTTTCCATTGCATTTTTATATATATTTGAAATATGGAATCCTCTTTTCTGATAAAATCCCAGGGCATGAATATTGGCGTTTGTGGTTATCAGCCAAACTCTTTTACACTTGCTGCTTTTTGCGATCTTTTTTATTCTCTCTATTATTTGCGTTCCTATTCCGCGGTTGTGAATAAAAGTTTCCAGCAATACTATTTCACAATCCTTTTTTATCCGATAAAGTCCTATCCCGGCAATTTTTCCATCATCATACGCGAGTATGCCATCTAAATCATGGGCTCTGTATATGGTCCCTCTTGTAACAATTATATCGGAGCCCCAGCCTTTTATTATATCCGATACGGCTTTATTGTGATCTTGTGTCTTTTCAATAAATTCCATCACCAGTCTCTTTTCTTTTTGATCCTGTATGGTATACGGTACGGCCTGAACGTAAAGAGGAATGGCAGAAGTCAGTGACACAGCGTACAGCGTTGTCAGGCGGTATCTGTCCGTTTGTTTTAGTTTATATTTACTCCTATATTCAGGAATACCGAATTTTCGATACAGCGTTTAAAATCCTTATACATACTGTCTCGTATATTTTTATCCGTTATTGTCATATAGATATTCGCAAAATAGTGTAACCCCATATCTAAATATGCTGAATACTGTACTATTTCGTTTTGATCGTCTTTTACCAGATAGATAATTATTCTTTTTACAGCGTCATTTTTTATTTCTATATCTGCTTTTTCCATTGTGTAATTATCATAATAATCCAGAAAATTATCCCGGTCATATTCTATCCATTCTTCCAATGGTGTATGGTCTTCAGGTTTATAGGCTAAATTTAAAATTGTTATTGCAGGGGATGTTTCTTTATTGTATTGCTTTAAATAAAAAAATCCATTAACGCCCAATTGCCGGGCATAACTCATGTCAACAAACCAGGTGTTTGGCAAAGTAACAGTCGCTATAAAATCTTGGCCGTAAATCATAAAGGGCTGCAGATCATCGTTCTGTGAAAACGCGTGGGTAGTATTAAGCAATAATACGATTAGAAAAAAACTGCATCTTTTATATTTCATAAGCAACTTCCATAAATCATTTATACCTGATACGGCATTGATTGTTATTTACTTTTATTGTTTCCAAGCTTTATAACGCCGTATACTGCTGATACAACACCAAATAATATTCCGCATACCAGGAGAACACTTAATCCTTCCTTTGTTATAAAGAACACTGACGCGAGTAAAAATACCATTCCAAGAAAAATTATAAACACCGATTCAATCTTATTTTTTATTGATCTTTTTCTTTCCTGCTCGTCAAGTAAGGATTGTCTTTTCTTTCTTTCGTCTTCTTCTTTCCTGCACGCATCCGCATACCGTTCAGAATAGCCTGCGAAACCATTGCCCAAATACCTGTCGTATCCTGTTAGCTCAAATATAGTACCTGTCATGGGGAATAGTTTTGGTATATAGTTCTCTTGTTTTATCGCGGTTAGATTCTTTTTTAAATTATTGATATATTTCGCCATCCCTTCAAAATTTCCCATTTCAAAAATTGATAGTTCTAAAATATCTTCTTCTCCGTACTTTTTATCCAGATAGCGCATAAAATCATCAAACACTATTACGTCATTCTCCAGGTACCGTTCGATAAATGGCCTTCCGTCTTTGGCGTTATTTAAAAATACCTGTTTAGGTAATTTTACAGTAACCCCCGAGGGGTTTTTCTCCAGATACGTTTGTACATCCTCATCACCCATAGCAAAAACCCGGATAATTTCAGGTTCAATGCTTTCAATCGCATTGATGTCAAGCAAGCATTGCCAGAATAACGGCAGCGTATTGTCCGCTTCAAATAATTCTATTGAGTTTTCTTTTGAAGTTCTCAGGATATACGTTCGATTTCCCATTTCTCAGGATCCTTTTATTTTTTTAAAAACGCTGCATCGTTTAGCCTAACATGTATCAACCGTATAATCAGGTTATCATACAATGCTGTCTTAGGCGACGGCCTTGCGTATATCGATAATTCAAAAAAATAACGGCTGACATACGCGTACCGGAACGCTGATAAAAAAACAAACGCCCCTCAAAGTATAAGAGGCGCCTGCCGGCACTGTATCTCTTTTAACTGCCGCTGGCCGCAGCCGTTCTGCTTACCGGGGTTTACACTGTCTTACGGATCATTCCCATTCAATAGTTGCCGGGGGCTTGGATGAGATGTCGTAGGTTACCCGGCCGATGTCCGTAACGGTGTTGGTGATCAAGGTTGAAATTTCCAGAAGGTCCTTCATGGAAAAGGGATACACATCGGCGGTCATGCCGTCATCGCTGGTAATGGCCCGGAGGGCGAGGACCCAGCTGTATTTGCGTACATCCCCGGCGACCCCCACGGAACGGATGGGAAGGAGCACCGCAAAGGCCTGCCAGATTTCATCGTAGAGGCCGCGCTTTTTCAGCTCTTCAATATAAATTGCGTCCGCGTCCCGGAGGATGTCACATTTTTCCTTGGTAACTTCCCCGAGAATGCGCACCCCCAAGCCGGGTCCCGGAAAGGGGTGCCGCCGGACAACATCCTCATCGATGCCGAGGATACGGCCGAGACTGCGGACCTCATCCTTATACAGCCGGTCCAGAGGTTCAATTATCCGGCCGGCTTTGCGCTTGGCGTCGACCAGAGGGCTGCCCACATTGTGGTGGCTCTTGATGAGGTGGGCTTTTTTCCCGATCCCCTTCCCGCTTTCGATGAGGTCGGTGTAAAGCGTCCCCTGAGCCAGAAAGTATGAATCAGGAAGTCCGAGCCGTGTGACCTCCCGTTCCTGGATCGTAATAAAGAGATCCCCGATGGCCTTGCGTTTTGCCTCAGGGTCCGTAAGTCCTTTAAGCGCGGAAAGGAATTCATTCTCACAGTGGATGATGTGCAGGTGCTTCGCGCCGAGCCGCTCAAGGTTGACCCGGACGGTTTCGGTTTCGTTTTTCCGCATGAGCCCGGTATCCATATACATCAGGTGGACCTGATCGGGATTGAGGGTCTTGAGGAGCAGCGCGCCGGCCACGGTGGAATCCACACCGCCGGAGATGAGGAGCAGCACCGGATTAGCCCCGACCCGCTGACCCAGGGACGCGCGGACTTCTTCTATATATTGTTCCATACTCCAGCCCGGTTTGCAGCCGCAGACTCCGAACACGAAGCCGGCGATTATTTCCGTTCCCCGTTCGTTGTGGGTAACTTCCGGATGGAACTGGACACCGAACCAGGGACGCTCCTCATGGACAAGCACCGCCGGAGCGCCGTGCAGGCTGGTTCCGAACTGCCGGAAACCGCGGCCGAGCTTTGTGATGGTATCGCCGTGGCTCATCCAGGAATTGATTGAAAAGGATGCTCCGGGTTTTGATTTGGCGGCGGTACTGCCCCGGATGGCATCCAGAGGAACCGTACCGTCGAAGCCGGAGAAAAACGCCGCTGCGGCATCGCCCCCGGCGAGTTTACCCGGATCATCCGGTACCGTAAGATTTACTTCGAGGCTGCCGTACTCCCGTTCAGGAAGGGCCTCCACCGTACCGCCGTTATCCACGGTCATACGCTGAATCCCGTAGCAGATCCCCAGCAGCGGAAGTCCCAGGGAGTAGATGCGCTGATCCGGCACTTCCCCGTCGGGGCTGTACACCGATTCGGGGGAACCGGAAAGGATAATCCCCTTTACGTCCGCGAGCGTTTCATCGGTGACAGCCGCGTCCCCGGGGATTATTTCCGCGTACACCCCAAGCTCCCGGATTCTCCGTCCGATAAGCTGAGTGGTCTGGCTTCCGAAATCGAGGATCAGTATTTTGTCCATGGACTCTTCCTGATAATGGTTTCTTTCCGGTCGTATCCGACGGAAACTATATCGACGGGGGTTTCACAGAACCGTTCGATAAATTCAATATACTCCATAGCTTCCTCGGGGAACTCCTCATAGGTAAGGGCCTGCTTGAGGGATTTCTTCCAGCCCGGAAAACGGCGGAGTACCGGTTTCGCGGCGTTGAGAGATTCAATGGAAGCGGGAAAAGTTTCCACCCGTTTGCTGCCGATCTGATAGGCGACACAGGCCTGAATCTCGTCCAGGGTATCGTAGACATCCAGGTGGGTCATGACCAGGGAATCAATTGAATTGGTAAGGCAGGTATACCGGAGCGCCACGAGATCGAGATACCCGCAGCGCCGGGGCCGCCCGGTGGTGACCCCGTATTCCCGGCCGGTTTCCCGGACAAAGCGGCAGATCTCATCTTCGGAATTATCGTTGAATTCACTGGGGAAAGGGCCGTTTCCGACCCGGGTGGAATAGGCTTTGAAAACCCCCAGGATTTTGTCCAGGTTCCGCGGGCCGACGCATCCGCCCACGGCGGCGCCGGCGGCGCAGGACATCCCGCTGGAAACATAGGGGTACGTTCCCAGATCGAGATCCAGGAGCGCTCCCTGGGCGCCTTCAAAAAGAATCTGGGAATTCTTATGGTGGGTAAGGTACACCGAAACGTCTATAGCCATATCCTGAAGCCGGTCTATGAACGGAGCCAGGAATTCCCGGTCCGCCGGTTCCAGCTCATCCATTTTTTCCTTCCAGGAAAGGTCCGCGATGCGGATGCCGTCCCGGTCGCTTTTCATGGAATAGGTGATGCCGATACCCCGGCCGGTGGTGCCGATGGGCGTCTTGCGGGCCGCGTCCCGCTGCTTGTCGATTTCTATGTACCGGGGAAGCACTATGTGGGCGCGGTCTGAAATAAAAACCCGGCCCGCGGTGTCGATACCCCGTTCCTGCAGCATGGACAGTTCATTAAAAAGGGCCACCGGGTCGATCACCATGCCGGCGCCGAGGATTACCACTTTGTCGGGATACAGGACACCGGAAGGAATGAGGTGAAGGGCGTACTGTTCGTCACCGATGACAATGGTATGTCCCGCGTTGGCGCCTCCGGCGAAACGGACGATTATCTGGGCTTCATTTGCCAGGTAATCAACGATCTTTCCCTTTCCCTCATCGCCCCATTGGGCACCGATTACAACAACATTCATGCGGAATACCTTGCCTTTGTGTTGATGGCGGCCCCGGAGAGCCGCCTTTCCGGTGAGCGTCTGACAGGCAGACGCGCATCCCCTATTCCCGCTTTATAAACACTCACTCTATGAGCGGGAATAGTTGGGCGCCTCCTGGGTGATGGTAACGTCATGGGTATGGCTTTCCCGGAGGCCCGCGGCGGTAATCTTAACGAAATTCCGGTATTTCTTCAACTCATCGATGTTCCTGCAGCCGCAGTAGCCCATACCCTTCCTGAGACCCGACACAAGCTGGTGGAGGTAATTCTTGAGCTCCCCTTTATAGGGGACCCGGCCTTCAATGCCCTCGGGCACCGGGGTTTCATCCTTGGTTATCTGGTACCGGTCGCCGGAGCCGTCTTTGAGGGCGCCCATGCTTCCCATACCCCGGTATTCCTTGTAGATCCTGCCGTCGTAGAGGATTTCCCGGCCCGGAGCTTCCTTGAGACCCGCGAAGAGGTTGCCGACCATGACTACGCCGGCACCGGCGCCGATGGCCTTGGTAATATCCCCGGAGAATTTGATCCCGCCGTCGGCTATGATGGGGATATTGTCTTTCGCGGCTTCCTCGGCGCAGTCCCAGACCGCGGTAAACTGGGGAACGCCGATTCCCGCGACGATCCGGGTGGTGCAGATTGAACCGGGTCCGATGCCGACTTTGACCGCGTCGGCGCCGGCATCGATGAGCCGGCGGGTGCCTTCTTTGGATGCGACGTTTCCGCCGATAACCGGGACACCGAATTTCTTCCTGATCCCGGCCACCGCGTCGGTGACGTTCTTCGAATCGCCGTGGGCCGTATCCAGAACCACAAAGTCAACCTTGGCGTTTTTTAGCAGCGGCATCCGGACATCGTAGTCCTGGGGCGAAACCGCGGCGCCCACCAGGAGCCGTCCGGATTTATCCGTGGCTGCGTGGGGGAACATATCGTGTTTTTCCATATCCTTTACGGTGATAAGCCCGGTGAGCCGCCCCGAGGCGTCCACCACGGGAAGCTTTTCTATACGGTGTTTGTCGAATTTCGCCCGTGCGCTGGAGGTTGTCGGATCCCCCTGCTCCACCACGGGGTCCTTGGTCATCACATCCAGGACCGAAAGGGTATCGTCGGTGCAGAACCGGAGGTCCCGGGCGGTAATAATGCCCACCAGGTGTCCGGTATCGTCGAGGACCGGCATTCCGGAGACTCTGGTCCGTTCCATGAGGTTTTTTATATCCCGTACCGATGCGTCCATACCCACCGTCACCGGCTCGTCGATGATCCAGTTGAGGAAGCGCTTAACATTGGCCACCTGCTGGGCCTGGGCTTCGGGTTTGAGATTGCGGTGGATCACGCCGGTGCCGCCTTCCAGGGCGATGGCAATGGCGAGCCGTTCTTCGGTAACCGTGTCCATGGCGGCGGAGATGATCGGAACATTGAGCTGAATATCGGCGCACAGGGTTGTCTTGACATCACAGTCCCGGGGGAGCAGGTCGGAATAACCCGGCAGGAGGAGTACATCATCATAGGAATAGGCTTCTTTAAACATATTTTTCTCTCCTTACTATATAAATTCACAAAAGGCGCCCACAGGGGCGCCGTATTTCACTCAGCAGAGGGCCGGGCACAGGAGCCGGCCATAAGGTTCCGGTATTTCGCGGCCAGGGCTTTCGCCTTTTTAGCCGCCAGGCCGGAGTACCGCTCCGGTTCCCTGAAAAAGGCCAGGGCTTCGCCGGAGGAAGCCGTCAGGCCGAGCTCCGCCATTTTCCCGCCGATGCGCTCCAGGACTTCCGGTTCCTTTGCCAGGGCTTCGGCAAAGCTGATTCCATCCTTTTCCGCGGCCAGGGTAATCCGGCGGATTACCTCATGAGCGTCGGAAACACCGGTTTCCGCCAGGAGAATGTACGCGGGCTCCGCCATAACCCCGCCGGCTATCCCGGAACCGCGGCCGGACGCTTCGGTCCCTGTACCGCCCCGGAGATTGTAGAGCAGCCGTTCCCGGTCAACCCCGAGGCCTTCCACGACTCCCTTCATGCGGCTTACCGCCAGGCAAAAACCAGCAACGTAATCGGCGGTAAAGCGCTGGCTCGCGGAATTGGAAAGGTCCCGCTGGTGTTCGCTGATCTGGTCCATGAAAAAGGTCATTGTCCTGGGCATAAAGGCCTTCCACAGGCTTTTAACATGTTCGGAATTCCAGGGGTTCCGCTTCTGGGGCATGGTGGAAGAGCCCACCTGGTCCGCTCCGAACCCTTCCCGGAGTTCGCCGATTTCGGTGCGCTGCAGGTTCCGGAGGTCGTCCGCCAGGTTCGCGATGATACCGAAGGCAACGTTGAATTCAAGAAGCAGCCGGAGCAGATATTCGGGTTCCACCAGCTGGGTGGAATGCTCCGACGGCTCAAGACCGAGTCCGGCGAGATAGATTCGTTCCAGTTCCTCGGGATCCCTGACGATCATAGTGGTGGCGTTATAGGCGCCCACGGCGCCGGCGAGTTTCCCCTTAAGCCCTGAGGCGAGCCGTTCGATCTCGAGGATGGATTTTCCCAGGCGGGAGACGTATTCCGCCAGGGCAAAACCCACGGTCACAGGCACCGCGTGCTGTCCGTGGGTCCGGCCGACCTGGGGGGTCTCCGCTTCTTTTTCAGCAAAATCACAGAGAAGCAGCTCGAGCTTCCGCAGCAGGGGGAGCACCACTTCATAGGTAACACCCTTCATCCTGTATGAAAGGGCGGTATCGAGGATATCGACGCTGGTGGCCCCCAGATGGACCAGGGGGGCCGTATCGGCGGGGACCTTCGTTTTAAGGACATTGACCAGAGCCCGGATATTGTGCCGGGTCTTTTCCTCTTCGGCGTAAACCTCCGCGGGATCCACCGAAGCCCCGGCTTTTTCCAGGGTTTCCCGCAGTTCCGGCGTGAGCTGCCCCCGCATGGAGAGATGGGCGACCATAAGGGCGACTTCGGCTTTTATACATGACGCCACCGCGGCTTCCTCGGAAATCCAGGGCGTGAGGGCGTCAAAAAGCTCCTGTTCGGAAATTGAGTACCGGTGGTCGATGGGTGAAATATTGCGGAAAATACTGCGGGCTTCCATACGAGACTATGGCATAGAATTATGAATTTGTCCAGGGTGATGAAACGCAGGGTACCTGCATTATTAAGATAGTACTCGACACAGAAGCATGGGATACCGGGTCCGGGGGTCCTGCCTGTGCGGGGGGTGCTGGGTACGGGATATCTCTACAATCTTGCCGATGATCCGCTGGAACCAGGCCTGGCTAAGCGGAGATCCCAGGGTGCGGTGATTTTTACATACCATCAGAACGTATACAGCCGGATGGTAATTGTCCCGGTTCTGCTGTGTATCGGGACCTTTATTTTCTTAAACCCTCCCGGTATTCCCCTGCCGTCATAGTTGGACATACCAACCGGTTCCCTGGGAATGCCGAGGAACCCCGTATCCAGCTGGTTGTTTCCGCTACGGTCCTGGTAAACGGTGATACCATACTCCCCTTCCGGCACGGACACGTCCAGAACCGCGGTTTCACTGTCAGGGGAGATTTCAAAACGCAGTCCCGGCGATTTGCTGCGGAATTCCTCCCCAGTGGCAATGGCCGCGTATACGGTTCCACCGTCACGAACCACATTACGGATCTCCAGGGTGACCGGAACATCCGCGGACAAACCGGAAAGCTCAAGGAAAACCAGAAAGAAAAAGAGGATGGGTTTCTTGATACTTGACATATTTATTTCTTCCCGCCCCGGACAAGTAAAACCCTGGGAGTTTTTTTCATATATTCCAGATACTCATCACCGTAGCGCTCCGTACAGTACCGTTCCTGCATAAAGAACATTGGGTATGACGCTGCAATATTGATGGCCGCCGCCAGCCAGAACCAGCCGTTATCCGCTATAAGCGCTATCCCCAAATACATACCAAAAACCATAACCTGCATCGGGTTCCGGGAGACCTTGTACAGCCCCCAGGTTATCGGCTTATCGGTTTCCTCCCTGGAAAACTGCCACATTGCGAGGTTTGTCAGTATGAGGCCGGCACAGTACAGGAGATTTCCGGCGATGAAGGCAATCCCTCTGGGATAAACCGGAATAAACAGGGAAAGCCCCATCATGGCATACCGGGAAACGAGACTGACAGCGGCAAACATTTTTTCTGCAAATGATCCATGCCTGGCAAAGGTGAGAATTTTCCTGCGCTTCTCCGCGGGAACAAAAAACATCACCATGGATGTGACAAGTCCATATCCGAGAAAATACCAGAATACGTGTGTGAGGCCTAAATACATGGTATATACCTTTTCCTTTTATACATAATAGTGAATGAATTCATTCACTATTATGTATATGGTATACGTTTATGTCAATGGAAAAAACTGCTCCCGAATCTACCGCTTGCCCCAGCCTCTTCCCAGGCGGTTTTCTTCGCTGCCCAGAAGGATTTTACAGGTTCTCCTGATTGTGGGAACAAAAGACACAATATGTTCCGGCACATTTTTTTTAGGCATTTCACTGTGGATAAGATTGATTATACCGTAGGAGAGTATCCGTACTGTACCGGAAATGTCGTCACAGTGAAAAACACCTTCCCGCTGTCCCTGCTCCACAATTGGTATCAGGATGTCTGAGATATGAACCGCGATCCGCCTGATCCGTTCGGCGCTGATCTCCGGAACATCCCTATATGACGACTCAAACTCACCGTGGGCTGCAGCGTAGGTTAAAAGCGATTGAATAACCGCGTTGAATTTACCAATTGCGTCAACGGTTCCGCGGATGGATTGCCGCATATTCTCAACGGCTTTCTGTGCATAAAAATCCGAGCTGGCCGCAAAAATCTCCTGCTTGGATTTGAAATACCGGTAACATAATCCCTGGGCAGCATTCATCCGTTCCGCAATATCCTGGATGGTGGTATTTTCATACCCCTTTTCTTCAAAAAGAGTCAAAGCGGTTGTAATAATTTCCTGCTTTCTTTCTTCCGGTGATTTTGATATCCGGGCCACGGCAAACCTCCTGGTGAGGAATGAATATATTCATTCTGCAACAATATCCTGTTCCGGTGGATCCCTCAAGAGGGGTGGATTACAGTAAATAAAGGGAAAACGTTAAACACGTCTTGCAGTTTACGCCCTGCTTTGCTACAATGCCTTAAACCATTTGAAGAGAGGTAGGTTTGTGTCCGTTGTCCGGTAATAAGTAACAATCAATAATACGCTGCAGTACTGCGTGGAATTATTTTTGTTATTATTAATTGGATAAATACACTCAGGCCGCCTGTTTCATAAGGGTTTGCCAGCGCATATAACAGCCGCGGAATTAACGGCTGATGCAACATAAAAAGAGGGATTTATGTAATTCCCTTCCTGTAAGTATTCCAATCAGTAAGCAGATAATTCTACACGGTAGGGTTATCTGCTTTTTTTGTCAGAAAATTTACGGCAAGAGAATAAACATATAGGGAGAATTTTTTATGTACCGTCCGACCGTGGTTATGCAGTAGCAAAGGCTATCGCATAACGTAAAAAATATGATGAACAGCCTTTGCTCAATCCTTGCATACACAATCAGAAGGAGTGAGCTAATGAGCTATATCAAGGCAGCGGATGTTCTGCCCCGGGAGATTATCGATAAAATACAACATTACGTTGACGGTGAATATATTTACATTCCAAGAAAGGAATCCAACCGAAAGACTTGGGGGGAGAACACCAGAAGCAAAGAATTTGTTTTGCGCAGAAATGAAGAAATATACAAAAACTATATTGAAGGAATGTCTGCCCGTGAACTTGCCGGGGTATATTTCCTGTCGCAGAAAAGCGTACAGAAAATAATCGCCCGGCAGCGCTGGGAAGATTTATCAGCAGGAGAAAATAAAGGGGGTGGATAAACCCATACATTTACTGAAAAGCGCCGTGAAAGATCATGGCGCTTTTTTATTTACGAAACGTCTATTCGGTTGTTCCAGAGAGGCCGCGGATTTTATACTAGTAATTACAGACATACCCTGTGTGTCTGTAATTACGCGGAAGGAGAAGACAATGAAAAGGGGCAGTACGGCGGCCGTTAGGGCAATCGTAACCAATATCATGAACAAGGAAGCGAAGATACTTTCAAAACACTCAGAACTTTCCTGTTCGTTAACCGGCGATATTCTTTCCGGCAAAAACAAACTGGCCGTTGGAGACTGGATAGAGGCGGAAGATATTGGAAACAGCCAGTACAGGGCATTACACATACTGCCGAGAAAAACAGCGGTGTACCGCGGGAACCGGCGCTCACCGGGTGAAGAAATACTCATCGCCGCAAACGCGGAAATCCTTCTCGTTGTTGTACCGGCGGACTATCTGATGAACCAGGCCGGTTATCCGGAAGCGGCAATCATCGCCGCGGGAAGGGCCAATATCGAGATCGGCATATTCATCAGCAAATGGGACGAAATCACCGGAGGCGCACAGGAAGCGCTGCTGCCGAAAATAGAATTGTACCGGTCTGTTTCAAACTTTGTTATCGCCGGTTCTGCCGGTGACCACCACCGTGATTTAGCCGAAAAAACTGAAGGTAAAACCGTACTCGTGGTTGGAGACAGGTCCTGCGGCAAAACGACGCTGATTAACGGACATGTAAAGGGCCGGACTGGACCGGCAGCCCGCGGCGGCAAACCCGTAAGTACCAATGCCGTTTCCCTGCTGCGGGGAAACGGAGAAACGATGTGGATCGACACCCCCGGGTTCCGTGACTTCGCGCTGCAGCATATTACAGAGGAAGAGAGAAACACCGTTTTTCATGAGATAGCCGAACACGCGGTTAACTGCCGTTTCAGAAACTGCCGCCATATATATGAAGATGAATGCCAGGTTATTGAAGGGGTCAGAAAAAAACTGATTAAGAGAGAACGGTATGAGGCTTATAAAAAGATGAACGCCCCGGATTCCGCTTCCAGTCATGAGCCTAAGATCGATTACCGGCATTCGGCTTGCGCTGAAAGTTTTACCTGCAAAGTATGCGGGACCCCCGTTCCTCCGGAAGGCGCGGGGAGCCGACACCGCAACCATTGCCCGAAATGTCTGTCCAGCGTACACGTTGACGACGAACCGGGGGACCGCGCGTCGTTGTGCAGGGGAATTATGGACCCCATCAGCGTATGGGTCCGCAAAGACGGTGAGTGGGCAGTTATTCACCGGTGCAGGTCCTGCGGGGTTCTCAGCTCCAACAGGATCGCGGCGGATGACAGCCAGACCGTACTCATGTCCATTGCGGTAAAGCCTTTGGCCGCGCCGCCGTTCCCGCTGTATACATTGGACGAAACGGGGTAATATCCGTATAAAAACCATGTCCGAAAACAGCGAGAATAATAAGCGGACCATGATATAATAAAGTCAGAATCAAAAAGAGGGGCGAAATGTGACAGAAAAGGACAGCGGTTTGTATGCCGCCTTTAAGGCGAAAGACGCCCGTTTTGACGGACGGTTTTTCGTCGGAATATCCTCCACAGGGATATACTGCCGTCCGGTGTGCAGGGCAAGGCAGCCTAAACCTGAAAACTGTACTTTTTTCCCAACCGCGGCGGAGGCGGAACAGGCGGGATACCGCCCGTGTCTTTTATGCAGGCCCGAGCTTGCCCCCGGAACTTCCATAACCGACGCCAACGCTAATCTGGTCCGCCGGGCGGCGAGGATGCTGGAGAAAACCTGTGGAAACGGGCAGAGCCTGGAGGAAATAGCCGGGAAGCTGGGCTATACCGGCCGGCATTTGCGGCGTGTATTCACGGCGGAATACAATGTATCACCGGTTCAGTATCTGCAAACGTGCCGGCTGCTTCTCGCTAAGAATCTGCTTACGGATACAAACCTGCCGGTGCTGGAAGTCGCCATGGCATCCGGCTTCGGCAGCCTTCGCCGTTTCAACGATCTTTTCAAAAAACATTATAATCTTTCACCCACGGCGCTGCGAAAACGCGTGCCGGAGGAGAAAGACCGCAGCGGCAATATTACCCTGGCGCTGGGCTACCGCCCGCCTTATCATTGGGAAGAAATGCTCCGCTTCCTTGCGGGACGGGCGATCACCGGGATAGAGCTTGTGAAAGACGGTGAGTACATGCGCACCGTGGATCTGAAAAACGCGGAGGGAAAACGTGTTTACGGCTGGGTTCGGATAGGCCACAAACCGAAACAGAACGCCCTGAGCGTCACGGTCAGTGAAACACTGCTGCCGGTCCTCCCGCAGGTATTGGCGCGGGTACGGCACCTGTTTGATTTATACTGCGACCCAACCGCGGTACATGAAACGCTCCAGACAATGAATAACATCCGGCCGGGACTTTGTACTTTGGGAACCCGGGTACCCGGCTGTTTTAATACCTTCGAAATGGCGGTGCGCGCGGTGCTGGGGCAGCAAATCACGGTAAAAGCCGCAGGCACGCTGGCCGCAAGAATTGTTGAAAACTACGGGACCGCGATTCAAACCGGGATTGAAGGTTTGACCCATGTTTTCCCAACCCCCGAAGACGTATTAGCTATGGGTGAAAATATTACCAATAATTTCGGCGAACTGGGGGTTATTTCCGCGCGTTCCAATACCATTTTTGAACTGGCCCGGGCATTGTCACAGGGGGACATTGACGTTGACCTCTGCGCCCGGCCGGAAGAAGAAATGAAAAAGCTGATGGGGATCCGCGGTATCGGGAGCTGGACAGCGCAGTATATCGCCATGCGGGCCATGGAATGGCCTGACGCGTTTCTCGAAACCGACGTCGGCGTAAAAAAAGCGCTGCCGTCATTCACATCAAAGGAATTGCTGGAAATGGCGGAAGCCTGGCGGCCGTGGCGCAGCTACGCCACCGTCAATCTCTGGAACACCTTATAAGGAGAACCGTAAAATGTACTATTCAACGACCTATCAGTCCCCAATTGGAAAAATTATGCTTGCATGTGACGGCGGCAATCTTGTGGGTTTATGGACGGAAGGACAAAAATACTTCGGAGATACCGTACCCGAAACCATGACAGAACGGGACAATATACCGGTATTCGATTCCGCAAAAAAATGGCTGGACCGGTACTTTGCGGGCAAAAAACCCAGCAGCTCCCAATTACCCTTAGCGCCCATCGGAGGCAAGTTCCGCCAGGAGGTTTGGAACATCCTGCGTGAAATCCCATACGGCGAAGTTTTTACTTACGGCGGCATTGCTAAAAAAATGGCGGCAAAAATGGGCAAGCCCAGCATGTCTAGTCAGGCTGTCGGCGGCGCGGTCGGACACAATCCCATATCCATCATCATTCCCTGCCACCGGGTAGTCGGTTCAAACGGCAGCTTGACCGGCTTTTCCGGCGGCGTTCAAATGAAGATTACGCTGCTTGAATTAGAGGGCGTTGACTTGTCCGGAATGTTTGTACCTAAAAAAGGTACGGCGCTGTAAACTATTTTTATATTATCAACGCGGCGGTTTATGATCGGCGCACCGGGGCATGCCGCAGGCAAGCCCGTCCGCTTAAATGCCATACAGGAAGGAACAAGGAAGTATATAAATGAACCGACATGTAAATTTATTGCTGCAGATGATGGAATATGAAAAAGGCTGTCCGCAGCGTATACAGCATTTTTTGAAGGTACTATCTTTTTCAGAACAGATAGGACGGATGGAAAATCTGGACGAAGAAACGTTTTGCATTTTAAAGACCGCCGCCGTTGTCCACGACATAGGCATACGAGTCAGTCTTGAAAAACATGGCAGCGGCGCGGGTAATTATCAGCAAATCGAGGGGCCGCCGATAGCACAGCCCATGCTGGAAGCGTTAGGTTATGAAAAGGACGTGACAGACCGGGTCTGCTACCTTATCGCCCATCACCATACATACGGCAATATCGATGGACCCGATTACCAGATTTTGGTTGAAGCTGACTTTCTGGTAAATATCTTCGAAAACGAAATGCCGCCGGAAGCCGTAAAGAAAGTCCGTCAAAATATTTTTCGCACCGAAAGCGGAAAGCAAATTTTTGACTGCCTCTACCCATAAAATCAATCGCTTTTAAAACGAAACGAAAAAAAGAAAAGGCTGAGCTGCAATGATAACCGAAAAACAAAAAGAGAAGGGGTGTATTTTTTCTGCCATGCAGAGGGAAAACAAAATGTTTGTGCTTCCCAATGCCCGGAACGCCGGCAGCGCCTATGTGTTTGAAAAACAGGGCTTTAAGGCTGTGGCGACTTCAAGCGCGGGGATAGCTTATGATTTGGGCTATCCGGACGGGGAGGATATACCCTTCGGCGATCTGCTGTATGTGGCAGAAAAAATCGCAAACCGTGCAGAAATTCCTACGCGGAAGCAAATGAGTATTTCACTTCACGAAAATGAATAACCTCTTCAGAATGGAACCGTATCCTGAAATTTTTGCGGGCAACAATCAACAATGGAAAACTTGACAATGGAATGAACGTACTATAGCCTTTTTACATTGAAACACATCCGGAAGCGGGGTTAGTAATGAATATGAAGCGGTTATCCTATTGTTTCTGTATCATCGCGGTACTGTGCGTCTCAGCCTGCGGCAAAGAGGACTCCGGCCCGAAGCCGCCGGACACTTCCCAGAGCATGGACACGGACTCTGCCCAGGAAGTTCCGCAGGAGGATCAGTCCCGCGACGGAACGGCCAACCGTCCGCAGAAAAATATTCCCGAACTCTCAGCTCTGCTGCTTCCGCCCATTGCCGATCCCGTAACCGCGGCGCATCGGGAATATCTGGGAGAAGAATTGATATTCACGGATATTCCCGGCCTGGAAGAGACCGGCAAAAAAACAGCGGTTGTCGGCAGCAGTAAATGCCGCTTCTTCCCGAACGTCACGGTATCGAGCCCCACTGATCTGGAAACCCTGCCGGCGGGGATACCTGTTCCCATAGGGACGCTGCTCCCGATAACGGGTGATAAAATCGTGAACCGTACCTCGCAGTATGAATGGTTTAATGTTTTTACGTTTGAAGACAACTTTAACTGGTTTTACCCTACCGAATACAACGGCGAACCCGGAATCGTATTCGGCGCCGACCTCTATGGGCTTGGAAAATCGGAAACAGAGAACAGGATCGCGGCCATGCTGTACAGCACCGAAGGGAGGTTCGACAGCTTTTATCCGATAAGCGGATACAGTATCCTGCCCGGAGAAGTCCGGGAAGCCCTGGAAAAAAACCGGCTTGTAATCCAGGAAGTTACGAAAAATGAATACCGCCTCAGCGCCGACAAACCGGATGATCTGATAGCGCTGTATATGGATCTCTACAAAACCAGTTACTCATCCTATTCGGATAATACCTACCGGCGCATACCGGTCTTTATTACAACGGATCTGGCCGCGCACGGACAGCACATTCTGTTTGACCGGATAATGCAGGCCCTGGAAGAAGACTTCTTCGTTCCCCGTCTAAAAAAACTGATGAAAAATTATACAGCCGGCCTCGCGGGAACCGACCATTCCGGTTTCTCCGAAACCTATGAAAAGGCAGTCCTGTATCTCCAGGTCGCCGAAGCGCTGCTGGACCTGGCCCCGGAAAAGATTGAGCAGCAGGACCGTTACGGCCGGTCCGAAACAACGTACCGGGACAAAGACCGGGAACAGGTTTTATCCCGGTACCCCGATCTGGTGCGGCAGGAGATCGCAAAAATCGACGCGGCTGAAGGTTTCTCCCCGTCTCCGGTCTTTACGTTTAAAAACGGCGCGGTCTTGGAGGAAGATTATTCACAATATATCCTCCGGGGCCATTACACGAAGAACGGCATCCTGGCCGCGTATTTCCGGACCATGATGTGGTTCGGAAGAATTCATTTTCTGATTTCCGTGACAGATCCTGCCGTCGCTGCCGCATCCGGCAGCGCGGCCATCGGCGGAACGGATTCACCGGAACGCAGCCAGAATCCGGACTGGCTTAATCAGCCCCTCTGGGAAAAAGACGATTCTGTAAAACTTGCCCTGGGAATGATCCCCGCGGCAATGCTTCTGACGAAAACAGCGGCGGATAATCCGGCTTTGTATGAAGAATGGCAGAGTCTTTTCGATCCGATTACGGCGCTGATCGGTGAGTCCGATGACTTAAGCTTCAAGGAAATCCTGCCCTTCTGGCAGAAAGAAAACATCCGGGACTTTTCATCCTGGGCCGCGGACCCCGAAGCCGTGCTGGCATTCGGCGCGAAAGCCCACCGTGAACTGCGGCCGCCCGCGCTTTCCGGAGGATCAGTCTTTAAGGGCCCCAGCGACGGAGAAGACCGGAAACCGCCCATGGGATGGCGGCTGTTCGGGCAGCGGTTCACCTATGATTCGGGAATACACCACGCGGTTTCCCCTCCCCGTTTTATGCCCCGGGATATGGTGCGGGGCCTGGATATCATGAAGGCCTTCGGATCAAAAACCGCCGACGCCCTGCTGGAACTTTCCGATTATCCCGTGATGGACGGTCTCAAGGAAATTCTGGATGAACAGGAAAAGGAATTCGATTCTTATGATGAAACGTTCTGGACAAGAAATTATTACAATTCCGTTCTGAGTCAGATAAAAACCCAGGCGCAGTTTGAAAGCGGGTCGGGGTTTTATTTCACCGAGTCACCCCTCTGGGGGATCAAGTCCATGCTTGCCTCCCACGGAACCTGGGCGGAACTGCGGCATGATACGATTCTGTATGTGAAGCAGTCCTACGCGGAACGGGCCGGCGGTGATGACGAAGCGACATTCAGGACCGAGCCGGTACCCCACCCGGCTCATTATATTGAACCGAACCTCCCGTTCTGGCGGGGAACCGTCCAGTCCGTAAACATACTCCACAGAACCCTTGCCCAATACAATATGCTGGATGAGAGAACCGCTTCGGTGCTCCAGCGGTTTTCCCGGCTCTGTGAACGGGCTCTCGGCATTGCCATGGCCGAGTTTGACAACAAACCGGTAGATGAAAAGGAACTCCGGTGGATACCGACCATTCCCCTGGAGCTTGCCCAGATGGTGCTGTTTCAGGAACCCCAGGGCGGCTACGCGGAAGATACCGAGCAGTTCAGGATGGCGCTGGTGGCGGATGTCTTTACCAACGGGGAATTGGGAATGGTACTGGAAACCGCCGTGGGGATTCCCTACCGGATGTATATACCGCTCAACGATGCCCAGGGAGGCAAACGGATCGCCATGGGGTACTGTTTCAGTTATTTTGAATTTAATTATCCCATGTCCCAGCGCATGACCAATGAAACATGGAAATCCATCGTATACGCGGACAAAACCAATATGGCTAAATACATGCCCTTCTGGACGAACGGAATACTTCTGCCGCCGGCGAAGCCCCAGAAGTGACAGTCCGGAAATTTTTTGCCGCCGCCGCGGGGATTCTGATTTTCTGCGGCGCGGTTTCATGCGAAAAAAAGCAGGAAACCGCCGAGCCGGTTTTTTTCCATACCTGGGAATCCCTTGGGGACCTGCCGGGAAAGACAGCGTCTGCGCCGGTATTGCACCGGCCGCCGCAGGACGCGGTGCCCTGGGCCGGAACGGTAAGCCACCACATCCTGGCCGACCGGCTCATCGACGCGTGGTTCAGGGAACTAGCCGCCAGAAGGACGGTTTCGGTTTTCTTCATTCTGAGCCCTTCCCACTGGGGACTTTCCACGGAGCGGTTTTCCCTGACCGCCGGCAGCTGGCGGACCGGTTCCGGGGATGTGAGGTCAAACGGTACAATCGTCCGGGATGTATCCCGGAAACTGGACGTCTCCGGGGATGACCGGGTTTTCGCTTACGAGCACGGCGTCTCAACGCTGATGCCGTATATCGCGCGGTACTTTCCCGAAGCGGAGGCTGTCTGTATCGCCTATACCGGGGACGCACCCCTCAACCAGCCCATGGCGGAAAAATTAACCGCCGCCCTCTCTCCGTATTTCAGCGAAAAATCAAAGGATGATTTTTTTCTTTTGATCTCCACGGATTTTTCACACCACGGCGGCCGGGAAACAACCGCCGCGAACGACGCGAAGACGGAACATTTTTTTGCAGAACCCTCCGCACGTTCATGGTATGCCGTGGTCTGCGACAATGTTCCGGGTATATATGTACTGGCCCGTCTTCTGCCGCCGCGGACCCGCAGCTGTATCCTGTACCATACCGATTCATACCGGCTGTCAGGGGAGCAGGAGGATGATATTACCAGTTATTTCTTTTCGTATTTCTGGGAATGATGTTTAAACCGAATTGGCGGCGGCGGTCTTCCGGTCCTTACTCAATAAGATCCAGCCGGCGGCGGAAGGTAAGGGTTTCCGCTTTTTTGAATGCCAGACCGGATTCCTCCGGAGACCCGGAAATTCCTGCCTTGCGGAGGAGAACCCTGAGGAAGACTTCCTTTTCGGCCATCCGGTCCGCGGCCGCGCCGGCTTGAAGGAAGGCGGTTTCGCCGCCGCCCGTGACAAGCAGGCTGTCGATACCGGGCCTGAAATCATAGGGTCCGGCCATGTCACGCCATTCACCGAAAAAGGACAGTTCCACATCGAGGGTTTCCCGCGCATCCGGGAGCAGCGGAATATACCGGGGATCCAGCGCCGCTTCATACGCGCAGTAACGGACCGATGCTTCCGCATCGGACACCCCGGAATACAGCGCCAGGCAGCCCCGGTCCCCGGTACCGTCCGTCAGCCTGACCGCGGTACCAAAAGAAGCGAAAGCCTGGTCAGGATACGCGGCGGTTCTGTCCGCCCACGCGTCTTCTATTCCGGCCGCGGCGGTACGGAACAAATCCGCTATCCGCTCCGGCGGATATAGTTTTTCAAGAGCCGCGAGATCCGGGCTTTTCCAGAAAGACAGGACCGCTGCCGCCGGATCATCCCCGGGCTGGATATTGAACGCACACAGCAGCGCGCGAATCGCGGCAGGGGCTTTGATCCACAGGGTTTCACCGGGATAGAAGCCGTAAACTAATCCCTGGAAAACATCCTGCCGCTCTGTCCATTGCTCCCAGGCTTTCCGCTCTTCATTGCTTTCCGGGTACACATCAGAACCGTCCGCTTCAAGGAACCATGCAGTCCTGTCCGCGGGGTAAACCCGGATAAATTCCTCCAGCAGTTTCCACGCGGTCCCGGGATCTTTCTGATACGCCGCGGACAGCGCAACCGTTACCAGGCCGGAATTATTGAGGGCCGTCCATTCAGCAGCCTGCTTTATAAATGAGCTGTCGCCAATTCCATTGAGGGTAAAAAAATCGAGATCAATGCTGATTGCTGCGGGCTGTTTAAGTTTCATGCGGATTAATTCATCCCAGCCGTAAATTCCAGTTCGATCCAGAATATCCGCGCTGTCACCGGGCGGCAGGCGGTTCAGACTGGACGCAAGCCATTCAGCCTTTTGCTGCTTTTGATGCTCCGGCAGGGAAACCCCGGGGACCCATAGTATTCCTGAAACGCTTCCTTCAAGAAGCAAGGTTCCCGCCCAGTTGAAGCTGGTTACAAGGCCGTCAGCAAGAGGACCGGCGTCATGGTGGTAATCGATGAGCACCAGCAGAGGCGCGGATTTACCGCGGGTATATTCCCGTATCAGCGGGTAAGACAGCCCGTGCCGGTCATGGAGATGTATTTCGTTTTTCGGCGCGGTACACGAAAAGAAAAGCAGAAACAGGAAACCGGCTATCGCAGCGGGGGCAGAATATTTTACCATCTGGGTGAAGCCATTACCGGACAGGAATTCCTGTCCGGTACGGCAGTCAGGCGCCTTTGGGCGGACCGAGAACTTCCGCCATGACAACGGCGCGCTGCATCGGTGTCAATGATTCCAGTTTCTCCGGCAGGGAAGCGCCTTTGCGGGACCGCTCCTGCTGAGGAGAAACATCGGCTTCAGGAACGGGTTTTGCCGGCACCGCTAAGCGTGCTTCCGCGGAAACGGAAGCACGGACGAATTCCGGCATTGACTCTGACAATGGTTCGGATATGGACTCCCAGTCATTTTTTACGGGACTGGCACGGACAGGCACCGGTTCTTTTCCGGTTCCGGAAAAAACCGTTTTTGAATACGTTCCGGTTCCGTTGGACAGGGCAAAGGGAGAAAAATCATCGTCATCATCGGTATCTTCTTCCCAGTGCCCCCGGGCAGGAGGACTTTCGGGCGGCTTCATCTTGTCAGCCATAAACTTGGCGAAAGTGCTCTCCTTTTTTTCCTTCTTCTCGTCGTTCTGCTTTTTTTTAGACGCAGCGATCCGCACGGCGATAATTATCGCGATGGGGATGAAGGTAATAATGGTGTCGAACAAACCTTCCATAGTTTATTTGTCGCCGGAGGTCCCGATGGAGGAACGCATATCCGTATCGGCCTGGATATTCTTAAGCCGGTAATAATCCATAACCCCCAGGTGGCCGTTTCGGAAAGCTTCCGCGATAGCCAGGGGGATCTCCGCTTCCGCGAGCACAACCTTGGCGCGGTTTTCCTGGACCAGGGCAAGCATTTCCTGTTCCTGAGCCTGGGCGGCGGCGCGGCGTTTTTCCGCTTCCGCCTGGAACCGGCGCTTATCAGCCTCAGCCTGGTCGGCCTGGAGTTTGGCGCCTACGTTGGCGCCGACATCGATATCCGCGATATCGATGGAAAGAATCTCAAAAGCCGTTCCCGCGTCGAGGCCTTTCCCAAGCACCAGTTTGGAGATGGTATCGGGATTTTCGAGAACCTTTTTATAGCTTTCCGAAGAACCGATGGTCGTAACAATACCTTCTCCGACCCGGGCGATGATTGTTTCCTCGGTGGCGCCGCCGACGAGCCGTTCAATATTGGCCCGTACCGTAACCCTGGCTTTTACCTGGAGCTGGATACCGTCTTTGGCAACCGCATCGATGGTGACCTTCCCTTTGGTGGGATCCGGACAGTCGATCACTTTGGGGTTGACGCTGGTCCGCACTGCCTCAAGGACATCCCGGCCGGCGAGGTCGATCGCGGCGGCCCGCTGAAACGGCAGCGGAATATTGGCCTTGTTGGCGGCCACCAGGGCGCGGCTTACCTTGAGAACATCACCCCGGGCAAGAAAGTGAGTTTCCAGCATATCCGAGTCAACTTCAATGCCGGCCTTGGAAAGCATGATCCGGGAATCGACAATAACCCCGGGATTAACGTGGCGGAGCCACATACCAATGAGCTTTCCCATACCCACGGAGGCACCGGAAAGCAGAGCCCTGAACCAGAGTCCGAAAAAACGGAAAAAGAGGAACAGGAAACCCAGGGCGATAAGCCCGACAAATATCAGCAGAACAAGATAACCCACAGTTTACTCCTTAACAGTACTGCCCGGAGGCGTACAAAAAATTGCATTCATGGTACAGCCTCACAGGCTGCATGGATTCGGTACAATCAGCAGGATTTAACGATTATCCTGTTTCCCCGGACACGGACAACCTGTACGGCCGCTCCGGGTTCAATAAATTCTCCGTCAGCTTCAACGGTGTAGAGCCGGCCGTCAATGTCGGCTTTTCCGGAAGGCCGCAGGGTTGAAGCGGCTTTCCCTTCTTTTCCTACCAGTGCGCTCAGGTCCTCTTCATCCTCCATGGCAAGCTGCGACGTATCGCTGGCTTTTACCGCGGATGTATCGGGATCGGGTCCGCCGGCGGTTCCGGTTATGGCCGCCTTAAGGGTGAGCCGGTCAAACAGTTTTATCTTCGGTCCCATGAGGGCAATTACCGCGATTCCCGCGATGGCGACAACGAGACCGACAAGCACCACCACAACATTCCTTCCAAGGATCCCCCATTCCCAGTCAAAACGGGGGATGATGAAATCCTGCATAGAGAATATCAGGGAAAGGGCAATCAGGATAAGTCCGGAGATACCGGCGATCCCGAATCCCGGCAGTATGAATATCTCCACCGCCAGAAGGCCGATTCCTATCAGGAAAAGGATCATCTCCAGGGAACCTACGGTTCCCAGAAGCGCGTTGGAGCCGAACACGAGAATAAAGGCGATTATCGCCACAACTCCGGGCACGCCGAAACCGGGACTCTGCAGTTCAAGAAACAGCATTATAAGGCCGGCGATAATCAGCAAGGCCTGAACAGGCCCCGATGTGAGAAGAAATACAATGGTATCCGCGAGGCTGGGCGCGCTTTCGGTTACGTCCCCCCGGACACCGATAGCCGTAAAAAGGGCTTCCCGGTCGTCGGCGAGGCCCTTGGCCAATCCGTATTTGTACGCCTCCCCGGCGGTAAGGGAAAGGAGTTTTCCCGCGGGGGAAATCACCGAGAGACGTTCGACCTTCAAAGAAGCGTCCCGCTCGAGACGCTCCGTATCCTGGACCGTCGCCGCCCGGATACTGCCGTTGACTGAAATCTCCAGGAGCTCTATATCCTGGTCCACCATGGCCAGGGCAATGCCCACGGGATGGCCGCTGCGTTCCGCCAGGGCCGCCATCTGGGACCGGACCGCCGCGACGGTCTTTTCCCCGGTGGCTTCGGTTTCACCGCTGGCGCTTACCGTTACCGGTGCCGCGGCTCCTATGGATGTTCCGTTGGCCATATAGATATCCGCGCACGCCAGGGCAATGAGGGCACCCGCGGACCAGCTTACCCCCATGGACTGGGAACTGTTGTTCACCCAGGCAACGGTCCTGGCGCTTTTTATCGAAACGATGAAAGACGTAATCTGCAGGGCCGAATCCACCCGGCCGCCGAAGGTATCGATTTCAAAGACGATATGGCTCGCCCCTTCACTGAGGGCCTTCCGGGCTTCCCGCCGTACAAATGTAGAAAGGGAGTTGGTTATATCCCCCTTTACCGGGATAATCCAGGCAGTCCCTTCCGGCAGAGAAGTTTCAGGGGTCTGAGCCTGGAGGGAGAATCCGGTTATACCGAAGGCCAGCACAAAAAACAGACACCGGCAGCATAGTTTCTTCCATTCAATACCGTAATTCATATACATATTTTACATTATATCACAGCTGCGTCTATACTGCGGTAAGAAATGCCACCCGGAGACCGATATTCGGAATCACGGCAAAGCCGGGCAGGAATAAATCTCAGCCCGAAATCCCATTCAATACACCGGTTCCGCCATGTCCGCCGGCCGCGGGTTTTGAGACCTGAACAGCCGGATAGTAAAGCTTCGCCTTTCCGTACGTCCCGTGATTATGTATACTTAAAGCCATGGACCTGCTGTTCATAGCCATCGTGGCCTTTGCCTTTGTATTGCTGGTGGTCTTCCTCGTGCTGCTCTTCCGGCCGCGCCGGGGATCACCGGAACGGCTCCTTGCCATTGCCGAAGGCCAGGAGCGGATCGAACGGACCCTCCGGGAAGAACTCGCCCGGAACAGGGAAGAAACGGCTTTGTCCGTCAGGCGCGCCGCGGAAGCCCAGGCGTCCCAGCTGGCGTCCATCCGGGCGGAACTGGCCCGGTTCGGCCAGGGAAACGACCGCCGCATCGACGCGCTCCGGGAAACCGTGGACCGGAAACTCAAGGAAATCCAAAGCGACAATGCCCTTAAGCTGGAGGCGATCCGCCGGACCGTGGACGAAAAACTCCACGAAACCCTGGAACGCCGGCTGGGGGAATCCTTCAAGCTTGTGGGAGAACGGCTGGAACTGGTCCAGACAGGCCTCGGCGAAATGCGGAGTCTCGCCGCGGGGGTCGGAGATCTCAAGCGGGTTTTAGGAAACGTAAAAAACCGGGGCACCTGGGGAGAAGTCCAGCTTATCTCCATTGTTCAGGATGTGCTGTCCCCGGACCAGTTCGCCCTCAACGTTCCGGTGAAACCCGGTTCCCAGGAACGGGTGGAATTGGCCATCCGCCTGCCGGGAAAAAATTCCAGTGACGAGCCGGTGTGGCTTCCGGTGGACGCGAAATTCCCCAAGGAAGATTATGAACGGCTCATGGACGCCCGGGAAGCCGGGGATAAGGCGGCATCCGAGGAAGCGGCAAAGATGCTGGAACGGCGGATAAAACTGTCCGCCCGGGAAATCAGGGATAAATACATCGCCCCGCCTTCCACCACGGATTTCGGGATCATGTTCCTCGCGTCCGAAGGGCTCTACGCCGAATGCATCGGACGCCCGGGGCTTACGGACATCCTGCAGCGGGACTACCGGATAATCACGGCGGGCCCCACCACCTTCGCCGCCCTGCTCAACAGCCTGCAGATGGGATTCAGGACCCTGGCGGTGGAGCAGCGGAGCGGTGAAGTCTGGCGGACCCTGGGGATGGTAAAAACGGAATTCGCGAAATTCGGGGATCTCCTGGATAAGACCCGGAAGAAACTTCAGGAAGCGGCGGACACTGTCGACCTGGCGGACAGAAAATCCCGGACTATCCGGGGAAAACTGAGCAGCGTCGAAACGTTCCAGGGTCAGGCGGTTCCGCTGTCCGACGATCCGGAAACCGACTAAGGGGCAAAGGCTATGAACAGGACAGTGATCGTAATTGACGGAATGGGCGGCGGTGTCGGAGCCCAGCTTATAGCGCGGCTGAAAGAGCTGAGTCTGCCGGACCTGGAGCTGATCGCCCTGGGAACGAACTCGAGCGCCACCGAACGGATGGTCAAAGCCGGGGCGGCCCGGGGCGCCACCGGGGAAAACGCGATAAAAACCTCTGCCCGGCTGGGTGATTTTATCCTTGGGCCCATCGGTATAGTCCTGCCCAACAGCCTTATGGGTGAAATAACCCCCGTAATGGCCGACGCGGTCCTTTCGGCGCCGGGAGAACGGATCCTGCTTCCCCTGCAGCAGGACCATTTTCATATCGTAGGAGCGGAGCCGCTGCCCCTGGGCAGAATGCTTGAACGGACCGTGGAACTGCTGCGGGAGCGGCTCAGGGATGCGGGGGAGCACCAGGCTGTATAAACAGCAAGCACCCGTGTTTACCGGGTCCGCGGGGCCCGTCATGTAAAAGGGCGGTACGTCGGCCTGCGGCCTCGAAAACCGCTCATCCGCCCTTTTACATGACACCCGGCGGTACCATTACGGCCCGGTTGTTTGCTGCTTTTACCTGCTGAGGATACTATTTCCGGCGGGCTGCTCCCCCTCGTTTCAGCCCCGCTTCGCGGGTCTTCCACTACCCCCACTTCGGGTTCCTCGGTGCGGATGAATACCTGTTTACCAATGATGCCGGGGATGAAAATACCGCGGCCCCGTAATCCGGATTTTCACAATAAATTCACATATTAGAGAATTGCCAAATTCCCGCTGCCGTAGTAGAATAAATCCGCAGCAAGAAGCTGCTGGGGCGGCCCTGAAGGGCCGCATCACAGGATTCCTTGATTCCTTCCCGCCGGTTCGAAAGCCGATATCCGCACATGTATTCAGAGTGAGAACCCCATGAAAAAGTCAGCCATTGCATTGACCGGTATTGTACTGTCCCTGTGGGCAGGGGTGTTTCAGCTGGAGGCCCAGGATTCACCCCGGGTGGTGGCCTCCACATCGTGGACCGCCGCCATCGCCCGGGCCGGAGGCGCCCGGAATATCATTACCATCGCCCCGCCGGAACTGAAACATCCCCCGGAATACGATATAAAACCTTCGGATCTCGAAAACGCCCGTTCCGCGGACCTGCTGGTATATTCGGGATACGAAAAATTCGCCCAACGCCTTGGAGAAACCGTGGGAAACGCCCGGATTCTGGAGGTGTATACGGATAACCTGCCTTCGGTCCTTAAACAGGAAGCGAAAAAAGTGGCGGTTGTTCTGGGAACGGAAACCGAATACGCCGCCTGGGAGGCTTCCTTCGACCGTATGACGGCGGAAATGAAAGACCGGCTCAGCGCGGCGTACCCCGACAAACGCGCGGTGGTACACCGGTTCCTGGCGACCCAGGCGGAATGGCTCGGGTTTGAAGTGGTGGGAACCTTCGGTCCCGGCGAATCATCCCCCCAGGCGCTGCTGAACCTGGTCCGGCTGAAGCCCGCGGTAATTATCGACAACTGGCACAATGTATCCGGCAAGGCCCTGGCGGAAAGCCTTCCCGCTTCCTATGTGGAACTGATCAACTTCCCCGGCAAGGACGGCACCCGGACCATCGAGGATGTATTTGCCTACAACCAGCGGCAGTTCCTGGAAGCGGCCCGGTAGCCATGACCCGAACAGATACGGCGGAACGCCCGCAAATTCAGCAGGCCGGCAGGGAGATCCCGCTCATCGCGGCGGAGGGTCTCACCCTGGGATACCCCAGCAGGGCGGTGGTTTTCGGGATAAACCTGAGCTGGTCCGCCGGCCAGGGGCCGCTGGCGATCTGCGGCCCCAACGGCAGCGGAAAAACGACTTTTCTCAAAACCTTCCTCGGTCTTATTCCTCCTTTGGAAGGGTCTTTTTCCCTGCTGGGCTGTCCGGCCGGCAGGAAGGGCTACCGGGAAGCGCTTAAACGCACCGCCTGGGTGCCCCAGCAGCGGGCGCCGGGGCCGCTCCGGCTGACCGTCCGGGACACGGTTTCCCTGGGGCGGAACATTACCGCCCGGCCTTTTTCCCGGCTTTCGAAAGAAGACAGCGTTATTATTGATGAAACCCTGGAAACCTGCGGAATCGGGGAGCTTTCCCCGTGGATCGTCCAGGAGCTTTCCGGCGGCCAGTACCAGCGGGTCAGCATAGCCCGCGCTCTGGCGGGAAAGCCGGATATCCTGTTTCTTGATGAACCCACTACTTTTCTCGATCAGGAAAACAGAGCCCTGGTCATTAAAACCCTGGAAGCCATAATAAAAGAAGGAAAAACCAGTATCGTCCTGATATCCCATGATCCCGATCTGTGCGCGTGCTGCTCCCTGACCTGGTATTTTTCAGATGGCCGTGTTTTCTCCAGGCCGCATCACCAGGATGGTACTGTATGATACGGGAAATACTGGCTATCCCCGCCCTTTCCCGGGGGCTGGCGGCGCTGATCGCCACGGGTATTTCCTTTCCGGTTATCGGAACACTGATCCTGTGCCTCGAGCTGGTCCCCGCCCGTTTCGCGGTCATGCATGTGGCGCTCCTCGGTTCAGCCCTGGGGATGGTCTTCGGCATCGATCCCACGGTATCGGCCCTTGCGGCCGCGGCCCTGGCGGGATTTCTGGTAGCGCGGTTGGGAGAAAAAAGCGGCGCCTCAGCGTCGGGACCGCTGGGGCTCGTAATGACTCTGGCCATGGCCCTGGCTTTCATAATTTTCTACAAAACCGACATAAACGGAATAGAGGCATTCAACCTGTTCTGGGGCAATATCCTCGCCCTAAACACCGGGGAAACGCGGCTTACCATCGCGGCGGCGGTCCTTTTACCGGTTCTGATTGCCGGTTTTCTCCGGCCAATACTGGCGGTGCTCTTTGACCGGGACCTGGCGGCGGCATCGGGGTATCCCGCCAGGGCTATCTATTACATTCTGGTGATCGGTGTCTGTTTGGGAGTCGGACTTGCCATGCGGCTCACCGGCGCTCTCATGGCGGACGCGTCCACCATACTCCCCGCCCTGGCGGCCAGGAACATGCGGAAGGATTTTTCCAAAACCCTGCTCTGGGGGGCGGTATTCGGGCTGGTCAACAATATCGGAGGATTTGTACTGGCGCTGGTTTTCGATCTGCCCATCAGCCCCGCGATTATTGTAATGGGGGCCGTATCCGTTTTTGCCAGCTCCCGGATAGGGAAACCGGCGGGGCTCAGCCTGCGGCGGAAGAGCAAGTAAACGGGGGCTTATCTTTTGGAAGGTGTACTGCCTGACCTCGCCGCCTTGGCATCCACCGTGTTGAGAATGGCGGTCAGGCGGTCCTTTTCGATCAGGTCGATGAGCCGGGCTTCGGTGTACCGTTTCGCTTCTTCGGTAAAGGAACCTACCGTAAGGCAATAGCCTTTTCCCGCCTTGACTTCCTTCAGGTGGGAATGGAAATCCCGGACCGTGAGTTCCCCCACGGATCCCTGGCTGCGGATAAACCGGAACATAACCAGATCCGACCATTTAGGGGTATCCACTTCGGCCAGCAGATCCGCCCATTCATTTTTATTAACCGAAATATTGGTAATCTTAACCTTTGCCCGGGGAAAGTAATTCATCACGATTTTGCGGCACAGGGCCACAAAGTCCGCGGAAGGGGCCATAAGGTAAATCTGCATGTTTTTATTGGCGTTAAGCTCCTGGTATTTCGCGAGCAGCAGAGGAACGTCCTTGAAATTGGCGCTGACCTCCTGAATTTCCCGCAGATAACCGAGGGCCGGGCCGATTTCCTGCTGCTTAAGGAGAACTGTGGCCAGGCGGTATTTAAGCTCCAGGGCAACTTCGGGCTTGATGTTCTGGTGCCGGAGACCGATTTCAAAATCCTCTATCGCCTTTTCATACTGATGCTGTTTTATGTTGATGGTTCCCGAGAAAAGGCTCGCGTTGGGCCCCATCACCGGGTCCGGCCGCAGGTGGCTGAAAATCCGCAGCGCCTGGTCCGTTTGGTTGAGCTCGTAATAACATTCTCCCAGGGTGTACAGGGATTCCTTGTCATCCGGCGCGAGATCGATGGATCTGCGGATTAATGTCATGGCTTCCTTGTATTTTTTCATTTTGAAATACGCGTGGCCCAGATACCGGAGGGTGGGAGCGTTTTCCGGATCCAGCATCTTCGCCTGGTTAAAAAAAACCACGGCTTTTTCGTAATTTTTCTTTAAAAATTCGAGGTACCCCAGATTGAAATTCGCCTCAAAACTATCCTGTTTGAGGGACCGGGCCACGGCGAAGCCTTTGTAGGCTTCATTGTTCAGATTGAGCTTCAGCGCAGAAACCGCGTACCGTAAATTTGCCTCATATTCGTTGATTACCGGTGAAGATCCGGCCAGTTCGATCAGCATTTCATAGGTTTTAAAGGCTTTGTCCCAGGTCTGTTCCTGGTAATACAGATCCGCCAGATCCCAGAGCGCTTCCGGGTCCCTGGGGTTCTGGGCGAGCCGTTTATTGGCCTCTTTTAATATCGATTCCCGGCCTTTGGCGCGTTTGGAACGGCTGCCGCCTTTCGCGCGGCCTGCCAGGGTTATAAATAGGACCACAATAACGGCCAGGGCTACCACAACCATTAGAATAGAAACAATACCAGTCATGCTGTTATTATCGGTATACAGGGTAAAATGCTCAAGGGTATGTATTCAGGGCACCCGCATTATATTGTATAAAACACAGAAGCATGGAGAGAAAAATCCGGGGGTCCTGCCTGAAAAGGGGGCTGGGTATGGGAGAATTTTGCGGGGCAGTATGTTGCCAGGACTGGATTATGTCACATGCCGGAAAATCATTACATAAACTCGCTTCCACCCATCTAAAGCCCTACAATTACCCGGGAATTGTCACCACCACCCAGCCCCCCGCCAAAGCAGGGCGCCGGCATTACTAACCAGAAATAGCACAGAAGCATGGTCCCGTAACGGCAACGCCGGGTGTCATGGAAAAGGGTGGATGAGCGGCTTTCGAGGCCGCAGGCCGACACGCCGCCATCCACCCTTTTCCATGACAGGACCCGCTGAACCGGTACCTACCATGCTTCTGTGGTGATCCGGCAGGTATAATGCCGGCGTCCTGATTATTCATCATTGACAAATAAAGAATGCCTGTCTAAAGTCTAATAATGGGGTTTTTTAGAATTTGTGCCGAAAATAAAACACCCATGCACTTTAGGATCCTGCACAAAGGAGTATAAGCAATGGCATCAACTATCGGCATAAAAATTGCGAATGGGGATTTTTACTCCATTCTGGAAGAGTCATCCACAGTAAAGAAACGTCTTATTCTTACCACGGTCCACGATAACCAGAAAAGCGTCCAGATTGACCTGTATAAAAGCGCCCTTAAGACCATGGCGGATGCGTCCTATATCGGCAGCCTGGTGGTGGAAAATATCAAACCCAAACCCAAGGGCGATCCTTCTATCGAGCTGATAATTTCATCCAACGCGGAAGGTGAAATAAGCGCCGACGCGACGGATCTCGACGCCCCGCCCGGATCAGAGCAGCACCACCTGAGCGTCTCGCTTCAATCCCTGGATGAGGCATCCCGGGAATACGATATACCCGATTTTGAACTCGATTCCCACGAGCCGCCGCCCCAGGGGCTGTACGAGCGGGCGTCTTCGGTCAATAAACAGGAATCACGCAAAAAATTCCCCTGGCTTTTGGTGGTCCTTATCCTTATTATCCTGATATTCCTCGGATTACTGGCATGGTGCCAGCTGAGACGGGGAAAACCCGGCACCGCCGCGGGATCTCCAAAACCGGCGCAGACCACGGAACGGCCCGCAGGGCAGACAGGTTCCGGCCCGGCGCCTTCGGCGTCCGCGCAGACCGGAACAGGGCAGAGCACGCCCCCGGCGGGATCGCAGTCCGGCACCGTTCCGGTTATCCAGGCGCCGCCGCCGTCATCCGTGCCGGCCCAGGAAACTCCGGCCCGGCCTTCCGCGGGAAGGACCCGCCCGGCCCCGCCGGTAGCGTCTTATTCGGTTCCTCAAACGATTCCGCCCGAGGGAGTACCCTATAAAATCCGATGGGGAGATACCCTGTGGGATATTTCGGAGGCTTTTTATCGTAACCCTTGGCTCTACCCCCGTATTGCCCGTTTCAACAATATCCGCAACCCGGATCTTATCATTTCGGGGACCACGATCCGGATTCCGCCGAGAAATTAGGGACGCTGTTCCGGCACTAATTCTTCTGTTTCTCACCATATTCAGCCTCGCGTCCTGCGGGGCTGATACGGTGCTGGGACTGCCCGGCAGAACCGCCGGTGAACACCTCAAAAACGGAGAACTGGATTTTATCCTCCAAGGGGACATTGGAAAAATGGATGAAATCCGGCGGATTGACCCGTCCGCCACTTTTTACGCCGGACTCCAGATCCAGGCCGCGGGGGACGCGGACCGGGCCCGGGAACTTTTTTCCGCCGCCATGGCGAGCCCTTTAAAACCCGTCAGGGAAGCGGC
Organism: Breznakiella homolactica; assembly: GCF_016616095.2. Lineage (GTDB taxonomy): Bacteria > Spirochaetota > Spirochaetia > Treponematales > Breznakiellaceae > Breznakiella > Breznakiella homolactica. The sequence continues at coordinate 3,617,046 of NZ_CP067089.2, read as the reverse complement.
GCTTTCGGAACTGCTCCCACTGCTCTTTTCCTCAGAAACCCCGATACCGGACCGGGAAAACCGGAACCGCTACGAAGGGTTCCTGAAACTGGCCCGGCAGGACAATACTGCCCTGAAGGACGATCCTTCCATGGCAACTCTGCGGAGGGCAGCGTATACGCTCCTGGGCCGCTTCGGGGAAATTGAACCCCTCAGAGATGCCGCAGGCGGCTGGGACGAGGCGTTTACCCTTATGGGCGAGCTCCGCACAGCAATCCCGCTGGAGGCCCAATCCCCGGATACCGGCGATGAACCGGATTTTTCCCCCGAAGCCCGGGCGGCGGCAGGCAAAATCCTCGACTTTCTCTGTGCCGGGACTCCCGGCGGGGCTCACCGCTGGGTCTACAGTGAAATAACCCGGAGGGGAAAGGGTTTACTAAACGAATATGAAACCGCCGCCGCCGCAGGGCGGCTCGCCGTGGCCCGTTCAGCCTTTGGCCAGGGTATGGAACAGTTCAGGACCGTACTCAGCCTGCAGCCGGCGCTGTTTTTCCATTATCCCGACCTTCTGAATGACCTGGGACGGTGTTTCCAGTTTACCCAGAACCAGCGGGAAGGGGCGGACCTTTTCCTGCAGTGGGACCAGTATCTGCGTACCGGTACGGAGATGGGCATGTCCATTTTCACCATTGATATTCCCCGCATACGGTACCTGCTTCTGTATTTTGCCGGCAGAATCGAGCGGCAGATGCAGAATTACGGCGAAGCCGCGGCCCAGTTTGTCAGGGCGCTTGATCTGGCCCCGGATCCGGAACAGGAAGACGCCTGCATCTGGTATATTCTCAACGTAACCCTTTCCGGGTCACCATCCCGGGCGGCGGCGCTGGTTTTTGAATACGCCCCCCGCTGGCATTCGGACCCGTATTTTTCGGATATCCTCGACCGGGTATCCCGGCATCTGGCGGATTCCAGGGACTGGGACACCCTTCTGAAGGTTTTCAGCCTTATTAAGGATGGAACCGACGGCGCCACCATTGCACAATACGCCTATATCATCGGACGGGCCCTGCAGGAAGGCTATATAACCCCCGAGGCCGCGGCGCCGTATATCGATACCGGCGGCGCTTCCGCGGAAACGGCTTTTTTCAGAATCGCTTTTGAGGAAGGAAACGCTTCCTTTTATTACCGGGCCCTGGCGGCGTCCATCCTGGGTGAAACCGTTGTCCCCGTTCCAGAAGCCCGGCCAGTCTCCGGGGACCGGACCGCCATGCCCCATCGGGAAGAACTGGATTTCCTCCTGAATTTTCACCGCTTCGGGGCGGCCGCCTTTGCCCCGGCCTATGTGCAGCCGGCTATTCCCGGCCTGGAAAACCGGGAACTTCGGTCCCTGGCCGAAGCCTTCGCTGAGTCCGGACAATGGGATGGGGTGATCAGGATCATGGCCGCTCTGGTAAGCCGGGAGGGCTACGAAATCGAACGGCGGGACATGGAACTCCTGTATCCCCAGCCTTTCCGGGAGCTCATCGAAGGCAACGCCCGGGACGCGGAAATTCCCACGGAAGTCCTCTTCGGTCTTATCAGGACCGAAAGCGCCTTTGTCCCCGATATCGCCTCATGGGCCGGAGCGGTGGGTCTGGCCCAGCTTATGCCCGCCACGGCCATGGATGTGGCGGGCCGTATCGCCCGCCGGGGCGGCCCAGACTACCGGGAAAACGGCGCCATAGATCTTCAGAATCCCGAAATCAATGTGCACCTGGGCGCGTGGTACCTCAACTATTTGATTGACCTCTTCGACAGTCCCATGATGGCCCTGATCGCGTATAACGCGGGAATCGGCCGGGTCCGGACCTGGCGGCGGGCGGAGCCGGCGCTGCCGGAGGATCTTTTCCTGGAAACCATTGAGTACCCCGAGACCCGGCAGTACGGAAGAAAGGTGCTTGCCGCCGCCGCGGCTTACGGATTTTTGTATTATGATATGACGATGGAAGCCGTAATTGCCGATATATTTACTATGAGGCGAAATTCGGAAAACTAGCCCCATTTTAAAGCAACACATCGGAGGTCCAGGCAGCGTGCCCCGGCAGTCAAAAATTTCCCAACCCGATTCCCGATTCCGCAAAGCGGCGCTCATAAGCGCCGCGGCGCTGGGAGTACTCTCAATAGCTCTCGGTGTTTCCATTGCGGCGGCGCTGTTTGATCTCCCGGTATTTTTCTCCGGCCCCGGAGGTTTTTTCGTAGATTCCTACGGAATTCTGGCGTTCGCGGTTCCCGCGTACCTGTTCTGCGCCGCCCTCATCCTGGCCGATCCCCGGTACCGGCCGGACCGGATCTTTGTGCTCAGCGCGACGGTTCTCCCCTTCCTCACCCTGGCTTTGGGTTTCGCCTTTTTACGGGATTTTGAATTCCGGGCGGAAACGAGCCGGTTCCTTGCCGCCGCAGGCAGGGTGGGATTCAGCTTTATCGTCATTTTCCTGACCATTTTTGAAATTCTCATCATTGCCGCCCTCAAGTCGATTCTTTTCCCCCGGGAAAAAGTCGGGACCGGAAAAAAGGCCGCCCGGGAGCGGGGGGCGGCGAAAAACAATAACCGCGCTGCGGAACAGCCCCGGGAAAAAACACCGCTGTTCCTTCCGATTAAAAACAGCATTAAGGATATATATACCAGGGCCGCGTCCGCGGTGGAAGGAAGCGACCGCAAGGAAGAGCATCCTCCGGCGGTCCGGGAAGCGGCCCCGAAAACGCCTGTCTATGAGATGGACCTTCCGGAACCCAAGCCCCTGTCCAGCGCGGAAACCTTCCGCAAAATGGAAAACCCGGAACTGTACGATGAGGACAGTTACGATCCCGACGCGTGGCCCGAAGGGGATATCGAAGCCCGGCGGCGGGAATACGAGGACAGTCTCGGGTATCTGGAAGCGCCGGATGACGAGGAAATTGAGGATCTTGAACCCCTTGAACCGGCGGATGACGGATCGGAGGCTTTTCTCGCGGCGGTCCGGGATAAGAACCGGCGGCCGGCGGCGGATTCTCCCGCCGGCATCATTGAACCGGAGGAATCCCATATCGATTCCGACCTGGAAAAAGCCCTCTCCGATGCCGAAGCCGAGGCATCCCAGAAAACCAGGGAAGCGAAGGAAAAACATGATGCCGACCACGGGGAGGAAGTCAAGAAACGCCGGCGCAGGGGGCCCTATAAAATTCCCGTGGAAGGGATCCTCACGGAATACCCCGACGGCGAATACTGGATTATAGACCAGGCCACCCGGGACGCCGCGGTCACCCTCAAGGAAACCCTCAAGGAATTCAACATCCAGGCGGAGGTTACGGGCATCCGCAAGGGCCCGGTAATCACCATGTTTGAGATTCTCCCCGCCCCAGGGGTCAAACTGTCCAAAATCGTAAACCTCCAGGACAACATCGCCCTGCGGCTGGCGGCTTCGTCGGTCCGTATTGTGGCGCCCATTCCGGGCAAACACGCGGTAGGTATCGAAGTTCCCAATGTTCAGCGTAACATCGTTTCCTTCAGAGAAATCATTGAAGGGGAGCTCAAGGATAAGAGCAAGAAAAAACCGGAAGTCCCCGTGGTACTCGGCAAGGGCATCACCGGCGAAGCCCAGATCATCGACCTGGTGCAGACGCCCCATCTGCTTATAGCCGGAGCCACCGGTTCCGGAAAGTCGGTCTGCGTCAACTCCATGATCCTTTCAATCCTGTACCAGCTTTCCCCGGCGGAATGCCGGCTCATCCTGATTGACCCCAAGATTGTGGAATTAAAACTCTACAACGATATTCCCCATCTGCTTACGCCGGTCATTACCGAACCAAAGAAGGCGTTCCAGGCGCTGCAGTACTGCATATATGAAATGGAACGGCGCTACGCCTGCCTCGACTCTATGGGAGTCCGGGATATCCGGAGCTACAACCGCCGCATCAAGGAACGGAACATCGCCGCCGAACATATGCCCTATATCGTGGTTGTCATCGATGAATTCGCCGACCTCATGGCAACCACCGGCAAGGAGCTGGAATCCACGGTGGCGCGCCTGGCGGCTATGAGCCGGGCCGTGGGGGTCCACCTGGTTCTCGCCACCCAGCGGCCGTCCATCGATGTTATTACCGGTCTCATCAAGGCGAATATACCGAGCCGCATTGCCTTTATGGTGGCCAGCAAAATGGACAGCCGCATCATCATTGACATGGTGGGCGCGGAGAAACTCCTCGGCAAAGGGGACATGCTCTACGCCGGTGTGGTCGACCCCTTCCCCATCCGTATGCAGGGCGCCTTTGTTTCCGAAGAGGAAGTCGAGAAGGTGGTGGAATACGTCAAAACCCTGGGAGAGCCGGATTACATTGACGAGGAAATATTTTTCGAAGACGATGAAGACGATATGGGCCCGTCCCTGTTCTCCGACGGTGAGGATCCCCTGTACGAAAAGGCCCTGGAGATTGTTATGTCCCAGGGAAAGGCCAGCGCCAGCTATATCCAGCGGCGGCTCAAAATCGGGTACAACCGCGCGGCCCGGCTGGTGGAAGAAATGGAAATCCAGGGAATCGTCGGGCCTGCCCAGGGTTCAAAGCCCCGGGAAGTGCTGCGGGGGCTTTAAGTGATCCTTTCCATCCGGATCATTTCAAAGGACGACCAGGTTCTTACGCTGGCCCGGTCCCCGAAATGGCGGCTCTTCTTTCTTATTCTGGCGGCTTTTTTTCTCGCGGGAATTATTATATTGAATGAAGCGCCGCTGCTTTTTATCATCCTCATAGCGGTTTCTCTTTTCGCCGGCCTCTACGATGACAAAATGGAATTCAACCGGACCGCCGGTACCTTCGCCGCCGTTTCCGGGATCGGTCCCGTCTGCCGGCGCCGGGAATATCCCATGGACGGCTTTTTGGCGGTAATCCTGAAGAGTGCTGTCTCTTCGTCCTTTGAAAAAAAAGACAAGAGTCCTTACGCGAAGGATCCGATTTTCCCGAAGCTCTTCCGTAAGGGCCGCTCAACCCTGTGGCTGGAATTCAAAAACAGCGAAACTCCCCGGTTCCTCATCGACGACGGTTCCCATTGGGACAAGGACAACCTTGAAACCCTGGGCACCGCCGTCGCGGAATTCTGCGGAATCCCCTTTGAGGGACCGGAAAAAAAAGAAGACGACGAAGACTAACCTTCCCGGGTGGACCGCATTATAAAGAATTACAGTAATTCACTACAGAACAGTACCCTTCCGGTTGCCGGCGTCACATCCTTTCGGAAATAACCAGATATACCCAGCATCCCCTCACAAGCAGTGTAACCGCAGTATTGTACAGAGTGTCGACACAGCAGCATGGGGCGAACAAGGTCGCGCGGGGTGTCGTTTGAAAAGAAATACCGACTTGCGGGATTCGCAGGCCGCGGGAGCGGCCTTATATCAATACCTTACAGAACCAGCCTCAGGCTGATTTTTTTCATACGACAGGCCCCCCGGTACCGGAATTTCCATGCTGCCGGGTTCAGCAATGGAAATACAGCGATTACTCTGCTCCACCCTGCTCCTTATCACTGTACAGGAAACATTTTACCTCATGGCTTTCGGATACCTCCGTCAGCGCCGGGTCGCGCTCCCTGCACTTCGGCATAGCGAACTTGCAACGGCCCGCGAAGATGCAGCCCGGCGGCGGATTGATGGGACTGGGAACATCCCCTTCCAGAATAACCCGGTCCCGCTTCATCCCGACCTTGGGAATCGGAATAGCCGACAGCAGCGCCTTGGTATAAGGGTGGAGGGGATTTTTAAAAATCTCCGCGGATTTCGTTATCTCCACGATTTTTCCCAGGTACATGACGGCGATGCGTCTGGATATATGCTTTACCACCGAAAGATCATGGGAAATAAACAGATAGGTAAGGCCGAGTTTTTCCTGGAGATCCTGAATCAGGTTGAGAATCTGCGCCTGGATGGAAACGTCCAGGGCGGATACGGGTTCGTCGCACACGATAAACTTAGGCTCCAGGGACAGTGCCCGGGCGACCCCAACCCGCTGGCGGCGGCCGCCGTCGAGTTCGTGGGGATAAGAATTGGCCAGCCGTTCCGCGAGACCCACCAGGGACATGAGCTCGGCGACCTTATCCGCCCGTTCCGCCGCGGTGCCGATGCCGTAAATATCCAGGGGTTCCCGGATGGTTTCGCTCACCGACAGGCGGGGGTCAAGGGACGCGAAGGGATCCTGGAAAATAATCTGCATGTGCTTGCGCATTTCCCGCAGGCCCTTGTGGTCCAGCTTCCGGATATCATTGCCCTCGAACAGGATCTCCCCGCCGGTGGCTTCCAGGAGCCGGATGACGGCCCTGCCGGTGGTTGTTTTGCCGCAGCCGGATTCGCCCACCAGGCCCAGGGTCTCGGCCTTGGGGATAGCAAAGGAAACATCGTTAACCGCCTTAAGGATACCCTTTTTAGTATGGAAATCCTTTCTGAGGCGGCGCACTTCAAGTACTATTTCGCTCATGTTCCGCTCCTCGGTTCGGACTGACCGCCGGTATCCCGGCTTTTTTCGCTGTACAGGAAACAGGATACGTCGTGGCTGCCGGTTATGGCCGTTGTTCCGGGACAGTGTTCCGAACACACCGGCATGGCCTTAGGACAGCGGGGATGGAATTTGCATCCCGACGGCAGATCCGTAGGATCCGGCATAAGGCCCTCAATCGGCTTGAGCCGGCTCACTTCTTCATCCAGACTGGGGATCGATTCCAGAAGGCCTATGGTATAAGGATGCTTCGGGTTGTTGAAAAGGCTTTCCACATCGGCGAGCTCAATAACTTCCCCGGCGTACATGATCGCCACCCGGTCGCAGGTTTCCGCCACAATCCCCAGATCGTGGGTGATAAGCAGGAGGGATGTGCTGAATTCTTCCTTGAGCTTGCGCATGAGATCGAGCACCTGGGCCTGGATGGTCACATCCAGGGCGGTGGTCGGTTCGTCGGCGATCAGCAGTTCCGGATTGCAGGCCAGGGCCATGGCGATTCCCACCCGCTGGCGCATTCCTCCGGAAAACTCATGGGGATAATCCTTGGCCCGTTCGCTTCTGATGCCTACCAGGTTGAGCATGGATACAGCCCTTTTCCGGGCCTCATCTTTTGAGAGTTTCTGGTGGAGAATGAGGGCTTCCTCAATCTGAAACGAAACGCTCAGCACCGGGTTGAGGGTGGTCATGGGATCCTGGAATATTACCGATATACGGTTGCCCCGGATGGAGCGCATTTTTTCTTCCTTCACCTTCATGAGGTCTTCGTCGTGGAAGATAATTTCACCGGCGGTGATAACCCCCGGGGGATTCGGGACGAGTCTGATGGCCGAAAGCGCTGTGGTGGTTTTTCCGGCGCCGGTCTCCCCGACCAGGCCCATGGTTTCGCCTTTGTCAATTGAAAGGGAAAGCCCGTTTACGGCGTTCACCACCCCTTCTTCGGTCCGGTATTCTACGGACAGGTTTTTTATTTCAAGCAATTTTTCCGACATCGAACGCCCCCTATCGTTTAAGCCGCGGGTCCAGGGCATCCCGGAGACCGTCGCCCAGCACATTCAGGGCAAAGATGGTAATCATAATGGCGATACCAGGGAAGGTAGCCACATGCCAGGCGGTCCGGATTATGTACCGTCCGCTGGAAAGCATGGATCCCCATTCGGGAGTCGGGGGCTGAATCCCGAGACCGATAAAGGAAAGGCCCGCGGCGGACAGTATGGCCGACGCGACCCCGATGGTGGCCTGCACAATAATGGGAGCCATGGAATTGGGGATAATATGCTTCAGAATAATCCGCCGGTCCCGGGACCCGACAGCCCGGGCGGCCTCAACGAATTCCTGTTCCTTTATTGAAATCACCGACGCCTTGACGATCCGCGCGTAGGTCGGCACCGAACTGATTCCCACGGCGATCATGACGTTCACCAGTCCCCCGCCGAAGGCGCTGACTATGGCGATGGCCAGAAGCGTCGACGGTATAGCCAGCATGATGTCCATAACCCGCATGATTATGTTATCGGTCCTGCCGCCGTAGAACCCCGCCAGGGCTCCCAGAGTTCCGCCGATTATGGCGGATATACTGACTGCCACAAGACCCACCAGAAGGGAAATACGGGTTCCGTAAATGATCCGGGACAGAATATCCCGCCCGAGGTCGTCGGTTCCCAGCAGATGATCCCTGCTCGGCTTCTGCGCGATCAGGTCAAGGTTCTGCTCACGGTAACTATACGGCGCGATCACATCGGCAAATATTGCGCACAGCACTATGAGGGTTATAATCACCAGACCCACCATGGCCAGTTTGTTTCTGCGGAGCCGCCGCCAGACAGCGGCCCAGCGGCCTGTCGTTTTTTTTGAAGTTCCCGCGGTCCGGGCGGGAACGGTATTGCTTTGTGCCACGTCCGCCCCCTATTTGTACTGAGCCTTGATCCGGGGATCAATGTAGGCATACAGAATATCCACCGCCAGATTAACAATGCTGAAGGTGATAGCCAGAAGAAGAACGCCCCCCTGAACCATAGGGAAATCCTTCTGGCGGATGGAATCCACCATGAGACGGCCCACGCCGGGCCAGGCGAATATGGTTTCCGTTAGAACCGCGCCGCCCAGAAGATTCCCGAACTGGAGGCCGATGACGGTGACAATGGGGATAAGGGCGTTTTTAAGGGCGTGGCGGTTGATGACCACCAGCTCGGAAAGGCCCTTTGCCCGGGCGGTCCGGATATAATCCTGCCGGACAACTTCGAGCATGCTGGAGCGGGTCATCCGGGCGATGAGCGCCATGGTGCTCGTTCCGATGGTAAGGGCGGGCATAATAAGATGGGCGAAGGTACCGTATCCGCTGGAGGGCAGCCACCCCAGGACAATCGAAAACAGGAGCACCATCATGAGCCCCTGCCAGAAATTCGGCATGGATACACCTACCAATGCCAGAACCATAAAAATCATATCAAATGCGGAATACTGTTTCGTCGCCGAAATGATTCCGATGGGTATTCCCAGACAGACGGCAATTACTATAGCGGCCGCCGCGAGCTGGAGGGTCGCCGGGAAACGGGCAAATAATTCCTCCGTCACGGGACGTTTGGTCGAATACGACCGGCCGAGATCACCGGTTACCGCGCCTTTCAGAAAATTGAAGAACCGGACGATATAGGGTTTATCAAGCCCCATCTGCTCCCGCAGGGCCTGCACTTCGTCCGCGGGGGCGCGCTCGCCAAGAATCAGCTTCGCCGGATCCCCGGGAGTAAAATACATGATTGAAAAAACCACAAAGGAAACGCCTAACAGCACCGGGATGAGGAGCAGTATCCGGCGGAATATGTACTTGTACATGGAAACCTCTTTAAAAAGAGAATCGGAAAATTTACCGCCCCGGAGGGCGGCAAATTTTCCGTTATTACTATAATTGGATTCTGTAACGCCTCTTGCTACTCGTTGTAGAAATTTACAAGCTCGTGGTGACCCGCAGCGTGGGGATCAAAGCCATGGGCCCATCTCCGGGTCACATTCAGGTTGTCCTGGACATAGACAAACACCCAGGGCGCCTCGTCCATGATGATTTCCTGGGCTTCGTAGTAAGCGGCCCGCCGGGCATCGGGGTCGGGTGTGGTCCGGCCGAGATCCAGAAGGCGGTCGATGGTGGGGTTTTTGTAGAAGGTCCGGTTTCCCGCGTCGCCAAACTGGCTGGAATGGAAGAGGGAATACATACCGTAATCGGCGTCCCCGGTAACGGCGGTCCATCCCAGGATGAACATATCGTGTTCCCCCGCGGAGGTACGGTCCAGGTAGGCGCTCCATTCAAGGACTTCGATGGAGGCGTCAATCCCCGCCTGGCGGAGCTGTTCCTGGAAAATTTCCGCGTACCGCATCCGGATGGGATTGTCGTTGGTCCACATGGTGGTTTTAAAACCGTTGGGAAAGCCCGCTTCCGCGAGAAGCTGTTTGGCTTTATTTATATCCTGGGAATAACCGGGGAGGTCTTCCCGGGCAAACTGTACCGAGGCCGCGATGGGACTCCGCGGCACCGAGGCCGCGCCCTGCCAGATAACATTGATGGCCTGCTGGGTATTAACCGCGTAGTTGATGGCCTGCCGCACTTTTACGTTATCAAAGGGCGCCTTTTGTGTATTGAATCCCATGTAGCAGGTGGAAAGCCCCTTGGACTGGAAGGTCTGAATTTCCGGCATAGTTGCCAGGTTGAAAAAATCCGCCGGATCGATGTCGTAGCCGACGTCGACTTCTCCGGTTTCCAGGGCAATGGCCCGCTGGGGATTTTCGGTAATCACCCGGAAAATGACTTTCTCGGATTTTGCCTTCTCCCCGAAGTAGTCGTCGAAACGTTCCAGGGTGATGCTGTCCCCGGACCGCCATTCAACAAACTTAAAGGGCCCGGTTCCCACGGGATTCCGGTTGTAGTTGTCCCCGGCCGCGCGGACAGCCTTTTCATTGACGATCGCCGTGGCCGTGTGGGCCAGGTGTGTCAGGAAGGGGCCGAAGGGATATTTAAGGATCATTTTAAACGAGTAGTCACCGGTCACTTCAATCCGGTCCAGGGCGCCGATCAGGAACGCGCCGGGAGCTTTTTTCTCAAGCATCCGTTCAAAAGTGAATTTGACGTCCGACGCCTTGAGGACTTCACCGTTGTGGAATTTCACATTCGGAATCAGGTCGAATTCATATTCAGTATCACTGACAACCCGGTAGTCCTGAACCAGTCCCTTCGAGATAGCCAGATCCGGCCCCTGGTACATCAGGCTGGAATAGACCTGCTTCCACACCCGGGAAGAAGGCTGATCATTGGTATCGTGGGGATCCATGGACCGGACGTCCGCCGGCGCCGCGACCACGATCGTACTCTTATTTGATGGTTTTCCCCCTGATGCATCTCCCCTATTGGAGTTGCATGAGGCCAGCAGCAGCGCTCCTGCCGCCAGCAATAAAAGCCACTTTTTTCCATTTTTCACTCTATTCCTCCAAGAATAATAAACTGCAGTAAATCATAACCTATGACAAATAAATTCGGAAGTTATTTTTTATAAAACCGTAAAATTTACAGAAAAAACAAATTAAATTTCTTTAATATGGTTTTTATATCCATACTCCGGAGAACCACAGCAACGGGAAAAAGGCCCCATTCCCCCGTCCACGGCAGTGTAACCGCAGATTTGGTACTCCGATGATTCTGTGCTGAGTCACAATAATACTGCGGTTGCCCTGCTATATATATTGACCATTATATAAAATAATTGTATGGTATCATAAATTCTGATGATGCGGTTCTGATGTGCTTTTCACCAGGGCCACCCCCCAGTGGCTGGGTTAATTCATCCGCTTGTTTATATTACACCTACCGCATTTTCAGACCGCCTTCCGGGTTTCCTCACCTCCTTTTCCCGGAAGGCTTTTTTTTATCCAAACCGCTGACCAGTACTATCTTCAGAAGAAATTAAAAACACTTTCCCCTCACTTTGACAAAATATCAGATTGTGTTATAATGACATTTTAAAGTAAAATATTCAGCACATAAGGAGTTTTATCCAATCATGGAAGAAAGAACCCTGCCTCTTATGCTTAGGGCACGTACCGAAGCGAAACCTGATATCATTGCCCAGTACGCGAAAGACGAAACAGGAACTTTTAAACCAAAAACCTTCCGGGAATTCTACGACGAAATGCAGGAAATCGCCGCAGGCCTTTTGGAGCTCGGGGCAGAACGGGGCAGCCACATCGGCTTGATTTCCGACAACCGGCAGGAATGGTTTGTTACCGATTATGCGGTGCTTTCCATCGGCGCGGCGGACGTTCCCCGGGGCTGCGATACCACGGGGCAGGAAATAGAATACATCCTCGGATTCTCCGAGTGTTCCTTGTCCATTGCGGAAAACCAGAAACAGGCGGAAAAAATACTCGCCCGCAGCGCTGGCCTGCCTCTGCTGAAAACGCTTATCTGCTTTGACCAGTTTGACGAATCATTACAATCGGCGGCATCGGCAGCCGGCATCGGGCTGTACCATTACGCCGCGGTCAGGGAAATGGGAAAAAAACGGCGGGCAAAAAACCCCGGGGAAATCGACGCTGAAATTGACAAGGGCCAGCGGGAGGATCTTGCCACCATAATCTTCACCTCCGGAACCACGGGAGAGCCCAAGGGGGTCATGCTGACCCACGGTACGTTCCTGCACCAGCTGCCATCGTTCGCCCGGATTCTGGATATAAAACCCGGGGATATATGGCTTTCGGTGCTTCCGGTATGGCACAGTTTCGAACGCGCCATTGAATACGCCGCGCCATGCTATCACAGCGGCATTGCCTATTCCAAACCTGTGGCGGGAGTGCTGATGGCCGATTTTGTGGCCGTCAGACCTCAGTGGATGGTGGGTGTCCCGCGGATATGGGAAGCTATCATGGATGGAATTTACCGCAACATAAAACAGCAGAGTAAGTTCAAAAAAAGCATGTTTAACTTTCTCGTTTCCCTGGGAATTATGCATAACTATTTCCGGGACCTGACCTTCGGCCTGCTTCCCAATTTCCATGGCCGGGTCCGTATCCTGGATGCTCTCATGGGATTCCTGCCGTGGCTTCTGCTGTGTCCCGCCAAGGGGCTTGCGAATATTCTGGTTTTCAACAAGATAAAGGCGCGGCTGGGCGGACGGTTCAGGGCGGGCATCTCCGGAGGCGGCGCCCTGCCCGCCAAGGCGGACCATTTCTTTAATGCGGTGGGCCTGAAACTCCTGGAAGGATACGGCCTTACCGAAACATCCCCTATTGTTTCATGCCGCTATCTCAGGAAGGCGCGCCCCGGAACCGTCGGACAGCTGTTTCTCAATACGGAAGCCAAAATAACCGATGACCACGGTACGGTTCTTTCTCCCGGCCAGCAGGGAATTATCCATATCAGGGGCGGCCAGGTTATGAAGGGGTATTACAATAAACCTGAAGTGACTGCGGCTGTTCTGTCCGAAGACGGCTGGCTCAACACCGGGGACCTGGGCATGATGACCTACGACAACGAGCTTAAAATCACCGGCCGCGCAAAGGATACGATTGTGCTGCGGGGCGGTGAGAATGTGGAGCCCGTACCGATTGAGCAGAAAATATGCGAAAGTGAATGGATCCGCCAGTGCATGGTGGTCGGCCAGGACCAGAAGTACCTGGCGGCTATCATTGTACCGGTCCAGGAAATGGTCCTTGCCTTTGCCGAAGAAAACAACATTCCCATAGTCGACTACGAACTGCTTCTCCATCAGCCGGAAATCAACGAGGTTGTGGCCAACGAAGTAGCGGATCTCGTGAACCCCCATTCAGGCTTTAAACCCTTTGAGCGGGTATTCAAATTCAAACTGGTTCCCAAACCCTTTGAGCCGGGGGTTGAGCTGTCGCCCAAACAGGAACTGATGCGGCACAGAGTTTCGGCAATTTATGCCAGGGAAATAGGCCATATGTTCAGAGACAAGCAGTGATTTCCGGGGTCCGCGGCAGGCGGTTCTGTGGTATACTTTTCAGCAGTATGAAAGCGCTGGGTATTGCCGCGGCAATCGCGGCCGCGGGATTATTGGGAGCCTGCGGATATACAACGGAAAAAAATTACCGTGATCCCGTGGTCAGTGCGGAACAAATAGATTCCGAGCTTGTATCTATCCGGGAAGCGGCCCGGGAGGGGCTTCCGGAATTCATCCGGCAGCTCCAGGCCCCGGAAAAGGATGAATACAACTTCCAGGTAAAATACCCTTTCGAGACAGATCCGGGCGGGAATTTTCTGAGTGAACACATCTGGCTCAGGGATATTTCTTTTGAAAACAACAAGTTCTCCGGGGTGGTATCCAACGTTCCGCTTTATATCAGCGGCCTCTCCATCGGCGACAGGGTGCCTTTTTATATAGATGATATTTCGGATTGGATGTATATGAAGGATGGAAAAATCCGCGGCGGGCTTTCCATAAAATACCTGCTGGAAAAAACACCCCCCATGGACCGGGATGAAACCGCCGCGGCCTATCTGGAACTGTTTGAGTAAGCAATTCCCGGCGGTTTATCCGCAGATCCTGTTTGGTTCTCCGCGGCAGCTCATTCCATTCTTCCGAATTTCATTTCCTTGCCGCTGCTATCATATTTTTTCCGTTTCCCGGAGACCGATTCCATAGGTACTTTCCAGACACTGGTCCTCCCGAGACTCCGCTTTATGGCTTCATCGAAAGCCGCCATATTGCCGGGGGTGTAGCGGAGGCAGAGCAGCCGCAGGGCGTGGATCTTTTCTTCGTCATTGATTACTTCCTCCGCAGTGCCGGTTACAACCGCGGATTCGTATTCCGTAGTGAATTCGTTTTCCGGGATGCGGGTCTCCCCCACGGCTGAAATACAGACCCGGGGCTGATACCGCAGGTTTTCGATCTTGCGTCCCTCCGGCGCGCAGTGGAAGTAAATCCATTCCCCGTCTCTGACGATCGATACGGGAACGCAGTACGCGAACCCGTCACTGCCAACCGTGGCGAGACTCGCGTACCCGCATTTATCCAAAACTTCCCCGGCGAATTCCCTGGGCATTTCCCGGTCTTTTCTCCGCATGATCGAACCTCCAGGGCAATAAATAGTATAAATAACAGCCCTTTCGGCTATAGTATGGGATTAGCCGCCGGTGATGCTACCCTGTTGCATTTACGGGCAGCGCGGTGCAGGAACCATTCCTTTCAAATCGGATATTTCCGGTCATGCTTCGTTACCGGATTCCGGTAACACACCATCCCCGAACAGCCACCCATATCCAGCCCCCGCCCAGGGCAGGGCCCCCGCAGTATTCCAGAGAACAGGCACAGAAGCATGGTGCAGAAAAGGTAACGCGGGGGCTCTGCCATTTTTCCCGCGCTTCTGGTATAGTTTTCCCATGGCATACAAGGATTTACAGGATTACATGGCTGCCCTGGAAAAAGCCGGGGAGCTTAAACGGATACGCCCGGAGGTTGACCCCGAGCTGGAGATTACCGAGATTGCGGACCGGGTCATGCGGGAAACCGGCCCGGCGCTGCTGTTCGAGAACGTAAAAGGCTCTGATTATCCCCTGCTCATCAACGCCATGGGCAGCGAAAAGCGCATGGCCATGGCCTTCGGCGCGGAAAGCCTCGACGCCAAGGCCAAGGAAATCGAAGACCTCATCGCATGGGCATGGACCCAGCTCAAGGATTTCAGCCTGCTCAGGACGGTGCCGGAGGCGCTGCCCAAACTGCCCCTGGCGATGAGCTTTTTCCCGAAAAAGGTTTCACACCCCAAATGCCAGGAAGTGATCGACAACGAAGCGGGATTTGACAGCCTGCCGGTGCTCAAGTGCTGGCCCGAAGACGGCGGCCGGTTCCTGACGCTTCCGCTGGTCTGCACCAAGGATCCGGAAACGGGAATCCAGAATGTGGGCATGTACCGCATGCAGGTCTACGACAACAAAACCGCGGGCATGCACTGGCACCTCCACAAGGACGGAGCCCACTTCTTCCAGAAATACAAGGCCCTGGGAAAGAGAATGCCCGTGGCGGTGGCGTTGGGCTGCGATCCCGCGGTGACCTACGCCTCCACGGCGCCCCTGCCCGAGGGGATCTGGGAGATGCTCTTTGCCGGATTCCTCCGGGGAAAGAGTGCCGAGAACTGCAAGGCGACCCTAAGCGATCTGGATGTTCCGGCAGACGCGGAATTCGTTCTGGAAGGCTATGTAGACCCCGATGAGATCCGGCGGGAAGGCCCCTTCGGAGATCATACGGGTTTCTACTCCCTGGAGGACGACTACCCGGTTTTTCATCTTGAACGCATAACCCGGCGGAAGCAGCCGGTCTATCCCGCCACCATTGTCGGTATTCCCCCCAAGGAAGACTGCTGGATGGCCAAAGCCACGGAGCGGCTTTTCGTTCCTCTGCTGAAGCAGATCTGCCCGGAGATTGTCGATCTTTCCATGCCCCTGGAAGGTGTGTTCCACAACTGCGCCATTGTCTCCATCCGCAAACGGTTCCCCGGACAGGCCAGGAAGGTCATGAATTTCCTCTGGGGAATGGGACAGATGATGTACACCAAACTCATTATCATCGTGGATGAGGAAGTGGACCCCAAGAACGTGTCCGAAGTCGCCTGGCGGGCTTTCAACAATACCGACGGCCGCCGGGATATCGTGTTCAGTGACGGCCCCCTGGACGCCCTGGACCATTCCTCGCCGCTCCCTCGGTACGGCACCAGGATCGGCCTGGACGCGACCCGGAAAGGGCCCGACGAGGGCCATACCCGGCCCTGGCCATCGCCCCTCAAAATGGACGACGCGATTGTGGATCTGGTAAACCGGCGCTGGAAGGAATATGGGCTTTAGGAGTCTGGCCGCCGCCGCGGGGAGACGTCTGGGTCTGATCGGCGACGCCGTGATTTTCCGCCATACCCTGTTTTCCCTGCCCTTCGCGGTGATGGCCATTCTGCTGGAAACAGCGGGCCATCCGCCGCTGAAAAAGGTGGTGCTTATTATCCTGGCGGCGGCATCCGGCAGGAACGCGGCAAACGCCCTGAACCGGGTCATCGATGCGGATATCGACGCGAAGAATCCCCGCACCGCTGACCGCCACCTTCCCAGCGGAAGGCTCTCAAAAAAGGCGCTCCTCATTTTCGCCGGAATACTGTGCGTGATCCTGGTGGTTTCCGCCGCCCTGCTGAATCCGCTGTGCGTCATTCTCCTGCCCGCCGCGGCTTTCCTCATCGGAGGCTACTCCTTCAGCAAGCGCTTTACCTGGCTGTGCCATTACTGGCTCGGGGTTGCCTGCGCCTGCGCGCCCATGGGTTCATTTATAGCCATTTCGGGAAGATTCGAATTCCGGTACTTCGTCCTTGCCGGAGCCCACGCGCTCTGGGTCGCGGGGTTCGACATTCTGTACGCGCTCCAGGATATTGAATTCGACCGGGCGGAACGGCTCCACTCAATTCCCGCGCGCTTCGGGCCCAAGGCAGCGCGGATCATTGCCGTGCTTTCCCACTGCGGAACCGTGGCGGGGCTTTTCATGCTGCCCCTTTTCTGGGATCTGTCCTGGATATACCTCTGCGGCGTCGCGGCGGGAACGGCCATGCTGGCGGCGGAGCATATCATTGCCCTGGGCAAAACCGAGCGGCACATCCGGATCGCCAGTTATTCAATCAATGAGATTCTGCCTCTGGTGGTACTCGCTGGAACGGTTCTCGATATTTATATATGATGACTCTGGGATTTTTTTCCGGTAAACACCGGAGGATCGGGTAAAAAATGGAAATAAAAAACGGCAGATATCTGATATGCATCACCGGCGCGAGCGGTTCGGTGTACGGACTCCGTACAATCAAAGCTTTAACTGCGGCGGGCCATGAGGTCCACGGGGTGATTTCCCGGTGGGGAATGAAGGTCATTGAGGAAGAAACCAAGCGGCCCTTCGCTTCGTGGCTCGCTGAGCTGAACCTTCCCGCGGAACGGGTTTACCCGCCGGAGGATCTCTCCGCCCCGCCCGCCAGCGGATCGTTCCGGCTGGATGGGACTGTGATTGTTCCCTGTTCGATGAGTTCGGCGGGGACCATCGCTTCGGGAATTTCCGTAAACCTGATCCACCGGGCGGCTCTGGTTGCCCTCAAGGAAGGGCGCCCCCTGGTTCTCGTTCCCCGGGAGACGCCGATGTCCGTGATCGATCTGCGGAACCTGACGGCCCTCGCCGAGGCGGGCGCCGCGGTGCTGCCCGCCGCGCCGGGTTTTTACCACGGACCGAAAACCATAGACGACCTCGTTGATTTTGTCGCGGGAAAAATTCTCGACCGCCTTTCGGTGGATCATACGTTATTTAAACGGTGGAGTAATTAAGGAGTATAAAATGAAAAAACTTCGCGTGCCTTTCTTCGTTATGAGTTTGCTGATTCTGTTTCCGTGTTTTGCCGCCGCGGCGCCCCTCAGGGTCGGGATACTTCCCGACGCGGATTCCCTTCCGTTTATGGTCGCCCGGGATGAAGGTTTTTTTACCCGGGAAAATGTTGAAGTCGAACTGGTATCGTTCTTTAATCCCCAGGAGCGGGACGCGGCGATCCAGGCCGGCCGTCTGGACGGCGCTATTTCGGATCTCCTGGCGGCGGCGTTTTTTGCCGCCGGCGGATTCGACATGAAGGTAACCAGCCTGACCGACGGCCGCTACGGAATTGTGGGTTCCCCGGTTTCAAATAACAGAACCCTCCAGGGGCTCCGCGGAAAACGGATCGGTCTTTCGACCAATACCATTATCCAGTATACCGTGGACGCGCTCCTGGGCAGCGCCGGTATTCCCATAACAGGGTATGACGCGGTATCTGTTCCGCGCATGCCTGTGCGTATGGAAATGGTGATCACCGGACAGCTCGACGCCGCGGGACTTCCCGAGCCCCTGCTGACCGCGGCGGTGGAACGGGGCGCGGTGCTTCTGGCCACCACGGACACCACCGGAATCGACGCGGGAATCCTGCTTTTTTCAAAGAAAGTTCTGGATTCCCGGCTGGAAGATGTCCGCCGTTTTTACCGGGCCTACGACAAGGCCGCGCAGAAAATAAACGCCGACCCTGACTCGTACCGGGATTACCTGGTGGAAAAGGCGTCGTTCCCCGCGGAAGTCCGGGATGCGTACCGGTTTGTTACCTACCGGAAACCAAGCCTTCCCGCGGATGATCAGATCGCGGGCGCCATTACCTGGCTTAAAAGCCGGAATCTTCTTTCCGCGGATCTGCGCGCATCGGACCTGGTGGATACCCGGGCCGTGGCTGAATGGTAGATATCAGGGATCTTACAATAGAGTATCCCCTTCCCGGCGGGGAAACGGTGAAGGCTGTTGAATCGGCCGCCGCTGTTTTTCCGGCGGGGAGTATTTCCGCTGTCCTCGGCCCGTCGGGCTGCGGCAAAACAAGTATTATCCACGCGGCCGCGGGACTGCTTAAACCGCTGTCCGGGCGGATCACCATTGACGGGATTCCTGTCTCGGGAATACGGAAAACAACATCGGTAATTTTTCAGGATTACGGACTCCTGCCGTGGAAGACCGTACTGGCCAACGCTGAGCTTCCCCTGACGGTAGCGGGCATGGAGAAAAGCCGCCGCCGTGAGCGAGTACTGCCTATCCTTGAGGAATTCGGCCTCTGGAAATTCAGGAAGCTCTATCCCCGGCAGCTTTCCGGCGGCATGAAACAGCGTCTGGCCATCGCCCGGTCCCTGGCCGCGGAACCGGATCTGCTCCTCATGGATGAGCCTTTCTCAAGTCTCGACGCGCTTACCCGGGAGGATGCCCAGGATTTCCTGCTTTCAGTACGGAAAAAAAGAAACCTCACTATTATTATGGTGACCCATTCCATTGAGGAAGCGGTGTACCTGTCCGAAAACGTCTTTGTCATGACCGGCCGGAATCCCGGGACCATTTCAAAACACTTCGCGGTACAAAAGGATGAAGCCCGGGATTTTCGGGAAGATCCCCGTTTCCAGGAACTCTGCGGAACCATCCGGCATTACCTGAAAGATTCCAGGGAGGAAAACCGATGAGGGCTTCAGCCCCGGAACTGGCCGCGGCAAAAAAACCGGAAACCCCGGCGGGCAAATCCAGGGATATCCTCCGGAAGGCTGCCGGCATTGCCGCGGTCCTCGCGGCGATTGTACTCTTATGGAGCCTGGCGGCGGCGGTCATGAAAAGGCCCTTCCTTCCCGGCCCCGGAACGGCGGCGCAGGCACTTGTCCGGCTTGGCGCGGCCGGTGTCCTTGCCCGCCATCTGGGGGCAAGCATTTCCCGGATCTTCTGGGCCTTCACCGCCAGCTTTATCCCCGCGGCAGCCCTGGGCCTCGCGGCGGGACGGTCCCCGCGGATCAACGCCGTGGTTTCACCCGTAATCTATATACTCCATCCTCTGCCCAAGGCCGCGTTTCTTCCGATTATTATGCTCATCCTGGGGCTGGGGGAAGCGTCGAAAATCTTTCTGCTGGGGTTCATAATTTTCAGCCAGATCCTGGTGGCGGCCCGGGATTCCTCCAAACGGGTGCCGGAGGAACTCATCGCGTCGGTCCGTTCCCTGGGAGCGGGCAGGACCGGCATTATCCGGCACGTCATCATCCCTTCAGCCCTGCCGGACCTTTTCACCTCCGTCCGGGTAAGCCTGGGAACCGCCGTGGCGGTGCTCTTCCTGGCGGAAACCTTTGCCACCGACACGGGCCTGGGCTACCTCATCATCGACGCGTGGACCCGGATCGCCTACCCTGAAATGTACGCGGCGATCATGGCCCTCAGCCTGCTGGGGCTTCTGCTCTTCGGTCTGGTGGATATCCTGGAAAAAATCCTCTGCCCCTGGAACCGGTAACCCCAGGGATTCAGAACCGCCTACACCATCCGTTCCCGGTATATTTCGGAACCATCCGTATCATGGCGATCCTCCGCCGGCACTCCGAGAATACCGCCCAGGGCAGCGGCCTTTTCCGTCAGGGCACTGCCGTAATTAAGCGACTGGAGTACCCGGTATGCCCGGTCTTCCGTATCAATGATATCCAGGGAATATACGTAAAACTCGCTGTGCCGGTCTTTTGCGCGTTGGTTGCTGAGGGAAACGTTTTTTATCCGGGAAATTTCCAGTACAATCCGGTTCTTAAGAAAGGGCATTCCCAATTCAAAAAGAACTGTTCCCGCTCCCTGGTCAATAAAAATCGTATCTTCGCTGAAATTCCGTAAGACAATGGCACAGCACACAACCGCCAGCACCGCAAAACTGGCTATTTGCCGGAGGGGAGCTCCGGCGATTCCGGCGGACACAGCGGTGATTACCATAAGCAGGCTGACAAAAGCTACGGGCACCGCAACCAATATCCGTGTTTTTCTTGCCGCCTTTGCGGGCCGGATAACGCAGCCGTTCTGTTTTTTTACGAATTCCATCTCAGGGTAATAGCTGTTCATGGCGGGCACTCCAAAACAGAATCAGAATAAAAAACGGCTGTCCGGATTTCCGGGACAGCCGTTATACCGCGAGTCCGGTTTCATTCCCGGAAATCAGGGCTACTTCTTGATATTGTAGAAAGCCTTCCTGCCGGCGTATTCGGAAACGCCTTCCAGCATATCCTCAATGCGCATCAGCTGGTTGTACTTGCAGACCCGGTCGGTGCGGCTCATGGAACCGGTTTTGATCTGTCCGGCTTCCAGGGCTACTACGAGGTCCGCGATAAAGCTGTCCTCGGTTTCGCCGGAGCGGTGGGAAATAATCGCGGTGTACCCGGCGCGTTTGGCCATTTCCACGGCTTCGTAGGTTTCGGTAACTGTTCCGATCTGGTTGACCTTGATCAGGATGGAGTTACAGGCGCCCATGTCGATGCCTTTTTCGAGCCGCTTGGTGTTGGTTACGAAGAAGTCGTCACCGACGATCTGGATCTTGGAACCCAGGGCTTTGGTCATCTTTACGTAACCGTCCCAGTCGTTCTGATCCAGGGGATCTTCGATGGAAATGATGGGGTATTTGTCCACCCATTTGGTGTAGATTTCGATCATTTCGTCGGCGGAGAACAGCTTATCGGGATTTGATTTCCAGAATTTGTATCCCTTCTTGCCGCCTTCGTCGAACAGCTCGGAGCTGGCGCAGTCCAGGGCGATGCAGATCTGTTCACCGGGCTTATAGCCGGCCTTTTCGGTGGCCTTCATGATAAAGTCCAGGGCTTCCTCGTTGCCGATGTCGGGGGCGAATCCGCCTTCATCACCGACGGCGGTGTTTTTTCCCGCGTCCTTGAGCAGACCCTTGAGGGTATGGAAAATCTCCGAGGTCCAGCGCACGGCTTCCCGCATGGATTCTGCGCCCACGGGCATGACCATGAATTCCTGGAAATCGACCTTATTGTCCGCGTGCTTGCCGCCGTTGATGATGTTGGCCATGGGCACCGGCAGCAGGTTGGCGTGGAAAGTTCCGAGGTACCGGTACAGGGGAATATCGAGGAAATTAGCCGCGGCCCGGGCGGTTGCCATGGAAACGCCGAGAATCGCGTTGGCTCCCAGTTTGCCCTTGTTTTCCGTGCCGTCGAGTTCGATCATAGTCCGGTCAATATCCACCTGTTCCAGCGCGTCCAGGCCCTGGATTTCGGCGGCGATGATATTATTTACATTGTCCACTGCCTTAAGGACACCCTTGCCCTGATAGCGGCTCTTGTCACCGTCCCGGAGTTCCACCGCTTCATGCTCACCGGTGGATGCACCTGAGGGAACCGCCGCCCGTCCCATGGAACCGTCTTCGAGGACGACATCCACTTCAACCGTGGGGTTGCCCCGGGAATCAATAATCTCTCGGGCTTCTACATATTCAATGATACTCATATATCGCTCCTTCTTTATAGAATACTATTACATTCTCCGGTTTTATGCACCCCGCGTCAAGCAGGGGGAGCACCGGGACTGACAAGCCAACAAGCATCTGTGGAACCGCATTTGCGGGTCCTGCCGGATGAGAATGGGTATGGCTCCTCAGCGGCCTCCGGCCTCGAAAGTCGCTCATACCCATTCTCATCCGGCACCCGGCGTTACCAGTACGGCCCAGATGCTTGTTGGCTCAACCGTCTCAGTGCTGCCCAAAAAGAGGGCGGCTCCCCCTCGTTTCAGCCCCGCTTCGCGGGTCTTACACTACCCCCACTTCTGGTTCCGGGTGCTTCCCGGCTTAACCCGCTTTGTTGCCCCTAACCCCCGCACAGACGCCCTGCCCTAAACATACAAATCACCCCATCTCCAGAGGCCGGGTATAGGTAAAGAAGCATGCCATAATGGTAACGCGGGGTGCCGGGAACCGGCATCCCATGCTTCTTTTCCTATACCCGGAATCCGTTATTTTTTAAACCCTATTGTGATTTTTTAGGATTGTTCCCAGAAAAAAACGGCCCTAAAATTGTCCCACGGAATAAATTTGTGCAAAAACTTTAAAAGATGTATCCCGTATCCGTTTTTACTGTAGGAGGAAAAAATGGCGGTACTTAAAAAACTGGGACCATGGGTAGTATTAGTATCCCTGGCGGCGGCTATGCTGGTTTCGTGCGGAAACAGCAATAAGAATCAGAGTTCCGGCGGATCCGGTGAGGAACAAAAGGTTCTTACCATATATACCCCCGCCCGGGAAGAACTTATCAACCTTGTTATTAAAGGTTTTGAAGAAGAAACCGGGATCAAAACCGAGATTATCGCCGCGGGCATGGGCGAACTCATGAAGCGCCTGGAAGCGGAAAAAGCCAATCCCCTGGCGGACGTAATCTGGGGCGGTTCGCCGTCGCTGCTCATTCCCAAACGGGAACTCCTTGAAGATTACGTTTCTCCCAATGAGATTACCCAGCTCGAGGGCCACAAAAACGACGAAGGGTACCTGACCCGCTTTAACAGTACCCCCAGCGTTCTGATCATTAACACCAACCTGATCGGCAATATCAAGGTCGAAGGCTACGCGGACCTGCTTAATCCCGCGCTGAAGGGCAAAATCGTCCACAGCGACCCCGCCTCCTCCGGTTCGGCGTACAACCACGTTATAAATATGCTGTATGCCATGGGCAAAAACGGAGACCCCAATTCTCCCGAAGCCTGGGATTACGTTGATAAATTCATCCGCAATCTCAACGGCAAAGTGGCGGGGAGCTCCTCCAGCGCGTACAAAGGTGTGGCCGACGGCGAATACGTGGTGGGGCTCACCTATGAAGGTCCGGTTATCGACCTCATCGCCGCGGGCGCGCCGGTAAAAGTTATTTATATGAAGGAAGGGGTCATATTCAAGGATGCCGCCGCCGCGGTGGTCAAAGGCGCCAAGCACCCCAACAATGCCCGGCGCTTCATTGACTACTGTATTTCCGTGGACGTACAGAACCGGATGGGTACCGAACTCGGTGTCCGGCCGGTGGCCAGAGGCGCGGGGGTTTCAGACCTTATGACACCCATCGAGGAAATAACCACCATCAAAGAAGACATCATGTGGCCGGTGGATAATAAAAACATGGTGGTGGAAAAATATTCCGACCTCTTTGCCACGGCCCAGAGCAAATAATCTTACGAACCCGGACACTGTCCGGGTCCCCTGTGCAGCAACCGGACCCCAAAATACAGTATCAGATTTTGGGGTCTTTTTTTCGGGAGAAATGTTGAATGAGTGTTTCCATTCAGATGAAAGATATCGTAAAAAAATACGGCAGCCACACGGTAATTCCCGGCCTCGATCTCGTAATACGGGACGGTGAACTCTTTACTCTCCTTGGCCCGTCGGGGTGCGGCAAAACCACCCTGCTCCGGGCGATTATCGGTTTCAATACCATTGAGGGAGGGAGTATTGAATTTGACGGGAAGCCGATCCATCACATACCCACGAGCAAACGGAATATCGGCATGGTATTCCAGAACTACGCCATCTTCCCCCACATGACCGTCGCCCAGAATGTCGCCTTTGGGCTGAAAAACCGGAAGGTACCGGGGAACGACATACAAGAGAAGGTGGATGAAATCCTTAAGATCGTACAGATCCATGAGCTCCGGGACCGCAAACCCGACCGGATGTCCGGAGGCCAGCAGCAGCGCATAGCCCTGGCCAGGGCCATTGTCATCCATCCCGAGGTTCTGCTCCTGGACGAACCCCTGTCCAACCTGGACGCGAAACTCAGGGTTGAAATGCGGGGAGCCATCAAGGACATTCAGCACAAAATCGGTATAACAACGGTGTACGTTACCCATGACCAGGAAGAAGCCCTGGCCATCTCCGACCGCATCGCGGTGATGAATAAAGGAATCATCCAGCAGGTGAGCGACCCCCAGACGCTGTACCAGCGGCCGGCCAATCTTTTTGTGGCCACATTCATCGGCCGCTCAAACATCCTCGACGCGGAAATAAGCGGCGGGTCTTCGGTCACCATGGCCGGCGGCTATACCGAGGAACTGACCACCATGGATGCCGGAGCTTCGGATTATTCAACGGTAAAAGTATCCGTACGCCCGGAGGAATTCATAATCTGCCATGACGGCCCGGGAATCGGCGCGGCCGTTGCGGACAGTATCTTCCTGGGCAGCACCACCCATTACGTGGCGGATCTGGAATCAGGAGAGCAGGTTGAGGTCATCCAGGAATCCGAAACCGACAGGATTCTTGCCAGGGGGGCAAAAATCAAGCTCCGGATCAAAAAGAACAAGATCAACGTCTTTACCCCGGACGGAGAAAAAAGCCTGATGAAGGAGGTGCACAATGATCTGGCAGAAGCTTAGGGCAAAGCTCGATTTTTGGCATATCGTCACCTTCGCCGCGCTGGCTTTTTTCATACTTTTTCTGATATACCCCCTGGGAACCATACTGATCCAGAGTATCCGCAGTACCGCCACCGGGGAATGGACACTGAAAAACTTCGCCAAGTTCTTCAGCAAAAGTTATTACTACGGAGCGCTCTTTAACAGCTTCAAGGTTACGCTCCTGGTGACCCTGCTCACCGCGGTCATGGGGAGCCTTCTGGCGTATATTATGAAGACCGTCCGGATCAGAGGGAAGCAGCTTCTGAATATCATGATCATGATTTCCATCCTGTCGCCGCCCTTTATCGGAGCCTATTCCTGGGTGGTGCTCTTCGGCAGGAACGGCGTTCTGACCCGGATCATGAATGCCCTGTTTTCGGTCCAGCTTCCCGGGATCTACGGGTTCGGCGGAATACTCATGGTATTCACCCTTAAGCTGGCGCCGCTGATTTACCTGTACATGACCGGAGCCTTCAACAACCTGGATAAATCCCTGAGCGAAGCGGCGGAAAGCCTGGGCGCCGGGAGTTTTAAAATCATGGTGAGAATAATCCTTCCCCTGGTTCTCCCCACACTCCTCGCCAGCGCGCTCCTGGTCTTTATGCGGGCCATGGCCGACTTCGGTACGCCCATGCTGATCGGCGAGGGATACAAAACCATGCCGGTGCTCATATACAACGAGTTCATCAGCGAAGTGGGCGGCGACGACGGTTTCGCGGCGGCCCTGAGCGTCATCACCATCGTGATTACCCTGGTGATCTTTATCGGGCAGAAATACATCACCAATAAAAAGGCGGTGAGTTCATCCTCGATGAACCCCATGGAGGCCAAGCCCTGCGGGGGAATAAAAAACATCCTCGCCCACGGTTTCTGTTACTTTTTCACCCTGATGACCATCATGCCCCAGCTGGTGGTTATTACCACATCATTTCTGAAAACCAGCGGGACTCTGTTTAAGGCTGAATTTTCCCTGGAAAGCTACGCCAAGGGCTTCAGCAAAATGGGGAGCTCCATCGTCAATACATACGTTTTCGGGATTATCGCTATCGCCTGTATTGTCCTCCTGGGGGTGCTGGTGTCCTATGTTTCGGTGAAACGCAGGAACACCCTGAACAATATCCTCGATACGGTTTCTATGGTTCCCTATATTATCCCCGGTTCCGTGCTGGGTATTGCCCTGCTGATTTCGTTCAACAAGCCGCCCCTGCTCCTGAGCGGAACAGCCTTCATCATCATCCTCGCGTGGATCATCCGCCGGCTGCCGTATACTCTGCGGTCCAGCGCCGCTATCCTGCACCAGATAAGTCCCAGCATCGAGGAAGCGGCCGTAAGCCTCGGGGCCTCAAACATCAAGGCGTTTTTTATGGTTACCCTGCCTATGATGCTCCCCGGGGTAATTTCCGGCGCGCTGATGAGCTGGCTTTCGGTTATAACGGAACTGAGTTCGTCCATTCTGCTGTACACAACCCGGACACGGACACTGACCATCAGTATTTACACTGAAGTTCTCCACGGGAACAACGGCACCGCGGCGGCTCTGTCGTCAATCCTGACGCTGACCACGGTCGTAACACTGCTTATTTTCTTCAAGGTCACCGGAAAAAAGGAACTGGAAATGTAACCCCGGCAGCGGGATTGGCCCTCATGGGCGCCTCCGTTCCGGCGGGACCGGTTCCGCTGCTTTATGTAATCCCCGCTGCCTTGTCCGGCCGCGGGGGTTGCCGGGTAAAAAGTTTTACTTTATCCTTTGCTCTGCAGCGGAGCGCGCGGATTCGGCAGGAACGATGGGAAAATCCTTTCAGAAAAAGGTTAAACAATCATTCTTTTTATACGCCCTCATACCGGCCCTGACGGTGCTTATTTTGTTTTCCCTGTTTACCGCCTTTCTGCTCCGCCTCGGCGTGGTCAACCACAACCGGGACGCCAACAGAATCGTTGCCGGCAGACTGGAAACCATCTTCGATGCCTATACCGGGGAACTGGAACGGCTCGTCCAAAACCCCGCCGTAACTGTCTACCTCGAAAACGGAACCGGAGAAACCCAGCTCTACGAAATCCTCTACGGGTTCAACGCGGAGCGGGAAGTAAAATGTATTTTCTATATCCTGGATGACCGGGGAATTCCTCTCATTTCCAATGCCTGGGCCGGATACTGGAACAAAAACGACACATCCGGATTTGTCTCCTTCGCTGAAAAGATGGGCCGCGCTCCTCAGTCTTCCGTTCATGGAATACGCCTCAGGGGCTACCAGGAAGGCCAGGTGTCCCTGTTCAGCTTCGGGCGGGCGGTGATTCAGGGCGGCAGGCCCGCTGGATACATTGTCCTCGAAACCCTCAGCCCCGGATGGAGCGCGGTCAGCGCGGACACCCAGGCGGCAAAAACCATCGTTACCGACAGTTTCGACAACGTGATCTTTACCACCGATGAGCTTGTCAGGGACAGCAGAGGGAAATTTAATCCGGAAACGGACAATGAACTGTTTGAAATGAACGGCAGCCAATACCACATGGTCTCTTCGGTGCTCCCCGGTTACGGTATCCGGGTTTACACGATTTCCTCATTTATTACTTCCCAAACGACCATCACCCAGCATCTGCTTTTTTTCCTGGTATCCTGTGTGCTGATTTTTTTCGTGACCTTCCGGCTTGCCGGAAGCATGTCGCGGCAGAATACCAAGTCCCTGGCGAAGCTTATGGAGGCGATCAGGGAATTCCAGCGGGGCAATCTGGAATACAAGGTGGTACTGGATTCGGATGATGAATTCTACCTCCTGGCGCAGGAATATAACCATATGGTGCAGGAACTGGCCCTGCTCCTGGAAAAAAACCGGGAGGTTAGCGACCTCCAGCGGGTCACGGAGATCGCGCAGCTGGAAGAACAGTTCAACCCTCATTTTATTTTCAATGTCCTGGAAATGCTCAAATATATGATTTATATGGGAACCGATACGGAAACCGTCGCTGGAACTATTACCCGTCTGGCGGGAATACTGCGGTACACCATAAACCGTGACAGCCCGGAAGTCCGGCTTGGAGACGACATTGTTTACCTTGAGGATTACCTCGCACTGCAGAAAGCGCGCCTCGATGAACGCCTGGAATACACAGTTTCTATTGAAGGCGAAATCCGCAGCTGCCGTATTCCTAAATTTATCGCCCAGCCCTTTGTTGAGAACAGCATAAAATACGCCTATGCAACCAAAGAAAAATTAACCATCGGCCTTGCGTTTAAAAAGATCGGTGATACACTGTATATTTATATCCGGGACAACGGCGAAGGGATGACGCCGGAAAAGGAACGGGAAATAAAAACCATTGTCGAGACTTCCCGTCCCGGCTCGGTCCATATCGGCATCTATAATGTACACCGGCGGCTGCAGCTTCTGTACGGAAGGGACTACGGTGTGGCGATAACTTCCGCCCCGGGGGTCGGAACGGAAATCCGCATCACCCTTCCCTATAATGAACAGTAATCCTGAAGAACGCGGAGCGTCCATGTACAAGGTACTTGTCGCGGAGGATGAAACCATAATCCGCAAAGGATTGATTTTCTCTGTTGACTGGAAGAAGCTGGGCTGCATTGTTGTCGGTGAAGCGGCGGACGGCGAAGAGGGAATAAAAAAAATCCGGACCATGAAACCGGATATTGTCATTACCGATGTAAAAATGCCCCTAAAGAACGGTCCCGATATGATCAGGGAAACCTGCGGGGAAGTACAGTATGAATCCATCATTATTTCAGGATACGGTGAATTTGAATACGCCCGGGATGCCATCCGGCTTGGGGTCAGCGAATACTTACTGAAACCCGTGGAAATTGAAAAACTTGAAGCCGCCCTGACAAAGGCAATCGGTAAGCTTGACCGGCGGAACAATTACCGTATCCTGGACGAATACGCCAAAATCATTGACCGGAGCAAAATCGCCGGACTTATCTGGCCGCCGGAAAGCACCGGATCTGTTCCGGAAAATATTCAAAGAACCCTTTCCTTTATCGAAAACCATTACCGGGAAAAGATCTCCCTCCAGGCAATGAGTTCCGAACTCGGGATCAGCGCCACGAGCCTCAACGAAAATTTAAAAAAATATACCGGCAGCACCTTTACGGTGCTGCTTAACCGGTTCCGCATCAGGCAGGCAATCGCATTGCTCAGCCGGGGACAGCAGCGGGTGTATGAAGCCGCGGAAAACACAGGTTTCGAGGATTACAAGTACTTCAGTACGGTGTTCAAAAAATACGTGGGCTATACGCCCACGGAATTTATCCGGAGAAACCATTTCGTCCGCGGCGCGGAACAGGACTGACCGCCGCCGCTAGAACGGCAGCCGCGGAATCCCTGATTTTTTGGCCGCGTCTTCCAGCGCCTTTTGGGCCGCCTCCCGGGCGGCTTCTTCCGCCTGGCGTTTGGCTTCCGCCGCCGCTTCCTCGGCCTGGCGTTTTATCTCGGCCGCGGCCTGGGCGGCGGCTTCTTCGGCCTGGCGGCGGGCTGCTTCCGCGGCAGCCTCAGCCTGTCGCTGGGCTTCCTCGGCCTGGCGTTTTGCCTCCGCCGCCGCCGCTTCGGCCTGGTTCTGGACCTGGAGCGCCGCGTCTTCTATCTGCTGCTGGACTTCATCAACCGCGCCCTGGATCCGCCGTTCCAGTTCCCGCTGTTTTTCCTCCAGGGTATTCTGCAGCTGGTTGAGGGCATTCTGATCGCCCTTGGCGATATCGAAAAGAAGATCCAGCTGTTCCCCGGAAAGCAGCTTCCCTTCAAGATGCGCCGAAACGTATTCCCGGACCACCCGTTCGATTTCCGCCGCGGCCTGCCGGGCGTAGCGCTCGGCGGTACGCTTAAGGATATCCAGAACAAGCTCGCCGAGATTGGTGGAGAGGGTAAAATCATCGTCCCCTTCGGGAAGACGGTCGTAACCTATCTGGAGCGCCACCTTTTCAACCGACCGTATGGCCTCATCCATGGCCTCAGCCAGGGTGCCCGCCGGATCTACCAGCGCCGCCTGTGTGATGGCAATATCCCCGCCGCCGCCCATTCCGCCGGTCCTGGTACCGTAAAAGTCCAGGGAGAACGCGGCGTTCCCGGTGAATCCGCCTATTCCGGCATCCTTGAGGTAATCCCCGATTTTTACCGCGAAGCCGCTGCCGGTAAAGTCAACACTGAATAATTCCGGCGCGGATGATCTGAAATCGGCGCTTCCCAGGAAAGCAAAATCCCGGAGAACCTTTCCGCCGTCAGCCAGTTCGGACACCCCCAGGTCAAGGACCACCGGCTGTTTTGAAAGATCGGGATCGGAACTGACCCCCCGGAGATCAAATCCCCACCGCCAATCGTTAATCGTAAAATCCGAAGCCAGTATGCCCAGGAAAAACCGGGGATACTCCGCCGACGGAAAAGCCACATCCCGGCCCCGGAACGTCGGGGGCTGGTTTTTCTTGGCTTCCTGCTTGGGCAGACTTTCCGACAGGGCTTTTATTTTTTCAAGGACCTCCAGGGCCCGTATACCGTAGGCAATATACTCTTCGGCGGTATCCGTAAGGATTTCCTTAATTGAAGGCTCCAGGGCGTTCAGGGCGGCGCCGCTCCCAAAATCCAGGTACGACTTGAGATGGTCGATATCGCCGGTCACCGAATTCCTGGCCAGCTGTTCCAGGTACTTAACGGTTTCCACATCCTCCTGGACGCCCTCCACAACAGCGGTAACATCATCCACAGCGCCCTGGACCGATTTAACCAGGGCGGTGATATCCCGGATAGCTCCGGTTATTGCCTCGGGGGTCGTAAGCTCCTTGATGTTGATAGCCATCACCGGACGGGCGGTATCCTGCAGTTCCTCGGTCCGGTTTTCAATATTCGCGACCTGACCCTGCCATTTATCTATAGCCGTATTGATGGCTTCTTCCGCGGCGTCATAGGCCTTGGGAGTCATCAGCTTGGCGTACTCCCGGTCTATCAGAGCCTGGGCGTCGAAATTCTGCAGGTCAATCAGGGGCGGGAGTTCGGCCTTCGGTTCCTTTGGCTGCTGTTCCTTGGCTTTATACGCCGGAAGCGCCCCGGAGACCCGCCGGGCAGTGCCGAACTGCAGGGAATCGGCCCGGATTTCTTCTATATACACTTTCCCCCGGAAGATTGCCGCGGGATTAAGTCTGAATTCCATACGGCCAATCTGGAAAAGGTTCTGCATGGGCTTATCGCGGTTTGCCACGGTGATGGAACCTATGCTGACCTGGAGCCGCCGGAGGTTCAGGTTGAACCGGTCCACATCGACCCGGGCCTCAAAAATGGTTTCCATGCCCTTTTCAATTCCGCTTTCAATAAGGGGATTCATAAACACGGTTATGAAAATC
The DNA here is from genome assembly GCF_016616095.2 of Breznakiella homolactica. Taxonomy (GTDB): domain Bacteria; phylum Spirochaetota; class Spirochaetia; order Treponematales; family Breznakiellaceae; genus Breznakiella; species Breznakiella homolactica. Next base: position 3,585,501 of record NZ_CP067089.2, on the reverse strand, counting down.
CCAATGGCGGCAACCAGAACAACCGCGAAGACGAGAGGGAGTATCCGCACCGTCATTTTTCGGTTGGTCCGTATCGCCTTTGCCAGGACCTTGAGGCGTTTCTGGGCTTTCCCGTCAAGGCCGGAAACAATATGATACCGGCCGTCCCGGAGTTCAAAGCAGGACCGGAAAAATTTCTTTTCGGCAGGCTGTTCGATATATTTCAGCAGCCGCTTCTCAAAACGTTTTTCCGGAATGGGTTTCCGGAACATCCCAGGGATTTTTTCTTTCTTTTCCGCCATGGTTCCTTCTCCCTAGTTTACCGCTTTGTGTACATCCGAAAGGGATGAAACGGCTTTTGCGATGGATGAAATCAGGGGGACTTTTTTTACGGCTTTCACAAACCGGCTTTCCCTGATTCTGGGAGCAAGGGTGTTGCGGTACAGCGGGATCAGGGCTCTGGTAATACAGTATACCGGGATCCAGAGTACGATGCCCGCGGCGAGTCCCCCGGCGACCAGGGTGTTGTTGAATTTGGTAAAAGGCACCAGCGGCGTATTGTACAGAACCGTAAGCCCCGGCCGCAGGGCTTCGATATGGAGAATCTCCCAGCCGAGGAGATCGAGGGGGATTGCCGTTAACGGGCCGATAAGTTTAAAGACCGCCATAACCAGAAGTTTTGACGCGTGGTTATGTTTAAAAAAGAATGAAACAATGAACAGCACAACCCAGATTATTCCCACTGGAACAAGGGCCAGAAGAAGTCCCCAGGCAAATCCGGCGGCAATCTGACTTGCCTTAACATTGCCGTTGAGGGCCACAATGAGTTTTGCAATTGCTTTTATCATAATTCTACTATAACCCCAAAACGGAGAAATATCTTCAAGAAAACCACCGCGGAAGAGAAAAAAATTACGGGGATTCGGTATACAGCGATGCCAGCAGTTTTAAATCGGCCCCGAGATGGCGGGAAAGAAAATTTTCCATACCGCCGTATTCGGTTTCGATAACATCAAAGGCCGCTTCGAGGTATTCCGCCGCCACCGTAAACATCGGCGCCAGTTCCGGGGTTTTGGCGCGGAAGGGCCGGTATTTCTCCCAGACGCATTCCGCCGAGAGCAGGTAATCTTCGAAAATGGTTTTACGGTCGACCCCGAGGGCCGCTAAAAACAGCGCGGCGGCGTATCCGGTACGGTCCTTTCCCGCTGAGCAATGGAAAAGAAACGGCGGACAGGCAGGGTCGGAAATTACGCTGAAAAACCGGGTATATTCGGAAATAGTTCCCCGCACCAGGACGCGGTAAAGTTCCGCCATAAGCGCGGCGCCCTGAGGGCCGTGGGCGGCGGCCCGGCTCAGTTCCATCATGTTCCCCGCCTCAATGGGTATTTCTTCCCAATGTTTAACGGTCCGTATTTTCCCGTCGGGGGCGGCGTCTTTTTCTTCCTGGTCCCTGAAATCTATTACGGTGTTAATATTCCGTTCCTCGAGAACCGCAAAGTCCTGTTTGGTAAGGGTATTGAGATCCCCCGCCCTGTATGCCTTTCCCCAGGAAACTATGGTTCCCTGATTTGTGCGGTATCCGCCGAGGTCACGTACATTATAAACCCCTTCCATGGGCAGTATCCGTTCTTTCTTAATGGTCTGTTCCAGCATAATCTACTCCGAATAATGATCCCATACAGTATCTACCAGATAGAACTTTTGTTCCAGTGTGAGGGGGGAGCAGTAGGCTGCATATACAGCAAACACATAGAATAACCATATCTGCGGGTCCTGGCGTGCAGCAGAGTGGCTGGCTCCCCAGCGGCCTGCGGCCTCGAAAGCCGCTCAGCCCCTCGCTGCACGCCACCCGGTGTTACTATTATGGTCATGTGCTTGCTGCTTCTGTTTGCTGGGCTGCTGTTTTTTCCGGCGGGCTGCTCCACCTGGTTCCAGCCTTGCCGAAATATCTGTGGAGTTTTGCTCCGCAAAACTCCTAAAAGACTTGCCGCCCAGGAACCCGAAGAGGGGGCAGCGGAAGCCACCGGAGCGGCAAATCTGAAAGATCTGCCGCGAGGAGGCTGGAGCGAGGGGGAGCCGCCCTCTCGCGAAGGGCAGTACCGAGGCGGTTAAGCCGGAAAGCGCCCGGGCCGTATTGGTAACACCGGGTGCCGGATAGGAATGGGTATGAGTGACTTTCGAGGCCGAAGGCCGACAAGGAACCATATCCATTCCTATCCGGCAGGCCCCGCGGCAACGTCTTCCCCGGGCGCTTCCGGATTGTCAGACTTGGTGCTCCCCCGCTTGACGGCGTATCCGGATGAACCTACAATTCTGGTATGCAGTTTGAACTGACCGAGGCGCTGATCAACCATATCCTCTTTTCCATGGAAGACCAGAATGACGATTTTTTCGTGGACACCCAGGAAGGTATCGTGGTTACGGCGGCGGAAATCAGCGGGGAACCATCCGCTGGGGACCATCAGGACCAGCGGTATATCGGGATCCCCCGGTGGGAATCCTCCGACGGATTCCGGCTTATGGAACGGTTCGCTGCGGGCTTCAAAAATCCCATAGTGCGGGAAGAACTCGTCCAGGCCCTTGACCAGGGCCGCGGGGTTTTCAGGGCGTTTAAAAACGCCCTCAACCGGCATACTGAAGTGGAACAGCTCTGGTTCAGTTTTAAAGAACGGGAAATGCGCCGGGTAATAATCAAATGGTACAACGGCCTCAGGGAAGAATGGGGACTCGACCTGATCGGGGAGGAACCGGAGGAAACAGGGGATCTCATTCTCGAAGATTTCCGGTTCCGGCAGGCGCAGCCATCGGACAGGGAATCCGCGGATGAGCTCCATGCCCTCTGCCTTAAGGAACTGTCAGCCGCCCTGTGCTGTCCCGAACCCGCGGGGAAGCCGGCGCCGGGCAGCCTCTGGGAGCAGACCGGCAACTGGGTTTTTCCGGGAGAAGAAAGCCTTATCGCGGAAACCGGCGGCGGCGATTACGCGGGGCATATTTCCGCGGTCAGTACCGGCCGGATTTTGATGGTAAAGGTTCTGGAAGTTTTTCCGGAATACCGCGGACTTGGCATAGGAGAAGCGCTGCTCCAGCGTTTTACCCAGTCGGTTGACAAATCCCGGTATTTTCAGGTATTGATAGATATCCCCTCACATGTGGAAGGGTTTTCACGGGTCCTGCTCCGTGAATATTTTAAACCCCTGGCAACGCGGTATTACGTAAATTTGCGGGACACATTGAGTAAATAACGCGGATATGTCATGATTTGTAAAATATTTTATAATAGGAATAGGAAAATCTGATGGCTTCTCACATTGATAAGGAAAAAACGAAAAAACATATTGAGGAAATAGTCAGCAGCATCCACTCGGAAGCTGATATCGATCTGCTCAACGCATACCGGTCCATGATCCGCAAGGAAGTGTCTTTCTTCAACCGGGGGTATTTTGCCGCCTACCTTTTGATGCAGCTTGAACAGGGGGGCGCTTCTGTACCCCGGGGAAAACAATCCCGCAAAAACAGCCGCGGGCAGACGGATCAGGAAGATTCATCCCGCGGTGAGAATACCCGGTATCCCCTGCCGGATGAAGAAGCGGTCAGGATTTTTATAAGCATCGGCAGAAACCGGAGGGTTTTCCCCAGGGAAATACTGGGACTTATCAACTCCAAAACTTCGGTATCCAAAGACGATATCGGCACTATCAGGATTCTGGATAATTACTCCTTTGTCCAGGTCCGGGAATCCGCGGCAAATGAAGTCATAGAAGCTTTAAACGGAAAACAGTTCAGGGGAAGAACCCTGACGGTTAATTTCGCCCGTGCCCGGGGTGATTCCAAAGATGCCGAACTCGAATCTTCCGAAACGGCGGGACAGGAAAACCGCGAGCCCGAGGATTCCCTCGAAGCGTCACAGTAAGAAAAAGAGAATCATCGCCACAAACAGGCAGTTGAGCCCGATTCCGGCGGCCATCAGAATACAGGATAAAATCTCCAGAACATAGGCGTGCACCGTATACCGGCGGGCGAGAATTTTCGGATCCCCCGGTATAGCCCCGTAGGTCGCAAAAGGGTCATCCGGTTTCAGCAGTAGCGTATCCAATTCATCCCCTCCGGGATGCTCCTGATTTTTTTCGGGGAGCGTGCCGTATACATACCAGACTTCATGTTTCCGCGGGATCACCCCCGGAGGAGTCAGGGGAAATTTAGCTTCCGCAACCCATGGAGGAAGCACCGCATACCGGATATACCCGTACCGTTCATTGTCCGGCAGACTGCCTTCATCTTTATCAGGGGGAATGTATTTAAGGGGAAGCCGCACCAGGTCGCGGTAAGCCCGGTAAATCCTGGCCCGCCACCACAACCGGCCGCAAATAACCGTAAACAAAACCCCCGGAGGCACGAGGGGAAACAGCGGGCCGAAGGCGGCCGCAAATGCGGTGATTGCCGAAAGCCTGAATGCCGGCCGCTGCATATAGGACAACGCGATCAGCAGCTGTGACGAAATTCCCAGCGCCAGGGCATAAGGGGTCAGACGGTTCCAATATTCGTTAGTATGCCGGCCCGCCCGGATTGCCCTGACCGTCAGGGAGCTGTCGGGACCATCATAAAAAATAATGAGCAGCGGTTCTTCCTTTGTGGACACAAAGGTCAGCCGGTCGTCTATTAATTCCAGACGGCCGCCGATAAAAACCTTGGCTCCTTCGTTTATGGTTGATATTTTGCCCCAGTGAACCCTCCTGGGAAGTTCCTGCCCCGGATCAAAGGGGGCGAAGAAATCGCCGCTTTCCGGCTGGGGGAGCATATACGCGTGGGCCTTATGGAGCGCCACCGGTATGGTCAGTTCACGGTTCCGCACCCAGAGGGTGTCCTCATCGGTTAACGACTCCATCCCCCCGAGAAACCGGAAATTTTTTCCGGAGATTGTTTTCTCCTGGTACCGGGCATAGTCCAGCAGAGGAACGAGACGCAGACCATCAAAACGGCCGCGGAATTTCCGCCAGGTATGGCGGATCCAGAAAGCGCCGCCCACAGGGACCAGGACATACCAAAAAACCGCCACTCCTATTATGGCTAGCAAATTACTATTCTGCAGGGTACTATACCTCCATGGTTGAACAGATACCCGTCGGGGCCCTTGCCACCAATTGCTGGCTCTATCCAATTCCGGGGGTGCCGGAGGGCCGCGCCTGCGCGGTGATCGACCCCGGGGATGATGCCGGTTCAATTATATCACGGATTGAACAGTTAAACCTCTCCCCGCGGTACATCCTGCTGACCCACGGCCATTTTGACCATGTCGGCGCTCTTTCGGACCTGGTCCGGCATTACGAACCGAAGCCGCAGATAGCCATCCACCGGGCCGACGCCGCGCGCCTTGGACCGGGAAGCCTCAGGATTCATCAGGCTGATCTCCGGGAAGCGGGCGCGGTTATGCTGCTGGAAGCCTTCAAAGAACCGCCCAAAGCGGATATCGAACTGGAAGACGGGGATACCGTAGGGCCCTTTACGGTTCTCCATCTCCCCGGGCACACAAGCGGCTGCGCCGCCTATCACGATAAAAAGGCGGGCATCATGTTCTGCGGGGACGTTCTTTTTAAAAACGGAATCGGCAGGACCGACCTTCCCGGCGGTGACTGGAACGCAATGAAAACAAGCCTGGAACGGCTGTTTGCCCTGGACGGCTCAATCCGGGCGTATCCCGGCCACGGGCCGGCAACCACCATTGGAGCGGAAGCCGTTCACTACCTGTAGCCGCAGACAGCTCCTTCGCATCACAGCATGTGGTACAGGGCTTCGGTAATATTGTAGCAGTAGTCCCCGAGCTTTTCGATGCGCCGTACAAGATCAATAAAGAGCAGCTCGGTTTTGACATTTTCTCCCGCCTCGATACGTTTGCGGCCGAGTTTGCGCAGTTTGTTCCTGGACTTGTCGATCTTATTCTCCAGTTTTTCCGCGTATTCCGACTGCTCTTCCGTCAGATGGTGGCCAAGCTGTTCCTGGACAAAGCTGAGGAATTCCTCAACCAGCCCGATGTACGGGAGGAGCGCCTCCATTTCCTTTGATTTAAAATGAAGTTCCTTGCGGACACTCCGCTCCAGGAGAAGGCTGACACTGAAACAGTCGTCGGTCATATCCTCCAGGTCCGCGATAATACGGAGCAGCTGAGATACATTCTGTTCCGAACGGCGGTTAAGCTGCTGCCGGGTGCATTCAATAAGAAACCGGGTAAGCTCCTCCCGCATCTGGTCGGCGTAGTCTTCTTTTTCCTGCATCTCCTCCACGAGACCCTTCACCGTATCCGCGTTGAGATTCTGTATGGCAGCGGTAATCCGGGAATACATGGAAGCGGCAATACCGGCCATGTCCCGGATTTCCTTTTCCGCCCGGAGAATATTGAATTCCGGTGTATCCTGAATTGAGCCGGATATATATTCCAGCTTATACGGTTCCGGCTCCTTTTCGCCGTCCTTGTCCTTGATAAGGAAACTGACCAGCTTTGCGAAGGGCGTAACAAAGGGGAAAAACACCAGGGTATTGAGCACGTTAAACATAGTGTGGAACATGGCCAGGCGGTTCGCTATGCCCACGCCGTCCGCCGGACCCGGTGTAATAAAGGAAACCAGGGACAGCAGCGGATTAAAGAAAATCAGCGCCAGCACCGTGCCGATCACATTGAAAAGAATATGAACCAGGGCCGCCCGTTTCGCCGCGGTTTTCGTGCCGATGGCGGCGAGGGCCGCGTCTATGGTGGTTCCGATATTGGCCCCGAGAATCATGGCCGCCGCCATGGGAAACCCGATCAGGCCACCGTGGGCCATGGTCAGTACAATGGCGGTGGAAGCGCTGGATGAGTGCAGAATAATGGTGATAACCACACCGATGCCCGCGCCCAGCAGGGTGGACAGGAATCCCAAATTCGAGAACCTGCCGATAAATGAAATGGTATCGGCGCTTATGGAAGGCATGGACTTGGTGAGGAAATCGAGCCCCAAAAAGAGCAGCCCGAACCCCAGGATAATGTCACCCAGGTCACGGTGTTTCCACTTTACCACTTTCATGACAAAACCGAGTCCCACCGCGGGAAGCGCCAGGGAAGAAATATTCAGGGTAAATCCTATGAGTGAAACGATCCAGGCCGTTACGGTGGTGCCGATATTGGCGCCCATGATAACCCCGATCGACTGGGTCAGGGTCAGGAGGCCGGCGTTGACAAAGGAGACCACCATAACCGTGGTTGCCGAAGATGACTGGATTATGGCGGTCACGGCCAGCCCGGTGAGCACCGCTGTAAAGCGGTTTCCGGTCATAAAATTAAGGACCCGCTGCAGCCTGTCGCCGGCGGCCTGCTGGATGCCGTCGCTCATAATACGCATTCCGTAGAGGAACAATCCGAGGCTTCCGGCTATCCGAAACACTATTCCAATATATTCCATAGGCAGCTGCATCGTACCGTAAATACGCTGGTTTGAAAAGCCAAAGAGGCATGGGCGTGACGGATCCGGGGGCCTGCCGCGGGTGATGGATTATGGCTCCTCAGCGGCCTGTGGCTTCGAAAGTCGCTCATACCCCCATTCTCCACGGCACCCCGCGTTACTAATACGGCCGGTGCCCTGGACATTGAAATTTTCTTGCCTTACAATTCACATATATTGGAAGAATTTTAAACTTCAGCTGAGGATTGTACCAAAATGAAAACACCGGTTCTGCAGGTTATCTCCGACACCCACGGCAACATTCCGGCTTTGGCGGCAGCGCTGAGCTGGGGAAAAAAGCACCGCGTGGACAGGCTGGCATTCCTTGGAGACGGAATTGGTGATGTTCCCCTGGCCGCGGAACAGACCGGATTCAATATCCCCTGGACAATGGTCCGGGGAAACGGGGATTTTGACGCCGCCGTGCCCTACGCCGAAACCGTGGAGTTCGCGGGACACACCTTTTTCCTGAGCCACGGCCACCTCAGCGGGGTATCCAACGGCATGGAAATACTCACCGCCGTGGCGAAATCCGCCGGAGCGGACGCGGCATTGTTCGGCCATACCCACATTCCCTACTGGGAAGAAATCGAAGGAATCCTGGTCCTTAATCCCGGCAGTGTGGGAAACCCCCGGAGCATTCTGGGCGCCAGTTTCGCCACCATCGAATGTCCGAAAAACGAATGGTTCAAAATCCGGTACTGGGAAATACGTTCCGGCGGAATTAAAGGAAAAACTATTAAGGAATTCGCCCTGTAACCGCAGGGCACCTGTCTTATATGTATTACCCGGCAAAGAAGCATGGAGATACCGGTTCCGGGGGTCCTGCCTAGGTATGAGGGGGTATGACTCCTCAGCGGCCTTCGGCCTCGAAAGTCGTTCATACCCCCTTATACCTAGGCACCCCGTGTTACCTTGTCAAACCATGCTTCTTTGCCGCTGTTCTTTAATAACGCAGGTGCCTTGCCTTCCAGGAAAGAGTTGGGGTGAGAAGAGCGTTTCCGAGGAGGGTGACCTTCCGGGGAAGCACCCCCTGGCAGGCCCCGCGGCACCGTCCCCCGGGTGCTTTCCGGCTTGAAAGACTCCGTACTATCCGATTATGATACAGCAGATACTTTCACCGGAGTCCATCAATGAAGAAAATTTCCCTCACGGGCATAAAACCCACAGGCATCCTGCATATCGGCAATTATTTCGGCGCCATAAAACCAGCCCTGGAACTGGCCCGGGAATACGATGCCCGGTATTTTATTGCCGATTACCATTCACTCAACACCGTGAAGGACCCCAAGGAGATGGAAACCAATATCAGGGAGGTTGCCGCGGGCTGGCTCGCCGCGGGGCTCGATCCGGAAAAGGTCATTTTCTACCGGCAGAGTTCCATCCCAGAAATTTTTGAGCTCACTACATTTCTGATGGCCTTTACCGCCAAGGGCCTGATGAACCGGGCCCACGCCTACAAGGCCGCGGTCCAGGATAATACGGAAAAGGAAAACGACCCTGACGCGGGCATCAATATGGGGCTGTACACCTATCCGGTCCTGATGGCGGCGGATATCCTTATCTTCGACTCCGATGTGGTGCCCGTGGGCAAAGATCAGGTCCAGCACGTGGAAATGGCCCAGGACATTGCCCAGGCGATCAACTTCAACTATAAAAAGGAACTCCTTAAAATACCCGAAGCCTCAATCCAGGAAGACGTTGCGGTGGTCCCCGGGCTGGACGGCCGGAAGATGAGCAAAAGCTACAACAACACCATCCCGATGTTCGTTCCGGAAAAACAGCTCCGGAAACTGATAATGCGGATCGTCACCAATTCCCAGGGGGTCGATGAGCCGAAGGATCCCGAAGCGTCCCAGATTTACCTGCTGTACAAGCTGTTCGCGACAAAGGAAGAACAGGACGCCCTGGCAAAACGGTACCGGGAAGGCGGAATGGGCTGGGGGGAAGCTAAAGAGGAACTGTTCCGGGTCATGAACCGGGAACTTACTCCCCTCAGGAACCGGTTCGAGGAAATCATATCCGATACGGATAAATTGAATGAAATTCTGGCCCGGGGAACTGAGCGGGCGCGGCCCATTGCGGCGGCCACGGTGGCCCGGCTCCGGAAAGCCGCCGGTATAGGATAATACCCGGGACGCGGCGGGCAGGCGGAATATTTTTCGTATATCTATTCAAAGTACTTCTTTTTTACCGGTTTCTTTTCATACAAACCGTAAAATACTGCATATTTACACATTTACTAACTTGACACATAATTCCCAAGGGCCCACAATATGATCAATCTTTACAGAACTATTTACATAACCAATGGAGGTTTCCCGTGAAGAAACTGCAATTCATTGTTCCCATGCTGCTGGGAGCGGCTATGATATTTGCCGGCGGTCAGCAGCAGAGCCAGAGTACCGCGTCAGGCTCCCGGGACTGGACCGTAAACGGACCGTTTCATATAGGTATCCTCACCGAAACCGTATCCCAGGCGGAGGATGATCTCCGGGGTGCGGAGGAACTGATCCGGCGGTACGGCAGGGTTTCCGACGGCGGCATCATTCAGCACGTTACCTATCCCGACAATTTTATGGACCAGCAGGAAGTCTTTATCTCCCAGGTGACCACCATGGCGGATGACCCCCTGATGAAGGCGATCATCATTAACAACGCCATCCCGGGCACCACCGAGGCCTTCAGGCGGGTGCGGGAAAAACGGCCGGATATCCTGCTTATCGCCGCGGAAGCCCATGAGGATCCTCTGGTAGTCCAGCAGGCGGCCGATCTTGTAACGAACGCCGATTTTATCTCCCGGGGCTATACCATCCCCTGGGCCGCCAAACAGCTCGGGGCGGAAACCTTTGTGCATATTTCCTTCCCCCGGCACATGTCCTATGAATCCCTGGGGCTCCGCCGCCAGATCATGGAACAGGCCTGCAAGGACCTGGGAATCCGTTTCGTTTTCGTCACCGCCCCGGATCCGACTTCCGATGTGGGAACCGCCGGCGCGCAGCAGTTTATCCTGGAACAGACACCCCAGTGGGTCAAAACCTACGGAACGAACGCGGCTTTTTTCTGCACCAACGACGCCCATACCGAACCGCTGCTCCGCCAGCTGATGGAATACGGCGGCATATTCGTAGAAGCCGATCTGCCCTCCCCGCTCATGGGATACCCCGGAGCGCTGGGAATCGACCTCACCGCTGAGGCAGGCGATTTCCCCAGTATCCTGAAAAAAGTTGAAGACGCGGTGGTCAGCCGCGGCGGCGCCGGCCGTTTCGGGACCTGGGCGTATTCCTACGGCTTTTCCAACAGCGCCGGCATGGGGGAATTCGCCAAACGCATTCTGGAAGGGAAAGCGAAACTCGACAGCCTCCCGGACATGTGGGCGGCTCTGGGGGAATTTACCCCCGGCGCGCGGTGGAACGGCGCCTACTATGTGGACAACAACACCGGCATCCGCTCCAGAAACCATCTGCTGATTTACATGGACACCTACGTGTTCGGAAAGGGATTCCTGAATTCCACCGAACAGGTTGTCCCGGAAAAATACTTCAACATCAAATTTCAGCAGAACTGAGACTGGTACACTAATTAGAAATCACGATTTAATTATTTATTATGGAGGAAAAAGATGAAAAGATTAGGTTTGATCCTGCTGGCACTGACTGTCGGCAGCGCATTGGCTTTCGCGGGAGGCGGCAGCGACCGGTCCTCCGGCGCGGAATACCACATCGGTATTGTAACCGGCACCGTATCCCAGTCGGAAGATGATCTCCGGGGTGCGGAGGAACTGATCCGGCGGTACGGAAAAGTTTCCGACGGCGGCATTATCCAGCATGTTACCTACCCGGACAACTTCATGGACCAGCAGGAAACGACCATCACCCAGATTGTCACCCTGGCGGATGATCCCAAAATGAAGGCCATCATCATGAACCAGTCCGTACCCGGCACCGCGGAAGCGTTCCGGCGGGTAAAGGAACGGCGGCCGGATATTCTGTGTTTCGCGGGTGAAGCCCATGAGGACCCCCTGGTAATCCAGCAGTCCGCCGATCTCGCGCTCAACGCGGACTTTATTTCCCGGGGTTATACCATTATCTGGGCCGCCAAACAGCTCGGTTCAAAAACCTTTGTGCACATTTCCTTCCCCCGGCACATGTCCTATGAATCCCTGGGGCTCCGCCGCCAGATCATGGAAGAAGCCTGCAAGGATCTGGGCCTCCGCTTTGTGTTTGAAACCGCCCCGGACCCCACCTCCGATGTCGGCCAGGCCGGCGCGCAGCAGTACATCCTGGAACAGACCCCCCAGTGGATCGCCAACTACGGCCAGGACAGCGCTTATTTCTGCACCAATGACGCCCACACGGAACCCCTGCTCCGCCAGCTCCTGCAGTACGGCGGCAAATTTGTGGAAGCGGACCTGCCCTCCCCGCTCATGGGTTATCCCGGAGCGCTGGGTATAGACCTTTCCGCGGAAGCGGGAAATTTCCCCGCCATCCTCAAGAAAGTTGAAGAAGCGGTGGTTTCCAAAGGTGGAGCCGGACGGTTCGGAACCTGGGCCTATTCCTATGGATTTACCGTTTCCGCCGGACTCGGCGAATTCGCGAAACGCATCATTGACGGAAAAGCCGAACTCAGCAGCGTATCCGATCTCTATGCGGCCCTGGGTGAATTCACCCCCGGCGCGAAATGGAACGGCGGTTACTACATCGACGCCAACACCGGTGTGCGGGCCCGGAACCACATCCTGATTTACATGGATACCTACATCTTCGGCCAGGGATACCTCCCCACCACGGAACAGGTTGTTCCCGAAAAATACTACAACATCAAATTCCAGGGTAATTAATCCTCCTCCGCGCGGTCGTCCTTACGGAATAAATCGGCCGCGCGGTACAGAGGAACAAGGGCCATCGGCCGGATCATACCGGCCATGGCCCTTGCATGTTTTACAGCCAGGCGGAACCGGAAAAACGGAATCACCTCCGGAGCCCGGAATCCCCGCCGGCACAGCCTGAGCAGAACTGTTTTCAGTTTTATATCTTTATAATAAGGTTTATTTTATGGCGAATGACACGCCCATTCTGCGCCTCGAAGGCGTATCCAAAAGTTACTACGGCACCACCGTCCTTTCGGATGTCAACTTTACCCTGAACAAGGGGGAAATCCTCGGCCTGGTCGGGGAGAACGGTGCCGGTAAAACCACGCTAATGCAAATTCTGTTCGGAATGCCCGTAATCGCCGACACCGGCGGATACGGCGGCCGGGTATATATAAACGACACGGTGGCTGCGTTTAAAAGCCCCTTCGATGCCCTGGACGCGGGGATCGGTATGGTTCACCAGGAATTTTCCCTGATTCCGGGTTTTACCGCCGCGGAAAACATTATGCTTAACCGCGAGCCCGTGCGGTACTCCCCGGCGGTGGAAGTCTTCGGCAACCGCCTGGCGACTCTCCGGCGGGATATTATGACCGAACGGGCGGACATTGCCATCGGGAAACTCGGGGTAAAAATTGCCCCGGATACCGTGGTGGCGGAAATGCCCGTGGCCCATAAGCAGTTTACCGAAATCGCCCGGGAAATAGACCGGGACAATGTCAGGCTGCTGGTTCTGGATGAACCCACCGCGGTTCTGACCGAAGGTGAAGCGGATATTCTTCTGGCTGCCCTGAAGCGGCTGGCTGCTGAGGGAATCGCCATTATCTTTATTTCCCACCGGCTCCATGAAGTAACCGAGATATCCGACCGGATTGTTGTTCTCCGGGACGGAAACATCATCAAGGATGTTCCCAACAAGGATGTTTCCGTGGTGAATATCGCGTCCTGGATGGTTGGCCGGGAGGTCGCCGCCTCCGCGAAAAGCATGGAAAAACGGGAATTTTCCGGGACCGCCCTCCGGGTGGAACACCTCTGGGTAGACATGCCCGGGGAAACGGTCCGGGATGTATCCTTTACCGTAAAAAACGGGGAAATCTTCGGTATCGGAGGCCTGGCCGGCCAGGGGAAGCTCGGCATTCCCAACGGCGTCATGGGCCTTTACCCTGCAGGAGGAACGGTATATCTGGGGGAAACCGAAATTCCCCTGGGAAATCCCAAAACGTCTCTGGACGCCGGAATGGCTTTTGTTTCCGAGGACCGCCGCGGGGTCGGACTTCTCCTGGATGAGAGCCTCGAATGGAATATCGCCTTCGGCGCCATGCAGACCAAGGGGATGTACTTAAAATCCTTTTTTGGCGGCCTGTTCAGCCTGAGGGATGAAAAAGAAATGAAACAGCTGGCGGAAACGTATATAAAGCAGCTTGAAATCAAAACCACCGGTTCAAAGCAGCCGGCCAAGGAACTGTCCGGGGGAAACCAGCAGAAGGTGTGCCTGGCCAAGGCTTTTGCCCTGGCACCCAAACTGCTCTTTGTCTCGGAACCGACCCGGGGTATCGATGTGGGGGCAAAAAAAATTGTTCTGGACACCCTGCGCCACCAGAACCGGAATGAAGGAACCACAATCGTGATGGTCTCCAGCGAACTGGAGGAACTCCGGTCCATCTGCGACCGTATAGCCATTGTTGACGAAGGCCGCATCGCGGGGATACGGACCGCCGGCACTGCGGCCGCGGAATTCGGACTGCTCATGTCAGGGGAAGCCTCCGCAAATGAAGCTGCTGCGGGAGGGAACGGATGAGCGATACAGTAAAATTACGGGTAAAAGAATTTATTACCGACTTCGGGTGGCCCCGGCTTATTATCTTTTTCTTTGTGGTCGCCCTGTTTATCGCCGCCCCCTTTGTGGGGGTCCGGGTGGACAACGCCCTTTCGGATGTTATTGTCCGTTTCGGCCAGAACGGCGTCATGGTACTAGCCATGGTTCCCATGATGCAGGCCGGAGCGGGGCTCAACTTCGGGCTCCCCGTGGGTATCATCGCGGGACTCCTGGGTTCAACCCTGGCAATGCAGCTGCAGCTTACCGGAGCGCTCGGATTCTTCGGCGCGATAATCCTCAGCATGCCCTTCGCGCTGATTTTCGGCTGGCTCTACGGAATGCTTCTCAACAAGGTAAAGGGTGAGGAAATGACCATCGCCATGTACGTGGGATTTTCCATTGTAACGTTTATGGCCATCATGTGGATTGTCCTGCCCTACAGCAACCCGACCATGGTCTGGGGCTATACCGGAGAAGGACTGAGGACCACCATTACCCTGGACGGCTACTGGGCCAAGGTACTCAACAATTTCCTCGCCGTCAGAATCGGAACTACCTTTATTTTCCCCACCGGGGCGATCCTGTTTTTTATTCTCATGGCGCTGATCATGTGGCTGTTCATGCGGAGCCGCACCGGGACTGCTCTCACCGCGGTGGGTTCAAATCCTGATTTTGCCCGGGCCGGCGGGGTTTCATCCGACAGAATGCGGGTTATCAGCGTCATTGTTTCAACCGTATACGGCGCCATCGGTATCCTGGTGTACCAGCAGAGTTTCGGCTTTATCCAGGTTTACAACGCGCCGCTGTACATGGCCTTTCCCGCCGTGGCCGCGGTACTCCTCGGAGGAGCTTCGGTCAACAAGGCCAGCATCCTCAATGTGGTGGTCGGTACATTCCTGTTCCAGAGTATCCTGGCGATGACACCTTCGGTGATCAACAGTGTTCTCCAGACCGACATGTCCGAGGTCATCCGGATCCTCATATCAAACGGTATGATCATCTATGCCCTTACCAGAAAAACGAAGGTGACCAAATGAAAAAGAAATTTGAACTGAACCGCTTTCTGGCGGATAACGCGGTGGTTTTGATCTTTGTTGTCATTACCGCCGCCGCGACTCCCATTTCGGGACTGTCCATAATATCCATTGTCCAGGAAATACTGACCCGGATCGGACGGAACTGTTTCCTGGTATTCAGCCTTATCCTGCCGATTATGGCGGGAATGGGAATCAACTTCGGCATGACCCTGGGGGCCATGGCGGGACAGATCGGCCTGATATTCGCCGTGGACTGGAATATCATCGGTGTACCGGGCCTGATCTTCGCGAGCCTCATCGGGGTTCCCATCGCCGCGGTGCTGGGCTGGATCGCCGGGCAGATTCTCAACCGCGCCCGGGGACGCGAAATGGTCACCGGCTATATCCTGGGCTTCTTTATGGACGGGGTATACCAGTTCATAGTGCTGTACCTTATGGGATCGGTCATTCCGGTCCATTCCCTGGCGATAACCTTAAGCCGGGGATACGGCATCAGGAACACCCTGACCCTGGATTCGATCCGCCAGTCCCTGGACCGGCTGATCCCCCTCAAGATCGGCGGCATTTCAATTCCCCTGGCGAATTACCTGGTTATCGGCGTTTTGTGCCTGTTCATCATCTGGTTCAGAAAAACCAAACTCGGACAGGATATGCGCGCCGTGGGCCAGGACCAGCAGGTGGCCCACTCCGCGGGGATCCCCGTGGACCGGACCAGAATCATCGCAATCGTGATTTCCACAGTCCTTGCCAGCATCGGGCAGATAATCTTCCTCCAGAACATGGGCAACATGGCAACCTACAACGCCCATAAGCAGACGGGCTTCTTCGCCGCCGCGGCTATCTTAGTCGGAGGCGCCTCGGTAAGCAAAGCGACCATTCCCAACGTATTTATCGGAACGGTGCTCCTCCATCTTATGTACATTGTAGTCCCCCGGGCAGGAACGAATCTTTTCGGGTCCGCCATGATCGGGGAATTTTTCCGGGATGCCTTCAGCTACGCGGTAATCGCCCTGGCGCTGGTACTCCATGCGTGGCGCAAACGGGCCAATGCAGAGGCGGCCCGGTCCGGCCTGCGGGGCGGCGCCGGTGATGCGGCGGAAACCGCGGCGGTGCAAGGAGAAAATTCATGAGTATCCCGTCAAACAGCAAATCCATCCGCAGAACCCTTATCCGGGGAGCGCTGGTGCTTCTGTGGATCGGTCTCGGGGTCGTTACCTTTATATTTGCCCGGGGCCACACCCTGCTGGTGGATAACCGGAACGCCGAAGACGGGTCCTACCGCGCGCCGGATCTCATCAAAGTGTCCGTGGACGGCGGAAAGGGTCTGGAGTTTTTCCGGGGAGACCGGGACCGTTTTACGGTGGTCGGCAAGAAACATACCATCAGGGTGGAATTTTCCGACGGCACGCCGCCCTTTGAGGGGAAATTTGAGCTCCCTCTGGAAAACGATATGTACATGCTTTCAGTTCCCAAAATGATACGGGGGATTGAACCTTTTGTGGAAATCTTCCATACTGCGCCGGAACCTCGGCGGGACGATACCGAAGAAGAGGATGATTTCGCCTTCCTCAGGGAAGGCGGTTCCCCAAATTCACAATAACACAATTTAAAAATTTTGAAAAAGGAGTTACTGTATTAATGGAAAAAACATTTACCATGCTTAAACCAGGCGTGCTGCAGCGCCGCATCGCCGGAGAGGTCATCCACCGTTTTGAACGGAAGGGGCTTAAACTGATCGCTCTTAAACTTCTCCAGATGGATAAGGCCATGGTCGAAACCCATTACGCGGAACATAAGGGCAAGGATTTTTACGGCAAACTGGTGGAGTACACCCTCTCCGGTCCGGTGGTTGCCATGGTATGGGAAGGGGAAGAAGCGATCACCATGGTACGCCGCCTGGTAGGACCTACGGATATCGACGTCTCACTCCCGGGAACCATACGGGGAGATTACGCCTACCGGACAAGGCTCAACATTGTCCATGCGTCGGATTCCCCGGCCAGCGCTGAACGGGAAATCGCCCTGTTTTTCAAACCGGAAGAACTGATCGACTGGAAGGACGGCAATGGGCATTGGTTCTGAATCATCTCCTGTCCGTGCGCCGGATGAGACCGCCGGACAGGAAACGGCGGCCCTTCCCCGCTGGGACCTGCGTTCGGTATACACATCCTTTGATGCCCCGGAATATTCCCGCGACAAGGAACTCATCGAAAAAAAAGCAGGCCGCCTCCTGGATCTCCTGTCGGAACCCATGCCGGCTAACGGCGAGGAAGCGGCTGATTATATTCTCAGCCTGATCCACGCGTACGAAGAAGCCGGCGATATAGGAGAAAATCTCGAAGCCTACGCTTCGGCGGTATTTACCACCGATACCGGCAGTTCCCGGGCGCTTAACGAAGTAAACGCGCTGGAAACCCTGCTGCTTCCCCTGGGAAAGGCCATCGTGACTTTCCGTTCCAAACTGGCGGCCGAAAAAGAAAAGATTTTCTCGTTTCTGGAAAACGATCCCCGGTATAAACCGTATGTATTTTTTCTCAGGGAAGCCATTGCCAAGGCTGAATATCAGATGGCCCCGGAAATGGAAGATCTCGCTAATGACCTGGCCCGCTCTGGAGGAGACGCCTGGGGAAGGCTGCAGGAGGCGATTTCATCTTCCGCGGATACACTCTGGGACCGGAATACGGGGGAACGGAAAACCGTTATTGCCCTCCGGGACCTGGCCCATAATCCTGACAGGATGGTCCGCAGGCGGGCTTATGAGGCGGAACTCGGAGTCTGGAAATCCATGGAAATTCCCATGGCCGCCGCGCTGAACGGCGTTAAGGGAACAGCCATTACCGTTGACAAACGGCGGGGGTGGAAAACCGCCCTGGAGAAATCCCTGTTCCAGTCCCGTATCAGCGGGAAAACCTTCCTCGCTCTGATAGCTTCCCTGGAGAATTCCCTCCCCATGTTCAGGCAGTACCTGAAAACAAAGGCGAAAATTCTGGGTATCGATTCCTGCGCGTTTTACGACCTCTTCGCTCCGGTGGGAACCTCCGGAAAAAAGTGGACATGGGATGAGGCAAAGGAATTCATCATCCGGCACTTTGCATCTTTTGACAGCGGTATGGGTATTTTCGCGCGGCATGCCTTCGAATTTTCATGGATCGACGCGGAAGGAAGAAACGGGAAAGTCGGCGGCGCCTACTGTACGGATTTCCCGCTGACCGGGGAATCCCGGATACTCTGCAACTTTGAAGGCTCCTTTGATTCGGTTACCACCGTCGCCCACGAGCTGGGCCACGCCTGGCACCATGAGCTTATCAAGGATCTGCCCCGTACCCAAAGTTCCTATCCCATGACCCTCGCCGAAACGGCAAGTATCTTCGCCGAAACAGTTGTTTTTGAAGCCGCCATGAAGGAAGCTCCCGCCGCCGAACGGCTGGGGCTTATTGAGGGCAGTATAAAAGACAGCTGCCAGGTTATAGTTGATATCCTTTCACGTTTTTATTTTGAACGGGAACTATTCCAGCGCAGGGAAAAAGGGGAACTCTCTCCGGCGGAGCTCTGTGATATAATGACGGAAGCCCAAAAAGCAACCTACGGCGGCGGCCTCGATGAAACGCTGCTCCATCCCTATATGTGGGCGGTGAAAGGCCATTATTACAGCCCTGCCCTGGCTTTTTACAATTATCCCTATGCCTTCGGGCAGCTTTTTTCCCTCGGCCTGTACGCCAAAGCAAAGGAAGAAGGCCCGGGATTCGCCGATTCCTACCGGACTCTGCTCCGCGAAACAGGCAGATCCTCCGCTGAGCAAGTAGCCCGTCTGGCGGGCTTCGATCTCGAAGATACCGCCTTCTGGGACAGCGGGATGGCGGTTATCCGGCAGCGGATCGCCGAATTCGAAGATTTGGCAAACCCGGCAAAATAGCAATATACTGAAAATAAGCGAATTTTTTACAGTGAAAAGGAATTAGAATGGCAGCAAAAATAGCGGTGCTGGGAGCGGGAGCCTGGGGTACGGCAGTGGCCAAGGCAATTGCCGACAAAGGCCATGACGTGGATATCTGGAGCCATGAAGCTTCCACTGCGGATGATATCAATACAAACCATATAAACGGTCAGTTTCTGCCTGAGGTGGAACTGCCGCACAACCTGCGCGCGATGACGGATATCGGCCAGGCCGCGGAGGGCAAGGAATTCCTGATCCTTGCGACACCTTCCCTCTTTCTGCTGGATACGATAAAAAAAATACTGATGGTTCCTTCGATCAGGGAAGGTCAAACGGCTATCGGGGTAATTACAAAAGGATTCCTTCCCACACAGAAGGGCCCGCGGCTTATCCTCGAAACTCTGGAGGATTACCTCCCCGGATTTTACCACAAATCCCTGGTGTACATCGCCGGCCCGAGCCACGCGGAAGAAGTATCCCGGGGGAAAATAACGGGACTGATCGCGGCCAGCGAGAATGCCAAAAACTCGATCCGGTTCAGGGATCTTCTAAAAAGCAACCGGCTCCTGGTTTTTTCATCCTTTGATGTGCGGGGTGTCCAGGTCGCCGCGGCCGCGAAGAATGTGATCGCCATCGCCTTTGGTATACTGGACGCGCTTAAAACAGGAGCGGCGGAAAACGGCATCGAAGATATGTTCGGTGACGGCACAGAATCACTGCTTTTGGCGGCCGGCCTCAATGAGATTCAGATCCTGGGCCGCGCCATGGGCGCTACCCACGCGGAAACCTTTACATCCATATCCGGTGTTGGTGACCTGGATGTAACCTGCCGCTCGGTTTTTGGCCGGAACCGGCGTTTCGGCAAGGAAATAATCGAAAAGAAACTCCTGTCCTCCTTCAGGGATCTTGATGATCTCATCGGACGGATAAATGAAATCGGCTACCTCCCGGAAGGTGTGGTGGCCGCGAAATTCGTTAAAACCCTTATTGAAGAGCACAGGCTCAAAATGCCTATATCCACGAGTCTCTACAAAATACTGAACAGGGAACTGGAACCCCTGGATCTGCTGGACGGACTCCTGAGCAATCTGCAGTAAGCGAAAAATCTTTGCCTACATAATGTATACGGGATGTGCTTCCCTGCAGAAGAGCAACCAAACCCAGAAACCAAAAGTGGGGGTGGCGTAAGACTTGCCACCCTTGGCGGTAAGTCTTTAGATAATACGGCAAGGCTGGAGCTAGGGGGAGCAGCCCGCCAGGAAAGACAAAACCCGGCAAGTAGAGGCAGCAAGCACTTATGTGTAAATGTAACGCCGGGTATCGGGTAAAAATGGGAATGAGCGACTTTCTAGGCCGAAGGCCGACGAGGAGCCATTCTCATTTTTATCCGATAGGCCCGCAGATACTGTTTTCCTGTGTGCTTGCTGCATATACAAATCCCGTGCTCCCCCTCCTACTTGACAGGCGCCCTCCTCTGGGGTAATGAATAGTATGCTAGATAAACTTACCCAGAAAGTATCCGATGCCCTGAGGGCTGTTGCCGGAAAAGCAACTATCACCGAAAAAAATATCGACGAAGCGGTAGATGCCATAAAAATGGCTTTGCTTGAGGCGGACGTCAACCTTCGGGTAGTACGCCGTTTCGTTAACTCCACGATAGAAGAGGCCAAGGGCGAAAAAGTTCTCCGCTCAGTCGACCCTGGGCAGCAATTCATTAAAATAGTACACGACAAGCTTGTTTCATTCCTTGGAGACACAAAACAGGACCTTGAGCTGAAGGGGCCCGACACAATTTCAACCATACTTATGCTTGGACTGCAGGGCTCAGGGAAAACCACAAGCTCCGCAAAGCTTGCCCTGCGTCTCAAAAAAGAAGGCAGAAAGCCCATGCTTGTCGCCTGCGACCTTGTCCGGCCCGCCGCCATGGAACAGCTTGCAGTGCTTGGGACCCAGATTGGGGTTCCGGTTTTTAAGGAAGACGGCGCCAAGGATTCGGTAAAGGTTTACCGGGATGCCAGCAGCTGGGCCCAAAAGAATATGATCGATACCATGATCATAGATACCACCGGCCGGCTTCAGATTGATGAACCTATGATGGCGGAATTGTCACGTCTTAAGGATGCGGCCCGCCCCGATGAACTGCTTCTTGTTGCCGATTCAATGACCGGGCAGTCGGCGGTTGATATCGCAAAGACCTTTGATGAAAAAATCGGACTCACAGGGGTTGTATTAACAAAATTCGACTCCGATACCCGCGGCGGCGCCGCGCTTTCTCTCAAAACCATCACAGGGAAACCGCTTAAATTTGTCGGTACCGGTGAAAAACCTGAAGACTTTGAGCCTTTTTATCCTGACCGGATTGCCGGCCGGATTCTCGGCATGGGAGATGTGGTCAGTCTTGTTGAAAAAGCCCAGGAGGTTTACGACCAGAAGGAAGCCGAAGAACTCCAGAAGAAGATGGAGAAGGAGAACTTTACTCTGGAGGATTGGCTGAACCAGCTTAAATCGGTTAAGAAGATGGGATCACTGCAGTCAATGATTGATATGATTCCCGGAATGGCCGGGCAGGTAAATGAGGAAGACATCGATAAGGCTGAATTAAAAAGCCAGGAGGCTATTCTCTCTTCAATGACAAAGAAAGAACGGGCAAACCATCTGATCATCGGACCGTCCCGGCGGTCACGTATCGCCAGGGGTTCCGGAACTTCCGTCGCGGAAGTCGCCCGGCTTCTTAAAAGATTTGAGAAAATGCGCACTATGATGAAGAAGATGTCAAAAATGAGCAAAAATCCGAAAAGCGCCCAGTCAATGATGGCGCGCATGCAGGGCGGAGGCTTTTTTTAGTATCTTCCGCGAATTCGGAAATAGATCTCTTGCGTATAATTGATCAATAAACAGATTATCATATTTTAATACAGCTTCAGGTCGGCATCAGTTGATAGGCCGTCAAATTTTATTTTAAAGCGGAAAGAATAAAATCCGCTCTTTCTACCACGGATAATTTCGGTACCTCAATAATGGAATAACCATATTCCAAATACGTCTCCTTCATCTTTTCATACGTGTACACAGCCTCCTGCCAATTCTGTTTTCTTTCAGAATCCGTTTCATAAATTTCTTTCCAGGCGGGAAGCAGAAAAACATTCTTGTTATATTTATACTGCGATGCCATATAGTTCAATTCTTCGGAAACTGCCATACCAATCATTTTTGCATAACATAATGTATCCAGCAATCCTCTGTCAAAAAAAGTTATTCCATACGGATTTGTCTTTTCTGCCTCTGTATACCCTTTAATTGAACCTTCCAGCATCAGCTATGTATAGAGTTCTTTATTTTTCCAGGGAAGCGCATCCCCACCCGTGTCAATTTGATTCCTGATGATCTCACGCGCTGCTTCAGGAATGGTTTTATAACCGCGAACAGACAACTCATTTACCACAGATGTTTTTCCGGCTCCAGGGCCGCCGGTAATTATATACAATAAATTTTCTCCGGAATTGCTATACATTTTTATCCTTTCAGAAAAAGAAAAATATTGTATATAGTGTTTTCTGATAAAGACTGCACTTTCAAATAAAATCCCGGTACAATGTATTTTTTAAAAGCCATAATAGCCATACCGGTACTCTATCAACTTTTTTCTTCCTTTCAAACTGTATATTATATGAGTAATTTAAAACATCATTTCCATTCTTTACATCAACCTCAAATTCAAAATTAAAATTTTTAATATCATCATACTTAAGATGCGTATCATTAAAAACAATAGTTATTAAGAAGGGATTTTCTCCTCTGTTTCTTAGATCAATAAACTTGTTTCTTTGAGTTTCTTCTATTTCAAAATCCGTAAAACTATAAAACATTTTTATACCATCTGCGGTATATTCTGACAATCTAATTTCAGAAATGTTTTCTGATAAATTGATGGTTGTCTTCCCCATATACAGTGACAAGTTTTTTAAAAGTATTCCGGAATCAATATCAGTATTCTTGTTATCTAGTGTAATGCTTAGCTGATACGGCTGTTTAAGAACTATTCTTTCTCTTGTATCATTTAGTATTTTAACGAATCCATCACTTATTCTTGTCATTGGCGTGACATCAATCTTTATACCAGCTCTTTCCAGATTCTCTTTTAGAATTTTATCTTTTATAAAATAACCAAACTCAGTGTTTACGGTTTTAAAACCTAAACTCACGAATAATATTAAACCAGTTAAGATTAATACAAGAATGACAATTAATACAGTATTTTTCATATTTTATAAAAATAACTATTATAATGATCCAATATTTGTACGAAATTCCGATTTAAAAATGAAGCATCCGGTTTTTTCCTGGAATCATAACCTATTATAATTTTTTCTATATGTGTTATTTTCTCATCAATATAATTATTGATTATTTCTACGCGCGGCTCCAGTCCTAACTCGGCACCAGACTTTTTCTTTTCCAATAATGTATTAACGGCATTTAATAATTCTTTATCAGAAATGAGTGATAATAAGGTTGAAAATTCCATAGGAGGCGGTTCATTTTTTTCTTCAATCCATTGGCATGCTAATACTGGTCTTAATACATAAAAATATTTTTTAATTTTTACATTTTCACCCTGCAGAAATTCCCGGTTATTCCGTTTCCCCATATGTAAATAATGATAAATCGATGATATTGGTGAAAAATACAACTTTGATATTTCTGTTGCTTTATCAAAGAAAAAATCCTCTTTATAATAGACGATTGGTGATCGAAACCACTCAAATATTACCGGATTTGATTTATTAATTAAGAACAAAGCCTTTTGGAGATCCCATCCGGAATAATCATATTCATCTATTATTGGATATTCTATTACATCACGTTTTGGCAGAATATATAAATACCAGTCTTTTTTATGACAGTAAATAAATCTAACATCATAATCACTATCCGTTGACTCGAATCCCCATGCTCTTGAACCTGATTCTACCGCATAGAGTATTTTTACTTCATGTTCTTTCTCTATATTCAGAAGCCGTTCCTGGATACGCAGAAATATTTTATGATTCATATCATTAGTCCTCCGGGATTATTTTAAGGTATATAATAGTATTAATAAAACTAGGAAATGTTATAATAGAATATATGAGTTTTGATATTAATTACAACTAAGTTATTCATGGGAAAATGTGGTAAACGGTTACTCATAAAAATGATATTAATGAGTGAGAGTCAACAATAAAATATTCGATATTTGATCATTAAATATGTTCTATTTTAAGAATCACTCTGCACCGCGTACAACTTAAACAGGATATATGAGACCAGCCGCTAAACTAATGAGCAACGTATTACTTAGTTTCAATTAGAACCGTTCATCGATGGCAGGTTTTATACAAACACTGTACATACAATAATTAGCACCCTTTGTTTCAACATACCAATTTTGTGCAAGCATACTAGAAGGTGAATTTCCAAATAGTACAACAGGTCCTTTTTTATATTGCTTCTTGTAAATACTGAAATACCCTTTTAAATTAGATGCCATCGAATCCATTCGAGTGACGTTCATTCGTTTACGTTCAAATTCAATTAACCATTTTGGTAAAAATGGCTGCTTATCTGGATACAGTATAAAGACATCAATATCCTGATCACTATCAAAAGAAAAGCATACCTCATCTTCATTAATCATTTTATCATCACCATGTGTTTTAATATGCAAACAACCTGACAACTCATCAGGAACATAATCAAATTGATATAATCTATCAACATACTGATGATGTGAAGGTACCAGTTTTCCAATTTCATATATTTTTCCACTGGCAGTACATAAATTTGATATCATAACTCTTTCCCCTTCTTAAGATTGATATAGTACTTTGTCAATGATTTTATCCTCCTAAAGAATGAAGTGGTATTTATTGCGCATAACGTTACAGATATACGACGTTTAGTGAGCCCACCCGGGACGAAGCCAATGTGGTTGAGCGGAGGCGTGGGAACGAGCGACTAGCGGGAGCGACTGACCTAGCCGTAGCGAAACCAGAGCCGCCCGTAGGGAGGAGCGGAGCGTATAGCGTTTGTTAGACGTCGTTTTTTCGTTTGCTCTTTTTAATTTTACTTATAAGATACCAAATTAAATTAGTAAATATTATGATACCAGCCAGTACATGAGCCCAATTTTGAACAGGTTGTCCTCTAAAACTTCCACTTGTCTCTGAAAGCCAATTAAAAATATTTCCTTTTGTATATTTATACTCTCTAATTTCATTTGCCTTGATTAATACATTTTGCAAGTCTTGTTCGCCAGTTACTAATGTTAAATATCCTTTAATTTTATATACAAATTCTTTATTATTATTTGGGAAGAAACTTTCAGAAAATATTATTTCCATAACATTTACATCTTTATTTATATTATTAATTTTTATAATCATTGGTTTTTCAGGAATAAAAACATAGTGAACATTAAAAAAAGAATCCTTTACATCATCATCTTTTAATTGGATCTTTCCAAATAAATTTATCTCTTTTGATATTTGGTAATTATTCAATTCGATTATACTAAATATATTTTGAGTATTAAATAAAAATATTATACAGGTTATAACAAAATATTTTCTCAAGCATTATTTCCAATATTTATTCTTAGGATGTTTCAGAAAAAATGACGCCTAATGTTACAGCTATACGACGTTTGCTGAGGCCAACCGGGCCGAAGCAAATGTGGTTGAGCGGAGGCGTGGGAAGCGCAGCTGACCTAGCCGTAGCGAAACCCGAGCCGCCCGAATGGGCGGCGCAGCGTATAGCGTTTGTTAGACGACGTTTTTTTTATAAAATGTTTTCTTCAAAACTCTTACTTTTCTATGATAATTGAATCCTGCAATAATATTAATCACTATATAGAATCCAATAAGAATACTTTTAAGTATTATTTCTTCATTTGTTGAAAAATGAATTAATGGAATAGATGATCCTTTCAATGGTGTAAATAAATACATAAAAATAATAACTATAATTAGAGTGCTTCCTCCAAAAAGAGTTAACCAATTATAAAATATTTTGAGTTTTTCATTCTCATATTTATCTTTTTTATTCATAAGCTTCTTCTTCAATAAGGTCTTTGCAACAAGTTTCTTTATCTATGGATCGTTCAAATTGAATATGTTGATTTTCAATATTATTAAGTCATTATCTATCTGATCATATTAGAATTATTTTATGTGACTAAATTAATAATAAAATAACTGAAATAACTTTTTTCAAAAATAAACGATTTTTAATAAAATTATCAAAGGTTCTTTTTCAAATGAATTTCAGTTTTCTACATTATCCACTAAGTCAAAAAAATGTCGCATAACGTTACAGCTATACGACGTTGCCCAAGCGCAACCGGCGCGAGGGCAATGTGGTTGAGTGGAGGCGTGGGAACGTACGTGACCTAGCCGCAGCGAAACCCGAGCACCGACCGTAGGGAGGAGCGGAGCGTATAGCGTTTGTTATGTGCTGTTTTGCCTGTTACGGCATATATTCTTCTATATATTTCTTTAGATTTATTATCTTTGGTTTCTTTATTTTTACTTCTTCAAAATCTTTATCACCACTTATCAGTATATCTGCATTTGATTCTATTGCAGATGCTAATATTGGTATATCACAGTCATCTCTTATTTCTGGATATTTAGTCTTATCAAAATTATGAAAATCTATTAATTCATACTCTAAACTATTTAAAAAAGCGTTCACTATTTTAATTCGACCAGGAAATTTTCTCTTACATACACTTTTTACTTCTTCTATTGTTTGTTTACATAGTATAATTTTATGATTAGTAATTATGTGTTGAAATACTTTTGCAACTATTGATTCGGGAAATAAGCCTGCAGATATAATTATATTAGTATCAACAAAAATGCGCATATATCATTTCTTTTTTCGTATGTCTTTTACATATTTTACTACATCATCAGAATCTTTAAATCCAGCCTCTTTGGAAGCACCTTTCATTTCTTTTTGAAATACTTTTAATGCCACAGATGATGAATTCTCCAAATAATACTTTCCATTTTCTTTGAAGAATATAATTTTATCACCCTGCTTTATATTCAATTCTTCCCGAATATCCTGAGGAATCGTTATTTGTCCTTTTGATGTTACTTTTGCTATTTCCATCCTTACTTTCCTTACATATAAGAATATACTAAAACAAACAATATTTGTCAAGAAATTTTATATTATTTCATGTACATCTTTGGAAAAATAAATATTCTTTCGGTTGTTATATTATATATAAAATCTTAGGCAAAATTGCACATAACGTCCCGGGTGTATCCGACGTTGGAAAGCAGCGAATAGGACTTGCGTAGCAAGGCCGCTGCTGGCCAATGTGCCGGAGTGAGGCATGGGAAGCGTAGCTGACCTAGCCGAACGCAGGCCAGCGAACATAGTGAGCGTCCGCGGATACACGCTGTTATGTGCAGTGTCCACATTTCAGATTAGTCCGCTAGTATGTAAATACTATTTATACATGTATCATCCCATCTATCGCCTTTGTATACATCTAATATTTCAACTTCTATATAATCAATGATTATTCCTGAATTCCAATATTCATTATAACTATATGGAAATTGTATATATTGGTAATGCGGACTGTCGTTAATTTCAAAATCCGTAAAGTTCCCTGTTTCTCCATAATATATGCGGATTTTTTTTACTCTATTATTATTTACATATAAATTCGGCCTGTTATAATCTACAAACCCATTCGATAGTAACATTCCAAAAAAATAATTATTCTCTTTTCTTGTTATTTTTATTTTTTCACCAATACCAGCCCCATCAATACCTTCAACCCATGGTATTAGTTTATTTAGATTTAGTATATTTTCTGCACTATACAATATATTTTTTTCTTGTAATTCTGAACTTGCTTGAGCAGTCACTTTATTTTTTCCATCAATAGTATATTTCCATCCAAATAATTCATAAATTAATTCATTATCCTTGTTATAAAAAGAAATATAAAGATGATTTGCTGGTTCGTCATATAAAACCAAATATTTCTTTTCTCCGTTTTCTTCACCATTAAACATTTTTCCGGTATAATTAAAATTAATATATGCAATACCATTGGAAAATTCCCATGTAATCATATATTCTTCTTTATTAGTTAAAATTTTATATTCCGGACTAAATATTTTTTCAGATTCTTCAAAGATTATTTTAGTATCAGTTAAGGTTATTGATCGAGACAAATCACTAGCTGAATAATTTAGACAAAATAAAAAGCTAGTTTTAAAAATACATAATATTATGAAAAACCATCTTCTTTTCATTAACTGCTCCTTTAGGAACTTGTTGTTTTAGTTCTTAGGACCATTTTTGTGGACATTGCACATAACGTCCCGGGTGTATCCGACGTTGGACAGCAGCTAATAAGGACTTGCGTAGCAAGGCCGCTGCTGTCCAATGTGCCGAAGTGAGGCGTGGGAATGAAATGACCTAGCCGAACGCAGGCCAGCGAACGTAGTGAGCGTCCGCGGATACACGCTGTTAGATGCAGTTGGTCGTGATTATTTGTATAATCTCAATTCTTTAATTACTTTAGATATATTTACAAAATCATTATCACTGTGCAATAAGTACAAATTATTTTCTATTGCTGTTTGCGCTATTATTAAATCAATACTACTTCGGACTGTAACCCCTGCTTTTCGACATTTGAAATACATAAAAGCTGCTTTTTCATATGAATGATTTCCATTGTGGATATCATAAAATAGTACTGTTTGCAAATATTCCTTTAATTCATCAAATTCTTTTTCAGTTTTTGAACCCTGTAAGATTTCCTGATAAATAACATTATTTATTCCAAAGGGAACATTGTTTTCAATTATTTCATCAAATTGTTGATATGCCTTACCTACAGCACCTTTGAAATATCCTATCAATACAGAAGTGTCCACAAGAATCATTTTTTTTCTCTCATAGATTTATAATCATAATCGTCTCTAAATTGGATTTTTCCTCTCAAATCTTTTAAGTTTTTACGCTTTCTATTATTTACATATTCTTGTAAAGCCGTCTCAACTAATTCTTTTTTTGTTGTAATATTCGTAGAATATTTAAAAGCTTCTTCGACAAGCTCATCATTTAATACAATATTTGTTCTCATGAAACACCTCTATACACATAATAATACACATTTATTGAATATTCAAGTGTTTTGGAGAGTTTTTATTGATTGTATTTTATTAAGACAATTTCTTTCGACCAATTGCATCTAACGTTACAGCTATACGACGTTGCCTGAGCGCAACCGGCGCGAAGGCAATGTGGTTGAGCGGAGGCGTGGGAAGCGAAGCTGACCTAGCCGCAGCGAAACCCGAGCCGCCCACCAGGGCGGCGCAGCGTATAGCGTTTGTTAGGCGCAGTAATGCATATTTTCAATCCGCATACATAAAATCATATAACACTATTGTTCCTATTACATCAGGCCACATTTCATATGATGATAAATATTCTCTGACAGGAATTATCGTCGTATCTACCCATTTTTCATACAATATAAGAAATATTTTTGCTTTATAAACTATTGTTCTATTAAATGGATTCATTACAGTTAGCATCATAAAATTATGTTCTCTTGTATCTTCATCTTTTACAATTTGTTTAAAATCAACTATTATTGTGTTTTCCTCATCTGTAACTTCTTTAACTGCTTTTAATAAAATTTTCTCATTTTCTGTTTCGATTAACTCAAAATTTACTATTTCCCCAGGAAATAATTGAATTGTTTCTTTTTCAAAAACATAAGGTATTTCTGGACCATCAAATTCCCAATACGTTTCATTATCTATTGCGAGATGTAATAAATATGAATCCCGTATAAGTAATTGTTCTTGCGCATTTATTTGAAAAACACCTGTTAGAAAAACGATAAAAAATATCTTTTTCATTTCTCTATACCTCGAACATATCTATTTTTTCTTGAGTATAGTTATCACTATAAAATACATTTATGATTTTTATTTTATCAATAATGTGTGTATTAAATTCTTCTAATTCCTCTGAAGGAATCCATAATTCTTCGCATATTGATGACCCAACTATATGTTTTTCAAATTTATTTCCATAATCATCATCTATCGTGAATTGTGTTACTATTCCGATAAAATCAGAATCCTTATCTTTTGTATTCCATTCACTTGCTATTTTTTCTGCATATTTTTTATTTAAAACAGGGTAAAAAATTGGCTGCCAATATAATCGCGGTGGAAATAATTTGTAATTTGAATCTTTAATCAAATCATATTCTTTTTTACCAACAGGTCTATATAAAATCATTTCTTCTCCAAGTTTTGCATTATTGCGCCTAACGTTACAGCTATACGACGTTGCCTGAGCGTAACCGACGCGAAGGCAATGTGGTTGAGTGGAGGCGTGGGAAGCGTAGCTGACCTAGCCAAAGCGAAACCCGAGGAGGAGCGTAGCGACGACGTAGCGTATAGCGTTTGTTAGGTGCAGTATTTAGTTGTTGCTATAGCGCAATATATTCATATATGCTTCTTCTGCCTCTTCTTCATTTCCAAGTGCCTTTTGTATATACCATTTTACAGCATACGCATTTGGGTTCGTGTCATCTATTCTTAATGATTTGGTTATCCATCCATCTGCAATTTCATAATTTCCTAAATGATAATTTAGGGCTCCTAAATTATTTAATGTCACTACATCTGTATTATCAACATTGTATGATTGCGTTAAGTATATTTCTGCATTTTTATAATCTTCGATTTCCATATACCCTAATCCGATTTTTCCCAATATAATTGAATCATTAGGTTTTAATTCATTTGCTTTAAGATTATCATTTATAAAATTATTCATTTGTTTTAAATCCCAATATGAAGTTGCTCTTTTTATATATATTTCGTATTCATGTGGGTATTTTTCTAGTAATTTTGAGTAATAATTGACTTCACCTTCAATATCATTTTTATAATATAAAATGTCTCCTTTAAGAAACAGTATTTCTAAATCATCTGGAAATTTTTCAGCAGCTTCCTGAAAATCCCGTTCTGCATTATCAAAAAATAATGTCTGATTAGAGTCTATTGATTGAGTCAATTCTAAATATTCCTTAATACGTAAAATATAATACTCTTTTGATTGAAATTGCACATTTGGATCGTCAATTATAATTTCAAAGCCCTTTATTTCAGCAAACAAGCTCATGCTTAAAAGCAAATAAATGAAAAAACAACCTTTTCTCAACATTTTAATCTCCAAAATTATTTTACAGTATTATCAACAACTAAATATTGCACCTAACGTTACAGCTATACGACGTTGCCTGAGCGTAACCAACGCGAAGGCAATGTGGTTGAGCGGAGGCGTGGGAAGCGCAGCTGACCTAGCCGTAGCGAAACCCGAGCCGCCCGAATGGGCGGCGCAGCGTATAGCGTTTGTTAGACGCAGTTCGACTTTTACATTTGATTTATCAGGGATTGTATTTTTATCCCATTATATTCTGTTCTTTGGGATATATTTCCTATACTTATATATTGAACAATTCTTGATTCGGTCTGTCCTAATATCTTATTTACAGCTTTTACCGTACTTAATGTTTCTATTATATCATCAACAAATAGAATATTATTTCTTCCTTCTAATAAGGCTTTCTCGATTTCTATTCCATCTGTTTCATTTTTCCAGTTGATAAATTCCTCTACGTATTTTTCTTTTGTATATGTTATCTTATTCAATTTCCGAAAAATGAGTAATGGCTTTCCAGTCTTCGCACTAAGCGGAGCGGCATATATAATTCCACCCATTTCTACCGTTGCTATTGCATCATACTCTATATCTTTTATTAAAACTTCAAAATCTTGTATAATTTGCTTTAATAATCCAGTCTTACTCCAGATAGGTCCTATTTCTATTTTTTTTGCTATAATTTTTATTGATTCTTTCCAATTTGCCATTATTTCTTTTCCAGTTCTACTATATAAACCATTCTACATCAGTACCAAAATGTTGTTTTCCATATTCTATTCTCTCTGATAATGTTGAAAAATGTATTTCTAATTTATTTCCACTATCATCATATAAATAGAGAGAATTACCTTCTGTTTGATTAGATTGCCATTCGGTAATATTATTTTGCTTTATCTTTTCTATAAAATGCAAATATTTTTCTTTCGGTACATTAAAACATATATGAGCATAATTATCTGATTTCTCATAATTTGGCCGTTCATCTAATGCAATCCAGACTTGGCCGGCGGTAAAATAGGCACTTCGTTTTGATTTCATTATCGGTGTTAATTCCAGAACATTTTTATAAAAAGTAAATGCTGAATCAATATCCTTCACCGAGATTGTTATATGGTTTATTCCATTTACCATAAAATGTTCCTTTAGTCATCATACAGCTTTTGAAGAGTATTGTCGAATTGCGTCTAACGTTACAAGCTATACGACGTTTGTGCGGGCTAGCCGAGCCCGCACAAATGTGGTTGAGCGGAGGCGTGGGAACGAATGTGACCTAGCCGGAGCGATACCCGAGGAGGCACAAAGTGCCGACGAAGCGTGTAGCGGTTGTTAGGCGACGTCTTTTTTGGAGACCTTCGTAGAAGGTCCTCCATTTCTTTTTTCTTTCTAATTTCGTCATCTTTCTTTTTTAAATTTACTTTTTCTTACCTATGTCTTAAATTTTATTCCTAAAAAAGGTTCCAGAAATGGTCCAAAAAATATGTCGCCTAACGTTACAGCTATACGACGTTTGCCGAGCGCAACCGGCGCGAGGCAAATGTGGTTGAGCGGAGGCGTGGGAAGCGTAGCTGACCTAGCCGTAGCGAAACCCGAGCCGCCCGAATGGGCGGCGCAGCGTATAGCGTTTGTTATGTGCTGGTTTTTTGCTTTTTCCAATTATTTATTTTTTATTTAACTGTTAATACTTCTATTTCGTTTCCAACAACTGTGATTACTTGATTATCACAGATAGGACGTAAATTATATTTTTTTGAGTATAATCTAATAATTTCTTTTGCTATTTTATTATGTGAATTATAATGAGGTACTATTGAAAAATCTACAACTGAAAGGGCTGTAAAATCATTTTTTAGTCCAGGAGCCATATTTAAATCATCCGGCTCATACATATATTTTTCATATTTTATTGTTTTTGAAACAATCATTGATCCAGCAGAACATCCTATATATATTTTCCCTTTTCTAATATGCTCTTTAATTAGTTCATCAGTTCCAGTCCTTTTAAGTTCCTGCAATAGGAAAAATGTATTTCCGCCTTCCATAAAAATATAGTCTGCTTCCAATATTTTTTGTTCGATTTTATTTTTAGGTGCTTTTGAAATTTCGAGCTCATCAAGTACCAAGCCTAATTTCTCCAATTCTTTTTTATCAGTATCTACATAATAATTTACTTCTTCCACAATACTAGCTGTTGGTATAAAAACTACTTTTTTATTCAAACAGGTGTTTTCTGTAAAATTGGCAAATAATTTAGACACACATGCAAAATAGGATGTCAAAAATAGTTTTATCATAAAATTGCCTTAATTATACCTTTTGTTTTGTCTCTTTATTTTCCAATTAATTCAAAAAACTTGCACATAACGTTACAGCTATACGACGTTGCCTGAACGCAACCGGCGCGAAGGCAATGTGGTTGAGCGGAGGCGTGGGAACGAAGTGACCTAGCCGAAGCGAAACCCGAGGAGGAGCGAAGCGATGACGTAGCGTATAGCGTTTGTTAGGTGCAGTACCCAACATTACAAATCTATTGTAGCATTTTTTGTAACAATGGTATAAATTTATCATAATCTGAAGACACTGCTCTTTTGATTAGTTTTTGGGCAAAACGAACCTTACTATCATCTCTGATTTTTACATCAATAATTTTATTCTCAATATTTCTTATTGCTTCAGCAGAACCAGGCATATCATTGATAATTAAACCAATAAATTCATCATTAAACATTAATTCTATATCTGATGGTAAAATAAAATAATCTTCATTATTTTTAAATACAATATTAGATTTCTTTAATCTTTACTGTAATCCTCTTAAAGCTTTCCCTCCAGCATCATCTCCATCTAAAATTAATTTACATTTTATACTATTATTATCAATTTCGCTAATATAACGTTCATATGTATAACAAGCAGAAACTGCAGATTTAGCAGGATGTATCCTAATATCATTAACGTCAAAATTAAAAGTTATCATTTTTTCATTTTTGAGTTTTTTTTTTGCATCTTCTATAATAATTTGATCAGAAAGCCCTTCCACAATAATATTGATAGGCCATAAAATCAATGAATCAAAAATTGATATTCCCAAAATATTTCTTGCTTCTTCCCAGTCATTACTAACTATTTCTGAAGAAAAAGGTGATTTTTCTGATTTTTTTACAATAAAGATATTTCCTTCATTTTTCGGTATAAAATGACCATTATGGGTTGTAATTATTGTTTATATTTCATTTGTAAATGATTTAAGCGTTCTAGCCATTTCCCTTTGTTTCCGTGGATGAAGAAATGATTCTGGTTCTTCTATCGCCCATATATATGTTGAAATAGAATTATGTCGTTGCGGGTAATTATCCGCAATATATTTTAATAAGAATATTAAACTACTTGTCTGTAAACCAGCACCTTTACTTGAAATGGGTGTTTGATATTCATCTGCAATTTCGATTTTTAATTCTGAAATTAATGTCTCTAAACTATTAAATGGTAGTCCTAAACTTAATTTAGATACTTCTTCAAATATTTCTTTCATAGTTGAAGTAACACCTTCACTTCCTTCGTCTAACTTAGGCTTTAGCGAACTTAACAAATTTTCTATTGAAATATTTATTTTTCTTCTATATTCTACAGCTCCACTATATCCGCCAAATAGTATTTGAATTAGTTCATTTGATAATTCATTTTTTATTAAATAAGAAATATCCCTACCAACTGGTAAATATTTATATTTTACACTTGTTCGCACAGCAGAAACAATTTTTTCTGTTAATTCACCTTTTATATTCCTAAACCCCTTCTTTCCAATAAAAGACCAAGCTTTTGAATTATTCTTTGAATAACTTAATTGCAACCGAACGAGATTATCTTCTAGTCGTTGCTGATCTGATCCATCTTCTATTGCTTTTATTGCATTTGTTATTTTTTTTCTTTTAATGGATCATACTGAAGTGTAACAATTACTTTAGTTCGAGCTTGTCTACTCAAATTCACATCTTGGGGATAATCAATTTGAGGATTGTACTTATCATTATCAACTTTATCATTGAAAAATAAATTTAAAGCCCTTAATATATTTGACTTTCCAGAGTTGTTCTCTCCTACAATCACAGTATAATTTGAAAAATCAATCTCCAAAGGCTTCTCTATAATTGATCGAAAATTTTCAATGGTCACGTCTATTAATCTAATCATGCTTTAATCCTTAATAACAAGAAAATTTTGGGTATTGCACCTAACGTCCCGGGTGTATCCGACGTTGGACAGCAGCTTATAAGGACTTGCGCAAGCAAGGCCGCTGCTGGCCAATGTGCCGAAGTGAGGCGTGGGAAGCGCAAGCTGACCTAGCCGAACGCAGGCCAGCGCACGAAGTGCGCGTCTGCGGATACACGCTGTTAGCTGCAGTGCCATCTATAATTTTTATTTTCTTATTTCTTTTCACTTGGATCATCAGGATACAGTTCATCCACAGGTATTAACTCGTTTTTATCTTCGATTGGTTCAATATCTTCATCTAATTCTAATTCTAATTCCAATTCATCATCTTCATAATTTATTTTAAAATCATCTTTAAAATTATAATCATCTCCACAATATCCTGTTGGAAGGTTTTTAATGAGTTCATATTCTTCAATTAATTTATATTCTTTCCATTTTTTTCCAAACCTAGACATTACATTAAAATAGAGTATGGCCTGCTCTGCATTACTTAACTGAGATCTTAGCACCTTAATATAAGATTTTTTTTGTTTTTTTGATAAATCTTTATCATTATGAATAAGCATAATTGCATTAAACATATTTCGAAAATATGCGCTTAAAGAAGTTTGATTGGTTCTTCCGATATTTTTTGATTTACCCATCTTGTTTTCTAATACTTTTTTATAAATTTTTTGTGATAATCCATTATCGTATTTCTTTAAAATATGAAGATCATTCCTTTCCCATTTATCATTAATTCCATAATAGAATATCATATAGCCTACATCAATTCTTCCATTTCTATCCAGCTTCTTCTTTAAGTCATTATTAATTTCTCTTACAATTTCCAAACAATCCATTAATTGTAATCTGAAAATAATAAAACTACGCTGTCCAGAAATGTTAACCTTTTTAGATGTTCTATAATCAGAAATATTTATAGATTTTACATTGTCTCTATGATAATCAAGCATTTTATAAAATTTATTCTCAAGTTGAGATATTTTCATTTGTTTATTTTGAAAAATAAATGTAGAAACTATTAAAATTGATCCGGCAATACTTGCTGTAGTACCTACTAATCCTTGAAAAAAAATCCCAAAATCAGTTGCTAAATCCTTATCAATAATTCCACCCATATTAAAATAAGTAGGATTAAAAATAATCGCAAAGAATAAAACAACACCTATTATTATAAATATATAACCAATAAATTTTATAATTATAGAAAAAATATTATTTATTGAATTCATTTATTTGCCTTTTATTATTCCGTTGAGTGATAATCATTACATGAAGTTATGGCATTGCAGCTAACGTGACAAGCTATACGACGTTGGGTGAGCGCAACCGGCGCGAACCCAATGTGGCTGAGCGGAGGCGTGGGAGTCTTTAGACGACCTAGCCGCAGCGATGCCCGAGGAGGCCCTACGGGCCGACGCAGCGTATAGCGGTTGTTAGGCGGCGTCTTTTTTGGAGACCTTCGTAGAAGGTCCTCCAGCTCCTCCCCTACTTTCTCTTTTCACTTTCTTTCTTGCTAATAATCTTTTTTCTTACTTCCATCTTAAATTTTATTATTATAAAGGTTCCAGCTATGATCCAAAAAATATGTCGCCTAACGTTACAGCTATACGACGTTTGCCGAGGCCAACCGGGCCGAGGCAAATGTGGTTGAGCGGAGGCGTGGGAAGCGTAGCTGACCTAGCCGTAGCGAAACCCGAGGAGGCCCAACGGGCCGACGCAGCGTATAGCGGTTGTTAGGTGGCGTCTTTTTTGGAGACCTTCGTAGAAGGTCCTCCAGCTTCTCCCCTACTCTCTTACGTCATTATTCTTCTTTTTAAATCTTATTATTTCTTACTTCCGTCTTAAATTTTATTATTAAAAAGGTTCCAGCAATGGTCCAAAAAATATGACACCTAACGTTACAGCTATACGACGTTTGTGCGGGCTAACCGAGCCCGCACAAATGTGGTTGAGCGGAGGCGTGGGAAGCGTAGCTGACCTAGCCGCAGCGAAACCCGAGCACCGACCGTAGGGAGGAGCGGAGCGTATAGCGTTTGTTATGTGCATTTTTTGAATTATAGCACATTATGCAATTTTACAAATGTAAAGTTAATAGTTGCATGTCTTTTCGTTGGTTGCCTTATAAATACTTCTATTAATACTTTATTTTTATTTGTACTGTTTCTTATTTTATTTATTATTTCTTCATTAAATTGTTCAAGTTCTATCACTGTAATAACTTTTCCTTCTTCTGTAATATCATACACAGTATTTCCGGAATATAATAATTTTTTTATTGATGATATGTATGAGTGAGGTCCATCGGTGATTACAAATCCATCACATTCTATTATTGTGTCTTCCTCTTCCCAGCCTTTTCTTAAAACTTTTGTATAATAACCTTCCAACGTTGCTAATCCAAATAAATATGTACCATTCCCATAATAATCAAATAGAAAGTCAGTAGGTGTATCTTCAATAAGATTAAATTCCACCGCCCTATTTTCATAATCTTCTTCATATTCAATAATTTCATTATATCCTTTAACAATTTGATATCTTTTAGTTTGCTGAATTATTCGTTCCTTTAAAGTATTGATTTCTTCGGACAACTTTCTATTATTATCACGTAATTTGACCAGTTCATCCATTATTTTATGATATTCATTTTTATTAATGGTTATTTCATCATCATTCTTAGAAGATTTACAAGAAAAGAATAAAACGATGATCAATAGTAAGATTACTTTATATTTCACAGAATAGTCTCCAAGAAAGTTTAATTCAAAAATTGCACATAACATTACAGCTATACGACGTTGCCTGAGCGTAACCGACGCGAAGGCAATGTGGTTGAGCGGAGGCGTGGGAACGCATGTGACCTAGCCGTAGCGAAACCCGAGCCGCCCGCCAGGGCGGCGTAGCGTATAGCGTTTGTTTGGCGAAGTTTGGGCCTTTATTCAAAATCCCATTTATAATTCAACAAATATTCAAAAAGACCTATACATCCTTTTGCTTTATAAAGTGTTACCTTATATTTTTCATTATCATTAGTAATTATTACTATGACAGAATTTCCACTCATGATTTTTTTTACATCTTTATCATATAAATAGATTCTCTTTATAGTTGCATTTTCTATTACTTCAAATCGATTTTCATAAAATATATATTGTATTCTTTTATTAATTTGTACATTTATTCCTTTCTTTTGCAATTCTTGAATGTTTTTTAATTTAATCTTTTCATAATTCTTTTCTACAAATTCTTTTATTTCGCTTTTTAATTTTTTACCATTAATTCTTATAGTTATTTTTCCATTACTTGAATAAATATTTATTGCAGATTCTCCACTCGTATTTATAAAAGCAAAACCTACAATGTCTTCAATGACACATTCCTTCTTTAATAAGAGTGGTATTTTCACTATTATTTTATTTTCAGTGAAAATATATTTAATAAAAATTATTAGCGTATAAATCGAAAATAAAAAAAGACAAAATGTTGATAGAATTAAGAGAAAATTTGTTGAATCATCCCTGCGGGATAAAGAAAAGATTATTCCATATATGAAAAATAAATCTATAAATACAATTAATAATCTATAAAAAAGAGGTAAGTGTATTGTTTTATCCATACTGTTTGTTTTCAAAATCATTTTCAAAGCATTTGTTCAGAAACGTTGCCCAAATTTCGCCTAACGTTACAGCTATACGACGTTGCCTGAGCGTAACCAACGCGAAGGCAATTTGGTTGAGCGGAGGCGTGGGAAGCGCAGCTGACCTAGCCGCAGCGAAACCCGAGCCGCCCGAATGGGCGGCGCAGCGTATAGCGTTTGTTAGACGCAGTGCCCTATTTATTTAATTCCACAACATCAGTTTTAAATATTTTTTCTCCGAGGCGTTCTTTCTTAATTAAAAAATATATTATTTCAACAGGACCTAATAACCAAGTTATATTCCTTAATAATCTTTGTTTAAAGGATGCTTCTTCCTCAGATCCTTTGACAACTATTTTTAATTTAAGTATTCTTTTTCCAATGCTTCTTTTTCCTAAAACATCACGAATAAGCAGGTAAATAATGAAACAGTACGTAATCAATAATTGTCGACTCATTATTTGGTCACTTCGGATTTTGTCTTGTGTCAAAGGAAGAATAAGAAATATCATCATAAGAAATGCTTGTATAAAACAAGTAACAACAAAATCAATTATTCCGGCAAACAATCTTTTGTTATTCATAATTTCTCCTAATATATAAATAGAGTTTCTGCTTATTTATTAAATATTGATATTTAAATGAATGATAGCATTAAATATTCAAAATAGGAAATGGAATGTTCAATTCAATTTCTATTGAATTATGAAATTTTAATTAAGGTATAAAAAAGCAAACAAGGCAAATTTAAAAATGGAATTATCTATTTCTTGAATAACCAACATAAGTATCATAATATGTATAACTTCTATTATTTAGAAATGATTTTTCAATAAGGGCATAGGGCATTGCGTCTAACGTTACAGCTATACGACGTTTGCCGAGGCCAACCGGGCCGAGGCAAATGTGGTTGAGCGAAGGCGTGGGAAGCGAAGCTGACCTAGCCGTAGCGAAACCCGAGCACCGACCGGAGGGAGGGCGCAGCGTATAGCGTTTGTTAGGCGACGTACACCCGTACTTTTATATTTCATTCAAACATTCTTCTAAATATTCTATATTATGTATCATCGGTTTGGGTAATTTATTTTCTTTTTCAATCTTCTTTAATTTTGCTATACTTACCCATTTTATATTTATTACTTCCATATCTTGTAATTTTGTTCTTTCTATATTTATATTTTCTGTAAATATGTATACATCCCCTATGAAATCATCCAAAACATCACTCTTTATTAATTTCCCATTTTCTTTCCCTACTTTTATTCCAATTTCTTCTTTAATTTCCCTTAAAATTGCATCAATACTTTCTTCTCCTGCCAACACAGCCCCGCCAACACAATCCCATTTATAAGGAAATGTTTTATCTGGATGTCTTTGAATAATTAATATTTCATTATTTTTATTTATAATCCAAGCAAATACAAAAATATGATATTCTCCAATATTTAATGGCTCTCCTCTCTTATGCAACTTATTTAGTTTCTTTCTGTCTTTTGTATATAAATCCCAATATTCCATTTTTTTCTCCGTACATTACCAATTTATTAGTAATGTTCTTCAATATTTCA
Source organism: Breznakiella homolactica (assembly GCF_016616095.2). Lineage (GTDB taxonomy): Bacteria > Spirochaetota > Spirochaetia > Treponematales > Breznakiellaceae > Breznakiella > Breznakiella homolactica. Next base: position 3,544,706 of record NZ_CP067089.2, on the reverse strand, counting down.
ATAATTTCTAAAAAAACTTAGGGTGTATGTCGCCTAACGTTACAGCTATACGACGTTGCCCGAGGCCAACCGGGCCGAGGGCAATGTGGCTGAGCGGAGGCGTGGGAAGCGCAGCTGACCTAGCCGTAGCGAAACCCGAGCCGCCCGAAAGGGCGGCGCAGCGTATAGCGTTTGTTAGACGAAGTAAGGATTTATTGTTCCCCAGTAATTATTATTTTAAATATTAATTTTGACAATTTTAATATTATTAGTTTATTTATTTGAATAATTGTAAAGAGCACTGTTATCCATAATATAATTGAAACTATTAACAAAATTGCTAATGAAAATCCCTCAAAATTTAAAATATATACTAATACCAAATTAATAAAAAATATAATAAATAATACATCTACTTTCATTAACCAGTTAATATTAAATGCTACTTTTCTAATATTTCCAATTTCTTTTATCGTTCCCTTTATTTCAATATTTTTCCTATATTTTGTTCTATAAGACACTAAATAAAAATTATTATTTTTTATATACCCATCATATTGATAATTTTTTGAAATGTCTCCAAAGAATAATGTAGATATATTACGGACTATCCCAAAGTCGCTTCTGATTATTTTTGATAGATTATTTTCTATTTCTTTTTCTGTTAAACTTGTTTCAAATTCCATTTCATCATATCCTGGTTTTTATGATATACTTTTCAATAAATCAGCATATTATTGATTCGGCTATAATACAAATCTGAGAAACATGATAAAAAACAATTTTAAAAATATTTTGTTTTAAATCATGCTAATGAAAAAATTTTACTGCTACCCCTGTTAAGGATAATAATTATATACAAATTTATGTTTACCAATAGTGAATATATTAAAAACATGTACGGTTTTTCATATAAGGATACACTTCTTATAGAATCAACCAGATATTTTTTATTGCCTGAGCAATATTATACAATTTTTAATGCGTATCATAATAATAAAGGTTTAAATCCTTATTTCGTCTAACGTTACAGCTATACGACGTTTGCCGAGGCCAACCGGGCCGAGGCAAATGTGGTTGAGCGGAGGCGTGGGAAGCGTAGCTGACCTAGCCGTAGCGAAACCCGAGCCGCCCGCCAGGGCGGCGCAGCGTATAGCGTTTGTTATGCGACGTGCACTATGTTTGTTCTTTTATAGTCTTTATTTATCTATTACTACTATATTTTCTTGATAATATTCCCATCTCTTAAATTCGTCAGGAATAGTCTTATTAAAAATATCATTTGTATAATATTTTAAGACACTATCTCTACAATCGGTTATTAAGATATAAATATTATCATTTTGTATTTTGATTATCCCATTCTGCCAGGGAGCAACACCTCTCATCCAACCATCAATTATTATTGTATTGCCATTTTTTTCTATAAACCTTGTACCAAAACATTCTATAAAATATTCTAAATCTGAACCCAATAATTCTTTCAACTTATTTTTATCATATTTACTCTCTACAATATAATCTAATCTTCTATTCATTTCTTCTTCTTTTGTTAAAGGTTGTTCTTCATATTTTCCATCGTAATATACAGAACTACCAGCTCCAATTTGATCTCCATATACAATAACTTCAATATTGTCTTTATGCTCGATGAATAATATTACACAGCCCTGATCAAAATCAGCAATATGCGTATAATAATAACCGTCCTTAATTTTTATTAAGTTACCTTCAATATTTCCAAAATTTGCATTATTTGTTGCATCGATTGAAAAGTCCATTTCTGATGAAATAGTTAATTCGGCTTTTGAATATAATTCAGTTCTATACCAAGTTCCTATAATATCTTGTGAAAAGATATGGCTACTTATAAAACAGAGCAATATTACCAAGAATTTTTTATTCATGTTACAATTCATCCGTATCATTGAAGAATAAGATTTAATAACCCTTTGGCATACCAGCGTGCATTTCGCATAACGTTACAGCTATACGACGTTGCCTGAGCGTAACCGACGCGAAGGCAATGTGGTTGAGCGGAGGCGTGGGAAGCGCAGCTGACCTAGCCGTAGCGAAACCCGAGCCGCCCGCCAGGGCGGCGCAGCGTATAGCGGTTGTTAGACGACGTTGGACCTTTACATATATTCATCTATTTTATTTTCTGTTTTTATTTTTTATAAATCTTCCATATGATAATGAATCTTTCTGAACAAGTTTTTTTATTTCATACAAAAAGTGTATTGAAAATACAATAGTATATATATTTGTAATAATTTGTGAGTTTATTACATTCCAATATATAAAGTCCAACTGAAGATATCTTATCATATTTACATTTATTATAACTAACGGTAATGTTAAAAATAGATTATATTTAATAATTAAAACTGCATGTATTGGTATCACAACATATAAAAACGAATGTATATTTCTATGCTTTACTACTTTGTAGCATAATATGTATCTTAAAATGCCTATTAGGCCGGGGAAAAATGAGAGTATATATGCAATATTATAGGCTTGAATATTAACAGGGAATTTACTTGTTTTTACTAGTGAAACTAAAGTACCAAATGCAATAAAGCAATATATAACGAATTGCTTTATTGTGATAGATTCTTTTTCAATTTCTTTTTCAAGATTCTTAATACTAATTAGTACCATGTTTTATTTCCTATCAAAAAATATTCTTAGAGCAATTGTCCAATGTCGTCTAACGTTACAGCTATACGACGTTTGCTGAGGCCAACCGGGCCGAAGCAAATGTGGTTGAGCGAAGGCGTGGGAAGCGCAGCTGACCTAGCCGTAGCGAAACCCGAGCACCGACCGAAGGGAGGAGCGGAGCGTATAGCGTTTGTTAGGCGAAGTAAAAGTGCTTTTATTCTCTTTCTAACCTAAAAATAAATAAGCCATTATAATTTTTATGATGCATTATTAAATTCCCATCTTCCATAAAAAAATGGTAATAATCCATTCTGCCATTTTTAAATCTGATATCCAACTTATAGTTAAGTTCATCATAACTTTGAAAGATTGTATTTTCAGCTCTTGTTATAAGCCACCCATGAATACTTTCACTTGTACTTATGCTTCCTTCAAAAATATCATCAGGAACTACTTTCAAATATCTTAATGTTGAATTAATAATTTCCCCATCTGGGATAGTTTTACCATTTGTTTTCCATGTACCTAACATCCATTCTGGAGGTTTAATTTGGCTAAGAACAATATTACCGTACTTATTTGTATATTCATTATGATTAAATTCCAAATCATATACTTTTTTAATAATATTTGAAGCAAAGTCATCAACATTATTTGCCCAAGAAATATCCTCTGTAATATATCTATCCAATGAATACTTTAATCCTTCTATTCTTTTTATAGTTTTGTCTTTATTGAAACTTTCAGATATATTTTGAATAGGTATTAATATAGGTACATAGACTACTTGCATACTCCTTATTTCTATCATTCTTGGGTTATGATATAATGCAGATGTATTTTTTAAAAAATCTATATTATCTATCCAGCTCGATAAATATAATATGTTTCCATTTTCTTCTTCAAATACTTTTATGAATGAATAATCTTTTAGAAGGAAAATACTATCTTCATTTCTATTATTAATAGATATTTCTAAGTAAAGATACATACCATCATTTGATTCTATGTATTTTTTTGATAAAAACATATCCAATTTATCTACTATATCTTGTGCGAATATTTGCCCAGAAATGAAAAGTAGAAATAATAGAAAATATATTTTTTTCATAACACAACCTATATTATTACTGGAGAAAATCTCACTTTTATTTCGCCTAACGTTACAGCTATACGACGTTTGCCGAGCGCAACCGGCGCGAGGCAAATGTGGTTGAGCGGAGGCGTGGGAACGAATGTGACCTAGCCGTAGCGAAACCCGAGCCGCCCACCTGGGCGGCGCAGCGTATAGCGTTTGTTAGGCGAAGGATTGCTATACCCATTAATATTCTAGTATTTTTCTTACAATTAAAAAGTCTAAATTATTGAAAGAATAGAAAAGTAATTATTATCTATAATAAATCATGTGCTTACATCTAATATAGATTTTTTATTATACATGATTTCTTATTGTTTTTAAAATACTATTAATATCAACTACTTATTCTTTGTGACTTTTTTGTGCATTATTTAAAGTATATCATTTTTTTTATTTAATACTTTTTCTAATTCTATAGCGCCACTCTCCCATAATTCCTTATACATTTTTATTACTTCAAATCCTTGCTTTTTATAAAATGATATTGTTGATTTATAATTACTATTTGATTCTTCTGGTACTGTTTGAACCATTATTCTTTTAAATTTTATTTTCCGAATATATTTTTCAAATTCTTTATATAATTTTGTTCCATATCCATATGACCTACTTTCCAATCTTGTTGCCATTAAAGTTATTACAATATTTCCATCAAAACTTGAAAATATAATAAATGATTGTATTTTCTTTTTGTCCAATAAAACAAATAGATCTTGGAAGTATAAATCGTACGGCACAAGTTCAGGTATTTCCTTTGTAAACCATGTGCCTGTTAATTCATTTATTATCTGTACTATTTCACTGATTATTTTTTTCTTATGCCCTGGTCTTTTATATAATTTGCATTTCATATTTCTACCTTATGTATTTCTTTTAGCAAAGTCAATCTTTCGCCTAACGTTACAGCTATACGACGTTGCCTGAGCGTAACCGACGCGAAGGCAATGTGGTTGAGCGGAGGCGTGGGAAGCGCAGCTGACCTAGCCGCAGCGAAACCCGAGCCGCCGACCAGGCGGCGCAGCGTATAGCGTTTGTTAGACGAAGTTGGGCACTTATACTTTTCTTAATTCTTCCCATTAGTTTATATAATATTATTCTTTATTTTATATTATCATTCTTAAATATTTTTCCTATAAAATGTTTCTTGATTTTATATTATTAAAATTTTGAAGATTTTATATTTTATTCGGAAAAGTATTAGAATATAATTTTCTTATATATTTTAACATTTTATTAAGTATTATTTTTTCTTCTTTTTTGATAAAAATGGTTTCTAGATATTTTAATATTTCGTTTATTATTTGTTTCTCCAGCCCAATATCATTAATTTTCCCATCTAAAAATGTTACCGTATATCTTCTATTAAGATAGGAATGCGATTGTGCCTCTTCTTCATTTTCCCATCTATGAACAGTTTTAACTCCATTTTTTACTTCAATTATTCCATATTCATAATTATAAAAGTAGATTTCTTTGAATAATTCTGTCTTTTTATTATAAATTATTTTCAGATAATTTTTTGTAAAATCTGTTCTTAACTCTTCTTTATATTCCAGTGTTATTATATTTTCCATATAATTCTCAAAAGTATTTTTCCAGAAAATTTGCCCAATTTCGTCTAACGTTACAGCTATACGACGTTGCCTGAGCGTAACCGACGCGAAGGCAATGTGGTTGAGCGGAGGCGTGGGAAGCGCAGCTGACCTAGCCGTAGCGATACCCGAGCACCGACCGAAGGGAGGGCGCAGCGTATAGCGTTTGTTAGGCGTAGTTTTGATTTATTGATTATATACCAATATTCCATTTTCTATTCTGGGGCTAAATTTTCCGTCCCTTCTTTCTCGACTAATTATTAATTCTTCTTCTTTTGTTTTTAAATTATATTTATATAAACTTCTCATTTCATTTTCATCATCATATTGGTCATATTTATAATAATTACTATAATAAAAAATCTCATTTTCTGTATCAATAGTATATTCTTTCACAATATCTTTTGTTTTTATTGAAAACAGATATAATTGTTTTTTATCAATATCTGCCTTCGCAATATATGCAACTTCTGAAGGAAAATACGTTAAGAACCATAATACATTTCGGTCTGTTGACCAATTCACTATATATACTGTATCGGATGTTGGGTATTCCGTGATTTCATCATCCCATTTATATTTAAATAATATTTCATTTAAATTGTTTGTAATAATTATATATTTATAATCTTCATTAATTGCACAATATTCATTTTTTGGGGAAAATATTTTTTGAATTATTTTTTCATTATTAATATATTTTACTAAAACAGGGTCATTTGTAAATGATTTTGTATTAATTATATCTGCATATATATTGTGGCTGCAGTGCATTATTAATAATAGAAATATAATTTTGCATATTCTTTTTGTTTTCATATATTATTCCAGAAACATTTTAGTAAAAGGCAAAATTACGCCTAACGTTACAGCTATACGACGTTGCCTGAGCGCAACCGGCGCGAAGACAATGTGGTTGAGCGGAAGCGTGGGAACGTACGTGACCTAGCCGTAGCGAAACCCGAGCCGCCCGCCAGGGCGGCGCAGCGTATAGCGTTTGTTAGACGCAGTGGCGTTTTATCATTCCCATTAAATCTATATTTTTTTATGCTTCTCTATTAAAATCTTCTAAATTTGAGCAATTCATTTTTAATTTGCTTTTATCCTTTTCTGCAATTCCTATTATTATCCTTTCTTTAATCTCTGGTATTGTAAGATAATGCTTCATCATTTCTTCATATGTTTTGGTATATTCTTTATTTAATAATTCATTCTCAGTAATCCAATGTAATATTCCTTAATTTGTTTCTAACGCTTCTTTTTTATTTGAAATAAAAATATACACATTAAATTTCCTTAAAACTGTCTCATATAGTTTTATTCTTCTTTATAATTCATATGTATATATTTGTGTACAAATCCAAGGGACTCCCAGAATTTTATACCATTCTCATTCCAACTATATACATCAATTTCTATTTCTGTTTTATTGAGATACAAAAGTAAGTTTTTGAATGATTCCTTGCCATATCCTTTATTTCGATATTCTTGTTTAATAAAATATTGCCGTAAATATATGGGGTCTTTACTTATGTTACATAATGCATAACCTATTGTATTTAAATTTTCTTTAAAATAATATGCTTTATAATTACTTCTTAGGAATTCCCTCATTCGTTTTTCTAATTCCGATATAGTCATTACATTTTCTGCTTTTTCATCTTCTATGAGTTGCTTATTCATCATTGCTAATATTGGTATATCTTCAGACGAACATTCTTGTATGTGTATCATTTCATTTTTTCCATTGATTAACGGCGCCATTGCGTCTAACGTCCCGGGTGTATACGACGTTTTGTCAGCCCGAATAAGGGCTTGCGAAGCAAGGCCAGGGCTGACAAAATGTGGGTGGAGGCTGGCGTGGGAATGAAATGACCTAGCCAGCCGGAACCCCAAGGAGCGTAGCGACGAAGCGTATACACGCTGTTAGGCGCAGTCTTTTATATTAGTTTGAGTGATATTTATATTTCCATTTGAATATTTTCTTCAACATATCTAATCCCAACTGGGGATATTGTAACCTTTTTAGTTTTTGCATCATAATGCACTAAATCTGATGAATGAGCTTTTAAAATTACTTTTTCAACAAATTGACTTGAATTCTTATATTCAATTGCTGTCTGTAAATATTTTATATCTTGACTGTTCTCGGTACTATACAAAAGGGCTAACATTTTATCTTTAGCATCTAAGTTTTTTCCTAACACCCTAACATGATTGTCAAAAGCCCAGATTATAGGCAAAGTTCTGTCAGTTATATTATTCACAATAATCTGTGCATCTTCTGTAGTTGTTTCATGGAAAATCCTAATTAACTCTCCCATTATCCATTTTGACATTTGGACAACAACAGTCGCATCCATCTGATTAGGATCAACATCAGAACCGACATGACCAACATTACGATTATTTCTTATTTCATATAAAGCCATTAACATTCTGGGTATTTGAATTCGAATTGATCTAGGAAATGATGAGGCAAGCTCTAATTTTTTACACGCTTCTACCATATTTTGAGGTTTTTTTGGTTTATCACCAAAAGAACCATCTGTATGACCTTTTAATATTGAATATACCACTTCAGAAAATTTGCCACCATTCAATTCAGCAGGCTCCCAACGCCTTTCTCGAAAATTTCTGATAATTTTATTAAATTCATCGATTAACTGTTTCTTATAAGAGTCAGGAAGTGATGGAAATAAATTAATCATTGCTTTTTGGAAGTTCATGCTCTACAAAATTTCTTCCTGCTGGCGTTGTTTTCAAATCGTTATAATCTGCTGTATCTAGAGTTCCTTTTCTTGATCCCGCAACAGTTATCCCAGCAATTAAATTTCTCGGTTCTTTCCATTCTTTTACTAACCTAAAAACTGTAAAAACATGGTCGATAGTCACAGGAGATTCTTTCAATATATTTTCCAAATAATAAACTACAACAGGATATTTATCTTCATTGCTTTGCGGTTTTTTCTTAATAATAAAATCAGAAAAAGAAACCTTACCTTGAGGTGATAAGTTTAGTGTTTTAATAATTTTGGGAGTATATTTTGCACCTTTTTTCCGTGGTGCCTTTTGTTTTTTTACTGCTTGAGGTGTAGGCGGAACCGGTGTCTTCTTTTTATCTTCTACAGTAATAATATTAAGACAGGAAATTAGTCTATTATAAACATCACTCTGTAGTTCAGAATTAGAGAATTTATTTACAATTTCAGCAATTTTCTCCATTTTAACTACTAATTCATTAAATTCATTGTCCTGCATATTAAAACCTTATATCCTTATTAAGGTCTAATTTTACCATACATCCCCCTAATTGTCCAACAGAACAATTTTATAAAAGATTGCGCCTAACGTCCCGGGTGTATCCGACGTTGTGCAGTGGGTAATAGGGATTTGCGTAGCAAAGACCGCCACTGCACAATGTGCCGGAGTGAGGCGTGGGAAGCGTAAGCTGACCTAGCCGAACGCAGGCCAGCGCACGAAGTGCGCGTCTGCGGATACACGCTGTTAGATGCAGTTGCGCCTACCCCAATAATTTGTATTTCCTCTGGGTCATCATCAATGAGTATATCAAAATCATATTTTCGTAAATCCTTATAAATTCCTTTTCCTTCCGGATCATAATCTTCTCTCGCGATAACATCTACAAAATACTTTCTTAAATCATTATATTTCATTATTTCCAAGGCTCTCGCCTTAGTCGAATTTGTCAATAAATGAAGTTCATTTTTCTGTGAAATTGTCTCAAGAAAATATTCAATTCCAGGACGTTTTGTTGAGCCAAGTTCATCTATTAATGTATTATCCATATCTATCGCTATTTTCATTTATATTTATTTATAGGCTTTATTTAAATCAGTCAAATGATTTTTTATATGTTTATATACAACTTCCAAATGTTCTTGAGGTGAATAACTTCTTGAACCTTTTTTATAGGGTATCAATTCTATTTTCTTATTTAAGATATTTTCATTTATAATTTTTTGAGCTTCAATCAGTCGTTGCGATAATTCCCTTATTGGAGTTTCCTTAAATTGTCTCACTCCATTTTCATTAACTTCATATAAAGAACCTTTTAAGGGATTAGGTTTTCTATCTTCTACTATATCACTAACATTTCTCGCAAAACTTTCATGCCATGATAGTATATGACCTAAAACATCTTTTGCCGACCAATCCGTATAAATGATTTTTGAATAATCTTTCCCGTCATCATAAAACACTAATAAATCAGTAACTATATCCTGTTCTGATTTTAGAATCTCATTTATTGAACGTTCTAGTCTCACAAAATACCTTCAGATAGTTTTTTATTTTGATAACCGTGCGCAATTGCATCTAACGTTTCGGGTGTATCCGACGTTGGACAGCAGCTAATAGGACTTGCGAAGCAAGGCCGCTGCTGTCCAATGTGCCGAAGTGAGGCGTGGGAAGCGCAGCTGACCTAGCCGAACGCAGGCCAGCGCACGAAGTGCGCGTCTGCGGATACACGCTGTTAGACGCAGTGCCCTAGCTTCATTTAATCTAAATCTTTATATTCATTTATTAATCTTATCGTTTCTTCATTACATTTTGAAAGATCTATTTCTTCAACAATTGTATCATTATAAATTCTTATTAATGAATCAATCGCCGTTTCAATTACATCAATACTATCTTTTCCATAGATTATTTCCAAGAATTTATCTTTATAATTACCTCTGTATAAAGTGGTTAAACAGTTAATAGCAGCAGTCCTAATTCCATCATCATTTGAATTAAGATATTCATTAATGAGCTTTTCTTCTTTACTTCCAATTTCTCCTCGCAAACCTAAATCATCAATTTTCCAGAGAATACTTTTAATTTTATCATTATCAGTTGCTTTTATTAGTTCTTTAAATAAGCTTTCTTGTTCCAATTCTTTTAATGCTGTTGATTTATAACTTCCTTTCAATAAACAAGCTGGGCATAAACATCTTTTTCTTTCGTGAGATTTTGGATAATGCCTCCATCCAATAACTTGCGGCAAATTTTTTATTCTAATAATTTCTTTTGAACTTATTTTCCTTTCAATTATTGTCTGGAATCCCATCTTATCTTCCAGACTAAGAAAAGTTTTATGAGCTTCTTTTGATAAACCCATAATCATTTTTTCAGTATATTTTCCATAATAAACTTCATCATCATCTGGTATACGAAAATATACTGCTATTATTTCGTTTCCGGAATTATATTGTTTAATCTCTCGTAGCCATTGATGGGTTGCATAAAAATCATTAATAACCGGCATACAGAAAACACCTTTAGGAATGTTTTCATAATGTATTTTACTGGTTTTAATACCATTCTGTATTATTTTGTTCTTATTTCTTTCTTCTGTTAAGTGTACAAATATACTCATTCAATATCTTCTTTGCGTTAATTCTGGGGCATTGCGTCTAACGTTACAGCTATACGACGTTTGCCGAGCGCAACCGGCGCGAGGCAAATGTGGTTGAGCGGAGGCGTGGGAAGCGTAGCTGACCTAGCCGTAGCGAAACCCGAGCCGCCCGAATGGGCGGCGTAGTGTATAGCGTTTGTTAAGTGCAGTACCCATTGTTTTTATTCTATTTTTGTTTCATTCATTATTTCATATTTTAAGTTTATATATGAATCCATTAATGTCTTATTTTCTATTAACTTTAATGCCTTTATTTTTTTTAGATCATCAAATGTTTGTAATGACTCTCCGTCAATTAATGTTGAGGTTTCTTTCCCACCAATTAATGCCGGTGCTATAACTATTGATATTTTATCAATCAATTTTTCTCTCAATAAAATTGAATTTAATGTCCCTCCAGTTTGAATAGTCATTGATTTTATCCCATATTTATTTTTTAATTTATCAAACAAATCCACAAAATCTATTTTATTTTCATAATAAATTATATGAAAATTTTCTTCGTTTTTATATTCAAATGCAGGATGATTTCTATTGTTTGTAACTAGATAAAATCCTTTTGATAATTTTATAAAATATTCAATGCCAATATGATTCAAATGTGGTTTATTGTCTATAATTATAAAACTTACGCTAATTTTAGACACATTTTCTTTTTTAATATTTGAGCCAATTTTTGCCATTACCTTTCCACTATTCATTGAAAAGAGGTCCGTTGTTTTTTCTATTTCATAATATTGTTTTAAACCATCTTTTATTCCAATAATTTTTGGAAAATCTTTATCTACATCGCGCTCATCAATATTTCCAGTAGATATTTTTCCATCAACAGACATAAGCATAAATAATGTTGTTATTGGTTTTCCCACAAAAACTCCTCTTTTTTTTTAAAACAAAAGTCAATGGGTATTGCACTTAACGTTACAGCTATACGACGTTTGCTGAGGCCAACCGGGCCGAAGCAAATGTGGTTGAGCGGAGGCGTGGGAAGCGTAGCTGACCTAGCCGCAGCGAAACCCGAGCCGCCCGCATGGGCGGCGCAGCGTATAGCGTTTGTTAGACGACGTACATTAGGATATTTTTGACAATATGTATTGATTTACTGAAATACCTTCTTCGGCTGATTTTATTGCTAATTTCCTATGTACTTCCGAAGGTATTCTTAACGTTAAATTGCCTTTATATTTTTTTAACCCGAATGGTTCCGGAATTTCTTCTTTTTCTTCTTCCATCCATTCAATGGTTTCTTTTACCACTTTCTCTATCTCCATTAAGGCTTTCTTTGCTGTATCCCCGTGGGCCATTAATGAAGAAAATTCAAGGCACCGCGCAATATGCGCATTATCTTCTTCTGACCATTCTACCCTGTATGTATATTTATCAACTAAGTCTTTAGCTTCCATGTTTTTCCTCTAGTTTTTCCAGTGCCCTTAAAACCATTTTTACTTGATATGGTTTTGCCATTTTTCCATCTTTTTGGATATTTATCCTTGGATCTCCTTTCCAAGGTGTTTTAAAAATATGATGGCTTCCAGTAATCCTTGGCTTTCCAAAATAGTGGATACAAATCTTTAGTAAATCCTCAAATTTTACATTCTTTGGATTCTTTAAGCCATCAATATTCATATAATATATGATAGCATATATACTATCATGCGGCAAGTACAATTTTATTAGAAAATGTATTTATATATTATTGGCCTAATGTATGTCGTCTAACGTCCCGGGTGTATCCGACGTTGTGCAGTGGCTAATAGGGATTTGCGTAGCAAAGACCGCCACTGCACAATGTGCCAGAGTGAGGCGTGGGAACGAACGTGACCTAGCCGAACGAAGGCCAGCGCCGATAGGCGCGTCCGCGGATACACGCTGTTATATGCAGTTGCGCTGAACATAATTATTCCATTACTAGTTTTATCCAATTGGTTTTTATACTAATGTCTTCTTCATATATTTTAATCGTGTTCTTTATTATTGCTATTTGATTAATGTTTTGTGTCTCTATTTCTAATTCATGTTTCTTTTCCAGTATTTTATTCTCTAATTCTTTTATTTCCTCTCTCTGCTCTTCTATTATTTTTTTAACATTTTTATATCTTCTCATATATTCTGAAAATTCATTAAATTCTTTGTTCAAACTTTTTTCTAAGTTTTCCGGATCTGTATTTTCATCTATTATTAGATGTGATGCATTTTTAGGAATTTTATAATATCCGAAATACATGTTCGAATAAGCACCCTCATTTTCGGGGTAGATTTTTATTTCTATTCTAAATTCATCTGTATTTTCATTTTTATGATATTTTAAAGTCTGTATCCACGCTTCAATTGTCAGATGATTTATTGTGGTGTAATATTTTACTCCCCTTTTTATAAACCCATTTTTCTTAAAATATGGTGTGATAAAATCTTTTATAATTTTCTTTTGTCAAGGCCGAGCGAAGCGAGCCCGAAGGGTTTAGCCTTTACAAATGAAAAATGAACCGTACAATGAAAAGACGCGAGATGGAACACACCGAGTGACGCCCTTTCCAGTAATACCTTGAGTAATGGCTTTAGCTTTTATTTTTACAGAAAATGTTTTACTCCATTATTTCAGTTAAGATTTTAAAACATATATTTTTCAAGTTTTATATTTCTTCTTTTACTTTATTTTTATGCAATTAATATCTAATAAAATATTCTCTTTAGAAGTATTTATATTTAAACATTAAACTTTTAGAAAATCATTCTTCTCGTATTTCTTATTAAGAATGTAACACAATTTTTTTTCATAAAACTGTTTTTTATATTCTTCTCTCATTTATGGTTTATGAAATGTCCCGCCATGGACGGCGGGCTTACGGAGATAAATCTGGGCAATAAATTTCGTATAACGTTACAGCTATACGACGTTTGCTGAGGCCAACCGGGCCGAAGCAAATGTGGTTGAGCGGAGGCGTGGGAGTCTTTAGACGACCTAGCCGCAGCGAAACCCGAGCCGCCCGAATGGGCGGCGCAGCGTATAGCGTTTGTTAGGCGACGTTTTGTTAGGCTAGATTATATCCGTATCCTATCATTGGATACTGCTTATCTCCAAATGTTTTTTCCATATTTTCGACTTCTCTTCCACCACGCTTCTTATAAAAATCATTGTTTCTCAGACCTTTTATTGCCCATATAATCATTTCTTTACATCCATTGCTCCTGTAATATTCTTGCATATAGTTTAACAAGTTTGTTCCTATTCCTTTACCTTGAGAATCTAAACTAATATATAGTCGTATTATTTCGCAATCATAATTTTTATTATGTAATATGTTTCCAGAAATAATTCCGTAAATATTTTGATCCTCTTCATATATATACATTGTTTCAAGATGCTCTTTTATAACTTTTTCTAAACTATTCTGAAAAAAATCCGCTGTTCTCTTCTCAAGGAATGATTCATCAAATACATCCTTGTAAGTTGATTTCCATACAGATGAAAACATTGATGCTGCTTGAGGAATATCGTCATATATAATTTTTCGTATCATTTTATTAACTTTGTATATTTTCTAAATATAAAACTTCTTTATTAAGTTTTTGTGCATATGCGATTTCATCTTTCACTGCATTTCCAATATAACCATGTTTATTTACTACAAATATTGAATCTGATAGTTGAATCTTCATAAAATGTTCTTTATGTAAAAGATCAATTTCTTCGTGAGTGTATTCTTCTTTTGCTTTCACTGGATAGATAATACTCAATACACAGTTTCCTTCCAGTGCGAGTCTCTCTGTATATTGTTTTATATCCGCTTCAAATTTCAGGCTGCCACATATAGTAATAATTTTCATTGGCATCCTCCTACAATATTTTTCAAAATGTCGCCTAACGTTACAGCTATACGACGTTGCCCGAGGCCAACCGGGCCGAGGGCAATGTGGTTGAGCGGAGGCGTGGGAGTCTTTAGACGACCTAGCCGCAGCGAAACCCGAGCCGCCCGCCAGGGCGGCGTAGTGTATAGCGTTTGTTATGTGCAGTACCCATTGTTTATTATTTATTTGCCCAAGAAAAAGTGTTTACTATTTCAAGAGCAATTTCTTCTGCATTTTGTACATTTTCATTATAATAATCCGTTAAGTGAATTAAAATATGTCTTTTTTCACCAATGATATAATATTGTACAGTTTTTACTCTTGGAATTTCATTTTCATCTTCTATTGTGAATATATATAAAGGGTCACCTTTGTCTGTAAATGTTCCAGAACCATACACATGTCCTTCCCCTGCCTGTGCTAACATCTGCCTTAAAATTGCATATCTAAATGTCATGTGATCATCAAGAACATATCTATTTGTACCCATTTCTACTGAAATATTAGTCGGTAAATTCAAATATTTTGAGTCTTCATTTGCATAAAAATATTTTTCACCCCTTGTCCATTGAGGAACTTCTACCCAACCTGCTGATATTATATATGAACCAAATGACTTTGTAATTATTCTGTCTTCAATTTCAAGAGTATTATTATCTTTTTGTTGGCTTGCACACCCAAAAGTAATAGTAACAAATATCATTAAAATTATTCTTGAAAAATATCTTTTTAACATAAATTACTCCTTTATATTAGTCTCCATATTTATATCAAACAATTGCCAATGGGTATTGCACATAACGTTACAGCTATACGACGTTTGCTGAGGCCAACCAGGCCGAAGCAAATGTGGTTGAGCGGAGGCGTGGGAACGAAGTGACCTAGCCGCAGCGAAACCCGAGCCGCCCGCCAGGGCGGCGCAGCGTATAGCGTTTGTTAGGCGACGTACCTTATTTTTTTATATTAATAAATAATTAATTTGTATGCTTTGTATTATTTTTTCGTTTATTAAAAATATAACCTCTACATTTTTTCCATAATAAATTATATTTTCACCTTTACCTTCGTAATAATGATTTCCAAACGCTATTTTTAATTCTTCAAATGTATTACCAATATTTATTTTTTTGACTCTACCTAATTTATTATTGTATTCAACAGATGCGTATAATTGATTTCCATTCTCAAAGATATAATACGTATGTATAAAATCATTATATATTAATTCCCTTATTCCAATAACAGTTCCACCTTCAAAAGAAAAAGGTTTAATAGTTTTTATCCTATCTTCGATTGGATTCCCATAAGTATTAATTACACCATCTTTATCTTTAAATGATTCTTGATACTTAATTCCATTTAATAGTTCATTATCAATAAATGATTGTATTTTTTCTCTTGAAATATCAAAATCGTTTTGAATAACATCTTGATTTGAATAGTCTTCTGCCTTAAGAATGTTATTACATATTACAGCAAAAAGAAAAAGTAAGATAAGGTTTTTCATAATTTTCCAGAATTACAATAAAGTGGTATGTCGCCTAACGTCCCGGGTGTATCCGACGTTGGACAGCAGCTAATAGGACTTGCGCAAGCAAGGCCGCTGCTGGCCAATGTGCCGGAGTGAGCCGTGGGAAGCGTAGCTGACCTAGGCGAACGCAGGCCAGCGCCGACAGGCGCGTCCGCGGATACACGCTGTTATGCGCAGTCCGGTCGGTCGTATTTATTTCAGAAACAGACTGTTGTAGTATTTTAGAATCTTTGTCTCCTGTTAATTAAGGCTTGAGATTTTCTAATTTTCGAATTGTTTCTATATTTACCCTATCAATGTCGGTTAACATATTCTCAGAAAATGATTCATTTTTTTTATACAAGGGCCAATTAATGAGCATTTTAAATGCATCAAATAATTCTTCATCTTGAAAAATATAACCATATTGTGCATAAAATATATTTCTCATTATACGCAATTGATTATTGGTGAGGAATATCAATTCATAAGGCCCTAGATATCTTTCTGATATTTTAGACTCTCTACTCCCAAGAGGAAAATGACCTAATTGAATAATATTATTTGGATATTGACCAAGATAACAATATTGGGGAGTAGAACCCCAGATTTTTAAAAATAAAACAATATCGCGACCATAATTCTCAACAAAAGTATTCGTAAACTGAATCTGCCAATTATTATTATCATTTTTTTTAAGTGAATACAAACCTGGATGTAATGTTTGTAAAAATAGTAATTCATCGTTTAAGTCAAAGGGATTCATTCTATCATATTTTTTCGTAACCATCACATTACTAATCCAATAGAATTCATAAAAGAGTTCTTTTTCCAAGACATTATTTATAGCTAAAAGATTATTGCTAATATTTATGCTAAATTCAGGTATACCTTTCCATTCCGGAAGATTCAAACCAGTAAACATTGTGTTATTATAACCACAAGTTACTTCACGCAAACTGCCAGACATTCCATTAATGTATTTTACTTTGATTATTGTTTTTTCCTGCGCCGGGAATACACAATCAATAACCGCCCAATAAACCGGTTCATCAGGGAATGGATACATATCATTTTTTAATCTCTCTTCAGCTAATTCCGATTTATATTCCTTTTTCTCACTATTTACCCAAAACTCAACGCCATCAGGAATTGGCGGAACATTTCCCCTATCCTCCCAATTATAAAACAATAATCCAACAGATAATCTTGTATCGCTTTTACTATTATTCTTTATTGTATATTCAGCCTGTATTACATATTCATCAGAAGGGAAATATTTATTTTCATGAAAACTTATAAAAACTTCTTCTTTTATTAATTCAAGCATATCATATTCACCAGTCTCACTATGAGGGAGTAAACTGCTAATATTGTATGAAGAAATCCAGTTGCTTTCTGAAAAAAGATTTATTGATAGGAATAGAAATATCACACTTAATAATCCGATCTTTTTACATTGAGATATCATAAATAATCTCTCCATAATGCAGTATTAGGATACATATTCCCACAAAAAAATATTTCATTGACTATGAATGAAATTTGCCAAATACATCCCGGGCGGATTGCGCATAACGTCCCGGGTGTATCCGACATTGGACAGCAGCTAATAAGGACTTGCGCAGCAAGGCCGCTGCTGTCCAATGTGCCGGAGTGAGGTGTGGGAAGCATAGCTGACCTAGCCGAACGCAGGCCAGCGCACGAAGTGCGCGTCTGCGGATACACGCTGTTATGCGACGTTTTTTGATTCCAGTAAAAGTATTTTTCTTTTTCTTAAATCAAATCCCATAATCATTCCGTATTATATTATGTATACTGAATGGCTGTTTCCAACCATCCAGTATACAATTGACCACTTACTTGTGGTTTGAAGGAGTGGTTGAACCTTGGTGGGTGGCCACTTCTTCTCTGATTATACACTTCTTACACTGGTTAATTGTGCCCTTGCATGACTGACAGATGTCCAAAGCATCTATCTGCTGTACAGCATTAAGAACCAATTGGTCCAGTGTCTTAGTCATAGGCTGGCGATAAAACCAGGCTAACCGACGAAGGACATAAATAGCGTCCCTGCTCAACTGCGGTGAGTAACCGCGACTCAATGAAGTAGTGTGCATATAGCACCTCCGTAAAATGATGTATGCGAAACAGCCAAGCCATCTCGCACCAGGAGGTGCGTTGTCACGCCACACCTTTTCATTTGTCAAGGCCGAGCGAAGCGAGCCCGAAGGGTTTAGCCTTGACGAATCAAAAGTGTGGCGTATACTGAAAAAGTGCGAGATGGAATATTCCAGATTCGCCTCTTACAGTCTCGTCTTTTTTATTTTCCTTATTTGCCCTCATAAAATATCACAATCCGTTTTAGAAAAAGCCATCAAAAAGTGATTGCCGTTTTTCTTTTATAAAAATGAACAATCCGTTTTGATATAAATATCATAAGATATGTTTTACACCTTCAGAAGGAAATTCCTTATCTTTCAAGAAATCATTCCGGAGTATAAATGCCATTATTTTATTTTTTTCAGAAGATTTCGAACCAGTTTTCAAAAAATGTCGCATAACGTTACAGCTATACGACGTTTGCTGCGGCCAACCGGGCCGAAGCAAATGTGGTTGAGCGGAGGCGTGGGAAGCGTAGCTGACCTAGCCGCAGCGAAACCCGAGCCGCCCGAATGGGCGGCGCAGCGTATAGCGTTTGTTAGGCGTAGTTGGGGTATTTTAATAGTCCCATTTTATGAATGGAAGAATTGCTTCTAAATAATTATTATTAGCATCAAAATACTGATCATACTGGGTAATACTCCCCTCCTCTATCTGCCTAATCATATTTTTTATCTCTCGGATTTTTATTTCCATCATTAATAAATCAACAATTTCATTATCTTCAACATTTCTTTCTTTCATTTCAGGTATTTCGATATTTTTCATTAAAACCATTATTTCTTTTATATTCGCATTTAGATTTAGTATGCTTCTATCTAAAACTAGATTCTGGTTTGAAATCTTTGCAATTTGCAATCGTACAAGTTCTTTCTTAAAGTCTTTATTTTGTATAAGATTATTATTTGGGATCGATAATAAATAATACATCCTTAAAAGTACGGAAAGCATATTATAATTACTACATTCAAGAAATTGGTTATACAACATATTTTCTATTATAAGTTCATCTTTGACTGTTTGATTATCTTTTAATACATAAATTGCATCTTCATAATGTTCCAATAAATTATATGGCACTATATACGTTAACAATTCTCCTATTATTTTCTTCTCACCAGTATATAAGACTTCATATACTTCATGATTATTATGTATCTCAATATATGAAAAATATTCATCAGCGAATATTGGATCGTACAATGAATATCCTTGTTTGGTTTTAATTTCACCATCTGAATTGATTTTAAATTCTCCAGATCGAGTATATCCAACCAATCCATTATTGAGTCGTATTTTAAAAAATCCATCGCCAAAAATAGCACAATCATAATGATTATCTGTTCTTTTTAACATTCCTTGTGAGAAATTTATATTTGGCAATGCATTATTTGATTTGTCATTGTAAAATGATTTATAACCATATTCATTAAAATGTGATAAATCTGTATACAGCAACTTATATTCTTCTAAAATATTAAGATCATCTGCAAAGATTTTACTGCAAAAAATGAGTATTAATAATATGCTATTTATCTTTATGTTCATAAGTATTTATCTTGTTTGATTTTCAAAGAACTGGCTACCCCAATTACGCCTAACGTTACAGCTATACGACGTTTGTGCGGGCTAACCGAGCCCGCACAAATGTGGTTGAGCGGAGGCGTGGGAAGCGTAGCTGACCTAGCCGTAGCGATACCCGAGCCGCCCGCCAGGGCGGCGTAGCGTATAGCGTTTGTTAGACGAAGTTGGGCACTCACACATTATCTCCTATTCTTCCCATTAGTTTATGTAACATTATTCTTTATTTTATTTTGTATTATCATTATTAAATATTTTTCCTATAAAATGTTTCCTGATTTTATATTATTATAATCCGGAAGATTTCATTTTATATTTTATCCGGGCAAAGTATTAAAAAATAATTTTCTTATATATTCTAACATTTTATTAATTATTGTCTCTTCTTCTTTTTTGATAAAAATGGTTCCTAGATATTTTAATAATTCGTTTATTATTTCTTTTTCCAGTTCAATATCATTAATTTCACCATCTAAAAATGTTGCAGTATATCTTCTATTAAGATAGGAATGCGATTGTGCCTCTTCTTCATTTTCCCATCTATGAACAGTTTTTACACCATTAGTTATTTCTATTATTCCATGTTCATAATTATACAAATATATTTCATTGTATATTTCTGTCTTTTTATTATAAATAATCTTCAGATAGTTTTTCGTAAAATCTCTTCTTAATTCTTCTTTATATTCCAGTGTTATTATATTTTCCATGTATTTCTCAAGGGTAACTTACGAGTAAATTGCCCAATTTCGTCTAACGTTACAGCTATACGACGTTTGCCGAGCGTAACCGACGCGAGGCAAATGTGGTTGAGCGGAGGCGTGGGAAGCGCAGCTGACCTAGCCGCAGCTAAACCCGAGCACCGACCGAAGGGAGGGCGCAGCGTATAGCGTTTGTTATGTGCAGTTGGGGTGTCTACAGTTTCTTATTCTATTCATTTTCCCAATAATTTTTTTACCTATATATTTTCTATAATAATAACATTTACCTCTATTAAATTCACTCCAATAACTTGTCATTCTTTGAGTTGTCATTTCCCAATACTTTTTATTTTGATTAATAAATTTTAAATAGCTACTTACATTTCTATCTATATGTTTATCTATTATAGGATAGATTTCAGGAATGTATTCACCAAATAATTGTACGAAATATGGTATAACCCAATAATTCGATTCAGTTATTAATTTCTCTACATTTTCTTGTCTAATATATCCATTAAAATGCCTTGAATATATACAATTTAAAATTGTCTTCTGGATTTTAGTTAATCTGCCAATATCCTCAACTTTATTAAAATATATTCTATACGGTATATTTATTATTTCATCGTTTACAGCAACGTTAATATTCTCATCGTTAATCAAGTCATTTTTAATATAATTTATACCATTAGAACCCATTACAATATTTTTATCAAATGGTAATATTTTAATAACATTTTCAACATCAATCTCTAATTCTTTTGGAAAAGAATTTAATAATCGAGTTCTATAATCTGTAATGCTACTCTTCTCAAAGTATTCCATATAAAAAGGCTTCAATAATATTCTTTTGTTTGATGTTAAGAAATTTCACCCCAATTGCACATAACGTTACAGCTATACGACGTTTGCTGAGGCCAACCGGGCCGAAGCAAATGTGGTTGAGCGAAGGCGTGGGAAGCGCAGCTGACCTAGCCGTAGCGAAACCCGAGGAGGAGCGAAGCGACGACGCAGCGCATAGCGTTTGTTAGGTGCAGTTGCATTTATGGTGAATAATGTAATACAGTTATTTCTTTTGTATTTTCTCTACTTCCATTCTATAAAAAATACAGATTTTTCAATATTCTGTACAGCATCTGTAATATCTAGTCTATCTGTCATTGCTCCCCACGCTTCAAATTCATCAATTAGTTTAATACTGCTTCTCTTAAATCTTTTGCTAGGAAAACTATTCTATTATGAGAATAGAATCAACATTTTTCATTGTTTTAATGCAATTTCAACTTCAAAGATAAATCTTTGTGCGAAAGATGTTGAAATAGCTTTGCAAAAACAATGAAAAGATATAATTACAAAAATAAATATCAATGATGATACTATAATTGTCATTGATATTTGAAATATAAGGTTATAAATATTAAAGAATAAAATAATAAATGCAGTTAGAAATAGCATAGTATCCAAATTTTGGAATACTTCACTTAAATAATAAAATGTGTAAATCGAATGTTTTGTTTTAGCTATTTTCTGAGCATGAACCCATATTTCCTTTTCTGGATTATTACTTTTATTTAACCATTCATGTTGATTATTATCATATATATCTCTTTTCATTTTAAGACACTCTTCAACGAGTGTGCCTTTTCTAAATAAATAAAAAATAATTTTTTGAACAATGCCTCTTTTCTTTTGTTTCCTTTTTTGTATTTTCCATATAGATCGATAATATTGAAAACCAAGATTTCTAATTCCAAAGATAATCAATCCTAAAATAAAACAAAGAATAAAAATGAACTTTTCGATTGATTGATTTGAATCTAATAAATCATAATTATTAAATATAAAATCATATTTAATAATTTTTATATAAGAATAAATGAGAATTAAAAATAATGACCCAGTCAGAAAAAATACAAGGAGAAATCCGGGTAACAATGTATTAGTAATTTTTTTTATCTCATCCATATATTAACATCCAAATACAATAAAATTATGCAATTGCACCTAACGTTACAGCTATACGACGTTTGCTGAGGCCAACCGGGCCGAAGCAAATGTGGTTGAGCGGAGGCGTGGGAACGAATGTGACCTAGCCGCAGCGAAACCCGAGCCGCCCGAATGGGCGGCGTAGCGTATAGCGTTTGTTAGACGCAGTTTTTTAGTGAAGCAAATGCTTTAAATCTGCCATTTTAGTCTTACTTATTTTATAAATTCCTTTTTCTACATCATCCCAGAAAGATTTTTTTAAAGAATAATCGGATTTTATTAAATATAATATTTCATCTTTATTTGCTAATTTCCTTTTTTCGATTAAAGAGACAATATCGGCATACTGTTTTGGTACTTTACTTAAAATTTGTCCACTTTTATCATATATTTCATTGTAAACTTGTTTTATTAGACGCGGCCAAGCATCACATAAATTTTCAAACGCACATTGATTTGATAATACAATTACAAATAAATTATCCTCAACTTTATATCTAGTGGCTGTATTATTTTGTGAATCAATTTCTTCTAAATAACTTCTTACTTCATCTATCCCTTTATCACCATCAACAAGAAAATATGTCGGAACATGTAATAAGCCTTTATTATCTTTTAGAATATCTAAATATTTCTTAACTATTGAAATTCCACCCAACTGTCTTGAAATATTTATGTCATTAGTTTCTAATATTTTTCTAATGATTGGGGATTTATCTTCGATAAAGACATTTCTATTTTTGCTGGAACTATAAAAATAAACTTCAAAATTAGTATCCCCCATAACTTTTGAAATCTCTTTAATATCATCATCATTCCAATCTTCTATTAAGTTATTTTTCTTTACAACGCCTTTATCCATAAAAATCCAATTTACACGTTCCTCCTGAACATGGCTATAAGCCAACATAATAGGATTATGTGTGGTTATAACTAGTTGTATATTATTTAGCCATTCATTACTCATAAATGTTTTTATTTGCTTCATAATGAGATCTGGATGTAAGAATGATTCTGGTTCTTCTAGTAAGAATATTGGATGGTATTCTCCTTTATGAAGACTCCTATCACTATCTAAAATGAAATGAGTATTATATAAAATTGAAACTTGTGCACCTGTACCCTGTGATGTTAATGGTATTGCCGGCTCGTTCCTTCGTGTTCTAAATACAATATTTGAAATATTTATCATGTCATCAATTTTGCTTGGAAACTCAATATTAACTTCAGAGCCGGGCCAGCTCGTTTGTAACGATGAGCTTAACATAGTCGATAAATATTTTTGGGCTCTCTCTTTTAATGCTTGCCATTGTTTATCTAGGTCCGCCATGGTTTTTGTCATTTCTACATGTTGACCCCAACGAGCAAGCAATCTTGACCTTAGTTTATCCTGGGCTTTTCTTAAAAGTTCGATGCCTTGTTGTGGATGTATATACGAGACCTTAACGCTAGTAACTAGTTTTTTTATATCATTTTCTTTATTTATATCAATTAAATTTCCATTAACATAATAATTAATATCAATTGTTTCTGAATCAGGTCTATAAACAAAAGTTTTTGTAATTTCGATAGCTTCGCTATATTTATTTTTTAATCGTTTCAATAGTTCTTTGTTATTTATATATTCCAAATCAAAAATAATTTTAATTGTTGATTTATTATAATCTTTTCCTTTTGAAAGATATTCGGTTCTATTCAAATAACTTATATCAAAAATATCGTTAAAATATGTATCAAGTGCTTTTAATATTGCAGACTTACCAGAATTGTTTACTCCAACTATTATAACACCATCATTAAGAATAAATGTTATTTCTTTTCTAAAGATCAGAAAATTAGATATTGAAATATGTTTTATTAATGCCATTTTAACTCCTTCTAAAAAATTGCGTCTAACGTCCCTTACACGCTCGTTACATAATACGCTAATTTGATATAATAAAGCGGTTGCATAATAACACAGTAACCGTTCTTATTATCTGACATATACTTCGCATTATTACACCTATACTACGATTAAAAGACAGCTCACCAAAATTGATTAATCTAAGAATTAATTATTACATCCAAAGGACTTTGTATTTTCAGCAAATCCTTCCGGGCTACATGGGTATAGCGCTCAGTTGTACGGACTGAACTGTGGCCAAGAAGGGCTTGAATATATTTTATATCCGTCCCATTTTCCAGGAGGTGTGTTGCAAAAGAATGCCTAAGACTATGTATGGAAGCCAATTTGTATATGCCCGCGTTTTTTAAGGATTTCTCAAAAATACGCTGCGCTGTTCTGATCGATATCGGAAACTTATTGCTTACTCCCGGGAATACCCATTCATCAATAGCAAACAGATTAAAATACTCATTCAAAAAAGCCGCCGCCCTTTCCGACAAAACCGTGTACCGGTCCTTTCGCCCCTTTCCGGCCCGGATAAAAATAACCCGCCGGTTTACATCAATTTGCTCCCGGCGAATCTTTACTACCTCACTGACCCTGAGCCCGGAGGAATATGCAAGCATCAATAAAAGCCGGTGTTTTGGGTTTCTTTCGGTACTAAGCAGATCCCTCACTTCCTCATAAGAAAGAACCGATGGCAGCCGTTTGTCATTCCGGGGACGATGGTGTTCGTGAATTATGTCTTTTTTAAGCACATTTATATAGAAGAAATTTAACGCACTGATGGCCAAGTTCATTGATGAAGAAGACAGGTTTTCGACCGTATCCAAAATGGATAAAAAAAGTGAAATATCACCTGGAAGAATATCCGCCGGTCCCTTTTTAACAGTTCTGCAGAATTTTCGGTTATAAAAAATATAAGCCTTTACTGTCTGGGTGCTGTATTTCCGGGAATGGAGTTCCACCTCCAATTTTTGCTGCCATTCAGCGCTGAAATGATCCGGAGGAATCTTGCTTTCGATAAGACAGGTGTAGTCGTCCGGCCTCTGTATTTTCTTCATGGAAAGAGCGGAATTGATCTGGTCCGTCTTGTTTGGTATCTCTGCGGAAGATTTTACGGGAACGGATCCATTTCCGGTAAACCAGGGTCTATGGAGGAAATTGTAAATCTCAACGGAACCGCTGGTATTTTCCTCTATTTTTATATGAATCGTATTCCCAAGGATCAGCTGTATCATGCAGCGCGAAAAAATTGAATCTTCAATACGAAAAAAACGCCCGCAGGGATTCCATACAGCCGTGCCTGACTGCAGGATATAACGGAAAAAACTACTATTATATTGAAGAAAAGGGATCACTATGTAATTTTCATTATAAAAAACATACATTAGCTCCATTTCTGCCTCCATTGTGCCATGGTATGGCTAAATTTTCCCTTTTGGCAGGAAATGGAGGATTCTTGAAAAGCATTTCCGGGCAGCCGAAACATACTCCGGAAGCCGGTTTTTAGGCAATCCTACTCATATACTACCATGAAAACCACGAAAAAACGAACATAAATAGTAAAAACCGGATATATATTCTGCTTCAATCAAAATGCCTTTGAGTTGAAGTATTTTTCATTGTCAGACCGTGTTAAGTACGGGAGGAATATCCAGTGAAATACGTGCTGAACCCCGAAAAACCATTCCCGGTTATGCTGCTGCTGTATTCCGTTTTGGTCAGCTGCCTTCTTAGCTGTGAAGGTTTGACCGGCTTACAGGCCGGCGGAAACGGAAAAAATGATATACAGAGCGAGGCTGTCACAATCGTATCATGGAATAGTCAGACATTATTTGACGGGGAGGAACACGGAACCGAATACAGCGACTATCTTCCTTCGGAAGGCTGGAACACGGAAAAATTCAACGCCCGGCTGCTGTCCCTCGGGGAAGCCATACAGAAAATAGGAAAAAACGGACCCGATATACTGGCTTTGCAGGAAGTCGAAAATCCCGCCGTTCTGGAATTGCTGGCGGAGAAAGCGTTATCCGGGAGCGGATATGGTCATTCGTTTTTCTCAAAATCCCCCGGGACCGCATTGGGAATCGGTATCATTAGCCGGTTTCCCCTCTCCAGCCCGAAAGTTCATGCCATAGTTTTCAATGGTGAAGCCGCTCCCCGGCCGGTATTGGAAATATGGATTGAACTCGAAAACTCCCCTATTGTCTTATTTATCTGTCACTGGAAATCAAAACTTGGCGGGGACAGCACAACCGAAACCCTCCGCAGGGCTTCGGCAAGAATTATTCTCCGGCGACTTAAGGAAATAGAAAACCAAACTCCGGGAATTCCAGTACTCATTATGGGAGATCTGAATGAAAACCACGATGAGTTTTACCGCCAGGCGGGAAATTATATATGTGCTATCCTGCCTGATGATCCTAAGGCAGCGGAACTCGCCATGCAGGAAACTGTATTCCGGGATTCAAGCGAAGAAGCTGGATATCAGGGTGATTTTCTTATAATATCCGCGGAAAAACCTCCCAAAACAGTTTATTTTCCGGGAGCCGTACAGGTATTTTACTCACCCTGGGAACAGGAATTGAAAAATGGTTCGTATTACTATAAAAATGAATGGGAAACTATCGATCATTTACTGTTTTCACCGGGTTGGTTTGACGATGCTGGCTGGGAATTCGATTCCTGCGCCGTTGTTGATACGCCGCCTTTTACGAGTGTGAAGGGAGTTCCCGTGCCGTATAATCCACGGACCGGCTATGGCCTGAGCGACCACCTGCCGCTTATGGCTACTATAAAAAAATCCCCTTGACAACCCAATTCTTGTTATGTATAACTAACTTATATTAGCTGTTTTTCTGGATTTTTGTTCTGCAGTTGCTGTTGCCCGGAATAATAAACAACCGCTTGTAAGGGGAGTGAATAATGTTTTTATCCGATGCTCCGAATGGTGCTTCTTTCAGGGTGGTAAAAGTAACCCTGGGAAAGGAAGTTGGGAAGCGGTTGGCCGATATGGGTTTTACCCAGGGAACTGAAGGAGCGGTTGTCCGTTCCGGTTTTTTCCGGGGCCCCTTACAGATCCGCATTCGGGGTTATGATATACTTATTCGCCGTTTTGAGGCCGCAGGCATTGAAGTTGAACCCATCGGTGATTGGTCAGCCGCAGACGACGCGAACCGTTTCTTCGGCCGTCTCAGGGCAAAAAGAATGGCCGCCGAAACGCCGGTTTCAAACGGGAACAATTCTTCCGTAAATAAGGAAAACAGCGATGAGTAAAATAAACCGCAAAGAACTGCGTATTGCCCTGGCAGGAAACCCAAATTCCGGAAAAACCACACTTTTTAACGCTCTCACCGGTGCCCACCATAAAGTCGGGAATTATCCCGGAGTAACAGTTGAAAAACGGGAAGGAACCCGGACAAGGGGTGACCGGCAGTATCATTTTATAGATCTTCCCGGCATATACAGCTTAACCGCGTATTCTATTGATGAAGTAGTCGCGAGGGATTTTATACTCGATGAACAGCCGGATATTATTCTGGACGTTTTGGATTCCACAAACCTGGAACGCAATTTGTATCTCTGTCTGCAGTTCCAGGAGCTCGGGATTCCGGTCATCGGCGCACTGAACATGAGTGACGAGGCCGAATCAAAAGGGATCCGCATTGATGAAAAGCATCTTTCTACAATGCTGGGTATTCCGCTGGTAAAGACCATCGGGCCCAAAGGAACCGGCACGGAAGCGCTGCTGGACTGCATCGACGAAGTTTCGGCAGGAAAGCATAAATCCGACCGGGCGGTTAATTACGGTGAGGAAATCGAAACCAAACTGGAAAACCTGGAGAAACTGATCAGCGCCGATGCCGGATTTGTCGCGAAATACCCCGTACGCTGGCTTTCGGTAAAACTCCTCGAAAAGGATTCCAATGCATATCAAAGACTAAAGGAACATCCCAATGCCGGGGAAATTGAAGCCGCCGCCCAGGAATCCGTTGAATGGATTGAGAAACATTTCGGAAAAGACGCGGAAATCATTGTTTCAGAACAGCGTTATGGGTATATCCGCGGAGCCATACAGGAATCGGTGCAAACAGTAAAAGAGGTTGATTTCTCAGTAACCGAAGCTATTGATAAAGTCATCATGAACCGGTTTCTTGCCCTACCGATCTTCATCCTGGTTCTTTACGGGGTGTTTCAGCTGACATTTATCCTCAGTGAATATCCCATGGGATGGCTTGAGACGTTTTTTGAGTTCCTCGGTGGAGCATTCGCTTCAATTATCCCAGACGGCATGGTTCAATCCCTGATAGTCGATGGGATAATCGGCGGCGTCGGCGGAGTATTCTCGTTTGTTCCCAATATTGTTATCCTCTTTTTCCTGCTGTCCCTTCTGGAAGATATCGGATACATGTCCAGGGCAGCTTTTGCGACCGACAAACTGCTCCATGCATTCGGACTTCACGGCCAGTCGATTTTCCCCATGATGCTTGGGTTCGGCTGTTCTGTTCCTGCGATAATGGCGGCCAGGACCCTCAAAAGTCCGCGGGACCGGATAATTACCATCCTGGTTACCCCATTTATGAGCTGCGGGGCGAAACTGCCGGTTCATGTCCTGCTTGCCGCGGCATTCTTTCCCGACAACGCGGCCAATATGGTAATGCTGATTTATGCAATAGGCATTATTCTGGCTTTGTTATCCGCCTTCGTGTTCAAAAAAACGGTTCTTAAGGGTGACCCAACCCCATTCGTTATGGAGCTGCCGCCGTACCGGGCGCCTACGCTCCGGGGTGTTTTATGGCACGTCTGGGAAAAAACCTGGATGTATGTAAAGAAAGCGGGAACCATTATTCTTGCGTCATCTATCCTGATATGGCTTATTACTTACTTCCCGACCTACGAACCGTCGGACGAGTATATTGAAGAATTGTCAGTAACCTTTATGGCGGAAAATCCCGGAAGCGGCGAAGAGGAAGCCGAAGCATGGGTGGAAACAGCCGTAGCCAATTCAGCCATAGAATACAGTTTCGCGGGGCGTCTCGGAAAATTTATTGAGCCGGTGTTCAGACCCCTCGGGTTTGACTGGAAGATAGGGGTTGCATCGATAACAGGTTTCGCCGCCAAGGAAGTTGTGGTTTCCACACTGGGCATTTTGTACAGCATTGGTACGGAAGAGAATGAGGAAAGCGAAAGCCTCAGGGAAGCCATACACAATGACCCGAATATGTCGCCGCTGGTTGCCTTTGTTTTCATGCTGTTTACACTGATCATCCCTCCGTGTTTTGCGGCTATGGCAGCAATAAAGGCGGAAATCGGCTGGAAATGGCTTGGTTTTGAGCTTGTGTTCCAGCTGCTCCTGGGCTGGACCCTATGTTTCCTGGTTTACCAGATTGGTATGTTTGGGGGTCTCGGTTGAGTTTTTTCGCTGAAATAGCGATTATAGCCGCGGCCGGAATAGCCGCCGCGGTTTTTATTGCCCTGCGGATAGTGGCTTCCATCAGAGGCAAACGTTCCTGCTGTTCCGGATCATCACGGCAGGGAAAAGGAAAACCAGCGGGCTGCCCGCACTGCTCTCAATGCAGTGGGGAACCAAAGCAGCCGCGCCGCATTCTGGATGATGGTTAAAACCGGTAACCCGGTGTTTGTATGAATACCAGGTTGCCGATTATATTTTTTTATTATTTTTGTTAGAACATTCTAACTATATGGAGGAATTATGAAGAAGGTGCTGATTGTATATTGGAGCGGAACCGGAAATACGGAAGCCATGGCCGAATCAGTGGTCAGAGGTGTCAAGGAAGCCGGGGCCGAAGCGGATCTGCGGCAAGCGGCGAAGGCATCCGCCGAAGATGTTGCCGCGGCGGATGCATTGGCGTTTGGCTGTTCCGCCATGGGCGATGAAGTCCTTGAGGAAAGTGAAATGGAACCGTTCATCGCATCCCTGGGATCCAAGGATTTGGAAGGAAAAAGCCTGGGGCTTTTCGGCTCCTATGACTGGGGAGACGGCCAATGGATGCGGGATTGGGCTGACCGGATGAAGGGGCTCGGCGCACAGATCAATGGGGAAGCCGTTATAACACAGCTGGAACCGGATGAAGCGGCGCTCTCCAAATGCTATGACCTCGGGAAACGGCTGGCCGAGTAATTATGCGGGACGCAGCCGGATCCGGAAAAGCACTGCCGGAAACTACACTACTATTAGAATACAGGCACGTGTTCTCCCGGAAGCCGGCGGATAAAAAGCAGCTGGAATTGTTTATACGCTGGACAGCTGCGGCGTCAATTACAGATATAAAAGCATCGTCCATGGTACGTATAGCAAAAGACCATAAGAGATTGAATGTAGCCTGGGAAAAATGGGGTATGGAACTGTGCGGCGGCCTAGGGCTTTCAGCCCTGCCCCTCCGGGACAGTTCGAAGGGGATACTGCTGCTGCTGTACAAACCGCGGCTTCTCAGGAAAGTTCTGACAGGTCCGGCGGGCAGGTATCTGTGTTCTTTACTTTACCCGGTTGATTCCGGGATTACTGCGTGCCTTGAGGAATTGAACCGCCGGTTCAACATATCGGGAAATATTCCCCATGAAGTCGGGATATTCCTCGGTTATCCGCTGGAAGATGTAATCGATTTTATCCGGGGAAATAAAAAGGCGCACCCCTGCAAGGGATGCTGGAAAGTTTACCACCGGCCTGAAAGGGCCAGCCGGATTTTTAACTATATTAACGAAGCACGGATCCGCCTCGTACAGGAGGCAATGATTTAGAACAATAGGAAGGTCCTTCAACCTCTCTGGGACATTTCCGATAAGTTGTTAGTGGTTATGGGTTCTTATTTAAAAAAACAAGCTCTCCATTCTAACCCGGGCTGCGTCGCAGTTCCGGGTTTTTTATGACCGTAGATAACCTTCGGGAATCTGTTCCTCCAGATCCCGCCTTTGACGTTTAAAAAAGAAATACGCCGCCGCGCCAAGATCGGCGTATACGGTAATCCTGAAACGCAGCATGGTATCAAAACTCAATTCCAGGCCGGCTTTGGGAGCATAGGAATAATCAATGAGAGACTGCACCTGAACGCGGACTCCGGCTTTTAGGTACGGCAGTATCTTTGGCCCCACATCCAGTTCGGCCAACAGAAAAGCCTGGAGCGGCCGTTTGAACTTCCGGTTGTAATAGGAACTGAAAGAGATTTCCAGGGGGAAAAGGGTAACATAGGAATCACCGCGCTCGGACCGGGTTTTAAAGAATGCGGTGCTCAATCCCCAGTTTCCGTAATAATCATAAAGGGTCAGATTAAAAAGACTGAGATCCCACTCAAAAAGCTGACTGGTATTAACCGGAGTAATGTCAAGGGAAATGGTCCCGAGATTCCACATTGCCGAAAGATCCAGACCATAGGCGGTATTTACGGACAGCAGCAAAACTATAACAATCCCACGGCGGCGTTTCATTCTGACTCCTATGTTGAGTATAAACAACTAGAAGAGTGAAATCAAAAACGGGGCCGCGGTATAAAAAGCAAATATTACCATAAACATATAGCTGAATAATTCCAGAAAATCCGCAAGCGTACCGATGGTTCTGCCCCGTGATTTAAACCGCATGAAAAGCCCTTCCCTGCCGAAGTACGCCAGGTATCCCGCGGCGGAGATTACGATTCCCATTCCCACGGACATGGCAAGAACCCCAAAAACTCCGATAAATGTCAGATTCAGGTAGAGCGCGAGCAGGAGTACCATGGTCGCTCCGGGACAGGGAACAAAACTGGAAACAGCGGCGACCATATATATGCTGCGCTCCCTGCTGCCGGAATTGACATTATTCTCCGGAGTACCGGTACCGTGAAAGACGCAGCTGCCTCCTGGGTTGTTCCGGCGGCGTACCATGGAAATCGCTTTAATTGTTCCGAGAACCAAGCCAGCCAGTCCAAGGGCAGCAAAACTAAAACCTTCCATATAAAGCGAAGCATTATCCACCGCGGAAATACGGGCCGCGGCGCCGCTGATAAGACTGAAAATACCGACAATAGCCAGACCCGTTCCGGCATGGACCGCGGCAGATAAAAAACCAGCGGCCGCCGGTTCCCAGGGCTTTGCATTTCTCGTGAGAAAGAGGGAAAAAACCACGGCCTTGCGGTGCCCCGGACCGGCCGCGTGCAGGACCCCATAAATAAAGGCGCCTAAAAGAACGGCCACCACCATAAAAGGACTGCGGCCATCCTTAAAAGCCGAAAGCGCTTCGGCTATTTTTTCACGGAAGATAAACTGGGCGTCTATCAGCCGCTGATTCGCGCCCCGGCTCAGCACCGGCGCGGGAGCCGGCGCTTCATCATCACCGCCTCCAAGAAACGGATTTGCAGAGACAGTCAAACAGGTGAAAAGGAAAAAAACAAAAAACAGGATTGTCCGCAGGATACGCATAAAAAAGCGGTGATCAGAAAAAGACCCGTATTTCATCGGGGTATGCCGTTTCGAGCCCGGGGCGCCAGGCCGTATAGATAGTCATGTCATTGGACGCGCCGAAGGGATTATAATATACGGGATACTTTTTATTTTCCCCCCGTTCCCAGCGCGGAGCGGCCCCAGGGCCGTTCTGGCGGACAGTTACAACTCCGGACTCGGGATACCGGACAGCGCAGAAGTATGTACTGTCAAAGATAGCCACACTGAAATCCTTTCCGTAGCCCTTCCCTTTCAGGTTAACGAAAAAGCGGTACACCAGGCGGTCATTCCGGATTGAAGGAGTGAACTGTTCCACTCCTTCCGGGTTTACCCGGTTATCGCCGCTGCGGAGATAAATAAAGTAACCGTATTTTCTGAGGTTGATAAACCCGTAGGAATACACATATTCCGCTTCCTCGGCGCTGAAGCGCTTATTCCTGTCTTTATCGCATTCCTGGATAATGGAAGCTGAAAAATACGGATCAAAGGTCCACTCCAGCCAGAACCCGGTGCACTCTTCGCCGGAATACTCGAATTCAACCTTTGACTCAAGAAACATGTGGGGATGGGCAAAAACAAACACTGGCGCCAGCAGAAACAGAACCGCCGCGATTATTTTTTTTCTATGTCGAATAATCATATCCTAACTCCGTGGTCATGCCTTCGGCGCATGGGGCCGGCGCATAAAACGCCAGGAAAAAAAGGCGCTGGCCACCGGGCCGGCGAATTTTCCGGCGTACCGCTGAATCTGCCACAAAAACCGTGGGAGGCTTATTATCTTTCTCCGGGCCGCCTGACGGAGACAGTCCCGGACCAGCACGGCCGCGGGATATCCATGGCGGACCTCCTTCCGGACGCCGCCGGAAGCGACCAGGGCAAATTCACTCTGAACGGGACCGGGACACAGCGCACATACCCGGATACCCCGGCTGCGCCACTCGGCGGCGAGGGCAACGGAAAAGGAAAGCACAAAGGCTTTGGTGGCGGCGTATACCGCGAAACCGCCTAAAGGAGCAAACGCGGCAAGGCTCGCCGTATTGATGACCATGGAATTCTTCAGGAGATACGGATCCAGCCGTCCGCACAGTTCCGTCAGGGACCGGCAGTTAAGGTCGATCTGTCCAAGCTGTGTATCAAGGTCAACTTCGGAAAAGGGACCGTAGCTACCGTACCCCGCGTTGTTGATGAGGATCCGCAGGGGCTTGCCCGCTTCTTCAACTTCAGCCTCAAGCCGCTCCCCGGCGCCCGGCTCCACCAGATCCTGGGTAAACGTCCGGATACTGAATTCAGCGGAGCCCTTTCCGGCGCTGACACTTTTCAGGAGTTCATCAGCAAGTTCCAGAAGCCGCTCTCCCCGCCGCGCGACGAGCCACAGTTCGTCAAAACCGGGAAGCCCCGGATTGGTTTCCTTTCCGGAAATACAGCCCGTCAGATACCGGGCAAAGGCTTCGCCGATTCCGGATGAAGCGCCGGTGATCAGGACTATTCCCGGTTCGGGAATAAAGGGCCGTTCTTTTCTTTCCGCTGCGTTTTTTTTCATAATCAATTACCTATTAACCCAGTATACGATCCATGGCAGGAACCGGTAAAGTGCCCGCTACTTCTCATAAATATGCCTAGCGATGGGCATGCGCCGCCCCATCCCGAAAGCCCGGGGGCTGATTTTTAAAACCGGCGGAGCCTGGCGGCGTTTGAATTCGGCGCGGGCAACCGCGCGGATAATTCTCGCCGCCAATTCCGGATCAAAGCCCCGGGCGGCGATTTCCGCGCCCGAAAGATTTTCGAACAGGTACAGTTTAAGAATCGCGTCCAGCACTTCGTACGGCGGCAGGCTGTCCTGATCTTTCTGGTCGGGCCGGAGCTCCGCTGAAGGGGGCTTTGTCAGGGTCGCCTCGGGAATAATCGGTTTCCCGGTCTCCAAAACGGAGCGCCGGTTTATACGGCGGCAGAGAGCAAACACTTCGGTTTTGAAAAGATCACCGATTACACCCAGCGCGCCGTTCATATCCCCGTACAGGGTACAGTACCCCATGGCAAGTTCACTCTTGTTCCCGGTGGTAAGAAGCATGGACCCGAATTTGTTAGAATATGCCATGAGCAGGGTTCCCCGTATCCGGGCCTGGAGATTTTCCTCCGTGACGTCAAAAGGACGGCCCTGGAAAACACCGCCGAGGCTTTCCGTAAAACTTCCGTAAATGCCCTCAATCGGGATCATCTCAAAACGGCAGCCGAGGTTTTCTGCGAGTTCCGCGGCGTCGTCCTTTGATCCCTGGGAAGAAAACTGCGACGGCATGCCGAAACAGGCAACGTGTTCCGGACCAGCGGCTTTTACCGCGAGATACGCCACGAGGGCGGAATCGATGCCCCCCGAAAGCCCCAGATGCACATCGGTGAATCCGCATTTGGCCATATAGCCCCGGATACCCATAACCAATGCGGCCTCCAGGGTGTCGAGCTCTTCGGGGGCAAACCCCGCATCCGCAGCAGCGGCGTCCGACTGGGGCGGCGCGGGTATCACCGCGGATGAGCCGGAATCCCAGACAACGAGATCCTCTTCAAAAGCCTTTGCCGAAATCCTCAGGGGAACGGCGCTTCCTTCCCGGGGAGGACTCTGCAGCGGCGCAACCGCGAATGACCTTCCGTCAAATATAATAGAATCGTTGGCCCCCACCGCGTTGACATACACAAGGGGAACGTTCCCTTTAAGAGAAATCCGTTCCGCCAGATCCATCCGAACCCGGAGTTTCCCCGCGTAAAACGGCGAAGCCGAAGGCACGCAGAGAAGGGTAATCCCCTGGTCCAAAAGATCCCCCACAGGATCGGAAGCGTACGTTGTCCCGGGGATCCCCGTTTCCCGCCACACATCCTCACAGATTGCAAACCCGATCCGTTCACCCTTCCACTCAAAAACAGACCTTTGCCGGGCGCTTTCAAAATACCGGGCTTCATCAAAAACATCGTAGCTCGGCAGCAGGGTTTTGATCTGCTCAAAAACGAGGGATCCGTTCAGGATAATACCGTAAACATTGACCAGGGATTTTCCCGATGATTCCGGATTTCTGCCCACATAGCCGATTCCCACCGCAATATTCCGGGGAA
Source organism: Breznakiella homolactica (assembly GCF_016616095.2). Lineage (GTDB taxonomy): Bacteria > Spirochaetota > Spirochaetia > Treponematales > Breznakiellaceae > Breznakiella > Breznakiella homolactica. Next base: position 3,508,698 of record NZ_CP067089.2, on the reverse strand, counting down.
GTTCCCGCTGCAGAAGGTGAACAGTTCTGGCATTCAGGTCCGTAAAGATCTCCTGGTCCAGGAGGTCCATCGGCGGATAACCGCAGACGGACAGTTCGGGAAACAGCACCAGGTCTGCCTGGCCCCCGGATTGGGCTTTTTTTGAATAAGAAACAATTTTTTCCATATTCCCGGAAAAATCACCGATGGTAGAATCGATCTGGGCAATTGCTATCCGCATAACATACAAATCGTACCACGTAATCCGCAGTTAAGTCGATATGCGGGGGAGCACCGGGCGTAATGGTTATACGGCAGGACCCGCAGACCTGATAAACACAGGCGCTTCCCGGCTTGAAAGTCTCTGTGTTCCCCGGGTACACTGATATTATGACACGTGGAATTTTGGTCGCGGGAAATGAATCGTCCTTATCACTTGCCATTGCCCGGGAGGCGGCGAAACGGGTAGAAAGCCTGGCCACCGCCTTCATCCAGAACCGGCTGGATCCTTCGGTCGCGATCCACAGTGAAACCATGGGAGAAGGTTCGACCCATATTCCCCTTAACTGGAATCCCGGCAGCCCCATCTCCGCGCGGTCGGTGATTCTGGCGGCGGAAAACCGTCTCGGTCAAATTGATGACGCGGTTCTCGTGTGCAGTCCCCCGGCGATCCGGAAAAGGCCCAATGAATTGAGCCATGGTGAAATTGAAAGCATTGTTAATGACAATATAAAGGGCTGGTTTTTTCTGGTCCGGGAATTAACCCTCAAATTCCGGGCCCGGGAGAACGGGACCCTGAGTCTCGTCATGAACGACATCAGCCCCGGAGGAAAAGACGATACCGTGGATATAGTCGGACCTTCCGCGGCCGCGGCGTTCCGCGCCTTTGCCCAGGGAATTCTCGCGTCATCATCCGGCGAGCCGTACCGGACCATCGCCTTCTCCAGCGCCGACGGCGGAAACGACGAGGATTTCGCCGCGTATATTTTCAAGCTTATCGATGAAGGCGGCAAACGGGACTCCGGCAAATGGTACAAATACGGCAAACTCAGCCTTTTCGGACGCTGACACCCGGCGCCGGATAATTCCGGGAGTTATTTAAAATAACCGATCCCCGAATCAAAGATATTCTGCCGTTTGTTTCCCGGAATATTCCTGTGCACATACTTCCCGCAGCGCTCCGAATGACCCATCTTTCCGAGAATCCGGCCGTCGGGGCTCATGAGGCCTTCAATGGCATAGGCGGATCCGTTGGGGTTATCCGGTTCGGCCATGGTTGGCAGGCCGGAGCCGTCGGCGTAGCAGAACGGAACCTGTCCCTGGGCAAACAAAGCCCGGGCGTAACCGTCATCGACGGCGACCCGCCCTTCCCCATGACTCACGGGTATAACATGGATATCGCCGGCCGCTTCCCCGGCGAGCCAGGGTGAAGCGGTGGACATAACCTTGGTGCGGACCATCCTGGATACGTGGCGGCCGATGGAATTGAATGTCAGGGTAGGCATGGTACTGTCCGCCGGCCGGTAGGTACCGTAAGGGACCAGCCCGAGCTTGATCAGCGCCTGGAATCCGTTGCAGATACCGAGGATGAGCCCGTCCCGCTTCTCCAGCAGTTCGGTTACCGCCGCGGCCACAAGCTCCGCCCGGAAGGCGTTTGCCATGAATTTTCCGGATCCGTCCGGTTCATCCCCGGCGCTGAACCCTCCGGAAAGGGCCAGTATCTGGCCGTCCCGGATAGCTTTGGCCAGTTCCCGGGTCGATTCCAGGATATCCTGGCGGTCGCGGTTTCTGAAAATTATCTGCCTGGTTCTTCCGCCGGCATTGCCGAAAGCCCGCGCCATGTCCCATTCACAGTTGGTCCCCGGGAACACCGGCAGAATCACCAGCGGGGCGGTGCCCTTGAGGAGTACAGGGCCGGTGTATATTTTCGACGGCACTTTGGTTACCGGCAGATCCAGAACGCCGCCAGCCGCCGGTTTATCCGCCGCGGTTAAACCCGCCGCGGTTTGTGGGTAGACCCCGGAGAGGGGATATTCATAAGCCCGGCGCAGAACCTGCAGGGGAACTTCCGCGACCCGCTGTTCAGGGGATTCATCCTGTTTCATTGTTGATACATCCCCGTCATCCGCGACAATGCGGAAGACCGGTTCCGGGATTGTTCTCGCGGCAATAATCCAGGCCGCGGACTCCGCGAGGATACGGTCAAACTCATGGTTGTTTTTTTTGCAGTGCTCACCGTTTATCTCGGCAAGAACACAGCCCTGGTATTCTGATCCCGCCGCGGAAAAAGCCGCCGAATCCGCTTCCACCCCGGCCATGTTGCCGAAGGCCATTACCGCCAGGGTCACCGCGACGCCTCCCGGGCCAACGGGATAGCATGAAGATACGAAGCCCCCTTTCTGGAGTTCTCCCAGAGCTTGCATATTCGCTTTGAAAACATCCCATTCATTCAGGTTCTCAGGGTTCTCACGGGAGTCCGTAAGCGGAGGGGTATAAAAAAGCAGGATAAGATTGCCCGGCGTAGTGCTGAGCGCCCCGGAACAAATCCGCTCCGCGGGGGCGGACCCGGCTGCAAACGCCGCCAAAGTCGGGGGAACCGAAATATCAATGTCCCGGGCGGGGTCCTTGTAGCTTCCGGACATGGAATCCTTTCCGCCGATAGCGGGAATCCCCAGCCGGATCTGAGCTTCAAACGCGCCCAGCAGCGCCGCCAGGGGTTTGCCCCAGGAAGCGGGTGTTTCGGCCCGTTCAAAATATTCCTGCAGGGACAGACGCGCCGAGGAGGGATCCCCGCCAAGGCAGGTGAATTTCGCCAGAGCGTCCCTGACCGCAGCCTTTGCCTGCCGGTAGGGACTTATGACCGCGAGATCGGGATCATAACCGAAGGTCATAATACTGGCGGTGACGCAGGATTTGTCCAGAGCCGGAAGCAGGGCGGCCATGCCGCACTCCGGGGTCCCCTGGAATTCGCCGCCCCAGGGGAAAAGCACTGAGCCCGCGCCGATGGAACCGTCAAACCGTTCCTGCAGCCCCCGGCGGCTTCCGCTTCTGAGGGACGCCAGTTCCCGTTCAAGATTGTCGAGGATGAGTCCCGCGGGAATTATTTCTCCCTCCGGAATATCTCCCGCAAAGACGTGCCGCTGTTTCCCCGCGGCTGCGGAGTCCGGCCGGTTGTCAGCGGCGGCGACAAAGGCTTTTGCCGACCGGGGGGCTCCGTTGGAGTCAAGGAATTTCCGGAAGAGATCCACAATGGTTCTGCCCCGCCAGAACATTCTCAGCCGGGCATTTTCCGATTCATCGCCGGCGGTAACTTCCGCGATCACCACCGCCTGAAGGTTCTCATCCGCGGCATACCGTATCACGGTCTCCGCGTCATCCGCGGCAACCACCACGGCCATGCGTTCCTGGGACTCCGATATCGCGAGTTCGGTACCGTCCAGTCCCTGGTATTTTTTTGGAACCGCGTCGAGGGATATATCCAGCCCCGGAGCCAGCTCACCGACGGCAACCGAAACGCCTCCGGCGCCGAAATCGTTGCAGCGCTTGATCAGCCTGGTGAATCCGCAGTCCCGAAACAGGCGCTGGAGCTTCCGTTCCTCCACGGGATTTCCCTTCTGAACCTCGGCTCCGGCGCTTTCCACGGATTCTCCGGTATGGACCTTTGATGAACCCGTGGCGCCGCCGATACCATCCCGGCCGGTTTTCCCGCCGATGAGCAGCACCAGATCCCCCGGTTTCGGATCTTCCCGCCGGACATACTGTTCAGGGACCGCGCCGACCACCGCCCCCAGTTCCATGCGTTTCGCGGTAAAACCGGGATGGTATACCTCTGCCACCTGCCCGGTGGCGATGCCTATCTGGTTTCCGTAGGAAGCATAACCGGCGGCGGCTTCCCGGGCGATCTTGAGCTGGGGCAGTTTTCCCGGCAGGGTTTCCGAAAGAGCCTGGCGGGGATCACCGCCGCCGGTTACCCGCATGCACTGGTGAACGTATGCCCGCCCCGAAAGAGGATCACGGATCGCGCCGCCGAGACAGGTCGCCGCGCCGCCGAAGGGTTCGATTTCGGTGGGATGGTTGTGGGTTTCATTTTTAAAAAGCAGCAGCCAGGGTTCGGATGAACCGTCTTCAAAACGGGCCTGGACTTTGACGGAACAGGCGTTTATTTCTTTTGATTCATCCAGATCCGGCAGGAGCCCTCTTTTCTTGAGCACCTTGGTTCCCAGGGTAGCCAGATCCATGAGCGTTACGGGCCGCTCTTGAGCGGCGTTTCCGTAGACTTCATTTCTGGCGGCCCTGTAAAGATCAAGGGAACCGCCGATGGCTTCCGCCAGGGGCCCTTCTTCAATATCTATCGTCTCCAGGGATGTGGTAAAAGTCGTATGGCGGCAGTGATCGGACCAGTAGGTATCCAGAACCCGGAGCTCCGCGAGACTCGGATCCCGGTTCTGGCCGAAAAAATATTCCCTGCAGAAACGAAGGTCCTCCCCGGACATGGCCAGGCCGTAATCCCGGGCAATATCCCCCAGAGCCCGGTCATCCGCGGCGGTAAAACCCGCGAGAACCGGCACATCGGGAATGTCGGATACAATCTCATCCAGGGTTTCAGGCATTTCCAGCGAAGCCTCCCGGGAATCCACCGGGTTGATGAGATAGTTCTTTATTGCTCCCAGGGCCGCATCGGAAAGCGTCCCCCCCTTACCCCGGAGCATAAAAATACGGGCTGTTCGGACCAGGGGCTTAACACCTACCGTAAGTTCGATGCACTGCTCCGCGGAATCCGCACGCTGGTCATACTGCCCCGGAAGATATTCAACAGCAAAAACATAGCTCCCTTTCTGAACCGGAAAGGAATCGCTGTAAAAAACCCGGTCACACTGGGGCTCGGAGAAAACAAGTTCCACGGATTGTTTGAATTGAACTTCATCCAGATGGGCTACATCGTAGCGGTGAAGCAGCCGGAATTCCTCCAAGGCAATCAGCTCAGGATACTGGGTTCCCAGAAAACCGGTAAGTTCCGACTGGAGATGGCGGGCTTCGGTATCAAAACCGGGCTTTTTCTCCACAAATACCCGCTGTATGCCATTGCTTATTACGTCCGGCATAGGCTCTCCTTACGCTTGGAATAAGACCCGGGGTCTTTATATCACACTATTAGCATGACTGGCATTCTACTTTATAATAAAGCGGAAATACAAGGGGCGCGTACCAGCGCTCCGCCAAGTAAAGCATTATTATAGTAACGTTGACAACCGCTATCAAGAGAAGGTATATATATGTAGAAGGTCCGGTAGCTCAGGGGATAGAGCAACTGCCTCCTAAGCAGTAGGTCAGCCGTTCGAATCGGCTTCGGATCAAAGTTTTAACTTTTCGCGGCACGCGGGTGCCGCATTTTTTATTGAAAAACCACGGTGTTTCTGGTTTTTTTCGCATCGTATAATGCCTTGTCCGCGTTTTCCAGCACATCGGAATACGCCTGCCCCGGCACGAATTGGGTAACGCCGATACTGATACTGACCGCCACGTTTTTTTTCGATTCTTTATTGAAAATTACCGCGGCTCCCACCGACTCGTGGAGGCGCTTTATTATGGATTCGGAGTCTGCCAAGGTCAGGCCCGGAAGAAACACGGCAAATTCCTCGCCGCCGTACCGTGCGATACAATCGAACCTGCGCAGCGCCGACAGCATTGAGGCGGATACCGCTTTCAGCACCACATCGCCGAAGGGATGGCCGTAGGTATCGTTTATCAGTTTAAAATGATCAAGGTCGGCCATACACACCACCAAGGGTTTGTTTTTCTTTACCGATTGTTTCATTTGGTACTTGAGCCACTTGGTAAAAAAGCTTCGGGTAAAAAGTCCGGTCAGTCCGTCACGGATTACCAGTTTTTCAATCCTGCCGGACACAGAAAACAGCATAACCACAGTCATCAGAGCCAGGATAACTCCACACCCGGCGATGATAGCCAGCTGATAGTTCATCACCGCGTCATACTGCTTTTTCGATATGTCCGCGCCGACGATACCCAAAAACTCACCGGTTGCCGGATCGGTAATCGGAGCGTACACCGACAAAAGCGTCCCCCACGGGGTAGTCACAAAATCGCCGATCACCAATTCTCCGGAATCGTAGGCCGCCTTTCTGGGGGCCGTCAAAGGTTCGGTAAGCCCCGGAGGGGCAAAGGTCGGGGCGTCCTCAGGTTCAGCATCGAAAATATACATCATCTCTGTTTCGGAAACCCGGACTTCAGTGTACAGAAAGGCAATATTGTCCTGGTTACCCCTTCGTATGGATTCCAGGCTGGACTTCATTTTTCTGTAATACGGATCCGAAGTATCCATATCGGTAATGAACTGCCGGTATCCGCCGATATCCTGCCGGATGAGTTCAGCGGCCGAAACAGCAATACCCCTGCATTGGTTTTCCATCTGACGCTTTACCGTACGCCCAGTGGCGACACACATGAAAGTTCCGTAAAAGAACATTATTATATTGAAGAAAAGAAAAATAATCAGGGAAAATTTTACATAGAATAATCTGCGGCCTGTCATTGCGGCCCTCCATAAACGCAGAAACTATTGTACCTCCGTGATACGATACCTGACAAGGGCCGATAAATATGCCGCGCAGCTGAAGACTGACAGCTACTAAAAAAGTATTTGTTATAATAAACTATGCTAAAGAAATTATTATTTAATTACGGAGAATAATATTATGGCGTATTGCTTAAAGGAAGTTACCATAAGAACAAACAACTCAAAAGAAGGTATGGGAAAAATAGATGAAATCTGGCGGGATATCACAAACGGTACACTTCCGATACTTTTCGACAGCGGGAAACGGTTTCAGCAGGGAATATCCCCTGTCTCAAAATACTTCAATTACGCAAGTGATGAGAACGGCGATTACGATCTCAGCATCATGGGTGTAACATCCGATTTTTTTAAGCGTATGGAAAAAGCTGTCAGCGCGGGGAACTACAAAAAGTATGAAGAATCGGATGATACTTTAAGCATGAGCGCGAAAAAAGCATGGGGAAAAGTCTGGGAAGATCAGAAGAACGGAACCGTAAAACGGGCATTTTCGGAAGACTACGAAAGTACCGTTCCCGCTGAATATACAAAAGACGGAAAGGCCCATTGCTATTTGTATATTTCCGTAGAGAAGCAGTAAGCCGGCTCAGCAAGTTTACCGCCGCCGGTCCCGCCCTGGTTTAACGGCGCTGCCTCCGGTATGGATGACCGGGACAGCGCCGTATGGCAAGTTTTTACTGTCCGGATTTTTTTTCTATTTTTGCCCAGGTATCCCTCAGTCCCACGGTTTTATTAAAGACCGGAATACCGCCGGAAGTTTCGGGATCACGGGCAAAGTACCCCAGCCGTTCAAACTGGAACCGGTCCCCTTCGGCGGCGGCCGCGAGCCCCGGTTCGCCGTAGGCGCCGGTAATAACTTCCAGGGAATCGGGGTTGAGGTTGTCCAGGAATGAACCGCCGGGGGCCACTTCCATGGGCCGTTCCGCGGAAAAAAGGTAATCGTAAACCCTCACTTCGATGGGCACCGCGTGGGCCGCGGAAAGCCAGTGGATGGTCCCCTTTACCTTGCGGTTGTCCGGCGCGTTGCCGCCCTTTGTCTCCGGGTCATAGGTACAGCGCACCGCGGTGATTTCACCGGTGGCGGGATCTTTGTCAAAGCCGGTGCAGGTTACGATATATCCGTACCGGAGCCGGACGGAATTTCCCGGATACAATCTGAAGTACTTAGGCGGAGGAATCTCCTGGAAGTCATCCCGTTCAATCCAGAGCTCCCGGGAAAAGTAAATCTTCCGTTTTCCGGCACTTTCATCTTCGGGATTATTAATAGCCTCAAGTTCCTCGGTTTCTCCCGCTTCCCAGTTTTCGATAATGAGTTTCAGGGGCTTAAGCACCGCCATAATCCGGCTGGAACGTTTATTGAGATCCTCCCGGAGGCAGTACTCCAGGAAAGCGATATCCACCATGCTGTCGGTTTTCGCGACACCGATGCGGGACATAAAGTCGCGGATAGCTTCGGCGGTATATCCCCGCCGGCGCAGCCCCGCCAGGGTTGGCATCCGGGGATCGTCCCAGCCGTTTACGAGATTCTCGCTGACGAGCCGGAAGAGCCACCGTTTGGACAGCACCGTATGGGTTATGTTGAGCCGGGCAAATTCAATCTGGCGGCTCGGGAAAACTTCAGCTTCATTGATAAACCATTCGTACAGGGGCCGGTGGATTTCGAATTCCAATGAACACAGGGAATGGGTAATCCCTTCCTTTGCGTCCGACAGGGGATGCTGGTAATCGTACATGGGGTAAATGCACCAGGAGTCGCCGGTACGGTAGTGGGTAGCCCGGCGGATGCGGTACATCACCGGGTCCCGCATAACCAGATTGGGATGGGTCATATCGATCTTCGCCCGGAGCGTCTTGGTTCCATCGGCGAATTCGCCTGCCCGCATGCGGGCAAAGAGGTCCAGGTTCTCCTCCGCCGTTCGGTCCCGGTACGGACTGTTCCGCCCCGGAGGGGTGTGGGTGATATTATTTTTATCCGCCACCGCGGTACCCCGGTATTCCCGGATCTCTTCCTCGGAAAGGTCGTCCACATAGGCCTTTCCCTTTTTGATAAGCTTCACCGCAATATCATAAAGGTACTCGTAATAATCCGACGCAAAGTATTCCCGGTCTTCCCAGTCAAACCCCAGCCACTTGATATCCCGCTTGATGGCTTCGACATAGGAGTAGTTTTCCTTTTCCGGATTGGTGTCGTCGAAACGGAGATTGCATTTTCCCCCGAATTTCTGGGCCATGGAAAAATCCACCGTAATCGCCTTACAGTGGCCGATATGCAGCCAGCCGTTGGGCTCGGGCGGGAACCGGGTATGCACATAGGTGTACTTTCCGCTCTGCAAATCTTCTTTGATAAATTCACTGATGAAATCCGACGAACCGGAACCGGATACTTCGGCTCCGCTGTTTGGTATCTCTGCCATATATACTCCTCCCATGCTTCAGAGGCATGGTTATTAGTGAACAGAAATCGGGCGACACACAGTACAAAAGAGCGTTATCTTACTGTTACTGATGAATGGAGAGAACGGATCAGAAATTCGTCAGGTAACAAATACCGATCAGCAGGAGAGCCCGGAGGCTTTCCCGGTCGGAAAAGTCCGACAGCGTGCCGAGCTTGCCGCCGTACCACCAGAATAATCCCATCTGGGTATCGATACGGAGGGTGTATTCGGTAAAGTCCTCTTTGTGGCTCTGGGCTCCGAAAAGCAGATAAGCCAGTTCTTCCAGGATGATACCAAAATCCGCCAGGGCCTCCCGGTATTCTTCCCTGGTTATTTCCCCGATAAATTCGGGGATCCTGTCCTGGAGGCGCTCCTTCTTTTCCTCATCGGCCTTTTCCACCCAGGTTTTCTGGATCAGCAGGTCAAGGTTATTCTGGAAATGCTCCATAAAATTGCTCATGTCAGCGGGCCGTTTTCCGGAATTCAGAAGACGGTTGTAATCGGCGCCTATTCCGAGAATTTCCGCAAAATTTACGGAGGACTCCACGGCAGGACCTTCTCCTGAAGCGTATCCGTTCAGGGGGAATAATTTTTCTGCAATGTCCCGGTATTCCATCGGTATGGCCTCGGTAACCCGGGGAGAACACTTAAACATAGTATTACCATGCTTGGAAATCTCGAAAGTGTCAATATAGGGGGAGCACAGGGTCTGACAAGCCGTAACGCACCCGGGGAAGAACCGATGCCGCGGGGCCTGCCACAGAGAAACGGTGATGGCTCCGCGTCGGCCTGCGGCCTCGAAAGTCGCTCATCACCGTTTCTCTGTGACACCCGGTGCTACCATTATTGCCCGGGTGCGTTACGGCCTGACCGGCTCTGTGCTGCCCTGTGCGGGAGGGCTGCTCCCCCTGGCTCCAGCCTTGCCGCATTATGTGTGGAGTTTTGCAGGGCAAAACTCCTAAAAGACTTGCCGCTTCTGGCGGCAAGTCTTACGCCACCCCCACTTCTGGTTCTGCGGCGTTCTTGGATAATACATACCCGTGCCGCCGCATTTTGATCATTTTTATTCTATATAATAGATATTTTTTACATATTTCCGGAGAGGCCGTTCTGCCCGAGTTCCAGGTATGCCGCCAGAGCCCGGCGGGTCGAGTCAAAGGCCATGTCATCGGGGCTGATAGTTTCGGGCCGGACAAATTGTACCGCCGCGTTCTCATCGTCCAGCCGGAGGTCCGACTCGGAAAGCCCCGGAACATCGATGGTAAAAAAAAGATCGCAGGTATTATACGTAAAACCCTTGTACGGGTATGTATTCGGAAACGAGGCGAAGAGCGTTACACCGGACCCCGGGTCCCAGCCGATTTCCTCCCGGCATTCCCGCCGGAGGCCATCCAGGGCTCCTTCTCCGGGATCGACAAAGCCACCGGGAAAATCGTACTTCCCTTTGGAAGGTTCCCGGTTCCGGACCAGCACCAGGATACGGCCGCCGCTGGAAATCACACAGCCTGTGGCCGCGGCGGTATTGTGGTACAGCAGGAACCCGCAGTCCGGGCAGGAAAAGACCTTGTTATTTTCGAAACGGATATTTCTGGACGCGCAGGATGGGCAGAATGTAAACATACCTTCTCCGGATTGAACTCAATGTTCCGCAAGTATATACTTATTCCTATGGTATGTGAATGCAGACTGACCGTACGGACCTATGAATGCGACAGCTACGGCCACGTTAATAACGCCAATTATTTGAATTACCTGGAATACGGCAGGTATGAACTGCTCCGGGCGGTGGGGTTCAAGTACCCGGAAATGATCGCATCCGGCTACGGGGTGTACGTTGCCCGGATCGAAATCGATTATAAAAAAGCCGCGGTAACCGACGATGAACTTCTTATCCGGTCATGGCCTATAAAGAAAGGCGCCGTCAGCGGGGTGATCCAGCAGCGGATACTCCGGGGGGACGATATCATCGCCGAAGCAAAGGTTACCTGGGCTTTCGTCGATTCCAGGGGAATGCCCATCAAAATCCCGCCGGAATGGGATCTCCCGGGGCTCAAACCGGATAAGACCTGATCAAGGATATTTCCACAATATTTCTGTTCTGCCCCGGATAATAATTTCCGTAAATAACCGCGGTTATCTGCCAATTCATCAGCGGATGGTGCATCCTCTCTGCGGGGGTGCGCTATGGGAATCATTAAAAGCGTAGACAGGCTTCAGCCGGAACTAGCCCGGCGGACGCGGATTTTTCTCGAATACTGCAGGGAACACGCTATTGACGTCTGCATAATAGAAACACTGAGGCGCCTGGAAGTCCAGGAAGCCTATTACGCCCAGGGACGGAAACCTCTGGAAACCGTCAATGAGCTGCGGAAAAAAGCCGGCCTGTGGGCCATTACAGAATCCGAAAATTCCAGGACCGTAACCAATACCATGAAGTCCCGCCACATGGAAGGCAATGCCGTGGATATATGCCCGATGAAAAACGGAAAACCCTGGTGGAACGCACCAGATGAAGTCTGGGAAGAAATCGGGATATTGGCCGAGACCTTCGGCCTCGACTGGTGCGCCGGAGGGTACGGGCAGACCTGGGGCAAAGGCTGGGACAATCCGCACTTTGAACTCATGGCGAATTTTCCGGGTAACTGATGTATGGAGATCGCAAAGTTTATATTAACCGCGGTGGGAACTTTTCTGTCGGTGCTGGGGCTTTCGTTTACCGTTTTCTCATATTGGAGGAAACGGCAGGATGAAAAATTCAATGCTCTAAAAAAAACCATGGCAAACAGTGTCATGGCTGAAGAGAAAATGCGGACCAGGGAACTTGAACGGCTGGAAAGGCGGATGATCATTCTTGAGGACAAACTTATGCATGAGATGCAGCGGAGACTCAGCGACATCGAAGGCGAACTCAAAGGGCTCCGCCCCATCCTGCAGTCGATCCAGAACTGGTTTATCGAAAACACCCCGAGGAAATGATTAATCAGTCCGGATGGCTCGCCATCCCATCATCCGTATGGGATATCAAAATCAATAGGGATGGCGGTGCATCCAGCAGATAACCTTCCCGTGAATCCTGAGCATGTTTTCAGCCTGCTCGTAGGAAATGATTTCCGGATTCGGATAACGTTTTAAATTCTCGCTGCTGATGATGATCTTCTTCTCGAAAGGCCGGTACTCGATCCGTTTAACCCGGACATCCTCTCCGATGCTGATAACATAGATCCCGTCCCCTTCCAGCTGGCTCCGGTCAAAAACAACCAGGTCGCCGTTGAACAGGCCCATGTCGGTCATGGAGTCACCCACGACCCGGACGATTCCGCAGTTCCGCGGGGCGACACCGCCGAGCATTTCAAAAACCACCGGGATATAGGATTCTATATTGGAAAGCTGGTTCGGTTCCTGGCCCGGGCCTGCCGCCGCGGGCTGTCCGAAAAGAGGAAGAAGTGTCATGGCGTTGGGGTCTCCTTCGTTTGTAGCGTAGGGTTCGGCTTTTCCGTTACTGAAACGGAATAAGGTAAATTCCGGTGAGTGGGCGGGCAGAAGCCGTACCTTTGCCTCCGAAACCAGAATATCCCCATCCTTCGGCAGTTCATACATAACCGCCGGTTCCCCGTGTCTCTCCTGGTTTTCCGGCAATGCCGCCGCGCCGCTGTTTTCTTCCATTCCGGAAGCAAAAAGCGGCCCGTCTCCGTTTAAAAATCCGGGATTAAATCCTATCCGATGTATCAGACGAAGCAGAAAATCCGAAGAGGGATTTTTCGAACGCCCCTTTTCGATATCGTTCAGCATCTGGGGTCTGACATCGAGTTTTTTGGCTAATTCCGCCGACGATAAACCGGTAGAATCCCGTATGGAAGCAATTATATCCGACCAATCGTATTTCATAATATTCTTTCCGATTTTTCGTATTTTCCTCTTGACTTATCCGATATTTAAGATAATATTCTATACACGGGCGGGCTGTCAAGTAATTCCGTCCGTGAAATCCGATTTATCATCGGGTTTTCAGCCATCGGTGTTCAGCAATTCTTTTGCCAGGAGGTAGTTACATAATAAACCAGAGCCGGATATCACGCAATGGAAACACACAGAATTGTTCATTGGTGAATCATGATCATTTATTGCATTGAGAATAGTGACGAGGAGACCACGACATGAGGACAAACGGGACAGAGACACGAAACTTTATGACCGACAGCCGGGGCCGGCATGTTCCCGCCGATCTGGTTACGGACCTGGATAAACTCCGGGACCAGACCGTACGGAGCATCGCGGGCAAAGCCCTGGAAGAACGGGACCGTCTGGCGGCGGTAAAAACATCCCTCCGCGAAGAGGTTCTGACGTACCTTAATCTTTCGGCGGAAAAATACGGAAAGAAGTACGGCGGAAAAAAAGGGAATGTGACGCTGCTGAGCTATGACGGTATGTACAAAATTACCATCGCAATAAATGAAACCATTGTATTTGATGAACGGCTTCAGCTGGCAAAACAAATTATCGACGACTGCATCACCAAATGGTCCGTTGGATCCCGGGACGAAATACGCGCCCTGGTTCAGGACGCGTTCTACGTGGACAAGGCGGGTAAAATAAATTCCGCCCGGATTCTCGGACTGCGGCGCCTGAAGATTGAAGACCTCGACTGGCAGCAGGCCATGAAACTTATCAGCGACTCCATACAGATAGCGGGAAGCAAGGAATACCTCCGGGTTTACGAACAAACCGGAGAAGGTGCCTACCGGCAGATTCCCCTGGATGTCGCGGCATTATAAAAAAGGAGAAACCCATGAACGGAATACTGTACCGCATTGCCATATCAATAAAAAATACCGGAGTCCGCCTGAGGCTGCGGCCGCTTATCAGACTTGGACTTCTCCTGCGGGAAAAGGCTTTCGCCGGAAAAATCTGAACAGACCGCTTCTGGACTGCATAATCAATTCCGCAGAATAAGGGAACATCCCCGGAAATCCGGGACAGATGTCTCCGCGGGATTGGCGCAGCCGTATTTGAAAAAACAGCTATTTGGAGAAATCTATGCAAACTAAATCGCTATCCCCCGAAAAGGACTGCGGCCCCGAGGAACTGCCGTTTACCATCAGGCTGATCATGCGCGATGAACCGCTGCTTGTTTCCTGCGGAGAAGCGGAAACCCAGATAATTGAACGGCTCGGTTTCAGTCCCCGGGAGTTTCTTGAACTCCTGGAAGGATCCTACCCCGGAGGAGTTTCGGTCCCGTTCCTTCATGAAATAATGGACGACTACGAAAACGGAATTCCCGCGGCGGTTGATCTGCTTGAGGGACGCAGTTACGGAGAAAGAAAAAAAATTGAGGAGAAAAAACACCATGCGTGAAGAAATTAATTTGGTTCAGGAGATGATACTGGCATGTGAAGAAGCGCTGGGGAATAAAGATACCGCTGTCCGCGGTGTGCGGGCTATCTGTAAATGGTTCGGCGGGCAGCTTATTTACATCCCCCGTTCAAAAACGGAAGGGGCAAAAAATTCCGAAAAGCTTAAGGATATACTTTTCGGCGCTCTCGGTGAAAAAGACGGCGCGGTGATGCTGAAAAAAATAATGGCCTATTTCGGGGGTGTACAGCTGTACATTCCTATTGAACAGCGGGCATTCAAAAAGGAGATCGCCCAGGAAATCTATGACCGGTATGACGGAACCCAGGAATCCATGCGCCGGCTCTGCCGGGAATACGGTATCAGTTTCTCACAGGTCTACCGGCTTTGGTCGAGCGGCCAGACGACCCAGGTTAAGAAACAGAAAGCGGCGGGCATTTAATAACTGCCGTTTAGTAATGTGAAGGAAAAATCTGTCATAAGCTGTCGGTGTGGTTACCGGCAGCTTTTTTGTCGGCACCGCGTACAACGTCGTAAAGGGGTTTAAGGATCGAATGAACATTATCAGCTACCTTGAGATACGAAACAACGCAGTGGACCAGATCCGGCAGGCGATCCTGTCTCTGGATGACATCTATGTCGGTACCCACCCGGGAATTCTCGCTGAAACGGAAGCCGGTGGTTTTGCCCAGCAAAGCCCGGCTGTTATTACCTCCCTCCTGAAAATATTTGACTCGGACAGCCAGGATGAATCCAGCGCCGAATTTGCCACATGGGTTCTCAGCCGGACGGAGAATGAAAGCTTTATGTATGACGGCGCCATCGAAACCGTTTCAGCGTTAATCCCGGTTATCAGAAATATCCGCGCCGATTGGGCGTATGACGGCGGAACGAATATCTGCGCCGAAAGTCTGTATTCACCGTTGCTCGGAGAAAACGGCATGACCATGTGGGAAATCCGGTGGCAGTGGAAACTCCGGGGCAGTGTGTTCAACGGGACCAAAGGCGGGATTCCTATTTCTGAAGATCAGGAAAACTTTGAAGGATATAACGCCGAGCATGCCATTGATGAGATGCCGGCAGCAGATGAAGTGAATCTCTGAAAACTTCAGTTTTCAGAAAAATAACAATGTCAATCAATAGGAGGATTGCAGATGTCAATATCATTTGTCCAGATTCCTGAAAACCTGCTCGTTCCGGGGCAGTACCAGGAAATCGACAACTCCCTGGCGGGAACCACCAGTGAGGTGAAAAAAGCCCTGATAGTGGGATACAAAGCGGTCGGCGGGACCGCGGAGCCCGGTATTCCGGTCCAGGTGCTGACCAAAGCCAAAGCCGGGGAACTTTTCGGCTACGGAAGTCCCGCGTCTATCATGGCGGCGGCCTTCCTGGAACTCAACAAAGTTGAGGAACTGTGGGTACTGCCCGTGGCGGAACCGGATGCCGGAACAAAATGGACCCAGACTTTCTCGGTTGAAGGTACAAGCTCTGGTTCCGGCGCAGTGAACATACTGATCAACGGAAAAAAAACCGCCGCCTCAGTCAGTGCCGGGGCAGTCCCGTCTGAAATCGCTGCTGCCATTGTTGCCACGGTAAACGGAATGGAAAATGTCCCTGTGGATGCTAAGGTCGATGAAAGTGAATCACACCAGGTTATCCTTACCAGCGTAGTCAATGGAACAGCGATGAACGGAAATCAGATTTCCATGGCAAGTACCGCTGCAGGAATCAGTGTAAAAACCAAGACAGCTATCGACGGCCAGGGTGTGTCCGATATTTCTCCTCTTTTCAATAACCTTGGGGAAACCCGGTACAACTACATTATTTATGATTTCAGTGATAAGGATAATCTCGAAGCCATCGCCGCGGAACTGGAAGACCGGTATTCTGCGACTCGCCAGATTGGTGGTCGATGTTTCGTTGCCCTATCCGGGGAAATCGGAAGTGTCAGTGAACCTGGATCTATCCTTGCACAGGCAAAGGAAATCAACAGCCCTCATATCTGCCTGATCCCGCGGATGAACTATTCCGGACTTCCCTGTGAGTGGGCCGCCCGCTTTGCTGCAAAAGCGTGCCGTATTTTAGCTGATGATCCGGCGGCGAATACATATGATATCGAAGTAACCGGGCTTTCTGCCAAAGAGTCGGTTTCTTTTGAAATGCGCCAGAAACTTCTGGAAAGCGGTATAGCCACATGGCGTATCGACACAACCGGCAATGTACTTATTGAACGGCTCGTAACCAGCTACAACCAGAACAGTGATGGCGGCCGGGATACGAGTTACCTGGATATCCAGGTGGTGGAAACCGTGGATGCCATCAGAACCTATATCAACAGTGAAGCAAAGAAACGCTTCAAAACCTGGAAGCTTGCATCCACCGGAGAAAGTTTCGGCCGCGGAGCAAAAGTCATGACACCCGCAGTGTGGCGATCTTTCCTGGCGGATCTGTATCAGACAGTATTCATTCAGGACAAACAGTGGTGCCAGGACTTTGATTCCTACAAGTCGTCAATCCAGGTTGCTGTTAAAAACGGCAGCAAAACCCGGCTTGAATACCTGCATCAGCCTGTGCTGATTGGGCAATTCCTGCAGGCTGCCGGTCTCAACCAGTTCAAATAAAAGGAGATTTACATGATTCTTAATAAAGTAAAACGGGTAATATCTTCCGTCCTGGGAGAACTTCCCCTCAAGGAAGGAGGCGGAACTTTTAAGCCCGGAGCCTACAAACGGGAGACCCAGTTGGGTGAAGTAGCTGAAAATACGGGATATACCGAATCCCCCACCGCGGCGGAACTGAGCCTTACTCTGAACGCCTCCCTGGATCCGCAGGACTTCCGGGATATTTCCAACGATACCCTTACTATCATTCTTTCTGGTGGGTCGGAACATACCATGCCCAATGCGTGGGTCACCGATGCGGTAGAACTCGGCACCGGCGAACTTAAGGTCACATACCAGAGCGCCAAGTCGGAGAAACTGGTCTAAAATATTCGGGATTTGGCCGGATTGAAAAATTCTGCCAAATCCCTTTCTCCGGAATGCAGCCATAGCATTGAAATAAAAACACTATTCAACCAAGGACAAGAAATGAAAAGCATAGAACTAATCCATCCGATTACAAAGGGAGAACGGACAATTTGCGAGTTAACCCTGCAGGACCCCAAAGTGCGGCATATGATCAGGACCGATGGCCATGAAATAACCACCATCGGCGCAGACATTGCCCTACTTTCAGCGCTTTCGGGGGAACCGGAAATTCTTCTTCAGGAAATATCCTTAGAAGACTGGGCAAAAATAAGGGTTGTACTTGCCCGGGTTTATGCGGCGTTCTATGGGTTAGATCCTGATAAAGTCTCAAAGAAAAGCGGAAAGCAATCAGAACCAGAGAAAAGGGAACCCGTACAAAACCCTCCGAGGGCAGCAGAGGTCTAACATTCACCGAGCTCAGTGAACACCTTGTCAGGATGGTCACTGAGCTGCTGACCCTGCTGCCGGGCATGCAATATGAAACTGTGGTTAATTTCTCCTGGGCGGAATTAAAAATGTGGCACAGCAAATCAATCACAGTCTATAAAACCATCAAAGGACTTACATAATGGCGGAGATACAATACGAAATACAATCAGCCATGGAATCGCTCCGCGATCAATTCATCAGGGCTGTTGACGAAATGGGAAATACAGTATCGGAATTTTCATCCGGTGCTGCCGGTGGATTAACCCTGGCTGGTGATTACTTTTCCCAGTTTATGTCCCTCGCAGATAAAGTTGGAGGCGAATTCGGTTTCGGTGCTTTGTCAAAAAATATTCCTTTCCTGGATTCGATATTAACAAATATCGGGATAAATGCCGAAACAACGGATGAAAAAATTCTCGAATTTAAAAACAATATTTTCGAAACCCTTCATATTCCTGAGGCTGAGAATCTTCTAACCGGCGCCATTGGCATTACTGAAGAAATTGCGTCATTTGCCGCTGAATTCAGCAAGTCTCCGGATAAGCTTGGTATGGTTCTCAGTAAACTGCAGAACTATAGTGAAAGCGGAAACCCCGGATCCGAATATATTGCAGAAGCTCTGGCAGTTAAGGATGAGTTCCTGAACAAGGCATCGCAGCTTTCAGTGTTGGGTAAGGCACTTTGGTCCGGTGTTGAAGAATTTGATCTGTCAAACATGGACCTTTCAAAAATAAATTTTGATAAAATAGAAAATATCTTAACAGAATATGCTGCCAGTGGTTATGCAGGAGCGAACCAAATCAGCCAAATATTAGATTTTACGGATTCGGTAAAAACAAAAATTGGTGATGTAAAAAATTTTGGGGAAGCAATCAGAAGTACATTTGCTGACTTTTCCATTGACAGTTCAGTATCGGAACTCCGGGAAAAACTACAGAACACTTTTGGAGAACAGTTACAGCACTTCGATCCTTTAAAAGAACAACTAACAGGCATTTTTGATATTGGACAAAACAGCTGGGACTTTGTGAAACAGATTTTTGATGGAGATGCATTATCTGGAATTTTCAATAAGGTAAAGAATGGTGGTTCTATTATCGATCTCGGCAAAGATTTATTCAACCACGCTACAGGAGCAGAAGGAACAGGAGCTTTTTTCAGCAGCCTTTCTTCTCTTCCTGATTTATTCAACGGGATAAAAGAAACGATAACCGGCGGCAATCTGTTAGAAATGGCAAAAAACGCCTTGAGTGGTTTTTCCGGATCCGCCGGAGGCATCATCGGTTCATTTGCTGATTCAATTCTCGGTCCTGACAGTGCTATCGGAAAAACAAAAATTGGAGGATTTTTCAGCGGAGCCTTTGATTTAAGAAAAACTAAAGCTTCCGGTATGTTTAGTTCTGTCTTTGGCATTACTGAAACTGATAGCAGTTCAATCAAACCATTCGATTTTTCCCGGGTAATTGATGAAGCAAAGAAAGCGTTTACCGGCGAAGATCATTTTGAAACTATAAAAAATATCCTGAGCGGTTTTTCCGGTTCTGCGGGAAGTGTAATAGCTTCATTGACTGGTTCCGTTGCCGGACACGGCAATACCACGGGAAACAAAAAAATCGGCGGATTTTTAAACGGAGTGTTCAATTCTCTGAAAGACAAAGCTGCAGGATTATTCGGAATCCAGACAAAGAAAAGAACGGGCTTGTCTGATTTTCACGGTTCTTCGGTAATTACCAGAGATGAAACTGAATCATCTTTCCATGGAACAAGTAATTTCAAAACAGATGAAATACCAATCGCTCAGGATGAAATCAGCATAAGCAATACAACCGGCTCGGCGGTAATAAGTGAGGATATTTTATCAGATACAGTGGTTCCCCCCGCATTGGCAGAAGAAATTTCAGTACTTCCTTCAATTCCCTCCGGCAATTTTATACCGGAATCTGAGGGAAAAGCAGAAATACTGACAAAGATAATAATCAGCGACGAACGAATTACGGCGTCACAGTCGATTGCAGAAAATACAATGACAGCCCGTTTTAATACAGGGTCAACCGCAGAAGCACGGAGGTTAGCATTATGAATTTCACCCCCGCCTTACCTAAGCCTTTTACGGAAATCTGGAGAGAAGCATACCGATATAATGAGAAAGACAGTCCACGGAAATCTTCCTACCAGGCACCCGGTAAAACCCCGGTTCCTTTCATTCTTGGTACGACTAAACTGACTGGAGGCTTCTCGGTAGATACCTCTGAATATCCAACCATGGGTTATTGGAGCAACGTCCCGCGGAATGAAAAACCACAGACCCTTTTAGTAACCGGATATCTCCGTGGCGACAATTATATAAAAGAGCGCAATACCCTGATTGAGTCGCTGCGGATTCTTACCAGTGATGAAGATCCGGGGTACCTGGAACTACCGCTCTGGGGCCGCTTCCCGGTAATTGTCACCAACTGGGATGTCTCGGAGTCCGGAGGAAAGAACGGTCAATGTGAAGTCTCGATCGGCCTCACCAGGACAGGAATGCCTGAACTTCAGCGCAGGGACACAACCGGCGTCATGGGTTTATTCAACAAACTTGAGAACACAGCGGATTCCTTAAAAGATGCGGCAGTTTTGGCATTTGAAAGTGCAGTAGACGGAATAAACGCCCCTGACACAATAGCAGATTCATTTACACAAATCAAAACCAGCCTTCTGGATATTGCAGGACGGATTCAAGGGTCAAGAAGCAGTCTTAATGAAATTACCGGCGGCCTTTCTTCAATTACTAATCTCCTTGCCCAAGGTGAACGGAATCCCAGAAAACTGGCCTCCGCTTTATTTGATTCAGGCAAACAGATTGTCGATGGAATAATAAAAATTCGTGATACCTTTGATGATCCGGAATTATTTTTCACAATAAAAGACAATGTCAAGAATATGCTTCAGCAATTACTGGGAGTAAAAAACTTTTTTCTTGATGTGGACACAGTAACTATAAAACAACAGGTAATCAAAGAAGAAGCTGAAAGGCTGTTTAAGATAACAGCTTTCAGTGCGGCGAGCCAGCTTATGACTAAACTGGAGGATCCTACATTCAGCCAAATTAATTCATATTGGAAACTCCTCCAGGACCTGGAGGGCAGCATAAATATGGATGATACAAATATTTATACCGCGGTTCAGGAAATTTTTATGACCGTTGCCGAAGAATTATCATCAAAAAATATTGCGGCGGAACTTACAACATTTATAAAAACCCCCATACCACTTCCCTTCCTTGCGCAGATGCTCTCCTGTGATGAGAAAAAACTCCGGCGACTCAATAATTTCTCAGATTCTTTTCTGGTTGAAGGTGAAGTAATCTATGTCTAGGATTGTAGTTCAGTCAGTTTCAAGTAACACCAACCTATCCAAAGAAATAACCTGGGAACGGATCAGGATTAGAAAAACTCTTGATGAATTGTGCCACTACCTTGAAATGTACATTCCGGTAAGTGAACGTGATAAAATACATAAACACGACAGATTAACAGTCCATTATTTCAACGGAGCAGTATCGGCAACAGCTTCACGAAACCTCGTTACCACTATATGTGTCGATGAAGTATGCGAAAAAAGTGAAGCAAATCATCGGAGTTTAACCGTCATAGGGCGATCTCCTGCCCGCGATCTGGTGGACTCAACCTGGTCGGATACCGTTCAGGGCAAAGCAGATTTGCTTACAATAGTAAAAACCATTGGATCAAAATTCGGTATCACAGTCGAACACATCCCCGCCGGAGGAAACACGAGCCAGCCGGTCCCTTCTTTCTCCTGGGAAAATGAATCCCCCTGGACCAGACTGCTTACAGAGGCTGATAACCAGGGATTTATAATCACATCGAATGAGCAGGGAAATATCCAGTTGATTAATCCCGTCGGGTGGAAAGTAAATAACAAATTTCTTCTTGCCGAGGGTAAATCATTGAAACACATTCAGACAATAGAAAGTGGTTTTGAGCAGTTCCATGAATACATCATTAAGGGCGCCGATTATGAAACCATTGCGGTTGATGAACAATGTCCGGCAGGAAGGGTAATGACAATTAATTTGACAGACCGCAGTATTGACGAAGCAAAACTCCGGCGCAGGGCGAAGACGGAAATGCAAAGACGCCGCCAAAACAAAGTCCAGGTCATGGTCACCGGCTGGGGTCCAAACAACGATCATACATTACCCTATGGCAACACACATATGGAAGAAGTTCTCTGGAACCCCTGTTCAATTGTCCCTCTTGATATTCCTAATGCCGGGCTGTCAGGAAATTTTCTGATTTCCCAGGTTGATTATTACGCAGAGACCGCATTGGTGGAAAGCACCATAACATTGCTTAAACCGGAGGTGTATACATGAGTTTTGACGGAGTATTGAAACAGCTTACCGCCAGAATACGGAATCTTTTTACACCGGGAGAACTTGAAAAACGAAATGATAACGGAACCATCCGGGTACGGACATGTTACGGCAGAATACTTGAAGGAAAAGAAGCTTTTCCATACGGTTTTATTACAAAGGCAACAAAAGGGAAAATAAGTATCCTTTGCGGTGGAGGGAATTTTGATTCCATAGAAATACTGCCGGTCACATCGGTCGAGTCAGCCCCTGAATTGAATGACGGAGATACGGCCGTATACAGTGAAGGCGGCAGTTCGATTATCTGCCGGGCTGACGGAACTGTAGAGATTAATGGCAATTCAAAAAGATTTGTTACCTGGGATGAATTAAACAACTCGCTGCAGCAATTATGGACGGCGATACAAACACACGGCCACACCGGGGCTTGTGCCGGAAGTTTAGGAGCGGGAACCGCTGAAGTCTTTGCTTCAACAAATTTAGCAAATGTACGATTGGATCTTTCTTCATCAAAAACTGAAAACATAAAAACAGGATAATCTATGACAGAAACAAGCACGGTAAAACTTGAACAATGGACAGATATACGGGAACTAGTTCTTATGTGTATTGGAACAGATAAAGGAACCTGGTGGGGTGATCCCACATTTGGCAGCGAGTTATGGAAACTACGACAGACCGGAAAGGTAGATGGGAAAACTACCGGGATGGTGCAGCAGATGATCCTGGATTGCCTTTGGTGGCTGAAGGAAGATGGGCTTGCCGCAGAGATCAGCTGTGAAGCATTCCAGGCGGGTAAGGATACAATTGCATACAGCCTTCAGGTTTCACGGCCTGACGGTACGAGCTTAACAATAAAGGATGTGTGGAATGGCATTTAAACGTGATTCATTAGCTACATTGCAGGACCGGGTATACAAAAACTACATGAGCCGGTTCAAGCCATTGGAAAAAACACCCCGGTACAATCTACTTAAAGTTCTCGCAAGCGCGGAAGCAGGCATGTACCACCAGCTCCTGGGGGATCTGGAATTCCTTTCGGAACAAATTTTTCCTGATACCGCCACCGGTGACTATCTTAGGCTCCACTGGTCTGACCAAGTACCGCCCCTCTATGCGGTAACCGCGGTAGGAAACGTAATTGTAACCGGAGAACCGGGGACACCGGTGCCGGCAGGTATAGTCTTTTCATCTCCATCGGGCAAGCGTTACTTTACCGAATCAGCATATACCATACAGGAAGACAGAACTGTTACAGTAAGAGTAAAAGCCGAAAAGTCCGGAGAAGACTCAAACCTCCAAGGTGGTACGAAACTTTCAATTGTATCATCGTTACGGAGAGGCATCGATTCAACTGCGCAGATAGATGCCAAAGGTATAATCGGAGGGCATGATGGTGAAACCGATGAGCAGTATCTTACAAGAATTAAGGAAACTCTTAAAGAAACAGGCCTGTACGGCAAACCCGGTGACTTCGCTATATGGGCTAAACGGGCAAATTCACAGGTTTATAAAGCATGGGAATTCAAGAACTTCAGTGTCTTTGGAGCCCTCCTGATTCAGTGTGTAGGAAAAAACAGCGCCGGAACTATTGTTCCTGTAGGAAACCTTGAAGAGATCACTTCATTTATCAATAAAGCAGCGCCCCCAATTATGATCACCGTGAGGACCCCAAAACTTCTTTCTTTTTCTCCAAAGGTTCTTCTTCGTCAGGATGAAATATCTCAGCAAAGCCAGGAGGAAATTATTGAGCGGATTAAGTTTTTTCTTGACAAACGGGCGGCACCGGGATGGATTATGAAAGCTGTTGACCTTGAAGATGTGATTATTGACGGCCGCACTATCAGCAGAGCTTCGGTTTTACTTAACGGTATTGACAGGAATGATATCAGTTACACAGTGGAAGAGTTTCCGAAGCTGGAGGAAGTAACATGGGGAACCTTGGACTAATAGACAAAGATAGAGAAAAGTATATTGAAGCGATAAAGCAGCTCTTTCCCCGGGGGCCATACTGGGAAAAGCGGATAGAAGATACTGAAGGTGATCTCTTCAATATTATAAAAACAAGGATTGAGGAATTATACCGGTTCCGGCAGCGTATGGCTGATCTTCAAAGGGAAAGTATTATCCATACTGCGTCGGAAACATTTGACCATTGGGAGGACTTATACGGCACAGAAGATAATCGCCAACTGGATCTGGAGGTCCGCCGGGAACTGCTGCTAGCCCATAAAACCCCAAAGGTGAATTTCGAAATCCTGAGCAGCATCGCGAAATTCCATGGGGTGGCTTTACACCGGGTATACTTCCCCTACAAACCGGGATTTACCGGTTTTTCAAGATTTGGCATTGAACGAATTGCGGGACCAGCGGCATTCTCCGTGCTTTACATTGAAGCTACGGAATCCCCGGAAACCAACAAGGAACTGTTTGAACAGCAGATAAGAAACAGGCTGCTGGCAAACCAGATAGCATTCTTTTTTTACAGTGGAGGTAAATAATGGCAGGCATGTACCCGGATGAACAAACCATCGAGATATTCGGAGAAGAAATCACTTGGCCGGGACTCGATACTGAAACAGGAAAATTCACCAACGGCAGTTTTACGGATCCCTCAAAAAAACCAAGCTTTATTCCGGCGGAAACAATGAACTTAGTGCTGGACAATATTTCCAGCCTCATAACGGAAATGGGCGGAACTCCCAATACAGAGAGCATCGACCAGCTTATAAAGCTTGTAAAGGATCCCGTATATAAAGGGACCGCGCGGTCGGACGGATTTCAGCTTAAACCGAAAATTATCGATCTTTCCGCAGCCACGTATAACCGGGATACCTATTATCCGGTGGTGAGCACCTCAAAGATCGGTGGCAGCGACGATAATGATAGTGCAAAAAGTCTGTTTCGGCTATCAGTAAATATTGATTGGCTCCGCACGCAGGTACCGTGGTCGACACATCCAGCAAAACATCCCTCAGCAATTATGGAGATGCTTATTAATAGCAGTGGATGGGGAATATCAAAGGCTGAATCAATCTGCCTCACAAGATCTATGCACTATGTTTCCGGTTCAACTAACCCAATTGGGTACAGCCAAATGACAAATGCCTCCCGGGCTGTTGTCTGGCTCCGCGGAGGGGCGGTCTACGAAATACGAAACGACTGGGGGAGTAGTTGGGATATAAAAACGGTACCGTACACTGAACAGGGGATTACTGTCCAGCCTCAGACTAAACAGGTATTTGATTTTATTCGCGCCGCAATAGGTGCAAAAATCGAAGACCAGAAGGCCGCAATTTATAATTGGAATGAGTTGTCTTCAGGGATTGTCATCGAAACGGATATCCCAGGGACCGCCCAGGGGATGATTAATTTATTTATCACGGGGAATGGTTATAGCACAAAAGTCCCGATAGATACCAAGATCCAAGTATATAACTATCAGTCCGGTCCGCAGTGGCTTAATCCTGCTCAAATAAACCTTGGCGCCCAACTTCGAGCTATACAGATTTACGTACATACGGATGGGTATGTCCGGTTTTACTTACCCAAACGTGGAAATTTCGAAACATATTTCCTGGAATGTTTAACTGCCGGCGAACCAAGCACAATGGGACAGGCACCAAACGGTATCCGGCAGAACCGGATAACGGCAGTATCAACAGTTACGGCCACACCTTCAATGGCCTCTAGAGCGTTTACTATCCCGATAGTAAACTCCTGGCAGCCCGGGACTATTGGAAATCCGTTTATCCTGGAAACTAACGGAACAGACCTGCATGACTTATCATTAGCCCCAGGCCATTATCGTTGCTCGATGAATGGCGTTGCGCAAACATTTGTTAATGCGTTTCCCGGGATTAAAGCTGGGAAGTTAATCGTTGAAATAAATTTTACAAACGGAAGCGGCAGGATTCTAACCTGGAAAAATTATGACGGCTCAGGAGAATGGAAGTGTTATTTAATAGCTCCTTCATTGGGAGAGTGGACTGGGTGGATAAATCAAAAAGAGGCTGAGTCTGTAAAAGGCGCAACCAATGCCAATACGGCGAATACCATTATCAAGAGAGACGCATCAGGAAGAGCAAAGGTCACAGCTCCGGCTGCGGCCGATGATATTGCAACATTAGCGTCAGTCCGGAACTACCTGCCTGTTGGAACAATCATCATGTATGACGCGAACAAAACCGGGGTCGGAGCCAGCGGTACATGGACGGATAATGTCACTATTCCCGGATGGTACGCCTGTATTCCGGAAAACGCCGCAAAGGGATGTCCCAATATGGTGGACCGGTTCCCCATGGGGAAGGTGCTAGCCAATGCAGGTGCGGCAGGGGGCAGTGCTTCAATTACTTTATCCGCAGCTCAGATGCCGGTACACAATCATAGTATTAATCATACCCATAGTGCATCTTCAGGGAATCAATCTGCAAATCATTCACACAGTATTACTATCAACAAAACAACATTAACCGGCAAACAGTTTTTGATGAGAGGTGTTAGTGGAGATATAATGAAAGACAACGGTAATTTAGCAACACCAACTGGATCTGGTGGATTTACTATGAATGGTGCAGATCTGGATGCATCTCACATTCATACTGGAAGTTCTGGAACCGAATCAGCATCCCATAATCACGCAATAACAATAACTCAGCACACCGGTAACTCCGGTAATACCGGAAGCGGTGCGGCCATCAGCATCCGAAACCCGTACTATTCGGTTATTTTTATCCGCAAATGCTCATAGGAGGAAATCATGATTTATGGAATCAAAGTTAAGGATTTTATCATCCGGGAAATCTCCCGGCAGATCAACCGGGAACAGAACCAGCTGTTCTTCACCCTGCTTTTTGATGTGGCGTACGGTTCACAATGGTCCGGGGAAAACGCTGAACTGCGGAAAAGTTACGGCTTCAGTGTTTCAAAAGAACTGAATCCGGTATTGTGGGCCAGTCTAAAGGATATGAACAATAAAGAGTTAATTGAACATACCTATAGGGCCATCACGGAATATTTCGCCGATTACTCCAGATTTAAATCCTTTGAAGAAAATCCCGAATATGAAACGGTGGTCCAGGGTGAAGCTCAGGAACCGGTGGAAATAATGAAAGCAAACCCCGCAGATGATATAGAGGAACGGCTGGCAGCAACCTTGTTCAGTACCGACACGTCCCTGCTGGATCTGTTCCGGGAGATTAAGACCGATCCCGAAACCTGCGAAGTTGTGGAGTTGGGATAAGTATGGATATCCGTACCACAGAGCGGGATTACCCGGTAATCAGCAAAGCGTTCAGAAAGTGTTCCCTGCAGCAAAAAGAAGACATCACGGTAACCCGGGATTCTTCACTGTCGGAATCCTGTATTATGGTAAAAACCGATGAAGGAACATTGACCGCCTGGACGTTTGGCAGAAAAAATATCCTCTCATACCTGCAGCACGGAGCAGTCTTCATCAGGAACCGGTGTCCCTTTTCGTTATTCAGTATGGGAAAATGCAGAACAAACCGATGCCAGCTCTATCACATCAGGAATCAAACCGGTGACTGCGCTTTGATATGGAACCTGTTTATACAATAATACCGATTGGATAGCTGTCATCTGGGCCCGGAGGTGAAAGAAACCTTCCGGGCCTATTTTATTTCCTATAGTTCACTCCGCCCTAACGCCCCCTAAAACTGAACTTTTCTTCTATAGAAATAACGTCCCTGGTCAGGACATCCTCCGCCGCGGCCTGGTTCTTCTCTTCTATTGCCGCGATCAGACTCTGGTGGGTGTCGGATTCAAAACTGAGGTATTCATCGGGGTTGCCGGTCCAGAACAACTGGGCAATGGCCCGCCACAGCCGGTGAAGGGTATTCTCCAGGGTGGCGGTCACCAGAGTATTCCGGGCGGCGGCATTCAGGGCCAGGTGAAACCGGGTGTTGTTGTGCCACCAGGTATCCAGGGGAACGGTTACGCCGTGTTTCGTATAGTTGAATTCATCCACCATGGCATAGAGTCTTTCGATTTCATCCTTCCTGATCTGTCCGATAATACGGCTCACGGAAGGCACCTCCAGCATGAGCCGCAGCTCCGTGGCTTCCCGGATATCCTTTTCCGTAAATTGGACAATCCGGTACCCCGCCCGGGGGATGCTTCTGACAATATCCTCTTTACTGAGCTCAATCAGGGCTTCCCGGACCGGCGCCTTGCTGACCCCGAATTGGTCGGACAATTCCTTTTCCTTGAGAATGCTGTCCACGGGGTATTCCTTCCGGATAATCCCATCGAGGATCCGCTCATAGACCTGTTTCTTTAGTGTTTCCGGCCGCATATCCATTCCTTGCGGGCAAGTATATCACATTTTTCTTGACATATCAATAATTATATCTGTAATATGATTAGAGATATTCTAAAACAAGGAACAGGAAATATGGATACACATGCCGTACTTTCAAAACTGGGATCCGGCGGAACCGGAATCCCCGCCGGCTTCTGGCTGCACTTCCCCGAAGAGGCGTTTTTCGGGAAAAAGGCTATCGAAGCCCACCTCACCTTTCTCGGCCGGACCGGGGTTGATTTCCTGAAGGTCATGAATGAATACCGGGTTACGGTTCCGGCGTATATCACCGCGGCATCGGACTGGCGGTACGTAAAACCTTTCAGCGCCCAGACCGGGTTCGTGCAGCAGCAGATCGATGTGATCAAGGCCCTGGCGGACCGGCTCGGCGGCAAAGTTCCCCTGGTGGCCACCATACACGGGGTATTCGCGTCGGCGTTCCACGCCTGCCGGGTAGCGGAGGACCGTTTTTCCCGGGGAAATCCGGTGAGTGAAAGCCTCTTCACCGATCCCAGGACAACCCTGGGAGGACTGCGGGCCATCGCCGAAGGGCTGGCGGATTTTTCCCTGGCCTGCCTCGACGCGGGAGCCGCGGGAATCTACTACGCGGCCCTGGGCGGTGAGGATTACCGGTTCAGCGCGGAACAGTTCGAGGAATGGATAAAGCCACTGGATCTGCTGGTTCTGAACGCTATTAAGGATAAGACCGATATTTCCATACTGCATATCTGCAAGGACCAGGTCCGCCTTCCCCTGTACGCGGACTATCCCGCGTCAATCATCAACTGGGCGATCCATGAGTCCAATCCGGACCTGGAGGAAGGGGCAAAAATATTTAAAGGTAAAATTATCCTCGGCGGCCTGGATGACCGCTCAGGGATTCTCGTGGATGGTTCCTGCGGAGACATTCAGAAAGCCGTACAGGATATCCGGGGCAGGATGAAGGATGTTCCCTTTATCCTCGGCGCCGACTGTACCCTTCCAACGGAAATATCCCCGGAGCGTATCCGGTGGGCCGTGGAAGCAGCCCATAGCAAATAAAACTATAATAAATAGAAAGGAGTTCGTTATGAAAAAAAGGTATTTCGGTTTGGCCATACTGGCAGCCATGCTGGTTTCCCTGGCCGCGGTTTCCTGCTCCAAGAAAGAATCCACCGCAGGGAAAATGGTTATGTACGGATACGGACAGCCCCAGTACTGGGCCAAGTTTTTCACCAACTACCTGGCGGACCATCAGGATACAACCAAGGGCGTCACCTTTGAGATGATCCAGACCGAAGGTGAAGCCGACGCCAGGCAGAAAATACAGATGTCCTTTACCGCCGGGGCGTATAATGATCTTCCCGACGTGACCATGACCCAGCCGGTAAGCATGCAGGCACTGGCTGAAGGCGGCGTTCTCATGGATGTGACGGATTTCGTCAATCAGAACAAAAACCTCTTTATTCCCGGCACTTTCGACGAAATTGAATACAAGGGCAAATATTTTGCCCTGCCCACATCCCTCAGACCCCAGCTTATCTTCTACAACGCGGAACTGTTCGAGCAGTACGGCATTGATCCCGCCGAGATGGACACGTTCGACGGGTATATTGAAGTGGGCCGCAAACTGAAACGTCTGAGCGGCGGCAAGACGTACCTTTCTTACGTTGATCCCCGGTCACAGACCTGGCGCTACTGGGGCCGCCGGGGACTGATGCCCCAGGCGGGAGCGAAAATCTGGGACGACCAGGGCAATGTGGTAATCGACACCGATCCCGGAGCGAAACGGGCCTTCACCACATTCGCGACCCTCTTTGAAGAAAACCTGCTCCTCAAATCCCGGATCATGGAGCCGCCTCTCTACGAATCCTGCAGAAACGGCGAAGTGGCCACCTTCTATATCGGCGCGTTCTGGGATGAATTCCTCAGAATGAACCTTCCCGACATGGCGGGAAAATGGCGGGTGCGGCCGGCGCCGATGTATCAGGATATCGGCAGGCGGGGCGCCCCGGTTATCGCCATTGAAGCGATCGTAAACAAACCCAACGGAAAATACGCGGACCTGTACAAAGCCATGTGGCTCGACTTCCATACCAATCCGGATTCCCGGAAAAAATGGACCGATGAAATGGAAGCCCAGAACGCGCCCTACACCAATCCCATTACCACCGCCATGCTGGATGATCCCTACTGGAAAGAACCGTCCCCGTATTACGGCGGACAGTCCTTCCGGGAAGCCGAAGGGTTCGGCCTCCAGGACGCGGCGGTAAACATGCGGGTGACCGTGGATGACGCCGAAGCGGACAGCATCATTTCCTCGGAGCTGGAAAAATACGTAGCCGGCGACCAGACCATGAACCAGGCCATCCAGAATATGGGCAAGGTCCTGCGGGACAGGATCGGCAAAACTTCAGCAAAATAAAAAAACAGCGCCGTACCATCCGGTACGGTTACCCGCGGCGGCCGGATTGTTTTCCGCCGCCGCGGGCTTACTTTCCTGCGAGGTGCCGTATATGAAACTGCGGAAATACGCCGCTCCCTATATGTTTATAGCGCCCTTCTTCATACTGTTTATAGTATTCCAGTTTGTTCCCATGGTGTGGTCCTTCTGGCTCAGCTTCCGCCAGTGGAACGGCCTCGGCCCGACAAAGTTTATCGGCCTGGAAAACTACACCATGCTGTTCCGGGATGCCATGTTCAGGGACGCTTTCTTTAATACTCTGTACTACTGGTTCTTTTCCCTCATCCTGGTGCTTCCCATCGCGTTTATGCTTGCGTCGCTCCTGGCATACGGAGGATTAAAAAAGAAAAATTATTTCCAGACCGCACTGTTCATCCCCCACATTACCGCCAGCGTTGCCGCGGCTCTGGTATTTTCAATATTATTTGACGACCGGGGTTTTATTAACCAGATCCTCGGTTTTTTCGGTATCAATCCCCTGCCCTGGCTCACAAGCACGGGGCTGTCAAAACTGCCGGTGCTGCTGCTCATTGTATGGCGCAATGCCCCATGGTACATGATGATCATTTATTCCGGGTTGATCGGCATAAATCCGGAACTGTACGAAGCCGCGTATATTGACGGAGCGTCGGCGGCGAAACGCTTTATCTACATCACCATTCCCTGCGTCGCGCCCATCCTGTTCTTCAGCGCCATTACCCTTTCAATAGAATCCTGGCGGGTATTCAACGAACCCTACGTGCTCACCAAAGGCGGCCCGGGCAGTTCTTCCCTGTCGCTGGTACAGTATATGTATGAAAACGGATTCAGGATATTCAAAATGGGATACGCGTCGACCATAGGATACGCCCTCACGGCGGTGCTGCTGCTGGTGTCGGTGGTTCAGGCCCGGCTAATGAAAAATCAGTCCGGCGGTATCTGGGGGTCAGCATGAGCACCATAAAACACAGACCCCGGGGCACCGCGGTTCTCATTTATTCCCTCGCGTTTCTGCTATGCGCCGTCTCGATCTTTCCGCTGGTGTGGATGATCGCTACATCGTTGAGTGTTCCCCCGGGGTATACCCGGACCAGCGGGTTCGCCAATTACGCCCGGGTCGCGCAGCTGATTCCCCTGGTTCAGAATTTCCTGAACAGTATGTTTACCGCGGTAATCGGTACCATACTCACGGTTTTTTTCTGCGCCTTAGGCGGCTTCGGGTTTGCAAAATACAAATTCCCCGGAAGAAACTTCCTTTTTATGCTGCTGCTTTTCACCATGCTTATTCCGCCGGAAACCGGAGTGGTGCCCACCTTCATCATCATGCGGAAGCTGGGACTTATCAACAGCCTGTGGTCCCTCATCATTCCCCGGGCCGCTACGGCGATCGGCATTTTCTACATGCGCCAGTACATCAGTTCGTTCCCTGATGAAATAATAGAATCCGCCCGGATCGACGGCTGCCGGGAATTCGCTATCTTCACCCGGATCGTGAGTCCGGTCATCGTTCCGGCACTGTCGTCCTGGGGCGCCCTTTCGCTGATCGCCCGGTGGAACGATTTTTTCTGGCCCCTCATTTTTATGCGGAGCCGGGAAAAATTCACCCTCATGCCGGCCATTGCCATGCTGCCCGTAAGCGAAGGCCTTTCGACGCCCTGGCCGGTTATTATGGCCGGCACCACCATCGCCGTGGTACCCCTTATTCTGGCGTATTTCTTCCTCCAGCGCTTCCAGATTGAGGGGCTGACCCTGGGCAGCACAAAGGGATAACGGAAATTCACCCCAAGGAAATAGACATGGATACGACCGCCAAAACATTTTTTACCGGCCTTCTTAAAAAGGAACTCATCACCGCCATGGGCTGCACCGAACCGGCAGCGGCGGCCCTAGCCGGAGCCGCGGCCCGGAAAGAACTCGGGGCCAGGCCGGAAAAAATCACCATCAGGGCAAGCCGGGATATCATCAAAAACGCCATGCATGTGGGTATTCCCAATACCGGGTTAAAGGGAATCGCCGCGGCCGCAGCCCTGGGTATTTCCGGGGCTGACCCGACAGAAAGCCTCAGCCTTCTGTCCCATGTGTCCCCGGAACAGGAAGCCGAAGCGGCGGCCTACCTGAACAGCGGATCGGTCCGTCTGGAACTGGCCGAGGGAGTTCCTCCGATTTTTATTGAAGTTGAATTGGAAGCCGGAGGACAGTCCGCGTGCGCCCGGGTCCGGGACGAACACCATAAGGTAAGCATCGTATCCCGGGGCGCCGATTCCGCCGGAGATAAATCGGTTGATCCGGAAAAAACGAAAGCCCTGGAGCTGCTCAAACTTCCCCTGATATGGGAATACGCCGGAAGTGTTCCGCTGGAAGATATCGCCTTTCTTATAGACGCGGCAAAAACAAATCTGTCGATTGCGCAACATTCCGCGGAAAAAGGCTACGGCATCGGCGTCGGAAAAGCCATGCTGCGGGAGCAGGCAGGCGCCGCTCCGGGAGAACTGTTCCGCCGGGGAGCGGCTCTGGCCGCGGCGGCTTCGGACGCCCGGATGGCTGGCTGCTCCATGCCGGTGGTCATAAACTCGGGAAGCGGCAACCAGGGCATCACCATCGCGGTTCCCGTAATAGTGCTGGCCCGGGGTCTTAAAAAAAGCGATGAGGATCTGGCCAGGGCTCTCTGCCTGGCGAACCTTACCGCCCTGATGGTGACCTACCGCAAGGACCGGCTTTCGGCTCTCTGCGGGGCCTTTACCGCGGCCATGGGAACCGCCGCCGGATTTATCCGGCTGCTCGGCGGCAATACGGACGATATTACCCGGGCCATCGACAATATGGTCGGCAACCTGACGGGAATTCTCTGTGACGGCGCTAAAAGCAGCTGCGCCCTTAAGATTTATTCCTGTGTTGAGGCCGCCGCCATGGGCGTGCAGCTGGCTCTGACCGGCCGATCGGTTCCTTCTTCCGAAGGTATCATCGGTGAATCCATGGAAAGCACCCTCGGTATTATAGAGAGAATCTCCCACGACGGTATGGTACCCCTGGATAAAACGGTCCTGGAGATTATGCTCGAAAAGGGAAACAAGCGATAAAAAAAGCAGCCTAAAAGGCTGCTTTTTTTCGTATTACCAGCGGTTGCCGTAACCGCCGCCGCCGTTGCCGCGGTCACTGCGCTGAGGCTTGTCCATGGCTTCGTTTACTTTGAGGGTGCGGCCTTCGAATTCCTGGCCGTTGGTGCCGCTGATGGCAGCCTGGGCTTCTTCATCGGTGCTCATTTCCACAAAGCCGAAGCCCTTGGAATAGCCGGTGTCCCGGTCGGTGATGATTTTTACTGATTCCACATTTCCGAAAGAGGAAAAGAGATTGCGGAGGGCATCTTCATAAGTCTGGTATGAGAGATTGCCTACATAGAGTTTTTTTGCCATTATGGCTTCCTTTGCCCGGTTTTCCGGGGCTTTCATGTTCCGCCTATCCAGGATAAGCGCGTACCCGTTATCGAAAAGCAAAGGCTTTAACCAACGGGGCTGAGCAGAGATGTGGACAGAGCGGACCTTTCATATGTGCAGTTGGATGTAATCTGTGTATTTTGAACAAAAGCCATGGGAAGACAGGATCCAAAAATTTCAGAAGGGACAATAGCATGTTGAAAAGATAGCTTTGACGTCTTAGGTTCTCCTACTCGTTGGATGTATTGTAACTGGATATCAGGGAAAAAGTCAAGAGAAGTTTTCGGCACCTTCAACTATTTTCTTTTTTTGATGAAGTAAATTTATCGGAAATTCTCCCTAACATAGCCGCCTCCGGCGGTAAATCTTGTGAAAAATCCCCTTTCCCCCTATGATGGGGCCATGAAACAGGAATTCCCGGACAGTTTTGCTGCCTACAGATCCTGCCGCCTCTGTCCCCGGGGCTGCGGTACCGACCGGACTGCCGGAGCTCTGGGTTACTGCGGCGAAACCGCGGATCTCAGAATCGCTTCGGCATCCATCCACCGGGGGGAAGAGCCGCCGGTTACCGGAAACGGTGGCTCGGGAACGGTTTTTATAACCGGCTGCACCCTGGGCTGCACATTCTGCCAGAACTGGCAGATATCCCAGTGCGGCATGGGCCGGGTTACGGATTCGGATGAATTCGCGGGGATCTGCCTGAAACTGCAGGCAGCCGGGGCGGAAAATGTCAACATTGTTACGGGGAGCCACGCTGTCCCGGCGATTGCCGAAGGGATAAAAGCCGCAAGGGAGAAAGGTCTTGGCCTGCCGGTTCTCTGGAATTCATCGGCCTATGAGGGTGTTTCTGCCCTGGATCTGCTGAGGGATACCGCGGACGTGTTCCTGCCGGACCTCAAAACCCTGGACAGCGGTATAGCTGGGCGTTTTTTTAAAGCCCCGGATTACCCGGAAGCGGCCAAGGCCGCTGTTGAGAAAATGATGGATCTGCGGGAACTGCGCTGGGCTCCGGCCCGGGGTTCCGCTTCCGGCGGAGACAGTACCGAGGTGCTGGTTTCCGGAACCATGATCCGCCACCTGGTCCTTCCGGATCATCTGGATTCCACCCGGGAAGTACTCCGATGGTACGCCGAACGGGCCATGGGAAAGGCCCTGCTCTCCCTGATGATGCAGTACACCCCGGTTCAGCGGGAGGGCGATAACAGCCAGGCCCCAGGCCGTTATGTGGAGGAACAGGAATACGAAACCGTCCTCGGCTGGCTGGATGAGTTCGGCATTGAAGAAGGTTTTTACCAGGAACTCGTCCCCGGCTCGGACTGGCTCCCGGATTTTAACCGGCGGAACCCCTTTTCATCGGATTTGTCCCTGCCGGTATGGCACTGGAAAGACGGATTCGTACAATAAATCACGGCTTGATTTTACCCTCTGTACCGACTAGTTCGATTGCGTCCGATCCATTTTTCTCTAGTCCCGACAGGATAATTTTTATTTTATTGAGATCCTGGGCTGTAAAAGATCCTCCGGTCAGGACCACGGTTCCGGAGGTTTCATCAGCCGGCTGCAGCAGCAGGGAATAGGTAAACCTTCCCGTATTGCCGTCCATGTCCTTGGCTGTTTCCGGGGACAGGGCCTTCCCCAATCTGCTGACGGAGGCGCCGCTGTCCAGGTAAGTCCGGTCCGCGGATGCTACCACCGCCCCTTTGCCTATTTGGAAGGAACTATACTTATCAAGGTATACTCCGGACCCAAAACCGGAACTCGCGGTGTTATTGTATACCGAGCCGTTCCGCAGCGTGAGCCTTCCGCCGTCCAAATAAAAGCCGCCGCCATCACCAGCGGTGTTCCCGGTAATAAAAGCCTGGGCGTCTTCTTTTACTTCAAAAGCGCCCATCGAACTGATAAAGACCCCGCCGCCGTTGGTATCACTGATCCCATCGGTAGCCCTGTTGTTGCGGATACGGGTCGTGCCTGTTTCAATCATTATATTACCGGCAGTATCGATATACAGGCCGCCGCCCTTTTCGCCTCTGTTGCCATGGATATCACAGTCTTCGAGGTAGAGGGTTCCTCCGAGGTTGAATATACCACCTCCGCGGGGCGTGGCGTAGTTACCCACGGCGGTTCCCCCGGTGATCTCCAGATTCCGCAGGGTGACGCGCGGCAGCGGCGGCGGCGGCGATACCAAGGAAGAATTAAGATATACAGCCCGGTGGGACGTTCCCGAGGCGTCAATTCTGACGGGCCTCCCGACCCGTTTATCCCCGGAAACAATAAGCCCATTCTGCACGAAACTGCTCATGTTGGAAAACTGATCAAATTCCACCAATCCATTGGTTCCCGGAGTATAGGAGCCGGTAATATCCCCCAGCAGCATGATCCGCGCGGTCAGAGAGCTCGACTCCCCGCTCCACAGAACCAGGGCTCTATCGATGGTCTTCACCGGAGTGTTCCGGCTCC
The DNA here is from genome assembly GCF_016616095.2 of Breznakiella homolactica. Lineage (GTDB taxonomy): Bacteria > Spirochaetota > Spirochaetia > Treponematales > Breznakiellaceae > Breznakiella > Breznakiella homolactica. The sequence continues at coordinate 3,471,875 of NZ_CP067089.2, read as the reverse complement.
ATCCGCCGTTGGTATCGCTGCCTCCGGCGGGGTCCACATACACGTAATTCCGCATGGAGGTTTTCCATACCGTACGGGGGGACGCGAAATGGTCCGCCGTCTCCGACCAGCATTCCAGGGTTTCCCCCGCATATAGATAGAAGGGAGATCCGTAGATATGTTCTCCTCCGCCGTCAATCCGGTACTTAATAACATCCACGGATTCTTTACAGTGAAGGGTGATGAGTTCCCGGTCGTTGTCGATTTCGCTGCTAAGGGTAATCCCCACCAGGGCGGACTGGTCCAGTCCGTACCAGGTGGTTTTTCCGTTTGCCGTAAAACCGTAGGTGTCGCTGAGGGTAACGGAATAGTTGAACCTGGAAATATCCTCCCCCAGGACCTGACTTACCGGGAAGTCGAGAATATACTGCTCATAGCCATCAAGCACTCCGGCGCCGGATTGGGTAAGGACTATTCCGTCGCGGTCGGTCCAGGAATTCCCCGAACGGTAGTAGGTACTTCCTGAACCGACAGGGTTTCCGTCTTTGCGGAATTGAATGGTGACGAAGTCGAGATTTGGGAACAGGGACCCGCAGTTCATCTCCCAGGCAACCGTGACCGTCCCGGCGCCGCCGAAGGCATCATAGGTGTTGAGGTTCACCGGCGGCTCCGGGGGAATGTGGCAGACAATTTTGGGAAAGACATAGGGTTTGTAGCTGCGCCCGAAGCTGTCCTGTATTTCGAGCTGCAGTTTAAACACATCCCCAAGATCAGCCTGGAGTATACTGATTTCAACCGATTTCAGATCATCGGCCACCCGCAACTCGGCGGCTCCCGGCGGGATGGGGGAGAATGATCCGTCACTGTTTTCCCGGAGCAGCTGGAAAACCGGGTCCAGACACTGGGGATTACTGAGGAAGACCCTGATACGCGCAGGGCTTCCCGGCTCGGCGGGGCTCATGGCATAGATCTCGTCGTTTGCAGGAAACTTTTCCCCGGAGGTTATAAACTGCCAGCGCATACCCCGGATGCTGAGACTTTCATCAATATACTCGGGCACCGAGAGGTTAAACAGGTTGCAGCCGGAGAAAAAGAAGCTCAGAATAAAACTTAAATAAAGAAAATTACGGAGGTTTTTAGATTTATGTGAATTCATACCTGTCTGCTTTACGAAATTTTGATGGTTATTACTGAAAATATATCACGTTTTTAGCAAAAAACACATCCTCAAGAAGCAGATCCTGTAAATAAAGTTACGGGAATAAATTCGGGTGTGATTGATCCGCGGTATTGCCGGTTACCGACAGCAGGGAAGACGTATCGGTAACTAGACCGGTATTATACAGACCGCCGCCAATTCCGAACGCGTGATTCCCGGTTATTGAAAAGGCATCTTCCACGGTCATACGGCTGTCAACGTAAATCCGGACTCCGCCGCCGTTTTGCGCTTTGTTTCCGCTTATTTCCCGTATAACCCCCGTACCGGTAATATAGCAGTTGCCGCCGCCGTAAAGGCTGACCCCGCCGCCGTCAGTTTTAGCGGTATTATTGAGTATAGATCCGTTGTAAAATCTGAACTTTCCGGAAATCCCCCGGACATCCACACCGCCGCCGGTACTTCCGGAGGTATTGTCTTTTATGTTCCCGTAGTTGAGGGTAAAGGTACCATTGCTGATAGCTATACCGCCGCCGTGGGCTCCGGTGGTTTTATTATTTGATATCACGGCGTTGCTGTTGCTTAAGGTTACCGCGGCCCCGGCTTTATTGATATACATACCGCCGCCGTATAACGCGGTGTTGCCGGTAATGGTGCCCCCGACCATGGACCAGGCCGCTCCCGGTGCCGCATCACCCTGAATATATACGCCGCCGCCGCCGAAATTGGACGCGTTATTGCTGATGGAACCGCCGGACATGGTAACCGTCACAGACTTTGACCCTACATCGCTGGTAATGTATATACCGCCGCCGTGATCGGTGACAGCAGTACCGGATGCGTTTTTGCCATTATTCGTTACCATTGCTGATCCGGAAATAGAAAGCGTGGAACTTCCTATATCTTCTTCCGCGGTATTGCCTATCCATATACCGCCGCCGTTGCCGGCAGCGCTGTCGGCTGCTCCGTCTCCGTAGGCCCAGTTCCCTTCGATTCTGCCCCCGGCCAGATCAAACTGACCCGACTGGACCGCGACGCCGCCGCCCCGGGACGCGTCGTTGCCGATGATGCTTCCCCCTAACATATAGAGCTTCAGGCTGAGAGAAGCGGTACCCACCACCAGAACTCCTCCCCCCATACCCGAGGTGCTGTTGTTCCGGATAGTGCCGTGGTTCATCACCAGTTTCGCGTTGTAATCCTGAATCTGTATTCCGCCCCCGCCGCCGCCGCTGCGGTTGTACTGTATATACGGAGCCGTGCCGCTGCCGCCGCTTGTTCCCAAGGCAACAGTTCCGTTGTTTACATAGATTCCGGCGCCCCAGACAGCGCTGTTGCCCGTGCCGGTATTGTCCCCGCCTATCCGGCCGCCGGTTATCGAAACGGTGTCTGGCGTATTTTCGTTATCGATGTATAGTCCGCCGCCGTTTTCGGCGGCGGCGTTTCCGGAAATTGCTCCGCCGGTCATGGTCAGCCGCGCCGTACCGGTGGCGGAATCCCTCAAAAATATTCCTCCGCCGGAATGGGTCTTTGTGATTCCGGCAGTGTCTTTTCCGTTATTCGCGACCAGGGCGCTTCCGCTGATGGTTACCGAAACAGGGCCGCCGGCAGCCGCAATAGCATAGATCCCGCCGCCGATGCCTTGTTCACGGCTGGCCCCAACCGCCCAATTTCCGGTGATGGTTCCCCCGGTCATGGTCAGATCCGCGTTGTTATACATATACACACCGCCGCCGCCGCTGAACGGTGAAGCCGATTCGGCGCAGTTACGGCTGATGGTCCCTCCGGTCATGGTCATATCCGCATTGTTATACACGTATACACCGCCGCCGCTGTCGGCACTGTTACCCGTTACCATACCTCCGGTCATGGTGAACAATGCCTGGTTTGCGGTATCACCGTAGACCGCGATCCCGCCGCCGGAAGAAGCCGCGGTATTGCTGCTGATGATTCCGCCGTTCATGGTGAATCTGCCGTACTGACCGACATTCACCCCGCCGCCGTTCCCGGCAGTGGTGTTATTGCGGATCGTACCGCCGTTCATAATAAAGATACCGGAAGGCAAATGGACACCGCCGCTGCGGTCCGACGTCATGCTGAATCCCTGGATAATTCCGCCGTTCATAATAAAACGGGTCGAATCCCCGTTAGTAAGAACCCCAGTTCCATTGGAATTGGCTATTCCGTCGCCCTGTATGGTTCCAGCGTTCATGGTAAAAACTCCGGATCCCCTGATAACGACACCGGGGCGGCCCTTGAGGATAAGATCACCGTTAAGGGAAACATCAGCGCTGGTAATATCCAACCCGAAGTTTGTGCCGTTATTAATTATATGTTCCTGGCTGCCCGTTGCCCCCCGGAATATTAATGGAGGGAATGATGAATACATTGCGGAATCGGTAATAGCAATACTGCTGCTATGGGAAACCTCTCCATGGATAATGATATACGCGGGACTGGCGTTGGCCCCGGTTCCGCCGGGCCAGTTATTAAGATAGGCAGTTTTTATGTCAGCCAGGGCAGCGGGAACGGTGAGGTAATCCTGCCCGGCTCCCACATGGTACACCGTTTCCGGGACGCCGCTCCCAATCCAGAATTCAACAATGTAATCCTTTTTCGTAATGCCATCCGGGGCGGTCACGGTAATGCGGAACTGGTGCGAGCCCGCGGCAAGGGTAAATTCCTTCAACGGATTGCCGGAAGAGTTTTCAGAGCATTGGTACCGCAGGGCGCTGCCCGGAGAACCGATCATGAGCCCCGCCGGAGCATTGTTGTAGGTTACGGCAACGGTCTGTCCCGAAACAGCCAGCTGCAGGGAAAGGGAAACCGAAAGGGGAGCGGCTCTGCTTACTGAATAAAAAGACGCTCCGGAAAAATTGACCGTATCGATTCCGCCGGATTCCATGGTTATGTCCGCCAGGGTTGTATTGGATGAGATAAAATCACTTTCGGTATATTTAAGGGAAGAAAGCAGGGAATCCGGGGTACTGCCGATCCACCGGTCGGTGGTGACCCCGCCGAAAACATGGATCGTCTCGACCATAGTCCGTATGGCCCGGCCGTCACTCCGCAGAAAGCACAGCACCAGCCAGCGTTCACCGGACTCTATGTCATTGGCGTAAAAATTGATTTTGTTGAACCCCGCATCTCCGGCGGTTATACCTGCCCCCGGCCCGGTCAGAGAAAAGATCTGCGAAAAAACAGGCGGATTCTCGAAGACATCTTCCTCACTGCTGTACAATTCCGCGGTTACCATGGTGATTTGGCTGACCCCGGTCATGTCCTGGAATTGAACCGTAAGATCAATGGATCCCGTGCCTGTACGGACATTTCCGGCGTAGACCACCAGGGATGAGGAAAGATCGGCAAAGGTCACCCCGGTTTTGTATCCCTCGGCAATTTTCGTATTCGACGCGTCCATGCCGTACACGGCTATCTTCATGGAGGCCGGTATGAAGTCAAACGACACGGGGACCCGCACTTCGGTTCCGGTAATTGCGGTACTGCTCCCGCTCCCGCATAAACCCCCGCCGGATTCGGAATACACCATTACGTCGAACCGTTTTATCTGTCCCGCCAGGGACGGAAGGCTTCCGGGAACAGCGGTCCGGGACATATCGTCCCGGAGATCCGGCGCGGAAAAAAGATCCGTCCCGATACGGATGGTGAGCACCGCTTCGCCGGAAGCACTCGGCTGTCCGGAACCCGTTCCGGGAGAATCCGCGGGTTTATCCGTAAACAAGTTGCGGCAGGAGGAACACAAAAGCAGGACCAGCAGAAGAGGCGCCGCGTACTGAATTATTCCGGCTCGTCTATTCGTACTCATCCTTCAGTTTCCCCAATCTGATTTATGGTTTTAATGGTATCGCCGTCAACCCACCGGAACCTGCCGTGGTTGGCGGTAAGCAATCCCGTCCCCCCGGCAAGAACCTTGGTTCCCGCGCTTGGTGTCTGTAGTACTATATAAGCGGTAATACCGCCAGCCGGCGAGAGGGTACCGCCTATAGTTATATATTTATAATCCCGCAGATAAACATTATTATCCTGTCCCACGAAGAAGTCACCATTGATGGTTAACCCGTTATTTACATACAGTCCCGAACCGGAATTTCCGGAATCTATCTGGTTTGACACGACCGATCCTCCGGCAAGGAGCGGACTGCCGTCGAGAAAATATATGCCGCCGCCCCCGCCGCTCCCGCCGGTGACTCTGTTGCCGCTGACGGTCCCGCCGTTCATTTCGATATATACAACCCGTCCGGTATCCCCGCCGCCGCCTAAAATACCGCCGCCGCCGGATGACGTAACACCGGAAGCAAGAGCCGCGGTATTGCCGCTGATGGTTCCGCCGTTAAGAATGAACCGGGCGTTCCTGGCATGGACGCCGCCGCCGCCGGTGAAGGCACCGCTGGTGATGGTGGCAGTATTTCCCGTTATTTCTCCCCCGTGCATAATGAACTCAGCGGTATCCGCGTTGTTGCTTTGGGTAACAAGGACACCACCGCCGCCTGAAAATGTACTGCTGCTGGTAACCGTATTATTGCTGATACTCCCGTTGTGCATAATAAACTCGGCATTTTTATTGCCGTCGCCGGTTCTTGAGACAACATAGACACCGCCCCCGCCGCTGACAGTACCGGTGCCGGTCACGGTATTCCCGGTAATATTGCCGCCGCGCATTATAAACTGCGCGGTCCCGAAAGCCTGCCCCGCCACGGCGACACCGCCCCCGCCGCCGGTCCCTACGGATACACTGTTGCCGCTGACGGTCCCGCCGTACATGGTGAAAGTCCCGCCGGCCGCATAGACACCGCCGCCGCCCGCGTTGGTACCGGTGGCGGTGACCTGGTTTTCGGAAATAGTCCCGCCATGCATGGTGAACGTTCCGGCGGACATATAGACACCGCCCCCGCCATACATGCTGCTCGCGGTACATCCCGTAATTGTTCCGCCATGCATATTGAAGGTACCGCCGTTTACGGAGACCGCGCCGCCGTTGCTGCTTCTTTTGTTATCCGCGAGTTCCGCGTTGCTGTACATAGTAAAGATGCCGCCCGCAGTGACGGAAATGAGCATGCTGTTTCCTGAAGAAGTTTTATCACCGTCTATCCGCAGGATACCGGAGGAGCTGCCTATGGAAAGCTCTCCGGAGGCTGTAATCTCAAACGCGGAATCCGCCGTACTTCCCCGTTTTATCGTCTTGGTACTCCCGTCCGGGGTCAGGAGGGTTACTTTTTTGCCGTTACCCACAGAGATAGTCCCAGTGAAAGTCAAATCATCGAGGATGGTGAAGGACGCCGAAGTATTGGCCGGAAGGCCCGCAACGGCTGTCTGCAGTTCGGACCAGCTGGTCACTCCCCGGCTGTAGGTAATGGAGCCGGTCCCAACGGTGAGGATAAAGCTCCCGGTGTAGCTTATGCCATCCATGCGCAGGACGATGACCGCGGTGTACTGGCCGGCGGGAGCGCTGATGTCCGGGGTATATGACGAGCCCGTGCTCCCCGCCAGGCCTATCCGCGTATTGGACGCATTCAAAAGCCAGCCGCTCCACTGGGCGTTCCCCGGGACCGCCGCGCCGGTTACGGAAATTTCCGGAGGCAGGCCTCCGGGAATATACGTCACCGGATCCGAGGGGAAAGAAAGGTAGGGAATCCCCCGGGTCAGGGTAGCCTGTATGACCGTACTCACCACGAGATATCCGGTCTTGCTGACCGACCAGTTGTTACCCCCGGAGGGAACCACCGTAAAGCGCCGGCAGTACGTTTCGATAATTCCGGCGTCCGCGCCGTCCCCGGGGATAATAACCGGATCGGTGGTCAGATACGACTTCGGCTGTATCCGGGCTATGGTGTCCGTCGATCCCGACGGACTGAAGCCGGCTGAACCGATTCGGAAGCCAAACAAATCGGTGTCGGTGCCGTTAACATACACAACATTATCTTCAGCCACCCGGGCGGATCCGCTCATTTGGAATATACCGGTACTCGTTTCGATCCGGACACCTTCATTGGTGCCGCCGCCGCTGGTATTGCCCTGTATTCTGCCGCCGGTCATAAATACGGCTCCGTTGGTATCAATAAATACCCCGCCCCCGGAGGCGGCGGTATTGGGAGTACCGCCTATGGTTCCGCCTTCCATAGTAAAATTGCTGCCGTCTTTTACATAAAGCCCGCCGCCGCTGCCGGAAGCGGTATTTCCGGAAAGGGACCCTCCGGATACTATCGCGCTGACAGCTTGATACACGGCGATCCCGCCGCCAATGGCGGATGAGTTGCCGTTCACCGTACCGTTACTCATGGAGAACGCCGCCGGATTCGTTGCGGCCGATGTAACACCGGTAACGAAAATCCCGCCGCCGGCTTCGGACGAATAATTCCCGGTTACGGTCCCGTTATTAAAGTTGAACCGGGTTAATCCCAGCTGGGCAATGCCGCCGCCGCGTTTCGTTACAACGGTCCCATTCCGCCGGCCGTTATCGGTAACCTTTGCGGTGCCGCTCATGGTAAACACAGCCATTTGGCCGCTGTTTTCCGACGTCACAAGGATGCCGCCGCCGTAGCCCGCCCAGTTCTGCTCTATGCTGCCGCCCTGCATAGTAAATTCCGTGGGTCCCGAACCGAGGACGCCTACAAACAGCAGCACACCGCCGCCGTATCCGCTGCTGTTGCTCGCGTAATTCCCGCTGATGGTACCGCCGGTCATGGTGAATTTGGTGCCCGTACCGGTACCGTCAGCCACGGCAACACCGCCGCCGCCGGCCCCCGATATTTTTGCTTCATTCCCCCGGATAATCCCGCCGGACATGGCGAAAACACCCGTTTCACGGACATGCACACCGCCGCCGGATAAGTTGCCGGTATTATTTTCAATAACCGCGCCGTCCCGCAGTTCCAAAGTACCGCCGGTTATATAGACACCGCCGCCGTCCCCCGCGGTATTGCCCCGGATCACCGTACCGCTGCCCAATACCAGGCCGCCGGCGCTTACCAGTATCCCGCCGCCGTTGCCCGTGGTATTCCCGCCCGTGAGAACGAGGTCCCGGAGGGAAACCGTAAGCCCGGCGCCGCTGAGGGCCATTACCCGGCGTGTTCCGCTGCCGGCATTGATCGTTATGGGCGAAACGGCCAGGGGGTCACCCACCAGGACAAGTTCTCCCGAGGCAATTCCCAGATTATTCAGGTTGAATAAATTTGAACCGTCCGTCACTTCCGAGGCGTTCGCCTGGGTAATGTTCTCCAGCAGCATATACCGGTACCGGGCCGTCCCGTTGACGCCCTCCCATTTCGTTTTAGCGTCGCTGAAACTCGCCACCGGGGATTTCCGGGACCAGCCGTCGTTGCCCGCGGCGCCTTCGGAGGGGGATACGTATATGTAATTGTTAAGCGTAATGGTTTCCATGGTGAAGCTGGAATCGATGTGGCCCGTGGTTTCGGACCAGGCGATGAGGCTGTCACCGGAATACGCCCAGAACTGACCGGCGTAATACTGCGGGGAACCGCCGTTTACCCGGTACCGGATCCGGTCGGCGGTAACTCCGTTCTTTTCCGCAGAAAGGACAATGGGAATACGGTCGAGGTATTCATCGTTCTGGGCAGCCAGCCGGGAGACCGTTACCGGCGGAGACTGGTCCAGATCGAATCCCGGTGTAGCGGTGATCTTCTCAAATCCGTAGGTATTGCGCAGGGTTATACAGAAGTCAAATAGCTCCAGCGGGTCCGATCCCATGTTCATGGGGAAGTTCCGGGAATAGACAACATAATTGGGATACGTACCGGCCCCGAAGGAGGACAATTCCAGGTTCCCGTCGGAACACCGCCACCGGCCGGTATTCGTATCGTACCGGTACACATACTCTTTGGTTTTTTCTGGCCCCTGGGGAGTCCCCTTCTGGAACTGCAGCACCACCTCTTCCACATCATCGTGATCCCCGGTAACGTACATCTCCCAGTTCGCCACCGCGGGGCCGCCCGCCGGGACAGCCGTGTCCACCCGCAGCTCCGCCGCCGGTTCCGGCGGGATATTGCAGACGATGAGGGGAAAAGCGGTAACCGCGTCGAATTTTCGTTTGGTTTCATCCGCCGCTTCCACATCAAGGTAAAAACGGAATGAATCCCGCAGCTGCGCCTGCCGGATTTCAATATATACGGTTTTATAATCCGCTATGACCGGAGCAGCCACCGAGGGATCGATAGCGGTCCGGGAACCGTCGCCCGCCGTATGGTACAGGGTAAGGTTCAGTGAATGCATGGCGGCGTTCATCAGCCGCACCCGTACCACGGCGGGATCGTCCCCGGGATTTATAGGTTCGATGGTCTTGATATTCTTTGGGTCCGCCGGAGCTTCAGTAAAATGGTCTGAGTGGAGGGAAGGGTCTTCCGCGACCACCGATGTGGTATATTTATCTATATAATCCGGCGCCGACAGGTTGAACAGATCGCAGCCGGATAAAAAACATGACAAGAAAAGAAGAGTACATGCGGCAGCTATGCTGTATTCGTTTCGGTTTGCTGTCATTTCTTTTCCAGGCAAAATAATACAGTATTTTACCACAGAAAATAGAGAATCTCAATTAATTACATTTTTATGCCAAGAATCACTGTTTAAAGATTTTGCCGATATTGTCTATTATCCAGATTTTACCGATATTTTCGGGCACCGCGGCAAAACGGTCAAATCACGGGCGGCGGTACGGTTTGTACTGCTTTATTTCCCTGGTCCGCTGTAAACTCCAATATATATGAAAAAAGTACATTTTTCAGAAAGATAATTGAAAATGTCATATAATAATTCCAATTTTTAAGTTTACCCCGGTTGGTCTACGTACTATACTTAATTAGACCCCATTCCCTTGGAGGATAACATGTCGGTTACTCTGGCTCAGCAGCGGTTATGCGGTGTGGCTGTTCCGGTCGGTGCCCTGCGCAGCGAGGACAGTATCGGCGTGGGTGAATATCCGGATCTTGCGGAACTGGGTTCGCTGTGTGTTTCCGCGGGAATCCGGCTGATACAGCTGCTGCCTGTCAATGATACGGGGTACGAAAGTTCTCCCTACAGCGCTCTTACCGCGTTCGCGCTTCACCCTCTGTATATCAGGATCAGTGACATTCCCGGGGCAAAGGAATTCCGCAAGGAACTTGCTGCGCTGGGGAAAAAATATGAACAAGAAGCCCGGTTCCCCTACCGGGAAATTCTCCGGGACAAACTGGCTCTGCTCCGGAAAATTTATTCCCTCAATATAGAAGAAATAAAAGCCCAGTCAAAAAAAGGCGGCGCCCTGGATGCGTGGATTGACGCAAATCCCTGGGTCACTGAATACGCCGTGTACCGGCGCCTCAAGGAGCATAACCAGGAAAAAAGCTGGAAGGAATGGGATGAATATTCGGAAGTCACGGCGGATACCGTCCAGACTCTGTGGAATAATCCCAAACTCCGGGAGGATCATCTCTTCTGGATATGGATCCAGGAAGCGGCGGACAGCCAGTTCCGGAAAGCCGCCGGAGAGCTTTCGGAGATGGGGATACTGCTCAAGGGGGACCTCCCGATTCTGATGAACGACGACTCCGCCGATGTCTGGGCCCAGGGGAAATTTTTCCAGAAAGGTCTTTCCGCCGGGGCGCCGCCGGATATGTACAGCCCGGAAGGCCAGAACTGGGGTTTTCCGATCTACGACTGGTACGCCCAATCCAAGGACAACTACGGCTGGTGGAAGCGCCGCCTCAAACAGGCCGGGAAATATTACGGGGCCTACCGGATCGACCATGTGCTCGGATTTTTCCGGATCTGGGCAAGCAGCGACAAAGATAAATCCGCCGCCCTGGGGCGGTATATTCCCTATATACCCATCAACCCCAATGATTTTGACGACCTGGGATTTACCGCCGAACGGGTGCGGTGGCTTTCCGAACCTCACGTTCCCACCGCCGAAGTGTACGAAGCCCTTTCGGGGATTACGGACAGCGGCGGGCAAAAGGACGAATTCCGCATCGCCGCTGAGGCGGAGAGTGTTTTTACCAAAGCTCTCACCAGAATCGGCGATGAGGATCTGTGGCTTTTTAACCCTTCTATCCGGGGCGAAAAGGATATAACCGCCCTGGAACTGCATCCCGCCGCCGAAGCGTATCTGTACAAAGCCTGGGCAAACCGCCTGTTCCTGGAATACGAGAAGGACAGTTATTTTCCGGTGTGGTATTTCCGGGAAAGCCGGGCCTACCAAAGCCTTTCCGGGGAGGAACGGCAGCGGCTGGAGGAACTGCTGGAAAAACGGCGGGTCAATTCCGAGTCCATCTGGGAAGAACAGGGCCGGCGGCTCCTGTCGGTGCTTTCGGCGTCTTCGGAGATGCTGCCCTGCGCCGAGGATCTCGGCGCCGTCCCGGCCTGTGTGCCCAAGGTCCTTACCCAGCTCAAAATTCTCGGGCTCAGGGTACTCCGGTGGTACCGGGACTGGGATCTGGAAGGGCAGCCCTATATTCCGTTTTACGGCTACCCGGAACTTTCGGTGGCGACCCCGGCGGTCCATGACAGTTCCACCGTCCGGGAATGGTGGGAACGGGAAGCCGACCGGGATGTGCTCCGGACCTTCATCAACGCCCCTTCCCTGCCCGATACATACGACCCCGGGGCCGCGGCAGTAATTCTCGGGAAGGTGGCCGGAGCGCGGTCACGGTTCAGGGTCTTCCAGATCCAGGACCTGCTTCACCTCTCCTCCCGGTGGTACGCCCCGAATCCCGCCGCGGAACGGATCAATGTTCCCGGCACCACCAACGACTTCAACTGGACCTACCGCCTGCCGGCGGCCATGTCGGAAATACGCGGAGATACGGACCTCATGGCGGCCCTCAGGGAACTCAGTTCCGCGGAACCTGAACAAAGGAAAGACCTATGACGCACATAACCCTGAATTTGACAAAACTCCGGAACCGTCAGAAATCCTCTGTTCCCGGTCCGTCAGCGGACCGCAGGCAGGGTATAATGGAATTCCATATTGCCCGGGATATCCGGGATACATACGGCCTTGAGTCGGCGCTTTTTTCCCTCCAGGGTAACGTAGTCCTCGCTGATTTCCGGCAGGTCCGGGAACTGGCGCAAAAACTGAATGAAAAAATAAACCCCGAGATTCATCCTGAACGGATCATCAAAGCGGGCCAGCTTAACGCCATGGGGCTCATTGACGAAATACTCCATTACGTGGCGGCCCTGTACCGGGAGCAGGTCCAGCCCGATGCCTTTGAGACAGCCCTTGCCCGGTTCGAAAAAAATCTCGGCAAAGAAAAGACCGCGAAACTCTTCCGGGCATTCTGTACCCAATTCCCTCCCCGGGAGGTGTACACCGGGAAGCTCTCCGTGGATGAGTATCTGGCGGTCAAAAGCGGTGACGAAACCAACCGCGCTCTGGCCCTGGAGGAGCTCATGCTCCTGGCCCTGGCCAATCTCAATACCGCCTTCGATCCCTTCAAATTCCTTTTTGACGATACGGATTTAGCGGAAAAGACCGCGTATACCAAAGCCATCGGCGAACTCCAGGCCCATTTCGCGGAGCTCCCGCCCTTCGGGCCCGACAGCCAGAGTCTCTGGGATCTGCTCCGGGCTCCCGCCCTGGCATCCCCGGACTCCTTAAGCGGACAGCTCGATTTTATCCGGAAGAAATGGGGATTGATTATCCAGCGGTACCTCGCCCGGCTGCTGACGGGCATGGATGTAATCAAGGAAGAGGAAAAACCCGTGTTCTTCGGGCCCGGACCGACTCAGGCCTACGCCTACGAAGGGCTGGAACATGAATACGAACGGTTCAGCCAGGACCGCGACTGGATGCCCAGGACCGTGCTCATGGCAAAGAGTACCCTGGTGTGGCTTTTTCAGCTTTCACGGAAGTATAAAAAAGAAATAACCCGGCTCGACCAGATCCCCGATGAGGAACTGGACGAACTGGCCCGGCGGGGCTTTACCGGCCTGTGGCTCATCGGGCTTTGGGAACGGAGCAGCGCGTCGAAAACCATCAAACAGTGGACCGGCAATCCCGAGGCGGCGGCCAGCGCGTACAGCCTGTTTGATTACGATATTGCCGCGGAACTCGGCGGCTGGGGCGCCCTGACGAACCTCAGGGAACGGTGCGCCTGGCGGGGTATCCGGCTGGCGTCGGATATGGTTCCGAACCATACGGGGATCGATTCCCGGTGGGTCATGGAACACCCGGACCGGTTCCTCCAGCTCCCCTACCCGCCCTTCCCGACGTATACCTATAACGGCGGAAACCTTTCGAACCGCGACGGAGTTGGCGTATATATAGAAGACCATTACTACAACAGAACCGACGCGGCGGTGGTCTTTAAGCGGGTTGACTTTAATACCGGGGATACCCGGTACATCTACCACGGCAATGACGGCACCTCCATGCCCTGGAACGATACCGCCCAGATAGACTTTCTCAATCCCGAAGCCCGGGAAGCGGTGATCCGGACCATTATCGGGGTATGCAAACAGTTTTCCATTGTCCGGTTTGACGCGGCCATGACCCTGGCGAAACGCCATATCCAGCGGCTGTGGTATCCCGAGCCCGGCCACGGCGGCGACATAGCCAGCCGGGCGGAACACGCCATTTCTACGGAAGAATTCAACCGGAGGATGCCCGAAGAATTCTGGCGGGAAGTGGTGGACCGCTGCGCCGCGGAAGCCCCGGACACACTGCTCCTGGCGGAAGCCTTCTGGATGCTGGAGGGATACTTCGTCCGCACCCTGGGGATGCACCGGGTCTACAATTCAGCATTTATGAATATGCTTAAAAATGAAGAAAACGCCAAATACCGGGCGACCATTAAAAACACCCTGGAATTCGATCCGGAAATTCTCAAACGGTTCGTCAACTTTATGAACAACCCCGACGAGGAAACCGCGGTGGCCCAGTTCGGCAGGGATGACAAGTACTTCGGCATCTGCACGCTCCTGGTCACCATGCCGGGGCTCCCCATGTTCGGCCACGGCCAGATTGAGGGCTTTGAGGAAAAATACGGCATGGAATATCAGCGGTCCTACCGGGATGAAGAACCGGACCAGTACATGATAAGCCGGCACGAAAAGGAAATATTCCCCCTGATGAAGCGCCGGGGACTTTTCGCCGAAAGTATTCACTTCTTCCTGTTCGATCTCTTCAGCGCCGACGGATCGGTGAATGAAAACATTTTCGCGTATACCAACCGGTCCGGGGATGATAAAGCCCTGGTGCTGTTCAACAATTGTTTCTATCAGGCTACCGGCTGGATACAGACCAGCGCCGTAGCCGTGCCCCAGCGGGACGGCGGAAGCCGCCGCCCGACACTTTCGGAAGCCCTGGGATTCAGCGGCGGGGAACAATGTTTCGTTGTTTTATGGGAACAGCGATCAGGGCTGTGGTATATCAGGTCCAGCAAGGAACTGGCTGAACACGGCCTCTTTGTTTCCCTGAACGGATACGAAGCCCAGGTCTTCCTGGACATCCATGAAATCGACGATACCGGGAACGGCCGCTGGGCGCGGCTGCACCACGAACTAAACGGCCGGGGCGTTGAAAATCTCAATTCCGCCATGCAGGATATTTTCCTCGGGGAACTGTACGCCCCCTTTACGGCGCTTTTCTCCCCGGGAATTCTGGAAACTCTGTACATGAATTTCGCCTCCGCCGGCGCGGGGAAGGCGTCAGGACCGTCGGGGATCGTCCCGGTCTTTACCGGCTCAGGGCCGGAAACCGGCAAAGAATCATCCTGGAACAGCGAATGGACGGGAACGGCGGATACCGAAACCTTTATCCGGGACCTCAAACAGCAGGCTATGGCGTTCATCACCACCGCCCGGAAATATCTCAGCGGCGCCGGGGGGCGGTACGAACCGTACCCGTGCGGTGAGAACACCTGTTCCCCTGACCCGGAACATATCTGGGAAGATCTGTCCGCTTTTATCCGCCGTTTTATTCTGATTTCGGAATATGCCGCCAAAGCGCCGGCGGCTTTGGGTAAAAAGGGAAAATCATTTATCGGTGAACTTGCTGAAACCGTAAACGCGAAACCGTACCGCACCGCCTTTGTAATGGGCTACGGAGTGCTGGCCCTGCTGCGCCCCATTATCGGACCGGATACCGGGGGCGCTGATGCCGCCGCGCTGCTTGACCACTGGTGCCTGGACCGGAAACTGCTGGAGATCTTCCGCGGCCTCGGCATAAACGGGGATGAATCCTCCCGGGCGGTGCAGGCGATCAAGGCCCTGCTGCGGCGTACCCGGCCTGCCGCGGACTGGAAGGATACGGATCAACCCGCGGAACTGGCGGTGCTGGCGGAGGCTTTTGAAGAAGACGATCTCCGGGAACTCCTGGGGATAAATCTTTTTGACGGTGTCCTGTGGTTCAACCGCGAAGCTTTTGATGACGCCCTGTTCTTCGCTTCCCTGTTCTTGATACTGGAATCCCCCGAAGCCCTGGAGGAAATGCCTCCGGTCCGGAGTACGGCAAAAAAGGAAACGAAAAAAAGCGCTCCCCGGAAGAAAACAGAAAAAGCGGACAAGCCCGTTTCCCGGGACTTTGACAAGCAGGAATGGAACACACGGATAACCTCCCTGGCGAAACTTTCCGGACGCTTCAAGGAAGCCGAAGAAAATTCCCGGTACCGCCTGGATGAATTGCTGAATTACCTCAGCGGGGATATTTCCTAGACTCAGCGGACAGCACCTGCAATGCCAATGCATTTCCGGGCGAAGCGATTTGATGTATACTTATGGGATAAGGATATCCCATGAAAAAAACAAAATTCCGGTACGCGGCGGTCCTGTTTTTCTTTGCCGCCCTTTCCGTGTTTTCGTATGATTTCCACTATTTTTCACCCCAGGAGATGAGCCAGCTCTGGGGACCTACTCCCGGGGTCAGAGAAAGCGCTGTCTCGGCTTTTGCGAATCCGTCATATAACGGCCTGCAGGTTCCGGGATATTCAGATGTGGAACTGCTTTACGCCACCGACGGATACGCCCTCGACGCGATGCAGCATCTGGGCATGTTCTACAACACCCGAAGGCTGTCCCTGGGGCTTTTGTATTCATCCCTTCCCGACGCAGAGGATCAGCTGAATTTCAACATTGGCCTTTCCTTCGGCAGCCGGGCTATTTCCTTCGGCCTTTCCAACGGCAGTGTCATTACCCCGTCGGACGGCAGGTTTTTCGGCAATTACCGGCTGGGCGCATTATCGAGACCCATGCGGTTCCTTTCACTCGGATTCAGCATGGGAGGGACCTACAACGGCGACTGGTTTGATATGGGCGGCGAAGTGGGAGTACGGCCCCTGGGCAGCAATTTGCTGACGCTTTTCGGGACCTACTCCCGGACCTTCCATGATTCGGATCACGAAGATTTCTGGTCCGTCGGTCTGGACGTAAAACCCATCCCCGGTATTGCCGTCAGAGGGGCGTATTCAAAGGATGAACGAATAAGCCTGGGGCTCAGTGTGAGCTGGGAGGGGCTTTCCATATCAGGATCCTCGGTTACTCCCAGAAATTTTTCATCCGTCACGAATATGGTTTACGGAATCGGACTCGGCGACTATGTGGCCACCCCCTCGCTCCCCATTCCCGTGACGGGCAGCCGGTACCTTGAGCTGAATCTCAAGGGTACTCTCCGGACCAAACCTTCGTATTTTTCCGGCGGAACTTTCCTGGTAGAAACCCTCAGGGTCATAAAAAAAGCGGAGAACGACCCGGATATCCGGGGTATTGTGCTTAATACCTCGGGTTTTTCCGCCGACCGGGAATCCCTCTGGGAACTGCGGCGGGCATTGGAAAATTTCAAATCCACGGGAAAACATATTGTTGCGTTTATTGACGAAGCGGATTTTGACATCTATTACTTCGCCTCCGTGGCGGACAGGATTATCATGGATTCCGGGGGCACCCTCACCATGTTCGGATACGCCGTGGGCCGGGGGTACTTCAAGAATACCCTGGATAAACTGGGCATCGGCGTGACGGAACTGCGGTACCTCACCTACAAATCCGCGGCGGAATCCTACACCCGGACCGATCTGTCCGGGGCGGACCGGGAGCAGTACAACGCGTACCTGGACGATATTTTCGGCTATACCAAAACGGTGCTCATGCGGGCCCGGTCGCTTTCGGAAGAAGAATTCAACGCCATCATCAACGAGGAATATTTATATTCCTCCCGTTCAGCCCGGGCACGGGGGCTTGTTGACGGCACCGGCCGGGAAGAAATAGTGGGCAGTACCATCCGGGAACTCGAAGGGCGGCCCATATACTCCTACGCGGTTCATGGAAACCCAAAGACCAGCCTCATGGCGGATAGTTATACCAGCTACAGATACGACGCGAGGGAAACCCCCGAACCGTACTGGGGTGAGCCCGCGAGGATTGCGGTTATCCATGCCTCGGGCCAGACCGATATGGACAGGGGCATGGCAGCCCGGCAGCTTTCCCGGCTGATCAGGGATGTCGCTCAGAGGGTATATGTCCGGGCAATAGTTATCCGGGTAGATTCCCCCGGGGGCAGCGCAGTGGCCGCGGATTACGTGGCCGAGGCAATCAGGGACGCCCGGAGGCAAGTGCCGGTGGTGGTTACCATGGGATCCGCCGCCGCCTCCGGCGGGTACTGGGTTTCCATGTACGCCGACCACATTGTGGCGGCGCCCTACACCATGACTGGTTCCATCGGCGTTATAGCATCGTGGTTTTATGATAACGGACTGAACGAAAAACTCGGCATAACCCTGGATACCCTCCAGAGGGGGGACCACGCGGATATGCTCACGGGCTTTATCATGCCCCGGCGGGACCTCAGCGAAGCGGAACAGGAACGGTACCGGCTCTATATCATGGATATGTACGATGAATTCGTGGGAAAAGTCGCCGCGGGGCGGGGAATGACCAAAGAAGCCGTGGAAGCCATTGCCCAGGGAAGAATCTACTCAGGCCTCAGCGCCGTGGAACTGGGGCTGGCGGACAGCATCGGAGGCTTGAGCGACGCCATTGAAATCGCCAGGAACCTGGCGGGGATACAGGACGGCCGGCAGATTGTATTCGAGGAATATCCAACCGCTTCCCTGTTCGATTCAATAATGGCGAATCTGGTCACTGCCCGGATTTCCCTTCCCGAAGAAACACCCTTTGTGCGGGATCTCCGGTACCGGATCTCCCAGAACGGCAGGGTTCTGCCGCTGCTGCCCCTAGAATTTACCCTGCAGCAGTAGTTCGGAAAGG
This sequence comes from Breznakiella homolactica, assembly GCF_016616095.2. GTDB lineage: Bacteria > Spirochaetota > Spirochaetia > Treponematales > Breznakiellaceae > Breznakiella > Breznakiella homolactica. Next base: position 3,453,526 of record NZ_CP067089.2, on the reverse strand, counting down.
GGAACAAAACACCATGAGCCTGGACACCATCGGTGAAGCCCTGGATTCCGCGGGGTACTACCTGCATCTGTACTCCTTCACCGCCCTGGATTCCTATCTTGGCTATCCGGGGCTCCCTTCGGGATACCTCGAGACCGACGCGGATCCGGCGGCCCTTGCCCGGCTGTTCGAGGGTCTGCGTTTTCCCGGCCCCGATCTTGCCGACGCGGCGCTGGACGAAGCCTCCCCCGGAAAACCGCCGGACTGTACCTGGTATTTCCGCTGTATCGACCGGGATTCCCCCGGAAGCAGGCAGGACTCGCCGTTTACCGTTCTGCAGATACGGCGGAACTGGAAAAACAGGCATTTCCTGGATCCCCGGGGAATATACCCGGCCCTGAAATCCCTCTGGCAATGTCTGGGAAACTCCGGACGGGACGGCGGTTCCGGACAATGTACGGACATCCTCCTTTCCGGCGGGCCGGGGGAGATCTTCTATACCGCTGCCATGGAAGCGGCGGTTTTGGTTTCACGGTACAGCCGCGCCGGTGAAGAGGCGGCACTGCCCAAGGCGGTCTCCGCCCTTGCCTCGTCAGTGGCGGGGCTTCCCCGGGGAACACCCCCGAACACTGAAGCCCTGCGGGTGCTGCTCTCCGCGGGGCTGCTTTCGGACCGAAGCGGAATGGGGCTGCAGTTTCTTATGGAATGCGGCTTTGTTGAAACCCTCTGGCCCGAGCTGGCAGCCATGGACAATGTGGACCATTCCAAGGAATTCCATCCCGAAGGAAATGTCTGGCAGCATACCCTGGAAACCCTGCGGTACCGGAAAACCGCCGACCTGCGGCTTTCCCTGGGGCTGCTCCTCCATGATTCCGGCAAACCTCTCTCGGAATCTTCCGGCAGCCGCCGGTTTGACGGCCACGCCGAGCTGGGGGCGTCGGTGGCCAGAAAATTCCTGAACCGCCTGGAGTACGAACCGCAGCTGATCGAGGATGTCTGTTTCCTCGTGCGGAACCACATGCTCCCCGCGGCCCTGCCCCGGCTGCCACTCACCCGGACCCAAAACATACTGGAATCGGACCTTTTCCCGGTCCTCATGGAATTGTACCGCTGCGACGAATCCTCATCCTTTAAAGGCCTGGAAGGGTATTACGAAAGCAGCGCCGCCTACCAGACTTACCTGCGGAACCGGAAAAACCCCTACCGGTCGGCGGACGGCAAGAAAAACGGGAAATATTATTATCCATAAAAATTGTCAGCAGCAGCTGGCGATGGCGGCCTGGAGGGAATCGAGGCTCGGGGGAATAACCGCCACGGGGTCTACTTCATTCTGAAGCGCCGCGATGTTTTCGGGCACCTCCACCCGCTGTCCGGTAACTTTAAACACAAGATCGGCATATTTCGCGGGATGGCCCGTGGCCATGACCACCACATGGCCCCCGAAATCACGGGAACCGAGGCAGCGTTTGGCCGCCGCGAAGGCAACCGCGCCGTGGGGATCGAGGATGATGCCGTAATCCTTCCAGGCCTGTTCCATGGCGGCGATGGTGGTTCCGTCGTCAATGACTTCGGGAAAGACCATATTCTGCATCACCGCGGGGGATTCCTGGTAGAATGCCGCCAGCCGGCTGTAATTCGCGGGATTGCTCACATCCAGCGCAGGGGAAATCGTCGAAACCACCGGCCGGGGAACGAATTTCTCGCCCCTGATATATTCACCGAAGGCGTTGTTGGTGTTCATGGCCGCGATAAACCCGTTCACCGGCATACCGAATTTCCAGGCGTAGAGGCCGGCGATTAGGTTGCCGAAATTCCCCGAAGGCACGCTGAAGGATAAATCCCCGCAGAGCTTCTTTTTGATTTTTACAAAGGCATAGAGGTAGTAAAAAGCCTGGGGAAGAAGACGGCCCACATTGATTGCGTTGGCGCTGGTTATACTGTACCGCTCCGCGAAGGGGCGGTCATGGATGGCGTTGCGGATGAGCTGCTGGCAGTCGTCAAAATTGCCTTCTATTTGAATGGGGAGAATATTGCCGCCCTGGGGAACGAATAACGCCGGATCCAGCCCGTGGACGGTCCCGGCGGGATACAGAATAACCGCAGTCATTCCTTTCCGCTTGTAAAAAGAATGGGCAATGCTCGCGCCGGTTCCTCCGCTCCGGGCGGCGCAGAGGATCATGGCCCGCCCGTTGTTCTTGATAAGTTCCTCCATGATTGCCGCCAGAAAGGCAATCCCGAAGTCCTTAAAAACCCCGGTGGGTCCATTATAGAGATTTAATACGGAAAGGGAATCGTCGAGAATTTTCAGCTCCGGCTCAAAATCAAAGGCGCTTTCCGCGACCCTGGCGGCGGAAAAGGGGTTCAGTTCCCCCTGGAGCAGCGAAGGAGCAACGGTGGCCACCAGTTCGGGATAACTGGTATCCTCGTCCATATAGAGGAAAAACTGCCGCATGTCAGTAACCGAAGCAGGTATATAAAGTCCCCCGTCAGGAGGCAGGCAGCGGAGCACCGCATCCTTGAACGAAACCAGCGGTTCTGCGGAACGGGTTGATCTGAATTCCATTGTAATCCTTCTAGTTCCAGTGTACTCCCGGAAGCTGAAATCAGCAAGCATACCGCGGTTACTGAAATTCAGAACCGGATACATAGGCTGAATGTTCCGCTGTTTTTGAGGCCGCTTAAGTGAAATATACCATTTTATACCGATTCATCAACCGTATTTCCCTCGTAATCAGGCAAAGGAGCTTCTTCGGGAACCGGTTCGGTATATTCGGTATTATCAACAACCACGGGGGGTTCTTCCGGTTCCGGGGGCGGAACGGTTATACCCACTATATCGCCTACAGGATCCACAGCCATAATACCTCCTCGAAGTCTCATCACGGAAACTTCTTTTCTATATAAAAGATACTATTCCTGACCTGGCAAAGCAAATAGAGATGGTATATGCTGTGAAAACGGCACAGTAAGATCTATTGAAGTATTGGAGTCCGAATGTATCTCATCAGCGCCTGTCTTGCGGGTATTCCCTGCAGGTATAACGGCACCAGCGTTCACAAGCCGGAATTTTCGGAACTGGTAAATTCCGGCAAAGCCATTGCGGCCTGCCCCGAGGTCCTGGGAGGGCTCCCCATCCCCAGACCCCCCTGTGAAATCCGGATTGAGAACAGACAAACCAAGGTCATCGGCAGAGACGGCTATGAGTATACCCAGGCCTTTGTCCTGGGAGCCGAAAAAACCCTGCGGATCTGCCGGCGGTACCGCATTACCACGGCCATTTTGAAATCAATGAGCCCGTCCTGCGGCTGCGGCCGGATATACGATGGGAGTTTCTCCGGAACCATCCGGACGGGAAAAGGCGTGACCGCGGAACTGCTCACCGCGAACCGGATCGTGGTATTCACCGAGGAAAACTGGAAGGAAGAATCCGGCAGCGAAACTGGCTAAGCCGGATGAAAAGCTCCGGGTCATCAATATCGATTACCAGCCGATCCCCCAGCCTCTGCATCAGGGAGCGGGGATCAGATAAAGGATTTATTGAAGGTCCCGGTTTCGCGGATTACCGTTTTCAGTATTTTGACGGCCCCGCCGGCGTCGGCGAGGTCGGCGAATTCCACCGGGGAATGGGAATACCGCCGGGGCAAAGCCAGGATTCCGGCGGCGATTCCGCCGTTGGCATAACCGAGCGCCGAGGCATCCGTGGCATACTGGAACCCCAGCATGGAAGCGCGCTGCAGCGGCACCGAAATCCGTTCCGCGGTTCCGCAGAGCAGGGATTCCACCGCTGGGTGGGTCTGGAAAAAATAGTCGCCCCCGGCACGGTTCTGGGTAACGATCGCCGGACCGGCTCCCAATACCAGGGGCAGAATCTCACTGGGCACGGATCCCGGAGTGTCGGCAACCGGGATTGTATCAATGGCTATGGCGTAATCGGGTTCAAGGCCGTGCATCGCGACGGAGGCGCCCTTCATCCCAACTTCTTCCTGCACCGTAAATACGCAGTGCAGGATTCCGGGAAATTCCCGGTCCTTCAATTCTTCCAGCAGAACCAGAAGAACGGCGCAGCCCAGCTTATCATCGAGCCCCCGCATCGCGACCCTGGAGGACGGCGGGAATTCGGTTACACTACTTTTGAATACAATGGGATCCCCGATCCGGATACCCAATGCCGTGACCTCGGCCCGGCTAGAAGCGCCCACATCCACGAAAAAATCGGTGATCGGCGCCACCTTGCGTGCGTCTTCCGGGGACTGCAGATGGCCGGGTTTATAACCGATCACCCCGGGAATCCGCTTTAATGAAACAAGGACATCCCGGGCAGGCAGCAGACTGTCGGCAACACCCCCTAACCGTTCAAAGCCGATGAACCCGTTTTCGGAGATTCCCCGCACCACAAGCCCGATTTCGTCGGTATGGGCTCCCAGAAAAACGGTGGGTCCCGGAGAATTACCCTCCAGGGCGGCGGTTACGTTGCCGATTGTGTTCACCGTAACCGAGGCGCCAGCGGATTTTGCGGTCCCGGCAATATACCGTACCATTTCCTGTTCCATACCGGAAACCGAAATGAGATCCGCCATAACCCGGAGATGATCTTTCAGCCTGTTAATATAGTCCATAAACCATATCATCAGTCCAAAGTCCAGAAAAGTCAAATATATCAAACCCGGCAGGGAAGCATGGCGGGGACCCGGTCCGGGGGTCCTGCCGGTACGGTACCATGCTTCCCTGCCGGTTCTTTGGGAGAGGCTCTTTTCCTGAGAACCAGGAGTGGGGGTGGCGTAAGACTTGCCGCCTGCGGCGTTCAGTCTTTCAGGAGTTTTGCAGAGCAAAACTCCATGGATGGTCCGGCAAGGCTGGAGCCAGGGGGAGCCGCCTGCCGGATACGGTTACCCCCAGCAGGTAAAAGCACCAAACACCCGTACATATTGGTTACGTCGGGTGTCATACATAAAGGGGAATGAGCGACTTTCGAGGCCACAGGCCGCTGAGGAGCCATTCTCCTTTATATATGACAGGACCCGCAGATCCAGTTAACATGGGTGCTTGGTGCATATACAGCTCAGTGCTCCCCCTCATCCTTGACCAAGGGCTCCAAATTTTCTATACTGTCTCCTCTATCTGTATGGAAAACAAGTACCTTTATATAGATGCAAGGAGATTCTCCCATGAAACGGACTTATCAACCTAGTAAAGTCAAACGCAACCGTAAATTCGGATTCCGCGCCCGTATGAAAACCCGGGGCGGCCGTTTGATTCTGAAGCGGCGCCGGGCCAAAGGCCGGACAAAACTGAGTGTTTCTGACGAAAAGAAACCTTATTAAATCAAGAGGTAAAAACTGTCTTTCCGGTTTCGGCGGGCAGAACGCTTAAAGGGAAGGGATCAGATCGGGCAGGTTTTTAGCCGCGGACGGAGTGTTTCCTGTTCCGGGGCGAAACTGTTTATCCTGAAAAATGATTTGCCGGTAAACCGTATCGTATTTACCTTTGCCCGCAAATACGGCAACGCGGTACAGCGGAACCGTTCACGGCGTCTGAGCCGTGAGGTGTACCGGCTTATAAAAGAGCAGCTGCGATCCGGTTATGATTTCGTTCTGCTGGTTTATCCCGGAAAGGACTCGTTTGAAGCCCGGCAGGAGCAGCTTAGCACGCTGTTTTCCAGGGCCGGTTTATTTTTGGAAACGTAGTGGCAAGACCTTTACAGAGCCTGGTCCTGTTATTGATCCGGTTCTACCAGAACGCTGTTTCGCCTCATTTTCCCCCAAGCTGCAGATATGTACCCACATGTTCAGCCTATGCCTATGAAGCGGTCCGGCGTTACGGACCCTTCCGGGGGCTATTTCTGGCAATAAAGCGCGTTCTGCGGTGCCATCCGTTCCATCCGGGCGGTTACGATCCGGTACCTTGATTTTTACTGAGGAGATCCATGGAAAAGCGAACCCTGCTGGCCGTTGTACTTTCGGTCGTTGTCATATCGGTGTTTTATACAGTTCAGGCGTTATTCTTTATGCCCCAGGAACCCGCGGGGCAGGAACCGGCGCCTGTAGAACAGCCCCTTATTTCCGAAACCACCGGCTCGCCGCCTCCGGCGCTTACGGTTGATACAACCCAGGAACCTGCCGAACCCGGAGATACTGCGGAAGCGGCTCCCATTGAGGAACAATGGGTAACCATCAACACCGAACTGGCGGAAATTATCCTTTCCAATACCGGCGGGGATATGATTTCCTACAAACTGAAAAACCACCAGGACGGCAGTGAACCGGTGGAAATGATCCTTCCCGGAGACCGGGAACCCCACGCTTTTACCATCGCCTTTGGCGACATGAAGGCTGAACCGGTGCAGAGTCTGTTCCACGTGAACCGCCTGTCATCGACGTCGGTAGAGTTTTACCGGGATTTTGCGGTCGGCGCCAACGGCGGAGAAGCCGGGCAGTTCCGGCTGACCAAACGCTACGATTTTATTCCCGATGAGTACATGTTTGAACTGACCGTTACCGTTGACGGCGGGAATTCCGTACCTTCGATAAACTTTTCCGGGGCAGCCTACACCCTGGCGTTCGGCCCCCAGATCGGTCCCAGTTTTGAAAAACTGGACCAGCGTTACGAATACCGCCAGTACCTGACCCTGACCAACGGCAAAAAACGCCAGGAAAAAGTCAACAGCAACGGTCCCACGGTGATCAATTCCCGCGCGACCTGGGCCGCTATCGCGGGGAAATACTTTACCTTTATCGCCATTCCCGAATCGGCCCAGTATGAAATGGCCTTCTCCACCGCCCCGGAAGCGGGGCTCTCCGACGCGTCCCGCTTCTTCATGGTCCGGCCGCCCCTTAACAGTTCCAGAACCACGGATACCTACCGGTTTTACCTGGGCCCCAAAAGCCAGAATGACCTGGCCATCTACGACAATGCCAACAACGCGTACAAACTGCGGGACCTGCAGCTTTCCGATATCGCAAGCACCAGCGGTTTTCTCGCTCCCCTGGAGTTCGTGCTGAAATGGCTGCTCCAGCTTTTCTACCGGATTATCCCGAATTACGGGGTGGCCATTATCCTGCTTACCCTGCTGGTAAAGATTCTCCTCTTCCCTCTGACCAAAAAGGGCTCGGAATCAACCCTGCGGATGCAGACACTTTCGCCGAAGATCCAGGAAATTCAGACTAAATATAAGGACAACCCCAACAAGATGAACGCCGAGATGGCGGAACTCTACAAAAAGGAAGGCTACAACCCCATGTCGGGCTGCCTCCCCATGCTGATCCAGTTCCCCATCATCTTTGCCATGTACAACCTGTTCAACACCCATTTTGATCTCCGGGGCGCCATGTTTATTCCCGGCTGGATCCCCGACCTTTCCCGGCCTGAATTTGTGTACAGTTTCGCACCCTTCAGGCTGCCGATCCTCGGGTGGAGCGAGATACGGCTTCTGCCGTTTATCTACCTGGCATCCCAGCTTCTGTACGGAAAGGTCACCCAGACTCTGGACCAGAAGGCGAATACCCAGATGAAGCTCATGCTGTACGTGATGCCCATCGTATTCTTCTTCATCCTGTACGATGTACCGTCGGGGCTTCTGCTCTACTGGATTCTGTCCAACCTGCTGACCCTGGTACAGCAGCTGACGATCAACAAATATCTTGCCAAGCGGAAAGCCCAGATAGCTGCCGAACAGGCCCCGCAGCAGGTAATTGTACCGAAGAAAAAAAAGAAACGGTAACGCTCATTTCCTCTATGAACGGAACCATAACTTCGCAATTTCTATCGCGAGGAGCGCTATATGATATATGAATTTGAAGGCCGTACGGAAAAGGAAGCCATCGACCGTGCGGCGGAAGAACTGGGCCTTGAGAAGGACGGCTTTGATGTTGAAATTCTTGAGACCCAAAAATCGGGTTTATTTAAAAAAGGATTCGTAAAAATCCAGGTACATACGGATAAACCCGTATCCCCTCCGCCCAGACCGCAGATGGATGGGAATTCCGGAGATACTGATTCCCAGGACAGACCTTCCCGCCAGGCGGTATTCGGCGACCCGGAACCAAAAAACGATTTTGAACAGCAGATGATTGATTTTGCCACAGGGCTGATTGAGCACATGGGCTATCCCGGTTCGGTTTCAATCCAGTTCCGGGAGGAACACAAAATCGGGCTCAAAATCGATTCCGAGTATTCATCTATTCTGATCGGCAAAAAAGGCAAAAACCTGGATGCCCTCCAGCTGCTTGCCAACATCTACGCCAGCAAGATCGGACGGGAAGACATGCGGGTTATCCTGGACAGCGAAAATTACCGAATCCGGCGGGAGGAATCCCTGGTCCGGCTTGCCTACACCGTGGCGGACAGGGTCCGGGAAAACCGCGGTTCCATTCTTCTGGAACCCATGAACCCCTTTGACCGCCGGCTCATCCACACCACCCTGAACGATATTTCCGATGTGGAAACGAAAAGCGAAGGCGAAGGCCTGTACAAGCAGGTGCGGGTATTCTACCGCGGCAGCATGCGGTAAACCGCCGCAGCGGCCGCTATTAGGAAAGGCAGATCCGGGTATCCTGAGGGATTCCGGAACTGCCTTTTTTATTCCCCGGCTGCCTGTAGTTTCGGAATCGCTTTTTTGTTATCTTTGATTAATAGAATTGTTTGTAATATAGCATCAGGAAAAGGGAACAATTATGGCTTTAAATAAAAAACTGATCCTCTGTCTGGCGGGAATTGCGGCGGCGCTGCCGGTATATTCCGTGTCACTGGAAGAGCTGGTCGGCCCGGGACGGGCGGAGCAGCTTATCAGGGACGGGCAGATAACCGAAACCCAGCACAAGAATCCGGAGCCCCTGATGGCCCCGGACAGCGCTTTTATCCGGCAGCTTCTGGAAGAAAATAAAAAAGCCGTTGAGCCCAGCCTCATGGCGGAAAGCCTGTATTTGTATAAAAAACCCGATACGGCGAACCGCGATTCCTGGACAGAGCAGGAACGTACCGCTCTGTACAACGAAACCCTGGCTTTGAGTACCCTGGCGGGAATCGAATATTTTTCCACCACCCGGAGCGCCATGCGGGTTTTCTACGAAACATCCTCAATCATTGACAATCCGGATTCAAAAAATCCCCGGTCGGATCCTGTGTACAGCATCCCGCCGGAAAAACTGACCGTCTATGCCCGGCAGAAGGATCTGACTTTCGGGGATAATGTTTACAAGTACGATTATTTCTTCAGGGAAGATGCCCTGATATTCATACAGGAAAACCTCACCACCATGAACAGCGGACCGATTCCCATGGTCGGCAAAAACAAGCTCCGCACCGTGGTAGCGGTTCTCGACGCGGGGCCGTACCTCGCGGTGTATATCTCGTCCATGGCCAAGGCGCCGTCGATCCCGGGCATCGGCCAGCGGGTGGGCAAATCCTTTTCCACCCGGGCGGACGCGGTGCTGACCTGGTTCACCGGCCAGGCCGATAAGGCCTATGAGAAAACCCGCTGATTAACGGCGGCAGCGCCGGGCTGACTCAGCCGGACACAGGCCGCATGGCGGGCTGAAGTCCGCCGATACGGAAAAAACTTTATTTGCAACTAAAAAACAGACCGGGATTCTATTCATTTACGGAAATATTCGGAAAGGGCAGCCGGTAATTTCTGATAGAAAATCACCGGGATTAACGGAACTACTTCCGGGCAGGCGGAAAGGCGGCCCGGAAGGAGCGTTTTTATGTCAGGCAGTTTTCTTATTGAGACACATCCACACCACCGCGGCGACCGCGGCCCCGGCCAAAGGCGCGAGAATAAAAACCCAGACCTGGGAAAGGGCGGTTCCGCCCATAAACAGCGCCGGGGCAAGGCTCCGGGCGGGATTGACCGAAGTTCCGGTCAGGGGAATGCCCATAATATGCACAAAGGTCAGGCAGAGCCCTATGACGATCCCGGCGATTTTGCTGAATGATTCCCCGGCGGTCACACCGAGAACGGTGAAAACAAAGACGAAAGTCAGGATAATCTCGGTGACTATGGCGCCGCCCATGGAAAGACGCACCGCCGAGGCACGGCCGAATCCGTTCTGCCCCAGTCCCGTCACAACGATCTGGCCGAGTCCGGTTTGGCGGATAAGAAAATACAGAACCGCGATCCCCGCAATACCGCCCAGGAACTGGGCGATGCAGTACCCGATAAAATCCTTAACCGTCATCCGTTTGCACAGCAGCATCCCCAGGGACACCGCGGGATTAATATGGCAGCCGGAAATCCCGCCGATAACATAAGCCGTCGCCACAATGGAAAGCCCGAAGGCAAAGGCGATTCCCAAAGTCCCCAGGGTACTTCCCGCGACCGCGGCGGATCCGCAGCCGAACAGAACCAGAATCATGGTACCGATAAATTCCGCACAGTATTTTTTCATTGTTTCTCCTTTTTTTAAATGATATTTAAAGTATTATATAAGATTTACAATAATTCCATATTGTTTACCGCTGATTCTTACGGTAGTATTTTGAAAGGAGTCTTGCCATGTACTTCAAAAAACTGACCGGAAAAAAGTGTTACCTGTCGCCCATCGATGCCGGTGACGCGGAACAATACACCGCGTGGATCAACGACATGGAGGTTATGAATACCCTGCGGCTCGCATCCGCCTCCATTGACCTCACATCCGAACGGGAACTCCTGGCTCAGCTCGGGAAACAGCACAGCTACTCTATTGTGGATATCGCTACGGATACGCTCCTGGGCAACTGCGGCCTGATGGATATCGACTATATTCAGCGGACCGCGGAAATCGGCATTTTTATCGGAAACAGGGATTACTGGGACAAGGGATACGGCACCGAAGCGCTGACACTCCTGATCGATTACGGCTATAAAAAACTTAATCTCCACAATATTATGCTCCGGGTCTACGCCTTTAACGACCGAGCGGTCAAATGCTACGAAAAGATCGGGTTTAAACCATTCGGCCGCCGCCGGGAAGCCCTGATCCGCAACCTGGAAGCCCACGATATCATCCACATGGACCTGCTCCCCGGGGATTTCTATAAAACCAAGTAGCCATGCTTCTCTGATCCGAGGGGTTAGTGCGGGGTAAACCCGTTCCCAAGCGCCACCCCATACCGGAAAAGCGTCCCAGCCTCAGCCCCTTTCAAAGGCAGAACTTCGCAGTATTTGAAGAACCGGTACAGATATACCGCGGAGGCCCTGTACCTGCCCTACCTTTTCTTTATTAAAAAGCTTTTATAGGTTATACTTTTCTCATGGAAAAGATTGCGTTTATCGGAACCGGTGTCATGGGAAAAAGTATGGCCGGCCATCTTCTTGAAGGCGGCTATTCCCTGACGGTATACAACAGAACAAAGGCAAAAGCCGAAGACCTGATCCGGCAAGAGGCCCAATGGGCGGATACCCCGGGGCAGGCGGCGTCCGGTGCGGACATTGTAATCAGCATCGTAGGATATCCCAGGGATGTGGAGGAAGTATACCTTGCTCCCGGAGGAATTGTAGACAGCGCGAAAAAAGGGGCGGTTCTTATTGACATGACCACCTCCAGCCCGGCTCTGGCGGGAAAAATTGCGGAAAAAGCCCGGGAAAAGGGACTTTACAGTCTCGACGCCCCGGTTTCCGGGGGCGATACCGGGGCGAAAAACGCTGCCCTGTCAATAATGGTTGGGGGAGATGAGGATTCCTTCAATAAAATACTCCCGGTTTTTCAGCGAATGGGAAAAAACATTGTTTTCCAGGGCGGCCCGGGATCGGGACAGCACTGCAAGATGAGCAATCAGATTGTGATTGCTTCCACCATGATGGCCGTCGCGGAAGCGCTCTGCTACGGACTCAAGGCGGGCCTCAATCCCCGGACCATGCTGAAAAGCATCGAGAGCGGCGCGGCCGGCAGCTGGACCCTTTCAAATCTGGTGCCCCGGATGCTTGACGGGAACGTAAACCCCGGATTCTACGTAAAACACTTTATAAAGGATATGGGAATAGCCCTGGATTCCGCCCGGGAACTAGGCCTTAAACTGCCGGGACTCGAAAAAGCCGAGCAGCTGTACCAAACCCTGGCGGCCATGGACCGCGGCGCCCTTGAACAGGCGGCCCGTGCGGCGGCGGAACTGGACAGTACCAAGGCTATGACCCCCGCGTCGTTCTCCGGAGAAGCCCGGAACGGCGGAGATCTGGGAACTCAGGCTATTTACCTTCTGTATGCCGCCGGCAGGGTGTAATGTACCAAAGGGAACTGCAGCATCCCAAGCCAAGCCCCGTTGAACACGGGATTCCCCTGCAGGGGACCTGGGATCAGGCATTCGATGACGTGGACCTTCTCAGCGTCCACCATCCCTATGCGTGGCCGATCCCGAAATGGATGAAGGATCTGCGCATCAAAGAATGGCAGTCCTTTATTATTCAGGATGAAGACTTTTACCTTGAAGCCATACTGTCGAATATAAAGTACTACCGGCTGGCCCAGGTTTTTCTGTACGATAAACTGACCAGGGAACACCTCCGGTTCAGGAAAATCATACCCTTCGGCGGCTGGCGGCTGCCCCGGGAGCTTTCAAACTCCTCCATATCAAGCAAATCCTACGGTTTCTTTTTCAGAATCCATGATTGGCTCGACGCGGATATGGTCAAGGTGGACCTCGATATTGAGTCCACCCGGAAGCGGCCGTCCTTTACGGCCCACCTGGAATTTGATCTGGCCCGGGAAAAAACCACCCCCCTGGTGGCGAGCCTGCTTTTTGCGGACCGGCGGCCTATGTATGTGTACAAAGGATTCGGCGCGGTCCGGGGGGATATGGTATACGGCGGCCGGCATATTTCCTTTAACCCGGACCGGACACTGGGAGTTTTCAGCGATTATAAAGGGTATTATCCGTACAGGATGCAGGCAAAATGGTGCACCGCCTTCGGATTTGACCCGGAGAACCGGCGGTACGGTTTCAGCATTGCGGAAAACCAGGCCCGCGAAACCTTTCAGAATAATGAGAACGCCCTGTGGCTGGAGGAAAAGCTTACCCCTCTGCCGCCGGTACGTATAACCATGCCCCGGGGGGTTGACTCCGACTGGGTGATCCAGGATGTGGAAGGCATGGTGGATCTGACTTTTTCCCCGAAAGAACCAATGAGGACAGCCTTCAGTTCGATCGTAACGCGGTCGGAGTACCATACGCCCCTTGGGTATTACAACGGAGTACTGGTGAATTCCGATGGGAAAGAAATACAGGTACGTAATCTCTGGGGTCTGGGAGAAAAACTTTATCTACGGGTATAACCATGGCAAAAAAAACGAAAGCAATTTACGCCCCCGGTGAACTTGACCGGGTACGCCGGAAACTGGGGGATCTGAATCCGGACGAAGCCCGGCGCATGGCCGAAGTTCTCGGCGGAGAAGTCGGCTGGGAACGGGACCAAGAAAATGAAGCCAAAGGCCGCTCCAGGGTCCGCAATGAAACCGTTGATGTGGTGGTGGGGGGCAAGTCCTCGGGACGGAACAAACAGCCCAAGCGCCGGGTGGAACTTGCCCCTGACGGGGATGATCCCGACGGCATACGGCGGCGGTCATCCAGAATTATCACTGATCCCGGGGACGATCCTTCAATTCCCCTTAAACTGAGTTACCGCGAACGGGTAAAAATGGACCGCTATGCCGCCCAGCCGGAATTCGAAATAAAGAATGCCGGACAGGTTTTTTATTCCGTCATCTCCATATTCGGGGATATTCCCGATTACGTAAATCCGGACTTCGTAAACCGCCGGATGAACGACTACTATAAACGGATCGAACTGCTGGTAACCGCCACCCGGACCATGTTCCCCCGAAACAATCTCCAGCGGAATGAACGGCTCAGGAAGGCCTCGCCCTTCGCGTATTCCATCCTTGATACTATCCGCTACTGGAACATAGAACGCATTGCCAGCGACCTCGCCAAGATACAGGCGAAACCCCGGAACGCCAAAATCGGCGATTTTGCGGATATCCTCAGGGCTATCTACAAACCCATATATGTGCTGGAAAAACTCGATCCCGAAACCCACATCAGGGAATCCTATAAGCTTCTTTACAAGGTGCTGTATCTTGAAAACCCCACCGAAGCAAAGGCGAAGTACCAGGATCTGATCCGCAACGCCCTCAGTTCCTACGTGGTTATCCAGCGGGACATCAAGTACCTCATGTACCCGCTGCTCCTCAAACTGCTGTCGGACCAGTTTATTCCTTATGATAATTTTTTTACCGTCCGGAAAAACCGCTTTGCCGTGTTCCTCGGGGTAAACGAATCGAAGCATATCTCCCCTTCTTCCGTAGCCGTTCCGGTGGAAGATGCCGAGGAGGAAAAAAGCGAAGACAAAAATTCCGGCGATGAAAAGGATGCCGACGGACTGACCTCCGAGGAACGGGAGCTTAAAAAAGCGCTGGAGGCGGAAAACAAAGCCGTTAACCGGGGCGAGAATACCCTGGAGATACTGTTTCCCAGGGCCGGATGGGAGCGGATGGCTACCTACCCGGATTTCTATCCGTATTTCCACGACGTATTCAATTTCAAGAAAGGATATGAGCTTATTTCGCCCACCGATCCGCTCCAGCAGATTGTAGTACTCATGCGGATTCTGGAGGAACTGTTCTACGGGCTCAGATACGTTTCATTCGGGACCACCGCCGGCCCCGACGGCAATCCCGAACGGATCGACAATATCATCACCAACATCATGACCAACTGGCACACCTTTATAGAACTTGGATTCGAAAAGGAGTACCTCCCCCGGCTTACGGAGTACTGCCGCATCCTGGACAGCGCGTCGGAATCCCGGACATCCACCTACGCCCGGCGTATTCTCAACGAACTCCACTGGATAAAACGCCTGTACTTTCTGCCCTACTACCGTTTTGAATCGAGTTTTCCGCCGCCCATGCAGAAAAAGGACGTCAAGGCGGTGTACCCGGAGGTACGGAAACTCCGGCGGTACCTTACCGCCGTGGCCGCGGGCATTGAACAGGGCAACCGGCGGGGGGGCGCGGAAAACAACGCCCACTGCGACGCCATCGACAATCCCTGGGAACCCTATAACTTCCAGGTTCCCAATCCGGTTTCCACACGGATAGACGCGGTGCTGGGAAGCAAAAACCCGAAACAGAAAAACAACGCCGCCCTGGTCTTCTTTACTCTGTCCGCTGCGGTGGTACTGGACCATATCATGAATGATGAAAACAGCTGGGCCTACGGCGAACAGACGGGCTGGCTGTTCCGCAGCGTTGACGGCGACGGTGTCATGCCTCTGTTCGGGGTCGACACCAAGCTGGATACGGAAACGATCTTCAAGCACGCCCTTAAACAGCGGGAACGCAAGGAAGCCGGTAATAAGGAAGAAGAACCGGATTTCTAATTATTCTCTTATGGAGGCAGTATGAAGGCTATAGTATTGCTGGCAGCGGTTTTATCGGTTTTCTCCTGCGCGACAAACGGCGGAAAATCCGCCGGACAGCAGGAAGTCCCGGACGCGGCGGAGCAGACCGAAGATGTACTGAGCGGATTCCCGATAATTACAATCTCGGCTCCCGACGGACTTGTCTATTCCAATTTCAGCACGGAAATCGTGGAAAGCCCCCTGTCCGAAAAAGCACAGGCCCTGTTCGGCAATGCCCTGACATACCGTTTTACCACGGAATACAGCCTGTACAATACACCGAAAACCGTGACGTATTATGCGATGGTATTTGATTTTATACCGGCGGATAACGTTGATCCGGCGTCGGTAAAACGGGGTGATGTGGTCGGGGTACAGGACGGGAAACCTGCCAAGGTTCTGACGTTTTCCCGCTCCGCGGACCCCTATTTAATTATCAACTGCGGCAATAGACCCTATGAATACGACGGATTCTACTGGTTCGAAAGTACTTTTTTGTTTCCCACGGGAAATACGAACTGGCTGAGCTTCAATCCCACGGAGGATATCAGCGCCGACCTGATAGGAATAGCCGATCACGTTACGTCGGAAGCCCCGGGGTTTACGTTCTATCCGCAGTTCAGGGTGCGGTATAAAACGGTTCTGACCGATTACCCCAGGCCGGCGACGGATAAGGAAAAGAGCACCATAGCCGCGTACGAAAACGCCTTTTACCGGCAGAGCGGAATCACGACCCATGTCAGCCCTATAAAAGCCGGGGACTACGATTACCTGCTGTGCTGGCAGAGCGGGTTCGACGGGTATCTGCGGGATGAGTATACCCTGGGTAACGATATTTGGCTCTTCGGGTCGATTGTTACTTACAATATATGGGACAACTGCGGGTATATTTTTCTCCGGGATTTCAAAACCGAATCCCTGGAGGACATGTACGAAGGCCGGATACAATTCCTGGAACAGAACAGCCAGTAACCGGTTAAATCCTTCCGAGCCGTTTCTTTGCTTCTTCGGGGGTAATACCCTTTCTCCGCGCCCAGTCAAGGAGCTGGTCCTCGCCGATATCGCCGATGCCGAAATAAAACGCCCCGGGAGCGGCGAAATACATTCCGCAGACCGATGAAGCCGGAACCATCATGGCCGCAGGGGTCAGGTCAAAGCCGCAGCGGGTCCGGGCTTCCAGGAGGGAAAAGACCGTTTCCTTGTCATGGTGATCGGGGCAGGCGGGATACCCGAACCCCGGACGGATTCCCCGGTATTTCCCGGCGAGGATTTCCCCGGGGGAAAGATTCTCGTCCGGAGCGTATCCCCAGAATTCCCGCCGCACCCGGAGATGGATCTCCTCGGAAAAAGCCTCCGCCAGCCGGTCCGCCAGGGACGCCGCGAGGAACGCCTGGTAGTCGTCATTTTCCCGCCGGAACCGTTCCCGCAGCTCCTGTAGTCCCGATCCGGCGCTGAGGGCAAAAAGGCCGGCCCAGTCACGGGGGACCGAGTTTTGGTCTTCCGCCGGGGGCAGGATAAAATCCGCGAGACAGGGATTCGGGGAACCGGCGCGCTTCAGTTCCTGATTCCTGAGAAAACAGAAACGCCCCAGTTCGGGCCCTTCCCCGGCGGAACCGCAGCCGGAAGCGTTTTCCGTATACGCCGAAAGCACCACATCATCATTCCGGGAAAAGGCCGGAAAAAACCCGATCACCCCGGTGAGCCGGAGAAGTCCCTCCGAGGAGATTTGGTCCAGGAGGCGTTTCGCGTCGTCCAGAACATCCTCCCGGGCCCGGTTAAACTCACCGGCGGCGCCGGGATTTTTCCGCTTGTTCAGATCCCAGAACCGGAAAAATCCGTCCCAGTCTATGTACGGGACCACCCGTTCAATGGGATACCCGTCGAACTGCGTAATTCCTTTTACCGGCGGTTCGGGAGCGCCCGAAGTCTCCGGAGGAATCCGGTTACGCCGCGCCTCGGTGATGCTTACCAGTTCCCGGCGGCCGCTGATTGTTTCATGGTTTTCCGCCGCCTTGCCGTATTGCCCGCGGAGGTCTTCGAGGAACCGGGGCCGCTCGGTTTCCGACAGGAGGGCGTGCATGGCCTCCGCCGAACGGCTGGCGTCAGGGACGTACACCACGGGTCCGGAATACTCCGGGGCGATGCGCAGGGCCGTATGGGCAAGGCTCGTGGTCGCGCCGCCGATAATAAGGGGAATGGTAAAGCCCCGCTCCTCCATGGCCCGGGCGGTGCGGACCATTTCGTCCAGGGAGGGCGTAATCAGCCCGGAAAGTCCGATGGCGCAGGCGTTTTCCCGCCGGGCGGCGTCGAGGATTTCGTCCGAAGGGATCATAACCCCGAGGTCGAGCACATCGTAGCCGTTGCAGCCCAGAACCACGCCGACAATATTCTTTCCGATATCGTGGACATCCCCCTTAACCGTGGCGAGGATGATTTTCCGGCTCTCGCCGGACCGGCCTTCGTCACCGGCGGCTTTTTCTTCCTGGATAAAGGGCTCAAGCACAGCCACGGCTTTTTTCATCACCCGGGCGCTGCGGATAACCTGGGGCAGAAACATCCGGCCTTCCCCGAAACGGGTTCCCACTTCCTTCATACCCCGCATCAGGGGGCCTTCCACAATATCGAGGCTCCGGGGGAATTTCCGCCGCAGTTCCAGTACATCGGTTTCGATATACGTATCAGCACCGCGGACCATGGCGTACACAATCCGTTCTTCCGGGTCCGCGTTCCGCCAGGCTTCGCTGTCCCCGGCCGGCGGTGTTCCGGCGCCTTTCTGCGTATCCCCTTCATTCTTTATCTTCAGGGCCAGGGCCAGAAGTTTTTCCGCTGAATCGGTTCCCCGGCAGAGGACTACATCTTCCGCCGCCGTCCGGAGTTCCGGGTCGAGGTCACTGTATGGAACGAGGCCAGCCGGATTGACAATGGCCATGGCCAGGCCGTTATCCATGGCGTGTTTGAGAAACACACTGTGCATGGCCTCACGGACTTGTTCGTTCCCCCTGAAGCTGAATGATAAGTTCGAAATGCCTCCGGAAATCTGGGCATGGGGACAGTTCTCCCGTATCCACGCGCAGGCTCTGATAAAATCCAGGCCGTAGCAGTCGTGCTCGGGTATGCCTGTGGCCACCGAAAGTACATTGGGATCGAAAACAATATCCTCAGGGGGGAATCCGTCTCCGGTGAGGATCCGGTATGAACGGCCCGCCACGGCAATCTTCCGTTCGTACTCGGCGGCCTGGCCCTGCTCGTCAAAGAGCATCACCACCACGCCGGCGCCGTACCGCCGGGCGAGCCGGGCTTTACGCAGGAATTCAGCCTCCCCTTCCTTGAGGCTGATGGAATTGACCAGACTCTTCCCCTGGAGGCATTTGAGAGCCGCTTCCAGCACCTCCCAGCGGGAACTGTCCGCCATGACCGGCACCCTGGCAATGTCGGGGTCCGAAAGCGCCAGATTAAGGAACCGGACCATCTCGGTTTTTCCGTCCAGGAGGGCGTCGTCCATACAGACATCGATAAGCGCCGCCCCCCGGCGGACCATATCCCGGGCAATCTCCAGGGCTTCCTCGTATTTTTTTTCCTTGATGAGCCGGAGGAACTTCCGGCTCCCCGCCACGTTGGTCCGCTCCCCGATATCCGTGAGCCCCTTGCCGGGCTCCGCATACACCGGCTCTAGTCCGGCGAAAACCGTCCGCCGGGGCATTTCCCGGGGCGGCCGCGGTTGGTATTTTTCAGCCTGCTCAGCCAGGGCGGAGATATGCTCCGGGGTGGTTCCGCAGCAGCCTCCGGCAATATTGACCAGCCCTTCGGCCATAAACTGCCCCATAAAAGCGGCCATGGATTCCGGGGTTTCATCGTATTCCCCTAACCGGTTGGGCATCCCCGCGTTGGGGTGGCAGCTCACCGGCACCGGGGAGCAGGCCGCCAGTTCCCGGAGATAGGGGTGCAGCTTTTCCGCGCCCAGGGAGCAGTTGAGCCCCAGGGAAACGGGCTTTGCGTGAAGCACCGAGACGCAGAAGGCTTCCACGGTCTGGCCCGAAAGGAGCCGGCCCGCGGCGTCGGCGACGGTGCCGGACACCATCACCGGGATATCGATACCCCGTTCCTCCATGAGCCGGGAAACCGCGAACAGCGCGGCCTTGGCGTTGAGGGTGTCGAAAACCGTTTCCACCATAAGCAGGTCGGCCCCGCCGTCCAGGAGCCCCCGGGCGTTGTCGTAATAGGCCGCTTCCAGCTCGTCCCAATAAATCCCCCGCTTCCCGGGGTCGCTCATATCCGGGGAAATACTCGCGCTTTTGGTGGTGGGCCCCATCACCCCGGCGACGAACCGGGGTTTGCCATCGGCAGAAAACCGGCCTGCCGCCGCCTTCGCCAGCTCCGCCGCGGCTCTGCTTATATCATAGGCCCTGTCTTCCAGTCCGTAATCCGCCAGGGAAACCGAGGTAGCGTTGAAGGAGCAGGTTTCGACAATATCCGCCCCCGCTTTGAGGTACGCTTCGTGGATGGAAACAATGGTCCCGGGACTGGACAGGCACAGGGCATCGTTGCACCCCAGGAGCGGCACCGGATGGCCGGCAAACAGGGCCCCCCGGAAATCATCCTCCCCGAGGCCGAGGCGCTGGATCATGGTGCCCATGGCGCCGTCAAGGATGAGGATACGTTCCCGGATACGAGTATCGATGGCGGTACGGATATTCATACTGTATATTGTAGCAAATTCATCGGCACCGGCATAGCGTAAAAAAGCCGCCCCGGAGGGACGGCTTTCGATATAATTGCTTTTTATCACATCAGTAGTGCATGGAACAGACGTCGCTTTCCCCGTTTACACCGCCGATGGCGATACCGCTGAAGTCTCCTCCAACTGAGGATGCATCCACATTGGTGGGGATGTTCTGCTTTATTTCTGCGTTTTTAGCGCCGGTGGTGATGACGTTTATAAAAGTATCAATATACAGACCGCCGCCGGGGGAAACACCGCCGGGGGCGGTGTTTCTGCAGATATGGCCGCCGGTCATAGTAAAGGTGTCGCCATTGAGAAGATACACACCGCCGCCTTGAAGCGCCGCCTCATTCCCGTACACGGCGCCGCCGCTGATGATCACATTAGAGTGCCACACAAGGATTCCTCCGCCTAGGATGGATGCGGAGTTGCCGTAAATCGAACCGCCGCTGAAAATCACCGTATTCAGAGACGGAATCGCGCTGCTGCCTTCACAATAAATCCCGCCGCCGTTGCTTAACGATTCGTTGCCGTAAATCGAGCCGCCGCTGATGGCTACGATCTTGGCATCAGTACTCGCTGAGATGAGTATATTCTCAATAAAAATCCCGCCGCCGTCTGTGGTAGCTTTATTGCCGTACACCGCGCCGCCGGTCATGGTAAAATCGGAATTTGCCAGAAAGAATCCGCCGCCATTTCCCACTGTTGTCATTGCCCTGTTATCGCGGATAATCCCCCCGGAAACAACGACTTTCCCGTCCTTGCAGTAGACAGCGCCGCCGGTATTTAAAATCCCTGTGTTATCATTATTCTGAAGAACCACTCCGGTATCGAGCACCAGGGTTCCGTTCGTAACCGTAATAAGCGGGGCGTTGGCGTTTATACTTTTTCCGTCCAGGATCAGGGAATTATTCCCCTCGGCCGTAAAGGTCACGGGCCCGCCGCCTATCTGGAACAGATCATTTATATATGTGCCACTCCGTCTCAGGGTGTGGTTGCCGATGGATGAAATGGTGATGTCTTTGAGTATTTCAACAGGTCCGGTAATTTCTATATCACTGCCGATATACAGGGTATCCCCGTTCTTTGCGGCACCGAGAGTGCTATTTAGCTGGGATAACGAATAAATAATATCACCCATCTTTACCACCGCACGGTTATTCCCGGCGGTGACGGACACCGTATCCGAGCCGTACGCCATGGGTGTCTTATCGCCATTTAAAGCCCGGACTTCAACCGTCCAGAGCCCGGCAGCGAGCCCTCCGATGGTCACCGCATTGCCCGCGGAGCCCTCGGCATTTACCGTCCTGCCTCCAGGCCCGGTAAGGGTCACCCTATAGGTAAACCCGTTCCTTTCCGCTTCGGTATACGCCCTGCCGCCGGACCCACCGGGAAGCTGCACCGTGACGGAACCTTCTTCCGGACTCAGGACCTGGCTGCAGGCCATGGATGCCATGGCAAATACCGCGGCAATGGTTATGCCAAGAATGGCTTTTCTGGTTTTCATTTCTCCTCCGGATATAGCCCATTATATCACAGATAATATAGATTTTCGTATAATATTATAGCAAATCTAAGGTTTCAGACTGAACATAAAAAAAGCCGCCCCGGGGGACGGCTTTTGACATAACTGCTTTTTTATACATCAATAGTGCATGGAACAGATATCGTTCTCACCGTTTACACCGCCGATGGCGATGCCGCTGAAGTCTCCGCCGGTTGCGGATTTCTCCACATTGTCGGATATGTTCTGTTTTATTTCAGCGTTTCTAGCGCCGGTGGTGATGGCGTTTGTGAAGTTATCAATATACAGGCCGCCGCCGGCAGAACTGACGGCGAGGGCTTCGTTACTGCAGATATGACCGCCGGCCATGGTAAAGATATCACCGTTCTGAGCAAATACACCGCCGCCCAAAAGGGCCTCGTTCCGGTACACCGCGCCGCCGGACATGGTAAAATCGGCATTTACTATACAGAGGCCGCCGCCTTGGCCGGTTGAGGCAAAATTGCCGTAAATCAAGCCGCCGCTGAGGATCATCTTGTTTTCGGACGATCCCACAGAATTGCCTAAATAATAGAGACCGCCGCCGCCGCCTGATGTTTCGTTATTGTAAATTGAGCCGCCGCTGACGGTTACGGTTCTGACCGCGCCCGCACTGGTGTTATTTTCAATACAGATACCGCCGCCGCTGCCGGAACCGCCGTTGCTCGCTGTATTGCCGTAAATCTCGCCGGCGGTCATGGTAAAATCGGAATTTACCAGATAGAGGCCGCCGCCCATTCCCTTCGTAAGGTCCCTGTTATCGCGGATAATCCCCCCGGAAACAACGACTGTACCGTCTTTGCAGAAAACGGCCCCTCCATTGTTTATACTTCCCCTGTTTTCGTTATTCTGAAGAACAGACCCTTTATCGAGGATGAGCACCCCCGCCGGATTAACCGTTATAAGCGGTTTCTGAGTGCCGGGGTTAGGATTTGTACCGTCCAGGGTCAGGGTGTTGGCCCCCTCAGCCTTAAAAGTTACAGTATTGCTGCCTATCTGGAACAGCTCATTTGAGTGGGCGCTTCCCCGGCTCAGGGTATAGTCGCCGAGAGACGAAAAGGTCAGGTTTTTCAGTATTTCAAGAGGCACGTCAATTTCTATATCATTGCCGATATACAGGGTATCCCCGGACTTGGCATCGCTGATGGCTCCTTTCAATTGGGATAGTGAATAAATAATATCACCCATCTTTACCAGCGCCCGGCTGTTTCCGGCGGTGACGGTCACCGTATCCGAACCGTACGCCAGAGGAATCATATCAATATTTAAAGCCCGGACTTCCACGGTCCAGAGTCCCGCGGCGAGCCCGCCGATGGTCACCGTCCTGCCCGCGGCAGCTTCGGCCTTGGATGTCCGGCCGCCCGGGCCGGTAAGGGTCACCGTATATGTAAAAGTGCTTTTTTCCGCTTCGGTGTAGGCTCTGCCGCCGGCGCTTCCGGGAAGCTGCACCGTGACGGAGCCTTCCTCCGGACTCATGACCTGACTGCAGGCCATAAAGCCAACGGCAAAAGCCGCAGCAATGATTATGCCAAGAACGGTTTTTCTGGTTTTCATTTCTCCTCCAGGTATTATAAATAATACCGCATCCGGAACGGATTTCCATATATTATAGCAATTCTGAAGTATCAGGCATAGCGCAAAAAAGCCGCCCCGGAGGCGGCTCATAATTCCCTTATTTTGAATATCTCAATGGGCCATGGAACAGATGTCGCTCTCCCCGTTTTCACCGCCCACGGCGATGCCCGTAGTGTCTCCAGTAACACCATAATCAAGGCGGACATTCTGCGAAGAGTTCTCCTTAATCTCCCCCTTTTTCGGGCTGGGGATACTTATGGTTGAACTGGCGATGTACAATCCGCCGCCGGTTGTACCGCCGCCGCTCAGGAGATTCCTGCAGATATGCCCCCCGGTCATAGTGAAGGAGGAAACATTCGTTACATACATTCCGCCGCCTTCGTCGGCCTGGTTCCGGTAGACCGCGCCGCCGGACATAGTAAATTTAGCTGAATTATTAAGCCGTATACCCCCGCCCGCGCCGGAGCTGCCGGCGACAATATTATTGTAAATAGCTCCGCCGCTGATCACCACAGCATCCTGGGCCCGGCCTGAGTTATCAATATAAAAACCGCCGCCGTTGGCGAAGGTATGGTTGCCGTACACCGAACCGCCGCTGATGGTTATAATTCTGGCCGGATCACCCGCCGAAAGACCGGTATTTTTAATATAGACGCCGCCGCCTCTACCGGCACTGGTGGTGTTCGCCGTATTGCCGTAAATCTCGCCGCCGGTCATGGTAAAACCAGAATTTATCAGATGGAGACCGCCGCCGGTCTCCGCTGTGTTGCCGTAAATTGCGCCGCTGGTCATGGTAAATTCGGAATCTTCCAGATAGAAACCGCCGCCTTCTTTGTTGTTCGCCAGGTTTATGTTGTCGCGGATAATCCCGCCGGAAACAACGACTTTCCCGTTTTTGCAGTACACGGCGCCGCCGGATACCCCCAAAGGATCACTGACGACAACTTCGTTATTCTGAAGAACAGATCCATTACCGAGGACCAGCGTCGCTCCTGAGTTGAGACTGATAAGCGGTTTCTTGATGTTGGGATTGCTTTTGCCGTCCAGGGTCAGAGTATTGGTGCCCTCGGCCTTAAAGGTCACGGTCTCGCTGCCTATCTGGAACAGCTCATTTGGGTGGGCGCTTCCCCGACTCAGGGTATAATCGCCAAGGGACGAAAAGGTCAGGTTTTTCAGTATTTCAATAAACCCGGTAAATTCTATATCACTGCCGATATACAGAGTATCCCCGGCCTTGGCGTCGTCGATAGCACCTTTCAATTGGGTTAACGAATAAATAATCTCGCCCATCTTTACCAGCGCACGGTTGTTCCCGGCGGTGACGGTCACCGTGTCCGAGCCGTACGCCACGGATTCTTTGTCGCCGTTCAAAGCCCGGACTTCAACCAGCCAAAGCCCTTTCACGAGGCCGCCGAAGGTCACCGCTTTACCCGCGGATGCCTCGGCGGTGACCGTCCGGCCGCCCGGACCGGTAAGGGTTACCGTATATGCAAAACCGCTTTTTTCCGCTTCAGTGTACGCCCGGCCCCCGGATTCACCGGGCAGCTGCACCGTGACGGAGCTTTCTTCCGGACTCAGAACCTGGCTGCAGGCCGTAAAACCCATGGCTATAATGGCAAAAACCGCCATACCAAAAAGGCATTTTTTTGTACTCATTTCTCCTCCAGAGTATATTAAGAAATATATCACTTTGTTTTAAAGCATCAATCTGTTATATCAAAAAAACTGACAATTATGGTTATATACTACCGGAAACCAGGGTCGCTGGTACAGCGTAAAAAAAGCCGCCCTGAGGCGGCTTTACCGATAGGGCTATGGGGTTAACCCATTAATAGCCCATGGAACAAATATCGTTTTCTCCGCCCTCGCCGCCTACGGCGATACCCGCGAGGGACCCGGAAACACTCACGTCTTTATGGACATTCGGCGGAGAGTTTCCCTTTATTTCCGCGTTTTTCGCGCCCAGTCCGCTGATGGTTGAAGTATCAATATACAGACCGCCGCCCTGGGTGCCGCCGCCGATCAGGATATTCCCGCAGATATGGCCCCCGGTCATGGCAAGGCTCCCGACGGAAAAGCTGACACCGGCGCCGGTTTTCCCCTTGTTTTGATACACCGCGCCGCCGGTCATGGTAAAATCAGCGGAATTAACGCTGTTAATCCCGCCGCCGCTGCCGGTTTTGGCAATATTGCCGTATACCGAACCGCCGCTGAATACCACCGTATCAACGGCCCGGTAGGAGTTAAATATATAGATACCGCCGCCGTCGGTTCCCGCTGTGTTGCCGTACACCGAACCGCCGCTGATGGTCACGGTCCTGGCCGCGTCAAGTCCGGAAAGGCCTAAGTTATCTATGGAAATCCCGCCGCCGTTACCGGCGCCGCCGCCGGCAACCGCCGTATTGCTGTAAACAGCGCCGCCGGTCATGGTAAAATTCGATCTCACCAGATACATTCCGCCGCCGCTGCCGGTGACCACATCCTTGTTGTAGCGGATAACCCCTCCGGAAACGGTTACATCACCGTCCTTGCTGTAAACCGCGCCGCCGGGCAGTCCTCCGCTGGTATTGATTACGTTATTCTGAAGAACCGCTCCGGTACTGAGGATTAAAGCCGCTCCCGTGTTGACAACAATAAGCGGGCTGTCGGCGGTTTGGTTTTTACCGTCCAGAGTCAAGGAGTTACGCCCCTCCGCTGAGAGAGTAAGAGATTTGCCGTTTACGGTAAAAAACTCCTTCTGATTGGAACTTCCCCGGTACAGGCTATGGTTTCCCGTAGATGAAAGGGAGATGTGTTTTAGTATTTCAACAGGGACCGTAATTTCTATATCATCACCGATGACCAGAGTATCCCCGTCTTCGGCACCCGCGATGGCGGTGAGCAGCTGGGACATATTGAAAATAACTTCCCCCATCGTAACCACCGCACGGCTGTTTCCGGAGGCAACGGTCACCGTATCCGAACCGTATGCCACGGGCACGTTATCGTCATTTAAGGCCCGGACTTCCACGGTCCAGCGCCCGGCCGCGAGCGCTCCGGCGGTCACTGTTTTGCCGGCGGAGGCGCTGATATTGACAACCCTGTTCCCCGGGCCGGTAAATGTTACTCTGTAGGTAAAACTGTTTTTTTCGGCTTCGGTAAAAGCCCTGCCCCCGGCGCTGCCGGGGAGCTGCAGCGTAATGGATCCCTCCTCCGGGCCCAGAGCCTGGCTGCAGGCCATAAATCCCGCGGAGAGTGTAAGTACAAGTGCGATATACGCAATGGGTTTTATTTTATTCATTTTTTCCTCCGATTCAAATATTAATATATCACTATATTAAGAATAATCTTTAAATATTACTAAAAAAGAAAGAATTTATCCACTGAAACTCCCTGGTATAAAGCCGGGCCCCTTTTAGGGTCAGCCCGTTTTGTATATACTGATATGAACAAATTATTCTTACATCTTTTGTTGAAAAGTCATAGTATTGACTATATTGGAATGATACAATGTTTCTGGAGCATATAAAATGGGAATAATTCAAAATATAAAAAAGAACATAATTGCCAAGGCCATGGATAAGCGGAAAGCGGCGAATCCCTTTAATCCCGAATATTCCGATAACTTCCAGCTCCCGCCGGACGCGGCGGAGGACCAGAACAACAGCCACTATTTCTCGGTCCATGACTTA
This sequence comes from Breznakiella homolactica, assembly GCF_016616095.2. GTDB lineage: Bacteria > Spirochaetota > Spirochaetia > Treponematales > Breznakiellaceae > Breznakiella > Breznakiella homolactica. Next base: position 3,426,662 of record NZ_CP067089.2, on the reverse strand, counting down.
AAAAGCCGGCAGAGCCTCTACATGCGGCTGGCCCTGCGGGGCGGCAGCGCCCCCACCGAAGTCTGGTTTGTGTACCGGGACGGGGACGGAACCGTTTATATGAATGAACGGGACCATATCTCCAAGGGCGAAAGCATCCCCGCGGCGGTGGAATGTGTCGAAGGCGGCAAAAAGCTTCGCTTTACCTATACTGGTCCGGTAAAAAAAGGCAGACTCACCGATAAGGGATATGTTCCCGACGGGAATTCCGGAGATACCATGGTTGAACTGGACGGAAATTTCAGCGGGCTCACGGATACCTTCGAGTTTTCCCGGCACATGGCCACCGAACCGGTAGCCCGGGCGCTCTCACGGGAAAAATTCACCAAGGAATTCCGGGCGGCTCTGTCGGAACACCACCAGGTGCATTATGAACAGTCCGGGACTGTCACCGGTTCCCTTAAACTGGGAAACCGGGAAATTGTCTTTGATAAACTGCCCGCCTTCCGGGATCACAGCTACGGCAAACGGGACTGGAACTATTTTGACCGGTACGTGTGGCTCGTGGGACTCCTGGAAAACGGCGACTTTATACACAACAGCCTTATCCGGTATCCCGCGGTGACCGAAATCCAGGCGGGATTCTACAAAACCGGCGGGAAAACGCTATGCGTAAAAAACTGCACCTCCATGGATGAACTCCCGGTCACCGGGGGTGTTCCGGAGAAGTTTTCCTATACCGTCGCGTATGAGGACGGATCGGTCCGCAGGGTTTCGTGCAGCCTTGATTTTACCGTTCCCTTTGTGTTCGGCGGCGGAACGTATTTTGTCAACGAAGGAGTCAGTGATTTTACCGTGGACGGCATCAAGGGCAGGGGCATTACGGAATTTGCCTTTAACGCCGATTCGTCACGGTGGACACGGAAGTAATACGGAGAAATTATGGAAATTTATAAATTAAGCGAATTAACCCAAGAAATTTACCCCCGGGCCGGAGGCAAGGCCAGGGGACTGGCGGAACTTATACGGGCAAAACTCACCGTGGCGGATGGCTTTGTCATCACAGACCTCGAAACCGAAGAGGATTTCCGGGACGCCGCCGGTTATTACGATACCAGCGGTCTCGGGATTGTGGCCGTGCGGTCCTCCGCCAGCTCAGAGGACGGGGAGGATTTTTCCAACGCCGGCCAGTATACATCGTACCTCAATGTCAGCGGCAGGGAAGGATTCATCGCCGCCTTAAAGGGATGTATGGCGTCCCTCCATAACCGGAACGCCGAAAGTTACTCGGCGTTTTTCTCCCAGGCAAAAAGTGTTACCATGGCCGTGGTGGTCCAGAAGATGGTGGACGCGGTCTGCGCCGGGGTCTGCTTTACCGTGGATCCAGCCACCGGGAAAAAGGATCTCCTTATCGAAGCGGTGGCCGGCCTGGGAGAAAGCCTCGTCTCGGGGCAGGCCCAGGCGGAGCGGTGCATTGTTCCCCTGGACCGGGAAAACAAACGGGCCCTGCCGGAAAAAGCGGACTATTCATCGGCGGGAGGGATTCTTACCGAAGCTATTGTGTCGGCGATCAGCGGCGATATATGCCGGGCGCTCGATTATTTCGGCCATGAACTGGATATGGAATGGGCCGTGGACAAAGACGGCGCCCTCACCTGGCTCCAGGCCCGTCCGGTGACCACCCTTGACGAGGCGGCCATCGACGAGCTCGACGGTACTACCTACGGGGACGAAACCACGGTGTACACCAACTGCAATATCGGGGAGATGCTCCCCGGCGCGGTGACCCCCCTTTCACTTTCAACCTCGGTTAAGGGAATCGACCACGGCCTGCGGATGATGCTCATAAAAGCCGGGGCGTACCGGAATCTGAAGGAGATCAGGGACGGTGAATGTATCACGTCGTATTCCAACCACCTGTTTTTCAACCTGACTTCAATATACAAAATGGCGACCACGATCCTGGGCGCCCAGAAGGAAAGCGTTGAGGCAAGCATCTGCGGCAAAACCCTGGATACGCCGCCCCTGCCCTGGAAGGACAAGCCCGTCATCGTTAAAGCCTATAACGGCATCAAGTATTTCAAATTCCTATTTTCCAATAAAAAGGCAATCAAAAAAATCGACCGGTTTACGGCGCGGATGGCCATCCCCCATTCCAATGATCTGGGGAAATACTACAAGAACATCGACGCGGCCATGCCGGATCTTATCGACGCGACCTATTACCATTACATAACCAGCGCCCATTCCGGAGCCATGAGCAGCGCAATTCTGGCGATCATCAAGGGTGATTATTCCGGCGAGGACGAAGCCAAAGGCGTTATCGCCGGCTTTCTGGAAGATATCGATAATATTGAAAGTGTCGACATACTCCGGTCCATGCGGACCCTGGCGTTCAGGGTTCTCAAGAAAAATCCCGGGGCGGTGCATTACTCCGCGGACAAGCTCGCCGAATACATAAAAGGCGATACCGGTTCGGTCAGGGAAGCCTATGATTACTTCATCAAACGCCACGGCCACCGGTCAATCCGGGAAGCCGAACTCCGGAACAAGTCCTGGAAGAACGATGAGACCGCGCTGATGGAAAACATTAAAACCGTGATGATGTCCGGCGCCGTGGAGACTCCCAAAAAAGAATCCCACGTCCGGGAGCGGATCAACGCGTTCCTGGCGGACAAAAAAGGTTCCATGGGAAAAGCCCTGGGGTTCCTCATAAACCAGGCCCGGCAGGGGGTCTACAACCGGGAATACACGAAATCGAAATTCGTCATGGCGGTGGATGTTTTTAAGGAAGCCTATTACCGGCTGGCGGGGATGATGGTGGAAGCCGGAGCCCTGCCGGAACGGGACCTGATTTACTTCCTGAGCCATAAGGAAATCGGGGAACTGATCTTCCAGCGCAGGGCGAAACTTATCAAGAAGGCTATCCAGCGGCGGCGTCTCCTGGACGAACAGATGGAAGTCCAGTTTGAGGAATATTACGTGGGCCGGCCCGTCCCGGTGGCGGTGGAATCGGTGCAGACCGAAAACGGCATGGTCCTGTCCGGGGCGCCCATCAGCCGGGGCGAAACAAAAGGCCAGGCCCGGGTGGTCAAATCTGTGGAAGACGCCCGGGAGCTGCAGGAAGGGGAAATCATGGTGGCCGCCTTTACCGATATCGGCTGGTCGCCGTACTACTGCATTGTCGGCGGCCTGGTTACCGAGGTTGGGTCCGCCCTTTCCCACGGAGCGGTGGTGGCCCGGGAATACTCACTGCCCCTGGTCGCCAATGTGTCCAATGCCACAAAGATCATCAAGACCGGCGACCTGATCAGCATCAACGGAACCAAAGGGACCGTGACCATCCTGGAAACCGCCGAATCCTATGGAACCGCGGCGGTCTGACCGGTCCGCGGGTACCGCGGTCGGTATCACATCCTGCGGAGAATACGACCCGGACCTGGTGTACCGGGCTCTCCGGCAAGCGGCGGAGCTTGCCGGGGAACCGGATGTACGGGATAAAACGGTTCTTCTCAAACCCAACATCCTTTTCGACGCGCCGCCGGAAAAAGCCCTTACCACCCATCCGGTATTTCTCGAAGCGGCGGTGCGGATGGTCCGTGACCTGGGCGCGGGCCGGGTTCTCGTCGGGGACAGTCCGGGACTTCAGAAGCCCGGGTTCACCGGGAAAAATTCCCTTCTGGGACCCGCTGCGGAAAAAGCCGGCGCCCGGTGGGTTGATTTTACCGCCGGGAAAACAACCCTTTCATGCCCCGGAGGAAAGGCGGCCAAACAGTTTGCTGTCACCGACGCGGTCCTGGAAGCGGACTGCATTATAAGCCTTCCCAAACTTAAGACCCACCAGCTCATGTTTTTTACCGGGGCCATGAAAAACCTCTTCGGCCTTATTCCTTCCCTGATGAAGAGTCCCTATCACGTACGGTTTCCCGGGAGGGAGGAATTCGCCGCCATGCTCGTTGACCTCAACGAGGCGGTCATGGCGGATTACGCCTTTATGGATGGCATCATTGGAATGGAAGGCCCCGGTCCGGGATCCGGTACCCCCCGGCAGATCGGCCTGGTCATGGCATCCCCGAATCTGCTGGCCATGGATATTGCCGCCAGCGCCGTTATCGGCTATCCGCCGCTGGACATTCCCGTAAACAGGGAAGCCCTTTCCCGGGGGATTTGGCTCAAGGGTATTTCCGATATTGAATATCCCGGACTCGATCCCGCTTCGGTAAAAATCCCGGACTTCGAAAAGATCCCGGTAAAAAAGGCGAAAAACCAGCTCCTGGAGCTGATACTTCCCCGGCCTTACCGGAAATTCCGGGAAGCCCTCGCTCCGCGGCCGGAGGTTCTGCACAGCGAATGTCTGCGCTGCGGCGACTGTATGCGGATCTGCAGCGCGAAGGCAATCAGTTTCCGGGACGTGAACGGAGAAAAACAAATCTCATTCAATTACCGGAAATGCATCCGGTGCTACTGCTGCCATGAGATATGTCCCGCCAAGGCGATTGAAATCAGGAAAACCCGGATCGGGGATTTTTTCGGCAAAAAATAATCCCCGGGGGATAGTCGCTACCGGACCGTACTGATGCGGCCGTCGGTTTTTACGGCCAATGGTTCTCCGCTGTTGAGGTAATCCACAAACGCCTGGTTAACCGTGCCGAAGCCGGTGATATAATCAACCCCTTCAACCTTGTCTTTCCCCAAGGTCAGCTTTGCGTCTCCCGCGGCGAATGTGTAGGTCCTGTCCGGATCAAGGGGTGTTCCGTCCGCAAGGACCGCGGACACAATCCGGTTCATCGGCGGCCTGGACGGATCAAACACGAAGCGGACGCCGCTCACCTGCACAAACATAAAGGTCGGCTGGGGATAAGACTGGACACCGCTCTCCAGACGTTCGAGGATTTCACTGCCCTTCATTTCGCATAGGTACAGCTCCCGGGGCGCGATAAACACGGAAAGGAATTGTTCATTGGTCAGGTCTCCCGCGGGTATGCTGGAACGGAAAAAGGGCGTATCCATAGCCGCTATATCGGCGCCGGTTTTCCACCGGATGGCGTCACTCACAATATCCCCGAAGTTGGTTTCCCTGGTCCGGGTAATGTTCCGGTCGCCCTCAAGGCCGGCGGGGATCCGCGCGATGACCTGCCTGAGGAACCGTTCATTTTTCGCGCGGACGGCGGCGATCTTTTCGGCAAGCTCCCAGTCCGGGATTATTCCGCTTTCAGCTTCAATGCCGGCGATTGGAATAATCCGGGCGGTCCGCTCCACGGCGGCGCCGTCCTGTATGGTCACTTCCACAACGCCGATATTGCTGCCGTATTCTCCGGTCTCGGCAATCAGTACGCCGCTGCGTTCAAGGCCGCGTTCATGCGCCGTATGGCAGTGGGCGTCGATGATCACCGACAGCCAGGGACATTTATCCGCCACATAGGTACTGCGTATAGTTTCGTCTGTTTCGGTAATGCCCAGGTGGGTCACGGCGATGAAGACCGTGGCGCCCCGGGCTTCGGTCTCGGCTTTCAGATTCTCAAGGATTCCGACCGTTATATCCCCGCGGTTTACCCCGTCCCCGGCGGGCTCCATGTTGGTGGTTATCCCCAGGAACGCGACCCGGGCGCCGCCGATATCCCGGATAACGTAATCCCGCAGCTCCGGTACCGCCTGCCTGAGTTCGGGACTGGCGTTGGCGGCGAGGATCGGAAAGTCCGTCATTTCACTTACCGCCCGGAGATCGTTCCAATTCATCAGCTGTTCATGGTTGCCCAGGGCCATAAGGTCGTAACCGGCATCATTCATAACGGCCGCCACATCCGTTCCCTGGGACAGGGACGCGAAGGAAGTCCCCGCGAAGGCATCCCCGCCGGATATAACGATCACTTCCCTGCCGGACTCCCGCAGTTTCTGGACATAGGCTTTTACATAGGGTTCCACATCAACGTGGGAATGCACGTCATTGGTATGGATAATCGTAAAGCTGCCGTTCCCCGTCAGGCTGCGGGAAGTCTCGCCGTCCTTTGCGGAAGGCCCGCCGCTGCAGGCTATGAGGAAGGAAAGAAAAGCCGCGGTCACAGCTAAAGTGAAAAAATTCCTGTTGTTCTTCATTGTTTTACCTCCGGAATAACGGCGGTTCCCGCACCGGCCCGAGGAGCGGATATACTGCCGGCTGATTTTAAACCAGCCGGATTATACCACGCTCATTATTCGGATGTCAAATTATTCGGATTACGAAGTGTAGAAATAGAGATAACAGCACAGGAAAAACGGAGCAGTCCGGAACTACCGGTAGTTTACCAGGGAGCTAAGTTCTTTTCTGCCCGACGCTGAGCTCACACCATCAGCTGGTGGTTCAATATGGCCGATCCGGACCAAGGCGACCGCATCGTACCCAGAAGGGATTCCCAGATCGGCTTTGTGGTTTTTGTTAATGTCCGCAATGGGGCCGGTGTATATCCGGGAACCAAGCCCCAGGGCCTGGGCGGCAAGGTATATGTTCTGGGTCGCCAGACCGCAGTCGAGAACCGCGCTGCCACGGGAAATTTCGGCCGCGGGCGCGGAAACGATCATGATGACATTCCCGTCTATCATATTGGAGATTATTTTCTTTGAAAGCTGAAGATCCGAAAGAACCGTAAAATGCCAGGGCTGACCATTCCTGGCGCTGGGAGCCCAGGCGCCGCATTCAAGAATGGCCGATATATTTTCGGAACTAACCTCGCCGGAGATAAAATCCCTGGCAGCGTAGCTGTCAAGCATATTCAGGACAGCCGCCTGATTTACTTCGCCGGCCACCGAAGCGGACAGCCGGGCATTCGCCGCGGCCCGTTTTCCGCTGCAGCCGCAGAGCGCCGCCGCGGCCAAAAAAATCAGCAGAAAGATAACCCATGTTTTTTTCATACTATTCTCCTTTAGCGTCGATCCCGGCGGGGAGAACGAAGCAGAACCGCGGGATGTTTTAATTTTCAGTTTTGATTATAGTCAATCCCGGGGGACCATACAATGGATTGCATTTATGCTGAAACAAGCCGGGAATCCCTGGATCTGCTGGTAGAGCTGCGCATCGACTTTCTCAGACATGTGGGCCGGGATTTCTCCGAAGCCCACCTTGATTCCCTTCGGGATGGGACCCGGAAGGTGCTCCGCGCGCAGATTGAGGAAGGAACCTATACCGGCTTTACCGGGACCGTGGGAGCCGCGGTGGCCTGCGCCGCGGGGCTTTTTGTATACGAGACGCCGCCTATATTGAATCCCCTTCCGCGGAGGACCGGCTATATTTTCAACTTCTATACAAAACCGGAATTCCGGAACCGGGGATACGCCCGGGGGCTCATGGAGTTTATCCAGGATTACGCCGGAAAAAACGGCATCGGCAGCCTGCAGCTGCGGTCCACCGAAGCCGGAGAGGCATTGTATAAAAAATGCGGTTTTGAGAAAATACCGAATATGATGGAATGGGAGGTACCTTGATGGCGACCCTTGAACGGGACTGGAATCCAAAATTCGAAGCGCTTAAAAAAAGCAGCCGGAACACGAAAAATTACAGGGAAACAATCGGGCTTACCCTGGAACTTCACAGCCTGGTACATTTTTCGGATATGTCCGGATATACCGGCAAAACTTTTTATGATGAAATATGGGATGGCCTCAGCGAGGAAGTATTTCGCTATGTTCCGCCGAAAAAAGGCATGTCCATCGCCTGGTACCTCTGGCACCTCAACCGCATCGAGGACCTGGTAAGCAATATTCTCATAAATGACTCAAAACAGGTATTCAATAAAACCTGGCAGAAAAAACTCAAGACCAAATTTACCGATACCGGCAACGCCATGGACAGGACGCAGGTCACGGCTTTCAGCGCGGAAGTCGGCATGCAGGAACTGTATGATTACACCAACGCCGTGGGCCGGCAGACGGAGAAAATCCTGAAAAGCCTCGGCCCTGAGGACCTCAGCCGCAAACCGGAACAGGGAAGCCTGGACCGGCTCCTTCCCGAGGGCGGGCTTACCGAAGAAGAAGGCTCCATCTGGCTCAGGGATTTCTGGGGAAAGAAGACCGTCGCGGGACTCATGATGCTGCCGCTGACCCGGCACCACCTTATGCACATTCCCCAGTGTTTGGCCATAAAAAAACACGTCGCAGAACGCACACCGGCAGACTAATCGGGGTCCTGCCGGACTAACTCAGAATGGCTCCGTGTCGGCCTGCGGCCTCGAAAGTCGTTTATCACCGTTTTTATCCGGCACCCCGCGTTACCTTTGCGAGTGTACGTTCTGTGATGTGCTTGTTCCGTGAAGGGAGTTGAGGAGATACCATGACTATTACATATACCGATGGAAGGGATTCCGATTTTATCAAGCTCTGTGTGCTTCTGGATGACTACCTCAATGAAGCCGCCGGGGGCATCGAAAACCGGCGGGAGTATATTCCCTACAATGTCCTGGACGATATCCATGACGCCTTTGTCGCGTACAGCGGCACCGAACCTGTGGGCTGTGCCGCCTTTAAATACTACAGCAGCAGCACCGCCGAGGTTAAACGGGTGTTCGTAAAACAGGAGCACCGCGGACAGGGTGTCTCAAAACGGATTATGGAAGCGCTGGAAGAGAAAGCCCGGGAACAGGGATATACCAAACTTATCCTGGAAACCGGCAAACCTCTCACCGAAGCCAACGGACTCTACCGGTCACTGGGATACGGGATTATCGAAAACTACGGCCAGTATAAGGGCATGGAAGATTCGGTCTGCATGGAAAAGGAACTGTGAAGCGGACCGCTGCGGTGCGGGAACACGGTACCTTAATTGTCAGGCGCCGTGTTCCCATTGTTTTTTAGCTTATCCTTTTCCAGATTTTTATCGCATAGTTGGTTGGCCGTGTCTCATCGCCGCCGGTACTGCCGGTATTGGCGTTTGTTAAATTGTATTGCGGTGTCGAAATTAAGCCGCTGCTTACCGCTACAGAAACACTGTTTGTTTTATAAGTATGGCTGTGGCTCTGGATAGCCTGTTCCTGTGCGGTCCCGAAGGGCGCAGCCTTTCCGCCTTCAGCCCTAAAGAAGCGGCCGGCATAGGTGGAAGTAATCTCCTGCCAGGTCCCGGTGAACAAAGCGGACGGTTCTGACTGGAAGGGAAACTGAACATATACAGCCCCCACAGGCATGGAACCTTTTCCGATACTATTAATATTTCCGGTATCGAATATTAGCTGTGAACTATTATCCTCCCAGACATTGTCAAAAATACGGTACCGCTTGGCGCCGATATTTTTCCCGATTAATGTCCACCCGGTATTAATCAAAGTTCCAAAGGGCTTGTAGCCTATTTGTTCCGGGGCGGATAAATATGAATTACTTTCCCCCTGTTCGATCCTGTAACGCAAATATGATGACCAGATTGCCGATGTCTGGATATATACATTCCCATCGTTATCTGCGGCAACACATAAATCTGTTTCTCCAATCCTGCTTGATAACGGCTCAACCCGTACAGTTAATGACCGTGCGTCTGAACCCAAACCATATTTTGAATAAACAAGCAAATATTCACAGAAATAATTATAATTTTCATCTCCGGATATTTGTATTTTAATTACAGTACGAGCATTATACGCATCGTACAAACATTTTCCAATCTTAAACCAATAATACTGCAGCTGTGGGTCTTCCTGTTCTGCATACCGAAATGTAAGGGGACAGCTGATCCAATCGGACATACAAGCCTCCAAAGCAAAATCTCCCGGCACATAAATGCCAGGGAGGCTGTATGGTACCTGAGAAAAAACCGGAACATATACAAACCGCGGTTAAAAAAAACACCGGCTTACCCATGTCCTGAACTTATTTACTTACCTATGTCCTGACTGGTCAATCACATCCGCTCCGTACCCTATACGTACCCGAAACGTACCACTACCGCTTAAATGGCTTCGCGGAGCCTTGGTTATGGCCGGCCGGGATCTTTGCGGGGCGGGTTTTGTGCGTTTTTATTAACCGCCGTTAAACAGCCGGGACCAGCAGAATGGTGTATTGTAAGCGAAAGGATGATCCCGGGGCAGGAAGAAATATCCCGGCATGGGCAGCGCCGGAGCGTATCCCGTATTGCTTTTCCACGGCCGGACCCGCAGGAGCTGTGTGCCTGCGGGCTCTCCGTATTTATTCTCCCAGCTCCGTATCGTCGGTACGGACCGGCAGGGCCGCCGCCTTGTCCTTGATATGCTTGCTGAAGGAAATCCGCGGAACCGCCACCGGGGGTTTTGACTTGATAACCATTTCCTCGCCGGTCTCGGGATGCTTTACGATCCGCGCCTTCTGGGCTTCCTTTGTCTTTAAGGACAGACGGCCGATCTTCCCCAGGGGAACCGATTCTCCCAGAAGCATGCCCGTCTCGATCAGCAGGTTATAGTCATCGAGAATCCGCTGGGCCTCGGCGCCGGTTAGGTCGTGTTTCTTGGCGATATACCGGGCCATGGATTTCGACGTAAAATGATCGGGGATATTCTTCCGGTCGATGTGGATACTCTGGTTGATTTTAAGGAATCCGTTGGTGAGGTAAATCATGGCTTCCCGGATGGTTTCGTTCTGGATATCCGCGCTCCAGTCCCCGGGACATACCGCGATAAAATATACCGCCGATGTTTTCTTGAGTTTGCCGCCGGAAAAGGTCACCGGATGCTTCTGGCGTACGTCCTCCGCCAAGGCTGTGGCGGAAACCTCCACGGATTTGGGCACATCCCCCCGCAGATGGATACTGGCGTACTCTACCTCACGTTTTTCCGCTCCGGTCCCGACACTGACAATAGAGCCGGAATAGGTAAGGACAATAAATCCCCGGGGATCATTCCGGGCAACTTCTCCGGTCATTTCAAGCTGGAGAACCTTGGCCTGCTGCTCAAAGAGATCGCATTTTTTACACCACGCCTGTGCCAGACGCTCCCTGAATTCCTTCGTATCCGGGAGACCGGAATGGGTTAGCAGGTGCTCAAGATGGGCCTGTACCGCCGACGGAAGATCTTCCATTACCATACGTTCCTCCCTGCAGTATTTCGGATAACTGCTGTACTATAATCTTACTAATACTATAATACAAAATTCCTCCGTTTCCCGGAAGCGTATGAAAAATGCAGTTTTTTCACTATAATTTAAAGGGGCCATATATTGAAGAAATTGCTCAAAAACGGCTCAAAAAATATTTTTTTCAAAAATATGCGGAAATATTGGTTTTTTTTGGAAAAGTATTATATATTCTCCCTTGGAGGAACAAACCATGAGTGAATACTTTTCCAACGTATCAGAGAAGGTGCAGAATCACCTCAAACAGCTTTCCGGATCGGTAAAATTTATTGAAAACCCGGAAGAACCCCTGGAACAGCTTGCCAAGGTATGGCTCGAAAAAGAAGAGCTTTTTAACGAGAAGCTGGAAAAAAACGAATTTGAGCCCGTGGATACCCTGTCGGCCGATGAGGAGCGGGGAGCCCTGATCATGACCTATTCCGGGTCCCTGCTTTCCATCGGCCCCGCGGGTGATGACGGACGCAAGGTTGAATACAGCAGCGTGGGGTTCCGCACGGATGTACCCGACGGTCTTGAGCAGGACGACGCGGTCCTGGAAGGGGACATTGAAATCGACGCTCCGGTAAAATTCAAGGACGGGCCCCTGCAGCAGAGTTCGCCGGTGTACAAGCTGGCCCTGGTCAAGGAATCCCTGGACGACGAGGAAGCGGAAGAACTCCTTGCCGAAATGACCCAGATGCTCAGTGATGAATTTGTGGAAATAAACAAAACCATAATACAGGATTAAAACAAGTTTGAAAGAAATGGCGGATCAAGGCAAAGGCTTCGGGAGAATGACTAGAATCCTGCACAGCCGCGGTTATCCGGGAAAGGAGATTCTCCTCCCGGCGCTGCGGGCGCTCAAGCAGGTTACGGCCAACGAGGATCCGGAGATACGGCCCCGGGGCAGGAACGGAAAGCCCGGCGGGCTGATTCTGCTTCGGGATTTGCCGGTAATTATCGTACCGGATCTCCACGCGCGGCCGCATTTTCTCGAAACCCTTGCCTCCTGGATCCCCCCCGGATTCACGGAACCGGCGCTTGCCCTTATGGAAAAGGACGCGCTCCAGGTTCTGTGCGTCGGGGACGGATTTCACAGCGAAAGCCCGGGATACAAGCGCTGGCTCGAAGCGTACCAGGAATACCTGAAGAGCTACCGTACCCATAAGGCCATGGACGGGGAAATGGAAGACAGCCTTAAACTGATGCTCCTGGTCATGGACTGGAAAATCCACTACCCGGCGAACTTCCATTTCCTCAAGGGCAACCACGAAAACATCGCCAATGAACATTCCAAAGATAACCGGAGTTTCCGGAAGTTTGTCTTTGAAGGCGACATGGTCACCCTGTGGTTCAAAAAATTCCTCGGCCAGGAAGTTTTTGAATGGTACTACGATTTTGAGAAAAACCTCCCCATAATGGCGGCGGGAAACGGATTCTGCGTATCCCATGGGGAGCCGAGGCGTTATTATACCCGGGAAGAAGTGATAAACTGCTATTCCAACCGGGAAATCATTTTTGATTTTACCTGGACGGACAACGGTGAATCCGATGAGCACGTTGTCGAGGACTACCTCCGGGATTATTTTCCGGATATGCCCGACGCGCTGTACTACGGCGGGCACCGGCCGGTGAGTGACCTGTACCAGCTCCGGGCCGGGGGCCGGTATGTGCAGATTCACAACCCCCTCAGATATCCCGTGGTGTACCTGCGGAATCCCAGGGATATGAAAAACAACTATGGTATCGTATATATTGACGGATGCGGATGACCTTCCCCGCGGCAAGCTGCGGGGAAGGTCGTTCGAGAGGAATTTTATTGTACCGTCTGGTTTCATATCCCGTGGCTTACCACGGCTCAAAGAGCGTGCGGCATAGTTGCGGGGTATGAAACCAGACTTCCGAATAAACCCGCCTTGGGCGGAAATACTTTGGTGAATAGGTTTTAGACATGGCAAAAATTCCGGAAGAAATAGGAAAGTACAAGGTTGAAAGCCTGATTGCCCAGGGCGGCATGGGAGCGGTCTACAAGGCCCAGCACCCTACCCTGAACCGCCCGGTTATCCTCAAACGCCTTACCCTGTCGGGGAAAAAGGATATCACCGAACGGTTCCGCCGGGAGGCCCGGATTCTCATGGACCTCAGCCACGACAATATCGTGGGAATGTATGATCACTTCAAGGAAGGCAGCAGCTACTACCTGGTCCTGGAATACGTGGACGGCCTTTCCCTGGAACAGATTCTCAGGAAAAACCGGTACATTCCCAGCGGGGTAGCCGCCTATATTCTCCTGGAGCTGAGCCGGGCTCTGCAGTACGCCCATTCCCAGAAAGTGATCCACCGGGATATTAAGCCCGGCAATGTGCTGATTTCCCGGAACGGCCGGGTAAAGCTGGTGGATTTCGGTATCGCCGTGAGCGACCGGACCGAGGAGGAACAGCTTACCCGGGAAGGCATGACCCTGGGGACCCCGGGCTATATGCCGGCGGAACAGTTCCTGGACTCCAGCACCGTTGACCAGCGGGCGGACATCTACTCCCTGGGGGTGCTGGCCTACGAAATGCTTACGGGCAAGAAACCCTACCCCGGGTCATTCTCCCCGGAGCTGGTCAACAATATCCAGCGGGGAAAATACGTCCCCCCGGCGAAAATTGTTCCGGAGATTCATCCTGTCCTGCGGAGCTTTATCCGCAAAGCCATGAAGCCCAAAAAGGAAAAACGGTACCAGGATCTTTCCCAGGTCATCGCGATTCTCGAAAATCTGCTGCCCCGGTGGAACCAGGAGGAACTTAAGAACCTCTGCGCCGACGCGGCCCGGGGCCGGGAAATCGCCGTCCCCACAGTGGTCAGGAGCAGCAGAAAAATCCTGTATTTTGTCCTGGCCGGAGCGGGCGCGGTTATCCTCGCATCGGCGGTCAGCCTCATGGCGTATCTGCAGACTTTCCGGGCTGTGTTTTCACCCAGAACCTACGGCGGTATCGAGTTCGATATCAAAGCCGCCCGGGAGTACGGCGAGGTCCTGAACGAACCGGTCACCATCAGCCTTTTCCAGGATGACGACCAGGACATTCCGGAAGCAAAAAAACCGGGGCTTATTTTTCTGTCCTCCGGAGACAGCGCGTACCTGAGCCGGAAAAGCATGCCCGCCTTTATTCCCGCCGGAGCGTACCGGGCGAAAGTAACCGTGGGCCGGGAAATATTCTGGATGTCCTTTGTTATCAAACCCTGGGCGGAGCAGAAGAAGAGTCCCAGCGGCCAGAGAATTTACCGGGCGGCCTGCCTCGTTCAGGACCGGGGAGTCCGGCCGCTGATGGTGCTGCCCCAGGTCAGGGACAGCATAACCGGAAAATCCCTGGATGCCGAAGCCGTGGTGTCGGTTTCCCAGCGGGGAAGCTGGGTCCCCCTGGCAGCCGCCAAGGATCTCAAAACCGGCGGGGTAATCCGCATCCAGGTGGAAGCGCCGGGATACAAAACAAAACTATTTTCCCTGCGGGTGGATAACCGGCAGGATGTGCTGCTGCTCCAGGCGGGATTAGTCCCGGAGGAATAATCCGAGACGGCCGGCCGGGCTCAGGCAGCTGTATAGCATTACCGTTGGGACCTCCCGGTACCGGAGCTGTCCGCAACCAAATCAAACAGGAACAGAGGTAGAACATGACCGCTTTCATCAAGAAGATACTATTATGCCTGCTGGGCCTCTCCGGCGCCCTGTGCGCATGGGCTTCCCTGGAAATCATGCTGTTCTGGGGTGACTCCGCGGGAGGATATTTTCTCCTTTCCCTTATAGAAGGGATAATCATCGGACTGTTTTTCGGATTTGTCTTCGGAAGCGCCGACGGGATCCTGCTATCGGATAAGCGCCGCGCTCTCGAGGGAGGACTTTCGGGACTGTGCATCGGCGCCCTTGCCGGCGCGGCGGTTACGGTCCTCGTCCAGGGTCTGCTTACGGCCCTTTTCAACATGGAACTCTTTTCCAGAAAAACCGAGGCGTCCCTGGTACTTCCCCTCATACGGGCCGCGGGCTGGTGTATCCTGGGCGCCGCGATAGGTTCCATTGACGGACTGCGGTCACGGTCGCCCCGCCGGGCGGGGATCGGTATTTCCGGAGGCGCCCTGGGAGGGCTCCTGGGAGGACTGCTTCTGGAACTGGCCGGCCGTTTCCTGTCAAACGGATTCGCGGCCCGGGGGATCGGGATTCTCGTTATGGGAACCTGCATCGGGCTGTTTTATTCAATCTTTGAAGCCCAGCGTTCCTTCGGGATTCTCAAGGTACTCACCGGAACGATCCGGGGCAAGGAATATCTCCTGGCTTCGGCAAAAACAATCCTGGGTTCTTCACGGCGGAGCGCCATGGATCTCAGGGGATACAAAGGTATCGAAGACGAACACCTGCTCCTTAGGGCGGAAAAAAACGGTGTCCTGGCGGAATCTCTCCGGGGCAAAGTAACCATCAACGAAAAACCCGCGGAAAAGAAAACCCTCCGGTACGAAGACGTGATCGAGCTGGGGTCGCTGAAACTTCTTTTCCTGCCCGTACGATAGGGGATCAGTTATGAAGACAAGAAATTTTACAGCCGCATTTCCGAGGAATGCCTTTGTTCTTTGCCTTTTTGTGCTGCTCCTCCAGGGCTTCAGCCTGGGGGCCCAGAACCTCTCCATAACCCAGCTGGACAGTTCAAAGCTGTTCCTCTCATCCAAGGTCGATGTCTTTCTCAGCGTAACCGATGGGGCGGGAATCCCCGCGGAACTTGCGAATCCCATGGGGGAACTTTCATTTTACCATACCTCCGAAAACGGCCCCAGGCCGCTGGATATCCTGGACATCACCCGGAACGAAGACAGCGAAGAGAAAATCACCTTCCTGCTGGTGCTGGACAATTCCGGCAGCATGTATGAAACCCAGGGCAGCCAGGATACCCGGAACCGTCAGGCGGTCCGGGCGATCAGCCAATTTGTATCGCAGCTGGATCCCGAAAAAGACCGGGTCGGGCTGGCGGTCTTCGGCAGGGATTACGAAGTTCTGCTTAACCCCAAAAACGGAAGGGATTCCGTGGGCGAGTCCCTCCAGCTGCTCCGGCAGCCCGGCCGGGAAGAAGGGTACACGGAACTCTACTACGCCATAGCCAGAGCAGCGGAGGATATGGCGGGGATTAAAGGAAGAAAGGCGATTATCCTGCTGTCGGACGGAGAAAACTATCCCTATTTTGAACGGTCCGGAAATCCTCACCCGGTTTTGGGGGAACGGAATTACCAGCCCCGGGAATCCTCCGAGGCCCTTTCCGGCTCCGAAGTGACCCTCTACGCCATTAACTTTTCCCAGGAGAAGGATCTCCCCCTGGCGGATATTGCCCTTGCATCCGGGGGCCGGGTTTTTGACGCGTATAACGAAACGGAACTCACCCGGGTTTACGAAAACATCCGCCGGGGAATTCAGCAGGAATACCGGGTGAGCCTTAAGGTTCCCATCAGTTTCGATGAGCACCCGGGAATAGAAGCCCGGTACAACGGGAAAACCGGGGACACCCGGACCTACACGCCGGCCCTGCTCTTCGGGAGCAGCCGTACCGATTCGGACTGGCTCTGTATCATTATCCTTCTGGGCGGCCTTATCCTGTGGCTGCTGCTGTTCCTCATCAAGTTTGAACGGCCCGCGAGCCGGGCGGAACTCCAGTTCGTACCCGCGGGTTCAGGAAAGACCCTGGTAAAAACCCAGATTCTCAGCACAGCGAAAACCGTTATCGGTAGCTCCGCGAAGGCGGATATGACGATCCTTGGGATTCCGAGCCTCGGCGAATCCCACGCGGTTATTGAGCATAACGAAAAAAACGGAACCTATACGGTGGTTTCCAAGGAAGAAATACTGGTCAACAATCAGCCGGTAAAAAAACGGGAATTACGGCCCGGGGATGTTCTGAATATGGAAGGCGCTACGCTTATCTTTGACGCTCCGGAGCCGGACAGTAAAAAAAGTAAACCCAGGTAAAAAAGTAGATACCCCCTCCGGCATGGCCCGGAGGGGTACCCATGACCGCAATTTTTTTGACGATCCCGCTGTTTTGTTAGTATCTTTAAACCGGAAATATTGGGAATAGTATTTAAAAAGAAGGTACGTATGAAAAAAACTATTTCTGCATTCTGTACATTGATAATGGGCTGTTTCATAGCGGCCGTTACCGCCTGCGGGAGCGGATCCGGAGGCAGTTCCGCCGACTGGGAAAACTGGCCGCCGGACTCGGTATGGAAGACCTACGGCCTGACGGGCCTTCCGCAGCCCGCGGCGGGTGAATTCGCCGGCGCGTGGAAAATCAACGATCACAACGGCATCAACGCGAAATGGAAATCCATGCCGGAAACCGCCTTTACGAATTACAAGTCCGCGCTGGAAGTTCAGTTTCCGCAGCTGACATTTAACGCGTCCGGGGACGCTTATAATGAATACAAACAATACGTTGACATGTACTCCGCGGTGTACAAATACAACAACGCTCCGTATACCCTGACCATCAGCTGGGTCAGACAGAACTACATCACCAGCACCGGTACCACGGTACCGAGGAACGGCGCGGAACTGACGGTGAAGGCGGCGTTTGATACCAACGAATGGCCCTGGCCTGAGCTTTGGACCCGGTTCGGTTTAACCAACATCCAGCCCCCCACGGGAGGCACGGTTGAAAAAGCCGAAGCGGACAACAGCGGCATACAGGTCATTACCTTTTCGGGAATAACCTCCACGGACTTTGACACCTACAGAGCCACCCTGGAAACGGATTATTCATTTTTATTCGAACCCCCGGTTGTGGTCGGACCGAGCAAAACCTACTTAGGGCCGTATACCAACAGCAATGACGGTTCAAGCTGGCTCATAACATTCACCTTTTTCGAAGACGACAGCGAATTGCTGATGATGGTCTCAAAAAACTGAATTAGATAAAACCCGCCGGATTCCGGTCCATGATAATTCCAGAATCCGGCGGGCGCTGTTTTTTACTTTTCTCCGGACCCGGGAATAAAGAGCTGGCCCAGCTGGTCGATAATCTGGTTTCCCCCGGAAAGGGTAATCTGATTGATCTTCTCGCTGATCCGTTCGATATACTCAAATTCCTTGAGCCGCATGAGAACTTTGTTTTCTTCCATGAGCTTCGCTGTGTTGAGCAGGCTCCGGGTGGAGGCGGTTTCTTCCCGCCGCATGATCACGTTGGCCTGGGCTTTCTTTTCGGCCACCAGGACCTGGTTCATGATCTCCCGGATCTCACCGGGGAGGATAATATCCTTGATCCCGGAATGCCCCAGCTCAATACCGAAGGCATCCGCCTGGGGTTTCAGCGACTGCGCCACAAACGGGCCGATGGATTCCTTTTTATCCATGATATCGTCAAACAAAAGGGAACCGATATACTCCCGCAGGGCAAGCTGCAGTATCACATGGAACTGCCGGTCGTAGTCCTGTATCTTAAATCCCGCCTTCATCACATCAGTGATACGATACTGGCAGAAAAAGTTAAGCCGCAGAGGGACCTTGTCCCGGGACATGATTTCCTGGCCGGTGATTTCAAACTGCTGCTGCCGCATGTCCATGGCCAGTATTTCGGCGCGCCGGGGACCTTTCCAGAAATAGTAGGTTCCCGGTTCAAGGATACGGACAAAAGCGCGGTCGATCACCAGCAATCCCTTCTGGTGCGGCTCAACCGCGGCGGCGGCGATATACCCCGCCAGAGCGGAATGGGCCAGGATACTCCGGTCCAGGGCGGCAGTCCCTTCGGGCTCACTGAGATCCGCCTGGATAAACTCGCGGCGGGTGTAGCCCTTCCAGAAACAGTGCTTGCCCGGGAGCAGCACATCCTTTACATTGCCGTCTTCCCGGTGAATGGCGATATGGTTGTCCGGAACATTGATAACTTCAGCCTGTCCGGCCAGGGCAGCGTCCTCCAGAAGTATTTCCAGGGGAGTGCTTTGGGGTGAAAAGGCCTTGTCCACCCTGTAGGTTTCAACCCTGCAGAACGGAGGAACCCAGTGGGTCCCGGGCATGAGCAGCGATTTATACAGATCGCCGCGGTACAGAAGTCCCCGTTCATGGCTCAGTATTCTCATATTATAATTCTCCCTGCGCGCAGCGCAAATAAAAAAGAATCCGGACCCGCTGCCGGCAAAAACCGGCGGGCACGGGATTGAGCCGGGTTCTTCCGGGATAGGCTCCGCCGTATCCCCGCCGCGTGATCGGCGGGTTTTCCGGCAGTACCGGTCCCGGGAGACACCGCGGGCGGTATCCTCCCCTGCGCTGGGCCGTCTTCCGCCCGGAACTTGCCCGCAGACCGCCCCAGGGCCGCGGACGGGAGAATACCCCGCGCCCGTAATCCCGGTTCGGTCTCCGGACTGTTCCGGCAGCGGCCCGGATTCTCCGAAGTGGTGAAGGAGCTTCCGCCCCTCCGGTTGGCGGGACAGCGTTTCGCTTTCCCAAGATACCATCTGCACGTTCCATACGTGTGAAAGGAATCGAACCTTTCTTGTTGGGGATTGTAAGTCCCTGGTTATTCAAGCCGGCATACCCGCAGCCCAGCGGACAGGGGCACCACGGGGCGGATACGCCCCTGTGTACGGCGTCTGAATACAGCAGCAGTGAACCTGAACGGTTACCCTTTGATAACCGCCAGGGGCCGGAGTTTTACCAGCGGCGTTATAAGGTCCAGTTCGGCCTCGATTACGGCGTCGATATCCTTATACGCCTGGGGCGCCTCACTCAGGTCCGGCAGCTTCTTCCGGTCCGGGCCTTTGACGTAGGACGAACCCCACCGGTCAAAGACAATGCCCTCCATGGCGCGGTCGCATTCCTCCGGTGTCAGTCCCCGGCACGCGGCAACCCGGCTCATCCGCCGGCCGGCGCCGTGGGAGCAGGATTCAAAGGAATCGGGGTTTCCCAATCCTTCAACAATGTACGAAGCGGTTCCCATACTGCCGGGGATGATACCCATCTCACCGGACCGGGCGCTGGTGGCACCCTTCCGGTGGACCCAGAGGGCGTCGCCGCCGTGGGTTTCCTCCGCGGCGTAGTTGTGGTGAATATTCACCTCCAAAAGGAATTCTATAGTGCTGAAATACTCAGCCATAACTTTCTTAAGATGGTCCATCATGACCCGCCGGTTCTCCGCGGCGTACGCCAGGGCGTGGTTCATATCCCGGATATATCCGGAACACAGATCATGCCCCATGGGAAGAAACGCCAGCTCCGGATCGGGAAGCTCTGTCCCCATTTCAGTATTCAGCCTGTGGGCTTCCTTGTGGTAATAGTCGGCGATCCGGTATCCCAGATTCCGTGACCCCGAATGGAGCATAAGCCAGACCCCGCCGTCGGTATCCTGCTGTATTTCGATGAAGTGGTTGCCGCCTCCGAGGGTCCCGAGGTTGCAGGCATCCAGTTCGGCTCCCCGCTGGGTGTACCATCCGGGCTTTTCAGCGTTCCCCAGGGAATCAAGAAGCATTCCGAAACCGTCCCATTCAACGGGATACGGCCGGGCCTTGCCCTCCCCCACGGGGATCCGCATCTTCACATCCTCAATAATTTTCCGCAGCCGGCGCATATCCCCGAGATCCTCCGCCCGGAGGTTCGTCTGTATCGCGCCCATGCCGCAGCCGATGTCCACGCCCACCGCGTTGGGGATGAGCGCTCCGGCGCAGGCGATGACTCCGCCGATGGGCATGCCGTAGCCCACGTGGGCGTCGGGCATGAGCGCCACATGGCCGGTAACCATGGGATGGTTGGCCAGGTTTTTCGCCTGCTGCAGGGCTCCGTCTTCAATATCCCGGCACCATGATTTAACCGGAAGCCGGGTCTCTCCATTAATTTCCCACTGAATCATTTTCGTTCTCCTTGATTTTCCGGCAGTACCGTGATTTCCCAGCAGTTCTCCCGGACCGGCTTTGTTTCAAATTGAACCGGCAGAAAACACCGGATAATTTCCATATTCGTTTTTGTATGCCCGCTCGGTTCCGTGGCGGTAAAACACCCGCCGCTGCCGAGGCTGAGGGGCAGGAGCAGCTGATCCTGGAGATGCTCCTCCGCCCGGGCTCCGCTGGCCAAGTAACGCCGGACCTGCCGGACACAGCCGGCGGCTACCTTTTCCAGGGGCAGTCCGGTCTTTCCGAATTCGGTAAAAACCAACTGTCCGTCCTCCAGATCCAGGACGGCCGACACCGCGTTGCCCGGCCCCGGCGAGGACACCATCTGCGCGAAACAGCGTTCCCGGGGAATTTCCAGCGCCTCGGCAACGGCCGCGGCTTCGGCTCTGCCGATCCGTTCCGGAATCCCGCTGGACCAGGCATACACCGCCATCCCGGTTATTTCCCGTTTCGTCCACTCCGCGCGGGGTACATCCCTGCGCGGAGTGCCGCGTATTTCCGACCGGACATTTCCGCCCCCCGCCGGGTAAAACCCGTACCGGTCCAGGGCCAGGGAAAACCCGAATCCCAGGGATTCAAGCATGGGCCGGAAGCTCCAGTCGAGAAACTGGAACGGCGGGGCCATACCGTTGTGGGTTCCCCCTTCAATACAAACCGAACTGTCCCCCGGCGCAGACAGCAAAGGGAAAAGCACGGTCTGCAGCACCAGGGAGGTACTTCCCGCGGATCCCACGGACCAGGAGTACGTTCCGGGACGGATAGGCCCGGGGATGAAGGTAAGCTCTCCGGACCCCAGCTCCGCGCCCCGCAGTTCGGCGCCGCAGATATCCCGGGCCGCCAGAACACAGGCCAGATGCTGCCGGAGCAGCCCCGGGCGGTTCCGGCCGGCCCGGATATTCACGATCCGGAAGGACCGGCCGGTGATGGCGGACAGGGCCAGCGCTGTTCTCAGAATCTGGCCGCCCCCTTCCCCCCGGCTTCCGTCAATAATAATGTCAGGCGCAGTTTCGTATTTATCTTTCATTTCCATACTCCACTATTATTAAAGCATAAACCGTGCCAAAAACGCCGCGGCCGGATATTTTTCTTGTAACTCTTTATATTACCTAATATTAAAAAAACCCGGCATAACAACACAATTATTCCCGTTGCCCCGGCGGAGGGCTTATGCTATAATATTTTATATAACTGTTATATAATTTTATAGGAAAATACACTATGAAAACCGTGGTATTCGGCCTTCTGGGGACACAGCTCGACATGGGCAAAGGTATCAAACGATGGGAACGGTGGCGGCCCACGGTTTCGATCTTCCAGCAGGAAGACTTCCGCGCGGACAGGTTCCACCTAATCTATTCACATCGCTTTTCATCCCTCGCGAAAATCGTAACCGGCGACATTGCCCTGCTGTCGCCCCAGACAGAAATAGTTGAACATTTGGTCCCTTTTGACGATCCCTGGGATTTTGAGGAAGTCTACGGCAAGCTGCTGGATCTTACGGAATCCTGCAGCTTTGATCCGGAACAGGAGGAGTATCTTTTCCACATTACCACCGGAACCCACGTGGCCCAGATCTGCATATTCCTCCTTGCGGAGTCCCGGCGGTTCCCGGGAAAACTGCTGCAGACGAGTCCCGGCCGGGGCAGGGATAACCAGAATACCGGCTGCATCTCGGTGGTTGATCTGGACCTGTCCCGGTACGACCGGATCGCCAGCCGGTTCCGGCGGGAAACAAAAGACGATATCGCATTTCTGAAATCCGGCATCGATACCCAGAACAGGGCATTCAACGAACTGATTGAACTGATCGAACGGGTAGCCATCAGGAGCACGGAACCTATACTGCTTACCGGTGCCACCGGCGCCGGAAAATCCCGGCTGGCCCGGCAGATTTACGCGCTGAAAAAACAGCGTACCGGTCTGGCGGGTCCTTTCGTGGAACTCAACTGCGCCACGCTGCGGGGCGACGCCGCCATGTCCGCTCTCTTCGGCCACACCAGGGGCGCCTACACCGGGGCGGTGAGCGACCGCAAAGGATTCCTCGCCCAGGCAAACAGGGGCATGATTTTTCTCGACGAGATCGGGGAGCTCGGCCCGGACGAGCAGGCCATGCTCCTTCACGCCATTGAAGAGAAACGGTTTTTCAGTGTCGGGTCAGACCATGAGACGGAAAGTGATTTCCAGATAATCTGCGGGACCAACCGGGATCTTATCAGAGACGTTCAGGAAGGGCGGTTCAGGGAGGACCTGCTGGCGCGGATCAAACTATGGACGTTTAATCTGCCCGGTCTCAAGGAACGGCCCGAGGATATTCTGCCCAACATCGAGTACGAACTCGCGCTGTACGAGGAAAATTCCGGGACCCGGGTTACCTTCAACAAAGAGGCTCTGGAATGGTTCCTTGATTTTGCCCGTTCTCCGGAAGCGGTCTGGACCGCCAATTTCCGGGACCTCAAGGCCGCGGTTACCAGGATGTGTACCCTTGCCAGGGGAGCGCGGATCAACCGGGACGACGCAGCCGCCGAAACGGACAGGCTCAAGGCATCATGGATTTCCGGGACCGCGGACAGAACCGCCGCCGGAAACCTTCCGCCGGAACTGCGGGAAAAACTGCAGGCATTGGATGAATTCGACCGGATCCAGCTCAGGGGTGTCCTGGAAATTTGCCGGCGGAGCGGTTCCATGGCAGAAGCGGGAAGAAGTCTCTTCGCGGTATCCCGCCTTAAAAGAGGCAGTGTCAATGATACCGACCGCCTCAAAAAATACCTGGCCCGTTACGGTCTGGACTGGAATACCCTAACGCCGTAACGCGGAAAAATTACGCCCGTTTCTGCCCAAGGATAATGAGCACGATAAAGCCGATGATGGGAGAAAGAAAAAAGGACAGCAGAAAGTAGCCTAAAAATGACCGGCCCCGGTTCCTGGCGCCGAAGGCAACCAGAAGGCACAGAATAAACCACGCAATTCCGCCGATGGTATAGTATCCCCAGTACATAATTCCTCCGTTTTTACATAACCGCAGGGGCGGTTCTTTTTTCGATATTTAAACTATAAGGAGCGCGCAGCCAAAATGCAAACCGCCGGAGCCGGACCGGAACCGCCGCTTCTGGTCTCTTAACGGCGGGGGATCATCCGGGCGCTGATTTCCGCCAGCAGCTTCCCGAAGCTTTGCTCCGCCGTTTCGCCGGCGGTGTCGACCGCGATCCGGCCGCTGGTCCAGGGATGGTATTCCCGGCGGAGGATCTCATCCCAGTCCGGCAGTTCCAGTCCCGGGATTTCGGACTGGCGCCCGGATACACGGCGGCGGTGTTCCGCCTGATCCGAACACAGGACTTCAATATTGATATACTCCGCGCCGTTGTCCAGGGCGACCTGTTCCCATTCCCTCCGGACAAAATCAAAAGGATTGAAGGAATCCGCCACAACATTGTTTCCCAGGGCGAGATTATCCGCGGCGATCCGGTAGCTCAGGCGGTATCCTTCGCCGGTGACCGTTATGCCGCAAAGATCCCTGAGCCCCTGTTCCACGGTATCGGCCCTGAGGTACGCCGCGTTGAATTCCCGGGCCAGCCGTTTTGCCAGGGTGGACTTGCCCGACCCCGGGAGGCCGGAAAAAATAAAAAACGTTGGTTTGGTTTGTATCTGCATATTGCACTTCCAGGTACCATATTTTGGAGAAATGGTATATTTTATTATAGAGAATCCCGTAGGGGATGCACCAAATTGCAAGGGAGTTTTTCATGATGAAAAGAAAATTTCAAGCGGTATTATTTGTACTGGTAGCCGGCGCGGTCCTTTTTGCCGCGGGCTGCGCCTCCGCGGAATCCGGAAAGAAGGAGGCGCCTGTGCTGCTTCAGTTTGACGATATCGACAAGTCGGGATTTTTCCCCACAGGAAAGCTTTCGTACACCATCGAGGGCATGATGGTTTCCAAAGATATGAATTTCACGAATTACCTTGAAGGCACCGAATACACCGCAAAGCCCAACGGCTCGGATGTGGTGATCAAAGGGGTAAGCGGCGAACTGTGGCGGACGCCCCTGGACAAGGTGCTTACCACCTACACGAAAAAAGACGGCAGCAAACTTTCCGCGGCGGATTTTATACCGGACCAGTATATCCCGATGCAGACCATCGCCGGGAGCGGCAACTTCGCCTGTTTCGTTCCTAAGGACAAGCTGGTGGAAATCCACACCGCCTGGGGGGATGTGCTTATCGCCAACAGGCCCGAAGTACCCCACGGCGTCGGGGACTACCTGGTATGCCGGGAAGGTTCCGACGGCAAGCCGGACTTCTCCGATGTCTGGGTCGTCAACGGCGTGACCTTTCCCCATACCTACGACATGACCTACAGCAAACGGTAAAGCCTTCCCGTCCGGACATTCCGTTCCGGACGGGGCTTACGGTTTTTTCCGTATCACGAAGGTTGAACAGATGAGCTCGGTA
Source organism: Breznakiella homolactica (assembly GCF_016616095.2). Classification (GTDB taxonomy): domain Bacteria; phylum Spirochaetota; class Spirochaetia; order Treponematales; family Breznakiellaceae; genus Breznakiella; species Breznakiella homolactica. Next base: position 3,401,312 of record NZ_CP067089.2, on the reverse strand, counting down.
TCCAGTACGGTATATTCCCGGGCCTGCTGTTCTTCGTACGCTTTAAAAAGAGATTTCTTTTCGGGATACTTTCGGCAAAGCTCCCCGCAGCGCTTAACAATTAATTCCATCTGCGTATCGTAGATTTCTTTTGTTTCTTCCAGACCGGACGCGACAATCTCATCAACAAGTTCCATGCCCGCCCGGGCTATCTGGTCCAGCAGTTCCGGCTTTTTCAGCAGTCCCGGACGTTCGAATTGGGCGGAATCTTCCGTGTACGCGTCGTCGACAATAATTATCCCGCCGTCATTCAGATGGACCCCAAGGGCCGAAAGGGTTTTGAAATAATCACCCAGCACAGGACCGATGGCGCCCAGGATAATGCAATCGAACCTTCCGAGGCCGGGCAGCATGGTCCGGATATCCCCCTCTTCAAAGGTACAGAGGGAATCAACTTTGTATTCCCGGGCTTTTTCCTGCGAATAGGAAACAAATTCCCCTATGCCGTCGATTCCGTGGCAGCGGCAGCCCAGTTCCGACGCCAGAATAATTGACACCGCCCCCTTGCCGGATCCCAGGTCCAGCACTTCGAGGCTGGAGGGATTTTTCTTATATTTTTTAACAAGTCCGGTGATATCCTCCGGCGAAGACCCAATATCCCAGAAATCCTGGAGTATATACGGAAGGTATTCGATTATGTCGAGCCCGCCGCAGTCCATGGCGGCGGCAATACTTTCATTCAGGGATTCCATTTGACTTCCTTTTTTATACAAAACCCGCGCGGTACAATCAAAGATTGTATTCCATAGGGATAAACCGTATCCCGTCCCGTTCCATAGCTTCTCCGGTTTTTTCGAATCCCAGGGCCGCGTATACGGGTTCAGCGTACAAGGATGAATTAACCGTGACCTGCCGGATACCGGGATGTTCCCGGCGGAGAAGGCCGGTATAATAGCTGAACAGCTTCCGGCCGACGCCCCTGCCGTGATACCGCTCGTCAACGAAAAACAGGGAGACATGGTCCTGGTCCCGGATCTCCAGGGCGCCGGCAAGGGTCTCTCCGTCCCAGGCGGCAAAGAAATCACCCCCGGCCCGCAGCCGCTGGACCATGCGCGCGGGGTCGGTATATTCCTTGAAGGTTCTGTTCCCCGCGTCCGAATAATCCGGCCCCACGAAACGGTCAAAAACAGTGTTGACCAGATCCGAGAACCGGTTTATATCCTGTTCATCCAGACGTTCGATCCGTATATCCATCTTCTAATGCCCTCGCCGCTTCTGTTTCTTCTTTTCTTTTTTTAACCGGAATTTTTCAGCCCGGTCCGCGGCGTCATCCCGGGTGAGCTGTTTCTTTTTTTCAGCGAAATACTCTTTCTGGAGATCCTTATAGATATCCCTGGATTTTCTCGTTGTCCGGTCCTGTTCGGCTCTGCTCCGGTCCGTTTTGATTCTGACCGCGACCGGACTGGGGAAGGTCCGTACCGAAGCAAGCCGGTACAGGAGAAACTCCCGGACCTCCGTATTGGCCGGTTCACTGCCGAAGGTATATTTACCAACCGAAACAGTGCCGTCGCCGCCGGTTTTTTCCACCAGGGCTATCCAGAACTGGCCGTCAAATAAAATTGTGCATCGTGTTTCTTCCATCCTTGACTCCTGAATACAATGATTCCGGAGACAAAGACGGACATCTTTCGAAGGTTACTAAGCCGCCGCGGGCCGCCCGGACTACCTACCGGGCTGTGTTTTTTCTTTGTCCTTAAACGGGTAAATTAATATACACAGTATACGGGGAAACACAGGGCTTTTCAATCCGAAAAGCATCCGGTTTTACCGGCGCCGCGGGTCCTGCCGTTACCATTACGGCCGGGTGCCTTCCGGCTTAACCGGCTCCGTACTGCCCCCGGAGAAGAGAGCTGCATACGGCCTTTGGGATCTGACAGGACCCCATGGAATTTCCTTCCGAACTTCTTTGATATATCCCAGAATAAATACAGTTGTCCTGATCGGTTCACACTCCCGGAGGGACCGGATCTTTTGGGGTCCGGAGAGCCCAGATAAATCCCACGATACCCGCGGCGATGATTATCCCGCCGAGGATCCGCACCACCGTAAGGCCGATGGTGGCCGGGATAATAAAAAGCACCACCGCCAGAAGTATGGTGATGATTGCTTCAATTACGTAAGGGCCGAAGGCCACACCGGCGTTCCGCATTTTCCAGACTCCGTATAATTCGAGCCCCGCGGAAATAACGAGTTCCGCGGCAATAATATAAATGACCACGGTCCACACGGTTCCCGCAAAAGCCAGGGGCGCGATGATCGCGATCAGGCCGACGATAATGCTGACAACCGCCCTGATGATAATGGCCCGCTGAAAGGCTTTGTCATTTACCAGGGTACGGACATTAACCAGATTGAGTATGCCGTTGATAACAGCGGCGATACCGATCCCCACCACCAGAGCGGACACAAAGCCCGAAGGAGAGAAGAGCATCACCAGGCCGAGGAGCACAAAAACAGCGCACATGATAACGGTAGTTCTGGACATACATGGTTCCTTTATATGTATTCGGGTTTCTTACCCGTTTCTTGCGTACGGCTATACTTAAAATATACTATCTCTCCGCCGGCAATGCCACATTTTTTACGGCATACCCACGGCAATATACTCAAAAACAGGATAGACCTGCTCCTCCGCGGGAAGCTTCTCCAGGGGATAGGCTTTGATTATATACACTCCGGAGACGGCGGCACTGTTCCAGCGGAACCCGATATCGGTTATTTCTTTTTTTGTTTCCGGAATAAGGTATACCACCGGTTCATACAACGAGTAATCCGGGCTGTAATACACCACAACGATATCCGCCATGTCCCCGGAACATCGGAAGATGTAATCCCGTCCGATCTGCGCGTTTTTAATTGTGTTAATTCTGAAAGGTGTGTCATCAATGGTTTCGCAGAAAATCTCCTCCAGGGGCGCAAGCCCGATGGTATTTTCCGCCAGAACAGAGTCCCGCGCCCGAACAGAAAATTTCCATTCCCGTCCGGTCCCCAGCCAGAATTTATTTTCAAAGGGAATATTCGCGTAAAATCCCAGGACCGTATCGGGGTTACTGTAATCCACTGCTTCCGTGAGCTCAACCGTTTCCGTGTAGATTCTGCCGCCGTTTTCCGCGGTTATGCTGACCGCGCCGCCCGGATCCGAATCCGCCCGGAGCAGAATCTGGATACCGCCCCAAATCTGTTCCACGGCATTTTCCTCTATGCCGGTCCAGGGAATTTCACTGTCCTCTATACCGGTAATGATGTTGCGTATCGGAGGAACCGAATAGTATCCCGTGGGAACGGCATTGGTAAAAACCATGTTCCGCATAAAGTCGTTGATTTCCCCGGTAAACCCCGCCCGGGGAGGCATTTCGGGGAGTACCGGATCCGCGGGTACGCTGTACCCCGAAGAAGGGAGCGGCGGAGCGGCCCGTTCCTGTGTCTTTTTATTGCCGCAGGATACACACAGGGGAATGACTGCTATCAGAAGATACTTGTACATATTCAATAGTATAGTAAAGTTTCCGCCTAAATCCTCAGTTTTTCAGAAACCTTTATTTTTTCCGATAATATACTAGACTTTGTAATAGAAAAAAGGAAATGCCCCATGGATACATTACGCACAATCGCGCGGCGGCGGTCAACCCGCAGTTTTAAACCGGGACAGATTCCCGACCATGCCCTGAATATGATAATAAACGCGGGCTGCGCCGCGCCGGTGGCGAAAAGCGATTACACATCGGTACATATTACGGTGATTCAGAATGAAAGGATCCTGGGCACCATACGGAAAGCTATTGCCCAGGCAGTGGGCGGTACGGATGAGGACCTGCTCTACGGGGCGCCCACACTGATTATTATTTCTTCACGGCAGACGAAGTCGGTCCATATTGAAGTGGCCAACGCCGCGTGCATCGCGGAGAATATGATGCTTATGGCGACGGATATCAATATCGGCAGCGTCTATATCCTGGGAACCGTACTGGCTTTCCAGAGCAAAGACAACTGGCTCCAGGAATTAGGCATACCGGAAAACTTTTATCCCGCCGCTTCGGTGGCGCTGGGAAATCCCGTGGAACCCCTGGAAACGGAACGGCCCCTCAAGGAATACTTTCCCGTCAACCGTATCCCCTGATCCGGGAAAGTCTTTTCAGGCCGAAGGTTCGTCCCCGAAGTAATCGCGGTACTCCGGTACTTTAAGGTTCCGCTCCCTGAGTATACTGTCGCAGTGGCCCGCATGGTACTGGATGTGCCGGATCTGCGCGAGGATAACATCCATATTGAGGATCTTATCGAAAAGCGCATTGGGAAGCAAAAGCCAGGCATCATCCTTTTCGGCAAAGAATTTCTCCAGCAGCCCCCGGAGACGCTCCCCAAGGTTTTTCATTTCTTCTTTGGAAATACTCCCATGGGGCTTACGCTCAAATTCCGGATAGAGGTTCCGCTCCTTGAAAGGATCTTCAAACGGAATGGTCTTCTCCGTTCTGGTCCAGAAAAGCATTCCCATAACGGTATGGTAAACCTGCTGGAAAAAGACGAAGCCGCCGGCTTCCGTATTCCACAGATCATCCGGACAGTGGTCGATTTCATCCATGAGCATATCAAAGGAAATGGTTAGGTGGGTGTACAGATGACGGATTACGGTATTCATGGGAGCCTCCGCAGGGTACCTGTTTTATATTATGTATTATCAAACAAAGAAGCGTGAGGCGCAAATTCCGGATGTCCCGGAGGACACGCGTCATACTCCTCCGGCAGGACCCCCTACCCAAGCCTCATAAGCTTCTTTAATATGAAACCATGAATACTGCGGATCCATTTTTCCCCCTGCTGGCGGACCTTGAGGGCCTTACGGTCTTTACCGCTCTTAAAGAACATATCCTCATACGGAAACTGCGGAAACTTCTCCGCGGAGTTCTGGACGAGCCGGAGATTCTTTCCGGGGAATATGTGCTGGAAATATCCGCTTCCTGGGCGGCCTTTATCCGGGAGTACAGCCGCAGCAGCCGGGAAGCGTCTTTTTACGAAAAGACTGTTCTGCTTACCGCAGCGGACGACAATGAATTTACCCGCACCGCGGAACTCTGCGGCCGGGACTGCTCAAGCAATATTCTCTACGCCGCCGCAAGGACCGACCTCCAGCGCCTGGGCAGAATAGCCCAGGCGGACATTCCCGCCCTGGGACGCAGGATCGCGGAGATGCTCGGCAGCGCAGGCCTGGCGGATCAGAAAAACGCCGCGGATGAAACCTGTGCCGCGCTGGCGGCGAATCTCCAGACAGCCCGGGAAAAACATCCGGCCATGTACATTTTTGTTCCCGGCCGGGACTGGGGCGCCGCCCTGCCCGCGTTCGCCGAGTACCTCCGCAGCAACGGCGCCGGGATCCTGGGAGCCGGCGGCGCGTTTTACTGGCAGAAAGACAAAACAGGAAAATCCGGTCTCATACCGGTGCTGAACCCCGACCCGATACGGCCGGCGGACCTTTCCGGATATGAGGATCAGCGTTCGATGGTCGTTTCCAACACTCTGCGTTTTCTTGAGGGAAAACCCGCGGGCAATCTGCTGCTCTACGGCGACCGGGGAACCGGGAAATCCGCTACGGTCAAAGCGGTCTGCAATGAATATACCCGCCGTGGGCTGCGGCTCGTGGAAGTACGCAAACGGGATCTCCTGGAACTGCCGGCCATACTGGACACCCTGGCGGTCCGGGCGCTTCGCTTTGTTCTGTTTATTGATGACCTTTCTTTTGAGCAAACCGATGATTCCTTCACCACCCTAAAGGCCCTTCTGGAAGGCGGCATCGAGGCCAAACCCGGGAACGTGGTGGTCTACGCCACCAGCAACCGGCGCCACCTGGTCAAGGAACGGTTTTCCGACCGGCCAAGCATGGCGGCTGCGGCGGAAGCCCATGCCACCGGCGATGTCCGGGCCTTTGATACCATGCAGGAACAGCTATCACTGGCGGACCGTTTCGGGGTTACGGTGGTATTCACGGCACCGGACCAGGATGAATATCTGCGGATCGCGGAATTCCTCGCGGAACACCGGGGACTGCTGCCGGAGGAAACCGGCGAGTCCGGGGATGAACGGAAACGTTTCAGGGAGAATGCCCTGCGCTGGGAGCGGTGGTTCAACGGGAGATCCCCCCGGACCGCGGTCCAGTACGTGGACTGGGTCGCCGGGGGCAGCGATTTTCCCTGGGAATAAAACCGAACCGGAACCGCCGCCGGTGGGATTTACCTTCTGCGGCTGCCCCGGAGCAGGATGAACCGTACCAGGTTGGCAATCGCCGTCAGGGCCGATGCCACATAGGTCAGCGCCGCGGCGGTGAGAACCTTCTTAACACCCCCGAGTTCCTCTTCGGTAAGAACGTTGTTGCTCCGCAGAATCTGTATGGCCCGGGAGGACGCGTTGAACTCCACCGGCAGGGTAACCACGTAAAACAATACCGCCGCGCTGAAAAGGATAATTCCCAGATCGAAGAGTACCGGAAACGAAAGAATCAGGCCGAGGATGGCGAGCCACGGCCCGAAGGATGAACCGATATTCGCCACCGGCACCAGGGCACTCCGCAGCTTCAGGGGGCCGTAGGATACGGCGTGCTGAATGGCGTGGCCGGTCTCGTGGGCGGCGACTCCGATGGCCGCGATGGAGGTTTGGTCGTACACAGGTTCCGAAAGGCGGAGCACCTTGGCTGACGGATCGTAGTGGTCCGTAAGGGACCCCCTGACTCCTTCAATTTTAACATCCCCGATTTTATTAACCTGCATAAGCAAGGCCGCCGCGTCCCGTCCGGTAATATGTTTTGAGCTCTGCACATGGGAATACTTGGAAAAAGTGGACTTTACCAGAACCTGGGCAACCAGGGACAAAATGAGTGTCGGAACAACCAGGATGATATACAGGGGGTCAATGTACATGAACTATACTCCTTAACTTTGAGTTTCTGATGTAAAGAATTCTTTACATCAGAAAAACTTACAATAGGAAAGAGTCAAATAATCTATATTATTTGACGCTACCTCCCTTCGGGATATAATGTTACCCGGGCAGGCCCGCCTGACAGGAGCTCCCGGGCTGTTTTCTGAATATCCGCCGCCGTAACCGATTCGTACAGTTCCGGCCGCGCGTCGAGCCGCCCGAAGGGCAGGTCCAGAAGCACCGAGAAATTGGCGTAATTCCGGGCAATGTAGGAATTGCTCTGCATGGACTGCTCGTATGTTTTCTTCATGGCTTCGGTGGTTTTGATAAGGGTATCCGTATTAATTGAACCGTCCGCGACGAGCCGGAGTTCCGCCTCGATGGCGGCGCTGAGTTCATCCGCCCGGCCGGGATCACAGTAGAATGAAACACCCATGGAAAGTTCGCCCACGGGAATCGGGGTCAGGGAGACGCTGACCGAGACGGAATAGACACCACCGAGCTTTTCCCGTATTTCCTCGGTAAGCCTGATGTCGAGATATTCGCTCAGGGCTCCGGCCACAATACCTTCCCGTTCGGTATACACCTTGGGAACGTACCAGCCCATAAAGACAATACTTTTTTCCTCCCGGCCTTTACGGACAGCAGACTCGGTTTTTCCCGGCCGTTTGAAATCAACCGTATCCCACTGATCCCAGGTCTGTCCCCGGGGAATGGAGGCGATGTACGTTTCGGTCAGCGAACGGAACAGCGGAATGTCGAGGTTCCCGATGAATACAAAAGTATAATCCCCGGGATTAAGGGATTTCCGGATGAATCCGAAAGCGTCGTCAATAGAGGCTTTTTCCAGATCGCCCAGTGTCAGAGGAGCGAACCGGGAATTCCCCCCGTATACCACCCGCTGGATTTCATCATTAAAGACCGCCTCCGGGTTTTCGCTCCGCTGGGCCAGGGATGTCCGGTACTGGTCCATCATAGCTCCCACCGCGTCTTCGTCGATCCGGGGCTGGGTAAACCTGAGGTAGAGAAGCTCAAAGAGGGTTTCCGCGTCCTTTCCCGCGGCCATGCCCTGGAACCCACGGAGGTAACTGGACAGCCAGAAGCCTACCGAAACCTGCTTGTCCGCCAGCATCTTCGTCAGGTCCGTCCGGGAATACGGTCCCATACCGGACACACTGAGCATGTCCGCCGCCAGGGACGCGGACACATCCTCCGATTCCGGGGAGCTGGTGGTACCGCCCCGGGCCAGGCTGTAAAGGACGATTTCATCATTTTTATTGGCGGTTTCCTTGAGGATCACCCTGCTCCCGTTGCTCAGTTCCCAAACAATCGTTCCCGTGGCGGGATCCTGCCGCTCGGAGATGATGGTTCCCGGGGAGGGCTTTTTATCCAAAAGATCCGTACCAATAACCGACGGCTGCGGGGGATCAATTTTCGCCTTCCGGACCTGGGTTACCATGGTTTGTATTTTTTCGGGGGACGGGAGACTTGCGGCTTCGGAATCCGGGGCAACGGCAAAGACCGTAAGATCATCGGCGGCAAAAAAGTTCTTCGCCGCGGCGGTTATTTCCTTTGAGCTTATGCCCGGCAGAATCCGGCGGACCGCGTCCAGTTCCCATTCAATATCAACCACCGCCTGATCACTGAGAAAATGGGAGGTAAATTCATCCACAAAGGAACTCGACTGCTGGCGGTCCTTCTCGGAAACCATCCGTTCCAGATCCGAAAGCATCGACCGTTTTGCCCGGTCAATTTCATCATCGGTAAATCCGTACCGGACCATGGATTCCTTTTCCCGGAGCACCGCTTCCAGGGAAGCCTCCGCGGTCCCGGTTTTGGATACCACGGAGAAAATATAGAACCGGGATGACCAGCCGTACCGGACACTGCCGGCGGCGGCCGCGGCATAGGGGGTTTCCTGTTTATACGACGCTTCGTCGAAGCGCAGGGAAAGCATTCGGCTGATGAGGTTCTCGATTATTCCCTGGCGGTAGGCAGCAAGGGTATTCTCTACGGGCTGAGGCGCCCGTTTGTAGTACATATCGATCCTGGTATAGGAAAGCTCCGGATCGGTTATAATTTCGGCCCGGAATTTACCTTTCTGCGGCGAGGGGAGATCGTAATAGGGACGGTCCAGCGTATCCGCCGGGGACGGCGCGGTAAAATTTGCCGCCAGGCTTGCTTCCAGAGCGGCTCCGTCAAAGTCCCCCACAAAAACAAGCGCCATATTGTCCGCCCGGTACCACTTTTTATAGAAGCCTTCCAGACGTGACGCCGGGGCGTTCTGGATGACCTCGGGGAGGCCGATGGGCATCCGGTCCGCGTAGGGTGAGCCTTCGAACAGAACCGGAAGCATCTGCCGCCGGACACGCTCGTTGGCGCCGAGCCGGGTGCGGTATTCTTCCATTATAACCAGCCGTTCATCATCCACATCCTTGGGGTCAAAGGTGATGGCATAGGTCCAGTCGTCAATCACCGCCAGGGCTTTTTCGGGGATGGTTTTCCGGCCGGCGGCGTCAAGCTCCACCGGAACCTCAATGCCGTAGACGGTTTCGTCATAGGACGTGTAGGCGTTAACCTCCGGGCCGAAGCGCATACCCAGGGAACGGAGGTAATTGATAAGGTCCGCCTCGGGGAAACGGGTTGTCCCGTTAAAAGCCATGTGCTCCACAAAGTGGGCCAGGCCCCGTTCATTCTCTTCCTCAAGCACCGAGCCGGCGTTGACCGCCAGGGTCAGGTACGCCCGGTTTTCCGGCCGGGAGTTTTCCAGAATATAATAGCGGAGGCCGTTGGGCAGCGTCCCGGTCCGGGCTTCCGTCATAAACGGCATCGGATCCGAAGCCTTGCCCAGCCCGCCGTACTGGTCGGAGCCGGTTTTTGCCCCGGAGGCGCATGCAAAGACACCAAAAACCGCGGCAGTCAGGACCGCGGCAAATACGAAGTTGTTTAAGAGATGTTTTTTTTTGTTTCGGTACATATTGAAATAACTCCCGGAAAACGAAAAAGGTTACGTATAGCCTGTAATTCACTGTCTATAATAGAATATACTAACGGAATCATTTTTATACCAACAGGTTATTCTAAGAATCCGGAAAAGTCCGGCGGATTCCGGGGGAATTGCGCATTCCGGACAGCGGCATACCGATTTTATTTGTTAAAAGGAACGGCGCATGAATGAAGTATTAGCCTGCCTGTGCAAACCGAAATCAGTCCGGGCCTTTACGGAAAAACCGATCGGCCCGCGGAAAAGGGCGCCGTAACAGAAGCCGCCCTCCAGGCGCCCGCTGTTGGGGAGTAAAGCCCGGAATCGGTCTCCCATACCCGGCGGCCGCATGCAAGCCAGTGTAATCGCATCATGTACGTATAAGGAGCAATATATAATGCGATTACGCCAATTCACGGTACTTTTTCCTTCTTTTCCCCTGAAAAATACGGTATCCTATAGTATATGGCAGTAACACTCTATTCCCTCGGCGCTGCCGAGGAAGTCACCGGTTCGAAACACATATTTGAAGTCAACGGCAAATCATATCTCGTCGACTGCGGCGCGTTCCAGGGGAAACGGGCCGAAGCGGACCGGAAAAACCGGAATTTCGGGATCGAAACCGACCGTATCGAAGCGGCCATTCTGACCCATGGGCACTATGACCACAGCGGGATGCTTCCCATGCTTCCGAAAAACGGCTACAAAGGCAATATTTTCGCCACCTCCGCCACCAGGGACATCGCCAATCTCATTATGATGGATTCCGCCAATATTCAGGCCAGGGACGCGGTGTACCTTAAAAAACAGGCCCAGAAGAAAGGCGAAATATTCGACTGGGAACCTCTGTACAACGAAAAAGACGCTATTCAGGCGACCAACCAGATTGTGGGAATTTCATACAACCGCCCCATGACCATCGGCGACGGTATAACCCTGGAGTTTTACGACGCCGGCCATATTCTCGGCTCGGCCATCGCGTTCGTCACAATACAGGACGGAGACAAGGAAATAAAAATAGCCTATACCGGGGATCTGGGCCGCAAGAATAAACCCATAATCCGGGACCCCGCCCTGATTCCGGCGGCGGACTATATTGTCATGGAAAGCACCTACGGCGACCGGCGGCACGATTCCACCCATGACGCTATGGAGCGGCTGGCGGAGGTTGCCAAACGGGCGATAAAAAACAAAGGCCGGATACTCATTCCCGCCTTTGCCATCGAACGGACCCAGGAACTGGTGTACTACTTCCATATGCTGGTGGACCAGGGGATCATCCCGGAAATCCCGATTTACGTGGATTCCCCTATGGCCACCAACGCCACCACCATTTTCCAGGTTCATCCGGAATGCTATGATGAAGAAATTCACGAGGCTTTCATCAAACACCATAAGAATCCCTTCGGATTCAATTCACTCCATTTTACTACCAGCGTCAATGAGTCAAAGGCGCTCAACGACCATCCCGGGCCGCTGATTATCATTTCCGCAGACGGTATGTGCGAAGCCGGCCGGATCCAGCACCACCTGATCAACAGCATTGAGGACCCGAATACGACGGTTCTTACCGTGGGGTACATGGCCCAGAATACCCTCGGCCGCCGGATCAGGGACAAGGAGCCGGAGGTCAAAATCCACGGCCAGTGGTACAAGCGGAACGCCGCGGTGGAGGAAATCAACGCCTTCAGCGCCCACGCGGATTACACCGAATGCAAGGAATGGCTCGACGCCATCGACACGTCGCGGCTCAAGAAAATATTCCTGGTCCACGGTGAACCCAAAGCCCAGACCGCGTTTAAGAAATACCTTGGGGAAAACGGGTATTCCAATACGGAAGTTGTCCGGTACGGACAGACCTACGAGACGGAATAACCATGAACTATCTCACGGGATTTCACGCGATAGAAGAACGGATCAGATCGGGCCGGGCTGAAGGCCCGCTCCTGGTGGCCAAGGCCGGCCCCCGGGCCCGGGAAATCATGAATCTGGCGAACCAGCACAAGGTGCGGATCGACCGGGTCGGGACCCATGACCTGGACCGGATTGCCCCGGACCACCGGGGGATCGCACTGACAATTGAGGATTCCGGAAAATCACCGGAGATTACGGTGGGCGATTTTATCGCGGGCCTGGAGGAAACCTCCGATGCCCTGGTGGTAATCCTTGATGAAATCACCGATCCCCACAATTTCGGCGCCATCCTGCGGTCCTGCGACCAATTCGGGGTGGATCTGGTAATCACCCGGAACCGGCGGACCGCCAAACACGCGGAGATTATCGCCCGGACATCCGCGGGAGCGGTTTCCTGGGTGCCCGCCGCCGAGGTGGCAAACCTGCCCCGGGCGGTGGAGGATCTCAAGGAAGCGGGCTTCTGGATTTACGGCGCCGATATGGCCGGGGAGCCGGTCTTTAAAAAGGACCTCAGGGGCAGAATCGCCATTATCCTGGGCGGCGAAGGTTCCGGGATTTCCCGGCTCCTCAGGGAAGCCTGCGACGGGCTTATCGCGGTTCCGTCCAAGGGTAAAATTGATTCCCTTAACGTCTCCGTGGCCGCGGGCATACTGTTCTACGAAACCACGCGCCAGCGGAAGTAGAGCCGGGTAACCGCATTATTTCAGAAAAGCCGGCATAGCAGCAGGGCACACCCCGGCTGCGCGGGGTGTCAGATGAAAAGAAATACCGCCCTGTGGGATTTTTTTCATCTGACGGGCCCCCAGGACCTGGTAACACCATGCTGCTGTGCCGGATTACCCATACTGCGGGTACTCCGCGAATTCATTGTTTGCTTGATGAATGAATGATATACTTATGTATGCTATGACGATTCTAAAAAAACCTGATTACGATAACCTTAACGAAAACGGCCGCAGGGCCGTCCTAGAATCGCTTTCCGGACATTACACCGACTTTACTTTCCTGGACTGCAGGAAATTCGAATGCTTTGGTCTCTCCACCGAAACCGCGGTATACCTCAACAACGGCGATGAGTTTGTGTTTGTTCCCGGCGGCAGGGTTGTCCTGGGGTGGAACAGTATTTCCGAAGGTATCGATTCCCGGAGCGCCCGGGAGCTGCTGGAAAGTTTCGGTTTTGAAAGCGTCAGAACCCTGCATGCGTACCTCGCCGCGAGGATGTCCCCGGTACGGTCCGCGGACATTCCGCCCATGCTGGTAGAACGGGTTCCCCGCGAGATAGGCTGGCATCGGGTTTCTCCGGATGATCCGGAATTCTCCAAAAACAAAGTATTCCGGGAAACCCTGGAAAAATTCATAAATTCAAAACGGAATGAAAAGGTGATCCCTAAAGCTCTCAGGCTCCGGAAAAAAGACGGGGAAATCACCGCGGAACTGTATAAACCCGTTTCCTACAAAGAGCTTATCAGCAGCTCCGCGGCGGCGGGATTCCGCCTGCCCACCGAAGATGAGTGGGAGTATTTCTGCGGCGGAGGCTGCAGGACCATCTGGCGGTGGGGCGACAGTTTCAACTATGGGTACCGTCTCCGGTATTTCGGCAGCAACCGCTCAGCCGGCGGCAATTACGATCTGGAAAAACCGAACCAGTTCGGTCTCCGGATCGCCAATGATCCCTGCTGCTACGAAGTGCTCATGGATTCGGAGGTTCTGCTTAAGGGCGGCGACGGCGGGAAAAACATCGGCGCCAAACTGGGACCTGCCGCGGGGTATCTGCCGGCGGCAACCTATTACCGGTGCCCCGAAGAAAAAGAAGCGGAGCCGCGGTACTTGGAAGATATCGGAAGCGGCGGCACCTGCTGCCGCCGGATAAAACGCCTCGACGAAGCCCCGCTTCAGAAAAAACTGAACGCCCTGCTTAAAAAGAAGCGGTCCGCCAAAGACTGACTTTTTACAGTATATCCGTTATTTCTTCCAGGGAACGGATGCAGTAGGTCGGCCGGATGTTCCCGGGAACTTCAAGTTGTTTCGCGTTGATCCAGCAGGTATCGATGCCGTAATTGATCCCGCCCTGTATATCCGACGAAAGGGAATCCCCCACCATGATCATCCGTTCCTTGTCTTTGTACCGCAGCTTTTCCGCGGCGTACTCGAATATCGCGGGGTTTGGTTTGGCGCAGCCCGCCTCTTCGGAAACGATGAGGCTGCCAATATAATCGCGGATTGCGGAATCCCTGATCCGCGAAACCTGTACATCCCGGATACCGTTGGTAATAACCGCCGTGGTGTATTTTCCGCTGAGGTAGGCGCAGATTTTTTCCGCGCCGGGCAGGAGGAAGGAACTCCGGGCCAGCCAGGACAGGTACACTTTGCTGAAGACCCCGGGGTCGCCGCCGATGCCCAGTTCTCCGAAAATTTTCTCAAACCGGATGACCCGGAGATCCTCCTGGGTAACGGTTCCCTGTTCATATTCGGCCCAGAGCTTTTTATTTACCGCCGCGTAGAGTTCCAGTACGGAATCGCTGTACGGGAGCTCCCACTCACCAAAGGATTGTTCCAGGGAAAACCGTTCCGCCGCGGCGTAATCAAACAGGGTATCATCCGCATCAATGAATACAACATCGTAATTTCCCATAAATAACCGCCGACAAAGGACCCGCGCGCCGGCAAAGGTTTTACCGGGACGTCAGGTTTCTGATTTGAAGAGACCAGCATATTCGGATAATCCCTCTTTTTCAAGGTCCGAAGCGGGAATAAACCGGAGAGCGGCGGAGTTCATGCAGTAGCGGAGACCCGTGGGATCCGGCCCGTCGTTGAAAACATGGCCTAAATGGGCGCCGGAACTCCGGGAACGGACTTCGGTGCGGACCATCCCGTGGGACCGGTCCTCGATCAGCTCCAGCCGGCCGATATCAATGGGCTGCCAGAAACTCGGCCATCCGCTTCCGGAATCGTATTTTTCGGTGGACGCGAATAACGGAACACCGTTAATCACATCCACATAGAGGCCAGGTTTATAATTGTCCCAGTACTCATTGTTGAAGGGCTCTTCGGTAGCGCCTTTGGTAACCGCTTTCTGGAGCGGAGTCAGATTTGATTTTTCCGGACCGAAACATATATTGCCGGGATCGGCCTGTTCTTTTTTCATAGTGGGCTCCTCTGTGTTTTTAAATATACCGATGTACCGCCGTCCCCTGCGGGTTCAGGGAAACATTTATCCTTTCTGGTTATAATGTACTGCAATTTAACGTCAACTGGAAATTTCACGGTATTCCTGTCATTTCCCGCGGAAATAAGCGGTTTATCTTAATAAGGTACAAAACTTTCGACAGAATCATCATACGCCGGAACTATACTGACTAGATGGAAAGAATTAATCCATTCTTTTTAATTCAATTCGCGGTGTGCCTGGTATCGGCGTTTTTGCTGATCTGGGCTATACGTATGCACCGCAGCCCGAAATCCCGGTATTTTTTCCATCTGTCAATGACCGCGTTTTTCTATTCCTGGGGTTACCTGCTGGAACTCGATTCCCGCAGTCTCGGATCGGCGTACACAGCCCTGCGGGTACAATACTGCGGGGTTGCGTTTTTTGCGGTCGTGTTCTACCTCTTTATACGGGATTACAATAACCGCGGAATAACCCGGAAGTTTATACGCCCCCTGTTTCTGGTGCTTCCCTTTTGTACGGTACTTCTGGTCAGTATATTTCCCTATTCGAGACTGTACTTCCGGAGCATAGAGTTTACCTTAGAGCCCTTTCCGCATCTCATTGTTGAACGGGGATTGTTTTTTTATATCCACAGTGTGTACTGTTTTATTTTTATTGTCCTGAGCATCGCGGAGATAATCCGGTATTATCCCCACGCCGTTTTCCGGGAGAAAGTAAAACGCCTCGTTTTTTTATCAGCAGCCATAATTCCCAGCATAACCGTAATAATATTCACCATTACGAAATCAACCATTCCCATGCAATTCGGTTCCGCGTCGCTGGTCGTTACATTGCTGATCCTGGGGATCTACATCGTATATTTCCAGGCCCAGGATTGGCTCCCCTACACCAGAGAAAGTATTGTGGAAAAGATACATGACGGTTTTGTGCTCCTTGATCTGGAAGGCCGGTACCTTGATTCCAATCAGATAGCGAAAAAATATTTTCCCTCTATTGAAACGGTCACGCCGGGTACACCGGTGTCTGAAATAGAAGGCTTTCCCCGGGAATACGCCGGAATATCCGGCGGGGAATTTGAATTTACCGCTGCCGGTGACGCGGGAAACATATACCTCAGGGCTTCGGTCACATCGATCCCGTACCGGGACAAACCGGTCTGTACCTGTATCCTGTTCTACGACATCAGCGAACAGCACACCCTGATGTCCGAGCTTGAGAGCCAGGCGAGTTTCGATGATCTTACGGGACTGCTTAACCGGAGAAACTTTTTTAAAGTCGCCCGGAGAGATTTTGACCTTGCCCTCCGGGAAGAGCGGTACGCGTCTCTGATAATGATCGATATAGACCATTTCAAACAGGTCAATGACCGCCATGGCCATCCCGCGGGCGACAAGGTTCTGAAATGTATTGCCGAAATCATTACGGACAGGCTCCGGCATACCGACGCGGCGGGCCGGTACGGCGGGGAAGAATTCTGCATTATCCTGCCGGGGACATCCCTGGAGGGAGCCTTTACCATCGCGGAGAAAATACGCCGGATGACGGAAGAGTCCACCCTGCATATAAACGGGACCCCCCTGAGGGTCACCCTGAGTATGGGTATAGCGGAAATCAACCCGGGGCGGCACAGGATTCTGGAAGAACTCATCGCCGACGCGGATAAGGCGCTGTACGCTGCCAAGGATGCCGGCCGCAACCGCATCGAATGCTTCGAAATCCGGCGGTTCCGGGCGGTGTAGGCCGGTCCGGTTTTACGGCGCTTCCGGAGGCTGGCCGGCGGCGGACTTATCGAGGTACAGGGACAGGGTGCGTATGAGCTGGTCCACCTCGATCGGTTTGGCCACGTGGCTGTTCATACCCGCTTCGATACAGTTCCGCACATCCTCGCTGAACGCGTTGGCGGTCATGGCGATGATAGGGACTTCCTGGGCATAGGGAGTGTCCAGGGAACGTATCCTGCGGCTGGCTTCGAGGCCGTCCATTTCGGGCATCTGGATATCCATAAGGATCAGGTCGAAGGCGGCGGGATTTTCCTGGAACAATTCCAGAGCTTCCCGGCCGTTGCCCGCGCAGGTCACGGCGATATTGGTTTCCGCAAGGACCGAAATTATTATTTCGCGGTTAATCGCGATGTCCTCAACCAAAAGCAGATTCCTGCCTTCCCAGGAAGGCATTGAATTTTCGGGGCCGCCGGCCGGGGCCGCATCATCCTGCCCGGAAACGCTTCCCCACCGGATGGGTACCTCAAAAATAAAATCAGCGCCCCGGCCGAGTTCACTTTCCACCCATATATTCCCGTCCATGAGGCTGATAATTTTTTTGCAGATCGCCAGCCCGAGCCCGGTGCCGCCGAATTTCCGGGTGGTTCCCACTTCGGCCTGTTCGAAAGAAGTAAAAAGTTTTGCCTGCTGCTCCCCGGAAATACCGATACCGGTATCGCGTACTTCCACATGGAGCGTGGATTCGTCGCTGCCGCAGGGTTTCACATCAACGGCGAGGGTTACGGTT
Organism: Breznakiella homolactica; assembly: GCF_016616095.2. Taxonomy (GTDB): domain Bacteria; phylum Spirochaetota; class Spirochaetia; order Treponematales; family Breznakiellaceae; genus Breznakiella; species Breznakiella homolactica. The sequence continues at coordinate 3,383,796 of NZ_CP067089.2, read as the reverse complement.
CCGCCCTCACCGGTAAATTTTACCGCGTTGTTCAGCAGGTTGATAAGAACCTGGGACAGGCGCAGTTCGTCGCTGATCACCATCCTGCCGAAGGTATTGGTAAAATTAAACCGGAAGATCTGGTTTTTTTCTTCCGCTTTTACCTGGATCACATTAAATACATTCCGGAGCATTTTTTCAAAATCGAATTCCTGATATTCGATCTCGAGTTTATTCGCCTCGATTTTTGACATGTCCAGAACATCGTTTATGATCCCCAGCAGCTGCCGGGATGACAGGTCAATCTGTTCGAGGCAGTGGGTTATTTTTTCGGGGTCACCGGATTTTCTCGCGATCCCGGTCATTCCGATTATCGCGTTCATGGGGGTCCGTATTTCATGGCTCATCCGGGAGAGGAACTCACTCTTGGCATCGGTGCTTGCCTGGGCGGTCTCCTTTGCCCTGATGAGATTCCCGATAATTTCATTGCGGTCAATGGCGGACGCGATCAGGGTCCCGCCGGACTTAAGGAGTTTCTCCTCCGCCGGCAGGAAGAGCCGTTCCGTGGTACAGTCGTCGAAGCCCACGAATCCCCAGAAATCTCCGTTGAGCATGATCGGGATTATCAGCAGTGAACGGACATCGGCCATGCCGGGAAATTCCCGGAAGCTTCTTTCCATATCCTTAACCAGGCTGTTGATGCTTGTCCGGGAAGAAACAAGCACCCGCCAATCGGGAATAAAATCATCGTAGCTGATAGCCAGATTTCCGCTGATGCCATGGTCCGATTCCCGGGACCGTGCCCATTCACATACCTGGGTACACACAAGCCGGCCTTCATCAAGGGAATTTTTCCAGATATACGCCCGGTCGGCCCTGACGGTTTCACCCATAACTTCCAGGGCCTGGCGGACACTGCCGAAGAAATCCGGGCGGTCATTGGCCATAAGGATTTCCGCGGCGATGTTAACCGCCTGCAGAAGCCGGTCCTTGCGGAGCAGTTCGTTCCGGGCCTCCCGCATGGGACGGAGGTCCACCAGGGAAATAACAATCACAAAAGAATCCCCGAAGTCGATTTTCTTCAGGGTGGCATTCATAGGAACCGCGGTGCCGTTGATGACGAATTCAAGCTCAAAACTGTAGACACCGTGTTCCACGGTATACCGCAGCCGGGTTTCCAGGCTGTCCGTCGGTTTACCCGTGGGCTGATATGGGGGTAAATATTCCTCGAGCCGCTGGTAAAACCCTTTCAGAAGGGCTTCCCGGGTGTCGAAGGCAAAAAATTCCTGCGCCGCGGAATTACAGTCGATTGCCTGGAATTTATCATTGAAAATAAGGTTGATATGGGGATTGCTTTCAAAAATAAGCCGGTTCATCCGGCGGGACTCTTCTAGGTTTTTCGACGCTTCCTCAAAGGATTGTTTAACGTCGGTTATTTCCTGGATGATGGCGGTAAACCGCAGGGGCTTTCCCAGGGAATCCCGTTCGGTGACCGCGCCCTTTTCCTCGAGCCAGACAACCGATGCATCCTTCCGGAAACAGCGGAATTCCGATTCGTACCGCTGGGTTTTTCCCTCGAGGCATTCCCGGAGTTTCTGGTCTGTCTCAGGGGCGTCTTCCGGAAAGATCAGCTTTTTCCGGGTCGCCGGTTCCCGGGGAAGTTCCCCGGCATCGTATCCCAGGAGCAGTTCAATTTGGCTGGAAAACAGAAATTCGCCCGTGGCCGGGTGCCATTCCCACAGCCCAAGTTTAGCGGCATCGAAAAAAAGCTCCAGAGATTCCGAGAGCGCAAAGACATCATGGGTATGGTTTGTTCTGCCGCCGTCTTTTCCGAAACTCTCAGCCATATTATTCCTGTCATATATAATACTCGAGGAATACCAGATTTATAACCCCTAAAAACACCGGATTCCCGATTTTGCGGCCCCTGTCCGGCCGCAAAATTCCCCAAAGTCTTTCCCAAGGCTTTACGCCGGGCAAAACTTTGCATATACTGGAACTCAGAAGCAAAATAAAAAGACACAGCCGGCCTATTTCGGCTGTTACAGTATCCTATGGAGCCTGCCTGCGGATATTGACAGTATCCGCACAGTAGGCTATAGTCCTGTCATTATCCGGGGGTGTAGCTCAGTTGGCTAGAGCGTTTGAATGGCATTCAAAAGGTCAGGGGTTCAATTCCCCTCACCTCCAGATATCCTCTCCATACCAATAATTATGAGCGAAAATGATATATTTCAGGGCGAAATGGACCCTGAAATCGCCGCCCTGCTGGGAACATCCCAGAATCCCGGGCAACCCCGGCCTCCCGATTATTCAAGCCTTTTCGAAGACGGCGAAGAACTGGAACAGCTCGAAACTCCGGAAGTCGACCTTATGGAAGAGCGGTTCCCGGAAATTACCAAGCGGTTTGAATCGGTTCCCCATACGGCGTTTGAAGACCCCAACTACTATAAGAAAGTCCTTTCCGGTGAAGGCGACGCGGCCCAGCGGGTCCATACGATTCTCCAGAAATTCGTAAACGCCAAAGACCCCAAAGACCGCGGCGTTTTCCGCCAGCAGCTGACTAACGCCTACTGGGATTTTCTCCTGGGTATTGCCCGGAGGACCCCGGGCAAACTTTCCGACCCCCAGAAATACACCCTGCGGTTCGGCCTCCTGCATCCCAATTTTCTGGAGCCCGAATCAAAGGAATTCTTCGCCAAGCTGGTGGACGACAACTATCTGTCCCAGCCGGTGTATTACCTTGATGAATGGTTCAGAGCCGTCGGGACCGGAGTGATCAGAAATTCCAGCACCGATGAAGTACGGGTCGCCAAAAACAACACCCAGATCAAATTCCAGCAGCTCCTGGACAAAGCCGAGGGGAAGCGGGACGGAGCCAGAAACCTGCTCCGGGCAAAAAGCGAGGAACGGACGATCCTCGAAAACCACCTCACGGAAAAGGTGGATCTGGTTAAAGAGCACTACCCCCTGGAAGGTTTTCCGGATATTTATTCCTGCTATACCGAAAGCCAGAAACGGGCTTTTCAGGATATTCAGGATATCATCAAAAACCTGATCAAGTCCGACCGGGACCTGGACAGCTTTATGCGGGATTTCAACCAGGCGGAACAGGATGTCCAGACCCTGCGGGATAAAATAGAGGAAGCCGGCGGAACCGTGCAGGTTGATGTTCGGGCAATTGATACGGAATTCGATACGGTCCGGCAGATGGCAAAAATGACCATAGGCCGCCAGGGCAACCATTTTCCGGTGCTTATCAAGGAATATTTCCGCAGCACCCCCAATGATATTGGGTACCGGGAAAATATTATCAGCCAGCTTGCCTGGGTCGAAAGCATCGATCCCGAGGCGTACTGCAGATCATACAAGAACAAGCTCAACCGGATCGTTCCCTACGTGATATTGATCCCGTCCTACGGCGATATGGGTATCTGCTGGGAACCCTTCGACCGTTTCAACAGGGCAACCAGCCGGGGCCGGATAGCCATGCCCATGTACCCGAAAAACCTCAGTATTGCGGTCCTCTCCGCGGTGGCGGATCTCCGCTGGCAGGTCGCCAAGGAAAAGGCGTCCTATTACTGGATGGAAGAAGGACTCACGGGCAATTACTACCAGTGGTTTACCACGAAGAAGTTCAAAGGTGATGTAAAGGAATTTTTCATCCAGGATTATATAACCTGGGTTACCAAAGAGAGCGACGGTATCCAGCGGATGGAAAAGGAACTCCGGGGTATCTTCTGGCGCTACATTCCCTTTGCCCAGCCTATCAAGGAAAAACTCAAGAACCGCAGCTACGTGTACCAGGAGCTGTACCAGCGGGATATCAACCGGTCGATGTCCGACGGGTATTAATCCGGGGCATCTGCACTAACTTTATTACCATTACTCAGCAAAGAAGCATGGTAGGAACCGGGTCCGGGGGTCCTGCCGGATGAAAGGGTGTATGGCGGCGCGTCGGCCTGCGGCCTCGAAAGCCGCTCATACACCCTTTCATCCGGCACCCCGCGTTACCGGCGGGACACCATGCTTCTTTGCTGGCTGTTGTGTAGTTAATGCGGATGCCCCGGCTTCGGCTGGGGAGTACTGGGTGGCGGGGAATGTTTTGTGTGGTATAAAACCGGACACCGCGGCATGGCGCCGGGCTGAAGCCGCGGGTCCCGAAAAAACTAATACGCGGTCCGGACTATACGGAAGCCGACTTTGAAATCCCAATTATTAGGGAGAAAATCCCCTATATAGCTTACTATGATCGTCGTAGAACCTCTGTAAGCGGTAAAATAATCGCCCCCGCGTTTCGTCCGCGCGCCGGCAAGCGTTGCCGACCAATCAAAACACCATTCGGATACGTTTCCGCTCATATCATAGAGGCCGAGGGCATTCCCTGCCTTGCTCTTTACATCCGCCGCGGCGGTTTTGCTGCCCCATACAGCGACCCGGTCCGCTTCCGTTATTTGGGCCGCGGTTGGATTGTTTACTGGAGAAAAGGGCAGTACCGCTCCGCTGGTGGAATTTCCCTTTGTAAAATAGGGATTTGAGAATCCCGTCACGGTATTGGCGGAATCGCCGCCCCGCCAGCGGGCGGCCAGCTCCCATTCCTTGTTTAAGGGCAAACGGAACCCCTTTGCTCCCGCCGCGGGCTGTACGGCATCCAGAACAGAATCTTTTCTCGATCCATCCAAACTGACTACTTTAATCGGCTGTCCCTGGCTGTTATTGTATACGGTCCCCAGATCTATTCCTGTTTTTTCCTTATACCATTCGGTTAATGCGTTGCACCAGATAACCGCGTCATACCAGCTGAAGGATGTCACCGGCTGATTTCCCGAAGAACCGGGAACCGCGGGATAATACGCCCCGTTAGACCCGATTCTTCCGGAACTGCCGCTGGCAGGGAGGCCATTTAAATAGGTGAAGACATACCCCTTGGCTTCGGCCCATTTCCTGACAGTATAGTACAGTTCGTAGGTGATCTCGGTTTCGCCGATCCAGTAGGCATCCGCCACGGCCGCGCTCCCGGAGTCGTTTGTGTTTATAGGAAAAGTAATACCCCCGGGCACATAGGCCATCTTAAAAACCACCGAGTCGCCGGCAAAGGACTGCATGGTTCCGGCGCCGGCGACGGCGGTTGACCCGTTAACCGGACTGCCGGCGGTACTGTACACGCCGCCTTTCCGGGATTTGACCCAAATATTGTAGGAGGTGCTGTTTTTCAAATTTGTTATTACCACACTGGTACCGGTTATTCCGGTCTTTGCCGGGGTCCCGGGGATAGAACCGCCGGCGTTGTAATACAGATCATAGGAATCGGCCCCGCTGACGGCGTTCCAACTCACCTGGAGTTTTTCGATGGCTCCGCTGACCTGGATATTGCCGGGCGCGGGCAGAATCGTAGTCCCCTGGCCCGGATCGCTGAGACCGCTGGTCCCCTTTTCGTTTTCCGCCTGTATCCACACGTAGTAGGACACGGCATTCCCGAGACCCGCCAAAATTGTTTCGGTTCCGGTGATATTCTCAGCCTTGGAAGCCATACCGGAATTATTCACAGTATGATAATAAACAGTGTACACCACGGCGCCGGGGACCGCGGTCCACACGGCTTTAAGCGAACCCATCCCAACCGCTGTGATGACCGGCTGTGCGGGGGTTGCCGGCGCCGTAAGCGGCTCGAAGGGTGTGCCTTCGGCGGCGTCACTGAAACCGCCGGTGCCGGCACTGTTCTTCGCCCTGACCCACACATAATACGTCGTACCGTTGGCAAGGTCCTTTATGGTTCCGGAAGCAGCGGTAATATCCGCCGCGTATAGTTTTTTCTCTCCCGAAACCGATCCTTCGGCATACCACAGCTCGTAGGTATCGGCGCCGGAGACCGCGGTCCAGCTCACCGCCAGCTGTTTGTCCGCCGGTATAACCGCCGGAGTATCCGGTTTCCCGGGAACCGTTCCGGTTTCGGGGGTATGGTCCTTTTCACCGCCGGTGATCTGTTCAGAAAGAGGGTTTGAGCAGCCCGGCAGAATCACCAAAAATAGGGCAACAAAAAAAGCGGCGCAGGAAAGCCGCCGAATAGAAATACCGCTGATTATCATATCGGTCTCCGTTTTAGGACAGCTGTCCCTTCAGGATGATCTTATGAAACCATTATATCACGGCAAATTGAGTTTTTAAACTAAAGAGGAATAATATTCTTTTAATTCAAAATGAATATAATAACCGGATCAGCGGTTTTACCGCCGGCCGCGGTACGCCCTCAATCCTTCCGGGCCGGGGGTTTCCGGGGGCCGAAAATCGGATCAAAGTATTTTTCCATATCGATTTTCTTAAACAGCAGCTTAATAACCAGGCGGTAAACCACAAATGAAAGCACTATGGAACCGATGAAAATAATGGGAAATCCCCACGCCGCGGTCTCCTCGGGCAGCAGCGGAGCCAAAAACCGGGCATAGACAACGAGGAGCACCACAAAGCTGATGATAGTCACCAGGATATTAAAAACCGTTGCCCCGAGCATAAACCAGATGGTATTGCTTTTTTTACTCATGGTTTGACTGAGCCTCCTTGGGTCTGAAATTAAAAATAATACTTATGAGCAGAATGACCCCGCAAACAACGACGCTGGCGTCGGCGATATTGAAGGTAGGCCACCGGGAAAGTCCGAAAATCCCGTAGAATTTAACGCTGATAAAGTCCACCACCCCATCGGGCCGGAAGATCCTGTCGATAAGATTGCCGATTCCGCCCCCGACGATACCGGTCAGCGCCCAGCGCTGCAGCGTGGTGAACTCACTGGATTTCATATAATACCATACCAAAACGGCCAGAAGAATCAGGGGCAGCACACTGAAGAGGATAGGCTTGACCACATCCGGCAGGTTATCCCCGAGGCTGAAGGCGATGGCTTTGTTCCGTACATGGATTATCCACAGGAAATCATTGCCGAATACATCTTTTATGAAGGTACCGTCTTCGGGCCAGAAATGTACGATAATTCCTTTTGTAAGCTGGTCCAGCAGAATAATCAGCCCGGTAAGACTGAATGGAATCAGTTTCTGTTTTGTGGTATGACCCATTAAAGCTCCTATAATCCTGTGGGCACGTCGATAAACTCGACTTCCAGGCCCAATTCTTCGGCGCATTTTGCCATGACCCTGCGGACGCCCCAGACTTCCGTCGAATAGTGGCCCCCGGCGATCATGTTGAGCCGGCCTTCGAGAATTTCATGGTATATGTGATGGGCCGCCTCCCCGGTGATAAACAGATCGATCCCTTCATCCATGGCCTGGACAGCGTCATCGGCGCCGCCGCCGGATACTACCGCGGCGGTCCGGTTTTCCTCTTTTCCGAAGGGGAAAACACCCAGGGGCGGACGTCCCATAAAGGAAACACGCCGCACAGCCTCATCGATACTTAATGGTTTTGCCAGGGTTCCCTTGAACCCGACCTTCCGGCCCCGGTATACGCCGAAGGGTTCAGGATTTTCGATACCCACCAATTCGGCGAGGCCGGCGTTGTTTCCCAGTTCGGGATGCTGGTCCAGGGGAAGGTGGACCCCGTAGAGGGCGATATTGCTGTCCAGGAGAAATTTAATCCGGTTCCGGAAGGTTCCTTCAACGTAACGCGGAGCGCCCCAGAACAGTCCGTGGTGGACAAAGAGCATTCCCGCCCGGGCATCCGCTGCCCGCCGGAAAGTTTCGGTGTTCGCGTCCACCGCAAAGGCGATCTTAGTGATTTCCGAACCGTCGTTGTCCACCTGGAGGCCGTTGAGCGAACTGTCCAGGGAGCTGAATCCGTCGATGTCCAGAAGGGATCTGAAATACGTATCCAATGTACGGCTGGTCATTGGGACAGTATATACTCCGGAGGCATCAAATTCCAGGCCCCGCCGCTTTCAATATGGATAGTCCCCGGCACCCGGGTTCGGGTAATTTCCGGCCGGGCCGGTTCAGGAGTTTCCGGCGGTAAAGCATCTCCGGAGAAATCCGGATCACCTGAAGCCTCAGGAAGCTCCGGCTCACCGCCGGTCCCTCCGGCCATCACCATATCCCCGAAATTCGCCATCAGGGATGCGGTGCCTTCAATATAATAATCCCGGTTCCATGCGTCCGCTTCCTCCCCGGAAAGAAAAAAACCTAAGAGGGGATACTTAACGGGAATATCCGAATAATCCGCGTATCCCGCGCCGGGAACCGCCGCCAGCGCCGACGGGGCCCGGGAAGCGCGGAGCATTGCCAGAATACTGCGGTACCGTCCGTCGCGGTATTCGGTATCCGTGACACGGTCGGAAACAAGGAACAATCCCGGGAGCAGCAGCGGTTTTGGGCTTTCGTATCCGGCAATACCCCGGGAATGTATTTTAAGGAAGAAACGTTTTACCGATTCCCAAAGAGCCGCGTACCAGGGGAGCGAACCATCCGGGGGCGTGTCCCAGGGAAAAACCTCAAGCACCGCCAGGGACGCGGGAGCACCTTCCACAGAAACAAACCCAATAACCCCGGGATTCCCGGATACAAACTCCGGGGAAGCCCCTAAAAGGGACAGGGCGGCCCCGCCGGCGCCGTAGCCGGCCATAATGATCCGTCCGGTATCGGCGGATGCCAGCGGCGAATCCGGCGAACCGCCGAAGGCCGCGATATAGGAAAGCAGTATTTCAATATCCCGGGTCCGGGTTTCCTCCCATGACCTGACCCGCAGGGCCGCTTTGCCTGATTCTGAAACCCCGGCGAGGGTCCGGTAAAAGGAAAAATTCCTGAAAAAGGGAACATTGTACTGCTTTGTCCCTTCTCCAAAGGCGGGCATATCGAAATCCCGGCGGGAATAGGTAAGAACGGCAAAGCCTTTTGCCTCCAGAGCCAGACAGAGCCGGTCCACAGCGGCGGCGGAGCCGTACATCGGGGGAATTACCGCGAAAACCGGCCTTTTTAGACCCTCCGGGCGGGGATTTTCGCCGGTGCCCGGGTATATCCGGATAAAAAGGCCCTCATCTCTTACCGGAACCACGGCGACTCCCTCCGAAGCCATGGGAACTTCATCGTAGGGCGCGAAAATCAGGGCCGGAGCGGCGGAAACGATGAGAAAAACCAGGGCAATACCATTCAGCAGCGGCCTGCGTTCCAGGAATTCACCGTTTCTGAGCCCGCCTAGTACGGAAACAAGCTGGGGTATGTGAACCAGGGAAACAACCGCCGTATATACCAGAAGCAGCACGCATTCGGGCCTGAAACCGTAGGCAATAAAAATACCCAGGGTTATTAAGAACGCCAGAAACGGCAGAAATACCAGACCTTCAATTTTCCGGAGATTCTTAACGAAAGGGCGGATCAGGGCAAGTAAAACAAACGCGGATATGATCACTATAAGAAATACCAGGTCCCACATGGTTAAATAACTCCATTATATAGAAATTTACGGGTTTTTCTGCCATACTATCAATAGCAGGGATAAGTACCTGCATATCAGTGCCCGGCGGGCTGTTGCTCAATTGGTCCTTGCGTGAATGCATCAGGATGTTATAATATAATGGATACAAAGGTATTGACCAGCTGTTTCGATAAATAAAGTATTGTTAACGAAGGAAAAGAATTATGGCCGCTGCACAAGAATTGGTCGTTGATGAAAGTAAAATAAAAAAGGCCGTTCAATCCGGGATTCCTCTGACGATTACCACATATACCCTTCCCCATGAGATCGAAATGTATATTGAACAGGTCCTTGAGGTGTTCCTCAAGAATGTGGGGCAGGAAAAGTTAAAGGATTATATAGTTTACTGTGTCCAGGAACTGGCGGTTAACGCCAAGAAAGCCAATACGAAACGGGTATATTTTATGGAACGGGGTCTCGATCTGGGCAACCCCGATGACTATAAAACCGGCATGGCCAATTTCAAGGAAGATACCCTTAATAATATTGCCCATTACCTGCAGATGCAGAAGGAAAAGGGCCTCTATATCAAGCTCATTCTCCAGATAAAGAAAAATATAATTCATATAGAAGTCCGGAACAATGTGGCGGTTACAAAAACGGAGCTTATCCGTATCCATGACAAACTGGCCCGCTCCCGGCAGTACAACAACCTGGAGGACGCCCTCTCACAGGTACTGGACGATACCGAAGGCGCCGGGCTTGGCCTGGTTATCCTGGTGCTCATGCTCAAGAAGATCGGCCTGGATGAGGATTGCTTCGATATCCTGGCCACGGAAAAGGAAACCGTCGCCCGGATTATTATTCCCCTGGATCAGACCCGGGTGGAAAACCTTTCTATCCTGGCCAGCACCATTGTAGAAAACGTAAACTCCCTGCCCCAGTTCCCGGAAAATATCCTTCTGGTGCAGAAACTGATAAACGATCCCAAGTCGGAAATGACCGATATTGCCCGGCAGATTTCCATGGATCCCGCCCTGACCGCCGACCTGCTTAAGATCGTAAACTCCGCCCAGTACATGCTGGCTAAAAAAGTAGACAGCATCTCCGAGGCGGTAAAAATGGTCGGGATCAGGGGTATCAAGAACCTGCTGTACTCATACGGAACCCAGAAGGTACTGGGGGACGATACGGCGGAGAAAAAATCCCTCTGGGAGCATTCCTACCGGACCGCGTTCTACGCCTTCAATCTGGTTAAGAATTTCCGGAAGGACAACAACCTTCTGGACGACGTATACGTCGGAGGCATACTCCACGATATGGGGAAAATCGTTTTCTCCAATGTGCACCCGGATCTTCTGGAAAAGATCAAGCAGTTCTGCGTTGAGAAAAACCTTCCCGCGTCCACCTTTGAGGACCTGGCCGCCGGTATGAACCACGCGGAAATCGGCGCCCTGATCGCGGAAAAATGGAACTTCCCGGAAAACCTGGTGGCTGCCATCAGGTACCATCACGATCCCACCGCGGCGCCCGCGGAGATCAAGGATCTCGTGGACACGGTGTACCTGGCGAACATGTTCTGCGAATACGAAAAAGGCAACGTCTACTTCGACCAGTTCGAACCGTCGGTGCTGGAGAACTTCCACATAACGTCGAAAAAACAGATCGACAGCCTTCTGGAACGGTTCTCCACGGGATTCAAGAAGGAAAGCAGCCACTAATCCGGCGGAACCGGTTTACCCCCGCCGCACGGCATTGCCGGCCGCCGCGGGGGACCGGCATTTTACAACGACACGCCCCAAACATCCCGCCGGAAAATAAAGATAAACGCAGGAAAAGATCATGACTATTTCCAAAGAAATTGCCCTGCGGATTGTATCGGATATCAGCGGCATCATAAATCAGCACGTTAATATGATGAATGACCAGGGTATCATCATTGCCAGTACCGACGCCGCCCGCATCGGCACGTACCACGCCGCAGCCTACCGTATCATCGATGAGAAACTCCAGGAGCTGACCATATTCGACGATGACGAATACGAAGGAACCCGGAAAGGCATCAATGTACCGGTGATGCTTAACGGCGACATAGCCGGAGTCATCGGTGTCACCGGGGAATACAGCGAAGTCAGCAAATACAGCCAGATCATACGGCGGATGACCGAAATTCTGCTTCTGGAGAGCTACTCCGCGGAGCTGAAAAACCTCGAGGACCGGATACGGCAGCGCTTCCTCGGCGACTGGCTCAGCAATGAAACGGTCCCCTATGAGCAGGCCTTTGTTGAACGCGGCAGGGGCATGGGTATCGACGTTACCATCCCCCGGAGGATCCTGGCGGCGGAAATTTCCGGGCTGAGCGCGTACAGCGACAATCTTAAGGGCCAGCGTATCATTGACAGCGTAAACCGCAGCGTCCGCAGGATTACCGAAGAAATAAGCGGTAGTGTTTTTGTCAGAACCGCGTCCTCTATGATATGCCTCCTGGCGGGCTGCGACGACGCAAAACTGCGGTCCGTCGCAGAAAAAATTCAGGATCAGATTCAAAAACAGTACGGCTTGTCCATCGCGGCGGGAATCGACGAACCCAGCCAAAAACTGAGCCGGGCTCTGGAAAAAGCCCAAAAAGCTTTAGCCGCGGCCCGCGGCGTCCCCGGAAACATACGCTTTTACAGCGAAATAAATCTCGAAATTTTTATGGATGAAGTATCCCCGGCCTCGAAAATGGAATTCATCCGCCACATTTTCGGCGGGTATACCGACCGGGAAATGGAAAAACCGATACACCTGCTCCGTGTCTACTTTGACACAAACGGGTCCGTCAGCCGGACCGCGGAACGGCTGTGTATTCATAAAAATACCCTCCAGTACCACCTGAACAAACTGCATGAACGGACAGGCCTCAATCCCCGGAACATGGCCGACGCGGCGCTGTATTATCTGGCTATACAATTTTTCGGGGATATAAAGAAGTTTTAAACAGCCCTGGTTCAAAGGCCAGTATTTTCCTTGTAACACTGGTTTCGGTACCATATACGGCTGATGAAAGTACCTCTATAATTACGATGAAAGGCATCCGCCGCGTAACGGAAATCTTTATCGCCAAGGAGACAGGCCATAATGAAAAAAATAATTCTCATTCCGGATTCGTTTAAAGGAACCATGAGTTCCGGAGAAATATGTTCCGCCATGGAAGAGTGTATAAAAAAATACCTTCCCCGGGCCGAGGTCATTTCCATACCCGTGGCCGACGGCGGGGAAGGCAGTGTGGACTCGTTCCTCGCCGCCCTGGGCGGGGAAAAGATAGAAATCCCCGTAAAGGGGCCGTACATGGAAGACATGACCGGATTTTACGGCCTTATTGACGGCGGAACCACCGCGGTGATCGAAATGGCCGCCGCCGCCGGGCTTCCTTTGGTGGGGGACAAACTCCACGCCGAAAAAACCACCACCTACGGCGTGGGAATGCTTATGGCGGACGCCGCGAAGCGGGGCTGCAGAAAGATGATCGTCGGCCTCGGCGGAAGCGCCACCAATGATTTCGGGACCGGCGCGGCCGCCGCCGCGGGGGTACGTTTTCTCGATTCCGGTGGAAAGGAATTCATCCCCGTGGGCGGAACCCTTTCCCGGATAGCCCGGATTGACATAAGCGGCCTGCTCCCGGAACTCAAGGCCATGGAAATCGTCACCATGTGCGACATCGACAATCCCCTGTACGGCAAAACCGGCGCCGCCTATGTTTTCGCACCCCAGAAGGGCGCTGACCCGGAGATGGTGGAAACCCTCGACCGGGAACTCCGGGCCGTATCGGAGATGGTTAAGCAAGAACTGGGTACGGATGTTTCGTCCCTGCCCGGGGCCGGAGCCGCGGGAGGCATGGGGGGCGGTATGGTCGCCTTTTTCGGCTCCCGCCTCCAGATGGGCATAGAGACCGTGCTGGATACGGTGGATTTCGACGGGCTGCTCAAGGGGACGGATCTGGTTTTTACCGGAGAGGGAAAAATCGACTCCCAGAGTCTCCGGGGAAAGGTGGTCATCGGTGTCGCCCGGCGGGCGAAAAAACAAAAGGTTCCTGTCGCGGCCATTGTGGGCGACATCGGCGACACTATCGAAGGAGCGTACGCCGAGGGAGTTTCGGGCATTTTCAGCATCAACCGTGTGGCGGTCCCCTTTAAGGAAGCCCGGGAACGCTCAAAAAATGACCTAATTCTAACCGTGGATAATCTGCTGCGGTTTATGACCGCCTTTGGCTTAAACTGAAAGCCCAGGCCTGCATCACAATACCAAAAGCCACACCGGCGTTGAGGGAACCCTTGGCCCCGTAGACAGGGATTGAGACCCTGCCCAGGGATTGATCCGCCAGGGCAAGCGCCCCGGGACTGACCCCCAGTTCCTCGGAACCGACGATTGCGGTTCCCCGCAGCGGAAAGTTGAAATCCGCCAGGGGAGTGCCGCCGGTTTCCAGGGCGAATACTGGCCCCGGCAGTTCCTCCAGGGGTACCCGCTCCCAGGGCAGAACCGCGATGCATCCCATGGCGGTCCGTTCCGCCCGGGGATGGCCGGGGTCCGCGCAGAGGGGGGACAGAAGGAGCGTTTCCGCCCCGAAGGACTCGGCGGTCCGGAACATGGCACCCACATTAAAAGGAGAGCGGATATCCTCAAGGTATACCGCGACCCCCGGGAAAACCCGGCGCTGGGACTGGTCGAGCCGGCCCCCGTGGTCAATAAAATCCCAGTCCGCGGGATGCTTCCCTATTTCGGCGAGGAGAATATGGCGCGTTCCGTTCAGCCGGCGCAGGAGTTCCCCCCGGGAGAGTTCCGAAACCGGGGATTCAGCCAGCCTGAAAGCCTCCCATGCCGATGAAAGAGCAGCCGCGGAAGCGCCGGAAAAACCGGTATCCTCCGCAAGCAGCCTCAGCACCGCCGTCAGATAGGGAACATCCGCCGCAAAACCGTTTTCCGGCCGGGATATTTCCATCTCAGCAGCGGCAATGATCTTCAATATCTTGCGCAGACGCTGCGAACGGGGGAGTTTTTCAAGTTTATGCAGGGGAATCACGGCTAATAGGCCTGCTTGAGGATATCGTAGGCGTCTTCCGTGGAAATAGTCCTGGGAGAATAGGCCACGAACTCCAGGTTCCGGGCGGATTCCGCCACAGGAACCAGTTTATCCAGGGAAAGGTCGAATTCCTTGAGCCGCGCGGGAACCTTAAGCAGCCCCATTCGGCGCCGGATGCTGTCCACCGCCATGTTCGCCGCGTCCGTCACGGAAGCGCCTTCCACGGGCTCTCCCATAAGGGCGGCGGCTTTGGCCATCTTTTCCGGCCGGGCGGTCACGAACCGTTCCAGGACATAGGGCAGGACCACCGTGGAGCACCAGGATTTAGCCACCGGAAACCGGCTGTTCAGGGCGTAAGCCAGGGCGGTGCCGATCCCAGGGGCACTGATGGCGCAGCCCATGGCCATGAGCAGCCCCGCGTTGGTAGATCCCCCGACAAGGTCAAAGACCTGGTTTTCCACATAGGAATTCATAATTTTTGAATACAGGGTAATGGCGTGTTCCAGGAGAGCGTCGGACAGAAAATGGGCCTTGGTGGAGCAGTAGCCTTCCACGGCGGCGCAGAAACCATCAAAGGCCGTGGTGGAGGCGAACTTCCCGGATAAGGATTCCGAAAGCCCGCCGTCAATGATTGCCGCCACGCAGAGTCCCTGTGGGGCTTTGATGAGTTTAACCGACCGGTCCCGGGGATCTACGGCGATAAAGGAATTGGAAAAAAGAAAGGGATCCCGGCCTGTAGTAGGCACCGCGATATACGGAAGGAAATTGGAGGCGGGATTTTTCCCGTCGAGGAGATCGAAGAGCTGTGCCCTGGAATCGGTGATCATCGCCGCCAGACGGGCTATGGACTGGGTTTTAAGGCCCCCGAAACCGATGATAACGGTACACCGGGCGCCCCGGGCCAGTTCCGCCGCCGCTTCCGCCACATCCGCGGTCGCCTGGGAAGGAATTTCATCAAAGACAATGGCTTCCACACCGGAATTCTCCAGCACCGAAACGAGCCGTTCGATACTGCGTTTTTCATACAATACCTGTTCGGTAACCACCAGTGCCCGGCCGCCCTGGGACGCGGCAATGGCCCCCGCCCGGTTGACGGTATCCGTACCAATGATAATTTCCGGGTCCAGTCTGAATGAAATATCTGCCATACGCGCTCCTAGGGTGTGTCTCTAAAGTGTCGGTTACACTTAGGGACACACCTCGCATTTTCTCCCGTTTTATTAAAACGGTGCGAAAAATGCCGCAATAAAGAAATTTTCTAAAGTTTCTCAAACGTTAGAAAGTTTCGAAACCTCCCAGCCCGCGGTCCGGGGAAAAAAAAGGCGGAACCGCCGGTTCCGCCCATGTTTGTAATGCCTGGATTATAAACCAAAGGCGTCCATAATCTTGTCCGCCGTGGCTTTAATGATGGTATCATTAATGTATGAAGGATCGTCAATTTTGCTGCGGAGTTCCGCAATACGCTCGGCCCGCACATCCGGAGCCGCGGATACCAATTCAATGGCCTGGTACAGTTCACCCTTCTCCATGGCCTCTGAAGACAGAGCTATGGAATCGGGCTTTGCGTTGGGCTGAACCTCACCGGTCCTTCCTGGTTTCTTGCCGGGCTGAATGGGATCTATGGAACCTATCCTATCGATCGTCATACTGATATCCTACCTTATACTCCATTATCGACACTTTCATTGTAATAGTTAATCTTTTTTCTTTCCAGATATATATACTGAAAATTCCCCAAGCTGCTTTTCTCTGCCTGCCAAAACGTCCCGGACTTCAGCAGCCGAACCCCGGAGGTATTCCTCGTGGATTTTGGTCATTTCCCGCCCCACGCAGACATACCGCTCGTTATCTAAATCGGCAAGATCATCGAAAAGCTTAAGGATCCTGAAGGGTGATTCATACAAAACAAAGGCTGATTCCGAATCCAGCAGTTCCTTGAGCCGGGAACGGCGGCGGCCGGCTTTGGGAGACAGAAATCCCTCAAAAACCACGGTTTTATCGGTTCCCCCCGCAACGCTGACCAGCGAAGCGAACGCGGATGGCCCCGGCACGGGAATAACCTCATGGCCGGCTTTAACCGCCGCCCGGACCAGCACGGCGCCGGGATCGCTCAGCGCAGGGGTCCCCGCATCACTAGTATATGCCACATTCTGGCCGTCATCAAGGGCGCGGACGATTTTTTCCGAGGCAAACCCCTCGTTCTGGGACCGGCAGGACACCATCCTGACCCGAATATTCAAATGGCTGAGCAGTTTAAGGGTCTGGCGGGTATCCTCACTGGCCACCAGGTCCACGGATCCGAGAATTTCCGCCGCCCGGACCGTTAAATCCCCTAAATTTCCGATGGGGGTCCCAATAATGTATAGAATTGACACCACAACAGTATATACGGTACTTAACCGGCAGTACAGGGCACCGCAGTACTAAGTGCAAATACACACAGAAGCATGGGGAGAGAAGGTCCGGGGGTCCTGTCTGATGGCTGGGGGTATGGCGGCGTGTCGGCCTGCGGCGTGTCGGCCTGCGGCGTGTCGGCCTGCGGCGCGTCGGCCTGCGGCCTCGAAAGCCGCCATACCCCCAGTCATCAGACACCCCGCACTGCTTTTCCCTACCATGCTTCTGTGCCGTTTCTCCGTATACTGCGGTGCCCTGCTCTGGCGGGGAGACTGGGTTGTGGTGTCATTTCAGTGGGGAGGTGTTGGCGGATGGCGGCCATTTTCGTGATGGTGTGGCAGCGGGAGGGGGGCTGCGATTGAGAGCAGTCCGGTTAACGGCAAAACATCCCTCTCCAAGGCACCACCCCGAACAAAACCGTCCTCATAGACCCATCCAACCTCTCAACAGGAGCCGGCCGCAGGACCCTATTTATACAGAAACGGCAAAGCAGTATGGCCCGGATCGGCAACGCCGGGTCTTTCATATAAAACGACTTTCGAGGCCGAAGGCCGACAGGGAGCCATACCCCATACCCTGCGGCAGGACCCGCGGCCCCGGTATCACACCATGCTGCTTTGCTAAGTATTTCGAATAATAAAGGGTCCTGCGGCCGATACTTAAAACCATGGGGTCTTATTTTCAGGCGCTGCTGTTTATAATCCTGGCGGTTATTCTGCTGTGGTTCGGGTACAACCTGTTCTGGAGCCTTACCGGCGGAAAATCCAGGGGAAAACGGCGCAAAACACAGAAAAAATCATCCGGCGAAGGGGTTCCCGGCGCGCCCCGGACGTGCCCGGTCTGTTCCGCCAGGCTGGAACGGGGAGAGCGGGTAAAATCCGCGGCCTTCCCTTCCATGGGAGGCACGGACCGGCTCATGCACATCAGCGGATGCGTGTACTGTCTCGAAGGCGAACGGCAGCGGAAATGCCCGGTCTGCGGCCACGCCCTGAAACCCGAAGAAATACTCATTGCCCGGATGTTTGACAAACCCGGCCGGTCCCATGTGCACGTTATCGGCTGCAGCCGCTGCCGCGGTCCCCGGTCAAAACGGTAAATTTACGGCCCGCGCGCCGGTTCGGCGGTCAGCCGCCGAACAATCCCGAATACTGGATTGCATTGTAAACACTGATTCCGATTATCACCGCCATAAGACCAATAAACAGCCGTTCCACGGCCTCCGCTCGTATCCGTTTATGCAGGCCCCTTCCGATTATTCCGCCGCCGATGCCGCCGGCAATCATGGTAACGAGAACCAGGGGATCGAAATCGGGGACAGTGCCGGTCACTACGGTAGAAAGTATATTCATGAGCTGACTGAAAAAAATAAGGTACAGCGACGTGTGGACCGCGCTTTTCGTGTCCATGGAAAAGAAATAATACAGAACCACCAGGTTCATGGGGCCGCCGCCGATCCCGAGAAAGCTTGAAACAAGTCCCAGAAGAAACCCGATAAGAATGCAGACCCCGGCATTCTTTACCTGATGGGTGGGGATGGATTTTTTCTTAACCGTATAGACAAGGGTTCCAAGGGTCATAATGCCGAGACAGACGGCCTGCACCGCGCCGATCCGGTCCGATCCGGCGAAAAATGCCCGGAGCATCCGGAAGAGCTCCTGCCCGAGAACCCCGCCCAGGGCGGCCCCCGCGGCGAGGGGCGTGGCAATCTTCATATTGAGATGCCCGTCCCGGGAAATCAAGGTCCTGGCCACCGAATAGGTAGTCATGGCCAAAACGGTGGAACTCGAAAGAAAACTGATTGTCGCGATGCCGGCAAGGTTAAAAATATCCAGGCAGGGTTTGATAATAACTCCGCCGCCGATCCCGCAGACGGCGCCGATCACAGAGGCGGACAAACTGATAATAAAAAAAACAAACACCGTCATAGCTATATTGTAAACCGGTTCAAACTATAAACTAAAACATCCGGGACTGTAAGATATGCGGGGGAGCACCAAGTCTTTCAAGCCGGAAAGCACCCGTTTATACCAGTTCTGCGGGTCCTGGCGGATAAAAAGGGGATTGGCTCCTCAGCGGCCTGCGGCCTCGAAAGTCGCTCAATCCCCTTTTTATCCGCCACCCGGCGTTACCGGAACAGCCGGGTGCTTCCCGGCTTAACCGGCCCGGTGCTGCCCTTACCCCCACTCCTGGTTTCCGGCGGCGGAAGCGTCCTCCCTCAAACGGCGGCACAGAATCAAGGCGGAGAAAAGGCCGCGCGGGTGCCGGATAATACCCATAATACAGATGTCCTGACGATTTTTTGATGATTCCCCTAAAGGGGGTTTTGGGTAAATCCGATATAGATAATGAAACCGGATTACTGTCATGCGCCCGTCGGGCCTCCGTGGCAATAAAATAATCCGGGTAACCTCACCCTTCCGGGAACGGGTGGGTCGAGGGTTCAGGCACATTTCTTTACTGAGCTTGGAAGAATTGCTTTGGCAATTCTTCCACGGCATGGATGCCGCAGTGCCAAATGCCGTCATGGGACGGCAGCGTACTGAAAATGCCAAAGGAGTGAATATTTATGATTATTAATCACAACCTAAGCGCGATGTTTGCCGACAGGTCCCTCAAAGTCACCCAGAACTATCTGGACAAGAATATTGAGAAACTTTCGAGTGGCTATCGGATTAACCGCGCCGGGGATGATGCATCTGGACTCGCTGTTTCCGAGAAAATGCGGAGCCAGATTCGCGGTTTGAACCAGGCGTCAACCAACGCCCAGAATGGTATCTCATTCATCCAGACCGCGGAAGGGTATCTGCAGGAAACCCAGGACATCATCCAGCGCATGCGTGAACTGGCGGTTCAGGCTTCCAACGGTATCTACTCAGCGGAAGACCGGATGATGATCCAGGTCGAAGTTTCTCAGCTTATTGATGAAGTAGACCGCATTGCATCACACGCACAGTTTAACGGCATGAACCTGCTGACCGGACGTTTCGGCCGGGAAGTGGGCGAAAACATTGTTACCGCTTCCATGTGGTTCCACATCGGCGCCAATATGGATCAGCGGGAACGGGTATATATCGGCACCATGACTGCCAAGGGCCTTGGGGTCCGCAACGTCGGTGACGAGTCAATTCTTTCACTGTCCGCTCCGGACAGTGCCAACCGTGCCATTGGAACCCTTGACGAGGCGATTAAGATCATCAACAAACAACGTGCTGATCTTGGCGCCTACCAAAACCGCCTGGAACACGCGATTCGCGGCATCGATGTCGGTGCCGAAAATCTGCAGGCCTCTGAATCACGGATCCGTGATGTCAACATGGCGAACGAAACGGTCGACTACACCAAGAACCAGATTCTCAGTCAGTCAGGGACCGCGATGCTCGCTCAGGCAAATCAGAGAAGCCAAAGCGTACTCCAGCTCCTGCAGTAAGCAGGGACGTACCGGGAAGGCGCCGTTCCGGCTTAGGCCGGAACGGCTTCTTTTTGCCCGCAGGTCAAAAAAAGTTTATACTGTTTATATATTTAAAAACAGGATACACCATGATCAGGAATCAATGGTACGGAGTGCTGGATTCGGATGAAGTAAAAAAAGGCAAACCCCTGGGGGTTACACGGCTGGGGGAACGGCTGGTATTCTGGCGGGACAGCAAAGGGCAGATAATCTGCATGAAGGATGTATGCGCCCACCGCGGTACCTCCCTGGCCGCCGGTACAGTCTGCACCGACAGAGAAGCCGTACAGTGCCCTTTTCATGGATTTGAATACGATTCTTCGGGCAGGTGCCGTCTCATACCAGCCAACGGAAAAACCGCGCCGGTGCCTCAGAATTTCCATGTTGAAGCATATCCGTCCCGGGAAAGCCAGGGTTTTATCTATATCTGGTGGGGGGAACACCGGGAAGAATACCCCAATGTTCCCCGGTTTCAGAATCTGGCGGAAAAAGAGTTTTCATATACCCTCATCACCGACACATGGCCGGTGCATTACTCGCGCACCATCGAGAACCAGCTGGATCTTGTTCATCTTCCCTTTGTCCACTACAACACAATCGGCCGCGGAAACCGGACATTGGTCAATGGGCCAATTGAACAGATACGGGGAAACGAAATTCTGTTCTGGCCCCGCAACACCGAGGACCATGGAGAGAAGCCGTTAAAACAGGCTGACTTTCCGGCGCCCGATGAATCATCACAGCATATTCATTTTATTTTTCCGAATCTCTGGCAGAACTGGATCGCGCCCTCGCTGAGGGTGGCCATCGTATTCGCGCCCATCGACGGTAATCATACGCGGATTTACCTGCGGACATACCAGAAATTCATAAGAATTCCGGTCCTTAAAAAACTCGCGGATCTGGTTATGTACCGGTTCAGCCTGAAAATCCTCAGGCAGGACAGGCGGGTTGTTGTGACACAATTGCCTGACAGTTCGGAAAAAGAATTAAGCGAAAATCTTATCCGCGGGGATCTTCCGATAATAAGTTACCGGAGAATGCGGGAATCCCTGAAAAACTCAGTATGAATTCAGAGCGTCCTTTACCATTTTGATAAAGCGGGGCCGGTCTATATCCAGCAGCACTTCGGCGTTTGCCTGTTTTTCCGCGCTGTCCGGGCCGGAACATACCGTCGCGCCCAGAAGCTCTCCGTCGGAGGTTCCCACGGAGACATGCATTTTCCCGGACGTAAACAGCGATGGGTCCAGAAGGTACGCCACCGAACAGGGGTCGTGGAGATAACAGCCTTCGATCCCCTGCTCCCGGTAATACCGGAAATACCGTTCAAAAATATCCGCCGCGAAGACCGGGATCCTGCGGCCTGTCCGGCGGAGTTCCGCCGCGTCAGCCTCAAACATCAAGGCTTTTTTCGTTACATCCAGGCCCGCCATAACGATGGGAACCCCGGCGGAAAAAACAATCGCCGCGGCGTCGGGATCGGCGTATATATTAAACTCCGCCCGGGGGGTGACATTCCCGCCTTCCACCGCGCCGCCCATAAGGGAAATTACTTTGATATTCGGTTTCAGTCCGGGGCGGGAAGAAAGGAGCTGCGCCACATTCGTCAGCGGTCCGATTGCCACCAGGGAAACCGGGTCAGGGCTTTTTTCAATAATATTCCCCATGAGGGTAACCGCGTCCGGAGACGAAGCCGGCGGAGGATCGGGGAGCTCAAGACCGCCGAGGCCGTCACTGCCGTGAACATAAGCGGCCGTGACGGGACTTCGCCTCAGAGGCTTTACCGCGCCTCCGGCTACAGGTATATCCATTCCGGCAAAGGCCGTGATTTTTCTCGCGTTGAGAAAGGTCTTCTCGAGCCCCTGGTTTCCGCATACCGCGGTGACGGCTTTTACATCCAGCCCGGCGCAGCCGAACGCGAACAGCAGGGCCACGGCATCGTCAAGACCGGGGTCACAGTCGATAATTACGGGAATTTTCATATATTCCTCCGGGCCGAATTTCAGGGCCGGCTTATTTGCTTGTCGCCTTCCAGAAACCCTGCCACTCTCCGGGATTTTTCAGGTAATACCGGCACTGTTCCGCGTAGAAATACGAAGGCTTATCCGTCTCCGCCAGTTTCTCAAAACGGGGCAGGGCTTCGGAAAACTTTCCTTCATAGAACAATATGCGGGCGGCGCTGAATTCCTCAAGAACCGGCTGGAGTCTCCGGTAATCCTCTTCGGTCATGGGTTCGTACACCGCGACGGGTTCTTTTTTCCCCACCACCGCGACCTTCGCAAGTTCCCGGCCGAAATACGTTCCCTGAAGATTGGCCTTATCCATGGTGGCCTGGGTACACATGGTATACGTCCCGAACTGCTTGTTGAGGCCTTCCAGGCGGGCCGCGAGATTGACCGAATCCCCCAGCATGGTATAGTCGAACCGTTTGGCTGAACCCATGTTTCCCACTACGGCGTATCCCGTATTGAGGCCGATCCGGGTGATCAGCCGGGAGCCGTACCGGGCTTCAAAATCGGCCTGCCGCTCTTCCAGTTTGTGCTGGCAGTCCAGGGCGGCCCCCAGCGCGCGGGCGGCGTGGTCCTCCAGGTCCACCGGGGCGTTCCAGAAGGCGATAATGGCATCGCCTTCGTATTTGTCGATGGTTCCCCCGGATTCGAGGATAATATCCGACATAAAGGACAGGTAATTGTTGAGCAGTTCCGTGAGTTTGGAGGGATCGAGTTTTTCCGAAATGGTGGTAAAGCCCTGGACATCGGAAAAGTAAATGCTGATTTCCCGGCGTTCGCCTCCGAGGGTTAACCGTTCGGGATCCGCCAGGAGCCGGTCTATTACCGCGGGGCTCAGGTACTGGCTGAACGCGGACTTAATAAACCGCTTCTGGCTGCCTTCGGTGGAATAACTGTACAGGGTTGAGGCCAGAAACGCGAATACCGTTCCCGCCAGGGGCGCTACCATGGGCAGCCAGAACCCGCCGGCGTAGGCCGCAAAGGAAGCGCCTCCGATCACCACGAGCATTCCGCCCAGAACACCCACCGCCGCCGCGATACGGCCGGAAAAAAGCACCGCCGCCGTAAGAAGCACCACCGCCGCAAGGACAAACACCAGGGTTATCCAATGGGGAACCGTCCTGATAAAGTCCTGCTGGAGAATATTGTCCAGCATGGTTATATGGATCCCGACTCCGGGGTATACCGCGGAAACCGGGGTACTGCAGATATCAAAGAGCCCCGGCGCGTAATATCCGAAAAAGATATACTTTCCCTCAAAATCCTCGGGAATCAGAAGCGGCTCCCGGCCGGCTTTTAAATCCTCGGCGCTCTGGAGCACATCGCCGGCGCTGAGAGGAATATACCGGTCCAGGCTGCTCCGGAACCGGAGCAGGCTCGCGCCGTTTTCATCCACGGGGATGGTGTAATCCCCCCAGAGAATGACCCGTTTTTCCGGGATATACTGGATATCCTCACTTTCGCCGGCGGCCAGCATAGAAGCCGCCGAGAGACCCGGAACAGCCTTTCCGTCAAAATAGGCGAACAGCGGGGTCCGCCGGAACAAGCCGTCGCTGTCGGGCCGTCCGGTGATATTGCCCACCGCCCCGGCTCCGGAGAGCAGTTCCGGAATCGGGAACTGCGCCCCCATCTGACGGTCACTGTCTCCGGCGGCCAGGATGTATCTGGAAAGCAGCCCTCCCAGTCCGGCGGGATTAAACAGCGGAACATCGAGATCTCCAGGCCACCGGGAAACGCTTCCCGACTGGGTGCTGAAAAATACCGTCTGCACCACTTTGCCGTAATCCCTGCTGGCCCGGGCAAATTCAGCGTCATCCTCCGGGCCGTACAGCGACGGTTCGGAAAAAATAACGTCAAAGGCGACCGAAGCCGCCCCGGACAGATTCATATAATCCACCAGTTCCGCGTAGGCCTTCCGCGGCCAGGGCCACGACCAGCCCCGCTGGGTGTATGCCCAATCGATACTGTCCTGGTTGAGAAGGATGATAATGATATCATCGCTGGGCCGGGCGGAATCCGCCAGAAGCCGGACCCGGAGGTCGTAGGTTTTCTGTTCCAGGTATTCGAAAACACCGAAACCGTACAGCAGCGCGGTGACGGCAAAAACCGAAAGGATAATAACCGCCGCTGCCATTCTTTTCCTGGTGACGTTTGACTTCTTTTTCGTTCCCATACTGCCGCCCGGTTATAAACTAAAACAACGCGTCGAACCGCGCTTCGCGGTACTGCCGGGTATCCGCCATATGGTAGGTACCGACGGTTTTATTGATATTTTCGATCCGCTTGGACGCGCTGGGATGGGTTTTGATAAACCCGCCGGACTGGCCTTTTTCCTTCTGCTGAAGCACCTTAAGCATATCCTCAAGGCAGGACGGCTGGTATCCCGCCAAAGCCATCAGGGAAAGCGCCAGGGTATCGGCTTCGAATTCCTGAGTCTGGGAATACCCGCTGTTAACCAAGGTGGTGATAATCTCATTTACCGACTCATCAAATATATCCGTCAGCTCACCCAGGGTCGTACCGTCCGCTGCGACACTGATAGCGGAAGTCCCGGTTACCACAATCGCCTGGGTTATCCGGCTCGTCTTAATCGCCTTTATGCTGTGCTGAAGCTGGATATGGGCGATTTCATGGGCGATAACCCCCGCCAGGGCATCCTCGGATTTAGCGCAGTCCAGAAGGCCCCGGGTTATGAAAATATGGCCGCCGGAGGTCGCGAAGGCGTTGATTTCCTGGCTGTCCAGTATCAGGACCCGGTATCCGTTAAAGAGTTCGGGCCTCGGGGAATTGACCGCCACAGCCTGGCAGACCAGATTTACGTACCGGGTCAGGGCAGGATCGGCGGTATACGGCTTGTATATGGTGAGAATGTTGGCTCCCACAGCCCGGCCGATGTAGTATTCCTGTTCGGGGTTGATCTCCTCCGCGGCTTTGCCGATGGCGTCGCTCGATTTGGCGATGGCATCCGCGGTGTTCTGGTCGATTACGCCGAGCCCGCCGGCGATCTGGGCGCCCACGCTGGTCACCGACGCCAGGGTGGAACAGGAACCCAGAAACAGAACGGAAAAAACCGCGGCCAAAAGAAAACAAACCTGCTGTACGGATAATTTCTGTGTTTTCATATTATTCCTCCGCCGTGGCCAGATGGCCTTCAACAAGAAAACTGTAGACATCCTCATTCGAAACCACGGGAACCTCCATACGGTCAATGGCATCGTAATTGAGGGACTCGGCGCTGCGGTATTCCTTTTCCACCTCGGCGGAAAAACCTTTCCCGGCCAGCGCCAGTTCATCGGCGGAAGCGGAAACCGACGAACTTGATGAGGTGATACGTTTCGTCGTTACGTTTGTCGTTGCCACCCAGCCTTTGAGAGAAGAATTGGAGCTGGACTGAACTTCCACCCATTTCCCTTTTTCCTGGAGAACCTTAAAGGTGTCGCCGTAGGAAGCGGTTCCCGTCGTGCGGGCAAAAAATCCCGTGGAGCTTTTTAAATTGGTACTTCTGACCGCAATATAGACGGTTTTGTTTTTCAGCGACTGAGCCGGCAAAACACTAAGTACTCCGAAAACCAGGAGCAAGGTTACTATACCCTTTTTCATACACGCCTCTCAAAACAGAAATTCGCTTCATTATAATACGAATTGTTTAATATGGCTAGAAATACGCGCTTTCTGTCTATTTAAATTTGGTATTTTCTATAAATTTGAATTTCTGCGGCACAGGGCAATCAAATCCGACCGGTTAATATTCCATGTCCCGGTTCCGTCCTTATAGGCAGCCAATTCTTCCGCGTCAATCATCCGGTAGACCGTATTCCTGCAGACGGATAAAAAAACCATTACCTCAGGAACCGATAAAATCACCGGCAGCCGTTCCAGCTCATTTTCCAGTTCGGGGCTGAGCATTACCGTCTCCTCCTGGCAGATACACCCGCCATTCCCATCGTATTTTAACCGCCTCGATAAGCCCCATCCTGATGAGATAATAGATATGCTGTTCATCAAAACCGGGGTTGTTAATTCTTTTGACTGTCTCCGACACTGTAAGCAGCATTCTGTACTCCGGGACAACCATACGACAGAAATGAAAATAATATATTTTAATCGCTATTAATAAATACCTCCAATTCCCTGGAAAATTGAGTTTCCGGTCACCCTAATTTTGAGCGGGAAAAACCAGCCCGGTGTATATTCTCCGCGGAAACTCCGGACGCCCGGTCAGCGGCAGCCATACCTGATTACGGAGCCGGAAAATTAACCCACAAGGAGACAACAGCAATGGCAGAAATGGTCAAGAAACACAGGATCGGTCTTTTCATCAACACCGGCACCGGGGAAGCCCCGGCATGGAAGCGGGTCAAGAAAACCACCGAACTCACCCTCAGCATGAATCCCCAGACCCAGGAATACGATTACATCGCCGATGAGGCTCCTACCACGGAACTCCAGCGGTACGCACCCCAGATCAACCAGGCCCTGACCATGTACAAGGGTGAGGATGATTTTGAATTTGTCTATGAGAAATTCTTCAACCTCCACACCGGCAACGACGCCAAGGTTGATGTGATGATCGTCTTTATGTTCGACGAAGTAACCGGGGAAACCGATAAATACCGGGCATGGAAAAGCGAAGGCATCATGTCCATCAGCGATATGGACGCGGTCAATTCGGTGATCAACTTCGATCTCATCCTGAACGGCTCAATCCAGAAGGGTACCGCTGCGGTTACCGCCGGGGTACCGGTGTTCACCGCCGCGTAGTAATCGCTTCAATGCTTGATTTAAGCAAAACCGCCCTGCCGGATTCGGTCATCGTTGCCGGCAGGGCTTATAAGATCAGGACGAACTTCCGCTGGTGGCTCGTCTTTGAACGAATGGCTGCTAAATCCTGCACCGCCGGGGATTTCGACTTCCTCTACGAGGAAGTGCCCCCGGCGGACCGGGAAGAAGGATTTGCGGAGCTCATCTCGTTTTATCAAAACAAAAATGAGCTGCCCCGGGTTTCAGGGAGCAGTTCAGAAAAAATCTACGACATCGATACGGACAGCGAACTGATCTACGCAGCCTTCATGCAGATTTACCATTTCGATCTTTTCAGAACGGAACTGCACTGGCACCAGTTCAAGGCTCTGTTCCTGGCGTTGCCGGAATGCAAATTCACCGATGTTATCGGATACAGGACGTATACCGGAAAGGACCGGCAGCTCCGCAATCTCCGGACTCAGTGGGAACTGCCCCAAGAGATCACACCGGCGGAAGCGGAAGCGATAAAGAAATTCGACGAACTTTTTAACTGAGGTACACCATGGCGGACACAGTCAACGGCGATATAAAAATCAACATTAACCTCAACAGCAAAGGGCTGAAGGTTGATATCAAAAAACTTGAAAATGACGCAAAAAATCTTGCACAGCAGATAAAGAAGCAGCTCGACGGAGCCGGGGATTCTATTGAATCCATTAATATTCTTCAAAGTAAAGCCATGAAAATGGCCATTGATGGGCTCAAAAAAATAATTACCGAGCTGAATGAATATGCCCGTCTTTACGGTATCCAGGAAGCAGCGGAATACCGGCTGGCGGCAGCGGCAAAAAACAACCCCTACCTGAACGACACCTCGGTGGTCAAACTGAGGAATTACGCCCATGAACTTCAGATGATTTCCGTCGTAGCCGACCAGGTAATTATCGACCAGGCGGCAAACCTTGCCCGAGCCGGCCGGTCGGAATCGGAGATAATGAAAATCCTCGCTGCAGCCATTGATCTTTCCGCCGGAGCAGCCATGGAGTTTGATGCCGCCGTAGCAGGCCTCAATATTACCTTCTCCGGTACTGCCGGAGAATTGAAAGCTATCGTTCCCGAGCTTGGGCAGCTGACTGCGGAGGAGCTCAAGGCCGGGGAAGCGGCGGATCTGGTCCGGGGAAAATTTGATGGCATGGGAAAAGAATTTGCTCAAACCCGGGAAGGGGAAATGGCGAGATTCAACAATGCTGTCACCACCCTTAAAGAAAATATCGGCGAAGGCTGGGAACAGGTAGTGAGTCCCTTCCGGCAGGCGTTGACGGAAATAATAGAAAAAATGAACACAGCCCAGGCAAAGCAGAAGGAATTCGAAGCTCTGGCAAAAAAAGGTCCTTCAAATCCCGGGGAGCTGATCGCCGACTACAGTGATGAAGCGAAAAAAACAACTGGCCTCATTCAGGCAAATCTTATCGATGTACTGAACGGTGATTTTTCATACATGAAGGACATCGACGCAATTGCGGAATTCCTGGATATCCAGTACCGGCGTGTCGCCGAGGAACTAGGTTTTCAAGCAGCCTTTGTTACACAGCTTCTGCTGACCCATGGAAATCTTGCGGCGGATGTTAAACAGGCAACGGAAAAACTCAAGGCAAAGTACGATCTCCAGGATCTTCACAGAAACTCCGCTTCCGCTCCATGGGATGAACAGAAACAGCACCAGGATCGGGCAACTGCGGCAGCCGCAAATAAAAAAAGCAAAGCCGACGATGTGTCGGCAGCCAAGACGAATCAGACACGGCAACGGGATGAAGAGGCCGCAGCATATATTCAGAAAAACGAAGAAGCCCTAAAGCAGGAACTGGAGCGCATCCGGCTTGCGGCGGCCGCAAAAGGCGAAGAAGCCGACCGGCAGGCGGTTCTGAACGCCCACATAAACGCTTACATCGCTTTGATTGCGGAATCCAACGGACTGGTGACCGAAAACAACCAGGTAGCCCAAACCCGGCGCCAGCGCATTGAGCAGGAAACTGATGCGCTGAAAAAACTGGAAGAAGCAGAACGGTTCGCTGCCGAAACAAGGGCGGAAATAGAACGTGCCTACGGCGGCGCGGAAACTCTAATCGGAACAAATCAGGCAGATTTGGATTCCACAGAACTTGCAAGAAAGCAATACGAACAACAGCAGTTACTCAGGGAAGAATACAGCGTTTCCGTTATTGAAGCTATCCGTAAGGAACGTGACTTTGAACTCGATGCGGTGGATGAAACTCTGGCCGCCAAAATTAATTCCATACGGGAATCCCAGGCAGAACTTGCCCGTGCCCAGGAACAGAGTGAAGCACTGAAAAATTCACTTCTTGCAGACGCATCGGACGATGACGAAAAGGCTGCAATACTTGAACAGTTTGCCGCGGACGAAATGCAGCGGCAGGCATTGCTGGAACAATTCACAGCCCAGGAACTTGCGCTGATACAGAACACGGCGGATGAAAAAGAACGGATAAATCAGGAGTCCCGTCTGCGGGAGCAGGAAGCGGAGCAGCTGGCATATGAAGAAAAACTCCGGAAGATCCAGGAGTATGCCAACGCAGCGAATTCCATCCTATCCTCAATCCATACTTTAGCCACTACCCTCATCCAGAATGAACTGGAGGAACGGATTGCAGCCCTGGATACCATGAACCTTACCGACGAAGAGCGGGCGGCGAAAATCGAAGAACTCAACAAGGTGGCCGCAGAAGAAAAATACAAACTCGATATGTTCATGTGGGGAGCCAATCTGCTTACCGCAACAGCCAACGCGGCCCTGGCAGTAATCACACAGTTTGCACAAGGCGGCTGGCCGGCAGCCATACTGGCAGGAATAACCGGGGCTCTCCAGGTTGCCATTGTCGCGGCAAACAAACCAAAGAAGCCATCCTTTGCCCAGGGAGGTATTGTCCCCGGCCGGTCATACAGCGGCGACAACGTTGAAATCAACGCCAATTCCGGCGAGATGGTCCTGAACAACAAACAGCAGAAAGCCCTGTGGGAAGCGGCTAACGGCGGTACAAACGGCAGCGGGATGAATGTGGTGATCCACAACAACGCGGCTAACCTGGTCGAATCAGAGCCATCTATGTCAGCCGGACAGATGGAACTGTATATCAATGCCATTGTCGAGAAAAATATAGGCAACGGAAATTACAACAATTCATTCCGGCGGCGGGATACCAGTACAGGAGGGATGAGAATTTTATGATCCAGTGGATGGAAGGGGTTTCAAAAAAAATATACGATGCGGCGCTTCAGTTTTCTGACAATGTCGAAACTGTTGAAATGAAAAGCGGTAAAATAAAACGATACCTAAAAAACTCAGCAGCCCGGAGAATCTACTCGGTAAAACTGGATCTGGCAAACGACAATACTCCTGAGTGTGAATACAACCGCTTTATGGATTGGTATGAAAAGTATCTGCGATACGGAACTGAAACATTTTATTTCAATAAACTAAACAGCCACGGCTATGCAGAGTATACCATTACCCGGCTCACCAGTGACGGGCAAAACCCGAAAACCGTAACCATGGAATGGGAGGAACAATGAGCGATATTTTCGATGCCCTGCTGAGGTCCAAAGGATCGTATTCATTGCCGTATCTGATAAAAATAAGCCATCCTGACGCGGGAACATTACGCTTCATAAACGACAGAGAAGGAATTGATTATCAGGGAGAACACTATTCCCCTACTTCGTTCTCTTACACTGAACCGAAATGGCAGGATGGACGGCTGGTCAATGGTTCAATCAGTATTGCCTGCGGAGACAACCGGATCATCAGTTTTATAGAAAACTCCGACGAAGGTATCAGCGTAACCGTGACTGGCATAAAGCTCCAGGACCGTACTATTCAGGAGATCAACACCTATTACCACCAGTATGGTTCTGTGGATTACGACGGGTTTGTGGTCAGCTGGAATCTTGAAGGGGATGACAAAATGGATATGGTTTTCCCTCCGGATGTATTCAACCAGTTCAACAACCGGGGTAACGCATGATTGACGTATCGGATTTAATCGGCCGGCCCTATCAGGAAAACGGCCGCGGAGATCCGGGGTACGACTGTTATGGCATTGTGATTGAGGTCTCCCGGCGATTCGGATTTTTTCTGCCGGACCTGCTCTATAACAAGGAAACCGCCCGCAGCGAAGATTATATAACGTGTTTGAATCTGAATTTGATCAATACGGTTTTTCCCGGGGCAATCCTCGAAATGGCATACCAGGAAAGACTGCATGTCGGAATTTGCATCAATACAAAAGAGTTTATCCATGCCGTTAATTCCGGTGTACGGATAAACAGAATCGGCTCGATAGAAATAAGGGGAATATATGGGTACCGTTAATATTTACAGGAATTTAAACAGCAGCGCGGAGACGGTCAATTTTAACGGAAGGATTGGCGATTACTTGTCTTTTGACTGGGACCATTGTGTGATTATCCGGAACGGGGAATACCTTTCCAGGGATTCTGAAGTTGGTGATGATGACATTGTACTGATCAGGATCCTGCCTGAGGCTATGACAGCTGTGGCTATTATTATCGGCATAGCAGCCGTAGTAGGAGCGGGAATTTCCGTTATACAGAGCTATAAAATGAAGAAAAGAATGGATGACCTCCTTGGATCAATAAACTCAAGAAACAAAGAGGACACCAAAACAGTGCCTCAGATCCAGGGTTGTTCCAACCAGCTAGCCACGGGCAACTCCTTCCCCTTTGTACTGGGAAAACATTTATTCACCCCTTATTATCTAACCCCGCCATATACCGAGATCGACGGAGTTGACGGTGAAAATGAGTATTTTCACGCAGTTCTGGAAACCGGATTCAGGGATCTTACGATTAAGGAGGTCCGGATCGGCACCGACAGGATTGCGGTGCTGTCCGGTTCAAAACCTCAAAACGGAACGTACCGTTTTGACCCGGGGCTATATTACAATGAAAAAAACCTGATCGAAATACGGCAAAGTGATAATTTCTCAAACAGCTGTTTCAACAAAAAAGTTATCACCGAACGGATCAATACGGAAATTAGATACACCGATGAAGAACAAACAGAAAAAATTGTTTCCTCCGCAAAACATCCTATGGAAATTGAATGCACCCTGTTCCTTCCCAGTGGGTTGCACCGGTACGATGACAAAGGCAAACGGCATAGTGCGGATATTGAGATAGAACCGGCGTATTCACTGGATGATGGTAAAACATGGAATTCTTTTACTTTCAATTTTGGCGGCGATAAACCAAACAGGCTTTCGCGGAATAACAAGAAACAGATGCGTTTTTCCGCGAAAAAAACGTTTACCCCAGCGGAAGTAATGGGAAAACAGACCATCAAAATACGGGTAAAGCGCATATCCAAACAGACAGATTCAAATACTGTAGACAACTGTTACTGGCAGACCCTGAAAACAACCTGTTACGATCCGGAAAAAGTTAGCGACAAATTAGTTCCGGTCATGCCTTTGGAAAATGATAAACGGGAAAAATGCTGCCGGATAGGTATAAAAATTGCCGCCAACAATAAAACCGAAGATGTCCTGGATCAGCTGAATGTGATCGCACAGATGAATGCCAGGATATGGAACGGCAGTGAATGGTCAGCTACAAAATCAGAAACCAGCAATACCGCCGCGGTAGCCTTGGAACTGCTCACAACGGAAGTTCATCCGGCATCAAAATATACAGATGAAGAAATAGACCTTGAATCCTTCGGGAAATTCTATGAATTCTGCCAGCGGCATAAGCTGGAATGCAATGGCGTTATTACTAAAGGCTCCAAGAAGTCGGCTATCATTGCGGATATCCTTGCCACCGCGGACGCGGTCCTGGTCAACCAGTTCGGAAAATACGAAGTGGTATTTGACGATTACCGGACGAATCCGGTGGCGCTTCTGAATACCCAGAACTGCAGAAACATTAAATTTTCAAAAACCTTCGGACGTAAAACCACCGGTATCCAGGTCACCTACGTCAACGCCCGGGAAGGGTACCGTCAAGATACTTGTAAGGTTGACCGACCCGGCGGCCAGACAGGACTTTCAACATACACAGAAATAGAACTGCCCTATGTCACAAACAGAGACCAGGTTTTCTGGCTTACCAGGAGA
This sequence comes from Breznakiella homolactica, assembly GCF_016616095.2. Classification (GTDB taxonomy): domain Bacteria; phylum Spirochaetota; class Spirochaetia; order Treponematales; family Breznakiellaceae; genus Breznakiella; species Breznakiella homolactica. The sequence goes on along the minus strand of NZ_CP067089.2, from coordinate 3,350,658 downwards.
ATGATGGCCAAGGAACGGCTCCGCCCGCGGACCGCGGCTGTTTCTGTGGGAAAGGAAGGAGCGTATTACCCTCTGGGTTCATTGGTACTGCTCCAGGATGAAACCATAAAAATCGGCATCGGCTCCGGGGAAATCCGGCGGATAATTAAATCGGACAATTTTATTACCGCAGTAGAAATCGATGCGCCGGTGGATCTTACCCAGGACAATGAATACGGAGCGGTTATCTTTGCCGTCAATCCCGAAGGCCGCCGGGTACGGTCGGAACGGATTAAATCCACAGGGCAGAACCAAAACATTCTTGAATTCGAAACCCCTGTCCCCGTAAATGACCCCCGGGCACCCCAGACAGGCAATTACGTATCTGTAGGTTTGCTGGAAAACGGCGACTTTCACCGGGTAACAAATAAGATGATTATCAACGGCTGCAATCCTACGGAAAGCGGCTATGAACTAACCCTTGTGGATTATAATGAAGCAATATACGCGGACGATGGTTCACCTATCCCTGAATACCAGTCAAATCTCACGGACATTCCCCGGGAATATCCGGCCCTTGTAGATGCCGATAAAGCAACCAGGGATGAACTGTACGAAGGGATCAACAATATCCCGCCGGATATTATGGTCCTCCCGAACCTGGAAGTGATCGGAAAAAAAGACGGACAGCTCGGTGTATACCAATCCCGGCTGTACGTGTGGAATTCGGGATCCAATCAATGGGTATGTATCGAAGAAGGCATTCTATCCCCCGATGATGTCCAGACTGTTGAAGCCTACGCGCAAAGGGGCCATATCCGGATAACAATCCGGTTTCCCTACATGGAGGAACAACGGAACAATATCAAAGCCTACATTATCCAGCGTTCAACCGACCAGGGAAAAACCTGGGTTGATTCCCAGGGTGAAAAGGACGGCTTTGCTCCGGCGGCGGCTAAGGAGTATCTATGGAAATTCGACCGGAATGTCGACGGATACCCGGAAAAAACCGGAGCCGGAACATGGACAAGCCTGGACAACTACCGTTACCGGGTAAAGGCGGTCAATGTTTCCAATACCCTTTCGGAAAACTGGACCTACTGCGGTACGGTTGATACTTCGGAGTACAAAACCTGGATTCCCGGTGTGCCGGTGATGGTTATGGCGTCCGCCGGACGGACGGTCTCCATTTCCATTGACCAGCAGGATTGGTACGGCGCTGCCGGCGCGGAGTTCCAGATTAACCGGGACAACGGCACGACCTGGTACGCGCCAAGACTTGAAGCAAATGACGTACATCAAAATGAGGACGCATGGAGGGGTACTAAAGATTCCGTATTTTACAGCGCGTCAGGACAGCTGACACAATCCCTGCCTTTAGAAGGACAGAGCCGGGGCCTGCCGAAAAATACGACCTACTACTACCGCGCCCGGACTGTCACAAAAGGTGAAGGCGGCGCGGTTCTGTACCGCAGCAACTATACCGGCTCACGCCCGGCCATGGCCCAGGCGACTGGGATCACCGATATAATGGCTAATTCCATCAGCAACGTGCAAATTCAAGATGCCGCGGTAAGCAACGCAAAGATAGAAAACGGTTCCATAGTTGCGGCGGACAAAATAAAAGCGAACACCATAAGTACCGCCAATCTCAATGTTTTAGCCAAAAATATAGTTAATCCATTTATCGACGGTACGAAAGAAGGGTGGACTACAGACGGCGTCGTGGTATTGGATACGGAACTTAATCTCAGGGTACTCGAATTAACGGGCGGAACACTGGGACAAAGTTTTTTGTCAAATGTCTTTGAGGTTCTGCCGGATGATATATATGAATTTAAACTTGGTCTGCAGTGTCCCAATTATACATCCGCCAGCGGATTATTTATTGGTTTAACATACAATCAAAAATTCAAAAACTGGATATATGATTTCGGCAAGAACGAATGGACTGGAGGAACCATAAACACTAATTCATATTTTCTTGAAGATTATAAATCACCAGCAAAAAAATATTTTAAAACATATATACTTGGACACAATGTTAATATCTCCCAGGTTCCCGCACCCACCTATACGGATAAAATATATAGAATAAAATGCCTCCAGCTTACGGCACCCTATACGACCTGCCAGATCAGGCAAGGTTTTAATGCCACAACCCCAGGAACCAAGTGGCGGCTAATACATCCCCAGGTATACAGGATCGGTGACGGCAAAATCATTGCCCAGAATATTCAGACCCCGACCCTGTCCGCGATTACCGCACAGCTGGGGGAAGTCGGCGACGGCCCCGATTACAACCTCACATTTTCCGAGGGCATGAAAAACCCGCGGGGCACATTCCTGCTTGGATCTGTAACCGATGACGCGTACCTGCGCCGCTGGAAAGAAGGCTCGGTCTGGCAGATGGCGATTAAGCTGAAACATTTTTTCGTGGACGCCTTCGCTTCAAACATCTTCGGTCGGTTCCGGATATTCAAAAACGGCGATAAAATTGAATCAGCCACACCGGTCTTTAATATTGATCCCGGAAGCTCTCCGGGCAATGAAGCGACCGATATACGGGGAACTTTCCGGGTCAGGAAAAACTCCTCCGGTACAGCCGACGGTGAAACCACCGTATTCCAGGTAAGCAACGGAGAAACACGGATTTCAAAACTGGCAGCGGGAAAATTTTCCGCCGGGGACACCGGGGTACTCATAGGCGGCATGAACCAAAATCCCGTTCCGCTTACCATCCAGGGAATCACTGCAAATAACAAAGCATATAATTCACAGAATCCAAAGATTGAATTTAAAAACGACGACGGTTCCCAGAGCGGCCAGTTGATTTGGAATGACCACGACACCCAGCGGGCTCCCTACGGGTTAACCTTGAAGGGAAACGGACAATCTGCAGTAAACGGCGGGGCGTATTTTGAGGTGGAAGGGAATATAATTGCCGGGAATGAAATAAAAAACGTTAATGGCCAGTTTATCAATAAAGCTTTTCCATGGACCGGCTGGGATTGGTATAATACAGATGAAACCTGTGTACTCCTTGCTGAAATAAGTGATATTAAAATTTCGGGCCGCTATAGCTTTTACAGAGGAAATGCTTCAGCTTCTCCACGGGGTTGTTATATTGAAATTCTTATAGATTCATCAACTGTGTACAATCCGACCTATGAAATAACGAACCTGCATGCGTTTTCTCGTAGTCAAAAAGTAGAAATCGGTATCGCAACGTATAACTCAAAACGGTATTTTTGCTTAATATTTGGAGTTGGAACAGTATTTCACCACAATGCGGTAAAATTTCTTGGGGTAAGCAACATGCCGGATTCCATGCAGTTTACCGCCGTAAAATCTTCCAGTGTTTCCTACGAATTAAGGAAGAAACCTATTGCACAGTTCTTTAGCGGAGGAACAGCAGAATTTAGCGGCAACATATATACAACAAAAGGAATATGCAATTCTTGGTATTGGGGTGCCACAACTAACAGAACACAAGCACAATGGTTTAATGTATTTTCAGACATAATCCCCATTGGTAAACGATTAAATGTTTTTGGCGGAGCAAACGTACATAACAGTACAACCGGTAAGGGGGAAATGGGTATTTTCTGCTTTATTGAAAGACTGGATAATGATAGAATTGAATTAAATATGTTTCCAATCATAACAATGACAGCGGACTATCTTACGATAGTACAATGTACAAGAGGGAATACGAATGTTGTATCGTTCAGGCATTATATTGGCTGGTAAGTTGCTAGCTATTTTGTTACTTACATCATGCTCAATGCAGATAAAAATGGATGAAAACGAATTGTATGAAGTCCCCGATTTTATTGCGGAAGATGCCTTATCATACGCTTATATGTATGTAAATTCCGATACTGAATACGAATATGGTGGTCAGGATTTTCTCCGAGCTATAAAGATCGATTGTTCCGGGCTTGTGGTTAATTGCTATGTTTACGCGGTGGAGGGCACAGAATTTATAGTACCCTTCTCGGACGCGGCGGTAACACATTTTTATACTAACTGGACTGTGTCGACTGCTGATCCCAGACCCGGTGATATACTTTTCATGGGGGACGACTATTCTCAGCCGTCACACATGGGATTATTTGTTAAGGAAGATAATGGAAATATTTATTTTATAGATTCAACATTTAAACCTGAAAACAATATTGATGGTGTCACAGAACGGTTTTACCCAAAAAATGACCGCCGGTTTTTATCATTTGGCAAATTATTGCTACACAAAAGGAGATGAGTCTGTCAGCTACTGCGGACCGTGTATTTAAGGAACGATAATTCTCAACCCTGAGGAATAATCAATATAAACTACTGGATATTCGCCAGGGCTTCATCGATCATGGAAAAGATCCGGTGGTCCGGCGGGAGCACTGTGCCGAAAAGCTCCCGGGCGGCGGTAAAATCCTCTCGGGCGGCGGCGTTGTCGATACCCCACTCCAAAGTACCCCGGTGGTAGTAAAGCGAACCGAGAATGACGGCATCGTCCGGATCGGTACCGGTAATAGCGGTGCCGAGAATTTCCAGAGCGGTGCTGTCAAGGTTCCTGCTCTGGAATAAAGAGAGGACCTTAACCGCGGCGCCGAAGTCCGGCGCTTTCCTGCCCAGAAAATCCGCCGCCCTGTCGGCGGCTTCGTTGGTGCGGCCCAGCTCCAGCAGCACCTCGATGACGCCCTGGACGGTGTAGTCCGACCCGGGATCCAGGGCCAGGGCATTTTGGTAGGATTCCAGGGCCGCGGTAAAATTGCCGAGCTGCTGGTTGAGGTGACCGTTCATCATGTACGCGTCCGCCCGGTACTGTCCCGGCGGGTAATTGTCCGCCGCCCGCCGGGAATACTCCAGGGCTTCCTCAATCCGGCCGGTTATTTCCAGGGCGTAGGCCAGGTTGTAGTTGTAGGAAGCGTCCCCGGGATTGAACTTCAGGGCTTCCCAGTAACAGCGGATACCATTTTCCGCGTCACCGCTGCTCAGGTAAAACATACCCAGTTCGGAAACAATGTGCTCATTGGTCCGGCCCCGGGATATGGCTTTCTCGTAATTGGTGAAAATAAGTTCCAGCAGTTCCTCGATGGTATACCCGATCCGGTCACCGTAGCGCCGGATCACATCGGCGTAATAATCCCCGGCAGCCTCCGCAACCAGGGCATTGTCCGGGTATTCCTCCAGGGCTTTTTCCACATCCTCCGCCAGATCCCCGAAAACCATAGAGTATTGCCCTTCACTGCCCCGGACGGCCTCAATATCTTCATGGGGTTCGAGATCCCGGAAACCGAACATCCGGTGATTCAGGCTGAAAATAAAATACCCGGTAGAAATGGAAACCCGGTAATACAGGATCTCCGGTCCGTATAAAGCCGTATCGAGGCTGTTCACTTTTTCAATGGCGGAGAGGTACCGCTTCTCCCCGATAAGGCGGTCAATTTCCTCAAAAGGACCGTTTGTATCCTGGGCATAAGAATTAAACAAAACGGCGGCAAATACCAATACTGTCAGTATTTTTTTCACGGGACGGCTCCTTGCAGGTCGATAGAATATTTTCCACCATTTTCCGGCAGCGGTAAAGGGTGAATCGTCAGGGCCGGCAGCCTTGGTCAGATCGCGCTTCTCCCGGCGATCCGGGCCAGGCTCCGTTGGGCTTCCCTGACGAAAACCGCGTTCCCGCTGTTTTGCAGAACATTTTCCAGAAGCCGGCGCACCCGTTCCGATTCAAAGGACTGGAATGCCCGGATGGTTTTCCAGAAGATGAGTTCATCCCCGCGGCTCCGCTCATGGAGGGCGGTCAAAGCCTGCTCCGCGGAAAAATCCCGGAAATTCCAGGTAATGTGGCCGATCACATCCACGGCTTCTGATATTTTTTTCCGGTCACTTCCTTCTATTATATCTATCATCCCCGGCAGCGCCGGCGGACCGATCCGCATGAGTATCCGGGAAACAATATCCCGCGGCAGGGGGTAACATTTTTTGTCCAGGTCGGCAATGGCGGGTTCCCGGTGCTGGTTCGAGCCGATGGTTCCAAGAAGAGGGACCAGACAGGGGACCGCCGCGGCGCCGTACCCTGCCAGGGCATCGCAGACCGCCAGTTTGGTGTAGAGTTTTTTTTCGGATTTGAGGGCTTCGCACAGCAGGGGAATGTATCCGTCTTTGCCCGCCGCGCCGAGACGTTCGGCGGCTATGGTACGTTCCGCGGCCTCCGGACTGCGGAGCAGCCTGGGAAGTTTTTCTTCCGGAAGACCGGCGAACCGGGCGCGGTCCTGGCCGGACGGGAGGCCGCGCCCCCGGAGCTGGGCTTCACTGCTCTTCATGGTCCGGCTCCCCGTCCGAAGGGTTCAGGAATTTCCGCATCAGAAGATCCGTCTGGACTTCATCGCCCATTCTGAAGGGGTGTGTCCCGAATTCCGCGAACCCCATCTTACGGTAAAATCCCAGAGCCGGGTGGTTCTTTTCCCATACCCCGAGCCACACATAGATTTTGCCCGCCCCAGCCGCCTGGTCCAGGGCAAAATCAATAAGATACCGGCCGAGGCCCATTCCCTTGAATTGCGACCGGACGTATATTCGTTCCACCTCCAGAGAAGCGGGATCATGAACATCCGACTGCGCCGGTGTCTCGTTGAGTTTGAGGTATCCCGCGGTTTCCCCGCCGCGGAACAGAAAGTAAAACCGGGACGCGGGATTTTCCAGTTCCCGCAGAAGTTTTTCCGGGGCGTAGGCTTCATCGAGGTATTGCGCCAAGACCGCGGCACCGGTCCAGGGAGCGAAGGTTTCGGAATAGGTTTCCCGGCTGATCTGCCGGAGCAGGCCGGCATCGGAGGCCGTACAGGGTTTGAGCAGAAGGTCCATACCGGGGATGAGTATACCGGAATCGGCATCAAAGGTGAATGCGGCGGTTCAGCTTGCGGCCACCCGGCAAATCAGCGATAATGGTAAAGCCATGGACCAGACCGTCTTTGTGATTAATCCGGGATCAACCTCAACGAAAATAGCGGTGTACCGGGATAAGAAAAGAATCTTTTCAGAATCCATTCCACTGGAAATTTCCGGAGAGGAAAAAAACGCGGGGCTGGAGGAAACCCTTCGGATTAAGAAGGAAGCCATTTCCCGCAGCCTCGAATCGCAGGGAATCGACCTACGCGGTTTTGACTGCATCATGTCCCGGGGCGGCGTGCTCCGGCCCATGGAATCGGGAATATACCGGATCAATGAATCCATGCACAGCGAAGTCACGGCATCGGCCGCAAGCGGCCACGCGTCGGGGTTCGGGCTTCTCATCGCCGGGGAAATGGCGGACAGTCTCGGTATTCCCGCATATATCGCCGATCCCGTTACGGTGGATGAACTGGAGGATATTGCCCGTATAACCGGGATCAAAGAAATCCGGCGGCGGAGCATTTTCCACGCCCTGAACCAGAAAGCCGTTGCCCGGCAGCACGCGGCGATCCTGGGCGTCCCCTATGAGGAGCTGAACCTCATTGCAGCGCACCTCGGGGGCGGAATCACCATCGGGCTCCATAAACAGGGCCGGGTAACGGATGTGAACAATGCCCTGGACGGTGAAGGCCCCTTTACCCCGGAACGGTCCGGCGCGCTGCCCGCCGCGGCCGTGGCGGATCTGTGTTTTTCAGGAAAATATACCAGGGAAGAAACGGTGAAACTCTTCGCCGGAAAGGGCGGCTTTATGAGCCACCTGGGATCCAATGATCTATTGAAAGTAAAAGAGATGATCGCCGCCGGCGACCGGGACGCGGACCTAGTGTACCGGGCCTTTGTCTATAATATCGCCAAGGCCATCGGAGCCATGGCCGCCGCCGGGGACGGTATGATCGACGGGATCCTCATTACCGGCGGCATTGCCCGCTGGAAGGAACTCGTCGCCGCAATCAGGGCCAAGGTTTCCTGGATCGCCCCGGTTTCTTCCTATCCCGGGGAATTTGAGCTCGAAGCCCTCCGGGACGCTGGACTCCGGGTCCTCCGGGGTGATGAGATTCCCCGGGAATATTAGGATTGCCGGATAATTTGAACTCGGAGCCCTCCGGGACGCGGAACTCCGGGATGAGGAACAGTCCAAAACAGAATTGAAGCACAGCATCTTCCGGCGTTCGCTATTCAATATAAATTTGTGGGGTTGTGTTGTTTATCACCGTTGAACCTTCAGCAACACCAGTTAGTATTCCAGAGGAATTATGGACACCGCCGCCGGAGGCTGCCTGGTTGTTCTGAACCCTATTTGTAGTGGCCATGGTAAAGGTACTGATTTTTGCATTCCTTGAAACTACAGAAACGCCGCCGCCATATTGAACCGCCTTATTATTTTCTATCCTGGCACTTCCGGTCATGGTAAACACACAAGGAATGGGATCCGGGTTTCCCGAAAACACATAGACGCCGCCGCCGTTAGTTTCAGCTTCATTATACGCTATCAGCGCATTCCCGCTCATGGTAAAAGTACTGCCTCGGTATACACAAACTCCGCCGCCGCTGTTAGATGTATTAGGAGAGACGTTTTTTCCTATGGTCCCGCCCTCCATGGTAAATGCAGCCTCATCCACCACAAACACCCCACCGCCAAATTTGCCTCCGGTATTCCCGTAAATTTGCGCGTTTTCACTCATGGAAAACGAAGCGCCGGAACCAACATATATTCCAGCGCCGCCGTAGGATGAACTGATACATTGGTTGCGATAAATTGCCGCACTTCCCTTCATGGTAAATGTGGAGCCAGCCCCAGAAATGCAAACGCCCCCGCCGTTGCCCAGGGTAGCTTCATTGCCGGTAATAACGCCGCCGGTCATAGTGAACGTACTTCCGCCCCAGATGTACACTCCTCCTCCGCTGGTGCTGGAGGTTCCGTTCTGCAGGGTCAGGTTTGAACCCATGGTAACATTGGCTCCGTTGGCAATCATCATGATATTCTTACCGCTTCCGCTGCCGTCTATAATTCCCGGCGAAGGTCCGCCCTGAAAAGTCAGGTCGGGATACGTAGATTGACCCGCGATATATATATTGGTTTGTGGTGTGGTCGTAGAAGAAGAATATTCATCGATGGTATTCAAAATCCCCGAAATATGGATTGTCGCAGTGGGAATAATTGACCGCTGGCCTGATACCATTGACAGCGCCTTCCCCACGGTTTTAAAGGGAGAGGCACTGGTTCCCAAGCCGGTAGTATCACTGCCGTTTGATGATACGTAAATATCGGAATTACCAAAATAAATGAAGTACCTTTTCAGGCTGACCTTATTCGGGGCTGTAACGGTAATGATTATATTATTATATCCGCCCGTCAGGGGAATTGTCCCAGTATACCGTCCGCCGGAATAAGTAAAAGACTGTGTTGTACCGCCCCTGGTTACGGTAAAATTCTGTCCCTCCATGGGCAGCGCAAAGGACACAAAAAGATTTGTCTGGCTGCTTCCGGGATTGTTTATGGTATAGCTTGTTTGCTCAGAGGAAAAGGTTATCTCATTGTTCCCGCCGCTGGTAAATGCGGCGGTCAGCCCGGTAATGTTTACGGTGGTATCGTAAAAGTCCGATGCCGACAGATCCAGGCTCTGCGATATATTCATCCCGGGGAGTATCCAGGTATCGGTTTCCGCGTTCTGCCATACGTTGACACTTTCGGAAAATACCGCCGCAGGAACGTCACCTGATCGATAGAAACTCAGCTTTAATCGGCCGGCTCCTACCCCAACGGAGGAAAAGGTCACAATAATCTTCTGGGGATTTATGAGAGTACTGCCGTCCCCGAATGTATGCGTGAATGAGGCGCCGCCGCAGTCCAGGTCCGCGGTGACCTTGGTGATCTCCGCGGAGGCCGGGAACGTGACTCCCAGCCGGACCGACCCGGTCCCTTCCCCTACGGGACTGACCGTAACGGTCACGGAATTTCCCGCCGCGATGTCCGCGTTGGTAAGAGATGTCCTGCCAATGGCAGCCACCGTGCTCCCGCGGTAAGCCCGGACAATTACCTGAAGACTGGTTCCGCCTTCCCTGACGGATAATGTCAGGGATTCGGACGCTCCGGGATTTTCCACGGTGGCAAGCGTCCCGATCAGCTCCGGGGTCGTACTTTTGTATAATCCCACTTCGTATTTATCCACGGTGAATCCAATGGCGTCCGAGGGGATAGCGGTCCTGGAGTCTGCCCCGGGCCCCGTGATCCGGATCGTCAGGGATTCTCCCTGGATTGTGCCCGTGCCGTCGGAGGGAGCGGTAATGTTTCCGCAGGCGGAAACGAACAGAAAAACCGCGGCCGCCACCGGCAGAACAGCGGCGTACAGGATATTCATGACAAAATTTGAATGTTTCACTTAGGTACCCTCAGCATAAATCCGCCAGAATACGCCCGGTTGTTGAATTTGACTTCCAGGTCTATCCGGTAATCCCCGGTATACGTATTGGGAACGGTAAAGGTGTACGTCGCCCCGCTGGCGGAGCCCAGACTGACGGCGGTTCCGTCCGCAAAAAGCGTCCACACCGTTCCGGCCGGGAGATAGGACCCGCCCGGCAGCGTTACGGTTATGGAAACCGTAGAACCTTTGCTTGCCGTCCGGGGGCTTATTACTGCGGGAAAAAAGAGAATCGGAAAGTCGGCGTCAAGTTCACAGGTCACGGAAAGTCCGGCGGCCAGGTACCCCGCGCTGTCTATACTCCAGGAGGTTGACGGATTTGCCGAATCCGGCCGGATTGCGAATTTCCCGATATTTGCCGGACTCAGGCTCGCCGGAGAGGCCGCGGCCAGGATGCGCTGGGCTGTATTAACGGAATATTGAGCCGGAGTGACGCTTATGCTTCCCGCGGGAACAGTTCCGTCAAAATTACTTATTATGCTGACGGGATTGCCCGATTTGAGATACACATCGCCGCCCTGAATCCGGGCGGTGCCGCCGGTTTTAAGAGCCGAACTGCCGTCCAGGTAAACCGCGGAACCGTTAGATCCCCCGGCGGTATTATCGCTGACCGTTCCGCTGACCATGGTAACCACGGCCGCTCCCTGTACATACAGGGCCCCGCCGGCGCCGTCCGTGGCATTGCCCCGGATGAGGCAGTTGTCCAGGACCAGCTCCGCCCCGGAGGCGAAGAGGATTCCGCTCCCGTTATTGGTTGAACCCGTCAGTTTACCGCCGGTGATTTCAAGGTTTTTTAAAGTTACCTTCACTCCCGCCTTATCCACGGCAATTACCCGTCTTGACTGCTGCGCGTCGACGATGGTTCTTGTACCGGTATTGTAACCGCTGATTTCCAGTTCGCTGAGGCTGCCCAGACTGGAAGTGTTGAGATCGAAAAAGCCCTGGCTGCCGGCGATTTCCGGCGATGGAGAAATGGTTTCCATCAGGACAATTCTGCCGTAGGCCATTCCCTTGTTTCTGAAGATCTCCAGGGCTTTTGCAACGGTCTGTACCGGTTCATCCGGGGTCCAGCCTTCATCTTCGGTTCCCGTGTCCGGTCCGTCGGACGGTTTAACGTATACCGACTGGATCAGAACCACCTTTACCGTGGTGCTGTAGGAATTCATAAGATCCGGTGTTTCGCTCCACGCCCGTATCACGGTGCCGTTCTCCGTCCGGAACGCTCCGGTATATCTCGTCCTCGAACCGCCGTTCAGGGTATACCAGAGTACCGTTCCGCCGGTTCCGCCCGGAGCGGTCATGGTTATCAGCGCCGTTTCTTCAGACGTATTGGGGTCAAAATTGATGAGCACCACCGGGGACTGGTCCGCTCCGAAACCTGCGGTAGCGGCGGTCTCGGAAAACCCGTCGTCATCCGTCAGGGTAAGGTGGAAATGGTAATGATCATCCAGCGTTGTCCCGCCCAGCTGTACCATGGGGAAAACAGCCCGGAAGGCATTGCCGGTATACTCCAGGACTGATCCGTCTCCGGCACGCCATTCACCGGGTGTTCCGGACCGGTAATAGGTTTTTTCAGCAGCCTCGGACTCGCCTTCCTTAAACCGGACCGTTACTTCATTGACATCATCATGGTCATCGGTCACGTTCATTTCCCAGGCCGCCACAGGATAACCCTGGGCCGTTTTTTCCGGGACCTTAAGGCCCGAAGGCATTTCCGGCGCGGTGTTGCAGGTTATGAGCGGAATCTCAAAGGTTTCAAAATTCCTCAATCCGTCCGCGGTCCGCAGATGCAGTCTGACACTGAACCGGTCCTTAACCTGTACATCGTACAGGGAGATCACGACACTATCATGGGCAAAGAATTCCGCGGCGGCATCTATTACACCCGGGCCTCCGGCCGAAACAATTTCCGCGTTCGGGATGATCGAATAGGATTGCGGGTTTCTGAGGCGCACCCTGATAATAGCGGGATTATCCGCGTCCGCCGGCGGTATCACGAGGTTCCCCGACCGTGGGGCGTTGGTTGTCCCGGTCTCAAAATCCCAGCGCATTCCCGCGGCGTTGTTGGTGTATTCTATTATATAATCTGGGGCAGAAAGGTTGAACAGTTCACAGCCCCCGGAAAACATGAGGGCAATAGTAATGAATAGACACAAAATAAAAGCGGTATGCTGCTTTTTTCCCAAACCTAACTTCCTGCTATACAATGATTAACAGAAATCATACCACAATTTTTTCCCGATCTGAGGGAAAATAACGTTTCCGGGCATATATTTTCCCTACAGTTTACTGATTGCGAATAATTTTCCGGTGGGTTAGAATTCCCTGTAGATGAAAACCATACAAGAAATAATCGAAAAAGCCCGGGAAACCGTCCAGCGGTCCGGCAAAAAGCCGCCCCGGATTGCCATTGCCTGTGCCCAGGACGCGGCGGTGCTCAAGGCGGCGGCGGATGCCAGAAACCTGGGCCTCGGAGAAGCGGTTCTCGTGGGAGACCGGGAAAAAATAGCCGCGGCGGCCAGGAAAGGGGCCGTGGATATTTCCGCGTTTGAGATAATTCAGGAAGAGGAAAAAGCCGCCGCCGCCTTTACGGCGGTTTCCATGATCCGGGAGGGTACGGCGGACCTGGTAATGAAAGGTCTGGTGGAAAGCGCCGATTTTCTCCGGGCGGTGCTCCGGAAGGATATGGGTCTCAACCAGGGGACACTCATCAGCCATGTGAGTGTCATTGAGTCCCCCTGTTACCATAAACTTCTTTTTCTGACCGACGGGGCTCTCAATATCGCCCCGGGGGTTGAGGAAAAACAGCGGATCATCGAAAACGCCGTGGCTCTGGCCCACAGCCTGGACATTGCCGTCCCCAAGGTTGCGCTCCTGGCGGCCCTGGAAATGGTAAATCCCGTACGCATGCCCTGCACCGCCGACGCGGCGATTCTCACCCAGATGAACCGGCGGGGGGCAATCCCCGGCTGCATCGTGGACGGCCCGCTGGCGCTGGACAACGCCGTAAGCCCCGGTTCTGTGGCGGTTAAGGGCATCGACAGCCCCGTGGGCGGGGACGCCGACATACTCATAGCCCCGGCCATCGAAGCGGGAAATATTCTGTATAAAGCCCTTATGAACCTGGGCCGGGCAAAAAGCGCGGGACTTATCCTGGGTACCCGTGTCCCGGTAATTCTCACCAGCCGGGCGGATTCCGCGGAAACCAAACAGGCATCCATTGCCCTGGCGGTACTTGCGGGGGAGTACCGGGACTGACAAGCCGGAAAGCACCCAGGTGTTTTCCGGCTTAACCGGCTCGGTGCTGCCTTTCGCGGGAGGGCTGCTCCCCCTGATTCCAGCCTCCTCGCGGCAAAACGTTCTTTTGCCGCTCCGGGGGCTTCCATCACTCCCACTTCGGGTCCCTCGGTACGGCTGCCGTTCCGGAAATAGGATTTCCATGTCCCGGATAGGGCTCCCGCTCCTGCAAAATTCCCGGTTTTTTCTTCATTTGACGGAAACTCAGTATATTTGAAAGGTAATCTGATTTAAAAAGGAAGGAAGCCATGCCGTTACCGAAACCGGACAAAGCCACGGAAACAAAAGAAGAGTTTATTTCCCGCTGTATTGAGGACCTGACGAAACACAAATCCGAAGAATTCCCCGCCAGGGCCCAGCGCGCGGCGGTATGCTATTCCCAGTGGGGCGAAACAAAGGAAGAACGCCGGAAATACGAGGAAAAAAAGCGTAAAAAAGCCGGTAAATAGTCCAGACTATCGATTACGGTCGAGTAAGCCAGCCTCTTTCAAAGTAGGGCAAGTGTATTATACCTCAGAGTAAAGGCAGAAAAGTACGGCGGGAACCGGCAGCATGGGGTGTCAGATGAAACAAATACCGCTCCGCGGTCTTGGTTTCATCTGACAGGACCCCACGAAAAGTTTTCCCGTACTTTTGTGTATATATCTTTAAGTAAATGCATTTGCCCTGTCTGACCCCCTCAGTAGAGATTTTTTTGTATATTCTGTACAATATAATACTGCCACTAGCAAGTAAGGAGGCCCCATGGCCAGACGAGGAAAAGTAATCATCGACCGGGAACTGTGCAAAGGCTGCTACCTTTGCGTCGCGTCCTGTCCGGTGAAGGTTTTAGCGGAGGATACCGAACCCAACTCAACCGGAACCTACCCGGCAAAGGCAGTTCATCTGGAAAAATGCATTGCCTGCGGCAATTGCTACCAGGTATGCCCCGATGTATGCATTGCGGTGTATGAATTGGAAGGAGATGAATCATGAACAGCGAAAAGCGCCTCATGAAGGGGAACGACGCTATCGCCGAAGCGGCTATCCGTGCCGGCTGTACCGCGTACTTCGGGTACCCCATTACCCCCCAGAATGAAATTATCGCCTATATGGCAAGACATATGATCGATAAGGGCCGGGTCTTTATCCAGGCTGAAAGTGAAGTCGCGGCCATTAACATGGTATACGGCGCGTCCTGCGCCGGTGCCCGGGCCATGACCAGTTCATCCAGTCCCGGGGTAAGCCTCAAACAGGAAGGCATGTCCTACGCCGCGGGCGCGGACATACCCCTGGTTCTCGTAAACGTTGTCCGGGGCGGCCCCGGTCTCGGCTCAATCGCCCCGGCCCAGAGCGATTACTTCCAGTCCACCAGGGGCGGCGGCCACGGCGACTACCGCTGTATCGTTCTGGCGCCCAAGAGCGTGCAGGAATGCGCCGATCTGACCTATCTCGCCTTTGACCTGGCGGACCAGTACCGCATGCCCGCCATTGTACTGGCCGACGGCATGATCGGCCAGATGATGGAAGGGGTAACCCTCCCCCCGGAGCGGAAACTTTCAGAACTCCCCAAACGGGACTGGAGTGTCGGCGGCATGGCCGCGACCCACCGGGAAGCGATTCACATCACGTCCCTGGATCTGGTTCCGGCCCAACTGGAGGAAAAAACCCGGGCCCGGTTCAGGCGGTATGATGAACTGAAAGCCAAGGAAACGCGGTTTGAATTCGCCGGTGAGGACGCGGACCTGTACATGGTCGCCTACGGCACCTCCGCCCGGGTCGCCCTGGGCGCCAAGCAGCTGGCAGAAAAAGAGGGAATCAAACTCGGGCTGTTCCGGCCCATTACCCTCTTCCCGTTCCCGGACCGGGAACTCGCTAAAATCGCGGAAAAAGGCAAGCCCATCCTGACCGTGGAAATGAGCCTCGGCCAGCTCGTTGAGGATGTAAAACTCGCGGTACTCGGCAAAGCCCCGGTACATCTCCTGGGCCACTCCGGCGGGGTCATCCCCACGGAAGAGGAAGTCTTTGCAGAAGCGAAGCGCATCCTGGGGAGGAATTAACCATGAAACAATTATACGGATACCCTGAAAGCCTCAAGAAGGTTCAGACGAAATACTGCGGCGGATGCGGCCACGGCATCATCCACCGGATCATCACCGAGCTTATCGACGAATTGGAAATGCGGGAAAAAACCGTGATCACCAACCCCGTGGGCTGCGCCATATGGGCGGACCTCTATTTCGATTTAGATTCGGTCCAGCCGGCTCACGGCCGGACACCCGCGGCGGCCACCGGAGTCAAACGGGTTCTGCCGGACCATCTGGTTATCTGCTACCAGGGTGACGGCGACATGGCCGCCATCGGAACCGCGGAAATGATCCACGCCGCCAACCGGGGAGAAAAATTCACCACTATTTTCGTGAACAACGCGATCTACGGCATGACCGGCGGACAGATGGCCCCCACCACCCTTATCGGCCAGAAGGCCGCCACCGCCCCCCTGGGACGGGACGCGGACTACGCGGGCATGGGCTATCCCATCCGGGTGGCGGAACTGGTGGCCCAGCTCGAAGGCAGCCGCTACATCGCCCGGGGCGCGGTGAACAACGCCGCCAATGTGCGGAAAACGAAAACCTACATCAAAAAAGCCTTTGAAGCCCAGCTGCGCGGGATCGGCTCCACCATGGTTGAGATCGTTTCCCAGTGTCCCACCAACTGGGGCATGGATGCCGGGGAATCCATCGAATGGCTGGAAGAAAACATGCTGCCGTTCTATAAGCTCGGTGAAATAAAGAACACCCTGGAAGGAGCTTCGTGATGACCGAAAAATCGTTTTTCGCCGGATTCGGCGGCCAGGGGATTATTTCTCTGGGGCAGATATGGGTGTACTGCGCCATGAAGGAAGGCAAGAATGTGACGTTCTTCCCTTTTTACGGCGCGGAAAAACGGGGCGGCATTGCCCGGGCGAGCGTCATTGTTTCGGATGAGGAAATCGCCAGCCCCCTGGTGACCGTCCCCGATTCGGTACTGGTGATGAACCCGGACTCACTTCCGCTTTGTGAGGAGATGGTGAAAAAAAACGGCCTCATGGTGATCAATTCATCCCTGGTAAAGGACGACCCGAAACGTTCCGACCTCCGGGTGGTAAAGGTCGAAGCCCAGGATATCGCGGAAAAAATCGGCAACGGAAAGATCGCCAACATGGTGGCCCTGGGAGCCATGGCAAAACTTACCGGCGCCCTGGCCCTCACCGAAGTCGAGCCGATCCTCAAAAACTTCTTCCCCGAGGATAAGCACAAATTCGTGCCCATGAACGTGGAAGCCATTAAGGCGGGCTTCGCGGCGGTCTGAGGAAAAGCGGGATCCGGGCAGGCGGCGGCGGTTAACGTCAGCGGCCGCGTACCGGGAATCAGTACAGGCGAAATCTATTCCAATAAAAGGCGCCGGATCACCGGCGTCTTTTATTAACCATAATAACAGCGGCGAATTCAGCGGCGGGATACAGACAGCAAATGAAAAAGCATGAAGAAAACTGGAAAACCCTCAACAGTACGTATTTGTTTAAAAAACCATGGCTTACCGTACGGGAAGATTCCGTCGAACTGCCCAATGGAAGTGTAATCCCTTCATATTACATACTGGAATACCCCGATTGGATTAATGTTATAGCGGTAACCACGGAAAATAAGTTTGTATTTATCCGGCAATACCGGCCGGGTATAGGCGGAATACATTATGAATTGTGCGCCGGGGTCTGCGAGAAAGAAGACACGTCCCCGCTGGTTTCAGCGAAGCGGGAATTGCTGGAAGAAACGGGATACGGCGGCGGGAAGTGGAAAAAATACATGGAAATTTCCGCCAATCCGGGGACACATACCAACACTACCCATTGTTACCTGGCAACGGGCGTGGAAAAACGTTCGGAGCAGAACCTGGACGAAACGGAATGCTTAACCGTGCATCTGCTGGACCGGGAACAGGTTTTGAAATTACTCGAAGGGAATAAAATAAAACAATCCTTAATGGCGGCGCCGTTATGGAAATATTTTTATGAGAATAAGTAATACTGTTCCGGCTCATCCGTTAATTCATAATCCAGCGGAAAGAGCCGCGATTCCGGTACTTCTTCACCCTGAATGATATTCTGTATTACTATATGAATTGTGCTTCGTTATTCAATAAACCTTATACGCGGAAATACTTTAAACACCTTCTTCAACAAAATGCACCGGATACTTATTCCAGTAACCTCTGTAAACACGGCCGTGATTTCCATCGAGATTCAACTGATACATTCTGAACAAAACCAATATATTCTTTGGCTGCCACAATTCCTCATAGGAATAGCGGTAGGACATTCCGATTTTTTTCATGACAGCGCCGCTTCTTGGATTGTTAACATCATGCGTTGCCGTTATATAGGGTATTCCTGATTTCCGGACTTCTTCGATCACCGCGCCGCAGGCTTCCGTTATTATTCCGTTATGCCAATACTCCCGGCTTAATCCATAGCCCAAATCGTAATTATCGCTATCGCTAACGGCCGCATAGCCAATGGGCACATTATCTGATTTCAGACAGACCGCGTATCGGAAACCGACCGGATTCTCATAGGTTGTTATATAATTTTCCAGTAAATATTTTTCCGCTTCCTGAATTTTTTTGAATGGCAATACCGGAAGGAATCTGTTTACCTCATCGGAACTCATAAGCCTGAAAAAGGCCTCCGCGTCTTCCGCGGCAAATCTGCGGAGCAGCAAACGTTCTGTTCTTATTTCCGGCGTGCTGCCCATACCAACCCTATATTTTCCCGTATAACCGGGGTGACCGGCTTTTCCCGAACCTGTACCAGATACATCTATACATTACATTCAAATTATTTTTCCGGATAAAAAATCATCTATCGTTTTCTTGCTCTTTACGTCTAAATCCTCTTCTTTAATTTCCTTAAAATATTCTCTGTATATTTCATTATATTTATCAATTAGTCTCTTTATATTGTATCCGTTTAAAACCGCGTTAATTTGATTACCCGGATACGTTTCATCAATATAAAACTCTATTTTTGAATCGCCATGCTGTATAAATCCTTGTATAAACAGCCTCAGCAGATCTTCCATTTCTTTGAGTTTTATTGAATAATTTATATAGACACCGCCTTCTTTTATACATATCTCTATTTCATTTTTATTTTCTAATATAAAAAACACACCTTGATTAAACTGATGTTTAAGGGCGGATGTTATTACTCCGATTTTCTTATTCAAATAATTTGCTATAACATAAGAATTGGTTTTATAAAAATAATCTTCATTCTTGTGATTTACTCCGCGTATCATTCCCTGGAATGTTTTGAATTTAATATCATCAAAATCCTTGTTAAATTTCTGATTTACCTCTTCTTCCTGTTTCTCAATTTTTTTTATTTTATTTTCTTCTTCCGGGTCTTTCAGCAATTCCGTATACGAATATAATTTTTTGATTTTGTCCTGCCCGAGAAATATCTCGTTGGTTCTGTCGCTAACGGTGTCTATGATATCATTTAAATAGAATAACCTATCGTTGTTTATTTCTATCTTCTTTTTATAAAATGACATTTCATTCTTTATTCTCTCCGATATGCCGGTAACGCTTTTTTCTAAATATTTCCGTGCGTCTTCATCATTAAAAGTATTTACTTTTAATGATGATATCTTTTGAATCTGGGCGTACATTTCTGCGGATACAGCGTCAGCCTCATCAAAGGCGGTCAATTTTTCTTTTATCGTCAGATTTACACTTTGCTGTATATGTACAAGAAACAACAGATACGCATTTACTGTTTCATCCAGCTCAAGCAAAGTTTTATTATTGTGGTAATCCATATTTTTTCTCCTGCACTATTTTCACAATGACACCTGATGCTGTACATACACAATATTTTTCTCTGGGCTTCGCAGCTCCGCCGGACTGCGTCTCCGGGAAACCTCCTGACCGGTTCCGCTTCCGCTTCTTCCAAGGTTTACGTTCCGGTAATCATGGTGCCTTCTATTTCGTTCAGAATCAAGTAGTCTATCTGTTCCAGATCGAGCTGCAGGACTTTTTCATCCATGGGTGAAGGGTTGAGCACGACCTTGAGTTCCCGTTTTTTCGCCGCCCGGATAATCAGGCTGTTGGCGTTTATTTCGTTCTGCGGAAGCACAAAGTCGCCGGGGCAGGCATCCGAAGGTTTCCCTTACACACTCTTCCCTCGGTACTGCCAAAGGTAACTATAAGCGGATGTCTATCAAAAACAGATTTTTACCCTCCGATGTGATAAATTCTACTATGACAGCAAATACTAAGGAGTTTTTGGTTATGTTTCGAAAAAGCCCTATTCTTTTTTTTATTATTCCCTTGGCGGGAATAATCGCCTGTACGAATCCCACCGGGGGAGAATCCGAAAACAAGATAACCAATGCTGAAGCCATTGAATTCCTGGAGAGTATCCGGGCGGAAGCGGAAGCCGGAGAAAGCGGTAAGACCTATACCCTGGAAAGGGATGTGGATTTGGGCGCCATGGACTGGGTTCCCATAGGTACCGATAACAAACCATTTAAGGGTGTTTTTGACGGCAACGGCTATACCATCAAGGGTTTAAAACTGCCCGACGATGTTAAACATTCCGGGCTCTTTGGCTATGTCAGCGGCAGCGGTACGGGAATAAAAAATCTGAATATCGAATTGGACACACCCCAGCTTTCTCCTGGAAGTACATTCTATGTTGGCGCGGCGGCGGGATATCTTACGGACGGAGCCATTATCAACAATGTAAAGGTTTCCGGGAATCTGGATATTATATCCTCACCGACTCTTCGTGTTGGAGGAATCACTGGAACTATGGCCGACGGAACCACCATCACCGGCTCTGCCTTTACCGGCAATATATCCGCTTCCGGCAGCAATTATACCGGCGGCATAGCCGGCATGGTTTTAATTTCAGCTTCCAAGGAAGATCTTACCAATACGATCAGCGGCTGCTATACCACCGGAACCATATCAGGAGGCAATTATACCGGCGGTATCACCGGTGTGATACAAAATGAAAACTATACTAAACGCAGCGAGAACATTATCTCCGCTTGTTATTCCACCAGTGCGGTATCGGGAGGCGGTCACATAGGCGGTATCGCCGGAGCGCTGGTCAATTTCAGCAGTAAAGACCAATGCAAAAGCACTATTACCGGCTGTTATTCTACAGGAGCAATATCGGGAAGCAGTGCCGCCATAGGCGGTATCGCCGGATCGGCAAACAATAGCGGCAGTACAGACCAATGCCAGCTCATTATTTCCGGGTGCTATTCTACCGGTACTATATCGGGAAGCGGCACCGTTGGCGGTATTATCGGAGAATTTTCCAATACTGGTTCCGGGTGCGTAATCAAACTTGAGAATTCAGTGTTCCTTGGCAGCAGGATTTCGAGCAGTGCATCATCCATCGGCCGCATAGCCGGCGATTTTGGTGGAACACCCACCCTTACTAACAATTACGCCAATAAAGCCGCGCTTGTTAACGAAAGTACAATAGAAGACAGCGGAAACAAAGGACTTACCCACAAAAACGGCGAGGATATTTCCGGTGCTTTGCCAGTTCAAAGCTTTTACGAAAGCCTTACCTGGAGTTTTTCCGGTTCCAATGCGGTCTGGAAAATGGGCAATACCGGTTATCCCATGCACACCTGGGAAACCGGAACTACCCCAGCCGGCTGGAAGAACAACAACTAGAACATCCCATCGTGGGAGCAGCTCCAGCCTTGCTGCCTGCGGCATCAAGGCTTGCGGAGCAGAGCTCTATCGAACCTTTGGTTCGAGATATCTTTAGCGGAGGCTCGTTTCGCATTGAAGTTTACGGGATAACCGGTGTCAACAAAACCGTCCTGTCCCGGTTTCCGCGTTGTGGATCATTTGCAGAAACCGGGGATACGCCGTTTTTCCATGCCGATTATTTTATAAACCGCCTTATCGGATAAAAAATACTGTTCCGCCAGGACCTTAACGGATACGCCATTGGTGTACCCGCTGAAAATCTCGGCGTTCCGCGCGGCGGTAATTTCCTTGCTGCTGCTGTTTTCGCCCCACGCTTTGCGGCAGTCGTCTCTGCGGGGTATATAGATACAGCGGCCGTCCACAAATTCCTGGATGGCTTTTAAAAGATGGTCCGGTAATATATCGTTTGCTTTTATGTAGCCCATGTCGCCCTCCTAAATTCAATTCAGGATCAGGCAAAGGCCTTTGAAAGGAAGGATTAAAT
Organism: Breznakiella homolactica; assembly: GCF_016616095.2. GTDB lineage: Bacteria > Spirochaetota > Spirochaetia > Treponematales > Breznakiellaceae > Breznakiella > Breznakiella homolactica. The sequence continues at coordinate 3,328,761 of NZ_CP067089.2, read as the reverse complement.
CAGATTTTCCATCCCCGGCACCGGCCTCTGCCGCGCGGGGGAACAAGTTCGTCTAACCGGGTAACGTAAATCTTCATAAAATTATTGTATTTTTATAGAAAAAAATGTCAAGAGTGGCAAAATAATCAAGAAGCGGAGCTCTGCAATTAATTTAAATTGGTTCGGATGAAACCGTTAGAAGGATCGAATACCGCTGTGTCAATGACACGTTCTAATTCTGTATCAAACACTACAATATTTATACCAGGGCTGTTATTTGTGTATGAAATCCGGCTTGGCAGAATATCTTCCATAGATATTTCAACATATGATGTATTATTAGCAACAGAACTTATCAAATGCATATTTCCTGATGCAGAAAAAATAATTTCCTCAATGTCATTTATATCAGCAGTTTCCAGTATAACCTTACCATCAGATGCAGCGGCAATATAACCTGTAGAAAAATCAGGAGTCAATCCAAGCGATGAAAAGGCATTTTTGAGATCCTCTGATAATATCACGGGTTCGTTTAACCGCGAGGCAATATAGATTACATATTGGTCGTTATCGAGTAAATTCAGATAGTCTGCTAAATGAAATGTATTGAAAAGATTTAATGTTCCATCAAATAAACTGTAATCAAAATTTACAAGAATTTCCTTCAAATTAGCAAATTCCTTCAGATAATTCTCTGTTGTAAGCAGGTATTGTTTAGAGGAAAAACATTCCGCCATAAAATGGTTTACATCCTGACTGTAATGAGTATCATCCTTATAATTGTACAGATTGGTTATTATCCGTTCTTCGTTGAACAAATAATATTCCACGTTCTCATACTGCAATAACGTTCTGGCAACATATTCCTTAGCCTCCATATAATCATTCAGGTAACCATGGTGTAATAATCTATACCAATACAACAAGCTATATGGAGGGTCAAACAATACAAATTTAGTATTTTCTTGAGTTTTAATTATTGGAAGAAAATTCTGGTCTAAATTCATTTCTGCATTTATCAAATAGTAATTTATATCATTATTTTTTTCTGCAGCCGATACATTAAAATTATAGATATCTATTACTTTATGCATATCAAAATCTAAAGTATAATATTCTTGCCAAGATGAATAATCATCAAAGGTCGTTGAGGGAAGATTTTTAAGAGAACAAAAGATGTTACGAAAAGCCTTTTCTATTAAGACTGTTTTGTTCAATATATAACTGACATCATTAAACGGATTTTCATCATATAGATAGTACGGGAGGGGATTTGCGGTTGTATCTGGACCAAGAAAAAAAATATACTGACCATCGAGCCCCAGATATATCTGCCGTATATCAGCATTGGATTTAAAAGCCATATTCAGAATAACAGCAAAGTTTTTTGAGTGTCCGCCAGAATAAGGAACCTTAATAGTATTTAAATTTTCTAATTTCTCAAACCATGAAATTTTAAAATTTTCAGTCATTGAAGTTCCTGTTATAAGGCTGTCATAGGTAAAATTTTTTACAATACCGGGATTTTGGTAAGACTGATTATCCAAGCCATAATAAATATGTTTTATACTGCCATGATATTGAAAAAAGGGATCAACAACAATAATGGTGATAGCACAGAGAAAAAGAAGGCTGCATATTATAATCAATGCAGATATCGACCAGCGTTTATATGCTATGAAATCATAAGTCTTTTCCTTTTCCATCCTAACGTCCGTTTAAAAATTAAAATATAGAAAAACGCTTACTCCGGCAAAAGATACAATACACCAAAATACTAAAACCGTTGTTACCACCAACCGTCCTCTGGTGGGGTAAAAACTTTCAATCCTCTCATTCGTATTTTTCATAATCAAAACAGCAGTCATAGCAAAAAAGACAAAAATAATCATTAAATAAGACGGATTAGCAAATAGCCGAATATATGGAATTTGTGATAGAAACATTATAGCAAACTTTGATGCAAAGGGCTGTATAAAATCGGGCTTTATATTCCCAAAATTCAATCCGCCGATGATTTTAATGATTGCATTTGCCTGGCTGATGGAGTCAGCCCTGAAATAAATCCAACTCAAATTTATAAATAAAAAAGTGATTATCCAGGAAAAGGCCGGGTGGAGCTTATCGAAAAAATTTTTGAAAATCCGGGTAATAATTGAAAACGCCCCATGCAGAAAACCCCATAACACAAATGTCCAGTTTGCACCATGCCATAGCCCGCTGATTAAAAACACGATCATTGTATTTAAATAGGTTCGTGCCTGGCCTTTCCGGTTTCCGCCTAATGGAATATAAACATACCGTGTAAAAAAACGCGTTAGTGTTATGTGCCACCGTTTCCAGAAATCAACTATTGTTAATGCCCGATAGGGAGAATTAAAATTCATGGTGATGTCAATATTAAACATTTTTCCAATACCAGTAGCCATGTCGCAATAACCGCTGAAATCAAAATAAATCTGAAATGTGTAGAAAAGCATTAATAATATGCCGTTAGTGCTATTAAGAAGCCCCACATTAGAATATCCCCAAGTAACCGCATTGCCAAAGGTATCGGCAATGAGTACTTTCTTAGCTAAACCGAACGCAAAAGCATAAAGTCCTTTAGAAAATTGTTCAAATTGAAACCGCTTTTTTGATTCATCGGCAAACTGCGGGACCATCTCATCGTGAGTGACAATCGGTCCTGCGATTAACTGAGGAAAATAAGTAACAAACAAGGCATAATCCAAAAAATTATAGTCGGGAACTTCTCCTCTGTAGCTATCAATGATATATGATAATTGCTGGAAGGTAAAAAAACTGATTCCCAAAGGCAGAAGCAAATGTTTTAAAGCAAAAGAGGAACCGAAAATTCGGTTGATATTTATAAAAAAAAAGTCATAATATTTAAAATATAGCAATACAGCCAAGTTCGAAAACAATGCCAATATGAGCCATATCTTACGCATATTTACAGTCTTTCCATGCCGGATAAGCTGATTAAATAAAAAATTAAAAAGGATACTGAGAACTATGATAGGTAAATATTTAATATTGAAATATCCATAAAACCAAAGGGACATTAATAGGAGATAGGTTTTTCCTAATGTATATCCTGGATTTATCAACTTGGGAAATTTAGACGATAGTAAAGGATTTAATCTATTTAAACAAAAATACCCAATAAGAGCCAGCGGGAGAAACAATAAAACAAATATATAAGAATTAAACAGCATTATTGTTAAAATTCCCCTGAACTTTGTTTAGAAAATTATATAAAAATAGTCTATGGTATACAAGTTAGCTAATGCCTAAGACAAATTAATCTGAAATATTTCAGAAATTGATATAGGTTGGGTAATTTTTATAGATCAAAAACAGAAAGTTTGATGTATTTATGTATACCTATACATAACAAATCTTATTTTCTTTTGGTGATCATTGCAGTATAGTAGTTACAGGTATACATCCTTAAAAATATGAATCAGATAAATTTGAACCGGGTTTTAATGGAACTTTCCGCGCAGGGCCTTGCCCTGGTGCGTATCCCTGACTTTACCCTGCTTGAATGGAACCAATCCTTCGCGCTGCTCTGCGGAAAAGAACCGTCCGCCGGAGAAAATTTTGGGGAACTCGGGTTCGGCAGAGAACTGGCAGCGAAGGTCCTGGAGCAATATACGGCGCTCAGCGGGCAAGGGACCGAAAGGGATCTCCCCTGGATTTCCGGCACCCCGCCGGCCGCGTCCCGGCAGAAAACCATAGAGGCCCGGATTGTCTTCGCGGATTCCGCCGCCGGGGAAGCACTAATAGCCATGCACCTCCCCGGAACCCTGGAGCCGTCCGAGCAGCATCTTATGGAAGAAGACCTGCTCCGCCGGGACATGCTTCTGCAGAGTACCAGCAAAGCGTCCCAGCTGCTCCTCTCCGATGAGGAGGATTTCGACGCAACGGTCAACCATGTTCTGGCCATCCTGGGGGAGGCCACCGGTGTCGACAGGGTGTACGTCTGGAGCATCCATCCCAGTCCCCATCCGGAAATAAATCCCGAGCTCCATACCACCCAGCTGTACGAATGGTCCCAGGGCGCGGAACCCCAGCAGGACCTGGATATATGCACCAACCGCCCCGTATCCGAGGCAATCCCCACCTGGATCGATACCTTCCTTTCGGGAAAATGCGTCAACAACCTGGTCCGGAACATGCCTAGGCTCGAGCAGGAGCAGCTCGCGCCCCAGGGCATCATATCCATAATGACCGCGCCGATTATGTTTCATGGGGAACTGTGGGGGTTTATCGGATTTGACGACTGCCATTCGGAATACATCTGGACCGAACCGGAGGAAAACATTCTCCGGGCAGCGGGGATGCTTATCGGAACGGCCATCCACAACCAGCGTATCAACGAAGCCCTGCGGGAGTCCCAGGCCCGGTTCAAAAAAGTCGAAGAAGCCACCGGGGAAGTCATCTGGTCCCTGGATTCCCGGGAAAAAATCGACTATATATCCGACCGGGTAACCGCGGTACTCGGCTATTCGCCCCAGGAGCTTATCGGTACGGAATTCAAAAACCTCCTGGAAAACCAAAATGATTATTTCAATAACCGGTCCACTGTGGATGAACCCATACGGAGAAATCTTGAACACCGCTTCCACACAAAAAACGGCCGCTACAAATGGATCCGCACATCCTGCCAGTTTATCTTCAACGGCGACGGCTCGGTTAAAAATGCCTTCGGGACGAGTTACGATGTAACCGACATACACGAGGCCCAGGAAAACCTCCGCAGGACTTCAGAGGAACTGGAGCAGACCAATTCCCAGCTTGCGGAATCCGTCTATATCGCCAACAGCCTCGCCGAGGAAGCCCGCAGGGCAAGCGCCGCCAAGGGTGATTTTCTCGCGAATATGAGCCACGAAATCCGGACTCCCATGAACGCCATCATCGGACTCATCCACCTGGTTATGCGGACCGACCTCAAACCGAGCCAGCTGGAATATCTGGAAAAAGTGGATTTCGCCGCAAAATCCCTGCTGCGGATTATCAACGACATCCTCGATTTTTCCAAGGTTGAAGCCGGCAAGATGGAAATCGAAAGCATTCCCTTTGAGGTGGAAAGCGCGGTTAAGGGAACCATTGACCTGGTGAAACACCGCGCGGAAGAAAAAAACCTGATCCTGGATCTGTATCTCGATCCCGCTGCACGGGGACGGTACCTGGGTGATCCCCTGCGGCTTTCCCAGGTACTGACAAACCTCTGTACCAACGCGATAAAATTTACGGTAAAAGGAACCGTGACCATCCGGGCCGCAATTGAAGGCAGGGATGACCGGGGTGTACGGTTCATGTTCCAGGTACAGGATACGGGAATCGGTATGACCAAGGAACAGATGGAAAAACTGTTTTCCCCATTTTCCCAGGCCGATACATCAACCACCCGGCGGTACGGCGGCACAGGACTGGGTCTGGCGCTCTGCAAAAAATTGGTTCTGCTTATGGGCGGAGATATATGGTGCGAAAGCGAACCCGGCCGGGGATCGGTATTTACCTTCACCGCCGTCTTCCCGGAGGCGCCCGCCGCCGACGGACCCGCCCCGGGGAGCTTCAACGACGTACGGGTCCTTGTTTCAGAAACCGATACATACCGCAGGGAAACCCTCTGCGACCTTATTTATTCCCTGGGATGCCGCAGAATTGAAGCAGCCGACAGTTCCGGCAAAGCCCTGGAACTGCTCAGGCAGGGCGACGGTTTGCCGGAAAAACGCTTCGACCTGCTGGTTGTTTCCGCCGACCCCGGGGATATGGAGATTGACGGACTCGTCGGGGCGATCAGGGAGGGAAGAGAAAATCCGCCCCGGATTATCATCATACGGGACCCCGGCGACGACCGCGCCCTCCCCCAGGGAGATACCATATTCACCCTGGAAAGCGCGGTCAGCCAGTCGAGCCTGTACGAAACCATAATCCGGGCATTTGGCAACAGCCTCAGCTTCAGCTCCCAGGCGGCGGAGCAGCAGCGCGAAATGGACCTCGTCAAGGAATTTGCCGGCAGCAGAATACTCCTGGTGGAGGATAATGAAATAAACCAGATGGTAGCCGAAGAACTGCTCCGTCAGGGCGGCATGGATGTTACCATCGCGGAAAACGGAAAAACAGCGCTGGAGCTCCTGGATACCCGGGAATTCGATCTGGTTTTGATGGATATACAAATGCCGGAAATGGACGGATTAACCGCAACAAAGCTCATCAGGAAAAATGAACGGTTCAAAAATCTTCCTATCATAGCCATGACCGCCCATGCCATGAGCGATGACCGGGAAAAAAGCCTCAGCGCGGGCATGGATGACCATATCACAAAACCCATTGATTCCCTGGAATTATTCCGCTGCCTCGCGGTATGGCTCAAAAAAACCGGTTCTTCGTAAATCGAATTATTTTCTGAATATCTGATCAAAAATCTGAAAAACCCACAATAAATTACCATATATTGATAATATTGTTGACTTTCTCTGTCAAAGAATTAGATTAATAATGAGGAAGCTTATGGGATTATTCGATTTGCATATACACACATCGTACAGTGCAGACGGAAACCTAAGCCCTGGTGAAATCGTAGCCATGGCAAAATCCCGAGGTCTTTCCGCTATAGCGGTTACCGATCACAATTCAATAAACGGAGTCAAAGAAGCAGTACACGCGGGATACGCGGCGGGGATCAGGGTAATCCCCGGAATAGAACTGGACTGTACCTTCCTGGGGTCCGATTTCCATGTTCTGGGGTACGGCATAAACCCGGACCACCCGGCTTTCTTTGTGGTGAATATGGATATAAGCCGCCAGGAATTCAACGCCGCCAGGGAGCGGATAGCGGCGCTGCGGAACCTCGGTATTCCGGTAAATGAAAAAGAAGCCATGTCCCGGGCGGTTCACGGATGTTTTGTAACCGGAGAACTTATCGCCGAAATCGTGCTCGGCAAACCCGAAGCCGCGTCCAATTCCTTACTCCAGCCGTATCTTCCCGGCGGAAGCCGGAGCGACAATCCCTATGTCAATTTTTACTGGGATTTCTGCAGCCAGGGAAAGGAAGCCCATATCCCGATATCGTATATCTCCATGCAAAAAGCCCTGGAAATAATCAAAGAAGCCGGCGGAGTTGCCGTGCTGGCCCATCCCGGTCAGAATCTCAGCGGAAAGGAAGAGCTGCTTGAGTACATTATTGAACTGGGCATTGACGGGATCGAGTGCTACAGCACGTATCATAACCGGGAAAAATCGGACTTTTACCTGGAAATAGCGAAGCGGTACGGCCTGGTGGTCACCGGCGGCAGCGACTTCCACGGAAAAACCAAACCTTCGGTGGTCATGGGTGAATTCGGTTTCCCGGAAGCCGATACCGGACTCCTGGACAAACTCGATACTGCCCTTGCCATGTATTCCGCCCGGGAAGCCGGACAAAACCTCAGAGCTCCCGCAGTATAGGTACCGCCCAATACTGACACAATATTACAGATCCCGGTTTACAGTTCCACAACCTGCCAGGTGCGTTCTACCCGCTTGAGATTATTGTGTGTTTTAAGAATCAGCCGGTACTGTCCGGGTTCGGTAAACACAAAGGGCGCCATTTCGACCATCCTGCCGGCTTTTATACTTACCCGAATCTGCCGGAGCGTTTTGTGTTTTGACGGGTCCGGATCCATTTTATAAAAAAGAATCTCAAAGGTACCGTCACTGCCCGTTCCGTTGGTTATAACAAACTGTATCCCGCTTCCCGTGGCGGCGGGTATTTTATCGCTGAAAATCACCGGTTCGTTGGTAATGGTAAAGCCCAGGGATTCCACCGCCAGATCCTGCCGGAGCGGTTCCGCGGCGGGACCCGCCGGAGCGGGAGCGCTGACGGAAGGTGTTTCTCCGGGCCGTTCCGGCGCGGCCGCGATAAACGACCGGACACCCATGACCTTCGGCGCAAAGTACCGGTCCTGAAGGGGCGAAATAATAACTCCGGTTTTCGGGCCGGAGGATACCGCGTGGATCATGGTTTCGTTATCCAGGATGATTGCCACATGGCTCGCGGCGCCGCCCACGGTATCGAATACAATAATATCCCCGGGCTGGGCCGCCGCGACCCGGACGGACTGTCCCCCTGACCAGATGGTTTTAGAGGTCCGGGGCACGGTGATATTGGCGGCGGTCCGGTACACATATCTGACAAAACCGGAACAGTCAAAGGCTTCGGGGGATTCGGCTCCGTACACATAGGGAACCCCCAGGTACTGCTTCGCGGTTTCGATAATGGCCTGCCGGACCGTATTATCCGCCGCCGCGGAGAAGGAGACCCCTAGAAAAAGAACGGCATACAAAGAAATCTTTCTGTATTTCCTGATAAATTTCATTCCATCATAAAATACCACATGGAATGAGAAAAAACAGTAGGGAAACACAGAATCTTTCAATCCGGAAAACATACCGCAGGCCGGCAATGAGGAAGTATTCTATTTGCAGCAGAATAGTTGATATGAAAAGTACAAACATTTTCGGAATATTATTTGGTACGTGTCATTTCCGGTATATACTGCGTTAGTATCGGGGTATATTAGTTATCCGGCTGCCGCCGGAAGAAAGCAGAACCATTGGGAAAATTTGGAGGTATTATGAAAAATATTACAAATCTTTTGTTTGTCTGTCTTTTGCTCTTTTCCCTTGCTTCATGCGCGGGCGCGCCGGATCAGATAACAGCTGATGTTTCGAAAATATCCGAACCGGTAAAGGTTTCCAGAATCGGGTTTCAAATTGGCCCGGATTACTTCACCACCGATGACGCCGCCATCGAAGGCTTCTGCGAATTCTATACAAACCAAATTGACAGCATCCTCACCACCTTCACGGAAAGAACGGGAGTTGTTCTTGATATTGGCAGTTTTAAAGAGTCCCTTAAAGACTTAACCAATATTTCGGTTTCCGATGGGAGCAGAACAAAATTAGTGGACTGGAATACTGAAAAACCGGACAATGATATTTGGTCCAGGATGTACGTTATTTTTGGTGACGGTGCCATTTTGGTTGACATGTATATTTTAGAACCCGGCAAAGATATAGTGTATGGTGTTTCTACTAAACCAACGGAACAGATCTGGTTAGGTTCTGAAACAAAACCTCGGCAGTGGTAAGCGGGCACGGGATCTAACACACACCATACGCTGCGCCGCATAGTGTGTGCTTAGGTGAAAAAAATCAACTTCCCAAAACAGTTAAAACAGAACTATCATCAAAAGAGCGAAACAGGAATATATAAGCCGGCGGCAGACTGTTAGACAACAAAGGAGTTTTTATGAAAGAACTTGCGCTGAAGCAATTTGAACAATTTTACAGGATGTTTACCTGCATGGTGAATGATTATGACGATGAAGCATGGTATACCATGGGCCATAAAAAAACGACCGCATATATACTGGCGTTCCATATTATAGATTCTACAAAGTTCTATCTGCGGGATGACAGCGCCTTTGAGCTTGAAAACGGAGAAACAATTACCGTGGAGGGACCGGTCCCGGCTCAGAAAATATCGCGGGCCGACATTTTAAAAAATATTACCCTTCAAAAAGCGGCAATGGAAAAATGGATACATGAAATTGATTTCAAAGCGCCTCAAACGGAGTTTCCATGGACAGGGCCTGACATGGAAAGCGTTGTTATCTTTATCATCAGGCACAACACTTTTCATCTGGGTGAGTTTAATGCCTTGCTGAATGAATACAAAAAAGGTGACGCGAAAGACAACTTTGGCGACAATATCTATTGAAACGAGAAGGACTATTCTGAACACACAGCACCGGGAACTAAAACATACCCTAACCGGATCGGAAAGCACCCGGGCGTAATGGCGTCACCGGGTGCTTCCGGCTGAGCCGGTTCATGCTTCCGAAAAGTCCGGGTGGCGGTGGCAGTCCGTCAGGTGGTCATTCACCAGACCCGCGGACTGCATGTACGCGTAGATAATAGTAGGCCCCACAAAGGAAAACCCCTTCTTTTTCAGTTCCCGGGAAATACGCTCCGACAGTTCCGTTGAGGCGGGAATCTCTTCCATGGTTTTATACCGGTTAATTATGGGGACGCCGTCCACCCAGTTCCAGAGCCATTTCGAAAAAGAACCCGGTCCCTCCATCATGGTAAGGTAGACCCGGGCGTTTTCAATGGCCGATTGAATTTTCCGGCGGTTCCGGATAATTCCGGAATCCTCCATGAGCCGGGCGACATCCTTCTCGGTGTACCGGGCAATTTTTTCGGGGTCCATGCCGTCGAAAGCCCTCCGGTAACCTTCCCGGCGCTTCAATATGGTTATCCACGAAAGCCCCGCCTGGGCGCCCTCAAGAATGAGCAGTTCGAAAAGTTTCTTGTTGTTTTTAAGGGGATTGCCCCACTCCCGGTCGTGGTACTTAATATAATCCGGATCGGTTCCGCACCAGGGGCAGCGTATAAGTTCCATGGAATTCCTCCTGATATTTCAGAGAATGCCGAAGTGCTTCAGCGCGTTGTAAATACCGCTGCTGTCCACATCATCGGTGACGTAGTCCGCCGCCCGTTTCGCCGCGTCGCCGGCATTGCCCATGGCGATACCGGTTTGGACATATTCCAGCATGGTGACGTCGTTTTCACCGTCCCCGAAGGCCATGGTACGCTCCCGGGGAATACCGTAATGGCCGAGGACCGCTTCGATACCTTTTTCCTTGCCGCCGCCCAGAGGGATGGCGTCGAAAAAAAGCGGGTGCCACCAGGTGGCCTCAACGTGGCGGAGACTGTCCAGGAGCATGTTCTGGCGGCCTTTCTCGAGGAACACCGAAAGCTGGTAAATGTCGGCGTTGAGCGCATCCGAAGGGTCGCCCACCGGCGGCAGGGGAGAATCAACGGCCCGGCAGATAGCCTCCACGGTTTCATTAATCGTGTTTACGTACATTCTGTCTTCTTCGACAAAATGGCAGGCATAGCGGTTCTTTTTTGTCTGTTCCACCACCACGGCTATATCCTCACGGTTGATGCTGTGCCGCCGGAAAACCCCTTCCCGGTTGAAGCAGTACTGGCCGTTTAAGGTTACGTATCCGTCGAAGTCGAAGAGATCCGGGATAAGTTCCATCTGCAGCTTATGCCGGCCCGTGGCGATAAAGAGTTTTATCCCTTTTTCCCGCAGGCTATGGAGCGCGTCCAAGGTTGAATCCGGGATTTTATGGGTTTCAAAACTCAGCAGAGTTCCGTCAATATCAAAAAAAACAGCGTCGACCATTTCATGTTTCCTGAATCATTTTCTTTGTGCCCGAAGTATATCCTTTTTACACCGGAAGGGCCACTGAGGCGCCGCGGAGAATTTAATTGACAATTGCCTGTTTCAGATTCAGACTATATCAATATTAGACATATTTTAAATTTTATAGATTTTCCCCATCATAAGAAAAGGCAAACCCCCACGGAGTTTGCCTTGTTTGTAAATAGCCCTTTATTCAAAAGGGCTCATATACAGGAGGAAATATGGACCAGTTTAACTTTGGTCAGGACCGCGCCTACGGGGTACTCCAGATAGGGCTCATATTCATCGTGACCCTGATAACCAGCCGGATGCTCAGGGACAAAAATTCCGCCATACAGGACCGCATACAATGAGATACATAGGATTTTCCTTCAGCTTCAACATACAGCGGTGCGAAGTTGAAGTCGGCGACGAAGCGCCCATTGTGGAACAGGGATACTGGCCGCTGCTCAGGACACTGGATACGTACCGCGTTCCCGCGGATCTGTACATAACGGGCTACTCCACGGGACTGATCAATACCATTGACCGGTCCCTGGCGGATTTTATCCGGGCCCGTCTCGGAAAAGGCCTGGCCCTGGGAACCTATACCTATACCCACCCGATTCCCCAGATACTGGCCCCGGAGGAAATGCGGCGCCAGGTGATGCGGGGCATCACCTTAGACCGGAATAATTACGGACTCAGCCCGAAGGGTTTCTTTCCGCCGGAATTTGCCCGCACCAATGAACTGTCCCGCATTCTCCTGGACTGCGGTCTGGAATATACTATTGTGCTGAGCAATTTTCTGGAACAGGCTCATCCGGAACTGCCCGAAGCGGAACGGTACGCGCCCTACGACATAGACCTGGGCGGCGGAAAATCCCTGACGGCGGTTCCGATTTCCCCGGATCTGCCCACCGCGGGCAGGCGCTTCTTCAAACGGATGCTGCTCGGTGAGCTGACCCCGGCAAAAGCCGCGGAAGCCCTTTTCGCCTTCGTAACCCGGTACGACGATATCTTTGTTATCCTCGAGCGGGACGCGGAAACGATTTATATTGATGAGCTCAGCTCCGGCGTGACCCATACCAAAGAACGGCTGGAGGAATTTCTCGAACTGGTCACCCGAAACGCGCCCCGGGAAGGATTCGCCTTAACCACCATAGAAGATTACCTCAAAATCCCGCAAAAGAGAAAAAAACTGCGGATGCCGGATTTTCCGGGCATCACAAAACTGGAAACTTTCACCCATGGCCCGTCCCGGGAACTGTGGGAAAAAACCTTGGCGGTCAGGGAGCGTCTGCTGTCGCTGGACCGGACCGCCCTGGACTCGGAAAACCGGTTCCTCCTGGACCGCGCCTGGGAACATATACTTCTTTCCCATAATTCCGACGGCCGGATCGGGGACTGGCAGCCGGAATGGAAACCCGGGAAACATATAACCGCGGCTTCCCGGAAACAGTTTGTGGCGGACAATCTCAAGGCGGCGGATACCATCCTTTCCCGTATTGAACAAAACCGCGGGACAGGGTCATTATAAGGAAAAGAGGTTCCCCATGGCAGCAGAAATTGCGATTACAGACGGCCACATGCATTTCTATTCACAGGCGGTGTACCGGGCGGAAGAGGAACGGCTGGCCCGGGCGGATCAATCCTACCGCGAGGGCCACGCGGTCTGGAAGGAAGGTTTTAAAACCCGGTTTAATTCTTCATTTGCGGAAGATCCCGGCGATGATACCGAAGCCCTGGCCGCGGCCTGGGAAAAACTCATGGCCGAAGCCGGAGTTTCCCGGGGATGTTTCCTGGCGGTCAACCCAGACAGCGACGATCTGACGGAATTTACCGCCCGGCGGCCGGACAAATTCTTCGCCATTGCCACGGCGGACCCCCGTGACCCGGAATGCGCCATAAAATTCCGGCGCCGCGTTAAGGACGAAGGCTACCGGGGCCTTAAACTGTATCCCACCACGGGAAAATACCTCCTTTCCGATCCCATGGTGTATCCCCTCTACGAAGAGGCCCAGTCTCTGGGAGTTCCGGTAACCGCGCACCTGGGGATTACCCTTTCCTATGACGCGGATCTGGCCTACGCCAATCCCATCCAGATCCACGCCCCGGGCCGGGATTTCCCGAAACTGCAGTTTATTATTCCCCATTTTGCCGCGGGATACCTCCGGGAACTCCTTTTCCTGGCGTATCACCTCCCCAATATCAACGTCGATACCTCCGGCACCAACCGGTGGCTCGATTACACCCCGGACAGCTTCGGGCTCGATTGGGTTTTTAAGAAGGCTCTCTTCGCTTTCGGCCCCGAACGGATCATTTTCGGCTCCGATTCCCGGATGCTTTCCCAGGGCTACAGGACCGCGATTCTCCGGGAACAGCTCGGCATCCTGGATTCCCTGAACCTCGGAGACACGGAAAAAACCCTTATTCTCAGCGGAAACGCCCGGCGGCTCTTCAGGCTGCCGTAGAATACCCGGAAATCCGGTGCCGGGCATAGTTCCGGAACCGGGATGCCATCCTCTATTTTTATATTCTACATGATTTTATAGCTCCACCGGCCGCTTTTTTGCTTGACAAGTGATAAGCCTTCGTTATACCCTTACAATGGTAAGTAAACTATTCACGGTAAGGGGTAGAGCGATGCATATATTGCTTTGGATAATCCTCCCTCTTGCCGGGTTAACCTTAGGCTGGACGATTAGATGGCTGTATGCCAGATTCCAACTTTCCGCGTCGGAGCAGCGCGCCGAACGCATAAAACAGGATGCGATAAAAGAAGCTGAAGCTAAAAAGAAGGAAATTCTTCTTGAAGCAAAAGAACAAGTTATCCGCGAAAGAAACCAGCAGGAGAGGGAGACTCGGGAACGCAGGGCTGAACTGCAGAGATACGAACGGCGTGTCTTGCAGAAAGAAGAAGGTATAGAAAAAAAGACGGCTCAGATTGAACAGACGGAACAGGCCCTTGGACAGAAAGAAAAGGCCATCACCGAACGGGAAAACGAACTGGACCGGGAGGAAGAACGGTACCGGTCGGAGCTGGAGCGGATTTCCGGGCTGAGCCAGGAAGAAGCCAAGGCGCTGATCATCCGGGACCTGGAAAATGAGGCAAAACACGACGCCCAGGCCCTGATCAACAAGATTGAGCAGGAAGCCAATCTCTCGGCGGAGAAAAAGGCCAGGGATATCCTGGTTACGACCATCCAGCGGGTGGCCACTGACGTAACCGGTGAAGTATCGGTATCCACGGTTACCCTGCCGAACGACGAAATGAAAGGCCGCATCATCGGCCGGGAAGGGCGCAATATCCGCACCCTGGAAACCCTCACCGGTGTGGACGTCATTATTGACGATACTCCGGAAGCGGTGGTGATCTCGTGCTTTGACCCGGTCCGCCGGGAAATCGCCAAAGTCGCCATGGAACGGCTCATCACCGACGGCCGGATACATCCGGCCCGGATCGAAGAGGTGGTTACCAAGGTCACCAAGGAAATTTCCCAGAAAATTTTTGAGGAAGGCGAAAAAGTCCTCTTTGACCTGGGTATCCACAACATCAGCCAGGACGCGATCCGCGCCCTGGGTAGGCTCTACTTCAGGACGAGCTACGGCCAGAACGTGCTGTACCATTCCAAGGAAGTCGCCATAATCGCCGGCATCCTGGCCGCCGAAATCGGCGCTAACCGGGAACTGGCAAAACGCGGTGCCCTGCTCCACGACATCGGCAAAGGTGTTGAATCGGATTCCGACCTCAACCACGCGGAAATCGGCATGGATATGGCCCGCAAGATGGGCGAAGACGCCCGGGTTATCAACGCCATCGGGAGCCACCACAACGATGTGGAGCCATCCTGTATCGAATCGGTGCTGGTTCAGATCGCGGACGCCATTTCCGCGGCACGGCCCGGCGCCCGGCGGGAAACCCTGGACAACTACATCAAGCGGCTGGAAAACCTCGAAAATATCGCCGAGAGTTTCTCCGGTGTGGATAAGGCTTTTGCCATCCAGGCCGGCCGGGAACTCCGCATTATCGTTAACAACGAAGCGGTAAGTGAGGACCAGTCCAAGGATCTGGCCAAACAGATCGCCAAGAAGATAGAAGACGACCTCCGGTACCCCGGACGGATCAAGGTTACCATAATCAGGGAAACCCGGATTGTGGAATACGCCCGCTAAACAAAACACCAGGGCTGTCCGAAAAGTATGAAATATTTTTTCGGACAGCTTTTTTAGTGTGGTATTTTCAAATAATTACAACGAAACAGAATAAATTGTAAGGCATAGTAGGAATAACTGGAGGAATCGTGCCGATACAAAAAGTATTTAACCGCGGTATAGCACCACTCCCCGGGATCCGACCCCGCCGATTGCCGGAAGCGTCCTGCCATACCCAGAACCTGGCAATGGCAGGGCACCCGCAGTATTTCAAAGAGATTGGTCCCGCAACATGGGAAAAAAACGGTAACATGGGGTGTCTTCAAACCAGAGGTTTGGATGAAAAGAAATCTCGCCCTAGCGGGATTCGCAGGCCGCGGGAGCGGCCTTATATCAATACCTTACAGAACCAGCCACAGGCTGATTTTTTTCATATGACGGGCCCCGCGGTAATGGTATATCCATGCTGCGAGATTGCAGTATCGTTATACTGCGGGTGCCCTGGATGTACACCATGAACACACTGACCGTGATGATGATCGGGGATGTGGTCGGCGATCCCGGACTGGAAGCCCTGGCACAACATCTTCCCAATCTCATCAAAACATACAATGCCGATTTTATCGCGGTAAACGGTGAAAACGCCGCCGACGGTTTCGGAATGACCGACACGGTTTTCCAGAAGATCCTCGATGCCGGCGCGGATACCGTAACCTCGGGCAACCACGTATGGGAAAAAAGGGAATTCTGGCCGACCCTGGAGACCAATCCGCAGGTCATACGGCCGGCAAATTATCCCCCGGGCAACCCCGGAAAGGGCTACGCGAAAACCCGGAAAAACGGAAAAACCTTTATTGCAGTAAATATTCAGGGCCGGGAATTTATGGGCAGCATCGACTGCCCCTTCACGGCAATGGACAGACTCCTGGAAAGCCCGGATTTTGCCGGTGAGGATAACCCCGTAATTCTCGTGGATTTCCACGCGGAATCAACCCAGGAAAAGGAAGCCCTGGCACTGTACCTCGACGGCAGGGTCAGCCTTGTCGCGGGCACCCATACCCATGTGCAGACCGCGGATGAACGCCTGCTCCCCAAAGGAACCGCGTACATAACCGACCTGGGCATGACTGGCGCGGAGGAAAGCATCATCGGCATGGATATCGCCGTATGTCTCGACCGTGCCCGCACCCAGGTTCCTTTCCGTATGGAATGCGCCAAGGGCCCCGCGGCTATCCACGGAATAGCCGCCAGAATTGACAGCTCCACCGGAAAACCGGTTTCAATAGAACGTATCAGGATTTTTACATAGTACATGAAAAACGTGGCCGCCGCTGTTTTTATCAGGGATGGATCCGTGCTGCTCGCCCGAAGAGCCCCCGGCCAGCGGATGGCCGGATTCTGGGAATTCCCCGGAGGCAAACAGGAAGAGCGGGAAACCATATTCGAATGCCTTGAACGGGAAATCCGTGAGGAATTCAACGTACCCTGCAAAGCGCTGGAAATATACTGCAAACACGTACACCGGTACGGCGCCGGCGCGATTAATCTTATAGCCATACGATCGGAACTGCTTGACCATAGGATTGAGCTGCGGGTCCACGACGCGTCGGAATGGATACAGATTCCGGAGCTGAACAGCTACCGGGTGTCGCCCGCCGATATTTTTGTGTCGGAAAAACTTATCAGCGATTATATCGGCGGCAGGCTGGCCTGAAACCCGGCAGATCTGTGCCGGCTAACTAAAGCATATCCCGGCTGAGGGGACTTCCGATCCAGATTCCCTCACCCAGATAATCGAGCCTCCGGCCTTCCAGCAGGATCTGCACATCATTGATGTTCGGGAATTCCGTGACGGTCCAGACGATCTGCCTGAGCTGCGCCGTATATCCCTCCGCCCCGAAGGTGTTGAACTGAAATTCCTCACTGAAACTTATATACGCGGTGCTGCCCCGGATCGTGGCCGAAAGGATGCGGGTCCCCTGGGGTATCAGGGAAACCAGTCCCCGGCGCTGCTCCTCCGCGGAGGGACCCGCGAGAAGGGCCTGCAGAGTGTCAACCATGGGAGAATCCGAAGCGGGCAGTTTTCGTTCAGACTTGGTCCTGACAATGGTCCCGTCACCGTCAACCCGCATAAAGTACATAGTACGGCTGCGGAGCTGCTCCGCCGGCGGCGCGGCAGGCGGATCCTGGGGTTTCACGGAAGGCTGAGCCGGCTGATTGGTTCCCGCCGCCGGGGGATTAGTTCCTTCCGGGGGCCGGACCGCCGGCTGCCCGCCGGTTCCCGAAGGCTGAGCCGGCTGGTTGGTTTCTGCGGGACCGGGAGCCGGCGTTTCCGGGGGATTATTTCCCGCGGTGGGATTTTCCCGGACAGGCTCCGGCACGGGCTGAAGCTCCGGAATATCCTCTTCCCGGGGCGGCGTCTGGGCCGGCTCGCCGGAAAAACGGTCAAACACATGGGAATCCCTGACCGTTTTCTGGATAAGCTCCCAGTTAACGACAAAAAGACCCGCTACCACAATGACAAAGGCGATCCAGAAGAGGCAGCCCAGGTTTTTTTTCCCTGAAGCGGCAGGTTTCCGGCTTCCGCCGCGCTGCGGGGAGCCTGAGGTTTTCTTTTTTGCGGTAGTTTTTCCGGTTGCCACACTTTGATGATACGGCAATGAGCCTGCGGGGTCAAGATTAAGGGGGAGCACCGAGTCTGACAAGCCGGCAAGCACCCGTGTATACCGGGGCCGCGGGGCCCGTCGGAGAAAAACGGTGTTGGCTCCGTGTCGGCCTGTGGCCTCGAAAGTCGCTCAACACCGTTTTTCTCCGACACCCGGCGCTGCCAGTACGGCTTGGGTGCTTGCCGCCTTAACCGGCTCGATACTGCCCCAAAAAGAGGGCTGCTCCCCCTCGTTCCAGCCCCGCTTTGCGGGTCTTCCACTACCCCCACTTCGGGTTCCCCGGTTTGGCTGTCTTTTCAGCCATGCTTCTTTGCCTTTGGCAGAACAGGTAGCTTATACCGAACCGATAATACGGGGTGCGGATGTGCTTTATCACCCGGAAACTTCTTCACTCACCGGGGAACCAGAAGTGGGGGTGGCGGAAAACCGAAGGTTTGGAGCCAGGGGGAGCCGCCCTCCTTAACCGGGGTAGCACCGAGCCGGTTAAGCCGGAAAGTACTCGGGCATGATGGTAACGCCGGGTCTTTTGTATGAAACGACTTTCGAGGCCGTAAGGCCGCTGAGGAGCCAAACCCTTTTCTCTATGACAGGACCCGCGGAACCGGTACTCCCGGGTGCTTGCCGGCTTGAAAGACTCGGTGCTCCCCCTTATCATTGAAGAGGCAAAATATTTACTATACAATTGAAGAATATGCCGATTAATCCTGCAAATCCGTTGATTGTACAGAGTGACCGCACCTTGCTTCTGGATGTCCATGCGCCCCTCGCGGAGGAAGCCCGGGCCGCGGTAATGCCCTTTGCGGAACTGGAGAAATCCCCCGAACACATACATACATACCAAATAACCCCCTTGTCCCTGTGGAACGCTGCCAGCGTCGGCCTGCGGCCCGGAGACATTGCGGAAATTCTGGAAAATTATTCCCGCTATCCCGTTCCGCCGGGCATTCTGGCGGGATTTTCCGATGTAATGTCCCGGTACGGAAAAATCCGTCTGGTCGCCGAAGATCAGCTGGTTCCTGGTTCCGGGAACGGCGCCGGTACGGTCACGCAGCTTCCGGATGAGCTGTTCCTGATTGCCGATGACCCGGCCATACTGGCGGAGATCGGCGCCTCAAAGGCACTGGCAAAATACCTGCAGAAAACCGCCCTTGGTTTCCGGGTCCGGTTTACTGACCGGGGGAGCGTCAAACAGGAACTTATCCGGCTTGGCTGGCCTGTCCAGGACGACGCGCCCCTCATTTCCGGGGAACCCCTGGCGGTAAATTTCCGCACCACTACGCGGTCAGGAAGGCCCTTTGCGCCCAGGGACTACCAGATCGAAGCCGCCCGGTCGGTTCTGGGAAACAACGGCCCGGGTACGGGATACGGCGTGGTGGTGCTTCCCTGCGGTTCCGGAAAAACCGTGGTGGGCATGACGGTCATGTCCCTGCTCAATACCAATACCCTGATCCTGACCACCAATGTGGCCGCGGTACATCAGTGGATGGAAGAACTCCTGGACAAAACGGAACTGTCGCCGGATGAAATCGCCGAATACACCGGGGATTCCAAATCCGTCGCCCCGGTGACCATAGCGACGTACCAGATACTCACCTGGCGCCCCGACCGGGAATCGGACTTTCCCCATTTCAAGCTTTTCCGGGAGCGGCCCTGGGGGCTCATAATTTACGATGAAGTCCACCTGCTTCCCGCGCCGGTGTTCAGGGTCACCGCGGAACTCCAGGCGGTCCGCCGCCTCGGGCTGACCGCGACCCTGGTCAGGGAAGACGGCGCCGAGGACGCGGTTTTCAGCCTGGTGGGGCCGAAACGCTACGATGTCCCCTGGAAGGATCTCGAGACGAAAGGCTGGATAGCCGAGGCACTGTGCACGGAGATACGCCTGGACATGCCCGAGGACCTGCGAATTCCCTACGCCGTGGCGCCCCAGCGGGAAAAATACCGTCTGGCCAGCGAGAATCCCCTCAAGGAAATCATTGTCCGGGAGCTTATCGAGAACCATCCCCAGGACTACATCCTGGTTATCGGGCAGTACATCAGCCAGCTCGAATCCCTGGCGAAAATGCTTGGAGCTCCGCTGATTACCGGCAAAACACCCAACGCCAAGCGGGAGGAAATTTACCGGGCCTTCAAATCCGGACAAATCCGGATCATAGTGGTATCCAAGGTAGCGAACTTCGCTATCGACCTTCCCGACGCTTCCATGGCCATCCAGATATCCGGCTCATTCGGGTCCCGCCAGGAAGAGGCCCAGCGCCTGGGACGGATACTCCGGCCCAAAGGGCGGAATTCGTACTTTTACACTGTCGTGTCCCGGTATACCGTTGAGGAGGAATTCGCCGCGAACCGCCAGAAGTTCCTGGCGGAACAGGGGTATAAGTATTCCATTCAGCACTGGTCCCTGGATGAAATCCTCCGGGACGCTCCTCTCGCCGGCGGACTGAGAGGGTGCCCGGGATGAAGCAGGACTTTTTCCGGTCCAGGGAGGAATGGAAATCAGCCCTGATGACCCTTCCGGACAATTCCTATTTTGAGCTCATGCGGAGTATATTCGGGAACATAAAAACCCCTTTCAACAAACAGCGTCTCCTGGATGACCTCGAAGGCTTGCTTTCGAAAAAGGAAATCCGGGAAACAATCCGGGCGTACATAGACGACGGCGACCGCCGGATCATCGCGGCCATAGCGGTTCTCGGCGCCCCGGCGCTGGGAGAACTGGAAAGCTTTTTCGGGGGGGAGTATTCCTACGCGGAACTTCACGGCATGCTCCTCAACCTGGAGGAACGGCTCATTGTGTACCGCTTCCAGGACGGGAATCTCCACCGGCTGGCGCTGAATCCCGTACTGGCGCCGGTGCTGGAATCTTTCATCGGCGACCGGAATATTCTCTTTCCTTCCGCGCCAGCCCAGACAGCCAAACCGCGGCAGGGTCCCCGGCTGACGGATCCGCTTTTAGCGGCCCTGATTTCATTCGCCTGCAGCCAGGATGAATTATTCAAGGCTGAAGGAAGTCTCCGGAAAAAAGCGGCCGACGACGGCAAACGGATTTTTCCGGGGCTGAAAGTGGAAATATTTCTGGAGGCTTTTCTTGCCCTGGGATTGATCCAGCGGGACGACAGCGGAAAAAACCGGCCGGATGACGTAAAACTGACTTTCTTCGCGGAACTTTCTCCCCAGGAACGGCAGCACTATATCGCGGCGGGTATTCTTTCGGGCATTGAGAATTCGGCCCGCTACTTCCAGCGAATACGGATCCAGACAATCACCCGGATCATCCACGGTTTTTCCGCGGCCCTGGCCCCGGACCGGATGTATCCCAGAACAACCCTGGGCCGGATTCTGGATATCATTCAGAAAAACACCGGAGCCGGATGGGGGCCTGACCCGTCCGGCTACAAGGCTCAGACCGAGACCGGACAGTATGGGGTTTCCCTGGACCCTCTGCTTAAGGCGCTGGAACTTTCCGGTATTCTGGAAGAACGGAAAAGCGGATTCTGGCAGCGCACCCCGGATACCGCCGGAACTGTTCCCGCGGACAGCGCCGGTTCCGCGGCCGCCGGCTGCATTGCCATGGATTCAGCGTTTTCATGTATCCTGTACCCGGAAATCCCCTTCAAAGAAGCCCTTTCCCTGGCGAAATTTACCGACGTCCGGGAAGCCGGTACGGCGATCCGTTTTGAATTGACCAGGAGCTCAGTGGTACGGGGTTTTGACCGGGGAATCAGTGTACAGTTCATGACGGAGCTTCTTGCGGCGCTGTCGGGCACCGGGGTGGATAAAAATCTGGAATGGACCCTCAACGACTGGGAGCACCGGTACCAGGAAATTGCGGTGCACCGGGGTATTGTCCTGACCCTTTCCGGGGACCGGCGCTATCTGGCGGAAACAGAGGCCATAAAAGCCCTGATCCACAGAACTCTGGCGCCCGGGGTATACCTGCTTAAGGCGGACGGTAAATCCGGCGCGGTTCAGGCCCTTGAAAAAGCGGGGGTCGATATTATCGCCCAGCCGCCGGGATTCGACGGAGAGGAAGAGAAAAAAAACGAAACCCGGCATTCGCCGTATCCCAGCCTGGAATCCTCCGGGCGGCACCGCCGTCAGGCGAATCATCCGGAATTTCCGGACAGCCCCGCCGAGACCCGGACCGCAGCGGATGCCGCCGCGGCGGAACAATACCGGGAACATTTCCGCGGTCAGCTGGCGAAGATGAAACTGCCCAAGGACCAGCGGGACGAACTGGCCGCCAGAATTGAGCGGCGGATGATCCTGAGTGACGCGCAGCTGGCGGGGGCAACGGTAAAATACGAAAAGCTCGAAGCCACCGGCCTCGACTATGTCGGCAAACAAACCCTGGTAAAACAGGCCATCGCTTCGGGAGCCCTCATGGAAATTGTCTACACATCGGGAGGAACACGAACCCAGGCCATCGGTATTCCCGCGGCGCTGGAAAAATCTGAAGGAGAAACCATTCTGGTTCTCAATCCTGTCCCGGAGGGCGAAACGGTCCGCCTGCCCCTGGGTAAAATAAGCCATGCCAGGCGGATCAAACAATCTATTTTTGGAGAATAACTATGCCATTATTGCCATTTTCAAGCCCCCAGAGCGAGTCCAGCCAGGCTAAACTAGCGGTACTCATAGACGCCGACAATACCCAGCCGGCCATAATCGAAGGACTTCTGAACGAAGTAGCGAAGTACGGTATCGCCAGTGTCAAACGGATCTACGGCGACTGGACCAGTACGAATCTCAGATCATGGAAGGACCGGCTCCTGGAATACGCGATCCAGCCGATTCAGCAGTTTTCCTACACCACCGGAAAAAACGCCACCGACTCCGCGCTGATAATCGATGCCATGGATCTGCTCTACACGGAAAACCTCAACGGATTCTGCATCGTTTCCAGTGATTCCGATTTTACGCGGCTTGCCGCCCGGATCAGGGAAAGCGGCCGGACGGTCTACGGCTTCGGCGAAAAGAAAACCCCCAAGGCCTTTGTCTCGGCCTGCGATAAATTCATTTATACCGAAATTCTCCGGGACATCCCCGAGGAAAACGACGACGACGATTCCAAACCCATCTCGAAAATCCGGAAGGACTTCAAGGTCGACCGGCGGCTGCTTAAGCTGCTCCGGGATGCCGTGGATGACCTTGCCGATGAATCGGGCTGGGCGTATCTCGGCGGCGTGGGCCAGAAGATCACCAACCGGTCCAGCGAATTCGATCCCCGGAACTACGGCTTTAAAAAATTGGGAGACCTCTTCCGCGCCATACCCCAGTTTGAAATTGAGGAACGGCCCCAGGAAAACGGCTCCGGCCGCCAGGTGTATATCCGGTGGAAGAAACGGGGACGGTAATGATTGAACTCCGGGAAGCGTCACGGAATGATCTGCCTTCACTGCTGGAATTGTACCGCCAGCTTAATCCCGGAGACGAGGCGCTGACCTTGTCCGGCGCGGCGGCTGTCTGGGATGTCCTGGAAAAAAGGGACATCACGTATTTCGTCGCCGCCGACAGCGGAAAGATTGTTTCCGCCTGCTACATCTGCATAATTCCCAACCTTACCAGAAACGGCAGGTCCATAGGGTTTATTGAAAATGTGGTAACCGACGAAAACTACCGCAGGAAGGGACTCGGCCGGCGGGTTATCGAGGCCGCCGTGGCCAGGGCGCGGGAAAAAGGCTGCTACAAAGCGGTCCTGCAAAGCGGCAGCGGCAGGAAGGAAGCGCACAAATTTTACGAAGCCCTCGGCTTCGACGGAAATTCAAAACAGGCGTTTGAAATACGATTCGATGAGTAAAAAGAAATCAATAACAAAAAAACGATCGGAAAAAAAAAGAGCCGCCGTCATACTGCTGACTTTGGCGGCGCTCATCGCCGCGGGAATAACCGCGTTCTCGGTCAGTCCCTGGCCCGCGGCGCTGCTGATCCGTGTGTCCTTTGACCGGGGATCGGATAAGACCGCGGCAGCCCTGGCGAAACACGTTCCCGCCGGGGTCTCGTCGGTATTGAACCTGCGCTATGATCCCGAAGGAACGGATACGTTCCTGGATGTATATTACCCTTCGGAAGCCGAAGGAACCCGCCGGACATACCCTACTATTGTATGGGTCCACGGCGGCGGCTGGCTTTCGGGGAATAAAGGTCAGATATCCAACTACGCGCAAATCCTGGCGGCCGCGGGATACACCGTAGCGGCGGCAGGGTACTCGATTGCCCCCGAAGCGGTCTACCCTACTCCCCTGATCCAGATAAACAAGGCCCTGGCTTTTCTGGCGGAAGCGGGGCCGGACCTCCATGCTGATCCGGATTTTCTTATCCTTGCGGGAGATTCCGCCGGGGCCCATATCGCCGCCCAGGTTGCCTGCGTAATCACATCCCCGGCCTACGCGGAGGAACTCGGCATTGTTCCGCTGATAAAGCCCTCCGCCCTCGCGGGAACGATCCTGTACTGCGGCACCTATGATACATCCATGGTCGATTTTTCGGGACCCATGTCGGGTTTCCTGCGGACCCTGCTCTGGGCGTATATGGGCAACAAGGACTTCCTCAGCGACCCGCGGTTCGCCGCGGCTTCGGTGATCGGATACGTGACCCCGGATTTTCCCCCGAGCTTTATCTCCGCGGGAAACGGAGATCCCCTGGCGCCCCATTCATACGCTTTTGCCGAAAAACTCACAGGCCTCGGCGTCACCGCGGAAACACTGTTCTTCGCCGCCGATTTCACACCGCCGGCCGGCCATGAATACCAGTTCAATCTGGACACCGGCGCCGGACAGCGGGCTCTGGAAAAATCCCTGGATTTTCTGGACCGCCTGGGGAACGAAAACAGCGAATAACGGCGCCGCCGGCCCGCTGCTATTTGTAATATGAAATCCCGATAATCCGTAAAACGGCCGATACTATAAGCAGCTAATTTAAAAAAGGTTCTTCCATGTATACAAATTTCCAGGATTCAAAAAATCCCCGGAAAAGGATTCTGAAAAAAGCCGCCGCTATTTTGATCCTTATATTCATAGCCGTAGCCGCGGGCCTCGCGCTGCTGAGCATGAGCCCCCGGCCGGCGGTCATGGTGATGCGGTTTTACCTTGACCGGAATTCCCGGCGCAGGGCAGACGCCCAGGAAAAATACGTTCCCGGAAACATTCCGGTCCGGAGGAATATCCGGTACGAACCGGGCTGCGAGGATACAATCCTTGATGTTTATTTCCCTCCCGGGGCGGAAGCCGCCGGCGGCGCGTATCCCGCCGTTGTCTGGGTCCACGGCGGCGCGTGGATTTCCGGAAGCAAGAATACGGTATCCAATTACGCGAAACTGTTCGCGGCACGGGGATACACCGTCGCGGCGGTGGGCTACTCCACTGCCCCGGAGGCATCCTACCCGACTCCGGTAAAGCAGCTGAATGCGGCTCTCGCTTTTCTGACGGAATTCGCGGAGGAATTCCATATCGACCCGGAATTTATCGTGATTGCCGGGGATTCGGCGGGTGCCCAGATCGGCGCGCAGTTCGCCTGTATCCTGACAAACCCTGCCTACGCGGAACTGCTGGGAATCAGCCCGCTGGTCCGCCGGGAACAGATTGCGGGAATGATCCTCCACTGCGGCGCCTACGATTTTACATTGATCGAACCCGGGGGATTTCTGGCGGGCATGACCAGAAAAGTACTCTGGGCATACCTGGGGACCAGGGACTTCAGCAGCGATCCTGATTTCTTTGCCGCGTTATCCGTGACAAACCATGTGACCGCCGATTTTCCGCCGAGCTTAATTACCGCGGGCAACCGTGATCCTCTGGCTGTTCATTCATACGTATTAGCGGATACACTGGAACGGCAGGGCGCGGCGGTGGAAACACTGTTCTTCAGCGGAAACCAGAAACCGCCGGCCGGCCATGAGTACCAGTTTAAACTCGGCACCGGCGCGGCCCAGGAAGCCCTGACCGCGTCCTTCGCGTTCCTGGAAACCCTGAAAAGGAATTAGAACCGCCATGGAGTACATTGCCGTAAAACCCCACCGCACGGAGTATCCCGATCCGATAACCGTCACCGCGGGGGAAGAAATCATCCCCGGGGAGAAATCCGATGAAAACGGGAATTGGCCCGGCTGGGTTTTCTGCACGAAGCTTGACGGCTCGAACGCCGGATGGCTGCCGGCCCAGATCATCCGCCGTGAGGGAAATACCGCGGCAGCGGCCGAGGATTACTCCGCCGCCGAATTGAATGTTGACCCCGGCGAAATCCTCCGGGGAACGCGGATACTCAACGGCTGGGTCTGGGCTGAGAAAAAAAACGCCCCCGGTCAGGGCTGGGTACCGCTGGAAAACCTCGAGCCCGCATAACCGGCAGACTTCATTCCCGTACGCTACAGCAAAATAACCATTTTCCCATACGTTCATCTCCGTTCGGAATTCCCGGCAATACTGCGTCACGGCTTTACGGCGCATATATCCAAGAACTTACCCAAACGCCTGGCCGGCGGTAAAGCTTAAGGATACCGGCCTGTATCACATTTCAATAGATTTTATGATTGAATAATATTATTTATAAAATGAATTAAATTGTTTGACAAATAGAGATAATGGATTTACGATGATTTGTAATAATCATTAGGAGGAGCATATGCGTCGCTTACCAATCCTGCTTGTTTGTTTGATTATGGCGTTCCCGCTTTTTGCTGGCGGGAATCAGGATTCCAAAGGTTCCGGGATTTCGGATGATGAACGGAATGCGGTCTCCGCAGACGGTATTGCCTGGAAAAAGTACTCCGGCACGACCCTGCATCTCGGTATGAATAAACACATTTATACCACCACAATCCGTTCGGTTATCAATGAGTTTGAACAGAAGACGGGCATCAGAATCATCATTGATGAATATGCCCAGGACGAGTTCATGACGAAACGGCTCGTGGACCTTTCCTCAGGGGCCGGCACCTTCGACATCGTCATGATGGATTCAATCTGTACCCAGGCTGCCCTGGCCGGATGGATTGAGAACCTGGAGCCCTGGTTCAACCGGCGTGACCTGGTAGACAAAGCGGCGTATAACGTCAACGATATCAGCCCGTCCTTTAAACAGGCTTTTACCGTAAACGGCAGCCTCTACGCGATTCCCGTATCCGGGGAAAAACAGATTCTCTTTTACCGCAAGGATGTTTTCCAGCAGAAGGGCCTCAAGGTTCCCGCGACATTCGATGAACTGTACGAAACCGCGAAACTGCTGAAACAGGAATATCCCGCGGGCATCCTGCTCCGGGGACAGAAGATCCATACCGTGAGCAACTGCACCGGCGTTATCTGGTCCTACGGCGGAAAAATCGCCGATGATCCGACCCAGTACAACCGGGCCGTATTCAACAGTCCAGAAGGTATCCGCGGAGCGGACATGTACACCACCCTCGCCCGCGAATTCGGCCCCCCCGGGATCGGCAACTATACCTGGTATGAATGTGTATCCGATTTCCAGCAGGGCAAAGCCGCCATGTACCTGGACATGAGCGTATTCATGTCCCAGTTTGAAGATCCTTCCAGCTCGCAGGTTGCCGGCAAAGTCGGCTACGCTCCCATGCCCGCCGGCCCCGCGGGAAGCAAACCCACCGGCGGCGCCTGGGCGGTGAGCATGAGCACCGCTTCCAAGCACAAGGACGCGGCGTTCCTGTTCCTGTCCTGGATAACCGGACCCGAAGTTTCAAAGCAGCTCGCCCTGGAAGGCGGCATCGCGGCCCGGGGATCGTTCCTCAATGACCCCGAACTGGTTAACAAATACCCCGCCGACTGGCTCGCGGCGTACCAGCACGGTCTCGCGGCGGAAGTTCCGGAAACGACCTTCCCGATTATTTCCAAGAATGAAGAGTACCTGGACACCATCGGGACCGCTTTCAATTCCCTTATTCTGCGCAAGCGGGATGTAAAACCCGTCCTGGATGACGCGGCGGCAAAGGTCACCATCCTTTTCCAGGAAAGCAAACAGTAACAACCTTCGGGAACTGTCCGGCTGTCCGGGCAGTTCTTTCGGAATGCGGAACCGGAACCCTGCGCCTGCAGTCACCGCTGCGCGGGATTCCGGCTCCGCGGTTACCCATTGAGAGGCTCCGATGTTCTTACAAAAAAGCAATACTAACGGGTTATCACTTAAGGACAAGGAAATACGAAGGTTCCGCTGGGCCATGCTTGCCCCGGGAATCATCGTGCTCTTTTCCATAAACCTGCTGCCTATCCTCGACACCCTACGGACAAGTCTGTACGATTACTATCTCCCCGCGCCGGACAAGCGCCATTTTATCGGCCTCGGGAATTACATTGCCCTGTTCAGGGACCAGCGGTTCCTGCTGGCGTTTTTGCGGACCATCATTTTTATGGTCACCGTGGTGGCGGCGGAAACCGTATTCGGCCTGATCATCGCCATCTACCTGACCAGCAAAATAAAAGGGTCGAAATTCCTCCGGGCTATGTTCCTGCTGCCGATTATTCTTACCCCCATCGCCACAGCTTTTATGTGGCGGATCATGTACAGCCCGACCCTGGGGGTGCTCAATTATTTCCTCAGTCTTGTAAACATCCCGCCGCAGACCTGGGTGTATTCGGAAACCCAGGCGCTGATGTCGGTCGCCCTGGTCCTGATATGGTGCAAGTCGCCCTTCATGATCATGATGTTCTATACCGGCCTTCTGGCGGTTTCCGATGATGTTATCGACGCTTCAAAAATTGACGGTGCCAACGCGTGGCAGCAGTTCTGGAAAGTCAAACTGCCGCTGATAAAACCGCTCTTCTTTGTGGCGATACTGTTCCAGGCCATCGACTCGGCCAAGGAATTTGACCTGTCCTTTATCCTCACCCGGGGCGGCCCCGGAACGGCATCGGAAACCCTGAGCGTGTACACGTACACCAATTCGTTTACCTTCCTCAAAATGGGGTACGGATCCGCTTCGGCGATTGTTATGTCCGCCTTCATCGCGCTGACGGCGGTTCTGATCATAAAAACGGGAGGGATTAACTTCGATGACAGCAAATAACCCCGCCGCGAGACGGTTTTTATATATACTGCGGACCCTGATAATCTGGGTGTTCGTATTCATTTACCTGTTCCCGCTGATCTGGACCATTCTGCTGTCCTTTAAAACCCAGGTGGATGCCCTCAGTTATCCCCCCAAGTTTTTCTCAAAGCTGACAGCCCAGAACTATTATGAAGTCTGGAACAACAGCAATTTCCTGCAGTACTGCCTCAACAGCATCATCATCGCGGTATCCGCCACGGTTATCGGCCTGCTCCTGGGGACCCCCGCGGCGTACATCCTTTCGCGGAGACAGTACAGTCCCAAGGGTTCAAAATTCCTGCTCTTCGGTGTTCTGAGTACCCGGGTCGTTCCCCAGATAACCTTTATGATTCCGTTCTTCATCTTCTTTCGGCGGCTGCGCCTCATCGACACCCATATCTCGATTATCATCATGCACCTCACCATTATTCTGGGATTCGGAATCTGGATGATGCGGAGTTATTTCCAGGATATTCCCTTTGAGCTGGAAGAATCCGCCCTGATCGACGGGTGCAGCTATTTCGGCGCCTTCAGGAGAATCGTTCTGCCCCTGGCCGGCCCCGGCCTGGCGACAACGGCGATTTTCTCCTTCAATTATTCATGGAATGAATTCCTCTACGCGCTGATCCTGACGGGAATAAAAACCAAGACCGTTCCGCTGGGGGTTTACAACTGGGTGAGCTACGAGGAAATAAACTGGGGCGGCCTTACCGCGACCGCGGTGCTTGCCCTGGTACCGATCCTGATTTTCTACAGCATTGTGCAGAAAGGCCTCGTCCGGGGTATGACCATGGGTGCGGTCAAGGGATAAATTGACGAGACGTTAGCAACCGATACCAATATTGCTTTAAGGAGTGAATGTATGAATGAACTTGGACTGCTGATCAAAATGACCGAAAAGGACGGGATCGTTCCCCTGCTGGAACGGATCAAATCCTTTAACTTCAAAACCTGCCAGATTTCAACCTACGTTCCCGAACTGTACACCCGGGAAGTGGCGGACATCATAAACGATTTCTGCGCCAAGAACGATCTCCGGGTAACCATGCTCTGGGCCGGATGGCCGGGGAAGTGCGAATGGAATTTCGTGGGCGGCCCCGATACGGTCGGCCTGGTGCCGCTCCAGTACCGCAGGGAACGCTGCGATATCATGAAGAAGGCTTCGGACTTCGCCGCGATGATCAATGTGGACCGCATTGCCACCCACGCGGGATTCATTCCCGAAAACATGAAAGATCCGCTGTACACCGGTCTCATTACAGATCTGAAGGATGTTGCCCTGCACTGCAAGGCAAACAACCAGTTCTTCTGTTTTGAGACCGGGCAGGAAACACCCGTAACGCTTCTCAGGACCATCCAGGATATCGGAACGGACAACCTGGGGATCAACCTTGATCCGGCGAACCTCGTCATGTACGGCAAAGGCAGCGCCGTGGATTCACTCATCGTACTCGGCTCGTACCTCAAGGGTGTCCACGTCAAGGACGGGAAATACCCCACCGACGGCAAAGAACTGGGCATCGAAGTCACCCTGGGCGAAGGCCACGTCAATATGCCGGCGCTGCTCGCCAAGCTCAAGGAAATCGGCTATACCGAACCTCTGACCATTGAGATTGAACTTGACCGGAGGACCGGCGAGATGACGGCGGATGAGGCTATACGCAGGATGGTGGATTACCTGAACGCGCATAGGTAATTGCTGGAATTGCCGGCAAATTCCCGCGGGGATTTGCCGGAGTCTTACACAAAACGCGGACATAGTGAGGGATAATCATGGGTAAGGAAACATTGTCTGCCGTAATTGTCGGCGCCGGGTATATGGGTAAAAAACATCTTGAATGCTACGGTAATATTGATTCCGTCAATGTAACCGGAATTGTTGATCTCAGTGAAGAAAAAGGCAAAGCCCTGGCTGGCCAGGGAGGCTGCGCTTGGTTTAAAACGCTGGAGGACTGTTTTGCCCAGAACAAACCGGACTTCGTTGACGTCTGCCTTCCGAGCAACCTCCACAGAGACGCGGCTGTCACGGCCCTCGGGCAGGGCTGCGACGTGCTTGTGGAAAAACCCTTCGCCGTTGAACTGGAAGATATCGACGCCATGATCCAGGCTGAAAAGAACAGCGGCCGGCGGCTCATGGTTGCCCATACCTGCCGTTTTATGCCCCAGTATATCTACGCCAAAAATGCAATCGAATCCGGAAAATACGGCAAACTCCTGGCCGCGGGTTTATGCAGGGAATCGGAAACACCCCAGTGGAGCTGGAACAACTGGCTGCACAACAAAAAGGCGAGCGGCGGGACGATCCTCGACCTGTCTATTCATGACATTGATCTGGCTAACTGGTTTCTGGGAACACCGGTTTCGTTTAAGGCATTTGAAACGAGCTCCGTCAAACATCCCGGCTCTACCCACATAACCTCTGTATTATCCTATCCGTCGAACGCCCACGCCAACATCGTCGCGGACCATCTGATGCCCACCGGCTACCCACTGACCGCCAGTTACCGGCTGGTTTTTGAACAGGCCGCCCTGGAATGGAATACGGTCAACTGCAAACCGGGCTGTGTCTTCCTCTGCACCGCCGGTGAAAAAACGGACATCCCCGTGGCGGATCTCTTCGGGAATGCCTCCCGGGATCCCTACGAAGTGGAACTTTCCGTTTTTACCGGCTGCCTGCGGAGCGGCGACCCCTTCCCGATCAGCGTGGAAGAAGCCCGCCTCGCGGTGTACACCGTAACGGAACTCTGCCGGAATATGGATGCGGTGACAATTTAAGGAAAGCAGGTAATTAAAAAGGGGCCAGAGGCCCCTTTTTTTGTGTCCGTTTTTCAGGCGCCCACGGGCCGTCCGGCGATTTTCGTAATCAGCTGGCGGCCGAAGAGTTCGCTGATACACAGAAGCGCCGCCCCCGAGGCGGAGCTGTCTTCCTTTAGTTTTGAGAATTCGATGGCAAAGGCGGCACCAACCCAGGGGGCAGCCTCATTGAGGGTCGCCTTGCGGACGTAATCCAGGTAGGTCGGCCCAAGGACAGTCAGGCGGCCGGCAATGATCAGCATGGCGGGATCAATAAAAATTATCAGCTTCCCCAGAAGGTTTCCCAGGGTAGTACCCGCGTCCCGGATGAGCCGCAAAGAAAGCCGGTCGCCCTTATCCGCCGCCTGGCGGATGTCGGTGATGGTTATTTTTTTCTGCTTCCGGAGAACCTCCGCCAGCAGGGATTCGGGATGGCGTTCAGCCAGCTGTTCCGCCCGCCGCTCCACCGCCGGCAGGCTCGCGATGGCTTCGATACATCCGGTTTTTCCGCAGGAACAGGGGGTGTTGTCATGGTCAACATGGATGTGGCCAATGTTTCCGCCGCCGCCTTTTTCGCCCCGGTAGATATTACCGTCAATAATTATACCCGCGCCGATTCCGGTTCCGACTTTTACGCACAGGAGGGTTTTAAGCTTCCGGTCTTTTAGTTCGGCGAATTCCCCCAGGGCAAGGGTGTTGACTTCGTTATCGATAAAAACGTGGCAGCCGTAGCGGTCGCTCAGGAATTTTTTTACCGGAAAAAGATGCCATCCCGGCATAAACGCCGGATGGAAGGCAACCCCTTCTTCGTACTGAACCGGCGACGGCAGCCCCATGCCGATTCCCAGAAGGGGGGTGTTCTTTTTTTTGTGCTTCCTGAGCATGGCGTCAATATCGGCGCAGATACCTTCGAGAACCGGTTCCGGACCGCACATAAGATCCACGGGGATCCGGTTCGATTCAATCATGGTTCCTTCAATATCAAAGAGCGCTATCCGGCAGCTTGATCCCCCCAGGCCAAGGCCGACCACGTAACCCAGATTTTTATTCAGCCTGAACTCAATATTTTTCCGTTTATTCGTGGTGCTGGAGGAATCGCTGATTATGTAGCCCGCGGAAAGAAGCTTGTCGCAGTTTATGGAGACGGTAGACCGGGAATACCCGCTGAGCTCACTCAGCCGGACCTGGGAGATAGAGCCGTGTTCCTTGATCAGGGACAGGAGGGAAAAAACAGCGAGATCGGAATTCTTTTCCTGTTTATTGATCATAAGCCCCCCGAATTCTGCGGTTTTATGCAGCGAAACTGCAGAATATCATTTACTAATCTAACAATATTCTGCAAATTATAAACTATATTGTTTATTCATGCAACATAATAAACTGCGTCAGGAGGGTAACTGTTTAACTGATATATAATTATATCATGATTTAAGCTCCCGGTCTATGGGTCTAGAGATGCAAACTGCGGCGCGGGAAACAATCCGTGCATTTGAAGCGGGACAGCGGCAGATCACTCACGGATCGGATACATCAAATCCGGCGGATATGGTACAGTACCCGGCATGGAACACGATACGGATACCGGAAGCGGTACGCCGGCGGGAAACACAGCCCGCGGCTGTATTATCATACTTGGTTCTCCCAATGATAATGAAGGAAACCTTTCTCCGATCGCGGAATCCAGGCTGACCCGGGGAGCCGGGGAACTGAACCGCCATCCCGGATTCCGGATTCTCCTGACCGGCGGCTTCGGAAAACATTTCAACGAAACCAATCAGCCCCATTGGAAATACGCCCGGGATTTCCTTCTCCGGGAACGGTCGGTTCCGGAGGAAGCGTTTCTGCCTGAGGCCGCGGAGAGCGGCAACACTGTGGAGGATCTGGAAATATCCCGGCCGCTGATTCTTAAATACGGTATCAGAAACATCATCATTGTGACATCGGAATTCCATGTACCCCGGGCGCGGTATATCGCGGAAAAAGTTTTCGCGGACAGCGGCGTCACTCTGGATTTCTCCGGCGCATCCGATGCGGAACTGGATGAAAACCTGCTGCGTTCCCTCCGTGAACATGAAACCCAGGCGATCGAGTATCTGAAAAAGAACTACCGCGTTACCCCAGCTTAACGCAGACCGGCGACGGCACCTCATAAGACTTCAGCATCCCAGGCACACCGGTTCCGCTGTTTATCCGGAAGACCGTCAGGTTATGGCTGTGCCGGTTGCAGCACAGCAGGAACCGGCCTGTACTGTCCAGGGTAAAATCCCGGGGAAATAAACCGCCGGACGCGACCCAGTCAACCGCGGAAAGCGTTCCGGCGCCGGGATCGATTCTGAAGACGGCGATACTGTTGTGGCCCCGGTTGCTGGCGTACAGGAAGCGGCCGTCCGGAGAGACGGCGATGGCCGCGCCGAGGCTTTCCGCGGCGGAGCCCGCCGGGAGAGCGGAAATTTCCTGTATCTTCGCGAAGCTTCCGGCGGAAGGTTCGTATCCCAAAACGTAAATAGTTGAATCGAGCTCGTTGAACAGGTAACAGAATTTTCCCGAACCGTGGAACGCGGCATGCCTGGGGCCGGCGCCGGGAGCCGCGGAGAACCACGGTACTTCCGCCGCCGTCAGCCGCGGTCCGGGAACACAGGAATATGCCATGATCCGGTCGGTTCCCAGATCGCAGACAAAGGCGAACCTGCCTTCAGCATCGAAAAAGACCGAATGGGCGTGGGGCGTTTCCTGCCTTTTTTTATTCGGACCCGATCCGGAAAACCGCAGCACCTGCAGGGCTTTTCCGAGGGAGCCGCCGGCATTAACCGGAAATACAGCCGCACTGCCGCTGGAATAATTCGCCGCCAGAAGCCGGTCCCCGGCGGAGGTGCAGATACAATGGCACGGATCGTCTCCCTCACTGGGAACCCGGTTTAAAAATGAAAGCTCCTGAGCCCCGGGACCGACCGCGTAGGCACTGACCTCGCCGGAGCCGGGACCGCCCAGTTCGTTTACCGCGTAGAGGAAATTTCCCGACGGATGGAGACACAAATACGAAGGATTAACGCTCCGGGCGGCCAGGGAAAATGAACCGGCTTCTCCGGTATCCGTATCAAAGGTGAAGGTGTAAATTCCTTCGGCTTTGCCGCTGTAGGAATCTTCGGTATACGCCCCGAGGTATCCTGCCGTCTTTTTCATAACCTGCTCCTGTGGCCGCGGAAAGAATTTACCCTTCGGTCTGGCCGCGTTTCCGCAGATACGCGGCGAACCGCTTCTTGTTGCCTGAGGTAAAAGTCTTTACCAGATCCTTTCCATCCACTTCCTGCTTTCCGGTGAGGTAATTATACAGAATTGTATGGGAGTCCGAAGGGCCGCCGGAATTTTTAATCAGCGCCTCCGCTGATTTGGAATCGTCGAACATGAATTTATTCAGTTCCCTGAAGTACTTGTAGTACTGCTTTTTAACGATATTCATTATCTGGATGAAAATGTCATTGTTCGCCGCAATAACAATGGACAGATGAAACAAATAGTCGTTCCGGGTGTATTCCTCGTAGTCGCGGTTCCTGAGGGCTTCTTTCATGTTCATGTACGCGGTCTCAACGCCGCTCAGGTTTGCCTTTCCGTTCTGCTCAATAACGAGCTGAATGGATTTTGTTTCGATCGCCTCACGGAGGTCGTTGATCTCGTTGAATTCCTTTTCCGTCAGGTCCAGAACCTGGGTTGAATCGGAGAAGCTAAATATTTCCTCCGGGCTGATAACGTAGGTACCCTTTCCCTGTTTGACTTCCACCAGGCCGATAGCCCTGAGACGCTGGATGGCGCTGCGCACGGAGATACGGCTGACATTAAGCATTCTGCAGAGCTCCGGCTCTGAGGGGATTTTTTCCCCGCTCTTCCAGGTCCCGGCTTGTATGTTTGCGAGCAGGCGGTCATACACGATATCGTCAATGCGCTGCTTCGGGATAGCTTCCATTTTTTTTCCTTTACCTGTAATACGGCATACAGCTATAGTAATTTCCTTAATCCCCTTTGTCAAATAATATTCAGGATTTATGCATCCGGGGTATAAATAAATTTGACAAAATTGTCTTCCTGGTTTATTCTGCTAAATCATAAGTCGTATTATGTGTTACGTCTTAAGACTTACAGATACGGCTATTATTCATTGTACAAAGGAGACGGAGATGAAAAAAAGACCTCTATGGTTGCTCTGCGGCATGCTCTGTATAGTCAGTCTGCTCAGCTGCGGAAATAACAAAAAAGCGGATACCGATGGCAAGATCACCCTTACCATCGCGTCCGCCATGGTAACCGAGGACCCCGAAGGCGGACTGGAACAGGCCCTGGCGGATGAGTATATGCGGCTCAACCCCAATGTGACGATTAAGTTTATTTCCACACCGGCGCCGGAAATCTCAAAGCGCATGGTTACCCTGGCGGCGAGCAACGACTTGCCGGACATGTTCTTTGTGCCCAATGATTTTATGCCGCAGCTGTACACCATGGACATTGTGGCCGACCTGGAAGGTCTTTTAGGGAAGGAATGGCTGGACGGATACAACCAGAACCTTCTGCGGGACGCGAAAATCAACGGAAAGATGATGACCATTCCCTGGTACGCCTCGCCCTACGCCGTAATCTACCGCCTGGACTGGTTCCAGGAACTGGGGCTCGCCATTCCGGAAACCTGGGATCAGTTCATTGAAGTCGCCAAGAAGATGACCCGGGATACCAACGGCGACAACCGCACCGATAAATGGGCCTTCAGCATGGTGGGTACCCGGAACAATTCCGGCGAGCAGCGCTTTGTGCTGATCAGCAAATCCTTCGGCGCGGATGAAATTTACCAGGGCGCCGGCGGCAAATGGGTTTCGGATATCAGCACCCCGGCCTTTAAAAACGGCCTCAGACTGTTCACCGAACTGTATACCAAACACGGCGTCGTTCCTCCGGGTCCGGTGGAAGTTGACTACGCCGGCTCCATGACCCTCTTTACAACGGAACAGACCGGCATGATTTTGTCCGGCCCCCATTCCCTGGGCTTCATCACAAAACAGAATCCAAGCCTTGACGGGAAACTGGGAAGCTTCGTCATTCCAAGGGACAAGGAGCATATTTCCATTTCCGGTATCGGCGGCTACACTATCACCAAGACCAGCCAGCACCAGGATGTGGCGGCGGATTATATGAAGTTCATCACTAACAGGCAGAATGCCATTGATTTCGGCAGAAAGACCGGCCGGATGCCCACCCGGACCGACGCGGCCAGTGATCCCTTCTTCAGTTCGCCCCTGTTCTCGGGATTCCTGGAAGCCATGGATTACTGTGTTGAAATGGAGACGTTCCCCGCGTATCCGGCGCTCCTGGACGCCATAGGGGAAGCGTATTCAACGATTCTGGCGGGAAGCGAAACCCTGGACAGCGCATACAGCAAGCTGACCACAAAAACGACCAGGATTCTTGAAGAGAATAATTAGCATCTGCGGGGAGCTCCCGGAATAAGTTTTTCCGGGAGCCGCCTGCCGCCGTTTTTTAAAAGCGGCGGCAGGATATTTTATCAGCGGCAAAGAGAGCGGCGCGTGGCAAACAGGAACATTTCCGCCGGTACGGTTTTACCGGCGAACCGGAAACGACAGATTCTTTCAAACAAAGAACTGACCGGGTATATTTTTATTTTTCCCACCGTAGCCATTCTGGCGCTGCTGGTGGTGTACCCGCTGCTCTACGGTTTTTATATCAGTTTCTTTAAAACCAATCTTATCCAGCGATGGGATTTTGTGGGCCTCAAATACTATATCGAGGCGTTCACCAGCTCGGATTTTATGCAGCAGCTGGGTACCACGGTCCGGTTTACGTTCTGGGTCGTCCTCGGCCATTTTTCCATCGGCATGATCCTGGCGGTCCTGCTGAACCGGCAGTTTAAGGGAAGAACACTGTTCAGAATTATCCTGCTGCTTCCCTGGCTTTTTCCCGAGAGTGTCATTGCCCTGCTGTTCAAATGGATATTCAATCCCCTGTACGGAATTTTTACGCATTTTATGGAATTTATCGGCGTCATTGACGGGCCGACTTCGTGGCTCGGGACATCGGGGACCGCTTTTCCTCTGGTGGCGGCGGTCTGTATCTGGAAAGGGTACCCCATGATCATGCTGATGATTTTGGCGGGGCTCCAGGCAATTCCGGCGGACCTCTACGATGCCGCTAAAATAGACGGCGCTTCCCGGAGCGCTACATTTTTTAAAATAGTTATCCCCAGCCTGCGGCCGGTGCTTATGGTCACTTTGGTGCTGGATACCATCTGGTGGTTCAAACATTATACCCTGGTCTGGGTGCTGACCGGCGGCGGCCCCGGAAATGATACCTCCATTGTAAGTATCGCTATTTATAAGGAAGCGTTCGATAATTTTGAATTCGGCAGAGCCGCGGCAATGTCGGTTATCGTTTTCTTTATCTGCTATATCCTCGGATATCTGTACAGGAGAATACTCGACCGTGAATAACAACCAAAAAGCCCTGCTCCGCAGAAAAATCGGGGACATTGGGGTTTACGCAGTTCTGCTGGCGTTCTCGGCGCTGGTACTCATACCGGTCCTCTGGATGGTTTCCACGGCTTTCAAGAGCAATGCCGAAACCATGACCGTACCGCCGGTATGGATACCAAAGCATATTGACTTCAACTCCTTTAAACGGCTGTGGATCGCCTACCCCTTCGCGACTTTTTTCAAAAACAGCATCATTGTCGTGCTGGCTTCCATGATCATCTGCGTGTTCTGCTCATGCCTCGCCGGATACGGCGTGACCCGGTTCAAATTCCGGGGACGCAATTCCCTGATGGCCTTTGTGCTGATAACCCAGATGTTTCCGTCGGTGATGCTCCTGGTTCCGTTTTACAGCGTCATCAATTCCCTGGGGCTGATCAATACACACATGGGACTCATCCTGGTGTATATTTCATTCACCACACCGTTCTGCACCTGGATGATGATGGGATTCTTCAAATCCCTGCCTTTGGACCTGGACGAAGCGGCGACCATTGACGGATGCAACGCGTGGCAGACTTTCTATAAAGTTATCCTGCCCCTCACCCTTCCGGGCATCGCGTCGACTTCACTTTATTCGTTCATTACCTCGTGGAATGAATATATGTTCGCGTTTATCCTGACCAATTCGGCGGAGATGCGGACCATTTCCGTGGGGATCGCGGAACTGAACGGGTTTCAGCAGATACTGTGGAACGATATGATGGCGGCGTCCCTGATAGCCAGTGTGCCCCTGATTGTCCTGTTCGTCTGCCTGCAGAAATATTTCGTCAGCGGCCTTACGTCAGGCGCAGTAAAA
Source organism: Breznakiella homolactica (assembly GCF_016616095.2). GTDB lineage: Bacteria > Spirochaetota > Spirochaetia > Treponematales > Breznakiellaceae > Breznakiella > Breznakiella homolactica. Next base: position 3,289,568 of record NZ_CP067089.2, on the reverse strand, counting down.
ACTTAAAGGAACAAACCATGGCTGTAACAATACGGGATGTCCGGGTAGTAACCACCCGGCCGGCGGGCTTTAATCTGATAATTGTCCGGATCGACACTTCGGAACCGGAACTGTATGGGCTGGGATGCGCCACTTTTACTTACCAGTACAACGCGGTGGCTTCGGTTATTGAGGAATACTACAAGCCGCTCCTGATCGGCAGGGATGTTTCAAAAATCGAGGATACCTGGCAAATGCTGTGCACCGCGTCCTACTGGCGGACCGGCCCGGTAACAAACAACGCCATCGCCGGTATCGACATTGCCCTGTGGGATATAAAAGGCAAAATGGCGGGTATGCCGCTGTACGATCTGCTGGGAGGAAAGGCCCGGAACGCTGTTCCGGTTTACCGCTACGCCCAGGGCAGTGTCCTTGGGGATGTTGTCGAAAAGGCGGCGGCCCTCAAAGAGGAAGGAACCCAGTATATCCGTATTCAGTGGGACAATTTCAATAAAAAGGAAACCCGTGACCGGGCCCCGGAAAACGCCGCGCCGGGATTTTATTTTGACCCGGTTCAGTACGGCTATGACGCGGCGGCCATGTTCGAGGCGGTCCGGAAGGAATTGGGGGATACCGTGGAGCTGTGCCACGATGTGCACGAGCGGATACCCGTTTCATCCGCGCCGTGGCTGGTAAAGACCCTCGAACAGTACCGGCCGTTTTTTCTGGAAGATATCTTTCCGCCGGATCAGGCCGGCTGGTTCCGCCATATCCGGAGCCAGTCATCGGTCCCCCTGGCCATGGGAGAGCTGTTCACCAACCCAGTGGAATGGGAAGAGCTCGTCAAAGACCGGCTTATTGATTTTATCAGGATACACATATCACAGGTCGGCGGTATAACACCGGCCCGGAAAGCGGCGGCATTCTGCGAACAGTTCGGAATCCGGACAGCCTGGCATGGCTCCCCCGATATGTCTCCGGTCGGCCATACGGTCAACGTCCATCTTGATACGGCTGTGTACAATTTCGGGATTCAGGAATGGCCCGATCTGGAGGAAATTCTCTTTGAGATCTTTCCCGGCACACCGGTACTGAAAGGCGCGTATGTCTGCGCCAATGACAAACCCGGCCTTGGCATTGAATTCAATGAAAAACTTGCCCTGAAGTATCCCGCCGAGAATATCCTCACACCGTGGCTCGAGATGCGGCGGCCCGACGGGTCCATGCAGCGGCCGTGAGACAGGAAGCGGCGGCATGCCGCCGCCGCTTTAGAGTTACAATATTCCGACAAGCGCTCCGGCGAGGATAACGATTGTTCCTATCGCGAAGAGCCGGATAAAACCGTATTTAAGACCTTCACCGTATTCAATGCCGCAGAGGCCCATGCCGAAATAAACCGTCGCGCTGGTCATGCACAGGCCCACGCCGTAGTTGTGGGCCAGGGACATGGTGAGCCCCGCCTTTACGGGATCCACGCCGAAGTGTGAACCGATTTCAATCAGTACCGGAAGGATGCCGAAAATTTTGGTGTCCGTATCGAATACGATTCCCAGGGGAATCGAGATTATTCCCATAACAATGTGAATGATCCTTCCGAAAGCGTTCGGGATCGCGGAAATAATAACCTCCGCCATGGCCTTTACCATGCCGGTGCCGCCCAGGATACCCATGAATATACCCGCGCCGATGATGGTAAAAATCATGGGTAGTATATTCGCAGCCTGGGCTTTGATCCGGGCAGTCTGTGCCTTTGAGCCGCCTTTGCCGTAGTTTACGATCAGAGCGAGACCGGCGCCGAGGACGAAGGGAAGGTATGAGGGAACACCCAGGAACAGCAGAACCAGCACACCAACAGTTAACAGCAGATTAAACCAGATCAGTTTCGGCCGTTTATGGGACTTTTCCTCTTCGGTAAATTCCCTGAGGTTTACCGAAGCGGTGCCGGACGCGTCGAAGTACCCGCGTTTCGTTTCCTGGCGGGCTATGAGCACGCAGTTGGCCGCGACCAGTACGAGACCGAGAATCTGAAGGGGTATGACGGATTTCCAGAGGGTTACCGGATCCTGGCCGACCACGGTTCCGATCCTGCCCATGGGGCCGGCCCAGGGAAGGATATTCATCACCGCTACCACGGAAGTTACGGTGAACCATAAAGTGACCCGACGGATTTTGAGCGCGTCGATTACCGGAAGCATTGCCGGAATGGTAATCAGCAGGGTGGTGGTTCCGGAGCCGTCCAGGTGGGTGACCAGACTGATTAAAGCGGTAATCAGCAGGACGCTTGCCAGGTTGTTTTTAATTTTTCCCGTAAGCCATTTGATAAGTCCGTCAAAAAGGCCCGCGTCTCCCATAATGCCGAAATAGGTTATGGAACCGATAAACAGCGCCGCGATGGGCAGAACCTTGCCGATGCCCGAGGCGGCGAATTCCATAGTTTGCATAAATCCTTTTCCGAGGATCAGGGAAAAAATAATCGGCAGTGTTACGAATACCGTCACCGGCAGCATTTTAAATTTTGTCAGCAGAATGATCATAACAACGATCATGATAAATCCGACAATGGCTAACATAGGAATCCCCCTAAAAATAAAAGATTACAGTTCCACATCGAGAATGAGGGTATACTGCTGCCCTCCGTGCATGTCCTTCTCATACCGGTATCCCTGGGGATTTTTCCGGGGAATCGATATTTTGATTACGTTGATATCGGGAACGAAAAACAGTTTGACCTGGTCCGGTTCCGCGCCGTATATCCGGGCGAAGGTTTCGGCGCGGATATTTTTTGAGTTCTTGAATTCCGCGAAACGCTCCGGACCGTCACAGAAAATATCGATGGTGAACCAGAACGGTCCCGCGCTTTTTGAGCGGATGTATTTTGCGGTCTGATAAATTGTTGCCATACCCTTACCCTCTTTTCCCGATATCGGTATATTCGATGGTTACCAGCTCAAGCGGATCAGCGAGGTGCACCACATGGTTAAGCCTGAACTCATAAATCAGGCCCCGTTCAATTTCCGCCGGGGAGAATGGAAACGCGAAAGACGGAAGCTGTTCATCCTGGTTTACGGGATAATGCAGCAGCATCGGATTAAAAACTTTGGCGACCTTTGTGGCGAGTTCCTGGGTATCCGCGGTAACGATGAAGATAAGCCCAATCTCCTTGGGTACGAAACTCCCCGGCGCGAGATCCTCGCCGGTGACGGCGTTGAATCCGTAGGGCTTAAAGGCGTAGCTGTATCCGCCGGACAGACCGATCCGGTCGAGCCGCTTCTGGACATGGTCCTTCATGCTGTTTATCCAGCGCCAGGGATCCGACATGATCCGCCGGTCCGCGATTCCCACCAGGGATACGGTCTGGTAGCCCGACGGCGAAGCGCCTTCCAGCTTCATGGTGTAGGGTTTCTTCTCGATGGAGGCGCCGGTGATCCGGACTTTGGTTCCTTCAATCTCTGTGTAGCGGGCGTGCTCAACAGCAACCGCCACTCCCGGTTCGGTCAGGATGAAGGGGTCGGAATTCTCATAGAGCATATGAGCCGACGTGGAATACGCGGTGCAGCGATTGCCCGGCGCCGTCGCCTCAACGGTGACCCCTTCCTCATCGAAGGTGAGGAAAACACCGCCCATGGGGTCAACGCAGCACAGCGCGCCGCACTCGGCGATTTTCGCGCCGTGCCAGGCGGCGGCTTCATCGCATCCCCGCAGAATGGGCATGGCCGCAATAATCGCGGTGTCCGTTGCCCTTCCGCAGAGAATGACATCGGCCTTTTCTTCCAGCGCCCGGATAAAAGGTTCCGCTCCGGCCAGGGCGACAATATGGGAACATTCATCAAAGGTTTTTGCGGTAATTTCCGGTGCGGCCTGCAGAGGGGTGATTTTACCCTTATTGAATTTTTCCCTGAGAACTTCCGGATTCTGTTCGGAATAAATTTTCGCGACCCGCAGTGAAATTCCTTCTTCTTCACATATTTCCGCGCACATTGCCGCGATGTCATCGACACCGATATTGCTGCCGCAGGTTCCGCAGCTGCCCACGGCCACCGGGACACCAAGCCTGTGCCCCGCGAGGACCATCATCCGCAGATCCTCCTTCACCGATTCCCGGGCGTATTTTCCCAGACCGGTCCCCAGGTAATACGGCCCCGAATCCGTGGATCCCGCGTCACAGGCAATGATGTCAGGGCCAAGCTGGATGCCGCCGTCAAAAGCGTCCTTGCTTATTCCGGTTCCCATGGCACCGAATGGCACAAATACCTTACATACGTTCATTTCAGCCACCTTCGTATTTTGAATAATCCGTTCCGACGGTTTGCCCTTTTTTGCATAAAAAAGGGATGCTATAGCGTTATTCAACCATAGCACCCCTCATATCATAAGTAAAATATTAATAATATATAAAAAATATAGATAAAACCTATAACAAGCCCATACGTTCAGGTTTATAAAATTCTTTAATCACATTGATCAGCGCCTGGGCCGAGGGCGATAACGTTTCCTTTGATTCATAGGCGGCGGTAAATTTGTAGATTATTGGGGGCTCTCCGACCGACAGCAGTTTTAATCCCGATCCGGGATTGATAGTCAAATACGTCGATGTAATAAACGCGAGTCCCATCCCCGCGGCAGCCAGGTTGCACGCCGTAATCGCGCTGCTGGTCTCGAGCCGGATCTTCGGTTCATACCGGGCGGCGGCAAAAAGATCGTTCGCCGCCTGGCGCATCCGCTGCCCCTGTTTCAGCAGAATAAAATTTTCATCCTTGAGAATTCTCAGATCTATCCAGGGAAGGGAGCATTCCGGCCTGGACTGTGTTTGTTCCAGAACCGGAGAATCCGCCGGAACCGCCATAACTATTTCTTCGGGGAACAATTCATCGTAATCGAAGGCAAAATGCCGGAAAGGGAAATTCGCCAGACCGAAGTCAACGTGCCGGTGGTGGACGAGCTCTTCCAGCTGATGGGCCGAAGCGGTCTCGATAAGTTTTACCGTTATCGCCGGATAATGTTTTTTGAGAAGGGGCAGAATTTCGTGCAGGCAGAAAGTCCCTCTTGTGGCGGTAACTCCGATGGTAACCTCTCCGCCGTCCAGGTTCTGAATATTCCGCAGGTCCCTGGACAGCGCGGCGTCAAGATCAACAATCTTCTGCGCGTAGTCAATGTACAGTTTCCCCGCGGAAGTTAAGCGCAGATTTCCTTCAACCTTGTAGAAAAATTTTATTCCCGATTTGTCTTCCAGTCCCCGGATGTACATGCTTAACGACGGCTGGGAAATATTAAGCTTTTTCGCGGCGCCGGAAATACTGCCGCATTGGATGACCGTCAGAATATATTTGTATTCTTTTATATCCATAATTCCGTCCCCGTCCGGCGGTCAGTAACCCAGATCCTGTTCAACGATGAGAACCTCAATCCGGTTCTCGTCGAACTGTCCCTGGATTACCGTCATGTAATTGCATATTCTTTCCGGGCCGGCGCAGTCCATACACCGGCCGGTTTTTGCGCAGGGTGTTTTCCGTCCGAGCCTTCGGGCATCCATCGGCGCGGCGGTGTTCCGGACGCGGAGGACCGCCGCCTCATCATCGGGAACAATTTTATTTGTTCCGCAGAGGAGGAATACTTTTTTCGGTCCGTAAATAATGGGAGCGGCCCGGCTCCCGTTTCCGTCGAGATTAAATATTTTTCCTGTTTGAGAAAGGGCATTGATTCCGGAAAAGAAAAAATCGGCGCTGAAATTAGCGAGATACAGCGCCCGTTTTTCATTCTTTGTAATTCCTTCGGTGTATTTGTCAAGGAAGACACAATTTCCGGAACGGAGATAATCGTAGACCCCGAGCTGTTCCAGGGTTACCGAGTCCCCGGCCCCGGCGGTGCAGCCGGGAAACAGAAAACTCCCGAGGTATCCGAAAAGCTCCCGGGAAGTTTTAAAACATTTGCCGGGAATCCGGTTTTTCCGCAGATTGGTTAGGACCGATTCAACCGTATCCATAGGAGTAAAGTATACCCTATGGATACGGCGGCGGCTACAGCAAAACCTCGTCCATTTTCGCCGCGGCTTTCCGGTTTTGCGCCGGCTGTTTTCTGAGGGGCCATTTCTTCCATACTATGATACCGAGAGCGAAGGTCAGCACTTCCGCAAAAGTCACCGCGAGCCAGAGGCCGGTATCCGGGAACAGCAGAGGAAGCACTATCAGCCCCAGCACCACCGGAACGGTACTCCGGGACAGGGAGATCACCAGGGATTCGGCGGACCGTTCCATGGACTGCAGAAACGAAATCATCAGGATATTGATTCCCGCCGGCAGGAGGTTAAGAAAATATATCCTGGCATTGTCAGCGGCAAACTGCAGCAGCGGAGGATTATCCCTGATAAAAATACTGAAGAAGTTTTTCCCGAAGAAAAACAGCAGTCCGTAGAATACAATCCCAAGCGCAGCGGTAAACAGCAGCATCGCTTTGAAGAGTTCCCTGATCTTCCCTTTTTCGCCGGCGCCGGAGAAAAAACTCACCGCGGGCTGAACCCCCTGGGACGCGCCGAGAAAGGCGGTCAGACAAATGAGCGCGGCGTATCCGATGACCATGTACGCGGCCAAGCCGTCTTCGCCAAGGCCGTTCCGGATAATAAAAATATTGTACATCAGGGTCACAAACCCCAGGGAGAATTCCGCCACAAACGCCGGCGTCCCGTTCTGCCCGATCTTAACAAGGGTACTCATGGAGAATGAGGGCCTCCTGAAAAAGAGTTTGCCTTTTTTCCGGAGGAAGTGGGGAAGCAGTATGAGTACGCTGAATACGGGGCCGAGCCCGGTGGCCAGGGCAGCACCGGCCATACCCATGTTCAGAGGATACATAAACACGTAGTCCAGGAGGATGTTTGAGAGTGAACCGATGGTAAGCGCCGCCATGGCGAGGGTCGGCCGCTGGTCGTTCCTGGCGTAGGTACCCAGGGCAAAACTGAAAATAAGGAACGGCGAGAATGAAATAAAATACCGGAGATACGTGACCGTATCGCCCAGCAGCACATCGGTGGCGCCGAGGAACCGGGCAAGGGGAACAATAAAAATATTTCCCAGAACCGCGAAGGCGGCGCCCACGGCCAGGGCTATGACATTGGAAAAATTGAATACCGCCACGGCGCCGTTTTCGTCACCCTGCCCGAGCCGGGTGGAGATTATAATTCCCGTTCCCACGGAAATAAGCATGGAAAGGGCGATGGTGATCTCCACCACCGGAACCGCCACACCCGCCGCGGCCAGGGCGGTACTGCCCAGCCGGTTCCCGATAAAAATTCCATCCACAATAAAATAGATTGAGTTAAACACGAGGCCGATCATCTGGGGGATGACGTAGCGGAGGATGGTAAAACTCGTTTTGGTTTCCGTGATTTTCATACTTCCTTCTCCTTACGGCCCCGGAAACCAAACCACAATTCCCGGGGCACAAAAAAAGGCCTTAAGCGCGCATTGCTTAAGGCCTATCATGCGATATTAAGTCCCGGCGGACTGTTGGATTCCCGATTAAAGGAAAATAAAAAACAATGGCCGTATACGTACATATACAGCTTTTACTTCTGTATATAAGATACTTACTTTTTCCGGTGAAGTCAAGCCGGGCCGGCGCCGGGCGGCAAACTACCGGCGAATTCCCGCTTTGACGGCTTGTAGGTTTTTTCTTGGCAGCGTTATCGTAACTATTGTGCCTTTTCCCGGGGCGCTGTTTACGGTCAGGGTGCCGCAGCACATCGCGGCGAGCCGGTTTCTTACGTTTTCAATACCCACATGGGAGCGGCCGTCCCTCCCGGTATGGGAAGGATCGAAACCGGCTCCGTCATCGGCGACGGTAATAACAATCTGTTCATCAGCCTCAGCCGCGGTGATACGGATTGTACCGCCCTGCGTCCGGGAGACCCCGTACCGGACAGCGTTTTCCACCAGCGGCTGGAGTGTCAGGGAGGGAATCAGGAAATCCCTGACGTGGATATCCAGTTCCAGCGAGACCAGATCACCGAACCGTTTTTTTTCCAGGGAAAGGTAGTTTTCTACGTGGCGCAGTTCTTTGTCAAAGGGAATAGGTGTCTTCAGCTGCAGGGAATCGAGATTCCCCCGGAGGTACTCGGCAAATTCCATGACCGCCTCTTTCGCCTTTGGCGGGTCAATATCGCACAGCTGCTTGATCACCACCAGGACGTTATACAAAAAGTGAGGCTGGATCTGACTGAGCATAATCGAGATTCTGCTTTCCGCCAGTTCCTGATCTTTTGCTTTAAGCAGTTTTGTCTGCTCAACCTGGATACTGACATAAATTATCAGCAAAGAAAGGGTAGTACCGATATAGAGCAGGGTCAGCCCGTAAACAAGTATCTGGATAATCATCGCCGCCACGGGAAGTACGCCATAAGACAGAAAGGAAATGAACTCACGCCGGTTCATGGCCTTGCGGTACAGGATGATGATGGCGGTATCGGTGAGCATGATAATGATGGCCCACACCTGGGACAGCCAATACCATTCACTCCGGTGATACACATTGTTTTCATCAAAATAATAATACATGTGGTTGAACTGGGAAATAAAAACCAGCAGCACCGCGGCCGCGCAGAGTCCGGATATCACGTATACCGGAATCCGTGATATTTTTGTTTTTCCCGCAAGGTAGGTAATAAGATAATCATTAAAAAACGCCAGAATAATATATCCGAAGCTGTACACGCAGAAATTAGCGATCCGGATCAGGTAATAACTGTACCACTGGGTATTGCTGTCCAGAATCCAGGTGACGGCGTCACTGAGAAGAACTCCAATATTAAAGGCCAGCATTATTATGAAAAGACGGTTCAACCGGGTATTCCTGTTCTCACTGATCGACAGGCAGACGATAATTATCAGTGAAAGGATACTGCTGAATATTTCCAGTGAAATATTGATACTGCCAATGGTGTTCACCTCTGACCTCCGCCGGAACGGCCCATCCAAAATGAACCGCAGTCAACATTTTCACAATACCTTGCTGTCCAGATACCCGATGATGAAATCAGCCCAGCTGTAATTCGACATGTATTCTCCGGTGTATTCGTTCACCGCCTGAGGATCACCGCCGATAAACCGGTAATAATCACAGTTGATCATGGATATATCCACGGAGGTACAGTTATAGGACCTGTGAATTATATTCTGAATTCCGGCATCTTTAAAATCCTTTAACATGGAAGACAGGCACGTCTGGACCTGCTTTTGGATGGAAATACTGTAGGGCTGGTTTTCAAAAAGGACGGAGGCTATTTCCTTTGAGGTACATCCCGTTCCGCGTTTATGAATAAGATACGCGAACAGTTCCTTGGATTTGCTCCGGGAAAAGTGAACGGTCCTGTCCCCGGCAAATACTTCGAAATTGCCGAAGGTCTGGACCCGCACCCTGGGATCATCCCGTACCGGCACCGGATTCCGGAGATTATCCATGACGCTGGCGATCGCCTCCGGGGATACGGGTTTAAGAATATAACCGCTGGCAAATATGGAAAAAGCGTCCAGTGCGTATTCGGAATAACCGGTCACAAAGACAATGTTGGTTTTAGGGGAAATATCTTTTAATCTTTTCGCGAGCTCAAGACCGTTCAGCCGGTCCATCTCGATATCCAGAAAAGCCACATCCACCGTATTTTGTACCGAATACTCAACAGCCTGCATGGGTGTAAGAAACTGACGGATTGATACATCCGGCGCGGCGGAAGTGATCGCCTCAGTCAGGTCCTTCAGAGCGAATAGTTCATCGTCAACCGCGATGCAGTTCATCTGCTCCTCCTTTCATGCTGATGTTCCTGTTTATAATACCACAATAGGCGGCATATCTTGTGTATTATGCAAGTATAACAACATCAAACTAACACCAAATATGCGAAAATTCAGGGTGAAAAATGATTTTATTGGCGTTACGGGATTTTTTCTGCGAAAAAAATGCACCTGGTATTATCAGCAGTACGGACAACCGGAAATATAAGAATGTTATACGGGAAAATAAAAGATATTTTCCGCGGCCGGGGATATCAGTCAGCCCGAAGAATCCCCGTTTTCCCGCATCCTGAGAGCCCTGGAAATATTCAGGATTCCAACCACCATGGAAGCGCCGCCGAAACCCACCAGGAAATTACCGAAACCCTTAACCGGGCGGAAAAGAAAAAAAACAATGAGACCGGTCCCGACCAGGAAAAATACCGCGCCTTTGATCAGCAGTTTTTTTTTCATCTACGAATCCAGATTTAACAGGTATGAACGGAGATTAACCCCTTTGTTTTTAATCCCCAGTTTATCCCGGAGACTGTTACGGTGATTTTCCACTGTTTTCTTGGCAATGTCCAGGGCTTCGGCAATGTCCTGGGAGCTTTTGCCCATACGGATGAATTCGGCGACTTTTATTTCCGATGGGGTGAGAACCTTGTAGAGGGCTGAAAAACTGCCCGCCGGAGCGAGGACTTCCTCCAGGTTGTGGTGAATAATATCGAGGCATATCCCGATGATGGGATCGCTGACGCTGCGCTGAAGTTCCTCCAGGGCGGGGAGATATTTTTCCTGTATTTCCTGGTAGAGCTGTTTTTTCTGCTCCAGGGATTCTATACCCCGGATTTCGTCCAGGAGGCGGAGGGCTGCGCTGAGATCTTCCACACCGATCTCCGTACGGGTATACTCCTGTTCTTCCCGGGCCAGCTGCACCGGTTTCTGTTGGTTAAACAATGTAATCTGCAGAAAGTAGAGCCCGCTGAAATTCTCCTGGGAAAAAAGAATAAATTCCAGGACCGTACTCTTAAGGGTAATCTCAAAATTCCCCGCGGGAGTAACGGATATGTATTTCCGTATCTGGTCTATGGTATCCCGCTGCAGTATATATTCGGCATCCGAAAGGGTATCGAGGTTTTTCCGATTGGGAAGATTATGGTACAGGATGCGCTCGTCCCCGCGAAAAACCAGGAAATACAGGCTGTTCCGGGCAACGAGGTATTCCAGGAAGGAAACTTTCCGCCGGGTTTCCTCCTGTTCCTGATTGAGTTCCTGAAACAGGTCTTTAAGCTGTTCTTCCCGGTTTTTTTCCATGGTATCCATTTTATCAGGAAAGTCCCTCTTGGCAAACACCGTGGACAGGAACGCTCACGGCAACCACGGTATAAATGGATCTAAGCACTGAAGCATAGAGATACCGAAGATAGGGGTCCTGTCCGGGCACTGGGGATATGGCGGTGCGTCGGCCTGCGGCCTAGAAAACCGCTCATATCCCCAGTGCCCGGACACCCCGCGTTACCGGTACACACCATGCTTCTGTGCCATTGCCGGTATACTGCGATTGCCCTGCAGGTGATCTGCCGCAGACGCAGAGGGCTTTTCCTGTAACACAGCAAGGGGCCTCCGGTCCAGCAGGACCGAAGGGCTTCGTACTGAATTAAATCCTGACGCTTACCGGCGGGTTTCCCATTCCTTCCGGGGATTTTTCCCGGGCGGCAAGGATTTTTGCCGCCTCTTTGGCGGAACAGGTCCGGCTCGAATAGGCGCACAGGTAGGTCACGGTTTCGGGATAGTTCGATAATTCATAAGAACTCCGCAGCCCGAGAATCACCGTCTTTGCGCCATATTGTCTGCAGAGGTCCGCCGCCAGGGCCTGCTGTTTTTCCTTGTCGAAATCCTCCCCGGGCAGGGGGTAATCCTCGGTAACAACAACCAGAGCCGCGGCCTTTTCGATCTCCGCGGTTTTTTCTTTGACATCCTCGTAATCGACAAAGAGGGCATTTTTTTCGATAGCACCGAAGCTTTCCCTGAATGTATCGAAGGCTGGTTTTTCCTGGTTGGGGCCGATACCCCGGGGATTCACGATGTTTTTATAGCTCTCCCGGGGGTTCGCGTTGATACAGACAATGGAACCCTCCGCTGGCAGCGGCCAGAGGTTTTTCTGGATCAGCACAAAGGCCGCCCGGGCGGCTTTTTCCTCCGCGCCGGCAATCGCCTGTTTCTGTGGGGCGGTGAGCGCCGGGCCCCGGACCTTCATGCGGTTGAGTTTGAGATCCAGGATACGGTGGAGCTTTTCGTTTACCTCTTCCGCGCTGAGAACGCCGGATTCAATTGCTTTCTTCACAATTTCTATAGAAGCGATCTGCTTGGGCAGATACTCGCCGCTGTGGTCGTAATGCTCCTCCGCAAGCATAACCACGTCGACCCCGGCCTTGAGAGCCAGCAGGGTCGATTCCGCGGGATCATAGAATTTGCGGATCGCCCCCATGTTCATGCTGTCCGACAGAATGATTCCCCGGAAGCCCATCTCCATACGGAGGAGATCCTGGAGGATGGTTTTTGAAAGTGTCGCCGGATGGTCCTTGTCAACCTGGGGATACCGGATGTGGGAGGTCATAACGATATGGACACCGGCTTTGATTCCCGCCAGGAACGGCAGGAGATCCGTCTTGCGCAGCTCATCGAGAGATTTGTTCACCTCCGGAATCACCCGGTGGGTATCGCCTTCGGTGGCGCCATGGCCGGGAAAATGCTTTACCGTGGTTACCGTTCCCGTGAGAAGCGCGCCCTTTACCGCGGTGTCAACGCAGGCCGCCACCCGCTCCGGGAACTCCCCGAAGGACCGGGTCCCGATGATCGGAGACCGGGGATCGCTGTTTACGTCGGCGCAGGGGCCCAGGAGACAGTTGTACCCGACGGAGAGCATCTCTTCTCCCAGTGCGCGGTACATGCCGCTTACAAGACCGGTATCCCTGACCGCGCCCAGGGCGAGGTTGCCCGGGCCGGGGTGGGACTCGGGAATCAGAACGCCCCAGGCGCCTTCCTGGTCCACCCCAAGGAGAAGCGGAAGGTTCTGGAATTTCATGCTCATGGCCTGGATTTCCGCGGTGAAATTCTCCGCCTCCGCGAAGGTGTCGGCGTTATCCTGGCTGATGTAGCAGCCGCACAGGCCGTACTGCTCTAAGAGGGGCTGGATAACCTTGGGATCCTTGCCCGGATACGCCAGAAGGAAGAATTGGCCCGCTTTCTGGGCGGCGCTCATTCCGTCAATGATTGCCTGGATTTCAGTTTTGTCTGCCATGGTTTATATCCTTTTTTCCCGCATCGTCAGGGATACGGATACGATTATGATGAGGCCCCTGAAAATCATCTGCTGATCCACCGACAGGCCTAACAGAATGAGTCCGTTGTTGAGGATACCCATGATCAGGGCGCCCAGTACGGAACCGATGACCGAACCTTTGCCGCCGAACATGGAGGTACCGCCGATGATGACCGCGGCGATAACGATCATCACGTCGTTTTCCCCCAGGGAATACCGGGCTCCGTGGAGCCGGCCGGCGTAGAGGATACCCGCCAGGGCGGCCAGCACGGAATTGATGACCATTACGGCGATCTTCATCCGGGGAACATTGATGCCGGAATACAGCGCCGAAATTTTGTTTCCCCCGGCGGCGAGCACCTTCCGGCCGAAGGGGGTTTTCTTGAGCACCAGGTGGCCGACGAAGGCAGCCACCACGGTCCAGATAAAGAGAACCGGGATCGGGCCGATGTCGCCGGACCCGAAAATAAACGTAAAGGTATCGTTGTTGATGGCGATGGACTGGAGGTTGCTGATCCACCGGGCCAGTCCCAGGATAATGCCGCTCATGCCCAGGGTAACCAGGAATGAGGGGATACCCACTTTGGCCACGAAAATTCCGTTGATAAAACCAACCACGGCCCCGGACCCAAGTCCGCAGAGAACCGCCAGGGCTATGTTTCCGGTAGACCGCAGCAGGAGGGCGGTAATAATCGCGGATAATGCCACCACCGATCCGAAGGCAAGGTCTATTTCCTCCGCCGCCAGCACAAAGGTCATGCCCACAGCCATAATGGAAATCATGGCGGTCTGGCGGGCGATATTCATCAGGTTGGAACCCGACAGGAATCCTTTATCAAAAAGCAGTACGGAAAAAAGAAGGATAATGCCGGCGAAAATAAAATATATTACGTGATTGCGCCACTGCACTTCCTTTAGTTTTGCGGTAACTCTATTCATTTATTCCTCCTGGATATCCGGTGTGCTATTAGAGTTATTCGATAACTTCAGTTATCGAATAACTACCGCTGAAAAAGGCATGTTTTATGGCCTTTAGGCTGTAAAACTGCAAGACTTGTGAGATAACCAACCGGGTTATCTCACAAGTCTACTGAACCTTGTACAGCAGGTCGTCTTCGCTGATATGATCCGCCAGAAAATCCGTCACCTGGCCTTTCTTCATAACGTAAATTGAATCGCAGAAATCCACGATCTCGTTGAACTCCGAGGAAACCATAAGCACTCCGTTTCCCTGGGCGGCGTAATCGTGGATTATCTTCATAATCTCCCGCTTGGCATGGACGTCCACACCGAAGGTAGGATCATCCAGGAGCAGGATTTTTGAATCGCTGGCCAGACTCTTGGCTACCACCACCTTCTGCTGGTTGCCCCCGGAAAGGTAGCGGACAATCTGGTTCGGCCCCCGGGTCTTTACGTTGAGGGTTTTAATGTAATGGTTGGCCAGGTCGTTCCGTTTTTTATCGTCGATCATAAGGAATTTCCGGAGCCGGTTGAATATGGAGAGCACCATGTTCTCCCCTACGGGGAAATCCAGCACCAGCCCCTGCTCCCGCCGGTTTTCCGGTATCAGGGCGATACCGTGACTGATGGCTTCCGTGGTGGAAGGAATCGAAACCTTCTCTCCGTTTATAAAAATATCACCCGAAATGATTTTATCGATTCCGAAAAGCGCCTTGAGCAGTTCCGTCCGGCCGCTGCCCAGAAGTCCGGCGACGCCAACGATTTCACCGGGATAGATGCTGAGGGAGATCCCGGTGACCTTGGCGGTACTCAGGTTTTTGATTTCCAGAAGGGGTGTTCCCTTGCGGAGATCCTGCTTCCGGATCCACTGTACGGCTTCACTCTCCGAGCCGGTCATGGAATCGATCAGGAAATTCATATCGATCTCATTGGTTTCCTTGCGGAAAATAATCCGGCCGTCCCGGATAAGGGTGATGGCGTCGCAGATCTTGAAGATATCCTGCAGGTAATGGGTTATATAAATAATCGAAATCCCCTTGCTTTTAAGGGTTTCGATTACCGTGAACAGCCGCTCGATTTCCGTATTGGATAGAGAGGCCGTGGGTTCGTCGAGAATAAGAATACTGGGATTGTTGGAAAGAGCCTTAGCGATTTCCACCAGCTGCTGCTGGCCGATACTCATATCTTCCACCAGATCCTGGGGCCGGATTTCGGCGTCCACACCGATAAGCTCCAGCAGTTCCCGGGCCCGGCGGGAGTTTTCCCGGTCATCGATGAGCGGGCCTTTGCGGTAGGGGTTGGTCTTAAGGAAAATATTTTCCGCCACGGTCATGCTGGGGATGAGGCTGAGATCCTGGAACACCATGGCGATGCCCGCCTCCAGTGCGCCTTCGGGATTTTCATAATTAACCGGTTTTCCGTGGATGGCGATGGTTCCGGAATCACGTTTATATACACCGTTGATGATTTTTACCAGGGTTGATTTACCCGCCCCGTTGGTTCCCACCAGGGCATGGACTTCCCCTTCCTTAACCCGGAAGTCCACATTGTGCAGTACCTGTACGCCGTTAAAACTTATGTTCAGTCCTTCGGCTTCAATTGAATATTCACTCATGTCCGCTCCTTGGAAACCCGGGACACAACACGCCCCAGGTTTCTCCGCGCTTTTCCGGCGGCTGATACCTCCGGAAAAGCGCGCTATTACAGTTCAATTGGTTTTTACTGCATGGCCTGCTGTACTTCCGGCGGCAGGGGCCGGTTAAGGGAGCGCTGCCATTCGGTTCTGATGTTGTCCTTGGTTACCTTAATAGCCGGTACGGTTACGAACGCCGGGGTATCCTTGCCCAGGGCGCTGAGAGCGCCCATCTTTGCCAGGGTTTCACCGAGTACGTAGGGAAGGTCCGCCACCATGCCCTTCATGCTGCCGCCTTTGACCAGATCCATGGCGCTGTTCGCCCCGAGGTCAATGGTAAAAACCCCTACATCCTTCCGGCCGGAAGCGCGGACCGCGGCCACGGTGCCTTCGGCGATGCTGTCCCAGGGCGCGTACACCGCGTTAACTCTGGGATACTGGGTAAGAATAGCCGACGTAATAGTATCGCCGTCGCTGGGATTTACGATGCCCTGCTTCGTAACGATCTTGATCTCAGGATAATCCCGGCGGAGGACCGCCTCAACGGCCTTGTCCCGCTGGTTGGTAACGTAGTAGTCCGCGTCATGGAACATGAGGGCCACTTCACCTTTGCCGCCCAGGGAATCACCGATCATTTCCGCCACGGACTTGCCCATGGCAAAAAGATCATCCGTAACAATCCCCGCGTAATCTTTCCCGTGGACAAAGCCCGAAGGAAGATTACTGATAAGCACAACCTTGACGCCCTGGTTGATTGCCTGGCGCAGGGCCACGGCGCCGCTGACGGGATCCACCACCAGGGTCACAATAATATCCGGTTTAAGGGCAAGGGCTGTCTCGATATCGGTCCGCTGTTTGTTGGAATCCATCTGGGCGTCGGTTACGGCCACCACATCGATGCCGAGTTTTCCGAACATATCCCGGGCGCCGGCGATAACCGCGTTGACCCAGTCTGTGGATTCATGCATAAGAATCGCGGCTTTGTACCGGTTTTGTCTGACCGCGGCCATGTCGGCATCGGAAAGTACCACATCGTCGTAGCTCGTGGGGGACTCGCCGCTGGGGCCCTTAGTTTCGTATACAAAGGTTTCCGTGGTGCCGGAATCCTTTGAACCGCCCGCAAAAACGGATGCCGTCATGGCCAGGGCGAGAAGACAGGAAATAAGTAAAACATAGATGTTTTTAAGATTCCTCATAAAATACTCCTCCTGAATAATAGGTATTCACCCACTATACGCCCGGTTTATAAAATTTGTCAAATAAAAAATAGGTATTTTATAGGTATTTTTACATCTATCATGAAAACTCAAATCTCAGACAGCACAGAGCCGGTTAAGATAGTAACGCCGGGTCTTTCGTATAAAACGGCTTTCGAGGCCGCAGGCCGACGCGCCGCCATTCTCCCTTTTCCATGACAGGATCCGCAGAACCGTACCCCGGGTACTTGCCGGCTTGCCATACTCGGCGCTTCCCCGCATATTGACGGATCAATAAACCGGACTTATACTAAAATCCGCGTATTTCAAAGGAAGTGGGGTGAAAATCCCCCGCTATCCCGTAACTGTAACCGGGAACAATCCCGCCATACGGCGTTTCCAGCAGGAAACGTCCAGCCACTGGCCCAGAAAGCCGGGAAGGCAGGCGGGAACGGAAAAGCCCCATGGGCAATACCCGGAAGCCAGGAGACTTTGGTATGCGGAAGGTCCCGTCCGGGATCCGAATCAATTTTTTTCTGGACTTCGAGGATAAGGTCCGGAAAAACCGCCGTTTACCTTCCGTACCGGTGTTTTTTCCCGCGGCCTCTTTTCTTCGGAAAGGAGCAGTCCATGTACACAGCGCGTTCCCTTTTCAAAAAATTACCCGCCCTTCTGTTTGTCCTGTTACTTGCCGCCGGACTTTCATTCTTCACCGCCTGCGACAACGGCACCACCAGCGAGGGAGCTACCCTGATCGGAAGCTGGCAGGCAAATGGCAGCTACGGTGAAGAAGGAAATAAAACGAGTTTTACGGAAGTGTACACCATAACTAATGATACATTAACGTATTCATACGAGGAAGGTTCTGTGTGGGATTATACTTTTACAGGCAGTATTAAAAATAATCCCGATTTTACCAATGATTATGGTGTAATTATTATTGAATATCTGGCGCCCAGTGACCCATCGTTAAAATTTTCCGGCACCTACTGGCGCGGTCTAACCGAAACAAGCGTATCCATGGCAAATGCTGCTAACTTGGATAATTACCGGGAGCCAGTAGAGACCGCAACTTTGGAAGAAGCGTTGGCCAAATTCACCATTGATAACATTGATGATTTTGTTAACTGGAGTAATATAGCACCTCTGGGAAAGATTGACTGATGAAGATTTTCCGGGGACCTGCTGCGGCCCCGCCGGCCCGGATACTGTTCCTGGCCGGTATGCTGTTTCTGTTCTGCGCGGGTTTCTCCCTGCGGGCGGACACCATTGATGAAGATGATTTCTGCGATGAGTACCCCTTTGTCATGGAAGGCGAAGGCCTGACTTTTACCGCCCCATCCATACCGGAGACGACACAGCAGATAAAAACCGTGACCAAAGAAGAAATCGAAAAAGCCCATGCCCCGGATCTTGCGGCGCTGCTGGAACAGACGCTGAACCTGCCGGTGACCCGGTACGGCGCGTACGGCAATGCCGCCAGCATCAACATGCGGGGGTTCGGTTCCGGCAGGGTCGCCATTCTCATAGACGGGGTTCCGGTCAATTCCCCCCAATCCGGGGAATTCGAGATCAGCATGATCGATGTCAATTCTATTGAGAAAATCGAAGTCGTGTACGGCGGATCGGATACAAAGTTCAACGTGAGCGGCGCCGTGGGCGGAATCATAAACATTATTACCGTAAAGGAACAGAAGCCGGGACTCAGGATAGGCGGAAGCATCTCGAATACATCCGCCCTGCCGGGGACCTATAACGCCCGGGGCGGTATCGAGAAAAAACCGGCATATCAGGATTTGGCCGATGCCCAGAAGCTTTCGGTTTTCGCCGGCCAGGGACTCCGCGATTTTTCCTGGTCCGCAAATCTCTTCGCCAACCGCGCCGCAAACCATTTTCTTTTCGAGGATTACTACGGCGTAACGCGGCGCAGGGAAAACAATGAAGTGTACGACACCGGGGCAAACGCTTCGTTTGCCTGGACCCTGCCCCAGGACTCAAAACTCATCCTGACGGGGGACGCCTACTACGGCGACAAAAACATTCCCGGTCCGGGTACTTCGCAGAACGTGGGCAAGCAAAAGGATTTTTCCACCCGTCAGGGTATTATGCTGGACATGCCCTTCGCGGTAAGCGGAAAATTCGGAACCGAAACCGCGGTTAACCACAACTGGACGATCCTGGATTACGAGGACGCCGGTTCCGATTCCCTTCACGATATGCACACCGTAACGGCGGTAAACCGGTGGGCCTGGTACATCATTCCGCAGGTAACCCTCAACGTCGGCGGGGATTACCGGTTCTCCTATCTCGATTCAACCAATATCGGCGGCAGAACCCGCCACGACGGAGGGATTTACCTTACCGCGGAATTTCTGCCACATAAAAAAGTTCTTATTGTTCCCTCGGTAAAAATGGTATTAAGTGAAAACACCGCGGTGCCGGTTCCGAAACTCGGCTTTGTATGGCATGGGTCGGATTCATTCAGCCTTAAAAACAATTACTACAGAAGCTATAAACTGCCGGCCTTCAATGATCTGTACTGGTCAGGGGACGCCACCGCCCAGGGCAATCCCGACCTCAGGCCCGAGGATGGCATCGGCGCGGATATCACCGCGGAATACCGGCGGAAAAATTTCCTGACAGCCCAGGGAACCTTGTACACGACCTGGATGCGGGATTCCATACACTGGCGGAATTCGGATGGAGTGTGGAAACCGGTAAATGTCGGAGAGGCCGCGTACTTCGGGCTGGATACGAGCGTGGATGCTGCGTTTCCGTTTCTTAATACCAGCAAAAATCTGGTGCTGAAACTCTCCTATAATTTTCTGTTAACCTACGTGCTGACCGGGGAACTGTCATTTTCCTCAGACATCCGGATGCCCTATCAGCCCATGCATACCTTCGGAGTGTCCCTGGAAATCCCGTGGAAAAGCGGGTCCTGTATTGTCTCCGGACATTTTGAAAGCACACGGTACACCGAGACGCAGAACATCATCAAGCTCGATCCGTTTTTCATTCTTAATCTGACGGTAAACCAGCGGATAGGAAAAAACGTTACCGTATTCGCGGCTCTTAAAAACGCCCTCAACACATCCTATGTTACGGTGGTCGATTACCCCATGCCGGGGATACGCCTAACATTGGGAGCTAAGGCGATGTTTGATTTATAAACGAACTATTCCGCGGTTCCGAAGTATTTTAATTTCAGTGACCGGATATATCCGTTTTCGTGGAGCTTGATTAGTTCCACGGAAATTGTATCGATCAATCCGGCGCCGTTCCCCGCGGCGGCAAAGGCGTATTTATCCGGGCGGAAAAGCTCCCCCGTGACGGTAAAATTGAATTCCGGGTGGGTGAGCACATAATATTCGAGAACAGGCGCGTCCGCCACCACCGCCTGGATGCTGCCCGCGCTGAGCGCTTCCGCCGCCTCTTCGATGTCCGCCAGGGGAACCATGTTCGTCCCAAGATACCGAAGATCGTATTCAGAAGCCGTTCCGGCAAATACGCCGGTCCGCTTTCCCGGGAGATCGTAAAATGAATTGATCTCCTCATATACGAGGGACAGCGTCGTCATCGTGGCGGTCACGGTGGATGTCACATAGGCGACAAGACCGACTCCGAAAAGCATCCATACCGCGGACAGGACATAACCGATCCAGCCGTAGCGGTTTTTCTTTTCCCGGACTTCAATAACGGCGCCGGCTAATTCGGAAACGGTAAACGATTCCCGGTCCTTCAGTTTTTTCAGAACCTTTACATCGGTATCATCGGAACTTTTCGGGATACTTCCCGACTTTGCCATGGCGACAAGATCGTGGAAGGAACAGGTTATCCCTTCCTTCCAGCCCCGGGGAAATTCGGGATCAAAACGCCGCCGGATCAGGGTTACCAGAACGGCAAGCAGGATAAGGACACCAAAGAGCAGCAGGTAGGTCTTGAATTGTCCGGTCCGGATCAGCTCGGCGATCACTGAGATCCCGCTGTCGGCGCTCACCATAATCCTGAGCCCCGAATCAAACCAGGGGAAGGAATATTTAAGATACCGGGTACGGTCGTGGGTGACCGTCAGGTTCGTTATCACCATATCAATGTTTCCGGCTTCGGCGGCAGCGAGCATATCCTGCATTGTGCGGTAGCGGACATAGCGGGTTTCCACACCAAGCGCCGCGGCAGCTTCCTCCCACAGTTCGACGGCCATCCCGTACAGGCGGCCGTCCTCACCGGCCATGACAAAAGGCGGATCGAGGTGGACTCCGGCTTTGACGGTGGCCGGCAATGGTTGCTGGGAATAAAGCGTCTGAGCCAGGAAGAAAAAAACAGCTGCAGCATACAGAAGTCCAACAGTACGGTTCATGATTCTATCTGGCGGGATACGTGAGCGAGGCGGTATCACAGGCAATTTTTAACCGTGCGAGACTGCCATCCCGTATAGCCTGTGCCAAAGTAGAATAATAGTTGTAATAGTCCGATGGTTTTAACGGTATATCGTAATTCTTTGCATGGCCCGTATCGCGATGAGATAAGGTCTTATCGTAATCATTGACCAGAAAAAAAATATCCGGTGGAATTACAGAGGACCGGTCGAATTTCAATGTCTTGCAGTATTCATAAATAATTGCTGACCGGGCAGCCTCGCAGAAATAAAAAATAACCGTGCCTTTGGCGGCTTCATACTCCGCCCCAACCCGTTTACCGGCGTCCGTGCTGGCATAAAGGGTATTAAAAACCGAATACATTTCTTTAAGAGGACGCGCTTCTTTATAACCTTCTGAATAGTTGTACTGAAAATTATTTATTACTGTTTGGTCTACAGTATACGTGTTGAATAAATAATTTGTTCCGCAGTTTACTGATAACGAAATGTTTTTTGTGCCATCCCGGAGAGCGATAGCGTAAACCTGATTGGCCCGGGAATTGTCCCTCATGGCACTGACAATTCCCCGGTAATCTCCTTGGTGAAAAGTACTGGCCTTAATTGCCATCCATTCACCCTCCGATTCCCAGGTTAAGCATATCCTGTATCCGGGAGGCCCCTTCCGGCAGGGGGATAGATTTGAATTTGATCTTCACCTCGATGGTGTCCGTATCCGCGGGCTCCTCCGTTTTTCCTTTTGAAGAATTCTTCTCCGGCTCCGGGGACGGTTTTCGACGGGCAAAGGCGACCAGGAAACTCGACCGGGACGTTTCCGGGGGCAGCACCTCCTCGGCCTTGTTTACAAAAGTCTTAACCTCCGCACGGGCCACCGCCACCGAAAAAGACATTTCCAGTTCCTCAATGCCCAGAAGGCACTGAGGAATGAGGGCAATCTTCGGGAAGTCCACCCGCCTGCCGTCGGGCAGGATGATGTACATCATGTGCGGATTGCCGTCGCTGTCGAAGTACTGTTCCATCAGCCGGAACTGGTGATCCTGGAGAGTTTCCTGAGCCGTGTTGACCGCGTACTGCATGCCCCGGATAATATCCGAAAAAGTCTGTTCCGCCCGGCTGCTGTTTTTTTCAGCCATGGTTTAGTTATTTCTTTTCAGGTGCTGCCGGCGTGTTTGAACTCGGCAAAGGCGCGGTGCACTGGGCCATTACATCCATGAGCCGGCTCAGCCCTTCGGTGGGAACCTGCTGCCGGGCGTTCACCCTGACCTGGTACTTCGCGGTCTGGTTTGTGGAACGGGTGTTTTCCCTGCTGGAAGTAACCTTGCCCTGGACTTCTATCGAAGCCTTGGAAAAAAGCCCCCAGCTGGCCTTGGCGGTGGTGTTTACCTCCGCGGCGGTATTGGTTTTGCTCTGTTCCGTGGCGGCAACTTCCATCTGGAATTCCACATTGACATCCTCGATAAGCAATGCGGGTATCGGTACAAGTCCAAGGAACGGAGCCTGAACTTCAATATCCACCTTATCATACCCCGTGGGAGTTTCGGTGGGCCGCTGGAGTTTGAATTTTACCAGCCGGGTCTGGGTTCCTTTTTCATCCTCAAAGGCAATCTGCTTGACGAAATTGAAGGTCGCCTGGGCCAGCCGGATCTGTGCTTCGCACGCGGCGGTCAGGGGCGCGCCGATCAGTTCCCCCATGGGGATTCCCTTGAAGTTATTAACGATGTTATCAGCCATAGTTACACCATCCTTTTGAGAAGTATACAAAACGGAACACAGTTATCCCGTTACATCACCTTTAAGAGCGGCCTTCAGGAATTTACCTCTATATATATTTCGTTTCCGGCCCTGAGAAGGTCACTGATCGTATCTGCCAGGAACAGCAGGTGTTCCCGGTCAAGAATTTTTATGCAGCCCTGGGTTGACCGGGACGTTGAGTAGTGCAGACCATACGCGCAGTCTCTGGTAAAACTGTCTGTCGGCGCCTTGTACAGGCCGTTTTCAACTTCCCAGACCGGGAGCATCTGGTATGCGTCGGAGGGAATGTAAAACGGCGCCAGATACGGATCGGTCCGTTCCCTGGGCTCCGTGATCCGCCATTTCCCCGGAGGAAAGGGACGCGGCTGGATGGGATGCTTGTCCGGAATGGAGTATACCAGTTCATGGCTTTTCCGCTCATGATTGAGTTCATTCCGTACCATACAGGATATGGGGATATCCCTGTCAAAGGCGGCCATCCGCCCGGTTTTAAGATCCGCCTTTATCAGGAATTCCATATAACCCCCGAATAAATTCATTCAATGACAGAATATTATATATCCGTTAAACCGATTAGTCCAAGATTTTTTTTAATTATTTTGAGGAAAAATGAAAAAACCGTCCCGGGAGGTTTCTCCCGGCGGCGGTTTGCCTGGGCATAAAAAACCTGCCGGACAGCGCCGGCAGGAAGTTACGGACATGGGATGGTACGTGATCAGTCCAGAATAAGATCCCTGAGCTCCCGTTTGAATTCCGTGGTGTTCTCGTATCCGTCTTTGGTTATGATCAGGGTATCGGAGTGCCGGAACCCGCCGACTCCGGGGATATAAATTCCCGGTTCCACGGTGAATACCATTCCCTCCTGGAGAACGAGATCGGAATTGTAGATAAGGTAGGGTTCCTCGTGGCGGCCCAGCCCCTGGCCGTGGCCGATACGGTGGATGGCGTAGTCGGCGTATCCGTGCCTGCGGAGCACATCCCGGCCGACCTTGTCCATCTGGGAACAGGTAACCCCCGGCCGGATCGCGTCCATGACCGCGGTCTGGGCTTCGAGCATCGCCAGGAACGCGTGTTCGGCTTTGGGGTTGGGTTTTCCGATAAAGAAAGACCGTTCCAGCTCGCCGTGGTATCCGTTGATGGCGGGCTTCCGGACGTGAATCACCATGTCGCCTTTTTCGAATTTACGGTTGCCGGAAAACACATGGGGCATATTTGTCCGCTCCACCCCGGAAGGGGTAAAGCAGTTTGGTGAAGAAAAGACATAGGGATAATTGCCGGAGATCTTATTGTACAGCGCCGTGGTGCCGAACTGCTCGAATTCCAGTTCCGTTATTCCCGCCCTGCCGTTATCCAGGGAAACACCAAAGGCGAATTGGCATAGCTTTCCCGCCTCCCGGATATATTCTTTTTCAAGCTCATCCTTTACCGCCCGCCATACCGTGACCTGGGGGGAAATATCCTGAAGTTTCCAGCCCCAGCTTTCGTACATCCCCGCGTTCTTAAGGCTCAGGGCGGAAAACTCCGCGCCCACCGAAGGATTCGCTTTTTTGGCACCCAGGCTTTTGAGGATCTCAAAAGCCGACGGATTTCCGATGGCTTTTTCCGGATGTTCGTAATACACATGGAGATGTTCCACCACCGTGGAACCGAGGCTGGCGTGGTCTTCCTCAAGGGCGGGAACAATGAGATGGGTCTCGGTACCGGTAACCACAAACAAAATGGGGCGGGTATAGGTGATCGCCTGGAACCCGCTGAAATACTGCATATTCTCCGGACTGGAAAGAACACAGAGATCCAACCCTTTATCGGCCATATAGTTACGCAGAACCTGCACCCGTTTTTCAGCTGCTTTCATGGGTATCTCCTATTGTTTTGGTTTTACCAGTTTGATCCCCTGGGACGCCGCGATCAGAATCGGATCGTACACCGGAGCGACCGGGGGAGCGTATACAAGATCGAGTTCCTCAAGCTGCATCACCGTCATACCCGCGGTAATCGCCGCCACAAGGACATTTATCCGTCCGGCAATACTTTCGCTGCCCGCACCCTGGGCGGCAAGGAGGACTCCGGTATTTTCATCGAAAGTAAGGCGGAGCTTGGCGTCCCGGCTTCCGGGATAATAGGAGGCGCGGTCGGACTTTGTGATCATCGACGATACCGGCGCGAAACCGGCTTTCCGGGCCTGGTCCTCGGTGAGGCCGGCGGAAGCAACGGTGAGACCGAACAGCTTCGTTACCTGGGAGCCAAGCACCCCTTTAAATTCAGCGTTTTCTCCCGCGATATTGGACCCGGCGATGCGGCCCTGTTTATTCGCGGTGGTGCCCGCCGGCACGTAGACCGGTTCTCCGGTGATGAGGTTTCTCATCTCCACACAGTCACCGCAGGCCCATACCGACGGATCGCTGGTTTTCATATACCGGTCCACTGCAATGCCGTCCAAAAATCCCGTTTCGATCCCGGCATCCGCCGCGAGACTGCTGTTCGGCCGTACGCCAACGGAAACGAGAATGCAGTCCGCGCGGTAGATTTCACCGTCCCCGGTCCGAACCCCCTTTGCCTCCCCATTTTCCCGGAGCACCTCCGTAACCTGCGCGGAACAGCGGATGGCGACGCCGTGTTTTTCCATTTCCGCTGTAACATCAGCGGCCAGTTCATCCGCGAGGTGGGGCAGGATCCGGGGAGCCGCCTCCAGAACCGTTACCGAAAGGCCTTTTAATGAAAGCTGTTCGGCGACTTCGAGCCCGATCAGCCCGCCGCCTATGATGAGGGCTTCTTTGGATACACCGGCTTTTGCCTTGAAGGCTATGCCGTCCTCCACGGACCGGAGATGGAATACTCCGGTACTGTCAATGCCGGGAATACTCGGCATTACCGGATACGCTCCGGTGGCAATGACAAGATAATCGTAGGAAACTAAACGGATCGTCTGGTCCTCGAGGTTTTTTACGGTTACTGTTTTGGCGTTACGGTCAATGGAAAGGGCTTCGTGGCGGATAAAAGTTTCGATACCCCGTTCGGTCCGCAGCGCCTCGGGGGTCAGTGTTACCAGATCACCCGGGTTCTGTATGATTCCGCCGATAAAATACGGAAGCCCGCAGGAACCGTAGCTGGTATAGCCGGTCTTCTCAAAGACCGTCACCGCCAGATCCGGGTATGACCGTTTTGCCTTTGAGGCAGCGCTCAGCCCGGCGGCGGTACCGCCGATAACCACAAGACGTTCTGACATAAATATCCCCCTTAAGCCTGACGGCAAGAGAATTCAATCGAAAGTCCGGCATACTTCCCCGCGGCAGGCCGCGGGAAGGTTCATTTTTTGCCGTACTTCTTTATAACTCCCATCTCATCCATCATCTGCTCAAGCTGTTCGTATTTCGGACCGGTAAACTCCTGGTAGGGTCTGCGGAGGTGTCCCCCGGGAAGTCCGAGGATCTTAAGGGCGGCTTTGATGACAATGGGATTGGAAAGGGCGTAGAGCATTTCCAGCAGGGGGAACCATTTGCAGTATTCCTCCCGGCATTCCTCCATGATCTTCATATCCGTCCAGGGACGGGAATACCGCGCCGCTTCCGCGGGGATAATGTTGCCGCCGATATTGGCGGTGCCGTTGCCGCCCAGGGCAAGGGTGGGAATGACGATTGAATATTTCGGGAAGTCGCAGCACAGCATGTTAAGAGCGTCCCCGCAGAGCCGCTTTATCTGGACCAGCTGCCGGACATTAGCCATGGCTTCCTTATCGGCCACAAAGTTGGGATGCTTCTCCACCAGCTTCGCGATGGTTTCGGGCTCCACATTGACGCCGAGCCGGGCGGGGTTGTTGTAAATTCCGCAGGGAATCCCCACCGCCCCCATACAGTAATCCAGATGCTCCATCACTGAGGTCTGGGGAATCAGCACATACGGAGGGATAGTGAAGATCACTCCGTCGGCGCCTTCCTGTTCACAGTACCGCGCGAAATCGGCGCTCGCCTCGGTGGTCATCGCCGACGCGTTAAAGAAGACCGGGATTTTTCCCCGGGTCATGGCGATGACTTCCTTAACGATCTGTTTTTTTTCATCCAGCGTAAGCAGGGTCGTCTCCCCCGCGGAGCCGAGCACAAAGAGCTCACTGGTCCCGAATTCAATCTGGCGGTTTATCAGAATTTCAAACCCCGGATAATCTATGGCATCATCTTTTGTGAACGGAGTGGGCATGGCCACCCACGAACCTACCGGTCTAAGCATTTTGTTCCTCTTTTGTAATTTTTAGTATTCCGCCCCGAAAAAATCCAGGGCAAGACCGACAATTGTCAGCATCCCCGCGGGTATTGCCGCGGGATCACTGTAAAAAGTTGAAGAATGGAGCGACCCGTAGGGTCCTCCCGGGGTTCTGGCGCCGAGCCGGACAAAAACACCGGGCCGGTTCTCCTTGATGAAGGCGAAATCATCGCCCCCCATGGAGGGATGGGGAAGCATCACCACATTCTCCTCGCCCAGGAGTCTGGTCCCTACCCGGACAGCCCGGTCAACCCATTCGTCCTCGCTGAGCAGGGGCGGAACGCCCCGGATGTATTCCACATCGGCGGACGCGCGGAGCGCCTCGGCGGTACTTTTCGCGATCCGCTTGATGCTTTCTTCCATCCGGTTTCTGGTTTCGGGATTGATGGTCCTGCAGGTTCCGGTAAGCACCACTTCGTCGGGTACAATATTATGGGCGTTCCCGCCGTGGATTGAACAGATCGAAACCACCGCCGAGTCCGCCGGGGAAGTTTCCCGGGCAACCAGGGTCTGCAGATTCATAATGATACTCGAGGCCGTAAGCACAGGATCGATAAAGGTATGCGGGTGGGCGCCGTGGCCGCCTTTGCCCCGGACGGTTATCCGTATCTCGTCGGCGCTGGCAAGGATGGCGCCGTAGCGCACGCCAATGGCGCCGGCGTGGAATTCCGGGGAACTGTGCACCGCGGCGGCGGCGTCGATTCTGGACATATCGATGTCCGGATCATTCAGAAAGAGCATGGCTCCTTTGAGGATTTCCTCCGCCGGCTGGAAAAAGAAATACACCGAACCGGAAAACTGGTCCCGGCAGTCACTGAGAATCCTGGCGGCTCCGGCGTTAATGGTGCCGTGGACATCATGGCCGCAGGCATGCATAACCCCGGGAACCTTCGAACGATGGGGCATGCCTTCCGCTTCCTGGATCGGCAGAGCGTCAATATCACCCCGGAAGGCGAGCACCTTGCCGGATCCGGGCTTGGTGCCTTTTATTTCCACAAACAAACCGGTTTCAGCCACCCGTTTTTTCCGTTCATACACAACATTCTTTTCTATATATTCCTCGAGCAGCCGGGAGGTCTCAATTTCCTTGAGGCTCAGCTCGGGATTCTCATGGATATGGTTGCAGAGTTCCGTAATTTCCGGGGTTATCTCCGATACCATTTTTTTTATATCAGGCATATTTTCCTTCCGTTTTCCGCGCTGCTAAACACACCGCCGAAACCACGGAGGATTCAGCGGCGCATTCCAATTCGTTATGCGGGCCTTAAAGACCGGTCCAGCCTATGCTCTGGAGAATGGTAATGGCTACACAGGCAAGGACAATCTGAAGAAGAACAAAGGGGGTCGCCCATTTGAGGTACCGGCCGTACTGAACCTTCGCGAATCCGAGTCCGCCCATGAGGGAGCCGATGGTCGGAATAAGGCAGTTGGTAAAACCGTCACCGAACTGGAAAGCCTGGACAGCGACCTGCCGGGTGATCCCGGTAATATCGGCGATGGGAACCATGATGGGCATGACCGCCGTGGCCTGGCCGGAACCGGAGGAGATAAAAATATTTATGATGCTGTTGGCGATGAGCATAAAGTTCGCCCCCGCCACAGGCCCGAAGTAATTAATCGGAATGGAAAGGTAATACACGATGGTGTCGAGAATGAGCCCGCTCTCCATAATCACCGAAATGGCGTTGGCGAAACCGATGATAAACGCCGCGTACACCACGTTGGAGCAGCCCTTGATAAAACCGTCGGCGGTACCGTTGGCCCCGAATCTGCTGACCAGTCCGATAACGAGGGAAACCACCAGGAAGGTCGCGGAGATGTGGTCCGCCCCCCATTTGAATTTCAGCGCGCCGATGACCACGGTGACAATACCCAGAACCAGGGCCAGCAGGGAAACGATCTGGCTGACGGTGAGTTTCACTTTACTCACATCTTCGTTTTCACCGGTGCTGCCCATGTAATCGCCGAGCGCCATGCCCGTTTCATAGTTGAGACTCCTGGTGGGATCCTTTTTGATTTTATTGAAGTACATGAGCACAAAGAAATACGACAGGATGAAGTTGCAGATATGGAGGATTACCCGGACTCCGAATCCCGAAAAAATCGGGAGCTCGGCGATGGTCTGGGCGATACCGATGGTACTGAAATTCGCCCAGCCCACATTAAACCCGGAGAAGGACCCGAAAAAGATCATGGCGAAACCGAGGCCGTTGTCAAATCCCATGGCCCGGGATAGGAATATTCCGATAGGGATAAGCACCAGGGTAACGCTGCCGAACACGCCGGTGGCGCCCCCCAGGGACATGACCGCCATCACCACAAAGATCGCCAGGGCTTCTTTGCCTTTCATCGCCCGTGCGAGTTTTCTGAAGGCAATATCAATGGCCTTGGTCGATTCCAGCATAAAAATCGCCGCGCCCACAAAGAGGGTCATGTAAATCAGGCTCGCCTGGCGTTTGAATCCGGTGACTATTGCCCGGAAAAGATCCCAGGGATTCTGGGGTTTTGAATCAACCAAATGGAACGAATCCGGAACGACCTTGGTTATGGATCCTTCGGTGACACGGTCAAACCGTCCCGCCGGGACAACCCAGGTCATGACCATGGCAACGAGGCAGAATATGATCAGAATTACGAAAGCGTTGGGAAAGGCCCATTTCTTTTTTCCTAACTGCGGTGCAGCCGAATTTTTTCCCATTTGAAACACCCCCTGACAAGATGAATATGCTCCCCTGGAAAATACCGGGAAGTACCATATTCATGACCGGCGGAGCAGCGGATGCCGGCGGGAGATGAAATTTTACGTACCCGGTCAATACAGAAAGAGCAGTTCCAGTATTCGGCTACTTTTTTGAGTTGTCAAGTTTAATATTTTTAATATTTTTGTTTTTTTTACGATTTATGTTGCTGTCATCAAAATAAGCGGATTTCAGCCGCCGCAGAATTCCATTACCGCGTAGGGAGACTCTTCACTGTTCGTAAGAACAACGAATATTTTCCCCGGTATTCCCGTCACCATCCGGGGATGGAGAACATCGCCGTACTTCGCCGCGGTTTTATACTCAATCCGCATGCGGGAAACGGTAAAATCACGGGGAAGGTATTCCCAGGCAATCTGTACGTATTTCGCGTTGTTCATGTGCCGGTTGAAATCAATATCGTGGCGCCGCACATGCACCGGGGGATGGTTTTCCGCGGGAACATCGGGAAGGGAAATTTTCTTCCCTAAATATTCCATTTCAACCTTTTCATCCATCACTACCTGGTCAAACACTGTTCCGGGAATTCTGACAATTTTTTCCTGCTCAAGACTGACAAAAACACCGGTACTCCAGCTCACCACGCAGGGCTCCCCGTTTTCATCGTATATTACGGTATTCCGGTATCCGTAAAAATCCCGGCACTCATACACACTTGTACTTACCCGCAGCTTTTCGCCGTACAAAGGCAGACGGATCACATCAATCTGCCGGGAGACCAGCATCTGGCTGATGCGGTTATCCCGGAAATACAGCTCCAGGACCGGTTCTGATTCCATCCACATCTGGGAACAGTCCTGCATCATATCAATGGCGGAAACAAGCTTGAGCCGCCCCTCCGCGTCGGTGTGGCTTGTGCAAACCCGGTTGTCTAGTGTGTACATTGAAAAGCTCCGTTACAATTTTTAAAATAATCAGCCCGCGCGGAATACATTGGCGGGGCTTCTCCGGTAATCATACAAATTTACGCCGGAAAAAAACAATCCCAAAAACCGGAAAAGACAGAGCCGCCGCATACCAAACGCCGCTGTCCGCATACGCATGGTATACGGCGGCCGGCCTGTCAGAGAAGACTTCCGTACCGCCGGATATACACGTTTTTCAGTATTGTGGCCAGGACCATATACAGCAGTACCGTGAGACCCAGCCAGGGAAAATAAAAACCCGGGAGCGGCGCCAGGCCGATAGCCCTGCCCAATGAAGTAAAGGGGATAACCGTCAATACGGTGATACCGGTAAATGTAACGGAAACCACCGGAAAGGAGGCCCGGCTCTGGATAAATGGAATCTTCGGTGTTCGAATCATGTGTATAACCAGGGTCTGGGTCCACATGGATTCGACAAACCATCCCGACCGGAAAAGAGAAATAAAATACGTCCGGGTATCGGGATCGGTGATTTCATGGTAACGCAGGCCGCCGCACATGGCAGGGCAGATTATAAAATACATAAGCAGATAGGTGGTAATGTCAAAGACCGAACTTGCCGGTCCCAGCCAAAGCATAAAACTCCCCACGGAGGACGCGTCCCAGTTCCGGGGAACCTTGAGAAAATCCGCGTCCACATTGTCCCAGGGTATGGATGTACAGGATATGTCATAGATTAGGTTGAGGAGAATCAGGTGGATCGGTGCCATCGGAAGGAACGGCAGGAATGTACTGGCGCAGAGCACGGAGAATACGTTTCCGAAATTCGAGCTCGCGGTCATTTTGATGTACTTGATCATGTTGGCGTAGGTTTTCCGGCCTTCGATAATCCCGTTCTCCAGAACCATAAGGTCCTTCTGGAGCAGAATCACATGGGCCGATTCCTTGGCGATATCCACCGCGGTATCCACGGAAATACCCACATCCGCTTCCTTCATTGCGGCGGCATCATTGATCCCGTCCCCCATAAACCCGACGGTATGGCCGTTGGCTCTGAGAAGTTTTACGATCCTGGATTTCTGGTCCGGGGAAAGCTTGGCAAAGACATTCGTTTTTTCAACAGCCTTCTGGAGCGCCTTGTCGTCCATGTTTTCAATATCCGCTCCGAGCAGCAGGCTGGTTACCTCGATTCCGACCTGGCGGCAGACAGAACGGGTCACCCGGTCGTTGTCGCCCGTAAGGATTTTAACATCCACTCCGTATTCATGGAGCGCGGCGATGGCGTCTTTGGCGGTTTCCTTGGGAGGATCCAGAAACGCCAGATATCCCATGAGCACCATATCGGATTCATCCGCTACGGAAAAAGTCCCCACCGGAGCATGGTCGGTTTTCCGGGCCAGGGCGATCACCCGCAGGCCGTCTCCGTTCAGGCCGTCAACGGTACTGAGTATTTCCGTTTTGAGCTTCTCGGTGATGGGCTCTATGGTGCCGCCGGATTCAACATAGGAACAAACCTTGAGCATTTCCTCAACGGCGCCTTTGGTAATCATAAAGGTATTTCCGTCCCGGCCGGCGACCACCACGCTCATACGGCGGCGGTTAAAATCAAAAGGGACTTCATCAACCTTTTCGTACAACCCGGAAATATGGGGAAGGTTTTTTTCGGTTTCCTCCTCATGGGTCCGTTCGATGATGGCCAGATCGATGAGGTTCTTTAATCCTGTCTGGTAATAACTGTTCAGGAAGGCGTAGCGCAGAACCTGGATATCTTCCTTTCCGCTGACATCCATGTGGTATTCAAGAACGACCTTATCCTGGGTCAGGGTTCCGGTTTTGTCGGTGCAGAGAATATCCATGGCTCCGAAATTCTGCATGGAGTTGAGATTCTTAATTATCGTTTTCTTTTTCGACATGGCCACGGCGCCCTTGGCAAGGCAGGTTGTAATAATCATGGGCAGCATTTCCGGGGTCAGCCCCACGGCGATGGAGATGGCAAAAAGGAACGCTTCGAGCCAGTCGCCGTCATGGAAACCGTTGATAAAAAACACCACCGGAACCATGATGAGCATGAACCGGATCAGAATCCAGGAAACCGAATTAATCCCTTTTTCAAAACTGGTCCGGACCGGGGTTTTTTCCAGGGTATGGGCGATGGAACCGAAAAGGGTATCATTCCCCGCGGCAATGACGATGCAGACCGCCGCCCCGCTGATTACGTTGCTGCCCATGAACGCGAGGTTGGGATAATCCGTGAGGCTGGCGTATTCCGCGTCCGGCGCGGTACCGGAAATCCGTTCCACGGGATCACTCTCACCGGTCAGGGCCGACTGGCTGATAAAAAGATCCTTCGCCTTGACAATGCGCAGATCCGCGGGGACCATGTCTCCGGCGGAAAGATACACGATGTCCCCCACCACCGCTTCTTCCAGGGGAATTTCAATTTTACCTTCTCCCTGACGCTCCACGGTAATTGTGGTTTTGACCATATCGCTGAGCCGCCGGGCGGCGTTTCCCGAACGGGTTTCCTGGATAAACCGCAGGAGGCCGCTGATCAGGACCATGGCCATAATAATAATTACGGTCATATAGTTTTTTTCACCCGCCGCGGGAAGAACAATGTCGGTTACAAAGGAAACTCCCGCGAGGATAAAAAGGATTCCCGTAAAGGGATCGATAAAGGACTGAACGAATTTTACGAAGAGGGGTTTTCTTTTTTCATGGGAAACCTTGTTGTCCCCGTATTCTTCCCGCTGTTTTTCGGCCTGATCTTCGGTCAATCCTATGAATGATATGCCCATATCATTCATAAGTTCCGGGGTTTCTTTTTTTGAAGCGTCCATGAGGCGCTGCTTAACCGCGTCCCTGCGGATTTTTTCCTGAGTCTGGTTCTGTTTGGTTGTTTTTTTTCTTATCATGCTGTGATCCTCCCGATTGTACTAATGCGAAGGATACAAAACGCCGGCTACAGACGGAGGTTCCGAAACGGGCGCCGCGCATCCCCGGATTCTTTCCGTCTACTGTACGGATCAGCTTCACCGCTGCTTGAGCACCGTAAACCCATTCCATTACCTCCTTATATTTTTTCGGAATATGCATTGAAACCTGCGGCGGGCAAAAAAATCCCCGCTGAAGCCTGGGCTTTGGCGGGGAGCACTGATTCCGCGGAGCGGATGGGAACTCATTCGTCAAGCCGTTCAAGCTTTAGCCTCCCAGGGCGCGGCGGAAATCCGCCTTGGAACTGCGTTAGGTTATGCCTTGTTTCCGACACAGCCTGTTAGCCAGCGCATAGTGTCTCCACTATTTTGCGGCAGCAATCCATATCCCTGGGGTAGCCTCACCTACCGTTTGTCTCAGCTGTCCGGAAAAACTTCACCGGACAGCGATTCACTATAACAAAAAGACCGTATCAAAAACAAGCAGTTC
This sequence comes from Breznakiella homolactica, assembly GCF_016616095.2. Classification (GTDB taxonomy): domain Bacteria; phylum Spirochaetota; class Spirochaetia; order Treponematales; family Breznakiellaceae; genus Breznakiella; species Breznakiella homolactica. Next base: position 3,255,291 of record NZ_CP067089.2, on the reverse strand, counting down.
CGGACGGGTCAAAGCACCATTTTATCGGAGAAGATACCCTTGAGAATCGCGGTAACTCCCTGGAAAATAAAAAAGATACCCACCAGCAGTCCGATGGTAAGGGCTGTAACAAAGGGGTTAAAGAATGAAAGAACCGCGAACACTATTTCGGCGATACCGAGAAACAGCGACCATCCCCAGCTGCTGATGCCTACCCGCCTCAGATCAAAGGAAGTTACGGTCCGGGTAATACCCGCAAAGAGAACCCATACACTGATTATAAAGGGAAGTATTGCCGCGGCGACCCAGTAATTGAACAGAATTACCAGGGCGACAATCACCGTAATTATCCCTTCCGCCAATTCCCACCCGGGACTGATCATGATCTTACGGTACCGCGCATAGGCGACGATATCGATAATTCCGTTTATCAGCATAACGATCCCGATAAGAACCGAGAGAGTCACGAGATTCGCGTTGGGGCTGGAAATAAAGAATACACCGATTCCGATCAGGGCTAACCCCACAAGAATCCATGCTATACGCCAAAGAATATTTTTCATTCCATTATTCTCCTTTATTGTATAGGATACGAAGGAAACATCGAAATAACCAAGAAAAAAACACTTTTGTCACGCCGAAAACCGGATCCCATTACATTACTCGGCTGCCTTAAAATTGTATTCCGGAAGAAGCCGCCGGCTTACGTCCACGGTTTCTCCGAGGAAAGCCAGGACATCCCCGGTTTTCTTGTAGGCCATGGGACTCTCGTCAAGGGTTTTCTCGCTGACGCAGCTCGTCCAGATACCCCGCATCCGCTTCCGGTATTCATCCATGGATAACCCGCCCCGGGCCTGGGACCGCGACATTTTCCGCCCCGCCCCGTGGGGCGCCGAACAGTTCCAGTCAGCATTACCCCTGCCCGTGCCAAGTACGGCACCGTCGGCCATGGAAAAAGGGATAACCACGGGCTGGTCTTTCCGGGCGGCGATGGCGCCCTTGCGCACAATCCCGTCGGAAAAATCGATATAATTGTGGATACTTTCGATACATTCGATTTCATCCATGGGTTTCCGGAAAAACCCTTCTATAATAAGAAGCGCCATAAGGGTCCGGTTGAGGCGGGCGAATTCCTGGGCTGTCCGCGTATCCTGTATGTACGCCTCCCGGGCTTCATCGGTGAGGTACTTTATGGGACTGTCCGGACCGGTTTTTTCCGCCGCCGCGGCCTCGTGGTACTTCGCGGTCCGGAGCCCGAATCCGCGGCTTCCGCTGTGGATAAGGAGCCAATAATCCCGGCGGTCGTCCCGGTCAATTTCGATAAAATGATTTCCCCCGCCCAGGGTTCCCAGGGAACAGAAAACCCGCGGCAGTGACAGATCCAGGGTCTTGCAGATTTCCCGGAGGCTCCCTTTGAATTCGCCGAAGGAAAACGGCGCCGGGGACGGCAGGCAGTTCCAGGCGTCTTCCACGCGCCCGTGCATGGCCGGCCGGATACCGGTCCCCGAAGGAATATGCCTTCGGATAAAAGCGTCGAGTTTTTCCGCCCGGAGCTGTATCCGTCCGAGTTTGTAGGCGCAGACGCCGCAGCCGATGTCGGCGCCGACCAAGGAAGGAACCGCGAATTCATTGCTGGTCGCGGTAAACCCCACAACAGCGCCTTTTCCCGCATGCACATCGGGCATAATCCGGACGGTGGTATCGGCGAACGCTTCGTGGTTGAGGTACTGGAGAATCTGGTCCTCGCATTTCATTTCCACCGCCCTGGCGAAAACCAGGGCTTCATTATGGAGGCCGCGGATACGGAGAGGTTCAGCCATGGGAGACCTCCCGGTATTGTACCGTATCGGCGTAAAAAACGCGGACCGGATTTCCCCGTTCCAGCCGGTAATGGGAACGGCGGAGTTCTTCCCGGGTTTTGGCGTGGCCGGCCTCCCGGTCTTTTTCAAAAACCAAAAAAAGCCGGGCCAGGGCGAGCCTGCGGTTGAGTATCTGAGAGCGTTCCTCCCGGGCTACCGCGCTTTTCCCCGTGGGGATGTGGACAGCCCGGACAGCGCTTTCGGTTTTGTTGATGTTCTGTCCTCCGGGTCCCGACGCCCGGAAAGTTTCGAACCGGATATCCCGGAGACTGCACACCGTTTCTTCCGGATGCGGTCTGATGCACTCAACCCCCGTGAACCAGTTTTTCCGTTTGTGGTCCGGCCGGTAAGTACTTTTCCAAACCCATTGGACGGTACCGGTCCATGACCGGGCAAAGGTTTCCGCCCCCTGCCCTTCCAGGGCAAGAAGCGCCGAACGGCAGTTTCCCTTTTTTTCCGAGGCTTCGGTTTCGAGAATATGAACCGGGATCTTTTTCGCCGCGGCTTCCGCGAGTATGGCCTCGACTGTACGGGCCGCCGCGTACGCGCATTCCTCCGGTCCTGTCCCGGAGCTGATATGCAGCCAAAGTGTCGTCAAAATAATAATTCCTGTTGCAGCTGTGCCGTCATAGAAATACGGCGCGGAAAAAACAGGCGGCGGCCTCTGAGTATTACGGAGGTATGTATCCGGATAAATTTTTATGGAATATTAAAAGATACCGGATCCGTTACCGGCAGGCAGAGGCCGCCGCGGTTAGGTAAATGGTTTTTAATATATTCATAGCAGCCTCCTTAAAGATGTGATATAGTTATCGTATCACGGAACTGAACGGCCGTCAAGGATGCGGGGAGCGCCGTTTTTTCAATCCGTGAAGACCTGTACTGCGGGATGCGGCTATCCCAGGAAGAACAATTATGAAAGAAACAATCATCCAGGTTATCAGAGAAACCATGGCGGACTACGGCAGCCGTATTGATCTGGGAAATATATGGCGCGAACCCATCGCCGGTTTTGTTTCCGCGGACAACCCCCGGCTCCGGGAACTTAAAACACTGGTCGGCGAAAACCATTATCTGCCCGGCGACCTTCTTCCCGAAGCAAAAACCATTATCAGCTATTTCCTTCCATTCAAAGAGTACATTCCCAAAAGCAATATAGCGGGAGCCGCCGCGTCAAAGGAATGGGCTCTGGCGTATATCCACACGAATAACGTTATCGTGGAAATAAACGACCGCTTGGTCGAAGCCATGGAAGCCGGCGGATACCGCGGGGTAAAAAGTCCGGGAGCCCACGGGTATGACAAGGAAAAACTCATCAGCAGCTGGTCCCAGCGCCATATCGCTTTTATCGCGGGGATCGGGACATTCGGCATCAACAATATGCTGATAACGGAATACGGCTGCTGCGGAAGGCTCGGCAGTATTGTGACGGACTGTAAAATCCCGGAGCAATCGGCGGCTCTGCCGGAACGGTGCATCTATAAAACAACCGGCCGCTGCGGGATATGCCGCGGCCGCTGTGTCGCCGACGCATATCCCGCGGACACCTTTGACCGGTTCCGGTGCAGCACGGCATGCAAAGAAAACGGGATCCGGTATAAGGATCTGGGAGACGCCGGAGTCTGCGGGAAATGCCTGGTCGGCCTCCCCTGTTCGGTTAAAGCTCCCGCGGACAGGTAGAACAATATGACGGCGGAAAAGAGTTACGCCCTTCTGGAGGCTATACAAAAATCAGTTATGCCCGTTGTGATACCGGCGGGTTATTTCTGTGTATGCGTATATCTCAGAGAAAAACACAGAGATAATTTTCTCAACAACTGGATGGGAACACTGAACAGCATTATTACGGTATCGCTCGTTTCCGGAGCGGCGCTGTTTTTTATAATTCTGATAGTGAATATCCAGGCCAATAACGGATACGACTCGCTTTTCTACGGATTGATCGGCGGAATTGTCGGGATAATAATTGGGCTGGTTCTGACCCTGGGAACATCCGTCCGGAATTTTTTCAAAGAAAAAGCCGCGTTCTATTATTCCGCGCCGGTCATTGTGGCCCTGTTTTCAATATTACTTCTAATAAACATCTGGTATAAATTTATTAAAGAATAAAAACGATGTACGGATATCTTGCTTCGCCTGATAAACACCGGCTGAGACAGGCCGGACAGAGGAGGAATACATTGAAATTTCTAACCCCATTTTTAGTCATGATTTTTTGCTGTTCAAATCTATTTTCCGCGGGCCAGGCGGAATCAGGGAGAAGCGCCAGTTATAACGCGGCTGAGACAAATCAATTCGCCGAGTCTTCCCAAATTGATACGGCAGCGGCGATAAACGATTATGACTTTCCGTATGAAATTAATCCGCAGGAAGACGTATCTGTTTTCGTTCAATTAGAAAAGAACAGGACCTTAAAAACAGAAAACAACCTCTTCAATGAGAACCTGAATTTGTTTATCGGCCTGCGGGTTAACGAAAAAAATTTCTTCGCGAAAGAAACTGTAAATTACATAATCTTCCTGCAAAGCCCGGAGTTACTCCGGGATGACGGACTGAAAAACAGCCTTATTGATGTTTTAACCGAACTCCGGCGGTCACAGCCCGCCGAAGGCGTACTGGGGATATTTACCGAGGAGGATACCGGAATTAAAGAAATCAGTTCCGTTTCATCCGTCCGCAATATTATATCGGAGCTGAAGGAAAGTAAAAAACAGAGCACCACCAGCGCAATAATTGACCGGATTATAAACTACAGAAGCGGCGTGCCCAATGATTTTCTCACGCGGATAGTTTGGATTTCAAACAGTGACCCGTTTAAGGATGCCGGCGAGCGGCAGATGATTAATTTTTTTATGGAACTTAGTTCCCAGAACAATATCAGTTTTTCATATCTTATTTACGGAGAAACACCGGATTACGGAAACCTGAATGACAGGCGCGTACTGCGGAGAGAGCGGAAACGGTATAACGACATGCCGAACTGGGAAGCGATAAACAGCGCCCTCGTAAAATACGGCGGCAATTCATATTTCGCCCAGTCACCGTCGGAATTAAAAGAAATAATTACCGATGACTATAATAAATTCATTTACCCTGCGGTCAGGGATATTAAAATCAGCGTGATCTTAAAACCATGGATAAGCCCAAGAATTAATAATGCTGAAATAAAAAACATGGATTATGACGAACACAGAATGTTTCTGCATCCCATAACCTTAAAATTACAATATCCTCAAACCAACAGAAATAACCCGGAAGAAAATGATGAGATAAAAGAAATATTCGAAACGGGAATTATACCAATCGGCATGTGCATAATACAGTATTATTCATTAAATGAAGAAAAAACCGTCTATAAAACATTTCCCCTTGAAATCGCCTCAACCGATGATTACGGAGAATACGCTGCCGGAATGAATACGGTAATACAGGACTATGCCGTTCTGCAGAAGACCGGGGAAATTCTGAAACAATTATCGTATTTCCGCAACAGAAACATTCAGACAGACGCATATTTTAATATGGCATTACGGGTGAATCAGCAAATACGGGATCTGGAGAAAATTTACAACGGGCAATCCAATCAAATAATAGAGTCTGATGTTGAAGTTCTTGAGATGAATCTCAATTTGCTTTTAGAGCAGATAAGAAAATCAGAATACATGAAGTAGCGGATTTATGGAATATAAATTTACCGGAGCATTAAACTTTGATGATTTTGTCCAGGCCCAAAGGGTTGCGTTAAAAAGTGTTTTTTTCACGAGAAAAATAATTATTAATTTTTGCCTGATCCTATTCATTTTTACTTTTTATTTAAAGTATTTTACAAAAGGTATTTCTCTGAGAGACACGACAACATTAGTTGTGATAGTCGGTTTTGCGGCTCTATTAATTGTCTTGCTGGTGATGTTTAATTCAAAAAGAATATACAGAAAATCCTTTGAGACAAATAAATTGATAGCCGAAGAATGTGAGTATACGATCAATGAAGAGCAAATCCTTGTTACTTCGGAAAGCGGCAGCTCCATATTAAATCATGGGAACATATATAAAATAGTATTTGATAAGGATTCTATTTATCTTTTTATGGGAACCAATACCGCCAAAGCCATAAAAAAACGATTCCTGAGGGACGAAGAAGAATATGACAGTTTGGTAACATTCATAAAAAATAATTATGGGGATAAAATCAAAGGAAAAAAGAGAACGTGAAGATACTGAACCTCGGAAACATAATTGCGAATAATTATATTATCGAAACGCCCCGCGGATACCTTATCATAGACACGGGGTACCCGGGCGGTTATAGCCGGTTCCGGCGCAAGCTTATAAACGCCGGAATAGCCCTGGATGATATTCGGGTTATTTTTGTAACCCATGCCCATGACGACCATGTGGGATTTCTCGGGGATCTCCTGGCGGACACGGACGTTCCCGTAATCATGCATGAAGAAACTCCGGAACGGCTGCTCCTGGGACACAACAAAAACCGGGGCGGATGCCCGGGCCTGGCTGCCAGGTTTTTCGTCGGAGCCATGGCTTTGACGGGCAGCGGCGGCCACGAGTTTCCGGCGGTATCCGCCGGGGACAGAGCATTGCTCTGGGACGGAAAAACCCAGCATCTGCGGGAAATGGGGATTCCCTTCACCATCCTGTCCCTGCCAGGACACACCGGGGATTCCATCGGCTTTATAACTCCTGACGGCAGATTGTTCTGCGGTGACGCGGCAATGAACGGCGTTCCGAGTGTTAAGCGGAAAATAATCTGGATTGAGGACCCGGACGCGTACCGGGATTCCTGGGACAAAATGACCGGCAGCGGCGCCGTTACTATTTACCCAGGCCACGGAGCGCCTTTTCCCATGAAGGATCTTATTAAATACCGCGGCAGCCTGGACGCAATAACAATATATAAAACGAAACAGCCCCAGGAATAACCGCAGCCGCTCCCGGCCGCCGATCGATCATTCCGGATTGGGCTCCGGATCGCTCTGTATCCCGCCGCCGCTTTCCCCGGTTTCCCGCGATTTTTCCAGCTGTTTCCGTTCCCGTCTTTTTTCGGTGATCAGATAAATCACGGGGATAAAAAACAGGGTTATGAATGTTGAACTGAAGAGTCCCCCGAAAATGCTCTGCCCCAGGGGGGAGTAAATCTCCGACCCTTCCCCGGTACCGATGGCCAGGGGAATTATTCCGAGAAGGGTGGTCAGGGTGGTCATAAGGATTGGTTTGAGCCTGGAAGCGGCGCCGGTAAGGACCGCTTCTTCCAGAGGCATCTTATCCCGGTCCCTGAGCAGGTTTATGTAATCGATAAGCACAATACCGTTGTTTACCACAACTCCCGCAAGGGCAACGATGCCCAGGAGCGACACAATGCTCAGGGACGAACCGAAGATAAGCAGCCCCGCGCTGACACCGATCATGGTAAAGGGAATCGAAGACATAACCAGCAGCGGCTGGGTAAAACGTTCAAACTGGATAACCATTACCGTGTAAACCAGGAACACCGCTATGGACAGGACCACCGCCAGGGACTGGAAGGATGACAGCATTTCCGCCGTGGTCCCGCCGATTTCCCAGCTTGCCCCGGGAACGAGGCCCCTGGTGCTGAGCAGATCCTGTACCCGCCGGGAGGTTTCCCTGACGTTGGGGTCCCGGAGGGCGGCGCTCACCGTGAGGGACCGGGATTTGTTCCTGTGGCTGATGCTGGACATGGTTTCCCCGGTCCTGAGCTCGGCGAAGGTGGCGTAGGAAATGCTGCTTCCTTCCGGGGAACCCAGACTGAGACCGTAGAGTACATCCTGGGGAATCTCCCCGTTGGAGAGGCTCGTCCTGAGCTCAATGGGATAGTTATCATCCTCACCGTAAAAGGTCCCCAAATTTACGCCGTTGAAAACGATCCGGTTTGTCATAGCCGCTTCGTAGGATGAAAGGCCCATGGTCCCCAGATACTGATGCAGAAGTTTCGCCGTCATTTCCTGCTGATTGAACCGGATGTTAATATCCGTATCAACCACATTTGGATCCCGGGCCATGTATTCCTGCACCTGCTCCGCCGCGGCGATTACCGTATCCATACTGTTCCCGTAAACGTTGACCACAAACCCCTCGCCGCCGGTAGCCATGGACAGCAGGTTAGAAACACCGCCGTTCCTGAACGACGCGTTGATATCCGGGATGATCCGGGGAATCTCATGCTGCAGCTGGTTTATGATTTCGGTAACGTGGCGTTTCCGCTGCCCTACACCGGTGAGCTTAAGGGTACCGTATGCCCGGTTATGCTCAACCCCCGACCCGAAGGAACCGCTCTGCCCCACCACAAAATACGACGATTCAACTTCATCAGGAAGAATTCTTTTTATTTCCTCATCAAGGCGGAGCACTTTATCTCTGGTCATTTCCAGGGTATATCCGCCGGGGGTTTCAATATCGATTTCCAGTTCCGCCATATCCGTCTGGGCGAGGAATTCAAATCCCAGGAGGCGGAAAGAGAGGATGCTCAGGACCAGCAGCGCAAAGGTCCCCAGAAGAAAGGATCTTCTGTTGGCCAGGGCGCCCCGGAGAAGATTCTGGTATCCCTGGGTAAGGGAGCTCATAAACCCTTCGACCCGCCGGGCGATTCTGGTTCCCACGGTTTTTTTAGTATCCTTTTTGAGGAAGAGCGAACAGAGGAAGGGCACCGCGATGATGGCCACCAGCATGGAACTGAACAGCGCGAAGATAATGGTCCAGGCCACATCCTTGAGGATGAGCCCCGCCAGGCCGGTGATAAACAGCAAAGGAAAAAACGCCGCCAGGGTCGTTGTGGTTGACGCGACCACGGCCATACCCACCTCATCGGTCCCCAGGGAAGCCGCTTTCTTCCGGTCCATCCCCGCGTCAAAATGGCGCTGGACATTTTCGAGAACCACAATGGAACAGTCCACGATCATACCGATGGCGGCGGTAAGGCCCCCCAATGTCATGAGGTCGAGACTCGAACCTTTCGCCCACAGCCCGATAAGGGCAAACAGAATACACAGGGGTATGGATAGCCCAACGATGAATGTGGTATTCCGGTTGTGGAGAAATATAAAAAGGATAACCACCGCGAGAATCGCTCCCATAACGGCCGATTCAATAACGGAATTTATGGACATGGAAATATTTTCACTGTCGTCCTTAAGGTACACAAAGGAAAGCCCGCCGGCGTGTTCCGCTTCGATCTTACCGAGGGCCTCGCGGATATTCCCGCTGATGGCGATACTGTCGCCGTCGCTCTGCTTAATCACCGAAAGTACCAGGGAATCGTTTCCGTCGGCGATAACGTAATTCGTCCGCCGGTCTTCCCGGACGGCAACTTCCGCCGCGTCTTTGAGCCGGATATACTGGCCGTCCCTGAACGCGAGAACCTGGTCCTCGATGTCCCGGAGGGATTCGTACCGTCCTTCGGTACGGATATTGAGACTGTACCCGTGGTAAATCCCGTCGCCTCCGGGGAGTGATACATTGGAAGCGCTTATGGTCCGGGAGATATCCGGCAGGGAAAGCCGGAGCGCCCTGATCCGGTCCATATCCGCGGTGATTTCAACCACATCGCGGCTGTCGCCGTTCATATTTACCTGGGCAACCCCGGGGACCCGGGAAAGGGTCGGGATCAATTCATCTTTGCAGTACTTCGACAATTCGCTCCGGCTGCCCTCACCTTCCACAAGGATTGTCATAACCGGCAGAAGATCCGTGGAGTACTGGAGAATACTGGGCGGCGCGGGAATATCGGAAGGAAGCTGGTCCGTGACGCCGTTTATTTTTTCCCGGATTTCCGGAATCCTGCGGTCTGTCTCCTCATTGTAATCGAGTTCCAGGGTGATGATGGACACCGAATTCCTGGAAACAGAAGTCATCTGCTTAAGACCCGTTAAGGTGCCCAGGGCATCTTCCAGAGGGTCCGTGACTTCACGCTCAATATCCGCCGGGCCGACCCCGGGCCAGGTGGTAACCACCACCACCGTAGGCAGGCTGAGATTGGCGATGAGATTCCTGTTGAGGCTGAACGCGGCCAGAACGCCGAATACCAGAAGAACAATAAGGACCATAAGAATGATCTTCGGATGCTTTATGGAAAAATCGGCGATTTTCATTGAACGGAAACCCCGGGGTTTTCGGAAAGGATGTTGAGCTTCTGGCCCGGAGTAATAAAATGCTGGCCTTCAAGGATATAGCTGCGGCGGCTTAACTCCCGGGGTATTTCAAAAACATCCTCATTAAAAAAGGCCGGACTGTACTGGACGAATTGGGCCTCGCCGTTTTCATCCGCGTACCAGAGGCGGTCCCGGGAGCCGAGAACCCGGAAGGGCAGATAATACACATCCTCCCGGCGTTCCAGGATAAATGAGACATTGGCGAACATTCCGGGCCGCAGCCCCCGCTCCGCCCCTTCGGGAATCACGTACTCCACCAGGAAACTCCGGTTTTCCGGGGATATGTACGGCGCGAGGCTCAGGGGCTCCAGGATGAAGGTCTCCCCTTCCAGGGCCCGGACGGTGAGTCGCACTTCCATGGATTCCCAGTTCTCCGCGAAAAAGCGGTAGTGAATTTCCGGCACCGCGGCTTTGATCCTGAGGTCGCCCAGATCGCCGATGGTTACCAGAGGCATACCGGTGTCCACCAGCCCGCCTTCGGTACCGTGACGCATAAGCACGATGCCGTCCATGGGGGCACGGACGTTCGTATAGTCGAGGTTGAGTTCCGCCAGTTCGAACTGAGCCTTAGCCGCCTCATAGGCCGCCCGGGCTTCCTCAAAATTCTGCCGGGTAGCGGCCTGGTTCTGGTATAAGCCGTTTATCCGGTCGTAGGTTGACTTTGACGTGGTATACGCCGCCTTGGCCTGGAGAAACGTAAGATCGTACGGAGCGGAATCGATGCGGGCAAGGAGCTGATCCGCCGTTACCTGGGCGCCGGGATTGGCGTCCAGAAAAACCAGTGTTCCCGCGACCCGGGGGACCAATGTAATGAGCCGGCCGGTTTCAACCTGGCTGCTGATGTGTATGGTTTTTTCAATGCTGCCCAGCACTGGGTTTATGGTAATAACGGGAGCAAGAAACTCCTGGGTTGTTTCCCGGTCCTTGCGGAGTATCGACCACACTGCGGCGGCAAACAGCACAGCCAGGACCGCGAAAATCACAATTTTAACCGGAGAACGCTTCAGGTTTTTACCGGATTTCATCTTTTTGTACCTTTATCCCGACCGGGTCCGCGCCGTCTCTGGTGAAAAATCAGAAATACACTTCTCCTCCGCGGGATTATTATATATTATTGTACATAGTACAGAATATTGCTCCGGAAATGAAGGAGTAAGGGGGATTATTTTCGGAAAATAACGATTATGAAAAAGAAAAAATCCTTCGGGAAAAAAGCCGTCTTCTGCGCGGTATTTTCTGTTTTATTGTGTTCCATGAATCTCTCGGGCCAAACCGCGGCGGACGAGGTTTCCCTGTGGGACCGGGAAAGCCTGCTGCAGGCGGCCCTCCGGGGTAACACCGGGATACTTTCCGCGGAAAGCAAAAGCCGGGCTGCCCAATCTCTCCATTCCGCGGCAAAAGCCTCCCGGCTGCCGGACATCCGCTTAATGTCAAATCTGAGCTACATGACCAATCCCCAGACCTTTACCATTGACCAGGGATCCATTTTCCCCGGAGGCACAATCCCCGTAACAATACCCAGCCTGCCGGGAACGACCATACCCATTGATATTCCGGCCCTTCCCCTGGAGGATTTTAAAATCCGTCTTACCGAAAATACCTATTACGAATTCGGGGTGACCCTGGAGCAGCCTGTTTTTACCTGGGGCAGGATCAGCAATTCCATCAAGGCCGCGGAACTGGGAAGCCGGGCGGCGTTGATCCAGGTTGAATATGAAAGGCGCAGCCTTGAGACCATGCTGGACGTGTATCTCTATGGTCTGGCGTATCTCCGGGAAATGCAGGCAATCCTCGGAGAGCAGCGTATCTGCGCCGACCGTCTCATTCATATTTCAGAAGAAAGCTATGCCGGGGGTTTCCTGCTCCGGACGGATCTTCTGGAAGCCCGGATGCTGGCCGCCGAAGTGACCCTGGGAGAATACAGCCTTCTGGAAAACCAGGGCCGGAATTTCCTTGCCCTGAAAACCCTGGCTGGACTGCCCGGCCTTGACCTTTCCGGGGTACGGCTGCCCGAGGCGGCGGCGGTCCGGGAAAGCCTTGGCTATACCCGGGAACACAAGGACGAACTGTTATCCAGGATTCACGCCCAGAACCCGGGCCTCAGACTGCTGTCCCTGCAGACCCAGGCGCATGAAAAAAAACTCGCCGCCGCGAAAGGCCAGTTTTACGGAAAACCGGAGCTTGGGGTGTTCCTCCAGCTTTCCTACGCTGGGCCGCGGTTTCCCTTTATAGAAGATGACTGGCGGAAGGACAACAACGGAAATTTTACCGCTACCCTGGGGATCCGGAGCCTGCTGTTTGACGGCGGCAGTATATACCACAGCATCGCCGGAACCGAAGAGGAACTGATCCAGGCACGGCTGGAGGAGGAAAAGGGCTGGCGGGACATGGAGGAATTCCTCGACCGGACACTGCTTCAGCTGGAAGTATCGAAACGCAAGCAGGAATACCTGGAATTAAAGATGCATGCGGCCCTGTCAAAAAAAGAACAGGCCGAAAACGAATGGAACGCCGGGTACGGCGGAGAACGGGAAGTGCTTATCCAGGAACTGGACTGGTACGCCCAGCGCGTTGCCCTGCTCCAGGAAGAACTCAGCGCCCTGTACCTGGCGCTTCAGCTGGAAAACGTTCTAGGCGGCTGACGGTATACGCTGACCGCAAATCCCGCAAAGCACAAAAATTCAATATTCAGGGATTTTCCCCGCCGCGGCACGGTCAGTCTCCCTGATTATCCTTTTCCAAAAGATATTGGTTTATCTGTTCCAGGCCGGGATACATCAGCTGTTCCGGTTTCGGCGGTTTATACCGGGCCCCGGTAAATACCGGCGTATCCCGGAGGCACCGTACCCGGGGATTTTTCCGCAGAAAAGTATCACGCTCCTCCGCGTTTTCAAATATGCGGTACCGTTTGTCCCCGCGGCTGTAGATAAGCTCATAGATACCGCAGGATTTTCCGGACAGGACCTCCGCGGCCCGGAGGTAAAGCAGCGCCGTCTCCGCGGAACCGAAGGGCATAAAACACCGGGCCTTTTTCTCGCCCCGGACATCGATACAGATAAGCCGGCCGCACCGGGAACAGCGGTACTGCCGGTGTTTTTCAAGACACTCCCGGGCGCCCTTTACCGGGGTTGCCCGGGGACCGCCGGAGTAACATTCAGGACAAACGGTTTCTTTTTTCATATACGATATTGTAGACCCTCCCCTTAAGGGAAGGTCAATGGGAGTCTCGCCATCACGGTATATTCTATATCGTTTCTGCGGTACGTTTTTATTTTTTTCATGCCGATTTTTTCGGAAACCCGCTGGGACGCGACGTTACCAGACCGTGAGTAGGAATAGACCGCCGGAAACCCCAGGGTCTTCACCGCGTATTCAAGGCACACGGCCGCGGCTTCGCTGGCGTATCCCCGGCCGCAGTATTCCCTGATAATATGGAACCCTATTTCCGGCAGGGTTTCCCCGTCGATATTCTGAAGGGTAATGCCGCAGTCCCCCAGGCAGGACCCGTCGCTTTTCAGGACCACAGCCCACAAACCGAAACCGTTGACCCGGTAGCGTTCGGTATTTTCCCGGATCCAGTTTTCCACTTCCGCTTCGCTGTAAGCGTGGGGATAATGCCGCATCGATTCTTCGTCCGACAGGACCCGGCAGAGCGCGGCTTTGTCTCCGGGCACCATTTCCCTGAGGAAAAGCCGCGGGGTTTCCAATACAGCCACTATTTTTTTATTTTCCTTCTTAAGGCGACGGTTTTGTCCGCCCATTTCCGCTCAAATTTGATCCGGCTTTTCCTCAGGTGGTCCCTGGTTTCCGCCGCTTCGTTTATGATGGATTCGGCCTTGCCGGTTTCGCCCTGTTCTATCAGATATTCAGCGTAATAATAATTAATTTCAAAACTGCTGAATTTCTTTCTGAACTGCTCATACAGAAGGTCCGCCGATGCCTTGTCCTGGATGTGTTCCGCTATTTTGAGTTTTATGAGGACTTCCGATTCCCGGCTGTAAACAAATCCGGTTTCCTCCAGAACCTTGACGGTACCGGCGGCTTCTTCATACCGTTTGAGACCGTACAGGGCTTTTGCCTTCATAAGCAGGCATGAGGGGTTATTTTTTTCGTGACCCGTAAGCAGTGCGTCGTAGAGCCGTACCGCCTCCTCAAAATATCCCGAAGCAAGGTACTCATCCGCCAGGGCTTTGCGGTTCTGGAATGAAGGAGTAAATTCGGCTTCACTTTTGAGCTTATCGATTTTACGGGAAGGCATTATTGTGGAAACCACAATGTCACTGATTTCATGGAGTGATTTTCTTGTGCGGAGATCCGGCAGAATTTCGGCCAGCAGGTAGGCGATGCCTCCAATGTATGGAAGAAAAATTATAACCCAGATCCACGTTGTGTTCCGGCCTGTCCTGAAGACATGGATGACACAGGCCAGCTGAATCAAATAGGGTAAAATAGCCAGAATATAATACACCTTCAGCCTCCGCTGCCATCATACCCTATGGGCAGAACCTCCGGCAACCGCCGGCACCGGATCGGAGAAGCCTTCTCCCATACCCGGCCCCCGCCGCAATAGAGCACCTGCATTTTACATGGCAGCGGAAGCCGCGCGAAGCGGGGCCGGAACGAGAGCTCATGTCCTTCGGATATAAGTAGCCTTCTTTTAAGGGCAGCGCCGAGCCGGTTAAACAGGAATGTACCCGGACCGTACTGGTAAAGCCAGGGCCCGCAGTGCCGGTAATTCACCGGTGCGTTCCGGCTTGAAAGATTCGGTTCTATCCCTACCGGAGCGGAATAAACAGATCGATGTTGCAGGGAGGGGTATCTTCCATTATAAACCGGAGATAATCCGCGAGAAAATCCAGGCGGTATTCGTCTATGATCCTGTATCCCGGAGACTGGAAGATGTCTCCGGCGTTGAGGTACTCGGTTCCCGCAAAATACCGGGCGTTCAGGGTACCCACGGTCTCAACCACAGCGTCAAACTGCTCCTGAGTCAGGACCCCATCCGGACCGCGGCGCCGGACCATTCCTTCGGAACGTTTCTTGAAAAAATCCTCGGCATTCCGGGAAAAATTAAGCAGGGTCTCTTCCTGCCGTCCGGTCGCGGCGGCCCAGTGTTCCACATCCACGGACTGCACCGAATACTGCCAGCCGCTCTTTTCCGGAACAAACTGAAGCACCCCGTGCTGGTGGGGATAGACCGACAAGGCGCTGGTGGCGATATCGTATACAACCCCCGACGGCGCCGCGTATTGGGAGATATCCTGGGCGTGAATATGTCCGGTAAGGACGAAATTAATACCCAGTCCGGAAAATAACTCCGCCAGCGTCCGGGAATCATCCACCGTAAAGCCCTGGTTTACCATGGGATGGTGGTCCATAAGGCTGTGGTGCATACTGGTCACCAGCACGGCTCCGTCCCTTTTCGCGGACTCGGCCGCGCGCCGTATCCACTTTCTGGTACTGGCCGGAACCGCGCCGTCGGCCTGAGGTATCCCCAGCTGCGTATTGCGGGAATACTTATTCGTATCAATCATCAGGAGACGGAGCCCGGGAAAGGGTTCCGCTACATAGCTGAGGGTATCCCGGTCCCGGGAAAGCGCCTCGCCATACCCGAATTCATCGTAAATTCCGGCAAATTCTTTGGATGTAACGGAATCGGTCCGGTAGGCATTGTCCCTGAAAAAAGCCCTTGCCCAGGGATTCGCGATATCGTGGTTTCCGGGAATTACAAATACCTTTGTTCCGAAGGATTCGATCCGGGAGAGATACTGGGCAAGCTCCCTGTGGCTTTCCCGCTCGCCGTTGTAGGTCAGATCCCCGTTAAGCAGGAGAATATCCGGCGGATCGTTCTCCATAGAAAAGGCGAGTGCCCTCAGGACAGGATCCACCGCCTCAAGATTTTTCCCGTCCCCTTCCCCGGACATCCGCCGGAAAAGCGGTCCGCTGTCATGGAGGCTTTGGGCCAGATAATGAATATCATTGGTAACGTATATCCGAATATCCGGCAAAAACACCCCGTCACCGGTTTCGGGCACACCCGCGGCAAAGACGGCGGACGCGGCCGCGAGGAGCCAGCAGAAATATATATATTGAAAGAAATATCTCCATTGTACCGGGCGGCCCCGGAATGTTCTGTTGTCCGCCATACCAAACCCCGTTCCTATGATTCCCGGAATCCGAAGCACCAGTCCAGGGCTTTCTTCAGGGCGTCATTAAAAAAATACCAGTCATGCCTGCCGGACCATTCTTCGCAGGTAAAATCAAAGGGCAGATTTTTCATTTTTTCCCAGAAACGGACATTGGACTTATACAGGTAATCCTCGGTACCGCAGGCGCAGAAAATCTTGGGCTTTGCGGGGGCCGAAGCCGCCGCAAGAGCCAGTTCGGTAATATCGTCGGCGGCATTCCATTCCAGGTCCGGTCCCAGAATCGAATAAAAATCCCGGACCAGTTCCTCTCCCTGATGAATACGGGCGGCGGCTTTGACGGGATCATCCTTCATTGCCGCAAGGGTTTCTTTCAGATCGAGACTGGCGGAGGAAAAAGCCGCGCAGTACCCGTAACGGCCGGGTTTCGACAAAGCGAATTTGAGGGCACCGTACCCGCCCATGGACGCGCCCATAACCGCGGTGTTTTCTGGCTCCGGAGATATCCTGAAAACCCGGGCGCAGATTTCCGGAAGTTCTTCGCTCACATAAGAAAAGAACTTAGGCCCGTACTTCATATCAGTGTAAAAACTCCGGCCCGCTTCGGGCATGATAAAAACGGCATTGTACTCCCGGACAAAAACCGGAAGCATGGTATTATCCGGCCAGCTCCCGCTGCTGCCGTGGAGCCCGTGCAGCAGATACACGGTCCCGGCAGGAGTGGTACTGCCGAAAGCATCCGGCAGCACCACGGTTACAGCCGTATCCATGGCAAGCACTTCCGAATATATAGTTCCGCGGAAAATCATGGCAGCATTCCTTCAATCGTTTTTTCCATTTTTAAGCGGTACAGTATCCGCTGTCAGACCCGGTAAAATCATATCCAAGGGCCGGCAAAAATCATAGACCCGCCGGGCGTTTTTTCCTGCCGGCCTATACACGGATCAAAAAAACTTTATACTGTTATGCAGAAACGGTTAAGGAGGATTATAGCACATGAGTCACCATGAAATCTTGGGGCCCCAGGACAGGCCGCGTTTGGGTTACTGGATACCCTTGAGCATCCAGCATGTATTTGCTATGTTCGGGGCGACCATCCTGGTGCCGCTGCTGACCGGACTGAGTCCCTCAACAGCGCTTTTTACCGCGGGAACGGGAACACTTATTTACATTCTTGTCACCGGTGCCAAAGTCCCGGCGTTTCTGGGTTCATCCTTCGCGTTTATTCCGGCGATCATTGCCATAAGCGCGTCCCACGGGATGGCTTATGCCCTGGGAGGCGCCTTTGTGGCGGGTATATTTTACTGTCTCGTCGGGCTGATAATTAAATTCGCCGGAACGGCCTGGCTGGATAAAGCCCTGCCCCCTGTGGTAATCGGTTCTGTTATCGTGGTAATCGGGCTCAACCTGGCGCCCACCGCCATGAACATGGCCATGTACGACGGAGCGGGAAACTACAGCCTGGTTATGCTTTCCATCGCCACCGTAACCCTGGGCGTAACCGTGGTGTCCAACATCTTCCTTAAGGGATTCTTCAGCACCATTCCCATTCTTATCGGACTGGTGTCGGGGTACCTGTTTACCCTGATAATGGGACTCTTTTTCCCCGCCTATCACATCATTGATTTTCAGGTGGTACGGGACGCGCCGTGGTTCGGATTCCCCCGCTTCGGCATACCCAAGTTCAGTCTTGTGCCGATCCTGACCTTTGTTATTGTGTCCCTGGCCACTATCTGTGAGCACCTGGGGGATACTCTGGTAACGAGTAAAGTCGTGGGCCAGGATTTTTACAAGAACCCCGGGCTCCACCGGACCCTCGCCGGAGACGGCCTGGCCACCGCGTGGGCTGCACTCTGGGGCGGCCCTCCCAACACAACCTACGGTGAAAATATCGGCGTCATGGCGATAACCCATGTGTACTCGGTCTGGGTTATCGGCGGCGCCGCGGTCATCGCGGTAATCCTGTCGTGTGTCCAGAAATTCGGCGCCCTGATACAGACTATCCCCACGGCGGTCATGGGCGGAATCTCCATGCTGCTCTTCGGTATCATCGCTTCCAGCGGACTGCGGACCATTGTGGAGAGCGGAGTCGATTACAAGGACAAACGGAACCTAACTATTTCCTCGGTAATTTTCGTCATCGGAATCGGCGGCGGACGGCTGGCGTTCAACATCACCGGAGGTGTTGAGTTTGAACTTGCCGGCGTGGCCCTTGCCACGGTGGTGGGTATTGTTCTGAACCTGGTTTTCCCCAAAAGCCGGGCGGTCATCAAGGACGAAGACTGACATAGCCGCCGCACAGCCCCGGACCTGATCCGGGGCTTTTTTATTCCCCGCCGGTTCCATGAGGTTTGCTTTGAGGCCGGCTATGGCAGCCCCTTATTGTTTCGGGCCGATATGGAAATATAAATCCACCGAAGGATGGCTCCCCAGGGATTTACTGCTGTGGAATTCAAACTCCATATTATGGGAAGAATACCCGCTGGCAGGAAGCCACCGGGTATAGAAATATTGTTTTGCCCTTCCGATGGCGGCCCCCCATAAAAATCCCAGCAGCGGCCGTACAGTGGTAATACCGTAGTCACCCCCGGGAAGCAGGGCGACTTCCAGTTTCGGAGCCGCGTCTTGGCCGCCGATAAAAAGCTGGAAACTGCCGTCCCCGGGATTGTACCCTTTGGTTACCACGAAAAACGGCACCTGCCCCGGCCGGCCAGTAATAAGGGAGTACTTTTTCGACAGCTCGGGAATATCCCGGGCTATCCGGCGGTCGCTGGATTTCATCCAGAGACCGTAGATGGTACGGTCTTCCTCCTGATGAACAATGGTTATATCCGAATCCTTCATCCGCTTTTATTCTCCCATCCGGAATTACGGCTGCTTTTTAAGGGGCTGGCATACGGGGCAGTAATACACATTGCCACCGAGATACGCCTGCCTGATAATAGTCCCGCCGCAGACCGGGCACGGATCTTTGAGGGTGTTGTTTGACAGAATGGTTTTGTATCCGCCGTTTTTTCCGAAGAGATCTTTTTCCGTATCCCTGCCGCCTTTGTCGGTCATGGCTTTGAGGGTTTTCCTGATGCTTTTGTACAGCCCCTTGAGATCCTTCTGTGTCAGGGTATTAATTTTGTTTTTGGGATTTATCCCCGCGGTGAAAAGGATATCCTGGAGCACACCGTTGCCGAGTCCGGGAATACGCTGCTCCGTGGCGAGCAGCGCCTTGGCGCTGAGGGTTGGTTTCGCTTCGCCGCAGATGGTCATGAAGTACCCTTCATCAAAGGCGTCGGACAAGGGGCTGGGCTTTTCTTTGGCAACCTTATAGTAAGGACTGTCGTTTTTCCCGTCGGGAAACGCCCATATACCGCCGTACATCTGGATGGTGCAGACAATCGAGGAACCGTCGCCGAAGGTGACCAGGAGCTGGTGTTTCTTCGGCGGCTCAGCTCCGGGCTCAAGGTACCGGACATTGGTCCCGTCGCCGAAGAGAATCCGTTTCCCGCCGGCGCTTATTTCCGTCAGGCCCGCGTAAGCGGCGGCATTCCGGATTTTTTCACCCTCCAGCAGTTTTGGGTAATTTCCGGGGTCGCCGAAATAAAAGGCGAATCCGTGGGGAGCGGCGGCGGCAATGACCCGGGTAATGGTTTTACCGCCGACAGTTTCGTTAAGCTGCGCCGCCAGGGTATGGCTTTCGGGAATTTCGAGCATGGTTTTTTCCTCCAGGGTAACTGCATTTCGTTAGAATTCTCCACAGCAGTATGGAAATACCAATGCCAGGGGGCCCGTCTGAGGTAAGGTGGAAGGGCTCCTCGTCGACCTAAAGGTCTCGAAAGTCGCGCCTTTCCCCTTACCTCAGACACCCCACGCTACCTTTTTCCACCATGCTGCTGTGCCGCTGCCCAGTATACTGCGGTTACCCTGCCGCAGATGAAGGGGCATACGATTGCCCTAGGTATTCCTCCATCAGGACATATATACCATTAACTATAATAGATCAAAGCTGACGGCGGTATGTCATATTTACAAAGGTCATTGGTTATATTTTGGCGGAAACGAGGAACATCATGGGACGGCGGAGTTCATTTTTCATTTCCGGAATCTGCTTAAGCATCGCCGGTTCCGGCTTAGGCTCCGCAAATCCGGTAATTGTAAACCCCTGATCCAGAAGCGTCGTTATGTAGGTGGTGAGTGTTTTATGGTATTTCGTGATTTCCTCGCCGAGAAAAACCGCTTTCCTGCTTCCTTCGGAAAAATACCGGTCCACCGGCCAGTGCAGGATATTCCCCGCATCGTCGTAGTACCAGGCCTGTTTTCCCTGGGCGGTAAATACAGGATGCTCGGCGGAAAAAATAAAGGAGCCGCCTTCGTCGAGCCAGGAAGAAACCCTGCCGGCGATTTCCTCAAAGGATTCAAGGTAATGGAACGCCAGGGAACTGAGCACCACATCGAAGGAATTTGAATCGAAATACGCGTCTTCTATGGCTTTGTTGATGTAGGTAACTTTGGGAGAGGTGGTTTTTTCCCGGGCTTCGGCGAGCATTTTTTCGGAGATATCCACACCGACCACCGAAAACGCCCCCTGGTCGGCGGCGTAGCGGCAATGCCACCCGAATCCGCAGCCGAGATCGAGCACCCGTTTACCCCGCAAATCCGGGAGCATCTTCTTCAGCTCGTGCCATTCCCCGGCGGCGTTGAGGCCATCCACGGAACGGGGCATTTTCTTATACTGCGCAAAAAAAGTATCGTCATCGTACTTGTTTTCTTTCATACATTACCCACCGGAACAGTGATACTAGAAAATCCCGATAAAGTACAGTATCGCAGTCAGGCAGCCGCATTATAATTACTTCCTGACCCCGGAAGCATGGTTAAAACAGGTCCAGGGGTTGGGAGGATGCGTCCGGCATCCGGGCGGCGCAGCTGTCACAAATTGGAATGACGGGACAGGTAATCAAGAAAATCATGGCGGCTGATATTCCACTGATTACGGTCTTCGGGAATCTGGTATGCCCTGAGTGCGTTTTCCCTGATCAGCCGCCGTACGGTCAGGGATGAGCAGTTAAGAAAAGAAGCCGTATCCTTTATCGTCAGAATAGCGGGAAGATTTTCCGTTAATTCGCTTAATGTCCGTTCCTCCAGCATACCGTTCCACCGCCCCTTTGTAAAAACGCCATTCCGACCGTATTTTCCAGCCCTCAAGGTAACCCATCTCTGCAAGGTAATAAACGTGCCGTTCCTCGACGCCAAGGTATCGGGCGGTTTCCTGCAGGGTCAAACATGGAATCATAATTCCTCCGTACGGAATCCGGTCCCGGGCTGCGCCCGGAGACTAGATCCGCAGAAGGAATGTACTAAAAAACAGCGGACAATAAAAATAAGACCGGTTAATAAAAAAAGCCCCGGACCGCCGAGGGTCCGAAGCCGGAACAGCTCCGCTGATGTAAGACAGGTTTATCCGGAGGGCTGTATTTTACTCAAGAATGAAATCAAACCGTTCTATATACCGGCCCTGGTCGCGGTTCCGGGTTTTGACACTGACGCCCCAGCATTTCGTTATATCGCTCTCGGAACCGACAAAGATTCCCGGAGCCCGGTTTTCGAAGGGACAGCAGGCTTCAAAATGGATCCCATCGCCGCTCCAGAAAAGGCTCTGAGTTCCCCTTGGGTCATGCCAGTCGGGACTGCTGTTGTACACGGTTCCTTCATTGGTGTCCTTCCGTCCCGAAAGATAGAGGTACCCGTCCTTATACGGCCAGACCGCAAAGGCGTGGCCTACCATGACAGGGTTGTGTCCGTACCGTGTGTACGGTCCGGTAATGGAATCGGCCATGGCGATCCCCACCTCCGAATAATTACCGTCCAGCCCCGGATACATACCTTTGTAGTACATCCAGAATTTCCCGTCCCGGGGAATAACCGTGACATCGTCCGCGGAGTCAGCGTCGAAACCTGTCCTGCTGGGCCCCAGGACAGGAGTGTCTCCGGCCCGGGTCCAGGGTCCGCCGGGAGAATCCGCCCGGGCAATACCCACATACCGGTCGGTATGGCTGACATCGTAGCCCGCGTCCACCCCGGTATAAAACATATAGTAGGTATTATTATAGAAGAGAACGTTCGCGGTCAGGACCCCGGCGGAATCCCAGCCCTTCGCCGAAGGGAGCAGCGCGTCCCTAAGCGGTTCCCAGCGGTACCCGTCCGGGGATGTGGTATACATGATTTTACAGTTCTTAAACGGACAGTAGGGTTTTCCGTGTTCGTGCTGGGTTATCCAGAGATAGTACTTTCCGCCGACGTACAGAATATTTGAGGGATCATGGTTGTTATCCGCCGGCAGCCCCTCGGTTCCGGTCCAGACCTGCTTTACCCTTCTCAGCTCTTCATGTTTCATGGTAACTCCGTAATGTGGATCTGCGGGAGCAAATCCCTGATAATATCCCCATCGAGACTTTTCAGTTCCCGATTCATGGAATTGGCCACCGCGCAGGCCATGGAAAAGGCCAATGAACGCGGGGGGTCATTTCCGTGTATGAACGACAC
The DNA here is from genome assembly GCF_016616095.2 of Breznakiella homolactica. GTDB lineage: Bacteria > Spirochaetota > Spirochaetia > Treponematales > Breznakiellaceae > Breznakiella > Breznakiella homolactica. Next base: position 3,232,593 of record NZ_CP067089.2, on the reverse strand, counting down.
GGCGTAGCCCGCGACCGCGGCGTCGCCGCAGCCGATGGTTTTTTCAGCCTTAACCTTCGGTACCGCGGCCATGTAGGTTTTATCATTGAGAAGAAGCAGCGCGCCCCGGCTCCCCATGGATACCATGAGCTGTTCAATGCCGCTGTCCCGCATCCGGCGGCCCAGGGCGGCAAGCTGTTCCTCATCCCGGTATTCCGTTTCCCCGTACAGGGCAAGCAGCTCATGCATGTTCGGTTTCGCGAACAGGTATCTCCCGCCTATGGAGGCGGTCAGAAGATCGCCGCTGGTATCGAGGAAACAGTACGCCCCGGCCTCGGCGCAGAGGCCGCTGATTTCCCGGTAGATGCTGTCCCGCAGTCCCGGCAGGGACAGCCCCGAACAGATAATGACATCACCCTTCACGGTATCCCCGCGGAGGCGGAACAGGAATTCCTCCGCCAGATCCTCCGGCACCGTAAAACCGGCTTCTACAATTTCACTTTCCTTCTTTCCGGCGTTATCGATGATGTTGATGGTTACCCTGGTATTGTCCGGAACCGTTATCCAGTCGGACCGGCAGCCGCAGCGCTCCATTTCATCCCGGATAAATTCTCCGTTGGGACCGCCGATAAATCCCCGGACTTCAACCTCCGCGCCCAATCCCGCCGCGGCCCGGGCGACATTGATGCCTTTGCCGCCCGCCGCGATGTGGGGAATATTATTTTTAAACTGGAACCCGTGGGTAAAATTATCGATGTTGTAAAACCTGTCCACCGCGGGATTGAGACACAGCGCCCGTATCATACAATTTTACTCCCCGCGAACAACCCGGCTTTGTCCGAACTGCGGAGGACATTTCTCATCTTATGCCGCACCTGATTTTTAAAGGCATCCCTGGCCGGACGCAGGTACACCCGGGGGTCGTACTTGTCCGGTTTTTCCCTGAGGGTCTCCAGCACCGCCGTTGTGTAGGCCATGAAGTTGTCCACATCCATATTCACTTTGCATACGCCGTACCTGCGGCATTCGGAAACATCCGCTTCCGAAGCGTTGCGCAGATACGGAACCCGGGCGCCCGCGGCGTTGACGGCGTCGATGAGGTCCTTTTCCAGGGAAGCCCCGCCGTGGAGCACCAGGGGAAAGTCCGGCAGCGCCGCGTGGATTTCCGCGAGCCGGTCAAAAGCGAGGGGCAGGCTCTCGTCCGACAGGACCCCGCCGTGGGATGTGCCCACCGCCACCGCCAGGGCGTCGCAGCCGCTTTCTTCTATAAAACGGGCCGCCTGATCCGGTTCGGTGTATTTGTTTTCGGCGGAAAAAACTTCATCCTCAAATCCCGGGAGGGAACCCAGTTCAGCCTCCACCCAGACACCCCGGGCATGGGCGTAACCGGCAAGCTCCCGGGTCCGCTCGATGTTTTCCTCAAACCTCAGATGGGAACCGTCAAACATCACCGCGGGGATTCCCCATTCGATTGCTTCCCGGCAGGCTTCAAAGGTTGAGCAGTGGTCATGCTGGAGGAGAACCGGTACCGCACAGGTTTCGATGACTTTGTGTATACATTCCAGGAACAAGCGAAAATCCTCGGCGTATTTTCTGGCGCCCATGGATACCTGGATAATTACCGGAGACCGCTCCGCTTCGGCGGCGGCGACAACCGCCGTCAACGTATCGAAATTAAAAACATTAAACGCCCCGGTCATATACTTGTTCTCGAGGGAATGGTGAAATAGTTCCCGTGCCTGTACCAACATGGCCTTTCCTTTTCAGTTTATTTACAGCAATCCGGCTTTCCGCCGGCAGTTATTCCTTTCCCATGCCGTCGAGAATTCCCTGGATCAGTTTTTTGTGAAACAGGAGATACAGGACGATCATGGGTATGGTGCTCAGGGTGGTGGCCGCCAGCAGCACCCCGAAGCCGCCCGCCAGGGACGCGTCCCCGATGGAACGCAGCAGCGCGGTGACGGTGAGCATTTCCTTTTTCGTGGTGATGATGATCGGCCAGAGAAAATCGTTCCAGGTGTTCATAAAGGTCAGAATCGCCAGGGAAAATATGGCCGGCGACAGCATGGGAAAGGCGATCTTCATCAGGATCTTCCATTCCGAGGCGCCTTCCACCCGGGCGTATTCCAGGGACTCGTCGGGCACCCCGGAAACGGCGAACTGCCGGATCATAAAAATACCGAAGGCGGGAATGCTTCCGGGAAGAATCAGCGACCAGTACTGGTTGAGGCCGCCCATGCCCCGGACCACGAGATAGGTGGGCACAATCAGGGAGATGCTCGGAATCATCATGGACGAAAGCATCACCAGGAAGAGCCCGTTTTTAAAGGGGAACCGGTACTTGGCGAAGGTAAACCCCGCCAGGGTACAGAAGAAACATCCTATGGCGGTTACCGAGGCGGTGACAATGACACTGTTGAGCAGGTTCCGTATAAAGGGCCACTCCGCCAGAAGCTTCCGGTAAAATTTTAAGTTGAATCCGTCCCTGGGGAAAAACGACGGGTTCATGGTAAATATTTCGTAGTCTTCCTTAAAGCTCCCCATGATCATCATAAGAAAGGGATAACAGGTTATTACCGCCACAACCGCCAGGGCCGCCAGCGAAAAAAATGTTCCGATATATTTTTTTACCCTCCGGATTTTCATTTTGCGCCGTCCCCGGAAACATTCCGCTTAACCGAAAGCACGCTGAATCCCATGAGCAGCAGAAACAATACATAGGACATGGCCGAGGAGTAACCGACTTTGGAATACAGGAACGCGTTCTGGTAAATGTAATACACCAGATTCAGGGATGAATTGAGGGGGCCGCCCCGGGTGAGCACCATGACATCCCCCATGTTCTGGAGGACCCAGATGGTGGAGATGAGCAATACAAAAAATATTTCCGGCTTCATCAAAGGAACGGTTACGGAGAAAAACTTTCTGAACGGTCCCGCGCCGTCGAGGCTGGCGGCTTCATTTACGGAGGATGAAATCTTCTGCATCCCCGCGAGCATGACGATGGTAAAGTACCCGGTCATCCGCCAGATGTTCATTATGGCGATAGATATCTTCGACATCTGCACCGTATCGAGCCAGCCCACGGGCGGAATTCCTATGTGACCCAGGAGGACATTTATAAGCCCGCCCTGGGTGGTAAAAAGCATCCGGAAAATATTCGCGATAACGAGAACCGCGGTCACATAGGGAAGCAGCATAATAACCGAATAAACCCGCCGCCCCACGGTATGGGGTGAATTGAGTACCGCCGCGAAAACCAGGGCCAGCAGGGTACGCAGGGGAACGATGAGAGCCCAGAGGACCAGGGTGTTCCAGAGGGATTTCCAGAACAGGGGATCCTGGAAAAGCCGCAGGTAATTTGTGAACCCGATAAACCGGGGCGCGTCGAACCCGTTGGAATTGGTCAGACTGACCCAGAGGCCATACAGCATGGGATATACCGTAAATACCGCGAACACGATGTAGAACGGAGAAATCCAGATATAGCAGTGTTTGTTCTTCGCGATTTTCTGTATTGTATTTTTCATACCCCTGTTCTCCCTTTGGTTCCCTGGGACCACTGCTTCTTCCCGTTGAATCCCGCTACAGCCGTTCCAGTTCGGTTCTCAGTTTGGCGACGGTTTCCGCGGGAGTCATTTTACCGTTGACGAACATGTCCCCCACAATCCGTTTTGCAATGTCCTCCGCTTCGGGTGACCGGGCGTCCTTGTAAGGAATGGAGGGCAGCGTATCGAGAAGGATTTTCGCCACATCGGAGATGACCCGCTGGCCGCCGAACTGGGGCCACGGGGTGGTTCCCTGCTCAACCACTTTCCGGATTCCCGGAATGTACGCGGTGGTATAGGTCGCGTTGATCCCCTCGCCGTCCACATTCGCGAAAGCGAGGCAGCCTTCCTCCGAAAGGGTGAGGTACTGCACCAGGTGCAGGGCGGCTTCAAGATTCTTTGAATTTTTGTTCACCGAAAAGAAGGTGGTGTCCACGGAAAAATTGAGGGGCCCGTCCTGGGAGAACCGCATCGCCGGAGCGAGCCTGAGGTTTCCGTAGGCGGGACTCTTGGGATCCATGTTGGTCAGGTACCGGGACGCTTCGTAGGACATCCCCGGGAAGGCGGCTATTTTGCCTTCGTTGAAAACAGTCCAGTAATCACCTTCGGTGGAGGTCTGGCCGCTCTTGAGGAAGACCCCGGCGTCGTAGGCTTTCTTGAGCATTTCCAGAGCTTCCTCCGCCTTGTACAGCGATACCTTCCCCTGGCGGTCAAAGAGACTTCCCCCGAGCATACCCATGTACCAGAGGAAATAATCGTTGGGATTCGCAGGATCCATGGCTCCCGCGTAGTATCCCGCGTCCTTCAGTTTGAGGGCCTGCTCAAAATATTCGTCCCAGGTTTCCGGTGGTTCGAGTCCCAGCTGATCGTACACATCGCCGCGGTACATAAAGGCGAATACCGTCGACGCCTGGTTCGGAAGTCCGTATATCCTTCCGCCGGCGCTGGCGTTGTCCATGGTGGGAAGAACCTGGTCCATGGGAATCATGTCCGTAAGATCCAGAAGCCAGCCGGACTTAACAAACTGGGGAATAAAAATATCGTGCACCAGGACGACATCGGGAACCGCGTCGCCGTTGGAAAGCTGGAGCCGCATTTTGACCGGATATTCGGCGTAGGAGTATTTCTCGAAGTTTATGGTCACATTGGGGTGGTCGGCCATGTACTTTTTAAGGGCCGCCTGGGTGGTGGTGATCAGGTGGGCGCCCCCCATCATATTGATGGTGACCGGTCCCTCGGGAAGGGTGATCTCCTTCATGGTTACGGCCCCGGAACCGCCGCCGGACGCCTTTTCCGATCCGCCGCCGCAGGAAATGAGCATCATCGAGGTCAGTATACAGCAGCTCATGAACAAACAAACCTTTTTCATAGGTTTCTCCTTTTCATAGAAACTATACGCCGTCTATAGACAACGTTTTCTATAGAAAACAATCCCGATAGAAATCGTTTTCTATCAGCGCAAAATATATCTACCTCCCAACCTTGGCGGTTGAGCCGTAGTCGATGAATTCACTCCGCAGGATTTTCTTCCGGCCGGGACTGCTGTATCCCTGGATGAGCCGGTCCGTAACCATGCCCCCGGCAAGTTCCCCCATCCGGAACCCGTCGTGGAGGCAGCTTGTTACCTTCGGATGAATCAGCTCCTGGAGGGGAATTTCCCCGATGGAAACCAGGGAAACATCCCTGGGGATTTCCAGTGAAAGTTCCCGGAACGCCATAAGGGCTCCCACGGTCATGATATTGTTGGCGCAGACCAAAGCGGTGGCTGGAGATTTCTGTTTAAACAAACCGCGGACCCAGGCCTGGCTGCTTTCGGCGTCGAAATTACCGCTGCTTACGTAAGGGCTTTGGGGCTTAAGGCCTTTTTCCGAAAGGGCTTTGAGATAGCCCTTATACCGGCTCCTCCCGGAACTGATGGAAAGCAGGACATTTGCGATGGCGATTTTCCGGTGGCCCAGATCGAGAAGGTGTTTTGTGAGCATGTAGGACGCGTTAAAATCATCCATATACACACAATCGCAGTCGATGCCTCCGATAAAACGGTCCGCCATCACCACGGGAATACCGCTGTCGGTAAAATCCCTGATATGGGTTCCGTCGGAATCAAAGGAGGTAATCACCAGCGCGGCGGGCCGTTCCTGGTGCATGGATTTGAGGAGCACCCGTTCTTTGTTCACGTCCCCATCACTGCTGGCGATGAGGATATTAAAACCATGCTCGGCGACGACCTTCTCCAAGCCCTTTGCCAGGTGCATGAAAAAATAGTTGCTGATATCGGCGACGATGAGGGCGATCATGTTGGATTTGCTGCTGCGGAGATTTTTCGCGATGGAATTGGGTTTGTAGTTTACCGAGTCAATAATCTCGAGGACCCGTTTCTTTGTTTCCGCGTGAACGGGATAATTGCCGTTGATTACCCGGGAAACCGTGGAAATTGAAACCCCCGCTTTTTCGGCCACATCCTTGATGGTCCCGTTTTTCTTAGCCACTCCGAACTCCAATAGAAAACGTTTTCTATACGATAACCTCATTATCGCTGATTTGTCAAGTTTTTTCTCCCCTCCGGTCATTTCCGCCGGAGGGGGTACTTCTAAACATGAGAATAAATACTCGTATATAACCGTGGTGCTCTCTTTTAGTAAATAATACAGACATTGGCGGATACGGAGGCGTCGCGGTTCCAGGGGGCGGTGGGGACAATGCGGGATACATCAAAGTTGACATAACGGACATACTTAGGGCCGCTGTCCCCACTGCAGTTGCCTTCTCCGGCCGCATAAAAAGCCCCTGATGGTGAGTTACCCGAATCGGGTTTAAAACTTATGGAGCCGTAGAGATTCCGTATCGCGTCAGTAATGCTGTCGCCTATTTCTTTTCCGTCATACCTGTTTGTGGAGGGAGCTCCCAATCTGTCCGGGATTGGATCCCCCTTTCCTGCCGCTCTCAGCACCTTGCCCATAACATTGGGTAATTTAAAATGGTCCCCAGCGGCGTTTTTGGTTCCATCCCCATCACATTTAAAAAATGCCTGGACAGCGTCGTTGGTTTCCGAGCCGCGCCAGACCGTGTCCACCAGTTCTTCATAATCGGAAACAGGAATACATTTTCCATCCAGCTTCAAATACCGCCGCCGGGCAAGCTCGGCCTCATCGGAAATCGAGGTATGGACAATATTGCCGACATTTGTTTTTACCAGGGATACCCATGATCCATACCAGAAGAGTTCCGTCATTGTATCCCGGTAGATGTATTTTATTTCATCGCTGCTGTGTACTGTTACTTTGTGTCCGGTGTTGTTAATCAATATCAGCCTGCAGCCCATAAACGTCCCTGAGCCTAGGGATACTTCCGATACGGTTCCGTTAAAAACAAGGGTTGCGTCAGCGCCGATCTCGGTGGTTTCTGAATTCTCTGAAACCACCACAGGCCGCTGGCGCTGGAATGCCATGGCGATGTTATGGTGAATTTCAACCGAGGACAGCCCTTCATCGTTTTTTGTTTTTTTCGTACCAAAAGACGGACTGAGGGAAGGAAAATTCGGAATGAGAAAATTGTTAAGGGTTAAGTCAATAATAGCCATATATACCTCGATAAAATAAAAATAAGAATCAGGATATCCCTGCCGGATTAATACACCAAACACATATTCGCCGATAAGGAGGCGTCACGGTTCCAGGGAGAGGTTGGTAATGTTAACGAAGTATCAATTCCAAAAAATCCCCATAGAAAGGGATCCACACCGGAATATCCCACACCACCCCCAAGTGAAAATGTTCCTGACCCGCTTACAAGGGAAGCTGCCGACACATGCATGGTAGGCAATCCGCCGAACCCTGCCTTTATATTTCGTATCCCATCATCAATACGATCTCCCACGTCTTTTCCGTCATACAAAACATTTGCGATATCAATTGGCAATCCGTCCTTATCCGGCACCGGATCACCCCGGCCGGCGGAGCGTATAACCCTTCCCCGGCCGTCAGGGAATTTAAAATAACCACCTCCGGCGTTCCGTGTTCCGTCTTCGTCGCATCTGTAATAGGTTTCCACCGTTCCGTTGCTCTCCACGCCGCGCCAGATCACATCCACCAGTTCATCGTAATCAGGAAGAATGGGAAGGACCCGGCCGTCAAGCAGGAGCCAGCGCCGCCGGGATAATTCCACCGGGTCGGATATAGCGGTGAACACATGGCTGCCGACAATGCTATGTATCAGGCTTTCCCAGGATGATTCCATCCAGAACAATTCCAGGGTTTTATTGGCATATATATACTGTGCAGAATCACCGCCAATCAGTTTTACTTTGTGTCCGGACTTGTTTATGAGGATTACTCTGCAGCCGATGAACGCGCCGTTACCTAAAGCCAGTTCCGATACGGCGCCGGCCAGAACAATGGTCGCGTCCGCTTCAACAGCCGTTGTTTCGGAGTTTTCCGAAATCGTCACCGGCCGCTGCCGCTGGAACCCCATGGCAATATTGCGGTGGGTTTCTATGGAAGAAAGGCCTTCGCCTTCTTCGGGTTTTTTTGTCCCGAAGGGTGGGATTAATGAAGGAAAATTGGGAATAGAAAAATTACGTAACGTTAAATCTATTACTGCCATAGTGTGTTCCTTATGCATTTTCCGTATAAATACCTGAAAAATGAAAGACCCTTTCTGATTTGAGAATTTTCAGATTGATTTCAAGCAACTTTAATCCCTGTTTTACCACTGTGTTATTTTCAACAAAGTCCTGTGTCAGCTTAAAATATTTGAAAACATAGGGCTGCCCATTATAAGTGATCAGGCTGGAAAAATTTCCCACACTGTTCCTGATTAATATTTCCGGCGCTTCTCCTCCCCAATTGGGATTTTCGATTGTTGCGGTTGGTTTGTGCATTATCGTGTTATCAATAAAAACAAGATACAACTCCCGGGATTTATTATATGGAATATAATATTGCTGGGTTGTCGCGGGGGCCTGATGGGATAAGCCTACGCCGGCGTAGTTGCTGTTTTCATATGTTATTGCGCCGATGTTGCTGTAACGCTTTGAAGCAGGATTAATTACCGGCGTCCAGAAGAACTCCGTATTGCGGTTCGCGATTGCCCAGCCGCTGATATAGGTCAGCGCATTGGTGCACGCAATGGCGAAATACGCGAAACCTTCATCATCGGTAATCAAATCCTCTTTTTCAAAATTAAAACAGATCCAATGGTGGTACCGCAGTATTAAAGCCTGGCCATTGTCGGGCCCTTTCTGAAAACTCTGTCCTTCCCCGCTTGCCTTATCCCCGGAGCTGCACCCCAGGCATTTTTTTAGGGTTTTTGAAACGGGATCAGCGGTCCATACCCATACCTGTCCATGGCTATGGCTGTCCGCCTCAGCGTGGAGCAGGAAAAACGTCCCATCCTTGTTTTTATCGAGATACTCGGTCTGTATTTTGAGAACAACGTAATTCACCGGCGCCGTATCAATATTGGGGACGGCGGTCATGGCGGACAGGGTGATCATATTTCTGTTGTTCCAGGCCCCGTAATTTGCGGCGGCTGCGGTACCGATTTTCTGAATATTATCATTGATAAACGTCTGTATGGTTTGTCCTTCGGGAAAACTGTGGTCCGTGTGGCCTTCGTAGGGAATATAGGCATTTGAATATAGGGGCTGTCCCACATTTGCCTTAGTGTGAAGCCGGACGAAATCCTCGTAAAGGGTATTGTATTTTTCTGAAAGATTATTAACCGCCTCGATTACCTGTTCGTTTGAATACATTATGTTCTCCTTAATTATAAAACTTTGATAAACGGATACACCGCTTTGCTCTTAACCCGGTTTTCATGGGCCACCGGGACAACCCGGGACGCGTCAAACCTTCTGTCCCGGGCAAAACTCCCGGAACCGGATGTGCCGCCGTCAACGTATCCATATGCTGCAACCACAAATGCTCCGTAGTCCGACTTCCAGGCATCATACCCCTGCGCGTCAAATTGTCCGGTAATATTCCTGATTGCATCAGGTTCAAACTGGAATACCTTCTGCTGGGTTGAGAATCCAATCCCATCGTCAGCCATCCTGAAAACAACACCTCTCAGATCCGGAAGGCGCGGCATTCCGAAGTGGTCATAACCCAATTTGTAAGTTTTCCAGAGTTCGTAGAATTCCGGATATAGCTCCGGAAAGAATGCTGAACCATTGGCATAGAGGTATCCGCTTTTGTTTTTTCTGTCGGAACAGGTGATTACGGTACCTAAGGGAACGGTTACTTGGTTTTCAAAATCATACATCGATGCCCAGGTTGATCTTGAACCAAACCAGAACAGTTCAAGCATTTTATAGGGCTTAATCTCCGTAACCTGGTCATTGCCGAGAAGCGAAACACTGTGGTTTGTGTTGTTGATAAGCACCAGTCTGCAGCCGGTGAATGCCCCGGACCCCAACCGCAATTCCGAAACCGGGCCATCCAGGACAACGGTGGCATCCGCCTCAATTACGGTGGTTTCGGAGTTTTCCGAGACCACCGCAGGCCGCTGCCGCTGAAAAACCATGGCAATGTTGTGGTGCACTTCCATGGTTGTAAGGCCCTCTCCTCCGGCTGACTGCTTCGTCCCAAACGGTGTTGGGTATGTCGGAAGATTCGGGATAATGAAATGATTTAGTGATAAATCAATGATCGCCATTGAGATTTTCCTCCCTTAAAATGTTCATGACCGCGTTTTTGAAATCCGCACTTTGGAAAATATTAGTTTTAAAGAAAGAAGGGTCGTCCACATTAAACACAGTCCATTTTTCCTTGTAATCCAGGCTTGCCCAGGGAATGCGTTTTACGGTTATGGTTTTAAATCTCTCAAAGTCTTCCGCGGTGACGGGATCCACCATGAATTCATCAATGGCAATATCTCCTAGTGTGGAATTCACATCAATGTGTATAGCTTCCTGATTTCCCGACTGTACGGGAAACTGCATCACATTCTGGTTGATATATATAAAGAGGGTATCGTTGTTTTTGCATAGTCCGATATGGTACCATTGATCCTGTTCAAATCCGCCGTCTCCGCCATCGAGGATAATATCCTGGCTGGTCCAGATATTGTTGTGGAACCGTGTTAATCGGGTTCTGCCGGGTTCCGGGGTGTTATACCAAATCCCGTCGGTGGGGATCGAATTGTACGGAATTCCATCCGGTTTTTCTGTATTATACGGAGGTTCTTTTTCGGTTACTTCCAATTGGAAAATATCACTTCCCATGGACAATGTAAAAAGAACCTGGTCCGCATTCTGTTTGTAATTCATCCAGAAGTCAATGGCAAAGAGATCCGATGCGGGGAAAGTCTTCTGCAAGCGGAACTTTCCATACAAGGCCTTCGCGTCGGTCACATAGGGAACCGAATTGTTTAGCGTAATGGGAATTCCCTGCTGCTCGTTTGCCAGAATCCGTTCACCGGTGACAGTAAACATCGGTTCGCCGTACTGGTCAAATTCGTCGGTATCAAAATGGGCCACCTGGGAATGCTCCGAAAGATAGGAAAAACCTATGTCGAGTTTCTTTTGCCGCCGGCCCTGGACAGTATCATTGGTGATAAACAGTTTATCCCGTGAATAGATCTGGGTTACCTCAAGGCTTTCCAGCCCCAACTCAACATTGCCCGACCCTGATATGGGGTCCGTTTCGACATTGCCGATATTGACTTCCAGCGTATCATCCGAACTGGCTACGCCAATAAAAACTTTGAAGCTGGTGGATGGAATATGTTCCCGCAGTGCCAGGCCGCCGTTAGTCCCCAGGTAATAGGACGCGCCGGGAATTAAGCCGGAAAATCCAATGAGCTGACCGGATTTGATAACTTCGATTTCGCCATCGGTACTACCATTGAATGAAATGGGCTCGAGAGTAATTCCGATAACGGACTTATGGCTTTTTTCGGTGTTGCTGGCCACATAGGCTTTACCGTCAAAACTCAGATACAGGATTTTAAATTCCTCTTCGGTTGTTTCACCGGGAATAACATTTGCAAAAACAGAATACCGGATAGTGTTAATCTGTTCCTGAAGGTTCTGGTCTGTATTTTCCCTTTCCCATGTTTCCTGGTCCATTTCTTTTTTAATTGACGGTTCATAATCACTCTTGGGTTCGGAAACATTAAAGGTTCCCCGGCTGTTCCTTAAAACTATACGGTCGGGTTCAGCATCAATAGTTGCCTGATGTGCAGCTTTACTGCTGATGTGGTGCGATTGGATTTTTTCCAATTCCGTCACCAGGATATTTGTTTCGGTGGTAGTCTTCTGAATGTTATTAAAATCCGCCGCGGTTAAAATATCTCCGTACACACGGTAATCAACCCGGAGCAAATTATAATTATTGTAGAACTCAAGGTTTCTGTAACACGGCCAGGCAGACTGTTCGGTTGCAATGGTATCCTGGAACACAAAACCATAATCGACTTCCGGCTTAAGGAAAGACTTTTTTTCCACATCGTATACAGTCAAACCATCAGCGTAAAATATATCATGCGTCAACGAGATTGCCGCATCCTTCTTTATATCGAATAATTCTTCGCTTGTAAGATTTTCGGGATTTTTTTTATCCGGATCAGCATCGAAAAGAATTCTGGTACTCATACATAGCCCTCCTGGATTGCCGGCATTACGGGCCGGTCATTGAGAACGAGTTCACCGAAAAGACGGCAATCCCGGTTGTGTTTATTTGATTCCAGCAGCTTTATTTTCTGCTCTAAAAATCCTTTATAGGTGGTATTAACTTCTTCTATTATTCCCTGGGTATAACCGTATCCCCGGGGAGATTCCAGAGCGATGAGGTCATTTATTTCAAATCGAGGATCCGCCCAGGGATCAACCGAAAAGGAATTTTTGAATGTCTTGTAATATCTGGCGGTTGAACGGGCCAACTGGTTGGCAATTTCGTCCGAGGCAATCCCTTTCAGGTTGATGGATTTAGTGATTTCTCCTTCCAGGGCAATGGCATCGTCGTCCTTCAGCAGGATAACCCGGTTGTCTTTGGACTCGATAATCCGTTTGCCGTAAATACTGACGGCGAATTCCTGTTCCAGGACACTGTAATTCCATACCTTAACCAGACATCCGGTTCCGGTTTTGGTTATAACAAAATCGAATAATTCCTTCTTGAGGTTTCCCGGAATGATATATGATATGGAATATTTACCAGATAGTTTTACTTCAAATTCCTGGGGTTTGTTTGCTTTATTCCGTTCAAAGGGATCCTCTTTGGAAAGGTCCGGATCGACATAATCATTCGGGCGTTTTTCTATTTTCTGAGTAAAGTTTTCCAACAACATATCCTCATAGGAAGATTTTCCAATCACCGCAATGGTAAACTGGGCATCCTCTTCTTCGGGTTTATTAAAAATCCAAACTCTCACTTCTACGGTATTCCGCTTCTCTTCTTCCGGATATTCTCCGTCATATTCAGTGATTTCATACTCAAGTGTACCGGGGGTAAATGGGTCAGTAATTTCTGTATGGATATAGTGTTCCGGTATCTTAAATATCTTCAATACACTTGGTTCTGTTCCGGCCCCAACGGGCCTTTCAAAAATACCTTTGTTTTTGTATTCTTCAGGGAATGGTGTGCCGGAAAAATCCTTGTACATAAACACTTCTTTTTCCACAATCACTTCATTGGTTTGATATTCCTCAATGGTATATTCGGTCCGGATGATATTGGGATTAACATCCCCCATTTTATTTTTTGTGGACTTGCTGTAATCGCCGGAGGTGAGATACCGCAGGGGGTAACGTGAAGTTCCCCGGATGCTGGGAATTTTCCGGACGGTAATGCCGTTCCCCCGGGCATTCATGAAACAGACGGATTGGCTTAACTCACAAAGGTTGTTCAGCAGATCGCCGGCTTTTCCCTGGAGAGCATATTTAGCCAGGGCGATCTTCTCGAGAGACTGGTCTATTTTATTTTCAAATAATCCCAGCCGGTTTGCCAGCGTTAAGAAACAGTCCATCACATTGGTATTGTCAATGATTAGCTCGTTGATCTCGTTGTCTTTTATAGTTCCCAGGTAATCGACAGCTTTCACCGCTGCGGTGGCGGTATCCTCCGAGACTTCCCAGGATGTGGTATAAAATACCCCCAGCTCCTTTTTGAATGAAGTTCCCTTCAGCGGAAGATCCACGGAAATCTCCACACCCTTCCGGAGGGAGTTGTACAGATCGCTTTTCGTGTTCATGAAATCGAAGGGGCGTTCTTTGTTGTTGAACAACGACATGGAAAGACTTTGGATATATAATCTGCCGATGGAGCCTTCTTTATTTTGGGCTTTTTTTATTTCATGTTTTATTTCGATAATATCGTCTTCGGTATAGTGTTCAACCTTAGTCGGAGAAAATGTAATAAGCCAGATCCGTTTGCCAGGGGTACCTTTGGTTATTGTTATAGAAATGATAGAAGCCTTTCTCCCTTTCCAGGGAATTAACAATGTATCCGACTGGTTATCCTTGAGTTCATATTCATTTGTCTTGATATCCCCGTTAAAGCTAGTAATGACCGCGTCATGGATGATTCTATCACAGTCAGTTTGTATGGTAATCAGAGAAATATTCCGCGGGGCAAAACGGACTTGTATGGTGTCATCCACATTTCCATCTTCATCAGCTTTATTTCCAATATAACCAATTCTGTTTTTATAAAAAGTCCTTTTCTGCTGCCAGCCGCGTCCCCGGTGGATGTTTATTGACCAGGGGAATACCCTGTTCCGGATGTCCGAGCCGGTAAAAAGCCGGTCATGGCTATACGGAACCATAGGTTCAATAATCTGGTCCGGGATGGAACCGTCAACCGCGTTATTGGCGTAAATCTGTACCGAAGGATCATGCTTTAAGGCTAGGTAATTGAAAGTTGCGTCCGCACCGAATATCCGGCTATCCCCGGTAATGATCCCGGTTATTTCCGCATTGGTTCTGATCATATTTGCATCCCCCGGAACATGGTAAGTGGGGATTTACCTCCCTGCCGGTTAATCATGATATCCTCATCCAGATTTGAACGGTGATATTTTTAGGGCGGTTTTCATTGGCTACCGGGACGACCCGGGATGCCATAAAACTTCTTTCATAGGGATATTGGCGCCCTGATGAATATCCTTTATCATTTCTGCCAGTGGATTCAGTCTTGAAGGCACCTCCCCCGTCTTCGGCATTTTCCGTTCCCTGGGCAAAAAAATTACCCGTGATATCACGGATCGCATCCATCTGCCCGCCGCCGGTTCCTCCGTCACCTTCGTTATAGGTCAAATCAGTTTGAGGGGTTTCACTATCAAGGGATACGCTTTCTTTAAAAACTGATGCGTAAGGTCTAGTGGTATTTTTATCATTCCCGCTATCCTCTACCCGGAAAAAAACATTGGGGAAATGCCGGGAAATATTATCCCATTGTTCCGGTTTCATATCCCACAATTCATATGGGGTTTTTGCCCCGGGAAGACGGATGTAAATAAAGCCCACCGGTGGTACAACGGTTTCCATCTTTTCAAGAATTTCGTTGTTCCTTTTGAGGTAATCAACCAGAGTGTTCCAGCGGTTTGCTTCAAAGGGTTCATCTTCGCCTATTTTTTCCGGCACAAAATCCTTTATGCCATTAATCATTTCAATTAAACGTTGTTCCATGGCTCACTCCATTTCAAAATTTACGCTGTTGTGAATGTATATTTGCCCCCGGTTTTTGTATGAAGTTTTCGGGGGTTGTATGATGTCGATGTCGGCTTTTTCATACGGTTCTTCGGGAAGGGGGTGCTGCTTTTTCAGATACAATGTAATTGAAGAAGCGTCCGCGGCTTTTTCGACAATGGTCATCAGTTTCTGAAAATCCGTTTCAAGAAGTATTTCATAGGCAAAGCTGTATTTGTTCCAGCGGCGCATGATGTCCTTTCGCTTGCGGCCGTTTGCCATGGTTACCAGATTTACCTTTTCCGCCGGATTTCTGCTCAGCTTAAATCCCTGGGGCAGGACAAACACATTCCCGTCAATTAATACAAAATCAGTATATTTTCCCTCGTCATAAAATTCCTGTAATGTCATTTGATCAGGCTCCTACATACCATTGTCTTTTCGCGTCTTCAACCAGTTCCAAAAGATCCCTGGATACTTCATTTTTAAGATAAGAGAATACGTCTTCTTTGGTGTCACCTTCATTGCTGGAAAAATTGAGTTCATACACCGGGGCATAGGTGAATCCGCCTTGATTTATCTGCTGATGTTTGGTGTTCCTGAACAAGGAATCGATGTTTTCCGGAGTGATCGGTAGGTAGAGTTCGGGCACTCCGGCTTCCGCAACGACCGCCCTGGCTCCGGAGGACATAAGGATAGAGGTCCCGCCGATACTGGGCATGAAGATACCGCCTTCGGCAAGTTTTTTCGGCGGTGATGGAATGGGCTGCGGCGTAAACTGAGGAGGCTCTGGGGCGGATGCGGCAAAACCTGCCTGGACGCCGGCGGCAACCGCAGCTGCGGTATGCATGGCAGCACCTACAAAGTTAAAGCCGGCAGCGTCCCCGATAGCCCTTACTGTATATTCCGCCGCTTTTAGCGTAAGGGTCAAAATGGTTGAGGCCTTTTCCCATCGGG
Source organism: Breznakiella homolactica (assembly GCF_016616095.2). Taxonomy (GTDB): domain Bacteria; phylum Spirochaetota; class Spirochaetia; order Treponematales; family Breznakiellaceae; genus Breznakiella; species Breznakiella homolactica. The sequence continues at coordinate 3,216,480 of NZ_CP067089.2, read as the reverse complement.
ATTTTACAATGGCAGCGTCAGCTTCGGCCTTGCCTGCTTCATTTTCAACATTAATCCTCTGAACCGTATATTGATATTCCGCCTCATTCTTGGCGTTCAAAAGTTCATTTTCTTTTTTTAAATCTTCTTCAGCCTTTTTCTTTTCCGCTTCTTCCTTTTTCTTCTGATCTTCCGCTTCTTTCTTTTTCTTTTTTTCCGCTTCCAGCTGTTTTTCAAGCTCCCGGAGTTTTTCTATATTTGTTTCCGAGGCAAAGGCTTCTTCAAGCTCAGTGATGTTCCGGTCGTACTCGGCTATCTGGGCCTGGTACATCCGTTCCTTGTATTCTTCTTCAAGGCGTTCGTTTTCAAGGCGGTTTTCTTCCCGGAGGGTATTCAGTTCTTCATCGAATGCGGCGAGGTCTCTGTTTTTGTTTTCTTCGATTTCCCGTAATTTATTCGCATTATCCTGGGCTGCCCGTTCCTGGTTATTGTCCATGAACGCAAAAACGGTATCCTTAATGTTGTTGAAGACGTCAGCAATATAACCGCCGTATTTAGCCACTTCCGAGAAGAACTTTTCAATATTTTTTAACCATTCTGGTGTTGAGTCTAATTCTTTCCCGACCTCATCAATCGCGGTTTTAAGTTCCTTAATTTCTTCTTTTAATATTTCCGCGCGTTCTACATCTTCTTCCGTACCGGATGCCATGAGCGAGTTATATTCCGAGAGCAGGGCATTTTGCTTTGCTTTTAAGGCCGCCTGTTTTTCCAGCAGGGCATTTTTTTCTGCTTCCTTTTTATCATCGCCGAACAAACCTAATTCTTTTTTCGCTTCTATTTCCTGTTCGATTGCCGCTATGGCATTTTCAGTGGTTTGGCCGAGCTGCTTCTTTTCAGCGATAAACAGTTTTTCAGAAATGTCATTTATTTTTGTTTCAAATTCATCCAGTTCTTGTTTTAAAACTTCGGCCCGTTCTTTATCCCCTTCTACCGCAGAATTAACGAGCGTGTTGTATTCGCCAAATAAAGAAGTTTGCTTGTTTATTATGGCCGCCTGGGTTTCCTGAAGGGCTTTCCTTTCGGAATCGAAATCGAGAAGTTCCTGGGCAATCTCCCTTTCTCTTTTTCGAATTTCTAATAGGCGCTCCTCCTGTTGATTTTTTTCTTCCTGGTTTCCCGGATTGCTGTTAATTAAATCATCTTCTTCCTTTTTTATCGCGTCCCATTCATCATAAAGATTCTGCGCGCCTTCTTCACGGTCGCCAAATTTTCCCAGTTCCTTTTTCAAAGCGATTTCTTTTTCGATTGCCGCTATGCTGTTTTCGGCTATGAGAGCGATCCTTTCTTTTTCAATGATTAAAAGCCTTGCCGCGCTTTCCGTTTGCATAGCGAGCGCTTCTTCGCGCCGAAGCTCCGCTTCTTTTCGTTTTTCCTCTATTTTTTGAAGTTCTTTTCCTAAAGTAAGATCTTCTTTATCTTCTTTTGCTTCATTAGCTTTTTTAACTCCATTGAGCGCGTTATAGCTTTCGGTTAACTCCTGGATAATGTCCAGTTCCGATGCCGCCGCCTGCGCGGCTTTTTCGTTTATTCCCCGGAGCGCGTCTTCTGTGGTTACGCCTTTTTTTCCTTCGAGAGGCTTTACGATGGCATTAACTTTTTCCGCCGGAGTTCTATTGTCTTTTATAGAAAAATTTCCCGTAAGTATATCGATCCGGGCTTGGGATTCTTTCAGGAGTGTTTCTGTGGTTTCATAACCTTCGGCAATACTTGATTCAAGGGCATTGGTCAGGGCTTCCCCATAATTTTTGCCGTTGGCTTCCGCCGCTTCGGCATCTTCGTGGGTAAAGGATAATAACAGGGCTTGTTTTTTCTGGTGCCATTCAAGTTCAACACTGAGCAAATCACCGCCGGCTTTTTTTGCGAATTCGTATTTCTTTTCGTATTCGGCGTTTAAAGCTTCGTATTGATCTTTGCGGGAAATATCGGTGGCAGAAGAATTATTATCTATAGGTGCTTTTAATATCTCTAATGACTTATTTGCATCTAATATATCATTGGTTTTTTGTATTATATTTGCGTTTTCTGTCTCAATATCACGTAATAGGTTTTTTATAAAGACGAATGATTCACTCTGATTATTTAATGCAAATATTTCTTCTACTAGGTCGGGATTTGAAAGTAATGTTTCTTCTTCTACCCCTAATCCGGACAAAATAGTTACTATATCCTTTTTATGTGTTACTATTAAGCGCTCGCTTTTCTTTATTTCTTTATTTAATTCCTCTATCTGATCTGAAATATTTTTTTCTTGTTCTTTATCTTTATTTTCTGAAGCGTTTTTTATAACCTGACCTAATTGGTTTTCTGCTACAGCTTGTTCAATAATTGATGTGGTTAATTCAGGATAGATTTCCTTTAACCTATTTCTGATAATTTGCTGCTCTATTAGCGCTTTGGCAAAATTGTCTTCCGAATTATTTAAAACGAGATATTGCTCGCCTAATGCTTGGGCTTCAATTTTATGATCAACAATGGAATTTGTATTTTTAATTACTGTTTTTCTTGATTCTTCTTGAGCTTTTTTTGAATCATCCATTGTCTTTTTCAAAGAGATAAAAGCTGAAATCGCTGTTGAAACCGCTACTAATGCGAGCCCTGCTGGGTTTGTTATTGCTAAACCTTTTAGGGCTTGAAATGCTTTGCGTGCTTTGCCAAGCGCTGAAACAAAACCTACCACTGTTGTGGTTGTTTTAATTGTTGATTCCGCAATGTTTCCCATAGCAACTATGGGGTGATTGCTGTCCGCGCCGAATTTTTCGAAAACATCTTTAAGCGCTGTGGCGGGACTTAAAAAATCTTTTACCGCAGGCAGCGCGTCTTTTTCCATCACTTCGCCAAAGCTTTTCGTTTCGTCCTTGGAATCGCCGATCCCTTCTTTTAATTTGCTAAGGCTCTTCTGCGACTGGTCGGCCGCTTTCTTCAGGGCTTCAAGTTTCTTCGTCAGATCACCGATGGTGTCTTCCAGGCCCGAGGCGGAGTCGTCTACATTGCCGAGGCTTTTATCAATTTCATTCAGCTTTTCTTTTGATTGTACTAACGCGAGTCCCAGGGAAATAATCGCAGTCGCCGCCAGGGATGATGAGGTTTTAATATTTTCGAGCAATGTGTTCGCCGCTTCGGCTTTTGTGCTGAACTCAGCAAGCGCTTTGTTTGATTCACCGAGATCCCCTGCTATATTGTAAACACCTTCATATGCTGTTACTGCCATTATAAATACGCTCCGTACAAATCCTTTTCGTTTTCCTTGGTCAGCGTTTCGGATTCTTCTCCGCCGGCAAGCATGCCCCGCCGCATAAGATCAAAGGAAACACCGTTTTTCAGTTTCCGGTTTATTGTTTCGATGGCCCAGCGGCGGAGCACATAGTCTTCAGTTACTCCGTAGAGTATGCAGAGCCGGTCTATTGACTCGGCCCAGTCGTGTTTTTTTTTGAGTCTCCGGAATCTCCGCCGGATTCTCCGGTGTTTCCCCTGGCGGAATTCCGCACAATGGAAGAAATGATTTCCATAAAGAACTGGTCCACCATTTCCTTAGATGCTTCCCTGGAGATTTCGTCACGGGTGACATCAGGATAAAAAAAGGAACAGAACCGGGCAATAAAATCAATAGAATCTTCTACAACTTCTTTGGCGTTTTCCTCGGCGTACCGCAGGGATGAATCCAGATCCATACCTCCCGCTGCTTTTGTCTGCTTCTGAAGGAGTTCATTGTAGGACTCGATCATGGGGATTGCGGCGCCGGAGGGAATGTATCCAAGTTCGTATTCGCGGCCGAGAAAGACGATTTTCCGTGACGGGGCCCTAAGGGCATCAAGATTTATGGTTTCTGTCTGCATGGTTCTGTTCCTTTTCCTTTTCTTTAGACTTCCTGGATTTCCCGGATGAGGCTCATGGCTTCAAGGTCCATATTGTCGGCCATGTCGGGATGGGGGGAGAATTCGAAGCTCAGGGGAACTTCGGCCACATTGTCGGCGTCGTTGTTTGACTTGAGGGTAATAACATCGTCGGATACGCAGAACCCGTAGGGGAGTTCCCAGGTCCGGGAAATCATCCGGCCGTCGTCGGCCCGGCGTTTGTTGGTCAGGCGCATGGCAAGGTTCCTGGCAATACCGGAACCGCCCTGGCTCATGGTATAGCTCTTCGCCGGGGTAACTTTGTAACTGATTTTGAGTTCCTTTGCGCTGTCGAAGTTGTCGGAAATAAGAACAATAAAATACGCACCGGCATATTCAATGATCCGGTAATCGGTGTTTTCCGCCAGGACGGAATCCTGCTCAACCTCAACATTTTCCGGAGCGTTCCCGTTGTAGTTGAATTTGCTCAAGGGAATGGGGCTGTCCTTTTCCACGCTGCCCGGCAGGTGTTTGTCCGTAACCGTGGTAAGTTCGCCGGCTTCGTATGCAACAGAAACAACACCGTCCATTACCTTTGCGAGAACAGGGATGTGCCGTTCCAGCAGGGAGAAAGCCACGGTAATCTTCTTGCCGGTCTGCCCTTTCATGGGGACGGTTCCATTGTCCGCGACCACTTCAATCTTGGTATTTGCCGGGGTAATGCTGATACCCCTGGCAAGGCCGAGATCTTCGAGGCCTACAAGCTGGTAGCCCTTTTTACCGGACTCATTGATGATCGACACAGGTTTCTGGGCGATTTCAATTTTCGCCGAACCCAGGGTCATGGAATTGGGGTTCTGACTTTTCGTCAAATCCATTTTTTAGACTCCTTCCGAGACCGCATTGACCGCGGCCTCATAATTAAATTCAAGTTCGACGAGCCAACGTTCGTCGTAACTATACAGATTGATATTCTCCGGACCATACGATTCATCATCATTCCGGAGAGGGTGGTGGTATGCGACGGCAAATAGATTGTCCGCGATGCGGATACCTCCCTGGGTTTCGCTGAACCACCCGGCGAGGAGGAGGGATGTATCAAGCAAATGTGAAATTGATGTGTCATCACCGGGGATACCGCTTTGCAGCAGGGCCCGAAGGCGAAGCCGGATCCGGCCGTTACCGGAAATTACGGGATGGGGAATCGGGATTAGATTTACCTGCAGATTTTGGGAAGGCCCTGCGGGTTCTCCGATAAGCACCTCCACAGAGCATGTGTCGGAAAGTTTTTCTTTGTAGGCGTTCAGTATATTGATCCAGTTCCGTCTTGTTTCAGGCATGGGGTCTCCCTGCTCCTTTTTCCGGGAACCGAAATGCCCGGTTCCGTAAGAGCTGTGAAGAAATATACGGGACTTCAGCGGAGAATACTGGAGAATAGATAAGCCTGGGAAAAATTTATCCATCAAAGAAGGAGGAGGAGGATCTCGGCAAGGTATATATTGTAAATCTTCTATAGAAGCTGTTCCAGTAATCTGAACCAGAGGCTGTCTGTACCTAAAGACCCATTTCCTAACTATTGTTAGTACATATTCAATTTCAAAATGATACATACTAATCCTCCCTGTTCCGGGTCAGCCGGGCAGGGACTGAGTTACGGTGTGGCATCCTTCCGCGCCGTCATTTCTTTTTTACATCGGGGATTATTCCCCAATCCCACTGCTGCCGGAGCCATTCCATGGTCACAAAAAAATCGACCGCCTTCTGGGCGTCCTTTTGGTCCCTCATCGGGCTGTATCTTATTACACTGTTCATTTCTCCGGAGGTCGCGAAAGTTATCGGACCCATAATCGTGGGCGGCATTGTCGCCGCGGGGCTCGGGTACCAGGGAACCAATGTGGCGGACAACGCCTTCAAGGGAAAATACTACCGGGAAGAACTGGATCACACCAACCGGGAGCATAAGGAGGAATAATGTGGGGGAAAACAAAACCATTCTGCTGTGTGCTGCTGCTGGCCTCGGCATTGGCCTGCTCGCCGGCTGGCTCCTATGGGGAAGAACTGTATCTGATTACCGGGAGCGAACTGCAGCGCTTCTCGCTGACCATCAGCGGCTTGAGGAACTCCACGGAGCTGCTCTCCGCCGAGCTGGCAGCCTTGAAGATGAACTCCGTACAGCTTACGGAAAACTTGGAGAACTCCAATCTGAAAATCGTGAGCTTATCGAACAGTCTCGAAACATCACTGGCGGAATTGAACGGGCTGAGGACGGACTTGGAACAATCCTCGGATCAGTTGAAGACCTTGAAGAACTCTATCACGCAGTTAGGGGACGGCCTGCGGAATATGGAGAAGTCCCGTAACTTCTGGCGGGCCGCGGCCATCGGCGCTACCGTCCTGGCGGCAGCGGGCTGGATCGGGGGTTTCGCGTTTTAAGGAATTTAATTGGACATCATCCCGGAAAATTCTACCGGAACATCTGCAGTATTGAAGCCGGCATCAAAAAGCTGATCAAGACCGTAAAACAGAAAGACTGAAAGCCGGGACGGGACGGCCTCACTTTTTCCCCAGGAGAATCTCCTGGTATTCGTCGATGAACCGGCCGCAGTCGCCGCCGTCGATGAGGTCGTGGTTGAACACGAAGGTGAATCTCTGAAACCACCGGCCACCGCGTTCCTCCCGGGAGCCGGCGGCCAGGCAGAAGTCCGCCAGGGTCAGGGGTTGCACATACCCGCAATGGCGGCTCACGCTGCCGACGGAGGTCAGTGAAATAGTTCCCAGGTATTTCTGCCGCAGGCCGAAGCTGGACATGATAATCCTCAGCGCGGACCGCCGGAGGAATCCCGGGAAAAATCCCAGGGGATGGGTCCCGTCTTCTTCCTTTTCCCTGAATCCGGCGATCTCCGCCTGGAGTTCCTCCGAAGATTTCTTCGCCGCGTCCCGCAGAATATACCCGTAGGGGATTCGGCAGCCGTCAACGGTTTTCTCAACCTGGACTTCAATATCAATTTCCTGGTTTTTATTTTTCAGGTAATCCGCGCCGGTTATATGCAGGTAGTTATCCGCCAGGAATTTGGCGATGGTTTCTGCCAAATACGCGGACGCCGAAATTCCCGATGGTTTAATCCTTTCTATATAATAGGTAATATCCAGGTCGGTGAAGAAATAAATATGGTTCTTTCCCTTCGCAAGGCGGCAGCCGTCGGCAGTAAGGCGCCGTACATTGTGTTTCACATTTGCTCTCCGGTTCAGCATTAATAAAAATCATACCACATAGTTTTCCCCCTTGCCTTCCCGGTCCATGCGGGATATACATAAAGCAGGAGGCACCGAGACATGATTTCCGAACCAAAAGTTTATGAAGAACAGATCGAAAGCTTCTTTGAAATGATGGAACGATACGCGCCGGTTTCCGGTGTGGTGCTCAATTCCGACGCGTGGTCTCTTAAGGAAATGGTCGGCCACCTGATCGACTCAGCCTCAAACAACCACCAGCGGTTTATCCGGCTGCAGACGGAGAAGGAACTTCGTTTTCCGCCCTACGATGCGGAAAGCTGGAAAACCATATCCCACGCCCAGTCCTGCGATTACTCCTGCCTCATCACACTCTGGAAATCCTACAACCTGTATCTGCTCCATATCATAAAAAACGCTGACCCCAAAAGCCTTTCCAATGTATGGATAAGCGAAAAAGGTGAAAAACCCCTCGATAGTATAATAGAAGATTTTTTCAGACATCTTGAATGGCACCGGGAGCTTTTTCTTAAACGGGCCGCGGAAATTGAAGCCGCGGGGCAGCCGGGAAACAGTTAGCCTGCGGAGCCGCGGGAACGGCCCCGCATCAATCCTCAATGGTACTTTTATTTCCCCGCGGCAAAGGCATCAAACAGCGCGGCGAATTCTCCGGGAGTTTCGTTGAACATATAATGGCCGGCGTTTTGAATTACAGCGGAATCAGTGTTGGGGAAGAGGGTCTCGTATGTTGAAGACGCCGGAGGCGTAAGATCCCGGCCGCCCCGGACTACCAGGACCGGCACCGGAACAGACTTCAAACATTCCCGCCAGTCGTACTTCCGGGGCATTCCCAGGAACATCGCGTGGTGGCCGAAGCCGGCGATGCTATCCGGGGCGGGAAGCGTATGCAGCGGAGCGTTGCCGGCGGCTTCGTAGGCTTTGGCAAAAAACGGGATAAATTCATAGTTCTGCCGGACCAGGTCCGCCTCGGACTTTTCGAATATCTTCGAATAGTCAAAGTAACCCTTCATGTAGGCATCGAAGTTCTTTTTATCGTCCCCGTCCAGGAGCCTGCCCACGGAACTGTACAGATCAATCTCCGTGGGCATGGCCAGGAGATCCGCCGGGGAAACCAGGATCAGTTTTTCCACCTTCTCCGGGAATTCACAGGCGTAAAGCGAAGCGATAAATCCGCCGTAGGAGTGGCCCGCCAGGATGAGTTTTTCATCCCCCAGAAGCCGCCGGAACCGTTCAATGTCTTCGATGTGTTTTTTAAGCCCCAGGGAAGCGTCCAGGGCCAGCATGTTTTTGTAGAAGTTTTTCCCGAACTCCGGGATAGGCCGGGATGAACCGCCGCAGCCCCGCTGGTCGTAGTAGACGAACCGGTAGGACCCGGTCAGTTCCTCGAAGGCGGGCCAGGGGCCGTCATTGGGATAGCCCGGTCCGCCGTGGACAACCAGTACGTTCCGGCCATGCCCCCGGGAAAAAACATGGAGATCAACGCCGTCTTCCATCCGGACCGTGCCGCTGCCGTCATAGGGAATGGCGCCGGATACCGCGTTTGCAACCGGTTCCTTTCCGGCGTCTCCCGGTTTATAAAACCCGCCGTTGCAGCCGCAGAACCCAAGAGAAAAAATGGCCAGTCCGAGCCCGGCCGCTGATTTGTACAGTGACATACTGCCTCCTTGCAGGTGGTATACGTCAACTGTACGCCCTCCCCCGCGGGGGAGGGTCAAGTAATTTCAGCATTTTATTTGAAAAAAATTACGCCCGGCCCCATTTTTTGAAGGCGTCGGAAAAGGTCATACCCTTCTGCATATCCCGGCGCATGCCTTCTTCGGCGTCTTCAATTTTTTCCGCCTCCGCAAGAACTTCCATGCTGATTTCTTTCGGAACCACGATCACCCCGTCGGTATCGCCGATGATCCAGTCCCCGGGGGCGACCCGGACGCTGGAGGTTACCGTTCCGGGCATTCCGATAATCGAATTGAAATCCGCCTGGATCCAGCGCCGGTTCGACTCGATGGGTGAAGTCCCCCGGGCGCAGACCGTGTAATCCGGAATTTCAACGAGCCCCTCGTAATCGCGGATATACCCGTCCACCACAATGCCGGTTGCCCCATTCTGCTTGAATGCCCAGCTCGTCATCTCTCCGAATTTTCCGGTAAAAGCTTCACCGCCGCCGTCCACCACAATGACGCAGCCGGGATGGGCTATTGTCTGGAAGTCGTCGAAGTCCGGCTGCAGCTTGGGATTCTTTTTCAGATCCTCCTCCGTCAGCGGCGCCCGCCGGCCCTGGACCGTAACCGCAACCCCCGCTATCCGCGCGCCGGGAACGATCGGTTTTATCGTAAGGTCCAGGCACTGGTCCCCGTAACCCATGTGATCCATGGTATCGTATAAATTGGCGCTCCGGATGCGGATCCAGCGTTTCTGCAGAGAGAGGATTTCATCGTATGCTTTGGCTTCCATGGTATGCTCCTTTCATGGATATTTTTCTGACCGCCGGAATTAGCTCCAGAGCCGGTCGTGGGACCATTCGTGATTCCATTCATCCGTGGAAACCCAGATACCGTCAGAAGACGGGTGGATATGTTCCCGGATAACTTCGTCGTTGAGGGCCTCGATTCCCAGGCCCGGCGCGTCGGAAACTTCAATAAAGCCGTCCTTGATGATCGGGTCCATTCCGGTCTTAACGAGATCCTTCCACCAGGGAATATCAACAGAATGGAATTCCAGGGCAAGGAAATTCTCAGTAGCCACCGCGGTGTGGGCCGCCGCGAGACAGGCGATGGGAGTCTCCGCCATGTGGATCGCCATGGCCGCGCCGTGGTCCTGGGCCATGTCCCCGATTTTCTTCGTTTCAAGAATCCCGCCGGAAGTGAGGATGTCCGGATGGATCACCGACAGGGCCGACGACTCCAGAATAGGCCTGAAATTTTCCTTGAGGTAAATGTCCTCGCCGGTACAGAGCGGCACCGCCGATGAACAGGACAGGGTCTTGTACGCTTCGGTCATCTGCCAGGGAAGTATATCCTCGAGCCAGGCGAGGTTGTACTTCTCCGCACGCTTCGCGAGCTTGATACATTCGGTGACGCCGATGTGGCCGCAGTGGTCCACCGCCAGGGGAATATCGTAGCCGATAACCGACCGGACAGTGGCGAGGTAATCCTCCAGGATATCCAGGCCCTTTTCCGTTATCTGGAGCTGGGTAAAAGGATGGGCGATGTTGATCACATCGTAGGCCCGTTTGTATTTATCCCGGTTTTCCGGGGCTGAGTCGTTCATGTATTCCTGGTATTGCTTGAGTTCGTCGATGTAACCCAGGGGCGCGCAGAGGGCACCCTTTTCCCCCAGAAGCTGTTCAACCCCCCAGTCCATTTTGAGAAAAGTGAAACCCAGGCCCATCCGTTTTTTCAGGGCTTCTCCCATCTTCTTGCCGTCGGGCTTGCCTTCGCAGTCGGTGTCGGAATATACCCGGACCTTGTCCCGGAACTTTCCGCCCAGCATCTGGTACACCGGGACACCGTAAGCTTTCCCCGCCAGATCCCAGAGGGCCAGCTCAATCCCGGAGACGCCCCCGCCCTGGCGGGAGTGGCCGCCGAACTGTTTTATCCGCCGGAAGATTTTATCTATATTGCAGGGGTTCTCGCCGATGAGCCTGCTCTTGAGCATCAGGCCGTAGGTTTCCGAACTCCAGTCCCGGATCTCGCCGTATCCTTCCAGCTCGCTGTTGGTCAGGATCTTGATCATGATGCAGTCCATGGGAGCCCCGGCGATCTTCGCGAACCGGATATCGGTGATCCTCAGCTGCGACGGCGCGGAGTTCCTGTTGAACCCTCCGGCGATACCATCATTCCCTTTTTCCATTTTGGAACCTCTTTTCTGTGTTATTTTATCTCAACCCGTAAAACCGTAACATTCAATTTTTCAGACTTACTGCTTGACCCCTCCCGCGGCGAGGCCGCTCACCATAAACCGCTGGGCCATCATATACAGCACCACCGCGGGAATGGAAGCGATCACCGAAGAACACATGATCAGTCCCCAGATATAATTGTCCGAATACCGGAACCCCGAAATACCGATGGTTACGGTCTGCTGGCTCGCGCTGGTGGTGAGCACCAGGGCGTACAGGTATTCATTCCAGGACAGGGTGAAGGCGAAGGTCGCCACCACCGCGATACTGGGAGCCGCGATGGGCAGCACTATTTTCATCAAAGCCTGGAGATGGGAGCAGCCGTCGATAAAAGCTGCCTCCTCCATGGATTTCGGAATCGCCGTAAAGTAGCTCATCAGCATGTAGCAGCAGTAAGGTATGATGAAGGTCTGGTATACGATGATGAGGCTGTTCTTGTTGTCCCCCAGCCCGATGCGGCTGATCATGATGTACATGGGAATGAACAGCACCGCAGTGGGAAGCAGGTACGCGAAGAGCACACTCTTCCGCATAAAATTCCGTCCCCGGAAATTGAGCCGGGTCATAGCGTAGGACGCCAGAATACTCAGGACCAGGGCCACCACGGTGGAGAACACCGCGACATAGAGGCTGTTCAGAAAGTACCGCATAAAAACCGTCTGGGTAAAAAGCTGCTTGTAGTGTTCCAGGGTTATCTTTGAAGGCAGCAGCGACGGGTTGATGCCGTACATCTCCGAGTTCGGTGTCAGGGATGATTTAAGCATCCAGTAAATCGGAAACAGGGACCAGACGATTCCGATGAGGGACACAATGTAAACCATGGCGGTTTTGATTCTCGCGTTTCGTATATTCGATTTCTTCATGGTTCCTCCTACGCGTCCCTGGTGTTCATTCTTCTCGTCACCAGAAGCATGAGAAGAACGAGAACCGGAATGACCGAAACGGCTATGGAGAGAGCCCTGCCCATTTCGTTGTAGAGGAACGCCACCTCATAGGTATAGGTCGCGATTACGCTGGAGGCGTTCAGCGGGCCTCCGCCGGTTATTAGCCAGATATTGTCAAAATCATTGAAGGTCCAGATCGTTGAAAGCAACGTCGAAATAGCCACCACGGGCAACACCGACGGCAGGGTTATTTTCGTAAACCGCTGGACCATATTGGCGCCGTCGATTTTTCCCGCGTCGTAGAGCTGGTCGTCAATGGTCTGGAGTGCGCCGAGGATACTGAAAAGAAAGAAAGGAATTCCCCGCCAAATGTTGACGATGATGACCGAAAGCAGGGCGAGCTTCATGTCCCCAAGCCAGGGGATGGGTTTCGAAATAATACCGATATTCCGCATGACGGCGTTGATGATGCCGTACTGGTCGTTGTACATCCACTTCCAGGTGTTGGCCGCAACCATACCGGGGATTGCCCAGGGCAGGAGCATGGAAACCCGGACAATACTGCGGCCCCGGAATTTCTCGTTCAGCAGCAGCGCGAAGGCCATGCCGAGAACGAGTTTGAAAATGATACAGCTCACCGTATATATGACGGTGTTGCGGATCACCAGCCAGTACTGGGGATCCTTGAAATTGGAAATATAATTGGCGAACCCGATAAAACGCGGATCGTATCCCGCGGTCTTGTCGGTAAAGCTTAAGTACACCGTGTATATAAAGGGAAAACCCATGACGAGAAAAATCAGGATGAATACAGGCAGGGTAAAAAAAGTGCCTATTCTTTTTTCTTCCGAATTAAGGGATCTGACCATGGGCACCTCCGGGATGTTAGAAAATACCTGCCCTCCGTACCAGCGGTGACGCCGGAAAAAGGCAGCGAATGCCGGGCAGCCGCCGCTGCCCGGTCCGCAGTAAAACGGATTACCGCTGGTTGAGCACCCGCTTGAGGTCGGCTTCAAGTTCGTTGAGAGCGGCCTGGGGATCCATATTCCGGAGGACGATCTTCTGCACCGCCTTGACGCAGAGCTGCTCCGCGAAAGCTTTTGTGGTCAGCTCATTCGCCGGCGCGGGATGGGTGTTCGGGACACCGCCCCGGGAAGCTTCCAGCCAGCCCTTGTTTTCCGGGAGTTCCCAGAAGGGATCGAGGTCGGCTTTTTCAACCACGGGCTGCCACATGCCGCCCATCTGGATAACCAGGTTCTTGTAGAATTCAAGCTCAAAGAATTCGGTGATATACTTCTTTGCCATTTCGGTCTGCTTGCCGTTCTTGAAGATGATATAGGCGTTGCCGCCGGTGAGGGTAAAGTTGCCCGCGGGTCCGGAGGGCCAGCTCAGAATAGCGGTCTTGCCGTACAGGTCGGGGTTTTCACTTTTGAGCTGGGAAAAAACGCTGGGGGAATTCTGGATGACCCCGACGGAACCGGCGATGTAGGCGGTGTTGTTGCCCATGTCATCCCAGGTTATGGCCGAAGGCGGACAGAGGTTTTCCTGGTACAGCTGGGCGATATACTTGAGGGCCTCCAGGCTCTGGGGCGAATTGACCGTAACCTTGCCGTCCTTGTCCACGGGAATCCCGCCGAAGGAAAGTATCACCGAACGGACCATGCCTTCCGCGTCGCCGCCGCCGGACGCGCCCATGGGGTATCCCAGGGCGTAAAAATCATTCGCCGGATCGTTCACCTTTCTCGCGTGATCCAGCAGCTCCAGCCAGGTTTTGGGATAGGGCAGCCCCGCGGCTTCCCATTTATCCTTCCGGAGGTACAGCCCGGGGGCGAGCATGGCCACGGGCACCACGTAGTTGCCCGCCTCGTTAAACGCCAGGTCCCGGCCGGATTTGGTGAACGGTACCGCGTTGAGGATTTCCGAAACATCCGCCAGCTGGTTCATCCCGGCGAACTGCTTTGCCAGGAAGTCGTCGGTAAGCACGATGTCCGGGGGATTTTTCGCTTCAATAGCCGCGAACAGTTTTGACCTGAGATCGTTGGGCGGAACAATGACGTACTCAATGGCGATGTTGTTGTTTCTCCCGAATTCCTCAAGCCGCGCCTTTGACTGTTCATTATAAGCGGCAACGTATTCGGATTTATCCCAAACCACCAGCTTTGCCCCATCCTGGGAACCGCCGGCAAAAACAGCCGCGCACATTGCGGCAAGTACCGAACACAATACAAATCTCTTCATTAAAGACCTCCGTTTTGATGCTTAATATAAACAGGCGGACAATCCGCCGGGTTTATCAGCTGCAGCCGCAGGAACGGCCCATCACCAGTTCCAGGGGGAACAGGCAGGGTTTTATTTTTTCGCCGTTGATCAGTTTTATGAGATTCTCGGCTCCGCTTTTTCCGATATCGTGCAGCGGCGCCTTGAGGTACGTAAATTTTCCGGAAGCGGTGCGGGGATAATACGCGAAGAGGATACATTTAATGTCCTCGGGTATTTTTAGTCCCAGTTTTTTCGCCGCCCGCTCCAGGTCATGGTAGTGGCTCTCCGAAAGGATAAACGCGTCCGGTTTTTCACCGGAACTGAGCAGGGCGAGGCATTCATCGTAAACCGACTCATCGTGGTCGCGCTTGCCGGTTATCACATTTGCCGGATTGCAGCTGCGTCCGTGTTTTTTATGGGCTTCAATAAATCCTTCCTTAATCTGGCTTCCGACAATGGATTCCTCAATGCCCGCGGAAACGGCGATATTGTTCAGGTTGTGTGAAAAAAGATGCTCCACCGCTTTTATAACGCCGTTCCGGTAATCCGTACCAACGTAATTCGGCACATTCTGCGCCTGCACATGGCCGAAACACATAAAGGGAATTTTGAATTCCGCAAAGGCTTTGATGTACTGGTCGTTTTCGCGGATATTAAAAAGAAGAAATCCGTCAACCATACCCCGGCTCAGTTCCTTGAGATAATCCACCCCTTCCCGGGAAAAACTCTCCGAGATGGGAATGATCAGGGAACGGTAATTATGGTCCTGGAAACTTTCGCTGATTCCGGCATGGACCAAGCCGTAAAAGGCGATGGAGAACATGGACTGGATACTCATGTTCTCCAGAATTATCCCGATGGTTTGGGTCCGGTTGTTCAGCATCCGGCGGGCGCCGAAACTCGGAATATAGTTGAGATCGCTGATAACCTTCTCAATCCTTGCCCGGGTTTCGTCGGAAAGCTTATCCGATTTTTTGTTCAGAAAATTGGAAACCGTCGCCTTTGATACCCCCGCCTGGCGGGCGACTTCGGTAATATTCACTGATCCCATGGATAATTCCTTTTAGTAAACTAGTTTACTAAAAATAGTATACCACAGCATATGACATCTGTCAAATTTATTATTTGGCTGAATTAAAGCTCAAAAATATCCATGGCCGCGCAGATTGCGGTTTTGCGGTATATGCATTATTATGTACGTACCGGATTTTTCGGTTGCAGCGGGGTGCCCATGAAAAAGACGACGCATGCCGGAATTCTCATTGTTGTGCTGTGCTGTGTATTTTTAACGGCCTGCGACAGCGCGACAGCCCCGGATTTGTCAGGCAGCGACCCTTCCCTGCCGGGTGTATGGCAGGAACTGTACCACGGAGAAAACGCGCAGATACTGTTTACCGGCGAATCGGCGGTCCTGAGCGGTTCGGTTTTCGAAAACGCCGGCCTCGCGGGGCACTATTCCTATGAAACCCGGGACAGCACCCTGTTTCTTAACGGTGATTCCTACGGAGATTACCGGATCAACGACACCGGCCGCATGTCCATAGAAGGCCTGTACTTTCTGTTTTTCAAAAAGCGCTGAACCGTTGTCCTGCAGGCAGGTCCTCAACCCGGCTGCCAAAGATTTCTTTGCCCGGTAATGAGTTACGGCTTTATGTAGGCGTATCCTTCATCCTGCTTAAGGGCCAGGTCAAGCACCCCCACGGGAACGATCTTTACAAAGGGAAAAATATCATCCTTGCTGATTTTAAAATTCCCCAGGGCGTTGTTGCAGGCCTTAAAGATTATTCCCATTTCGTGGAGATCATCCATCAACTCGGCGGTTTCCTTGTTGTGGTCTTTTTTCCGGTAAAACCCGACCGCCTCGGCATTGGCGAGAATTTCCGCCCGGGCCTCGTTTTTGCCGACAGCTTTGAGCAAATTGCCTGCGTTTTTCAGCGCAAGCTCCCATTTGTGGTTTTCATCCACATGAAAAATAACTTTTACCGCCATGAATTTCCTCTTTTTACATTGTTTTATCTACTATACAATTATATCTGAATAAATCCCCGGTACAATCAAAATTCTGCGATTGCCATGAAAAATGGTTTCTTTTCTATATATTTGTTGTATCTATACCGGAAAACCTCCGTACCGTACTGGTAACGCCGGATGTCATATAAAAACAGAACCGGTACTCCTCGGGTGTTTTCCGGATTTTCAGTCTCTGTACTTCCCCCTCAATATTGAATTTTTATAGTATTTTAATCAAAATAAAACCTTGGAGTAAAAAAATGATTGATATTTGGCAGGAATCTTTTCCTATGCGGTTCTGGGATGTGGATAAAACCGACCGGCTCACGCTTTCGGGGACATTCGACTTTTTTCAGGAAGTTGCCATTGCCCACGCGGAACATCTGGGTGTCGGAAGGGAAGCCCTGGAAAGGACCGGACAGGCATGGATTCTGTCGAGAATGTCGGTCATGCTCGAACGCCGGCCCAGGCTGGGGGAACCCATAAAGGTCAGAACCTGGCCCCGGGGGGCGGAGAAACTTTTTGCCGTGAGGGATTACGATATCAGGGATGAATCCGATATACCTGTTGTTAAGGGCCGCAGCGGCTGGGTTGTCCTCGATGTGGCGAAAAAACGCCCCCTCAGGCCGCAGTCCGTAATGGAAAACATGCCGAAAAACGAGGGCATCGATTCCCTGCCCGACGGCGCCCGCGGCCTTGACGTCATCGAGGGTCTCTCAAAAAAAACCGAACGGAACGCCGCGTATTCCGATATAGATTACAACGGACACGTTAACAACGCCCGGTATGTCCAGTGGATACAGGATATTCTGGACCCGGAATTGCTGTACGCCGCCCGGCAGATGCGCCTGGATATCAATTATATTTCCGAAATCCTCCCCGGGGAAACCTCCGAAATCTGGGCGGGGCCCGCGGGAGATAAACCCGATACCATCGCCGTTGAGGGCAGGCACCAGGACAGCGGCCTGGTTGCCTTCCGGGCGGAACTCTGGACCGGTGCCTGATGCTTGTTTCCCTCGAAATAGTCCCCCGGGACCGGGAAGCCCTGGAAAGCGGCGCCGCCGCCGCGCTGGCTTTTCCCCGGATCAGCCACATCAATGTTCCGGATCTGCTCCGTTTTTCTATCCGTTCCTGGGAAGCCAACGATATACTGGACGCAGGCGCAGGACCGGATAAGCCCCGCCCATTCGGTTTTATTCCCCACCTCAGGGCAATTGACTTTGATCTGGATCAGCCCTTTCCCCACCGGGAATTCTTCTCCTCCAGAGGTATTACCAAGGTTCTGGTGATTGCCGGGGATCCTCCCAAGGATCCGGGGCACCGGACCTATCCCACGGAAACGGTTCCCTTTATCAGAAAACTTAAAAAGGAAATGCCCGGCATCGAAATTTACGGCGCCTTTGATCCCTACCGATCAAATATACGGTTCGAGCTTGATTATCTTAAGGAAAAGGAAGACGCCGGGGCCGCGGGTTTCATGAGCCAGCCTTTTTTTGATCTCCGGCTTCTCGAAATTTACGCTGAATATCTTGAGGGCAAAAATGTCTTCTGGGGCATTTCTCCGGTGCTCACCGAATCGAGCCGCGGCTACTGGGAATCCCGGAACCGCGCGGTATTTCCGAAGCATTTTAAACCGGACCTTTACTGGAACGTGGATTTCGGCCGGAGGGTCCTCAATTACTGCACCGCCAACAACTTCAACCTGTATCTTATGCCGATTAAGGTCAATCTGGAAGCGTACCTGTCGGGATTGTTCACGTAATACAAAACTGCGGTATGCACAAACAGCGGTAACTTAATTGGCTGGACTGGATTTTTTTACTATACTTCTTAATATGAAGAGAAATACCGTAAAATTACACAATTTGCTGCTGCTTTTGTGTACTATCGCACTATTCCCGCTGCTCGGGTCCTGCGCATCCGGGGGAAAGTCCAGTGAAGCGACCAATCCCCACATGGCCAATATGCAGGGGTTTCCCCGGGATAATTATGAAAAAGAAGATATCAACGGTGAATTTCCCGATGCGGTATATTTAAAAACACGGACCCAGAGCTTTAATACCTACCACTATTACGTGGTTAAGGACGGACTTATCTGGTATAAGGGGATCACCCCGGAATCCGGGCCCCGGGACTGGATACTGTTCATGAAAACCGGGCTCCCCAACAACAGTTCAAACAAGAAATTCCGCGATCCCCGGGCGATTGTGGAAATTTCCGCTGACGCGGATGAGCTGGTAGCCCTGTCCTCGGACGGGCAGTTCTACCGTATCTGTTTCGACTGGATCTTTTCCCGGAAGAACAACGAATGGTTCGACGGCCAGGGCTGGCCGGCGGTGGAACCACTGTATATCGACAAGCGGACCGCCGGCAATGTTGCCTGGGCCATGGGCAAGCGCAACGCCCAGGTCTTATGGTATGAAGATCCCTTCGGCAACCAGCACCACAACGGAACCCAGGAAATCGCCACCACATATATACTGCTGGAGGATGGACAGGAAATCTGCTACGGCGATACGGGCCTGCCCTCGGACTTCAGCCGGAACTATATCGGCCCGGAACGGGGGAGCTTTAAGGCCGCGGCGATGTCCGCGAGCGCATCCACGCTTTTTCTCATCAATGAGGCCGGGGAAATGTATACGCGGCTGGCTGATTTTGACATCATCGGCTGCGATCCCATGTTTTTCAAATATACGTATGTTCCCTATAAATCGAATCTTCCGGGAACCAATTACCGGTCCAACCTCACGGCCTGGGGCCTTCCTTCGGAAACATGGCTCAAACAGTTTCCTATCACCCTGCCGGGACAGGCCCGGCTTACCCGGCACATAACCATTCTCCAGAACGGCCAGGGCAATGCCGCCCGGGAACTCCGGGTCGGAGGAATCGATGCCCAGGGAAAAACCGGTTATTGGTCAAAACCTATCTTTGAGAATACCTGGCGTTTCGTTGAGGCTCCCCTGGAATTTGCCGCCGATGATTTTCTCGATACCGGATCGTACCCTGATGGGAAGGGCGAACGGGGTCCGTCCATAGATACGGCCATGCGGGGATATCTCTGGAACGGTGATACAAAAGATTCCGAGTGGTTGTATGAAATTCCCAATTTCAATCTTTTTGAAGGTGAATGCGATCTCCGCATAACCTGGAACAACGAAACCTGCACGATCCTGCTCCACCCCGTTGAAATGTGGACCTACCTCAAGCGGGATTACCTCCCCGGCAGGAACGGCCCGCCGAAGATATTTTTTGTTACCCTGGATATTCCCCCGGACGCGATGGACGGGCTTTCGGAGAGTTTCAAACAGGAACTGGAGCAGCGGATCGGTGACAGTGATAAAAAACTGTTCCATTACATTATGGAAGCGGGAACCGATTATTTGCTTATGCAGTCCCAGAAATCCAGTGATTCCGGCAGCATCATGTTTTTGACCGCCGGGGATGTTTCCGAATACCTGCCGGAATTCAACCGTTCATGGGTTCTGGGAGAATTTGAGGAAGTTACCCGGTACAATTCCGAGGATCTGATAGTCCAGGGCGGACCGGTATTCCAGCGGAACCAGTACGCGGAGATTCAGAATAAAATTGAATTGAACAAGGCCCTGCAGAAAGAGCTGAAAGAACGGATCAGTAATTTTGAAAGCATCAAGCGGTCGGCGTCCCGTTCCCGCATCGCCTACTCGGCGATTGATTTTATAACCCATATCACCCTGATCTACCGTATTGATGTTCCGAAAATTTATACCATCACCCGGTTCGGCGGTGACATCATGACCGCCAATGACGCCTATGCGTCCCATATCTCGGATTCCCGGATCTGGATGGATAAAAAACTGCTGGAGCTTCTGGATCTCCGGATCCGGAGCTATTCCGAAGTGGCGGAACAGCTTGCCGACGGAGAACCGGAAGCCGCCTTGCCTCCGGGTTACGCCGAAACCAGCGAAGGGTACTGGAAAGTGGGTGGCCTGCCCATGGACCTGGATGGCACCTTCCGGTTCGGGAACACCGTTGGTTCCGCGATGCTGAACCATTCAGTGCTGGAGGGGGATTTCATGGGCTGGAACCTGCAGGTCGGGGAAGAACCCGCCTTTTCCGTTCTGGTCGAACCCCTGGAGATTGCCCGGGAGATCTACGGCCGTGAGGGGAAACCCCCGGAAGAGAAACATTACAACCTCAAGGCCCTGATCCATGTGATTTCCGTCGGCTCCTCCGACAGCAGCAGAGCGCTTTTCGAAAAAACGGTTTCGCCATTAATCAAGGACGGCAAACCCCTGGAAGTGACCATCACCTATGACGGGGAGGAATTTATCATTAAAAAGAAGCAGTTCATGAAGAAAGAATCTATCATTTTCATGGCTACGGTGCCCTGAGGGCCGCTTCTTCTTCCAGGGCGGCCCGGAGCGCCGCCCGGTCAATTCCCCAGTTTTTGCCGAACCGCGCCAGAAGCCGGTCCGACAGGTTCATGAAATCCCCAAAAATCCGCCGGCCTTCGGGAAAAAGGCGGCTGCCAAGATCCTCAAAATGGCCCCGGTTTACGATGAGTTCCCAGAACCGGGCAAAGTTCTTTATCCGGTCAAGGTCTTTCCGGGGCAGCGCCGCGGTCTCGATTACTTCATAGGGAGGTTCGGGAGAATACACCATGCCAAAGGGAACCGTATGCCGCGCCAGGGGTGTCCCCGGCAGCAGCTTGAGGATTCCCAGCTGAATTTCCGTGGGACGGACCATCCAGAGCCGGTCAAAGCCTTCGGCAAAGGAGACGAAATCCTCACCGGGGAGCCCCGCGATAAGGTCGGCGTGGACAATGGCGGCGGTATTATTCCTGAGGAATTCAAAATTTTCCAGTTCCAGCTCGGGGCTGCTGGGCCGTCCGATAGCCCGGGCGGTTTCGGGATTAAAAGTCTGTATGCCCACTTCCAGTCTGAGGCTGCCCGCCGGAAAACGGGTGAGCAGTTCCCGGAGTTCCCGGGGGAACCGGGACGGGACCATTTCAAAGTGAACGAACATACCGGGAGTAAGGCGGTCAAGGAAAAATTCCATAACCCTCCGGGCCCGGTCCGTATCGAGGTTAAAGGTCCGGTCAAGAAATTTGAATGACCGCCCTCCCCGGCGGATAAGTCCATCCATTTCCGTGAGGAATCCATCCAGAGGAAAATCCCTGACCGACCGGTCCAGGGAACTGAGGCAGAATTCGCACCCGAAGGGACAGCCCCGGGAAGCCTCCACGTAGGTAAGTTTCCTGGCCAGGTCTTCCCCGGTGTACAGCCGGTATCCGGGATCGGCGGAAGCCGGATCCGCGGGATGGGTCTCAATAAACTTTCCGTCAATAGCTTTTATATGCGGTGATAACGCGAAGCCGGCGGATTTCCCCGAGGCTCCGGACTTCTCCGGTCCTCCAAGGAAAGAGCGGCACAGATCCCGGAATCCGTGTTCCCCTTCTCCCCGGAAGATCCAGTCCGCGGCGGCAGCCAGGCCGGAATCCGCGGAAAGATACGCGGCTTCGGGTCCGCCCAGAACAATCAAAGGCCGTTCCCGGCCTTCCGCTTCCCAGGCCGCGGCAAGGGCCTCCAGCAGTTCCAGGGTTGCCCGGTGGTTCCAAATATACACGGACAGTCCCAGGATTTTCGGTGATGCTGAAAGAATGGGAAGGACCTTTTCATCCAGCGGCTGGCGCAGGGCAAATTCGAGAATTTCCGTCCGGTCTTCGAGTTCCCGGAGATTGGCTTTTAGCAGCCGCAGCGCCAGGGAGGGATGTATCCACTTGGCGTTGATCGCGGCAAGGACGATATCGGCCATACCCGGTCAGTTCAGCAGGAGCGGAAACCCGTAGCGCCGAAAAGATCCAGGGTACCGGTGGTCCATTCGGCCATGGCGTCGGTTACCAGCCGTTCCACTTCCTGCCAGGTATCCGCCCGGGGGCCGGATAGCGCCCGGTTCGTTGAGTTAGTAAAGACGATGGTTCTGCAGCCCTGGCTGCGGAGCCGGACAATATTGGACGGGGAATCATCGATATAAACATGGGCGCCTACCGCGCCTTTGTCGTTCATAAAACAAAGATCCCAGTAGGGGATATCGTAGTTGTCGAGCCAGTCCACGGTCTGGGTGATCGAGGTACGGTGGGAATATTTGAGGAACAGCCGGTGGGTGATGATCCTGATCCTGATGCCGCGGTTCGACAGCTTCCGGAGGATTGCCGGCGCGTCGGTAACCGGGGTCATCACCCGGAAGAGGTCCCGCTGGGTCACGGCAAACCGGTGCAGGCGGTCGTACCCGCCGTATTCGCCGATTCCCCATTCTTCCAGCCCGAAGGAAACTTCTTCGGTCAGCTCCTCCACGGGTTTGTTCACCCATTCAGCGGTGATCCGGCGCATGGCTCCGTAAAAGTCACCCACCACGCCGTCCAGGTCGACACCCAAGATAAAGCTGCTTTCATCCATGGTTTCCTCCAAAGCACTGCATCATATAAATTTTTCCGAGGGTCCTGTCATGGGAGAATTGATGACCCTTGGTTATCAATTCTCCCATGACACCCTATGCTACTTTCTTCCCTAATGCAGTGCTTCTCCGTTATCGGTAGCTTTTCCGCAACATCTCGTTTTACCTTTTTCAATGATGCGGTAGTGCTGAATTAGGGGGCGTATGAATTACCTGTTGGAGCAAGATCATGGGACCTTTTCTCCACGATGCGATGCTTCGCCGCTGCCGGCAGCCTTGTCACAGAACCCCGCGTTACCTTTCAGTATTGGTTATTCCGAATCGCCGCGGTTTTTCAATAAATCCGATTCTTCTTCCAGCTTTTTGCGGTCCAGATATTCCTTCTGCCTGAGCATGGCCGCCGGAACGCCGTAGGCTTTTTCCAGCGCCTCGGAGGTAAGTATTTCCGCGGGAGAACCCACATCAATGGTATGTCCTCTGTGGAAAAGCAGTACGGTCTCCGCGTATTTTTTCGTTAGATCCAGCTCATGGAGAGAAACGTACACCGTAACGCGGTTTTCCCTGCTGTAGCCGCGGAAAAACTCCAGGGCTTCTTCCTTCTGTTTGTCCTCCAGGGCAAAAACGGGTTCATCCATAAAAATTGAACGGGATCCGTAGAGGACCGAAAACGCCAGAAGGGTGCGCTGCATTTCCCCTTTCGAAAGTTTTGAAAGAGACCGGCCGGCGAGATCCGTGAGCCCGAAAGTCCTGAGTACATCTTTGTAAAATTGGTCGGATTTTTTTTCGTGGAAGCCCCCGGAATATACCTGTGACAGAACCGCTTCCAGAGGTTCGGGAGTTTCAAATTCCATATTCTGGTACACAAAGGAGGCGAACCGGTTCCGTTCCTCCTCGTCGGCAAAATCCGCCGTATCCTTTCCGAGAAGCCTGACCCGCCCTTTCTGGGGCAGCAGCCGGCCGGCGGCCAGGAGCATAAGGGTCGACTTTCCGATTCCGTTTGGTCCCGCGAGACTCACAAATCCCCCGGGCAGGTTTCCGGAAAACCCGGAAAAAACAGGGGTTTCCGCCTCGGGATAGGAAAAGGTAATATCCGACAATTCAATAAAGGGAATTTCTTCTGCCATGGATGTATACTATCATACCTTTACGGAAATTAGCACCACCATGCTGCGGTCCCTGACGGTATAGGTATTCTGAGGATTCAGCAGGCGCCCCTTCCCCACGGGAACAATATCATCAGGACTTTCCAGGCCCGTATCAATAACCCGGTACCATTTTTTTCCATCCAGGGACGGAGGGACGGTAAAGGATACCGGTTTCGGGCCCGCGTTGAACATAATGCAGAAATCATTGTCGTCCCGGTCGGCGATTATATCGGCTTTGCTTCCGTCGATTCTGAATGCCAGAAGCATATCCGCTTTTTCCCAGTCCGGAGTGTGACCTTCGGCATCAAACCAGCTGATATCGGGAATGGCGTTGTAGTTGCCGTCCTTGCCGGAATAAAACTCGGGCCGCATAAAGGCGGGATGCCGGAGCCGGAAGGCAATCATTTCCTTAACAAAACGGAAAAGTCCCTCATTTTTTTCCAGAAGCCGCCAGTCATACCAGGAAACCTCATTGTCCTGGCAATAGGCATTGTTGTTGCCCCTCTGGGTTCTGCCCAGCTCATCACCGCCCAATACCATGGGGGTGCCCAGGGATACCATCAGGGTGGCGATAAAGTTCTTCATCTGCCGTTCCCGGAGGGCTTCTATCGCGGGGTTGGAAACCGGCCCCTCGAAGCCATAGCTGGCGCTGTAGTTTTCGTTTCCGCCGTCCCGGTTTTCCTCGCCGTTTTCCTCATTGTGTTTCTGCTCGTAACTGACCAGGTCCCGGAGGGTAAAACCATCGTGGCTGGTAATAAAATTTATAGAGTGAAAGGGTTTCCTGCCGTCCCGGAGGTACAGGTCGGAGCTCCCCGCCAGACGGGTCGCCAGATGCTGTACCTCATGGCTGTCGCCACGCCAGAACTTCCGCACATCGTCCCGGAAACGGTCGTTCCATTCGGCCCAGCGGCCCCCGGGAAACCAGCCGACCTGATAGGCGCCGCCGGCGTCCCAGGCTTCGGCGATGATCTTGGTGTGCCGCAGCACCGGATCCTCGGCGATGCGTTCCAGCACCGGAGGATTCTCCATGAGTTTGCCGTCCTGGTCCCGGCCCAGGATCGAACCGAGGTCAAACCGGAATCCGTCCACATGCATCTCCACAACCCAGTACCGGAGACAGTCCAGGATAAGGGAACGCAGCACCGGATGGTTGCAGTTTACCGTGTTGCCGCAGCCGGAATAATTCTTGTAATACCGTTTGTTTTCATCCAGCATGTAATAGATGGTGTTGTCCAGCCCTCTAAAGGAAAATGTGGGCCCCCGTTCATTGCCCTCGGCGGTATGGTTGAACACAATATCCAGGATAACCTCAAGACCCGCCTTGTGGAGTTCCCGGACCATCTCTTTGAATTCCCGCACCTGGGCTCCGGGGGTTTTATCCGCCGCGTACGAAGATTTAGGCGCGAAAAAAGCCACCGTGGAATACCCCCAGTAATTTTTAAGTTCTTCCCCGGTCCTGGGATTGACCAGGGGAAGTTCCCGCTCGTTGAATTCCTGGATCGGCAGCAGCTCCAGGCTGGTAATACCCAGTTCTTTTAAGTAGGGAATTTTCTCTATCACCCCGCGGTACGTCCCGGGATATTCAGCCCCGGAGTCCCGGCCCGCGGTAAGCCCCCGGACGTGGGTTTCGTAGAGCACACTGAACCGCAGAGGATAATTGAGAGGCTTATCCCCCTGCCAGTCAAATTCATCATCGATGACAATACACCGGGGGTTCTTGAGAATGTCATCCTTGTATGAAAAAGAAAGATCGTCATAGGGCTGCTCAGGATTGAACCCCATGGCTGATTTTATGTCCCAGCCGGAAAGATCCGTCAGGGCTTTCGCGTAGGGATCGATCAAGGCTTTTTGCACATTGAACCGGAGACCTTTTTCGGGAATATACGGGCCGTCCGCCCGGTACAGATACAGCGCTCCCGCCCCGATATCCCGGATATGGCAATGCCAGATATCACCGGTGCGGTTTTTCTGGGGGCTTAATTCAATTTCCTCATAGGCGCTGTCAGGTTCGGGGGATTCAAAAAGAACCAAAGTTATGCCGGTGGCATTCCTGGAAAAAAGAGAAAAATTCACCCCCTGATCGGTAATGGTCGCCCCCAGGGGAAGAGGTTTTCCGGCTTCGGCAATAAAATCTTTAAAACCCATATCTTTATTCTACCATAAAAGATACTAAATATAATTGTTATGGTAACTTTTTGTTCATTGTTTTATTAAAATTAAACAAATTATTGGCATTTATCCAATACTTCCGGTTCCGGAAAAAGATATTCAAATACATCGCCATAGTTTTCTTTTTTCAGGAAGACAGGTCTATCCTGTACCCAAAAAACAGAAGCCTCTTCACGCTGCTTCCCCCTCTTAATCCCGGACACCGCCGCGGTTCATCCGATTTGCCGAATCAGCATCTGAGATGATTTATACACATTCTCCAGCCCGTTTTTTTCCATAAACTTTTCTGTCTTTGATCTGTAAAAGGCCGGCCCGATTTCGGCAAATCCGCATTGTTTATACACCGGAGCGTCGTTTTCGTTTTCTTTGCTGATTAACGTATACAGAGTATTGATTTTTTCTTTTGCCGTCTTCGCCAATTCTATAAATAATTTCAGGGATTCGGTTTTAAAGGCATCGTCTCCCGCGCCGTAAAATTTAAACCAAATACTGTAAACCGGCTTCGCGTAAATCCCGTTATCAAATACCAGGGTCGTATCATTCCACACCGTAATTTCGCCGCAGGGAATAGCGTTCCTGAAAATGATAAACAGCAAATTCTCTTTCAAATCCCGCTGCAGAAACCGTTCAAATTCTTTTTCGGATAAGGAGGCAGTAAAATCATCCGTAAAGCGGCCCTTGTACCATTCCGCGTAAAACGGCAGATCACTATCCCGCAGTGACCTGACTTCTATCGCGGCATCGGATGATTGTATGGAATAGTTACGGTCCTTTATTTTTACCATTTTCTCTCCCTGTTAATTGACTTAAAACTCCGGTTATTCATTTTTTCTCTTTGCCGTTACGTAAAAATATTTGTTCTGTATTTTCATTCTCATTTACATACATCAGAGCCAGCTCAGCGCAGCGCTTAAAAAGTTTTTTCTTTTCATCCTCTCTGCCGGCCGTTGGAGACAAATGAACCAATTCATTTTCCAGGTCATCCAGCTGCCAATAAAAAAGAATAAACTCCTGGGCCGGCGTATAGTCTTTGTCCGTATACGTTCCGGCAATATAATTGAACAGCTCATCATAAACCGTTCTCAGAAATTCTTCCGGCTCCATCCTGCGGTTTACCAGATCCGAACAATACCAGTACAGCAGATAGGCCGCCGCGTCTTCTTCCGAGGGTGAAGAAATTTTCATTTCATCTAAAATGAAATCCAGATATTTTCTGATGCCGTCGATATCCGATTTACTGTCTAAGCCGGCTAAAATATACAGATTTTCATTCTCTGTTCCAGTGCCGATTAATTCTAATGCGATATCAACCCACTCGGTCAGTGAAATTTTATCAAGAATATATTTTGAAAGATATTTGTATATCAGCATACGACTTTCCGCCATACCATCTACCCCCCGGGTATAAACAATGCACGGCATACGTATCAGTTTATTTATATCTGAAGATCAGAAAATCCATGCTGTAATTTTCGTCGTCCATTATATCAACTGAACTAAACATAATTGTCTTAATTACAATCCCGGCATTATAATGCGGAACTCATCTAATTCTACCATAGGATGCGGTAATATCAATGTAAATGAATCGGCGGCGCTGCTTCCCTGGCGTCCCGGAAAAGTTCCATAAACCGCTCCCGGTCCAGGGTTCGTGCGCCGAGGCTGTATTTATATTCCAGGGGCATGCCGAGATCCCAGAAGGCATAGCCCGCCTGTTCCAGGAAACGGCCGGTCATAACCATCTGCACCGTGCCCGCGGAGGGTTCCCGGAAAAACCCGGAATAGCTGGTATAGACCCCGCCTATGGATACCCCGAACTCCCCCGCCGCGAGCCGGCCGTTCCGGTACAGACCGAAAGTCCGCATCCGTACGGAAAGGTCATCCCGGCGGGCGACTGCCCCGAAGCTGCGCTGCAGTTCCGGAGTGAGCCAGTCCTCGCCGTGGGTTTCGGCGCAGCCCCGGAGTACGGTTTCAAAATTCTCTTCGGGATTGAGCTCATATCGGGGGATGAGGCGGCGGGCGGTTTTTCCCGCGTGGAGTTCCGGGAAAAAAACCACCGAACGCTCCCGGTGCAGCTT
The DNA here is from genome assembly GCF_016616095.2 of Breznakiella homolactica. Taxonomy (GTDB): domain Bacteria; phylum Spirochaetota; class Spirochaetia; order Treponematales; family Breznakiellaceae; genus Breznakiella; species Breznakiella homolactica. Next base: position 3,188,484 of record NZ_CP067089.2, on the reverse strand, counting down.
GGGCAGGAGCAGGGTTTCCGGTTCGTATCCCGGGATTTGCTGCTCCATGGACATTACCATAAAACCCGCAGCCATAAGGGCGGCGATATAACCGGGATCGAAATCAAGGGAAATACAGAATTCTTCTTCATAGGGAATGGTGGTCAGCGCCGCGGCGAGGATTTCGGGATCGTCCTCCGGGGATGTAAAGATATGGCCCGAGGCGGTAAAACGCAGGGCAATACAGGCCATCGCTTATGAGTTCTTCTGCTGAATTTTAAAGAATTTCCGGATCTGGTCCGCCACGGCTTTGTGCTCCCGCTCCTTGAGTACGTTCCCCGTAAAAGCTTCCAGGGCGGCATCGGTACCCGAGAACAGACCGATATCACCGGACTTAAAACGGTAGGATGGGTCGAACTGTTCATATTCATCCATGGGCTGGCGCACTGAAATGAGGTTGAGGTTGTATTTGCGGCGGAGTTCCGTCTGCATAACCGTTTTGCCGAGCATGTGTTCCGGTATCCCGACTTCCACAATAGCGAGCTGTCCGCTCACCGGAAGGTAGCTCAGGAGCACCGAAGACAGGAGCAGCGGGGTAATCCGTTTGGCCGCTTCCTTGCTGGGAAAAACGATTTTTGTCGCCCCCACGAGTTCAAGGATCTCCGCGTGGGGCTCGGTCTCTGCCTTTACGATGATCGTCGGTATGGCAAGCTTCGAACAATAGCTGGTGGCCAGAATTGACGCTTCAATACTGTCACCCATGTCGATGACCACCGCATCCACGCCGTCGGGAAGCACCTTCCTGAGGGTTTCCACGTTAAGCACATCCAGTACCACCGATCCGGCGGAGGTATCCTTGTAAAGGTCGACGACCTCCCGGTCCCGGTCCACGATAAAAACGTCAACGCTCAGGCCCAGAAGTTCATCCAGTACGCTTTTTCCGAAATGGCTCAGCCCTAAAATAGCAACCTGTTTCATATCCACCTTTAATGTACGTTTCTGATGCAATGAATTAGCAATACTTACATCAGAAACACCTACAATCGGATATAATCAAATAATTCAGACTATTTGATTATATATTACCCCAATAATACCGTTCCTTCAGGATAGGTTATGTCATAGGATCTGTGGCGGGCCGCCGGGAACGCCAGGGCAATGAGCCCGACCCTGCCGGCGAACATGGCGCCGATGATTACCAGTTTTCCGGGAACCGTCAGATCCGGCGTCATTCCCACGGTCAGCCCCACGGTTCCGAAGGCGGAAAGCACTTCAAACACAATCGCCCCGAAACTGTCCCCCTGGAGGCCTTCGACAACACTGAGCGCCGCGGTACAGATCAGCAGCAGCGCCAGAGCTTTGAGAAAATACACCACCGCGTTGTTTATGGTACCCGCGGCAAGGCGGTGGTGCGAAACCTTTATATCGCCGTTTTTGTCGGGCCGCCGGAACATTACCATGAGAACCACAAAAACCGTGGTTACCTTGAGGCCCCCGGCTATTGACCCCGGAGCGCCGCCGATAAGCATAAGCAGGCCGGTGAGCATCTGCGACGGCTGGCTCAGCGCCGCCTGAGGTACGGCCTCAAAACCCGCGGTCCGGGGCGTAACCGCCTGGAACAGGGCGTTCACCAGGGCGACAGGAAACTCCATGTCCCGGAACGCCCGGTCCCATTCAGACATCAGGAAAAAGAGGGTTCCGCCGGCGAGGAGCAGTCCCGTCATACCCAGCACTACCCGGCTGTGGTAACTCAGGTGTTTCCGCTTTCCCGAAACCCGGCGGCTTATGTCATTCAGCACAATAAACCCCAGCCCCCCGGTTATAATCAGAAGCATCACGACAATAAGAACCGGCGGGTAATAGGCAAAATCAACGAGGTTTGCCGCGAAGGGCGAAAACCCGGCATTGCAGAACGAGGAAACCGCGTGGAATATTCCCGCGAATAACCAGTCTTCGGTTCCGCCGGAATAAAAAAAGAATGAAAGCAGGACAGCGCCCAGGAATTCAATCAGAAAAGTGATAATAACTATGTTCCGCACAATCCGCCGGGGATTGTATTCGACGCCGTCAATGTAAAATGCCCGGATCGTATTGAGCCGCCGGAAGGGGAGCCGGTTTCCGGGAATACTCAGCAGGATCGAAGTAAAACTGATAATGCCCAGGCCGCCGAGCTGGATAAGCAGCATAATGATGATATGCCCCAGCCGGCTGAACCCCGCGGTATTAACCGTGCTCAGGCCGGTAACGCATACCGCCGAAGTAGCGGTAAACAGGGCGTCGACCAGGGTAAGGGAATCGGGAGTATCGGGGTATCCTTTCCACGCGCCGGGAATCAAAAGCAGGGCTGTCCCCGCCGAAATCAGGATAAGAAAGAAAATAAGAAGGTAAAACGCATCGGATCTCTGAAAAATATTCACAATTTTAACTATCCATACCCGGACCCCTGATAAGGCAGGGTGTCTGCAGTATTTAAAACAAAACCGCCACAGAAGCATGGCGGAACCGGCAGCACAAGGTGTCTTCAAACCTCTGGTTTGACAACCCAGAGGTTTGTATGAAAAAACACCGCAGAGCGGTATTCGCAGGCCGCTGGAACGGCCTTATATCAATACTTTAAAGAACCAGCCACAGGCTGATTTCTTTTCATACGACAGGCCCCCTCAAAAAGCATCTCCACGCTTCTGTGTCTGGCCTGGATAGGTCATACCGCGGATGCCCTGATAAGCCCCGGAATTGCCTCAAGGGAATCCACCACTCTGCCGGCCCTGGACAGATCCTGATCTCCGGAATTGGGATTGAAAAACCCAATAACGTCCATGCCCGCGGCAACAGCGGCGGCGACACCGTTTTTGGAATCCTCCACCACAATGCAGTCCGCGGGAGAAACCCCCAGCTGCCGGGCGGCTTCAAGAAAAATCCCGGGATCAGGTTTGCCCCGTTCCACATCGTCCCCGGTCACAACGGCGTCAAACCATTCGAAGAGGTCGAATTTCTTCAGAATCGTCATCACCACCGGCCGGGGCGACGATGACGCCAGGCCCCGTTTTACGGGGAGATCCGAGATTCCCCGGACCATCTCTTCCATACCCGAAACGGGTTCAACCTGTTCCCGGAGCAATCCTACGAGGATATCCACCCGCTGCTTGTGCAGTTCGGGGATAGCCGCGTCCAGGCCGAATTCCCGGATCACATCCCCGAGAAAAACGGCGTTATCCATGCCGGTATACCGCCGGAGAAAGGCTTCGTCCACGGTAACCCCGTAACGCTCAAGCAGCCGCTGGCTGGCCAGGACATGGAGCAGCTCAGAATCCGCCAGCACCCCGTCCATATCGAAAATAATTGCCGTGATCACCGTAATACTCCGTTGTTTCATCAGACTAGTTTCGGACACTATGTGTCCGAGATACCTGCGGTTATTGAACTAGTCTGGTCTTAAAAATTAAAATTATCCGGATCCGACCCAAAGCGTTCGTTTTTGTTCATACTGTTGATTTTTGCCATATCCTCGTTGTTCAGTTCAAAATCAAAGACCTGCCCGTTTTCAATAATACGCTGCTGGTTGGACGACTTGGGGATAACCACCACCCCACGCTGGATATTCCAGCGGATAATAACCTGAACCGCGGATTTCCCATAGTGCCTGCCGATTTCCGTAAGGACCGGGTCATGGGGCAGATCAACCTTGGTGCCGCCCAGGGGCGACCAGGCGGTCAGGGCGATACCATGGCTCGCGCAGTAATCCAGCAGGGGCTGCTGGTTAAGCAGCGGATGGAGCTCAACCTGGTTTACCGCGGGGACCAGGGATGTTTCCTTCATAAGCGTATCCAGATGGTGGGGCTCGAAATTGCTTACCCCCACTGCCCGGCACCGGTCATCCTTATACAGTCTTTCGAGTATTTTATAGGATGCCACATAGTGATCGGGTACGGGCCAGTGGATAAGGTACAGATCCAGATAATCGGTCATGAGATTTTTAAGGCTTTTTTCAAAGGCCGCTTCCTGGGTGCCCCGGCGCATATCATCGTTCCACAGCTTGGTGGTGATGAAAATTTCATCCCGGGGGATACCGCTGTCCCGGACAGCCTTTCCGACACTCCCTTCATTGCCGTAAAACGCCGCGGTATCTATATGCCGGTATCCCGCGTCAAGGGCCCACCGGACCGAATTGTAGGTCTCATCCCCCTCCTTGGACCGGAACACTCCCAGCCCGAGATAGGGAATCTCTGTTTTGGTGTTGAGTTTTTTACTTTCCGTAAAAGCCATGGTTTCTCCTCTTATTTTATTGTAAAGAAGGTGCTATGACTGGGTATTCTCCCGGATAATCTTCTGCCGGTCCGGCTCGGCTTTCTCATGGAGTTCCTCCAGAACTTTCATGACACCGTCCACCGCGGCCTGCTTTTTATCCTCGATCCCGGCGGCTTCCGCCTCATCCCGCATCCTGTTCCTGAATTCGGCGCAGGGCATAACCTGGCCCGCGGTATACCGGACCACATCGGGACTGATGGAATCATCCATCATTTTTCCCTGCCGTATATGGAGAAGCTCCCCGTTGATTGCCACGGGACACATATAATCAAAGGATTTGATATACGAATCGATTTCCCGGACACCCTGTTTTGTCGACGGTTCCCAGGGGCGGTACCGTGTTCCGGCGGGAAACACAAGGATCATTTTTCCTTCATATTTAACTTTATTGAGACTTTTCATGGCCGCCCGGTTGATAGAGTTGATACGGATAAGCTCTTCCCGGTCCTTTTCCGCGTCCAGATGCGTCAGGGAACGGCTGGGGAAAATAACAATCCGGGAATAGGCCGCCGCGAAGGCCGCCACCACCGGGTCCTCATTAAGCTTGAGTCCCGCGATAGCTACCACATGTTCCGCGAGTTTAAGCCCCAGCTCCCCTTCCTGCCGGAGGAGATAAATGAACATGGGAAGGTCAAAATTGCTGTAATGTTCCAGCAGGAGCAGGCAGGATTTGCCCGAAACGGCTTTTTCGTAGAGATCGCTGAGGTTTTCCATGCCGGTTATACCGGAACCGGGGAGCATTTTATCCCCCACCATGGTATCGATCAGCGGCATAAGCCCCGGCACGGCTTCCTGGTACACATTATGCTCGGTAACTACCGTTTCCGATTTGGATAAAGCCACAACTTTCTTTATAAGATCCCGGTATACTTCACTTAATATTTCCATAAAAATAAGTATAAACACGCCGGCAAGGAGGTGTCAATGAAAGGGGGGAGCACCGGGACTGACAAGCCGGAAAGTATCCGGGATTACTGGTACCGCGGGTCCTGTCATATAAAAAGGGGAATGGTTCCTCAGCGGCCTGCGGCCTCGAAAGTCACTCATTCCCCTTTTTATATGACACCCGGTGTTACCATTACGGCCGGATACTTTCCGGCTTAACCGGCCCGGTGCTGCCCGGCCGCGCGGGCTGCTCCCCCTCGCTGCAGACTTGCCGCTGCAAGCGGCAAGTCTTTCGCTGCCCCCACTCCGGGTTCCCGGGGGCGGCGGGCTTTCCGGACTTGTTTTTACGTCTGTTCCCGGAACATGCCGCAGATTTCCTGTCCGCAGAGGAAGATACTCCTCAGAATTATAAGATAACTCATTGAATGTACAAAATACCTGTGGTACAGTACCGGTACATTTTTAGGGGGCACAATGAAAAAATTCATAGTACTTCTGGCGGGTATCGCGCTGCTGCCGGGAATTATATGGGCGGGAGGAAAAAAGGACATGGACAATACCGTTACGCTGCAGCTGTGGCACCGGTACTCGGGAAAACTCGAAGCCGCGGTGCTGCAGATAATCAGTGACTTTGAGACGCAGAATCCGGATATAAAGATAGAGGTCACCTCAAAACCCGGAGAATTTATTGAATTGCTGCAGAATATGATCATAGATGTAGCCGCGGGAAACCCCGCTCCGGATTTATTCATGGGCGGGTACAGTCTCCTGGATTATATCCATACCGAAATGGATCCCACGCCGGTCAATGAGCTGGCTCCCAGCCTGGAACAGTACGCGGCGTTTGCGGACAAGTTTATCCCGCCGGTACTGAACCTCGGCGCGGTAAAGGGTGACCAGATTGCCGTTCCCTTCGGTCTGGCCAACAATGTCCTGTATTATAACGAAGATATTTTCAGGGCCGCGGGCCTCAGCGGCGCGGACGTTCCCAGAACCTGGGATGACGTGATCAGGGTCGGCGGGATAATCAAGGAACGGACCGGAAAATACGCTATTACCATCTGGAAGGGTGATCTCGGTTCCGATATGAGCCTGGTGTATTCCAATGGCGGAACCCTGCTCTCACCGGACGGAACCCGGGTTTCATTCGATACGCCGGAAACCGTGGAAGCTATTAAACTCTGGCAGACAATCAACCGGCTGGGGCTGGAACCGGTCAGTACCCCCGATGAGGATATGGCGAATTTTATCGCCGGAGAAGTCGCCATGTATGTGGAATTGTGTTCCCTGCTTTCATCAATACGGAATTCCGCTGATTTCACGCTGAAGGTCGCGGAATTCCCTTCCTTCGGAACAAAACAGAGGGCGCTCCCCGCGGCGGGCGGCACCATCATAAGCTTTACCAAAGACCGGGCTAAATACGATGCGGTGTGGCGGTTTCTGGATTTTATCACCGACCCCGAAGCCATGGTGACCTCCAGCTCCACCGGGCGGCTCTGTTCCACCAAAGCCCAGGTTCCGGTAATTCCCGGACAGGAAGCGGCTTACGCCCAGCTTGAATATATGGTCCCCGGGGTTTCCTGGCCCGGCGGCTCCAAGGGCCTGGAAATAAACAGTCTCTATCTTACCAAACGGACGGAGATAATCCGCAGCTCAATGGACGCGGAAGCCGCCCTGAGGCAGCTGACTCTGACCTGCAACAGGCTGCTTTCGGAATAATCCGGCGTCCGCCGGTTAACGCCGGCGGCGTCGTTCTTTCCGGAATTATACCGCTTCCGGGGTGTATCCTTCGTCCCGGATTACCCGGATCACGGAAGCCTGGGGTTCGTCGGTTTCCACGGTGATGGTCTTGGCTTCCAGGTCCACCGCGTAGGATGCCGCCTTTCCCCAGTTTTTAAAGCTCTCTTCAATATGAGCTTTGCAGTGGCCGCAGCTCATATCCGGTACTTTGAAGGTATATTTCATCATCAACTCCTTAACGTTTCTTAACTCGTTTCCCCGCCCCAGAGCCGGATCAGCTCGATCACCAGCCGGGACGCGGCCAGCATATCCGGCACCGAGGCCCATTCGGTCCGGCTGTGGAAGTTGCGGCCGCCGGTAAAAATATTCGGGGTGGGGATTCCCATCTCCGTAAGCCGGGCGCCGTCGGTTCCTCCCCGGATGGGTTTTAAGGTAAAAGACAATCCCAGATTGTCAGCCGCGGTCTTGAGGATTTCCAGGACCCGGGGCTGGGCGTCTATTTTCTTCTTCATATTATAATACTGAAGTTTCGGGGTCACCGTAACGGTTCCGCCGGGGAACTGGGCCTCCACGGCTTTGGCGAAGGTCTTGAGGGCCTCAATCCTGCGGAGAGCGCCGTCATGGTCGAAATCCCGGATAAACACCTCCAGGGAGGCGGTTTCCAGTTTGCCCGTGATCTCCGTGGGACAGTAATAGCCGTAATACCCGTCGGTGGCTTCGGGACTCTCCGACCGCGGCAGCATGGCGGCGTAATACGCGGCCATAAGCACGGCGTTGGCCAGTTCTCCCCGGGCGTGGCCCAGATGGATCACCTTACCCTGGAATTCAACATGCACCCCGTAGGCGTTGAAGCATTCGATTTCGAGCTCCCCGATGGGGCCGCCGTCCAGGGTATAGCACGCCTTGGATTTAAGCGTTTTAAGGGGAATCTCCGGCAGCCCCTTGCCGGTCTCCTCATCGGGTGAAAAGATCAGTTCCACCGGACCGTGTTCAATTTCCGGGTGTTTAATAATATATTCCACGGCTCCCACGATTTCGGCGATCCCCGCCTTGTCGTCCGCGCCCAGAAGGGTCGAGCCGTCGGTATGGATAATATCCCTTCCTTTCTGGGAGGCCAGGTCCGGATCCTCCGCCGGGTCCAGGGCAAAGCCACCCTGAAGTTCAATCCGTCTGCCGTCGTAATTTTTTACCAGGATCGGTTTTACATCCTTTCCCGACACGTCGCTGGAGGTATCTATATGGGCCAGGAACCCCACCACGGGATTGTTTTCCTTTCCGGAGGTCGCCGGGAGCCGGGCAATGACGTAGCAGTGGTCCGTTAGTTCCACATCCGCCAGACCGAGGCCGTTAAGTTCCTCCGCCAGGGCTTTTGCGAGATCCCACTGGCCCGGTGTGGAGGGAGTATCTTCCACATGGCGGTCACTGGTGGTCCAGTAGCCCGTGTATTTTATAAACCGCGGAACCACATATCCGTTCATTTCAGTATCGCTGATTGCGCTGATTGATGTACTCATACGTACAGTATGGAGTGAAAATCACCATCCGTAAAGGGCGCCCAGGGTCCATGCATTATACTTTTACAAAACAAAGAAGCATGGTGAGAATGGGGCCGGGGGTCCTGTCAGAAGATAAAAATATCCGCGGGGCGGTATTTTTATCTTCTGACACCCCGCGTTACCGTTCTGCGCCATGCTTCTTTGCCGTTGGTTGTTGTAATGCAGGGCCCCTGGCTTGGAAGGGAGGGCTGGGTGGCGGGGGCTTTTACGGGAAAGTCTTTGGACCCGCGTGGAGGGGATTACTGCGGATATTCTGAATCAGTTCGGCGAATTGCCGGGTTATTCAAAATCCTTGTACAGCAAACTGGGCTGAATGCCGGTGTTGTTCTGGTATTTTCCGCTGGTATATCCGGTGTATTGGCCGTCGATGGTATGGTAGTAAATCTGGCAGATTTCCACATCGGAGTATATCCGGATCGGCTGAATACAGAAAATCTCCAAGGTCCAGTAGCCGGCAAAGCCGACGTCACCGAATCCAGCGGTTACATGGATAAAAAGTCCGAGCCGTCCTATAGAGGACCGGCCTTCGAGCATGGGGACATATCCTTCGGTTTTTGTGTATTCCACCGTCCGCCCCAGGTACAGTTTCCGGGGTTCCAGCACCAGGCCCTCGGAAGGTATTTCCAGGGATGAATAGTTATTGGCCCGCTTCATATCGAGGATACCGTCATCGTATATCAGCAATTCATTATGGAGCCTCAGGTTGTAACTGTTGGGGTTGAGCTGTTTTTCTGAAAAGGGTTCGATAAAAATCTCCCTGCCGATTTTTTCCTTAATCTGAAGTCCCGACAGAATCATGGTGTGTCCTTTATTGTAAATACGTAAAATCCTGGCGTAAAAATACGGAATTTTCCGCCGGTATGCAATACAAGATACCCGTACCCAAAAAAAACACAAGAGGAAAAATAAGAAAGCCCCACCGCAGAGATAACCACCCCCTCTATGGGCAGCACAGAGCCGGTTAAGCCGGAACGCACCCGGCCGTGATGGCACGACAAGCTCCGCGGCACCAATCCTCCCTGGGTGCGTTCCGGCTTGTAAGTCTCTGTACTTTCAGGGCAACCGCATTATAAAAAGGAAAGACCCTCGGAAGGGTAGCATCATCGGTTGGAAGCCACAAAACGCAACAAATAGGCTCCCGTACTGCGCACCTCCCTTTGAGGCAGGGTATCCGCAGCATATCCGGGCAGCGACACAGAATCATGGTGTCCTCCCGGTATCGCGGGGTGTCTGATGGAAAGAAAACCCCGGTACGGGGATTTTTTCCATCAGACGGGCCCCCCGGACCCGGTATCACCATGATTCTGTGGAGGGTGCCAGTTATAATGCGGGTGCCATGTCTCTACTTCCCTTTCTCCTTGTCTCGCCCTGCGGGATTTCTTATACTTAATCTATAATGATAGTACCTAATTTCCCGGATTTCGCACCCATGAGCTTCGAGCTTAAACCCGATATGCACCCCCGGCTTTCCATGACCCCCGACGGAGTCTCGGAATATACCTTCTCAAACCTGTATCTGTTCCGGGAGCGGTATAATTACCGGGTCTCCTGGGTACCGGATAAGACCTTTATTATTTCCGGCGAGCGGGAGGGCAAAAAATTCTTCATGACCCCCTGCGCGGTTCCGGGGCACGGTGTGCTGACCGAATTGTTCAATACCCATGATTACTGGAAGGGAATATCCGACTCGGTCCTGGATCCCCAGCGGATTCACCTGGAACAGTGGGGTATTGAAGTCACCGAAGACCGGGACAATTTCGATTATCTGTACCTCAGGACCGACCTGGCGGAGCTGTCGGGCAAGAAGTACCACAAAAAACGGAACCTGGTAAACGCCTTTATCAATTCCTACAAATACGAGGAACGGCCCCTGACCCGGGAACTGGTCCCTCAGGCGCTGGAGGTTCTGGACCGGTGGCGTGCGGATAAGGGGACCGACGGGGATTACACGGCCGCTAAAGAAGCGCTGGAACTCTTTGAAGACCTCAATATGCGGGGCGCCATGTACTACGTCGACGGGAAACCCGCGGGCTGGTGCCTGGGGGAGAGCCTCGCCAAAGGCCGGATGTTCGCCATCCATTTCGAAAAAGGCATTGATGAATACAAAGGTATCTACCAGTTTATAAACCAGGCCTTTGCCGCGGCCCTGCCCCGGTACTACACCCATATAAACCGGGAACAGGATCTCGGGGAAGAAGGCCTCAGGCAGGCGAAAATGACCTACCGGCCTTCGGGATTCGTCCGGAAGTATCTGGGGAAACGGCTGTAAGGAACTTCTAAAAACTTCAATTTTTAGAAGTTCCTATAGTAAATTTCCGGTATATCCGGTACAACTAGCCATGGACTGGCAATATCTGCTCTATTCCGTCCCGGCGGTGCTCATCGGCCTTACGGTCCACGAATTCTGCCATGGATTCGCGGCGTATAAACTGGGCGATTCCACCGCGAAAGACCAGGGACGGCTTACCTTCAATCCCCTGAAACACATCGATATAATCGGCCTGCTGTTTATCGTGTTCGCGGGATTCGGCTGGGCAAAACCGGTGCAGTTCAACCCGCAGAACCTGTCCAGACCCCGACGGGATAAGGCCCTGATAGCCCTGGCCGGTCCGGTATCAAACCTGCTGCTGGGAATACTCTTCTGCCTGATCCTGCGTTTTTTAGTCTATGTCATCGGGAACGACGGGAGTTCACAGCTTTTTGTCCATGGGGTAATACTTCTGTATTACGGGGCGGCCATCAACTTCGGGCTCTTTGTATTCAATATACTTCCCATACCGCCCCTGGACGGGAGCCATATATTTTTTTCCGGCCTCAATCTCAGGCCCGAAACCGAACAGCGGATTATGCGTATCGGTATGCCCCTGCTCTTCGTGATTATCGTAATTCAGAACACAACAAACATCACAATCCTTCCCATCGGCAAAGTGGTTGATGCCTTGATTTCGCTGTTCCTGTAGATCGTCCCGATTCGGATACCCTGTTCCGCCGTGATGTTCTATACTTAAAAGGTGACAGCAGTTCGCATTAAGGAGTATCCATGGAATTCAATATAACCACCCCCGCGCTCTTGTTTTCCGCCATTTCCCTGCTCATGCTGGCCTTTACCAACCGTTTCCTGGCGATTTCCAGCCTGATCCGCCAGTTTATCTCGATTTATACGGAAAAACCCGAAGAACATATCCTTAAGCAGATCAATAACTTCCGGGTCAGGCTCAGCATAATCAAGTATACCCAGCTCTTCGGTGTCCTAAGCTTCTTTTTCTGCGTTTTCTGTATGTTCCTGGCGCTGCTCAGCTACATCACCCTTGCGGAGATTCTCTTCGCGGTGAGCCTGGTGCTTATGATGGTTTCACTCCTGTTTTCGCTGTACGAGATTTTCATTTCCATCGGCGCGCTGAAGCTGGAGCTGGACAAGCTGTCCATGAAATCAACCCAATAACGTTATTATAGTAAGTTTTGAAGCTTTTCAAATCCCGTCCGTTCTATAAATCACATTCTGATTGACTTGCTACTATATAGCAATATACTTTCACGTATAATACTATATAGAATTAAAGGCAGCAATCTATGGAAACCAAAGGCGGAATGCTCATTTCCCGGATAAAACAGCTCCAGGACCGGATCTTCGGAAAAATCCTGGCGGAACAGGGTCTCGATATCAACGGCCCCCAGGGTCGGATACTCTTTGTCCTTTGGGAAAAAGACCGCCTTACGGTGACGGAGATCGGAAGGCGGACGAGCCTGGCCAATACCAGCCTCACGGGTATGCTGGACCGTATGGCCGCTATGGGAATCGTCGAACGGCAGCCCGACCCGGAAAACCGGCGCCAGATAACGATTTGTCTCACCCAAAAAGCCCGGGAAATGCGGCGGGACTTCGAAGGGGTTTCCCAAAAAATGAACGAAATATTCTACTGGGGGTTCTCGGACCGGGAAATCGCAGGCTTCGAGGATGTACTGGAAAAAATACTCTTTAACCTCCGGCGCTGGGAAGAAACCCGGAAAAAATCAGGCAGAAAAGATTAATCCCAAGGAGATTTCCATGAGCGGTGTTTTTGAAAAGGCAGACAGGCTCCATAAACGGGCCTGGTTCTTTTTTATCGGCTCCGTCGACGGCGGCGGATTCCCCAATATCAAGGCGGTACTCCCGTCGAAACACCGGGAACGCCTGAATGAGCTATACTTCAGCACCAATACATCGTCGAAACACGTGCAGCAGTTCAGGGCGAATCCCCGGGGCTGTGTGTATTTTTTCAGCATCTTCAACTTCAAGGGTGTCCTGCTCCGGGGCAGCTTCGAAGTCCTGCAAGACCGGGAAACCCGGGAGCGGTTCTGGCGGAAAGGAGATGAACAGTATTATCCCCGGGGTATTGCGGACCCGGATTACTGTATTCTCAAATTCACCGCCCAAACCGGCCGGTACTACTGCAGCTACAAATCGGAGGACTTCAGCTTTGGACAGCAGGATTAATGAATTCACATCCCCGCGCCTTACCTGCCGGGCGGTACAGGAGGAGGATTTCCCTGCCATAGCCGCCCTCATCTCGGACCCGGAGGTGATGCGCTACACCTTCCAGGAATGTCTCGCCGATGAGCCCGCCCAGCGGGCGTATTTCAGCAAAATGCTCTCCGGCGCCGCGGCGGCCGGCCCCTGGGTTTCTTTTGCGGTATATAATACGAAAAATCGTAATTTTATTGGACTCGGAGATTGCGAATTTAAGTATATTAAAAATAATCCTGTCTCCGCGGAAATCGGATACTTCCTTGCGCGGGAGCACTGGAACCAAGGGTACGCCACGGAAATCGCGGAACGTCTTATGGACCTGTGCTTCGCCGGTTTCGGTGTTCAGAAGGTTAATGCCAGCTGCCACAGCGGCAATGCGGCATCCGAACGGATCATGCGGAAAATCGGCATGCGTCCGGAAGGATGTCTCCGCCGGGAACGGATCAAAGAAGGCCTATTATACGACGAACTTCGGTACGGTATCCTCCGGGAGGAATGGATAGACATTGCCGGACAGAAGCGATAATAATAAATCTTCCGGTTTTTGCCGGGCTCAAGAAAGGGTAAATATGTGAACAAAATTCTGAAAGAAAAAATAATGGAAGCCTTTTCTTCGGTGCTGCCAATCACGGTAATAGTACTGGTGGTCAGCATTTTCCTGGTCCCCATGCCGTCAGGTACAATCCTGATGTTCCTGGTGGGTGCCGCCCTGCTTGTGGTAGGTATGGGATTCTTTACCATGGGCGCCGACATGGCTATGATGCCTATGGGTGAAGGCATCGGGGTGGAACTGGCGAAAACCACTAAGCTGCTGCTCACCATGGTCATAAGCTTTGTGATGGGGGTGATTATTACCATCGCGGAGCCGGATCTCCAGGTCCTGGCGGGCCAGGTACCGTCGATTCCGTCCATGGTTCTGATCATGACGGTCGCCGTGGGCGTCGGGGTCTTCCTGGCAATCGCCGTCCTGCGGATCCTCTTCAAGATACGGCTTTCCATCCTGCTGATAATTTTCTACATTATCATTTTTATTGTTGCCTTTTTTACCCCCAATAACTTTATTGCCGTGGCTTTTGACTCCGGCGGGGTTACTACGGGGCCGATTACCGTACCGTTTATCCTTGCCCTGGGTGTTGGTATTGCGTCGGTACGGTCCGATAAGGATTCCCAGGACGACAGCTTCGGCCTGGTTGCCCTCTGCAGCGTCGGTCCGATCCTGGCGGTCCTTATGCTGGGGATTTTCTATAAACCCACCGAAGCGGTGGTGGCAACCCACACGATTCCCGTGGCGGAAACATCCCGGGATGTGGTGACCCAGTTTGCGATTCATCTTCCCCAGTACCTTAAGGAAGTAGCCATTGCCCTGGCGGCAATTGTGGTCTTCTTTATCATTTTCCAGCTCATATCGAAACGGTACCAGAAACGCCAGATGGCGAGGATCGGGGTTGGTTTTATATATACCCTCATTGGCCTGGTGCTGTTCCTGACCGGGGTCAATGTGGGGTTTATACCGGTGGGGCAGCTTTTCGGGTCCGAACTGGCGTCTTCATCGTATAAATGGCTTCTTGTTCCCCTGGGAATGCTTATCGGGTATTTCATTGTCCAAGCGGAACCGGCGGTGCACGTCCTCAACAAACAGGTTGAGGATGTTTCCGGGGGTGCCATTCCCCAGAAAGCCATGAACCGGGGCCTTTCCATCGGTATGGCCGCGGCCCTGGGGATTTCCATGGCCCGGATACTCACGGGGGTTCCGCTCATGTGGATACTTATTCCCGGATACGCCATAGCCCTGGGCCTTACGTTTTTCGTGCCCAAGATTTTTACCGGTATCGCCTTTGACTCCGGCGGGGTCTGTTCCGGGCCCATGACATCCACATTCCTGCTGCCTTTGGCCATGGGAACCTGCCAGGGCGTTGGGGGAAATATGATGACCGACGCGTTTGGTATCGTCGCCATGGTCGCCATGACGCCCCTGATAACGATACAGATTATGGGTCTCCTGTACGGCAAGAAGATGAAAGCCGCCCAGGCCGCGGCCCAGGCCGAAGAAGACCAGGCAGAAAGCATACTCAGTATGGACAACGGAGAAATTATCGAATACGGGGAGGATAATCCGAATGAATAATGATATGAAGATACCCATACTTAAGCTGGTGGTCTTTATCATCGACTGGAACAAGACGAATATACTCACCGATGTTTTTGAAGCCGAGGATGTACGGTTCCATTTTATCTGCAAAGGCAGGGGAACCGCGAGTTCGGAAATTCTCGACCTCCTGGGTATCGGCAGCAGCGAAAAAGCCGTGGTCCTCTGCCTCGAGCAGGACATCATGGTACCCCAGCTCCTCAAACAGGTCAGCAAAAAACTCGGCCTCCACAGTCCCGGAGCGGGCATCGCCTTTACCATTCCCCTTTCGGGAATAAACAATCCCATCGTTCAGGTATTTAAGGAAAGCATCCGGGAAAAACTAAAAAACCAACTTGAGAAGGAAGTGGAACATATGAGTACTGAAGCCAAGCATGATCTTATAATTGCGGTGGTAAACCAGGGTTACAGTGATGAAATCATGGCCGTCGCCCGGGAAGCGGGAGCCACCGGAGGTACGGTTATCAACGCCCGGAGCGTCGCCCACGCGGGACCGGTAAAGTTCTTCGGTATTTCCGTCCAGGATGAACGGGAAATCATCACTATCCTTGCGGCCCGGGATAAAAAAACGGCTATCATGCAGGCAATCAGCCAGTCCTACGGCATATCCAGCGAAGCCCGGGGCATCGTATTCTCCATGCCCGTGGACAACATCAACGGCCTGGATCTCCAGTAAGCGGGGGAGCACCGGGTCTTTCAAGCCGGAAAGCACCCGTGTTTTACCGGTTCTGCGGGGCCCGTCGCATAAAAATGGGGTTGAGCGACTTTCGAGGCCGAAGGCCGACACGGAACCAACCCCATTTTTATGCGACACCCGGCGTTACCAGTAAGTACGGCGGGTGCTTTCCGGCTTAACCGGCTCGGTGCTGCCTTTCGCGGGAGGGCTGCTCCCCCTGCGCTCCGAAGGTTTGCGCCGCTTCACGGCACAAACGCTTCTCCGCTACCCCCACTCCGGATCCCCGCCGGTTACAAAATCCCGATACAGCAAACCACACCCAGCACCCCCGCCAGACAGGATACCCGCATTATACACAGAAACGGCACAGAAGCATGGTGTAAAAAGGTAACGCGGGGTGTCGTATGAAAAGAAATACCGCACTGCGGGATTTTTTTCATACGACGGGACCCCTGAATCCGGTATCCCCATGCTTCTGTGCCGAGTACCACAGTAGAATACAGTTACCCTGGCCCAACCGCCACCGGAAGCGCTCCCCCACACCCAGCACCCCACCAGGCAGGATACCCGCATTATACACAGAAACGATACAGAAGCATGGTGAAAAAAGGTAACACGGGGTGTCGTATGAAAAGAAATACCGCTCTGCGGGATTTTTTTCATACGACGGGACCCCTGGATCCGGTATCCCCATGCTTCTGTACCGAGTACCACAGTATAATGCGGGTATCCTGCCGCATTTATTGACATTTTTTGCGGTATTGTATAAATTTCTTTGTACGCGGAGGTAGACAGGATTAATAAACCCTGTCGGCCCCGGGTACAGCCGCTGACGGGTTTCCGCCGGCTGTGCCGGCCAGCTACCGGATAAGCGAATTTTGTCTTTATACGATGGGTTTCATCGCAGAAAGAGGATATTCGCGTATCCGGTTTTTTTGTATTCGGACCCATCGGCGGGAGAATGTATGGCGAATACAAAACTGGCAAAGCAGTCTATTGGAGCGGTATACTTCCGGTACGCCCTTCCGGCTATCACCGGGATGGTGGTGTCATCCCTGTACACCGTGGTGGACGGCATCTTCGTCGGCCGGGGTGTGGGCGGAACCGGCCTGGCCGCGGTAAATATCGTATATCCCTTTATTATGTTCCAGATTGCCCTAACCATGCTGGCGGGCATCGGGGGAGCCAATCTGTTCTCCCTGTACAGCGGCAGGAATGAGCGGGAATCCGCGAACAATGTATTCTGCCAGGGCATTGCCGTCCTGGCGGGACTTTCGGTCATCGTGAACCTGGGGTCGATACTATTCGCGCCCCAGCTGTGTTCTCTCATGGGCGCCGACGCGGAACTGCTCCCCCTTTCCGTTGAATATCTGCGCTGGATAGCGCTTTTCGGTATTATATATATGCCCGGCCTGGGGATAAGTATTTTCGTCCGCAATGACGGCAATCCGGGGCTTGAGATGGCGGGAACCCTGGCGGGGGCGCTGGTCAACATCGTGCTGGATTACCTTTTTATTATGCGGTTCGGATGGGGAATCGCCGGCGCCGCGGTGGCCACCGGGATCGGACAGATGATTTCCGTGGGGGTCTTCGCGACCCATTTCCTGTCGTCAAAGAGCACCCTCCGATTGAGGCGGCCGGTGTTTAAACCCCGGGAACTGCTCAAAATATTTTACAACGGATCATCATCGTTTCTCATGGAATTCAGCCAGTCAGCGGTTGCCCTGAGCTTCAATATTGTCATGGTCGCCCGGCTCGGCGCCCCGGGGGTGGCGGCGTACAGTGTGGTGATGTATATCTGTTCCATATTCAACATGGTCCTGATCGGCGTTGTCCAGGGAGCCCAGCCGATTCTGAGTTTCAACCATGGGCGGGGCAGCGAATCCAATGTCCGGAAAATCCACCAGCTGGGGATCAAAACCGGACTTGTCCTGACGGTGGTCTTTTACGGACTGGTGTTCTTTTTCGGCCATAACCTGGCGGGGCTTTTCAGCAGGGACAATCCGGAACTCACCGGGATGGCTTCGGATATGATGCGGTTCTATTTCCTGGGATTCTTCCCGATCGCGGTTTCTCTTATGAACATTCTCCTGTTCCAGACCACGGAACAGGAAGGACCGTCAATTATAATTTCTTTGCTCCGGTGCATCGGTTTTATCCAGATCAGCCTGGCGGTGCTGCCCCGGTTCATGGGGATCACGGGGATTTACCTGTCCTTTTTCTCCGGGGAGCTCCTCAACTGCCTGGTGTCGGTTTTTTTCTTCATAGCGTACCTCAGAAAATCCCCCGGGGTGGCAGCTCCCCAGGACAGGGAAGCCGGAATGCCGGCTTCCCTCAGCGCGGTGCCCGACGAATCCTGATATTCCCCGAAGGGTGACACACGGGGGTGTATTCTTTTAGAATATACCCCGGAGAAACCGGCATGTATGAATATTCAATAAAAATCGGCATGGGCCATATCGGAAAAGACGGCCTTCTGAAGCTCGGTTCCGCTGTGGACCTTCTGCAGAACGCGTCATGGTTCCAGATGGATGACGACCCGGAACTCACCGGGTATTTCAGCAGCCGCGGGACGGGCATGTACCTGACCTACCGCCAGATGAATATTTTACGGCTGCCGGCGTACGGCGAAGAAGTAACCGTAAAATCATGGGTCTGCGGCTGCGACAGCCTTTTCGGCTACCGGAGCAGCGCCGTGTACACGGACTCCGGCAGCCTCTGTATCGGCTCCGCGGCCATCGGTCCGTTCATCGATCTGCAGAAAAGAACGCCCACCCGCCTGCCCAAGGAAATACTCCATTCCGTGGTAATCCATGAACCGCTGGACATGGAAGTCCTTTCCCGCAGGGTCCGGCTGCCCGATACCATGGAATCAACGGAAGAGAACATCGTTGTCCATAAACAGCACCTGGATAAATACGGCCACATGAATAACGCCCGGTATGTGGATATTGCTTCAAATTACGTGCCGGACGATTTTACCCCGGGAATGATGCGGGCCGAATACAAAACGGCCGCGGTGGAAGGGGATATCCTGGTTCCCCATACCCACCGCAATGACGGAGGAACCTTTTCGGTCATTCTCGCAAATACATCCGGGGCGCCCTATGCCGTGATGGAATTCAGGGAGCGGCTGCCGGAAGGACAGGCATACTGATCTGTTCCATCCCGCTGGCCGGCCAGGCCAGAACCCGCTGGAGCAGGCCGGGAATCTTTTTTAAGTCTTCATAGTTTTTGTAATACCGGTCATAGGTATTCTTCCGCATCACCTTAAGGACATTGTACCCCCGGATCAGCTCATTGGAGATTTTTTCGTTAATTCCAAGGGCGTAAAAATACGCCCGGTAACAGTCCAGGGCATTGTCGGTCACTTTTTCGCTGTAATCCCTGCTGATACCAAAAAAATCAACGTGCTCAAATTCAAACATATTGAGGCTTAAAGCGGACCATTCGGTATCTATCAGGACAGGTCCGCTGTCCCTGAGGATCACATTGCCCAAGTGCAGGTCCCCGTGGAGCACGGT
This sequence comes from Breznakiella homolactica, assembly GCF_016616095.2. GTDB lineage: Bacteria > Spirochaetota > Spirochaetia > Treponematales > Breznakiellaceae > Breznakiella > Breznakiella homolactica. The sequence goes on along the minus strand of NZ_CP067089.2, from coordinate 3,169,166 downwards.
CCGGAAGCCTTTGGTAAGATTCATCACCGCGCTGAGGCAGGGATCCAGGGTTTTGGTATCCTCCCAGTAACTTTCATGGTAGGAGAATTCATACCGTACCATATCCTCAATGGAATCAAACTTCCTGCCGTCGGAATACATGGACCAGACCCGCCCTTCGGCCTTGTTCTCCCTGTGGAATACCCCTATTTTATAAAAAATACCGGGCATAATTGCCCTGATGGTTTCCGGATCCGTATCGCCTTCAACGTACTTTTCAAGGACAAAGTAGTTTTTTCCATCATAGCGGAATCCGATTTTTTTGCTGAGCAGCGAATCGGGGTCGTTGATGGCAGTATTCTGGTAGAGTTCGCTGGAATACACGAAATGGTTAAATGAATTGTTGCTGACCTTGGCAACATACCGCCGGTTATTCCGTTCCAGAAGGTATACATTATCCCGAATCGAGCTGACCACTTCTCCGCCGAAAAGCTGTTGTATTCTTTCTCTGTACAAAACACGCACCTCATCTTTTATTACTGTAGATAAGTTGGTGTAATTTTTATATGACAATTATTTAAAATAATGTACTGTTTTCAGCGGGATTAATTTTTTTCACTGCGATATACTTTTTTCTAGGAGGATTTGAATGAAAAGAATTGTACCTGCTGTAACACTCGTGTTCGCGGTTCTTCTTGCGGTTTCCTGCGCTACCAGCGGGGAATTCAGCCAGGATGACGCGAACGCCGCATTTAAAAAAGTATATAACCGGTACCGGTCGAGCCTTATTCTCGATGGAGCAAAATCCTATGAAGTGGTCAAAGGGGACACCCTTTCCGCCATTACCGTAAAATATTACGGCTCCGACAAGGGATACTATTTCCCGCTGATTATGCTGGCCTCCAGCGATGTGGTTCTTGATCCGGACCTGATTGAGCCGGGTATGAAACTGTCCATCCCGGATCTGCAGAAAAACCTTGACGACCCCGAAGCCCGGGGAAAAATGAAGGTCTTTTTCAGCGATATCGCGGGAGTGTATAACAAAAAAGGAAATACCGCGATGGAACAGAAGCTGCTGGAAATCGCGGATTCTCTCTGAGCCGCATCCAGACAGGCAAAATAAAAGGGCTGTCCTTCCGGACAGCCCTTTTTTATGCTGTGATCGATCCTTTAGCGGGCAGGCTGGAGAGCCCGGTTCGCGGTATCAAGGAAGTCCTTCATCATGATGGAAACACCGCTGACCGCGTCTGTTTTCTTATCGGCCTTGACGGGAATCCGGGTGGGATCCTGGGCCCGTACCAGAGCCGCTCCGCCCACCGCCGCCTGGACGTGCCATTCGGAGCGGGCCTTTCCGAGGCGTACCATGTTGTAGCGGCCGGAATTCGACTCGACAATCTTTGAGCTCTTATTGGCGTCCCGGAAAACGCCGTTCCAGATGGCATCCACAATGGTTCCGTTCACCACGGTGATCAGGGCAGTATCCTTGGTCCCGAAGGGATCGAAATCCGGGGCGATTCCGAAGTACCATCCGTCCTTGTTATAAATGCCCTTGGGCACGGGGTTGGACGAAGCCGCTTTCCGTACCAGATCAAAGAAGGGTTTTACCGGAATAGTGACACCGCTGATGGCGGTGGTAACACCCTGGTCATTATACTGGTTAAAGTTGATATTCTGATTGCCCACCAGATACTGTTCGGCCTTCTGCGCCTGGGAAGCCCAATCGGCTGCCGCGCTGTTGGAAGCGGCGTAGCCTTTCCGGTCCTGAACACCCGGAATGATGTTTGTGCCGTTCCAGTTGGCGGAAGTAATCTTGCCGCCTTTTACCTCAAGAACAACCTGATTCCGCCATCCGTCGGAAGAAAACCGGTCATCCTGGGCAAAGAAAAAACCGTCCTGTAAAGTCTGGGCACCAGCCGCAGCGGCTGCAACAACCGCAATAACCGCAATTAATCCAAATTTTCTCATCATATACGATAAGCCTCCTGCTTTATTACAAACAAACAAAGAATATGATTTGTAACCCTTTTCTCATTAAAATATCAGAGAATACAGATATTTTGTCAATATGGGGGGAGCACCGGGTCTGACAAGCCGGAAGGCACCCGGAGATACCGGTTCGCGGGGCCCGTCAGGGAAAAACGGTGTTGGCTCCTCGTCGGCCTGCGGCCTCGAAAGCCGCTCAACACCGTTTTTCCCTGACACCCGGCGCAGCCAGTACGCCCGGGTGCCTTCCGGCTTAACCGGCTCGGTACTGCCCGGTCAAGAGGGCTGCTCCCCCTCGTTTCAGCCCCGCTCCGCGGGTCTTACACTACCCCCTCTTCGAGTCCCTGGGTATGCTTACCGGTTCAGCAGAGGTAGCGTGGGTTCTGCGGTCATGTACCCTTCCTAAAGGTATTCCTTTCCAGCTTCTCACACCACACCGGAAAAGCTCTCCCATACCCAACCCCCATCTAAGGTTGGATACCGGCATTATGTACAGAGAAAGCAGCAAAAAAGCATGGTGTTGTACTGGTAACGCGGGGTGCCTGGGCACAGGGGATATGAGCGACTTTCGAGGCCAAAGGCCGACGAGGAGCCATATCTCCTGTGCCCAGGCAGGACCCCCGAACCCGGTATCTCCATGCTTCTTTGCTGAGTAATCAGGTCTAATGCGGGGCCCCTGCCGGGTTACCCGATGGCGCTTTTTTCCGCCCGCTGGTTCACGAAATCAATGGTGTAAATGTGTTTTTCATCCGCGGGGACGGCGGCTGTTTCCGGGGTAAAGGCGATCACTTCCGCTCCGGGCATAACTGAATAAAGGGCAAACCACTCCGGGAACGCCTTTTGGATGGCCGCCGCGGAAACCCGGTTTTGCTCATCCCCCGGAAGACCGCGGAAGGTGACTTCTCCGGTAAGCTGAATTCCGTCGATACAGAAAGCCGCCTCCCGGCGGTCCTTCATCTGGCGGTATTTCCGGGAATCCGAGAATGTGAGGAATACCAGCGTTCCCTCCGAAGCCGCGGCGCTGACCGTACGCGCGCTGACTCCCTTCCCGTTCCGGGTAGCCAGGACCATATTTTTTCCCGGGCCGATCTGATCCCAGAGAACCTCAGCCGCTTCACTGAACATGATTTCCATAAATAACTCCTTCGTAATTTTGATAGTGAAGGGTATCACATATCCTTGACAGCTGTATGTCATGGATATATTTTTTAAGTATGAAAATCGACCGGCTCATAGCGATTATAATGATCCTTCTGGAGCGGGAAAAAATAAGCGCCCCGGTTCTGGCGGAAATGTTTGAAGTCAGTACCAGAACGATTTACCGGGATATTGATGCCATAAATATGGCAGGAATTCCCATTGTAAGTTATACCGGCCCCGGCGGCGGTGTGGGCATTCTGGATTCCTATAAGGTCGAAAAACGTCTGTTCAACACGGCGGACATCACTTCCCTGCTCCTGGGGCTGGGCAGTATCCGTACATCAATGGATGACAGTGAAATCGTCACAACCCTAGCAAAAATCAGGGGAATGATCCCCGAAGGGGAACAGCAGCGCATTGAGTCCGATGTGCGCCGTATAAAAATTGATCTCAGCCCATGGCATACCCGGCGGGATCTCCAGCCGGCCCTGGATACCGCCCGGTCGGCCATAGAAGAACAGCGGGTACTGTTCTTTACCTACGGGGACCGGCTGTACCAAAAAAGCCGGCGGGAAGCCGAGCCCTACCGGCTCCTGCTCAAAGGGATCGACTGGTTCGTGCAGGGTTACTGCCGTACCAGAAAGGAAGCGCGGACCTTCAAGCTGTCCCGGATGCGGGACCTGGAAATCAGCGGGGAGCGTTTTTCATACCGGGAGGGGATATGGGAGGCGCTGGACCATTCCCCCGGCGGTGACGAGCGCCGGGAACGGGTTATCCTGAGGATCGATAAACGGATCGCCGAGGAGATTGCCTCGGTATACGGGGATGAAGCGGTATATCCCGATGAATACGGCGGATACACCGCGGACATTGAACTCCCCGACAATGAGTGGGCATACGGCTACCTGCTGAGTTTCGGTGATTCCTGCGAAATCATCGAACCCCGGCACATGCGGCAGCGGCTGCAGGAACTGGTCCGCCGTATATACAACCGCTATGAATAATGGTATAATAAACGTCGAATATCCCGGACAGAATTAACCAGTAATTCTATATATTATATACAATTATTTTTTTTACCGCGGATAGGCCCCGCTGCTCTGCGCAAAAAAGGCTTTCCCGCGGGGTATAATCGTTATTATTATTTCAAAGGAGCTGTATTATGGAAAAACGCCGCTACTTTTTTACTTCCGAATCCGTTGGAGAAGGCCATCCCGATAAACTCTGCGACCAGATATCCGACGCCATTCTGGACGCCTGCCTTAAGGATGATCCCCAGAGCCGTGTCGCCTGCGAGACCTTCGCGTCAACCGCCATGGTGCTGGTGGGCGGTGAAATCACCACCAATACCTTTGTTGACTTTCAGGATATTGTCAGATCCGTAGTGCGGGATGTCGGGTATACAAATCCCGCGTACGGCCTCGACTGCGATTCCATGGCTGTTCTGGATATGATCCACAGCCAGTCACCGGATATCAGCCAGGGGGTTTCCGGAACCGGCCTGGAGGAGTACCGGGGCATGCAGGGCGCCGGCGACCAGGGTATGATGTTCGGGTTCGCCTGCAATGAAACCCCGGAACTCATGCCCATGCCCATCATTCTGGCCCATAAAATTCTCGATAAGGCAACGGTTCTCAGGAAATCAAAAATCATACCCTGGCTGCGCCCGGACGCGAAAAGCCAGGTTACCGTCGAATACGACGGCCATAAACCGGTCCGGATCGACGCGGTGGTGGTATCCCATCAGCATGACGACGGTATTTCCTATGAGGTAATCCGGGAAACCATAATCAACGAAATCATTAAACCCATACTGGAACCCACGGGACTGCTGGATAAAGACACCAAATTCTTCATCAATCCCACGGGACGGTTCGTAATCGGCGGCCCCTTCGGCGACACGGGACTGACGGGACGGAAAATCATTGTCGATACCTACGGCGGCATGGGCCGCCACGGCGGCGGCGCGTTCTCCGGCAAAGACCCGACCAAGGTCGACCGGTCCGCCGCCTACATGGCCCGCTACGTGGCAAAGAACATTGTTGCGGCGGGACTCGCGGAACGGTGCGAGCTGGAACTGGCCTACGCCATCGGCGTCCCCTTCCCTGTCTCGGTCATGGTTGACACCTTCGGGACCGCGACGGTGGATGAAGGCAGTATTTCCCGGGCGATTCCCAAGGTATTCGACCTGTCCCCCGCGGGTATCATCACGGCCCTGGATCTCCGCAGGCCCATTTACCGGAAAACGGCTTCCTACGGCCACTTCGGCAGAAGCGGATTCCCCTGGGAAGAGACCGATAAAACAGCCGCCCTCAAGGCGGCGCTGGACTGATGACGGTCCGGTGTTTTACCGATTGAACCATGGATCCCCGGCTTCTTCATGACTCCATCCGGGCCGCCGCGGAAATTACCCATTCCCGGTCAGGCGGCCCCGGCGGACAGAACGTAAATAAACTGAATACCAAGGTAACCCTGAGGGTCAGACTTGACCGCCTGGAGGGCCTTACGGAACAGGAAACGGCCCGGCTCAGGACGGTTCTCGCCTCACGGATCACCAATGAGGACGAAATCGTAATCAATTCCAGTGAGGAACGGTCCCAGCGGACCAATACGGAACGGGCTTTTTCCCGGATGGAGACCATAATAAGCTCAGCCGTACGGATTCCAAAGTACCGGAAACCCACCAAGCCGGGCAAAGCGGCCAAGGAACAGCGGCTCCAATCGAAGCGGCTCCACAGCCAAAAAAAGGCCGGCCGCCGTTTTTCCGCCGAAGATTAACCAAGAAATCCGGAGGAAATGTTTCACGTGAAACATTTCCCGGTGTACCCAGCCAATTTTGCAGACAAAACCACCGGAGGAACAATGAACGTAATCGAAGCCGCGGCCGCGAAGGAAAAACAAACCAAGAAAATAATATATTCCTTTTCGGTCCAGAACGAAACCTTTGAGGCCCATTATTTCAAAGGAAAAAATCCCAGTCTGGAATTGCTCTATAATGGCACCCCGGTTATGACCGCGGATAAACCAAACACCAGATTTACGTATGAAATACAGAAGGGCTCGACCCCGGTAAAGATTACTCTGTGGATTGAAAATGCCGCCTATTCAGTATTTATCGGAAAAGTTAACGGAATCGGTATTGAGGTTGACGGCATCCCGGTTCAGCATACGGTAACTGACCCCGGGACCCATATCAAAAACGGCCGGACAGCGTTATACGCTTTACTGTTCATTCTGGCGGTAAAGTCGCTTTTTACTTACTTCAGTACTTTCAGTGAATATTCATCCCATTTAGTGGCCGGTATTTCCAGTACGCTCTATCTCATTCCATTGTTACTGATAGCAGCCGCGGCTGTAAAATACGCGCAGTGGACGCGGTTTGCTCTTATCGCGGGAATGGTTGTTTCGATAATCGAAATGCTTGACTATATACTTGCGGTACCCGGCAGCATAGCTTCGGGAACAAACGGCATGACCATGGTAATCTGGATTGCGCTGCGGATAAGCGTATGGTGCACCCTGTATAACGCCTTCAAATGGAAGTCAAAGCAGAAAGAACATCCCGCGGCCATACCGGATGTTTCGCGGTAGCGGATAGAACAATGGAATATAACCTGAAAGGAAAGATAAGTTTAGCTGATTATATTCAATTTAATAAAACATATCAAAAAAAGACTGGCAGGGTATTCAGCTGTGTCCTGTACTCAGGATTAGTAGTTTTTTTACTGTATACTTTTTACCAGAATTATAATGTTTTAATAGCCGTGTTAAGAGAATCCCCTTTTTTTATTATCAGGACATTTATGCCCATAATCATTTTTATATTATTTTTAATAGTACTAAAAACTATAATATTACCAATAATTTATAGAAGACATTATTATGCTAATAAAAAATTGCAAGAAACTCAGAATATTAGAATAACTGAGGAATGTATTTCAATTGCCGGAGAAACTTACACAAATAATCTAACAAAATCTCAGATAAAAAATATTCTTTTTGATAAAGATTCAATCTATATTTTTGAAGGAATAAATATTGGACATATTTTAAAAAAAAGATTTCTTGAAAATGAAGATGATTTTACTCAGTTAATAAACTTTATAAAATCAAATTATAAAAATAACCTTATCTATGCCTGTACTTCACCTAAAAAACGCCGGGGAAATAAAACATGAAAAACATACTGCGTATACTATTTATTTTGATGTTTTCCGCCCAACTATTCTCATTGGGAACGCCGGATGATTTTTCACTGGACTATATTATTCTTCATAAGGAAATCCCTTATAACGGTGATATCTATTATATTGGCGTAAAAGTAAGCGGGTTTCAGGAAAAAGTATTTTTTGCAGATGTCTTTTTAAATGAATGTGAAATTGATAAATCCAACCATATTATTTCCGGTAATGAAATTTATGAGTTCTATATAAACAATAAAACCGATGCCTATGGAAAGGAAATAAATACTTATACAGATATTTCCATTGATTTTGAAAGACAAGTATTAATTATTACGTTTGATGATGGTTCTATCCAGATAGAAGATTTGGAAATTTATTGATACCGTGATAGCCCGAACGGGCCGGTCCAGGGTAAACGGTGTGCCAGGCGGGATCAGAAAATAAATTAAATTGTTTTTCTGTCGATTTTTAAGATTTTTGCTCATCTTTGAGATAGTTTTGTAAATGGACCATTCTATATTTTACAACAACAACAAGCTGAGATGGTTTCTAATACTTCCAAAGAGGATAGGCTATTATGAATGCATCCCAACTACGAATATTTTGTTTATGTTCTGTTTTCATTGTTATTCCATTTCTGAGTTGTTCAAATCCTGCAGGATCCAGCAAGGAGCCTCAGCCAGCGGTTAATTATACCCTTACCCTCAGTTACAACGGTACAGAGAAATCCATAACCGTTTCTCCTGGTTCAGTGGTAAAAGGCAGTCAGGGTTTTTCTGGTCTTAATGATAATACAGTCTGGGGCATGCAGAAAAATGGTAATTGGATTGCCCAGGTTACGGCCGATGGATTGGTCTTTGTGCCCATTCCGGTTAATACAGATGAAATACTGTTGAGCGGTAAGGACGATTTGAGCAAAATTGGCAATGATCCGGAATATCCTATGACCGGTACCTATATACTTGTTTCCGATATAGATTTGAAAGGAGAACAATGGATACCTATTGGATATAATGCTGGAGGAAGTTCAGAGGATCCCTTCAAAGGTAAATTGTATGGCAATGGACATACGATTAAGGGACTTAATTTGGGAGGAACCATATCAGACAATCTAGGAAGAGGTTTATTTGGACATACATCCGGAGCGTATATAGAAAATTTGAATATTGTATTGATTGATACTCCGATAGAAATAGAAAAGTGTTATTATTTGGGAGCCCTTGTAGGGTATTCACGAGAAAACGACACCTTTGATCGTATCTCTGTGTCAGGTAAGATGATTATTACCATTTCACCCAATCGGCATTCATTTTTAAATATTGGGGGTATAGTTGGGTATGGCAGCTCGACAGTCCTTACCAATAGTTGTTCATCGGCTGAAATGGAAGTAACCCATGAATACCCTCCAGGGGGTTCTTCGTATCTTGATATTGGCGGTTTGGCAGGAAGCTTAAGAGGAAGCATAGAAAAAAGTTTTTTCTCCGGGAATATTAAGGCTGTAAATAAGGGCTATGATGTCATCGCCGGCGGTATCTTAGGATCCGGAGAATGTGTAATTTCAGATTGTTATTCTCTTGGCAAAATATCTGCGGTTTGTGAGGCTAATTATACCTATATTTATAATGTTTATGCCGGCGGTATCGCCGGAAGGAATAATTCTTCAATTAATACTAGTTATAGTACCGGATCGATTAGCGCTGCCTTTGCGGCAAAACCTGAAGTAGCCGGGGCTGGAGGTATCGCCGGTATCAATTGGATGGATTCATCAGAAATAATAAATTGTGTCGCTCTTAACGATGAGATATCCTCTGGACATAATACGTCTTTCGCCTCCCGTATTGTAGCCATTAATACATATGATGGCCCTCTTTCCGGGAATTTGGCAAATAACGCTATGATTATAAAAAAAGCTGGTAATACTATACCGGCTACCCCTACCGGAGCCAACACTATGCACGGAGCAGATGAAACACTGAGTAATTTGAAAAATCAGTCTGCATATTCGGCTCTTTCTTGGAATTTTCCAAATACCTGGATAATGGATACCCGGATTTCAGAATATCCTATATTGCGATGGCAAGTTGAGTAAATAAAGACCCAAGGATAGTATGACGGCAAGAAACTATCCAATTTTGCGTACGCCTTTGGATGGAAGAAGATGGAACCGCTTTGGGAACCGCTTATCAGATTAAAAAAGCTGAATCGATCAATCCCATTATTGGAAGCGGTCCTGAAGAATTAACCTGCCCACACAATCGGAAAAAAGATCAATGCCGTTTAATTCATTTAAAGAATTATTTCAGGGATTTTTGAACTGGGAATGTATGAGTAAAAAGAAATTTCTGCCGGCGGGTATAGCCGCAATTGTATTGCTGACTTCATGTTTTTCCGTGCCCAAAGAAGGCGCGTATAATAATTACACCTATGACGGGGTAATAGAAAAAAACGGACTCCCGGACTATGACACCATATATACCGTTACCGATGACCTTGATCAGTATTCAGAAATAGAACCCCATTTTGCGTTATATTTCAGCGAAGCGGAATTACGGGTCGGAGCAGCGGTACGAAGGTTAGTGTGGGAAAAATTCAGCAAGAGATTGATTATCTGGCTAAAAGAAGAAAACGGCGTCTGGATAGTTTTTGATTCACTGGAATACAACAGCACGTTTATTAAATTCTAGGCGCGTTTACGATTTTTCACTTCATGGGATATAATATTGACATAAGGAGTGCGGCGATGAAAAAGCTACTGCTTTTTTGCGTTCTGTATCTTGGGGCTTTTTCTGTTTATGCGCAATCCCTGACCGGCCCTTACAATGGCGGGAACGGTACAATACTGGAAACAAAAACCATAAACGGCAAAAATTGGGTAATTACGAAACATGAAACCCCGGATAACGAGATTGGGTGGGAAAGTTTTACCGCTTATGAAAATCTCGGAGAAACAGGCGGCAAAGCGCTCTTTGTCTTAAGCTATCCTATGCGTGTTTCTACGGAAGCGATCGCGTATTGCGAACAGAGAACCGATGATTTTGAACTGTGGATAAAAATCCGGGATGATCAAAACAGAACCGGCTGGATAGAAACCAGCGGATATTATAATCCTTACAGTAACGGGGTGTGGTCAATTCTGGAAACAATAACCCTGGACGGAAAGAAACTGACGGCGAGAAAACTGGAACAGGGATTAAGTTCGACGACCCGGTTAAACGCGCGGGATAACCCCGGGTTATCCGGGAAAGTGCTCTTTCAGCTGAACCCCTGGGAGAATGTTACCACCACTGCCATAATCGAAGAGGAAGCCGCCATTGACGGCATAACCGATCATTGGATAAAAATAAAAGACAGCCAGGGCAGAACCGGCTGGATATTCGGCGGGTATACGACGGTTGAACGGGGCGGGGCAAAGTACCGGACTCCTCAGGATGTTATCGAAATGTATTTATCCCCGCCGTAAAATAACCGCCTCATTTGGCTAAGCAAACGCACGAGACGATTAATCCGGAGGGATCCGCCGATATGCCCCAAGAAAACAAAATGAACTGGTATGAGGCGACCGCTAAATACTACGATTATCTGAATCCCATCAACCCGGAAAGAATAGGCTTTTACAAAAACTTCTTGAAAAAGAATTACGATGTCCTGGAGCTTGGATGCGGAACCGGGCAAATATCATTAGAGCTGGCAAGATTCTCAAGAAAAACCCGGTTTGATTGTGTGGATATATCGGATCAGATGCTGGATGAATTCAGAAAAAAGATTGCCTATCTGAGCGGCGCGGTGACGTATACAAAGAGCATCAATATAATTAAGTCTCCAATGGAAGAATTTCAATCCGATAAAAAATACGATTTAATTTTGTACCCGGGCCAGTCAATTCAATGCCTTCCCAGAAGTTCCATAAAAGATCAGCTCAGAAGAACCTTAGAGTACAGCCATGACGGAACGGTAATAATCATCACCCTTTTTGACTCAAAGAAAAGGCTGTCAACCACGCCTGAAACCCTGAATGGAATCGCCTTTTATAATTCCGCCGTCAGCTACATTGAGTCGCTGTATAAACACGTTCCCGTCAAAGACAGGATGGTTATCGGATTTAATGAATTCCTCAGTGACAATGGGGAAGTTACTAAGTACCGGCTGAAGCTGCGTGATATAAATTGGATGAACGGCTTTGTGGAAGAGACAGCGGCGGACGATTTTACGATAGGCTCCGTCGATTACGGCTTCGCTTGTACGCTGCACCATGATCTGCCGCTGGGACAAACGGGCTTTTATTCATCCATGCGGAAGGACGCGTGCGGCCGTAATTCCATGGATTTTATCTGCGTATATACGGTAAAGAACAATGTTCCGAAGGGTATAGGTTTCCGCTGACAGATCACAGTTTCCCAAGGGAAACCCAAAAACCCCGGAAAAAACGGGATGCGGTGATATAATCACGGTACACGGATTTCAATTTTTTAGCATGGAAGAGGTTAATATGAAGAATTTGAAATTACTGAAAACCATTCTGGCGGTGTTCATTCTTTCCGCGTGTTCTTCCTATTCGCCGAAAACAGCGCTCTATGAAGAGGCCGATTACGCTTCAATGTACGCGGCCAATGTGGTGTTTGACACAATTGACGGGGAGGAAGAATTCAATACGGAAGGTTTTGACCACATTGAAGATAACCCCTTCCTTCTCGTGAAGAATAATCCGCTGTCGACGTTTTCAATTGATGTCGATACCGCCGGGTACGCTATTGCGCGGCGGTACATATCGAATGGCTCAATGCCTCCGAAATCGGCCATCCGGATAGAAGAACTGGTAAACTATTTTGACTACGATTACCCGCCGCCTGACAGCGGTGCTCCCTTTGCGGTCTATACCGAAACAGCGGAATGCCCCTGGAATACGGATCATCTCTTAACCAGGATCGCCGTTAAAGGAAAAGAATTCCCCGCCGGGCAGCGTCCGAAGGTAAACCTGGTTTTCCTGCTGGATGTATCGGGCTCCATGGATGAACCCAATAAGCTGCCCCTGGTTAAATCGGCGATGGAAGCCCTTCTCAATGAGCTGAAAGGAACGGACCGGGTCGCGATCTGCGTGTATGCCGGCGCGGCGGGGGTGGTGCTTCCGCCCACAAGCTGTGACAATAAGGAACGCATACTGGCGTCTTTCAGTAAACTCTCCGCGGGAGGTTCCACCGCGGGAGGCGCGGGAATACAGCTTGCCTATAAACTCGCCGAGGAAAATTTCGATCCCAGCGGCGTTAACAGGGTAATTCTGTGCACCGACGGAGATTTTAATGTCGGCATTTCAAACCGCAGCGACCTTACCGATCTTATCGAGGAAAAAGCCAAAACCGGCGTTTCGTTAACGGTACTCGGTTTCGGTATGTATAATTATAAAGACGGAATGCTCAAACAGTTAGCGTCGAAAGGAAACGGAAATTACGGGTATATCGATACCATGGAAGAAGCCGAGAAGATGCTCGTAAAACAGCTGGACGGAACACTTATCACCATAGCCAGCGACGTAAAAATTCAGGTTGAATTCAATCCGTCGCTTGTCGGCGCCTACCGGCTGATCGGCTACGAGAACAGGGTAATGCGGTCGGAGGAATTTAATGACGACACGGTGGACGCGGGCGATATAGGCGCCGGCCACAGGGTCACCGCGTTTTATGAACTGATCCCTCCCGGCCGGGAAGCGGATAGTCTGCCACAGGTTGATCCCCTTAAATATTCAGTACCGAATGCTAAACAACCCGCAAACCAGTATTGGGATGAGCTTTTAACGGTAAAGATGCGGTATAAAAATCCCAATGAGACGGTAAGCGAATTTATCAGTTTTCCGGTAAAAACGGATTCCATAGCTGCAGAAAACACAGCGTCCGATGATTTTACTTTCGCGGCCTCGGTCGCCGCCTTTGGTATGCTGTTACGGGACAGTCCGTATAAAGGAACCGCAACGTACAGTCTGGTCAGGGATATGGCCCGGCAGTCCAAAGGCGACGATGCCGACGGGTACCGCGGCGGTTTTTTAACACTGCTTGATGAAGCGGAATCCATACAGACAAAGACGAAAAAATAACCGCTTATGTTTGGGGAAGATGACTTTCCCCGGGACAAAGTTAACGCTGCCGGCATTGCGGACTCATTCACCGGCTGCGTTAGCTTTGTCCCGAAAATTGGCGGCATTGGAAGCTGTCCGTTTTGGGCAGATACTCATTTCACATTGGTATCGTCAACTTACTCGCACGGTTTCGATTTCTTTAACGTTAAAGAATTTAATATATCATTTCCCAGGGAAAAATCTAAAAAAGCCGGAAAAAAAGGAATACGGTGGTATAATCACGGTACAAGGATATCAATCTTTTTCACCTAAAGGAGGCTACAATGAAGAAGTGGAAATTGGCGCTGGTTGGAATCGCGTGTTTAGTGTCGTTAACCGTGCTTTTGGGATGTGATAATGGTTCAACGTCTTCCAGTAAAGTCACAACGAGCTCATTGCGGGGAACGTGGGCAAAGGAGGGTACTTCATCAACTAAACTTATATTTGCTGAAACAACGTACAGTTATGAATATTCGGGTGCGGTTCAATATACCAGGGATTATTCATTAAATGGAGATATTATAAGCTTTAATTGGTCTCCATCAATTACGGCTACGGCTACAGTTAAATTATCAGGTGATAAAAAAACTCTGACCATTTCTGATTTTTCTTATCCCAATTCCAATACATCGGGGTTTAATGGTACGTGGATAAAAGAATAACCATCCGCGTTTTTTGTATACCATTGATATAACGGTGGAAATCAATTCTTTGGAGATGATTATGCGAAAAATAATAAAGACCGGTTTGATACTGCTGCTGGCTCTTTTTATTGGAAGCTGCGACTCAGGCAGCGGCTCAGGTGGCGGTCCGATGAGAATTAAAACACAGACTGAACCATCAACATCGCGGCAGTGGGTCTATTACTACAACGACAATGGCTCTCTATCAAGAACTGAAACATTAGATACTTCCTCAGGCGAACTTACTAGTGTGAATGTCTATACCAACAATGCGCGGGGTCAGCGCATTAAAGAAGAATATTATAATGAGTTCAATTCTAAAATAGGCGAAGCACAGTATGAATATGACAGCGATAATGTTTTAACAAGATTAAATGAGGTAAGTATTTCAGATGGGACGTTATTGGCATATACACATTATTTTTTTGATGACGGAAGAAAAATCCGACAGGAAAGATATAATGCTCCTGACATATTACGATCTGCTTATGATTTCCAATACGACCGCTCAGGGAAACGGACCACCACGACAGATTCGGACGGAAACATAAGAACAACCCGGGAATATGATGGAAACGGTAGGTTGAATAAGATTATTAATAGTTCAGACGGGAGTGAAAGGCAGTTTGTTTGGGAAAATGGCCGGGCAAGTTTTAACCACGACGACTATTACGCCTTTTAACTTTATCCGGGTAGACGGATAAAAGATCTATAGCTTATCATTTTAAAATCAGTACTTTTCCATAATTCCCGTCCGGAACAAATTGGTCCGGGCGGGAAAGCTTTTTAAGAGAAATAAATGAGTATACCTGTTTATCATAGAGGCGGCGGCAGATCACTGGGGTATCCGCCGAATAGCCTGCTGACCATACAATGGGCCGTCGGTTACGGGGCACAGGCCATCGAATACGATGTCGCCTATTGCGAAGACCGAAGAATCGTGCTTATCGAGCCCCGGTTACTAAAAGAGCATAACCTCGATATTGATAATCTGTCATGGCCGGAGCTGGAAAAAATCAATACCGGAAATGAGAAATACGGGCCTTGCCGCGCGGCGTCTTTTAAAGAAATTCAGGAAATAATCCCTGGCCATATTTTCCAGCAGATCCATATAAAAGGAAACAACAAAGAAACGGTTCATACGCTCCCGGAAAAGCTCAGCGCCCTTAAAAATTATATTCTGACTTCTTTTGATTTGGAGATGATCCGGGAAATCAAAGAACACAACAGCGGTATACCCGTTGGATGGATCGTAAAGCCGGAGCAGGAAGACGGCAGTGAAGGAACGGCCGATTTAACGGCGTTGGTTTCTGCGAATCCGGACGCGCTGCCGAATTATTCCGAAGATGAAATTGACGGCATATTGGAAAAAGCGGCTTCCCGCAATGTCACGGCAATACTATTATGCGGACCAAGGATTAAGGCGAAAGAAATAATCGAAAAAGTAAAAGCCACCGGGTTTATCTGCGGCGCCTGGGGGACAGGGCAGAATCTCGGAACGGCAAAAAGATTAATGTCGTACGGTATTGATACGTTCACCATTGATAACCCCGAAGAGCTGGACAGTGGCTAGCGGTATATCCCGCGGAGGCGTACCAATATGGCTGTCCGGTAATAATAAACAGACTCGAATAGCAGGCAGGGCTTGATGGAAAAATGCGTATTTTCAACAAACAGTGAAACCCGCGCGCTGCAGTTTGCGGAAATATTACAGAGACATACCATTCCGTATTTTATAAAAAATCTGGATGTTCAAAACTTATTCGGCGGGTCAAAATTATATACCGGCGATGATTTAATAGTCGGACCGATCCGCGTATATGTCAGGGATGAAGACGAACGCATCGCGCTTAATTTAAAGAAAACATTTCCGATAGAAAATAATAATACCGGGACCATTGAGAACAGTGATATTGCGTACAGAAAATATATACTCCAGCGATCATTATTCATGACATTCTTGACGTTATTCATAACACCCATATTTTTTAATCTGAAGTATTTACATATCTTTTGGAAAAATAAGCTGCCTGCGGGAATAATACTGACCGCAATTAATAGTCTGTATTTGCTGTTTACCATTGTCATGTCAATACATAGTTTTGAATATTTTACGTCCATTTGGAAAGCTAACTTTATATTACTGCCGCTGTTATGTATTATTAAAGGATACGCGCTGAAGAAGAAGACAAAATATTATCAATTACTGATAATACCGGTGATACTAGTATTCGCGAGCTATAAAATCGCGTTCGAGTTATTTGGCATAATACTTTTTTAATATGATTAAACCGGCAAAACGTGTGCGGCCTCGACCCGGCATCTGAAAAATCAGGAGAAATAATGAAGGAAAGATTTTCTATCCCCGCGGCGGGCGGAATTATTGTTACGGAAAAAAACGGGGAAGAATATATCCTGATCCAGGATAGGGTGAAGAATGATTTTGAGGCTGAAAAGGGCCTGATAGAAATACCCGCCGGCAAAGTACGGGAATACGAAAATATCTATGATTGTCTGCGCAGAGAAATATTTGAGGAGACGGGATTAACTGTTGCAAAAATTGACGGAGAAGCCCAATCCGCGGTTATAGAAAAAAACGGATACAAAGTATTAAGCTATGAAACATACAGCAACGCTCAGAATCTGGAAGGGTATTATCCGGTAATTGTCCAGATATTTTTGTGTACCGTACAGAACGGCTGGTCCGTACAAAAAGAAAGCGATGAGTCAAAAAACATACGGTGGATAAAAAAGCGGGAATTGAAAAAACTCCTGGAAAACAAAGAAATGTTTTATCCAATGCATATCGGAACCCTGGAAAAATACTGCGGCACCGGGGACCATAAAAAGGAAATTCGCAGTGGCAAATAAAACGGGGACCTGTGTAATGCTTTTTTCTCTGACTGTATTGTGCCTGACAGTATCCGGCTGTTTTTCTGTCCCATGCAGAAAGTCACTGGAAATTCTGAATGGCCCAAGTAACGCCGTACTGCTGGTGACGGACAGAGAAAACATTACTCATGACTTTGAATTAAAAGCCGGCTGGCAGTATTATTGGACAGACGCGGTAATAGGGGATTTTGAGAAGATATATTTCAGGAATGATACCATTGAAGCGGAAATAACGGTAAATGAATATGACCATTGGTTTCCGTCAAAGCATGATGTGGAAATCAAAATACTTGAGGATGATCTGGAAGTAAAAAACGGCGGCTTAAAAATAGATTATTCGATAAACAGCGCGGAAATAAAAAACGCGGCCGCGTACGACAGTTGGCTGGACAGCCAGAAGAAATTACTTGATGAAATCGGCAGTACGCTAATTATACTTGATACCAAAAAAGCCGTTGAAGATGCATGCGTCAGGTTTGCCAATGATAAAACCGATGGAGGAATAGTATACGTCGCTTTTTCCGATAATACCGCTGTCTTCAGCGATGGCTGGATCCCCGACGGTAATTGGAACCCAACGGAACGGTATTGGTATATACTGGCCATGGACGCGGATGGGGCGGCGGTCGCAACGGAATACTATGAGGATTACTTTTCGGGGAGAATGTTCGTAACCATTGCCAAGCATATAGGCAAAATCAACGGATTAAACGCCGTACTGGGTGTTGATCTGGCCATACCCAACGAATTCTTTACTAACGCGGAAAAATACGCGGCCGCCGGAGAATCATCCGGCAATACCCATAACCGGGAATCCTCCCGCAAAAATGAAAACACGGCGCGGATGGTTTTCCCGGTTGAGTACTACCGGAATGAGATTGAAAAATACCAGAGTGACTTTTACGGATTTGAAAATACTTCCATGAAGATCACCGACCTCATGAATATATCCGCAATCGCGGCGGCGGACAATGTAATCCCGGATTTGCTGACATTTCTCGTATGCTGGAATAATCAGAAAGGCCAAATTTTTTATTTGTATACCTTTGATGAAAATCAAAAAATCACCGGCAGTTTTTTCTGCGGGCAAATCGCGCTGCTTTTACATCACAAGCAGGCGTTAATGGAAAAAATAGGCGGAACCATCCTTGGAAACGAAGCAATCTCAATGGGTGATTTTAATCATGATGGGATTAATGAAATAGCGTTATTCTCACAGAATCAGAATGTTGGCTATGTTTTTTGTGTTTACGGATTTAATACCCCGGCAAATATTTTTGAAGAACTGTGCGCGGTTCCCGTGTTCATCAATTTTGAATCAATATTTCCGCCCGCGGAATATACCGGAAACGGATTTACCATACTGGAAATTATTGATGATGAGTATCTGGAACTGGCCTGGAATACCTATGTATGGGATCCCGATACAAAAAAATACAAAACCGTGAATCAGCAGAATACTGACCAGTAAGGCTTACCTAACGCCGCGGGACCCGGCAGCCTGGTATACCGGCCGCCGGGTTCAGGGGTTTTTTCTTTTATAATCCGCTGAATAGATTTGTAAAAGCCTTCTTCTTTTAAGATTATTTCCGGCCCTTTCGAAAAAGAATAATTCCACCGCGCGCCATATCAGCACCCAGCTCATTATTACAAACAGTTCATTAAGGGCCGCTCTGTCCCTAAAATACGGTACTATAGTGTATATTGAAAATACAGCCAATCCAAAAAAAGTTAATATACCCGCGGTCCTCTTTTTCCGCTTATTCTCTTTCAGGAGGTTATCGATTTCCCGCCTTAATTTTTTATTGATTAACTGTTTTAAAATTTCTGTTTTCTGCGGGGGCATTTCTATCTCTATACTTAAATTGTTAATGATTGGGATGTACTCTATTTCACGTTTCAAGTATTCGATTATTTCATTATTGATTCTTAAATTTTCATCAGCCGCCGTACCGCTGATACTGAGAAATCCTTTCGGTGAGATTGAAAAAGGATCAAATATTTGGGTTTCGTCCGCCAGATTGAGTTTTATAGTATTTGTATAGCGTTTCCTTTGAATTGTATTTCCTGCCATAATTTGAATGATTATTATTTCAGCGGCACATTTACCCAGGACATGGTATTCCAGTTTGATTTTTTATATCTTTTTCCAAAATCGCTTTTAACCGGTTCATAGGTCTCACTATAGGTAAAGCTTGATTTTTTACCATCCCTGTGCCATTCAATTCTGCCGGCATTGTTGACTCTTCCGCCGGTTACGGGAAACTCAAACCGGGGATTAAGGGTAACGGAAACCCATCCGCCCCGGTCGGACCGCTTGAGCAGTTTTACTAAATAGTACGGACCCTCCTGGATATTGGGCAGGTAAAATATTCCGGCCCGGTCAGTCTTGAGCAGATACTCATTTCCGTTACCATCGGCGATGGTTACTTCCGTGGCATTCTTTGATAATCCGCTGTTTAATGACGGTGTTCCGGTGAGGTTTTTTCCGGTAAAGTACACTTCCCCGACTAACATGGTTGAATTATCCGAGACCGCGTCAGGCACGGCCGCGCATCCTGCCAGGAAAACTGAAAGCAGGATGCAGATCACAGGATAATGGTTCTTCATAAACACCTCCGCACTGTTCTCAGAGTACCGTTAATCAGTGAAAGGTGCAATAAATCCCAGGGTGCCCGCAGTATATGGATCCTTCTGCATACTGCGGGTACGCTGCCGCTGATGAGTAGGGATTCAATTACTCTGCTATTTCCCTGACCCCGTAATTCTCAACAACAAAATCAATATCCTTGTCTCCCCGGCCGGAAAGATTAACCAGAATTGATTTGCGGGGATTTTGCTCCGCGTACTTCATGGCGTAGGCCAGGGCATGGGAACTCTCCAGGGCAGGGATGATTCCCTCCACCCGGGAAAGGGTATAAAACGCATTCAGACATTCCTCATCATCCGCGGTGGTGTATTCCACCCGGCCAAGATCCTTGAGCATACAGTGTTCCGGGCCGGACCCGGGGTAATCCAGACCGCTGGCGATGGAATATACCGGCTGGGGTTCTCCCGCTTCATCCTGGAGCATGTAATTCTTCGATCCGTGAAGGACTCCGGGTTTGCCGAAGGTGAGACTCGCGGCATGGTCCCCGATTTTCAGGGAACGGCCCGCGGGTTCGACCCCCATCAGGCGGACCGCTTCGTCATCCAGGAATCCGGAAAAAATCCCCATGGCGTTGGAGCCGCCGCCCACACAGGCGGTGACCGTGTCGGGGAGTTCCCCGGTCATGTCAAAAAACTGTTCCCGGGCTTCAATGCCGACCACCCGCTGGAAATCCCTGACCATCATGGGGAACGGGTGGGGGCCCATGACACTTCCGATACAGTAAATCGTGTTTTCAGGATCCTGGAGATACGCCTCAAAGGCCGAGTCCACCGCTTCCTTCAGTGTCTTGAGTCCTTTTGAAACGGGGACAACCTCGGCCCCCAGAAGCCGCATCCGGACCACATTGGGATGTTCCTTGGCTATGTCGACCTCGCCCATGTGGATCTCGCATTCCAGCCCGAAATACGCCGCCGCCGTTGCCAGGGCCACACCGTGCTGGCCGGCGCCGGTTTCGGCGATCAGCCTTTTCTTGCCCATATACTTTGCCAGGAGACCTTCTCCCATGCAATGGTTAAGCTTATGCGCTCCGGTATGGTTGAGATCTTCCCGTTTAAGATAAATCCGTCCGCCGCAGCGGTTTGAAAGGTTTTTGCAGAAATACACCGGCGTTGGCCGGCCCTGGAAATGTTTCCGTATATTCCGGAGTTCGGAAATAAATTCATGGGATTTGCTTATGGAAAAGTACGCGTCATTGATCTTATCCATTTCCCGCTGAAGCACCTCCGGTACGTATGATCCGCCGTATTCACCGAAATATCCTTTTCCGTCTGGAAAATCCTTAAAGTAATTGCCCATGATGTTTCTCCTTGAAGAAACATCATATATGGCAGATCTGTTTCTGTCAATAGAAACACAAATAAAAAATAACGGGGCTGCCGGAATATTTCCCGGACAGCCCCGATTGCTGCAATTAAGAAATGAATCGCTATTTAAGCGCCTTCGCGGCCTGGAGTCCCGCCTGGTACCCGCTGGTTACCGCCCAGCCCACACAGGTGGAACTGGTATAGATATCGCCGTTCACACCGGCTACGATTTCCCCGGCGGCATACAGTCCCGGCAGGGTTTTATCGCTGGAATCCACCACCTCCAGCAGCTCGTTGATACGGATTCCCCCCAGGGTAGCGTAATACCGGAGATCCATGGCCACCGCGTAATAGGGACCGCTTGAGGACAGGGCTTTCGCCGGGGTCCTGCCGAAATCCGGGTCCTTTCCGGCAGCCACATACTTGGTGTAGTTCGCAACGGTGCCGGCCAGTGCCGCCGGAGGCGCACCGATGGTGCGGGCCAGGGCTTCCAGGGTGTCCCCGGAAGCGAAAATCGGGGTCATGGTGCCGTTCGCCGCAAGCCATTCGTCCGCCTGGGCCTGGGTAAAGTTCCGCGACGCAATGGCGGTCTGGATGTACTGTTTATAGGTCGGATCGTCCATAATCATAAAACACTGCTTCTGGGGCAGCATGGCCTGGAGGATGTCGTAATTAGAAGCGTTCTCATTGACGATCCGGACTCCGTCCTGGGAAACCAGGATACCGCCGGTGCTGGAGTACACATACCGGCACCCCTGGAACGTATGCTGGCCACGTCCGTCGGGAAGCCTGATGCTGTGGGGCTGGATGTTGATTTTATCGAGATTGAAGGTGGCTGCTCCGGCAGCTATAGCCATCTCGAGGCCGTCTCCGGTGGCGGACACCGATCCGGCATAGGGGAGCTTCCGGACTTCCGCGGGGACGTATTTGTCGTTGGCCCCGTAACCGCCGGTTGCCAGAAGCACCGCGCCGGCGGTGATCCGGTAGCGGTTGCCCGCGCCGTCGCCGGCAATAACGCCGGTGATTCTGCCGTTTTCAACAATTAATTCCTCCGCCCTGGTGGAATACATAAACTCCACCCCCACGGCTTCGGCCCGCTTTACCAGGGCATCCACCATACCGGGACCGCCGCCCACCGCGGAATAAGACCGTCCCACCCGGTGTTCCGCCGAGGGGCCGCTGAGCCTGTCGCTGTAGGGCACCGCCGCGCCGGCAGGATCCACCAGCCAGTCGAAGGAAGGGCCCGCGGTATTGGCGAAAAGCCAGGTTGTCCGGGGATCATTGTAGAAATGGCCGTTTAAAAGCATATCCATAAAAAGCCATTCCGGCGTATCGGTAACCCCGGCGGCTTTCTGCCACTTCGATCCGGTGGCGGCGGTTCCCCCTCCGGACATGGCTGTGGCGCCTCCGGGGTAGGTCATCTTTTCCAGCACCAGTACCTGGACGCCCTGCTGGGCCGCGGCGATGGCGGCGGTCAGCCCGGCGCCTCCGGCTCCGACCACCACATACTGGGCGTTCATATCAATGCTCTGTCCCCGGGCAGCTCCGGCCTTTGAAGGCGCCGCTGTAAGCTGGGTCAGGTTGACTCCGGATGAAGCCAGGGCAGCCTTGACGCCGCTGAATATGGCGTTACTCGTTACCGTGCAGCCGGAGATCGCGTCGATTCCCAGGGACTGGGCCTCAATAATCTTCCCCGGCAGCTGCTCCACAGCGACACTGCCGATACCGGGAGTTTCACTGTGTTCGGTGATGGTAATCGATTCGATGCGGTCACTGCTGACCGTAACCGTAATTTTTACCGGCCCGCCGAAGCCCTGGCCTTCGCCTTCATAGGTACCCGGAGTAAAATCATAGGACGGCCCCTTGGATGGTGCCGTACCGCAGCCGATAAGTACCGCCATGGCAAGCAGGGCGGTACCGATGTTTTTAGCAATTGTACGCATACAATCCCCTCAAAAATAATAGATTATTAAAATTATAGGTTATAGAGAAAACCATGTAAAGCGCAGGGCGCCCGGTACAGAAGCATGGATATAGCAATTCTGCGGGTCCCGTCGGGTAAAAGGATGAAGGGCTCCTCGTCGACCTAAAGGTCTCGAAAGTCGCTCCTTCACCCTTTTACCCGACACCCCGCGGTACCTTTTTACACCATGCTTCTGTGCCGGCTGGGTGAGGGAGCAGCCCCCACGTAGGGCAGCACCGAGCCGGTTAAGCCGGAAAGCACCCGGGCAGGACTAGTAACGCCGGGTGGCGTATAAAAATGGGTTTGAGCGACTTTCGAGGCCGTAGGCCGCTGAGGAGCCAAACCCATTTTTATACGACAGGACCCGCGGCCCCGGTACTCCTCGGGTGCTTTCCGGCTTGTCAGACTCTGCGCTTCCCCGCCTATGCAATAAGCTTTTTTATAGGCTTGATAGTTTTAAGGCCCCAGTCGTAATGGCTGGAAGTGCTGGAGATAAAATACGCCCCCAGGGATGTGGTTCCCGTCCAGGGGTACTGCTTTTTCGTAAAGAGCTCTTCATTGCTGTGTTTTTCGATAAGCTTCATTATTTTTTTATGGCTCTTCTTAAGCAGGGCAATGGCCTCTTTTAACCCGGTATCCTTGTACCGTTCCCAGATCTTCCGGTTGAACGCCGGCAGGGTCTGCCAGGTATATCCCTCTCCGGGAATCGCCGGCTTTTTTCCGGACATGCCCACGGTATACCAGTGTTCCATCAGGTTGTGCCATTCGTGGAGATGGCAGACCACATCGCTGATGGTCCTGTCCCGTTCATTCAGTTCATACGTTTTTTCCCGCATATCTCCGGGAATCGAATCGATAAACACCAGAAGTTTTTCCAGATTTTCGTCACTGAGGGCCAGGAGTTCCGTTTTATTGGTCGGTCTCGGCATACTAATCTCCTTTCTGATTTTTTTCAGAATACCACATATAACATGACACCGAATGTCATGATATAAAACCATTTATAAATTCTTTGAGGCACAGATACATAATAAAAACCCTGCATCCGGAGTTCATAGTATATTATTCAGATTTATACTGGTTTTATCGCATAAAATCCATCTCAGCACAAAATTTCGCTTGTTCACGGGGAATCGCCGTCAGTATAGTTAACTAAAACACTCGGAAGGAGTAAAGAAATGAGAAGATTTGGAGTTTTTATCGCGGCAGCGGTATTGGTTTTCAGCATTCCGGGATGTACGGCAAAATCAACTGGTCAAGCCGGTACATCCGGGATGGATATTCCCCGGTGGATACTCTCAACGGAAGATACGATCCTGACTTTCGACGCGAACAGTACCCAGCCGACGAAAAACGAAATCGAGACCATGCTCAAAGCGGCCATGAAACCCGAAAACGGATCGAGCACCCAGAAATACTGGTATACCGTGGTGACCGATTACAATGAACAGATGAAGCTGGCCACCACCCCGCAGATTAAACCGACCCGGGGGACCGTACTGCTTATAATCAGTGTTCCCCAGAACGGGAGTACCGTTGATATGGGAATCTCATACGGTTATTTTTCACTGGCGGCAAAGGCTATGGGATACGGGACCCACATGTTCGGTCAGCCCGCCCGGGCACTGGCGGCAGCGGATTTCTCGCGTTTCAGTATCCCCGAAGGGTACGTTCCCATGGAGCTTGTTCTGGTGGGAAAATCCGATACGGTTGACGCGAAAAGCGCCGCCTCATCGGGAAAACGCGAAAACAAATGGAATTGGTACTGAATTAAAAAAGGCTGTTCCTTTTGACGGAACAGCCTTTTTTCTGCCTGACCCGCCCGGGGGAGGGTCAGGGGATGGTTATTTATCCGAAAATACCAGCACGGTTTCCGTGCCGGCGGAATTGGCAGTGTACAGTTCGAGCTGCCCCTTGCCGTTCACGTTCCACCGGGTTACGCTGCCGAGGTAGGTGAAGTACTGGTATTCCCTGAGACCGAAGGGATCCACGATATTTGCCATGAGGGTACTGGCCACATTCCCGAATTTGATCGCCTGTCCGTCACCGAGTTCATAGGGTCCGAAATACCGGTTCGGCGCACCGGTGCCGCTGATTTTCCCGTCCGTCAGGAATTCAATGGTGTACATATTGCCCATGCTATCGGACTCCATTTTGGACCGGTTCAGCGTTATCGGAACGGCGGGATCTTTGACTTCCACGAGCTTCCATTCCTTCCCCTGGATTTCGCTGAAATTGACCGTAGTCTTTCCGGCGGAGGGCCCGCTTGCGCAGGACGCAAAAACCAAGGCAGCGGCAGCCGCGGAAATAAGAATTTTACCAATTGAACGCATAATTTCTCCTTGCATTGATACGCTTTTTAACTTGAAATTCGGATACTTCCGGCTGTAAAAAGCAGAATATACATACAATATACCGCTTTTTAGCGGACAGATCAAAGCCTATACCCGGTAGGTTTCATCGAGCTGTCTGAGCTCGGAGAATGTGTTGATTTCCGTAATATCGTCGACGGTACATTCCCGGATTTCAACTTTATAATCCTTAATATGGTATTCGAGGGGAACCTGGTCCCAGTAGCGTTCTTTGCCTCCGGGCATTTCATAAACCTGTTTGATATGCTCCGCCAGCTTGGCCCCGTCCGTCTCATTCCAGTATGAAATCCCGAACATGCGGTAGCAGCTGCGGCCGCCGACCTTGATTTTGGTGATGATGCCGTTTTTTGTCTCAAAACACCAGTCATCGGTAACTTCCACCGGAACCCCGAGGTAATTGCTGGTATACTGGTATTTCGTTATCAATTTCGGGTTCTTCAGCAGGAGGTCCCCTTCGAAAACGTAGGCGTTTTTCAGGAGATTCCGGACACACGTGGCGGAGGAGATATTGTTCGATTCATTATAGCTGGGATTTTCGAAAAACGAAATCATGGGATATTTAAGCAGCAGCTGGTCAAACTGTTCCCTGAGGTATCCGCGGACCAGAACGATTTCCTCGATCCCCGCGGCAACCACCGCGTCAAGGAGGCTGTCAATTATCCTGACACCCTTGACGCGGATCAGCGCCTTTGGGGTGTTGAGGGTCACGGGAACCATCCGGGATCCGAACCCGGCGGCAATAAAAACCGCCCGCTTTACCCGGTACGGCTCAAGGGCTTTGAGCCCCTTTTGGCTGACCCGGAGACCGTCGAGAAAATCAAGCTCGGTGAGCTGGAAAATCGTTTTGTTGACGGTTCCCAGCGAAAGGCCTGTTCCCCGGGCAACCGCCCGCTGGGTAGGATCTTTCGTTTCGTGGGTTTTTTCAAGGAATGTGAGCACATCAAATTGATTTCTGCTGAGATCCATTACAGCTCTCCGGATTTCTTCACTTTCCGGTCAATAAGATACACGGCTGTTTTCATCAGAAGGTTGCATCCCAGGATGATTAGTGAGACAAAGGCGGAGCTTTCCAGGAGCATCTGCGCTTCGAACTGGGTAATCATCAGGGATATGGGTTTGTTGCGGACCGTACTTAAAAAGGATACCGCTGAAATTGTCATCATACAGTTTACGAAAAAATAGGAAAACATTTCAAGTATGGTAAGTTTTGTCTGGGGAATCAGCACATCCTTGATAATGCTGCGTCTGCTGATGCCCAGCGTAAGGCCCACCGCTTCGAGATTGCTGTTGAGTTTTCCCAGGGAATTGTATGCCATAAGGTACGGGGAGGCCATAAAATGCACGGTATTTACCAGGATGAGGATGGCTATGGTTCCGTATATAAAGGATCCCTTAAAAAAGAGCACATAGGACAAACCCAGGACCATCCCGGGAATCGCCAGGGAGGTTATCGAAATAAGGTGCAGGAACTTCGATGATTTCCCCGGGGTGCGGGCGGTAAAATACGCGGTAAAGTAGGACACTATGGTGCCGAGCACCGATACCCCCAGAGAAATAACCAGGGAATTGAGAAGGTACCTCCCCGCGCCGAGATTCATGGTCTTAAGCACATTGTCAAAGGAAAACCGCATATCCAGGGGATACTTTCTGACAAAGGAAATAACCGCGAACACGATAATAGGCAGGGCAATGGCGGCGCAGATAATGACGCAGTAAACCATGGCTGCCATATCCCGGGATTTGTTTTCCGGTTTCGATATGGTCTGAACCACAAAGGACTGATTGCCCCGGTCCTTGTTCATGAGGTCAAAGGCAAAGGCAATAACCGCGGGAATCAGCAGAACGGCGCCAACCACGCTTCCTTTGCCGAAATTCAGCAGCCCGATGACTTCCTGGTACATAAATACCGGAAGGGTCATATACCGGCCGCCGATCATAAGCGCGATGCCGTAGTCGGTGAAAATCAGGGTGAATGTTGCAAAAACCACCGAGATAAGCGGTTTTCTGAGATACGGAAAGGTGATGGAAAAAAACTGGTTCTTCCGGGGAATCCCGAGGACCGCCGCGGCTTCGTAGGGGGATCCGTCTTCGTATTTCAGCACATCCACAAGCATAAGAAAGGCCACGGGAAAGGCGTACAGCACCGCTCCTATGACGATACCGCCGAACCCGTACACCGATCCGGACCATCCGAAAAACCGTGTCAGTATGCCGTTGGAGCCCAGGAGTATGAGCAGGCCGAACCCGTGGGAAATGGACGGTATGAGCATGGGTACCGTAGCCAGAACACTGAAGACGCCCCGGTGGGGCATATTCGTCCGGGCGACACAGAGCGCGAAAATATACGCTATAACAATTGAAATAACCGTACCGGCCGCGGCCGAAACCAGGGAATGCCTGAGCGCCTGCCTGAACTGGACGCTGGTAATTATACCGGCGACATCCGTGCCGGCCAGGTTTACCAGCATGGTGATCAGCGGAAAAACAACCGTTACCAGCATAAAACACGCTATCAGGAGTTTGACAGCGGTAATTCTCTGGAACTTCACCTGCCAGCCTCTACGTATTTTACCAGGGAATCAATTTTTCTCTGGAGGTTGTCAATGACGAATTCCCTGACAAACTGGTTTGCGGGATTCCGGATGAGTTCCTCCGGCGTGCCAAGCTGCTGGATTGTACCGGTATTCATGACCATGATACGGTCGGAAAGCGCAAAGGCTTCTTCCTGGTCATGGGTTATATAGACCATGGTGGAACGGAATTTACCCTGTATCCGTTTTATTTCCTCCCGGAGCAGAAGCCGGGTGGCCGCGTCAAGGGCGGACATGGGCTCGTCAAACAGAATGATCTCCGGATTAAGCGCCAGGGTCCGGGCAATGGCGACCCGCTGCTGCTGGCCGCCGGAAAGCTTATACGGTTTTTTTTGAATGTGCTCCGTCAGCCCGACCTGCTCAATTATATCTTCCGCAATGGAACGGGCTTTGGTCCTGAGTTCCGGATTAAACCGGAGAGCATAGGCAATATTTTCGAGAACCGTCATATTCTGAAACAGGGCGTAATTCTGGAACACAATGCCCATATTCCGTTTTGACGGCTTGGTTTTGGTTATATCAACACCATCCTTGATAATCCTGCCGGAGATGGGCTCCAAAAGGCCGATCAGTATTCTGAGTATGGTTGTTTTTCCGCACCCGGACGGCCCCAGGATGGAAAGAAATTCACCATCCTTAACATCAAAACTGATGTCGTGGAGCACTTCCTGCCGGTTGAATACCTGGACAAGATTTTCCGCCCGGAGTTTTGGAGGCGTCAGTACTTCCATTTATTGAGAATCCGTTCCTTTTCGGCCATGTCCTGCGCGCCGGTCATATCAGCATAGGGGATATTCCGGGGATAATTGGGAATGTTATTTGTCTGATTAACCATTATCTGTTCGGGTAAGAATAATTCCTTGTCGTCCCGGACCAGTTTGGTCATGGTGAAATCAAAAACTTCCTTAACTGCGGGCCGCGTTTCCTTGCCCTTTATCATGGCCATGCCGGTGATATTGTAGGGAGCGCCTTCCTCAAAGAAAAGTATTTCCAGATCAGCGCCGTCTTTATTCATAACCTCTACCGCGTGAAAGGTCATACCCAGCGCTACGGCGGCTTCCCCCTGTATCAGGGCATTGACCGGCCCCGAACCGGAGGTGGTAAACTGGAGTACGTTTTCGGCAAACTTGTCGAAATACGCAAGCGCTTCGTCTTCGCCCCAGGCGTTGACCAGGCTTTTGAGGAAAGAGTATGCGGACCCTGATGTTTTGGGGTTCGCCATGGAAACAAGGTCTTTGTACTCGGGTTTCAGAAGATCCGCGTAGGACGTGGGAACCGGCAGGCCCCGGTCATTAAGCATTTTCCGGTTTATTATAATGGAGGCGCTGCCCCGGTCCCAGGGCAGATACCGGCGGTGGGCGGGAACGAGTTCCGGCAGGAATTCCGATGCATCATAGGATGAAAGGTCGGCAAACACATCCTTTACGTTTTCCAGATAACTTTCCTCAAGACAAATACTGATATCCGCTTCCGTTGAGGTGCCTTCGGCCTTGAGCTTGGCGGCGTGGTTTCCCGTGGACAGGAACTGGACGGTGATGTCATAATCAGGGAACCGCTCCTTGAGCAGTTTCTGAATGTGTTCGGTTCTGAAATCTTCGGTGCTGGCGTAAATAACGACTTTGTTATCATTTTTCTTACCGCACGAGCCGAGCCCCAGCAGGGCGATCAGGATAATTCCTGCAGCGCATAGTTTCTTTGCCATAATATTTCCTTTGTTCAATTTAGAAGAATATATAGTCATAATTGAACGATGGCAAGGGGTAATACAGGACATCCGTATAGGTGAAAAAAAAAGCCTTTCCCGGGTCATGCGGGAAAGGCTTATACCGGCACAAAAAATCAATCAGGAATCGGAATTCTGTTCATCCTCATCCGGCTCATCCCGGAGGGAATTTTCATCTTCTTCGGGATCCTGAGTTTCATCCCCGCCGGAAGCCTCGGGAGCGCAGGCGTCATTGTTTATTTCAATCATCTTTTCTTCCTGGGCGATACGGTCGACGCCGATAACGAAATCAGGCTGGTCAATAGTAAGGATCCGGACACCCTGGGCGGCTCTGCCCATAATGGGAATCGAGGAAACCGCCAGCTTAATGGATTTGCCCTGGCTGGTGATGCACATGATTTCCTCGTCCTCAAGCACCGTGACACAGCCGACTATTTCTCCGGTCCGCTCGCTTACCGTATAGATTTTCTGCCCGCCGGTACCTCTGCCGTGGGGGGAAAATTCATCAAAGGAAACCCGCTTGCCGTAGCCGTATTCCGAAAGGATAAGCATTTTTTCAGCGCCATCCACCCGGAGCACCCCGGTCAGTTCGTCATCGTTGCTGAGCCGCATGCCGCCCACACCCCGGGAAGACCGCCCCATGGGCCGGACATACTCCTCTTCGGTACGCAGGGCCTGGCCTTTGCGGGAAATAAGCACCACCCCATCCTTGCCGGTGGTGAGCAGGGCGCTGACCAGTTTGTCACCTTCATCGAGGCGGATGGCGATGATGCCCCGGGTTTTCGCGTTGGAGAATTCCGAGGTCTTTACCTTCTTGACCACCCCCCGGGCGGTTCCCATAAACAGGTACTGGTCATCGGAAAATTCCTTGAGCGCCACAATGGCGGTAATGTCTTCGTTGGGGGAAACCGTCAGAAGGCTCTTGATATGGGAACCCTTGGACGTCCTGGTCCCCTCGGGGAGTTCGTGGACCTTCATCCAGTAGGCCTTTCCCGCGCTGGTAATGAACATGATGTATTCATGGGTGGAAGCCACAAAGATCTGCTCCACAAAGTCGTCTTCGGTCAGTTTGGCGCTGTTCATACCTTTGCCGCCCCGGCCCTGATGTTTATAGGAAGAACAGGGCACCCGCTTAACGTATCCCAGGTTGGAGATAAGGATCATCATCTCTTCTTTTTTGATCAGATCCTCGATGTTGATATTTTCCACTTCGCCGTTGACGATTTCCGTCCGCCGGTCATCCCCGTAGCGGTCGGAGATGCTTTGGGTTTCATCTTTTATAACACCCCGGAGTTTTTTCTCGTCCTCCAGGAGTGATTTAAGGTAGGCGATGAGCGTCTTCAGCTCCGCCAGTTCCTGCTGGAGCTTTTCAACTTCCAGACTGGTGAGACGTCCCAGGCGCATGTCCACAATGGCCTGAGCCTGGATCTCGGAAAGCAGGAACCGTTCCTGGAGACTCATCTTGGCGATATTGATGTCCCGGGAAGCCTTGATTATGGCCACCACCTCGTCGATGTTCGCCAGGGCAATAACCAGTCCTTCCAAAATATGGGCCCGTTCCTCGGCTTTGCGGAGGTCGAACCTTGTCCGCCGGGTGACCACGTCGACCCGGTGCTCCACGAAATAATGGATAAGTTCCTTGAGGTTGAGGCACTTGGGCTGGTTGTTTACCAGGGCAAGGTTGATTATCCCGAAGGAGGACTGCAGGGTGGTGTGGGAAAAGAGCTGGTTCAGCACCACCTTTATAATGGCGCCCCGTTTAAGCTCTATCACGATCCGCAGGCCGTCCCGGTCGGATTCGTCCCGGAGCTCGGAGATACCGTCGATCACTTTTTCCCGGATCAGTTCGCCCAGCCGGACCAGGAGAGAACCCTTGTTGACCGCGTAGGGGATCTCGTTAAAAATGATTGCTTCCCGGCCGGATTTATTGGTTTCTATAACGAATTTACCCCGGACCAGGAGCTTGCCCCGGCCGGTTCTGTAGGCTTCTTTAATGCCCCGGCGGCCGAAGATAATGCCTCCGGTGGGGAAATCCGGCCCGGTCACATAGGTCATGAGTTCATCAATGGACATTTCCGGATTGTCGATAAACGCGCAGACCGCGGCGCAGACTTCCCGCAGGTTGTGGGGCGCCATGTTGGTCGCCATACCAACCGCGATTCCGCTGGATCCGTTGATCAGCAAATTGGGCAGCGCCGCCGGCAGCACCGAAGGCTCCATAAGGGATTCATCGTAGTTGGGAACGAAGTCGACGGTTTCCTTCTTGAGGTCCGTGAGCATCTCGTCCCCGACCTTGGACAGCTTTGCCTCGGTGTACCGGGAAGCCGCCGGCGGATCGCCGTCGATGGAACCGAAATTTCCCTGGCCCTGAACCAGGGGGTACCGCAGGGAGAATTCCTGGGCCATGCGGACCAAGGCGTCATACAGGGAAGCGTCGCCGTGGGGATGGTATTTTCCCATGGCGTCCCCGGTGATACGGGCGCTTTTTTTGGTGGCCGAACCCGGATGGAGTCCCAGTTCATCCATGGAATACATTAACCGCCGGTGGACCGGTTTAAGACCGTCCCGTACGTCCGGCAGAGCCCGGCTGACGATTACCGACATCGCATACGTCAAATAAGCGGTTTTTACTTCATCCTCTATTGCTACGGGGATTATTTTTCCTGTTTCAGCCATGGTTCAATTTCCTTCGTTTTCGTGGGTATGACTATTTTCTTATTTATATACAGCAATAAATACCAAAGGTATCATACCATTTTAAGCAAATTATTTCTATAGTGTAGGTGTCTGTAATCAGGGCGTCCGCATTATATTTTTATGTTAGGCCCGCAGCATGGAGATACCAGATCCGAGGGTCCAGTCACATTAAAATAATGCAGGCGCTCTGTCTGTGAGGGATGCTGGGTATGGGAAACCACTTCTGGCAACGTGGGGGAGGCTGATCCCGGAGGTGACCCTATGCACAGAGAAATATCTCCAGTAACAGCAAAGGCTTTTTCTTTCCGGACCCGTCAGACGTCCAGGTTGGTAACCAACAAGGCGTTTTGTTCGATGAACTCCCGCCGGGGAGCGACGTGTTCGCCCATGAGGGTTGAAAAGATCCGTTCGGCTTCCACGGCGTCATCCAGGTGAACCTGGATTATGTTCCGTTTTTCCGGGTCCATGGTGGTATCCCAGAGCTGATCGGGATTCATTTCACCGAGACCTTTGTAGCGCTGGACCCCCACCTTGTCCGGGTCTTTCCCCGATTCAGCCAGGATACGGTCCTTTTCGGGGTCGTCATAGGCGTAGAAAACTTTCTTCTCATAGGTGATCTTGTACAGCGGCGGCATGGCAAGGTACACATACCCCTGTTCGATAATATCGGTCATATACCGGTAGAAGAAGGTCAGCAGCAGGGTCCGTATATGGGAACCGTCCACGTCGGCGTCGGCCATGATTATTATCTTGTGGTACCGGATCTTCTCGACTTTGAAATCCTTGCCGATCCCCGCGCCGATACTGGCGATGATGGGCTGCAGTTTTTCGTTGGTGATGACTTTTTCGATCCGGGTCTTTTCGACATTGAGCATCTTGCCCCAGAGGGACAGGATAGCCTGGTACTGCCGGTTCCGTCCCATCTTGGCGGAGCCGCCGGCGGAGTCGCCTTCCACGATAAAGAGTTCCGACTTGGCGGGATCCTTTTCGGAGCAGTCCGCCAGTTTTCCCGGAAGCCCGGCGCTTTCCATAAGGTTTTTGCGGCGGGTGGCGTCCCGGGCCTGCCGGGCGGCGATCCGGGCCTTGGCGGCGAGGATCGATTTATCCAGGATACTGTTGATCACATCGGGATTCTGGTCCAGATACAGCTCCAGCTGTTCGTTCACCAGGGATTCCACAATGCCCTTGACTTCGGAATTGCCCAGTTTCCCCTTGGTCTGGCCTTCGAACTGGGGATCCGGCACCTTTACCGACAGGACCGCCGTGAGCCCTTCCCGGACATCGTCGCCGGACAGGGTTTCTTCGAATTTCTTGGCCTGTTTCGATTTTTTGAGGAATTCATTCAGGGTCCGGGTCAGGGCGGATTTGAACCCCACCAGGTGGGTGCCGCCTTCCCGGGTGTTGATGTCGTTCACAAAGGAGAACATGTTCTCATTAAACCCGTCGTTGTACTGGATGGCACATTCCAGCTCCACGTTGTCCCGGGTTGACTCTATGTAAATCGGTTCTTTATGAAGTACGGTTTTATTCTCGTTGAGGTATTCCACGAAGCTCTTTACGCCGCCGTCAAATTTGAATTCATGGCTTTTGGGGGTAGAAAGGCGTTCATCCACAATGGTGATGCTGATACCCTTGTTGAGGAAGGCCAGCTCCCGGAGCCGGTTTGACAGGATATCAAAATTGTAGGTGGTGGTTTCAAAAATGGAACTGTCCGCCAAAAACCGGATGACGGTACCCCGGCGGTCGGTATCGCCGATGACTTCCGCCGGCCCGTCGGGAATACCGATTTTATATTTCTGGCAATGGAGCTTGCCGTCCTTATGGATAAAGGCTTCACACCATTCGGAAAGGGCGTTTACCACGGAAACGCCGACCCCGTGGAGACCGCCGGATACCTTATATGAATCTTTATCGAATTTGCCCCCCGCGTGGAGCCGGGTCATAACCAGTTCCAGGGCGCTTACTTTTTCCGTGGGATGGATATCAACGGGTATTCCCCGGCCGTTATCCTCAACCCTGACAACATCATTTTGTTCCAGTACAACGAGAATGGTATCGCAGAATCCCTGCATCGCTTCATCAACGGAATTGTCAACTACTTCGTAAACCAGATGATGAAGACCGTCGATGCTGGTGGAGCCGATATACATACCGGGCCGTTTGCGGACGGCCTCCAGGCCTTTGAGTACCTGGATATTCTGGGCCGAATAACTTGATTTCATTTTTTTTCCTGATTGGTTAAATAACACAGTACGGCGAAAACCGTTAATTTAGTATAATATTATTGAATAAAAATGTAAAGCAATCGGGGTAAACCGGCAGCACAGCAGCATGGACGGGGAGGTGCGTGTTGCGGTAACTGCCCCGGGCCCGGACCGGCCATACTTCTTTGCTGACTAATTCATAATGCTATTACCCTGTGGATAACTTGTGTATAATCTGCTAATTATATACTGACAGAGAATTTAAGCAGAAAAGGGTTTTGATTATTTTTATGTAAATAGCATTTTTATCCTATATAATTAATTATATTACAAAGAAATATATGCAAATTACTATTCATTTATTAAGGGTATTGGGGATTAAAACGTGACAAATGTCTATTCTTTAAATGCACATTATGATTTAATTCTGTGGATAATATGTTAATATATTAGGAAAAAAGGACTCTCTTCATGGCAGATTGGGATTACGAAATTTTCTGGACAGAAACAATAAAACACATAAAAGGCGAACTGGAAGAACAGGAGTTTGCCATGTGGTTTAATATTGAATATCTGAGGTCCACCGAAAGGGAACTGATTGTCGCCGTACCGTCATCATTTTACCGGGACCAGGTAAAGCAGCGGTACCAGAGTTACATAGAAAACAAAATACGCGAACTCACCGGAAAGGATTTATCCATCCAGTTTGAGGTACAGTCAAAAAAAGATCCCCCTAAAACACCGGCGGCGCCGGAAAAAACGGAATCCCTTCCGGAACAGAAAAAGCCGGCCCGGGAAACAAAATCCCAAAAATCCGCAAAACAGAACCATTCCCAGCTGCGCAAGGATTATATCTTCGACAATTACGTTATCGGGGACAACAATAACTTCGCGTCAAACGCCGCCATGGCCATTGCCCGGAACCCCGGTGACGCGTACAATCCCTTCCTCATATACGGCGGGGTCGGCCTGGGAAAGACCCATCTCATGCAGGCCATCGGCAACTATATCTACGAAAATTCCGACCAGAAGGTGATCTACATAACCGCCGAAAGCTTTACCAATGAATTCATACATGCCATAAAAGAAGGCCCTTCCAAGGCCGCGGCGTTCAAAAACAAGTACCGGTACGCCGATGTGCTCCTGATCGACGACATCCACTTCCTGCAGAAAAAGTACGAAACCCAGGAAGAGCTGTTCCACACCTTCAACGCCCTCTACGACGCCAAAAAACAGATTGTGTTTACCTGCGACCGGCCCCTGTCGGAACTCAAGAACTTCTCCGACCGCCTGAGCAACCGCTTCGGCAAAGGCCTCAACGTGGATCTTCAGCCTCCGGACTACGAAACCCGGTTCGCTATCCTTAAAATGAAAACCGAAGCCCGGGGCGTCAATATCCCCGATGAAGTCATTGCCCTGGTAAGCAAGAATGTTTCCAGTAATATCCGGGACCTCGAATCGGCGCTGATTAAACTTATCGCCTACGCTGAACTGGTGGGCAAACCCATCACCGTCGAAACCGCCCAGCAGCAGCTCAAAGATGTTTTCGCCTCCCCCCGGCAGACGAATATGTCCATTGAAACCATCCAGCGGGTGGTGGCGGATTATTTCTCCCTTTCCCACAACGATTTAAAAAGCAAAAAACGGACCCAGAATATTGTCTTTCCCCGGCAGCTCTCCATGTTCATCGCCCGGGAAATAACCGAATATTCCACCACCGAAGTCGGACAGTCCTTCGGCGGCAGAGACCATACCACGGTTATGCACGCCTGCCAGAAGATTGAAGAACGGATCACCGCGGATCCTTCCCTGGAGTCGACGATTCAAACTTTAATCAGAATGATAAAGGAATATAGCGCTAAATCTTAAAAACGTGTTAATATGTATGGTACGGACGGTGCATAACGGTGATGCCTGTGGATACTGTGGACAAAAAATCCAATTTATCCAGAGTTTGTTAATTATTTTATTTATTGCTGTATAAATAATTAACCGGGTTTTCCACTTTTCATTGCACCCTATTACTACTATTACTATTTTATATTAATAATAAATAATAAGAGGAGATCTTAATAATATGAAGTTTACATGCGAACGCAGTGTACTGTTAAAGGAAATTTCCATTGCCCAGGAAATAATCTCATCCAAAAACGCTATCTCCATACTATCAAATATATACCTCGAGGCTGAGAACGATACCCTCTCCATAAAGGCGACGGATATCAAGGTCAACTTTGAGACGAAACTTCCGGTCAATGTCCAGGAAAGCGGATCCACCACGGTGTTCGGCGATAAATTCCTGGGGATCCTCAATTCCATCCCCGAGGGGGAACTGGAGTTTGAGCAGACCGATACCAAGGTTACCATCCGTCCCACCTTCAAAAAGATAAAGTTCCAGCTCAAAAGCATCGCGTCGGATAAATTCCCGGAATTTCCGGTCCCCAATGAGGCCAATTCCTTTGAACTGCCCGTAAAGGACTTTAAGGATATGATCCAGCAGACGGTATTCGCCGTTTCCGACGACGAAACCCGGTACTTTATGAACGGTGTTTTCTTTGAGAAGCAGGACAGCCATCTTACCATGGTGGCCACCGACGGAAGGCGGCTGGCGTATATATCCAAGGAAGCGGGAAGCGACATCAAGGATTTTGAGGGCATTATTATTCCCCCGAAAATTCTCAGCCTGATCATGAAGCGCGCCGGCGATGAGGGTCCTGTATCTATTTCCGTAACCGATAAAACCATTTTTATCCAGTTCGGATCCTACCATCTGTCTTCGGTTCTTATTGAAGGACAGTTCCCCAATTACCGCCGGGTAATTCCCGAAAGCCAGAGTTTTTCCTTCACCATAAACCGCCTTGAGATGCTGGATGCCTTAAAGCGCGTATCCCTTCTGGTGGAACAGAAATCCCGCCGGGTGTACATGGGTGTTGGTCCCGGGGTACTGACGATTTCGTCAGAGGAAAGTGATATCGGAACCGCCAAGGAAGAAATACCCTGCCGTTACGACGGGGAAGAAGTTTCCATTGCTCTCAATTACCGGTACATCGAAGAACCCTTTAAAGTAATGAACGAAGAGGAAATCCAGATTTACTTTACCGAGGCGAACCGGGCGATTACCATCAAACCGGTGCCGGAAAAGGACTTCTTCCATATCGTAATGCCCATGCAGCTCGACTGACCCTATGCTCTTTGGAGCCCTGCGGACATACTCTTTCAGGAATCTCGCCGACGGGGAAATTAACACCCGGGGGCGGGATGTTTTTCTTGTGGGCGAAAACGGCCAGGGGAAGAGCAATTTCCTGGAAGCGGTGTATTTCTGTTCCTATGGATCGTCCTTCCGGGGCGTCCGGGACGGCGACCTTATCCGGAATGGAGAAAAATCCTGTTCCGTTTCGGGAACCCTGTCGGATAGCCTCTGTGATTCCATCTCAGTTAAGATAGAAAACTCAAAAAAAACCGTTTCCATGGATGGGAAAAAAATAGCCGACCGGAAGGAGATTCTTTCGGTGGCCCCGTCGATTGTTTTCTGCCATGAGGATATGGAATTTATCGCCGGTACCCCGGAACGGCGGCGCTGGTTTTTTGACCAGTCATTAAGCCTCTACGACCCGGTATACCTGGATGAACTCCGGCGGTACCGCCGGGTGCTGAAAACGCGAAACACCGTAATAAAAGATAACCAGGGGTATATGATCGATTCCCTGGATCCGCAGCTTGTGTCCTACGGCCTGGCGCTCATGGAAAAACGGCGTACCGCGGCGGCGGAATTTTCCCGGATCTTCGGTCCTCTGTACGAGGAAGTGGCGGGAATTTCCGGGATTTCCGTCAGGTACGCGCCGTCGTGGAAACAGGAAAATCAGGAAGAGGCCCTTGCGGCGCTGTATGAAAAGCGTGCGGGGGATCTGGCCTTCGGGACAACCCTTTCGGGACCTCACCGGGACCGGTATATTTTTTCCTGCGGCGGAACCGAATTCGCGGGAAAGGCTTCCACCGGGCAGCGGCGTCTTCTGGCGCTGCTGCTCCGCATTGCCCAGGCCCAGCGGTATTCCGATATGACCGGAAAAAATCCGGTGCTGCTACTCGATGACGTGCTGCTTGAACTGGACCCCGAAAAACGCCGCC
This sequence comes from Breznakiella homolactica, assembly GCF_016616095.2. Taxonomy (GTDB): domain Bacteria; phylum Spirochaetota; class Spirochaetia; order Treponematales; family Breznakiellaceae; genus Breznakiella; species Breznakiella homolactica. Next base: position 3,130,573 of record NZ_CP067089.2, on the reverse strand, counting down.
GGTTTCTCAGTGTTATGCCGGGATACGACCAGGCGTTTTATACATTTCTTCCGGAAGAACCCTACGAACGCTACCGCAGGGACGATACGTTGGTATATTATGTAAACGGCGGTATACTGAAACAGTCAACAACCCCGCCCTGAAGTTGAGTTGAAAGTTCGCTGAACCTCCGGGTTGGCGGGGTATGTTGGTTCTGTAAGGAATGGATTGTCGTGGGTTTGATACCCTCATGAACAATTCTTTATTTAGGAAAAACGCCTTAAAAAGCGGGGTATCAAACCCACATGTGAATGAAAAAAGCAGGGGATCTTCTTTCATCCTTTATGGATGAGCGGGTATTGAAAAACGCGCAGGGTTATTCGGAACTGTTTAATTCCTGGGCTTCCATTGCGGGAGAATCCGCGGCCTGCCATTCCCGGGTCAGGGAACTGGAACGGTCCATTCTCCTGGTCGAAGCCGACCACCCCGGATGGATACAGATACTCCAGACGAGACAGAGTGAATTGCTTAAGGCGGTGCGCCGCAGATTCCCGGACCTTTCCATCGCGGGAATATCCTTCTGCCTCTGCCGGGATCCTCTGTCATTCGCCGCCCCCCGGGATAAGACCGCTCCGGACGCCGCCGAACCGGATAAACCGGATCCGGAAACTACTGCCAATGTCAGAAAGAAAACCGCTGAACTTTATGAAACCATAGAAGACGGAAATTTTAAGGATGCCCTCAAACGTCTGGAACGTTCCATACATGAAAAAACAAAAAAAGGCAAATAGCCGCAAAGAATAAGTATTTCCCTTGTATGTAAATATTAAGAGCATTACAATTTAAACCGATGTAAAAATGCAACCATTTCGATTGTGCTTAACTTCATTCTGGGATATTCTTCGGCGTATCTTCTTGTAATTGGATGCCTTCGAAAATTAAAACATTGTTTTGCAGGAGCAGTGTATGAAAAAGAGGCATGTATCATTATCGGTGCAGATTCTGATACTGTGTTTAAGTTTGGTAATCGTTATTTCCGTTATTCTTTCCGCTGTTTTTATGAGCAATATAAACAGGATTACTACGGCAAACCTTTATTCTTCCGCAGAAATCACCATGAAATATCTCGACACGGACATACAGTACGCCCTGTCGCCGTCCTTTGATATGACGAATTTCGCCGCGTCCTTTGCCGATTCTGTCACAGACTTTAACCTGATGCAGACTTTGCTCCGCAGCATGCTGTCGGAAAACCCCAGCGCCTTTGAGATTTATTACGGAACGGTTATTTCCCGGTACGATCCGGGCGGGTATTTTGTGGCCGGTACCGGATGGAATCCCGCTCCGCCCTGGGACCAGATTCTCCGGCCGTGGTTTAAAATGGGAATGGAAAACCCCGGACGGACGGTGATTACCGCCCCCTATGTGGACGACCAAACCGGACGGATCTGTATAACCGTGGTCCGGACCGCGGTAACCAGCGCCGGACGCATAGCCGGGGTTGTGGGGACAGACGTGTTCCTCGATGTGCTCACCGATATTGTCAGTACCAGGACAATAGCCGAGGGGGGAACGACTTTTATGATCGGTTCCGACGGCCTGTATCTGGTCCATTCGGATCCGGAAAAAATACTGAAGAAGAATTATTTTGAGGAAGACGGCGCTTCACTGCGGCGGGAAAGTGTCTTAACCAATACCGTGGAGGTTGTTTTTCAGGATAACCGGTATATCTGTACGGCTCCGGTTCTCGGAACCGACTGGTATCTCGTATCCACGGGACCGTTAAGTGTGCTCCAGGCTGATTCCCGGCGGGTTTTTGTACTGGTAATTATTATCGTCCTTGTCCTGGCCGCCGTCTCATCCCTGGTGGCGCTGTTTTTCAGCTATTCCCTGACGTCGCCCTTTAAGCAGCTGGTCACTTCATTCAATACCATTTCCGGGGGCGATCTATCGGTGGTTTCCCCGGAATACGCGTCAAAAGAAGCGTTCATGCTTTCCCGGGGTTTCAACCATTTTGCCGAGGGAATCAGTGCTCTGGTAGTAAAAATCAAAACCGCTTCCCACGGAATTGAGCGGACCGCGGATGATCTGTCCGCTTCAACCATTGAAACCCAGAAAACCATCGCCCATGTCCAGGACGCGGTGGTAGCGATCCGGGCGGATGTGGGCAGGGAAAACGAGTCCGTGGCAAAAACAGAATCCGCGGTAAATCTCGTTGTCCAGGAAATCGAAAACCTGAACGAGAAAATAAAGGCCCAGGGAGCCCAGATCAGCGGCGCTTCCGCGGCGATTGAGCAGCTGGTCGCCAGTATCCATTCCATAGAAAACAGCACCGCGTCCGCGAACAGCCATGTGAATGAACTCGTGCTTTCCTCGGACGAGGAGAAGAAACGGCTTTCCCAGAACGCCGAGGCCATGAAAGCGGTGGAGAAGGAATCCCAGGCCCTGGCTGAGATGAATTCGGTTATATCTAACGTGGCAACCCAAACCAACCTGCTTGCCATGAACGCGGCCATTGAGGCCGCCCATGCCGGAGAAGCGGGGAGGGGATTCGCCGTGGTCGCTTCGGAAATACGGAAGCTTGCGGAAACCACCGCGAGCCAGGTAAAGAGTTCCGGGGACGCCCTGCTGTCGATCCAGAAACGGATAATCGAGATCGCGGATTCCTCCTTTCGGGTGGAGCAGTCTTTTGACACCATGATCGGGATGATTCAGCAGATAGAAAAAATCATCGCGGATCTTAAAAATGCCACAGCGGAACAGAGTTCCGGTTCACAGCAGCTTTTGGAGTCCATAGCCGCTATTAATACAATTACATCGGATGTACAGAACGGCGCCGCCTCCATGCAGAACGGCGCGGATGAGGCCATGACGGCGTGCAGGAACCTTACCGAGCTGAGCCGGAATGTGGATGCCAGGGTCACGGAATGTGAAGACGATGTTGAATCCCTGACTAAAAACTCCAAAGCCGTGGTTGAAGCCGTATTCCATACGAAAACCAGCGTTCAGGAACTAAACACCTCAATCCAGAATTTTAAAACCCGGGAGTGATGTGTCAGGGTAACCGTAGTTTACAGAGTCCCCGGCAAAGAAGCATGTTACCGGTATGTACCATGCTTCTTTGCTGTTCCCCGGTCCAAACTGCGGTTACCCTGCCATGGAAGGGGTGCTGGGTTTGGGAGGTCTCTCCCGGAATGGTGTGAGGCCGGATTCCGGAAAAAATCCAGATATTTGTTATAATTGCTTAACAAAAAAAATTGAATCCGACCGGGGAATTTATTACTATTTAAGTAAAGACCAAAATTATAAGGAGAAAAAAATGGAACAGCACATGAATATGCCTCTTCTGGGGGATGTTTTTCCGGAACTGCAGGTCCAGACCACCAAGGGACCGATGCACCTTCCCCATGACATGAAAGGCAGCTGGTTTATTGTATTCAGCCATCCGGCGGATTTTACCCCGGTTTGTACCACAGAGTTTGTTGGATTTCAGAAACTTATGCCGGAATTTGACAAGCTGGGGGTCAAGCTTATCGGTATGTCAATCGACCAGATCACGGCCCACATAAAGTGGATTGAATGGATTAAGGACAATCTCAAGGTGGATATTACCTTCCCGGTTATCGCCGCCAATGACGCGATTGCCATGCAGCTCGGTATGCTCCATCCCGGAAAGGGAACGAATACGGTCAGGGCCGTGTTCATCATGGATCCCGAAGGAAAGGTCAGACTTACCATCTACTATCCCCAGGAAATCGGCCGGAACATGGATGAAATCCTCCGGGCGGTGAAGGCGCTCCAGATTTCCGATAAAAACGGTGTCGCCATGCCGGCCAACTGGCCCAATAATGAACTGATCAAGGATAAGGTTATTATTCCCCCGCCCAAGACGGTGGAAGGCGCCGAGGAATACAAAAAGAAATATGAAGGCTACGATTGGTGGTTCAGCTATAAACAGCTGTAAAAATCGGACGTTTTCTTTTTAATGCCGGGAACCTTCAAGGTTCCCGGTTTTTTTATCGGCTTCGGTTGGACACGGCTTACTGCTGCGTGAATTGATCCGTAAAGTCGTAGCAGGCGTCGCTGATGGTCGCGTAAAAAAGATCCATCAGTTCATCGTTATCGTACGCTCCGCCTGAAACTGATATTTTTGCCCTGCTGGTATAATCTCCGGATTTTTTATAAACGGTTTTACCATCGGCGCTGATAATTGTAACCGCCATGGTAACTATTGCCCTCATGGTCCCGGTTTTTCCGATACCGGAAGAAAGATCCTTGGAAAAATTAAACCGCACAAACATACTGCTGCCGATCCCTGTTTCCGCGGCAAGGTCCGCCGCAAGCTGCTTGTCTCCGCTGTTTATTAATTTATAACCCTCGGCGGCGGTATCGTTGTTTTTTACGGCCCGGGAATCGAGTTCCGCGTTCTGATAGGATCTCGAATTGATGACCGTATTTTTGTCGGCGAATTCCCCTATACCTGAGTGGGATAACAGACTCCGCAGAATGGTTTCGGCTTCATTAATAAGATTTTCGGCATCCGAGTTATATACATCTTCCTTATCAGCGCTCAAACCAAGGGTATTCCGCACCGTTTCGACACCCTTGGAACTGGACCGCGCTTGCTCCCCAACCCACAGAATATCGTAATTCGATGTTACGGCAACAATACCGACCGGGGCATACCCGGACATGTCCTTCGGTTTTCCCATCGACGCGCACCCCGAGAGAAAACACACCACAATAATAAGTCCGAATACCGCCTGTTTCATTCATAGCCCCTTGTTTTTTAGTATATCAAGTCATCCCAGGATAGCATATCCGCGTGATGGTATATACTAAGTAAAACATCGGCCATGCCATAGGTTACCGTCACCGTCATTGAAACCGCCGGTACATGGTGGTATGCTTATAGAAGCATGAAAATCGAAGATACAGCGGAAAGGCTCATCCGGGGCGCGGAAAAGATCATCCGGGGTAAACGGGAATTTCTGGAATACCTCGTAGCGGCGGTTCTCGCGAAGGGCCATGTCCTTATTGAGGATAATCCCGGTCTCGGGAAGACCACGGTGGCCAAGACCCTGGCTAAGCTCATATCCGCTGATAACGGCGGCGGGCTTCTTTTTAAACGCATTCAGTTTACTCCGGATCTTCTGCCGTATGATATTACCGGGGTGGATGTATTTGATCCGGAAACGGCCTCGTTCCGTTTCGTTCCCGGGCCGGTTCTGGCCAACATAGTACTGGCCGATGAGATAAACCGGACAACCCCGAAGGTCCAGTCGGCCCTGCTGGAGGTTATGGCTGAGTGCCAGGTTACCATCGGCTCAGCGACCCATTATCCGCCCCAGCCGTTTTTCGTTGTGGCCACCCAGAATCCGGTGGAAAGTGAAGGAACCTTCCCGCTCCCCGCGGCCCAGCTTGACCGGTTCATGATGCGCCTCACCCTGGGATATCCCGACCGGGACGCGGAGCTTTCCATCCTGGAGGATGATCCTTCGGGCCATTGTCTGGAAAAACTTGAGCCGGCGCTTACGGTGTCGGAATTTATTGAGGCCCGGGCCGCGGCGGAAAAAGTTTTCTGCCATCAGAACCTCAAAGAGGCTATTGCCGATATTGTGAGGGATACCCGGATACACCGGGCTTTTGTTCTGGGTGCTTCCCCCCGGGCGGGACTCCATCTGCTGGAAGCGGCTAAATCCCTGGCCCTGGTCCGGGGAAGGGATTTTGTAACCGATGAAGATCTGGTTTCCCTGGTTGTCCCGGTTCTCGCCCACAGAGTAAAACTCCGGGATCCCCGGGCGCAGGCTGAAAAAATTATACGGGAGATCGGCCTTGCCAGAATCAATGGGCTTAAAAAAGTCTGATCCGATCCGGAAACTTCTGCGCTTTATCCCGGTTCCTCAAACTCTGGGTCTGTTTATTCTGCTCATTACAATATTGGCATTCACCGCCGGCACGGTTCGCGGTGAACTGGCTCTCACATTAGTGGGGGCGGTTCTGGTATGCATTCTCGGGTATTGTTTTTTTGGGATAGTAATAGTTCTTATCATTCACCGGAAAAGCCCTGCGGCCATGACCGTGCGGTTTATGCCGAAACAGCTCCGCGCCGGGGATGCCGCGGAACTTATTTTTTCTTGGGGCTGCCGGCGGAGGCTGGTCCGGCTTCCGGGTTTGCTCATCCGGTATGAGTTTTTTCTTTCTACCAGGGATGGGAGGCAGCTGCATCACGCCTTTGATCCGGGGCGCGCCAACGCGCTGCCGGCCTTGGAGGTTCCTGAACGGGGCGCCTATTCCGGCAGGGACGACGCCTTATCGGTTTTGGATGTGTTTGGATTTTTCCGGGGCGCCCTCCCTGCGGCGGCGGATACGGATGTGCGTATCCTTGCTTCGCCCCGGGCGGCGGAAAATTTACTTCCCGTTTCCGTTCAATCCGGAGGAAGGGAAGACCGTACGGAGCCCAGCTTTATTCGTTCCGACGATCTCATTGATCACAGACCGTATATTCCGGGTGACGATCCCCGGCGAATTAACTGGAAACTTTACAGCCATGCCGGGGACCTCTTTGTGCGTGAAGGCGAACCGGAACCGCCGCCGCGGTCGAAACTTATTTTACTGGTGGACGCTTCGGCGGATCCGGCGCTGTATACCCCTGAAGAGGCCCGCAGGGGAGTGGATCTGCTCTGCTCCCATGCCCTGACGCTTATCCTTGATTACTGCCGCCGCGGTGCGGATGTCTTTATCGGATACAACGGGAGCGGCCTTGCCGGGGGCGGGGAAGCCGGCGAGGCTGCCGCGGTTCTCGCTTTCCCGGCGGCGGAACCATTTGAGAAAGCGGGGAAACTTCCCGGCGCCGCTGATGAACGGGGGGTTGTTCTCTTTGCCCTGCCCAGGGAATACGGCGGAGCCTCGGTACTGGATAAATTTATGGAAACCCGGGGAAACAGGCTCAGAACTGAGCTGGTTTTCCTTTACAGCAGCGGCCGCCAGCGTGAAGCGGCGGAGCTGTGCGCAGGGATTTACGGCCGGAAAGGAGGGGTTCATGCCCGTTCGTTCAAGGCCTAGTACCGCCGCATTTATAGTCCGTTCCGCCGCGCTGTTAGGCATACTCTACCAGTTCCGGCTCATTGCCGGTGATCTGGCTGATACCTCCTTTTTTTTGATTAATGTTCTTTTTGCCCTGGGCGCGGCCTGGACCCTGGAAAAACAGCGGCTTCCGGTTCTGCCCGCCGTCTTTGTCCTTGTTCTTATTCCATGGGTTGCGCGGCTGTTTATTACGGTTCCGGGATTTTTCCGTACCGGGAACACTGTTTTTTTTGATTCCCTCCTGCTGGGTATGGACAGGAATAACTTTGTTTCCCTGGTTCCGTATTACTGGGCTTCGCTGACGAGTTATTTTGCCTGCCGTTCCCGTTCGTTCCTGCGGGGGGATATTATTGCTTCCGATGCGCTCCTCCTGGTAATTTTCTCCGCGGTTAAAACATCGGAGATGGAACTGTACCGCATGCCGGTTACGATGATCCTCGTATTCGGGGGGATCCTGTTCCTCCAGATGATCGCTCTTATCCTGACAACTGATCCGGTATTCCGGGTACGCAGGATGGAACGCGTACAGGGTATTCTGGCGGTTCTGGCCCTGGTTTTTATCGGCGGTCTGCTTCTGATAAAACCTTCCGAGGAACGGGCGGTGAATCAGGGCGGCGGCCTTCTGCAGCCAAATCTGTTCAAATTTGATTTTTCCCAGTTTCTACGCCTGGAGAGCGAAATAAGCCTCAATGACGATCTTGTCCTTATTGTCCGGAAAGATCCTGAGGATTTCCACCTTCTGCTCCGCCGTTTCGTTCTTTCCGGTTACGGTCCGAAAAAGGGGTTCTTTCTTGATGAAACCCGGGACGAGGCGATCCACCCCCAGCGGCTTCCCGACAGTTCCCGGGAGCTCAGCCACGAGGAAACCATCGAAGCCCGGTTTACCGATCAGGAATATTTTCTCGTTAATTTTGACGCGTCCGCGTTTATTGCCCTGAACCAGCCGGTATCGGTTACTCCCTTCCGCACCTGGGACGCTTCGTCCTTTAAATCAGCCTATGCCGTCCGGAGCCGGGTCAGCGAAGCTATGCCTTTTGAACTGATCGATTCCGTGCGGGGCGAGCCCGGCCCCGGCGTACTGGGACTTTCCCCCGAAGAATACGCTTACTATACCGACTACGGCGGGGACCAGCGGATTGCCGAATACGCCCGGGAGCTGACCGGAAATGTCCGGGGTTACTGGGACCAAATCCAGATGGTTTATGAACGGCTGAAATACGGTGAATACCGGTACAGCCTCAAACCGGGTATTGCCCCTGACGGCGATCAGCTCGGGTATTTCCTTTTTGAATCGAAAAAGGGCTATTGTTCTTATTTTGCGTTTTCCATGACCCTCCTGCTCCGTTCCCTGGGCATCCCTGCCCGGGTGGCGGTTGGTTTTTTCGTTGATCCTGAGACCAATACCTTTGACTACTTTCCGGTCCGGTCCGACATGGCCCATGCCTGGGTCGAAGTCCGTTATCCCGGTTACGGCTGGATTGAGTACGATCCTACCACAAACTTTCTGGCCGAAGGCGAAGAATACCGTTTTTCCGAAGGGACCTCCCGGGACCTTTTCGAGCGGCTTATGCGGGAGATACTCCAGAACCGTTCCGGTCTCCAGGCCAAGGATACCGGTGAGGACGATTCCTCAGGATCCTCCCTGGCGGCACTGGGCAGAAAAGTACAGCGTTTTCTCCGCAGAAGCTGGGTTATTCTGGTTTTATTCGGGTACGTCCTTGTATGTATACTGATGCGTTCGGGATCATGGATTGCTTCAATGGTTTCAAAGAATCCGCGGAAAAAATCTTCCTTCTGCTGGATCCACGCGAAACGGCGGCTGGCGTTGGCGGGATACCGGAGGAGCATTTCCGAAACCGACGGTGAATGGTCGTTCAGCATCGACGGCCGGGCCGGCCTTGGGCTGTACCGGCTGTACCAGGCTTTTTCCGCCGCCCGGTTTTCTCCGCAGTACGGACGTGATGAGTGGCGCCAGATGCGGACGCTGTACACCGTTTTTTCGGGGAATTACCGCGGACTGGTTCCCTGGTACCGCAGGGCTCTGGCCTGGCTTCTTCCGCCCCTGAGCCTTGTCCTTCCCCCGAAAAAGAATTCCCGGTCCGCAGGGCCCCGTTCCGGCGGAACGGCATTCATGGTACTGCTGCTCCTGCTTATTCCCCTCACCGGTGACCGGATACAATCCCAGGATGGTTCCGAATCCGCGGATACCCTGTTTTTTCAGGCCCTTAACGCCCAGAACGCGGAAAACTGGGACCGGGCGATAGAGCTGTATTCCCGCGGTTCCGGTCTGTATCCCCAGGATACCCGGTTCCCCTGGTCCCTGGGTTCGCTGTATTACTCCCGGGGATTGTACAACCTAGCCTGGGATGAATTCAGGTCGGTGGAACGGATAACCCCGAATGATCCCGATCTCCTGTACCGGCTGTCCCGGACCGCGGGCCATCTCAACCGCGACGCCCTGTCCGTGGTTTACCTTGAACGGCTCCTTATCTTTGATCCGGACAGCCCCGCGGCTATCGGGGATCTGGCCTGGATGTACTATAAACTCCACCGTCTGGCGGAGGGGGAAGCCCTGCTCCTCAGCGCCCTGGAGCGGTTCGGTCCGGACATGAATTTTTCCATGACCCTGGGTACGGTCTATTCCGATATGTTCCGTTACGGGGACTCCAAGGAACGCTATCTCGAAGCAATCGCGGAGGGTGAGGAGACCGGTGACCGGGTGTTTACCGCGGTGGCTAATTACAACCTTTCCATACTGGAAACGCGCTTTTACCGTTTTGCCGATGCCTACGAACGGACCAACGCGTCCCTGGCCGCGGCGGACCGGGCCTCCGGACGGCTGGCCCGGGGAGAGCTGTTCCTCCGGCGGCTCGATTTTCCCCAGGCCTTTATCGAATACGGAGAAGCCTACGAACGGGACCGGTCGCCGCTTTCGAAAATCAGCCTTGCCCAGGCGTACCGGATCGCCGGACGCCTGGAGGAAGCCCGGCTGTACGCCGAGGATTCACTTTCCTCCAATGACCTATCGTGGATGATCAATTACGGGATCAACCCCAACCGCTATAAACGGGATATCCATGAAATTTTATATGACAGCTACCGGGGCCTGGCCGAGTCCGCGGCTTTTAAACCCTATACCGGTTTCGGAGAGGGTGTCAAAAATATCTTCCGGGGCGTTTCGTACCGGTTCAAGGCGGAAGTTAATAAACTTCTGTTCCAGAAGTACAGCCTCATTGCCGCGGACGCCTACGCCGCCCAGGGACAGACCCTGGATGCCCTGTCAAACTACTATACCGCCTTTGCGGCGTATCCCCGGCGGGGGCTGACGTACCTCAGGGGTGCCCGGGATTTTGAAGTCCCCCTGATACCGGAATCCGCTCCCTCCTATGAGCTGGAAGAAGGGCGGCTGCTGAAAAAAACCGCTCCCGCCGAAGCCGCCCTGGTGGAATTCGATTCCCTCTGGGAACGGGATATGATTGCGGAAGCCTACCGGGTAATCGCCCGGCACGCCGCGGGGCGGGACAAAGCGGCGGTATCCCGGGACGCGGCGGAGCGGCTGTACGCTCTCAATGCCGGCGCCCTCAGACAGCACGGCATAGCCTTCCCGGTGGGACTGACCGTTGATTCCGGAAGCGGTCCGCGGTCTGCCGAAAGACGGCTCGTCCGGGCACTTTCCGGCGCCGGGTTCGATATCCGGCCTTCCGGAGAAGCGCCGCGGTTCAGGCTGACCGTTACGCTGCAGGGAACGGAAGCCCTCTGTGAACTCTTCGATGCGGGCAGGGGAATATCCGCGGCCCGGCATACCATTCCCGCCGGGGACCTTTCATCCAAAGCCATGGGACGGCTGGCGGAAAATCTGGGGAATCTCCTGTTTACGGCGCGGTAGGGCTTCAGGGCGCCCCATGTTTTGGTAATTCCGCCCGGGATACTTCAAAAAACCGGCTGAACAGGGCATACTGTTGCTGTATGACCGAGACGACCTTCTGCATAATCCAGGCAATCAAGGCGGTTCCGGCGGGCCGTGTCTCGAGCTACCGGAACATCGCGTGGAAGGCGGGCCTTTCCAACGGCGCCCGGCAGGTTGCCCGGATACTCCACTCCATGTCGGAATCCCAGAACCTGCCCTGGCACCGGATCATAAAGGCCGACGGCAGGATCGCCCTGCGCCCGGGAGAAGGCAGGGAAGATCAGATTCTGCTTCTGCGCGGCGAAGGTGTGGCGGTAAGCGATGCCGGATCGGTGGATATGACCCGGTACGGGTGCTGATACCGTGAACGGGGTGCAAAAATCACCCCGGTACGGGTTTAAAAAACTTGAGGTTTCATGTGAATACGGATAATACATCATTTAAAAAATTTGCCGGATACGCCCTGATCGCGGGAGCCGCCCTGCTGGCGGTCACGTATTTTGACCGTTTTGCGGCGCTCATCGGCCGGCTCTTCAGTCTGGTCTTTCCTTTTATTCTCGGCGCCTGTATCGCGTTTATTGTGCATGTTCCCATGGCGGCGCTGGAACGGCGGTTCAAGCTTAAGCGGATTGTAAGTCTGGTCCTGACCCTGGTGCTTTTCGCCGGTATAATCGTACTGGCCGGTGTTCTGGTTATCCCCGAACTGGGCCGGACCTTTGATACCCTCAGAACCGCCTTTCCCGCGTTTATCCAAAAGCTGGTGACCTGGGGGAATGATTTCTTCAGCAGCAATCCGCGGATAATCGAATGGCTTTCTCAAATTGAAATAAACTGGGATGAAATCCGGAATTACGTTTTCGGGTTTTTCAGGGTGGGTGTGGGCAGTTTCCTCGATTCCACCGTAAACGCCGCCGTGTCCGCGGTCAGCACCATCGGTTCATTTATTATTGCCCTGGTTTTTGCCATGTATATTCTCGTTCAGAAGGAAAAACTCGGGTTCCAGGCAAAAAAACTGGTCTACGCGTTTTTATCCAAAGAAAGGGCGGACCGGTTCTTTTCCGTCGCGTCCCTGGCAAACGGCACCTTTTCCCGGTTCCTCTCCGGCCAGTGTCTCGAAGCCTGTATCCTGGGCCTGATGTTCTTCATCTCCATGAATATCCTCCGGCTCCCCTACGCGCTGATGATCAGCGTTCTGGTGAGTATCACCGCCCTGATACCCATATTCGGCGCCTTTATCGCCTGTTTTATCGGCGGGTTTCTGATCCTTATGATCAGCCCGGTCCAGGCGCTGATATTCGTCATTCTTTTCCTGGTGCTCCAGCAGATAGAAGGCAACCTGATTTACCCCCATGTGGTGGGAACCTCCGTGGGGCTGCCGTCCATCTGGGTTATGGTGGCCGTTGTTGTCGGCGGCGATCTCATGGGAATTGCGGGGATGCTCATTTTCGTTCCCCTCTGTTCGGTGATATACGCCCTGCTCCGGGAACAGGTTAATAGCCGGCTTAAGGCTGCGGGCAGCCCTCTGGCGGGAGAGCCCCCGGCAGAAGATCCTCCGCGGCGGAAAAAAATCCGCCTTCCTTCCCGCAGAAAAAAGGGGAAACCCGATGAATCCCAGTAAGCTGCGGCGCGCCGCGGGGATTTTTGTTTTCCTCATTGTATCTTTGCCGGCGCTCCGGGCGCAGGACGCCCCGATTCAATCCTTTGGAAATGATTTTGCCGTCAGATTTTCTTTGAAGTACAATTTTCTCAGTTTTACCGAACACCGTGAGCCGGAAGATGAGTACACTTCGAACAGACCCATCGATATCGGAATAGGCGCTACCTACAAACGGATTTCCCTGGGTTTCTCGATTTCCATACCCTTCCTCTACAATCATGAATTTTCCAAGACCGATTCTTTTGATTTTTCCGTCTCCTATTTCGGCAACATCCTGGCGGTGGAAGCTTTCTGCAGGAAATACGAAGGGTTCCACCTGGAAGAGGGAACCGCCAATATCGACGAAACCGATCTGGCGCTTTTTTCCGCCGGGGTCAGCGGTATGTATATTTTCAACAACGAAGTCCATTCCCTCCGGGCCGCCTACACCCTTAACCGGATGCAGACGGTCTCCAGCGGGGGCGCCCTCCTCGGATTCGGCATGTTTTATACATCCATCCATTCGGAGGATGGACTTATTGGACGGTACAGTGAAAAAATGCACTATATCCATTTCGGGCCCAACGCCGGATATTCCTATACCTGGATTTTTAAAAATAATTTTTTTATAAACATCAACGCGGTTATCGGGATTAACGCCGGGGTCTGTGTTACCAACGGGGAATGGTTCTTCTCCCCCCAGGTTCTGCCGAAGTTTTCCGCCGGCCACCACGGCGGTACATGGTCCGTCAATGTCGCCTTTACGGGCAATTTTTTGGGCATTATCCGGGACAGCTCGGTCAGTGATTCCATTTTATCGGGAAAAACCAGTATAACATTCTCAAAGCGTTTTTAATTTTACCCCTGGAGCAGGAAATGGTAATAATCGCCGTCGGTGTCCTTATTATGAGCGTCGTTGTTTTTGTCCAGATGTATTTTGTGGGGGGATTTAAGCTCAAATATACCCTCCTGTTTATGGCGGCCATGGACGCGGTTTTTATTATTGCGGGCAGCATTTTTCTTATGATGCAGAAATAATTTGGTATTTCAGCAATGATATCTGGCAGGAATAGAGATATTCTGATATGCTTATGGAAATAAGTAATCCTTTATTCTAGGAGGCATATTATGCTTGGACATACCGAAATTCTCGTTATTGTATTGGTTATTCTGATTCTCTTCGGCGCCACGGCGATCCCGAAGTTCGCCCGTTCTCTGGGCCAGGCCAAAAAGGAATTTACCAAGGCCATGAAGGAAGGGGACGCAGAAGAAAACAAGCAGGTTGAAGATTCTACCGAAAAAAAGGCGTAAGCGTACCGTAAATGGATCCTTCCGGTAATGCAGAAAATGAAGGAAAGGTTATGCCCGTCATCGAGCATATCCGGGAACTGCGCAATTCGATAATAGTTTCCCTCGTAGCCTTTTTAATTGCCTGTGTCGTCAGCTTCATTTTCTCCGATCACATTTTGTCTCTCTTCACTGCCCAGTTCCAAAGCGTGGGAAGCGTTGTGGAACAGACCCTGGTGGTAAGTTCCATCGCGGAAGGATTCGTAGCGCAGCTTAAGATGACGGTGATCGCCGGATTTATCATCTCCCTGCCGGTTCATATTTTCGGTATCATAAAATTCGTTTTTCCCGGGCTTACCACTCGGGAGCGCCGGATTGTGATGTCCTTCCTCGTATTCAGTCTCATACTTATCGTGGTGGGATCCTATCTGGCGTACTTCAAGGTCGTGCCCCTGGCGGTTGCCTTCCTGACCAATCCCTACTTTGTGCCCGAAGGCGTGGGGTACCTCCTCAATTACCAGACCAATATTTTCTACGTGTTTAGCTTTATCCTCTGGTCGGTTCTGGCCCTGCAGACACCGCTTCTCATGGAAATTCTGCTGATCATGAACGTGCTCAAACGGAAACAGGTCCTTAAGGCCAGCCGGTATATTATTGTCGGTATTTTTATTGTGGCGGCCATCATAACGCCGCCTGATTTTGTGAGCCAGCTCGGGGTGGCCCTGCCGCTGGTCTTCTTTTATTTCCTTGCCCTGCTGATCGCGAAAATCTTTAAATTCGGAGAGGGCTGATGTTCGGAATCGGGTTTTCTGAAATACTGATAATTTGTCTCATTCTCATAGTCTTTATCAAACCCGAGGATCTGCCCAAGTTCTTCCGCAGCGCGGGGCGTTTATACGGCAAATTCAAGAAGACATACAACGAAGTAATCGCGGTCAAGGATAAAATAATTCAGGAAATTGATGAGGCCGCGTCGCTGGATGAAAAGAAAGCCGCCGAAACCGCCGCTAAAGCCGCCCCGGCGGATGCGCCCAAGGCGATAACCGATACTGCCGCCCCGGCCTCGGAAAACAATCCCGTTTCCGCCACGGAAACCGTGACCTACGAAGTGGTAAAACCCGAGGAAAACGCCGCTGTCCCGGCCGCGGAAGCCGAGCAGGAAGCCGTCCGGAACCCGTGAGCGGATTGCCTACTTATAGCTGTGCAGCCCCGGCAGCAGGTAGTTAACCCCGAAAAAGGTGAACACCGTACAGAGAAATCCGATCACCGCCACCAGGGCGGGCATTTTCCCGGACTTCTTTGAAATAAGCCGCAGGTGCAGATAGAACGTATATACCAGCCATGTTATAAGCGCCCAGGTTTCCTTGGGATCCCAGCCCCACCACCGTCCCCAGGCCTTCTGGGCCCACACAGCGCCGAATATCAGCGCCCCGGCGGTAAAAATAGGGTATCCCACGGCAATACAGGTATAGGTTATGCGGTCATAGTTTTTCTGTTTTTCGGGATTCTTCGTGATGAGTGTCGCCAAAGCGGAGGCGAAGGATATCACGAAAAAAGATTCCCCGATGAACGAAAACGAAACGTGGAGCAGCAGCCAGGAAGACCGCAGCGCGGGAATCGGGGCAAGCACATCCTTTGACGCCAGGGGTGAACTGGCAACGGCAAGGAGAACCAGGGCGATAAAAGTCGCGCCAAAGGCAATACCTTTTATGTAGGGTATTTTTTTCTGAAGCCGGTAAATAAAAACCAGTATACAGACCACGGCGGAGTAAAAAATCAGGGATTCAAATGTGCCGGTAAGGGCCACAAAGGATATCTGGATGCTGCGCCAGACCATGGTCGCCAGCAGCAGAACAGCCGCCGCAAGTATCAGCCAATGAGAGACCGGATCCGGATCGGATTTCTTCCTGAACAGAAAAACTATCTGGATGATTACTGCGGGAACGAGCAATATACACGCAATGGTTGCCAGGTTAATCATGATTTTCTTTTCCTCAGTTTGGGTATAAAAGTAACAAAGATTCCAATACCGGTTATTATGAGTGAAACCACCACAAAGGTATATCCCGGATCGCCCACAGCCTGGATTACCGAATAATCCCGGCCGCCCATATTTCCGTAGGATACCTGGTATAGCGAAAAAGCGTCGAGTTTCAGGGGGCGGTTAACCTCCAGCGGGTGGGATTCAAGGTAACTCTCGCCGTTCCTGGAGACCGTTACATAGCTGATCCATGCCCGCGGCCGTCCGTCCTCGTATTTCTGGAATTCAAAGTCTTCCAGGGTCATGATGTCGCCGTTGGGAAGGATCACCGATTGCCCCACCGCCAGCATCACGGAACCATCCATCCGGTGGTATACGCTCAGGGAGGCGGCGATTATAAACAGGATAAGCCCGCCGTGGAGAATATCCGGCCCGAAATTGCGGCCTGATTTTTTTTTAAGTTCCCGGGTAAACCGGAACAGGGTACACGCCAGCAGGTTGATAAAAAAAAGACCCACCGGGACCAGAAACGCCGGAGAACTGAAAAAATGGCTCAGTCCGGATACGGTAATAAACCGGGCAAGCCCCGGTGAATACAGGGAATAATAATACTCCGTATCCATATTCTGGGGTATTAACGTGGAAACCGCCCCGGCAACGACAATATAGGCAATAATAATAATCGTAAAACGTAAAGAACGCAGGGCAGCGAAGATTTTTCTAAAAATGCCGCCTTTTTTAGGCGGCATTCTGCGGTTGTCCTGGGTCAGCGGTTCTCCATTATCAGCCATGACAGGTGTTGCAGGAGATGAATTCCTCATCATGATGGCAGGTATAGCAGTACTGGAGATTCGCCTGTTTGATGTTCATATTGGCCGTAGGCGGAATCGGATGCTGCTCATGGCATTCCGTACAGGTTGCGATCATAGTCGTATCGTGGGGGTTTCCCTTGGTTATATCCACATACGTATGGGGATTAACCGTAACATCCCATTCATTCACGTAATCCTTGGTCCGTTCCATAAGTTCTTCAAAGGGACCATGGCACTGGAGGCAGGCGTTGGTGATGGGATCCGCGGCTGCGGTCTGTACTTTTTCAAAGGGCATCACAGGCACAGCCTGGTTCCCGTTTCCGGTTTTATATGAAGACTGGAAAGACATTACCTTGGGCATATCCGGAACCAGCCGGGATACGGCGTTGATCTGCCCGACATTCATCTCCGTCCGCGTTGTTCCGGAACATGACGTAAAAAACAGCGCTCCTGCGGCCAGAATAATTAAAATGGTGCAGCTTGATTGTATTTTCTGGTGTTTCATGGGTGTACCCCCTGGGATCATTTCTATAGTACAAGTATATCACAATTCTATAAAAAAGTAAAAGGTCCAAAAAACGTTTCGGAAAACGTTTTTTCATCCGGCACCCCGGAACACCTTGGTTTGCCATGCTTCTATACCGGATTTTCTATTAAATTCCCGATATTTCAGCATGAAAGGGCGCCGCTAAGGAAAGCCGCGCGGTTTCTTTGCTGTTGCAGGCGTCTGCCCAAAGAAAAGGCCCCCTGAAAATTCAGGGGGCCTGATTGGTATTTTATGAATACCGGGTGAACTTTATGCGTTGACCGCTTCCTTGCCGGCAATATAGCCCTGGCAGAGACAGCGGGCCAGACCGTGCTGGGAACAGCCGCCGGCGGATTCGCCGCCGCAGTACAGGCCGGGGATGATATCGCCCTTCATGGTCTGTACCTGGCACTTGTCGTTGATCCGGAGGCCAACATAGGTGTCATGAACCGCAAAGGTCGCCCAGGCAGCGTAGAAGGGGCCGGTTTCGAACTTGTACATTGGTTTCGGCTTGTCAAAGTCCGTGTCGGCGCCGCCGTCCACAAAGGAATTGTACCGCTGAACGGTTTCCTTGAGGATCTGGCCGGACATCTTGTGCTTCTGCCAGGGGCAGGTGTTGATTTTGTCCGCCAGTTCTTCCAGAGTATCAGCTTTGAAGAACAGCTCGGGATTGGCCGCGGTGGGATCATCCACGTTCCAGCGTTCCCGCCTGACGGTTTCACTGTCGAAAATCGCCCACTGGGGACCAGCGGAGAAGTTCGGAGCCACCGAGCCCTCATTGATAGCCAAAGCAGCGTCACAGTAGTTCTGGGGTTTGTAATCGATCTTGGTGGCGTTCCGCCAGTCGCCGCGGACGTACCCGCCGAATTTGTTGTAGAACCCTTCATGGGTACCATTGGGGTAGCCGTCCTGCATTTCGTTGTAGAACCGTTTTCCCGCCTGGTTGACGATGATGGCATCCTGCCAGGTCCGCACCCGAAGACCGGTGTATTTGATCTTCGGGAAGAGGGGGCTGTCCGCGGTCCAGCCGATATAGTTGGTCCTGGTTCCGATGATGGGCCGCTTCCGGAGGTATCCGTTCCGGTCCATGGTCTGGTTGGTGGTTCCCCAGAGGCTGGCGCCGATGGCCATGGCGGCGAGTTCGCCGGATGCGTCCTGGGGTGAATATTCATCCGCCGCCAGAGGATAGGTTTCGTCAAGCCGGTGGTCGAACATTCTGCGGAAATCCACGTTTCCGGTGCTTCCGCCGGTACCGATAATAATGGACTTGTTCGCTTTAATGGAAACCGTTTCCTGGGACATGTCAATGTTTCCTTCGGTGCGGAAACTCTGGAGCGGGGTGGAGGTGCCGGGGAGGATGGTCGGGGTGTAATGGGCCTGGATACCCAGAACCTTGCCGCTGTTCATCCCTTCCCGGAAGATCACGTCCATGTGGTAGTTCAGAAGGATCTTTACACCCTTCTTGCGGGCGCTGTCCTCCAGGGCGCGCATCAGGCTGGTTCCGCCGGCGCCGGCGGGGCTTTCCGCGCTCTGACCCTGGGTCCACCGGGTGTGGTGTTCCCGTTTGGCGGAAATACCCGTGGCGTGGGCGCCGGAATTGTCCGGCTCCTGGTCCACAAAGGGAACACCGTTGGCCAGAAGGAATTCAAAGGCGGGAGCCATGTTGTCAGCCAGCGCCCGCTGTACCAAGGGGTCATTGTAGCGATAGTCCGGCATGCCGCTGACTTCAACAACAGACCAGTCGGTAAGATCCTTGAAATAAGTATCAGGATCATCCTGGATACCATATTTTTTCTGGAAGGATGTACCGCCGCCCATGGGGCAGTTGCCGCCGCTGGTAATAGCGTGGCCGCCGATATCGTAGTTGGTGTCAACCACAATTACAGAAGCGCCTGATTCCACCGCGCGGATTGCGGCGGGGAGTCCCACCGCGCCGGAACCGATGATAACCACATCGGCTTCCAGATCCCATTTTTTTGGGGTCTGCGTCGGATCCGGCTGTGAACCGGCAGCGCCGTCTTTCTTTCCCTGGGCGGAAAGAGGCTGTACGATGGCGGTACCGGCTACTACAGCAGCACCGGCTCCGACGGCCTTGACGAAATCACGCCTGGAAATTCCGTCTTTTTTTTCAGTTTCCTTGCTCAAGATTTTCTCCTTTAAGGAAAATAATAATTAATTACTATATTTTAGATTATTCCTCCATTCTTAAGGTGTCAAGATGAATAATTTGGATATCTCTATTTTTTTATATATTAAACGCCGTTATTCTTGAATTTTCTGTAAAAAGTAAGTCTTGCCGTACATTGGAGTCCGGGGCGGGATGCCGGCCGGCAAAAATGCTAGTCCATTTTTGCCGTGATAACCAGGCATGATTTTCCCGTTTCACGGTCAGTTTCCACGGAAATATTCCGGCCGCGGTACTCCTGCAGTTCGTGATTTCCGCCGCCGCCGCTGTTTTCTTCGGTATTCCACTTGCCGGCGTCCAAAACTCCGGCATCAAATTCGTCCTCCCAGATCAGGATTCCGTCTTTTCCGTAGACCCGCACAAAATCCACGTACATAGCTGCGGTAAAGTTGTTTTCGGCGTTGAGGGCGGTTACTCCGCCGCTGTCGTATATCCGCGGAAAATCCCCGCCGGCCGCCAGATTGAGGATGATAAAATACGGTTTATGAAAATAGTCCCTGACGGATTCGGCTTCGATATCCATTATGAAATAGGGGTCGGAATTTCCGTCGAGATACATGGCTATGAATTTCTCATTCCATACCATGGCGAATACATGGAATTCCCCGTCCTGCAGGCTGTAGCCATTGACGGATGCCCGGGCGTAATTGGGATGGCCCCCATCCTGCAGGGCGCCCCAGTGGGCGGCGCCGTTGAAATACCGTTCCTGTGTACCGGTATCGATGCCGGTTTTGTTCCCCATTTCCACGATGTCAATCTCGCCGCATTGGGGCCATCCCGCCGAGGAAAAATCATCCCCCAGCATCCAGAAGGCGGGCCAGAGGCCGTCGGCTGTTTTTGGGAATTTGATTCCCGCCTCAATCCTGCCGTATTGGAAAGAGAATTTGCCGGAAGTGTTAACCCGGCCGGATGTAATGGTACCGTCTTTTCGCCGGCCGGGGTCCTGGGAATGGATACAGATATTTCCGGCCAGGAGCAGAACCATGCCGAATAGGATTTTCTTCATCATCTTAGTATAGCACAAAAAAGCGTATAGAATTTTCCTTCATAATACCTCATACCTCCGGGTCCTGCCCGGTTAAGCGCCGCGCCGTCAACGGAGATCCCAAATTGTGTGATTCCGGTTTGTGTGGTAAATTCAGTATGGGTATGAAAGAAAATAAACGGGAATATTATTTAGACTGGCTGCGGATTATTGTCGTGCTTCTATTGGTGCCGCACCATATTGCGATAACATTCTCTCACATTGGCGACGCCTACGTGTTTCTGCCGGTAAAAGACAATTCGCTGTATTTTTTCATCCAGTCAACCTTTTTGAATTTGTGGTTCATGAGGATGCTTTTCTTTGTTTCGGGAATCTCAACCTACTACGCGCTGAAAAAGAGGACCAATAAAGAATATTTCCTGGAAAGATGCAAAAGATTATTATTGCCGGCTGTTTTTGCGATTATTGCTGTTTGTCCCGTGATGGCATATTTTAGGGCGCTCAATCTGAATGGGTTCCAAGGTTCACTGTTTAAGTTTTACCCTGTTTTCTTTACGAAATTCGAAACCTATTTAGGATGGGCGCATTTCTGGTTTCTTATATATTTATTTATGTTTTCCATGGTGTTTCTCCTCCTACGGGTGCTCATAAAAAACAGCGCCGGACCGGAAGAAAAAATTGGGACCTTCCTCGCGCGGAAGAAAAATATAATTCTGCCGATAGTGCTCTTTATCGTATTCGAAATGATTCTCCGGCCTTTCTTTCCCGGCATTCAGAATATTGTTGATGACTGGGCTAATATTATGGTGTATCTGTCGTTTTTTATGCTGGGATATCTTTTTGCCAGCAGAAAAGAATGTTTGGATAAAATTGAAGAGAACATCCCCGTTTTTTTGGGTATCGGTATTATTGCGACTACATGGGTGCTTTTCTTAAAATACGCGCAGAATTATACGGACTATTTCGCGCGGCTGTACAATACGAAAGAATACCAATACAAAGTAATAACCGCCTTCTTCCAGGGAGCAGCGGAGTATTCATTGGTCATGCTGTTTACCGGAATTGCCAAAAAGGTTCTTAATTTTAAAAACAGAGTATATGATTACTTATCCAATACTTCATTTTCATTGTATATGTTCCATTTTATACTGGTAAATTTAGTCATGTATTATTTAATACGGCTGAACATGAATCATTATCTCATGTACATTTTGGGAATAATTCTTGTATACGTTTTGTTTATTGTTTTATTTGAATTGGTAATTAAAAGAATTCCGTTCCTGCGGTATATATGCGGAATAAAAACGGCTAAATAACGGTGCTTCGCCTGATTGCATCTTATTGGCAGATCAGAGGAATGTAGTTTGAAGAAATTATACAGTATTCTGTTTTTATGTTTTATAACAGCAACGTTTGCCGGAGCATTTAATATAGAAGCCGTTGATAAAATTACTATTAAATCGTCCCGGTCCGGATGGGGATATACCCAAAGTAAACTGATTATAAATACGGTTAATAATACTTTGTGTATAAATAATCAAACCGCAAGTTCTGAGTTTATGGAATTGCTGATACATTTTCTTTCCG
Organism: Breznakiella homolactica; assembly: GCF_016616095.2. Lineage (GTDB taxonomy): Bacteria > Spirochaetota > Spirochaetia > Treponematales > Breznakiellaceae > Breznakiella > Breznakiella homolactica. The sequence goes on along the minus strand of NZ_CP067089.2, from coordinate 3,108,602 downwards.
TGATTGAAGATCCCGCATTTTCTGCCATTGAACTCCAGAATTTTGGAATAGACCAGGATTGGTTAAATACAAACGCTGCTATCTGGGCGGACGATAAATCACGGTGGGATGAAAACCAGAAAGAATTATTTATAAACACAGTCTGTAATATGCAAACAACATATAGGCTTCTGAGTGAACAGTATTTACCTGACCGTATACATTGGACTGATGATTATCCATACTTCCAAATTCAAATATTCTTCAAAAACGGCGAAACCATAACTATACAATCAGAATCGCAGTTGCCGTTTATGCTTCCATGGTACATCAGTCATTCCGGGAAAACCGCGCAAACCTATAACGCTCAAATAAGCACCGCGGTTTCCGCTCTTCTTCCTGAAGATTTTCCCAATAAGAAAAGGGTTTCCGGGCTGGATATAATATCTTTTATTGCACAAGGAACTGAATGGATAATCAAGGATGAGTTGTCTATGCTGGGGACCCGCGGCAAAATCGGCGATACAATTTCGCAAATTGAGGAAATTTTTTTCCTCAAAAAGTCTGCCTTTAGGCATCTTGGTTCAATTGATTTAAATACTGAATCTGTCTGGGACGCGGAATTAATTCCCAAAGGAACCTTTGAAAATTTATTTGTCGGACTTGATATAGCCTATGAAAACGAAACTCTTGGGAGTCTGCTTCCATTTTACAGTAAAATTGATGGATTAATTGCTAGAGTTCTGGATACTCCGTGGCTTATAAAAATCATTGATAATTCCGAGAATACAATCGAGATACGCTTTGTAAATGATAAATCCATGAGCAATTACGTTCAGGGGAAGTTTATTGACGATTTGGTGGAACATGGTAAAACCGACTTAGTTAATGAAGTTAGAAGCCAATTAGACGAAGCGTGTTTTTTAGTTATTATGGAACCAGGCAGAAAATACTCAAGATGTATCCTGCTTCCTGACGGCAGAACAATTCTATGGCATTTTATAGGTGATACGGTTCTCTTCTGGAATGCATCGGAATTTCAGACATGGGAGTGGTATGGCCATCAAGGGACAGCCGCCGTTATATCACCTAGCGGAAAAATTCTCGATTAGAGAGATATAAATTATAGTAAAAGGACGAAAACTTAGTAAATGAAAAACATACTATATCTTTTGTGTATTACTATTTTTGTGTCCTGCGGCAAAGATTATACTACTGTGGAAATTTACCAGCAAAATAGAGATATGCTAAAAAAAGTTGAGACAAGAATATCCACGACAAATGGCAATATTGATTTAACGGGAACCAAAGATAAAATATACCCATACGGAAAAATAACCGGAATCTCTGTTATTCACTATCAATATGATTATTATGAAAACTGTGAAGTAAATTATAAAATATTGTATAGTGAAACTAAAAAACGAATAGTCTTTTATTTTTTCCGTACCCCCATCGGACCCAATAAAGAAATAGATTCCTTGGAAGAAATATTTTATATAGAACCGTATAATGATTTTGAAGGTTTTTATACCACCAGATTTATTTACAAAAATGATATTTATCAGGCGGTATCATTATATAATGAAATTAAATTAGAAAATTTGGCAGATGATTTTGATTATACCGAAATAAGAAAAACGGGTATGACGCAATATAAGAAAGTAGGTGAGTTTATAGAATTAGAAGATAAACGTTTCAGGATAATACAGGTTAACTATATTTTCCCGGAAGAAATTGATACAGAATATACAAAATATTCATTTATGTAATTATCCAAAGGGAAGTTTCGTCAAAAAGAAACTGATGTCATGCGCTGCGCCGATGACGGCTTTGGTTTATTTTACCTAAGGACAGCCGTTCAACTGCATTGCCATTGGGGCGGCAATGCGGCACATTTGGATATAATCGTGTATTCACATGCTGAAAAAAGGAAAAAATGGATAAGGCAAAAACAAATTGGTTTTTAGTTATTGTATTATGGTTTGCCGGAATTGCGGCTGCTATGCAGTTTGCAAAATTCTCTTTTGCTTTTGATTCACTCAAAAACCAATATACCGTAAATCCTTTCTGGATTGGCCTGTCATTATCTATTGTTGGTTTAATTGGTTTGGTTTTTGGAATAACGGTTAGTATATACGTCCCGAAAATCGGACAAAATAAAATCTTATTAATCAGCTTATTATTAGGCGCGGTTATTTCTCTTATTCAGGCGTCAAATCCGGCTTTTCCGGTATTGTTCATCTCCAGAATAATGGAAGGTATCTCTCATTTAGGTATCATAGTTACGGCTCCGGCGATCATAATATTTTTAAGCTCGGAAAAGCACCATTCACTTGTTATGGGATTATGGAGCAGTTTTTTTGGTGTCGCGTTTTCGGTTACCGCATGGGCCGGAAAACCAATCATGGAATTATTTTCCATTTCGGGATTGTTTTTGGCCCATGCCATAATAATGATAAGTATTTTTGTAATCCTGTTCTTTACCATACGGAAAATACATATTCCGCATACTGAAGATAACAAAGTATCATTTATAACTGCTCACAAAAAAGTATATTCAAACTGGAGAACCGTTTCTCCGGGGATAATCTTTTTCTTTCATACTTTTATGTTTATCGCGTTGTTTACCTTTCTGCCCGGATTGTCCGGAGACGAGAAAACAAAAAGCATGCTATTGATTATCCTGCCGCTAATTAGCATTGGCGGTACAATGGCTGCGGGAATCGTGTCGCAGTATTTTGTTTCGCCTTCGAAGCTGAGTGTGTTTGCGTATATATCCCTGCTGCTGTTAATTTGTGTAATTAAATTATCCTTCAATAACAATATATTGTTTATCGCTGCGTCCATGATATTGATTTTATTTTCCGGAATAATCCAGGGATCGGTATTTTCATTAATACCGAAAATATCGTTATCAGCAGAAGAGCAGACAAACGCGAACGGGGTTGTTGCTCAGCTGGGGAATCTTGGCTCAACATTGGGTCCGCCTGTGTTTTCGTATTTTTTAGTATATGGAAAAAACAGCATAATAATTATTGTAATGCTGCTTAGTATATTAGGAGCAGTCAGCGGATTAATTATCACGAAAAAGATTAAGAATGCGGAGATATAGATTTTGCGCACAAACCTGTTTATGGTACTGTTCTCTATTTTAATATGTTCAAATATTTTTGGGCAGGACCTGAATGAAATTGAAAATATTCATTTGAACTTTTCATTTAAACCCGGAAATTATTTTTTAATAGAAGACAATGTAAAAGTTTATTCTAATCCGGATATTGATTCTCAGGTATTACTGACGTTAGCAATGCATGATGAAATATCTCTATTAGAAGATGTTCATAATACTCAAACATTTGATGGAGTGAGATCTTGCTGGTACAGGATAAAGTATAACCAGATAACAGGGTATATCTGGGGCGGGGGAATAGCTGTAAAAACAGTTCTGTATGATATAGATAAAAATGGTATCGTAGATTATTTTCAATATCGAATTGCAAACTCGGAATCAAGAAACTATTTAAGAATAGATAAGGATATTGTTATTTATATAAATAAACGGAGAATATGCTTTGAAAGTCTTATTGAGAATCCATCTATAGATTATTGGTATACTGATTGTGATTTTGAAGAAGAAAATAATTCAGTTAACATTTTTTTAAGCTTTTTTGAGAAACATAATAGTATTATTGACGTTGTTTTACAAATTACCATGGATGGGGAAATAGTTTTTAAAGATAGAAAACAAAGTACCTTAGAGGTAATAAATCTTAATCCCTATGCAGAAAGGAGTGATACCGAATGAAAGAAATTGAGTCAAATAAAACCGCCTGGGGATTATTATCAAAAGACCATTATGAACATTTTAAAAAAGTGTTAATGGAAAATGAGTCTCTGTTAAGCAGTGTTGTTGAAAAAGAACTGGGAGATATATCGGGAAAAACAATAATCCATCTTCAATGCAATACCGGAGCTGACAGTATCTCATTGGCCCGGAAAGGAGCAATAGTTACCGGAGTGGATTTAGTCCCGGAAAATATATATTACGCAAAAAAGATGGCAGAGGAATTAGGTATTAAAAATATTGATTTCTTTGAATCGGATATTATGGAATTAAAAGAAAACCACAATAAAAAATATGATATGGTATTCACAACGGAAGGCGTGCTGATTTGGCTTCCCGATTTGAATAAATGGGCCGAAACAGTAAAGCATCTGCTCAATGAAAACGGTGAATTATATCTGCTGGATTCGCACCCTTTCTTTTTAACCTTTGATGAAGAAAAGCTCAAGGATAATAAACTGGAGATAAAATATCCGTATTTTGTCCGGGAGCCTGATTGTTTTGATACAATTGGCGGATATGCGTCTGATGAAAAGAAAGCGGTTACCTATGAATGGATGTACAAAATCAGTGATATAATAAATCCGCTGGCCGGCGCCGGATTAACCATAGAAAACTTCAATGAGTATGACTGTTTGTTTTTTAATACCGGTGAAATGGAAAACTGCGGTAATGGGTATTACCATTATCCGTTTTTTGACAGCAAGCTGCCGTTTACTTTCAGTTTAAGGGCAAGATTAATAAAAAGATAATAAGACCCGGAATTCGTTTTGGCATGGTATAATTAAAGCTGTTACCGGAGGCAAGTATGACTGTGTACCAGGAAATTAATCTTGATGTATCCATGGAGACTGCGTGGACTTTTTTACTGAATCCCCAGAACTGGGAACAGTGGTGGAGTAAAATAAAAAAAGCAAAATGGCTGTATCCCGGCCGGTTTTTTCCCGGATATGTTAAGTGGGAAAACGGGTCGCAAAGCAAGGTGACAGGGTTCGTGGCGGATTCACGAAAAAGCTTTATTACCCTGGAAAGTAAATTTGAGGCTATCAGTTTTAAACTGACGGATACCTTCGCCTCGGGTTTGGAATTTCAAATCGCCCAGGAAACAAAAGGCGGCGCGTCCTTTTCCGACGGAGGAACCGCGACCCGGAAAGCCTTTCAGGAAGCGCTGCATAAATTTAAAACGGCGGTGGAAAAGAAATAACCTATTGCGCTGGAAAGAATAGCAAAGAACGATTATGAAGATTGACAGAAAGGATAACATCAAGGATATCGCTCCAACTCTTATCGAACAATTCACGGATATGACCGCCGATCCATCAGTATGTGATGAGTATAATAAAAAGAAAGACATTTTAAGAAATAGAATGGGAACAGCGAATAAGTATTTTTTCGGACATTTACATGACAGTGAGATATTATCCCAGAGAAGAACTAAAAATGATGTAATCATTTACTTAAATGATTACGCGGCGCTGCATTTTGCGCTGGCATTAATAAAAAAGAAAGATATAAAAATAAACCAGAACAGACTCAAATTCCCCGTAGTAATCCGGGCAATGGGTGTAAAACATTTTTCCGTTAATAAAGTAAATCCAAGCAGCGGCCATATAAAAAAATGCAAAACCTTTACGAGTATTGGCGCGAATTATTTATATAAAGAAATAATTGAATGGGAAAGTAATGCTGTTGAAATAGCGTTTAATTATTTTAAAACAAAATCATATCCTGACTGCAATTTTCTGGTGCTTTTATCCTGTGAGAAAATTCTTATTAAGGAAAAACAGGAAACATATTGGAATAAATACTTTACCGGTAATTATTATAAGTATTACCAGTATTTTCTATCCGAGCGGAATAAATTACGGTTTTTATCTGATTATGGTTTATGTGAAGAATTACTTAATGAAATAGACGAAAGTCAGCGGATGTAGTTTTTATATCCAGCGGCTCGTTGCGCAGCGGTTAACATTTATTTAATACATATTCAACTATTTTAGAATCCCTTTTTACTGAGACATTGTACTATATCTACGTATATTTCCGGTATTTCAATCCCGGATATTTTCTTTTTCTTTATATCCAGTATTTCCGCGTGGGATATGCCGCCTTTTATCTCAAAAACATTTTCTCCCCAATCCGCTGACTTTTTGGTTACCACCCCATCGTTGCTTCCGTTTTTTATTTTTGTGAACAAATGCAAATAAAAAAACATCAGGTCATCAAAAGAATTTCTCATGGTTGTATAATAACTTTGATAATAGACGCTATTATCCATAGGGACCTGTTCATTAAAGTCTTTCATATATTTTGGTGTTAATTGGGTGTTAACGTTATATAAATTGGGGTCTTTATCGCCGTATATTTTTCCGAATGCGTGTAAGGCTTTTTTCGCTATTCTGCTGTGAACAATTTTTTGTTTATCTATTAATTCCGCAATATCAACCCCATGATGGGGCGTTCCAATCGTTGTAAGGCTCGCTATTTTTTCCCCGAAATTATATTTCCAGATTAAATACCGCGAATCCAAACCGCCTTTTGAATGGGCTATAATATTTACTTTTTGCTTATTGGTCCCCGCCAATATATCATCGATAGTTTGTTTTAGTAATTTTGCGTTGGATCCATAATCTCCCCATGAATCCGTGTTGCCCAAATATACATCAATTCCGTATGATTTTAGAACCTTTGGGATCCTTCCCCAAAAATCAATTATGCCGCCTCTGTCATGGGCAACAATTCCGTGTACCAGTACCAATGGATACTGTAAGTCAATTTTTTCCATAAACGGTTTATTCCAGCCTGAATAGTTGCGCCGTAAATTCCGGATACCGCGCCGTGTTTGCGAACCGCCTGCCGTTCATAGAACGTCCGCTACCGGATTTTATAGGTTACATTCAGGGCGACACGGTAGAATTCCAGATGGTACTTGCTCCCGGAATTAACCATCCGGCGGTCCTGGTAGAATTCATAGTCCTCGGTTTCGCTGGTAAAATTCCGCATGGTCCTGAACTGGACAATAAGCGCGGCTTCGAGATTTTCTATAATTTTGAAATTGAAGAGACCGGAAAAAACCCACCGGGGCAGGTCGTCTCCCCAGAGATCCCGCCCGGGGGTGTCGTAGAAGGACATGTGAAGCTCCGCCATAAAGGCCGCCATATTAAAGAAAATCGGCATCTGATAACCCAGGACGTAGCTGCCGTAAAAGGTGAATCCGTTCATGTTTTCGCCTTCGTCGTTTTCAAAGTACCATGCTTCATCTTTTTCGGCGGCGCTGTATCCCCGGTAATTGATTTCGTTGTACGCCATGGCGACCACGTGGTTCCAGTCCCCGGGTATGACCGCGGCCAGGTCGAACTGCAGGGTTGTCCCCGCCCAGGCCGCCCAGAGGAGGCCGTTAAATGCCGACCCGTCTGTTTCCGCGTCGTGTTGGCCGGTGCGCCGGTTAATGCCGATCCCTGTCCCCAGGGGCATATTCCACCCTGAGCCGGCCCGGCCGCCGGCGTTTACCTGCAGAAACGCCACCGGAGTCAGGGAAACCCGGCCCACCGCGTTGACCGATACCGGAGAAATCTCGGCCGTCGCGGACGCCGCGATGTTGTTGCCCGCGAAAAGGGGATTTTCCCCCCGCAGGATCGGGAAGGTAAAACCCTGGATCAGGCTGAGCCGCGCCTCCGGCCGGGTGGACGCCTGCAGATTGAGGCTGGTGGAGCTCTCGACGGCGTTTTCCGCCCGCAGATTGTTGAGGCCCGCGGCACAGAGAAGCACCGCCGCCCACAGTACTGTACGTTTCATCAAGGACCTCCTTCCGCCGGTGTTACTATTATTTGTCTTTTATTACTACTATATCACGGTAAAGTTCACAATATATACAAAGCCAGGCCGCGGTTGCGCCGGTTAATCGGTATATGGCCTATGCCGGGACGCGGCGGAAATTCTTCCGGTATTTCAGGGGGGCGACACCGTATTTTTCCCGGAAAAGTTTTCCGAAATAGCTGGGACTGGAAAAGCCGCAGTCCAGGCAGATTTCCGTAATGGTATCGTCACCGCCGAGCAGCCGTTTCGCCGCCTGGGCCAGGCGGTATTCAATAATATACTCGACGGGTTTTTTATTTATGAATTTTTTAAAACAGCGGAAGCACTCACTGCGGCTGATACCGGCGGCACGGGCAATTTCATCAATGGTCAGCGGCTCGGAATAATGTTCATGGATAAACGACAGGATTTCCTTTACCCGTTTCTCATACTGCGGACTGGTACGCTTCGTTGATAACGGAATATTCTCCGCCGCAATATACGATACCGTATTGTGCCAGACTCGGCTGAGCAGACTGAGACAGCGGAGTTCATATCCGAAACCGGAATTATCCAGTCCGTAGGTTTCCCGGAGATCATCCAGAATCTTTTTTCCATAAATGTTTTTTACGGATATTTTAAAACCCTGCAGCTGCGCGTCAATCACCGGCCGGAAATATTTTTCGTACACAGTGCTGCCCGCCGTGCCGGTGAACAAAGCGGGAGGAAATACAATGGTAAACATTACCGCATCGGTGCGGCCCGCGGGCTGTTTTGCCATGTGCATGGCGTTGGAATTGATAAATACGCAGTCCCCGGCGGACAGGGGAATATATGTCTCACCGATATAGTAATCAAGCTTCCCGGAAAGAACGACGCCGTACTCAAATTCACTGTGCCAATGGCAGTTCATGGTATGGTCCACAAACATACGGTATTCATCGGTCCAGATATCCACGGGAAAAAACATATCCCTGTACTGTATACGTTCCCTGAACGTATGGTCCACTTTTATCCGCCGTAATTCCATATCATCACCTTTTTGGTACTATATTTATATATATTTGGGTAATAATGCTATTATCGCTTCATTTTCAATACTATTATCATAGTTACGGTATTATTCCGTCAAGTAATCCCCAAAGGAAACAGCTATGGCAGTTCTCTCGGTTATTATTTATGTCGCTTTTATCAGTCTGGGCCTTCCCGATTCCCTGCTTGGAAGTTCCTGGCCTTCCATGTACGGAGGGTTCGGTGTTCACGTATCCTACGCGGGTTTTATCTCCATGATCATCGCCGGCGGAACCATCGTATCGAGCCTGTTCAGCGACACCCTGATCCGGAAAATCGGAACCGGTTCCGTTACCCTGGTCAGTGTCGCCATGACCGCCTTTGCCCTGCTGGGGATTTCATTTTCCAATTCCTTTATGATGGTCTGCCTGTTTGCCGTTCCCCTGGGCCTCGGCGCCGGTTCCGTTGACGCGGCGCTCAATAATTTTGTGGCCGTCCATTATAAGGCCTCCCACATGAACTGGATCCACGGTTTCTGGGGAATCGGCGCGTCCCTGGGGCCGATACTGCTGGCGTACCTCCTCGGTAAAACCGGCATGTGGGAATCGGGATACCGGGGAGTCAGTATTATCCAGTTTGCCCTGGTTGCGGTCCTCATTGCTTCCCTGCCTCTCTGGAAACGGGTACCGGGATCCGTTTCCGCGGAAGGTAACGCGGAGGAACGTAAGTCCGCCGGAATTCCGGGGCTTCTGAGACTGCCCAAAGCCAAGTCCACCATGATTTCATTTTTCTGTTACTGCGGGCTGGAGACGACCACCGGGCTTTGGGGAAGCACATACCTGGTGGTGGTGCGGAACGTACCCGCGGATAGAGCCGCGGGATGGATATCGCTCTTTTATATCGGTATAACCCTGGGACGGTTTCTCTCCGGTTTTCTTTCAATGAAGCTTACACAGAAGAACATGATCCGCCTGGGGCAGCTGTGTATTGCCCTTGGCATTCTGTGCATCGTAATACCCTTACCTGAAGCGGCGCTTACCGCCGGTTTTTTCCTGATCGGTCTGGGATGCGCGCCGATTTATCCGAGCCTTCTGCATGAAACACCAAACACCTTCGGAACGGAACAGTCCCAGGGCGTTATGGGAATCCAGATGGCCTGCGCGTATATCGGAACAACCTTTATGCCGCCGCTTTTCGGGGTTCTCGGCGCCCGGACCGGGTACGGCCTGTTCCCGTTTTATCTCGGCGCCCTGCTGATCGTGATGATCCTGGCGGTACACCTGATATACAGGAAAAACCGGAAAGCCCCGAACGCGGAACCGCAGACGGCCGCCGGTATTTGATTTGCCGGATACATATAAGCAAAGAGTTAAATTTCCAGGGGAAAATATTTTTCCAATTTGACACCGTTTTTATTGATTCCGAAATTGGCCTGCCAGATCTCAACTCCCAGGGACTGGCTCCGGGCCACCGCCGCCTGCACCTGCTCATAGTTTGTGCTTTTTTCAATGACCGTAAATCCCGGATTGTCGTAGATAAAACAGGTCAGAAGAATTGCCCGCTGGTTTTTCTGAAGACTCCCGGCCAGCTCCGTTATGTGTCTGACAAAACGGTCCGTGGAGCTGAAGGGGGCGGATTTTTTTAGCTTTACATAGGGAGGGATTTCAATCTGAAGCTGCTGGAGAGGAGTTTTAACTTCCAGATAAATATTGTCCACAAGAAAATCCAGCTTTGACTCCCCAAGAAACTGTTCCCGGTATACGGTTCTGCCGGTCCCGACAATCCCGGAAAAACCGCCGTTCGCCAGGTAATGCTCAACATAGCGGTTCACGGCATTCTGATTGATTCCAATCCAGGATTTGGCCTTGTCTCCCGGCTTGTTCAGTGAGAAGGCCTCAACCGTGTAGGGTGTTTTCCGTTTCGGGTCTTTGCTGCGGGAAAGCAGGCAGGGCCGGCCGGAAACATCGATGTCCGCGATTCTTCCGGTGGTCGGGCAATGGCAGGAGACGGCTTCCTTCCGTATTTGTACCCGCATGGTGAACCGGCTTTCCCGTTCCAGGATAAGGCCTTCTTTAAGAGGTACATCAAACTGTATATCACCAGGTACTGTCTCTTTCTTTTCCATTTTTCCATCAATCCATTTTACTGATAGTAACCATCCCGCGCCGGCCCTTCCGGGCTCAGCGGATATCCGTGAAAAAGATATCCCCCGGCCTCCCAATAAAGGCGATTTTCCCGCCCTCAGGCAGGACAGCGCTTTCCTCATGGTTTACCACGGAGAAGTAGCGGCAGAAATTATCCTTGCCGTACACAGCAAAGGAAGAACCCGCGGGGACGGAGACAGTGATCTGTTTTCCCGCGTCGGCCTCGGTAATTTTGAAATACCGGGCGAAGCCGCCGCTCCCGATGGTAACCGTTCCGGTATTCTCAAAACCGGGAATACTCCGCTCGCCGATCCAGGTGAAACCTTTGGCCTTGAGATACTCCGTGCCGTTTTGGGTAAAGAACTCCATATCCGAAACCATGGATCCGAACATCACCGGAATCCGGGTAATACTTTCGGCTGTGTCGGGCCCGGTGATCCGGCAACCCAAGGTGAATCCGCTGTCCGGATTCACCTCCAGATCGATGCTGACCAGGGGCATGTAGTACAGCTGGGATGCGGGGTGGTCGTCCAGGATAAAGTACCGCTGGCCGTCTCTCGCCTGCCACGCTTCCCGGGTCGTCCCGGCGAGGGGTGCTCCCGCGGGCAGCTTCTGGCCGGAATAGTAAATGAGCTGGGAATCCCCGGTTCCGGGAAGGCCGAAGCGGACGTCCTGCTTGAGGTAGGTCTCGCCGTTTCCGGGGCGGTCGAAGCTCACCACCGTGGAACCGTCGGTACTGGTAAACTCGTTGTTTCCCGTATACACATACTCGCTTACCGCCTGCAGTCCCAGAAGACCGCTGAGGCCCAATGTGTCGGCCAGGGTAAATCCGCCGTCCCGGATATCGATGGTAATATCGTGGCCCAGGGCGGTGGCGTAGCGGCCGCTGAACGCGGCCAGGGATTCGGGCATAGGCTGCTTAGCCGGCGGCAAGGCAGGGGCCGGCCTGATGATTTCGGAGATGATCCCCTTTTCCAGCAGGGCCTCCTCCAGAATCCGGGAGGCAAGGATGGTGTTCAGCAGGGACGAGCCCCCGGAGGTAGCCACCACGGCGGCCAGGCCGCAGTCCGGGAGCACCACCAGCGCGGAATTGCTGAACAGGGAGCTTCCCCCTTTGGTGACGGCCCTGATGCCGTAGCGGCTCTCAAAGAAACTTAAACGGACGCTGTCCCAGCCCAGGCCGTAGGCAAAGGTATTCTCGTCCTCGGCAAACCAGACGCCCCGGCGGTATTCCTCCGCCATCATGCGCTCCGCCGATTCCTCCGAAAGAAGCTCCGGATATTTACCCGCCAGGAGGAGGCCGATTTTGCTTGTTTCCTCGGCGGTGGAGTAGAAGCCCCCGGAACCGAAGACGTTCACCACGTCGTTGGGCAGGGCCTTGTCGTAGAAGGGGCCGTAGATCCGCGCCAGCTGTGCCCGGTCAAAATTATCCGCCGGGGTTTTGGTATTTTTTAGGCCCAGGGGTTCGGCGATACGTTCCGCGAAAAACCGGCTGAAGCTTTTCCCGCTGACCCGTTCCGTGATGATTTCCAGGAGTGTGATACCGTCGTTGCAGTACACCGAAAAGGCTCCGGGCTCGTCGATGAGCCGGGCCTGAGCCAGGTGGGCCAGCAGATTGTCATGGGCCGCCATGGTGGGTACGTCGAAGAGGAATCCGTCGTTGAAGGTGGTTCCGGGAATCCCTGAGGAATGGTTCAGCAGCATCCGGACGGTGATCGCTCTGTACCGTTCATCCCGCATGGTAAACTCGGGAATATATTTTATTATGGGAGCTTCGAGATCTATCAGACCTTCATCAACCAGCATCATGATGCTGCCGGCGGTGAGCATCTTGCTTATGGAACCTATGCCGTACATGGTGGTATTGCTCAGGGGTTTATCCGATTCCCGTTCGTACACGCCGGCCTGTCCGGAGAGGACGACCGTATCCCCGTCGATAAGGGCGTACTGGACGCTGGCGCTGTTGTATTTCAGAAGCTCGGCGGCGCCTTCCGCCGCGGCTTTTTCTATACTGTTCCGGGGTCCGCGTTCCCGGACGCTTCCGGTGGCGCAGGAAAGTATCAGGAACGTGGACAGAAATGCCAGAAGGAATCCTGAGATTTTTCTTGAGGTCATTGGTTCTCCTTGGCGGGGAGCTTAGCATTTTTATATGCCCTAGGCAATGAAATTTCCGGTCTTTGACAATCGGCTGATAAAAATATATACTGCCATCCTTCACACCATGGAACCATTACTTTTTTCTATCCCTTCTCTGCTGGAAGGAACCGCCCTTAAGGGGCCATTATTGGGTCTGCTGGGTATATACCGGAGAATTGACGAAGCTCAGCGGCAGTGGATCACGGCCAGTCCGTTCCGGTGCCCTTCGGGCTGCGGTGAATGCTGCAGAACATTTGAGCCGGCCATTCTGGAAGTTGAAGCCCTGCTGCTTGCGTCATGGATCGTGTGCAGCGGGACCGTTCTCCATCCGTACCCCGCGGACAGAACCGGCTGTGTGTACCACAATGCTTCCAGCGCGTACCAATGCCCGGTGTATCCGGCCCGGCCGCTTATCTGCCGGCTGTTTGCGTTTTCCGGTGACCGGGGAAAGAACAACATAATCCGGTACAAGCCCTGCAAATATATGCAGCAGGTTGAACACCGGACCATGGAAGAACCCGAACTGCAGTGGCGGTACCATACTCTGCCTCCGGTAATGGCTGACCTGGCCCGGGAGGCGGATTTCCTGCTTCCCGATTCCGCCGGTGATACCATACCGCTGCGGGAAGCGCTGCCTCCCGCGCTGGATAAAATCCGGTTTCTCCTCCATCTCAGGGGGTATACTGCTTCCGGGCTGCCGAAAGATCCCGATGATGACGCGCCGCTTTTTCCCCAGGTTTCGTAACGGTGAATTACGCGTATTTATCGAGAAGGCATTGTTCGTATACTTTTTTTCCGATAATTGTCAGGGCCTTAGCCGGACAGGTACTTACACAGCGGTAACAGAGGGTGCATTTTTTTCCGGAAATTATTGAACCTTCTATCTGCTTGAGGTTTTTCATGGGACAGTTTTTTACGCAGATCCCGCAGACAATACAGTTATCCCGGTCAATTTTTGGTTTGCTCTTGTAGGAATTGGTTTCGCCGTAAAACCAAAGCCGCTGGCAGAAAAGCCCCGCGGCATGGGAAAAGATATTCAGCCCATTCCGGTCCGGCCTTCCCTGTTTCATACGTTCCGCGGAGGCGTCTATCTTTTTCTCCGCCGCCCTGACCAGGGCCCGGTTTTTCTCAAGGCTTTTTTTCAGCAGTTTTACATCACCGATGCAGTCCGGCATTGTTATATGCAGACCGCCGGTTACCGACGCCCCGTATTTTTTCAGCAGCCGCGCGGAGCAGCCCGCTCCGTCCCCGCTGAACAGGCCCATGGTTGCGATGATGAATATTTTCTTCCCGGCGAAACTGTTTTTATGATCCGTTATGAAGTCCCGGACAATTTTGGGGATGTTGCTGTAATAAACGGGATACCCGAAGACAACCGTACCGTGATCCGCCAGCAGTGCGTCGATATTGTCCTGTTCTATTGAGACCGCCATAGTGGCGCTGTCAAAATAATGTACAAACCGTTCGACACAGTATTTCGTATTTCCGGTTCCGCTGAAATAAATTCCTATCATATATCCACCTTTTACAGCTGATGCAGATCTATTCTCACCGCGGCTGTTTCCGCGTTTATGGTTACCGACTGTTTTCTGAATCCCCCCGGCGGTCCGCTGCCGTTCCAGTTTGAAATTCCCACCGGTTCTTTGGGAATCCCAAACAGCCCGGTATCCATCTTTCCGTTTTGGTTTGTATCCTGATATACGCTTATGGCGCATTCACCCATGGGGAGGGGTATTTCCCGCCGTATCACGGTATCCGCCGGGGAAACTTCAAAAAGCAAATCGGGGCTGCGGTTTTTGTAGGATGCCTCGCTCAGCGAAACGGAAATATGCACGGTACCGCCGGAGGGTTTTACATTGTGTATTTCCACCACAACGCCTTTGGCGCCGCCCGCCTGCGGATGGGCATAGAAACCCGCACCGAAGATACAGCAAAACAGAAGGAACCTTCTTCTCATGGTACAGCGGCTGTTCATTTTTTCCCGCCGCCGGTCAGCACCGCGCCGCAGCAGAGGTCAATCATCCGGTCGGTGAATTGTTTTCCCTTGTCCCAGTATTCCGGGATTGTCCTGTTGAGCAGTACCGACTGGACCGCTCCCCATATAGCGGCAATGCATAGGGATGTGTCCAGAAGGGTATCGGTGCTTTTCGACAGTCCCGCCGCGACCGCGCGGTCCAGGATTTCTTTTCCCAATTGGGTACTGCGGTAGTAGAATTTGAGTTCCTCCTTCCCGGCGTCCCGGTTTGCTTTGAAGCGGTCCATCACAAGCAGCGCGATCCTCGGATACGCCAGGCACCAGTCCCGGAAGGCTTCCAGCATTTTCCGGACCCCCCGGGCAGGATCGCTGACCGGCCGCAGTTTCTTCGCGATGTACCGGTCCATGGCCGCGAGGCAGTCCCGTTTTACCTCCTCGAACAGGGCTTCCCGGTCGGTATAGTAATAGTAAAGGGTGGTGGCGCTTACCCCGCATTCCCGGGCGATTTCACGCATGGATATTTCTTCGGGTTCTTTATTGATCAGCAGATTCAAAGTTTTTCTCCGGATCTCTCCGGCAAGTTCGGTATTGGGTTCTTTCACTGTTTCCATTCCTACTTGACAATGTTAACTTAACAGTGTTATGTTAACATTGTTAAACACGAAAAGTCAAGGTCCTCATGGGTAAGAACCAGAGTTTTCTCTGGTTCTTGTGAGTATTTATCTGTTATTTGGCGGAGAAAACTATGGAAACAATGAAGATTGTATTATACGGAATTGTGGTTTTGCTTCTGGCGGGATGCTCCTCATCCCAGCGCCTGGTTGAAAAGGATACGGCCACGGAGTTTACCCTTTCCCGGGAATTGCGGGAGGTCCTGTACTACGCGTCCCTGGCGCCCAACGGCCACAACACCCAGATGTGGAAAGTAGGCGTAAGCGGGGACGGTAAAACCCTGAATGTGTATCTCGATTCCTCCCGGCTTCTGCCGGTGGTGGACCCTGAAGGGCGGGAGTCGCTTATATCCGCCGGGGCTTTCCTGGAAAATCTGCGGCAGGCGCTGGGGGCGTACGGGTTTACCGGTGATATTGAAATCCCCGGAACCATCGCCGTACAGGAAAATCCCCTGGTCGCGTCGGTGACTGTTACCGGAGGAAGCGCGGAAACTGCTGATCCGGAAATTCTTAAAGTTATGGAAATCCGCCATACGGACAAAAGCAAATACCTGGACAGGCCCTTGGATGCCGGGGCCGTTGAACGGCTTGAGGCGTCCGTTCCGGGAACGCTCCGGATTTACACCAAGGGCACCGAAGAATTCGGCGCGCTCAGGGATCTGACCATGGAAGCCAACGTGATCCAAAGTTCCTCCCCCGCGGCCCGGGCAGAGCTGGCGGAATGGCTCCGGTTCTCCGATGACGAAGCGGCCCGGACCGCCGACGGACTCCCGGCGGAACAGCTTGGACTTTCGGGGATTGTCAAAAAACTGTATTACCTGACCACAGACCGGGAAAAGGCGGCCTCCGAAAAATTCGGCAAGACCTCGATAAACACGGCGGAAAAACAGCTCTATAATTGCGCCGGATTTTTTGTCGTCACCGGCGGACATACACCCCGGGGTTACGTACAGGCCGGGATGGACATGGAAGCGGTCTGGCTCCGGGCCGCGGCGGAAGGAATATCACTGCATCCCATGAGCCAGGCCCTGGAGGAAACTGAAACCCGGGAGAAGCTGCCAACGGCAATCCCCGGCGGAGAATTTTTTCAGATGGTAATGCGCGCGGGTTACGTAAAGGATTACGGCGAAAACAACCGGATCCGCCGGCCCCTGCGGGAATTTGTTTTTCTTGAACCGTAAAACCGGCGCTGCCCGCCCGGATTTATATATGGACACCCTATGAAAATTTTAGCTTTAGGAACGTTATTGTTCCTTGGGTTTAGTATGGCGGCCGCGTCCATGGAATACCCCGCCAACAGCGTAATTTTTAACGGCGCCTTTGGCGCCGGAACATTCAGCGCCGGAGAACACGATGATGGTTCTGTTTTTTGGGGAGGCTCCCTGTCGGCAGACTGGATTCCCAGCGGAAAGACCGGTATTTCCTACGGCATTGAATCGGGGCTGGGCGGCGGTAAAACCGGGGACACCGCTGTCTTCGGTATCCCCGTAATTTTCCGCCTTGGCTGGCACCCGAAGTTCATCAGAAGTGAATGTATTGATATTTTTCTTCTCGGGAAAATCGGCTGGGCGTTCGGAGTATGGGGACCGCAGTTAGATGAAGACGCGGTTCCAAATGGTATAGTTTGCGGGATTAATATCGGCGGAAGGTATGTGTTCACCCCAGTGATAGGCGCTTACGCGGAAATCGGATATACGTATTATGGATTGGCCAGAAACAGTAAACACCCTGACTACCCATTAGGCTACGGAAGCGGCAAAATTTATGGGTCGGCGGGAATATCAATTTTTATACGGCACAGGAAGTGAAAAGAGCCATTGAAAACGCGGAGCCGTATTGCCTTTTGGGATCTAGCCGGAAAAGAATGGTAAATATAGAATGCTTCAGGCGCGTATCCGGATTGTTATTTATATTTTGATACAATAGGGATTATAAAAAACTATGTAAACCGCGGGAGAAAAAATAAAATGAGCGACATAAAATATTTTTATGACGGTCCGAAGTTTACTGATGTTTTTATTACTCCGGTACAATATAAACAGGAGTATTTTCAGATAGAAATTGAAATGGAATCAGAATTGTTTTTTGAATTAAGAAAACGAAATAATATCCTGCCGTATAAACTTAGTGACAGCGGCAAAAAAGAATTGGAAACTATTAAGCGTTATTTTTCTGAACATACAAAAACATTTTATTTTTTATTTGATAAAGAGGAAATTATCGGCAGTATTCTTTGGGTGAAAAATTATATTTCATCATTATCTGTTTTGAAAAAATATCAGAGAAAAGGATACGGCGAACAATTGATAAAATACGCGGTGAATACTATTTTTGATAACGGATATAAAACAGCTGAGCTGGATATTTTGGAAGGCAACATTCCCGCTGAAAAATTATATGAAAAAATCGGATTCAGGAAAAATTAACTCAGATACATGGTATCACGTTTATGGTTACAGTAAAATCCGGGCCGCCTGCCGGTTCAGCGATAAAAAACGCCCCGCGTTACACAGGGCGGTATAATACTGCCGCTTTTTAACATTACTATTGCACTACTACTTGATTAGGGGTTCCCGCAGGGGCGAAGTTGTTTTTAATCCAGCTATTCGGATAAGAACCGGTTGCGGCGGTTCCGTTAAATTCGTCCTGAAAAGACACAAATACCCCGCCGCCATTGCTGCTGTTAGCAGTATTGCCGGAAATCGTGCCGCCGTTCATAGTGAAGGTTGAAATGATAGCCATGGACACACCTCCGCCATTCATGCCAGCAGTGTTGTTACTTATGGTTCCGCCGCTCATGGTAAAAACCGCAGAGTTACTCATGGACACACCGCCGCCATTGCTGCTGTTAGCAGTATTGCCGGATATCGTTCCACCATTCATGGTGAGGGTTGCAGCGTTAGTCATGGACACACCCCCGCCGCCATCATTAGCAGTATTGCCTGAAATGGTTCCGCCATTCATGGTGAGAATTGCAGCGTTGTTCAAAGTCACACCACCACCGTGATCAGCGGTATTGTCTGAGATGGTTCCGCCGCTCATGGTAAAGTTTCCATACGTGTTAATATACACACCGCCGCCAAGAGTCGCACCGCCGCCATTATTAGCAGTATTGCCGGAGATGGTTCCGCCGCTCATGGTAAAGTTCCCATTCCAGCTAACATCCACACCGCCTCCCATATTGCCGGAGATGGTTCCGCTTTTTAGTTCCAGTGCCGCACCGCTATCGGAAACTTTCACTAATGAGCTGTCATTAACACTTCGTCCCTGAAGGGCCGGGCCGTCTATTACAAGGGTTTGTGTGAGAGAAGTTCCTAGTATATAGAACATGTTACCCGTGCTGCTCAGGGTCAGCGTACCGTCCCCTGTTAGTGTTACGGTCAGTTTGTCTACCGAACCAAAGGTAGAGCCGGTGCTGCCGGGAACCGGGACAGTCCCGCTGACAGTGATGGTATAATCCTGGTTGTTTCCGCCGTTTTTGATAATTTCTATGGCTTGATTCCAGTCATTGGTGGTTTGAACATTGCCGCCCTTATTTATTGTGCGTGTTTCGATGTGGGAGGGGTCTATTTCGCAGATCCGTGTTTCTTCGCCGGTCTCTGTCCATGTGGAGGCTTTTGTCTCCGTCCATTCACCCCAGGTGTGGGTATGTGGGGTATTGTCTCCGCCTGCTGGGCTGGAACAGGCTGTAAAAGCAAGAGCAAAGGTTACTAAAAGAATTGAAAGTGCTGTCCCGATAGATCTGTGAAAGAATGAAGCTATGGAAAAACCGCTTGAATAAACAACCATACTCATGTCTCCTATGTCGGGCACTTTTTATTCTATGTTTATACAGTACCTACGTCCTAAATATATCACGTATACTTATTTTTTCTATAAAATCTACTTCTACAGCCTTCCCCCCAACTCATAACACATACAGGCTCCCTTTCCTCTGGGCCTTTCTGTTTTGATGTATTTCCCGTTCTGCTGTATAATTTAAGATTATATAAAAACAGGACAGTTAAAAATGAATGGAAAAAAATGTCTGCTGTTTCTCATGTGTTCCATATTGCTGACGTCAGGATTCCCGGGATCTCTCGGCGCCCAGGAGAGCAATGCCGTGACTGAGCCGGCAGCTGCGGAAGCGGGGCCAGTTGCTGCTCCGGTAGCGGAACCGGCCGCCGGCGATCAGGGGGCGGCGGCGGAGATTACCCAGAATATCGAAGAAACGGTTTCCGGCGATACCCGGGAAATGACTTTTATCGTCCGGCTCGGAATCGCCGCGGCGATAGTCGCCGGACAGGCCCTGCTGATATGGCTGCTCTGGCTGTTCTTTAAATGGCTGGGAAAAAAGCTGAAAAGCTACGGGCAGACCCGCTTCAAGCCGCTGATGTTCAGGAAGTACCAGATCCTCAATACCAGCCAGATTACCAGCGCCGTCCTGCTGCTGCTGCGGATTTTGAAATACCTTATCACCATCTTCCAGCTGTACATCACCATACCCATCGTTTTCAGCCTTTTCCCGCTGACAAAGAATCTTGCCTCGGTATTGTTCGGGTATATCCTTACTCCCCTGAAAAGCATTGGACTGGGGATTCTTAAATTCATCCCGAATCTCTTCGCCATAGTTATTATTGTTCTGATTACCAGATATATACTGCGGAGTCTTAAGTTTTTCGAGGCCCAGATCCAGAACGGCAAACTCGTGATAAAGGGGTTTTACGCGGACTGGGCCCAGCCGACATTCAATATTCTCAAGATCTTTTTGTACGCCTTCATGGCGGCGGCTATCTATCCCCTGCTGCCCGGTTCGAATTCCCCGGTTTTCCAGGGGATTTCGGTGTTTGTGGGTCTTATCATATCCCTTGGTTCGACCTCAGCCATTGGCAACGTCATCGCCGGTATCGTCATTACCTATATGCGCCCCTTTAAAGCCGGGGACCTGATAAAGCTGAACGAGATAACGGGATTTGTGGTTGAAAAGTCGGCCATTGTGACCCGGATACGGACGTTTAAAAACGAATACGTGACGTTTCCGAATATGATGATCCTCACATCGGATGTGGTTAACTACACCACCTCTTCGGAGGAAAATGAAAACGGGTTAATCATCCATGTGAGCGTGACCATGGGCTACGATGTTCCCTGGCCCAAAATACATGAAATACTGATCGCCGCCGCGGAAAAAACCGCTCACATCGAGGCTTCACCCAAACCCTATGTACACCAGACCGCCCTGGACGATTATTACGCGAGGTATGAAATAAACGCCTACACCAAGGACGTGGCCGTGCTAATTTCTATCTATTCTGATTTATATAAAAACATCCAGACCGGATTTAACGAAGCGAAGATTGATATGAGATCGCCGGTATACCAGATTCTTATGCCCTTTAAGGGATAAGCAGACCTTATCCTTCCAGGTACAGCGGCATGTCAAAGGACAGCTCCGACGGTCCTTCTTCGGAATTGTCGTCGTTTACCACAGTCACCGACAGCAGCAGGGAACCGTCCTCCCGGAGTCCGAAATGGAGGGTCATGGATGCCCTGAGATCGGCGGGCACCGCCGATCTCCAGGTATACCGCTTCATGGTTTCCTGGCCGGGGCTTTCCTCAATATCCAGGCTTACATCCAGGTTGCCGTTTTCCATTTCCGTGATGAAGGCGACATCGTCCAGTTCGAGGCCCTGCTGTTCCGAAACCATGGCCTTAATCGCTTCGATTCCGTCATAATAAAATGATATGAGAAACGCTCTGCCGGTATTGTTCCTGTCCACTTCGCTGCTTACCAGCACCGATACTTCACCGACGTGCACCGGTTTCTGGCGGCTTATGCCGGAGAGGTCCGCGGCGTACAGCCCGGCGGAAACAAGAATCATCAGCACTGCCAGTCCGGCAAATTTCCGTATCATGGGAACTCCTTGCGTATGTATGACTACAGTATCGGACGGAAGGCGGGAAAACCGGAGTTTTTGAAGGGGTTTCTGTACGCCGCTATAACCCGGATTCCGTTACCAGTATGCGGGTTCCCGAAGATCTTCCCCGGGAATCAACCACCGTCAGATCCCATGTGCCCGGGCTTGGCGCCCAGACAAAGCGTTCGTCCGGTTTGGCCCTTCCGAGGAAAAGGGAATTGGCAAACCAGAACAGTTCCCCGCTGTCCTGGTCCGCGCCGGCCAGCAGCACCAGCCGGTTATACCGGTCATTGCCGGGCTGTATGACATAGTTGGTATTCGACAGAGGTGAGACAATCGATGGCGGAAATCCTCTGTTTATTGTTCCCGGGGTATTTTCGTCCGGCGGATACGGCGGAGGGGTGAGCCTCGGGAGCCCGGCTTGGTTAAAAATTTCCAGGAGATCCGTGGGCCAGAATTCCCGCACCTCTGCGCGGATATAATCTCTTTCGGTTTCATCGGTGCGGTAGCCGGTTCTCGTATCGATGTATATTTTCCGGTGGATGCGGCATTTCGTTATTGGCGAAGTGCCGGGAATAAACCAGGTTGAAACTGTCTGGGAGCAGTCTTCTCCGGGGATATCCCCGGAAACAGCGCACACCCGCACACTTGAGACCGTCCGGGGCGGAAGGGCTCGGTGCATATCCCGCGCGTCGGGTTGGTAGCCGGCAAGCACTGCGTCGATAATTCTGAACTGCAGCGGGGTGGCGGTGAGCCGTCCGATAAAGGCATTGTTTCCTTCTCCTGAAAAATTCCCGATCCAGACGCAGAGGACGTACCGGCCGAATACCGCGATGGACCAGGCGTCTTTGAAACCGATGGACGTGCCGGTTTTATACGCCACCGGAATATTTCGGCCGCCCTGCGGATGGGTTGTGTCCGGCGCCGGGTTCCGTTCCAGCATGCGCAGGGTTATCCACGCCGCTTCCGGGCTCAGCACCGCCGTGCTGCTCCCCGGCTTCGCGGGAAAATCAGGAAGGAACCGCAGTTCCTTTTTTATGCCGCCGTTAGCCAGGGCCGCGTACAGAGAACACAGCTCCATCATGGTAAGGTCCGCGCTGCCCAATACGGCGGACAAG
This sequence comes from Breznakiella homolactica, assembly GCF_016616095.2. Classification (GTDB taxonomy): domain Bacteria; phylum Spirochaetota; class Spirochaetia; order Treponematales; family Breznakiellaceae; genus Breznakiella; species Breznakiella homolactica. The sequence continues at coordinate 3,086,029 of NZ_CP067089.2, read as the reverse complement.
CCGTAATGGTCTTTTTCCTTAAGACCGGTAATGCCGCCGGATATAAGGAAATCGTAGAGATCGGGGGAATCAAGATCCCTGGCCAGCTGTACCGCGGGAATATTGCGGCTGTCCGTTAACGCGTGCCAGGCCTTAACTGGCCCTTTAAATTCACTTTTATAATTATCCGGGGTGTATTCGTTGAATCCGACCGGGGTGTCCTTAAGCATTTTTTCGGGATGGATCAATCCCTGCTCAAGGGCAAGGGCGTAAATAAACGGTTTCAGCGTTGAACCCGGAGACCGTTTCGCGCTGGTTCCGTTAACCTGGCCGTGGATCGCGTCGTCGTAATAATCCGCCGAGCCCACCGCGGCCAGTACTTCCATTGTGGTGAAATCAAGCAGCAGGATGCTTCCGTTGGTGATTCCCCAGTTCCGGTTCCGTACGAGGTAGGATTCCAGTTCCCGCTCGCAGATATTCTGGAGCTGTATATCAATGCTGGTCCGGTACCGGTCGGCCGGAGGCAGAGAACGGGTATTGAGGTATTCCGTAAAATGGAGCGCCCGGTAGGGAAACCGGGCTTCTATGGCGGGGGCCATTTCCATTTCCGTGCTGAGGAGTATATCCTCGGGATGCTGCGCCAGCCATGATTCGTACAGCTTTTTCCGCGCGCTGAGCAGTTCCGGGGAAACGTATTTATTAAGCGGCGCCCGTTTGACGGGATTCTGGGGAATAACTACGAGGGTCAGAATTTCGCCCAGGGTCAGCTCTTTTATATCCTTGCGGAAATAATACCAGGCCGCCGCGGGATATCCTTCGATATTTCCGCCGCAGGGAACCAGGTTGAGATAGGCTTCCAGAATTTCCTGTTTTGAAAGGCAGATTTCCAGGAATAACGCCCGGAAGGTCTGGTTGATTTTTCCCGGCAGGGAACGGGTATGCAGTCCGTATTTTAGCCGGGCAAGCTGCATCGTAATAGTTGAGGCGCCCATCCTCCGGTCTTTTTTTACATAGGTTTCCCAGCCCGCCCGCAGCATGGCTCCAGGGTTGATTCCCATGTGGCCGTAAAAATACCGGTCCTCCTGGAGCAGCACCGCTTCTATAAGCTGTGGCGGAAATTCTCCCAGGGAAGTTTTGATCCGGTATTTATCATCCCCGGTGAGGAAGATATGCATGAGCGCGCCGTTTCTGTCGGTATAGGTCCGTGAAAAGGAAATTCCTTTATAGACCGTAAAAAACAGGACATTATATCCGAGAAAAAGCAGAAACAAAGCCAGAACCGCCGCGGCGGCTCCGGCCAGTTTTTTTTTCGATATCTTCCGGGGTTTATTCATTTTTCTGGATACTAAGGTTCTCCTGGGGTCTCATGGCCCATACGCTTTTGTCGTATAAGGCTTCGGCGAATAACGGCGGTACCGTAAAGTTGCCGCTGTTTATAGCCCTGGTGCGGTAGGTAAAGCTGCCGATGCTTGGTCTTACGGTACCGAAAACCACGAGGCGGTCTTCCCGGATGTCCACGTAATCCGGCCGCCATGAGGAGCCTGAGCCCGCCGCGCGGATAGACTCAATATCCGGTTCCAGGCCCGCGGGGAGCAGGTCGACCAGGGCAACGTCGTGGATGTCCCGGTTATTCAGGGTCCGGAAGTTCAGCTTTACCAGAACCGTGTCGCCGATTTTGACCGAATTTACGGGCTGGCCCGCTTCATTAAGGAATTCCCGGTACACTTCGATACCGTTTTTGGTTTCCGTTTTCGGGGCTTCCAGGTCGAATCCCGCCAGGGTTATCTGGTAGAACAGGTTAAGCCGGTCCTTGTTTTCCAGTTTTATCCCCTGGGCTTCCGCGGAGAAAGGAACGCTGAACAATTTTGTTCCCGCCGGCGTGAGAGCTCTGGTCTGTTTTTCCTTAAGAAGTTCTACCACGGTAAAGCTGCCGGTCTCCGCGGTGGGCACCGCTTTGAGATACGCGTCCACCGCCATCAGGGCGTAGCTCGCGGAGAAGGTTGTGTATGACTGCTGCTCCAGCTGCTGCGCCATGGATGTAAACAGGGATTCGGAAACATCCCGGAGCCGCTGCGGGAAATGCCGCGCCAGCATGTTGAGGTATACGGAACTGTACATAAGGTCATCGAAGTAACGCAGGGAGCTGTCTTTCTTCATGGATGATTTTATTTTTGAAAACAGCGATCCCGCGTCGGAATCCTTTTTGAGGAGCGCGTAGCTGCCGGCCAGGTACAGGCCGGGCAGATCGGTTTCCGCGTCCTTGTTGCTCCTGGTAATATCCCGCTTAAGGTTTTCTATCAATGAAGTGGTGACCGTTTCGTTGAGGGTCATGACGTAGATAGCGTACGCCCGGTTCGCGAGGTCGTACATGGAGGTTCCCGATCCGCCGGCGATGGTCCGGATGGACTGCAGGACCTGGTTCATAAACACCGGCGAAACGTAATAGCCCTTGTCCCTGGCTTCAATCAGAAAATGCGCGGCGTACACGGTTACCAGGGGAGACGACGGCGAGTTGGCGGTCCATACGCCGATGCTTCCATCTTCCTTTAGCCGAGACTGGATTATCCCAATAACGCGGTTCAATCCTTCTTCAGCCTGGTCTTTGGTGAAACCCAGCTCCCGGAACAATTCCGGATACAGAAAGGGGAATACGGAGCTGATTAACTGTTCAGTGCAGCCGTAGGGGAAGTTGTCCAGGAAGAAGAAGAGTCCCTTGGCCATGCCCACCGGAAGGTACGACAGTGAAACATCCCGGGTGTGGAATTCCTCGTAAACCTGCCGGTCAATGGGGACTTCCGCGGAGGTGTTTTTAATAGCCCCGCTGTACAGGGACACCCGGTACGGAACCTGGGGCCTGACGCTCATATAAGAAGCCAGTTCGGAGGTTTCCCCTTTATTGGAGGCGGCAAAACGAATTTCCGCCGCGCCCACAGGACCGGCGGCCTTAACCGGGATGGCTATGGTTTCATCCTTGCCTTCCGGAATAGTGAGGTTGAATTCTTTTTTGCCTTCAATGGTAAGGTGTTCGGAGGGAGAGACCTGCACACGAACCTGTCCGTCGCTGTCTTTTTGGTTATTGGTCACAGTCAGGGAGATTTCAAACTCGTCTCCCGGCGCGGCCATCATGGGAGAATTCGGGGAAATAATAAAGGTGCTTCTGATCAGGGACCGGTCTTCGGCGGCGCCCACGGCATCGTCCGAGACGGAGACCGCCATTACCCGGAGAGTCCCGTTGAAATAATCCGGTATCCGGTATGAGACGGACCGGGATTCCGGGCCCGTATCAACGATACCCGACCAGTACGCCACCGGCTCGTTCTGCCGCCGTTTAAAGGGATTGAGATTCCGGCCCAGTTCCTCATAGCCTTCGCCGCCGCCCATGGCCGCCATGGAACGGACGATGGAATACCTGGGCAGTATCAGGTCAAGGATCTGTGCTGTTTTTACCTCCAGCGCCCGTTTTTCGAAGAAGAAACCCAGGGGATTCGGGGTCTGGTATCCCGCGAGCTGGAGTATGCCTTCGTCCACCGCGTAGATAATTATCTTGCCCCGCCGGGATGATGAATAGTTAATGGTATAGTCTTTGCCCGGCTTTGCCTCTTCGGGAATGGTCAGTTTGATATGGTTGGTCCTGTTTTCCTTGCTTACGGAGAACGGAACCGATCCGTAGCTCAGGGGGGACATAAATATTTCCCGGGAATCCTGTGACCGGACATAGGTAACATTTACGTATCCGTTGCCTTCAAGCCCCGCGGGAACCCTGATGGTCTGCATGGTTGTTTCCCCGGTACCCTGGAACCATTTATAGGCGTAGACCTTATCCCGCTCAATGGTTATCAGCCCGGCGCCTTCATAGGGCGCTTTTATCATTACCTCGATGGTTTCGCCTTCGGCGAAGTCATTTCGGTTTAAGGTTAGTTCCAGTTCCGCGGACCGGTTGAGGCTCCGTTCAATGTTTTGTGTTCCCGCGATGGAAAACGCGACGCGGTTGTATTCGAGTTCGTCGGGGCCGGTGATGACCAGCTGGTATTCCCCGGCCTTATCCGATGGTATTTTGTACTGCAGCCCCTGGGCGGGGATGGTTACCTTTTCCGATGAAATGGGATATTCCTTCTGCACCGACTGGTATTTATACACACCGTTGGGCTGCTTTACCAGCACCGATACGTAGCGGAGTTCCGTGAGCGTAAAGGTAAGATCCGGTACGGTTGTTTTTTCCAGTCCGGGATTGACCGCGATAAAGGAAACCATGCGGGTTGTATCACGCTGGATGTAGTTTAAACTGCCGTCCGGTTTGTAGCCGATGAGCCACTGCAGCGGGCTGACATATACCGATGTCTGGGTTGATACGTTCCGGCCGCTTCCTTTTTCGAAGGCCTCGGCGTAAAACGATAATCGGTAGGTAGCTTTTTCGAATTTCTGGAGATTGAGTTCAAACTCGGCGGCTCCTTCGGCGTCGGTCTGCTGGGTGCCCAGAAATTCCTGGAAAGTGTTTTTTCCGAGGAACGGATCCTGGAACCGGTAATCCTGGTACTGCCGGAAATTCTGATGGCCGGGGGCAAGGGTAATCTGCGCTTTTACCTCGTTCCCCGCGGCGGGTGTTCCGAAGAGGTTGCGCACCGAAACGATACCGTTAAGCTGGGACGGCGTTATCCACCCGCCCCGGGGCAGGGGATCAAAGACCGCGGATACGTTCAGGGTATCGGGCAGGAACTCCTCGACCTTTACGGTCTGGGATCCCAGGAAGACCCGTTCTTCCTTCCGTTCATCCCTGATCACATACACCGAAACCGTATAGGTTCCGGTGGGGGACCACGCGTGGGTGCTGAACCGGATATCCTCAACCCCTTCCCGGGAAAGGGATATTCTTTGGTTTACTATTTCCGTGCCCCGGGAATCGGTAACTTTATATTCCAGCGGCGTCCGGGCGAGGTTGGCGCTCCAGTCGCCGGATTTGATAACCATTCCGATCCGCACTTCGTCTCCCGGCCGGTATATACCCCGGTCGGAGAACAGAAATGCCCGGAGTGTTTTCGGGTCCGCCGCTCCCTGGATTCCTCCGGTTTCAAATCCCGAATAATCGAGGCCGCGTCCGGCCGCGCTGAAGGGCATAAACGACAGATCGTCACCCCGGCGGACCGTAAATACCGTGGGGGCCCGTTCGTTGCGGTAATTCTGAAGGCCAGGAATCTGCACGTGGCCGTCCTGTCCCGTAACGGCCGAAACCAGCACGTTTCCGTTGAGTCCGAGGACCGAGACTTCCGCGCCGCTCACGGGATTGCCGGTCGCGATGGATTGGACAAATACATCCCTGGTTCCGTCGGTATTGGTCTTAACGAAAAATCCCAGATCGGTGACCATGATGAGCCTCCGGTCGGAGAACTGGGAATTCGGGTTTTCGCCCTGGACTTTAAAAATAAACAGTCCGTGACGGAGATTCTTTGACGGTATGGTCTCGAGGTACCGCGTAAAATCAAATGAGAAATATCCGATATCCCGCTCGCTGCCCAGAACAACCGAAGCCGATTCGGAATACTGTTCGGTTATATTGAATTCATTAAACGTGTAATTTCTGAACCGTATATTGGTCATATCCCCGCTGGTCTGTGAAACCAGGTGGTTGATATCATCCGGCCTGATACGACCGATGGTGTATTTTACTTTATCCACGCCCCGGGTAAGCATGGACAGCCGTTTATCCCCGGTAAATGAAAGAATAGATCCTTCCGAAAGGATGGCCAGTTCCTTGGGGTACTGCCGTACCTGGAAAATTGTCCCGAAGGGATCATTCAGGAAATATCCTCCGTAAAACTGAGCGCCGTTATTCAGTTTGACGTACAGGTACCGTCCGGGCTGGGCGGAGAATTTATAGCTGTTTACCGAATTGTATTTGAGTTCGTTCGGAATAGGTTCGAGTTCGACTTTCCGGGAGATGGTAAGCACCTCCGGAACCATTTCGTCGGTAGAGCCCCACCGGTAATTTTTCGCCTCTTTTATTCCCGGCAGTTCCGGCCGGTCCACGGGGAGTTCCCACACCGAGATGTTTTTGGAAAGTTCCTCCTGGTCTATTGATCCCTGGGTGGTGAGAATAAACACCTGGTCATACAGCTGTTCGCTGTTTTTTATCAGCTCATGGGAAACATTCTGAACATTTACATAAGAGGTCATTCCGGGAATTTCTACCGACGCGGTCCGCATTTCAGCGGGGCGGCCCTGGCCGCCTGACGCGGTGACGCCCTTTTGAAGGGTGATCTTCATGGGTACGGTTTTCGCGGGCATGCCGATGGGTTCCGAAACAATATACGCGGCGGTAAAGGTTTTATTATAAGAGACGGTATATGAATACTGTTTTTTCTGAAGCTGGCCGGAGCTGGAAGTAATCTGGGGTTCTATGACGATGCTGTTTTCGATGGTGGCGGGATCCATAGGATAATTGCTGGTGGCGGTTAACAGGACCCGTTTAATGCTGCTGTTTTCGGGGTCGATATAAAATTCTGCGGAACCGATATACAGCTCAAAATCATCTATTGTAAAAGATACGGAATTTTCTGTTTTTATATGGGAAGGGAAAAAATCCTTGCCGAAACTGACGGTGTATTTTTTTCCGATAGCCCAGGGCTGCGACGCGGTGAAAACCAATGACGTATCACCATCCCAGCGCCAGGTCCCCTGAATCGAAGGATTCACGGTTATTCCGGTTTCAACTTCTTTGTCTATCATCTCGAGCTCCGCCGCGGATCCGTTAAAGCGGATGACCAGGGGCTCCCATGTCTGCTCGTCGAGTATAAAGGAAGGACTGGAAACGGAAGACCGTATAACGATCGGCTGGGGTTTGCGGGACTGGTAAAATGAATAACCCACGAGGATCCCAAAAAACACAATAATCACACCCGCGGCAATGAGGGCTGTTTTTCTGATTGTTTTGGAATGTTCCCTGATCCATGGGAATACGGAGGTCTTTATCCGGTTTACCGCGATTTTTATGAATTCCGGAGGAGAATACCTCCCCAAGAAAAAATGTATCCAGTTTCTCGGTTCCTTATCAGAATTACCGGCCATAGTTGTTTTTCCCTCCCTGATGGATTAGTCTTCCGTAGAGTAATTATTATTCATTTTCATACATATATATAGTGATATTTTCTGTAAATATCATGGATTATTATATAATCTTTAATATATGAAAAGGTAGTTAAAGTCATTAAATTCAGTTCCTGATGGAAAGAATTAGCTAATTCTTTCCATCAGGAACATGTAGAATCGGAAATAATCAAATAATTGTAATTATTTGATTATAATTGCCATGGGGAGATTGTATGTCCGGCAGTACCAATGAAAATATGCGTGTACGGAAACTGGGTCCGGATGATCTGGAGCAGTACAATGATCTGCTGCGCTACGCGTTCCAGGTAACCGAGGAGGAACTCCAGGAACTCGGCTGGGAAGATGACGATATCCGGCAGTCGAAATTTCCTGTTCTGGAACGGGCCAGTGTCCTCGGGGCTTTTGACGGTGACAAACTGGCGTCCCAGTTCGCGGTGTATCCCCTGAAGATGAACATCCACGGCGCGCTTTGTGATATGGGGTTCGTGACCAGTGTGGCGACCTACCCCGAGTATACCGGTATGGGGCTCATGTCGCGGCTTATGCGGCAGAGTCTTACGGAGATGCGGGATAACGGCCAGTGCATCGCCGTTTTGTATCCCTATTCATTCCCCCTGTACCGCCACCGGGGCTGGGAAATCATTTCCGATAAAATGTCATTCCACATAAAGGATACCCAGCTCCCGAAAAACATCGCCGTTCCCGGGTATGTCCGCAGGGTCGACGACGACAGTCCCGATTTTATGAAACTCCACCGGGATTTCGCCCTCAAGACCCACGGCTGCATCCTCCGGAACGAACTTGCCTGGGAGGAGTACTGGCGCTGGGATACGGATGATACGGAAATCGCCGTTTATTACACGGAACAAGATAAGCCCGCGGGGTACATGGTCTACATGCTCAAGGACGACATCATGCATATCAAGGAAATGGTGTACCTCGATCTGGAAGCGTGGAAGGGGCTGTGGAAATACATCGGAGCCCATGATTCCATGATCGACGCCGTAGATGGCAACAACTATTCCGGGGAAACCATAGCGTTCTGGCTTGAGGACAGCGATATCAAGGAAACGGTCCGTCCCTATATTATGGGCCGTATCATCGACGCGGAACGGTTCCTCGGGCAGTACCGGTTTATTAATCCCGGCCGGGAGGAAACAATTTCCTTTATCGTAAAGGACGACTTCCTGGAATGGAACAGCCGGACCTTTACGGTTACCCTGGGGAAGGGTGCCGCTCCGGAGATCGGCGGCAGCGGGCAGGGCAGGACCGTCGGGCTGAGTATCGCCACCCTGACAACCATGCTGCTCGGGTATAAGCGGCCGGGCTATCTGCACACCGTGGAGCGGATCGAAGCGGATTCTAAAACAATAGAATTCCTTGAAGGAATTATTCCCCGGGAAAAACCGAATATTTCCGATTACATCTGATTCCGCGGAACCGTTACGGGGATTCTGATTTCGGTGCGGAATCCGCCGGACCCGGTTCTGTAGTGCAGCTCCAGCTCCGGGGCATCGGCCAGTTCGTATCCCGATACCGGGAACCACCCGGTAAAGATTCGCTCCCACAGCGGGGCGGCCTTTTCGGCGGCACCGGCCCGGTCCGGAGCGTTAATCTCAAATACCGCCCAGGTTCCTCCTGGCACATCCAGAACGGTAAAATCCCGGGTATCGGTACCGTCCGCCGCGGTATAGCCGATGAGGTAGGTGTAGCCCGAATCGGTGCAGCGGTATATGGCGGAATGGACCGGCACGGCGCCGGAAATTCCCGCCGCTTCCCTGATCCGGTCTATGGAACCGTCTTTCAGTTTTTCGTACCAGAATGCCGGAACCTCCGTGAGATTCCGGCGGTCCAGGGTGCTGATTTCCCGTGTAACTCCGAACAGTAAAAATCCTTCATGTTCCTCAATGCGGTAATCCATTGGGGTTCCTCCCTGAATTGATACGCGGAAACCCAGGACCGGGCAGGACTTCAGGGGGATTCCCGGCTTCCTGGCTTCCGAAGGGGTCACACCGTGCATGGCCTTAAACGCCCTGGCGAAGGATTCCGGCGAATCGTAGCCGTACTTTACCGCCAGGTCTATGATCTTCGGGCCGCCGCCCTGCAGTTCAAATGCCGCCATGGTAAGCCGCCGCTGCCGGATATACTGGGACACGGGCATGGCCGCCATAAACGAAAAAATCCGCTGGAAGTGATGGATTGAGCAGTTTGCCAGGGCCGCCGCCCTGCGGATATGGATATCCCCGCCGAGATGGTTTTCGATATACGCCACGGCGTTGTTCATCCGCTCTATCCACCGGGCATCCTCTCCGCTGAAAGCGGTATCCCGTATTTTTCTGCGCCAGTCCCTCATGGTTTCTCCCTTCAAATAATACCGTCTTTCCGTCAAACCTGCCTGACAATTTGTGCCGGAGATTGTCAGGCGCTGCCGCGGATTTACGATGATGGGTTCAAGCGGTTGAATTTTATTCAATAATAATTTTATATCATCTTTATTCTCTGCTTTTTTCTAGAAAAAATTAACCGCCGGTCGCAGCCAATAAAGGAGTGATGTATGATAATGAGTAAGATCCGTAACTGTATTCTGTGTTTGACTGCCGGGTTTCTGCTGCTGGCAATGAGTTCCTGTACCGCCACACCCAAGGTCTTTTATACCTTTGACGACGCTCTGCCGCAAAGCGAAACCACTTCTTTGGTACTGCCCCTCACCGACATCAGTGTTACCAGTTACAATGGTATAACCGTGGATTGGTCCACAGGACTGTCTTTGATGGGAAAATTCGGGGAAATAGTCATTCCCGCCGGAGAGACACATATTACGTTTGACCTGCATTATATGCGCAGCGGCGGTTATATCAGCACCTCGATACTTGGAGGCGATCTGGAACTGCAGTACAATTTTGAGGCGGGGAAAAAGTATTTTATTTATTATCCCAACGGCGGCGAGTATCTGGACATCTATCTATTGGAACGGGATGAAAAAATTACAAGCAAAGTCTTAAAGCGGGACCATGTATCGATTAAAATCGGGGATATGCAGTAAAGCAGTAATCTCCGCCGGGGATTCCGTAAATTTACCGGATAAAAGCGGGAGGTTCGGATGTTTTTAAGAAAGATGTTCATCATTCTCTTATTATCAATAACCGCGGCGGTGTTTTCCCAGGAAAACAGGAATCAGCTTTTTTTATACATTCCCTTTGAGGAAGACATGACTGATTTTCTTAATATGAACGCCTACCTGAAGGCGTGGGATGAAAATCAGGTAACCGTTAACGATGAACAGCTGAACGCATTATGCGTGAATTATATCGGCGAAGATTCTCTCCAGAGCCTTCAGTTTGAGACGTTTCTGCGGTTTACCAAAAACAAAAATATACAGAACAGGATACTCAGCTACTTCGACGGGAACGGCATCAACGATACCTTTGCCGCCGCGCTGCGCAAACTCTACGCCGCGGAAAAAACTATCAGAACCCAGGACGGCCGGGACGTTATACAATACAACTACCGCGATTCGGAATTCGATGAAAACATCAATCTTTTTTCATTCAAAGAAGTTTCCGCCTTCGGCACTGAGCTGGGACTGCTGCTGCATGACAATGACTGGTCAATGCTTTCCATAACCCCCGAAGCCGCGGGAGAGAAGGAGGAAAGCTTCTTTTTAATCTACGGCGGCGGGACAAATTCCATGACGATTCAATTTAAAAAATATTACGAAACAAAAGAAGAGGAAATTAATTCCAGAATCAACGAAAATTTTTACCGGGAAAAATACAAGGAAAACTGGGTTATGACGGACATCCCCTTAGCCGGGATTCTGGAACGGTCCGGGGCGGAAAAAATTATTATCGGCCACGGGCTCGGTCCCGATATAATTGAAACCATCGAAACCGGAACTTTTAACGTGTACCTCTATGACAGAGAAACGGAAATCCTGTACGAAGTCAGCTATTTTATGAACTTTTCCCCAAAAAATATCCATTTTGCCGGGAGAGACAGGATATTCAATTACCTTTTCTTCCAGCTGCTGTTTGTTTTTATAAACACCTGATGTACCACGGAACAGGCCGGAAAAACCCTATGACCGTAAGTGACTACCTGGAAAAGCAGTTCAATATTACACTGACCCGGAACGCCGCGGCGCTGATCGGCAAGGGCGCCTTTCCGGTTGATTTTCCCCGGGGCACTATTGTTCTGCATGAAGGGGACCGGGCTTCGAATCTGTACGGAATTGTGTCCGGACTCGTGAGGGGTTTTTACATTGACAGCGACGGCAATGATGTTACCAAGTGCTTCAGCGCTGAGCGAGAGTTTTTCTCCACCGAGGGATTCAGGACGGATTCGGCTTCGTCGTTTTCCGTGGAATGCCTGGAAGACTGCACCTGTATCCGGTTCCCATATACCCTTATCCGCGGATGCATGGAAGAGGATGAAGGAATACGGAACACGGTGAATACGCTTTTTCTCAGGGAAGTGGAAAAACTTGAAACCCGGGCCCGGAAACTGATGGTGCTGGATGCCGAAGAACGGTACCGTGATTTCTGCCGGGAATACCCCGGCTTGCTGTCCCGGGTTCCGCTGCTGCATATAGCCTCCTACATCGGGATCAGGCCGGCCTCGCTGAGCCGGATCCGGAAAAAAATTCAGAAAAACACTTCCGAATTAACCTAGGTGAATTACAGCGCCGCTCCGTTTCTGTACCTTGGAAAAAACAGGAAGGAGTGTTTGTATGAAATACGCTATGATCACCGGGGCGACCGGCGGGATCGGATACGAACTGGCCCGGGTTTTCTGCCGTGAAGGCTGCGGGGTTGTTATTGTCTCATCGGACAGCGAAAGGCTGGAGAATACCAAAAGAAAACTGGAAAAGGAATTCGGAGCCGCGGTAACGGCGTACGAGCAGGATCTTTCCCTGCCCGGAGCGGCGGTATCGGTATACAGCCGGGTAAAGGCGGATGGTATAACCCCTGACGTGCTGGTAAACAACGCCGGGTTCGGGCTGGCCGGCGCCGCGGATAACATTGATTTTGAGCATGAAGAACGGATGATGGTCCTGAACATGATCAGCCTCTCCCAGCTGACGAGACTGGCGCTGACGGATATGTACGAACGGAGATCGGGGAAAATACTGAATGTCTCCTCCATCGGCGGCTTCCAGCCGGGGCCGTACACCGCTTCTTATTTTGCGGGCAAGGCTTTCGTAACAAGCTACAGCCGGGCCGTACGGTTTGAGGCGCGGAAGAAAAACATTGATGTATGCATCCTGTGTCCGGGGGCCACCCGGACCGGTTTTTTCAGAAAAGAAGGAACGGAAACACCATCAAACGCCATGGACCCGGAGACAACCGCCCGGTACGCGTACCGGCAGCTGATGAAAAACAGGGAGTTTATTATTCCCGGTTTTCTGAATAGAATCATGGTACAATTTCCGGTAAGGCTGAAGATGGTGTATGTGGCCCGGAGCAAAGCCCCAGAAGCAGCGACCCGGTGACGGAGGTTTTGGATGGGATCCATGTTTGAAGAGATAACGGCCCGGTATACAGCAACGGGAGATACGGCTGCCGACATTGTCGGGTTGATTGAAAGTTACCATAAAGACGAACTTATTCAGCATGTAAAAAACGTCGCGGAAAAGAGCAGGGAACTGTCCGTACTGTTTGACGCGGATCCGGATAAGGCGGAACTGGCATCCTTTTTCCACGATGTCAGCTGTGTCATTCCCAATGATCAGCGGCTGGGTGTCGCCGAAGGATTCAATTTGGAGATCTTCGAAGAAGAGCGGGTTTTTCCGATGATACTGCATCAGAAACTTTCCGCCGAAATCGCGGAAAGAATATTCGGAATCCGGGACACTGAAATCCTGAGCGCCGTACGCTGCCATACGACATTAAAGGCGAACCCGTCAAAGCTGGACATGATCGTTTTCATCTCCGATAAAATTCGATGGGACCAGGCCGGAAGGCCGCCGTATCTGGATTTGGTGGAAGACAATCTGAAGGTATCCCTGGAAGCCGGTACAAAAGCGTTTGTGAATTACCTTATCGAAAACAAAGCATCATTAAAAGTAATGCATCCCTGGCTGCTTGAGGCGTATGAGTGGTTCAGATAAAGAACCGTTTCTGTTTTCCCGTGAATGAGGAGCAGATGACTTTGTACACGCACACGTTCCGCAGATGATTCTCCCCGTAGGTGTACTCCCGGGAGTCGTCGGTCTGGTGTTTCATGATGGTATTCAGGGCAAAGGTTTTTTCTTTGTCGTCTTCAATAAATGATACCGTCCCGAACCCGATCACACTCCGGTAGGCGAATCCGTAGTCACAGGCGTGGGGCCCTTCGATAAGGGTATGGTCTCCGTCCATCTCAAAACAGACAGTGCCGTTCTTTTTCATGATATCGATTTTTTCGCCGGTTTTGGCGCTGTGGAAATACAGAACCATCCGGTCCCCTTCAAAGGTATATCCGAAATTCAAAGGTACAATATACGGCCGGTTATTGTCTGCCATGGCGAGCCTGCAGACTTTGCATGAATTGATGACTTCGAGAATTTCGTTTACATCCGTTATTTCCCGGTCTTTTCTTCTCATACAATTCATCTCCTTGCTATCAGCATAACGCAAAACCAAATCCGTTGAAATAGACAGACGGCAGCCGCGGCCGGTACCTTCCCGGCCGCGGCTGCCGGGAACCTGCTTTACTTAATCCTTTCTTCACGGGTAGTATGAAAGGGAAAAATAAATCCGGATCAAGGATTTATTCTTTTTTCACGCTATCTTTTATGTAAACGTACGGTCTATTTCAAAACGGTATTCAGTTAATTTTCTCATACAGCCGGGAGGGGCCATGAATATTACCGAAGACTTCATTATCCATTTTACGGGCAACGCTTCCACCGTGGCCAACGGCCGGGGGCTGGCTGCCAAGGGCAGCTTCGAGGGGCTTTTTGTCAGCGATGACGGGACCCTGCTTTTCGGAAGTTGCAAAGGAAGCGGAAAGACTCCGTATCTGTGTTCCGTGGATTTCGCGGATCCGGAAAAACCCGTTCCCCGGTGCAGCTGCCCCAGCCGGCAGATTCCCTGCAAACACGCGGCGGGGCTTCTCTACTGCAAGGTCCAGGGAAAGGAATTTAAAACCGCGGAGGTTCCCGAGGACATCGCGGCGAAGCGGAGCAAGATCCAGCAGCGGGAGGAAAAGAAAGCCGCCAAGGAGGCGGAGGATCCGGGGCCCAAGGAAATGACCAAGGCGAAAGCCTCCGCCGCGGCCAAGAAGTGCCGCACCCAGCTGGAGGGTATCGCCCTGGCGGAAAAAATCCTGCACAACATCGTGCTTGCGGGGCTCCACAGTGTTGACCGGAAAAATGAGAAACTCTACGGGGAACAGGTTAAGGAACTGGGCAACTACTACATCGGCGGCATCCAGGCGGCCATGACGGACCTGCTCATCCAGGCCTCGGAGGCCCAGAAGAACCAGGATTTTACCGACGCAGTGGGAAGCATCAATTACCTGTACGCCCTGCTCAAAAAGAGCAGAACCTATACCGAAAGCAAGGCCGCTGATTTTGAGGCGTTTCCGCAAACACCCAACACCGCGGAGGACGCCATGCTTAATTCATCCATTGAAGAGCAGATGGGATACGCCTGGAAACTGGCGGAGCTCCGGGAAAAGGGACGGTACGCGGAAAACGCCGAACTCCTCCAGGTTGGTTTTTCGGTCTTTGAGGATCAGGCAAAAAAACAGTTTACCGATGAAGGTATCTGGATTTCCCTCGGTACCGGAGATATTTACCTTACCGAGAATTTCCGGCCCTTCAGGGCGCAGAAATACGTCCGGGAGGAAGACAGCTTTTTCCCGGTGCTTACCACCAGTGCCCTGTACATATACCCCGGCGACCGGAATCCCCGGGTACGGTGGGAAAAGTCCGAGCACCGGGAAACGGAAAAGGCCGATTTACTGAAAGCCCGTGACCGGGGCGCCGGAAATTTCGCCGAAGTCATCAAAGCCGTAAAAAACCAGATCAAAAGCCCTCTGGCGGACAAGAGACCTATTTTCGCGTTAAAGATTGCCCGGCTGGGCCAGGACGGGAAGGGGACTCTCTATATAGTCGATGAAGCGGGAACATCAATTCCCCTGAATCCGGAGGACTTCGGCTTTCTCATGAAAAAACTGACCCGGGAGCAGGCGGAAGGCCAGACCCTGGTCTGCCGCTTTTCCCAGGACATGAAGACCGACCTGCTTTACGCGGTGCCGGTGGCGCTCATCACCGGGGATGAACTCATCCGCTTCACCTACTAGGGGGACACCATGGCTATACCGATTTTAAATGAACTGAACGATGAAATTACCCGGCTGTATATCGCCGGAAGCTCCCTGGGCAGGGACGATCCCCGGATTAAAAAATACATTCCCGCCCTGCAGAAGCTCGGGGAAAAAGCCCCGGTGTTTAATACTTTGGCGGAGCGCCTTATTGCTCTTACCGGAGGCGACGGCAGCGCCACTCCGGAGGCGCTCATGGAAGCGGGAATGCTCCTGTATTCAATCCGGTATACCCAGGGCAGCACCGATACCGGCGAAACTCCCGGGGACATGGTTTACGCGGCAAAGCCCCTTACGGTGGCCAGGACGCCCTATTCAAAACTGAATGAACTGATAACCCTTCTTACATCGGGGTCTCAGGCCCATTCCGATCTTGTGCGCGAGATTTATGAATCCGGCCTGTTCCGGGACCCCCGGCTTTTTGCCGCCTACGCCGCGGCCGTTACCGACAACCGCAGCTTTATTTCAAACTATATTGCGGATGTGATCATTCCCGCGGTGGGGCAGGATATGGTTCCTTTTATCGAGGAATCCCTGGATATTAAAGGAAGCAAACGGCACGCCCGGCTTTTCAGAATTCTCTATCACCTTACGGGAAAGGCCATCCTTCCCCTGGCCGAGACCGCCCTGGCGGAGGGCGCGTCCCACGTGGCGGTGGAAGCCATCCATGCCCTTGGGGAAGATCCGAAGTATGAAGAAACTCTCCTGTCCTGTACCAAGGACAAAAAGGGAGATGTCAAAGCCGCTGCTTTCGCCGCCCTGGTAAAGCTCGGTTCCGCCCGGGGGGACGAACTGATTCTGGAAGGCCTGGGCAAGGCGAATATCGGCCATCTTGAAGAAGCCTTGGCTGCCTCAAAGAATCCCGATGTGGCTGCCAAAGTCCAGGAGGAAGCTGAACGGATCCTTCCGGCGTTTAAGGAAAGCCACACCAGGCTGGCGGTGCTCCTCCGGGTTCTGGCCCGGCGGAACGAGGAAGCGGGTCTGGTCCTGATCGAAAAACTCTACGCCGATCCGAAGTTTTACGCCGACGCGGTGTACCTCCTGGATCTGGAAAACCTTCTGGGTATTATCGCGGAGGAAAATACGGAACGGAAAAACCGGCTTCTCCTGGCGGCTTCGGAAAAAAATGAATCCCTGGGATACTATAAGCTCGTGGCCTGTATCCGGCTCTTTTCCCGTGAGGAAGTGTTTGAACGCTGCAAGGACGTGATGCGGTCCAAAGGTTATTCCTACAACCTGCTCAACCGGGTCTATGGCCTCGACTGGGACAGCCGTATCCCCGACGACCGGAAACCCTGGGACCCCCGCTGGGCAGGTTTCTTTGTTGCCCGGGGGGATTCCTATCTGGCTTACCGGTATATTTACAACAATGATGTGAAGACCTGGAAGCAGCTTCTGGAAATCTGCGCGAAACAGATCAAGGACCGGCCCAACCGGCGGGAAAATTATTACGCCGACATCCTGTCCCGGGCTTTCGCGAACAAACATCCCGAAGCGATGAAGTATTACGAAAAATTCATAAAGGCGGGGTATGCCAAGGAAGAGCTGATGCTTACCATCAATACCAACAACCCCGGAACAATACAGTAAGGAGTGCACCATGGCTGAAAAAAACGAAACGAAGGATATTCTCCGGCTTCCCGCGGAGAAACTCTATGCCCATGAGATAGAGGCACTTAAGAAGGAAGACAAGGATCCGATTCCCGCGGGCTGGCAGATGTCCCCCCGGCAGGTTCTCAAATTTATCACCGGCGGAAAAGCCGGCGGTACGGATATTATTCCCAAGTACATCGGCCACAACCGGCTTGTGGAGGTGGCCATCGCCACGCTGCTTACCGACCGGGCGCTGCTCCTGATCGGCGAGCCGGGAACCGCCAAGTCCTGGCTCTCGGAAAACCTGTCGGCGGCGATTTACAACGACAGTACCCAGGTCGTCCAGGGAACCGCCGGCACCAGCGAGGAGCAGATCCGGTATTCCTGGAATTACGCCCTGCTTCTGGCGGAAGGTCCCAGCGATAAGGCTCTGATCAAAAGCCCCATCATGGCCGCCATGGAGTCCGGCGGTATCGCCCGGATCGAGGAAATCTCCCGGTGCCAGTCGGAAGTCCAGGACGCCCTTATTTCAATTCTTTCGGAAAAAACCATCGCCGTGAATGAGCTGGCTAGGGATGTTTCCGCCCGGCGGGGATTCTCCATCATCGCCACCGCCAACACCCGGGACAAAGGGGTCAACGATATGAGCGCCGCCCTGAAACGGCGGTTCAACATTGTGGTGCTCCCCACTCCGGCGGATCTGGAAACCGAAGTGGAGATTGTCAAAAAACGGGTAGGGGAAATTTCCTCAAATTACAATCTCACCTCCAAGGTGCCGGCGGAAGAAGCGGTGGCCAAGGTGGTCACGGTATTCCGGGAACTCCGGGGCGGCCAGACCCTGGACGGCAAGCAGAAGATCAAACCTCCCACCGGGGTGGTTTCCACCGCCGAGGCTATTTCCCTCCTGACCAACGCCATGGCCCTGGCGGGCTCCTTCGGGGACGGCACCGTCAGCGACGCGGATATCGCCGCGGGCCTCACCGGCGCGGTTATAAAGGACGAGGAAAAAGACAAGGTCGCCTGGAGCGAATATCTGGAAAACATCATGAAGAAGAGGGGGCTCGCGTGGCAGCCGCTGTACAAAGCATGCAGGGACCTGGCGTAACCGGCCCGGCTTCCGGGGAAATCCCGCCGGCGGAACAGCCCTGGCGCACACCCGAAGGGGTGCATCTTTTTGGTATACGCCATCTTTCCGCCGCCGGAGCCTGGCACGTCCGCCGTTTCCTGGACGAAATCCGTCCGGATCTGGTGCTCATCGAAAGCCCGTCGGATACCAGTGTCCTCATCGAAGACCTTACCCGCCGGGGTGTACAGCCGCCGGTGGCGGTGCTCTGCTATACCGCGGATGTACCGGTACATTCCATCGTATATCCCCTGGCATCCTATTCCCCGGAATACCAGGCTCTGCTCTGGGCAAAGGAACATAAAAAAAAGAGCCGTTTTATTGACCTGCCGTCGGATGTGAAAACACCCCTGTACCGGCTCCAGGAGGAAATCCGGGTCAAACAATTTTCCCGGCAGCAGGAACTTGAGGCGCAGGAAGACAGTGAATCCAATGGTGAAACGGACAGTACCGCTCCGCAGCCGGCATCCGGAGCCGAAGAGGAACAGGTCCGGCAGCGGACGGAATTCTACCGGTACAGCAATGGACTCTACGAAAAAATAGCCGAGCTCGGCGGCGAGACGGATTACGATACCTACTGGGAACGCAGTTTTGAACATAACACGGAAACCGGCGCGTACCTCAGGGCGGTGGCACTCCATTCCGCGGAAATGCGGGCCATGACCGAAGCCGGGGAAAAGGACGCCGATCCCCTGGCGGCTTCCATTAATTACCTCCGGGAATCCTACATGAAGCGCTGCATCACCGAAGCTATTGCCGGCGGTACTCCGCCGGACAAAATCGCGGTTATCCTGGGCGCCTATCATGTGAAAGGGGTCATGGAAACCGAACCCATGGACGACGCGGAACTGGCAGCCCTTCCCCGGGCGGAAACCCGGATGACGCTTATGCCCTATTCCTATTACCGCCTGGGGAGCTTCTCCGGTTACGGCGCGGGGAACCACGCGCCTTTTTACTACGAGATGATGTACAGCGCCATGGAGGAAGGCCGGCTGGAAAACCTCCCCGAACAGTACATCACCGAACTGTCCCGGCTGTACCGGGCTAAGCAGGGATACTCCTCCACGGCTTCGGCCATCGAGGCGGTCCGGCTGGCCAAATCTCTGCAGTACATCCACGGCGGAACTCTGCCCACGTTAAAGGATCTCCACGACAGCGCCGTGGCAGCCATGGCCGGGGGGGAAGTCACGGGAATTGCCGAAGCCTTCGCGTCCCTGGATGTGGGTACCCGGATCGGGACGCTCCCCGAAGGGGTCAGCCAGACGCCCATCCAGGACGACATGAACCGGATGCTGAAAAAGCTTAAACTGGAGAAATTCAAATCCGCGGTAGCCCAGGACCTCAAACTGGACCTCCGGGAAAATCTGAAAGTAAAAAACGAGGAAGCTGCCTTCCTGGATCTGGACCGGTCGGTGTTCCTCAACCGGCTGGCGTTCCTGGGAATCGGTTTTGCCCGGAAACAGGGACGCCGCCAGGACAGCGCCACCTGGGCCGAGGACTGGATTCTCTGCTGGACTCCGGAAACGGAAATCCAGGTTGTGGAATCGGTTCTCTACGGGGATACCGTGGAAGCCGCCGCGTCCTACGTGATGAAGGACCGGCTGGAAAAAAGCGCCGATGTCCTGGAAGTGGCCGGTCTTGTGCGGCAGACCTGTGAATGCCGGCTCACCGGCTCAATCCTGGAGGCCATTAAGAAACTCCAGGCCCTGGCCAGCGAAACCGAAAGTTTTTCCGGGGCAGCCCGGGCGGGGCGGGAAATGAGTTTCCTGGTTCAGTACGGCAGTGTCCGGCGTTTCGATACCGAGGCAATAGTACCGATACTCCAGCAGCTCTTTCTCAAGGCGGCCCTGCTTCTGTACGGATCGGCATCCTGCAGCGAGGACACAGCCCGGGAAATCGCCGACGACATGGCGGGTCTCCATTACATCACCCAGGAACACCATGGAACGGTGAATGACGATATCTGGCTCCGTCAGCTTGCGGCACTCGCCAAGGCGGACGACCGCAGCCCCCTGCTTTCAGGGTTCGCTTTTTCCATCCTCATGGAGCGGGGCAGCGTTACCGAGGATGAACTCCTCACCGAAGTTTCCCGGCACCTGTCCGCGGGGAACACCCCCGAGGCAGGAGCCCTCTGGTTCGAAGGTCTCAGCCGGCGGAACCGCTACGTGCTGCTTTCCCGGATCATGCTGTGGAAACAGCTCGACGCGTATCTCGCGGAACTGGAGGATGATGAATTCAAGCGCGCCCTGGTATGTCTGCGGCGGGTCTTCTCGGGTTTTGAACCCCACGAAAAGAACGGCATCTGCGAAATCCTGGCGGAACTCTGGGGAGTGGACGCCGGAAGCGCCGCGGAATTCCTCCGGGAGGAACTGACCGACCAGGAGGAGGAAGCTTTAAGTGACCTCAACGATTTCGATTTCGGAGACCTGGAATGAACAAAACCAAAACACCGGCCGCGCCAGCGGTTAATGAAACACAGCTCAGGCGATGGCGCCTCATCCTGGGAAAAGCCTCGGAGGATAAACTCCAGAGTATGGGAAGCGGCGGAGCCCTCCTGGGAGACACGGAGACCGTCATGGACCAGGCTCTGGCGGCGATCTACGATGAAACAAAGGAAGAATCCGGCGGCAAAGGTGCCGGCCTTGGGCCGTCCTACCCGAATCTGGCGAAATGGCTCACGGACATCCGGTCTTATTTTCCTTCGGATGTGGTCAGTGTCATCCAGGGGGATGCCATTGAGCGGAAAGGCCTCAAGCAGCTTCTCCTTGAACCGGAAACCCTGGCCACGGTCAAGCCGGACATCAACATGGTAAGTACCCTCCTGTCTCTGCAGGGGCACATCCCAAAAAAGTCCAAGGAACAGGCCCGGCAGCTCGTTAAAGCCCTGGTGGACGAGATCATGCAGTATATGGAGCATGACCTGAAGCGGGCGGTAACCGGCGCTCTCAACCGGCGCCAGCATTCCCCGATTCCTTCACTGCCCAATACCGACTGGAAGCGTACCATCCGGAAGAATCTGAAAAATTACGACCGCGAAAAGAAACGGATCATCCCGGAGAAATTCTATTTTTTCGAGAACCGGCGGCATACCAAGGACTGGCAGATTATACTGGATATGGACCAGAGCGGCTCCATGGCGGACAGCATCATTTACGCCTCCATCATGGGATCTATCTTCGCGTCCATGCCCGCCCTGGACACCCGGATCGTTGCCTTTGATACCGAAGTGGTGGATCTTACGGAAAGCTGCGGCGATGATCCGGTGGATATCCTTTTCGGGGTTCAGCTCGGCGGCGGCACGGATATCAACAAAAGCGTTAAATACTGTTCCCAATTTGTGGAAAACCCCAAGAAGACTATGTTCATCCTCATATCGGATCTGTATGAAGGCGGTGTTGAAGCGGGGCTCCTCCGGCAGCTGGGGGACCTCAAGGAATCCGGCGTTACCGTGCTGGTTCTGCTGGCATTGTCCGACCGGGGTGTTCCTGCCTACGACGAAGCCCTGGCCAGAAAAATCAGCGGCCTGGGGATTCCGGCTTTCGGCTGTACCCCGAATAAACTTCCCGAGCTCATCGGGGGCGCCCTTAAGGGCGACGACCTCCACGCCCTGGCGGAACGGGTAAAGATCGGCGCGGGCAAAGACCCGGGAGTGTAAAAAATATCCGCAGCCGGTTTGTATAGTATTCATTCATTTAATGATGTATTTCCGGAAATTTGTGGTATACTAATTTAATTTTCCATAAGTCTATGATTCGGTATGGTTGTATGTTAATTGATACCCTGATCGATACAATAAGCGGCGGCGTTTTTGAGAAAATCAAAGATAAAGCTTTTTCTCTGCGGAAGAAAGCACAGATTCGGAAGAAAATCGAATCCGCGGTGGAACGTTTCTCCCGGGAAAAAACCGTGTCCCTTACGCGGAGTGAAGAAATCGACGCGGAAGGACTGCACGATTTTATCCGGAAGGAACTTTTTTCCAGTATCATTTCATATTTCTATATTCCGGAACAGGAAAAACGGAAAAGAATAAAAAAGCATATACTTCAAAACGCGTACTTTTCTGCCAAGGCCGCCTCTCCGGAAAGCAAACGGATTGTCTATCAGTACATGGCTATGGTTTTTGATATCCTGAAATCTTCGCTTTTTGATGAGGATATGGATTTTCTCAAGGAGAATCTTCTTGTAGAAGAAATCAAGGGGATTATCAAAACTACGGTGAGCAGCCTCGAAAACCGCATTACCTTTCTCGAAGGGCGCGTACGGTATTCCGGTTCTTTTGCGGAGATGGTGGATTCGATTGAACCCAAAAAAGCCAACGCCATTGAATTCCATTATCTCAATCCTATCTTCGGTTTTTACGGCCGGGAACGGGAAACAGCGTTTCTTAGTGACTTCCTTGATGATCCCCGGGAAATACTCTTCACCGCGGTTACCGGACCCGGCGGCGCCGGGAAAAGCAAACTGGTTCATTCGTTTGTGACCGCCAATGAATACAGACCTGACTGGGAGATGGTATATCTAAGTACCGGCCATATCCGGAATCTTTCCCGGTTTACGCAATGGGATTACGACCGCGGACTCCTGCTAATAGCGGATTACGCCGGTTCGGTTTCCGGACCTCTGGGTATCTGGTATGAAATGATTTGCAGCTGTTCATCCCGGCCTCCGAAACTCCGGCTTCTTCTGCTGGACCGGCAGGGAATAAAAATTCAAAACGAAGAAATCATATATCCCCAGTGGCTCCAGGATTTTTTCGGTACCGGAGAACGGGCCATAAAAATCAAAGAAACTTTTTTTACTTCCAATGAGGGTTCGGGAATCGAACTGACAAGTCTCAGCAGGGATGATTATTATTTTCTCATCGGCGACTACGCGAAAGACAAAAACCGGATGCTTTCGGAGGAGGAAAAGGATACCATTGTCAGCTATGCTGAGGAAACGGCAATGAACAGCCATCTATCATATCCGCTGACGGTTCTTTTCGTAACCAGCGCGTATCTGGAAGAAGGTAACTTTCATAAATCGACTCTCATTGAACTTCTGCAAAATATTATTGAACGGAACCGAAAAAACTGGAAGGAGACTCTCAGCGGAAACGACGGGGAGCTGTATAAAAATCTTGAACTTCTGATTGTTTTCGCTACTGCAGCCGGTTCCGTATCCGTCTCCGAAACAAAACTCCCCGGACCTTTTCGGCTTGCCCAGGACTATATATGCGCCAGGGGAAGGGATACCGTGAATACAATTGCAATGGGACTGTACAGCCGGATACCGGAGAACAGTACTTTTTATCCTCTTGAGCCTGATCTCGTCGGTGAGGTCTTTGTTCTGGATTTTTTCAGAAATCATTTCAGCGATTACAGGAACCAAATCATTCAGAGCCTCTGGACTGCGGGCGGCAGTTTTCAGGATTTCCTTTACCGGTGTATTCTCGATTATTACGGAGCCCCACAATATAAAGAGCTCTTTAAAAACGGGCTGGAGTTATTTATTCCTGAAAATGAAAACAATATAGAACAGTTTTCCATTTTATTAACGACTATCATGTTTGAGGGCACTCCGGAAGACTGGGAGGCGGCAAAAGAACGGTTTGAAAAACTTCTTTCCCGGTATCCTCAGAATGAAGAAATGCAGCTTGCCTATGCGAGAGGCTCATTCAATTTTACCGCCAGTCCGGATACCGAAGCGGCCGTGGGTGTCGCCGCGCGCCTGGAAGAATTAGCCGCGGCAAATCCCGGGAATGAAGAACTGCGGCTTCTCTACGCAAACGGGCTGGTTAATCTGTCGGGAAACCAGGATACCGAATCCGCAGCGGGTACTGTGGCGAGGCTTGAGAAATTTGCCGCACGGTATCCCGGTCACTCGGCAATACAGCTTGCCTATGTGCGGAGCTTGTTCAATTTATTAAACAAACAGAATCCGGAATCAATTAAAAATACTGTAGCGAGGATGGAAGCCGCGGCAGTGAAAAACCCCGGGAATGAAGAGATACAGTTTGAGTTTGCGAAGGGCTTAGTCAATCTCTCATTTGCGGAAGAAACAGCGGCAGCCGTTAATGCCGTAATGAAGTTGGAAGTTCTGGCTGCCGCTTATCCCGGGAATAAAGAAATCGTGGAAGCCTTTGCCAGAGGTTTGCTTACTATTGTTTCTAAACAGGGTAGTGATGCGGCAATGCAGACTACAGCTCAATTGGAAACTCTCGCCGCCGCTCACCCGGAGAATAGTAAACTCCAGCATCTCTATGCGAATGCTCTGTTTTATCTTACTGTGGGCCGTGGTTTAGATAAAGCGATAATAGCTGTCAGTCATCTCGAGAAAATCGCGTCAGCGAATAGTGAAAATCAGAAAGTACAGCATGATTACGCAAAGGCGCTCTTCAATCTTTCACAGCAGCAGGATGAGGATCCGGCGGCCGAAACCGTAGCACAGCTAGAAAAGCTGGCCTTACGGAACCCCGGTAACGGAGAAATCCAATTTGAATATGCAAAAAGTTTATTTTTTCTCGCATACAGACAGAACGCGGAAAAGGCAGCAGATACTATTCCAAGGCTGACAGCGGCTGCGGAGGCAAATCCCCAAAACCAGGCTAACCAGGCAACCTACGCACAGATTTTAAGAAAACTCGCCGCCGAACAGCCGCTGGAACAGATGGCTGAAACAATTAAGAAACTGACAGCCCTGGTCATCAATTATCCGGAGAATCCTGAAATCCGTGCCGAATTTGCCCATGGGTTAGTTTTATTTTCTTGGAAACAGCCGCTGGAAGATGCAGAAGAAACCGTAAAAATGCTGGGGATACTCGCCGCGGCAGATCCAGAGAATGAGAAATTGCTGCTGCGGTATATACAGGGGCTTGTTGATCTTGTAAATATCCAGCCGATGGAACAGGGAGAAAAGACAATTGAATTTGTGGAATCCCTGGCAGCAAATGTCCCCGGCAATCAGGAAATCCAGTTTGCCTATGCCTATGGATTGTTCAGACTTTTATCAAAACAGCAGCCGGATCCGGCAGCAGATACTATGGCACGTCTTTCCGCGGTTGCCGCTGCGAATCCGACAAACCGGGAAATCCAATTTGAATATGCAAAAGGTTTGTTGTATTTATCCGTCGGCCATGAAAAGGGAGATTTGACGGCTGCCATAGCGGCGGCCGAAGCGGCGGCTGCGGCGAACCCCGGGAATAGTGAGGCCCAGTCTTACTATATGTACGGACTGGCATTTCTTTTAAGCAAACAGGATTTAAGCGCATCCGCTGAAACAATTAACCTGATGGAAGCGGCTGCGGCAGCCAATCCCGATAACCAGGATATTCAGACTGCCTATGCCCGGGGTTTGGAATTTCTTCTAGGCAAACAAAGCGGGGAAGATGCGGCAGGCACCGCATTGCGGCTGGAAAAATTAGCCGCGGCAAATCCCGGTAATGAGGAAATTCAAAAAATATACCGGAAAGCATGCGGCCCTTCTTCTTCATGAAACCGGAATATCAGCGGTTCTGAATATCCGCCTCCCAATAATCGATGACCGACATCAGGTATTGGAAATGAATCTCCGCGTCCCGATTCTGTATTTCCAGGATGGCTTCGCTCAGGGACTCTATTCCGGGATACTGTGAAAAAACACTTTCCCAGGTGGCCTTCGGGTCCGTATTGCTTACCCGGAGAAATCTGAACATATATTTTCTGAAAGTAGAAAGCCGGATAAAGGCATCGTAATACGCGATCTCATTCGACGGATCCACCGCCCCGTAACGTTCCAGCAGCCGGCTGCCCGTATCGATAATTGTCCGGACCAGCCTGTCCTTTTCCGCGTTGTTCTTCCGGTACTCTTCTTCCCATCTGTTAAAGCTGAAAAATATTTCCATGCTTTCCCGCTGCAGAAATATTGAGATTGAACCCAGGTTGTCGTTGCTGAGGCTGTTGACCAGGTACTGCTCAAATTTACTCAGGGTATACTCTCCGGATAAATATTCCTTGATGAATTCCGCCTCAATGCGGATCGCGTCCAGTTCGTACCAGTAAATTTCTTTTTCATCATTGGCCTGTTTCGCGGAAACAAACGCGTCCCTTTGTACGGTATAATCGTAGAGGTGCCGCAGTTCATGCATCAGAATGGCGTAATGGATGCTGCTGTCATTTTTGAAGGTATCGAGGTACCGCAGTCCGAATACGAGTTTCGCTTCTCCGGTATCGGCACTGAAATCGAAGGACATCCCCCCGAGAACAGTAGCGCTCTCAGGATCTATCCGAAGAGCGATGGTTCCGTTTTTTATGAGTTCACTGGCAACGGAATAAGTTTCGGCCACATGCTTATTGTACCCGGACCCTGCCATTATGATGTCCAGGTTATGCAGAATGGTGTTGATTATCAGCGAATAGTGTTCAATATCAATTTGCTTGTCCTGGGCAAAAACCGGAAAGCCGGTGAGCAGTACGGTTATGAGCAGATAGGCGGTCTTTTTCATCAAAACTCCTTGTGGGTTTGCGCTGCGGAACCTGTCTGCTTTTTCCGTGTGCTTCGGAGACCGTGATTGATTATCCATAAGGTCGCTTCCGAGGGATTGTCCGACCGCCATTCTTCCACTATGGCTTCCGCTTTTTCCGGGAACTCCTTATACAGGTCGTTGATATTGTTCCCTACGCTTTTCTGGACGAACCGTGACTTGTCGTGCCGCAAGTTCGACAGGATCTCCCTGCACGTTTCAAACTCATCCGCAAAGATATAGATTTTTTTTGCCCAGGGGAGCCGTATTCTGAGGCACTCGCTGGATAAGCGCCGTACATGGACATTTTTGTCTTTGCTCCATTTCTGTACGGTCCGTAGAATCTGTTTTGGTTTTTGGGCGAGCAGGGGCCGAAGAGCAAATTCGCCGGTGAACCGTTTGGTCAGCTCCTTTATAAAAGCCAGAGAAACCGGGATATCCTGTATCCCGTGCCGTTCCACGTATCTGCCCACGGGCCACAGCCACCAGCCGTCGGAAAACATTCCGGTTTCGGTTTCGAGCTCCGGTCCCAGGATACCGGAAAAGATACGGACGGCTTCCGGGTACTCCGGAGGCAGGGTAAGCTCCAGGGCGTCGGCAAAAACATCCTGCCGTTCGATAAATTCTTTGCCGTTAATATTCTGTTTTATATACGCGGTGAATTGTTTTTCGGGAAAATCCGCGTAAACTGTCCTGATTTTTCTACCCAGGAATTCCGCGTATTCGGTATTATAATGGTCCTTCAGTTTTTCCGCCATTGGCCCTTTCCCCTAATTTCTTGTACAGCGGCGGCGCAGGACAGCAAAAAGTACGATTCTTGCTGACTGTACGTTACCGCCGATCAGTCGCCGGCCCGTACCCATATCTCACCGTTTCCGCTGAAGACACCGGTTTTTTCCACGGTGTAGCTGAATACAACCCCTTCCATGGTGAGTACCAGTTTATTTTCGTCGGTGTAGTATAATCCGTTCCCCGCTGATCCCTGTCTGTTTTTGTAGTACACATATCCCGCCGAGCCGCTGCCTTCAAGTTTTATTTCAGAGGTTCCGCCCTGCAGCCGGTACGTTCCGCTGGTTATGGATTTCGATCCGTCATACAGCAATCCGGAAATACCCTGGGCGTCGGATGTTTCTCCGGCGGCAACGGCAATGACTGTTTCCGCCGGTCCGGTGTCAGCGGCGCCCTGTTCGATGAGATAATCGTATACCTCTTTGTGATTGTGCTTTTCCGCCAGCAATAAGGGTGTGCTCCCGTTTTTTGATCGCCTGTGTATATCGGCTTTGTGTTCCACGAGTACCCGCACGGTTTCCATGTCCCCGGACTCCGCGGCGTACATCAATACGGTCATCCCGTCGTAGTAATCTTTATCCGGGGAATACGAGTAATTTATGTCTATTCCCATGTCCGCAAATTTCCGGACATAGGCGAATCTGCGCTTTGCCGCCGCTGTGAGCGCGATTTCCCCGTTCGGCAGTATTCCGTCGTCCAGCAGAAAATCTATTACTTCGTCGCTGTGGTTCAGGTTTACCGCGGTATACAGATCAAAGGGTATACCATGGATGCCGCGGCTTTTTAAGATTCTGAGGAATGTCAGGGTATTGTCTCCCCTGGAATAAGAGAGGACAAAGTTTACCGCGAGCCGCTGATCGGTGTACCGCAGGGCGCCGTTTTCTAAGGTCTTTTCAAATTTTACGGGATTATTGCCCGCAATGGCTTCGATTAACTCCCACCGGAATTCATTGCCGGATACTGGCGGTATTTGGACCTTTATTATAACCAGGAGGAAGGCTATTCCAATACGGTGTTTCGCTGCCATAGGCTGTCCGTGTATTTGGTTTACTGGTTCAGAAAATCCTTTAGTTTTTCGCTGATGGTATCCGCCGCCTTTCCGAGGCCGTCGCTGACATCATTAACGAAATTCGATACAGGATCGCCGTTCTTTTTCCAGGATTCCTTATAATACTCAAATCCCGACTGAATGTCCTCCGCTGTATTCCCGGATGCGGAATTTTTCCGTATATAATTACCTTCCAGGATGCTTTTATACTGTCCCGACGCCTCCCAGGCTTTTAATTCCTGCAGGCGGACCACCGGAAAGGGGTGACTCTCCCAAAGCTGGTTCAGGAATTTATGGGCGCTGTCGAGAAGTGTCTGTTTGCTTTCATATTCCTGGGCCTGCGCGAACAGTTCATTCAGATTTACATCCCCGGGGTTATGCGCCCCGGCCATTTTCATCAGCAGATTGTAGCTGGTAGTTCCGTCCTGGACCGCCAGGAGGCCCGCCCTGTCGGCGGTCAGTTCGCTTTTCCGGTCCCATTCATACAGGGCGGCCTTTATTCCCAGGACGATCAGCCCGGCCATGGGAATTGCCTGCAGCGATATGTTGGTCAGCATCCAGAGCAGGGTTTTGTACAGTGAATGGCCGCTCATGATATGCCCCATTTCATGGGCCACCACGGAGGTCAGTTCTTTTTCGTCAAGGCCGTTGAGCATTGCGTTGTTGATAATTATAAAGGGTTCCTGCACACCGATGACCCCCGCGTTCCAGAAAGGGCTCTGGGTCACAAACAAGTCAGGGGTGTAATCCCAGTCGAATATCTCCGTCACACGCCGGGCTATGGTATGCAGCCCGGGGTATTGGTTTTCGGTGACCTTAATGCTTGACGCCAGGGCCATCAGCTTAAGGGACCGCTCGGTGGTCACCGATATGAGCAGTTTTATCAGTTCACTGAGGCCTTTCATCTGTTTGAGGGCACTTAACGCCGCTTTGTCCGCCGGATGTTCCCAGGATTTTGGATCGATTCCTTCAAGTTTTTTTGTGCCCGCCACCAGCATGCTGCCTCCGTTTTCCTATTTCCTATATTCTATATACATTGAGACATTTTTCATATTGTTCGGCAAGGGAGAGGATCATGGATATCCAATCTTCGGGGCAGTCAGTACCGCTGCTCCGGATGTGCTGCAGAAGCGGTATGATCTGTTTGCCGTATTCCACGAAGGGCATTATCAATCCGCTTGCCGCAGCTACATGATACGCCCGCAGAAAATAGAATTCCGTCTGGGTGTGGTCCGCTACCTTCAGCCAGTGCATGGATTGAAAGATGTCCATATAGTACTGCCGCATAGTATACGATTCCGGATAACTGGTCCGGGCAAATTCCGCGAAAGGTTCCTCCGAAGGGCCCAGCCGGGAAATGCCGTTCCTGATTGCCGCCAGCCGGTCCTCCAGAACCGGCAGAGATTCCCCATTGGGAACGTAATGGAACCGGGGAGTGTCCCCGCTCCAGCCGGTGGTCAGATTAACCCAGTCACGGATAACCTCGTAGGAATCAATACAATCAGGATGGGCTTCCGCGATGCCCGCCATTTCGGCCATGCAGAGTTTTGCCTTTTCAAAGGCGCCGGTGGCCAGATAGCAGCGGAACAGTACATAAAGCGACATTAACGCGTCCGTACCTTGTTCCCGGTTTCTTTCATACTGCTCCTGGGAAAGAACCGCCGCGTCACTGAAATTGCCGGAAAAATAAAGGATTTCACTCTGCATCTGGCGGACCATACCGCCGCCGGCTTCACCGTACCAGGAGGTGAGTTTCTCATAACCCCGGGGAAGCGTCCGCGAAAAACGCTGCAGCGCTTCCGGCGCTTTGCTGAACACAACGAACCGGTTCGGTCCGCCGGGCTGCCACTGTATGTTAAGACACGGAAACCGGGGTTCCCCGCGGATATCACCGGCTGTATCCAGATCCTTCTGGAAGGATTCATCCGCGGCAAAGAGCTTGATCTGCCCCCGCATCATGTACGCGTCCGCAAGTTCCTCAGCCGGAACCGCTGATACCAGTTCTGCAAATAATTCGGCAAAGGCTGTAAAATTGTATCCCGAGGCGTACTGATACAGCAGCTCCAGGTTTTTGCCGTTTTCCATTGATAGCCTCCATGGAATTTTAAATATATCCACTTGAAATGGCAATGGAAAAGTCCCTAAGCGCGGTTTCCCTTGTCACTCCGGGTATAAATTCAGTTAAAGCTCATATTTCCGCTTTGTCAACGGATTCTTTTCAATTGTTTTGGTTTATTTTTTATTTTTTACCCGAAAAAACCATACCATAGGGGTCTGGATTAAAATCACTCCGCGGTGAATAATATCTCAAACGGGATTTAAAATGAAGATGAAAAAGACCTTGGCTAATACGCAGGACGGCACATCCCGCCCGCAGGGAATTCTGCCCAGACTGTTCGCGGCGGTTCCGCGGATATACCGCAGCCGGTTTGAGGAACAGCGTCTCAGTACAAATGTTGACCGCATGTTCGCTTTGTCGGTGTATATCATTGCCGTACAGATTGCCCTGAATCTTATCAATATACTCAAACCCGGGGACAGCAAATCCGGCGATATTATGATCTACGTTCTGCTTTCCCTGTCAAGTCTCACGCTGGGCATAGTGTACTGGGTTCTCCTGTTCCTGGTAAAAAAAGACAAGATCACCGGACGGGGAATCAGGCTTTTTCTGACCCAGAGCCTTCTGTATATCTATATAGGTATCCAGCTGGTATTCTGTACCCTCAATATCATTTCCACCGGCGGGGTTAACAGTTACATAATCGCCATTCTTATTGTAGGGTTGTTTCCCATAGTACGGCCCCTGCGGAGCATTCTGACCATCGGCCTTTCCTTTGCGTATCTGCTTGCCGCCATGTACTATACCCGGAATATTTCCGGAACATGGGATTCGATTCTGCTTACCGATACCTGGGCCAACCTTATTATCATCACCGGGCTCATCATCTGTATTTCGGTTTTTATTTACAATATGTATGTCTCGAATTTTCTGCAAAGCATGGAACTGCAGAAATCCAATGAAGGCCTGGAAGCGACGGTCCGGGAACGTACCGCGGAGCTTGAGGAACAGACCGAAGCAGCGCGGGTCGCGTCCCGGACAAAAAGTGAATTTCTTGCCCGCATGAGCCACGAAATCCGCACCCCCCTGAATGCGATAATCGGCATGGCCCAGATCGCCCGCAAGACCGCGGAGGACCGCAAGACCGCGGATTCCCTTGATGAAATCCTTACGGCTTCGTCCCACCTTCTGGGGCTGCTCAATGATGTCCTGGATATGTCGAAAATCGAATCCGGAAAATTCACTTTGATAAAAGAACCCTTTTTTCTGCGGTCCGCCCTGGAGGAAGTCGCGGCCATCATCATTCTTCGGTGCCGCGAAAAAAATATCCGCTTTTCCACCGACCTTGAGACCATCCCCAACGTCTGTGTCCTGGGTGATAAGCTGCGGTTAAAGCAAATACTGATCAACCTCCTCGGGAACGCGGTTAAGTTTACCCCCGAAGGGGGCCATGTTGGCTTTATGCTTGTCCTGGACAGCCAGCCGGAAAACAAGATTGCCGTTACCTTCAGCGTGGCCGATGATGGCATCGGTATGACAGAGGAGCAGATATCGAAACTCTTTGTTGCCTTTGAACAGGCCCACAGCGCCATCGCCGCCCGGTACGGCGGAACCGGGTTGGGGCTGGCCATCAGCCACGGTCTTATCACGAATATGGGCGGACAGATAACGGTTCAGAGCCAGATCGGGAAAGGCTCCATCTTTACCTTCAGCATTACCTTGGACACCATCGCGGGCCGGGAAGAGGTTCCCGAAAACGACGGGCAGGAGGTTCCCGATCTGAAGGGCCGGCGGATCCTGATAGTTGAGGACATAGAAATAAACCGGATTATCCTCAAGGAACTGCTCGCCGAAACCGGCATGGCAATCGAAGAAGCGGAAGACGGGGTTCAGGCCCTGGATAAATTCAACGCCTCCCCCGAGAATTACTACAATCTTATTTTTATGGATATCCAGATGCCCAACATGGACGGCTATGAAACCGCCCGGCAAATCCGCGCTTCCGGCAGGGGGGATGCTGCGTCGGTCCCCATAATCGCCATGACCGCCAACGCGTACCGGGAGGATATTGAAAAAGCCATGGCATCCGGCATGAACGGCCATCTGGCTAAACCCGTGGACATACAGGCGGTACTGCGGCTGCTGTCGGATAAACTTTCTGCCGTATAGGGTTTAACAGTCCTGGTGCGCCGCTCCGCCGTTTCCGTCACGTACCGGGTCGGCGGTTCGCTTTGCGGATTATTTCGAAGCGGTCCTTCACTTCCAGTTTTGAATAAATGGTGCTTACCTGGTTCATCACGGTCTGTAAATTTAAATTCAGTTTTTCCGCTATTTCCTCGTTGCTGTACCCCGTGGCGATAAGGATGAATATTTCCCGTTCCCGGTTGGTCAGGGTTTCCAGCCATTCAAACTGTTCCTCCCCGGGGAAGGCTTCCGGCGTATTGCCCGCCGGGGCGCTGTATTTTTCGTGGATGAGCTGCTGGACGATGTCCGGTGAAATCTGCATGATACCGCCCTTGAGCGCCCTGACGGCGGTGATCAGTTCCGTGGGGGAAATATCCTTAAGCAGATAACCCGAAGCGCCGGAAAGCAGTGAAGAACGGACGAATTCATCTTCGTGGTAGGTTGAAAGCATAATGATCTTGATGTCCGGATGGTTTTTCCTGATGATGCGGGTGGCTTCCACGCCGTCCATTACCGGCATTCTCACATCCATGAGAATTATATCCGGCCGGAACTGCGCAGCCATGGAAACCGCTTCCTTTCCGTTCCTGGCGATGCCGACCACTTCCATGTCGTCGGCATAGTTGTTGAGAAAGGTACACAGGCTGTCGGCAAACAGGGCCTGGTCATCGGCGAGGAGTATTTTCAGTTTAGGATTTTCCATGGGACTCTCCTGTGGCCGCAGTCAGTAACTGGTTTGTTCGGCGCCGGTAAGGGGAATCCTGACAATGAGCCGGAATCCCCCTTCTTCGGGGGAACTGATTTCCAAAGTTCCGCCGATTGAATCAAGCCGCTCTTCCATACCAGCGAGGCCTATTCCCTTTACGATCCTGCGGATTCCTCTGCCGTTGTCCGTAACGGTCATGGTCAGTTCCGAAGGGAATTCCCAGAAGTGTATCAGAATCCGGTTCGCTTTGCCATGGCGGATGGCATTGGTAAATGCCTCCTGGAGTATCCGGGCCAGGGTTTTATTTACCGTCCGTCCGTAATCCTGCTTCATATTGCCGGCTTCAATATTCACCGCTATGCCGGTGATTTCCTCGAAGATTGTCTTCATGCGGAAAATTGAATCGATGCTGTCGGGCTGAGGGTCTTCTATTTCCCGGATCATGTACAGGGTTTCCCTGGTCTGGCGCATCCCTTCTTTTGCCTGGTTATGTATCTTCTGAAATATTTCCTGGGCCCGGGCGGTTTCCATGGTTCCGCAGCTTATGGCGGCGTTGGTCATGGCCATAATATTGGTAAAAACGTAACCCGAGCTGTCATGGAGGTCCCGGGTAAACCGCAGACGGTCCTTTTTTATCGCTTCGCTTCCGGAGTTTTTGGCGTATTCCTGGAGCCGGTGGTTGAACAGGACCATGGAATTGCTCACAAAATTCAGATGTTCCGCGGTAGCAGCCGAATCCAGGGTTTTCCCGACAAGGTACTGGATTGCGAAGAAGGTTACCGAAAGAAAGCCCAGGAATATTATTACCATGATGGTCTGAAAGAAGCTGGGGTCCCTGAGGATAAAACTGCCGGAACCGGAACCGAGAAAGAACGGATGGAACAGAAATACCACAAAAGAAATAATTGACCCGGCGGTGATGACGTAATTCCTCGGCGGAGGAAACGCCGCCGAAGCCATAATAATGAAGGCACTGTAGGTTGGCAGCTTTATTGTAAAAAGTTCATCCAGGATATATCCGGAAATAATGGCCGCCACAAATCCTATGGGAAAGAACACAACCTTCAGGAAACGGTCCGGGGAAAGCAGGCACAGAAATATGGACGCCGTGCACACTCCAAAGGAGACATAAAAATTCATATAAAAGAGAAAACGGTTTGTTTCGGTTTTCGCATCAAAAAGCGGGAGTTCTCCCGCGGCGGGACCGGCGTAAATAGCCGTAAACGCAGTACAGGCAATAAATAGAAATACTGCCGCGGATAACGCAGGGACCAGCCTGCAGAAAAATTTGTATAAATTCATCTAAATCACGGTTATAATTATATATAATGGAAGATAAAACTATCAAGGTATTGCTCGCGGACGGGCAGAAGCTGTTCACCGACAGTCTCAAGACCGCAATTCAAAATCCTGCGGGAAACATCAGGATTGTTGGCGCCGTACAGAACAGCGGCGATACGGTTGCCGCCGCGGAAAAGGAGCATCCCGACGTATTGATCCTGGATATGCATATCCCCGGCGCCGGCGGCTCACGGACAGCGGCGGCGGTCGCTGAGAAATGCCCGGATACGAAAATCATTATGCTTCTTGAGGCGGAGGACGCAAAGAACGCCCCCCATGATATGCCAGAGAATGTATACGCCTTTCTTCTGCGAAATATTCCATTAAATGAATTAATAGATATTATCACCCTGGCCAGCAGCAGGATCCTGGTAGTGTCCAGGGAAATACTTGTTGCCCTGCCATTCAGGGTGGGGGCAGCCTTTACGGATTTTCCGGAGGACCAAAGCGGGAAACCGGAACGAAGCAGTTCCGGGCTTGATACGCTGCAGCCCCGGGAACGGGAAATCCTCGTGTGCATTGCCGCCGGAATGGACAACAAAGCCATAGCGGAGCGGTTCAGTCTGGCGGAGCAGACCATAAAAAACCATATCAGTGTTATATATACGAAACTCGGAATCCGCAGACGGTCCCAGGCGGCTGAACTGGGAAAGTCCCTGAGCAGTACTTTTCCCTTCAAATGAGTACCAAAACGGTATTTTTCTAACTTTTCTTTCCCGTACAGAAGCGTATGATTGATTCAAATAAACAAAGCCCGCGGCTGTTTTTGGACGCGGGTTTTCTGTGCAGGGGGATTGGAGTGAGCAAAAAATACCTTGTCATGCGGGTTGACCATGACGGAGGCAGGACTGACCTGTCCGAAGAAGCCAAAGCCCTGGCCCGCGCGGACGCGGAGATCCGGGGAGCGGACTGTGTAACGGAAGAAGAAATCATCGCGGCGGCGGCGGATGCCGATGTTCTTCTCACCGCTTCCGCGCAGATTACCCGCAGGGTTCTGGAAGCGCTGCCCAAAAGCCGGGGAATTATCCGGTACGGGGTCGGGTACGATACCATTGATATCGATGCAGCCACCGACCATGGGGTGGTGGTCATCAACAACCCAGCTCCGGCGTGGTGCACCGAAGAAGTATCAAATCACGCCATGATGCTGCTTTTGGGATGCGCGAAAAAAATCGGATCGCTTAACGGCCTCATAAAGCAGCGGAACTGGGCTGCGGCAAAACAGTCGGTTTTTCCCATGGTATGCGTCCATGGCCAGACCGCCGGCATTATCGGGTGCGGATACATCGGCCGCCGGATCGCGGAAAAGGCCCGCTGCTTCAATCTTACGGTTCTCGGGTATGACCCCTACGCGGACAGCGCAGCGGCGTCTCAAAGCGGAATCGAACTGACGGAGCTGGATACTCTGCTGCGGGAATCGGATTTTATCATTCTGCAGACGCCCCTTACGGAGGAGACCTACCATCTTATCGGTGAAAAGGAATTTTCCCTGATGAAATCAACAGCCTATATCATCAATACCGCCCGGGGGGATGTTATCGATGAGGCCGCGCTGATCGCGGCGCTCAGGCGGGGCACTATTGCCGGAGCCGGCCTGGATGTGTTTGCCCATGAACCGCCGGAGCCGGACAATCCCCTGCTTGCCATGGATAATGTGATCATGACCCCCCACTGCGCGTCCTGGTCCGACACGTCCTTTAATACTCTGTACCGGCTGGTGGGGAGCGAAGCGGCGGAAATACTCAGCGGGAAAATGCCCCAATATCTGGTGAATAAAGGGGTAAAACCAAAAGCGGATCTGCGCTGAAAGGCCGGATAAAGTATTTTTATACCGGAAAAGTACTTTCCGCCGCTGAAAATAAGTACTAATGGAAGTATTTTTCTAACTTTAAATATTGGAGATTTGCCCTATCATAGGTAGGAATATCCAATTTGAAAGGAGTAGATCATGAAAAAAGCGTTGTTGCTGGCGGGCTGCCTGATTATAACGGCG
Source organism: Breznakiella homolactica (assembly GCF_016616095.2). GTDB lineage: Bacteria > Spirochaetota > Spirochaetia > Treponematales > Breznakiellaceae > Breznakiella > Breznakiella homolactica. The sequence continues at coordinate 3,049,324 of NZ_CP067089.2, read as the reverse complement.
GGGCTTGTTTTTGCCGGCGGTGATAAGGATTCCGCCAAAGCAGGGGGAAAGGAAAAGCTTATCATTGTGGCTGGTTCCTTTGTTCAGAATAACCTTACCGGCGCGGGCATGGGGACCGGCCGGAACCTGGTGGAGCAGCTGAACACGGAAAAAAACATTGACCTTGAGTTTTTCGTAACCCCCTCAACCGCGGAACAGCAGCAGATTCTTTTCCGGGTTGGTTCCCTGCGGAACACCGAAGAAGACCTTATCTACGTATTCCAGTCAATGGCGGACGACCGGATTACCGGACTGCTTGAGCCTCTCAATTCCTATATGACGGAAAAACCTCTCGACGGGTATCCCAGTGATTATTCCCAGGGCATGCTGGACATCTTCACCAAAAACGGCCAGCTGTACGCTATTCCTATCCGGGCTGGCGTCTGGAATATCTGGTACAACAAACGTATCCTGGATGAACGGGGTATTCCCGGAGCGCCCAAAACTCCTGAGGAAATTTACGAATACGCCAAACAGGCAACCTACACAAAGCCGAGCGGTGAGAAAGTATACGGATTCGTATCCCGGGGTACCCGCTGGGATCTCCACGAACAGCTTGCCATCGGGGCCCGGATGTACGGCGGGGATATCATTACCCCAGATTACAAAATCGTTATCAACGAACAGCCGGTCATCAAGTTCCTGCAGCTTTACCGGAAAATGTATGTTGAAGGAATCATGCCTCCCAACTGGAATTCCATGACCGGTGAAGACGCGGACAGACTCCTCAAAGAGGGCCGCGGCGCGCTGTCCCTGGGTTCGGCAAACTACGGTCCCCGGTACAACGATCCCGCCACTTCCAATGAAGCAGGCAACATCGTTCCCGCGTTTGTGCCCCTGGCCAAGGAGCTGTGGACCGCCGACAAACAGATCAGCGACAGTATGTCCTTCACCTGGGCTATCGCTATCCTCAAAGGATCCACCCAGAAGGAAGCCGCCTGGGATACTATCCGGTTCCTGACTCAGCAGGACAGTGCCATCGAAATGGCGAAGAATGAAAACGCCCCCTCGCGGATTTCCGTACTGGAATGGCAGTCCTCCGGTGACCCCGGCGCGCAGATTGCCGCGGAGGTGTTCAAGTATACCCGGGCCGCCCTTCCTCCTCTGGAAAACGGAAACCAGATTATCGATATCATCGGTGAGCACATGGAAAACGCTATTATCCACGGCCGCGATCCCCAGGCCGAAATGAACACGGCCGCCAAAAGAATCGCAGAGTTAATGTAAGTTAAAAAGCAAACCGGTACCGCTGGCGGCAACCCCGGCGTACCGGTTTTTCTGTATCAAGTTTAGTCATACTAGAGAAGGTATCCGCCGCGATGAAAATAAACCGGTCATTAAAGAGGGAGAGAACACCCTATCTGTTAATACTTCCCTCAATAATACTGCTTGCCGTCATAATACTTATCCCGTCGCTCCAGGCGCTGGGAATGAGTTTTACCAACTATACTGCGGGGCGGGAACCTGCTTTTATCGGCATTACCAATTACGTAAAAATATTCCAGGATCCCCAGTTCCTTAACGTACTGCTCAACAACCTGTATTTCCTCGCGGGATCCCTGGTGCTGGAACTGCTCATCGGTATGGGAGGAGCGCTGCTGCTCAACCGCCGTTTTAAATTCCAACCTTTATGGATCTGCCTTATCCTTTCACCCTATGCCATCAGTCCGGTGGTATCCGTGGTAATCTGGAAATACCTTCTGGATCCGGCGTACGGCATGGTGAATTACGTTATAGGCAAACTTGGGTTTGAACCGGTGGTCTGGTTCAGTTCCACCCTGACATCCTTTATTCCGATTATCCTGGTGAGCGTCTGGAAGAACTTCCCCTTTATGGTCATCACCCTGTATGCCGCGCTCTCGTCCATACCGGTTGAAATAACCGAGGCCTCAAAGATCGACGGAGTCTCACGGTTTACCTATTTCCGGTCCGTAACGCTTCCTCTGATCATGCCGCCCCTTTCGGTGGGGCTCATGTTCCGGGTTATCTTCCTTATCAGGACCTTTGAACAGGTATGGGTATTCACCGGCGGCGGTCCGGGCCGGAGTACGGAGATTCTCGCGATTCTGCTGTACAAGGAAGCCTTCCTGTATCTTAACTTCGGAAAGGCCTCCGCCGTTGCGTGGGTCCTGCTTTTCATCACATTTATTCTTTCGGTATATCTTATCAGAAAATCATACAAGAGCGCATTGCAGTGAAGGGACACAGGATGATAAACAAGTACAGGTTATACAAATACGGAAACAATGTCTTAAGTTACTTTTTCCTTCTGCTTCTTGTGTTCTTCGCGGCGTTTCCGATATTCCTCATCATAATCAATTCCTTTAAGGATGCCCTGGATATCTGGGCGTATCCGCCGAAGATTTTCTCGAAGCTGACGGTGCAGAATTTTACCCGCCTTGCGTCGGAGAATCCCCGTTTCTTTTCCAGTGTGCGGAACAGTATTATCATTACCGCCGGCGCCCTGGTGATCACCCTGGTGTTTTCTTTTGCCGCGGCCTTTGCCTTTTCCCGGTACAAAAGCCGGGCCATGCAGATCCCGGCGCTGATTCTCATCGCCATGCGGATGTTTCCGCCGATCGTCATCACCATTCCCCTGTATCCGTTTCTGCGGTCCCTGGGCCTGGTGGACAACCATTTTACGCTGATGGTAATCAACGCCGCCTTTTCGCTGAGCCTCGCCACCATGATGATGAAGACCTTTGTGGATGATGTGCCTGTGGAACTTGAGGAAGCGGCTATGATCGAAGGCTGTTCCAAGCTCCGGGCGTTTGTAACGATTACCCTTCCGCTGACCGCTCCGGGAATAACCGCGGTGGCGATCTTCGTTGCCATCGGAATCTGGAATGAGTATACCTTCGCCTACATTTTCTCGACCACAAAGGCAATCACCGCGCCGGTGGTTATCACCACCGTGAGCTCCGATGTGATGGGTGTAAACTGGGGCGCCCTTTTTTCAGCCTGTGTTATCCAGCTTCTTCCCATGCTCATTATGGTAACGATTATCCATAAATACCTGATCCGGGGCGTGCAGTCCGGGGCAATTAAATAGGGGGAACCAGCTATGGCAGAACAGGAAACATTGTACAACGGGATTATTCTGCCGGAGCAGTGGCCGCCCCGGTACAGCGAAGAACGGCTGGCCTCGGGCGAACCGGTGCCGTATCTTTCGAACCCTCCGGATGTGATCCATGTTGATCTGGGCCGGCAGCTGTTTGTCGACGATTTCCTTATCCGGGAAACCGACTGTATCAGGATCTTCGGAAAGCCCGTGGTCCATCCCGCGAGTCCGGTGCTTAAACCGGAGACCGCCGAAGAGATGGACAACGGCAACTGCCCCATGGCGGCACCCTTCAACGACGGGGTCTGGTACGATCCGGCGGACAAACTGTTCAAGATGTGGTACATGCCCGGATGGTTCCATACCACCGCTTACGCGGTGAGTACCGACGGTATCCGCTGGGAGCGGCCGGACCTCGATGTGGTACCGGGCACGAATCTCGTTTGGCCGCCCCGGGAATATCATGAGCGGGACGGCTGCCTGGTCTGGCTCGACCACGATGCCCGGGACGAGGCGCAGCGGTACAAGATGTTCCAGTATTACCGGTACGGCAAACACAACGAGCTGGATGAATTTGTGGACGGCTGGCTCCAGACTTCACCCGACGGCATCCACTGGAGCAACCCGGCGGTAACCACCCCGGTGGGGGACAATACATCGTTCTTTTACAATCCCTTCCGGAAAAAATGGTGCATGAGTATCCGCCGGGCGATCAGGAAGCGGGACGACGGGAGCCGTCTTCCCATCGGGCTCAGGGCGCGGTTCTACCGTGAATCGGATGATTTCCTCGCGGGCGCTCAATGGGAACCGGAAACTGATGAAGCCCTGTGGCAGATCTGTGACGGCAGTGACCTTCCGGATCAACGGTTTCCGGACCACCGGGTCACCCTGTACGATCTCAACGTAACCCCCTATGAAAGCATTATGCTGGGGATGTTCGGAATTTTCCGGGGGCCGGAAAACAACCTGTGCGCCGATCTGGGAATCCCGAAAACCATCGACCTTGAACTGGGGTACAGCCGGGACGGGTTCCATTTCAGCCGGCCGGACCGGACGCCGTTCCTGGCTTCTTCCCGGAAGGAAGGTGACTGGAACCGGGCGTATCTCCACGCCTCGGGCGGACTGTGTCTGGTGATGAAGGACGAGCTTTATTTCTATTTTACCGGATTCTCCGGTATTTCCCCGAAGCTTGGTCCCCATGATGAGGGCGGACCCGGCCGTATGCGCCGGGTCATGTACGCCGGGGCCAGCACCGGCCTGGCCACCCTCCGGCGGGACGGATTTGCCGCCATGGCTTCACCCACGTCCGGAGCGAGAACCCTGCTGACCAGGCCGCTTACCTTTACCGGCAAATATCTTTTTGTCAACGCCGACTGTTCCTGCGGGGAACTCCGGGCGGAGATCCTGGACCGGGAGGGAAAAATAATACCCGGATTCAGCAGGGAACAGTGTATAGCCTTTACCGGAGATTCAACCTGTATGGGAATTTCCTGGGTTGGCAGGGACAGCGTTCAGGAGCTTGCGGGAAAACCGGTATGCATCAGGTTTTACCTGTCCGAGGCAAAGCTCTATTCCTTCTGGATATCCGCGAAACCAGGCGGGGAAAGCGGCGGCTACGTCGCCGCCGGGGGACCGGACTTTTCCGGCTCACGGGATGAATAAAAGTAGTTTGAATCACTTTACGTGAAAAGCCGCCGGCAAACAGTGCCGGCGGCTTTTTTATCACCGCTGGATCCGGGCGGAACCGCCCTGGGCAAAGGCTTCCACCTGTTCGAGGCTTACCATGGATGTATCCCCGGGGGTAGTGGTCAGCAGCGCCCCGTGGGCCCAGCCGAGGCGGAGCGCTTCCTCAGGTTCCTTTCCTGCCATAAGACCGTAAAACAGCCCCGAGGCGAAACCGTCGCCGCCGCCGACCCGGTCGTACACATCCAGTTCGCAGACCGGGGCGGTGTAGTTTTTTCCGTCCACCCAGAGAACCGCGCTCCAGGAATGGCGGTTGGTTGAATGGACCTCCCGGAGGGTGGTGGCCACCGCCCTGATATTGGGGAATTCCTTTGTCACCGTTTTTATCATGCCGAAGAACGCACCGGAATCGAGTTTCCCTTTGGATTCAATCTCAGGCCCCTTGAGTCCGAGTCCCTTCTGAACATCCTCTTCATTGCCCACCAGCACATCGACATGCTCCACTATTCTGCGGAGGGTTTTGGCGGCTTCCTCGCTGGCCTTTTCTGTATCCTGCCCGGCTTCCGCCGCGGCGGCGGCCCACAGTTTTGCCCGGTAGTTCAGGTCAAATGAAACCACGGCCCCCGCTTTTTTCGCGGCCTTCATGGCCTCGATTACCAGCTCCGGCGTTGCCGCCGAAAGGGCCGCGAAGATTCCCCCCGAGTGGAACCACCGTATTCCCGAAGAGAAAATCGTATCCCAGTCAAAGCTGCCGGGCTCAAGCCGGGCGGCGGCTTCGTTGGACCGGTTGTAGAAAACCACCGGCGCCCTGACGCCGTGGCCCCGGTCACTCCAGACAATGGCCATGTTGGGTCCCCGGACTCCGTCATGGGAAAACCGCCGGTAGTAGGGGGTTACCCCGGATTTGCGGACCGCGTATTCAATGCGTCTGCCGATGGGATAATCCACCATGGCGCTGGCAATGGCCGTCCGCATTCCGAAGCAGGTGGACAGGTTCGCCGCAACATTGTATTCCCCGCCGGAAACGTGGAGGGTGTAGCGGTCCGCTTCGGCGAAGGGAATGATCCCGGGGTTGAGCCGCGTTACCAGGGCTCCCAGGGCGAGGAGGTCGTGTTTTTTTCCGTCAGCGGAAGGAATGGTTAATGGTGTCATAGGTATACCTTCTCCGTTTGGTTATACGTTGTACGTTGAAGCGCTGGTATCGCCGCCCCGGCCGGTCCAGTTGGTGTGGAAGAATTCTCCCCGGGGTTTGTCGGTGCGTTCGTAGGTGTGGGCGCCGAAGTAATCCCGCTGGGCCTGGAGCAGGTTGGCCGGCAGCCGGGCGCTCCGGTATCCGTCGAAATACGCCAGGGCGCTGCTCAGGGCCGGCGCCGGAATTCCGTTCACTGCCGCCGCCGCGGCGATCCGCCGCCACGGTCCCTGGGCTTCCTCAATCACCGATGTGAAGAACGGATCCAGGAGCAGGTTTTCGAGATCGGGCTTGCGGTCAAAGGCTTCTTTTATTTTTCCCAGGAAGGCGGAACGGATTATGCATCCTCCCCGCCACATGAGGGCAATGCCGCCGTAGTTGAGGTTCCATTTATATTCCTTTGCGGCCTCCCGCATCAGGAGGTATCCCTGGGCGTAGGAAACGATTTTTGAAGCGAACAGGGCTTTTTCCAGGTCGCTGATGAATCCCTTCACGTCCGCCGGTTTCTGTACCGTCGGCCCTGAAAAAACCTTAGCCGCCCGGACCCGTTCGTCCTTAGCCGCCGACAAACACCGGCTGAAAACAGCCTCGCCGATCAGCGTCAGGGGTACCCCAAATTCCAGGGCCGCGATGCCGGTCCATTTTCCCGTTCCCTTCTGCCCCGCGGTGTCGAGGATCTTTTCCGCCAGGGGCTGGCCATCGGTATCCTTAAACCCGAGGATGTCCCGGGTAATCTCAATGAGGTAGCTGTCCAGTTCGCCTTTGTTCCATTCTGCGAAAACATCCCGCATCTCATCGTAAGAAAGTCCGGCCATATCCTTCATGAGCTGGTAGGTTTCGCAGATAAGCTGCATGTCTCCGTATTCGATACCGTTGTGGACCATTTTGACGAAATGGCCGGCTCCGTTTTCCCCGACCCAGTCGCAGCAGGGAACGCCGCCGTCGACCTTCGCGGCAATCGCCTGGAAGATGGGTTTAACCAGGGGCCACGCCGCCGGTGACCCGCCGGGCATAATCGACGGACCGGTAAGAGCTCCTTCCTCACCGCCGGACACACCAGTCCCGATGTAGAGAAGGCCCTTGGATTCAACGTAGGCGGTACGCCGCATGGTATCGAGGTAATTTGAATTCCCCCCGTCTATTATGATATCTCCGGGTTCAAGCACCGCCAGAAGCTGTTCGATGGTATCGTCCACGGGCTGTCCCGCTTTAACCATGATCATGGCTTTCCTCGGACGTTTGAGCGCCGCGGCGAAACCGGCCAAATCATGATGGCCGGTTATGTTTTTTCCGGCTCCCCGGCCCTGAATAAAGGTATCAACTTTTGATGTTGTACGGTTGTACACGGCCACCGAAAATCCCTTGTGTTCCATGTTCAGGACGAGATTTTCTCCCATCACCGCCAGGCCGATAAGTCCTATGTCTGCGTTTCCCATAGCGGGGCTCCTTTTGGCAGTCCCGGATTTTTTCCGGTCCGCGTTTTAACTATCTGTTTTATCCAGGGCGGTGATTACGCGGATTCCCGTATAATCAGACCCGTCCTGAGGGTTTTGCTCTTCATTGCCGTACCGTTTTCAATGTTGTCTCTGATCTGTTCAAAAATAAAATCCGCCGGATTTCCGCCGAGCTGCGCTATGGTGGTAATCGCCGGCGACGTATACGGTGTAAAACTGTCGTCATCGTACCCGATCAGGGCGGCGTCCTTCGGTACATGGATACCTTCCCGGATAAAGGCGTTCATCAGGCCGAGGACCATTTTATCGTTGTGGCAGATTACGGCGTCGGCCTTTTTTTTCCTGATTGCCCGTATCAGTTCCGGCGCGGCGTTCCGGCCGCCGGCGTATTCCTTACCGGTACTGAAAATCATGTCATCCGAAAACGGAATCCCCGCCGACTGCAGTCCTTTTTTGAATCCCCGGATGCGGTCCCCGGAACGGAAATGTTCCACCAGCAGTACCGGTTTCTTTCTTCCCTTTCCGATGAGATACTCCGCGGCTTCCCGGTAACCCCGGGCCCGGTCAATCCTGACCGCTGGATAGGGGACAGGGTGGGGCGGATCGACCAGCATAAAGGGGAATCCATTTTCCGTGAGGCTGTCCAGAACCGGGGATCGTACCGTGCGGAGGTTTGAAAAAATTACCATACCGTCGCACCACGGCATGAGGGATTCGACGGTGCTTTCCTCCATTTCCGAATTCTCCGCGAAACGGACAAGTACGGCGTGCTCCCAGGCGCTGCAGAGCTTAGAGATATGTTCTATCCTTTTAAAGGTCGTATCACTGGAAACCGCATTTACCACAATCCCGATAATCCGCTTTCTTCCGGATTTGAGAGCCCGGGCACTTGGGTCCGGGCGGTATCCCATTGCCTGAGCCGTTTCGAGAATCCGTTCCCTCAGCGCCGGGCGGACGTGGGCCTGGCCGTTCATGACCCGGGACACCGTCCGGGCGGAAACGCCGCATGCCTCCGCGACATTGTGTATTGTAGCTGTGGATTTGCCTGTTTTTGCCATCGTTGACATTTTCCGGTGAATCTGCGGATTTGTCAATACTGCGAGGGAGCACCGGGACTGACAATCCGGAAAGCATCCGGCGTTATCCTTCTCCCCGGGTGCTTTCCGGCTTAACCGGCTCGGTGCTGCCCGGTCGCGGGGGCTGCCATGGCCCCCGGAATTGGTCGTTCTATGCTTCTGTGTTTTATTCGTTTTATAATGCGAGTACCCTGCGGGATCTGCGTGTGTCCGGAGGCAGTTCTAAATATTCAGCTGTTCCGACAGTTTCGCGTTCTGTTCGTTGCTGCGGACCAGACGTTTTGCCAGAAGCCGGGAAAGGAAAATCCCGTAATGGGGATACTGGCGGATTATGTTGATAAAATTCTTCCGGGAAAGGCGGACCAGTTTTCCCGGACCATCCGCTTTAACCGACGCAGAACGTTTCTGATTAAGCAGGAAAGACATTTCCCCCATAAAAATATCCTGGGCCGTTAAGGACCCTACCAGTTTTTTGTCATGGTAGACACTGTATTTCCCGCTGGAAATATAGTACAGGTAGTCACTGGATTCGTTTTCCCAGAGAACGGTTTCGCCTTTCTTTACCGAAATCAGCTGTTCCCTGGAAAACCCCGCCGGGACTTTTCGTTCCACCGAAGCGTCGTGCAGAACGGTGAGCTTAACCTGATTTCCCTTTTTGTTGTATTTCAGGCTGCTGGAAAACATGGACGCCATGCGGATTCCCCGGCCGTGGAGGCTCATGATATCCTGTTCCTCGATTTTTTTCAGATGTTCCGCCACGTCAAACCCTTTGCCCTTATCCCGGATGGTAAAGATGGTTTTGTCTTTCCTGATATCCCATTGGAACTCTACCTTTTTTACGCGGATCCTGGGATTTTGACATTTTTCATTGACCAGATCCACCACACTTTTCCCTTCTTCCATGGCGGCTGTTTTTTCCTCAAAGGAAATCGCGCAGTTGCCGTGCTCAATGGCATTGACCAGAAGTTCATCCAGGGCGAGCTGCAGATGCATTTTGCTGTCCGGGTTGATGAAGCCCCGCTGGGCCAGGATTGTTGCGCCGATACTCGCGTACAGCGGAACCGCCAGAAGATCGTTCTCCAGGGTAAAACTGCCCGTAACACCTCCGATGATGTCTTTGGTAAATTCCCTCTGAAATATGATCTGGTAGTTTTCCATGATGATTTCAATGTTTTTTACCAGATGTGACCGAAGCCGGTAATAGTCGAGAATGGCAAGAACATTGATATCTTTGTACTGGGCCAGCAGTTTTTCTTCACTGTCCTTTTCACTGTTAAAGATCCCAACAATCCCGAAATTCAGGAGCCACTTATCATTTTTTATATGGGCCGCCACATAGGGTATATCTATCTTGGGATCGGAAAAATTGATTATTACAATCTCCGGCATTTCGTAATTAAGGAATTCGCTGATAGCCTCTTTTTCCGAAAGAAATTTTAATTCTAAATCCAGGCTGGGAGCCTCGGTAAAGGCAGCCTGAATCCGTTTTTTTATATCCGGATCGGAATTGATAATCCCAAGTACGCTCATCCTAATCTCCTGATTTCCTGTTCACTAAAGCGCTGCGCTTTATGTATAATATCGGCATATAATAGAGGAGATTCCATGAAATATACGCATGTATTGTTCGATCTGGACGGTACCCTCACGGACCCGTATGAAGGGGTGATCAATTCCTTTAAATACGTTTTCAGACATTTCGGAATAGATGAAGTAAATGAAGAGAAACTGGCAAGGTTTATCGGACCGCCCCTGGGCAATACGTTCAGGGATGAATACGGCCTTACCGGAAAAGACAACGAACGGGCCCTGGAGGTTTTCAGGGAATACTACGCCGACCGGGGTATGTATGAGAACAGGGTCTATGACGGTATTGAAGATGTACTGCGGCAGCTTACGGACTCGGGGATAAACTGCGCGGTGGCGACCTCCAAGGGACAGGCCTTTGCTGAAAAGGTGCTGGAACATTTCGGGCTTGCCCGGTATTTCTGCGATATTGCTGGCAGCAGCCCTGACGGAAGCCTTTCCGAGAAGGCCGATATCATCGCGTATGTTATCGCAAAGCACAGCCTTCCCAAAACCAAAACCCTGATGGTGGGGGACCGCAAATTCGATATTATCGGAGCGCGGGAAAACGGCATCGACTCCCTGGCGGTGGGCTACGGACACGGCCTTTGGGAGGAACTTGACGCAGCGAAGCCGACATATTACTGTCGAGATATGGAGAGCCTTGCCGCTTTTTTCCGGTAACAGCCGGTTTACGGAGCAATGGCTGCCGCGCGGAAACAGGGGGAAATATGCTGTATATTGGCCTTGGCGTTTTAGTCATTTTCTATGGAATATATACAGCGGTCATTCGTTTAAAATCACCGGAAAAATTAGGCAAATACCAGGCAATGAAAGAACGGTACGGTGACAATACCGGAAAACTGCTGCATGTTCTTTCTTACACGGTGGTACCGATCATTCTCGGTGCTGTGCTGATATGCAGGGCGGTCTTTTTTTCGGTATAGTTTTTTGTTCAAACACAATAATCTCATCTGCCATTGGATCTTGTACGGCCAATGTATGTGAATAATTTGGAGGTGTTTTTATTATAGACATTTTCCGGAAGTAAACTTTGGTTTTTCGAAAGAAAGAGCGTGGGCGATAAAAATCAGACTTGCTCATTCTCAAAAAATGGTAATTGAAACAGGATCTTGCGGTTTTGCGGCCTCCGGCCGGTAAAACTATGTTTTTCATAGACAACGGTTCCAAAAATCACAATTGGAACTGATTCATTCTATATTGGAAAGGATAATTTAGGATGGTTAACAGTATGAAGAAAATAATTATGGTATTCCTAATTATGTGTGCTTTTGGCAGCTGCCTTTTTGCGAATTCCTCCAGGATGATTTCTTTTGGTGCCGGGTTTGGGATGGTCTGGGAGAATCTCGACAATAAAGACCTGTATTACAACAAAGATGTTTATTACAATAAGATTGATTTCAATTTCAATTATTTCCAGTTCTTCGGGAATGGCCGCTTCGGGTTTTTTGTGAATGCCGGAGTTGGGTATCCTTTCAATTACCAGATTGACGGAACCCATAAAGATACTGATTACGGGGTAGATGTGGAGGTGACCATCGGACCTTCCTGCCGCTTTATGCTTACGGACCGTTTGGACATTCTGACCGGTATCGGATTCCATATACCCTTCATGCGGAACCGCGGGGAGCTTCCTCCCTATGGTCCTCCTTCTTTTGCCCGGTCCTGCCTCAGCCTTGGCGTGGGAGGTATCCTGGCCTTAAAGGTGAATCTGGGAAAATCCCTGTATCTTGACGCCGGGACGACCCTGGCCATGGATTTTGCCACCTATGAATTTGAATATGATAAATGGATCGATTCTTATTCGGGCTTTATCATCCGGCCTTTTGTGGGAGTGGGCTTTTCCGTGTAGACCTGTCCGCAGAAATTGATGGGGCTTGCCCGGGAACGCTGAATCCGGACAGCCCTTTTCTGGCTGCATTTATTAAGCTCTTAATTTAAGGAGAAAATTTTGGCAGCCGTAGGTATAGTTTTTTTCTTTGCTATTGTAATAGCGGCCGGCCTTTTTTTCATCATAGGAATAGCGTTGCTGCTGGTTTCTATCGTTGTTTTTAGAGAACGAAAAGTCATAAAGACAGTACTGCTTATCGTCAGTATAGTGCTTCTGGCAATTTCATTAATCGCTGCAGCTGGTATAACTACTTTTATAACAAGTTCAATTTCTTCCCAAAAGCAGCAAAGGCTGGAAGAGGAGACTGCGTTAGGACCGTTAATAAAAGCTATTAAAGAAAACAACTCCGCAGAGGCAAAAGAAATTATTGACAGCGGGTATGACATAAATGAACCAAGAGGCCTTTATGCTAAAACTTCACCTTTAATAATTGCAGCAGAATATGAAAATATAGAAATCATAAAACTATTAGTAGAGAAAGGCGCGGACATTAATACCGTCTATTCAAGAACTACCGCGCTGACAGAGGCTATTATTAAAAATAATGCCTGCATTGTAAGTTATTTTTTGGACAATGGCGGGAACGCGGATCAAATTATTGATGACCTTTTTTACTCTACACCTTTACTAAACGCCGGACAGTTCTCTGACAATATAGATATATTCAGCAAACTAATAGAATATGGAGCTTCGGTAAACTATCTTGAATACAGACTGACGGGACAAACAACCTGTTTAGGAACAATTTTACGCAGAGACATACCTGATAAATTCAAAATTGCGGATTTCCTGATAAACAGCGGCGCTGAAGTAAATATTGCCGATGTCAGCGGAAATACGATTTTACATGACGCGGTAAACCGTAATGACATTGAAACCGCAGAATATTTGATCCAAAAGAATATAGATATACTTGTTCCGAATAAAATGAATGAAACGGCACTGGATATCGCACGCAGGAGCAATAATACCAGGATAATCCAATTATTAGAAAAAACCATACGGATGGATACATGAAAAAGTTTATTTGTATACTGCTTTTTTTATTCATCGCCGGCTTTGTTTTTTCAAATGACTCAAGAGCTGTTTTGGGCAGTTCCGTTGAAATTATTGACAATGAAAATACAAATATAGTGATGCTGGAAGAAGAAATAGTTATAACCCTATATAAGGATTGCTATGAAGTAACAGTTACCTTTCATTTTTTCAATGAAGGGCCCGCTGAAGAAGTACTGCTGGGATTTCCCGTCGAATCACATTATCAGCCTATATCTGATAATTATGAGCTGGCCCAGATACGTAATTTTAAATCATTCATTAATGGAATATTATTATCAGAATATACGATAAAAGAAGAATCGACGGAAGAACGATTTTATACGACCACGGTAAAATGGTTTCTACGGGAGGTCATATTTCCGGCGAATAGCCATACCTACTCGAAAGTAGCATACAGGGCTCCTTATAATCATTCCGGCTTTTTTAACAGCGCCGGCTATATCTACGGGACTGGACGCAGCTGGAAAGGCCCTATTGGGAAAATGACTGTCATTATCAATCATGGCGATGAAATATTAGTCAGGGGTGTCAATTTTAGAAACAACCATTCACCGCATTTTACATGGGAAGGAAATGGAAAATATACATACGTAATGGAGAATCTAAACCCGGAGATAGATTCCCGTATTTCAATAGGCATCGAACCTTTCGATATTTATGGAAAATATAATAATGAGTTCGGAGATTGGGCTAATGGATGGATTTGGGATGAGTATTTATTGTATAAAAACTTTTCCGATATTAGGCTGTATACAAAAAATCAAATACGGCTATTTATAAATTTCTTTTACGCTTTCCATGGATATGAATTCAAGAATGAACTATACAAAAAATATTTTCATAACTTTGATCGGTTTATGGATTGGAGTAATACAAAATATACAGTGAATCCAGATTTCTCTGAAAACAGCTTTAATGACATCGAAAGAAAAAATATTGACTATCTTTTAAACTTGGAAAAAATGATACCATAACAATAATAAAAATAACCGGACAGGAAAATGAACTATAAAAACAGTATATGGGCAAAGCGAATATTGCAGCTGCAGCATGACGATGGGTCATGGGGATATTTCCATACATTATCAAACCCATCACCGAAACAGCCGATGACCACAGAGCAGGCATTGAGAAGACTCGAAATATTGGGATTTACCTATGATGATAAACCAATCAGGACGGCAGTTGATTATTTACATCATTGTCTGACCGGTAAAATACAATTACCCGACCGCGAAGAAAAGATCCATAACTGGAAGATATTTACTGATTTGATGTTAGCCGCCTGGATAAGAAGATTTATATCCAATGACAAAACCGCAAACGATATTGCAGAAAAATGGTCGGAAATTATTAATGCCGCATTTAAAAATAAAGTGTATAATAATGATTTATATGTAACAACATACAGGAATTTGTTTGGTATAAAACCCAGGGGAGACCGGCTGGTGGATTTTGTATCCTTTTATCAAGTTTCTTTATTAACAAACGAACTAAACAAGGATTTAGAAGAGGCGTATTTTGACTATATCCTGGAACACGAAACCGGAATTTACTATATCTATAATAAACGGTTAACCATATTTCCTGAAAAATTTCGATCAAAAGAAACGGGTTATTACATAAGGGCCATCGAATTATTGGCAAAATACGATAATCCTGAACTCAAAAAGAAGCTTATGTTTGCTGCCGATTGGCTGCAAGAGAATAAGACGGAAGAAGGCAAATGGGACTTGGGAATAAAATCGAAGGACGGTATCAATTTTCCGTTGTCCGATTCCTGGAGGAATGAAAATGACAGAATTGATGATTGTACATATAGAATACATAGCATTGTAAATAAAATCATCAAATAAAAACCGCATCTGTGTATGGCAAACGATAGGTACAATACGCCGAATTGTGGGTAATATATGAGGGGAAAAATGAAGTACAAAAGATATTTGTATATCTCTGTTTTTCTTATATTAGCCTCAAACAATTTGTCTGCAAGCCCAATACAGGAAAGAAGTGATTTTTATTATGTTGTGAATATTAGTGCGGAAGATTTAATTATTACCGTAAAAAATAAAGAAATTTTAATCAACTGGGATATTTTAGCCGGTGATCATATTGATTATTATGAAAATGGAAAAATTGTGGATCGATTATATATTGATAGAGACTTTCGAAATGGAGACTACATTTTGAAAAACCATATTTTACCGCATAATAATCGTTATATAGATGGTAATTTTTTTTGGAAATATTGCTATTTCTTCCGAAGAAGAACACCAGAATACATATATGAAATGAATAGAGAGCAAATTGTAAATACTTACGGTGAAGATAATGCGGATCAGTTCCCTCAAAATGTTTTATTTGAATACAGGAAATTATATGGGAATGAAATAATAAGCATTTTTATTGAAGAATTCATTATAACTGATATTTCCGGAAATCTTATTATGACTTTAGATGACATAAATGAAATTTCTTTTGAAGCTAACTTTGCCGAGGCTCATATAGAAGAATACACAGAAGATTTTTATAGTTTACCTAGATATAGAAATTTTGGAAATGATGAAAGCTTATTTTTATTTTATGGCATATTTATTACTGACAAAATGATTGAGAAGGGAAGGTTAAAATATAGGGAAGTAAATATTGAATAGAAAGGTGTATTGTATCAAACAACGCATATCCACCGACCTTCGTTAGGCTAGGAGACGGCTAAATGAGAAAATGTTTTTTAGTAATTATCCTTTTTCCAGTATTGATTTTTTCTTTACATGCGAATTTGTACATTGTTAATTTAGATGAGCTGCCTCAAGATAATCAATTTAAGATTAGGCTGGAGCAATTGATAAATATAGATCAATATGTCAACCATTACTCACCTACATGGAATTATCCTCAGGATAAAAATGATTTTATCCTTTTTCTGGAGGACTTTCATCAATACAATATTGGGCTGTATGAAACTTATGAGAGTTATAATCTCAGATTATTGAATGCGGTAATATTATCATACTTATATAACCTCAATGCAGCCTCCTATTCAAACAAACTCATAGAAGAAGTTGATTATTTAAAAGAACACTATCCAAATCATTATCAGACAAATTGGTTATATGGTAATTATTTATTAAACAGTGCAAAGCCTTTAGAAGGATATAAAGAATTTGCTGAGATTATGAATACCGATAATGATTTAAATAACTATCCTTTAGAATTTATCCATAATTATTCATACGCCTGTATTATGGTAAGAATGTATAAAAACGCCTTATATTCCTACGAGATAGGATCCGTGAAAGATAAAGATATATTGAATTACAGATTATATCATGTAATAAAAGAGCTTTTTTTAGAACCGGATATAGAAAGTGAATATCCATACCAGGAAGTGTGGAACGTCTTTATCAGTGATGAGCAGCCTTATTTATTAAGCAGAATGTTTGGGTCATTAATCCCATTAAAAAATACCTGGAATTTACAGCTAATCAATTATCAAAAGAAACGGGGCTTCTTTTTCTTTAAACCGGATAAGTTTGTGTCAAATGATGGGGAAGATATTACCATTACAGTATTATTTGAATATAACCTAGAAGACCTGTCTTACATTGAATTTCAGGAACAGAAAATAGAATCACTCCCGATTATAAAAGAAGAAAAACGGATCATAAATGGCAGAGAATTTGATGTATACCAGTTTGAAGATTTAACTAAATATCAACATATTGGCGGATCAAGAGGATATTATATTATGACATCGTTAGATAGGACCGAATATCCGGGAATAAACATTGAACGGCCAAGAAATATTGAAAGACAGGAAAATATACCCGTACAATATTTTCCTCTTGAGAAAGAACTGGATAGGGTCTATGGGAAGATAAATATTGGAATATTAGTTGATTCCTGCAATGATATCTTTGAGGATACCGGAAAATTTATATTTGACTTTTTAAATGCCTGTGTTTTTGAGTAAAACCGTACCGCGTACCACTGAATGGAGGGTATAATGAATCAAATAAAAATACTCTTTACATTGGTTTTTTCATTATTCTTAACGTTTACCGTATTATCAATGGACAATGAAAATTCAATCTATGAGGAAGCCCTTGAGAAAATAAAAGAAGAAAAGCTGGAACAAGCTATTGAGTTATTTCTCTCAATTGAAGATCAGAATACGGATAATTATCAATACTATTATGATCTTGGGTATTGTTATTATAGGTTAGAAGATGATATAACCGCGCAGGATTATTTCAAGAAGTCTATCTCATTAAATAGTGAGATTTTTAATCCGCATAAATTTCTTGGACTTTCATATTTCTACACAAATCAATACATTCTGTCTGAAATTGAATTTGCCAAGTGTATTGAAATTGATGACAGCGATTATTACCCTTATTTTATGATAGGCAAAATAAAAGAAATTTACCATGAGTATGATTCGGCTGAAGAATATCATGTTCAGGCTTTGAAATATAATCCTGAAGATTTTTATGTAAACTACGCGCTGGCGAATATTTATTTTGATACAGAAAGATTTGATGAAGCTAAAGGATATTTTGAAACCTGTGATTCAATTGACAATGAAATTTACCCTGTTGTCAGCTGTCTCATTCAAATAAATTATAAATTAAACGATCACCGGAATACCGAGATTTTAAAGTCACGATTAAGAAAGATAAAAGAGAATACAGATGATGAAAGAATAAGAGAATTGCCATGGTTTACCATAGATTCATATAAATATGAAGATGCTATTATTATAGTACAGGAAGCATTTAATTTAACCGGTGATCTGTATTATCATTGGGTATTCAATATCTATGATACAGATAGAAATTTTATCAAGCGTGTAAACTTAGAATCATCACTGGTATTAAGAGAATTAGGAACGATGTATATCGTAGGAATAGAACAATTTAAAAATAATCGCCGGATACATCAAACAACCGGGATAGGCTTTACGGAACTGCCTGACTATACTGTAATGAAAAAAATAGTATGGCAGGAAATTTCAGAAGGATTAGAAGTTGGAGTAACAGGCAGTTACATTATTAACGAATAGGCATTGGTTATGTAATCACTTCGCCTGACAAAGGCTGTGTATTATATATCTTCCGAAATATTTAAATGACAAACAAAAGAATATATCTATATTTATTGCTTGGTGTTTTATGTTGTTCATGCCATAGGAATGAACATAATCAGAAAAATATAAACTCGTATATGTTTTCTGAAACATTTTTTGATGACCTTGTTGCTGAATGTGTGTATATAATTGGGAACGATGTACCAGCCGCGTATGCTGATGGGGCAGGAGGTGAGTATTCGCGAAGCATTGGAAATAATTATCAAAATCCGGCTGACATAATCATAACTCTTGCGGTAAATGATAGTAAAGTTGAGTCATGCTATATCAGTTTTTGTTTTTCCGATTTCGATGAAGCGCGGAACTATTATAAACAAATACAGAGTTATCTGGAAAAAGAACATTGGATTTTTATCAAATTAATTGATAAATACAAGCGGCAGGATGGTGAATTATTTTTTAATAATGAAATCTATCTTGGCATTTTTGGACCAATCCCGTATTCTGTCTCTCAGACAATGATCTCTATGGGATTATCAAACTCTATATACATTAATGGATTTTATGAATAAAACACAATTGCCTTTTTTAAATAACATGCTAATGATTCTTTCCTTGCTTTTATTTTCATGTGACAGCGGCCAAGAAGAAATTTCTAAAGAAACCCAATATACGCAGACATTAACTGAATTGCACAGGGGTAAACCTGAGCAAATATTTCCGATTGAATATTATAAGACGGAAATAGCGCAATTCAGGAAAATGTTTGATGAACGCCAGCATATTTCAAATATTGTTGAGGTACCGGGTATAATCCCTGGTTCATTAAGTTTTCTTGTGTGCTGGGATGACAACCTTAAAGGTTACATCTATGAGCTATACACATTCGATGAGAATCAGAGAATAACAAATAAATATCTGTGCGGATATGGACCTTTTCTCCATACTTATCAGGAAATATTAATGGAAAAAATACCGGGAAATAGAGTAGGAAATGAGTTAATTACGATAGGTGATTTTAACAGCGATGGCGTTAATGAAATAGCGTCTTATTCATTTTACGTAAATATTGGGTATGTATTTACCATATTTGGTTTTAATGAACTGAAAAATGATTTTTCTGATTTATGTATCATCCCGGTTCTGATAAATTTTGAAACCCCATTTTCACCAATAGAGTTCAATGAAAATGAATTCAAAATACTTGAGGTAGTTGATAATGAGTATTTGGAATTAGCCTGGAATACTTATGTGTGGGATAAGAATACTGTAAGCTACATTAGGAGTACTAATTAATATGAAAACAATTGGCTTAATTGGCGGAATGAGCTGGGAATCAACAGCAGAGTACTACAGGATACTCAATGAAGAAGTAAAAAACAGACTTGGGGGATTTAATTCAGCAAAATGTATTCTGTGGAGTGTCAATTTCAATGAAATAGAATTCTACCAAAAGACAAATGAATGGGAAAAATGCGGCGAAGTATTAAATAATGCTGCGATAAACATTGAGAAAGCCGGTGCTGATTTTCTGATATTATGTACGAATACGATGCATAAAGTTTCCGACCAATTTATGAAAGGGGTGGGAATTCCGCTGCTGCATATAGCGGATATGACCGCGGAAGAAATACAAAAAGATAATTTAAAAAAGATAGGATTATTAGGGACAAAATATACCATGGCAGAAAATTTTTATTTATCAAAAATAAAAGAAAAGGGATTGGATGTAATCGTCCCAGCAGAGAAAGATCAGGATGCTGTAAATTCAATAATTTACGATGAACTGTGCAAGGGAGAAATTAAGGATGATTCCCGGAGTAAGTTTATCGAAGTAATAAATAAAATGATGTCAGAGGGAATTGAGGGAATAATTCTGGGATGCACTGAAATAGGGTTGTTAATTAAACAAGAGAATATAAGTATAAAGGTCTTTGATACAACAATAATCCATGCCAAAAAAGCTGTGGAGTATGCTCTAAGTTACTAATGAACCTCGCTGTGTCTCATTCGCAGGGAAATTTATAACACCATCCGGGGTAATCATCCTTCGGCTGAATCTCCAGGGAAGCAATGTAATAGCCGTATATGCGCCGGCGAATACCAAACATCGAAAAGTATATTGTTATTTGAACCGCAGCAAACTGCTTCAGTCCGAGGCTCCGGCGGACCTTTGATCAGAGTTTTATACCTGACCCGCGAATAAAGATAAAACTTGACAAAACATAGTAACTGATATGTAATTATTTGTCGGATATGATGTTTCGTAAGGAGAAAATAATATGTCATCGGGAAAGGAAATTTTCACTGCGCTGAATAAACAGCTTGGATTTGCTCCCGAAGGAATGGATAAAAAATCAACATATAAAGAATTGATTTCAGGAAGTGTGTGGCTTTATTTCGGAATCGCCGACAAAAAGGGCGGGCCATACCTTGGATTTTGGGTAGGTCAAATCACAAAGGATTTAAAAAAAACACTCATAAAAACACTGGCTGATTGTACGAATGATCTTTCAGTCACTGATGTGATTGCCGATGAGTCATGGATATATGTCAGTACAGAAGGCAACACTGTCTCAGCTGATACGATCATCGAGGTGATGAAGAAACTGAGAACCAGTATCGCAAATAATCCGGATTATGCTGACGAAGTGTCTCCTGCAAAAGGCCGCGGAAAATCCGCAGCACGAAAGATTTTCTTCTGGGTTAAGACAGTTGTTGTTCTGGCGGTCCTGGCACTCCTTTTTGCGGCTTTTTTCCCCGAGATTGCTGTCAGGGATATAAATGAATTTACCATACGCGAGGATACGGAGCTTGGTCCGGTGTATGAAAAAATAGTTGAAGCGGAACGGGCAGCATACGGTGAAGGAAGACTGCGTTCAAAAGAAATGTCCGACGCTATTTATAACCTTAAATGGGTGGCATTTGAAAAGGAACACCCTATAATGGGGGGTATTGTAAATTTCCCGCCCATCAACCGTTTTATAAGAACCATTAACGAAGGGTTCCGGTTTATCATCCTGGTTGTCTGTACTTTCCTTGTATTATCTTTAGTAGTCGGCAGCGGCCTGATGGGTACCTGGTCAAAACAAAGAACAGCTACCGGAAAACGGTACCATTCAAACGGCAGGGTAGATGATACCTATGATGAATAATCTGCGGTGTACGGATGCAAGCAATGTTTTTTAACCGTCTATCATAATTGCTGGGGGATTTATTCATTTTCTCAATGGACTGTAATGAGTAAAAATATGAATTTTATCTATGACGGTTATGTAAGAATAATTCCTTCATGTAACAAGCATTATGTGCTGTAAAATCGGGATAAGCGATTTTATAAATATAAAACTCTTTAGGCTCAGAATAATTTTTGGGTTAAGGAGAAGAAAATGAAAAACATTATTTTCTTGTTTTTGATTCTGATATTAGTGATGGCACTTGTTGGCTGCAGTAATGGATCAACAAATTCTGATGGCAGCGGTGATACATATACCGTATTCTTTAACAGCAACGGCGGAAGCGCGGTTTCTGCCATTACACATGTGAACTTAGGTGAAAAGATTAATAAACCAGCAGATCCGACAACAACAGCAGGCGGAGCTACCCTTAACCGTTTTAGGGGCTGGTACAAAGATAATGGTGTTTTTGACAATGAATGGGATTTTGAAACCGACACAGTTACCGGAAATATTACTCTTTACGCTGATTGGGGTTATGGATTGGGCGACATTGGACCTGGCGGTGGTAGAATATTCTACTGTAATTTATCTGGTTTTGATTTTTATGTAGATACAGGAAATACAACTGAAAAACGGTACTACCTTGAAGTTGCTCCAAATAATTTTGCACCTCTTGCGTGGGCGCCAATTGCATCACCGATTTACGCTAGTTCGATAGAAGATGCGCGAGGAATAACAATCGGAACAGGATTAAAAAATACCCTTGTTATTCTCGCCGCGGTTACTAACCCTGCTGTAAATGCTCCTGCCGCTAATGCCTGCAATACGTATAGTAACAACGGCAAAAATGACTGGTTTCTTCCTAGTTATATTGAGCTTGGTACTCTCCGAAGTAACAGAAGTTATATAGAAAATATCGAAGCAGATTTTTATTGGTCTTCGACCCAGTATGGACTTAATAACCAAGCTAACAATCTAAATTTAAGTGACAGCGGTCTTGGTACTTCCGGGGGTAGTAATGTTAAAGATAAGCTCTATTTTGTTCGTGCCATTCGGGCTTTTTAATATAAATGGAAATCATATCTACTTTAGAAGTTTTTAAAGTAATTATAACTTATGAGGTTATGATATGATTCCGGATGATGTGACAAATGATGATTTGGACTTGCTTCTCGTATGGGTAACATATCCAATGCTTCATGGTAAGATTGCTATTAATGAGATTGAAGAAAAGATCCTTGAGAAATATGGTTTATTGCCGGAACAAATTGATCCTCAAGGAAAATTTAATGATTATGTGCATGATAATTTTATAAAAGAATTATTTGAAAAAATAGATTATTCGAATGCTTTATCTTTTTTAGTATTGAATAAAGGACGTAAGTATTTAACTGCCCTGTGGGTTTTTCTTTTTATTGTTCTTTTTGCAATCATATTCTCTCTCGGAACAGTATTCGGATTATTTAATCTGTATATAGATTCGGCAGTCTATTTTATCATGCCGTTATTATTAATAATATTTATTCTAAATACACTTAACGAAAAGATATTTAATAAAATAATACTTAATATGAAGCCAGGGGATATACTCAAAATATTATTAGCTAAAGATGAAATTATCTCATTGAAAACAAAACCCTTGGTTATAAACGAGAGCAGTATATTTTCAAATCCAGCTGTATATACCGCTTTTTCGAAAAAGAAACTGATATGCGAGTACTATCGGAAAAAAATAAAATGCGAAGAAAGAAATTTATTTAATCTTGTTGTCTATTTCCTTGCTACTGATTATTTAATAAAGACAGAAAAGAATAAAGAAGTGGTGGAATATCTGGAAGAGGAAGCATTGGATGCATTATTGTATATTCTTGCTTTTAAACCAAACAGTTATTTTACTATTTATAATATTGCCTTTTACCAACTCAATTTATTGAGGTTAAATGAGAGTAAGAAAAACTTTGAGGAATGCCAAAAGATTAATCCGGAGAACGTTTATGTAAAAACCTGGATATCAATTTTAAGTTTTCTTGATAAGAAATAACAACAACTTTGCAGAGATGATTATATTTTAATCTTATTAACAATATCCATGATATTTATTTTAATTAATTCAGACGCATCTAAAATATGCGGATCTAATAAATCGCTATTATTAGATCCATTATAATTTTAAATACATAAATTGGCATATTTTATGCGTATTCCCGTAATCTTCTAAATATAAGTATATTTCTGCAAGTGAATAATTTGGAAGGTCTGTTATTATTAATAAACACGGATACTTTTGATAGGAAAAAGTTAACTTCCAATTATGGAAAAATTAATTAATCTTATTCTCTCATCACTTTTTATCCGTATATAAAATCTTTGGGTGAATCAATAAAAATTCATTTCTGCCTTTTGCCGTTAAAAGCGGATAGACCATTGACCAAATGTAATGCTGAAAACTCAAATCTGTCAGCTTCGCGTTTTTTAATTTGCAGAATGGAACCCAATAGGATGCCGACAGCAGAATAGAATCAATTAAAAACAAATATTCATCCTTAAAGTGCTCTTCAATAAGTAATTTAGCTTCCCGCAGTGAAAAAAATGCTTTGTGAAGTGTACTGAAGTTATGCCGGAAAATTTCCTGCTGCTTTTTTTCGATTTCAGGTGATATCTGTGAAAGCTGTGTATAATGCCAAAAGTAAAAGGCATTGTCCTGAATGACTTTTTGAATGTTATAAAAAAAAGCATCCAGTTCTAAAAGGGAAGATGGTATTTTTGAAGTCTCAACCCTTGGATTTTCAAGAATTATTGTTTCAATAATATCCTCCTTTTTTTTGAAATAGTAAGTTAGATTGCCCTTGCTTATTCCAAGAGTAGCGGCTATATCTCCTATAGAAACTTCATTAAACCCATATTCGTTAAAAAGTTTTTTGGCGGTTTTGATAATTTCGTTCTTTGTATCTTTTCGCATTATGATTACCAAATTGTTTCATTTATTATGCTGAACTAATGCAATTCTTACACCATTCGGGTCTTCAATGAATGCACAGTAGCCATCTGTAGTTGGCTGGGGTTCCATTGTGATCTTTGCCCCCTTGGATTCCAGCTCTTTCAGCGAGCTTGAAACATCATCAACTTCCATTCCGACAGAATAGAGACCAACCGCAAATTCATCACTTTGAATAATTTCCAGCATAGCGTCACCTTCGCCTTTCATTAAGGTAATTCTTCCCCGTGATTTGAGATCATAAACACTGTCAGCTTTAAAATCCATTACTTCAGAATAAAAAGCAACCGATTCTTCCATGTTCTTAACAATCATTGTAACGTATTTAACCTTCATATAAGCCTCCGATTGTTTAATAATAGTACGATCGTACTAAAAAGTCAAGCGCAAAAAGTTAATGAGAAAAATATAAGAGGACGTATATAATACAAATACTGACGATGGAACATTGGGATAAAAAAGATTATGCTGAGTAAAACAATATAAAGGACGGAATGAAAATGCTGGATAAAACAGTACCGTATTATGATATTGTAATGAAGCGAAAACGGGATTTACCCATAGTGATAAATCAATTGCCGAATAATTATGAGTTCATTTATTACAAGACGGGAATGGAAGAAACATGGGCCGGAATAGAAACTTCTGTCGGGGAATTTAATTCCGAAACAAACGCTCTCGATTATTTTCAGGAAACATTTATTCAATATCCTGAGCATTTAGAACAAAGAATGGTTTTTATTAAAAGCCCTGAAAATACTTATGCTGGGACAATTACCGCTTGGCGGGCAATTGTAAATAGCAGAGAAGCGGCATTATTGCATTGGATGGCTGTTGTGCCTGAATATCAAAATAAAGGCTTAGGGAAAGCATTAATCACAAAATGCCTGGCAATATTTTCAGAAATTGATGAACCGGGTCCGATATATTTATCAACACAGACATGGAGCTATAAAGCTATAGGATTGTATTTAAACGCCGGTTTTGAAATATCTAAGGAAGATCAAATTGGAAATAAAAAAAATGAGTATGAGAAAGCGGTTCCTATATTAAAAAAGTATGTAAGGAATCTATAAAAATGAAAATAGAATTATGTAAAGCAGCGGCTGAAAATGCGTGTGAGATACATCGCATGCAATTATTGGCATTCAGAAAATTACTGGAAAAATATCAGGATTATGAAACAAATCCAGGCAATGAGGATCTTCAAAAAATTCTCCATGAAATAAATCAGGAAACTACAGATTTTTATATAATAAAATTGGAAGCCCAATCTGTCGGAGCAATACGGATAAGTAAAACAGATGATGGAGACCGCTGCAGGATTAACCGGATATTTATCCTGCCGGAATATCAAAATAAGGGAATAGCGCAGAAAGTATTTGAAATTGCAGAAAAAATGTATTCGCCTAAAAAGGGCTGGATCTTAAATACCATATTGCAGGAAACGGGAAATTGCTATTTATATGAAAAAATGGGATACAAGAAGACTGGAAAAACCGAAAAGATAAAAGAAAACATGGATATTGTATATTACGAAAAACTAACGTAAAAATAACGAGAGGGGTTTTTATGGCCGAAGTAATACCTTCCCGGGTACTAAATTACCTGTATATGTATCTGGACTGCGGATTTCTTTTATTTCTCGCGGTCCTCCTCCTGGTCCAGAAACGGCGGCTTGCATTTATTACCGGTGTACTGGCGGGTCTTCTGTATTTCGCGGTGGATTACGGTATCTTCTACAAATTTCTCGGAACAAGAACCGTACAGGGTATGCCGGCGGGTCCCTTCCTTTTCTGGCTGAGTATGAGTTACGGATTCACTAATTTTGTGTGGATCTGGCTTTGGCTCGACCGGGACAAGCGCCTCTTTGAATGGTCCCTGCTCATTGTAGCGGGCTGGCTCACGGTAGCTTTGCTGAGCCGGAGTTTCGGCGGACCCATGGGCGAAATAGCCATTTCCCGGGGAACCAATTCCTATCATGGAATAATGGCGCTGCTCATGTTTATCGGGTACGCTATTGTGTGTATTTATAATATGAACCGGAAGGAAGGCGCCCCTGTGATACCTGTTTTATGGCTCCTCATAATCGGTATTCTGGTTCAGTTTTCTTGGGAGGCGGTGCTCCTGGTCACCGGAATCCGGTCCCCCGGATGGCGGCCGCTGATTGTGGATTCCCTTATTGAGACAAATCTGGGGATTCCCTATATGTATTTTATACACCAGGCCGTAACTAAACGGTTTTCTCCGGATGGGCGCCGCCTTCAAAAATCGTAAACCGCAGGTGCCGGGAAATCAGGATTTGTCCGTATCCGGCGGCATCTCCATCTCAACGATTTTATTTCTGCCGGTCCGTTTCGCTTCGTAAAGAGCCTCATCGGCTCTGTTGATATAATCGTCGAGAGTCTGATTTCCCGCGGGAATCCCCAGGGCAATTCCGATGCTGGTGGTAAATGAAAAATCCGGCTTCCCCTCAAAGGTGAGGTCTTTGATTTCTTCCATTACCCGGGAAGCGATTTTCCGCGCGGTGGCAGCGTCCTGTATTTGTAAAAAAGAAAGAAATTCCTCGCCGCCGTACCGGCAGGACAGATCCTCCGGACGCATGCTGTTTTTGATAGCCTCCGCGAAACGCTTGAGAACTTCGTCACCGAAGGAATGCCCGAAGGTGTCGTTGATCTTTTTGAAATGATCCACATCGAAAAACAGAAGGGCAATATTTTTTTTCGCTCTTTTGTAATCCCCGAACAGGATTCCGGCGCCATTGAGAAAGTTCTGACGGTTGGAGATATCCGTCATGAGATCCATGGTCGCCATGTACGTTATAATCCGATCGGAGTTTTCCTTCATAAGCAGGAGGTACGCCGAAAGGCTGAAAATCATCAACAGCACCAGGCTGAGGAAGGTTAGGCTCTGAATCACATAATTTGAGAAGATTTCCACATTGCCATGGACCACCGCAAATACACCCCGGGGCAAAAGCAGGATAATGAAAAATAAGTAGTAGACCCCAACGATGCGTTTAAATCTGGTGGTGTTCTTCGAGAAGAAAAGCTGAAACGTGGGAATAACCATAATCAGAAAAAGCCCCAGGGAAGAAACCGCAACCCTGAAGGATATATTGGGGCTGAACAGTTCAATCAGGTTAAACGCGATGATGGACACAGCGGTTATAATAGCTTCGATCCAGCGCAGGGATTTGCAGTCTTCGTTAATAATGATGAGCATGGCAATGGCTTCAATATAGAAACCGGCCATCATCAGGGTGTTCCCCAGATTTACCGAAATATAGGAACTGATGGCATCCCGCTGAAAGATAAATAGATACGCCACGGCCTGGAAAAGCTTTGCCAGAATATACCGGATGGCCAGACGCCGGTCCCGGGAATGGATACTGGATAATTCGAAAGAAAGTATCAGCGCTACCGATGTCAGGTTGCCCCAGAACAATATGGCCACCTGTGTTTTGACATCTATATTAATCAAACCATACAATAAATTCCCAAACATAGAGACTCCCGTAATTTTGGCTGTTCCGGTGGAGGAAAACCTTTCTACCTTTAAGTATAGTAAAAATACGGTTCGAAACAATGAATACCATCCTATGGTATACTGTACACAGATTCTTCCGGAGGAAGCTGATGCAGTACAGTATTCATGAAATCGCCAAGATTTTCGGAAACACCCCCGGGGCCATCCGGTTTTACGAAGAGGTCGGGCTGGTCAATCCCGGACGGGACGGAGCCGGCAGCCGGGTCTACACAAAAGAAAACATCATGGAGCTGTTTTATCTCCGGAAGTACTGCAGCTTCGGCCTCAAGCTCAGGGAAGTGGTGGAATATTTCAACGATCAGAATACCAAGGATCTGGATGCCGTGAGCGCCCTGCTTTCCGAGAAGCAGAAGGAAGCGGAACAGCAGGCCCGGTACTACGAAAAATCCGCCCAATGGATCCGGCAGTACAATGAAAAAATTACCAGCCTCGAATCCTATGTGGATATCTTTCACCCGGTTTCTGTCCCCGATTATTATCTTCTCATGGATGAAGACTTTGTAGGCAAAAGTCCCCGGCAGCAGTCGGCTGTACAGAAGTGGATCGCAGTATCGCCCCTTTCCCGGATCTCCGTTGTCTCGGATTTTGCGGGCCGCCGGCTGGAAAAACAACGGATAGCTTTTTCCATACAGCGGGAGAACGCCGAAGAGTTTTGCCTTCCCCTGCCGCCTTGCACGGAGATGCTGGATAAGGGACGCTGCATATATACCGTGGTAAAACTGGAAAGCCGTGATTTCGATATGATACGCGAAGAAATGTATCTGGATCTCATCAGCCGAATGGGAAACGCAGGTTATGCCTTCAGCGGCAGGACCGTCAGCAATATCCTTTTTACCCACAAAATCGGCGGAATACAGTATAAATATTTTGAAGTATGGCTTCTCTGCAAAAACGCCTGATTCCCGCGCAGGCGGACAAATTCCCGAAAATTCTTCTTGCCCCTACAGTTACTGTATAGGATAGATTTATCTATAAAAATAAATCTATTTCTATATGAACAAGGAGCAGTCCATGAGAAAAACAGCTGCACTGTGGGTTTCTTTGGTACTAACCATAGGAATCCTGGGATCCTGCGCCGGCGGAGCAAAATTGAAATTTTCCACCGGTAAGTATACCGCCGTAAAACAGGGCCACAACGGACCGGTTACGGTTGAGGTCGCCTTTGACGCTTCCCGGATCGAATCGGTAACCGTGACCCAGCACCAGGAAACTCCGGGGATCGGGGATACCGCCATGGAAACCCTTTCCCGGCAGATTGTCGCTGGACAGACCCTTGCCCTGGACAGTATTTCCGGAGCCACGGTATCCAGTTCCGCCCTGCTGGCGGCGGTGGAAGATTGTGTCATCCAGGCCGGCGGCAGCGTAACCGCCCTGATGGAAAAGAAACACGCCGGTTCTTCTTCCCCGGGCCGGACTGAAACGGTTCAGCTTAAGACTGATTTTGTAATCATCGGCGGCGGCCCGGCCGGTCTGGGCGCGGCCATCAGCGCGGCGGAAGCCGGGGTCAAGGTAATTCTTTTTGAGAAAAGCGCTGTTACCGGCGGCGCCGCCAACATGGGTATGGGCCCCCTGGCAATCGGAAGCGATATCCAGAAAAAGCAGGGCGACACCATGAATGTGGATGAAGCATACAACATGTTCATGGAATACACCCATTACAGGACCGACGGCGTCCTGGTCCGGCGTTACTTTGACCTGTCGGCGCAGACCATCGGCTGGCTTGAGTCCATGGGGGTACGGTTTGAAGAAGCCGCCCGGTATTTCGACAAATCCTATCCTTCCTGGCATATCGTCGCTTCCGATGACGGAACCAAAGGCGGCGGCCAGGCTGCCACCATGACCCGCCGTATGACAGAACGGGCCAGGGCTCTGGGAGTGGAAATCTATCTCAGTACCGCCGGCACCGAGGTTGTCATGAACAACGGTATCGTCACCGGAGCCCGGGCAGAAGCCATGGACGGCGGCACCGCCTATGAAGTGGACTGTTCCGCGGTTCTGATCGCCACCGGCGGTTTCGGGGACAACGCCGAAATGGTAAAAAAAGAACTGGGCTACACTTACGGAATCGACTACTTTGGTATGCGGGTCCCCAACCATGACGGAGACGGAATCCTCATGGCGGACGCCGCCGGCGCGGGCCGTTCGGAAATTACCATTGAGATGATCTTTAATGTGTTCCGTCCCGACAGCCAGGGCCGGGGACCGGTGGATGTGACCTATGCCCTCCGCCAGCCTAACCTTCTGGTCAACCGTGAGGGGAACCGCTTCTTCAACGAGGAACAGGTACAGAACACTACCTACTGCGGCAATGCCCTGGTCCAGCAGTCCGGCAACACCGGATTCATGATCATGGATGAAACGATTAAGCGGGATTACATGCGGAACGGCGTGCCCTTCGCCAGCCGGGTCTACAACATTACGGACTTTACCCAGTTTGACCGGAACCTGGAAGCGGCCAACGCCCAGGGCTATACCGCGGTGCAGAAGGCCGGTACCATCCGGGAGCTGGCGGAAAAAATGGGCATTGACGCTGATACCCTGGAACGGACCGTGGCTGACTACAACGCGGTATGCGCTTCAGGCAGGGATCCCCTCGGCAAAAGCCGGGAATTCCTGCGGCCCATAAGCACCGGCCCCTATTACGCCGCCCAGTATTACCCGTCCAGCTACGGTACCCTGGGGGGCATCAGGATCAACAGTGACCTGGAGGTCCTCACCGAGGACGCCAGGGTAATTCCGGGGCTGTATTCCGCCGGGACCGACGCCTGCACGATCTTCGGGGACAGCTATATGTTCCTTCTGCCGGGGAATACCATGGGCTTTTCCATAAACTCAGGCCGTCTGGCCGGGGACAGCGCGGCCCAATACATCAAGGCCGCGCTGTAAATGCGGGACCGGCGCTGCGGAGTTCTCCCCGGCAGCCGTTCTGCTGTTTTAAAATAAAAAAGCCGGGGAAGGATGTGGCATCGCCGCATCCGCCCTGGCTTTTTCTGTATTGCGAGTCTGTCTCTTAAATCTTGAAACCGACCCCGACTCTGGCGGTAACAGTATTTACCCAGCCGTTGACCAGTTCGCCTTCGGGATGACCTTCGACATAATCCTTGTTCTTATCATCATACCCGTTGGCCATGAGTTTGAAGCCGTAGAGCGCTTCGGCCTTGATGTACATGGAATCGGTCAGGTCGTAATTTACCCCGGCGCCGGCGTGAAACCAGAGGGTATTGAAATCAGAGGGATCCAGTTTCGTCGGATTGTCTTCTTTGAAATCACTCCCATAGACGCCACCGAAGAATATCTGGTACGACACACCTACCATGGGAGCCACGGTAAATTTGTTAAAAACAAAGGGGTATTTCCCGAGAATCCCGATGCTCATACTTGCGGTGATTTTTTCATACACATCTTCCACAGCGGGATATCCGGTGGGAGCGCCGTTGGCAAGTACATACATGTTGTTTGTATTTTCCAGCTTTGTGGAACCGCCGTAGAAACTGACGAAAACCTCCGCGTAGGTGGCGTCAAAGAACAGGAAACCTCCGTAGTTCAGATCGGTAACGGTCTGCTCTGATTTTGTCAGTATCACACCAGGAGGGTTCCAAGGATCACCGGCCACACCATAATCCGCCTGGGTTTCTGCGGTGGTAAAGTTACCGAAAAACTCAAAACCCCCTCCGAAGCTCATATTGAATTCTGCTGCAAATACACCGGTGCAGGCAAGTAAAACACCTAATAACAGTAAAAGATACCTTTTCATTAAATTCCTCCTAATGGAATAATAGTATATTTGTCAGATCATGAGAAGCCCGTGGTTTTTTTTATAAAAAGAAATCAACAAACAATGATTGTAAATACAACAGCCATCCCGCCTGGAACAACGTTCGCCGGCGGATTATACTTCTTTCTGATGAATTCTTCGGACTTCCATGGGATACAGCTCACCGACGCGCACAGCCACATTACTGGAGACCGGGACGCGGTTTCCCGGGTTCTCCGGGAACACGGGATTTACACTCTGGCCAGTACCTCCGGCGCCGCTGAATACGGCGCAATTACGGCCTTGGCCAATCCCCTGGTTATCCCCACCTTCGGGATCCACCCCTGGAAGTCCGGTGAAATAAACCTTCGGGATGTTTCCGCCTGTCTGGAGGATGCGGCCATTATCGGCGAGATCGGCATGGACAGCGTCTGGTGTGATGTTCCCCTGGCTGTCCAGGAAAGCCAGTTCACGGCCCAGCTGGAAATCGCCCGGCGCCGCGGGGTTCCCGTGGTTCTCCACACCAAAGGACAGGAACCGGAAATAGCCCGGATCATCAAACCCTTTGAACTGAAAGTCCTGGTCCACTGGTATTCCTGTGATGAGTATTTTGAACTGTACCGGGATCTGGACTGCTATTTTACCGTGGGGCCGTCGGTGGCGGATGATCCCGCGGTACGGCGGGTCGCCCGGGATACGCCGATTGACCGGATCCTGATAGAAACCGACGGCCTGGACGCTCTCGTGTGGGCCGGGTACAAAGCCGCTGTCCCGGCGGACATTCCCCGCAGCCTTCTGGCGGCGGTCACGGAAACCGCCCGGATCAGAAACATGGACCGGGAAGAACTGCTGCTCAGGATCAATGAAAATTTCTCCGCCTTCTCGGGAGTTCCCATAGAAAATAACCTGTATTAGTTTTTTTGCCATAAAAAGATATATTCTAGGTAACTACTTGTATATGGAGTATCTCATGGCAAAAAAAATCTCTGATGAGGAATGTACCGCAAATTATGAGCGCCTGGTTCAGCTGTTCAGGGAGGCCGTACCCGGGGCGGACCGGTTTTCCGTGGTGGCCGGATACGGGATGGATGTGGGGATGACGAATTTTATTGTTGTCCGGCAGACCACCTACACCTATTCAAACTATGCCGTCGGATACGATGAGCGGGAAAACGAAATCGTTATACTCCCGGTGGACCGGGATCTTTCCGCGTACGGCAACGCCTTTTCCCTGAACCGTGATACGGTGATCAAGGCAAAACAGAGCTGGCTTTCAAAGGAAATTACCATCCGGGACAACAGCCTCCCCAAAAAGTATATCCAGTTTTCCGTTCCCGAGTGGATAAACGATGATGAAGACGAAGTGGTGATTGCCGTAAAGCAGGTCGAGCAGGCAAAGGACTTTATTGAGTTTTTCAAAACCCGCTTTACTAAATAGGCCGGTTCCCTATGGAAAAAGTTCTTGAACTGCGGCCCCACCATATCCTGGATATGGTCAGGAATATCGGCAATGAGCGGCCCCGGGTGCCCCACGAATACGGCCACCTGGTCCACACAATAACGGATATAATAGAAGAAGACACAACCCGTGAATGCCGGCTGGTGGTCCGCAATGACGCTGTCTGCGGTCCCTGCCGGATGCTTAGGCCTGACGGTTCCTGCGCGGATGTACTGCCCCAGCTGGAAACACCGGTATCGAAACAGGCGTACAATGACGGGCTGGACCGAAAGCTTCTTAATTATTTTGGGATTGAGGAAGAAACGGTCATGACCATAGGGGATTTTCTTTTGCTTGTAAAAAACCGGCTCGATGAAACAGCGGCTCTGTGTGTCCATCCAAAGGAAGATATCGGCTCAAGAAAAAACGGCCTCATCCGGGGTATGCGTAAACTGGGGGTATAGCCGACGAGGCCGGATCTGGCCGCCCGGATGCCGTATCCGGGAACGGCCGGGCATGGTCAGCCTCTTTTTTCCAGGATGACCCCGGCTATTTCCGCGAAGCCGTGTCCGCATTCTTTTGAAGAAACAAATGCCGGCAGATGGGTTATGAGTTTTTCGTACCGCTTTACATTTGCGACCCCCGCGGCCAGGGGAAACCGCCTGAACATGGGTTCGTCATTGGGAGAATCCCCGCAGAAGATAACCTGCGCCGAATCCGTTTCGGGCTGCCATCCGAAACGCTTTTTAAGAAAAGACTCCGCCATGGAAAGTTTGTCGTAGCTGCCCATCCATACATTAACATGTATGGAAGAAACCTTCGCCATGGCACCTCGGGCTTCCGCGATTTCCCGTACCTTTTCCGCGTCGTCGAGGGTCAGGACCGGATCTTCCTCGGCGAAATCCAGCGCGAGGTCAAACATCCGGGCGAACTGGTCTTTAGCCACCCGCAGTCCCGGAACGGCCTTGAGGGCCGCTTCCCTGATTTCCTCCAGAACCGGATGGTCATTCCGGACGGCGCCCGGGAAGAACTCCTGCCGCAGCCGGGGGAGCCTGCCTTCCTGGGGTTCCTCCCAGAATGCCAGGGCTCCGTTTTCGCCGATCACGCCGTCCACGGGCCATTCCCTGGCAATAAGGTCGCACCAACCCGCGGGACGGCCGGTGACCGGTATGACCCTGAGGCCCGCTTCCCTGAGGTTCCACAATGCCTGGTAGGCGGACGCGAGCAGCTTACCTTCCCTGGTCAGGGTGTCGTCAATATCCATCAGGACAAAACGGATTCCTTCTGCTTCAGCCTTGGTCATTTCCTGTATGGCCTTCATATCATACGCTCCCTAAAACATTGGTTGGTGTAATTAATAGCATAATTCGGGGGTGTAGGGTATCTCCCCGGCCCAACGGCTTTCGGAGATACCCCGGGTTGGTTATGGAATGAGAATTACCTTTAATGAATTGTCGCCTTTTTCGGCTACCGCAAAGGCTTCCTGCCACTCCGTAAGGGGGAACTTGTGGGTAACAACCCCTTCGGTGGGAAGCTTGCCGTTGCCGATCCATTCGATCACCGTTTCATAGCAGTAGGGACCCAGGTGGGAACCCAGGACGTCCAGTTCCTTGCGGTCGCCGATTATGCTCCAATCCACGGTTACCGGGTCCTTGAATACGCTGAATTCCACGAAGGTTCCCAGTTTCCGGACCATTCCCAGACCCTGGTTCACGCTGGCGCCGTTCCCTGTGGCTTCGATATAAATGTCGCAGCCGTACCCGTCGGTAAGATCCAGTACGGTTTTCATGGCGTCTTCCGCGGCCGGATTGAGCACTATGTCGGCTCCGAATTTTTTTGCAAGTTCCAGGCGTTCCTTTTTGAGGTCCAGCACAACCAGGGTTTTGGGATTCCGCTGGCGGATGGCGCCCACCATTCCGAGCCCCAGAGTTCCGGCTCCGGAAAGGACCACCACGTCTTCATTGCCGATGTTGGCCCGGTCCACCGCGTGTTTTGAGCAGGCATAGGGTTCAATCAGAATCGCTTTTTCCAGGGGAAGATTTTTGGGCACGTGGTAGTTCAGCCCTTCTTTGGGTATCCGGATATACTCCGCCATGCCGCCGTTTACGTTGTTCTGGAAACCGTACACATCGTGTTTCTGGCACATCCAGTATCTTCCGGTTTTGCAGAAACGGCATTCTCCGCAGGGGACAATCTGTTCCGAAATAACCCGGTCACCCAGAGCAAAACCTTCCACTCCCGGACCGATGTCCGTGACTATCCCCGTAAATTCATGGCCCGGAATAACCGGCGCCTTGATGTAGGGAGGATTGCCCGCGCCGCCCCAGAAGCTGGGTGCCCCGTGAAAGGATTTGATATCCCCGGCGCAGATTCCGCAGGCTTCTACCTTAAGAACCAGTTCCCCCGGTCCTGCCTGGGGAATAGCCACCTCTTCCAGTTTAAAATCTCCCGGCCCATGGGCCACCAGTGCCCGCATTGTATCCGCCATTTCTCACCTCCGTCTGGATAATTTTACAGCAGCGACGCTGTTTCCTAAGGGAACTTCTAATAACCCAACCGGAGTTTTGGAGGTTCCCCTTATTCATTGGCTACAATAATCTTTATTCCCTTGCTCCTGAGCTGTTCGAAATATTCCTCGGGAAAACCCTTGGTGGTAACCAGGATATCCATGCTCTCAATGGGCGCGGTAAGAAAGGGTCCTACCTTTCCGATCTTGGTATGGTCTGCCACGATGATGACTTTGCCCCGGGTCTGGTCTATCATTTTTTTGTTTAAGCTTGCTTCCACAAAGGTTGAATTGGTAAGGCCGTATTTAAGGCTTAGGCCGTCCACGCCTATGATGCATTTAGTCGCGTAAATCTGGCTTATCATGGCCATGGCCTGGTCGCCGATTATGCTGTGGGACTCGGCCCGGAATTCACCGCCCAAAAGCACCAGAGAACTTTTTTCATTGAATGTAACCATGCTGAGCATGGGGTTGTTGGTGATTATTTTCAGGGCCAGTTCCTTGAGATTCATGGCAACCTGAAGCACCGTTGAGCCGGAATTCATAAAAAGCGTATCGTTGTTTTCAATCAGCTCAGGAACCTTTCTGCCGATAGCTTTTTTTTCTTCCTTCATGGTGTTGTTTTTTTTCTCAAAAAGGGTTTCCGTGTTAATCCGTTTGATTTTTGCCGCACCGCCCCGGATCCTTTCCAGGAGTCCTTTCTGTTCCAGATGGATCAGGTCCCGGCGTACGGTCATTTCCGTCGCCTTGAGCCGTTTGCACAGATTCGAAAGTTCCACCTTTTCGCAGGTATCGAGAATTTTCAGGATTTCATCTTGGCGCTGACTGGGAATCATCATAATACTCCTAACGAATTATGTTTTAAGGGCATTATGGAATATATCAATTCTGTCGGTGGTCAGGATAGCTACTCCCAATTCCCGGCAGCGGTCTATTTCTTTTGTGTCGTTTACAACCCAAACCCCGGTGACCAGTCCGAGTTCCTTGTACCGCTGTATGGCTTCCTTAGTGGCTTTGCCGTACTCCACGCCGATGTAATCAAACAGGGTTTCTCCCGCGGAAATATCCGGCGGAACACTGGTCATCATATCCAGGGGAAATCCCTGGACGTTGATCGAAGGATCAATGGATTTTATTCTCTGCAGAACCCCATAGTCGAAACAGGTGAATGAGGTCCGCGGAAGCAGTCCCATGTCCCTGCACAGGGTTATGCACTTTTCGGTGCACTCCGGTGAATAATCCTTTATCTCGCAGTTAATCACAACTTCCGGATATTCGAGCAGCAGCCTGAAAGTTTCTTCCAGGCTGGGGACCGGTTCGCCGGGAACGGGTCTCCCCGATTTCGTAAAGGTGATGCGGGCCTGTTTAAGTTCGTCATAAGTAAGATCACCCACGGCTCCGGTGCTGCCCGCGGTCCGTTCCAGGGTGGCGTCGTGCATGATCATGGGAATTCCGTCCCGGCTCAGACGCACATCGAATTCGAGATTATCCGCGCCGATATCCAGGGCTTTCCGGAAGGAGAGCAGGGAATTCTCCGGCCACTCCCAGGGCCAGCCCCGGTGGGCCATGAGGGCAAAGGGTTTTTTTTCAGCGGATTGTACAGCCATGGTGTCCTTCCTTTACCTGATACCTAAGTTTCGTTCGTCCAGCCATTTCCGGAACCGGTCGGGGTAATTGCATCCCGCGGAATCCACTCCGATTTCCGCGAGCCTGGAAAAAACATCCTCCGAATCGGCGGTCCAGCAGCTTACCCAGAGGCCGGCGGCATGGGCTTTATCTACATCTTCCTTCGCCAGGTAGTGCCAGTCGCAGCGGATCGAATCGGCTCCGGCTGCCCGGGCCATGGCTGCCGGATCAATGGCTCTCCCAGTATAGAGAATCCCCGTGAGTATATGGGGGGCGATTTCCTTTACTTTCTTAACCACCGGGTGGTAAAAACAGATCACGACAACATTATCTTCCATACCATAGCGGGTAATTTCATCCACCACCGCGGCTTCAACCCCCTCCGCGGGAAAGGGATTTCCTTTGATTTCGACCGCCAGATCTATCTTTCCCTTTGCCCAGGCGAGAACCTCCCCGAGAAAGGGGACCCGGGTTCCCGCAAATTCCTGGGAAAAGCCGATCCCGGCGTCCAGGGCGGAGATTTCGCCGGAACTCATATTTTCTAAGGCGCCGGTTCCATTGGTCGTTCTGGAGACATCCGGATCATGCATGACCGCCAGTTTCCCTTCTTTAGTAAGATGGACATCCAATTCGAGAAGATCCGCTCCCAGATTCCGGCCCAATTCAAAGGAAGGCATGGTATTTTCCGGAGCTCTGCCCAGGGCTCCGCGGTGTCCCTGGACGAGGATTTTTCCCGACCGGGCATAGGTTTGTTCAATCATTATCGCCTCCGGGGGATATGGTACCATGACTTATGGTTTAATTCCACATAAATTTACAAAAATTTACATAAATATTACATTATACGTAATCATTAATAAATAGTTGTATTACAATGAATTAAAAAAGATGTCCGGTAATATGCAATTTATTTTATATAAATTATAGGTAATATTTTGTTAAATATAACAATATCTTATGTAAATAAATGATAATTTTTGTTGACAAGTCGGTTTTCCTAACATACCATCATACAATGCTTCATTTATCTATCGAGAAAAAAACAGAGAGGAGGTTATGAAATGAAGTACCCGCGAATAGCTGCGTTTGCCGCCGTTATGATTTGTCTGTCTGCTGCCGGTATGGTATTTGCCGGAGGACAGGGTCAGGAATCATCCGGAGGCGCTTCGGGTCCGGTTAAAATTGATTTCTTATATTCCATTGGAGGTAACCCCCAAAAGGCTACCGAAGCGCTGGTACAGAAGTTCAACGAATCCCAGAACGAAGTTATTGTTGAAGCTACCTACGGCGGATCCTATGAGGATACTACCCAGAAACTGCTTGCCTCGGTGGTCGCAGGAGATCCCCCGGTGGTAGCCCATATGGCCATGGCGTACAATGCCCAGTTTATACTTGAAGGTTATTTTGAAAGTCTGAATCCTTATTTCGCCAAAGACGCTTCGGTTAAGGAAGATGATTTCATCAAAGGCCTCCTGGAACTGAACCGGTGGCAGGGTGAACTCTACGGTCTTCCCTACAACTGCTCGAATCCCATTCTGTATTATAACAAGGATCTTTTCAGGGCAGCGGGCCTCGATCCCGACAGGCCGCCCCAGACCTGGGACGAGCTGTACGAATACGCGAAAAAAATCAGCGCCCTGGGCAGCGACATTTACGGCTTCAGTATTGAACGGGGATCGGGCTGGATCACCCAGGGGTATACCTGGCAGTTCGGCGGCGACTGGATAGCCAAGGACAACTCCACAGTCCTGTGGACCCAGCCCGGCGCGGTGGAAGCCCTCACGTTTATGCAGAAGATGTACAACGAAGGTATCGCGGTATACATGGGCGGCAACACGCTGAACTACAGCGGGAAGTGCGGCAT
Source organism: Breznakiella homolactica (assembly GCF_016616095.2). Lineage (GTDB taxonomy): Bacteria > Spirochaetota > Spirochaetia > Treponematales > Breznakiellaceae > Breznakiella > Breznakiella homolactica. Next base: position 3,010,285 of record NZ_CP067089.2, on the reverse strand, counting down.
GACCGTGGATTCAACGGCGGTCCTTACCAATACCATCCAGAGTGTAAGCTTCGATGTGGGTGTGGCTCCGCTTCCCTACAAAGTCAAGAAACAGGTTCCCATCGGCGGCGGCAGCCTCCATATTTTCAACAACGTAAGCCAGGAGAAGAAGGACGCGGCGTGGAAATTCCTCAAGTTCATGAGCAGCGCCGAAAGCCAGCTCTACTGGGCGGAGATGACCGGATACCAGGCTTCTTCAAAAGCCGCGGTGGATTCACCGGATATGCAGGCTCTGTGGCAGAAGGATCCCCGGTTCAAGGTTACCTATGAACAGGTTGAATACGCCGTAGCCGAAGACAATACCCGGCTCGTACCCTTCCTGGAAGTGCGTGAAATTTTCAACAAAGCGTGGGATACGACGATTCTGAATAATGGTAATCCCGCCAGAACTCTCTCGGAAGCCCAGACCCAGGCCAACAGGATTCTGTCCCAGTATAAGTAGTAACGGAAAATCCGGCATGGTTTGCTGCATGCCGGTGCAGGGCGGTTTCCTGATTTCCGGGAGAGAACCGCCCTGCTTTTCGGCGGAACCTATCCTGGATTCTTTTACCGGATACTGTCCATCCGGCGGAGGAACCCAGGATACATTCCGCGCTGAACGTCCACCGGTGAAGGAGTGAGAGATGCCAGCCAAGCCATCCGCCAAATTACGGAAACGACTGTATGATTCTTTTGTGGTTGGAGTCTGCCTTGCTCCTTCAACGGTGATCATTCTGGTTTTTACCTACATTGCTTTTATCTTCTGTGTTTATTTAAGTTTCAACAACTGGAATATGCTTAAACCCATGCAGTGGGTGGGGCTGGAAAATTATATCACCGCCTTTACCTCCCCGGAATTCTATGAATCCCTGAAGGTCACTTTTATCTATGTGCTCGTGGCGGTTCCCGCCTGTGTGATAATAGGCCTGCTCATCGGGCTGCTCCTGGACTGGATAACCTTCGCGAAAAGTTTGTTCCGGCTCCTGCTCTTTCTGCCCGTCATTATTTCCATGGTTGTTGCCGCGGTGGTGTGGCGCTGGATTTTCGATCCCAACGTGGGGATTGTAAACCAGGTCCTGTATTCCATGGGATTCAAGTCCAGCCACTGGAATCTCTGGTGGCAGGATCCCGCCGGAGGCGCCATGGTATCGGTCCTGGTGGTGGGTATCTGGAAACGGGTCGGCTACAACGGCGTACTGTTTCTTGGGGGGCTCAAAAACATATCCGATACGTATTACGAAGCCGCTACCCTGGACGGAGCTACGGCATGGCAGAAATTCACCAAGATTACACTGCCGCTCCTTTCTCCTACCACATTCATGGTGACGGTGATGCAGTTCTTCGCCGCGTTCAAGGTTATCGAATCCGTATTGGTTATGATGCGGGCCAGCCCCGCCAGGCAGAGCATGCAGGTACTGGTCCTGTATATTTACGAGAACGCCTTCAGCTACCTGAAGATGGGATACGCCTCCGCCATATCGGTGGTGCTTTTTGGCCTGATCATGTTTTTCACGATAATCCAGCTTGTCCTCGAAAAACGCATGGTCTACTACCAATAGGAGGAAGCCGGTATGCAGGAAATTAAGGTCCGGTCCTTTTCACTAAAAAAGATACCCTTCAAGCTCATCATTATTTACGCGGTGCTGCTGTTCTTTGTGCTGCTGATAAACTACCCGTTTATATGGATGGTTGCCACGTCCCTTAAAAGCCGGACAGAGGTATTCACCATTCCGTCCAGGCTGTTCCCGGCAGTTCCGATCTGGTCCAACTACGCCCATGCCTGGGCGCTGGCGCCCTGGGCAAAATATTTTTTCAATACGATTATCGCGGCGGTGGTGCCGACCGTGGGGCAGATGTTTTTCGGCGCCCTGGCGGCGTACGCCTTTACCCGGAATTTCCGGGGATCGAAAATTATCTTTACCTTTTTTCTCGGTACCATGATGATTCCCATGCAGGCTACCCTGGTGCCGAATTACGTGATCCTCCGGAACCTGTCCTGGATAAACACCTACCAGGGCCTGACCATTCCTTTTATCACCTCCGCGTTTTCGATCTTCCTGCTCCGGCAGTATTTTCTGACTATCCCCAAGGATTATGAGGACGCGGCGGTCATCGACGGAAGCGGTCCTTTTTATTATCTCTTCCGGATACTCGTACCCCTTTCAAAATCGGCCCTGATTACCGTGGCGCTGTTCGCGTTTATGGACCGGTGGAACGATTATATCTGGCCGCTGATCATGACCACCAAGGATACCATGCGGACGGTACAGGTAGGGATGGCAGTTTTCCAAAGCGAGTCCGGGACCGAATGGACCTACCTGATGGCGGCTTCAACCTTTGTAAGTTTACCGGGAATTATTCTGTTCCTCATTGTCCAGAGAAGATTCATTGACGGGGTCATGATGAGCGGTGTAAAAGGATAACCACCGGACCCGTATAGTACCGGAGATTATTTATAAAGAGAGATCAAGGAGTATGGCATGCAGATTTCAGACGTGATGCAGCAGAAGCTGGATACGAAGTTTTTTATTGAAAAACCCAATTGCCTGGATTCCGTTACGGAAATTCTTCCCAAAATAAACACCCGGAACCTGCCCGTTCTTCTGGTTTACGATGAAAATACCCGTCGGGTTGCGGGGAACCGGGTCAGGGAACTGCTTATTGCTTCGGGGATTCCCGGTTCGGATATGCTCCTGCAGCCGGATGTTTCCGGTATCGTAACGCCCGACTACGGCCGGGTACTGGAATTAATAAAGACGATCACAGAAAAGGATGCCTTTCCGGTGTCGGTGGGAAGCGGAACCATCAACGATGTGGTAAAACGCGCGGCCTTTGAAACGAACCGTCCCTACCTCTGTATTCCCACGGCTTCATCAATTGACGGGTACAGTTCCTTCGGCGCGTCCCTGGTACAGGACGGATACAAGACCACCCTTGGCTGTCCACCGCCCGCGGCTATTATCGCCGACACGGATATTCTCATGACCGCGCCGTACGCCATGACCGCATCGGGCTACGGTGATCTGTATTCAAAGTATACCGCCGGTATCGACTGGGTCCTGGCGGATCGTCTCGGCATTGAACCAATCAATCAGCAGGTCTGGGACCTGGTACAGACGGATCTTCCCCAATGGCTTTCTTCACCGGAAAAACTCAAGTCCGCCGATCCTTCCGCCTTTGCCGGTTTATTCCGGGGCCTGACCATGAGCGGTTTCGCTATGCAGCTGTACAAGGATTCCCGGCCCGCCTCCGGGACGGAGCATCTGATCAGCCACATCTGGGAAATGGATCATCTTTCCCGGGACGGACTCCCCGTTTCCCATGGTTTCAAAGTTTCCGCGGGGATCGTTATGGCTACGCGCTTAATGGAGGCGTTTTACAGTTATCCCCTGGACCGGATTTCCATTGATGATGTAATCCGCAGAAGAGAATCCTGGGAAGACAGAAGCGCTTCGGTGCGCAGCCTCTTTCCTGATCCCCGGATCCAGACAATGGTGGAAGGGGTTTGTAAAACCAAATGGGCCGATGATAAGCAGCTTGCCCTGAGGCTGGAAAAACTGATCTCCGTAATTCCCGATATGAAGCGGCACCTGGAAGCCCGGCTGGAATCTTCAAAAAAAGTTATTGAGGATCTGCAGAAAGCGGGATGTCCGACTTCATTCAGGGACTTCGGCTTAACCCGGGAAAATGCCCGGGAAACTGTAGCAAAAGCCCAGATGATCCGCACACGGTATATTGTTCTGGACGCTATATACGAAACGGGGCTCCTGCCGGAATTGCTGGAGGAAATTTTCTGATGGAGCAGCAGGTAACCCTGGTTTTCCTGAACGATACCCATTCGCATCTCTATCCATGGAAGGATAAACATACGGGGCAGCTGCGGGGAGGCGCCGCCCGCTGGTCAGCGGTTCTTAAAAACATACGGAGCGAAGGCCGGCCGGTATTGTTTTTCCATTCCGGTGATATCGTTCCCGGTTCCGATTTTCCTTACCTGGTAAAGGGCAGCCCCAACTGGGAACGGCTGCCTATTTACGGATACCGGGGTATCCTGGATATCCAGATACTGAACATGCTGGGATTAAACGCCGCGACTTTGGGAAACCATGAATTCGATTATGGATTGGCCTGGATCCACCGGCTCTTCGGAAAAGCATCCTTTGATATTATTTCCGCCAATGTTATTCCGGCGCCGGTCCCGGAAACCGGTGAATATACCCGGCATCCCCTTTATAAACCCTACGCGGTGTACACCGCGGGGGATCTTAAGATCGGAGTCACCGGGCTCACCACCGATGAATACTTACAGTCATCCCAGGTCAGGATCGCGGATCCCGTGGAATCCGTAAGGCCCATCGCCGCTGAAATAAAAAAAGACTGCGATCTCATGGTCGTCATTTCCCATCTCGGGGTTGAGAAGGACCGGGAGCTGGCGCAACAGGTTCCGGAGATTGACGTGATACTGGGAGGCCATGACCATATTCTGCTGGAGCAAGCCCTCACCATCGGCAGAACCAGTATCACCCAGACAAGAAGCTACGGGGAATTTCTGGGCAGGCTGGATATCCGGTATGACGGAAGAACCGTTGCGGATATCCAATACTCCCTGGTACCTCTGGATTCTTCCGTGCCCGAGGACCCGGAGATCCATGCCTGGCTGCTGAGCAAACGGATCGTGGGAACCCTGAACCGGCCGATCGAGGCATCCAATTGCGGACAGTCTTCCATGGGGGAATTCGCCGCCGCGCTGGTGCACCGGGCGTTTCCCTGCGACGCGGTAATTCTCAAAAGCGGAAATTTCCAGGGTGAAATCCCCGCCGGTCCGGTCAGCCCGGAACAATTTTTTTCCGCCTTCTGGCCGTATAAACCCCGCAGATACGGACCGGAAAAAGATCTGCTCCCGGAGCAGATTATGGACATCATCCGGGGAAAGGCAGCGCCGCTGGCAAAGCATCTGCTCTTATACGCGGACGGAGTTACGGCGCTCATCAGGGCAAAACTATCCGCCGATCTTCTCCAGGCAGTGTATACCGAAAATGAAACCCTCAAGGGCCAGGAATTTTATCTTCAGATTAATGAATTTTCCGGCCGGGAAACCGGCGGCTGTATCGACGCGGTCATAGACTTTCAGGCGTGGGTGGTTTTGTACCGCCAGGGAATCCTGTCCGGGGATTACCCCTATGAGGTGCTGCCCTATGAACTGTTTGAAGTTCTTTTAAAAGAAATGAATCCGTAACAAGGAGATACCATGCAGCGAATTATTAACAATCCTGATTTTGTGGTTGAGGAATACCTGGAAGGTTTTGTTAAAGCCCATGGGGATATTGTGGTTCCCACTTCCAATCCCCGGGTGCTCGCGTACCGGGAGGCTCCGGTAAAAGGAAAAGTCGGAATCGTTACCGGCGGCGGCAGCGGGCACAAGCCGGCTTTTACCGGCTACATCGGGAAGAACCTGGTGGACGCCGCGGCGGTGGGAGAGATTTTCAGCTCCCCTACGGCAAAGTCCTTTTACCACGCCATCAAGGCCGCCGATTCCGGCCAAGGCGTGGCGGTGCTGTACGGCAACTACGCCGGGGACAACATGAACGTGGCCATGGCCATGGAGGACGCCGCTGACGACGGGATTGCCGTCAGAACAGTGGTGGCCAACGATGATGTTCCCAGCGCTCCGGTATCGCAAAGGGAAAAACGCCGGGGTGTCGCGGGGGAAATTCTCATGTGGAAAGCCGGCGGCGCCAAGGCGGCCCTGGGCGGCACCCTTGACGAAGTAATCGCCGCGGCGCAAAAAGCCATCGACAATACCAGAAGTGTGGGCATCGGGCTTTCACCCTGTACAATTCCCGCGGTAGGAAAACCAAACTTTTCCATTGAACCGGGAAAAATGGAGTTCGGGATCGGCCATCACGGGGAACCGGGAATATCCGTCCAGGACATAGCCTCCGCGGACAGGATGGCGGAAATGGCGCTGGATACAATCCTGCCGGATCTGCCCTTTGCCGGCGGGGATGACGTGGTGGTTCTGGTGAGCGGCCTCGGGGCGACCCCGGTGATGGAGCTGTATATTTTCTACCGGAAAATTGAGCAGCTCCTTTCGGATAAAGGTATCCGGGTACACCGTTCTTATGTGGGAAATTATTTTACCAGCCTGGATATGATGGGCATCACCCTGACACTTATGAAACTGGATGATGAACTCAGGCCCCTTATTGATCTTGAGGTGTACTCGGTGGGGCTCAAACAGCGCTGATACGGCGGGAGGTTTTTATGAAGGAGTCATTTTCTCAATCCGCGGGAAGAACCGCCGTGGACGCCCTTATCGCCATGATCCACCAAAACCGCGGCTACCTCAGCGAGATAGACGGCGCCATCGGCGACGGTGACCATGGGATCAACATGGACAAGGGGTTCACTCTGGCGGAGCGGGAACTTGCGTCAAAGGATGCGGGGATGAGCGAAGCTTTCACCATCCTGGGCCGTACCTTGGTGGATGAGATAGGCGGGTCCATGGGGCCCCTCTACGGAACCTTCTTCAAACGCCTGGGATCGGCGTCCCGGCCAAAGGATCCGGTGGATTCCGAAACGATGGAACATATGCTGGTCTCCGTCCTGGAGGGGCTGCAGGCAATAAGTCCCGCGAAACCCGGGGATAAAACCTTGATGGACACCCTTGTTCCCGGAGTAGATCAGTTTAAGAACGCCAGGGCAGATGGAAAATGTTTTGCCGATTGCCTGGACAGTATGATCGGCGGGGCCGAAAAAGGCTGGCAGTCCACCAAGGACATGGAAGCAAAACTCGGCAGGGCGAGCCGGCTGGGAGAACGTTCCCGGGGTGTGCTCGACGCGGGGGCAACCAGCTGTTACCTGATTATAAAAACCATGGGCGAAACGATGAAGGAGCTGCTGAAATGAAAATCGCTGTTGGGTGTGATCCGAATGCTTCGGCTTTAAAATTGGAAGTAATCGAAGAACTTACATCCCTCGGCCATGAGGTAACTGATTTCGGGTCCGATGATCCGCTCTACGCCAATGTAGCCATTGCCGTGGCGGAGGCCGTCTCCCGGGGGGACTACGAAAAAGGCGTGGTGTTATGCGGAACCGGCATCGGGGTGAGCCTCGCGGCCAATAAGGTTCCCGGCGCTTACTGCGCCCTCGTCACCGACGCGTACCAGGCAGAGCGGGCCGCCTTGAGCAACAACGCCAATATGATAGCCCTGGGTTCTCAGGTAACGGGAAACAAGACAGCCCGGCTCCTGGTCCGTACCTGGGCTTCTCTGGTGTACAAACCCGGAGGTCCGTCGGACGATAAAAACCGTCAGATTTACAAATACGCTGAAGAACACGAACGGTAAATGGCCGCTCGGCGGCGGAAAAAAAATATTCACTTTCCCGGAAACCTGGCGTATAACTATACTATGGATCAAGCGGATGTAATCCCGTGGCTTTTGGACGGTGATGTTTCGATACAATACCAGGTTTACCGGGATCTGCTGGGAACCGATAAACCGGAACTGCGGAACAAAATCGCGGGGGAAGGATGGGGCCGGCGGTTTCTGTCCTGCCGCGGTCCCGGCCTCCATTGGGGGGACGGATTTTACAACCCCAAATGGATTTCATCCCACTATACACTCCTGGATCTAAAGAACCTCGCCATGCCCCGGGACACGGAACCGGTCCGGGAAACCATAGAATGGATCATAAACCACGAAAAAGGCTCTGACGGCGGAATCAATCCCTCGGGGACAATCAAGCAAAGTGACGTATGCATAAACGGAATGGCCCTGAATTACGCCTGCTATTTCGGCGCTGAAGAAAAGGGCCTGTATTCCCTGATAGATTTTCTGCTGGGTGAAAAAATGGACGACGGCGGATTCAACTGCCATTCCAACCGCAAGGGGGCGGTCCACAGTTCGCTCCACACAACTTTGTCGGTCCTTGAAGGGATTGAGGAATATGACCGGAACGGATACACCTACCGGCTTGCGGAACTGCGCCGGGCAAAAAAATCTTCCCGGGAATTCATCCTGGCCCACCGCCTGTATAAATCGGATAAAACCGGGGAGGTTATTAATCCCCGGTTCCTCAAGCTGTGTTATCCCGGCCGCTGGAGCTACGATATACTCAAGGCTCTGGACTATTTTCAATATGCCGGAACGCCCTATGATAAAAGGATGGACGATGCCTTGGATGAGATCGTCAGGAAAAGAACCAAAGAAGGGCAGTGGAAAATTCCCGCCCACCATACGGGGCAGGTGCATTTTGCCATGGAGCAAGCCGGAACCCCCAGCCGGTGGAATACCCTCCGGGCCTTGCGGGTACTCAGAAAATACCGGAAGGATTATTACCGGGAAATCATTGACACAATATAAAATAAAAGCGGCACCCCGTTTGGCAGGGTACCGCCCATATATGAAGCGTTCCATCGGGAACGCGGAAGCGCGCAGGCGGGATTATGGCCCGCGCGGTGCCTTACTATAGACCCTTAGGGGACGTATGACAAGAACCAGGCAGCACAGAGCCGGTTAAGCCGGAAAGCATCCGGTCCGTAATGATTATGACAGGCCCCGCAGAACCGCTAAGCAAGGATGCGTCAGTCTCTCTGCTTCCCGCATCACGCGGGGGATAGTTCCGGGCTGACAGCGGCTGCCGCGGGGTTTGTCTGCAGCCGCCGGACCGCGAGCTCAGCGCTGTGTTTCAATTCCGCAACCGAAGACCGCCGGAGCACTACCAGCCTGAAGATGGCGGCTTCGATGAGCCCATAGAGCAGATCGTCGGCGGCCCGCACATTGAGGGGTACAATCTCCCCGGCTCTGATGCCCTCTATTACCATGGTTGCCAGGATGTGGCGGAGCCTTATGGTCCGCCGCCGGACCCGGTTGTCGGGATCGGATTCGCTTTTCGAAAGATACAGGAGGTAGTTAAGGACCACCGAGAGCAGCCGCCGGTTTTCCTCGAGGCGGTCAATGATCGTGGCCAGAACCTTGATCAGTTTTTCAGTACAGTTAAGCTTTTTGTCCCGGCGCACGACGTAGAGATCCTTTTCGACATCCGCAAGGAGCTGCTTGATACTGTAATTGAATATTTCTTTTTTGTTCCTGAAGTAAATATACAGGGTGGTTCTTGTTATGCCGCAGCGGTCCGCTATCTTCTGGAATGTAGCGTCTTCAAAACCTTCGGCCACAAAAACATCCAGGGCCTTTTCGAGGATTTCTTTTCGGCGCTTGTCATGTTCCACAACTATGGACATACCGGATACTCCTTACAGATTATTGAATTCGTAAAAATACGACCGCATCGCTCCGTTGGTTATCTCCCTGAGGGCATCCGCCTTTCTTCCGAAGTGGGACTCAAATCCCGGGTGGTCGGTAATTACCCCAAGTTTCCATCCTTTGAAATTTTCCGCCAGCCCTTCCATCTTCCGGTACACCGCTTCGGCTTCTTCGGGACTGCCCAGGCGTTTGCCGTAGGGGGGATTGGTAATGATAAAACCTTCTTCCGCCGGGGCTTTTGCTTCCTCCATGGGCAGGGGGGCAAAGGCAGGCATAAAAGGTTCCGCCGATTCCAGCCGGATTCCCCTGCCTGGTTTTTTGCCCCGGGCGATATCCATTGCCCGCTGGATATTCGAGCGGGCAATGGACACCGCCCGCGGATCGGCGTCGCTCCCGGAAATCCGTATGGTCCGGGAAAAATCTATCTTCCGCAGCAGTTCCTCACGGACCGCGGCTTCGGTTCCCGCGTCGCCGACGGAAAGCCGGGAAATGGAGAATTCCCGGCCTATGCAGGGCGCCATGTCCCAGGCGTACATGGCCGCCTCTATGGCAATGGTGCCGGATCCGCAGAAGGGATCGTACAGGGGGAATTTTCTTCGCCAGCCAGAAAGCAGCAGCACCGCCGCGGCGGTGGTTTCCCGTAAGGGCGCCGCTCCGCCTTCGCTGCGGTAGCCCCGCTTAAACAGGGGCTCCCCGGAAAGGTCCAGCATCAGAGAAACGGTATCTTTTTCAATATATACCCGCAGCTCCGCCGCGGTATTGGATGCCGGCAGAGATGGTATTTTGTATATCCGGCAGAGACGGGCCGCCGCGGCTTTGTGGACCACCGCCTGGATGCTTGTTTCCGCAGAAAGTTTCGACCGGCTGGTCCTGACCTTTGCCACCCGGAGACCGGTATGTTCGGGAATATAGGTTTCCCAGGGAACGGAGGCGGTTCCTTCAAAAAGCGCGTCGAAATCCGGGGCCGTAAAGCGGGCACATTCCAGGAGCAGGCGGTCCGCGGTCCGCAGAGCCATGAGGCCGCGGTACAGATCGGGAACTCCGCCCTGGAACCGTACCCTTCCATAGGTTGATTCCAGGATTTTTATACCGAGTTTCCGTAGTTCATTTGAAAGGGCCCGTTCGGCCCCCACTGCGCACAGGGCTGCCGCGGTCAGTATTTGTTCCACCATTACAGTATAGCATATTTTGTAGTATTGTCGAAGAGTAAAAAGGCGCTTATTTGCCGGGGAAATCCATCCCTTCCGGGTCCACCCGTATCCAGCAGAGTTCGTGTTTGTTGTGGCAGAGGTGCACCACGGTGCTGCCGGGGATGGCGGCGAATTTTCGGGTAGTTTCGAAATCCGGTTCGCCCTGCATTTTAATGGTACAGATGAAATTCCCGCACAGGCCTGACTCGAGCCACTGTTCGATCCACTGGTAGAGCCGGGGCGGGTAGCAGATTACATCGGAAAAAACCCAGTCCGCCGGCCCGAGGTCCTGCGGTTTTAAGGTAAAGGCATCGTGCTTCTCGAACCGGACCCCGGGCATGGCAAGGACCCGGCTATCCAGGGGCGCCCGGTCAATGGCGGTAACCTCCGCCCCGAGCCGGGCCAGTGCCCAGGTCCAGCCTCCGGGGCTGGCCCCGGCGTCTACGCACCGCTCCCCCGGAGCGGGCCATTTCCGGGCCCGGACCAGAGCTTCCCAGAGCTTGAGGTAGGCCCTGCTGGGAGGATCCTCCCGGTTTTCTTCAAATTCAATAACTCCCGAAGGGAAAGGGCTCGCGCACCGGGCCGAGGCCGCCATGGTATTGGCGTCCAGCAGGGTCCAGCACCCCATGGGCGTCTCGGGATAAAGCCAGGGAAAGGGCTTCGGTTTTGATGAAATATAGGGAAGTTTTTCCCGGATCAGCGCTCCCCGGCGGAACTGGGTAAACAGGACCGGGGACCAGTTCCGCTGGATATTTCTCAGGGCGCCGGCGGCTTCGGATATGGAGCTGAATTCCAGGCGGAAGGGTTCGAGCCAGGTGTTTTCGGTCCAGTAAACCGGATGTACCGGGGTTTCGGCGTAAAAAAGAGAATGGCGGCTTTCGGGATAGTCATCACTGCCGCCCCAGACCTGGGCCGGATTGCCGACCAGTTCCCGGAGGAGATGGCCTTCAAATCCCGGTATTGCCTGGTAAATCTGTCCGGGCAGCGGGGTAACGGTCATTGTGCGGAGGCGCGCCAGTCCAGGTAATCAACGTACCGCTGGAAGAGTTTTCCCTTGGGGGATTTTACCACATAGAATCCAATCTCACAGGAGTATTCCCCTGTCCGGATCCAGCGGGGTTCGACAATAAGTTCAAAACTGTCTATTTTCGCCGCGGCTTCGGGGATTATTTGTATTTTATATTTTTTATCCATTTTAATGTCCACAAACTCCGTGCTTTCGATACCGCAGCCGGTAACGCTGAGGTCTTTGAGCATGGCTTCACCCTCAAAAAGTCCGGGGAGATGAACCCGCGCCAGGGTTTGGTACCGAATGTTTTTCCGTTTATTGAACATACTGCAATTTTGTCCGATGTATTTATTTTCGTCAACTAAGATTATTCTATTACAGAACAATATGAAAATCTTATGTTTTTAAATATTTTATGGTAAAAACAGACAAAATCGATCCGCGGTTCCGGTCTGCCGCGGGCTTCGTCCGGAAACGGTGTAACGGCCCCGTGCGGCCAATGGTTTGACGGAGCTTTTCCCGCGGAGGCTCATTATGACTTCTTTAATAAATCTGTCAGCTTGAATTCCGAAACCCGGATAGGTATTATAGTAAGAATATACGAGGAGGGCCCATGGCTGCAAAACATACCCCCGGCGAGCGGATTGCTGAATTACGCAAAACCTATTCCATCACCAGGGAAACCTTGGCCGAGCGGAGCGGACTGAATGTTGAACTGATCAGGCGGATCGAAGAAGACGGGCATATCCCGGATCTGGCGCCCCTGGTAAAAATCGCCCGCGCCCTAGGGGTCCGCCTCGGTACCCTTCTGGATGACCATGAGGAACTCGGACCGGTAATCACCAAGGCGGGCAGCGCCGAAACCGCAGAACGGTTTGTGACGGGCCAGCCCTCGGAGGTAAAGGACAACGGCAGCCGTCCCCACGGGCTCAGTTTTAAAGCCCTCGCCGCGGATAAAGGCGGCCGCCACATGGAGCCGTTTATTGTTGATATAGAACCCGACGCGGAACAGGTTAAGTCCACCCACGAGGGGGAGGAATTCATTTACGTTCTGTCCGGGAAACTGTCCCTGGAATACGGCATGAATACTTACGAACTCAGTCCCGGGGATACGGTATACTACGATTCCATTGTGCCTCACCGGGTTCTGGCCGCCGGCGGAGCGCCGGCCCGCATTGTCGCGGTGATTTATACGCCGATGTAGGGGGAGCCGTGGAATACTTTGAAACTACCCTGGGGGGACTGCTCCGGGAAAAAGCGAAAACCCAGGGCGATCGGGATTTTATCATTTACGCGGACCGGGACCTCCGGTTTACCTACGCGGAATTCGACAAACGGGTGGACGAGCTGGCCAAGAGTTTTCTGGCCATCGGCCTCAAGAAAGGCGACCACATCGGCCTCTGGGCGAACAACATCCCCGACTGGAACACCATTCTCTTCGCCGCCGCCCGGGTCGGCATGGTTCTGGTAACGGTCAACACCAACTACAAACTGCACGAACTGGAATACCTGGTGCAGCAGTCCGACCTGGCGGCCCTGTGTATCATCGACGGGTATCGGGACTCGGATTACGTGGCCATGGTGAATGAGCTCATCCCGGAACTCAAGACTTCCCAGCGCGGTCATCTGGAGTCGAAGAAATTCCCCTATCTTAAAAGCGTTGTCTACATCGGACAGCAGAAACACCGGGGTATGTACACCATGCAGGAACTGCTCCTTCTGGGGCAGCACACCCCGGACCAGCTCCTCCATGAGGCAGAAGCCCAATGCGATACCAACGATGTGGTGAACATGCAGTACACCTCGGGAACCACGGGATTCCCCAAGGGCGTGATGCTGACCCACCGGAATATTCTCAACAACGGCTTCGGCATCGGTGAGTGCCAGAAGTTCACTGAAAAGGACATCATCTGCCTCCCGGTTCCCCTGTTCCACTGTTTCGGCCTTACCCTGGGAATGATGGCCATCATAACCCACGGATCCGCCGCGGCCATCCTGGAGAACTTCGATCCCCTCCTGGTGCTCGCCACGGTGCAGAAGGAAAAATGCACCGGCCTCTACGGCGTCCCCACCATGTTCATCGCGGAACTCAACCACCCCATGTTCAAGATGTTTGATACGGCCAGTCTCAGAACCGGAATCATGGCCGGGTCCCCCTGTCCCATGGAAGTGATGCGCCAGGTTATCGACGACATGCACGCCTCGGAAATCACCATTGCCTACGGCCTCACGGAGTCGTCCCCGGTGATGACCCAGACCCGGACCGACGATCCCATCGAGGTTAAGGTCAGCACCGTGGGCCGGGAACTGCCGGGGGTGGAGGTGACTGTCCGGGATCCGGAAACCAATGAGGAATGCCCCGTGGGAGTCCACGGCGAACTCTGCTGCCGGGGATACAATATCATGAAGGGCTACTACAAGATGGAGGAAGCCACCAAGGCCATCATCGACGATATGGGCTGGCTCCATTCCGGCGACCTGGGGGTAAAGAACGAAGACGGCAACTTCATGGTGACCGGCCGCATCAAGGACATGATTATCCGGGGCGGCGAAAACGTCTATCCCAAGGAAATCGAGGAATTCCTTTATACCATGCCGGAAATCAAGGATGTCCAGGTGGTGGGAATCGCCAGCCAGAAATACGGCGAAGAAGTAGGGGCTTTCATCATTCTTCATGAAGGGGCGTCCGTCAGCGAAGAAGATGTCCGGGATTTCTGCCGCGGCCAGATCAGCCGTTTCAAGATCCCGAAGTATATTTTCTTTGTGGACACCTTTCCCATGACCGCCAGCGGCAAGATTCAGAAATACTTGCTCAGGGATATCGGTCTGCAGAAGGTACAGGAACTGGGCATCGCCACGTAGTACCGTAAAACTTGATAAATTGCGGTTCCGGGTTTATTCTCATATAAATGAAAAACCGCAGTAAAAGAAAAGAAATATTCCCGAGCCGGGTTCGTCCATGTACAGCGCTCTGTGCCGCCGCGGTTTTGTTTCTGCTGGTTCCCCTGAGTGCTTCGGGGGAACCGGTGACCGTTGGGGAACAATCTCTTAATCTTCTGGAATACATGCCCTTTTCGGAAGGAACGAAAGCGGCTTTTCTGGATAAGCCCTCGGCGCTGCAGCTGCGTTCGGAACTGCCCCGCATCGACGGCGCGACCGCCTTTTATCCCCTGTACGCCTCCTTTGTCCAGGCCGTGTACCCGAAGGACGGGAACTACCACCCCCACGCCTGGGACAGTCTGGCGCTCTGCAGTACAACCTCCAGGGCTTATGACAGTCTGCTTGCCGGTGAGGCTGATATCATCTTCTGCTTTGAGCCTTCGGAATACCACCGGAATACGGCGGCGGAAGACGGTATCACTTTACAGCTTACCCCCATCGGCAGGGAAGCCTTCGTGTTTTTCGTGAACCAAAACAATCCCGTTGAAAGTATAACTTCCGGTCAGGTCCGGGATATCTACTCGGGCAGAATAACAAACTGGCAGGAACTCGGCGGAAGGGATGAGAATATACGGGCGTATCAGCGCCGGGAAAACAGCGGCAGCCAGACGACCCTGATAGCCATCATGGGGGATGACCAATTAATCGACCCGCCGACGGAACACGTTTTTTACGGAATGTCGGATATCATTAAGGCCGCCGCGTCATACAGGAATTACGAAAACGCCGTTGGATTCTCATTTCTTTTTTACTGCACCGAAATGGTGCGGAACAGCGAAATCAAACTGCTCGCTATCGACGGTGTGTATCCTTCAAAAGAAACGATCCAGTCAGGGGACTATCCCTTTGTAAGGGAAATCTACGCCGTTACCGCCGGCGATGAATCTTCCCAGGTACGGCAGTTCAAGGAATGGATTCTTTCAAAACAGGGACAGTACCTGGTCAAGCAGACAGGGTATATTCCCGTAAAATAGCTCCCCGCGGACCTGACGGCCATACATCCTATCTTGAAAAAACAGGCTTCCCGGGATACTCTTACAGCGCAACTGGCGTATAAGATGGCTAACCATCGGGGAGCGCAATTTTTTCCGGCCGCGCGCCTGGGCCGGATCTGTTAAGGAGTATCTGTATGTCGAATAACCCCGTTGCGGAATACCTTTCCCGGACCGACCCGGATAAGGTCAATACCGCGCTTTTGGCGTATCTGTGCAACCTCCAGGAATGCGCTTCGGTGACGCCGGAAATCGCCACGTCGGTCGTCCGGGAGCTGGAAAACCAGCGGACCCGGGTCAAACTCATTGCCAGCGAAAACTACTGTTCCCTGCCGGTGCAGCTTACCATGGGGAACCTCCTGACCGATAAATACGCCGAAGGCATGCCCAACCACCGTTTTTACGCGGGCAACGAAAATGTTGACGCCGTGGAAATGCTCGCCGCCGAGGAAGCCCGGAAGATCTTCGGGGCTGAATACGCCAATGTACAGCCCCACTGCGGCGCTGACGCCAACCTTCTGGCGTACTGGGCTATCCTTACCACCCGGATCGAAACCCCGGCCCTGGAAAAATACGGCCAGACGAATCTCTACAAGCTTACCGACGATCAGTGGAATGAGCTTAAGCAGGATCTGGGAAACCAGCGCCTTCTGGGGCTCGACTACTATTCCGGCGGCCATCTTACCCACGGGTACCGGTACAATGTTTCCTCCCGCATGTTCGATGTCCACGGATACACTGTGAACCGGGATACGGGAGTTCTCGACTACGATGAAATTGAACGCCAGGCCCTGGAGCTTAAGCCCCTGATCCTCCTGGCGGGTTATTCCGCCTATCCCCGGAAGATCAACTTCAAACGGATGCGGGAAATCGCCGACAAGGCCGGCGCGGTATTTATGGTGGACATGGCCCATTTTGCCGGGCTTGTGGCGGGCAAGGTATTCACCGGGGAATTCGATCCCATCCCCCACGCCCATGTGGTAACCACCACCACCCACAAGACCCTCCGGGGCCCCCGGGCGGGGATGGTCCTTTCCACCGCCGAATTCGCCGACGCCCTGGATAAGGGCTGTCCCCTGGTAATGGGCGGTCCTCTGCCGCATGTCATCGCAGCCAAGGCGGTGGCGTTCAGGGAAGCGGGAAAACCCGAATTTAAGGATTACGCGAAAAAGATTGTGGACAACAGCCAGGCCCTGGCTGCCGCGTGCATCAAGAACGGCCTTGAGGTTCTTACCGGCGGTACGGACAACCACCTTTTCCTGGTGAATGTCCGCAGCCTCGGCATCACCGGACGCCAGGCCGAAAGCGCCCTCCATGAGAGCCATATCACCCTCAACCGGAACAGCCTTCCCTTTGATCCCAACGGCCCCTGGTATACCTCTGGGCTCCGCATCGGAACCGCCGCGGTTACCACCCTGGGCATGGGAAAAGCCGAAATGGAAGAACTGGGAGCGATCATTGCCCTGGTGCTCAAATCGACCGTTCCCGCGCCGGATCCCAAGGATCCGGCCAAGCACAGCAAGGCGAAGTACACCATTGACGGCGCGGCTAAAACCGAGGCCCATTCCAGAATAGAAAAACTCCTGTCCCGGTTCCCGGTTTACCCCGAACTCGATCTTGAACTGCTAAAGGCGGCCTTCGTCAACCAGTGATCCCGCCGGGGGGTCCTGGCTGTCCGGCCCTTCGGGGCCGGAGCCGTTTTTAGGAGGCTGGTCCTCGTGCTTTTTCGCGTTCACCGCCTTATGTGACCCCAGCAGAATCGACAGCGGTTCCAGGACCGGAATATTCTCACAGAGTATTTTGATAATCACCGTCATGGGAACCGCCAGGATCATGCCCGCGAATCCCCAGATCCAGCCCCATATCATGAGGGACACCAGCACCACAATGGGGGACAGCCCCAGGTTGTCTCCCATGATTTTCGGTTCCAGGACATTGCCGATAATCATATTGGCGCCCAGCATAATCAGTCCCACCGCGATAATCGGAGCCGGCTCCGGCCAGAACTGGAGCAGGGCAAACAGGGTGGCCCCCACACCGCAGGCAATGCTTCCGATATTGGGAATAAAGTTGAGGATAAACTGAATCACCCCCCAGACCAGGGGGAATTCCAGGCCCACCAGACTCAGGCCAATGGCAACGATTACCCCGGTTGCCAGGGAAATCAGGAACTTAGCGGAAAGGTACTTGGTGACCTGCCGGACCACGTCCTTGCTGATCTTTTTTATTTTTCCCGACCGTTCGCCTTCAAAGGCAAGATCAAGTTTTTCCTGGAAATGGTTCGCCTCCACAAGAATAAAAACCATAAAAAGCACCACCATGAAGGCGTCTTTAAGGAAGTTGATAAAGGTATTTGAAAGTGACAGGGTGGTATTCCTGACCCTGGTCCGGACTCCCAGCTGCCCCCAGAGGTTCTCGAAGAATGTCAGGTGTTCATCGTAGGGCAGTTCAAAGAACGCCGCGATATAGGCGTAAATTTCCGTGAGCCTGTCCTCATACTTCGGATACAGGGACAGGATGGTCCTCCCGGAGGAGAACAGCACCATTCCCATGGTGTATAAACCTACTATAATAATCGCCACAGCGAGGAGTATCCCCGCAATTCTCGGTATGCCGCGCTTGCCGAAAAAACGGACCATCGGTTCCATGACAAAGGCAAGCAGGAGCGCAATGGTAAAGGGAAGAATTACCGAAGCGGTAATTTTAAGCACCCCGCCGGCTACGATAAGGGCTATAAATGCAACGAGGAAAAAATTCGCCCGTCCCGAATTGAACTTTTGAAACCGGTCTTTCATGTCTCCATTATGTCATACTATATCCCATCTGTCATAGACCTGCGGGGAAACCGCAGTATATTCGGTACTTGGCACGGAAGCATGGGGATAACGGGTCCGGGGGTCCTGCCTGAGGATAAGGGTGTATGGCTCCTCGTCGGCCTTCGGCCTAGAAAGTCGCTCATACACCCTTATCCTCAGGCACCCCGCGTTACCTTATTGCACCATGCTTCCATGCCCCTGCATGGTTTACTACTGCGGTTTCCCGCACTGACAGGGGGATTTAGTCTTCGTGGGCGGTTCTGTTCTGCTGCGGCATTGGCAGGCGGTGACGCTTCATTGCGCCAGTTCCCCTGTAAAGAGAATCGGTACAGAAGCATGTGTTTTACCGGTATCGCGGGGTGCCAGGGGACAGGCCGTATGAGCGACTTTCTAGGCCGTAGGCCGACGCGTCGCCATACGGCCTGTCCCCTGGCAGGACCCCCGGATCCGTTACCCTATGCTTCTGTACCGATTCTCCTCAAAAATGCTATAATAATTCCTAATAATGAAAAAAACGGCTTCGATTTTAGACCATATTCTGGACGCGCTTCCGGACCGGGAAACCCGCTTCGTTTTTCCTTCCGCCGTGCCTGCCCAGTTTCTGGCCCGGGAAGCCGCCTTACGCGGCGGTATTCCCCTGGGAGAAGGGCGTTTTATTGCCTGGGACGACTTTAAGGCGGAAACCCTGTCGGCCAGGCTCCGGGACAAAAAAGCCGCGAACCAGGCTCTGCGCACACTGTTCGCCTCGGCTCTGCTTGAGGAAAACGCCGCCGCGGAGGCCCCGGCCGGACCTTTCCTCCGTGAATTCGTCAATCCCGTATACGCGCGTAATTTTGAAGCCTTTGTCCCCCAGCTTTCCAAAGTACTCCCAACCCTGGATTCCCTTATCCGGGATATTCCGGAAAAAACCCGTGCCGCGGATTCCTATTTCGGGGACCTTGTTCTGATCCGGGACCGGTACCGCCGTTTCCTTGAGATCCAGGGATTTTACGAACCCTCCTGGGGCCGCTCGCCCTTTGATCCGGGAGAAAGCCGGTGGATTCTGTTTTTTCCCGAGCTGGCCGATGACTGGGAGGAATACGAGGCTGAATTGTCCCAGCGCGCGGCGGCGCAGGACGGGGCTGTGCGGATAGTTCCGCTCTCCGGGCTGGCTGTTCCCGGAATCCGTTCCGATCCGTTCCGCTCCGGCGGTGAAACCGCGGAACGGCTGCTCGCCGGTTACCGGGGATGTTTTGTGCACTGTTCCTCCATGCAGGAGGAATTCCGCTGGCTCGCCCGCACAGTCCGGCAGCTCATCCATGAGGGATTGGTCCCGGAGGACATCGTAATTTCCATGGCCGGCCTTTCTTCGTTCCATGAACAGCTTTCCCTGGAATTCATGCTCCGGGATATTCCCCTGGATATCCATTGGGGAAAACCAATCCCCCAGCATCCCGGAGGCAGAATCTTCGCGGGCATCGCCGCCTGCCCCGCGGAAAAATGGTCCTTCCGGGCGCTGAAAAATCTTCTCCTGGATAAATCCATTCCATGGAAGGACCCCGAATCCATTAATCTGCTAATCGCATTTGGTCTCAGGTACCGCTGCGTATCCGGTTTTACCGACCGGACGAAAACCGTGGATGTCTGGGAGGAAAGTTTCCGGCGGCTCTGGGACAATGAAGGTCCGGTGCAGCTTCCGGTGTCGAAAATCCGGAAATTTTACCGGACCCTGAAAAAGGATATTCAGGAGCTGGTCAACGCCCGGAGTTTTGCCCAGCTCGCGGTGAAATGGCAGGATTTTTCGGAAAACCACATAGACCGGAGCGGGTTCGCGGAGGAAACCGATAAGGTGATTGCCCGGGCCATAGACAGCCTCGGGGAACTGGTTGAACTGGAGGATTCCCTGCAGAACCGTTCCGGGGCAAGCCCGTATTCGGTATTCCAGGCGTATCTGCGGGACCAGTCCTATGTGTTCCGCACCGGCCGCCGGGGGGTCGCGGTGTACGATTACCGGGTCGCGGCGGGCATAACCCCGGCGGTTCATTTCATCGTAAACGTGAACCAGGACGAAGCGACCATCCGCAGTTCCGGGGCGCCCTTTCTCAGGGAGGACCGCCGGCAGCGGCTGCGTATCCGGGACCGTGACCTGTCCGGAGACTTTATCCGGGCATACGGTGTGTCGGGAACCTATACGGTATTTTCGGTTTCCGGGCAGACCTTTTCCGGCCCCGCGCTGCCCCACCGTATGCTGTTCGAGCTGCTCCCCGCCGGCGAAGCCGCGCCGGATCTTTCCGGTATGAACGGACAGGATCCTCTGGAGCTGGAGGAGACCCTGATCAGGGGCGGACCGGCATCCGGGACCGCTGTCCCGCCGACATCGGTCCAGAAACGCGGTTGGGAATCATTCCGGACCGCCGCTGCGCAGAAAGACAGGGTTGATTTCCGGAAGGACGGCTGCCTTTCCCCGGAACTTGCGTCGGCCGTCGGCGCCCGTCTCACGGAAAAGGAGGGCAGAAGCCGGCTTTCCCCGACGGACCTCAATGAATTTCTCCGCTGCCCCTTTGCGTGGATGCTCCAGCGGGGCCTCGGGATCTGGGATAAGCAGACGGAAATAGAGACCATTGACCAGCGGGATTTGGGTATTCTCTACCATACAATACTGGAACGGTTTTTCCTCCGGCTGAAAAACAGCGGGGATCCCTTCCTGGCTGACCGGCTGCCGGAATACAAAACCATCATGCGGGAAGAAATCGCCGCGGCCCTGGAAGACGCCCGCTCCCGGGAAGGCGCTTTTCAGGAATCGGTGTACGGTATGCTCACGGACAGGATATACGCGGCGCTGTCGGATTATCTCGATAACGACGCGGAAATCATCGACCGCAGCGCCATTCTTGGCCCGGAATTTCCCCTGCGCAAAACCTACGCCTCCGCGGAAATTGCGCTTTCGGGAATAGCCGATCTGCTGCTCCAGGACAAAAACGGTTCATACGTATTGACGGATTTCAAGACCGGCCGTATCCCCGCCGCCGCGGAACTGGCGGCCGATGGTGATGATTCGGTTCCCGCCAATGTGCAGATGGCGGCGTATATCGGGATGGCAGAATCCGGGGGCAAACCGAAGGTCCGCACCGCCCGGTTTTATTCCCTGGACCAGCGGAAATACCAGAAACTGGTGGATGACGAAGCGCCTCCCCGGTCCAATCTGCTTTTCCCCGTTCCCCGGGAAGGATACGAAAATGAAGTCCTCGCGGTGGACCGTCTTTTCAGTCAGGTCCTTGATCATATCGGCGGCGGCAGGTATCCCGTGCCGGATGCCGGCAGCCGCTGGGTCTGCGCGGACTGCCGGGTCTCTTCGGTCTGCCGGATTCCGTTTATGGGCGGTGAATGATGGCGGCGGATAAAAAACTCCGGCTCGACCGTGACCAGAAAGCAGCATACGAGGCCGACTTCAATGTAGCCGTATCCGCCGGAGCGGGTTCGGGAAAAACCACGGTCCTGGCGGAACGCTTCGTGCGGCTCATCACCGAACGGGGTCTTGAGATCGAACAGGTCCTGTCCCTGACCTTTACCCGCAAAGCCGCGGCGGAAATGCTTTCCCGGATTTACCGGGGACTAAGCCGCTCCGGCCATCCCCGGGCCCGGGAGCAGCTGGCTAAATTCGACCGCGCCCGGATTTCTACCCTGGATTCTTTCTGTGTCTCAATTGCCCGGGGCGGGGCCGGCCGCTTCGGGATTCCCGGGGATTTTACCGAAGACGAAGCGGGTCTCCGCCGTTCCGCCGAAGCCGCCGCGGTGGAACTGCTCATGCGCCACCGGAACCAGCCGGCGGTGCGCAGACTGGTCGCGGCCCGGAGTTTTGATTCTGTTGTGCGGGACCTTTTCGCGGATTTCGGGATGAACGCGGTAAGCCTCGTCCGGGAACCGGATTTTGCCGGCCAGGCGGAGAAGCAGCTTGCTTTTATCGGCAGGGAAATTACCCGTTTATGGAAAGAAACCGCCGGATACTGCGGGGAAATTCTTTCCCTGGAGGAAACCGAAAAAAGCCCGGAAACCATTAAAAAGGCCTGGGCCGCCGCGCGCTGCTTTCCGCTGCCCGCCGAACTGACCGGAGCAAACCTAACGGATCTCCGGGACCGGGCGGAATTCCTGGGAAGCGGAAAATCTTTTTCGCTTCCCAATTCCCGGAGCAGCAATGAAGTCCTGGTCCGGCTCCGGGAAATAGCCGGGCCCATGAAGGAAGGATGTAAAAAGCTGGTCACCCTGGGGACGACCCTCCTTTTCGGGGAGGATATCCGTTTCCTCGGAAAACTCCTGGATGAGTACGCCCGGGATTTTCTTTCCGTAAAACGGCGGACCGGGATTATTTCCTTCCGGGACGCAGCGGAATTGGCGGTGGCTGTCCTGACCGAAGACCGGGACCTGCGTTCCTACTACAAGCGGGAAATCCGGGCCATCATGATCGACGAATTCCAGGATAACAACGAACTCCAGAAGCAGCTCCTCTACCTGCTGGCCGAGAAAGACGGTTCCTGTTCCCGGGGTATTCCCAAACCGGCGGATCTGGCGGCGGACAAACTGTTTTTTGTGGGTGATGAAAAGCAGTCAATCTACCGGTTCCGGGGCGCCGATGTTTCGGTATTCCGGAGTCTGGCGGATGAGCTGGAGCAAACCCGGACTCCCGGCGGGGAATGTCCTTCGGCGCTTTCGCTGCGGACGAATTACCGGTCCCGTCCGGAGCTGGTGGCTTTCTTTAACCGTATTTTTCCCGGGGTTTTCGGGCAGGGCACGGAACCCTTTGAGGCGGTTTTCGGCGAAATGGTTTCCAGTGAAAATACGCCCCCGGACCCGGATGCCGGAACCGCGTATCGGGACCGTTCCCGTGTGGAGATCCACGTGCAGGAACTGCCCTCCGCTGAGGACGGTGATGATGACGATTCTGTTTCATACATCCAGGCCGAAGCCCTGGCGGCGGCGGACCGTATAATCCGGGGCGCTGAGGCCGGGGAGTTTTCCTTTGGTGACGTGGCGGTCCTGTTCCGGAGTACCACCCACCAGCACGGGTATGAGCGGATTTTCCGCATGGCGGGCATACCCTTTTCCGCCGCGGACCCCCGGGGTGTGTACGCCGAAGGTCCGGTTAACGATATATACGCCATCCTCCGGCTCGCCCTGTATCCCGGCGACCGGAACGCCTACGCCACGGTTCTGCGTTCACCCTTTGTCAATATCGGGGACGAAACCTTTGCGCGGATTATTTTGGAATCCCCGGACGAACCTTTTCCCGATTCTCCGCCGGACTCATGGTTCAGCGGGGATTCCGACCGGGAACGGTACCGCCAGGGTCAAAGGATATTCCGGGAGCTGACGGAAATCCTCGATGTCCGGGGTCTTGCCCCGGTGCTCGCCTTTCTGTGGTACGAGACGGGGTACCGTACCGCGCTGTTCTCCAATCCCGATACGCTTCCGCTGCTGGACCATTTTCAATACCTTGAAAATTTGGCCCTGGACGCGGACCGGCGGCAGCTCAGCGCCGTGGCGTTCCTGGATGAGCTGGCACCGCTCATGGGATCCTATGAAAAAATGGAAGCCGGCGAGGCCGGAGAAAGCCGGGGCGAAGTCCGCTTTCTCACGGTTCATAAAAGCAAGGGCCTGGAATTTCCGGTCCTGATTATCGCGGACGCCGGCGCGGGCGGCACGAACCAGCGCAACGCGAAACCCTATTACCTGGACCCTGAATTCGGTCCTGTGATCAATCTCAAGGCCGAGACGGAAAGCCGGGCTAAACCGGCGCTCAACTATTTTTACGAACGCCGCAGGGAATCCGAAAAAAAACAGGACCTGGCGGAACTCAAACGGCTGTTTTACGTAGCCGCCACCCGGGCGGAGGAGCGGCTCTTTATTTTCGGAACCCCCCGGCTCAACCGGGAAGACCGGAAAGTCCTGGAGGATCTCGAAGGGGATGAACGCCTGGAAGCTTTGGTCTGCACCGCCAGAACCAGCGGCGGGACCGTAAAAACCAATTCCTTTTTCGATCTGCTGTCCCACGGTCTTGAGACAGCCAAAGCCCGGGGAGAGGTAATTGCCTGTACCATGCATGAAATTCCCAGGACCAATATCGCCGCGCTGGGAAAAACCGCCGGCGGGTTGGCCCGGCGGGCCAGGAATACCGGAACCTCCCGCGGAAAGGCGGCCGAACCCGCGGTCTCCGGTAAAAGCCGGCTATCCCTGCTGCGGGAGTTTTATGAACAGCCGCTGCCGCCCGAAGAACCAATACGGAAATACGCTACGAATCCGACGGCCATGGAAAAACAGCATGGCCTTCCGCCGGATTATTCCCGTCCGCTGCCGGTCTTTTCCTGTGATCCCATCCTTTCCTCCGAAACTTTGATCCTGGCCTTCGGAACCCTCTGCCATGAGGCCATCGAGGGGCTCCTCGCCGGGACCGAGCCGGAAATCACCAGGGAACTGCGGTCTGTTTTTAAGTCCGCGGGAATCACCGAATCCCAGCAGGGAGAACTTCTTTCCGAAGCCGGTACCGCGGCCCGCCGGTTTTTGGCTTCTCCCCTGGGCGCCGCGGCCGCGGCCGCTTCCCGCCGGGTATCTGAATACGCCTTCTGGCTGCCCCTGGACCGGCCGGAATCGCCCCGGCTTCTGGTAAACGGAAAAATGGATCTCATCTTTGAAGACAGCGGCCATTGTGTTATTATTGATTTTAAGACGGATCTCTTTATGTTTCCCCGGAGCCATCAGATCCAGCTGGACACATACCGGCGGGCAGCTTCCGCGTTTTCGGGACTCCCGGTGCGGACTATCCTGGTATATCTCCGCGGCATGGAAACAGCGGAACTTGAAGAAATATATTCATCTGATGAATTATATGGCTTTGCCGAAGCGGCGCTTTCGGATGATCCTCCGGATGCTTCCGCGGGACCATCCTCATAAAATAAAAAACGGAGCAGCGGTATGGTGAATAATTATGTCCCCCCGGAACATGTAAAACCCCGGCTTATCAGCAAGGGACTCGTCCTCGAAGGAGGCGGCCTGCGGGGTTATTACACCGCCGGACTTCTGGACGGCTTTATGGAGCAGGGAATCGATTTCCCGTATATTATCGGGGTATCCGCCGGGGTCGGCATGGGATGCTCCTATGTCTCCCGCCAGCGGGAACGGAACCTCGATATTCTCGTCAATTACCGTGAGGATCCCCGGTACCTGTCATTCCGCAGTTACTTTCGGACGGGTAATTTATTCGGCCTGGATTTTATCTACGGCGATATACCCCATCAATACGTTCCCTTTGATTTTAAGACCTTCGGTGCTTCCCCGAGCCGGTTTATTACGGTCTGCACGGACTGCAATACCGGAGAAGCGGTGTATTACGAAAAGGATGAGGATATCCTCACGGTGATGAAGGCTTCGGCGGCGATTCCCTATATTTCAAAAATGGTTGAATACAAAGGAACAAAACTCCTGGACGGCGCCATCGCGGATGCCATTCCCCTGGCCAGGGCAATTGAAGACGGGTACCGGGATACCGTGGTGGTCCTTACCCAGCCTAAGGGGTACCGGAAAAAGGACGAACTTCACCCTCCCGCGGGCCTGTTTTACCGCAGATATCCCCGGCTCGCGGATGTCCTGAATAAGCGGGTCGCCGCGTACAACGCCGCCCTGGATCTGGTGGAAGCGGAAGAAGCAGCAGGCCGCGCCCTGGTTATCCGGCCTTCTTCGGATCTCGGGGTCACCAGAATGGAGAAAAGCGTAAAAAAACTCCGGGATCTGTATGAATTGGGTTTACATGACAGCAAAAAAACCGGAGCGAAACTATAGTTCCATGGTATTGGATGATTATCCAAAATAATGTAAAATAATTCCGTAGATTTTTATAATTCAGAATAACTGTCTTCTTCTATTAATCTGCACCGAAACAGCCTTGTTGAGTTATAAACAATCTGCGGGACAAACCAATACAGTATGTCTCTATAAAGGAATTTTCTCCATAATGGTCAATTTTGTTGCTTAATTAAATTTTTTGGAGGCGCAAATGCTGCTGAAATTCAGAATAAGCGGAATAGTTACATTGCTTATGTTTATTGTGGTTGCCGGAATCTCAACTACAATTTTACTCCGGGCCCGGGGGCTCCAGACCGATGCCGCCATGGAAAACGCCCATAATATAGCCGGTGAGGCTTCGGAGAACATCGCCCGGCGTTTTGAGGTATACATAGACGCCGCCCGGACGGTTGCCCAGATCATGGACAGCACCGAAGTGTTCGACCGGGATGAACTTCGGCGGAATTATAACGGCATCCTGCAGAGCGTGCTCGAATCGAATCCGAATTTCGTGGCCATAGCCTCCGTATGGCAGCCCAATGCCCTGGACGGGCTGGACGCGCAGTACGCCAATACCCCGGGAACGGATTCCTCGGGCCGTTATATGTCCTGGTATACCAAAGAAAACGCCACCGGTACGATCGAGTACAAAGCCTATACGGATTACCAGAGCATTCTGAACCGTCTTAACGGTGAATTGATCATTGATCCGGTATTCCGGACCATCCAGGGTAAACAGGTTCTTGTAACCGATGTATGGTCCCCCATAGAAAAAGACGGCAGGATTATCGGCGGTGTGGGAATAACGGTAAATATTGAGCCTTTGCAGCAAACCATTGAAGCGTTAAAACCCTACGGAACCGGTGTTTCCGCGATATTCAGCAGCAACGGGACCGTGGTGGCCCATTTTGACGGGACCAGGAACGGAAAAAACATGCGGGAAACCGAACGTGACCTGAACGGTGAACACAATGATTCCGTAGCCGATTCCATCCGGGACGGAGTGGAAGTCAGCTATTCGGTCTATTCGGAGCAGATGGGAACGGACCTCAGGATCATCGCGGTCCCCTTTATCGTGGGAAATACCACGACTCCCTGGGCCCTCATGGTGGGCATTCCCATGGACCAGGTAAACGCCCCGGTCCGGGCGATTACGCAGTTTACTATGATTGTGGGCGTGGTCTCCATTCTTGTGCTCATGTTTGTGATCTACCTGATAATCAACGGAACCATGAAGCCTATCGTTAATATGTCCGTGATGCTCAAGGATATAGCCGAAGGAGAGGGAGATCTGACCAAGACTCTGGATATCCATTCCAAGGATGAAATCGGGGAAATGGCGGGTTATTTCAACCAGACCCTGGGAAAGATCAGGGATCTGATCGTCGTGATCAAAAACCAGTCGGTGACACTGTTCGATATCGGAACGGAACTGTCGTCCAACATGACCGAAACCGCCGCGGCGATCAACGAGATCACGGCGAATATTCAGGGAATCAAAGGCCAGGTGGTGAACCAGTCGGCGAGCGTGACGGAGACGAACTCGACTATGGAACAGGTGGTGGCGAACATAGACAAGCTGAACAATCACGTGGAAAGCCAGGCGGCGAGCGTGGCCCAGTCTTCCAGCGCGATCGAGGAAATGCTGGCGAATATCTCCAGTGTGACCCAGACGCTGGTAAAAAATATGGATAATGTGAAAGAACTGTCCGAGGCGTCGGAAGTCGGACGCAGCGGACTGCAGGAAGTGTCGTCAGACATCCAGGAAATCTCCCGTGAGTCGGAAGGGCTTCTGGAGATCAACGCGGTGATGGAGAATATCGCGAGCCAGACGAATCTGCTGTCGATGAACGCCGCGATAGAGGCGGCACACGCCGGGGAAGCGGGGAAAGGGTTCGCGGTGGTTGCTGACGAGATCCGGAAGCTTGCCGAATCGTCGGGAGAACAGTCGAAGACGATCAGCGTGGTGCTGAAGAAGATCAAGGAAAGCATAGACAAGATTCAGAAATCGACGGACACGGTGCTGACACGGTTTGAGGCGATAGACGGCGGCGTACGGACGGTGGCCGAACAGGAAGAAAACATCCGGAACGCGATGGAAGAACAGGGCCAGGGGAGCAAGCAGATCCTTGAAGCGATCGGACAGCTGAACGAGATCACGCAGATGGTGAAGAGCGGGTCCGAGGAGATGCTGCAGGGGAGCAAGGAAGTGATCCATGAGAGTGAGAACCTCGGGCGTGTGACGCAGGAGATCACGAACGGAATGAACGAGATGGCGACCGGAGCGGACCAGATCAACACAGCGGTGAACCGTGTGAATGAGATCAGCGGAGAGAACAAGGAACACATAGACACTTTGGTACGCGAAGTATCGCGGTTTAAGGTGGAATAGGACGAGACGGAACAGTGAACTGATAGTGGAGCCCCGGGAAGTGATCCCGGGGCTTTTTTTATTTTTTTGTACTTTATTAATACAGAAATCTTAATCAAGATAATTTGTTATTGACATTCTCAAATTTATTTTGCTCTTTTGCTGTTTTTGCACTATAGTGAGTTTTATTAATAGTCCTTGTACCATAGTATTTTATTGTCTCGCCAAAAAAGTTATATAAAAATCGTTCAATTAATTATCAGTCAGCAGCAATGTCTGTTTCCGGGGCCGGGCTTTTCTGCGCCGCGGAAGTAAGTATAGTTTTTTATAACTTTGGGGGTAGCAATGAAACTGAGAATACGTCTGAGCCTTATTGTACTGATTATTAACATTGTTGTTATCGCGGCAATTGTAGCAATAATCCTGAGCCGGTCCGTGACATTGCAGACCGAAGCTGCCGTTGAAAACGCCCACAACATAGCGAAACTCAACGCCAGCGATACGCAGCGCCGTTTTGAGGGATATTTAAGCACCGCCAGAGTCATTTCCCAGATCATGGACAGCTACGAGTCCATTGATGTTGAAGACCGCAGAGACAATTACAACGATACACTCAGGGGAGTCCTTGAATCAAATCCAAATTATACGGGTATTTTTACGGCATGGCAGCCGAATGCCCTGGATGGGCTGGACGCGCAGTATGCCAATACCCCGGGGACGGATTCCTCCGGGCAGTATATCAGCCATTTTTCCCGTGCTACCGGCCAGATAGTCCTGCAGCCCTATGCGGACTATAAGAATGTACTTGCTGAAACCAGAGGAGAACGCATCCTTGATCCGGTATTCCTTACCGTCCAGGGCCGGCAGGTTCTTATGGTCACGGTCCTCGCTCCGATCGAGAAAAACAATACCATCCTGGGTGTGGTGGGCGTAAACATTAACATAGATGCTATGCAGGGCATAATTGAGGCGATCAAACCCTATGAGACCGGTGTGGCGGCGGTGTTCAGCAACGGCGGGATCGTGGCGGCCCACTTTGACGGCAGCCGGAACGGCCGCCAGATGCGGGAGTCCGAACGGG
This sequence comes from Breznakiella homolactica, assembly GCF_016616095.2. Taxonomy (GTDB): domain Bacteria; phylum Spirochaetota; class Spirochaetia; order Treponematales; family Breznakiellaceae; genus Breznakiella; species Breznakiella homolactica. The sequence goes on along the minus strand of NZ_CP067089.2, from coordinate 2,980,796 downwards.
ACATGAATGGCGAATACAATGACGCGGTGGCTAACGCTATCCGGGACGGTGTGGAAATAGACTATATGGTTTACTCCCCGCAGATGGGGACGGACCTGCAGATCATCGCGGTTCCCTTCACTGTTGGCGCAACCACGACCCCCTGGGCCCTCATGGTGGGCATTCCCATGGACAAGGTCCTGGCACCCGTATATACCATGATGGCCTTTGCCATCGGAATCGGTGTTGTCTCAATTTTAATTGTAGCGGTCGTCATCTTCCTGGTAGCCGGAAGCATCACCAAACCGATCGTTAATGTATCTTTGATGCTGAAGGATATCTCCGAAGGCGAAGGGGATCTGACCAGAAGTATCGATATAAATTCCAAGGATGAAATCGGGGACCTGGCGCGGTACTTCAACCAGACTCTGGAGAAGATCAAAAATCTTATCATTGTTATCAAGAACCAGTCAGTGACACTGTTCGATATCGGAACTGAACTGTCCGCGAACATGACCGAGACCGCCGCGGCGATCAACGAGATCACGGCAAACGTACAGGGAATCAAAGGCCAGGTAGTGAACCAGTCCGCGAGTGTGACCGAGACGAACTCGACCATGGAACAGGTGGTGGCGAACATAGACAAGCTGAACAGTCACGTAGAAAGCCAGGCGGCGAGCGTGGCGCAGTCGTCCAGCGCGATCGAGGAAATGCTGGCGAATATCTCCAGCGTGACCCAGACCCTTATGAAGAACGCGGATAACGTACATGAACTCGCGGAAGCGTCGGAAGTCGGGCGGAGCGGGCTGCAGGAAGTGTCGTCTGATATCCAGGAAATCTCCCGTGAGTCGGAGGGGCTTCTGGAGATCAACGCGGTGATGGAGAATATCGCGAGCCAGACGAATCTGCTGTCGATGAACGCCGCGATAGAGGCGGCACACGCCGGGGAAGCGGGGAAAGGGTTCGCGGTGGTTGCCGACGAGATCCGGAAGCTTGCCGAATCGTCGGGAGAACAGTCAAAGACGATCAGCGTGGTTCTCAAAAAGATCAAGGAAAGCATAGACAAGATCCAGAAATCGACGGACACGGTGCTGACACGGTTTGAGGCGATAGACGGCGGCGTACGGACGGTAGCCGAACAGGAAGAAAACATCCGGAACGCGATGGAAGAACAGGGCCAGGGGAGCAAGCAGATCCTTGAAGCGATCGGACAGCTGAACGAGATCACGCAGATGGTGAAGAGCGGGTCCGAGGAGATGCTGCAGGGGAGCAAGGAAGTGATCCATGAGAGTGAGAACCTCGGGCGTGTGACGCAGGAGATCACTAATGGGATGAATGAGATGGCGACGGGAGCAGACCAGATCAACACGGCGGTGAACCGTGTGAATGAGATCAGCGGAGAGAACAAGGAACACATAGACACTTTGGTACGCGAAGTATCGCGATTTAAGGTGGAATAGGACGAGACGGAACAGTGAACTGATAGTGGAGCCCCGGGAAGTGATCCCGGGGCTTTTTTTGTTTTTTTGTACTTTCTTTCAATAAAATACTTTACTGCTTCCATTCTCCATTGACGGCTTTTCCAGATTGATTAAAGTCCTAAAGGCAGGCTTTTCACGAAAAAAGCCCTGGTTCAGAGATTTTTACTGTGAAAAAGCCGAACAAAGGAGAGTGACATGAAACTTCGGATACGATTAAGTCTCATTGTTATAGTGGTGGTGGTTACAATAATCGCTGTACTTTCAGTGGTAATTCTGAGCCGCGCGAGAAGCCTCCAGACGGAAGCTGCCATAGAAAATGCTCAAAATATAGCGGCCCTCAACGCCAAGGATATCCAGCGCCGGTTTGAAGCGTATCTTATTACCGCCAGAACTATTACCAATATTATGGATAGTTTTCCGTCTATACCGGAGGGTGAGCGGAGGGGACGGTATGACAATATCCTCCAGAGTGTCCTCGAATCGAACCTCAACTATACGGGTATTTTTACTGTTTGGTACCCGAACGCGCTGGACGGGCTGGACGCGCAGTACGCCAATACCCCGGGGACGGACTCATCGGGCCAGTACATAACCCATTATACCCGTGCCAGCGGGCAGATTGTACGGCAGGCCTACGCGGACTATAAGGCCGTACTGGCGGAAAGCAAGGGAGAACGCATCATAGATCCGACGTTTCTCACTGTCGAGGGCAAACAGGTTCTTATGGTCTCAGTCCTTGCGCCCATATACGCAAACAACCAGATTGTCGGGTTCGTCGGCGTAAATATCAATATTACCCCGCTCCAGGAAACCGTTGAGGGAATCAAGCCCTACGAAACCGGCGTATCGGCCATATTCACCAATAACGGGACTGTGGCGGCCCATTTTGACGGAAGCCGGAACGGGAGAAATATGCGGGAGTCCGAACGGGACATAAACGGCGATTACAATGATGCCCTGGCGGATGCGGTCCGGGATGGTAAACCCGCAGCCTATGAAATCCATTCCCAGGGAACTTTAATGGAAGTGATTTCCTCTCCCTTTACGATCGGCAACACGACCACCCCCTGGTCGTTCATGGTTGGTATTCCCATGGACAAAGTCCTGGCTCCGGTTAACGCCATGACCATGTTTACCATCGGAATTGCCGTCGCGTCGGTTATTCTCGTGGCGGTCATCATCTTCCTGGTAGCCGGAAGCATCACCAAACCGATCGTCAATGTATCCTTGATGCTGAAGGATATCTCCGAAGGCGAAGGGGATCTGACCAGAAGTATCGATTTAAATTCCAAGGATGAAATCGGAGATCTGGCGCGGTACTTCAATAAAACCCTGGAGAAGATCAAGGATCTCGTAATGGTGATCAAAAAGCAGTCGGTAACACTGTTCGATATCGGAACTGAACTGTCGTCCAATATGACCGAGACCGCCGCGGCAATGAATGAGATAACATCGAATATCCAGAGCATCAAAGGCCAGGTAGTGAACCAGTCCGCGAGTGTGACCGAGACGAACTCGACCATGGAACAGGTGGTGGCGAACATAGACAAGCTGAATGGCCACGTAGAAAGCCAGGCGGCGAGTGTGGCCCAGTCTTCCAGCGCGATCGAGGAAATGCTGGCGAATATTACCAGTGTGACCCAAACCCTGGTTAAGAACGGCGATAACATGAAAAATCTCGCGGATGCGTCGGAAGTCGGGCGGAGCGGACTGCAGGAAGTATCGTCTGATATCCAGGAGATCTCCCGTGAGTCGGAAGGCCTATTGGAGATCAACGCGGTGATGGAGAATATCGCGAGCCAGACGAATCTGCTGTCGATGAACGCCGCGATAGAGGCGGCGCACGCCGGGGAAGCGGGGAAAGGGTTCGCGGTGGTTGCCGACGAAATCCGGAAGCTTGCCGAATCGTCGGGGGAACAGTCAAAGACGATCAGCGTGGTACTGAAGAAGATCAAGGAAAGTATAGACAAGATCCAGCGGTCTACCGACGGCGTACTGCTGAAATTCGAGGCCATAGACGGCGGAGTCAGAACCGTTTACGAACAGGAAGAAAACATCCGGAACGCGATGGAAGAACAGGGCCAGGGGAGTAAGCAGATCCTGGAAGCGATCGGACAGCTGAATGAGATCACCCAGATGGTAAAGGGCGGCTCATCCGAGATGCTCCAGGGCAGCAAGGAAGTGATCCATGAGAGCCAGAATCTCGGCCGGGTGACTCAGGAAATTACCAACGGGGTGAATGAGATGGCGATCGGAGCGGAGCAGATCAACACTGCGGTGAACCGGGTAAATGAGATCAGCGGAGAGAACAAGGAGCATATAGACACGCTGGTGCAGGAGGTTTCCCGGTTTAAAGTTGAATAAATTCGCGCCGGACAGCAAAAAAACACTGTCCGGCAGCCGAAATTTTCTGATTTTTATAAAAATTACGGTATTTTCCGTTAAAATTGTAAAAAATCTCCCATCTCCGCGGCGGTTTTTTGGGAAAACTCCCCCAAAAAGCCGCAGTTTTTATTTTTTTCCGAAGAAAACCGTGTTTTTTGAAGTTTTCAATAAAAAATACTAAACAAAATATAGTTATGTACCGATAATAAAGAGCCGAATTGTATTTTATTATGATTTATGTATTTGACATCTTGGTTATTTGTTTGCTATAGTAAATTGGGTGTTTGTCCCCATGTTTTTGTAGCATTCTTATTGAGTAACCTCTGCTAAGGAGACGGCCGTGGCATCGGTCCATAAATATAAAAGACTGGAAAACAGCATAGTCAGAAAATTTAAAAATATGGCTGCCGCTGTTGGAAAGGGAATCGCTTCTTTCTTTAAGGGAATTTTCAGGCTCTTCGGACGGCGTTACACCGTGATGCTGGTCCCCCACTCCGAGAAAAAAGTATATAACATGCACGTCACGGTTTTTTCCATGCTGTGCGTGGTTTTTTTGTTTGTAGGAATCGTCGGCGCGTTTATCTGGTACGGCGCCGAATACAGCGGTACCCAGGGTACCCTTCTGGAAAAAGACGGAAAGCTCCGGCAAACCCAGGCGAATCTCGATGAGCTCAGGGATGAGACATCCCGGCTCCTCAGGGCGGCCAGGGGATTTGAGGCTGCTCTGGCGTCCACCCTTTCCACCTTGGGTATAGACAGAAGCGTGGCGGATGCCCAGAACGCTTCCTTTTCCGGGGACTTATCGTCTTTCTTTGATATAAAGGAAAGCGCCGAAGGTTCTCTCAGGGAAGTTGACGATGTCCGCCGTCTGGCGGGATATCTTTCATCCGCCGTTGATCCGGTAAAGGAAATAGGGAGTCTCCTGGATTCCCAGAGCGCCCTGCTTACGGATATTCCCAGCATGTGGCCCATCAAGGGCGGCATCGGCCATATTTCAATGTTTTTCGGGCAGAACGAGAATCCCTTTACGGGCCTGTGGTACATCCATAAAGGTATAGACCTTTCCACCTACCGCCAGGGCGATCCGGTTATCGCAACCGCGGACGGACAGGTCGTTACCGTGGAATACGATGCCAACGGGTTTGGAAACTACGTCATAATCAAACATAAACACGGGTTTTATACCCGGTACGCTCACCTCCGCGAATCCCGGGTATACCGGGGACAGCGGGTCCAGCAGGGCCAGGTGATCGGGTATATCGGCAATACGGGGCTGTCCACGGGACCGCATCTTCATTACGAAGTGCACATCGGATCCGATGTGGTTGACCCCCTTAAGTACCTCAATATCCGTTCCAGTCTGGCACGCACAGGCACCCGGTAATCCGATCTATGGCCCGGGTTAATCATACTGAACTCATAATCAACACAATCATAGGACCCGGTACTTCCGTTAATGGAGATATAACGGCCCCCGGATTTGTCCGGGTGGACGGAAGCCTCCGGGGCGACCTTAAGGCCGCCGGCCGGGTGGTGGTTGGCGAAAACGCCAGAATGAAGAGTGATATCAGCGGTACCAACGTAACCATCGGCGGTGTTGTACAGGGCAATATCCTGGCCAGCGAACGCATTACCATTCTTTCCACCGGACTTGTCCTGGGCGACATTATAACCCGCCGTATACAGGCGGACGACGGCTGCCTTATCCACGGCCGGGTCGTCGTATGTCAGGATGAGGCGCAGTGGAACGCCACGGTGTCCTCATACCGGGATGCCCGGAGCGTATATTCGGCAATCTCGGGATTCGCTTCCCAATCCGAATAAGGTATGGCACAATAGGGTATGGCTAAGGTTGATTTCCCCGACAGCAGCAGCCCTTTTTTCAACCCCGCTCTGTACAATACGGTAAAACCCGAAGCGAAAAAATCAAAAGAAAAAGACGATGTCAGGGGAGTAAAAAAGCCCCGGTTCTCCGCGATTCTGGACGAAGCCGCCGGCGAAACTGCCTCCGCCGGTGAAATCCGGGATCTCAGCCCTTCGGAAGAAACCCTGCGGGAACTTCTTGACGGTGTGCACAGCGCCGGGGACGAACTCCGGCAGCGGCCGTTCCCGGAGGAAATTAAGAAATACAAACAGGCGGTCAGAAATTTCCTTCACTATATTGTGGAAAACGGGTATACTGTGGAGGAACAAACCAGCGGTACCAATCTTCTGAAACGCAAGAAGTTTACCCTGGTCCAGGTTGCGGACCGCAAACTTGAACAGCTTGCAGCCAGTATCATGGCAGGCCAGAATTCACAGCTTGAAATCCTGGCGCGGCTTGACGAAATTGCCGGCATCCTGGTTGATTTGCTGCAATGAGGAGACATTCCTATGAATGAAAATGAACTAGATTCATATAACAGTATACCGGCTGACACAGCCGAAGACGAATATATTGATGATGATATCAGCGCCCTGGAGGATACCCCCGAAGAGGAAGATCAGGCCCTCGACGTGGTTGTCGCCGGAGAGAGCAGCGCCGAACCCCTGGACCCGAAGACTCCGCTTTACAGTCTCCGCCTGTCCTATTCCCACGAAACATTTACCGCCGCGTTCCCCGGGGACCCTTTAAATAACGGCGATATGGTGCTGGTCCCCACCCGGTACGGTCTGGACCTCGCTACGGTTATCGGCTCCATTCAGAACAAGGGGAACCATAATCTCAAAGAGATGAGCCGTATCGTGCGGATCGCTTCGGAAGAGGATCTCGAAAAAGCCCGGAAGAATGCCCATCAGGAAAAGGAAGCTTTCCGTACCTGCCGGGAAAAGATCGATGCCCATAAACTGGAGATGAAGCTTGTTTCGGTCCATTATCTGCTTGAAGAACCGAAGATACTGTTTTTCTTCACCGCCGAAAGCCGGGTCGATTTCCGTGAGCTGGTTAAGGATCTGGTGGGTATCTTCAAAACAAGAATAGAACTGCGCCAGATCGGTGTCCGGGATGAATCCCGGGTTGTGGGCGGCCTCGGAGTCTGCGGCAGAGGATACTGCTGCCATATGGTTTCGGATAAACTCAAACCGGTTTCGATTAAAATGGCGAAGGACCAGAACCTGTCCCTTAATTCTATGAAGATTTCCGGTCCCTGCGGCCGTCTCCTGTGCTGTCTGGCTTATGAACACAATTTCTACGGCGAACAGCGCCGGCTTATGCCTTCGGAGGGCTGCAAAATCAACCACGAAGGCACCATGTGGAAGGTAATAGAGGTCAATGTCGTGGCCGGAAAGCTCCGCATCAGCGCCGAAGACGGACGGCAGCTGAGCCTGGCGGGAACGGCCTTTGAACGGGTAGACGGCCGGTGGCGTATCTCTAAACTTACCCCTGATACGGAAACTGCGGAATAACGATATCCTGGAAAGGTTCCATTACTTTGAAGCCGTGCCCAGTATGGCCAGGGAATCCTTTCCCAGGGGGCCGCGGTCAAAATCGCTGTACAGATCTTCCTCAATCAGGCCGGCTTCCCGCAGGTCTCCGGTGAGTTCCTTAAGCGTCACAGGATAGAGGGTCGTTTCCTCGCTGAACACCATATTTCCGGTGGATGAAATCAGCGTGGCGTGAAAGTTTATGTGCCCATCCCCGGTAAACGCGTATTTCCGGACAAAGCGGCTTCTTTGGGTTTCGATTGCCGGCAGCTCGGTGATTTTTTTGTCCAGAATACGGTCGTAATTGATCAGCTGGAATATAAAAACCCCGTTTTTTTTCAGCAGGCCGGCGGCGGTGCGGATCACATCGAGTATATCCTCATTTCCGTTCAGATGCGCCAGGGTGTTTCCCAGACAGAGGATGATATCAAAGCTGCCCGGGGAAAAATACTTTTTGACATTCGCCATATCCATGGCAAAAAACCGGGCGTTTGTTTTCGGCTCCGGGTTGCGCCGGTTGGCGCTTTGTATCATAGCGTCATTGCTGTCGATGCCGGTCACATCCATCCCGGTTTTCATAAGCTGAATTGCCGTGGTACCGGTGGCGCATCCGAGATCGAGCAGTTTGACCATCCCGGAAGCCGCACCGGATTTTCGTATCCGTTCCGCATAAGATACAATAAAATCTATACGGTCCTGTTCCACGGGAAACAGTTCATCATAGTATTCTAGCATGCTGTTGTAGAGTTCTCTCATGGTGGTTACTAAACTTTCATTACTGGAATAAAATTACTTTTGTTCGCCGGTATAGTCGTTGCAGGGACCTTCCGCTTCCATTGGCCTGGCAGCTTCGGGGCCGGCGTGCATACACGCAGCGCCTGTCTGTTCAATTACTTCCTGCATCTCCTGTCCGTGGCATACGGGGACTTCATCTTCGATCCCCAGTTTTGCTGTTTTACCGCATATTCCGCAGCGAAACGTCTTTTCCATTTTTTCCTCCTGCGCCCGTCCTTGCCGGGCTGTTTTTTTTAATTTTTCTTTTTTTTAACGCTGAGCTTTTGCTATGGATGAAATTCTTTCTGCCATTTTCTTAAGGGGGACCTGTTCCATAACATGTCCCATCTCATACGCCACCCGGGGCATACCGTAGACAATGCTGCTCGCTTCGTCCTGACCCAGGGTGATTCCTCCTTCCCGTAAAATAGACCCGAGCTGTGTCGCTCCGTCCCGGCCCATACCGGTCATGATAACCCCCATGGCATGGTTCTGGAACGCCAGCGCCACGGAGGCAAACAATACATCCGCCGAAGGCCTGTGGCCGCTTACCGGCGGCGCGTCGGATAACCGGGCGATCGTTGCCAGGGATTTCCGCTCCACCTCCAGGTGTTTGCTCCCCGGCGCTATGAGAATCCGGCCGGATTTTATCACGTCCCCGTCTTCCGCTTCTTTGACTTCCAGCGGGCACAGCCGGTCGAGGCTGCGGGCAAATTCCAGGGTAAATCCCGCGGGCATGTGCTGCACCACCACAATAGGCTGGGGAATATCCGCGTCAATATGGGCAAAAACTTCCCGGAGCGCGTCGGGCCCTCCGGTGGAGATACCGATGGCAATGATTTCTATCTTTCCGGGTTTCCGCAGGGGCTCAATCCGTTTTACCGGGCCTGCCGCCGCCGGCTTCCGGCTCAGCAGATCCTGCGCAGGAGGAGCTTCTTTTTTGGGATACTCCGCGGGGGTAAGTACCTTTTTACCCTGACTCCGGCGGTACTGCGACCCGTAGGCCAGGAGCATGCCGGTTAAATTTTCCTTTACCGTGCCTATGTCTTCGGAAATTGACCCCGATGGTTTCTGGATAAAATCACTGGCCCCCAGGGAAAGGGCTTCCATAGTAACTTCCGCCCCCCGGCTGGCGATGGAAGAAAGGATAATAACCGGAATGGTGATTCCCTGTTTTTTCCGTTCCTTCAAGAACTCGATGCCGTTCATCTCCGGCATTTCCAGGTCCAGAACAATAATATCGGGATTGCACCGGGGTATTTTCTGGAGGGCAAAGACGCCGTTCATGGCTTTATCCGCTACTACCAAGCCCGGAGTTGCTTCAATCATTTTTGAAATGAGATTCCGCATCAGCGCGGAGTCGTCAACAACTAATACCGAAACCTCGTCAGCCACAACACAGCTCCTTGCTTAATTACATTATACCATGGGAAATCCGCCGGCCAATGGCGGCCGCCCATGCCCGTTCCGCCCGAGTCAGTACCGGGAATCCGGGTTTTCCCTCTATATATACTTCCTGTACAGGGTAGCCCACTGGGTTTTGACAAATTCAAATTTCGTGTCCATACCAAACAGGGATTCGGAATGTCCGATAAACAGGAACGATTTTGGCGCCATGGCTTCCCAGAAACGGTTGACCGCGGCGGTCTGGGCCGCTTCATCGAAATAAATGAGCACGTTTCTGCAGAAAACCACATCCATTCCCCGGAGGCCGGAATCGTTTTTAAGATTGTGGTAATCGAACCGTATCCGCGACTTAATGTCGTCGTGGACTTTATAGCCCCCGTCTACTTTATCGAAATACTTTTTGAGGTAATTGTCGGGGATTCCCACGATACGGCTGTCCGCGTAAAATCCTTCTTTTCCAACCATCAGGGATTTAAGGCTTATATCACTGGCGACAATTTCGACTTTCCATGGGGGAGGGAGTATTTCCTGCATAAGCATGGCAATGGTATAGGGTTCTTCCCCGGTGGAACAGCCGGCGCTCCATATTTTTATCGTGAAATTACCGCTGCTTTTTTTGATGTTCATTACTTCAGGGATGACAAAATTCTCCAGGGCGTCGAAATGGGCCTGGTTGCGGAAGAACCGCGTCAGGTTTGTGGTAATTGAATCAAGGAAATTCTTGAGTTCTTCCTTGTCTTTGCTGATTATATCGTAATATGCCCGTACGGTTTCGACCCCATTTCCCCTGAGTCGTTCCTTAAGCCTGCTTTCCAGTATGGAACGGTTTGTGCTGGTAAAATGGATACCGCTTTCGTTGTAAATGAGGTTCCGGTACATATCAAAGTCGGCATCGGTAAAGAATACATCATCCGCCATATTACTACTTTAAGTATTCCGCGGATAACTGTCAATCAAAACTTACAGTGTATCCGCATTATATGTGATCCGGCGCCGCTGCATGGTGAAGACGGAACGAGGGGTCCTGCCGTAGGATATGGGGATTTGGCTCCTCAGCGGCCTAAAGGCCTCGAAAGTCGCTCAAATCCCATATTCTGCGTCAGGACCCCCGAACCGTTTTTCACACCATGCTTCTGTGAAATATTTACCCGGTATACAGCGGATACCCCGTGATGGCGTTGACGAAGACTTCACGACTGGAGATAATCTATTTACATGAATAAGTATATTTTTGTCACAGGCGGCGTATGCTCAAGCTTAGGCAAGGGTGTAGCTGCCTCTTCTTTAGGCGCACTGCTTGAAGGAAGGGGTCTCAATGTCCGTATGGTAAAATGTGATCCCTATATCAATGTTGATGCCGGTACCATGAGTCCGTATCAGCACGGGGAAGTCTACGTCACCGATGACGGCGCGGAAACGGATCTCGATCTCGGGAATTACGCCCGGTTTACCTCCGGTCCCCTGTCACAGGCGAATTCCATAACCACCGGCCAGGTGTACGAATCGGTAATCCGAAAGGAACGGGAAGGCCGCTACTTGGGGCGGACAGTCCAGGTTATTCCCCATATAACCGATGAAATCAAAGGCCGTATCCTGGCGGTGGGGAAGGAAGATCCCGATACGGATGTGGTAATCATCGAGATCGGCGGGACCGTAGGGGACATTGAATCGATTCCCTTCCTGGAGGCCGCCCGGCAGCTTATTCATGAACTGGGCCGGGAAAACGCTATTTCGGTCCATCTGACCCTGGTTCCCGAAGTGGCCGGGGGGGAACTCAAGACCAAACCCACCCAGCACTCCGTAAAGGCTATGCAGGAGCAGGGAATCCAGCCGGATGTGCTCATCTGCCGGGCGCCGGTGCAGCTCGATGAGTCCACCCGGCGGAAAATTGCCCTTTTTACCAATGTGGCTCCCGACGCGGTCTTTACTTCCTACGATATAGACACTACCATTTATGAAATACCTCTGATTTTTTCCGACCAGCAGCTGGATCTGGTGGTTCTGAAGAAAATGGGGGTCGAGGCCAGGCATGTTAACCTCAGGCCGTGGCGCGCCATGATGGACCAGTTTTCCGCCCGGAAGGGAACCGTCCGGATCGGTATTGTGGGCAAATATATGGACCTCCACGATGCCTATAAATCCGTGTATGAGGCGCTTTTCCACGCGGGGCTGGCCGGCCAGGTCGCGGTGGAACTGGTCAAGATCGATTCCTCGAAACTGGAGGAAGCCGCGTCGGCGGACAGTATCCTCGGCCCCGAAGCCGCCGGCGGCGGGGTTGACGGTGTCCTGGTCCCCGGCGGTTTCGGCCAGCGGGGGATCAACGGCATGGTCAAAGCCGCGGAATGGGCGCGGGTTAACAAGGTTCCGTACCTCGGTATATGCCTGGGGATGCAGATCATGGTGATCGACTGGGCCCGGGGTGTGCTCGGATGGGAAGACGGGGATTCTTCGGAATTCAATCCCGATACCAAACATCCTGTGGTGAGCCTTCTGGAGGAACAGGTGGATGTAAAAAATTACGGTGGAACCATGCGTCTCGGCAAAAGCGAATCCGCGGCCGAGCCGGGGACCCGGATTTTTGCGGCCTACGGGAAAGCCCAGATTTTCGAACGCCACCGCCACCGGTATGAGTTTTCCAATAAATACCGGACCGAAATGGCCGGGTCCGGGCTTCGGATTTCCGCCCTGACCCCCGACGGCAGCCTTGTGGAAGCCGTAGAATGGCCGGACCATCCCTGGGGTGTGGGCGTCCAGTTTCATCCTGAATTTAAATCAAAACCAACCGCGGCGAATCCTCTGTTCCGGGATTTTATCGCGGCGGTCCGGGACCGGAAGCAGTCCCAAGGATAGAAAATCGAATGAAAGGAACCTGGCGCAGCCGGTCCGTATGGAAATTGGCACTCGTTCTGCTCTGCACCGCTGTTTCCTGCACCTTTGATTACGGCACCGGTGAATCCCAGGGCACGGACCAGCCCGATATCATCATGCACGATGTGGAATACGTGCGGGTACGGAACGGCGAGCCCATGGTACGGTTTGAAGCGGAAACCGCGGAACGGTACGAAAAAAAGCAGATCATGGAACTCAGCAGTTTTTCCTTTGAACAGTACAATACGGGCAGCGGCGATGTAAACGCCTCCGGAGAAGCGGGCGCCGCGTCGGTGGAGCTCGACTCCGGGAATGTCCGTCTCCAGGAACGGGTTCTTATAATCGTTGATTCCGAAGATATTACCATTGAAACGGACCGCCTTACCTGGGAGGACAGCAACAGGGTCCTTTCCGGCGGAGAAGATGACGAAGTATCCGTATACCGTGCCGACGGGACTTATATGAACGGCCGCGGATTCAGCGCGGACGCCCGGCGGCGGACCTGGGAGTTTACCTCCGGTATCCAGGGTACCTATGTGCACGAAGATGAAGAAGAGGAAAGCCAGTGAGATCCGCAGCTCTTCTGGCGCTGTATACGCTGCTTTTTCCTGTTCTGATAGCCGCCGATACCTTTACGTTTAAAGCCGACCGCATGACCGGCGGGAGGGCTTCGGGAAAAGAAATCACCGTGCTTACCGGTTCCGCCGAGGTCCAGTCGGATAACCTCATCCTTCAGGCCGACCGTATTGAACTCCAGGGTGACGACAATCAGTTTATTGACTGCATCGGCAATGTCCGGGGCCGGGACGATGAGCAGGGTATCATATTCCGGACGGACCGGCTGCGGTACGACCGTACCCTCAAGATTGCCCGCCTCGAGGGGGATTCAACCCTGGAGGATACGGAGAACGAGGTGGTGGCCAAGGGCCGGTTTATCGAATATGACGATGAATCCGGTACCGCGGTTATCCAGGTTTCGGTCCGTCTTTTCAAGGATACCATGGTATGCCGTTCGGAATACGCCCTGTACCGCCGCAAGGAGAAAACCCTGGACCTTTCGGGCTTTCCCGTGGTCTATAAAAACAGCGATGAATTCCGGGCCGAACGAATCCGGGTGGACCTGGATACCGATGATGTTATCATGGAAGGTTCCGTGTCGGGGTCGATAAGGGAGTAGCGGTGGATTCGATTGACCGTCACGTTCTGCAGGTAACTGATCTCCACAAAAAATTCGGCCGCAAGGAAGTGGTAAAAGGGGTCAGTTTTTCCATGTATAACGGCGAAATAACGGGCCTTTTGGGGCCCAACGGCGCGGGGAAAACGACCATATTTTACATGGTGGTGGGATTTTACCGGCCCACCATGGGAACGGTGAGCCTCAATTCAGAGGATATTACCAGAAAGCCCATGTACCGGCGCGCCCGGGCGGGGATCGCCTACCTGCCCCAGGAAGCGTCTATTTTCAGAAAACTGACCGTGGAACAGAATATCTGGGCTATTATGGAAAGCCGGAAGAATCTGAGCAAGGCGGAAAAAACCCGCCGGGTTGAAGAGCTACTGGAGGAATTCGGTATCGCCAGGATACGGACCCAGTACGGCTATACCCTTTCGGGGGGCGAACGCCGCCGGACCGAGATAGCCCGGGCGCTTGCTTCGGACCCCAAATTCCTGCTTCTGGATGAACCCTTCGCGGGAATCGATCCCATCGCGGTATTTGAGATAAAACAGATAATCCGCCGCCTGGCGGAGCAGGATATCGGTATTCTTATCACCGACCACAACGTCCGGGATACCCTGGAAATCACCACCAATGCCTTTATCATTGCCGAAGGCCGGATTGTCGCTCAGGGGGATAAGGATGAAATCCTCAGGAATGAAATGGTCCGGAAAGTATACCTGGGCAGTGAATTCACGATGTAGCAGGGCACCCGCAGTATATTTGTAATTCAGCACAGAAGCATGGTGTAAATGCGGATCCGGGGGTCCTGTCATGCACAATGGGGTATGGCTCCGTGTCGGCCTGCGGCCTCGAAAGTCGCTCATACCCCATTGTGCATGACACCCCGCGTTACCGTATTCGCACCATGCTTCTGTGCCGCTTCCGGTATACTGCGGGTGTCCTGCCGTGGCGGGGGGCTGGGTGTGGGGGATGGCGCGGCGGCGATAGGTGTTGGTTCTGCTGTTTGGTATTTTTTTATGATGCGGTGTTCTGTATGTATTTCTTAAAGCACAGAATTTAGTATAGTTATATCATTAGAAAAAACGCCCTGTGGGGTCTATCGTTAAAATTGTCTGCTATTGGAGGCTTTTTATGAAGAAACAATTCGTATCCGGTTTGATTATTCTTGCGCTTGCAGCGGCCGTAGCCGGATTTGGGTGTAAAACCACCGGGAAGGGGACGGGGCTTTCCTTTAACCCGGGCACATACGAAGGCACTGCCCAAGGGTTCGGCGGCCCCATTACCGCGGTTGTCACGGTAAACGCGGACAGCATCGTTTCCATTGAGTTTAAGGACCACAGCGAGACGCCGGTTATTTCCGATCCGGCCTTTGAGAAACTTCCCAAAGAAATCATCCAATACCAGACTGCCGGTGTGGACGCGGTGAGCGGATGTACCAATTCCAGCAACGGAATCCTGGGCGCCGTTAAGGCGGCGCTGCTGGCCGCGGGGGCATCCGAAGCCGCGGTTACCCGGGCTCCCGGAACCCAGGTTTCCGCGGGCGGAACGATAAAAAAGACCGCCGATGTGGTTATCATCGGTGCCGGCGGTGCTGGTATGTCCGCGGCGGTGGAAATTATCAACGCCGGGGGATCGGTGATCCTCATCGACAAACGCCCGGCGGTGGGCGGAAACACCCTGCTCGCGGGGAGCGCTATGAACGCCGCTGATCCGGAACGGCAGAAAAGCATTACTATGTCCAGGGAAGAGATGGCGAGAATCGAGGCGATTCTCGCGGAAAAACCCCAGAACGATATGATGAAGTCATGGCAGGATACCCTGGCCCGGGAAATACAGGCGTATAAGGCATCCGGGGCAAACTACCTGTTTGATTCACCGTCCCTGCACAAACTGCAGACCTATATGGACGGCGACTATGTGGGCAACGCGGAGCTTATCAATATTTACGGGGATAAGGCCCTGGATTCGGTGAATTTCCTGACGGATCTCGGAGCCAAGTGGATCCCCCAGATCCAGGCGGCGGTGGGCGCTACCTGGAAACGGAGCCACACCCCGACCACTGATCTCGGTACCCGGGGCGCTTCCTTTGTGCTTCCCCAGGCCAATTACGTCGCGTCCAAAGGCGGTGAAGTAATGCTGGACAGCCGCGCCGAATCCCTGGTTATGTCCGGCGGGCGCTGCACCGGGGTAAAAGGCACCACCAATTCCGGGCAGGCCTTTGAGATAACCGCCAGGAAGGGTGTGATAATCGCCGCCGGAGGTTTCGGCGCCAATATTGAGATGCGGCAGAAATACAACAAGCATTGGCCCACCTTGGATGAATCGGTGCAGACCACCAACGGTCCCCAGGCTACCGGCGACGGTATCGTAATGGCGGAAAAGGCCGGCGCCAATCTCGTGGGCATGGAATGGATCCAGCTTATCCCGACCTACGGCCCCGGGGTGTTTACCCCGTATATCGAAAACCAGATGTACGTCAACCTCAACGGCGACCGCTTCGTCGCCGAGGACGGCCGGCGGGACGTCCTGTCCAAAGCCGCTCTGGAGCAGCCCGGCGCCAAATTCTATATCCTCTCCGACGCGAATACCGTCGTTAACGGTATGACTTCCACGGGAACGAATGTAGATGAACGGGTGGGCAACGGGTATATTTACAAGGCCGCCGCTCTGGAGGATCTGGCCCGGCAGATGAACGTTCCCCTGGCGAACCTTCAGGCCTCAATCCGGCAGTTCAACCAGTCCGTCAGGAACGGCAATGACCCCCTGGGCAGAAGCGTGTTCGACAAGGAGTTCGGGACGCCGCCGTTCTACGCGGGCATAACCAGTCCTATGGTGCACCATACCATGGGCGGTATCGAGATCAACGGGAAAGCCCAGGTTATTGATACCAAGGGAAAAATCATTCCCGGATTGTACGCCGCCGGTGAAACCACCGGGGGTATCCACGGCAGCAACCGCCTCGGCGGAAACGCCATCACCGATGTGGTGACCTTCGGCCGTATCGCCGGCCGGAGTTCCATGGAATAGTGTAATGCTGCACCCCTGCCTTTGGGCGGGGGTGCAAGCTTATCAAAAATCAAATCTTGAACCGGTATCCGGCTCCCCAGACCGTCTCAATATGCGCCGGATTGGCGGGGTCCTTTTCAACTTTTTCCCGGAGCCGGTTTATATGGACCGCAACGGTTTTCAGATCACCGTGCACATCCTCACCCCAGATACGGTCGTACAGGGTTTCCTTGCTGAACACCACCTCGGGGTTGGACATCAGAAAAAGCAGCAGTTCGTATTCTTTGTTGGTATATTCGATTTCCTTGCCATCCACATACACCCGCCGGGCCTGTACGTTTATGCGGAGATTGTCAATTTTGATCTCCTCAGACAGGGCTGTCCGGGCAGCCCTCATTCTGGGCCGTTCGTACTGAGCCAGGTTTGCCTTTACCCGGGCTACCAGTTCGGTGGGTGAGAAGGGCTTTGAGATATAATCATCCGCCCCCAGGCCAAGGCCTCTGACTTTGTCGATTTCCTCGATTCTGGCTGAGACCATAAGGATGGGAATATCGAGGCTTTTTCTGACCCTTCTGCAGATTTCGTACCCATCCATTCCCGGCAGCTGCAGATCTAATAATATCAGATCGTACTCACCGGACAGGGCCTCTTTGAGCCCTGTCTCACCGTCCGCCGCAATCGCCGCGGAGAACCCGTTAATCTCCAGGAAATCCCGTTCCACCGCGGCAATGGAGGGATCATCTTCAATGATCAGAATATTTTTCATCGGTAGTGTCTCCCGCTGCGGCCGGAAAGGTCACTATCACTGAAAGTCCGCCTTCCGGGCCGTTTTCCGCCCGGGCCAAACCGCCCAGGCGTTCTATGATTTTGGCGCTGATCGCCAGGCCCAGGCCGCTTCCCTGACCGGGATTGGTCCTGGATTTATCGCCTCGGTAAAAAATCGCAAACAGTTTATCCAGGGCATCTTCCGGAACCCCCGGGCCGTTGTCGGTGAAAGTAAGTATAACCTCCGGACCTTCCATCCGGCAGGAGACAGTGACAGCGCCTTTTTCCTGGCTGCCGTATTTCAGGCTGTTTTCCATAATATTGGTAAACACATTCCTAAGCTGGATACGGTCCGCGTTGATTTCCGTATCCTGAATATTCTGCGTAATCGTAATCTCAAGTCCTTTCCGGCGGTATTCACCCGAAACAGCGCTGACATATTCCGCAAGCTCATTGCCTATGTTTATTTTTTCCATCCGGAAAGGGAACGCCCCGATATCAAGTTTGGAAAAAAGGAAAAGCTGGGAAACCAAATGTTCCATCTCCCCGGTTTTCTGCTGGATCGTATGCAGGTACCGGTCCCGGGTATCAGAATTTGAAGCGACCCCGGTTAACAGCCCTTCCACATAGGCTTTAATGGATGTCAGGGGAGTCCGAAGATCATGGGAAATACCGGCTATCAGCTCCCGCCGGTTTTCGTCGTCCTTCTGCCGTGCGTTGACCATGTCCAGGAGCTGCCCCGCCATCTCATTAAAGTCAGAGCAGGCCGGTGAAAATTCATCACTGCCCCCGTATTTGATACGGTAGTCCAGGTTGCCGTCCCGGATTTGGTGTACCCCGTAGGTAAGGGTTTCCAGGGGAACCATAATGCTTTTGAATACCATTCTGGTCAGAAGCAGGTTAGTTATCAGTATGATAACCACGGACAGCAGAAACATAAAAAAGAAAACATTGCGGATATACTGCTGGCTTTCCAGGTAATTGCCGGCATCCCGGTAAAGGGAATCGGTATGCATCAGGACAGCGGAATACTCCCCGGAAAAGTCCGCGTACAGCTCAGTGGTATCCTGCGCAAAATAATGGCTCTCCCGCTGGGACAGAACCGTGTCAATTAACGGGTCTTCCCTGAAATCTCCCACAGCGTACAGCAGCTCACTTCCCCGGTAGACGGACAGGGCGACACTGGTTCCTCTGATTCTCCTGCTGAACCGGTCCATATCCGCCGCTATTTGTTCCGTATTACCATGTTCCGCCCAGGTTTTAAGGTGGTCCCGCATATAGGATATTGATGAATAAAACACACGGCTGTCTTCAGCTTTATTGGCATCATTAAAACCGAAGATGCCGTTGAGGATATGCACCGTGGTTCCCGCAATCAATACACTTAGAATTATCGGGATGAGAATCATTAAAATATTCGAAAAAAACAAACGCCGTTTTATGGTCAATCAATGTTCCTCTCTTTCAGTGTACCATAGTTTTGGTAAAAGAAAATAATGGGACCTCTGAAAACCCCGGCTGGGATTCTGGAAGTTCCTTACTATGAATTCTCGCATAGAAAGGTAAAATACGAATCCCAAAAAAGTAAACAATTGGTAAAATCCTGATCGTAAAACAAGATACCGCCTGCCGTAACGTGCCATTTTTTTAACAGCAATTTTACCGTTATTTTACCACCCCTTGGTTTCGATTTTACGCATCCCTCCTACTATTTGAAATACCAGAAAGGGAGCCGGACGCGGCTCGGCTTCTGGAGGCTGTACAGCCTGAAACAGATTACACGAGGTTCTGAGTAACCTGACGGAGGATGTTATGTCAAAGAAAGTAATAATTATTGTATTAGCGGCTGCCGCGGCGGCGGGGCTTGTTTTTGTGCCCTCCATACTGGCGGGAAGTGATACCGGTTCTGATACAACGGTAAATGCCAATGTATCAATGTATTCGGTCCGGGTTGACCAGGCCGCGGAGCAGACTCTCCAGGCCTATCTTGAGATTAACGGGGAGATTGTACCGGAACAGCAGGTGGCGGTGCTTCCCGATGCGGCCGGTAAGGTTGTGTCTGTAAAAATAGATTTGGGATCCGAAGTACGGAAGGGCCAGATCATCGCGGAAATTGATCCTTCAAAACCAGGTACGAGTTACGCCCTCAGCCCGGTGTACGCTCCGATTTCGGGAATCGTCACCGCACCGCCCGCGGCGGTCGGTTCTACGGTAACTACCGCCAGCACGATTGCTACTGTTTCGGCAATGAAAAATTTTGAAATTGAAGCGCTCATTCCCGAACGGGAAGTGGGGCAGCTTACGGAAGGACTCAAGGCCCGGATAACCCTCCAGGCGTTTCCCGGGGAAGTTTTCAGCGCCACGGTAATCCGGGTTTCCCCTGTGGTGGATCCCAACTCACGGACTAAGAAAATCATTCTTTCCTTTGATGTGAACGACAGCAGGATCAATCCCGGAATGTTAGCCCGGGTAAAACTCAATACCCGTACCTATGAGGATGTTGTCACTGTCCCGGCCGAAGCTGTTATAAACGTCAGGGGCTCCAGCTATGTGTATGTCATGGAAGGTATTGACCGTGTGGCTCTGCGGGAAGTGGAAAAGGGTGTGTCCATAGATAATACAACCGAAATCAAATCAGGCCTCTCCGGCGGAGAATCCGTGGTGATCCAGGGACAGCAGTTCCTGACCAACGGCGCGGCGGTGAAGGTTATCGGTACAAGGAGTCAGGCATGAGTATCGCGAAAAAAGTTGTGGGCCGTCCGGTCCTGTGGGCCGTTATCTTCGCGCTTATCGCGATTGTAGGTATTTATCTTGTATCCGGGGTTGCGGTGGATATGTATCCGGAAATCAGTTTTCCACAGCTCTCGGTTACCACCTCGTATCCCGGGGCCGGTCCGGAAACGGTGGAAAAAACGGTTACCAAGCCCCTGGAAGGGAGCCTGGTAAATATCAGCGGCCTCAAAAATATGACCTCCACGTCATCAGAAGGTCTGAGTACCATAACGCTGGAGTTCAACTACGGAACGAACCTGGACAATAAAATAAACGATATCCGTGATAAGCTGGATCAGGTTAAGGAACGGCTGCCGGATGACGCGGGCGCTCCGTCAATTATTCAATTTGATCTTTCCTCCATGCCGATACTCCGGGTGGCTATCCGGGGCGACCGGAGCCAGAATGAACTGCGGGCAATAGCGGAAGATACCATCCAGGACCGTCTCGAGCAGATTGACGGGGTGGCCTCTACCGCGGTTATGGGGGGCCAGTCGGAAATCGTCAAGGTAGAACTGTCCCAGAACCGGCTGGAAGCCTACGGCTTAACGATCACCGGGATTTCCAAGAGTCTGGCGAGCCAGAATATCGAACTGGGGGCGGGTTCCATTATTGACGGTTCCACGAATTACAGCATCAGAACCACCGGAGAATACACTTCTGTCCAGGATATCGGGGAAACCGTGGTGGCGAAATTGAACGGTGCCGATATCAGGCTCCAGGATATCGGGACAGTTTCCATGGGTTATAAAGATGAAACTTCCACCGTATATATCAACGGAGAAAGCGGGGTCTATGTTTCCGTTACAAAACAGAGCGGTACCAACGCGGTAGCCATCGCGGACATGGTGTACGAAAAGCTGGATGAAATCAAAGCTTTGCTCCCCGGCGACATCACTCTGGAAATAACCCAAGACGATACCGTTCAGACCAGGAGTATGATAAATGAACTGGTAAACTCAGCAATACTGGGTGTTATTCTTGCCATGCTGATCCTTTTCATCTTCCTCAGAAACATAAAGAGCACCATCATCGTTGGCATCTCCATTCCGTTTTCGATTTTGGTTACCCTTCTGGTAATGAGCGTAGCCGGGATCACCCTCAATATGATGACCCTCACCGGCCTTATTCTCGGGGTAGGTATGATCGTGGACTCTTCCATTGTAATCCTTGAGAATATTTTCAAGTTCCGGGAACGGGGGGCAAAACCAACTATCGCGGCGGTCCTGGGCAGTCAGGAAGTCATGTCCTCTATTATATCTTCCACATTGACAACCCTCTGTGTGTTTGTTCCCATTCTGCTGTTCAAGAGCCAGCTTGGTATGATCGGGGAATTCTTCCAGGACATGATCCTTACCGTTGGAATCGCCCTGGCGTCGAGTCTCATGGTGGCCATTTTCCTGGTACCGGTTCTGGCGAGCAAATACCTTCCCCTCAATACCCGGTCACAGAAACCCCTTAAGAACAGGGTATTAAAAGGTCTGGACGAAGGTATCGGCAGCGCGCTCAATGCCGTCAACCGGGGATACCGGCGGCTGCTTGACGCGGCCCTGAAACACCGGCTCGCGGCAATAACGGTTATTCTGGCAGCCTTCATAGGAAGCATCTTCGCTCTGGTAAATATGAACATTACCTTGATTCCACCCATGAACGAAGATTCGGTTACCCTCAACATTGAAATGCCTCTGGGAACCACCTATGAAGATACCAGGGCAGTGGTGCTCCAGCTCCAGGAATTTGCCATTGATGAAATTGCCGGGGCCAAAAGCATTATCGCCGATGTGGGCAGTTCCGGCAGATCCATGGATACCGGCGGTACCAATATAGGCTCATTAAGTATCAAGCTCGATCTTGACAACAAAGAGGCGGATACCAGTGAGCAGGTCAAAAACAAACTCCGGGCCCATTTCAATGACTTTCCTAACGCAACCCTTACCTTCGGGCAGGGGATGTCCCGGATGATATCCGGAGCGGACATCGATATGGTTCTGCGGATAGATGATATTGATACCGGTCTGGCCGCCGCCCGGGAGATTACGGATATTATCGAAGCTTATGTGCCTGAACTCACGGAGGTGACCATTGACCTTACCGAAGGGCTTCCCCAGGTAGAAGTAGTCATAGACCGGAACCGGGCGTACAACATGGGACTGTCTGTTAACACTATTGCCAATGAAATTGCGGCCTCCATGAACCGGGTAACCGCCACCACATTCCGGCATTCCGGAAACGAATATTCAGTGGTGCTCATGCTGCAGGATGAGGACCGGAAAAAACTCCCGGACCTGGAACGGATTTTCGTGGCATCCTCCTACGGAACCATGATCCCTCTTTCCAACTTCGCGAGCCTTGAAAAGGGCGTCGGTCCCGTCAGCATCAACCGGGAAAACCAGTCCAGAGTCATCCACATAACCGGTTACATGCTGGAAGGCAACCGGGCGGATGATGTGGAAAATAAGATCAAGGACGCACTGAACGAAAATTTCGTGGTTCCCAACGGGGTGATCATTACCTATGAAGGTTCCTGGGGTGAAATTTCCGATACGGTGAGTACATTTATTCTTATCATCACCCTGGCCGTACTTCTCGTGTTCGGCGTCATGGCCGGCCAGTACGAATCCTTTAAAGACCCCTTGATAAACATGTGCACCATCCCGCTCATGCTCATCGGCGTCATTGCAATCTATTTGATAACCGGCCAGACCATAAGTTCTTTCACCCTTGTTGGGCTTGTTATGCTGGTGGGTATTGTGGTGAACAACGGAATCATCCTGGTGGATTATACGAACCTGCTGGTCAGAAGGGGTATGCCGGTCCGGCAGGCCTGTCTCGACGCCGGTGAATCACGGCTCAGGCCGGTTCTCATGACAACCCTTACGACCATCCTGGGACTCGTTCCTATGGCATTCTTCGGCGGAGAGTCATCCATGATGATCCAGCCCATTGGCCTGACGGTTATCGGAGGACTGACTTCCGCAACCTTTATTACCCTGTTCTTTATTCCGGTGATGTATTCACTTGTCAATGAACATCGGGGAAAAAACAGAAAAATGAAAAAACCGGAAACGGAAATTGCAGAAACAGTCCCTGTTTCTGCGGAGGATTAATATGAAACGGATTGAAATATTTGCCAACCGGTCGGTTCAGGATGAGGTTTTAAAGGGTCTTGAAGAAACGATCACGGACTTCTATTACACCTTGATCCCGGTAGTTAACGGCAGAGGAAAAAGCGAATACCGGCTGGGGACCGCGGTATGGCCGGAGGAAAACTTTATGGTCATCAGTTATATCAATGACGGGGACGCGGCAAAGGCCGCGGAAATTATACAGGGGGTAAAAGAACAATTCCCCGGGGAAGGGATAAAGATATTCTTCCTTAACGGAGAACCGTGACCGCTGTAAGATAATTCATATTTAAAATAATGTTGATACAAAGGGACAATCCGGAATGGTGCGGGGTTTTAAACCATGCATGCTTTTCGGATTGTCCTTTTCCGTTTGCGTCCGTTTCGTAAATCCCGCCGCAGGCAGATCCGATTTTATGATTAGTTTACAAACATTTTACCCATGCTTGGTTTTGATTTAACAAGGCCCGTTTATATTTACCGTATCAGGCTGGGGCCGCAATGGTATTCCCTGCTGAATATTCAGATGGTGAGGTAAATGATAATGAAAAATAAAACTGTATTTTTAGTCTGTGTATTTCTGGTCGGTACCGCCTTCGCGGCAGCAGCCGAATCCCTTGATGTGGAACGGGCGGTGGCTCTTGCATTGGAAAACAACCTTTCCCTCGGCAGGACGAAACTGGAAACGGATGGGAAGAAACGGACCGCCGACCGGTCCTGGAACAGCCTTATCCCAACGGTGACGGCTTCCGGTTCCGTAAGCCACGGAACAAGCCTGACCGGCGATCTGGTTCCGGGCCGGGATGAGTGGACCCCCGGCGTATCCCTTTCAACAAGCTTAAATCTTTCCCCGTCGATCGTTTCCAATATAAACAAGGCGAAAGCCGATTATGAAGCCGGCGTGATTACCTATGAAGCGGCAAAACAGGATCTCGAACTCCAGGTGCGGAAAGCCTTTTACCAGCTCCTGTTACTGAAAGCCAATATCGGACTCACCGAACAAAGTATCGATACCGCCCAGGCACGGTACGATCAGACCGCAAACCTCGCGCGGGTCGGGCAGGCCTCGAGCCTGGATGAACTGTCCGCCCGGGTGGATCTCGAAAACCTTAAACCCAATCTCCGGAGCGCCGAAGCCCGGTACGAAAACGCCCTGGATTCCTTTAAGCAGATCCTCGGGCTGCCGCAGGACGAAGAGATTGCCCTTGAGGGTTTTCTGGACGATGCGGCAGGTACGATCCGGATTGAAGAGATACCCGTAACCGGGGAATCGTATGCAATTGTATCCCTGCGGAAATCCCTGGAAGTTACTGAGGCCCAAAAGAAGGCCGCCTGGAATCAGGCGTATATGCCCAGTTTAAACCTCTCCTGGAACACCGCTCCGACCTATTCCAATAACGATTGGTCTGACAACGGCCAGTTCTCGGTACGGATTTCTTTAAACCTGGACAGCTTCCTTCCCTGGTCATCCTCCCGGGAGCAGATCGATTCCCTCAATGACAGCATCAGCAATTACGAAAGCCGTATCGCCGAAGCGCTGATGAATTCCGGCAATCAGATCCGGCAGTACCAGAGAACCATTGAACAGTCGCTGGAAAATATCGCGGCCCTGCGGCTCAACGCGGAACTCGCCGAACGGACCTATGAGATGTATGAAACATCCTACAGAAACGGCACGGTGGACCTCCAAAGCCTCCGCTCCGCGGGCGACAGCCTGCTCCAAGCCCGGAATAAAATACAGGAAGAACAATACACCCTGCTGTCGTCAATTCTCGATCTTGAAAAAGAAATAAACGTTCCCTTCGGGACGCTTTTAGATATGTAAATCCCTGTTTACAGGCGGTCCCTGTAAACGGGTATACCGGATACCCGGGGCCGGATGCCGGCCTTTGGGGTTAGATCAACAGGAGAAAAAAATGGCGAAGAAAGTGATTATTTTTACAGCGGTTTTAATTGTATCGGCGGGACTGATTTTTGTTCCTCCCTTGCTGGCTGGAAAAGAAACGGCAGGTACCGGACAGGCCCATCCCGGCGGTTCCGGGGAATCGGTATTTTCAGTTCGCATTGAGGAAGCGGAACGCAGAACCCTGCAGTCCTATATCGAAATTAACGGCAATATCGTGACCGAACAGCAGGTCTCGGTGGTCCCCGACGCGGCGGGAAAAATTGTATCGCTTAAAGTTGACTTGGGTTCCGCCGTTTATAAAGGCCAGCTCATCGCGGAGGTAGATCCATCCAAACCGGGAACGACCTATTCCCTGAGCCCCGTGTACGCTCCCATCACCGGGATCGTAACGGCTGCGCCCCCAGCGGTGGGCTCCACAGTAACCACCGCCAGTACGATCACTGCTATTTCCGTGATGAACAATCTTGAAATTGAAGTCCAGATCCCCGAACGGGATGTCGGCCAGCTTACGGAAGGCCTCAAAGCCCAGGTTACGCTCCAGGCCTACCCCGGTGAAATATTTCCCGCAGCGGTTATCCGGGTTTCCCCGGTGGTGGACCCCGAGACACGGACAAAAAAAGTGGTGCTCCGGTTTGATACAAATGACAGCAGGATCAATTCCGGTATGTTTGCCCGGGTAAAACTCAACACCTTGACCTACGAGCAGGTTATCACCGTACCCTCCGAAGCGGTTGTCGAAATGCGGGGATCCTCCTATGTATATGTTCTTCAAGACACTGATCATGCCGCCCTGCGCGAAGTGGAGCCGGGCGTTTCGGTGGATGATCTGACGGAAATTAAAACCGGCCTTTCCGGCGGGGAATCCGTAGTGATCCAGGGACAGCAGTTTCTTGCCGACGGTGTGCTGGTGAAAGTTGTAAACACAAGGATCTGAATATGAAAGGCATTTCATCATCCGCGATGGAAAGTGAAAATAACCGCCAATACCGTAAAGGAAAGATACGCAGATGAATGTGGTTGTATTGGAACGGCTGACCAAACAGTATAAAACCGGCGGCGGTATTAACAATGTTTCCTTCAGTATAAAAAAGGGAGAAACCTGTGGCCTTCTCGGGTTCAGGGGCAGCGGAAAAACGACGGTTATGAAAATCATGGCCGGGCTTACCCGGGCGGACAGCGGGCGTACCAGTATCTTCGGAAAAGATCCCGGTAAAAATCCGGAACGTGTTTTGGGGAAGATGGGATGTCTTATTGAGAAGCCCGGCGGCTATCCGTATTTAACCGCGATCCAAAATCTTGAAATAATCCGAAAACTGTATCCTGGCTGTCCCCGGGCCGCCACGGAATACGTTCTTGAGCAGGTTGGCCTGGCGGCGTATCAGAATGTACGGGTAGGGACGTATACTCCCGCAATGAAACAGCGGCTGGGGCTTGCCATGGCAATACTTCCGGAACCGGAGCTGCTGATTCTCGATGAGCCCTTCCGCGGACTCGCGGCTGAAGAAAAAAATGCCCTGTACGGAATTATCAGGAATCAGCAGAAGAAAGAACGGACCATTGTGATTTCCAGCACCCTGTTCCGGGAAATTGATTTGCTCTGTACCAATGCTCTCGTGATGCGGAACGGTACCGTGACGGGTAAGGCCGATGCCCGTGATGCAGCCGATATGTATGGCGGTTTTGAAGCGTATTGCGTATCACGGACCGATGCCGGCAAGAAGGCAGTACCATGTACAGGGTAACAGCCTTCGCCGCCCTTGTTTCCGGTGAACTGGTAAAGATTTTCCACCGGAAAAAATACCCTTTCCTTTTGGCCGCGCTGGGAGCGGTAATAATTGCCGGTATCGGGTTGGCCCTGATACCGGGGAACCGGTTCAATATCAATCTGGTATATTATCCGTTTACTGTACTGAAAATTCTTATGTATTGTTTTATTCCTTTGGCGGTCTCCCTGCTGGCAGCGGATCTCCTCACCGGGGAATTTGTCTCCGGAGAAATCAGGCGAACCCTTGCCTGCCCTGTTTCCCGGCGTATGGTTTTATTCGCGAAACTGGCCGCCGTGCTTTTATATGCCGCGATTATGTACCTCGGCAGTTTTTTTCTGGCAAGCATTCTCAGTATCTGTTTTTCCGGAATAGCATCCGTTTCCTTTGCCGCTGTCCTGCAGGCGTATACATTGGATTTTCTTTTCGCCATTGTCATGGCCTCCATGGCGGGAGTGATCGGATCCCTGGCTAAATCCCGGATTTCCTGCTTCATTTTTTGCCTGGCTGCACATTTTGGAATCACAGCGCTGGTCAGTCTCACTGCCGGGTTGATTGTGATGACCGTATGTACCGGATGTTTTATCATTGCAGGGGGGCGGATTTTTTCCAGGAGAGAAGTTTAGGTCTCATTGGGGAAACAGGGTTTCAGGGTATTGGCGGATCTTTCGGCGTATACTCCGGTTAATCCTCCTGCCGCCGGGCCGGATGCCGCCTGGTATTTTTTCGTATGGAATACGGAAAAAGGGGTATATACTGAATATGCTTCCTTTGAGTGAAGCAGACCCTCTGTCAGAAAAACCGGCTGGTCTCCGGTTGGCCGTAAAGGAATGAGGAATGAAAAAACGATCCGTGTTTATTTGTGTTTTTTTCTGCGTCGCCGGCGGCGTGCTCTTTGCCCGGGACGCGGTGCTTTCAGGATTCATAAGAAAACTCAACGTAGCTCTCGTCGCGGACAGTAAGTCACCGGTTCTGCCGGGGCTGGCTGATCTGGAAGATTACGGTTTTTTCGATAAGGACAACTATCCGCCGGAGGAATATTTCGCTGTTGACCGCCTCAATGACATAACGTCTGTGTACGTTACCTATGCCTCCTATATCACTGAATATGAAGATGAATTTGTCTTTTTCCACAACAACCTGATCTGGTATATGTCCGACGTTCTTAATCATTACAAGGATAACGAGAATTCTGACCTGGTTCAGATGCTCACCGGAATGACCACGGTACTCAAAGGATCGATACAGGTGTTTTCCGCTTCCGATGATCTCAGAACGGAGAACCGTAGGGTAATTGCGGAAAATACGTATGAAGTAATCAGTGAATGGTGGCCGGTTTTTACCAAACCCATGCAGGCCCAGCTTTTTCTGGAAGCGGTGAAATCTTCCGAAAAAGAAACGGATGAAGAAATCCGAAAAATCCTGGACAATATGCTGGAACTGATGAAGCTGTAACAGTTCTTATACCGGCGCTTAGTGACCAGCAGCGGTCAGTCCGAGAATGACGGCAGGAGCCCCACGAGGCCCTTTACTTCCCGGTCGGCGAACCGGATCCCGGCGCCGACAAAGAAATCCCGGTCATCCTCCAGGGCGCGGTTTATCCCGCCCTTCAGATAAATCCAGTGGAGCGGATTGTCCGAATTGGGATCAAAGAACGGATATATCGTAACGCTTCCCCGGAGATTCGGCATATGGTCTTCCCTGAAATTAAAAACCTCTCCGGAGAGCATCAGCCATTTTAACGGCTGTATGTCAACGCCGACACCGGCGGTGCTTTCCAGAATACCGCCCCGGACCGTAAACATTCCGAATTGCCGGGCAAGCTCCGCGTCAATGGCGACTTTGTAGGAAGTTTCGGTGGTTTCTTCTACTGAAACCACACTCCCGTTAACCACGGTTTCCTTGGTTTTTCTTGATGAAACCCCGTCCGGGGCGGAGCTGACCCCGACTCTGTACCAGCGGTCGTTGGACCGCGGATTAATCCGCAGGGACGCGCCGGCCCTGAAACGGTTATTCAGAATGTCATATCCTGCCAGTGTATCGACTTCGATACCCAGCCCCACCGCTTTCTGGACAACCTCCTCAGCGTCCACGGCTATCCGGTTTACGCTGTCCATGGCGGTGGTCAGTTTTGCCGCAGCGACATGGGTTTCTTCCAGCGTACCGAGGAGGGCGGTGTAGAGCCGGTCATCGTACAGTACCTGGCCGATGTTTCCCTCTCCGCCGCGGATATCATCGGTAATAGCCCTGATGTTTTCCAGAGCCAGCTGGATATCCGAAACCGAATTTACGATATCTGTTTCCCGTTCGCTGAGGAGACGGTCGGTCCGTTCGGTTATGACCGCCACGGACTCAAGAATCCGGGAAACCCTGTCGAGTTCCATCTCCGTCCGGGAGTCGATTTTATTGGCGATGGAATTAAAGGTTTCGAGGGAAACCGACAGCAGCTGCAGCTGGTTCGCCTGGAGTTCCGCGAGAATACCCGTGAGCTGGGTGCCCAGGTCCGCGACCACCGTCATGATGGAATTCATATCCGCCCCCGCGGCGGGCGAATTGATGCGGGCTCCCGGCTTTGCCAGCGGGGCGCTGTCCGAGCCGGGGTTAAGAGCGAGGACCGCTGTCCCCAGTATGGAGGATGTCTTCCGGGAAACCTCAGCGTCCGCGCGTATTTCAACATCCTTTAAGAAGGCGACCTTAAGTATGGCATGGTCCCGCTGGAGTTCTATGGATTTTATCTTTCCGATGGGAATACCCGCGAGATATACCTTGGAGTTGCTGGATAAACCCGTGGCGTCATCAATACGGATTTCATACATCTGTGTATTAAAAGAGCCGAAACCGTCGGATGACATAACCACATAGGCCGTTCCCGCGGTGCCGATGCCAATAAAGAAAAGAGCTATTTTTACGTACCGTGATATGTTCATACTGCCAACTCGCTGAATGAAAGACGGATAAAATCCTTAACCAGTGCGTGGTCACTTTGGGCTACTTCGCCGGGGGTTCCGTCCGCGATAATGCAGCCCTGGTCAAGGAACGCGATCTTATCGGAAATACGGAATGCCGCAGGAATATCATGGGTTATTAAAACACAGGTTATGGACAGCTCCTTGTTGACCCTGACCACCAGATTGTATATGGTTTCGGACAGCACCGGATCGAGCCCCGTGGTGGGCTCATCAAAGAACAATACCTCCGGACGCATAACCAAAGACCGGGCAACCCCGACCCGTTTGCGCATACCCCCGGAGAGTTCATCCGGCCGCTTGGATGCGATATCCGGCAGTTCTATCCATTCAAGCATTTCCGTAACTTTTTTCTTTATTTCCTTTTTATTCTTCATGTGGAGCACTTCCCTCAGAGGGAATTCGATATTCTCGCCGACGGTCATGGAATCAAAAAGCGCGGCGTTCTGAAAAGAATACCCAAAATATTTCCGTATATCCATAAGCTCGGCCTTGGGCAGGGCGGTCAGTTCCGTATCTTTGAACCAAACCCTGCCTTTATCCGGCGTAAGCATTCCTATGATGCTTTTAAACAGAACACTCTTGCCGGTACCGCTTTGGCCGATTATGGCGCAGATTGATTTTTCCTGTATTTCAAGGTTTACGCCCTTCAGGACTTCATTGGGGCCGAAGGCTTTATACAGGTCCGCGACCCGGACAATCGGTTTATCCATGGGCATCACATCTAGAGCATCAGCGAGGCAAGGATATAATCGGCTACGAGAATAGCCACCGATGAAGTCACCACCGCGCTGGTGGCGCTGTCACCTACGCCTTTTGCGCCCTGGGTTGTGTTGAGTCCCTTATAACAGCAGATGGTTGCCACCATAAACCCCATTATGGCGGATTTTATCATTCCCGTGTAGATATCCCGGGGGCTGAGCATATCGAACATAAAGTGGGTATACACCGCCGAGTCAATTCCATACAGATATACTGAAATGAACAGGGAGCCCAGGGTTCCCACCACGTTGGCCAGGAGGGTCAGAACCGGGAAAACCACCACCGACGCGATAACCTTGGGCAGTACCAGGTAATGAACCGGGCTCACGGCCATGGATTCCAGGGCGTCAATCTGCTCGGTCACCCGCATGGTCCCCAGTTCCGCCGCCATGGCGGACCCGTTTTTCGCTATAAGCATCAGCGTGGTGATGATGGGCGCCAATTCCCGGCCCATGGCAACCGCCACAGCGGCGCCGGTGCCGATTTCAGCCTGAAAGGGAAGGAGCAGGGCCACCATCTGGAGGGCGATTATCATACCGATGGCGCCGCCGGACAGAAATATTATAGCTATGGAGTTAACTCCGAGGTGTTCCAGTTCCATCACGAATTGGTTAATTCTGAAAGGACGGCGGAAAACGCTTAGGATAACGTCCTTGACAAAATCAAAATACCGGCCAAGGTTTGTCAGTGTCTGTACTATGATCTGTCGCATGCCGCCTTCCCGCCGTGTACATTGCCCAATTTTATACTATACTATATGGAATATCCTGTCTTTCTTCTATTATGAAATTAACTCTATTCTTTATAGAATATAATACCGTCAATACGTAACTGCAAACCATTATCCGGCAAAATCCCGGCTCAGTTGAAAAAAAATACCCGGAGAGTATACTGAGATACATGGACTCATTCAAATTCGTATCTCCCCGGGATTTTATACCCCGTTTTTTTGAATTGTTCTCAAAGAATACAGGAAAACGCTACAGCTGGTCTTCCTTCGGCAAGGATTGTATTGCCGGAATTACCGTCGGTTTTGTAGCGCTTCCCCTGGCAATGGCCTTCAGCATCGCCGCCGGCGGGACCCCGGCCCAGGGCCTTTTTACCTCAATTCTGGCCGGATTTACCGCGACTCTTCTGGGGGGAAGCAATTTCCAGATTTCCGGTCCTTCGGTTTCTTTTCTTATTATTACCATTAAGATACTCTCCAGCCACGGCATGGGCGGCCTTTTTACCGCAACCTTTATGGCGGGAATTCTCCTGATACTGATGGGGCTGTCGGGGCTGGGCCGTTTTATAAAATACATACCCTATCCGGTCACCACCGGGTTCAGCACGGGAATCGCCGTTATAATTTTTTCACAGCAGATAAAGGACTTTCTGGGCCTTGCCATGTCCCAGAGTTCCAGCGGTTTTTACGAAAAATGGTCCGAGTATTTCCGGTTTTTTCCGACCATGAACCCCGCCGCCCTGGGTATCGGCCTGGGAACAATCCTGGTGATTCTGGCGGTCCGTAAATTCGCCCCCAGGATCCCCGGGTCGGTGATCGGGGTTGTTGCCGCTACGGCGGCCTGCTTTCTTTTCCATCTTCCCGTGGAGACCATCGGGAGCCGGTTCGGCGGCGTTCCCTCGTCATTTCCGCTGCCGGCTCTTCCTTCGTTAAACTGGGCAACAATCCGCCTTCTCTTTCCCGACGCGGTTACCATTGCCCTGCTGGCGGTTATTGAATCCCTGCTGTCCGCGGTGGTGGCCGACGGTATGACCGGAGAACGCCACAACAGCAATATGGAACTCGTTGCCCAGGGGGCTTCCAATATGGTAAGCGCCTTCTTCGGCGGGATTCCGTCAACCGGCGCGATCGCCAGGACCGCAACCAATATCAAATCCGGGGCGGTGAGCCCCGTCGCCGGAATGGTGCATGTGCTCATCCTGCTGCTGTTCGTACTGTTTCTCGCGCCGGCGGCGTCCCTGATACCGCTGACGAGCCTCTCCGCGGTTCTTATGGTAGTCGCCTGGGATGTGGGCAACTTCGGCCGGTTTTTCAGGGTGATAAAAACATCCCCCAAAAGCGATACCATTGTGCTGCTTACTACTTTTTTTCTTACGGTACTGGTGGATATTACCTTCGCGGTGGAAGTCGGTGTCGTCATGGCGGCGTTCCTTTTTATGCGCCGGATGATAGAGGTGGCCGGTGTAAAACCCGGAACAAAAGATATGGCCGCGGGGCTGGTCCATGACACACCGGATACCGACGGACCCATTCCGGAACATCCCAAGGATATTGAAATTTACGAAATCACCGGGCCGTTCTTTTTCGGTGTGGCCGATATCCTCCAGGATACCCTCCGGGGCATAACCAAAACACCCCACGCGTTTATTCTCCGGATGAAGGATGTTCCCGCCATTGATTCAACGGGAATCGCGGCGCTTGAATCCTGTCTTGCCCAGTGCCGGCACCGGAAAATCCGGCTGTTTATTTCCGAGATCCGGGAACAGCCCCGCAGGGCCCTGGAAAAATCCGGCTTTATCCGGGAGATCGGGCCGGACCACATCACCGAAACCCTGGACGACGCCCTGGCGGCCGCTGCCCGGACCGGCGCCGCATAGCCGGGAACAGCCCCCGGCGGATGCTTTTTATTTTACAACACCCCGGGTTCTGTGATATGCTCAAGGTAAAATGACAAACACAGAGACGCAAACCGCCGGCGGGTGAAAAATTGGACAGACATAAATGAAGATAAAAAATATTACCGGCAGTTTCTGCCGCAAATGCCTCCAGGAATCCATTCCCGTGGATCTGATGGTCCGGTTCGCAAAAATTGTTTCGCCGGAATACGATCTGTACAAGCGTACCGGTCTGAATGAAGGTATGGCTATTTCCAATCAGGATGCCGCCCGGCGGGTGGTAGCGGACCTTATCAGGGACGGACAGTATATTGATTTCGTGGAGGCCCTGATTCAGATTGACGCCAAAGGCTACATGGGCCGCCGCTATACCCTGAAGGGGCTGAACGATGTGGTCAGCGGGGTTATCCAGGAAGGATATACCTTTGACCGGGCTTCGGGTCAGTTTTTTGAAAACCAGAATGAGCGGATCACCGACAATTGGGGCCGTCTCAAGGACGGCGACGAACGGATGATGGCGGTTCTCCGGCTGGATGTGGTCAGCAATTCGTCGCTGGTAAAGCAGAACAGCGCCAAGTCCGTGGATAAGGCGTACCGGGACCTCCGGAACATTGTGACCCAGTCGGTGGTGTACCGCCTGGGCAGGCTCTGGTCCTGGGAAGGCGACGGCGCCCTGGCGGTGTTCCTCTTCGGATATAAGGAAAAAGCCGCGGTTTACGCGGGCATGAATATTCTCCATGAGCTGTATTTTTACAACCGTCTCGATAATCCTCTGAACAATCCCATTAAGGTGCGCCTCGCCGTGCATATGGGGCCGGTCCGCTACTGGAACAATACCCTGGAACGCATCAAAAACGAGACTGTCAAGGAAACGGTGCTTATTGAATCCCAGGCCACCCCCGCGGATGCCCTGGGGGTATCCCACAATGTGTTTCTTTCTATAGACCGGGGTATCCAGGAGCTCTTCTCGGGGGAAAAATCATTCCCCGGCGGCAGAGTACGGAATTATACCTTCGGTATGGAGAAAGCATGATCATTTACGTAATTTCTTCAAAACGATCCATAGATTTTGGTTTGGACGCCAGGACCGCTTCTTCGGTGGTGCTGGTTTCTCCGGATTCGCTGTCTCGGCACAATCCCTGCCCGGAGGATATAAGCTACCTTGACGCCGGGGATTATCCCGGACCGGATATAAAAAAAGCCGCCGCGCTGCTCAAACGCCGCTCCAATGGAGCTCCCTGGGGTATTCTGGATATAAAGGGCGCGGTGGATGATCCCGCGGCCTGGTTTTTTGAAGGAGCCTCGGATTATATCGGTCCGAAGCTGTTCAAAGCGGGGATAGATAAAAAGCGCTTCAGGAATATAACGGCTTTTGCGGGCGGCCAAGACCGCGCCCCTGGCGGAGAAGCCAGCAGGGACGTCGGTATCCCCAAAAATACCGCGGCAAAGATAATACCCTCAAAATTTACCCGCTGGGAGGATATCCGGGCCAACGAGGTGGTACCGTTTTTTTTCCTGTTTGTTTCCTTATCGAGCCAGACAAACCTGCGCAGCCGTATCGGCGAGCACGCGTATAATCTGCTCCGTACCCGGCTCCGGTCGTATCTGCAGCAGACTTTTAAAAAAGCCGAGGCGCTCCTGTGGATGGAGACCGAAACCAACAGTCTGTTTCTTATTCCTTCCAGAAGTGTTTACGCGAAAAACGCCGTTACCGCGAGCCTGAAATCCCTTCTCGGTTCTCCCCTGGTAACTTTTGAATCCCTGGGGCTCACAAACATTCCCGTAAGCTTTACCTTCGCTCTCCATTACGGCAAAACCCCTTTCCGGGCTCCGGGCAAAACCGGTACCGTTGTATCCGACGCGGTGAATTTTATTTTTCATCTGGGCACCAAACACGCGGAACGGGACCGGCTTACTGTTTCGGAGGATGTTCCCATGGAGGCAATCCCGGAACAGCTCCGGGATATGTTTATTACCGCCGGTACTTTTGAAGGAAGGGCCATTATCCGGTCCCGGCGGTTTATCCAGGGCGGAAAATAAAAAACCGGCGGATAGTCCGCCGGTTTTTTAGGTTATAACGCAGTTCCCGCCGATACATCACCGGTGGCAACCTCGGAAGGTTCCGGGCATTTGGGATCGTCTTTTTTATCCGTGATTATGTCATCCTGGAGCATTTTAAAGACCTTGGTCGGGCACTTCGCCACGCACACGCCGCAGGACGTGCATTTGGAATAGTCCACCACGGGAATTCCGTTTTCCATGGTTATGCACTTTTCGGGGCAGTTTTTAACGCAGATTTCGCATTTTATGCATCCCACCTTGCAGGTCTTCATGACCATGGCTTTGATGGGGTTGCGGTTGGAACAGATGACCATTGACCCCTTCCGCTCCCGGGGAACTTCCTTGATTATCTGCTGGGGGCATTCGATAATACATTTTTTGCACCCCGTGCATTTGGCGTAATCAACGTGGGGAAGGCCGTCGCCGCCCATGTGGATCGCGTCGAAGGGGCAGACCATGGTGCAGTCGCCGAACCCGAGACAGCCCCAGGAGCAGAGCTTGGTTCCGCCGGTTGAGATCTTCGCCCCGCGGCAGGTAGGAACGCCGATATAATCCCCCTTGACCGGGGCGTGTTCCTTGGAACCCTGGCACGCCAGGACCGCCACAATAGAAGTGGCGCTGGCGCTGACCCCCAGGAGCTGGCAGAGACTGTCTACGGTCGCCTTGCCGCCCGGAGCGCAGCGGGTGACATCCGCCTCACCGGAGGCAATGGCCTTGGCGTATCCGTCGCAGCCGGGATACCCGCAGGCGCCGCAGTTGGCGCCGGGCAGCAGTTCCCGGATTTTCGCTACCATGGGATCTTCCTCGACCTTGAAGAATTCCTTAAAAAAACCCAGCGCCAGGCCGAGGATCAGGGCCAGGGCAGCGGCGAATAATGCGGTCAGTAAAACAATATTCATCCTTACATCCCCCTATTTAACCAGGCCCGCGAAACCCATAAAGGCCATGGAAAGCAGACCCGCGGCCACAAACAGAATGGGTGTTCCCTTCATAAAAGACGGAAGGGGGCTGGTTTTGATCCGTTTCCTGATACCCGCCAGGAGAAGCAGGGACAGCATAAAACCCAGCGCCACACCGATGGCGTACACCACGGCTTCGATAAAACCGAAACCCTTGGTGATATTGTCGAAGGTCACGCCGAGGATGGCACAGTTCGTCGTGATCAGGGCCAGATAGATACCCATGGACGCGTACAGCGACGGCGCCGCCTTTTTAAGGTAAAACTCAACCAGCTGAACCAGGGCGGCAATGATAAGGATAAATGCCAGGATCTGGAGGAATTCCAGGCCCAGGGGCAGCAGCACAAAGTGGTACAGCGGCCAGGTAACACAGGTTGCCAGGACCGTAACAAAGGTGACCGCCAGCCCCATGCCGATGGATTTATCCTCATCGGTACTCATGCCTATAAAGGGGCACAGAGCCAGGAAGCGCATGAGCACGATATTGTCGATCAGAAGGGCTGAAATAAATATTTTGAATAGGGTCATGCCTGTTCCTCCTCCGGCGTCTTAAGCCGGGATTTGATGAAGAGGTTGAGTGAAATAAAGAGGGCGAATACGATGAATCCCCCCGGGGCCAGTACGAAAAACAGTATGGGCTGGTACGACTCGGGCAGTATCTGCAACCCGAGGATGGTGCCGTTGCCCAGGAGCTCCCGGACCATGGAAATCCCGGTAAGAACCCAGGTATAACCCAGGCCCATGCCCAGGGCGTCGGGAATAACATCGATGATAGGCCGTTTCGAGGCAAAGGATTCAACCCGTCCCATGATGATACAGTTGACCACGATAAGCGGTATAAATACGCCCATGGCTTTGGAAAGGTCCGGGAAATACGCTTTTAGCACGTAATCAATTACCGTGGTAAAGGCGGCGATAACGATAATAAAAACCGGTATACGGATGGAATCGGGAATGAGCTTGCGGAAGATGCTGATTACGATCTCCGACATGAGCAGTACGAAGGTCATGGACAGGCCCATTCCGATACCATTGGCGGTACTGGTGGTGACCGCCAGGGCCGAACAGAGGCCGATCATGAGCATGAGCAGGGGATTCTCCCGTATAATCCCATTGGCGAATATTTTAAATAAGCGTTTCATCGGACGCCTCCTGTCTGTGTACTGAGCCAAACGCTGCCGGCGCTCCCCGAAGCTTTTACCACCGAGGCTACGGCACGGCTGGTAATGGTGGATGCCGTGATAGCCGCCACGTCGTTTTTCGGCTCAAAGGGGTCACTGATGGATTTTCCCGCGAACTGGCTGTAGAAAGTGATTTTGTTCGCCCGGTCAACGTAATAGGTGGCTGATGAAGCGTTGGCGCCGAGGCCGGGGGTATCCTGGTTGTCCAGGATTTTCGCTCCGCTGATTTTCCCGTCGGTACCGACCCCTACGAGAACCACGATAGGTCCGCCGTAACTCGGTCCCGATGCCTGGATGGCCGCGCCGATTACTTCTCCGCCCCGGAGCGCCGCATACTGGCTGCTGAAGGCCACCGAACTGTCGGGGCTTTCGATGGTTCCGGTAATATCCTCAAAAGAATCACCCTGGGGGAAAAGTTCCTTAAGGGCCGCTTCGAGATCGGCCTGCTGGCGCTCGGCGATGGTTTTCTGGGTCCCGGAATACACAAAGGCCAGCCCGATACAGGCAGCGGTTGCGTACAGGGCCAGTACAATTCCCAATTTGAACATATTCTTCATTTGGCGGCCTCCTTCTTTTTGGGAACAAAGCCGTATTTTTTCTGGATCAGCTTGTTGAGGAAGGGGCTTACAGCGTTCATGATGAGAATCCCGTATGTCACCCCTTCAGGATAGCCGCCCCATTTGCGGATCAGCACAATGATGAGACCCGCGCCGAAACCGAAGATGATCTTGCCTTTGGCGGTGATCGGCGCCGAAACGTAATCGGTGGCCATAAAAACCGCTCCAAAGAGCACGCCCCCGCTCAGGATTCCGAAGAGCGGATCCATACCGAGGATCAGGGAAGCCACAATGGTGGTCGCAATCATGGTGAGCGGGGCCCGCCAGTCGATGGTTTTGGTCACCAGAAGGTATATGGCGCCCGCCAGGATCAGCAGGATGGATGACTCACCGATGCATCCCGCGCGGTTTCCGATAAACAGGGTTTTCATCACCGACCAGTAATCGGAGCCCGAGGAAAGCCCCGCGGCGGCGAAATTCGCCCCCACATCGGCGATGGTGCCGCCCCACTTGGTAATTCCCAGGGGAGTGGCGGTGGTGACCGCGTCGGTCAGGGCATAGCCGAATCCCACGGGCTGGTGCCAGGTGGTTATGGCCGCGGGAAAGCTCATTACCAGGAACGCCCGGCCGATCAGGGCTGGGTTAAACACATTCGCCCCGAGGCCGCCGAAAAACTCCTTGGCTACGACGACTGCGAAAACAGCGCCCAGAGCGGTCATCCACAGCGGTGTGGACGGCGGCAGGGTCAGGGCTAAGAGAAGGCCTGTAACCGCGGCGGACAGGTCCTTTATCCTGATATCCTGTTTGGTTACCAGTCTGAACAGGGCCTCCGCCGCCAGGGCCGAAGCCACGGAAACAAGGATGGTCAGCAGCGCCGGGACGCCGTACATCACAATCCCGAAGATTGAAACCGGCGCCAGGGCGGTAAGTACATTGGACATGAGCCGCCGGGATGAGACCGGCGACGCGTAATGCGGACTTGATGAAAGGAGTATCCGTCCTTCATTCTGTGCCATTGGGAATCTCCTTTTATTTTTTGTTCTGGGCTTCGGCTTTCTGTGCTGCCTGCTGGTGAGCCCTGAAGCGCTGTTTGCCTACCCGGAAACGCTGGACCAGTTTGATCCTGGCGGGGCAGACATAAGAACAGCTTCCGCATTCGATACAGTCCATAAGCCCCGCGGTCTGGGCCGTGTCAATTTCCTGGGCTTCCAGGGCATTGTTTATAAGCACCGGGGAGAGGAAGCACGGGCAGTTGTTTATACAGCGGGCGCAGCGTATACAGGGGCTTTCCTCAAAAGTCGGGGTTTCCTTTGCGGTAAGGAGCAGTATTCCCGAGGTGTTTTTCTGAATAGGAACTGCCGTGCTTGCCACGGCCACACCCATCATGGGCCCGCCGAAAACAATTTTCCGCAGGGAGGCGGTATCCACCTGCATAAAATCCTCGGGAAAGTCGCTGACAGCGGCTCCGATGGGAGCAATGATATTTTTAGGGGTTTTGCAGGCCCCGCCGGTCACCGTAAGGCTCCGCTCGATCAGGGGTTTGCCTTCATTAAAAGCTTCGGAAATGGCCACCAATGTGCCGACGTTCTGAACGATACAGCCCACATCCATGGGAAGCCCTCCGGAGGGTACCTCCCTGCCGGTAATGGCGGTGATCAGCATTTTCTCGCCGCCCTGGGGATACTTTGATTTTAGCGGCTGCACCAAAATGCCGGACGCCCGGGGATTTTCTGCAACAGCTTTTTCCAGCATCGGGACCAGGTGTTCTTTGTTGTCCTCAATGCCTATTACCGCCTGTTTGACACCGGTGATATGCATCACCATGGTGATGCCTTCAATAAATTGGGAAGTTTTTTCGGTCATGACCACCTCGTCGGTGGTCAGGTAGGCCTCACATTCCGCGGCGTTTATAATCAGAAGGTCGATATTTTTTCCCGCGGGCGGTGACATCTTAATGTGGGTCGGAAACCCGGCGCCGCCCATACCGATGATTCCGGCTTCCCGGATCCGCGCCAGGGCATCCTCCTTGGATACCGTGAATGGATCCATGGGAGGCATAAAATCATGTTCCGCCGGACCGTCTTCCGGAGCGGCTTCGATAACAATGCAGAGCCCGTTGGTATTATTCGACAGCGCCCGGGGTTCAATCTTTTTAACGGTACCGGAAATCGATGCGTGCACCGGAACCGTCATGGGTCCTGGATCCTTCGCGTCGGCGATTTTCTGGCCTCTCTTAACCGTATCCCCCACATTGACGATGCTTACGTTCGGCGCGCCGAAATGCTGGTGAATGGGAATAACCACCTGCTTCAGCGCGGGAACCCGCTCGTTGGGGTGGCCTTCGGTGGCGTGTTTCCGCTCCGGAATGCTCAAACCCCGCTTAAATGTTTTTGTAGCCATAAGTACAGGCTCTCCTTTCAATAAACCGCATCTATACTATAGAAAAAAAGTACTGTCAAATGTAGTCTTTTGGGCGCGACAGGATCTCTCCCCTGTTTTTCCGGTTACGAATAAGTATATATTATATAAGTATATTTATTATATTCATATCCTATGCATAACCGGTGTTCCCGTCAAGGGACGGGGCGTGGTTACCCGGCCGGGAAACACGGGAAAACGATGTCATGCCGCTTCAGAGGAGGCTGGGTATGGGGGAACTCTTCAGGCTGTGTTCTGGGACCGCCAGCCGGTGACACGCTGCGGCAGTATCCGGAGAACTGATTTTCCTATGCTGTGCGGGGAGGATGGCCGGAGCCGTTTCGCGGCGGATTCCCGTCCGGACCGGACAGAGGCGCTTTCCGGAACTTCTGCCGGAACCCGCCGATCCATGCAAGGAGGGATTCGAATATCCCCTTCTGCTGGTCCATAACCGCCATCCCCGGCAGGGGGATATGCTGCCGCTCCGCAAGGTAGGTATCGAGTTCGTCCTTTATGGTTCTGATGTTTTCCTCAATGGCGGACAGCAGCCTGAGAGCGTCCTGTTTCGGTATTTTATGAAGATTAGCGATGACCGCGTTAAAGTCGAATACCGCCTGGACCGGCGCCGCGGCGGTGGTTTCCATAAGGCTGAGGAAATGCCTGTGTCCCTCGCCGGTAACGGAATACACGGTTTTTTCCGGCATTCTGCTTTCCCTCACGGCTCTGCTTTCCAGATACCCTTTCTGCTCCAGCACCAGGACCTTTTTATACACCGAAGGCGAACTGATCCTGACCCATTTCCCGATATTCCGGTACTCTATCTGTTTCTGGATTTCATAGGCGCTCCGGGGCTGTTCCAAAACCAGCCCCAGCAGGATTAAATCAATGGCGGACATGCCCCATTATGCTTCATCATAGCTTGTTAGCGCAATATCAAAGGCCTCGATTACCGCGAGTCCCGCCGCGGGCATTCCCACCAGAATAGCGCTTTTTACTTCATCCCGGGTGGCGCCGGCTTTTTTCGCGGAGGCCACGTGAAAGGGGAGTCCTCCGGTCAGACGGACCGCCGCCAGCACCGACAGGTACGCCAGTTCCCGGGTCTTTTCATCCAGCGCGCTGGTTTCGGCCATAGCCGAAACCCATTCCATATATGATTTTCCCGCGCCGCCCGATTCCTGCATAAAACTCATGAATCCGCCGCTTACACTTCCCATGGTATATCTCCTTTAGTGTTTATTATATTACTATAATATATACTAATCGTCAATAGAGTGTTATGACCGAAATATATGGGAAACAGGCTGTTCCTGATCCTTTGGTCAGCGCGGCCAGCGGTATTCCTTGGGCGGAAGCACCGGAAAAGCTCCGTGAGGTTCACTCTGGTACCAATACGCCACTGTAGCAATATCATCCTGCCGCTCGAAAAGGCCCTTGTGGCAAATTCCAATCTGCTGAACCGTAACTTTCAGATTTTCCGTGAACCGGACCGGATCCATAATATGCCATCGGTAGAGTCCCCTCATGGGCGGACAGCTGCCTTCAAAACGCCAGCTGTGGTTTTTTTCCCGGTCGGCGTAGAACGGAAACCCGAGGAATGGTGTCTGGTACAGTATTTCCCTGGCGGGAGTTTCCCGCCGCTGGTCTTCCACAAATCCCCAGGCTCCGCCGAAATAATCCTCCAAGCCGGTTCCGCAGATGGTCGGATAGGGGTCATCTCCATCCAGGAAGAATTTTACTTCACCTTCACCCCACCAGTACCGTTCCAGAGTCGTAATAGCCATGTAGGTCCCAACATAATGGCCCCGTCCCTGTACTCCATCGAGTATAGTATAGTCCTCCGTTTTTGTTGTCAGCCGTTCCCGACGCCATTGGGCGTGGAAATACGCTGTTTCTTCGGGCAGAGAATCGTAAAGACAGTAGTCAATCTGGTAAAAAAAAGCCCGTACATCGGCGCCGTGCTGGTTTTCCACGGTGATTTTCGCCTTTTGCCTGAAAGGCATCGGAAAATACATA
This sequence comes from Breznakiella homolactica, assembly GCF_016616095.2. Classification (GTDB taxonomy): domain Bacteria; phylum Spirochaetota; class Spirochaetia; order Treponematales; family Breznakiellaceae; genus Breznakiella; species Breznakiella homolactica. The sequence continues at coordinate 2,938,444 of NZ_CP067089.2, read as the reverse complement.
TTAAAGCCCTTGTCCGGATTGACGGCGACCGGAAGGGAATTGATACTGCATCCTGTCCCGAAACCGTTGCAGAAAAAATCCCCTATGGGACATTCCACCGAAGGTGTTTCCTCATCATCCCAGTATATTCTCAGGACGACATCGCATAGTACGAAAAAATCATGGTCGCTTTTGTCGGGTACGGTCATCCAGATATGGTTTATGACCCCGGGGCCATCGATGTCGGCCAGCAGTTTCGTTTCCCCGGATTTAAATCCCCGGATTGCCGCCGAACCCTTCCGGGCCGGTCCGAGGATCCCGTCGGCGGTTCCGCCTTTTCCTTTTTCTCCGGTGGGATTTTCCATGTTGATCGCCCGGCTCCTTCCGTTATTAATCAGCGGCAGGGCTGTCAGGGAATTGGTAAACGGATTGGTATTAAACATAAAAAACTCCTTATGATTTCACTCCGCCGGCCATGATGCCTTCCATTATATATTTCTCAAAAATGAAGACGAAAATTATAATAGGAAAGACAATGAACCAACCCATTGCGCTTATCAGTTCCCAGGGCATGGAATACTGGTCCTTGGTCGGCAGCGTTGTGATAGCGACACTGAGCACTTCAATGGAATTGGAATAAAACAGCGGTGTAAAGAGATCGTTGAGACAGGTAATGAAATTTATTATCAGTATGGTCGCTATTGCCGGACGCATTAAAGGCAGGATGATATACCGAAGCTTCTGATGGAATATTGCGCCGTCAAGGTCCGCGGCCTCCTCGATGGATTTCGGTATATTGCCGAGGAAATTGGATAGTATCAGCATGGTGAATGGGATCAGGTTGCTGGTATACAGCAGTATCAGTCCCGGGAATGTATCGTGGAGTCCGGTCATGCGGAGAAAGTTGTATAATGGCCGGGCTTTTACAATAGCCGGAATCATGACGGAAAAGACGATTGCCAGCTGGGCAATACGGAGCGCCTTGCTGGAATACCGGGTAAAACCGTACGCCGCCATGAGACAGATAACCGTACTGATAAACAGTGAACAGGTTGTAATAAAAAGGGTGTTGAACAGTTTTCTGCCCAGATTAAGATTCATGAACAGAGTTTGGTAATGCCGTATGGTTGGGTTCTTCGGTATATAATTAATCGGCGATGTAAATAACTCATTTTCCGGTGTTATGGATGAGATAAAAATCCAGTAAAGCGGAATTATGATAACCATGGCAACGATGATGGTGAATATCCAGACGGTAACACTGGTTTTGCGGCGCGCGGATAACAGCATGGGTTTCCTCCTAGTCATTCATACGCCTGATAAAAAGTATATTTATTGAACTGATGGCAATCAGAATAAGAAACAGCACCACCGCAATAGCCGATGCGTATCCTATATTAAGATTCGTGAAGGCTTCGGTCATAATACGGTATGCCAGCAGGGATGTTGAATTGCCGGGGCCGCCCGATGTCATGGTGTATACCACATCGAAACTTATGATACGCCAAGTGGTAAAGAATATGCACAGGGTTAAAACGGTTTTTATTATGCTTGGCAGCGTAATCCGGAAAAAGGCCTGTATTTTATTGGCCCCGTCAATACGGGCGGCTTCATAGACTTCGTTGGGTATGAACTGCAGCGCGGCTAGCACCAGGATTGAGAAATAGGGTATATCCTTCCATAGGTCGACCATGATTACTGCCGCCCGGGCTGATGCGGGATATACGAGCCAGTCGAAGTGGAATGACGGAATAATCCGGCGGATCAGATCGTTTATCAACCCATAGTTATTGTTGAATGCCCAGCGCGCGGCAATACCCACAACAACCATGGGCATGGCCCAGGGGATAAGCACAATGGAACGGAGAAATTTTTTCCCCTTAAAAGAAACATTAAGCAGCAGCGCCAGACAGATCCCTATTACCACATGGAAAGCCATGGAGGTTACCGTGAAGATCCCCGTAAATTGAAGGGACTTGATAAGTTTTGGATCGGTAAAAATTTGAATATAATTTTTTAAGCCGATAAAAACCGGGTCCGGACTGCGCAGCAGCCTTATGTCGAAGAAGCTTGTCCAGAAGGTAACACATACAGGATAAATTGTCGTAAATCCCCGGAGCAGAAGAACCGGTGTGACCAGCAGCCATGCAACAAGGAGCGGTCTGTGCTTTTTCGTTTCCATAAAATAATCATCCCCATAGAAACGGCAGGCTGGGACCGGCCTGCCGGATAATCCGGTATGGACTACAGATATTTTTCCGTTTCCTGCTGGGCCATCCTGAAGAATGTGTCCATATTGATTTCGTCGGTAACCAGCTGCTGGAACAGCGCTCCGATACCGGCAATATGTTCCATTGTTTCCGGAACCATGGGGCGTCCGCGGATAGTCACATCCTGCATATACGTACGGAATTCCTCGATGCCGGTCAGTGAGAATGACGGGTCCATAATCACGTCCATCCTGGCAGGCATGTTTCCGAAGGTTTTTGAATAGGACATACCAGCTTCCTTGGTTGTACTGTAAGTCAGGAATCGGCGGGCAGCTTCCTTATTTTTCGACGCGGAGTTCAAAACAAAATGCCAGGCAGAGCAATAGGCGCTGCGGGTTTCAAATGTCGGAGGAACAACCATTTTTATTTTGTCATCGCCGTATGCCTCCGCGTCACGGACCCGGGCAATCTGGGTCGCCCACATGAAACAGCTTGCATACGTTCCGTCAATAAGATTCTGCCGCATGGGATCGTATTGATCGGCGAGCTGTGACAGGGGAGTTGCCTTGAGGCTGTGACACATATCGTACATGAGCTTAACCGCCTGCTGTGTTTTCGGGTTGTTCCAGTCAAAGAAGTCTCCGCCGAACAGGTTTACGAATGTACCGATTTCATTGAATACGTATGTGGTTTCCCAGGCGCCGCCGTATCCCCACTTTCCGTTGCCGCTTGTTTTTGTAATGAACGTGATAAAGTCGTCGTAGGTATCAATGGATGACAAACCGGCTTCTTTCATTTTCTGCTGATTGACAAAAAACCCGAGTACATTGAAATACATAGGCACTGTATAGATACTGCCATTTCTGGCAGTGGCCATGTCTTTAAGGTATCCCTGAGGATACTGCTGCTGGACTTCTCCGGTCATTACCGTATTCTGGAGCGGTTCGAGCCAGCCGGTATTTTTAAAGGCCGTATACATCTCATCATTTATTGTGAAAATATCCACACTGCTGTCACCTGACGAAAGTATGGTCGTGATTTTAGCCTGGCGGTCATGGGTGTTTGTGGGCATATCGATGGTGGTTATTTTCAGATTACATGCCTTTTCAATGTCCGCAATCCAGTCTGCATAGCCTGATTTCGTTGAGTCGACACTCATAATGGTCAGGGTAAGGGTCTGATCCGGTGAAGCCGATGCTCCTCCGTTTCCCGATGCTTCTTTTTTTGAGCAGCCGGTAATAACTAATACTGCAATCACTGCGCTTACTATTGCTGGATGCAATTTTCTTTTTTTCATGGATACTCCTCCTTCGCGTGGAAATAATGCAATCGATACCCCAGGTATACCATCGATTTCCAATATGTAAATATAATTTTTTTCGATACGTTTATATTTTTATTGGCTGTATCCGGGGTATAAAACTTTTTTGTTGACAATAATACTATTGTGTTGTGAAGATGTAGGGTAGTTATGATCGATCTGCCGCCGCTCAGCCGTTTTAGGTTTCACGGATTCCGGGAAAAAATTCTGCTGGCATTTTTTATTTTTTCATTTATACCTCTTGTTCTTGTGGGATACCTAAGCTACAGGACCGCGTTTACGATCGCCCGTGAACGTATTCTCGGGACTGTTGAGTCGGCCAACAATCAGCTTTTTTACAGTATCAATGAACGTATTTCCCAGATGGAGCGAGTGGCGGAATCCCTGCAGTATTACGTTTATACATTGACCGCGACTCCTGAAGAGTCTATCACCCAGTACCTCTCGCTGTACGGACATATCCGGCGGTTTATTTCTTCCTTGGAATATTCATTCAATCTTCTCAATATTGTGGTATATCTTCCGGATGATAATTTTATCAGCAGAGAGGGTTTTATGTTCCGTACTCTCAGCTCAATTGAACAGCTTGGGCTGTCGCCGGACCATCTGCTGCAGAGCGGAATAGATTTAAAATGGAAGCTTTTCCTTGAACAGGAACTGCTGATCGTGAATCTGGGCCGCCTGAGAAATGTAAATTATATTTCCTGTTACCGGTCCATCCGCAATATCGCAACGCAGAAAATAAATGCGGTTTATTTTGTTAATATTAGCTGCGGTGAACTGAGCGGTATCCTGGCGGAACTTCCTATCGCTCCCGGTCTCGAAACCTGCATCATTGACCGCAGCGGTATTGTGGTCGCCCATTCTGATGAGTCGCAGATCGGAACAGGGCTGCCGGATACTATTGTCCGGACTGTTCTGAAGGCGGAAGAGGGCGAGCTTTTTTCTCTGGGGTCCGGGCAGAATATCATTATGAAAACATTAGGGATCTCCGACTGGATTATGGTCACCTTTATTCCGGATAGTTATATCCGGGACAGTTCTTTTGTCCTGATACGGATACTCCTTATCGCACTCATTCTTCTGATACCGGTTTTATTCCTGCTTGGAATACGGCTTTCCAGGATGGTTACCGGCAGAATATATACCCTGGGAAAAACAATCCGGGATTTTCAGACATCGGAAAATACGGAACTGATAGAAAGCCTTTCCGGGATGACTTCTAAGCCGCCGCGTACACGGGATGAAATCGACGAGCTCGCGGTTGACTTTGTCCGAATGTCTGAAAGACTGGAGGAAAGCTTCGGAAAAATTCTGGATATGAAGATGGAAGAGTCCCGGCTCAAGTACAAACTGCTTCAGTCAAAAATCAATCCGCACTTTCTGTATAACATCCTTGAGTCGATTAAAACCGCCCAGACTATGGGTGATATATCCATGGCGAATTCAATGATAACCAAACTTGCCAAGTTCTACCGCCAGCTCCTCCGGGGATCAGACGACCTTATTCCAATACATGACGAAGCCGAAATGGTATCAACATATCTTGAAATTGAATCCCTCTGCCGGAGAGGCAGTCTTGAATGGAGTATACATCTTGATGAGGGAATCGGGAATTTTCTGATCTGCAAATTTACCCTCCAGCCCATTGTGGAAAACTGTATAATCCACGGATCCCTTCCGGGACAGATTCCGTTAGTCATATCCGTCGCTGTTGAATATGCCGACGACCAGATCAGAATTACCGTTGCCGATAATGGGGTCGGAATGTCCAAAGAACAGGTTTCCGCACTTACCGGTATTCTGCTTAGATCTCAGCCCGAACCGGAAGGCCACTATGGTCTGTGGAATGTCAGTACCAGACTCAATCTGTATTCCGGGGGAATGGCGGATTTAAAAATAAAAAGTTCTGAGGGGACAGGAACCATGGTGATTATTACTATGCCCCAGATGTTTTCGGAGGAACTGCTGCCATGAAACGCGCGTTGGTTGTGGATGATAATCCCCTGGCGGTGGATGGCATAATCCACAGCATTGACTGGGAGAGCCTTGGGATCGAAATATCAGGCCGCTTCTGCGACGGCCAGAGTGTACTTTCATACTTAAAGGATTTTTCCGCCGATATTATCATCTCCGATATACGGATGCCCGGTATGTCGGGATTGGAGATGGTTGAAAGAATAACCGCGGATAGCCATAAAATAAAAATAATCCTTATAAGCGCTTACAGTGATTTTCAGTATGTACAGGACGCCCTGAGGATCGGCGCCTTCGATTATCTTGAAAAGCCGGTTGATTACGACTATCTGTACGGCATTTTAAAAAAGGCGGCCGAGGCCATCGACAGGGAGAACCGGATTCTTGAGGAACTGCATCAAAGCCGGGATGCGCTGGTGCAGAGTTTCTTTTATAATCTTATCCACAGCAATCCTGAGGCCTCACAGTATCGCCTGTCGGACTATATACCATTTTTGACGGTTCCGTTATCCGCGCGGTTTTACCTTACCGCGGTTGCGGAGACACACAACATAGATGCCGTAAAAAAACGTTCCGGATTGGAAGCGGCTTTTATCTGTCAGATGGGCCTTAAAAACGAAATGGAACAGCTTTTTATTTCGGTTCCCTTTGTACGTGTTTTATTTGACTACGACTGCCTGGTTCTCATTCTCGGCCTGGACGGAGAATCCAGAAACGATGCGGCGGCATTCGTAAATGACCGGCTGACTGCTCTGCTTCAGCGGACAGCGTACCATACGCTGGAAATCAATATTGGAATCGGGAGTACGGTTCCGTCAATCTGGCACCTTTCCGAGTCATACAAGGCCGCGGTCAGGGCTCTGGAATACCGCTTTTTCTTCCCCCAGAAAAGTATCTTTGACGTACGGGATTTCTCAAACCGGCGGCCTCCTCAGGATTCATGGAACTCATCACTCGAAGAAAAATTAATTCAATTTCTCTGCCGAAAAGACAGTGAAGGAATAGAACAGTACATGGAGCAGCTGGCGGTTTTATTCTCAATGCAGCAGGATAAAAAAAACGTCTTTATTATTCTGTATTCCCTGACAGGGAAAATTATTAAATTCCTGTATGACATTGATATCAATATGGGCGAAATACGGAACGATCTATTATCGCTGTACCGGAATATCGATGACTACGCTTCCAGTGATGAGTTATGTACAAAATTCAAACATATATGCCTGGATATCTGTGAAACCATGCACCAGTCCAGGGAAAGTTACCAGAATCAGCTCTGTAAACAGGTGCAGGAATTTATCGACTCAAATTATTCCAACCAGGATCTCTCCCTGAGTGATATTGCTTCGTATTCAAATATCAGTTCCTCCCATTTAAGTACTGTTTTTAAAATGGTAACGGGAATAACAATCAGTGATGCGATAACCGCAGCCCGAATTAACGAAGCCCGGGTGCTCCTGTCGAATACAAGCTTTCCGATAAAGGATATCTGTGAACGGGTTGGGTACTCAAATCAGTATTATTTCTCCGCCTGTTTCAAAAAACACACCGGCATTACACCATCGGCGTTCCGGTCGGCGGAGGCTGAAAATTCATAGACGAACCGCCGTTCCCGCGGAGCTTCCTAAACCGGCCGGAGTGTTTCCCGGATAAAGGATACCAGCAGCGACAGGGCGTTTTCGTTGAAGCCCCCTTCGGGGATGATAATATCGGCGTAGGCCTTGGTCGGTTCAATGAATTCAAAATGGCCCGGTCTGACGACCGTGAGGTATTGTTCTATTACGGAGTCCACAGTCCGGCCCCGCTCTTTGATGTCCCGGCTGAGCCGGCGGATAAAGCGGATATCGTCGGGGGTATCCACAAAAATCTTAAGGTCAATCAGATCTCTGATCTTTCGGTCCGTAAAAATCATGATGCCTTCAAAAATAACGATCCGCTTGGACTCCAGCCGGACGGTTTCGGTTTTCCTCCGGTGGTGCACAAAGTCGTAGACCGGCATATCAATGGGTTTGCCTTTTTTGAGGGAAGTGAGATGTTTTATGAGAAGATCGTTGTCAAAGGCGTCGGGGTGGTCAAAATTGAAGGCGGTAATGTTATCATTGGACATGAATTCCGCCGACTTATAGTAACTGTCCTGGGGCAGGAAGACAAAATCAGTAATAAATTCAGTTATTTTCTGTACTATTGTGGTTTTTCCTGAACCGGAACCGCCTGTTATGCCGATAAGTGTTACATCACCCATGTCTGTACCTTTACTTTTTAACAGTATAAAACCCGATACGGGATTCAGGCAATGGCCTTGAATACAAAAAACCCGAATGTTTTGCAGCGGCTGAACGCCAATGAAATTGACCTGGCCGGGAAATGGAGGCTCCCATGAAAATGCGATCAGTTAAAAATAAGGTTCTGCTGTTTTCCATTATTTTCTTTGTGGTTATTCTCATAAGCGGAACGTTACTTTTCTTTTTTACCGCCCGGAGTATTGCCGGCAATACCGCGGCCCAGACTCTGCTCCAGATCGGGGAAACGAAAAAGCTTGGACTCGTGTCCTCGGTGGACAATGAAATCGTAATCGCCCTGAAAATGGCGGATTCCCCGCTGATCAAGCGGTTTTTTATGAACCCTACCGACCCGGTGCTCAGGGATCTTGCCCTGGAGGAAATTGCCGGCTACCGCAGGGCCTTCGCGGGAAATTCCGTATTCTGGATAAACGATGTGGACAAGGGCTTTTATTCCGACGGCAGTCTCGTCTACACCCTGGACCCGGACGATCCCAATGAATACTGGTATAAGATGACCCTGTACGAAACGGATCTGTACAATTTCAATATAAATTACAATCCCAATCTGGGGAAAACCTTTCTGTGGGTAAATGCCCCGGTTTTTGAAGGAACCACGCCCATCGGGGTGGTGGGGACCGGGATAGTGCTGGATGATTTCGTTTCATCCCTGTACCGGGGAATGGATCCCCGGGTGAATGTGGTGTTTTTTAATTCCGCGATGGAAATTACCGGGGCGCAGAACAAGGATCTGGTAACCAACAAGGCGCTGATCACCGATTACAGCCAGGCCAACGCTGATACAATTGTCTCGGCTATGAGTTCTCTTCCGGCGGATGGGACCAGTACCTTCCGGCGGGACAATATGGAATACAGTCTTACCCACATTGACCGGCTGGACTGGTACATGCTGGCGTCCATGCCGGTCACGTTTGCCATGATGCGGGAAAGCTCGATCACCGGAATCGGGCTTCTGATGATTGTAATCATCCTGTTCATCTTTGTTATTTTCAATCTCTTTATTCAGGGAATCCTCCGGCCTCTCACGGGCCTCCGGGAAACCATGTCGGTTATCGCCGCCGGGGATTTTTCAACCTCCTTTTCATACAGCAAACAGGATGAAATCGGCAGCCTCAGCAGCAGCCTGCGCCAGATCACCCAGGCTGTTTCGCGGATAATCACGGATATCCGGCGGCAGTTCAGTTCGGCGGAGGAAAATACCGCCCGGACGGAACAGAATATCCAGAAAAGCCGGGAGGTGACGGAGCAGATCAGGGAGCAGATTGCCGGCATGAACAGTGAGGTTGAATCCCAGCAGGGAATCATCCGGGAAGTGGCCGCGACGATTTCGGAGAATGTTTCGGATATTCACAGCTTCGAGTCCATCGTCAATGAACAGATAGAGCATATCGATGAATCGGTAAAAAAAATATCTGCCCTGCTTGGTTCGGTACATGAGCTTGAACGCATCCGTTCAACATCTTCGGTTAATATGAACGAACTTCTGAGCAGTTCCGAGCAGGGTACCGCCAGGCTGGGTACCGTGATCGGCCAGATCCAGGAAATTTCCCAGGACTCCAAACAGCTCCTCGACGCCAACCACCTCATCGCGTCAATCACGGCGCAGACAAACCTGCTGGCCATGAACGCGGCTATCGAAGCCGCCCACGCCGGCGCGGCGGGCCGGGGATTTTCGGTGGTGGCCGAGGAGATCCGGGTTCTCGCTGAAAAAACCCGGTCCCAGTCGGAACAGGTTGATACGGTTATAAAGGAAATAATCCGGGCAATCGGCACCGCGGTGGACAGCTCCAATATCACCAAGGCGGTTTTTTCCGGGATGGTGGAAAACATTTCGTCCGTGGAAACAAACTTTACCGAAATGTCGGAACATATCGGAGAGCAGGCCCGCCTGAGTGATGAGGTTTCCTCAAAGCTTAAACAGCTTGGAGAAAGTTCCGGCGAGGTTGCCCGGGGGTTCAGCAAAATGAAGAAGGATAATGACGCCCTGGTCGAAAAAATGGGGAAGACCCAGGATCAGGCGAACGCGGTGGTTGGCGCCATCGGCGGTATCAGGGACGGCGCCGATACGATCACCAGCATGACCGAGGAAATATCCATACTGGTCAGCCGGAATGCCGAGGAACTCGGTTCCATCCACCACAACCTGCTTTCATACACTATTACCGGTTCCGGTGAGGACAGTGCCGGATCTTCGGAGGAATAAAAAAAGCGGCCTAATGGCCGCTTTTTCAGTTTCTGGACAATTCCGACAGGGAAATGTGTTTGGGTGAGTTTACCTCACCTTCCGTCTGGGATAGTTCCTCCAGAAGCTCCTTTCCCCGTTTCGACAGTTTCGTCGGAATCTGAACGATGAGCTTTATATACATATCTCCGCGGCGGCCTCCCGCCGGGACGCCTTCGTTTTTAATACGCAGCATTTTGCCGTTCTGCACACCGGAAGGAATTTTTACCTTTATTTTTTTGTCTTCCAGGGTGGTTACGAACAGTTCGGTTCCCAGTGCTGCCTGGGTTATGGAAATCGGTACGGCGCAGTACAGGTCCATGCCGTCCCGTTCGAAATACTCATGGGGTTTGACCCGGATAAACACATATAGGTCTCCCGGAGGTCCGCCGTTGGGGCCGGCATCCCCCTGTTTGGGAATGACCACCCGCTTGCCGTTTTCCACACCCGCGGGAATGGTAACCATGATTTTCTGGCGTTTTTTCTGAATACCCGAACCGCCGCATTCCTTGCAGGGCTGTTCGATCACGTAACCTTCGCCGCCGCAGGTGGGGCAGGGCGTGGAGACGGAAAAGAATCCCTGGCTGCGCCGGACCTGTCCCGTGCCGGAACAGGTTGGGCACATCTTGCGGCCGGCCCCGTTGGCGGCGCCGGTCCCTTTGCACGCGGCGCAGGCCTCGTTCCGGGTGTACTGTATTTCAACCTTGGTGCCGAACACCGCGTCTTTAAAAGGAATTTCTATGTCGTACCGGAGGTTCGCTCCCTGGCGCACGCCGCCGGCTCCGCCTCCGGATGACCGCCGGCCCCCGCCGAAGAAGGTATCGAAAATGCCGGAGAAATCCCCGAATATATCCTCAAATCCGTGGAACGCTGAAGCGAAGTCCTGCGCGTTGGATGGCCCGCCCATGCCTTCAACACCGGCGAATCCGAATTGGTCGTAGGCGGATTTCTTCTGGTCGTCGGAAAGGATTTCATAGGCCTCGGTGGCCTCCTTGAACTTCTCCTCCGCTTCCTTATTGCCCGGGTTCTTATCCGGATGATACTGAATAGCGAGTTTCCGGTAGGCTTTCTTTATATCGTCTTTTGACGCGTCCTTTTGCAGTCCCAGGACTTCATAGTAATCACGCTTAGCCACATCGGCACCCTTTCGTTAAAAATTGGCAGGCCCCGGCGCTGCCGGAACCTGCCGCTATGATACGTTTTTTATTTATCGTCGTCGACTACCTCGTAGTCCACGTCTTCGGCGCTCTTGGTATTGTCCCCGCCGCCTGCCTGGGTTTCACCTCCGGGGGCCGCGCCGCCGGCGTCCTGGGCTCCCGGCTGCGCGCCGGTCTGCTTGTAGACTTCTTCGGCGATTTTATAGGAAACCTGCTTAAGCGCTTCGGTTTTGTCCTTAATGGTCTGAACATCGCCGCCCTCAAGGGCCTGCTTCAGTTCGGCCACCGCCTGTTCGGATTTTGCTTTATCCTCGGCGCTCACCTTATCGCCGAGATCGGCGATGTTCTTTTCGGTGCTGTAGATCAGGGTGTCCGCCTCGTTGCGGGCTTCGGCCTTCTCCCGTTCCCGCTTGTCTTCCTCGGCGTGCAGTTCCGCTTCCTTGACCATGCGGTCGATTTCACCTTCATTCAGACCTGAGGAGCTTTCGATGCGGATTTTCTGCTCTTTGCCGGTGCCCAGATCCTTGGCGGATACGTGGACAATACCGTTGGCGTCGATATCGAAGGTTACTTCGATCTGGGGAACGCCCCGGGGCGACGGCGGAATACCCACCAGGTCAAACCGGCCGAGGGTTCTGTTCTGCGCGGCCATTTCCCGTTCACCCTGGAGAACCTGGATGGATACGGCGGTCTGGCCGTCCGCGGCGGTGGAGAAGATCTGGCTCTTCCTGGTCGGAATGGTCGTATTCCGGGGGATGAGCTTGGTCATAACGCCGCCCAGGGTCTCAATTCCCAGTGACAGCGGGGTAACGTCCAGGAGCAGAACGTCCTTGACGTCTCCGCCCAGGATACCGCCCTGGATCGCGGCGCCCACGGCGACCGCTTCGTCGGGGTTTACGCCCTTGTTGGGTTCTTTCTTGAACAGATCCTTAACGATCTGCTGAACCGCGGGAATGCGGGTGGAACCGCCCACGAGGATGACCTCGTCAATCTGGTCGGCGCTTAAGCCCGCGTCGGACAGCGCTTTTTTACAGGGATCCTTGGACCGCTCCAGCAGGTCCGATACCATCTGCTCGAATTTCGCCCGGGAAAGGGATTTCTGCAGATGCTTGGGTCCGGACTGGTCCGCGGTGATAAAGGGCAGGTTTATCTCGGTGGTCTGCATGGCGGACAGTTCAATCTTCGCTTTTTCCGAAGCTTCCCGGAGCCGCTGCAGGGCCATCCGGTCTTTACCGAGGTCAATTCCGGTATCATTCTTGAATTCTTCTATGAGCCATTCCATTATGCGGCGGTCAAAATCGTCGCCCCCGAGATGGGTATCGCCGTTGGTGGATTTTACCTCAAAAACCCCTTCCCCGAGTTCGAGGATGGAAATGTCGAATGTACCGCCACCGAGGTCATATACGGCGATGGTCTTTTCTTTTTTCTGATCCTTGTTGAAGCCGAAGGCCAGGGCCGCGGCGGTGGGTTCGTTGATGATCCGCTTTACCTCAAGTCCGGCGATTTTTCCGGCATCCTTGGTTGCCTGGCGCTGGGCGTCGTTAAAGTACGCCGGCACGGTGATAACCGCTTCGGTCACCGGCTCGCCGAGGTAATCTTCGGCGGTCTTTTTCATTTTTTGAAGAACAAAGGCCGAGATTTCCTGGGGTGAGTACATTTTTCCTTCAATATCTATCCGGACATCGTCACCCTGTTCCTTGATAATATAGGGAACCAGCTTCATCTCGGAGGTAACTTCCGAATAGCGGCGTCCCATGAAACGTTTTATAGAATAAACCGTATTTTCCGGGTTGGTGATCATCTGGTTTTTAGCCGGCTGGCCTACAACCCGTTCGCCTTTGCTGGTAAAACCAACAATTGAAGGGGTGGTTCTTCCCCCTTCGGAGTTCTGGATGACGATCGGTTCGCCCCCTTCCAGAACGGCCACACAAGAATTGGTGGTTCCTAAGTCAATTCCAATAATTTTTCCCATGACAGACTCCTTTCCTGCATTTTCCAATGCTCGCCTTAATTAAAATATACTAAAATTATTAAATGAACGTCACGTAATTGTGCGTTCTATGTTTTCCGTCAGCCCTTTGGGGCGTCTCCGGAATCATTGCTTTCACTGCTCCCGGCCGGTTTGGGGTTTTCGGGCATGAGTACCTTTACCTTGGCGCTCCTGATAACCCGGCCTTTGAGGGTGTATCCCTTGAGGAAATCTTCCTCCACCACCGGTTCATCAATATCGGGGGATTTATCCATCATAATGGCTTCGTGTTTTTCCGGGTCAAAGGGCTGGCTCTGGGATTCAAACCGTACAAGCCCCCACTTGTTTTCGAGCTGGCTTATGAGGCGCTTTTCTATCATGGTTACGCCTTCGTAGAAGCTGTCAAAATCCTTTGAGGTCGCCGAGGATTTTATCGCCCGCTCAAAGTCGTCAATAATCGGAATCAGGTCCAGCAGCAGGCTTTGATTGGCGTAATCAATGGCATCCTGTTTTTCCCGGGTCATCCGTTTCCGGAAATTTTCAAATTCCGCGGCCTTCCTGAGGTACTGGTCCTTGGAATCCGCGAGCTCAGCTTCCAGCTCCGCTATGCGGTCGTCCGCGCTGACGGCACCGGTTTCCCCGGTCTTTTCAGGCTGCTGCGGGGATGCCTCCGCCGTTCCCGTCTGCTGTTCTTCATGTTCCGGCTTGGTGTTTTCCCCCGCCGGATGATCTCCCTGGTTGTGGTTTTTACCGTGAGATGAATGCTTTGACATGAAATCTTCCTAATATATTTGATAAAAGAAAACAGTAATCTACCGTTTTTAAAATTATATATCCGTATAAAAAAATACTGATATACCCGATAGAAGGTCAAGGTTTTTCCATTCATTATATGAAAGAAATTGCCGATTTTCGGTATTATGCGGGGGAGTACCGGATCTGACAAGCCGGAAAGCACCCGGATTATCGGTTCCGCGGGGCCCGTCGAATGAAAAAAACACCGCACAGCGGTATTTCTTTTCATTCGACACCCGGCGTTACCAATACGGACAGGTGCTTTCCGGCTTAACCGGCCCGGTGCTGCCCAACGCTGGAGAGCTGCGCGTGTCCGATGGACCCGACCCCTGACCCCAGCTCCATTCCTGGTTCCGAGGCTTTTGTGCCCAGCTTCCGCCCAAGCAGGGTGCCCTGTGTGATTCCTGCCTACCGGTTTTTCGTTTTTTGCGGTATAGTGTAATTATGATTTTGTTCGACCCAACGCTGGATATGGCATTCCAGGATTACGGCATAATGCTTCCTATAATGAAGTCCCGGGCGGAGCGGGTTTTCCGTGCCGTACAGGAACGGCGCGGTACTCTGACCGGGCCGCTCAGCGCCGCTGACATACCCGGCGCCGCGGAGCGTCTGCGGGAAGGTGCCGGTGATTTGGTGGTCACCCGGGAAGATCTTGAACGGGTCCATGACGCGGGATTTGTACGGGATCTTCTGGGAGAAGGTCCGGAAGGCCAAAAGGGGCTGGAAAAGGCCCTTCTCAACGCGTACGAACTTATCGATGACGAGGGAAAACCGAACCGGTACGAACCGGACCGGGCAATAAAACCCCTGACTGCCCTGTTCGATACGGTGCTGAACCAGGTCCGGGGGACCTATACCGCCTGCCGGATCGCTTTGTCCGGCGGAGAGGGATTCTGCTATTATCTGGGCGGCGGCATGCACCACGCCCGGTACGACAGCGGCGCCGGATTCTGTGTTATCAATGATCTGGTGATTGCCGCCCGGAAAATTCAGGCTGAAGGCAGGGCCAAACTCATCTGGATTGTTGACGTGGACGCCCACAAGGGGGACGGCAGCGCCGAACTGGTGCGGTTCGCCCGGGACCGGGGTGAGCTCGGCGGCAAATCCGGCGGAGAAAACATCCTGACCCTTTCAATCCACATGGCCCAGGGGTGGCCCCTGGACGCGGAAACCCTGGAAAAGGCGGGGCCCGGACGGGCGCCTCTGATTCCTTCGGATGTCGAAATTCCCGTAAACCACGGGGAAGAACCGCAGTATATAGAAAAATTAACCGCCGGTTTGCGGCGTCTCGAGGACCTTTCCCCGGAGGGCAAGCCGGATTTGATTATTGTGGTGGACGGGGCCGATCCCTATGAAAACGACGGCCTCCCCTCCAGCAGTACCCTGACCCTTACCCTGGAGCAGTGCCTGGCCCGGGACCGGACGATCTTCGATTACGTAACCCGGAGGAATATCCCTTCCGCCTGGGTCATGGCCGGCGGGTACGGGGACCGCGCGTGGGAGCCGCCGGCGGAGTTTCTGTCCTCCCTTTGATTGTATGCGAGGGGTACATTCCCTCGGCACGCTTTCGCGTGCGAGCTTCAGGGCGGGGTTGTTGATTCAGAAAAAGAAATGGGTCGCGTACTGGTCAATCAGGACCAGGGCTCCCAGGATCGCCACGTAAACCGCGAAGCCGAAAAGGGACCGTTCCCGGACTATTCTGAGCATCAGTTTTACCGAAACCACCCCCACCAGTGCCGCCGTAAGGGTCCCGGCGATCAGGGGAACCGCACCTATTCCTATGGAAACCGGCTCGGAGCCGGTGATAAGATCCTTTAATTGAAAAACCAGGGCCCCCAGAATGGCCGGAATCGACATTAAAAAGGAGAAACGGGCGGCGAAACCCCGGTCAAGCTTGCGGGAAAGCGCCCCCGACAGGGTAAATCCCGACCGGGAGACCCCCGGAAGGATGGCCAGGGCTTGCATAATGCCGATCACCAGGGCGTCAATCCAGTTCATTTCACCTTCGTTTCGGGTTTTTCCCGGCCGCCGGGAAAGCAGCTCCGATGTTACCAGGGCGGCGGCGGTAATCAGGAAAGAAAAACCCAGGAACTTCCCCGAATGGAAGGCTCCTTCAATGGTATCCTTAAAAAGCAGCGCCACAATAACCGTGGGAACGGTGGCGAGAATGAGCATTCCCGTGAGTTTCTGCACCGGTTTCCGGAGGATATTCCAGATATCCTGCCAGAGGACAACAAATACCGCCGCCAGGGTTCCCAGGTGGAGCAGGGTGTCGAACAGCAGGGCCGGTTCGGAAATACCCAGAATTCTCTGGAGCAGTACCAGGTGGCCGGAGCTGCTGACCGGCAGAAATTCCGTTATCCCCTGGACAGCCCCGAGAATGATCGCTTCAAAAATGCCCATGGATGATCCCTCCGTAACCCCACAGTACCGGTATTTCCCGCGGTAAATCAAGTTCCGGTTCTTAATAGCAAAAAATGAATTTTGAGTATTATATTTGTTCAAAAATTGAACAACTAATCACGTAACCGTTGTCATCTCCCTGGGCATGTGATATTGTTAAAAATATACGGAGGACATTCCGTGATCCCCGGACTTGGCAAGCCTGTTCCGGCGGCGGCCAAGGTTTTTCAGTTTCTCAATTATTATTTAAATTATTATGGAAGAGGTCTGCCCTGAGGGGCAAAAAAAGGATTCTTTTTGTTTAAAAAAACAGGATTAAAAATACTGCTCAGATCTTTCGCCCCCATTCTGGCCGCAGCCATCTGGATTCTATCATCCCAGAGTACCCTGCCCACGGTTAAGGGAATATTCGGATTCGATAAATTCCAGCACCTGCTCGCATACGCCGCGCTTGCCGCCGCCGTTGGTTTCTGGTTTCCCGGGAATCAGTGGAAAAACCATCCCCTGCGGACATTCATTTTTACCGCCCTGATCGCCTCTGCTTACGGAGCTGCCGACGAAATCCACCAGTACTTCGTCCCCGGCAGAAGCTGTTCCGTATGGGACTGGCTGGCGGATACCCTCGGGGCTGCACTGGGAGCGGGTGCGTTCTGGGTGGTTATTCGGCGGGTAATGAAAGTCGCGGCGGGCGGGAATCCTCCAGCCAGTCACGACGAAGTTTCTTCCTAATACATGCGAAGCTTAAAGAATGTCCTGGTTACCGGCGGCTCCGGTTTTATCGGCTGTAATTTTATCCGTGTTCTTCTCAATAAAACTCCGGATTTTAACGGCCGCATTATTAATCTGGACGCACTCACTTATGCCGGGAACGCATTGAGTCTCGCGGAGATAGATACCAAACATGGCGGCGGCCGGTACTTTTTTGAACACGGTGATATCTGTGATCGGCCTTTTGTGGAAAGTATTTTTGACAAATACGAAATCGATACGGTAATACACTTTGCCGCCGAAAGCCATGTGGACCGTTCCATTCTGGGACCCGAGGCGTTTATTAAAACGAACGTGATGGGGACTTACACGCTTCTCGATGCGGCGAGAAATATATGGAAGAGAGCCGGTGGTTCCATGCGAGAGGATGTGCTTTTCCATCACATTAGCACTGATGAAGTATATGGTTCTCTCGGCGATACAGGTTATTTTACGGAAACAACAGCGTATGATCCCCGCTCGCCCTATTCGGCCAGCAAGGCATCCAGTGATCATCTCGTAATGGCCTATTACCATACCTACGGGCTGCCAGTGACACTTTCCAATTGTTCAAACAATTACGGTTCGTACCAGTTCCCGGAGAAACTCATACCTTTGATGATCCTTAACATGCTGGAAGGGAAAAATCTCCCGGTATACGGCGGCGGAAAAAATATCCGTGACTGGGTTTATGTGGAGGATCACAATTCTGCGGTGTGGGCTGTTATAGCAAAAGGCAGAATCGGTGAGAAGTACAACATCGGCGGCGGTAACGAATGGGAAAACATTAAACTTCTTTCTGTATTGATTGATATTGTTGCAGATCAAGCCGGTCTTGATCCGGATAAAATCTGGGAAACAATTACCTATGTGAAGGACCGTCCGGGGCACGACCGACGGTACGCGATAGATTTCTCAAAAATAAAAGACGAATTGGGTTGGGAACCCGGCTCAACCTTTGAAGATGGTTTGAAAAAAACCGTAGCCTGGTACTTGAAAAACAGGGAGTGGATTGACGGTATCAGAAGCGGTGAGTATAAGAACTGGGTTGAGAAGAATTACGGGAAGCGTGGATAACTAAGAAACAGAGGCATATAGGTGTATACAGTAGCATTAATTGGATGCGGCAGAATCAGCTTCAAGCATATTGAGGGGTTTGTAAAAAACTCGGATGTGATGAAACTGATTGCAGTTTGTGACCCTCTGACTGAACGGGCGGAGGAAAAGGCAACTGAATACAAAAAAAACATCCCAGACAGTGAAGTTAAAATTTACAGTGATTATAAACAAATGCTATCGGAACTGTCTCCCGATATTGTTACCATTGCTACCGAATCCGGGATACATCCGGAGATTGCCATCACTGCACTGGAGGCAGGCTCCCACGTGATCTGCGAAAAACCCATGGCCCTATCGACCAGGGATGCGGACGCCATGAATGAAGCAGCCCATAAGATTGGAAGAAAACTGGCAGTCTGTTTCCAGAACCGGTTCAACGCACCAGTGCAGAAGCTGCGCACCGCCCTTGAAGCCGGCCGGTTCGGAAAGCTGTTCCATGGTATGATCCAGGTGCGATGGAATCGGAACGATGCGTATTACGCCGAAGCCCCTTGGCGCGGGACCTGGGAGATGGACGGCGGAACCCTTATGAACCAGTGTACCCATGGTATTGATCTTCTTCAGTGGATGATGGGGGAAGATGCTGTTCGGGTGCAGGCCCAGACCCGCCGGTTTATCCGGCCTATTGAAGCGGAAGACTTCGGGGCGGCTATAGTAGAATTTAGAAACGGCTCTGTGGGCATTATTGAAGGTTCCGCGGATATTTACCCGAAGAACCTGAATGAGACGCTTTCAGTTTTCGGTGAAAAAGGGTCCGTTGTTATCGGTGGTATAGCAGTCAATAAACTCGAGACCTGGCGCTTTTCCGATGCCGATACTATTGGTGACAACGAGGAGAAAGTCCTTAATCCCAATGAAAAAGATCCTCCCACTGTATATGGTTTCGGGCACGCTGCCCTGTTCAGGGATTTTGTCGATGCAATAACAGAAAACCGGGAGCCTCTTGTTCCCGGAGAGAAAGGAAAGAAAGCCTTGGAAATAATTCTGGCCATATATAGATCACAGAAGACAGGCATGCCCGTGGATCTGCCTTGTGATTTTTCGACTCTTGAAATGATGGAGTATTTTGAAAAATGAATGTACCCTTCTATGATGCTACACGGGAATATAAACTGTATAAAAATGAGTTCGATACAGCGATATCAGATGTAATATGTTCCGGCGGCTTTATTCTTGGAAAACAAGTTCAGGAATTCGAAGAAGCTATTCAGAATTATACCAGAGCAAAATACGCTGTAGGTGTTGCAAACGGCAGTGATGCACTGGTAATTGCGTCGGATATCCTCGGGTTTAAGGACGGTGCCGAAGTAGTGACCCCGGTGTTTACCTTTTTTGCTTCTGCGTCGTGTATTGCCCGAGTTGGCGGGAAGCCGGTCTTCTGTGATGTTGATGAAGATACCTTCTGTATGGATATGGCCGACGCGGAAAACCGGATTACAAAACACACCAAAGGTATCCTGCCGGTGGATCTTTTTCTTCAAACAGCAGATATGGAACGATGTACAGAGATCGCCCGGAGGCACGGATTGTCGGTGTTGGAAGATGCCGCAGAAGCTTTTGGTATGCAGACATTGTGCGGTGTTTCCTTGAAACATGCTGGGACCATGGCTGATTTCGGTGTGTTTTCATTCTTTCCGACGAAAACCTTGGGCGGATATGGTGATGGGGGAATGATTATTACGGATAATGAAGAGCTATACAAAAAAGCAAAGAGCTACCGGGTCCATGGGGCCGTCAAAAAATATCATCACGACTATATCGGTTACAATTCACGGCTCGATACCTTGCAGGCGGCGATACTCAACATTAAGTTATCCCATATTGATAATGTGATTTACCAGCGGGCAAAACACGCCGCCCAATACCGCGAACTTCTGCAGGATGTGCCCGGGATAAAACTCCCGGTTATTAAAAAGCCGAATAAAGAAGTGAATTATGTATTCTGCCTCCAGGTGGAAAGAAGGGACGGATTGGATTCACACTTAAAGGAAAAAGGAATCGGAACGTCGATTTATTATCCGGTTCCTCTCCATCTACAGAAGTGTTTTGAATATCTAGGTCACAAAAAAGGTGATTTCCCTGTGGCCGAAAGACTGTGTGAACATGTCTTGGCATTGCCTATGTTTCCAGAATTGACTGAAGATGAGGTTAGTTATGTGTGTGAGTCAATCAGGAGATTTTACGGATGTTGAAAAAAAAAATAGTTTTATTTGCGTATAATTTCCCGCATAAAAAAACCCAGGATTTTATCCTATATTTAATAAGTTCCGGTGTGCAAATTGCAGGAGTTTTTGCCGCAGATGCTGTTAAATTGACTATTCCCAAATCAGTAATTAGGTCAAAAATACACCATATAGGATTACTGCATCCTAAGCAGCTATGCAAAGAATTACATATTCCGTATTTTTCAATGCCGCATAATTCTCCGGAGATTGTATCGTTTATATATGATAATGTAATTGAAGTTGGTGTTATCTCTGGGGCAAGAATCCTAAAAAAACATATTATTGATGCCTTTTCTAAAGGAATTGTCAATTTTCATCCTGGGTTGATTCCGGAGGCCCGGGGATTAGATGCAATGTTGTGGTCCATATACAATGAAATTCCTTTGGGTGTTACATCGCACTTCATTGATCAGAATATTGATGCGGGGAGAATTATTGAGAAGCAGCATATTTGTGTATATAAAGATGATGTTTTGCTTGATGTTAGCGAGCGAATTTATGAGACTCAATTAGCAATGATAAGTACCACCCTTGACAAAGTTTTTATGCAGACCAATTTTACTCCAATTGTCTTAGGAGATTATAATAAAAAAATGCCGCCTTCTAAAGAAGAAGAGATTGAAATCAAATTTGTAGATTATAAAAAAAAGTTTATATGTTAAAATCTGTTTGTTTATTTTGAGTGTCGGGTAATGATGGCAATACCAGAAGAACAAGATTATCTTTTAACTAACCTAGGCTACAAGTTACGATCTTTTATCGGAAGGAATTATTAGTTATGGTGTTTTATCATGGAAAAAATATAACCCGAGGTAATGTAAAAATTCAGAACAATGTATCTCTGTATGAAGATGAAATTATTGAGGATTATGATTTCCGCGGCCCCTCTTGTCTGATCACAAATGTCATCAACCCCCGGGTTTTTGTGGAGCAGAAGGATAAATACCGGAATGCCATTGTATAAAAAGGTGCTTCCATTGTAACCATTGTGTTTGGTGTTTACCATAGAGGATTATGCTTTGGTAGGTGTGGGATGTGTGGTAGTGAAAAAATCTTCTATCCATCCATATTAGTTTACTGCTGCCCTGCTTATGATAAGAGGGAGGGTAGATAAGAATGATTATAAACTGAGTAAAAATGTTGATAGCTTGGCCAACTTTCTTTCTTTTTCTCAAATCAGAAATTTATAAAATATTTTAATAGTTATGTTGATAAGGAATCGTCAAGAATGCCTCAGCAATCAATAAAAAAAAACTATTTTTATAATCTTTCATATCAGATTTTGCAATTGCTAACTCCGTTAATAACTGTACCTTATCTTTCCCGTGTTTTGACTGCGGAAGGTATCGGTATTCAAAGCTATACAAATTCTGTTGTTAGTTATTTTGTTATGGCTGCATCATTAGGTATTGGGCTCTATGGCCAGAGAGAGATTGCCTATAATAGAGACAATGAAACGAAGAAAACAAAGGTTTTTTTAGAATTATCTTTGATACGGTTTATTACTGTATTAATGAGTCTTTTTTGTTATTTCATTTTTGTGATTTTGTATGGCCAATATAAACTTCTCTTTATAATTGAAAGTGCTAATATTATTGCATGCCTTTTTGATTTTACTTGGTATTACCAGGGTATGGAAAACTTTAAAAATATCGCCTTTCGGAATATTTTTTTTAAACTATTATCTGTAGTTTTGATTTTTTTATTCATAAAAAGCAGTGATGATTTGTATATATCTGTGATTATTGGTTCTGGTACCTTCTTGATAGGGCATATTTATCTTGCATTTTTTGCTGTTAAGGGTTTATACCAAGAGATTAAAAAAGTTAATATAAAGACTCTTCGGCCATTCAAACATTTTAATAAAATAATACTGCTTTTTGTTCCACAAATAGCAGTACAAATTTATACTGTTTTAGATAAAACTATGATTGGGATAATTACTCATTCGCCGCTTGAGAATGGATGGTATGAACAATCAATTAAAATTATAAAATTGTTACTTGTTATTATAACATCTTTGGGGACTGTATTAATTCCACGAATAGCTAATTTAAATGCTAATAAAAAATATAATGAAATAAAGAAGTCTCTTACTCAATCATTTTTATTTGTGTTTGCTATTGGTTTGCCAATGATGTTTGGTCTTATTGGGGTTGCAGATTTATTTGTTCCCGTTTTTTTTGGTCCGGGATATGAAAAGTCAATAATACTTATACAAATACTAAGTGGGCTGTTTTTGGCCATTGGAATGAATAATGTTATTGGTATGCAATATCTGATACCTGTAAAAAAGGAAAAAACGTTTACCATTACTGTCATTATCGGTGCACTTTCAAATTTTTTATTAAATTTAATATTAATTCCTAAGTATAAAGCAGTTGGTGCGGCTATTTCATCTGTTTGTGCTGAGTCAATTATTGTTCTAATACAGTTTTTTTATATTTACAAATTGATAGATATTATGTTGATTTTGAAAAGATTGTGGCGTTATTTCTTTTCCTCATTTATTATGATTTTGCTATTGTTTTTTTTAAAAAATGTATTATTGTCAGGTCCGATTGCTTTATTTGTTATTATTGGCGCCTGTTCAACTGTTTATATTCTTATTTTGCTCCTATTGAGAGATCCTTTTATTTTTTCTATTCTAACTAAGATTCTTAAGAGGAGTTGAAAATGTTTAGTAGATTAAAAATGTTTATAAAAGCTATTCCAGGAATGGCTACTTTGCTTTTATATAGAAACGCAGCAGTAAAATTGTATGTTAAAAAGTATGGAAATATATCTGAATCTAAATGTAGAACTTTGTTAAAAGTTATGTTTCTCTTTCTTTCTAATAATTTCCTCTTAATGAAAGATGTATTACAGCGAACAAGGAAACTTTTAAAGATAGTTAAAATATCAGATGATGAAAATTCTCCTTTTTTTTATTCTCTTGATACATCAACTTATGTTGTTTATATTGATCGTGTCATTGGTAACCTAACTCCAGATTATTCTGTTTTGATTAATCATTCTATTTTTGAATTGGAAGAAAGGTCAATAATCTGGGGATATATAAAAGATTATGTTGTAAGATGTATAAAATACCTTGAAAAAAGAAACAGTAAATTTAATACATTTAAAATAAATCATTTACAACGATTGTTTTCGGAGCGTGCAGAAAGTTTTTATGAAGCCCTGCAACGTATTTTATTCACTAATCAGTTGATTTGGCAGGAAGGTCATACACTGATTGGTCTCGGCCATCTGGATAAAATGCTTGATCCCTATTATAGGCATGATATTGAAAATGGAATTATTAATCGGGAAACAGCACTTTCCTTTATTAAAGACTTTTTAACTTTACTCCATAAAGATTATGCATTTAAAAGTAATATGTTGTTGGGTGATACTGGTCAGATAATAATCTTGGGTGGCATAAATGAAGATGGGCATTATTTTTCCAGTGAATTAACGAGTTATTTTATACAAGCAGCTAAAGAACTTAAACTTCCTGATCCAAAGCTTCTTGTTCGTGTAAGTCAAAAAATGCCTATTGAACCATTATACGAAAGCATTAAATGTCTACAGACAGGGATCGGATACCCCCTTTTTTCAAATGATGAAGTTATTATTCCTGCGTTGATCAATTTTGGATATGATGAAAAAGATGCTTACAACTATGGTACATCAGCCTGTTGGGAACCTTTCATTATTGGTAAATCTTCCGATGCCAATAATGTTTGTTATTTAAATTTTGCAGAGCCATTCAGGAAAATAATTTTTTCAGATGAAGATTATATTTCATTCAATGCAATGATCCAGGCTTATAAGATCCAATTAAGTGTTTACTGTGTTCAGCAAGTGAAAACAGTAATGAAATATACTTGGGGAAAATCCCCATTGCTTTCTCTGTTTATTGATAATTGTATCGAAAAAAGAATTGATATTGCTGATGGTGGAGCCAAGTACAATAATTATGGGTTTACTTCTGTTGCTCTTTCCAATGTGATTAATTCTCTCTTAAATATTAAGAAGTATGTTTTTAGCTTGCAACTTTTTTCTCTTGAAGAACTGAAAAGTATTTTGCTTGCTGATTTTAAAGGGGCAGATGATATTCAGAAGCTTTTTCGAAATGAACCAAATAGGTTCGGTTGTGATACTGATGAAGTTATATCATTAACAAATGAAATCTTTATTACCGCGAGTAATGCTGTAATATCGGCAATTCCTGATAATTTTTTGCATAAAATAAAGATTGGATTAAGCTCTCCAAGTTATATTGGTGCTTCAGAAAATTTTCCGGCTACTCCTGATGGCAGAAATGCTAATACTCCATTTTCTGTTCATATTTCTAATGAAAAAAAATCCGATCTTACTTCTTTATTCTCCTTTGCTTCAAAACTTGATTATGCACAGAATAGATTTAATGGAAACGTAGTCGATTTTATTGTATCGCCTCAGTTTATATCAAATAATTTTGACCAGTTTGCTTCTCTCTTAAAGGCAGCCTTTATAAATGGTGTTTTTCAAATACAGTTAAATGTTACTAACAGTTCAACTCTAATTAAGGCAAAGGAGTTCCCTGAAAGTTACCCAAATCTGATTGTTCGGGTCTGGGGATTTAGTGCTTATTTTAATGACCTTCCGGATAATTATAAGGATTTTTTAATTGAGCGAGCATTGGAACATGAGTGTTCTTATAACTGATATACAACGTACATGTTTGCATGATGGCCCTGGCATTCGTACTACAGTTTTTTTTAAAGGATGTTCACTTCACTGTCCCTGGTGTGCTAATCCTGAAACCATTTTTTTCCAGAAAGAATATTATTATGATGAGTCTTTGTGTGTTAAAAATAATAATACGTGTATTTGTAATGAAAAATGCCCAATATTACGTGGAGGGTCAATTGTTAACTTTAATTGTCCCATACATGCGATAAATATTTTCGGTGTTCAATATTCATCTAGAGACCTTTATGATGAAATTATTTTAGATTTGCCTTTTTTTCGTGATTCAGGCGGAGTTACTTTTTCAGGCGGAGAACCTTTGCTGCAACTTCATCGAATTCGAGACTTATTGCGAAGACTTATTAATGCCAAAATACATATATGTGTTGAAACATCTTTATTTGTACCAGATTTTTTTTTAAAAAGCGTTTTTGAATACATTAACATATTTTATGTTGACTTAAAAATTCTGTCTTCTGAAGAATGTAAAAATCTATTAGGCGGAGATATAAAGGTTTTCTACAATAATCTCGAAATCTTGTTTTTGCAAAAAGTTGATATGATTTTTCGAATTCCTTTAGTTAATGAATTGACATCATCGCAACAAAATATAGATCTTATTTGTAATGTAATACAGAGATATCGGCCATTAAAAGTTGAATGTTTTAATGTACATCAACTGGCTGAAAAGAAATATAAACTTTTAAAAAAAACAATGCCTAGGTTTATTCCTCCATCAGAAGATGTAGCAAAAAAAATAAAAAAAGTTTGTGTTGAAGCGAATATTCCATTTATTTTCATGAAAATGTAGGATTAATATGAGTGTTTTTGACTATCTAATAGTTGGTTCTGGTTTATTTGGCGCTATATTTGCTTATAAAGCTCAACAAGCAGGAAAAAAGTGTCTAGTTATTGATAAACGGCCGCATCTTGGTGGAAATATCTATTGTGAAAATGTTGAGGGTATAAATGTTCACAAATACGGTGCTCACATTTTTCATACATCAAATAAAAAGGTATGGGATTTTGTAAATAATATTACTCCATTTAATAGATTTATAAATTCACCACTAGCAAATTATAGAGGGTGTCTTTATAACCTTCCTTTTAATATGAATACATTTTATAAACTATGGGGAGTAAAAACTCCTGAAGAAGCTAAGCAGATGATTAATCTACAGCGAAAGATAGCAGGCATTAGTAATCCAAAAAATCTAGAAGAACAAGCAATTTCTTTAGTTGGTAAAGAAATTTATGAAATTCTCATAAAAGGATATACTGAAAAACAATGGGGGCGAAAATGTACAGAGCTTCCTGCTTTTATCATCAAACGATTGCCTGTGAGATTTACATTCGACAATAATTATTTTAATGATGATTATCAAGGAATTCCTATTGGAGGATATAATAAGATTATTGATATACTACTGGAAAATACAGAAACAAAAATTGAAACTGATTTTTTTGCGGATCGAAAATACTGGGAGCAATGTGCAAATAATATTGTCTTTACGGGTAAGATAGATGAATATTTTAATTATCAATTCGGAAAATTGGAATACCGTACAGTTAAATTTGAAACAATTACTATTGATTGTGATAATTACCAAGGAAATGCGGTTGTAAATTATACGGATCTAAATGTCCCCTATACTAGGATAATCGAACATAAACATTTTGAATTCGGAAACCAGTCTAAAACTGTTATTTCTCGGGAATTTCCCTCTGAATGGATGGAAGGTGCTGAATCTTTTTATCCATTGAATGATGAGAAAAACAATTCTCTTTATACGAAATACAGAGAAATGGCTGATAATCATAATTCAGTAATTTTTGGGGGGCGTCTCGGGGATTATCAATATTATGATATGCATCAAGTGATAGAAAAGGCTTTTGCTAAAGCCGAAGAGCAGGGGTTTGATATATTATGAAAAAGGTACTCTTAAAGATTGGATCACTTAATATACCTCGTAATAGATGGTTGGATGCTTTGGCTGTTTTTGATGAAATATATATATTTTCATTTCAAGAAGAAGTTGAGTTATCTGATCCACATATCCATTATATTAAATTTAAGAACGGCTCCTACAGAAACAGAATTTTACTCAGACTATTAAATAAAACTAAACTGAACATGAAGTTTGATGTTATTTCTTCTTTTTTAATTTTTCTTCTAAGAATTTGTAATCTAATGCAATTAAAGAGAATAGAAAAGATGGATGTAGGATATATTCATTCAAGTTATAATGATTTTGATGATTCAAATTTACTTACTCTTCTTATAAAAACAAAAAAAAGAATAACTCGCGCACAGAAAGAGACACGAGAGTATTATAATTATCTTGAGATGAGCTGTCTGAAAAAAAGCTATCGAATAATTTTTAACGCAAATCAAAATGTTTCTTTCTTTAAAAAGAAGTATAAAAGAATATTCGAAAACAAAGAGATTTTAATCGGTTTGGATGAAGATGTGCGTAAAGCTAGTATTGTTGCTTCAGTAATTCGCTTGCCTAAATTGTCTGCGAAAGACAATCTGGTTCATGCTGTTATTTTAGCCGGACGAGTTTTATCTGATAAAAATGAACCTCGAAGTGGTGGTCGACTTTATTATATTCCACTAATAAAGGAATATCTTGATGCGGGAATGGTTGTGCATCTACATACCGGTAATATAATACCTATAAATGGAAATAATCCCTATTGTGAGCTCGCACAAGAAAATCACAATTTTAGAATAGAACAAAAACTTGATTTTGAGACTGACTATGAAAATGCGTATAAGATATTGAGCCAATATGATGTCGGTATACTGCACGCATTCATTCCTGATACTTCGGTTTTCTCGTTTGACCAGATTAATATTCCTCATCGATTTTATGAATATCAGATTGCAGGAGTTGTACCACTACTTAAGAAGAATACTAATTTTGTTTTAGAGGATATTTTTCTTACTGATAAGAATGGTTTGCTTTATGAAGATGTAAATGAGATTTCTTTTGAAAAAATTAAGAATAAACAGTTTACAAATAAAACATTTGAAGAATATATAAAATTGCTCTATCCAATATAATTTCTTGAAAGAACTATGAAATAGAAAAAGGAGGTAGAAACTGAAAATTACTGACTTTACTTATGTTGCATATGGGGAACTTCTACATGATATATTGTCAGAGGGATATTCGTTTTCAGGTTATCATGAATACTCTTTAAAAGAATCAACCGAAATAAATCTTAAGCAGAAAAAAATCTGTATTCTCCGTCATGATGTTGATTACAGTATTGAAAAAGCTGTTGATATGGCCGAGTTTGAGGCTTCGGAATTTGATGGGGCTATAAAGGCTGTTTACTTTATTCTTTTGAACACAGATTTTTATAATGTCTTTTCAACCAGATATTCTGATTCCCTGAAAAGAATTATCACTTTGGGGCATGAAGTAGGGCTCCATTTTGATGAAACTAAATATTCTCTTAATGAAAATGTTGAAGAATATATTAAGTATATAAAAAAGGAGGTGGATATCCTTTCTGCTGCGGTGGATATTCCTGTAAAAACAGTATCAATGCATCGACCATCGCAATTTGTATTAAAAGCGAATATTTCTATTCCCGGAATTATTAATAGCTATAGCCAGCAATTTTTTAGGAAATTTAAATATCTTTCAGATTCCCGCCATAACTGGTGTGAAAATGTTGAAGACCTTGTTTTGTCCGGTGAATTTAAAAAAATTCATTTGTTGACACATCCATTTTGGTATACTACAGAAAAGGATACATGTAGAAATAAATTATTTCATTTTATTTCTGCTGGGAATAAAAATAGATACATAAATATGAATGACAATTTTAAAAATCTTCAAGAGTTTATTTCCTCTGATGATTTTGATAAATAAAAACACCCGGTTTTTTATAAATAGCTATTCAAGGAGTGGATATGAATATTTTATTGACCGGCGGAGGAGCTCCAGGCGCTGCGGGAATTATTAAGTGTCTGCGAAATGGAAATCCTGAAATACAGATTACCTGTGTTGACATTAACCCATATGCATATGGTCAGGTTTTGGCAGATAAATTTTATACAGTGCCTGGGGCAGGTGACCAAAAATTTATTTCAGAAATAAAAAATATATGTGAGAAGGAATCTATAGATATAATTATTCCTCTTGTAACAAGAGAATTATCTCTATTTGCCGCAAATAAACACAATTTTTATAAACTGGGAATAAATATTTGTGTTCAGGATGCTAAAATCCTTCATATTATTAATGATAAATACAAGCTGCTCGCAACATTACAAAGAAATGGACTGCAGACACCGGAGTTTTATTTATGCAATGATGTTGATCAGTTTGAAAAAGCCTGTGAAAAGCTCGGCTATCCCGAAAAAACCGTATGTTTTAAACCTGCTTTGTCAAATGGAAGTAGAGGTTTCCGTGTGTTATCTCGTGATATAGATGAGTTCAGGCTTCTTTTTGAAGAAAAACCAAATACTGCTTATATTCATTATGAATCAGCAATAAATTTATTTATTGATCGCGTGCTTCCTAATCTTGTTGTAATGGAGTATCTTCCTGGGCCGGAGTGGAGTGTTGATTGCCTTGTGGATAATGGATCGCTTTTGTATTGTATCCCACGGTTGAGAAATCGGATGAATGGTGGCATAAGTATTGATGCTACTACAGTACAGGAACCTTCTATTATAGATTTTTCTGAGAGGATATGCCGCATGTTTAAATTGAATGGAAACATCGGTATTCAGTTTAAGCAAGATATTAATGGACTTCCACAGATATTGGAAATAAATCCCAGGTTGCAGGGATCGATTGTTATTTCTGTTGCTGCAGGTGTAAATCTTCCTTATTATGGTATACTCCTGTGCTCGGGACAGAAAGTTCCTCAAGTTGAGCCGCAGTGGGGAATTCGCATGTGCCGATATTGGGAGGAGGTGTATTTTGATGCTAATGGACAATCATTTACATACCCTTTTTTCTGATGGACATAATACACTTAGGTCTATGGCAGAAACGGCTGTACAGCTTGGATATAGACAGATAACATTTACTGATCATATCCGAAGAAGCTCCTCTTGGATTGAAACATATATTCTTGAAATTGAGCAATTACAAAAAGAGTTTTCTGATTACCTTGTAATTGATATTGGAGCTGAAGCAAAAATAATAAATCCTGATGGGGAAATTGATTTCAACCCGCAATATCGGGACCGGTTAAAAATTATTCTTGCTGCCATTCACCGTATCCCATTGGGTAACGATGAATATTTTCGAACCGCCGAAATAACTCAAAATAATAAGGATAGGGTTTTGACCTCTGTAGAATCTGCAATGCTAAATGTGATGAAAAACCCCCTTGTTGATGTTCTTGCACATCCATTTTCTTTGGGGCAAAATCAGTTTTTTTCCGCCTTTTTTTCAAGAGAATTCTGTACCCGCCTCAAGTCTGCCGCTCTTAGTGAGGGGAAATATCTAGAATACAATACAAGTAAGTATAATGATTGTGTAACAGAATCATTCTGGCAGAGTCCCGGACTTAAAGTTTGGATTGGAAGTGATTCACATTCTGTTGAAAGTATGATAAGTAGCAAAAACTTGATTTGTAGAATATGCAGTGTGATTTAAAATCTGTAACAGGTGGTTATGTTAATTATTTCTTGAAAACTGAAGGATACAATATGACAAGTTATGATGTAATAATGGAAAAAATCAGTGATAGAACAATAAAAGTTGGTGTACTAGGGCTCGGATATGTAGGATTACCTTTGGCTGTTACTTTTGCCTGTAAAAATATTCATGTTATCGGATTTGAAAAAAGCGAAAAAAAAGCAGAAGCAGTTAATCTTGCAAAAAACTATATCGGTGATGTAAATAATCGGGATTTTGAGGTAGTCGTAAAAGAGACAAAAAAATTGTCTGCTACTACTGATTTTTTAAGAATCAGAGAGTGTGACGCTCTTTTTATCTGTGTTCCGACGCCGCTAGATAAATTCAAGAAACCCGATATGAAGTATATTGAAGAATCCTGTATCGATATTGGCAGAAATATGAAGCCTGGGACTTTTATCAGTTTGGAAAGCACTACTTATCCGACAACTACAGAAACTTTTATGAAGCCTATAGTTGAGCGCGAATCTTCTTTGATCGAAGGAAAAGATTTCTGGCTTTGTTTTAGTCCTGAGCGGGTTGATCCGGGCAATCAGGATTATAAGACTGAAAATACTCCAAAAGTTGTCGGTGCTCTTGGCTTGGAGGCTCAGAACATTGCTCTGGCTATATATGGAATTGCAATACAGCATCTTCATGCTGTTTCTTCTCCTCGTGTTGCTGAAATGGTTAAGATACTTGAGAATACATATAGATTAATAAATATATCTCTGATTAATGAGCTTGCACTTCTTTCTGGCAAAATGGATATAAATATCTGGGAAGTGATTGAGGCTGCAAAAACAAAGCCTTACGGATTTCAGGCATTTTACCCCGGTCCAGGTATTGGTGGTCATTGCATCCCTCTCGATCCTTTTTATCTTGAATATATTGCAAAAAACTATAATTTTAATTTATCAATGATTCATACCGCAGGGGCAATTAATGACCTGATGCCATATCGAATGATGAATAAAATTTCTTATGCTCTTAACCGGCACAAAAAACCTATGAACGGATCCACTATTCTTTTTTTGGGAGTGGCTTATAAACCTGATATTGATGATGCCCGTGAAAGTCCTGCTCTACTTGTAATAGAACAGGTAGCAAGAAAGGGGGCCATCATCAAATACCATGACCCTTATGTGTCTTACATAAAAGATAAGGCCGGTAACCAATATAATAGTGTAGAACTCTCAGATAAAGTAATTCAGAATGCTGACTGTGTTGTATTTACCACAAATCATAAGGTGTTTGATGTGGATTATATTGTTAAAAACGCCAGCCTTGTTGTTGACATGCGTAATTGTGTTAAAAGTGTAGCGATTGAAGATGGAAAGGTTTTTAAACTATGACGGGATATTATCTTGTGTTTTTTGAAAAATCTTTTCATAAAAATAAAAATAATGGTGTTTATAAAAAAGTATTAGATCAGATTGATGCATTTAAAAACCATGAAATAGATATTTCAGTTTTAAATATTGCTGATTTTTTACCTCAAAAAAAAGGATTTAGAAAAATAAACTTGCTACTAAATAAAAAAGAATATACAAAGAATATTCCGAACTCTTACTACAACTGTGATTTTTTCTATATTAGATATTGGCTTTTAACATTCCCCTTTTTGAATTTATTAAAAAAAATAGCAGAAAAAAAAATTCTAATAATTTTAGAAATCCCCACTTATCCGTATGATGATGAATACAGAAGAACAGATTTAAAATCACAGATATTTTTATTAATAGATAAACTGATTAGGAAAAAAATAAAAAGATATGTCAATGCTATTTCGACATATTCAGGCGATGAACAGATTTTTGATATTTCAACGATTAAAATATCAAATGGATTGAATTTTTCCAGGATACCAATGCGAATTAATGAAATAAAAAATAATGAAATTAATTTACTTATTATTTCTCAATTTTCCTTTTGGCATGGCTATGATAGGATCTTAAAAGGATTAGAGATATATGTTCGAGATATTATTATTAATTCAAAAACTATTGTAAAATTACATTTTGTAGGGGATGGAAAAGAATATGAAATATATAAAAATATATGTTTAGAATCAAAATTGGACCAATACTGTTTTTTTTATGGATTGAAATCTGGAAAGGATTTAGATGCAATTGCAAATCATTGTGATATTGGAGTCTGCTCATTAGGAGCGCATAGAAAAAAATGCTATTTATCTAGTGAGTTAAAGTCTCGGGAATACGTTGCATATGGGCTACCTATGATATCAAGTGTTAAAATTGACTTCGTTGATGATAAATGGCCTTATTTGCTTAGAGTTCCTGAAGATGATAGCCCTATTGATATAATTTCTGTAGTTAATTATTTTAATAAAGTATACAAAAATAATAACAGTGAAGAGATTTCACGAATCATTCGTTCATATGGTTTCGCAAGATGTGATATCAATGTTGCAATTAGGCCGGTAATTGATTATTTAGCTAACTCAAAAAATTGAAAATAATAAATATAATTAACTCGATTGGGTTTTTAAAATGAAATTATTACATATAAATACAAATGATATTTCTGGTGGTGCTGCTATTGCTGCTTATCGCCTGCATAAGGCCATGCGGAATTGTAATATTGATTCTGAATTATTAGCATTGCATCAATCAATAAAAGATCAGGGGGATATATTAACTTTACCTAAAACTCTTACCCCGCTTGATCTTTATCATCGACTGAAAGAAAAAATTTGGAGTACAATATACCTAAGTAATAAGCAAGGTCGCTTTTCTAGGTTTAAATTCGGAATTAAAGTAACAAAATATATTGATATTTCTAAATATAATGTTATTTATTTACATTGGGTGAATGATTCCTTTATTAATTATCAGGTTTTAAAAAAAATTTTGAAATCGGGAAAACCTGTTTTTTGGGTTTTGCATGATATGTTTCCAATAACAGGAGGGTGTCATCATTCTTTTGATTGTGATAAATATCAGTCTGTTTGTAATTACTGCCCATATATAAAGAAAAAACGAAAAAAGGATATTTCGTTCTACCAGCAAAAGAAAAAAGCAAAAATATTTAATAAATATAAAAATTTATTTTTTATCTCACCGAGTAAGTGGTTGTTCGATTCAATAAAAAAGAGTTTTGTTACCAAAACAAATAAAGTTTTTCATATACCTAACATAATTCCAGAAAATAACTTTAAGCCCGTGGATACTTTATTCTCACGTGATTGCCTTGGATTGGAATATAATAAAAAGATAATACTTTTTGGGGCAGATTCAGCACTTTCAAATCCATATAAAGGATTTGAGTATTTTTCGCTTGCTTTACAGGCTTTGGCTATCGATCCTAAAATAAAAAGAGATGATATTGAAGTATTGATATTCGGCAGTAGTTATAATAAAACTATTGCCGAAATTTTACCTTTTAAAACTCATTTTCTCGGTAAACTTTCCGATGTCTATTCTCTTAATCTGGCTTATAATGCAGCTAACTTGTTTTGTGTATCTTCTTTAGCGGATAATCTTCCCAATACTATTTTAGAAAGTTTAGCTACACATACCCCGGTCGTGGGTTTTAACATTGGTGGAATTCCTGATCTTGTTAACCTAAAAACTGGTTATTTGGCGAATTATAAAGATATAGATGATTTAAAAAATGGCATAATGAAATGTTTATATTCCAGTAAACTTTTTTTTGATTTTAGTTCTATTTCTAATTATTCTGCTGTTCCTATAATAAACAAACATTTCGAAATGATTGAATGGGTTAAAAGAAATTAAAAGTATGTATCAATCAGAAAGTATAAAAAAAAATAGTCTGCATATTTATTTTTTTTGTGTTTTAATTCTACCATCTCCATTTTTAAATTATATCGGGTTAACCGGTATGTCTGAAAGTATAATTATCCTTATATTAAGCAGCCCATTTTTTTTCTTTTTATACAAAGGAAAAAAATGGGTAATTTTATCAATCTTGCTTATGTTAATGATTTGTTCAATTACCGCCTTTTACTATAAAGATATCAAACTTATTATAATTAATTTCATTTTAATATCTTATTTGGTTTTGCATAATATTTTAAATCATGAGACATTGGAAGATTTTGTTGATCTGGCAAGTAATTTTTTTTTAGTTATGCTTATTTTTTGCTGGGTTGGGCTTATTTATAGCCTGAAGGGAGGCCTTCCAACAGGGACAATAATTAACCCTGATACAAGACCTAATTATTGGTATTTGACAACATTTTCTAATGTTAGATTTGGAAAGCTTATTCGTCCTTCTGGGATATATGATGAACCCGGGGCTTTATCGTTTTTTATTATTTCAATAGTGCTATTGCGTTTATATTTAAATAAAATAGATAAAAAAAATATTTTACTGCTTATATTGGGATGTGTAACTTTTTCTTTAGCGCATTTATTGTTTAGTGTTTTGATTTATTTTTATATTCATAAAAGAATAAGTTTTAAATCAAAAGTGCTATATGATATCGTATTGATTATTTCAATAATTATATTTTTTTTGGTTATGTTTGATGCAATAAATGCGCTTGTTTTGGAACGGCTAAAATTTAATTCTAATACAGGACGCTTTGTTGGTGATAATCGATCTATACAATTAAAGGCTGTTTTCCATTTCCTTTCCGAAAATGGAATATTTTGGGGAGCATATGGATACGATAATGTTTTTAAAGAGTATGGTACAATTGGTGAAAATCCTTTGACAAGACTTGCTTTAGATGGGCTTTTTGTTTCATTACCCTATTATTTCGGTGTTTTAATAATGTCTATAGCTGTTTTTTTCTCTTCAAAACGAATGCTCATTTTTGTTATGATCCTTCTTTTTTTACAGCGACCCTATTTAAGTTCTATTGGGTACTCAGCTTTCTTTATTCTCTTTTTTAGGATTGCAATAAATGAATTGCAAAACAATAAAAACATGTTTTTCTTTGTAAAATAAACCATAATAAGATGATTAAACTAGAGGTTTTTTGTGGGAAAAATGGTTAGTATTATTACTGTTGTTCGAAATGATTATTCTGGATTACAGGAAACGATTTTAAGTATTAAAGCTCAGACATTTAAGGATTATGAATTTATTGTTATTGATGGAAAGAGCAGCGATAATACCACTGATTTACTTAAACAATACAAAGATATTATTTCTATTGGTATTTCCGAAACAGATAATGGTATATATGATGCAATGAATAAGGGTTTGATAGTTTCAACAGGGAGGTGGATTGTTTTCCTGAATGCTGGTGATACTTTCTACGATGAGGCTAGCTTATCAAAACTCTTTATTGACTATTCAGAAACAGTAAAAAACTCTGACGCTATTTTTTGTTCATTTTATGTAGAAAGCTATTGGGGTGATTTTGAAAAAAAAGTTTACTCTGAAAAGAACTTGTGGAAGGGCTTTTGTCACCAAGCAACATATATACGTAATGACACCTATAAAAAAATAGGTTTGTATGACACGCGATATAAATCTGCTGCCGATTTTAATTTGATATACAAAATATTAGAAGACCCTGATTTTAAAAAAGATTCTTTTTCCGAAATTATGGCTACTGTCTCATATAATTTAAATTCCTTTTCCGCACAACATAGTATTTTATCTCGTTTTGAAGTAGTAAAAACGGTTCTCCTGGAAAGTAAAAAACTTAGCCATGTATTTTTCCGATTACCATTGGTCTCAGGAAGGTTGATAGTAAATATTTTTTCTGTTTTGATAGCAAAGTTATTTCCAAATTTTATAAATTTTATGCGAAAGATTCGTGATCGTGGGGGAAAAAATTGATACCAGAAAAAGTCCATTACTGTTGGCTTTCAGGATCTGAATATGATTTGAAAACTAAAAAATGTTTGGAATCATGGAAAAAAAATCTAAAAAATTATGATTTTTTTCTTTGGACAATGCAGAATTTGCCAATTGAAGTAATTAATTCTGAGTCTTTTCAATATTTCGTGAGAAAAAAATTATGGGCATTTGCTGCGGATTATGTCAGGATTTGGGCTTTAAAGGAGTTTGGTGGTATTTATTTAGATATGGATGTTGAAGTTTTAAAGGATTTTAGACCATTGCTCGAAAAAGAAACAAGTTTAATTATTGGTATTGAAGGCACAAATATCGGAGGGCATTTTATAGCAGCGATTCCAAATAATATTTTTATTGATAAGGTTTTTACAATTCTAAAATCAAAAACAAATTTGATGCCTTTGCCTGTAGTAATGCGGCAAGCTTTCGATGAATGGGGAGAGAAATTAATACCTATCGAAAAAGAAGACTTGTTATTATTGCCTGCAGAGTACTTTAATCCCTTTTTATGGGATGAAGAAAAAAAAAGCGGGGAATTAAAAACCACTAAGAATACATATTGTATTCACTGGTATAGGGGCTCATGGATACCAAGATATAAAAAAAACTTTTTATATAAAAAACTTGTCTTTTTCTTGGATAAGATGGGAATCATAAGTATTTTACGAAAAATTCGTGGTTTTTGAATCAAGTAATTTTATGAAAAAATAATATGAATTTGTCTTTTAAAGAATTGTTTAATATTTTTCTAGCTAAGCAGCCTGAGGCGAATAAAGATTTTTTACCTGATGGTACAAAATATATTACCTTTTTAAATCCCTTTACTCTTGAAAAGAGTCTTGGTGCAAATATTGATTATAATAAATTTACTTTTATTGCTTCTGATGGTTTTTTTATAAAGAAATTAGTTTGGATTTTTTTAAAAAAACGTATAATACGATACTCCTTTGATTTTACATCTGTAGCAACTAATGTCTTTGCGTATATGAATCGTAATAAAAAAACGATTTTTATTTTAGGATCAACTGAAGAATCACTCACTAAATTTGTTTCAATTTATAGTATAAAGTATCCTGATAGCAAAGTTGTTTTTTATTGTAATGGCTTTATAGATATTAATGATAGATTTATTTTAAATATTATTAATACCATTAAACCAGATGTAATTTTAATAGGCATGGGTGCGAGAAAACAGGATGAAGTCGCAGTTAGATTTATTAATAAAAAGTATTTAGGAGTAATATACACATGTGGTGGTTTTATTCACCAGACCTCAATGAATGAAATATTTTATCCGTCCTATATAAATAAATATAATTTGCGTTTTTTATATAGAATAATAAAAGAACCAAAAGTAATAAAGCGAATACTCTTATTTTATCCTAAATTTTTATTTCATTTTATTTTTTCTTTCCTTAAAAAGGATATAGAATAATATGAAACCATAAGAAGTTAAGTAATTTCAGGAGAGATTATTTCATGACTACTAAAAAGAAAGCACTAATTACAGGAATAACTGGTCAGGATGGAGCTTATCTTTCTGAGTTTTTGTTAAAAAAAGGGTACGAGGTTCATGGTGTGAAACGACGTGTTTCAAGTTTCAATACACAGCGTATTGATCATCTTTACCAAGATCCCCATGCAAATAATAAAAATTTTTTTCTTCATTATGGTGATTTAACTGACACATCAAATTTAGTACGTATTTTACAACAGGTACAACCTGATGAAATATATAACCTTGGCGCGCAAAGCCATGTTAAAGTCTCCTTTGAGGTTCCCGAATATACGGCAGATGTTGATGGACTTGGAACTCTTCGCTTCCTGGAAGCGATCCGTATATTAGGGATGGATAAGAAAGTCCGTTTTTATCAAGCATCAACTTCCGAACTTTATGGCAAGGTTCAGGAGTTGCCTCAAGATGAATTAACCCCATTCTATCCCCGTAGTCCTTATGCATGTGCAAAATTATTTGCATATTGGATAACAGTAAATTATAGAGAAAGTTACGGGATTTATGCGTGTAACGGAATATTATTTAATCATGAAAGTCCAATTCGTGGAGAAACCTTTGTAACTCGTAAAATTACTCGTGCAGTAGCAAGAATAAAATTAGGATTACAAGAAAAATTATTTATTGGAAATATTGATTCAAAACGCGATTGGGGGTACGCTGGTGATTATGTAGAAGTAATGTGGATGATGCTTCAACAAGAAACGGCAGATGATTATGTTATAGCTACAGGGATAACAACAACTGTGAGAGATTTTATAACCATGGCTTTTTCTGAGGTAGAGATTAATATTACCTGGGATGGTTCTGGTATTAATGAAAGGGGAATTGAAACCTCAAGCGGAAAAATCCTTGTGGAAATTGATCCGAGATATTTCCGTCCTGCAGAAGTTGATATATTAATTGGTGACCCCACAAAAGCAAAGGAAAGATTAGGGTGGAAACCTAAAGTACAATTGCAGGATTTAGTTAAAATGATGGTAGAGAATGATATCTTGCATGCACAAAAAATAGTTCACCTGCAGAAAGGTGGATATAAAATAGAAAACTTTTTTGAATGAGATAAGAATATGAATAAAAATGCTAAAATTTATGTAGCTGGTCATACTGGGCTTGTCGGAAGTGCAATTATCAATAAATTGACTCTTTTGGGCTACAAAAGAATTATTACACGGTCGCATAAAGAATTAAATCTAATTAATCAAAATGATGTTAATGTTTTTTTTGAAAGTGAAAAACCAGACTTTGTTTTTTTAGCAGCGGCAAAAGTAGGCGGCATTTGGGCAAATTCTAATTTTCCCGGTGATTTTATATATGAGAATATGTTAATGGGATTTAATGTAATTCATGCATCATATATAAATAAAGTTAAGAAACTGATAAATTTAGGTTCTTCTTGTATTTACCCTAAATTAGCCCTACAGCCAATGAAAGAAGAGTACCTTTTGACCGGACCTTTAGAAAAAACCAATGATGCATATGCATTATCAAAAATAAGTGTTATTAAACTTTGTAGTGCCTATAATCATCAATATGGAACTAATTATCTTTCTGTGATGCCTACTAATCTTTATGGGCCTGGAGATAATTATGATGCTAATGAATCTCACGTATTACCTTCAATGATTCGAAAATTTCATGAAGCAAAAATCTCTGGTACCGATAAAGTTGTTTTGTGGGGAGATGGTTCGCCATTAAGAGAGTTTTTATTTAGTACTGATCTTGCTGATGCTGTTGTCTATTTAATGGAAAAATATAATGCATCTGATTTAAACAATGAAGCTGGAGATTTTATTAATCTTGGTAGCGGTATTGAATATTCAATCAAAAGACTTTCTGAAAAAATACGTGATATCGTATATGCTGATGTTCCAAACCGCAATTGTATTATTCAATGGGATAAAACAAAACCTAATGGTACGCCTCAAAAATTACTTGATATTTCTCGAGCATCAAAAATGGGAATAAATAATAAAACAAGTTTTGATGAAGGATTAAGAATTGCATATAATGATTTTATAAATAATGAAGTTGGTAAAAGTAAATTATAAGTTAATAATTTGGGTTTAAAAGAAAAAAACTATGAGAGATTTTTATTTGTGAGGTATTATGAAAGAAGAAAATAACAATGATGATTTCGGTCTGATTGATATTTTTGTTGTTTTATTACGTTACCGCGTGCTACTTGTAAGCGTTTCTCTTTCGTTATTTCTTCTTATTTTTTGTGGGTTTTTCTTTATACCAAAAAATCAATATGTTAGGGCATCAAAAAATCAATATATAGAAGGCACTATGACTATAGCAATAAACCCTGCTATTGTTGATGTCATATCGACAACGGAATTAGTAGCTATTTTTAATCAATCTGATATTCTTATAAATTCTTTTCTTGATATTGGTATTAAAGAGTATGAAATTGAAAAAAACATAGTTGCTTCTTTTGTTGATGAAATGCAATATGCAAGATCAGTTTTTTTGATTGAAAACAGGTTTATTAAAAATCTTGATATTGATGGGAAGCCTTTAAAAAACCCTGAAGATAAAATATTTTCTGTTACTATGGTTGCTGGTAATACAAATAATAATGAAAATAATGTTATAAAAATAATGTTCCGTGATAAGGATAAAGAAAAAGTTAGTGCTTTTCTATATGCTTTACATCAACATGGAGATGAATTAGTTTTTCAATCTATTTCTAATTCCTTGTATAGATATATTTTGAATTATGAACTAATGTTTAATATTTCTCATCCATCTGATTCTATCATAAAGATCTTAGAGAATGAATACAATAGGTATATTTTTTACAAGTCTATTTTCGATCAAGAATCATCAGCTGTTTTAATTGTTCAGGGACCATCAATAAAACAATTAGGCTTGGTATTAGAAAGTTATTCTAAAAAATATATCAAAGGAGGGGTTATTTTATTTCTTGGTTTTTTCATTATCACCTTATTAATAGCTTTTATACTAAATGCGATTAACAATATTAAAAATGATTCTAGGTCTATGAAGAAAATTTATTCTGCCTTGGGTAGGAATAAATGATTGTTGAACTGCGAAATTTGTGGAAAAGTTATTTCCTTGGAAAAACGGAAGTTCACGCATTGAAAGGTGTTAATCTATCTTTGGATAGCGGTGATTTTGTTGCTATTGCCGGACCTTCTGGTTCAGGAAAAACCACAATTATGAATATTACGGGACTCATTGACCATCCAACCAGTGGTAATGTTATAATAGAAGAAAAAGAGACTGCCGAATTAAAAAGAAATGAGCTAACCCGAATGCGTCAGGAAGTCATCGGTTTTGTTTTCCAGTCATTCAATCTGCTTCCGGTATTGGATGTATTTGAAAATGTTGAACTTCCGCTTCTTATAGGCAGAAACATGCTAACTAAATCCGAGCGGAAAGAATGGGTTGAACATCTTCTGGAACAGGTAGGCCTTTCTGATAGAAAGAATCATAAACCTTCGGAACTGTCCGGCGGGCAGCAGCAGAGGGTCGCTATTGCCCGGTCTCTGGTCAACCATCCGAGAATTGTTATAGCTGATGAGCCTACCGCGAATCTTGATTCCACAAACGGCGAACGGGTACTGGAACTTATGAAACGGGTTAACCAGGAAGATGGGACAACTTTTATTTTTTCCACCCATGATCCCAGTATATGGGAAATGGCTAACCATGTAATTTTTCTTCATGATGGCGCAATTGAATCGGAGCAGCGCCGATGACATGGCTTTTGGCCCTTCGGAATATAATAAGAAATAAGAAAAACAGTATTGTTGTTATCTTTCTTATCTTTGTGATAACCTTTCTGTTTTTTATCGGGAACAGTGTTTTAAGCCGTTCTGAGTTTGGACTCCGAAAGACTTTTACCGATAATATTACCGGAGACGCAGTAATCCAAAGATCCGGTGATGTAACCATGAATCTCTTTGGAGCCAATACTCCTATTGTTGATGAATTTTCTTCTATCCCCTCTCTCCCTGTCTATGATGCGATTATTGAATTACTTTCAGAAGTGCCTGAGATTCAGGGACTAACCAGCCAGGTTTCCAGCAAAGCGTATCTTGATGTATTAGGTCTGCGGGAGCCTGTTCTCCTGGCGGGAGTGGATGGAGATTCATATTTCCCAATTTTTCCGGGGATTCACTTGGTGGAAGGGGAATTTCTCAGATCCGGGGAATTCGGCGCCATGATCACAAAGGAACGGGCGGACCGTATTGAAACCCGAACCGGGACCAGGCCTTCTATAGGAATTCCCTTGCTTTTTACTTCCGCCGGCGGCATTGGATTTAAAATCAGGGAAGTTCCATTGGTTGGAATTTATTCCTATGAAAATCCCGGCCAATTTATGGAAGAAATTGTTCTTCTGGATCCTCAGACGGTAAGAACTCTGGCGTCAATTCAGGTTGCTTCCGCGGAAGTTGAGGTCAGC
Source organism: Breznakiella homolactica (assembly GCF_016616095.2). Classification (GTDB taxonomy): domain Bacteria; phylum Spirochaetota; class Spirochaetia; order Treponematales; family Breznakiellaceae; genus Breznakiella; species Breznakiella homolactica. The sequence continues at coordinate 2,895,898 of NZ_CP067089.2, read as the reverse complement.
GATGATGCCTTGGGGTTACTGGGTGGTGACCTGGATGACCTTTTCGGTGATTATCTTCCGGGAACTGGAGAAAGTACCATATCCGGGGATGATCTCTTTTCCATAGATTCCCTTCAGTTATTTCTTAATGAATCCGTTCCCGAAGAAATTGCTGCTCCCGAAGGCGGGGATTGGAATTTTATTATAATCCGGTTTAACCAGGGGACAGTGCCTGAGAACGTTATAAGCAGATTGAATAAAATGCTGGAACCCTACGGCGCCATGGCTGTGGGATGGCGGATCGCCGCGGGAAACTCCGCCATATTGGTGCTGCTTATTCAGACTCTGTTTAACGCCGGCATTTTTCTCGTTAGTATCGCGGGGATTATCGCGGTGGTAAATATACTGCTGATTTCCGTTTTCCGGAGGACCAGAGAAATAGGAACCCTCAGAGCCATCGGCGCGTCCGACGGGTATATCCGCGGGCTTATTCTGAAAGAAAACTGTATGCTTTCGTTCCTTGCGGGAGTAATCGGCATTATAGCCGGGATTCTTTGCATAACTATTGTTAATCGATTGGAAATAATCATTCCGAATGCGCTGCTTGCTTCCCTTTTAGGAGGGACAATACTGACCATCGAATTCCTTCCTTCAGTGGCCGCTTTTTCTTTAGGGATTTCCTTGGTTTTGGGATTTCTCGCGTCTCTGTATCCCGTGGAAGCAGCTGTTCATATTGAGCCAGTGGTTGCGGTAGGGCAAGGATAACGGATGAAAGTTCTTAAAATATTTCAGCTGGCTCTTAAGTATCTGTACCGCTACCGCCGCCGCTATTTATTCCTGGCGGCGGCGCTGATCTTCGGCTTTGGCATTGTCACTTTCATCACCGCTCTTAAGGATGGTATGGCGGAGAATGTTTACAATTCCGCTCAGTCCCATTACGCTGGGGATATTGTAATAACTGGAGATGACCAAAGTTCTTTACAGAGAGCCTATATTAATTCTGCTGGAGTTGAAACAATTTTAAGCGCCATTGAAGAAACAGCGCTTAATCCTACCGAGATGGTGTTGCGCACTCATTCCGGAAACAAAGGTGTTGTATTTTTTAATGGGGAAGCTGTTCGTCTGAAATACGTTATCGGTGTAGACTGGGAAAATGAAGCCAGATTTTTCAAGAAATTGAATTATTCATTTCCTCCAATAAATGATTTGGAGGGGGATGATTCTATCATTCTTTCTATGCCTGTGGCTGAAGAGCTTGGAACCAGAATCGGTGACAGTCTGATCCTGGAGACGGAAACCCGAACCGGCCAGAAAAATACTGGGGTCTTCATTGTTCGGGCAATCGTGGAAGATACAAGTATTTTTGGCTATTACAAAGCGTATGTCTCCCGGCTAACCCTCAACAGGCTCCTCCGGTTTGGGGACAATGATTGTTCCGCTGTGGGACTTTTCTTTAGTGACCGGAGCAGGGTGGATGAAAAAAAGATAATCCTTCAGAATGCCCTTGAAGACAAATTGCAGATGGGGCCTCTTGTCTCAAACCGGGATGAGCTGGAACAGGAAAACAATCTTTCCTGGTCCGGAATTAAGTATATGATACTTACCATCCCGGTTTATCTTTCTGAAGTTTCAGAACTTCTGAATGCCATGGATATACTTACTTATTTTCTCTACATAATGATGCTGATGATAATCTTTGTTAGCGCTATGGTCACTTACCGTCTTATTCTCCATGAACGTATGAAAGAGGTCGGTACCATGCGGGCCATTGGGTTTTATGAAGTAGATATCCGTTTTCTCCTCACCATGGAAACGGTTTTTTTAGGGGTGATTTCGCTGGCGGCAGGTTTTATTCTTGCCAGGATCATTATATATTTTTCGGGGTTTCTTTCGTTCTCATGGTTTCCCAGTTTTGAAATTTTTATGAAAGAAGGCCGCCTCTCGGCCCGGTATATGCCCAGAACTATCTTTACCAATATTATCGCGGTTTTTTGTATCCTTTTTCCCGCTGTCTGGTTTCCATCATATAGGGCTTCCCGGTCACCTCTACCGAATATGTTATCCGGAGGTATGAAATAAACATGAGAATAAAACTGATAATCGGCATGCTGCTATGTATATATCCCTCTGTCTGGGCAATCAGCGACTTGGAACTGCTCAAGCAGGCTGACTCCCTGGCCAGTTATTACGATACGGATTTTTCCGCGGAGTATACCATTGTCCAGGATAAACCCGGACAGAGCCGGTCCACCACTGTAGCGGGGGTTTTCCGCCGGGATTCTCAGGACATGTATGTAATTGTTATCATGCAGCCCACCGTCAGCAAAGGCCAAGGTTACCTTAAACAGGGGAAGACTCTCTGGTTTTACGATCCTGAAAGCCGGCGTTTTAACACTACCAGCAGCCAGGACCGCTTCCAGAATACCAATGCCCGCAATTCCGACTTTACCAGGTCTACCCTGGCGGAGGATTACCGGATCGTATCCGGGGAGGACGAGATGCTTGGCCGTTTTAACTGCCGTGTTCTGTCCCTGGAAGGGTTAACCGATGAACTAACCTACCCCAAGATGAAAATCTGGATCAGCGAGGATGGGCTCGTCCGGAAAACGGAAGATTACAGCCTTTCCGGCCAGCTGCTCCGTACGTCGGCTTTTCCCGACTATCAGCAGATCGGACGCCGCTTAGTTCCCCGGAGAATTCTTTTTGTGGATACCCTCCGTGGTGCAACAATAAATGGAACATTCGTGAACGAAAAAACCCAGATCACCATTACAAAGCCGTCTTTTGAAAAGGTCCCCGATTCGGTCTACTCTAAAACTTTCCTTGAAACGGTTAACCGCTGATGACCCGCCCTGTCATAATTCTTTTTCTTCTCATCTTTCTCTTCTCTGGTCCTGCGATTTTTTCCCAGGAAGCGGGATCAGAGCTTTTTGAATTTGACTTTGATTCGCTTTTTGATGAACCGCCGCCTCTTCCAGAAGATGGATCATCGCCGGAAAAGGGTTCTTCCGAGCCGGCTGAACCTAGTGCGCTGCGTACCAATTTCCGGCCCCGGGGATTTTCGATCGACGCTTCATATTCTTTTATCGGCGGTTTTTCACCGGGCTTATCCGAAGTTCCCTGGGCCGACGCGGAACGGGATTCCGAATACTCCTATGTTCTGGGAATTGAGGCAAGCGCCGCTCTGGCCCTGGATTTCCAAATTTCAAATTCTATGCGGGTCCGGCAGGTAACAGGATTTTCTTTTCCGTCTCTTAATCTTGAAATCAAGGAATTTTTTCTGGATTATAATTTTTCTGAGAGGGTATTTGCCAGGGCAGGAAAGTTTACTGCGAACTGGGGTATTTCCCGGAACTATGAATTCGCCAACCTTCTTTCTCGCATACCTTCGGTAATCACGAGTCCCGGCGACCCCTATATGTTCAAACTGGATATTCCCATCGGTATAGGGGGAGCGCAGCTTATAGCTCTGACCCGGCGGGGGTTTATGGATTACGACGGGAACAGTGATCCAAGTTTTAAGGAAATCGGCTACGGCGGGAAATACAATCTTGCGTTTCGGCGCGCCGATATTGATCTCAGTGTTTTCTACCACGACCTTTTGCCGCTATATGGGGCGTTTTCCGTAAAAAGCACCCTTTTTAGAAAAACCGAAGTTTACGCCGAAGGTTTGATTTCTGTTTCCCATGAAAACTGGGATAACGTCCGGCTCTCCGGCAATATCGGATTCATACAGGATTTCCTCGCGGATAAACTTACCGTAAACGCCGAGTTTTTCTACAACGGTGAAAAAAACGCGCTCTGGTATGAGCCGGAAAATGATATAAAAGAAGCTGAAGTTTCGAGCCTGGTGGGCGGTATCAATACCGCGTTGAATGTTGTGTGGCGGCCGGTAAACTGGAAGAGTTTCCGGATCTATGGACGCTTCCTGTATGGGTATGAAGAAAATACCGGCTTATTTGTTCCGGGTATCAGTTTCAGCCCCTTTGAGAATATGACAGTGTACCTTATAGGAAATATAGCTCTCGGCAGTTATGATGGAACGTATTACCGGCAGAATGAGGACAAACGGAACCGCCCCTTCGGTGTAACCCTGGCGGTGCAGGTTTCCGGAAACTATCGGTACGGCTGGTATGAACATTAATTACCATATTTGATCAATGGATGTTTAAACATGAAAAAGTTTTGCTTTCTCTTTTTATTGCTGATACCTGCAGCAATAGCCGTATCCCAGGAAGCCCTGGTATCACAGACGGAACAGTATTACGATTTCCTTGCTCTGCAGGGTAAAGTCGAACGGCCGACTCTGAATTACAGAACACTTTCCGATTCCATATGGAATATAGAACCAGGTGTTACCCATATCTGGCAGGAAAACAATCTAGGAAAAACACACCGGTTTTTCAACGTTATTGATACCCGTATATACGGCCCGGAACTTTTTATGTCCGTTAACACTGCCGCTCCCTATGGCCAGAATGACGGCGCTTTATGGCAGGGAAAAGGATTTAACTCCAGCCTGACCGCCGGTGTCCGGTTTGAAGCCTATGGTATTGAAGCGACCTTTAAGCCACAGATAAGCTTCAGCCAGAATTTGTCATTTGATTACATGAAACCTAATTATTCTGGAGCTAACTATACTGACAAAGCAGAAATGTATGGATATTATGGGGTATCAAGCATCGATGCTCCCCAGCGCTTCGGGGATGAACCTTTCTTTACATTTGACTGGGGAGATTCCGAGATACGGTATTCTTGGAAAACACTTACGGTCGGATTCGGAACCCAGCCGATTTGGCTTGGCCCTGCGCAGATCAATCCTATTATACACTCAAATAACGCCGCTTCATATCCCAAATTGGATATCGGGTTGAGAAAACAATCCATAGATTTCTTAGGGATCCATTGGGGTGATATTGAAACCCGCGCGTGGTGGGGATATCTCAGTGAGTCCGATTATTTTGATAACGATTCCTCGAATGACCATAATTTGATTACTGGTTTCTCAATTGCTTATGGAGTGCCTTTCCTTCCCGGGCTAACTATCGGATTAAACCGGATTATGCTTTCAAAGTGGGATAATATGGATGCATCTGATATCTTTACCCTGCTGTGGCCGTTTATGGATACGGGTGCAGGGTCGGATGAAAGTGACCAGAGGGCATCGATTGTTCTGGATTATCTTTTACCTGCTGCAGGATTAAATATTTATCTTGAATGGGGGCGGAATGATTTCAGCCCGAGTTTAGACTATGTACTCCGATACCCTTTTCATACAGCAGGTTATACCATTGGAATAAAAAAATCCCTGAACATTTCCGATCGTTTTAAAGGTGAGATCCTTTTAGAAGTTACCAGTCTGGAATGTTCCCAAGATTATGATAGGTTGATAAGCTGGTCCTCAACTTTTTATGCACATCACATAATAACACAAGGTCATACCAATCGTGGACAATGGCTGGGAGCCGGTATCGGAACGGGTGGAAACAGCCAGTATATTGGATTTAAGCTGTATTACCCAAAAGGATATGGCCAGATATTCTTCCAGCGAAGGAATCCTGACCTCGATTACACAATGTTTATTGATTCAAAAGCTTATCCTGAGGACTTTAAAAATAATATATTTGTTGCTGAACGGAATATTAGACTGCTTCTTGATTTTGGAATTTCCGGTTTGTATTACATCACTGAGAATTTATCCGTTTTCGGACAGTTTGTTTTTGAAGATGAACATAATCCATTATATAATGGGAAATCAAATGGGGATTCAACCCATAGATTTAACTGCTCTTTTTCCGCGAGAGTTAAATATTCCTTTTAATTAGGAAAGGCCGTGTCCGCAATATCTATTAAGAAAAATTATTTTTATAATCTCAGTTATCAAATACTATTAATAATTGCACCAATAATTACAGTCCCATACGTATCGAGGATTCTTACACCTGAAGGAATTGGAATTTACAGTTTTACTGCATCTATTGCTTCGTATTTTATTTTATTTGGATTATTGGGGAGTAATTTATATGGACAACGGGAAATAGCTTATCATCGGGATGATCAAAAGAAAAAAGCAGAAGTAGCTTGTGAGATAATTTTACTTCGTTTAGTTACCGTATCGATCAGTGTTCTTCTTTTTTTTCTTTTTATTCAGTTGTTACCTGAATATAAAGTATTTTTATTAATTCAAAGTCTAGAAATTATTTCTGTAATTTTTGATATAGCCTGGTATTACCAAGGACAAGAAAAATTTAAAATTCTTTCTATAAGAAACATATCTATCCGTTTGTTAGGGATTGTTTTAGTATTCCTCTTTGTTAAGAATTCACATGACCTTTATAAATATATTTGGATTATCGTCGGGTGCAGTTTTCTTACTAGTTTCTTTTTATTTCCTTCTGTAATTAAAGATATTTTTAAACAAAACATTAATCTAAAAAAGATTAAACCATTCAAGCATTTAAGAAAAATACTGTACCTATTCGTTCCTCAGATTGCAATGCAAATTTATACTGTACTCGATAAAACTATGATAGGTTTTATTACAAAATCTTCTTTAGAGAATGGTTATTATGAACAGGCAATAAAAATTATCCGACTCTTGATGGTGATTGTAACATCATTAGGTACAGTCATGACCCCTCGTATTTCGAATTTAAACGCTAATAATAAGCATGAAGAAATCCGGGCATATCTTATCAGATCTTTTTCTTTTGTACTTTTAGTATCACTTCCAATGATGATCGGGATACAGAATATTGCATCACGTTTTGTACCGATATTTTTTGGAGAAGGTTATGAAAATTCAATAATATTGCTTCAAATATTAAGTTGTCTTTTCTTAATAATTGGTCTAAATAATGTTACTGGCATACAGTATCTTATTCCTTTAAAAAAGGAGAATATTTTTACTATAACTGTAACTTCCGGAGCGATAATTAACATTTTATTTAATTTCTTTTTAATTCCTAGGTTTAAGGCCATGGGAGCTGCAATCGCTTCTGTAATCGCAGAAAGCGTTATTACCATCATGCAATTTATTTATATTCGAAAAATATTCAGTTTTAAGAAATTAATAAAAGGATCATGGAAGTATTTTGCTGCATCATTCTTTATATTAGTGATTTTGAAGCTGTTGAATAGTTTGCTTCCTTTGAATATAGCTGGATTGGCTATTATGATTATTTCCGGGGTTGTATTCTATGTTATTTTCTTATTCGTTTTAAGAGACGAATTTGTTTTATCCACTTTGAATAAAGCCTTGAAAAAAGATATAAGATGAATTTAAGATTTAAATCATGGTTAAAGTCTCTTCCCTTTTTAAGAAGTTTTGCTTTTTATAAAAATGCGGTTTACTATTTTATAAATGAAAAAAGCAAGACTTTAAGTAATACCACTTTGAGAATAAATAAAATTATTTTTTTTCTTAAAACATACTTTTCATACACTTTCATATCAAGCCGTGACGAATATAAGCGTACTAGTAAATTATTAAGGAAGATCCGGATTATTGAAAATACAGGAACGCCTTTCTTTTACTCTATTGATACAAAAACCATCATACTTTATGAGCACTCTGTATTTGGCAATTTAACACCAGATTACACAATGTTGTTGCATAATTCCATACAGGACCTTAAAAAGAAAAACCTTAGCGATAAAATGGTTGTTGTACTGAATGATATCGAGAAATATATCGACCGATGTTTAGCTCTTTTAATCAAGAAATCCAGAGAAAATGAAGAAAAAATATCAGCATTGAAGCGCATTAAAACGAATAAAGCTGAAACCTTCTTTGAAGCATTACAAAGAATATTATTAATAAACCAATTTATGTGGCAGGAAGGGCATAGATTAATAGGTTTGGGCCATTTAGATAAAATCCTTTCACCATATTATTATCATGATTTAAGTAGTGGATCACTCAGTTCTGATAAGGCTTTTCTTTTGATAAAAGATTTTATTAAAGTTTTGCACCGCGACTATATTTATAAAAGCAGTTCTTTTTTAGGAGACACTGGTCAAATAGTTATTTTGGGTGGCCTTCAGGAAGACGGTACATATATTTGTAACGATATAACCCACTTTTTTATACAGGCGACGAAAGAATTACACCTTCCTGATCCTAAGTTATTGGTCCGAATATCAAAGAATTGGCCAATGGCACTTTCAAATGATTGCATGGGATGTATTCAGACTGGTATAGGATATCCACTATTTTCCAATGATGATATTATCATTCCGTTGTTACAAGAATTTGGATATGATTATTCTGATTGTTTTGAATATGGGACTTCGGCTTGCTGGGAACCGTTCATTATTGGTAAATCTTCGGATGCCAATAATTTAAAATCCATCAATTTTGCTCGGCCATTGGTGGATGTTTTGAATTCTTATCCTTCACTAGAAACTTTTTCTGATTTTATTGATGTATATAAAAATACACTTGCTCTTTATTGTGAAAAATTAGTACAAGAAGCATTTTCCATGGAATGGGAAAAAGCCCCATTGCTTTCACTTTTTACCGGAAATTGTTTAGAGAATCGTCTTGATATCGCTGATGGTGGAGCTGTCTATAATAATTATGGGTTTACCACAGTTGCATTGCCAAATACAATAAATTCATTGTTTAATATAAAAAAATATGTATATGATGAGAAAGTGATAACATTATCAGAATTGAACACTATATTAATTAATGATTTTATTGACAAAGAGAGTATAAGAAAATTATTACAAAATAATGCCAACTATTATGGTTCAGATAATCCAGATGTTATTAAACTTGTAAATGATATATTCATTTTTGCATCAGAAACAACATTAACATCAATCCCTGAAAATAAAAAGCGAAAAATAAAAATCGGAGTCAGTTCTCCAAATTATCTTTCAGAATCAATTGGTTTTCCTGCGACTCCTGATGGAAGAAGGAAGAATGATCCTTTTTCTGTACATATTTCAAGTGAAAACTCCTCTGATTATACATCGCTGTTTTCATTTGCCTCAAAACTTGATTATAGTGGAAATAGATTTAATGGAAATGTTGTTGATGTAATGGTCGCACCAAAATTTATACAGAATAATTATGAATCATTTCATCAAATGGTGAGGGCCGCTTTTTTACAAGGTGTTTTTCAAATGCAGTTTAATGTTTTATCTGCTTCAACATTAATTGAAGCGAAGAATAGCCCGGATAAATTTCCAAATTTGATTGTCCGTGTTTGGGGATTCAGTGCCTATTTTAATGACCTTCCGGAAATATATAAAGAGGTATTAATCGAACGAGCCTTAAATTATGAGTATTCTCATAACTAATATCCAACGTTCATCTTTCCATGATGGTCCTGGAGTCAGGACTACCGTTTTTTTTAAAGGATGTTCCTTACGATGCCCTTGGTGCGCCAATCCGGAAAATATCTCTTTTAATATAGAGTTTTTCTATAATGAGTCCATCTGTATTAAGGAAAATAATAAATGTTTGCTTGATATAAACTGCCCTATTCTTAAAAAAAGTAGCGGATTCAAAAAAGCTTGTTCCGCTAATGCTATTATGCCTGTTGGAACAGTTTTTACATCTGAAGAATTGTTTGAAGAGTTGATGTCTGATGAATTATACTACCACAATGGTGGCGGTGTAACTTTTTCGGGTGGAGAACCATTTTACCAATTATATCTTATTACCGATGTTCTTAGAAATCTTCGTAAGCAGAACATTCATCTTTGTGCTGAAACTTCACTCTTTGTACCAATGGAATTAATAATTCCTGTCTATGAAGAAATAGATTTATATTTTGTTGATTTGAAAATATTAAATCCAGAAATTTGTTTTAAGATTCTTGGAGGAGAGATAGAGCAGTTTCTCCAAAATTTGGATCTGCTTTTTTCCCATAAAAAAGATATTATATTCAGAATCGCTTTAGTAGAAGGAATAACAGCAACAGAAGAAAATATTAATCTGATTGAAAAAATCTTACAGAAATACAAACCAATAAAAGTTGAATATTTTGAATTACACCGCATGGCAGAGAAGAAGTATTTGATGTTAGAAAAAAAAATGCCCACTTTCCCTTCCGTCTCCAAAGAAAGAATGAAACAATTTAAAAGAATGTTAATCAGAAATAATGTTCAGTATTCCTATCTTGAAAACTGACATTTATTATTTGAGGATGGAGTCAGTGTTGAAATATGATTTTTTGATTGTAGGCTCCGGCCTTTACGGCTGTGTTTTTGCCTATAAAGCAAAACAATCTGGGAAACGTGTTCTTGTTATAGATAAACGCCCCCACAATGGGGGCAATCTTTTTTGTGAAAAGATAGAGAATATTAATATTCATAAGTACGGCGCACATATTTTCCATACATCAAATAAAATGGTATGGGATTTTGTAAATAATTTTGTTTCGTTTAATCGTTATACCAATTGTCCTTTAGCCAGTTACCATGGGAAGCTTTTTAATTTGCCATTTAATATGAATACTTTTTATTCACTATGGGGTACCAGAACTCCCGATGAAGCGATGGCTGTAATAGATAGACAGCGTAAAGATTCCGGTATTATAGAACCGCTTAATCTTGAAGAGCAGGCATTATCCCTTGTGGGGAAAGATATTTATGAAATTCTGATTAAGGAATATACAGAAAAGCAATGGGGACATCCATGTAATGAGCTGCCGGCTTTCATCATAAAGCGTCTTCCCGTACGATTTACTTTTGACAATAATTACTTTAATGATACTTATCAGGGGATTCCCATTGGTGGGTATAATAAACTTATAGATGATTTACTTAAAGATATTGAAGTGAGGACAAATACGGATTTTTTTAACGACAGAGATTATTGGTCAACTGTGTCTGATAAAATTGTTTTTACCGGCAGAATAGATGAATTTTATAACTGTCAATTTGGAAAACTTGAATACCGAACAGTAAGTTTTGAAACAGAAATACTGAATTGCTCGAACTATCAAGGCAATGCTGTAATAAATTATACATCGATGAATGAACCGTATACACGAATTATTGAACATAAACACTTTGAGCCAGAATCACCCTTTTTTGCTCAAAACAAAACTGTGATCTCAAAAGAATACTCTAGTGACTGGACTGAAAATGCAGATCCCTTTTATCCGGTTAACGATTATACTAATAATGCTATTTATAATAAGTATAAAGAATTAGCTTGTCACGAAAAAGATGTTTTTTTCGGAGGAAGACTGGCAGATTACAAGTATTATGACATGGATGATGTGATTGAAAAGGTTCTAAATGATACAGAAAAAATATTCTAGCCGCTATATTATGGTTGAACCCCATGCGGAAAAAAACCACGCTGGCCCGAAAGCTAGAAATGATGTACTTGATATCCTGCTTTCCTGTGGATACATTCCGGTTTCATTAAAAGTGAGAATTCCTGAGTTCGTTAGAAAACCGCATGGGCCTCTGCTGACTTTTTTCAGTAAAATTTTAGCGAATATTAAATCCTATTTTGCATTTCGACGTTTTTTCTCATGCCTCACTATGGGTTCTTCCCTTTTTATTCAATATCCATTTGAACGGGTTCAGTTAAAAATTGCATGGCAAATAAAAATATTTGAATATCTGATGCAAAATAAAAAAATTGAAATAACATTTATAATTCATGATATAGATGGCGTTAGATATAAAGATCCAATAAAGGAAAAAAATGATTTGTCTTTCTTGAAACTTGGTAGTCATTTGATTGTCCATAATCAGGGAATGGTGCAATATTATGTTGGAAATGGATTTGAGCTTAAGAAGCTGACGCCTGTATTTTTGTTTGACTATCTTTTTGATAATAAGGCCGGAGAACATAAAAAATCAGATGGAATCGCATTTGCTGGAAATTTAGCAAAAGCTGGTTTTATTAATAAAATTCCTGAGTTGGGTAATGATATTAAATTTAATTTGTATGGTGATTTTAATAAAAAAATTCCCAACAGGGAAAATGTTTTCTATAATGGATCCTTTCGTCCGGATGAATTGCCTGCTGTAATTATCGGTGGCTTTGGTCTTGTATGGGATGGTGAATCATTGGAAACATGTAGTGGGGCTATAGGTGAATATTTAAAATTAAACTCACCCCATAAGGTTTCCCTTTATATTGTAAGTGGTATTCCTGTGATTTTATGGGCTAAAAGTGCTCTTGCGGGTTTCATTCTTGAGAAGAAGTTAGGGTTTGTCATAGATAGTCTTTTTGAATTACAGGAAAAAATAAACACTATAACAGAGCAACAATATACTGAAACAGTTATTAATGTAAAAATATTTTCTGAGAAACTCAAAAAAGGAGAGCAACTCATTCATGCAAACAGTCGATATAGTGCTTTGTACGGATAATAATTATATTATTCCGACAGGAGTTCTTATCACTTCTTTATTATATACAAATCCCAATATTAATATTACCTTTCATGTTGTTTCTGAAGAACTTTCTAATAAAAGTAAAGAAGATTTAAATAAATGTCTGATTAAAAAGTATTCTCAAGTATTTTATTATATTGTTAATAAAAAAACACTGGAACATTGCCCTATCCGTGTCCATGACCATATAACAATTGCAACCTATTTTAGAATCGTATTCCCTACGATTCTACCCCAATCAATTAATAAAATCCTGTATCTTGACGGTGATATAATCTGCATAGACAAAATTCTGGATCTTTGGAATATAGATATATCTGATTCTGCGGCGGGTGTTGTTCCTGATATTTACAATGATGATATCCGCATCAACAACCGCCTGAAAATCCCAATAAATTCAGGGTATTTTAATGCTGGTGTTATGCTTATTAATCTTGAATATTGGAGAACTCATAATATTGAAAGAAAGACACTTGATTTTATTGCTGAATATCCAGATCGGTGTATAGCACATGACCAAGATGCCCTTAATGTTATCCTTAATGGAAAAACGAAATATATACATCCCCGCTATAATGTTCAATTTAAATATTTTGGTGATAAAAACCTTATGTTTATTCATGAAAAATACCATCCGGATATTGATGAAGCGGTTTTAAATCCTTGTCTTCTTCACTTTACCGGTTATGAAAAACCCTGGCATTGTGAATGCCTTTATCCTCTGAAAAACATCTGGTTTTATTTTCTCAGAAAAACAAAATGGCACAATCTTAAGATAACTCACAAGTATCGCGGAAAACAACTAATAGTATATAAATTTCGAAAATTATTAGCCTTGTTTAATTTGGTAAATAATAACTCTTTTAATAAAGATATGTATATTGAAAATGAATATAAAATTTTAAATCGACTTAATGGGTTCGCAAAATAAAAACCTTTGTTATATGAAAAAAATATATATTTATCCACCTGACAATTCTGAAAACCAGTACATTAATATACAGAAAAAAGCAATAGAAATTGCTGGTGTCTGTATAGCACATTCCCTCAGGGAATTTCTTTCAACAGATTTTTTCCTTCTTAACTGGTTCGAAACTTTAGGTAAAAATAAAATTTCAGAGTTTTTTAAGAAATTATTAAAATTATCTTTAATAAAACTCTTTAAAAAAAAAATATTTTGGGTAGTACATAACAAAAAGCCGCATATAAAAAGTAAAAAAGATAACAGTGCAAAATTATCATTAATTATAATGAAAATACTGCTTTTTTTTTCTGATAAAATTATTATTTTGTCAGACGAAACGAAACAGGTATTAATGAATATTTATCCAAAAACAAGCTTCCTTGAGAAAAAAATTTATAAAATTCCTCATCCCAATTATATTGAGGCATACCCTTCTTGTAAAATAATTAACAAAGAATTGCCACGTGGGAATTTACAGCTCTTATATATTGGTCATATTAATCAGTACAAAAATGTAGACTTGTTAATAGATATTATTAATCCTTTAAAAGATAAGCCAATTGAATTGTTAATTGCAGGTAACTGTACTGATCCGGCTTATAGATCACAATTGCTTAAATCCGTAAAAAATGAAAAAATAAAATGTCTTTTTAATTTTATACCTGATAATGAGATTTGCAATTTACTCTCTCAAAATGATGTCGTTGTTCTTCCGTATGACATTGAAAGCAGTTTGAATTCTGGAACTATCTTTCTTGCATTCAGTAATAAAAAAACAGTTATCAGTCCATTAATCGGAACTTTGAAAGAGTATGAATCCCATGACTTTTTTTACTCTTACGAATATAATTCACCAGAAGATCATAAAGATAAACTTACAGAAGAAATACTGCATGTGCTGAATGACTATTTAACAGATCCTAGCCTTTTGGAACAAAAAGGTGAAGAAGCTTTTCTGATTGTTAAAGAAAAAAATTCAATTGAGGTAATTGCCTCACTTTATAATAAATTATTTAATATGTTTGTGTAGGAGTTCAAAATATGAATATAACCATTGTCGGTACCGGATATGTCGGCCTTGCGAATGCAATGCTTCTTGCTCAGCATAACCGTGTAACTGCCTATGATATTTCTAAAGAAAAAATTTCCATGCTTAATAAAGGCCATTCGCCGATTGCGGACAGCGACATAGAGGCATTCTTGTCTTCCGGAAAGATTGATTTTCGTGGAGTTACTGATAAAAATGAAGCGTATACCAACGCTGATTACATAATCATATCAACTCCAACCGACTATGATCCTGATAAAGATTTCTTTAATACTGTCAGTGTAGAATCGGTAATAAGTGATATAGAAACTATATCCTCGCAATCGGTAGTTGTTATAAAATCAACCGTTCCCGTCGGGTTTACAGAACGGATGCGCAAAGAACATCCCGGGCTGTGTATTCTTTTTTCACCGGAATTTTTGCGGGAAGGAAAGGCGCTGTACGACAATTTGTACCCTTCACGCATAATTGTCGGTGATACCACGGAGGAAGCGAAAACTTTTGCTTCTCTTCTGCAGCAGGGTGCGAAAAAAGAAAATATCCCGACTTTGTTTATGGCCCCAACCGACGCCGAAGCTGTAAAGCTATTCGCCAATACTTTTCTCGCGCTCCGGGTGGCGTATTTTAATGAACTGGATACCTATGCTGAACTCAGAGGGCTTGATACCCATTCAATAATCAGCGGCGTCTGTCTCGATCCCCGGATCGGTGATTACTATAACAATCCCTCATTCGGATATGGCGGATATTGTCTTCCGAAGGACACAAAACAGCTCCGGGCAAACTATGCGGATATTCCCAATGATCTTATCACCGCAATTGTCGAATCAAACGAAACCAGAAAAGATCATATCTCCGAGATGGTACTTAGCCGGCAGCCGCATACGGTTGGAATTTACCGTCTGACCATGAAAGCGAGTTCCGATAATTTCAGGGCGTCGGCTATTCAGGGTATTATTGACCGGCTGAAAAAAGCCGGAGTATCAATCATGATTTATGAACCCTCCGCCGGCGGAACCAGCTTTAGTGATATTCCCATTATTGATGATATTGCTGAGTTTAAGCGGCAATCCGATGTGATCCTCGCGAACAGGATTACAGAAGAAATTATGGATGTAAAAGAGAAAGTCTATTCCCGGGATATATACAAAAGGGATTAATATTTTATGCGGAAAATCACTTTTGTGACAGCTCATAACTGGGACACGAAGCGGCAGGGCGGGTTTCATAAATTCGCCGAGTCCTCAGCGCTTCATGGAATTGAAACTGTATTTTTCAGTTTTCCCCGGCCATATTACGGATATTTGATGAACCGGGAGCAGATAAATCCCGGCATAATTAAAAAATTAAAAAAAGGTGTGTCTTATAAAATTATCCAGTCACAGGATAATTATTCAGTTGATACAAAATCAACCACGGATACGGCCTCCACAGCTTCCATACTGAATATAACACTGCCAACCTTCAGGCTTCCCGATGCCGCAGGAAAACTGCTTCCCGATTTTTTAATGAATTTCTTCCTCCGTACTTCTCTCCAGTCGTTCAACCGCTTCTCTCGGAAGTTCTTAGCCGGTACGGATTGTTTTGTGTTCGAATCCTGTGAGGGCATTGCTTTAATTGACAAAATTAAAAAACGGTTTCCCGGCGCGAAGATTGTCTACCGCCCTTCGGATCCAATGGTATACGGCGGAGTGCCCGAGAGGGTAAAAAAACTGGAAAGAATCATGCTCTTCGCGGCCGATTTGGTACTGCTTGTAAATGAGGAAGGGCTCTCGGCGTACCGGAAGGAACTACCTGAATTCGACTGCCGCGTTTCCTATAAGATTCTTTCAAATGGAATTGATATCGAATCCTACAAAAAAAGTTATCCCGTCCCTGACATCTTGCGGCGGAATAATACCATTCTGTATGTAGGCGCCTGGGGTGTCGAATGGGAGCTCCTTTTCAGAGCCGCCGATGCAACCCCTGATTTTAATTATATTGTAGTGTGTCCGAACTATCCGCCGAAACAAATAAAAAAGAAATCGCTTCAATATAAGAATTTGCTGTACGTTCCGGGTATCCCACCTGCGGAGGTTCCCGCGTGGATTACAAATTGTTCCGTTGTGATGGTTCCGTATGAAACCGGATTCTATGAGGACCGGCCGCTGGGAATCACAGCCAAGTATTATCAGGCAATGGCCGCGGGGAAACCGATTGTAGCGTATCACGATACTCCGAAGCTGGCAGAATCCGGGGTTTGTGTAACGTATTCATACGATGATTTTATTGCCGCTGTAAAAGTAGCCGCCGCAGAGCATACAAAAAACTATTCCTTTAACCTTGAAGGCCGGGAGTGGAAGGCCATAACGGAGAGGTTCCTTGACGAAATCGCAGCGCTTTAGGCAGTTTGCCTTTTTCTGTTTCTGGGGAATTCCAACTACAAACAGTCTTCCGTATCGGCGATTCTTAAGGAAACGGTTCTTTTTTCAGGCCTCAAAGCCTCCGTATATTATTGACCGGCGGATTGAATAGAAATATGGGAGAGATTTTTATACACGCCGATGATTTTGCGGTTTCCGAACATGCGTCACAGGATATATTGGATCTGTGTTCGGAAGGGCTGCTGGACAGCATCAGTGTAATCCCGAATTTGCCGTGCTTCGGAACCTGTGCGGAAAAACTACGAAATGCCGAATCATCCTTTCCCCATACAATAAAAATTTCAGTCCATTTAAATCTTTTGGAAGGTACCTCCATCGTTTCTCCGGAATTACTTCCTGATCTCGCTGATGGACAGGACTTGTTTAAAACAACCTGGATTTCCCTCTTTTTATATTTCTTTACCATCAAAAAACGGAAACATCTCAGAAAAAACTGTCAATGGAAATTTACGCGCAGATCTGGCGGCTTCTTGACAGTGGTCTGGTTCATCTTCCTCTTCACATTGACAGCCATCAGCATACCCACCATATTTTCGTCGTTAGTGATGCCCTCCATGACACTCTGACAGAGAATGATTTTTCCGTCGAATATACCCGCAATTCCCGGGAACCCTTATCTGTTTATCTGCGAAAGCCTGGAATATTTTTGTCATGTGGATTGGCGAATATAATAAAATGCATTCTGCTCAATAGTACTTTGGTTTCTTTGAGATAAAGAATGAAAAATCTTTATAATATGAAAAGTTCGTTTTGCAGTATACTGATGATCATTTCCATGGATGCGGACAGGTTAACCTGGATATGGGATCCAATGATATCTTTTGCGGAAAAAACATATGATCTTGAGGGGCTTTTTCGTCCGGGAACTGTCTTAGCAGAAAAAATCAATCCTCAGTATAATAAGCCTGCCTTTGTCAATTTTGTTCTTTTCCAAAACAGGAAGATAGAAAATACCAGTGTGAGAAATCTTTACTTTTATTTCCATAGGAATGGTGATGCGGTATCTGATTAACGGTGATTTTCTGTGCCGAAGCAGGACAGGGATGGAACGCTTCGCCTATGAAATCTGCGCACGGCTGGACAAGTTAGTTCCCACTGGTGAAATTGGGATATTTATCCCGGAAAATGCCCCAGTAATTCCTGAATACTCTAATATTTCCGTTATCCGAAGCCGCATGAAGTGTACTATATTTCCCCTTTGGGTGCAGGGGCCGTTTCAGTGTTTCGTTCTGCTGCATAAACTTATTCCCCTTAGTTTTTCAAATACTTGTCCGGTTTTTAAACCGGGAATCGCCTTTCTGCATGATATTTACGCTAAAGACTGTCCTGAAGATTTTAAGTCACGGCGGGATAAACTGATCCGGCTTTTTGACTGTTTTATGTACGGGGTAATTGCGAGAAGAGCCAGGCATGTTATTACTGTTTCCCAATTCAGCCGAAGCAGAATAATTGAAAATTATAATGTTGATCCCGCACGTATTTCCGTCATTTATAATGGTTGGGATCACTTTAAAACTGTCAATTCCGATGACTCTGTTTTTGAAAAGTTTTCCTGTTTGTCCGGCAGGAAATATTATTTTACACTGGGCAGTCTTTCCCGCCGCAAGAATCTTGCGTGGATTGCCTCGTATGCAGAAAATCATACCGATGATTTATTCGTGATCTCCGGAAAAGAAATTTCCGGGCTTATTCCCCCGGAGCTTGAAAAACTTTCCAAATTGCCTAATATATTGTTTACCGGTTATATCAGTGACGGTCAGGTAAAGGTGCTTATGCAGAACTGCGCTGCGTTCATTTTTCCTTCTTATTATGAAGGGTTTGGTATTCCGCCGCTTGAGGCGTTATCAGTTGGTGCCAATGTTGTTGCTGCCCGTGCGGCTTCACTTCCGGAAATATACGGCGATACGGTTCATTACATCGATCCGTTTAATCCGGATATTGATCTTGATCAGATGCTGAAACAGACCGTGGAGGACCCCTCTTTGATCCTTAAAAAATATACCTATGATCAAGGTGCTGTTCAGCTTAACTCATTACTATTCAGGAATTGGGTAACAAATCCTTTGTTAGATTAATGACCCGGACTATAAAAATAGGAAAAGGGTGCTAATTCCTCCGTAAGGAAAATTTAGAATGAATATTTTGTACACATTAATTATCTATCCGCTTGTGCAGATCATTGAAATAATTTATGTCTTGGTAAATGTGATTTTTCGCAATCCTGGGGTAGCAGTGATAGGTGTTAGTGCGGCGGTAACCTTGTTATGTCTGCCGTTATACATTGTAGCAGAAAAATGGCAGCAAGTTGAGCGGGATACACAGCGAAAACTTAAACCGTATACGGACCGGATAAAAACGACATTCAAAGGTGATGAGCAGTACATGGTTCTGTCGACTTACTATCGTCAGAATCATTACCATCCGCTGATGGCCCTGCGCAGCTCCTTTGGTCTGCTGATTCAAATCCCTTTTTTCATAGCAGCGTATTCTTTCTTATCAAAGAATGAGTCATTACAGGGAGTTTCATTCTTATTTATCCGTGATATGGGGATGCCGGACAAGCTTATATCTATTGGTGGGTTTGCTGTAAATGTGCTCCCAATACTGATGACACTTATCAACTGCATAGCCGGCGCTGTATATACAAAGGGATTTCCGGTAAAGGAAAAAGTCCAGATATACGGGATGGCCGCAATATTTCTGATCCTTCTGTATAATTCACCAGCGGGGCTCGTTCTGTACTGGACAATGAATAATATTTTCTCACTGATAAAAAATATCTTTTATAAACTTAAAAACCCGCTCAAAGTATTTTATATTTTTATTTCCATTGTTTCGATACTTTGTTGTTTTTATACATTGACTCTGAAAAATAAAAAAATTGCTGTAGTA
Organism: Breznakiella homolactica; assembly: GCF_016616095.2. Taxonomy (GTDB): domain Bacteria; phylum Spirochaetota; class Spirochaetia; order Treponematales; family Breznakiellaceae; genus Breznakiella; species Breznakiella homolactica. Next base: position 2,876,214 of record NZ_CP067089.2, on the reverse strand, counting down.
ATGATAGGTCTTACCTTTGTTATTCTGGTACTGCCCTTTATTATTGCGGGTATACGCCGGCTGCTGAATGGTATTCTGTCAGGTTTAGTTTCAGACTCAAAGAATCGTTTCGCTTTATTTTTAATGTCTTTCCTTATAATATGGCTGTTAACTGGGTTTGTTATTCCATCTTTCTTGGTTGTTTCTTCTCCTGTGGAGTATTCCTATATTGACTCCTATACAACACCCATGTATTTCCTTGGAAATAGTTTGCAGCAGGCTGCGGGTTTTTTTCTTTTCTGGCCACTGTGTATTTATTTTTTATTTCCGAAGAAAATCAAAACTATTTTTTCTATTTCCTCGGTCTTATTCGCTACCGGAGCGCTGATTAACAGTTTTCTTTTCTCCGGTGATTACGGAACAATTCTGCCCCAACTGGTTTTTACGGAACATCCTGTTTTTATTCCAACTATAATGCAGTTCTTAGGAAATACTGCAGCTCTGTTAATCTCAGCAGTGCTTATCTTTTTCCTTGTTAAGTTTCCACAGCAAAAAGTATTAAAGCCTGTTTTATTGATGCTTTTTAGTTCTCTTGTAATAATATCGATTGTACATACAGTACAAATACAAAAAGCATTTAATAATATTGATATTGCATCAAAAGAACCGCAAAAGGATGAGATAGAGCCTATTTTTCATTTCTCCAAAGACAATCCAAATGTTGTAGTTTTTATGCTTGACCGCGCAATAAGTCTTTTTCTGCCGGCTATTTTTGAGGAAAGTCCCGATTTGACGGCGGCCTACAGCGGCTTTGTTTATTATCCAAATACTATTTCTTTCTCCCGCTGGACAATCCAAGGGGCACCGCCGCTGTATGGCGGCTATGAATACACCCCTTTTGAAATGAACAAACGCAGGGATATTACAATGGCTGAAAAGCATAATGAGTCTCTTATGTTGCAAAGTATTATATTTTCTGAAAATGGATATAACGCCGCCGTCATAGATCCGCCGTATCCTAACTATGATATACCTCCGGTTTTTGGAATGTTCGATCCATATCCTGAAATAACACCTATTACCGCAAAGGGAGTATATTCTGACTTATGGTTCCATGAAAACAATATGGATCCTATACCTATAAAAAGCACCTTAATAAAAAGAAATTTTATTTTTTTCGGTATCTTTAAATCAGTTCCTATGCTTTTTCGGGTTCTTGTTCAGTATGCCGATTGGTGGAACGTAAATATCGATATTGAAGATAAGATGGATCTTATCAATTATTACTCTGTGCTTGATTATTTACCTGAGCTTACATCAGTCGATAACGAAAAACCTTTTTTTGCCATTATTGATAACGAGATGACTCACGAATCTAACTTTCTCCAGGCTCCGGATTATGTACCGGTTGATACGGTTACCGATTTCGGTACTTCCGAGTACGCGCACAATTCAACATACCATACCAATATTGCTGCCTTAAAACGTGTCGCGGAATGGCTTGATTATCTTAAGCTGGAAGGAGTTTATGACAATACTCGTATTATTATTGTAGCTGATCATGGCGCTGCGACTTTGGAATCGAAAATATTTGAGGGAAATAATCTGGGAAAAAGAAAAGAATATTTTAATCCGCTGCTGTTAGTAAAGGATTTTAATTCGCAAGAATCGTTCCGGACAGACTATGCATATATGACCAATGCCGATGTCCCTGCTCTAGCAATGGAAGGGCTGATTGATAACCCCATAAACCCTTTTACCAAAAAAGAAATAAGGACACTTACCATAGATGAGAAAAACGCCGCTTCTATTATATCTTTCAGTAATGGTAAAGGTGTGCGGGAGACGTTGAATAATGGGTTTAAAATCACGGACAATGAGTGGTATACTGTTAAAAATAACATTTTTAAAGAGTCGAATTGGAGTAAACTGAAAAAATGATCAATGCTTTATATTCAATATTCATATATCCGCTCTATCAAATAATTGAAGTCTGTTATGTTGTCATTTTCAAGCTGTTTAAAAATCCCGGTCTCTCGATTATCGGAGTAAGTGCCGCTGTTACACTGTTTTGCCTTCCGCTTTATGTAGTCGCTGAACGGTGGCAGCAGACTGAACGGGATACCCAGAACAAGCTTAAACCAACCATCAACCGTATTAAGGCTGTATTCAAAGGTGATGAACAGTATATGATCCTGTCTGCATATTATCGGCAGAATCATTACCATCCGATGATGGCGCTGCGCAGCTCCTTTGGACTGCTGATACAGATTCCTTTTTTCATGGCGGCTTTTTCATTCCTTTCGAACAATGAAGCGGTCCAGGGTTTTTCCTTCTTCTTTATTCGTGATCTGGGAATGCCGGATAGAATGCTGTCCATCGGAGGCTTTACCGTCAATGTGCTGCCGATCGCGATGACAGTCATCAACTGTATCGCTGGCGCTATATATACAAAAGGTTTTCCGGCAAAGGAAAAAATCCAGATCTACGGGATGGCCCTTGTATTTTTAGTACTGCTGTACAATTCTCCGGCGGGGCTCGTTCTGTACTGGACGATGAACAATGTATTTTCATTAATCAAGAATATTTTTTATAAACTGAAAAATCCGCTCAAAGCATTGTATGTTTTGCTTTGTATCTGTGTTACCGCTATGAATATATATCTGCTGTTCATAGGTACCGGCATGTTCTCAAAACGGATCTTAATGGTAACTGTGATCAGTATCGTGTATCTAGCACCTCTTCTGCTGAAGCTGCTGCGGTATGCGTTTAAAACTGTGTTTGCCGGTCTTGTTGAGGATTCAGCCAGACGGACACGGCTTTTTTTTCTTATGTGTGTCTCATGTACTTTGCTGACCGGTTTTGTACTCCCTTCTCTTGTAATTGCCTCTTCGCCGCAGGAATTCAGTTTTATTGACGCGTATACAAACCCGATGGCTTTTATTTTTAATACTTTTTTTCAGTCAATGGGATTTTGTTTTGTATGGCCTCTGTGTATATATTTTTTATTTTCAAAAAAAATTCAGACAATGCTTACAGTCCTGGCAACAGTCTGCGGCTTTTCTGCTGTCTGCAATGCTTTTCTTTTTCCCAGCAACTATGGAACTATTTCTATTACCTTTACATTTACTGACCCAGCACTTCTTAACGCGGGTGGTGTGTTGGATCTGATTAATATTTTTGTTCTTATATTAGTGGCTGTTCTTTTGCTGGTGTTATTCAAAATTAATAAAATAAAAATTGTATCTACCGCCGCCGGAATTATCTGTGTGGTATTTGCCGCGGTTTCTGTTTACAATAGTGTGGTAATAAACAGGGATTTTAAGGAATATGAAGAAATCAGGCAGTCATCCGGTATTGTAGAACGGGAAATAAAGCCGCTGTTTAATCTTTCAAAAGACAAACAGAATGTTGTAGTCGTTATGCTCGATGGCACTGTAAACGGATTCGTAAAATATATATTTGAAGAAACTCCGGAACTGTATCGTCAATTTGACGGTTTTACATTGTTCCCGAACACAATATCGTTCGGAGGCCATACCCATATGGGAGCTCCCCCTATCTGGGGAGGGTATGAATATTCCCCAAAGGGAATGAACACCCGCCCGAACGAAACCATGAAAGACAAACACAATGAAGCACTGCTCGTTCTTCCGACCATTCTTGTTAAAAACGGATTTGATGTAACCGTCACCGATCCTTCCTGGTCTAATTACAGTTTTAAGTCGGATATCCGTCCCTATGCCGGCAAGGAAGGGATAACCGCGTATAATACGATCGGAAATTTTACCAGCGTATGGTATCAGGAGCACGGATTTTCCGAAACCGAAGTTACCAGTTCCGCTATCAGACGGAATACTATCTTTTTCAGCTTTTTAAAACAAATGCCTGTTATTCTTCGGTTTTTTGTCTATGATCAGGGTAAATACTGGAACTCAAATGATACTCAAAACAGCCAGAAAGGATTTATAGATAACTACGCTGTACTTGATTATCTGCCGCGATTGACGACTTATACTTCAGCAAAAAGCAGTGCTGTATTAATTACCAACGAATCACCCCATAGCCCTATACTTCTGCAGTATCCCGAATATATACCGGTTCCTGAAGTAACACAGCTGGGGTCGGGTGAATATGCCAAGAATAGATATTATCACGGCACTGTAGCGGCGCTTCGTGCCTTGGGCCGGTGGTTCGATGCCCTAAAGGCAAATGGTGTATACGATAATACACGAATAATCATCGTCGCGGACCACGGCGGCAGTTCCAATGCGCATATCGCGGATGAAGAGCTTGATATTCCCGGGGAGCGGCGGGAAAAATACAATCCTATTCTTATGGAAAAGGATTTCGGTGCTCATGGTTCCCTGGTAACGGATATGACATTTATGACAAATGGCGACGTTCCTCTTATGGTTCTTGCAGGAATTGATGAACATCCCGTTAATCCGTTTACCGGAAATTTGTTGACTTCGGGAGGAAAAGAAGACGGAGTTTGGATAACAATTAATCACGCATGGGAACCAGAAAAACACAACAAGAATACATTCAAGATCAAAGATGATGAATGGGTTTTTGTGCATGATAATATTTTCGATAAAAACAATTGGAGTAGAGCGAAATGAATTTGTTCCTTTTATATATCGATCCCGGTACAGGCAGCATGCTGTTCTCAATTCTCATCGGTGTGGTCGCCACACTGTACTTTTTGGGGAAGGCGGCTTTTATAAAGCTTAAGTTTATATTAACCGGTAAGTCGGCGAAAGGTGACACCGCGCGGTACCCGTATGTTATTTACTGTGAAGGAAGACAGTACTGGAACGTATTTAAACCAGTGACAGATGAGTTTGAAAAACGCGGTGTCGATGTTGTCTACTTTACCTCAGCGGAAGATGATCCTGTATTCGAACAGAATTATCAGCATATAAAAAGCGAGTATATCGGCGCGGGAAATACCGCCTTCGCCCGGCTTAATCTGCTTGAGGCGGATGTTGTACTGATGACGACCCCCGGCCTCGATGTGTATCAGCTGAAACGGTCAAAACGGGTAAAACACTATTCTCATGTACTGCACGCTCCCAGTGATGCGACCCTGTACCGTCTGTTTGGCCTCGATTATTTTAATTCAGTCCTTCTTACCGGGGATTTCCAGGCTCCGGATATACGACTCCTTGAACAGCAGCGTAATCTGCCGGAAAAGGAACTGGTAACCGTGGGGTGTTCCTACCTCGATGTGTATAAAGAGAAAATAGGTCAGCTGACTCCTGAAACGGTCCACCAGTTTACCGTCCTTGTTTCTCCCTCCTGGGGGACTTCGGGTATATTAAACCGTTTTGGGGAAAAACTGCTTGATCCTCTGGTAAAAACAGGATGGCGCATTATCGTACGGCCCCATCCTCAGTCAAAAAAATCCGAAGCTCCAATGCTTGAACGGCTGACGGAACGGTACAAAGACGCGGAGAATCTTGAATGGGATTACGCGAATGACAATATTTATTCCCTTTCGAAAGCGGATATCATGATTTCCGATTTCTCGGGAATTGTGTATGACTACATCTTTTTGTTCAATAAACCGGTTATATATGTGAAGGCGCAGTTTGATCTCCGTCCCTATGACGCGTATGACCTGGGCCATCCGCTCTGGCAGTATGAAACATTGGAGAAAATCGGTGTTGAATTGAGAGAGGAAGAATTTGACCGTATCGGCGAAGTGATAAAATCCGCCGGTGCCAGTACCGGTCTTGCCGATGCCCGGCGCGAAGCAAAGGAAGCTGCCTGGCAGCATCCGGGAGAAGCGGGAAAACGGATCGCTGATTTTATGATTCAGAAATATGAAGATAGCAATTGACTGCAGGGTAGTGGAATCCAGCGGTATCGGCGTTTATCTGCGTGAGTGCCTGCCGTTTTTTGTCAGTTCGGGCAATGAACTATTGCTGCTTGGTGACGAGAAGGTGCTGCAGAAGTATGTCCCAATAAAATCCCCCAACGTTACAATTTTCCAGTATACTGATAACCCTTTTTCCATAAAGGAATTAACCCGCATGCCCGGAAAAGTCCGCAGGGCGGTTAACAGCTGCGGTGCCTATTATTCACCGTATTTTAATATTCCCTCCGGTGTGCGGATTCCGGTATATACCACGATACACGATGTTTTGTTTCCGGATATGCCGGAGCTGACGTCAAAAATCGGACTTATCCTGCGGATGTTTTTTTACCGCCGCGCGGTACGCCGATCAAAATGTATATTTACGGTTTCGGAATTTTCCCGAAGCCGGATACAGCATTATTTCGGTACGAAAAAGCCGGTGCTCGTAACATACAATGGGATCTCCAATTACCTGCTTGCTCCGGGTTCCGGGAAACCGAGAAAATACCTGCTCTTCATCGGAAACATAAAAAAACAGAAGGGCCTTTCTGTTCTGACGGCGGCGTTTGCCGCGGCCCGGCAGGAAGGGCTCGGCATGGATCTCGTTATTGTGGGAAGCGCTGAGAACTTCCGTACAAAGGATACGGAAATCACCGCATCCCCGCGGAAAGATGCCTTCCAGGGTGTATCCTTTACCGGCCATGTTTCCGACGACGAACTTCTGACATATCTCCGGGACGCCGCGCTTTTGGTCCAGCCTTCCTTGTATGAAGGTTTCGGGATACCTCCGCTTGAGGCCATGAGCCAGGGCACACCGGCGCTTGTTTCGGATATTCCGGTGTTTAAAGAAATCTACCGCGGTTTTCCGGTCAGTTATTTTGAAGCCGGAAATGTTCTCTCCCTAAAAGAGCAGCTTCTGCTCCTCTGCGGAAATGGAATCCCGCCGCGGGTTGCGCTGACGCAAAAGCAGCGTGATACTTATACATATCAAAAAACAGCCGGGATCATTCTCGGGGAGATAACATGAAAGTAGCGATTGTCCATTACTGGCTCGTAACTATGCGCGGCGGGGAAAAGGTCCTCGAAACCCTTCTGGAAATGTTTCCGGACGCTGATATATATACCCATGTTTACGATCCCGATGCCGTGTCGGACCTGATCAATTCCCACAGGGTATACACGTCCTATATAAATTACCTTCCTCTCGCAAAAAAACTGTACCAGAAGTATATGCCCTTTATGCCGAGGGCCCTCAATAAATTCAACCTCCAGGAATACGACCTCATTATTTCCAGTGAGTCGGGCCCCGCGAAAGGGGTGGTTCCCAATCCGGACGCTTTCCATATCTGTTACTGCCACAGTCCCATGCGCTATTTATGGGACATGTACCATGAGTATTTACGGGACAGTAATTTTCTTGTGCGGTTTTTAATGAGACGCATGATTCCTTCCCTGCGGGTTTGGGATGTTACCTCCTCTAATCTGGTCGATCATTTCGCTGCGAATTCCAATTACGTCGCAAAGCGGATCCGCCGGTATTACAACCGCGGCTCGGATGTGGTTTTTCCTCCCGTCGCGATTGAACGGTTTCTCCCGGTGCAGCGCAATCCCGAAGATTTTTATCTTTTCTTCGGACAGCTTGTGGGCTATAAGCGGGCCGACATAGCGATCAACGCGTGTATCGCTTCCGGCAGAAAGCTGGTTGTCCTTGGGGCGGGAGCCCGGAAAAAAGATATCCGGGAATACGAACAGTCGGGGCTCGTTACCTTTGTCGGCCGTGTTTCGGATGATGATATCGCGGATTATTTTTCCCGGGCAAAGGCTCTGCTGTTTCCCGGTATTGAGGACTTCGGGATTATCCCCGTGGAAGCCAACGCCGCCGGCTGTCCGGTGATCGCCTACCGCAAGGGCGGGGTTCTGGACACGGTCAAGGAAAATGTTACGGGATTATTTTTTGAAGAACAAACGCCCATGTCTCTGATCAAGGCCATGGACGCGTTTGAATCTATGGAACCCCGGTTTCAGGACAGGGAACAGTTTGCAGCTCATGTTCAGCAGTTTTCCAAGGATGAGTTCATCCGCAGGATGAACTCAATAATTGAAGAACGCCGCCGCGTATAGCGGCGGCCCAGCTTCTTTTTAATACGTGAATTTTATGCCCAGGGTGAAGTAATTGTTGATCGTGTTGCGCAGGTTGCTCCGCCAGACCGACTTGGCTTTCTCAATCGCCTGTTTTATCTGAGCTTCAGTAGGATTGGTGCTGAGATCGAGCTCGCTTCCGGTATATATCGGATTACTGACACCGTCATTGTAGATGAACTCAAATACGTATCCCGCGGTGAAGCTCAGACTGCCGTATTTAAACCGGGGCAGTTCCCAGGCCGCGTCCAGCCCGAGCTGAACCGTATACTGCTTCGTTTCCTGTTCCATAAACATGAGATTGTCATGGGCGTAATCCAGATATTCCTTTCCCGCGTTAGGCGAATCCATTATCCCGCCGCTGGTATCGATGCTCTCGCTTTTTTCGGGATCATAGGTGTAATCCAGATATTCCTTAGCCACATCCCAGGGAAGGGATTCGTTTACGTTCGCGTGCCGAATAAACACCGCGGACGCGTTCACCCTGAGGTTCTTAATCGGTTCGAATTTTCCCGTCAGGGTTATCCGGTCGGAATTCGGCGGAATCGACGCGCCGATACTCCGGCCCTTGTTGGTATAATTCTGGTAGTTGACCCTGTCTTCGGAATAATCGTAATGGGTATAGGTATACGGGGTTATGAGAGTGTAGTCGAAGAGGACCGCCGAAACCATGGGTACCTCCGGTATCCAGGTTACTCCCGTCTGCAGCCCTATCCTGAGTTTCGTATCAAAGTCAAGCCGGATAATATCGTTGAAGTTGGCGTCATCCAGGAATAAATTCGTCGCCCATGAAAAACCGCTGAAAGGCTTTATCTTAAAGGATACACCCATCTGCAGATTGTAGTCATCCGCGCCGGTCAGCTGCTGGGAGATCATATACGGGGAAACGGGCAGCAAATACAGCGGGTCGAACCGTTGGCCGTAAATAACATTTTCGTAATAGGAAAGACTCAGCCATTTAAGAGGTTTGAACTCAACTGCGTGCATGAACATGAATTTTTCCGGATGGGGGCTGTCGTATATATTGCCCGTATCTGGGGACGCGGACAGCATAAACATTGCCAGGGTGTAATTCCATTTTTTTTCGTTGATAACAAAGGACATATTGCCCGTATGGAAGGCGTCCGGCCCGATTACAAGGCCGTTGTCATAGAAATCACCCCAGGATGAGCGGTTCATCCCCGCCTGGAACCACATTTTCTCGGTCCCCACGGCCGCCGCGGTGTTGAAACTGGTATACACATTCATGGGGCCGATTTCAGCGCTGTCGGCATACGTATCGTGGGGGTAGGCTGAATTCGCGGGGGTAATTTCTTCTCCCGGGTCTTTGTTTGAAAGCAGAATGTTCAGATCATAGGCCAGGGAAAAAATATTGCGGAATGAATAGTTTCCGAATAAAATAAGGCTCATATCGGCCTGTTTTGCCGTGTCGGAATGGTTGTTCATGCTGAACGTCCCGATTCCCTCCGCGGCCACCCGGACGGGTCTGTAAAACAGACGGTCATACTGGGCGCGCGCCCTTTCCCGCTGGACCGGATTGCTGCTTTCCATCACCTGGTTCAGGATGGATTTTACCATCTGCTCAGGATACGGGCGCAGGGGCGGCAGATTGGATACCAGGCCAAGGGTTTCCCAAACCTTCAGATCTTCATAAAACGAATCCGAAGGATTGATAATTGACTGGGCCGAGATTCCCGCCGACAGGAACACAATCAGTAAGACTGCAGTGTAAAACTTCCTCATAATTGTACTCTCAATGAATAATTAGATATCGTCTGCGACAGGGTTAGTATAAAGGCAATATGGAATCCCTTCAACGGTTATTTAAGCGGATATGCAAAATAATTTATCTGCTATATTATTGCTATAAATGGAATTTTCCTTCATGCTGGTATTATGTCATTAACTGAATTCGATATTTGGTACCGGACCAGATATCGCCGGACAAGCTCTGCCCTGACCACCACAATCCTTATCATTTTTGATCTCATTGCGGTAATGATGTCCTTCGGGGCGGGGTTTTTCCTGGTCAATTTATATGATTTCAGCGCGATAAATTTCAGATCCTTTGTGACATACTGGCCGTATCTGCCGGCGTTTATCATTGTTTTTTACGTGACCCACCTGTATCCCGGGATTTCTTTAGCTCCGGCGGAGGAGCTCCGCCGGTTTACGATAGCGTCCCTGATGGCCCATGGGGGCATTATAATGTCCCGGTATGTTGAAGATCAGGAATGGGATTATATTTCCATCGCGTTTATCGTCAGTTTTCTGTGTTCCATGGTTATTCTGCTGTTTTTCCGTTCCTGCGCCAGATCGTTCCTTGCTAAGACCCGGCTGGGGGGTATCCCGGCGGTCATATACGGCAACGGGGCCACCGGGCAGCTCATCGTTGACCGGCTGCTCAACAGCCGGCAAATGGGGTATATTCCGGTCCTGATCCTGGACAACAACCCGGAAACCGGGGAGGAATACCGGGGAATTCCCATAATTGCCGATACCAGCATTGGTCCGGAAATTGTCTCCCGGTACAACATTAAAATGGCGATTGTGGCCATGCCGGAGCTAAAACGCACCGAACTGGCCAAACTCCTCAACTACTCGGTGGCCGCGTTCCGGTACAGCGTACTCATCCCGAATTTTTTCGGCATTACCAATATATGGATGTCTGTCCGGGATTTCGACGGTATTCTGGGGTTTGCCTCCAGCCATAAGCTAAAGATGCCCTGGAACTTGGGCTGCAAACGTTTTATGGACCTGTCTATTGTGGTTCTCGGCGGACTCATCATCTCCCCGCTGCTCCTTTTCCTGGCGCTGCTGGTTAAAACCTCGTCCCCGGGGCCGGTATTATACGGCCATACCCGTCTCGGAAAGGACGGGAAGCCCTTTAAGGCCTATAAATTCCGATCCATGGTTGTTGACGCCGATGAGCGGCTTAAAAAGCTTCTCGATTCTGATCCTGAAATAAAAAAGGAATGGGAAGCCAGCCATAAGCTTAAGAACGATCCCCGGGTTACGAAGGTCGGCAAATTCCTGCGGAAAACAAGCCTGGATGAGTTTCCCCAGATATTCAATATTATAAAAGGTGAAATGAGCCTGGTGGGTCCCCGGCCTATTGTTCAGGATGAGGTGAAAAAATACGGTCAGGATTTTTACCGGATTTTCTCGGTAAAACCGGGCCTCAGCGGTATGTGGCAGGTTTCCGGCAGATCCAATACGGATTATTCCGAGCGGATTTCCTACGATACCTATTATCTTGAAAGCTGGTCCGTGTGGCTCGACCTGTGGATTCTGTATAAAACCGTGGGTGTCGTAATCCGCGGGAAAGGAGCGTACTGATTGACCAGACGCATGCTGTATTTGGCTGTATTGTGGCTGCTTCCCGCTGCTCTGTGGGGGCAGGTCAGATCTTTTGATGAGGCGTATCCCAATCTGGAAGGTTCTAAAAAGGAAGCGGCTTTTGCCTCCGGGGGTATTCTGGAAACCGATGAATCGCCTTCGGGCCGGCTCAGACTGCTTCCCGCGATGGATACCGATATTTCCGGACCGGTATTTGACCGCAGTCCCTCATTTATTGTGGAATCCCTCCAGGTGCTGCCTTATACCGGCGGCCCGGTGGAACTTCTTACCGTGTACAATGCCCTGGGAAAAGTCCGCAATCTTAAAGGCCGGCTCTACCGTTCCGCCACGAAAAACGACAATATTCCCCTGTTTGAGGAAGCCAGCCGCATAGAAAGCGCCAAGAGAACCAGAGAGATCCCTGATCCCCCGGACGCGGCGGCGGTTCCCGCTTCGGAAACGATCTATATTAAGCTCAAGGATGTCAACTTCGGCAATTCATACTACCGCGCCGATATACGGCCAGCAGGAAACGGCCTTTTATATACCCTGTCGAATTTCAAGAACCTGACCTATACTTTTATTCCCGTTATCCGGGAAGAGAAATTCGTAGCGCAGATTTACATCGAGCCGCTTACCGACGGCCTTTTGGTTTACAGTATAGCCGGCGCCGATGTTTCCAGTTTTATATCCTCCCGGGTCCACATGCCATCGGCCATACAGAAACGGCTCAATGTCATCGTTGATTGGATGATCGACGGTTTATGATCCGCTGAAGGAAGCAAAAACCTCCGGGCACTCAGCCGGAGGTTTTTTTTGTCATCTTAGTTAGCCTTTTCTAACAAAATTACTTATACCGGAGGGCAAAGGTTTTTTTAATAAGCCGTATTAGATTAAGCAGAATTTCGTCGTTTTCGTCCTCAATGGGAATCTCACCGAAAATATCCGTCCGCTCCCTTTCCAGCCACCGGTAAAGAGCCTCGGTTTTTTCCGCGTTGGTAACGCCCCTGGCGGAGGCTATTTTAACCAGCTGGATCATTTCTTCGTCGGTTAGCATGATCCAGTGGTTGCTGTGGACAAGATAAAAACTGCTTTTGTCGTTTGAGGCTTCTATCCGCAGTTCCTGGGAGTTTTTCTTCGCCTTTTCCGAAGAATCGGCGGCTTTTTCCCGCGGGGCGGTGCGCATCATGGTTTTATTCAGCTCATCAACCTGCATGTTGTACAGATGGACCTGTGCCTGCTGGATCAGGAACGTAAGTCCCTCTTCATCCAGCCGGGGAATAAGGCTTTTAAGCTCTTCTTCCAGGGCTTTTTTAGGGTCATTTTCTTTTTTCGGCGGCTGTTTTGCGGACTTGGAAAGCTTTTTCGTCCCGGCCGGCGGGGTTTTCGTTTTTTTTCTGGCTTCCATACTATTATTATAGCAGGACTGCCGCAATATACAAAGCATTCCGCGCCTATGCATGGTGCCGCAATGGAAACGCGGGGTGCCGCACAGCATGGGAGCTGGCTCCTCAGCGGCCTTCGGCCTCGAAAGTCGCTCAGCTCCCATGCTGTACGGCAGGACCCCCGGATCTCTTTCTCCCATGCTGCTTTGTATTATTTCCATAGTATACTGCGGGTGACCTGGTCATGCCGCAATCTCTTGTAATAATTTATAACCAAGGTCTATAATTATATGGTATATTGCTGTGTAAAGTATTAATCAGGAGGATATATGAAAGTTGTATTACCAAAAATCCGCTGGATAAGCATGGTGCTTATCATTGCCGGAGCCCTTTCTGCATATGGTCAGACCGTTGATATCACGGTTCTGGCAACCTCTGACGTCCATAACAATTACCTGGAATACGATTATTTTACCGATATGCCTACTGACCAGAACGGGCTCGTAAAAATAGCCACCGCAATTAATCAGGAACGGGCTTCCAATCCGAATGTTCTGCTTCTGGATAACGGCGATAATATCCAGGGAAACCCCTTCGGTGAGTATCTCATGAAGAATCCGCCCCAGAAGGGCCAGATAAGCCCCATAATGACCCTCCTGAACGCCATGGGGTACGATGCGATGACCCTGGGAAACCATGAATTCAACTTCGGGCTCCCTTATCTCAATACGGTTATCCAGGGCGCCCATTTTCCCGTGGTCTGCGCCAATGTGGTTAACCCCCTGACTAAAACCCCCTATTTCACCCCATACAAAATACTGGTCCGGGGATTTGAAGACCGGAACGGATACCTGCAGCTTATGCGGATTGGTGTAATCGGGCTCGTTCCGCCCCAGATCATCCTCTGGGACGGAGCGCATCTCCGGGGCAGGGTGGAAGTTATGGACGGCTATGACGCGGCGGTAAAATACATTCCCCAGATGAAAGCCGCCGGTGCGGATATCATAATAGTCCTCGCCCACTCAGGTATTTCGGATTTTCCCCGGCAGGGCGGCGAGGAGAATTTCGGCTATTACATGACGGAGATTCCCGGTGTGGACGCGGTTATCACCGGCCATGCCCACGGCAAATTCCCCGGCCGGGCTTTCGCCGGCCTCAAGGGCGCGGATATTGATAAAGGGACGATCAACGGTATTCCCGTGGTTATGCCCAGCAGTTTTGCCGATACCCTGGGTGCGATCAATCTGACCTATGAAAAGAAGAACGGAGCGTGGCAGCGGACCGACGGATCCGCCCAGCTGATTCCCGTATACGATACCGCGGCCCGGACAAGCCTGTACCCCGGTGATCCTGAACTTGCGGCGCTTCTGGAAAAGGAACACGAAGCCACGGTGGCGTATATCCGTTCGCCCGTGGGCGGCGATGAAGGCGGCGCTACCGCCGGCGGCAGCCTTGCCGCGCCTCTCAACAGTTTCTTTGCTCTCGTGCGGGACGATTATTCCGTGCAGATTATCAATGAGGCCCAGACCTGGTATACCAAGCAGGCCCTGGCCGGTACGGAATACGCGAACCTTCCCGTACTGTCCGCCGCGGCGCCCTTCAAAGCCGGCGGACGGCAGGGCCCCCGGTATTACACCAATGTACCCGCCGGCCCCCTGGCGATTAAGAACATCGCCGACCTGTACGTGTTCTCCAACACCGTGGTATGCCTCAAAATGAACGGCGCGGAAATCAAGGAATGGCTCGAAATGAGCGCCGGCCAGTTCAACCAGATTGATCCCGCAAAGCAGGGCGAGCAGATGCTCGTAAATGAGAGCTTCCCCACGTACCTGTACGATGTAATTGACGGTGTTACCTATAAAATCGATGTGTCCCAGCCGGCGCGGTACAACGCCGAAGGAACCCTCGTAGACAGCAAAGCGGAACGCATCAAGGATCTCCGGTTTGAAGGCCGGCCTATCCGGGCGGACCAGGAGTTTGTGGTGGCCACCAACAACTACCGCGCCTACGGCGGCGGCAATTTCCCGGGGGTCAATCCCGGAAAGATAATTTTTGCTTCCCCCGACGAAAACCGGCAGGTAATCCTCAAATATATTGAGTACCGCCAGGAAATAGTTCCGGAAGCGGACGGCAACTGGGAATTGATCCTGCCTGCGGGCACCGGGCCTCTTATCTTCCAGAGCTCCCCGCTGGCCGCGGAGTCGCTTCTGCCGGGGATCAGGTTCCTGAGGACATCCGAAACCGGGTACGGTGTATATCAGATCGAACAGTAATATATACCGCCTGAAATAACGCAAACAAAACCCCGGATTTTCCCGGGGTTTTGTAATTTTGAAATGATGTATTAAAAAAAACACAAAATAAGTAAAATAATTATAGAAAGTAAATTTTTTTGTGTTATTTTATAAAGAGTATTAAAACAATTATAAATAGTTTAAAAAATAATAGGGGATATCCAGCAGAGTGACGTTTACTGGATACCCCCTAGTAAAAAACTTTTTTAAATTGCTTTTTTTAATGGGTTACTTTTTTAAATACTGCATGTCGGTTTATACTATCAATAGCTATGGGGAGCTTGATTAATAACCCGCAGCATTTCCTATTCACAAATAAGAAGTGTTTCGTAGTCTGTATTTCCTCCTTATAAAAAACAGAGCTGAAATACTGCGAAGTCCCGCTAGAATACCAATACTGTCCTGCTGTAGAAGAACAATATTGTCATAATTCCTAATTTCTAACTTTTCTTTAATCCTATAGTGATTCTAGAGCATCATAGCATGGCGGTCAAAAAAAAACTTCTTTTTCATTACAATTGTCACAAAAGTCACAGTCTCCGGTACGGATTACTCCTTCAGAAAGATGTCTATAGCATCGTTGAGATTTTTGAGATAATCCGAAATATCGGTTTCCAGGTGTATCTGTTCATTCAATATGGTATCCGAAAGAAATTCCAGCGCCGAGGTATGTTTCTTAAACCGCGGTGTCACCACCGATCCGTTGATTATTGTCTCCAGCAGCCTGGCATCGAAACCTTCACCGGAGCTTGTTCCCATGTATTCGGCTAATCCGTTCCGGTTTGCGGGAAGTCCCTGGGATTCAAGAAGTATTTTCCTGGAAGATCCGGAACCGGCGGACACAAATTGTAAAAATTCCCAGGCGCCTTGTTTATTCCGTGACCGGCTGGATATGCCCATAAGAAGGACCTTAAGCTCTCCGGCGTTGTTTCCCCGCGGACCACGGGGAATGGTCGTGGCAGTCCATTTAAAATCTCGGGGATTGCTCAGCTTATCCTCAAAATAGGCGTTTGTTTTATAGCTTGCGTAGGTGCAGGGTGAGAAAAGAACTTCCCCGGAATCAAAATCCGGGACCATCACCCCTTCATACAATGAACAGATTTCCTGGTAATACCGGGTAGCTTCAACGACTCCTTCCTCGGTGCATAATGCCTGGTCTCCCGATTCGGAAAACAGCGTCTGCTGATTCGAGTAAACCGCGTCAAACCAGGTCCAGTTGGAGATTCCGTAATAACAGGGAATGTCGTTTCCGATGGTGGTAACATTTTGTATATAATATGAAAAATCAGCCCAGTTCCAGCTTAAATCCGGAGGAAACAGGCCGAAGGATTCCAGAATGGAGAGGTTCATCAGCATCAGAGCGGGATTTAATTCCAAGGGAAGCGCATACTGGTTGTTCCGGTACTGGCCCGCTTTAAGGGCATTATCGTAAAAAACCGACAGATCGAAGCTGCTTTCTTTTATCAGCGGCTTGAGATCCGCGAGGATTCCCACGGACGCGAGAACCGCGAAATCTCCAGGCAGTATCATGAATACATCGGCTTCAATCCCCTTCAGAATATCCTGGGCCAGCAGCTCCGAATAATCTCCCACAGGATAAACCGAGACTTCTATAGTATATTTACCCTGCTGCATCTCGAATTGGCTGATCAAATCGGTGTATACATGATCGCCCACGGAAGCTGAGGTACCCCAGGGGTTCCCGCTGAAGATGCAGATCCGAAGGCGGTGGGAGCTTCTGCCGCTGTAGAGCAGCAGTGTTCCCGCCGCAAGGAGCAAAACAACGGCGACGGGGATTACCGTAAAAATAATCCACTTCGTTTTATTTTTCATCAATCTCCACCAATCCATTCTTGATGGCGTAAATAGCCACCTGAGTACGATCTCTAAGGTCCGTTTTCTGCAGTATGGATGAGATATAATTCCTTACGGTACCTTCTCTGAGGGAAAGTTCTTTGGCAATTTCCTTATTCGAAAGTCCCTGGCCGATATAGGTAACTATCTGCATCTCCGTTCTCGAGATGTTCGACGGAATCTGGACTTTGTCCTCCTGAGGAGCATAGACACTCTTCGGCGGAGTACGTTCCTTTGCCAGGTCGGAAAACAGACGGAACGCTTTTGTCATTACGCCGGGTGTCATGAGACTGCCTCCTTCGTTAACCGTCCTGATCGCCGTGGCTAATTCATTCATATCGGAACTTTTCAGAAGATATCCCGAGGCGCCGTTCCGTATGGATTTGAGTACGTACTCGTCATCATCAAAAGTCGTCAGAATAATTATCGATGATGACGGCGAACGGTGCTTTAGCGTTAATGTTGCTTCTGCGCCGTCAATTATGGGCATACGTACATCGAGAAGAACAACATCCGGCTTCAGAGTATCCACCAAACGGATAGCATCGTATCCGTCTTTGCCGATACCGACGATCTGAAAATCTTCCTGGGATGACAGCAGAATATTCAGGCTGTCCCTAATCACTTCCTGGTCATCCACAATAACAATTCTTATCATAATTCACCTCCGTCCAAAGGAAATAAGATATACAGGGTAACTCCTTGGCCCGGAGCCGTTGTAATTTTCAAAGTGCCATGCTGCTCACTGATACGTTCCCGCATATTTTTTAATCCGAATCCTTCAGTAATAGCTGTATCGCCTTTGCCATTGTCCGTTATCCATACATGCAGAATATTCTGAGCTTCCTGAAGAACAATTTTTATATGGGTTGCCTTTCCGTGGCGCAGAGCGTTGGTAATTCCTTCCTGAACTACGCGGTAAATAGTCTTTTCCAGCGCAGCCGGAAATTGAGTATTTGGACTGTTGAAAATCAACTCCACACTGAGATTGTTGGCTGTTTTATTTATGGCATCGACCATTTTCTGCAATGCCGCGGGAAGATTTCCGTCTTCCAAAACATCGGGATTTAATAGGCTTACGGACAGCCTGACATCATCCAATAAGTGGTCAGACATCAGGGCTAAATGTTTAATCTTTTCAGGTACCAATTCCGGTTTTGTCTTTAAAAGTTCCAGCACCGCTGATAAGCCGTAGGTTATTCCGGTCAGGTGATGCCCGATAGTATCATGAAACTCCCTGGCAGTTCTGGTCCGTTCTTTGAGCATAGCAGCCCGTTCCGCTTCTTCGGCATAGAGTTGAAGCTGGGCGTTGGTGATCGCCAGTTTATCCTTGCTTTCCTGTAGTTCTCTATTAAGTTTATTAATTCTATAAGATTCATCAAGAATATTCTGCATTTCCATAACGAGAAAGGCGATAAAAAACACCTCTCCCACGGAAAAGAACAGATTCCGCATTCCCAGAATGTACGCCTGGTTAAGAGAACTGTTGTACTGGATATATTGGTCGATTGAAAACAGCGGGATCTTAAGTCCGATGATCCGGTAATCCAGAAAAATATACCCAACAATGCAGACTAAGGTGAAAATGGTTTTTGAGATTTTATCCGGCAGATACGCGATCGCGTTTGAGATGGGTATAAACAGGATATATTTGAAATCAAAGTCAAACAGAAAGAGAATTCCCAGGCATAACAGTACATCGAGCACACAGAACAGAAATGTCGGCAGGTATCCCATCTTTTTCCTGAAGATTTCACGGAATATGAGGGATACCACCAGGGTAACCGAGATTATTCCTGACAATATCAGAAGCGTATAGGTTCTGTGGGGAACGGTATGTATCTGAATCAGGGTGGTTCTTGCGTTGTTTTCGTTGCAGATAAGATCCGTGGTGTTTATAAAAACAAAAATCATGAAGAATATGGTAATCAGGTTTACCAATACCAGAGCATACCGGGCAAGGTGATAAGACCTGAATCGTTCCATCATATTGATTACGACCCCTTTTTTTAACGGCAGTTTTTATTATGTCGCAATAATAAGCCCCTCTTTACCCCCTTGTCTGTTCTATGATATATTACCGAATTATCGAAATATGCTGGTATATTGTTGAGCATGCTCTTACCCCTATTACAATCCATGGACCTGAAGGACGTTTTTTAAATATGGGTTTTTAACTATTTATTACCCATAGATTTACTATTGGTGTAAAAGTAAGCAAGCCGCAAGACATGGTAATCAACTATATGACTTTTGTCATAATTTGATGTATTCAGATATTATTTTTGCAATATTTATCATATTTTTCTATGAATTATGCATACCCTGGGACATTTTCGGCATTTAATTGACGACCGGGGTAAGCTGTGTTATATTAATTAGTATCCAGTTTGGAAAAAATCTGATCACATTTCTTTTGGAATAAGCAATGCAGTATTTTGATACTCACGCCCACATAGGGCTCATTTGTGATGACCCTATTGAGCAACTCATAGTTATTCAGGAAGCCCGGCAGGCCTCTGTTGCGCGGATTATTTCGATCTGCAACAGTCTCCATGATTTTACCGGGGTTTATGAGAACCTTAAATCCGCGTCGAATGTTTACCACGCGGTAGGGGTATCCCCTTCGGAGGTCCAGAATCCCGGGCGGGACTGGGTCCAGACAATTGAACAGAATGTTCAGCTGCCGCGGATTGTCGCTATTGGCGAAATAGGTCTCGACTATTACCGGAAATTCGGGGACAAGAAATCCCAGATAGAGCTTTTTATCACCCAGCTTGATCTTGCTGCGAAGCTGGATCTTCCCGTAATAATCCATAACCGGGAAGCGGGCGGCGATGTGCTGGATATCCTCAGAGACCGGCTGCCGCCCAAGGGCGGTGTGCTGCACTGCTATTCAGAGGACGCCGAATACGCCAAAAAAGCCCTGGATCTCAACCTGTATTTCTCCTTTGCCGGAAATCTGACGTACCGGAATGCCAAGAACCTCCATGAAACAATAGGAGTTCTTCCCGCAGACCGGATCCTTATAGAATCGGAGAGCCCCTTTATGGTTCCCGCGGATTACCGGGGTAAGCGGAATATGCCGAAGTATCTGCCCATGACCGCCCGTTTCCTCGGGGAAATGCTGGACATGGGTGATGAAGAACTGGCGGCCGTTCTGTGGGAAAACTCCAACCGTTTCTTCGGACTTCCGGCCGAGTAATCCCTCGGCAGCAGACCACGGTTTCGCCA
This sequence comes from Breznakiella homolactica, assembly GCF_016616095.2. Taxonomy (GTDB): domain Bacteria; phylum Spirochaetota; class Spirochaetia; order Treponematales; family Breznakiellaceae; genus Breznakiella; species Breznakiella homolactica. The sequence continues at coordinate 2,856,124 of NZ_CP067089.2, read as the reverse complement.
TCAGCATTATGGAATCCCATACACTATACCGCCCAGTAGCCGCAGGTTCCCTTATAATACCGGGGAACCTGTTTTTGGCGCCCACGGCGGGATATTCCGACCGGGCTTTCCGGTCCGTTTGTGTGGATCTTGGGGCCGACTTTACCTGCACCGAGCTTGTATCCTCGGAGGCCCTGGTCCGGGATTCCGCAAAAACCGAGGTCCTGCTCCGGCGGGCGGATAACGAAAAACAGTATGCCATTCAGCTTTTCGGGGCGGATCCGGAACATATGTACCGGGCGGCCGCCCTGCTTGCGCCCCACCATCCGGAAGCCGTGGATATCAACGCCGGCTGCCCGGTAACAAAGGTGGTAAAAACCGGCGCCGGCGCGGCGTTAACCCGGAATCCCGATAATCTTGGGCGGATTATTGAAGCGGTGGTCCGGGCTTCCCGGGACTATCTCGGCAATGTTCCGGTGACCGTTAAAATGCGTTCCGGCTGGGACGCGGATTCTATTAATTACCGGGAAAGCAGCCGTATTGCCGTGGAAGCCGGTGTGAGCCTGGTTGCGCTCCATCCCAGGACCCGGGCTCAGATCTATTCCGGGGTCAGCAACTGGGATCATATCGGAGATCTGGCTTCCCGTCTTACTGTCCCGGTAATCGGCTCTGGGGACCTCTTTACCCCGGAAGACGGCGAACGGATGCTCAGGGAAACCCGGTGCGCCGGGGTTATGTTCGCCCGGGGCGCTATGGGCAACCCTTTTATATTTTCCGCCGCCCGTTCGCTGCTCCGTACCGGGACGTACCGGATGCCCGATCCTGCGGAACGGCTTAAAACCGGATTCCGTCAGCTATTGCTCAGTGCCGAGGACATAGGGGAGCGGACCGCCTGCCGGGAAATGCGGAAGCAGTTCTGCGCGTATACAAAGGGTATACCGGGCGGGGCTGGTCTGCGGAACAGCCTGGTCCGGGCCGAAACCATCGGAGAATACCGCCGTATTCTCCTGGACGCGGGGATACCGCTGCGTAGTATCAAATAAAATAACCGCCGCATCCGGAAGCAGCCCCCGTCACCCGGGCAGCTCCGAGCCGTAACGGTAGCGCCGGGTGTCATGGAAAAGGGAGGATGAGCGGTTTTCGAGGCCGCAGGCCGACGCACCGCCATCCGCCCTTTTCCATGACGGGCCCCGCAGTCCCGGTAAAAACCGGGTGCTTTCCGGCTTGATAGACTCGTTGCTCCCCCTCATGATTATTTCATTGACCAGAAGCGTGCAGAATCGTATGTTTACAGTATGAAATTGTTGCGCAGGCCCTTCCGGTACCGGTATGACAACGTGGTCATCTATTTAATTGGTATAAATATTCTCGTATTCCTCGCCCAGCAGGTTTTCCGGGACAGGCATGTCACCTTTTATCTGGCCCTGAATCCCGTGGCCATCCTCAACGGCTGGGTATGGCAGTTCGTCACCTATATGTTCACCCATGGAGGGATTTCCCACATTCTGTTCAACATGCTGGCCCTGTTTATATTCGGCCGCCATGTGGAACGCCAGATGGGCAGCAAGGAATTCCTGCTTTTTTACTTTTCCACAGGCATATTAGCCGGGGTATTTTCTTTTGTGGTATATCTGGTTACCGGTTCCTACGGGATTTTCCTCATGGGCGCTTCCGGCGCTGTTTTTGCGGTCCAGCTCGCCTACGCGGTTTTTTTCCCCGATTCCATTATATACATCTGGGGAATACTGCCCCTGCGGGCTCCGGTGATGGTTCTGGTTTTTACCGTGCTGGAGCTGATCTTTTCCATAACTGGACTTCAGAGCGGTGTCGCCCACCTGACCCACCTCGCGGGTTTCGCCTTCGCCTGGCTGTACTTCCTGATCCGTTTCGGCGCAAATCCCTGGAATTCCCTGGTAGGCCGCCGATAATTAAAATGCAGGGTATCCGCATTATGTGTAACTAAACGCTGATGCATGGAGATATAATTTCCGGGGGTCCCGTCATATGAAAAAAATCCCGCAGGGCGGTATTTCTTTTCATATGACACCCCGCGTTACGCAATAACACCATGCTTCAGCGCCGTCTCTTACAGATCATGCGGATGCCCTGCCTTGGCGGGAGTGCTGGATATTGGGGGACGATTCCCGGTTGTTGGCGGATGGTACGGATCGGTGAAAAGTAAAATTTTCCTGTTTACAGGTGTAATTTTTCTCAATAGTATCTTGTCCGTTTCCGGCCAGGAGGTTCTCCGGGGACAGGTAACCGTTGAAATGGCTCCGGTATATCCGTTCTACATGGATGTTTACTATCCCCTGGATACCGCCGCCACCCACCGCAGAGCTTTAAGTGAAGCGGCGATGTTCTATTCCGCCATGATTTACGGCTGGTCCTTTGAGTATGAAATAGGAGAACGGGCCAGGGGTATTCCGGAGCTTTTTGAACTCCACCCGGAAGGCGCGGTCCGGTTCGGAGACCCGAAGCTCCGGGCCACCGACGCGGAAGTAAAGGGCTCGAAATTCTACCTTTGGACCGACTACCGGATGGATGATGCCCAGCTGCGGCGTATACAATCCTGGCGGGCCGGTACCGTTAAAAACGCCCAGGCCGTGGGTTACGGCCCCATTGGGATGCCCGTGGATGAAGATGATTGGATAGAAATAAAAAAGAAGGTCCTGGAGGATGCCGGGAGAGCCGCGGTCCGGGCCTTGCTCCAGGGTACGGAACGCAACCGGCCCAAAGCCGCGAAAGGGTTTATCGCCCTGGCGGCTTTCCCGTCATACTGGATCGATGCGGGGCAGTGGGCGGCTTCCGCCCGGTTCCGGGTGGAGATTACCGAAATTATTCCCTTTTCCGCATATTAGGCGGGGGCGCACCGAGTCTGACAAGCCGGCTCTGTGTTCCCCTTCGCGGGAGGGCTGCGCGTGTCCGAAGGACACGACCCCTGGCTCCAGCCCCACTTCGCGGGTCTTTCACTACCCCCACTTCTGGTTCCCCTGTTTGGCTGTCTTTCCGGCTATGCTTCTTTGCCTCCGCTCTGTGGCTAAGGCAGGTGCCCTGCCCTGACCAATCCGCCCACACAGAGCCCCTCTCCCAATACCGGGGCAGTCCCAACGTAGTTACCCTTGCAGAAATGGCAGCGGAGCATGGTGTAAACCGGTAACGCGGGGTGCCGTATAGCATGGGTTCTAAGCGACTTTCGAGGCCGCAGGCCGCTGAGGAGCCAGAACCCATGCTATACGGCAGGACCCCCGATCCGGGTTTCACATGCTCCGCTGTCTGTATCTCCACGGTTTACCGGGACTGCCCCGGTTATTCCCCGATGATTTTTACCAGTATCCGCTTCCGGCGGCGGCCGTCGAATTCACCGTAAAAAATCTGCTCCCAGGGACCGAAATGGAGCTGCCCCCCGGTGACGGCTACAACCACTTCCCGGCCCATGATCTGGCGCTTCATGTGGGCATCGGCGTTTTCTTCCCCCTTGTTATGGCGGTAGGATGAAACCGGCTCATGGGGGGCGAGCTTTTCGAGCCACACATCGAAATCGTGGTGCAGCCCCGATTCATCATCATTGATAAAAATACTCGATGTTATGTGCATCGCGTTTACCAGGCACAGGCCTTCCTGTATTCCCGATTCCCGGAGCAAGGCGTCGACTTCGGGAGTAATATTGATGAACTCCCGCATTTTTGAGGTGTTGAACCACAGTTCTTTTGTAAAGGATTTCATGGTCTGTCCAGGGTATCTGCATTATACCGTAGTTTCAAGCACAGAAGCATGGAGATACCGGTTCCGGGGGGCCTGTCGGACTACTGAGGGTATGGCGCGTGTCCTTTGGACACGACTCAGCGGCCTTTGGCCTCGAAAGTCGCTCATACCCTCAGTAGTCCGACACCCCGTGTTACCGGTACGACACCATGCTTCTGTGCTGTTCTCTGTGAATAATGCAGGTGCCCTGTCTTAGCGGGGGCTCCGGCAGTGGTGAGCCTGATCCGGCTCAGGCGCTCTGCCCTGAACAGACAATCCTCCCATACCGACCCGGTTAAGCCGGAAAGCATCCGGGCGTACTGGTAACGCCGGGTCTTTCGTATAAAACGACTTTGGAGGCCGCAGGCCGATACGTCGTGTCCGGAGGACACGCGCCAGCCCCATTCCTATGTGACAGGACCCGCGGTATTAGTAACCTCCGGATGCTTTCCGGCTTTTCAGAATCGATTATAATTGGTATGCTGTTGAAATACTGAACAACCGAATACCGCCGCCTGTACCATTGCGGGGTGTTTTCCATAACGGGAGTTTTCATGGATATTCAAAGTACCGTAAAAAATCTGCATCCCCTGGAGGTCCGCATAATCCGGCATTACAAATCCGGAGACGAGCTGACCATTGAGAAAGTGGAATCCGACCTTGGCTTCAAACCCGGAAACGGAAACCAGGCCCTCTCCTGGCTGCAGAGCAAGGAAATCGTACAGGAACTCCGCCGGGAGATGCGGATTTACTACGAACTCACCGAGCTTGGCCGGGAATGGAAGGAAAAGGGTACCCCCGAGGAGCGGATGATTGAGCTCGTCCGGAACAGGAAGGAAATTACCCTGCCGGATATTGCCCAGGCCCTGGGCCTGGACAACAAGGATGTGGGCAGCGCCTTCGGTACTCTTTCGAAGCTTGGGATCTTCGCCATGAACGGGGCAAAACGGGTGTTTCTTCTGCGTGCCGCTCAGATGATGGAAAGCGGCAAACCCTTTGGGGCTGAAGCCGACCAGCTGTTTCCGATCGTCCGGGGGCTTCTGGATAAAGCCCATGCCGCCCCGAATTATATCCTTGCCAACGATGACCTTTCCCAGGCGGAGCGGGTCGCCATTGTCGGGATTTCCAAAAAACGGGGAGCTTCAGGTTCACCCTTCAGAATAATTGAACGGGAAACCGTAGTATTTGCGTTTACCGCTGTCCGGGATGAACTTGCCGGGGCATTGGATGCCGCGGGAATCACCGGTGACGAAATCGGGACTCTGACTCCGGAAATGCTCTCCGACGGATCATGGAAGGGCAGGGCTTTCCGTTCCTATAACGTCAAGGTACCGCCCACCCGGCTCATTGTCGGCCGGACGAACCCCTACGCGAAATTCCTCGAGGATGTAAAGGATAAACTCGTTTCCCTGGGATTTGAGGAATTTGACGGCCCTCTGGTGGAAACGGAATTCTGGAATTCCGACGCGCTGTTTATGCCCCAGTTCCATTCCGCCCGGGATATCCACGATGTGTACCACGTGGCGGAGCCGGAAAAGGCCCAGTCCATTGAAGAACCCTGGCTGTCGAATATTGCCGAGGCCCATGAGAACGGCGGCAAAACCGGCAGCCGCGGCTGGAACTATACCTTTGACCGGGAATTTACCCGGCGGCTTATACTCCGGAGCCAGGGAACGGTGCTCTCGGCGAAGCAGCTGCCCACCGCAAAGATCCCGGGAAAGTACTTCGGAATGGCCCGCTGCTTCCGGTACGACCGGGTGGACGCGACCCATCTTTCGGACTTTTACCAGACCGAGGGAATCGTCCTCGGGGAGGAAGTCAACCTCAGGACGCTTCTGGGATTCCTGGAAATGTTCGCCGTGGAAGTCGCCGGCGCCAAGGATGTCAAATACGTTCCCGGGTATTTCCCCTTTACCGAACCTTCCGTGGAGGTCCATATCAAACATCCCGTGCTGGGCTGGTTCGAACTGGGCGGTTCCGGGATTTTCAGGCCCGAGGTGACCCAGTCCCTGGGCGTCAGCGTTCCGGTGGCCGCCTGGGGTATCGGTATTGACCGGATGGCCCTCATGGCCTTGGGCCTCAACGACCTCCGGGAATTATTCAGCAATGATATTGAAAATGTCCGGCTCCGCCGGGCGGACGCATAAAGGGATACGCCATGCCTAAGATAGAAGTCAACGAAGAACTGTTTTATTCTCTGGTGGGACGGCGCTGGGATTCGACGGAGGCTTTCGAGGAAGCCCTTACCTGCGCCAAGGCTGAACTGGATGAGGATTCAGACAAAAGCCTGCCCGCGGAGGAGCGGACCCTTAAGATCGAACTGAACGATACCAACCGGCCGGATCTGTGGTCCGCCGCCGGCTGCGCCCGGCAGCTCCGCGTCCACGGCGGCGCAGAACGGCCGGATTACCCCTTCTTTTCGAAAGCCGGTGCCGTAAAGCCGGCGTCCCGCAAAGTCGTGGTTGAGGCCAGCGTACAGAAGGTGCGGCCTTATTTGACCGGCTTTATCGCGTCGGGAAAAGCCGTTACCGATTCATCCCTCAAGGACATGATCCAGACCCAGGAAAAGTTAGCCTGGAATTTCGGCCGTAAACGGCGGAGTGTTTCCATGGGGCTGTACCGGATCGCGAAGATCGAATGGCCCATAATTTACCGGGCGGTCGATCCCGATAAGGTTTCCTTTGTCCCGCTCCAGTGGGAAACGCCCCTGACGCTCCGGGAGATCCTTAAGCAGCATCCCAAGGGAAAAGAGTACGGTTTTATCCAGGAACACGAACCCCTGCATCCGCTGCTGATCGATTCCAAGGGCGGCATCCTTTCGTATCCTCCCATTATTAATTCCGCGGATATCGGCGCGGTCCAGGTTGGTGATACGGATCTGTTTATTGAACTCACCGGCACGGACCAGCCTTCGGTAACTCTGGCCGCCTCAATCATGGCCTGCGATCTCGCCGACCAGGGCTATACGATAGAACCGGTGGAGGTTGAATACAGTTTTGATACGCCCATGGGCCGTACCGTGACGACTCCCTTCTATTTCCAGGAACCGGTCTTCTGTTCGCTTTCCAGGGTTGAGAAATTTCTCGGGGATACATTGAATTCCGCGGAATGCCTCGCGGCCATGGAACGTATGGGCTGCCGGGCCGAAGCAGCGGCGGCCGCCGAGCGGGGAGACCAGGCCCAGGGTGACGGGATCCTGGTATACCCTCCGGAATACCGGAACGACTTTCTCCATGCCGCGGATGTGGTTGAGGATATTATGATCGGCCGGACTCTGGCCGCTTTCGCTCCGGAAACGCCCCGGGACTTTACCATAGGCCGTCTCACCCCGGTGACAATTTTCAGCCGGAAGGTAAAGGAATGCCTCGTGGGCATGGGCTACCAGGAAATGATCTACAACTATCTCGGATCCCGGAAGGACCTGGTGGACAACATGCGGGGCGCCGGGGACCGGATAATCCGGATTTCCAATCCCATGACCGAAAATTACGAATACGTCCGGGACTCGGTGCTGGCTTCATTGATGATGAGCGAATCCGTTTCCGGCCACGCGGTATATCCCCATAAAATTTTCGAAGTAGGGAAAGTCGCATACAGGGACAGCGGGGAGAATTACGGTACCCAAACCCACCAGTATATGGGCTTCCTTCACGCGGGCCCGGAGGCTAATTTCAATACCGCCGCGAGCCAGCTGCAGACGCTTTTTTACTATCTCTCCAGGGACTATGATTTGGAGGAATCCGACGATCCCCGGTTTATCCCGGGGAGGGCGGCAATGATTCTTTATAATGGAAGCAATGCCGGTGTATTCGGTGAGATTCATCCCGAGGTGCTGGAAAATTGGGGCACCGCCATGCCCTGTATCGCCGCCGAAATTGACCTGGAACTGCTGATGTAGCCCGGATACCCGGCGGGGTCAGGAGATTCCCGCCGCGGGTATTCCCGGTCTCTTTGAAATATCCCCGCTTTCTGCCGATGATAAAGGCATGTAAATATACGGCCTGCGCCGGAGGAGGATACTTCAGTGATAAAAATCACCGATGAAAAAATGCTCAAAGCCGCTATACGCGCCCAGAAAGCGGAAATAACCGAATGCCACGTGTATACCGAGCTCGCTAAACTGTGCAAGGATTCCCATAACGCGGATGTGCTCCGTTCCGTGGCGGATGCGGAAAAAGAACATGCTGCTTTTTGGGAAGGCAAAACCGGTATCACGGTAAAACCGGATAGGTTTAAAATATTCAAAACCGTATTCATGGCGCGGCTGCTGGGATTTACCTTTGTGCTTAAACGGATGGAAAAAAACGAAGGAACCGCGTCAAAGCGGTACGCGGGCCTCATAGAGGCGTTTCCGGAACTTGAGCAGATCAGCAGGGATGAGGCGGAGCACGAAAAGAAACTCCTGGCTATGCTGGATGAAGAACTTCTCCAGTACGTAGGTTCCATTGTGCTTGGCCTCAACGATGCCCTGGTGGAACTGACCGGGGTCCTGGCGGGGTTTACCCTGGCCCTCGGTGAAACAAAGGTCATTTCCCTGGCGGGTCTGGTCACCGGTATTTCCGCCGCCTTTTCCATGGCGGCATCGGAGTATCTGTCCTGCCGGGCCGACGGCGATCCCCGGGCCGTAAAATCCGCCCTGTATACCGGAGGCGCTTACATCGTAACCGTGGCGCTGCTTATTCTTCCTTTTCTGCTTATCGCAAATAAATTCATTGCCCTGGGAATAACCCTGGTTACAGCGGTTTTCATCATTTTTATTTTCAATTATTATCTAGCTACCGCAAAGGATTTAAATTTTAGGCGCCGCTTCCTGGAGATGACTGTCATCAGCCTGGGTGTCGCAACCCTTTCATTCTTTATTGGATGGCTCCTGAAGAATGTCCTGGGGGTTGATGTGTAATGGAGTATATATGCCATGAACATTTTAAAGGACATTCCCTGGGAATATCCGATAGAATCTTTTCTTGATGAAGCGTGCCTTAGCCGCGGCAGCGAACTGTCCGGGGAAGGCCGCCGTTTTGCGGAGGCCGTATTTCCGCTGGTCAGGCCCAAAGCCGTATACACCGATGTCCGGGCCGATTGCTCAGACGAGGTCCTTACCCTAAACGGCGTCAGCTTCCCGGGGTCGGTCCTAAACGTGCTGTTTAAGGACTGCGGCCGGGTTTTCCCTTTTGTGGTTACCTGCGGAGATGAGCTTGAATCCCTGCCGCTGTCTGATTTTGATTCCCTGGCGTATTACTGGCTGGACATGATCAAGGGCGCCGTCATGGTTCAGGCTGAAGAATACCTCCGCGGCTATGTTGAGGAAAAAACCGGTAAACGGCCCCTGTATGCCATTAACCCGGGATCCGGGGGCGATTCCTACTGGAGCCTGCGGCAGCAGAAAGAGCTCTTTATGCTTTTTCCGGATATCCGCGGCGCCATAGGCGTGACCCTTACGGATGAATGTGTCATGGTGCCGAACAAAACAACCTCGGGTATTTATTTTACTTCCGCTGTTCCGTATACCACGTGTTCCTTCTGTACGGCCCAATTCTGCAGAGACCGGCTCAATCCGCCGGCGCAAATCTCTTGACTACGGCCGCATAAATAAGGTAGAAGAACATACAGTATATAGCACATACATATATCCAGCTAAAGAAAGAAGAATCATGAAACGTTTCGGTCCCGCCAGCTTTTACCGGGAAGCTCTGAATATCGCAGTTCCGGTGATGCTCCAGCAATTGATTATGAGTCTCGTATCCCTGATCGACAACTTTATGGTTGCCGGCCTTGGGGATGTAAGCATGGCCGCGGTTAATGTGGCAAACCAGCTTAACTTTATCTGCATTGTGGTTATCAACGCCATAAGCGCCGCGGGCGGGATTTACCTGGCCCAGTACAAAGGCGCCGGGAATACCGAAGGCATGAAACATGCCTACCGCTTCAAGGTGATTTTCGGATTGTCCGCGTCAACCCTGTACCTGATCCTCTGCTGGGTTATTCCCGAACCCATGCTGCGGATGATGACCCACGGCAATGCCGCCCAGGACGCCATAATTCCTATCGGCGCAACCTATCTCAGGCTGGTGTCGTTCACCTTCCTGTTCCAGTCCGTATCCACCGCAATCGGGACCTCCTTCCGGGAAATCAGCCGTCCGAAAATTCCGCTGCTGATTTCGGCTCTGGCAACCCTGGTCAATACCATCGGCAACTGGTTCCTCATTTACGGAAACCTGGGAGCGCCCCGCCTCGAAGTCAATGGCGCGGCGTACGCGACAATCCTCGCCAGGATTTTTGAAGTTACCGTATTTGTTATCTATGTGAACAGGGAAAAGACCGTATTTTACGTGAAGTTCAAAGAGATACTCAAGGTCAATAAGCATCTCGTCAAAGAAATATTGATCCGCTCGGCGATGATGTTCATGTCCGAAGCGTCCTGGGTTACCTCGGAAACGGTTATCACCGCGCTCTACAACGGCCGCGGCGGCGCCGAAGTCGTGGCGGGTATGGCCGCGGGCTGGACCATGGCCAATATTTTCTTTCTTGTTTTCAACGGTATTTTCGCCACCACCGCGGTGGTAATCGGAGGAACCCTGGGAGCCGGAAAACTTGACGAAGCCAGGAAACGGGCTCAGTGGATCAAGTCCGGGGCTGTGGTCGGCGGGTTTGCCGTGGCAATCCTGGGGGCTTTGTTTTCAATCATAATTATTCCCCTGGTTTTTGGAAACCTCAGCGCCGAAGCCCGCAGAATAACCATGGGCCTTGTAGCGGTTATTCTTGTGTACATGCCCCTCTGGGCTTTGCTTAATTCGCAGTTTGCCATTTCCCGGGCCGGCGGCGATACGGCCCTGGGAATGTGGACGGATGTATCGGTTAATACGCTCCTGTTTATTCCCGGTGCCTTCCTGCTTGCCTGGTTTACCAACTGGGGGCCCGTGGCCATGTACGCGGTGCTCAAGCTGACGGATATCATTAAATATTTTATTGCCCGGCATCTCCTGAAAAAGGAAAAATGGGTAAAAAATCTCGCCGGCGAGAGCCGGGTAACCGTATAAAAAAATCCCCCGGGAAATTGTCAATTCCCGGGGGATTATAAATTTGCGCCGCTTAAATGATGCCCGGAGACAGTACGGTATCCGCTGAAAAATTACAGCTTATCCAGATAGAAGGTTCTTACTCCCTGCCCGTTGAATATCCATCCGTCTACGGTCAGGCTGTCCTTGTCCCCGGACAATGCGAATGTATAGTCTCTTCCCTCATACGTAATAATACCTGTTTTGTCATCGTTGTCATAATCATACGTAAAAGGGGTGGATGTTGAATTGCCGCCGCTATCGGTCCGGGTCCAACTGCCGTCACTTCCGGACTTGAATTCAAAATATAATTTGTAGCCCGTGATAGCCTCATTTTTCCATGTGGTCCCGGCCAGGGTGAATTCGACTATTGTGCTTTTGCATGCCGCCATCCCGGCCAGCATAACTGCCGCGGCAATTATCCATGCGATTGTTTTCCATCTTTTCATGCTGTCCTCCTTTTCTAAATTACTTTTACGGCAAAAAACCTGCTAGGATTTTTTTTCTGCTGCTATTACTATTTTCTTTTATTCTTTTTTCCTGTCAAATTCCTTCTTACCAGTGTAATATCCGTTCCCGGTAGGCTTTTCCGATCCGCTGCAATGTTTTTTTAGCTGTTTCCCCGGGGTTATGCTGCCGGTTAAAATCTACAGTGAACTGGTTCATGGAGAAATGGCGGTAGAGAAATACGGATTTCCGGAGAGGTTCCCCGGGATGGTACAGTTTTTGAAGGGTATCCGTATATACATCGAAAATTCCGTTTTTTTTCATTTCCGAGTATCCTATGATCCATACCGCCGCCGGCGCCAGAGCGCGGTGGAATTCGTACAGGGATTCTGCCATGGTCACCTGGGATGTTTTAATGGCTTCCATGATCCGGGGCCCGCCGAGGGCGGCCAGATCCTTCAGTTCTGCGGTCCGGGGGGTGTGGATCGGGGTCTTATTGAGGATAATAACATTCCGTCTGAAGTCGATTCCCAGGCTGGGGTTATTTTTAAAAAACCGGTCCGCTATTTTCCCCGAAGGCCCGACCAGGTAGCGCCGGTTTTCCGCGGCCTGCTCTTTTTTTCCCGGATTGTCCGCCACGAGAATTATTTTTATGTCATCTCCGGGTCCGACATCATCCAGGGCTCCGTTATACACCAGGGGTGTTTCCAGTGGGTACGTGCCGCCGCTTCGGGCCGCGATAAGCTTTACCTGGGCTGCCTCCAGTTCCGGCAGCGCGGCGGCGAGTTTTACTGTGTAATTCCGGTACCGGCGTTTTGCCGCGCGGAAAGCTTTCCATGCTGATTCGGTCATATCCTCAAGTGTACCGGCCGGGGCCGCCGCAGTATACCCTGGGGATATAGCAAAGCAGCCTGGCACCCCGTGTTACCGTTACGGCGCCATGCTGCTTTGCCTTTTCTCCATGGAATATGGGACTGCGGCTGCCCCGGTTTGCGGGGGAAGGCTGGGTATAGGTGGTTAGGCCGCCGGACCGGGGAACCCGAAGTGGGGGTGACGGAAGCCCCCGGAGCGGCAAAACGGGACGGTTTGCCGTGAGGAGGCTGGAGTCAGGGGGAGCAGCCCTCCCGCGAACGGGTAGTACCGAGCCGGTTAAGCCGGAAAGCACCCGGGCCGCAACGGTAGCCCCGGGTCTTTCGTATAAAACGACTTTCGAGGCCGCAGGCCGCTGAGGAGCCAAACCCATTATTCTATGACAGGACCCGCGGCACCGGTATACACGGGTGTTTTCCGGCTTGTCAGACTCGGTGCTCCCCCCGCATATTGTAAAACCCCGGATATACCCGTACAATATTGCCATGAACAGAATTATCTCCAAAAAGCAGCTGTCCGCGGACGTGTACGAAATGACCATTGAGGCGCCCCTGATCGCCAAATCACGGAAGGCCGGGCAGTTTCTTATTGTACAGATCGATACCGACTGGGGAGAACGGATTCCCCTGACCATCGCCGACGCGGATCCCGCGGCTGGAACCATAACCATGGTGTTCCAGACCGTGGGGGCCAGTACCCATAAACTGGCCGTACTCAGCCCCGGTGATTCCGTTGAGAATGTCCTCGGTCCTCTGGGAAATCCCACGCATATAGAAAAATTCGGCACCGTGGTGTGTGTCGGCGGAGGTATCGGCGTGGCGCCGCTGTTCCCTATTGTCCAGGCCATGAAGGAAGCGGGCAATACGGTTAAGGTCATCATCGGCGCCCGGACAAAGGAGCTCGTGATTTTTGAGGACCGGATGCGGAAGTACGCCGACGAGCTGGTAATCGTCACCGACGACGGTTCCTACGGCAGGAAAGCCCTGGTCACGGAGCCTCTGCGGGAATTCTGTGAAGCCGATCCCAAACCGGATATGAGTATCGCCATCGGTCCGCCGATAATGATGAAATTCTGTGAAAAAACCACCGCCGAATTCGATGTTCCCATCATGGTTTCGCTCAATACCATTATGATCGACGGAACGGGAATGTGCGGCGGCTGCCGGGTAACCGTGGGCGGAGAGACGAAATTTGTCTGTGTGGACGGGCCGGAATTCGACGGCCATAAAGTCGATTTTGAGAATATGATGATCCGTATGCGGTCATACAAGGACCGGGAAGACCGGGATCACCACACCTGCCACATCGGGTTGGGCATTGAGCCCCACGCGGCCCCCGGCGGGAAATAAGAGAAAACCATGGGCAGCGAAATGAAGACTAAAGAAGAACTGAACAGCGATGCGGAACGGCTGCTGGAGCCTATCCTGGCGAAAAAAGCCGCCGGAGGAACCATCAGTCCCAAAGAACGGCTTGCGATTCCGGTCCAGGAAATGCCAACCCAGGATCCGGCGGCCCGGGGAAAAAACGTTTCCGAGGTAGCCCTGGGGTACGGTGAATGCCAGGCCCGCCTGGAAGCCGAACGGTGCCTGGGCTGCAAAAACGCGCCCTGCGTCAGGGGCTGCCCCGTACAGGTGCCGATTCCGCGGTTTATCGAGGAAATTCAGAAAGGTGACTTCAAAGCCGCGGCGGACACCATTAAGGAAACCAATCTTCTGCCGGCGGTCTGCGGCAGGGTCTGCCCTCAGGAAAAGCAGTGCCAGCTTGAATGCACCGTGGGCAAAAGCCTGAAAAGTATAGATAACGCGGTGGCCATCGGCCGGCTGGAACGGTTCGTGGCCGACTGGGAACGGGAAAATAACAAAGTAACGGTTCCCGAGGTAAAACCGGGAACCGGTAAAAAGGTTGCCGTTGTCGGATCAGGCCCCGCGGGACTCACCGTTGCCGCGGATGTTGCCCGGGAAGGTCACCGTGTGACGATTTTTGAGGCCTTCCATAAAACCGGCGGAGTCATGGTCTACGGTATTCCGGAATTCCGGCTTCCCAAATCTATTGTCCAGGCTGAAGTCGATATTCTCAAAAAAATGGGAGTCTCCATCGAGACCAACTTCCTGGTGGGCCGGACCCGGACGGTAAAAGAGCTTATGGAAGAAGACGGATTCGACGCTGTTTTTATCGGAGTCGGGGCGGGGCTGCCCAAGTTCCTCGGCTGTCCCGGAGAAAATCTGGTTGGAGTCTTCAGCGCCAATGAATACCTGACCCGGGCCAATCTTATGAAAGCCTACGACGCGGAAAAGTCCGCGACCCCTATATACCAATCCCGGATTGTGGCGGTCATCGGCGGCGGAAATGTCGCCATGGACGCCGCCAGGATGGCGCTCCGGCTCGGAGCCGCGGAAGTTCATGTAATCTACCGCCGGACCCGGGATGAGATGCCCGCCCGGGCGGAAGAAGTGGAGCATGCCATGGAAGAGGGGATCGTATTCGATTTCCTCAGGAACCCCGAAAAAATCCTGGGGGATGACCAGGGCAGGGTCACGGGAATGGAAGTAAAAAAATACGAACTCGGGGAGCCCGATGCCTCCGGGAGGAGGAGCCCCGTACCGATTGCCGGATCCGAATATATCTTTGACTGCGATACGGTAATCGTGGCTCTGGGCAATGAATCAAATCCGCTCCTGACCAAAACCACGGACAATCTCGATGTGGACCGCAGGGGCCGGATCATAGTAAACGAAGACCAGAAAACATCCCTGGACCGTGTGTACGCAGGCGGGGATATCGTTCTCGGCGCTGCGACGGTTATTCTTGCCATGGGAGAAGGGCGTAAAGCCGCCGCGGCGATCAATACACTTCTGAAATAACAGGATTATCCGTGTGTAGTGATTTTGCGATTGTTGTGGTAATATGAATTATATGAAAAAAATCAGTTTGTATTGTGTTCTGTTTCTTCTGATTCCCGGACTGCAGGTGTTTTCCCAGACCAGCCGCCCGGATGCCCTGCAGCGTTACCGGGCCGGCCGGGATCTGGAAAACCAGGGCCGTATGGAAGAAGCCAACCGGTACTACAATGAGGCGGTACGAATCTGCCTCGATGAGATCAACCAGGATGCCACCAATATGGATTCGTATACGGTTCTTACCTGGGCGCTGCAGCGCCAGCAGAAGTACGCGGAAGTGCTTGAATGGGGCCAGCGGGGACTGCGGGTAAATTCCAGTGATTACCGTATTATAGAAACCATGGGAGA
The DNA here is from genome assembly GCF_016616095.2 of Breznakiella homolactica. GTDB lineage: Bacteria > Spirochaetota > Spirochaetia > Treponematales > Breznakiellaceae > Breznakiella > Breznakiella homolactica. Next base: position 2,840,784 of record NZ_CP067089.2, on the reverse strand, counting down.
GGCTTCATTCTACCTCAATGATTTTGCCCAGTCCCTTAAGTATATGCAGCGGTACGTGGATTCTGTGCCCCAGGGTGACCGGGTATCGGTGGCGTACTTTTTTATCGGGGAAATTTACCGGCTCCAGCGGAAGTACCATCACGCGGATATTGCCTATACCACGGCGGTACGGCTGGAACCGAATTCCGCGTTATGGTGGTACCGGCTCGGAACGGTCCGGGAATCCCTGGAGGATTACCAGCCCGCGGCGGACGCCTATGAGCGGGCAGTGCGGCTCAATCCGAATTACCGGGAAGCCGCCGACGGGCTGGCCCGGTCGCGGCGGCAGCTCGGTTAATTACCATACCGGCAGGAACAGAACCCAGGGGAGCCATGCCAGGATAACCGCAAAAACCAGTATGATGATACCGGCAGCGCCAGTGCGCTGCCGTTTTTTTTCCGTATTATTCTCCGGAACCGTTTCGTTGCTCAGTTCAATCATAAGCTGGTCTATACCGCCGATGATGTTTTTCCGGGTTATTATGTGCTTCCGTTCGGTGATCTGTTCGAAGATCCTGAAGGATTCCCCGATGATTGCCCCGAAAGATCCGGGAAGCCGCAGGTCCTGGCGAATGGAAACCCGGGACAGCATGATGAGCCCTTCCAGGGTGACCGCCTTCTGTATCCCCGCAAGCAGCGCTCCCGCGGTGATTTTAAAAAAGCCAATTGAAAAAAGAACCTGCCCGTAAGGGACCAGGAGATTAAAAATCACGATTCCCAGTATAATCAGCAGCGTTATCAGGGGATTGTTTTTTTTGCCCGCCAGCCACGCGAAAAACCAGAACAGCAGAAACTGGAAAACCCTGAGCACCGGCGACGGATTAAAAAGAAAACCCGCCATCATGATGAGGCCGGCGATAAAGAGGGCGCGGCTGGTAAAGAGCGCCTGGTACCGTTCCTTCCTGGCCGCTCTGAAAGCGTCGAGCTTTTTCATGCCGCCTACCTCAGAGTCCGGTGCTGCTGGTACCATTGGGAACGGGCGGTAAAATATTCGCAGAATATTCCCAGGGCAACCCCGGTGATTACACCGGCGGCCAGAAATGGGGGGGCAATATATTTGGCGCTTTCCCCGAAGACAAAAATCCGCGCCAGGAGTATCTGGGACAGGTTGGACAGCATGGCGCCGACGGTTCCGACACCGATAAAGCTGATGCGTTTTGGGCCCAGGCCGCGGCGGAGCAGATACATGGCCGCCGCGGAAGCGGCGGTTCCCGCCAGGGAAAACAGGAAAATATACGAAAAAAGCGTTCCCGTTATGACCGCCTGTCCGACAATTTTTATGGCCACCAGGAGTATGAATGTCCGGAGGGGGAAAATATCCAGCGCCAGCATAAGCGGAAGATTCGCGATGCCCAGCCGCATAAAAGGCAGGGGCTTCGGGATCATGTATTCAATGGTGGAGAGAAATAAACAGAACGCCCCCAGAAGGGCGACATTTTTTCTCTCTGAGCCGCCCTTACCAGGTTGCGCCGTCAAGCTGTCCGTCATCGCCGGTTCCTTCAATTAATACAAAAACACCATTGGGGAGGCACGCCACCCATTGTCCGTGGGAATGGATTTCCCCCGCCGCGACACAGGTTTGGTTGTCGCAGGGCGAAGACAATACCCGTACCGTTCCGTTGTGAATTTCCACTACCGTAGTCCCCAGCGATCCCGGGACCTGCACTTTTTCTTCCGCATCCAGAGGAAAAACCCAGCTTCTGCCGGAGCTTTCAATCACTACCTGGGTTTTCGGGGCAGCTTTGGCGTAAACCATCACCCCGGAGAAAACCGTCAGCGCGACCGAAAGCCCGATGGCCGCGAAATCAAGAGGTTTAAACCGTAGTTTTGGTTTGCCTTTCCCGGGCTCGGTACCGCTCAATTTCCGCAAGAACACCCGCCGCCGCAGTCACCGTCACCGCAGGAACAGTCATCGCCGCAGCCTCCGGCAATGTGGGGATGGCCGTGTTCCAGCTCTTCCGACGTGGCGGCCCGGACGGCGGCTACGGTCACGTCAAAGGTAAGATCGGTTCCCGCCAGGGGATGATTGGCGTCAACCGTGGCCATGCCGTCGGCGACCCGGGTAATGGTTACGATCCGGTTCCCCTCGGGGGTTTCCGCTTCGAACTGCATTCCCGCTTCCACGACCTCGGCGCCTTCGAAACGGTCCAGGGGCACATTGATGACCAGCCGTTCATCCCTTTCGCCGTAGGCTTCCGCAGCGGGGACTGTCACCGTAAAGGTGTCCCCTTCTTTTTTGCCTTCCATGACCTTTTCCAGGCCGGGAATGATGTTGTCGTGTCCGTGGAGGTATGATAGCGGTCCGGAGCCGGAAGAAGAATCAAGAACCTGATTTTCTTTGTCTGTGAGGGTGTAGTCGAAACTTGCCACCCGGTCTTTTGTTATTTCCATGGTATTTTGTACCATAATAGCCTCCTGTCGGCAACCCGCTATGAAAAGATTACAAGGCTTACGGCCATAACCGCCATGCCGGCGATGATACCGCCGATTGCCAGGTGGTGTTCCCCGTATTCCTCCGCGGTGGGCAGGAGTTCATCCAGGGATATGTATACCATGATTCCCGCGACTCCGGCGAAAATATACCCGAACAACGCGTCGCTTATGATGGATTTGAGGAGGAAAAAACCGATCAGCGCGCCTAACGGTTCCGCCAGTCCCGAAAGAAAAGACAGGACAAAGGCTTTCTTCCTGCTTTGGGTGGCGTAATATATCGGGGCGGAAACCGCGATACCTTCGGGGATGTTGTGCAGCGCAATGGCGACCGCAATGCTGACCCCCAGGGTTGGGTTCTGCAGGGCCCCTATAAATGTAGCCAGGCCCTCGGGAAAGTTGTGGATCGCGATTGCCAGGGCGGAAAAGATCCCCATGCGTTTAAGCTTCGCGTCCTCCTGCCCGGAATTGTCCTTTTTCCGGGGATTCTTCATTTCATGGGGATTTTCAAAGTTCGGCACCAGTTTATCGATCAGCGCGATAATTCCGATACCGACGAAAAATGAAACCACCGTCAAAGCATATCCCAGCTTATTTCCGTATACAACGGTGAGGGAATCCCGGGCTTTTGCGAAAATTTCTATCAGGGAAACGTAAATCATGACCCCCGCGGAAAAACCCAGGGAGACAGCCAGGAATTTGGGGTTGAAATCCCTGGAAAGAAACGCCATGAGGCTTCCTATGCCGGTGGACAATCCCGCCATCAGAGTAAGCCCGAAGGCAAATACTATGTCTGAAGTTTCCATAATAATACCTTTTTTAAGTATAGGGATTGAATAATGTTAGAAAAGACTAACATGATAAATATACTACATCTATCATGAATAGAAAAGGACCGCCCTAAAATGTACGGATCCGTCCATGTAACCTTTCCCCCAGGATGGTGTTTAATAAGTATAAACGCCATGAGAATTACTTAAAAAGAACCGCAGCCGGTCCTCCTCCTAACGGCTGCGGTTTGTTTTTTTATGGGTTCTTACACCGTTATTCCCGGGTGGTTTGCCGTTTTCGGGAATGAGGCAGTCCGGTCCCGGGCCGATTAAATCGGGCCTGCCGGCTTTTCTCAGCGCCTCCAGGACAAGGTTTTTTGACTCCCGCCGGTTGAACTGCAGGAGCGCCCGCTGGAGGCGTTTTTCCCGGTCTCCCCGGGGTACAGAGACGGGCTCCATGGTCCGGGGATCGATGCCGGTCCGGTACATAGCGGTGGACAGCGTCCCCGGGGTGGGGTAGAAATCCTGTACCTGGTCGGGAACAAACCGGCTTTTCTTAAGATACAGGGCCAGTTCCACCGCGTCTTCCAGGTCCGATCCCGGATGGCTCGAAATAAAATACGGAATAAGATACTGTTTGAGCCCCAGCCGCCGGTTCGTCTCGGCGTACCGCCGCTTAAACACTTCGTAGGCTTCCGGGGGGCTTTTCCCCATGACCGCAAGGACCTTCGGCGAGATATGTTCCGGGGCGACCTTAAGCTGGCCGCTTACGTGGTACTCACAGAGCGTATCCAGGAACCGGCTGCCGTTTTTTGTATCCCCCAGAAGGTAGTCGAAGCGTATCCCAGACCGGATAAATACCTTTTTAATTCCTTTGATATTGCGAAGAAGCCTGAGGCTTTCCATATAACTGGTATGGTCTTTTCTGAGCCGCGGGCATGGTTCAGGAAACAGGCATTCCCGGTCCGGACAGAATCCGCCTTTGTCCTGCCGGGGACAACCGGGGGTACAGAAATTGGCCGTGGGCCCGCCCACGTCATGGATATACCCTTTGAAATTTTCCTGTTCCGCCAGTTCCTTTGCCTCCCTGACGAGGCTGGCGGCGCTCCGGGCGGTTACCGCCCGGCCCTGGTGGAAGGTTATGGCGCAAAATGAGCAGCCGCCGAAACAGCCCCGGCTCGCGGTCAGGGAAAAACGCACTTCCTTTAAAGCGGGGATTCCTCCGGCCGCGGTGTACATGGGGTGGGCTTCCCGGGCATAGGGCAGTTCGTATACCCGGTCGAATTCATCCTTTGAAAGGGGAAAAGCCGGCGGGTTCTGGATGACCCAGCGGTCATCGGTCTGTTCCGCCAGTATCTTTCCGGTTCCGGGGTCGGCCTGGCGTTTCTGTTCCATAAAATGTTCCGCGTAGGATTTAAGGGAATCGGGGTCACCGCCTTTAACCGTATCGTATGGGGGCAGTTCGATAGCGGAATCCTCAGTGAACGCTGGCTTACCCCGGGAGCGGACACAGGTACCCCGGACATCGGTGATAGCTCCGATGGCTTCTCCGGCGTGGAGCCGCCGGGCGATTTCGAGGATCGGCGTTTCACCCATGCCGTAGACGAGGATGTCCGCCTTTGAGTCCAGCAGTACCGAGCGCCGGACCGTATCGGACCAGTAATCGTAATGGGCAAACCGCCGGAGACTCGCTTCGATACCGCCGATAATGACGGGAATATCCTTGTAAGCGGCCCGGATGCCTTCAACATACCTGAGGAGGGCCCGGTCCGGCCGTTTGCCTCCAAGGCCTCCGGGGCTGTAGGAATCATCGGACCGGGGTTTTTTCGCCGCCGTGTAATGGGCCACCATGGAATCCATGTTTCCGGCTCCGGCCAGGAACGCCAGTCGGGGCCTTCCGAGGGCCCGGTACGAAGCCGGATCCTTCCAGTCCGGCTGGGGAATTATTCCCACCCGGAAACCATCAGCCTCAAGGCAGCGGGAAATAATAGCCGCCGCGAAAGACGGATGGTCCACATAGGCGTCCCCGGACACGAAAATAAAATCACAGAAATCCCAGCCCCGCCGATCCATGTCGGCGCGGGAAACCGGGAGAAAATTTAACTGCGTAGAACGGGATTGAGATACTGCGGATGGAGCAGGCATATCAGCCGGATTTTACACTCCGACGACGGAAGTAACTTCGGGAATTTCCTTCTTGAGATAATTCTCTATACCCATCTTGAGGGTCATCTGGGCCATGGGACAGCCGTTACAGGCGCCGGTGAGTTTGAGGGAAACAACCCCGTCATCGCTGACGGATACGAATTCCACATCTCCCCCGTCGGCCTGCAGGCTCGGCCGGACATCTTCCAGAGCGATCTTTACTTTATCTTCGAGCATATATTCCTCCACCTATAATATACTAATAATGCGGGGGCTTCCGGTCGGGAATCTCCTCGATTTCCCGGGACAGCTGGAAAACTTTTTCCTTCAGCGCCCCGTGTTCAGCCCCTAAACGGTCCATCAGCGCATTCCGCTGGAGAACCTCTTCATGGAGACGATTCAGGAAATCCTCCAGGAAGGCCAGCTTCATTTCGATTTTGTCAAACCGCTCGTCAAAACCGTTATCCATTGGGTGTACTATACACCTTTTTACCGTCTTTTGAAAGAGCACAGAAGCATGGTAAGTACAGGGTCCGGGGGTCCTGTCCGGGTACTGAGGGTATGGCGGCGCGTCGGCCTGCGGCCTCGAAAGCCGCTCATACCCTCAGTACCCGGACACCCCACGCTACCTTTTCCACACCATGCTTCTGTGCCGTTTCGGAATAGTAATACAGGTGTATTGTTTTGGTGGGGGTGCTGGGTGATGGTGGGTGTTTCCGGAGTGATATGCGCCCGGTTTCCGGGGATTCGGCCATTTACCTTTCACAGGGTGACTGCAGTATCCCATCCCCCCGCAGGAAAATGCACTGCAGCATGGTGTCGTACCGGTAACGCGGGGTGTCTGAGCATATGGGGTCTGAACGACTTTGGAGGCCGAAGGCCGAGACAGGAGTCAGACCCCATATGCTCAGACAGGACCCCCATACACGGTACCTCCATGCTGCGGTGCCTTTTAGGAATATTGAAAGTACCAAGCATGAGGACTATACTGTATTGGAGTTTTATTTTGAAACATCGAATGCTCCGTTTTATCAAACGGCGGCGGCATTCGGGAGGCGTGAATGAGTGCAAAGATTGATTTTTCCGTGGAAGAACTGGGCAAACGCGGTGTAAAATCCCCGATTAAACTATCGAAGGTCCATGGCGACTTTATCGCAAATTACGTTACGGATAATGAATTCGTTCTTTATAACGTTGATGTTGTCCTGGGAGATCAGCCTCCCATCGACAGAACCCAGGTTTTCGAAGCCGCCGGCCCCCGGGAGATGATCTATTTCAGCCCCCAGCATGTACACGCCGGGATTGTGACCTGCGGCGGCCTCTGTCCCGGCCTCAACGATGTTATCCGGGCCATTGTCCGCTGCCTGTGGTTCCGCTATGGGGTGCGCAGGATTTCCGGTATCCGGTACGGATACAAGGGCCTGATCCCGGAATATGGTTTCAATACAAAGGAACTCGATCCCGAAGTGGTGGACGATATCCACAAAATCGGGGGTACCATTCTGGGAAGCGCCCGGGGCGGCGGGAAGCAGGTTACTGAAATTGTTGATTCCATGGAGCGGCTCAACCTCAATATGCTTTTTGCCATCGGCGGCGACGGAACCCAGCGGGGCGCCCTGGACATTGCCGAGGAAGTGGGACGGCGTAATCTTAAGATAGCGGTCATCGGGATTCCGAAGACCGTGGACAACGACTTTTCGTTTATCCAGCGGTCCTTCGGGTTTGATACCGCGGTGAATAAGGCCGTGGAGGTGGTTACCGCCGCCCACATGGAAGCCCATTCCCAGATCAACGGTATCGGCCTCGTCAAACTTATGGGCCGGGAATCGGGATTTATCGCCGCCCATACGGCTCTGGCCAGCCACGAAGTCAATTTCGTGCTTATTCCCGAGGTTCCCTTTGACATCAAGGGCCCCAACGGTCTGCTTCACCACCTGGAGGAACGGCTCCAGCGGCGGAGCCACGCGGTTATTGTAGTAGCCGAAGGGGCGATGCAGGATAAGCTGGTAAAGGAAGTCAAAACCGACGAATCGGGGAATCTAAAAATGGTGGATGTGGGCCGGTATCTCAGGGACCAGATCCAGGAACATTTTGACCGGAAAAAAATCGAGATAAATCTTAAATACATCGACCCCAGCTATATGATCCGGTCCGCTCCGGCGGTTCCGGTGGATTCAATTTACTGCGAACGCCTGGGGAACGCCGCGGTCCACGCCGCTATGGCGGGCAAGACCAAAACCATAATCGGGCTTATCAACAATGAATTCGTCCACATACCCATGAAGGCGGCGGTTTCCCAGCGGAACCACGTGGACCCCGAAGGAAACCTCTGGCGGGATACCCTGGACGCTACCAACCAGCCTATTCTTATGGAAAATAAAAATCCCCAGGGACCCACGGTCAGCGAAGGAACCGATCCCCTGGAACTGTCCCGGTAGGCAATGACCTATCTTGCCAAGGAAGGTCTCCACCTCGACCTGTCGGACCGCGAAATAGATGAACTCTTTTCCGAAGCTCTGGGGCTTGCCCTCAGGGATACCGGCGATCCCCGTCCGGTGCTGCTGCTGCCCCCCGACGGAACCCGGTACCATTCCCGGGCCGGGTTCCTGTGCGATATAGCCGCCCGGGAACTGCTCGGGCAATCCAGCGGCAGGCTCGGCGCGGTGCTGCCCGCCCTGGGTACCCACGCGGCCATGGGAAAAGAGGAGCTTATCCGGATGTTTCCCGGAACGCCTCCGGAGCTTTTCCGGAACCACGACTGGCGCAGGGATGTGGCGGAACTCGGCAGGCTGGAAGCATCCTGGGTCGAGGCCGTATCCGGCGGAGCTTCCGCCTTTGACTGGCCGGTGCAGGTAAACCGGCTCCTCAGGGACGGCGGGTTTTCACTGGCGGTTTCCATCGGACAGGTGGTTCCCCATGAAGTTGTGGGAATGGCGAATCATCTCAAGAATATTTTTATCGGTACCGGCGGCAAGGAATCCATCGACAAAAGCCATTTCATGGGCGCCTGCTACGGTCTGGAGCGCCTCATGGGCCGCACCGATACACCCGTCAGGGCGCTGCTGGACGAAGGCCACCGGCGTTTCGGCAAATACCTTCCTCCCATACTCTTCGCCCTGACGGTTCTCGGTCCGCGGTCGGACCGGGAAGCGGAAGCCGCGGGCGCTCCCCGGGCATCTTTGGCTGTCCGGGGCCTCTATGTGGGATTCGGCAGAGATTGCTTTGAAAAGGCCGCCGCTCTTTCCCGCAGACTTAACGTGAAACTTCTGAAAAAGCCCCTCCGGAAAGCCGTGGTGTACCTCGATCCCCGGGAATACCGCAGTACCTGGCTGGGCAATAAAAGCATCTACCGGACCCGGATGGCCCTGGCCGACGGCGCCGAACTTATTATCCTCGCCCCCGGGCTTGTGGCCTTTGGGGAGGACCCCGGCATAGACCGGCTTATCCGGCGCCACGGATACCGCCCGACCGGGGAAATCAAGGACCGGATCGGAAGTGATTCCGAACTGGCGGATTCTTTAAGCGCCGCCGCCCACCTTATCCACGGATCCGCCGAAGGCCGGTTTACCGTACGGTACTGTCCCGGTCCGGGGCTGTCCAAAGCCGAAATAGAATCCGTGGGTTACCAGTGGGGAGATCTTCAGGAGTACTGTGACCGGTACAATCCCAATACCCTTAACCTCGGCTGGAATACGGTTTCCGGGGAACGTGTATTTTTCATTTCAAACCCCGCTTTGGGGCTCTGGGCGGATGAAGAACGGTTCAATGACGGTTCCGCCGGGGGATGTAACTGACCGCGGGACATTCTGCGGGTCTGCTGCAGCCGCGGCTCACGCCCGGACGAGCCGGTTCCGGCTGTCCCGGACCAGCCGCCCCTGGGGAAAAAAGATAAAATCCCTGGGAGATTCGCTGTCTCCCGCGGCGGTCCCCGGGAAGGGCAGATCCGACGGAACCATCACCATGGTATGGGCTTTATTCTCCGGGGCAAAGGTCGCGCATAAACAGTACCGCCCCTTTGCCGGCGCGGTAAAAAGCCGGGTTTCTGTTCCATCGGCCTGGATTGTTCCGGTATTATGAAAGAGACCTAAAATGCAGGCAAAGATATCCCTGAAATTCCTATCCAGGCCTTCCCCGAAGGTCCTGTCGATGATTTTGTTTTCCTCCAGGAAATCGAATACAAGGCCGGTTTCCTCCGCCAGGATTTCCTTGTCCAGCAGGGGCGCGAATTCCAGAGCCGTATGGATGGTCCGCATCACCGATAATACCACGGGATGTTTTTTTTCCAGGATGAAATTATCCCCGTCTTTTTTGTATCCGGTGCGGGCGATGGTTTTTGCCTCTTCCCTGGCCATACCCAGCCCGGCCGTAAAAAATCCGTCGGTATAATCCTCCATGCCGGCGAGGAAAAGCCCTTCGAAGTCTTCCGCGCTTATTTTTTCGTAGGCTGAAAAATCAGTCTGGCCGAAGATGAAATCCTCAAAAGACCGCGCCGGCGAAGCCTTTTTAAAATCGAGCCGGTGCAGTTCCCGCTGGACGAACAGTACTTTTCTGTACCGCCGCTCAATTTTTTTCCCAAGGGCACATTCCGCGGCGGGAACACTGCGGTCCCGGGCTTTATCCGTGAATTCAACGATCTCGCGGATCAGGGGCACATCCAGGGGCAGACTCCCCGCGGCCGTAAGAAAATCCCCGCAGGATTCACTGTCAAAATTTTCAGCCTTTAAACGGGACAGAAAAAGCGCCAGGGCTGTTCCCGGGTCAAACCCGTCACGATTCAAAGATTTCATGGAGGAAAAGGGTTGCCGCCTGGGCGACATTGAGGCTTTCGATATTGCCGGTACCGGGAATCCTTGCCAGGATCGCGCAATGTTCCCTGACACCCGGGGCGAGTCCCCGTTCTTCGTTGCCCACTGCCAGCAGTATGCCCGGAACGTACTGTCCGCCGGGAGACTGTTTTTTCTGCAGCTTCTGCCGCTCCTCGCCGATGATCCGGTTAATGTCCCGGATCCGCAGCCGGGACCGGTGGTCCGCGCCGATGGTGACCAGTTTTTTCGCCGCATCCCGTACAAAAGCCTCGGGCCGGCGGACCTTCCGCACTTCCACATGTTCCATGCCGCCTTCGGCGACCCGGTACGCGCTGGTGGTAAGCCGCGCTTCCCGGTCGCCGTCGGACAGTATGATAAATGACGCGTCGAAAAAAGCCGCGGAACGGATGATTGCCCCAAGATTGTTGTCGTTTCCCACGGAACTCAGAAGCAGCCCTGTTTTCCCTTCCCGGGCCCATCGGTCAAGTTCTTCCGCTGTCAGATCCCGGATAACCGGTTCCTCGATCATGGCCACCACGCCCTGGTGGCGGGGGCTTTTGCAGAGCCGCTCCAGTTCTTCGTCTTCGCAGAGCTTGTAGGGCCTCTTTTCTTCGGCAAGCTGTTTGCAGACCTTGGTAAAGGCAGGGAGACGGTCTTCCCGCAGGAAAAGCCGGTTTATCTGTTCCGGGTGGAATTCACCCAGGGCGTGTACGGCATTGAAGCCGCAGACCGCCAGTTCATTGGTTAATTTGTTCCGCATTTGTTCTATTGTACCCGGGAGGCCTCCGGGATACTAGAAGGGCTGCGGCAGATACCTGGTCGAGGTTGACACCAAAACCCTGCTATAATAATGGCTCTTACTAAAACTATACCCGAATCGTACCATAAAGCCATCGGCAGGCACTGTTCCGGCCAGCCGCGGCCGGTTGGCACGAAGCGGATACGGTATCCAAGTGTAAAAAATATATTATCCGCCGTTTTTAAATAATCCTATCTCAAATAACGCGGAACCGATGATGCCCGAAAAGTCCCCGGTCACCGCCACACTGGTCCACAGCCGCGAACCAGCCGGATAACATTCATTCCAGGTCTCTCCTCTGTTAAATGAAATAACGAGAGGACCCGCTCCGGTAACTTCTTTTGAATAGCTGTCTATTGTTGAACATCCGGTTACGGCGATTCCCCGGCCGTCGTCGGAAATTGAAATGCCGGTCCACTGTTTCACGGTTACGGGAATCGTTTTTGCCGCCCAGCTCTCCCCGCCGTCCGCGGAAACATAGACCTTATTGTTCGTTATTTCCGTCAAAGCTATATACCTGCCATCTGCGGAGACCGCGGTCCCGTTGACATTAATGTATTGGGCACCGCCGGGTGATGTTTTCGTCCACGTCACGCCCTTATCGTGTGAAATCCATACTTCAAAACCGGCGGCTATTATCGTGTTTCCGTCAGCGGACAATCCGTACGCCGGGAATGAAGAGTTGTTACTATCCCCTGGTTTCAATATTTCACGCCAGGAGGAGCCCCTATCCCCGGATACCATCATTCTTCCGAAATCATTGGCAAATAAAATGGTATTACCGTCGTCGGACACAAAAGCAGTGGGATACGTCCATCCCCCGGAAACCGGCACAATACTCCAGGAATTTCCTCCGTTAACGGATATATGGTGGGTTGTGTCGGGAAATTCATATGAAGTAGCCGCGATAACCTGCCCGTTCCCGCTGGCCGCCGCATCCCGCCAGTCTCTCCTCCCGGCGCTTTCTTTTTCTGTCCAGGTCTGGCCTGAATTGGTACTCACCATGAGTTTGCCTTTCATATTGTAGGAATTGGCGCTTCGGAAAAAGGCAATCCCTGTAAGGCCGTCCCTGGACATCCTGACCCTTCGCCAGTCCCGGTATCCGATATTTTCCCGCACGGTCCAGGAGGCGCCGGAGTCGGTGGATGTCCGCGGGTAACTGGAAAAGGATCCATCTTCGTCCGCGGAGAGGGCCAGCAGTTTGCTGCCGTTGTTGGATACCGCGAGGGTGACGATCCATGGTTTTTCGTCGGTGGTCAGCAGCTGAAATTCACTTCCGTTGTCGGAACGCCAAAGGTAGTATTCGTTGTCCTGTGCGTTGGGATTGGAATCTTTTTTCTTGGTGCAGAAGAGTTTGCTTCCGTCCTTTGAAAAATAGATGCTGGTGACATAGTAGCTGGAGAACCAATTGTAATTCAATCTCTTCCAGGATGCTCCGCTGTTATCGGAGTAGTATACCTCCTTGTACCATGAATCCGCCTGAAAGTTTGTCGAAACCGCCATTTTCGTTCCATCGCCGCTTATGGCCAGGTAGGTGCTGTATGTCTGGCCAGTGTCCGGCGTTAGTTTTGCGGTTGTCCATGTTATCCCATAATTTTCCGATGTATGAATATGGGTGCCGCGGTCCGGGAAATCGGTTTTAGTTCCCAGGGCGATTACCTTTGCCCCCGACGATGTACAGGCGATATCCGTCCAGGTGTTGATGGCTGCGGGGCGTACAATTTCTGTCCAGGTAGATCCGTAATCGGAAGACCTATAGAGACCGGAAATTTGATAGCCCGTGGTCAGGATGTATATATCCTTTCCCGTGTCCGACATGCGGACTGCGGTTATGGTGCCGTCGCCCAGCTTCTGGGGGACGGACCATGAATTCCCGCCGTTCCGGGAAACAATAATCCTGTTGTCACCGTAGTTGTAGTCATACGCCGCCGCGATGGTCTGCGCGTCGGATGAACAGGCAAGGGCACTCCATGACTGTGATCCGGCGGCTTCGCATTTTGACCAGGTCGCGCCCGCGTTATTCGAACGATAAATATCCTTTATTTTCTGGCTGTCCACATATGTGGAACTACCCGCGATTATAAGTATATTTCCGTCATCGGACCCGGCGGCGTACCGCCATGCATTGGTTGACCGTGATCCGTTGAGGGCGGTCTCGGTCCAGGATGTATAACCGGCGGTTTTGAATGTGAGCGTATAGGTCCTGTTTGTTGTTCCGTCCTGAGCGCATACGGTGATAACCGCCTGACCGCCGTTGCTGGCCGTGACCGGCCCGCTTTCCGACCCTGATACGGCTTCTGAGCCGTTGATTTTTATTGCCGCCCCCGGGCCCCGGGCAACCGGGGTAAGGGTAACCGATCCCGCGGAATCCGGGATTATGACCGTATATGCCCCGATGTCACCGGAAAATGCCGGGGTAAAAATCCCCGCGGAGAGCCCCAGCTGGGTAAGGCGCGCTTCATTGCTGGGTCTGTCCTTGACCGTATACTCCGCGCTGACAATATCGGAATCGGTGAATCCGCTCTTTTTGGCGATCAGCCGTAGGGTTACCGCCTCTGTTATTACCATCGAATTCCCCGAAGCGGAGGACGACGTCGGATTGGTGCCGTCGGTGGTATAATAAAATGTGACCCCGGCGGTGTCACATAAAAAAGAGACGGTCTCCGGAACGTTTTCAAGTTCACCCTGGGGTATTGAAAACGATGGGGCCGCCACTTTTACTTCCGCGGAACCGGATGGTCCGCCGGAACCGTCTCCGGAGGTGCCGCCGGAACCTACCGGGTTGTCGCATCCGGACAATGTCCCGATAAAAAGTGCCAGTACCGCAAACCAGGAATACCTTTTCATAGCTTTCTCCAAAAATCAGGTAATATTTTTGTGGAAACGAATTCAAACGACCTGTACTATCAGACCAGGCCTGTTTATGCCAAGTATACCACGCATAATAGGTACTTTCTATTTTTCTATTCCATTTCTTGCCGTGGTTGCTTCCCGCCCAATTCTCGGTAATACTGGTACCATGAAAACCGAAACCGCATACTATACGATTCCCGCCGGAGAAACAGTATCCGCGGAGATATTGGAAATAATTCCGTCGGGGGAACTCTGGGGAGTGATTCTGGATACAACGCCCTTTTATCCCGAGGGCGGCGGCCAGCCCGGGGACCGGGGCACGGTAAACGGTTTTCAGGTTCTCGATGTCCGGGAAGAAGCCGGGGAGATCCTGCATTTAGTATCCCAGGAGGACGGCCTGAAACTCAGCCCCGGGCCGGCGGAACTGCGGGCCGATCCCGGCCGGCGCCGGGATTTAACGGTCCACCATACGGCCCAGCACCTGCTGTCGGCAACTATCCTTAAACAGACCGGGGCCGCCACGGTTTCCATGCACCTGGGTGATGCTGTTTGTACTATTGATGTTGAAAAAGATGAATTTACCCCGGAAGAACTGGTCCGCGCGGAGGAAGCGGTTCAGGATGCCATTGAGTCGGATACGCCGGTGGTTCTGCACCTGTGTCCGCCGGAGGATATACATTCCTTTCCTTTGCGGAAGGTCCCGCCCCGGGGAGAAGCGGTCATCCGGGTGGTCGAAATCTCGGGATATGACTTTTCTCCCTGCTGCGGAACCCATCTGGGTTCAACCGGCCAAATCGGCATACTGCGTATCCTGGGGGCGGAAAAATACAAAGGCAAAAGCCGGATATCCTTTATCGCCGGGCGCAGGGTTCTCCGGGACAGCCGCCTGCTCCGGGAAAATGCGGACGCAATTTCCCGGGTGCTGAAAATTCCCCCGGATCAGACCGCCGGCGGGGTGCTTGCCCTGCTGGAGCGGGCTAACCAAATGGAAAAAAAGCTCCAGGTAAACGAAGATGAATGTGCCCGGTTTGCCGCGGAAGAGATGATCCGGGAAGCGGGATTAGCCGCCGGAAGCGGTCCGGCGGTGGTGGTGCGCCAATTCCCTGATAAAGATATGGATACCGTTCTCCGCATCGCCCGGGCCGCGCAGAAGATGAGTCCCGCGGTGTTTGCCCTTGCCTCTCTCAGGGACGGAAAATTCGCGGTTCTGACATCGGACAAAGGTATCGACCTCCGTCCGTTCCTTAAGGATGCCCTGGCCGAGTCGGGAGGGTCCGGCGGCGGCGGCGCGTCGTTTTTTCAGGGAAGCCTGCCATCCGGGGATTCCCTGGCCGCGTTTCTTGACCGGATGCCGGCGCTGCTCGCCCCGGCGCGCGGGAATTAGGGAGGATTTCCATGGGAATTTCAACCGGCGGCGGAGACCGGGGCGAAACCGGACTCCTGTCAGGCGGACGGGTATCCAAGGACGATCTCAGGATCGAATGTCTCGGAACCCTGGATGAACTCAGCGCTTTTCTCGGCGATGCCCGATGTTCCGGGATCTCTGAACAATCGAAAACCGCCCTGGAAACGGTGCAGCGGGATCTTTTCGAAGTATGTGGACTCCTGGCCGACCCCGGGAATTCCCGGCCCGATGGTTCCGTTTCCGCTGCCGCCGGCCGGATCACGGAGGATATACAAAAGCTGGAAGCGGAAAACCCGGTCCAATGCTTTGTCCTTCCCGGAGCCGCCCCGGGCGCCGCCAAACTTGATATCTGCAGAACCGTCTGCCGCAGGGCGGAACGCCGTATCGTCAGCCTGGCCCGGAGAGATGCGGTTCCTTCCGCGGTGCTGCGTTACATGAACCGGCTTTCGGATTTTCTCTTTATCCTGGCCCGGAGGGAAGAAAAGGGCAGTAAAATATAACATTTTGTTATTTTTTCCTTGTTTTCTCTTGACCGGGTTAGTATTTTTGTCTATGTTAACGACCGGTCGGTAACTTATGACGCAGACAGATATTATTGATGCTGCCTTCACCGTTTGGGGGGAGGACTTTTATAGGAATACAAGTCTCTCCAAGGTAGCCGACCATCTCGGTGTTACAAAACCCGCGCTGTACCGCCACTTTAAAAACAAAGACGCTCTTCTGGATGCCATGTACCAGAATTTTTTTAACCGGTACAGCGCCTATATAAAGCCTTTTTTTGAAAAAGCCCTTCAAACCGAAGCAATGGTGGACGGGGTTCTTACCATGGTGCGGGGCATTGCCGGATTCTATCTTGCCAATCCCGACGCTTTCTGTTTTACCATGATGGAAATATACGAGAACACCAATCCCTGCCGGAATATGAATGAACAGATGACCGCCCGGGGAATCGATTTTTCCCGGCTGTATTCCCTGGAAAACTGTTCCGGCGTTTACCCTTCGGCTATACATCTGGCGGGAGTAACGGCTTTCTTTATTATCAGCCTCAGATATAAATCCAACTGCACCCCTGAGCGGGCGGTGGACCGCCGGGAATCAGATGAAATTATCCGTGACATGGAAGTAAAAATTTCCAGCGGTCTGGGGTTCAATAAAGGGGAAATAGACACCATTGATTTTTCCAGGCTCGAAGCGATTGTCCGTGAAAGCAGTTTCGAAGAAGAAGACGACAGTCTCTTAGCGGCTGTCGCCCAGGTGGTGGCCGAAGCCGGCCCGTGGCACGCTTCCATGGATATGGTCGCCCGCCGTTCCGGGCGGTCGAAAAGCGGCCTCTATTTTCACTTTAAAAACAAAAAGGATATGCTTTCCCGGTTTTTTATTACCGAAATGGAACGCATAACCAACCGGATTGAAGCGGCGGTGGTCCGCTCTCCGGTGATTGCGGAGCAGCTGTACCTGGCGGTGTTTACCATCGCGGAATACCTCCGCAGACGTCCCGAAATTCTCGTTGCCTTGGACTGGATCCGCGTTCAGCGGATCGATGTGGAAATCGACGCTTCGCCGCAGATGTACCGTATCTTCGCGCAGCTTCAAACCAAAGGAAGCGGAACCACTATTCCGGATACCTATGATGCTTCCTATTCGGACAAGATTTCCCAATGGATGCTTTTTCTGATTGTCACCGTGCTTATGCAGAAAGACAAAAAAGGCAGAAACTATTCTGAAATTCCTGATAAAAGTATCAGAATTCTATACAAATTTATGGTTTTAGGCCTGGAAGGATGGTAATTTGTGAAATGTTTGCGCTATAATCTAAGAACTTACATAAAACGGCAAGAAGCCGTATCCGGCCGCGCAATATGCGGGCCATTACAGCGAACTGTCTTTTCGGCTTCGGTGGCAAACCACGTTCCGGAAAGCAAGTTACAAGGAGTCTCATTATGACCACAACCCTCCGCGGTGCCGGAAGGGGGCTGACGCGTCTGCCCCTGCTGGCACTTCTCTTTTCCGTGTTCGCCTTTCCGGTATACGGCCAGGAAGTCCAGCGGATGACCCCTGATGAAGCGGTCGAACTGGCCATCAGAAACAACCTTGGCCTGGAATCCACCCGGATTACCACGGAAACAAAAAAACGGACATCAAAGTACGCCTGGAATTCCCTGGTTCCCACGGTGGATATCGGCGGTACCCTGGGCCGGCTTAATTCTCCCTCCACCGGAATGACCATAGGCATCGATCCCGTGACCGGGACGGTGGTTCCCTATTCCTATGAAGTTCCCCAGTGGGTATTATCCGGCAGCGTCTCGGTGGGCCTCAATATCAACTTCGGACTTTTCGAAGCCATGCGCATGCTCAGGCTGGACTATGAATCAGGGCTTATTTCCTATGAAAAGGCGAAATCACAGCTCGAACGGGATGTCCGCAAGTCCTATTACCAAATTCTCCTGCTTCAGGAAAACCTGGATCTGATGCATGAAAATCTCGCCACCGCCCAGCGGCGGGTAGAGATGGCGGACGCCAACTACAACGCCGGTCTTGCCCCTGAGCTGACCCTGCTCCAGGCCCGGGTCGCCATGGAAAACCTTAAACCCGCCATGGATGAGCTGGAAAACGGAATAAAAACCAGTATCGCGGCTTTCGCCATGAATCTGGGGCTTCCGTACGGGACTGAAATAGATTTAATCCCCGCGGGCGAGGAACTGGATTACGTATTGCTCAACACGGAAGAGCTTATTTCCAAAGCATCTTCAAACAAGCCGGATATCCTGGAATTAAAACAGAACCTGACGCTCCTCCAGAGCCGCAGAAAGGCGACTTTTTTCCAGGTGTATACCCCGACTCTTTCCCTGGCCTGGACCGCCGATCCGGCCTTCCAGGGTGATCCCCTGTCGGATTCCTGGTTCATGGACGACGGCTGGAAGCAGAGCAGCGGTATGTTCCGGGTTACCCTGGCGTACCGGCTCAGCAGTCTCCTGCCGTTTACCTCCGAAGCCCTGGGAGTAAAGGAACTGGATGACACCATCCGGAGCCTCAATATCTCCCTGGCCCAGGCTGTCCGCGGCACGGAAGTTGAAATCTACAGCTATGTGCTTCAGCTTGAAAAATCCAGGGGAAACATCGAGGCGCTCAAGCTGACGGAAAACCTGGCGAAACAGAGCTACGATCTGACGGAACAGGCCTTTGAGGCTGGGCTTAACGATTATTTCGAAGTCCAGAACGCGGGGCTGGAACAGCAGAAAGCCCGGCTGGAAGTTCTTAAGGAAAAATACAATTACATAATGGGTCTTATTGACCTTGAATATGCCATGGGAGTGCCCTTCGGCACCCTTTCCAGGAGTTAATGGATCATGAAAAAAATGAAACCCAATGGATTAGCGCTTTCAGCTTTTGCTGTTGTGATTTTACTGGTACTTTCGGGCTGCGGCGAAAACGCCCAGGCCGGGGGCGATAAAAGCGGCGAAGAGGCTGTTCCCGTATTTGCCGTCAACACAACCACCGCAGTGCAGGGTCAGATCAGCGATTACCTGATGCTGTCCGGCGATATTGTGGCGGGATCCACGGTGGATGTGTTTTCCGACGCCGCGGGAAAGATTACCGCGCTGCGCGTTGCCGTGGGGGACCGTGTCTGGAAGGACACCCCCATCGCGGTGGTTGACCCCTCCCGCCCGGGCATGAAATACGTTCCCGGCGTCGCGAAATCACCGATCGCCGGTACAATCGTTTCGCTTCCGGCCCAGGTCGGTATGACCATCACCCAGGCAACCCCGATTGCCCGGGTATCCGGCGGCGGCGCCCTGGAGATAAAACTCTTTGTGGCTGAACGCTTTATCTCAAAGATGGCCCTGGGTCTGCCGGCGGTGATCACCCTGGACGCGTATCCCGGGGAATCATTCCGGGGATCTATCAGCGAAATCAGTCCGGTGGTTGATCCCGCGTCACGGACCATGGAGGTCCGGGTAAATGTGGAAAATCCCGGATCGAAACTCAAGGCCGGCATGTTCACCAAGGTGCGGATCATTACCGAGCAGAAAGACAATATCGTAAAAATTCCATCCACCGCGATGGTCCAGCGCTTCGGTGAGAATTACGTATTTACCGTTGAGCCTGATCCCTCTGACCCCGCCTTTAAAATCGTGCGGCGGAAGGTTGTTACCCCGGGGATTCTGATTGACGGGGTGCTTGAGGTTCAGCAGGGGCTCAACGCGGAAGACGAGATCGTTGTCAGAGGGCAGAGCCTTCTGGAAGACGGAGTCCGGGTCAATGTGGTAGAACACACCGCTCCGCTGAGCGCAACAAACTAAGGCAGGATTAATTAATGAGTTTTGCAAAAACCGCAGTTTCCCGACCGACAACGATTTTTATAATCTTTGTCATTCTTATAATGCTGGGTCTGTTTGCGGCGTTTAACCTCCCCATAGACCTGTACCCCGAAATCGATATGCCGATTCTCGTGGTTATGACCACTTATACCGGCGCCGGACCCGAAGAGGTTGAGCGCTCGGTGACCCGCCTTTTGGAGGGGGTCCTCTCGAATGTTTCGAGTCTGGAGAAAATGACGTCATCGTCGTCCAAAGGATCGAGTGTGGTCATGATGGAATTCTCCTACGGGACGGATCTGGCTGACGCCTCAAACTCCGTCCGGGACAACCTGGACATGGTCAAACGGTACCTGCCCACCGGGTCGGACACACCCATGATCTTCAAGTTTGACCCTTCCATGATTCCGATCATGGGGCTGATGGTGACGGGCAACCGGTCACCGGAGGAGCTCCGGGAAATCGCCGAAGATACGATTCTTCCCCGGATAGAACAGGTTCCCGGGGTCGCCATGGGAATGGTGGCCGGCGGACGGGAAAAGATCATCCGGGTTGAAATCCCCCAGAGCCGGCTCGAGGCGTACGACCTTACGGTAACCCAGATCCAGTCCATGCTGGCTACCCAGAATACCCAGGTCGCGGCGGGGTCCATAACCGAACAGGGACTCTCATACATTCTGACCACCATGGGCGAGTACACCTCCCTGGATGAGATACGGTCAACGGTAATCGCCTACAAGGGCGGCGGTCTGGTAAACGGACAGGTTGAACCGTCCCGTACTATCCGGCTCCGGGATATCGCGGACGTATTCGAGGGATACAAAGATGAAGAAAACACCGTTTACGTAAATGGCACCCCCGCTGTCCAGATCCTGGTGCAGAAGCAGAGCGGCAAGAACTCGGTGCAGACCGCCAATGAGCTTCGGACGAGGCTGGTCCGCATCGCCCGGGAAATTCCGCAGGATATCAAGATTACCGAAATATTCAACACCACTGATATTATCGAGAATTCGATCAACCAGGTATCATCCTCCGCGATCCAGGGAGCGCTGCTGGCGGTCCTTATCCTGTTTATTTTCCTCCGGTCAATCAAACCGACACTGATCATCGGGATCACCATTCCCGTATCCCTGCTTTTTACCCTGATGTTTATGTATTTCGCCGGACTTACCCTCAACGTTATGACCCTGGCGGGTCTTGCCCTGGGGGTCGGTATGCTTGTGGACAACTCCATCGTTATATTGGAGAACATCGTCCGGTACCGCGAAAAAGGGGCCAAGCTGAACGCTTCTGCGGTGCTTGGTACCCAGGAAATGATAGTCGCCATTGTGGCTTCTACCCTAACCACCATCTGTGTATTCGCGCCGCTGGTTATGTTCCAGGGCCTGCTTGAAATAGTCGGCGAGATGTTCGCCGGACTGTCCTTTACGGTGGTTATCTCCCTGGGTACATCCCTGCTGGTAGCTATTATTCTCATTCCGGTGCTGGCGAGCCATTACCTCCCCGTTACGACCCGCAAACAGAAACCCCTCAAGGGCTCTCTGGGTAAGGTTGACGGTGTTTTTGAGCGCTTTTTTGTGCGGCTGGATAATGCCTACCGCCGCGCCGTGGATAAGGTGCTCAGGCACAAACTGATAACGATTGGGATCATTCTTGTCCTTTTTGTTGGGAGCCTTTTCCTGATCCCGGTAATCGGGTTCGTGTTAATGCCCAGCCAGGAGGCGGACTCGGTTACGATCAATGCGTCCCTTCCCGTGGGAACGCCCCTGCCTGAGACCGAAGCGGTGATGAAGCAGCTTGAGGTGATCGCGGAACGGGAAGTGGAAGGGTACGAACGGATGATATTGAGCGCCGGTGACTCAGGATTTTTCGGCGGATCCTCAAGCTACAAGGGCAGCCTCCGGATCAACCTGCTGGATTACAATGAACGGATCGATACGGCGGACGATATTAAAGCGAAACTCAGAGAGCACTTCAATGAGTTCCCCGGGGTTTCGTTCTCCTTCAGCAGCAGCGGCGGCGGCAATATGATGGGAGGAAATCCCGTCGATATTATTATCCGGACCGAGGATCTCGTCAAAGGCAAAGTCATCGCCGACCGGATTGCCGACCTCCTTCGGGAGCGGCTGCCGGAGGTTACCGAACCCACGGTGGATCTCAATGACGGGCTTCCCCAGGTTGAGCTTGTGATTGACCGGGAGCGGATGTACGCTCTGGGGCTCAACACCTACACCGTGGGGAATGAAATCAAGGCGGCGGTGGACGGAATCACGGCAACCAAGTATAAAACCAGCGGCAATGACTACGATGTGGTCGTCATTCTCGCGGAGGCTGACCGGAGTTCCCTCCCTGATCTGGACCATATTTTTGTCATGAGTCCCGCGGCGGGACGGGTTCCCCTGTCGAATTTCGCGTCCTACTCTCTGGGAACCGGACCTATCGATATCAACCGGGAAAACCAGAGCCGGGTTATCCACGTTACCGCCGGTACGGTGCCCAAGGCCAAGCTGAATGAGGTAGAGGAAAAGGTCCGTAACCTTATTGCCTCTGAGATTCCCGCTGAGGATGATGTTATCATCGAATACGCCGGCGACTACGCCGACCTGATGAAGTATCTGCAGCGTCTCGTGCTCATCATGGCGGTGGCGGTGCTCCTGGTATTCGGGGTCATGGCCAGTCTCTTCGAATCCTTCAAGGATCCGTTTATTATTCTCTTTACCATACCGCTGTCGGTAATTGGTATCGTGGCCATCTATCTGGTCACCGGCGATACCTTCAATATTCTGACCGCGGTAGGGCTTCTCGTTCTGGTAGGGGTTATCGTAAATAACGGTATCGTCCTTGTGGACTACACCAACCTGCTCCGCAAACGGGGGATGAATCTCCATGACGCCTGTGTGGAAGCCGCGGGAAACCGGCTCCGGCCTATTCTCATGACAACCCTGACCACCGTACTCGGTCTGCTCCCCATGGCATTCTTCCCCGGTGAAGGGTCGGAGTTGGTGGCGCCCATCGGGAAAACCGTTCTGGGGGGCTTGTCCTTCGGAACCCTGATGACCCTCTTCCTGATGCCCGCGATCTACGCGATCATGAACAAACGCTCCGATGAGCGCCGCGCCAAGGCGGAAGCCCGGCGCCAGCGCATCGCCGCGGGTATAACAAAAAAACAGGCCCGGGAGGCTGAAAAATGAAGCGGATAGAAATCATGGCGAACAACTCCGTGGAGGAGAATATCCTTGAGGCGTTTCTTGATGCCGGCGTGGGAAAGTATTATACGAAGTACAACAGCGTACACGGCGTCGGCCGTTCCGGACCCAAAATGGGGGATTCCGTATGGCCCGAGGAGAATTTTACCTTGGTGATCTGGTGCGACGAAGATGAAGCCCGGATGATCCATGATGCCCTCGCCAAAGTTAAGGAACGTTTCCCCGATGAGGGAATCAAGATGTTCGGATTGGATTAAATGAAATAAAAAAAGGCCGCCTTCGGGCGGCTTTTTTTATTTCCCCTCGGACCCGAGAATCCTGTCGATCTCCCCAAGCTCTTCCGCCGAAAAGTCCAGCTTTGCTATGGCCGCGATGTTTTCGGTGATCTGTTCCGGCCGGCTCGCTCCGATCAGGGAACTGCTGACCCGTTCATCCCGGAGGGTCCACGCTATGGCCATCTGCGCGAGGCTCTGGCCCCGTTCAAGGGCAAGCTGCTGCAGCGCCCGGATTTTTTCGAGGGTTTCTCCGGTTATCGAATCGGTTTTTAAAGAGGTCCTTCCCGCGGAAGCCCGGGAATCGGCGGGTATGCCATGGAGATATTTATTGGTGAGAAGCCCCTGGGCAAGGGGCATATACGCCATAATACCGATGCCCTCTTCGGCGCAGACATCCAGAAGGCCTTTCTCGATGGTTCTCTCAAACATATGGTACCGGGGCTGGTGGATGAGACAGGGTGTCCCCATTTCCCTGAGAATCACCGCGGCCCTGCGGGCGGTATCCGCCGGGTAATTCGAGATCCCCGCGTACAGAGCTTTTCCCGACCGGACAGCCTGGGCAAGGGCCCCCATGGTTTCCTCCAAAGGCGTTTCGGGATCGGGGCGGTGGGAATAAAAAATATCCACATAGTCGAGGCCCATCCGCCGGAGGCTGTCGTCCAGACTTGCTGAAAGGTATTTCCGTGACCCCCAGTCGCCGTAGGGTCCTTCCCACATGGTAAATCCCGCTTTTGTTGAAATAATCAGCTCGTTCCGGTAGGGGCGCAGGTCATCCCTGAGTATACGGCCAAAGGCTTCCTCCGCGGATCCCGGGGGCGGCCCGTAGTTGTTGGCCAGGTCGAAATGGGTTACTCCCAGGTCAAAGGCGGTCCGCGCCATGGCGCGGGCGTTTTCGTAGGTTCCTTCCCCGCCGAAATTCTGCCAGAGCCCCAATGAGACAAGGGGAAGCCGGATGCCGGAACGGCCGCACCGCCGGAACGTCATGGTGGTGTATCGGTTTTTATCTGCAATATAAGGCATACAATTCCTTTCGGACCGGCTCCGCGGAAATCCGGTTCTTACCGCAGTTCAAGATCCATTTTGGACTGAAGGTTTGACTGGATATATTTGCGGATCTTCATCCTGACATCGGGATCGATCTTCTGTGTAAAGAGGATGACGTATACCTTGGCCATGCCTTCCATCCGGGACCCGAAAACAATGCCCTCAACCTTGAGGAGCATGCTCTGGAGTTTAAGCTGTATATCCTGGAAATAGGAATTTTTCTCCAGATTCGGATCTTCCTGGAAGGAACATGACAGCCCCACGGCGCTGATATCCCGGATTGTTCCGTTGATGTAGCTCCCGTCATGGGGAATGTTTATGGTGGTCATGGTCTCATTTTCCGTAGTTGCCCGGATATATTTCCGCCGGCCCTTTGCCTCACAGGTCTGAAGGGTATCAAAAATGAGTTTTGTGGCGTTGGTTACGTTGGACTTGATGGGAATTACCCCGCAGTGCACCTTTACGGAATTTACGTATTTCCGGTGAATGGCTTCATTTCCGGAGGACGTGAGTATTCCTATTTTCAAATTGGTGATTTCCGAAGACCCCAGGAGTCCCCGGATATAGGTTTCCCATTCCTTTTCGGGCATACCATCGTCGATATTGATAAACAGAATGGAATTAGGGTACTTCTTGAGGGCCCGGCGGAGGTTTTTGTGCTCCCTGGTGCAGTATATTTCAAATTCCTGCTGAATAAGTTCCCCGACGATTTCATTCTGAACCAAAGATGAAGGATACAGAAAAAATATTTTTTTCCCGAATATATCCTGTGAATTGTTCCCGGCTTCCATAGAAATTATCATAACTCATCGGACCGCGGAAAACAAGAAGATTACTGTTTTTCTCCGGTATGAACGCCGGACAGAACAGCGGCAATATAAAGTGTACTTGGCACAGACGTATGGAGCTGCTGCTCTTGGGGGCCGTCTGATGGAAAGAAATACCCGCAGGGATATTTTTTTTCCAGCCGATACACCGCAGAATCTATTCACACCATACGTCTGTGCCGCTTCCCGGTATATCTGCGACTGTCCTGCCACACGCGGAAAAAGTCTTAGGGGTGATTCGGCATAGGTGTTGCGGCAAAGCCGAGGAACCGGTATCGTATAGTTATGCATTACATTTCATTTCATAAAACCGGAAAAGTGGTTTTCGCCCTGGTTCTGGTGTGCTTTTTTTCCGCCGTTAACGGCTGCGCCAACCAGATACCAGCTCAGTCGGAATTTGTTCTCGGTACGGTTTGTACCGTAAACCTCTACAACAGGGGTAACGCGAAGGTATACCGGGAGATATTTTCCAGACTCCGGGAAATTGAGAGCCGGATGAGCGCCAACATGGACGGAACCGATGTGGAAGCCGTCAATGCCAATGCCGGGATCGCTCCGGTGGCGGTTCACCGGGATGTCCTTGAGGTTGTTCAGCGGTCGCTTTATTTTGCCGAACTTACCGGCGGCGCTTTTGACCCTACCGTGGGGCCCCTGGTCAAGCTGTGGAATATCGGATCCGACGATGCCCGGATCCCGCGGCAGGAAGAAATAGACGCCGTTCTGCCGCTGGTGAACTGGCGCAACGTGCGGGTCGACGAAGATGCCGGGACTGTCTTTCTGACAGAACCGGGGATGCGCCTGGATTTAGGGGCCATCGCCAAAGGGTATGCCGCGGATGAGGCGGCGCGGATCATCGCCAAGGCGAGAATTCCCCGGGCTATTATTGACCTTGGGGGGAATGTTTACGCCTATGGGACAAAGGAAGGCGGCGCTCCCTGGCGGATCGGCATTCAGAATCCTTCGGGACTCCGGGGTTCCTACCTCGGGATCATGGAAGTCAGGGACAAAACCATGGTGACCTCCGGGGTGTATGAGCGGTTCTTTGAATCCGGCGGAATACGGTACCATCATATCCTTTCCGGAAAAGACGGATATCCCGTCAGCAACGGCCTCCTGTCGGTCACCATTGTTACCGACCATTCCATAGACGCGGACGCCCTGTCCACCGGAGTTTTTGCCCTGGGATACGAACAGGGCAGAGCCCTGGTGGAATCCCAGGACAACGCGGAAGCGGTATTTGTCTTTGAAGACATGAGTATCCGGGGCACATCCGGGGCGTTCAGCTACTTTTCCCTGACGGACCGGGACTACCATATAATTAACGGGGAATAGCGGAGAATCCGTATTGCTATCACCGGCCAGCCCGGAAGCGCGGAGATACAGCTGCCGGGGTCCGTCATTCACAGGGAAAGGCCCTTGGCGCCGGCACTGCGGTTTTTACACCGCAGGCGGCCTCGTTACTGATCCAGGCGGACCAGTTCCAGTTCGAAAACCAGGAAGGCGTTTGGCGGGATGGCGCCGTTTCCCGCGCCCCGCTCGCCGTAGGCGAGCTCCGGCGGAATTACGGCGAGCCGTTTTTCTCCCCGGCGCATTTCCCTTGCCGCTTCATCAAATCCGGGAATTACCCGTCCCGAGCCCAGGGGGAATTCCAGCAGCTGGCCGTGGAAATCGGAACCGTCAAAAACGTCTCCGGAAATAAACATTCCCTTATACGCCAGGGCAACGGTGTTTCCCGGTTCAGCCTTGGGGCCGCTTCCTTCTTTGAGAATCTGGTACCGCAGTCCCGAGGGGGTTACGGTGGCATTGGGGTATTTCGCTTCAATCTGGGCAATGTCGGCGTCACGCTTGGCCTTTGCTTTGCCGGCCTCCGCGGACTGGATGTCCCGCAGATACCCGTCGAACGCGGCCTGGTCGGCTTTGAACGCCTTGGCGTCATTTCCGTTTCGGATAATGGTGATTTTTTCTATAGTATCGTCCTGCTTGACAGCGTTGACCACCCGCTGCCCTTCGACGACCCTGCCGAATACGGTATGGTTGCCGTCGAGCCAGGGCGTTTCCTTATGGGTGATAAAAAACTGGCTCCCGTTGGTACCGGGACCTGCGTTTGCCATGGAGAGTACTCCGGGGCCGTCGTGACGCAGGGATGGGACGATTTCATCGGGAAAGCGGTATCCGGGGCCGCCGGTCCCGTTGCCCAGGGGATCGCCGCCCTGGATCATAAAATCGGGTATAACCCGGTGAAAGGTCAATCCGTCGTAATACGGTTTTCCGCCGGCGATGTTCATGGTTCCCTCGGCCAGAGCCACGAAGTTGCAGACCGTGAGAGGGGTCTTCTGGTATTCCAGCCGGACCACAATATCACCCCGGGATGTGGTGATCCGGGCGAAGAGCCCATCCCCAAGGGCGGTGTCCTGGGGGGAACATGATGCGGTGCTGGCAAGGAGAATCAGCAAAGCGCTGCTGAAACCGGCGCTGCCGGATATTCTGTGTGGATATTTCATGAATTCACCATACCATGTATTAGGCTCAGAACTCAATTGCAATGTATCCCTTTTTTCCCGATAATTACAGCATGAGTGTTCTCGACATCAAGGACGAACTGCTCCGGCTGGAATATCCCTTTCTTGAGCCGGATAACGATCCTGAGATTGAACGGTACTATGAACTCCGCGCCATCGGCCGATCCCAGGCGGCTTTGGATCTGTACCGGAACCGGCTCAAAATCCGGTATCCCGAGGATGAACTCCGGACCGCCATAATGCGGGCCTACCGAAGCAGGGATCCGGCATATCCCGCGCTTCTCCACAGGGCCTATGACGGACTCCGTGAGCGTTCGCTTAACCGGATAAAACGCACCATTGATTATATCGCCGGCCAGGCGGAATCCTACAATCCCAGGGATGTTTATTCCACAATTAAAACAGCGGAAAACCTGCTGATGGTGCTTCCCAAGGAAAAATTCGAAGCCGTATCCGGCATTGAACGGTACTCCCGGTACGCCCAGAGCCTCAATTACCGGGTAAAAAGCATGGCCAAAGCGGTCGAGCTTGTCCGGGCGTACGTGACCGAAACCCTGGGGGTTGTACAGGAGGAACTCCGCCGCCGCAGAAAACAGGAAGCCCTCGACGCTGAACGGGAGCGGCGGCAGCTGCTCCGGCAGGACCGAGAGTCCTATCTGCTCCAAAGAAAAAACGGCCCCGGGGCAAATCATCCGTTTATTGATTTTTCCGCCATCGAATTTTCGCCGGAAGATCTGAAGCGGATTGAAATTTCTCCGGACATCACGGGTATTGAGGATCAGACCCTGGCGTACTGTTACAAATACTGGAATCTCGTTGCCGATCCTGCTTTTGAGCGAATCCTTTTTCTGTATTCCAGGAAATTCAATACAAAAAATTACGATATTTACCTGACCATACGCCGGGGAAGGGGCACTAAAAACCGGGATGATGAAATTCTGGCTTCGGTGCTGTCATCCCTGGTGACAGGGTACTATTATTCGATCCAGGGGGATATTTACCTGCAGCGGCGCTGGAACCTTCTCAAGGCATCCCTGTCCCAGCCTGCCCGGGCGGAACCGGATGCGCCTGCCGGAACGGACCGGGTTCCCAAAAGACCCGGGCCCCGCAAACGGAAGAAAACCGCCGTATCCCGGAAAAAAAGTTCCGGGAAAACCGGAACCGCCGCAAAAACCGGCCGGCCGAAAGCCGCCCCGGGAAGTGGCAATGTAAAAAAAGTAAAAACCGGAGTTAAAAACATGGCTAAGAAGAAAAAAGCGAACCGGAAAACCGCCGGAATTCCTCCCGCGGGGAAAACCCCGGAACGGAAAATTCCCCGGACCCCGGCTCCGGCGGATACCTCCCGGAAAGTCCTGACCGGGTCCGTCTCGGACCGGCTGAGGGAACTTTCCGGCCGTTCATACGATCTGTACCAGGACCGTTTCCTCGCTAAAACCAGAGCGGCAATCAGAAAACAGCTTGGTACCAGAAAAGGTTTTATCTACACCCTTCCGGAAGAGGCGGAAAATCTCGTGTTCAGCTTTCTCCGGGACCATTATTCGGATCCATTTATGGACTGGGCGGACAGCGGTGAGCGGAAACGCCTGGCGGATCTTGGATTTGATGTAGGGTCTCTCAATCCAATAATTGACGAGGTGTACCGGAGGCTGTAGTGCTTTCAGGGTACCCGCAGTATATAACCATGCTGCAGTCCCGTAGCATGGAACTACCAATTCCTCGGGGCCCGTCATATGAAAAAAATCTCGCAGGGCGATATTTCTTTTCATACAAACCTCTGGTTTGAAGACACCCCGCGCTACCGTGTTCTCCCCATGCTGCGGGGCTTCTGCCCTTGAAATAATGCGGGTGCCCTGCCGTTGAGGGGCGCTGGGTATGGGCGGACATTTCGGGCAACGGGTGGGGCCGGCTCCTGGGGGGTGTCTGAGGAATGGGGGTTACATTTTAACCCGGCCGCGGAAACTCCGGGAGAGGGTGAGCCTGTCCGCGTATTCCAGGTCGCCGCCCACGGGCAGGCCCGAGGCGAGCCTGGTGACTTCAGCCCCGGTTTCCTTAAGCATTTTCTGGAGATACAGCGCCGTGGTGTCCCCTTCGACCGTGGGATTCATCGCGAGAATAACCTCCCGGGTGCCTTCCCTCCGTATCCGGCTTATAAGCTGGCCGATTGTCAGGTCGTCCGGGCCGATCCCTTCCAGGGGCGCAATAAGTCCTCCCAGCACATGGAACCGTCCCCGGAATTCCCGGGATTCCTCAATGACCCGTACGTCCTGGGCCCGTTCCACCACACAGATCAGCGCCGGATCCCTGCCGGGGTCGGTGCAGATGGGGCAGGGATCGCTTTCGGTAAAACTGCCGCATAGGGAGCAGCGTTTGATCCGTGTATGGAGGGATGCAATCTGTTCCGCCAGCGTATTGGCGTAGCTGGGATCGGAATCGAGCATGTGGTACGCCATCCGGCCGGCGCTTTTTTTACCGATCCCCGGAAGCTTGCTGAGCAGGGCTACCAGTTTATCAATGGCGTTCATGGGTTATCCCGTAAAGCCCGGAGGCATGCCCATGCCGCCTGCCAGCGCTCCCATTTCGGCGGTTACCGCTTCTTTTGCCTTTTCCGAGGCGTTGGCAAAGGCCGCCTTGATAAGATCCTGCAGCATGGGGATATCAGCGGGATCCACCACTTCTTTGGTTATCCGGATATCCGTAAGTTCCATCCTGCCGTTCATGTCGATTTCTACCATACCACCCCCGGCGGTGCCGGTGACAACGATGTTCCCCAGTTTCTCTTGGATGGACCCCATCTGTTCCTGTATCTTCTGGGCGTTTTTCAGAATATCAAAAGGGTTTATATTCATGGATACTCCAAATTAATGATCTTTTACTATGGTTCCCCGAAAAATCTGGCGGACAATTTCCAGCTGGGGCGCGGTTCCCTGGACCGCCGCATCCGGTCCGGGGGGCGGGCCGCTCCGTTCCGTAACGGTGAAGTTCCCGAC
This sequence comes from Breznakiella homolactica, assembly GCF_016616095.2. Classification (GTDB taxonomy): domain Bacteria; phylum Spirochaetota; class Spirochaetia; order Treponematales; family Breznakiellaceae; genus Breznakiella; species Breznakiella homolactica. The sequence goes on along the minus strand of NZ_CP067089.2, from coordinate 2,810,364 downwards.
CCGTACTCCGTATTCCCCCAGCAGGTCCCGGATTACGGTGCTATCCTTCTTTATCAGCTCCGCGGTAAGCGGATCCTGAACCGCAATGGTAAGTTTTTCCCCGTCCCATTCCCAGGCCAGGGATTTTGTCAGCGCCGAAGCAAGCATGCCCCGGTCGCGGTTCAGTTTCTGAATAACCTCCTCCCGTATCCGGGAAAGGTCCTCTCCTGGCGGATCGGCGGCGGCTGAATCATCTTCCTCCGCGGTCCCGTGGTCCGTTGCCGCACCGGCTTCCTCTTCGGGAAGATCTTCCCCGGGAAAAACATGCTCCGGAGATTCCTCCGGGGCAATCCCGCCGGACAGCGGAGTGCCGGCTTCCTTGGCCGCCAGAAACCGTTTGAAACCCTCCGTAAAAGCGCCGGGCTCGGACAGATTGATTCCTTCGGGCGCACCGCCGGGTTCCCGGTCCTCAAAAAACGATGTATCCGCCGGAGGAGGTGCACCCCCGGCGTCAGCTAAAGGGTGGGCTATCCCTCCCTGGGGCGGGCTTTTTTTTTCAGCCCCTCCGGACCCATGGGACCCCGGCCCTGGTATCCCGGCACTGAAGGCGCCGTTTTTAATGGCGGAAATTGCCTGACCCATCTCCGCCGGACTGATCCATTTGCCGAGCCAGCACAGTTTGGAAACCGCGGTTTCGAGTTCAAACCGCGGCGAAACGGAATAGCGTATATCCCGGTACAGATCAAGCAGCAGGGAGACGGCCCGTTCAATATGGATTGAATCCAGGGCTCCGGTCACGGCCGCTGAAAACCGGTCCGGGGTATATCCCAGCAGGGATTCCCGGGTGATACCGTTTTTGAGCAGCAGGATACTGCGGTAATAGGTCGCCAGGTCTATGACAAACTGTTCGATGGCAACCCCACTCTCGAGGATCGAATCGATGAGGCCGAAAGCCGCGGCTGTATCGCTGGCCGCGCAGGCTTCAGCCAGGGCGTTCATGGTGTCCAGGCCGATAAGGCCGAGTTTCTCCCGGATAAGCTGCGCCCGGATATGGCCGTCGGAAAAAGACGCCACCTGGTCAAACAGGGTATACGCGTCCCGGAGGCTGCCGGTGGATTCCTTGGCGATCCAGAACAGGGCTTCGTCCTCAGCCTGGATATTCATTTCATCGCAGGTCGCCCGGAGTATGCCGGAAATGGTTTCAATGGGAATAAGCCGGAACGCGAACTGCTGGCAGCGGCTTTTTATGGTGGCCGGCACCTTGTGGAGTTCAGTGGTGGCGAAGATAAAGACGATATACGGGGGCGGTTCCTCAATGGTTTTGAGCAGCGCGTTGAAGGCGCTGTTGGAGAGCATGTGCACTTCGTCGATAATGTATATTTTATACCGGCCGGAGTTGGGCGGGAACAGGACTTCATCCTTGATCTGGCGCACGTCGTTTACGCTGGTATTGGAAGCGCCGTCAATTTCAATGATATCCATGCTCGCGCCCCGGCTGATCTCCCGGCAGTTCGCGCATTCGCCGCAGGGAACCGCGGTGGGGCCTTTTTCGCAGTTGAGGGACCGGGCGAGAATACGGGCGGCGCTGGTTTTGCCGCATCCCCGGGGGCCGGAGAAAAGGTACGCGTGGGCTATCTGGCCGGTTTCGATGGAGCTTTTCAGGGTGGCGACCACAAAATCCTGTCCGGCGAGTTCATCGAATGTTTTTGGACGCCGCCGGGTGGCGGTTACTTCGTATGCCATAGTTTTAGTATACCATGAAGGGCGACAAAAAAAACCCCGTAACCAGGGATGCCACGGCGCCGCAGGCAGCCGCTTGCCGTTGCTTCCTTCCGGACCTGGCGGAGTTGGGCGGTGTCTGCTCGCATGGTTCCTGGCTGCGGGGTAATACGGAGACCGGAGGATTCGAACCTCCGAATACCAATTCTCCCTGCAGGTACAGTTTTCCTTTTTTGTACTGTAAAATCCTGGCTTGTATAGTACTTTCGTTTCCACGGGCCTGTCAAGGATGAGGGGAAGCATAGTAGGGGGAGCACAGGGTCTTCCAAGCCGGAATACACCCGTTTTTACCGGTGCTGCGGGTCCTGTCATGGTAAAAGGATGATGGCGGCGTGTCGGCCTGCGGCCTCGAAAGCCGCTCATCATCCCTTTGCCATGACACCCGGCGCTGCCGGTACGGCGGGTGTGTTCCGGCTTAACTGGCTCGGTGCTGCCCGGTTAAGAGGGCTGCTCCCCCTCGCTCCAGACGTGCCGCCATGGGCGGCACGTCTTACGCTACCCCCACTTCGGGTGCCTGGGTTCGGCTGCCTCGATCTCCGGTTGTACTTCCGGCACCGTATGCTATAGTACTAAGCTGAAAGGAGCGGTTTATGTTTACCCCAATAGATTTTGACGCCTGGGAGCGGAAGGAAATTTACCAGCGTTTTTACGGTTACAGCTATACGGTAACCGCCGATGTGGATATTACCGCGTTCCTTCTGAGAATCAGGAACCGGGGATTTAAATTCTACCCGTCTATATGCTACGCGCTGACCAAGGTTGTCAATGAAAACCGGGATTTCCGGTACGGCAAAATGGATGGGAAAATCGGATTCTGGGATACACTCGATACCCATTACACCCTTTTAAGAAAGGATACAGCGCTCTTTACCCATATGGTAACGGCCTTTACCGAAGATCCGGACCGCTATCACAGGCAGTTTATCACGGATAAAGAAGCCGCCGAGGCGGGGAGCAGCCTCTATTATAACAATGCCTCTCCTATAGATACATTCCATATATCTATCATTAAGACGGTTAAATTTACCTCGTTGAGTTTGTCGAAACCGGCTTCCTATACCCATTCCGACAGTGATACCACGAGCTTTGTCCCCTTTGCCACCATCGGTAAATACGAAACCAGCGGCACCAAAACATTGATGCCGCTGGCGGTTGAGTTCAATCACAGTGTAAATGACGGATACCATGCGGGGGTATTTTTCGAGAAAGTACAGGAATGCCTGGACACTGTTTTGTTATAGAAAAAATACGGAGAGAGAGGGATTTGAACCCTCGGTGCTCTCTCAAGCACACACGCTTTCCAAGCGTGCACCTTCGACCACTCGGACATCTCTCCAAATAAAACGTACTGCCGGCAATGGTTGCCTTCCGGAGAGAGAGGGATTCGGTCTTCGTCGCAAACTTCGTGTTTGCGCCTCCGACCCGTCTCGCCTTCTTCCGGCGGCATCCCGCCGCCTCTTCCTCCCTTTGGTCGGCGAAGGCTCGTTTCGAATCCCGCCGGTAAGGCTTTTTATGTCCTTACTCCCAAAGAAGAAATACACGGCAATGGTTGCCTTCCGGAGAGAGAGGGATTCGGTCTTCGTCGCAAACTTCGTGTTTGCGCCTCCGACCCGTCTCGCCTTCTTCCGGCGGCATCCTGCCGCCTCTTCCTCCCTTTGGTCGGCGAAGGCTCGTTTCGAATCCCCACCTGTAAGGCTCTTTAAATCCTTACTCCCGCTGAAAGAAATATACGGCAATGGTTGCCTTCCGGAGAGAGAGGGATTCGAACCCTCGGAGCCCTCGCGGGCTCAACGGTTTTCGAGACCGCCCGATTCAACCGCTCTCGCATCTCTCCAATATCGATAAAAGGCCGGTTTCCCTGCCCCTTATTGATGATAACAGCTTGAGGCTGAGAGGATTCGAACCTCCGACCTTCAGATCCGCAATCTGATGCTCTATCCAGCTGAGCTACAACCTCATTAGACAAATGCTATACCCATGGTACAGCATTACGGAGCAGGGGGGATTCGGTTTTTTCCGCAAACATCCTGTTTGCTCCAAAAACCCGCCTACGCCTTCTTTCGACGGCATCAACCCTATGGGTTGGCATCGATAGGAATTATATCCTACGCCGCCTTGCGGCGGCTTTCGATGTCCTGCCGTCTCTTCCTCCCTCCGGTCGGCGAAGGCTCCGTTTCGAATCCCCGCCTTTAAGCAAAAGCTTTAACACAGAAGTAAGAAAAAACTGCAATAACCGTACGGAGCAGGGGGGATTCGAACCCCCGGTACCCTTTCGGGGCACAACTCCTTAGCAGGGAGCCCGATTCAGCCGCTCTCGCACCGCTCCAAGAGTTTCCATCTGGATGTTTGGCATCCGTAATCCGTAACGTGACGGTAAAAGCGGAGCAGGGGGATTCGGTCTCCGCCGCAAACATCCTGTTTGCGCCTCCGACCCGCCTACACCTTCTTCCGGCGGCTTCCTGCCGCCTTTTCCTCCCTTTGGTCGGCGAAGGTTTCGGTTCGAATCCCCGCCTTTTGGGTTTTTACCCATTCACCAAAAAAAGAAACACCCGCAACGTGACGGCAAAAGCGGAGCAGGGGGGATTCGAACCCCCGGAACCTTTCGGCTCAACGGTTTTCAAGACCGCCTCCTTCAACCGCTCGGACACCGCTCCAGAATGGCTCTTTACGATATCTGATTCCGGTTTTGATGTCAAGAGTATGGGTATTGCAGAGACTCTGCGGGCAGAAAGCGCCCGTATTTGCCGGTTCTGCGGGCCCGGTCACGGAGCCCCTTTACGGATAACCAGCAGAACCCAGGACCCTGAAGAGGGGGTAGCGTAAGACTTGCCGCTTATAGCGGTAAGTCTGCAGCGAGGGGGAGCAGCCCTCTTCTAAGGGCAGTACCGAGCCGGTTAGGCCGGAAAGCCCCGTCCGTACCGATAACGCCGGGTGTCGCAGAACCGCTGCACACGGGTGCTTTCCGGTTTGAAAGACCCGGTGCTCCCCCGCATCAGGAAGTTTTTTCTGTAAAATGGAGATACGAAAAACTTTCGGGGATATGCGAGTCGTACACTCCGTGCTCATTGAGCGACCAGGCGACGCTGGGATCGACGGTTTTGCCGTGGTACTGCAGGGCTTCGAACCGGAAGAACGCGGCCCGGAGGGTATCCCCTTCCTTGGGCGGGAAACTCCGGGTAGCGTACATCTTCTGAATCCCTTCCCAGGGGAAAGCAATTTCCACGGTCCAGCCTTTGTCTATATCGGAAGAATCATTCATGGTGCCGTAGGTTTTAACCGCGGATTTGAGTCCCGGGAAATCGTAATCCATAAAAGCCCACCGTTTTCCCCGGGGGTGCTTTCCGATGCGGGACGCGTCCTGGAAGCCGCACAGTATGTCAACATTCCGGTTATAGAGATCGAATTCGGGGGTATCGAAACGGCCGCCTTTTTTCAGGGCGTCCTGGTAAATGAAAAACACTTCGTATATTGTATTGTAGGTATTTACTTCGAATTCGTAATAGCAGTCCTCACCGTCAAAGAAAACCTCAATATCATTGTCAAACCAAATGAATGAATCCCGTTCGGTCTGGGATGCCCTGAGAAAGGGTTCATCCAGCCAGAACGCGACGTACAGGTTTTTATCGTCCCAGAGGGTGGCGATCCGTGTGTCGAGAAAGCCCGGCTCTCCGCTTACGAGGTCGACAAACCTTCGGGATTTCTGCGCGTTTTTCCACACGGGTTTTTCCAGGTCGCCGTCGATGGTTATGGGCCCGCTGGTCCTGCAGCAGGTATAATGGGCGAGGCGGTCTTCCGAAATTCCCCTGTACAGATCATTGCTCATCTTTTTACTCCTTTAGTCTGCCTGCCGCAGTATATACCATAACCGCCGCAGGGAGAAGTTGTTCCTCCGGTACTGTATAACATTTTTTTGTATTATAGTTTGAAAAATATTTTTTGAAATAGTTTGTTGACTAATCATACTAATATGATATACTTGTGATATCCTAATGTCAAGGAAAACCAGGAAACGGCGGATGATCGATATTGGACTGCCTCCCTACGTGGAGGGGATGACCGGAGACAAAAGCCTCAGCAAGGCCGTGAACCGCGGCATTCTCCTGGACCTGCTCCGAAGGGAAGGTGAAATTTCCCGGGCCGCCCTGGCGAAAAAAAGCGGCCTCAATAAGGCGACCGTTTCATCCCAGGTAGCGGAACTGATAGAAATGGGTGTCGCCCGGGAAACCGGCACCGGCGTGTCCGATCTTGGCCGAAAACCGGTGATGCTTGAAATAGACGGGAACGCGGGATACGCACTGGGTATATCCATTAATTCCGAATCCCTTCATATTATTTCAATGAATTTATCCGGGAAAATAATCCTGGATGAACTGCAGGAAATCAAAGACAGCAGTCCCGGTACGGTAATCCGCCACATAGGCAGGGTTATTAAGTCCGCGGAAAAGAAAATCGGAGAGTCCCGGTTCGGGTTATTCGGACTCGGTATCGCGGTCCCCGGTGTTGTCGCCCGGAACAACGACCATGTGGTCCGTTCCGCAAAACTTAACTGGCGGGATGTTTCCCTCAAGGACGCGGTAGCCGGAAAATTCGGGGGAATCCTCCACATCGGAAACGACTCCACCCTGGCTACTATAGCGGAACGGGAGCTCTACGCTCCCGACGCGGACGACCTTATCTGCGTGCTCATCGATGAAGGTATCGGCTCCGGGGCGTATTTTAACGGCACAGTTCAATACGGCCACAACGGGAAATTCGGTGAAGTCGGGCACATGACGATCATGCACAACGGCCCCCGCTGTCCCTGCGGCAATATCGGATGCTGGGACTTATTCGGAACCGAAATGGCTTTGCGGCAGAATCTTGCGAAAGCCGGGGACGGCAAGCTGCCCAGCCTCGCCGCCCTGCTTGATCTCGCCCGGGAAATCCCGGGGTGGAGCCGGGATATATTTTTTGATTTTATCGAATATTTAACCACCGGGGTTGTGAGCCTCATCAACGCGTTCTCGCCGGCGGTGGTAATTATAAACAGTGATGTCCTCAATGTATCGCCGCCGCTTTTTGAGCGGTTAAAAACAGAAGTTGCCGACCGGGTTATGACCAAGTCGCCGGAATGTGAAATCAGGGTTTCTACCCTGGGAAAGGCTGCCCCAGCCATGGGGGCCTGTATCGCCGTAACTGAACGGTTTTTTCACGGGCTGGTGGTCAAATAATTTTGGGGAAATTCTGCCTGGCGGGATTTTTATATTGCAGGAGGTGGTTATGAAAAAGAGAATGTTGCTGGCGGTATTGGCCGCTGCCGCAGTAATTTCAGTTTTTGCTGGAGGCAAAAGTGACGATGGAACCGCGGCGGGAGGTCCGGTCACCCTGTCGGTATACATGCAGCTTGATCTCGCGGATCCCCGGTACGCGTACTGGCCCGAGACCGTAGCCGCCTTTGAGGCGCAGCATCCGGAAATTAAACTTGATTTTGAATACGTCGCGGATGAGCAGTTCCATGATAAATTCCAGACCATGGCCGCGGCCGGCGCGATTCCCGATGTTTTTACCTGCTACGCCGGGGCACGGTCAAACTATATTCTGGACCGCGGCGCCGTCAAGGATCTCCGGCCGTATTTGACCGACGCGTTTAAAGCAAACTACAATGCCGCCCTCTGGCAGCCCCAGGGCCCCAACGGCGAGATTTACATTATCTCGCCCAATATGGCGGTGTGCACCGAAGTGTATATCAACACTAAGCTGCTCCGGGAACTGAACCTTACCAAGGCAGTAACCCTGGAAGAAATGATCGCCCAGGTTCCGGCCATCCGGGCCGCGGGATACACCCCGCTGATGTTCGCGAACAAAGGGCAATGGCAGGCGTCATCCTTCCTGCTTTCCATGCTGGTCCACCGTATGGGCGGAACCGCCTGGTTCGACAAGGCCATGACCGGCGAGGCGAAATTCACGGATAAGCCCTTTGTGGATGCCCTGGCGATTGTAAAACGTATGGTGGATGAACGGCTCTTCCCCGCGGGTGTCAACCAGATGGAAGGTCACGAAGGCTGGGGTGAATTTGTGCGGGGCAACGCGGTGTATCTGCTGGAAGCCGGCTACCGCATCGGCGCTATCCAGAATGCCGCTGATCCCGCTGATTTCGCGCAGTACGAAGTAATGGCGTTCCCCGCGGTTCCCGGAGAAATAATCAAGGGGTCCAGCGCGGCAACTCTTGGGCAGGCCCTGGCCATGAATAAAAATCTGAGCGGCGCGAAAGCGGAAGCCGCGTGGAAATTCCTCAGCTTTATTTACGGCCCCGTGGGCGCGGATATCTTTGTGAAGCACGGCAACGTATCCACGTATAAGCTTGATTATTCAAAATACAACCTTGATACGCTCAACCGGCAGTACATTGGCCTCATCGAAGACCAGCCCATGGGATACGTTATCGACGCCAAGATGAACGGAGAGGGCGTTAACCGGGTCCTCAACCCCGGCATTCAGGCGGTTATGATGGGCGCCAAGACCCCCGCACAGCTCGCCGCGGAATATGAAGCCTGGGTCGCGGCTAACGACACCAACAGAAAGCGGTAATAGTAATAAGTGCCCCGCCTGGCCGGGGTTTATATAAACAGGAGGCTACTATGAAAAAATTGTTCTTAACATCATTGCTGCTGGTAGCAATGATGGCAGCTGTGTTTGCCGGCGGGAAAAGCGACGACGGCGTAAGCGCGGACGGGTCGGTAACCCTGTCGGTGTACATGCAGATTGATCTTGCCAATCCTCAGTACATCTACTGGCCGAAGACCCTGGAGGCATTCGCGGCAAAATATCCCAATATCAAACTCGAGTTTGAATATGTTTCGGGCGAACAGTTCCATGACAAATTCCAAGCCATGGCCGCTGCCAACGATATCCCGGATCTCTTCACCTGCTACGCCGGCGCGCGGTCAAATTATATTCTCGAGCGGGGAATGGTTAAGGATCTCCGGTCCTACCTGACCGACGATTTCAAGTCTCATTATAATGAAGCTATCTGGCAGCCCCAGGGCCCCAACGGGGAAATCTATATTATTTCCCCCAACATGGCGGTCTGTACCGTGGTCTACGTCAATACCAGACTCCAGAAGGAACTGGGATTGTCCATGCCCAAGACCCTGGATGAAATGATCGCTCAGGTTCCGGCTATCCGCGCCGCGGGATACACCCCGCTGATGTTCGCGAATAAAGGCCAGTGGCAGGCTCAGTCATTCCTGCTTTCCATGCTGACGGACCGCATGGGCGGTACCGCCTGGTTTGACAAAGCCATGAGCGGTCAGGCGAAATTTACGGACAAGCCCTTTGTGGACGCCATTGCCGTAATCAAGCGCATGGTGGACGAACGGCTCTTCCCCGCGGGTGTCAACCAGCTGGAAGGTCCCGAAGCATGGGGCGATTTCGTCCAGGGCAAATCCGTGTATCTGCTTGACGCGGGCTGGCGGATCTCCGCCCTCAAGGGCGCCGCGACTCCCGCGGAATTCGCCGCTTATCAGGCAATCGCGTTCCCCGCTGTTCCCGGCGAAGTGGTGCACGGCTCCAGCGCCGCGACCCTCGGAGAAGCCCTGGCTATGAATAAAAATCTTTCCGGCCCCAAAGCCGATGCCGCCTGGAAATTCCTGAGCTTCATCTACGGTTTTGAAGGTTCTGATATCCTGATGCAGCACGGAACGGTTCCGACCTACAAGCTGGATTACTCCAAGTACAATCTGGACACGCTTAACCGGCAGTACATTGACCTCATCAACTCCCAGTCCATGGGCTATGTCATTGACGCCAAGATGGACGGAGAAGGGGTGAACAATATACTGAATCCCGGAATCCAGGCTGTCATGATGGGCGCCAAAACCCCCGCACAGCTCGCTTCAGAATATGAAACCTGGGTAGCTGCCAACGACTCCAACAGAAAGAAATAAGCACTATACAGCCGGGGGTTTCCCGGCTGTAGGCCGGGATGTCCGTAAAGCAGGCGCCCCGGCCGGCACCCCCCGGAAGGGGGATCCTGTATGCAAGGGGGCCCCATGCGCTACAATATGTCAAAAAAAATAAGCTATTTCAGTTTTATTATGCCCGCCTTTATCATTTACATCAGCGTCATTATTTTCCCGGTTATTTTCAGTTTTGTCCTTGGCTTTACCCAGTGGAAAGGATACGGGGAAATGAAGTTCGTCGGGATGGATAACTATATACGGATGTTTAAGGATCCGGTTTTTCACATTGGGTTCCGCAATAATATCATGATAGTTCTGGTCTCCGTCTTCGGACAGATTCCCCTGGGCATGCTCCTGGCGTATATGCTCTACCGCAAAATGGTAAAGCAGGCGAATGTTTTTGAGGTTCTCATTTTCCTTCCCATAACTATTTCTTCGGTTATCATCGCGCAGCTCTGGAACCGGGTATTTTCCCCTGTCGGAATCATACCGGCCATTGTCAGAAGTATAACGGGAAACAGCGAATACGTGATGACAATTTTTGAAAACAAGAATCTCGCCATTGTACCGATCATGTTCGTATTGCTCTGGCAGCATACCAGTTTGTACATGGTCATATTCCTGGCAAATCTCCAGCGCATTCCCAATTCCGTTATCGAAGCGGCCCAGCTTGAAGGTGCCCGGGAAGGCCAGATTTTCGTAAAAATCATAATGCCCATGCTCGGGTATGTAATTTTCATCAACTCAATCCTCGCCATTTCCGGAAGTTTTAAAAGCTTCGATCTCATATATTCCATGACCGGCGGCGGTCCCGCCCACTATACCGAAGTGATCGCCGTGTACATGTACAACACTACTTTTGTGCACCAGAATTACGGATACGGGAGCGCCCTTTCCATAATTATCATCCTCTTTATCGTAATTTCCATCAGCCTCACCCGGGCCGTCACCCGGGCGTTTAAAGTGGAGTAGGGGGAAACCATGAGTGAAATGTCTTCACTGCACCGGGCGCCGGCATCGTGGCGCGCGAGCGCCTATATCATCATGATCCTGTTCGCGGTTCTGACGATTTTTCCGCTGATATGGCTGGGATACTCGTCCCTCAAGCCTCACGCGGAAATTATCCGGTATCCCCTGGCGCTGCCCAAGGCTCCGTCCCTCAACAATTACTTCCGCGCGTGGACCATGGGCGGTCTCGGCCCGGCCCTGATGAACAGTTTTATCTACACCATCATCGCCACAATATCGACCCTGTTCCTCGCCCTGGCCGCCGCGTTCGGGATCACGAAGTTCCCCTTTAAAAGCCGGAGCTTTTTTACCGGGGCATTCTCCCTGGGGCTCATGATTACGGTACACGCCGTAATCATTCCGCTGTTTCTCGTTGAAGTCAGGATGGGACTTATCAACAAGCGGCTGGGGGTAATTATTCCCTATATTGCCTTTGACCTGCCCATGTCCATCATGATCGCCATTTCCTACGTCCGGGGAATTCCCGACGCCCTGATCGAGTCGGCGGAAATCGACGGCGCCAAATACCGGTACGTTTTCTGGCAGATGATTGTTCCTCTGTCGACTCCGGTAATCGCCACCATGGTGATCCTGTCGTTCCTTCGGCACTGGAATGAATTCCTGTTCGTGTTTATCTTTACCACAAAAACGGCGCTGAAGAGTCTCCCCGTGGCAATTACCCAGTTCGCGGGAAGGCAGAATATCGAATACGGCCTGCAGTACGCGTCCCTGGTTATAGGTATACTGCCCATGATCATTTTCTATTTCATATTCCATAAACAGCTCATCAAGGGATTCGGCGAAGGTTCCCTCAAAGAATAGCGGTATGTTTTTTTCTGCCGGCCGCGCCCGCGGCCGGTTTTCATAGTTCCGGATTTTTTTCCGGTGTTTACAAAAAAGAAAGAGGTTGTTATGCGCGTAGTCATCGGCGGAATGAACCATGAATCAAATACCTTCAATCCGATTATTACCGGGCCGGAAGACTTTGTGGTATTCCGGGGAGAAGAGATGCTGACCAAAGGGATGCTGCCCTATTATTCATCCACGGGAATAATAAATACCCTCAGCGCCGCAGGATGCGAAATTATTCCCACCGTCCTGGCCCGGGCCGTACCCAACGGTGTTGTGTCCGGTCCTTTTTATCAATCCATAAAAAGTGAGCTTATTGAACGGATCAAAACAGCCAAGGCGGCGGGACCCATCGACGGTATCTGCCTGGGACTGCACGGGTCCATGAAAGTTGAAGGAATCGGGTGCGCCGAAGGAGATCTGCTTACCGCGATCCGGGAATTGCTGCCGGATATTCCCCTTACGGTGGCGCTGGATATGCACGCCACCATTACCCCGGAAATGCTTAAGACCGCCAATGCCTTTGTGGGCTATAAAACCGCTCCCCATATTGACTGCCAGCAGACCGGGGAGCACGCGGCGCGGATGCTCCTGGCGTCCCTGGAAACAGGAAGGAAACTGTACACCGCGTACCGGCGTATTCCCATGCTGGTGGCGGGAGAAAAATCGGAATCCGAAGCGGAACCCATGAAGTCCCTGATAAAGGACTGCCGGGATATGGAGAACAGGCCCGGGGTTGAGGCCGCGTCATTCCTCCTGGGCTTTCCCTGGGCGGATACTGAACACAACGCCTGCTGCGCCCTCGTGAGCGGCTTTGATGATCCCGCGGCGGCCGAAGAGACCGCCCGGGAGCTGGCGGAACGGTTCTGGAAACGGCGGCGGGATTTCAGTTTCCGGAGCGAATACTATGATTCCGCTGAATCCATGAAAAAGGCTTATGAAGCGGTGCTCGAGAAACGGGAGCATCCGGTGTTTGTTTCCGACTCCGGGGATAATCCCACCGCCGGCGCCGCCGGGGACGCCACGGATATCCTGGAACGGATCATGGAAACCATGGATACCGTGGACAGGCTCCCGACCCAGCTTTTGTACAGCGGGTTTTACGACGCCCCGGCGGCTGAAGCCTGCATCAAAGCCGGAACCGGAGCAATGGTGGATATTACCGTGGGCGGCAACTGGGACACGATTAATGGTAAGAAAATTCCCATCAAGGCCCAGGTTAAGAAGATTGTCCGGGATTTCGGTCCCTACCATTCGGACCTGGTGCTTATTTCCTGCCGGAATATGCTGATGGTGCTTACTTCAAAACACATAGGGTTCGGGGATGACGAGCTGCTGCCTGCACTGGGAGTGAATGCCGCGGAGTACTGCCTGGTGGTCGTTAAGCTGGGCTACCTGGAACCGTGTTTCCGTACCATCGCGCAGCGGGCTATCATGGCCACATCCAAGGGATGTTCCAACGAGGTTCTGGAGAGCATTCCCTATAAACTGGTCCGGCGTCCCCTGTATCCTCTGGACCCGGATATGGAGTGTTCCTTTACCTGACGACTGTAAGGGCTGTCCGCCTATTTTCTTCCAAGCCCGAGGTAATACGTTTCAAATGAATTGGAGCGGCACGCCTCGGGTTTGTAGCTTTTCCCCGTATCAAAAAGTTCCCGGACCCGTTTGAGCACCGAAACCGTATCGCCGCCCTGGAACACCTTTACCGCCAGAGCCCCACCCGGGGCCAGTCCGGTTTCCGCGTAATATAAAACTTCCTCCGCCAGGGCCTGGGACCGGAGGCTGTCCACCGAACGGTTGCCGGAAGTAGCCGGCGCGGCGTCGCTGAGAACCACATCGTAGGGCCCTTTTCCGAGCAGGATTTCCCGGGTTTCCGGCAGGGTGATATCCCCCTGGATGAAAAAGAAGTTGTCACCGTCGAACAGTCCTTTATCGTACTGGCGCGAAAGCGGGGAAAGGTCCGCCGCGGCAAGAAAAACCCGCGCGCCGAATTTCCGCAGGACATAGAGGCTCCAGCTGCCCGGGGCCGCGCCGATGTCGAGAATTTTTATCTGCCCCGGCGATCCTTCCCGGGCGGGTTTGAAAATACGGAACCGTTCATCGATTTCCTTGAGTTTATACACCGAACGGGCCGGATACCCTTCTTTTTGGGCTTTGAGGGACCAATGGTCAAGTTCCTTGTATTTCGCCATAAAACCGTTTCCTGCGCGGGCTGGGCCGTCAATCCGAAAGCAAGAAATCTCTTTTGTTCGGATTCCAGGTCTTCCATCCCGGGCTTCCCTTGGTTAGAATAGTGGTATGAATCAACAGTATAGTCTACGGCTTGAAAAAATTGAAGAAGCCCTGGGGGCCGCCCTTCCGGAAATTCCCGGCGCCTCCTGGATGGCCCGGTCCTTTACCGGATTTACCGGCAAGGTCCCGCTGGATTTGGTTAAGACCCTGACCATCCCGGGCCGGGACCTGCTTGACCGCGGGGGAAAACGCTGGCGGCCGCTGCTCATGACCCTGGTGTGCGAAGCCCTTGGGGGCGGTGATTCCGCAATTCCCCTTACGCCGCTGGTGGAATTTCCCCATAACGCCAGCCTTATCCACGATGATATTGAAGATAACTCCGATGAGCGCCGGGGTAAGCCGGCGGTGCATCTCCTGTACGGGATGGACACCGCAATCAACGCGGGAAGTTTTCTGTACTTCCTTCCCCTGAGCTGCGTTGACCGGTGGGAAGCATCCCCGGAACGGAAAAACATGGTTTATGCCGTATGGGCCGAATACCTCAGGCGGCTCCATCTGGGACAGGGCATGGATATCGCCTGGCACCGGGATTTCTCATCCCTCCCGAAGATTGAGGAATATATGGAAATGTGCAGGCTCAAAACCGGCGTCCTGGCCCGGATGGCGGCGGTGCTGGGAGTGTATATCGCGGGGAATTCCTCCGGGACAAGAAATTCCGCGGACGAGCGGGATCTTGGAGAAAACCTCGGCCGGGGTGCGGAAAGCCTCGGCGTGGGGTTCCAGATCCTTGACGACGTAAAGAACCTGACCACCGGCAATCCCGGAAAAAAACGGGGAGACGATATTGTGGAAGGTAAGAAAAGCCTACCGATTCTTCTGTACCTCCATCAGCAGAAGGACCGGGTGGATTTCGTTTCCCGCTGTTTTTCCGCGGCCCGGGAGAAAGGCGCCCGCGCGGATGAGGTGGAAGAACTGATTTCCGCGCTGGAGGGAGCGGGGGTGATAGAAGAAGCCCGGCAGCACGGTCTCGGACTTATTGACGCGGGGGAGAAGGTATTCGGTGATGATTTGGCCAAAGCCATACCGGAAGAAAATGAAGCCCGGAAACTGCTTTCCGGGTTTGTCGGACTTCTCCTGTAAGGCTGCCCGCGGGCAGTGCAGGCAGTCTGTCTGGGAGGCCAAATGGTAAAAATGGTAGAAGCTGAAATATGGACAGTTACCCGTACCGACCAGGGAAACGCCGTCCTGCTCCGGCCTATCGGATCGGAGCAGACCGTTCCTATTTTCATCGGACAGCTGGAAACACAATCCATACTGATCGGATACGGAAACATTCCTATTGTGCGGCCCCTGACCCACGATTTGCTGCTTTCCGTTCTCACTGTGTCCGATATGTATCTGGACCGTGTTGAGATTCATGATTTAAAAAACAATACATTTTACTCCCGGCTTATTCTGCAGCACAGGAGCGCCCCCGGTGACAATCCGGTTGTCATCGACTGCCGTCCGTCCGACGCTCTGGCGCTGGCGGTCCGCAGTCCCTGCCCCGTACTGATCAGCGAAGCCGTGGTGAAACAGGCCGGGGTCTCAATAAATCTTATGATTGACGCGGCGGAAAACCCGGGTGATTTTCCCGAATTCATTCCTACTACCGAATTTGAACGTGTTTCAGGGAACGTTATTGACCCGGACCCGGACACACGGCGGAGAAAGCTCAAAGCTGAACTGGACCTTTGCCTGGCGGCGGAGGAATACGAGCGGGCTGCGGAAATACGGGATCTGCTGCTGCTCCTGGATTCCGCCGATAATACGGAAAACCAAAAAATCTGAATCTAATTTGCAATGGATAATAAACCGATATACAATAAAGATTAATGTTTCTTTTCATTAATTAAAAAATCCCTTGTATCAGCGGGGGCCTAAAATGAATTTCAAATACGGTACATTTATAAAAGTTTTTCTTGGATGTATCCTTGCCGCTTCCTTCATGTATGTCGTTATACCCATTGATACGGTTCCGAATGACGGTCCCGGGGCATTATTGCCTGCTGCCGGAGACAGTGCCCCGGAACTCCTGGAAGCAACCCTGGATAATACCGGCGGTATGGGCATGCCTTATACCGTTACCCTGGCCGGCGGTCTTACGGCACTGGACCTGGCTCCGGATACACAGGATGCGGTATCCGGCGTGCCGGGACCGGAATTGTATTTCCGGCCGCAGACGCTTCATTTTGTGCCATATACTATCCAAAAAGATGATACCATCAGCAAAATTGCCCAGGATTTCGGGCTTGCCCAGGATACGCTGATTTCGGTAAACGGAATAAAGAACTCCCGTCTTCTGCAGATTGGCCGGATGCTTAAAGTTCCGAACCAGGACGGCATCGTCCATACGGTTAAGAAGGGTGACACCCTTTCGTCAATTGCCGGAAGGTATGAATGCGATATGGCCGCAATCCGCGTTGCAAATGAACTGTTTTCCGAAACCATAAACGCGGGAACCGATATTTTCGTTCCCGGTGCCCGTCTGGACCGTGTCACCCTGCAGGAAATCAACGGGGAGCTTTTTATCTGGCCGGTCCGGAGTTACGTAACTTCACCCTACGGGTACCGTTCCAGTCCTTTTACGGGAAAACGGCAGTTCCATACGGGAATGGATATCGGGGCCCCCATGGGAACTCCGATACAGGCCGCCATGGCGGGCCGGGTAAGCGCTACCGGGTACGATGATATTTCCGGGAATTACGTTATCATTACCCATCATTCGGGATATCGTACGTTATATGCCCACATGAGTGTTATCAGAACGAAAACCGGAACCTATGTCAGAACCGGCGACCGGATCGGGGATGTGGGAAGTACCGGTCTCAGTACCGGACCGCATGTCCACTTTACGGTGTACAAGAATGGTGTCACCGTAAACCCCAGGATATTAATGAAATGATTGCGATGGGTCCGGTTATTCATCCGCAGGCATTGACCGGATGATAAACTAAATTTCCCTGTGAACGAATCTCCGCTCCGTAAAAAATCTGCGTTCAGATCCCAGGCTTTTCAGTCTGCAGAGCTCGTCCCGCCGGGACTCATTCATCATCCTTCAGCACAGAATCAACGAGATCCTTAAACTCTGAATCAAGTTTGTTTTCCGTTTCCGGATTGCGGGCGATATTTTCCTCATTTATATAATTTATACCGTTTATTTCTTCGATTATTTCCGTATTGCCCTGAGGCGGATCGGCATCAATATCCTCAAGTTCGGCGGAAGTCTCCGGGGGGTCCGTTTCCGCGTTATCTTCCGCCGGTTCAAGGGGTTCCGGATTTACACTGTCGTCCATCTGGAACGGTGTATGGACATCCGATATCTCAACGCCGCCCTCTACGTCTTCAAGCTCCGCGGTATCGCCGCTGTCCCGGTCATCGGTTTTAAAATCCGAGAGCATCGTATCAAAGGGGGAGAATATTTCCAGGCTGCTGTCTTCCGGAGTATCCTCCTCGGCGGATTCCGGCAGCGGGCTGAATTCTATTTTGCTGGCGAGTTTTGCCAATTCACTCTCGGTCATCCCCTTGGGCGGAGAATCTCCGTCATCTTCCGCAATCGGAGAATCGGCTTCTTCCAAATCCTCCGCCTCTTCCAGGTCCTCCAGCTCGCCGATTTCATCTTCATCCTGGCGCATAATGCTGAGTACCGAGTCGACGTCTTCGTCTACCAGTTCGAGGCCGCTGGTTTCAACGATATACGGGATATCGTCATCACCGAATACCAGCCGTATATTGGAATGCTTCTGCATCTCCGACTGGTTTGCCTCATCAGGTGTCCCTTGTCCGGCATCTTCCGCGGATCCGGCTTCCCGCGCCTCATGGAGTTCTTCCGGTTCGTCCGCGGCGCCGAGCTCCTGGAGTTCTTCAGCGTCTTCCGCCGGCTGAGCCTCATCGGCGTCACCGAGTTCCTCAAGTTCTTCCAGCTCCTCCGGTTCCCCGGCGTCACCGATAGCCTCCAGCTCACCGGGTTCGGCTTCCCGCGCCTCATGGAGTTCTTCCGGTTCGTCCGCATCGCCGAGCTCCTGGAGTTCTTCGGCGTCCTCCGCCGGTTCGGCCTCATCGGCGTCACCGAGTTCCTCAAGTTCTTCCAGCTCCTCCGGTTCCCCGGCGTCGTCAAGGGCCTCCAGCTCGCCGGGTTCGGCTTCCTGCGCCTCATGGAGCTCTTCCGGTTCATCCGCGCCGCCGAGCTCCTGGAGCTCTTCGGCATCCTCCGCCGGTTCGGCGTCACCGAGTTCCTCAAGTTCTTCCAGTTCCTCCGGTTCCCCGGCGTCGTCAAGGGCCTCCAGCTCGCCGGGTTCGGCTTCCCGCGCCTCATCGAGCTCTTCCGGTTCATCCGCGTCGCCGAGCTCCTGGAGCTCTTCGGCATCCTCCGCCGGTTCGGTTTTCTGCGGACCGTCCTTGGATTCCGGTTCCGCCGGCGCGGCGCTTTGGGGCAGCGCGGTTCCGCCTGAGGCCGCCAATACCCGGTTAAGGATGCTTGAAAGTTTTGCCTCGTCAATGTTGGCGGTCAGCTGTGTCCCGCGGCCGGAACCCATAACCGCCAGGAGTTCATCCCAGGATTTATCGATCAGAGAATCAATGTCTTTTTCAGCCTGTTTGCCCGGTTTCGTTTTGAGCCCCCGCTTGAGCTCAGTCCGGACTTCCTCACGCCGCTGTTCGAGTTCGCTGCTCCAGCGGGCCCAGTCCATATCCCCTTTGCGGTCATAATATTCCTCAAAAAGGGTGATCTGCAGCCGTTTAAGCCGGTTCTGGATCACCGTCATGGAGTCCTGGCGGAGATTGAAAATAAGGAAAATTGTGAGGTAAACGGTCAGGAAAAACGAAACCAGAAGAATCACCTTCATGGTAAAGGGGAACTCAAAAAGGGCTTCATTCACCAGGCGGCCGACGTAAAAGCCCTGAGCCGTACGTCCGGAAATCAGCGCGAAGGCGGTATCCGAATCGGCCGCGTCCAGGGGTGTGAGGCTGGTGATGCCCTCGTTCCAGACGGCGGATACCATGGCGGCGAGGGACGTTTTTGCGGTCCGGGGCATACCCAGGATGATCCCCGGCGGAACCGAGAGGACCGAAACGTCCTCTCCGATTTTTATTCTGCCTTCATTAATCAGCTGCTCGGATACGGCGCGGACGGATACCGAAAAGAGGGCCGTGCCCCGGTATACATCAAAGGAATCGTAAAACGGAAGGGAAAAGACAATGCGGTCGCCGGAATCATCCGGGGTGAGCTTCGGATTTCCCTGATCGGGAACCGCCAGGCTTTCATAGGAAAAAGCCTCGGAACTGTCATCGTAGCTCCGGTAAGACACCGACAGTCTGTCCTGGCGGAGTATATCCGCGGGGTTGGTCGAATAATGGATACGCCGCCCGCCGGAATCGACAAAACGGACCCACTGCAGACCGCCGGAAGACTCAAGCAGGGTTCCGTACAGCCGGGACCGCTCAAAGATATCCTCCGCGCTCTGGTTAGGCAGAAAACTCCGCCGCACCGCGTCATCCTGCAGGGTCGCCTCAAAGCGGACCTTGAGGCTCTCCAGGAATTCCTCAATGGCGCTTGTATCTCCCTCAATTTCCCGGGTCAGACCTCTGGTTATGGACGGATTGTAAAACCGGGTTTCCACCAGATCGAAGAAACCGGTGAAAGCCAGTACCGCGAAACCGGCAAAGAGGATAACGGAAATCAGCAAACTCAGAGAAGCTTTTTGGGATACGGTCACCACATAATATCCTGTTAGGTATTCAGTATATTATCGGAATACTATAATATTAAATATAGACACGAGTTGCATTAAAAAACAATTTTTGTTTGCTAAACTTGACTATTTTGGAGAAAAATAACCACAATAAAATTGTATGAAAGAAATGATTGAAAATGAAATAAAACCCCGGCGGGCGTTTCTTATCGGGGTAAGTGACGACTCCATCGATAAACAGGAAGCCGAGTCCCTGGCGAAAGAACTGGCCGGACTTGCGGAAACCCTGGGTGTGGAGATTGCCGGACAGGAAACCGTCCGGATCCGGGAAAAACATCCGAGATACGGAATGGGAACGGGCAAGGCCGAAGAGATAGCCGCGGAATCAGGGGAACTGGATGTGGACTGTCTTATTTTCGACCAGGATCTGACCCCTTCCCAGCAGCGGAACTGGGAAAAATTGTGCGGAATTCCCGTGGTTGACCGCCGGGAAGTGATTATCCAGATTTTCGCCGGAAGAGCCAAAACCCGGGAAGCGGAGCTGCAGGTAGACCTGGCGGAGCTCAAATATTCGCTGCCCCGTCTGAGCCACAAATATATTGATCTTTCCCGGCAGCGGGGCGGCCGGTACGGTACGAAAGGGTCCGGGGAAACCCGGCTCGAAACGGACCGCCGCCTGGTGCAGCAGCGGATACACAAGCTGGAAACCGAACTCAAGGAGGTCCGCAAACACCGGGCTGTCCAGCGGAAGAAACGCGAAAAAATCCCCATTCCCGCCTGCGCCCTGGTGGGGTATACCAACGCCGGCAAATCATCACTGCTTAACGCCATGACCAGCGCCGGTGTTTTTGTGGAAGATAAGCTATTCGCCACCCTGGACCCGACCACCCGGCGGCTGGAAATTGGCAGCGGCAGGCCCGTGCTCCTGACGGATACCGTTGGGTTTATCCGGCGGCTGCCCCACGACCTGGTGGACGCCTTCCGGTCAACCCTGGAGGAGGTCTCCCTGGCTTCTATACTGGTCCATGTGCTGGATGCTTCCGACCCGGATCTGGACCGGTATTATGAAACCACCATGGCCGTACTCCGGGACCTGAACGCCGGTGAGACTCCCATGATTGTCGCCCTTAATAAAACCGACCGGGTGGAATCCCGGGATGATCTCGAAGGGCTGGCGAAACGGTACCCCGGGAGTGTCATGATTTCCGCCAAAAACCGCACCGGACTGGATGAACTGGCCCTCCGTATGGATGAGCTGCTTTCCAGAGCCGTCGACTGCTTCCGTTTTCCCGCGGACCGCTACGACCTTCCCGCGCTGATCCACCGCTCGGGTACGGTTTTCTCGGAAAAGTATGAAGAAAATTATATTGAAGTTACGGCCAGGGTGGATGAGACTGTCCGGGAAAAGCTCAGGGAATATATTGTAACACCCTGACTTGGTACCGGGATTCCGATAAAAAAAGCCGTTCCGGACAGCGGAACGGCTTTTTTATGCAACCCGGCTTTTAGTTTTCCAGGATAAGCAGGGTTTTGGGGTCGAGTTTAAGGGCCATGGATTCGGGGTTGTAGGTTCCCCGGTCTTTTGTTGCCCTGAATTCAATATGGTCCTGTTTGGGTTCCAGAACAATAACCACATCAATGAGGTCCATATAATCCACGAGAACCGAAGGAATATTCCGTTTGTCGTACATATTGTCACCCTTAACGGTGCAGCTGTACCATACGGAAATGTTGAGTTCCTTGGCGAATTCTTTGACCGCGGACAGCCGTTCATGGGTGGTGCGGGAAAAATCAAAGCCGTCGATAATCAGGGCGTCAGCTTTGAAGCCGCCGTCGATAATCAGGGCCTTGAGGCTCCGGAGTATTAAGTCGCTGGTGATCCCATCCTGGTTGAAATTCATGAGAACCCGGTTCTTGATGAGCTCATTTTTGACATCCTGAACGTTTTCGAGGTTCTTCTTTTTCGTAAATTCTTCGAAAATATCCTCATACCAGGCCAGAACATAGTCGGTATGCTGGGTAAAGGATACGTGGATTATTTTTTTATTCTGCAACAATTTATCCAGGGCAATCTGGACCAAAACCGAAGTTTTTCCGATTCCGCTCTGGGAGGCGATAACCCCGATTTCTCCCTCTTTGAGTCCCCCGTGGATGGATTTCTCAAACACCCGCACGGGACTGCGCTGAACAAGTTCCTGTTTAACCATGATCTCTCCTTGATTCTGATCATACCGCCGGAACAATATCCGTGATACTGTTCCGGCGTACGGCTTGCGGGCCGCACATGCTGCCATTCTCCGCAGAAATTAACCGGAAACCGGTGTTACTTCTGCTGTTCCTTCCTGCGTTTTTCCTCATATTCCTTAATAAGGGTATCGGAAATGCTGGACGGAACTTTTCCGTACTTCTCAAATTCCATGGTAAACTCTGCTTTACCCTGGGTCAAGGATCGAAGTACCGTGGAGTAGCCGAACATTTCACTCAGGGGAACTTCAGCTTCAACTCTGGAGAAGCTGCCATCCTCGGTGGACGAAGAGATTATACCGCGGCGCTGGTTAATGGAAGCGAAAATATTTCCCTGGAATTCCGTCGGGCCTTCCACTGAAACCTTCATGATGGGCTCCAGAATAGCGGGTTTTGCCTTGTTATAGGCTTCCCGGAAACCGCCGATGGCGGCCATCTGGAACGCGATATCGGAGGAGTCGACCGGATGGTACTGCCCGTCGCTGATTACCATGCGGACATTGACAATGGGGAATCCGATAAGGCTGCCCCGTTTCATGGCTTCCTTGAATCCCTTGTCACAGCTGGGGATGTATTCGTTGGGAATGACACCGCCCTTGATGTTGTTCACAAATTCGTAGTCTCCGGAATCCATGGGTTCCATGTAGCCGGCCACACGGCCGTACTGCCCGGAACCGCCGGTCTGCTTTTTGTGGGTATAGTTGAATTCCGCGCGCTGGGTGATAGCTTCCCGGTACGCGACCTGGGGCATGCCGGTATCGACCTCGCATTTGTATTCCCGGCGCATCCGTTCGATGTACACTTCCAGGTGGAGCTCGCCCATTCCCTTGATGATGGTCTGGTTTGATTCGGGATCCACATAGGTCTGGAAAGTCGGGTCTTCCTTGGTAAAGCGGTTGAGGGCCTTGGCCATCTGATCCGCGGATTTTTTGTCCTTCGGGGTGATAGCCAGAGAAATAACCGGTTCGGGCACAAACATTGAGGACATGGCGTAGTTAACGCCGCCGCCGCAGAAGGTATCCCCGGAAGCGCAGTCAATGCCGAAGAGGGCAACAATGTCCCCGGGGGCACCCTCGGTGATATCCTCCATGCTGTTGGAGTGCATCCGGACGAGGCGGCCGACTTTGAATTTTTTCCGGGCCCGGGTGTTGTACAGTTCATCACCTTTTTTCAGGGATCCCTGGTAGATCCGGACATAGGTTAGCTGGCCGTACTGGCCGTCCTCAAGCTTGAAGCCCAGAGCCACCGTGGGGAGTTTGTCATTGGGTTTGAGGATGACTTTTTCCTCATTGTTGTCCAGGTCAAGGGCGTAGTTTTCCACTTCCGTAGGATCGGGGAGGTAGCTGGTAACCCCATCCAGAAGGGTCTGGATACCCTTGTTTTTATAAGCCGAACCCATCATGACCGGCACAAACTGCTCTGCAAGGGTTCCCTTCCTGATTGCCTTATGGATAAGTTCTTCGGGGATTGCCTCGCCGCCTAAAAACAGTTCCGCCAGTTCATCGGAGAACATGGAAATAGCGTCGAGCATTTCTTCCCGGTATTTTTCAGCATCCGCTTTGAGGTGGGCGGGAATCTCCGCCATCCGGATATCCGTACCCTCTCCGCCGTCGAAATAGACCGCTTTCATGGTGATGAGATCCACCACGCCTTCGAGTTTGTCCTCCAGTCCTATGGGGATCTGGATCATAACCGCGGGCAGGCCCAGTTTTTCCCGGAGCTGCATACGGACTTTGAAGGGATTCGCGCCGGTGCGGTCGCACTTGTTGATAAAGGCGATCCGGGGAACGTGGTAGCGTTTAAGCTGACGGTCAACGGTAATCGACTGTGACTGTACGCCGCCGACCGCGCAGAGAACCAATATGGCTCCGTCCAGCACCCGCAGGGACCGCTCGACTTCAATAGTAAAGTCAACGTGGCCGGGGGTGTCGATGAGATTTATGGTATATTCTTTCCAATTTACCTGGGTCGCGGCGGACTGAATCGTAATTCCCCGTTCCCGTTCGAGTTCCATGTGGTCCATGGTGGCACCGACACCGTCTTTGCCCCTGACTTCGTGGATAGCGTGAATTTTGTTGCTGAAGAACAGGATACGTTCGGAAAGGGTAGTTTTTCCCGAGTCAATGTGCGCACTGATACCAATGTTCCGCATCTTAGTAATATCGATGCCCATCTTGTCTTTTACCTCTCGTTATAGTTTTGGCTGCCCGCCTCATCCCGGCAGGGGTTTTGTCACCGTTTTCGTAATTATGGAAATCGGATACCTACAAAACCAGTGTGTTTTCCGGCCGGAGCCGTCAACCGCGGCATTCAGTTTTTTATGGTTAAAAATTGAAAAATAGGCTAACAGACATCCGTAATTGCTGTAATATAGTAAATTTTTCAACAAGTTTCAAGGGGGGAGTATAGGGTCTTTCAAGCAGGAAAGCGCCCGTGTATAGCGGGACCGCGGGGCCTGTCACAGAGAAAGGGTGATGGCTCCGTGTCGGCCTGCGGCCTCGAAAGTCGCTCATCACCCTTTTTCTGTGACACCCGCGTTGCCATTACGACTGGGCGCTTTCCTGCTTAACCGGCTCTATGCTGCCCGGTCAGGGGGCGGCGTGAGGGAAGGCCATCGCTGTGTCGGCCTGCGGCCTCGAAAACCGTTCTGTCCAGGGACCCGGCGTTACCGTTACGGGCCGGGTGCTTTCCGGCTTAACCGGCTCTATGCTGCCCGGTCAGAGGGGGCTGGGTGTGTGAAGGGCATTGCTGTGTTGGCCTGCGGCCTCGAAAACCGTTTTATACGAGAAACCCGGCGTTGCCATTACGGCCGGGCGCTTTCCGGTTCAACCGGCGCTATGCTGCCCGGTCAGGAGGGCAATGTGAAAAAATTCATACTGCTAGGAGAAGTGATGGAATTATCTTCTTATTTCTTTGACAGCTGTTTTTTTGATTTGGTACAAATCTGTTACTTTTCGATATATATTGCTTGCCAAAAGTATTATCACCCTTGGCAAGCAGGCTGATTCCTTAATTGGCCGTATCCGTACCTTCCACTCTTATTGTTATTGGATCACCCATGAACGTGTGATCATGACCAAAGAGTTCATGGTTTGTATAATACACCAAATAATCATCTTTAAAAGAAGCTGTCCCTGTCCAACTTCCATCAAGATCGTCACCCCAGCCACTAAAGTATCGTAACTCCAGTTTGCTCTTATCTGGAAGAATATTTTTATTTACCCGATTGCCATCGCTAAAAAACGCTTGCCAGTTACTGTTCGATCCTACGGTTGTTGAGGTTTCGGTTAGTGATAATGACTCAAGTAAATGGGCAGTAATAGGGACCTCTGTCCATTCTCCTGATGACAGAGAAATTATAATCTTGTTAGAGGCATCACCTCTACTCATAGTATAAGTTAATTCGCCGCCGCATATTTTACAGACATTACTATCTACAGAACAATTCGTTATTAAAAAAGTAATTACAACTGTAAAGAAGGAAATCATAATTTTTCTTAAGTGTTTCAAAATAAACTCCTTTGTTCACAAAAAATCATTTTTAGAGATTAAATTATTGGCCTCACTTTAATCTGTATTTCTCTATATATCTTTCTAAAAAAATACATATAAAAGTATATCACAATATTCAAAGTAAACTTTATGAAAAATTGTTTTCTGACAAAAAAACTATAATTTCGTTTATCCTATATTAACGTTGTGACCAGCATTCTTATTATGGCTCGGGTGCTTTCCGGCTTAACCGGCCCTGTGCTGCCCGGTCAGAGGTATGTGTTTGAAGGGACTGCGGAGACTCCGCTGTATAACGGGAATTATTAACCGGTTATCCGCTTCCCGGGGCAGAGCTGCGGACAGGTTCTGTTCCGGCTCTTTACGGCTCCTTGGTGGCAGGAGGGTGGGAAGAGGGCAGGAGGCAGGTGCGGCAGCCGTCCGGGAGACAAATAAGCGATATCATGGTGCGGAGCCGGATATACCGGTTTTCCGGATCTGCCACGAAAAACCAAGGTTCCAATCCTCCAGTTTCTCCTCTATGTCCAATGATATCCGGAACCGTCCGGAAGGCCTCACCGCGGCCGCGGATAAGGATAGATCCCATATATTCCTTTTATCTCTTTCCGCGGTGCAGCCCAGTTTAGCTTTTACGGTTATGAACCCGATTTTATAGGTTGCTTCCCCGCTGCCGCCCACCGAATACGGAGAACCCTGCCCGGATGGTACCGGATACGGCTGCGGATGCGCGTCGTAGGGAGATTTCCATTTTACCGAAGCGCTCAAGCCTGTCCCAAGGGGCCCGATCTGGGTATGTACCGATACCACGGCGGAATCCTCCGCTGCGGCGGAACTGCCGTCCCGTTTCAGTGTTACGGTACACTTCTGGGGCCAGACCGGCATTGGATTTACTGCCCGGGGGAAATAAACCGAAAAATTCGTTGTGCTTTTATTGAATTTTTCGTCCCAGGCGGAAGCCCTCACCGCAGTGGTTATTTTGTAGAGACTTCCCCGTACTCCGCGGTATTCCGCGGCGCCTCCGAAACGCAGGCCTTCCCCGGGGATTTTTCCGTCCCTGCCGACGTACCGGCCCTCTGAAACATCCGCTCCGAGGGATACCCGCCAGGGTTTGTTTCCCGCCGTAATCCCGAGGTTTCCGTATGTCCCGCTTCCGTAGGCATAGGTCTCCGAATAAGCCCAGTCCGCGGCAAAACTGAAAAAAGGAGACGAAAAAGCGATGGATCCGGCGCCGAGGCGGAAATCCCGTTCCGGCAGGGGCGGTGCCGCGGAGAACCAGGTTGAGCTTTTGCGGGCCGCCAGGGTCTGTTCCGTGTAAAAACCCTCCAGACGGAGCCGGTTTTGTTTTTTGAAGGTGAACTCCGCTCCGCCGCCGAAATCAGGCAGTTTCGGGCTGTCCGCCAGGGCCGAGAGGAAGATCCGTACCGGACCGAACTGCGGACTTCCGAGGTAGAGGTAGGCAGCCGGTTCCCTGGTGGAGACTGTTTCCGTTTTAAGATCCCCGCCCATGGGAGCGTGCCGTTCCGCCAGGGGAAGGCTCCGTATCCAGGGACTGCGTATACGGGCCGGAAGGCCCCATTCATCAATTGTTCCGTATAAAATCCGGGAATTGGTAGCTTTATGGTAAATTCCGCCGGAAAATCCCGTGATACTGTTTCCTGTATCCTCCAGGAACATGGCGGGCCGCCGGTCCAGCACCTGGAAGCGCGCCGACAGGCCGTAAAATGGTGTAATCAGCCTGAGATCGCCCCGGTTGTCGAGTTTTCCCTGCTGCTCCCAGGACCCGGAAAAAAACAGGTCCCCGCGGAAACCCGCTTTTTTCTCCTCTCCCCGCAGGAAAACGGGCAGGAAGAGGAAAAATAAAGCAACACGGATGAATAAAAAAAATCCATGGTTCATGCCCTATGAAGGGATTCACCATGGATTCTGCATATATAATAAAGCGGATTATCCGCTCAGCGCCTCGACTGGGTAGTGCGGATCTGGCTGCCCTCAAAACCGTCTATGGACTTGATCAGGGAAAGCCAGTAATTGGCCTCGTTCTCGGAAGTGTACGGACCGACCCTCACCCGGTAATAGGTTGTGCTGTCCACATCCCGGACGTCGATTACCGATTTTATGCCCTTTGCCGTAAGGGTATCCTTTACAGCTTCAGCCCGGGGTTTCGTTGAAAACGCGCCGGTCTGGACCCAGTAATCGGTATACTCCCTGGTTGGGACAGCCGCCGGTTTTGGCTGCGCCGCGGGAGCCGCCGCGGGCCTGGCCGGAGCCGGTGCGGCTGCCACGGTCTGGGGCTGCCGGGGCGGCTGAACGGTTCTGGCGGGCGGCGGAGCGTCCGGTACGGCTACCGTAGCCGGTTTGGGAACATCGATCACCACCCTGCCGGAGGAATCCACGGCGGAGGTTATCCGCTCCGCGGCAGCTGCCGGCAGAGTTCCGCTTTCACCATAAATGTAAAAGGTGCTGTCCTGTATGGAAGTCGATGTGCCGGGGGGCGTCTGCAGCCGCTGGGTATCGTCGGGATTTCTGAGCATATCCGACGCGTCCACCGAACCCGGACGGACCGGTTCTCCGGTAATACCGGAATCAGGCTGCGTGCCCGGAACTCCAATGGTGGTATGCGGCTGGTTATCCCCTGCCATTGCCATGGCCGGACCTGTCTTTGGTGATACCACTAAGATAGACGCGCCGATTACGATGACGAGAAACACCCCTACTGAAACTGCCACAAGCAGTAATTTTTTCTTTTCCATGACTACCGTACCGTCCCCTCCCGGGAAAGAATTTCATCCGGGGCCTGCGCAGAAGCCGGAAACTTTTGCACAAGCGACCTTACATACAACGAAAGAAAAATGGTAATTCATTTTTCTTTGGAAGGTTCCTGCAGAACGCAACCCGCCTTTGCAAGAATCTCATCTATCCGGTTTTCCAAACGCCGCCTGTACAGACGGGAACAGATACCGAAATATCCTTTGTTGTCTACAATACGAATATCGGCGTTTTGGGATAAATATTGAGAAATGAATTCTTTTTGGCTTTTGAATCTTTTTATCAGCTGCCGGAAGGGCAGTTTGTCCCGTTTCCGGGCCCGGAGAAACCGGGTGATCAGGGGCGCCCGGACTATAATGATGAAATCAAGCCTGCCGAAAGACGTTGAACGGTGGAGCAGTGCCGCGTTGATTACCTTGATTTTTCCGGATCCGTTTTCGATCCACTCTTCGGTGAGCCGGTTCGCCGCGGGATGGATAATGCCTTCCAGGAAAGCCAGTTCATCGGGTTTGCCGAAGACCAGTTCTCCCAGGGTTTTGCGGTTTACGGTGCCGTCGCTGTTTAGGACAGTATCGCCGAAATGCCGGACAATGGGCTCTTTTTCGAGTTCCGTGGCCGCGTGGCCGAGTTTATCCACATCCAGGACCTCCAGGCCCCGTTCTTCGAGGATTGAAGCGACGTAGTTTTTTCCCGCGCAGTACAGTCCGGTAAGCCCAATAAGGGGCAGGGGGGCCTTTTCCATGGTTCCGCGGCAATCCTAGTGGAAATCGCCCCAGCGTTTGCCCGTTTCGACGCTTACCCGGAGGGGAACCGACAGTTTTACCGCGTTTTCCATTTCCTTTTTAACGAGCTCCGCCGCTTCCGCCGCGTGGTCCTTGGGGCATTCCAGGATAAGCTCGTCGTGAACCTGAAGCAGCAGCCGGGCGGGGCTTTTGCCGGCGGTGATGGCTTTGTCCAGCCGGATCATGGCGGTTTTGACAATATCCGCGGCCGAACCCTGGATCGGGGCGTTGACCGCGACCCGTTCCGCCGCGGCTTTTTCGGTTTTGTTCCGGGAATTGATGGCCGCGATATACCGTCTCCGGCCGAAGATGGTCGACGCGTACCCGGTTTTTTCCGTCTGGGCTACCAGATCGTCGATGTACCGCCGGATTCCGGAATAGGTCTTGAAATAGGCTTCTATGAAGGATTGGGCGTCGGTCCGGCTGATTCCCAGTTCATTGGACAGCCGAAAGGCGCTCATACCGTACATGACTCCGAAGTTGATGGTCTTGGCGATGCGCCGCTGGTCCGGCCGGACATCCTTTTCGGGGATGCCGAAGATGAGCGCCGCGGTCCGGGCGTGGACGTCGGTGCCGTCCCTGAATGCGGAGCAGAGGCCTTCGTCCCCGGAAAGATGGGCCAGCACCACCAGTTCGATCTGGCTGTAGTCCGCGGAAATGAGGACCTGTCCGGGTTCGGCGATAAACGCCTGGCGGATCCGCCGGCCTTCTTCGTCCCGGATGGGAATATTCTGAAGGTTGGGATCCCGGCTGGAAAGCCGGCCCGTGGCGGTGCCGGTCTGCACGAAATTCGTGTGGAGCCGTCCGTCTTTCCCTGCCAGGTCCGCCAGAGTATCCACGTAGGTGGATTTAAGTTTCGCCAGGGTCCGGTGGCGGAGGATAAGCGCCGGCACCGGGTCTTCCCGGGCCAATTCCTCCAGAACCCCCACATCGGTGGAATATCCTGTCTTGGTCTTCTTGCCCGGTTTGAGTTTCCGTTCAACAAAGAGGACTTCCTGGAGCTGCTTCGGGGAACCGAGGTTGAATTCATGGCCCACCATGCGGTAGGTTTCGGCCTGGATCTGTTCCAGTTCCTCCCCCAGGGTTACGCCGTATTCCCGGAGGACCTTGGGTTCGATTTTTATTCCCAAACCTTCCATTTCCGCCAGAATCGGCAGCAGGGGCATTTCCAGATTTTTAAACAAGTCCGTGGCTTCGGACTTTTCCAGCTGCTTTTCCAGGTGGAGCTTCATCCTGAAGGTCAGGTCCGCGTCCTCCCCGGAGTAGCGGCAGGCGGTTTCCAGGGATACCGCGTCAAAGGTGCTTCCCTTGGGAACGATGGAATTATATGAAATAGCCGTATACCCGAGGTAGGATGCCGCCAGGGAATCCAGGGAATAGTTGTTCCGTTCGGGGTCGGCGAGCCAGGCGGCCACCATGGTGTCCCAGATAACGCATTTCCACCGGGGAATTCCCCATCCCCGGGAAACTTTATAGTCGTATTTGGCGTTGTGGGCCGCCACGGTCATCTTCGGATCCGCCAGCAGGGGCTCGAAGAGCTTCCGGACGGCGTCGGGATCGAGGAATTCGCTGCCTTCGCCGTGGGATGCCACGGGGATGTAATAGGCTTTTTTCGGTTCCAGGGCCATGGAAATGCCGATGGGCTTGGAATTCCAGGCGTCCAGGGAGTCGGTTTCAAAATCAAAGGCCATAAATCCCTGTTTTTTAGCGGTTTTCAGCAGGGATTCGAGTTCCTTGATGGCAAGAACGGTGGTATAGGCCCCGTCTCCGGTTAAAGCGGGATCCACCGGGACCAGGTCGCGTACGGGCGTTCCGCCTGACACCGGGGAACCGCCCGCCGCCGGGCCGGAAGAGGCTGACGCGGCGCTTTCCGGGGCCGCGGAAACAGTCTTCGGGTCCAGGGCAAAGGCGCTCTGGCGTATGCCCTCCCGGAGCAGCACCGCCGCTCCCGCGGACCTGTCTATATTTTCTATGGAAAGATCATCCAATGTTTTGAGGGGCAGGGGGACCTCGCATTCGAGGCTTATGAGGGTTTTCGCGAAATAGGCGCTTTCCTTGCCGTCGGCGAGCTTTTTCCCGACGGCCCCTTCTATTCCCGCTATGTTTTTGTATATCTCGTCGAGGCTGCCGTAGCGGGTCATGAGTTTGACCGCGGTCTTTTCGCCCACGCCTTTTACGCCGGGGACATTGTCCGAGGTGTCGCCGATAAGGGACAGCAGGTCCAGGACTTTTTCCGGGGTGACCCCCCATTCGGCTTTAACTTCCGCGGGGCCCACCAGTTCATAGGGAATGCCCGTGCCCGACGCGTTGACGCTGGAGTAATCCTTGGTGGATTTCAGGGGCCGGAGCTCATAAGTTCCGT
Organism: Breznakiella homolactica; assembly: GCF_016616095.2. Classification (GTDB taxonomy): domain Bacteria; phylum Spirochaetota; class Spirochaetia; order Treponematales; family Breznakiellaceae; genus Breznakiella; species Breznakiella homolactica. Next base: position 2,779,184 of record NZ_CP067089.2, on the reverse strand, counting down.
TTCCCACGAGCTGGAGCAGGTCCTTGTCCGAGGACAGAATATAGCACTGCCGGCCTTCGGCCTGGCATTTCCGCGCCAGGGTGGCGATTATATCGTCCGCCTCGTATCCGTCGGCCTGAAGCACCGGAATCCCCAGGGCCCGGAGGGTTTCATCCACCAGGGGCACCTGTTCGTGGAGATCCTCGGGGGCTTTCTGGCGGTTGGCCTTGTATTCGGGGTACTGTTTGTGCCGGAAGGTGGGCCCCCGGGAATCGAAGACCGCCGCCAGCAGGGCCGGTTTCTGGGCCCGGTCCAGGAGTTTTCCCTGGGCGTCCGCCGCGGGGGCTCCGTCGTTGAGCAGTCCCGTTACGGTCCGGGCAAAGCCGAAAAGAGCTGATACGTTCTTACCTTTGGAATTCCTCAGGGGGCGGGAAAGGAAGGCGAAGTATGACCGGTAAATCAGCCCGTAGGCATCAATGAGGTAGAGAGGCGCCTTTGCTGGTTTCATCCTTTAATATCTATGAGTGACGCTGAATCCGATCCGCCGTACACGGGACGGCGGGCTGCGTAGGGATTGCCCCGGAGGGCCTTGATTTCGGAACGGATCTCCGCCATCCGTTTGGACAGGAGTTCCCTGTTCCGTTCGGAACGGACCACCGCTTCTTCCTTGAGTTCCTCCAAAGCGGCTTTGAGGTTGGGTACCTCGGATTCCCGATCGGGATAGCTCGCCCGGTACATATCCTCCAGAGGATCAATTACCTTCTGGATGGAGAAGATATCGGCGACGATTTTTTCTTCCAGCTCGACATGGGCAATCAGATCTTCCGCTTTGCCCTCTTCGATGACGTCCTTCTGTTTATCCAGGACTTCCAGGTATTCCCGGAACCGGTCCCGCTGCTGGATGAGCAGTTCCCGGAAGCGTTTTACTATAGCGACCCGGCGGACCAGTTCCTCCGGGGATATTTCCTGTTTTGTTTTTTCCTGAAGCGCTGCGGCCATGGCAATCTCCTATCCGGCAATATTGATGCCGCCCGAAGGCCGGGCAACGTTTTCGGCGGAGGTTTTCGCCACCACTTCGTTCCAGGCGCCCCGGAGCTGGTCCATCATGTTGCGCACATTCAGTACCCGCTGGGCATCCTGGGCGATATTGCCTTCCAGAAGTTCCTGGTTGAACCAGGTGTACAGTGAAAAGAGGTTCCGGGAAATGTCGCCGCCCTGGTCAAAATCCAGGGAAACCATCAGTTCGGTGATTATTTCCTGTGTTTTTAAAATAGCCTTGCTTATCTGTTCGATCCTGCCGGGATCTTTTTTACCGGAACTGTTCAGCCTGAGCAGTTCCGCCGCGTGGTCCAGCTGCCGGATAGCCTCATCGTAAAGCAGGATGATCAGCTGGCCCTGGCTTGCGGTTTTGATGCGGGTTTCTTTATACGCTGATAATGCGTTTGAATGTGCCAAAATGGTCCCCTCCATATACCCCTTGGAATAATAACGATACTGCCCGCCGCGCTAAGGGTGTATTTAAAATAAGGCAGCCCATCTTTATGGTTATCGGCATAGGAAATTAAATCTTAAGTCATTTTTTGGGTTTTTTCCAGTAGAGGGGGAAGCGCAGCGCCGGTTAGCTACAATTAACTCAATGCCGCATTTTGTTGTTATACATTTGTTATACACAATGGAATATTATAAAATTTCTATTGTTCATGCCGCCATTAGTTTTAACCGGTTCCCGTGAAGGAGTGGAGGTGCGCCGCTGACACAAGCCATATACACCGCAGTGAATATCACCATGGAAATTTTCTGCATCCTGGCCCTCTGTATATTAATCCTTTCCATCACCGGTAAAAAACGGAAAACCCTGCAGGACCATTTGTTTCTTCTGGTGCTTATCCTTTCTTTGATTTCAGTAACAAGCGACGCTGTTTCCTGGGGATTAGACCTGAAACCCGGAGCGCGGTGGATTACGGTACCGGCAAATTTTCTGGCTCAGATTTCGGGCTTGTTAACGTACATGTTTTTCGCGTTATATATTGTTGTCGCCGCGTCCCTTAAGGCAAATATTAAAACAAACATAACGCTGATCCTCTGCCTGCTGAGCGCCGCAGGTATTTTTCTGGCGGTGATGAACCTTTTTAACGGAATGTTTTATACTATTGATGAAAATAACCGGTTCCATTGGGGCCGCTGGTATTTTGTTTTTCACATGGTTTACTTCATCCAGCAGACTCTGGTGGTGCTGCAGATTCTGAGGCTGAGAGGAATACTGGAAAAACGGGATCTCTGGGCGTACCTTTCCTTCGGAATCCTCCCCGCCCTGGCGGTTATTGCTCAAATCACATTCCAGGATCTTATGCTGACCTATCCCGCGGGCATGCTGTCCCTGCTCCTGATTTTCGTTAATGTCCAGCAGGAGCAGGAAAAACGGCTTCACCAGAAGGAACTGGAACTGGCCAACGGCAGAACCGCCATTATGCTTTCCCAGATCCGGCCCCATTTCCTCTACAATACCCTCAACGCCATAAGCGCCCTTTGTGTCACCGACCCGGCCGAGGCCCGGCGGACGGTTCTGGATTTTTCCGGCTACCTCCGGGCCAATCTCAATGCTCTTTCCTACAGCAAACCGGTTCCCTTTGAGGAAGAGCTGAACCATGTCCGGGTCTACCTTTCCCTGGAGAAGAAACGTTTCGGTGACCGCCTCAAGGTGGAATACGACATCCCAACGGCGGATTTCTCGGTTCCTCCGCTCTCCCTGCAGCCCCTGGCGGAAAACGCGGTCATCCATGGTATAACTCCCAGACCCTCCGGCGGTACCGTACATATACAGACAGGGAAAACCGGAACGGCGTTTTTTATCGTTGTTACCGATGACGGGGTGGGATTTGACTCCGGCCAGCCGCTTGGAGAAAGTACAACCCATATCGGCATAGACAATGTCCGCCAGCGCCTGGCCGCCATGTGCGGCGGCACCCTCGATGTGCGGAGCGGACCGGGCCAGGGCACCACCGCGGTGATACACATCCCAAAGGAATGGACATACTGAATGCATATCATTGCCGTTGATGATGAACAGCTATCCCTGGCCGCTCTGACCGACGCCATCCTCGAAGCGGCGCCGGACTGTTCCCTTATCAGTTTCAGTAACCCCCTGGAGGCCGTCGCCCACGCGAAGGCGGAAAAAGTGGATGCCGCTTTTCTGGATATCCAGATGGCGGTGATGGACGGCATGGTTTTGGCCAGGAAACTGCAGAAGATACATCCCAGGATCAACATCGTTTTTGTCACCGGCCATTTGGAGTATACCCTGGATGCCTTCGGAATCCGGGCCAGCGGATACGTGTTCAAACCCGTTTCCGCCGGCGCGGTAAAGAAGGAACTGGAGGACCTCCGGTATACACCGGACCCAATCCGGAAAAAAATGGTCCGTATCCAGACCTTCGGGAATTTCGATATCTTTGTCGACAATAACCCCGTGATCTTCCACCGGAGAAAGGCAAAGGAACTGCTGGCCTATCTGGTGGACCGCCGGGGCGGGACGGTAACGAAAAAAGAACTGGCCACGGTACTCTGGGAGGAAACCGAATATAACCGCAGCACCCAAACCCACCTGCAGATCCTGATCTCGGAAATGCTCCGGGCCCTCAAAGAAGCCGGCGCGGGTTCCATCATCCGGAGAAGCCATAACAGCCTGTCGGTCATCCCGGAAAAGATAGACTGCGATTATTACCGTTTTATGCGGGGCGACTGGAACGCCATAGAAGAATACCAGGAAGAGTATATGGCCAACTACAGCTGGGCCGAGATGACCGCGGGAACCCTGAGCGCGCAGAAAAAACGGTACCGCAGGTAGTTCATTTAATTTTAATCTCCGAAATTACACTTAAATTTTTTCAATTGTCATATCTGTTATACAGCTGTTATACACCATGGCGTATAGTTCATCAGAAAAATTAATTCTCAAAGGAGCTATATTATGAAGAGATTTTTGGTGGTGCTGCTTGTCTTCTCACTGTTTATCTGGGGATGTGACAGTTCCGGCGGAGATGAAGCAGTGCTGTATATGCCCTCAAATGGTCTGGACATCGGAACAAACGGCCTGTTCAAAGCAATGGCTGAGTTTCCCGCGCTGACGGATTTTTACGGGAAAACCGTGAAAAGGGTTTCCGTCCAATTGAGTGCGGAAACGGAGACCTATACCTATGACTTAACCGGTTTTACAGAAACAACCACCGGTAATTACACAAAAGACAGCGACTCCAATGTCACATGGTATACCTACAAAGATAGCGGCGAAACAACTGCGGGATGGCGTGACAACACCGTAACAACCGCGTCGGCCACCAGCCTGCAGGACGCGCTCGCAAAATATCCATCCTTTAATACCGGCAATTTTGAAAATATGGTTACAGAGGTAACATTCACTTTCCAATTTGACAAAGACAGCTTGGGGTACAATCCTTTACCGGCGGAGTTCACGGCTTATGCGGCAAAGTTAACGAATTTTACGGCGCAAGGCGAGAAGTATTATCAGTATGAAACAGACGATATACAATATACTCTTGTCGCATATGGCTGGGCTGACAATGATCTTTATATAGACATAATAGTGCGGTACCGGGGCGGCGACGGCGAGTGGTCTGTTGCCAATTAATCATTTAAAGAAGGCTGTATAATTTGAAAAAAGCCGGGTTTCTGCCCGGCTTTTTTAATTTGAAGAATTTGGGATTCTTTCGGCGTTATCCAAAAGTAAGCTCTTCCGCGCCCACCGGCCGTATCCTGAGCTCCGTCACCGATCCCGTTCCAAAAACGTTCTCCAGTTCCGCCCTGTAGTCATTGAGGCGTTCCAGGGGAATATAGGCCTGGATTGTCCCGGCGAAGCCGCCGCCATGCACCCGGCACGCTCCCGGATGGGGGCTGCCCGGCGCGGCGCCGCTGTCCAGAAAATTCCGGGTCAGGGCCAGGGCCAGGGAAATTCCCTGTTCCCCGGGGTTTTTCGGGGAATACACGTTCTGGAGCAGTTCCCAGGATGAATTCCCGGATTCGTTCACCAGGCTGAGGTACGTTTCCAGGGCCTGGTGTTTTTCCGCGTTCCCGGCGGCATTGTCGATCGTTTCCAGCGCCCGTTCCATGGCGTCAACCCGGTTATTTTCATTGAAGAAATGAATTGCCCGGAGCACCGCCCGGTCCCCGGCGGCCTTCCGCAGTTCCGGGATCCGGGACAGCACCTCTTCCGGGCTGACCTCCCGGAGCACGGATTTGCCGAAGAACCCGGCCACGGCTTTCATTTCCGTGGGGACCGCCGCGTAATCCGGGGTCAGGTCGGCATGGCTCCCCTTGGTGTCAACCACACACAGGGCGTACCCCGCGGCGCCGAGGTCGAAATTGATCCGGCGGACCTTGGGATCTAATGGATCGGCGAAATCAATGGCCACCGCGCCCCCGGAGGCGCAGGCGACCTGGTCCATGAGTCCCGAAGGTTTGCCGAAGTAGTTATTTTCAGCCTTCTGTCCGATCTGGGCGATCTCCAGGGCGCTCCGCTTTCCGCCGCCGTAAAGGCTGTCGAAAATCCGGCCCAGGAGAACCTCCACCGCCGCGGAGGACGACAGCCCGGATCCGGTCAGCACCGTGGAGTCTGCGTTGGCGGTGAACCCCCGGACGCCGGTTCCCCGGGCGGCGAATTCCGCGGCGATACCCCGGACCAGGGCTTCGGTGGTATTGATTTCCGCTTCCCGTTTGGAAAGGTCCGTAAGGTCCACCACCACATCGGGATATCCGGTGGACCGGAAAATCACGGTTTTATCCTCCCGGGGCGCCGCCACGGCGACAGAATCCAGCTGGATGGACGCTGCCAGAACCTTGCCCCGGTTGTGATCCGTATGGTTTCCCCCGAGTTCCGTGCGGCCTGCGGCGGTAAAAATCCGGATATCCTTTCCCGCGCCGGGAAACCCGCTGGCCATACCCTCAAGAAGGGCGCGGTACCGCCCGCGGGCGGCTTCCGTTCCTTCCTTTCCATAAAGCTTTTCAAAGAGGCTCCCCGCTTCCGGGGAATCAAGCCGATTGATTAATTCCGTTACTGTCATTCATTTTTTCCTTTTTTTCTCTTCCCGCATCCATTATAACCTAATAGAGGGGAGATATTTTCAATAGTAATATACATCCGGTATCCGGCGGAATTATTGTAAATCCTCCGAATGCCCGCGTAAAGAAGTATTGTAGAAAATTCTTTGATTGACCAGTGGGCGCCGGTATTTAAAAAGGAACAGTATGTGGAATCATTTTGAACCCCGGGAAGGCCAATGGTACCGATGGAGTCTCAACGGAGCCTTCGCGTACATCCAGAAAAAAGATGAAGAGTGGCGGGCGGGTTTTATTCGGACCGGGTACGCCGAAATGACCGCCGATTTCCGCGGACCCGAAGAAGCCGATCCCCCGGATGATATGGAAACCGTTTTTTCCATCGGAAAGGGAAAGCGGATAGCCCTGCGCCCATATTTAAGCGATAAGCCCTATCTCGTATCGGTCCAGAACAGCATACGGCTCCTCCCCGGCGCGGAAACCCGGTTCGATGTTACCCTTCCGCCGGTGGTGCGGTTCGAGATAACCAAGGATGAAACCCTGGCGGAAGCCATGCCCCTGCGGCTTTCCGAAACCTGGTTCGGGGATACCATGTCCGGAACTCTCTGCGTGTCCCTGCCGACCAGTCTGGTGCCCCGGGTCCGGAATACCCCCGCCGGCGGGGAACCGGAAAACAGTGAGGCCGAGCAGGATCCGGAATCGATCCTGTTTTCCGATGCTCTGTCCCTGATCCATTGTGAGATGGTGGTGCGGAATATTTCCAAAGTGCCCATGGATCTCGACCACCTTGCCATTTACACGGATATACTCAACGTCTATGAATACAAGGACCACCTGATCAGCGATACAGTTGTCATGGACGGTCTCTCCGGGGGTGAACTCAAAATGTTCGTCCGTACCCGGAGCCACCCTGCCTACAAAAAAATCACCTCCGGGACACGGGGCGGTGTCGGGGAAGTTCTCATCCACCGGGGGGTGGATTTCCTCAAAACCTTAACCGCCATCCAGCACTGAGACGAGGTATCAATGGACACAACAGCCATAACCAATGCGTTCACCAAGGTTTTCCGCAACCGTGATCCCCTGGATCTGCTCGACCAGGTCGTGACCACGGTAATTACGGTCTTTGTCATTATCATAATCTTTAACCTGATCCAGCTTTTTCTGGGGAAACTCCTGAAAGGCCATGTCAGCGACCAGCGGACATTCATCGTAAAAAAAGTTATCAAGTACCTCGGCCTGGTCATGGCCCTGCTTTTTATTTTCAACAGTATGGGCATCGATACCTCCGCAATCCTGGGCGCGGCGGGAATCGCGGGAATTGCCATTGGTTTCGCCGCCCAAACCTCCGTATCGAGCCTGATTTCCGGCCTGTTCCTGCTGTCGGAAAAACCCTTCCAGGTGGGGGACGCCATCACCGTGGAGGATGTTACCGGGGTGGTGCTTTCGGTGGATTTGCTGTCGGTCAAGCTGCGGACCTACGACAATACCTTTGTGCGGATTCCCAATGAGACCATCATCAAATCCAACGTGGTTACCGTGACCCGGTTCCCCATCCGCCGGCTTGATCTCAAACTCAGTGTCGCATATAAAGAGGATCTGGAGCGGGTACAGGCCGTTCTGACCGAACTGGCGGTCAAAAACATCTACTGTCTGGACAATCCGGAACCGTTTTTCGGCATAGACAGCTTTGATAGTTCGGGTATCACCCTGCTGTTCTGTATCTGGTTTGAAAAAAACAACTACTGGCAGCTTAAAAATTCAATCATGATTGATATAAAGAAACGGTTTGACGCAGAAAACATCGAAATACCCTACCAAAAGATCGATATTTCCGTAAAAAACGGGACGGAAACAGGGGCAAATAACCGGATTATCTGATATGCTTAAGAAAACCAGGAGTTATGAATGAGTGATTCCAGACCCGACGGCGACCAGCCCCGGGATAAGAAAAAAAATAAAAATTCCGGCCCCCAGTTTCCCTTCGGGGGCCCTCCTCAGGAAAATCCCAAGAATCATCCCTTCGGCGGATGGAAATTCTCAATTATATACATACTAATCCTGGTAATCGGGATGAGCCTGTTTAACTACGTATTTCTCAACAAGGTTAATCCTACGATTGATTTTTCGGAATTTAAGGCCAAGATCAGCTCCGGCGAAATCAAGCGGGTGGAGTTGTCGGATACGTATTTTACCGGATATACCTCGGAAAAGCCCGAGCCGCCTCCAACGGCGTCCATTCCCCTGACGGTCCGGTCCAGCAGTTCGGAAGAAGCCTTCCGGACGGTTCCCCTGAATGATCCGGATCTCATAAAGCTCATGGACGAAAAGGGCGTCTCCTACTACGCGGTTTCCCGGGAAGGCAGCACCGTGCTGAACATTATCTTCAGCTGGGTTCTGCCTATCGCGTTTTTCTTTTTTATCTGGCGGTTCCTCCTCCGGCGCCTGGGTAACATGGGCAACAACGTACTTGCCGCGGGACAGAACCGGGCGGTCATCGTGGCCGAAGGGGATATCAAAACGCGGTTCCGGGATGTGGCCGGGGTGGACGAGGCCAAGGAAGAGCTCGTCGAAGTGGTTGATTTTCTTAAAAACCCGAAAAAATACACCGATATCGGCGGTAAGATTCCCAAGGGCGTCCTTCTGGTAGGTCCGCCGGGAACGGGTAAGACCCTCCTTGCCCGGGCGGTCGCCGGGGAGGCGGGGGTTTCCTTCTTCCGCATGAGCGGCGCGGATTTTGTTGAAATGTTTGTTGGAGTCGGGGCGGCCCGGGTCCGGGATCTGTTCAAGCAGGCCCGGGAAAAGGCGCCCTGCATTATTTTTATCGACGAGCTCGACGCCATCGGAAAGAGCCGGATCAACAATATCGCCGGGGGCAACGATGAGCGGGAACAGACCCTCAACCAGCTTCTCGTGGAAATGGACGGCTTCGACGCCACCAGCGGGCTCATTATCCTGGCGGCCACCAACCGTCCGGACGTACTCGACCCGGCGCTGCTCCGGCCCGGCCGCTTTGACCGGCAGGTTCTGGTGGACCGCCCGGACCTGAACGGCAGGGAGGCTATTCTCCGTATCCACTCCACCGCGGTAAAGCTGTCTCCCGACGTGGATCTCGCCGCGGTCGCCCGGGGAACTCCGGGGTTTGTGGGGGCGGACCTGGCGAATATCGTAAACGAAGCCGCCCTCCTGGCGGTCCGCGCGGGCCGTAAAGTCGTGCATCAGAAGGATTTTGAGGAAGCCATTGAAAAAACCGTGGCGGGCCTCCAGAAGAAGAACCGCATCATTTCCGATGATGAGCGGCGTATTGTGGCCTTCCATGAAACAGGCCACGCCGTGGTGGCCGCCTTTACCCCGGGGTCCGACCCGGTGCAGAAAATATCGATCATTCCCCGGGGCTTCGGGGCCCTGGGTTATACCCTGCAGATGCCCGTGGAGGACCGGTACCTCATGACCGAGGATGAACTCCTGGGCAAAATAAACGTTCTCCTGGGGGGCCGCGCCGCGGAAGACCTGGTTTTCGGGAAAATCTCCACCGGCGCTTCCAACGACCTGACCAAGGCTACGGACATTGCCCGCAAGATGATTACCGATTACGGTATGAGCAGCCGCTTTAAAAACGTTGCCCTGACCCAGCGCGGTGCGGGCATGATGGGCGGCCAAAGCCAGGAACCCATGTTCCACCGGGAGTATTCCGAAGCGACCCAGCAGTATATTGATGAGGAAATCGCCCACATGGTTGAAACCCAGTACGGCATCGTAAAGGAGCTTCTCGGACAGAAGCAGGATCTTCTGGAAAAAATCGCGGTTCTGCTCCTGGAAAAAGAAACTATTGATGAAAAGGAATTCAAAGCCCTGACGGGAACCGGACAGAACGCGGTTGCCGGGGGAACGGTTCCCGCGGCGGCCGGGGAAGTTCCCGGTTAATCCGGCTCGTTCTCGTCGTCGTCCAGATGGTATTGGTTCTTCAGTTCACCGACGGCTTTGAGGAATGATTCGGATATGTCGTCAATATAGCTGGAGATCAGTTCCGCGTTATCCTTGCTGATTTTATACGCAGGGAGGAAAAACTGATACGGTTCCGCCTTGAGGGCGTTGGCAAGTTTGGCTATGGTGTCCGGCGAAACCCATTTTTTGCCGTTTTCAATATCATTAATGAAGTTGTGCGCCAGTCCGACTTCATTGGCGAGGCTCAGCTGGGAAAATCCCTGTTTTGCCCTGAGGCGTTTCATGTTCATGCTGAATAATTTACGTACATCCACCCCGGTCATGTTGTTCTCCCACGGTTGCCGTAAATTCTCCTCCCTATTGTGGTTTTCAACAAATAGCCATTAATACTGTCATGTGTAGCTATTGGATTGGTGTTATTATTAAATTACTCTAATATATAAAATAAGTCTAGCGGTGCCGTTACCGGTGTTTTTCCATTTCTATGCCGCTGAGGATGAGCAGCTCCGGCCGGTACTCAAAATGCATGGTGTCAAAAAAGACCCACTTTCCGCCCCAGATAAAACCATAGGCTTCAAAGGCCTTGATAACCGCCTCCGGCGGGTGAAATCGCCGGTTGTAAGGAATGGCCCACCATTCGGGGGTGTGTTCCGCCGCCCAAAGCCAGTAGGTTTCCCGTCCCCGGAGATTCCGGGGAAGCAGGTCGATGGCGATGCCGTATGCGTGGAGGCTCCGGCTCTGGGTATCCGCGATACCCCGCCAGTTCCAGCCGGTAAGGGTACTCAGTTCATCCACCCATTGGCGGACTTCGGGATCGGTTTTCGCTTCCTCGAGGATCCGTTCCTCCACCAGGGACAGTTCGGTTAAAATGTAGTAGTGCACCAGGACATTGTGGCCGAGAAACCGTATGGTCTTTACCCGTTCATAGGCTTCGTTCCGGTCGTGGGCCCGCCACAGGGCATCGTAAAAATGCTGGGACCGCCGGGATGGGCGGGCGCTCCTCCGGTCTGCCGCCGCCGCGAACCGTTCAGCCTCCTCCGCGGAGGGTTCTTTCCAGGGGGGGAGGTCCGCGATGTAGTTGTAAAACGGCTGGGGATCGAACTCCAGAGCCCGGCTGCGCATATCCTCCGGAAGCAGGCGGCCTTCTGCGTAATAATACCATTGTCCCCGCAGAGGGACCGCCCAGTCGCCGTCCCGGGATTCCGCGGGCCCCAAAATATCGGGATACGCCGCGGCCAGGGCTTTCATCACCTGTTCCCCACGGCTGGGGGTAATTTCCTGTTCCGGTACTGTCCGGCCTTCACCGTATTCCGGCACCTGGCCCGGCTCGCTGCGGACCGTACTGAAGGATTCCTGGTCTTTGGATGGGTTTTCGGTGCCCGTACTGCCGCACGCGGCAATATACAGAATAGCTGACATTAAAATTCCGGCCTGTGCTGCTATTTTAAGAATTGTCCTCAACAAAATGATACCAACCTGGGTAGATATGGGGTTTAAAAGCCTCTTCCGCAGTAACGGCGGGAAGGTTCAATTGTTTTCTCTACAATAAAAGCATAGCACAGGGCTAAAGATAGGGCAAATGGCAGGGACGGCAGGGTATCTGAAATATTACAATTTACTTAGCACAGAAGCATGGTGACAACAGGGCCGAGGGTCCTGTCACAGAGTATGGGGTATGGCTCCGTGTCGGCCTTCGGCCTCGAAAGTCGCTCATACCCCATACTCTGTGACACCCTGCGTTACCTATTTTGCACCATGCTTCTGTGCCGGTGCTGTGTTTATTCAGGTACACTGCCATGGACAGGGGGCTGGGTATGAGGGGACGCTTCGGGAATAGTGCGGAATCGATAGTGGAGGTGCTGCCGTATCACGAGCCCCTTTCCAAGGTCGGGGCAGCCGGGATATGCCAAACTGCCGGGAAAGCACAGCAGCATGTACCGTACCGGTAACGCGGGGTGCCAAGGTAAATGGGGATTTGAGCGACTTTCGAGGCCGAGGGCCGCTGAGGAGCCAAATCCCCATTTACCTCGGCAGGACCCCCGGACCCGTAATCTCATGCTGCTGTGTTTTCACACACGGTATGTGTACCCTGGCTGTCCCGGTACATGCCATTTGTCATTTTTGTAAAAATTGTATACCCTGAGCATGTATAATTGAGGAGTATCTATGCTTTCCAGTAAACAGCGGAGTTATCTGTCAAAACTCGCTTCTTCACTGAACCCTACGGTTATGGTAGGCAAGGAGGGAAATTCCCCCGGAGTCGCCGCCGCCCTGGCTGAGGATTTCAAGCACCGGGAATTGGTAAAACTCCGTTTTGTGGCTTTCAAAGAGGACCGTATGGATACGGCCAGGAATCTGGCTGAGAAATCCGGCGCCGAACTGGTGCGGGTTATCGGGAATGTGGCGGTATTTTACCGGCGGGCTGATGATCCCGAAGAGCGGAGAATACAGCTTCCGGTATAATTCTCTGCACGGCACGGCCAAACTGTGGTATACTCAACCGGGTGCTTGTATACCATTCGGGACTCGGGTAGTATATATTGATTGTTCCAAGGAACGGAGTTTTTTTACGGAGTACCATAATGAGACGGCAGATCTCTTGTATTATTTTCCTTTTTAGTGGAATTTTTTCTCTTTTTTCTCAAGAAATTATAACCGCGGAGCGGTATCTTTCAAATGTAGGGGAGCGTTACGGAACCATCAGGGATTATGAGGCGAAAATCGTAATCCGGTCCGGAAACAACGAAATGTTCGGCACCCTCAGCCATCTGGCGCCGGCGTTTCTGCGGATCGATTTTTCCACCCCCGCGGAACAGGTTATTGCCTTCAACGGTGATAACCTTACGGTGTACCTCCCTGATTACCGGGCGACCCTTGAGCAGAGTATCAGCTCATCCGCCAGGAGATCCACCGGAGCCGGGAGCGCATCCCTGGCAACGGCCCAGGGACTGATGCTGCTGCGGAGGAATTATATTCCGGCTTTTGTCCGGGGACCGGAGCCTGTTCCGCTGGAGGACGGCTCCGAAGAAATGGTGGTAAAACTCCGCCTGAGCCGCCGTTCCATTTCGGAAGGGTTCCGGGAGATACTGATGGATATAAACCCCGAAACGCTGCTGATCCGGCGTATCGAAGGGCGGACCATTGCCGACGGCATTGTCCGTTTTGACTTTCTTGATACAAGGATTAACCAGGGTATACCGGAACAGCGTTTTGTGTATGATTCACCGGCTTCGGCTAACCGGTTCAACAATTTCCTGTTCAGAGATACTGATTAAGCTTGACGCAGAACGGCAGGTTCTTACAGCCCTGTTATTGAAAAAATACTGATATTCGGCAGTCCCCGTAACGGACAGCGGAGGCCGGAGGAGGAATCCCGTGGAATCCCTGGGAGAAAAATTAAGGAATGCTCGGGAAAGCAAAGGCTACAGTTTCGATCATGTAGGCAGGGAAACCAATATTGCCCGCAGGTATCTGGAGGCCCTGGAGGCGGAGGATTTTTCGAAATTTCCCGGGGAGCCCTATATTCTCGGTTTTCTCCGGAATTACGGTGAATACCTTGGCCTGGATGTGCAGGAGCTTATGTCTCTGTACCGGTCACTGCGTATCCAGGAACAGCCGGTTCCCGTGGAACAGCTGCTTAAGCCGCAGCGCCATTTTCCGAAACCCCTTCTTATTGTGCTGATCGCGGTTGTCCTGGTGGGGCTGATCGCGGGGGCGGTTTACGGCATCCTGCAAATCCCCCGGGCCGATCCCGCCCCGGTTGTTCAGAACCGGACCCCTACGGAATACACCCTTGAAACCGCGTCCCTGGAACGGCGTCTATATATCGGGGATTCAATTCTTATCCCCGTAGGGAACGACCAGTTTAAGATGGAACTTATTTCTTTGGGGGATTCGGCGCTTATTTCGAGTCCCCTGGGTACTATTTCCCTGGATCTCAGCCAGGAGAAAGGGATCGATCTCGACGGGGATGGCTTGGATGATATCAGCATTACCCTGTCGGATTTTATCAGAAACGATCCTTCCAAAGGCGGTCTCATCCGCTTTGATCTTGCCGGCGCCGGTGATATGGATATGGCCGGCACCGGAGAAGCCGGCGCGGTTCTGGCCGCCGCGGGCGGTTCCGCTCCGGCTGTGAGTCCCGAGGTTATCAGCGGCAGCGCGGCTTCGGCCCCGGCGATCTTTACATCCCCCAGCGCGTATCCGTTTACTCTCCAGGCTACATTTAAGGGATACTGTATGTTCCGGTGGGAGAGTGACCGCCGGGAACGGGAGGAACGGTACTTCCACAAAGCGGATGTGCAGAATATCCAGGCCCAGAACGGAATCCGTATGTGGGTTTCCAATGCCAGTGCCGTCCGCCTCCAGGTAATCGGCGGCGGCCGAACGGTGGATCTGGAAATCGGCGGGCCCGGCGAAGTGGTGGTAGCGGATCTCCGGTGGGTCCGGGACGACGACGGCCGCTACAAACTGGTACTTGTCCGGCTCGACTGATCCTGTGCGGTATTTTCTCGACCCCTACGGCTGTGTAAAAAACCAGGTAGACGCCGAAACCATGATGTTTATCCTGGATAAGTCCGGCTGGTTATCCGTGGCCGACCCTTCCGAAGCGGATCTTATAATAATCAATTCATGCGGGTTTATTGAAAGCGCGAAACGGGAATCCCTGGACGCGGTTTTCTCCTTCCGGGGGGCGTACCCTGACAAAAAAATACTCCTCGCGGGCTGTCTCGCCCAGCGGTACGCCGCGGAACTGGCCGGCGATCTGCCGGAAGCGGATATGATTTTCGGGAACGGGGACCTTTCCCTGATCGCCGAAGCCGCGGAGAAGGCCATGGCCGGTCCCGGGGAACCTTTGGTTCCGTCCATTGATACCTCCGGTCTCAGGGATTTTGCCTGCTTTACGGGGGAGCGGAATCTCCTGTCCCTGCCGGGGTCCGCCTATGTTAAGATCACCGAAGGCTGCGACAACCGGTGTTCTTTCTGCGCCATCCCGAATATCCGGGGCCCCCTGCGGAGCCGCCCCATTGCGGCCGTCACCGATGAATGCCGGACGCTTCTGGACAGGGGCATCCGGGAACTCTGCATCATCGGCCAGGACCTCGGTTCCTACGGAATAGACGGCGCCGCGGGCGCCTTTGAACCGGGTACCTGCCGCCTCCCGGAGCTTCTGAATACCATTTCCGGCCTGGAAGGCCGGTTCTGGGTGCGCCTTCTGTATATTCATCCCGATAATTTTCCCCTGCCAATCCTGGATATCTGCCGCCGGGATCCCCGGATCCTGCCGTACTTCGATATTCCCTTTCAGCACGCCTCGGAGCCCGTTCTCAAGGCCATGAACCGCCGGGGATCGGCCCCGAAGTATCTTGAGCTGATCGGTACTATCCGGCAGGCCCTGCCCGGCGCGGTGGTCCGTTCCACCTTTATGACGGGCTTCCCCGGGGAAACCGAAGAAGATTTCCGGCAGCTCCTTGATTTCCAGGAAAAAGCCCGGCTCGACTGGCTCGGTGTTTTCGCCTATTCCCGGGAGGAAGATACCCCCGCGTTCGGCATGAAACCGGCCGTGGCAAAATGCGTTGCCGAAAACCGGAAGCAGCAGATCGAGGACCGCCAGATTCCCATCACCGAAGCTCAAATGGACCGGTTCGTGGGGAAAACCCTGGATATTCTGGTGGAAGAGGCCGTTACCAATGAGGACGGCCTCTACTTGGGCCGGACCGCGGCCCAGGCGCCGGAGGTTGACGGCGCCACGGTGATCAATGCCGACGGCGTTCTGACGCCGGGGACCTTTATCCGGGGCAGGGTATTTTCCCGCTCCGGCTTCGATCTGGACGCGGCGTACATTCATGAGTAAAAACAGCAAGCCCGCGGCGCAGGTTCCGCCGTACCTGGAGACGCTTAATCCGGAACAGCAGGAGGCAGTGCTCCACAGCGGCAGTCCGCTCCTGATCCTGGCCGGGGCCGGCTCCGGCAAAACCCGGGTTATTACCACCAAGATCGCCTATCTCATCAGGGACCGGGGAATGGATCCCCGGTCGATCCTGGCGGTGACCTTTACCAATAAAGCCGCCCGGGAAATGGCGGACCGGGCCCGGATTATCGAACCCCGGGCTGGGGATGCCATGCTCCGGACTTTCCATTCCTTCGGCGCGTGGTTCCTCCGGCGGAACGGCTCCGTGCTGGGGCTCAATCCGTCCTTCGTAATCTACGATGACGACGACACGGTTTCCCTGCTGGCGACACTTATGGGAGATTCATCCCGGGCGGAGGTAAAGCATACCGCCCATCTCATTGCCCGGGCCAAGGACTACTTTCTCAATCCCGATGATCCGGAACTGGATATTATTGAACACCGGAGCAGCTTCCGCAAAACCTACGCCCGGTACGAAGAGCGGATGCTGCAGATCGGCAATGTGGATTTCGGGGACCTCATCAAAAAACCCGTGGAAGCCCTCCGGGTCTCGCCGGAACTCGCACAGCGTTTCCGGGACCGGTTCCGGGTTATTCTGGTGGATGAATACCAGGACTCCAACGTCGCCCAGTTCGAGCTGCTCAAGGCGCTCTGCGGACCCGAAACCTACGTCTGTGTGGTGGGCGACGACGATCAGTCGATTTACCGGTTCCGGGGCGCCGAAGTCCGGAACATTCTTGAATTCCCGGACCGTTTCCCGGGAACGGAGATCGTCAGGCTGGAACGCAACTACCGTTCCACCGCCCCCATCCTGGATCTGGCCTCTTCCGTGGTGGACCACAATGAGGGCCGTCTCGGCAAAAAGCTCCGCTCCGAACGGGGGCCGGGCAAGACGCCGACCCTGGCGTTCCTGCCGGACCAGGATTCGGAGGTGGCCTTCTGCGCCGAACTCATCGGCCAGTCCGTTTCCGGGAAGACTTCCCGGTATTCCGACTGGGCGGTTCTGTACCGGACCAACGCCCAGTCCCTGGGATTTGAGACGGAATTTCTCCGGCGGCGCATCCCCTACCGGGTGGTGGGATCCCTTAAGTTTTACGAACGGGAGGAAGTCAAGGACGCCCTGGCCCTCCTTTCATTCCTGGTGAATCCACGGGACGAAGTCGCCTTCCGCCGGGTAGTGAATAAGCCCGCCCGCGGGGTGGGAGCGGCCACTGTGGACCGTATCGTTCTGGAAGCGTCCGCCGGGATGTTTGCCGGAGACGGCGGCCTTGGCTTATCCCAGGACGGACTGGAGGGCGATTTGGCCGCCGCTTCCCGGCGAGTGCTTTCTTCGCTGTCCGCGAAGGCAAAAGCCGGTCTTGAGACCTTTCTTTCCGCGGTGGAGGGCGCCCGGACGCTTCTCTCGGGGGACGGTCCCGGCGGTGAAGATGACGGCGGTGGTTCCGCCTCTGACCCTGAAAGCCCGAAAACCAAATCAAAGAAGGGCGGGAAAAAAAAGGAAGCCGCCCCCGATCTCCGGGGCGGCGTGGGCCTTTCCGCCTGTGTGGTCCGGCTCGTCCAGGACGCGGGGATCGCCGAATACCATCTGGCCCACGATGAAATTGCCGGCAACCAGCGGATCGCCAACCTCCAGGAACTGGCCAACGCCGCCAGTCTGTACCCCGCCGGCGAGGAGGGGCTTCTGGAATTTCTGGAGCACGTGGAACTGGACCGTTCTATGGAACAGGATGAAGGCGTTGATGATGCGGTTACCCTGATTACTCTGCACAACACCAAGGGACTGGAATTTCCCCGGGTCATCATGACCGGCCTTGAACAGGGGGTGTTCCCCCGGGACGACAAGAAGGGGGATGACCTTGAGGAAGAGCGGCGGCTGTTTTACGTCGGGGCCACCCGGGCCATGGATGAACTGTATATCACTTCCTGCGCCCAGCGCCGTTTGTTCGGCCGGACCCAGCCGACGCAGCCCTCCCTGTTTCTCCATGAAATAACCCCCGACGCTGTCCGTATCATAGGAAGCTGTCCCTACGGGTTTACCCCGACGGAGCAGCCCCCGGCGGACCGGTCCTCCGGGATGGTTCCGAACCGGAGCGGACCGATAAACGGGCAGGCGAAACGGTCCTCCGACGGCCGCTGGCAGGTTGGGGACCGGGTGTTCCACGATGATTACGGGTACGGGGCGGTGACCAATATCCGGGAAGGGGATGACGGCCCGGTGATTCAGGTCGGGTTTGAAACCGGAAGAGAAGTCCGTTTTTTAAGCGAATTCCAGAGTTCCCGGTTTATGAAAATCCAAGCGGACGATTTTTGAGGACAGCCTATGTATGATGACGGGTCCGGTTCCGGACTGCTGCAGTATATTCCTCCTATCCGGCGCGCCCGGGGATACCGGCTGTACACCGGGGACGGCCGCCGTTTTCTGGATCTCTGGCAGTACGGCGGCAGGGCTCTCCTGGGTCACAATCCGCCGGGAATGCTCCAGGTGCTGAAAAACACCGCCTCCCGGGGACTCTTTGCGCCTTTTTTCGACCCCACAGGCCTGGGCCGGCTGGAAAAAGCCCTGGGCCGGCTGTTCCCCGGCAGGGAATTCCGGGTGTACCGGGATGACCGTTCCCTTGAGGCGGCTCTGGAAGCCGCGGGGTACCGGGTTCCTGCGGACAAGCCGCTGCTGGACCCGGCTTTTGCCTTAAAAACAGATCCGGCCGCGTCCGGAGGCATCACCCTCTGGCGGCCATTCCTTTCCGATGATCCCTCCCGGATATTCACGGTTCCGGAAGACCAGCCCGTTCTCATGCCGGTTCTGCCCCTTCCCCTGGAGCATTCCTTCCGGGTTCTCGCCCTCGATGCTTCGGCAGCGGCGGCATTTCCCGGATCCGATCCGGTTTCGCCGGTACTGCTTTCCGCCGCCGCCAGGGTTGTCCATACCCTGGCCGGGGAAGGGCAGGCCCTCCGGTCCTGGCGTAATTACTCCGCCGTGGACCGAGCCCTTCAGAACGGGCCCTGGAAACGGACCGGTATCTATCTGGTATTTCAGAACCTCCTGGACGAAGAAGCCTACAAAAGCCTGTTTCTCCGGTTCCTGGAAGCCGGATTTATCCTTCCGCCGACCCCGGACCTTCCGGCTATACTTCCCGGCGAAATGTCTCCGGGGGAAGCGGCAAAACTTATTCGCATGTGGGTTTAATCCAGGCTTCGCCTGGGTTAAACCCACATACAATCCTTCAGCCTTCGGCTGGTTCTGATATGGAAAGGATTATATACATCGCTTACGCGATGTGCGAATACCTTGCAGAACCAACATACCCCGCCGAACCGTAGGTTCGACTTCAGGGCGGGGTTGTTGATTTCACTCTTGCCATTTCAGCCGTAAGAAAGGATACTATAGTCAAATAATCTGAATTATTTGACTATTTCCGATTGTAAGTGTTTCTGATTATCAGAAACTTAAATTAAAGGAATATAATATGGATATAGGTGAAATTATATTTATTTCCAGCCGTCTGCTGCTCGGTGCGCTGGCGTCTTTTTTCGCTATCATGCTTTGGTCTAAAACCAGGGACATAGCGTGGATGCTCATTGTGATCGGGACCATAGCGGCTTACGTGGAAACCGTATATTCCATACTTGAAAACTTTGGTATTGTCGGGGACAATGTGGTCTCCATCGGCAGGATTCCGCTGGTATCCATAATACTGCCCAATCTGCCTACGATTTTCTTTATCGCCGCCTTTATGGTAATGGTGGCCCGCAAAACCCGCCGAAGATAAGGCGCCCCGCACCAGGAGACCGTGTATGAAATCGCTGATTATCGGGATTGTAATTCTTCTCGCCGCCGTTGCCGCGGTTATCCCCGCCGGACTCGGCTGGGGCCCCGCGGTGGTATTCTTCCTTAAAGGTTTTGTCCCGGTTCTTTTGTTCCTCGCGGGCATAGTAGTCGTGCTGGTGGGCATCGCCGATATGAAGGACCGCGGCCGCCCCTCCGGAAAAGGCCCCGAAAAGCCCTCCCAGGACCCGCAGTAACCCTTTTGGGGACGTTAAAAACACAGACACCTGAAAGGCAGCCGGACCGAGAACCAGAAGTGGGGGTGATGGAAGCCCCCGGAGCGGCAAAACGGAACGTTTTCCCGCGATGAGGCTGAAATCAGGGGGAGCCGCCCGCCGGAAATAGTTATCCCCGGCAGGTAGAAGCACCAAGTACCCGGTCGAAAAGGTAACGCCGGGTGGTATACAACAGAGGGCATGAGCGACTTTCGAGGCCGCAGGCCGACACGGAGCCATGCCCTCTGTTGTATACCAGGACCCGCAGAACTGATTCTCGGGTTCTTGGTGCATATACAGCTCAGTGCTCCCCCTCATCCTTGACTAATCAGCCGCTTTCCGGTATAACTGAATCCCACGCCCTGTGATGGCGAACCGTAACCGTCAGGCGGGTTTGTCCGAGCCCCTGCCGGTTTAATCCAGCTGATCGGACTTCACCGAAAGTGGAACTTTTAGGAGGACTTTAATGGCCGCAAGAATCAGGCTCAAGAAATTTGGCAGCAAGAAGAGACCCTATTACCGTATCGTTGTCATGGACAGCAGGGCTCCCCGGGACGGCAAAACCATTGACGAACTCGGATACTACCATCCGATTGAAACCGAAGACAAGCAGATTCAGCTGAATACCGAGAAAGTAAAAACCTGGCTCTCCAACGGCGCCACGGTTTCCGATACGGTCCATAAGATTCTGAACAAAAAGAGCATCTCCTTATAATCCTTTTCTTTACTTAACATGCCGCGGCGCGGCGCGTTCTCAGGATTGGAATGTGTAATGCGGAAAATGGTATATCCCGTATAAGGAGTCTGTAATGGAAAAAGATCTTGTTGAATATATTGTCAAATCCCTGGTGGATGATCCTTCGTCGGTGCAGGTAAATGTCATTGAAGGAGAAAAATCCACCATCCTCGAACTTAGGGTAGCCCCCGATGATATCGGCAAGGTTATCGGAAAACATGGGCGCATTGCCAAGGCTATCCGCACGGTGCTCCAGGCGGCCACGGCAAAAAGCGGCAAGCGGACTGTTTTGGAGATACTGGACTAGGATTCCCTTTGACTGAACGTTTTGTTGCCGGCCTCGTGGGGAGTCCCCACGGCATAAAAGGCTTTGTAAAAATCCGGTCCCTTTCCGGTGAACGGGACCATTTTTTTGAACTAAAAAACGCTGTCCTCTGGCACAAAGGCCGGGAACAGCAGTACGAAATTGAGGAAGTAACCGATACGGCGGCGGCGCTGCTGGTGAAATTCCGGGGAATCGACAGCCCCGAAGCGGCAAAGCTTCTGGCGGGCGCGGAAATCCTGGTTGACCGGGACCAGGCGGTTCCGCTGTATGAGGATGAATACTATATCGAAGACCTCAAGGGGCTTCGGGTTGTATATACGGGGGATGCCGAATCCCCGGTCGGGGAAATTACCGATGTTATGGAAGGCGGCGGCGGAGAACTGATTGAGATCCGCCTCAGCTCCGGAGAATACCGGCTCGTTCCTTTCAGAAAGGAATTTTTCGGCGACATAGACCTTACGGAGCGCCGTGCGGTGCTCCTGGAACCATGGATTCTGGAATGAAGTATACGGTCCTGACCCTCTTTCCCGAGATTGTGGACGCCTTTTTTTCCAGTTCCATCATGGCCAAGGCCGTGCAGCGGGGCATAATCGGGTACCGTGCCGTCAATATACGGGATTTTGCCCTGGATAAGCACCACAGCTGCGACGACAGCCCTTATGGCGGCGGCGCGGGAATGCTTATGATGGCCGAGCCCCTGGGGATGGCCCTGGAAGCCCAGGGTGTTGTCCCGGGCAGACCGCCGTCGGAATCCAGCCGGCCAAGGGTCGTGTATCTATCCCCTTCCGGGAAGCCCTTTAACCAGGAGCTTGCCCGGGAATTCGCGGCGGAAGAAGAGCTGGTGCTCATCTGCGGCCGCTACGAAGGCATCGACCAGCGGATTATCGATGCCTATGTGGATGATGAAATTTCTATCGGGGATTACGTGCTTTCCTCCGGGGAAGTAGCGGCCCTGGTGGTCATAGACGCGAGTTACCGGCTTATTGACGCGGTGATAACCCCGGAGTCCCTGGAGGAAGAGAGTTTTTCCGACGGACTGCTGGAATATCCCCAGTATACACGGCCGGAAATTTATGGTACGATGCGGGTCCCGGATGTTCTGCTTTCGGGTCACCATGAAAACATACGGCGTTGGCGTTTAAGGCAGCGGGTTGAAAAAACCCTGCTGGTCCGGCCGGATCTGATCCGCCGGGGACTGGAAAAAGATGCCTTTGACGCAGAGACGCGTAAACTTATACAGGAGATGCGGGACGCGCAGGATTGCGCGGCGGATCCCGAGGGGGAAACATGAATGAGATCAGGGCTATCGAAGCCTCCCAGATGAAGGAAGAACTGGATTCGTTCAAAGTCGGTGATACCGTCAAGGTTCACTTCAAAATTGTTGAAGGAAAAAACGAACGTATCCAGGTGTATGAAGGCCTGGTTATTGCCATGAAAAACAGCCGGGTGGGAAAAACCTTCACCGTGCGCAAAAACTCCTACGGCGTCGGCGTAGAACGGGTATTCCCCATTCATTCACCCCGGATCGCCCGGGTTGAACTGGTCCGGCCCGGTAAAGTACGGCGGGCGAAACTGTACTATATCCGGGGCAAGATCGGCAAGGCTGCGAAGATTAAAGAGCTTATCATCAAGAAGAACCCCGCTGCTAAAGCGGCTGCCAAGGCAGCGGCTCCCGCGGCGGAAACTGCCAATACCACAGCCGAAGCCGCCCAGAACTGAGGTTTTCCGTGAGGCTGACGCCTCCGGATTTCCCGGACGCTCACCGGATGAAACGTGATGTTTCATCCGGCCAGGCTAAAACAAACGCGCCGTCCCCGCTTTTATCAAATTCAGCAGACAGTAACAATTCCGCTGCGGCCTACGCCGGCAAATCTCTTCCCTCCGCGGACGCTTTTTTTGTGCAGCCCCATAAACTGGGGTCGGAAATTCCGCAGAATGTAAAACAGCTCATCACTTCTTTGGGGCTTCCCCCGGATGCGCTTTCGGCGTCCCTTATTTCCTTCGCCCGTTATTTTTCCCTGGACCTCGAACCCTCCCGGCTGCTTCAGTTTCACCGGATTATCAGCAGCTTCAGGCATGGACGGGAAGCCGCTGCCCTGGGGGCCGCCGCCGCGGAAGACAAGGGGGCGGTGCTTACCAAGGAATCCCTCCACCTGTTCGCGGATGCCATTGATCCCGGCTCCCGGGGCGGTTCCGGCGAAGATTCTCCCCCGGGATCCAATTCCGGGGATTCTTCCGGCGGAGGAAGCGGCCGCTCCGGCAGCGGAACCAGGGACGATGCCGGCGATCCGGAAAAAAAGACGGATAAACCGCGGCAGGTCCCGCCGGACGCATCCGCTGTCCGGGAAATGGCCGCGGCCGGCGCTTCCGGAGAAACCGTTCAGGGCATACTTAACCGGCTTCCGGGCAAAAATGGCCGCAGATGGGCGGTATTTCCCTTTAAATTTGAATCCCAGGGTGAAGAATTTGCCGTAACTGTACGAATATTATTAATAGGGGAGAATAATTCTTCCTGCAAAGCCGGGCGGCTGGCCGCGGATATCCGTTCCTCCCGCCGGCGGTGGCTTTTTGTACTGGACCGCCCCGGCGAAGCGGATTCAGCGGGTCTGGTCCAGGTTTCCCCCATGGGAGCGGAGCGGAAGAAGCTGGAACGTGAGCTGTCGGAATTGCTCGCCGGATTTGTCCGGAGAGTCCGGGTCGTTGACGGGGATGGGTTTTCCTGGTTTCCCGACGGCAGAAATGATGAACTGCCTTCGGTCAACGAGGAGGTGTAGCGTGAAAGGCCCGGGCAGGAAAAAAGCCTCCGCCCTAATGTATACCGCCGGAACCCCCGCGCCCCAGGTCATTGCCAAGGGTTCGGGGAGGGATGCGGAGCTGATCGTCGCGGCGGCCGAAAAGGCCGGTGTGGAAGTCGTGGAGGACCCCGCTTTGGCGGCCCTACTTGATTCAAGTTCCAAAGTGGGGGAATATATACCGGAGTGGTGCTGGGAGGCTGTGGCTAAGATTCTCGCATTCGTAATTTCAAAGGAACAGAAATGAAAAAAATACCGGTAAAATCTTTGCGGGCCGGACAGTCGTTCACCGAACCGGTCTATGTCGAAGGAAACAGCCTTCTGGTCCCTGCGGGAATCGCGGTCAGAAAAAAGGATATCGACCGGCTTGAGTCATGGGGCATTGAAGAGGTATACACCGACGGTGCGATGATCACCGAGTCCCAGAAGGCAAAAGACGGTAAAGCCGCCGAAATGGCCGACAAAAAACGCCAGGCAAAGAGTGTGCTCTCCCTTTCCGCGGTGCAGGAAAACAAAGGGGCCTACCGTACCTACATAGACCTTATCGAGCGGCTGGAAAACGTTTTTTCCAACATTTCTTCGGGAATATCCGTGGAAGTCCGTTCAATTGACAACATTGCCGGAAACCTGCTCCACGCGGTCAGAGAGCAGCGGGACCAGATTATCGGATTTATCCTGGGAGGCGAAGTCACCGGCCACAGCCTTTCGAAAAGTTCCGTAAACACAGCCATCCTTTCCGCCCTGATCGCCATGGAGCTCAAGCTTCCCAACCATAAGATAATGCAGATTACCACCGGCGCGCTTCTCCACGATGTGGGCATGCTCCGGCTTCCCAAGGAGATTCTGGAAAAGAAGGGCGGCCTTACGGACGCCGAGCTGCAGCGGATGCAGGCCCATCCCCTGTATACCTATAAAATAATCTGCAAGGAACTGCTGTATCCCGAGGATGTGGGTGTCATTGCCCTGCAGCACCATGAACGCTGGGACGGCGAGGGGTATCCCCGCCGCATCGCGGGTACCAATATCGATATCGGCGCCCGGATTGTATCCGTGGCCGACGCCTTTGAGGCCATGGTCAGCGAGAAACCCTACCGCAACTCCATGATGGGGTACCAGGCGATGAAAAACCTGCTGTCGGATAATTCCCGGCGTTTTGATCCCGATGTACTCAAAGCCTTTATTCAGACCATGGGAATTTACCCCATCGGCTCCATTATCCTGCTCAACAACGGGGCCATTGCCCGGGTAGTGGAAGTCAGGGGCGACGCCCCCCTGCGGCCGAATATCCGTATCCTTATAGATGAATTCGGCAAAGTCTACAAACAGGATGAAGGTGACCTGATAGAACTGCTCACTGAAAAGAGCCTTTTTATCGCCCGGGCCCTTGACCCCAAGGAAATTAACAAAAAGCAGTGACCAATTCCGCCGCCGGGACCCAGGGCGAAAGCCGGGCCGCCCGGTTCCTTGCCGACGCGGGAATGTCCGTTGTCGGGCGGAACTTCCGGTCCCAATACGGAGAGGTTGATATTATTGCCAAGGACGGGGATACCCTCGTTTTTGTTGAAGTTAAGAGCTGGCGCGGCTACGGGTTTGACGCGTTGGAACAGAGTATCGATATGAAAAAACAGCGGCGGATCATAGAAACCGCTAAGTATTTCCTGTCATCCCATCGAGAATATAACAGTATGGCAGTCCGGTTTGACGTAGTGTTCGTGAGCCCCCGGGATATTCAGCATTTGGTATCTGCATTTATGGAGTAAGTATGGCCGCAAATCAATTGAAGCAGCACACCGATGATTTGAGAATTGAAAAACTCCGTGAAATGGTAGATAATGAGGAATACCTGCACAATGCGATACACCGGATTGCTCAGGTTCTGAGCAATGAGATCCTCAGCACCACCGAGGGAGGGGCTTACAATGAGCGGCAATGGACGGGGCGGAAATAAGCGGCGGCGGTCTTTTAAAAACCGTGACCGTGAAACCTGGGCACAGGACGGCCGGAACAGGAACGAAAAACCCCGGTACGACAAACAGAAAGGCGTTATTGTCGACCGCCCGAAATGGGCTCCCCCGAAGGTAAGCACCGAGCCGCTGCCTGTGCCGGATTGCCCCATCTGCGGAAAACCCATCAAGGATATTGCCTCCGCCATTACCGATAAAAAATTCGGCCAGCCGGTCCATTTTGAATGCATGGCTGCCCAGATCGCCGCGAAGGAACCCCTCGGCGAGGGCGATACCGTAAGCTACATCGGCGGCGGCCGTTTCGGTATTCTCCATTATCCGAACCCTCAGGACCGCAGGAATTTCCAGATAAAAAAAGTCTTCGAATGCGAAGACAAAGAAAACCGGGCCGAATGGCGTAAAACCGTAGCCGACAGGTATTCTACAACGTAATGAACAACGGCGAGCATGCTGAGGATTTTCTAACCAGCCCTAAGGTTTTAGAAAATTATACACTGCTCCAGGATATCGGCGTTTTCAAATATATCGACGAAATGAACCGGGAAATCCGGAGTTACAAAAGCCTGCTCGGCAGCGCCGCGGATATTTTCAACCGGACCACCATCAACGACATCATGGACGCCACGGTATGGCAGATTTCCGACCAATTCCTCCCGTCATTTATTGTTTTCCTCTGGAGGCCCCTTCACAACCGGGAAGAAATAACCATCAAGGGCTACAAAAATTACAAAATGATCGATTTGTCCCTGGACCTAAAAACCATAAGCCCCTTTGAAGCGTTTTTCCAGAAGTATCCAAAACCCATTAATTTTGATCTTCTGGTTTACCAGCTGGCGGACGATGAGGCCATCAAACCCCTGGAAGAACTCCACCCCGAAATTGTTGTCCCGATCCTCGGACCTTCGGGACTGTACTGCCTCATCCTCATAGGGCCCAAAATGCTCGGGGATGAGTATTCTTCCCGGGAGCTGTCGTATCTGGGCGGACTCATGGGGTTTGTTTCCCAGGCCATTCAGAACCACCTTCATTACGAACATTCCGTCAGGGATGTTAAGACGGGGCTCTTCAACCACGGGTTTTTTATCAGCAGGATGAATGAGGAAATTGCCCGGACAAAACGGTTCAGGACGGTTTCATCGCTGATTGTCATGGATGTTGATAAATTCAAAAACTTCAATGACAGCTACGGCCATCTGGCGGGTGACCGGGTTCTGGAATACATCGGCCGTTCAATAAAAAAAAGTGTCCGCTCCGAAGACATACCTTCCCGTTTCGGCGGGGAGGAATTTACCATCCTGCTGCCGAACACCGGCAAGGAAATGGCCTGGACCGTCGCGGAGCGCCTGAGAATGGCGATATCGGGTATGAAAGTGCCCTGGGTCCCCCCGCTTCCCCAGGTCACCATCAGCGCCGGGGTAATCACCTTTGACGAGCGCTCCGGTATGACCGCTGACGAAATCATTAACCGTGCCGATGAGGCTCTCTATTTGTCCAAAGCCCGGGGGCGGAATATGACAACCGTGTGGGGCATGGGCCTTCTGTTCAGGATTGAGCGGGAGCTGAAGAGACAGCGGGAAATGGCGGAATCGCCGGATTTGGCAGCTCCTGAAACCCCGGACAGCCGCATTTAAAAGAATCACCTCCCTTATTCCGAAGTATTCCCCATCGCAGCGCCGCTGTCCGGCAATTGCGGTTTTGCCGCGCATGGGCTATATTTTTCGTTGGAGGTGCCCATGATCGGTATTATTGGAGCTATGGAAGACGAAGTCGCGCTTCTGCGTTCCGCCATGGAAGGCGCGGTGGCAAAAACCGTCGGCCAGTTTGAATTCATCAGCGGAAACCTCGAGAAAAAAGCGGTGGTTCTCCTGCGGTGCGGCATCGGAAAAGTCAACGCCGCGGTAGGCTGTGCCCTGCTTGTTACGGAATTCGCCCCCGATTTCGTTATCAATACCGGTTCCGCCGGAGGAATAGATCCCAGCCTGAATTTCGGGGACGCGGTTATTTCCAATGGGCTGGTGTACCACGATGTGGACGTGACCGCATTCGGTTATAAGATGGGCCAGGTTCCCGGCTGCCCGGAAATTTTTCCGGTTCCTGCGGACCTTATCAACCGAGCCGAAAGCGCCGTGGACAGCCTCAAAGCGGAAGGGACACTTCCCAGGGAATTCACCCACGTCCGGGGGCTTATCGGTTCCGGGGACGTATTTATGCACGAACCGGAGCGGATCGCCGAAGCAAGAAAGCTTTTTCCCGCTATGTGCGCCGTTGAAATGGAAGGCGCCGCCATTGCCCACGCCTGCTCCATGTTTTCAGTTCCCTCGCTTATCATCAGGGCGCTTTCGGATATCGCGGGTACGGAATCTCCGGTCACCTTTGACGAATTTCTCCCGGTGGCTTCCAAGCATTCCAGCGAAATTGTCCGCCGGATAGTGCGGGATTCTTAAGGACTTACCAATGGAAAAAATCGCCAGTTTTCAGATTGATCACCTGCGGCTCAAACCCGGTGTGTATGTTTCCCGGAAGGACCGTTTCGGGGAAACCCTGCTTACGACTTTTGATCTCCGTTTTAAGGAACCCAACAACGAGCCGGTGATGGATATGCCGGCCCTGCATACGATTGAGCACCTGGGGGCAACCTTTCTCCGGTCCCATCCGGATTGGTCCGGCCGGGTGGTCTATTTCGGCCCCATGGGGTGCAGGACCGGGTTTTATCTTATTCTCGAAGGGGATCTGGAATCCCGGGACATTCTTCCGCTTCTTTCCGAAATGATTCGATGGATTCTTGCTTTTGAGGGGCCCATTCCGGGAGCCGCAGCCGCGGAATGCGGGAACTGGCAGGAACAGAATCTGGATATGGCAAAGTGGGAAGCCGGCAGGTACGGTGAAGTTATCGGGAACCCCGGGCCGGACAGGCTGGAGTACCCCAAATAAAAAAGCCCACCGAAGCGGCCGACGGGAGTCGAACCCGCGTCACGAGCTTGGGAAGCTCGGGTAATACCGTTATACAACGGCCGCTTCGGTGGACCTTACGGGATTTTTACTCTACCGGAAACCCTATGGCTTGTCAATAACGGGCTTGCAGGGCAGCCGCAGTATACATGTGTATAACGGTAAAGAAGTATGGAGGAACATTCTGAGGGGCCCGTCAGATGAAAAAAATATCCGCAAAGCGGTATTTCTTTTCATCTGACACCCCGCTCCGCTTTTTCACACCATACTTTTATACATTTCTCCGTATACACTGCGGTTGCCCTGACTTTGACAGGGGGCTGGATGCGGTGATTTTTCTGGAAAATTGTGACGCCGGGTTCCGGGGCTAGTCCTATCCGGACAATGCAGCAGGTACCCTGCTGTCAGTAATCAATGGTGAATGAGCTGTATCGGCGGTCAATGTTCCTTGCTTCGTGGTGCAGCGATTCTACCCGGGCGCCCGGCGGGCCGTGTCTGAGCCACCGGAGAAAGGCTTCGGTTTTTTCTTTGGGGCCCTGGGCAAAAACCTCCACGGTTCCGTCGCTGGTATTGCGTACCCATCCGCAGAGACCCTGTCTGCGGGCTTCGGTAAACGCAGAATACCTGAATCCTACTCCCTGGACAGTGCCGCTGACGACCGCGAAAAAAGCGCAGGCGCCCGATTTTTTATGTTCCATAAAACCGCAGGATTCCGCTGTCAGATATAAGCTTTCTCGACGACCTTTTTTTCCAGTTCGAGTATTTCACTGGCAAGGCTGTTGAAATTCAGCGGTTTGGCCAGATACGCGTCGGCCCAGTTGGAAATAACATCCTTCCGTTCCTTGGGGATATCGAGGCCGGTAATTATGATTACAAAAGGTTTCCCTAAGGAAGGATCTTCCTTGATTTTCCGGCACAATTCGTAGCCGTCAATTCCGGGCAGGTCAATATCGAGAATAATGAACCCTGGTTTTGAAGCTATGAGTTCCTTTCCCGCCTCAAAACCGTCATAGGCCTGAATAATCCGGTACTTGGGCAGTTTTTTTTCCACCCACCGTTTAAGGAGATCGTTTAACTCGCGGTCGTCATCGACAATGAGCATGGTATCCCAATCAATATCACGTTTAAGAATATTGGTAACTTCATCGGGAATCCGCATGCCCCGCTTATCCAAGAAAGAAGACAGATCCTCAGCATAGACCCGGTATTGACCGCCTGGCGTGGTAAACGCCTTAAGATGACCGTTCCGTATCCAGTTGATTGCGGTCTGGTTTACCACACCGCAAATATTTGCAACCTCAAGGGCCGAGAAAATTCTTATCTTACGTTCGTTCTTGGCCATAATCTCCCCCAGCGCTGTAACTCATTAATTTATCGTATGACAAATATTACATTTATCATATTAATATGAGTATATCATACATGACTAGTATGTTAAACATAAAATTTGTAATAATTGCTCAATAAAATCATAATTATTTCTGCTCAAAATAACAGTCTATCACACTTTTTGAGAATTTCTCGGCTTTCAGCCGGTATTTTACAGATTGTGCCTCGTCTTGGATATCTAATTTCTTTTTTTTGAGAAATAGCGTCAAAAGTTCCATTTCCGTATCGGAATCCATGGATGAACGTACCGCTTCCCATGCCTGGCGCTGGGGTATTCCCCGGCGGCATAGGGCATTCGCCATTTTTAGGGGGCTATCTCCGCCGGAGATCCGGGAACGGATCAGCCGTTCCGCGAAACGGCGGTCATCGATAATGCCTAAACCGGAAAGATGCCCGATAACAGCCGCGGTGCACTCCCGGGAGTGACCCCGCTGTTCCAGCTTCCGGGTGATACCAAAACAGCACTGTTCCGCCCGCGAAACGAGGCTCAGGGCGGCTTTTTCCGCCCGGAAGCACCGGGACGCGAAACGGAGGGCTTCTTCCTGGGATTCGGATAGTTCTGATTCGGGGTTAAAAAGAGTGCTGTCCTGGAGATGGCTGGGCAAATAGATGATACGCAGGGAAAATAAAGAACCGTCCGAAAGCCCTATTCGCAGGACCTCCGGATCGGTTCCCTGTTTGAAAGACAGTACCGTCATGGTACGTAAACGATAGAGCTGTTTTAGCGCTTGGAGAACTGGAAGCGCTTGCGTGCGCCGGCCTGGCCGTATTTTTTCCGTTCCACCATACGAGGATCCCGGGTCAGGTATCCATTGCTCCGCAGCGCGGTATAATTGGTCTGGTCCACCTGGCACAGAGCCCGGGAAAGGCCGTGCAGGCAGGCGCCGGCCTGGCCGTTGATACCGCCGCCGTATACATTAATGAGAATATCGTATTTGTTTTCACTGGAAGTGACCATCAGGGGCTGGCGCACCATCATGGCATGCTCGCCCTGGGGAAAATACTGATTCAGCTCTTTGCCGTTAATCACGATTTTTCCGTTACCGTCCCGAATATATACCCGGGCAACGGAGGTTTTCCTTCTTCCTGTTCCGATACCGAGATTTTTTATCACCTTATCACCTCTTCATTACAGTTCGATAGCCTGGGGATTCTGAGCAGCATGGGGGTGATCAGACCCCGCATACACCTTTACATTCTTGAGCAGTTTGCGGCCCAGGGGCCCCTTGGGGAGCATTCCCTTGATAGCCAGTTCCAGGGGCGACGCGGGATGGCGTGCAATCTGCTTTTCGAAGTTAACCGCCTTTAATCCGCCGACGTAACCGGTGTGCCGGTAGTACATCTTCTGCTGCGCTTTGCGGCCGGTGACGGCAATTTTATCGGCATTTATAACCACCACATAATCACCCACTTCCTGGTGCGGGGCAAATATGGGTTTTTCTTTACCCCGTACAATGGACGCGGCTTTGGCTGCGACTCTGCCGAGGACTTTTCCTTCGGCGTCGATCACAAACCATTTCCGTTCCACTTCCGCGGGTTTAACGAATACAGTTTTCATACTATACCTTACTCAAGTTACTAAGTTTTACCGAAGCCGGACGGATTTTTTGTAACGGTTAAAACCCATGCGGCGGTCCGGGTTTCCAGTCCACCGGACTGAAAATACCTTCATCCGGATTGGCATCAGCGGATGATATGCTTATAGAGCAATAGTGAATAATCCCATGAAAGGGGTCCCCATGTCAAGGCGCATACATTATGCCGGTATTCAGCAGCGAAGCATGGTGTTTTACCGGGTCCGGGGGTCCTGCCGGGGAATATGGGGTATGGCTCCTCGTCGGCCTGCGGCCTCGAAAGTCGCTCATACCCCATATTCTCCGGCACCCCGCGTTACCATTATGGCACCATGCTTCGCTGCTGCTTCTCTGGTATGATGCGGGCGCTTTGACATAGGGACTAGCCGGGGACTCGAAGAGGGGGCAGCGCAGAAGCGTTTGTGTCACCTGTGGCACAAACCTTCGGAGCGAGGGGGAGCAGCCCGCGCAACCGGGCAGTACCGGGACGGTTAAGCCGGAAAGCACCCGGGCCGTAACGGTAACGCCGGGTCTGTTGTATAAAACGACTTTCGAGGCCGCAGGCCGCTGAGGAGCCAATCCCCTTTTTATACGACAGGACCCGCAGTACCGGTAAACACGGGTGCTTTCCGGATTGTCAGACCCGGTGCTCCCCCGCATATCGTGTTGACTTTATCGATATAATTTTATATATTGATCGTATCCTGAAAAAGGAGCAACGTATGGCTGATGGGGTTTGTTCAATACAGATATGTATGGGAAGTTCGTGTTTTTCCCGGGGCAACGGGCTGAACGCGGAGCTGATACAGCGGATGATGTCCGACGGTGAAAACATCGGAAAATTTTCTTCCGCAGAAATTTCCGGTACCCTCTGCGAGGGTCTGTGCAAGGATGGTCCCATTGTGATCATCGACGGAACCGTATACCGGCATGTTACGCCCATTGTGCTCCAGGATCTGCTGAAAAAGAGAGATGAGGTTTCCGCGTAATTATGGATTTGCTTAATCCCGTTTATACCGAAAAGGCCGAATGCCAGGATTGCTATAAATGCCTGCGGGAATGTACCGTTAAGGCGATTAAGGTTGAAGGGGGCCGCGCGGCGGTCGTGCCGGAGCTGTGTGTCCTCTGCGGCCACTGTGTCGAGGTCTGTCCCGTGGGCGCGAAGCGTGTGCGGAACGATCTTCCCCGGGCAAAACTGCTCCTGGAGTCCGGCCGGCGGGTTATTGCGTCGGTGGCCCCGGCGTTTGCGTCGGAGTTTTCCGGTATCGCGCCGGGTAAACTCGCCGGGGCGCTGAAAAAACTCGGATTCTGGGGAGTGTCGGAGACGGCCCGCGGGGCTGATCTGGTGGCGCGGCAGGTTGCCCGGGAGCTGACCGTCCGGGACGAAGATAGGGGAGGGAAATTCCCGAAGGTGCTGATTTCTTCGGCATGTCCCACGGTGGTGGAGTACGTAAAAAAATACCAGGGGGCCTTCGGCAGCGGCGTAACGGATTTCCATTCGCCTCTGATGGCCCACGCGGAGGAACTTAAGGCCTTATACGGCAATGATATAGCGGTTGTTTTTATCGGTCCCTGTATTTCAAAGAAACGGGAGTCGGACCTGCACCGGGATCTGGTGGAGGCGGTTATCGACTTCAGGGATCTGGAAATCTGGTTTGGTGAAAAGGGTATCCTGCCGGAAATCATCAGCCCGGCGGACGAGGCCGCGTTTATCCCCGAACGGGCGGGAAAGGGCGCGCTGTATCCCATGGACGGCGGCATGATCGCCGCGGTTAAGCGGTATTCGATTCCTCCGGGGGTACGGTACATGGCGTTTTCCGGTATCGGCGAAATCGACCGGGCTCTGAAGGAACTGTCCGAGACGGAACTGGACGCTCCCGTATTCCTGGAACTGCTTGCCTGCGCCGGGGGCTGTATCAACGGTCCCCGGGTACGGAGCCGGACCGGAACCATCAGGAAACGGCTTTCGGTTTTTTCCTACGCAGAAGACGCTCCGGAAATTTACACCGGGCCGTCGCCGGATATTTCCAATACCTGGTACATGAAACCGATCCGGGAGACCGAACCGTCGGCGGAAGAAATCGCCGGAGCCCTGCGCCGGACTGGCAAATACAGCCGTGAGGACGAACTCAACTGCGGCGGCTGCGGCTACGATACCTGCCGTGATTTTGCCCGGGCCATGGTCAGCGGCAAGGCCGAACAGGAGATGTGTGTTTCCTATATGCGGAAGCTGGCCCAGAAAAAAGCCAACGGCCTCATCCGGGCTATCCCCAGCGGGGTGGTCATCGTCGACAAGGACCTCAGGATCGTGGAATGCAACCGCAACTTTGTAAAACTTATCGGCGGCGACGCCGAAGAACTCTGGGAGGCAAAGCCCGGACTCGAAGGCGCGGAACTCGATAAGATGGTGCCCTTCCACCGGTACTTCCGGGATGTGCTCAACGGCGCGCCCGCCCTGGACAAGGATATCAAACTGGACCGGCGGATTTTCCACGCCACGATTTTTGGAATCGAACGGGGAGAATTCGCCGGCGGGGTTTTCCAGGATGTTACCGCCCCCTGGGTTCGCAAGGACCGGGTCGTCTCCCAGGCCCGGAAGGTCATTTCAAAAAACCTGGCGGTGGTCCAGAAAATCGCCTTCCTGCTCGGGGAAAACGCCGCGGAAACCGAAGCGACCCTCAGTTCAATAATAGAGTCCTTTGATGACTCGGGAAAGGCCGACCAGGAAAGCGGGGACAGCCGGCGATGAACGGGGGAACATTCGTAGAGGTCGGGTATTACCAGACGAAAAAACACGGCCAGGGCGCGGAGGGGGATGTTTTCCTTTCGAGAAAAACCGAGGACGGCCGGATCATTACGGTGCTCTCCGACGGCTTGGGCTCGGGAATAAAAGCGGGGGTCCTGGCGACCCTGACGGCGACCATGGCTATGAAATTCATTGCCGAGGATATTCCCATCCGCCGGGCCGCGGACATCATCATGAAAACCCTGCCGGTCTGCAAGGAACGGCGGATCAGCTACGCCACATTCACCATCGTGGATATCGATACCGAAGACCGGGTCAAGATTATCGAATACGACAACCCGCCCTATATTCTCATCCGGGAGCAGACCCAGATTGAGCCGATGAAAGGGGACATCACGGTTCACCGGGAAAGCCCCCGGGAACGGAAGCGGTCCACAGGCGGCGGAACCGCGGTGCTTGCGGTCCCGCAGATCCGGGACGCGGTGATGCAGTATTCAGAATTTCTGGCCCTTCCCGGGGACCGGCTCGTTTTCTTCTCCGACGGGGTTACCCAGTCCGGAATGGGAACGAAAACGAAGCCCCTGGGCTGGGGGAATCCCGCGGTCCAGCGCTACGCCCTTACCATGGTCCGGGACAACCCCGATCTTTCCGCCCGGGAACTGGCCCGGAGAATCGTAAAGGAAGCGGAAGCCAACGACGCCTATACTTCCAAGGATGACATAACCTGCGGGGTGGTGTACTTCAGGATGCCGCGGAAGCTCCTGGTCATGACCGGGCCGTCGGTGGAAAAAGAGCGCGACCGGGAGATGGCGGAGAATTTTGAAAATTTCCCCGGCCGCCGGGTGGTCTGCGGCGGAACAACCGCCCAGATTCTGGCCCGGGAGCTGGGAAAAACCGTAAAGGTTTCGCTTAAGGACATTGATCCCGGGATGCCGCCGGCTTCGGTCATGGACGGCGCCGATCTCGTTACCGAGGGAATCATTACTCTGGGGAAGGTCGCGGAAATCCTCGAAGGGTATTCCGGCGGGGAACGGTATAAGCCGAACCCGGCGTCCCGTATGGTGGAGCTGTTCCTCGATTCCGACCAGATTGAATTTGTAGTGGGCACCAAAATCAACGAAGCCCATCAGGATCCGGCCATGCCCGTGGAGCTTGAAATACGGCGGAACGTGGTTAAACGTATTGCGGCGATTCTGGAAGAGAAGTACCTTAAGGAAACTGTGGTTCGTTTTATCTAGAACCCCGGATGCTGTTCCCGCGGAAAAGGAGAGGGTTATGACTGATAGTATTGTTAAGGTTGTTGTGTGTTCCGGTACGGCCTGCTACGTCATGGGCGGATCGGAGCTGCTGGTTTTGGACGATCACATACCGGCAAAATGGAAAGACAATGTTCAGTTGGAAGGAGCGCCCTGCCTCGGGTTATGCAAGGACAAAAAAAACGGCAAGGCGCCTTTTGCGGAGGTTGACGGGACAGTCGTATCCCAGGCAACCATTCCGGAGGTTCTGAAAATAATCGCGGAGAAACTTGGAGAGACCTGATGCATTACAACAATAACGCGGCCCTGATAAAGCGGGAGCTGCTGGTATCCATTATCCGGCTTTTTCTCGAAGACAAACTGGAGGAAGGCATCGACCGGATTCCTTATGAAATGACCTCAGACAAGGATTACCAGCCTATACGGTGCTGCGTGTTCCATGACCGGGAGATCCTAAAAACCAGAATGCTGGCCAGGCTCGGGTTTTCGGTGGAGGGATATGAGGATGACGGCACCTCCCTGGCTGTGTATGTCCGCAAAGCTTTAGACCGGAAGAAGATTGAAGAACCGATCCTCACGGTGCTGGATGATGCCTGCAACGCCTGTGTTAAAACCCAGTTCCTGGTGACCAATGCCTGCCAGGGCTGCCTTGCCCGGCCGTGTTATATGAACTGTCCCAAAAAAGCGGTATCCATGGCGGATGGCCACGCGGTGATAGACAAGGAAAAATGTGTCAACTGCGGCATCTGCCTCCAGGTCTGTCCCTATCACGCCATAATAAAAATTCCCGTTCCCTGTGAGGAAGCCTGCCCCGTGGGGGCCATTTCCAAGGACTCCGACGGCAAAGAACGGATCGATTATGAAAAATGCGTGTACTGCGGAAGCTGTATGCGGGAATGCCCCTTCGGCGCCATGATGGATAAATCCCAGATAGTTGATGTCCTGGCGGCGAAGAAGGCGGGAAAAAAACTCTCCGCCCTCTTCGCTCCGGCGGTGGCGGGTCAGTTCCGGGCTTCCCTGGGTAAACTGATCAACGCCCTGAAGCTGGCGGGTTTTGATGAGGTCTACGAAGTTGCCCTGGGCGCGGACATAACCGCGGAAAAGGAAGCCAAGGAATTTGCCGAACGCATGGAACGGGGGGAGCCCTTCATGACCACCAGCTGCTGTCCTGCCTACGTTCAGACCGTTAAAAAGCATATTCCCGGTCTGGCTCCCCGGGTATCGGAGACCAGGACCCCCATGCATTATACCGCGGAGATTTCCGCACGGGAGCACCCGGACCATCTCAGGGTTTTTATCGGCCCCTGCCTTGCCAAACGCAAGGAAGGTATCGACGACCAGCTGGTCGACTATGTGCTTACCGCCGAGGAGATCGGCGCGCTGTTTGTCGCCATGGACATCGATGTCATGGCGGTGGAAGAAACCGCCGTGGAGCGGCCGGCGAAAACCGGCGGCCGGAGTTTCCCCTGGTCCGGCGGTGTTGCCGGGGCGGTTAAACTCAATCTGGCGGAATCATCCATTCCGGAATTCCGGCCGGAACTTGTGGACGGCCTTAACAAGGAGGGGATGAAAATCCTCAAGACCTGGTCCGACGGAAACCATACGGGCAATATCCTTGAGGTTATGGCCTGCTCCGGCGGCTGTGTCGCCGGTCCCCTGGTTATCGCCAATCCGAAGGTCGCCACTACGCAGCTTAAGAAAATAGCGGAAACCAGCGGTACATAAAAAAGGGCTCCATAAGGAGCCCTTTTTGTTACTTAACTTCGCTGATCGCCTTCGCCAGCGCCGCTTCCAGCATTTCCGCCGGCGGCTCCGGAATGTGTCCCAGCTTTTTCATATCCTCCACCAGAGCCCGGGCCGCTTCAATATCCTCTTTGGCTCTGCGGTACACTTCGTCCCGGGTAAGCTCCACCCGGGCGACCCCTTCCTTGATCGCTTCCATTGCCACGTCGGCGGCTTCCTGGGCAAAGACCTCGGTCTCTTCCATAGTCGCGATAATATTATCCGGGGTGATGCCCCGTTTCTCCGAAAAGTCCGCGATGGAGTGGGCGCAGCGGATGGCCATACCGTCGGTGATCTTCCGGGCCCGTACCAGGAGCGCTCCTTTGAGGATCCCGGGGAAACAGACCGAGTTGTTGACCTGGTTGGGGAAGTCTCCCCGGCCGGTGGCGACTATGAAGGCGCCTTCCTCTTTGGCCGCGTAGGGCCAGATCTCCGGCACGGGGTTGGCGCAGACGAATACGATTGATTTTTCCGCCATGGAGCGGATCCATTCCCGCTTGACCGTATCCGGCCCCGGGGTTGAGAGGGCGATCAGAACATCGGCGCCGGCCATGGCTTCTTCCATGGTGGCCACCTTATTGGGGTTGGTCTGCTCGCAGAGTTCCCATTTCCGGTAATTCCGGGGATCGTTCTTTATATCTTCCCGGCCGGTATGCAGGGAGCCCTTGGAATCGAAGATGACCATCTTTGAGGGATCGCCGCCGTCGGTGAGGATCAGCCGGGCAATGGTGGTATTGGACGCACCGGCTCCCAGGAGGACGATCTTAGCGTCGCTCATTTTCTTTCCCGCCAGCTTGAGGGCGTTGATGAGACCCGCCAGGGTTACGCAGGCCGTTCCCTGGGCATCGTCGTGCCAAACCGGAATGTCACAGGCTTCCCGGAGTTCGTCCAGGACCTTAAAGCAGTTCGGCTGGCTGATGTCCTCAAGGTTAACCGCCCCGAAGGAATGCTGGACCATTTTCACGAATTCAATAATTTTATCGGGATCGTTCTTGCCGTCTTTTCCTTTGGAATCGATGCACAGGGGGACCGCGTCGACCCCGCCGAGGTATTTCATGATCATGGCTTTTCCTTCCATGACCCCGAGGCCGCCCGGAGGGGTACAGTCCCCGTCACCGAGTACCCGGGTGGAGTCGGAAACAACCGCTACGAGATTGCCGCGGTTGGAAAGGGAAAAGGACGTATCGTTGTTATCCCGGATGGTGGTGGATATTTTCGATACCCCCGGGGTATACCAGACATTAAACCAGTTAAGGCTGTAAATACCGCACTTGGGGACGGTCTGCATTTTTCCGCCGTAGAATTTGTGGGCTTCCAGGGACAAGTTCTTGAGGAACAGCGTTTTCGCCTGGGCTTTCTGGTCTTCGGTAAAATCGGAAGGAAACAGGTCATCGAGATTTTTCAGGTTGGGATCGATTTTCATGGACATCTCCTTATTAAGCTCCCCGGCCGCAGCAGTGTTTATATTTTTTCCCGCTTCCGCAGGGACAGGGTTCGTTCCGGCCTACTTTCGGCCCTTGGCGGACGATGGTTTCCGGTATAATGTCGCCGTCGCTGTAGAGCCATTCACCGTTGGTCTTCGTGAACCGTGCCCGTTCGTGGTGGCGGTCCTTAAGCCCGTTCGTCATATACGACGCGGTGAATTCCACCGTTCCTTCATCATCCCCGGGGCCGCCCTTGATAACCGAGTGGATTTCCAGGCCCAGCCATTCTGATTTTTCGCTCCAGTCCCGGGTCTGCTTTTCATCAATGTCCCGCTCCCCGGAGCTGGTGCAGGTATTGAGGATGTAATTGATTTCGTGTTCCGCGTACGCTGAATATCTGCTGCGCATGAGCGCTTCGGCGGTGGGGGCCTTTTGGGCTCCCGTAATATAGGGCCCGCAGCACTCAGTGTACGCCCTCCCGGAACCGCAGGGGCAAAGTTTCATTATATTACCTCTGAGATAGTTTTACCCTACTTATGCCGAGTATGCAAGTTAAATACCGCGGGGTACCTGCACTATCCGGCCTGCCCAGCACAGAAGCATGGAGATACCGGGTCCGGGGGGCCTGTCACATGAAAAGAAATCCCGCTGGGCGGTATTTCTTTTCATGTGACACCCCCTTCGCCGGTTGGAAGCAGCCTATACGGAAGGGTCAACTGACCAGGCACGCCGGAAAGCACCCGGCCGTAATGGTAACGCCGGGTGTTATGAATAAAGGGGAATGAGCGACTTTCGAGGCCGGAGGCCGACATGGAGCCATTCCCCTTTATTCATGACAGGACCCGCGGCCCCGGTATCTCCGGGAGCTTTCGGGCTTAAAGTGTATGTCCGTTCCTTGTCTTAACTGGCTGCATTCTGTACCATAGTCCCATGAATGACCGGCGGAAGGCTTTAGCTGCGATTGTTGTGTGTGTCCTGTTTTGGGGTTTTTCCTTTATTTCGATTAAGGTTGCCCTGAGGGTATTCCCTCCCATGACCCTGGGGGCTTTCCGTTTTGCCATAGCGGTATTTTTTCTTTTCATTATTAAGAAAATTGTTATACCCGATGAAAAACTCGGACGGCGGGATCTGCCGGGGCTGATCGCGGCGGGTATTACCGGTATTACATTGTACTTCTTTTTTGAAAATACCGGTGTTTCCCTGGTGACCGCTTCGGAGGCATCCATTATTGTCGGCGCTATCCCCGTTCTGACCATGGCGGCCGAATGGCTCGGCGGCCGGATCGCGTTTGTACGGGCGCGGCGCGGCAAAAACCCGGATTCCGCAGCGGACCCGCGGCCGAGGATTTCCGCTGTCCGGTGGGCCGGGGCGGGGGTATCCGTGGCAGGGGTCTGGCTTGTGGCGGGGGTATCTTTTTCGGTATCCGGAAGCATTACAGGTTACCTGTATATGCTCGGCGCCGCCCTGAGCTGGGTGGCGTACTGTTTCCTGACCCGGCCGCTTTTTGCCCGGCATTCCCGGATCTTTATCGTATTCTGGCAGTCGGTTTTCGGGCTCCTGGGGTTCCTCCCCTTTGCGGCGCTGGAATTCCCGCGCTGGGGAAGCCCCGATGCCGGGACCATCCTTCACGTGGTTTTCCTGGGGATTTGCTGCTCCGCCCTGGGATATCTTCTCTACGCCCAGAGCCTGGCGGTCCTGGGGGCAGTGGTTTCCACGGTTTTCGTTAACCTCATTCCCGTGGTTACGGGTATCGCGGGATTCTTCATCCTGGGAGACCGGCTGACCCCGCTCCAGTGGGCCGGCGCCGCCCTGGTAATAGGCGGCGTAACTCTGGCCATGCTGGAAATTCCTACCAGCCGAGGGAAAGGGAAAATCCGAACATAACGTGGTCGGTCCATGTTTCCGCGGACTTATTCAGGGTATTGGAAAGTTTCCACGCGCCCCAGACGCTGGGTTCCACGCTGATGGGAACGGCTTTTATGGGGATAAGAGAAATAACCGGAGCAATCCGGAGAATCGCAGACTGGGCCAGGCGTATATCCCCGGCGAGCGCGGTTCCCTGGGCATCGGGATGGCCCTGACTGTCATAGACCGCCGCGCGGTATGCCGCCGCCGCGTAAAACCGGTTAAAATACAGGTGGGACAGGTTTTTCTGAATCTCCAGGGAGAATATTTTTATAGCCATTTCGCCCCCCGCGAGCCACGTTAGATCCAGGCTGCCCGGAGCCGGGTATTCCGATGATGCCAGGGAATCGAAATGCGATCCGCCGTAGGTTCTCGATTTTCCATGAAGATCCATTCCGGTCTCGTCCCAGGCTCCGTAAAAACTCAGCCCCAGGGGAAAACGGGATTCGAATCCTGCCCGGATAATCCCGTCAAAGCGGGGTTCCCAGGCGCTGAACTGGGATCTGCCGTACGCAAAGCCGCTGATCCCATCGCCGAAAAACTGCCAGCTTTGGCGGCGGAGACTTGTTAGACCAATCCCCAGGGACGCGCTGTACCGTGATTCATCGTATCCCCAGGTATACGCGCTGGAGCCGTCCTTGGGATTTGTCGCGGTAAAGGCCGCCGAAACTCCGGCGCTGAGGCTCAGGTAATTCCGCTCGTTCCCCATGCCCCGGGAAAAAGAGCCGCTGATGCCGGCCCGGGTGGCCCGGTAGGAATCTCCGGTCATGCGGTCAACCTTATCGGAGAACGTGACCGTCAGGGGAATCCCGAACCACAAATTCTGCCATTGAACATCCACCATGGCCATTGCGGCGGGGATATCCGCCGCGGCCTGCAGTATGACCGTATTGGTATCCGTGGGATCTATCATTACCGAAGCGATTCCGACCCCGCCGAAGCGCAGGTAATCCGATTCATACCGTACCGAAACTGTGGGAAGCC
This sequence comes from Breznakiella homolactica, assembly GCF_016616095.2. Taxonomy (GTDB): domain Bacteria; phylum Spirochaetota; class Spirochaetia; order Treponematales; family Breznakiellaceae; genus Breznakiella; species Breznakiella homolactica. The sequence goes on along the minus strand of NZ_CP067089.2, from coordinate 2,737,416 downwards.
ACAGCTTAAAAGGGTTGAGGTACCGGATGGCGAAGTATTTCCGGCATTCCAGGGGCGGCGGTTCCTGAACCTGCCGGTTCCGCCGGGCTTCCGCCTCTCCTTCCCAGGGCCTGAATTCCAGGGCCGCGGCGGTACCCTGCGGAATCCCAGGGTACCGCAGCAATCCGTCCCGGGAGGCAAAGGCCCCGCGGTAGTAAATTTCACCGTTTACGGCGACGGGAGAGAAAACCCCTCCGGAAAAATCCGTTTCCCCGAAAAAAGCCTCCACCGTGCCTAAAGGGGCCGCCGAGGCAATCCCGGAAACATCGATTATTCCCAGTTTGTACATCCGGTCATCGTGGTTGTAGCTGAAAAAGATCCGGCCGCCGGACACCCGCAGGTCCCGGATATACCGCCACCGTTCCGCGTCGTCCTCCAGGGACGAATGCAGCGTAAAGGTTTGTTTCGTATCGTAATTAAAGACGCACAGTTCCCGGATACCGCGCCTGACGGCGACAAAGGCGATCCAGGAATCGTCAATGGCGCAGGGATTGGAGAAGACCAGTTCCTCACTGCCGGCAAACAGGATTTCCCGTTCTCCGGAGAATGGCTGGTATACAACAGTATTTGCGTGAAGGTCCGATCCGATCCCGATCAGTCCCTTCCGGAAATATCCCGCTTTGTACAGGTTTTTCCATGACCGCCCGGTTCTTCTTCCGGTATCGGTCCGGTATTCCTCGGCCGCGGCGGCGGCCAGAGAATCGGCGTACCGGTAGCCCGATACGAGCAGGTATTTTCCGTCATGGGAAATACCGAAATAATAGGCCGATGAATCCGCCGGGCCCAGGGTTTCCAGGGAATCCGCCGCGGGATCATAGGCCAGAATTTTCCTGCCGCGCCGGTCCAGCAGGAACACCCGGCCATCGCCCGCCGCCATGGCATCGATAAAAGGCCGCGGTCCCTTCAGAGGAATTATATCGCTGTTCTCTTTCAGGCCCTGCAGCGCCAGGGACGCCTGGAAATCATCCCAGGCCTGGGTAAAGGTGATTCCATAGACGGCAGTAAAAAGATGGTAGTACCCTGAATTATACACCACCGGGGAAAGGTAAAACCGCCTGCCCATGGCCTGCCAGAGGCTGGCGTATTTTTCCATACCATAGGTATCCTGCAGATACGCTGAAAAAAGCCCGCCGTATTCGTAATAGGCCGCCTGATCCGGCGGCAGGTCGTAGACCCCGGACACCTGGAATGGGGTAAGAAATTTTCCCTCATGGATAGCCTGCCGGAGTTTCTGCTTAATCACCGGATCGTTGGCCCTGCCGAACCCGTCCAGGCTTTCAAAACTTACCGTTACCCCTTCGACCATAAAAAGCGGCGCGTTCAGTCCCGCGGGATATACCCATCCGCCGAAAATCCTGTGGAGCGCCTCCAGAAAAGGACCGCGGCTGCTCAGGGAAACCGCGTGGGTCAGCTCATGGAGGAAGAGGCTTTTCAGGGAATTCTCAAAAACCGTCCATTCCGGATCCATGGGCGTATCGAACAGAACAATATGCGGGTAGGGCATGGAATTCATGTATCCGTTGAACTGGTCCGTGTGCGGAGTTATGGTTACGGGAATTTTCCCGGGCACGGTAATGCCCAGGAGGGATGAAATCCGTTCGTAAAGTCCGTCGGCGTACTGGGAAAGTGTCCTGGCGGTGGATTCCGATTCCTTCGGGAAGATAATCCGGAAATGTTCGGTTTCGATGAACCTGAGGAAGGTGAAGGGTTTGAAATTCTGGGCCGCCGCGGGAACGGCGCTGCATAAAATAAACAATCCCGCGGCAAGCACCGCCAGCCGCCGCGGCATAGACAAAGCTTTCATTCCCGAGCCCCTTATTTCCAGTATTATGCGGGAGCACAGAGTCTGGCAAGCCGGAAAGCACCCGGGAGTTACCGGTGCCGCGGGTCCTTTCCGGCTCAGCCGGCTCTATGCTGCCCTGCATGGAAGGGCTCCTCCCCCTGGCTCCAAATCTTCGGTTTTCCACCCTCTTTTCCAACAGCGGTATCTGCATTGCTACAGAAAAGCAGCAAAGAAGCATGGGTGTAATAACGGTAACACGGGGTGCCCGGCTGTATGGGCTCTGAGCGACTTTCGAGGCCGAAGGCCGCTGAGGAGCCAGAGCCCATACAGCCGGGCAGGACCCGAAGACCAATATCCCCATGCTTCTTTGCTGAGTTGCATATAATGCAGGTACCGCTAATACTGTTGACGCGGTTCCTATAGAGGGTTAAAGTCAGTTTTATGAATGAGTATTTAATTGAAGGCGGATACCCCGTAGGCGGAACGATCCGGGCCAGCGGCAATAAAAACGCCGCGCTGCCCTGTATCGCCGCTACGCTGCTCACGGATGAACCGGTGGTGCTCCGCAATATACCCGATATTGAAGACGTCCAGGTTATGCTGGATGTGTACAGGTCCTTCGGCGGGGCCGTTGAAAAACTGGAACCCAATGCCTACAGGATGGTTCTCGGCAATATCAGGCAGTCGGAGGTCCCCGAGGATTATGCCCGGAAAATCCGGGCGTCTATTCTGTTTGCCGGACCGCTGCTGGCCCGGACCGCAAAGGCCGTACTCCCGCCCCCGGGGGGTGACGTTATCGGCCGCCGCCGCCTGGATACCCACTTCCTGGCTCTTACGGAACTGGGCGCCCAGGTTGAAATAAACGGAGCCTTTATTTTTTCTGCCCCCGCGCTCACGGGTGCGGACATTTTCCTGGACGAAGCTTCGGTGACGGCCACGGAAAACGCCGTCATGGCGGCGGTTCTCGCCAAGGGCCAGACGATTCTTACCAACGCCGCCAGCGAACCCCACGTCCAGGATCTCTGCCGGATGCTTGTGGCCATGGGCGCCCGGATTGACGGCATCGGTTCCAATATACTCACGATAAACGGTGTCGAAAAACTGGGCGGCTGTGATTTCAAAATCGGTGCTGACTTTATGGAAGTCGGTTCCTTTTTGGGGCTGGCCGCGGCTACCCGGGGCGAACTTATAATCGAAGAAACCAGGCCCATGGATCTGCGCCCCGCGAAGGTGGCGTTCAGCAAGCTGGGGATAACCTGGGAACACGAAGGCAGTACCCTCCGGGTCGCGAAGGACCAGCAGCTCAAGGTCAACTGTGATATCGGAGGCATGATTCCGAAGATCGACGACGCGCCGTGGCCGGGATTTCCGCCTGATCTGACAAGTATTATAACCGTGGTTGCCACCCAGGTTGAGGGTACCGTGCTGGTCCATGAAAAAATGTTTGAGTCCCGGATGTTCTTTGTGGATAAGCTTATCGGTATGGGCGCGCGGATTGTCCTGTGCGATCCCCACCGGGCTGTTGTTTCCGGTCCGACAAAGCTGACCGGAACGGAGCTCACCAGCCCCGATGTGCGGGCCGGTATGGCCATGGTGATCGCCGCCATGGCCGCCGAGGGAAAAAGCGTTATCCGGAATGTTTATCAGATTGAACGGGGGTATGAAAATCTGGCTGCCAGGCTTTCATCCCTGGGCGCGCGTATTCAGCGCCGGGACGACTGCTGATAAACAGGATCCGGCTGTTTTCCGCTGTCCCTCTGGGACATGATTTGCCGGTAGGCTTCCTTAATTGTAATAAAGGCCCGCGCCGCATCTTCCTGGTGTTTTTTATCCAGTTCCTGGAGCGAGTCGGGATGGAACTGGACCGCCAGCTTCCGGAAGGTTGACTTTACTTCGTGGCGGGGAGTCCCGGGGTCGAGCCCGAGAATCAGCCATGGGTCGGCTTCGGTGTGTATTTCCCGGGAAGCGTTTTCGTGTGTCCCTCCGCCGGAATAATCGGGATCGAGAAGTGTCCGAATATAGTAGCCGGTTTCAATCCCCGGGCCGAAGGCCAGCATTTCCAGCTGCTGGCCGAGGTACGCCTGATCCCGGAAAGGGAGCCTGCGGGCGGCCAGACTTTCAGCCAGCAGGTCGGCGTTGAGCATATCCGCCTTGGAAGCGGCCAGGCGGCAGAAGGCTTCGAGTTCCGGGGCATGGTCGCCGCCGTTGGGAAAGGATTCCGCGGCGCTTATCTGGACCGGTTTGAGCGCCGTCTCACTGCCGTCGGCGATGTATCTGCGGTCCCGGGCCTGCAGGGATTTCGCGATGATAATTACCCCCAGGGCGCAGTACGCCGCCATTCCCGGGTCCGGTTCGCTGAAATTCGATTGTCCGGGATTTACCAGATACTCCAGGAGATCCCGGTCACTCTTAAACTGGCCGAACAGTTCCCGGATGAGATAGCCCAGGATAATACCGATAATTACCCCCGCGGCGCCGCCGAAAAGCCCGATAAGGCCCCCCGCAAGAGGGCCTAACCAGGGGAACCGCCGGTTCTTCAGTTTCTTCAATAAAGAGGCGGCGGCGGATCGTAAATTCCGGAATCCCCGGAACGTATCAGCCATGCTGTCCCGCGAGAATTATGAGAGCGGTAACAAAAAGCACCAGGGAAAACACGCAGAATACCACCATGGCCGCGGAAAAACCCATTACCAGGATCATCCAGATACCCATACTGCCGCTGAAATACCGCAGAAAAGCCATCATGCCGGCAAAAACCGCGGGAATAATAACGAGCATGGGTATGCCGAGGTACCGGGGCCGCCGGAGCGCCCGGAAGCGCCAGCCCATAATAATCACCAGGATTGCCAGGGGAAGCAGAATGACCGGTTCCGCGATTCTGTGAAGCATTTCCGCCTGGAAAACCTCCGGTATATGCCCGCGGGTTCCGAGCCCGGCGGCTCCGGCGGCAAGATCCCTGATGGACAGGCTTTCAAGACCCCGGTGGGTTTTCGCGGAGAGCAGAAAATCATTATAGGATATATTCAGAATCATCTGGGTATCGCTCAGTTCCGGCCGCTCCGGCCCGGTCCACTCGGGGCCCCATTGGATGGTTTCGAGATCCCTGTCCAGCGTCCGCATGAGCAGCACCAGCTGGTTACTGGTACTGGTCCGCCGGGTCCGTTCATCCATCGTATCGAGCCGCAGGGGAAGTATCTTGCCGTAGGGCGCTTCCACCCGGAAAGCCATGGAGCCGTCCCGGTTAAAGGCAATTGCCTCGACGCCAATAACGTAGGAAAAATCGGGGAAATTCGAAAGTGAGGAGAACCGAATCACCAGACGGCCTCCGGGGATTCCGCCGGTCCCGGTTCTGGGTATGGAAAAAATTGCCCCGTTGAGGATTTCCCCGATGGCCATGTCCATTTCATCAATAAAAAAGGCTATTTCCCGGACCCCGTCTTCGCTCAGGGCAAGAAAATTGCGGACATCCGGATCCTGGGGTGTGAGTCCCTCCAGTTCCTTGAAGATATAGTAGGCCCTGATCCAATCTCCCGAAACCAGCGCGTTATAGCCGTCCCGTTTTTTATGAAACAGTGAATAGGAATACTGTTCCCGGGCGTTCGGTTCCAGTGATGCTATGGCGTTCCAGGCTTCATTGGCGAGGAGGGAAAACCGCAGCTGTTCCGCGCTTCCCTGCCTGGCAAGGCGCCCCGCAAGGGTTGCCAGCCAGTGGGCATCGTAGTACCGTTCCTGGCTGAACGCTTCCTGGGCCATGGTATAGGCCTCGGTGGCATCCACGGGAACCCATTCTTCCGGTATGCCCAGGGATGCCCGCGGTTCATACCCGTAGGCGTTCCCGGACCCGTCCGCCAGACGGAGCTCGTCGAGGCCTATGGATACCCGGATCCGCAGGGATTCGGTTTCGTAGCTCTGGGGCCAGATTCGTTCACAGATGGCCAGGAACTGGGCCGCTTCGGGCCACGACTCCGTATCGGCTTCTTCCAGGGCCCGTTCTTTTGAAGTTCTGAAGAGGTATCCCTCAAAAGCCATGTCCGACCGGGCGTCAAGAGCCAAGGGATAGGCCAGCAGAAAAAGCAGTCCGTACAGGGCCGTGGCTATGATGGCTGTTATTATATGGCCCTTGATTATTTCGAGAAACTGGGATGAAAAACTCCGGAACTGTTCCGCCGGTGATCTTTGTAGACCGAAGGATATGACCAGCGCCGACAGAGCCAGGGCGGGAAAAAGCTTTATAAAATCAATCAGCCCCAGGATCAGCCGCCATTTAAAGGAAAATACCGGCAGGGGAGCGGCCTGGTCCGGAAATATCATCCTGAATCCCAGGATGATTACCAGGGAAGCCGGAATATACAGAAGGAATATTTTTACCGCGGAAAATGGCTGGTTTTTTTTATCCATTGTCAGCCTTCTTTCCCCGGGCGATATGGACCAGGATGGTATACAGGATGATCAGCAGCGCAAAGACCGCGAGAATTGAAGGTCCCAGAGCGAAAGAAGGTATCCTGTCCCGGGTAAACCCCGTGAGGAGTTCCCGGACCTCCCGGGAATTCAGCGCCGTTTCAAAGGCCACAATCCCCCGGAATACCAGGGCTCCCAAAAAAAGATTCGCCAGGGGCCAGACACTCATCTCAAACAGAAACCGAAGGGAGCTCAGCAGCAGGATAACCGCGGCGGCGTAGAGTATAAAATGCAGAATCCCCTGGTTGACCAGGGTTTCATAGTTATCCGCAACCAGAGAAAAATCCAGGATTATACTTTTCAGAAAGTACGGCGCCTCATTGGAAAACGAAGCCGCCGGCAGGGGCAGGATTGTGTTCCCGGGCCCCCGGGGAACGGCCTGGTACAGCAGCGGCTGGCCCGGAATTGCCACCACCCGGGCTCCGTCGGCTTTCGCGGGGCTCTCCAGAAGCACCATGGTGATGGGGCCCTCGGAAAGCATCAGCCCCGGTTCACCCAATGTTTTCGGATCGGTCACGGTTTGGTTCGGCGGAATTCCCGATATATCCCTGCCGCCGATAAAAACCGCCGCGGTGAGCCCAAGGGACAGCGCGAAAACGGCAATAATAGTCACCGGGGCGGATATTTTTCGCCGGACCGAATAGCTCAGGGTAAGAAGAACCGTTAAATATATGGTAAAGGGTATCGATTTTTTTACGGAATCAAGAAACACAGGGAGTACTGCGATGGATTTAGCCGGAATTTGCAGCGCTTCTCCGATCCAGATGTCAATAAATTTAACCGAAGACGATAACAGGAGTGTTAGAACGAAACAGATACTAAAAAATATCACTAAGCGCGCTAAACCTTTCACTACTTTAGCCTAGCATGGCTGAAGTCCGAATGCAAGCGCGAAGAGATATTTGCGGACAAAAGGCAGATCCGTGAACTGCCGGGGCCGGTTTGTTTTTTAATGGTAATACGGAAATAATCCACAGGTTTTCCACAGAAGGAATTTTTTTTACTGAAAAAAAAATTGATTTATGACTCCAGTCATCAGCAATTTACAGATGTCATTTTTAGGGAAGCGCGGTTTTTATTAAAATAATTCCTTTTATTATAAAGAGATAAGTGTTTTTGCCTGTAGTGGGTTCTATATAGGAAAATTACAAATGTATACAAACGGATACAGTGGTATGGGTCATTATGAACTATAAACAAGTTATCCACAGAATATTAACAGACTGCCAGGGTCCTGCCGGACGGACAACTCCTCTCACTATAAAGAATTGCGTCCGGTAAACCCCTTCCTGCGCCGCCGCCGGGTTTATTCCGATTTATCCGGCAGGGATTTCATTTTTTCTTTCAGTTCGAGAAGCATCAGGTCCGCGGAGGTGTCGGATTTTTCCAGTTCCGCAAAACGTTTTTCCAGGTTTGAACCGGCGGTAAGATCGTCAAGTTCCCGGGCGGCTTCGGCCTGGGCTTCCATCTGATCCACCTTCTCGGCCATGCGGTCAAAGGCTTCGAAGGCCGTTTTGTTTCCGGACATGGTAGAAATCGTACTCTGGATCTTCTGCTGGGCTTCCGCCCGTTTTGCCCGGGCGACGAGGAGGTTTTTCTTCCGCTGGGCTTCCTCTATTTTATTCTGAAGGTCCCTGAGGGATTCCTTGAGACGGTCCACCGACGCTTTCTGGGTTTCCCACTGTTTCTGATACTCAACGAAATTGTTGTCGTGTTCCTGTTTCCGGAGAAGGGCTTCCTTGGCCAGGTCATCCTTGCCGGCCTGGACCGCCAGCATGGCCTTCCGTTCCCATTCCTGGGACTGGGTCTGCTGGTTCAAGGCCTCCCGTTCCAGCTTTTTTTCATCCGCGATGGCCATGGCCACGGCTTTCTTGGACTCGATCAGCTGCTGGTTCATATCAATGAGCAGCTGGTTGAGCATTTTCTCCGGTTTTTCGGCTTTATTTATTGCATCATTTACGTTTGATGAAATGAGGGTTTTTAACCTCGAAAAAATTCCCATATTATCCTGCCTCCCTGCCGCCGGGCTTAAAACGCCGGCGCTTACCGGTACTATTGAGCGCGGTACTTTGAGAGAATAGGGTAGTGCTGGGTCAAAGCCAGACTAAAGGCATCCAGGGTCGCCCTAAACTCCGTAAAGTCCATAGAATTATATTCTAAGGTATCAATTAATACAATCTGATCTTCTTCCAGTGCGTAGGCTCCGTGGAGGACGTCATTGGCGTTCAATTCCAGCAGCTTGGTGAAAAACTCGAGTCTTTTTTCCTGGGGGGCGTCCATAATCACCGCGCGGATGATCACCAGGGGTTCGGTATACATGACAACGATCCCTTCAAGATCGTGTTCCTCATCATCTATGAGCCACATGTTTTTTTCGATTTCACGGTAGGTATACATGAGTTCGATGAGATACTGTTCAACCTTGTTTTCCTGCATGGACTGTTCCTTCTGCGGAGTTTGGGATTAGCGGTTCCGTCCTTAGCCGAGGAATACCTGACCTGAATTGTCGATTGCTAGGATTGTTTTGCATTCGGAGCACCGGAACCGGCCGGATTTGACTGCCTTGAGTTTTTTTGAACAGATCGGGCAGGCAAAAATTTTGGGAAAAACCGAAACCTTTTCCGTTGATGAACCGGTGCGGAAAAAATCGATGGAATCATCCAGATTGTCTTTGATATTAAAAAACTGGGAGAAACCAAGGAGCTGGAATACTTCATAAACCTTGGGCTGAATCTCAAGAAGCACGAGATCCCCCCCTCTGGGTTTTACTGACTTAAGAAAGGCGGTAAAGGAACCGATGCCCGTGGATGATACGTAGTTAAGCCCTCCGCACTGGAAAATCAGCCGGATAAATCCCGCTTCAATCGCCTTGGCGACACGTTTTTGGAAGTAGTTTGAGTTGTATGTATCTATATACCCTGTAAGATAGAGAACGAGACAGCCTTCCACCTCAGGAATCTTCTGAAGCTTTATTTTAAGGCTTTCATCTTTCTCATCATCAAATCCAGGAACTATATCGTTGTTAGTCATGACGCTCCCTTCGTCCCAAAACCCTGTCCCCCGCGGGAATTGGATGGTTAATTAAATCATATATATAATACAGTATCGGCCACTTACGCTCCATTATATATTATTATTTCACTATAAATTTGTCAAACCTGGGATACTGCATTCATACCATTCTGTATCCAATAATATACCCAAATTTTACAATATTTCACGATTTTTTATTATAAAACGATACCTCCGTCAAAGGGAATGACCGCGCCGTTGAGCCGGGGGTTCCCCAGCACCGTCAGAGCCGTTTTCGCCACATCTTCCGGGATCATGGGGGAATTCCCCGGACTGTGTTCCCGGTTGTACGCCCGGGCTTCCGCATTCAGATATTCTGTATCCACCAGGCCGGGGCAGAGGACGTTGCAGGTAACCCCCCGGGACCCCGCCTGCCGGGCGGCTGACTGGGCAAGGACTCCCAGGGCTGTTTTTGCCGAAGAATACGCGGCTGTGCTGGTAAAACCCCTTACCGCGGCGGTTCCGGTACCGCCGAACAGCAGTATCCGTCCCCAGCCTGTTTCCATCATTTTACCGATCACCCATGACACAAGGATCCCCGGAATGGCCAGGTTGCCGTATACGAGACTGGTCCAGTCTTCCGGGGCCATCGCGCCGAGAGAACCCCGCTTGAAAGGGCCCCAGGCGCAGACGAGTATATCCGGCGGCGGAACCCGGTCAAAAATCTCCCGGACCGCCTCCGGTTTATCCAGGGCAAGGAGAAGTCCCTCGGCGGTTCCCCCTTTGTCCCGGATGGCGGTGACGGTCCGGCCGAGCCGTTCCCGGGAATTCCCGCCGTGGACCCAGACCCGGGCACCCGCTTCACCCAGGAGCACCGAAACCGCGGCTCCGATTCCGCCGCTTCCGCCGATAACCAGGGCATTCCTGCCGCTGAAACACTGTTCCATATCTTTTATTATAGCGAATTTTTATATAAAGTTATGCGGGGAAGCACAGAATCTTTCAATCCGGAAAGCACCCGGGGTGTACCGGTGCCGCGGGTCCTGGTGTATAAAAAGGGGATTGGCTCCGTGTCGGCCTTCGGCCTCGAAAGTCGTTTTATATGACAGACCCGGTGTTACCATTACGGCCCGGGTGCTTTCCGGCTTAACCGGCTCTATGCTGCCCTTCGCGGGAGGGCTGGGTGTGTGAGGAACATGGCCCCTGGCGCCAGTCTGCCGGTGCAGAGTGTGCGAGACTCATAAAATGAGGTGTTCTGTGATGGTTCGTTCCGAGTTACCCTGGATATTGTCTTTTTTTCCGCGGGGAACCTATGGGTCCCGGTGATATTGCGGTTGTCCTGGTCCGGCCGTCGGAATCCGGAAATATCGGGGCCGTCTGCAGGGCCATGGCCAATATGGGGCTCGGGGATCTCCGTATTGTCGCCCCGGAATGTGTTCCCGACGAGGCGGTTATCCGGGCCCGGGCGGTACACGCGGAAAATGTCTGGGACAAAGCAAGGCATTTTTCCTCCCTGGAGGACGCCCTGGCCGACCGTTCTCTGGTGATCGGGACTACCCGCCGTATGGGGCAGCGCCGGAAATCCGTCACCATCACCCCCCGGGAAACTGCGGAGTACCTCAGCGGCAAAGACGGAACCGCCGCCCTGGTATTCGGCAATGAGCGGACCGGTCTGACCCGGGACGAATTGGCCCTGTGCACCCTGGCTTCCCATATTCCCGCCTGTGATGATTTTCCTTCCCTTAATCTTTCCCACGCGGTCCAGGTATACGCCTATGAGCTGTATACGGCCCTGGGCCCTCCGCCGGGAAAACGGTGGGCGCCGATGGACCGGAAGGCTGCCGATGAGGTGACCGCCTCCGTCAGCGCGTCCCTGGAAACCCTGGGATTCTACAAGCAGCAGGGCCGGGAGGAACAGGAGCGCTTTTTTAGGGATTTATTCTCAAGAGCGGGGCTGACAATCAGGGAAGGCCGGTATGTTAAGGCCATTTTTACCAAAATCGCCTGGCTTGGGGGTAAAAACAGAACACCGCAGTAACGGCGCAATCATTCGGAACCGGTCTCCGGAGCCGAGGGTTTTACGAACAGGCGGTACACCACCAGGAGCAGTTTGTAGTACAGGTACGGAAAAATCCTGAATAGTTTAAAGGGATTCCGCAGACAGAACCCGATCCATTCCATTCCGCGTCTGAAAACTCCTTCGGAAGGCCTCCGGCGGCGTTCCGCGAACACATCAAAGAGATCGCTGCACCAGAGCCTGAGCGCCGGATTGAGAGCGCCGCCGTGCCGGGCAATCCATTTCTCCCGGCCCCGGACGCCTTTCCCCACCAGAAGCAGCGACGGGCCGGCCTTGCGGATCGCCTGGAGGATAGTTCCCTGTTCCGCCTGCTCAAACCGTCCGATATACCGTCCGACGATCCGCAGCTTGGGGAAGGTCTGGCGTAAGTTCTTTTCGGTTTTCTGGAGTATGGACTTTTTCCCGCCCAGCAGGTACAGGGAGTATTCCCGCTTCTCCAGGATTGTGAGGAGCCGGATCACGAAGTCAAAGGGCATGTACCGTACCGGGGTTTTCCGGGTTAAAAAGCGGGCCCCGCCGATGAGGCTTTTTGATATGGGAATTACCAGGGCGGCGTTGAGGACGTAGGAACGGTACTCGCTGTTTCTCCTGGCTCTGAGCAGGTCCCACAATGAAAGCAGTACAATATTCTGGGGTTTCTCTGTTTTCAGCAATCCGTAAATTTTTTCTTCCATGGCTTCGGGGGGAAGAATGTCCAGGGGAACTTTTAAAATACTTATCCGTTCGGCTGCTGTCTGCTCTGCGGCATCCACGATGATTTCTCCAAAAGTATAATTCTGACCGCGGCGACTCCGCAGAGCGCCGCGGTTTCCGTCCTGAGAACGGTGGATCCAATTACCAGGGGTTTAAAACCCGCATCCGCAAATAACGCGGTTTCCGCTGCAGAAAAGCCGCCCTCCGGGCCAACCGCCAGGGCAACGAGTTCGGGATTGCTTCCAAGATAGCCGTGGAAGGACCCCTGTTCAAGTGGGTCCTGATGGAGCAGAAGTCCCAGGGCGCTGCTGTTCCGGCTTTTAATGGTTTCCCAGTAGGAAAGAATCCCTCCGATGCTGTCCGGCGGCCTGACAGTGGTTTCCACCAGCGAACCGCTTTGCTGGCGGGCTTCCCTGATAATTTTCCGCCACCGTTCGGTTTTCGCTTCTCTCCCGGTATCCCGGGGAATTGAATGGGCGGAATAAAACGGAACCACTTCCGATACCGCCCCTTCCGCGGCCTGCCGGACGATAAGGTCCATTTTTGAACCCTTTGGTATAGCCTGGAACAGCAGTATCCGGGGTTCCGGACAGGTCACCGCGGTTTGTTCCGGAAGTTCCGCGGAATTCCCGGTGGATGCGGTGCAGCTCCCGGTGAGCCGGCGGGACGACACGGAGCCGACCCGGAGGTTCACTTTTTCTCCCGACGGGGTGACCGCGGAAAAGACATCCCCGGGCTTAAGCCGCCGTACCCGTACGAGATAATGGAAATCGTCGCCGGTAACGGAAACAGTGCCGGAATCATCCGGTGCTGTTTTCAGCAGAAACTGCTTCATGGTATGAGTCCCGCGGAAGGAACCGTCCTGCGGACGGGCCCAGCCTTAGGACACAATGGCCTCCTCTTCCCGGGCTGCTTCATCCTGCAGGGTTTTCAGTGTCTTTGCGTCCCGCAGGAGCTGATTGTAACTGCTGTTCCCGATAATATTAACCGCTTCCTGAAGCTGTACATCGTATTCCAGGTCGTAAACCGGGGCAATGGTGGTCCGGTTCTGTTCATTTCTGACCAGGCGGCGGAGCAGGGAAGCGTCAATACCGTATTCCCGGTTGAGATCCCTGACGAACCCGTCGATCTGAGTTTGGGTTGCCTCGGGCCGTTCCTTTACGAAATCGGGAATCTTGTTTGAAATAATAAGCTGCCCCAAGGCTTCAGCCTGTTCTTCATTTATTTCGGGGAATTTGACCTCCCGATCCGGGGGGATTCCGATCTTATCGATATTAACATCGCTGGGAGTATAGTAACGGGCTGTGGTCAGCTTGAAACCCACCTGGTCAATGGGGAATACCTGCTGCACCGAACCCTTGCCGAAGGATTTTTCACCCACCAGCAACGCCCGGCCGCGGTCTTTCAGCGCCCCCGCAACGATTTCCGATGCTGACGCGGATCCCCGGTTTATGAGCACCACGATGGGCATGGCCGTCGGCACGGCGGTACTGCGCCGCGCGGTGAACACCATATTTTCCGAGGCAATCCGGGATTTTGTGGAAACCACCACTCCGCCTTCCAGGAAAAGGTCGCAGATGCCGATAGCCGACTGGAGCAGGCCGCCGTAGTTGTTCCGGAGGTCGATAATAAGGGATTTGTAATTCTTGGTTTTGAAGAATTCAATGGCGTCCTTTGCGCGGTCCACCGTCATGGGCGTAAAGGTTATGATCTTGAGGTACCCTACGTCGCCGATCATGTCGTATTTTATGGTAGGAACTTCGATAATTGCCCGGGTCAGGGTAACGGGAAATTCCAGTTTTTCTCCCCGGCGGATGATGAGTTTCACATCAACACCGGGTTCCCCCCGGAGACGGGCAAGCACTTCGTCCATGGTCAGCTTGTCGGTGGACTCCCCGTTTATTTCAATTATGAGATCCCCGGGGCTGATCCCCGCCCGCCATCCCGGCGTATCCTCGATAGGTGAAGCCACTTCCACATAGGGCGGATTTCCGCCGGTACCTTCTCCCACGGGCTTGGATATGTACAGTCCGACCCCGCCGAAACTGCCCTGGGTGGTTTCGTTCAGGTCGGACATGTCGGATTCCGACAGGAACGAAGAATAGGGATCCTCCAGGGCATCGAACATGCCTTTCATGGCGCCTTCGAACAATGCCTGGGGCTCAACTTCTTCCACATAATGTTTCTGAATAAAATCGAACACATTCTGGATAATCGATGTATAACGCCGGGTATCCTGTTCCCTGGTCTGAGCTCCCGCCGGGGGCACCGAAGCCAGAATGAATATAGCGCACAACGCAATGGTTGAAAAAACCCAGAGTGATTTGAAGGGAAATGGGCCTTTTGGGGCCGGTGACATATCTTCTCTCATTACTTCATTCTAGAAAAGCCTGGGGTTTTGTCAATGATACTGCCGGGCAGCGGCAGTGTACCCTGGATATAACACAAAGAAGCATGGTGGATACCGGGACCGGGGGTCCTGTCACAGAGAAAGGGTGATGGCTCCGTGTCGGCCTGCGGCCTCGAAAGTCGCTCATACCCCATGTCCCCGGATACCCCGCGTTACCATTATGGGCCATGCTTCTTTGCCTTGTCTGCAAGATTCCGGGACTGCGGCTGCCCTTCCGCGGGGAGGGTGGGTGTGGGATGCTGGGCCGAGTATTGTCAGGTGGCCGGTCAAGCCAAGTGGTCAATCTCCGTCCCGGGTTTTCCTTAATACGGAATAGCTTCTCATACCCAGCACCCCGCGCAGGGAAGTACCGAGCCGGTTAAGCCGGAAAGCACCCGGGCCGTAACGGTATCGCCGGGTCTCTCGAATAAAACGACTTTCGAGGCCTTTAGGCCGCTGAGGAGCCATTCCCATTCCACTATGACAGGCCCCGCAGAACCGATACCCACGGATGCTTTCCGGTTTCAAAGATTCTGTGCTTCCCCCTTGACCGCATTCCCGGAGAACCGTAGAGTTTTAGCATGGAAGTTTACCGGCCTTTCAGGTTCGCCCTGTTTGTTTACGATCTTTTCCGGCTTGTTTTTGTTGTCTGTATGGTCGCTTTTTTCAGTCCCTCCATGGGTGACCCGGGAAGCAGAATCATGCCGTACATATTTTTTGCGGCTCCCAACGCGCTTTTTCCGCTGATGAGTTTATTTATATGGGCCAGCCTTGCAAGGTACGCGTCGTATCTGCCGCTGTATTTGGCGGGCAAGCTTATCGGCATTGGTTCTTTTATCGCCTGGCTGGGCTTTTCCTTCAATAATATTCTCGTGTCACTTCCCATGAATGCCGTCTCGGGACTCATGATCCTGGGGCTCACACTTCTTTTGTGTCTTGCCGATATTGGTACTATCCTGGGAGTGTCTCTGCTGCTCAGACGCATAGGCCCGCGTCAAACGGAAGAAGGCCGCCTGCAGGCCCGGGAGTCCTCGGAAGAACCCGCCGGGGAGCCCGATAACGGAGGTTTTTAATGCGTATTATTCCCATAGCCAGCGGTAAGGGCGGCGTCGGAAAATCCCTGGTCGCCGCAAATCTCGCCGTGGCTTTTGCCCAGGCAGGCCAGCGGGTTGTACTGGCCGATCTTGACCTGGGGGCCTCGAACCTCCATTTGGTCATCGGATGCCAGGCCCCGAAGGCGGGGATCGGTACGTTCCTCAATGACACGAAAACCGATTTTTCTAAAATAATAATCGATACGGATATCCCGAACCTTAGATTTATTCCCGGAGACGGCGAAATACCGGGAAGCGCCAATGTCAAGCTCATGCAGCGCAAGGCCCTGGTCCGGCGACTTCTTTCCCTGGACGCCGATATCCTGATCCTCGACCTCGGGGCCGGGACACACCAGTTTATCCTTGATTTTTTCCTGCTGTCCGGCCAGGGCATTGTGGTGAGCGCCCCCACGGTTACCGCGACCCTCAATGCCTATGTGTTCCTCAAGAATACGGTATTCCGGCTGATGTACACGGTTTTTACCAAGGGAACCAAGGCCCTGGAGTACCTCGAATCCATGCGGCGGGACAGCACGGGTCTGCAGAAACTGTATATTCCCCGGATGCTCCAGGAAATCAGCAAAATCGACCCCGAATCCTACGCCAAATTCCGGGAAACCATGGATCGTTTCCATCCCAGGCTTATTATGAACATGATTGAGGACCCCAAGGACGCGGATGTGGCGATGAAAATCCGGCGTTCCTGTGAGGAGTATCTGGATCTGAAAATTGAGCACCTGGGAATAATGTACCGGGACAACATGCAGGATGTGGCTCTTTCGTCGCGGCTTCCCATTGTGCTCTACAAGCCCCAGTCGGTCCTTTCTCAGGCGATCTTCCGTATCGCCGACAAGATACTCCAGAGCGACGACGAGGACTTTTCCATCAGTGAGCGGGATATCGACGAAAGTTTCCAGGAAGCTACCATTGAAGCGGAAACGGACTTCAACAATAAAATGGAATACGTGGAGGAACTGCTCCACAGCGGCGTGCTTACCCAGGGGGATCTGGTTGAAACCGTCAAAACCCAGCAGTTCGAGATTGTCAAATTAAAAAAGGAAAATAATTTCTTAAAAAGCAAGCTGACCAAGGCAATATCCCAGGGATTTAAAGTATAATAGACTTGTGAGATAACCCGGTTGGTGAATCTACAGGAACCTCTAAAAATTTCAGTTTTTAGAAGTTCCCTATTTTTACGGTGAGGCGGAACTGCTGGCGGTATGGCAGGATTGTTTGCTAAAGGAACAGCATCTATTGAAATCGACCCTCGGGAACTGGAGGCGAAAATCCTATTCACTCCCGAGGAGGACGGCCTCGCGTGGGACGCGGATGCCCTGTTCAAGATTATCGGTGAGCAGCGCCTGGCGCCCCTTCCGCCGCCGAATATTATTGAGGATTTTCTAAAAAAAGCCGCTAAAGCTAAAGCTCCTATAGAGGCGGTTCTGTATGAGGGGATCCCGCCGGAGGATCCGGCCGCCGAACAGGTCCAGTGGGAAGAACTGCCGGTCCCCGGCGATGTGGCGCCGTTTGCCGGAGAAACCCTTTCCAAAGCCGGCCCCCCGGAACTGTTCCGGATCAAAACCGAAAAGATAAAACGCGAAACCATTGTAACGAAACCGTCAAAGCTTCCGTTCCTTCCCGCGAAGGAAGAGGTGGTGGTAACCTGGGACAAAAAAGAAACCCGGGAGCCCGCCGAGGTTAATCCTGAAGTCCGGGAAACCCGGTACGCGGACCGGGGCGTGAAGCTCGGCACCATAGCGCCTCCAAAGCCGGGAAAACCCGGAAAAAATGTTTTCGGCCGGCCTGTTCCTCCCTCCCAGCTGGGGGACGGGCTTTTCCTTTTTGGGAACGGGATCCGGCGGGAGAAGAATGAAATTTACGCGGATGCCGGCGGTATTGTCCGGATAGGCGAAGACTGGGCCGACATACTGCCCCTGGCAAAGCCCCTCTGGTCCGTGGAAAAAGGATCCGACGGGGTAACGCTTTTTTTTAAATTTGAACCCGGGGATCCCCGGTTCGCGGTTCCATCGGGACAGGCGGTGATCGCTGCGGCCCTTGAGCAGGGTGCGGACGAATCCAAACTGGTAACCTCCGGGGAAATTGACGGCGAGATAGCGCGGTCGGTTGCTTCCGGCGAGGCTGTTTTCGCATATCCCCTGTTCCGCACCCAGGAAGCGGAAGCGAAGGTCATAGTTTCCCCGGATAAGCTCAGCGCCCGGCTTCTGCTCAGAAAAGGCGTTGCCGGGGCCCGCCCCCTGGAGATGAAGGCCATTTCCCAGGCGATTAAGGATTCCGGGGTCCGGGAATACGATGCGGAGAAGGTAAAGGCGGATATCCTCGCGTTTATGCAGGGGCCTGACCTGGAGCTGAAGGATTACACCCTGGCGGAAGGAAGAAGCGCTTCCCGGGGGGAAGACCGGGGGATTAATTACCTGGTTGAATTCCTCCCCGATGAGGAAGCAAAGGACTATCTGGACCGGCTCGGCCAGATTCCCCAATGGCAGTCTCTGCTCACCGAAGATAAGTATTTTCCCTTATCCGAAACCAACCGCGTTGCCCCGGTCCGGGGCGATCTCCGGGTCGCGAATATCAGCCCCGCCCGGGAAGGGGAATCGGGAAAGGACGTTTTCGGGAATGAGCTCCCCGGTATGCCCGGAAACGACCCGGACATAAAATTATTCCAGGGTCTGCACCAGCGGGGAACGGATATCATAACCGAATATCCCGGTCTGCTCCTTATCCATGAAAACGGGAATACTTTTTGGGGCCAGGTGATAGATTACCGGGATTCAAAAGTAATCGTCCAGGTTTCGGAGGATTCCATGGAAGCGTCCATGGAACTCGTCAAAGAATCCGGCGCCGGCCGGTCCCTGAAGCCGGATATGATCACCGCCGCCCTCAAGGACGCGGGAGTCGTCCGGGGTGTCGATAAGGCCGCCCTGGAGACTGCCTACAGAACCGCCATGGCGAAAGGGCATTCCCCGGCGCAGATAGTCGCCCGGGGGGAAGCGCCGGTCTCCGAAGGCGGCTCCGCGGTTAAATGGCTCGTGGCCCTTAATAAGCCGCAGCAGGTAAATATCGGGGCGTCGGGCAGGGCGGATTATAAGAACCGGGGCAGT
This sequence comes from Breznakiella homolactica, assembly GCF_016616095.2. Classification (GTDB taxonomy): domain Bacteria; phylum Spirochaetota; class Spirochaetia; order Treponematales; family Breznakiellaceae; genus Breznakiella; species Breznakiella homolactica. The sequence continues at coordinate 2,718,752 of NZ_CP067089.2, read as the reverse complement.
CTCGTTTCGGTTGATGAAAACACTCCCCTGGCGGAAATAAACCGACAGGGTGAGGACGGCCGTGCGGGATTTGATGTTTTAGGAAACGTCCTGCCGCCGGAGCAGGGAACTTCGGTGGTGCTTGAACATGACGACTCCGTCCGGGAGGAGCCCGCCGGACGGGGAATCCGGCTGGTGGCGGCCCGGTCCGGGGAACTCACCCTGAAGGGGAACAAACTGAGTATCGCCACCCTGCATTCCGTTAAGGGCGATGTCGGGCCGGCCACGGGGAATATAAAATTTTCCGGGGAGGTACGGATCTCCGGGAAGGTCCTGCCGGGGTTTGCCGTTATGGGCGGGCAGGATGTGCTGATCGGGGAAACCGCGGAATCCGCCCTGGTTTCGGCGGGCGGCCGGGTGGTGATTGCCCAGGGGGTAATCGGCGCCGGAAAGGGAGTCGTCCGTGCCCGGAGCACTATTGAGGCCGCTTTCGTGGAGCAGGCGACCCTTCTGGCGGTGGAGGATATCCGCGTCAAAAACGGCTGCGTGCTCTGCAATATAAAAACCAACGGGAAACTGGTCCTTACCGGAGAAAAAGGGCGCCTTGTGGGCGGTGTATGCAAGGCCCGCCGCGGGGTTGATGCCGCGAGTATTGGAACCGAACAGGGAACCCGCACCGAAATTTCCTTTGGCCAGGATTACCTCATCAAGGATCAGATTGAAGTAACGGAACGGGAAATTGAAAAGCTCAAAACCCACCTTCTGGCAATCGATAAAAAAATCAAACAGTCCGAACACATCCCCGCGGCGCTCAGCGCCGCCCGGGCGGAAAAAGTAAAATACATGAAGCTCCTGGAGCAGTACGGATTACGGGTATTCAATCTGCGGGAAAAATTCGAGGAACACCAGGAATCGGAAATCCGGGTTCGGGGTACCATATATCCGGGGGTGGTCATGGAGAGTCATGACCGCTATTATGAAGTAAAGCAGAAACGGAGCCGTGTTGTTTTCTATTTCGATAGGGAACTGGGACGTATCCAAGAAAGGCCCCTGCAGTAGAGGTATTCATGTTATTGGCTGTTGATTTTCCTTCCTGGATTAACCCGGAAATTATACCGGGGCTGCCCTTCCGCTGGTACGGCCTGATGTATCTGGTGGCCTTTGCCATCGCGTATGTTCTGTTCCGGAAGCAGGTTAAGGAACGCAATTTTCCCATGGATGACGACGGCATCTCGGGGCTTTTTTTCTGGGGAATTCTCGGGCTGCTCCTGGGAGCCCGGATTTTTTCAACAATAGTATACGAACCCACCGATATATACCGGCTCCAGCCCTGGCTGGTTTTCTGGCCCTTCCGGGACGGCCAGTTTGTCGGGCTCCAGGGAATGAGTTACCACGGCGGTGTTATCGGCTGCCTTATCGCGGTCATTATCTACTGCGCCAGAAAAAAATACGATATGCGCGAAATCGGTGATATGGTGGTTACCGGTGTTCCCCTGGGGTTTACCTTCGGGCGGCTCGGAAATTTTATCAACGGTGAACTCTACGGCCGGGTAACCGCCGGCCCCTTCGGTATGATCTTCCCCCACGCGAAACCGTATTCCGCCAGCCTGGATTGGGTCCGGGATATCGCCGCGAAGGCGGGTATTGAAATAACAAACCCCAACGCCCTGATAAACCTTCCGCGCCATCCCTCACAGCTGTACGAAGCGCTTTTTGAGGGGGTTATCCTGTGGTTCATCCTTTGGGCTCTCAGGAACCGGAAACCCTTCCGGGGTTTCATGATGGGAATGTACCTGATCGGATACGGCCTGTTCCGTTTCATCATCGAATATTTCCGGGAACCCGATGAGGGCCTGGGATACCGGATTGAACTGGTAAAAAACGGCATACCCCCGGCGCTCTTTTCATCGCTGTTCAATTTTTCCACCGGCCAGGTGCTGTGTTTTCTCATGATCCTGGGGGGCGGTATATGGCTTATCGTGGCTTCCCGGCTTCCGGACAGCAAACCTCTGGTCTTCGATCCGGATACCCAGTCGGCCAAAGACCGGGAAGAACGGGAAGAATCCCGCAAAACCCGGCGGAAGCTGCGGAAAAAGCTGAAGTAAGCGGTACGCACCCAATGGCCGCGGGCCGGAAATCCTAATACAGAGGAACCTTATGCGATATTACAGTACGAGAAAACAGTCCGATCCGGTTTCCTTTGCCCGGGCCGCCCTGGCGGGCCTGGCTCCTGACGGCGGTCTGTTTGTGCCGGAAACTATCCCGGAATACTCCGGGGCCGTAAAAACATCCCTGGGAACCATGGCCTTCCATGAGGTGGCCATGGAAACAATCAGGCCCTATGTTCAGGATGATATCCCGGTTCCGGTGCTCGGCGGTATTATTGAATCGGCGTACCCCTTTACCGCCCCGCTGATTGCCGTGGGCGACCGGATGGTCCTGGAGCTTTTCCACGGGCCAACCGCGGCGTTCAAGGATTTCGGCGCCCGGTTTATGGCCCGGGCCTTCGCGTACCTGCGCCGCGGGGAAGACCGCCCTCTGCGGATACTGGTGGCTACCTCCGGGGACACCGGCGGCGCGGTGGCGGATGGGTTCTTCGGGGTGGAGGGAATCGACGTGACCATTCTCTATCCCCGGGGCCGGGTTTCGCCCCTTCAGGAACGCCAGATCGCGGGTCTCGGCGGCAACATAAGCGCGGCCGCAGTGGAAGGCAGCTTTGACGACTGCCAGGCCCTGGTAAAAGCTGCCTTTGCGGACCGTGGGCTGCGGGAACGCCACGAGCTGTCTTCGGCCAATTCCATAAATGTGTCCCGGCTCATCCCCCAGGCTGTGTACTACGCCGCCGCCGCGGGAACGGCTTTTGACGGCAGGGTGCATCCCGACGGGGAAGCGACTCCCCGGAAAGGACCCTCGGCCGTTCCGGGAACGAACGGCCCGGTCCGGGGCCATCCGGTCAGATTCTGCGTTCCCAGCGGCAACTTCGGAAACCTTACCGCGGGGCTGTACGCCATGGAAATGGGCGCCCCCATCGCCGGGTTTATCGCGGCTACCAATATCAACAAAACCGTACCGGAGTACCTTGAAAGCGGTATCTATAACGCCATGCCTTCGAAGGCTACAATCTCGAACGCCATGGATGTAGGCGCTCCCAGCAATTTTGAGCGCATGGCCTCCCACTGGTCCTATGATGAAATGAAAAGACGGATCCGGGGCGCTTTTGTTTCGGATGAAGCCACCCGGGAAACCATACGGGACGTCCGCGGCAAAGCGGCTTATTTCCTGGATCCCCACGGCGCCGTGGGCTGGCAGGCGGCGGACACACTTCTGGCCGGCGGCATCGTTCCCCAGGGCCCCCTGGCCATTCTCGGAACCGCCCATCCCGCCAAATTCTCCGAAGTGGTGGAACCCCTGACAGGACCCGTGCCGGTTCCTCCCTCCCTCCGGGAGGCCATGGACCGGACCATTCACAGTTCCGTAATTCCCAATGACCTGGCGGCCCTTAAAGCCCTGCTGGGATAAATTTTTGGAGAGGAGTTTGGAGATGGATACGACACCCTATCAGCTGCGGAACGATAAACTGGGGCCGAGAATAGCCGATGCCCTGAAAAAACGCCACTTTGAGGCGTGGTACTGCGCGGATCCGGCGGACGCTCTGAAACAGGTATTCGATTTGATCCCCCAATCGGATACGGTATCCTGGGGCGGTTCCGTAACCGCCGAAACCCTGGGAATCCAGAAGACCCTCAGGGAACGGGGATATACCGTGATCGACCGTGATACGGCCCAATCAAAGGAGGAGCGGACCGAGCTTATGCGTCAGGCTCTTCTGTGCGATACCTTTATCACCAGCTCCAACGCCGTCACCGAAGACGGACAGTTGGTTAATGTCGACGGCAACGGCAACCGGGTCGCCGCGATGTGCTTCGGTCCGCGCAGCGTTATCGTTGTCGCCGGGATGAACAAGGTTGTCAAAACCCTGGAGGACGCGGTGCAGCGGGCCCGGACCATAGCCGGTCCGATCAATATGCAACGGTTCCCCGCGCTTTCGGCCCCCTGCAGCGTAAACGGCGCCTGCGCAAACTGCAGTTCCCTGGATTCCATCTGTTCCTATATTGTCACCACCCGGCTGTGCAAACCCGCCGGCAGGATCAAGGTGATTCTCATCGGCGGAGAATTCGGGTTTTAAATCCTGCGCAAAAAAAGGCCGGAACATCAGTGATGCCCCGGCCGCTCCTTTCCTTCAAAGCTCCGTCAGACGGAACTTTCCGTCACTTACTTGCTCTCGATTTCGATGAGCCGTTTCTTGGCTTCCGCCTGTTTTTTAATTTCAAGACTCAGAATACCGTTTTTGAAGCGGGCGGAAATGCTTTCCCGGTCCGCGTCTTCCGGCAGTCTGAATGACCTGCTGAAGGACGAACTCCTCCGTTCACGCAGGACGAAATTGTCTTCCTTCTTTTCGGTTTCCTCGGCTTTCTTGGATTCTATGGTGAGGGTTCTTCCGTCCGCGTGGACTTCTACACTTTTCTCATCATAGCCGGGAAGCTCCACATCGATGGTGTAGCCTTCGTCGTTTTCCCTGATGTCCGCCGCGGGAACAAAGTTCCCACTCCGCATCGCGGGGGTTAAAGGTGAATCACCGAAGAATGACTCCATGTAGCGGTCAAAATCATTCAGTGCCTTATCGATAGATACGGGCCGGTAAAGGGTAACAGATTTCATATGATACCTCCAGGTTCATTTATATAAAGTTTCCGGGATGTTCCGGACCAACTGTCCTTTTGCATCCTCATGTATATATAAGCAGGATCCGTGCCAAGTTTCTCAGAAGATTGCCGGTTTTCGGCGAAAATTTTTAATTTATTGTATTATAAAGAAATATGATGAAATTAAACTATTCCGCGCGGACGGAATTTTCTTAACCCCCGGCAGGTTTTTCCGGAGAAACGATATTTATTTTCTGGAATGCGTCAAAACGACCCAAGTGTGTCATTTTGGGATTTTGCGCGGTCAAAAGTGACCCAGATATGCTGTTTTCATAACCGTGCATGGATCTGCTTGGACTGCCGTTCTCCGGAACCGCCCCAGCCCGGAAAAAAAGCCGGACCGAGGAACCCGAAGTGGGGGTGGCGTAAGACTTGCCGCCTGCGGCGCCAAGTCTTTTAGGAGTTTTGCAGAGCAAAACTCCACAGATGGGCCGGCAAGGCTGGAGTCAGGGGGAGCCGCCCGCCGGAAACAGTTACCCCCTGCAGGTAGAAGCACCAAGCATCCGGCCATGATGGCAGCGCCGGGTGGCGTATAAAAAGGGGATTGAGCGCCTTTCGAGGCCGCAGGCCGACGAGGAGCCAATCCCCTTTTTATACGTCAGGACCCGCGGTCCTGGTATAACCGGATGTTTGGTGTATATACAACCCTGTGCTCCCCCATCTCTTGATTCCATAGGCGTTTCCGGGCAATATTGTAATCATAGATGACCGTTACCCAAGAAGATGCATTGTACGATTTTCTCGAAAATGCAACAGAACCATTTACCATTGATGATGTGATTTCATTTATCCGTATGGTTGACTCCCAGGGAACCCGGCGGCTGTCCATGGAAATATCCGCCCTGGTAAACGCCCGGAACCTGGCGTTTCATATTGATAAAAAACATCTTATTTCCCGGCGGGGCTGCTTTGAGCCGGTCCGTTTTGTGATTAAGCCTTCCCGGCTTGAAATCATGAACGGCATCCTTATTCCCGGCCACCGGTGTGTTCCCTTCGCCAACCCCATTCTGCTTCCCCACGAATATATCTTTACCTGGAAGGGGGAACCCATTCCCCTTACCACCACCGAAGCGCCGCCGGAGGAGTTTTATCCCTATTACGGCCTTTTCGGGGAGGAGTACGCTCCCCAGTATATTGCCCGGGATAATCCGGAAAACGAGAGCGCCTTTAACGCCGACCCCTACGAAGACCCGCCGGAAGTTTCCCTGCATACCCTGGATATGCGGAATATATACCGGGAAACTTCGTTTGTACCTGACGACGTGTTTTCGGTACAAACCATTGACTGGAAGGGCGGAACCTTCGAGCTCGAACGGGTTCCTAAGGATACCTGGAACCAGACAGAATTGTACGACTGGTTTGAGGCAGCCGAGGCGGGGTTCCGGGACGCCTTTAAATACAAGGGTCCCGGCTCCTCCACGGAGGAACAGATCTCCTACGCCTACTGGTACGGGGGCAAGCGTATGCGGGAACTTCCCGCCTACGCTCTGGACGATTTTATCTATAACAAAACAGAGCAGATTGAAACCGTCCCCTATGGTATCGAGACCCGTTTCTGGTACGCCGGCAAGGAGATTCCCGATCAGGTCCATTACTACGCGGACCAGGCCCCTCCGGACAGGACCCTGGTGGAAGAAGTTCTCTTCCGCCATGGTATTCCCGTTTCGGAATACGCGGTGCAGTCCTATATCCGCGATGCCCTGTTCCGCAGGGAGGAGGATCCGGGAAAAATACTGCGGCGGATAGTGCCGCCGGTTATTACCCTTAACCGGGACGAGGAACGGTATCTTTCCCGGTATATCGAAGACGTGTACGCTGAATTTTCAGAGCAGGACTCGCGGTTCGCGGAAAAAGCCATGGGTGATACCCGCCTCCGGGTGGGGGAGCTCCATACGGCGGTGGCGGATCTTATGGCCCGGCTCAAGCGGGCGGATATCGACAGTTCATGGTATCCCAAGCATACCTTTGTCATTCTTTCACAGATCCAGGGGCACGCCGCCAGCGTGCTGGAGGATCTCGATGTGGATGAAGCGCCGTCGGAATCCGAACTGGAAGCCATCGAAAATTCCCTGGACAGCATGATAGAAACCTATGAGGACATGAAGGATCTTATAGATGAATCCATGGACAGCTTCCGGCGGTGTAATCTTTCGGTAGTAAAGCCCGGCGCCGCGGCGGGACCCGGCCTCGGGGGGATGGTTGTCCAGGCGACCCTGGGCGGCACCGATGTATGGCGCCGCTTCGTGGTTTCCGACCAATACAGTCTCCGGGAAGTTCACCGTATTATCCAGATCCTGTACGGCTGGACCGGAAAATACCAGTACAGTTTCAGTACCGAGGGAAAATCCCAGGACACCGCCGGGCAGAGCGGTTCTCCCCTGGATCCGGAGTTAAAGATAAGCGACCTGAAATCCCAGAGTATCATGGAACTGTGGTACGAATACGGCAGCAAATGGCTGGTAAAGATACTGCTTCTTTTTAACCAGGAAATGAAGGATGATACCGCCGTCGCCTGTATATCCGGCGCCGGCGCGTCCCCGCCGGAATCCCTTGGGGGACCGCTGCGGTTCCGGCGTTTTGTTTCCGCCCTTAAACACGAAACGGGTCCGGAAAATAAACTGGCCCGCCACGAACTGGGGGCCGATTTCGATCCCAACGCGTTCGACCTTGAGGAATACAACGGCCGTCTTGCCCGGGCATTCTCAGAAACGCGGTAAAAGACTACAATAAAACCCGGATATTCTATTTCTGGGATGTAAGAATTGGAGGAAACCATGGCGCCATTGCAGGCGGGGCCGGACATTGCGGAACTCATTAACCGGGGCGGGATACATTACGGTATCACCGGATCAGGGGAAAAGGAAATTCTCCGGTCCTGTATAGAAAAAATTCACCTGCCTCCGTCCCTGGATCCGGAAGCGCTTCTCCGGGCTATGCTGGAGCGGGAGGATCTTATGCCCACCTCTGTGGGGAACGGCATTGCCATTCCCCATCCGCGCAGCCCCCTGATCAGCAATCCCGATGAGCAGTTTGTGGCGGTCTGTTTTCTTAAAGAAGATACGGACTGGAAAGCCCTGGACAGTAAGCCCGTAACAACCCTGATCCTGATCGTTTCCGCGTCGACCAAAGAGCATCTGCAGATACTTTCGGGCGTAAGTTTCCTCTGCCAGCAGGAATCCTTCCGGAGACTGCTCAAAGATAACGCTCCCGGGGAAGAAATTTTAGCGGCGGTCCGGGCGGCCGAAGAGACCTGGGGATAGGCGGCGCAGCATGGAACGAATGCCAAAGGAAGTCCGGTTGGATGAACGGAAAAACAGAGCCATAGAAACTCTTTCGGTGCAGTATTCCCACAATGAGCTTCCTCTCGAAGAGTACGAACGGCTTGTGGAATACATCAACCGCGCCGAAAGCGACCGGGAGCTGGTGATAATTGAAAAAATAGTCCGGGAATCGTCCCTGTATTCCCGGGGGCCGGATGAACGGGGCGAAGCCGGCTATTCCCGGCGGCGGACATCCGGAAGTCCCGCCCTGACAAGTTTCGCCATACTGTCCACAAGAAATGTATCCGGGGATGCCATCGCGGAAAAAGGCCAGACCTTTATCAGCCTGCTGGGCACCCATACCATCGATATATACGAAGACGACCTGCCTCCGGGCCGGACCGAAGTCGACGTAGTGGCCATTCTGGGAGAGGTCCGGTTCAGGGTTCCTCCGGGGATAACCGTCAGGATGAACGCGGTCCCGGTACTGGGGGAGGCTAAGATTGCCCGGGGCATCGATACCGGAAAGGACGGCTACAACACCCGGGAACTGGTAATCAACGGTTCCGCGGTGCTTGGTACCATCAGCGTTAAGCCGTACAAAAAAAGATAGGCCGGACTGTCTGTCCCGGCCGGATTGTATATGAGAAATTTCTTGAAGAGGAGTTATATATGAACATCAAGGCTTTGGAAAAAGTCGCCCTCAGCGTCAGGGCGCTTTCAATGGACGCCATCGAAAAGGCCAATTCCGGCCATCCCGGACTTCCCATGGGGGCCGCGGAATTAGGCGCGATCCTGTATGGGGAAATCCTCAAACACGATCCGGCGGATCCCGCCTGGACCGACCGGGACCGCTTTGTGCTGTCCGCCGGACACGGCTCAATGCTGCTGTATTCAATGCTGTATCTGTCGGGTTACAAAAGTATCACATTGGATGATATCAAAAACTTCCGCCAGATCGGTTCTCCCTGCGCGGGCCATCCGGAATACGGAATGGCCGCGGGTATTGAAACCACCACCGGCCCCCTTGGACAGGGCATCGCCAACGCCGTGGGGATGGCCATCGCCGAATCCATGCTGGCCGCCCGCTTCAATACCGGCAAGCATAACGTCGTTGACCATTATACCTACGCCCTCACCGGCGACGGCTGCCTCCAGGAAGGTGTATCCGCGGAAGCCAGCTCCCTGGCGGGCCATCTTAAACTCGGCAAGCTCATTGTGTATTACGATTCCAACAGCATCACCATTGACGGCAGGACGGATATTTCGTTTACCGAAGATACGGCCAAGCGCTATGAGGCTTACGGCTGGCAGGTTCTGAAGGGGTCGATGTACGATTTTGAGGAAATCCAGCGGCTTACCGCCCAGGCCAAGGCGGAAACGGGCAAACCGACTCTCATAATTCTCAAGTCCATTATCGGGAAAGGGGCTCCCCACAAACAGGATACCGCCGGCATTCACGGCGCGCCCCTGGGCGCCGAGGAACTGGCCGCCGCCAAGGCGAATCTCGGTATTTCCGGCGATTTCTACACAGCCCCCGAATCCGCGGCGTATTTCGCGGAAAAGCAGGGTGAATGGAAGAAGAACCATGCGGCCTGGCAGGAAATGTTCGAAGCCTGGTCAAAGGAAAATCCGGACAAGCGGAAGGAATGGGACAGCTTCCATTCGGGTACCGCCGTTTCCGCGGCGCTTCCGGAATTCAAAACCGGTGAAAAAATCGCTACCCGCAACGCTTCCAATAAAGTCCTGGCAGCTATCGCCGCGGCGAATACCAACCTGGTCGGCGGGTCAGCGGATCTCAAGGGACCCAATGCGGTGGCTATTCCCGAAGCCGGGGACTATACCCCGGAAAGCCGCACCGGCAGGTACCTATACTACGGTATCCGGGAATTCGGTATGGCGGCAATTTCCAACGGCATCCAGATCCACGGCGGACTCCGGGCCTTCTGCGCGACCTTCCTGGTGTTTACCGATTACCTCCGGCCGGCACTGCGGCTTTCAGCCCTGATGAACCAGCCCGTGGTGTACGTAATGACCCATGATTCAATCTTTATCGGGGAGGACGGCCCCACCCATCAGCCGGTGGAACATGTGACGTCCCTGCGGATTATCCCCAATGTCCGGGTACTCCGGCCCGGGGACGCGGAAGAAACCGCCCAGGCCTGGACCATGGCCATGGAACGCCGCGACGGTCCCACGGTGCTTGTCCTGAGCCGGCAGAATCTTACGGTTTTTGCCAAGGATGACCCGGACTGGAAAAATACCATCCGGACCGGCGCGTATATTGTTAAAAAAACCGAAGGAACCCCCGATGTGGTGGTCATCGCCACGGGGTCCGAGGTATCCCTTGCCCTGGCGGCCGCGGAAAAAGTGCCGGGCAAAAAAGTCCAGGTGGTTTCCATGGCAAGCCGGGAGCTCTTCGAGTCCCAGCCGGAAAACATCCGGAACACCATTGTTCCCGCGGGCGTACGGGTGGTTACCTGCGAAGCGGGTACAAAGACGGGCTGGGAACGCTGGGCAAAACCCGGGGATATCATGGCTGTCGACCGGTTCGGCGAATCCGGGCCCGGGGACAAAGTCGCCGCCCATCTGGGATTTACCGCCGACACCCTGGCGGCTATTATTAACCGGTAAAACCGCGAGAGCTGATTGAGGAGCCGGTAAACCTCTGGTTTGCCGGCTTTTTTATTCATCAATATAGTCTTATTGATTTAGTAATGATATAATTAAACAAGTGAAATATGGTCTGGTAAAAAGTTCTGTACGTAAATTTTCCCTCTATGTTCTGTTTCCATATATCCTGTGTATGGTTCTCCCGGGCTGTGACTTATTCAATCTTTCCGCGCCAGATTACATAGATGAATATACGTCGAACGCCTCTGCCGAACGGTGGGAATTCATCACCTCCTGGGATACAGCTCCCAATAACGGCAATGTTGTTATCGCCCCGGCCACGGCGGAAAATCCCGCGGTTCTGAGCATCCGTCTCCGCAATCCCCGGCAGTACAGCCTCGTGTATACGGTGGAGGTGAAAAATACGGATGGTACCTACGGCACGGCGGCGGCGGATTTTGCCGCGGCGGAAGCCGAACGCTACGACCGGGTGCTCATTAAATTATTCAAGGCGAAAATCCGGGATACCATACAGATCAGGCTCAGCTTCAGAACCACTGACGGACTCAGGACCTTCGAATCCTATGAAGTCCCTCTTATACACTGCAACACCCCGCCGGAGGCCGCGGAAAATCTTTCGGTAACTCTCTCGGGGAGTTACCCCCTGGCTTCCTGGACTATGAATGTTTCCGGCGACCATGATGATGTGGAAAAGCTGGTAATCCGTTACCGGGAAAAGGAAGGTTCACCCATAGCGGATGAATATTCCCGGCTTGGGGAAACCCTTTGGCGGAACGCCTCGGGAAAAACCATCACCTACGACACCCAATCCGAAACGTACAGCATCCTCTTTCCCATGCCGCAGGCCGCGGGAAGTTCCCTGACGGACCATTACAACTTCAGCGTAACCCTGTATGACGGCGACGGATTCTCCGCCGAAGCGGCGACGCCGGGTTTTGGTTTGTCACAGGCGCCGCTGGTCAGTATCGAAACGGTCAGTGAGGACAATGATGCCCGCACCGCCGCGGTGGGGCTTACCGCCGCGGCGGATAAAATATGGTACAAGGTGAACGCGGGAACCACGCTGCAGTATTGGGGGCCGTTTACGGTCGACGCCGGGGACGAAGTTACCGCCTGGTCGACGAAAACCGGCTGCACCGAATCGGAAAAAAACAAAAGCCTCATCCTTGTGTACGGTTCGGTATTTATCGATCCCGTGGCGGGAATAGATTCCGACCCCGGAGAACCCCGCAGAGGCTGGTTCCCGGGGTATCCGGTTCAAAGTGTAAATACGGGAATCGGAATGCTTAATTCCAAGTCCGTCCGTGATGGCGCCCTGTATCTCATGGGCACCTGGGATACTGTGAACCCTGGCATGGGGAGCGGCGGGCTCGTTGAAATCATCGGCTTCAGCGGATCAACGCTGAAGGTCCGGGGCTACGGCGGAGCCACTGTTCTGGATGCCGAAAATTCAGGCCGGGTTTTATATATCGACAACAGCTCCGCTTCTGTTACTCTCAAGGATCTGATCATTAAGAATGGAAAATACGAAAATGGAGGGGGAATCTATCTTGCTTCGGGTACATTGACAGTGGAAGATTGTACTGTTTTGGATAATTCCGCAGTAGCGCCTTCTTTCGGCAGCTCGATTTACGGCGGCGGTATATATATATCCGCCGGCGGGAACCTCACACTCCAGGGAAACACGTTAATTAAGAACAATAAATTATCTGATAGTACTTCTATGGGAATTGTTAGCGGATATGGAGGCGGGATATATGTCGGCAGCGGAGGAGCCGCAGTAATACAGGGAAATACTACAATCGAGGACAGTGCTTTTGATGACGGCGGCGGAAGTTTCCTCGGCATCTTTGAGGGCAACGGCGCAGGAATGTATATAGACACCGGCGGGTCCCTGACCGTACAGGACAATTCGGTGATTCAAAACAATCGCTTTGATATCGGAAGCGGCGGCGGAATATATCTTGGAAACAACGGGACTCTCATTATCCAGGGGAATGCGTCGATCTGGGGCAACAATGCGACTTACGGCGGAGGGGTATATGTATGGGGCAACCAATCCTCATTTATAATGAGAGGCGGAACCATCGGCGGTTACAACTCCGGGGAAGGAAATACTTCCAGCGGCGGCGGCGGCGGTTTGGAAGTAGCGTACGGACAATTCCGAATGGAAGGGGACGCGAAAATAATCGGAAATAAAACAACCGCTCAGGGCGGCGGCGGGATTCATCTGTCCCAGGGCGCTTCATTTACCATGACCGGCAACACTTTGATCGAAAAAAATGAAGCACCTCAAGGCGGCGGCGTGAATAACCCCGATACCACCACCTTCACCATGACCGGCGGAATTATCCGCGGAAATATTGCTTCCACCAACGGCGGCGGTGTGGCGACCTCTTCCCATACCACCTCAGGATTTACCATGTCCGGGAGCGCCCTTATCGAAAGCAATACCGCCCTGAGAGGCGGCGGTGTATATATGACCGACCCTGCCTGCAAGTTCACCATGACCGGCGGAACCATCCGTAACCACACCCTGCCCGCGGGCAGCGGCGGCGGCGGGCTGTATATCAGCGAAGGCACCTTTGCCATGTCCGGAAGCGCTGTTATCGAAAATAATTCCGCGGTCAGCGGCGGCGGTGTGTATATGCATAATAACGGATCTGTTTTTACCATGACCGGCGGAACCATCCGTAACCACATACTGTCCTCAGGTGCTGACGGCGGCGGTGTGCATATGAACGACGGCGCTTTTACCATGTCCGGGAGCGCCGTTATCGACAATAATTCCGCCGGCTTCGGCGGCGGACTCTATATCGGTAACGGCAACTTTACCATGACCGGCGGAACTATAAAAAACAACAGCGCTGTCGGAGGCGGCGGCGGAATTTGTGCAAACCAAAATATTCACTTGGGGGCCGCGGCGTATATTCCTTTAAATGATGTGTATCTGAGCAGCTTGAGCCGTATCGAGATTATTTCAAATCTCACCGGAAATCCCGCCGCGGTAATTACTCCGGATGCCTACAGCCGCACGGATCCTGTCCTGGAAGGCAGCGGTACGCTGGTCCAGGATAATTACCGAAGATTTTCAGTTTCCCGTGATGGCATGACCCCGTACTATCTTGACGTCAACGGCAAGCTGACAACAGCTTCGCCGTAGCGCCGCTGTTTATCGCTGATTCCGCAGCGCCTGTTCCGCCATATTCAGGTCCTGGGTCAGCTGGCGGTGACCGGGGAATTCTTCCAGGGCCCGCCGGGCCGCGTCCCGGGCGGCTTCGTAATCCCGCCGGTTGTACAGTTCCGCGAAGGCATTGTGAAGGTCCGCCGCCCGGTTGTCCCGGAAAATCCGGAGGGCATTGCTGAGCCGGGGATTGCTTCCGTATTGGCCGATCATGGTTTCGAGATACGCCGCGGCGCCTGCCCAGCCTTCGGCCGCCGCAATCCGTTCACCATCCTTGAGAATTACGAAAGTCCGCAGTTCCGAAGCCCTGGCCGCGGGTATGGCGGAACGGACTTCCGCCGCATCAATGGCTGCCAGAACCGGTCCGCTGTTTCCGTCCCTGCCCGCGTCTGAGGCCATCGCCGTCAGTTCTGCGTCCAGAACCATTCCCTCAAGGGTGCGGTAATTGGCGGAATTGACCTGACCCGCATTGGCTTCCAGGAGCGACCGGGCTCCGGCGGTGTCCCCGGCGCGTATTATTTTTACGAGGATATTATTAAGCGCGGTGAAGGTAAAATCCTCCCACCGGGACTCGTCCGTAAACCGGTACCGGGCGGCGGCGGCCCACTCCAGGGCTTCCCGCTCTTTGCCGGACTGTATCAGGGACGCGCCGTAGTTGAAGACCCGGTCAAGGACATCCTTCCGGGGATCCGTAAAAAAAGGCGGCTCAGCCGGGCTGCCGCTTCCGGAAAGCAGGGCCGCCCGGTCAAGGGCAAGTCCCACCGCTTCGGCGTACTGCCGCTGGGATTCAAGGCCGGCGATTCTGTTCGTAAAAATCAGTGAAATAAGCTCAAGTACGGTTAAATCGCCCCGTTCCCGGTAATTTCTCGGCGGAACGTAGGCGAAGCCGGTGGTCCTGCCGAACCGGTCCTGGAATTCCCGGCGGGTTCCCGGGTCGAATCCGTACTCGTTGGTGGTTTCCACGTCGATCAGTTCATCACCGGTATCCACTGCCACGAAGGCATGGTCCTTGGTTATGACTCCCCGGGTATCGAGCCCCGCGGCTTCGGCGAGAATCACGTACAGCACCGCGGAGGAGACACAGTTGTACCGTCCGGTTTCAACGAGAATATCGAGTCTGGTCTGGCGTTCGGAGTACGTTTTCAGAAACCGTTTATGCATAAAACCGAGGATAAATTCACCCCGCGCCCGGGCGTCCCGGGGCAGGGTGGGGCTGCTCCGCAGTTCTTCCGCGGCTGCGCGGATTGCCGCCGGGACAGAAAAGTCTCCGCCGGCGCCGGTCCAGCCGGAAGCCCACAGCGACGTATCCGCCATAATCTGCCAGTCATTTCCTTTTTCCCTGAACTCCGCGGCGTATTCGTATCCCCGGGGATCGGCCTCGAGCCGCGGAAATTCGGCGGTTCCCTGCTGCGCGGACACCGGAAAAAAGCCTGCCAGCATCAGAAAGAGGATACCCGTAAACAGCCGGCTTCTTTCAGGCAGCCACATAACCCATATCCCCCTCCCGCCGTGGCAGGAACCATACCCCATACACTCCGGCAGGACCCCCTGCCCCGGTATTCACTATGCTTCTGTGGGGAATCCTCCGTATACTGCGGTTACCCTGGTTAATTGACGGTTTCATAAAGCTATTAATATTATATAATGTATTCATATTTTCGGAAAATGTGAAATCCAAGGAGTATGGTATGGCAAAGCTTGACGCTGATCTTATAATAATAGGAGCGGGAACCGCGGGTCTCACCGCCGCCCAGTACGGCGCCCGGGCAAACCTGAATGTTCTGGTTCTGGAACAGATGGCCCCCGGCGGACAGGCCCTCCTCATCGACATCCTTGAGAATTTCCCCGGAAATATATCCAACAAATCGGGGTTTGAACTCGTCCAGGATCTGCACAAGCAGGCGGAACAGTTTGGGGCGAAATTTATGGTAGAATCCGCCCTGTCCCTGGAAAAAGACGGGGATGTTTTTAAAATAGGGCTCGGGAACGGGCAGACCGTAACCTCCCATACGGTGGTTCTTTCCACCGGAGCAAAACACCGTACCCTGGATATCCCCGGGGAAGACAAACTTTCCGGCAGGGGCGTTTCCTACTGTGCCACCTGCGACGGTCCCTTTTTTAAGGGCAAGAAAATATTCGTTGTCGGAGGCGGGGATTCCGCCTGTGTCGAATCGGAATATCTGGCGAATCTCACCGATAAGGTCGTGCTTATCCACCGGCGGGACCGTTTCCGGGCTCAGAAGGCTCTGGCCGAACGGGTGATACACAACCCGAATATTGACGTACGGTTTAAAACCAGAATGCTGGAAATAAAGGGCGATAATAAGGTTTCTTCGGTTGTGCTCGAGCGCCTCGATTCCGGGGAGATTTATGAAGAAGAAACCGACGCGGTTTTTGTTTTTATCGGTTCCATTCCCCAGACGAATCTGGTACCCGGGATCGATATGGATGAGGGCGGATACATAATAACCGACCAGTCCATGGCCAGCTCCATGCCCGGGCTGTTTATCGCCGGGGATGTCCGCTCCAGCCCCTTCCGTCAGGTGGTGGTAGCCGCCGCCGAAGGAGCCATTGCCGCCCACAGTGTTTCAATGTATATCGATGCTCTCAAGGGTGAAAGCTACCTGTGATACCGCGCCGGTTTCTGGTTATTCCCGTACTTCTGTGCCTGGCGGGCACACTCTTCGGCCTGGATTTTAATTCACCGGGAACCCCGGAGGAATTGTCCAGGGCCCTGGTTGATGAAATGACCGATGAGGAGGCCCTGGCCCAGACATTCATGCTCGGATGGGTCGGGGCAACTCCTTCGCCGCTTATCATGGACTGGATCCGGGACCGGAATATCGGCGGGGTTAAAATTTTCGGATGGAATACCGACAATACCCTCCAGCTCGCGGAAACCGTGGGGAACCTCCAGGAAAAAGCCCTGGAGGGCCGTCTCGGGATTCCCCTTTTTGTGGCCACCGACCAGGAAGGCGGGTGGATACGCCACGTAAAGGGAGCCACCAGCGAAACCCCGGGGAATATGGCCATCGGCGCGTCGGGTTATCCCATGGACGCGTACTACTCCGGGTATTACATCGGCCGGGAGCTGGCGCTCCTCGGGATTAATATGAATTTCGCCCCCACGGTGGATTTGTATACCAACCGGGATTCAACCCTGATAGGTTCCCGGGCCTTCGGGGATGATCCGGTAAAGGCAGGTATTCTCGGCGCCGCCTTTGTTAAAGGCCACCGGGATGCCGGGGTTATCGCCACGGCGAAACACTACCCCGGCCACGGAGATACGGACCTCGATTCCCATGGGGTGCTTCCGAAAATCGACGCGTCCTTTGACGTGCTCTGGAACCGGGAACTCGTTCCCTACCGCATGCTTTCAAAGGAAGGTATCCCCGCGATCATGAGCGGCCACCTCGCGTTTCCCATGACGCCCTCGGGCTCAACCCCGGCGTCGCTTTCATCATGGTTCCTCAAGGATATACTCCGGGATAAAATCGGATTTACGGGTCTTGTCATTACCGATGATCTGATGATGAACGGCGCCACCATGAGCGCCGGGAGCCTTTCCCGGGCGGCCAAGGAAGCCCTTCTCGCGGGAAACGATATCGTCATGCTGTCTAAGACTCCCAATATGAACGATGTGATCTGGCGATATCTTGCGGCTTCCATGGAAACCGACGCGGTGTTCCGGGAGTGTGTCCGGGATGCCGCCCGGCGTATTCTCAAGGCCAAGCTGGAATTCCTCCGGGGCGGCACCGCGGTTGCCTATATACCGGACCTGGATAAAGTCCGGACCGGAATTCCTGACCCCGAAGGATCGGCGTTTTTTCTCGACCTCGCGGCCCGGAGCGTTACCCTGGTGGAGAGTCCGGGAGACGATTCCGTATTTCCGCTCCTGCCGGAAGACGCGGGCTCGGTGCTCCTGGCGGGACAGTTCCGGGAGTTCTTTTCCGCCGGAAAAGCCGCCTTTCCCGATGCCCTGTCCTATTGGTACTCCCCGTCCCAGGGGACTGCTGAAATGCTGCGCTACGCCCGGCAGGCGGATACGATTATTTTCTGCCTTTCCGACGAAGCCGGACTCAGGGTTCTCCAGAACCTGCGCAGTCTGGGCAAGCGGGTTGTCGTTTTTTCAGTTCTGAGCCCCGTGTATCTCGATACGGTTCCCTGGATCGACGGGGCGGTGGCGGTGTACAGCTACGCGGCGGAATCCTTTATAGCGGGATTTTCAGCGATCCTGGGCCGTTTCCCTGCCAAGGGAACCATTCCATTCCCTCTGCATGAACCCCGCTGGACCGATCCCCATGGATAACCTCCGGCGCTGGAAACGCATGCGCCGGGAAAAAGATCCCGGCCTTGAGGCCTTTCTCCGGGACCATGAGCCGTATTGTGTTTCCGCCTGCGGACGGCTCCTTCGGGAAGGAGGCCGAAACCATATCTGGGGACGGTACAATGACGCCGGGACAATCGAGGCGCTGCTCATGCACAGCCGGCGTTCCCTGTTTCCGGTTTCCTGGGGAACAGGTCCGAAGCCGGAATTCCTTGACCGGTTCCTGAACAGATATAGTATCCACGCGGTCCAGGGACTCGCCGCCGATGTCGCGGTCCTGGACCGTATCCTCGCCGGGAAAGGACTCCCGCTTGCCGAAGGTATCGACTACGACCTGATGGCTCTTGATGGTGTTCCCGCCGCGCCGGAGCGTACCGGCGGACCTGTCCTGCGGGGTCCCGCGGCCGGGGATATGGATTCCCTGTACGAACTCCAGGCGGCATACGAAAAGGAGGAAGTCCTTCCCAAGGGGGCCGAATTCAATCCGGCGGCGTGCCGCCGTTCGGTGGAACGGATTGCGGCGGAGGAGGAAATTCTCGTGGCGGAACTCGGCGGCAGGCTTATCGGGAAGATCAATACCAATGCCCGTTCCTTTACGCGGTACCAGATCGGCGGTGTCTATGTGCTTCCGGAATTCCGGGGCAGGGGAATCGCGACCAGTATGGCCGCCGCCTTCGCCCGGGAGCTTTGCTCCAAAGGCTGGGGCCTTTCATTGTTTGTTAAAAAGAGTAATATACCAGCCAGGACGGTTTATGACCGCATCGGGTTTAAAACAATCGCCGATTTCCGCATAAGCTATTATTAGCGGGCCCCCGGCATTGGTGTACAAATATAATGCGGTTGCCATGGGAGGAACCATGACCATTTTAGAAAGTTTCAACGTAAAAACCAGGGCAAAGGATGAATGGGTTGCCGTTACCCGGGAGGTCGAGTCCATCGTTTCCCGTTCCGGCGTTCGGGAGGGTATCTGCGTGGTTTTCGTTCCCCATACCACCGCGGCGGTTACCATCAACGAAAACGCCGACCCCGACGTTCCCCGGGATGTGCTCTTCGCCCTGGATTCCATTTCCCCGGACCGCCGGGAATTCCGCCACGGCGAAGGCAACTCCGCGGCCCATACTAAAACCGCCCTGGTGGGTCCGTCCCTGACCGTTATCGTTACCGGCGGCCGCCTGCTCCTGGGAACCTGGCAGGGCATCTGGTTCAACGAATACGACGGTCCCAGGACCCGGCACGTCCATGTGCGGGTTCTCGGTGAATAAACGCAGTGTTTCCGTATTTATTAATAATTAGGAGTATGTATGCTGAAGAAGAACAGATGGATTGCTGTCACGTTGCTTGTGATCCTGGGGATGGCTTTTGTCTCCTGCGGCGGAAAGGGCTCGTATGAATCCTTCGCTGCCGCCGATATGGCCTCCGGCGGCTCGGCGCAGATGTCCCGGAACGCGGCGGCACCGGAGGCTTCTCCCGAGGTTCCCCAATCAGCGGAGGCCGCCACCGCCGCGGGGGTTGAGCGGAAGCTCGTCAGGCAGGCCACCATCCGCTACCGTGTCCAGGACCTGGATGAAACCGTGCAGAGCCTGACGGATACCCTCAAACAATATGGCGCGTATATTTCGTACAGTACGGTATATGAAAACTCCAGGAGCTACACCATCCGGATTCCTTCCGCGTCCTACGGCGATTTTCTTTCGTCCCTGGATTCCATAGGCCGGCCGCTGTACCGCACCGAGACCGCGGAGGATGTCACCCTGCGGTATTACGACCTTGAAGGCCGGCTCGAAACCAAGCGGGAACTTCTGCGGACCTTCCAGGGATACCTCGGGAAGGCGGCGAATATTGAAGAAATCCTGTCGGTGGAAAAACGCATCGCCGAACTTCAGAATGAAATCGACTGGGTGGGTACGGAACTCAAGGGCCTTTCGGATCTCGTGGATTACGCTACGGTAAACCTGGAACTGCTGGGACCTGTCACGGCGGTGTCCTATTCGAAACCAACCCTGGGCGACCGGATCGGGGATATCTTCAGATCCTTCGGCGATTTTTCGGCCACGGTGGTGGTGGTGCTTATAGGAATCGTGGTATACGGAATTCCCATAGTACTGCTGCTGTCGCTCTTCTACTGGCTGCTCTTCGGAAAGATCGGCCTGCTGAAAAAACTGTGGCGCCTTGCCAAAGGCAAAGGCGGTTCCAAAACAGGCGGGAAGAAATCAGCGGAATAGGATTCCGCTGTCTGTGATCCGGCGGGAAATTATTCCCGCCGTCCCAGTTCTCCCGCCCGCCGGAAGGCCGCGTCCACCGCCGCCGCCGCGGTATCCGTGAATCCGCCCTTTTCCAGAGCGCCGATCCCCGCCAGGGTCGTTCCCCCCGGGGATGCCACCATGGCCGTGAGTTCCTCCGGGGTGCGGCCCGTTTCCTGCACCATGGCGGCGGCGCCGAGAACCGTCTGAGCCGCGTGCTTCAGGGCAAGCTCCCGGGGGAGCCCCGCCCGGACACCCCCTTCGGCCAAAGCTTCGATAAACATATAGGTAAACGCCGGCCCGGACCCGGAAAGGGCGGTAACCCCGTCGAGGTACTCTTCCGGGACGCGGTCCACGATTCCCGTTTCGGACAGTATTTCATTCAGCCGGGCCAATGCCGTATCCGGCACGCCTTGGGACGGGGTATAGGCGATAACTCCCCTGGCAATGAGGGCCGGAGTGTTGGGCATCATCCGCACCGCGGGCTGTCCGGGATTGGCCAGCTCCGAAAGGATCGCCCCGATGGTAAAACCCGCGGCCATGGAAACCACAATACCGGGATTCCCCGCGTCAAACCGTTCCCGCAGAACTGGGGCAATTTCTTTAAGCACCCCGGGGAGTATCTGGGGTTTAACCGCCAGGAAAATATAATCTCCGTACCGGGCGGCTTCGCTGTTGTCCCGCAGTACCGATGCCCCCAGATCCCGGGCCAGTGTTTCCGCCTTGGCCGTATCGGCGTCTGTAAATGTTATATTTTTTCCGCCGGTTATTTTTGCGGCCCCCCGCATGAGGGCGCCTCCCATATTTCCGCTGCCGATGCAGCTGATGCGTATGTCCATGGTTTTCTCCGTTTTTATTCAGCGCGGAAAAGCCGGGTCAGGCGAGAAAGGCCGTCCCCGGCTGGCTGCCGTTGGCCAGGGCTTCCAGGGCCCCGGGTTTTCCCCCGTGGGCGAGGATCATGGGTATCCCGTAGGAAACGACCCGTTCCGCGGCTTCGATTTTTGTGGCGATACCCCCGGTTCCGAAACTGTTGGCGCCGCCGATGGTTATGGCTGATTTAACTGCGCAGATATCCCGGACCTCGGGAAGGAGTTCCGCGTCGGGATGATCCTTGGGGTTCTTATTGAAGAGTCCGTCAATATCGCTGAAAAGTATGAGCAGATCGGCGCTCCAGAGCACCGCGGACTGGGCCGCCAGGGTATCGTTGTCGCCGATCTTGATTTCATCCACACACACTGAATCGTTTTCGTTGATGATGGGAACAATGCCTTCGTCCACCAGGGTGAAGAGGGTGTTCCGCATATTCAGGGTACGGATGGAATCACCGAAGTCATCCCTGGTCAGAAGCAGCTGGGCAATGTGGATACCCATGGGCTCAAAGGCCGTTTTCCACGCCTCCATGAGTTCCACCTGGCCCACCGCGCAGAGCGCCTGTTTGTAATGGAGATCCTGCTTCCGGGCCCATTTCCCCATTGCCGAAAGTCCCGCGATGCGGGCTCCGGAGGAAACAATCACCAGCTGTTTGCCGTTTTTGATAAACCGGCCGGCCTGTTCCGCGAATTCATTCAGAAAATTCCGGTTGACCCTGCCGTCCTTGTCCGCCAGGGTATTGGAGCCGATCTTTATTACGATTTTGCGGGAATCCGCGATCAATTGGGGAATCATGCAAAAATATCCTATGGGCGAATCTGGCCTGAGCCGCTGATACGGTACTTGATGGTGGTCAGGGCTTCAAGGCCCATGGGGCCCCGGGCGTGGAACTTCTGAGTACTGATTCCCAGCTCCGCGCCGAATCCGAATTCCCCGCCGTCGGTAAACCGGATGGACGCGTTGGTGTACACACAGGCGGCGTCCACCCGCCGCTGGAACTCCCCGGCGGAATCCAGGTTTTTCGTCAGGATGGCTTCGGAATGTTTCGTTCCGTAGGTGTTGATATGGGTTATGGCTTCGTCCAGGGAATCGACGGTTTTTACCGCCAGGGTATAATCGAGGAATTCCGTTCCCCAGTCTGAGTCGTCGGCGTCCCTGAGATCGAGCCCGGCGGGAACACTGCCGATGGCGGCTTTGGACCGTTCGTCGCAGCGGAGCTGCGCTTTTCCGGCCAGGCGCTGCGCAACCAAAGGCATAAGATCCGCGGCAATCTCCCGGCGGACCAGGAGGGTTTCCGCCGCGTTGCAGGCCCCGGGTTTCTGGAGTTTCGCGTTTTCGATTATACCCGCCGCGTTCCCGATATCGGCGCTGGGTTCAACGTAAATATGGCAGTTCCCTTCGCCGGTCTCGATGACCGGGACCCGGGCGTTTTCCACCACCCGCCGGATAAGTTCCTTTCCGCCCCGGGGGAGTACCACGTCAATTTTTCCCCGGGCATTGAGAATAATATCGATCTCATCCCGGCTGCCGGAATCCGCCAAAGCCACCGCGTCGGCAATGCCGCCGCCCCGGGACAGTCCGTCCTTAATCGCCCGTACAATGGTCCTGTTCGATTCCAGGGCCGCGGAGGAACCCCGCAGCAGTATGGCGCATCCCGCCTTGTAAGCCAGGGAAAACGCGTCCACCGTAACATTGGGCCGGGACTCATAGATAATTGCCGCCACCCCCAGAGGTACGGTGATCTGCTCGATAAAAAGCCCGTTGGGCATGGTCCAGCCGGCTTTCACTTTCTGTATTGGATCTTCCTGGCGGATAATGGTATCGATGCTGTCTATTATTCCGGTGATACGTCCGCTGTCCAGGGCCAGCCGGTCAATCAGGGCTTCCTTCATGCCGCCCGACCGGGCCCGTTCCACATCGGCTCTGTTGGCCGCGAGTATATCCTCCCTGGCGTTGTCCAGGGCGGCCATGACGCTGCGGAGGGCATTATCCTTGGCGTGCCGGGTCTGGAGTTCCAGCCGGGCCTGAGCCTTCTTCAGGGAATCGAATAGGTGATCCAGTGAATTCATGGTACTTATCATAAAAGTCTTTGGGCGCTCTTGCAAGATGCGGGGGAGCACCGAGTCTTTCAAGCCGGAAAGCACCCGGGCATGCCGGTGCCGCGGGGCCCGTCATAGAGCAATGGGTTTGGCTCCTCAGCGGCCTGCGGCCTCGAAAGTCGCTCAAACCCATTGCTCTATGACACCCGGCGCTGCCGTTACGGCCCGGGTGCTTTCCGGCTTAACCGGCTCTGTGCTGCCCCGGTCAAGAGGGCTGCTCCCCCTCGCTCCAGCCTTGCCGCATCATGTGTGGAGTTTTGCTGCCAGGGGCGGCAAGGCTTACGCTACCCCCACTTCGGGTTCCCGGGCGGTATGGGGTATGAGCGACTTTCGAGGCCGCAGGCCGACACGGAGCCATACCCCATACCTCCCGGCAGGACCCCCGAATCCGGTGTCTCCATGCTGCTGTGCTTTTTCGTCCTAGCGGGTAATCTTCGTACACCGGTTGTAGGCGGCGAAACGTTCGAGTCCCCGGTCCAGGGCTTTTCCGTGTTTCCCCGGAGCATAGACCCCTTCTTCGGGCCAGAAATTCTCCACCGCCAGGGTGTCCGTTTCCCTGTCGGTTTTCATTTCGATTCTTCCGATAAAACTCTCCCCGCAGAGTACCGGCAGTACGTAGTACCCGTACCGGCGTTTGTTTTGGGGAACATAGACTTCCCAGGTGTAATCGAAATTGAAGATGGCCTTGATCAGTTTCCGGTCCCAGATCAGATTGTCCAGGGGCGCGATGAACCGGACCGTTTCCGGCAGAGGCGCCCCTTCGCGGGCCGCCCGGAGGAGGGGAAGGTTCTCCGCCGCTATGAACAGGGGCTCGGATATTCCTTCCGCCAGGATTTTTATAAGGGAGCCTTTTTTGGCGAGGGTTTCAAAAGCCTTTGAGCGGCCTTCGCTTTTGAAGCCCACCGGCCCGAGCCACGCGTCGCTGCCCCGGTTCCACAGGAGCCCGATGCTGCTGACCCGCCGCAGCACCATCCATTGATAGAACGCGCTGTCCGATGTATTGGGGTCTTTCATGGAATAGAACTCCCCGGGGATGTGGTTTTTCGCCAGGGCGTAATACCGCCGGGTTCCCTTTTTATGGTGCACCACCGCTTTGCCGGTGTAGCACATGCATTCCAGCGCGGCCTTCGCGGTCCGCTGGGGACCGTAATGCCAGGGAACTTTGTCTTCCAGGGCAAAGTCGGAGGAACAGGCGGACTCGTTTTTTTCCAGATACGCGGTAATTGTTTTTATGGCACCCTTCATCTTTTCCGCGTGGGGTTTAAAATGGTTCCTGAACCGGGAAAAATA
This sequence comes from Breznakiella homolactica, assembly GCF_016616095.2. Lineage (GTDB taxonomy): Bacteria > Spirochaetota > Spirochaetia > Treponematales > Breznakiellaceae > Breznakiella > Breznakiella homolactica. The sequence continues at coordinate 2,694,106 of NZ_CP067089.2, read as the reverse complement.
CGGCCAGTCCTCCACGGCGCAGATGGCCATGTTTTTATCCCACACATCAAAGAGTACCCTGTCTTCATACAGGAGCTTGTCTATGTCACCTTTCCGGTATTCCGGGAACCGGGACTGCAGGACAAGGTCGGGGTTTCTCCCCACCGTATCTAAGGGATCAAACTGAATGCAGCCCGCTCTTCTGATAAACGCGGACGGCCCTCCGGGAAATTCCCCGGTACCGGCAAGGTGCTGGTAGCTGAGCAGGTACCTGCGGATTTCTTCTTTTGAAGCGTGAATGGTTTCGGTATTTTTGTTCATAACACTGTTCCCGCTAAACCCCGGCGGTCTGTCCGTTTTCCGCCAGTTTTTTCAAGCCTTCTCCGGAAACCCGGTACACGGTCCATTCATCCATGGGAACGGCCCCTTTCTTTTTGTAGAACGATATCGATGGTTCGTTCCAGTCGAGGCATGACCATTCCAGGCGTCCGCAGCCCCGTTCCAGGGCAAGCTCCGCCGCGTAGGACAGCAGTTTTCCGCCCAAACCTTTTCCCCGCAGGAATGGTTTAACGTAAAGGTCCTCGATGTAGATTCCCGGCTTGCCCAGGAAGGTTGAGTAGTTATGGAAGAAAAGCATGAATCCCGCGGGATGGGAATCGTATTCGCAGATAATGACTTCCGCCTTCCGGTCGGTAAAAATTGTTTTCTTCAGCAGATCTTCGGTGGCGCTGACCTGGTCTTCCATTTTTTCGTATTCCGCCAGTTCCCTGATAAACTGCAGAATCAAAGCGGTATCCTGTTCTCCGGCAAAACGGAAAATTGTATGTTCATCTATGCGGCGCTTTTCCATGTGTTCCTCCGGCATGCGCTGAATCTGGCGGCAATATGGTTCAGCATACTATACTTCATAGTAAAATAACACATATTCCTGTATATTTGAATAAAGCTGAATTTTTAAGTATTGTATACTTATCTAACGGCGCAGCAAAAGGAATGCCTATGATTATTGGAATAGATATCGGCAGTACCACCACAAAGGCGATCGCCCTCAAGGGTTCGGATATTGCCATAAAAATAAAGACAAAGGCCAATGATGCCGTAACCTCCGCCACGGGTGCCTTCGGGAAAATGATTATTGAAAACGGAATGTCCATGAAGGATATCGAAAAAATAATTATCACCGGCGCGGGGTCATCCAAAATAAACAATGATATCTTTGGGATTCCCACCTCAAAAATTGACGAACTAACCGCCATAGGCCTTGGGGGCATGTTCCTGGCTAAACAGGACAATATCATCATCGCCAACATCGGCACCGGGACGGTGATCATCGAAGCCAGCAAGGACCGGATCGCCCACTTCGGCGGATCCGGTGTGGGCGGCGGAACGATCATGGGGCTTTCCAAAAAACTGCTGTTGACCGAAAACTTCGAAACCATCATCGAGCTGGCGTCATCCGGGGATTTGAGCCGGGTGGATCTCCTGATCGAGGATATCATGGAAACGGATATCAGTTTCTTCAACCGCAAAACCACGGCGTCGAATTTCGGCAAGATGCTGGATACCGCGGAACGGGAAGATATTGCCCTGGGGATCCACAACATGGTGTACCAGGTAATCGGGATGCTGTCGGTATTCGCCGCCCGGAACAACGACCTCAGCAAAGTTGTCATTACCGGCAACGGCAGCAATAACCCTATCGGCAAGAACATTCTGGCGGGCATCACCAGGATGTACTCGGTGGAATTTGAATACCCCGCCAACGCGGAATATACCACCGCCATCGGCGCCGCCCTTTCCAACGGGCTGGGCAGAAGCGGCGCGGGATGACTTCCGGTATGATACCGGTGACCAGCCGGATTTTTATGTTTGAACCGTCGGAATATTCCCGGAGACCTGTGATCGGGTACTTCGAGGGAGAGCGGCGGAGCCTGCTGTTTGACGCGGGCAATTCCCACCGCCACGCCGGCGACATCCGGGTTGAGCTCGTAAAACACCGCAAGCCGGAGCCGGATTTTATCGTGATTTCCCACCACCACTGGGACCATTGGTTCGGCCTTAAGGCCTATAAAGCGGTTTCCCTGTGTTCGGAAAAAACCCTGGAAGAGATCCGGCGGCAGACAGCCCTGGACTGGAGTTCCGACGCCGTGTGGGACCGGGCGGAAAAGGGGCTTATTCCCCGGGAAACCGCCCGGATGATGGAAAACGAATTCGGCATGAAGCGGAAAGATATCGATTTTAAGCTGCCGGATATGACCTTCCGGAAAAAGATAACCATTGATCTCGGCGGGCTCAAATGCAGGGTGGAATCCTTCGGCGGCAGCCACGCCAGGGATTCGGTGGTGCTTTTTGAAGAAACCGAAAAGGTGCTGTTTCTCGGGGATGTGCTGTATACGGACGGATACAAACAGCCTCAATTCGATAAAACCGCGGAAAAACTGCTCGGATACGGCGCTTTATTGTATATAGAATCCCACGCGAATAAAATTTATTCAAATAAACAGTTTCTCCGCCGCCTGGAGAGTATCCGCCGCAGAATCACTTCTTAGCAATTCATGTGTAACTCTTTCTCTGTATTTGACTTGTAGTTAACAAAAAATGTATATTTAACTATAGAGCAAATATATTTTATAGAGATTCTTGTTTTCGCAGGTATATTCTCTTCATCTCAGAGAATCTCAAAGGAAGACAATGAAACTGTCCCAAAAGATAATTCTTTATATCGTAATCATCATACTGTTTATTTCCCTGGGAATCGGGATTACGTCCCTCGTCATATCATATAACGTAATACAGTCCACGGCGGACCAGTCCCTGATGAAGCAGGCCGAATCCGGGAAAAAACTCCTTGATGTCACCATATCCTCCCAGCTGACCATACTGGAAGAAGTTGTGTCCCAGCCCGAAGTCAAAACTATGGATTGGGAAATCCAGCGGGAAGCCCTGCGCAATGATGTTGAGCGCCTCGGGTATATTGATTTCGGCGTAATTGTTCCCGACGGTACCGTACGGTACGTTCTCGGCGACGAGGTATCAAACCTCGGCGAACGGGATTATGTGCAGCGGGCCTTCAAGGGAATTTCCAATGTATCGGATGTGCTTATCAGCAAAGTCATCAACGCGCCGGTGGTTATGTTTGCCGTGCCTATTTTCAATAATGATACCGTCGTGGGGGTGCTGGTTGCCCGGCGGGGCGGGAACGCGTTAAGTGATATTACCAATACCATGGGGTTCGGTGAAACCGGATACGCTTATCTGATAAACGGCGCGGGGGTGATCATTTCCCACAAGGACCGGGACCTGGTGATGAACCAGTTTTCTCCCCTGGAAGCGGTGAAGGAAGATACGTCCTACCGTTCTATTGCCGACGCGTTCGGCGAAATTATACGGACCAGACAAGGTTTGATCAGCTATAATTTTAATGACAGCAACGTTGTCGCCGGGTACGTTCCGGTGGACAGCATGGACTGGATTTTTGTTGTTACCATAGAAAACAGCGAACTTATGGCGGGAATAAATACCTTGTTTCTGTTTGTGACCCTGGGAACGGCGGGGTTCCTCATTGTGGGAATCATCAGTGCCCTCGTTATCGGCCGGTCGATTTCACGGCCCCTCTCCCGGATGCTCCCGGTTCTCGAAACCGTTTCCGAAGGCAACCTTACCGAAAAGATTGCCGTCTCTACAAAGGACGAGCTCGGGATTATGGCGGATACCTTCAACCGGTCCATCTCCGGTCTGGCGCAGATGGTCGCCACTACCAAGGAATCGGCGGGTAAGCTTGACAGTATGGCCGGCGATCTTTCCACAAGGATGAACGAAACCGTGGCTTCAATGGAAGAGATCACCGTCAATATCGCGAACGTAAAGGAGCACGCCAGGAATCAGTCGGAATCGGTCTCCGAAACCAACCGGACCATGGAGGAGATTAAGGAGTACGCGGACAAGCTCAACTCCCTTATCGGCAGCCAGTCCGCGGCGATTGTGGAATCCTCCGCCGCGATTGAGGAGATGGTCGCCAATATAAAATCCGTCACCGAGATTCTCCAGAAAAGCGCCCTCTCAATGAAGGAACTCCTGGACGCCTCCGAAGTGGGGCGCGCCGAGCTGCAGGAAGTGACGGGAATCATCAGAACCATCGAAGGCGATTCCGAGGGCCTTATTGAAGCGAGCAATATCATCCAGAATATTGCCCAGCAGACGAACCTCCTGTCCATGAACGCGGCGATCGAAGCGGCCCACGCCGGTGAGACCGGCAAGGGGTTCGCGGTGGTGGCGGGTGAAATCCGGAAACTGGCGGAAAATTCTTCGGCCCAGGGAAAAAACATAACCAATGTTCTGGGAAGTCTCAAACAGAAAATAAACAGCGCCGTGGGAGTTTCGGACAAGGCCCAGATGCAGTTCGATCAGATCCTGAGTCTGGTCAGTCAGGTCCAGGGCAACGAAGAGGTAATCAAGAACGCCATGGAAGAACAGACCACCGGCAGCGGCCAGATTCTGGATGCCATGAAGGAAATAAACGATATTACCACCCAGGTCCGGGACGGTTCGGTCCGGATGATCTCCGGCAGCAGCACCGTACTGGATGAAATGGGCAAGGTTATTAATATCACCAAGGAAGTGGATACCGCCATGGATGAAATGTCCGGCAGTGTGGACCACATTAATTCAGCGGTCCAGGATGCCAGTATCGTAACGGAAGAGACCAAGGCGAATGTGGCGACGCTCTCCGGCGCGGTGGATAAGTTTACGGTATAGGCGGGCTAGGCTGGGTCAGTTCAGGCCGAATGCGCTGGCGATATTGATTATGGTGCGGTGCAGTTCTTCAAGGTGTTCAACCATCAGCCGTTTCGCTTCGTCCGCCTTGCCGGCCTGAACCGCCTGGGCTATGTTGATGTGCTCGGTGATGCTTTTTTCGACCCGGCCTTCCATGGCAAGAAGCCCCATCCGCCAGCGGTGCCACTGGACATTCAGGTTTTCTATTATTGAATAGGCCCGCTGGTTTTCGCTCATCTCAAACAACAGTGTATGGAACTCCCAGTCGAGTTTGAGCCAGTCGTCAAGGGCACCGTGGGGTTTCGTTTTAAGAAGCCGGTACTCGTCATTGAACTGGACCATCCGTTTAACGATAGTGTCGAGACGTTTGCTCTGGCCCACGGTTTTCCGCATGGTGGCGTATTCGGCGACGTACCCTTCGATGGCGATCTTTAAATCGAAAATCTGGCTCAGGTCTTTGTATGAAAGGGACGCGACTTTTTTCCGGCCGTTGATGTTGACAATGATGCCCTCCTGCTCGAGTTTGCGGAGGGCTTCACGGATCGGGGTCCGGCTGATGCCGAGGTCCTTTGATAAGGTCAGTTCGGAAATGCTCTGTCCCGGTTTTACCGAAAGGTCCAGGATCCGTTCCTTTATTTTCTTGTACGCGTAATCCCAGGCTTTTAGGGAATTTTCTTCCTTTGCCATATAAACCGATTATCACTCCGGAATGTATCAGCCATTTACCAGAACGGCCTTGATCCTGTCTTCTTTTTCTATTGCAAGCCTCCGGAATACTTCCGGGCCGTTTTCCATTTTTTCGGTCAGTTCAACCAAAATGCCGCAGTCGATGCTGCCGCTGTTTATCAAAGCTATCGCATCCGCAATTTCTTGTCTAGTATAAATAAAGGATCCGGCAATGGTGAGTTCCTTCATTACAATATCGGGAATTTCCAGGGTAACCGTTTTGCAGGCGTTTCCCACCCACACGATTTTCGCCCCGATGGCGGCCCACTGTACGCCGTTTTCGTAGGTCGCCGGCACGCCCACCGCGTCGAGCACCCGGGGGAAGCCGCCGTTTTCAATGATGTCCCTGACCGTCTCAGGCAAAGCATTCCCCGGGACAAAGCATTCCTTTGCCCCCAGGGTTTTTGCCTTTTCCAGGCGCCGCTCATTGGCGTCGCAGACATAGACGCTGCGGTTTCCCAGAGCCCGGAGAACCTGGAGGCTCAGCAGTCCGATCGCTCCCGCGCCGAAAAGCAGCAGGGGGCTGTCTTCCGGGTCCGTGATTTTCCGCGCGCCGCCGTAGGCCACCGCCAGGGGCTCAGCCAGGGACGCGTGGACCAGGTTCGTTGTATCCGGAATGGGAACAAGCTGGTGCTCCGGAACGGCAAGGTATTCAGCCATGCCGCCGTTGTCTTTGAGAATGCCGTAGTATTCCACGGGGTCCGTACAGAAGTTGGTTTTTCCTTTTTTGCAGAATTCACATTTCCCGCAGTTAACAAAGGGAAGGATCACCACGGGCTGGCCTTTTTTAAGACTGGTCCCCGGACCGGCCGCTTCCACAATACCGGCCATTTCGTGGCCCATGATCATAGGGGGAATACGCCGGCCCGTGAGGCCCAGGTATCCGTGGATATCGGATCCGCAGATTCCCACCGCGGAGATTTTTACCAGAATGTTATGGAACTCATCCAGCCCGGGAGCGGCAACTTCCTTCCAGACCATGGAACCGATATCATCGAATACCAAACCGTGCATAAGATTCTCCGTTAATATTACTTACCCAATGCCGCGGGAAGCGCGGTGGTAAGCTGGGGGATGAAAATGAGCATCAATGCTACCGCCACCATGCTGAGCAGGAACGGTATCGATGCCTTTACCGATTTTTCCACCGATACATTGGCGATCTTGGCGCATATAAACGTACAGACGCATACCGGCGGTGTTACCAGACCGATGGACAGAACCACAATGGTGACCAGCCCGAACTGGACCGGGTTGATTCCCGCGGCCAGTGCTATTGGATAGAAGATTGGTGTAAGCATGATGATATTCGCACCCATGTCCATGAGACAGCCGGCCAGCAGATAGATGAGGACTATAAAAAGGAAGATTCCGGTCTTTCCCATATGGAGCATTTCCAGGAAATTGCCGAGCTTCACGGGAATGTTGGTGTATGTGATGAACCAGCTGTACAGGGACGCCGCCGAAACAATGAGCATAACCGTGGCGGTGCTTTCCGCGGCGTTGAGCAGTATTTTCCCCAGATCCCTAATCTTGATGCTCTTATACACGAACAGCGAAATTATAAGGGCGTACAGTACCGCGATGGCTCCGGCTTCGGTGGGTGTAAAGATCCCCAGCAGGATACCGCCGAGGATAATCAGGGGCATGCCCAGCGCCAGGAGCGCCTGTTTGGTGGCGACCAGAATTTCCTTGAAGGTTGCCCGGGGATTCTTGGGATATCCCCGTTTGACGCTGATGACGTAGCACACGATCATCTGGGCGACGCCGACCAGGATACCGGGGATCAGCCCCGCCACAAAGAGGGTGGTCACGGAAACGCCGGTGCAGGCGCCGTAGAGTACCATGGGAATACTGGGCGGTATGATGACGCCGATGGTGGATGATGACGCGGTGATGGCGCTGGAAAATTCCGGATCGTAGCCTTCGTCTTTCATCGCGGGAATGAGCATGGAACCGATGGCGGAACTGTCCGCGGCGGCCGCTCCGGTGATTCCCGCAAAGAGCATACTTATGAGAACATTAACGTGCCCCAGTCCGCCTCTGATGTGGCCCACCAGGACACTGCAGAACCGAAACAGCCGTTTGGCGATTCCGCCGGTGTTCATTAATTCACCCGCAAGCACAAAGAAAGGGATACACAGCAGTATGAAGGAATCCGTTCCGGTGGCCAGCCGCTGGGGGATGATCATCAGCGGCATGGTGTCGCCGATGATGATACTGATCAGGCTTCCCAGTCCCAGTGAAAACGCGACGGGAATGCCAATGATAACAAAAATGAAGAAACTGATAAATAACGCGCCTGCCATATTAGCTGTCCCTTTCCCGTATGATTTCGACGGATTCCGCAACGGTCCCGATAAACATCAGGAACATTCCCAGCGGAATAGCCATATACACTACGCCCATGGGCATCCGCATAACCGCTGAGGGCTGTCCCATTACCTGTAAGGACAGTTTCGTTCCATAAAATGTAACGATCGCCATATACACGATCATCAAAGCTTTCCCGGTTAAGATTACTGCTTTCTTTGATTTTCCGGACAAGCGGTCGGTAAGCAGGGTTATGCCCAGCTGGCTTTTGTGGCGGACCGCTAAATATCCGCCGAGGTACACAATCCAGATGAACGCGTACCGGGAAAGCTCCTCGGACCAGCTCAGGGGTTTGACAATCACCGACCGGAACAGTATCTGCAGCAGAACTGTGGCCACTACGATAATCATCTGGATAACGATTACTATATTAATTACCGTGTCCAGTCCGCTTAAAAATTTCTTCATCTTTGGCTCCGATTGTTCAGCACCGGACCGCTCAAAGAGCGGCCCGCCAATGCTGTTCAGGATTTAACGGACATTCCGGACCTTGTTGATAAGTTCCCATCCGCCCAGGGAATCCGCGAACTGGTTGTACACAGGTTCCACCGCTTTGGTAAACGCCGCAATGTCGGGGTTGTGGTTGATATTCAGCCCGAACTTGGCGGCTATTTCCTTGAGGGCCTCCGCTTCCATTTCCTGGGACAGCTTCCGCTGGTAATCCCTGGCTTCCGCAGCCGCCCGTTCCACCGCGGATTTCTGTTCCGCGCTCAGGCCCTGGTAGAATTTCTCGTTGATCAGCAGAACCGAGGGATTGTAGAAATGCCGGGTGAGGGACAGGTACGCCTGCACTTCATAGGCGCCGTTGTACACATTGTTGATGATCGGGTTTTCCTGGCCGTCGATGATTCCCTGCTGAAGGGAGGTGATTACTTCGGACCATCCCATGGGAACCGCGTTTCCGCCCATGGCGTTGATGGTCGCCACCATGATGGGGCTTTCCATGACCCGGATCTTGAGTCCCCGGAGATCCGCGGGACCGTTGATAACCCGTTTCGAGTTGGTCATCTGCCGCCAGCCGTTCTCCCAGAACGCCAGGTTGCGGATGTTGTTCTTCAGCAATTCCTCGGAGATTTCCTGTCCGACTGCGCCGTCCAGTACTTTATAGGCGTGGTCGTTGTCCCGGAACAGGTAGGGCAGGTTTATCACTTCCATCTTCGGCGCGAAGGCGCCCACCGGGCCGGTTGAGGAGAACGACATCAGCAGGGTGCCGATCTGGACGCCTTCCACCAAATCCCGCTCATTGCCGAGCTGGCCGTCGGAATACACTTCAACTTTGATTGTTCCGCCGGAATACTGGTCCAGCAGTTCCCCGAAGTGTTTGAGGGATGTTGTGATGGGATGGTTGGCCTGATTGGTGGTCCCCAGTTTAACCACATGGACTTTTCCGGCTCCGTCTTCGGATCCTTTCGCAAAAACACCCTGCAGGACTGCTAAAGACACTATCAGGGCGATAACCACGGACTTTTTCATAGAACCTCCTTGAAACAAGTCATATAACGCTGGAAAATTGGTATAATTGTATACACATAAATTTCAGCTGTCAACAAAAATATTATTTCAACTAAATATATACATTGAAACGAATTAGCTTATTTTTTATGATGAATCAGGGAATTAAAATTTTCAAAATATATTAAATATGTGTGATAAATTTCCTTGACAGAATTAAAAATTGCATGCATTACTATTAAAAAGTGTATACAATTAGGAGGAGTGCATGAGCAAATCCATTGCCGAACTCACCGGTTATGAAAAATTCTGGCGGCCCTTCCGCGAATCGACTCTTTACAATCAGGATGTTCTCCCCTTTCACGGAAATTACTCCGAGCTGCTGAAAAATACGGAGACCCTGGCGTACCTGATCCGGAGCTATACGGTATATGAAATGACCTGCGCGTCTCTGGGCCATCCCGGAGGCAGCATGTCACAGGCTGAAATCCTGGCGGTCCTGTTCAATTACCTGCTGCGCCACGATCCGGCGGACCCGGGCTGGGAAAACCGGGATGTTCTGTATTTATCGAAAGCCCACTGCTGCCCGGCCCTGTATACGGCCCTGGCGCTCTTCGGGTATTTTCCCATGGAAGAACTCAAACTCTACGGCTCCTGGGGATCGATGCTCGAGTCCCATCCGGACTGCACGAAAACACCGGGGATTGAAATCAGCGGCGGTTCCCTGGGGCAGATCCCCGGGGTTGCCGTCGGCCGGGCCCTGGGCATGGCCAAGAAAGGGCCGGACCAGGCGAACCGTATGGTCTATGTAATCGTCGGCGACGGGGAATGCAATGAAGGTTCCGTCTGGGAAGCCTTTATGGCCGCGGGGCATTACGGTCTCGACAATATTGTTTTCATCATTGATTACAATAAGGTCCAGGCCAAAGGGTTCGTTCATAACGATATGGGAATCGAACCCCTGGCGGACAAGCTCAGGGCCTTCGGCCATTCGGTGTTTACCGCAGAAAACGGCCACAATGTATCGGAGCTTATTGACCTCGTGTCGAAACTCAAGAACTCCCGGAACGGAAAACCTATTTCCGTAATAGCCAATACCATCAAAGGGAAAAAAATCGCCGAAGCCCTCTTTAATCCGAACTGGCATACCTCCGCGCCCCGGGACCGGGAAACCGCGGCGGTATGGCTCGATCAGCTGTGGCAGCAGGACGGGAGCCGCCTGGGGGTTCCCCGGACATTCGTGGATACCCTGGGGAAACTCATTGAAAAAGTTCCGCCCCTGCACGGCAATCCCGATTCATTTTCCGACGCCCAGGCATAAAGGAGGAATTCAATGGCACAGTTTACAATACCGGCATTCGACAACGCGGGGGAAATGCGCTACCAGATGGGACATAAGCTCCTTTCCATGGTAAAAGAAAACCCCGCGGTTATGGCTGTAGACGCGGACCTCCGGAGTTCCACGGGGCTCCATATCGTGGACCATTTTTATCCCGACCGGGTCGTCAAGGTTGGTATTGCGGAGCAAAACCTCATGGCCGTATCCGCGGGTCTCTCCCAGGAAGGGTTTATTCCGTTTCCCTGCACCTTTGACGCGTTCTGCCGGCGCTTCATGGACCAGCTCTATGTTTCGGTATGCTACAGTAACCTCAACGTGAAAATCATCGGCAGCTACGCCGGCCTGTTTACGGGCAAAGCCGGCGCGACCCACCAGAGCGACAAGGAACTGTCCCTGCTGCTGCGCATCCCCAACCTGACCGTCATCGAGCCGGGTTTCAACATGGAAATGGAGCAGGCCATGGATGCCGCCGCCGCGATGCAGGGGCCCTGCTATCTCAGGCTCGTCCGGTGCAAGGTCAATTACAACGAAGCCCATGACGGATACCAGTTTAAGATCGGCAAAGGTGTCACCATCGAAGCGCCGTCCCAGAACCGCGCCGATATTGGGCTCCTCTGTACCGGGTTTATGGTTCGGACCGCGAAGTACGCGGCAAAGAAACTGCGGGATCTCGGGTATTCGGTCAGGATCGACCACCACCCGTCCCTCAAACCCTTTGACACGGAACTCCTGGACATTATGGCGGATTCGGTTTCCGCCATGGTTACCCTGGAAAACCACTGCACCAGCGGCGGCCTTTTCTCGCTGGTGGCGGAACACTGTATTTCCCACGGAAAGTATCTGCCGGTTCTTCCCATCGGAACAGACCCCGGGGACTTTATCCATACGGGCCATGAAAACGATCTGATGCACCGGTACAAGATGACTTCCGACGATGTTGTCGCCCGGGCAGTGGAAGCGGTAAAGGCCGCAAAATAAGGAGGACCCATGGCTGAACAAAATCAAAAAACCGCCCTGGTCACCGGCGGCACCGGCGGGCTCGGCAAAGATATCTGCAGGCAGCTGCTGTCGGACGGATTTACGGTCTACTGCTGTGATATCAATGATGAAGCGGGGGCGAAAACCGAAGCGGACCTTGCCCAATACGGGACGGCTGTATTTCTCCACCTGGATGTTTCCGAGGAAAAGGACTGGCAGGAGGCGATCCGGCGGATTCTGGCCGATACGGGGCGGCTCGATGTACTGGTCAACAACGCGGGGATCAACATACGGGTGGTTATTGAGGAATGCACCGTGGAACAGTGGGACCGGATGTTCCAGGTGAATGTCCGGGGGCCTTTCCTGGGGATCAAACATTCCCTGCCGGTCATGCGCAGCCAGGGCGGCGGTTCCATCGTCAACATATCATCGATCTGCGGCCTCGTAGGCCATCTGTACACCAACGAGTCCTATACCGCCACCAAAGGCGCCGTGACGCTGCTGACGAAAAGCGTGGCCACCCGGTACGCCAAGGACGGGATCCGGTGCAATTCGGTGCATCCCAGTACGGTGGATACGGAAATCGTAAAGATTCTTTTTCAGGATCCCAAAAAGAAGCAGGAACGTCTCGATGAGGTCCCCATGGGCCGGCTTGGGCTGCCCGGGGACGTTGCCAGCGCGGTGAGTTACCTCGCGTCTGATAAAGCCGCGTTTATCAACGGCGTCCAACTGCCCGTGGATGGCGGGCTGACGGCGTACTGATTTTTGGCGAACCTGCGTTTAAGCAGCCCGTCCTATTCTGCATTGAACAGGGCGGGCAATTTTTTCGGTCAATTTACCTTTTCGAGAACCGTTATTTCAGTTCCCACATCAATTACATTCTTCTGTTCAATGGTGCCGTCGCTGTTTATTTTTATCAGAAGTTTTTTACTGTCCGAATACCGCAGCGCATTGAAAATAACTTCATCATCGTTAGTAACGGTCATTTTGAAAATATCATAGTTATTCGCTCCAAGCAGTTCCGAAACGGCATCATCATTGGGATTTATTTTTATTATTCTGCCATTCTCGGTCGCTACATAGTAATAAGCGTTGCTGGCACTGACATATTTTGCTGTACTGAGATCAACACTAATTATCCGGGGTACTCCGCCAGTTTTGTAGACAACCTTGCCGCCTTCTTTTCCAATAGTGATTATCATATCATCAAAATACAGCCACCGGACGCCTTGAGAACCAATTCCGGATTGGGAATCACCTACAAAAATAGTGCCGTAATCCGTATAGGTTAGATTATTGTTTACATCTAATTCAAGTTTCTGCAGCGCTGTTGTTGAAGAATCGGGCTGGAAATAAATATTCCCATCATACCCGGTAAAACTCAGCCGCGTCCGGGGTTCGTTCAAATTTTTTATGGAATTCGTTGTTGTTTTAAACCGTGTTATTGTATTGCCCGTTCCATTGGAATGTGAAAATAATACATTTCCGTCGGAATCTACACAAAATTCATCTGCAGAAGTGATATTGTAAATATCCGGTGTATAGTTACTTGCGGTAATACTGTTTGGGTTGGAAATATTTATTTTTTTTACTATTCCTGCGCTTAGGTAATATATATTACCGTTTTTGTCACTGTAGAAGCTTTTCCGCACTTCCCCGTTATACCCCATATTTGCCCGCAGAATTTGCGGAGATCCCACCGGGGATAGGTCATACGCAGATCCGGTGGTTTTACTCACCAGGTACGGATTATTCTCTATAATTATGATCATATATTCATCAGTAACATCGTGAATTTCTGATGGAACCGCTGTACTGGTTGAACTGCCGCTTTCATCAACCATATTAACCTGGGTAATGGTTCCATCGGACAGGATTTTAAGGAACTGATTGCCGGAGCTGCTTCGTGATGCAGCACTTCCCGGTGCGACCATCAATGCTTTTGCACCGGTTATATCAATGAGTGATAGCTTTTTTGCCTCACTTGATCCGCTACTGGGATTATCACATCCGATTAAACAACATAACACAATTAATGGGATAAGAATTGAGATACGTCCTTTCATACAGTCACTCCTTGGATTGTATCAATCCTAATATAAATATATCATTTATATCCCAAAAAACAAAAAAATAAAAAATGTGAATTATTCTGAAAAACTGGTTTGAGTGGTATATTGCCGGTTTCCTGTCTCAATGGGCGCCGATTGTTGTATTATTTTCTTTGCTTAAAATAGTTGACATGACAACGGTTTGTGATTATTATTCGTTGTTGTGTCAACTAATTAACGGAGACCTTTATGGATTACGCTGTAGGCCGGCTTATTTCAATTCTATACCGCAAGAACCAGGTATACTTGAATATTGTCCTTAGAGAATACGCTGTCACTTCGGCGGAGTCTCCTTTTCTTCTCTATCTCTACAAACGTGACGGTATATCCCAGGAGGATCTGTCCGCGTATCTCGTTATTGACAAGGCTTCCACCGCCCGGGCGATCCAGTCCCTTACGGAAAAAGGGTATGTGTACAGGGAAAAGGACGAAACCGATAAACGGCGCAACCGGGTATACCTGACGGATAAGGCCCGTTCAGCCCGGCGCGGCATCGACCGAAAACTCCGCCGCTGGAGCCGTTTCCTTACCGAAGACCTTTGTCCCGAAGTATCCGACACCGTGTATACAGCGCTGGAACGGATGGTTGAAAAAGTTGAGCACACGGATTTCAGGAAAAAATGGGGAGATAAACAATGACTGCGGCAAATCCTTTAGGCACCGAAAAAGTCTCATCACTGCTGGCGCGGTTTTCCATACCGGCTATTATCGGCATGGTGGTAAACGCCCTCTACAATGTGGTGGACCGCATTTATATCGGCAACGCCCCCGGCATCGGCGCGAACGGACTCGCGGGGATTACCATCGGGTTTCCAATTATGATTATTCTCCTCTCCATCGGTATCCTCTTCGGAACCGGCGGGGCGACCCTCTTCTCCATGAAGCTCGGGGAAAAAAAGCCCGAGGAAGCCGACCAGGCCCTGGGGAACGCTTTTTCGATGCTCCTTATCAGCGGCGCGGCTTTCCTCGTGCTGGGCCAGATTTTTCTCGATCCTTTGCTGCGGCTCTTCGGGGCCAGCGATACGGTGCTGCCCTATTCCACGGAATATATGCGGATCATCTTCTTCGGCGCAATCTTCCAGGTCACCAGCATGGGGATGAACAATTTTCTCCGGGCCGACGGCCAGCCCAAACTGGCTATGCTGACCATGTTCATGGGCGCCGGGGTCAACATTGTTTTGGATCCTATATTTATCTACGTCTTTGATATGGGAATGGCCGGGGCTGCCCTGGCTACCATTATTTCCCAGGCCATCTCCATGATATGGATCCTGTCCTATTTTCTCAGTTCCCGGGCAAACCACCGGCTGCGGCTGCGGTATATGGTCCTCCGGTCAAAGGTTATCATGCGTATCGGCAGCCTGGGAATGCCGGGCTTTCTGATGCAGCTGAGCAACAGCATGCTCAACGCGGTGCTGAATAAAACCCTGTTTATGTACGGCGGGGACCTGGCGGTTTCCGGTATGGGGATCGTCAACAGTATCCAGACCATTCTGCTCATGCCCATCACCGGTCTTATGCAGGGTGTGCAGCCGATCATCAGCTTTAATTACGGGGCGCGGAAATACAGCCGGGTTAAAACCGCGGAACGGCTGGCCATGACCGTAGCCACCATCATCGTGGCGGCCGGATGGATAACCACCCGGGTCTTCCCGGAACAGCTCGTTTCCCTCTTCAACCGGGAACCCGAACTGCTGCGGTTCGGGTCCTATGCCCTCCGTGCCTGGTTCCTCTGCCTGCCGGTGATCGGTTTCCAGATCCTGGGCGCCAATTTTTTCCAGGCCACCGGCCGCTCACGGATGGCCATGGTCCTTACCCTGACGCGGCAGGTAATTCTTCTGATACCGTCGATACTCATCTTTTCCCGGATTTGGGGCCTCAACGGGATTCTCCACGCGGCGCCTTTCGCGGACGCTGTATCCGCCCTGGTCACGGGAATAGCTTTCTTCTTCGGTATACGGAAGCTGTCGGACAATGCCGGGGACCAGGACGATCCGGTTCTGCCCGCGGAGCCTGTGACGGAGCAGTACTGATATCCGGCGGCAGAGAGCAGTTTCCAGTCAGATACATCATGGTCTTCAATTGGTTAACTCAAATCCCGCGTCTTTCCTGGCTGCGGAATTTTTTTGCGGAAAAAAGCCGTATTTTTCTTAATTACGTCCGGATAATAGTATTATTCGACCTATAATAGGTCTGCATTGTCCCTTGCAATTATGCCTCAGGCAGTGTTTCCCTGAATCCTGCTATACCCGGGAACAGCGGTCGCTCTGTCATCGCCGAATCTGTGCCGGGACTGGAATCAAACCTGAATATAGTCTGGAAAAAAGACCAGATCTTTTCAAAAGCTTCCAGCCTTTTTCTAGCAAAACTGCAAAAAGCGTTTGTTTAAGGGGTAAAATGTAACAGGATAAACAGTTTGTAAAAGCAAGTAACGTAATATATGGTTATTCTACCACAAAGATTGAATAAACACACGTATCATAAAAACCATCTGTTAAGACAACTTCTTCTCCATTTTTCCAATACTTTGCGATAGTCATATCACCATCAATCTCATTTCCTGCCACGTAAACATCATCCCCCAATAAAAAAACAGACATAGCAGCGGCAAAATTATTACTGGCTGTTAGTTCCACTCCATGCCCGTTCTTCCAGTATTTTGCAACATTATTTTCGCCAATATATTCACATCCTGCAACATAAATGTCATTACCTGCTACAAAAATAGAAGAAGCCTGCGCGCTGTTATCATCTGTCAGTATAATTTCCTGTTTATTTTTCCAGTATCTTGCAATAATTCTTTCTTCGATATATTCGCTGACAGCAACATATATATCGTTGCCTGCTGCATAGATTGAAGTGGCATAGGCTGAATTATTTCCATCTGTTAAGACAACTTCTTCTCCATTTTTCCAGTATTTTGCAACAGCATAATCATCATTCCGTTCATATCCAGCGACATATATATCATTGCCTGTAACAAAGATAGAATTTGCAGAAGCATAATTGGCGTTTTCTGTTAAATCTACTGCCTGACCATTTTTCCAGTATTTAGCTTGGCTATTTTCTTCACCTGCGACAAATACATCATTTCCCTGTACAAAGATAGAATAGGCGCCTGAATGAAAAGTTCCGTCAGTTAACTCGATTCCTTTCCCATTTTTCCAATATTTTGCTATAGCCTGATTATCGCTGTTCCGCTCAAATCCTGCTACATATATATCGTTATCAATAACAAATATTGAAAGAGCCATGGATTCATAAATTTCATCTGTCAACGAAATTCTTTTTTCATTCTTCCAATATTTTGCCGATGTTATTTTGCCGTTATCTTCATATCCGGCGATATATATATCCGGAGCTGCCCAGCTGTTTGCTGTTATAAATATAAGTAACGTAATTAAATGAAATATTTTAAACGCACTGCTAATCCTCATATATGGGTCTCCTTCCTATTACTATAAAATTGGTTTTAATACAGTACTTCCCAATATGGCTCAAATTGTATCTTATCAAATTCTATCGAATGCATATTAAGATTTTTAACTGCATCATCATTATATATTCCATAGCTGATTGTATCCTGTATGCTGTTTATAAACTTCCATTTTCCGTCTTCATCACGCTTTGCTGTTTCCCATCTGCGTTTATTATAGACAGTCTTTTTTGAGTTAAACGCTTTTGATAACTCTTTTATTAAATCTTTTGACAGCTCCCCAATCTCTTCCGTGATTGCTATTGTAACTAACGTATCAAAGATATATTTTTTATCTTTTCCAAAATGATGCTCATTCCCAATAGATATATAAATATCAGGGGATGTATTGTTTTTCGCACATACTGTCCATATTGGCGCCCATAATTCAAAATGCTCAAACGATCTCTCATCGTTATTCTTTAATGTCCACTTTTCATGGGATTTTTCGTCCCATTTTAACCTTCCTAATTTACACTCCCCATGGTCTTCAACAACCCTGATTCCTATATTGTTTTTATTAGGCGATATTTCAATAACTTTATCAAATAGCGGCTCAATGCTGTTAAACCATTCATCCCTGCGCCATGGCTATTTATTGGGAGGGTTAGTACCAAATATTAAATAAAAGTTATAGATTTTACTGTTCCAGCCCATAGACTCCTCCTTTGCGCTGATTGCTTGGATAAGCGGAATAACATCTACTTACGGCATGGACGGGTCAAGTATCCATACGTTGCCGGAAAGCCTGTAATGGATTGATTGCTTTAAATAAAACATATCAGCTTTTAATAAAACTCTTTATCAACCATTTTAACGTAAATCTCGTTAGTGTTTTTTAAAGTGTCGATAATAACTTTGGCAGTCCCGATTTTCAGGTGTTTTTCAAAAATATTGAATTTTTCTTCCGGCGACAGATTTTCCTTTTCCTGTAATTCTACCGCTGTTCTTTCATATACAAAATTGGAAAGATCAAGAATAAAACTTTCAACCTCCCCATATATTTTTGCTAACCGGGGAAGGGGATTATCATATATATATGATTGCAGCAGAAAATCGCAGAAATCATCTTTTTTTATTTTGTACCGCAGTCTTATTAAATAACTTCGATCGTCAATAAGCATATCGTTAAACTTTGCATATGATGCTGCGTCTCCTATGTCCCAATTTGTTGTCCATGTATCTTTAAAAGCAAGAGGTTTGATTCTCTCTTCAATCCACGCAAGCTGCTCATAGCTTCTGGGGCAGCTGTCTGCGTGTCCTCCGGCGTCCCGTATTCTCAAAGTTCCTTTTTGGGATTTATGGTTAAATTCAAGATAAAAAGGGTCCATATCAAAAGTGCTTTTACACTCCGGTTTACTTTCAGTTTGAAAAAAGCTGTAATATTCGCGGGACTCTTCTATCTCAAGATTGGGAAAATGTGAAACACGGTAGTTATCAAGCCAATCCATATTTACTTTATCCGGCAGCATTGCGCGGTAAGGAAGCGAGCGATATATTATTTCTTTCTTTTTCTTCGGTATCCAGAAATTCTTCTTCTTGGAATTTGCCATATGTCCTCCTTTACTCTCTGAACCCTGCCATTAAAAATGTATTAAGATAAGCAGTTCCGAAAAAATCAGGAAGTTTTGTTCTAAGGCTCGCAAGATCTGTCTCTTCCAGAAAAAGTTTCATTGTATGGCAGAAGTCATAAAAAGAGTATTCTTTGTTATCAATAAAAACTTTTCCCCTGATTTCAGAAATTCTATCACTATCAACCTGACAGGATTCAAATCTGATATTTGATATTTTCGCATCCTGCGACTTATCTAAAAGAGTTCCGTTAAAAGAATAATGACCGTCACTATTATTCTCATCATCTATGGAAAAGATAAAATCTCCCCACAGCTCGACATCAAGCTTCAGGTATAATGTTTCCAGCAACTGTGCATTTGGATGGAATCCCTTGAATGAGTAACGTATTTGGGTGTCGACTAAATCTATTGTTATATTTTCTTCTTTGTTTTCATTGGCATCAAAAGAGATTCCATAAGAATGCAGAACTGGGATTAGAAATAGCAGAACAGCCTGATTGCTGTTATCAACTAACCTGCTGTCTCCTCTTGTATTTGCTGTTTTTATTATATTATCCATCTCCCAAAAATCCTCATCAGAGTAAATCCTGGCTCCATCATTAAACTGGAATATATTCTCATCCGTTACTGTAAATATAAGTTGTTTAATATTTTCCAATCCATCCACATTTACAAAACCATCAATTAAAGTATTATGACTATCTTCCCATACTTTAATTGCGCCGTTTAACTCAATTTTATAAAGCCTGCCGGATTCATGGGAAAAATAATCATAAATATAGTGATTAAAATAAATTGTCTGTTCCGGATCAAAATCAAGATCGCCTTCCCAGGTTATTGTCCTGTCTAAATTAGCATGATATTCATCCATTACATCATGTGCCGGCAGCTTCAGGCCAAGCCGAACTCCCGCAAAAATAGCTAACGTTTCATCATCATATTCAATATCATCCGCGTTTATCATACAAGTTATTGCCATTAAAATAGCAAATATTAAAATCAGTTTTTTATTCACAGTTTTTCCTTATATATTATTAAGTAAAAGGGAAGGGCTCTTAATTACTATCTGCCATTTTTTCCGACGTAGATTATTTCATCAAGTTTTAATTGAAACTCATCACAATGCTCGTAGTTTGTATCATTAAACAGATATAGATATCCGCTGTATTTACCTGGAGTATTACCTGATTCAGAAAACGCCCCATAAACATCTCTCCATGGACGATAGTATGAATCATTGTCCTCCGGAACAGTTAATCTTATATTATTGTTGTAGATAAATATATCTTTTAAGTAGACTGCGGGTAAACCTTCAGGATCGATAAATGAGATTCTGTAATATATATAATAATCTGTATCAATTTTATCTAAGCTGGATTTTATACTGCTTGCTGAAATATAGCCGCCCCAGATATAGCCGGTAATATCATTGAATTTAATTTTATACCAGTTTTGGGTAACGCCCTTAAGCTCCTGAATGTTTCCTATATTTTCAATTATCTCAATCTCATCATGCAGGCCAAGTTTTCCCACAACTGTTCCTTTTAGATTTGGCTGAGACCTTATATTTACCGGAGAGTCCAGCATATAATAAATACCATTTTCAAACTCAAACGGCTTTAATTCATCTTCATAATCATCATTAATCTGCGCAAAAATATTGAGTGCAAAAAAAAGTAAAAAAGATATTATCAGCGCTTGTTTCATAAAGCATCCTGCAAAGAATTTATTAACAGTTTATTATTGCTGATATATGCGTTTTTTTTAAGAGCTGATACAGGCGTTTAGAGGAGATTTCCTATTTTAATTTTTCCAGCAATTTAGTATAGCTATCTGCCAGACTGCTTATTCTGTCAATTAATTCTAATCTGGTTTCTTCTGTTAACATATCTATGGAGTTTTCCAGAGATAGCAGCTTCAGTAAGTCTGTGTTATGTAAATCTTCAAACATCATCAGCCTTTTTACAGCGTTTTCTATACTGTTCGCAAAGCCTTTGCTTGTTTCATTTTTCCAGTAGATATCTTTTATCTGGTAATCTGTTCCGGCAATCTGATGCTTTATTTTTTTATATCTTTCCAGAATAAAAGGGATCCCTTTTTCATGCCACCACTTGGGGTTTACAACTCCTCCAGACATACCTGAGCCATAAAAAAATCTTTCAATAAAAATATCTTTATCAGAAGAAACAACGGAGCCTGTTAATGTATAAAAAAACTTGAATAAATATTCTCTCATCAGCTCTTCTGTTTCTGGCAGGCTAACATCTTTTGATTTAAGGCGCATCTCATCCCAAAGATATGGATCACCGCGAAAACCCCATTCTCTTGGCTCTTCAACAAATAGGGAAGATATATGTGGGATAATTTTTATATCATCTTTTTGCATTTTTATTATAGCTCCTATGTATTCTCCAGCCGGAATTTATCAGCAGTATGGTAGTTCTCGGTAAGGTCAAGACTTGGATCAAATATACTAATAAGTTCCTGTTTTATATCTGATATCTTGCCCCAGTTAAAAATGCTTTTGTTGCCAAGATTGCTGGCAAGATTTTCAAACCATCTGTCAGCTTTCTGCAAATCTTTTTCAACTCCAATGCCAAAAAAATAGATTACTGCTAGTTTATATACAGCTTCGAAATCAACCCAATATCCTGGACTCCAGATTGCAGCTTCTTCATACCATTTAACTGCTTTTTCATAATCAACCTCAACTCCGAGTCCAAAAAAGAACATATCGCCAATAAGTCTTTGCGATTTTTCGTTACCATTTTTGGCAGAGTCCAAAAGCAGTTCCATCGCTTTTTTGTAATCCTGCGGAACAATTTTGCCGTAGAAATAATACTCTCCAAGCATTGCTTTTGCGCTGCTATCACCATCTTCCGCGGCTTTCCTGTACCATTGTATCGCAAGTTCAGGTTCTGATTTTCTGTAATAATCTCCAAGCCAGCGTTTTGCGCCAGTATTGCCAGCGTTGGCCGCTTTCTGATACCAATATTTTTGCGCTTCAAAGTTATTGAAAAAACGGTATTCCCTCGCAAGAAACAGCATAACCTCAACATTTCCCTTTTCAGCAATGGCTTCCAGTTTTTTAATCGCAGGAATATATTTTTTCTCCGCAGATTCATAAAAACAACGGATCATTTTATCAATAGTATTACTGTTCTGTTCGGGAAGTTTTGAATAATACAACCCCTCATGATAATAAGCTTCTCCAAGAAGCATTTTTACCTTTGGATCATCAGAGTGTATTTTTTTAAGCCACAGAATTGCCTGCCTGTAATTAGCAGTAACGTTATCTTTCCCGTAAAGATATATCATGAAAAGGTCAAATTTCTTTTTCTCATTGCCTGGACTATAGTCATGTTCTTTTATAGAGTTAAGTATTCGCAGAGCTTTTTTGCTGTTTTTTAATAGCTCAAAATCTTCGGTAAGGTCTGTCAAATGTTTTCTCCATACGTAAGGTTATTAGCTATATACGGGTTTTTGAAAGGCTGAGCGCAGTTTCTCATATATTAAAACAAACAGGCAGTTTAACAATACCATGATAATAATATTAAAAGGTAATTAAGTTAAATAATAATAGTCAAAATTATTATCAAAGCTTCCTCTTATTAAACTTACCCCCAGTTTAATAAATAAAAATATGAACCAATCTGTACAGCGCTATAAACTATAAACTCTTGGGGGTAAGCCCTATCCTGTCTTTTCCATAAAACACCCAGAATATTCCAATTGCTGACCCGTAAAATAAAAACGCTTTAGTAGTGAAACTAATACAAAGAAATCACATTTGGATTGCCGTCCCCTTGACTTTCCCCGTAAAAAAGTGGAAATTTTATAGAACCGCCGGCTTCGAGAAGGCCGGCGGATAAAAGCTTTGACGGAGACGAGTAAGATCCATACCGGACCAAAGAGAGGCGGCGCCATAGGCTGAAAGCGCTGCCGGTTCAGGAGTTTCCGAAAACCCCTCCCGAGCTGCCCGGGGAAAGGATGAATTCCGAGTAACCAGGGCCGGATTGCCCCCGTCAGCGGCGAAGAGCGCGCCCTCCGTCGAGGAGCGGCGAAGCAGGGTGGTACCGCGGGCTGCGGCTCAGCGCCGGAATTTATTCCGGCGTCATTTCTTCCGTCGGAAGAATGGGCACGCTTCCCGTCCCCGCGTTATTAACGGCGGCCAGAACGCCGGCAACCGCAGGGGCGGGGTGTGTTACGGCCGCAGCGAGGTACGTCATGTCAGACGCGTTGGATAAATCCAAGGAAAATCAGAAAAACGAGAAACTAGCCACCATCAGGCACTCGGTAAGCCACATCATGGCCGAAGCCGTAACCCGGCTCTTCCCGGGGACCAAAGTCGCCATCGGGCCGTCCATCGAAAACGGATTCTACTACGATTTCCAGCTTCCCAAATCCATCGGCGCGGAGGATCTCTCCGCCATCGAAGCGGAAATGAAGAAGATCATTGACGAAAAGCGGGATTTCGTCCGGACCGCGGTAAGCCGGGAGGAGGCGAAACAGCGGTTTGCCGGTGAACCCTTCAAACTGGAGCTCATCGAAGAACTCCCCGCTGATGCGGAAATTTCAATCTACGAACAGAAGGGCAGTGACGGTTCTTCGGGGTGGGCCGACCTCTGCCGGGGCCCTCACGTCCTTAATACGAGGGAAATAAACTCCGCGGCTTTTAAACTGATGAGCATCGCCGGCGCTTACTGGCGGGGCGACGAAAACCGTCCCATGCTTACCCGGATCTACGGGACCGCCTGGGAAAATCCCAAGGAACTCAAGGCGTACCTGGCCTTCCTTGAGGAAGTTGAGAAACGGGACCACCGCCGGCTCGGCAAAGAGATGGACCTGTACTCCATCCATGAGGAAGCCGGCGCCGGGCTCATCTACTGGCATCCCAACGGCGGCCGCATGCGGGTGGCGGTGGAAAACTTCTGGCGCACCGAGCATTACCGGAACGGCTACGAAATTCTCTATACTCCCCACATCGGAAAATCCTGGCTCTGGGAAACCTCGGGCCATCTGGGGTTCTACAAGGAAAACATGTATTCCCCCATGGAAATCGATGGCCAGGACTATTACGTAAAACCCATGAACTGTCCCTTCCATATACTTATCTATAAGAATAAAGGCCACAGCTACCGGGATCTTCCCCTGCGCTGGGCTGAGCTGGGTACGGTCTACCGGTATGAGCGGTCCGGTGTTCTCCACGGACTGCTCCGGGTCCGGGGTTTTACCCAGGACGACGCCCACATCATCTGCACTCCGGAACAGATCGAAAGTGAAATTCTGGAAGTCCTCCGGTTCAGCCTCAAGATGTGGAAGGTCTTCGGGTTTAAGGATATCAAGGCGTACCTCGCTACCAAGCCCGAAGGTTCCGTGGGTGAGCAGAGCCGCTGGGACCAGGCCCTGGATTCCCTGCGCAAGGCTGTTGACGCCGAAGGCCTGGAGTACGAAATGGACGAAGGGGGCGGCGCCTTCTACGGTCCCAAGATCGATCTCAAGATCAAAGACGCCCTGGGCCGTGAATGGCAGATGACCACCATCCAGTTCGACTTCAACGAACCGGAACGGTTCGACATGACCTACGTTGACGCCGACGGCCAGCACAAGCGGCCCTATATGGTCCACCGGGCGCTGCTCGGTTCCCTGGAACGGTTCTTCGGGGTGCTCATCGAGCACTTCGGCGGAGCCTTCCCGGTGTGGATCGCCCCCGAGCAGATCGCGGTTATTCCCGTGGCGGAAACCTTCAACGACTACGCTAAAAAGATTGCCGCGGAACTTAAAGCCCGGGATCTCCGGGTTTCCGCGGAGCTGGACGACAGCCGGCTCAACGCCAAGATCCGGGACTGCCAGAACCGGAAGATCCCATACATGCTGGTGGTGGGCCAGAAGGAGATGGACGAAGGTACAGTCTCCATCCGCCTGCGGGACGGCCGCCAGCTCCCGGCCATGAAGGTCGGAGAATTCGCGGCATACGCCGCGGATAAGGCCGCGTCCCAGGCTCTCGAGCTGTAAACGCCGGATCTCCGGCGCATAGGTGTACATAATGAAACGCGGGGATTCTGGGGACTCCGCGTTTCATTTTCATCTTTATTAAATCGATTGGCGGGAAGAAAGATCAGATGAGAGCGAAAGTATTGTTTATCGTTTTTTTGTCCTGCGCAGGCATGCTCCCGGCGGAAAAGGATAAAAATTATATGGCACTGCCGATTCCTTCTGTTAATCCCATGGAAAAGTATGCTGTTCCCGATCCTGAACGTAAACCCGCGGCCGAATCGTTTTTTACGGCAGCAATAGAGACCATCCGCAGCGCGGAGAATACTATTGATCTGAAATGTCTGATAACCAATACCTCATCTTCATCTGAATATATCCTTTTAAAAAATTATCATGATTACCATGGAACATTGGATTTTCCTATTTCATTCTTTATTACTATTAAGAATGGCAAAGGAGAAATCCTGGCGGAAGAATACTCGCCGTATATGTATTGGAATACTGCGTTTAAAATACTGCCGGAGGACTGGATACTGGTGCCGCCCGGAGAAAGCGTAACTTGTATGGTACCGTTAGATGCAATGATCTTATCAATGAAAGGCAATGGCGCCATTCTGGCTTTTAACCCGGGGAAATATTATATAAAGCTGGCGATTAAATTCATACAATCCGGGAATCGTGTTGAAATAGAGTCCAATGAACTTGAAGTTGTGTTTAACTGATTTCGCTGATCAAAACACCGTCCGCCATAGGTCAGGCACATCAGTCCCGTGAACATGATCAGCCGCACGGAACGCGATCCTTCTGTTGTTTCGTGTGAAAACCCGGAGATCGTTTACGTGCCGTGGGAACCCGGATCCTGGGAATCCGGGCTGATAAACAGCCTGTCCCGGCCCTCATTGTTACTTCGAAGTTTTTTGTTTACAATATTCTTAGGACTTTTCCCAGGGGGTATGCAATGAAAACCGTGTATGTCGGTATGACCGCTGATATTATACATCCCGGAATCGTGAATATTATCCAGCAGGCGTCTCTCCATGGAGAGGTGATGGTGGGACTGCTGACGGATTCAGCCATCGCGAAATATAAACGGCTTCCCTATCTCAGCTACGAACAGCGGAAACAGGTGGTCGAAAGCCTTAAACACGTGGCGCGGGTGGTGCCTCAGGATGAATGGAGCTACGTCCCCAATCTGAAAAAATACCGGCCAGACGCGATCATCCACGGTGACGACTGGAAAACCGGTATACTGAGCAAGGTCCGGGAGGATGTATACCGGGTCATGGAAGAGCTTGGCGGCGAGGTTATTGAAATTCCCTATACCCAGGGAATCAATTCCACCGCTCTCAACGAATTGGCGACCTCCATCGGGACAACCCCGGATCTGCGCCTCAGAACCCTCCGGCGCCTGATCGAGGCAAAACCCATAGTGCGGATTATGGAGGCCCATTCCGGCCTTTCGGGGCTTATTATCGAAAACCTGGAAGTTATTAAAGAAGATGGGGTACACCGGTTCGACGGCATGTGGTCATCGAGCCTTACCGACTCAACCAGCAAAGGGAAGCCCGACATTGAGGCGGTTGATACCACCACAAGGCTTCAGGATTTAACCCAGATCCTGGAATGCACCACCAAGCCGGTTATCTACGACGGTGATACCGGCGGTATCCCCGAGCACTTTGTATTTACGGTACGGACCCTCGAACGCAACGGAATATCCGCCGTTATAATAGAAGATAAGACCGGCCTCAAGAAAAATTCCCTCTTCGGAACCGAAGTGGAGCAGCAGCTCGCCCCGGTGGAGGAATTCTGCGAAAAAATCCAGGCGGGGAAAAAGGCGCAGGTTACCAAGGAATTTATGATCATCGCCCGGCTGGAGAGTCTTATCGCCGGGAAAACCGTGGACGACGCCCTTTCCCGGGCCCTGGCCTACGTACAGGCAGGCGCGGACGGAATCATGATCCACAGCAAGGAAAAATCCGGGGAGGATGTCAGGGAATTCTGTCTGCGGTTCCGCGGGGAATATACCAATATTCCCCTGGTGCTGGTACCCACCACCTACAACCAGTTTACCGAGGAAGAGCTGGCCGGCTGGGGAGCCAATATCATCATCTACGCGAACCACATGCTCCGGGCGTCCTATCCGGCTATGCGTGCCGCGGCGCAATTGATCCTTGAACACAGCCGGTCCAAGGAAGCGGATGCCATCTGCATGCCCATCAAGGAAATACTGGAACTTATACCCGGAACGAAATAAGACTTCTCGGGGCAAGCCCCGCGATAGATAAAGGAGCCTAACCATGCTGGACACCCGGAAATTTGGGGATCAGCTGAAAAAAGCGGGATTCGATTTTTACAGCGGAGTGCCTTGTTCATTTCTCAAGGATCTGATCAATTACGCCATCAACGACTGTGAGTATGTGATGGCCGCGAACGAGGGCGACGCCGTCGCTGTCTGCGCGGGAGCGTATCTCGGCGGCAGGCGGTCCGTGGTTCTCATGCAGAACTCCGGACTGGGAAACGCGGTTTCTCCCTTAACTTCCTTAAACGCCGTGTTCGGAATCCCGGTGCTGGGATTTGTTTCCCTCCGGGGAGAGCAGGGCATCCCCGATGAGCCGCAGCACGGGCTCATGGGTTTGATTACCGAGAGGATGCTGGAAGTTATGGGAATCGACTATGCCGTTCTTTCATCCGATCAGGCTGAGGCGGAACAGCAGCTTTCCGCAGCGGCTGAGACAATCGATTCGGGCAAGCCCTTTTTCTTTATAGTCAGGAAAGGGACCTTTTCCGCGGTTGAGCTGGCGGAAGATAAAAAGCCGGTATCCCGGGATGATCTCGGAACCCGGTATGAAATGCTGAAACGGGTAAAAGCGGGGGCTCCGGAGGACGCGCTCTTCCTGGCCACCACGGGATTCACCGGCCGGGAATTGTACCAGCTTGGGGATGAGCCGAATAACCTGTATATGGTCGGTTCCCTGGGATGTGTCTCCTCCCTTGGCCTCGGTGTCAGCCTTTCCCGGCCGGACAAACCGGTGATTGTCCTTGACGGTGACGGTTCCCTGCTTATGCGCGCCGGTTCCCTGGGGGTCAACGCCTGGTACAAGCCGCGGCGGATGCTCCATATTCTCTTCGACAACCGGGTTCACGAATCCACCGGCTGCCAGTTTACGGTTTCTCCGGGGATAAACTATCCCATGCTCGCGGAGGCTTTCGGCTATCCTTCTGTTCTGCAGACCACGGACCCGGCCGCCCTTGAGCAGGCGGTCCGGCTCTGGTCCGCGGAAGGGGGACTCCGTTTTATTCACGTGCCCATTGCCGCGGGCGCGCCGGAAAACCTCGGCCGCCCGAAAATAACGCCCCGGGAAGTGGCGGAACGGTTCAGAAAATTTATTAATTAAGGATATACGTATGGTACGGCAGGCGATAATTATGGCGGCTGGTCTCGGGACCAGACTGAAGGGCAGGACCGCCGAAATGCCCAAGGGATTTCTTGAAATTGAGGGGACTCCCATTGTTGAATGGTCGGTCCGGAAACTGATAGCCGCGGGCATTGAGGAAATCATCATCGGCACCGGCCACTGCGCCGAGTGGTACGAAGAACTCGCGCGGAAATACCCCTGTATCACTCTGGTGAATAATCCCGAGTACGCGGACACGGGCAGTATGGGAACCCTGGCCATCTGCGCGGAGAAGGCCCGCGGTACGGTCCTTGTGCTGGAGTCGGATCTCATATACGACAGCATCGGCCTTTTCGTGCTCATAAACGACAGCCGGCCCAATGTGATCCTCGCGTCGGGAAAGACAAAATCCGGGGATGAGGTATACCTCGAAACCAACAGCAGCCAGTACCTTCTGATGAATTCAAAAAACAAGGATTCCCTGGGCTCCGTGTACGCCGAACTGGTGGGTGTCACCAAACTCAGCAAAGGTACCCTCGATGCCATGACCGCTTACTCAAAATCGCTTCTCCGGGAGAAGCCGAAAATGGAATACGAAGAAGCCATGTCCGCGGTCAGCCGTAAAGCCCTGGAAACAGGGGATGAACCCATCGCGGTGCGCAAGATTGAATATTATCCCTGGCGGGAAATTGACGATGAATCCCATTTCACTATGGCGGTCAATGAAGTATACCCCAGGATCCGGGAGTCCGAATCCCTCCGAATGGTCCGGCGGGAGGTGCTTCTCAATCCCGGACCGGCCACCACCACGGACAGCGTAAAATACGCCCAGGTCAGCGCCGATATCTGCCCCCGGGAAAAGGAATTCGGCCAGGTTATGGAATGGATAAGCACGGAATTGTCCTCCTTTGTCGGCGCTCCCGGTACGGTGGAAACCGTGCTGTTCGGCGGGTCCGGGACAGCCGCCGACGAGGTGATGATTTCTTCCTGCGTGCCCCAGGGGGCAAAGCTGCTGATCCTCGATAACGGCGCCTACGGGGACCGGTTCGCCAGAATCGCCGCCTCCTATTCAATTCCCCATGACGTGGAAAAAAGCTCTAGCCATGAACTGCCCGACGTCGGCCGGCTCAAGGAGAAGCTCCTCGCCGGCGGATACACCCATTTCGCGGTGGTGTACCACGAAACCACCACGGGTTTGCTTAACCCCGTGCCTGAGCTGTGCCGTTTCTGCGGTGAACACGGTATCACCACCATTGTGGACGCGGTCAGCGCCTTCGCGGCCATCCCCATAGATATGGAACGGGACGGCATTGATTTTATGGCCTCCACTTCCAATAAGAATATCCAGGGCATGGCCGGTGTGGCATTTGTATTCTGCCGGAAGCAGGCGCTGGAAAAAATCCGGGACTATCCGCCCAGGAGCTTTTATCTCAACCTGTGGCAGCAGTATTTGTATTTCAGCAAAACCGGGCAGACCCGGTTTACGCCGCCGGTGCAGACCATGTACGCCCTGCGCCAGGCGATCATCGAGACAAAGAATGAGACCATTGAGAAACGGTACGCGCGGTACGCCGGCTGCTGGGACGTTCTGGTCAGGAGCGTAAAAGCCATGGGGCTTTCCATGCTCGTACCGGAGAACGCCCAGTCAAAACTGATAACCGCCATACTGGAACCGGACAGCCCCAGGTACGATTTTGAGGCCCTCCACGATCTTGCCCGGAGCAGGGGTTTTACGATTTATCCCGGTAAATTGTCGGACGCGAATACCTTCCGCATCGCGAATATCGGGGACATTCAAATAGAAGAAATGGAACGTTTCGTGAAACTGCTGAGCGATTATATGGAAGGTATCAGGAAATAAGGAGCTGCCATGACGAGAGCGGAGAAAGCCGTGGAAAAAAACAAGGAAGGGTACAACTGCGCCCAATCGGTGCTGTACGCCTTCGCGGCGGACTGCGGTCTGGATGCGGAAACCGGTATGGCCTTATCCACGGGATTCGGCGCCGGCATCGGACGGACCCAGGGAATCTGCGGCGCCGCAAGCGGTGCCGTCATGGCGTTGGGTCTCAAATACGGTAAACGGAATGATACCGAAGGCAGGGAAAAAATTGAGGACTGCTACAACAGGGTTCAGGAATTTCTCCGCGCCTTTGCCGCCGAAGCGGGTTCAACCCAATGCCGGGAGCTGCTTTCCGGCTGCGATTTGTCCACGGAGGAAGGCAAGGCTTACTTCAAAGAACATAACTTAAAGGAAACCTGCCTCAGCTGTATACGCCTTTCCTGTGATTTGGCGCAGGAAGCCATGGAGGAAAAATGAAGATAAAACTTTTCTGGGGCTGCGCCCTGGTTCTGCTGTGCGGCGCTCTTTTCGCCGAGGAAACCGTAATCCTGCGGAACGGCCGCCGGGCAATTCTCCGCGATGATTTTACCTGGAGCTACGCGGAAACCGGATCCGCCGAAAGCGGCATTCTGGAACTGAATACGACCCCGGATCTGACCACGGAACTCCGGAGCAAAACCGGCAAGTTTTCGGTATTTTACAATCCCTCCGAATGGGTCCCGGCGACAGGTCTTAACCCCGATGCGGAATTCCAGTTCCAGAATGCCGATAACACCGGTTACGGTATTGTCCTTCACGACGGTCTTTCGATTTCACCGGAACAGATGAAGAGTATTCTGATTTTCAACGCGCGGAACATTGATCCCGATACGGAAATACTCGAATCCCAAAAGGCCATTGTCAACGGAGCCGAGGGCGAAATTATCACTTATGCCGCCAGGTTCGAAACCCTGCGGTTTATCTTTTATGCCCTGGTAACGAATAACGAAAAAGGGACCATACAGTTTACTTTTTATACCCTGGATTCCGTTTTCGACCAGCTCAAACCGCAGTTCCAGCGGGCCATGGCGGGCCTCATTTTTTAATCGAGGCGGCGCGCCGGGCAGTTTGATTTACATCATGCTTTAATTTAGTGTACTATACAGAAAATAGGTTATAATCGGGAAAATATATTATAGAAGATATTTTCCTTAAATTAGGAATATACCAATGAAAGTAACGTTTAAATCCGTATTTGCCGCCGGCCTCGTGCTGCTGCTGTTATCCTCCTGTTCAAGGACGGAAATTAAGGATACCGCCAGGGAACGGCTGCGGGGTACCGTAAAGCTGGAGCAGGTCAATACCGGAATACCGGTGGTGCACATTAACACCGCCGGCGGTGTGCCCATTACCACCAAGGGCGGAGCGTATATAAACGCTGATATAACAATCACCGATCCGAATAACGCGGACAACAATATTGAGACCACAACGGGTATCCGCGGGCGGGGAAATACCACATGGACCCACCCGAAAAAACCGTACCGGCTTAAGTTTGATGAAAAAATTTCACTCTTTGGCCTTGAAAAAGCCAAAAGCTGGGTGCTGCTGGCCAATTACCAGGACCCGACATTGATCATGAATACCGTCGCCTTTGAACTGGGCCACCGGTTTGGCCTTCCTTTCACCAATCACTATAACCACGTTGAAGTGATTCTGAATGGAGTATACCAGGGCAGCTATGTGCTGACCGAGCAGGTGCAGGTTAACAAGGGCCGGGTCGATATTGATGAGAAGACGGGCTTTTTTCTGGAACTGGACCGGTACTATGACGACGAACCTAAATTTAGATCGGCTATTCTCGGACTGCCGGTGATGATCAAATCCCCTGAGGGGCTGTCCGGTCAATCCAGTTATGCTTTTATCATCGACGCAGTGAATGAACTGGAAGCGGCCCTGTTCGCCGATTCGTTTCCCAATAACAATTACCGCGACCTCATAGATATAGATATTTTTATTGATTACGTCATGATTAACGAAATACTGAAAAACGTGGATCTCCAGATGCCGGGCAGCGTGTATATGTACCGGGACGGCACCGAGGGAGCCCGGATCGGTATGGGGCCTCTGTGGGATTTTGACTACGGGTTCAACGGCGCCGGCGAGTATTTTAAGGACGCCACCGGGATGTTTTACAACACGGTCTACCGGGAAGGCCCGGGCGGAAAATTCTTCAACCGGTTCTTTGAGGATCCCGATTTCAGGGTGATGTACAAAGCCCGCTGGAATGAGAAATACGCTGATATCGCGAGCATGGAATCGTTTATAGAAAAGATGGGGCCAATGCTGGAAAAATCATCGGATCTTAACTCCAAGGTCTGGTGGTGGAATAAGGTCAATTACCTGGAAGAAATCGGAAAAATGAAAACCTGGTGGAAAAACCGGGTTGAGTATTTAAATACTGAAATAAACCAGAACTTCTGAACCGGCGTCCCATAGGACTGGAGAGAATATCATTTCCGCCGTTGCCGCCCCGGTATTTTTCATGAATCCTGGGGCGTTTTTTTTATTCCCGCGCAACAGACTCAGGAGTACCGCCGCCGGAATTCCGACGGCGTATTGCCAACCAGCTGGGTAAAAACCCTGGAGAAATAATTCGGGTCATTGAATCCCACATCCATGGCGATGGCGGTCATCTTGTCCTTGGTATGCAGGAGCCGGTGCTTGGCGTGCTCTATCCGTACTTTATTTATGTACGTATTCACATTCATGCTGACCCGTTTTTTGAAACTGTGGTTTATATAGGATTCGCTGCAGTAGCAGTAACTGGCCACATCCCTGACCAGGATCTGGGACGCGAAGTTCCGGCTTATGTATTCCAGGGCATGGGCTACGATCGTATCCTCGTGGGAGTTGTACCGCCTGGCGGGGAGCTTTTCCCCGGAGTGGATGTTTTTAAGATGGAGATAGGTGGTTGCCAGGTATTCTGCCACAATCTCGAGGAAGGTGAGCATCTGTTCCAGCCCGACGGCGGAAGGGACAATGTACCGGTCGAACAGCTCGCAGGCTTTTTCATAATCGATCTTCTGGGATGCCCGGCTTCTCCTGAGGATCAGATGCCGGGACAGATCCGGCCGTTCGATAAAAAATCCCGCGGTAATGGCGCCGAGAACAATATCATCGGCTTTAATCGGGATAACGTATTCGCCGACTCCGGCGTGGCAGACCCCGTAAAAAGGTTTACCCCCGGCGCATTTGATGGCCATGGGCCGCATCATATCCACACAGCAGAAATACTGTTTATGGTCCGCCTTGATATACATACAAAACGGGTTCGTATGGGCAAGGTAGGGCTGGAGAACCCTGTCGAGTTCCTTGTCTATGGGAATGAATCCCGAAAAATCCTTCACGCATATGCTCAGGCTGTACTGATTGGAAACATACTCCAGAAACTGCGCCATTTTCGCGTACCGTGCGTCCATGTCCTACTCCTCTGCAGAATAATCCAGATATTCTGCAGATTATTTAATGTCATACTGCTGAATTATGCTATTCTTAAATAGAATTAGGAAAAAACAGCAAAAAACCGGGATAATACCGGTTTTCTTACTCTATTGTAACATATTTTCCTGAAAATTCTGCAATTATTTTGGGGATTAGTATGGTTGAAACAGTTTCGGCTGATGTGGCTGTTATCGGCGCCGGTCCCGCGGGGGTATGCGCCGCCCTAGCCGCCGCCCGGGGCGGGGCGGCGGTGGTCCTTGCCGGGAACAGGCCGGTGATCGGCGGGAATTCCAGCAGCGAGATCAGGGTCTGGACCCGGGGCGCTTCCGGAGGCGGCAGCCTCTACAGTGAGGAAATGGGCATCCTCGGGGAGCTAAAGCTCCGCAACCTCTGTATGAACCCCGAAGCCAACGTGGTCTTCTGGGATGAGACCCTCCTGGATGCGGTCCTCGCCGAACCCCGGATTACTTTGTTCCTCAATACCCATATTACCGGAACATCCCTCGGGCCGGACCGGCTGATTGAATCGGTCCGGGGATTTCAGATGGGGTCGGAGAAGGAATTCATTTTTACTGCAAAGTACTTTATCGATGCCACCGGAGATGGCAGTATCGGAGCCCAGGCCGGGGTTCCCTTTACCATGGGCCGGGAAGGTCGGGACACCTACGGCGAAGCGGACGCTCCAGAGCAGGGAGATTCGAGAACCCTGGGGAGTACCATCTTTTTCATGACGAAACGGACAGACCGCCCCGTGGTATTCCATCCCCCGGAGTATGTCCATGGTCTCGAAAAAATCGGTGAGATTATTTCCCGGGGCGGACGGCTGGTTAACGAGACCCTTACGGGCTGCGATTATTGGTGGTTCGAATTCGGCGGTACGGAACACACCATAGCGGACAGCCAGGATATTGCCCTGGAGCTCAAACGGATTGCCCTGGGGGTCTGGAACTATATAAAGAACAGCGGACAGTTTGACGCGGACACCCTTACCCTAGAATGGGTCGGATCAATCCCGGGGAAACGGGAGTCCCGCCGTTTTACCGGAGCCTATGTGCTCAAACAGCAGGATGTGGTTTCCCGCAGAGAATTTGAGGATACCGTGGCGTACGGCGGCTGGTACATGGACTTCCATCCCGCCGGGGGGGTGTACACCGATGAGGATAACTGCGTACAGCTGCCGGTTTTCATCTATAATATTCCCCTCCGCAGTCTGTACAATCCTGACTTCCCAAACCTGTATTTTGCCGGCCGGGATATCAGCGTAAGCCACGCGGTGTTTTCCTCTTCGCGGATCATGAACACCTGTGCCCTTACCGGCCACGCGGCGGGGCAGGCGGCGGCGTATTCCGCGGTGAACAATCTGCCCCCCGCCGGGATGCGGGTTCCGCAGATCCGTGAAGTTCAGGATCTTCTTATTTCCGGCGATCTGGAAGTTCCCGGGCAGAAGCGCAGCGCCGTGACCAACCTTGCCGGAACCGCGGCGGTTACCGTCTCTTCGGTATTTGAAGATTTCGGTTCCCTGCCGGAACAGGGCGGGAAGGATCTCGCGCTGACGGCGGAGTGGTTCCTGGTACTCACAAAAAAAGCCGGTGCCCGGGACTGCGCCGTTCTGGCGGTAAGCCAAAAGCCGGTCCCGGTCCGCTGCACCATTTCGAAGCAGCCGGTCCCCTCCCGGCTTGCGGCCGACCCCCTGGCGGAACCGACGGTGCTGGAGATTCCCGCCGGAGAAAACTGGGTGACGGTTTCGTTCCCGCAGTCCTATAGTGATTATGAAGGATTCGTAGTTGTAAGCGGCGAAGCGGCTTCGGGGGTTTCACTGAAAACAACGGATATTCAGACCACCGGGTTTCTGGCGGGACTCAAATGGTCGGCGGATTACCGGTATCCGAAAATCAGGGCCGATATCTCCGGTGTGTACGGTGCGGAGAACCTGGGGGACGGTGCCACCCGGCCGTATACCATGCCCCGGTCGTGGCTCTCCGGCGCTGAAAAAGAACCATCCGTCACCTTTGAGTGGGATTCCCCGAAGGAAATAAAAGAAGTCCGGCTGTTCTTCAATCCCGATCTCAGCCGGGAACTGCCTTCCTCTATTACCTGTTCCCTGGACGAGAACCATATCTTTACACCCCGGACGGGAATGCCCCCGGAACTGGTAAAGGGCTACCGGGTGGAGATCCGTTCCGGCGGAGCCTGGAAGACCGCCGCGGAAGTACGGGATAACTGGCGGCGGCTGTCGGTGTGCAGATTCGCCGAAGTCACCAGCGGCGACGCCCTGCGTGTTATTGTGGAATCAACATACGGAAGCCCCCGGGCGGAAGTATTTGAGATAGAGATTTATTAAGGAGGAAGATTATGAAAAAAGCCATTAGTGTAGTATGTATGCTCCTCGCTTTTTCCGCGGCGGTTTTTGCAGGCGGAAGCGGCGACTCGGGATCCGCGAAACAGGGATCCGGAATTGTCTGGTGCGGCTGGTCCGGCGAGGAAGAGGCTTCCCGGGAAATCTTTACCTGGATGCGGACGAGCTGGGAGGAACAGAATCCCGGAAAGACCGTTACCTGGATCGGCTGGCCCTGGGCGGAAACTGCGACCCAGCTGGTTATCAGGAACCAGGGGAACGAGCGGATCGATATCGCCCAGGTGGATATCGGCATCTTCGCGACCATTGCCGCCACGGGCAGCCTGGCCGACTGGAACGACCTGGCCGGTACCGGGTACCTCAAAGATAATTTTGAGGAAGCATCCCTGGCAGTGGGGCAAATCGGTGGAAAACAACTCGGTCTTCCCTGGTCCATCGCATCCATTGGCATGATTTACAACCCCGAAATCCTGGCGAAAGCGGGTTATTCCGAACCGCCCAAAACCGTGGCCGAATTCGAGCAGTGCCTGGAGGCAATCGCGAAACTCCCCGGGGACATTATTCCCTATGGTGTGGCTACAAAGGACGCCACCGCGGCCAATGACTTCATGCCCTGGCTGTGGACGTTCGGCGGACGCATGTACGACGCCAATGGAAATGTTACGGTCAACAACACCCAGGGTGTGCAGGCCCTGACCTGGTACAAGAACCTGATGGACAAAAAATTGATCCGCACCAATATGAGCCGGTTCGACGCCCGGCAGCTCTTTGCCCAGGGACGGATCGCGTTCTACGACGACGCCATCCTGGCCAAGGGAATCGCAGTGGGCAACGGCGTTCCCGAAGACCGGCTGCCCCAGGTCGCCCGGCCCATGGTCCGCCCGGTGCTGAATACCGGTGACAAACCCCGTTCCATGATGTGGGGCCACATGCTGGTGGTCTTCAATAAATCGAACGATAAGGACGATGCCGTATCCTTTGCCAAGCATCTGGTGAGCAAGGATGTTTCCATGCGGTATTTCTCCCGGAATGGCATGCCGCCGGTGCTCAAGCCGGTTATCGCCAGCCCCGAGGTGCAGAACGATTACTGGGTAAGCAACTGGAGCCGGATTACCGCCACGGGAGAAATCGGCGAGTTCGATCTTAACCCCCAGAAAAACCAGCTCACCACGATAATCGCTGAGGAACTGCAGGCCTGCCTTACCGGTGACAAAACACCCCAGAAGGCTGCGGATGACGCGGCGTCCCGGATGAAGAACGTCCGCTAACATTGAGAACCGCCCCGGCGGCGGAAGGAGGACCCTTGTATGGACACAGGAAAACGAAAGGGAATCAGTGATGGCCAGACCGGCCTTCTGCTGGCGCTTCCGGCGATAGCCGTCTTCTGCGCGATTATTCTGTATCCCTTTATCAATTCCGTGGGGATGAGTTTTACCAACAAGAGCCTTCTTTCGCCGTCGGTCGCTTTTGTGGGGCTGCAGAATTATATTCAGCTTTTTACGGACACGAACTTTTTCGGAGTACTGAAAAATACCCTTGTGTTTGTCCTGGCCGCCACCCTGCTGCCCTTTGCCCTGGGCTTTGTCTGGGCCATCATATTGAACATGAAATTCCGGGGATCGGAGCTGCTCCGGGGAATAACCCTGGTAAACTGGATCATCCCCGGGGTGGCCATCGGGTTTCTCTGGATGTGGATATTCCACGGGGAATACGGCGTGTTCAACGGGATCCTGAAAATGACCGGCCTCATCAATGAAAACATAAACTGGCTTGGCCAGACCAAAACCGCCATGGGGGTGGTGGTTATCGCCAGGACCTGGCAGATGCTGCCCTGGTATATGGCGTTCCTCCTGGGCGGGCTCCAGGGAATATCCGGGGACCAGCTCGAAGCGGTCCGCATGGACGGCGCCGGAAACATCCGGTCCTTCATGTATATAGTGCTCCCGGAGATGAAAGGAATTATTTCCCTGGTGCTCATCCTGGGGACCATCGGGAATCTCCAGCATTTCGACCTTATCTGGGTCATGACCGAAGGCGGTCCCGCCCGGGCGACAACCACACTTTCAATTGAAGTGTACCGGAACGCCTTCAAATACTACAACATGGGGTTTGCCGCCGCGGTGGGAACCGTCTGGGCAATCCTGCTGGGATGTTTCAGTTTTGTGTACGTCAAACGGGTACAGGAGGGTGGAAAATGAAAAGAAGCCGGGGATCCCAAACAAAACTGTTCCTGCCGACTCCCGGATTTCGGGTGTTCTTCTTCGTGTTTTTAATCGCCATCGGTGTCTTTGTATTTTTCCCCCAGCTTTGGATGATCAATACATCCTTCAAAACATCGGCGGACACCTTCAAGCTTACCTTCTTTTCGAACCCTACCTTGGAAAATTTCCGCAAGGTGGTGTCGGACCCGAAGATTCTGACATACCTGAAGAACTCACTTTTCGTGTCCCTGTCGTCGAGTTTCCTGGCGACCTTCGTCTCGGTCTTCGCGGGTTACAGTTTTTCCAAATACCGGTACCGGGGCCGGAAGTCCCTGATGACCCTGGTTATGATCAGCCAGGCCTTTCCCCAGGCGGTACTGCTTATTTCAATTTACCTCATGATGCAGCGGCTCGGGCTCCTGGACAACTACCTTTCGATCATCCTGTCCTACATCACCTTTACCCTGCCGGTGGGGACCTGGACCCTTAAATCGTATTTCGACCAGATTCCTGATTCCTTGATAGAATCCGCCAAGGTGGACGGCGCCGGTACGGTGATGACGATCTTCAGGATAATTCTGCCCCTGGCGGTACCGGGGATGATCTCCATCGCTATTTACGGGTTTGTCTGGAGCTGGAACGATCTGATTTATTCCCTGACCCTGATAACCCGGTCGGATCTCCGGACCCTTGCCCCCGGATTGCAGCTTACCTATTTGGGAGAATTCCAGAGCAACTGGGGAAACATGATGGCCGCGTCCCTGTTCTCGTCGATCCCCGTAACCATCATGTTCATCTTCCTCCAGAAGTATTTCATCGCAGGACTAACCTCCGGGGCCGTGAAAGGGTAGGCCGGAAATACCCGGGAACCCGGAGTGGGGGTAGCGTAAGATTTGCCGCCAAAGGCGGCAAGTCTGGAGCGAGGGGGAGCAGCCCTCCCCGCGAAGGGCAGTACCGAGCCGGTTAAACCGGAAAGCACCCGGGCCGTAACGGTAACGCCGGGTGGCGTATAGAAAGGGGATTGAGCGACTTTCTAGGCCGAAGGCCGACGAGGAGCCAATCCCCTTTCTATACGACAGGACCCGCGGACCCGTCACCCCCTGGTGCTTTCCGGCTTGTCAGACTCGGCGCTCCCCCGCCTGTTGCGGATATTCATTCTTTGTCTTACTATCCATATATGGACATTACGCAGCGCCCGCTTTCGGGCAAGGTACGCCTGGAACACGATCTTCTCGGGGATATGAACGTTCCGGTGGAGTATTATTTCGGCATACAGACCATGCGGGCTCTGGAGAATTTCCACATAAGCCGGGTGAGGCTGTATTTTTTTCCGGAATTCATCAAAGCCCTGGCGGATGTTAAGGAAGCCGCCGCCATGACGAACCGGGATCTGGGGCTCCTGGATCCGGTGATCGCCTCCGCGATTATCGAAGCCTGCGGCGAAGTACGGGAGGGCGGATTCAATAACCAGTTCGTGGTTGATATGGTCCAGGGGGGTGCCGGTACTTCCACCAATATGAACGCCAACGAGGTCATTGCCAACCGGGCCCTGGAAATCCTGGGGCATCAGAAGGGTGAGTATAAATTCTGCCACCCCAACAACCACGTCAACCTGTCCCAGTCCACCAACGACGCGTACCCCACGGCTATTAAGATAGCTTTGATCAGGAGCATCGAAAAACTCATAACGTCCCTCAAGTGGCTTGTGGATGCTTTTCAGAGTAAAGGAACGGAATTTGCCCATGTGATCAAGATGGGCCGGACCCAGCTCCAGGACGCGGTTCCCATGACCCTTGGCCAGGAATTCGAAGCCTACGCCGCGACCCTGGCCGAAGAAGTTGACCGGCTGGAACAGAACATGAAGCTTTTCCTGGAAGTCAACATGGGCGCCACCGCCATCGGGACCGGGATCAACTCCGACCCGGATTATACCGGCCTCTGTGTCAAGCATCTGCGGAGTATCACCACCCTTCCCATCGTGGCCGCGAAAAACATGATCGAAGCCACCAGCGACACCGGGGCGTTTATCATGAACTCCTCCGCCCAGAAACGCCTGGCGGCAAAACTGTCGAAAATCTGCAACGACCTCCGGCTTTTGTCTTCGGGTCCCCGGGCGGGGTTCAACGAAATAAACCTTCCTGCCATGCAGCCCGGTTCGTCGATAATGCCCGGCAAGGTGAATCCCGTTATTCCCGAAGTGGTAAACCAGATCGCCTACCGGGTTATCGGCAACGATCTCACCGTTACCATGGCCGCGGAGGCGGGGCAGCTGGAACTGAATGTCATGGAGCCGATCATTGTCCACTGCCTCTTTGAAAGCATCGAAATGCTTATCAACGGCATGGATACCCTCAGGGACAAATGCATCACCGGCATCACTGCCAACGAGCAGATATGCCGGGACATGGTGTACAACAGCATCGGCCTGGTTACAGCCCTTAATCCCTACCTCGGCTACGAAGCGTCCACGGAACTCGCCAAGGAAGCACAGAAAACCGGCAAGGGTATTTACGAGCTGGTCCTGGAGCACAACCTCATGAGCAAGGAAGATCTGGACTGCGTTCTTCTGCCCGAGAATATGGTGAAACCCCGGCGAAAGGGCGACCGCTGCTGAGTAAGGGCACCTTCAGTATGCGGGGGAGCACCGGGACTGGCAATCCGGAAAGCACCCGAGGATAACGGTTCTGCGGGTCCTGTCGTATAAAAAGGGGATTGGCTCCTCGTCGGCCTTCGGCCTAGAAAGTCGCACAATCCCCTTTTTATACGCCACCCGGTGTTACCATCATCGGCGGGTGCTTTCCGGCTTAACCGGCTCAGTGCTGCCCTTCGCGGGAGGGCTGCTCCCCCTCGCTCCAGACTTGACGCCTATGGCATCAAGTCTTACGCTACCCCCACTTCTGGTTCCTGGGTTATGCCACCTGCGTCCGGTACCATACTTACCCGGAAATGGCCTCCGTCACCCATCCCTCCGATGAGCCGGCAAAGCAGCATGGGGTTTTACGGGTAACGCGGGGTGCCGGGATAGTATGGGGTATGAGCGACTTTCGAGGCCGAAGGCCGACGAGGAGCCATACCCCATACTATCCCGGCAGGACCCCCGATTCCGGTATCAGCCATGCTGCTTTGCCGGCAAGCAAAGTCTCCTGTTTCGGTGAATAGCCGAAGTGTTTTTTATAGGCCGCGGAAAATGACGATGTATTTTCGTAGCCGATCAATTCCGAAACCTCCGATACCTGGCAGTTGAAGTGGCGCAGCAGGGACCGGGCATGCTCCATCTTTATTTCCCGGACCTTTTCTCCCGGCGGCTTGCCGTAAAATACCATACAGAGCCGGGACAGGTGAGCCCGGCTTATGCCGGTAAAATCACTCATATCCCGCAGATCCCAGGGCTTATCCAGGGATGTGGCCACTGCTTTCCAGAGCCGGTTCATCTGTACCTGGTGCCGCCCCAGGGCGTGGTTCTGCTGCATCCTGAGTTCCCGCTTGAGGTAAATCATGAAGAGTTCCGCGTACAGTTCCTGGACCCGCCGGCCTTCGTCGTGGGTGGAAAGTTCCTCGCTGAGGATCGATTCCTGGATGGTATGGAGCCGCACCGCGTGTTCCGGGGTGCTGGCGGTGAGGATGCCCCAGTCGTCGAAGGGCGGGACAAGCCAGGCGCATTCCCGGCTGATCTGAAACCAGAGAATGGTCCAGGGAGTGGTGTGGGGCAGGTGAATATGGCCCTGGCCGTCGGCGTGAGAAAAAAAGATATCCGGCAGGCTGGTGACCACCGTGGTATCGTCTTCCATGGTAAAGGAACCTTTTCCGGATATTGTAAAAATCAATATGTGGTACGCCCGTTTCGTCGGCCTTTTTATGTATGAACCTTCATGGAAAGTACTGATTCCGCCGTTTAAAATTCCCATTTTGGAGAAAACCGTATCGGTGAGCATCCGGGACGGGATGAACCGTTCCACACAGCTTTGCGGAATCCGGTTGTATTCTCTGACAATCCTCATGGTATCAGTGTAGCACGGGTTGCTGTTTTTTTACAAATAATGAGACGAATTCATAAAACATTGATACCTTTGCCGATTGCTGGATCCCGGAACCGCCCCTAAGCTTATACTACCAAGAACAGTGATCTTTACTGAAAGGGTTGTACTATGGATGCACGAAAATCCCCCAATATCCTGTGGATCTGCACGGACCAGCAGCGGTTTGACACTCTGGGATGTTACGGGAATACCTTTGTTTCTACTCCGGTGCTGGATTCCCTTGCCCGGGAATCCGCTCTTTTTGAAAACGCCTTCTGCCAGTCGCCGGTGTGCACCCCCAGCCGGGGGAGTTTTTTAACCGGCCGGTATCCCGTGACCTCCCACACACGGCAGAACGGGGCGGATATTCCCCCCACGGAAAAACTCGTTACCAAAATCTTCCATGACGCCGGCTATTACTGCGGACTGTCGGGCAAGCTCCACCTCAGCGCCTGCAATCCCGCGGCGGGGGCCACGGAAATGGAACCGAGAATAAACGACGGATACGATGAATTCCACTGGTCCCACGATACGAGCCCATCATGGGGGATTCAGAATGAATATTACCGCTGGCTTAAGGAAGTCCATAATACCGGGTATAAAACGGAACAGCGCAGCGATACGAAATGGGTGCAGAACGGTATGCCCGTCGATCAAACCCAGGCGTACTGGTGCGCCCAAAAGGCAGTAGATTTTATTGAACAGAGGAAGGATTCAGGCAAACCCTGGCTGTTCAGCGTGAATATGTACGATCCCCACCATCCCTTTGACGCGCCGGAGGAGCTGCTCCAGCGGTATCTCGGTAAACTGGATGATATCCCCCTGCCGTCCTACCGCGCGGGGGAGGAACTGGAAAAACCCGTGTGGCAGCGCCAGGACCATACCGGGGCGTACAACCACAACGCCGGTTATCCTTATACGGAAATGTCCGATACGGACCATCGTCTGATCAGGGCTTCATACTGGGCCATGTGCGACCTCATCGACATGCAGGTCGGCCGCATGCTGGACGCCCTGGACGAGACCGGCCAGCGGGAAAACACCATCGTAATTTTTATGAGCGACCATGGGGAACTTCTGGGCGACCACGGGATATACCTTAAGGGGCCGTTCTTCTACGAATGCAGCGTGAAGGTTCCCCTGATCATCCACTGGAAAAACCGTATCGCGCCGAAAGG
The DNA here is from genome assembly GCF_016616095.2 of Breznakiella homolactica. Classification (GTDB taxonomy): domain Bacteria; phylum Spirochaetota; class Spirochaetia; order Treponematales; family Breznakiellaceae; genus Breznakiella; species Breznakiella homolactica. Next base: position 2,650,857 of record NZ_CP067089.2, on the reverse strand, counting down.
GTACAAAGCATTGGCGGAACTCAACGATCTGCCCCAGACACTTCTGGACCTCTGCGGCCTGCCCGCGTATGAAGGTATGCAGGGACAGTCCCTGGAGCCGCTTCTGGAAGGACGGACCGGCGACAGCCATCACGAATCGGTGTACTGCGAATACCTCAACGCCATGCCCTGGCACAAGGACCCGAAAGCCTTCGCCACCATGGTGCGGACGGACCGGTACAAACTGGTGGCCGCCCACAGCGACAACTCCGGGGAGCTTTACGACCTTGAGGAAGACCCCGGCGAACATACCAACCAGTACGGCAGTCCCCGGTACGCCGCGGTAAAAACCGAACTCCTTGAAAAACTGCTCAACCGCTGGTGCCATACCGCGGATCCTCTGCCGGTCCGAAAATCCGACTGGTAGTTTTTTAGTAATGGAGCCCGGGCCGGCCTGCCGTTCCGGGTTTTGGAGAGTGTATAAAAATTTTGGAGGAATGTATGAGAAAATTTACCGTTTTAATGGTACTGCTTTTTTCAGCGGCGGTTCTCTGTTTCGCCGGCGGCGGCGGTGACAAAGGCGGCCAGGCAGGAGGCGCGGGAAACCGGGCAAGTGATACCATTGAGTGGTGGGACCACTTTATGCCTATCGCACCGCTGCACCAGCAGATATGGGATGCCTACACCGCGCAGACCGGAATAAAAGTGAATTACACCCAGTACGATCCGGCGAAGCAGAGCGAAGCCCTGCTTCTGGCTTTCCGCTCGAACCAGAGCCCTGACGTATTCTCCATGACCTTTCCCCAGAACACGGTTCCTTCCATGCAGAAGGAAGGCTGGTTCTCTCCCATGGCCCTGGAACTCAAGGATCTCCCGGATTACGTCACGGTAAACCTGTTTGAGGGATTTACGGTATTCGGCGGAAAGGTCTATTCCTTCCCGACCATGAACGTCCTCAACCACAACGTTGCCACCTGGTACCATAAAAAACCCGTGGCCGACGCGGGCTACAGGACCATGCCCCAGAGCTTTGCCGAAATCCGTGACCTGGCAAAAAAAGTAACCCAGCAGTCCGGCGGCAAAATGTACGGCGTGGTTCTGCCGATTTCATTTACCACCCGGATGAACGATTCCATTAAGGACTGGGCCAACGCCTCCGGCGGCGCCCGGGAAGTGGACTGGAAAACCGGCGAATACCAGTTCGCGTCCCCCGCGTATTTTGAAGTGTTTGAATTCCTCACGGGCCTCAAGGACGACGGCAGTGTGCACCCGGTTTCGGTGAACCTGGATATGCGCGCCGCCCGGGAACGCTGGGCCGCCGGCGAAGCGGCGATCCTCTTTGACGGCAGCTGGAATGTCGGGGTGGTAAAAAGCAATTTCCCCGCAATCCTCGACCAGATGGGCGTGGCGGAGCCGGCCCGGAAAAACGACCGGATTCCCTACACCGTATACCGGATGCCTCCGGGAGGAACCTTCTTCATCTCAAGCAACTCCGGCAATGTCCAGGCCGCGACGGATATTCTCAAAGAACTTACCTCCGATGAGTACTACATCCAGCTGGCGAACCGCATGGACCAGCCGCCCCTCAAACTGTCGGCGGTTAAGCAGGCGGATGTACATTCCACCTATGTTGAAGTAATCGACATCTTCGGCCGTACCATGGGCTTTGAACCCCATCCCATCCTGAAAAATCCCGACACCGCCCAGGTGTACGCGGAGATGCGGGAGGTTCATCCCAATCCCGCGGAAATCCTCCAGGGGTACTACTCCGGGGCGATCAAAGACTGGAAGGCGGAGCTCGTAAAATACAACGATGCCATGACCCGGGAACGGGACCGGGCGATCAAGAAGATCCAGGACCAGGGAGTCAAAGTTTCGATCGATGACTGGAAATTCCCCAACTGGCAGTACGGTATGAACTATACCAGCGATAAGTATTAAGCTACTGCTGGATTGAAATAAAGGCTCCGGAACACACCGGAGCCTTTCCGGTCCGGCGGCCGGATACCATAGGGCGGAGGCGGAGATGAGGCAATCCTTAAAAAAAGTCCCCTACGGATGGATATATCTTTTTCTGGCTCCTACGCTGATCCTCTACGGTATGTATACGATATGGCCGGTGATAGCGACCTTCTGGTATTCCCTGCTGGACTGGAACGGATTCCAGAGCTCCGGGACCTTTACCGGATTGGAAAATTACCGGGAACTTTTTTCCGACAGCCTTTTCTGGAACAGTATTTCCGTAACCTTTCTTTTTCTTGTTATTGTGGTGCCGATCCGCTTTTTCGTTTCCCTGGCCATAGCGCTCCTGTTAAACTGGAGCCGGTTCAAATTCAAATCCTTTTTCCGGGTGATGATTTTTATTCCCGTGGTAACCACCAGTGCCATCATCGGCACGATTATGAATATGTTTTTCGATCCCTCCCAGGGGCCGGTCAATATTATCCTTATGAAACTCGGACTTATGAAGGAGAATATTTTCCTTCTGGGGAACGCCGACACTGCCCTGGTTACCTCCGGCGTTATCTGGTGCTGGAAGTGGCTGGGTATTTCCCTGATTTACTGGATCGCCAGCCTCCAGAGTATCCCCGAGGAACTGTATGAGTCCGCGAAGATCGACGGGGCCAACGCCTGGAAGTCCTTCACAAAAATCACCGCGCCGCTGCTGGTTCCCTTCGGCGTCATTATCCTGATCCTTACCCTGAGCGACGCCCTCCGGGTGTTCGACCTGATGCTCACCCTCACCAAGGGCGGCCCCTTCTTCAGGACCGAAGTTATTGAAATCTTTATATACCGCTGGGCTTTCAGTTCGTCCATTCCGCGGCTCGGGTACGCCTCGGCGGCAGCGACCGTCTTCGGTTTGTTCTTTATCGTACTCACCGTGGTGCAGCTGTCCCTGAATAAAATCATCCGGAAGGGGGACTGACATGAATTCCCAAACGAGACTGAGCAGAAAGCAGCTCATCTGGATCCTGGTCGCTATCTTCGCGTTCTTCTGTTTCTGCTGGATCTATCCTTTTCTCTGGATGGTCAGCGCTTCGTTCAAGACAACTATGGAAATATTCCAGAAGGGCCTCAACCTGATCCCCGACCGTATCCATTTTGAGAATTACTGGCGGGCCTGGGTAAAGGGCGGTTTCAGCGGGTACTTTATGAACAGCGTCATTACCACGGTCTTTACCATACTGATCGTGGTGATCCGGTGCGCCTTGGCAGGGTATGTTCTGGCCCGGTATAATTTCAGAGGGAAGACAATAATCCTGTCGGTCCTGATTGCAACATTCCTGATACCCGTGGGGACCACAATTATTCCCACGGTGGAGCTGAGTCAGAAAATGGGGCTCCTCAACAGCCGGACCGGGCTCATCCTGGCCATGGCCGGGGGAGGACAGGTGACTTCGATCCTGCTGTACAAAGGTTTTTTTGAACAGCTTCCCGAATCCCTGCCGGAGGCGGCGGTCATCGACGGCGCGGGATTTTTTACGGTGTTCTCGCGGATCATGCTGCCCATGACCGGACCGGTGACCGCCACGGTTACCATCCTTACGTTTATGACGGCGTGGAACAATTTCATGATTCCCCTGGTGTTTACCTTCGGGACTCCGTCCCTCAGGACCCTGCCGGTAGGGATGATGGCATTCCAGGGCGCCAACGAGACCGACTGGTCCGGCATGGCCGCCGCCGGAACCATGAGCCTCATTCCGATTGTGGTCTGTTTTATTGTTCTTCAGAAGTATTTCGTCTCCGGTATAGCCGGAGCGGTAAAAGGATAAAAGCGGTTTTTAGCCGCCCTATAGAATAACTATAAGGATTGGTATATGGACCAGCATGTGCCCAGGAATGAGTATCCCCGGCCCCAGCTTGAGCGGAAGGATTGGATCAACCTCAACGGTGAATGGACTTATAAAATCGTCATGCGGCCGCCGTATTTCGCGGCCCAGGGTGATTATTCGGAACACGAAAACAGCGCGGGATTTGACAAAAAAATAATCGTTCCCTATCCGCCGGAAAGCAAACTGTCCGGCACCGGAGAGAAGGACATCATCAACTATATGTTCTACCACCGGAAGATCAGCATTCCCGCGGAATATACGGATAAGATCATCCTGCTCCATTTCGGGGCGGTGTTCTACCATTCGGAAATATTCATTGACGGAAAACTGGTTGATTTCCATGACGGCGGGAGCAGCAGTTTTACCGTGGATATTTCCCGGGCTGTACAGCCGGGGAACACCCACGATCTTGTGGTTAAGGTCACGAGCAATCTCTGGGACGGAACCATCCCGTCGGGCAAGCAGAGTTCCTATCTCCAGTCCTACAAGTGTTTTTATACCAGGATTACCGGTATCTGGCAGACCGTGTGGATGGAGGCGGTCAAACCCGGCGCGGTCAGGCAGCTCCAGCTTATCCCGAATATCGATACCAATACACTCACGGTTATCCCGGAATTCTACGGCCAGTCCGAAGGGGATGCTCTGTCCCTTATCGTAACCGATGCCGGCGGCGGCACCGCGGCGTCCTGGCGCGGAACGGCTTCCAACGGAGGGCCCGTCGCCCTTGAGATTCCCGGGGCGCGGCTCTGGTCTCCGGAGGATCCGTACCTGTACAACGTGACCGCCTCCGTTGCGGACAAGGACAGCCGTACCGTTGATTCCGTAGTGTCCTACGCAGGCATGCGGAAAGTCCATATCGCGGACGGAAAAATTTTCCTCAACAATAAGCCTCTCTACCAGCGGCTGGTCCTGGACCAGGGCTATTATCCCGACGGACTGTGGACGGCGCCGGACGATGCCGCTTTAAAGAAGGACATTGAACTGGGCATCGCCGCGGGGTTCAATGGAGCCCGGCTGCACCAGAAGGTGTTCGAGCAGCGGTACTACTACTGGGCCGACCGCCTGGGGTATATCTGCTGGAGCGAAAGCCCCAGCTGGGGCCTGGACTACAATACCGAAGGGCTTCCCCCGCGGAACTTCCTCTCCGAATGGGCCGAACTGGTCACCCAGAACCGCAACCATCCCAGCATCCTCATCTGGACCCCCTTCAATGAAACATACCAGTTCACCAATCCCCTGGTGCACAAACGGGTTCACCGGGACGCGTACCAGCTGTGCAAGATGATCGATCCCTCCCGGCCGGTTAACGACGCCAGCGGCTACATCCATTACGTAACCGATGTGTGGACCGCCCATTCCTATGAACAGGATCCGGCCAAGCTTACGCAAAAACTGGAACTTAGCGCCGAGGGGCAGCCCTTTAAGAATTACCCCGACTTTGAACCGGAGTACACCGGGCAGCCCTACCTTATGGATGAGTACGGCGGAATCAAATGGGACCCGGAAACCCAGCTGGATCAGTCGGCAATGCACGGCCAGAACCTCGTATCCTGGGGCTACGGGGATTCCCCCACGAGCCTGGAGGATTTCTACACCCGCCTTGAGGGCCTCACCGAGGCGGTGCTCAACGCTCCGTTCAACTGCGGGTACTGCTATACCGAACTGACCGATGTGGAGCAGGAGAAGAATGGAATCTATTTCTATGATCGTTCCGAGAAGTTTGATATGGACCGGATCAGGAAGGTATTTTCCCGGGTGCCAAAGGGGTTCTAGCGGCAGGGTAACCGAAGTATACTTAGATTCCCTCACAAAAGCATGGAGATACCAATCCCGGGGGCCCGTCTGCTGGAAAAAATCCCCGGGCACGGGGATTTTTTCCAGCAGACATTCCGCAGGGACTGTTCCCGCCATGCTTTTGTGCCATACCCGGATATGCTGCGGACCCTGCCGCGGATGAAGGGGTTATGGTCTCGGATACTCGTTCCTCTATACTGCTGAAACCATCGGCCGGTGATTCTGCCCTTCCGTGTTTAGTTCTTTATGCTATCATGAGGAAGCCCGTATTGGCCGGATTTAGCCCCGGTCATTCCCGCTTAAAAAATTACGAAAAAAAACGTTTTTCCTGTCACAGAACAGAACCTGCATCCGTCTAACTGTTTAATAAGTCCCGGGGAGTTCCCGGGTAAGCAACAACGGTTAGGAGTTTTTATGCGGCAGTTTTTTATTTCCCTGGCCATCGGATTAGGCGCGGCCATTCTGGATACGGTCCCCATGATCGTCATGAAGCTGGACAAGTTTTTCAGCATTTCGGCCTTTGCCACCTGGCTCATCCTGGCGTTTTTTATTCCCAGGATCGGCCTGGTGCGCGTCCATTGGCTCAACGGCATGGTCACGGCGCTGCTCTTTATAGTGCCTATGCTGTTTCTCATTTACAAGCTTGACCCAAAGGGGATTCCGTTTATTATGCTGAATACCCTAATTCTCGGAGCCCTGGTGGGCTTCCTTTCCCATGTATTTCTGAAGTAAGTTTATTCCTTCAGAGTAGGGGGCGTTTTCGTCCGACAGCATGGAATGGAAGAGAGCCTTCTTATCAATATACGGATTGTCCCGGAAAACCGCGGCCACCGTATCGACGGTGTTGAGTTCTCCCAGGTAGTCCCGTATGGTCCGGGATTCCGTCTTAAACCGGATCCTGTCAGGATCAATCCGGCCCCGCTCCAGGGCGATGAGCAGCCGCTTCCCGCATTTGCAGGGAGCCTCCTCATTGAGGAGGCCGCAGTTTTTATTCATGAAGTTCGCGATCTTCCGCCTCGCCCGGGACAGCTTCTGGCGGAAGGCCGGTTCCGTAATTCCGCAGATGTCCGCGGCGGTCTCCGAATCTAACCCAAAGATCGAACCCAGGATATAGGCGAAGCGGTCTTCGGGACTGAGGCACTGCAGCATGGCGGCGGTGCATCCGGTTTTTACTTCTTCGATGTACTGCTTCTCTTCTTCGGCGGTGAGGCCCAGTTCGTTGTTATAGGGTTTGAAGTTCCGCACATCCCCTTCAAAGATCTCGAAACTGATGGGGTCTTTAAAACGCTTCTGCCGGAAGTCCAGGAGATGGTTTTTCGCGATACGGTACACCCAGGTCTTAACCGAGCTTTCGCCCCTGAAGCCGCCGATATTCCGGGACACCGTGAGGAAGATTTCCTGGGCCGCGTCCTCGGCGTCCGCTTCGTTGTGGAGCATCCCCAGGGAAATGTTGAAAATAAAATTCCAGAGTTCGGGGATTTCTCCTTCGGTGAAACCCTGCCGGTCCGCTGCCATTCAGTACGCTTTGAGGATTCCCAGAAGCCGGTCCTTGCTGATGGATCTCAGGAAGTTCGCCAGCCGGGGGCCCTGATCCTTGCCGACCAAAGCCTGGTACGCCGCGCGGAACAGGGCTTTCCCGTCCATGCTGTGGTTTTCCGCGACCTTGTAGATAGCTTCGGCGCAGGCCTTGTCGTCGGCGAAGCTTTCGATCTTTCCGACCACCTCGTCCCGCAGGCTCCGGACCGCCGCCTTCTCGGCGTCGCTTAAGTCCGCGGTTTCTCCCGCGGGCCGCAGCTGGAATTTAAAATCCTCGGGGGCGCATTCCTGTACCCAGTATTTCGCGCATTCGCACCGCTGCCTGAAGGCCGGTATCTGGCTGTGGCTGATGCCCTCAAGGTCGGCGATGGTCTTATCGATATCGCCGTCGGCAATCTGGATGAGGTTGCACAGGTGCCGGAAGGGAATCTGGTAGGGCATCTTCTCGGGCATCTCACCGGTCTGGGACAGTTCGTAGATGCGCCGGGTCTTTTCATAGGCCGCCTCATCCTTGGCGGGTTCAACCTTCCACGCGATACGTTCGGTCTTGTCGTAATCCTCGTAGATTTTTATCACATCCAGGTCAAAGGAAATGGTGAACTCCGTGTTGGGCCTGGTGCCGGCAAAGAGGAACCGGGTCACCTCCGGGGTGTACACCCTGAGGATCGTATCCAGATTTATGACGTTCCCCTTGGAACTGGACATCTTGCCCGGGGTTCCCTTGGTGCCGATAAAATCATAGCGGAAGGTTACCGGCGCGTCCCACTCGTACACGTCCTTGCACACATGCCGGGCGGTGTCAAAGGAACCGCCCTGACTGTGGTGGTCCTTGCCGGCGGGTTCAAAATCAACCTTCTCGTGCTCCCAGCGCATGGGCCAGTCCACCCGCCAGCCGAGCTTGACGGCCTTGGCCGTCCTGAGGTCCACGGTTTCGCTGTGGCCGCAGAGATTGCAGTGGTAGGCCACGGCCCATTCGTTATCCCAGGAATCTATATCCGTATCGTCCCGGTTGCAGTTGTCGCAGAACACGCTGATGGGCCACCATTCACCCTGGATCTTATGTTCCTCGTCCCGGAATTTATCGAGAATAGTTTTGAGCTCTTCCTTCTGCTCCAGGGCTTTTCTGATGCCCATGGCGTATTTAGAGGAACGGTACTGCTTGGCCTGGTAAATGAATTCCGGATGGATGCCGACCTTGGGAAGGGTCTGTTCCACTTCAACCTCATTGTGCCGGGCAAAGCTTTCCTCCGCGCCGAAGGGATCGGGAACCATGGTGATGGGGAAACGGAGGTATTTCTCAAGTTCCTCCTGGTTTGGCATGTTTTTGGGAACCTTCCGGAACACGTCGTAGTCGTCCCAGGAATAAATAAACCGGACCCGTTTTCCCATGTCCCGCAGCGCCCGGGCCACCAGGTCCACTGAGATTATTTCCCGGAAATTGCCGATATGCACGGTGCCCGACGGGGTGATCCCCGAAGCGCAGGTATATATGTCCTTTTCGCCCTTCTCGCGGATAACCTTTTCAGCGGCCTGGTCGGCCCAGTGCTGGTTGGAAGGGTTTTTTACACTCCGGGGCATGTCGTGGGTTTTCTTCGTATAATCCATGGTATGGGATTATACCGGGTTACGGGGCCTCTTAACAAGATAAGGGGAAGCATCGAGTCTGACAAGCCAGGAATCATCCATGTGTAATTAGCTCCGCGGGGCCTGTCGTGTATAAAAGGATATGGCTCCTCAGCGGCCTGCGGCCTCGAAAGTCGCTCATACCCTTTTATACGCGACACCCGGTGATATTAGTACGGCACAGATGATTCCTGGCTCAACCGCCTTGGTACTGCCCAGTCAAGAGGGCTGCTCCCCCTGGCTCCAGCCTTGCCGGACCATCTGTGGAGTTTTGCAGAGCAAAACTCCTAAAAGACTTGGCGCTGCAGGCGGCAAGTCTTACGCCACCCCCACTTCGGGTTCCTGGGGACGAGGTGTCTTTCCCGGGCAGGTTCGAGGCACTGCTATGCGGATTCCGAATACGCCTGCTACAATATGTTTTTTTCTTTTGTTTTCCAATTTCCGCAGGTCCGTGGTATACTGGTTTTTTGGAAATTCTCCTTCGGGACGATACGATCGACCGCAACGGGGAGCGCTTCCGGGTGGTGGGGTTTCCCCGGAAAATTCAACAGTAAGTGGAACTCCCTAGCTTGGGGCTGTGGTGGAGCCTATTCTACATATGTTCTTAATTGGCGTTTTAATAATAAAGTCTCGTATGGGATTTTAATATTTTTTGGAGGGTTTTCTATGAAATCTAAATTTGGATTATTGGTACTTGTTGGGCTTTTGGTTTTAGGATTAATTGGTTGTGATAATGGTGATTCTGATACCAATGTTCTTGAAACTTGGGGTCTCAGTATATCAACTCCTCCTTCAACTCTAGTTGGGGATTCCGGTATTATTACAGAAGCAGAGTATTCAGAAATTTTGGTACAGGCCGGCGACAGTAATTATCTTGGTTGGTATAATGATGGTGATCTCAATATGGTATGGTCAGATAAAAGCCAGGAGCAAGCGGATGCTGTAGAATCATACTTACATACACTTTCTGTAAGGTTTTATGTAAGCTATTTCCCAAATAAAGAGTATGATAGTGGCTTTTATATGCCGGCAAAAACATTATGGATTTGGATAGAGCCATAAAAGACAGCAAAGAGTATTAGAATCATTTTCCGCCATCCGTGGCGGAAAATTGTTTACCTGTGTTGAAAGAGACGCTCATAAAATAATGGTTAAAACCGCGCCGCCCTGCAGGTTCTTTGGCTGCGTCCGGTCAGGCATCCTCGTTCCTTGGACATTCTAAGCGGACATACTTGGAAGAATGAGAAGTATAATTACAGCGCTTATAAATATCCAGAGACACATTTGTCTCGCACCCGATTCCGCTGCTGCTAGGTCAGCCCGGTAGCTTTGCTACCGGCACTTCCCAGGACTCCCTCAACAACATTTAGTTTGCACCGGTTGCGCTCAAGCCGCGTCGTGTAGCTGTAACGGTAAACAAAATATAAACTGAAATCACCCAAGTAAAATGTTAAAAATAACATCTTGATAATAACCATAAATTATGGGAATAATCAACAAAATGACCATCAAATTGGAACAGTGTCCTTTACAAAAGGATATTGAAATAATTATAAAATATCCGGAAAAAAATAAAACTGTTGAGCATATAGTTTCTTTGTTGAAAAGAGTCGAAGTAAGAATCGATTGCTATTCGGAAGACACTTTGAAGCGGTTAAATATTTCCGATATCTATTATATTGAAAGCGTTGACAACAAAACGTTTGTTTACGGTGAAAAGGAAAACTATCAAACTAAACTCCGCCTGTATCAGCTTAAGGAGAAACTAGCGGACTATGATTTTATTCAAATCAGCAAATACTGTATTCTAAATATAAACAAACTCGATAAACTAAAGCCTCTGCTCAACAGACGCATGGAGGCAACACTGTTCAATGGAATTCACCTGCTTATTACCAGAAAATATTATGACGATATAAAGCGGAAACTGCAGGAGGATGCATAATTGATAACTGCAATAAAAAAAATGATTGTAGATATTCTGGCAACCTCCTGTGCTGTTCTGCTTTTTCTGGCAATTGTTGGTGTGGTAATTGACGGATATTCTATTAAGGATGTCTGGAATGGATCTTTCCCGGTATCTTTACTTTTTCAATTGATTGGAGCAAACATTTTGATTCACTTGGGTCTTTTTTTTGCCCGCAAATTTGAAAGTAAATACCCTGTTCTGGAGTATATGCTCGATATAATCTTAATTGTCGTCATTATTCTTGTCTGCAATGCTTTCTTCGGCTGGCGTGAAGAAAAACAATGGGTTCTTGTTGTCACGGGGATTGTGGTGTATATATTTGGTCTTTCGATTAATTTCGTCAAGGTCCGGAATGATGCAGAAGAAATGAATAAAATATTGCAGAAACGAAAGAAAAAAAATACCCATAGTGCATCTTAACATTTAATTCGTGTATCTTACCGGTTATATGATTCTCACGGCTTAGATTTATCTCTATAGTTCTAATTCAAAGTTATAAAGGGAATATCCAAGTATTATGAAGTAAGTAATCGCTATGTTCTGTACTATGAATTATAGGGCTGCATTTCCGCAAACAGAAAACCGCTTAGATATATCATTCTATGCATCGACGCTGGGAGACATGCAGATTAATTTCATCCCGCAATGTAAGTTCCCTTTTTATTGTTAATTTGCGTATTAAATAAAGAAAACATCAAATGGGATGTGGTACGCATTTTTACGGAGGATATTAGAATGTTATTCATATTAAGAAAACAGGTAAAACCTATTGCTATATGGCTGATCGCAACCGGTTTGTTGTTGTTTTCGAACGGCGTTAACTCGATTCCAATCGCGCCATGGCTGGCTCCGGTTTTTCTGCTCCGATTTACACGTGAACAGAAAACGTGGCGCGCTATTTTGTTTGTATATGTAGCTATTGTCGCGGGATTTGCTTTTCAATTTCGCGGCATGATACCAATACCGGGTATTTTTTACTACCTGCTTCTTGCAGGTTTCGGCATTATTATCGCCCTTCCATATACTTTAGACCGATTATTCAGCAAAAAATTGAATGGCTGGGCATCCACACTTATATTTCCCACAGCCTATGTTACGGTAGAATATCTTACTTCAATAGCCCCATACGGGAGCTGGGGGGCTATAGCATATTCGCAATACGGAAACATGCAGTTGTTGCAGATTATGTCCGTAACGGGATTATGGGGTATTACATTCCTGATAGGCTGGTTCGCCTCAATTTGTAACTGGGTATGGGATGAAGGTTTTGGTTCGTCAAAAATACAAAGAACAGCTGTCCTTTATGCATCTTTGCTAACAGGAGTAATAATGTTCGGCGGGATTCGTTTGACATTCTTTCCTTCTGTTTCTCAAATCGTACGCATAGCCGGAATTCTTTCAAAAGATGATGCGCCTCAGAATATCTTGGCGAATATGTTTCTAAATACAGTTTCGGATACTGAAAAAGAACAATTCAGGATATGGTCAAATGCAAACAATGAAGATCTGCTCACAAGGACAGTACGTGAAGCAGAGGGGGGAGCAAAAATTGTTTTTTGGGGGGAAGGTAACGCCGCCATACTTAAGGAAGATGAACCGGCGTTGATAAACCGCGGTCTGGAAGTCGCGGTTACCCATAAAATTTATTTCGCAATGACGTTATTAAGTTTTAATATAGGCTTGAACAACAATCGATTTCTGGAAAATAAAATAGTTATGATAACACCTGAGGGACGGATCGCCTGGGAATACTTCAAAGCACATCCGGTACCCGGTTTTGAAGCGGCTATTTCAATCAGAGATGATGGGAAACTTAAAAGCATTGATACGCCATACGGACGCATGAGCGCTCTTATTTGCTTTGATGCTGATTTTCCGCAATTATCGGCCCAAGCCGGAAAATTAAATGCGGACATTCTAATCAACCCGGCTAATGATTGGCCTGATATTAATCCCTGGCATTCACGTATGGCAAGTTTTAGAGGTATTGAACAGGGGTTTAATCAGGTACGCGCTGCAAACAATGGAATTTCAGAAGCGTATGATTACCAGGGACATCGATTATCCGCCATGGATTATTTTTTGACAGATAACCAAAGCATTGTGGCTTACATACCAATCAACGGTGCCCGAACTGTCTACTCAAGGCTTGGAGATTGGTTCGCCTGGTTAAATCTGGCTTGGTTGGTTGTATTGTTATTACGCAGCTTGGTAACGAATAGGGTCAGTAAAAACGGCCTATAACAGGATTAAAAAAGAGCCTGCCCGCTGTCCATGACGGGCTTTCGTAGCAGGTAGTACATTGCTTAATAAACGGTTTACACTTTTTTGCAAAGGAGAAAAAAGCTGGAAATAATAAAACCGGAAAAACAAGCACCTAACAACATGTTTACGCTTCGTCGGCTTTTGAGCCTCCTCGGGTTTAATTGCGGCTAGGTCAGCTCGGCAGCAACATCACCGGCACCTCCATAATTGGACAAGATAGCAAATATACATCAACCTCTGTATCACCCCGGTTTTCCATCTTTGTCCTCCTTTGTTCTCCGGCGATGCGGAACCACCACCACCGGACGGCTGTACATCTACTATACTTGCCTGTCCCTGGATTTCCAATAACCGCGGTTAAAAACCGCCTCCTCCCGGAACCCGGTTCCGCTGTATCCGCAGGGGACCCGATCCGTACCCGAAACGTACCACTGCCGCTTATACGGCCGGGAAACGGCTGGTCCGCGCGTTCTGGGTACGGTTCGGGTGTGTTTTTAATAACCGCCGTTATACTGCGTCGCCGCCGGATATGTGATAGGATTATCCCATGGTTGTTTTGTATACCGAACGGCTGTGCATCCGGGACCACACCATGGATGATCTGGCCGGCCACCACGGACTTATTTCCGATCCCCGGGTCATGCGCTACCTATTGGATATCAAGGCCGATACGCTGGAAGACTCAAAGCGTGATCTTGAATCGGCGGTGGCGGAAGCCGGCTCCCCGGACCGGCGGCTGTATTTTTTCAGGATTGAAGGTAAATCCGGCGGGGAACATATCGGCGAGATCGGGTATACCGTTACCGCCGAAACCCCCGCGGGAAAGACCGCGGGGGCCGGGTACTTTATCCTGGAGCGGCACTGGGGGCAGGGGTACACTACGGAGGCGTTCCGGGAGGTGATGCGGTACGCCTTTGAGGAAGGCGGCGTGTACCGCCTCACCTGCGGCTGCCTGTCCGAGAACCGGGCTTCGGAAAACGTGATGGTAAAATGCGGAATGATCAAGGAAGCGGAATTCAAGGACCATACCTGGCACGAGGGCAGACCCAAAGACCGGGTCGAGTACCGGCTGCTCCGTCCGGAATGGGAGCAGTACACCCGCGGTACCGATTGCTCAGTACAGAAGCGTGGATAAATAACATGCCAGGGGTCCTGTTTTTTGGGCGGCAAGCCTTGATGGTGCAGCAAGGCTGGAACGCAGGATTGGCCTCCCGCTTGATTGGACAGCTCTGTGCTTCCCTCTACCTTCGCCAGTACTCGGGGGTAAACAATACGAACACCGTCCACAGTTCCAGGCGGCCCGCTATCATGACAAAGGAAAAAAGCCATTTGATATGGTTGGGAAAAGCCGCGTAGGTTTGGCCGGGGCCCACGGTGCCGAAACCGAGGCCCACATTGCTGACCATTGCCAGGGCGGCGCTGAAGGATGAAACCACATCGGTTCCCGAGGCGGCAACAATGAGGGCCGTCACGGCGATGACCGCCATGTACAGGAAAAAGAAACCCGCCACCCCGTAGACCACATCCCGGCGGCCGACCTTTTTGTTGAGGGTGATGGAAAAAATCCCCCGGGGATAGATAATGCGGCGGAGTTCGTTCCCGGCTTGTTTGAAGAGTACCGCGTGGCGGATAACCTTGATTCCCCCCGCGGTGGATCCGGAGCAGCCCCCCACAAACATGAGGCACAGGAGTATTCCCTTGGCCAGGCCCGGCCACTGCATGTAATCGGCGGTGGAACTCCCGGTGGTGGTCAGGATCGATGCCGCCTGGTATGCGCCGTACCGCAGGGCCGACCCGGCGGACCCGTAGACCGGCACCAGGGAGACGGTCAGAATAACCGTGGCGGCAAGGAAAATAAACAGGTACACCCGGCCTTCGGTGTTTTCCCGGATCTCCCGGAATTTTCCCTTAAACAGTTTATAGTACAGATTGAAGTTGAGCCCTGCCAGGAGCATGAAGAGTACGCACACTGTTTCGATAAACGTTGAGTCGTAGTACGCAATACCGCTGTTCTTTGTGCTGATTCCTCCGGACGCCATGGTGGTAAAGGCGTGGCACAGCGCGTCGAACCATTCCATGCCGCCGAGGGCAAACAGAACCGTCAGTACGGCGGTGAGGACCATGTACACGAGCCAGAGAATTTTCGCTGTGGCCGTTACCTTGGGGGTGATCTTTTCCTTTTCCGGTCCCGGTGTTTCCGCCTTGAGCAGCTGGAATCCGCCAACACCCAGGAGGGGGACCAGGGCGACGGTAAGCATCACGATACCCATGCCGCCGAACCAGTGGGTCATGCTCCGCCAGAGCAGGAGCGGCTGCGGGAGGACCTCCACATCGTTTATGGTGGTCGCCCCGGTGGTGGCAAACCCGCAGGTACTTTCAAAAACCGCGTCGGTAAAAGTTATACCCTGGCCGGACAGATAATAGGGCAGCGCCCCCATGAGGCTTGAGAAAACCCAGATCAGGAACACCAGCAGGAACCCATCCCTGGCGCTGAGCCGGGATGGAAATTTACGGGTAAACACAGCCGCCGGGGCGGCGAGGATCAGGGCAATTCCCATGGGCAGGGCAAAGGCCTTAACCATAGGCAGGTCGCCGCCGGCAATGGCGAGTCCCAGAGCCGGGACCATAAAGAGAGCCACTATCCCGAGGAGCAGTACTAAAATACGGAGCAGCATCAGCTGTCTCATGGTTCCGCCTGTCCTCCCATACTACCTCCGCCAGTAATCCCGGGAAAAGAACACGAACACGGTCCACAGTTCGAGCCGGCCGGCAATCATGGCGAACGAAAAGACCCATTTAAGATACCCGGGAAAATCACCGAAAGTGTATGCCGGCCCGGTCCGTCCCAGGCCGAGACCGATGTTCCCCACGGTGATAAGCGCCGCGTTGAGGGATGAAAAGATATCCGTCCCGGCTGTCGCGGTAAAGACCGTGACCGCAAGTACCAGCACCAGGTACAGAAACACGAATCCCGCCACCCCGTACACAACGTGCTTCCGGCCTTCCTTCTTATTCAGTTTAATGCTGAATACCCCCTTGGGGTAGATGAGCTTTTTCATCTCGTTGCCCGCCTGCTTGAATAGCACCACCTGGCGGATCACCTTGATGCCACCCGCGGTGGATCCGGAGCACCCCCCGACAAACATGAGGAGAAAAAGTACCGCCTGCGCCAGGGACGGCCACAGGTTATGGTCGGTGACGGCAAACCCCGTGGTGGTCAGGATCGACGCGGCGTGGAACGACGCCTGCCGCAGGGCCTCGCCGAAGGACGCCGCCCCGGGCAGTATACTCAGGGTGATAATGGTTACGGCCGTGAGCAGTATAAGGCAGTAGGCTTTCGCTTCGGTATTGTTCAGGACATCCCGGAATTTTCCTTTTAACAGCCGGTAGTACAGAATAAAGTTGAACCCCGCCAGGACCATAAACACCGTGCAGACCCATTCGATCCAGGGTGAATTATACGCCGCGATGCTGCTGTTCCGGGTACTGAATCCGCCGGTTGCCATGGTGGAAAACGCGTGGACCGACGCGTCGAACCAGTCCATGCCGCCGGCTAAAAGGAGCAGGAACTGGGCCGCCGTAAGGATAATATAGAAAAACCAGAGGATTTTCGCGGTTTCCGTTACCTTGGGGGTAACCTTGTCGTTTTCCGGGCCGGGACTTTCCGCCTGGAACATCCGGGCTCCGCCGACTCCCAGAAGTGGAAGCAAGGCCACGGTGAGTACCACGATACCCATCCCTCCGAGCCAGTGGGTCATACCCCGCCAGAACAGCAGAGACCGGGGCATGGCTTCTATATCTCCGATTACCGTAGCCCCGGTGGTGGTAAACCCCGAGACGCTTTCGAAAACAGCGTCGGTAAAACCTCCGAAGAGCCCCGACAGCATATACGGAACCGCGCCGAAAACCCCGATAAGGGCCCATGCCAGAAACACGAGCAGGAATCCGTCGGAAACACTGAAGCTGATTTTCTGTTTTCTTATTTTTACCGCCGCGGGCACGGCGGCGATTACGGCGGTTCCCGCGGGGATAAGAAAGGCCAATACCATCCGGGATTCTCCGGAGGCAGCGGCAATGATCAGGGGAAAAACCATGGCCGCCGCGACCACGGCCAGAAGAATAAGCAGTATACGGATAAAGACTCCCGTTTTCATTTTGATGAACCGAAGAGCTTCTCTATTTCCATTTCGTTTCCGTTCTTGGCGATCAGGATGATCCGGTCCCCGGATTCAAAGACATAGTCCCCCCGGGGTATAAACGAGACGGGGCCGCGTTTGACCAGCATTACCAGGCCCCCGGCGGGCAGCCGGAACTCCGCCAGGGATTTGCCCTCCACGGGAACGCCCTGGGGGACTTCGATTTCGATTATCCCGATGCTGCCGTCCCCGATCCGGTGGACGCCCTTAACGCCTTTGCCCATGAGATGTGAAAGTATGGAATCCACTATTACCGACTTCATGGGTATCACCACATCGACCCCGAGCTGGCGGGATATGGCGGCGTATCCCGATCCGGTGACCAGGGCTATGGTCCTGCCCACTCCCCGGGATTTAAGGTACACCGAAGCGATAATATTCAGCTCCTGGTCGTCGGTGGTGGTGATGAGCAGGTCCAGACCATCGATCCGTTCCTCGGCGATAAAACTTTCATCGGAAATATCCTCGTTGAGGATCAGGGCTTCGGGGAACCGCACGGACAGTTCCTTGCAGAGGGCGTAATCCTTCTCGATGATGATGACGTGTTTGCTGCTTTTCGCCCCGAGGGATTTGAAGAAGGACAGCAGTGAAGCCTGGCGGCCGTTTTCCTGGCCCAGGAGTCCCTCCGCCACAAGGGCGCCGATCCGGCCGCCGCCGACGATGCCGATTTTCCGGAGGTGTTTCTGGGAGCGTCCCGCCAGCCGGAAGATATTCTCAAGTTCGCTTTCCTTGGCCAGGACGTGGATACGGTCGCCCTTTGTTAGGACCGTTGCGCCCGTTGGGAGCAGGCTTTCGCTTTCCCGCTCTATGAGGGTAACCAGGCTTTCGCCTTTTACCAGGGACCGGAAATCCATCAGAGAAAGTCCGTCAAAGGCGCTGGAGGGGGCGATATCAATGGACCCGAGTTCGTAGGGGGTGTTTGAAAATTCCAGCACATCCCCTAACGCGCCGTGCTCCACGGCGTTGAGCACCGACCGGGAGGCTTCCACGTCGGGGTGCACAAAATGGTCTATGCCGAGGATCCGTTCCCCGGATCGGTTGAGCCGCACGTAATCGTCGTTCCTGACCCGGGCTATTTTAAGAAGGTCCGGATGCCGGGACGCCGCCAGCCCGCAGATGATCATGTTGACTTCGTCGGAATCGGTGACGCAGACCAGGGCGTCGGCTTTTGCGACCCCCGCTTCTTCCAGGGCGCTGAGGCTGTTTCCTTCATCATGGATTACCAGACAGTCCAGGCGGTTGGACGCGTGCCGTGCCCGTTCCTCATTTGATTCAATCAGGGAAACATCGTGCTTTTCCTGGATAAGGTACTGGGCAAGCTGGGTCCCGACGAGGCCGGCACCGACAATAACAACGCGCATACTTTATTCTAGTATATCGGCCCCGAGTTGTTCCAGGAACCCCGGATAAGTTACGGCGGCCCGTTCGGCGGTATCGATTTCAACGGGTTTATCGGCGCCCAGGGCCGCCACCGCCAGGGCCATTATAACCCGGTGGTCCCCGTGGCCGTCGACCTTCCCACCCCGGAGCGGCGGAATCCCCTGGCCGCCTTTTCCCCGGACAATAAGCCCATCGGACAATTCCTCAATGACCGCCCCGAGTTTGCCCAGCTCCCGGGCCATCACGGCAATGCGGTCCGTTTCCTTGATCCGGGCATGGGCCACATTGACGAGCCCCGTTTCTCCCGACGCGTAACACGCCGCCGCGGTCAGCACCGGCAGCAGATCCGGGGTGGCGTTTAAATCGAGCTCTCCCGCCCGGAGTGTGCCCTCCCGGCTTATGGTAAGTTCCCAGGGGCTCTCCTTTATTGCGGTTTCGTTGATACTGGGCACCGACGGCGGCCGTTTCGTCCATTCCACGCTGCAGCCCATGCGCTGCAGCATATCGAAGACCGCCTTGTCGCCCTGGAGATCTTCGGGGTCAAGGCCGAGAAGGGTAACCGGACCGCCGCTGACCGCGGCGGCGCAGCCGGGAAACGCCGCGGATGAAAAATCACCCGACACGGTCCCGGTCGCCGGTTTGTAGGAAGCCCCTCCGGGAATGCGGAAGTATGAAAAATCGTCGGATTTTTCATAGGGAATGCCGTGGCTCTCCAGGTAGGACAGGGTAATTTCCACATAGGGTTTTTCGTTGAGCAGGGGAACATCGATTTCCGTTACGGTCCCTGCGGGCGCCAGGGGCGCCGCCAGAAGCAGCGCCGAAAGGTACTGGCTGGTGGTGCATTCCACCGTTACACGGCCGCCCTTCCAGGGGCCGCGGATCGTACACGGGACCGTACCGTTTTTCGAATCCACGGAGACACCCAGACCGGAGAGGGCTGTGAGCAGGGGAGCGGCGCTGCGGGCCTGGATCTGTTCATCTCCGGTAAACACTATATCCCCGGTCCCGTGGGCAGCCATGGCCAGGGCCAGAAAAAGGGTAGTCCCGGAATTCCCCACATCCAGGGGCGCGGCCGGTATCGTGACGGAGGAACCCGCCGTTCCGAGGCCGAGGCCGGTTACTTTCCAGCTGACGAGTTTTTTGCCCTCCGCGTCGGCGGGATTGGGACAGTTTCCATCGGACGACCGGATTTCCTCCACATCCGCTCCCAGGGCCCGGCATACGGAAACACAGGAACGGCTGTCCAGGGAATCCAGCGGGTACTGGATTTCGGAAATTCCATCCGCCATGGCGGCAATCAGGAGCCGGCGTATGGTATGAGATTTCGAGGCGGGAATCCGCAGGGTCCCGGAAAAAGGGGTCGGTCGTACAATGGCGCGCATGGTGTTAAAATACCAGGTAACGCCGGGACGGACAAGATAGGGAAGCCCGTACCCGCTTTCGGCGGGTACGGGCGGATGAACCCGTTACCGCGGCTGGTTCAGGCGGTGTTTTATGGTACTGAGGAAGGGCTGGACCAAAAGCAGGTTGAAGAACGCGGCGTACAATGCGGTTAGAATTGCCACCGCCAGGTTGGGGCCCAGCGTTTCGGGGCTGGTAAGATTCGCTAAAATTACCATAAGACTTATGCCGAAGGTCAGGATCGCGAAGATCCAGAAATTCCGTCCCATGTCCCTGAACACCGCGGCTCCGTATTCCATATCCTCCCGGGAAGCGTCCCCGGAGCAGGCCGCCCGGTAGGCCCTGCCGATTCCTTTGAATCCGTAGGACCCGGCGGTATACAGGACCGCCAGCACCGGAACCAGAATGAATGAGGGAATGTCGATAAAAAGCACCAGCCGCGCTTCTCCGGTCGAAAATAACACCGCCGCGAAACCCGCCAGCAGCACGGCAATAGGTACAATAATTCTTCTGATCATGATTAAATAAACCTCCGTAATAAAGAAATAAATGAGACTATCTGCTCATCCAGGTCCGGCGGAACGGACTGCGCAATATCCATCGCCAGAGGCCGTATTATTTCAAGCCCGGACCCGCTGAAAATTACCAGCGCCAGGCAGGAAAGCAGCGAACATACGAGAATTCCCGAAGGCTCAAAAAAAGCAAACCGGGAGATATTCTTCTCCTTCCGGCGGGAGTGCAGGGCTTCCCGGATTTCCGCCGGTGACGGACCGCGGTCCCCGATACTTTCCAGCTCATCCGCGAATGCTTTGCTGATGGGATCATCCGTTTTTACCATGGTTTTTCTCCCGTCAGGATGGATATCCTGTTCCTGATTTCGTGTATTTTCCACCGGACCGTTCCGGCGGGAATTTTCATAACCCGGCTTATTTCCGAGGCGTTCATGCCTTCAAAAAAACGCAGGAACGCGATACGCCGGTCCGGTGGTTCCAGTGTTCCGATGACTTCCCTGCACCGTTCCGCCATATCCCGTTCTTCCAGCAGCTTTGTATGGTCCGCGGCGTCGGGCGGATCATAGGACGGATGCCTGCCGTCACCGGCACCGACGATGACCGGGGAGATTTTCCCCGCCCGCTTCAGGGCGTCCCGGAAATAATTTGCCGCGATTTTGTACAGCCACGGTGAAAGGGGGCGGCTCGGGTTATAGCTTTTTAATGAAGTGAACCCCCGGATGAGTACATCCGATACGAGGTCGTCGTATTCCGAACGGGGAAGTCCCTGGAATGACAGGGCAAAATACATCAGCCGCCGGTAATAGGTTTCCCAGAGTCTGAGGAACGCCTCCCGTGCCTGTTCTCCCCCCGCCAGGGCATCCTCCCGCAGAGCCCGGCCGTCCAATTCATCCATATAGTAAGATTACTGTAAGAATGGGCAGAGTGTTGGGATTTTTGTGTTTTTTTCCGCCGTCCGGGAAACGCCCGGACCTGCCGCGGGCTATAGTTTTTTAACCTTCTGCCGGAGTACGGTTTTAAGATTTTCCGGCTTTGTTTTCATGGGGTTTTTAATGTAGATCTCATGGTGCTTTGTTTCCCAGCCCGGCTCCCTGATGAGACGCTGTTCTTCCATATAATTTTCCATCAGTTTGAAGGATACCGGTTCTTCGGCATACGGGCCGGTATGCATAATCTGTACACAGGTCCCTTCGCGGAATGTTTCCAGCCGGGCCCGGGAAAGGTTGAGTTCCGGTTTTTTCCGGGAACATTCCTCCAAAGCCCAGGCGAACACGTCGGGGGTAACGAAATCCATCTGCCGGATCATGGATGTCCACCGCCAGGTAGAACGGTCTTCGACGATAAATACACCCTCGTCGCCCCACCAGATACCTTCCAGGGGAAGCATTTCATATTCACGGTAGCCCTTGAGTTTCGTTCCGCTGAGTTTGCTCATTTTTATGGTAAAGCTCAGGCCGTAGAGTATGCCTACCGCCTCCTGGTAATCCGCTCCTTCCGGCGCGCCCCGCCCGTCGACCATGATGAAGTTCATCGCCGGCACTTCAATGAGCATGGGCTTTCCTTTGGGAAGGTAGAGGTCCCTGTATTCTTTTTTAAAATCGAATTTACTGTCCGCCATGGTTTTCTCCTTTTCCGGAATCCGGCCCGCTTTCCACGGGAATCAGAATCTCTGTGACGTATTTATTTTCGTTCCCCCTGAAGAGCATGCCCGGCCCTTTGAGGTAATATTCCCTGGAGGGGACTGCGCAGGTGAGGGAATGTTCCCCGGCGTAATCCAGGAGAGCCTTGTACGCCAGGTTTATTGTTGAATAGGGGCCGCGGTGAACCGTCCGGATAACCTTCCGCACCGCCGGCAGGGTTCTGACCTGTATCCCGTCGCCCCGGATATGCCTGCGGATAGGAAGACATACCTCGATTTCCGCTTCCTCCGCATATTCATCGTTGTAATGCAGATTGAAGGGAACACCGGCGCCGTTCCCTTTTACCGCTTTGTAAAGAATAGAAAAATAATCCCCCGTATTGGCGTAGGCACCGGTATACCGTACCGACGCGACGAGAACCGGATCCGCGGTTCCGAGTTCTACGGTGTATTCCGTAAGCCCGGTTACGGGCGCCGCGGGCCGCGCGAATTGCTCGATTTTATCGATGATCATTTGTTCCCTGGCAATGTTTCCCATAACCTGTTTTTTCTTTTCCCTGAGAAAATACGAAAGATCCTCATCGGTTTCACAGTCGGCCAGGACTTCCTTCATCTCAGAAATTGAAAAATCCAGGGACCGGAGAAAGGTCACCAGGCCCGCCCGGGTAAAATCCTTTTCGTTGTAATACCGGTATCCGTTCGCTCCGTCACGGTAGGAGGGGGAGAGGATACCTTCCTCGTCGTAGTACCGCAGGGTTTTTACGGTGAGGCTGGTAATTTTGGAGAAATCGCTTATCCGATACATGGAATCCTTCATAGATACAAGTATACACTATCCAGTGCACCGGAGGGTCAAGAGAATTATCAGGATAACCGCAATATGCGGGGGAGCGCCGAGACTGACAAGCCGGAAAGCACCCGGGGAGAACGGTTCCGCGGGGCCCGTCATGTAAAAGGGCGGATGGCGGTGCGTCGGCCTGCGGCCTCGAAAACCGCTCATCCGCCCTTTTACATGACACCCGGTGTTACCGTTACGGCCCGGGTGCTTTCCGGCTTAACCGGCTCTGTGCTGCCCTTCGCGGGAGGGCTGCTCCCCCTCGTTTCAGCCCCGCTTCGCGGGGCTTACACTACCCCCACTTCTGGTCCCTCGGCTCGGCCGCCTTTCCGGCTATGCTTCTGTGCCGTTTTCATGTATATTGCGGTTGTTCTGCCGCTGCGGGGGATGGGTATGGGAGGATGTTTTCGTGATGGCGCGGCGGCCGGCAATACGAAGTGCCGCTAGTCCCCGCTTCCGGGAGCGTCCCAGCGGGACTGGATGGCGGCGGCGGTTTCCTCCGGGGACTGCTCCCCATTCAGCATACGGATGGTTTCCTCCCGGATAATGGTTTCCAAAACCCCGGCTTGGGAAAACCCGTACAGTTCCGCGATACCTTCTCCGCTGTCCGTCAAAGACAGGAGCTTTTCATACAGGTCGTCATGGTTGAGCCGTTCCGGCTGGGCGTTTCCGTTGGCGGGAATCCCGTACACCCGGGAAGCCAGGTATTCATTCCGGTCCTTTCCCAGGAGGAAACTGATAAACCGCCAGGCCGCTTCGTCGCGGGGGCTTTCTTTTGGTATACCCAGGTACCAGCTGCGGACCGCGAAATAGGGTTTGCCGATATAGGATGCCTGGGCCGGGACCGCGGTGACGCCGAAATCCAGCTCCGGGGCTTTACCGCGGATGCAGGCAATGTCCCCCACCGAACCGATGATCATGGCTGTTTTTCCCGCCGCGAATGAGTCGAGTTTCTCCCGGTCCGCGGTACCGGCGAATCCGGGATCCAGGCTGTTTTCTTCCGCAAAAGCGCTGAGGAACGTAAGCCCCCGGACCGCTTCCCGGGAGGTGAAGTCCAGGGTATTTCCCTGCGTGATTGCCGGACCTGACGCGCACAGCCACGCGTAGAGATCGCCGGTGATCCCGTAGGGATTTTCCGGAGACAGGGCCAGAGCCGTTCCGTATATTCCGGAACCGCCGCCGGCGATTGTCCGGACGTATGCCAGGAATTCCTCCCGGCTTTTGGGCGGGCGGTCAAACCCGGATTCCCGCAGCAGTTTTATATTGTAAAAAAGCGGATAGCTGAAGGAAACCGCCGGCATAATCAGAACCGGTTCATCCTGGACCGCGCCGCTGAAGGCCAATTCCGCGGAAAGCTGGCTGTCGCCGGCTATATACTGTTCCAGCGGGAGCAGCAGTTCGCCAAAATCGAACACCCCTGACCAGCGGCTGTCCAGCGCCAGTATATCCGGCAGCGGATTCCGTTTTCTTTTCCGCGGATCTTCTTCATTGATAAAACCCAAAATCCGGTCCTGCAGCGCGGCCCCGGACATGTCCAGGACCTGCACCGTAATCAGGGGATTCTCCTGTTCAAAATCCGCGATCAGGGAATCGAGGAACCGGGTGTCCGTCTCGTCCTGCCAGTACTGGGCAAAGGTAATGGTGACTTTTTGGGACTGCTGGTTTCTGATACTGGTGAATTTATATACCGCCGCCCCTGCCCAGAGAACGCACGCGGCGATTAATAAGATGAGGCTGATCTTTTTCATATCCATTCTACTATACACGTTCAGTTTGGATCAGGACAATATGCGGGGGAGCACCGAGTCTGACAAGCCGGAAAGCACCCGTGTATACCGGGTCCGCGGGGCCCGTCATGAAAAAGGGAGGCTGGCGGTGCGTCGGCCTGCGGTCTCGAAAACCGCTCATCCTCCCTTTTTCATGACACCCGGCGTTACCATTACTGCCCGGGTGCTTTCCGGCTTAACCGGCTCGATGCTGCCCGTTCGCGGGAGGGCTGCTCCCCCTCGCTGCGAAGGTTTGTGTCACGGTGTGACTCAAACGCTTCTCCGCTGCCCCCTCTTCGAGTTCCTCCGCATCGCTGTCGGAATTATCTGTTCCCGGCCACCGCAGCTACGGGGACGGCCCTCTGTTACCCGGCATTCTTGCAATGGCAGGATACCCGCAGTGTGTGGTGTTCGGCACAGAAGCATGGTGGAAGAAGGCAGCGCGGGGTGTCATATGAAAAGAAATACCGCTTGCGGTGTTTTTTTCATATGACAGGACCCCTGGTACTTGTATCTCCATGCTTCTGTGCCGCTCCGGCGTATTCTGTGGGTGTCCTGCGGCGACCTCGACTTTTTAGGCCATTTAGGGTACAGATATGTATGTTCGGATTTTTAAAACGGCTTCCTTTCTTCCGGAAATACTTCACCAAACCCGCGGATCCCAATGAAATAATCGAGGAACAGTGGACCGCGGATTTTTCTAAACCAAAAAAAAACCGTTTCGAACTCCCGTCGGAGGATTCCCACGACGGGTTTCTCAGGGACGGTGCCCTGGTCCTGGGAATAAAACGCCCCAACTGTCTCGCGTTTGTCCTGGATATGCAGTTCCGGTACGGTGACTGCATACTCGAAGGCTCGGTCGGGGTTCAGCCCAACGGCGGTTATGCCGCCGCCGGTATCGGATTCAGAATGGTTGATGAACGGACCGGCTATCTGCTGCTCCTTTCATCAAAGGGATATTTCAGAGTTGACGTGATCCGAAACGGGACGCCCCTGGCCCTGTCGGGCTGGACCGAGATTCCCGGGGCGCCGGCTATGGACGGACCGATTCCCTTTACCATAGCCGTCTATGGTACGCATCTCCGTATCGCCCTGAACGGCCGCTGGGCGGTGGAACTCAATGACGCCACCCTTTCCGAAGGAAGGGTAGGGCTTGCCTGCGCGTGCTACGGGGCCGGCCCGAAAGGAACAACCCCGGCTCCTTATACCGCAGAGGCGTATCTGGCTTCGTTTTCCGTGGAATCCCGGGTAAGGGAAGTGGCGGCGGCCTATTCCGCCTGGGAAAGCGACTTTCCCGCGGACCCGGCCAGCCGCGTCGCCCTGGCGGAAACTTTCGCCGCCATGGGGCTGCCCGCTTCGGTGCTCCAGCAGCTTAAGAAAAACTGGGAGTTCCCCGGATACATGCGCACCGGGGATGAACTGCTCCTGGCCGCCCGGGCGGCGCTGCAGCTGGCGCTCCTGGACGAAGCGGAAACGTATATTTCGGACTGCCTGGATATTGCCGCGGATTCCCGGCTCCGCGGTGAAGCCCTGGGCGAACAGGCAAAGCTTCTGTACCTCCAGGGAAACTCCGAAGCGCTCAAGGAGCTCGGAAAAAAACTGCATGACGAAGGCCTCGCTGACGCGACGGTGCAGACCCTGCTTGGCCATGCTTATTTTGAATCAAAGGAATACGAAGCCGCGGCTGCCGCCTATGACGGCGCCGCTTCCCTGGATACCGAAAGCGGCCTGCCCGTAAAAAACGCCGCCAATACCTATGAGCTTCTGGGGGACCGGGAGACTGCGTTCTCACGCTACTTAGAGGCGGGCCGGAAATTCCTCAATCAGGATAACTACTCCGATCTGGGGACCGTAATACCCAAGCTGCTTTTCCTGGACGCCGAAAACTGGGAAGCCCACGCCCTGGCGGGAAAATGGGCCTTCGG
Source organism: Breznakiella homolactica (assembly GCF_016616095.2). GTDB lineage: Bacteria > Spirochaetota > Spirochaetia > Treponematales > Breznakiellaceae > Breznakiella > Breznakiella homolactica. The sequence continues at coordinate 2,624,204 of NZ_CP067089.2, read as the reverse complement.
TATCGAGGACTGGGATACGGCGGAATCGGAATTTGCCCGGGCGGACGCGTTAAAGAAGAAGCATGCCAAAAAGGCTGCCGATGATCCCGCGCTGATTTTTCTTAAAGCCCTTCTCCTGGTGCGCCGGGGCAGACGGAAGGAGGCGCTTCCCCTGTTTGAAGCCGCGGTATCCATGGAACCGGAATACGGGCTTTTTCATTTTAAGCTCGCGGAGAACCGGTTCCTCCTGTACGGCGACCCCGGGGACCGTGAAATGGAAGAGCATATCCGGACGGCCCTCGCGCTGTCTCCGGAGGACGGATGGACCGCTAATCTGGCGGCGCAGATTGAGCTGAGCAAGGGGAACCTTGAGACCGCGGGAACGTATCTCGAAAAAGCCTCCGCGGCGCTGGGGGATCTCCCGCCCATACGGGTAAACCGGGCGGTGTATACCTTTCTCAGCGGCTCCCTGGAGGACGCCCTTTCTATCCTGGAATCGACCAAGGCCGAAGATCCCGAGGGGGTTCTGGCCAACTGCGCCGGCAATCTGCTGGTCAGGTCCGGCAGGTATGAGGACGCGGACGATTATTACCGCAGGGCTCTCCGGGCTTCGCCGGACAACACGGAGTATCTTACCAACCGCGCGTCCTGCCTTATTGAAATCGGTCTCTACGGTGAAGCGGATGAGTTGCTTGCCCGTGCCCACAGCGCCGCGCCTTCGCCGGAGATACTGGAACTCATTGCCTATGTGGCAACGAAAAAAGGCGAGTATCCCCGGGCTGAGGCGGCGTGCCAGGCGGCCCTGGCGATAGATCCCAACTATCCGTCCATCCTGGTTTCCCTGGGGTGGATATACGCCGGAGCTTTCCGCTGGGATGAACTGGAGGAACTTCTGGTCAGGCTGGACAAACTGTCCCTTGCCGGAGAACTTGCCGGTTCGAGGGAGGAACTCCGGAATAAGCTGGATGAAGCGAGAACCAGGGCTATTTCCTGCGCCTCCTGCGGCCGGTCATGGAAGGTGCTCCGGGATCCCGGCCCGGTGCCGCCGATCCGCCTGTACACGGAACCGCCCGACGATATGCCCGCCGGTACCTGTCCTTCCTGCGGAAAAACCTACTGCATAGGCTGCGGAAAACAGCATCTCGACGCAGACAGCCGGTTTCTGTGTCCGGACTGCGGAAAAACCCTTAAGCTTACCGATGAGGGGCTCAAGAAGATCATATATGACTGGGCTCAGGAGACCCTGCCCCGGCCGAAGAAGCGCGGCAGGCCTCCTAAAAAACAGGATTAATTCTGAAGCTTACGGCAGGGGAGCGGGTTCGGATATGGAATATCCCTGGGCGTAGTTGACCCCGATTTTCTTGAGGTTCTTAACGACCTTTTCATTCCGGGCGTATTCGCCGATGGTCTTGAGGCCGATTACGTGGCACATGGAATTTATGGATTCCACCATTATGTAGTTGACCCGGTTTTCATCGATATCCTTGACAATGGATCCGTCAATTTTGAGGTAATCCACGGGCAGGTTTTTAAGGTATGAAAACGAGGAGAATCCTGAACCGAAGTCGTCCAGGGAAAAGGTAAATCCCTTTTCCCTGAGGGTGGTGATAAATTTCGACGCAAAGGTCAGATCCTGCATGGCTACCGTTTCGGTTACTTCAAAACAGAATGCCGCCGGCGGGACACCGTAGGTTTCGCATGTCTTTACTATAAAATCCGTAAACGCCAGGTCCAGGACCGTCTGGCCGGAAAGGTTTACCGAGAAAACCCGTTTGGTGATGGGATGCCGTTTTTTCTTGAGGCGTCTCCATTCTTTTGCCGCGGTTTCCACTACCCAGCGGTCGATGTTTTTGATCAGGCCGTACCGTTCCGCGGGCGGGATAAAATCCGTCGGGCTGGAGAAGGTCCCATCCTCATTTTCAAGGCGCAGGAGAAGTTCGATTTTTCCCGGATCATCGGGGTCCTGCAGGGCGTCGATCAGCTGGTACCACAGCCTGAACTGGTCCCGTACCAGGGCTTCGTTGATCCGGCTGACCCACTGCATCTGGCCCCGCCTGATCTGGTACCGTTCATCCCCGCTCTGGAAGACATTGAGCCCGTTGCCCCCTTCCTCCTTTGCCATAGTGCAGGCATCGTCGGCGGCGGCCAGCACCGTGTGGGTGTCGTGGTCCTTGTCCGTAAGCGGTACCAGACCAATGCTGAGGGAGAGGGGGAACATTCTTTTATTCCACACAAACTTATGGGACTGGATAAGATTCTGGAGTCTCTGGGCCACACCGATGGCGTCTTCGATCATACAGTCCCGGAGAACCACCGCGAATTCGTCACCGCCGAGCCGGGCGGAAATATCCTGACGCTGCAGAATAGACCGCAGTATATCGGTTACTTGGCGGAGCAGTTCATCCCCCGCCGCGGTTCCCCCGGTTTCATTGATGACCTTGAACCGGTCGATATCGAGTTCCATCAGGGTGTGAAATCCGCCGTTCCGCTTGAGCCCCTCCAGCAGGTCCTGGAGTTTTATCGTAAAGCCCTCCCGGTTTGAGAGACCCGTAAGGGTATCATGGGTAGCCTGGTAGTCGATGGTGGCGGACAGCTTCTTCATTTCGCTGATATCCCGGAGCATCATGACGTATCCCGAGGGTTCATCTTCGTTGGACTGGATTTTCGTTATGGAACCATCCACGATGATCGTGTTGCCGTGGTGGCTTTTCATGATCACATCCCGGAAAAGGCTGGGCTTATCCTCTTCGGGAAGCGCCTTGGGTATGAGATGCGACAGATTATGGGAATCAATAAGTGAAAAAACCTGCTGTATGGGTTTTCCCTGGGCGTCTTCTTCGGTCCAGCCGCTCATCTTGGCGGCCACCGGGTTCATGAACATTATGGTAAGCTGCGGATCGATGGCTACGATTCCGTCATTTACGTAATGCAGAATAGCGGAAAAAAGCCGGCCCTGGGTTGTGGTAGTCCGTTCGGCTTCCTTACGGTTTTTGGCTGTTTTTATTACGGAAAAAAGATCCTTTTCTTTGACCGGTTTGAGTAAATATCCCGCCGGCTTAAGGCTTTTTACCTGGTCGATAACGGTTTCGTTGCCGTTTTCGCTTATGCAGATCATAGGCAGATCGGTCTGTTTTTTGAGCACCCGGGCTGTTTCAAAGGCATCTACCCGTCCCTTTGACTGCATATCGATAATTATTAAGCCGGGATTGCATTCTTCCACGATAAGGAGGGTGTCTTTTCCCTGGGGAACCGTATCAAAGACAATATACCCAGCCTCTTCAAGCTGGGTTTGAATGCCCAATGATACTGTTTCTTCATCTCCGATGATCAGAATGCGTAAATTTTCCATCGCAACCTAAGTATATCTTATTACTTTTTTCGGTCAAGATCGCTGCAGTTAAGACTTTTAAAGATACCGTACCTTTATTATATCCCATATTTCCGCGGATATCCCGGCGGGATCTTTATTTTCCGCTGAAAGTGTTATTTCTGCATGGTTTTTATATAAACCGCTCCGTCTCCGGTGCAGTTCTCCGTGGGCCTGTTTCGGATTTTCGGCGCCTTCGAGGAATGCCGGAAGCCCGCCGCTCGATGCCGCTTCAATACGTTTCCAGGCAGTTTCTTCTATAATATCCAGGTAAACGAGAACAGCGGACTGCTTCAGGGTTTCAAACGCGCGGCGGTTATCAATTATCCCTCCGCCGGCGGCGATAATGTACAGTCCCGGATCTTCCGAGGCCCTCCTGAGAACCTCCGATACTGCCCCGGTTTCCGCCTCCTGAAACAGGTCCCTGCCTTTTTTATAAAGCTCCCGGGGGGATATGCCCGACAGCTCTTCGGCAACCGTATCGAGATCGAGGAAGGTCCCTCCGGAAAGGTCCGCCAACGCTTTGCCGGTTTCGGTTTTGCCGCAATGTTTCGGTCCGGTGAGCGCGATTATGACGGAAGTCGGTTTTTTCCCCATGGAGTACCTCCCGTAAAATCTAACCCAAAGCGGCTGGAGTCTCAAGGCCGGAATCAGGGTACCCGCAGTATTTCTGTTATCGGGCACAGAAGCATGGTAAAAATAAGGTTTGGGGTCCTGCCGGGAAGAATGAGGTATGGCTCCTGCCTCGGCCTGCGGCCTCCGAAGTCGCTCATACCCCATTCTTCCCGGCACCCCATGCTACCTTTTCTGTACCATGCTTCTGTGCCGCCGCCAGGGAGATACTGCGCGTGCCCTGCCTTGGAGGGGTGTTGGGTATGGGAGATTTTTTTTTGTGCTGTGCTGCCGGAATCCGGCAGTGATGCGGGCAGAACCAGGAGTGGGGGTGGTGGAAAAGCTGCACAGCAGCTTTGGAACCAGGGGGAGCAGCCCTCTCTACGGGGCAGCACCGAGCCGGTTAAGCCGGAAAGCACCCGGGCATGATGGTAACACCGGGTGGTATGGGAAAGAGGGTATGAGCGACTTTCGAGGCCGCAGGCCGCTGAGGAGCCATACCCTTTTTCCCATACCAGGACCCGCAGTACCAGCAACCCCGGGTGCTTTCCGGTTTGAAAGTCTCGATGCTCCCCCTACCCATGGACTATTCACCGCCGAAACCGCTACTATTAGCCTAGAGTGGTGAACGGATTCGGTTCTTTAATTCTGCTGTTATTTCTCTCAGCTCTGCCCGTACTGGTTGCATATCTCTGGTTTTCCCTGCGCAAATACCCCTACGGCATTTTATGGTTCCTCTGCGCCCTGCTGGCGGGGATTGTTTCGCTCCTGATCGCCGCCTTTCTGCAGGGGCTTTTCCCGGTTTCTTCCGGAACCGGGTTTGGTTCGCTTCTGTTCAGGCTTTTTGTAAAAATCGCCCTTACGGAAGAAGGGGGGCGGCTCCTCGCGCTGGCGGTTTTCTTTATCATAGGACGGCGCTGGCCGCGGATCGGCAGCGGAGAATCGCCTTCCCATGGCGCCGCTACGGGACTGGTCGCGGGTCTCGGTTTCGCCTTTATTGAAAACGCTTCCTACGCCGCGGCGGATATCCAGGTCGCGGTTATCCGCGGTCTTATGGCGGCGCCGCTTCACGGCGGCTGCGGCGCCCGGGTCGGTATGACCGCCGCGGCTTTGTGCAGCCGGCGTCCCGGAAGCCTTAAAAACTTTGTTTTAGCGGTACTGATACACGGAATGTACAATTTCCTTATTATCCATCCCGGCATTCCCGCTTTTGTTCCCCTGATTGTGTCCTTCGCTTCTCTTATATCCGCGGTATATCTAATTAATATGAGGAACCGGCAGCCCCGGACTTGACCTTTTACGGGTAAATTTGTATAGTAACAAATACGACGCAGGGTAGAGCAGTTGGCAGCTCGTCGGGCTCATAACCCGGAGGTCACAGGTTCGAGTCCTGTCCCTGCTAAAGAGTAACTTATTACGTTGTAATGAAATACGGGTGATGCCTCCCTGAAAGGGGTAGTTCACAACTGTTGCGATACTAAAAAAGTACACAGAAAAGTGCTTTTTTGTGTACCTCGCAAAGGTTGAGAGCATGAAAGGGCGTTACCCGTTTTCTGTTTATAAGCCGAAAATCAGAACCAATTATTACGTCGCGTTTAAGAACCCGGACACAGGCAGGTTTATGCCTGGCATCAGTACCCGCAAGGCTACCGAGGCTGAGGCTATTGAAACAGCCCTGGAATGGCTCAGAGAGGGCATACCGCAGAAAGATTCACGGATAAACCTAAAACAATACTCATTGTTGGATACGGTGAAACAGGCAGACCTCTCGAAGGCTGAGGCTGAAATCATTGTAAAAGAGCTTCAGCGCCGGGGGTATCTCAGAAGTTATGTGCTGGCAGGTACCAAGCAGGATATTGATTTTACCGGCTATTTGCTTAACTTCTGGGATTACGAGCAATCACCCTATGTTCAGGAGAAATTACGGAAAAACCACGGTATACACCGGCGGTACGTCTTTGAGCAGTTAGGAATAGTGAAGCGGTACTGGATACCCTATTTTCAGGATAAATTACTCGGTGAAATAACCCGGCAGGATATAGAAAGCTTTATCAGTTATTTTGACCGCCCTTCATCACTGAACGGGGGTATATGCCTACCGCAGTCAGCTAAACGGAAGAATATAATTATCAGGGCCGGGACTATACCTTTAGCATGGGCCTTTCAGAAGGAATATATAGAAAAGGACGTTACGACGGGGATCGTATGGTTTTCAGGAAAAGGGGCAGAACGACAGATATTAAGCCCGGAACTTACCAAAGCAATTTTCTCTCTTGAATGGGGCGATAAACGGGCAAAACTGGCAAATATGCTGGCTATGGTTACGGGTTTAAGGGCAGGCGAAATACAGGGTTTGCGGGTACAGGATTTAGGGGATGAGTGTTTATACATCAGGCATTCATGGAATGCCATAGATGGCCTCAAAACTACCAAGACCAACGAAAACCGGATTGTTCAGATACCGTTCAAGTCAATCATGTATGAACTTGTTGAGCTTGCCAAAACAAACCCCTATGGTGAGGGTATTGAGGGGTATATCTTTTATGCCTCAATACCGAATAAACCGATAGAGGCCAGTATATTCAGGGATGCATTGCGTGATGCCTTGGTGAAAACCGGTATGAGTGAGGAAGCGGCTAAACAGTATACCTTTCATGGCTGGCGGCATTACTTTACCTCATATATGCGGCCTCGGGTGGATAAGAAGGTATTGCAGAAACAGACAGGGCATAAGACTCTGGCTATGCTGGAGCATTATGCGGGGCATGAGATAGAGGGCGAAAAGGAGCAGCTGAGACTGGCCCAGGTAGAGGCATTTGGGGAGCTGGTGGAGGCATTATAAAAAAGATACTTATGACAAAAAATATTTGATTTTTTAATTGAATTATGAGATTATATTACTTTCATCACATTCTTTTTTGTAATCAAGAACGAGGAATGATAATCTATGTTTGATAATCGCTATAACAATAATAATCTTGTTTCTTCTCTAGCTGTATTTCGAGAACTTTATGATCAGAAAAAAGATATTTATGATGTTTTAGGGCAATTTATTAATACAATTATTATTGAAGATGGGCTTTTTTCTATAAGCAGTACCGAAATAACATCAAAATTAAAACTAAAATATGAATTTATTATTCCTGATGCTGTTGTAAAAACAACATTAAGGCGATTACCTTTTTTAAAACGTGAACATGGAGTTTTTGTTGTTGATAGGTCTTTTTTAAATTCGGATGATAAAATAAAAGAAATTCAAACTGATTTTCAGAGTGATACTGAGTTTATTATTGACGCATTATGCGATTATATCTCAAAAATTGAAAAGAAAGAATTAAATAAGAATGAAATTGATAATATAACAGAAAATTTTTATAATTTTCTCATTGATAATGGAACAACAGGCAAATATATAAAATATATTTCTTCCTTTTTACTTGTTGAAAATAACTCTGATTTTTCGAATGTAATTAGAACAATAAGAGAAGGTCTGATTTTATATACTGGTATAAATTATTATGATATTAACCATTTAGGTTATTGGAATAGTCCACTAGAGATTTATATTGATACTGAAATTATCTTTCATATGGTTGGCTATAATGGTTCAATTTATAAATCTTATTTTGACGATTTTTTTAATTATGTAAAAGAGATTAATATAAAAAATAAAAAAGATATAATCATATTAAAATATTTTGAATCAACGAAAAAAGAAATCGAGTCTTTTTTTAATAAGGCTTGTGATATTTTAGTTGGTAAGGGCACACTTAACCCTAAAAGTACTGCCATGAATTCGATTGTGACCGGCTGCAAACGAGAAAGTGATATCATAATGAAAAAAGCCGATCTCTATAATATATTAAATATTAATAAAATAAATGAAGACGCCAACATAGATATTGTTAGGGAAAAAAATATTTTTAATAATGATATTATTCAAAAATTATCACAAGAATTTGGTTATGATGTTTATGAAGATCTTCTTCTATTAAATAATATAAGTATTAGAAGAGGGCCTGAAGGGAAAAAAACTAATTCAGAAGTTAATTCAATCTTATTGACGGGAAATTCAAAAATAATTAAGTTAGCTTGGCATCCTTTGATAAAATCTGATGGTTCTTGGCCATTAGCTACTACATTAGATTGGATGACAAATAAGTTTTGGTTTAAACTCAACAAAGGTTTTGGACAAGACGCAATTCCTCATAATACAGATATTATAATTAAATCGAAAATTGTTTTATCTTCAATTATTAGTGATTCTATTGAAAAAAAGTATGAAGAATTGAAAGATGAAATCAACAAAGGTAATCTTACTAAGGAACAAGCTCAAAGTAGAATACTAGTACTAAGGAGTCACGCACGACGACCAGAAGAAATTGATCAAAATATTGAAACTATAATTGATTTTCTTAATCAAGAAGATCTTGAAAAATATGCCAAAGAACAAGATTCTTTAAAAAAGAATATCATCGAGACAGAGCACCAAAATAAAGTCTTACTAGAAAAAATAGAGGAAAATAATAAAGAAATAAATCTGCGAAAAGAGAATGAAGAAAAGACAAAACAAGAACTTCTTAATAGCAAACAAATAATTAAAAATTCTATGGAAAATGTATATAATAAAAATTTAAAAAATGGCGAAAGAAAGATTTTTCTTTTTAAACTTTTTCATCATAGTTTATTAATAATATTATCTATATTAATCGGGTTATTTCTTTTTTCTTTTAATACTGATAAAATAGATAGATGGGCAATAATCATTGGAATTGCCCCATATTTTATTGCATATATATTGAGCTGTCTTTTCAATCATAAAATCAATCCATTTGCATTTTATAAGAATATTATTAACAGAATGAAAAAAGAAACTGTCACAAAAAATGGTTTTGATATAGATGCATTTGAAAAAATTAAATATGAAATTTCTCTTCTAGAAGAAGAAATTAATAGTAGTACTTAAGATACTGTATTTGGGTACCTGAGATGTGAAAGACAGATTCTTCTCTTGTTATCGGTATTCTTCCCAAATAAGGTGAGATCTCATCTGAAATGAAAACCAAGAAAGCACACCTTTCATGACAGACATCTATTTTTACTCTTCTTTGCCTTCTGAAACATAATAGTTTTGAATATTTTTTACGGTCTCTCCGAGAGCGATAATTACCTCATCTGAGAATTTTGATAAAACATCTACAGTGCTAGGCGGCAGTGCTTCTTCTGGTCTGAATAGCTCATAAGGAGCAACATTAAAAGTATTGGCAAATTTTACCAGTGTAGCCGGAGATACCCACTTTTTACCGCTTTCTATATTACTTAGGAAATTGATGGAAATATCAAGTTTTTCTGATAATTCAGCCTGGGATAAATTATAAGCATTGCGGTACCTTTTTATATTTGTACTTAAAATAGCACGTAATTCACTTTCAGTCATAAAATCACCCTTTTAGAGAATAATTAATCTTATTATTGGTGTGATTAACTTGACCAACACCCAATAGTGGATTTATGATTTCTCCAATAGAACATTTTATTGGAGGCTAATTTTATGTGGATATTTGTAGTTTTCGTTTTTATGTTATTCATCGTAGGTATTGTTTTGGGAATACGCTGGGCTGCCCGTTCTTGGAAAAAGTCAAATGAAAAGGGAAAACAAACTATAAAACAGGCCTCGGACATGATGTATGGTGAAGAAGTTGAGCTTACACCTTCAACTGTGGCTACCATGCAGATAATACGCCAGGTAGCGAAAACCAGACCAACCACAATTGAACAGCTTTTGGAATGGACTGAAACAGTACCGTACCCGGCTAAAAGCTATGTATTAAAACTCATTCACGTTTCAGTGAAGTAGGAGATTATTATGGATACTGGATTAACAATAGCGATTATTATTCTATTTGGATTTATTGGATTCTTCATCAGGTTTTTTCTTGTTGTAAAGATAACAAGAGACAGATTGAATAAAGCTTCTGAAATAAGGGTCAAGAAAATACGGGAAGCATTGTATGATTGGAAAATTGCTACTATACCGGATTTAGACCCAATACAGGAAGATGTTACTGGACTTACACCAATAAAGAATGCCTCGATATCAATTATTCAAAAGATATATGAATTTGATCCAACAACTCTGACTAGCATTAAAGAAGAAGCAGAGAATCAAAATAATCAGCACATATTAAGAATGATTAAATCAACCATTGGATAAGAAATAAGGAGAAATGTTATAGAATTATTACCTTTCTTCAAGGAAATAATTCATTTATATCAAGAAACCCGTATAAGCTTAAATTTGCACCATATAACCCTCATAGAAAGGAGAACATTTCATGAAAAAAATTATAGGAATATTGGCGTTCTGTTTTCTCATCTTAAATACCCTCTATTCAATTGACCAGACAAAATATAGTGATCAACCTTTTGCCTCTGTACCAGGGAACCCTGCTTTTCTTATTTTACGAGATATATCGGACAACTTTATTTACTCAGAGGGAGTATGGGGATATAGATTAAACCGTACATCATTTCTAAGACTTTCTACAACTTCAAACCAATCACTTTTATTAAGACAGGCAAAAGACAATAAAGACATGGTAATTTTACTATATCAAAGAAAAGGGCAATATATAAATTTTGATGATTATGGGCGTGATCAGCAGGGCCAATTAAAGTATTTACAGGATATTGAGAAATCATATAGTTTTTCTGTTGATGAAATAATTCTATACTCTGAGATATTAGCTGAAATGCCTAATAATGTAAAAGAAATAATTTTATCTGAGGAGCAAAAAACTAGAAATGAGGGTGGCTGGAAAATATATGATACATTTAGAAATGAAGGAATTACCGGAGCTAAAGCATACGCCCAACAGCGAGCTCAAAAAATAGAATTCATTGCTGCAATGGAGAAAGCCGCAGCAGACCAAGAAGCTCAAGATGCAGCATTAAAAAGAGCCGAGGAAGATAAAAAAGCTGAAGAAGAAGCTCTGACTCGCAGACAAGAAAGAGATGCCTTGAATGCAAGAAATAGAATATTAAGGACAGGAACAGTTCATAGTGGTTATAAACCATGTTTTGGTAGTCTCACTGAATATTATAATCTGCCAGATAATTTTGAAAAGTTGGCTGTATTTGGTTATATAAAAAAGTCTTCTCAAGAAATACTATATTTATCTGGTTCAAATTTAAGCGGCAGATGGGTATATGTATCAATATCTCAAGATTTATGGTTCGATATTGGACCATATTTGAATCAACAGAATCAAACTAACCCTTGCTTATTTTTCATAAGTAAAACAAGTAGCGGGTACAATGTGGATGATTATATCTTACTTGCTGATCTTTTGAATAAGGATGTCAAAGAAACTTATTTAAATGACATGAGTAGTAGTAATATTGGTTATTTTGCGGATGATTGGATTTTAAACAATTACGACAAGTGAGATTGGGCAACCTGGAATAGATGCATAGTATCTATATATTCTAATCAATGCCCCATAACGGGGCTTTTTTATTTAGCTCTTAAAACAACCTGTTTTTATATGACATTACTTAAACACTCTAAATCTAACAATCACTTAAGGGTTTACAAGGAACTAAAACCTAATGAATTCATAGAAGGGACTGAATACCTTCTGGCAGAATATAAATTTTATCAGCTTCTATGTGCTAATGATGAACCTTTTGAAGATGTTATTAAGAGGTATATTCAATATAAAAAGTCGAGCACAGACTTTTACAATCATACATCAACGCCCTAAAATGAGAATATCTATCAAGAAATTAATAATCTGATCAGACTTTTAGTACTGTTTCTTAAATCTTGTAAAATATTAGCTAAAAAAGTGAAAAAAGATGCTTTTTCTTAAAAACTCGACGAACAGAATTATCACATATTGCTACTAGAAATGTATAATAATACATTAAATATGCCCTAATCTAAGATTAAATTATGATAAAAATACAATAAGACATATATCAATGCATTTTTATGTATAAATCTTACAGAACTTGTTTTTTACAAATAAATCGGACCAACTAAATTTCTCCACCTATTTAAGTAACCAATCTAAGACGCTTAAAAAGCGGGAGGAGAAATTATGGATTACGAAAACATGCCGGATGAAATACTCACCCGGAAAGAAACCGCAGAATATTTGAGGATTTGCTTAACTACATTAGACAAGCAAAACATACCGCATGTAAAGCTTGGGAAACGGGTTATCTATAGAAAATCTGTAGTAAACCAATGGCTTGAAGAAAATCAAAGTAATTCGGCGGTCTCAAAATGAACCAGCAAAATTATATTATCAGGCCAAAACAAACCCAAATGTATTACTTTCACCTGGAACATGACAGAACTTATTTCAGGTTTAAGACCAATATTCAGCAAATTGGATATGCCTCTTGTTTAGCATCAAATCATACTGGAACAATCTTTTGTAGGGAGTGCCAGGTATCAGTCACTAAACACCTTGCGGAATTGAATAACATAGAGTTTTTAACGTTTTTCAGGAGGAACTATCTTGATAGGGGTAAAAATTGGGGGGTTCGTACACTGTTTAAGGAGACTACAAATGATTGACAATATTAATCTTGTGGTTCCACTTGAGGCCGGTAATGAATGGTATAAAAGAATTCCAAGCAGAAATTATAGTGAAAACTCTTATTCTGCTGAGTTAGGTAATTTAAAAATTAATCAAACGAATAGCCATATAAAGATACAAGGCAGCCTTGGTAAATATTTTCATGGTAACAATATTGTTAAATTTACCTGGCTTGATGTTAAGCAGGCTATAGAAAGACTTGGCATTATAACTGGCATAGACTTAACAAAAGCCAAATTGACAAGAGTTGAAATAGGATTCTGCGTCATTCTTGATCATAAGGTGAATAGCTATATTTCAACATTTGCATATCCCCGTAGGTACAAATCTCATAGAATGGGTACTATTTATGGAGAAGAAATGTTTAGGGTAATTGATCTTGAAACATCAGGCCAGGGTTCAAAGACCGGTCGTATTTGGTTTACCTGTTATAATAAAACCAATGAAATGAAAGCACACAATCATTCTATACCTGTTGATTTTCAAGGTAAGAATATTTTACGCCTAGAATACAGACTAATAGGCAGCGTAGGTATTCAACGTAAATTTAAAAGAAATTTAGTGCTGACGGACCTTTGCAATCCAGAGATTTATTTTAAATTACAAGATTTACTTTATCAGTTCTATAAATCTATTCCAAAGATGGGTAGGCGATTATTAATAGATTCACTAGAAACGCTGAAACCAGACAATTTTAAAAATGAACAATGTAAGCCTAAAGATTTTGAGAGTAGGCAAGAATCCCTTAAGCAGATTACGAAGGCAAAAGCATTAAAGTTATGGGCCTATTATCAACGGCAAAGGCATTTTGATGAATATGCTTCTTTTGTTCAAACCCTCTATGATAATAATATCATCAATAAAGAGACATTCGGAGATATCAATAATGTAACCTGGAAAGAAGATTTGAATTATACACCCGTTGAACCTATTGAAATCATTGCGGAGCTAGATCGTAAAGTTGAAGAAGCTCTTGAAAATGATAGAAAATATTTGCGAATAAAATTCGCAAATAGCGAATAATATTGTTGACAAGGTATAGTAGTCATGATAGTATATTTTTGAGACCGCAAGTGGCCTTACGCATACTTTTATAGTAAATGTGGGATAAAACCCGAGACTGCCTGTATAGGTAGTCAATTCTTGCCCGGGGGAAGCGCCCGACGGCCATCACCGTCACGGCAGCCATCGTCGGCAATGTGGCGTTGCGTAATCAACGCCACACAAAGGTTATAGGTTAGCGAAAAGAGATCGTTCCACAACCTCTTTAGCGTAAACCCTTTCTAGTGTGTAAAAGCACTAAATCTTCAAAGGGGTAAAGAGGTCGCTTATGAAGAAAAGACTTCATAGCAGAAAGGTCTCAAAACGAGATCCTGTCATCGTAAAGTTTTATAAGTGGTGCTGGAAGAACAGAAAAGAGATAATTAAGTTTATCCTTTTTATCTTCCAGATTATTGCATTGTTTCCCAAGGATAAAACTTTAAAATGACTAGCGCCTGTGAACTTTTTAATAGGATAAATCATATATGAACGATGCATTAAGATTGTTGCGTGTCTTTAACGATATGAAATCATATGAATTAGCTGAGAAGTTAGAAATTTCAACTAGCTATTTATCTGAAATTGAAAAAGGCAAGAAAAAAATTTCCATAGAATTACTTGATAAATATGCTAGTGTTTTTGGGACAACCTCATCTGCTTTATTTGCATTCGTTAAAGAATACGATAAAAAGGATGGTAAAATTCGAAATATTTTTAGAAATAAAATTATAGATGTATTACAAAATGTTGAGAAATATGCAAATGAGGAAAGTTAATAAAATATATGACATTACTTTTAGCCCTCTATATGGAATTAAGAATAAAAGAAAATTACGTGAGCTATTAGACATAGGTACTAATGAAGAATTAATCCATCTACCACTTACTAACTCTTATAGAATATTTTCTATTAATGGGAGGGAAATTCAAGAACCTATAGGATTACTTCGAAAAATTCATGATAGATTATTTCGATATCTATCAAGAATCGATACCCCTACTTACCTATATTCAGGAAAAAGAGGTTTGTCTTACGTAGATAATGCTAAGAGACACATTAATTCTTCATATTTCTTGAAAATGGATATTAAAGGATTTTATAAGAACGCTAATAGAGAATACGTTTTTCGGTTTTATCGTTATCGTTTAAATCAGAGTGATGATATTGCACATATTCTGGCAAATATTTCTTGTTATGGAAAGATAATACCTACAGGAAGTCCTATAAGTCAATTGATAGCTTATTGGTCTTATAAACAAATGTTTGATGAAATTGCTATCTTAAATAAAGATAAAATATTTACATTATATGTTGACGATTTAACTATTTCATCTGTAGAATTATCTTTGGCTAAAAATTTGCATCTTCAAGTTCAAGCAATCGTAAAGAAATATAGGTTAGATCTTAAAAGGAAAAAGATAAGATATTATAATAAGCGAGAGAATAAACATATTACTGGTTGTGTTATCACGTCTGATCACAAATTCAGAGTACCTAATAAACACAGAAAAAAGTTAATTTCGATTATGAGAAAATATCCGTCTTTGAATACTATTCCAGAAGGAGAGCTAATGAAGTTAACTGGATTAATAAGTAGTTCGCAACAAATTGAGCCAGATATTTTCATTAATACTAAAAAACGATTAAGTCAAATTATTAAGAAGCAATTAGCTTAGCTCTATCATAGATAAAAGCCATTCAATAAATTAACTATTAAAATCATTTTTATGTAATCAATTTTTGATTTACTATACTTTTTATTGAAAAAGTAAACAGAAAACGTACATAGAAACACAGTTTGGGCTTTTCTAAGAACCATTGTAGGCCTCTAAATCAGCAATTTTTTTACCTTTTCTTGCTTAGAAATACTGGCTATAGTTGATTTAAGCACATCGCAACACGACGCAGGGTAGAGCAGTTGGCAGCTCGTCGGGCTCATAACCCGGAGGTCACAGGTTCGAGTCCTGTCCCTGCTAGGAATTCAAAACGTCCCGAAACGGGACGTTTTTTTTGTGCCTGTAAAGCAGGACTCGAAACGAAGTTCCGGCGCGACTGGAAGGGAGCGCAAACCGGCATGGATGCCGGTTTAGGAACGGAGGCGGGCTGTAGGGAGCTGACAGGAAGTCAGCGACCGGAAGCCGAGTCCTGTCCCTGCTAGGAATGCAAAACGTCCCAAAACGGGACGTTTTTTTATTTTCGGAGGATAGCAATGTTTGTTTCGTTATTCTCCAAACCTTTGTTATACAGAATTATGGCAGGACTGCCAAACAACGATGTCCTTAATCATCGCATATAGCGAAAAGTACCGCAAAAAATGGCGTAAATCCCATTTTCAACGGCGCTGTAAAGGTTATGGACATGAAAAAACGCCTTCCTTTTACCGTCTTAAAACGAAACGATCGAAGATTCTGCACAGTCAGATTTAAAAGCGAACAAACGGGGAAATATCTCCCGGAAACCAACACTAAAAAAGAAACCGAGAAAGAGGCTATAGATATAGCCTTCGAGTCGTTTTATAGAAGCTTTCATTTTTTACCCATTCGGGTGATGCGGGATAAAGATAGTCTTCTTAAGATAAATACAGATTGAGAGGAGAATCGATATGTTGAATGGGGTGAATACGGTGACATACCGCCGGGAAACAGATTCTTTTTATAGAAATGCGTTAATGATTGTCGATATGTACCGGAAATCAACCGGGGTTGGTTGCTGCGTTTTGGGACCGGACGGTCATATTGTGGGAGATGACAAGAAGGGGTTACAGAAGGTTTTTTGCAACCATTGCAGGCATTATTATGCGGATAATCAAAAGCTCCTGGAGCAGGATGAGTATCCCTGTGTAAAATTACATCAGTATGCCATTGAAGAAGCCCAGAATTTTGGCGGTGTATATATATACCGATGTAATCGTGGTTTTATGTATTGGATATGCCGCTTGGTTTACCGGGGCCGCTTTATGGGAGCCTTCTCAAGCGGTCATGTATTGTCAGTTTCCAGAATTGCAGCAATAGAATCGGTTCAGCGTATGAGCAGCGGTACCATTTCCTTTGAAAAAGCAGAGGAAATGCTCCAAGACATTCCTGATGTCAGCACTGACCGAATCCAGGCTCTGGCCAAAATGCTCTTAATAAATAGTAAAATCCTTATAAAAGAAAATGATGGGTATGAAGCCCTTAAACGGAGTACGGAACATCAATTTAAAACAGACCGTTTTGCGGATATCCCGGAGAGTGAGCATCCTTCCAAACAAGATCTGCCGGCATATCCTTGGGAAAAGGAAAAAAATCTCATTGCGGCGCTGCGCCGGGGCGATACTTCCATGGGAAAACACATTCTCAATGAACTGCTTGATGATTTATTTTTCACCAACACCAATAATTTTAAGGCCATACAGTTCCGGGTAATTGAATTATTGGTGATTCTTTCCCGGTCTTCTATTCAGTCCGGAATCGGCAGGAAAGTTCTGATGGAGGAAAATAATTATTTCCTTCGGTGGGCTCAGGAAGTAAAAACCACCGATGCCTTACGGGAACTGCTTAACATTGCGGTGGATCACATTTCGAACCGGCTGTTTTCTTTCCAGGGGATACGGCACGCAACGGCACTCCGCAAGGCGGATCGGTATATCAATGAGCATCTCAGCAAAAAAATAACTCTGCGGGAAGTTGCTGCCGCATCAGGTTTGTCAGCTCCCTATTTCAGTGCTGTTTTTAAAAACGAAATGGGGGAAACCCTTACAACCTATCTGAATAGACTCAGGGTGGATAAGGCTGCCAGCATGCTGATTGAGACCGATGCCTCGATAAGCCAAATATCCGCAGATTGTGGCTTTGAGGACCAAAGCTGGTTTTCCAAGATATTTAAACAATACACCAAAACCAGCCCTGGGAAATACCGGGAAAACGGCGGAGCCTTTCCGGTCAACACCGATGTTTACTGTATATCACGATAAGTTTTCCGCTATGTTTTTTTAAACCTGAGGCTGTTCTGCGGGCGGCTTTTTATTTTCGGAAAAACTTTGCTGCTGATATGCCCATATAAGGTCATTCTTTATTACGGCGTAATGGTGTGATTTGGCCGGGCGGAGTTTCTCCGTTGATAATCTTAAGAACGTTGTCCACCGCCATCTCAACAATACTGGTAAGCCCTTCATACGTACCGCCCGCAATATGCGGGGTCAGCAGAATATTATCCAAAGCGGCAAAGCGGCTTTTCTCCCGCAAAGGTTCATTGCAGAAAACATCCAGAGCCGCTCCTTCAATCTGTTTTTTTTGCAGCGCCCGGAAAAGCGCATCCTCGTCAACGATTCCTCCGCGGGCAGTGTTGATGAGAACCGCGGTTTTTTTCATCATGGCTAATTCTTTTTCCCCGATTAAATTACGGGTTGAAGGCAGCAGAGGAAGATGCAGGCTGATATAGTCGCTGGTCCGCAGAAGTTCTTCCAGCGGAAGATACGTAATCTGATTAGACCGGGCATAATCCGGATCTTCCTTGGGATCATAGGCGGTGATTTTCATTCCGAAACCCTGGGCCCACCGGGCAAGCTGTCTGCCGATCAGCCCGAATCCAACCACGCCTAAGGTTTTCCCGCTTACCGACCTGCCGATCACCGGACTCCAGTTCCCTTCCCGCATCTGCGTATCGTTCTGATAAAGACGGCGGGAAAGGGCCAGCAGCGCGGTGAAGGCATACTCCGCAACATATTGAGCCCCTGCGCCCGGAGTCACTGTAACCGCGATACCCCGGTTTCTGGCGGCTTCAATATCCACTGTTTCATGTCCAACACCGATCCGTGAGATAATCCGTATCTCCGGCAGCGCGTCCATCGCTTTGGAGGTCCAGGCATCGCCGCCGCATATATGGGCACAGCAGCCCTGCGCCGCCCGGATGAGCTCTTCCTCTGTCATGCGCGCGGTTCCCGGGCTCACGGTTACGCGGCAGCCCGCTGCTTCCAGTTTTTTCGTAAATTCATCCAAGCGCAGAATATCATCCCGTTTCCATGGCAAAGAGATCAGAACTTTCATTTTTTCTCCTTCTCCTTAACCTGACAAAACATCAGGTATCTATAGTCCGGTTCCAGTCTTTGGCTGACCGGTTTGGAATTTACCGAAAATGGTCCTTCCACGCTGGCCACTGCGGGCGGATTTTTTCCACTGATTTAATGGTATTGCAGGCTGTCTGTAAAGATGGCGGAAATACAGCTTCAATTTTGTGGCCAGATAAAATGCTGACATAAAACAGAAATTGTTGACAATTCATAAAGACATGGTATAATCAATCCAGTTTGTTTGCAATAGTTATTTTATATAATTTGTAATTTATAGAAAATTTGTCCGATAACTCCACTTATTGGATGGATTAATTGAAATTGCACTAATAAGGAGAAATAGGAAAACGTATGTATTCTTTTTTGATCAAAAACGGCCGTGTGCTTGATCCATCTTCGGGTGTGGATACGGTGATGGACCTCGCGGTTGAGGACGGCGTTATTGTTATGCCGGAATCTTCCAGCGCCGCTGAGGATGTTCAGATAATCGACGCCGCGGGATGCCTGGTGGTTCCCGGATTGATTGACGCCCACGCCCATGTTAACTACGGCTCCAGTGATAATTCCTTTCAGGCAGAGACCGGCTGCTTTCCGAGCGGTGTCACCACCGTGCTGGACGGCGGGACCTGCGGTGTATCCGGTTTTCAGAATTTCTATAATTCTGTCATCGCGGGCAGCCAGGTTACGATCAAATCATTCCTGAACGTCGGCTCCGTGGGCCAGACTTCACATCTTAATCCGGAGGAACTGGATCCCGCCCGTTTTGAGACTGAGAAGATCCTTCGTTATTGTGAAAAATACCGGGACAACATCGTTGGCATCAAACTCCGCCTTGGGGCGCCCATGCTGAAAAACCACGGTACCGGCGCGCTGACCGCTTCAGTGCAGCTTGCCCGGCAGGCGGGCCTGCCGCTGGTGGTTCACATGATCGACTGCCCGCTCCCGGTGGATGAGGTCTTGCCGCAGCTTGCGCCCGGGGATGTGTACTGTCACGTCTTCCATAATACAGGGGATGGCGTGATTCTCGACAAGAACGGAAACGTTCTGCCGGAGGTATTCGAGGCACAGCGCCGGGGTGTTTTGTTCGATGTGGCCCACGGGCGGGGCGGCGCTTCTATCAAGATGGCCAGGGCCGCCTTGGATCAGGGTTTTAAGCCGGATCTGATCACTTCGGACCTGAGCCGTTTTTCCCTGTACCGCATGCCCGCTCATTCGCTCGGTTATATTCTCAGCGAATACCTTCACCTGGGTTTCTCTGTGGAAGAGCTTATCCGGCTGAGTACGGAAACCCCCGCGAAGGCGTTCCTCGGCAACAAAGCCGGATTTATCCGGCCCGGTGCGCCGGCTGATCTGGCTATTCTGCGGGTTCTGGAAAAACCGGTCCGCTTTACCGACTATTTAGGCGAAGTTTTGGAAGGCAGCCGGCTCATCCGCTGCGAGATGACTCTTAAAAGCGGGGAACCTGTTTTCCGCCAAACTGATTTTTTCTAAAGCGGAGAAAGAAATGAACGAATCATATATCCGGAAATATTTCTCTCTGGACGGCCGGAAGGCTGTTGTTACGGGTGCCAGCTCGGGAATCGGCCAGGCAGCGGCAGTAGCGTTAGCTAACTTTGGCGCCGAGGTCGCGCTCATCGGCCGCAGCGCCGAAGGGCTCGACGCCACCGCCGAGGAAATTGCCAAAATAAACGGCAGAAGCTCATCCCATATCGTGGATGTTTCCAAAAAAGAACAGGTGGATGCTTTCTTTGAAAAGTACCGCAAAGAACAGGGAAGGCTGGATATCTATATTTCCAACGCCGGCCGCCAGATCCGGAAAGACGCCCTGAACATTACGGAAGAAGAATTTGACGCGTTAATGACGACTAATTTTAAAGGAGCCTGGTTCGGGCTTCGGCATGCCGGAAACATCATGAAGGGCCAGCGCAGCGGCAGTATTGTGATTGTTACTTCGGTCAATGGCCTTTTCCCGCTGTCGGATCAGGCGATCTATTCTACCACGAAGGCATCGCTGCAGTCGCTGATGCAGAGTCTGGCAGCGACCCTGGCGCCTTATGGGGTACGTGTCAACAGTTTCGCCCCCGGATGCATACTCACCGGCATTAACAAGGATATTTTTTCAAAACAGGAAATTTTCGATGACAAGGTGAAGAAACTGCCCGTCGGCCGTCTGGGAGTTCCCGCGGATGCCGGAAATATCATTGCCACCATGGTCACCGACGCTTACTCATTTATGACCGGTTCCACGGTTATAGCTGACGGAGGGGAACTCCTCCGTCCTAGTACATATTTAGGGGATAATTGATATGAAGCGGATACAAGGGAACGACAGAACAAAATCAGCTGAACAGTTTTACCGGAATAACGGTTTCAGCTATCAGCTGGAGCCGGACTTTGCCAAGGTGCCTGCCCATTTAGCGGCAGCCGGTTTTCCCACCGGCTGCTGTGACGAGACAGGTACTATTTACGCCGTCTGCAGGGACATCGATCACCCTGTTGTTGTACTCGACAGCGATGGAAATTACCTCCGCGATTTTGGCAAAGGGCTTTTCAAAACCATTCACGACATCAAAATAACACCGGCGGGAACTCTTTTGTGTGTTGATGACGGGCTGCACGGAGCACGGGAACTAAGTATGACCGGAGAGCTGATCCGGGATATCGGAAATCTCGGCAAGCCCAGCGATACCGGTTACGATCCGAATATTTGGCAGAAGCTGCGGGCAGCAGGCCGGCTGGTAACGTATGATCAATATTCCAATCCTAATCTTGAATTTCTGGAAAAGGTCCGAACCATAAAACGAACCGCGCCGCCTTTCAACAAACCTACCGGCGTGGCTTTCAACTCCAAAGGAGAAATGTACTTCAGCGACGGATACGGAAACGCAGCCGTGCATAAATTCAGCAAGGACGGCCAGCTGCTCAAGACCTGGGGAGAACCGGGTGAAGGTCCCGGGAAATTTCTTGTGGTGCACAGCATCTGGATAGATGTCCTTGACCGGGTCTGGGTCGCCGACCGGGAAGGCAGCGCTGTTCATGTTTTCTCCGGGGACGGAGAACTTCTGGGGTATGCTGCCGAATGCTTTTACCAGCCTTCGAGTCTTTGGGGCGACAGCCAGTATATCTACGCCGGAGAACGGGGAGGTGGTTTAACCATATTCGACATGGATCTGAACATTGCTGCCCAGCTGGGCTTTCCCTTTTCTTCTCTGCGGTTTCATGGATTGTGCGGCAATGGGCAGGGTGTCCTGTATGGGTTCACCCTCCATTCTTTCCCGGGTTACCCAATCTTAAGGCTCACCAGCCGCAATAACGCTTAACAAATAGAAGGTACCATTGTGAAACGAAAAGTTTTGATAACCCAGCCGTGGCCGGCCTCCTATGTCACCGAGTTTGACAGGATGATTGAAAGCCTTGAAGCCAAGGGCTTCACGGTGATGCTTCATCCCAAAGAGATCGACATGCCTGAAGAAGAGGTCCTTCAGTTTCCGGACGACCTGTATGCGGTGGTCTGCGGTTCCGACCGCTGGACTGCCCGGGCAATGGACCGGATTCCTTCCCTGAAGGTAATTTCCCGCATCGGCGTCGGTTACGATTCGGTGGACGTAAAAGCCGCCACGGAACGGAAAATCGCGGTTTTAACCACCCCCGGCGCTCACTCCCATATTGTCGCGGAAGCGGCGCTTGCCATGATGCTTGCCGTCGGCCGCCAGATGATACAGGGGGATTACAAGGTGCGCCATGGATGGGAGAAAGTTATCGGTCCCAGTGTATACGGTAAAACCCTTGGCATTATCGGCCTCGGGGATATCGGGAAATGGCTGGTACGGCTGGTACAGGGTTTCCGGATGCGGGTGGTCGCGTATGATCCGTTTCCGGACATGGATTTTGCCGGGGAGCACGGGATTACCTTCCTTCCTCTGGACGATCTGCTGCGGGAAAGTGATTTCATCAGTATCCACACAGCCTTAACTGATGAGACCCGGGGGATGATCGGAGAGCGGGCCTTTGGTTTGATGAAGCCTTTGTCGGTTCTGATCAACTGTGCCCGGGGCGGCCTTATAGATGAGGCGGCGCTGTACCATGCGCTGAAGGAACGAAAAATCTTCGGCGCCGGTTTGGATGTTTTCGACAAAGAACCGCTGCCGCCCACGAGCCCCCTTCTGGAACTGGACAATCTGCTGCTGGCTCCCCACAACGCCGGTACTTCCTACGAAGGAAAAAACGCGGTGGTAGGCGCGGCAATACAAAACCTCATCCGTTTTGCGGACGGAGAACATCCCAAGGGATTCCGTAATCCCGAAATTCTTGAAAAGAAGATCTGAGCTGATACCGTCGGTATTAGCTCAGATTGTTACGGTTATATTCTGTTGACATTATAAAAAAAATGTTGACAATTTTCAAAGGTATGGTAATATTAATTATGTCCATTTTTGATAATATGTTTATGCATTCACCCACCTCATTGGATACTTTGCACAGTTTGCGAAGGGATTTACTCACCGGAAAGTATGAAATTGGGCAGCATTTAAAAACGGAAGTCCTTGCTCAGGAATATCAGGTCAGCCGGGGATCCATAACCCGCGCCTTGCACAAGCTCGAAATGGAAGGTCTTGTGGAAAGCGAACCTAACGGCAGAGTATCGGTAATCGGAATATCCGTTCAGGATATTATCGATATGTACGATATGCGGCTCTGGCTTGAAAAAAGGGCCATGCAGATACTCCTGGAAAAAGACCATGTGGATTACAGTCCGCTGGTCCAGATCATGAATTTATTAAATAAAGAAAATAATAAAGGCGGCACTGCCGATCCTGTCAAAATGGCGGAGCTGGGATTTAATGTCCACATTGCCATGTTTCAAATGTGCGGCAACAAAGCAATCTTCATGGCCTGGAAATCGGCGTCTACATTAATGCAGGAAATTATCAATATAAACGGATCCCATGTTCCCGCGGATGAAACCTACCGAAAACATAAATTACTTTCCGATTGCATTATTCAAAAATGGCCTAATTCAGTTGAGGTTATTGAAGAACATCTTATGGGCGGTTCAAGGGATATTTATCTCGAAGCGCTTGAAAACATAAAGCATAAGGGAGACTGACTGTTCAGGCAGTGTGTTAGCCGCATCGCGGTGAAATACCTTTTAAAGAGAGGTTCAGATGGAAAACGAAGTTCGGATGAAAAGCAAGGATGTATTTTTCGGCATAGGTATCATTGTATTTGTCGGAATATTCTATAGCCAGACCGTGAACCTGCCTCCGAAAGCCGCGGAGTTTCCACGGGTGCTGCTTGCTTTAATGCTTATAGCGGCGGTAGGAATTATCGTCAGATCGCTTTGGCGGCAGAAAAAAGGCAAAGCGGAAGAAAGAGAAGAGAAGTCCATCAGCTTTAAGGAGTTTGTGCTGATCGCCTTAATACCCTCGGGCATTTTGTTTGCTATCTGCGCTTTGATGACAGTCATAGGCTTCTATTTAGGCTGTTTCCTTCTTTTTATTGTCATCTACATTTTACAGGATGTAATCATAAAGGGGAAATTTTCCCTTAAACGAAAAGATGTGATTACGCTCCTGATAAGCACAACGGCAATTTGCGTAGTTTTCTATGTCTGTTTTTCCGTTTTGCTTCGGTTACCAGTACCAATCGGCCCTTGGGGGTTTTAAATTTCTTTTTTAAGGAAGGTGTTTTTCATGAAAAGGACATCAGCAACAAGCGTGATCATGTTCTCTTTGGTTCTGCTGCTGTGCGCGGGGACTTTCGCCTTTGCCGGCGGTCAGCAGTCATCCTCAACAGAGAATTGGCCAGCACGGCCGATTACTCTGATAATCCCCTATTCCCCGGGTGGGATGGCTGATCTTATCGGCCGGATGTGGGCAGATGCCCTTAACCGGGAGCTGGGAGCTAACTTTGTCGTGGTGAACCAACCCGGGTCCAGCGGTGAAATGGGCACCCTGAACATTGTAAAAGCCAAACCGGACGGCTATACCCTTGGTATCATGAACTGCCCGGATATGTTTCTTTCGGAATTGTCTAATCCTGACTTTGCCAAGGAATTCAGCACCCCTACGAGTGTGCGCTACATCGCGGCGCTTCCCAATACCATAAACGCGTATTTTATGAAGAAGAATAATAAATACGGCATAACATCCTGGGATCAATTCCTCGCATACGCCAAAGCCAATCCGGGTAAACTTACCTCCACGGCCCCCGGCGGACTTATGCACCGTGTTTTTGCGGTTTCTGTTATGAAGCATTACGATATCAAATTCAGTCCCATCAGTTACCCCGGCGGCGGCGACGCCCAGGCGGCTTTCCTGGGAGACCATGTGGATATTCTGAGTACCACCGCAGGCGCTCTTTCAAGTATGGAAGCTCTTGGCGCTTTCCCCATCCTGTGGGGCGACCCGGTTCCCCCTCCAAGCTATCCCAACATTGAATTGGCGAATGCCTCGGGTCTTATTCTTGATTTCCTTGGTGTAAGAACTACCTTAGTCGCGCCCGCGGATGTGCCCCAGGAAATTCTGGATAAACTCACCGACGCTTGTAAAAAAATCGCCCAGGATCCCGCGTATGGTTTCCGTAAAAGAATCGAAGATCTTAATTATTTATACGAACCGGTTTTCGGTGACGATTTAACCGCATTGTTTACCGGGTATTATAATAAAGCTAAAAATCTTGTTGAGACCTACGGAGATGAAATTCGTCCGAATTACTGATAAAAAGCGCGGAACGTGTGTTCGTCACACTTTCCGCGGAGCCAATTTCAAAACCAACTTCAGACCGAAGATCTGTCTTTTGAAATTGGTTCGAGTAATCGATATATGGAGGTAACCTAATATGAATTGGGATATTTTTTTGCAGTTATTAAATCCCGAAGTAATTGGTTTTTCATTGTTTGGGACTATTTTAGGTATCATTTTCTCCGCTATTCCGGGACTCAATGCTGCAATTGGGATATCCCTGCTTCTCCCGGTTACCTATGTTCTTTCACCGGCAGCGGGCGTTCTGATGCTTGGCGGCATCTATATGGGCGGGGAGTACGGAGGGTCTATTACGGCGATTCTCCTTAATGTCCCCGGCGCGGTAGAAAACACCGCAACCGCCTGGGACGGACACCCGCTGGCTTTGCAGGGCCGCTCCAGAGAGGCTCTCTATCTCTCGATTTTTGCCAGTACCTTCGGCGGCATTGTCGGCGTACTGTGCCTGGTATTCTTTACACCGCCCCTCGCGAGTATATCCCTTAAGTTTGGCGCGTCGGAAATGCTGCTTGTTTCGCTGGTGGGCTTAAGCATTGTCGGCAGCCTGGCGGGTAAAAATATTTGGAAGGCCCTTTTTGCCACCGCCCTCGGACTCTTTATTGCCACCATCGGTACCGACAGCATTTCGGGCGTCCGGCGCATGACCTTTGGAATCTGGCCTTTGAGCGCGGGCATAAACCTGATAAGCATGGTTATGGGGTTTTACTGTTTCGGTGAAATGTTTAAAAACATCGGACAGAAAAAAGCGGCTACCTTCGAGTTTAAGGACATCCCCATAAAAAGGTTAACCGTACTGCGGGAGATGTTTGCGAAATGGCGGGTCCTGATTAAATCAACGGTCATCGGGATTTTTCTCGGGATACTGCCCGGCATCGGCGGCGGAACAAGTAATTTTGTTGCGTATGGTGAAGCCAAGCGTTCTTCCAAGGATCCCGACAGTTTCGGCAAAGGCAATATCGAAGGCGTTATCGCCGCGGAAGCTTCCAACAACGCCGTTGTCGGCGGAGCGTGTATACCGCTCCTGACCCTTGGCATCCCGGGCTCGCTCAACGCGGCGCTCGTCGGCGCGGGATTGATGATGCACGGTATTATACCGGGCCCGGATCTCTTTATAACACGTCCCGATGTGGCGTACGTTTTTATGTATGGCATGATTTTTGTGACCATAGCTATGGGTTTAATCGGAACTTTCGGCATACGGTTTTTCAATCAAATACTTAAAGTCAAAATGCAGTACCTTATTCCCCTTGTCCTGTGTTTTTCCATCTTTGGTTCATTCAGCATAAACAACAGTATGTTCGATGTGTTTGTGGCTCTCATCTTCGGGATTCTGGGAATTGTGCTGCGCACTTTTGATATACCCCTTTCACCCCTTATGATAGGCGCCGTGCTGTCAAATCTTATTGAGTTGAATTACCGGCGGTCAGTGGCGCTCGCAGGTTCCCAGGGAGTTTCTCTGCCTATGTTTATACTGGGACGGCCGATCTGCCTTATTGTCTTGGGGATTTTTGTACTGTTTGTGGCCGTAATGGTTTATTCAAACATTAAGAAAAAGAAAGCAGCGCAGGCAATCTAAGTCAGTTCAAAAAAGGTATTGATCGAGCCAAGTTCAAAACGCGGACCTTCAGTCTGAGGCTGGGTTTGAACTTGGCTCGGCAGAAAACGTGATAAACACGCTTTCCATACTGCATCTAGGGAGGTGATTTCAAAATTTCATTTTCTGAAATCACCTCGATTGTACGGCCGCTCACGCGGCATGCGCTATCCTTAAATCCATGGAGTATACATGTCAGTTACAATAAAAGACGGAAAAATACTTTTTTCTGCGGGAAAATTTAACCTTGAGTTCAGCGAAAAAAACGGCGCATGGACGGGTTTCAGCGCCGAAGGTAAAACAATCCTCAGGGGCAGCTCCGGCCTTGCCCCCATTACACTCACCCTCAACGGAGTGATGACCCAGACGTTTGGCCGCGAGCAGGTGTGGAGTGTTCGCGACTGTACTGAGGTCGGAGCGGATTTTCTTCTGAATAATTATAAGGAAGAAAAGGATACCCTTATCCTCACGTACGGCAATAAAGAATGGACCATTACCGAGACTTTCGCGTATAACGCTTCAAAAGTCCGCGTAGAGCGGACCTTCCGTATTGCTCACCATGGCGAAAAAGAAGAACTGATGCGCTGGACCGCGACCAGGATGCCCGTAATCGCCGACGAAGACGACTGGCTTATGGAGATGCCGGGGTTTGCCAGCTTCCTGCACGAAAAGGTAAATTACGGTTACTGCGGTTCGATGAAGCGTGTCTTTGAGGATACCCATCCCGCCCCTGACTGGAATGCCGGCGTCATCGGACTGGCGCAGAAGGGATTCCACATGATTTCCCAATTATACGCCGGAGACACCATGCCGATATACTGGAGGATCTGGCGCGGCATGACAGGAACCTGGTTTGAACAGAAATGGCTGAGCGGATGCCGCATTGCCCCGGCTGACGAGATCACCCTTGAGACTCAGTATCTCTATGCCGGCAAAGGCGAGTTTCTTGAGGGCCTCAATAATGTCAGCGCCTTCCTGGATGAAGCTGGCCTTGTACTCAAAGACAGAACCCCCGACTGGGGAAAGGAAGTCTTCATCTGCGAAGCCCATGTGGGTGTAAAGAAATACCGCGACGAATCGCGCTGGCATAAAGCGTATCCGACCGAGAAGGATATGTATGACGATCTGGAATACCTCAAGGAATTCGGGTATACGGTCCTTGAACTTATGCCGAAATTCCCGTGGCCCGGATACGTCGTGTATGATTATTACAACATACTGCAATGCTACGGCGATCCCGTCTGGATTAAAAAGATCATTGACAAATGCCATGAGCTCGGTATGCGGGTTTTCTTTGATATTGTACTCCACGGCGTTATGGACAGGGAAAGCATTAAATACATGGGTGAGCTCCGCGCCGCCGACGCGAACCGCGCGCCCGACGATCCCATCTGGGACCGCCACCCCATGCTCGAAGAACATCCCGACTGGTTCATGCGGCAGGAGAACGGTGAGTTCGCCCATACATACACCCATGCCTTTGATCTCCGCAAAAAGGAAGTCCGGAAATATCTGGAAGACGTGTTTGCGTACTATGTCCGCGAATGGGATGTCGACGGATTCCGTGTTGACGCGCCGAGCTGGAGTTCCTTTCCCAACTACGATAAGGGGCTTCCCTACCACGGCTATGAAAGCTTCCTGGGAGCCTATGGACTGCTTGTAAATGCCCGCCGCGTATGCCGTGAGATTAAGCCGGACTGTGTATTCTTTACGGAACCGACCGGGCCGCTCCCGGGAAGCTCCTGTGAGCTTGCGTATATTTACGATGAAATCTGGGTATATGATAACATCTACAGGCCTGATCCGAAATTCGGCGTTACGAGTTTGTCCTTCTTTAATCACCCGGACATGCGGTACCTCAATGCCGGCGAAATAGCGGACTGGTTCGCCATGCGTCAGAAGGTCCTGCCTTCAACGTTAATCAAGGTGCATTTCTGCGACGCCCATGACACCCATGAGCTGTGTTCCCGCAAAGGTATCTACCGCCGAGAGCTGTTCGGTATTGAGCAGGCGCGCAACCTGTTTGCCTATTGCTGCCTTGCGCCCGGCGGCGGCATTCTCAATTTTTCGGAAGCCGAAAAGGGCAGTGAGGTTATCTACCGGACACTCATCGCGACCCGCAAAAAAGTGCCGGCGCTGTTACGGGGCTCCTGTGATTATCTGGCTATCAAGGCTGACGCGGATATGGTCTTTACGATGCTGCGCGATTATGAAGGGCAAGTTGTAATTCCGGTGCTCAATTTCAGCGGAGAAGATTTAAAAGAAGTGAAGATAGATGTTTCCGCCCTTGGACTCGAAAAGGGTAAAGAGTACGTTTTCTACGATCACTTCTCTTCCAAACGAAAAACCGTTAAAGGCGGGGAATCACTTGATGTCAGTCTTGCCGGATGGGGCTATCAGGCTTGGGAGCTTTTGAAGTAACGTAACATCTTTCTGAGTATGATATAAGCCTGCTCCTAATTAGGGGCAGGCGTTTTTCTTCTGGGTACAGATGGATACCTGTGAAGCAGGACCTGAAAACCAGAAGGGGCGGTTTTTTTATTTGCGGAGAACCGCGGTATTAACGTTATTCTTCTTTCTTAAAGACCACACCGGTAGGCACCTTTGCCAGCGGTTCTCCATCAAACATTTCGTTATAATCCTTAACGCCTTTTATTTTATTTCCGTTATATTCCACTTCAACTTGATATATCTTTATATACATATCCATTTGGCCGCTGTCAACCTTAACACCCGTCAATGAGCTGCCGGTAAAAGTGGCTGACCCTTCGACTATGGGATCAATATAATAGGCCTTCCCCGGTTCAAAAGTGTAGGTGAATTCAACATCATCGGCGGTATAAACTATTGACGATGTGAACGACTCAACCTTTACATCACCCACTAATGTTGTCTTTCCAGCGGGAATTTTCAAAAAATAAGTATATTTCTTCTCTGCCGCTATTCCGTTAATCGATCTGACATAGAAGTTCCTTGGAGCGGATGTCATCCCTCCAACGAAACATAGGGTTGTGATCTCTTCATCGGGCAGGTCCGGATCAAATACGGCCACGGAGAATGACCCGCAGCTCATCAGCAGCGAGAGAAACAAAACAACACCAAGAACGTAATAACCCCTTTTCAATGTATCCTCCTAGAATTTCTTTGAACTGTAAATTGATACATCCAATATATACCGGCAGATACCGGAAATCAATTTGCTGGATTTTTTGGAATGGGTTGTTACGCCGGAGGGATATTTTCCGGAAAGCTATTCTTTCTAAAAAGTCTAAACCAAATATAAAACTAAAAAAATAGTTTTTCTTAACCCCGTTATTGCGGTATAATTACTCCGTTGTACAATGTCCCGATGTATGCATCCGCGAGAAGGAATATCCGCTGTGCGAGAAAAGGCAGTGTTTTTCAGATTGAGGCCGCAGCTTCCCAACAATAAAACCCGTAAAATCCGCGTTTTCCTGCGGATTGCCGCCGCCGGGATCCTTATTCCCGCGGCGCTGCTCCTGTCTGCCTGTGATGTGTTTAATCTTTCCGTTCCGGAATATATTGATGAATACGTGAACAGCGCTGCGGCGGAACAATTGCTGACTATTTATCCGCCGCCGGTTCATATAAAAAGCGACGGAACACAGGTAATACGGCCGGGGAGTGAGGCTACTGTTTTAACCCTGCGCCTCCGGAATCCGCGGCTGTACGATATCGATCCGCTTCTGGATGATCTCGGCGGAAGCGCCCATCAGGCCTGGACAGGCACCCAGTTCGCGGAGCCGAATCTGGTAAAAGTGGTATTGGGGCAGGCCGCTGATTTCCCCATTATCGGGGATGAATACTACTTCCTCCTCCGGCTGAAGGAAATTGCCACCGGCCGGGATTTCGCCGAGACCTACGAGCTTCCAAGAATATGCTATAACGATTTTCCTTCAGGAATGGAAAACGTGCAAATTCAATATCCCAACGTGCGGAAGACCGTAAAATTTTCCTGGAATCAGGATCTTGAAGGCACCGTCCAGGACGCGGGTTTCCTGAAAATAACCTGCGCCGTCAACGGAGGCGCCGAAAAAACATGGGAGTTTACCCGGGACGGTTCCTATGACTGGACCCCCGCGGCGGCTGATCCTCTGATCCGGATGTCCCCGAGTACCATGGTGTCCGCTTCTCCCCATACGCGGCTGTACGATGCGGAAATTGACAATCCCGACAGCAGCATCACGTCGTTCTCCTGCGAATTTGTTTTTACAAATAAAGACGAGCTTGAAAGCGTTACGGAACTCAGCGGAAACCACGCGGTAATGATGGTAAAAAGCGCCGCTCCTTCGGATGAAATTTATTACGAGAACCTGGGCAGCGCGTTGTCAGCTCTTTCCGCCGGGGATACCGCGGAAATAACCATTCTTAAGGATATTCAGACTGCGGCTGGATATACTATAGATAATTCCAAAACCGTCACCATACTCGCAGACCCCAACGGGTCAAAAACCGTGGAAATTACGGGCCGGGGCAGCCTGTTTACGGTCCAGTCCGGGGCAAAACTTATCCTCGGCGAAGCGGGAGCTGCCGCGGGATTAACCCTCAAGGGCAATAAGAACAACAATATGTCCGTGGTCGTTGTCAACAGCCTGGGTAAGATTGAACTGAACGATAAGGTCCGGATTACCGGCAACAACATTTCATTTTATGCAGGGGGCCTCCGTATCACTAACGGCACTGCTGTGTTAAACGGCACCGCTGAAATATCCGGGAACTCTACGACCGGCGGCGGCGGGGGGGTAACTATAGAGGGCGGAACCTTTACCATGAACGGAAATTCAAGAATTTCCGGCAATTCCGCGAGCGGGAACAGCGGCGGCGGGCTATGGATTTCCGGCACCGCCAGTACCCCGGTCACGATGACCATGAACGATTCCAGTGTAATTTCAGGAAACTATACGAATTCTTTCGGCGGCGGGGCGTACATTATCGGAGTTGCTGCGTTTATCATGAATGGCGGCACCATCGGCGGTACCGCTGAAACCGATGCGAATACGGCACGCCTTGACGGCGGCGGGTTATGCTTCGATAGCAGCCGTACGGACGGTAAATCCTTCACCATGTCCGGGAACTCAATTATTTCCGGAAATACCGCACTCGGCGGCGGCGGCGGCGTGCATGTGGGGGCTAATACGACATTTACCATGTCCGGCGGATCCGTGGGGAAAACCCTGGCCGGCGGCGGCAGGGGGAATACCGCCGCGAATAACGGCGGCGGGGTCTCGATTTCCGGCGGGACGGTGAATATGTCCGGGACCGCCAATATCTCCGGCAATCACGCCTCCCAATACGGCGGCGGCGCATATCTGGGGAATCCTTCTGTTGGTGGGACCACATTTAATGGAAACCTTACCATGTCCGGCACTTCCGCGATCGGCCTGAATTCCGGCAATAACGGTGAAGGCAATACCGCTCTGGACGGCGGCGGAGTTTATAGAATATCCGGTTCAGTGTTTAACCAGGGAACCGGCACTGTATCGGGCAATAATCCTAACGAGACAAACCCCTGACCGGCAGGCCCTGCCGGGCGAGGCTGATCCCGATTCAGGCAAGAGAACGCTCCGCGGTTTTATCCGCCGGATTTCCGGAGCTGATGCTTTTCCGGTATCTATTGTACTCATAAAATTCATACAGAATCATGGCAATCCACCCGATGCCCGCAGCGACGGGGACCGCGTTTAGCGCAAAACGGTGTACCAGGATTGCCGAAAGAACGACCCGGATGGGTATCTGGAGCAGTGTCGCGATAAGGGTGACCTTCATATTGCCGATTCCCCGGAAGAAGCCCTGAAAGGAATTGCACAATGCCGTCAGGGGATAGAGCACTGCCATCATCCTCAGATACGAAGTACCGAGGAGGATGACTGCGGAATCGCTGGAATCCAGAAAAAGTCCCATCATCCGCGGCGCGGTAAGAAGAAGCAGAAGCGCGAGTATTCCGCAGAAACCCAATCCGATACCGATGGTGTACCCCAGGCCGGCCTTGATTCTTTTGGTATTTCCGGCGCCCGTATTCTGTGCGGCGAATGTTGACAACGCGGCTGCCAGACTGTCCCCGGGCATGAGAAAAAAATTGTCTATTTTTGTCCCAGCGTTATAAGCCGCCATCGCGTCAATGCCTAAGCTGTTAACCGTACCCTGCACCAGGAGTACCCCGGAGTACAGCACACACTGTTGGACGGCGTATACTCCGCTGAACCGTATGGTTTGCCGGAGCAGCCTCGGGTCGACTGTAAAATCCTGTCCGGCCAGCCTGAGAGCCGGAACCTTACGCCGGATATGGATAACGCACAGGATTGCCGCCGCCGCCTGGGATATAACTGTTGCCCAGGCGGCCCCGGAAGTTCCCATGCCGAAAGAGCGGATAAATATGAGATCAAGAATAATATTCAATCCGGATGATAGTATCAGAAATATCACAGGCGCGTTGGCGTCACCCAGCGCCCGCATCGCCGATGACAGCATATTATAGATAAACGTAAAAATGAGCCCGCCTATTATAATCCGTAAATACTGTACCGCCTGCGGCAGAATTTCATCCGGGGTTTTTATGGTTCTCTGTACCCAGTCCGCCGATGAAAAAGAAAGTATTATTATAAAAACCGTAAAGAGCATTCCCGCTGTACAGGCAGTCCCCATTTCTTTTTTTACCAGAGCAATTCTGCGCGCGCCGTAATACTGCGCGATTATCACGGAAGCACCCATGGAAATACCAAATATGAGAAAGAAAAGAATGTTCATCACAGCACCGGCGCTGCCCACTGCGGCAAGCGCTTCCTTGCCAAGGTATCTGCCGACTATAACGGTATCCGCCGCGTTGTACAGCTGCTGAAACACATTGCTTAACAGCAGCGGAACGGTGAACCTCATCATGTGTCCGGGAATACTACCTTCCGTCATGTCACGCATGGTATGATTCTTCTTTATGGTTATTAAAAACCAAAAATAATATTATATGGTTTACAGGAACCAATATAATGTGGTACTGTAAAAATAATCAATAGGGCAGGGGCGTTATGAATCAGACAATCGAAGAGCGGGCGAATCTTACGGATTTAACCAAAAAGGAACGGCTTGCGCTGGATTATATTATGAAGAACCTCGGTTCAGCCTGTTTTATGACCTCCGCTGAAATCGGGAAAAATCTGAATATCGGCGCGTCTTCGGTGGTCAGGCTAGCGAAAAAGCTCGGATTTGAAAACTATACCGCCCTGCGCCGGGCTCTGCAGAATGAGGTCACGGGAAACACTCCGCCGGGAAAATCAAAAACCCTTCCGTATAAAAAACTGGCTGGGAACCGCCATTTATCCGGCCGGCAGCTGCTGGCTTCTTATACCCAGAATGTAATCCGTCACATTCAAACGGACGCGAACCCGGCAACGGAGGATAAGATCTCCGAAACGGCCGATTCGATATTATCCGCGGAACGGGTTTTTATCGCCGGCTTCCGCGCCTGCGCGGGGTTTGCGTCGACCTTCAGAACCATGCTTGCCTGCTGCCGCCCGGATATTTATACCGTGGATCAGCAACCCATTGTTGATCAGCTGGTTGATCTGACAAGCCGGGATTTGCTCATCGCCATCTCCTTTTCACGGTATTCCCGGGACACTCTTTTTGCGGTGCGCATGGCTAAGGACAGTTCTTCCCGCATTGTGGTTATGACCGACAGCTATGCCGCACCCCTCGCGGAATACGCCGACACTATTGTAATCAACAGTGCGGACAACTTCAGCTTTTTTAATGCCTACACCAGCTTTGTGATGAATATGGAAAAAATCGTGCTCCTTGTAGGCCATCGGAGTATGAAAAAAACACAGCAGCGCCTTAAGCGCATGGAGCGGTATTTGGAAGAAACTAATCAGTATTAGGCGGGAAATGAAATGGAATCGGTTTTTTCTAAAAAACACAGCTGCTCCGGCTGCGGCGCGTGTGAGAGTATCTGCCCGGCGGCTGCCATCACCATGCTTCCGGACGAAGAAGGTTTTCTCTATCCTCTGATAAACCGGACTGCCTGTGTCGGCTGCGGAAAATGCGTTGTCCTCTGTCCCTTCCGGAAGAAAGATCATTATAAGTCTGAAGCCGAGCCCTCATGTTACGCGCTGCGCCATAAGTCCGCGGAAGTATTAAAGCAGTCAACCTCAGGCGGTGCCTTTACGGCGTTTTCCGACAGTGTCCTGGCTTTGGGGGGCATTGTGTACGGCGCTGTCTTTGACGGAGATCTGCGGGTAGTGCACAGGCGGGCAAGTACTCCGGAAGAGAGGAATGCCATGCGGTTTTCAAAATACGTACAGAGTGATCTCCGCGGTATCTGCCGCGATATCGGAAATGATCTCGCGGCGGGTAAAAAGGTACTCTTCACCGGAACCCCGTGCCAGTCCGCGGGAATACGCGCGGTATTCCCGGCGGACAGCAATTTATTTCTCTGTGATGTCATCTGCCACAGTGTCCCGAGTCCCCGTGTCTGGGAAGACTACAAGAAACTGCTGGAAACAGAATGCCGCGGAAAACTGTCCTGGGTTCAGTTCCGTTCAAAAAAATACCCCTGGAACCGGGCGAACTCCAATAAAGGATTCCTGTATAAAATATCCGGGGAAGATGATGACAGGGGAGATGACCGTTTTTATACACTCTTTATTAATGGGAACGCCATTGTCCGTCCCAGCTGTTACCGCTGCCCCTTTGCCGATATAAAACGGACCTCCGATATAACCATGGCTGATTATTTTGGCATCGAGAAATCAGCACCGAACTTTTATGATCCCCTGGGGGTTTCGCTTGTGCTGGTAAATACACCCCAAGGCAAAAACCTGCTCGGGCTGTCGGCTGCCGCGGCTTCCCTGGAAGAACGCCCTGTCTGCGAAGCCCTTTCGCTTCAGCAGCGGTTATCCGCTCCCGGACCAGAGCCGCCTGACCGGAAGGACTTCTGGAAGCAGTATCATGAAGCGGGATTGTCCGCTGTAATTGTGCGGAATTCATAAGAGACCCCTTCCGGAGAAACCCTGACCCGGCAGTATGTGCCTTCCGACCGGAAATCCTCCAGAGTCACGTAGCGTACTCCGCCCGCTTCCCTGAGTATTCTTCTGTGGACGTGCCCGGAAAACATGGCCGTACACCGGTTTTCAAGAAGCGCCATAAAACGGGCCCGTTCCCTGATATCGGTGATTTGCTGCAGGCAGTCGGAACCGTCGGTAAACAGGTTGGTATGGGTAAAAACAAAGGTGTTTTTGCCGGCCGCCGCGAGCTGGCCCTCCAGCCAGTCGAGCTGGTTCGCGCCGAAGGACGCGTTGGCGGAATCCAGAACGATCAAGGTGGTATCTCCTGCGTCTATCCGGTATATGGAAGATCCTATCAATTCTTTCCAGACCTCCCAGTTCCCGAAATATACATCGTGATTTCCGATCACCGGAAAACACGGAACAGGAAATGTTCCGGCTATTTCTATAAACCGTTCGAGTTCCTGCCGTTCCCCGGATTGGGTAATGTCCCCGGTAATTACCATGAAGGCGTCGTTGTTTTCCTCCAGAATCGGGCCGAGCTGTTCCAGTTTCCAGGCATTTGTTCCCGTTATGTGGACATCGGTCAGTACGACAAACGAATAGGAACTTCCCAGGGAAATGTTTCTTTCGGCTTCCGCCGGAAAAACGAAAACATTCCGGTACGACTCCCGTTCGCTGCTGTCCCCGGCGGAGACGAGCCCGAAAAGATCGTTTGAGCAGGAAATTGCCGGGACCGCCGCCGCCAAAACGATTACCGGAACCATCCGCCGCAGTTTCTTCATTAATTTTGAAAACAAAATACCACCCCTCCTTTTAATGCGGTGCCGTAATTATTTGAAGCCAGGGCAATGCTTCCCGTCTGGTATAATTCCATGCCTCCGGAAATCGAGATTCGTCGGGATACCGGTACGGAATATGAAAAGCCCAGACTGTAGGATCCTAAGTTGCCGCAGAAAAAATCGGATACGTTGCCGATGTGTACGGAGAAATTTCCCCGGTCTGAATCAATCAGTTTTATTCCCGCCCGGTAGGCAAAATTCCGTTCCGCCAGGGTATCCTCAGAACCAAAAACCGTCACGCGGAAGCAGTAGCCCAGGACCGCCTCAATCCGCCACAGTCTGAGGCGGACCGCGGGTATCACCGAATGGATCCTGGTATTGTAGCCGGGGTAGGTGTTAAAGATGTACGCAGCGTGGAACGATAGGTTGGGAAAAAAGGGAAGTCCCGCGCCTGCCCGGGCGAAAACATCGGCGGCGGAGGTCCCTTCCTGTCCCAAGGCGGCGCCGCCGCTGAATTCCAGCAGTTTGTTCAGTTCCAGGGTTCCCTTGGCCGTGATGTTCCAGCAATACCCCAGGCTCCTGTTTATTTCGGGAACGACGGCTATTTCCGCCGCGGCGCCGGAAATATACGGCTTTGGATATACCCGGATGGCCCCCGAAAGGATCATTGCCGGAACAAACAGGAGCAGTGCCTTATGGCTGATAGTCATCATTTTCCTCTTTTTTGTGAGCGAACAGTTCGTTCGATTATATGACATTCTCTGTCCGCAGAATGTAAAAGATTCACGATATTACGAGCGAATCATTCATTCGAATTTAACGGATAATGGTGAGGCTGTCAAGTTTCCGGACGTAATTTTTAAAAAAAGGGAAATAATCTCCGCGGGATAATAAACCGGGCGGTCGAATAAAAAAGGTTCATCCGGGGATGAACCTTTTTCAGTTTTTGGAATTAGTACGCTGCCGCCTGCTGGCCGGCGATTTTTCCCAGAACCAGCGCCTGGAGCAGGCCGTTTCCGGACATGTAGCCGGGGCCGCCGGTGCTGGAGAATCCCTCGGTGACACCGCCGCCGGCGTACAATCCGGGAATCACGGTGTTGTCGTCTTTGAGAACCCGGGTGCTGAGGTCAATGGTAAGACCGCCCTGGGTGTGCCGGAAATCTCCGGTGACTTTTACCGCGTAGTAGGGCGGTTTATAGCTCTGTTTCGGCAGCATTACCCGGTCGAGGTAATCCATACCTTTCGTAATACCCGCGTTGAGCAGGTCGATTTCCTTCAGCAGCCGGGAGGAATTAACCGAAAGGGCTCCGGCCATTTCCTGGATCGAATTCGCTTTGATCAGGATACCGTCTTTTTCCCACTGGTTGACCAGATTCCGCTGGGCCGCGGCGATGTTGTCATCCCAAAGCATGTACGCAAAGGCGCCTTTCTGGTTGACGATGGTTGCGGCCAGATTTGAATAACCGGCGAATTCATCGGTAAAGCGCCAGCCGTCGCTGTTTACCATAATACCGCCGGCATTGAGGATGCTCTGGCCGAGGCCTTTCTTGCTTTCAAAGCTGATGGGCGCGTAGCCCTGGTATGAGCTCATGTTGCGGACCCCCGCTCCGAGCCCGAGTCCCCACAGAATCCCTTCGCCGGTGGCGCCGGGGGCAACCAGGGGGTACGCGTTGGCAATGGAAGGTGTGTATTTTTCCACCATTTCCCGGTTGGCCGCGAAGCCGCTGGTGGCCAGGATAACCGCCTTGGCGTTGATGCGGAGGTTTTCTTTGGTCCTGTTGTCCGTGGCGCTTACGCCGGTTACTTCACCTTTGGCGTTGGAAATAAGTCCGGTGCCGGGGGTGTTGAGCATAACCGTGATGTTGGGGCTGGCGTTAACCGCGTCGGACAGGGCTTTTACGAGGCCCGCTCCGGCATCTTTGGATACATGCATGCGGTAAGCGCTCTGGCCGTTGTAGAGCAGGTTGGTTTCAAGTTCCCACTGGACACCCTGCTTTTCGGACCATTCAATATATTCTTTGGCGTTGTCCGCCACCAGGTTAACCAGGTCTATGCGCTGGCTCCAGTCTCCGGGGCGGAGTATATCGATGGCAAGAGCGGTAGGGCTGTCCTCAATACCCAGAGCCGCCTGCTGTTTCGTGCCGGCGGCGGGTACTTTTCCCGCGGACATAGCGGTTGCCCCGCCGAGGTATCCCATTTTTTCCAGCAAAATGACTTTTTTGCCCTGTTCCGCCGCGGCCAGAGCCGCGCTGAGGCCGGTTCCGCCTCCGCCTACAATAACGATATCGGTTTCAACTGTCCGGGCGTTTTTAAGGTTTTCACCGCCGGAACCGGATGATGTGGCACATCCGATAACGGCTGCCAGGGCGGCAGCGCAGATCATTAAGAATGCTGCGGTTTTTTTCATATTTCCTCCTGAAATTATTTTTTATATTTTAGAGTATTTTTATAGTGTATGACAACTGAGTACCTATAATCCCGGTACGGCGCCGGCGGAACCTAATTGACCCGTATCTCGGAAGCCGCGGTTCCCTCCCGGGTAAATACCGTATTGGGGTTGCCCGGATCGGGGACACGGCGGCCCCGGTGGAAAAATACATACTGGTAGGTTCCCGGGGGAACCGGAAGCGTAAGGGTATAATATCCCGGCGATGTTTCCCGGAGTTCATACATAAAAGGATCCCAGCCGTTAAAACTCCCCGCCACGGTGACGGCTTCCCCCGAAGGGGCGGAATAGATGAACCGGAGATGGCCCGGAGGGGCGTCAAAGATGGAATCAACTTTCCGCAGCGCCGGCAGCTCCAGAACAGAAAGGGTCAGCCCCGTGCCGGAATCCAGCTTTGTCCGCGGGTTCATGGGATCGGTGGTCCAGAGCCCGTTGATAATGAGCCGGTATTCAAGCTGTGACAATCCCTCTGGAAAATTAAAAACATGAAAGAGAAAGCCCGAATCGACTTCGGTGATCCGGGGCGGCTTCGGGGGTGTTTCGGTATTCCCGGATTGGGGAATTTCTCCGGAAACCATGAGGTTCCGGAACCAGTAGATTTTTGAGAACCCTTCGTGGGCAAAGGTAATTCCCACCCGCCGGTATGAGGAGGGCACGGTAAAAATAACAGCGTCTTCATAGATTTCCGGCGCCTTTGGTCCGGAAATCGACAAAAGGTGATCAATAAATTGATAAGATTCTGTATCTACCGCGCTGATATTACCGATAATAAGCAATAAGAGCATCAGACAATTAAAGTACTTCATGTTCTTTACAATTATCGGTTGATGCTTCAATATCTTAATTATGCCGACAAGAAAAGCGCTTGAAGAGTTTAAATCCTCTTTCCGGGACATCGGTGACGAAGCCATGGTCATGGCCGAGCGCGGCATACCCTTAAACGATCTCGATCTTCCCAGCAGCGATCCGGCGTCGGACCCCTTTGCGGACCGCAAGTCCGGTTCCGCCGCCATGCCCGGCCCGGGGTTTATCAATTTCGACGATCCCGGGGACAGCGGTTTTTCGGATTCCGGGGCGGATTCACCGGGGACCGGCGGCAGTGATTTTGACGGATTCGGCGATTTTACCGGAAACACCGGCGATGATGACGGTTCCGGCCTCGATTTCGGGGCATTTCTGGATACAATCCCCGACGATCTGTCGGTCCCGGAAAACGATATTTCCGGTGATTTTGATTTTTCCGGCAGCGATATTGATTCCGGGGCCGCGGGAGAAGACGCCGCGCCGGATGATCCCGATGACTTCAATATACTTGATAATCTCCTCGATGGTTTTGCGGATGAAATAGAAGCTGAACGCGCGAACGCCGGGGAAAGCGATTCCCCTGCGGTTTCCTTTGAGGATATCACCGGCGGCGATACCTTTTCCGGGGATGATTATTCCATTCCCGACTTCGACGGTGAATCCGCGGATGCCGGTGATATGTCCGCCGGATTCGATGATTCCGATGATTTTTCCATACCCGATTTCGGTTCCGGTGAAGATACGGAAGGCGGACTGCCGGAAGAATCCGTTTTCGGCGGCCAATCCGGCGGCGCGGAGGATGCCGAAATTCTGGACACTTCAGGGGATACCGGGTCCGGGGACGATCCCGCGGGGTTTGATGACTTCGGAGATTTCAGCATTCCCGAGGAATCGGAACTTCCCGAAGCCGGCGATACCTTTGCGGAAGATTCCCAGCCGGAAGAGGGCCTTCCGGATTTCACCGATAATCCCCTGGATCTTCCGGAGGATGAAATGTTCTCCCTGTTTTCCGAGGCGCCCGCTGATCCTCCTCCGGCGGAGGAGGATTCCCCGGACACGCCAGAGCCGGAAGCGGAGGATAGTTCCGATTTTTCCATCCCCGACTTTGACGGTACTTTCCCGGACATGGATGAATCCGCCGGCAGTGATTCCGTGGACATGGATCTCGGCGGAGAAGCGGATGACGGACTTCCGGAGGAAATGCCGCCGGCGGATGACGGGCCCTTGGAGGAAAGTTCCTCCGCCGACAGTTTCGATGATTTTTCCATTCCCGATTTTGACGCCGATTTCAGCGGGGATATCCAGCAGGGTATAACCGGCGAGGAAGGAACCGCCGCGGATGGGGATGGTTCAGCTGCCGATGAGGCCGGCGGGGATGCTCTGGATCTGGGCGGGGAATTTTTTGAGGAGCCCGGCGGCGGGGAAACCCCGGACGCGGATCCTTTTGACAGTTTCAGCCTGGACGGGGATTCCCTGGGAATGGACTTTAATATTCCCGACTCCGATCTGAACCTCGATGATAGTACCTTCGGCGATGTTGGCCGTCTTGAGGAATTTTCCCTTCCCGGTATTGATGATGTATTCGGCGGCGAAGAGCCCGGAAGGCCCCAGGGGGCCGGACCGGCGGCGGGAGGCGGAGTATCAGGCGGCGGCGAAGAGGTTGAGGAGATACAGCTTTCAGGCAGTGACCTGGAAAAACTGGAGAAAACCCTCGCGTCCTATCCCTTAAACCTGCGTATCGCCGTGGAAGAACTCATCGCGGAGCAGGCGGTTTCTCCGGATCTGATGTCCGCCCTGGTCAAAAAACTCGTCGCAGGGGCAGGACCAAAGGAAACCGCCTCCCTGGCGGGCAAAATCCTGGGCCGGAGCATTCCCATTCCCAAGGGGTTTGAGAAGAAAACCGGCGAAGAGCTTGAAGCGGAACAGTCCAGCTTTGGGTATATTTTCGTCCATAACTTTCTGCCGGTGCTGCGGATTTTCCTGGCCGTTGGTATTGTGGCAGTTTCACTTTTCTACCTTATATACCAGTTTGTCTATACGCCTCTCCGGGCAAATGCCATGTACCAGCGGGGATATGAGCGGATTGAAGCCGGGCAGTACGCCCGGGCCAACGAGAATTTCCTGGAAGCCCTGCGGATCCGCAGGATGAAGAAGTGGTTCTTCAGTTACGCCATAGGGTTCAGGGACGCCCGGCAGTACCTGTACGCGGAACAGAAATACGATGAGCTCCTCCGGTATTATCCCCGGGACAAGGAAGGCGCCCTGGCGTACGCGGATCTTGAAACGAATTACCTCCGGAATTTTGAAAAAGCCGACCGGATCCTCAGGACCAATATTCTCAATTATTCCGTGGATGACCGGGAAGGGCTTCTGGCGCTGGGGGACAACAACCTTGCCTGGGGCGAGGTCGACCCATCCCGGTATGAGGAAGCCCGGCGCGCCTATGCCCGCCTTATGGAAGCCTACGGGGAAAAGGATGAGTACCTCGAACGGATGATGAAATACTTTATCCGCACCGACCAGCTCGGCGAGGTTCTCCCCCTGCAGGTTCATTTTATGAGTTCCCCCAGGACAAAGATCTCCGTATCCGGCCTCAGCGAGCTGGGGGGATATCTCCTGGACAAACGGTTTGAAGAAGTGCGGGGTGTCCCGGATGAGAATCTCAGCCGGATAGAGGGGATCAGGGATATCCTTCTCCGGGCGGTCGGTTTGGATCCCGCGTACCCGGAAGCCCATTACCACCTTTCCCGGTATTACAGCCGCTTCGGCAACAGCAT
Source organism: Breznakiella homolactica (assembly GCF_016616095.2). GTDB lineage: Bacteria > Spirochaetota > Spirochaetia > Treponematales > Breznakiellaceae > Breznakiella > Breznakiella homolactica. Next base: position 2,581,364 of record NZ_CP067089.2, on the reverse strand, counting down.
GGAGGAACGGCAGACCCTGGAAAACGCCATCCGGTATTTTGATATTTCCCCGGAACTGTCTCCCCAGCGGGTATCCTACAGAATCAACGCCCAGCAGCGGTACGCCTGGCTGTTAACCAGCGCCGGAGAATTTTTCCCCGCCGAGGAACAGCTCATCAAGGGCATTGATATTTATGAAGACGCGGTCCGCCGGCGGGTGCTGTCCCGGGCGCCGGAGTTCGGCAGGCTGTACGCCGACCTCGGGGATCTTGAATATTTTACGAAAGACGGAAATATGGAACGGGCCATCCTCTATTACCGGGAATCACGGCAGAACGGATGGGCGCCGCCGGAAATGCTGTACCGCCTCGGTTCCGCGTATTACCATACGGAACAGTGGGCGCCTTCCCTGGAGAATTTCTTCGAAGCTTCATCGTCGCTGCCGCTGAACCGGCGGCTGCTGTACGCATTGGGCAATACCTCATATCTCCGGGGCAACTATTTTGCTGCCCAGGGATATTTCAACCGGCTTCTGGATATGCTCGAAGCCGAACGGTCCCGGTTCCCCATGCTCCTGCCCCATGACCGGCCGGAGCACATGGAACTGGCGGAACGCCTGATGGTCGCCCGGAACAACCTCGGGGTAACCTTGGAAGCCCTGGCGGACCGGACCGGCGATCCCGGATACCGGTCCCGGGCCATGGCGCTGTACGTTGAATCGGCCCGTGCCTGGGATGCCCTGACCAGAAATCCCGATACCATGATCCGTATGGGCGCCGCGGATCTTTCCGGCCCCGGCGTAAATCAGGCGTACCTCAACTCCCGGAATACCCTGTATCCCGAACAGGGGTATGAGCCTCAGATCTACACCCAGATTGACAAGGATGTGATTGAACCGTCTATATGGGAAAAGCTCGCCCCTCCGTCCACGGGCCTTTCCGGGGATATTCCCTTCCAGGTTCGGGAGTAGCCGGCGGCGGCCAGCGTGCATTTTGGCGCAGATAAAGCCGCTTTATCCGCACTCTGCTGATTCTGGTCCTCTTGTAAACTAAAATGGAGATTCAGGATTAGTCCGCAAATAGCGGCTCGATATATTCCGTAATAAGTCCAATTCTGTCTTTCGCGTCAGGCGCAAAGAGAGCGGCAATAGAAATTACCATATTTTTCCTTGTATTTATATAAATTACATTGCCTCCGTCGCCCATGGCGGCGTAAATATGTTCCTTCTCGTCAATGATCCACCACAGAAAACCATAGGACAAATCACCCCATCGGCTCTGTGTCCGTGTGCTTTCAGCCACCCACCAAGCCGGTACAACCTGCTTTCCATACCACTTGCCGCCATCTAAATATAGCTGGCCGATTTTTGTCATGTCAGAGGGTGTCAGGAAAAGTCCCCAGCCTGCCGGGTTTATCCCCTGAGGGTCAGCAGCCCAGCCGCTGGTGTTTTTGTCGGTCATGGCGGCAATATGCTCTTCTTTAGTGCGCAGTTCCACATTACCCGGCACAGTGATTCCAAGGGGCGAGAAAAAGTTTTCCGCGGCGAAATCAAGGATTGAACCGCCGGCTGCTTTTGCCAATACTCCGGAAAGGATATGCGTTCCCACAATGGCCGAGTAAACAAATTCACCGGTTTTTTCTTTTCCGCCCAATTGGGCAAGCGCAAAGTTCATCCAATTCTCACTCATAAAAAACGCTTCATAGGGTTCCGAATCATACTTGTACGGAGCCGTCATGGTCAGCATGTCCCGGATCGTAACGTGCTGTATCGTTTCTTCTCCTTCGGAAATCAAGCAGTCAGGAAAAAATTCCAGCACCGTCTGATCGATACTTTTTATATACCCTTTATCAATGGCGATCCCAATGAGTGCGGAAAAAACGCTTTTGGTTACCGAATATACGTGGGTGGCGTTGTTGGCTGCATACCCATTAAAGTAGTTTTCATACAGTGGTTTTCCGTTTTTCTGTACGGCAATACACACAGTGTTGCTGTATTCACTGTCAATTATCTGTTCGAGCTGTGTAATTTTTTTTTGATCCATGTTCTGCGATTTCCTCCGGTTAACTTTTTTAGGTCAATCTCAAAACAAAGATAGATTCATTAAAAATTGATTGCAAGAAATATTTTGATAAAGAATAATTATTGGAAGACAGCCCATATTATGTTGATTTCAATCTGTAATCCTGGGGTGTTTAGGAGGACTTTGAACTTTTAGGATTTGAAAAAATTATATCAGTCGGTTTTTATTCGTGTTACGCCGTCCGTTCTTCTCGGGTGGACTTAATTCACTATACAATAAATAGTCAGCGCAATGGACGATACTGGATTTGAACCAGTGACTTCTACCGTGTGAAGGTAGCACTCTCCCGCTGAGTTAATCGTCCGAAAATCTGAAGCAATACTACCACCGGGAAAAAATCCTGTCAAGGATTGGGTTTTTTGGGCTGAAATACCAATCCCCGAGGCGCTTTTTCCTCCATGCTGCTCTGTTTTTTGCACGGACGCGGACGCATAGTAATATATGAATAATTCCGCGTATGATTTTTTATACATTTTCTTCAGCCTCCGAGACGGTAGAAAATGGCCAGTTTATAATTCATTATTTTATAATGAATTATATCCGCTTTTTTGTTTTGTCATTCTGCTTTTTAAATGGCACGGAATTTGCTATAATATATATATGAATAAATTTGCTATTGATTACAGAAACCAGATTTTTGCTCTTCCCGGTATCGGAGCCGCATCCGCCGCCGTTCAGGAAATAAAGACTGAATTAATCAGAAAATCCATACATTTACTTATTGCCTTAACCCCGACCATGGCGGCTATTAACCGTCCTGTTACGGTTCTTCTCCTCATGCTGGGGACGGTTTCCTATGCGTTTATGGAACACCTCCGGCTTTCCGGCGTCCATATACCGGTTATTTCTTCGGTCACCGCTATGGCGTCCCGTTCAAGGGATCAGGGCCGCTTTGTTCTCGGTCCCGTTACTCTCGGCCTGGGCGCGCTTCTGGCGCTGCTTCTGTACCCGTCCCCCGCCGCTGCCATAGCTATTTACGCCCTGGCGTTCGGCGACGGTCTCGCCAGCCTTATCGGCAAAATATTCGGAAGCATCCGTCCCGCGTTCCTTATGGGCAAAAGCGTGGAAGGATCCCTGGCCTGTTTCACGGCGGTTTTTTTCGCCGCGTATCATATATCAGCGGATTTCCGGATTGCCTTTTTCGCGGCCATAACCGCCGCACTGGTAGAAGCTCTTCCGCTGAATGACTACGATAATATCGCGCTTCCCCTGTCCGTCGGCTTTGTCGTTCAGCTTCTTATGATCGTATAATACATTACAGCCACAGATACACCTGGTGTATCCTCGTGCAGGTGAGCCATGTGCCCGCCGCGAGCATGGCAATCGCCAGAGGCAGCGGCGGCCAGGTATCCGCGGTAAGCAGTACATTCCTTCCAATATAAACCAGCAGTGACCCGATTCCTATAAAGGTATATTCCTTTGATCCCCTGGAATAAGCTGCAATAAAGAAACTCAGTATGGTGATAAAGCCGATTCCGGCTTCGGCCAGGGTGAACATGGATGAATAGCCGGTGGTTACGGTAAAACTCGTATCCCAGGAAAGGCCGTCAATGGGTATGCCAATTGCAATGAGCATGGTGATGACAAAAGAAATGAGGATAACCGTGCCCTGCTTCTGTATATCCAAACCCGCGGCGTACACACTGGCGGCAAAAAGCGACAAAAGTCCGAAATACCGGCCAAAATAGAGAACCCGTCCTGTCATGATAAGGTACACGTGGGGAAGTTCCAGAACTGAAAACAAAGGGACCGCCGTACGCATGACCTCCGCGGTAAAGGAAAGCACAAACAGCGAAAAGAAAAGAATCTCCGAGGATTGGGTTTTCTCAAAGAAGTAAAAAATCAGAATGGTGGTTGCCAGGGAATAGGTACACGCAAGGATCATGGAAATATAGGGAACATACGGAGACGGATCAAGCAGCCGGATCATAAGCGGCTGGAGAATTCCCGAAGCCCGCCGTGCGGCGCCTGCTGTAATTTCCCCGAAGGAGGGGACAATCATCACCGACAATGCCAGTACCGCCAGAAACATGAGGGCGGAAAGGGCAATACCAAACACAAACAGCCGGTTTCGTTGCAGCAGGGTCATACTATAAGCATAGCCTATCAGACTTGGTTGACTCAAGGGTTGGCTGGGGACTTTGCGGTTCAAATATTTACGGTACTGAGCCTCAAGAGTTCAAGGTAAAAACCGATATTAAAGAGGAGGAGAACCGTATGTCTAAAAGGAAATTCTTCATTTTTATAATAGTAACCTCTCTTTTCAGTGCAGCTTGCCTGTGGGCGGGTGATGCCGCGTCCTTTGTCGATCTGGGCTTTTCTCCGGACGGAAAAGTGTATATGTTCGCCCAATACGGAATTGAATCGAAAACCCTGCGGCCGTGGGCCGATTTATACGTTGTGGATGTGCCTAAGAACAATTTTGTTTCCGGCGGCCGGATTTCCTATGTCCACAGCACGCCGGTGGTATCGGGCCAGGATGGGTCCGGAGCCCTGTACCGGCTCATCGCCCGCAACGCGTCCCTGGCCGAACGGTACGGGGTGGATTTCCTGTTCCAGGGGCAGCCGCTGTATGTTGCCCTCAATACCGGATCCCGGGACGGGAACAGCGGGGAGACCATTGAATTCAGGGATTTTGAATCCGGAAGTTCCTACAAGGCGACACTTATTCCCTATGTGGAAGGTCTCGGCCCTAATTTAAAATCTTCCTTCTATATCAATGTTGAAAGAACCGCTTCAAACGGTACGAAATCATCCTATATCGTCGGAACGCCCCAGCTTAAGCGGCCGATGATTTCTTCATACCATATCCATAAAGCGATGATAGCGCCCAGGGACGGTTCCCTGATTTTTGTGGTGGAAATGCGTAAAATCAGCGACGACGGCCACGATATCCGGTATATGGTGGAAGCCCTGCGGCTGTAGCCGTTACCGGATAATCTCCCTGAAAACCTGGGTGACCGGTCCTCCTCCTTCGTATAAGTACCGGAGGTAGAGCCTGGTTCCCAGGCTTTTTTTTTGCCAGAGCGCTTCTTTCTGCACTTCTATGGCCATGCGGATAAAATCATCCCTGTCCAGAACCATCCGGGTCTGGGAAAAGAAATACAGTCCCCCGGGGATTTCAGCCAATGGTCCGGCTGCTTCTGTTCCGGTACTCCTGCCTATCCATTCGGGGGCGCCAATATAGTGTTCTTCCGAAGGTTCTATGGTATACGCCTGTTCGGGAAAAACCGTAAAACTGTGCACGGTTTCACCGGAATCCCGGGAATATTCGAATGGTCGCATTTTTGCGTCCCTGGCATAAACCAGGGGGGAACGGAGATCCAGGGTAAAATAATCAAGGGGAATCATACCCGGGATAATACATAAAAAAGCATGAATTTTAAAGTAGCGGCCACGGCGGAGCCTTTATTTCCGTGGAGGCTGCCATGAGATCCGTACTGCGTTTTTTCTCTTCTATTATAGCTGCTCTGCTGCTGTTTTCCGCCTGCGCCTGTTCCCCGGAAAAATCGATTCAGAAAATCCTGGGGGGCAGTACCGATTCGCCGGTTTTCCTCGGGTGCCGGTCCGTTTCCCGGGATGAGGTTGAATTCCGGTTTTCCTGCAGTGTAACCGTGGCTTCCCTGCGTTTCGATCCGCCCCTGGAAACGGTTTCCGTGGGCAGCGGAGAGCAGGTTATAGTCCGCATATCCGAAACCCTGCCGGAAGGAAGCCGGGTAACGGCGGATGTACTTGTGGAGGATGAACACGGCAATACCCTGCAGGTCCTTGTCCCTTTCCGGACCCGCAATGACCGCATACCGGAATTCCTTATTAATGAGCTGCGGACGGAATATTCCAAACCCCGGGTTGAATTTATCGAAATCAAAACAGCCGCCGCGGGAAATATGGGGGCGGTCAGGGTTTATACCGCGAGCCAGGGGTTTGAGACACCGGTTTATGAATTTCCGCCGGTTGAAGTTGCCGCGGATGAATACATCGTCCTGCATCTCAGGACTCTCGACCCGGAAAGTGCTGATGAAACCGGGACTGATCTGGCTTTGTCCCCGGGAAATGAGGCTTCTCCCAATGCCAGGGATTTCTGGACTCCCGGAGCGGTAAAACGTCTCAGAAAAACCGATGCCGTGTTTTTTCTTGATCAGGACGACCGGATTATTGACGCTGTTCTGCTGAGCGAAACCGCGGATGCGTGGTGGGCAAAGGAGGAAATGGTTTCCGCGGCTCAGATGTTTGCCGATCACGGCGCATGGATACCCTTGGATAACCCCGAAAGTACCCTGGTAAGTCCCCGGGACGCTGTCATTACCCAGGGCGCCACGGCCACACGGACCGTATGCCGGGACGAAACATTGCCGGACCGCAATAATGCCGCCGACTGGTATATCTGCGCCACAAGCCAGGCAACTCCCGGCGGTACGAACAGCGTAAAACGGTATACACCGTAGAAGTGATTAAGCCGCATGCAGAAAAACTGCGCTAGAGGAGATCCTTAAAAAGATTTTCAATTTCGTGTTTTGGAACGGCGCCGGCTTTCTGCCGCACAATATTTCCGTTTTTGTATACTATTAAAGTTGGAATTGAAATTACATTGTGTTTAGCGGCTAAATCACCTTCCTCATCGATATTGACTTTACCGATTTTGATTTTTCCCGCGTATTCGCCCGCAAGCTGGTCAATAATTGGTCCGATCATTTTGCAGGGCATGCACCACTCAGCCCAGAAATCGATCAGTACCGGCAAATCCGACTCAATTACCTCGGTTGCGAAATTTTCATCCGTTAAGGTTATTCCTGTACTCATACAAACTCCTAATTATTTCTACCTTAATTATAGTAATAAATTAACCGCAACAAAACAACAAGAGACAGATGCTTGTATGGACTATTATTTCCCCTCTATAATACACCTATGTTAGCGACGTTCCTCCCTATTTTTTTTACAATGTTTATTGTAATTGATCCCATCGGATTGGTTCCCATGTATTTGGGACTGACATCCCATACGGATCCCGCCCTGAAAGGCCAAATAATCCGCAAAGCCCTGCTGTCGGCGTTTCTTGTACTGGGTCTGTTTATCATTGCCGGCAAGTGGATTCTTGGTCTGCTCCATATTGAAGCGGGATCGTTCTTTATTGCCGGCGGCATAATGCTGTTTATCGTTTCACTGGAAATGCTGTTCGGAAGGCCTTCCAGGACAAAGGTGTCGAGGAAGGAAATGCCGCAGGAAACCCAAAGGGAAGAAGATGGTGAGGAAGGGGCCTCCGTTGCCATTTTTCCCCTGGCAATTCCGATGATGGCGGGGCCCGGGGCAATAACCACAATTATTCTCTTTACCAGCTCGGAACACGAGCCGGTCAGTATGATGGTAATGCTTTTTGTTTGCCTTATCATAATTCTCACGATAACCGGAATTGCTTTTAAGGCGTCGGATATAATTCTGAAATACCTGGGGAAAACCGGTGTTTCCGTGATTGAGCGCATTATGGGCCTTCTTCTTTCCGGCCTTTCCGTACAGTTTGTCTATGATGGTATGGTGAAGCTTGGCATTGTCGGGGGGATGCTGGGGTGAAAAAAGCCGAACTTTTAGCTCCTGCCGGTTCGCCGGAAGCTCTTGATGCGGCTGTCGGCGAAGGTGCCGATGCTGTTTACCTTGGTTTAAAAAACTTCAACGCCAGGATGCGGACTTCCAATTTCGCTTATTCGCAGTTTGAGGGGGCCGTCCGGAATCTCCACCGCCAGAACCGTAAAATTTACGTTACGGTGAATACTGTTTTTGAACAGCGGGAAGCGGACAGACTCTACCAGCTTTTAAAATATCTTTCATCCGTGGGTCCCGACGGAATCATTGTCCAGGATCTCGGAACCGCGAAAATGGCCAGGGATAATTTTCCCGGACTCAAGCTCCACGCATCGACACAGATGAATATTGCTTCCGCCCGCGGTACAAACCTCCTTTCAAAGTACGGTTTCTCCCGGGTCGTTCTTGCCAGGGAATTGACCCTTGAGGAAATCCGGGATATCCGGGAAAAGACCAATATGGAGCTGGAAGTTTTTGTCCATGGGGCTCTCTGTGTATCGTCTTCGGGACTCTGCCTGTTTTCCAGCTACCTCGGAGGAAAATCGGCAAACCGCGGCATGTGCACCCAAGCCTGCCGGCGGCTGTATAATGATCAGGAAAACCGGGGGTATTATTTCAGCCCATCGGACCTCCAGCTTCTGGAGCTGATCCCCAGCCTTGTGGACGCGGGGGTCACTTCCTTTAAAATCGAAGGACGCATGAAGAGTGCCGAGTATGTCGGTACTGTCGTCTCGGCTTACCGGCGGGTTCTTGACGGGCTCGACGGAGACCGGGAGGCGGCGATTTCCGAGGGGCTTAAGGTTCTGCAGAATGATTTCGCCCGGTCAAAAACTTTATTCTACTTTAACGGAGGCAGCCCTGAGAATTGGCTCAACGCATCCCAGGACGGCGGGACCGGTATACCCCTTGGAAATATTCTTAAAGTAAAAGGCCGGGAAGCGCGCCGCCGCGGATTGATTTCCTGGGGATCGTGGATGCCCGGACCCGGGGATTCGGTCAGGTTTCACAGAGCTGATGATACGGAGCGGAAATCCCATAAGATTACCGAAACCGAACGGGATGGTTCGGGCAATCTCTGGATTTCAATTCCCGAAGGTTTCGATATAGGGGATTCGGTATATCTTATTCAGACAAAAGCCATGGGTAAACGGTACGCTCCGGTCGTTCCCAGGGATTTATCGGCCTTCCGCCGTATGCCCGGCAGGGATAAAGCGCCCCTTCCCGTATTTCCGCCGGCTCCGAAAAAATCTTCCGAACTGTTTCCCGAAGGTATGTATGTTGGTGTTTCCACTGCGGATGATCTTTTTATTGTCCAGTCACAGCGGCCGATACGGGTTATGCTTGAATACACCCGCCGGAATGTTTCCGTCCTCCTGGCTGATCCCAAACAGCCGGTGCCATTCTCCCCGGGCGAAATAATTCTCGTCCTGGATCCGTATTTCCCGCAAAGTATGGACCATGTCCTGGCGGAAGAAATTCCCCGTCTTCTGGAAGCCGGATACCGGCAGTATGTTGTCAATAATCTGGGACATTTTTCGTATTTCAGAAATACCGATGCGAAACTTATCGCCGGTCCGTATTTGTATGTATTTAACCGGTGGGCGCAAAGTTTTATCTCTGACCTTGGAACGGATGCCATCGTCTCGCCCCTGGAAAACAACAGGCAGAATCTTGAAAAAACAATTCTTCGAGAACGGCGGCGGGATGTTTTTATTCCGGTATTTGCCTATCCTGCGCTGTTCAGAATCCGGTCAAGCCTGGGGAATGTCTATGACTTCAGGAATTTTACGGACAGCCGGAACGAAAATTTTACGCTTATCACCGGTGACGAGGGGAGCCGGATTATTCCGGAAAAACCATTCTCGATTGTCGATAAAATTCCGTTTCTCAAAGAGGCGGGATTCAGCCGTTTTATCGTTGATTTTTCCGGACCCAGGCTCAGGAAAAAAGATTACAAAGATGTTATGGACGCCGTTAAAAACGGAACGCCACTGCCGAATATAACCCGGTTTAACTGGAAGGATGGATTCTTCTCCAACAGCGAAAGCCCCGGGGAAAACCGCCAGTCCGGAAATAACCGCGGCGGCTGACCGGATACCGCTATTCAATAAATGATACAGCGGTTTCTCATTTTTCAGAATGGAAAAACCGCTGTATCTGTTTCAGGATTACTTAAGTCCCGCGGAACGGCGGATACTCCCGCTTAAAAAGTAACGGCTTCGGCTTCCTCAAGAACGGGGATGTCTTCGTCTTCGGGAGAATCTCCAGGAATTATTTCTTCCGGTTCTCCGGACTGTTTTTCCTTGTCCTTTTTGAATTCGGGCCTGAATTCTACGTGTTCCGCAACTATGGTGACCTTTGAATGCTGCTTTCCGTCGGCCCCGTTCCAGCGTTCCTGTTTCAGCCTGCCGACTACCCGGACGCCGCGGCCTTTGCGGCCGAGGTTGTAGCAGTTCTCCGCGAGCTTAGCCCAGGTCTCAACATCAAAAAAACTGACTTCTTTTTCCAGACCCGAATCCTGCCTGTAGAAACGGTTCGAAGCGAGACTGAAGGTGCAGACCGGCGTTCCTTTTGCGGTGGAACGGAACACCGGATCCTTTACTAAATTACCCTCAAGAAGCAGGCTATTCAAATTATTCATGAAGGCCTCCCGTATTGAAATAATCTCCGATCAGACGGAGACACCAAGCAGCACGAATGGCATCATTTTGTTCTGCCTGTGTAGTCTTAATATGGGGTGGTTGGGCAGTTTGCTTTAATGTTCTATATGCCGGCAGCAAGAAATTTCTTTCACTGGTTTATCAGCAGGAAAGTTGGTACCCTTCCCGGCGTTGATTTCCAGCAAAACAGAAAAGCCGTTATTTATGAAGGAAAAACATTTTTTTCACCAAAATACGTCCCGGATATCTCATTTCCTACCCATTGGGGTGGTGAAATCGGCCGCAGGTTCCATTATCTTTGACAATAGTATTAATGCTTTTTTATAGAGGCGCCGGTGAATTTGCCTGCAATAGGAGTTCACCGGCGGCTGCAGAATTATGTATCACTTTTAAATGACGTACGGGATGAAGTATGGTTATTGATTCATTTTCTGATGTTATTTTTTCCCTTTTGTTTTTTAGTGTTGTCGGATGGATTGGCGAAACAATACTGCATCTTATCCATTATAAAAAATTCGTGAATAAAGGATTTCTTTTCGGCCCGTATAGTCCTATGTATGGTTTTGCAGGGCTCATATTGATCCTGTTTAAGATGATTCTGCCTGTTCCATTCTTACTCTTTTTCCTTTTTGCTTTTCTATTCTTTATTTTTTACGAATATACCGGAAATCTTGTTCTTGAGAAACTTACCAATATCCAGTGGTGGAATTACGACGGCCGAAAACTGCAGTTTCGCGGACGGGTTTATTTTCCCTATGCATTTTTTTATGCCCTTGTTTTCAGTTGTTTAATTTTTTACGGCGGGCCAATATTCGGTCTTCTTTTTGGAAATACCCCTTCTGCGGTTCTCCGTTTGATTTCCTCCGGAATTATTATCGTTATAATCACAGACCAATATTTTTCACTAAAAAATCTGGCGGATTTTCATGACAGACTGACAGATTGGAAAAAGTTATACGCGAAATTGGATGAAGAGGGAAAGTGTCAGCTCGTTCAAATAAAAAATAAGACGGAGTTTGATCAATTCCCCCCGGAGATTAGGGAAGAAATAAATACAATTACTGAAAAAGAACACAGCGGTTACCGGTTGTTTAAATCCTATCCGGATATGAAAATCAAGGATGACGGCGAGAGCATCACCATACTTAAGGATTTGCTGCAAAGGGATAAAGATCGCTGGGTTGAACGCGGATGGATCAAGACTAAAACGAAATCAAAACGGTTTATTGAATCGGCAAAGCAGGACGCGCGGGAACTGACCGGCGGCTTAAACTTTTCCAAAGTGTTTTGGATATTTCTTATCTGCGGGATTTTTGGTTATGTGGTTGAAACATTGTTTGCGCTCGTTACCCGGGGTGTTCTTGAAAGCCGTCAGGGAGTAATCTATGGTCCATTCAACCAGGTATATGCCTTCGGCGGACTTATCATCGTACTTGCGTTACTGCCTCTGGTAAAAAAGAAAACTATTATTATTTTTATAGGCAGCGCTATTATCGGCGGCGCCTTTGAATGGGTATGCAGTTTTATTCAGGAGAAAATATTCGGAACCGTTTCATGGCAATATAAGGGGCAAATTTTCGCCATAGGCAAAGAAGGAAGAACCGCACTGCTGCCCATGATTTTCTGGGGCATCCTTGGAGTTCTCTTTATGAAGTTTGTCCTTCCCCGGTTCCTGAAACTTATCAATAGAATAGCCAGGAAACAAAACAGATTTGTAACATGGATTCTCGTGGTTTTTATTATCTTTGATATGGCGATTTCAGCAGTGGCCGTATACCGCTGGGGCGAGCGGCAGGACGGTATCGAAGCAAAAAATCGCCTGGAGTTATTTCTCGACAAACACTATCCTGATAATTTGCTGAAAGAAATCTATCCCAATATGCGGGATCCAAATGACTTTTAATAACCATGAAAGGCGGCAGCCCCGGGGAATGCAACACGCTGACGATTAATCCGGTTCTGCTTCTGATGAAATCGAATACGGCGGAATGACTCAGTCTCAATCGAACGATTCAAAACGCGCATGGCAATTCTGAGTAATAGTATGGTTTGTATTGTCTCTCATGGGATATCGTTCTCTTTGAAGTTACGGCCGCTCTTCCGCATAAAAGATACGCCTGGTAATTTTTGATTGACAGATAATAAAATGTACTTAATAATAGTAAACACCTATTACTATTGAAAATGCATTTGCCTTATTGGAGAGGGATAATGACTAAACAGAAACACAGCAGCGCCGTTCAGAATGCTTTGATGATGTATGAGAAGGCGCATATTGTTCTTACGGAATCGGAAAAACAGAAGATTGAAGTCGTAGACTGTGCGCTGGACGACTTCGACCGGACCGGCATCTGTATCCTGACCTATGTAAATACCGATCTGTGCTGCGCCAAAGAGATGGTACTAATGCCCGGGCAAACGTGTCCGGAACACACTCATAAACCCCTGGACAATGGCTATATGGGGAAGGAGGAGACATTCCGCTGCCGCTACGGGAAGGTCTATCTTCACGTTGCGGGCGAAGCCACGCCGGATCCGGCGGTAAAGGCTCCCGCGGGCGACGAGGCATACTATACCGCTGCCAGGGAAATAGTCCTGAACCCGGGTGAGCAGTATACACTGGTACCGGATACGCTCCATTGGTTCCAGGCCGGCCCCGAAGGGGCGGTTATATCCGAGTTCAGCACCGCAAGCCACGATGAATACGACATTTTTACCGACCCGCGGATCAAGCGCGTATAAGGTCAAAGAGTCTCCGCAGGTTTTTCCCCGCGGAGGCTCGTTCGAAGAAAGAAGGGGGTCTATAATATGCTCGTAACACTGAATGAAGTCCTGAAAGACGCCAGGAAGAATAAATACGCGGTGGGTATGTTCAACGCGACCAATCTCGAAATGGCCAAAGGTATCATCCGCGCCGCCGAGGAAACACAGTCGCCGGTCATATTCGGTACCGCCGAGGTCCTTCTTCCCATCGCCGGTTTGGAGGAACTGTCTTACTTTCTGATCCCCATGGCGAAAAAAGCCAAAGTTCCGGTGGTCGTCCATTTTGATCACGGTCTGACAGAAGCAAATATTTTTCATGCGCTGAAAGCCGGTTTTACCTCGGTTATGTACGATTGCTCAACCGACACCTACGGGAATAATATCAAACGGGTCGCGGCATTAACGAAAGCAGCGCATAACTTTGGTGCGTCAGTGGAAGGTGAGCTTGGGCATGTGGGAGCAAATGAAAATGCCGCCGAAAGCAGCGGAGGAGATGATCATTCTATCTATACTGATCCAAAACAGGCGCAGGAATACGCAGAGCGGACAGGGGTTGATGCTCTGGCTGTCGCCATCGGCAATGCGCACGGCGCGTATACCACAGCTCCCAAACTGGATATTGGTATTCTGAAGCAAATCTCATCCGATGTTTCATGCCCGCTGGTACTGCATGGCGGCTCCGGCTTGTCGGCCGATGATTTCAGAAACTGCATCCGGGAAGGAATCTGTAAGGTTAATATTTTTACCGACATCAATAACACTGCCGCCCGCTATATCGCCGGCCATTATAAAGACGGAATGGGTTATACCGACCTGGAGATTGGTGTAACAGAGGCTATTCAGGCAGAGGTGGTGAAAAAGCTGCAGCTCTTTGGTTCGGTAAACAGAGCTTAATAATAAAGGGTGAATGTGCCATGGCCAAAAAGATAGTATCCGCCGGGCTGCTGTGTCTTGATATAATGCCGGTCTTCAAGGAAGGTCCCAGGAAAGAAATACAGGAACTTCTGTCCCCTGGAAAATTGATAGAGATCGACAACGCGGATATTCATACCGGCGGTTCCGTGGCAAATTCCGGACTTGCGTTCCAGTACTTCGGCGCTGATGTTACGTTGATGGGAAAAATCGGCCGGGACTATTTTGGAACCCTTGTTGAAAAAATTCTCGCCGGGTATGGAATCCATGAAGGTCTGATTGTTTCGCCCGATTGCGGCACATCGTATTCGGTGGTTCTTTCCCCGCCCGGAATTGACCGGATATTCCTTCATTATCCCGGGGCCAGCAATTTTTTCGATTACAGCGATATTGACTTTGGCAAAGTTGAAGGCGCTGACCTGTTTCATTTCGGTTACCCCACTGTTATGCAGCGCCTATACGGGAATAACGGTTCCGAGCTGATCCGGATTTTCAGGGAAGTCAAAGATCTGGGCATCCTGACATCCCTGGATATGGCGGCAATCGATCCGTCATCGGATGCGGCGAAACCGGATTGGCGGGTGATCCTGAAGGACTTGATACAATATGTTGATTTTTTTGTTCCCAGTGTAGAGGAGCTGTGTTTTATGCTGGATCGTGAACGCCACGCCGAATGGCTGGACCGGAGCAAGGGCAAAGATGTTACGTTGGTCCTTGATTTGGAACAAGACATTAAACCGCTTGCGGACCAGCTGATTGATTGGGGCGCGAAAATAGTCCTGATAAAGTGCGGAGCTCCCGGGATGTATCTGCGGACAGCGGACGCAGGAACCCTCACGGCGCTTGGACCGCAGTATGAACCATGGGCTGGTACGGATGTTTTTGAGGCAAGCTACCAGGAAGAGCGTTACTGTTCCGGCACAGGCGCCGGTGATGTGAGCCTGGCGGCGTTCCTTATGGCTGCCATAGAAGGATATTCTCCGCAGCGATGTTTGCAGCTCGCCGCCGGCGCGGGCGCTTGCTGTGTCGCATCCTACGATGCGTTAAGCGGATTGATGTCCTTTGAGGAAATGATAAAGAAGATCGAAGCAGGTTGGAAAAAACGTCCCGCCGCTGTGAATCGTTGATTCCGTAAAAATCTGAACATACCCGGTATAAAATAACCATACCCTAACTGCCGGATACCCGTTTTTGCATTGGCTATTTGCCGGACAATAGCTGTCCGCTAAAAACAAGCGCCGCAATCGATGAGGCACAGCCCAGAACTGTCGTTTGTTCAGCGAAAAAAGGCTTGATGACTTCTATATGACGGTAGGTTTGCGATATTTTGCGCGCGTTGAGTAATTGCTCCAATTGGTTGGTTCGCATATCCGAAAGCCAGTAGCTTTCGTGGCCCAATACAACTGCCTGCGGATTGAGCAAATTGATACAGCTGGTTAACGCGCTCCCCAGTTTTTCAATCATATCCTCAAACAATTCCGTATAGGGTGAGGTTCCATCCCGTTCACAAAGCTCCCGGAAAGACAGACGCTCTCCGGTAAGTTCTTCAATTGTTTTGCTTAATACCGGCGTTCCGATATATGCCTCAAGGCATCCGCGGTTTCCGCAGGTGCAAACGGGGCCGTCATAATTAATACTCAAATGCCCGATTTCACTGGAAAGACCGTTGAAGTTCTGGAGCAGCTGACCGTTCGTAATAATGCCGGAGCCAATGCCGGTTGTGATTCCCACATAAACAAAATCTAAAAAATACTTTCCAACCCCGAAAAAACGTTCCACCACCGCGGCGGTGTTGCACTGGTTGTCGACAAGAACCGGCAGGTCATACTTTCTTCGCAGTATTGATCCAACCGGGAAGTTTGTGATTCCGTAAAAATTAGGCGGATTCAGAATAATCCCGTTGTTGATATCAACAGGACCTGGTGTTCCAACTCCAATACCAAGTACAGTATCAGCCTGGGGGCTGCGGAATATTTTTCCCAGCAGGGTATAGATGGTTTTCTGCAGTGAAGTGCTGTTACAGGACTCGTCCAGATCCAAACGTTCCAACAACAATATTTTCATTCTCAGATCGCAGAGAATCGCCATACAGTATTTGCGGTCAATAAGCAGCCCAACAATTTTAGGCGCCCGGGAAGAAATTCCCAGCCCGATCGGGTTGCGTCCGACATTGTTTGTTTCTTCAATTCCGGTTTCTTCAACCAATCCGTCATCGATCAGATTGGTGACAATTTTGGAAACCGCCATCTTAGTTAAATTACTTTGTCTGGCCAATTCTATTCTGGACGGCTGCTTTCCCGCCGCAATAAGCTGCAGCATTAAGCCTCGGTTGCTGCTTTTGAGATTACTGTTATTCAGTCCATTTGCCATAGGTTCACGTACCTTGATCCGCAATTAGTATCCTTATTAGTATGCGTGATTTACCTTTGGTGTTCAAGGTTTTGCACAATGTACACCGGTAATCAGCGGCGGAATTCGGGATATCCGTTTTTCTGCGGAGAAGTTCACAGCCGCGTCCCGGCGGTGAGCGTATTTAGACGCAGCGGTCCAGGGGTATGGAAAAAGCAATTGAATCGAAAATTACTCTGTGTAAAAGGAGCAATCAGAACCGGATATTCAGAACGAGTTTTATAACGTAAATTTCAATATACATGGTCAGGGACTCCCGGCTGCCCAGCCGCTGCAGCGCCGGTGTATCGTTGATAATGGCATTTGACATTCTGTGGAGAGTGTCTTCCGTAAGGGTGGAATTCTTCTGGATGCGAAGAATCTGTCTGAGCCGGTCCCGGACCAGGGCGTTGACATCCTCAATGAGATTCTGTTTAGCCTGGGCGTTGAGCAGGCGGCTCCACCGTTCCTGCAGAATCTGAAGATATGAATCCAGGGTTTCCCCTTCGGGAACAAGCTGTTCCTTGAGATCCTGGGCAGCGGCTTTCAGTGTATGCTGCTGGGAGGTGATTTTTTTCGTTGGGATGATTTCGTCTTCCGCGGCCTGGTTTTCCTGCTCCATGGCGCGGCTGATCTGCTTTCGTTTTCCCAGATTTTTAAAGAAGCCGATAAGCCAGGTGAGTATCGGAATAGAATGCCAGAAGGGCAGCAGTATCTTGGTATCCGTCAAGGTATCCTTGCGCCGGATGAGCAGAAGTTCGTTGAGCGGTATGAGCACACCGTTGCGGTACAGCCGGCTCGTTTCCGGAATATCCGACTGGGTGCGTTCCAGCTCTTCATACACGAGGTAGAGCTTCTGATCTTCCAGCAGAGCGGTCAGCGCCGGAGCCAGCTCAGTCATGTATTTCAGCAGCAGTCTTTCAAACTCGGCGTCGCTTTCCATGGCCGGCTCGTTTTGGTATTCCTTAAGAATTTTAAGCCACCGTTTGGAGATCGCCTTCCGTATCAGGGGTCTGGCGTCACCGAGAAGCCGCGTACACAGTGGAAGCATTTTTGTTTTTTTGACAAACCAGCGTTCGTCCTGCAGTCCGCGGACAATGAGCAGCTCAGGGAGTTCATCCTGCTTGCTTTCGGTGGTTTTTGTTTTTAAAAAATCTTCCAGCGCTTCCTGGGTGTACTGTCCCAGCAGGGGGACGCCGTTTTTATCGGTGAATTTGATGACATTGTCCAGGGTATACATAAAGGGCGGTTTGTCCAGCAGCAAATCCAGGTTTTTAAACGCCAGCTCTGATTCCCTTCTTTTAACCGCCTTTCCTTTGTAATAACTGTTGAAAACTTCAATAATATATATTGACTGGAGCGCGGCGGTTTCTTCCAGAAGCTGTTCTTTTTTCTTTTTAATATCGCTTCTGACAAAATTTGCGAAATATGACCAGAACAAAAATGAAAAATCCCCGGCATCCTTCATAATCCGAAGGGCTTCGAAGGGTTTTACCAGAAGCTGGTTGAGGACTTCCCGGAGCTGGGACTCCTTGCCCTGGAATGACGGCGCCAGTTTGTGCTGGAAATATTCTTTGTTGTTGTGGCTCCGGAGAAAATTCCTGATCTTGAGAAAAGCCGATTCCAGAAGGGTGTCGGGTATCATGGACGCCAGGATCAGGGTATTGCCCAACCCGTCGGGGAAGGTCAGTTTGATGATTGGGAGCTGAGTTTCCTGGGGATTATCAATATACGCCGAAAGATCGTATTCAACACTGATCGGCCTGATCTGGTCCTCGGAGATAGATAATTTGAACGACTTTTCGTCGGGAAAGGGCAGGTCCGCCGTTGAGTCCGGCGATTCATAAGCCTGCTGGATTATATCCACATAGAAGTGGATCATCACGATTCTCGTACCGAACTCATCGGTTAAGAGCTGAATCTTTTCATCTTCCACCAGCGAGGGAAGTTCTCCCCAGACTCTCTGGCTGGTGTCTTCGGCCCACCGGTTCCACTCCGGCCGTTCGGGAATTGCCCGTTTCGCGTACTTCTCCAGAAAACTGATAAATGCCTCAATATTTATTTCCGGGTAGTGGTTTTTGTTCGCGAATGATCGGAGTATTGGATATAATGCGGTATTCTGAGCCATTACTTTATCATACATTCTTATTGCTAAAACGACAATATTTTAGCGATAAAAAGTGACATGTTCGAGGAGATCCCGGATTCCCTGAGAAGACTATTTTACGAATTATGGAAAAATTTTTCTATTTCAGGTATCATTATTATATGGAAGCTTGGGGTGTTAGGCGCCGCCTTTTTTTCGGTGCCGTCGCTTTATATTGTCTGTCACTTTTTTCCTGCGCGGGGCTTCTCCGCCCGGAGGATGGTTCCGGAGGAACGGACCTCTTCCGGCAGGGACAGTCCCCGGTCCTGCTGGTTGAGCGGGACCCGCGGCCGGTCCAGCCGGTAACCGCGCCTTCGGCAATTCTTGTCCGCGGGGATACCCGCGCTTCCGGGCTGCCTGGGTTCGGCCCCAACGCGTTTTCGTCGGTATACGGTGAATATAATGTTGAATTTCCCGCGGAAGGGGAGGCCGGGGCGGCTTCTGACGTTCCGGGATTTTTCGTCTGGGCCAGCGGAGAACCGGTATACTACGATCCGGGGATTTGGACCCTGCGGCCGTCCCCCGGAGGATATCAAATGCGTGAACAGAATACGGAGGACGGACAGCTTTTTGCCCTGTCCCTGGAAAGCGGTCCCCCCGGGGAATATTGGACTCTGATTGTCGGCTTCCCTTCAATTTCCGGCAATGAACCGCTCAGCGGCGGCAGCCGGGAGCGGCTGATTTCCAGCCTTGTTTCCCGGTTTACCTATTTTGTTTCGATTAAGCATTACAGCAGTGATGTTTCGCTCCCGGCGGTCATCACGTTTTAATTCCCGTCTTTCCGGAGTTCATCCTCGCACAGACCGAATCCTTCTTCCGTTGAATTGGTAGAATCCCCTGCGGGCTCGACATGAACCATGATATCGTACACGCCTTCTATCCGCGCCTTTATGGCATCCTCCACTTTCGTGGCGATCCCGTGGGCTTCCCGGACAGTCAGGTCGGGGTTAACTTCTATATCGATATCAATATCCCAGAAGCCCGCGATGCGGCGCATCCTCGCCCGGTGGGGGTTTCCGGCTCCCGGAACGGTGCGGACCGCATCGAAAACTTCCCGGTACGGTTCGGTTCCCGAACCGCCGTCCATCAGTTCCGCATTGGCTTCCGTAAAAATGCCCACCGCCGATTTTATGACCCAGAAGCCGACCAGGATCGCCACAATGGGATCAATAATACCGATCCCCGTAAGCATGGAAATACCGAGGCCCACCAGTACTCCCGCAGAAATAATAACATCGGATGCCATGTTTTTTGCGTTTGCCTTGAGCATGGCGGAATTGGCCTTTTTGCCGAAAGCGAACTGGCTGTACGCAAGGAGCAGCTTTCCCGCTATGGAAATAACCGTAACCACCACCGCCGGCATGGAAGGAACCTCGGGAACTTCCCCGGAAGCTATGGAAGATACCGCGTTGAGGATCAGCTGGCCGCCGGCAAAGAACAGGATAAAAGAAAGAACCACCGTTGCGATCGTCTCCGCCCGTCCGTGACCCCAGGGGTGGCCCGCGTCAGCGGGGCGGGCAATAATCCGGGCGACCAAAAGCGACATCAGGGCAATGAGGACATCGATGGATGAATCGATACCATCCCCCACAACCGCAAGGCTGCCGGAAGAAAGCCCGACAACTATTTTCAGTACCGCAAGGATGGTATTGCCGATGAGCGCCGTGAGGGCGGCGGTCCTGATGATTCCTGCCCGGGAAGTAGTCTTATCTGCTGAATCTGCCATATACACCTTTTCTTCACTTATGTATCCAGAAGTATACTTTATATGGGCCTCCGGAGCAACGCAAGTTCTGGAAAAACGGGCCGTATGGAATCTCTCCGGCGGCCCTGCCAAACGTATAAGCAGCCACGGCTGTCGTTCCGCATAACACGGCTGCCCTGGAATAAAGTACGGTTTCCCGGTACACTCCTGTTAGTCTGCGGCAGTTTACCATCGGTGTGAAACAAAAATGCGGCTGCGGAACTGTTCGGAGATTTAAGAATGAAACCGTATCTTATCAGAGGTGCCCTGTGTGTCCTTGGTGTGGCAATTATCAGCATAGGGATTTCTTTTCTGCGTTTTGCGGAACTGGGAACCGATCCCTATTCGGGCATGAATATTGGTTTGGCCCGGGCCGTGGGAATAAGTTTCGGGACCTGGCAGATCATCTTTAACGCGATTCTTCTGGTGGTTGTCTTCTTTGCCGACCGCAGTAAAATCGGGTTCGGAACCCTGGTGAGTATGGTAATAGTCGGGTATATATCGGATTTTGGTCTTTTTATAATTCAATCAATCCTGCCGCCGGAGAATATCTATATCCGTGTCACTGGCATGCTCCTGGGGATCCTGCTTATCTGCGTTGGGGCTACTATTTATATTGAAACCAATCTTGGGACATCACCCTACGATGCCCTGGCTCTGGTGGCGGCGGAAAAACTCCACCGGGAATCCCTGTTCCGGTGGTTCAGAATTTTTACCGACGCCGTCTGTGTTCTGGTGGCATGGCTTTTTGGCAGTACCGTAGGTATCGGCACACTGCTGACGGCGCTGTGCACCGGTCCGCTGATTTCGTTTTTCAGGACCCTGCTGAGACGGATCCTCCCGAAACAGGACGTATCTCCGTAACGGCCTAGGATTCTTCCCGGCTGTTTTGGGCAATGATGCTCTGGTAGGTCTTTTCGTCTATCGGATAAAACTGTACCAGGATGAACGCCGCGATCAGTACCAGTGCGGGGAAGGGGCCGATAATTAACCGGATTGCCATGATCGCTCCGGAATTCTGGATGCCGTCCGCGACATACCCTCCCAGGGAAAGGATGAGGCCGGAAAAAAAGATCGAAAGAGCCTGGCCTGCCTTGGATACAAAGGTCCACATGCCGTAGTACGCTCCTTCTTTCCGCGCTCCGGTTTTTACCGCGTCGAATTCAATTGTATCGGGGACCATCGAGAAGGGCGCCACATACCCGAAGCCGACACCGATTCCTGCGTATACCATGAGACCTAAAAAGAAATTCGGTCCCAGGATGTGCCCCAGAAAAAAGATAATGGCGCAGGCTGAAGCAAGCACACCGAAACAGATCTGATAGGTCCGCTTCTTGCCGATCTTTTTTGAGACCAGCACCGAGAGGGGAATGCACACCATGGCCACAGCCAAAAGTATCACCAGGGCAATGGTGGTGATGTCCTCACGGTTATAAATATATTTTGTGTAATATACCAGAATGCCCTGGAGAAAATTCAATCCCATGAGGTTGAGGGCATAGGTGATGAGCAGTATTACATAGGGTTTATTGAAGAAGACCGCCTTGTAGGTTGAGAAGAAACCCTCCGTGGGGTAATCCTTGGGGGAATGTTTTTTTTCCTTGGTTCCGAAAAACGTTATCAAGGTCGCCGCCATCATGATCAGTCCGAGGATAAAACCCGCCGCGGAGAACCCTTTGCTTTTATCAGGGAAGGTGTCCACAATGGGCTGTACCGCAGCCGCCCCGATTATGGTGCCGAATACCGCGCATCCGAAGCGGTAGCCGTTGAGGCTTGTCCGTTCATGGTAATCGTCGGTCAGTTCCGGGGTAAGGGATGAATAAGGGATATTCGTTACGGTATAGGCGGTGTTGAGCAGCATCAGCGCCAGTGCCGCCCAGAGTGTCAGCAGCACCGGATTTTCAATCTGAGGATTAGTAAAAAAGAACCACATGGTCAGGAAAAGCGGGACCGCCCCGAAAAGCAGATAGGGCCGCCGCCGCCCCCAGCGGGATCTCGTCCTGTCTGAGATATAGCCCATTACCGGATCGGTGACCGCATCCCACAGCTTGCCGATCATCACAGCGAGCCCGGCAAGGCCCGCTGCCAAACCGACCGTATCGGTTAGGTAGTTAAGGCTCCAGAAACCAAGGGCGGTAAAAAACAGATTGCCGCCGAGATCGTAAATCCCGAACCCGAGTTTTTCCCGAACCGTCAGTTTCTTTGCTGCCATGTTTTTCCTCCATACAACCGCAGTATATCTTCATAATAAGCAAAGAAGTATGGAGATACAATTGCCGGGCAGGGTACCTGCATTATAAAATCATTGATAAACACAGAAGCACGGAGATACCGGGGCCGGGGGGCCTGTCGGAGTACCGAATGTATAGCTTCTCGGAGGCCGCAGGCCGAGGCAGGAGCCATACCCCATTCTCCCCGGCAGGACCCCCTGAACCTGTTATACCATGCTTTTTTGTTGCATTTCAATTTTAATAACAAGTTTCTTTACCGGAGCCGGTTCGTGCACGCGGATTCCCGGCTGGTGGAGGTCCGCGGGAAACAGAACGGCAAATTTTCCCGGAGAAAGGGGCAGGGGTATCCCGTCGGCTTCGTAAAAGGCAATATCCTTATCCGGATCTCCGGACAGTTTCTTCCGGGCATCCTTCAGGAAACCGCAGATCAGGAATTCCTCACCGGACAGCACCATCTGCAGATCAATGTACCGCACATGCGCCTCGGGGCTGCTTTCCTGTTGGTGTTTGCTTTGGTAATTGCTGACCAGGGCAAACACCTTCTCCCCGTCGATCTCGTGACGGCCTTCGGTAATATCGGGGGTACAGCTTTTTATAAAATCAAGAGCCTTATCCAGATTGGAGGAGATCCCCCGGTACTGATCCGCGTTTTCCGTAGTATCGTAAATCATGGTTCTTCCTTTTTCTTTTTTTTCGTTTTCGTCGGAATCCGGTCAAAGACCGCGTGTCCCGAAATCTCGCGGTTTCTCGTCACCGCGCTCTGGTTGCGGCGGATATAATCGGTAAAAATAATATCCAGCAGGTACATGGTTCCGACTTTTACCGAAAGCGACCCCTGCTGGTTAGGCGCCTCATTGACTCCGCACTGGATGACGACGTCGCAGTATTCGGTCAGCGGTGAACGGATAAACCGGGTGATGGCGATTATTTTTGCCCCCGCAGCCTTTGCAAGTTTTGCCACCTCGACGGTACATTGGGTAGCGCCGCTGTAGGAAAAAAATACCGCGGCGGTCCCTTTCGGAAGGAGGGACGCCGCGTACGCCTGGGCGTAAATATCCTGTTCCACATGGAATTTATGGGAAACATCCATGAACTGGGTTTTCGCTATCATGGCGTTCAGGAAGGAATTCCCGGTTCCGAAAAAGTATACCTTTTCCGCCCGGTCTATCAGGGTTATGGCTTTTTCAAGGGCTTTGAAATCCAGGGCGTTGTAGGCCCGTTCCAAAGCCTCCTGCTGGAGGTGCATAACTTTTTTAGCCAGTACCTGGAGGCTGTCCCGGTCTTCGATAGCCGCGTCTTCCAGCTTTTCCGGGTTCTGGCGTTTTGAAATCGCCTTCATAAGCTCCACCCGGAGTTCCTGGTATCCGTTGAGATTCAGGGTTTTGCAGAACCGGAATACCGTAGCTTCACTGACATTGCATGTCTTCGCCAGATCGGTGATTGAGAGGGCAAGCGCCTCGCTGGGTTTGTCCATGATAAACTGGGCTATTTTCTTTTCAGTCTTGCTGAATGTATTAATGGCCCCGCCTATCTGGATAATTACGTCAAGGGAATAATTCATATCGTTCCTTATCATAAAGTATTTTCTTACCCTGTTCTATCTTACCGCAGTATTTTCAAACTTGAAAGAAAATTTTTATGTTTTATAAGAAAATGTAAAAATACTATCAAAATTTCTTGACAAATAGGAATTCCCGTCATAGCATGATCTTACCTATTTCGAATGAATTTCAGGAGGATCCCATGAAAAAACTGTGTCTTTCGGTTTTGCTGGCAGCTCTTTCGGTCTGTGTTTTCGCAGGCGGCGGAAGTGACAAAGCGGGCGGGACCGGAGCCGTAAACAGCAATCCCCTGTCGGACCCCCAGGTTCGCCAGGCGATTGCTTACGCGATTGATATGGATACAATCTGCAGAACCCTGCTCCTGGACAAGGCTGTTCCCGCGAACAGCCTTACCCCCAATGGTGAGTGGAAAGTTTCCGGATTGAATAACTATACGTACAATCCGTCCAAAGCCATGGAGCTGCTCAAGGCGGCCAAGTGGGATCCGAACTACACCCTGGATGTGGGGTATTACTATGACGACCAGCAGACCGTGGATCTGATGGTTGCCGTTCAGGCTTACCTCGAAGCGGTCGGGATTAAGGCCAACTTCCGCAGGATACAGGGAGATTTTAATACCCTCCTGTGGATGCCGCCCAAGGATCCGGTAAACGGTCCTTCCGCGGTGGATTGGGATGTCCTGTACGGCGCCACCGCCGCCCTGGTTCTCCATGAATACTACAATAAATACATCGGCGGTTCCGCGGGCAATTCCCATACCCCTACGGATCCCCAGCTCGACACGCTTATCGCGGCCACCAACGCCACCGCGGATGTGGCAAAACAGAAGGCGGCTTTCAACGAACTGCAGAAATATGAAAACGAAAACCTGTTCGCCATTCCGCTGTATTACCAGCCCCTGTTCATTTTCTGCCGGGATACGGTTACCCGGACCGGGGACACCAACGGCAACGCCCAGTACAATTACGACTGGAACATCATCAACTGGGATGTAAAACCCGACGCTTCCGGGAAAAAGGTTCTTAAGACCAACGCCGGGCCCGTGCAGTTTTTTGAGCATCCCTGGTTCAACCCCGGAGTGTATATCGGTTCCAAGGTTCTCTTTGACCGGCTTATCGTTGCGGACGGTTCCCTCGCTCCCAAGGAAGGCGCCCTGGCTTCGTCATACACAGTTTCTCCGGACAACATGACCCTTACCTTTACCATGCGGAACAATATCAAATGGCATGACGGAAAACCCATCACCCCCCAGGATGTCAAATGGAGTATCGAGTACGCCCTTAAGGTTCCCGCTATTCACGCGGTGTTTGCTTCGACCTTCAACGCCATTGACGGCGCCGCGGAATTCAAAGCCGGGTCGGCCCAGGATGTACGGGGAATCCAGATTAACGGCAATACCATTACCATTAAATTTGCCGCCCTGGATCCCAACATGCTCATGACCTTCTCCCAGTTCGCCCCGCTTCCCCAGAGTTATTTTATCGGCACCGACCCTGCCCAGTTCCAGCAGAACGCTTACTGGCAGAAACCCGTCGGCTCCGGTCCCTTTATGGTCAGGGAAGCCAAGATGAACGACTACGCGGTATTCGTGCCTTTCCGGGATTACTACAAGGGCGTGGCAAAAATCGATGAAATCCGTTCGTACCCCAGCGGCGAGAATGACGCCAACCTGGTGATCAACGCCAATGCCAACAACCTCGATTACGGATACACCAAGAATTCCAATGACGCCATTGCTCTGGAAAAAGTTTCCGGTATGAAGGTTTTCCCCGTGAATATGTTCTATACCCGGCTGTTCTTTGTGAATAAATTCCCCAAGAAATAAAAACAGATACGTCTTCGCCGGTCCGTCTGGGCCGGCGTTTTTTCTATTGAATTTTTGCTGAAGAGAACTTCTAAAAACTTCAACCGGGTTTTTTAGCGGTTCCCTGAAGGGGATTCCCGTGGCTGCATATATTATCCGGCGTTTACTGATAATGCTTCCCATGCTGCTGGTTATCAGTTTCCTTATTTATCTCGGACTTGAGCTGACCCCCGGGGATCCTGTTTCCTATATGATCGGACCGGAAGCCATGGCTTCCATGACCGAAGCCCAGCTCAATGCCATGCGGGAAGCCCTGGGGCTGAACGATCCGTTTATCGTGCGTTACGGAAAATGGCTCTTTAATGTGGTGAAGGGCGATTTCGGGTACAGCCTTACCAGCGGCGTGGCCATAAAATCCATTGTGGCCACCAGACTCCCGGCGACTCTGGAACTGGCGGGGATCGCGCTGCTCCTTTCCACGGTTTTCGGGAGTGTCCTCGGGACCGTGAGTGCCCTCAAGCGCGGGTCCATCGGCGATACCGCCCTGACCGTGGCGGGTATGCTGGGGGTTTCCATTCCCCAGTTTTTCTTCGGCCTGGTGGCCATCCTGATATTCTCCCTCCGTCTCAACTGGCTGCCCGCCGGAGGCCGGCTGAGTCCGGAGTATACCGGCTTTTTCGACCGCGTCCCGAATCTCGTCCTGCCCTCCCTGGTGATGGCCCTTTCCATGACCGCCGGGGTCATGCGGTATTCCCGGTCCAGTATGCTGGACGCCATGAACAAGGACTTTATCAAAACCGCCCGGAGCAAGGGGCTTCCCGAATGGCGGGTAAACTTTGTCCACGGATTCCGGGTGGCATTGACCCCGGTTATTGTGCTTATAGGATTCCGGCTGCCGACCCTGGTGGGAGGCTCCGTTGTGCTTGAGCAGGTTTTTCAGTGGCCGGGGATCGGGCGGGAATTCGTCTCCGCGGTGCGGGGCCAGAATTATCCCCTGGTTATGATGATCGCCCTGCTTATGGTTTCGGTGATGCTCCTGGCGAGCTTTCTGGTGGATGTGTTCACCGCACTGCTGGACCCGCGGGTTAAATTGAGTTAAGGAGCGGCTATGAGTGATACTGCGGTAAGACGAAAGAGCCGCCTGGACCGGCAGATGGATAAGATCCTGGCGAAGGAAGAAGCGGGCCTCCTAAGCAGCCGGGAAATCAGCCGGGCGCTGCGGAAATTCTTCAACAATAAGCTTTCCGTATTCGGGCTTGCTGTTTTTTCCGTGATCCTTCTGGCTTCGGTTTTCGCCCCCCTGATCTGCCGGTACAACCCCCTGGCGATAGATCTCAATTCAATCCTTCAGTCTCCTTCATCGGAACATATCCTCGGAACCGATAAGGTCGGCCGGGACATCTTCGCCCGGATCGTATACGGCGGGAGGATTTCTATCCTGGTAGGATTCGGGAGCGCCCTGGGAGCGGCTCTGATCGGCGTTTCCCTGGGATGCTACGCGGGATACAAGGGCGGTTTTTTTGACGCGGCCTGCCTCCGGGTTTCGGAAGTCTTTATGAGTTTTCCCCAGATCATCCTGGTGCTTTTATTGGTTACGATAATCGGGCAGAGTCTCATGAACCTGATCGTCATTTTTATTATTACCGGCTGGGGCAGCATGTACCGCATGGCCCGGGCGCGGATACTGTCGATCCGGGAAGAGGAGTACGTTCAGTCCCTCAGGGCCTTCGGAATCAACAGTTTCGTTATCTGCTTCAAGCACATGCTTCCCAATGCCCTGGGTCCCATCGCGGTGAATATTACCCTCAGCACCGCCATGTTTATTCTGGAAGAAGCGGGGTTGAGTTTTCTCGGCCTGGGGGTCCCTCTGCAGATCGCGACTTGGGGGAACATTCTTAATGTTGCTCAGGACATCACGATTCTCCGGGAGAACTGGTGGATTTGGCTTCCGGTGGGTATCGTGATTTCTCTTTTCGTGCTGAGCATCAACTTTATCGGAGACGGCTTCAGGGATTCCACCGATCCGTCCCAGCAGGGGTAGGAACATGGACCAAAAAGATATCCTGGTCCAGGTGAAGGACCTGGAAGTGTATTTCTATAACAACCAGCGGTGCAACAAAGCCGTCCGGGGTGTTTCATTTGATATTTGCAGAAAGCGGACCCTGGGTGTTGTGGGGGAAAGCGGCTGCGGCAAGAGTGTTACCGCGTCCGCCATCATGCGGCTGCTCCCCCAGCTGGCGAGAATAGAAAAGGGATCCATCACCTACAACAGTGAAGAAAATGGACCGATCCGGGTTGACCGGCTCGAGGCAAACGGCAGGATCATGCGGTCCCTCCGGGGACAGGAAATGGCCATGATTTTTCAGGACCCCATGACGGCCCTCAATCCTGTTTATTCCATCGGATTCCAGATCGGTGAAAACCTCCAGTACCATACGGCGATGAATAAAAAAGAGCGCCGGGAAAAATCCGTGGACCTGCTCCGCAGCATGGGAATCCCCGCTCCGGAACAGCGGGTCAGGGAATACCCCCACCAGTTTTCCGGGGGAATGCGCCAGCGTTCCATGATCGCCATGGCCATGGCCTGCGACCCCCAGCTCCTGATCGCCGATGAGCCGACCACGGCCCTGGATGTGACTATCCAGGCCCAGATATTCGAGCTTATTGAAAAGCTCAAGGAAACCCGGGAAACGGCGATCATGCTGATCACCCATGACATGGGGGTGGTTACGGAACTGGCCGACGATGTGATCGTTATGTATATGGGGAATATCGTGGAGCGGGGAACCGTTGAGGAAGTTCTCAGGACTCCGGCGCACCCCTACACCCAGGCGCTTCTCGAATCGATTCCCATTCTGGGCAAAGGAAAGAATCAGGTCCTGGAACCGATTAAGGGAAGTACCCCGGATCCGTTTAACCGTCCCCCGGGCTGCCAGTTTGCCCCCCGCTGTGATTACTGCCATGAACGGTGCTCATCCATGCCCGAAGAGGTGAGCCTCGGCGGGACCCATGGGGTCCGGTGCTGGAAAAGCGGAGGGAAACCGGTATGACCGATAACAAGGAAGTGATTCTCAGAATCCGGGATCTCAGGACCTGGTTCCCCGTGCACAAAGGGGTGTTCAAGAAAACCGTGGGCCATGTAAAGGCGCTGGACGGTGTTGACCTGGACATATACCGCGGCGAGACCCTGGGTCTTGTGGGCGAAAGCGGCTGCGGAAAAACCACTCTGGGAAAAACCATCCTGCAGCTGGTTAAAGCCAGCGGCGGGTCCGTGGAATACCGCGGAACCTCCGCGCCGGCCGCTGACGCTGGCGGGAGCACGCCGGAACAGGTTGACCTGATGAAGCTCAAACCCCGGGAGCTTCAGGAATTCCGGAAACGGCTCCAGATTGTTTTCCAGGACCCGTACTCATCGCTGAATCCGGCGTTTACCATCTTCGGTTCCCTGGAGGATCCGCTGAAAAAGTTCGGCATTAAAACCAGAACAGAACGGCGGAAAAAAATCGCCGGACTCCTGGAAGCGGTGAACATGCAGGCCGATTACATGGACCGTTATCCCCATGAGTTTTCCGGCGGCCAGCGCCAGCGGATCGGCATCGCCCGGGCCCTCAGCGTTGATCCCGAACTGATCGTCTGCGACGAAGCGGTCAGCGCCCTGGATGTTTCCATCCAGGCTCAGGTAATCAAACTTCTGAAAAAACTGAAGGATGAACGGGGGCTGACCTATGTGTTCATCACCCATGATTTAAGTGTGGTGGAATATATCAGCGACCGGATCGCGGTGATGTACCTGGGAAAAATCGTTGAGCTTTCCGAAAGTGAGGATCTCTACAAGAATACCCTACACCCGTATACCAAGGCGCTGCTTTCAGCCATCCCTGTGGCTGACCTGGACCGCAGATCAAAACGGATCATGCTCCAGGGCGACGTACCCAGCCCCATAAACCCGCCGGCGGGATGCCATTTCCATCCCCGATGCCCCGAGTGCCGGGAACGCTGCCGGACCGAAGCGCCGGGTTTAAAAAAATATCTGGTCAACAACAAGGAACATTACGCTTCCTGCCATTTTATTAATGCAACGGAGATTAAGGAGTAAACTATGAGCCGCGTTCCCCTTAAGGAAATTAAAGGTGTCATCCCTGCGCTGGTCAGCTGCTTTGATGAACACGAAAACTACGATGAAAAGCGCCAGCGGAAGGTAACTTCCTATTTGATTGACCGGGGTATCCATGGTCTGTACCTCACCGGAAGCACCGGAGAGGGATTTCTCATGACCCCGGAGGAACGGAAGAAACTGGTTGAGGATGTGATTGATGAAGTGAAAGGCCGTGTCCCGGTGATTGTCCATGTGGGCGCCATCGGGACGAGAATTTCCGCGGACCTGGCAAAACACGCTGAAGCCGCCGGAGCGGACGCGATTTCCTCGGTGCCGCCCTTCTACTGGAAATTCTCCGAGTCCCAGATGTACAGCTATTACCGGGATATTTCAGAATCCGTGAATATCCCCATGGTTGTGTACAATATTGCCCTCGCCGGGGCCGTGGGTTTCAATTTTATAAAATCCCTGGCGTCGATAAAAGGGGTGGAAGGCATCAAGTACACCCTTACATCCCAGTTTGAGATGATGCGTATAAAAGAAGAAATCGGACAGGATTTTATGGTCTATTCCGGGGCGGATGAAATGGCCATGACCGGACTGAGCTTCGGGGCGGATGGTATCATCGGTTCTTTCTATAATTTGATTCCCGAACCGTTCCTGGATATATACAAAGCGGTGCAGGAGGGAAACCTTTTCGCGGCAGCGGAAAAACAGCGTATTGCCAACGCCATCATCATGCACACCCTGGACCGGGGTTTCCAGGTCGGGATAAAAGCCGAGATGCAGTGGATGGGCCTCGACGCGGGCTACTGCCGGGAACCCTTCGGCCGCCTCGAGCCCGCCATGGAAGCAAAATACAAAGAGGATTTCCGGGAGCTCAAAAAACAGCTGGCAGTAACCGGAATCCCCTTCCTGGACAAACTGTAATACAGCAAAACCCCGGCGGTATCCCCGCCGGGGGTATATTGGTACCACCGGATAATCATATACAAATACCGTAACCATCCACCGCCACCCAGCACCCCCAAAACAGGATACCCGCAGCAATACGGAAGAGCGGCACAGAAGTATGGTGTTTACCTGTATCGCGGGGTGCCTGTGGGAATGGGTTCTGAGCGACTTTCGAGGCCGAAGGCCGCTGAGGAGCCAGAACCCATTCCCACAGGCAGGACCCCCGAACCCGGTCCCTCCATGCTTCTGTGCCGGGCAATACAATAAACTGCGGATACCCTGTTTTTATTATTTGACAGTATTTAATTCACCCTGTAGAATAAAAAATAATTTAGTCAGGTTTAGGTTCATCTGTTCCTGAAACGGCTGAATTATTGGTAGAATAATATGTCAAAGACCAAGAGTTCCCTATCCAGCACCGATAAACATATTTTAAATTCCTACAAAGCCTGCCTGGACGGATTGGCGGCGTATCTGGGCGGAGCTTTCGAGTTCGTACTCCATGATCTGGATGACCTCGACCATTCGGTTATCAAAATCGTAAACGGTATGCACTCGGGGCGGAAGGAAGGCGCCCCCATAACGGACCTTGCCCTTTCCATGCTGGAAAAAATTACCGAAAGTGACGGAGCGCACTTTATTGCCTACCATTCGAAAAGCAAATACGGAAAACCCGTTAAAGCCGTAACTATCGCCATCTTTGGGGAGCAGGATACGGTTATCGGACTTTTATGTATCAACTTTTATATGGATACGTCTTTTTCCACGGTGCTCCAAAGCTTTCTTCCCAACAACAATTACACCGAATACGTAACCGAGAATTTTATCAGTGAATCCGATGAGCTGATCGTAAAGGCCCTGGAGAAAACAAAAGCCAATGTAGAATCGGATTCTTCAATCCCCGTGTCACAGAAAAACAAGGAGATCATTACCCTCCTGTACCACCAGGGAATATTCAAGCTGAAAAACTCAGTAAAGCTTATTTCCAAGGACCTCGGCATAACAAAGAATACCGTATACATGCACATCCGGACTCTGGAAAGCAAATAGCAATCCTGGGTGTGTTCCCAGACCACTGCGGTGGTGATGATATTATTGGATTTTTTGGAGAATTGAAACGTATTTTCTTGCAGAAAACGGGAATATTCTGAATAAAAATACAGAAAATTCCCCGGTAATATTGATTTTTATTCATTTTTATTGAATCCTGTTGCGGGGGCTGCCATGATTAAGTACATTCTGAAAAGACTGCTTCTTATGATTCCCGTTCTTCTGGGCGTTACCTTCATTGTCTTTTTTATCCTCAACCTGACCCCCGGAGATCCCGCGGCAATCATCCTTGGGGACCAGGCCACCGCGGAGGCGCTGGAACTGAAACGGGAAGAACTGGGACTCAACGACCCCCTTCTGGTCAGGTATTTCAATTACATGAAGAACATGCTCAGGGGTGATCTGGGAACCTCCTATAAAAACAAAATCAGTGTCTGGGACCAGGTCTGGGACAAATTCCCCAATACGGTTATCCTGGCCTTCGCGGGGATTTTTGTGGCGCTCCTCATCGGTATTCCCGTGGGGATTTTATCCGCGAAGAAACAGTACACAGCCATGGACAATGTTTCGGTGGTCCTATCCCTGGTGGGGGTCTCCATGCCCAACTTCTGGCTGGGGCTCCTGTTTTCGCTGCTCTTTGCCCTCAAGCTGGGATGGCTTCCATCCCAGGGCATGGGAACGGGCTTTATTCCGCTCCTGAGAAGTATTGTCCTGCCTGCCCTGACCCTGGGGACCGGCGCCGCCGCCACGGTGGTCCGTATGACCCGGTCATCCATGCTGGAGGTTATCCGGCAGGATTATATTTTTACCGCCCGTTCCAAGGGAATAACCGAGCAGGAAGTAACCCGCAGGCATATGTTCAAAAACGCCCTCATCCCGATCATCACCGCTGTGGGACTCCAGTTCGGGGTTCTCCTCGGCGGAGCCATGCTGACAGAGACGGTGTTCTCCTGGCCGGGTCTGGGCCGCCTTATGGTTGATTCCATCGGCAGCAAGGACATTCCCATGGTGCTCGGGGCAGTCATTTTTATGGCGGTGACCTTTTCCATTGTTAACCTTTGTGTGGATATCATCTATGCCTTTGTCGATCCGAGGATTAAATCCCAGTATAAAACCACGTCCAAGGGGGTCGTATAATGGCACTGAAAAAAACTTCCGCAAAATCAGGCGGACAAAAGCAAAGATCCCTCTGGGCCGAAGTCTGGCGGCGGCTCAAGAAAAACAAACTCGCCCTGGTGGGGCTTGGGTTTCTTTCCATCCTGGTGGTGATCGCCGTCGGTACCATTGTCATTGACTTTGTCACCAGTCAGTCGGTGTACAACAACTACGTGATAAAACAGAATCTCCGCATGCGCCTGCAGGGACCGAGCTGGCAGTACCCCTTCGGCCTGGATGAATTCGGGCGGAACATACTGCTCCGCATGCTCTGGGGCGTCCGGTATTCCCTGTTCATGGGAACCTTCGCGATTGTCATTTCCACGCTGATCGGCGGAGTCCTCGGCGCCCTGGCGGGGTATTACGGTAAATTCGCCGACAACGCGATCATGCGTTTTATGGATATTCTTCTGGCCATACCGTCCATGCTCCTGGCCACGGCAATTGTGGCGGCCCTGGGAACGAGCCTGACCAATGTACTCATCGCCATCGCGATTTCCTATATCCCGACCTTTGCCAGGACGGTCCGCGCCTCGGTTCTCACGGTCAAGGACCAGGAGTACATTGAGGCGGCCCGGGCGCTGGGGGCGGGGGATTCCCGTATTATCTTCAAATATATTATTCCCAACTCCATGGCGCCGCTGATCGTCCAGGCGACTCTGGGTGTGGCCGGAGCCATCCTTTCTATCGCGGGGCTCTCCTTCCTCGGCCTCGGCATTCAGCCGCCGACCCCGGAATGGGGATCCATGCTTTCCGGGGCCCGCTCGTATATCCGGGACGGATGGCATATTACGGTTATTCCGGGGCTCGGTATTATGCTCACGATTCTGGCCCTTAACGTGGTGGGCGACGGACTCCGGGACGCCCTTGATCCGAGACTCAAAACCTAAGGTACGGTGGCTGCTATGAGTGACGAGAAAGAACTGCTCCGGATAGAAGATCTGGCCATCCGGTACGTAACCGACGATGGTACCGTGGAAGCCCTCAACGGCATCAGCCTGTCCCTTAAGGAAGGCCATACCCTGGGTCTCGTCGGGGAAACCGGCGCGGGCAAGACAACCCTGGCAAAGGGGATCATGCGTCTCATCCCCAGCCCTCCGGGGGAAATCTGCGGGGGAAAGATACACTTTGACGGACAGGAACTGCTGGGTCTCAGCGAAGCGAAAATGCGGGGCATCCGGGGCCGGCAGATTTCCATGATTTTCCAGGATCCCATGACGAGCCTCAATCCTGTCATGACCGTGGGCGACCAGATAATGGAAGTAATCCAGGCGCATAATAAAATGACCAAAGCCGAAGCCGCGGCGGCGGCCCGGGACATGCTGGAAACCGTGGGGATCTCCGCGGACCGGGCAGGGGAATATCCCCACCAGTTTTCCGGGGGAATGAAACAGCGGGTCATCATCGCTATCGCTCTTGCCTGCAACCCAAAATTGCTTATCGCCGATGAGCCCACCACGGCGCTCGATGTGACCATCCAGGCCCAGGTGCTGGAAATGATTCAGTCCCTCAAGGGCAAGCTGAATACTTCCATGTTGCTTATTACCCATGACCTGGGGGTAGTCGCGCAGAACTGCGACCACGTGGCCATAATTTACGCCGGAGAAATCGTGGAATACGGCACGCTCCGGGACATATTCAAGAATCCCGAACATCCCTATACCATCGGGCTCCTGGAGTCCATTCCCAGTCTGGCAAAAGAGGTGGTGCGTCTCAAACCCATCAAAGGCCTGATGCCCGATCCCACCTGCCTGCCCGAAGGCTGCAAATTCCATACCCGGTGCAATTACGTATCGGAGCAGTGTATACAGGCTGTCCCGGCCCTTACGGAAACCGAAACCGGCCATCTGGTCCGCTGTATTTACGCGGGAAGGGAATTTCCCTCTGCCGCTCAGCCGGACGCTGCCGGTGAGGAACCTGCGCTGTCCGCTAATGGGGAGGTTCTGTAATGGCCCACGCAAAGACCGAACTGCTCCGGGTGGAGCATCTCAAGAAATACTTCAATACACCCTTCGGTGTTCTCCACGCGGTGGACGATGTTTCGTTTACCGTTATGAAGGGGGAAACCCTGGGGATCGTCGGTGAAAGCGGCTGCGGCAAGAGCACCCTGGGCCGGGCCATCCTCCGGCTCCATGAACCGACTTCGGGAAAGGTCCTCTTTGAGGGGGAAGACATCCTCGCCTACGATAAGAAGAAGATGAAGGCCATGCGCCGGGATATGCAGATTATTTTTCAGGATCCCTTCGCGTCCCTCAATCCCCGGATGACCGTAAGCGAAACCATCTACGAGGCCCTGCTCATTCAGAAGCTCTATTCCCCCCGGGATAAGGAGGGCCTCCGGAAGCGGGCCCTGGAACTCATGGACATGGTCGGCCTGGCGCCCCGGCTGGTCAACACCTACCCCCATGAGCTCGACGGCGGCCGGCGGCAGCGGATCGGTATCGCCCGGGTCCTGGCCCTCGACCCGAAGATGATTGTCTGTGACGAACCGGTCAGCGCCCTGGATGTTTCTATCCAGGCCCAGATACTCAACCTCATGCAGGACCTTCAGGACCGGATGGGATTTACCTACCTGTTCATTACCCATGACCTTTCGGTGGTTAAGCATCTGTCCGATGACATCCTGGTTATGTACCTCGGCCAGATGGTCGAAAAAGCTCCGGCGGGAAAGCTCTTCGAAAAACCTTTGCATCCCTACACCCAGGCGCTGCTTTCGGCCATACCCGTTCCGGATCCGGATTTCGATGTGCAGCGTATTTCCCTCAAGGGGGAGCTGACCTCTCCGATTGAACCGCCGCCGGGATGCCGTTTCGCCAAACGGTGTCCCTACGTAACGGATGCGTGCCTCGGCGCGGATATTCCCTTTAAGGAAGCCGAAGAAAACCATTTTGTGGCCTGTACCCTAGTGTAACCAGTGCCGGATTATCCGGTTTAAAAAATTTCAGGAGGACAAAAATGAAAAAGATTATTTCTATCGCCGCGGTATTGCTGCTCGCGGCGGCTTTTGCCTTTGCCGGCGGCGGAAGTGATTCCGGCGCGGGAGACGGAACCTACAAGGATACCATCACCTGGGGACAGGGAGCGGACGTAACATCCTTTGATCCCCACGTGGGCAAGGAAACCCCCGCGGTCCAGGTTACCAACCATATCTTCGACACCCTGGTCGAAGTCGACGGAGTAACCAACGAACTGGTGCCCCAGGTCGCGGAACGCTGGGAACAGCTGTCGGATGTTTCCTACCGGTTTTTTATCCGCAAGGGAATCAAGTTCCACAACGGAACGGAGCTGACCGCGGATGATGTAAAATTCTCCCTTGACCGGGCCATCGCCTCCGGTTCGGTTTCCTATATTGTCGACTTCATCGACAATGTTAAAATTGAAGATTCCTACACCGTGGTGGTGACCACCAAGGCTCCCTACGCGCCGGCCCTCCGGAACCTGGCGGTTCCCTTTGCCGCGATCGTTCCTAAGGCCTATGTCCAGGCCGATCCCGACCGGTTTATCCGGCAGCCCATCGGCAGCGGCCCCTACAAATTCGTGTCCTGGAGCCAGAACGACTCGGTTAAGCTTGAAGCGTATGAAGAGTACTACGCCGGCCCCGCCAAAACCAAAAACCTGGTCATGAAGGTCATTCCCGAAGCGTCCCAGCGGACCATCGCCCTGGAAACCGGGGAAATCGATCTGGCCTACGATATGACCACCAACGACTTCAAAATTGTGGACGCGAACAAAAATCTTACCATGTACACGGCTCCTTCTTTGAGCTGCTTCTACATTTCCATGAACATGCGGAAAAAGCCCTTTGACAACAAACTGGTGCGCCAGGCTATTACCCACGCCATTGACCGGCAGCTCATTATCGATACGGTGCTCTCCGGCAGCGGTGAGCCGGCGGACGCCATCGTAGCCCCCGCGGTATACGGGTACTACAGCACCGGCGTGCCCGAGTACAATCCGGCGCTGTCGAAGAAACTTCTGTCCGACGCGGGATACCCCAACGGGTTCAGCTGTACCATCTGGGTCAACAACAACAAGGACCGGGTGGAAGTCTGCCAGGCGGTGGTGGAAATGCTCCGGGAAGTGGGCATCAACTGCAAGCTTGAAGTTCTGGAATTCGGCGCCTTTATCCAGCGGACCTCCGCGGGCGAACACGACATGGGCTACTTCGGCTGGGTAACCTCCACCAAGGACGCGGACTATACCTACTACTCACTGGAACATTCCAGCCAGCACGGCGCCCCGGGTAACCGGTCCTTTATCTCCGATCCCGAAGTGGACCGCCTGGTAACCACCGGCCGCACCAACACCGATCCCAGAATCCGGGAAGCAGCCTACCGGGATCTCGCGGTTCGGCTCGCGGATATTGCCAACAACGCCAACATTGTGTATACCGAGATCAATGCCGGCGCGAACAACAAAGTGGAAAATTTCATCCTTGATCCCATCGGGTACCACAAACTCGAAGGAGTCCAGGTCCGGAGATAGTTCCAGAAACCGGTCGGTTTTCCGCCGCATCCCGCGGCGGACCGGCCTTCCGGTGCAGGAACGTAAATCCCGCAGAACAGCGGATGTAATGCAGGGTACCCGGGCCGGAAGGTCCGTGTACCCTTTTTTTAAGGAGAAATTATGCGTTTAGCCAATATAACCTGGCCCCAGGCCGAGGCTTATTTTAAGAAACACGACATCGTTATCATTGCCGTGGGCAGCATCGAATGCCACGGCAGGCACCTTCCCCTGGGAACCGATACCCTGATCCCTGACCGGATTCTGGAACTGCTGGAAGAAAAAAACAAAGAAATACTGATCGTGCCCACGATTCCCTACGGATCCTGCGACAGTCTTGAACCCTTCCCCGGAACGATCAATATCGGCATGGATATTCTGTACCAGCTTATGAAACGGATCATCGACAGCCTCCGCCAGCACGGCGCGAAAAAATTCATCATCCTCAACGGCCACGGCGGGAACGTCAAAACCATTGAGCGCATCGGTATCGAACTCGACAAGGAAGGCTGTCTCCTGGCCCTGCTCAACTGGTGGCTCAATGTCTGGGAAATGGATCCCGCATGGAAGGGCGGCCACGGCGGCGGCGAGGAAACCGCCGGTATCATGGGCATCGATCCATCCCTGGTGGACATGAGTGAAATTAACAAAGACCTCAAGCTCAAAGACGTGTCTCCGGGGCTCAAGGCAACGGGTTTTTACACCGTGGAATTCAAAGGCATCCAGGTAACGGTTCCCCGGGCGACCCCTCACGTAACGGACAACGGATGGATCGGTCCCGACCATCCCAATACGGCCACCGAGGAGTGGGGCAAAAAGATGCTCCAGGCCATGGCTGATTATCTCGCGGATTTCGTGGTAGAATTCGAAAAGGTCAAAGTATGATACTGCCGGCGGACTGTTGAACTATGCCGCCAAAAGGATTAAATCATGGATAAGCAGAAAACAATTGAAATGATAGCGGCTCTGTCTGACGCGCCGGGTATTTCCGGGTTTGAGGATGAGCCGGTCAGACTGATCCGGCAGTACGCCGCCGGACTCGGTGACTGTACTGAAGATGCCATGCGGAACTTCTACATCCGCCGGCCGGGAAGCCGGGACGGGCTTCCGGTGCTCCAGCTCGATGCCCACAGCGACGAAGTCGGCTTTATGGTAAAAGCCATCCGTCCCAACGGAATGATTGATTTTATCCCCATCGGCGGGTGGGTCGTTTCCAATATCCCCGCCCACCGGGTTCTGATAAAAAACACCGAAGGCAAATACATTCCCGGTGTGGTGGCCAGCAAGCCGCCCCACTATATGACCGAGGCGGAAAAGAAGGCCCCCCTGGAAATCTCCAGCCTCGTCATCGATGTGGGAGCGTCCAGTTACCGGGAAGTGGCGGAGGAGTATAAAATCCCCGTGGCCGCTCCGGTGGTACCGGAGGTCGCTTTTGAATATTCTCCGGCCCACGATACCATGGTCGGCAAAGGCTTCGATAACCGGCTCGGCTGCGCGGCGATTATTTCGACTTTGCAGGAACTGTCCGGGGAAAATCTCAAGGTCAACATCACCGGCGCTTTCGCCGCCCAGGAGGAGGTCGGGCTCCGGGGGGCAACGGTTACCGCTCAGGTGGTGCGGCCGGATATCGCCATTTCCTTCGAAGGCTGTCCCGCGGATGATACGGTGGTGGACGCCTACGCGTCACAGACCGCCCTCAAGAAAGGGCCCATGCTGCGGCATATCGACGCCAGGATGATCACCAATCCCCGGTTCCAGCGTTTTGCCCTGGACAAGGCAAAGGAAAAGGGAATCCCCGCCCAGGAGGCGGTCCGCGCCGCGGGGTCAACCAACGGCGGTATCATCCATGTCACCGGCAAAGCTGTACCGGTTATCGTTATCGGCGTCCCGGTGCGGTACGCCCACACCCACTACGGTATCTCGGCGTACTCGGATTATGAAAACGCCGTTAAACTCGCCTGTGAAATAATACGGGTTCTGGACGATTCGGTCATAAAAGGATTTTAACTCCCTCATCCAAGGCAGGACAGCCGCAGGATACCGGACAGCGGCACAGAAGCATGGTAGGAGCAGGCCCTGTGAGGTGTCTTCAAACAGAGGTTTGGATGGAAAGAAACCAGCCGCAGGCTGATTTTTTCCATCAGACGGGCCCCCGGGATTGGTATCCCCATGCTTCTGTGAGGGATGGTATGTATATGCGGCTGTCCTGAAAGGAATAACCATGAAAGTCGGCGGAATGTTTTGTCTCGAAAGCACCCAAGGGGAAGTCCAGGATTTTCCCGGATCCCTTGAGGGTGACCTGCGGTTTTTCATGTCCGGCCGCTGCGGAATTTACTATTCACTCCTGGACCTCAAACAGCGGGATGAAAAACTAAAGGCCTATCTTCCGGCCTACACCTGCGAAACGGTGATCGACTCCTATGTCAAGGCGGGATACAGCCTCAGGTTCTATGACGTTTCCCCGGAACTGCTGACTCCGGTTTTCGATGAAGCGGCAATCCCGGATATTTCCGTGCTCAACCTCTGCGGCTACTATGGCTTTTCATCCTACAGCAGGGACTTTGTCCGGAAGTGTTCCGATTCCGGGGCCGCGGTACTCCACGATATTACCCATTCGGTATTTTCCTCCGATGGAATTGACGGGCACGCGGCCTACGCCGCGGGCAGCCTCCGCAAATGGATGGGAATCCCCTCCGGCGGGATTGCGGTCAAACGCAGAGGGCAGTTCACCCTGCCTACGCTGCCGCCGGAGGAGGAACATATCGCCGGAAGGATCGCCTGTTTCGAGACCCGCGAAAAAGTACTGAAGGGTGAACCCGGCGCTACTGAGGAAGCGGTCGGCGATATTTTCTGGAAGACCGAACTGCGCCTGCGCCGGATGTTCGACGTTTTTGAAAGTGATGAGACATCCAAGGAAATTATCGCCCATTACCCTTACCGGGACGCGATTGCAAAACGGCGGGAAAATTTCCGCGCTGTCCTGGAACGGAATCCCTTTTCCTCCAGTCTCAGACCGGTATTCCCGGACCTGCCTGAAGGTGTCTGCCCCAGCCATTTCCCGCTCTACGCTGAAGACCGGGACCGGGCGCAGGAGATTCTCGGGCGCCGCGGAATAAAATCCACCGTGTACTGGCCGGTGCCGCCCCATCTCGATCCCGCGGATTATCCCGGAGCGGAGTATATTTACGCCCATATTCTGTCGGTCCCCGTGGACCAGCGGTATTCCCGGGAAGAAATGGATTACCTCTGTGATGCCATCGCGGCCGCGGGCTGATAATAATAAACGCCCTCAGAACAGGCTGAGCTGTTTCGAAGTATATCCCCGTTTGTAGTCAATGATGATATCCCGCATCTCGTACCGGATCCCGAACCGCTGACATTCGGCGGTAAAGAGCTTCCAAAGTGAACGGACTTTTGTGGATGTGCAGCTGTACCGGTCGCCGTAACTGCGGATATATTTTTCCCTGATGCCCGGGAATTCCCTGTCCAGCTGTTCGTAAAAATACTCCCGGTTTCCCGCTCTGAGGGTCATGCCGATGGCGGGATAAATAAACCGGGCGCCGCTTTCCGCGGCTTGGCGGACAATGGACAGAATATTGTCTTCCGTATCTTCGATGAAGGGAAGAATCGGCATCATCAGTATTCCGGCGCAGACCCCCGCGTCGGTGAGGGCCTTTACCGCGGCGAACCGTTCGCTGGAAGGCGCCACCCGGGGTTCGATTTTTCTGCATAACCCATCATCCGCGGCGGTGACGGTCATCTTTACCATCACCGGCGAATGCTCCGCGATGTCCTTCAGAATATCCGTGTCGCGGGCGACCAGGGGGCTCTTGGTGGCAATGGCCGCTCCGAAGCGGTAGGCGTTGATCAGTTCCAGGGCATTCCGGGTAAGCTTCAGTTCTCTCTCAAAGGGATTGTAAGGGTCACTCATGGCACCGGTGCCGACTACCCCTGTTTTTCTTTTTGCCGCGAGGTCGTTCCTGATTATCCGCAGGGCGTCCTGCTTCGCTCTGACCGTATCGAAATTCTCTATACCGTAGCAGAGACTCCGGCTGTCGCAGTAGATGCAGCCGTGGGAGCAGCCCCGGTAGATATTCATATTGTATTCGATACCAAACCACACGCCGGGGGATTTTGTCCGGGTGACTATGGTCTTTGCGGGAATATATTCCATGGTAACAGTGTAGCGCAATGAATATGACAAGTGCCTGTCATGTTTAAAACGGCCCGAAACCGATAACCACGGCAAAGGCCAGAAAAGCCGAAGTAAGGGCAAGCATAATCAGCTGGAGTTTCCAGGTCCAGGCCATCCACTTGGGGTAGCCCACCACCGTAAAGGAAAGTGCAATAAGCAGCAGGGCATTGGTGGGAAAAATCATATTCGAAAAACCGTCCCCGAAATCAAAGGCCAGGACCGCGGTCTGCCGGGTAATACCCACCAGGTCCGCCAGGGGTGTCAGTAGGGGCATCATGAGAAACGCCTTCGCGCTGGCGGATCCGATAAAAAAGTTCATCACCAGGGTGGTGGCGTACACCAGAAACGCCGCGGCCATGGGCGGGGAACGCCTGATCAGTTCGGATGCCATGTAGAGAATGGTATCCATGATTTTTCCGCAGGTGATGATGTGTTTTACGCTGTAGGCCATGAGAACCAGGAGAACCCCCGGCAGCAGATTAAGGGCTCCTTTAAAAAAACTCAGAGCCAGGTGTTTTCCCCGGAGACCCGCGAAGAGGCCGCCGCCGATTCCGCCGATGAGAAAGAGCAGGGTCATGACCGGAAAGGCCGCGTCCGAAAGCCCGGGGATCCGGGCGGTGGCCACAACAATAACCATGGCGAGGATAACGCAGCTCACAAACCAGATCAGGGTGTTCCAGTGGCGCCTGCCGCCGCGGATTTCCGCGGCGGCCCCCGCGCCGCCGTCGGCATGCATTTTCCCGCGCAGTTTCTCGTCGTCGGCAAAACTCAGCGAAGCGGCTGGATTTTTTTCCACCTTCTTGGCGTGGCGTACCACAAAGAGCGTAACGATGGCATATACCGCGGCGAAGAAAATAATCCGCAGCCAGGCACCGGAAAACAAGGGAAGGTCGGCGATCTTCTGGGCCACCGCGATGGTAAAGGGATTCGTCACCGCCGAAGCGAAGCCGAATGCCAGGGGCAGGAGACTCATGCCGAGGCCGGTCAGGGAATCCCATCCCAGGGACAGGGCGACGGGA
This sequence comes from Breznakiella homolactica, assembly GCF_016616095.2. GTDB lineage: Bacteria > Spirochaetota > Spirochaetia > Treponematales > Breznakiellaceae > Breznakiella > Breznakiella homolactica. Next base: position 2,538,545 of record NZ_CP067089.2, on the reverse strand, counting down.
ATTATAAAAATAATCATGGGTACCATTCCTTCATAGATACCCACGAAGCTGGAGCACACCATGAAAAACAGAATTATCAGGGCAATAAGCAGGTATTTCCGTTTTGCGAACCGCCGGACCAGGAGGTTCACCAGTTCCTCCATAACGCCGGCGTATTCCAAAATCGCTATGGAGCCGCCCACGGCAATGATAAACAGGATCAGCACAATGGGCGTCAGGTTTCCCGGAGCGAAGAGGATTTCCGCCGGCGCGGTAAACCATCGCCAGAAGGGATAATCCGGCCGCGGGACTTCAGCATAACTCCCATCCACCACCAGAGTCCGCCCGTCCACGGTTACCCGTTCATATTCCCCGGGGGTGAGGACCAGAGTCAGAATACCCGACACAGCCATAAGCAGCAGAATTATTAAAGCCGAAAGGATAAACGCTTTTTTTCCGATTTTTATGGAACTGGGCGCAGCTCCGCCGTTCGTTTTTTCCGCAGTATTTCCCATAGTATGTCCTTTCGCTGTATTCTGCCGGTTCAGAGCCGAGCTAATAAATCGGTATAGAAATTCACGCAGTTCCGGAGGTTCTGTTCCGATATCCGTTCGTCATGTCCGTGGATAAGGGCCAGTTCCTCCGGGGTCAGTACCAGGGGGCAGAACCGGAAGATTCCGCCGCAGAGGTCCTTGTAGTGCCGGGAATCGGTGGTGGCAGTCACCAGGAAAGGCATCACCGGAACCCCGGGGAATACGGCGCTGACGGCGGCTTCCATTTCTTCCCAGCCCGGTCCGGAGCGTTTCGCGTGCAGGGGATTCGGCGGAACCGGATCTGTGGAAACGTTGCATATATCCACTTCAACCCGGCCGTCGTTTACAGCCTTTCTGACATATTCCAAAGCCGTCTCCACGGTCCAGGGATCCAGGAGCCGCAGGTTGAGAACCGCCCGTACCGAGGATGGCATGACATTGTCCGCGGGACTTCCCTCGAGCTGGGTCATGGCCACGGTGGTCCTCAGCAGGGACGCTATTGCGGGGCTGCCCGCCACCGCCTTAAAGAACAGCGGCCCCAGCAGCCGGGGATGCTTCAGCACCCACGCCATGGCACCGGTACTCAGATCCCCGAGGCTCCGGAAAAAACCTTCCACCGTCGGGGTCAGCCTGAAGGGAAAGGGTTTCTTTGAAATCCGGAGGAGCGCCCGGGCGAGCACCGCCGCGGCCTGCACTTTCGGCGGCCGGGACGCGTGGCCGCTCTGCTGGGCTGCCCGCAGTTCAAAACTGGCAAAGCCCTTTTCCTCAATACCCAGAAGAGCCAGGGGTTTATCGATCCAGGCTATCTGGTTGCGGGCCACAATACTTCCTTCGTCCAGGGCCCAGGCAAACCGGATGTTCCGTTCCGCAAACCACCGGACGGAAGTTTTCGCGCCCCAGGTTCCGGCCCGTTCCTCGTCGCCGCCGAAGGCAAACCAGATATCCTGTTTCGGCCGGAAGCCGCCGGCGCAGAGGGTTTCCGCGGCTTCCATGATGCCGATGAGGATACACTTCATGTCCAGGGTTCCCCGGCCGTAAATATACCCGTCCTTTTCGTCTCCGGAAAACGGCGGCACCGTCCATTTTTCAGTTTCCGCGGGAACCACATCGTAGTGGGCGAGGAACAGGATGGGCTTCGCTTCCGCCGATTCCCCGGGCCACTGGTAGATCACCGCATAAGGATTCAGAACGCTGCGTTCTATTTTTTTGTGGAATTCAGGGTAAGAAATTTTCAGGAATTCCTGAAACTCCCGGAGGGGCGCTTCCGCCCGGCCATCCCCGGCCTGGGCGCCCTCGGGCCAATCCGTTTTTATTTGAATCGATTTCCTGAACCGCTGCAGTACATCCATGGTTACAGTATGCCGGAAATCCTCCGGGAACGCAAATAGTTAAGGGGGAGCACTGGGCTGTATAAACAGCAATCATACGAGTATACCGTACCTGCGGGTCCTGTCGGATAAAAATGGTAATGGCTCCTCGTCGGCCTTCGGCCTAGAAAGCCGCTCATTCCCATTTTTACCCGACACCCGGCGTTACCATTTCGACCGTATGCTTGCTGCCTCTACCTGCTGGGGGTAACATTTCTGGCGGGCTGCTCCCCCTCGCTCCGAAGGTTTGTGTCACGGTGTGACACAAACGCTTCTCCGCTGCCCCCACTTCGGGTTTCTCGGTGGTGGAGTACTATCCGGGCTGTATACCAGCTGCCGGCAAAAGACGTCCCGGTTCCGGTGTTTATTCCCGGGGAGGTTTTTTGCCGCCCCCTCGGCGGGCGCTGAATCCCTGGGATACCGAGAACAGTACCAGCGCCAGGGCTGAGGGTAATCCCAGGAGTACCGTGGCGGGGATGGTATGCAGCCCCTGGGCAATAAACCCGATGCGTTCGGCCAGGGCAAAGACCAGCGACGCGGCGGCGCAGCCCCAGGCGTTGCGGAATCCCAGATACACCGCCGCCAGCGCAATCCATCCGCGGCCGGCCACGCCGCCCGGGGCATAGGCGCCTACCCTGAAGGTAAGGGCCGCTCCCGCCAGGGCGGCAAGAAACGCCGCCGCCGCCCAGGCGCCTTCCCGGTACCGGGCCGGATAGATGCCCTGGTCAATCGCCGCTTCCGGGGACAGCCCCGCCGCTTTAAGCCGGAGCCCCAGCCGTGTTTTGCCGATTACCAGGGCCGCCGCAAGCGTAAAGGCCAGGGCAATGTACGCGAAGGGCAGCTGTCCCGAAAACAGCCGGCCGATAAAGGGAATATCTTCTATAAGGGGAATATGCACAGGCTCCGGGATTTTCAGATCAGGATTCCGCAGAACCCCCTTTGTTCCGAACCAGGCAATGGACAGTGAATCGGTAAGGCCTCCGGCGGTCAGGTTAAGGGCAAGTCCCGCTATAAAAGGGTTTGCCCCGGTTTTATGGACAAACCGGGCGAGAAGCCAGCCCACAAACCCCGCGCATACCGCCGTTATACAGCAGCCGGCAAATACCGACCCCGTCCATCCCGCGATTATCCACGCGAAAAAGGAACCGAGAACCATAAATCCTTCGATAAAAACTCCCAGGGTTCCGCTCAGCTCCGTTAACAGCCCTCCCAGGGAGGCGAGAATAAGGGGCGCCGCTACGGTAAGAAGGCCGGCTATCATGGGCGTACCCTCCGGAGCCTGAGCCGGGGAAATCCAGCAAACCGTACCGTCGCAAGGATGAGGACCGCCGCCTGGATAAACGAAGCCGCCTCAAAGCCGAGGCCCGTGGCAAGAAGCGCCGCGTCGGAACCGGCTTTGAGCCAGCCGTATATCAGCGCAGCCGGAAACAGCGCCAATGGATGGTTCCGGGCAATAAGGGCCACGGCGATTGCGTTCCAGCCCAATCCTCCGGGGAAGCCGAGATGGCCCATGCCGTAGGTTCCGGCCACAGCGAAAAATCCCGCCAGTCCGTGGAACAGCCCCGAAAAAAACAGCGCCGGAGTCCAGTACCGCTCCGCCGCGATACCGCCGTACCGGGCAAATTCCGGGGCCGCCCCGGCAATCCTGAACCGGTACCCCGGGCCGGTCCCGGCAATGAAAATGTGGCCTCCAATGACCAGAACGGCGGCGATTATGCATGAAACCGAAAGACTCGACGGCGGAAGGATATGGGGCAGTATCCTGTCCGCCGCGAACCGCGGTGTGGCCAGGAGATTCCCCGAAGGATCCCGGAGGGGACCGGTAATAAGATAATCCGCCGCGGGGGTTAAGGCGGAGGAAAGCAGAAATGTCGTGATAAGTTCGTTTGCCCCGAATCTCCGTTTGAGCAGTCCGGAAACCGCGCCCATGGCCCCGCCGACGGCCATGGCGGCAATTGCCGCGAAGATCAGCATGGTCCAGCCGGGGAATGTTTCCCCGGAAAGGAGCAGCGCCGAAGCGGCGAGGCCGCCTATGTAGATCTGGCCTTCGCCGCCGAGGTTAAACGTCCCTCCCCGGAACGCCAGGGCAATCCCCAGAGACGCTGTCAGAAGCAGGGCGATACTGTCGAGGGTGTTTCCGGAAAACCACGGCGATGACCATGGTCCGGCAAAAAAAGCTTTCAGCGATGCCGCGGGTGACGCGGAGTTGACCGCAATCAGGATTACGGCCACCAGGGTGGCACAGACGAGGGTGATAACCGAGCCGTAAGCAGCCTGTCTTGGTTCCCTGGGCCGGGGATTCTTCTGTTTACTCACGGTTTTGATCCTCCGGCGCTGAAGAGCTTTCCCCCATGCCCACCATGGTCTGCCCGATTAGTTCCCTGATTCCCTGGCCGGAAGACGCTCCGTCCGTTTCCGGGCCGCGCAGTTCCTGCTTGCCCAGGAGAAAACGGGCCGCGATTTCACCGTTGCGGAGAACGAGAATTTCATCGGCCATGGCAATAAGTTCTTCCACATCGGTGGAAAAAGCCAGGACGGATTTTCCGCCAGCGGCGTATTTTTTTATCCGTGTTATCAGCAGCTCCCTGCCCGCGGTATCGAGACCCCAGCTGGGTTCGGCAAGCACCATCAGCTGGACGGGCTCGGCGAATTCCCGGGCAAGGACGAGTCGCTGGAGCATTCCTCCGGAAAATGATTCCGCCGGATTCCGGGGCGACCGGGAAACCTGCGCCCGGTTCATGATATGCTGAACCCAGGCTTCAAGGTAGCTCCGTTTCATAATACCGAAATGTCCCGGAAGGCCCATTTCGGCCCGCCGGTGGGCATGGACAATCAGACTATCCCAAAGGGGAAGCTGCATCGCCAGAGCCGTGCCGGTACGGTCAGCGCTGAGGTACGCGGCTCCGGCTTTTCGGAACGTCCGGGGTCCTTTGTTGTCCGTGCGGGTTCCGTTAACCTCCACCGTTCCGCCGGAAGGATTGAGGAAACCCGTCAGGGCAAGTTCCAGGGTTTCCAGGCCGCTGTCACGGACTCCGGCTATACCGATTATTTTGCCCCGGGGAACTTCAAAATCAATGGACCGTATAAAGGGGCGTTTGGAAATCTCCACGGTCAGGCCGGTAACCCGGAGAAGGGGCGCCTGCTCGTGTTCCCCGTCGTTTTCTCCGTGAACCATTGCGGGCTGTTCCGGTAAAAACGCGGGAAAATCCGCGGTACTGTCGGAACGGGTTTCCCGGTCGGTGCCGAACATCAGGGTGCTGATTTCCTCGGAGCTGACTGTATCCGCCCGAAGGGTCGCGGTTACCTCTCCTTTCCGCAGCACCGTCACGCGGTCGGCCAGGGCAAGGGTTTCTTCAAGTTTGTGTGAAATAAGTACGATTCCCTTGCCCTGGGAACGGAGCCGTCCCATGAGATCAAAGAGGCGTTCCGTTTCCAGGGGGGTCAGCACCGCGGTGGGTTCGTCAAAGATAAGGTACTCGGCGTTCCTGAGGAGCAGCGAAAGGATGGCGCATTTCTGGCGCTGGCTTACCGTGAGGGTGTCGGTGCCCTGGTCCGCCGGGAGGTCAAAGCCCCATTGGTCGGATACCTCCTGCACCATTTTCCGCATCTTTTTTTTGCGGATAATCCCGGCCGCACCGCCGGCCGATCCAAGGATACAGGCTTCCCATACCTGGAACCCGGGTACGAGCCGGGGATGCTGCCGCACCATTCCGATCCCGCAGGCCAGCGCCGCGGCGGGCCCGGGAAAGTTTACCAAGGTACCGTCCGTGTATATTGATCCCGCGCTGGGGCGGATAAACCCGGCCATGATATGCATGAGGGTCGATTTGCCCGCGCCGTTTTCGCCGACCAGGGCGTGGATTTCCCCGGGGAGGAGCGTAAAATCCGCGTTCTCCAGAGCGTGGACACCATTGGCGGGAAAATATTTCTGAATGCCCCTGAGTTCCACCACCGAGGATGTTCCCGCTTACTCGCCCAGATCGAGTTCGCCCGACCGGAGCCGGCTCAGAAGGGCCGCCTGTTTTTCCCGGATCCCGGGGCTCACCGCAGCAATATAGTTCGGGTCGTCTTCGACGAAATCGACGTATCCTTCCTTCATCCCGACTATTTCCGCGGTGCCGAAGGGGAGGGTGCCGTCAAGGAAACGCCTGGTCTGTTCATAGGCGGCTTTATCCTGGCGGAGTATGGCGCTGCCCACCACGGTTCCGGGTCTGACGGCGTATCCGTTGGTGTCGTACCAGATTACCTTGGCCCCGGTTTCAGCGGCGGCCTGGACAGCCCCTTCATTGGCGCCTCCGGCGACACACAGAATTACCGCGGATTTATTCCGTATCATGTCCGACGCGAGTTCCGCGCCTTTGCCCGCGTCGTACCAGTTCCCCACAACCCGGAAGTCCACCTCAAAGGCCGGATCAATTGCTTTGGCCGCTTCCAGGTACGCCGGCAGCATGATGGTGTTCATCGCCGGATACTCCTGTCCCGCCAGGAGCCCGATGCGGCTGGTTTTCCCCACGCCGGTTTTACCTTCCTGGGCGACCATGGCCGCCAGGTACCCCGCCACATAGGCCTGTTCCCGCTGGTTGTACCGCATGGTATATATCATGGGGTTGCCCGAAATTTCGCCGTCCAGAAGCAGGAATTTCTGTTTGGGGAATTTTACTGACACCGACGACGCCAGCGCCGGGAGGGACGGATTGGATGAAACGATGAGATCGTAGCTGCCCGTGGCGGCCAGGGCCGTCAGCTTAGGCTCCCATTCCGCCTGGTTGAATCCGCCTTCAATAACCGTTACCGCCGCGCCGGGTTCTTCGCTCCCGGCTTTCCGTACGCCTTCGGCCAGCATCTCATAGATGGGGCTGCCGGACATTACCCCGGGCACAAAGACGGCGATGGAAATTTCTTTTGAAGACTTGCCGCCGGTATCGCCGCCGCCGCCGGCAAACAGCGCCGCTGCCGAACAGAAGATAAACGCCGCGGCAATAAAAAATCCCGCTGGTTTTGTTTTGCTGTGGTATCCCATAGGGAACCTCCGGAAAAGTGGATATATCCGGAGCATAAAAAAACCCCGGAGTGATATCCAGGGCAGAAATTGCTGGGAGATGACGGGGACCCGGAATAACCGTATCCGGGGCCGTGATTTTCTTCCATCCGGACTGTACCGTCGGCACCGGAATTACACCGGTTCAGTCCGGTGTTTCCACCGAAGTCGCGGGCTATACCGCCGGTTGGGAATTATTGCGGAAATTTACGATGTAAAATTTCCGAACGCACCCGACCCTGAAAATCGCTGTTGAAACCTAAGTTTCAATTAATACGATAATGGTTCCGGCCCTTTTCGTCAATAGCGCGGCAGGGTAACCGTATTATTGTAAAAATAAAGAAACATGGAGATAGAAATACCGGGGGTCCTGTCTGATGGAAAGAAATCCCCGTAAAGGAGATTTCTTTCCATCAGACACCCCGCGATAGCATCCCGGACCATGTTTCTTTGCTTTGCCCCGAATAAAGCGGGTACCCTGCCTTAGGGGAGGGCGGGGTTTCGGATAGTCTGTATGCGCTGGCATTTTCCCTTGAGATACTGCGCTTCCCTGGTCATATATTATTTCTTCGCGTCCAGGGCGGCGTTTTCTCCGGCGATCCTGCCGGAATTCCAGGCAAATCCCGTGGCGAGCCCTTCATAGGGAGGATAGGAGGTTATGTTGCCGTAGAATCCCGCGGCATCGTTACCAACCACATACAGTCCCGGAATGGGTTTTAAGTTGGTATCCGTGGCCTGCAGTTTTTCGTTTACCCGGACGCCTCCCAGGGTTCCCAGGTTGCTGATCTGCATCTTCACCGCGTAGAAGGGGCCCCGTTCCACACCGTAGACAAGGCTGGCCGCGCTTTTTCCATAGGGATCATTTTTTGTCCTTACCGCGGTGTTGTACTCATTCACGTTGAGCGTAAGCCGCTCCGGTTCCATACCGAGTTTTTCCGCCAGCTCCGCGATGGTGGCTCCTTTCGTGATAATTCCCTGGTAAACCCCTTCTTCCGCCAGCTCGATAAAGTCGGCTTTGGCCATGTTGGGGCCGCCCACGGCGGTATCCATAACGAGAGTGCGGCCGGCGGTGTACCCTTCCAGGGTGGCGGTATCCACCAGCACGTAATAAATTCCGCCCACGGAATATCCCGTATTGGAAGCGTACGCCGTATCCCAGACCGCTTCCTCATTGCAGTACCGGTTACCCGACTGGTCAATCCACATCACCGGAGACCGGAGAATCTGGTTGAAGGGAGACGCGTTGAGGTTGAGCTTGGTGGGATTCACCGGGGGCACCGGGCCGTTGCCGTGAAGCAGGGAGGACGCGGTATCCCATTTTGCCGCGCCGGCTTCCCATGCCATTTTGACGCCGCTGCCGTTTTCGCCCCAGAGGCCGAGGTACGGTGTATTGAAGTATTCCTGCATCATTTCAGGATTCCCCGCGAAGCCGCCGGTCCCCAGGACCACCGCCTTGGCGTGAACCGTCAGGGTTTTCCCGTCTTCCTTGACCGCGGTAAAGCCGGTTACCCTGCCGCTGCCGTCGGTGAGCAGTTTTGTCGCCGTGGTGTTGAACCGGAGATCCAGACCAGCCTTGGCAAGGTTTTCGTGGACCACATCGATGGCCGCCTTTTCTGTGGGTTCATAGCTGAACAGATCGTACCAGTGGTACATGGTCCACTTCATGTCGTCATCCCGGTGGGCGACCTGGGGTGTTTCCGGGTTTACATGGAAAGTAATGCCCCATTTTTCGAGCCAGCTGATGGTATCCCCGGATTTGAAAACCACCGCCTTGGTCAGGGGAGCGTAATTAATATAATGGGAATAATCATTCAAAGTTTGGAGTACATCGTTTTTGGTAATACCTGAATATTTCGGGCCCGCTTCTTTCTGGAGATGGGATTCGACGGCAAAGGGACCGCCGGCAAAGAATTTGCTGATCCCGCCGATGTTGTTGGTTTTTTCCACCATCAGGACGGAAGCGCCGCCGTCGATAGCAGCAGCCGCGGCGGCAGTCCCTGAAGCTCCGGCCCCGACTACGGCAACGTCCACAATTACAAGTTCATCTTTCCCGGTTCCGGCCGCCTGGGCCTTCATGGCCGCCGTATTGACCCCGGCCTGCTTAAGGGCTTTTTCCGCCGCCGAAAGTATGGCCTTGGACGTCAGGGTGGCGCCGGAAATCACATCGCAGTCCAGGCGCTGGGACTCGATAATGCGGGCCGCCATCTTTGGCGCCGCCTCACCGCCGATCTTCGGGGTTTCCCCTTCCGCCGCCGCTTCCAGGCCGGTGATTTTTCCCTGTTCATCCACGGTTACTGTCACCGTGACGTCACTGATATATCCTTTCTCCGCTGCGGAATACGTGCCGGGGTTCGGTTTTGTGCTGACGCAGCCGAAAATTACGGCGCATGCCGCGAGAACCGCCAGAAACGAAAGTATGGCTCTTTTCTTCATCTAATACCTCCATAATGTTTTGTATACGAATAGTTCGGAAAGCGAACAATATAATACATACCACGCATACCGATGATGGTCAACATTTTTCTGAAGTACAGTCCGCGGAGATGAAGTTTTTCCGGCGCCTGGTTATTCCCCGGTAAATTTCCCCAGAAGTTTTTCCAGGGTTTTTACTTCATCCTGGGTGAATCCTTCCAGGTATTCAAGGCAGTACTGCTCAAAGAGCCGGTAAATTTCCTTCGCGTGGGAATGGCCGAGATCGGTCAGATTCACGAAGACCATGCGTTTATTGTCCGGGTTTACCTTTCTGACAATAAGTCCGTCGTTTTCCAAAGCCGAGATCAGTTCGGATACGGTGGATGTTCCTACCCCGAACACGGCGGCTATATCCTGCTGGTTGGAGCCTTCGAAATCGGAAAGAAAGTGCAGCAGCCGCGCCTGGGACTGCTTTAGTTTGAGTTTTTCCAGCTCCGCGGTTTTCTGGGAGTAGAAATTCCTGATTACATCGGCAAACGCGATATAGAGACGGGGATTCTTCAGGGATTTTTTCTTTGCCATACCATACCCTCATTGGCTGTGATACCGGCCAAAAGAACTGGGTCTTCTGCCGGGGAGAAACCTTGATTCCGCCGGCGGCTGTACCGCCGCGGATAACTGCACCGCCGCTGCGGTGGTACGCAATAATAGGGACCGCGGTAAACCCGGTCCGGGACTCAGAAATAATACCGGAAGCCGCCGGAAAAACCATTCCAGCCGCTGTTCTCCAGTCCCCGCCGCCGGTACCCCAGGAATAGTTCCCCTGCCTTGATTGCAATGCCCGCCTGGACCTCTATTTCGGACATGGTGAAATTTTCAAAAAACTGGCCGCCGAATTTTGCCCGGAGGGTGACCGGTTTTACCGGATAGAGCCGCAGCTCGATGCCCGCGGTAACGGTTTCCATGAGAAAAACAAAAAAAGGAGTAATGACGGAGGATTTCTTCATTTATGTGAATATTATACCAGAAATCGGAAGATCCTCCAGCTTTTTTTACGAATTTCGGCGGCGGAAGTTGAATCAGTGCTGGATGCTGGCTTTTTACCTATTCATAGTAGGTAACGTAATACGTGCTTCCGTCCCAGTTAAGGGTATAGGTCTTCGAGCCGGTAACTTCAATTTTTATGAAGTAGTTGTTTCTGGCGGCGGCGGACGGCGCTGTGTATGATGTTACGTGTATATAGTAATCCCCGTCATCCAGATCTTCAAAGGTATAGCTGCCGGAAGGGGCAATACTTTGATATGAATCGGGCGAAGAGCCGGATCCGGTAACATTGGCCTGGACCTGCCATGAACAGTTGTTGCTCAGGGTTATATCGTTATACAGAATGTCTTCGCAGGAAAACAGAAAAAATGAAATACAAACCAAAAAAATGAGTTTTTTCATGGCGGTCTCCTTTATGGCATGCCGTTTCGCCGCGGCAGATCTTATTTTACCATATTTTCGCGTATCCTCAACAAAAATTATAAATATGAAAATCCGCGTAACCCTTCCATTTGGCCGGTTTTCTCAATACAATCAACTGTGGAGGGAATCAGGATGGCACATTGCGTAGTACCGGAAGCTGAAGAAATACTGGATCAGAGGTTTCCGGTTTTGGATAAAGGATTTATACGGCTGGTTGATTATCTCGGGAGCGATGAGCGGGTGGTGCAGTCCGCCCGGGTTTCCTACGGTTCGGGGACAAAAAGTTACCGTGAGGACGCGGGGCTTATCGATTACCTGCTCAGGAACCGGCATACGTCACCCTTTGAGCAGGTGGTGCTGACCTTCCATGTAAAGCTGCCAATTTTTGTGGCCCGGCAGTGGATCCGCCACCGGACCGCCAGGCTCAACGAGATGTCCGGCCGGTACTCCGTGATGAAGGACGATTTTTACGTACCCGCCCACGAAGACGTTGCGTTCCAAAGTACGGACAACAAGCAGGGCCGGTCCGATGAAGTTCTCAGCGGGGAAGTGACCGGCGGAATCCGGTCGGCCTTTGAGAAGGGGCAGCGGAACTCCTATGACGACTATTCGGCGCTCATTGACCAGGGGCTGGCCCGGGAACTTGCCCGGATAAACCTTCCTCTGTCCCTGTACACCGAATGGTACTGGCAGATTGATCTCCATAATCTCTTTCATTTTCTTTCCCTGCGGCTGGATTCCCACGCGCAGAAGGAAATCCGCCTGTACGCGGAGGTTCTGCTGGATATTACCAGGAAGGTGGCACCCCGGTGCTGCGATTCCTTTGAGCGGCACATGCTCGGGGGTGTTTCATTTTCCCGGGAAGAATTCGCTGAGCTCCGGCGGCGTTTGGGGGATACCCCGCAGAACGCGGAACCGGCCGCGGTACTGGAAGGCAAAGCCCTGGAGCGGTTTGAGGAAAAACTCCGCACCGGCAAGCAGAAATAAGCGGGGAAGCACCGAGTCTGACAAGCCGGCAAGCACCCGTGGATACCGATGCCGCGGGTCCTGTCAGGTAAAATAGGGTATAGCTCCTGTCTCGGCCTTCGACCTCCAAAGTCGCTTATACCCTATTTTACCTGCCACCCGGCGTTACCAGTACGGCGGGTGCTTTCCGGCTTAAGCGGCTCGGTGCTGCCCTTCGCGGGAGGGCTGCTCCCCCTCGTTTCAGACCCGCTTCGCGGGTCTTCCACTGCCCCCACTCCTGGTTCCTTGATTCGGCTGCTTCTTCGGGGATAGGCTTTCCGGCACCCCCGAAAAAGCAGGGTAACCGCAGTATATCCAGGCAATATCACAGCAACATGGGGAAGACACGGCAGCGCGGGGTGCCAGATGGAAAAAATACCCGACCACGGGGATTTTTTCCATCTGACAGAACCCCCTGGCTTGTTTTTACCATGTTTCCGGGGTTGGGCAGTAAATCGAAAACGGCGGCCCTGATTACTCTGTAATTTTCCAGCCCTTGAATTTCGCGAAGATTTTTACCGGACCAAGGTAGTCGCCGTACACCACCGATGAATGGTGGGCAAAGCCGTTGTCGATGATCAGGTCCAGCACTTCCTTGACCGGCCGGTCAAAGCGGGCTTTCATGTAAGTTCCCCGGAGGAGTTTTTCCATGGGAACCGCCCGGGCTTTCTGCTGGAAGATCCGGTATTCTCCCAGGGCCGAATCAATGCGGAGTACCGAAAGCTCCCCGTCCTTTAGGACAAAGTCAGCGGTCACCCCTTTTCCCCCGGCAAAGTAGGTGTCCAGGGACCGCTGGCAGGTTCCGTCCCAGAGATTGCAGGGCGCCACCCCGCAGTGCCAGAAGAGGGCGCAGTCCTCATCAAAATCAACCTGTGAGAAATCAAAGAGAAAGGGTGTCTCCGCGCCAATGGCCTGATGGGCAATCATGGATACGGCGCCGTCAATGTCGCCCTCGCAGGCCAGGATCATTCCCTCGGACTGGAGCAGACTCATGGCCGCGCAGGGCGCCACCCCGAAATCCCTGGCGAATTCCGGCCAGCAGCGGATGGCCAGGGCATCGAGGTTCCGTTCGCGGTAAAACGAATGCAGTTTAGCCGACAGAGACGCCACGGAACCGAGCTGTTCCGCGGAGATACCGCCGACATCAAAGGTCTTCTGTAATTGTTCCTTTCTGGCGGAAATTTCGCCGCCGCTTACGGACTGGCGGTAAATTTCATCCAGTTCATAATGATCCACCAGGGCTCCCATGGCGCCGAAGAGCTGATTATCCTGCACCCCCACATTAAAGAAGCCGTCCGCCCGGAAACCCGCGATCCCTATTTTCGCCCGTTTGAGAGCCGCCAGAATCCGCACCGCGCCGACCCAGTCCCCATCGATGGTGTTCTGCACCGAGGCATGGTAATCCCGGACACCGCTTTTGTAGAGGTTCGAGGCGTTCAGGTTGAGGCCGCACACAGAGTTAAGCCGTATTTTTCCGCCGTTGTAGGGAAGCTCCGGGAGGCCCCACAGCAGGAAGGGGACAGGATTTTCCCGGCGCAGTTCCAGCACCAGGTGGCCCAGATGAAAGGTACCGGAAATACATACAACCCCGTCCACGTGGGCCTTGGCGAGCTGCAGAGCCGCGTCCCGGCCTTCCTCAACACTGATGACCAGTTCCGGGACGATCTCCCAGGTAACGGCTTCTATTTTTTTTACCGCTTCGAGAATTCCCTTGTAGATATCCGCGGCGGCTTCCCAGTCGTAGGTTTTCCTGGCAAGACAGACGATGCCCAGGGTTATATGTTTCTTCATGCTTTCCTCCTGTACGGGTACGCATAACTAATAGAACATCTATTATTTACTTTATGTAAGTAAATAACATCCCCGGTGATTCGTCAAGTAAAAAATCACTCCGGATATTGGTTTGTTATGAGAAATAGTAGGAGATAACCAGGTCCGAGGCTCCCCGCTGGGAAACCAGCGGGTCATAGGCGTGGCTGAATACCTGGGGCGGATCGGGCACGAACGCGTCGGGTTCGCTGGCCCAGCGCTTCCGCAGGGCCGTGGCAATATGGCCTGAAATCAGCTCGCCGTTCCCGATGATTAGGAACGACCGGGGGGTCAGAAACCGCATTATACTTTTCATGCTCACGAACAGACAGTCTGCGGCGGCGGTCATGGTTTTTTTCGCGTCCCTGTCTCCGGCGGCAAGACGCTCGTCGAATCCGCTGAAGAGGGGCAGGCCCTGTTCAACGTTTTTTTTGTCCAGTTCCCGGAGGTACGCTTCGAGGCAGCCATGGGTCCCGCAGCTGCACTGCGGACCCCGTGAATCTATGGGGACGTGTCCGGTTTCCAGGGTTGTGCCCTGGCTGGTTATGTAAATTCCCTTTTCATCAACAAAGGCGCCGTTTACACCGGCCCGCAGCAGGAAGGTGAACATGGATCCCCGGTGGTCGTAATTCCCGTACCGGTATTCACTGAGGGCTATGGCGGAACAGTTATTATGAAGCAAAACGCTTATACCCAGCTCTTTTTCCAGGGCTTCCGCCAGAAAAACCTCCTTCATACCCCGTATCCGGGGATAAAAGATGACCGAGCGCTGGTTTACATCCACCTGTCCCGAAGCGGCGACTCCGATACCGGGAACCTTTTCCCGGGAAATTTTCAGGCTTGCCAGGGCATCGTTGACCAGCCGCACAATAAGACGGGTTATTCCGGCGCTGTCGATATCGCCCTTTAACGGTTCTATCCGGGAAAAAATTCTCGTCCCGTTGAAGTTGAAAACCCCCAGGGAAATACTGGATGCCCAGAATTCCAGGCCGATGGTATACAGCGCATCCTTGATAACGGTGTACGCCACGGGCCGGCGGCCTTTCCTGACTTCCGTATCGTGGTCTCCGGAATCGTTGAAAATCTCGATGAGTCCCTGTTCCTCCAGGCTTGAGAATATCCTGAAGATTGTCGGCGCCTTGAGTCCGGTTTCCTGGACAAGTTCCGACTGGGATATACCCCGTTCCCGGGCTTCGTAAATTCTTGAGAGAATAATATTCTGGTTATGGATCCGCATGTCCGCGGAACGCAGGGGATTATACTGTTTCATTCCTCTCCTAAATAATGCAATAAAAACTTTACAAATACAATAACATGATATATCATTTCTTTCACTAAGTAAATAATTATGAGGTGATATATGCTTGATCAGGCTGAGATATCCGGGCTAGAGGACTTTGCCAGGGAAATACGAAAGAAGACCCTCTATACCATAGGGACCCTCGGGGTCGGACACATCGGCGGAGCCCTCTCGATAGCGGATATCCTTGCCCTTTTATACGGGAAGGAAATGCGGTATGACCCCGCCGATCCCGCCATGGAAAACCGGGATCTGCTGGTTCTGTCCAAAGGCCACGCGGGTCCGGCGCTGTACGCCGCCCTGGCGATAAAGGGATTTTTTCCGCTGGACTGGCTGGATACGCTGAACAAAGGCGGAACCCGCCTGCCGAGCCACTGCGACCGCACCAAGACGCCGGGCATCGATATGACCACCGGCTCCCTGGGCCAGGGGCTTTCCGCGGCCTGCGGCCTTGCCCTGGGAAGGAAGATTGACCGGAAGGATGTTCATGTTTTCGCGGTCATCGGGGACGGAGAAAGCCAGGAAGGACAGAACTGGGAGGCCGCTATGTTCGCCGCCCATTACGGCCTGTCAAACCTCATCGCGTTTACGGATTACAACAAACTGCAGATAGACGGCCCCGTGGATGAGATCATGAGTCTTTCGGATATTGAAGGGAAGTGGAAATCCTTCGGCTGGCACGTCCAGCGGTGCAGCGGCCATGACTTCGCCGCCATGCACGAAGCGGTGGCCGCTGCCAAAGCCCAGGGAAAAGACGGAAAGGGTAAGCCCTCCATGATTATTCTCGACACCATCAAGGGAAAGGGCGCCGCCTTCTGCGAAGGCAAAGTAGAGAACCACAACATGCCCGTGAGCATTGAAACCGCCCGGCAGGCAATCGCTGAATTAGGATAAGAGGAGCACCATGGCAGACAAAGAAATGCGGGCAGTCTACTGCGAAACCCTCCAGGGGCTTGCCGAAAAAAACAGGGACATTGTGATACTTGAAGCGGATCTCATGCGGGCATCCGGAACCATGCCCTTTAAAACGGCGTTCCCGGAACGCGGGATCGACGTGGGGGTTGCCGAAGCCAATATGGTCGGCGTCGCCGCGGGACTCAGCGCCGCGGGGAAAATTCCCTTTGCCGCGACTTTCGGCTGTTTCGCCTCCCGGAGAACCTTCGATCAGTTTTTCCTTTCTGCGAATTACGCGCGGCTTAATGTAAAACTTACCGGTACCGATCCGGGGATTTCCGCGGCTTTCAACGGCGGAACCCACATGCCCTTTGAGGATATTGGCATGATGCGCCTCGTTCCGGGGCTGACGATTATCGAACCTTCGGATCCGGTTTCCCTGGAGAAACTTGTTGAAGCGAGCGCCGCGCACTACGGCTGCGTGTACATGCGGCTCCACCGGAAGCCCGTGGCTTCCCTGTATCCGGCGGATGAATCATTTGAGCTTGGCAAAGGCAAAGTTCTTAAGGACGGAAACGATGTGACTATTATAGCCCTGGGCGCGATCATGGTACCCGAGGCGCTCAAGGCGGCGGAACTGCTCAAAGAGAAAGGGTTCAGCGCCGCGGTGATCGACATCCTCACTGTCAAACCTCTGGACCGGGAGCTGGTTCTAAAGTACGCCGCCAAAACCGGCCGGATCGTTACCGCGGAAAACCACCAGACCGCGGGAGGCCTGGGCGGGGCCGTGGCTGAACTCCTCGCCGAGGAACGGCCGACGCCGGTGGCTATGGTCGGCATCAGGGACGTGTTCGGGGAGGTCGGCACTCAGGACTGGCTCCAGCAGCATTTCAAACTGACCGCGGCGGATATTGCCGGAAAGGCAATGGGTCTTTTCGCCTGACCGGACCGCAGTCCCCACTAAAAGGAGAAGGGTATGAAAATTGTTATCGCGTCGGATTTATCGGGTTTCCCCCTGAAGCAGGAAATAGTAAAACACCTCCGGGAAAAGGGCCATGAGGTCACTGATTACGGTATCCCGTCGGATGCCGAACCCCAGCCGTATTTCGTGCAGGCCCCCAAGGTTGCCAAGGCGATCCAGGAAGGTTCTGCGGAGCGGGGAATTCTGGTCTGCGGAACCGGCCAGGGAATGGCCATTGCGGCGAACAAATTCAAAGGCGTGTACGCCTGCGTGGTGGATGATGTCTTCAGCGGCGAGCGGGCGAAGATCGTCAACAACGCCAATGTGATTACCCTGGGAGGTTGGATCACCGCTCCCTTCGTGGGCTGCGAAATCGTGGATGCCTGGCTTTCCATGGAATTCACCCAGAAGATGGAGTTCAAACACGATTTCCTGGCCAATGCCTTTGAGCAGGTCAAAGCCCTGGAAGAGGAAAATTTCAAATGAACGTGAAACTGGATACTCCGGTTTCGGTGTATGATTTCGACCGGATAGAAACGGATGATCTGGCTGCAATACTCCGGGAGAGCGCCGGGATTCCCGCGGATTCCGGCGACGTTCTTCGGGTTGCGGCGGTCATTGACGGGACGCCCCTGGAAGAACGGGACCGGCTTCTCGAAGCCCTGGGCAAACATTGCTCCCTGGCCGTATCCGACCGGGTGGAACCCAACCCGCGGACCGATGACATTATGGTCATGGCGGGGGAGCCGGCGGTCCGGCGGGCGTCGGTCATCCTGGGTATCGGCGGCGGCAGTGTCCTGGACTCCGCCAAGGCCCTGGCTATGCTGGCCGCCAACGGCGGGACGCTGACGGACTATCTCGGCGCGGCGCCGGCAAGGACCATCACCAAACAATCCATTCCCCTGGTACTTATTCCCACCACCGCGGGGACCGGCTCCGAGGTTACCAAGGTCGGGGTGTACACATCCCCCGAAGGCCGGAAGCATACCCTGGGGTCTCCGCTGATGATGGCGAAAAGCGCGGTTCTGTCCGGTTCGTTCCTTAACAGTGTGCCGCCCCGGCTGTGCGCGGCCACGGGTTTCGACGCTCTGGACCATTCCCTGGAATCCATCTGGAACAAAAATGCCACGGACCATACCCGGGCAATCGCCGAGGACGCCGCGGCTGAAGTGCTCACCTGGCTTCCCCGGGCGTACGCCCACGCGGTACAGATCCGGGACGGCATGAGACCCGATCCCGGGGAACTCATGGCGGTAAACCGGAAAATGCTGGCCGCCTCCTGCATGGCGGGGACCGCCTTTAATATAACCGGAACCGCCGCGGGCCACGCCCTTTCGTTTATTCTCAGTGAGGACTGGCACGTTCCCCACGGGGCGGCCTGCGCCTTTACCCTGCTGGACGTTTTCGATCTGGCTCTGGAAAACGCGGATACCGCCGCAAGCCTCGCACGGATCAGCGCCCGGTTTCATCCTGATAGTAAGAATGAACGGGAACTTACGGCGGCTCTGCGGAAGATGATCGCTGCCATGATGCGGGATATGGCCATGCCGGAAAATTTCAGGGATCTTGGGGTAACCATCTCCGCCGGAGAAATCGATTCCCATTTCAGCCGTTCCTTTTCGGATCCGAAAATGCTCAACCAGCTGCCTCCGGCGTCAAAGGAAACTATCTATCCTTTCCTGGAGAAAAAATGCTGATCTCTATTCTGGTTTCGGGGGTGGTGGTTTTTTTCACCCACGCGCTGGAAGCGGTCACCGGGTTCGGCTGCTCGGTCCTGGCCATGCCTTTTGTAACCGCCCTGCTTGGTATGCGGCAGGGTGTTATCGTGATTACTATCCTGGCGTGGATCCTGGCCTTGTACATTGTTATAACCAAACGGAAGATGATTGATTTCAAGCAGTACGCCGTCATCTGCGGCTGTATGCTGATCGGCCTTCCTGCGGGTATGTACTTATTCCGGGTCTTTGATGTTTTGATTCTGAAACGAATCCTCGCGGTTTTCATCATTGTTGTTTCCGTGTGGCAGCTGTGCGTCCGGCTTGTCCGCAGGGATAAACCTCTCAGCCGGGATCTGCCCCGGGGAGCGGCGGCGATTCCGTATTACGCGATACTCGTCTGCGGCGGAATCGTCCACGGGATGTTTTCCTCCGGCGGCCCCCTGGCGGTTATCTACGCGTCCCGGGCGCTCCCGGACAAGGGTAAATTCCGGGCGACCCTGTGCCTGCTGTGGGCAACCCTCAATACGGTGATCATCGTCACCTATCTTATTGAAGGCGCGGTAACGCCCTCCATCGCGGGAACAACCGGGGCGTTGGTTCCTTTTGTAATCGCGGGAATCGTTGTCGGGGAAAAGGTCCACGACAAACTGGATGAGCGTATTTTTTCCGTCGTGGTTTTCGCCATGCTGCTCGCAACCGGATGTTTCATGCTGTTTCTGTAAAACCAAGGGAGTTCTGATATGGTTAATGAAAGTGTGACAATTAATTATTCCGTGCCTGCCGCCTTGGCCGCGGCTAATCCCGGGACCGCTATACTGCCTCTTGATGATCCGGCCTTTGCCGCGTACGGCCGGATTCTGGATGGGCTCAGGGCGGAGGAACTCCTGGAACTGGCGGACAGGACGACTTCCGTCAATCCCGAAGGCAATGTATACGTTCCGGGGGTACCGGAATTTGAGGCCCTTGCCTGTGTCAGAAATTTTGTTCCAGTATTCGGCGGCATGCCCGTCCAGGTGGGATACTGCAACGGTCCCAACCGGACAATGAACGGCCTGGAGTACCATAAAACACCGGAGCTCTGCGCGGCGGTTACCGAAAGCGTACTCTTTCTATGTCCCTATACTGCCCTGCGGAACTTCGATACCTGCGACACTTCCGCGGCTTCTGTTTTTTACATCCCCCGGGGAGCGGTCTTTGTGCTGGATCCCCTGGTTCTCCATCTTTCCCCCTGCGCGGCCCGGCGTGAGGGGTTCAAGATGATTATCGTGCTGCCCCGGGGAACGAACCTTCCCCTGGAAGACGGGATTTCCGCCGCGGCCTCCCCTGAGGGGGACCCCGAATCCCGGCTGCTTTTCAAATTCAACAAATGGATGATCGCCCATCCCGAACGGACCCAGCTGACCAGTCAGGGAGTTCACCCGGGACTGCTCGGCGAAAACCGGTGTATTAACCCCGCGGGGCTTGATTAGGGGCCGGTGAATTTTTTTAAAAAGGAGATACATATACAATGAAAGCAAGATTGAAGGACACTCCCGGAATAATTCTGTTTCTGCTTCCGGCTCTGTTCCTGTTTATCGTGTTTTATGTTATCCCCATCGGATCCGTAGGATTCATGAGTTTCTTTAAATGGAACGGTATCAGCGACGCGGAGTTTACGGGGTTTTCCAACTACACCAGAAATTTCGCCAACCCTGTGTTCTGGAGAAGTATCCGGAACAATGTTATCTGGGCATTGGCGGCCTGTTTCATACAGGTTCCGCTGGCGCTCCTCATGGCGCTGCTATTATCCAAAAAACCCAAGGGATGGAAATTTTTCCGCACCGTATATTTTCTCCCCCAGGTAATTTCAGGAATTGCCATCGCCACCCTGTGGAGTTCCGTGTACAACAGCGAATTCGGACTGCTGAACGGCATTCTCCGGGCGGTCGGCCTCGGAGCGCATACGAGAAACTGGCTCGGTGATCCGTCCACCGCTTTTTTCTGTGTGCTGGTGTACGGTCTCCTCTACATTGGGTATTACATGGTTATCATGATGGCCAGTATTACCACCATTGATGAAAGCTATTATGAAGCCGCCACCATAGACGGCGCGAACCGGCTCCAGATGGACCGGCATATAACCATTCCCTTTATCCGGTACGCCCTGCTGACCTGTATTACCCTGGCCGCGGTGTTCGGACTCCGAACCTTTGAGCAGGTATACCTTCTTACCAACGGCGGACCGGCGAACCGTACTTCGGTACTGGTCCTGTTTCTGTACAACCAGATGCGGAACAACAACTACGGAGGGGCGAACGCTTCCAGCATGATGCTTATCCTCACCGGCGTGGTGGTTATCGCTCTGATCCGGGTGGCCTTTTCATTGGGCCGCCGCAATGACGATTAAGGAGGGCCGCATGGTTCAATCAGCAGCCGCAGGCGCCGGCAATTCATACCGCAAATACACACCCTCAAAAATTGTGTTCTTCCTGATTAAGTGGTTCCTCATTCTGTTTTTCGCGGTGTATACCCTCTTTCCGCTGCTCTGGCTTTTTATTACTTC
Source organism: Breznakiella homolactica (assembly GCF_016616095.2). Taxonomy (GTDB): domain Bacteria; phylum Spirochaetota; class Spirochaetia; order Treponematales; family Breznakiellaceae; genus Breznakiella; species Breznakiella homolactica. Next base: position 2,517,520 of record NZ_CP067089.2, on the reverse strand, counting down.
ATTAAAAACCAACGCCGAATATTTCGCTGATCCTTTTTCATTTCCCGCGGTGTTCCAGTTCCGTAATTACGTGAACGCCTTTAACCAGGCGAACCTCGGGAGGATGATTTTTAATTCCATAACGGTTTCGGTGGCCGCGGTGGCGGTCAATCTCCTGGTGGCGTCCATGGCGGCGTACCCCCTGTCCAGGTTCAGATTTAAAGGGAGAGAAATTATCTTCCTTTTATTCTCCGCCGGGATTATGGTTCCTCTCAACGCGCTGATGGTTCCGTATTTTACCATCTTCAGCCGGATAGGGCTTCTGGATTCGCTGAATTCTCTGCGCATACTGTACGCCGCCATCGGCCTTCCCATTTCAACCTTTATTATCCGGGGCTTTATGGATTCTCTGCCGGGAGAAATTGAGGAAGCCGCGTACATTGACGGCTGCGGTTTTTTCGGCCGGTTTTTCCGTATTGTACTGCCTCTGTCAAAAACCGGGCTGGTTACCGCGGGGACCTTCCAGTTCCTTACCTGCTGGAACGAATTTGTCTACGCTAACCTGCTTACCAGTTCACCCCAGAATAAAACAATCCAGATCGGGATACGGTATTTTACCAACCAGTTCACCACAGATTACGTTTCCATGTACGCCGCCATTGTGATAGCCATCATACCCAGTGTGCTCGGATACATTCTGTTCCAGAAACAGGTTATATCCGGCCTGACCAGCGGCGCTGTAAAAGGATGAATAAGGAAAGACCATAGATGCTGGATATTATCAACGTTGCGGTACTTTCAAACGCCTCGCGCCTGGACAAGCGCTACGTCCGTATCGTTGGCAATACCATTCTCGAAACAGGCCCCATGGACAGATACCGCCGGGGGCCAGGCCAGACAGCCGACCGGGAAGGGGCTTTTCTTTGCCCCGCGTTTATCGACATTCATAACCACGGGGCCAAGCGTTTCGATACCATGGATGCCCGGAGTGAAGCCTTCGACGCCATAGCGCGGCACCATTTTTCCCGCGGTGTTGGTTCATTCCTGTTTTCCACCATGACCGCCCCTCTGGACCGGATCAGGGCGGTATTCTCCGCGCTGGAAGATTACTCGCCGCCGGTCCCGGTGGATGTCCTGGGCGTCCATGTGGAAGGCCCATATCTTTCGGCGGGAAACGCCGGCGCCCAGCAAACCGAGTTTATCCGCGCGCCGGCGGCGGAAGATAAAGATTTTATTGAACAGTACCGGAAGACCATAAAACTTATCACCGTGGCGCCGGATATTCCCGGCGCGGCGGATTTTATTTCATTCTGCACGAAATTTGGTATCACGGTATTCGGCGGCCATGACAACGCCCTGGCGCCGGAAGTGTACAAAGCCATGGACGCGGGAATGCGGGGCGTTACCCACCTGTACTGCTGCTCTTCCATGGCCGGCCGCCGTGCAGGGGATTACCGGAAATACGCGGGCCTCACGGAGATCGCCCTTACAGAGCCGGGGCTTACCGCGGAGGTCATCGCCGACGGCTGGCATATCCCCCGGGAGCTGTTCAAACTTATTTACCAATGCAAGGGGTATGAAAGGATCTGCCTCGTATCGGATGCCATGCGCGCTACAGGGCTAATTCCCGGACGATACATGCTCGGGGCTGAGGATGACGGAGTCGCCGTTGATGTACTGGACGGTATCGCGGTGCTTCCCGACCGCAGCGCCTTCGCGGGCAGTGTGACGCCCATTAACAAAATGGTGGAGCGCCTGATCGGGGAATACAGTGTTCCGGCGGAACACGCGGTCTATATGGCTTCGGGCAGCCAGGCCCGGCTCCTTGGCCTTGAAGGGAAGGGCGCCGTGGAAAAAGGTTATGAAGCCCGGCTGAACATACTGGATCCCCGGGGCCGCCTCACGGAGCTTATACGGGGAGAAGAAATAATTCAGAGAGGAGAAGAAAATGCAGACCTTTGAACACGTGGGCGCGGAAGAACTGTGGGAACGGTCGAAGATCCCCATTGAGATTGTAGACACCGAAGATGACATATACTACCACATGGCGCTGGATATGGTTTCCCATATTTCCGAAAATGAACAGTTCGGAAAACCCACGGTTTTTATTGTCCCCGTGGGGCCCATCGGCCAGTACCGGAGACTCTCCTGGCTCTGCAGCCGGAACAGGATTTCCCTGAAAAACACGTGGTTCATCAACATGGATGAATATCTCGGTGGTGACGGCAGGGCCGTACCGGAGGACCATCCGCTCAGTTTTGAAGGATTTATGAACCGGGAATTCTACCGGCACATGGAACCGGACCTGAACATTCCCGAGTCGCAGCGGATTTTTCCGCGGCCCGGCCGCGAAGATGAAATCGGCAGACTCATAGAAAAACTCGGCGGCGTGGATGTATCCTACGGCGGCATCGGTATCAACGGACATATTGCTTTTAACGAACCCCCGGAGCCGGATGAGCACATCACCGATGAGGAGTTTGCCGCTCTGCCGACCAGGGTTCTCACCCTTACCAGGGAAACCCGTACCATCAACGCAGTCACCGCCGCCAACGGATACATCGACTACATTCCCCGGACCTGCGTTACCGTGGGTATGAAGGAAATACTTTCAGCAAAAAAAATCCGGTTCTACCTCAACCGCCAATGGCAGAAGGGGATTGTCCGCAAAATCCTCCTGGGTGATGTGAGCCGGTTTGTCCCGGCTTCGTTTTTCCAGCGCCACGGGGACGCGAAGCTGATCCTGGCAAGTTACGTGGCGGAGCCGCCCATGGGAGTGCTGCGTTAATATGGAAAGAATACGGACCGCCGTCATCGGACTGGGTATGATGGGTTTCGCCCAGATACGAAACTGTTTTTCCGCGGTGGATGATTTTGAAATAACCGCGGTCTGCGACAACCATGAACCCAATCTCGTCCGCGCCGTGGAATGGTTCAAATCAAAAGGGCAGACCGTCGAATCCTATACGGATTGGCGGGAACTGCTGGATAAAGCCGATTTCGATCTCGCGGTAATTGTGACTCCGGATTTTCTCCATGAGGAAATGGCCGCGGCCTGCCTGGACGCCGGCAAGCATCTCCGTCTTGAGAAACCCATGGCTACTACCGTGGAAGGGTGCCGGCGAATCATCGATGCCTGGAAGCGGTGTCCCCGTATTGTCCAGGTGGGCTTTGAACTCCGGTACTCGAACCTGATCGTCCGTATGCGGGAACAGCAGGAACGGCTCGGTAATCTCCGGATGGTCTGGTGCCACGAATTCCGCCATCCTTTCCTCAAGAAAGAAGGGAGTACCCCGGACTGGATCATTCAGAAGAAATATTCCGGCGGGACTCTGCTTGAAAAAAACTGCCACCATTTCGATCTCTTTAATATGATTGCCCGGGCAAAGCCCGTTTCGGTGTACGCCAGCGGAGACAACAAAACCATTTACGCCGCCACCGATGTCCTGGATAACGCCTTCGTTACGGTGGAGTATGAAAACGGAATCCGGGCCATGCTTTCCCTCTGTCTCTTCTCCCCGGAGAAAAAAGGTCAGAAACATCTCCACGCTCTGGAAGTCGGTCTTCTGGGAGACCGGGGCCGCATGGAAATGCGGGACGACGATCTTTATTTCTGGGACCGGGAATGCATGAACGAGGAACGGATTTCCTTTCTCAGGGAAAACTGCGAAGCCCACGCGGAGGACATTATTCCTTCCCTCAGGGAACTGGCGCAATGTATCCGGGAAAACAGGCAGCCCTATACGGATCTGTGTACCGGACTCAACAGTACCCTGGTCGCCCTCGCCGCGGAACAAAGCGCCGCGGAAAAAAGAATAGTAACCATCGCAGAGATGGAACAACGGTACGGAGTTTTATATGGAATTTGCTGAACACCAAAACGGATTTACCCTTTCCCGGAACGGGGCGGTCCTGCTCCGGCATGATAAAAACTTCCCCATGATTTTTATCGGGAAGGGCCATGAGACTATGGACATGTACCGGGGAAACTTTTCCATTGAGGATTACGTTACCGAGCGGCGGCCCCTGGAGCTTACGGATATTGAGAAGGATGGCGCCGCCTGGGTTTGCAGCTTCGGCTGTGAGATACAGGCCCGGATCGTTCTGGCCGGGGACAACGCTGAAATTTTCTTCGAATCCGGGAATCCGGGCATCAACCGTTTCTGGCTGCGGGTTCCCGCGGAACAGAATGAAACCTGCTACGGCTGCGGGGAACAGATGTCCTACTTCAACCTCCGTGGCCGTCATTTTCCTTTGTGGACCAGTGAACCCGGGGTCGGCAGGGACAAGACCACCTACGTGACCTGGCGGTCGGATGTGGAGAACAAAGCCGGCGGCGATTACTACCATACCAATTATCCCCAGCCGACTTTTGTTTCTTCCAGGCGTTATTACCTTGACGCGGACTGCACCGCTTACGCGGACTTCGACTTCCGGAACGATGATTTCCATGAACTGCAGTTTTGGGCTGTGCCCGCCCGGATCCGCATAGAGGCCGCCGATACCATGGTTTCCCTGCTGGAAAAACTTACCGCCTTCTTCGGCCGCCAGCCGGAACTGCCGGAATGGGTCCATGACGGCGCCATCCTGGGAGTGCAGGGCGGCACGGACCGCGCCTTCCGTCTTGTGGACCGTTCGGTAAGGAACGGCATCCTTGTCTCCGGCGTATGGTGCCAAGACTGGGCGGGCAAACGGGAAACATCCTTCGGCCGCCGTCTTCAGTGGGACTGGCACTGGAATGAAAAAATGTACCCCGGGCTTCCGGAGAAAATCAGGGAATACCGTGAAAAGGGAATCCGTTTTCTGGTGTACAACAACCCATTCCTGGTAAACGACGGCGACCTGTACCGTGAGGCAAAAGCGAAGGGGTACTTCGCAACGGCGGAAGACGGCGGCGATTACCTGGTTGATTTCGGTGAGTTCTACTGCGGAGTAATAGACCTGACCAATCCCGACGCGTATGAATGGTACAAGCAGTGTATCATCAGGGAAATTATCGATTTCGGCGCCGAGGGCTGGATGGCCGATTTCGGTGAATACCTCCCCACGGACATGAAACTCCACAGCGGTATCTCTCCCATGCTTGAGCACAACCGGTGGCCGGCCCTGTGGGCAAAGTGCAATTACGACGCCATGGAGGCGGCCGGGACCGTCGGAAAAGTTTTTTTCTTTATGCGTGCCGGTGCCACCGGGAGCCAGCGCTGGTGTCCCCTGCTTTGGGCCGGGGACCAGAGCGTGGACTTCTCCCGCCATGACGGATTGGGGACCACGGTTACGGCGGCGCTGAGCGCCGGCATGAGCGGCTGCGGTCTGAGCCACAGTGACATAGGGGGGTATACTTCTCTGTTTGACAATACCCGCACTAAAGAGTTATTCCTCCGCTGGGCCGAGATGGCGGTTTTTACCCCGGTGATGCGCACCCATGAGGGCAACCGCCCGGACACGAATTTCCAGTTTTACGACGACGGGGAAACCATGGAACAGTTCGCGGATATGACCCGCATCCATGTGCTGCTCAAACCCTACATCAAAGATCTGGTGGCGGAGAATTCCCGCATCGGACTTCCCGCCCAGCGGCCGCTGTTCCTGCACTATGAAGATGAACCCGATGCCTGGACCATCCAGACCGAATATCTCTTCGGCCGGGATCTGCTGGTGGCGCCGGTGCTGGAGGCGGGCAGAGAAGACTGGCGGGTTTGGCTCCCCGGTGACGATTGGGTCTTCCTTTGGACCGGCGGACAATTCGGGAAAGGGTCCCACCGGGTGCCGGCAAAAATCGGGAGAGCGCCGGTCTTTTTCCGGGCAGCGTCTCCGTACAGGGATCTCTTTCTTACGGTAAAGAACCAATACGGTTACTGATGGGCTTTGGAGTTTATTCCGCTGCAATACAGCGGGAATAAAACCAAAATATATATTAGAAAGGAGATGCATAATGAAGAAAAAAATGCTTGTAGTTTCTGGAATACTGATCCTCGCCCTGATCATGCTGGCGGGATGTTCCGGCAAAGGGGACAAGTCAGCCGGAAGCGGCGGAGTGGTGACCTTGAGCTTCCCCAGTATCTGGGTGGGTTCCGACAGCAAGGCTCCGGTATTCAGCAAGATGATTACCGGATTCAACCAGGAATACGCCGGTAAGTACGAGGTTAAGGTCGAGGAACAAACCGATTACGACGCCTACCGGGACAAGATCCGGACCCAGATTGCCACGGGCAACGCTCCCGACATCTTTACCCTGGATAGCTTCGCGGACCTGCAGCTGTTTGCGTCATCGGGAAAACTGATGGACATGACGGGTTTCCTCAAAGCTCCTGCCATGTATAATAAGTTTTCCGCCAACGCCATAGAGGAAACCCAGATTAACGGTATCAACTATGCCTTCCCCTATGAAATGGCGATCGTCCCGATTATGATGAACGGCAAGCTTCTGCAGCAGGCCGGCGTTGACAAGGTCCCGACTTCATACGAAGAACTGTGGGCCGCCTGTGACAAACTCAAGGCCCGGGGAATATTCCCCACCACCCAGATGACAAACAACAATGCCTGGACCTCCATGCTCTGGTATTCCTACGCAGTGGCAGCCGTGGGAGGACCGGATGTGTACAGGACCGGTCTTGATCATCCCGCATTCGCAGCAGCCGCCGACATTATGCGGCAGATGTTCCGGAACACCTCATCCGACGCGGTGGGCGCCGACGCCAGTGTGGTAAACGGCCATTTCTTCAACGAACGGGCGGCTATCTACACCAACGGAACCTGGATCCTGGGCCGGATCAAATCCGAAGGTGTCGCCGGTCTGTACGACAATCTCATCATCAGTCCCGGCTTCAGCTACCAGGGACGGAACGGCGGCGCGTATGTGACTTCGATCCTCGCGTATTTCGCCGCGGGCAAGCAGACCAACCCCGACAAGGAAGCGGCGGTTAAGGCTTTCTTTGAATACATCACCGACCCCGGCCGGCTCCTGGAGCTGGCGAATTCCTCCGGAGCCCTCTTCGCCATTAATATTGACACCGACGGACTCAGTGATCCCGTGCAGGCTGAAATCGTTGCGCAGCAGGCCGCGGCTCCCTTCCTCATCGGCCACTTCCAGGGTTCCATGCCAATCCCCGTGATAAACGCATTCCCCTCGGCCCTGGAAGCCCTGGTCCTCGGGGATGTGAACGCCGAAGGCTTCGTGAAACTTCTCAAGGCCGCGGACGAATAAGAACAAAACAATTCGGCCGTTTTAGAAATAAAGAACACCGGAGCCGGTCCGGAAGGCTCGCCGCCTTTCGGGCAGGTTCCGCCTGTTTGCCATTGCAGGAGGATCACTATTCCCGTACACGCGGTTAGGAAAGAGGATTTTTACCTTCCGCCGGAACTTCCCTTTGCCATCCTGGATGCCAAGGGCGCTTTCCGGGAACCGGATTTCCATATCCATGATTGTCTGGAAATAAATCTGGTCACCGCGGGAACGGGGATAAACTATATCCAGGACCGGGAGTATCCCCTTGCCGGCGGGGATGTATTTCTCATAAACAATTTTGAGCGCCATATCGCCATTTCCGATGGTTCCCTCAGGATGAAAATAATTATTTTTGATCCCGCGTTTATATGGCAGGGGAATCCGGAAAATTACGAATATCTGCTTCCGTTCTACTATGCCGGTCCCGGAAGCTCGAACCGGGCCTCCCTGGATCAATCCGCCCTGGACCGGGTCCATGGATTATTCGCTGATATGGAACGTGAATGGCTCCACCGCGAAAAGGGGTACGAACTTCTGCTCAAGGCGAAACTGATGGAATTGCTGGCTTTGTTTTACCGGCTGCTGCCCGCGGACATGGAAAGCGGGGAACTTCTCCTGCTGCAGGGAACCTACCAGCGGATACGGCCCAGTGTGGAGTACATCGGCCGCCACTACGACGAACCCCTGGACCTGGAACTGCTGGCGGAACAAAGCGCCATGAGCCGTACTTACTTCAGCTCATGTTTCAAAAAAATAATGAAGATGGGCGCCGCCGAATATATCGAAATGGTGCGCATCAACAGCGCCTGCCTGCTTTTGGCCACCACGGACATGGCGGTGATCGATGTCTGCTACGCCTGCGGCTACGCGAACCTCTCCAGCTTTAACGCGGCGTTTAAAAAACGGACCGGTACCACCCCAAGCCGGTACCGGCTGACGCCGCTGCCCAAACCTGAATAAACCATAGAAAATCCGTAATCTTCCGTTAGCGTTCAGCCGGATTGTCCGGTATAGTCGGAATCATCAGGATTGTTTTTTATCCTGGCAAACAGCCGATACAAGGAGCACGCCATGCCTGCAAGCGCCATGGAAGTAACCCTCAGCGTTAAACCCCTTATGGGAATTCTCGTGCACAGCGATTTCTGGGAAGGTCCCTGCCGGGGCGGTATAAAGGAAGAAATGATGCCCGATGCGGAACTCAAGACCGCCCGGGAAAAATTCAAAAAAAACAAACCCATTCTGGAACGGCTCATCCCCCAGGTAAAAGTCCTGGATCCGGTGTTTGTTCCTTATACTGAATCATTTGTGGTGGATGATGCCATAGTCCGGGAAATCGAAACAGATATGCCCGGAACCGACTGCATCATGGTGATGAACCAGCGCATTCCGAAAATTGAACGGTTCGGCAAACCGGTTATATCCTATACCCACGCGGTGAGCGCGGCGGATATCTGCGCGTACCTGCGGTCCATCGGCAGGGAAGGATATTATGCCATCGATCTGGAAGAATTGAATGAACTGCTCCACCTTCTCTGGGTGCGGAAGGCGGTTTCCCGGACCAGGCCGCTGATCCTCACCGCCGGCGAAAGTCCTACCTGGGGACTGTTAAGCAACATCAGGGATCTGGAAGGTCTCCGGTCACGGTTCGGAATCGAAATAATCAAAAAACCGTATACGGATATTTTCCCGGCCATGGACTCGGCGGACGAAACCGAAGCCCGCCGCCTCGCCCGGGAACTGGCGGAGGGGTCCCAGGAAAACAAACTCACCCAGGACGACCTTACTTCGGATTTAAAATATTATCTCGCGGCACAGGAAATGATGGACCGCTTCGGATGCAACGCCTTTTCAACCGCATGTGTCGAGCTCTGCCGGTCCCGGATACCCCAGGCGCGGCGGTTCGTTCCCTGTATAACCCATTCCCTGCTCAAAGACCGGGGCATGCCCAGCGGATGTGAAGAGGATCTCAATGCCCTCACCGCAATGACCATTCTCATGTACACCAGCCTCAAACCGGCTTTTATGGGGAATCCTCTGTATGAGACCGACGAAGTTATTACCCTTCATCATTCGGTGCCCTGCCTCCAAATGAACGGCTTCGACGCCCAGAAACTGGATTATAAAATTTATCCCTTTACCGGACAGGGGTTCGGCGGCAAGATCCAGATTGACTTTGCCCAGAACCGCGAAGAGGAAGTTACCCTGGCTCGGTTCGATCCCACAGGCACAAAGATGCTGGTAAAGACCGGTAAGGTACTGTCAAGTGAATATAAAATGACCTACTGCAGTCCTTATTATTTTATTGAAATGGACCGTGCCCGGGATTTTCTCCACGCGGTCATGGATTTCGGCCACCATCAGGTACTGGTATTCGGCGACCAGCGGAAAAAGCTCCGGGCCCTGTCCAGAATCATGGGATTTGAAATTGTCGAACCGTAAGGCCGCGGGATTACAGGGGCGTTCCCCGGAGTATTCCCCCGCTTATCTCAATAACGCGGCCACGACCTTTCCAAAACCGCCCGGAGTTATCCAGGCGGTGGCGGACTGCCTCGGATCCCTTCCTCAGGAAAACGGCCGCAGCAATTACGAAACCGGGGAAACGGTCCAGGATCAATGCCGGAAAAATCTCGGACTGCTTCTGGGGGTTTCCGACCACCGGCGGATATTTTTTACCTCAGGCGCCACTGAGGCGGCGAATCTCGTATTCCGGGGCCTCGCACTTCAAGGCCGCCACATCGTAATTACCGCTTCGGAACACAACAGCGTGCTCCGTCCGCTGTACAATCTCTACGGGGAAAAGCATATTACCATGGTACCCTGCGGCCGGGACGGTCTTGTGTCTCCCGGCGCTGTACAGGCCGCCCTGCGGCATGATACCGCCTGTGTGGTGGTCAACCACTGCTCCAATGTTACCGGAGCCGTTCAGGATATCGCCGCCATCGGAGCCATCGCCCGGCGCGGCGGGGCGCTTTTTGCGGTGGATGCCGCCCAGTCCGCCGGGGCTATGCCGGTACAAGGGGACAGCTGTTCCGCGGATATTCTGATATTTACCGGACACAAGGCATTGTTCGGCCCCGCGGGCACGGGCGGCTTTTTTGTCCGTGAGGGTGTTCCGCTGGTTCCGGTTAAATTCGGGGGGACCGGCACGGAGCCCGGGAATATGGCTCCTTCCGGTCCAGGCGCCTTTGAACCGGGAACACCGAATATACCGGGAATCGCCGGGCTCAACGCCGGCGCTTCATTCATTCTGGACCTAGGACTGGATGAAGTCCGCCGGCTGACCGGAGAGCGGTTTATGCGGCTCAGGGAAGGCCTTCTCAATATAAAGGGGCTTTCTCTGTACGGTCCGCCGGGAGATTCCGGCGGAATTATAAGTTTTACCGTCAACGGCCTCAGCCCATCCGATGTAGGGTATATTCTCCAGGAAGGATATAATATTGCTGTACGGACCGGGTACCACTGCGCGCCGTATATCATGGATCATATCGGCGCTCCCCGGGGAACCATCCGGGCCAGTGTTTCGGCTCTGACTCCCGAGGATCACGTGGACCGCCTGGTTGCGGCGGTCCGTGAAATTGCCTATGCAGATAATTGAAGTGGAAAAATCCCCTGACCTCTGCGCCGAAAGCGGCTGGTTCGCGTATTATATTCACTTCGACGGACCCGTTGCTGTGGCGTTTATTGAAAATCTGGTCCCCCTGGGGGAGCTCATTTTTTTGAAGCACCTGAAAACCCCTTTTTTTACCCTCCGGTCGGAAAGCTTCCTTATAAAAGGCCTCGCCGGCGACAGCAAAGTCAAAATAGGAATAGAACCCGGCCGCCCGGAACAGCTGGACAGTATCCTTGATTTCCTCAGGGAAATACTGAAATAAACCTCCCCGCAATAGGGCTGCCCGCCGTTCATGCAGACGAGCGGCACAGAACCATCGCCGGAAAGGCGACCGAGGCAAGGAACCAGAAGTGGGGGTAGCGTAAGACTTGCCGCCTGTGGCGTCAAGTCTTTTAGGAGTTTTGCGGAGCAAAACTCCAGAGCTGGTACGGCAAGGCTGGAGCGAGGGGGAGCAGCCCGCGCGACCGGGCAGTACCGAGACGGTTAAGCCGGAAAGTACCCGCAGTACCAGTAATCCCGGGTACTTTCCGGCTTGTCAGTCCCGGTGCTCCCCCGCACTCACATCAGGGACATCCGTTCGAGATCCAAAGTATTCTGGAAGGGTTCCGCCATTTTTTCTTCGGCGCTCCGGGAATCCCGGATGGACTTGATGAATACCGACGGAGCGGCCAGGCGGACCTTCTTGTAAATCCTGGAAAAATAATAGGGATCGTCGTAGCCCACCCGGGCGGCGGCCTCCCGGATGGAAATATCCGGCTCCATGGTGATAATACTTTCAAAACGCTGAATCCGCTTCAGAATGTACAGCTGCTTAAAACTGAGCCCCAGCTGGCGTTTTAAGGTATGGGAAATCGTGGACCGGCTCCGGTTCATGGCGTCCGCCACGGTATCGAGGTCCGGTGTTTCCGTGATATGGTCATCCAGCCAGTGGACAACATTCTCCGCCAGTCCGGGCCTGCGGACCTTCACGTATTCCTGGGTCACGATATAGGCGACGAGCATGGAGAAAAGCCGGAGCATATTATCCAGGGCGGGCTTGTCAAAAAACGGCTGCGCCAGAAACGCCGCTTCCAGAACATCCTGCTCCTGGCCGGCCCGTTTCCAGGCATCTTTTATTTCCTCCGGCAGGGTTTTACTTGTTCTGAGCTGCCCAAGCATACCGTAGCCGATGAGGGCGCCCTCCAGTTCGATGGGAACCACCGCCTCCGAAAGCCCGGCGTAGCAGTGGTACACCGTGAGCTCCTGCTTTACGCCGCAGCGTTCACACATAAGTTTATCCTGGCGGCAGCACCGGTACCGGAGCCGCAGTTTTTTCTGTACCATCCGGCAGAACCGGGAACCGGGATTCTGGAGTCCGACGATGAGTTCCTCCATGTCCGCGGAGAAAACCGTAATTTTTACTTTAAAGCAATACGCGAAACTATCAATAAGCTGCTGAACTTCTTCATTGAAAAATAAACCCAATTTTTCGGCCATGGAGAAATACTATAGGCTCTTTGCACGTTTGTCCATCTTTTTTACTTCCCCGGCTATTGATAATATAATTTATGGAGGGCATGATTTTATATTATATGCCCTCATTAGTAAAACAGATGCAAGGGGAGTGGCTATGAAAGGACCAGTATTGGTTGTTTTGGCGGCAGGTATGGGCAGCCGTTACGGCGGGCTTAAGCAGATGGACCGGATCGGTACAAACGGGGAAGTCCTCCTGGATTACTCCGTTTTCGATGCCATGCGTTCGGGGTTTTCCAAGGTTGTTTTTGTTATCCGCCAGGATATTGAAAAGGACTTCCGGGAAATTGTCCTGGGCCGGATGAAGGGATCGGTTAACTGCGAAGTGGCCTTCCAGGAACTGGATAAACTTATTCCCCCGGAAATCATGGAAAAATCCCGGGCGGTAAACCGGACGAAACCCTGGGGAACGACCCACGCCCTGCTGTGCGCCAAGGATGCCATCGACGCGCCTTTCGCCGTGCTCAATGCCGATGATTTTTACGGAAAAGAAGCCTTTGACGCCATTGGATCATACCTTTCCGGGCCGGAAGTCCGGGACGGGGCCATTGTACCGTATAAACTCGAAAGAACCCTCAGCCCCAAGGGCAGTGTCGCCCGGGGAGTCTGCGAAATCCGGGACGGATACCTCACATCGGTAAATGAACTCTTGGCCATAGAGCGGGAAGCGGGAGGCATATTCAATACCGCGCCGGACGGCAGCAGGCGGGAACTCGCTCCGGATACGCCGGTTTCCATGAATTTCTGGGGCTTCCCCCTGGAAGTGTTCCCTGACATGGAACGGTACTTCAGCGATTTCCTGGCTGAGTCCGGAGACCAGCCGAAGAGCGAATGCTACCTGCCCATGGCGGCGGACTGGTTCATTAAAAATAATCTTCTTAAAATCCGGTCCCTGGAAGCGGACCCTCACTGGTTTGGGGTCACCTATAAAGAAGACCGGGAAGCGGCAATCAAACGTATCGCCGATCTCGTAAGCCAGGGAATTTACCCGGCAAAACTCTGGAGCTGAGTATGGGTACGGATCCGCTGTCTCTGCTGTACAATATCCTGGACCGGTTCGCGCTGTACGGTGATTTTGAAACCGCAAAACCCTATGGCTCGGGGCATATCAACAGTACCTTCATGTCCCGGTGGAATCAGGCGGGGACCAGGGTCCGGTACCTGCACCAGCGGATCAATGAAAGCGTATTTGTCCATCCCGACCAGGTGATGGACAATATTGTGCGGGTAACCGCTCATATCGCGGAGAAACTTACCCGGTCCGAAGTCCCCGGCCCAAGCCGTCGGACCCTGACGGTTATTCCCTCCAAAGACGGAAAGCCCTGGGTCCGGGACGACGAAGGCGGGTGGTGGCGGACCTATCTTTTTATTGAAGGCGCCCATACGCTGGAACTGGCGAAATCCCCGGAGGAAGCCCGTTTCCTGGGGGCGACCATCGGCGCCTTCCAGAAGCAGCTGGCCGATCTGGACGGGCCCCGGCTCCATGAGACCATCCCGGATTTCCACAATATGGAAATGCGGTACCGCCGGTTTTCCGAAGCCATCGCGAAGGACGCGCATAACCGCGTTAAGGATGTTCAAGCCGAAATCGCATTTATGCGGGAAAATGAGGAACGGGGGGCAGCCCTCATCCGGGCTCTCCGGGACGGCCTCATCCCGGAACGGATCTGCCACAACGACACAAAGATGAACAATATTCTCATCGACGACGGAAGTTCCGAAGGCCTCTGTGTAACGGACCTGGACACGGTAATGCCCGGTACGAGTCTTTTCGATATGGGCGACCTGATCAGAACCGTGACCACCCGGGCCGAAGAGGACGAACGGGATCTTTCCAAGGTTGAATTCGACCTGGGCTTCCTGGAAGCCCTCATGGACGGGTACGTTTCCGCCGCCGCGGAATTCCTGACCCGGAGCGAAAGGGATCTGCTTCTGGAATCGGGCCGCAATATCACCCAGATCATGGGTCTGCGGTTCCTGACGGATTTCCTCGAAGGGGATCACTACTACCGCATTGCCCGGCCGGGCCACAATCTTGACCGCGCCAGAAACCAGATAGCCCTGATTAACTCTATGGATTCAAAATGGGGAGAAGCCCTGGATCTCGTCAGGGATATCAGCAGCCGCTATGAAAAACCGGAGGATTCCGGATCTTTCGTAACATACTATTAGAAATCGTAAAAAGGCATATTTTTCTCTTTAAAACGTTGGTTTTAACGGTACCGTTGATATAATTTCTATAGCGCAACGGGAAAACGGCATCCATACGCTGATTCCAGGAGGAGGTCTGTTATCAGGCTATACGGTTTATGGAAATACTATAAATTCGATATGGATTCTCTGGAGGCCTGCAAAAAGGAAATACAGCGCCACAACGCTGCGAGCCTCAGGATTATAAGCCTCGTTGCGGCAATCATGCTGGGACTGTATTCTTTTTTCCCCTTATTAATAGAAAAAAATACCGTTAAATTTTTCTTTTATACCGGAACCATGCTGGCGGAATTCTGTATTTTTATCGCCGCATCACGGCTGCGGAAAATAAACAACATCCCTCCGTGGCTTGTGTACGCCGGGTTCCTCTGTTTTTTTTCCGCGCTCATGTTTTTCGGCATTTATATCGGCATCCTCAATGTCGGTACCCAATATGCCATCAACTTTATGATTTTCCTTGTCTGTTCGCAGCTGATGTTTGTTTTTACTCCCCTGCGGAATCTCGTGATGAATATCGTCACGGTGCTGATCTTCAGTATTCTTTCCATGTCATATAAACGCCCTGAGATATGGGCCGTGGATGTGGTTAACGCTTCGGTTGCCGGGATTGCCGGATTTATTTTTAACTGGAATATCGCCCACGCGCTTATCAGCAAAATTCTCACCGGCCAGAAGCTGGAGGAGGAGCGGAACCGCTTTAAGGAAGCGAGTATTACCGACGAACTGACCGGTCTCAGCAACCGCCGTGATTTTTTCCATTCGGTAAAATTTTATACTTCCGTATGCCAGCATGTGCGGCAGACGATCTGTATTATTATGATGGATGTGGACCATTTCAAATCGTACAATGATTTCTACGGCCATACCAGCGGAGATGAGGCGCTCAAATCCATAGGGAAGGTACTGAACCAGCTTGCCGTGGAAGAGAATATTTTTGCCGCGCGGATAGGCGGGGAGGAATTTATTATTCTCTGGACGGAAAACCGTTTAAGTGAATCCCGCCGCCTGGCGCTGAAAATACGTCAGATGATTATTGATCTTCAGATTCCCCATGAGGATTCCCCCACAGCGCCGTATATAACCGCCAGTATCGGCATGTATATACTCCGGGGCGGATCAACGGATACCGCGGAGGAACTGTATAATCAGGCTGATATGGCTATGTACGAAGCAAAAAAACACGGCAGAAACTGCATTGTCATGTATGATTCGGCGGACCAAACCTATCAGACCGTTACCCCGGAAGTCGGGGAAATCGTCTTCTACCGGGCGCCCGCATTATGAGGGGGAGCGCCGAGTCTGACAAACCTGGAATCATCCATGTGTAACCAGTGCCGCGGGGCCTGTCGTGTATAAAAGGGTATGGCTCCGTGTCGGCCTGCGGCCTCGAAAGTCGCTCATACCCTTTTATACACGACACCCGGCGATACAATTGCAGGCTGGATGATTCCAGGCTTAACCGGCTCGGTGCTGCCCTGTCGAGAGGGCTGCTCCCCCTGGCTCCAAACCTGCATAACAGGTTTTACGCCACCCCCACTTCTGATTCCCGGGTTGCGGTGAATCACACTCCGATATAGGTGCATTGCCCTGAACAGAACGTCCCCCTTACCAAGCGTCTCCCCCTAAACCGGAACAGCCAAAGTCCCCGCCCCATTGAGAAAAGGCAACGAAGCATGGTGTCGTGATTGTAACGCGGGGTGCCGGGATGTATGGGGTATGAGCGACTTTCGAGGCCGCAGGCCGACGAGGAGCCATACCCCATACATCCCGGCAGGACCCCCGGTCCCATTATATCCATGCTTCGTTGCTCATATCCCAACGGTACACTGCGGCTGTCCCGGCTTGACCCCATTGCTGTTGAACGCCATACTTTCGGTATGAACGCCGCCAACATGAAATTTTCGACAATTGATGCCGTGCTTCCGGAACTCCGCGAAGCAGCGCGGATCGCAGTGGATGAATCCCTCAAGGTTAAGCCGGGAGAACAGGTTCTTATTGTGACCAATCCCCAGGGAGATGTCTCCCGGATTTCCCAGGCCATATACGATGCAGCCCTCGATGCCGGAGCAAATCCGGTGCTTCTGTACCAGCCGGTTAAAACCCAGCTCGATTTCGCCGAACCCGCGGTTATTGCCGCCTTCGAAGCGGAACCTTCGGTATTCATATCCCTGAGCGCGGAAAAACTCGGAAAGGACAGGAAAGGTATTGCCGCTCCCTACCGTTACAACGGGGAATCCTGGGACCATATTTTCCATCTCCAGATGTACGGCAGGAAAACCTGCAGGGCTTTCTGGTCCCCCAGTACCACCGTTGAATCCTTTATACGGACCGTTCCCATTGATTACGGACTGCTGAAACGCCAGTGCGATGCCATAAAAAAAGTCCTCGACGCGGCGGCTGAAATCACGGTCACCGCTCCCGCGGGGACAGATATCCGTTTCGGTCTCAGAAAACGGGAAGCAAAATCCGATGACGGTGACTTTTCCCGGGGCGGCCGCGGCGGCAATCTCCCCGCCGGGGAGAGTTTTATCAGCCCGGAAAACGGCACCGCCCAGGGAACAATCGCCTTTGACGGATCCATCAGCCTCCATGACGGGGATATTGTGATCCGGGAACCGATCCGCTGCACCCTGGACCGGGGTTTCATAACCGAAATATCCGGCGGTACCGAAGCGGATGCCCTGCTGAATACCGTTACCTTGGCGGAAAAAAACGCCCAGGAATACGAAAAACAGGGGAAACTTCCCCCGGGGGCCGGCGCGGTATACGCCCGGAACGCCAGGCATATCGGAGAAATAGGAATAGGGCTCAACCCGAAAGCCCGGATTACCGGCAGCATGCTGGAGGATGAAAAAGCCTTTAATACATGCCATTTTGCCGTGGGCCTCAATTACGACGGGGACGCGCCGTCCCTGATTCACCTCGACGGGCTGGTCACCAATCCCACCATAACCGCCATTATGGAAGACGGAAGCAGGGTTATAATAGAAGAAAACGGCAATCTGACGGAATCTTTCCGGGGGTAGGGTCCGGCGGCTTCCGGCCCATTTCGCGCCGAAAAGCCTTAAAAAACGCCTGTTTCGTGATATATTTCATATAACGTATATATACAAAAAAAATCAGTCCCGCGGTGTAAATTATCCCACTACCGGTGTTGTATTATTGTACGTATCATAATAAACCGGTTTTTAGGTACGAATAATGGAATCACATATTGATGTTGAACGGTACTATGAAAAATATGCCCCCATGGTATACCGGCGGTGCAAGCAGATGCTTCGCAGCGAGGAGGACGCACTGGATGCGGTGCAGGATGTCTTCTTCAAGCTTATCAAAAGCAGCAAACGCCTGAGAAATGATTTTCCTTCAAGCCTTTTGTATACCATGGCTACCAATACCTGCCTTAACCGGCTGCGCTGGAAAAAGCGCCACAGTGAGACAGGTCATGATGAAGCGGGGGAAGGCATACTGTTGAGTGTTGACCGGTCCTATGACCATGTGGATGCGAAGCTTCTGGTTGAACACATCCTCAGCACCGAATCAGAAACCACCCGGGCCATTTGCTTTATGTACCACGCGGATGGCATGACATTGGATGAGATAGGAAAAGCTATGGGTATGTCTATTTCCGGCGTCAGAAAACGCCTGGTAACATTCCATAAGCGGGCACGAATAAAAATTGAGGAAGGGGATGAGCTATGAACAGGCCATCACACATTTCGGTGCTTATGCTTGAACGGTATAACTGCGGTGAGGTAACCGCGGAGGAAAAAGAACAGATCGAAACCGCGCTTGACTCCGACGCGGGACTGTCCCAGGCGCTGGCGGATATCCGCCGTTCCGATTTTGAATTCAGAAATACCTATCCGGAACACAGCTCCCTTCCCAAGTCCGGAAAGAAGAAATACAGAACCGCAGCTGTTGCTCCCATTGCCTTGGGCCTCTGCGCCGCGGCGGCGCTCTTTGCCGCTATGCTGCCGCTTTTCAGGAGCGATGCTTCGGTTCCCATGACCGACCGGATGAAGGGCGGGGCGGAGCTGACTGTGTATTTAAAAACCGACAACGCCAAGCTCCCGGATAACGCGGTCCTGGGCGCCGGGAATACTATCCAGCTCGCGTATATGGTAAGCGGAAACCGGTACGGTGTTATTTTTTCCATAGACGGGCGGGGGGCGGTTACCATGCATTACCCCTATTCCATGGAAGGCAGCACCCTGCTGGTTTCCGGAAAACGTACCGCCCTGGAGGACGCCTACACCCTGGATGACGCGCCGGATTATGAGATTTTCTTCTTTGTTATCGATGACGAACCTCTGAATGTAACCAAGATTATGAATTCCGCGGGAATAATGGCCCTCAACCCCGGAACAGTTCTGGAGCAAAGCAGCAGGGTTTTCAAAGATTATGAAATCAAAACCGTTGTTCTGAGAAAGGAGTGATTATGAAACGGGTTATTACGATAGCTTTTCTTGCTTTTTTTGTCGTCACAACCGCTGCCTTCGGAGCGGTTGAGAACAGTACCCGGCGCTTCGGCATTTTTGTCGGCGCCAACAACGGCGGCCGTGACCGTACAATGCTCCGGTATGCCGTAAGCGACGCCCAGTCGGTTTCCAAGGTCTTCGGTGAGATGGGCGGAATCCAGCACAGTGACAATGTGCTTCTTATTGAACCGTCAATCAGGGAAATCGACCGCCAGATTGATCTTGTCCAGGGAAAAATCAATGAAGCCGCGGGAGCGTTCAAACGGACCGAGGTCGTATTCTATTACTCGGGCCATTCCGATGAAGAAGGGCTCCTGCTCAACCGGCAAAAATATTCCTACCGCGAACTCCGGGAAAAAATCAACAGCCTTTCCTCCGATATGAGAATCGTCATTCTCGATTCCTGTTCCTCCGGCGCGTTCACCCGGGTAAAGGGCGGTGTTAAGACCATGCCGTTTATGATCGACGATTCCATTTCCGCGGAGGGCTACGCTTTCCTTACATCCAGTTCCGCCACTGAGGCTTCCCAGGAATCGGACGCAATCCGGGGTTCATATTTTACCCACAGCCTCGTTTCCGGTCTCCGGGGCGCGGCGGATATGGTGGGTGACGGCCGGGTTACCCTCAATGAGGTTTACCGTTTCGCCTATACCGAAACCCTCGCAAAGACCGAAACATCCCTCCACGGCGCGCAGCATCCCAGCTACGATATGCAGATAAGCGGCACCGGGGATGTGGTCCTTACGGATATAAAGGAAACCACCGCAAGCCTGGTCATAGCGGCTGATGTAACCGGACGGATTTCCATCCGGGACAGTTCGGACTATCTCATGGCGGAGATCACTAAGACAAACAACAAAGTCATGGAAATTGGCCTTGAACCGGGGCTGTACAGGCTGGTGCTGCAGAAGGGTGACGCGTTCTACCGGTCGGAAGTTTTCCTTTCCAAGGATCAGCGCACTCCCCTGAGTATGGAGACCTTCTCCCAGATTAACGCTACCGCCGCTGTCGCCAGAGGCAATGCGGTTCAGCCCGTGAACGCGGCGGACGATGAGAGTGACAGCCCGGAGCCGGTCAAGACTTTCCAGTTTGATATTATTCCCGATAAATGGATGGGCCGGGAAATTGACAAAGTAACAAACAATTTCCTTCTTGGCCTCGTTGCCGCCGACGGATACAATCTTCGCGGTATCGGCGCCGGCTTCGGGTATGTCATGAATTACGGCGATGTGATGGGTGTCCAGGGCGCTCTTGGATTTACCAAAGTATCGGGAAAATTAACCGGTGTGCAGGGTTCCGTCGGATTCAATATGGCTGAAAGTGACGTTCTGGGTGTTCAGGGCACAGCGGGACTTAATATCGTCTCGGGGAATCTGACCGGTGTCCAGGGCGCCGCGGGGGCCAACTGGGCCAGCAAAAACGTCCGCGGTATTCAGAGCGCCGGCGCCTTCAACTACACCGGCGGAGATCTCCACGGTGTGCAGGCTGGTGTAATTAACTGGACGAGAGGCGGCCTTACCGGTGTGCAGGCCGGTGTAATCAATGGAAGCGGCGAAGACGGCGCCGGTGTCCAGCTGGGTGTGATCAATATTTCAAGAAATGAGAAGACCGTGCCTATAGGGGTTCTGAACTTCGTCAAGGGCGGTATCTTCAGTCCGTCGGTATGGGTCGATGATATGTCGTTCATGAACGTCGGGCTGAAAACCGGTTCCAAATATGTATATTCAATACTCAGCGCCGGTGTGCAGGAAATTCCCATCGGGGACAACCATAAAATAGCTTTGGACAGGGACATTGAGGATAATCTTATGATCTACCGGGCGGGCCTCGGAGTTGAACTGCCCCTGGGACCGGTTTTTGTAAATCTCGATGTTATGTCGGGCAGCATAATAAACCTGAGCGCCCTCAGGGATGAGCGGTACGACGACTGCGATAAAGTCTACGATAAGGTTACTTCCTTTATAGCCCAGGCACGCCTGACAGCGGGATTAAAGTTCTTCCGGCATTTGGGAATCTTTGTGGGTGTTTCCTATGATTACATCAGGCCCCTCAGCAATCTTTCCCCGGTTCCCGACAGCCGCATAGGGTATACCTTTGACTGGAGTGACGACCGGAATATCCACCGGCTGGGATTTTTCGGCGGGATTCAATTCTAGTTATGGACTGCCGCGGCACGTGAGCGGTTTATTGAAACTGCTTACTGCCGTGGTTTATGTATGAGCCGCGTTATTTGAAAACAGCCCCGGTTTTTCCGGGGCTGTTTTTTTAAAACGAAAAGAACCGAATCAACCGGGTGAGACTAAGAGATCGTCCCAAGTGCCCGGGAAAGATCATCCATAAGCTCTTCCGGTTTCTCAAGCCCGATGTGGAGGCGGACCAAACCCAGCCTGTCCGGCGGGATTTCCGCGGGGTTCTGATATTTTACCGCATTGGGAAACACCAGGCTTTCGTATCCGCCCCAGCTTACCGCCCGTTTGAACAGCCGGAGCCTATCGGTAAATTTTATCACGTCACGGATATCTTTGGTTTTCAGCTGGATGCTGAAAAGCCCCGAGCCGCCACGGAACAGTTTTTGGGACAATGCCGCCTGGCCGTAGGAATCAAGCATGGGATACAGGACACTTTCAACCTTGGGATGGCTTTCGAGATAGCGGGCCGCCGCCAAAGCCCCTTCATAATGGGCTTTCATTCTGATATGGAGCGTCCGCAGTCCCCGGAGCAGCAGCCATGCCATAAACGGATCCGCCACGGTCCCAAGCTGGAGGAATTCCTGTTCCTGGATCAGGTCGATATCTTCCTTTGAGCCGGCAATAACCCCGGCGATTATATCACTGGCGCCGCCGAAGTATTTGCTCCCCGAATGGATTACAAGATCGATCCCCATGGAAATAGGGTTGCAGAAAATCGGGGTCGCCCAGGTATTGTCCACCATGGTTTTAATACCCCGTTTCCTCGCTTCCGCCGCGATTGCCGGCAGATCCTGGAGCTTGAAGGTGAGGGTGGTGGGGCTCTCGAGATAAATTACTTTCGTTTCCGGCCTGACCGCCGCGATAACTTCCCCGGGATCGGTTCCTTCAACATAGGTAACGGAAACCCCGAACCGCGCCAGGTACGTACTGAGGAGGGTTCTCGTCCAGGAGTAGCAGTCCTCAACGCACACCACATGGTCTCCGGATTTAACAAAAGCCATGACCGAATGGGAAATAGCCGCAACTCCTGAAGACACAAGCTTTGCCCGTTCGGCCCCTTCCAGGGCGGCAAGCTTTTTTTCCGCAAGCATCACCGTGGGATTGTTGCCCCTGGTGTACAGCGAATGGTTTACCTCATCGTTGATCGCATCCCTGAATTCCGCGAAGGTTGGAAAACAGAATATGGAAGTCTGAAAAATCGGCGGACTTACGGCATTGCCCGGAAGGTTGTCCTCGTCCATGTGATGCAGAATATAGCTCAGGCTGGTTTCGCTGTCCATTGTAAAAACTCCTTTGGCTGCCGCCGGTTATCCTTTTACGCCGCCTTCGGTAAGACCGGCGACTATGTATTTCTGTCCGAATGCAAAAATTACCATGGTAGGAATCAGGGCTACCACAATGCCGGCGCTCATGACATCCCAGCTTACCCCGGCCTTTGAGATAAATGAATTCAGCGCCACCGGGACCGTCAGCTTCCTGTCGCTGGAAATTAGCATAACCGCCAGGAAAAGTTCATTCCAGACATTGACAAAAGCAAAACTGAAGATCGCCACAAGTCCGGGCAGGGTGATCGGGAGGATCACCTTAAACAATGCCGTAAAGGGGTCACATCCGTCAATGAGAGCCGCTTCTTCAATAGAGGCGGGAATCCGGTCAAAGAATCCCTTGGCCATGATTGCGCCGAAGGCGACGGTGGTAGCGGCGTATACCACCGCCAAAGCAAGCCGGTTGTCGGTTAATCCCATCTTTGAAAGCATAAGAAACAGCGGTGTCATCAGCAGGAAGGACGGAACCATCTGGGTAAAATATAAAACCAGCAGCAGCCCCTGTATTTTTTTACTGGTCTTCAGCCGGGAGAGAGCAAAGCCTGAAAGTACGCTGGCGATAAGTCCGCCGAAGGATGCCAGCAGGGAGATCCACAGTGAATTCGCGAAGTACGTTCCGAATTTTGCAAACCCCAGCAGCTTCTGGTACCCGGCGAAGCTGATCCGTGACGGAAAATACCGCAGCGGGAATGTGTAGATTTCCTGGGATGGTTTGAGGGAGGTTATTATAATCCAGAACAGCGGCAGCACGGCAAATGCGAGGAACAGTGCCAGGGCAATAAAACGGGACAGCCTCCCGAAACCCCGCTTGACCATTTTTTTTGAAGAATACTGCTTCATAAAGTAAGCTCCTTCCGGGCGACAATCCTGAGATAGAAGAAAGCGAATACAAACAGAATCGTTATTATTATGAATCCCACCGCGGCTCCCTGCCCGAAGTCGTACGCTTTCATAATTTTATTGATCATCTCGGTGGCGAGAATATTCGTGGCGTTCGCGGGTCCGCCGCCGGTCATACCGTAAATAATATCCGGAAAATTCATGATCCACATAAACCTGAGCAGTACCGTGCTGGTAATGGTTGACTGGATATATGGGATAGTCACCTGGAAGAGCTGCCGGGGTTTTCCGGCACCGTCTATCTCCGCTGATTCATACAGTTCCCTGGGAACCGACTGGAGCGCGGCCAGAAGCATGATGGCGAAAAACGGAATGCCGTACCATATATTCGCGATTATCACCGAAGCCATGGCGTACCGGGGATTTGAAAGAAATCCAATAGGTGTATTTATAATACCGGTTTTCATTAGCAGATCATTGATGATCCCGAACTGTCCGTTGAAAAGCCAGGACCATACGAGTCCGATGGCAAACCCCGATAATGCCCAGGTATAAAAAACAAAACCCGTGTATATTCCCCGTCCCCTGAAGGGTTTCCGGAGCAGCAGCGCCAGGGTGAATCCAAGGATGAACTGACCGGCAAGGGAGATGAATACCCAGACCGCGGTATTAAAAATAATCTGGGTAAATTTGATATTGGGATTGGTAAAAATGGCGGTAAAATTGTCAAATCCGTTAAACCGTGTCTGGGAAAGATCCAGCATGGTATACCGCATAAAAGCGATGCTGATGCCCCGTACTACGGGAAAGTAAATAAAAACCGAGAGAAGCAGAATGGCCGGAACGAACATCCACAGATGCGCCCGGCCTCCGATTCGTTTTGTTCCCATGGAGACTTCCTTGATTGAGATAAGAAAGGGCGCCCGCGGATTGGCAGGCGCCCGTGCTCAGATTAGTTCTTCCAGTAATCGGCCCAGGCCTTTACCGCGGCCTCGGGGGTTGTCCTGCCCATAAGGGCGGACTGCATATACTGTTCCTGAACCTGTCCCCAGCCGGGGAATTTTTCGGAAGCATAGGGATACTTTATAAAGGTAAACCTTCCGGGGGTGTTCATGGTTTTGGCCCATGCCTGGTACAATCCGCTGTTAAAATACGGATCACTTTCAAAGGATGTTGTATGGACGGGAAGGGCTCCGTATTTTTTACAGAATTCCGAATTCTGTTCCGATGAAGACATGAAGGCGATAAAATCCCAGGCGGCTTCCTTGTTTTTTGAATATGAAGGAATTCCGAAGCCGGCAAATCCGTAATCAAGGTATATGGTTCCGGATCTTCCGGCCGGCATGGGGATGACAGTATATTTATCCCTTCCGAGCTGTTCATCGAGCAATGGCACCGTATCCGGGTCCTGTATCAGGAAGGGAGTTATACCGGAGACAAAGGCGTTGATCTGCTCATTAAATCCCCAGTTTATAGAATCAGAGGGAGTTCCTTTTTCATACAGATCAATATATTTTTTCAGCGCCGCCAGATACTGGAGATTGTCGTAGACGGAACTGCCGTCCTTCATTTTATAGAAATCCTCCGTATCAACGCCGGCAATATCCGAAATAATCATGACATCCGAAGTTTTAAACGCGCTGCCTTTTCCCCGCAGGGTAAACCCGAACTGATTCTGCGCCGGATTGGTTATCCGTTTGCAGATATCGTACAGTTCATCCAGGGTTTCGGGCATTTTAGTTACTCCGTACCGGGCAAGGATATCGTTTCTAACGAACAGCGCTTTTATAAAAAAGAACTGGGGAATGAGATACGGCCGCCCGCCTGCTGAGGATGCGGCTTCCGTTGTTATGGACAGCAGCGTCCCGGCTTCGTCCCATTTTTCCAGATACGGCGTCAGGTCCTCAAGGCGGCGGTTGGTAACGTACTGGGACGCGGTAAGGTCCCGTACTTCCACAATATCGAGCGCTTCCTGGGCGTTCAGCATCATGGTGAGTTTGCTGTCCGCCTGTTCGTAAGGCGGTGAGATAAGGTTTATTTTTACATTGGGATGCAATGCCTCGTATTGGGCAATCATGCTGTTAAGAACTTCCGTTCTTGCGGGGCTGGTCATGACCTCCAGAAAATTCAGTTCAATTTTGCCGGAAGAGCCCTGCTGGCCTCCTCCTGCAAAAAGCATCGCCGCTGCCATGGATAAAGCCAAAACGCACAGGAGCAGTTTCTTCATGTTATTCTCCTTAATTAATTAAATGAAAGATTAAATTCATATTAAACGGTTTTCAGAAAGAGTCAAGATTTTTTGGCGGAATTATCCGGAGTTTCCCGCTTGCGTTAAAAAAGTTGTTTTGAAATTACAGCCGATGCTATATCTCAAGGACGGATAACATTTTCCGTGTCCAATTTTCGTCCATTTTGATGAGCCGGTTTTTCTTAAGATTTTCCTTAGCTATCCAGCGGATATGCTTGTTTGTGCTGCCGGCCATGGATTCAAAGAGCTTTTTCCCTTCCTCCGGCTGGGCGGCAATAACCACGCTCCAGCCGTATCCCAGGGTTTTCCGGAGTACTTTTTCATCATCGGAAAGGGAGCCGGAATTTTCGAATGTATTGGTAATGGTTTGCAGCAAACGGAGAATACGTTTGTTTGCTGCGGCATTGGTCAGCAGTTTCGGCTCGCAGAACGCCGCGGCAAGGGCGCGCTGTTCCAGGGGATTCCCCTGAATCCACGGCGCCGTTTCTTCAAGAAGCCGTTCAAGAAAGGGATTTTTCTCCTTGGAGAAATCTTTCCGGCCCTGGCGGGGAGGGATGCCTTTTGCGGCTATTTCCTGAAACGCTATGGCCACGGCTTCCCGGATACGCCAGCTGCCGTGGGACGCGTAAGGACGCAGGAACTTAACTGTCCCCGGAATATCATCACTATGGTACAAACCGTATCCCACAATACCGCACATGCCGGCGAATTCTTCGGGGCTGTTGGCCGTATCTGTTTTGATATACGCAAGGCATTCTTTGATTGCTGCGGCGTCCGCCTGCCGGGAAAACTCATGGAGCAATTCGAGATTGCCCCTGGGACTGGGAAGGTTGGAGTGTTCAAGCAGATAGGATACGGAATACATTCCATTATTGTACGGCACACCGCCGGAAGATAAAAGCCCCATCGGTTTAGTTGTTTTCCGTTAATTTCTTTTTCGCTTAAACATTCCCGCAACGGCTTTTGCCTGTTTGTCTTTCGTAATAACCAGCAGAAGTATTCCAATTGCCGCAAAAATTATTGTGGATACGATGAAGGGAATGCCGTAGGAAATAAACCTTCCCCTGCCGGAGAAATATCCAAGCAGCAATGGATTCAGAAAATGGAGCGGAACCGCGGCGATACATGAAAATACCGCCAGTTTAAGCGTATATACCAGGGCCGAACGCAGGGCTTTGCCTACCGCGATATTGGGATTTCGCCGGAGAAAAACCAGAAGCAGAATGGTATTCACCGCGCTGGCGGTGCTCAGCGCCAGCGCTACCCCGGCTCCTTTCATGGGCCGGACCAGGGCCGCGGCGAGGATGATATTAACCACAAACGAGAGGATTCCCGCCAGGGTCGGTGATTTGGAATCACTCTGGGCGTAAAAAGCCGGCGCCAATATACGGTTGAGGGCAATGAAAAACAATCCGGGAATGTGGAACCTGAAGGCGGATAATGTCAGCGCTACCGACTGGCTGTCAAAATTCCGGGTCTGGAACAGAAGGCGTATCAGGGTCTCGCCCTGGCTCAGGCAGAGGAATGTTATGGGTATGGTGATGAGCGCGATGATATCCATGGCGCCGATGAGCCGCCGGTTGTACATATCCCACCGGGATGTTTTTGCGGATTCCGCCAAGTCCGGAAGTAGCACTGTCCCTATGGATACGGCAAAAACCCCGAGGATGAGTTCCTGGAGCCGCAGTGAATACTGCAGGCTTGAAACAACCCCAGGTCCCGCATGGCCGGCCAGAGCAGTGGATACCAGATCATTCAGCTGATACGCCGCCATCCCGATGATAGTGGGGCCGATAAGGCGGAGTACAGCCTTGGTCCCGGGATTGCTTAGCGCTTTTTTCAGACTGGTGAAGGAGAAACGGAATCCCTGTCTGAGTACAAAGGGAAACTGTATAGCCGCTTCCAGGAAACCTCCGATGAGTATCCCCACTGCCATGGCCCGGGCGGGGTTTTTCATAAACGGGCTGAGAAGATAGGCGCACAGGATCGTGGCGACATTGAGCAGAATCGGAGCGAAACCCGCTGGGGTGAAAATACGGACACTGTTGAGAATTCCCTGGAAAAATGCCGCAATTGAAATGAACGCCAGGAACGGAAACATCATCCGGGTGAGAAACACCGTTTCACTGTATTCTTCCATATTAAACAGCTTTACCACGAAAGGCGCCGCGAGAACCCCCAGGGCAACGGTAAGGCTTACAAAAAAACTGAGGAAGGTGAGGATGCTGGAAAGGAAATCCCGAATTTTCTCTTTATTCCCTTCCAGGAGAAATTCTTTAAAAGTCGGTATAAAGGCGACGGATATAGAACCTTCCGCGAAAAGCCTGCGGAAAAGGTTGGGGATCATAAACGCCACGGAAAACGCATCGGAAAGCGCGCTGGTTCCTAGCAGCGCCGCCTTGGTCATTTCCCTGATGAGTCCCAGAACACGGGATATCAGCGTCAGGATGGACAGCATTGATCCCTGGCGGACCAAAAACCGGGAACCTTGGTCCACGGGTTTGCTCTGTCCCCCTGATTCCCGTGTTTCCGGAACCGGATCGTTGTCGGGAGTCTTATTTTCCGGCACCCTGCAATCTCCATTCCGCCGGCATATCCTGCGGGCGGTTCGTTATAATACCTTCTGTTCCCAGGGCTGCAAGTTTCCGGGCCACCGACGGATCATCCACGGTCCAGGCCGCCATGGGCCTTCTCCCGAGTTTTGAAAGCCAGAAACGGCTGAAACGGCTGACTTGGGCGTACTGGGGTTTAAGGTAATCACACCCGGCAATCCATCGCCCTTCGCCATGCCGCAGCAGGGGCGGCACTCCTTTGTCATCGCCCCAGATAACCGCCGTGGGAATACCGGTCCTCATCCCCCGGAAAGCCCGTATTGCCATGGGGTTGAATGAAGAAACGGTGACGGAGTTCGTTACTCTGTCCCCCATGGTTTTTAATAAATTTGCCAGGAGCCCCGGGAGGGGGTCGTTTCTTATTTTCCTGGTTTTCATTTCAATATCAATATACATGGCCGGACAGAATTCTTCGAGGACATCTTTGAGTAAAGGAACCCGTTCATTTTTGAACGCGGGGGCAAAAAATGACCCTACATCTATGGAACGGATTTCGTCCAGGGTAAGCTGTTCCACGATCCGGGGGTCGCCGGCGGTCCGTTCAAACGTATCGTCATGGGCAACAATTAATTCTCCGGACGCGCACACATGGGTATCCAGCTCAATTCCCGGTATATGAAGCTCCCTGGCGGTTTTAAAGGCAGCCATGGTGTTCTCGGGGGCCAGGGACGAACATCCGCGATGGGCAAAAAGAAGCGGCCGGGGATGGTCAGGCAAGAGAGCAATACGGTTCATTATTCAAACTCCACATTCACTATTTTCTAAAACAGTATCCATAATCACTGGTTGCCGTCCTGAAGTTTCTTCTTAAGATCCGCCAAGGCGGAATCCGCCTGGGCATTCTTCTCCAGGGCCGCAAATTCCCTGTCCTGGGCTGCTTTTTCTTCATCCCCGGGCATAAAACCCGCTACAATGAGGAGTTCCTGTTCCAGCAGGTCCGGGTCTACACTGCGGTCCCGGGCGGCCAGTCCGGGCAGCTGGCGAATCATTCTTTGTATACCGCTTTTAAGATCGGCCGTTTCCGTTTTAAGGGTGTCCAGTTCATTTTTAATCCTCAGGACTTCCTTTTCCGCTTCTTCCGCAAGATCGGAAATGCCCTTGGAATGGGCAAGCTGTATTCTGTTTTCCCACTTATTGATATCGGAATCCAGCTCCCGGATGTTTTTTTCATTGAGCTTTAATGCGGTGATATGGTGCAGTATATATTCCTTTGCGGCTTTGGTGTCCATTCCGGTCAGATCATAGGGGGATTTTTCCACGGTGATCTCCTTATATAATAGCAATTCCTATACTATAAAACTTGTATTACACTATGTATAGAGAAACAAAGGAGTCAAATTCTGAAAAAAAACCTGGTTACTCTGTCCCTCTTTTTGTCATTGATAGTTACTGTAATTCTGCCTGCTCAGGAAACACCCGGTCCGGTACGGCTCGCCCGCAGCCAGACCGGCCCCTATACCATGACGGAACGGTCAAACTGGTCCCGGTATGATAACGGAAAGTATACCGGCCACGTTTACCGGGAGGTACGATCATCAATAATTCCGGAAGAAACTGAAAAAGATGTTTTGCTGTACCGCGGAAATTTCTTTGTCCTGGAGGAGACCCTCAGGGATATGCGGCAAAGCGCCAGAGCCGTGGATGATGTTATTCCTGTTTCTTTCCAAATGTTTTCAGACGGAACCGTTCGAATCGATGATGACAAAGGGTTTCCGCATTTGCGGGGATTTCCTGCTTTTCCGGCGGAATCAGTTCGTCCGGGAACAGTCTGGACCGCCAGGGGGGCGCGGGCGGTGGATCCCCGGAATGAGGGATGTCCCGTTGTGATTCCCATTGTCGCCCAGTATGAATACCGCGGTGTGGAAGAGTATAAAAATATCCCGGTTCACCGGGTTTTTGCCAAGTATGCTTCCCGGTATGAAAGCTCCGGGGGACAGAGCTTTATTAAACTCCATGGCAGTCATGAAGTGGATATCCTGATCCGTGTTTCGGACGGCCTTCCCCTGCTTATGCGGGATACTATGGATGAAACCTATGTATGGCCGGATGGGAGTACCATCCGTTTCAGGGGCTTTACCCTGGTTTTTGGTGAAGGATCCATACCTTTGGACCGTGAGGCGGTTATTGCCTCAATCGGAAGTACTTTAGGCAGTTCCACTGCGGCTAATTCTGTCGGGCATGCAGCAAATGGCCCGAAAGACACGATTGCCGGATCAGGGGATCTTGAATCAACCCTCCGTGACGCTATCGGGCAGGCTTCCGGAGGACCCGGCGGCAATTCTGAGGGAATTTCCGATGGCGGGATCGAGGTTTCCTCTGTCCCCGAGGGGATCAGGCTAACAGTCAATGATATTCGCTTTGAACCTGATTCCGATCAAATTTTGTCTGAAGAACGCTACCGCCTGGATTTGATCGCCCAGGTACTGCGGCAGATACCCGAACGGACTTTCCTTGTGGAAGGCCACACCGCCGCAGTGGGGCGGCCCGCAGGGGAATTAGAGCTCTCTCTGCGGCGGGCAAAACGGATCGTGGAGGAATTATCAGCCCGTGGTATTCCGCAGGATCGCTTTATATACAAAGGCTGGGGCGGAACAAGGCCTCTGGGAGACAATTCCTCTGAAACAGGCCGGCAGCGAAACCGCAGGGTGGAAATAACTATCCTGGAATAAAGGCGCATTCGCTGAATTTTCTATAATTCACCGGAATTCATTTTTTTTCTGATATCCTTCCATGAAGGATACCATTTGTTCATTATTTCATAAAAATGCCGGTTATGGGATGGTTCAAGAATATGAACCATTTCATGAATAATCACGTATTCCAGGCATTCCGGGCTCTTTTTTGCGAGCTCCGTATTAAGCCGGATAGTCTGGCTGCTGTAATTGCAGCTTCCCCAGTGGCTTTTCATTTTTCTGTAGTATATGCCCTTAACTTTCACCCCTATACAGGGCTCCCATTTAGCAACAAATTGAGGTGCCGCTTCCTGGATCAATGACCGGTACCAGGTATCCATTATTTCGGCTTTCTTTTTCTTTTCCGTATTAGGCCGGACAAATAATTTAATGCTCTGTCCCTCCTTTTCTATTCTTGGGTTGCCTTTTTTTTCGATTACTTCAAGCACACATGGGATACCCCATACATAATGGTGCTCCCCGCTTTCCAGGGATAAATTTTTTATATTGGCGTGACGCTGGTATTTTTGACGGTGTTTCTCGATCCAGTCCCGTTTTGATGTGATAAATTGCTCAATATCCCGGGTGGTACAGTACACAGGGGCAGATATTTTAATTTTACCTTCCGGCGGGTAAACCGTAAGACGGAGATGTTTTATCCGTTTATATTCTACGGCTACCTGTAATCCGCCCACCTGAAGATAATCTGCCATGATTCAGTTACTCTGTCCCCGTTTCAATGTTTAAAAAACTAATTCCGGGGGTCAAATGTATCCGGAAAATCGGGATTCTCATCTGTAGAGATTGGTCCTTCTGCGGCTAACAGTTCTTCAATATAGGGGTATTCCGCAAAAAGAGCGGGCCACGATTTAGAGGATATCAGCTTGAGCGAAGTTATATTCCGTTCTGTTATACGCCAGGAAATAATATCCCTCGGAACATTGGCGGGATCCCGTTTGCCGGAAGCGACTGCAAATGACCAAAATGTGCCGTACATTCTTACAAATGTGTAAGCACCCCGAACCACCGGGAAAACTGATTTCAGTGTACGGTGAATTCGTGAAAATGCTTCGGGTCTGGCCTCTGGTGATTCCGAATGCATCACGAAAAAAGATTCATCATCCTTAAGGGTTTTCATTACTGACTGGAAAAAGTCTGCGGTATATAGCTTTAGAGAAGGGCCGGAAGGGTCCGTCATATCCATTATTATTATATCGTATAAATTGGGATCTGATTTTTCAACAAAATGCCTTCCGTCAGTAAAATAGATTTTTACCCTGGAATCTTCAAATGCTCCTCCGTTAAGCGAGCTTAGATGGGTTCGGGCAAATGCAACCACATCCTGATCTAATTCCGCAAAATCAACCTGCTCAACCGTTGAATGGCGCAGGACTTCCCGGAGACTTCCTCCGTCCCCGCCGCCGATGATCAGAACCCGTTTCGGTTCGGGGTGCGCCAGCATGGGAATATGAACCATGGGTTCATGGTATTGAAATTCTACCTTTTCCATTACCTGAGTAGCGCCGTCAAGAAGCAGGGTAACACCAAATTCATCGGTTTCCACCAGTTCAATGTCCTGGAAATTTGTATGTCCTGAATACAGAGTTTTGCCGGTTTCATAAAACCAGCCCGATGTCCGGCTGTACCGTTCCCGAATTTCCCGTTTTTCTAGAAATTCTCGCATTCAAAAATCTCCTGCATTTCTTTTTTTAATAACTCCCTGATCCGTTTCCGCTCTATTGGTTCCAGATCTTCCATATCGGGGCCAAAAAGATAATCATTAAGTTTAAGCTCTTTTTTCTGCATTTTGGTAAGGAAAATATTATCTGACAGGATATTTATGTCATAAACCAAATAATCGGACAGAACATCTTCCGCGATAAAATCCTGGATTGAATTAATATCGTGGTCAATAAAAACTTTCTGTCCTCTGGTATCCCGGGTAAAGCCCCGTACCCTGTAATCAAGTATCACAATATCAGAATCAAAACATGAAATCAGATAATGCAGGGCCCTTAACGGGCTTATCATACCGCAGGTTGAGACATCAATGTCCACCCGGAATGTCGCAAGTCCAGTGTTTGTATCGAATTCCGGGTATGTATGGGCTGTAATATGGCTTTTATCCAAGTGGCCGACAATGCTGGTCTCCGATGAAACCAGCACCTTGGAATCCCGAACTATGGGATCATCCTCGCTGATAAGGGCAACAACGCTTGCTCCCCGGGGATCGTAATCCTGGGTCGTCAGATTGACTAATTTAGCGTCGACAATCCGGGTTACTTCCTCGATTATACCCCGCAGCCGTTCCGAATCGTACTCTTCGTCGATATATTCAAGGTATTCAAGCTGTGACTGCTGTGAACGCGCATAACAAATATCATATATATTAAAACTAAGGGATTTAGTAAGATTATTAAACCCTTCCAAACGGACTTTCCGTCCTCGGACATGCTTTAACAATTCTTCTTATAACCTCCTTGGATAATAAAAATCGAGAAGTATAGTATACTTATTTATAATTATTCCTGCAAGGAGTATGATGTATACAACTCTGTCCCCAAAATCCTATACATTTTCCTAAAACCAATACTACATTAACTATGAAAATAATAAAATTTACGGTTTATTGAATAATAATTTATGAATGCAAAATTAAACAGAAACGAAAGTTTTTATTAGCGTAGTTTGTGATTGAAAATTGTTAAGTAGAAGCGTTTTTTGTCTTTGATTTTATAGAAGCAACTTATTAGCTTACCAGTGATTTATAGTTACAATAAATTATTATATATTTCGCGTATGAAAGGCGGAAGATCACCTAAAATTGCTTTTTTGCCAAAAAGGAAATGGTAAATTCCGCTGTATTTCCATTTCTCAGGGTACTTTGAAAGTTTTGCTCTTACAGGGTTCTGAAAAAGATACTCAAATGTATGGGTAAATTCCCTGAAATTATCAATCATTTTGGAATAAAACCGCTCACCCCATACATGACCGGAAAGATTATGTATTTTATTCCAGGCCCGGGCAAAAACACTGAGAATCCACTGCATTATTCGTGAAATTGACTCTTTGACGCCCGGGCGAATGATAATATGGACATGATTGCCCATGAGACAAAAATTAAAAACGTCAAAAGAATATTTTTGTTTTGCCCGCTCTATAGTTTTAACAAAAAGATTAAAAGTTTTCTTATCATACATAATAATTTCTTTCCTGTTAGCTCGGACGGTAATGTGGTATGTTGCTCCATTTTTTGTGACCCTTGGTTTTCTCATCGTGATTATTATGGAACGGCGGTGAACTATGCTTTAAAAAAATAATGGTACTCTGTCCCTATTGTTTCTATCACAGCAAATCAGGGACAGAGTATAATAAATATACTCTTGCCAACCCACCGCCCTGCGGATATAGTTTTCTTCTATGGAAATAATGAAACGTACAGTTAACTGCGGTGTGCTTCGGGCTGCGGATGCCGGAAAAAACGTTGTCCTCAATGGATGGGTTCACAGAAAGCGTGATCATGGCGGAATTTCTTTTATTAATCTCCGTGACCGCTATGGTATAACCCAGGTTGTTGTTGATCAGGATTCTCCATCGGATCTGGTAAGTACCGCCGAAGAACTGCGGAATGAATATTGCATTGCTGTTGAAGGAATTGTCCGGACCAGGCCTGAAACAATGGTAAACCCGGATATGGAAACCGGAGAAGTTGAAGTCGTTGTTAAAAAGCTTGTTATTCTCAGCCGATGCGAGGTGCTTCCGTTCCAGATTGATGAGGAATCTGAAGCGAAAGAGGAGCTTCGTCTGAAATACCGTTACCTGGATCTCCGGTCCGGCGGCATGCAGCGCAGAATAAAACTTCGCAATGATGTCATGTTTGCCGTGCGGGAGTGGATGATAGAACATGGTTTTTTTGAAATTGAA
This sequence comes from Breznakiella homolactica, assembly GCF_016616095.2. Lineage (GTDB taxonomy): Bacteria > Spirochaetota > Spirochaetia > Treponematales > Breznakiellaceae > Breznakiella > Breznakiella homolactica. The sequence continues at coordinate 2,482,692 of NZ_CP067089.2, read as the reverse complement.
ACCCCTACTTTTATAAAATCGACCCCTGAGGGGGCGCGGGATTATCTTGTTCCTTCAAGGCTTTATCCCGGAAAATTTTACGCTCTTCCTCAGTCTCCGCAGCTGTATAAACAGCTGCTGATGGTATCCGGTTTTGATAAATATTTCCAAATCGCGCGGTGTTACCGGGACGAAGATGCCCGGGGAGACCGTCAGCCTGAATTTACCCAAATTGATATTGAAATGTCCTTTGTCAGCCGGGATGATGTACTGTCTATGACCGAAGGTTTATTTCAGCATGTTTTCCGGAAAACTCTTGGGGTGAATTTACCGGAACAATTTAGGCGTTTAACCTATGACGATGCGCTTGAAATATACGGAACGGATAAGCCGGATCTCCGTTTCGATATACAGCTCCAGGATTTTGCTGCATTTGTGGAAAACAGTGACTTCCAGGCATTTAAGGATGCCCTGGCGCAGGGCGCCGCTGAACAGTCCGCAGCCGCTTTAAAAGGCGTAACCATCTCCGGCGGCGGTGTAAAGGCTCTTGTTGTTCCCGGAAAGGCGGATTATTCCCGGAAACAAATCGAAGAATTGGAAGCCCATGCAAAGATTTATAAGGCAAAGGGCCTCGCCTGGATGAAAGTCGCCGGTTCGGCGGCTAACCCTATTCTGGAAGGCGGAATTTCAAAGTTTTTTGGGGACAGAGCAACTGAAATTACCTCCGGCCTCGGCGCAAAACCCGGAGATCTGATCCTCATTGTGGCGGACTCACGGCGGAGGACGGCGAATATAGCCCTGGGCGCGGTCCGTTCAAAGATTGGCAAAGATTTGGGGCTGTGTGATCCCGACCGTTTTGAATTTGCCTGGATTGTGGATTTCCCGATGTTCGAATTCAATGAAGAAGAAAACAGGTGGGAAGCCGCTCACCATATGTTCTCCTGGCCCCAGGAGAAATACCACGCGACCTTGGAGCAGGATCCGGGGGCGGTAAAAGGCGATCTCTATGATCTTGTGCTTAACGGGTATGAGCTTGCCTCGGGTTCAATCCGTATCCATGATCCGGAACTGCAGAAGCGGATCTTCAGTATTGTCGGTTTTAATCCTATCGAAGCGGAAAAGAAATTCGGCTTTTTAATAGAAGCGTTTAAATATGGTGCGCCGCCCCACGGCGGTATCGCGCCGGGGCTGGACCGTCTGATAATGCTCATGGCCGGCGAGACTTCTATTAAGGAAGTAATTGCCTTTCCGAAGAACTCCTTTGCAGTAAGCCCCATGGATGAATGTCCCAGCGAAGTGGATCAAAAACAGCTGGATGAACTTCATCTTTCAATCCGTTACCCTCAGGAAGGGAATTAACAGTACAAAGGTTAGCTGTGAAGGATTATTTCGATCTTATCTGGACATTTTTCAAAATGGGCTGCGTAACCTTTGGCGGCGGTTACGCCATGCTTCCGATTATTGAGCGTGAATTGGTGGTAAAGAAACAATGGGCCACCATGGATGAGGTGATGGATTATTTTGCCGTGGGCCAGGTGACCCCGGGCATTATCGCCGTTAATGTCGCTACCTTTATCGGGTACAAGCGGAAGGGTAATCTCGGCGGTATTCTGACAACCCTGGGTTTTGTTCTTCCTTCACTCATTATCATAACAATAATCGCCGCCTTTCTTCAGAATTTTTCCCATATTGAAATGATCCAGCATGTTCTGGCGGGAATCAGGGTCGCGGTGGGAGCTTTGATTCTCGATGCTGTGATTAAATTATTCCGTGGCGGGGTAAAGGATTTTAAAGCGGTTATCATATGTATCGCTGCTTTTGTACTTTCAGCTTTTTTTAAAACCTCACCGGTTTTAATCGTCCTAACAGCGGGTCTTGCGGGATTTCTGCTGTATTTTCCAAGAAAATCGAAGGAGCCAGAACAATGATACTGCTCCTTCTTTTTGCTGAATTCTTTAAAATCGGCTTATTTTCCATTGGGGGCGGGCTTGCGACCCTGCCGTTTCTGTATCAACTGGCGGATAAATATGACTGGCTCACGCCGGAAATAATTGTTGATATGATCGCGGTTTCCGAAGCGACCCCCGGTGCTATTGGTGTCAACATGGCAACGTATACTGGATACCAGTGTGCAGGCATCCCTGGCGCCGTGATCGCCACCCTGGGGCTTATTTGTCCATCTATTATTATTATTTTGATCGTCGCAAGAATCCTGCAGGCATTCAAGGAAAACCGGATAGTAAAGTCGGTTTTTTCCGGCCTCCGCCCTGCCGCAACCGGGCTTATCGCGGCGGCCGGGTTTGGGGTAATTACTCTGTCCCTGTATAATCCCTCATTTTCAGAGTGGTATGAAATTATCCGCTGGAAGGAGTGCCTGCTGTTTGCGGTTCTGTTTTTCCTGATTTATAAGTTCAAAAAACACCCTATTGTATATATTGTGGCCGCGGGAGTAGCGGGGGGTCTGGCAGGGCTGTAAAAACTAGTTACTCTGTCCCCAAAAAAACACACAAAAAAGTCATTCCGTAAAAAGATGTTCTTCCAGCAGTTTCCGTTTATCCTCAGGAATCGGGGTTGTCTTATTTTTCAGGAAGTCGAAATGCACCACCACGGCTTTGCCTTTTACGCAGAGCCGCCCTTCCTGCCATGCTTCATGGTAGGTGGTGAAGGATTTTGTTCCGATACGGTAAATCCACGTTCGTATTTCAACATCGTACTGGAAGAACAGCTGATCCGTAAAATCGTATTCCGTCCGGGCCATAATCAGGGGCCATGTTTCATGGGAAAGGTTTAAGTCCGGCCGGAAAATCCTGAATATGGGGTTCCGGGCTAATTCAAACCAGTTCCCCAGTACCGTATTATTGATATGCCCGAGGCCGTCCACGTCTCCGAAGCGGGGTGTAACTGTTGTCGCATACATAGAATATTCCTCATCTGTAGATGTAAAATATTTTCGGAATTCCTGCAATCCCTTCAGTAATGGCTCGCCGCGTATTCCACCCATCCGCCGGCTTCCACCAATGCCCGTTCAAAATCCTTCAATATAAATGGAACGGTTTTTTCATCGGTATCGGACGAAAAAGTCAGGGTGGTACTCCCGAGATCCACTGACAGCTTGGTATTTTGTCCCGCAAAAACCGCAAACAGCTCATCAAGGATTTCCGGCGGAAGTTCCGCGGCGATCATCCCGCAGTTATACATGTTCTGGCGGAAAATCCGGGCAAAACTTTCCCCGATTACAATATTGATTCCGTTTACTTCCAGGACCCACGGGGCGTGCTCCCGTGAACTGCCGCATCCGAAGTTGGCTCTGGTAAGAATGGCCGCTTTCCCCGGAATGTCGTTCCGGGGATCGAAGTCCCCCAGTTTAAGATCCTCCAGGATATACGGTTTCAGGGCTTCCTTTGAATTTTCCGTAAGGTACCGTGCCGGTATGATTTCATCGGTATTTATATCGTTTCTGTCCAGGAAAAGTACGGGACCGCCGAATTGTTTCATAACGTATGTCTCCTAAAGATCCTCAGGATTAGCAATTGAGCCGGCAACAGCGCTGGCCGCCGCGGACGCGGGGCTCATAAGGTGAACCATGCCGCCTTTGCCCATACGGCCGTAGAAATTCCTATTAGTTGTGGAAGCGCAGACTTCCCCTTCCGCGAGAACGCCGTTAGACATGCCGAGACAGGCTCCGCAGGTTGGATTGGTAATGCAGAAGCCGGCATCCATAAAAATCTGAATGAGGCCTTCCTCCAGCGCCTGGGCGTATACTGCCGGTGTTGCCGGGGCCAGAATAGCCCGGACGGAATCCGCCGCTTTTCGGCCTTTCAGAACCGCCGCCGCCGCACGGAGGTCTTCGATCCTGCCGTTTGTGCAGGATCCTATGTAAATCTGGTCCACCGGAGTTCCCGTAAGTTCGCGGATGGTTTTTACCTGGTCCGGTTTATATCCTATGGTTGCCGAAGGCTCCAGCCCGGAGCAGTCGATGTCAATTACCCGTTTGTATACCGCGTCCGCATCACTGTGCAATTTCCGGAAATCCGCCAGGGCTTCGTCCTTAGTTGTATATGCTCTGTCCCCATCAGGACCGATAAAAGGCCAGAGGTATTCCACCGTAACCATATCGGGCATACAGACCCCGCAGGTTCCGCCGGCCTCAACGGCCATATTGCACACGGTCATCCGGCCTTCCATACTCATGGCGTCAATCACCGGACCCCGGAACTCTATCACCGTGTCCGTAGCTCCGGAAACGGTCAGCTCGGAGATTACCTTGAGGATTACATCCTTCGGGCCAACTCCCTTCCGGAGGGAACCGGTAAGGTTGATACGGATGGTTTCCGGTTCCTTAAACGCGCAGACACCTTTAAGGATACCGACTTCCAGATCCGTCGTACCCACACCTGCGGCAAAGGCTCCGAAAGCGCCGTGGGTGCAGGTATGGCTGTCGCCCATGATTACCGTATAGCCGGGCCGTACAAAGCCTTTTTCCGGGAATATGGCGTGGCAGACGCCGTTTTTTCCAATATCAAAAAAATCCCTGATATTATGCCGCCGGGCCCAGTCCCGCAGAATTTTCCCCTGCTCCGCGGTTTTCGAATCCTTGGCGGGGGTTACGTGGTCAATGACCGCTTTTATTTTTCCCGGATCGAAAACCCTGTCCATATCCTTTGAAACAAGGTCATTGATAGCTATGGGTGTCGTAATTTCATGGCAGAAAACCGCGTCTAGTTTCAGGACCCAGGTCTCTCCGAAAGGTTTATCCACCACATGGGCGGCGAATATTTTTTCCGCAAGGGTTTTTCCCATTATCAGCCTCCATTTCCGATTTCACCCTTTGGGGGTGTTATAATCCAGAAGACCCGCAAGGGCGTATTTCCGGTATTGGATAGAATGTGGGGGGCATCGGCCCTGAAACTCGCAGAGTCTCCCGGGGACAGAGTAAATGTACTGTTCCCTACGGCCAGCTCCGCGGTCCCTTCCTGGACGATTCCCAGCTCCCAGCCGGGATGGCCGTATTCTTTGCCCCCGGTCTTTGCCCCCGGATCTATAGTTATATAGTAGGCTTCAATCCCTTCGTTTCCCGGGGAGGGGTTTTCCAGCTGGGCAAGACGTTCGTACAGTACCCCGGGCCTGGTAAAGGTTCCCCGCTGGGTGCTTCTGGTTATCCGGACCGACCGGTTCCGCCGGTAATCCGAAAATAGATATTCCAGATCGAGATCCAGGGCATCCGCCAGAGCGAGAAGAGTATCGATGGCCGGAGACACCCGGTTCCGTTCGATCTGGGATACCAGGCTCTCACTGACCCCGGCTTTATCGGCTACTTCCCGGAGGGTCAGCGCCCGGCGTTCCCTGACAGCGCGGATTTTTTCACCAAACCAGTACCGCATGGCTTCCTCTTAAATATAACTGTATTTTCTGTAGTATACTTAAAGTTATAAAGTTTGTCAATCTAAAGAAAAATATGCGATTTAGTTCTAATTGGGGACAGAGTAATTTGGTCCGAAAACTGGACCCGCGGCCGCGGCTGTTCTATACTTAAATAAAAGTTAAAAATACCAGGAGCTAAAAATGTTTAATGTCTTAATCGGCGGCGCCGCGGGTGATGGTATCGAGACCATGGCGGGCATATTGGAAAAAATACTGCTGCGGTCCGGGTTTTACCTTTTTTCCATGCGGGATTTTATGTCCCGGGTGAGGGGAGGTCATAATTTCGCCCTTATCCGTTTCGGAAACCAGCCGGTCAGCGCCCACCGGGATACCCTGGACGGGCTGGTCGTTTTTAATAAGGAATCATACTTCCTTCATAAAGACTGTCTCTCAAAAAACGCCTTTGTCCTTTGTGATAAAAGCCTTGATATTGCCGGCCGGAATTTCATAAAAATTGACGGCAAGAAACTTGCCAAAGAAGCGGGCAATCCCAAAAGCATCAGCACTGTCTATATTGGTGCCCTGCTCAAACTGTTCGGAATTTCCGATAAAGCCGCTGCATCGGTTCTGCAGGAAAAGCTCCCCCCGAAGATACTTGACGCCAATATTGCGGCGGCCAAAAAAGGGTACGCCGCCGCGGACCGCCGTTTTTCGGCAAAAGCCGGTACCACGAAGAATACCATGCTCCTGACCGGTTCCGACGCCATGGCCATGGGCGCTTTGGCGGGAAACATCCGTTTTTATTCTGCCTATCCCATGTCGCCGTCCACAACCCTGCTCGAATTTTTCTCCGCCCGGTCCGGGGCATTCCGGATTGGGGTTGAGCAGGCGGAAGATGAAATAGCCGCTGTCAACATGGCCCTGGGGGCGTCCTATACCGGGGCCAGGTCCATGGTGGGAACCTCCGGGGGCGGTTTCGCCCTGATGGTCGAAGCCCTGGGTTTTGCGGGAATTGCTGAAATTCCCATTGTGATTGCCGATATACAGCGTCCCGGACCTTCCACGGGCCTGCCGACCAGAACGGAACAGAGCGATCTCAGCTTTGTTATTTCCGCTTCCCAGGGTGAATTCCCCCGGATAGTGATTGCGGTGAAGGACCATGCCGACGCGTTCTACCAGACTGCCCGGGCCTTTTACCTGGCGGAAAAATACCAGGTTCCGGTGATACTCCTCAGCGACCAGTATCTCGCGGATTCAGCGGTTACCATTCCGCTCCTGGACACAAAAAAAGCGTCCAGGTACGGTGCTCCCGCGGCACGGAAACCGACCGCCACCGCCATGCAGGATTATCTTCGCTACAAACTGACCAAGAACGGCATTTCCCCTCTGGCGGCTCCGGGGAAAAGCGTCTCCGCCGTACGCGCCGACAGCGACGAACACGACGAACGGGGTGTTATCACCGAATCCGCGGAAGTACGGATCGCCATGACGGACAAACGAAACCGCAAGACCGCGGGAATCCGGACGGAACTGCAGGAGCCCGATTTTTTCGGCGACCAGGATGCGGAAGTGCTGCTTGTCGGGTTCGGTTCAACCGCCGGCGCCATTAAGGAAGCCGTTGAAATCCGCAACAAGCAGGGAAAGAAAAAAATCGGAGCCCTGTGCTTCAGTGATGTATACCCGCTCCCGGCGGAAAAGCTTCTGGAGCATTCCTCCAAAGTCAGGCAGATGGTCAATGTTGAACAGAACAGCACCGGTCAGCTCGCGAAGCTTATCCGCCAGGAAACCCTGCTGCCCTGTACCGGAAGCATTCTCAAATACGACGGCCGCCAGATTTCTCCGGATGAAATCCTTGACGGACTTAAACAATTAAAAATTTAAGGGACATAATTATGAAAAACAATACATTCTATTCCACCGAAACAGCCTGGTGTCCCGGATGCGGTAATTTCGCCATTCTGGAGACCCTGGTTTCCGTATTGAATTCGCTGAAAAAGGAACCCCGGGAAATTCTCCTGGTAGGCGGTATTGGTCAGGCGGCAAAGCTCAACCAGTACGTCAATGCCAACGGGTTTTCCGGCCTCCACGGCAGGGCTCTGCCGGCGGCGGTGGCGGCGAAAATCGCCAACGAGTCCCTTACGGTTATTGTGAATACCGGCGACGGTGATTCCTACGGTGAAGGGGGCAACCACTTTCTGCATAATATCCGGCGCAACGCGGATATCACCCATTTTGTGCACAACAATCAGATATACGGACTTACCAAAGGCCAGCCGTCTCCCACGTCCGCCGCCTGTTCGGATCTGCCATCGGCGGCCTGCAATATCAATAGTCCCCTTAACCCGCTGCTTCTTGCCCTGGCCGCGGGAGCAACCTTTGTGGCCCGTTCCTTCAGCGGTAACGAAGCACATCTCGCCCGTATTATGAAAGCCGCGGTTGCCCACAAAGGGTACGCCTTGGTGGATATTCTGCAGCCCTGTATCAGCTTTAATAAAGTAAATACCTTTGCCTACTACAATGAGCGGGTTTACGAATTGGAAAAAGATTACAAGCCTTCAAACCGGGAAAAAGCCATGCAGCGGTGTACGGAATGGGGCAAAAAAATCCCCATCGGGATATTCTACCAGGCTAAAGCCCCCACATTCCACGAGAGAAGGCCGGAGATTTTCAACGGAACGCCCCTTGTGGACCAGGCGGCAAAAGCCGGGGAACTGCCGAAACTGCTTAAAACCTTTCTGTAAATACCGCCGGCCCTGCGTTACTCTGTCCCCATCATCCGCTGTCCCCATCATCCGGGAACCCGAAGTGGGGGTGACGTAAGCCTTGACGCCACAGGCGGCAAGGCTGAAGTCAGGGGGAGCAGCCCTCCCGCGAAGGGGAATACAGAGCCGGTTAGGCCGGAAAGCACCCGTCCGTACTGGTAAACACGGGTGCTTTCCGGATTGAAAGAACCTGTGCTCCCCCTCCTAATTTCTTCAGAAGAACCACTTGCCGGGTGTATGGTTATACAGTATTGTTGATGTAGGTTTTAAAAGTATGACCATCAAAACGTTTGAAAAAGGCGAAATCATTTTCCGTGAGGGGGATCTCGGCGATCTCATGTATATCCTTCAGGAAGGAACCGTGGATCTCAAGAAAAAGGTTGAAAAGGGAGAGCTTGTTCTCAAAACCCTTACGAAACCGAGTGAGTTCTTCGGGGAAATGGCCCTGATCGACGGCAGACCCCGCTCGGCTTCCGCTGTGGCCGCTTCGGATACGAAGGTTATGGCCATCGACGGCGCTTCATTTGAGAAGATGATCCTGTCCAACGGAAAATTCGCCCTCAAAATAATCAAGATTCTCTCCGAACGGATACGGAATTCCAACCAGCAGGTGGAGGAACTGATCGAAACTTCCCCCCGTGAACGTATTATGATCGGCATGTCCAATTTCGCCCTCCGGGACGGAGAACGGCTGAAAAACGGCCACTACCTTGTACCGCTCCGGAATATCCGTATGTGGATCAACGGTCATCTGGGTATTCCCTTTGAGGAAATCGACCTTTGTCTCCAGCGGCTGCTTGCTACCCGGATCATTGCCTATGCGGGAACCAGCAGGGACCATCTTATTATCTCTGAACGGTTCGTCCGGGAATACCACCGCAGGGGCTGACGATCCCTTTCCGCGGGCAGTGCAATCATGGTTTTAAAAAAGAAGCCAATCTGTTTCTCCGCCGTACTGGGCGCGCTTGCCGCGCTGTTCCTGCCCGGAATTGTATGCGCTGAAGAAGGCGGTGATTACTATTCGCTTCTTTCCGGTTATCTCGAGCATGATGCCGCGCGGATTGCCCTTGTCCTGGAACATGAACAGGCCGCTCTGGAGCTGCGGAAGTATGAAACCGAAACCGGGATCAATTTTTCCCTTTTCAGCGGAGACTCGACGGTCCGGTTTTCCTCCGATGGTCCGGTGTTTTCTGTCAGACCGGGAATCGGGATTACCCTGCCGGGTAATGGGGACAGTTCGCTTAATGTTGAAGTCCCGGTACAGGCCGGAAGCGGGCGGACTACCCTGTATGGGGTGGACGCCCAGGTCAGAATGGGGATCATCACCCCCCGCCGGGAAAGCCACCGGGCGGCGCTTGCCGAACGGCAGCGCGGCTACCTTGAGGCCACCCGGAACCTGGAATACCGCACCGCCGCGGCGGAACAGGAATTCTGCCGGGCTGTACAGAATCTGCTTGCGTGCCGGAACACTATGCTGGAAGCCCAGAGTGAAGTGCTCACCGCCCGGTACGACCTTGATCAGAAACGGGCCGGCGGTTACAGCGCTTCCGGGATAATTCTGCGCACCGCGGAACTGAAACTCCGGACCAGGGAGCGGGAACTTCGGGAGGCGGAGCGGGTTTTTTCCGATGCCCTGGAGGACTTTGCCGCGGACTGCGGCGTCGCCTCGGCAGCTGTTCCGGGCAATATTCCCGGCGGGGAATTGCTTGACCTCGAAAGTTTTGATTCCCAATGGTATACTGAACTGGAGCAGGCCCGGTGGCGCCACGGCCTCAATACCCAGATCAGGGATTACCAGGACCGCCGGATCGGCCTGGACGGACTTGCGGGGTACACCTGGAATAATTACGCCACCGCCGTATCCGGAACCGGCGGAACTTCTTCGGTTAATGCCGGGCTTGGTTTTTCCGTGGCCGGGAGCAGCGTAACCGCGGGGATATCGGTTCCGGTGAATGGTCCCTTCGAGCCGTCCCTGACATTTTCCGTCATCTGGAAGCCGTCGTCCTGGACCATTGCGAATATTGAACGGCAGATACGGGATGTTACGGCCAGAAAGGAACGGGAAGCCATCTCCGACGCATTGCGGAATTACTCGGACCACATCACCGAATACGGGCGGAAGAAGCGTGACCTGGAATGGCAGAAAACGGTTTACGATGAAGAGGCTGAACTGTACCGCCTTAACGCTGAGGAAATGAAAACCTGGTTCGACCGGGGTATTATAAATGAAACGGATTATCTGGATGCCCGGACGGATTACCTTCTGGCGGTAAACCGGCTACTGTCCGCGCAGATTGACCGCAGACTGTACAACCTCGAAGTACAGGCCCTCTTTGTGCCCGAATCAGTCAGGGAGCATCTGGAATGAAAAAACGGAAAAAATCGAAGGCAGCGAAAATACTGGTTCCTCTGGCGGTTCTGATACTGATTGCCGCCGGATTCTTCGTTTACCGTTCCCGGAACTCAGGCGGCCGTGACATCCCGGCGATGAATTTTACCGTACGGTCCGAGCTGTACCGGGATGTCATAGAAATTACCGGAAACATTAAAGCCGCCCAGCAGCAGAACCTCCAGGCCGCCGGCGACGGCACCGTAGAGGCGGTCTATGTCCGGGAAGGCGACCGGGTAAAAAAAGGCGATATCCTTTTCCGCCTGGACGATTCCTCCGAAAGATACAACCTGGCAAACCACGATTTCCAGATGAACCAGGAACGGATCAACGGCGCATTGGGAAAGCTTGAACTTATGGAACAGCAGCGGGAAGTCCTGATAAAGAAGATCGAGGACCGGCGGATGACAGCGCTTTTTGACGGAATTATCGGGCAGCTCACCCTTACCGAAGGGGATTACGCCAAAGCCCAGGACAATTTCGGCTACCTCATCGACCGGAGTTACCTCAAGGCAACCGTTGAGGTGGTTGAGACCGACGCGTCGCGCCTCAAAGCCGGCCAGCGGGTGACGCTGACTTTTCCCGCGTATCCCGATCTGCATGTGGAGGCAAAGGTTCTGTCGTTTCCCGCGGTGGGACGCATAACCACCCGGGGAACCACGGTGCTCGATACGGAGATCCGGATTGACAATCCCCCGGCGGAGATCCTGCCGGGTTATTCCTTTGACGGGGAAATAATCAGCGGGGAAGAGGAAGAAATCATTATGGTTGAAGCCGCCGCGATCGCGTACGAGGGCGGTCAGGCGTATGCCGAAAAAACAGACGGGGAAACGGTTCTGCGGGCTGATGTCGAAGTCGTTCCCTACGGCCGGGATATGGTCCGGATTCTTTCCGGGCTGAACCCCGGGGATACGGTCAAGATGCAGACTGAAGGCGGCTTTTCCATGGGCCGCAGGCGGTAGCGTCTTATGCCGGAACCGGGGCCCCTTGTTTCTTTGCAGAATGTCCACAGGTACTACGCCATGGGTGATACGGAAGTCCGCGCCCTGGACGGAGTTTCCTTTACAATTGAAAAAGGTGAATTTGTGTCCATCATGGGACCCTCCGGTTCGGGAAAGTCCACCTGCATGAATATGATCGGCTGCCTTGACCGGCCGACCTCCGGGGAGATTCTCATCGGCGGAACGGGCACATCCCAGATGAACGAAACCGAACTGGCGGAGATCCGGAACGAAACCATCGGCTTTGTTTTTCAGCAGTATCATTTGATAGCTAATATGAACGTCCTTGAAAATGTTATGCTCCCCCTGCGGTACCAGGGGCTGCCTCTGCATGAACGCAGGCACAGGGCCCGGGAAGTTCTGGAGCGGATCGGCTTGGGTGACCGTATAAAGCATCTGCCCCATGAATTATCCGGCGGGCAGAAACAGCGGGTCGCCATTGCCCGGGCAACCGTAACGAAACCCGCCATAGTCCTCGCGGACGAACCCACCGGCGCCCTGGACAGTGAGACCGGCCAATCGGTGATTGACCTTTTCGGGGAGATCAACCGGGCCGGGACAACCATAATTATCGTGACCCATGATCCGGAAATCGGCGGCAGCGCCCGGCGGCGTATCCATATCCGGGACGGAAAAATTACGGAGGATGAGCGTGTTTGAGGATTTCATAAACGCCCTCCAGAATTTCAGAACCAACAAAATCCGGACCCTTCTGTCTCTCCTGGGCGTCATAATCGGTGTGGCGTCGGTTATAATGGTTACCACCATTGGCCTGAGCGCCACCGAGGATATCAAAAGTTCCTTTGGTTCAGCGGGGCTGGATCTGGTCCAGGTAATGCCCGGCTGGGATATGCGGCGCGCCAAGGAACTCGAGTTCGATGAAGCCTTCCGCAGGGAGCTCCTGGAAACAATTCCGGGGATCAGGAATCTTGTGTACAGCAATGAATTCGGCGGCCGTCTGAGGAATGACCAATTGGACCGGAACCTGGGGCTCAGTCTCAGGGCTGTGGAACCGCAGTATTTTCCCATGATGGGACTCAAGATGGATTACGGCCGCTTTTTTTCGGTTTCCGAACAGGTCATGGGTTCACAGAAAATAATACTCGGTACGGAAGCCGTGCGGTACCTGTTTCCCGAAGGCCGGGCGGCGGGGAAAACCGTGATGCTCCAGATGGACGGATACCAGCTGGGCTTTGAAGTTGTGGGGGTGCTCGAATATTCGGAATCCGTCGGCTTTGAAAGTCCCAACCAATGCGCCTTTATTCCCCGGACAACCTATACCCGGAAGATTAATCCCGATACAAAGGCCGGCAATATTCTGATCCAGGGAATTGACCAGGCCATAACCCCCCAAATCCAGCAGCAGGTGGAAGCCCTGGGCTTTGAGAAAACCGGGAACCCCCAGGCGGTATATGTGTTTTCCCTTCAGTCCATCCTGGATCAGTACAACCAGATTACCATGTCCATGAACCTCCTCCTGTCGGGGATCGCCGGTATTTCACTGCTGGTAGGGGGAATCGGCATTATGAATATCATGATTGTCACGGTAACCGAACGCAAACGGGAGATCGGCATCCGCAAAGCCCTCGGCGCAAGCCCCGGGGCAATCCGCATGCAGTTTCTTGTGGAATCCGCGACTCTGACACTCTTCGGCGGCGTTGTCGGCATTATTATCGGCCTTTTGCTGAGTTACGTGGTCATCGGTTTTTTCAATTGGGTTTTCGTGATCCAGTGGGGCATCTGTACGGTGGCGTTTCTGTTCTCCGCGGTGGTGGGGATATTTTTCGGCCTCCATCCCGCTATCCGCGCCGCCAAACTCGATCCCGTAGAAGCCCTCGCGGGGGAGTAAACCGCATTATAACTCGCATCCCCCATCCCCGGAATCGTCCTCCACCACCCAGTTCCCCAATAAAGCAGGATGCCTGCATTACCGTACAGGCCGGCACAGAAGCATGGTGCGAAAAGGTACCGCGGGGTGCCGGGATGCTATGGGGTATGAGCGACTTTCGAGGCCGAAGGCCGACGAGGAGCCATACCCCATAGCATCCCGGCAGGACCCCCGGACCTGGTATCCCCATGCTTCTGTGCCGGGTAAAACTTATTACGCAGGCACTCTGACCCGAACCCTGGATATTCTTCTTAAATTGCTGCATAATTTCCGTATGAAGTTTTTTGCCTCCGCCACCCATTTCGTGTCTGTGCTGGTATGTGTATTGCTGCTATGCCTTTTTTCATGCTCCCGGGCCGGATCGCAGCCTCAGCCGTCCCCGGGAAGTACCGGCCCTGTTCCGGCGGAACCGGAAAATCCCGGGCCGGATCCGGAAATGGTTTTTAACGATCACCTGCAGCGTATTCTCGAAGCCGCTGCCATTCCCGGGGCGCTTGCCCGGTCGGTGATGGATGAGGCCGCCGCAGGACCTTCATTTATCCTCGATCTCCTTACCGCTATTGAAGGTGATCCCTATTTGTGGATCCTGGTAGACAAAAAACACGCCCTCCCTCCGGGCTATGAGCCTGATGATCTTGTGGAATTAACCGGACCTTCGTATCTGGTAAACCGCAAAGGCCTCCTGCTCCGAAGCCCCGCCGCCGAATCCCTGGAAGAAATGGCCGCCGCCGCCCGGGCAGAGGGGGTTACCCTGATAGCCTCTTCAACCTACCGTTCATATACCTACCAGGAAGAAGTCTATGCCCGGAACGTCAGGCAGTCCGGCCAGGAAACCGCGGACCGGGAATCAGCCCGTCCGGGCCACAGCCAGCACCAGCTCGGCCTGGTGGTGGACTTCGGTTCGATTGACGATTCCTTTGCGGTGACCAAAGCCGGCCGCTGGATGGTTGACAATGCCGGCCGTTTCGGATGGTCAATCTCGTTTCCGCAAGGTTATGAGGCTGTTACGGGGTACCGCTGGGAAAGCTGGCATTACCGGTATGTCGGCCGGGAGCTCAATTACTTTATCGATACGTATTTCGGCGGCATCCAGCAGTATGCCCTTCAGTTTCTCCACGAGTGGACCCAGGCGGAACTCTGACCCCTGAATTCCTCAAAAAACTTTCCTCATTTTTTCATTTGAATATCTGTTCAAGTATTGACAGAAATATAAAGCCGCGGTATATTGTAATTATCATTTGAATGTTTGTTCAAATATTCAAATGAATTGGAGGATTAATGGGTACACCGAAACCGGCAGTGGTATTTCATCAGGATATGGTTGACCAGGCGGCTGAAAACCTTCCGCCGCAGGAAGGCCTCAATAATTTGGCGGAATTTTTTAAGGTTCTTACCGATCCTTCACGGCTCAAGATACTCTACGCCCTGCGGACGGGAGAACTGTGTGTATTTGATTTATCGGTGACCATCGGGGCAAGTGTTTCCTCGGTAAGCCACCATCTGTCCGCGCTCAAACGGGTGCGGCTGGTTAAGTACCGGCGGGAAGGCCGGATAATCTATTATTCCCTGGATGATGATCACGTTAATTCAATCATCAAATTCGCCTGGGATCACTTGGGAGAAGAATAATGAAAAATATAAATGCCGAAACCGGCAATGCCGTATGCAGCTGTTCGGATCATAATCACGGCCACAGCCAGGAACATCCTCATGGTCAAACCGAAAAAAATGACAACGATGGACATGACTGCGCGGCCTGCGCTGCGCTGCACAGCCCCCGAAAGACTGCCGCGGCTGCCGAAACCGGGCGGTATATCCGGTTTGGTTCATACGCGCTTCCCGTAAAACGGGTGGCCGTATTCGGCGGCGCGCTCCTCCTCTGGATCGCCGGTATAATTATCGGAAGACTCGATCTCGCTGCCCGCACCGGAATTGGGTTCCTGGCGTACCTGCCGCTTGTTCCCTTTCTCGCTTCCTACGCGCTGGCGGGGATTCCGGTTTTAAAGAATGCCTTTATCAATTTAAAACGGAAAAATCCCCTGGATGAGAATTTTCTCATGGCTATCGCCACGATTGGCGCCTTCGCTATCGGGGAATGGACTGAAGCCGTGGGGGTTATGATTTTTTATATGATCGGGGAGCTCATCCAGGAGGCGGCGGTGCTCCGCTCCAGGCGTTCCATTGACGCGCTCCTTGCCCTCAAGCCTGATACGGCCCGGGTTAAGATCGGAGATAGCTGGCAGGAAACATCCGCCGACAGTGTAATTCCCGGAGCTTTCGTCCTGGTGCGCCCGGGGGAGCGTATCCCCCTGGACGGTATTCTTGAGGAAGGGGCCGGTTCCGTGGATGCGTCCATGCTTACCGGCGAATCCCGGCCTGTTATGGTCAGGCCCGGCGACGAAGTCCGGTCGGGTACCGTATCGGTGGATGGTGTCCTGACTGTGCGGACCACCAAAAGCGCCGAAAATTCCTCGGCGGCGAAAATCATTGAACTGGTGGAATCCGCGAGCCAGGCAAAAGCAAAACCGGAACGGTTTATTTCGGCGTTTGCCAAATGGTATACACCCCTGGTAGTTGGTATCGCGGTTATACTCGCGGTGGTTCCGCCACTGGTAATCCCCGGCGCTCTTTTTTCGGACTGGCTGTACCGGGCGCTAATCCTGCTGGTTATTTCATGTCCCTGTGCCCTGGTGGTAAGCGTACCCTTGGGGTATTTTGCGGGAATCGGCGGTATGTCCCGGCGGGGTATCATGGTCAAGGGCGCGGTTCATCTCGATTCCCTTAAAAACGCCCAGTATGTGGCCTTTGACAAGACCGGGACCCTGACCAAGGGGAAATTTTCCATCGCGTCTATTGAACCGGCTCAGGGGGTGAGCGAACAGGATCTTCTGGAAACCGCTGTCCTGGCGGAAGGCGAGTCGAACCATCCCATTGCCCAGGCCATCCTCAGCGGCGGCAGGGAAAGGGGCATAAGCCTTTCTCCGCAGGCCGGAATACAGTACCGTGAAATAGCCGGCCGCGGACTGGAAGTCCGTTCGGGAGATACGGCGATTCTCGCGGGGAACCGGGCTTTGCTCGAGGAATCCGGCATTGCCGCGGTTAAGTCTGATGGAGAAGCAACGACCTATACTTCGGTGTATGTCGCCCGGGACGGAAAATATCTCGGCCGCATACTTATCGGGGATACGATTAAGGAAGGCGCCCGGGAAGCTCTGGAGGAGCTCAAGGCCCTGGGAATCCGCCAGACCGTAATGTTTACCGGAGACAGCCGCGGAACAGCGGAGGCGGTTGCCGCAGAGCTTGGTATCGATAAGGTCGAAGCGGAGCTGCTCCCGGAAGACAAGCTTATTGGGATCGAATCCCTTGCCAAGGAAGGAACCACGGTTTTCGTGGGAGACGGCATCAATGACGCGCCGGTTCTGGCCCGGGCCGATGTGGGGATTGCCATGGGTTCCGGCGCGGACGTGGCGGTTGAAGCGGCGGATGTGATAATCATGACCGATGACCCCCGGCGTGTGTCCGAAGCGGTGGTGCGGTCCCGGAAAACCCGGCGGATCGTAATCGGCAATGTGGTTTTTGCCCTGGCTGCCAAGGCTCTCTTTATAATCCTTGCGGCGTTTGGTATGGCGAATATGTGGATGGCCCTTTTTGCCGATGTAGGCGTGGCGGTCATCGCGATTGTGAATTCGACCAGGGCGCTCCGGTAAAAAAAAGCACTGAAAATCTGCCGCCGGCTAAAAACCGGCGGCTTTTTATTTCCGGACAGCCCGTTATTGACAATCCGCGGGTAAAAGGTTTTTATGTACCGTAAAATAAATAATAGGACGGAACCAATACCAGATGGAAGCTCTTATCCCCATTGTTTCAGTACTGACCCTTTTTATAGGACTGCCGGGCATTATTTTTATGTATAAATATAAAAGCAAAAAAAATCAGCTCGATCTGGAAAAGCTGGAGCATCAGAAGGACATCCTTGAACTGGAAATTGAAAAAGAGAAACTGCAGCTTAAGGTTCTTGAAGAGGAAAACCGGAAACTGGACCGCCAGATAACCGAAAAATAATGACTGGTTAACACTGACGGATCATATTTTTTCGGGCACAAGCCGCACCGCAAACGGGAAGCACCGAGCCGGTTAAGCCGGAACGTATCCGGGTAATAATGGTAACATCGGGTGCCGTACAAAAACGGGAATGAGCGACTTTCGAGGCCGAAGGCCGCTGAGGAGCCATTCCCGTTTTTGTACGGCAGGCCCCGCAGCATTGTAAACACGGATACTTTCCGGCTTGAAAGACTCTGTGATTACCGGCGATCGGACTTGAACCGATACGACCTCGCGGTCAGTAGATTTTGAGTCTACCGTGTCTGCCATTTCACCACGCCGGCATGACGGAAAACCTGGACCGGGTTTCCGGTTCGTTGATTCTAACTGAAAAGCCGCCGGCATTCAAGGTAGAACCGCTTCTCAGCGGCTTCCCCCATGGAAAAACTTTTCCTTGGCAGGGGGCCCGAACGTGCTACCGTCCGGAAGAGGTCTTCCTTTTTTATGGGAGGCAGGAGAATCCCCACGGCTTCCCGCGGCTTCTCCCGGCTGATTCTGAATATTTCTTCCGCGCCGTGGATGTAATCGATGGAACGGCCCGGAGCCGCGGCGATAAACCCATCCAGCAGCGGCTGCAGCGCGTCGGTGGCAATACCCGGGGCATCCGATTCGAGAAGCACGCATTGGTCTCCGGAGACCAGGCCGTAACGGTTTTTCCCGGAACTGCCGTCCCCAATGAGGCGGGCCAGTTCCTCCCGGCTTCCGGCGGGCCGGACCGCCAAGCCGGGCAGCGCGGAAAGCGTTTCGGTTACTTCGGGCAGATCCGCGCCGAAAATAACGCGGTGAATCGGTTCAAAGGTTATGCCCGGATCGTAGATGTTTTCTATTTCCGCCAGGGCATACCGGGCAGGATGTTCCATGAGCCCCGGTTCCCCGGCGTGGGCTTTCTTGTATTCCTCCCATACGGCCTTTGCGGTGGCCAGGGAGTGGTTGCCGTCCCCGACCGCGAACAGAAACGGAACGCTGCCGTCCGTACCGTACCGGGAATTCGCGGTTTCAGCGAGGTTCTCAAGCCCATCCGCCAGGACGCTCCAATCCTCTTCGCGTTTCAGCGGCCAGCCGGTAATGCCGCCGGATTCCATCATCAGCGGCCCCGAATAGAGGGGAGGGGCTTTTTTTGCCCGCGCCCCCAGGGTCTTCAGGATCGTATCTCCGGCATCGTCGATGAGCAGGATTACATGGGGAGATTCCATGGGCGCTCCCCGGCGGATAGCCACCCGCGGAGGGATACGTTCGGGAACCGTTCCTTCGGTGGAACGGATGAGCGGCCTCGATTCCGGGGCCCAGTCGTACTGTTCAAGGTCCACCGCCGCGATTATACCCTTTCTGCAGGGGGTGTAGGGGGTGCTTCGTTCAATATAAATGAATCCCCGGAAAGGCGGGGCGAACACCCCTTCCCGGATATACCCATCCATCGATCGGTGGATATCCCGTATCCGTTCCTCCCGGCTGCCGTCTTCCAGATAAATTTCCGGGAAAATCAGGTTGATTGTGGAAGGATTTTCCCCCGCGTGCCGGGCTGCCTGTTCCCAATAACGGCGATCCTGGGTAAACTGGTCGCAGGCAATTACCGACCAGACCCCGAGGGGAATTTCCTCTTTGGGGATCAGTATTTCCGGTACTGCCGTGCCAAACCCGGCAAGGCGTTCATAAACAGTTGGCATGGTTCATTCCTTTCGGACCAGTATGGTACGGAGGGCTGTATCCAGTCAATGCGGGTCGGATATTTCTTGACAAAGGAACCCTCCGGGGTAATAGTTTTATTGTAGGAGTTTTGCCCGTGCAGGTGCAGCGTCCGTCGTTATCCCAGGAACAGCGACTCAAAATGAATCCCCAGCTCTATCAGTCAATCAAGCTGATGGAGCTTCCCATTGTGGATCTGCGGGAACGGATTGAGGAAGAGGTTGAACGGAATCCTGCCCTGGAGGTGCTGGAGGACCGCCTGACGGTCTCCCTGGACGAGGCGTACGCTCCGCAGAAGGATGAGGATACCTACTTTGAGGAGTCCTCAGACCCCGGATTTATCCGGAAAGGCGGCGACAGTGACGCCGATGAGCAGAATAAATTCATAGAAGGCGCCCTTTCCCGGCCGGAAACCCTGCAGGAACACCTCCTGTGGCAGCTGCGCCTGCAGCCGGTGGATGACGCGATCCGCCGGATAGGGGAACGGCTCATACAGAACCTCAACGCCGACGGTTTCAATGAAGAACCCCTTCCGGCGCTGCTTAAAGGTAAGGATCCTGCTGCGGTGGAAGCTGCCCTTAGCCTGGTCCGTTCCCTGGACCCCCAGGGGACCTGCACGGCGGATTACCGGGAATCCCTCAGGGTTCAGGCTAAACTCCTTCCGGAAGCGCCTCCGGGGCTGGAAGACGCCCTGGAATACCTGGAACTGCTGGAGCGGGGAAAACTGGCGGAGCTCGGAAAAAAAATAAACCGGACCGAAGACGAGGTCCGGCTCATCGCGGATCGGATAAAGGAACTTTCTCCCTTTCCGGGCCGGCAGTTTTCCACAGAGGATACCCGGTACGTGGTCCCGGATGTACAGGTTATACGGAAGGAAGGGGAATTTGTCATTGTTCTGAACGAGGAGGAAATCCCCGTGCTGGGGATCAATCCGTTCTTCATGAAAATTTCCGGCGGAAAGGAAGAGGAGAAAACGGCCCGGGATTTTGCCCGGGAAAATATCAAGGAAGCCCGCTGGTTTATCCAGTCCATAAACCAGCGCAACCACACCCTGCTCAGGGTTTCCCGGGCCATTGTTGAATTCCAGCGGTCTTTTTTTGCCAACGGACCAAAGTACCTCGCGCCCCTGACCCTTAAGGATATTGCCCAGGAACTGGGAGTGCACGAAACCACCGTGTCCAGGACGGCCAACGGTAAATACATGCAGACGGAATGGGGAATTTTTGAGATCAAGCATTTCTTTACCAATTCCATAAGCGGCGCCGGATCCGGAGGATCCCGGTATTCCAAGGAAGGGGTCAAGGAAATAATCCGGGAGCTGATCCAGAGCGAAGCCAGAAACTTTTCCGACCAGGAACTGTCGGATCTGCTTGCCCAGAAAGGCATCCCCCTTGCCCGCCGGACCGTGGCAAAATACCGGAAGGAACTTGACTTCGGTTCATCCTACACAAGATGAACCATCAGGGTATCATGCGGTTAACCTGGATAAACCATGCGTTTTTCCTTGTCTTGCGGAGCCTTTGGTGCGATATTGAATATAGGCCCGCGGGATAAATCTATATGCGGTGTACAGTTGCCGCCGAATGGAGAATCCCGGGGGTAAAACGACCTGCGCGGCCCGCCGCCGCGCCAGAATGGAGGTATACATGAACATTGATGTCAAAGCAGTCCATTTTACGTTACGGGAAGACGGGAGGGAATACCTGGACCGCAAGATCACCCGCATCCACAATGCCGAAAACATGATTGTGGATCTCCTGTTCACGTTTACGAAAGAAAAGGACTTTGTGGCAGAAGCAACGGTAAACTTCCGCTGGGGTGTCTCGATCCACGTCAAGGAACGTGATTTTGAGCTGAATCCGGCTATCGATAAGCTCATGGATAAACTGGAAGCAAAAATCAGCAAAGAAAAGGAAAAGGTCAAAGAAAAGCGGTAAAACCCGTTTTCTGATCTTCCTGTTTAAACGCCGCAGAAGCGGCGTTTTTTAATGCCCGTCAGAGAAGTGCCGGATGGCTGATAGAACTGGTGCATACGATGCAAGGCTTGCCGCGGGTTAATATAGACGATCCCTTTTCCGTATCAATAGTGTATATATTTTTATAATAAAAATATATTTCCCTGGGGGGGAATTGTTAATAAACATAACCTGGATTACACTATTTAAATGAAATTACTTATAGCCGTTCCAACGTACAATGAAATTGAAAATATTAAACGGTTTGTAATAACTGTATTTGAGCATATTCCAGATTATGCGGATATCCTCGTGATTGATGATAATTCACCGGATGGAACCGCGGCCGCGGTAGAAGACCTCATTCGGAATTATCCCAATCGGCTTCATATCCTTAACCGTGAATCGAAGCAGGGGTTAGCCGCGGCGTATCTTGCCGCGTTTGAATGGGGACTTTCCCGGGGATACGATGTTTTTCTGGAAATGGATGCTGATTTTTCACACAATCCCAAATACATACCGGAGATGATAGATAAAATCGAAACCAATGATGTTGTTATCGGATCACGTAATATTTCCGGCGGCGGTGTGGAAGGCTGGTCCGCGCTGAGGAATTTTATTTCCAAAGGCGGTTCGCTGTATTCCCGGCTTGTTTTAGGGTGCCCGATCAAGGACCTGACCGGCGGCTTCAATATGTGGCGCAAGTCGGCACTGGAAAAAATCAACCTGGAAACTATCTCCGCAAAGGGATATTTATTCCAGATTGAAATGAAATACAAAGCTTTTCTGGCCGGGTGCAGCATAACTGAAATACCCATTATTTTTACCGACAGAAAACAGGGCAAATCAAAAATGTCCAAAGGAATTTTTGTCGAAGCCCTGATCAATATATGGAAAATAAAAAGTAATGCCCGGACTGATAAGGGATCTTTTGAATTTATTAAATTTGCTGTGACCGGGGGACTCGGTACTGTAACAAATTTAGTAATATTTTTTATTTTCGCTGATTTGCTGAAGCTGCCTGAAATTCCTGTAAGTATATGCTGTTTCATTGTGGCGGCAACACAAAACTATATTATAAACCATCATTGGTCATTCAGAAATCGTACCGAAAGTGATAAACCTTCAATAAAAAAATGGTTTTTGTTTATTGTAAGCTCTCTTCTGGGACTTGGCATAAATATTCTTGTAATGCGGGCTATCCTGACATACTTTAACGTACCATTGAAGTTAATTGCCCAAGCCGGCGGCATCTTAGCCGGAATGGTTATTAATTATGCTGTATCGAAGTTCCTTGTTTTCAGGAGAAAAAAGTGAGTAAGCCGGTTAAAATAGTTCTCACCCTAACTTGCGCTGTTGGTGTATTATTGAGTGCGGGAATTTCAGCCTACCTGCAGATCGACGGCAACAGAACAGTGTTCGGAGAATGGCTGGCCCCTGTTCATATAAATGTAGAAATTGATAAACAGTACACCCACCGTATTGCTGTCTATTCGGAGCCAGGCGGCAGCACTCAGTTTTATTATCTGAATCCTACGACTGTTGTATCGGATGAAAGCAGTCTTCAGAATATTATATTGCATGGACAGCTTCGTACAAATGGATTGCACCGCAGACTTTACCTGTGTTTCCCTGATAGTTTTCCGAAAGAAACGGTTGCCGCCGTTGACAATATAAGTGTTTTTATCGGTAATCGTCTTGTTTACTTTTCGAAAGAGGATATCCGGCAGTTTGATTTCAAAACAAAAGATGGCTATCACATGTACCGCATTCCCAGTCTCTATTACACAAAATCATTGCTGGTAAAGGATTGGGTAAATTACTACGGCGATTTTAATATTGCTTTAAAAATTATCCCCGGTTTTTTTGTTTTCCCCTTTAATTTTTTTCTTTCATATCTTTTTTTGTTTGGATTGATTTATCTTTACCGGAACCGTCTCCGGGAAATTTATACGAAATTTCGGCAAACACCAAATAAATGGTTCGGACCTGTCGCTCTTGTTATAATTATTCTGATTGGCTTTGCGCTCCGTATAAATGGTTTCGTCCGCCATTCAGGCTGGTCTGATGAGTTGTATTCCGCCACCATCGCGGGAAACCCCACGCTTCCGTTTATTGAGACCTTTACCGATCCGGGCAATCCTCCGTTCTATTTTATTCTTCTTAGAGCGTGGTTTATGCTTTTCGGGTGGACAGAGGTATCGGGAACTTTGCTTTCTGTCCTTTTGGGAACCGCCGCGATTCCGGTACTTTATATTTTGGTAAAAAAATATTTTGGCCGGAATACCGCAATCCTGGCAGCTTTTTTGATGGCCATAAGCGGTTTCGCCGTTGATTATTCTCAGGAAATGCGTGCATATATACTCAAAATCTTTCTTGTGCCAGTAATTACCTACTTCTTTCTCGAATTTATTAATCGGCAGTCTTTGAAAGATCTGATTTTGTACAGTATCCTTTGTATCTTAATAGTCAACGCCCATTATTACGGAATACTGCTGGTAATGGCGAATTTTATTTTTTACTGTCTTTATATGGTTTCGCAGAAACGGTTCATCTGGAAAAAAGGTCTGTTTTTCTTTCTGGGGAATTGTATAATTGCGGTATCCTTTTTGCCGTTTTTCTTCTATCAGATTTCTGTTAAAAAATATTTCTTTGAAAGAGATTTTCCGATCCAGCCTGATTTTCTTTTATTATTAGCCATCATTGCGGTTCTTGCCGCGATTCTTTTCATCTATCGGAAAAAGCTAAACCTTAATCGAATATTACCTTCCTCTAAGGGAATGTTTTTTTCTTATACCGTATATGTACCCATCGCACTTTTTGTACTTGCCTTCTTTGTCTCACTTGTCAGACCCATGTTGGCGTATAAGTATCTGCTCCCAATCACGTTCCCGTTTTTTATTTCTTTGATTGCAATGATGTTAACTATGGCCCGGCGTCACCATATCCTTAAATATGGTTTTGTTTTCCTGTTATGGGCCGCGGCTGCTTCTTTGTACACAGGGCAGGCACGAATCCCTGGCGGTGGTTATGGTTCATACAAAGAAAGCCGCGCTTATATAGCGGCGGACGCGGCGGCGCATTCGGATAAAAAGTCCGCAATGCTTGATCCTGCGCCTGATTTGGCGCAGTATTACGGATTTGATGTTATGTCTGCTTATGAACAAAACGAATCATTCGATGTTTTGTATGTTTTTAATAGAGCTTTTCGTATGAATGAATATGAAATGTACAGTGAGCTTTCAAAATACAATCTTACTGATGAAAATACGCTTAAGATCTATCCGAATGATGAGGTTGTGGTTTTCAAAAAAATATTATCAAAATAAGTAGGCGCCCGCGGGAAAGGTGATTATTCCTTTTTGTTCCGGCACTCCGAATCCTGCGCGGCGGAGTAATCCGCCGCCGCTTCCGCGGCCAGGGATGCCCCCACCGCCGCGCTTCTGCCTGAGATGCCGTCCTTCCCGTCCTTAGGAGCGGAACGGCCGAGCCCGGACCGGAATCCTTTTTTCGACGCTTCCTGGTCCTCCAGGCTGAGTTTCGCCGCCGCTCTGACGGCCCGGGCGCTGGCTTCGGTGATGCCGCATTGTTCCGCCAGTTCCAGCGGTTTGGCCGCCGCCACTGCCTCGAGGGTCCCGAAAGCCTTCATGATAGCCGCGGCCCGTTTCGGGCCGATACCTTCGACGGATTCGAGCACGGGAAAGCGGAGGTCCTTTGACCTGAGGCGCTGGTTGAATGATGTGGCGAACCGGTGGGTTTCGTCCCGGACGAACTGGAGCACCTTCAGTGCCTCGGACCGTTTCGAAAGGCGCACCGGTTCCTTGGCGTTGGGAAGCCACAGTTCCTCATCCCGCTTGGCCAGACCCACGATATCCGAGTCCATCCCGAGTTCATCGAGAACGCCCTTTGCCGCGTTGACCTGCCCGATACCGCCGTCTATAAGAATCAGGTCGGGAAGCTCCTTGTCTTCCTTGATCAGCCGGGAATATCGCCGGGAGACCGCTTCCCGCATGGACGCGAAGTCATCCACAATACCTACTACGGAACGGAGTTTGAAGTACCGGTAGTTTTTCCGGTCCGGCACGCCGTTTTTGAATGAAATCAGGGACGCCACAGGGTGTTTTCCGTCGAGCTGGGCAATATCGAACCCTTCGATCCGTTCCGGCCGGGTTTTCAGGTTCAGAACCCGGGCGAGTTCGTCCAGGGCAGGCCCCGCCCCCCGTTCCTTGAGCCGCCGCCGGAGATCCTCCTGGGCGTTCTGCCGGGCCATGGCGAGCACCGCCTCGTGGCGGCGTTCATCCGGGGGCAGTATCTCCGGGCTGTACCCGAAACTTTCGGAAAACCAATGGCTGATCCCGGTAAAATCCCGGTTTCCCGCGGCAAGGTAAATTCGCGGCGGAGGGGGCCGGTCCGGTGAGTAGTAACTGACGATAAAAGTATCCAGGGATTCGTCCTCTTCGGCGGCCGTCCGGGTGCGGAAAAGTTCCCGGCCGGTCATTTTGCCTCCCCGCATGGAGAATACCGTATATGTAGTAAACACGCCCTCACCGGCCCAGGCAATGTAATCACGGCCTTCCTGGTCAAAATCAACCACCGTACTGCCTTCGGAAAGCTCCCGGATTGCCTGGATCGCGTTCCTGAGCTGGGCGGCCCGCTCGAATTTCAGTTCCGCGGCGGCTTTCTGCATGGAATCGGTAAGTTCGGTTATCAGAGATTCGGTTCCGCCGGAAAGCAGGAGCTTGACCCGTTCAACGTGAACCGCGTATTCCTCCTGGCTGATCCTTCCGCAGCAGGGCGCGGCGCAGCGGCCGATATGGTAATACATGCAGGGGGCTTCCCGTTTCCGCAGGGTCCGGCATTTCCGCAGGGGGAACAGCTTGTCCACCAGGTCAAGCATGGTATCCACCGCCGGAATGTTGGGAAAGGGACCGAAATACTGGGATCCGTCCTCAACAATATGCCTCGTTCTGAACACCTTGGGAAAGGGTTCATTGGTAATCCGGATCACCGGATAGGTTTTTCCGTCCTTGAGGTTTATGTTATACTTCGGCGAATGCTGTTTTATAAGGGTGTTTTCCAGGAGCAGGGCTTCGTATTCATTTGATACGATAATTGTTTCTATTGACCGGGCGTGGCGCAGAAGGGTCCGGGTTTTTATATCCTTGACCCCGGAAAAATAGGAATGCAGCCGATTCCGCAGAATCCTGGCCTTGCCGACGTAGATAATCCGGTTCTCATCATCCCGCATTATATATACCCCCGCTTCCAGGGGCGCGTCTTTTACCTGATTTTTGAGGTTTTTATAATTTTCAGAAAACTTGTCATGCTCCATGGGTATTACTGCCGATAAGATATAGGGGGTCTGTAGAAAAACTACAATTTTTGTAAAGAATCCCCGAAAAAACTGGACTATATGCTGAAAACCGGCGTGTTTTCGCATATACTTTTGAAAATCCATGAAAACAGAAATTCGTTTTGTTCTATTATTCTATATCTTTTTTCAGTTTTCCGGTAGCCTGCGGGCCATAGAGGAGCAGACCCTTGTCCTGGGGGCATCTTCGGGGTGGAATCTCGTCGGGCAGCGCCGGGGGGTCGCCGAGGTTAGCTCCGTCCGCCCGTATCCGGTACTGCTGCTTTCCTCCGGCCAGGCGTCGGATGACCCGTCCCTGGATATGGCGCTGAGTTTTGACGAAGGTCAGCCCGGGGTGTTCCGGGATAAAACCGGAAACTATTCCCTGTCTGTTTCACCGGCCCTTTCCGCGGCCGGCCAGCACCTGGCCCGTTTCGGCACCGGGGCGGCGCTTTTTTCCGGAAACCGAATGGACAGCAGCTCCGCGGCTTCCGGCAGCGAAGGCCCGCTGGTGGCGGTCCCCCGGAGCCCGGAGGCGCTGTTTTCCTCCGGCCAGTCAGTCAAGGATTTTACTATTGAATTCTGGCTGTTTCCGGCCAACGCGGAAAACGGTGAACAGATTCTGTCCTGGTCCGCCACCCGCCAGAGCATGCAGGGACAAAGTACCTTTCAGCGTATCCAATGCATGATCAGCGGAAACCGGCTCCTCTGGAATTTCCTTGATTTTTTTGCTTCCCCCCGGGATGATCACCGGCTGACCCTGTCGGTCACTTCCTCGTCCCCCCTCATTCCTCAGGTTTGGAGCCATCATCTGATCCGGTTCGATTCCGGCACGGGGATGATTGAATATCTGGTAAACGGCAGCCTTGAAGGTATCGTCTACGCCAGTTCCAGCGGCGGGGAGGGCGGTGATATATACGCTCCCATTATCGGCAGCGGCGGAAGCCTCGTGCTGGGAGGGCGTTTTTCCGGGCTCATGGATGAATTCAGAATGTACAGCCGTTTTGTGGAAACCCCGGTACTGACGAAATATCCACCCCGCGGGGGCCGGTTCCGGACTGAACCGATCAACCTCGGGACCACCAACAGCAGCATCGTCAGGATTGACGCCCTCTGCGGCAGAACCTCCGCCATCGACGGCGCTGTCCGCAATGATTATACCGGCGCTTCCGGCTACGTTTTCCCCGACAATTCAGAACTCCGTTTTTTCCTGCGCGCGGCGGACTCCCCCTACCGGTGGTCCGGCGGTGACCGCGAAGACGATTCATCCTGGATGCCTTTTATTCCGGGCACGGAGCTTCCCGATTTTGTCCGGGGCCAATGGGTCCAGGTTGAAGTGGAACTGTTCCCCTCGGGGGACGGAGAAACGACCCCCTATGTGGATGAAATCCGGGTCACCTATATAGCCGACGAGGCTCCGACGCCGCCTTCCATGGTACGGGTGATTCCCCGGGACGGCGCGGTGGATCTTTCCTGGCGGGCAAGCCCCGCGGCGGATATCGGCGGGTACCTGGTATACTACGGTACTTCAATGGGTGAATATTTCGGAGAAAGTGCTATACTTGGAGTATCACCCATAAATGTGGGTAACCGTACTTCAATTCATATAGATGGATTGGAAAACGGGACCTTGTATTATTTTTCCATTGCTGCGTATGATCGGGCAAACCCGCCCCACATCGGTGAATTTTCCCGGGAAGTGACCGCGCGGCCCCTAAGGACGGTTCCATGAGCCCCGTTGGTATTCAGGATATATTAGAACGCGCCAAAGGTTCCGCCAGGGTAGGCGACCATGAGGAAGCGGAACGTTTATTAAAAACATACATTGCCAAGGTTCCTGACGACCGGGACGCCCATCTGCTTTTGGGGACAACCCTGGCAAAAGCCGGCCGCCTGGAAGAAGCGGCCCAGGAATTCACCACCCTGACGGCAAAGAATCCCCGGGATGTGGAAGCCTTGAACAATCTGGCGGTTATTTACCGGCGCCAGGAAAAACTGCAGGATGCCCTGGGGGTTCTGCTGGAAGCCATTGATATCGATCCGACCAGGGCGGAATTCCACTACAATATCGGAAATATCCATAAACAGCTGGACAACCTCAAAGCCGCGAGCATGTCCTACGCCAAGGTGGTTGAGCTGGATCCCAACTACGTCCCGGCGTACAACAACCTTGGTACAATTTACGACCGGCTTCACGAATGGGATAAAGCCTTTAATGTTTTCCGCAAGGGCCTGTCCCTGGACCGGAACAACCCGACCCTGCATTTTAATTACGGTGTCGCCCTGGAGGCGACGGGCCACCTCGAGGAAGCCGCCAACGAATACAAGGCGGCTATCAGAAGCCGCCCGGGCTGGCTTGAGGCCATGAACAACCTGGGTATTATTTATTTCAAGCAGGGCCACCACGTTAAGGCCATGGAAACCTTTAACCGTATCCTGGGAATCGATCCGTTTAACGCCGAAGCCAGAAACAATATGGGGGTTGTCCTCGCGGACCAGGGGCGCACCAAGGAAGCTATTCAGAATTACCGCCAGGCCCTTGAGTCGGATCCGAAATACGTCAAGGCCGTGGTCAATCTGGAACACGTTCTGGAGGAAGCGGGGAATTTCGCCGACGCCGTGGTGGAGCTGGAAAAGCTGGTTAAGCTTGTGCCCAACAGCGCCGAGGTCAGGACCCGGCTCGGTTCGCTGTACCTCAGGATGGACCGGTATCCCGAAGCCATTGAGCAGGCCAGGAAAGCCCTGGACTGGGAGCCGGAAAATATCCAGGCCCTGCGGGTCGCCGGTATCGGATTCCGGATGCAGGGCGAGGACGACAAGGCTAAGGAAAGTTTTGAGAAAATCCTTTCTATAGATCCGGGAAATTATTCCTACCAGCTTGACCTGGCGGACATTCATTTTAAGCGCCGGGAATACAAGGAAGCGGAAGACCGGATCATGGCTTTTCTCGCCCGGAAACCGAACGACCGGAACGCCAAACTTCTGTTAGGCAAGATTTACGCCGAAATGGGAAACCGGACTCACGCTATCCAGATTTTTGAGGAACTGGCCAAGAATGATCCCAGCGATACCGAGGCGTTGGCCGCCGCCGCGGAACTGCACAAGGATGCGGGGGAACTGGAAAAAGCCCTCAGGACCGCGGACAAACTGGTGAACCTCCAGGGAGGCCGGGCGACGCCGGATGATCTTTCCGAGCTCAACGATTCCCTTTCATTTTATGAAAACGCTGTCAGCGCCTATTCATCCTCCACCCGGGAAATGTGGAACCGCAACCTGCGGCTTCTCCGGGACGGGGAGGATTCGGAGGCCGGAGACGATGAGGACATGTCCTATCTTTTCGGCGCCGTGGAAACCGCCCAGGCGGTGGATGAAGAAACGGAAGCTCTTTTTATTGAGGATATTGAAACTTCGGAAGAACCGGAGGAAGAAGAACTTATCCTGGAGGATGATGAATTCTCCGTGTACGATGAACCCAGAGAATCCGCCTCCCTGGATTCCCTGGCGGAAAACGACGGATACGACGGCGCGTATCCGAATCAGGCCGGGCAGGAGTATCCTCAGGATGACCCCTTAACCGACGTCGCTTCCCCGAAGATGTCCGCGGAACCGCCGGCCGAGGAAGAAAGTCTTTCCGGCGATGGCTCCTCCGGAGCCCCGGAGGATTCCACCGGGCAGCCCCCGGCATACCCTCCGTCTTATCCGCCGCCGGAATCCAAACCCGAGCCTGAACCTGAAATTGAACCGGATCTCGAAGAAGAGGCCCTTCCTGATGATTCCCTGGCTCCGCCGGAGGAGACGGAAGAAATTTCCGAAGAAGAACCGGAAGATGAAATTCCCCTTATTGATGAGGATGACGAAGAATTGTTTTCCGAAGACGGGCCTGAGGAAGATGAATCCTTATTTGAGGAAGAAGCGGAAAATCCAGAGGACAGCATTGGCGGGGAAGACGAAGAAGCGCTCTTTGAGGAGGAGCCTGAGGAAGCCGAAGAAATTCCTCCGGAAGAACCGGAAGATGAAATTCCTCAAATCCCCGAACCCGAACCGGAGGCCGCCCCGGCCCGGGAACCGGCCGAAGAAAAAGACGACAAGCTGCAGAAATCCAGTATGCTTGATCTCATGCGCTACCTCAAAGGACTTGCCGACGCTCTTCCGGATGAACAGCGGGAGACCTTCAAACAGAGTGATGTGCGGCTGAGTATGGAGTATATCATTGATACCCTCGAAGGCCGGAAGGGACTTTTCAAGGAAATCCAGCAGCGGCTTCCCGACGCCGGAAAGGCCGTACCCGGCAGTATCCCGGACGGCGTCCGGAAGATGAATCCCAAAGCCCGGGAAGTGGCGGGAACCCTGGCGTATTTAGGCAAACTTGCCGCGGCGCTTCCCGACCGCGGCCTGACCACGGCGATCAACCGCAAAGTGGATACGGTCATAACCGGAATAAAAAAATCCGTTCCCCCGGAGAATACTGGCGGTACCCATGGGTGAAGATACGATAAGAAAAATCGAAAAATATATCCAGAATATGCCCAGCCTCCCGACCACGGTTTCCAAGGTTCTGGAGGTCTGCAACAATCCCCAGACGAGTCCCGCTGACCTGAACCACGTTATATCTTTGGACCCGGTTCTGGTCGGCCGGGTGCTCAAGCTGATTAATTCCGCGTATTACGGCCTGGGGCAGCAGGTTACGAGTCTGGTCCGGGCTATCATTATGCTTGGAATAAACACCGTTAAAAACCTTGCCCTGTCCAGCGCGGTCCTGGGAAACCTGGCTTCGAAAAAAGAGTTTCACGCCATAAATCCCGAGGGATTCTGGCGGCACTCCCTTTGTGTGGGGGTAACTGCGAAGATGCTGGCAAAAAAACGCGGCATCGACCCGAAGCTGATGGAAGAGTATTTTACCGCGGGACTGCTCCACGACATCGGAAAGATCCCCCTCAACGCGGTCCTGGGAGAATCCTACATAGTGGCCATGAGTGTTTCCGACCGGGAACGGATTCCCCTGTACAAAGCGGAAGAAGCGACCCTGGGTATCAACCATTGTGCCTCCGGGGCCATGATTGTGGATGCCTGGAAACTGGAAGGCGCGGTCGGGGATTCCATCGTATTCCATCATATGCATACCAACTACGATGGTCCTCACCGGGATGTTCTTTTCAGCGTTGTCGCGGCGAACTGGTTCGCCAATGCCATGGAAATCGGTTTTTCCGGGGACCGGTATCCCGACAAAACGGATCCGATGGTCTGGGATTTCCTCGGTATAACCCGGGATGTTTTCGATGACCTGGAAGGTTCGGTAAACCAGGAAATCGAAAAAGCCCAGATCTTTCTTAGAGTGTGAGGTAGGTTATGCTGTCGGTGCGTTTCTGGGGAGACCGGGGATCCATACCGTGTCCCGGTCCCAATACGGTGGTTTTCGGGGGGAATACGTCCTGCCTTGAAATCCGGGCGGACGAAAAACTGGTAATAGTGGATCTCGGCACGGGGATTAAACCTTTCGGCGACTGGCTCATGGCCAATGACTTCAAGAAAAACGGCCCCATCGATACGGATATTTTTATAACCCATACCCATTGGGACCATATCATGGGCTTCCCCATGTTTACCCCTATTTTTGTCCCCGGTACCAAACTGCGTATCCGGGGGCCTGTCTCCTACGAGGATGATTCCCTGGAATCCATCATCGGCGCCCAGCTTTCCTACCGGTACTGGCCGGTCCGCCAGAGTGAACTGTCGGCGCAGATTGAATATGACCAGATAAAAGAAACCGAACTCGATCTCGGCGGCGGACTGCGGGTAATCACAAAATACCTCAACCATCCCATCCTGTGTCTGGGCTACCGGTTTGAATACCAGGGAAAATCCATCGTAACCGCCTATGATACGGAACCCTTCAGGAATGTATTTCCCACGGACCCGGAAGATCCCAGCTACGATGAATTTGCTGCCATGGAAGGGGAGTCCGCCGCCCGGGAGGAAAACGAAAAAATGCTCCGCTTCTTCAAAGACGCGGATGTGCTTATCCATGATACCCAGTACACCAAAGCGGAATATGAGAAGGACAAAGTCGGGTGGGGCCACTCATCCTACGAGTACGCCATCAATGCCGCCCACAAGGCCGGGGTGAATAAACTGGTGCTTTTCCACCACGATCCCAACCGCACCGATGTACAGCTGGAGGACCTTGAAACAGCGTACCGCCGCCGCCTGGCCGGAAAAACAACTATGGAAATAATGATGGCCCGGGAAGGCCTCACCGTGGAAGCTTGATTGATCCCGGTTCCCGGAAAAGTAAAAACCCCGCTGTCAGCGGGGTTTTATTTTACATAGTCACATTCTTCGTTTTTGATATCCGCATAAAAATCAGCAGGGACAGCACGGTGAGGACCGTCAGTATCGTCGAAAGCGCCGCGGCAACGCCGTAGTTCCCCCGGATGACCTCGGTGTAAATCGAGACCGTCAGGGTCTTGGTCCGGCCCGTATACAGGATGATCGAAGTTGAAAGTTCGGTAATCATGGTAACCCAGCTGAGGATCGCGCCGGAAATAATACCGTTGGCCATCATGGGGATGGTGATGAAAAAGAAGGTCTTCATCTTGGATGAACCGAGGCTGATGGAAGCCTCCTCGATGGTCACCGGGATCTGCTGCAGTATGGCGGTGCTGGACCGGATAGTGTAGGGGAGCCGCCGCACAACCAGGGCAAGAACCATGATGAGGTATCCGCCGCTGATAGCCAGGGGCGGCCGGTTGAAGCACATCAGCATGGCAATCCCCAGGACCGACCCCGGGATGATATACGCGATCATTGAGATAAGGTCAATGGAATTGGATACCGCGTTTTTCCGGCGTACCGTCAGGTACGCGATGAGTACCGCCGCGAGAATAATCACCACCAGCGCGGTGCCCGCGATGATGAACGTATTCTGGATGGAACTCCCCAGTTTCGAGAACGCCGTCTCGTAGCTGCCGAGCCAGTAACCGTCAATAAAGATGAGCCCCTTCGTCTTAAGGAATGATGTGTAGATAACGAAGCACTGCGGCACGATGGAAAGGCCCACCACGATATAGGCGAAGATATGCACGAGAACCGCCCTGACCCCGGAAAGATTTTTCTGGGTCACCGAGTTCATGGCGCTCATGGTGAACGACAGTTTGTTGGAGGCGAATTTCTGGGTCAGGAAAAATACCGCCGTGATCACCACCGCCATGACACTTATGGCCGCGGCAAACCCCTCATCCCCGCCGACCTCGCTCATGAATTCAGTATAAATAAGAACGGGAAAGGTCCGGTAGCCTTCGCCGATGAGCATTGGGGTTCCGAAATCAGCCAATGCCCGCATAAATACCAGGAGACCGCTCGCCAGGAGCGTCGGCGCTACCAGGGGCATGACGACTTTGAAAAACCGGTTCAGCCCGGTGCAGCACAGGTTCTGGGCGGCTTCCATAAGGGAATTGTCGATGTTTTTCAGGGCGCCGGAAACATACAGGAACACCAGGGGATACAGCTGCAGGGAGAGTACCAGCAGGATGCCGGAAAATCCGTATATGTCAACGGAAAACGACGGGATAAACCCTTTTATGAAATTGGTGACAATCCCGTTTCTGCCAAGGAGCAGTATCCAAGAATACGCCCCGATAAACGGTGCCGACATGGACGACAGGATTATAAGGATGTTCAGAACCTTCTGGCCTCTGATTCTGTAAAACGAAAAGAAGTATGCCAGGGGCGCGCCGATCAGAAGTGTTACGGCGGTGGTGGCCACCGTGACTTTGAGGCTGTTCAGCAGGGTCACCGTGTAGTACTTGGTTGAAAAAAACTTCTGGAAGTTCCTGAAGCTGAAACCCGTTTCCGGGGAATAGACCGAGTGCCGGAGCAGGTTGAGCAGGGGATACACCAGGGCAATCACGTACAGAGCCAGGATAGCGTACCCTATCCAGCTCCAGACTTCGGGTTTACGCTTCCGCTGTATCATCTTGTACACCTTCCAGAAGATTGCTGCCGCCGTCCTCGGACAGGACATTGATCTTTTCTTTCTTTACCTGCAGTACTATATCCGTTCCCGTGGGGATAATGCTGTCAATGGTAGATTCCTGGATAATTTCTATTTTTTCGCCGCTGCTCAGTTTCACCCGATAATGGGTGTTCAGCCCCAGGAAGATGCTGCTGTCCACGGTGCCCTGTATACCCGGCTCTCCGGATTTTTCGGAAATGGTGAATTCCTCGGGACGCACTGAAATAAGGACGTCCCTGGGTGCTTCGGTTTTTTCCCTGACGTTGCCGAGTTCCACTGAGTAACCATCGGGAAGGGCGAGGATCTGTTTTCCCTGACCGCCGGAAAGGGTTCCCTTGAGTATATTGGTGTGGCCGATGAAGGTTGCCACAAACAAATTTTTCGGCCGCTGGTACAACGCCTTGGGTGTACCTATCTGCTGGATCTCACCCTTGTTCATGACCGCGATTCTGTCGGAGATCGCCATGGCTTCTTCCTGGTCGTGGGTTACGTACACCGTGGTTATTCCCAGGCTGTTCTGTACATCCTTGATGACCGACCGCATTTCCACCCGGAGTTTGGCGTCAAGATTCGAAAGGGGTTCGTCCATGAGCAGTACATCGGGGCTTATCACCAGAGCCCTGGCCAGGGCAACCCGCTGCTGCTGGCCGCCGGACAGCCGCTCCGGGAGCCGGTTCCGGTATTCCTCGATCTGCATCAGCCTGAGGAATTTTTCCGTTTCCCTGGTAATCGTTTCTTTATCGCATTTTCGGTTTTTGAGACCGAAGGCAACGTTCTGCTCCACCGTAAGGTGTGGAAAGATCGCGTAATTCTGGAACACCATCCCGATATTGCGCCGGCTGGGATCGATGTCATTGATGAGT
The DNA here is from genome assembly GCF_016616095.2 of Breznakiella homolactica. Lineage (GTDB taxonomy): Bacteria > Spirochaetota > Spirochaetia > Treponematales > Breznakiellaceae > Breznakiella > Breznakiella homolactica. The sequence continues at coordinate 2,447,349 of NZ_CP067089.2, read as the reverse complement.
TTTTCATTGAAGAAAAACTCACCCCCTTCTATGGAATTGAATCCCGCGATCATCCTGAGAAGAGTCGTCTTGCCGCAGCCCGACGGCCCCAGCAGCGTGAAGAACTCCCCCTCCCGGATAGTGAGGCTCAAATCTCCGATGATGGTATTGTCGCCGTATTTTTTTACGGCGTTGGCAATCGTAATTTCCACACTCATGATTCATTCACCACCCTGTACACCTTGTAAATTTCAAAGGGCCGCCGGAACACCAGCGTTCCCTGGCAGCCCCGGTTTTATACTTCTGGAAACATCTAAAAACTTCAGTTTTTAGATGTTTTCTTCTACTGAAGGGACGCAAACAGCTTTTTATACCGGTCTGTCAGTTCGTTCTTATGGTCGGCAATATACGGAATGTCTTCTACGATTGTATAGATGTTTCCGATGGGTTCCAGGTTTTTGCTGGGAACACTCGCCAGGATAGGCCGGTTGGTCAGTTTCTCACCGAATATGGACTGGGCTTTTTCGGAAATAAGGAAGTCAATAAACTTCTGGGCATTTTCAAGATTTTTTGATCCCTTGATAATCGCCGCGCCGCTGGGAAGGAACACCGCCCCTTCTTTCGGGAATACGATTTCCACGGGGGCGCCGTTGGCCACCAGGGTGGCGCAGGGATCCTCATAGGTCAGCCCCACGGTATACTCACCGTCGGCGACACCCTTGTAGACCGCGCTGGAACCGGACAGAACTTTTCCGTCCCACTGTTTGACGAGTTTTTCCATATAATCCCAGGCGCCGGCGTTTTCGTAGCCACCCATGGCCAGGAGGATATTGGTCAGCTGGGCAAAAGCGCTGGATGAGTTCGCCGGATCGGAGGTGGCGATTTTTCCCTTTAATGCGGGATTGAGAAGATCGGCGTACCCTTCGATTTTAATATTCGCGGCAAGGTTCTTGTTCACCAGGAGGCAGCTGCCGTTGATGGTATAGTTGGTATAGAAACCAGTGGTATTCTGGAATTCCGGCGCCAGGTTTTTATCGTTGGGAGATACGTAGCGCTCGAACAGTTCGGGATTCTGTTTGTAGATCGCGTAGTTGATGCCGCCGAAGTTGATGTCACAGTAGGGATTGTTGGCTTCCGAAAGCAGCCGTTTGATGATTTCCCCGGCTCCCGCGGAAATAACTTCAACCTTGATTCCCGTTTCTTCCTCAAAGGCGGGAATGATATTGTTCATGATTCCTTCGGAATTGGGGGAATAGATAACGAGTTTATTGGATTTTGAGCCTGAAGCATTCCCGTCCTTGCTGCCGGAACAGGCGCTTAACAAGCCTAAGCACAATACCGCCGCCAGACCGGCGGCAATAACTTTTCCTAACCCTTTGTTTTGTGCCATTTCTTTATTTCTCCCTGGGATTTTGGTAACCGCAAGAAACGCGGATTGTGTGCATATACTATGCATTAGTTGTAAGATTACCATAGCTTTTTTATTCCCGCAACAGAAAAATAAAAATTTTTTTTATGATTAGCCGCAAAAAAATCAAGTGTTAGTTGTATTTCATTATATTATAATAAAATAAAACTATTTATATGAATTTTTGTTTTTTTGATTGAAAAAAAATAGTAAAAGATGTATCATAAAAAAAGAAATTTTTTCCAAAAATGAGTAGAGCCGGTTTATTCCGGAAATATTTTACGGAAAGGAAGTTCCTGTGAACAATTCCGAGTTTTTTTCAAAAACCAAGGGAAAGCTGATTGTGTCCTGCCAGGCCCTGGAGGATGAACCCCTGCACAGTTCCCAGATTATGGCACGTATGGCCTACGCGGTTATGCTCGGCGGCGCCGCGGGGATCAGGGCCAACAGCGTTGCGGATATAGAAGCTATCAAAAACGCGGTGGATCTGCCGGTTATCGGTATCATAAAAAAGATTTATTCCGATTCCGAAGTGTATATCACGCCTACGGAAACGGAAATCGACAATCTTGTCCAATGCGGTGTGGATGTGATTGCGACTGACGCCACGGACCGGCCCCGGCCGGAAGGTGGCGGCCGGGAAGTTTTTTTCCGCGCCGTCAGGGAGCGGTACCCGGACCAGCTTTTTATGGCCGACTGCGCAACCCTGGATGACGGGATTGCCGCCGAGCGCCTCGGCTTTGATGTTGTCAGCACCACGCTTTGCGGATATACTGAAGCCACCCGGGACGACCCTAAGCCCAACATCCGGCTTATCCGGGACCTGATCCGGAATGTGCGGATCCCCGTTGTGGTGGAAGGGGGAATCTGGGACAAGGAAACCTTTGACCAGGTCCGCGCCATTGAAGGGGTCCACGCGGTCGTCATCGGCAGCGCCATAACCCGGCCCATGGAAATAACCAGATATTTTCTGCAGGGCGTGTCCAAATAGAAGGAACCGGATGCCGACATCAAATTTGCTGAAAGACATACAGTCGCGGTACGAGCATTTAACCAAGGTTGAAAAGAAGGTCGCCGACACCGTGCTGGCCAGACCCCAGGATGTGCTCAACGCCACCATTACCGACCTCGCGGAAATGAGCGGCGTAGGGGATACTTCGGTGTTCAGGTTCTGCCGGTCCCTGCAGCTTGACGGCTACCAGGATTTCAAACTTTCCCTGGCGCTCAGCACCAACAGCCAGAACATGCTGGACGTAAAGGAAACCAGCGTTCCCGCGGACTCCGATAAAATCGAGGATATCGCGGCGAATGTTTTCAACATAACCTCGGACGCTTTACAGGATGCCTACCACATTCTTAATTACGAGCGGATTTCAAAAACCATTGATCTGATGACGGCGGCAAAACGGATTTACTTTTTCGGGATCGGCGGCTCGGCCCTTACCGCGCTGGAAGCCCAGAATAAATTCCTCAAGATAACTCCCAATGTCTACTTCACCATCGATACACACATGCAGCTTACCACCGCCTCACTCCTGGGTGAGGATTCCCTGGCGGTCATTTTTTCCAACTCCGGAACCTCCAAGGATTCTCTCAATATGGCGAAGCTTGCCAAGCAATCCGGGGCACAGGTGGTGTTTATCACGAAATTCGAAAAGACCCCGGCCCGCAGGTTCAGCGACGTGATCCTCGTATCCGGCGCGGCGGAAGGACCCATGCAGGGCGGCTCCATCTCCGCGAAAACCGCGCAGCTTTTTATCGTGGATATACTGTTTACGAAATTCTTTTACTGTCAGGGCAGCCGGGCGGTGGAAAATAAAAAAATCACCTCCGCCTCGATTATCACCGAGATGCTCTAGTCCGCGGTCCCGGAGGATTCCGCCGGGATTACACGATTGCCAGGGTTATACCTTTTTCCCGTATAAAGGACGCGTATTCCTCAGATATACCGTCATCGGTTATGACCATGGAGAAGTCTTCGATCTTCGCGAAAACATGGGTACTGACTTTGTCGTATTTTGAGGAATCCAGGAGCAGGATTTTTTCCTTGCTGGACTGGATCATGGCCTGCTTGAGGGGAACATCCTCCTGGTAGCCGCAGGTCAGTCCCAGGGCAATATCGTATCCGGTGGTTCCGATAAAGCACTTTGTCGCCCGGTACCGTTTGATGAAATCGGCGGAATCGTGGTTGTAAAACATCCTGGGCTTGGGCGCGTATACGCCGCCGGGCGAAATGACCGTGCAGTTCTGAAGTTTTACGATAACCTCCAGGGTGTTGAAGCTGGCGGTTATAAGTGTATGGGCCGCGTCGGATGGAATCTGTTCGGCCATGGTCTGGATTGTGGTACCGGAGTCGAGGAAAACCACTTCGCCGGGGCCGAGCATCTCAACGGCCTTGAGGGCCATGCGGTACTTCAGATTCGTATTGTGGCTTTGGGCCTGGGCGATGGAATAGTTTTTTTCGGCTTCCTCGGGTTCCACGGCGGTCACCCCGCCGTATACCTGGGTAATAAGTTTTTTTTCCGACAGCAGGATGATGTCCCGCCGGATGGTCATTTCCGATACCTGAAGCTTCAGGGCAAGCTGCTTTATGGTCATAAAATGAAAGCTTTGCACAAGCTCCACAAGCTGTCTCTGCCGGCTATTCAGGTTTTCCATACTGCACCAAGTATACATTATTTTTGCCGAAGCAACAGGGATTTCTCACATAAAATGATAAAGTTTTTATCATTTTATGTGAAATTGTAATCCGCACCGGGCGGGCTATTCCTTGGGATATACCATTTCCGGTTCATGCCGCCGTTTCGGCCGCTGGATAAGCTCATAGGTTGTTCCGAACTGTTTTTCCGTATCGAGATAGGCGAAATGGCCGTCGCCGTCGAGGCCGAACCCTCCGCCTTCCATGACAACCGAAAAACCCGCTGCTCCGGCGTCTTCCAGGGCTTCCTGCATATCCGGTACGTAAATACCCAGATGCTGAACCCCGTAGCCGTGTTCTTCGATAAAATCCGTATAAATCGTGCGGCCTTCCAGATTCTGTATGAGCTCGATCCGGGTATCCCCGAAATATCCCAGGGCAATCCGGGCGCTGTACACGATGGGCTTTCCGCGGTAGTTCTGGAATTTCAGAAGCGGCGGCGCGTAGGTGTAGAAATGCCATCCGCCGATTCCGAACCGCTCATGGTACTGCCGTACGGTCTGTTCAACGTCCTCCACTACATAGCCGATCTGCCCGATGGACCGGTTTAAAAAATGTGCCTGCTTCATGGTATATCCTTTATTCCAAATTTGTATGGCGTTTCGCTATTTCCTCTACCGGAATGCCCTTGCTGAGTATAGCTATTATGGATTCTTCCGCGATAAATACAATCTGCTCGAAGAGGGTGCGCATCAGCTGGGTGCTCTCGGGGCTGTTTTTGTTTATCAGTCCGTTGGGGGCTTGAATTTCGATGATTGTATCGGCGGTATCCCGGAGCTCCGGGGTCGCCGCGGCGGTAAACATTACGACCGCCGCTCCGGCTTCCTTTGCCCGCTTGAGTATTGCCACCACCGAAGGGGTCGTTCCCGATCCGGACGCCGCGATAACCAGATCTCCCGCCGACGCGGGCGGGCAGGGGATGTTTCCGGCAACGTAAGCCTCAATTCCCAGATGGTTTAACCGCATGCAGAATGCGCTCAGCATAATCCGGGACCGGCCGGCACCCACGCAGAAGACCCTCCGGGCTTTTCTTATTTGGGAAATCAGATTATCTACCCCGGATTCCGGCAGCTGGCTGAATCCCGTGTGTATTTCCTGGAGTATATGCTGTCCGGTTTTCAGTACCGTCATAATACGGACCTCCAAAATGTTAATAGTAATAACAAAATTGTTGCATCGAATAACATAAATGTCAATCTAAAAACAAAAATGTTTAAAATAAAAACATTTTTCTTGACAGATCCCGGTTTCAATGTTAAAAGAATTTACAGCGTTTGTTAATTTTACAACATGGCGCGATTTTAAAACTCTTCAGGAGGATAACGGTATGAAGAAAAAGATTCTGGTTATTGGTTTGATTGCCGTGATTGTATGCGGTTCTCTGTTCGCCGGCGGCACCAAGGACGGAGCCAAGGATAAACGGGTTTTCGGTTACACCTACTGGGCGGCCAGTGACTTTTTTGAAACCATCGGCCAATCGATAAAGGAAATTGCCGAATCCAACGGTGATGAATGTATCATTATCGACGCCCAGCAGGACAATCAGCGCCAGCTGGACATCATTGACGACTTTATCGTCCGGGGCGTGGATGTGGTATTCCTCAATCCCGTGGACCGGGACGGAATCCGGCCGGCGCTGCTCGCCCTCCGGGAAGCCGGGATTCCGGTGGTAAATTTCGATACCTCCGTGGCGGATCTGAGCCTGGTAGCTTCCTATATTGCCAGCGACAACACGGGCGCGGGCCGTATCTGCGCGGAAGCCCTCAATAAAGCCTTTCCTCAGGGCGGTGCCATTGCCATTCTGGATTATCCCGCCAACAGCGCCTGCCTGGACAGGACCGAAGGGTTTAAGGCAGCCATCAACAGCAACTTCCGGATTGTCGCCCAGCAGGATGCCCAGGGCAAACCCGGTCCCGGTCTTGAGAAGGCAACGGACATCCTCACCGCCAATCCGAATCTGAGGGCGTTTTTCTGTGTCAACGACCAAAGCGGCATGGGCGCCTACGGCGCCGTGGTTGAGGCCAACGCCAATGTGCTGGTGTACGGTGTGGACGGCGCGCCGGAAGCGAAGCAGGTTATCGCCCAGGGAACCCAGTACGCCGGGACCGCCGCCCAGAGTCCCAAGCAGATCGGCGTAAAGTGCGCCGAGGTGGCCTACAATATTCTCGCCGGTCAGCCTTACGACAAAGAATTTTACGTTCCCACTTTCCTTATGGATATTAACAACGCCAAAGACTACCTCGGTTTCTGGCAGTAAAAAACTAGGGGCTGTCCCGCTCCTCCGGTGCCATGCAGGGCCGGCGGGGCGGTCTTTTCCGGATTCCGGAATGAAACAATTTTCTTCTGATAATTCAGGAGCGTGAAGGAGGAACCGTGGACAATCTATTGCTCAGGATGCAGGGTATCACCATGACGTTTCCGGGAGTTAAGGCCCTGGAAGACGCGTTGTTTGAGTTGAGACCCGGGGAGGTTCACGCCCTGCTGGGAGAAAACGGAGCGGGAAAATCAACGCTGATCAAAGTCCTTGGCGGGATTTACCATCCCGACGGCGGTGATATTTTTATCAACGGTGAAAAAGTTCATATTGATAGCGTTCACGGTGCCCAGGCTCTGGGAATCAGCATTATCCACCAGGAACTGATGGTCGTTCCCGATATGACCATTGCAGAGAATGTTTTCATGGGCAAGGAACTGCGGGGAAAAGTTCTTCTCAATGCAAAGGAAATGAAGAACCGGACCCAGCGTATGCTCGATGACGCCGACCTTGACTTGCAGGCTGCCGCTAAACTCCGCAGCCTCAGCATCGCAAACCAGCAGATGGTTGAAATCATCCGGGCTATTTCCTTCGGTGCCCGGATAATTGTCATGGATGAACCGACTTCATCCCTTTCCGAAAAGGAAGTGGCGGTTCTCTTCGACCGGATTAAAAAACTCAAAGCCCAGGGAATCGGTATTATTTATATTTCCCACCGTATCAGTGAATTTGACGAAATCGCCGACCGTATCACGGTTATGCGCGACGGAAAATATATCGGAACCGTTGAGACCCGGTCCACTACCCGGGAGAAATTGATCTCCATGATGGTTGGACGGGAGCTCAAAAATTTCTACACCAAAGATGCCGCCGCCGCCGATGAGGTGATACTCAATGTGGAAAACCTCAGCGACGGCGGCATGGTCAGAGATGTTTCCTTCTCCCTGCGCAGAGGCGAGATCCTCGGATTCGCCGGCCTTGTCGGCGCCGGCCGGAGCGAGACCATGAAGTGCCTCTTCGGCCTGACGAGAAAAACCGGGGGAACAATAAAAATCGGCGGCAGAGAGACGAACATTAAAAACGTTCGCACCGCCCTGAAATACGGACTCAGCCTCGTACCCGAAAACAGAAAATTGGAAGGTATCTATCCTATTCAGAATCTCCGGTTCAATTCCTCGATAGTTGTACTGGATCAATTTATCCGTGGTGTGTATGTGGACAGAAAAAAGGAACAGACCATAGCGGAAACGTACTGTACCAGGATGAAAGTAAAGACACCGTCCCTGAACCAGGCGATCGCAAAACTCTCCGGAGGCAATCAGCAGAAGGTTATCATCGGCCGCTGGTTAGCGTCCCATCCGAAGGTGCTTATCCTGGATGAACCGACCCGGGGAATCGATGTAAGCGCCAAGGCTGAAATTTACTCTATCATCAACGAACTGGCGAAGGAGGGGGTGAGTATCATTCTCATCTCATCGGAACTGCCGGAGATTATCAATATGAGCGACCGGGTCGCGGTGATGAACCACGGATGCATAGCGGGAATCATTGATTCAGATTTTACCCAGGAAAAGATCATGCATCTCGCTACCATGGACATCGATTAGGAGGAATAGTATGGCAAAGAAAAATCCCTTAGCCCGGTTTGAAGGCAATCCGATCTACGCCGGAATCAAGGATCAGCTCGGTATCATCATTGGCTTGGTTCTGCTCTGTATCTTTCTCTCATTTATGAGTCCCGTATTTATGAGCCAGCGGAATTTTTTCAATGTCCTCCGGCAGCTTTCCAACAATATGTTCCTCTCCTGCGGTATGCTCATGGTGATTCTGCTGGGCGGCATTGACCTTTCCGTGGGCTCTACCATGGCGGTAACCGGCTGCCTGGTCGCGGGATTTATGACCAACAATGGCATGCCGCCCATGGCAGCTATTGTGCTGGCCTTGCTCGTGGGCCTTCTCATCGGGGTAATCAACGGCGGCATCATCGCTTCCACGGGGATTCCGCCATTCATCATTACTTTGGCAATGATGAATATCGGCAGGGGCTTCGCCCGGCTCTATACGGGGAGCAAGACCATTTCCATCGACAATGACTTTTTTGCATATATTGGAACGGGGTACATCGGCGGGGTAGTGCCGACCCAGGTTGTGTATATGATTGTTATATGCCTTATTACCGCCCTGCTCCTGAATAAGACGAAATTCGGCCGGAACCTGTACGCCACCGGCGGCAACCGCCAGGCCGCGGAATTCAGCGGCATCAATACCCGGTTCATAACGTTCCTGGTTTTTGTGTTCAGTTCTCTCATGGCGTCAATCGCGGGAATCATCCTGGCTTCCCGGATGTTCAGCGGGACCTCCACCGCCGGTACCAGCGCCGAAATGGATGCCATCGCGGCGGTGGTGCTCGGCGGCACCAGCATGAGCGGCGGTGTGGGCGGGCTCTTCGGCACCATCATCGGGGTCGTTCTCATCGCGGTGCTGTCCAATGGCATGAATCTGATGGGTATCGATTCTTCGTGGCAGCTCGTGGTGAAGGGCATCGTAATAATAATCGCCGTGCTTATCGATTATTTCAAAAAGGCGAAGGCCTCCTAGGAGCCGGATATGTACTACATGGGCATCGACTGCGGCACCCAGGGAACCAAGGCGATTGTATTCGATTCCCGCGGCGGCGCGGTAATCGGCAAGGGGTATGCCGGTCATTCCATTGCTGCCGACGATTCAGGGCTGCGTGAGCAGGATCCCCAATGGTGGATTTCCGCTTTGATCGAATCAGTCCGCGCGGCGGTCGCGGATGCCGGGATCAGCGGCAGCGAAATCAGAGCCTTGGCCGTAAGCGGTCAGCAGCACGGTCTTGTGGCGCTGGATGGGGACGGAAAGGTTCTGCGCAGGGCAAAGCTCTGGAACGATACATCCACCGCGGAAGAAAACAGCGCCATAATCCGGGATGCCGGCGGACCCGAAGCGGTATGGCGGCGGATCAATACATCTTTTCCCGTTGGATTTACCGCCAGCAAAGTCCGGTACCTGGCGGTTCATGAGCCGGAACTGTTTGCCCGGGTCCGGCATATTCTGCTTCCCCATGATTATATCAATTTCTATCTTACCGGAGTGTACGCCACCGAAGGGAGTGAAGTCAGCGGTACCGGGTACTATGATGTCGCCGCCCGGCAATACTCTTCCGAAATGATAAACATTATCGATCCTTCCGGCATACTTAAAAACGCGGTGCCGCCGGTATACAGCTGGGACAGACCACTGGGGACAATTCTCCCGGAGACCGCGGAGACCCTCGGCCTGGCGCCCGGTACATTGGTTGCCTGCGGCGGCGGTGATAACACCATGGGAGCCCTGGGAACATCGGCAATAGTAAATGGACGCTGCGCTATCGGGCTTGGAACGAGCGGCACCGTGGCGCTTCTTTCCCCGGTCACGGAAAACGCCGTGGACAGGCTTCTCCAGGTTTACGATGTGATCGATGGTATCTGGCTCGTTACTTCCTGTACGCTTAACGCGACCAGCGCCGCCAATACCATCCAGGATCTGTTCGGACTCCGAATTGAGGAATTGGACAGGGATATGGATACCGCTCCTGTCGGAGCTGATGGCGTTACGGTTATTCCCTTTTTCAGCGGAGAACGGATGCCGCCGCTGCCGTCATCCCGGGGGATCGTAAAAAATCTTACCACGCTGAACACCAGGCGGGAAAATATTGTCCGGGCTGCCGCGGAGTCGGTCATCTTTACCCTGAAATGGGGATTCGATAAAATCGTACGGTCATTCCCCGAACCCCGGGAACTGGTTGTTTTCGGCGGAGGGGCCAACAGCGCGCCCTGGCGCAGGATAATTGCGGATGTTTTCGGTAAGCCGGTTCACTGCCTCGTGAGCGATGAAGGCGGTGCCCTGGGTGCCGCTCTTCAGGCCATGTACCTGGACGGGCATGTGAAAGGCAATCCCGTTACACTTCAGGAATTGTGCGAACGGTATATTGCCTTCAACAAAACAAAGGAGATCCAACCCGTTCCCGGCAATGTCCTCGCCTACCGCGGGCTTTTCGATTCATATAAAAGGGAAATAGAAAAAGAATGGGGCATCAGCCTGGAATAGCAAAGGCACTGTCACCGATCCGCCAAAAACCAGCCCCTGGCCGCGGCTTCCGGTGATCCCGGAAGAAAATTCAGACCCAGAGTATTCGGTCCGGGCTGAATATCCCCGGTCTCTCCGGTGTCATAGTAAGATACGGTGAACCGGGGATTAACCCGCTCCCCGGCGTCCGCGGCAGCGCTGACCGCCATGAGGTACTGCTCCCCGGCGGAAAAAGCCCGGCAGGCGGGGCACGCGCACCACAGGGTTTCGTTGTGCCGGTCGGGCCAGAGATGGATCGTTTCTAGTTCCGGGCAGGCGGAAAGCAGTTTGGATATACCTTTCCTTATTATTTCTAACGTATCGGGATTGGTGGCGCAGAAATTGGTGTGTTTTATCCGCTTCCCCTGTTCCATCCGCAGCAGTTCCCGCTTCGCGCCGAAGTTTTTCCGGGGTACAAATCCCGAAAGATCCCACCCCCCGGCTTCAACCGTAAAGCCCATATCCCTGGCCTTCCTGCACAGCCGCTTCTGCCTGCGGCCGCCCATGCCTCTGATCCCGGACGCGGGAATACGTCCGTAATACAGGGGGACCACCGCGGTATCCACGGAATTGCGCCGGGCCCACACGAGCCAGGCTGTTTCGGCTTTTGCCGGAGTTTCCCTGGTAAAGACCAACCGGCGGTGATGCTCCGGGGTGTTTTCGGATTTTTCAAATCCCGAACCGGAACTGAGGCTGTAGAGATTCCGGGCCGCTCCGGTATTCTGGGGGACCGTTTCTGTGTACGGATCGGGCCAGGAAAATCCCAGGGCCGCCAGAAAACTGTACGCCCCGCCACAGAGGCCCCGGGGAGAATCCCCGTAAATTTCAACGCGGTCCTTCCCGGCGCGCCAGGAGAATCCCGATCGGCAGTTGTCCTGCTGGTCATGGTTCATCACAATCAGCGGGCTGTCCCCCTCTGGGGCTCCGCCGGAACCGTCAATAATCTCCGCGGGTTTCAAATTTAGGGCTTCCCGTTTCCGGAGCACCTGTACGCACCGTGAAATTTCCTCCGCCGCGGTCCACACCAATCCCCGGTCCGGCGCGAGAATGGTCCATTCTTTTGAAATATCGAATTCGGCCATGGGATTATTGTATATAAAAAACCCCTGAATCAAAAGGGGCGGCGGGGCCGGGTCCGGTTAGGTGGAGTAAAACCTTCGGCTCTGGTGCCCCGGCTCTCCCCGGGTGCTGCCGGATTGGAAGGCTTGGGACTACCCGTTTTTCCTGCATACTTTCCGCAAGTAGTGTATACTGAATATGAGGAACCTATATGAAGACCATAAATATTGCCAATCTGAATCCTCCTCCGGAGGCCCAGGAAGTTTACGATGTAGCGGTCATCGGATGCGGCGTATCCGGAGCGAACATAGCCCGGAAGCTTTCCCTGTATACCTGCCGGATCGCGGTGCTGGAAAAAGCCGCGGATGTTTCCTTTGGAACCTCAAAGGCGAATTCCGGCATTGTCCACGGCGGCTTTCACCATAACAAACAGTACCTCAAGGCGCGGCTGGAAATACAGGGCAACCTTATGTTTGACCAGCTCCGCCGGGAGCTGGATTTTCCCTTTAAGCGGTGCGGTATTCTTGTGGCCGCCCTCCATGATGATGAGATGAAATCCGTGGAACACCTGTACATGCAGGGCGTTGATAACGGGGTAATCGGCATTGAACTGTGTTCCCGGGAACGGATCCTCGAACTTGAACCGAAGCTTTCCTCCGATGTGGCCGGCGGCCTCTACGCTCCCGGCGGCGGTATTGTGGAACCATACCGTTTCGTGTTTGCCCTGGTCGAATCGGCCATGAAAAACGGTGTGCATCTGTACACGGATTATCTGGTGGAAGGGGCCGGCTGGGATGAGAAGAAAAATCTCTGGACCGTCCGTTCCGGGGACGGCCGGACCGTTTCGGCCCGGTATGTGGTAAACGCCGCGGGGCTTTTCGCGGATGATATTTCGAAAGTTTTCGGCGGCGAGGAATTTACCATCAAAGCCAGAAAGGGTGAATATTTTCTCATGGACCGCCTTACCAAGGCGCGCCCGGACCGGGTTATTTTTCCGGTTCCCACTTCGGTTTCCAAGGGCATGCTGGTTATTCCCACGGTGGAAGGGACCGTTCTGGTGGGGCCCACCGCGGACCCGGTGGAAAGCAAGTACGATTTCGCCACCACCGGGGAACGGCTGGAGCAGATTCTCGATTCGGGAAAACACATGGTTCCGTCCTTAAGCCGCAGCGATGTGATCACCAGTTTCGCGGGACTGCGGCCGTATCTGGAAGAGGACTTTTATATTGATATTTCCCAAAAAGCCCCGGCCTTTGTGCAGGTCGCGGGAATCCAGTCTCCGGGACTTACCGCGTCCCCGGCAATCGGGGAATACGTCAAGGATCTTCTCAAGAAGATGGGCCTGGATCTTACGGAAAAATCCGGCTGGGATCCCTTCGTGGAACCCCGGTCCCGGACCCGTGAACTTACCCCCTTTGAGCTGGACAGCCTCATTGCCGAAGATCCAGCCTGGGGTAACATCGTATGCCGCTGCGAAAACGTGAGCGAAGCTGAAATCGTTGAGGCCGTCAGGCTCGGCCATTACACCCTGGACGGGGTAAAGTATTTTACCCGGGCCCAGATGGGCCGCTGCCAGGGAGGTTTCTGCACCTACAAAATAATCAAGATAATCATGCGCGAAACCGGCCTTACCTGGGACGAGGTAACGAAGCACGGGGGGAAAAGCCGGGTCTTGGAGGCTGAATTATGAAGGAACTTCGGTACGACGCGGCGGTAATCGGCGGCGGCGCCGCGGGCATGGCGGCGGCCCTGGAACTGCAGGAAGCTGGTTTTTCCTGCGCGATCATTGAACGGGAAGACCACCTCGGCGGCATTCTGATGCAGTGTATCCATAACGGATTCGGCCTCCATGAATTCTCGGAGGAGCTTACCGGCCCGGAATTCGCCGAACGGTTCGCGGTAAAAACCGCGGATTCCGATATCGCCGTATACCTTGGGACCACGGTCTGTTCCCTCCGGCCGGTGGACCCTTCGAATACCGAAGGTGCCTACAAGGAACTCATCTGCGCGTCCCCGGACCTGGGGATGCTCAGGATCAGCGCCCGGGCGGTGGTTCTGGCCATGGGCTGCCGTGAGCGGAACCGGGGCAATGTACGGATTCCCGGCTCCCGGCCGGCGGGGGTATACACCGCCGGCCTTGCCCAGCGTCTCGTTAATATTGAAGGGTATATCCCCGGAAAGGAAATTGTGGTTATCGGTTCCGGCGATATCGGGCTGATCATGGCCCGGCGCATGAGCTGGGTGGGCTGCACCGTAAAAGCGGTGGTGGAGATCATGCCCTATCCCTCGGGACTCACCCGGAATATCGTCCAGTGTCTCCACGATTTTGACATCCCCCTGTACCTTTCCTCCCAGACCACGAACATATTCGGCAATGACCGTGTTGAGGGTGTGGAAGTGACTCCCATGGAAAACGGCGCCCTGGTGCCGGAAAAGGCTTTCCGCATCGACTGCGATACGGTGCTGCTGTCCGTGGGGCTCGTCCCGGAAAACGAACTGTCCAAGGATGCTGGAGTTGAACTCAACGGAACCACCAATGGCCCGGCGGTGGACTCCAGCCTCATGACGAACATCGACGGTGTGTTCGCCTGCGGCAACGTGCTCCACGTCCATGACCTGGTTGACTGGGTCGCCGAGGAAGCCCGCCGGGCCGGCCGGCACGCCGCGTCCTGGCTCAAGGGAGAGCGGACCGGGCCGCAGGTCAGGGTAAAGGCCGGTTCCAACGTGCGGTACGTAAATCCCGGAAAGCTCAGCACCCGGGAAGAAAACAAGGTTTATCTCCGTTCGCTGATTGTCAAAAATGACGCGGTGCTGGAACTCCGGCTGGATAACCGCCCGGTTAAGACAATAAAGAAAGGCCACGTACAGCCGTCGGAGATGATTAACCTCACCGTTGGTCCCAAGGAACTGGAGGGCTTTTCCTCCGATTCCGTACTTGAATTTTCGATTTTATAGGAGACGGTATGCGGTCATTAACGTGTATAGTGTGTCCCATCGGATGTTCCCTCTCCGTGGAAGAACGGGAAGACGGAGAAATAATTGTTTCCGGCAACCGCTGTCCCCGGGGCGCCGTATACGCCCAGGAGGAAATCCGCTCGCCGAAGCGGGTGGTGACCGCCACCTGCCGGCTTACAGGCAATCCCGGGTCGAAAAATACGAAAATCAGCCGCCATGGAATCAGCGATCCCCGCCGGCTGCCGGTAAAAACCTCCGCGCCCTGTCCCAAGGAACAGATCGGTGATCTTCTGGCGGATATTTACGCCGCCGAGGCGGAAATTCCCGTAAAATCCGGGGACCGGATTATTGCCGACTGGAAAGGAACCGGTATAGACGTGATAGCCGTCAGGACCATAGGGTAACCCATGGCAAAATACAATCCCGATGCCGAAGCGTTCAGGAAGGAATATGAGGAACGGTACGGCGAAAAAATTCTCGCCTATGGGCTGGGCCGCTACCTCGGCGGCTGGAAGGAATACGATGGGGAATTCTGGGGACTGGTAATTGCCACCGAGGGCGGGTTCCGGTTCCACCATTTTCCCCATGAAGGCTGGCTCCAGATGGTGAGCCGGTCAACAACAGGCGGCAAGCCACCGCAGGAAAAAACTATCTTTGTTCCCAGGGATTCAATTGTCTCCGCGGAATACCGGACCGAAAAATCCTGGTGGCGCCGGATTCTGTTTCCTTCTCACCCGCTGATCGCGGTTAAATACCGCAACGCCGCGGGCAGCGGTGAAATCCTCTGCGAAACCGACAGCCGTTCCATTCCCGTGGCGGACTCCCTTAAGAGACTTATCGGCGGCTGAGGGCGGGGCGTCATTCTTTACTACAACCGTACGATTGCTGCCTTGGTCAGTACTCTGGGACCCGATTCCGTCAGGAGGACATCATTTTCCAGCCGGCATCCGCCGTGCTCCGGGTCATACAGCCCCGGTTCCAGGGTGATGATCATCCCGGGTCTGAGCTGCCACTGGTTGTCCTGCCGGCTTCTGACCGCCGGCGCCTCATGGGCCTGGAGTCCGATTCCGTGACCCAGGGCGTGGGGCATGGCTTTTTTTGATTTCCGGAAGAAGTTATCCACGGCCACGGCTATGTCCCGGGTATACACCCCGTCCTTAACCATTTCCAGGGCCAGGGTATAGGCTTTTTCGACCATGGCAAGCATGGTTTCCTGGGGTTTCGTAAGGGGACCTTTGGCCACGGTGATGGTAACATCCGTGGTGTACCCTTTATATTTCAGACCGAAGTCGAGAACGGAAAGCCCCTGTCCGCCGAACGGACCGCCGGTGTATGTCGGAAACGCGTGAATGCCGAAACTCCGGGACGGCCCCGCGGCGATGGTCTCAAAACCCGTTCCCTCGCAGCCGCGCTTACGGGCTTCCGCCTCAATAAAAAGCGCCACGTCGGTTTCGGTTTTGAGTCCCCCGGATTTGAATTCACCTTCCAGCAGAGTGATTACCTCATTGGTAATTGAAGAGGCCGTTTCGTAGATTTCAAGCTCAGCGGAATCCTTTACGGCCCGGAGTTCCGCAACCTCCTCGGTGGCTCCCCATTCCCGGCAGACCACATCAAAGTCCATAAGGGCTTCCACGTATTTTAGGAATACCACATAGGGCGTAACCGAGGGAATTTCTATCCGTGAACCAAAGGGTATTTTGAAATACTCCGCGGCGGACCGGATGGCGGTTACGGAACTGCGTTCGAATTCCGTGTAGGGAACCACCATATCCGTATCCGCCAAAAGCTTTGCCATGTTGATATCCCAGGGAACAAGCAGGGACCGTTTATCCACGGCCAGAAACAGAAGCGCGTCCCCGGGATGCCCGGTCATCCAGCGGATGGATGTATCCCGCCTTCCTTCGGTATCCTCAAACATGACCAGGGCAATACCTTCCTGGGCCATCCAGTCGTATATCCGTTCCCGCCTGGCTTCATAGCAGCTGTTCATAATACACATACCCTCATTAGACTTGTTCGATAACCCGGTTGATTATCGAACAAGTCCTGCAGTTTTGCGACCTAAAGGCCGCAAAACATGGTTTTTTCAGCGGAAGTTGTTCAACAACTGAGGTTGCCGAACAACCCTATTTGTGTATCATCATATAAGTCTGGGAATATGGCAAGGTCAAGGTGGTAATTTTTTTTCGTTTTCTGTCGGTTGTAAGGAGAATCGCTCCGATTATCGACGCCAGAATGCTTAACGCCAGGATACCCCACACCGCCAGCAGGGAAGTCTGGAAAGGCAGCCCCACATTCATGCCGTAAAAACTCGTTATCAGGGTTGGGATCATAAGTACAATCGACACAATGGTCAGGCGTTTCATCACGATATTCAGGTTATTCGAAATTACACTGGCAAAGGCATCCATGGTGCCGGTGAGGATGGAAGAATAGATGTTCGCCATTTCAATGGCCTGTCTGTTTTCGGTGACCACATCCTCCAGGAGTTCCTTTTCTTCTTCCCTGAAACGGAGGAGCGAAGACTTCTGGAGTTTTTCCAGGAGCAGCTCATTCGTTTTTATGCTGGTGGTAAAATAGACCAGGCTTTTCTGCACCGAAAGCAGCTGGATCAGTTCATTGTTCTTGACGGATTTCTGGAGTTCCCGCTCAATGACATTGGTCCTTTTGTTCAGTTCCTTGAGGGACCGCATGAAGGTGAACGCCGCCCGGCCGAGGAAGTTCAGCACAAAGGTGCTCTTATTGGAAATATTGAGGCCCCTGATCCGGTTGGTCGCCAGATCCTCCAGGGCGTCTCCGGAACGCTGGCAGATGGTTATTATTTTATCGGAAAAAAGAATTATTCCCACCGGAAGGGTGAAGTAGGAAATCTCATAGGCTTCGTCGTGTACGGGAATCCGGATGATGATAGCCGTGTAATCATCTTCCTTTTCAATACGGGACTGTTCGTCGGCGTCCATTATGTCGGTGAGCAGTTCCCCGGCAATGCCGAATTCCCTTTCCAGCCGGAAGAGATCTTCCTTGGTGACATTCCGGGCATCGATCCAGCAGCCTTTGGTAACTACTTTGGTTTCGACAAGGCCCCTGTCCCCCTGGGTTCTGATTGTAATCATGTCGGTTTCTCCTGAAAACATTGCTTCCTCAGAAGAAACCGGCGGAGTCTCAGCGACGGGGCCGGCGGGTCGAAGGAAGCGCTTGGAATGTTACGGTCTTTAATCTGCGTCTATGACAGGGTAAACTACCCCCGCCGTCCGTATCGGACATTGCGCTTCCTCCTTATGCGGGATTTCCGGAAATTTTCTGGGAAAACCTCCGGGTTATGTTAACCTAACTATAATATATTGCCGCCGGAAATAGCAATAGGCGGGGGAGCACCGGGACTGGCAAGCCGGAAAGCACCCGTGTATACCGGGTCCGCGGGGCCCGTCGGATGAAAAGAAACACCGCAAAGCGGTATTTCTTTTCATCCGACACCCGGCGTTACCTTTATACACAGGTGCTTTCCGGCTTAACCGGCCCGGTACTGCCCGGTCGCGCGGGCGGCTCCCCCTCGCTCCAGCCTTGCCGCATTGTGTGTGGAGTTTTGCTTCACAAAACTCCTGAAAGACTTGGCACCACAGGCGGCAAGTCTTACGCTACCCCCACTCCGGGTTCCTGGGATACGGAGAATCACCATACCGGCAAAGGTCTCCCATTCCTCCCTCCCGTGGAAGCGGCACAGAAGCATGGGGATCACTGGTAACGCGGGGTGCCGCAGGGTATGGGGTATGAGCGACTTTCGAGGCCGAAGGCCGCTGAGGAGCCATACCCCATACCCTGCGGCAGGACCCCCGGCACCGGTTCTTCTATGCTTCTGTGCCGTATGTAACAATTACCGCGTGGAAAACCAGGGGAACCGAGCCGGAATTCCGGATGCTGTGGGACGCTCCGTTGCCGGTCACCACCACATCCCCGGGGCCGACGGCTCGTTCGGTTCCTTCGTCGACCACAATCCCGGTTCCGGAAAGAATTATATAGTATTCCGTTTCTTCGTCGTGGCTGTGTTCGCCGATGGATGCTCCCGGCGGTATGGTAAGCTCCGCCATCAGCCGGCAGTTCTTCATGTTCTCGGCGCTGTCAAAATGCACCAGGGTAACCGTTCCGTCTCCGCCCCGCATGTGTTCTTTCAGTTCGGTTTTCATCGCATTCCGATGGATAATCATGGCAAAACCTCCGGATAATTATGGAACCATTATAATAGTTTTAGAAACAATGAAAAGGCGGCCGCGGGTACCGCTTCCGTTTTTTCCGGGGTCTGGTTTCGTTTCCGGATACAATATGGTAAACTGCAATGCGATGGAAAAACCTGATCGTCCGGCGGGCTTTCTGAATAGATGCAATACCTTCCTTGACAGAATTATGCCTGTCCTGACTCCCGGCGGTGTTGTCCTTGGGTTTATCCTCGGGGAAAGAATCGCTCCCTTAAAACCCTTGGTTACCTATCTCTTCGCGTTTATTACCTTAACCGGGGCAATGGGCCTCGATATTGCTGATTTTAAACGGGTGCTAAAAAACCCGCTGCCCCTGGCCGCGGTGTTTGTCTGCTCCCATGTTCTTCTGCCGGCTTTTGCGTTCCTTGCCGCCAGCCTGCTGTTCCCGGGACAGCCTGACATCGCGACAGGCTATATTCTGCTGACCGCCACCCCAACGGCTGTTGCCAGCTATATCTGGACTTCAATATATTACGGCAGCGGAGCGGTTTCATTGACGGTGATCCTCCTGGATACGCTGCTGGCCCCTCTGGTGACACCGGCGGTTGTTGGGATTTTTGCCGATTCCAACGTGAACATTGATACGAGGGGGATGATTATTTCCCTTTTTTCGATGGTTGTGATTCCTTCGGTAATCGGTGTGATGGCCAACCATTTTTCAAAAAAGAAAGTACAGCGCAGCGTGGTCCCGTACTGCAGGCCGTTATCAAAGATTGCGCTGCTGGCCGTTGTGGCGATCAATACATCCCAGGTCGCTCACCGGATCAGCTTTGATTCGAGGCTGCTGAAAATCATATTTCTCAATATTGTTATTACCGTGGGCGGTTATCTGCTCGGATACGCCGCATCCTGCGGACTGCGGGTTAGGCACGATACCAAAGTGGCGATGACCTTTGGGACCGGGATGAGAAATATCAGCGCAGCCATGGTTCTCGTCATCAGTTTTTTCCCGCATGATTCCGCGGTTCCCGTGATAACGGGGATTGTACTGCAGCAGATGCTTGCCGCGTTTATGGGGTATCTGTTATTCGCGGGAAAGCGGAAAACAGCCGAAGGTGTTTCCGGCGCCGATACTGATTAATCCATGAATCGGCCTTCACCCGCAGCGGGCCGGGACGCGGCATAATAATCTCCCGGCGTTTTTGCCAGGCAATTTACTGTTGATTGTTGGCCGCCCTTTACTATACTTGATAGTATCAGCGTATTGATTAAGAACAGCACAATTAAAAAAAAATCGTCCCCGATGGTGGTTTTTCATTCATCAAAATATATTTAATTTAGGATAGGTATTATTATGGAAGAGATTTTGAATTTTGTTTTTCTGGGCAATACCGTAAAGAACTGGATCATTGCGCTTTGCTTTATTGTCGGCGGTTTTATTGTCGGAAAAATCGTTTCTGCGGCGGTCACTAAACTTATCCGGGTTTTATTCCGCAAATCGAAAAACCGGGTAGATGAGCTTATTATTCCCATTACCCAGCGCCCGCTGACCTTTCTCGTTTCCATTCTCGGGCTTTATCTGGGTCTTAAATACCTGGCCATGAATCCCACGGTGGGGCTCTGGGTCACCAGGATCTTTGCGGTTCTGGTAACCTTTGTGGTGGCATGGACCGCGACCAGGCTGTTCCAGGCGCTTATCCTCAGATTTGTGCCCGCCACCGGGGACTTCGGGGAAGACAAGAAACAGGTGAATGTTCAGCCGGTGCTTATCCGGGTTACCGAAACGGTTATCTGGGTACTGGCCATTGTGCTTATGCTCCGGAATCTCGGCTACAATGTAACCACCCTCCTGGCGGGCCTCGGGCTCGGCGGCGCTGCCATTGCCCTGGCTTCCCAGAATACCCTGGCTAATTTTTTCGGCGCCATAACGGTGTTTGTGGATAAACCCTTCACATTAAATGATCGTATCAAGATCAACAACTTCGAAGGGGATGTCACCGACATGGGGCTCAGGACTTCCCGGCTCAGGACATCGGATAACCAGCTGGTAACTATTCCCAACAGCCTCTTTTCATCAAACCCGATAATCAATATCAGTTCGGAACCGAACAAGAAAGTCACCGAAACGATAACCATTACCAGGGACAACGGTCAGGAAAAACTCGAACAGGCTATCGCGATTCTCAGGGAAGTCTGCGCAAACTGTACCGGCATAGAGGGCGGTTCCGCCGCGGGCCTGCAATCGATGAACGCTTCGTCCTATCAGCTTAATTTTATTTTTTATATTGCCAAGGAAGCGGATTACCTCGAGAGCCTCAGCAGGGTGAACATCGAAGTGAACAAGCGTTTCGAGGAAGTCGGTATTAAGTTCGCCTGATCCGCGTACAGTATGTCCGCCGGGAAAACCTATTCCGGCGGGTTCAGTTCCCGGCGCAGTATCTCGATATGCTTCGCCGGGTATACCTTCCGGGGACAGACCCTGGAACATTCGATGTACCGTTTGCATGCCGCCACGCCGTCCTTCTCCGCTGCCCGTAACATAAGGCCGGCTTTCCCTTCGGGATTGTTGATGGTCTCCCGGCGGAGCGCCGCCAGCGCGGCGGGGCCCATAAAAGGCTGGCTTGATTTTCCCTTTCCGCCCCATTCCCTGAGCACCGGACATGCGGAAACACAGGCCCCGCATTCAATACAGTCCTCGAACCGGACCGGGCCGGCCTGATCGCCGCCGCTTTGCTCCGGAGCGGGGCCGCTGTCAGGGCCGGCTTCCCCGCTGACCCATTCACTCTTTCTGAGATACCCTATACCTTCCGGTATAGAACGGAAAAGGATTCCCGGATCCGCGGCAAGGTCCCGCACCGTCTCAAATACCGCCGGCGGATCTATCCTCGGCGCCGCGTCTTTTTCCGGGTCATACAGCGATTCCAGAGGTGTAAGGCACGCGAGGATTTCTTTGCCGTTGACCCGCACCGTACAGGTTCCGCACGAGCCGTGGTGGCATGAGTGGCGGTAGGCCAGGTCAGGCACCGCGCCGGTCCGGAGATATTCCAGGGCGTCCAGAAGGGTGGCTTCCTTTGGGAGATCGACTTCATAGGTTTCATAGGCGCCTTTTCCGGCCCGGCCCTGGTAAATATTTAGTTTCCGTTTCATCGGGACCTCCAGTAATTCCGGTAGGGCTGCAGTCCGCGGCTGGCGGTTCCCGGCTTTTCGGTCACCCCCAGGTGCGCCGCCGCGGCGTCGGCGGCTATTTCTCCCATGATCCGCAGGGTAGTGGCTTTGCCTCCGACTATACTGAAGAATCCCGGCAAGGTCCCGGTTCTGCCGTGGTCATAGAGTACCACATCCCGGCTCAGAGAGCGTTCGCTGCCGTCGCTCCGGCCTGCCAGCGGACGGGCGGCGCACCATGCCGCCCTGAAGGGCTGTTTTGAAAATCCCGGGAGCATCTCATCCGCCGCGGAAAGAAGAAACTCAATTTCCTCCCGGGGCGGCAGGAGTCCGTCGGGGTTTTCAACCTTGCGCTGGGTGGTCCCGATAATTGAAAGCCGCCGCTGGGGAACTATGATATCCCCATCCCCGGGATGCCTGAGCCTCGAAACAACCGCGTTGGCCGCGCGGCCTTCCACGGCGACCATGGTGCCTGCCGCGGGAGTTACCGGGACATCGGCTCCGGCCAGCGCGGCGACGCGGTCCGCCCAGGGGCCGCCGGCGTTGATAACCGACAATGTTTCAACGGTATAATCGGTTCCGTCCGGAATATTCCTGATCCGCAGCTCAAAATTTTTTCCGCCCTTTGTTTCAATGGCGGTTACCTCGGAAAAATTCCGGATCTCCGCGCCGTAATATTTTGCCGAAGAAAAAAAGCTCATGGCCAGCCGGTACGCGTCGATGGTCCCGTCGGGCACCGTCACAGCCCGGCGTACCGAAGGATTGATACGGCCTTCCATGGCCAGGGCCTGGGCTGGCGGTATTTCCTCCGCGGGAATCGACGCTGCCCGGCACGCGGCGATAAAATCATCCGCCAGGGCCGCTTCATCCTCTTCAATGGCTACGAATATTCCTTTGTTGAATTCGATGCAGTCCGGGGCAATGTCCAGGAGTATCCGGGTTTCGGCCATGCATTCCCGGGCGATATTCACATCCCCCAGGGCGTACCGTGCGCCGGAATGGAGCTGGCCGTGGTGGCGTCCCGTGGTGCCCGAGGTCAGTTCTCCCCGCTCAAACAGGATTACCCGCATCCCCCGGAGGGCAAGATCGTAGGCCGCCGCCGCTCCGGTTCCGCCGCCGCCGATTACCGCAACATCGTATTTTTCCATATTATTCAAGTATATGGCGCTTCCCTGGGCTTGTCCATTTTGGCCGCACCACATAGAATAAAACAAGATGAAGCGAACACAGGACCGGGAATCGCCGGGGATGCTTATTCTGTACCGGATTCTGCTCGCGGCGGTATTGCTTTTGGGGATCGTTATTCTCTGCGGGACCCTCTACGGCCTGTTTTTCCGGCCCGGCGGCAGTGTCCCCGCGCAGACCTCTCCCGCGGGAGCGGAAAGCGGCGGTCCCGACGACCGTGTTTTTACCGGGATCGGAAGGATCAGAGCCGTAACCGCGGACTCACCCCCCGCGGCGGTAATCCTTTCGGTGTCTTTTCCCTACGATCCCGGGGACAGGGTTTTTACCGAAGAATTGGTTTCCAGGCTCGGAGATTTCCGCAGCCAGGCCGTATCGTACCTGGAGTCCTTTTCCGCCGGAGAGCTGCGGCTTAAGACGGAACCGGTGATTAAAGAGGAACTCCTCGGCAGATACAATGCCCTTCTGAGACTGGGAAAAATCGATGTACTGTATTTTAATGATTTTATGATTATTGAATAATAGCGTTGTTGATGACTTCAGTTGTCCCGGACACGAAATGTCCGCAGCAGCTTCCTCTTTAAAAATCATGTTTTGTGGCCGTTAGGCCACAAAACGGCAAGACTTATGGGATACCCAACCGGGTTATCGGACAAGTCTAAAATCCGGCTGTCAGCGGTGGTTTGTCTATGGGTTCGGATAAGGGGAAGGTTTATTTCATATATTCCCTCCTGGTGCTGTCGTATTTCTTTTCTCTTTTTTTCCGGGTTTCCGCCTCGGTGGCGCTCCCTTTGATCCAGGCTGAATGGGGTCTGAGCGCCGGGATTATCGGATTTATTTCCAGCATGTATTTTTATACCTACGC
Source organism: Breznakiella homolactica (assembly GCF_016616095.2). Taxonomy (GTDB): domain Bacteria; phylum Spirochaetota; class Spirochaetia; order Treponematales; family Breznakiellaceae; genus Breznakiella; species Breznakiella homolactica. The sequence goes on along the minus strand of NZ_CP067089.2, from coordinate 2,423,469 downwards.
GCTGATGCAGCCTGCCTGCGGAGTGCTTAACGATACATACAGCCCGATGAAGGTCGTGGCTATCGGCCTTGTTATTGCCGGTATCGGTTCCCTGATTTTCGGCCTGGCCGCCAATACCGCGGCCCTGATAACCGGACGCCTGCTCATGGGTATCGGACTGTCCCCCATTCTGAGCGGTCTCCTGGTATACCAGGGCAGCCGGTTCCCTCCGGAACGGTACGCTTTTTTCTCCGGGCTTTCCATGATGATCGGAAATATGGGGGCTGTGTTTTCTGCGGCCCCTCTGTCGGCGGCCCTGGGGCTCTGGGGCCGGGCCGGGGTTTTCTGCGCTATATGTATCACGACGGTTTTGGTTTCGGTGCTGCTCCTGGTTTTTGGCGGCCGGACTCCCCAGGAAAAAACCGGCCGGTCCCTGGGCAGGGAAATTTTTTCCCGGTTTGTCCGGGCCGCGGGGGTTCTCAGGGTTTCCCGGGAACTCAAAATAGTGGTGCTCATGTGGATGGTAAGCTTCGGCGCCATCATGGCGTACCAAGGCCTCTGGGCCGTTTCCTGGTTCGCCGCGGTTTACCCCGGACTGAAGCACTGGGCCAGCGCCGCCGCGACCGTAGTGAGTATCGGTGTCATGACGGGGAATTTCGCCGGCGGGTTTATCTGCCGGAATGCGGCAAGCCGCCACCATGTTATCCGCCGTTCGCTTTTTGCGGTTTTCTTTCTCTGGATCGGACTGATACTTTCGTTTTATCTGGTCCTTCCCATGGGAGCGACCGTGCTGGTTTCCTTTCTGCTGGGCGCCTGCAGCGGCATTGCCTTTACCCAGTTTACCGCCGCCGTCCATGAGATAGCGCCGGAAGGGCAGGGCGGGGCCGTATTCGGAGTTTCAAACTGTATTATTTTTCTCTGTATAATCCTGTACCAATGGGGGAGCGGTATTCTGATCGGCGCGTTCCAGCGGCATACCGGGAACGGTTTTACCGCGGCCTTTTCAATAATCTGCGCAACCCTGCTCATTCCCTGCGCCGCTGCATTCCGTATGAGACCCATAGAACGGGTTACCCTTCGCGAACCGGCCGTCAGCGGCGGGAAAAAACAGCCGTAAAAGGATACGCCATGAAAATGATCAGCCCTTCGTACAAAGCGGAAAACAAAGGCCATTACACTCCGGGGATTGTATCCAACGGCATGCTGTATATTTCCGGCCAGCTTTCTATTGACCCCGATACCCGGAAAGTCCCGGACGGCGGTATTGAGGAACACGCCGCCCTGGCGCTCCGCAACCTGGACCGGGTTCTGGCTGCAGCGGGTCTCGGCCGCGGCAGTGTGGTGCAGTGCCGGATTTACCTTCAGGACATTGACCAGTGGGATGCCGTCAACCGGCTGTACGCGGAATTTTTCGGGGACCATAAACCTGCCCGTATCGTAATCCCCGTGGGGAAGCTGCATTTCGGATGCCTCATTGAAATGGAGGCCGTGGCTGAGGCGGAGGTCCCGCGGTGAAGTACGTCTGTTCCCGGTGCGGCCATGAGGCCGACACAGCGACCCGGGCAGCTGCCTGCGGCTGCGGCGGTCTTTGGGATCTGGATTACCGGCCGCCGGTATTTGATCCGGACCGGATTGACCGGTCTGTCTGGGGCATGTTCCGGTACCATGAGTGGATGGCCCTGGAAAACGAAACCTGGCGGGATATTTCCCTGGGTGAGGGCATGACCCCGGTAGTTCCTTTTGGGGGCAATATCCTGCTGAAAATGGATTACTTCATGCCGACCCTGTCGTTTAAGGACCGGGGCGCCGCGGTGCTTATAGCCCACTGCAGATCCATTGGTGTCGATAAAGTGGTCCAGGACAGCAGCGGAAACGCCGGCAACAGCGTGGCGGCCTACTGCGGCCGGGCGGGAATCGGCTGCGAAATTTTCGTGCCCCAGGGAACTTCTCCTAAAAAGATAGCCATGATCGCCTCCCACGGCGCCGAGGTAACGGTTGTGCCCGGGAGCCGGGACGACTGCGCCGATGCCTGCCGGGAGAAAGCCCGCCGGGAGGGGCTTTTTTACGCGAGCCATGTGTACAATCCGTTTTTTTACGAAGGAACCAAAACGTATATATATGAAGTTTATGAACAGCTCCGCCGGATACCGAAAACCGTCTTCATACCCCTGGGCAACGGGACGCTGTTTATCGGTATCGTCAAAGGCCTGGAACATCTGGCCGAAAGCGGCTGTCTGCCGGAGTTTCCCCGGATAGTGGCGGTCCAGAGTGAATGCTGTGATCCCATAGCCAAGGCCGCCGTGTCCCGGGCCTCCCATCCCGCGGAAATCCGTCCCTGTCCCACCATGGCCGAAGGTATCGCCATCGGGAAGCCCATGCGGGGGGATGAGATTCTTGCGTTTATATACAAATATAATATGGAAGTAACAGCCACCCCGGAAGCCGGGATCCTTGACGCCCGGGCCGCTTTGGCCGCCCAGGGCATTTACGCCGAGCATACCACCGCCGCCACGTATGCGGCGTATCTGGAATACTCCCGGAAAAACGGTACGCCGCCGGACAGCCTTATACCTATATGCGGCGCGGGATTAAAATCGGATAAGTAACGTAGCCCGGACCTGGATTTACGCGCCGCCCACGATGACTTCGGCGGTAAATCTGCCGCTCTGACTGTCGTATTTCAGGGATTCCAGCCGGGCCGTTCCGGAGCGGATCCCGGATTTTTCAACCCCTAATTCCAGCGCGTGCATGGCAGGCTGCTGCAGGGGGGCCTCCAGGGAACCCCGGTCGAAAGTTACGGTATACTGCCGGATGTAGCCGGGATCCTCACCGGTCCCCCGGGCCTCAACCCCGTACAGGAGAATTCCGCCGCTCTGCTCAGTGTGGGAAACGATGCGGTAGGAAAATGTATTTGAGAAGGACCATTCGAAAGCCGAACCGTCCCGGGAAAACCGCGCGGGAAAATACGCCGCTATTCCCTGGGGCACGTATACGTTTTCGTTGTACTGGCGCAGGGTTCCCGCGGTGGTTCCGCTGAATTCCGGACGGCCGGGAAGGATGTATATCTGCAGATTCCGGGTCTGGTCGGCGGTAAAAACGGCCTTCTCTATGGTTTTACCCGAATTTCCGGACATACATCCGGAGAAAATCAGGGGAATAAGTACTGCTAAAAGATACGGCCGAAGCCTGCGAAAGTCCGCCATACTATATATTCTAGACCTTTTTGCGGGTATTTTCCCGTTAATAATAGAACAATCGGTTCTACTGTTTTGTTACTGCCGGTGCAACTTTTTAGAGTTTACCGGGTCAAATACATGGACGGTACTGCGGTTTATCGGATACACTGGAATATCGTCGTTTTCATGCAAAGGGGTTTTGTGTTTATGCAGACATCATCGACAGCTGCAGACGTCATCATCGCGGTTATTCCCATCGTGGGTATAGTCATGGGAAGCGTGGTGGTGTTTTTTTACCTGTTGTGGAATTACAAACGCAACACCCTGCTCATCAAGGCAGGCCAGTACAAAAGGCCGGAGTTTGATCTCCTGTCTTTCAGCCTTCTGGCGGGACTGCTCCTGGTGAGTGTGGGATTGAGCCTAACGGTTTTTCTTGCCCTGTTCCGGGGATTTGACTTCGGTCTCCTGGGCGGATTGATCCCCCTTTCCCTCGGGATAGGATTGCTTGCATATTATGGAATGAAACGCGGCGACCGTTCATCATGACAACCGGCGGGGACCTGGATGATCAGCTGATTGTTCAGCAGACCCTGCAGGGTAATACCGAACTGTTCCGGTTCCTGGTGCAGCGTCATGAAAAAGCGGTGTTCGGTATGGGAATGAGTTTCTTCCGTAACCGGGAGGATGCGGCGGATTTTACCCAGGAGGTTTTTTTGAAAGCCTACCGGAGTTTACCCCAGTTCCAGGGCAAAGCCCGTTTTTCAACGTGGCTGTATAAAATAGCCTACAATACGGGGATAAATGGCGTAAACCGCAGAAAAGAGTACCAGAGCCTTGCGGAGGGTCAGGAGATTCCGGATTTCGACGACCCCGAAAAGCAGGCGCTGATGACGGCTTCCCGGGAGGCTGTTAAAAAAGCCGTGGCGGATCTTCCCGAACGGTACCGTATCTGTGTGGACCTGTTTTTCTTTTACGACCGGTCCTACCAGGAAATTGAAGCGGTAACGGGATTTCCGGTAAATACGATTAAATCCCATGTGTTCCGGGCTAAAAAAATGCTCCAGGAACAGCTGGGACAGTTTACGGAAGGAGGAATATGATGAAATGCACAACCGTTATGGACCGTATTGTCGAAGCGGATGGTGATGAACACAGTTCCCTGCTGCAGTACATCAGAATTCAGATTCATCTGTTCCTCTGCCCCCAATGCGCCGAAGAGGTAAACCGCTATGAATCGGCACGGGAACTGCTTGCCACCGAAGCGCTCCCGGAAGTACCGGACCTGTCGGACATGATTATGGCCGAAGTTTTCCGGGATGAACCCGAGGAGTATCTCGAGGAACAGCGGGGCTTTTCTTTCCGAAGCTGGATAATCGCGGGATGTGTTATTCTGATTTCCCTGGTATCGGCTTTTTTCGGGCTGGATTTCCAGGAACTCTCCGCCAACGCCAGCCCTTCATTTATGCTCGCGATTGGATTGACCATCGGCATCATTATCAGCGTGTACGGCGCGCTGTTCATCGGAACCCATGTCAAACGGCTTTCGGAGCGTTTCAGGCTTCATTGATATTTCAATCCGTTAAACCTATTCTGAAAAAACCTTAGCCTCGCCGTAAGCCCGTACAGTATATTTTTTTATCCGGTTTACCGCGGGAATAGTGCCGTATCCCCGCGGTTTCTCGATTTCCTTCACGATAATAATTCGGAGAAAACGTAAAATTCAAAAAATATCCGCGGAATATACCAGTAATCCCGGAATCCGGGGCTCTTTTGCTATTATGGCAGTTCCGGAAAACCGTTTTCTTATTCAAAAAAATCTATTTTATGGCTTTTTTCGGATAATCTGCACTTTTTGGGGCTTTCTTACAATAAAATTTGTTTTTCAGTCAAAACCCACCGGAAGGATTTGCATTTCCCCGGGGAAATGCGTAGTATTGATACATGAATATATCCACATATACGGTAAAACCGAAACTTCCGGCTCCGTTGAAGCCCCTTGAGGAAATGGCCCGCAATTTGTGGCTTTCCTGGAATTTTGACGCGATTCAGCTGTTCATCCGGCTGGATTATGACGCCTGGCTTCAATCCCAGCAGAGTCCCATCCGGACGCTGGGTATGGTCAGCCAGGAGCGGCTCGAAAAAGTCGCCAAGGATGATTCATATCTGGCCGCCCTCAAGGAGGTGTACGGCCGGTTCCAGCGGTACAGGAAAGGCGATACCTGGTACCGGGGAACTAAAAAGGATGTGGTGGCGTATTTTTCCATGGAATACGGCATGGATGTTTCCCTGCCCATTTATTCCGGCGGTCTGGGAATTCTTTCCGGGGACCACATGAAAACATCCTCGGACATGGGGCTTCCCCTGGTGGGGATCGGTCTCCTGTACCGCCAGGGGTATTTCAAGCAGTATCTCAACGCGGACGGCTTCCAGCAGGAAAGCTATCCCGAAAACGACTGGTACAATATGCCCGTGGAACTGAAGACCGACAAATCGGGGAATCCCTTAAAAATTTCCGTGGATATGGCCGGCAGAAACGTGATCGCCCAGATCTGGGAAGTAAAGGTCGGCAGAAGTTCCCTGTACCTTCTCGATACTAATATTGAAGAAAACGCCCAGGATATGCGGAATGTGACCGCCACCCTGTACGGCGGGGACAAGGAAACCCGGATACAGCAGGAGATTCTCCTGGGGATCGGCGGGATCCGGGCCCTCCGGGCTCTCGGCATCAATCCCGCGGCAACCCACATGAACGAAGGTCATTCTGCGTTTCTCGGGCTGGAACGGGTCCGGGAAGTCATGGAAGAGAAGGGCTTCAGCTTTGCCGAAGCCAAGGAAGTCGTATGGCCTACGAATATCTTCACCACCCATACGCCGGTACCCGCGGGCAACGAGCGGTTTGAGATTGCCCTGGTGGACAAATACATGCACCAGTGGACCCAGATCCTGGGTATCTCCTGGAAGGATTTCCTCGCCCTGGGCCGGGAACGGCCCGACGACGACCATGAAACCTTCTGCATGACCGTCCTCGCCCTCAAAATGTCCGCCTATTCCAACGGCGTTTCCCGGCTCCACGGCAAAGTATCCCGGGATATGTGGAAGGGGCTGTGGCCCGGTCTTCCGGAGTCGGAAATCCCCATCGGACACGTAACCAACGGCGTTCATCCGAGAACCTGGGTTTCCAGCAGCATGACCGATCTTCTGGACCGCTACTTCGGTCCCCATTTTGATGAGGAGCCCACGGACCTCGAGATCTGGAACCGCATGGACCGGATTTCCGACGAGGAGCTCTGGCGTACCCACGAACGCCGCCGGGAACGGCTGGTGGCGGCTGCCCGGGACCGGATCCGGCAGCATCTCAAGCGGACCGGCGCGGTGGAGCGGAAAATCCAGCAGGCCGAGGACGCCCTGTCGCCCTATGCCCTGACGATTGCCTTTGCCCGGCGTTTCGCCACGTACAAGCGGGGCAATCTCCTGCTCCGGGACCCGGAGCGTCTCCTCAGGCTGCTCAAGGATACCGAACGGCCGGTGCAGCTTATTTTCGCGGGCAAAGCCCATCCCATGGACATGCCCGGCAAGGAACTTATCCGGGAAATCATCCATTTCGCGGAAAAATACGATGTCACCAGCCGTATCGTTTTCCTGGAAAACTACGACATGACCATCGCCCGGTATCTTACCAGCGGCGCGGACCTGTGGCTCAACACTCCCCGGCGGCCCCTGGAAGCCTCCGGCACCAGCGGTATGAAGGCTTCCATGAACGGCGTCCTCAACTGTTCGGTCCTGGACGGCTGGTGGGATGAGGCCTACAATCCCGAAGTCGGCTGGGCCATCGGCCAGGGTGAACAGTACGAAGATCCCCAGCTTCAGGACGATGTGGAAAGCAAAGCCCTGTACGATCTCCTGGAACGGGAAATCATTCCCATGTTCTACCAGCGCGGCAGGGACAATCTTCCCCGGGAATGGATCCGGAAGATGAAAAACTGCATGCGGGAAATCGGCCAGTCCATGTCGAGCCACCGGATGCTCATGGACTACTCAAACCAGTTCTACTTCCCGGCACTCAAAAATTACCGCCGCATGGTCAAGGATGATTTTGCCGAGGCAAAATCCCTGGCGGGGTATCTCGGCCGGCTCCGGAGCTCATGGAACGGCCTGCGGATAACCAAGGTTGAATCCAACGCCAAACCGGTGATGCTGCGGGGGGACTCCCTCACCGTGAATGCCTACATCGACCTGGGGAACCTTAAACCCGAGGAACTCCAGGTGGAGCTGTACCACGGAAGGGTTTCAAACCAGAACGCTACCATAGAACACGCCCGGCATACCGAGATGAGGGCCGTGAGCAATGACGGTTCCGTTTACCGGTATCAGCTGAAGGTTGAATGCACCGATACGGGCTGCCAGGGCCATACCGTGCGGATACTACCGAAGCACAGCTTCCTGGTGCATCCCTACCGGAGCGGTCTGATCAAATGGGCCTGACCAGGTAACCCCGTAATCTTGTAAAATTATCTTTCCTGTGTTACAGTGCACCCGGCACCCCAGCGGTCCGGGTGCTTTTTCTTTTGGCCGCGGCGGTCGTCCTGCTACCCGCCTTAACAAAACAAGGAGTGATTGTGGAATCATCCCCCTTAACCAAAACAGCGGACCTCCAAAGCCGGCAGTACCGGTACCTCGATATTGTGATGGCCTTTTTTGTGGCGGTTCTCATCGTCAGCAATGTGGCGTCATCGGCAAAAATAGTGGATCTCGGTTTTTCGCTTTTCGGCATACCCCTGGCATTCGACGGCGGAACTTTGCTCTTCCCCATTTCGTATGTGTTCGGGGATGTGCTGACCGAAGTTTACGGATTCCGGGCTTCCCGCAGGGTAATCTGGACCGGGTTCGCGGCGCTGGCGCTTTCCTCCCTGGTATTCCTGCTGCTCCGGTTCCTTCCCGCGGAAGCAGCCTGGGAAAATTACGCGGGCACCGCCGCCTACGACGCGATCCTCGGCGGTATGAGCACCGGCGGCATTGCCCTGGCAAGCCTTCTGGGATACTGGATCGGGGAATTTTCCAATTCCGCGGTGCTTTCCCGGATGAAGGTCGCCATGAAGGGCCGGCATCTCTGGGTCCGGACTATCGGCTCCACCCTGGTGGGGGAGTTCCTGGACAGTCTGGTCTTTGTGTTCGTTGCCTCTCTGACAGGTGTCTTCGGCTGGGAACTGTTTGTAACGCTGGTGCTGACGAACTATCTTTTCAAATGCGGCATAGAAGTACTCATGACCCCGGTAACGTATCTTACCGTCCGGAAGCTGAAAAAATCCGAAGCCGTTGATGCCTATGATGTGGGGATCAGCTTCAATCCCTTCGGCGGAAATAAAAAAGATTAATAAAAATCCGGCGCGCTATTGCAACACAGGCGTGATATATACTACTGTCACCTGGATCTTTGTAAGATCTTTCAAACAATTGAGCAATTAGTATTTTAAGGAGTGACCATGAAGAAAATTTTTATTGCCGCGGTTCTGAGCGCCGCTGTGGTGATTTCGTTTTTTGCCTGCGCCAGTTCCGGCAAAGGCAGTGCCCAGAGCTACACCCCGGGAACGTATTCCGCGGAAGCCCAGGGATTCGGCGGGACCTTCACGGTTTCGGTAACCGTGGACGCCTCAAAGATTACGGCTATTGAAATCGGGGACAACAACGAAACCCCCGGTATCGGCAGCAACGCCATCACCATGATTCCCGGACAGGTTATCGAAAACCAGTCCCTGGCGGTGGATGCGGTGGCCGGCGCTACCATTACCAGCAACGGTCTTCTGGGCGCCCTTGAGGCTGCCCTGACCGCGGCGGGCGGAAACATCGCCGCCCTTAAACAGGCCGGCGCTGCGGCGGCAAAGGAAAAGGACGTCACCATGGATGTTGACGTTGTGGTCATCGGCGCCGGCGGCGCAGGTTTCAGCGCGGCCATCGAAGCGAAGGAAGCGGGCCGGTCCGTGGTTATCATTGAAAAAATGCCCCTGGTCGGCGGCAATACCATCAAAGGCTCCGGCGGTATGAACGCCTCCGAAACCCAGTACCAGAAACGGGCGGGCAAGATCTACACCAACGATACTTTCTACCAATATACCATGGACGGCGGCCACGGACTCAATGATCCGGCGCTGCTCCGGTTCTTTGTGGAAAACTCTTCCGGCGCGGTTGACTGGCTTACCGGCCTCGGTATGAACTACACCTTCGGGAACTATACTACGGCCCAGCGGTCTCACGCCGTCAATAACGGCGGCCCCGTAGGCATTGAGCTGATGCGTGTTCTCACCGCCCGGGCGGAACAGGACGGTATCCAGGTGATGCTGGAAACCAAGGCCGAGGAAATTATCATGAAAAACGGCCAGGCCGCCGGTGTACGCTGTGTGGGTAAGACCGGCAATACTGTTACGGTTAACGCCAAAGCGGTGGTCCTGGCCACCGGCGGATTCGGCGCCAATGAGGACCTGTTCACCAAGTACCGCCCCGAACTTAAGGGCTACGTGACCACCAACCATCCCGGCGCGACCGGTGACGGTATCGTAATGGCAGAGGCCGTGGGCGCGGACCTTACGGATATCGAACAGATCCAGATCCATCCCACGGTGGAGCAGTCCACGTCGGAACTGGTTTCCGAAAGCCTCCGCCGGGACGGCTCGATCCTGATCAACGCCGACGGCAACCGCTTCTACAATGAGATCCTCACCCGGGACAAGGTTTCCGCCGCGGTCCTGGCCCAGCCGGATTCCTACGCGTACATCGTATTCGACCAGAATGTCCGGAATATCCGGTCTATTATCAACACCTACGTGAGCCGCGGCTTTGTGCTGGAAGATCCCACCCTGGAAGGCCTGGCCGCCAAGATGGGCGTTAATCCGGCGAACTTCCGGAAGAGTGTTGAAACCTGGAATGCCGCCGCCAAGGCCGGCGCCGGCGATCCCTTCGGCCGGGACGAGGCCATGGAAAATCCCCTGGTTAATCCCCCGTATTACGCCATCAAAATCGCTCCCGGTGTCCACCACACCATGGGCGGTGTGAAGATTAATACCAATACCGAGGTCATCAGCACCAGAGGCGCTCCCATTCCCGGGTTTTACGCCGCAGGGGAAGTGACCGGCGGTATCCACGGCGGCAACCGGATCGGCGGAAACGCCATCACCGATATCGTTGTCTTCGGCCGGGTGGCCGGGCAGCAGTCCGCCAAATTCGCCGGAGCCCGTTAATTTTAACATTCCGCCGGAATAACCCGGCGGGATTGGTCCGCAGACCCTTCAAAGCCTTTGACTTTGAAGGGTTTTTTTATATGATGAAAACCATGGAACACAAAAAAGGAATTGTTTTAGTCGCCCTGAAACCGGGATCATTCCCCGCCGGCGGAGCCGAAAAGGTGTCGGCCGCCGGGGAAGGCCGGGAAGTTGTCGTCGCTTCGGAACAGGATGAAATCGCGCAGTACCTGGACCGTATTGAAATCGCCGCCGGGGACTTTCCTTTTTCTCTTATTTCCCGGGCGCCCAACCTCCGGTGGGTACAACTCTGGTCCGCCGGGGCGGACTGGCTCCAGAAGTATCCCGAAGTAAAGGACCTTCCTTTTCTCCTTACCACCACATCGGGCATGCACGGCCCCCAGATGGCGGAGCATCTCTTCGCTCTGCTCCTGGCCTGGTGCAGGGCGCTGCCGAAGGCCTTTGCCGCCCAGCGGCAGCACCAGTGGCTGAAGCTTGGGGGCGGTTCGCTTTCGCTCCTGGACGGGAAATCAATGCTGATCCTCGGGTACGGGTCCATCGGCGAATCCGCTGCCCGGGCTGCCGCCGGGTTTGGTATGTCCGTTACCGGTCTCAGGCGGAATCCTCCCGCCGGCAAAGCTGACGGGACGGTGCGTATTGTTCCATCCGCCCGGCTCCACGACGAACTTCCCCGGGCTGATTTTGTGGTTAACATCCTTCCCCATACACCCGAAACCCGTGGTTCCTTCGGTAAAAAAGAATTTGAACTCATGAAGAACAGCGCGGTGTACTGCAATATCGGCCGGGGGGCCACCACCGACGAGACCGCCCTGGCGGAGGCGCTCGAACGTGAAACCATCGCCGGCGCTCTGCTGGACGTGTTCGGAACAGAACCGCTGGATCCCGGGTCGCCCTTATGGGACATGGAAAACGTGATCATCACCGGCCATTACGGGGGAATCCGTCCGGATTACGGGGAAAAAGCCCTGGAAATATTCCTGGACAACCTGGGACGGTATACCCGGGGCGAATCCCTGATGAACCTTGTGGATAAGCGGCAAGGGTACTGAAAGATTTTGCTATTGGTACATGATGATATAGGGCTTCGGGTCAAGCCGGAGAACTTCCCGGGGACTTAAAATCGGATCGTCAAAGCCCGCTCCGGGAATCCCGGAATTATAGAACAGTTTAAAACCTTTGATTGGCATATTGGCGGCCCTGGCATTGTAGGCGTAGGAATGGCGTTTGAGATCGGGACTGCCGAAGCCGTCGGCGCAGTGGACGATCCGGACCCGGTCAAAGTTGCTCCTGACCTGTTCGCGGTTGAGGATCATCCGCCAGTTGAACTGATGGATAACCAGCATCCGTTCCCCGGGAAGGTTGTGTTCGATAAGGTATTCTTCCATTACCCGCTGGGCTTCATTAACCTCCGCGGCGGTGACGCTGCCAATTTCCTCCATGGGTTTCTGGGTACGCCATTCCGGGTCCAGGGCAAGATGCACGTTGGGAAACCGGAGATAGGGAAGCATCCGCCGCAGGGAATCAATGACATCGTATTTTCCGATTTGGTGGTCTATGAAAACGAGAATATCGTGTTCCAGGGCGTATTCGATGTAGCTGAGCAGTACGGAATCCCGGAGTATGCCAATTTCACCCTCGGGCCACACGGTGCCGTAGATGATATAAAACGCTTTTTTGATACCCCTGCCGTTATTGTGCTCCCGGTATTCATCCGCCAGGGCTGTAAGGCGTTTATCCAGTTCTTCAATAGGATATACTCCCAGGATCCCCATGCGTTTGGAAAGGGGATGACCGTAAAAGGCGAGGATGTCCTGGTTAAGCAGGATTGACTTGCGGTCTTCCGCGAGGCGGGCAAGGTATTCAAGTTCCGCCTCCGTAGAAACCCAGTAAGGCCGGGCGCCTTCCCTGGCCAGATAGTCCGCGTAATTGTCCGTGAAATACAGAGACGGAAAGGGTTTCCGGGAAACGGTTCTGGTTATTTCAACGGTTCCGGGGGTGGCGACTGACGCGCTTTCAGCATTTAGATGGGGGATACAGACTGCCAGGAGGCAGAAAACTATCCAAATCCCCCGGCCGGGAACGGCCGCGGACATTTTAAGGGCATGCATGGTTTTCTGATTATCGGCAGTACAGGGTGAAATCATGAATGTTCCCAGGGTACCGGCAGTAAGGTTTAGTAGGTAGACACGGAAGTATGGAGAGCCATTTCCTGGGGCCCGTCGTATGAAAAAAATCCCGCTGGGCGGTATTTCTTTTCATACGACACCCCGCGCGGCTTTGGATACACCATGCTTCCATACCATTTCTCTCTATACTGCAGGTACCCTGCCGGTGAAGGGTGTATGGGGACAGTTCCGGCATTGTGCGGGGCCGGAGGTGGTGATCTTCCCGGAGGAATATCTAGAGTTCCTCCAGCTCCCGTTCTACCTCATCGAGGCGTTTGGTCAGGGAATCGATGGTCCGCTCAAGCCGGAGTTTTTCCCTCTCCAGGGTAACCTTGGGATCTTCCTCCCGGGGTTTGCGGGCGATTTCCGTTTTTACCAGGTCCGGGCTTTTTCCGGACAGGAGGGCGCTTTCCGCGGCCATGCGCTGTTCCTCGTTTCTGATACCCGTGAGAAACTTCATATTATCAGAACCCACCGAAGGATTCAGGTTATACTGGAACATCTTCATGGCGGCCTTGGCGGCAACCTTGGGAATGCACAGCACCCGGTCGAGGTAATCCTCAAACCGGGCTCCCATGGCGGTGCAGAGCTCATGGGCTTTGAGCAGTTCCCGTCCCAGTTCCTTGACCAGACTGCCGTTTTCGTAGAGGTATTTTTTTCTGATCTCATCGGTCAGCTGGGTCAGCTCCGGTGATCCGGCAAAGACATTTTGGTAGGTCCCCTGGGATTCTGCCTTTTCCAGGAGCCGGTGAAATATCGCCCAGAATTCCGACGTATGGGCCCGGCCCGACAGTTTCCCCCCCATTGAACAGCAGTGCAGGTGGTGGGCGTATTCATGAATCGCCGTATACAGGAGCAGATTGTCGTCCCCGTTGAAATTCCGGTTATGGATAATGATTTCCCTGGGTTCGGGTTTGTACAAGCCGTTGACCTTTTTACTCTGTTTCCCGGAAAAAACGAGGGTAAAATCGAGGGAGGCGTCTTCAATGGAAAGGAGAATCTCTTTGACCTGGTCCTGGTTCATAGAAGGATATTACCCGAGGCCGCCGGTTTTTTCCAGAGCCAGAATGACCGCGGCGATGCAGGCGGTTTCGGTCTTGAGCGCCCGGCTTCCCATGGACAGCCGGATAAAACCGCTGTGTTCCAGCAGATCCCGTTCCCGGTCGGACCATCCCCGCTCGGAACCGACCGCGAGAACGACCGGCCGCTTGGATGAGCCCAGGTGAGTCATGGATCCTTCGGGGCGGACATTATCCGGCGCGATAAGCAGAGGTGAGCCGTGGAGGGGAAGATTGGTGTTCTTTTCCGCGTATTCCTTCTCCCAGGGCTGTTCCTCAAGCCAGGTATCCAGAGTTCTGAATGAGCGGACGTCCGGGAGCCGGGTATCTCTGGCCTGGACAGCGCCTTCGATAAGCGCGGCCCGGGCCCCGCCGTCGTTCAGCAGTTTCGTATCCCGGTAGCTTTTTTCCCCGAGGTCGGTCCCCAGGAGGTCGATGGACTGTACCCCGAGGTTGGACAGGTCCCGGAGCAGCCTCCTGAGCTGTATCGGCCGGGGGAATCCCACGCCAATCCGTATGGGATTCCGGGGAGGCGGATCGTCCCGGAGATCCAGGGAGTACCGAAGGGACCCGTCAATGCCTATTGAGTCTATATGGCCTGTTCCCAGGCTTCCGTTGAGGATTCCCGCGTCAAAGATATCCCCGGTTTTTTTATGGAGTACCTTGACGAGATGAATGGTCCGTTCGTCCCGCCGTGAAAGGGGCCGGCCCACTTCCTGGGATTCGAAAAGTATGATATTCACAGGCCCAGTGTATCACGGTTAGAGGGGGAGCACAAAGCCTTTCAATCCGGCAAGCACCCGGTGTATATCGGTGCCGCGGGTCCTGTCGTATACAAAGGGGATTGGCTCCTCGTCGGCCTCCGGCCTAGAAAGTCGCTCAATCCCCTTTGTATACGCCACCCGGCGTTTCCATTACGGCCCGGGTGCTTGCCGGCCTTAACCGGCTTTATGCTGCCCTTCACAGGAGGGCTGCGTGTGTCCTTCGGGTCCCCTGATATGCTTGCCGGTTCCGCAGGTATGGCATGAGAACATAAGAGCTTCTCTCGTCGGGCCTCGGCATCACACCATACCGAAATATCTACCCACACCCAGCCCCTCACTTAAGGCAGGGTAACCGCAGTATACAGCGTGGCGGCAATGCAGCATGGTTCCATCTCGGTAACGCGGGGTGCCTGGACACAGGGGATATGAGCGACTTTCGAGGCCGCAGGCCGCTGAGGAGCCATATCCCCTGTGTCCAGGCAGGACCCCCGGATCCGGTATCACCATGCTGCTTTGCCTGGTAATCAGATATTCTGCGGTTACCCTGGCGCCATCACTGGATTTCATACAAATAAACCGAATTTTGTAAATCTTCTTTTTTTCCTGCCTGATAGTATGCGGTGGGGTAATACCTTTTCAGAATCAGGAAGGAGGAAAGAATATGAAAAAAATACCATCCATAATAACCGCGGTTGTTCTGGTCATGGCCTTGATCGGCTGCGCCGGGAACACTTCCCGCGGGACGGACCAGGCAGCTGCGGTGAAGACCTATGACGTGCTCCGGGACGGAACCTACCGCGGCACCGGTACGGGAAACAACGGAACCGTTACGGTGGATGTGGCGGTTAATGACGGCCGAATGACCGCGGTGACCGTGGCGGATCACAGCGAAACCAAGGGACTTGGGGACGTGGCCATGGACAAGATCGCCGCCGCCATGGTGCGGAATAATACGGTCAACGTGGACGCTATTTCCGGCGCGACCCGGAGTTCCGAAGCTATCGCCGCGGCGGTAACCGGCGCCCTGAAACTGGCGGGCGCCGCGGACAGTACTATCAAATCCATGGCAAAGGTCAGCGCCTCCGGCCCGGCGATGCGGGATTCCTATACCTATGACGTCGTGGTGGTCGGCGCCGGCGGCGCGGGACTTGCGGCGGCGGTGGAAGCCGCCCAGGCGGGATCAAAGGTGGCGCTCCTGGAGAAAACCATGTTCCCCGGCGGCAATACCCTGGTTTCAGGGGGCGGCCTCAATGTGCCAGGCTCGGCCCTCCAGATCCGGCAGGGCGTCAAGGATACACCCGAGAAATTTGAGGAAGATACTTACCTTTCCGGGGACAGCCGCGCGAACCGGGATCTGGTCCGGGTGATGGCCTTCAACGCCCTGGACGCGTCCAACTGGCTCATCGAAACCATCCATGTCGAATTCATGCCCGACCGGCTCCAGCAGTTCGGCGGCCACTCCGTTCCCCGGGCCCTGGTTTCCAAGGGCAACAAAGGGGACGACCTCATCAACAAGCTCAAACTCAGGGCGGACGAACTGGGTGTGGATTTCTTCCCCGAAACCCGGGCGACGGACCTGGTCAAGTCGGGTAACGCCGTCACCGGAGTAACGGCCGAAAACAACGGCAAGACCGTCACCTTCAATGCCGGCAATGGCGTGGTGATCGCCACCGGCGGATTCGGCGCGAACCTGGAAATGCGGAAGAAATACAACCCCGAATACGATGAAAAATACGCCACCACCTGCACCGCGGCCAGCACCGGCGACGGAATGGTTATGGCGGAAAAAGCCGGAGCCCGGCTCATCGATATGGAGCTCATCCAGGTGTATCCCACCTGCAGTCCCGTGACGGGAATTATTTCCTACGTGGCGAACTCCCGGTTCGACGGCGCCATTCTGGTTAACCAGGAAGGGAACCGCTTCGTGGATGAAATGGGCCGGCGGGACGTTATTTCCCAGGGCATCGTCAGCCAGACCGGTTCGGTAGCCTACCTTATCTGGGGTAAGGAAATCGAATCCGTGGGCAATATGGTTTCTATCCATACCAAGGAATACGAAACCATGGAGAAGGACGGAGTTATTTACAAGGCCAATTCCATTGAAGACGCCGCCCGCCATTACGGAATCGATCCTCAGGCGCTCATCGCTACAGTGAGCCGCTTCAATGGCTTCGCCGCGAACGGCCGGGACCCGGATTTCAGCAAAGGCGGCAACCTGATAAGCATTAAGGAAGGACCTTTCTATATTCAGAAGACCACCCCGTCCACCCACCACACCATGGGCGGAATCGAGATCAACGCCAAAGCCCAGGTACTGGATACCGGCGGCCGGCCCATTCAAAACCTCTACGCTGCCGGGGAAGTCACCGGAGGAATCCACGGTACGAACCGGCTCGGCGGCAACGCCATCACGGATATAATCGTGTTCGGCAGAATCGCCGGGCAGAATGTGGTAAAGTAATCGCGGTCACATCAAAATAACCAAAGGCTCCCCGGAACATCACCGGGGAGCCTTTTTATAATCCTCCGCCAATATACTGTATTCAACGGAATCACATAGTCCCTGGTTTTTTATATCAGCCTGCCGTTTATGTCCTTCGTAATACATTCCGCATTTTACCATCACTTATCCCAAGTTTTGATTGTTGGGATCATACCGTGATTCAATTCTGTTTACACCAACCTCGCCAAAAAAACGTGATGAGCCGGTTTAGCGCCTCCGAGATGATTTTCCTGTTCCGCCATTGTTTCCCACAGAATTATTGCCCATTGATAAAAGTCACTGGCCCGGTTGCAGAACGCGTTTTCGGCGTCATGTATTGTAAACCGCTATAATATAAGTCTTTCCGTTTCGGATTTTTTTGTTCCCAAATGATTAATGCTCATGCTCCAGTAAGATATCCCGGCCCGTATGCGCGGGTTCATTCTTTGAGTATGATTGTATCTCAGCGACTCTGTTAAAGGAGCATTGTGATGGTATTTTTTACAGCGGATACGCATTTTAACCATGCGAATATCATACGTTTATGCGGCAGACCCTTTGCTGATGTTGAACAAATGAATAAAACATTGGCTCAAAACTGGAATTCCCGCGTTACGGACCGTGATGAGATTTATATTCTCGGTGATCTGATATTCAGAGGCCGCGGAACAGAAACAAATGAAATTATAAAGAACTTAAATGGAAAAAAATACTTTATAAAGGGGAACCATGATAAGTTTATTTATGAAAAAGGGTTTGATGAAAAATGCTTTCAATGGATTAAGGACTATCATGTATTGAAATATGAAAAGATGAAATTCGTATTGTTTCATTATCCCATATTGGAATGGGACGGTTACTTCAGGGATGCGGTACATTTATACGGCCATATTCACAATTCCGGAAATAACGGCGAGCAGGCAGCGCGGTTTGAAGTATTAGGAAAAAGAGCCGTTAATGTCGGTGTGGATGTAAACAGTTTTTATCCGGTGAGTATTCAAACAATTATGGATATGGTGAAATAGGGTAATGAAGCACAGACAATCGGGGTATACGTGAAATCGCTTTACGCAAGGCTAACCTATCCGGTGATCATCCTCCTGGGGGTGGCGGTGCTTTCGGTCATCGCCGTTTCGGTGATCAATATCCGCTGGTTCATCGCCCCGGATATCCGGCGGATCACCACGGACCTGATGGATTCAAAATCCAATGAAATAAATTACTGGCTGGATTCCCGGATAACCGAGATTACCCGGCTCGCCGGGGAAATCCCCCTGGAAACCGGCGGGCCGGAAGAAGTCGCCGCCGCCGTGGCCCAGCTGGAACTATTCCGGGAACGGAACAGTGAAGTTTATGAATCCATGGGAATCGTCAGCCTGGACGCCTTCAGCCACGTCACCACCGGAGATATCTTCGACGTACGGAACCGGGATTATTATATTGCCCTCCAGCGGGAAGAAACGGATCTGGTCATTTCGGATATTATTGTGTCCCGGGCGAATGGCGCGTCGGTGCTCCTGATTCTGAAGAAAATTTATAATTCCCGGGGGGCGATTACGGGCTACCTCAGTTCCGCCGTTGAATCGGGATACCTCCGGGAAATTGTGTCCCGGGCGAATATCCGGGACTTTCCTGTGCGGCTGGTAAACCGGGAAACCCGCCGTACCCTGATCGCTTCAGATCTGACCGGAAGTCCCGGAGAGGAACGGGGGCATACCCTTTTCAGCGCTCCGATCCGGTCCTACCCGCTCTGGATAGTGGAAATGCTCGTCCCCGACAGTTTTCTGGACCGCCGGATAAACACCACCATTCTGCTTATTGTCCTGCTCGGGGCGGCGGTGCTGGGAATGGCCATCACGCTCAACCGGAGAAGCACCGCGAAACTGGTCGCACCCATCGCGTCCCTGGAGGACCACATGCAGCGGCTGGCCCAGGGGATCTTCATTCCCATACAGCCCGATACAAGCTGCGCCGAGATTCACAGCCTGGGACATTCCTATAACAGCATGCTGGATAATATGCAGACCCTGATCCGCCAGGTTAGAGATGAACAGCAGCAGAAACGCCGGGCGGAATACCGGGCTCTCTGCGCCCAGATTAAACCCCATTTTCTGTACAATATTCTGGAAACGATCCAGTCCATGGCCATCGAGGGAGATTACGGAAAGGTTGAATCCGCCATCGGCGGTCTGGCCCGGTTCTTCCGTACCGGCCTGGCAACCCTGGAGTCTTTTATTCCCCTGGCGGATGAACTGAGCCACCTTGAAAGCTACCTGGAGATCCAGCAGCTCCGCTATGAAGGGCGTTTTTCCTTTACCCTGGACGCGGAGGGAGTTCCCATGAATCAGCGGATCATGAAGTTCAGTCTGCAGCCGCTGGTGGAAAACGCCATAAACCACGGGATCCGCTCCATGGAGCGGGGCGGCACCATCCGCGCGGTGATCCGCAATGCCGGCGGTGTCTGCGAAATCAGGATCGAAAATAATTATCTCGAACTGGATGCCGCGAAAATTGAGGAAGTGAACCGCCGGCTCGGCGCGGGAGAAACCGGCGGCCCCCACGGCCACGGTATTTTCAATCTCAACGAACGGCTCCGGCTCGAATTCGGCTCGGACAGCGGGGTGGCGCTTTTCGCCGGGGACGGCATCGTGATTGCCCGGGTCCGGTTTCCGGTGATTTCCGGCGGGGAGGAGCCGTCATGATAAGCATACTCATCGCCGATGATGAAGAACGGATCAGGAGCGGCATCCGGAAACGGATAGCCGATTCCGGTCTTCCCGCCGGCCGTATCGAGGAAGCCGGTGACGGCCGCAAAGCCCTGGAGATCCTGGGGCAGAATCCCGTGGACATCGCCCTGGTGGATATCAACATGCCCTTCGTGAACGGCCTGGCCTTTATCGAAGCGGCCAAGGCGGAATACCCTAAAACAATCTTCATTATTATCAGCGGCTATAACCGTTTTGAATACGCCCAGGAAGCCATCCGCCACGGGGTATTCCGGTACCTCCTCAAGCCGATTAATACGGAAGAACTCCGGCGCACCCTGGAAGCCGCCATGGAACTGGTGACACCCGGCCCCGGGTATGACGGGGATCCTGTGCTGGGTTCCATTATCCGCCATATTGAAGAGCATTACCGGGCAAGCGCCTATTCCCTGGGAACCCTGGCGGAAGCTTTGGGTATCAGTGAAGGCCACCTGAGCAAGGTGCTGAAAAAACAGACCGGCTTGTCCTTCAGCGAATATTTGACAAAGCTGCGGATTGGCAGCGCCCAAGAGATTCTGCGCCGGGAGGGACGGCTGACCAGGATCGCTGAGGTGGCGGAACGGGTGGGATTCTCAAATCAGCATTATTTCAGCGCGGTCTTCAGGAAGATCTGCGGCTGTACCCCTTCGGAATATCTGAGCGGGGATTTTTGCGGCAAGGAGCGTGTATGAATCTGAAACTTCTCGATGGTGAATATTCCGTGTACCGGTACGGTCCGGCGGCTCAGCTGCCCGCTGATGTTTTTGCCGGAGCCTTCGTTTCGGTGACGAAAACCGGTGATGAGCTCTCGGTGACGGCGCCCGCCGGTTCCTTAGGGGGATACGAAAAGGCTGAAACCGGGTGGCGGCTGTTCAGGGTTTCCGGGACCCTTGAATTCAGCATGATCGGAATTATCAGCCGTATCAGCGCTGTTCTCGCGGAAGCTGAGGTCAGTATTTTCGTGGTTTCAACCTATGATACGGATTACATCATGATAAAGGAAGTGTCCCTGGAAAAAGCCGTGCAGACGCTCCGCGGAGAAGGGTATACCGTGAATTAAATCAAATTAGTGTGGCCGGGAAGCGTTTTTACGGAAACCCCTCCCGGCTATGAATCAGGCGAGGATGTCGATTTTGTTTCCCATGGCCGGATCGGTAATCACCGACGCGGAATCCATGAGTTTCATCAGGGCCGCGCCCTGTTCTTTGGCGTCCCCCAGGGCCATTTTCTGCACCTGGAGACCCGCGGCTTCGAGAAGCCGGTCCTGAGCCATATCCATAGATAATGCTTGTATATCCATATTTAAAGTATAACCAAATTTACCGGACAATTCAATTGTCCGGGTTTCCTGTTTATTATAATGGCTGAACGGCGGCTGTCAAATTATTCATCTGTTGAATTTATTAAAAAAATACAAAAAACCGGGTATTTCCCGGAGAAACCGCGGGAAATTTGCCCGGCGTTTTGGGCGGCACAGAAAAGCCGTCCGGATGGGCTGTTTTAAAATACAGGAGAATCGGCTTTTTTCGCCGGGCGCAATCCTTGAAAGTACCGTATATTAGATGGTATGATTTGAAGTTATCTCTAGGATAAGCGGAAATAAGGGTATATATGGCGAAACTAAAAATTGCTTCCGGAATGGTATTTGAACGCCATGAAAAGAAGTATCTGCTAACCCAGGCGGAATATGAACAGCTTTTAAAATCATTGATGGAGTATATGCAGCAGGATCAATACGGACTGCACACAATATGCTCCCTTTACTATGATACGGAGGATTACTTACTCATCCGGCGGTCCCTTGAAAAGCCGGAATATAAAGAAAAACTGCGTCTGCGCAGCTATGGCATTCCAAAGCAGGAAGACATTGTATTTCTGGAACTGAAAAAGAAGCTGAACGGTATCACGTATAAACGCAGGGTTCCCATGACGCTTAATGAATGTGAGCAATACTTCAGCCGCGGCATACTGCCGGAGCATAAAGGGCAGATTCTGAACGAAATTGAATGGTTTAAGATGCATTATCGTCCGGCGCCCAAGGTATTGGTATTCTACGACCGGATTGCGCTGTGCGGCAGCGCGGACAGCAGTTTACGTATCACCTTCGACAAAAACACCCGGTGGCGGAACGATCAGCTTACTTTCGCAAGCGGAGATTATGGTACACCTCTGTTGTCTCCCGGAGAACGTCTGATGGAGATCAAGCTGAATGGGGCTTTTCCCTTCTGGCTGAGCCATCTCCTGTCCCAGCAGAAAATCTACCCTATATCCTTCTCAAAATACGGCAGGGTCTATTGGGAAATTTTAAATATGAAGGAGAAAAGATATGTTGGATAGTATTTTAACACTAGCTCCCGGCAGTTTAACGGTCACGACATTGATATGCCTTGCGGCCTCGCTGGTACTGGGTGTCGTGATCGCTGTGGTTTATATGTACCGGAATATATACAGCAAGAGTTTTGTGATAACCCTCGCGCTGCTTCCGGCCATGGTGCAGGCCGTAATTCTTATGGTCAACGGCAACCTGGGTGTAGGTGTCGCGGTGATGGGCGCGTTCAGCCTCGTCCGCTTCCGCTCAATACCCGGCAGCGCAAGTGAAATCACCAGTATCTTTTTTGCCATGGCCGTGGGGCTCGCCACCGGCATGGGTTTTATCGGCTATGCCGTGATTTTTACGGTGGTCATAAGTGTCGTAATGCTGCTCTATTCCGTCGTTCGCTTCGGGGAAGGTAACCAGTCGCAGCGAACCTTAAGAATCGTCATACCGGAAGATCTGGATTATACAGGTCTGTTTGATGATCTGTTCAGTGAATTTACAAAGAAAGCAACCCTTGAGCGGGTCCAGACCACCAACCTGGGGAGTCTGTATGAACTTAGGTATACCATTACACTGACTGATCCTAAAAGAGAAAAAGAACTGATTGACAAAATCCGCCAGCGCAACGGAAATCTGAATATCAGCTGCACCAGAGTCGCCACAGGAAAAGAAGAGCTCTGATGAACCAACGCCCCATGCTGAGAGAAATCTGGATGAAGAAAATTCAAGTTCTGATTATTCTTTTGGCGGTGCTGCTCCTGGGGAGCTGTGCTAACGGAGTAATCCCCGGCGGTGATACAGAACTTCCGGGTAGTCTTAAAATTACCGTTACGGATATACCGGAAAAATACCAATCATCATCTATTAGGGTAAGCGCGAAAGATGGTACTGCACTTATCAAAGATGATGACAATGATTATTATTATTTTTATTTTGCCGGTTCTTATGAGGCTGTTCCTTCCGGCGGCTCGGTGTCGGAAATTATATACGATATAAATAAAGATACTATGCCCCTTGAGACATCGGCTTCCAGCCAATACGAGATATGTTTATCTGCCGAAGACGGCAACGCTCAAACCATGCTGATGTACAAAAGAAAGGTATCCGGGGCGGGATCGCATACCCTCTCCTTTAAAGATTTCGCGAATTACGGATATTTACCGGTTGTTATTTCTGATTTTCCAATTCAGCTTAACTGGAAAAATGGTATCATAACTGCTGCGGACAGTAATAATCCTTCCGACCGCTCCTCGGAATCTTTCTTTGTCGGAACCTACCGGGGACAGGAGGTTGACACAAAAATAGGAACAGGTATGAGCGATCATATCTGGTGGTCGTCCGCGGCAAGAACCTATACGATAACACTGTCATTCCGTAATGGTTCAATTCAGTATGAGTATAACGGTGTAATCCGGGGCGGGGATATGAACGGTAACCGGCTGGCTTTTAAGGATTTTACCCAAACTGTTTTTTATACGGGAAACAGGGAGGAAAGAAAAACCGGAGAGCTTGGGATAACTGTTACGGAAATTCCTGCGGACGCGCCGGTGATACAACATGTTTTTGCGAGAGGGGATTCAGCCTCCTATCATTATCCTGTCTATGGTATTACGGATAATTCGCTGACAGATATACTGTGCACCCCCAGCGGTGAGATCGCGGATGGAACCGCCGCTTCTGAAAAATATGAAATACTTCTTTCCTGTGTTGAGTTAGGCGGAGACGGGTGGGATTATTTTTCCCTGCGCTATAAAGAACCCGTATCCGGAGACGCCTTCCATGATCTGCCGTATTCCGGATTTGAGAGGGTTTCAAAGTAAAAATCTGTACAGTGTTTTTCATCCCATTGGTATCCTGAAAATCCTTGCTAGCGCCGTGTATTGGATGGTATGATTTGGGTGTGCTCACCGCGATGGCGGGAAAAATCGCAGTTTTCCTGAATAAAATGGCAGCATCGTTGTTCGGTTTTGCAGCAGCCCTCGCGAGCGGACAGCATAGAGCCGGTTACGCAGGAAAGCTCCAAAAATTTATGGTACTTTTCTGTTCAAAAAATCGGGGTTTCTCCTCTTGTAATATTTTTCCTGCGGAAATAGTATGGTTTTATGAACCTTTCCTTTGAGCTTCTGGAAGATCCTAAGGCCGCTGTGCCTGATCTGCTGCTTGACGCTGATCCGTCGGAGGCCATGGTGGACGATTACCTTAGCCGGGGTGTCTGTTATGCGGTCCGCCTGGACGGTGAAATCGCCGGGGAAATCGTGCTTCTTAAAACACGGCCCAGGACCATGGAAATCATGAATGTGGCGGTTAAGGAATCCCTGCGATGCCGGGGCATCGGGAAGGCCCTGGTCCTGTTCGGCATTGAAAAAGCCCGGGAATCGGGGTGCCGTACCGTGGAAATCGGCACGGGTAATCCCGGGCTGTACCAGATGATGCTGTACCAGCGGTGCGGGTTCAGGATTGTTGGGGTGGATTTCGATTTTTTCAGAAGGAATTACCCCGAACCGATTTTTGAAGGTGATATTGAATGCCGGGATATGATCCGCATGTCCCTTGATCTTGAGACACCCAATGATTAGGCCTGTGACCGATGCGGACGCTCCGGCAATTGCCGGGATCTACAATTATTACATTGAATACACCCCTGCCAGCTTTGAGGAGCTTCCCCTTTCCAACGAAGAAATGGCCGGCCGTATCCGGGATATTACCGCCGCGTATCCCTGGTTCGTCTGGGAAGAAAACGGTGAGATCACCGGATACGCCTACGCTGGAAAGTTTAAGGAACGCAGCGCCTACCGGTATTCTGTGGAGGATTCCATTTACCTCAAGCCGAATCTTACCGGCAAAGGGATCGGAACGGCCTTGCTGACGGCGCTTCTGGATGTTCTCCGGAAAACCGAATGCCACGCGGTTATTTCCGGAATAACCTTACCCAATGATGGGAGTGTCAGGCTCCACGAAAAATTTGGGTTTAATAAGGTTGCCCATTTTAAAGAGGTCGGATTTAAACTCGGGGAATGGCGTGATGTGGGTTACTGGGAGCTAATCCTTTCCGCCAAGGATTGAATACAGCCGGTCCAGGTCATCCATGGAATAATAGTCGATACGGATGGTTCCTTTCTGGAGGTCCCCCTGGATGCTGACCTTTGTCCCCAGGGCCTCGATGAATTTTTCTTCCATGGCCGCAATTTCGGGATCCCGTTTCACCGGCGCCGGTTTGGGCTCTTTCTTCGGGTCCCCCTGTTTTCCGCTGTTCAGCTCCCCGGCCCGGCGTTCGCTTTCCCGCACGGAAATACCCATGCCGATGATTTCGCGGTAGAGTACATCCTGGTCCGCGGGGCTGTTCACCGCCAGAATCGCCCGGGCGTGGCCGCTGGTGAGCCGCCCGGCTTCCAGGGATTCCTGGACCGCCTCGGGCAGCTTCAGCAGCCGGAGGGCGTTTGCCACGGTGGACCGGTTTTTTCCGACCCGCAGGGCCGCTTCGTCCTGGGACAGCCCTGTCAGGGCCATGAGGTTTTTATATGCCCGGGCTTCTTCCATGGGATTGAGATCCGCCCGCTGGACGTTTTCTATGAGAGCCACTTCCATACGCCGCTGTTCGGAGTAGTTCCGCACCAGGGCGGGGATTTCCTTGAGCCCCGCCATTTTCGCGGCCCGGCTCCTCCGTTCCCCGGCGACGATTATGTAGCCCCCGTCTTCGGTTTCTTCCACAATGATAGGCTGGATAACACCGTGTTCCCGGATTGAATCCGCCAGTTCAATAAGGGCTTCCTCATCAAAATGGGTCCGGGGCTGCCCGGGGTTGGCTTTGAGAGTATCCAGGGGAATAAGCCGTTCCCCGGCCGCGGAGGGACCTCTCAGTACTTCCTCTCCGTCCTCCATGGGAATCAGGGCTTCCAAGCCCTTGCCCAAACCGTGCTTAACTGCCACGTTCGATCACCTCCTCGGCGAGGCTTTTATAGCTCCGGGCTCCGGTACTGGAGGGATCGTATTGTGAAATGGGCAGTCCGTGGGACGGGGCTTCGGAAAGCCGCACGTTCCGGGGGATGATGGTCCTGAAGACCCGGTCCTTAAAATACGCGCTGACCTGGCGGACCACTTCCTGGGCAAGCCGGGTACGCTGGTCAAACATGGTAAAGAAAATTCCCCCGATACGGAGCTGGGGGTTGAGGTTTTTCTGGATCCGCTTGATGGTCTGCATCAGCAGGGAAAGGCCTTCCATGGCGAAATATTCACACTGCATGGGAATGAGCACCGCGTCCGCCGCCGCCAGCCCGTTGAGGGTCAGCACCCCCAGAGAAGGAGGGCAGTCTATGAGAATAAAATCATAATGGTTCCGCACCGGTTCCAGGGCTTTTTTCAGAAAAAGATCCCGCTCTTCCTGTTCAATAAGCTCCACCGCGGCGCCGGAAAGATCGATACTGGCGGGAATGACCGACAGCCGGGCGGTGCTGGTCTTCCTGATAACCTGATCAATCGGGGCGGAGCCGGAAATGAGCTCATACACCCCGGGTTTCGCGTTTTCCACGCCGATCCCGCTGGAAAGGTTCGCCTGGGAATCGAAATCAACCAGGAGAACGGACTTTCCGGCCTCCGCCATATAGGCGCCGATGTTAATTGCGGAGGTTGTCTTTCCGACACCCCCTTTCTGGTTAACAAAAACGTATACTCTTCCCATAGTTTCCTTAAGTATAGCATGATACCGGGAAGAATTGCTATTGAATACCCCAGGGCAAGGGTTTATTCTGTAAGCAGGGGGTAACAATGGTTCACACCATAGGGGATACCATCCCTATAATAGGAAAAAACGTATTTATCGCGTGGAATGCCGAGGTTGCTGGTAATATAATACTGGATGAAGGGTGTTCTGTGTGGTTTTCCGCTGTTCTCCGGGGGGATTTCGCGCCGATAAAAGTAGGCGAGGGGAGTAATATCCAGGACGGTTCGGTGCTGCATACGGATGAAAACATCCCCTGCACCGTGGGAAAGTACGTGACCATAGGCCATCGGGTAATCCTCCATTCCTGCACCGTCAGCGATGGCTGCCTTATCGGTATGGGATCGGTTCTTCTGGGGAATGCCCATATCGGGGAGTATTCCATTGTGGGTGCCGGCAGCCTCGTTCCCCGGGGGAAGATTTTTCCTCCCCGTTCGCTTATAATGGGATCACCCGCCCGCAGAATCCGGGATGTTACCGATGAGGAAATAGCGGATCTTAAGCGGAACGCGGAAATTTACGTCAAAACCGCCGCGGAGGCGGCGAAAAACTACCGTAAACTGGAGACTGAATGACGTTTATCGAAGTTGTGGAAAACTTACCCGCCCATGTGGTGAATAAATCAACGGATTTTTCCGGAATCACCCTGCGCCATGTGGTTGCCGGAGATCTTATGAGCGATGTCCTGGTGACCGATTACGAGGATCTGCTTATCGTAACGTCTCTGGCTACCGAACAGACCCTGCGGACCGCCGACATGATCGGCGCCCGGGGTATACTTCTGGTAAACGATAAACTGCCCCAGCGCGCCATGAAGGATCTGGCGGAAGAACAGGACATAACCCTGCTTTCGACGCCCCTGACCATGTTTGAGGCCTGTATTTCCCTGGGGTTCCTGCTGGGTCTTTCGGGGCCCCTGAAGACGGAGGCCATGGTATGAATCAAATTAAGATGCTTGCTTTGGATCTGGACGATACCCTGCTGCGGTCGGATCTTACGATTTCCTTCCGTACAAGAAGCGCGATAAAAAAAGCCGAAGCCGCCGGAGTGGTGGTGGTCCTGGCATCGGGACGGATCCCCAATGCCATGGAGGAGTTTGCCAGGATTCTCGGACTCCACAAACGGCCGGGATATCTGGTGTGCAACAACGGCGCCATTATCCAGGAGAGCCATACCGGGAATATTATCTACGAAGTACGCCTTCCCGCGGAAGCCGCCCGGATTGCCTACGACCTGGCCGACGCCGAGGGTTTTCCCGTACAGATTTACGAGGACGGAATAATCTACGTTTCCCGGTCCAATGAATTTGCCGACCAGGATGTAAAGCTTACCGGCCTGCGCCAGGTGGTGGTGGAGAATTTCAGAGCCATGATCGCCTCAGGCTGCTCAAAGCTGCTTATTCCCGGGGACCCTATGATCCTCAAACCCCTGGAAATTATCCTCAAGACCTACCTGGATGACGAGGCGAACCTCTTTACCAGTAAGCCCTATTTCCTGGAGATTCTCCCAAAGGATACGGATAAGGGGTCGGCTCTGGCCATTGTGGCCGAACGGCTCGGCATCAGCCGTGAATCGGTCCTCGCCGTGGGCGATTCCATGAATGACGAGGCCATGCTCAAATGGGCCGGCCGCAGTGTCGCCATGGTGAACGGTGACGAGCGGATAAAGGCCATCGCCAGCGTGGTGAGCGCCCGGACAAATGACGATGACGGCGTCGCCGATATAATAGAACGCTATATCCTGGGAAAGGAACCCTTTCCCGGATAGTCCGCAGGAGTGCAGCCATGAGTGACGGCAATACCCTTCACGAAGATATACCCATAAGTACCGTTGATTCCCCTTCGGTGGTGCTTGAACTCATATACCGGCTTAAAATAAAGGATGTAATGACCAGTGCTGTCATTACCGCAAAAAAGACCGATACCCTCCGGCATATCCAGGCGGTGATGCGGGAAAACTACATCACCGGGCTTCCCATCGCCGAAGACCGCCGCCTGCTCGGTCTCGTGTCGATTGACGATATCGTGACTGCCCTGGATAAGGGCTATATCGATGATACCGCGGAGGAACGGATGACGAAAAACGTGATTGTCCTTGAGGATGATATGCCCGTTTCCTTTGCCATCAGCTACCTCAACAAATTCCGTTACGGCCGTTTTCCCGTGCTCAATAAAAACCGTGAACTGGTGGGTATCTTGAGTTCCAAGGATGTCATCCGCACCCTGCTGGTGGAGATGAACCGTGAGGTGCTCAGGCTGGAAAAAATACAGCACGAAAAAGCGCCTCCCTCGGGTGAGGTTTCGGAGATGGATTTTAAAACCACCCGGTACGATTTTGAACTTGCCGGCCACGCCTCAACGGAAATAAAAAAGGCCCTGAAAAGGCTGAACATTGACCCCAAAATCATCCGGAGGATCGCCATCGCAAGCTATGAGCTGGAAATAAACCAGGTGGTCCATTCCCTGGGCGGCACCATAAGCTGTTCCATCCAGCCGGAAAAGGTAATCATTACCGCCGCCGACAAAGGCCCCGGTATCGCCGATGTGGAAGTCGCCATCCAGGAAGGCTGGTCCACCGCCAATGAATGGATCCGTTCCCTGGGTTTCGGCGCGGGTATGGGCCTGGCGAATACCAAACGGGTTTCCGACGAATTTATCATTGAATCCTCCCAGGGAGCGGGGACCACGGTTCAGTCAATTATTTACCTCAATAAAAACGGGGAGGACAATGAATGACCATCAGGGAACTGGCGGAAAAACTGGGGGCGGAAATACTCCATGAGGAATTCGCCGATACCCCGGTTATGGGCGCCTATACGTCGGACCTGCTTTCGGATGTAATGGCCAACGCCCGGGAAGGGGGTGTGCTGATAACCATTCAGGCCCACAAAAATACCATAGCCGTGGCCACCCTGGTTAATGTTACAGCGGTTATCGTCTGCAATACCCGGCCTGTCCCCGAAGATATGCTGGACGCCGCCCGGGAAGAAGGTATCGCGGTGCTCCGCACCAAGGACAACCAGTTTACCGTTTCCGGCAAAGTGTACAATTTACTCAGCGCAAAAACGGAATAACCCCATGGCCCTAGTCGCGGATTTTCATAACCATTCCTGCCTGTCCCCCTGCGGTTCTCTGGATCTGTCGCCGGGGGTGCTGGCGGAACTGGCCGCGGCCCGGGGGGTGGAGGTTCTCGCGTTGACGGACCACAATTCCTCCCTTAATTGCCCCGCTTTCGCGAAACACTGTGCCCGTTTGGGACTTATCCCCCTGTTCGGCATGGAAGCCGCCTCCCAGGAGGAAGTCCATGTCCTGTGCCTGTTCTCAAAGCTTGAGGCCGCCATGGAATTCAGCTCCTATGCGTATTCCCTGCTGCCCCAGTTTCCCAATGACCCTGACCGCACCGGCGATCAAGTATACGTGGATGAAGACGATAATATAGAAGGTGAAGTGGAATACTACCTGGTGAACGCCCTGGACATCAGTCTGGACGATCTGGGGGCAGTAACCGGAAAATACGGGGGCATCACCATCCCCGCCCATGTGGACCGTCCGGCGTTTTCCATGACCAGCCAGCTCGGCGTCGTTGTTCCCGGCCCCTGGGCGGCGGTGGAATGCGTCCGGCTGCCGCCCCAGATCGATACCCTTGGGTATCCGCTGACCACGTCTTCGGATGCCCATTATCCGGAGCACGTAGCCCGGCGGCCCTTTGAGCTTGACATCAGCAGGGAGGAACTTCTTCCCCATGGACCCGGCGGGGAAGCGGATATGGACGCGTTCGTCCGGGCCCTGAGCCGCCGCCCCAAATCGTGACCGCTGCCGCACGCTGAGAATGGCGTCACATAGCCGGCACCCCCTCAGAGCAGGGTAACCGCAGGATTCAAGGGGAACCGGCACAGAAGTATGGCGCAACAAAGCAACGCGGGGTGTCTGATGGAAAGAAAAACCGCCCTGCGGTATTTTTTCCATCAGACGGGCCCCCGGCTTAGTATCTCCATACTTCTGTGTAGAGCTTTTTATATACTGCGGTTACCCCGCGGAATATTGCTTTTTTTATGAAAATTATGTATTTTAGTACCGTTAGAATGAAGAATATACCATATAATCTGCTATCTAAACCGCTGGTATGGGTAATCGTTTTTTTGTGTCTATCCGGAAGTCTTTTCGCAGCAGTTCCCCTGGCCGTATCATCACCCAAATCCGTACGCTCCGATGTGACCCAGGCAGCGGAAAAATACAAGGGAGTTCCCTACCGGTACGGCGGACACAGCGCCGACGGCCTGGACTGTTCGGGATTGGTATACCTGGTCTTCCGGGATGTCCTGGATGTAACCGTACCCAGAACCGTAAAAAACCTGTACACCTGGACCGAGCCGATCCGGGATGAAAAACTGCAGCCCGGGGATCTGGTGTTTTTTAATACCACCGGTTCCGTTTCCCATGTAGGGATTTACCTGGGGGAAGGGCGGTTCATCCATTCCGCGTCGGAAGGCCCCAAAACCGGTGTTATTTATTCATCTTTACATGAAGATTACTGGCAGCGTACCTATATCGGAGCAGGAAGAGCCCTGACTTCGGCGGATTACCTGGGACTTTTCCTGGGCATTGCCGCGGCTCCCAGCTGGAATACCTATAACAGCAGCTTCGCCGATCCCCTCCGGGGCAGCGCATTCCAGATACGGGCCGCCTATGATATCCCGATCGCCAAGCGTTACCTGCGCGTTGGCCTGGAGCTGCGCCCCGAATGGGACGGTTCTCTGGGGGTTTTCAGAATGCCCGTGACCCTGTCGGCGGGGCTGAGCGACACCTTCCGGTTTTTTATCGGACCCGCTTTTACCATCGGCGATCCCGTGCTCGAGTCTGGCGGGGAATCCCGCTCGTATAAAGGCGGAAATTCCTGGCTCGGCGCCATCGGTGTTACCTGGGCGCCGCTGACCATACGGGCTGCGGACGGCAAGCTTTCGCTGTTTGCGGAATTCGCCTGGCAGTCGTATTTTCCAGAATCGGGTCAGGAGGACAACTGGTCCGCCGATTTTGCCGCGGGGTTCCGTGTCTCCACGGGGCTCAGATATACCTGGGAATTGTAAGCTCACCGTTCACCGCAAAGGGCCGCCGGGCGGCCTTTTTTAAAAACCTCAAAAGATTTCTTTTTTTGTAACCATTTACCCGATTTTTAGTTATTATATATGTAAAACCTCCTCCACAATTTTTTGTGTTGCCGCCGCCGTTCCTCCTTTCGGCGGCGGCATTTTTTTTATTTTCCCGGTATTTTCAAAATGTATAAATATAAAAATTAGTATAAAACTTCCGCTTTATATTGCATAAATATCCATAAATATGTATAAATATAATGTTTCTTAAGTGATAGTAAAATAAATACAATTCTACTGCAGATTAGAGGAGGCACCGTGGGGCAGCGAAAAAAGACAAAAGGAACCGCAGGGAACCATCCCGGCGGACTATACCGCGGTGAATTTGAGCATGACGCCTGCGGAATCGGTTTTGTGGCGGATATAAAAGGCCGCCGGTCGCACGGAATCCTGGAACGCGGACTGGAAGTCCTGGAACGGATGGAGCACCGGGGCGCTGAAAGCGCGGATAATAAAACCGGTGACGGAGCCGGCGTTCTCCTTCAGATTCCCCATGAATACTACCGGAAACTGGTCCCCTCCCTGGGTGAACCGGGATCGTACGGTACCGGCCTGGTTTTTATGCCCGGCGGAACAAAAAACGGACCGGTCCGCCTCATTGAAAAGGAAATAGACAAACTGGCATTGTCCCTGGGGCTGCTGGTTCCGGTATGGCGGGATGTTCCTACGGATAATTCGGAAATAGGCATTATCGCGGAAGCCTCGGAACCATCGGTACGGCAGATCTTCCTTATTCCGGATAATTCCGGCGGCGGAAATCCCGGCCGGGAGACTGAAAAGTCCGGCGTAACCGATCTGGAATTTCAATTGTATATTTTTCGTAAAAAAATTGAAAAAACTGTCAGGGAAGATCCCCGGTTTTCGGAAATTGCCGAACATTTCTGCATAACCTCCCTTTCGTCCAGGACTATTGTGTACAAGGGGATGCTCATGCCCCGTCAGCTCCGGAACTACTATCCCGAGCTGCGGGATAACGGGGTTGAGACCGCCATTGCCCTGGTTCACTCCCGGTTTTCCACGAATACCTTCCCCGCGTGGTCTCTGGCCCAGCCTTTCAGGATGATAGCCCATAACGGGGAGATCAATACCGTAAAGGGAAACCGGTACTGGATGGCGGCCCGGGAAGCGCTGTTTTCCCATCCCCGGTTCGGGGCCGCCCTCAAGGATATCCTTCCGGTCATAGAGCCCGGCCGGAGCGATTCGGCGAGCCTCGATAATGTCCTGGAGCTGCTGGTAATGTCCGGCAGGAGCCTGCCCCACGCGCTGATGATGCTTATTCCCGAATCCTGGAACGATAAAAACCCGATATCACCGCAGCTTAAGGCGTTTTACGAGTACCACGCGTGCATGATGGAGCCCTGGGACGGTCCTGCCTCAATCGTATTCTGCGACGGCCGGTACGTGGGCGGGACCCTTGACCGGAACGGGCTCAGGCCTTCCCGGTATACCGTAACCAAGGATGATCTCATCGTAATGGCTTCGGAAACCGGGGTACAGGATTTTGAACCCGGAGAAGCAGTCTATAAAGGCCGGCTTTTGCCGGGCAAGCTGCTGCTCGTGGATACGGAAAAAGGCCGCATCATTCCCGATGAGGAAGTTAAGACGCTGGTCTGTGAATCGAAGCCCTACAGCGAATGGGTTTCCCGCCAGGTCGTTACCCTGAACCAGGAATCCGAGGCGGACGATTTCGGCGATCTGCAGCTTGCTGATGAACGGGCCGTGCTTTTTATGGAACGGACCTTTGGGTATACCCGGGAAGACCGGGATACACTTCTCCTCGCCATGGCGGAGTCCGGTCAGGAACCGACCAGTTCCATGGGAACCGACACACCTCTGGCGGTTTTTTCCGATAAGAGCCAGCGGGTATATTCTTATTTTAAACAGGTTTTTGCCCAGGTAACGAATCCCCCGATCGACTCAATCCGGGAAGATTTGGTCATGACCCTTACAAGTTTCTCCGGCCCCCAGGGAAATCTGCTGGAGGAAACGGAATCCCGCTGCCGCAGGGTCAAGGTTCTCAATCCAATTCTGACTCCCGCGGAACTTCAGCGTTTAAAAGAAATATACCCGGAAGATTTCAGTTCCGTAATTCTGGACACGACTTTTTACGTACCCCTGGATGTTCCGGGTGATTCCGCCGGGAAGACCCCGGATGTACCCGGCGCCCTGGAATCCGCCGTGGACCGTCTCGCTGCGGAAGCCATCAGGGCCGCTGAGGACGGCGCGGCGTTTATCGTTCTTTCCGACCGGGCAGCCCTTGCCCCTGAGGCCGGCAGATGCGCGGTTCCCGCCCTGCTCGCGGCTGCGGCGGTGCACCACAGCCTTATCCGGTCGGGACTCAGAATGAAGACATCAATAATCGCGGAAACCGCCGAGCCCCGGGAGGTTATGCATTTTGCCCTGCTGTTCGGGTACGGCACGGATCTCATCGTACCCTACGGAGCGCTGGCTTCCGTCGCCTCCCTGTGCCGGAATTCCGGCGCCGCCCGTACCGGGGATTACCGGCACGCGGAAAAAAATTACCGCAAAGGACTCCAGAAAGGGATTCTGAAAATCATATCCAAAATGGGCATCAGCACCCTCAGGTCCTACCGGGGAGCCCAGGTTTTTGAGGCTGTCGGTCTCGGCGGCGCGGTTGTTGAAAAGTGTTTCCCCGGTACGGTCAGCCGTATCGGCGGCGTTGGCTTCACGGAACTGGAAACCGAAGCCGTGGACCGGTACCGTTCCGCGCGGAAAGCCTACACCGGGCCGGGGGAATATTCCGGTACTTCGGAATCGCTCTTGCCCGGTGACGGCCAGTACCGGTGGCGGAAAAACGGGGAACAGCACGCCTGGAATCCCGAAACCATACAGCTGCTGCAGCGGGCGGCCCGTTCCGGAGATTACGCCAGATTCAAGGAATTTTCCGCCGCCGCGGACGCTCTCAACCGGAATCCCCATGTGATCCGGGGCCTTCTGGAATTCGCGGAACCGGGTACTGTCCCGGATGGCCCCGCGGGTCCGGTTCCCCTGGAAGAAGTTGAACCCGCCGAATCCATCATGAAGCGCTTTACCACCGGGGCAATGTCCTTCGGTTCTATTTCAAAGGAAGCCCACGAAACGATTGCCCTGGCGATGAACTCGATCAAAGGCCGGTCGAACTCCGGTGAGGGCGGCGAGGATCCTTCCCGTTTTGCGGTCCGCCCCGACGGAACCTGGGCGCGGAGCGCCATCAAGCAGGTCGCGTCAGGCCGTTTCGGCGTTACCAGCGAATACCTCGCCAATGCCGAGGAGATACAGATCAAGATCGCCCAGGGCGCGAAACCGGGGGAGGGCGGTCAGCTTCCCGGCCACAAGGTGGATACCCTCATATCCCGGACCCGCCATTCCACTCCCGGGGTTACCCTTATCAGCCCGCCGCCGCACCACGATATTTATTCTATTGAAGATCTGGCGGAGCTTATTTTTGATCTCAAAAACGCGAACCCAAAGGCCCGGATCAGCGTTAAGCTGGTTTCGGAAAGCGGAGTCGGCACCATCGCCGCGGGGGTCGCGAAGGCACGGGCGGACAATATTCTTATTTCCGGCTACGACGGCGGAACCGGGGCAAGCCCCCAGAGTTCTATCCGCCACGCGGGCCTGCCCTGGGAGATAGGCCTCGCCGAAACCCACCAGGTCCTCGTCAGAAACGGTCTGCGCGGCCGGGTCCGTCTTATGACCGACGGCCAGCTCAAGACCGGGCGGGACATCGTCATAGCAGGAATGCTCGGCGCCGAGGAATTCGGCTTCGGGACTTCTGTGCTTATTGTTTTGGGCTGTGTCATGATGCGGAAGTGCCACGAAAACACCTGCCCCATGGGTGTGGCCACCCAGGACCCGGAACTGCGGAAATTCTTCACGGGCAAGGCCGGACACCTCGTTAATTTTTTCCGTTTTATCGCGGAAGAAACCCGGGAGATAATGGCGTCTCTGGGATTCAGAAAATTCGATGAACTGGTGGGCCGTCCGGACATGCTTGTCCAGCGGCAAAACGGAAAATCAAAAGTTTCCGGGGTGGACCTGAGCGGCCTCCTGTACCGTGAACAGGGACCCGGTTACGTACCCGGCGGAAAGGCGGTCCGGTGTGTGGAAGATCAGGATCACCGGATCTCCGGTATCCTGGACCAGTCGCTTATAGAACAATGCTTCTCCGCCCTGGACCGGAAAATCCCCACCGCCCTGAACTTTCCCGTACGCAATACCGACCGGGCTGTGGGAACCATGCTCTCCTATGAAGTCTCCAGGCGGTTCGGCGGGCAGGGTCTGCCGGAAAATTTCGTTACCGTGGATTTTTCCGGATCCGCGGGCCAGAGTTTCGGCGCTTTTCTGGCAAAGGGAATTACCTTCCGCCTCGCCGGGGACGCCAACGATTACCTCGGCAAAGGCCTTTCCGGCGGCCGCATCGTGGTCGCCCCGCCGGAAGGATCATCCTTCAATACTAATGAGAATATCATCGCCGGGAATACGGTTCTTTACGGCGCCACCTCCGGTGAGCTGTACGCCGCCGGCGCCGCGGGGGAACGGTTCTGTGTACGCAATTCCGGGGCCGTCGCCGTCGTGGAAGGCACCGGCGACCACTGCGCCGAGTATATGACCGGCGGCCGCGTTATTGTTCTCGGCGACGTGGGCCGGAATTTCGCGGCGGGCATGTCCGGAGGGATCGCCTATGTTTTTGACCGGAACAGCAGACTGGAGTATTTCATCAACAAGGGAATGGTTGAGCTTTCATCTTTGGATAATGAGGAAGATGAAAATTTCGTCAGGGACATGATCCGGAACCACGTGTACTGGACCGGTTCGCGGTACGCCAAGGAGATTCTCGATTCCTGGCACCATAGCAGGAACAGTTTTATCAAGGTACTCCCGGTGGAATACAAACGGGCGCTTCAGCAGATGAAACTGGCGGAACTGGACCGGAAACTCTACGAGATCCGGGAACAGGAAGACATAACGGTGAGGACGTAGCATGGGTGATCCCAAGGGTTTTTTGAAGATTAAACGGAAGGTTGCCGGGTACCGGCCGGTGGAGCAGCGGATAAACGATTACAGTGAAGTAGAAAGCCGTCTGGACGACGATGACCGGCGGCTTCAGGCCGCGCGGTGCATGGACTGCGGCGTTCCCTTCTGTCACTGGGCCTGTCCCGTATCGAACGTAATGCCCGAATGGCAGGACCGGGTTTACCGGGGGGACTGGGCCGGAGCCTGGGCCGTCCTGGAAGACACGAATCCCTTTCCCGAATTCACGGGCCGGGTCTGTCCGGCTCTCTGCGAGGCTTCCTGTGTACTGGGTATCAATGACGAGCCGGTGACTATTCGCCAGAACGAACTCGCGGTTATTGAAAAGGCCTATGAACTTGGCCTGGTGGTTCCCCGTCCCCCGAAGCGCAGAAACGGAAAGAACGTCGCCGTCGTGGGCGCCGGTCCGGCGGGACTCGCCGCGGCGTATTATCTCAACCGCGCCGGGTTTTCGGTTACCGTATACGAAGGTGACCGGAAGCCGGGGGGATACCTCCGCTACGGAATCCCGGATTTCAAGCTGGATAAAAATTTTATTGACCGGCGTATTGGTGTTATGGAAGCCGAAGGGGTTACCTTCAGAACCAATGCCCGGGTAGGAGCGGCCCGGTTCGGATTCGGGACCAGCGGCTGCAGTGCTGAATATATCGATGCCCGGGAACTTGAAAAAACCTTTGACCTGGTACTCCTGACCATCGGTGCCCGGGAGCCCCGGGACATCGCGGTGCCCGGCCGGGAACTGGGAGGTATTGTGCAGGCTCTGGATTACCTGGCCCTCCAGAACCGCGCCAACGCCGGGGAAGCCTGCGGCGAAGGTCCGGAGCCGATTACCGCCTTCGGTAAGCGGGTGGTGGTCATCGGCGGCGGGGACACCGGTTCCGACTGTGTGGGAACCGCGAACCGCCAGGGAGCGCTCAGGGTTACCCAGATTGAAGTAATGCCCCGGCCTCCGGAACACCGTACGCCGGATGAACCCTGGCCCCTCTGGCCCAGGGTGCTTAAAACATCCAGTTCGCACCTGGAAGGAGGGGAGCGGCTCTGGTCGGTTAATACCAAGGGTTTTATCGGACGGAACGGTTCCGTGGAAGCGGTCCGGGCCTGCCGGGCGGAATGGGCCGGCGGCAGGCCGGAGATGAAAGATGTTCCCGGTTCGGATTTTGAGATCGGCGCCGACCTGGTCCTGCTGGCCATGGGATTTACCCATGTGGTGCAGGACGGCGCGGTGGCGGATTTCGGTCTTGAAACGGATGAACGGGGCAATATCCGGACCAGAGGCAGTTTCCATACCTCAAACCCGAAGGTCTGGGCCGCCGGGGATTCCCGGCGCGGCGCAAGCCTGGTGGTACACGCCATCGCCGACGGCCGGACAGCGGCGGAACGGATCATCGAAACCCTGTAAACACCGCTTGCCGGTCTATCGGTGTTTATTTTTTTCGGATAAAATATCCAGTATGGATAAGGACAATCAAACCGTGATCAACCCCGAAAGTATTAAAGCTCTTGCCCTGGACCTGGACGGAACAACCCTCCGCCCGGATTCCGTACTGAGTGACAGAACCCTTGCCGCCCTGGATGCCTGCAAAAACCGCGGCATCGGTATTGTCGTTGCCACCGGCCGGTCCCCGGAATCGGCGGAACGTTTCCGGTCGGTCATGGGCGCCGAAGGCCCCATGGTATACTACAACGGCGCGGAAGTTATCCGCATGCCGGGATTCGATATCCTCGCATCCACTCTTCTTGAACTCGATGTGGCGGATTTCTGCATTGATCTTTCCAGAAAAAAAAATGTTTATTTCCACATTTTTCTGCCCCGGCTCGGAAATGACCCCCGGGAACGGCTTCTTGCCGAGAATTCTTCAAAGGAATCGGACTTTTATAAAAACCGGAGCGGCCTTGATATTGAATTCTGCGACCTCAAAAAGGCAATCGCCGTCCCGGAAATAACGGGCTGTATCAAAGGTATGTTTATCGCGGAGCCCCCGGTGCTGGATGAAATCTATGCGATACTGGAACAGAAATACGGTTCCGAAATTTACCAGACCCGGTCGTATACCCTCTACCTTGAAGTCATGGCCAGGGGTGTTTCAAAGGGGAGCGGCCTCGCGGAAGCCTTGAAATTCCGGGGCATAAAACCCGAAGAAGCGATAGCCTTCGGTGATGAGGACAATGATCTACCCATGTTCAGGACCGCAGGGTTTTCCGCGGCTCCGGCCAACGCCAAGGAGTCCGTCCGGAAGGCGGCGGATATAACGATAAAATCGAACGCCGAAGACGGGGTCGCCGAATTCCTGGAAGATCTTTTTTCCTTATAATGGCAGCCCTCAATTGCTGATGGTGTTTTCCGCTTTTTTATAATGATCTCGGCAACTGCCGTTTTTTTGTAGTTTTTTAAGAAAAGAAGATATATTGGAGGAAATGTATGTCAAAGAATGTATCGCGAAGGAAATTTCTCAAAGGTACCGCCATGGCGGCGGCGGCAGGAGCGGTCACGATATCCTGCGCTACCACCGGGACAGGTACCAAAGGGAGCGGTTCCGGAACCCTTCCGAAAAGCTGGGACCAGGAAGCTGATGTGGTTGTGGTCGGCGCCGGCGGGGCCGGGCTCATGGCCGCTATCCAGGCGTACGACGCCGGGGCAAGCGTCGCGGTTATCGACAAATCCGCGTCTTCATACCTCAGCGCCACTGTTCTCAGCGGCGGTCTTTTTACCGCTTCGGGAACAAAAATACAGAAACAGCAGAATGTCAGCGACAGTGCGGAGCAGTTTGCCGTTGACGCCATGGAGTACGGCGGATACATGAATTTCCCCCACATTGTCAAAGTCTGGACGGAAAATTCCGGAGCTGCCTTTGACTGGATGGCTGATCACGGTCTCGCGGAATTCTTTCTGGAAGCGTACGCGGGCCACACGAATCTCCGGGCGGTGCGGCAGAAGACCTTTACCGGCAAGGATTATATCGACGTTCTCGATAAGGAAGCCAAAGCCCGGAATATTCCGGTTCAGCTCAATACAGCCCTGGTCAGGTTCTTTTTCGATAAAGCCGCCAACAGGGTAGTTGGTATAGAAGCTTCATCAAAAAGCGGTAATTTTACAATTAAGGCAAAAAAGGCCGTGATCCTCGCCTCCGGCGGCATTACGGGAAGCGCGGAAACCCTGGACGCCTGGGTGCCTTCGGTGGCGGGCGCCGGAGTCGCGGTTGGCGCTAAGGCCAATGACGGCGCGGCGCTTATGGCCGCGGTGCGGGATGTGGCTGTTCCCATAAGCCATATGCAGTACATCGCGAGCTATCCCTGGGGCGTGGTCACCGACGGACGGAACGGAGTCGCCTGCCGTTTCCAGTATTTCTGCCAGAACGGCGGCATCCTGGTTAATAAGAAGGGCGTCCGCTTCATAAGCGAGGAAACCGGGCTTACTAAAATTTCCACGGAACTTCCCAAGCAGGAAGAGAAATGCCACTTCCTCCTGGCGGACCAGGCTACCTGGGACGAGACCTTCAAGAAATATGAAGTGGGAACCCTCTTCTCCATGCCCTCATGGTCCATGGATAAACTCAACGCGGAATTCGCCAAGGAACAGGTGGTGTTCAAAGCCGATAGCCTGGCGGATATTGCCCGGAAAGCCGGTATCCCCGCCCAGGCTCTGGCGGATACGGTTTCATCCTACAACAGAATGGTCCAGGCCAAGGACGATACGCTGTTCAAACGGCAGAACCTGCCCCGGCAGATCGGAGCGGGGCCGTACTACATGGTCCGGATGTCCTTCTGGAACAACCTCTCCCTGGGCGGCGTCCGGCTCAACGAAAAACTCCAGGTCATGGACGCCGAAAACAACCCGGTACAGGGCTTCTACGCCGCCGGCGAAGTTGTCGCCGGTGTCAGCGGCGCCAGCTACTGCGGCGGCAACGCGATTTCCTGGGCCCATACGTCAGGGTACCTTGCGGGAAAAAACGCGGCCCTGGAAAGTTAATAACCGGATAATTTTTTGATCTGAAACCCCGGACCGGCTGGTCCGGGGTTTTCTGTATTCAGGCGGATTTACGGAATCTTTGCGCCGCCGCTCCCGCGCAGTCAATTGCGCGGAGGCCGGCTTCAGGGTATACTGTTTCAAATCCGAAAAGGACAGCCTGATGGACTCCGTAAATCACGAGAATGAAAAATACTTCCGCATGATTGAAACTCCCGTGGAGCTTCTTGTCTGCCACCTGGCGGTTCCTGCAATGGTTATTATGATGATTTCCGCCCTGTACAATATGGCGGATACGTATTTTGTAGGTTCCCTGGGTACGAGCGCCACCGGAGCCGTGGGGGTCGTGTTCCCTCTGATGACCATTATCCAGGCCATGGGGTTCTTTTTCGGCAACGGGTCGGGAACGTATATTTCCCGCCAGCTCGGGGCCAGAGACATGGAGCGGGCGTCAAAAATGGCAGCCACGGGTTTCGTTTCGGCGCTGATCGGCGGTACCATTGTCGCGGCTGCCGGACTTATCTTCCTCCGTCCCCTGGCGGTGCTCCTGGGGTCCACCGAAACAATCCTTCCCTATGCCTGCGACTATCTCCTGTTTATACTTATAGGAACCCCCTGGATGGCCGGGTCCCTGGTTCTAAATAACCAGCTCCGCTACCAGGGAAGCGCATCTTCCGGCATGATCGGTATGCTTACCGGCGCGATTCTCAATATTATTCTCGATCCGCTTTTTATTTTTGTTTTTGACATGGGGGTCCAGGGTGCGTCCCTGGCCACCATGATCAGTCAGCTTGTAAGCTGTATAGTCCTGTTCATGGTTTCCCGGCGGGAGGGCAACATACCGATACGGTTCAGGGATTTTTCCCCGACCCTTAAAAATTACCGGGAAATGCTCCGGGGCGGCCTTCCTTCGCTGTTCCGGCAGGGCATCAGCAGCACGTCCGCAATCTTTATAAACCAGTTCGCCGGTTTTTACGGAGACGCGGCCATCGCGGGTATTTCCATTGTGACCCGGGTTACCATGTTCGCATCATCGGCGCTGATGGGATTCGGCCAGGGATTTCAGCCTGTCTGCGGATTCAATTACGGGGCGAAACGGTATGACCGGGTAAAAAGGGCTTTCTGGTTCTGTGTAAAATCTTCTTTTCTCGTGCTGCTGGCTACTGCGGCGGTGCTGTTTGTTTTTTCTCCGCAGATCATTGCCCTTTTCAGGAAGGATGACCTTGAGGTGATCAGCATCGGCAGCCTCGGCCTCCGCCTCCAGTGCCTTACCTTTCCCCTGAGCGGATGGATCATTTTATCCAATATGCTGCTGCAGACCATCGGAAAATCTTTCAAGGCGAGCGTCATGGCGACATCCCGGCAGGGTTTTTTCCTTCTGCCGGCTCTGTTCATTCTGGGCAATGCCTTCGGTCTTTTGGGTATTCAACTGAGCCAGCCCGCGGCGGATATTGCCGCGTTTTTCCTCGCGATCCCCCTGGTGTATGGTGTGTTTAAGGAAATGAATGTCCAGGAGGCCGCGGGTACAATCGGTCAAGCGGAACGAACCGATCCGGATCCGCCGCAGCTTTAATCAGGGACGCCTGTAAAATCGGCAAGGGTCCTGCGGGTTCCGTCCCTGTGCAGCTTCTCGAGATAATCCTTGAATATTCCGGAAATTGACCGCATCTCGTCGGCCCCGATACCGTGGACCCCGATGGCACGCAGAAAACCCTCCGGGTCGCGCCGCGCCGAGGCTGCTGCTGCCATGACAGTATCCCGGCCGCAGTCTTCTACCGGAATAGGGACTCCCGCTTCATCGGTACCTTCGAGAAACCGCGCCCAGCCGGCCAATGCCAGCAGAATGGCGTTGCAGCGCCGGCCCTGCCGTAGGGTTTCCTCAAGCGGCAGAAGCACGGCATTGGGTATCTTTTTTGAACCGTCCAAGGTTAGCCGGAGTATATGGTCTCCGATATTGGTATTTGTGAACCGGGAGATCAGCGTGTCCTTGTAAACACGGAAATCGGTTCCCGGTATATCCTGGAGCGTCGCTGTGATTTCTTCCATATAAAAATTTCTGATAAAGGTTTTCAGCAGAGGATCTCCCATGGCCGGAGCCACTTCCCGGTACCCCAAAAGATACGCCAGGTAGGATAAGGCTGAATGGCTCCCGTTCAGCAGCCGTATTTTCATCAGCTCATAGGGTTCCACGTCGGGAACGATTTCCACTCCCGCCTTGGCGAGATCCGGCACCGCGGATTTAAAGTTATCCTCCAGAACCCATTGCCTGAAATCTTCGCAGCACACCGGCAGGGCATCCTTGATACCGTACGCGGATTCCAGATACTGTACATCCGCTTCCGTTGTAGCGGGGGTAATCCGGTCTACCATGGAACTGGGAAAAGCCGTGTTTGATTCTATCCATGGTATCAGATCCGGATATGCGGTTTCGCAGAACGACAGTATGCATTTTTTCAGGATTTTTCCGTTTGACGGGAAGTTGTCACAGGACATAATGGTGACGGGTTTCTTATTCGTTTCGGACCGGAGTTTCAGCGACGCGGCAATATAGGCAATAACTGTTTTTGGTTCCCGTGGGTTGGTTATGTCATGGACAATATCGGGATGTTCCCGGCTGAGATCCTCCGTGACGGTATCGTAATAATACCCTTTCTCGGTTACCGTCAGGGAGATAATTTCCGTTTCCGCCGAAGCCATCCTGGCAATAGCCGCCTCCCGGTTATCGGGGGCGGAAAGGTATCCGAGGATAGAACCGATGACACGGACT
The DNA here is from genome assembly GCF_016616095.2 of Breznakiella homolactica. Lineage (GTDB taxonomy): Bacteria > Spirochaetota > Spirochaetia > Treponematales > Breznakiellaceae > Breznakiella > Breznakiella homolactica. The sequence continues at coordinate 2,379,909 of NZ_CP067089.2, read as the reverse complement.
TCCTCCGCTCCTCCGGCGTCTCTGGAAATCAGGGTATAGAGATTGTCCTGGCCGGCAAGTTTTTCCGCGAGGCCAGTGCCGTCCGGAATCGTGTTTATCTCGAATATACCGGCATTGCCGGAGCCGAGGTTCAGCAGGTCATCCAGATACACCGCCTGGTGGGCCCGGTGAAAATGGCCAAGTCCGATGTGGACTATTGACGGTTTCAGGTTATCCGGTGAATATTCCGGAACTTTGACACCCGAGGTGATTCCGCTAAGATTTTTTCTGTTAAGATGTACCGCTGCCATATCTTTCTCCATTTCGGGATTATGATTCCCGCAGAACAATGTCGGCTTTCAGCCTGAAACATTCATAGGGAAGATCCTTTCCTCCCAGACGGTTCATCAGCCGCTGCGCCGCAAGTATACCCAGTGATTCCGCCGGCTGGACAACCGATGAAATCCGCGGGGTCGTCAGTTTCAGCCAGACATCATCATCGAAGGTGATGAGTGAAATATCGTCGGGAATCCGGATCTGGTTTTCCTTCAGATAGCTGTACGCGCCGATGGCGGAAAGGCTGTTGCCGCAGAGTACCGCCCGGACCGCTGATTTTCTCAGATGCTCCATCATCTTGTAGGATTCGGTATGCTGCAGTTCATTCATCGCCGCCGGCATGCCTGTTTTTACCTGGATAAAATCCCGGTTCACGGGAATACCCGCTTCCCGGAGAGCCTGTGTGTATCCGTCAATGCGTTCCTGCATGGTTTTGTCGATTTCCTGGTCGCCGAAATGGAAACCCAGGAAACCGATATCCCGGTATCCCTTGGAAATGAAGTAATTCGTGGCGGCAAACGCCGCTTCGGCGTTTGCGAGGAGAACCGTATCTCCCGAATAGTTTGACGGCTGCCGGTCGACAAATACAACCGGATAACCGGGTCTGACAATTTTTTTAAGGTACTCACAGTCAGGCGTCGCCGGAACGATGATAAGCCCGTCCACGCCCCGCAGATACAGGGACTCAGCGTTTTCGATTTCCCTTTTTTTGCTTTCCGCGGAATCAATCAGCATCAGGCGGTATCCGTACGTCCCGATGGTTTTCTCAATACCCTTGGCGAGGCTGACGTAAAAATAATTTTCCAGGTTGGAAACCACAAAACCGATGAGTTTTGACTTTCCGCTCCGCAGGTTTCTGGCTATGGGATTGGGTTTGAAATTAAGTTCCTGTATGGCCTGTTCGACCTTCTTTTTCGTATCCTCCGAGACGAAACGGGTGCCGTTGAGAACGTGGGACACGGAGGAAATTGAAACCCCCGCGGTTTGTGCGACATCCTTCATCGTTGGTTTTCGGTAGGCCGGATTTTTAGTCAAACGTTTTCCTTCCTTCGCTATAAAATAGTTAACCACAGGACCCTATTTTTGTCAATAAATTTTTACCCATTGGTAACTTTATATAATACAAAAAATTGATGAATTGAATAATTTCTTGACAGCCGAAAAAATCAAGAGTAAAATAGGAAATCGTTAGCGCAAACGTTTTTCTTCTTTCGGGCGTTCATCCTGAACAACAAATTTTTACGCTTCCTGACGGGAAGAATAGATGTAAGCCTGCCGGAGGCGGGCCGGAAAATACGGAGGGGTCTGACGAATAAAATGCTTGTTTCTGCGGCTGCGGCGTCTCTGCCGCTTTCCGCAAGTGTCGGTTCAGTTTTTTCCGGCGGGGAAGCGGAAAAACTCGAGTTCCGGACGTTCCCCAATTCTATGGATGCGGAATATGTATAACAGTGAATTTGAAGGCAAAACAATCGTAATTACCGGCGGCGCCGGTGATATTGGTAAGGCGGTCGCTTCGGAATTTATCCGGAGAAAATCACGGGTAATACTCATTGATATTAACGGGGATAAATTGTCCGAAGCGAAACAGGCGTTAGGGAAAGAAGCCGAGACCTATGTCTGTGACGTTGGTTCCTGGGAAAATGTCGAAAAGACCATCGGGGAAATAACAAAGAAAAACCGGATCGATTACCTTTTTAACAACGCCGGTATCCAGGGTGAATTCCGGAAGACCCACGAATATCCGCCGGATGATTTTGAAAGGGTTATTAAAGTCAATGTTCTGGGGGTGTTTTACGTGCTTAAAGCGGTTTCCCTGTCCATGATTGATAACCACGGCGGGGCGATTGTCAACGCGGCGAGCATGGCCGGGATACACGGACCGCCGAACATGATTGCCTACGGCGCGTCAAAGTCAGCGGTTATCGGTATTACCGAAACAGCGGCAGTCGACCTTGCCCCGTATCATATCAGGGTGAATTCCATTTCCCCGGCGTTTATGGATACAAAGCACCTTTGGCAGCGCCAGGTGGATCTGCAGGCGGAGGCGGACTCGCAGTATTACGACCGGGATCCGAAGATAGTCGCCGAGCAGATGATCAACGCGGTTCCCATGCGGAGATGCGGAACGTTGGATGAAATTTCCGGTGTAGTCGCGTTCTTACTGAGCAATGACGCCGGGTATATGACGGGAACCAATATTCCCATAGCCGGCGGTATTCTGTAACGGAGAAGCAGCGTCAGCTGAAACGGCGGCGGAGTGGTGGAGTCACCGCCGCCGGAAATCTGACCGGGATTGCTGCGTGCCGGCCGGAACGGGACCGTACCGCCTGCGGCGGTGGTTCCGTGTTCCGGTCAGCTTTTTTCTATACAGCTTAGATCCGCCTGGAATGAAACGAGCATTTTTTCTATTTCGTCCTTGGAAACTTCAGATTGTTTAATCATCCGTTCCAGGGTTTCCTTCATGGTATCGTATTCGGCAAAAGTTTTATCCACGGATTCGACATCCTGATCGACCTTTTCGATAAGTCTGCGCTCATCATCGGTGACGGTGACAAGTTCGCGGATAATGGCGGTTCCCTGTTCAACTTCCTTTTTTATCGCTTCCATCTTTCCCGATAGTTCGTGTATTTTAAGAACCAATGTACGGATGTTCCCGGATGTTTCCTCAATAGAGCCCTTCGTGGATGTTGCGTGTTTCCTGATTTCCCCTGCTACCACGGCAAAACCTTTTCCCGCGGCGCCGGCCCGGGCCGCTTCGATGGACGCGTTTAAAGCAAGGATGTTGGTGGTTTCGGTAATATCATTGATGACCGAAAGGTTCTCGCCGGCGCTTTTGGCAAGGGCCTGGAGCTCTTCGCTGAGCTTGTAGGATTCACTGAAAACGCCGTCGATATTCTTGAATGTGTGGTTGATCTTTTCTATGGAGTTCTGGGAATTCTGAAAAGAGGTAATAAAGGTCTTGATGCTTTCCTGGAAGGATACATTCACCCGTTTCATAATCCCGGAGATCCTGGAAAAATTTTCATTCAAATAACTGATGGTCACGTTCAGGAGTTCACTGCTGGAAACGATCTCAAAAATCAGGGCTTTGATTTTGCTGTTGAGAAAATGGAAGAGGCGTTTGGTTTTCAGCCTGAATGGTTCCGGCGGAGTCAGGTCCGGTCTGCTTGGATACAGTGGCGTCATTGCTGACCTCCGAAAAATACAGCGGTAAGGGTCTGGTTATGGTGGGTAAAGAGTTCCTCTCCGAAGGTATTGAAGCCGATAAACGACAGGGGTTTGAACACATCGTTGAAGGCGTCGACGGTTTTGTATTCCTGCATTTCCAGATACCGGAGTATGCAGTTAAAAAGCAGCGCCCCCTGGATGTCCGGCAGATATTCCCGTGCCTCATCGAGGGCGTTCCGGGAGTTTTTAAGCAGATCTCCCTGTTTGAGCAGATGGACCTTGGTTCCGGCTTCAATGTAGCAGTAGAACTGGAGCCCTGTTCCGTCGATGACCGCGTTTGGACTCCGGGTGTAAACCGTTTCTCCGATCACCACTCCCAGGGGGTTCTTGGCAAAATGGGAATGCTGAATTTCCTCAGCGCCTTTTAACCCCAGAATATTCGCGTAATAAGGGGCCGCCGGTTTTCCGTCTATTTCCCAGACTATTCTTTTGGCAGGTTCGGCACGGGTGATAAGGAAGGATGTATTGGTTGGTATATAATGAACGTAATGGTTGAAGAAAAAAGGAATCTTCATTTTCATAACCATCACCGCGACTCCGTCGCCGGACATTTTCTCGTTCAGCGAAACCAGGGTTCGCTTGAATTCCAATTCGTCCGCGGCGGCTCCTCCTATCATGGGAATGGTCAGGCCTTTTTCCATGGTAAATTCCCGGATGATCTCCTCACCCAGACAGAGTCCGTCAAAAACTATTATGCCCAGGTATTCATCGGGAGTTACCCGCTGGCCCGCGAGGCTGCGCTTAAGATCCTCGATAGCCTTACGGGCGGCCCCCCGGGGATCATCCTTGACCCCCTCTTTGATAACAGTAAAAACCTGGTCAACCTCATCTGATGAAAGGGACATGGCGGTTATTCCCCTGGCCACGGCCCCGTTGGTATTCCAGCCGCCGATCATGGATGCCCCAATGCACTGAGCCTTCGGGAAGGCGTCTTTGATTGCTTTCTGCGGCTGGAGAGGCTCCAGTTCAACGGAGTAAAAATAAATCACCGATTTTACATTGGGCTGGTCAATTTCCTGTATGAGGCCTGCAAAATCACCGTTATTGCGGGATGAAACTTTTATAGCCATATTTATTTTTAATATGATTTGGGCGAAAAGTAAAATTAATTGGGCTGATTTGCCGGTTTTACGTGAAAAGTTCCCGGGCAAGGAGCGGGAATTTCCGTTTTCTATTATGAACTGAACTTATCCCGCCGCCGCGGTCTGTCCGGTGCCGGCCATGGTTTGTCCATACTGGAAATCGCCGACAGCAAGCTCCCGTTCGAAACGGGAAAACAGGCCCACCACATCCTCACGGGCCGTACTGGGCCGGCATTTGAGAAAACCGATATCGCCGGAGGTCCTCTTTTTTCCAATGCCCGCGCCGTTGGAACAGCCGCCGGGACAGGCATAGGGTTCGAAAACAAAGGGTCCTTCCTCCCGTTCCATGATTCCGCCGGAAAGGTATGCCAGGCTGTCGGCAGTTCCCTGCTCAACCCGGCTGGTGATTTCCGGAAACAGGAATTCCAGGGATTTCCCGATGCTGCCGAAAGCCGCCAGGGTCAGGCCGTGACCGTTTTCCCCGGTCTCAGGGAAGCAGGGCTCATACCGGCTCAGGTCAGCCGGATTGGCCTCAAACCACCGGTTCAGGGCGTCGATGGTCACATTGTACCGGACCAGTTCTTCCCCTTCGGGGGTGGTGAATTCCTTCCACTTTAATGCGCAGGGAGAAAGGAATGCGAAAGAGCCATTCAGTTTTTTGTAACCCCTCAGATAACGGGCGGCACAGAGAAGGGGGCTGTATACCCTCGGAAGCGCTCCTCCGAATTGGGGGAACCGTTCTTCCAGAAGCCTGTTCATACCGACACAGGCGGAAGTAATAAAACGTGCCTCGGGATTTTCCCGGAGCATGGTATAGTATACCCACACGGCAATATCCGCAAAAGGCAGGACCGGATGGAACGACACCACACCCTGTTCCCAGAGGAAACCCAGAACCCGCGGAAAATCGGCGAAACACTGTGCCGCCGCCGGGGCTATGAGCATCCGGATGGGCTGTCCTTTTTTAAGGTCTCTGAAAAAAGCCGTGATATCATTCCGCGAACCAATTCGTTCCATCTGCAGCCATCTCCCGGGTGAGTGTTAGTAAACGGTAACATGATTACCAGTTTCTTACAAGTCCTCAAATTTTCCGCGGCATGTTTGATCCGCGGCGGTTCAATGGGCAGGTCATTTTACCGGCCGAAGCTGAACTTCTCGGCTGCCCGGACCAGGACTGCAGCGGCCGCGTACAGGAACGAAAACATCAGCCAGATCAGGGACATGTTTCCGCTGGTATCAATAACCAATCCGGTGACCACCGGCATGATCAGCGAGCCCGACTGGAGAAACAGATTCTGGACAGAAGCCGCTGTGGCTCCGTAGGTATCTCCCGCACGGATTATCGCAAGGGAAGTAAAATGGGTGGACGGCAGATACGATGTGAATCCGTAAACCGCGGCCACCATGGTAATGAGAAATGAATTTGTCTGGACAGCGAAGAGTACCGAAAGACCCGACAACAGCGGGAAAATTATCATCAACGCCCTGCAATGGCTTATTTTAAGAGCCGTAAAGAGAAACCCCGAGACGGAAGCCCCCAGGACCGCGCAGAGGCTGTACGCCAGTATGATCCTGCGCCCGGTATTTCCGGATAAACCCATGGCCGCGCTGTACGGGTTGATCCATGTGGCAAAGCCTACAACTGAGAACATGAACAAGGCTCCGGCAATTCCGGTTATAACCTGACGGTAATCCGTAAGAAACATCCGTAATCCCGCAATTCCGGGGCCGCGGTTTGTTTCCAATTCTTTTCTGGGTACATCCCGGGAATTAAGAAAAAATGAAACCGCCGCCGCCGTTAACACAGACAGGCCCGAGATACCCAGAAGCACCCAGCGCCAGCCGATAAGCGGACGCAGAATCCCTCCCAGGAGATTCGCTATGAGAATACCCAGGGGCGGCGATGCCAGCAGAATACCCAGGGCGCCGGAACGTTTTTCCCCGGGAAAAACCGCTGTGATTGTTTTTGAGCAGCTTCCCATTACAGAGCCCGAAGCCAATCCCGAAAAGAAGCGTGTCCCTAAACCGAAGCCGTATCCGGGAACGGCCGCCATCAGCGCTGCCATCAGACCATTGCACAGCACCGCCCCCAGCAGAATCCATTTGGGCCGGTACCGGTCGGCCAGCATGCCGCCGGGTATCTGGCTCAGGATGTATCCCGCAAAATACCAGGAAGTGTAGCCGCCGGCCTGGACGGCGGTAAGTCCCAGTTCGGCGGAGATGTCCTGCAGCAGGGGACTGATACTGTAGAGGCTGACGAAACAGTATGTAAAAGCTGCGGTTGCGGCAAAGCAGCATCCCCGTTCCCGGGGGCTCACCGGCCGGCTCCGGAATTTTCGGCTGGAGCCGCTCCGTTTTCCGCAGGCGCGGCTTTAAAGGCTGGAAACCGTACCATAGCGGCAGCCTACAGCCGGGTATCCCAGAGCCCTGCGAAGGGATCCACCGGGCTGACGCCGGTAAAGGCCGACCGCCCCATGAGTTTTTCCACCGCGGCTTCTACCGCCGGTGGATGGGAAGCGTAGGCGTTTATATATGTTTTAATCATAGGAACATCCACCAGGTGGTAGGGATTCGAAAACGAAAGAAAAAGTGTCGGAATGTCGCAGACGTATTTCGGGGAAGTCTCCCCGAGAAAGTCATCCCAGACAAGCCTGATGGTGGTCTGGTTGCTCCCTACTTTCATGTTGGCATAGTACACAATCAGGTCGACGTTTTTTTTGAATTCCGAGACCGGATATTCCGGGCCGGGCAGAGGTATTTCATCGAGATACGAAACGGAAAAACCCTCTTTCCGCAGGAGACCGGCAAACAGTTCAACCTCCGGCAGTTTTCCCTGACACCGTTCATTGGTTATCTGGAGAAGCGCCACTTTGGGGGTTTTATCCGGAGAAAGCGGGAGCAGGTTTTCCTGGTTTTTCACCAAGGTGATGTTTTTGCCGGCGCATTCTCTGGCCCAGGCACGGTGTTCTTCGCACCGGATCCATTCCATGGCGGATGGTTCCGGGACCAGGGTTCCGGAGCGCTGCTTCTCATGGAGTCCCAGGGATGCTTTAAGGGCAAGTATCCGCAGAACCGCGGCATCCAGCCGTTCCCGGGAAAGAATCCCCCGGGCAATTCCCCGGCGCAGGGACCCGGCGTCTTCTTTTTGGTTTATTGAAAAAATCAGCATGTCCGCGCCGTTTTCGATGGCCATGGGAATCGCGTCTTCCCGTTTCATGGCGGCCGTAAAGCCCACCATCTGGGTCGCGTCGGTGCATATAACACCGTTGAATCCGAGTCTTTCCCGGACTATCCCCTGGTTGAGTTCCCGGGAAAGCGAACCGGGAAGTATTTCTCCGTCGGTAAGGGCAGGGTTGATACTGCGGGAAAGGGCGGGCTGTTTGATATGGGCGCTCATCAGTGTCTGGGCCCCGTGGCCGATCAGCGCCCGGTATACCTTTCCGTATGTTTCAAACCATTCCTCCGCGGAAAGGGAATTGATGCTGGCCATGAGATGCTGGTCCCGGTAATCGACCCCGTCTCCGGGAAAATGCTTGATGCAGACCGCCATGGCGTTTTCCGCGCAGCCGTCGCAGTATCCCTTGGCCATGGTGATAATCCGGTCCGTATCGGAACCGAAGGTCCGGACATTGGTAATAGGATTTTCCGGGTTGATATCGATATCGATGATCGGCTCAAAGGTCCAGTTGATTCCTGCGGCGTTTCCTTCCCGGGCGGCTATCCGGCCGAGACGTAAGGCCTGCTCATATTCGTCCGTGGCGGCCACACCCATGGGGCTTGAAAAATACGTTCCGTCGGCCATACCGCCGTTTCCTCCGCTTCCGCCACGCTCAAGATTACAGGCAATGAGCAGAGGGATTTTCGAGAGTGCCTGGAGTTTGAGGGAATAGTCCCGCATTTTCGCCGAGGCAAAAGGCCGGTACATGATTGCCCCGGGAGCGATATCTTCAAAGAGGGCTTCTGCCCGGGTGCCCGGTTTGTCCCAGAGGATTCCGCAGAAAACCTGGCCGATTTTTTCTTCCTCAGTCATGGCCTTGAGGGTGTCTCTTACCCAAACGCAGGCCTGTTCATTTAAATTGAATGGTTTCGCGGTGATGTCGATATTCATACTGTTATCCTTTTATGCCCGCGCTGGCAATGCTCTGCACGAATTGTTTCTGGAATGCGATAAAAAGAAGGATCACCGGGAGTATGGCGCAGACCGCGCCGCTCATGATGATTGCGTAATTGGTCCCATTGGATTCCTGAAAACGCTGGAGTCCTACCGTCAGCGTAAACAGCCTGTCATTGGAAAGGAATATCAGCGGGTTGATGTAGTCGTTCCAGGACCAGATGGATGAAATCAGAATGAGTGTCGTCAGCCCCGGTTTTGCCAGGGGCAGGATAATCTGCAGGAATGTTCTGAAATGGCCGGCCCCGTCAATAGTTGCCGCTTCGGTAAGGTCATACGGAATGGTCATAAAGAACTGCCGCAGCAGGAAAATACTGAAGATGGAAAATATCCCCGGCAGTATCAGCGCCGCGTGGGTATTGTTGATGCCCAGCCATCCGAAAAGAATATATTTGGGAAGCAGCAGTACCTGACCGGGGATCATCATGGCGGAGATGTACAGGGCAAATAGTATATTCTTTCCCCGGAACCGGAGCCGCGCGAAGGCGTACGCCGCCATGGATGTGAGTATCAGATCCCCGAAAACGGTTACCGTGGTCACGAATATGGAATTGAGATAGTACCGGGGGAAATTACTTTCCGTCCATACCTTCGTGTAGTTTGCGGTGTTCACGTTTTTCGGAATCAGCCGGAAAGGAAATTCCATGACATCGATTTCAAATTTGAAGGATGTTGATATCATCCAGAGAAACGGAAAAATAAAAAGGATTGCCAGGCCGAACATGATGACCGTTATCACAGTCTTTCGTATGGCGGCTTTCTGCAGCGGTGTTATCATGGCAAACTCCTCAATAGGTGACCCATTTTTTCTGGAAAATCCACTGTATTACAGTCAGAGCCAGGACCAGCAGCAGCAGCACCCAGGAAATCGCCGAAGCCATGCCGAAGTTATATTCGTAAAATGCGTTCCGGTATATTTCGTACACCAGCACGGTGGTGGCGTATCCCGGTCCGCCCTTGGTGATGATATTTATCTGGTCAAATACTTTGAATGAGTTGATGGTGGCGATTATCAGAACAAAAAATATCGTCGGCGAGATTCCCGGAACCGTTACGTGGATGAATTTCTGTATTGTTCCGGCTCCGTCAATATCCGCCGCCTCGTACAATGACCGGGGAACATTCTGCATTCCTGCCAGAAGTATAATCATGTAGTAGCCCATCTGGTACCATACGGCGAGAATGATCAGCCCCGGCATGGCCCAGTCCTTGTCGGTAAACCATCCGGGAAGGTTCCGTACACCCAAAGCCTGGAGCACGCTGTTCACCGGACCGCCGTTGGGGTAGAGTAGTACATTCCATACCACCGCCACAGCCACCATGGATGAGATATAAGGCATGAAGAACATTGCCCGGATCACTCCCTTGGCATAAACTGCCTGGTTGAGAATTCCCGCCAGGATCAGTGCCAGGATTATCGTGCACGGTACGGTGGTAAAGGTGTACATCAGGTTGTTGGACAAGGCTGCCCTGAACCGTTCGTTGCCGAAAAGGCGGATGAAATTATCGAGCCCGACAAATTCCATCCCCTTGAATCCGAGCATCACATTCCATTTGGTAAAACCTAAAACCAGGGTAAACACAATGGGAAACGCGATTATAAGGATGATACCCAGCAGATTCGGGAGAATGAACAGATAACCCGCCCGTTCCTCCTTCCGTTCGGAAAGGGTGAGTTTCCGGAAATACGCCATAAAAACCTCTCAGCGGTTTGCCGGGATATTCCGAATATCCCGGCGTGCAAGCACAGTCCCTGCGCCGGATAGCAGGGACGGATTATCAGTGGTTATTTTTTCTGGGACCGTTCATCGAGGATTGCCTTGTCCACCCTGGACTTCATATCACGGACTGTCTGTTCCAGGCTTTTTGCGTTGGTAAAGAACAGGGAGGTTTCCTCCTGGATGATGGAGTTGTATTCATTCATCGCTTCGCCCACGGGCATTTTCATGATCGAGACAATTTCCGGATCAAAGAATTTTTCGATATCACCCTGGGGCAGGCCCGAACCTTCTCCGAAGGCGGCGATCATTTCCCGGTTGTAGGCGGGGAGGTAAACCGGGACAGTACCGGTTTTGGCGATCTCCAGAGACCCCTTCTCTATGTAGTACCGGATAAAGCGCCACGCGGCGTCGGGGTTTTTGCTGGTGGTGGGTATGGCCAGAGCGGAGACACTGCCCCAGGAAGTTTTGGGCGCGATAGTTCCGTCATACCGCGGAAAGTGGGCGACCCCGACTTCAAAGTCATAGGGATATTTTTCCTTGTTCTTCATGTCCCGGACCATCCACGATGCGGCCATTACCATGGCGCATTTCTTATTGAAGAATTCAATATTCTGGAGCGTATTGGTGGCGATGATTTCACTGTAGTTCTTTTCATAGCCGCTGCTGTCCAGGTGCATCCGGTTCCGGAGATCATTGACAAACGGTTCGGCGTTGATGTTCGCCATGCCGTCGCTGGTGTAAAAATCCGCTTTCTGCAGCGCCGTGAGACACCAGAATCCCGGCCGGATGTGGTTGAATGTTCCGTACACTTTGTTCGAACCGCTTCCATGGGTAAGCCGTTCGGCCAGAGCAATGTATTCGGCGTATGTCCAGTCATCCTTGGGATAGGGAATTCCTAGGCTGTCGAACATGGTTTTGTTGTAGAATACACAGCCAACGGAATTATGCCGGGGATACACATAGTAACTGCCTTCGAATTTTGCCCATTCCTCGGCTCCGCCGAAATTGGCTTTCATGTCGATTCCGTCCCGCCGGATATAGTCATCGATGTTCCTGAGCAGGCCGTTCTTGGCTTTCGCAAACTGCTGTCCGTCGGCGATCTGCACCACATCAATATCACTGGAACCCATCATCATCACGTCAAGTTTTACCTGGGTGTCGGGATTGTCCGGGACAATATGGAGAACAACCTCTATATCCGGGTTTTCACGGTTGAACTGTTCTATGATGGGATTGCTGTCCTCCAGAGCCTCCCAAGTGTAATAATTAATCACGGTTTTTCCGGTCTTTCCGGTTTCACCGGAACCGCCGGCGAACAGCACCGCTGACGCAAACAGCGCCGTCAGGGTTATTGAAATAATCCGTTTCATGCCTTCCTCCTGAATTATCCGGGAACGGTATTCTGCCGCTATGGGAAACCGTTTCCGGTTGCTTTATAATCCGGCGTTTTGGGAAAACCCGCAATCCGTATTTTTTTCAGAAAGTGTCAGAATATTTCAGGAGGAAGGGGGTAGGCGAAGGATATTTCCGTTCCTGTACCGGGATCGCTGGTAAAGGAAAAATCGAAGCCGCCGGGGTAACTCAGTTTTAAACGCTGGTACACATTGGACAGTCCGATCCCCTGGTTTGTCTGAATTTTGTTCAGGAGCCGTTCCCGGGTTTCCGAATCCATTCCCGATCCGTTATCGGAAACCGAAACCCGCACAAAGTCCCCCTCAATACCGATTCTTGTGACGATATCCACCGGCCGGCTGAGATTTTCCGCGCCGTGGATCACCGCGTTTTCCACCAGCGGCTGGATGGTGAGTTTTATCACCGGAATATTGCGGAGGGCCGGACTGCATTCGGTTTTGTAGGAAAACCGGCTTCCGTACCGTATCTTCTGTATGTAAATGTAATTATCAATATAATCCAGCTCCTCCCCAATGGTTACCACCGCGGTTCCCCGGGCGCTGAACCGCAGGAAATCGCCGAGGCGGGTAACCATTTCAACAATGGCCGTATTGCCTTCCATGTCGGCCATCCAATTGATTGAATCCAGGGTATTGTACAGAAAGTGCGGATTTATCTGGTTCTGCAGAGCCGCCAGTTCAGCCTGTATCCCCGCAAGTTCATATTCTTTGGCCCGCAGCTTTGACCGGTATACTTCCTCGGTAAGTCCGGAGAGCCGTGTTACCATGGCCTCGTAGCTCCTGGTGATGGAACGGATCTCCTTTACCGGGCTTTCCTCAAGCTCCACTGTTTCCGTTCCGCTGAGATCAACCGAGGCCATAGCTTTTTCAAGCCGCCCGAGGGGAGCGGAAATCGCCGTGGCAATCCGGGTCGCCACCAGGGCAAACACAAAGGCAAAAACAAAGGAAACAATAATGCCTATGGTTATGACGCCGTTGGCTCCTTCCATGATTATCCGTACCGGGACAATGCCTTCAATATACCAGGGGTACCGGTCCAGAGGCTGTGTGGAGATAAGAAATCCTTTTTTCCGGTCAATCCGTGTTTCGGGGAACACCATTGTATTTCCCGGTGATAACCCGGGGCCGCCTATTTTTTCCCGTTCCGGATGGCTGATTATTATCCCTTCCCGGTCAGCGAGGTACAGCGATCCCGCAGTGTCCCAGCGGGCTTCCTCAATCAGGGATGAGAAAAAAGTTTCGCCTATATTGAATACCACGTATCCGATGGGAATACCGTTGTTTTCCGGGCGGACCGTATCGAGGCGGCGGATTTTCTGGGCCAGGGTGATTACGTATTCCCGGCCGTACCGGTCGTCTCCGGTATCGATATGGCTGGTTATCCAGACCGGCGCTCCCTGGGATTGTTCCAGTTCCGGATAAAAGTGCAGATTCTGAATCATCCGGTCCCGGTTGTATCCTTCCGAAGACGCGAGAACCCTGCCGTCCAGCGAGAACAGGGTTATGTTTCCCACATCCAGAAAATTCCGGTGATCGATCAGTACCGACGCGATGATGTTCCGGTCCCGGTACGAGTGAAGCAGGGTTTCATCCATCAGAAGATTTTGAATGGTGCTGTTAAACATGACTCCCAGGTTTACCTGTTCTATGCTTCTGAGTTCCCTGAGCATGAGCATCCGCACCAGCAGTGCCTGATTCCCGTAGCTTGTTTTCGCGTTGTTCCGCGCGGCGGCAGCCAGGAAAATGTAGAGCAGTACACTGCTCAAGGCGGTAGACAGGATAAGCACCGCCAGCATGAACCGGACGAGTTTTTTCCGGATGGACCGGATTTTCGCCGTCATGGCCGCCGCTCCGCGGCCGGTTTGTATTCGCTTGGCGGAACGCCCCAGTATTTTTTAAAGATATCCGTAAAGTACCGGTAGTTCGTATATCCGCACCGGTCCGCAGCTTCGTATATCCGGATATCCCCGGCGCTGATAAGATCCGCCGCCTTTTTCATCCGCACTTCAGTTAAGTAATCGGTAAAACCGGAACCGGTTTCCTGTTTGAATATTCCGCTCAAATACCCATAACTTACCCGCAGCGATTCCGCGGCAGCGGAGAGGGAGAAATTTTTATCCTGAAAATTCCGGCTGATCAGTTCCTTTGCCCGGCTGACCGTAGCCGCTGTTCCGCTCTGTTTTTTTTCGTCAAAGGTCATAAAGACCTTCTTCAGATATTGCATGAAGCATTCCCTAAGCGTTTCTAAGGAATTCTCCTCCGGGTTCCGGGGAAAATCCTTTACCGCCTGCTGGTACTTTCCCGTGAATTTATAGCTTTTAAAATTCTCCTCCAGCCGGTCCATAAACCAGACGCACCACCGTTTTCCGCTGGCGGTATTCTCAAAGGTGGTGAATTTACCGAGTACCATGGATTCTGTTTTTTCGTTGGTTCCCATGGAAATCAGGTCCATAAGGGTTATGAGTTCCCGGTGTTCGCTGTGGGTTGCCCGGAAGGCGTGTACCTGTTCCTGTTCCCGGTTTGTCATTTTTCCCAGAGCGCTGTCATAGGAAATACAGAGATTTTCCAGTCTCTGGGAACTGCCGCTTTCCCGCGGCAGGGGAGGGATCAGCTTTTTTTCGATAGCCTCCTCCGCAAGCCGGTGGACCGCCGCGGTTTCCGACTCCAGGGTGATAACCACAAGGAGGCTGCCGATATCATCAACCCGGAACGGCGCCAGTGCTCGGATATAGGGTTCCTGGTATGGTTCGCTGCCGTAGGTATCTACCACCGTGACCTGGTATTTCGCGGCGGTTTCTCCGGAAAGTTCCAGCCGCTGCCTGATTTCCTTAAGCTCCTCGGAGCTGACAAAGGAATTGTCCAGGAGCTTGCGGAGAAAATATCCCCGTACAAACCGGGCCGTTTTTTCATTTTCCTTTTCAAGCAAAAAAAACTCATCCAGTTCTTTTGCTATCCTTGAGACAGCCGAAATGATTTCCTGTTTTTTTATGGGTTTAAGTATGTAATCCTTTGCCCCTGATTTGAGCGCCCCCAGGGCGTAATCGAAACGGTCGTAGCCGCTGATAACAATCTTCCGTGTTTCCGGCGAATTCCTGTTCACCCAGTCAATAAGTTCAAGCCCGTCTTTTCCGGGCATGCTGATGTCCGTTATGAGCAGCGCTACCGGTCCGCTTTTAAAAACAGCGATAGCTTCTTCAGTGCTGGCCGCGGTACCGGCGAGTCTGAATCCCAGATCGGCCCAGGGGATAGAACGGGCCAGTCCGTTCCGTATGAGCTGTTCATCATCCGCAATGAGCACAGAATACACAATGTGTCTATTATGGGGTATTTCTCAATTGTTTGCCACTAAAATATAGACCGGCTCCGCCCGGTTTATTTTCTGGACTGGAGGCTGTCACGGAGTACCAGATCGCAGCTGATAAAAACTTTTTCATTATGGATATTGTCGCTTTTCAATAATTTCCTGTGCAGAATCTGGAACGCTGTCTTTCCCATATCCTTCTTGGATACCTTTACCGAGCTTAATGACGGTTCCGTCATCTGGCATGACGGCAGATCATCAAATCCTATTACTGAAATATTTTGCGGGATCTTGAGGCCTTTTTCACGGAAGGCTTTGCAGCAGCCGAGGGCAATTATATCGCATACACAGAAAAATGCGGTCGGCAGGGATGGTGACTTTTTCAATACCTGTGACATTTCGTGGTAGGAATTCTCAAAGGTTGAATCCACGGAAAAACACCATTCCTTTTTTGACGCAAGCCCGAAATACGAAAGGGCCTCAAAAAAATACTTTTCCCGGAGTTTGAAATTCTGGGTAACCGCGCTTGATTTAATTAATCCTATATTGGTATGCCCGTGATCCAGAAAAGTTTTTACCACGGTATACACGGCGGATTCATTATCCATATTAACGAAATCAAAAGGGCAGAACGGATAGGTAACATCCATAAAGACCTTAGGCGTCTGTATCGGCGTAAACAAACTTATCTCGTTGTAGGATAGTTCTGTCGCCAGGATGATCACTCCGTTAAAGCGGGAATTTTTCAGATCCTTGGTTATGGCGTTGATATCAAAAACCGGATAGTTCAGTATCTCCAGGGAAAAACCGGATTTACGGGCCTCTTTCTCTATGCCGTCAATATAATCGGCGATAAAGACATTATGATCGGGATTGACAATATGCCCGTGGGAAGCAATTTTAAGAAAACAGATTGATCCGTTTTTTTTGCCGGAATTGTTTGATACATTGCTTTTATACCCGAGGGATTTAGCGGCGTCCAGCACAATCTTTCTTGTTTTTTCGCTGACACCCTTACGGTTATTAAACACAAAGGATACTGTCGTTGTTGAGACTCCGGCTTTCTGGGCAACATCATGAATGGTAGCTTCCATATAAATCCCTAAGAACCTCTGTAAAGTGTAAACAGTATAGTTACTTGTTTTTCCATTTTCAAGTAACTCCATTGCCTGAAAAATACCTTCGGATGCCGAAGCATTTGTGTAAATAAAAAACTTGACAACTCCGCAGGCTGTGCTAAAATATCACTAAAATCATTATAACATTTAATTAAAATTTTACAACAATTTTATTAAATATTTCAGTTTGGAGTTTGAATGAAACGGATTGCCGTAATCGGAAGCTCAAATGTTGATATTGTGCTACAGCTTGACCGTTTTCCCGCGGTGGGCGAGACCGTGGCGGGGAAAAAGCTTGATAAATTTCCCGGAGGAAAAGGGGCGAACCAGGCATACGCGTGCGGGCGCCTTGGGGGAAATATATCATTTTTAAGTCTGGTCGGCAGCGACGAGCACGGTGATTTGATCCTTGAAAATATGAAAACCGCCGGTGTTGATTATTCCCGGGTGGAGACCACTGGTCTGCAGCCCACTGGTTCGGCGTATATCTATGTAAACAATGAGGGAAAAAACACTATTGTGGTACTCGCCGGCGCAAACGGATTGTGTGATGTTGCCTATGTACAGCGGCACCATGAAATAATCAGGGATTCCGACATTGTGGTACTTCAGATGGAAGTCCCGGAAGAGACGGTGTATCATACCGTCGGCAGCGCTTTTGAAGCGGGTAAGATTATTATTTTTAACCCCGCGCCGGCTCCTGCGGAAATCCCCGATGAGATTCTTTCAAAAATAGATTATTTCACCCCCAATGAAACGGAATTGGAGAAGCTGTCGGGAAAGAAGACGGACTCGCTTCCGGATATAGAGGAAGCGGCGCGGTTTTTTCTCAATAAGGGCGTAAAGAATGTGATCGTTACCCTCGGATCAAAGGGGGCTATGCTGGTCTCTCCGACGGTGACAAAACTGTACCCGCCGCCTGATGTACATGTCGTTGATACGACCGCTGCCGGAGATACCTTTAATGCGGCGGTCGCGGTCAGGCTTGCCGAAAATAGCAGTGTTGAGGATGCGATTATATTCGCCAATTTCGCCTCTTCCCTCTCAGTGTCCCGGAACGGAGCGCAAAGTTCCATCCCGGACAGGACGGAGGTGGAAAAATTTATCAAGGAATACGGAGAACAGGTATGAAAAAAAGCGGAATTCTGAATCCTGCGATACTGGAAGTTGTCGCGTCCCTTGGTCATACACAGTATCTCGTTTTATGCGACGCCGGCTTGCCGATACCGCCCGGAAAAAAGGTGATAGATATTTCCCTTACCAGCGGCATCCCTTCATTTATGGATGTACTCAATGCTGTTCTGCCGGAACTAGCCGTTGAGTCTTATATTGCTGCCGGAGAAATAACCGCTAAAAACCCGGAGCTGTACAGCGCGTTGGAGGAATCCCTGAAAGGTGTCGCGGGGACAAGTGTACCCCATGAGGAATTTAAAAAGATTACCGAAAGAGCGGTCGCTTTTATCAGGACCGGCGAATGTTCCCCTTATGCGAATATCATTCTTGTGGGCGGGGTAAATTTTTAAGGAGATTGGTATGGACACAATGAAAGCTGCGGTCTTTGAGAAACAGGGAAGTTTTGTGCTGAAGGATGTACCGGTTCCTTCCCTCGCGGGTGATTACCATGTTCTTGTGGAAGTGGAAGCGGTAAGTATCTGCGGAACCGATGTTCACATAACCGCTGATCCGCCTGGGTATATCGCAACCGACGGGACAACACTTGGCCATGAGCTGTGCGGAACTATTATCGAAAAAGGAAAAAACGTTACCCATCTCGACGTTGGTGACCGGGTGGTTGTAAATCCGAACAACTACTGCGGAGTCTGCGTATACTGCAGAAAAAACCTGCCCAACCAGTGCAGCAATATCGAAGCTTTGGGCATTGATTACGATGGTGCCTTCGCGAAATACGTGTGCATTCATTCAAAGGTTGCGTATAAAATTGATAAAACCGTCTCTCCCGAAACCGCCGCCTGCGCGGAACCGCTTGCCTGCGCCATTAACGGTCTCAATAAGGTTAATATAAAACCCGGTGACAGCGCCGTTGTCATTGGAGCAGGGCCTATCGGTCTTATGGCCGCAATGTTATTAAAAGCCTCCGGCATCGCAAACCTTTTTATACTGGAAACTTCGGAATACAGAATCGATTTCGCCCGCAAGCTGAACCTCGGTTCGGTATTGAATCCCCTCAAAGATGACGCCCGAAAAGTGATTTACGATAAAACCGAAATCGGAGCTGATTTCGTCTTTGACATGACCGGTTCTCAGATTGCTCCCTCTATACAGCTGGTCAGAAAAGGGGGCTCCGTTGTTCTGTTCGGGGTGAATAAGAATTCCAGAACTGAAATAGCTCAGTCGGAAATTACCACAAAGGAAATCGCCGTGCTCGGCACCTGGCTCGCCAACGCTACCTTTCCCCAGGCCATTAAAATCATCGAGGAGAAAAGCATTGATTTAGCCTCACTGATTACCGATGTGATGCCTCTGGATGAAATACACAGTGGTATAAAGAAGCTGGCTTCCGGCCAGGCAATCAAAATCATCATTAAACCTTAAAGGCGGAACGGTATGAAACGGAAAATCAATGCGGGTATTCTTGGCTGCGGCCAGATTGCGCAGATAATGCATTTGCCCTACCTCCACGACCTTGATGGGTTTAACATCCATTCCCTTTGTGATATTTCCAGAGAGACCGTGGAGAAAGTCGGCGTAAAATACCAGGTTCCCGCGGAAAAGCTTTTTACGGACTGCGATTTATTTCTCACGGATCCAGATTTGGACGCGGTTTTTATCTGTTCCAAAGACCACTGTGAACCGGCCGTAAAAGCGGCGAACGCGAAAAAACATATTTTTGTGGAAAAACCCTTTGGTTTCAGTTTAGCCGAAGCCGAAAAAATGGCGGACGCGGCTGAAGCAAACAATGTTAAGCTCATGGTCGGCTACATGAAACGCTACGATACCGGGTTTGATTTCGCGCGGAATCAGATAAACAATATGACCAATATCAGCATGGTTAAGATCCATGATTTCGGCGGTTCCTTTTCCTACACAAAAAATGTTTTTGACGTAATCACCGGGAGTGATATTCCGGAAGCGGTTCTGCTGGAAGGCAAGGAGAAAACCAATGCTGCCATGCTCAGCGAGATCGGCGGCGACCGGAAGCATTTACTGGGAGCGTACAGCCTTCTGCTGGGCGTATTTTCCCATGATCTGGTTTTAATGCGCCATCTTTTCGGCAATGAACCGAAGATTCTTTTCGCTGATGTTTATAAAAACAGTTTTACCACCGCGGTGCTGCGTTTCGGCGACATAGAATGCGTATTGGAAAGCGGCTTGGTTATGAAGCGGTCAATCTGGGATGAATCCATTACGGTATATTCAGATTTAGTGAACCTGTCACTCGTGTTTCCCTGGCCGTACCTTAAAAACGCCCCTTCGAAAGTTTATATCTGCGACAATGCCGAAGGCACCGACAGTCCCCGGGAAAGTGTTGTCTCCGCATCCTTCCATGAGGCGTACCGCAGTGAGCTGATGCATTTTTATGAATGCATTGTTAACGATTCAGAACCCATTACCAGCGGCAGGGATGCCGTACATGATATCAGATTGGCCGGTGAAATAATCCGGGCGGTCCCGGTATAAAAAGGAAGGCTTGATAGTGTCTGCTGCAACGGCTATTTTTCTGGTTTTATTCGCCGCGTTTCTTTGGGGTTCCTGGCTTCAGGCCAGAAAGTACACCGGTGATTTTCCATTGCCTTCGTTTATGATCTGGCTGTATTTCGCGTCCCTGGTTCTGGTCTGGGGTGTCATCCTGGTAAATGAACTGGTTAATCCCGTTCATATCTTTACGGCAATCCGATCAAGTCCGGGACTGGCTGCTGTGGTCTGTCTCTGCGGAGCGTCCATGGCTATTGGCATGCAGCTCCAGATGAGTGTCATTGATAAGGTTGGCCTGATTCTTTCCAATTCAGTGAGCGCCACCTGCGGTGTGCTCCTTGGAACGCTGCTGACGGTAATGCTCGGCGGTCTGCCGGAAAATGTATCCGTCGGGATGATTTTTTTCAGTGCGTTTGTACTCATCATAGCAACTCTGGTCTGTCAGTTTTCCGGAAAACTGCGGGATAAGGACCTGTCGAAAGCGTCGTCACGGCCGGCAAAAACCCAGGACTCAAAGGCGGCCCTGCTGCTGGTACTGAGCTCCCTACTGGTGGCTGCCTATCCTCTGGGAATGTCCTTGGGAGTTAAAACGAAATTCTCAGATGGCGGCTTCCCGCCGCTTGTCTGCGTAGGTTTGCTGGCCTTCGGCTCTTTCGCCGGAACGATGATATACTCCGCCTTCTTTCTATCAAAGAACAAACAATGGAAGACCCTCTTCAGTAAAAAATACAAAAAGGCAATTCTCATTTCCTCGTTCTGCGGTCTCTGCCATTACGGCGGCAATCTGATTCACGTTATTTCATCCCATGCGCTCAGTGTTGCCGTTTCGTGGCTCATCGGCCGGACCGCGAATATGTGGACTTATCTGTGGGGTATCTACCACAAGGAATACCAGGGAGCCAAAAGCAGGACCTACGCAGTCCTGGTTTGCGGAATCGCAATTTATGTGATCGGGATTTTACTGCTGTCCCGGAGTTTTTACCGGTAAGGATTGTTTATGAACAGAAATGAAAGATCCAGATTAAGGATTAACAAATTTTTTGATCAGTCATTCGGTTACCTGATGTGCGCGCCCGCGGTTATTTTGTTTGCCTTGTTCGTTATATATCCTTTCTTCCAGGGCATTTGGATTAGTTTCCACCGCTGGGACGGTATGGGTGAAATGAAGTGGCTTGGGATAAGAAACTATGTTTTCGTTTTCAGGGATCCCGTTTTCTGGCAGTCCCTGGGAAATACTCTTCTGTACGCGTTATGCTCGCCCATCTTTAAAAACATACTGGGTCTGGTACTGGCGCTGATATTCGTCCAGAAAATCCGGGGGAATTATTTCTTCAGGGTATGTACCTATATTCCCTATACGTTTTCTTATGTCGTCGTCGGTGTTCTGTGGATCTGGATATACAACCCCACATTCGGGCTTCTCAATTCTTTTCTCCGGCTTATCAACGCGGAATTCCTTATCAAGGGATGGCTCAGCGACCCGAATATCGCGCTTTTTTCGGTTATAGCTGTGGATGTCTGGAAATGTATGGGATTCCACGCGGTTCTGTTTATGGCCGGACTGCAGGCCATTCCGCAGGAGTTATATGAAGCCGCCGATATTGACGGCGCCAGCGGTCTGAGAAAATTTATCTCCGTCACAATTCCCCAGCTGAACAGTACCATTGTGCTGAGTATCCTGCTGGCTCTTACCGGCGCGTTTGTAAACAATTTCGATGTCGTAAACATTATGACCGAGGGCGGACCTTTCCATTCAACCGAAGTTGTGCTGACCCATATCATGGGAACGGCTTTCAGATTTTCCAATATGGGAAAAGCCAACGCAATGAGTGTGGTCCTTGTTGCCTTTGTCGCGGTCTTCGGATTTATACAGCTCAAGACAATGACCAGGGATGAGAATTATGAATAGAAATCAATACCAATACATAAAAAACGCTTTCTTATATTTGCTGATTTTATTTTTCCTTCTCATAACCATGTATCCGATATTCTGGATGCTCAGCGGGTCCCTTAAAACGGAGATGGAATTTTTCAGCAATGTCTGGGGTGTGGCGGAATCTCCTCAGTTTACCAATTACGCTAACGCCTGGAAGCGGGCGGACTTCGGCCGGAAATTCCTCAACAGCGTTCTCACTACGGGCAGTTTCCTCTGTATCCTTATTCCAATAAACTGCTGCGCCGGATACGCATTGGCCCGGGTTAATTTTAAGGGAAAGAAAATCATTTACACGTTCCTGCTCCTGGGAATTATGATGCCCGCCGGAGTTCTGGCAATGCCGACGTTTACTACGGTAAACCAGATGGGACTCCTCAATACCCGGCTCGGCCTCGTCCTAGTATACGCCGGACAGGCGATCAGTTTCGGGATGTTCATCATGCGGTCGTTTTTTATTTCATTGCCGAAGTCTCTGGAAGAAGCCGCCCGGATAGACGGCTGTTCACGGTTCAGGAGTTTTGTATCCGTGATCCTTCCGCTGGCGGTTCCCGGGATTACGACCCAGATTATATTCAGCGGTCTGGCAAACTGGAACGAATATCTCCGCGCCAATCTTCTGATACGCAGTTCCGAGCTCCAGACACTGCCCCTGGGTATGGCCAGTTTCGCCAACCAGGATACGATCCATTATCCGGAAATGTTTGCCGCTTTGGTAATGGCGACGCTGCCCGTGGTAATTGTGTATCTGCTCACGCAGAAAACATTTGTAAAAGGCGTAACATCAGGCGCCGTTAAAGGATGATATTGGCATACAGACAGTATGTTTAATAGATGAAAAGGAGTGGTTTATGAAAAAGACGCTATGGTTTTTTGTTATGGCAGCGATGCTGTTTGCATTCTTTGCCGGCTGTTCAAAATCAAATGAACAAAAGCCCCAGAGCAATGAAGTTGTAATTATGGGGAATGCCCGTATGTACGCCGGTGAGGATGAAGCCTGGGAAGAACTGGCCCGGGATTTCGAGGCGGAGACGGGGATCAAGCTCACCATCCGCTGGCAGGGGAAATGGAACGAAGTTCCCCAGAACATGTCCGCCGCGAAGCTCGCCGGTGAAAAAGTCGACCTGGTAACCGTCGGCGCCGGCCTGATCAACTCGATTGTAGCCAGATCCGGATCCCTTATGGATATCTCCGAACTGATGGAACCCTACCGGTCCCGGTTCAAGGATGGCATGCTGGATTCCTACACCATCGGCGGTCGTCTCTGGGGCTTCCCCTACGGCAATTCGGCGGCAGGGTTTATTTACTACAACAAAACAATGTTTGATGAATTGGGTATCGCTCCGCCGAAGACCTTTGAGGAACTGGTAGCCGCGTCCAATACCATTAAACAAAAGAAGAACATAATTCCCCTGATCTTCAGAGGCAAGGATGCTTCCTACTGGTCGAACCTGTTCTTTACCACCTTTGCCCAGACCACCGGCAACAAACCTATTGAGTATACCCAGGATTTCCTCGCGGGGACCCGGAGTTTCAACAGCCCCGAGGAAATCGCCGGACTTGAGGCGATAAAAAGATTCTTTGACGCCGGTGTTCTCACCAGTGACAGTCTCGATACAAACGGCGACGGCATGAAGGCCGCGTTCCTCCAGCAGAAAGCCGCCATGATGCACACCCACAATTTCCAGCTGCTCCAGTCACAGGCTCCCGATTTTGAACTGGGGATCCTGGAATTCCCGATAATGGTACCGGGTTCATTCTCCCAGCCCTTCGGCGGACCGGGAACCGGAATCGCGGTGCCCTCATTCGCGGACCGCGACAATATTCCCAATACCATGAAGTTTATTGAGTTTATGCTCCGGCCGGAAAACGCCAATAAGGTTATCGCCTGCTACAAACCCGTGGTTGATGTGGTTAAGGGCGTCCAGGTTGTGGACGATCCCAATGTCAAATTCCTGAATGACGTGCTTATTCCCAAGACCGTTACGTATCTCGACTGGATTTGGCCCGCGGAGGTCAACGCCGCTGTGTACCAGGTTATACCGGCGATTATTTCCGGCAGAATGACCTCAGCTCAGGGAGCGCAGACTGTACAGGATGCCCTGGACCGGATTATAGCCGAGAACGACTACAGCTATGAATGGTGGAAGAACTGGAATGATTCCGACTGGAAGAAAGTGACACCCTAAACATGAATCGTAACCGGACGCCGGCTGACTGCCGGCTGTCCGGCCTTTTGAGAATAGTATAAATTTTACAGAGGTTATATATGAATATTGCGTACACCGTGTGGACATGGTTCCTGGATCCCTTTGATAATTTCAGCAAGCCTGAGACAGTGGAGAAACAGAAAGTTCAGTTTGAAAAAGCGGCCCGGGAAATTTCGTATCTCGGTTACGACAGTGTTGAGAATTTCAATATAATAGTAGATACCTTCGGGGATGATACCGATACATTGAAAAGTATTCTTCAAAAATACAACCTGACCCTGAGAGCCGTTTACCATTATCTGAAAACCGATTATGCCGCGGACCTGGAAATGGGAAAACGGTGCATAGAATTCCTGAAGAAGATGAACTGCGATATTCTGAATCTCCAGGCTCCGAAGCACGCGCCCGAGGGAACGACAAAAGAAGCCATCCTTGATACGGCCGCCAAGTCAAATGAAATGGGAAAGATTGCCGCGGATAACGGCATCAAACTCTGCATGCACCCCCATTGGGGAAGTACGGTTGAAAAGGAACATGAGATAGAATTGTTCGCGGAGAGTACCGATCCCCGGTATGTACACTTCTGTATTGATACGGCACATACACAGCTCCTGAATATGGATCCCATAAAGATTGTTGAACAGTACAGGGACCGGCTGGCATATATCCATCTTAAGGATGTTGACCCCGATGTGACCATCACGCCGGAACGCCCTATGAACCGCTTCAGAGCCCTGGGCCAGGGAACGGTTGATTTTAAAGGGGTGTACAAGAAACTCGTTGAAATAGGCTTTGACGGGACTCTCTGTGTTGAGCTGGATTACCCGGTGATCTGTAATTACCAGTCCGCCCAGGTTTCCCGGCATTATATACGGGATGTGCTGGGCATATAATACGGCGGGAACTATGGCGGAGAAAATAATTATTGACACCGATATCGGCGACGATGTCGACGATGCCCTGGCAATCGCTCTGGCCCTGCGTTCTCCCGAGCTGGAGGTGGCCGGCATTACCACGGTATACAAAAATGTCGCCCAGCGTGAACAGCTGGCTTTGACCCTGCTGGATGTTTACGGACGGCGGGATATACCGGTAGCCGTGGGGTTCGGGAAACCTATCAGGTATGAAACGGACACATCGGCGATACCTCACCAGTGCAGAAACCTCCGTAATAAAATTGAAAGGAACTGTGATTCAGATGCGGTTTCTTTCATCATTGAATCCGTGCGGAAGGATCCGGCTATAATATTAGTCGCCATCGGCCCCTATACCAATATCGGTATGGCGGTGAAACTGGCTCCCGAGATTATGCGCGGGGTGAGAGTAGTGGGAATGGGGGGCGCGTTCTCCGCCGTATACCCGGAATACAACATCATGTGCGATCCCGAAGCCGTTAATATCCTGCTCAAATCGGAATGCCGGATTGAAATGGTCGGGCTCGACGTTACGGTCAAGTGCGTGCTGTCCCCGGATGATCTGGCGGGGATTAAGCAATGCCGGGAGGCGGAGCATCAATTCCTCGGCGGGCTCATCGATATCTGGATGGACACGAGTATCGGAAAAAAGGTCACCCTCCATGATCCGCTGACCGTGGCGTATCTTATCGATCCCGGCATCCTCACCATGAAAATGGAACCCGTGGATGTTGAACTGGAAGGAACCTTTACCCGGGGGCTGACCGCGGTGCTGAGGACTCCCTTCAGGCAGCGGAAACCGCTGCCCCCGGACAATGTCAATGTAGCGGTGGATGTTGATTTTCCCAGGCTGCGGTCGCTGGTACTGCGGCGGGTTTTCGGTATCCAGTAAGGCTGCTGCCGGAGCCGGCTCATAAAAAAGCCCCTGCCGAAAGACAGGGGCTTTTTGCCCGGAAGAAGACTTGAACTTCCATGCCCTTGCGAGCACTAGTACCTGAAACTAGCGTGTCTACCAATTCCACCATCCGGGCTTGTGCAGTAATACTATAGAATATTTCCCTGATTTATGTCAACTGTTTTCGCCGGACTCCGGGTACGGAGCGTTCTGCATGACGGTTAAAAAAGCTTTCATATCGTATTCCGACAGGGCGTACTGTTCTTCAAACCATTCCCGCTGGCCGTGGTACAGCTGAAAAAGATCCAGGTACGCATTGTTTACGGGAAGTTCACCGAATCCGCGGTAGGTATCGGCGGTGTACCGCAGTTCATAATCCGTAAGAAATGACAGCTGGAATTCCCGGATAATCCGCTGTTTTTCTTCAATATATATACGCTCGTCCTCCAGCGGAGGACTGGGAATACCGCGGTAGTACAGATCAAGCTCATCCTTAAGCCGGAGAACATCCTCCCGGAACAGCCGGGAATTTTCCTTGTTTTCGTCTATCCGGAGGTATTCCGGGGATTCCGGACCGAAACGGCTCAGAACAAAAAGCCTGGCCCCTTCATCTCCCACAAAAGATGCCAGGTCTTCGTTAAAGGATGTATCATCCTTTCTCCAGATGGTCGCGTGGGTCTGTTCATGGATAATCAGGTTAGCCAGATCGTAGACGGAATATTTTGCCATATAGCTTATGAGCGGGTCCTTAAAATAGCCGAGGGTGCTGAAGGCTTCAACCCCCCGGACCCAGACATCCTTGCCTTCGTCCTTGCGGGCCTGTCCTTCTTTGCGGGCATCGTCAATGCGGTAAAACCCCTTGTAGGGCAGTTCCCCCATGAACGGGTATTTCCACAGATAGGTGTTGAAAGCCAGCGGGTCACAGGCCGAGACAACCCAGGCCAGGACATCCTGGTCAAGATCGAGGTATTCGGTGTAGTTTTTGTTTGTTTTTAATCCCAGCTCGGTTACGGCGTAATTGCGGATATCCTGGACCAGCAGAAGAAATTCCCGTGTTTCCTGGGGCAGATCTTCCTGTTTAAGAAGCTTTTCCGCGGATTTTGCCTTTGCCTGGTACGACAGGAGGTAATATCCCTGGGTCGTGTAATAGCAGCCGGAAAGAAAAAGCGCTGAGAAGCCCATAAATAATAATCCCGCCGGATTCCTTTTCATACATAAATAATGTACCAAAAGAAAGTCCGGCGGGCAATGTCCGCAGGGCGGCCGCCTTTGGGCCGGCCTTGACGGGGAGCGGTCCCGGAAACTATTCCAGCACCAGGTCCGGCGCCGAATACATCCGGCCCTTGAGTTCCTGGTCCAGAAGGTACAATCCCCTGGCATCCCCGGCGAAAAGTTCATACTTCTGAATCAGGTCGCCGGTGTTCTTTTCTTCCTCTCCCTGTTCCTTCACAAACCAGTTGAGGAATTCCAGGGTGCGGTAATCTTTTATCCCCGCGGCGGCTTCGTAAATTGTGTTGATGGAACTGGTCACGAACCGTTCATGGTCCAATGCTTCCTTGAGCGGAGCCGCCGCGTCGGCGTAGCTCCCCTTGGGCGCGTCCACGGGAAGCAGCCGCACTTTCTCATTGTTGTTCAGGAGATAGGTCCGGAAGAGCATGGCGTGGTCCCGTTCTTCCTGCGCCTGGATGTAAAACCAATTCGCAAATCCCTCAAGTCCTTTTTCGGTGTAGAAATTTGCCATCTGCAGATACAGATAGGCTGAATACATTTCTTTTTGAATTTGGCTGTTCAGCAGGTCGGATACGGTATTGTTCATTGTTGGCCTCCTATTTCCGTACTGTTGACGGTTTCAATATATAATCTACTCCCGGAACGGAAATGGTTCAGTGACATTGTTACAAAGCGGTATTGGGGCGGCGGTTATCCGGCGATTTTTCTGAGGCCGGCGGTATTGAGCAGGGTTATTTTCCCCCGGCCGAGTTCCAGGAGCTTATCATCCCGGAAATAATTGAGCATTCTGGTCACCACTTCCCGGGCGGTGCAAAGTTCCCGGGCAATGGAGTCATGGGTCAGGGACAGATCTTCGGTTCCGTCAATATTGGCTTTTTCCAGCAGAAACTGGGCTATCCGGCTGTCCATGCTTTTAAAGAGAATCTGTTCCAAAGTCCACATTACATCGGAAAAGCGGGAGGACATTATCTGGTTCATGTGGTTTGCCATTTCCAGGGACTGGCTCGTCAGTTCCTCATACAGTAAAAGGGGAAGCAGCAGTACCTGGGTGTCTTTTTCCGCTTCGATATGAATGTCAAACTGGATGTTGTTCATTATGCAGGAGGCGGAAAAAAGGCAGATATCGTACCTGAACAGGCGGTACAGGGTTACTTCCTTGCCCTGTTCGGAAAGGATAAACGCCCGGAACTGGCCGTCCTGCACGAGCATCACCCCCAGGCATTCATCTTTATATGGAAGAATTGTCTCCCCTTTTTTGAAAATCCGGGGTCTGCACTGCGCGGTCAGGGCTCTTCTGTGTTTTTCCGGCAGATCTTCCCAAAAAGGAAAAAATGAATCCGCCGCCGGCAGTGTCTGATCCAAAAAATACCCCCATCGCGCTGAACGGTTTTCAGTATAGATTGATAGGGGGGTATTGTCAAACTTTGCCGGGCCGGCCTTTTGGGGCAGTAGGTTTATTTCTTCTCCCGGCGGAAGCAGATGAACCAATCCAGGCAGTACTGGTCGTCGGACTGGTTTTCCATCCGCTCCTTGGCGGTTCCGCAGCTGCCGGCGGTGGGAACGATTACATCATCCCCGGGCCGCCAGTCCGCGGGTGTGGCCACACTGTCGGCATCGGCCTTCTGCAGCGCCTGGATAACCCGTTTGATTTCGTCGAAATTCCGGCCGGTGCTCAGGGGATAATAAAGGATAAGCCGTATTTTCCCCTGGGGATCGATCACAAAGACCGCGCGGACCGCCTGGGTATTGGACTGCCCCGGCTGAATCATGCCGTATTTGTTGGCTGCCTCCATACGGATATCCTCAATAAGCGGGAACCGTACTTCGATGTTCTTTTTATCCTTCCATTCCAGTTCCTGAATTTTCCGGAGCCAGGCGATATGGGAGTAAAGGGAATCCACCGAGAGTCCAACCAGTTCGGTGTTCATTGCTTTGAATTCCTCCGCCATGGAGGCAAAGGTCATAAATTCGGTGGTGCATACCGGGGTAAAATCCGCGGGATGGGAAAAAAGGATAACCCACTTTCCCTTAAAATCACCGGGGAAATTAATCTCTCCCTGGGTGGTAACGGCCTTAAAAGCGGGAGCGGGATCGCCGATTAAGGGCATTCTGTTTTCCGAAATAGTTTCCTGCATATTTTTCTCCTTATAAAGTTTAATTTCACTGAAAGTGTACAGCTCCTGGCTGTTTATTTCCGTGACAATATCACACTCCGCCTCAGCGGCAGCGGACACAGGCTAGTTCTCCCTGCGCGGCCAAAGCGGCGGATGCGTACAAACGGTACCCGCCGGCGAGGTGGCTCGCGGTGAATCCATGGGCTTCCAGAATACGGCCGGCGGTATAGCTGCGCTGGCCCGTCCGGCAGTATATGCAGGCAGGCTCTTTTTTATTGAGTTCTCCCAGTCGGTCCCGGAGTTCGTCCAGAGGGATGTTTACTGAATTTTCGATATGCCCGGATTTGAATTCCTCCGGGGTACTGACATCCAGTATCTGTGCTCCCCGTTCAATAAGCTCCGGTACCTGCTGCCAATGGAACTGGCGCACCCGGCCTTCGAGCAGGTTCTGGATCATGAATCCCGCCATATTCACCGGATCCTTGGCTGAAGAAAAGGGCGGCGCGTACCCGAGTTCGAGTTCCGACAGGTCGTATGCGTCGAGTCCATGGCGGATTGCCGCCGCAAGAATATCCAGGCGCTTGTCCACCCCGCCGAAGCCGGCGATCTGGGCTCCCAGGATACGGCCCGATTCCTTTTCAAAGAGGACTTTAATGTTCATAGGTTCAGCTCCGGGGTAATAGCCCGCGTGGGACAGCGCCAGGAGGTATACTTTATCATAGCTGATCTCCGCCTGAGCCGCGGCGGTTTCATTGAGGCCCGTGGTGCCGACGGTCATACCGAAGAATCTGATCAGAGCCGTACCCTGGGTTCCCCGGTATTCACGGTGAATCCCCGCGATGCTGTCCGCCGCGATGCGGCCCTGTTTGTTGGCCGGCCCCGCCAGCGGAATGTAACCCGGTTTTCCGCCTACCAGCTGGGTTATTTCCACCGCGTCCCCCACGGCGTAAATATTGGGATCCGAGGTTCGCATGCTGCGGTCTACCGTAATTGCGCCCCGGGGGTTAACCGCGAGATCCGCTTTTTTCGCCAGGGCCGTATCGGGTTTTACCCCGATGCTCAGCAGGACCATATCCGCCTGGGCTGTTCCGCGGGCAAGGGTTACGTGCAGGCTGTCCGGCGCCGGTTCTATGGACTGGACACCATTTCCCAGGAGCAGCTCAATTCCCCGGCTTCGGATATAGCTGTGAACATCCCCGGCCATATCGGCGTCCAGAGGGGCGATTACATGGTCCGCCATTTCCGCGACCGTAACCGCAAGTCCGGCCTTACTCAGGTTTTCGGCCATCTCCAGGCCGATGTACCCGCCGCCGACCACCAGGGCCCGCTTCGGATTATTTTCATTGATAAAATCGTGAATCCGGTAGGTATCCGGAATAGTACGCAGGGTAAACACCCGGGGATCATCCGCTCCGGGGAGCGGCGGGCGGATGGGTTCCGCGCCGGTGGAAAGAATAAGCCGGTCATAGGTTTCTTCATAAACCGTATTTTCCGCAATGTTCCAGATCCGAACCTTTTTTTCGTCCCGGAAAATTTCCAGAGCCTCATGGCCGGTGCGTACATCCAGATTCATCCGCATGCGCAGTGTCTCCGGGGTCTGTACCGCCAGGGCGCTTTTTTCGGTGATTTCCCCTCCGATAAAGTAGGGGAGTCCGCAGTTGGCGTAGGACACGTAGTCCCCCCGCTCAATCAGGATGATTTCCGCTGTTTCATCCAGCCGGCGCAGCCGTGCCGCCGCCGAAGCGCCGCCGGCCACTCCTCCGATAATAAGTACTTTCATATATAGAAGAATATTCAATTTCTTGTAACCCTTCCGTGATAATGTCACCATGCCTATTTGGATTTTTTTTTACCGGTAATTATAAGAAAATGTGTTTTAGGGGTTTCGTAATTTGTTTTTTGCGGTATAATTTTATTGTTAACTATAGCTGTATTGAGGAGATATTCATGCGAAAGAGGTTTTTCGTTATTGCCGCCGTCCTTGTTTGTTTTTTTCTGGCGTCATGTGATAAGGGCAGCAACAGTTCCGTGCCCAGTCCCAGTCCCAGTCCCGGTTCTTCCGGGGAAAGTTCCGTTTCCCAGCCTGCCCCCCAGGAACAGCCTTCTGCTTCCCGGGGATACGCGTATGTACTCAGGATCGAATCCGGGTATTACAGTGTAACCGAAAGCGAAGAGAAGATTCCCGCAAAAGAAGGTGAGCCGGAGAAAACTGAAAAGAAGTATACCGCCAAATGGCTCGGCAGTTTTGCTTTGGGTGAGCGGCTGGAAGTTGTCGGGCCGGTTATCCGCGCCACATATTCAAATAGAGATTATGACATGGTTGAAGTCCGCCGGGATACCGGTGACCGCTATTACATACTCAATGCCCACCTCGGTTACAACGGCCAGCTCGCGGTTGTGACAGACGAAAAAGCCATACTGTACACGACCCCCAAGAATGTTGATGCCACCGGAAATATACTTCCGATTAAAACGGTTTTCATCATTCAGCAGAATACCGAAAGCCAGGGCTTCGTGAAAATTACGGCTTATGATCCTGTTGCCCAGATATACCGCCGGGATATGTACTTAAAAACCATCTGTTATTCCACCAGAGATACTGATATCCAGTCATCCATACTGCTTCAGACCGCGGCCATAACAAAAGAAGCTATCCGCAAGAATGCGCTTCTGGATTCGGCCCTTCAGGAATATCCCGATTCGGTTTTCAGCAATGAAATCGCGGAACTGGTAAATCCGTCCCCCAGCCGGCCGGTGCAGACCAGCGGACAGATCTTCCTGCTCGTAAATGACGACAATGTAAATGTACGGAATGAGCCGAACGAGGTAACCGGAAAAGTAGTCGGGCAGCTGAGCCGGGATGCTGAGGTGACTGTCAGCGAGGAAACCGTGGATAGTTTTACCGTTAACGGTGTCCGTGCCAAATGGTACCGAATCGTTGATCCCGTGGAAGGCTGGGTATTCGGCGCCTTTCTTGAAACCCGGTAACGGACCGGACTGATTTTGAATGCGCTGACGGCGCTGAAAAACCCCCGCTTAAAGCGGGGGTTTTTATTTTACCGGACCTCAAATTCAACCGGGTCACTTCTGCTGCTGCCGGATCTGGCGGTCAGCACATGCCGGCCTTTTTCGAGGGGCCAGCTTACGGTGTACGGCCAGGACGCTCGGCTGATCAGGGTATCGTTTAAATACCAATCGATGGCGGTCATTCTGATTTCCGAAGCCGCGGTTAACTCAATAGTCTGATTCTCCGCGCTGTATCCCGGTTCTATGATATAAATGTCTCCCCGGCGGGGCTTTGTGATTACCAGACTACCCGGTACGGCCGTACCGGAGGCTGTTCCCGCGGGGATGGTAAATTTACCATTTTCCTTAAGCCATACATCGTATTCCGGGGGCAGACTGTAGACGAGGCGTACGGGCGCGTATTCCGGCGCGGCGCCGTTCCCGGTTCTCAAAACAGCTCCTGATGCCGGATCAACATAAACCAGGGCATGAACGGCGCAGCCGGGAATTTCCGTTCCCTGGGGTACGGAGACGGTCAGTTTTCTCGGACAGAACTCGTGGGGCAGGCCCCCTGATTCGGCGCAGACAATACGTGTTTCTATTCCCGGAGGCGTTTCCGGCAGGGCCGGGATAAATTCAGAATTATCGTAAAGAAGATGCAGTATATTGCTGAAGAGAATTCCCGCGCCGGAAGAGCCTGATACCTGATTCATGGATACCGATTCGAAATCACCGCTCCAAACCGCTACGGTAAATTCTTCCGTATATCCTACGGTCCAGGAATCACGCCAGTCACTGGATGTACCGGTTTTTACCGCCACGGGAAAACCGAAGACCAGCGGAGAGTCGCTTCCGAAGGATTGTACCCGCATCGCCTCATCCGAAAGTATGGATGTTACCATCCAGGCTGCCTGGGGCGAAAATATTCTTGTGCTTTGTTCATTGGCCCGGGTAATGCCGTATTGTATGGGGCCGCTGCTTTCCGTTTTTTCAGGCTCAGTCACCGACGGCGGGATGTAGAGGCCGTTCCGCGCCAGCGCGGCGTAGGCCGCGGCCAATTCGATCAGGGTTACCTCACCGTTTCCGAGTACAAGCCCCAAACCGTAATACGACGCGTTTTGGTTGAGGGATGAAAAACCGGCGTTTCTCAGCACATCGAGGAAGCCGGCGAGTCCCAGGTCTCTCACCAGCCGTATAGCCGGAATATTGAGGCTTGAGGCAAGGGCTTCCTTAGCCAGCACCGGCCCCCTGAAATTTCTTGAATAATTCCGGGGAATGTACAAGGTCCGGTCATTGCTGATGTATTCGGTTTCGATGTCCGCCAGCAGGGACGCGGGAGTCCACCCCTTGTCAAAAGCGAGGGCATAGGCAAAGGGTTTAAGGGTTGATCCCGGCTGCCGCGGCGAAGCGGCCCCGTTCACGTAACCGCTCTCATCCATTCCCCAGTCCTTCGATCCGACCATAACCCGGATGGTTCCGGTGGCATTATCGAGTACAACCACCGCCGCGTTGGTCAGCCCGTTTCCCCGGAACCGCCGGGTGTGCTGGGCCGCCAAGTTCTGGGCCGCCTCCTGGAGCTCCCAGTCGAGGCTGGAACGGATGTCCCCCCGGCGGCGGGTTTCCGCCAGCAGGTAATCCGTGAAGTGGCCCGCTTTGACGGGTATTTCCGGCCGTTCCCGCGGAAGGGGAACGGCGGCGGCGGTCTCAAAATCTTCCCGGGAGATGCGGCGGGTTTCGTACATACGCTGCAGTACCCAGTCCCTGCGTTTTTGAGCGTTCTCCGGGTCACGGACAGGA
Source organism: Breznakiella homolactica (assembly GCF_016616095.2). GTDB lineage: Bacteria > Spirochaetota > Spirochaetia > Treponematales > Breznakiellaceae > Breznakiella > Breznakiella homolactica. The sequence goes on along the minus strand of NZ_CP067089.2, from coordinate 2,345,808 downwards.
TCGTACAGGCTGGGAGCCTGTATCATTCCCGCCAGGAGGGCCGCCTCCGCAAGTTCAAGCTCCGAGGCGGGTTTTGAGAAATACCGGTAACTTGCGGCTTCAACGCCTTCGCAGCCCGGGGCGACGGGAACCCGGTTGAGATACTCTTCCAGTATTTTCTCTTTGCTGAGAACCCGTTCTATCCTGAGGGCGTCGAATCCCTGGCGTATTTTTCCCTCCATATCCCGGGGATGGCTGAATACCATCCGCGCCAGCTGCATCGTTACGGTTGACGCCCCGGAAACTGTCCGTCCGCTCCGTTTGTTGTCGATGGATGCCCTGAGGACGGAAAACCAGTTTATTCCGCCATGGTTGTAGAAGGCCGCGTCCTCGGCGGTAAGCACCGCGTTAATAAGTACCGCAGAGATTTCCGATAATGCCACGGGATTGCACCGTTCTCCCCGTTCATTGACTACTTCCCGCAGGAATACCCCGCTGCGGTCATATATTCTCGTGGAGGGAGCTCTTCCTTCGTAGAGCACCGCGGCAGAGGGAGCGGTGATGCAGAGAACCACGTTAAAAATGCAGGCGGGAAAAACCGCCAGGGCTGCCGCGATCAGCACAGCCCTGCGGCCCCGGTTTTTGGGGAACATCACTTGATCGTAATCTGGCCTCCGCCGGTGGTACCGTAGGTATCCGGATCGTACATGGCTTCCGCCAGGCTGATCGGCAGGAAGAACGTCCCCGGTGTTGTGGCTCTGACGTAATACACGAATTCATGGTCCCGGGCCGGCAGCTCATTGGCATAGAAGGCAACCCGGTGATCCCTGAATTCCTGGTAGCTGATGTAAGGCTTTGATTGCTTTGCCGCCGCGGACTCACCTTCGTCGCTGATGGCTTCGGTGGTGAGCAGGACCGTGTTGAGCGCCTCAAACCCCGCCGGAAGCAGATCGTCAATGGCCACGTAGTTCAGGTTTGCCTTGGTGCTCACCCGAAGCCGCACCCGCACAACGGATCCCAGGGGGATTTCTGTACCCAGCGCCGCCCCCGCGAGGGTTTCGAAGCTTCTGGTAAACCGGATACCCGATTCCTTTGGATTGAGGAATTCCGTATTTATGGGCATATCGTAAACGGACCGGGCGCTGAGGTAATAGGCTGTTGATGACGGACCGCTGAAGACGATGCTCCGGCTGTTCGCCCGGGATCCCAGATCGGCTTCCCGGATTGTCAGGATACGGCTTGCGGAATTCCTTGCCGAAGTGAAAGCCGAAGCGGGGTACTGTTTGCCGTCAATGGCTACCGAGAAATCATCGGCTTCCGTTCCTGAGCTTGATCCTGGTCCGGATACAAGGTAATACACGCTCATAATACCGAACACATTGCCCTGGGTCGTGCCCCAGAGTCCGCTTCTCCGCTTATCGAGCAGTCCCCTGAGCAGTTTTTGGGTCATCGGATTGGCCGGGTCCGCGATGGCGTATGCCATGAGGGCGACCGCGTTGGATCTCGTCGGCGAGTCGAAAGACCAGCCGCCGCTGATGCTTCCCGGGAACGTCGCCGATGTTCCGGTCTGGACCGTCTCTTTCTCCAGCGCGGCAAGGATTTCACCCACCGGAATTGACGTGATATTCGCTTCCTTCACCGAGACGGCAAGGAACGATAACCCGAAGGCGGTCAGATTCTGCCTGGCCGCCCAGAGATCGGCAATGAGCCGGGCCTGGGGCCGGCCCATGCGTCCCAGAGTCATGGCAAAGAACGCCAAAGAGTCGGCATCCGCGTCTCCCTGGGACCGCATCTCTTTGCCTATGGTCACTTTGCCGATTATTCCTTCCAGGTAATCGGCCATAATTTTAAGATCCTCATCCGGTACCGTGTATCCCCGTTTCTGGGCCTCGATAAGGGCCGCAAGGCCGAAGGCCGTGCCGAAGGCGTGGGGTTCGGTTCCGCCGGGCCAGAATGCCAGGCCCCCGGAGCTTGTGCGGAAGGTCAGTATCCTCGCTACACCGGCTTCAGCGAATTTCCTGATTTCCTGGGAACTCGCCTTGACGCCGATGGACGGCAGAAGATCCTCAAGCACCACCAGGGGATAGGTGCCGCTGGTGGTCTGCTCGATGCATCCGTGGGGATACTCCATGAGGTAGTCTATGGCGTCCCTCAGTTCGCTCAGGGGCGTTCCCGATACGGATATTTCTATGGTTCCCGGCGTCCTCTGGGCAGGAAGGTTCAGGGTCAGTTCCTCCCTTCCGTTCGCGACCATGTTGACCAGGGTCTGCTGCTTGTTGCCCCTTACCCTAACCGGAATGTCGTATTCCGATCCGTCGCTGAGGGCACCCATGGCCGCCGAAAGCTGGACCCGGATGTTTTTCTCCCCGGGAATGACCCGTGCGCTGTAGGACGCCATGGCGGAATCCTTCTTCCGAACCCTGATCCTTACCGGCGCGGCAGATCCCGTGATATTCACACCCCGGAAGGCCGCCCGTACCGTGGCATCCCCATCGGTGTCTGTTCTGTTGAAGACCCTGGCCTGGATGGTAAAGCTGTCTTCCTCATAGACAAACCGCGGAAGCACCGGTTCAATTACCAGATCCTTCCTCGTTTCCAGAACTCCCTGGGCGGAACCCATCTGGCCGTTTTTGTTGACCGCCACTACCATAATACGGTAGGTGGTCAGGTTATCCGGAAGGGTGAACGAGAATGTTCCCCTGCCTTCGGGACCGACCCGTACGGCGGGCGCGTAAAAGGCGGTACTTTTAAACAGCCGTCTGAGTATATCATCGGAATATGACAGCATGGCGGGGTCGTCGGAATCGCCGGCGGGAAAGAGCGCCTCAAAGCGGGACCGCCGGGAGTGGGGCAGGTCCAGAAGGTTCGAGGCGTTCCGCATGGAAAGTGCCCTGAATGAATACGCCAGTTTCACCGGATCCGGGGTTCTGAATCCCGTGAGGCCAAGCACCGCTTCATCCACCACCATTACCGCGGCGCTCGCGTCGCTCGGACCTCCAGAAGGTGTCCGTACGTTAAAGGTGACGGAAACATTTTCTCCCGGTCCCGCGCTGATGGGTGTGTTGTTTATGCTCATCGCCAGGCGCTGGGCTTCCGGTTCAACCTCAAACCGGGAATACCCGATCCGGTACGCCGGCGCGCCGGTCTCAAAACCCGTGGCGTCCTTGGCGTAATGGACCCTGCCGCGGACCAGAATCACCGATACGTACGCGTTGGGCACATAGGAAGCCTTAACCGGGAATGTTATGGCGGGAGTGTTTTTATCGATGGTGAAGGGGTACGCGTCAAGCACACCGTTAACCTCGACGGTCAGCAGACCTCTGGCGGTTTCAAAGGGTGATTTTACAACGACCGTCGCCTGGTCGCCCGCTTTATACGTTTCCTTGTCGAGGATCAGGTCGATCCGCTCCCGGTCGTACCGGGGCCACGCAACGGTCCCGTCACCGGTCACGGTAAAAATAAACGCCGTTGACGCGGTTCTCCCGTTTCCGTCTTTGCATTCCATCCGCAGCCGGTAATACCCGGCGCCACTTCTGGTAACCGAAAACTGTTTCGGAATAGTTCCGGATACGACGGAACCGGCAGGATGGGTTGAAATAACCTGGCGGTTATAAGTCGCCGTTCTGCCGGCTTCATCAAGCATGGTATTCTGGTTGTACCGCAGCACGTCCACAAATACCTTCACTTCCCGGCCGGGCAGTATGTTGCCCTGGGTATCGGTTACGACAAAGGGAAATTCCACAGGCTCACCGGAACGGTATATCTGTTTAGCAGGAGGCTGCAGCCCCACATACAATTCCGTCGCGTGGACGATCTGGGAAACCCTGCCGGCGTAGGTCTGGCGGTCATCGTCGGTAACCGAAGCCTGCACGATATAGCGCATGGGGCCGTATGAATCAGGGTGCGTAGGCGTGAACAGAATACTGGCGCTTCCCTCCGGGCTGAGACGGCCGCCGCCGTCATACACTGTTCCGGCCATATTCGGGTCCCGCTCGAGGGTAAATACATAACCCGGAAACCGGGAGACCGTAAACGTTTCCGGCTGGCGGTACACGGACCAGGACACGGCTTTGTTTCCCAGGGCGCCGCCTCTGAAGTATTCCGCCGCCGCGTGCATCACTACGGTACTGCCCATTACCCAGTTCTGGGTGGGACTGCCGAGGGTGACAAAAAATGACGGTACCCGGTATTCCTCTACATTAAATGATATATAGGTGGTGAACATTCCCAGGCTGACGGCGGCGGAATATTCCCCTACCGGAGCGTCGGCGGGAATTCGGTATTCCCAGGCCGATCCCCGGTACGCGTCGAGGCCCCGGTTGGTGGAATACACTTCCCGGCCCCGGGAATCCCGGATGCTGAGGTTCACGCTGGAAAGACCTTCGTACTCCGGCAGGTCCCGGATGAAAGCTTTTACGTATACCGATTCTCCCGGCCGGTATACACCGCGTTCGGTAAATACCGCGGCCCCCAGAGGATTTACCCCTTTGACGGCCCCGGGAATATTAAACTGCCAGGGACTGGACATTTCACTGTTGATAAGACGGCAGACCGCCGTATCGGCGCCGGATTCTACGGACACAAAAAGCGGGGCCTCCAGGCCGGTGCCAATGGCGTGGGATGATTTTATCTGGGCAATGCCCCTGGCGTCGGTGACAGCCTCACCGAGCTGCTGTGCCGAAGCGGAAAACAGCCGTACCTTTGCCCCGTTAATGGGAAGGGTATTGCTCATCCGGGTAGCCCATACAAAGACCGCTCCGTCGGATACCTTTGCGCTTATCCCGATATTGGTGGACTGAAGGAGGATGGATTTTGAATACTGCGGTTCCGCTTCCGTTCCCCGCCCGGCGGCCTGTATGTCCAGACGTTTCAGACCGGGTTCGGTACCGATACCAAAATCTGCCTGATAAAACTGATTGATGGTATTCTGTTCCGGCCGCACGGAAATCGAATCTCCCGGCGAGGAACGTACATTTCCCGCGTACGGATCATTAGCCGCGAGGCTCCGGATAAAATTGCCGACCCCGTCAAACGTATACGTACGGATCGTAATATCCCTGAGATTTCTGTATTTAACCGGCAGCCGGTTTGTTCCGGTTTCCAGGACCAGGGGCGTAACGGGCACCTCAAAGATGGGCGTTAAATCCTGGCTTTTGAAGGCAAAGGAAATGGGATTCTGCAGCCTGTTCCCGAGGGCATCGATAAAATCCGGGGACAGTTCCATGGAATAGGTCCTGCCTATGTCAAAGTCCGCCCGGATATAAACGCTTCTGTCGTAATACCGCAGCGTCAGGTAATTCGGGGCTGGGCTGATGGAAAAGGATTCTTCGAATAAAACAGGATCGATGGGTGAATTGAAGTAAAGTTCCCATTCGTTTGACAGCCGGGCCGCGGTTCCCCGCTGGAGCCGTTCAAAATCCCAGCCGGACCACCGGAAATCCGTAAAAACCGTATACGAAGCTTCCGCGAAACTTTCCGTGCCGGAAACCGCTTCCAGCGGGTATTTCAGTTTCACCGTTGCCCTGTCCGGGGGAAGCTCGGAAAAACGGATGGCCACTACGTGGCTCGTTTCATACCGGCCCTCGGGATCGAAAAAGATGGTATCCGGTTTATATACCTCCACCGGAATCATTTCCGTCCCCGAACTTGCCTCAATCATGGCCGCGAGATCCCGGTGGTTAACGGGCTGATCGTACAGCAGATGGAGCGGGCCGTTTCCCACTCTTCCGGTTCCGGAGTTGAGCACCGCCACAAACGCAGGTTTTCCGGGAACCACGGGACGGGAATTCGTCTTTGTTCCCATCATGAAATTTTCCACGACAAACTCAAGGGAGGAGTATACCGGAAGACTGGTATTGCCGGACTGCAGGGTGACCCTCCCGCTGACGGTTACCGAAACATAGGTTCCTACCGACGGCGGCTGGTTAAAGACGAAGTGTACTTCCTGGGAATCCTTCCATTCCCATTTTCCCGAAACAGATCTGCCGCTGTAGGGGAAGGAAATTCTCAGGGATAAATCCGAGGAATTCCGTACCTTGGAAAGGTCCACCCCTTTTTCAAACCGTATCCGTACCGGAGCGTCGGGGGTGCTCATGGGAATGATCGCGGCCCGCAGGTACTGTTCGCCCTGATGGCGCCGTGCGGGCGCTTCTGGCGCTTCCTGGTACAGAATCGCCGCTTCTCCGACCCTCAGGGGTTCATCCCCTCCGGAGGGTTCGTTCTGGGACCAGAGGGCCGCCGCGGTTCCGACACAGAGTACTGCTGTCATCACAATTCTCTGAATATTCATTCTGTGCAAATTCCGTTTCATTAATCAGCCCCCTCAAGATCCGTTCCGAAAATCCACCCTTCCAGAGGATGGGTACTGTAATACCATCTGACGCTTCCCGAATCAGCCTGTTCCGCGGTTTTCGTCCGGGCCGTTACGGTGACATCCTCGAATTCCTCGATGTAGCCCAGGATCGCCGCGGTTTTTTCCGGCTGTTCATATACCGCCGCGGCCATGTTTCCTACGGAAAAAATTCCCATCAGCGGCTCAAGGGAACGTTCCGCCGGCGCGTCCTGCTGCGGTTCCAGGCGCCGGCGTATCACCGGAACGAGCGCGCTGGCCGGATATTGTTTTTCTGCTTCTTCGAGAATAGCCCTGGCTTTATCGGCGTTCCGCTGCCCCGCGGCTCTGGCAACGCTGACCGCGACGCCGACATCATCGGGATTAAAGGACAGGTCTGTTTTTTTTACCGGCTTTTTATCAAAGCTGCTGGCAAATTCCACCGAATAAATATTCACCGCCGAACCGTCCGCGGTATCCGGATAGACAACCACCGGATATCCCCGTGTAATGGTTACGCTGCCGCTTCCGGATTCAAGTACGATTTCTGACGCCATGACCGCGGCGATCCTGGAATCTTCGGAAGCGTAATGGTTTCTGTTCATCCATCCCCGCAGCTCCGGACCGCCGTCTGCGGACGCCGGCCGGCGGACGGGAATGAGATTTATGCTTTCTTCATCAATAGTATCGTAGCTGTTGGGATTATAGGGACCGTCCAGCTCCACGGTTTCGCCGAAATCAAGCGCCGCAGCCCACTGCGGAGCGCCTCTCCGCGAGTCTGAATTAAATTGGTACAGCGGTGTGTTTTGAATCGTTACGATACCCGACGGCGTCAGTCCGGAGCTGTTTTTTACCGCCGGCGCGCTGACCGGGGATTGGTTTCTTTTCTCCTTTGAACAGGAAGCGGCGGATAAAAGAGCCGCCATAATCAATAGGGGAAACGTTCTCCTCTGCAGGATGCTGTACGGCAAAACGTACTCCAATTTATGCGGGATAATTTCGATGGTATATCAGATCTCCCGGTTTGTCGAGTTTATATTGAGGATCTTTATTACAGTATTATCGCGGCCGCGTTGGGAAATCCCGGTTTTATTCTGTTTTAGGGGGGCCGTTTACCGGCAGGTCAATAATAAAACTGGTACCCTTTCCTTCTTTTGACTGAACCGTAATACTTCCGCGGTGTTTTTCGGCAATAATATGGTAGGAAATGCTCAGGCCAAGGCCCGTACCCTTTCCGGGATCTTTGGTTGTAAAAAAGGGATCGAATATTTTTGAAATCACCGCCGGGGGAATTCCGGGGCCATTGTCCCGGATGATTATCCGTACCTGGGGGCCGTTCGCCTGGGTGCTTATTTCAATCAAGCCTTTTTCCGCGTTTTTCTCCGAACCGATAGCCTGGACGGCGTTCATAACGATATTAAGGATAACCTGGTTTATTTCGCCGCCCCGGGCCCGAATCATCGGGACATTTCCCAATTTTGTTTTTACCCGGGCAATATCCTTTATTCCGTTCCGGGCGACCGCAAGGGTGCTTCGTATACCCTCATTAACATCGTATTGCGAAAAGTCCTCGGTTTCACTGGAACGGGAAAAACTCCCCAGGTCCCGGATGATGTTGATAATCCGGTCAAAGCCGTCGCCGGATTCACGGTAAATATCATCCAGCTCCCCGAAAATCCTGTCCATTTCCCGGGATTTGGTGTCACCGTCCGGACTGCCCGGAGCCGTTCCCGCCAGCGTTTTGAGCCGGGCAATGTAATTTTCCGCGGCGCCGTAATTGCTTTTCAGAAAACTTAAGGGGTTGTTTATCTCATGGGCGATACCCGCGGCAAGCTGGCCTATGGACGCCAGTTTTTCCTGGTGGACCATGAGGCTCTGGGTCTTCTTCAGATTTTCATTCGCCTGGGCCAGACTTCGGTTGGCTTCCTTCAGTTCCTGCTCAATAGCGACGTAACTGGTAATATCCTTGATAATCCCCTGGTATTCGATAAGTTTTCCCCCGGCATCGGTTACCGCTGTGGACGATTCCAGGCAGTAAACCGGCCTGCCGTTTTTTCCCTTGAGCCGTATGGCGTAGTTCCGCAGGAAGCCTTCTTCCCGCAGTTTTTTCGCGAGAACCGCCCGGTCTCCGGGGTTAAAGGCAAATTCCGAGGCTTTTTTGCCGATTATCTCCCCGGGGTTTTTAATGCCCAGAAGCTGCATCCCCGCCCGGTTTATGTTGATGATATGGTCCTTCGGATCGGCGGCGTAGATCAGATCCGGTGATGAGTCGATCAATCCCTGGAGCCTGTTCCGTTCATTCGTGAGCTGGAGTTCCTTTTTCGTTTTCTCCGCGTCCGCGGAACGTTTTTCAATACGCATCCGCGCGATGGGGGAGATGATCTCACCTATTTTTTTCAGCGAATCCCGTTCGGCCCGGCTTTGCCACGGCTCTGATGACCTGCCGAGGATGATATAACCCGGGGTTGTTTTTGATAACTTAAGGGTGAGGGTAATCCAGAATTTTTCCGGCGGCCCGTAGCCCGGCATGGCCCAGGGGCCGAAATCGGTCAGGGTTTTTCCCGCGCTCTGCCGGATAATCCCATCCATCCACTCGCTGCGGTACAGAGTTTTAGGCTCCGGCCCTCCGGCGGGAAAAAACCTGAATCCCAGGGGCGTTTTGTAGAAAGCCGCCGCCGCCGGAACGTTAAACCGGCGCTTCAGAATTTCCGCCAGGGCTATGCCGGCGAATTCACTGTCGTCTTTACCGAAGGCGGCGCAGAGTTCCGCCGCGGTTTCCAGTCCGGGGGCCGCTGTCGTAAGTTCCATACCATCCCTTCCCATTTTTTTAAAATATTTTTTCCCTGCCTTACACGATACGGGCCGACAGCAGGGTTACATCGTCACTGAACTCCCGGGCACCGGCTTTTTCCAGGGCCTTCTGCAAAAGCCGGGAGTGGTAATCCTGGCCGTAGGGAACTTCCGAGAAGAGCTCCTGGGGAGTGATCTGGGCGTGAATTCCCCGGCCGGTTATTTCCGTTAATCCGTCGGAATACAGGGTGATCACATCGTTTTTCCGGATCGGGGCGCTCTGCTCGCTGTACAGAACGGAATTGGAGAATCCCAGGCTCGTTCCTGACACGGGAAGCTCAATCGCCGTGTCCTGCCTGAGGATATACGGATGAGTCTGGCCCGCGTTGGAATAGGCGATGTATCCGGATTTTACGTTGATAACCCCCGCGAAAAACGTGATCAGCAGTCCCGAAGTTTTCCGGAGTTCAAAATTGATCCGTTCATTGAGCCATCCCAGAAAGGCGCTGGGGGAAAACTCCCCGGGTTTGGCAAGCTGTACATATTCGGGGTATATCACGGCTTTGAGGATACTGGTAATCATGGCCGCCCGGACGCCGTGGCCGGAAACATCCCGAGCATGATGAGGTATTTACCCGCCGAAAGGGGAATTACATCGTAATAATCCCCGCTCACGTACAGTCCCGGAACCGAATGGTAGCTCAGACGGAATTCCATACCCTCGGAACGGGGCAGCACCGGTTTAAGCATGGCCTTCTGGAGTTCCCCCGCCCACTTGAGCTCATCCTCCATAATCATCATATAGTCCGAATTACGGCGCCGCAAATCCCAGTATTCATAGGCTTTTTCGATTTCCCGGAGCAGATAATTCCGGTCCCAGGGTTTCAGGATAAAGCTGAATATCCCGGCCTGTACCGCTTTTATGATTTCCTGCGTATCGGAGTATCCCGTAAGAAGGATGGAAATAATCCCGGGGTATTTTTCATGGACCTTGAGCAGAAAATCCGACCCCTTCATCCTGGGCATCTTAAGATCCGAAATGACAAGCTGGGTATAATTCCCCTTTTTCTGAAGAATCTCGAGGCCTTCCTCTCCGGAGCGGGCGGTCAGAATCTGGACCCCTTTTTCCGTTGCCCAATCGGCCAGCTCCCTGCGCAGGGACTTGAGAATATTTTCCTCATCGTCCACAAGAAGTATGTACTGGGGATTTTTTACCATGTCTTTTTCCTTTTTTAATTACACAGCCGGCTCTGGAATAGTTCCCGGGACGGCTTCCGCGGAGGGGCCGGACCCCTCCATAGGAACTCCTACGAGATCGCCGTTTCCAGGGCTACTTCCATCATCTGGGTGAAGGTAGTCTGGCGCTCTTCGGCGGTGGTTACTTCGTGGCTTATCATGGAATCCGAGATGGTCAGGATCGCGAGGCATTCCCGGCCGTATTTCGCCGCCAGGGTGTACAGTTCGGCGGCTTCCATTTCCAGGCCGAGAACTCCGTATTTGGCCCACATTTTCCATTCCTCGGGATCTTCGGTATAGAACATGTCCGACGAAACGACGCTGCCGACCTTGGGATCCCAGCCCTTCTGGACCGCCACTTCGTAGGCTTTTTTCAGCAGGCTGAAGGTCGCCGTGGGGGCGAAGCTCCTCCCGCCGAAGCGTATGTTGTTCGCCCCGGAATCGGTGCACGCGGACATGGCCAGGACCATGTCCCGGACCTTCACATCCTTCTGGATGGTTCCGGCGGTCCCGATTCTGATAGCCCGTTTTACGTCGTATTCCCTGAACAGTTCATTCACATAGATTGAAATTGACGGAATCCCCATGCCCGTTCCCTGGACCGATACTTTTTACCTTTATAGGTTCCGGTATAGCCCAGAATGTTCCGGACATCGTTGTACTGGACCGGATTTTCCAGAAAATTCTCCGCGATGAACTTTGCCCGCAGGGGTCTCCCGGAAGAAGAATCGCTTCGGCGATATCGCCCTTTTTGCTGCAATATGAATGGACATGGCGCCACCTCACAGTTGAAATTCAGGATTCACTATCCCGTTACGTTAAGTATATGAAATTACCGCTAAAATGAAAGGGAGTGCAGAATCTTCCAAGCAGGAAAGCCCCTGTGTTTACGGATAGTTATCCGGATTTATGCATCGGAACCGGAACGTTCCGGGCTTTCTCCGGCTTCCCCCTGGGATACCCCGCCCATAATAATCCAGGCTGCTGCCATGCACATTGCCCCGAAAATGAAGATCCCCGGGTATCCCGCCAGGTCGATATGAGTCCGGTCACCGGAGGAGCCAAAACGGCCGCGGCCTGGCTGAAGGTATAATACAGTCCGGTATATACCCCATGGTGCCGAAAGACGCCATCTGCCACAGCATAGGAAAGGAATTAACCACAATACCGATCCAGAACGCGCCGTATATAAACATCAGAATAAGGAAAATCACCAGACTGCTTCCGGGGCTCAGGGCCAGTTTCGATGCCAGGTAACCGCTTGCCGGTATAAGCAGAAGTATGATGGTGATGCAGATGAGGCACAGGCGGATATAATTCTTCCTGCCCAGACGGTGTGCAAAATAACCCGCGGGGATCGCCAGGATGACGCTGGAAATTCCCGCAGCACCCTGGGCAAAGGCGGCGTATCCCTCGGCTGCGCCCATGGATTCTACCATAAATAACCCTAAAAAGGTTTTGCTCCTTCATACGCCATGAACCAGAAAAACAGGGAGATAAGTATTCTGGGAATACTGGTATTTCCCGATGAAAAAACCTTTTTAATAGAAGCAAAAACCGGAATTTGTTCTTCCTTGGCCTCGGTTCCGTCTTGGGGAAGACGTTCCTTTACGAAAAGAAACAGAACCAGCACCGCCGCCAGAATACAGATTCCCGCCGCGGTAAAGGGATCTGCTCGTTTATTCCTATAAGCGGCGCCAGTACCAGGGTTCCCGCAATAAGCCCTATGCCGCCCATCATATTGATTACACCATTGGCTTCGGAACGGTATTCTCCGGGGATAGTATCGGGCATGAGCGCTACCACTGGACCGCGGACCGATGTTTTAAACATATTGAAGATAAATATCAGGATAATCAGGGCCGCCAGGGAAAGGGAGGCTGCTTTGGGAAAGAGGGTGAATAAAACCGCGGAAATAGGGAGCATCACGATGATAAAGGGCATCCGTCTGCCGATCCTCGTCCGGGTTCTGTCGGACCAGATGGATATAAACGGAATCAGGAACAGCTGCAGGAGGTTATCCAGGGTCATTACACCTCCCACGGCGGCATTGGACGCGATATACCGGCGTAAAAACACGGGTATATAGGTATCGTACAGCGGGTCCATAAGTCCCATGGTGAAAAAACCAAAGCCAATAAGGAAGGTGAGGCCCATATACTGCTGAATCCCTGTTTTTTGGGTATATTTGTATCCATATAATATTGGTTTCTCCTGTAATAACTAATGGTTATAATGTAAAGAAAATCAATAGGGAAAATGCGCCTGGTCTTGACATTCGCGGCCAATCCTGGTATGTTCACGGGACATAGTAAAATGTGATGTACATGCCCTTGTAGCTCAGTCGGTAGAGCACATCCATGGTAAGGATGCGGTCAGCGGTTCGATTCCGCTCGAGGGCTTCCCTATGCCAGAGTTTTGGCATCAAATGGGTAAAGCGGGCGTCTCTTCGTGCCGTCCGCTCGAGGGATGCCGGTATTTTATAGAAAAAAGATTGATTTTCCGGGTTTTCCGGTTTTAAGGGGTTGATTATGGCAACTAAAAAGACTGCGGTTGAACTTATCGCACTGCAATGCAGTGAATGCAAACGTAAAATTATACCACCAAGAAAAACCGCCGCAATATGCAGGAAAAGCTTGAACTCAACAAGTACTGTCCCTTTGAGCGGAAGCATACCCTGCATAAAGAGGCAAAAGTTAAATAGTTATTTAGGCCAGTAGCTCTAATGGTAGAGCGTCGGTCTCCAAAACCGAATGTTGTGGGTTCGAGTCCTACCTGGCCTGGTAGATACCTGAAAAGAAACCGGCCGGATTCTTCGAATCCGGACAACTGAAGAGGGATGGTATGAACAAAATCGTTCAATTCATAAAAGAATCCTACGCTGAGCTCCGTAAAGTGGTATGGCCCAGCAAGGATGATGTTATCAGTTCGGTCAAAGTCGTGATCATTTCCACCGTAATTTTTGCTGCGGTTCTCGGTCTGGTGGACGTATTGCTTCTTCTGGGCGTCCAGGCAATATTTTAAGTAAAAAGGTTCGCCATGGCTACGGGATGGTATGTCCTCCACACGTATTCCGGATACGAAAATAAAATAGAGAAAACTATCCGCATGATGATGGAATCCGGGGATCTGGATAAAGAAGTCGTGCGGGATGTAAAGGTTCCGTCGGAAGAGGTTGTTGAGGTCAAGGACGGGAAAAAACGGACCATGACCAAAAAGTTCCTTCCCGGGTATATCCTGGTGGAAATGGATCTTCCGGACCTCTCCTGGAAGGTTGCCTGTTCAAAAATCAAGAAAATCCAGGGTGTTACCGGATTCGTGGGGACCCCCGCCGACCGGAAACCCCAGCCCTTAAGCGGCGACGAAGCCCGTTCCATACTCCAGAAGTCCGGCGAAATCAAAGGCGAGCGGCCCGTACGGACCCGGCAGAGCTTTTCCGCCGGAGAACAGGTCAAGATTATTGACGGACCATTTGAATCATTTACCGGGACTATTGAAGAAGTTAATCCCGAAAAGAACAAGCTTAAGGTTATGGTCGGTATCTTCGGCGGAATACCCCGTGGAAGTCGATCTCCTGCAGGTGGAGAAACTGTAGGATTGCAGTGTTAAGCGGCGTTTGGGTTGTAGACCCGGCGCTTCTCATATATAAAAGGACGTTCTAAACGTTCTTAGAGGTGTTACCTCCAAAGATGGGAGTTCCTGTGTAAGACAGGGACGCTACCCCGGACGGTTGATTCCGGGTATACCACAAAAGGAGCAAATGAATGGCAAAGAAGAAAGTGACTGCCATGATCAAGCTGCAGTGTCCCGCCGGCAAGGCCACCCCGGCCCCGCCCGTCGGACCTGCCCTTGGACCTCATGGTGTCAGCGCTCCCCAGTTTGTCCAGCAGTTCAATGACCGGACAAAAAGCATGGAGCCCGGCCTGATCATACCGGTGGTTATCACCGTGTATACGGACAAATCCTTCACCTTCATTCTCAAAACGCCTCCCGCCGCGGTGCTTATCAAAAAAGCTATCGGGCTGGAGAAGGGGTCCAGCGAACCCCACAAGACAAAGGTGGGAAAACTTCCCAAGGCAAAACTCGAAGAGATTGCCAAAACGAAGATGCCCGACCTTTCGGCCAATGATATTGATGGTGCGATGAAGATTATCGCCGGCACTGCCCGGTCAATGGGTGTCGAGGTGGAAAAATGAGACACGGAAAAAAGTACCTCGAAGTCTTAAGAAATACGAAGCGGAAACAACCTACGACCTCAACGGCGCTCTGGATATGGTTAAAACCCTTTCCTTCGCTAAATTCGACGAAACCGTGGACGTTTCGGTAAAGCTCAACCTCAAGAAAAGCCAGTCCGTCCGTGACACGGTGGCCTTCCAACCAGTTCCGGGGTGAAAAACGCATCCTGGTGTCTGCAAGGGCGAAAAGGAAAAGGAAGCCCAGGAAGCGGGTGCCACCTACGTGGGCGGCGATGACTCATCGAAAAGGTAAAGGGCGGCTGGCTCGATTTGATGTGCCGTAGCTACCCCGGATATGATGAAGGACGTCGGTAAACTCGGTATGGTTCTCGGCCGCCGGGGCTTATCCCAATCCCAAAACCGGAACCGTTACCTTTGATCTCAAAGGCGCCCTGGCTGAACTTAAGAAAGGCCGGGTGGAATTCCGGGCCGATAAAACGCGTGGTTCATCTGGCGGTGGGCAAGGTTTCCATGGAAGGCGAAAAAATCGCCGAAAACATCCGCGCGTGGTCAGCGAAATCAGCGGAAGAAACCCGCCGACGCAAAGGGTGAATTTATCCACACCGTTTCGGTAATTCCACCATGGGGCCCGGTGTCTGGGTTTCCCTGAGGGATGAGAGTAGACCATGGCAATTGTTGCAAAAAAATTACAGGAAGCTAAGGTTTCTTCCATAAACGAACTGAAGGGTGTCTTCGGTTCCGCGCCGGATTATATTTTCGCCGATTACCGCGGGCTTACGGTGGAGCCAGATTACCACCTCCGGCGCAGCTTCGGGGAAAGGATGCCCAGTTCAAATTGTTAAGAACAACTTTGCCCGCATCGCGTTCCAGAAATGGAAGCCCCGATGTGGCGGGTTACCTGGTGGGACCCACCGCGGTGGCGATTTCACCCAGGATGCCAACGAAGTCGCGAAGATACTTTCGACTTTGCCAAGGAAACCCCGCGCTTAAAGTGAAGGGCGGACTCGTGGTTGACCATTTACGACGCGGCCCCAGATCGAGGCGTTTTCCAAACTTCCCGGCAGCTGGAGCTTATTTCCATGCTTATGTCCGTGATGAACGGACCGGTACGGAACCTCGCGGCCGCCCTGAACGACGTTAATGCCCGGCTGGTGCGTACCCTCCAGGCAGTGGCGGACAAAAAGGCGAAGGCGCAGCGTAATGTGTATAAACCTTCAGGCTTCGGAAAGCTGCCGTTCCTGTCGGTTTTAAATAATGGCGCTGTCCCTGCGGGCGGCACCGGCGGCGTAAAGCCGCACAAAAAGCTTCGTATGGGGGCAGCAGCAAATGTATATAGGAGAAGATAATATGGCAGCGCTTACTACTGATCAGATTCTTGAAGCAATTTCATCCATGACCGTTCTGGAAGTTTCCGAACTGGTTAAAGCAATGGAAGAAATTCGGTGTTTCCGCCGCAGCTCCCGTACATGGCCGCCGCTGTGCCGCTCCCGGCGCCGCAGCAGCTCCCGCTGAGGAACAGACGGAATTCAATGTAATTCTTAAAGCCTTTGAGACGCGAAGAAAATTGCGGTTATCAAGAAGTTCGGGCTGTTACCGGTCTTGGCCTTAAGGAAGCGAAGGACTCGTTGAGGAGCTCCCAAAACCCTTAAGGAAGGTGCCTCCAAGGATGAGGCCAATAAGATCAAGGAAGCAGTCACTGCCGCGGCGGTACTGTTGAAGTTCAGTAATTGTGTAAAAAAATTAAACCTATTTCTCGTAACGTAGCTGAAGCCCAAAAGGGCTTCAGCTATAGGGCTTCCGGCCTCAAACTGACCGGGGCCTTTTGTAGTCTATGGCCAGTTTCGTCAGTAACCAAGATAACCGGGGAACCGGACGGCGCCAATCCAGGGGTAAGGAATGTAAAGGTAAAGCAATCAGTAAACGGAAATACGTAGGGAAGGACATCCGCGATGTTATGGAACTTCCCGATCTTATAGATATTCAGCTCTGCTCGTATGAACGGTTCCTCCAGCGGGACCGCATACGGAGAAAAAAGCCCCTGAGGAACAGGGTTTGGAAGAAGTGTTCAGGGCAACCTTTCCCATCGAAAGCCCAACGGTGATATGGTGCTTGAATATGAATACTATAACCTGGACGAGGATAATATCAAATTCTCCGAACAGGAATGCAAACAGAAGGGTCTCACCTACGCGGTTCCTCTTAAGGCCCGGATCAACCTGATTTCCAGCAGACCGGTGAAATCCGGCAGAAAGATATCATATGGGTATATCCCCATCATGAGCGAGCGGGCACCTTTATCATAACGGTGCGAGCGGGTGTGGTTTCTCAGATTCACCGCTCTCCGGGGGTTATTTTCAGCCACGAGAAGGCATCTTCTCCTCCCGGATATTCCTACCGGGGATCATGGCTCGAATTCGAAATCGACCAGAAGCGGGAACTGATCTACGCCAAGATTGACCGGAAGAAACGAATCCTGGGAATATCTTCCTCAGCTCTCGGTTTCGAAAGCCGCGAATATTATCCGCGCTTTTTACACCACGGAAAAGCTCACCATCCAAAGATGACCGCAAAACCAAGGAAAAAATACCGGCCGGGTGCTCGCCGCCGCTATCTGGGGCTTCAACCACCGAAGGCGGAAGATCAGAAAAAACTGTACCGGGCCGGAGAAAACTCCATCCCCATGATATTGACGAACTCCTGGTGCATGGAATCAAGACCGTGGAAGTCATCGACTTCGAAGCGGCGGATTCCCTCAATTCCTCTATGCTCCTCAATTGCTTTGAGCGGGAAGAGATCAAGTTCGTCAAGGAAGATCCCTCCAGGGATGAGCCCTCCAAGGAGGACCCTGTCCGCGGTATACTCGGTGCTCATGCCCGGGGAATCCATCACCGTGGAAGCCGCAGAAAAGGACCTTCTGGGGATGTTCTTTACCTCCCGGCGCTACGATCTCGGCAGGGTCGGCCGGTACAAGCTGAACAAGAAATTCGACTTCCAGCCGCCGCTGGAAGAATTACCCTCACGAAACAGGATATCATCGCCACGATGAAATTCCTCATCAAGGTGTACGTGGGGGATGAAAATATCGACGATATCGACCATCTCGGAAACCGCCGGGTCCGGTCCGTGGGCGAACTCATGGCCAATACCATGAAGACCGCCTTCAGCCGGATGGAGCGGATCGCCCAAAGACGGATGAGCCTCAAAGAAACCGATACCATCAAACCCCAGGATCTGATTTCAATCAAACCTGTGGTCGCGGCCATCAAGGAATTTTTCGGCTCCAGCCAGCTGTCCCAGTTCATGGACCAGGTTAACCCCCTGGCGGAACTGACCCACAAGCGGCGGCTCAACGCCCTGGGACCGGGGGGTCTTTCCCCGGGACCGGGCGGGTTTTGAAGTCCGGGATGTTCACTATACCCATTACGGCCGTATGTGCCCCATCGAGACGCCGGAAGGTCCGAATATCGGACTTATCGTTTCACTGGCTAATTACACACGGGTCAACGAATACGGTTTCCTCGAAACTCCCTACCGCAAGGTAGTGAAGGGGTCGCCACCAAGGATATCGACTACCTGTCCGCCATGGACGAGGACCGGTACTACATTGCCCAGGCTTCCGCGGCCCTCAACGATGACGGGTCCTTCGCGGACAAGCAGATTTCCTGCCGCCGCCAGGGTGATTTACACCACCCGCGGGCCCGAGGATATCCAGTTCATGGACGTTTCGAAGCAGATTATTTCGGTTTCCGCGTCCCTGATTCCCTTCCTTGAACACGACGACGCCAACCGTGCCCTGATGGGTTCCAACATGCAGCGCCAGGCGGTTCCCCTGATTTTCCCCGAAGCTCCCCGGGTTGGAACCGGTATGGAAGGCAAGTGCGCCTACGACTCCGGGTTCTGGTCAAAGCCCGGCGGGCGGGCACCGTGGTGCGGGTCACCTCCCACGAAGTCCACATCAAGCCCGATAAGGCGGGCAAGGATGACAAGCCGGATGTGTACCAGCTCATCAAGTACCAGCGGACCAACCAGGATACCTGCTACAACCAGCGGCCCATCGTCAGTGCCGGTGAGAAAATCGTTGCGGGCCAGGTTATTGCCGACGGCCCGCCACCAAGGAAGGCGAACTCGCCCTGGGCCGGAACATCCTCGTGGGGTTCATGCCCTGGAACGGATACAACTACGAAGACTCAATCCTGATCTCCCAGCGGGTGGTCAAGGAAGACATGTTCACCTCCATCCACATAAAGGAATTCATCACCGAAGTACGGGAAACGAAACTGGGTCCGGAAAAAATCACCCGGGATATTCCCAATACTTCGGAAAAGAGCCTGGACAATCTCGATGCCGAAGGCATTATCCGGGTCGGCGCCAAGGTGCGGTCCGGCGACATCCTCGTCGGAAAGGTCACTCCCAAGAGTGAAACCGAAACCACCCCGGAATTCAAACTGCTTAACTCGATCTTCGGTGAAAAAGCCAAGGAAGTCCGGATTCATCCCTCCGGGTGCCCCACGGCATCGAAGGGACCATCATCGACATCCAGCGGCTTAAGCGCACCGAAGGGATGATCTCAATCCCGGTGTCGATGAAGTGGTAAAGGTTCTGATCGCGACCAAACGCAAACTCCGGGAAGGGGACAAGATGGCGGGCCGCCACGGAAACAAAGGCGTCGTTGCCCGATTCTTCCCGAAGAGGATATGCCTTACATGGAAGACGGCACTCCCTGGACATCTGTCTGACGCCTCTGGGGGTTCCCTCGCGGATGAACATCGGCCAGCTCCTGGAAACCGAGCTCGGCTGGGCAGCGTCTACCCTGGATGAATGGTTCGCGGTGCCGGTTTCGAGTCACCCAATACCAATGAGATTGAAACGAAACTCAAGGAAGCGGGACTGCCGGTTACGTCAAAGACGACCCTCCGGGACGGACGGACCGGCGAGGAATTCGTGAACCAGGTCTTCTGCGGTACGATTTACTTCCTCAAGCTCCATCACCTGGTGGACGACAAGATGCACGCCCGGTCAACGGGACCGTATTCGCTGGTTACCCAGCAGCCCCTGGGCGGTAAAGCCCAGTTCGGCGGGCAGCGTCTCGGGGAAATGGAAGTGGGCTCTGGAAGCCTACGGCGCCGCCAATACACTGCAGGAACTGCTGACTATCAAGTCTGACGATATGACCGGACGGTCCAAGATCTACGAAGCGATCGTGAAGGGTGAGCCTCCACCACCGCGGGGATCCCGAATCGTTCAACGTACTGGTTCAGGAACTGCGGGCCTGGCGCTGGATATGACTATCTATGACGCCAAGGGAAAACAGATTCCGCTCACCGAGCGGGATGAGGAACTGATTACCAAATCCGGTTCCAATTTCTAAAGAGGTAAAAGAATATATGCGGGATATTCAGGATTTCGATTCCATTATGATCCGTCTGGCCTCCCCGGAGATGATCCGGGCGTGGTCCTACGGAGAAGTTAAAAAACCCGAGACCATCAACTACCGGACCCTGCGGCCGGAAAAGGACGGTCTCTTCTGCGAACGCATTTTCGGAACCACCAAGGAATGGGAATGCTACTGCGGAAAATTCAAGTCAATCCGCTATAAGGGGTGTTATCTGTGACCGCTGCGGTTGAGGTAACCCATTTTAAGGTCCGCCGGGAACGGATGGGCCATATTGAACTGGCGGCGCCGGTCTCCCATATCTGGTATTACCGTCCGTGCCCAGCCGCATGGGACTCCTGCTGGATCTCCCTATGGCCGCTCCCGTTCGGTGCTCTACTACGAAAAATACGTGGTCATCGATTCCGGTGACACGGATCTCAAGAAGAACCAGCTCCTCACCGAGGAGGAATATTACGAAGCCCAGGAACGCTACGGCGGCGGTTTCAGCGCCGGCATGGGCGCCGAGGCAATCAGGACCCTCCTGGAAAACCTTAACCTCGACCAGATGGCCATGGAACTCCGGGCCAAGATGATCGAAAAGGGCCAAGAGCGACAAACGGCTTCTCAAGCGCATCGAAATCGTCGAGAACTTCCGAAGCTCCAGCAACAAACCCGAATGGATGATCATGGAAGTCATCCCGGTGATCCCGCCGGAGCTCCGGCCCATGGTCCAGCTCGACGGCGGCCGGTTCGCGACTTCCGACCTCAACGACCTGTACCGCCGGGTGATCAACCGGAACAACCGTCTCAAGCGGCTCCAGGCCCTTAACGCGCCGGACATCATCATCCGCAACGAGAAGCGCATGCTCCAGGAAGCGGTGGACGCCCTCTTCGACAACTCCAAGAAAAGCGGGGTAAAGGGCGCCTCCAACCGGCCCCTCAAATCCATTTCCGACATGCTCAAGGGAAAACAGGGCCGGTTCCGCCAGAACCTTCTCGGCAAGCGGGTCGACTATTCCGGCCGTTCGGTTATTACCGTCGGGCCGGACCTCAAGATGTGGCAGTGCGGACTCCCCACCAAGATGGCTCTGGAACTGTTCAAGCCTTTTATAATGAAGAAACTCGTCGACAAGGACGTGTCTATAATATCAAGAAAGCCAAGATGCTGGTGGAACAGGAGACCCCGAGGTCTTCGCCATCCTCGACGAAGTGGTCAAGGAACATCCGGTGCTGCTGAACCGCGCGCCCACGCTCCACCGTCTCGGTATCCAGGCTTTTGAGCCGGTGCTGGTGGAAGGAAAAGCTATCAAGCTCCATCCTCTGGTATGCCACGCCTTTAACGCCGACTTTGACGGCCAGATGGCGGTCCACGTGCCCCTGACCCAGGCGCGCAGATGGAATGCTGGACCCTGATGCTTTCAGCCCGGAACCTGCTCAACCCGGCGAACGGAAAAACAATCGTATTCCCCTCCCAGGATATGGTCCTGGGTATAAACTTCCTCACCCGGTTCAAAAATGAAGCCAAGGGCGAAGGCCGCCGGTATTCCTCGGTAGAGGAAGTCCTCATGGCGGTGGAAAATAAATCCCTCGAGTGGGAGTCCCGGATCACGGTTAAAGTTCCGAAGACTCCGGTCTGGGATAAAAACGGCAGGGAAGTGAAAATCGGCAAGGACGGCCTCATCGAAACGAGCGCCGGCCGGCTGGTGTTCAACGAAGAGCTGCCGCCTGAGATTCCCTTCCTCAACTATGAACTCAAGGATAAGGAACTCCGGGGTCTTATTGAAGTTATCCTGAATGATAAGGGCTCATGGACCACGGTGAAAATGCTCGACGCCATCAAGGCTACGGGATATAAATACGCCACCGTATTCGGCGCTACCATCGGTATGGATGACATCGTGGTTCCCAAAGAAAAGACCGAGATGATCAACAAGGCCAACAAGGAAGTTGAATCCATCCAGAAGCAGTACCGCCAGGGACACATTACCCAGGAAGAACGGTACAACCGGGTCGTTGAAGTCTGGTCAAAGACCAACGAAGACCTCACCAATATCATGATGAAAACCCTGGAAGCCGACCGGGGCGGATTCAACTCGGTATACATGATGGCCAACTCCGGCGCCCGGGGAAGCCGCAACCAGATCCGCCAGCTGGCGGGGATGCGGGGCCTTATGGCGAAGCCCTCGGGGGACATCATCGAGCTGCCCATCCGGTCGAACTTCAAAGAAGGCCTTTCGGTTATCGAATTCTTTATCTCCACCAACGGCGCCCGCAAGGGACTTGCCGATACGGCTCTTAAAACCGCGGAAGCCGGGTATCTGACCCGGCGCCTCGTGGACATTGCCCAGGACGTGGTGGTCAACGAAGTTGACTGCGGCACCATCAACGGTATTTCCTATTCCGCTATTAAAGATGGCGAGGATATTGTTGAACCCCTGAGCGACCGCATCGTCGGACGGTATACCCTGGAGAGGGTTAAGCATCCCATTACCGGGGAGCTCATCATCGACGTGAATGAGGAGATTACCGAGGAAATTGCCGCCGCCATTGAGCAGGCCGGGGTCGAATCGGTCCGTATCAGGACGGTCCTCACCTGCGAAGCGAAACACGGGGTTTGCCGCCGCTGCTACGGCCGCAATCTGGCTACCGGCCGTCCCGTTGAGATCGGGGAAGCGGTGGGTACTATCGCGGCCCAGTCCATCGGACAGCCCGGTACACAGCTTACCATGCGTACCTTCCATATCGGGGGCGCCGCGACCAAGATCAGCGAAGAAAACCGTACCTTCCTCAAGTACCCCGTGTATGTCCGCGAAGTTACCGGAGCCCATGTGGAGCTTTCCGACGGACGGTGGCTCTTTACCCGCCGCGGCTACACCGTGGTCAACAAGGTGATGAAGGAATACAAGCTTGAAGGCAAGGATGAACTCCTGGTGGAAGACGGCAAACGTATTATCCGGGGAGAGCCGATTATCCGCCGCAAGGGAGAGGAAATCCTTTCTCCTGAAATCGCCTACGCCCTGGTAAAGGATAAGATCCTCTACCTTATCGGCCAGGACCAGAAAATTGAAATCCGCAATGGTTCCGATTTCCTGGTTAAAAAAGGCGATGTGGTGGAAGCTGAAAAAGCCCTCGCCACTTTCGACCCCTTCTCCGACCCAATCATCGCCGAAGCCAGCGGTATTGTACGGTATGAGGATATCATCCAGGGTACAACCATGAAGGAAGAGATCGATGAGGAAACCGGGAATATTGAAAAACGCATCACCGAATTCCAGCTTGAAAGCAAACAGCCCAGGATCTTCATCGAGGATGACGACGGCAATGAAGTCGCCTCATACTTCCTTCCCGGAGGGGCTTACATCCAGGTTGACGAAGGCGAAAAAATAAACGCCGGCCGTACCATCGCAAAAACCCTCAAGGAATCCGCCAAGGCCATGGATATCACCAGCGGTCTGCCCCGGGTAAGCGAACTCTTTGAAGCCAGGAAGCCTAAGAGCCCCGCGGTTCTTGCCCAGGTTTCCGGAATCGTGTCCTTCAAGGGTATTATCAAGGGTAAACGGGTTGTATTTGTCCATGATGCCTTCGGCAAGGAATACAAACATCTGATCCCCATGACGAAACGGCTTTTAATCCGGGACGGCGATACTGTTGAAGCCGGGGAAGCATTGTGCGTCGGCTCGATTAACCCCCATGATATTCTGTTTATCCTTGGGGAAAGCACCCTCCAGCGCTACCTTATGGATGAAATCCAGCAGGTATACCGCCTTCAGGGTGTGTCCATCAATGACAAGCATATCGGTGTTATCGTACGCCAGATGATGCGGAAAGTTGAAATCGTAGCCGTGGGTGATACCAAGTTTATCTACGGACAAATGGTGGACAAATACCGGTTCCATGAGGAAAACAACCGGGTTATTTCCGAAGGCGGTCAGCCTGCGGTCGCCCGGCCTCTGTTCCAGGGTATTACCAAGGCATCCCTCAATATCGACTCCTTCCTTTCTGCGGCGTCCTTCCAGGAGACCACCCGGGTACTTACCAACGCGGCTATAGCCGGTTCCACCGACTATCTCCGGGGATTGAAGGAAAATATCATCATTGGTCATCCGATTCCCGCCGGCACCGGCATGAAGCGGTACCGCCAGGTCAAGCTCTTTGACCAGAACCAGCAGGACCTCGACGTGTATATGCAGGAAATCCTTGAAAAGCGGAAGCTCGAAAAGGCTGTGGAACAGGAAACGGAAGATTTTTCAGCGGAAGAGCCGGAAGAAGCGGTTGTTGAATGATCTCTCCATTTCAGTGTTGATTACCTAAATGGCAGCAGGCCCCCGGATACGGGGGCTTGTTTTTTTAATACAATAAAAATCCGGCCAAGGGCCAAAAATGCGTTTTTATCGGCCTGGATTATGGTTATTTTTTAATTACTATAGAATAAATTAGAAAAATTTCGGATAATTCTGAACTGGCACATAGCGCTCATATAAAAGTAAAGGATTCTGTTTTTGAAAAGAAGAACTGTTTTTGCCCTGGTACCATTGTGTATATTGCTTTTTGGATTGGCCCCGTATCCGTGTTCGGCACAGGAAGAGGAAGAATCAGCGTACGAAGATCAGGGGAAAAACTATATTGCCGCCATCGGCGAGACGCTTTTCAGCAATGCCGTCCTGTGGGCGGCCAACCGTTTTATCGCAGGGGCCGAATACGCGGAGGTATCCCCGGCAACGTGGAAGAAAAACCTGACTAGATGGTGGGATTGGGATCAAAGTACTTTCATCACCAATCAGATAGGCCATCCGTACCAAGGATCCTTCTACCATGCGGCGGGCAGGGCGAACGGATTTTCGTTTTACGAATCAATTGCCTTTGACGCCCTCGGCAGCGCCACCTGGGAACTCTTCGGGGAAAGTATCAGACCCGCGCTCAATGATTTTCTGGTTACCGTTCCCGGGGCCGCGTCGGTCGGTGAGATCCTGCACCGGCTGTATCTCGAAGCCTATGCCGCGGGGTCACCCTTTGCGGTTATCCTCAGCCCCATGCATTCCTTCAATAACCTTGTTACCCGACGCAAACCGGAACCCGGCGGCGGAAATATTATGGCTTCTTCTCTTTCCGCCGGGCCGGGGGTCACCATTGGCCGGCGGTACAGCGGCTCCGGGAATACTTTGATGGAAAAATGGGACATTCTTTCGGTAAATCTCCGGTACGATATCAGCTACGGTGATCCCTATACCGGAAGCAGCAACATTCCGTTTGAACAGTTTGATATGGCCATTGGTGGGGGAGGCGGTTTCGTCTGGTATGATATGCACGTCATAACCGACGGGTATCTGTTTTACCGTCCGCTGCGGATGTCTTCCGGTGGAAAAGCCGCCCTGGGGCTCACCCTCAATTTTGATTTTTTTGCCAGCGCGAACAGTGATTATTCATCCAACGCCCTTAACGCGACCTTCAAATACCGCCGGGCTTTGCCCGGCAGCGGAGATTTCCAGCTCAAGGCCCACGCCGGGTGGACAGGCATCGGGGCGGCAAATTTTTACCAGTATGAAGATGTCGAACCGGGAGACGAGGAGCGCAGAAACTACGGGACCGGGGCAAACATAAAACTCTTTCTTTCTGCCAAAAGCCCGGTCTGGGGGGAAGTGCTTTTTTCTTCCCTGTGGTATTACATGGCGGTTATCCCCAATACAGTCAAAAACTCGAACGGCCATGTTCTCTTTTCTTATACGGATGTCTCATATTCCTATCCGGTCACGGACGGTTTTTCCATCGGAGCCGGTTATACGCTGCACTGGAAAAACGGCTGGTACAAACACGTCCCTAACCTCGTTAAGGTGACCCAAAGCGCCCGTATATTTGTAAAATACCAGTTTAACCATTCCGCGGATTCTGTCTGACGGGAGCGAAAACCCCTGTACGGTTTTCCCGCGGCTTATTCTGGGCAAAATAACGAAGAGGAACTATAATAAACCAGGCCTTCGGGTAAATTTACCGAAAGGAGAATCCGGTGCGGGATATAAAAAAGCTGCAGTCCCTTCGGACCATTGTTCTTGTGATTATCTGCATCAGCCTGCTGGTATTTACAGGACTTTTTATTTCAGTATTTCAGCGGGCTATACCGGGAATGCTCCTCCGTTCGGAAAATAAATATTTCCAGGAACAGATGGGGGCTGTCCAGGGGCAGATAGCCGACGCCTTTAACCAGATTACTATTACCGCAGAAGACGTCGCCGGCCGTTCCGGAACCGCGGCTTTTGTTTCGGGGGACAATCCCGGATTTATACAGGACAACTGGCCGTCTGTGACCATGGCCGAAAGATACGGGCTTACCTTTGCTGTTTTCATGGATTCCGCGGGAACGGCCGTATACAGTGAAACCTGGGACGGCGGCTCCGCCCGCCCGGAACTGCTTACCGCTGATTTTTATGATTTTCTCTCCGGAATTTCCGGGCGGCCTGCCGGCGGAGTGGTATTTTACGGCGATGTTCCCTATTATGTTGCGGCTGAACCTATCTCCCCGCCCCGGGATAGTTCCCAGCCGGCCGGGACTTTCCTCTGCGGAAGAATTCTTGACAGCGGGTTTTTCAGCCGGCTCACCCATTACCAGAGCATGGCTTTTACGGTAATCCCCGAAGATAAACCTTCCGGCAGCGAATCGGCCCTGGATCATATGAATCAGACCGTTCTGTCCGTAACCATTCCCCTCGCCGGATTGGACGGTACCCCGGCAACCCTCAGAATGCAAGGCCCCTGGGCGCTGTATACGGATAACCAGTTTACCATAAACCGTATCATCAGCCTGCTGCTGGTTGCCGTGGTTGTCTTTGTGCTGCTCCTCTACGGCGTTATTGTTATTTTTGTTTTGTCTCCCCTGGAACGCCTGACCGAGGATGTGGAAAAACTTACCATCAGCGGCAGCATCGCTCTGGACCGGCGGGTTAACAGCAGGGAATTCTACGCGTTAAGCCGTTCGATAAATGATATGGTTGAAGAGCTGCGCCAATCCTCCCTGTCGGCCAACACGGTTCTCAGCATTCTCAATGGCATGGATGCCTATCTCTACGTTACCGAACCGGATACCGGAAAGATACTTTTTGTCAATGACAGGATGAAGGAGCATTTCGGTTTACGGGAAGATGTTATTGGCAACACCTGCTGGAAGGTGCTTCAAAGGGATTTTGACGGCCCCTGTCCGTTCTGTCCCATGGATCGCCTCAAAAGCAATCCCGATTCCGTTATTACCTGGGAAGGCCAAAGTTCCGTAACGGGCAGGTATTATAAAAACACCGACTGCCTGATCGACTGGATAGAGGGGAAAACCGTACACCTCCAATACCGGACGGATATTACCGATATTAAAGCCGCGGCGGAACTAAAACGGCGGCTCAGCCAGCAGGAACTCATGTCCGCTCTGTCCCAGAATTTTATTTCCACCGAGGATATGCCGGTGCTCATTACCAACGCCCTGAAAATGGCAGGGGAGTTCATGAATGTGGACAAGGCTATCCTCGCGCGGTTCATCCCCGATCAGAATTCGCTCCATGTTGATTACGACTGGATAAACCGGGCTCATAACTCAAATCCCATAATGGTTAATGCCATACCGTTTATTCCCGGCGAAGGACTCTATGATGAGTTTATAACCAAGGGCGCATCCCATATCGCTGTGTCGGATGTAATGGAAAACGATAATTTTATTGTTTTTTCACAGATGAAGACATCGTCCATTCTGGCCGTTCCCGTGTTTGTTTCCGGGGATTTCTGGGGTGTCCTGTATTTTGATGAAACCCGGGAAAAAAGAAACTGGGATGAAAGTGATGTTCAGCTTATCATCTTAATCGCCAGTGTTATCTCAGCCGTTATCAGCCGGAGCCAGACCGAAAAACGGCTGCTGCGCATGTCTTCCATCGCGAACAGTTCTCCTCAGTATATTTCCTATATCAGCCGGGACGGCCGTTTTGAGTACATAAACCCCGGGGCGACAAAAATCACCGGTTATTCCGTGGAAGAACTTACGGACGGCGGCATCGGTATTATCTTTGATAAACCTACGTTTGATCTGGTCCGCGATGAATACATTCCGAAGGTCGTTAAAAACGGCACCGGCGAGTTTGAGATTCCCATAATCAGAAAAGACGGCCTGCCGCGGCTGCTCTCGTTTTCAACATTTCTTACGGGAGACGGGACCCACGAATTCGGTATCGGGGCAATTGCCGTGGATGTGACGGAAAACCGGCGGATTGAGAAGGAGCTGGTCATCGCCAAGGAACAGGCTGAACAGTCGAGTCTGGCCAAGGGCCGCTTCCTGTCGCGGATGAGCCATGAAATGCGGACCCCCATGAACGCCATAATCGGCATGACCAGTATTGCCAAATCATCGGAGGATCCGGACAGAATGGCGTACTGTCTCGGCCGGATCGATGAAGCTTCCAACCATCTTCTTGGGGTGATCAACGATATCCTCGATATGTCCAAAATTGAAGCCGGAAAATTTGAACTCAATTATTCCCGGTTTAACTTTGAGAAAATGCTTGTCCGGGTTACCAATGTTATGAATTTCCGGATAGACGAAAAGGAACAGAATTTTATTGTAAAGGTTAACCCCGAGGTCCCTGAGTATATAGTCTCGGATGAACAGCGCCTTGCCCAGGTTCTCACAAACCTCATTTCGAATGCCGTTAAATTTACCCCCGAGGGTGGTACCATAACATTGTCGGTGGGAAAAACAGCGGAAGCCGACGGTATGTGTACCCTGCAGATTGAAGTAAGCGATACCGGTATCGGAATTTCACCGGATCAGCAGGAGCGGCTTTTCCAGTCCTTTGAGCAGGCCGACGGCAGTATCGCCCGGAAATACGGCGGTACCGGACTGGGGCTGGCGATTTCAAAAAGTATCGTAGAAATGATGGATGGCTCCATAGGGGTCGAATCTGAACCGGGTAAAGGGTCGCGCTTCATTTTTTCCGTGCAAGCGGAAAGAGGGTATCCTGATTCCGATGAGGCAAAGCCCCCCGCGCCGGACTGGAGCAGTCTCAGGGTTCTGGCGGTGGATGATGCCCCGGAGGTGCGGGAATATTTTCTTGATATCGCGGATTCCATCGGATTCAGCTGCGCTGTGGCCGCCGGCGGCGCTGAAGCGTGCCGCCTTCTGGATGAATCGCCGGAGCCGCCCTTCAATATAATTTTTGTGGACTGGCGCATGCCCGGCATGAATGGTATAGAGCTTACCCGCAGAATCAAGGAACAGTACGGCAGCAATACCGTGGTTATTATGATTTCCGCAACGGAATGGACCACCATTGAACACGAAGCCCAGAATGCCGGGGTCGACGCTTTCCTTCCAAAGCCGCTGTTTCCGTCTCTGATCGTGGATTGTATTACCCAGTGTTTAGGGGGAAAAAGGGCCCGCCGGGATGACCGGGGGGCCGCCCCTGACAGGCGCGGTATTTTTAGGGGCAAACGGATACTCCTGGCCGAGGATGTGGAGATAAACCGGGAAATAGTGGTTTCCCTTCTGGAAGACACGGAAATCACCGTTGAATTTGCTGAAAACGGAGCCCAGGCAGTATCGGTTTTTTCCGGCCGGCCTGGTGATTTTGACCTGATTCTCATGGATATCCATATGCCGGAAATGGACGGCTACGAAGCGACCAGGCGGATCCGCGGATTGGATCTTCCGGAATCCGGAACAATCCCGATTATAGCGATGACCGCAAATGTTTTCCGGGAGGATATTGAGGCCTGTCTGGCTGCCGGTATGAACGGCCATGTGGGAAAACCGGTGGATCTGGAGGAACTTCTTTCAATACTTAAAAAACATCTGAACCGATAAGGTGACAAATGTAATTTTATAAGTTTCTTCCATATAATAAAACTATTGTAATAAATCCAATTTTTAGGATATTATACCGTACTCATGCATAAGCCGTTTTTTAAGCCCATAACAAAGGCGTATCCTGACATAAAACTTATTGAACCGGTTATTTCCGGGTTTGTTCTTTTTTTAGTCCGGTTATTTGCCCGGGGGTACCTGTATTTTTTCCTGGGCATCAGCAAGGTGGAGCTCCGGGGAAATAAAAACATGTATGACACATTCCTCCGGGCTCTTTCCGGAAAGAGCAGGAATATTGTGGCCTTCCGCCATCCCTACGGCGGGGAGCCGCAGCTTATAGCGTGGTTTATAATACACCGGCTCGCGAAACTTGCCCGGAGAGACAAGGTTTTATTTCCTATAAAACCGCATGTTAAATTCGTCTACGGATATGAAGTTCCCCGCTGGGGCGGTTTTATCGCCCGGTGGATCATGCCCCGGCTGGGGGCAATGCCGATCCACCAGGCAAAACTCGATTTCGTCGGCCTGGCCCGCATTCACAAGGCCCTGGAGGACGGTCCCTATCCCCTGGCGATTGCCCCCGAAGGCCAGGTAAGCTACAACAGCGAACTGGTCCAGCGGCTGGAGCAGGGGGTGATCCGGATGGGATTCCAGACCGCTGTCCGCCTTGAAAAAGCGGGAAATTCCGCGGATATGGAAATCCTTCCGGTGTCTGTTCATTTCCGATACGGATCATGGGCAAAATTCGCCCTCAAATTGCTTATCAGAAAAATAGAACGGGTTACCAGCACGGGCAATAAAGTTAAAGGCCATGAATCCCTCAGCCTGTACCAGCGTCTTGAGCTTGCCAGGGACCGGCTTGTGGTGCTTCACGAAAAGCAATACACCTTAACCCCGAAGCCTGATGTTTCATACAATGAACGAATTGTTTCGATTATGGAAGCGGCCCTTGCCCGGGCTGAGGAAATGCTCGGTATTAAGCGGGGCGAAGGCAGCCTTATCGCCCGGGCGTCCCGGATACGGCAGATTTGCTGGGACAGGATCTACCTCCCCGGAAAAGACGACCTTGCCCACATGAGCAAGGTTGAGCGCGCCCTGGCCGACCGCCGGGCGGGTGAAGCCTGGTACGCCGGGCGGCACATGGAACTGGTGGATTTTGTCTGGTATTTCAGGGTTCCGGTTCCCACGGAGGAGACGTCCTTCCACGTACTGGTAGAATATATTCAGAATCTCTGGGATTTCGCCAACCGGACCATGGGCGGAGCCTATGCGACCCGGCTTAAGATTCACCCAAAAACCGCCGTGATCTACGCGGGGACCCCAATCAATCTTACCGAGCAGCTTCCGGCTTACCATAAAAACCGCAAGGAAGCCTTTGAGTCGGCTCTCAAGGATCTGCATGATGAATTTAACCGGTGTATTGAAGCGGTCCGAAAAGAGGGGTAGAAAAATGATACTGGAAAAGAAAAGCCGCCGTTAACGGCGGCTTTTTTGTTTACAATTTTTTGATAACCTTTGATTTGGCAATATCCTCGTTATCCTCGGCGTATTGCTTTATGGTTATGCCGTCGCTGTCCCGTACCTTGGTATTCGCTCCGGCGGCAATGAGTACCTCAAGCATCTCAGGATTGCTGGTAAACGCCGCGGCGTGCATCAGCGGGGTCCAGCCTTCCTCATCCATAGCCTCAAGTTCCGCTCCCGCGTTCAGCAGCACCCCGATTATTGCCGGCTCCTCATTGTGGCCCGCGGCAATCATGAGTACGGTCCAGCCGTCGTAATCCCGGTCATTTACATCGGCTCCCGCCTTCAGCAGCCGTTCGGCAACAGCGGGGTTTTCGTTAAACGCCGACGCGTGCATCAGCGGGGTCCAGCCGTCTACATCACGGCTATTGATCTCCGCCCCTTTGGAAAGGAGCAAATCCGTAATAGCTTCAGCTTCGTTGTACCCCGCTGCGTGCATCAGGACAGTCCATTCCTCATTGTCGTAGTCATTGATCCGGGCTCCCGCGTTAAGCAATGCCTGGATAACCGCTGTGTTTTCGTTATGGGCGACTCCGTTCATGAGCACCGTTGCTCCGTTATTATCCCTGTCATGGATATTCTCTCCGCGGTCCAGGAAGAATTTAATCATCCCGGGGTTTTCATTAAACGCGGCGGCATGCATAAAAGCCGTCCAGCCGTCTTCATCCCGGTCATTTATCCGCGCGCCGGCGGCGGTCAGCCGTTCAATCACCGCCAGGTCCGGATTCGTTCCCGCCGCGTGCATAAGTACGGACCAGTCTTCTTTATCCTTGGCGTTGACATCCGCGCCGGCGGAGATGAGGGTATTGATAACTCTGAGATCCTTATTCGTCCGCAGCGCTATCATCAGCGGTGTCATACCGTCGATTTCCTTGTCGTTCACCTTTGCGCCGGCCTGAAGCAGTACCTCTGTGGCTTCCTGGTTTTCGTTGAATTCCAGGGCAAACATGAGAGCAGTCCATCCATCCTGATCCCGGTCATTCAGCCTGGCTCCCTCATTGAGCAGCAGGGATATCACCTTGGGATCGGTATTGAAGCCGGCGGCAAACATAAGCGCCGACCAGCCATCTTCATCCTGGGTATTTACGTCCGCTCCCTTGCTGATAGCAGCCTGTATCTCATCGATAGTTCCGTTCTGAACCGTATCTAAGAAATCCTGCTTTGCGGTGCATCCGGGCAGAACTCCGGATACCGCAACCACCAGCGCCAAAATAACGCCGTTTATTTTTTTCATTCCATTCCTCCAATGGGTTTCTATAATATTTTATACCGCATATATTACAAAAAATCCATAAACCATCATACCGCTCCGGGATTAAAACCCCATGCTGCTGTACCGACCGATTATACTTGACGAATACCCGTGAAAGTTAGTAACCTATTACTGTTGAAAGGGAGTAGTTGTAACGCAGCGGTCAACATACTGGTACGGAATTGCCTGGCTCTGCGGCTTATAATAAAGTAACGAGACTTTTGACAGGGCGGCATCCGTTCTGTTAAAAGTCTTTTTTTTGGGGGAGAGAATGCTTGAACTTAAAAATATTTCCTTTTCCGTTCCTCAGGAGACGGGGTCAAAGGAAATTCTCAAAAATATCAGCCTTACCATCGGGGACGACCGTTTTCTGGTTATTACCGGACCGAACGGAAGCGGAAAATCGACCCTGGCGAAAATAATCATGGGTATTGAACATCCCGGCAGCGGCAGCATCATATTTAACGGCGAAGATATCACCGGCTGGGATGTGACCCAGCGGGCAAAAGCCGGGATCGGATTTGCCTTTCAGCAGCCGGTACGGTTTAAAGGATTTGCCATAAAGGATCTGATTGAACTCGCGGTGGGAAAACCCCTCAGTATTGATGAAGCCTGTGTCTACCTGTCTGAGGTGGGCCTCTGCGCCAAGGATTATATCAACCGCGAAATCAACGCGAGCCTCTCCGGGGGAGAGCTCAAACGGGTTGAAATCGCCATGCTTATTGCCCGGGGGGTAAAAATTTCCCTCTTCGATGAACCGGAAGCTGGTATAGATCTCTGGAGTTTCCAGAACCTGATCCGGGTTTTCGAAAAAATGCGGGACAGGACAAAGGGCGCGGTGGTTATTATCTCCCACCAGGAACGTATCCTCGAGATCGCCGATACCATTGTTGTTCTCAAGGGCGGAGAAATCACGGATCTTGGCAGCCGGGACACAATACTGCCGGGGCTTATGCAGGGCGTCGGCGGCTGTTCATTCCATAACGGAGGTACGGTGTTTTGAATAATCCATTAAATACTATAGAAAAGAATATACTCGAAAAAATAGCCGGGATTTCTGAACTGCCCCGGGGTGCGTACAACATCAGGGTGGACGGAAAAAGTATCGGTTCCAGCAGTACCGATGACATCCAGATTATTTTTAAAACCGATAAGAGCGGAATGGATATCCGGGTCAAACCGGGAACCAGGCACGATCACGTCCATATTCCGGTGGTCCTCAGCAAGACCGGCCATGAGGAAACTGTGTACAATGATTTTTATATCGGGGAAGGGGCGGATGTTACGGTTGTAGCCGGATGCGGAATCCATAACCCCGGAGCAAGCCGTGCCCGTCACGACGGGATCCATACATTTCACCTGGAAAAGAATTCCCGGGTCCGGTATATCGAAAAACATTACGGCGCCGGAGAAGGTTCGGGGGAACGGATCCTCAATCCGGTTACCAATGTTTTTATGGAAGACGGTTCATATATGGAAATGGACACGGTGCAGATTGAAGGGGTCGATTCCACCAAACGGATCACCGAAGCGGAGCTGAAGGACGGCGCCACCCTGGTTATCAAGGAAAAACTCATGACCAGCGGGACCCAGTTCGCTGAGACGGAGTTCCGGGTTGAGCTCAACGGCGAGGGGGCTTCCACAAACGTGGTATCCCGTTCGGTGGCAAAGGGAAAATCAAAGCAGGTTTTCCTGTCCAGGATCAACGGAAACGCGCCTTCCATGGGGCATTCAGAATGTGACGCCATTATCATGGACAGCGCCAGCGTGCAGGCCATTCCGGAAATAACCGCCAACCATGCCGACGCGGAACTTATCCATGAAGCAGCCATCGGGAAAATCGCCGGTGAGCAGATTCTTAAGCTCATGACCCTGGGCTTGTCCGAGGAAGAAGCGGAAGCAAAAATCGTAGAAGGGTTCTTAAAGTAACCGGATTAACCGCCGTCACAGCCCCTCCAGGGGCTGTTTTTTTATACGGCGGGTTGCTGCCCTCTGCCGCCGGTGGTATGATAAAGCGATTCCGTAACGGAACAATGGATTCACTTCATACTATATCCAGGAGTACGGTTATGTTTATTCAGAATCCGGAAATTCTCGGTGCCGATTACCTTGCCCGGTTTATGCCTCCCCATGGACGATTCAGGGAGCATCTCGAAAAAATGGCCGCCCGTCCCCATGACGCGGCGACGGAAGCCAACAACGCGGTTGTCCGGTACCTTGCGGATTCCATGCGCTCCTATGGTATGGATGTGGATGAATGTTCCTATGATGTGCTGCTTTCCAATCCTGTGGAGGAGGAAAGCTTTATCCATATTGTGTCTCCCGAATTCCTTGCCCTGAAGGATAAGGAAGACGCTTTGGGCGACGCTGCCCCGTATTTCAAGGAAGCCCTCAAGGGGTTTAATTCGTACTCCGCCTCCGGGGATGTAACCAAGCCGGTGGTTTTCGCCAATTACGGACGGATCGAGGATTTTGATCACCTGGCGGAACTCGGTATCGATGTACAGGGAAAGCTGGTGCTCATCAGATACGGAAAGCTTTTCCGGGGAAAATGCGTGGTAAACGCCGAGGACCGCGAAGCGGCGGGGGTAATCTTCTACAGTGACCCTCTGGACTACTTTGGCATGCCCGACTCGCCTGACCACGGCATGCATCCCAGCGCCATACAGCGGGGCAATATTCTCGATCTTTCCCAGCCCGGCGATCCTCTGACCCCGGGCAAACCGGCATATACCCGGGCCAGCGGCAGACCTGTCGAACGCCTGGCTGTGGAGGATGTAAAGCTGCCTTCAATTCCCGTGGCGCCGGTTTCCTGGGAGGCCGCTTCGGAGATATTTAAACGCCTGAAAGGGCGGCCCGCGGCCGGGGAAGGCTGGCAGGGCGGGCTCCCCCTGACATACTGCTACGGCGACGACTACGGTCTTACGGTGCGTCTTTCGGTAAAACAGAACCTCGAGCTCTCGACGATTACCGATGTGGTCGGAACAATCCGGGGCGATACTTATCCCGAACAGCGGGTTTTTATGGGCTCCCATTTTGACGGCTGGGGCTTCGGAGCGGTGGATCCCCTGAGCGGTACCGCCATGCTCCTGCTGGTTGCGGAAACCCTGGGAAATATGAAGAAGGCCGGGATCAGCTTTGACCGGACGATTTCAATCGGCCACTGGGACGGCGAGGAGTCGGGAATCATGGGTTCCACCGAATGGCTTGAAGAGTTCGGTGAAGAAGTGATAGAGGACAGAACCCTGGCGTATATCAACGCCGACGGTGTTGTCTCCGGCCCGGTAATCGGCGTAAAGGGTATGCCCCTTATGCGCGGAATCATGGAGGAAGTCGGCAAAAAAATTCCTTATGATGAAAACAATTCGCTTTACGAACAGTGGAAATCCCAGAAAAGCAAGACCGAATACCGTACCATCGGCGGCGGGTCCGACCATGTGGGTTTTATTTACCGCCACGGTGTCCCGAGCTGCCAGATGTCCATGACGAACCCCGCTCCGGTGTACCATTCATTATACGACAACCTCGACTGGTACAAAGTATACGGCGATCCGGCCTTTTCTGAGGGGAACAAACTGGCGATGTACTACCTCAGTCTTTCCCTGGCGCTGTCCCGGTGCAGGGTAATTCCCTATAGCGTCGGATACCTGCTTGATTATATTGAAACCGGAACCGGAAAACTCCTTCCCGGAAAAAACGGCGGTATTGAAACGGAAATCAATGAAATACGGGCGCTCCTCGAAAAACTGCAGCGGAAGTCAAGCTTCTCCGATGCGGAGTGCCAAGGGCTCAATTCAAAACTGCTGGGAATAGAGAAATTTTTCTTTAAGGAAGGCCCCCATTCTTCGTGGTACCGGTCCCTGCTGTACGCCGCGGACGATAAAAGCGGATACGGGGAAGCGGCGTTCCCCTTCCTGGCCGATGCTCTTGAGAGCGGCGGTGATATTGCCGGTGAGATCGATGAACTTCTCCGGGGACTGCGCCTGCTCAAAAAAAGCCTCTCAGAATTCTGACTGCCGTAATTTTTCGGCGGCGAACCCTTGCCAGAATAGACGGATCCGGATATATTAAATGCAAATCATTCGCATTTAATATATCCGGAGTAACCAATGGTACGCAGTTCAGGATTATGGTGTATTGCAGTTTTTGCTGTCATTATCGCCGGTTCCCTTTACGGAAACGGCGGACAGGAACAGAAATCGGGAAAACCCATTATAGCGGTGAGTATCCTCCCCCAGTCGTATTTTATAGAACGTATCGCCGGAGACCTGGCGGAAACGGTGGTTCTCGTAGGCCCGGGACAGAGTCCCCACTCCTATGAACCGACCCCGCGGCAGATGGCGCTTCTGGCGGAGGCCCGGGGATGGGTGCTTTCCAATACGGATTTTGAAATCTCTTTAAAGCCTAAAATCGAGGAACTCTGTCCGGACCTTGTAATCGTTGACGGTACCGACGGGGTTCAGTTCAGAATGCTGGACAGCCACGGCCATTCCGAGCCTTCCGGTTCCGGACCGGTTCATGGGATGGAGCTGGACCGGCATACCTGGCTTGGAAGGGAACCGGCGAAGATCATGGCCGCCCATATACGGGACCTGTTCATCTCCATAGACGGGGACCATGCGGCCCTGTACGAACAAAACTATACTATCCTCGCCGCCGACATTGACCGGGAGTTCGACAGCCTCGGCAGGGAGCTGGAACCGCTCCGGGGACGGACCGTATTTGTGTACCATCCTTCGTTCGGGTATTTTCTGGATGAATTCGGTATTGAACAGGAAGCCGTTGAAACCGGCGGAAAAGAACCCACCCCCAGGGTACTTGCGGAACTTATAGAAAAGGCCCAGGCCGAAAACGCCGCGGCCATATTCGTGCAGGCCCAGTTTCCCCTGCAGAGCGCTAAAACCGTGGCCGATTCCGTCGGCGCCCGGGTTATCCCCCTGGACCCGCTCGCGCCGGACTGGCTGGCCAATATCAGATTCATGGGGAAATCCCTCAAGGATGCCCTTACCGGAGAAGTCCCGTGAAACCCTTCCATCCGGTTGACCGGGATATTACCCTGTACTTTGATGATGTATCCTTTTCATACGGCGCCGTCGCGGTTCTCAGACACGCTGGGTTCCATATCCATCAGGGTGAATTCGTAGCCCTGGTCGGACCCAACGGGTCCGGCAAAACGACAATCCTCAAACTGATTCTCGGCCTCGAAGAACCCCAGGCCGGAAGGATTGAACTTCTGGGGGCGAGTCCCCGTTCATCCCGGAACCGTATCGGGTATGTTCCCCAGCAGGCGGGATACGATCAGGCCTTTCCTATTTCGGTGCGGGAGGTTGTAAAAATGGGACGCCTCCGGCCGCTGTCGCGGAAGTTCACCGCCGAGGACAGCCGTGCCGTGGACGAAGCCCTTGCCCAGGTCGAAATCACGGATCTTGCCGCCAGGCCGTACACAGCCCTTTCCGGCGGACAGCGCCGGCGGGTCCTCGTCGCCCGGGCGCTGGCGGCGAGCCCGAATTTTCTTCTCCTGGATGAACCCACCGCCAATATGGATGAGGAGAGCGAGGAGCGTCTTTTCAAAACCCTGGGGCGGCTCAAGGGGAGTACCACGATTCTTATCGTGACCCATGATACGGCATTCGTTTCCTCCCTTACGGACCGGGTTCTCTGCCTCGGCTCCCGGGAGAATCCCGGCAATCCCTACGGGGTGGTTCAGCATAAAACCCATCCGGAGAGCCTCGGCGCGGAAGCTGATTCCCCGGGGAATTACCGGATCAACCACAATTCCAGCATTCCCGGCAACAGCTGCTATGAAGAGGAGGGCGGTAAATGAGCGGATTTATTGAAGCCCTGAGCAATCCGGCTTTCCCTTTTATCCGGAACGCGTTTTTTGCGGGATTGCTTTCGTCGGTTCTCTTTGGAATACTCGGTTCCGTGGTTACGGTCCGCCGTATCGCGAGCCTTGCCGGAGCCATATCCCACGCGGTTCTCGGCGGGATCGGAATGGCGCTGTTTTTTTCGGCAACCAATATTATCCCGGGATTCCCGCCCATGGCCGGCGCTATCGTTTTTGCCCTTCTTTCGGCGATGATTATCGGCATCGTGTCCCTCAAAGCCAAGCAGCGGGAGGATACGGTGATCAATGCAATATGGGCCATCGGCATGAGCGTGGGGGTGCTGTTCATGGCAAAGACCCCGGGGTACACGGATCCTTCGAGCTATTTGTTCGGGAATATTCTTCTCATTTCAAACCGGGACCTTCTGCTCATGGCCGTCCTCGACTGCATTGTCGTTTTCCTGGCGTGGCGTTTCTACCCGCAGATCGCGGCTTCTTCTTTTGACGAGGAATTCGCCAGGGTCAGAAATGTCCCTGCCGCGGCGCTGTTTCTGATTCTCCTCAGTATTGTGGCGGTGGCCATAGTCCTTCTCCAGACCTTTGTGGGAATTGTCATGGTCATAGCCATGCTCACGCTTCCGGCGGGCAGCGCCGCCTATGTTTCGAAAAGCCTTGGGGGAATGATGCTGATCAGCACAATCTTTTCGGCGTTTTTTTCCACCGGAGGCCTTATTCTTGGCTGGGCTTTTGACGCGCCCGTAGGCGCCATGGTGGTTATTCTGGCGGGCATCGTGTTTCTGGCGGCCGCGGGAATCAAGGTCGTACGGGGGCGGTAATGGGAAAGGCCGTTATGACGCGAACCAGGGGGCAGGTTCTGGATATCCTTAACCGCGCCTCCGAACCGCTTTCCGCCGCGGGGGTGTACGGTCTCATGGAAAATTCCTGCGACCAGGCCACCGTGTACCGGTCCCTGCATTACCTTGAATCCTCGGGACAGGCGGAATCCTTTGTTCTGTACTGCCAGGAACACGGCGCGGAACGGTATTTCTGTTCTTTAAAAAATACCCTGTCCCATACCCATTGGTTCCACTGCGAACAATGCCACTGTTTTATCGATATGGGTTCCTGCACAATTACCGGTCTCATCAGAAAATTTGAAGAAGAGCAGGGGGCGGAAGTCCGGAGCCATATTCTGTATTTTACCGGGATCTGCCCCGGGTGCAGGAAAAACGCCGCCGGCGGTCCGGACCATACCGCCGGCTGATCCCGCTTAGCGCGGTAAGTCAGGGTCTCTGCAGTCCATCCCGGTGCCTCAGCCGGAGCAGCATATCCACAAAACCCCGGTTCGAAAGGGGCGGGGCGGAAAAGCGGTACAAATGGCTTCCGCACCGGCAGTCGGAACACCCGAACCCGGAGACGGGAATCCCGCCGAGCCGCCGCAGCTCTTCCGCCATGACGCATTCCAGGTTCCGGTAACTGCATACGGGAAAAGCCTTAATGGTTTTTGCTTCCGGCGTCAGGTAATCCAGGTGCCAATGCTTCTGCTTCCGAACTTTCCGCAGATGCCTGGCTATTCGCCGGGAAAGGTTTTTCTGGGCCGAACCGGCGTAAACGTACCAGCCCTTCTCAAATTCCAGAATTCCCAAAGCCCCGACGGGGATACTGGTTTTTTCGGGAATTTCCAGGGCAATAAAATAGTTACCCCGGTCCTGCCCGGCAAGTTCTCCATGGGACAGATCCGCCGGGACGGAGCTTTTTTCCAGAACCGCGGTTCCCCGGCTGTCGCACTTGAGAAGAGCGGCATGGATATGGACGGAATCGCTGTACCGGCTCACCGCCGCGGCAAAAGCCGGATCAGTGTGGAGATTCGGGATAAAGACCGAAGGATTTCCGTGGACGATGACGAAAAGCACGTGGCAGACAAAGCCGCGGGCACTGAGTTCCGCCAGCTCCGCAAGGTGTTTGGCCGCCCGGGCGCTTGGAGCGTCGGGAAACATTGCCGTTCCGTATTCAACCAAAGAACAGGCCTTGACTTCCACCAGGTGCTGCCGGTTATCCCTGTCAACGCATAAAAAATCGAACCGGGACTGGCCGATGGTGTGTTCCGGTTTAATTTCCGTGAGGTTTGGTATGATTTCAGGAAGGATAAGCCGCTGCGCCGCGCGGTTCGCCCGGGAGGAATACAGCGGAACCACCGCGTCCCGGTAATAGAGCCCCGCCGCGGTCCACGCTGTTTTCGCTGTATCGGTATGATTTTCCCGTTTTTCAAGGATCAGCTTCGTTCCGGGAAACACGAATTCGATAAGCCTCCCCGGATTGGGGCAGTGGCAGGGTATTTCCCCGCCGGTTCCGCCGGGATCCGCCAGTATGAGGAACCGGTTAGGCCGCCTGGCGAAAAACGCTTCCCGGTCGTTTCTGAATAGCTGTATTGACTTCCTGGCGCTGCCGGAGGCCGTCGAGCTGCCGGATGTCATCCCGCCCGCTCATCCCGCGGCGGCTGGAGCTCCGCCGCCTGGTTTTCTCCGTCCGTCTTTTTACGGAAGCCTCCGGCGATCACATCCCATTGGGTCGCCAGCATGCCGCAGAGTATCAGCGCGAAACCGGCGACGGTCCGCGGACCCAGGGGTTCCGAAAGAATAAGTACACCCCCGACGGCGGCAAAAACGCTTTCAAGGCACAGGATTATGGTAGCGTGGGCCGGCGGCGCGTGGCGCTGGGCGAC
Source organism: Breznakiella homolactica (assembly GCF_016616095.2). GTDB lineage: Bacteria > Spirochaetota > Spirochaetia > Treponematales > Breznakiellaceae > Breznakiella > Breznakiella homolactica. Next base: position 2,304,757 of record NZ_CP067089.2, on the reverse strand, counting down.
CGCCTGCAGCGTATAGGCGATTCCCACCGAGCAGAGTCCGCCGTACAGGATCGGGATTATGCCGGCAAAAACCGAACCCCAGGATACGGATTCCGTAAGACCGGCGGTGACCGATGAAAAAAGCGAACACCACGCAAACTGGGCTGAGGAAAGAATGATGGGGTCAATGGTCTTCACCAGTCTGTCGATAACCAGCACGTGGCACGCCCAGAATACGGCTCCCGCTGCAATAAGAACATCCCCGGGGTTGATCCCCGAGACGGTATCGGTGGTGCTCACAAAGAAAAGGCCCAATAGGGTAAAGAAGGCTCCCACCCAGGTGGGCAGCCCCGTTTTCTTTCCGAGAAAAAGCCCGAAAACCGGGACCAGGACAACGTACAGTCCCGTGATAAAACCGGCTTTGCCGGCGGTGGTATAGACGATCCCCACCTGCTGCAGGGATACCCCCAAAAACAGGAACGTCCCGGCGGCCAGAGACGACAGGATAAAGGTTTTAAAGGAATTTTTCCCGCTTCCGTCTTTTGGGGTTATAAAAATACTTTTTTGAAGTTTCTTTTTCCGGTACAGGATAAGGGGGAGCAGGGAGATGCTTCCCAGGGCAAAGCGTATCCCGCTGTATGTAAAGGGCCCGACGTATTCCATGCCCGAACGCTGGGCAACAAAGCCAAATCCCCAGATGCATGATGTAAGCAGAAGCAGAAAATCCGCCCGTAACGCCTGTTTATTCATAGCTGCAATGGTATATAGGTTTATGGGTAAAGGCAAGGATGCGGGGGAGCACTGAGCTGCAGATGCATCAAGCCCCCGTGTTTACCGGGCCTGCGGATCCGGTAAACACAGGGGCTTGATGCTTTTACTTGCCGGGGGGAACCGCATCCGGAGGGCTGCTCCCCCTGCGCTTCGAAGGTTTGTGTCATGTGACACAAACGCTTCTGCGCTGCCCCCACTTCGGGTGCCTGGGTTTTTCCGGCTTAACCAGCTCTGTGCTGCCCTTCGCGGGAAGGCCGGGTTTACTGATGGCGCTGAGTACCTGCCTTCCAATCTCTTCAATACCCGGGACCGCCAGCCGGTGATGCTGTCCTTTCCGGGCCTTTTCCCTTTTTTATATAATAAGCTGAAGCTTAATTTTTTACGGTAATAAAAAGGCCCGCCGCGGCCGCGACGCCGCCGGCAACCATCATAATGATGGACTGAACCTGTCCGTCGGTTTGTTTATTGAACATTCCGGATATTTTTCCCGCCAGGGACTGCCGGATTTCAACAAACTGGTAGATACCGTAAGCCAGAACCGCGACACCCACAATTAAGACAACAAGCCCGACGATCTTTTTCATATTCATACTGATTCCTCCATAAAATACCGCCTTACCGGTTCCCCGGGGATTCCTCCCTGATCAGTGCCTCGCTGAAACCCGCTTTTCCAAGGGCGGCTGCCACAGATTGTACATCATCTCCTTTTATTCCGGAAAGTACCACCCGGTACAGTTCGCCGTACCGTTCATAGGCGGGATTGAGACCCGCATCCTGCAGCCTGCCGAAAGCCTCCACCGCGTTCCTGGGGATTTTGTATGAACCAACCTGGATCCGGTATATTTTCCCTGATCCGGGGTCGGGCATTTTCGGTTTAATTTCCGCCGCCGCAAACTGCCGGATTACCGGAACCGGCGCTGCGGTGGGTTGCTGTGGGACGGATACCGGAGCAGTTTCCGCGGCGGTACTCACCGCCGGGGAAACTGCCGGTATTCCGGTGCTGCCGGGAGGCGCCGCCGGCTGCTGCGGTGCCGCTGTCGGCTGAGGAACGGCTGCCGGCTGCTGAGGAACGGCTGCCGGCTGCTGAGGAACGGCTGCCGGCTGCTGAGGAACGGCTGCCGGCTGCTGGGGTGCCGCCGCCAATGGCTGCGGCGATGCCACGGGCGGAGGCCCGGAAATGGCGCCGCCTTTGTTCTGTTCAGCGGGGGCCGCGGACGCGAGTCCGCCGATCACTTCAATCCGTACAGGGGCGGTTCCGGTGACCAGCATATCGAGTTTTTCCGCGGCGCCTTCGGACAGGTCGATAATCCGTGCCGCCACAAAAGGTCCCCGGTCGTTAACCGTAACGGTTACCTGCCTGTTGTTATGGGTGTTGGTTACCCTGACTTTCGTGCCGAAGGGAAGGGTCGGATGTGCAGCCGTCATAAGCCGCGGATCAAAGATTTCTCCCGAGGCGGTGGGCCTGCCCGCGAATTCCGCGCCGTACCAGGAGGCAATTCCTTCCTGTTTAAAGGATGATCCCGTTTGTGTCTCGGTACCCTGGGCCGCGCACAGGGCCGCCGCAACAATACCCAATAAAAAAACTGCTGCTGTTTGTTTCATATAGTATATATCGGCACCGTCAAACAGGGGATTGAGAAGGTTTGTCCGGCTATGGTACCCAGATTAGTTTATCCGGTGCCGATTCGTTCATATATATCTTTTCGTACCGCCCCGAATGGCTGACCCCGGGGTTTTCGGGAAAATACGTTTTTCTGAAAAACCAGACCACATCCGCCATGGCCGCCGCCGAATTCGTCGGCGCGTACCGGAACCAGATTTCTTCATCTTCCAGTATTTTTTTCGCCCCGGGATCATCGGTCAGTTCGGGATCCGTAAGCCGGCGTATTTCCGTGCGGAGGCCGCCGTAATGGGTGCATCCCACGCTGAGCATCCTGAGGTGTTTCTGCTCATCCATCCAGTAGATTTCATAGACACCGGCCACGGAAGGTACCTTGGCGTTGATTGCCCACCGGTCGGCAACTTCCAGCGGGGACCAATTGATGAAAAAATGCACATCCTTACCCCGCTCCTGGGCGGTTATTCCGTATTCCATAGCGTAATAATAGCACAGAACCGTACTATTTACCATACACCAAAAAAATAAGAATGTATAAAAATTCATACAATTATTTTTATTCAGTCTTTTTTATGAAAAAATTATTCTTTCTAATTCCTTTTGGTATAGGCAAATAAGTACATTTGTCTAGGTAATTGGCTTGGTTGGCATGGTAATTGCTATTATATATGAGGAATATTATTCCGGAGGATAGAATGAAACAAGATAAACTGAGTAAAAACAAACCCCAATCGGATGATATATTAAAAACTTATTTTGAACAAATACGCGCGATTCCTCTTCTGACCTTTGAGGAAGAACTTGAGCTTTCCCGGCGGATCCAGGCGGGAGAAGAAGCGGCCCGCCAGAAGCTGGTTGAGTCAAACCTCCGGCTGGTGGTGAAAATCGCAAAATGCTACGTGGCGCCGGATGTTTCGCTCCTTGACCTGATTCAGGAAGGAAACATGGGTCTCATCCACGCTGCCCAGAAGTACGATCACGCCAAAAAGGTCCGCTTCTCAACGTATGCCAACTGGTGGATCAAACAGTCCATCAGCCGCGCGCTCTCGAATAAACGCAGGGTTATCCGTCTTCCGTACCGCAAGGAAGAAATACTCCGCAAGATACAGAAAACGTACCACAGCCTGAGCCAGACCCTCATGCACCAGCCCTCTACCGAGGAGATTTCCGCTGAAATCGGGATTCCGGTCAGTGAAATAGACCAGATTCTGAGCATGACCAACGGTCTCGTATCCCTGGAAATGGATCTGGGTGACGAAGACGCGGGATCACTGATGGAGGTGTACGAAGATTATACCTACAGTCCCGAACGGGCGCTGATGAAGAAATCCGCCCGGGATGATACCATGCGGTTCCTCAGCGGCCTTAAGGAACGGGAACGGCGTATTCTTATGTACCGTTTCCAGCTTAACGGACACGAACGCCATACCCTCAAGAAAATCGGTGACAAAATGGGTATTTCCCCGGAAACCGTGCGCCAGATAGAAATGAAAGCCCTCCGGAAGATGAAATGCGACGCGGAAGAGCTGAAGAGTTTCGTCTACGGCGAGGCTATCTAAAGCCGGCCCTCAGGGCAGCGCTTCCGGATATAGGTTCCCAAACCGGAAGCGTCTGTTTATACCCAGTTCCCTTCTGGGCAAAGGTAACAGCATTTTTTATTCAGAAGCATCACAGATAATGCTACCCTTGACCGAATACCGGGCTTCGGGCTATCTTCTCAGCAGTGAAGAAAAGTACCAAAAAGCCGGCGGCACGGCGGAAGAAGCAACGTTCTAAGGGGCGTCGTAAACCGGTTTTTAAGGACGGACTTACCGCTGCCCTGACCGCGGGGCTTCTGATTTGCGCTGCGCTGGTGATTTCCGTTGCCGTAATTATAATTCACCGGGTACAATCCATAGATACCATATCTGCCAGAGAAGCCCCATCCGAGACTCCGCCGGAAAGTGTCCGTGACCCGGCGCCGCCTGTTCAGAATATACCGGATCCCCCCGCAGCAAAACCGCCCGAGAAGGCCCCTTCCGGCGGGGGAACTTCTTCTCCGGTCAATACCGGCACCGGAACGGCCGAAAAGGCCCCGGCGTCCGGTCCATCCGGCGGATCGCCGCCCCAGACGGTTCCTTCCGCGCAGGGTGTTCCCGCTTCACAATCCCGGGGTATAACGGAGCGGCCTCCGGAGCCGCCGCCGAAACGGAAAGGAACCGTTGTTTTCGTGATCGACGATGCCGGAAACAACCTCCGGGAACTTGACCCGTTCCTGACGTTCTCCGGCCCCCTGACCATCGCGGTCCTTCCGGGGCTGCCCCATTCCGCTGAGGCTGCCCGGCGTATCCGGGCCGCGGGCAAGGAGGTTTTCCTGCACCAGCCCATGGAAGCCATCGGCGGGCAGAATCCCGGTCCGGGGGCGCTGTATTCCGGTATGGAAGAAGCGGAAATTCGTGCTATAATTGAAAGGAATCTGGAGGAGGTCGGTCCCGTTGCGGGTATGAACAACCACCAGGGTTCAAAAATAACCATGGATGAAAAAGCCATGGAAACGGTGCTTTCGGTCTGCCGGGAGCACGGAATATATTTTCTTGATTCAAGAACGACCGCCGACACTGTGGTACCGCGGGTTGCCGGACGTATGGGAGTAAAGATTGGGGAGCGTGACGTGTTTGTAGACAATATCCAGGAACGGGCGGCAATGATCCGGTTTATTCAGGATGGCCTTAACAAAGCCGAGAAAAAAGGATCGGCGGTGATGATCGGGCACACCTGGTCCGCGGAACTGGCGGAGACTCTTGAAGAATTATACCCGGAGCTGGTGGAACAGGGATATTCTTTATCGACCATTTCCCGGCTGATGATGGGGAATTTCGACGATGAAGGTTCTTGGTATTGAATCCTCCTGCGATGAGTGTTCCGCCGCGGTGGTGGAGGATGGAAAAAGAATCCTTTCCAATGTGGTAGCCACCCAGATTCCATTTCACGCCGTATATGACGGGGTTGTCCCGGAAATCGCCAGCAGAAAGCATACCGAGTGGATTGCCCGGGTCGTGAAAGAGGTTCTGGAAACCGCCGGGGAAGCTCCCGATGGTATTGACGGTGTCGCCGCCACGGCACGTCCCGGGCTGCTGGGTTCGCTTCTGGTGGGCCTCAGTTTCGCCAAAGCCTTTGCCTGGGCCCGGGATCTCCCGTTTATCGCCGTGGACCACATGCTGGCCCACCTGTACGCGGCAAACCTTACCGAAAATGACCCGGATTACCCCTTTCTCGGCCTTCTCGTATCCGGCGGCCATACCATTATATGCCGGGTGGACGGGTTTGACGCGGTTACTGTTCTGGGAACCACCATCGACGACGCCGTGGGGGAAGCCTTTGACAAGGTGTCCAAATACTACGGTTTCGGTTATCCCGGCGGGGCGTATATTGACAGACTCGCGGTAAAGGGCGATCCCGCGGCCTTCAGGTTTCCGCTGCCGAATCTGCATAAAGGGGAACACCGTTACGATGTATCGTATTCGGGTTTGAAAACCGCGGTGATCAACCAGCTGGAACAATTCCGCCGGAAAGACGGCCCCCGGGGCCCCGCGGAGGTAACCCCCGAGAATATCGCCGCTTCCTTCCAGAAGACGGCGGTGGATATACTGCTCCGGAGTGTTTTCCGGGCGGCTGAGGATACCGGGCTTACAACGGTGGTCGCCGGCGGCGGTGTCGCCGCCAATTCATATCTCCGCTCAGCCCTGGCTGAGCGGAAGGACCTCCGGTGCATTTTCCCGCCCCTGGACCTCTGCGGGGACAACGGCGCCATGATAGCCGGTCTGGGATACCAGTACCTGAAACGGGGCGACCGTTCCCCCCTGTCCGAAACCGCATCCGCCCGGGTGCGGGGCTTCAAAAAACAGTACCCGTAACCCGCCCGAAAAAACCATTTACCGAAAAGTAAAAACCCTCCCGGGAACCAGAAGTGGGGGTAGCGTAAGACTTGCCGCCTGCGGCGCCAAGTCTTTCAGGAGTTTTGCGGAGCAAAACTCCACGCGTAATGCGGCAAGGCTGGAGCGAGGGGGAGCAGCCCCCTTGTCAGGGCAGCACAGTGCCGGTTGAGCCGGAAAGCACCCGGGCCGTGACGGTAACGCCGGGTGGCGTATATAAATGGGAATGAGCGACTTTGGAGGCCGAAGGCCGATACGGAGCCATTCCCATTTATATACGACAGGACCCGCGGCACCGGTAAACACGGGTGCTTTCCGGATTGTCAGACCCTGTGCTTCCCCTCCTACTTTACATTATTTGGGTTTTTCTGGTATAGTAAACCACTAAAATAAGCGATTTATTCTCCGAAAGGAAGGTTATTATGTCACGGACATGCGATATCTGCGGAAAGCATACCATCACCGGCAACTCAGTGAGCCACGCCAAAAACCGGACCCGCCGCACCTGGAAACCCAACCTCGTAAAGGTCAGAACGGAAGTGCAGGGAACAACCATTAAGCTCAAGATTTGTACCCGCTGTCTCAAGAGTGATTTTATCACCAAAAAGGTATAAATTTTTCGGAGGGACGGCCTCCGGAGCGGCGGATTCTTAAGTCCGCAGACAGGGCTGCCTTGGGATGGTACATCCGGGCAGCTTTTTTTATTGGCCTTTCTGTGAGATTGTGCGGCGGACCGGGATAATCAAGCCGTTAAAGTCCCCAAGGCGCGCCGCTGTCTCCAGCCCTGCAGTTTCCGGGTCCCGGGGCCCCTGAATTCCGTGGGAGGTTCCGGTGCCGAGAAAAACAAGTTCCATACAATATCCTGTATCCTCCCTTGTTCTGTCTGTCAATTGCGGTTACCATTGTACCCATGTCTGATCAGGAATTGGTACAGGTACTGGATTATATCCTCAACCGCTGCGATGAGGCTTCGATTGAGGTGGTGGCGGAAGCGGTGACCCGGCGGCGGCGGGATATCGCCATGTTCGGCTCCCGGGGGCTTCCGGACCCTAAGCAATGGGCCCAGGGTCTGTCCGCCCAGGTGAATATCGGAGCCACCATTGACGGCCTCCGGGATACCATCCGGGATATGGCGGTCCGCATTATCCGGCAGGAGGCGCCGGAACTCACCGATGAGCAGGTTGATGCCCTGACCGGCGCGTGGGTGCCTTCCTCGGCTCAGGCTTCGGGGGATGGTGAATCCCGGAAAAACAGCCTGCCCCGGGAAGTACTTACCGGGATGATCGAACAGTTTGTGGTTTTTTCCCAGGGCCGGATGGGGGAGTCCGAGGACAGAAAGCTCCGTGAGGAGATGGGATCCTGGCCGGAACGGTACTGGAACGCGTTTCCTCAGGTGATCCAGCTGATTATCACGGATTATCTCAACGGTGAAATCGGGGAAGCGGAATTCAATTCAAAAATCGGTACGGCCCTGGCCATGTACAACTGAGCGGGGCAGCTGATGGAACGGACTGTCCTGCTTCTGGGGGATCCCCGGCTGTATGAGGCCAGCGTCCCCGTACGCCGGGAAGAACTGCCGGATATCGAATCCGTACTTGCGGATCTTCACGATACGCTTATGGCGTACCGGAAGAAATACGGCGCGGGCCGGGCGATTGCCGCCCCGCAGATCGGTGCTATGAAACGGCTGATTTACATGCATATCGACCGGCCTGTGGCCATGGTAAATCCGGTTCTGGAATTTTCCGGTCCCGGGTCTGATGAAATGATGGAAGTTCTGGACGACTGTATGTCCTTTCCGGGGCTGTACGTCAGGGTCCTCCGGCACCGGCGGTGCCGTATCCGTTTCCTTGATACAACCTGGACGGAACAATCCATGGATCTTGAAGGGGATCTGTCGGAACTGATCCAGCATGAATACGACCACCTGGATGGTATCCTGGCGACCATGCGGGCTGTGGACAGCCGTTCCCTGGTTATGAAATTCCCTCCCGCGCCGCAGGCCGGCTAAATATTACCCATTTCTTTTATCTTTTGAATCTCGTCCCGGATTGCCGCAGCCTGCTCAAATTCTAGGTTTTTCGCGTGTTCCAGCATTTCGGCATTGAGGGCGGTGATGAGTTTTTTCCGTTCCGCGGGAATAAGCACGTTATAGGAATTCTTCAGAACTTCTATGGATGTTGCCGCCGCGTCCTTTTCCTCTTCCGCCCGGCGGGTGAGGATATCGGCGATAGCCTTTTTAACCGTGGTCGGGGTGATGCCGTGTTCCTTGTTGTACGCCATCTGCGCGGCTCTGCGGCGTTCGGTTTCGGAGATGGCCTCCCGCATGGCGTCGCTCATCCGGTCGGCGTACATGATCACCTTTCCGGCGGCGTTACGGGCCGCCCGGCCTATGATCTGGACGAGGCTGGTGAGGGACCGGAGGAAGCCGATTTTATCCGCGTCCAGGATGGCTATGAAGGAAACCTCCGGAAGGTCGATACCTTCCCTGAGCAGGTTTATCCCCACCAGCACATCGAAATTCCCCTGCCGGAGCTGGGTCAGGATTTCGACCCGCTCGATGGTTTCAACCTCGCTGTGGATGTACCGCACCTTGAGGCCCAGGCCGGAAAGGTAATCCGTGAGATCCTCGGCCATTTTCTTTGTCAGGGTCAGAATAAGAGAACGCTCTCCGGCGTCTATCCGTTTCCGGACTTCGCCGTAGATATCCTCCATCTGGCCGTCGCTGGGCCGGACTTCGATTTCCGGATCCAGGAGGCCCGTGGGACGGATAAGCTGCTGGACGATCCGGGCGGACTGTTCTGCTTCGGTTTTTCCCGGGGTGGCGGATACGAAAACCGCCGCATCCAGGCGTTCGACGAACTCATCGTACCGCAGGGGCCGGTTGTCCAGGGCGCTGGGAAGCCGGAATCCGTAATCCACGAGGCTCTGCTTCCGGGAACGGTCGCCGGCGTACATGGCGCCGATCTGGGGCAGGGTGACGTGGCTTTCATCAATAAAGGTCAGGTGCTTTTTCGGAAAGTAATCGATCAGGGTATCCGGCGGATCCCCCGGTCCCCGGCCCGCCAGAGGCGCGGAATAGTTTTCTATCCCCGGACAGTATCCCATTTCCGTCAGCATTTCGATATCGTACTCAACCCGGGTTTTGAGCCGTTCTGCTTCCATGATTTTCTCTGTTTTTTTGAGGAATTCATAGCGCTCCGCCAGTTCATTCTTGATGACGCCCAGGGCGTCGTGAACCATATCCTGGGGCATGACGAACTGTTTCGCGGGATATATCATGGCCCGGTCGAGCTCTTCGTGTACTTCCCCGGAAATCGGGTCAAACCGGCGGATCCGTTCCACCCGGTCCCAGTCCAGATCGATCCGGTAGGCCTCTTCCAGGTACGCGGGGTAAATCTCGATGGTGTCCCCCCGCCGCCGGAACCGTCCCCGTTCGAGCACCGCGTCGTTCCGTTCGTATTGGAGCTCCACAAAACGCCGGATCAGGGCATCCACATCAATGGTGTCCCCCACGGAAAACTTCGCGGTCATTTTCCGGTAGATTTCCGGTGTGGCCAGGCCGTAGATGCAGGAAACCGTGGATACAATGATGACGTCTTCCCGTTCCATGAGACTCCGGGTCGCGGAAAGCCTGAGGCGTTCAATTTCATCGTTTATTGACGCGTCTTTTTCGATATATAGGTCTCTGCTGGCAACATACGCTTCGGGCTGGTAATAATCGTAGTACGAAACGAAGTATTCCACCGCGTTTTCCGGGAAAAACCCCTTGAATTCCCGGAAAAGCTGGGCCGCCAGGGTTTTGTTGTGGCTGATAATTAAAGTCGGCATCTGGACCGACTCAATTATCTTTGCCATGGTAAAGGTTTTTCCCGAGCCGGTGACCCCTTTGAGGGTCTGGTACCGGTCGCCGTCTTTGATACCCCCAGCCAGGGCTTCAATTGCCTGGCCCTGGTCGCCGGCCGGACCGAAGGGCGCAACTACTTCAAAGGGACGCATACAGGAAGTATGGAACGGGCCGTATTATTTTTCAAGGGGGAAGCCGGAAATCAGGGCGCCCGCGTTATACATAAGTCAGCCTGCGGCTGGTTCTGCACATAATGGAAAAAACTGTCCCGGGGCCTTTTTTTTATATGAAACTGTGATATAACTATATACATCGCATAAAAATGTGTACATATTAGAAATATGGGCCCGGCAATGTCCGGGAATCCTTTTTTGGAGGTTATTGTGAAAATAAAAACAATTGCGGCGGCTGTCCTGGCGGGGGTTATTCTCCTGGCCGCGGGATGCAGTTCCAACCCTAAGGTTACCCGGGTCGATGCGGATACCCAGATGGATTTAAGCGGATACTGGAACGATACGGATGTCCGTATCGTCTGTGAGAGCCTCATCAATGACTGTCTCAATTCCCCCAGGGTCGCTCAGGCCAGCGCCCAGAAACGGGCTCTTCCGGTTATCATCGTGGGCCGCTTCCGGAATGACAGCGATGAGCACATCGATACCACGATTATTTCGTCCCGTATGGAAATTGCCATTCTTAACAGCGGTCTGGCCGATTTCGTGGCCGCCGGGGATACCCGGGACGATATCCGGGATGAACGGCAGCAGCAGCAGTCCTGGTCCAGTGAGGAAACGGCCAAAGCCCTGGCCAATGAGACCGGCGCGGATTTTTACCTTTCCGGTTCCGTGAAAACGATAATTGACCAGGCCGGGAAAACCAGCACCAGGACGTATTTTGTTTCCGCCGAGCTGACCGATATCGAGTCAAACCGGAGAATCTGGATTGGCCAGGACGACTCGATCAAGAAGGTAATCAAAACTCCGGGGGCCAAACTGTAACCAGCACAGACCGGGCCGGCTCCGCTGGTTCCGGTTTTTGTGTTCAGGATAGAGCGTGCATAGATTCCCGATTTTATTATCAGTAACAGTTATTCTCCTCTTTTCGTGCGCCAGCACCGGACATTACGATAAGGTTGATTCCGCCGTAGCCCGGGGCGACTACGCGGACGCCTATGCCAAGCTGGAGGATTCAAAAAGTTCCTACCGGAATAATGACCAGGTGCTGTATTATCTGGACGCGGGAATGCTGGCCCATTACGCCGGAGATTACGAAACTTCCTCACAGCGGCTTCAGAGCGGGGAACAGGCCATAGAGCGGGCTTTCACCAAGAGTATCACCATGGAAATCGGTACGTATCTGGTCAACGACATGACCCAGGAGTACGCCGGTGAGGATTACGAGGACATTTATCTGAACGCTTTCAACGCCCTCAATTACTACCACCGGGGATCCCTGGAAGGCGCTTTGGTGGAAGTCCGGCGGATGAACAACAAGCTCCAGTATATTTCCACAAAATACGGCACCATGATAACGAACCTGCAGCGGGAAGCTTTGGAAAGTTCCTCGGAAATACCCTATGATCCCGCTGCCGTGACGGTCCACTTTTCCAATTCCGCCCTGGGCCGTTATCTGGGGATGCTTTTTTACCGCGGGGAAGGCCACTGGGACGATGCCCGGATTGACCGGGACCAGGTTAAGCTGGCCTTCGCGAACCAGCCCGACCTGTATCCGTTTCCGCTGCCTGCCAGCCTGGATGGGGAACTCGATGTCCCGCGGGACAAGGCCCGGCTGAATGTGATCGGATTCAGCGGTTTGTCGCCGGTCAAGGTTGAAGAAACCCTGCGGCTGCCTATCGGCAATTCAAGCTATGTAAAAATTGCCCTGCCGGTTATGGTATCCCGGACGTCCGCTGTCCAGCGGGCCGAGGTGGTTCTCGACACCGGGGAATATTTTCCCCTGGAACTTATCGAGGATATCGACGCCGTCGCCCGGGAAACCTTTAAGCAGAAAGCCGGAATGATTTACCTCAAATCCAGCATCCGGGCCATGACCAAGGCCGGGGCCTCCGCCGTCTTTGATCAGCAGTCCAAAAAATCAAATGGCAACGAGTCCGCGTTGTTTATGCTGCTCAGCCTGGGAACCCAGATTTACGCTGAGGCCAGCGAACAGGCGGATCTCAGGATCTCCCGGTATTTTCCCGGGAAAGCCCTGGTCGGGGGAATTACCCTGGACCCGGGGGTTTACTCATATACCGTCAATTTTTACGATTTCCGGAACCACCTTATTTTCCAGGAGCGGTTTGAAAACCAGGAACTGTACGCCAGCAGATTAAATCTAACAGAGGTTGTATGTCTAAATTAGCACTTATCCTAATGATCCTCGCACTGGGCGGATGCGCAAGCACACCCCAGCCGGAGAAAACCGGCCGCCTCGCCGAACCCCAGTGGGTTTCTTCCCCCTCGTCGGTTTACGATGAGTCCCGGTACATATCCGCGGTGGGCTACGGCCTCGACCGGGCTTCCGCGGAAAAAAGTGCCCTCGGCGCCCTGACCGCTATTTTCGGTCAGTCCGTGCAGGGGGAGACCAAGGCCAGCTATAAGTACAGCGAAGCCGTGGCGGACGGGTTTATCGATTCGAGTGAGAATTCCGAAATCGAAAGCGCGGTTAAAACATCCTTTGCCATGGATTCTCTGATCGGAGCGGAACTCAAGGATTTCTGGTTCGACGGTGTGGATACCTATTATTCCATCGCCGTTATGGACCGGCCGAAAAGTTCCATGCTTTATTCGGATTTAATTGAATCGAACCAGCGGGTAATCCGTGATCTCGTGTCCGTTCCCGAGGATCAGCGGTATACCCTGGACTCCTATGCCCGGTACAGCATGGCCGCGACCATCGCGGATGCCAGTACGGTTTTTATGAACGTCCTTTCGGTCATCAGTCCGGCAAGCGCCGCGGTGTACCGGTCCGAGGTTCGGCGGGGTGACGACTACCGGCTGGAATGTCTCACCATCGCCCAGAATACGCCTATCGCGGTTTCCGTCGACAATGACAGTGCCGGCAGGGTGCGGGCGGCTTTTTCCCAGAGTATTTCCGATACGGGATTCAAAACCGGCGGCAGCGGCAGTCCCTATACCCTCGATGTGTCGCTGTCCTTTACCGAAGTGGTGCTTCCGGAGAATCCGAATAAATTCGTGCGGTACGTGGTAAACGCGAAACTGGTGGAAAACGCCACGGAAAATGTCCTGTTTCCCTACAGCCTGAGCGGCAGGGAAGGCCACGCGTCGCTGTCGGAAGCCGAAAACCGGGCGGTGCGGACTATTGAGCAGAAAATCCTCGAATCCTACGGAGCCGAATTTGAAGAATACCTAAATCAGCTGTCATCGGTAAAACGCTGACAGCTCCGGCCGGCAGCGGTCTGGAAAATTGCCAGGCCGCTTCTCATGGATTATACTGTAGATGGGAGGGAACGTGTCGGAACAGCTAATCCTGAAAAATTTACCCTTTATAAAGATCCTTCCTGCCTGGGCGCAGGAACTTTCATATAAATACTGCTCTAAAACAGCGAATTTATACATACTCCACGGCAACATACGGGATCTTCTTCCCCATAAAATGAATGAGGGTGAATTTATCTTCGCCCGGATCCAGGAATACGTCTCGGAGGTGCTCTTCGGCAACCGGGATATCATCGTGTTTTACGACCGTTCCAGCGGCGTGTCCTTCTGCTCCCCGGAAATGGCCCGGGATTACGCCAAGGTTATGCGGTCGCGCTTCCCGGATGTGGAAGAGTCGGATCTGGTTTCGTCGGACCCGGAAAAAAGTTTCTATTACCTCGAAAAGTACTTCCTGCTGAATATTCCCCAGAAGAGGCGGATCGTCATGATCCTCGATTACGCGGAAACCATCGTTCCCGCCGGCGACCTTATCCGGCTTTCCGACGAGGACCGGTACTGCCTGGTAACCCTCAACCGCTGGTCCAACGATCCGATTTTCACCAAGGGCGACGTGTCGATCATCCTGCTCACGGAAAATCTGACGGATATTTCGCCCCGCCTGGTGGGTTCCCCCGCCACGGTAAAGGTGGATATTCCTATCCCCGATCAGGCCGTGCGGGCGAGTTTCCTCCATTTTATGGAACGCAAGGGAAACCTGCTCCTGGACCGGGGGCTCGATCCCGACCGGGTGGCGGCGGTTACCAGCGGCCTCAACCTTATGAACCTCAACCGCCTGGTCGCGGAAAGCTACCAGGAAGACGCGCCCCTTTCCCTGGATTATATCGGCCTGAAAAAGAAAGAGATTATTGAAAATGAAGCCGCGGGGCTCCTGGAATTTATGGATACGGTCCACGACCTGTCCTACGTTTCGGGCCACGATTTCGTTAAAAAGCGCTTTAAAAACGCGGCCCGGGCCATAAAGCAGGGCCGCCTGGACGTGCTCCCCATGGGATACCTTATCGCCGGTCCTGTGGGCACCGGAAAAAGCTTCATGGTCAGCGCCTTCGCCGGGGAAATCGGCATCCCCATGGTTAAATTCCGCAATTTCCGGTCCAAGTGGCAGGGGGTAACCGAGTCGAACCTGGAGCGGGTCCTCAATATTCTCAAAGCCATGTCCCCGGTGGCGGTCATGATCGACGAAGCGGACGCGTTCCTCGGCGACCGGGACCAGGACGGGGATTCGGGAACCAGCAACCGGGTTTTTGCCCAGATTGCCAGTTTTATGGGAAACACCGAATACCGGGGAAAGATTATCTGGTTCCTCATTACCTGCCGGCCGGATCTTATCCCCATCGACCTTAAACGGCAGGGACGGGCGGAGGAGCATCTCGCCTTGTTTTACCCCGAATCCGACCATGAGCGGGAAGCCCTCTTCGATACCCTGGTACGCAAACTCAACCTTTCCATCCGGAAATTTTCCATTTCGGATCTGTTTAAGAAATTCCGCCATGAATTTTCCGGGGCGGATCTGGAGGCGGTGCTTATCCGGGCCAAACTTCACGCCGCCATGGCGGACCGGACCTTCGTTACCAAGGAGGACATGGAGGAAGTCATGGGGGATTTTGTGCCTCCGGCGTATCCCTATGAGATTGAACTCCAGAATCTCGTGGCGGTCCTGGAGTGTACGTCAAAGGAAATGGTCCCCAAGCGGTTCCAGAACCCCGACCGAACCAAACTCGTCAAGGACATCCAGGAACTCAAGTCACTGCTGGGCGAACGGGGCTGATCCCCCGGAATCCGTACTTTTCATTCCGGTATAAAACCGTCCCACGCGGGATAAATACCATGCTTTCCCAGGAGAGTTTCCAGCTCTCCGTGCAGGGCTCCTCCGTTATGCCCGAAATGGGTCGCGATAAAGCGGGCCGATGAACCGCATGCGCCGCAGGCAATTAACCGGTCCCGGAAAATTCTATTTTCGGCGATTCCCATGTGACTGGCGCTGCCGGGTTTCGGCCCGTGGGTGCAGTCCATGCTGACGTAATCGAGCTGTTTTCCGGCAAGATACCCGGCGATGGCGGCAAAGGTTTCTTCCGGCGGCAGGGCGGTGTCGTTCGCGTACAGCAGGGATTGGCCGCCTTCCTCTTCAATTACATAAATAAGGCATTCCTCGCCGGGATCGTGTACCGCCGGAACGGCTGTTACGGTTAATTCCCCGCATCGCACGGCCTGTCCCGGACAAATTCTATGCAGTTCCAGGGATGGATCCGTTTCGGTTTTGAACTCCGTAAAGAAAGCATTCTCTATCAGCCTGATGGCCGTATCGTTTCCGTATACGCGGAGGGGTTTTTCATCGGGAATATGGCAGTAATGAATTGTGCTGCGCCGGGTTAACTCCGCTCCGTCCAGATGGTCGCTGTGGGAATGGGTGATGAACAGGGCGTCCGCGGCCGCCAGATCAAGGCGCAGATTCAGCTTCTGCATAAGAATATCCGGCGACAGGTCGATCAGGAGATGGTTATTGATAAGTACGCTTGACCGGGTGCGGATGTTTTTTCCCGCCGCGGCTAAGGCGTTCCGGCAGGCATCGCACCGGCAGAAAAGCGCGGGAAATCCCTCCGCGGCCGCGGTGCCGAGATACTGGATTCTCATATCTGTTTCTCCAGAAGATTTTCGATGCGGCGGCCGTCTACGGTATCGGGGACAATCTCCAGCCAGTCACAGACGGTCGGCAGAATATCGATAATACTCATGGATTGAATTTCACCGGGCCGCACCGCCTGGCCGTAGCAGAAAAACAGGGTTTCGTATCCCGGAATGTCCGGCAGATACCCGTGGATGGCCTTGTACTGATTGGGAATACTGTAATCGCTGTTTTCCGCCCCGCTATGCCAGCGGCCGTCAAAACCGCAGCCGGGGGCGGCCTCAAATACCAGGGCCGCGTCGCTGCCGCATCCCAGGGGAAGAAACTCCTCTGGATACATCACCTTCGCGACTCCGGGATGGGCTTTGAATTTCCGGGCAATTGTTTTAATCATAGCCTTCGCGGCGGCTGTGTCCGCAATGCCTTCGCGGATATACAGGTACGCCATCCCGTCCCCGGAATCCATCCAGGCGTCCCAGCTTTGTAATTTTCCGTTTTTCCATTGGGAATATCCCATCTCCGCCAGCATCATGTTGCCGCATACGGCTTTGGTTACATCAAGCTGGGAATGGTCTCCGGTTACCATCAGGGTAATTGCCTCACCCGCTTTTTTCCGTTCATCCACAAAATCCGCCAGCCGGTTTACGAAATCGCCGTACAGCGGCAGATATTCCCGCGCTTCGGGACTTTCCGCTCCGAAACAGTGTTTCGCGTCATCCATACCGTAAATATGGCACAACGCGATATCCCAGGAATATTGGCGAAGGTTCTTCAGGAAGAGTTTTATTATGCCCTTGTCCAGATCCGGCTGGGCACCCAAAAACCAGGCCTTTGCCAGGGACGGGTTTACCAGCAGATTTTTTACCGCCAGGGAAGGGGTTCCGTGGGAAAAGAAAAGTCCCATCTGGGCGGCGAAATTCGCGGCGTTCCAGATCTTCGGTTTGGCGGGATTCATTTCGGGAAGGTTGTACCGGATATCCGCGCCGCCGCTTACCGGCCACGACAGGGATAACATTGTTTTTCCCGCGGCGGCGGCGTAATCCCAAAGGGCTTTTCGTTTGAGGGCGCCGGAATAATGGTACCACCGCCCCGGCTCCTGTCCGGGTTCCAGGATGTAATTATTTACAATACCGTGGCCTGCGGGTTTGCACCCGGTGATGATGCTCGCGTGGCTGGGAAACGTGAGGGAAGGGTACACCGAACGGCTGCGGCTGCACCAGGTGCCCTGTTCCAGTATCCGTTTAAATCCCGGCAGTTTTGCCATTATTTCAAAATCCGCGTTTCCCAGGGCATCCAGGGAAAGGAGAATAACTTTTTTCTTCATGGACCTATCCTTTAACCGCTCCCGAGATAAGCCCCCCCACGATTTTCCGCTGCATGATTATATAGAACACCATGATAGGCAGCATCGACAGGAGGAATGACGCGAAAATCGCGCCGTAATCCGTCTGATAGGCGGTTTTGAAATTATACACATACAGGATCAAGGTCCAGAATTTGCTGCTTTTATTCAGCATCAGCAGGGGCAGCATAAAGTCGTTCCATATCCACAGGGCGTTTTGTATGGCCACGGTCACCACGATCGGTTTCATCAGGGGGAAAATAATCCGCCAGTAGGTTCCAAAATAACCGCTGCCGTCAATATAGGCGGCTTCTTCCATATCGGGGGGAATGCTTTGCAGATAGCCGCCGCAGAGGAATACCCCTTCGCAGGTGGAGGACGCAATGTATACAACGATGATTCCCGCCACGTTCATCAGATTCAATCTGCTGGCAATGATGATAAGGGGAATCATCTTTGCCTGGAAGGGAACAAACAGCCCGATGATAAGAAAGTAATACAGGTACCGGAACCAGCGGTTGTGGACCATGTGGCGGCAGGCGCCGTAGGCCGTTATGGGCAGCAGAATGGTTGTTACCAGCAGGGATACCACGGTGATGACCACGGAATTGCGGAAACTGTAAAAAATATCGTTTTTCTCAAAGAGCTGTTCGAAGTTTTTGGTATAAAAACCTGTGGGAAGAGAGAAATAACTCTCAGCGATTTCCATATTGCTTTTAAAGGCGTTGATCAGAACGATCACCATGGGAACAATAATTATCAGGATTCCCAGGATGAGCACCGTATATATTGAAATGTTCAGTAAGCGTTTTTTTGCAGCTGCCATGGTATCTCCTGTCTCAGTCGTAGACCCGCCGTTTTTGGGACCAGAAAATTTGGATGAATGAAATAGCGCAGACCAGTATCGCCAGAATGATGGATTCCGCCATGGCGGCGCTGAGCTTGCGCTCCACAAAACCGTGGCGGTAAATCAGCATGGCCATGCTTTCGGTTGCTCCGGCGGGACCGCCGCCGGTCATACCCATAATCAGATCGTACACCATGAGGCCCTGTTTGAGGGTGAGCACAAAGACCATGGTCAGGCTGGGGATTAAAAAGGGAATCGTAATGACCTTAAAGCGTTTCCACGGGCTGGCGCCGTCTATCGAAGCGCTTTCATACAGTTCCGCGGGAACCGTCTGCAGCCCCGCCAGGAACAGTACCGTCGGTATGGCGAGCCCTTTCCATATATTCACAAAAAGGACGGCGTACATCGCGGTATTTGTCCGGGACAGCAGGCTGATTTCCCAGCTTTCAATGTTCAGCAGTATCCCGAGTTCGGGGATTCCCTTGGTCATGATGCCGTTAAACACCAGGGCCATGGTAAGGTTCGGCAGAACCGCCGGGAAAAAATACATGGCCCGGAAAAAGCCCTTGGCCTTGATATCCCGGTCCAGGAGAAGGGCAAGAACCAAACCAAGCACCACGGTAAATAAAACGAGCCAAAAACTGTACTGAATATTGAACCAGATTGATTTTGGAAAACGGCTGGAGGAAAAAATGGATATATAATTTTTCAGCCCGACAAAATTGATGTTTTTTGAAATCCCGTTGTAGTCGGTAAAGCTGTAAAACAATCCTCCGGCGATGGGCGCGATAAAGAGAACTCCGTACAGGATCAGCAGAGGAACGGTGAAGGCGAAAAATGCCCAGTTGCGTTTCCGGTAAAATAACATCCCAGGGTGTTTTTTATACATAGCTTTTTTCTCCTTCACAGAATTCTGTTCCGCCGCGGTACGGTACAATGGCCCTCCCCGGGCAGGGGAGGGCCGCGGATCACAGAATCTTATTGATAGTCATAGTCCCGGAAATATTCCACACAGATGTCGTTGGTAGACTTGAGGAAGGCCTCGATATCGTTCCGTCCCAGGGGATCGATAAGCGCCTGGATGGGAGCTTCCCAGGAAGTGCGGAAGCCCGCGGGCCAGTACACACTGGGGGTGAAGAACGCCGCGCCGCTGTTAAGTGTATCGGCCATCAGCATCAGAGGGGGTACGTTGTATACGACGCCTTCAATAACCGGAGGATTTTTTTCGTTATCCGCGTACCACTGGGCTATTGCCGCGGTGGAGAAGAAATCCAGGAATTTCAAAGCCGCCGCGGGGTTTTTGCTCGCGGTGCTGATGGCCAGGGCCGTGTCGATAGACGCGGGAACGGTGTTTTTCCCTCCCGTTGGGTTGGGGATCGGGATCATTTCAATTTCAAGGTTGGGATTCATGTTCAACAAACGCTGGACCCCCCAGCTGCCGTAGATCATCATGGCAGCTTTTTCGGTGGTCATATCGTTAAAGGCGGCGTCGTAGTCGGCCCCCAGGACATCCTTCTGTCCGTGTTTGTGCAGTTCCACCAAAGCCGCGGCCAGCTGCCGCATCTGGGGTTCCCGCTGCCAGGTAGTTTTGCCCTGGCCGACCAGACTTATGGTAGCGGTGATATCGTTATCGATAATGCCGGACATACGCTCGCCCATCTGGCCAACCTGCTCCGTGGATTTGCCGTAAAAAGTAAAGGGCTGGATTCCGGCGGATTCAAAGGCCCTGCACACTTTCAGAAGTTCGTCCCAGGTCGTGGGGTATTCCAAATTGTTGTCCCTGAATAATTTTTTGTTGACCAGCATTCCGTAGGCGCTCATGGCCACCGACAGGGAGTAATCCTTGCCGCCGTACTGGGCAATGCTCCGGGGGCCGCCGGCCACCCGGTTCATAAAGCCCTCTTTTGAAATGTCCAGCAGCGCGCCGTCCCGCATCAGGTCCCGGTAGAATTTTTCCGCGGGCCATATTGTGATGATATCGGGATAATCGTTGGCCGCGATACGGCTGACCAGGGCGGTTTCCGGATCCGGGACGCTGGTAAGCTCTATATGAATGTCCGGATTCTCCGCCTCAAAGCGGCTGATGATCTCGGTGAACTGTTCCACGACATTGGTTTTCTGCAGCCAAAGCTCAAGGGTCACTTTCCCCGCTGATGAGGATTGCGCTGCCTTTTTTTCGCTGTTTCCGCAGGCTGTCAGAAGCGACAGGCAGAGTGCCGCCGCTGCCATTACCCATACCATCTTTTTCATTCCGTACTCCTTTTTTGTGGTTTAAGTATAGAATACTTCCTTTCTAAATAAATGTGATTGCCGGCAGGTAGTATTCAATATCGCATTATAGCAAGGAAGTATTACTAATGCAAGAAAAATAAGTTTCTCAGAGGTTTTTATTCACATCATGGAGAAAAACAGTTCCCCAAGGTTTTTTTGCATGAAATTTGTTATTAATTTATTGTGTATAAACAAATTAAATTTTGGCTGCATACTGCACATTACGGCAAAAGAATAAATTTCAATAAAAGAAGAATGTATTGTTCCTGCTTTTTCTCTGAAATATAGATGGTTTCTTCTTAAAATTTTGAAATTTCTCCAAAAATATAGTAATAAAGTATTACTTTTTATAAAGAAGAATGGTATACTATACTGTATAAACAGCACCGGCAAAGGAGTTTGTATGGTTAAACAGCCCAATATATTGCTATTGATGTGCGATCAAATGCGCGGGGACTGTATGGGGACCGCCGGCCATCCGGACGTAAAAACTCCTTACCTGGATAGCCTTGCCCGGGACGGCGTGCGTTTTGTGAACGCATACTCTGCCTGTCCCAGCTGCATTCCCGCCAGGGCCGCCCTGTTTACCGGCAAAAGCCAGGAGCGGCACGGCCGGGTAGGGTATCAGGACGGTGTGGCCTGGGATTATCCCGACATGCTGCCCCAATTGCTGTCCAATGCCGGATACCACACCGAGGCTGTCGGTAAACTGCATGTCCATCCTCCCCTGCGCCGCTGCGGATTCAGGAACCTGACCTTACATGACGGATACATAGGGTACTACCGCAAACCGGAAAATCCCTGGATTGAGCATCAGTTTGCCCACGACGCGTATATCGATTTTTTGAAGAACCGCTGCGGAACCGGCGCCGATGTGGGGGATACGGGGATCGAATGCAATTCCTGGATAACCCGGCCCTGGATTTACGATGAGATGAGCCACCCGACAAACTGGGTTACCACCGAAACATTAAAGGCGCTCCACAAACGGGACCGGGATCTTCCCTTCTTTATTATGGCCAGTTACGTGCGCCCCCATCCGCCCTGGGACGCGCCGGTTTCCTACTATGATACATACCGGCAGATGCAGCTTCGTGAGCCCGCCTCCGGGGACTGGGACGATCCGTCCCGCACGGAAGAAGATGGCCGTTATTATGATTCCCGCTTCGGTACCGGTGATCCGGAACTGCGCCGGCAGGGTATGGCGGGTTATTACGCCTGCATAACCCATATCGACCATCAAATCGGCCGTATTATCAAAACCCTGGATCAGGAAAAGATCCTGGAAGATACTATTGTTGTTTTCCTGTCCGACCACGGGGAGATGCTTTTTGATCACAGCCTGTTCCGCAAAGTGGTACCCTATCAGGGCAGTATCAATATTCCGCTGATTTTCCGGGTGGGGCAAAATATTGCCGGCGGCAGCAGAAATGCCGTGTGCGGCCGGGTTGTTGAACTGCGGGACATTGCGCCGACCCTGCTGGAAATGGCCGGAGCGGATATCCCCCAAAGCATGGATGGCCGCAGTCTGGAGCCTTTGCTCACCGGAGTGTCCGCCGGCCCGGTCAGGGAATACCTCCACGGAGAGCACAGCGGCGGTGAAGCGTCAAATCATTATATCGTAAGTGAAAAAGACAAATATATCTGGTTCAGCCAGAGCGGCCGGGAGCAGTATTTTGATCTGGCGCACGACCCCCGGGAGGAAGACGACCTTATCGGCGCGCCCGGATGCCAGGACAGGATATCGATCCTCCGGGGGCGGCTGGTTCAGGCATTGAGCGGCCGGGAAGAAGGGTATACCGACGGCAGCCGCCTGATACCCGGACGACCGCCGCAGAATTTGCTGAACGGTGTTTTTACTACAGGAGCATGACATGACAGTTGCGGCCAACCAGTCCTATCTGCGGGCAATAAACCAGCGTTCTGTGCTTCGGGCAATTTATGAACACGGTCCTGTCTCAAAAGCCCAGCTTGCCCGGATGCTGAAGATCAGCAAACCTGCCATGGCGGATAATACTTCACTGCTGATGCAAAGCGGTATTGTGGAGGAACTTGGGGAACCGGAGGTTGCCAAGGGCAGCGGGCGCAAGCCCAACCTCCTGCGGATAAAAAAGAATTTTAAGTACATCGCAACGCTGGATTTCAGTTACCAGAGTTCCCGGTTTGACCTGTTCAATCTGAAAATAGAAACGATCAGCTCGTTTTCGGTGCGGCAGACACCGCAGCGGGATTTTGATGCCTGGTCCAACATGTGCAAAAGCGCCCTGGAAACACTGCTTTCCGCCCAGGGACTGCAGCCGGAGGATCTCGCGGCCATCGGTATTTCGTCGCCCGGCGTGATCAGCCTGGATCAGGAACATATTATCAACGGTCCGATGTACGGCGCGTTTAATCCCCAGGCATTATACAAAAAACTGCAAAGTGAATTTAACTGTCCGGTATTTATCTACAACAGTACCAATGCCTCAGCCCAGGGCGAATGCGAATACGGAGCGGGCAAGGATGCAAAAAACCTGGTGTACATCAGCTGCGGCCAGGGACTTGGGGCCGGTATCATCATTGACCGGAAGCTGTACCGCGGCGGTCAGATGGCCGCGGGGGAAATCGCCAACTTCATTACGCCGCAGGATCTTGATTCTCCTCTGTCCCTGGAAAAAAGAATATGCATTGACGGACTTTTGGAAAAATATATTGAACACAACCCGGCTTCCGCGGAAGAAAGCCCGGATGAACTTTTTGAAAAAATCACCGGGCTGTGGCAAAACAATGATCCCTTTGTCCGGCAATGTATTGATGGTATCGCTGTGGAACTGGGCTGTGTCATCTGCAATCTCGTAATGGCTCTCAACTGTGATGTGGTAGTTCTCGGCGGGGAATACCTTGTATTCGCGCCTCAGATACTGCCGGTTATTGATGAGATGATACGGAAGTACTGTATTGTACCGGCAAAGCTGGTTCCCGCTGAGCTCGCGGGGCGCGCGTCAAATACCGGTATCGCCGCTATCTGCCGGGAAATGTATTTTGACGAGCTCTGTGAATTACCCCAGTAAAGAGTGTCTCCATGGATAAAAATCAGGCTTCAGGAGTACTGGATCCGGCGAAGCAGAAAAAACTGTATTTTCTTTGCTGGGTATCGTATTTTGCCTCAAACCTCGGACGATTAAGCTATACCGTGTCTATGGTTGAAATAATCCGTACCGAAAATATTACCGGCGCCCAGGCCGGATTTATTGGTACGGGATTTTTTATTGCCTACGGTATCTGTCAATTGTTCAGCGGTTATCTGGGTGACCGGGTACACCCGCGCCGGATGGTTTCCGTCGGTCTTCTTGCCAGCGGAGTTTTGAATTTTGCCATGATTTTCGGTAATACCATGCCCTGGCTGTTCACGGTCTGGTGCGCCAACGGGATTTTTCAGTCCATGCTGTGGCCGCCTATTGCGCGGATGGTGGCGGAATACTATTCACCGGAACGCAGAAAAACCGTGCTGGTGGGTCTGGGGACTACCTATCCCATAGCGATGTTATCGGCGTATGTATTGAGCGGTCTCCTGGTATGGCTCAGCGGATGGCGCTCTGTCTTTCTGTTCTTTTCGGTTTTAATTACCGCAGCCGCTGTTTTATGGATAATCGGGCTGAAGAATTATCCCGCGCCGGCTGGAAAAGTACATCCGGCGCGGCCGCAGAACGCTGTAACCTCCGGGAGAACATTGTGGAAGGGTACCTGGAAACCGCTTATCGCGGCTTCAATACTGTTCTGCGGCGCTCTGGTTTTCCAGGGCTTTCTGCGGGATGGGCTGGTTAACTGGGTTCCGGTATTCCTGAAAAGAAACTTTGCCGTGTCTTCCGCGTTTGCCATCCTTTCCACAACCGTACTCCCGCTGGTAAATCTGGCGGGGATTTACGTGACCAACAGGATTTATAAAGCCTTTAAAAATGAAGCTTTGACGTCCCTGATTTTGTTTGGAACCGCCGCCGCCGCGGCTCTGGTGCTGAGAATCTGGGGCCAGCATTACTACGGTGCTACCCTTGCGCTTTTTGCCCTGGTCACCGCGTGTATGATGGGAATCAATCTGATGCTGGCCAGTTTCGTTCCGTCTTATTTTTCATCTCTGGGGAAAGTCTCAATGGTATCGGGCATTATGAATGCCACGGTGTACGTGGGCAGCAGTCTGGCAACCTATACTATCGGTATGCTTACTGACCATTACGGCTGGAACACCTCGTTAAACCTTATTGTGCTTATGGCTTCGCTGGGGGTGGTATGCTGCATGATCAGCCTGCCGTTCTGGCGGAGAGTCTCTTAAGATCCTCTCCGTACCAGCCGGCGGGAAAAGGGCGGGCCGGGGTTTCCCGGCAGCCATAAACAGCGGGGCTTCGGCTTATCCGTTCAGGCCGGCGAGCTCCGACCGGACTATACCGGTGAGTTCGGCGGCTGCGGCGGAAAGTTCCGTCAGACGGCTTTCTTTTTCCGTCCGCTTTTTTACCTCAACCTTGGGGAGGTTTTTTTCGCCGACCACAACCCGGAGGGGAATACCGATGAGGTCAGCGTCCTTGAACTTTACCCCCGGGCGTTCGTCCCGGTCGTCGAGCAAAACCTCAATCCCCGCGGCTTCCAGCTCCGCCGCCAGGGAATCAGCCGCTTCCCGGACCGCGCCGTCGTATTTTATCGGAACGATCATCACGTGGTACGGTGCCACGGTCATGGGCCAGACAATGCCGTCGTCATCGTGGTGTTCCTCGATAACCGACGCTAGCGTCCGGTCAAGCCCGATGCCGTAGCATCCCATGGTGGGGATCTGGCTTTTTCCGTCCGCGTCGAGGTAGCGGAAATTCATGCTTTTGGTATATTTATTGCCGAGCTTGAAGATATGGCCGAGCTCATTCCCTTTTTTCTCATACAGTTCTCCGCCGCAGACGGAACAGCGGTCCCCGGCAACGACTGTCCTGATGTCCGTTACCAGCCAGGGTTCAAAATCCCGGCCATAGGCAGCGTGGATATAGTGTTTATCCTTTTCCAGGGCGCCCGTGACGGCGTCGGCCATGGCGGTAACGCTGTCATCGGCTATTACCGGAATATCCCTCAGCCCTACGGGGCCCGCGAAACCGACCGGCGCGCCGGTGAAACGCTCCACATCGGCATCGGATGCCAGGGAAACTTCGGACGCCTTGATTGCCGCCGCGAGTTTTGTCTCGTTTACATCGAGGTCGCCCCGGATGCAGACCGCAAAAAAAGCTTCCGGGTAGGTTTTAGGCGCGTCCGGAGCGAGGCTCTTTTTTTCCAGTTTTGAGCCTCCCGGAGCCGCGGACAGATCCGCCTCAACATTGATACCCCGGTAGATCAGGGTTTTGATAAACTGTTTCGCATCGGTTTTGAGGAAAGCGCAGAGCTCTTCTATGGTCCGGACCGCCGGGGTATCGATCTTTTCCCGGGCCGGGGTCTGCGCCGCCGCCGCTTTTGCGGCTTCAATCGACGCGGGAGCTTCGAAATCCGGTTTGCACGCGGCCTTTTCCACATTGGCCGCGTAATCACAGTCCCGGCAGAGGATCAGCGTATTGTCGCCGATTTCACTTTCCACCATGAATTCCTCGGAACCGGTGCCGCCCATGGCACCGGTATCGGCTTTGACGGGAATTACCGTGAGTCCGCAGCGTTTGAAAATACGCCGGTAGGCCCGGCCCATGGCCTGGTAAACGTCGTCGAGGCTTTCTTCACTGGTATGGTAGGAATAACCGTCCTTCATGGTGAATTCCCGTCCCCGCATTACGCCGTACCGGGGACGGATCTCGTCACGGTATTTGGTGTTGATCTGGTACATGGTCAGGGGAAGCTGGCGGTAGCTGGACACTTCGTCCCGGAGCAGGGCGGTAAAGGCCTCCTCCGCTGTGGGAGAGGCTACCAGGTCGGCGTCCTGCCGGTTTTTTATCCGGAGCAGGGCTTCGCCCATGGTGTCCCACCGGCCCGATTCTTTCCAGATTTCCCCCGGAACGATAACCGTGGGTTTTGCCTCCAGGGCTCCGATGGCGTTCATTTCCTCCCGGATAATATTCTCAACCTTTCTGAAGGAACGGAGTCCCAGGGGGAGGTACGCGAAGAGGCCGTTGGCAAGTTTGCGCATCATGGCTGCACGGAGCATCAGCCGGTGGCTGGCGATCACCGCATCCCCGGGAACTTCCCGGAGGGTCGGCATAAACGTCTGGGAAATCTTCATGGTTCTTCCTTAAAATGAAGGTATCTTCTGGCAATACACAGGCTGCGCCTCGTATCGGCGGCGGGAAACCCGCGGCAGCGGCCCGGGCGGAACTTATTCCGCTGTACAGTACCGTTACAGCATACCCGGCTCGGTGGGATTCTTCAAGGCGGTATCATGGTACCTGTTATATAAATACCAGGCACCCCGCGCTGCCGCCAGGACATCCATGCTGTTTTTCCGCTGATCTGTAGATACTGCAGATACCCTGACTTGAGAGGAGGTGCTTTTCTGTGCTGCAGCGGTAGATCAAATTCCGCACACAGATTATGATGCCCAAAAGGAGTATGCGCATAAATGCGCTTCCGATTGAATGGAAAATAGAGGAGTTCCCCATGAAAATAACCAAAATTAATTTATATACCGTTCCTCCCCGCTGGCTGTTTCTGGAAATGGAAACCGACGCGGGGATAACCGGCTGGGGTGAACCGGTTATTGAAGGCCGCGCCGCCACCGTAAAAGCGGCGGTCGAGGAATTCATTCCCCTGCTTATCGGGGCGGATCCCCGCAATATTGAAGACCTGTGGCAGGCCATGTACCGGGGGTACTTCTACCGGGGAGGCCCGGTGATCATGAGTGCCATCGCGGGAATCGATCAGGCTCTCTGGGATATAAAAGGCAAATCCCTGGGGGTTCCCGTATATGAACTTCTGGGCGGGAAATGCCGGGACCGCCTCCGGGTCTACTCTTGGATCGGCGGGGACCGTCCGGAGGACGTCAGGAACGGCGCCCTGAAACTGTACGAATCGGGCTGCACCGCGGTTAAACTGAACGGCACGGAGGAAATGCATTACATCGACAGTTTTGAGAAAATCCAGGCCGTATGCGACCGGATCGCCTCAATCCGGGATGCCCTGGGGTTTAAAATGGATATCGGCGTCGACTTCCACGGGCGGGTGCATAAAACCATGGCGAAAATTCTCGCCCGGGAACTGGACCAGTTCCGGCTCATGTTCATAGAGGAACCGGTCCTGCCGGAAAACAACGAGGCCCTCCGGGAGATTACCAAACATACCGCCACGCCCATTGCAACGGGAGAGCGCATGTTCAGCCGCTGGGATTTCAAGCAGCTTTTTATTGACGGCTATGCCGACATTATCCAGCCGGACTTGTCCCATGCCGGGGGTATCAGCGAAGTCAAAAAAATCGCCTCCATGGCGGAGGCTTTTGATATCGCGGTGGCTCCCCACTGTCCTCTGGGCCCGATTGCCCTGGCCGCGTGTGTCCAGCTCGATGCCTGTACGCCCAACGCGGTAATCCAGGAACAGAGCCTCGGCATTCATTATAATAAGGGAGCGGATCTGCTGGATTACCTTGAGGACCGGGAGGTTTTTGAATTCCAAAACGGATTCATCAACATACCGGAAGGTCCGGGACTGGGTATAACGGTAAACAAGGAAAAAGTTATCGAGGCGGCGAAAACGGGACATAACTGGAAAAATCCCCTCTGGCGCAATTTCGACGGAACTGTCGCCGAATGGTAGGTCGTTTATGGAAAAAAGAATAGACTGGGCCCGGCCCGGGGATATTGGCGAGGTCATGCGTATTGAAGACGCCGCCTTCGCCCGGGGCATCCGGGAGGACCGGGATGTGTTTTTGGCGCGGCTCAAGCTTTTTCCCACGGGGAATACGGTCCTCCTTACCGGACCGGAAATGGCGGAAAAACCCGGAACCGTCCGGCCCCTGGGGGGCTATTTCTGCTCGGAGCTTTGGGACGCGGTCCCGCCTCTTACGGAGGAATCCTATGCCCTGGGCCACCCCATGGAGGAACGCCACGATCCCTCCGGCAGTGTACTGTACATTTCGTCCTTTGCCGCGGATCCGGCGGTACGGGGAGTGGGGCGTTTGCTTTTTACCGGTTCCCTCAAAATGATCCTCAAAGCCAATCCCCAAATTGCCCGGATGGTTCTGGCGGTTAATGAGACCTGGCTCGCGGCCCGGCATATCTACGAAACCGAAGGTTTCTCCTATACGGGGAAGCTTGAACAATTCTTTGATAACCATGATAATGGGGATTCCGGCGTCCGTTCCGATGCGTTGATTATGGAAAAATCCATACAATAAATTCCGTCAGGCAGGTATGATCCCGGGTGAGGCTGTCCTTTCGGCCGGCTTTGGGGAGTGTTCCGTTATATGCGTATCCGTTCTCTGTTCGACGATAAACAGTTTTTTAGAAGCCTCTTTACAATAGCTGTTCCGATCATGCTCCAGAATTTGGTGAACTCCTTCGTGAACATGGTTGATACGGTCATGATCGGGCGGCTCGGTACTGTGGAAATCGCCGCCGTTGGTTTAGGAAACCAGGTTTTTTTTCTGTATAATATGATCCTTTTCGGTATATGTTCCGGAGGGGCTATTTTTACCGCCCAGTACTGGGGAAAGCGGGATATTCCGGGGATCAGGAAAAACACCGGCCTCTGCCTGCTGCTTTCTATTTTTGTGGCGGCCCTTTTTACCGCCGGGGCAGTCTTCGCGCCCCGGCAGCTGATCGGGTTTTATTCCCCGGACCCCCTGGTGATCGAAGCCGGAGCGGCGTATATCAGGGCGCTGGCGCCGTCGTTTATTCCCTTTGCAATAAGTTTCGTGTTTACCATTATCCTGCGGTCCATCGAAAAGGTACGCCTCGCCATGGTGGCTACCGTGGTTTCGCTGGTGATAAATATGGGGCTTAACTACCTCTTTATTTTCGGCGCCGGACCTATTCCCGCGATGGGCGTTGTCGGAGCGGCCATCGCCACGGTCATAGCCCGGATCACGGAAATGTTCATTCTTGTCATTTCCAGTTACGTCCGGAAATACCACATAGCCGGCAGCCTCCGGGATCTTCTGGGATTCAACGCAGCCTTTGTGCTGCGGTTCCTTAAAATAACCTCTCCGGTAATTCTTAATGAACTGCTCTGGGCCTTCGGCGTAACCCTGCAGAATGTGGTTTTTGCCAGAACCAATACCGACGCCATCGCGGCGTTTAACATAACCAGCACCGTTTCCCAGCTGACCTGGGTTGTCTTTATCGGCCTCGGCAACAGCGCCTCGGTGCTTATCGGAAAAAAAATCGGCGAGGGCAATGAAACCGCCGCCCGGGATTACGCCTACCGCATTACCCGGTTTGCGCCGCTGCTGGCGCTGGGGGCGGGTTTTATCCTGATCCCGCTGTCCCGGGTGCTGCCGTTTCTCTTTAATGTCAACGCCCAGGTTTTGCTGAATACCAACGCTATGTTTATCATCCTGAGCTGTGTCTATCCGTTCAGGGCTTTTAATATGTCCATGATTGTCGGCGTCTGCCGGGCGGGCGGTGACACGGTTTTCTGTGTCATCTATGATATCCTTTTTATGTGGGCCTTAGGCCTTCCCCTGGCCTGGGTCGCGGCGAGTGTTTTCAGCGCTCCGGTTTGGATCATTTATCTGTGTATTATTATTGAAGATCCCTTCAAGGCCATGCTGGGTGTCTGGCGCCTCAGGAGCGGAAAGTGGCTGCGGCGCGTTATTGACTGACCGCCTCCGGGACCGGGGTATCGAACAGCGGAATAGCTTCCGCCAGATTTCCGTACCGCCGCCATATTGTACTAAGCGCCTCAGGAGAAGGTTCGGCGATATCCTTAATAAAAACTGAACGGATTCCCGCGGCCGCCAAAGCGCGGAGCCCCGCGTCGGAGTCCTCAAACCCCACGCATTCCGAAGGATCCCTGCCGAGCCGTTCCGCGGCAAGCAGGAAAATATCCGGCGCCGGTTTGCCCCTGGATACTTCATCCCCGAAGGTAAGGGCGGAAAAATAATGGATAATGCCGGTGTCCGTAAGATTCCTGACGGCGATATGCTTAAAGGTCGATGTGGCGACCCCCATGGGAATATTCAGCTGCTTCAGATGATCCAGAAGCTCAATGAGTCCGGGCTTGCGGCGGATGCTGTTCTTTTCCCGTTCCAGTTTTAGGAGCCGCAGCACTTCCTGCAGCACGGTATTGTACGGGAAGCCATCCCCGTATTTTTCGTCAAAGAGCTCTTTCATGGAATTCTCGTCCCGTCCGATACTGGCTATGGGGACCGAATCGTCAATTTCCCATCCGCTGTTTTTTGCCGCTTCAATCCACAGCGGTATAACCGGGGCTTCGGTGTCGAGCATGAGCCCGTCCATGTCAAAAATCGCCGCTTTAGGCGTAACATTATCCTGTATCATGAATATGTTATATACAATTTTTCCGCTTATTGAAAGCCGCCGAAAGGCTCTTCCTTTTCGAGAGAGGTATGGAGTTTCCCGGTAAACCGGGAAACTCCCCAAAAAAAAGGACCCCAAAGGGGTCCTTTTTTGTTACGCTACGTAACTCTCCAGGAGCCGTTTCCGGGAGGGATGCTGGAGCCGCTTAAGGGCTTTCTTTTCGATCTGCCTGATCCGTTCCTTGGTAAGGTTGAACCGGTCGCCGATTTCCTTGAGCGACATGGGAGCGTCGTTTCCCAGCCCGAACCGGTACCGGATAATCTCCGCTTCCTTATCGTTGAGGGTTTCGAGAACCGCTTCTATATCATCCCGGAGGGCCGATTCCACGGCGTTTTCGTCGGGGGATTTGTAGTGTTCATCCTCAATAAAATCGCCAAGTATGGAAGAATCCCTGTCGGCGTACACGGGATTTTCCAGGGATACCAGGTCCCGGCTTATATTGATAAGGTCCGCCACATGGGCCGGTTCCATTTCCAGGAGACGGGCCACTTCGTTGATCTCCGCATCCGCGCTCTGTCCGTCCTGGATAAGTTTCCGGGCTTTTTCTATCTGAACCAGTTCGTTGGCCCGGTTCAGGGGGAGGCGGATCATCCGGGATTTCTCACAGATTGCCTTGAGAATAGCCTGCCGGATCCACCATACCGCGTATGAAATAAAATGGTATCCCTTATCCACATCGTACCGTTCGATGGCGTTGAGAAGCCCGATGTTCCCTTCGCTGATCAGGTCCGACAGAGGGAGGCCCTGGCCCTGGTATTTTTTCGCAACATTGACCACAAACCGCAGGTTCGCGCTGACCAGTTTATCCTTGGCCGCCTTATTTCCCTTTGCAGCTGCCCGGGCTATGGTATCTTCTTCCTCTCTGGTCAGAAGCGGGATTTTATTGATTTCCTTCAAATACATGGAGAGGATATTTTCATCTGAATTAAAATCACCAGTCTGATTGGTCCGTTTCTTTGTTTTTATTTCTGCCATTTTTGTGCCTCCTAGCTGCACCGGAACCTTTCGGTTCTTATTTGCTGTTATTAATATAAAAGCAATTCCCGTGCCAAGTTACACAATCAGCATATAAAATAATGTTATATCATAATTATATATATAGTAATGAAATAAGTGCTAAATTAACAGTTTTGTTATATAATTTTTTCTGAAAAAGAGCTTTATCAGCGTCCGGACTTTCCGGAAACTGTCTAAAAATGATCCACATTTTCGGAAGCGTACATAAAACGGGTCAAAAAGACTCAGACCTGCGGCTTAATTGGAAAAACGGGTCATTTAGGGCCGAATTCGACGGCGGAGTCCGGCTGTATCCGGCCGCAGCACTGCTGGTAGCTCAATCCCGAGCCGCAGGGGCAGAGATCTCCCCCCTCGATCAGCTTCGGCTGGGCTGCTCCGGTCCTGAAATTCACCGCCAGCGGCTCCCGGTATGATTCCATACCCTGGCCCGGATGGATATAGGGGAAATCGAGCTTAGCCCGTTTAAAAATCGCGAGTTTTTCGGAAATATTGAGGGTTTTTAATATACCGGAACGGCAGAGCAGCTGCCACGCGTCATCGATAAGAGCCCTGACCATGTCCCATTCCGGGGTAGAGGCAAAACGGGCTATTCCCCGGCGTTCGAGATAGCGCCGGGCCTGGATGGACCGGAATGCCTGGTAATCATCCTGCCGGCAGTCACCGGAGCGGCGCATACCGTAGCCGTTGATAAACCGGAAAAGGAACCGGGAATACCGTTTGGTTTTTATGAGACGCCGGGCATTGAGCCAGCTTTTGAGCGCCAGGGACTCCTGTCCCAGGCGTTCCAGACAGATACCGGTAAAAAACAGTATTCTGGCAAGTTCCCGCTTTTCCGACGCAGGGCACAGAGCCATAGCCTGTTCGAACTCCCTGAGCGCCTTCTTGGGATTATGACGGGAAAGCTGCCGCAGTCCCCGTCTGAACGGGGCAATCCAATTCCTCATCATGTTCCGCACCTTCTTCCATATACAGTATAAAATACGGAAAATAGCGGCGGAAAACAAGTAGATCCCGGGGATTTTTTGTCAAGCGGAATAAGCTATAACCTTCAAACTATAGTAACAGTTACATAAAATTCAAAAAATAATCATAGAAAACAGACAATTGTAAGACCGGATAATTATACCGGCCAATCATTTCTCCTTCGTAATTTCCTTGACCTTCAATAGCGTTTTTCCGTATATTGTATGTATTACAATCAATCCAATAATTAGACACAACGGAGGAACATATGAAGGTTAAACCCTTAGCAGACCGGGTAATGGTTAAGCTCGAAAAGGGCGAGGAAAAAACCGCCGGCGGGATTATCATCCCCGATACCGCCCAGGAAAAAACCCAGACTGGAGTCGTGGTAGAAGTGGGGGATGATAAGGATGTGATCAAAGTCAAATCCGGTCAGAAAGTCATGTACGATAAATACGCCGGTACCCAGGTTAAGATCGACGGTGCGGAGTTTCTTATCCTCAAGATGTCCGATATTATTGCGGTAATTGAATAGGAACTGGACCAGCACGAAAAAACCCGGCTTTATGAGCCGGGTTTTTTATTGTCCGAAAAGCCCTTTAAAGGGACATCTTCTCCCGGAGACGCCGTATTTCCAGCCGCACCGAGAGATTTTCAGGATCCAGGTCCGAAGCGTATTCCAGGACCCGCTGCGCGTCGGTCGTCCGGCCCAGGGCAAGGAGGCAGCGGGCTATGGAGAGCTGCAGCCGGGCGGCGTCCCGTGATACGGGCTGTCCGGGGATTGTTCCGGCTTCCGGCAGCGGAATAAAGGCCGCCGCGGTCTCGAAATACGCCAGGGCTTCCCGGGGCGCCCGCCGTGCCTCAGCCAGAAGACCGAGGTTGGCGTGTATCTGCCAGTCCTCGGTACCGGCCGGGGATTGGTCCGTCCGGATTAACGATTTGAGCAATTCCTCCCCCGCGGTGAGATCGCCTCCGAGAACGGCGTGGAGGGCTCTGTGGAGCGCCAGCCACGGGTTCCGTACGGCGTTTGCCTCCGCGTTGCGGAAGAGGATTTCCGTCTCACCGTAGAGTTTCTGTTGGTCGAAGTAAAAGGCCCCCCAGCTGTACATGCGGGGATCTTCCGGGTGGCGTCCGATAAGGAGCCAGGTATCCGCCGCGGAACGGCGGATTTCCTGGAGCTCGGTCCTGCGGCGGTGTATTTCCAGGTCAAACAGGGGATCCCGGAGAAGGGCGCTCCGGCTCTGGAGGAACGCCGCGGCTTCCATGGCCGGGAGGTACCGGGAATAGCGGATAATCCCGCTGATATTATCCGGCTTGAGCCGCAGCAGCGATTCAAGATACCCGAGGCTTTCACCGGAATCCCGGGCGGTGGCGGCGAGATTGTACAGGACCTTTTCGGTCAGGTGGTCCGAAACCGGAAGTTCCCCCGGCGCCAGGAGAGTTTTCCAGATATTGCGGGCTCCGTCGGTATGGCCCGCGAGGTAGAGAGCATCTCCCTGCCGGACGAGGCTCTGGGGTTCCTCAAAGGGAGAAAAAAGAACCGCCGCGCGGAGGGGATCTCCGTAGTCGTAAAACAGTTCCGCCGCGTTATAGCGGGCTGTCACACTGGGATTGGTTCCTTTGAGGAGATTTTCAATCTGGACAAGAGCCCCGTCGGTATTGCTGTTCAGGATTTTCAGCACCGCGCTGCTGAAGGTTAATTCTTCCTGCTCCACCCCGGCGGTGCGGATGGCCGCGCTGCCGAACAGCCGTTCTGCCTGGGGAATCCGGGCCGCGGCGGTTTGGGGGGACGCGGCATTCCCGCAGAGGATATGCAGGGCCAGGACAAAAACCGGTTCCATTTCCGGGGAAATGCGGTCCGCCAGGTCCATAAGCTCTTCCGCTGTCCGGGGATCCGCCGGAAACGGCGCGGGATTCTCTCTGAGAACAGCTTCCGCGGCAGCCATGGCCAGGGGCTGGGAGTGTGGGAAAACCTCCAGAGCCCGGAGGGCCGCCAGCCGGTACTGTCCGGTGTATTCCGGGTATTCCAGGGTAAGCCGCCGCCGGCGCTTGAGCAGTGACAGCCTGGAATCCACACTGAGGGCTTTTTCCTCCAGATCCGTGAGCATGGTGTCCAGGCGGCTGAGCCGTTCCGCTCCGGGAGATCCCGCGGCGGCTCTGTCGTAATCCGCTAGGGCGCTGTAGAATGAATCCGCCGGAAGGGAGGCTTCCTGTTTTTTTCTTCCCGGAAATGTCCCCCGGGAAAGCAGGGCAAAGGTTAGCATTCCCGCGCTCAGGATTACCGACAGGACAATACCGGTAATGCAGGCTGCTTTTATGGCTTTTCGGGGAGATATCCTGTCAAAAAAGGATGAAAATAACCTCATGGGCTTCCCTTATTCGCGGGCGGGGTATAAACCCCGCGTATAATCCTTTCTTTACAGAACCAAAAACCCCAGACTTTCAGTCTGACATCCCTTCAGAGCGAGGTTTTTGATTCCGGAGAAGCATCCGGACCGGGAACAGCGGCTTGTGCTGAATTTGACTGCAGGGTTTTTCGTATGCTGTCGAGTACACCGTTAATAAAACGGAAGGATTCGTCGGTGCCGAATTCCTTGGATATGCCGATGGCTTCGTCTATCACTATTGACGGAGGCACATCGTCCTGGTACATGAGGGTGTAGGTGCTCAGACGGAGTACCGCCAGATCGACACGGTTCAGCCGGGATAAATCCCAGTTTTTAAGATGATCCTGTATGGTCCGGTCGATTTCTTCAATGTTTTCGATGGTTCCGACTATCAATAACCGGGAGAACGTACCGGTCGCTTCGTCCAGGGCGGCGCGTTTTTCCGGTTCCAGCCAGAAAAAACCCGCGATTTCCTCGGCGGAAACCCGGTTGGCTTCCCAGGAATAGAGACCCTGGAAAGCCAGAATGCGGCCTTTTCTGCGGGAAGCCATGATTACCAGTTGATGTTGTTTTCGAAAACCTGGAAAGTATTGCCTTTCCGGAGTTCCGTTATCAGCTCGTGGGAGGCAGTGTCTATGGCCTGCTGCTGGCGCTGCTGGAGCAGCGTATTCACTAAATATTCCTTTACGGTAACCTTGGTGCCGGGCTCAATGATGTCGTCCAGTTCCAGTATTTTCTCGTCCAGGGTTTCGGTTATTTTTATGATTTCGTAGCCCCGGGGCGTCTCAATGACCTTGGAAACTTCACCCTGCCTGAGGGCAAATACGGTGTTGGCAAAATCCAGACCCAGGCGCTGCTGCACCTGGATGTCCTGGGGAATGTAGCCGCCGTCGCCGCCCTGGTATCCCGAGCTGGGAGCGTTGGCGCGGATTACCGCTTCGTCAAACTTGGACGGATTGGAGCCGATGTCCCGGGCCAGTTTGTCCGCCAGTTCCTTGGCTTTCGTACGCTCATCCGCGGTGGTGCCTTTGGGAACGAGGATTACCGAAACCCGGACCGTGTGGGGCCGCACAAAATTCCTGGCCTTGATGAGGTTGTAGGTCTGGGTTACCTCGGCGTCCGTGGGGGAGGGGATGTTTTCCAGAAGGTCCCGTTTCTGGGACACCAGGTACCGCTGTATGGTAGCCTGCTGCTTGAGTTCGGTCCTGAACGTCGCCAGGTCGTAACCGGTCTGGTTGCGGATAAAAAGCTCGAATTCCGCGTCCGTGGGCTGCCGTCCCATATTCTGGGCAAGGGCCGTCCTGAACTGCTGAATCTGCTGGTTTATTTCCCCGTCGCTGACGGTGACGCCGTCCCGTTCCGCCGCCTGCATGGCCAGCTTGTTGTTGATCAGAATATCCAGCACCTGGCGCCGTTCGGCGGGGGTCATGGCCTTTCCCGCTTCCTGTTCCAGCTGTTCCACAGCGGTACGGAGCTGTTTGACCGTAATGGGTTCGCTCTTGGTAAGCCGGACGATGGCCGCGGGCTGCAGATCGGACTGGGCAAATGCCGTCCCTAAAACGGCGCATACCATTATAGTCAGAAAAAATGTGCGTTTCATGTTCATACCTTACTATAAAAAATAAAGAGTCCTCGGGTTACGCCCAATTGTACGATATTATAACTTTTTTGCCTATTCCAGAACCGCCCGGATACGCCGGACCCCGGCGGAAGAAGACTGTTCCTTCTGGATCTTGAATTTTCCCATGGATCCGGTGTTTTCCACATGGGGGCCGCCGCAGACTTCTTTTGAAAAATCCCCCACGGAGTACACTTTTACCTGGTCCTCGTACTTTTCCCCGAACAGCGCAACGGCGCCGTTTTTTTTCGCCTCATCCAGGCTCATCACATCCATAGTGACGGGAAGGTTTTTTTGTATCTGCTCATTGACGATTTCCTCGACCTTTTGGATTTCCTCCTTGGTCATGGGAGCGTCATGGGAAAAGTCAAAGCGCATCCGTTCCGCGGTAATATTGGAGCCTTTCTGGGCCACATGGTCCCCGAGTACGGTTTTCAGGGCCTTATGGAGCAGATGTGTGGCGGTATGGTATTTGACCGCCATTTCGCCCTGGTCGCCCAAGCCGCCCTTAAAGACCTGTTCGCTCCCTGCCCGGGAAAGTTCCTGGTGCTTCCGGAATGCCTCGTCGAATTCGTCCCGGTTTACGGTCATACCCTGTTC
Organism: Breznakiella homolactica; assembly: GCF_016616095.2. Lineage (GTDB taxonomy): Bacteria > Spirochaetota > Spirochaetia > Treponematales > Breznakiellaceae > Breznakiella > Breznakiella homolactica. The sequence goes on along the minus strand of NZ_CP067089.2, from coordinate 2,267,051 downwards.
GGCGGCGAGTTCCTCCGTAAGTTCGATGGGAAAGCCGTAGGTATCGTACAGTTTGAAAGCCAGTCTGCCGGACATGATCTTCCGGGGATCCTTTAATAAGTTGGGAAGAAGTTTTTCGAATTCATGCTCGCCCTTCTGGAGGGTTTCCAGGAATTTATTTTCTTCCTTATTAAGTTCTTCAATTATACGGGACCGGTTTTCCTCCAGTTCGGGATAGGGTCCCTTGAATTCCTCCACCACGACCTGGGCGATAGGGGAAAGAAGCAGCCCGGTGATTCCGAGCTTGCGTCCGTGGCGCACCGCCCGGCGTATCAGCCGGCGGAGTACGTAGCCCGCGCCCACATTGGAGGGCGTTACCGCTTTGGGATCCCCGAGGATAAAGGACGAGGCTCTGGTATGGTCGGCGATGATGCGGACAGACTTGTCTTTCTCCTCATCGGTGCCGTAGGTATATCCGGAGGCTTTTTCAATGGCTCCGATAATGGGCTGAAAAATCCCGGTTTCGTAGACGGACTTTTTGCCGTTGAGGATCGTCACGGTCCGTTCAATACCCATACCGGTGTCCACGCATTTTCTCGCCAGGGGAAGGTATTCGCCTTCGGCGTTTTTGTTGTACTGCATGAACACGTCGTTCCAGATCTCGAGCCATTTGCCGCAGGAACATCCCGGGGCGCATTCGGGGCTGCAGGGGGCCTTGCCCATGTCGATAAACATTTCCGTATCCGGACCGCAGGGGCCGGTGGAACCCGCCGGTCCCCACCAGTTGTCCTCCCGGGGCCGGTAGCTGATCCGTTCCTCGGGAATCCCGAGCCGTTTCCAGATAGCCGCGGATTCCTCGTCCCGGGGGATGTCCCCTTCACCCTCAAATACGGTTACCCCGATTTTTTCTACCGGTATGCCGAGCCACTGGGGGGATGTCAGGAATTCGAAGCTCATTTCAATGGCCCCTTCCTTAAAATAATCCCCCAGGGACCAGTTCCCGAGCATTTCAAACAACGTAAGGTGGCTGGGATCTCCAACCTCATCGATGTCGCCCGTGCGGATGCACTTCTGGTAATCCGTGAGCCGTTTGCCCGCGGGATGTTCTTCACCTAAAAGATAGGGGACCAGAGGATGCATCCCGGCGGTGGTAAACAGTACCGTGGGATCGTTATCGGGAATCAGGGATTTTCCCTGTATTTGGGCATGGCCTTTTGATTTGAAGAATTCGATATATTTGGATCTCAGTTCATTCGCGTTCATTGCGTAATAGTAGGGAAGGGGGCTCCCTTCGTCAAGGTGGGTGGGGGAGCACAGAGTCTTCCAAGCTGAAAAGTACCCGTGTTTTACCGGTGCTGCGGGGCCGGGCTTGGAAGTTCCATGCTTCTGCGGAGAGTTTGCGGTAATGCGGCGGCCCTGATGTATTAACGCTGTGACGCCGGTGTTTTTGTTCCGGTGCTGTCAAAATCCCCGGGGAAGGGGATATCCCCGTAACGGCCGCTGTTGTTCCAGTATGTGATACCCGGATTGCCCGCGTCACGGACACCCTCAACCTGCCTGCGGACGTAATCCAGATTGTAATACTGCCGGTCATAAGAGACATTCAGGAAAAATGCCTGAACGTAGGGGCGCACAATGACCCTGCCCCGGGCAATCCGGTCCGTCCGCTGGGTCCCCTGGTAATAAATCCTGTAGGGACGGAGCTCCGGCGGTGACTGGGCCAGAAAATCCTGTTCAAAATGGCTGGGATAATACATCGGGCAGATAACGTCGACATAGGGAGCCAGAAGTTCCACTTCCTGGCCTGTCCTGGCGCCGGTGCGGTACCAGCCGTTGGCTCCGTAGATATCTATGGATATGGGCGCGTCGATCCGTGACCGCACATGGCGCAGAAAGGACAGCATGGCGCTTTCCATATCCATTCCCGGGTCGCGCCACCGGTATTGGGCGCTGCCCAGGTTAATACCGTCGGTGGGAAACCGGATATAGTCGAACTGGATTTCATCGAATCCCCGCTCGCACAGTTCCTGGGCCAGGGCGGCGGTATATTCCCAGACTTCTTCGGAGTAGGGATCGACCCAGCGTTCATCGTAGTACGTACGGACGATTTCGTAGGCGGGATCCGCCGGATCCGGGCGGATCTCCCGCAGCAGCGGTCCGGGCTGTTCCGGTTCCGCCGATGGGTCCGGTACGGGCCGGCGGGTCTCGTAATATCCGGCCCAGGGCTGATTCACCGCGGCGTCCCAGACCGCGAATTTTCCCCCTTCTTTTTTCGCCAGTTCCGGGTCCTTGAATACCACGATACGGGCGACCATATAAATGTCCCGGTCCTTCATGGTTTTAACCAGGTTTTCCAGGTCCACGGGCCAGAATACCCGGCCCTTTTTGGCTAGTTCGGGGTTTTTGGGGGTAAAGCGGAGACGGCCGTAATCATCCTTCATATCGATTACAACCATGTTAAGGTCCCGTTCCTCGATTACTTCGAGATACGGCCGGAGCGATACGGGATCCATGGCATGGTTTACCGGAAGATAGAGGCCGTCCTTTTTGTCCGCCAGGTCCAGCCTTGGGGAAAGGCGGCTGTCCTCGTCCCTGAGCAGCCACAGTTCGGAAAAAGACAGCCCTTCGCTGCGGGGCTGGAGCGGATTCGGGACAGTGTAAAATGCAGTAAGCTCCGTTCCCAGGGCCGCGGCGCTCCGTTCTATAGCGGCTGAATAATCCTGCCGGTCCTTCGTCTGAAGGCTTATCCTGTCCAGTTCGGTGATGCTTCCGTCCCGGATAAAGGTCAGACTGTCCCGGCCCGCGTTCAGGGAGTCGACGGTACCGAAATCTCCGGCATCGGACCAGATCATGGCAAATGTCTTGGTTTCCCAGTCCAGGCGGTATACTCTGCCGCGGAAGGTCTGGGAAACATACAGTTCCGAACCGGTTTCGGCCCCGGGGACGGCCGCCATATCGGAGATTTCGTCGGGATTGTTGGTGGTTTCCAGCTTTTCCAGTCCCCCGTTCAATTCCGTCCAGGACGCGTTGGGCTTATCCGGCTGAATGTAGTGGATTCCGTAGGTACTGTGGGACAGAAAAACCGTCAGTTCCGGCATGCCCGCCGCGGCTACGGCCTTGATCCCGTTGGTCCGGTACGCCGGCATCCTGAGGTTCCGCCAGGTTTTTCCGGCGTCACGGCTCAGAAAAACCGCGTCCTTAACCGCGCAGACCATGATATCCGGATCTGCGGGATGAATCTCCAGATCCTTGATCTCCTGGACAAGCCGGATAAAGGATTTTTCTCCGGTTTCATAGACCTTGATGGTCTTGACCGGCAGCCCTTCATTTCTGGGTTCCCATACCCGGAGGTCCTGGGAAACGAGAATTCCCTGGTCCGTAAGCAGCGCCCAGTAGGAGTCTGTTTTAAGGATTTTGCGGACCTCTCCGCCGTTCCAGAGCGCGCTGGGAATACCGTAACGGTTTATGCCGTAGAGGCCTTTCTCAGTTCCCGCAAGATACGTCCATGGCCCGGCGGAGCTTGCGGTCTGGGCGGCGGTTTTTCCGGGGACGGCAATACAGAATACCAGCAGGGCTATATAAAGGACCGCATTCCGTTTCGATGCGGTCCGGAAACCATCTCTATACATGGCCACAGTTTAGCGTAGTTTACGCCTTTTGAGAAGCCGCTATGCGGGGGAGCACCGGGTCTGACAATCCGGAAAGCACCCGTGGTAACCGGGTCCGCGGGTCCTGTCGTATAAAAAGGGGATTGGCTCCTCAGCGGCCTTCGGCCTCGAAAGTCGCTCTGTCCAGGGACCCGGCGTTACCAATACGGCCGGGTGCTTTCCGGCTTAACCGGCTCGGTTCTGCCCTGCGCTGGAGGGCGGCGCGTGTCCGAAGGACACGACCCCTGGCTCCAGCCTTGCCGCAGTATGTGTGGAGTTTTGCTCTGCAAAACTCCTGAAAGACTTGGCGCCAAGGGCGGCAAGTCTTACGCCACCTCCACTTCTGGTTTCTCGGTATGAAGTGCTGTTCTGTCTGCATACCGGCAGGCAGCGGAAACGTACCTGAACCGTTCCACTGGGAGCACAGCCGGCCTAATCGAAGGCTCCGCGAAGCCGTTTAAGCGGTAGTGGTACGTTTCGGGTACGGTAAGGGTACGGTAAGGGTACGGAGCGGGTGCGGTTGACCAGTCAGGACATAGGTAAGTAAATAAGTTCAGGAGATGGGATAGCCGGTGGTTCCAAGCTTTTCAGCTTTCTCCTTGTTTCGCTTTTTATGGTGTCTTTTCCTGCGGCTGTTCCGCTCCGCGGCGTCCTGGATATACAAATCTCCGGTGGTCTGTTGTATACTTAAGAAAACAGCATTCCTAAGGGGATCTTTATGGCTGAGAAACGGAGCAGTGTTACCAAAACACTGGGAATATTGACCGCCGGCGGCGATTGTCCGGGGCTCAACGCGGCGATCCGCGGGGTCTGCCGGGCTGCCCACGACCGGTACGGTATGAACATAATCGGTATTGCCAACGGGTATTCAGGGCTTATCACCGGGGACACCCGGCTTCTTAAACCGGAGGACTTTTCCGGCATCCTCACCCAGGGCGGAACCATCCTCGGCGCCAGCCGGGAAAAACCCTTCAAGGATTACCACCCCGAAAACGGGGGAAATGAATGGGAGAGCGACAAGGTTGCGGCCATAAAGGAAACGTACCACAGCCTCGGCCTGGACTGCCTGGTGGTCCTCGGCGGAAACGGAACCAATACCACGGGGTATCAGCTTTTCCGGGAAGGCCTCAATGTGGTGGGGCTGCCCAAAACCATTGACAATGATATCGTCGGAACCGACCGGTGTTTCGGGTTCCATTCGGCTCTGTCCATCGGAACCGAAGCCATAGACCGGCTCCATACCACCGCCGAAAGCCACAACCGTGTCATGGTGATTGAACTCATGGGGCATAAGGCGGGATGGCTCGCCCTGTACTCCGGAGTCGCCGGAGGCGGCGATGTCATCCTTATCCCGGAAATTCCCTATGATATAACAGCCATCGGCCGGCATCTGATCAAACGCAGCCAAAAGGGAAAAAGCTTTTCCATCGTGGTCGTCGCCGAAGGGGCGCTTTCGCTGGAGGAAGCGGGAATGGAAAAAAAAGAGCGGAAAAAACATCGGGAAAAAACCGCCACCCCCTCCATCGGGTACCGGGTCGCCCGGGAAATCGAGGAAGAGACCGGCATGGAGACCCGTGCCACCGTGCTGGGCTACGTCCAGCGCGGCGGCATCCCCAGCGCTTCGGACCGCGTCCTGGCGACTTCCCTGGGGACCGCCGCGGCGGACCTCCTTGCCCGGGGAGAATACGGCAGGATGGTCTGCCTCAGGCATGACCAAATGGATTCCGTTGATTTAAGCGAACCCGCGGGAAAGGTGCGGGCCGTGCCAGAGGATCACTTTATGATCGATACGGCCATTTCCGTGGGAACTTGTATGGGGGTGTAAGCTTCACCGGAATACTTCCGCTTACGCCCCGGGAAGGTTCCGGGCTTCGGTATGGCGCAGCTGAAAACGGATATTGGTACGCCGGGTCGTAAAAAAGCCGGCACCGATATCGATTTCATACCTCAGATTGAAAATTCCCGGCCGGATATCTCCTATGGTAAACCAGGTATTGTTCGATCCGATGGCGTGGCAGTTGCCCGTTCCAATCATGACATGGGAAAGAACCAAGGGCGCAGGCGGCGGGTTCATCCGGTAAAAACCGACCACATCGCCGGCTTTTATGTTTCTGATATCGTCCACGGTCCTGCATACCGTGCCGGGACTGTTCCAGGGGTAAAACAACGCCGTCTGTCTGTCGAGGGTCTCCGGAAACCCGGCATATATCAGGCTCGATCTGGCAAAACTGTTGCACATGGGTATTCCTCCTGCACCCTCCAGCAGCAGTTGGGCGTAGTAACAGGCATTCTTAACAATCCTGGCCGCGGAGCGGGGGCCGGGATTGGGATACATTTCGGTAAAATACGTAAGTGTCCGGCTGACATCATCCAGCATATATGACTATCCGTAAAATAAATAATTCAATGCACTAATTAAATAATAGTTTCCGGGAATTGTCCAATTGTTTTTCGTTTTTTCAGATTGGATTCAGATGAAGGGATTGAAAAAGCGGCTGCCGTCACGGAAGGTAAACCACATCCCGAAGCCGAATAACACCAGTGAAACTGCCAGGACCGCCGCGTCCATCCGGGAGAACGGCCGGGAGGAATACCAGGTCCGCTTTTTGTATTTGCCGAAACTGCGGAGCTCCATGGCGTGGCTCACCGCGTCTATCCGTTCCAGGGATGACAGCACCAGGGGCAGCAGAATCCTGGCGGAACCCCTAAGCCGTTTGACCCAGGAAACCTTCCGGGACAGTTCAATTCCCCGGGCCTGCTGGGCCTGGGAAATGTTCTGGTAGTCCCGCTGGACATCGGGGATATACCGCAGGGCAAGGCTGACCGCGTATGCGATGGAGTAGTTAACGCCGATGCGGTTGAGGGACGACGCGAATTCACTGGGATGGGTGGTAACAATCAGCAGTATGGCAATAGGGACAATGGTGCAGTATTTGAGGAAAATGTTGAATTCATAAAAGAGCTGCTCCCAGGTGAGGGAATACCGGCCGATCCCTTTAAGGATAAGATGCTTTGTTCCGTAAATTTCCACCCCCTGCTCCGGGGCGAAAATATATATGGCAATAAGGTTAAGCGCCATAAAGACGACCAGCATTTTGAAGATGAAGGAGACCTCCCGGAGTTTTGTGCCGGATACCGCAAACAGGGACAGTCCCATAACTACCAGGACCGCCATAACCCTGGTATCGTAGCCTGCCATGGCCAGGACCGACCAAAGGATAAATACCACCAGTTTTACCGCTCCCGAAACCGCGTGGACCGGCGACGGGCGGTCGATATAGGCAAGCATAAACCGGCTCACCGCGGCCCCTCCGGGAATTCCTGGTCCCTGACTTTCCGGTCGAAATTGATGAAACCCTGGACAAAGGTTCTGGGATCTTCGATTCCGCCGCGGACAGCCAGATCGTAGAGGCTCGTCCGTTTGAGGCTCGCCTGTTCTATAACCGCATCGTCGGTGAGGACCTCCGCAGGCGCCGCGTCCGCCAGCAGCCTTCCCCCGGACAGTACGATCGCCCGGGTGGTGTATTCCAGCATGAGGTGCATATCATGGGTAATCATCAGGAGGCTTAAGCCCTGGTTCCGGTTCAGCGTCCGGAGGAATTCCATGATTTCCGAATAATGCCTGAAATCCTGCCCGGCGGTGGGTTCGTCAAGGATGAGAAGTGATGGTCCCATCACCAGAATAGATGCAATGGTAAGCCGTTTTTTCTGGCCGAAACTCAGGGCGCTCACCGGCCAGTTGCGGAAGGGATAGAGCCCGCAGATTTGCAGGGTTTGGTATACCCGGTCCTTCACTTCGGCTTCCCCCATTCCCCGAGACCTGAGTCCCAGGGCGGCTTCATCAAAAATCATGGGAAAGGAAATCATCTGGTTGGGGTTCTGCATCACGTAGCCGATATATTCGGACCGTTCCTTAATTGATAAGGTTTGAAGATCCCTGCCGTCAAAGCGGAGTTTGCCCGTTACCGGGTCATTGAAACCGCAGATGATCTTTGCCAGGGTCGATTTTCCCGCGCCGTTCCGTCCCACCAGACTTACGCATTCCCCCTGGTACAGGGTAAAGGAAATATCCTCAAGTACCGGCGTCCGGCTGAGATCCTGGGGGTAATGGAACGAAAGCCCCCGGATATCAAGAATTTCCGGGCCCTGGGTTTCCGGTGAATGTTCCGGCAGATCCCGGTCCCACTGTTTAAGCTTTTCCGGATCAAACCGGATGTTCCCGGGGGTATCGGGCTGTATTTCCGGTATAATTGTTTCCCCGGCGTACCGGAGCGCCGTCAGGTACAGCGGTTCCCGGATGCCGGTTCTCCGCAGTATGTCCGAAGCGAGGAGCTCCCCCGGCGGCAGATCCGCGGTAATCCAGCCCTGGTCAATGACTACGATACGGTCCACCGGCCGGTGCAGTACATCCTCGAGCCGGTGTTCCACAATTAATATGGTTTTTCCCGTATTTTTGTGGATCCAGTCAATAAGTTCTATGGTTTCCTGCCCTGCCGCGGGATCGAGGTTCGCCAGGGGTTCATCGAAGAGGAGGATGTCCACTTCATCCATCAGGACCCCCGCGAGGGAAACCCGCTGTTTCTGGCCGCCGGAAAGATCCTGGGGCGCTTTTCCCAGGTGGCCTTCGATATGCAGAACTCCCGCGGTTCTGAGAACCCGCTGTTTCATTTCCCCGACGGGAATACAGTCATTTTCCGCCGCAAAGGCGATGTCTTCCCCCGCGGTGAGCCCCACAAACTGGCTGTCCGGATCCTGGAGCACGGTTCCGACTTTTTTTGAAATATCGAAAATTCCCAGGGACAGAGCGTCAAATTCCCCGATCGTGAGGTTCCCCGAGGCTGCGCCGGGAAAAGCGTGAGGTATGAGTCCGTTAATACAGTGCGCCAGGGTGGACTTACCCGAACCGGAAGGCCCGACTATGAGGATTTTTTCTCCCCGCCGGACGGAAAACCGGATTCTGTGCAGGGTCGCTTCCGATTGGCTTCTGTATTTAAACGTAAATCCGTCAAAGGACAGGGCCGGGCCCGCTGAGCCCGGTTCCCTGCCGTTATTCTGCATGCAGGCTGCCTGCCTTAACTCTGGTGCGGGAATACGTCGCCGCCAGAATCGTTCCGAGAATCAGCACCACCGCGCTGTTCAGTCCCGCGGCGGTAAGGCCCTGGAGATAGACTTTGTTTGCCGGTTCCTGGTAGATGAGGATATCCAGTGTCGGCGCGACCGCGACCCAGACAATGAGATTAGCCAGTATCTGGATAATATTGAAAATAATGATATTTTTCAGACCGAATTCACCTTCTTCGATTTTATACAGCTTCCAGAAAAGACCAATCAGCAGGCCGTAGAGGGCATCGGCAATGACCCAGCTCCACCAGATACCGAAACCCCAGGTCAGGTCCACCAGGGTATGGCCGATCAGGCCGATAAAGAAGCCCGCCACAGGTCCGAATATGGCCGCAAAAAGCGTCAGAATAGCGGCTGCCAGATTAAGGTTGGTATTGGGAACCCCCGACGGAATGGCGACAAAACGCATAAGCACGAACATAATGGCCGCTCCGATACCGATAGCCACCATGGTCCTGACAGAAATCAGTTTCTTTTCCATATTCCAATCCTCCGAATGCTTGAAATCCCCATGAAGCATATCCCAATCCGGGGCATAATAACAAGTCAAAATTACGACCCTGCCGGTATCCTTCAATTGATCCGCGGCGCGTAAAATGGTATGACTATTTTATGCACCGAAAAACATATACCCTGGAAATTGCCGGACTCCGGCGGGAACTGCCTATTGTTGATATCGCTCCGGGTCTGTCCATTGCCAGTTTCGTTATGCTTGGGGACACCCGCCTGGTGGAAGCCGCCGCGGACGCGATTTCCGGACATCCCGATTTTCCCCGGAACACCGTTGAGTATCTTGTCTGCCCCGAGGCAAAGGCGATTCCCCTGACCCATGCCCTGGCAGTCCGGCTGGGGCTTGATTATGTGGTGCTCAGAAAGAATGAAAAAGCGTATATGCGGAACCATATTATAGAACCGACCAAATCCATAACCACCGAAAAAGAACAGCATCTTGTCCTGGACGGCCCTGACAAGGAAAAACTTGCGGGTAAGCGGGTCTGTATCGTTGACGATGTGGTCTCCACCGGGGGATCCCTCAGGTCCATTGAGGCTTTGCTGGAAAAAATCGGCTGTACCGTGGCCGCGAAAGCGGCGGTTCTGCTGGAGGACGCGGGCCACGACGGCAGCGGCCTGATTTATCTGGACCGGCTTCCGGTTTTCAGGGGGTGACCGCTGTCTTTGGGGTAAGGGCCATTGCTCCGGGAGGCTTGGCTCTTTTTTAAATTGCTGATCCGCTTCATCTGCTATATACTGAAAACATGAAAGCGTCCCGCATCCGCTGTTTGTTTTGTATTTTTCTTCTATTCTGTGCTGCTGCTTTTCCCGGATTCAGCCAAACCAATCTGCGCCGCAGTGTGATTACCCTCTGGACCGGCCGGGACGGGCTCCCGTCGGATACGGTTCTCGATATTGTGCAGGATTCCGACGGCTATATCTGGCTCGCTTCCTATGAGGGGCTGGCGCGGTTCGACGGCAATTCATTTACCTTATTGAATGAAAACGAAGGCGGTTTTGCCGGAAAATCGGCCCGGGTCCTGGAACTTGGGCCCGACGGAAAGCTCTGGATCGGAACCAATACCGCGGGGCTGTACAGTTATCAGAAGGGAACCTTCACCGCTTACGGTGCGGACGAAGGAATCGGGGATCTTTCAATCCGGGCCATTGCCTTTGACAGCGCCGGCGGGGTCTGGGCCGGGACGGCTCAGGGTGTTTTTGTCATGGAGGAAGGGGTTTTTAAGTCCGCCCTGGCATCCGGCGAACAGCCCTTCGGAATCGCCAATTTCCTTCTTCCCCGGAACGACGGATCCATGATAGTGGGATCCAATACCGCCGGTCTCTGGATACTCAAGGACGGCAGGGCTTCTCCGTATCTGGATGACCCGGCTGTCAGGGAATATTCCTATGCCTCCGCGTATGAGGACAGCGGCGGAACTCTTTGGTTCGGCGGCAGCGCCGGCCGAATCGTTTCCGTATCTCCCGGCGGAAGTATCAAAACGCTGGTTCTTCCTTTTCTCGCAGGCTCGGGCATCAATGATTATTATGAGAGTTCCGACGGGACCCTCTGGATCGCCACCGACCGGGGAATCCTTTCCGTCAGGGACGGCGCCGTAGCGGATACCTATTCCGAGGAGCAGGGGCTGCCGTCAAACATGGTTTCTTCCCTTTGGCATGACCGGGAGGGAAATCTCTGGGCCGGTACGGAACGGGGAGGCCTCGTCAAATTCAGTCCGGGGAAATTCGGTAATATTTCCCGCCGGGATGGTCTTATCAGTGAAAGCGTAAACGCCATTGCGGAAGACCGCTATGGCAGTCTCTGGGTCGCCACCGATGACGGGATTTCATTTTTCCCCTCCGCAGATGATCCATACACCGCGGACCGGTCCCGGAAAAGCTCGGTTGACGGGCTCGTCGGGCGGCTCCGGGGCGTCCGGGTCCGGCAGATACGGGCGGAACAGGACGGAAGTCTCTGGTTCGCGACCTACTCTGAGGATGCGCTGCTCAGCTTTCCCGCTGACGGTACGGTACAGACCGTTACAGCCGCGCAAGGACTCCCCATAAACCGCGTCCGGTTCAGCTACCGCCAGGACAACAGGAACCTTTGGGTGGGGACCACCGCGGGCCCGGTATTGTTCCGGGGAGAATCTGCCGCCGCCTTTACCGAAACTTCCGGGCTTTCCAATCTTTTTATTCTCTGCGCCATGGAGGACCGGGACGGCAATGTATGGCTCGGGACGGACGGCGGCGGCGTTTCCGTATTCGACGGCCGGGAATTCCGCAGCCTGACCACCCAGGACGGGCTGCCGGGCAATGTGGTATTCAGAATATTCCGGGATACCGGAGACCGTTTATGGCTGTGCACCGCCGATGGGCTGGGCCTGTATGCTGACGGCGTGTTTTACCGGGCCGATAACGCCGCGGGGCTCGGCGGGGAAAGTGTTTTTGAGGTGTTCCAGGACGCCGGCGGAATGCTCTGGATAATCACATCGAAGAAAATCGTTATGGTATCCGCTGATGTTCTGGCGTCCGCCGCCGCTGCCGGAACCGCCGCGGAACACCGCGTGTTTGACCGTCTCGACGGCCTTTCGGGCCAGCTTTCCGCGAACGCCTGGTCATTCGTGAGTCCCCAGGGGATTGTGTACCTGCCGACCCTGCGGGGTGTATCCAGTTACGACCCCCATTCGGTTTCGGTAAATTCTCTGCCGCCGCCGGTTATCATTGAACGTATGGTCGCGGACAGGGATTCCATGGATGTCCACGGCGGCGGCTCTATCCGGCTCGGCCCTGAAATCCGGCGTGTCACTTTTTACTACACGGCCCTCAGTTTTGTCGTTCCCCAGCGGGTCCGGTTCCTGTATAAGCTGGAAGGCTACGACCGGGAATGGGTCGAAGCCGGAACGGTGCGGGAGATAAGCTACACCAATCTCCCCCCGGGTCAGTACCGCTTCAGAATACGGGCCGTAAACAATGACGGTGTTGTCAACGAAGACGGAGCTTCCCTGGGGTTCAGCAAGGCGTCATACTTTTACCAGACGCCGCTGTTCTATCTTCTTATAGCGCTGGGAATCATGCTCGCGGGGTTCCTGATCGCCCGGATGCGGACCCGCCATCTCAGGCTCAGGGCGGAAGCCCTGGACGCTCTGGTGATTCAGCGGACTTCGGAACTGGAGACCGAGAAGGCTAAAAGCGACGCCCTGCTGGTCAACCTGCTGCCGCCTTCCGTGGCGGACGAACTCAAATATACGGGAAAGGCGACACCCCAGGTTTATGAAAACACCGCGGTGCTCTACGCTGATATCACCGGCTTCACCGCCTGGTCGGCAAAACGGCAGGCCGATGAAATTATCCGGGAGCTCAATGAGATATTCACCCGTTTCGATGAAATTATCGCGAAGTGGGGCTGTGAGCGCATCAAAACCATAGGTTCCGGATACCTTGCCTGCTGCGGGCTCCCGGTTCCGGACAGGGAATACGCCAAGAAGATAACCAACGCCGCGGTGGAAATGCTTTTGTACATTGAACACCGGTTCAGCGAAAAACAGGACGGCATTGAACTGCGGATCGGCATCGACGCCGGTTCCGTGGTCGGCGGCGTGGTAGGGGTGAAAAAATATATTTTCGATATCTTCGGAGCCCCTATCAATATGACTATGCAGCTGGCCTCCGCCACGGTTCCCATGGGACTTACGGTTTCCAGGAGTATTTCGCTGTACCTTCATGAGGAATTCAAACTTAAGGAACGGCCCGGAAGAGAGTTTAAGGGAAAAGCCTCCATGGTTACCTGGTATATCCGCTACCGTGACGCCGGTGAAGTCCTCACTGACGATACCGCCCGGGAGCTGTACAGAAAGATGATGGCCCTGTTCGGTGCGGATAAATACAGTGAATGTATCGCCATCATGGACTCCATTGATTTCAGTACCCTGGAACCGGAGTTTTATAAAATATTCTTCCACCTCGGATCACAGATTTACGCGAAAATGAATAATCCGGCAATGGCGAAACTGTGCATGGACCGGGCGGATATAATGGACATCGACGTTTAGGCAAAATGTCCCGAAACCGCCGTAAAATATTGAATTTAAAACGGGAAATTTCTATCTTATATATATGAATTACGAAAAATTAACTATAAAAGCCCAGGAAGCCATTAATGAGGCTTCCGCCATTGCACAAAAAAACGACCATTCACAGATAGAAACTGAACATCTGCTTCTCGCGCTGCTGGAGCAGGAAGACGGTATTGTTTCACCTATTATCGAACGTATCGGGGCAAACCCGAAGCAGCTGGAACAGGAAGTACAGATGCTTGTTTCGGCCACTCCCAAAGTGTACGGCGAGGCGGCGCAGCTCTACTTCTCATCCGCCGCGTCCAAAGTTCTGGCTAAAGCCGAGGCTGAAGCCAATGCCCTCAAGGATGAGTACGTTTCCACGGAACATATCCTGATCGCCATTGCGTCTTCCGACGGAAAAGCGGGGCAGCTTCTTAAGAATGCCGGTGTCACGAAGAACGCGATCCTCAGTTCCCTCAAGGCCGTCCGGGGCAATACCCGGGTGACTGATCAGAACCCCGAGGAAAAATACCAGGTCCTGGAAAAATACTGCCGGGATCTTACGGCCCTGGCGCGGCAGGAAAAACTCGATCCGGTCATCGGCAGGGATGAGGAAATCCGCCGGGTTATGCAGGTTCTTTCCCGGCGGACCAAAAACAATCCGGTCCTTATCGGCGAGCCCGGGGTCGGCAAAACCGCGATCGTCGAAGGACTTGCCCGGCGTATCGTTGCCGGGGATGTTCCCGAAGGACTTAAGGGTAAAATGCTTCTGGCCCTGGACCTCGGGGCTCTGGTGGCGGGCGCGAAATTCCGGGGAGAATTCGAGGAACGCCTCAAGGCGGTGATCCATGAGGTCCAGTCCTCCGAAGGGAAGATAATTCTTTTTATCGATGAACTCCATACCCTGGTGGGCGCGGGCGCCGCGGAAGGCGCCACCGACGCTTCAAACTTACTTAAACCGGCTCTGGCCCGGGGGGAGCTCCGGTGTATCGGCGCCACAACCCTGGATGAGTACCGGAAATATATAGAAAAGGACGCCGCCCTGGAGCGGCGGTTCCAGCCGGTATACGCCGCGGAGCCCAGCGTGGAGGATACCATCGCCATCCTCCGGGGACTCAAGGAACGGTACGAGGTGCATCACGGTGTCCGTATCAAGGATGAAGCCCTGGTGGCCGCGGCGACCCTTTCGGACCGGTATATCACCAGCCGGTTCCTGCCGGATAAGGCCATCGACCTGGTGGACGAGGCGGCAAGCCGTCTTAAGATGGAACTGGACAGCCGTCCGACGGAACTGGATAAGCTCGAGAGGAAACTGCTGCAGCTTTCCATAGAAAAACAGGCCCTCCAGCGGGAAGAGGACGCGGCTTCCAAGGAACGTCTGGGAAAACTGGAAAAGGAAATCGCCGATCTGACCGCGGAACGGGATGCCATGAGCGCCCGCTGGGAAAGCGAGAAGAAAGATATCCAGGAACTCCGGGGCCTCAAACAGACTATTGAAGAACTCAAGCGGGAGGAAACCCGGTACGAACGGGAAGGCAATCTTACCAAGGCCGCTGAGGTCAAACACGGGCTGATTCCCGAAGCCCAGAAGAAGCTCGCCGAACTCTCGGACCACATGGAATCGAAACAGAATGAGGCGGCCCTGCTCAGGGAAGAAGTAAGCGAAGAGGATATCGCCCAGGTGGTTTCAACCTGGACCGGAATTCCCGTTTCCAAGATGCTTTCCGGGGAACTCCAGAAATATCTGGATCTGGAAAAGGTTCTTGAGCAGCGTGTTGTCGGGCAGGGGGCCGCGGTGGAAGCCGTGGCGGACGCCATCCGGAGAAACAAAGCGGGTCTTTCCGACGCTGCCCGGCCTTTGGGATCTTTCCTGTTCCTCGGGCCCACCGGGGTAGGAAAAACGGAGCTGGCGAAAACCCTGGCGGATTTCCTCTTTAACGATGAAAAAGCGCTGACCAGGATCGACATGAGTGAATACGGGGAAAAGCATTCCGTGAGCCGGCTTATCGGCGCTCCCCCGGGATACGTCGGCTATGAGCAGGGCGGCCAGCTTACCGAAGCGGTCCGGCGGCGGCCCTACAGTGTTATTCTTTTTGACGAAATTGAAAAAGCCCACCCTGAGGTATTTAATGTTTTTCTCCAGATCCTCGACGACGGCCGCCTGACCGACGGGCAGGGCAGGGTGGTGGACTTTAAGAATGTCATCATTATCATGACGAGCAACCTCGGCTCCGATCTAATTCTGGAAGCGAAAAATCCCGAGGATATCCGGGATGCCCTGATGGAGCTGCTCAAGCAGAGCTTCCGTCCGGAATTCCTCAACCGTATCGACGAGACCGTGATCTTCAACAGACTCGGTAAAAACGAAATAGGGAAAATCGTGGATATCCAGCTTAAACACCTTGCCGAACGGCTGGCTGACCGGAAGATCAAACTCAAGGTTACCGATGAGGCGAAAAAATTCCTCGCGGAACGGGGTTACGATCCGCTCTTCGGGGCCCGGCCCCTGAAACGTACCATCCAGAGTGAGCTGGAAAATCCCCTGGCCAAGATGATTATTTCAGGGAAAATAAAGGACGGCGATTCTGTGGTAGCCGACAAGGGCGACGACGCCATCAGTTTCAAGAAAGGCGCGCCATCAAAGGACACTAAGCCGTCGTGATAGAGTAGATATGCGGCTGAACCCGAAGCTTTGTGCTCCGGGTTTTTTTCCGCCGTTCTGAAGCCTTACATGAGAGGGGCAAACAGGCGGAGCACTTCCTGGAACAGACGCTGGGCGGCATTCCGGGCGGTGTCCTCCATGGTGATGCGGTGGCAGATAGGCAAGGTCGCGAGAAAGTCGTCTTTTACTTTCTTTACGGCCTTGTTTTTGTAAATCCACACGCCGCACTCAAAATGCAGGTAGAGACTCCTGAAATCGAGATTGGTGGTTCCCACGGTGGCGACTTTATCATCGGACACAAAAGTCTTGGAATGGTTGAATCCGCTGGTGTATTCATAGATTTTGACGCCGTTCTTTACAAGCTGCCGGTAATATGACCGGGTGGTCATGTGCACTATTTTTTTGTCCCAGCGGTAAGGCGTGATGATCCGTACATCGACCCCGCTTTTTGCCGAAAGGGTCAGCGCCGAAAGCAGGTTGTCATCCACAATCAGGTAGGGTGTATTGATATACACGTAATCCTTGGCGTTGTTTATGATCTGTACATATACGTGTTCCCCCACATTTTCATCATCAATGGGGCTGTCCGCGTAAGGCTGAACATAACCGTCGGATACAACCGTACAGGGTTCATCCTTCCAGGGGTAGAAGGACTCAAAATCATCCGGTTCTTTCTGGCCAAGATTCCACATCTGAAGGAAAATAAGGGAAAGGCTCCAGGCGGCTTCTCCTTCGAGCATAATAGCCGCGTCCTTCCAGTGGCCGTGTTTATCATAGGCATTGATATACTCATCCGCCAGATTGATCCCTCCGGTAAAGGCGACTTTTCCGTCAATGGAAATAATCTTCCGGTGATCCCGGTTGTTCTGCAGGGATGACAGTATAGGGGTAAAGGGATTGAATACAATGCATTTTATTCCGCGGTGTTCCAGATGCTGTTTGAAATTAGTGGGAAGAGTCAGGAAACATCCCAGGTCATCGTACATGATCCGGACGTCGGCGCCCTGACGGGCCTTTCTCTCGAGGATCGCGATAATGGGATTGAGCATCAGACCCTGCTGGAGGATAAAAAACTCCATAAAGATATACTTTTCGGCTTTTTCCAGTTCTTCGAGTACTTTCTGGAAGAAAGTCTCCCCCGAGGCGAAATACTCTGTTTTGGTATGGCGGTAAACGGGATACCCGGCGTAATCCTGGAGGTACCTGACCTGGGGCAGGCAGGGGTCATTGGTTCTTTCCAGCAGAGGCAGGCTGTTCCCGGGCAGCAGATACAGGGGTCTGCTGTAGGCGTCGCTCTCTTCAATTTGCCTGCGCATTTTTGTCGGATTTGACTGTACGTAAAAAAAGATATACAGCAGCCCTCCGAAAATCGGGAACATGAGGATAAGAAAAATCCAGGTCAGTTTATAGGCGGGTTTTTCTTTTTTGCTGACAATATACAGGCATACAAGGATACTGATTACATTCAGAATCCAGCTTACAATCTGGGATGCCCTGCTGGAACGGGTGATAAGATAGAGGAGAAAAATAATCTGTGCCAGAAGGATGGCAATTACGAATATTCGGCGCCTAAAAACAATCCGGACCCACTTTTTACGCATTTATGTCACCCCGAATATTTTTTGTGCTGTAAGCGTTTCCCTGCATTTTGCTTTTCTGAAAACAACTATTATAGTTTATACTAAGTTAACTGCGTTAGAGTATATACTATTATATTACTCGCAAAAACTCAAATACGGGGTACGGTACGGCAATGGTTATTCAGTCTTTTTCCGATATTGTGTTTTATTTTTTGTTTTTCAGTTTTATCGGATGGCTCGGCGAAACGCTGGTACATCTCATACTGTATAGACAGCTGGTAAATAAGGGGTTCCTCTACGGCCCGTACAGCCCCATGTACGGTGTCGCCGCCCTGGTCCTGATAATTTTCAGAACCCTGCTTCCGGTCCCGCTTCCCGTTTTTATTGCGGCCGCGGTGGTGTTTTATATCATCTATGAATATCTGGGAAGCGTCGTTCTGGAGAAAATGACCAATATTCGCTGGTGGAATTACAGTAACCGAAAGCTCCAGATCCGGGGCCGGGTGTATATTCCCAAGGCTGTTTTCTATGCCCTGCTTATGAGTCTTCTTATTTATTTCGGGAGACCCTGGACAGGAATTATACTGGAGGATATTCCCTCAGCGTTCATCCGGCTCATTGCGTCGGGAATCATAATTATACTGCTGGTTGACCAATATTTTTCCCTTAAACTACTGGCTGATTTTGAGGACCGTACCACTCAGTGGATACAGGTGTACTACAGTCTCAGCAAAGAGGACCAGGAATTCCTGCTGAATCTGAAAAACGATTCTTACCGGACCGCGCTCAAGGATTTCCCGCCGGAACTGCTTGAGAAAATGGGGACCACCGCCCAGAAATCCCACAGCGGGTACCGGCTGCTCCGTTCCTTTCCGAATCTCGAAATTACCGGAAAGGAAGGCAGTATCAATGCTTTAAAGGAAGTCCTTTCCCGGGACCGGAAGGAAAAGCGTCCCGGAACCTGGAAAAGATTTAAAGCCTGGCTCCGGAATTATTTAAAATCCACGGACAAGGAAGAGGGCGCCGTATATACGGGAAAGCTGAGTATCTACAAACTCTTTTGGGTTTTTCTCGTGGGCGGTGTTATCGGGTACGTGGTGGAAACGCTCTTTGCGCTGGTAACCCGGGGAGTTCTGGAAAGCCGCCAGGGGGTAATTTACGGACCCTTTAACCAGGTGTACGGCATCGGCGCCGTGATCATGGTGGTCGCTCTTATGCCCCTGGCCCGGAAGCGGGACAGCGTCATTTTTCTGGGCGCCGCTCTGATCGGCGGCGCCTTTGAATGGGTCTGCAGCTTTGTGCAGGAGAAGGTTTTCAAAACTGTTTCGTGGGGATACGACGATTCAACGTTTTCCATCGGAAGCAGCGGCAGAACCAGCCTGGTTTTTATGCTTTTCTGGGGCATCCTGGGGGTTCTGTTTATCAAGTTCATACTGCCGCGGCTTCTTACCTTTATTGACCGGCTGCTGAAGAAACAGGGGTATACCATGACCATTGTGCTTATGGTGCTTATCGTCGCGGATCTTGCGCTTTCCGCGGTGGCGGTATACCGGTGGAGCCTGCGCCAGGACGGGGTTCCGCCGGCAAACAATTTTGAATCCTTCCTGGACAAGCAGTACCCCAATGAGTTTATGGAAGAAATTTACCCCAGCATGCGGAAGCCCACCTACCTCCAGACGAACCAGATAAACGCCGACGCCGCGGCGGTGGTCAGAAGCGTGAAGGGCAGCCCTATCCTGAGCCATTTTCCGAAGCTCATCTGGACACCCTGTTTTTTCAATAAACCGACAGTTACGATATTGGCGGACGCGCCGAAGGGCGTAAGGTTGCCGCCCATACAGGAGCCGATGAGCAGGCCGAACATATAGAGTTCCGGCTGCAGGGACAGCTGTGCCGCCAGCTTCCCTGCCACCGGCAGCATAACAATAATGTACGGTACGTTGTCGACAAAGCCGGAGATAATTGTGGAAAAGCCCACAATAAGCAGAAAACCAAGCAGGACATTGTCTCCCACCAGGCCCGAAAGGAATGCCGAAAAATCATCCAGGAGTCCGACTTCGGCCACGGCGCCGACCATAATAAAAATACCGATCAGGAACAGTACCGTATCCCAGTCCAGCCCTTTCACCAGTTCCCAAACCTTTCTGCCGCTTTCCTTCCGGACAAAACGGTACCAGATGAGGCCCGCGATCCCGAGGCCGACTACAATCAGTCCGGCAATGAGTGAAACACCGGAGTGGAAAAATGACGCCAAAGCCAGGCCGATGATCATCAGGATAAGAAGCACCGTCGGGGTAAATGAGAGAATTTTTTCCCGTTCGATTTTTATTTGCTTTTTCCCTTTTTTTGAGAAAAAGCCGTAAAAAAAGATTGCCCCGGCTACCATTCCGACCTGGACGGCAAAAAATATGGACGGCTTCCCTTTATAGAAAAAGAAGTCATTAAAGCCGTATCCTGCGTAATCGGCGAAGATCATCGACGGCGGGTCCCCGACTAAAGTGGCCGTTCCTTGGAGATTCGCCATAACCGCCAGCCCCACCATAAAATGGGTCGGATCCATTTTCAGTTTTTTGCTGAGGGCCAGGGCAATCGGCGCCATCACGAGGACTGTGGCTACGTTTTCCACAAAAGCCGAAATGATACCGGTCATCATCAGGATCGCCACAATGGCGATACCTACATTGGGCGAACGGATGATCAGTTCGTCGGCGATAACCGCCGGAACCCGGGAATAGATAAACAGTTCCGCTATCACCAGGCTGCCGATGAAGATCATGAGTACATTCCAGTTGACCATTCCGCCGAAAGCTTCTCCGGGGCTCACCACCCTGAGAATAAGCATGAGGGCCGCGGCCCCCAGGGAAAAGAATGACTTTTTCCCGGGGAAAATAACAATAAGAACATACATAAGTATTGCCAGGGCAAGTACTATCCACTTCATTGGCATAAGCAATTCCTCCAAAACATAAAAATAAAAAAAGACCTTTCGTATGGAAATTCGTTTTACCGAATATCCCATACGAAAGGTCTTGTTTCCCCGAATACCGGAGCCGCGTAACCAGACGGAAAAAACCACTGTTTTTACTCCGCCGGCTGTTGATTACTGCGCGTGTAACTACTCCCCTTTCTGTAATAAAGAATATACCGCAGCAGAACTTTTCGTGTCAATGATAAGGGGGAGCATAGAGTCTGACAAGCCGGCAAGCACCTGGTTTTACCGATTCCGCGGGTCCTGCCGGAGAAAAACGGTGTCGGCGCGTGCCCTCCGGGCACGACGTGTCGGCCTGCGGCCTCGAAAGTCGCTCTATCCAGGGACCCGGCGTTACCGTTACGGCCGGGTGCTTGCCGGCCTAACCGGCTCTGCGCTGCCCGGCCGCGGGGGAGGCTCCCCCTGCGCTCCAGCCTTGCCGCACTGTGTGTGGAGTTTTGCTCCGCAAAACTCCTAAAAGACTTGCCGCCCCTGGCGGCAAGTCTTACGTCACCCCCTCTTCGGGTCCCCGGGCCTTCGCGCTTATACCGGCCAGGGGCCCGCTCCACGGCGGACAAGTTTTACCTCATCTTCCGTAAGGTCAAGGATCGTTGAGAAAATCCTGGGGCGTTCTTCGCCGGTATCGAGGATAAGGTCCACACCGTCGATTTCTTCGAGTTCCCATCCGCCTTCAAACAGTTCCTCTTCGGGAATCGGCGGCAGTTCCTGATCTTCCGCGGCTTCGGGGCCGCCTGAATCCGGATCACCGCCGGAGGCCATGCTTTTTTTTGCCGTAATGGAGTACAGCGGAACACCCAGGGTTTCGATTGTTTTAATGGGAACCGGATGGTCCGGTATACGGACCCCCACTTCCCGGCGGCGTATATCCAGAGCTTTTTCCGTACCGAGCAGCGTTTTTAAAATAAACACGTACGGCCCCGGGCTCAGCCGCTTGATAATACGGAACCTCGTATTGTCCATGCTGCAGAATTCCCCGAACTGTGAAATGTCCGAACACAGCAGCGTGAAGTACCGTTCTTCCCGTTCCCCGGAAAGGCGGCGGAGTTTTTTTATTCCGTCCTTTGATTTCATGGAGCAGACAATGACCCAGCTTGTATCCGACGGGAGCGCCAGAAGCCCTCCGGCGGACAGGGTGTCCGCCGCCCGTGTAAGGATACGGTCGTCGATGTTGTTTGCCACCACGTACTCAATCATTGTATCAGTTCCCCACCCGGATCTTAAGCCATGCGTCGTTGTACAGTTCCAGATATTCCCCCAGGTCGTTTTTGAGCTCCGTGTTAACGAGTTCTTCGGCGGTGTAATAGGGAGTGACCTTTTTGTATTCCCGGGCCGGAATGTTGACCGTGGCGGGGAAACCGAAGGAATCGGTGAATTCAGCGTAAATCTCGGGACGGTGGATAAAGTCGATGAAAGTATGTGCCAGGTCCCGGTTTTTCGATCCCTTGAGAATACACATACTGTCGATATAGCTCGGCCCGCCCTCGGGAGGGATAAAGAAATAGGTATCCTTTTTCTGGGCTTCGGATATTTCTTCGTACACCACTTCCGCGTATCCCTGGACAACCCAGAAGTCCCCGTCGGCGAAACCCTTGCCGAAGGATTCGGCGTCAAATTTTACCAGGTTTGGTTTCCATGAGCTGTTGATGAGATCCCGGGCTTCCGCAATCTCCGCCGGATTTATTGTATTTATTGAATATCCCAGATGGGCCAGGGCATCCCCCATGACTTCCCGCATATCGTCCATCATGGTCATCTTGCCCTTGAGGTCGGTCCGGCCGAACATTGACCAGCTCCGTTCAAACTGCGGGACCCGGGCGGTGTTGACCGCGATCCCCGCGGCGCCGAAATAGTACGGCACGGAATAATCCATCCGGGGATCATAGGTGGCCTTTTCCAGCACCATAGGATCGATGTTCCCCAGGTTGGTGAGTTTTGACCTGTCTATATGTTCCAGCATATCGAGTTTTATCATGATGGAAACGTAATCCCCCGAGGGGAAGATGATATCGTACCCCGAACCCCCGGCCATGAGTTTCGCGAAGAGCTCCTCATTGGAGGCGTAGGAATCGTACACCACCGTGACGCCGTATTCCTCTTCAAATTTCTGGATAACCGAATCCGGTGTATAATATGTCCAGTTATAAATATACAGTCTGCTGGAATCACCGCTGCCGGAGCATCCGGTAAAAAGAGCCGCCGCGCATACAGCCGCGGCTGTGCATACAGCGGTAACCCACGATTTTTTTTTGAGAGACTTCATTCCTTCCTCCTAATAAAAGTATAGTACCCGGCGGATTTTTCTCCACCCCAGGAACACGAGGCAGCCTCCGGGGAGGCTATTAACCGCGGACGTCTATTTGGCCGCGATATATTTAAGGAAATTCCTCAGCAGGTATGTCAGGACCACTGTGCCGAAGATCATCACCACCGAAAGGGCGTTTATAACCGGGGACACTCCGAACCGTATGGAAGAGTAAATATACAGGGGGAGGGTCGTTGATCCCGGTCCGGAGACGAAGAAGGTTATTACGAAGTCCTCCAGCGAAATAGTAACCGCCGTCAGGAACCCGGAAACAATACCGGGCATACAGACCGGTATGATTACCCTGAGCAATGTCTGCAGTTCGCTGGCGCCCAGATCCTTGGCAGCTTCTATTATGGAAAAATCGAATTCATCCAGCCGGGCCATGACCATGAGAAACACAAAGGGCAGGTTGAAGGTCGTATGGGCGATAAAAATCGTCAGGAGGCCGAGCTTGAGTTTTATCCCCGCGAAGAAAATCGACAGGGAAACCCCCACCACGATTTCGGGGAGAATCATCGGCAGGAACGAAATCGCCTGGATATAGCCCCGGGCTTTGAACCGGTACCAATTTACCCCGATGGCTCCGAAGGTTCCCAGCACGGTGGAGCACGCCGCCGAAGAAAGGGCGATAAGGATACTGTTCCAGAACGCCCGCCAGAGGTCCCGGGAATGGAAGAACAGCTGTTCATACCAGACCAGGGAGAAACCGGTCCAGCCCATTCCCTTGGATTCGTTGAAGGAATACAGGACCAGAACAAAGAGGGGCAGGAACAGGAATACAATGGTCGCAATAAAAATAGTCTGGGAAAATGAAAACCGGCTCCGGTAGGCCCGCCGGGCGTGGCGGGCCGCCTCCCCGGAAGGGGCGGGTTTGCGGAAGGCGATAACACCGCTCATTGGGCGCCTCCTTTCGGAAGTTCGTGGGGTTTCCGTTTCCTGAAATTCGAACCGAAGCCCCTGAGCCGGGACTGCATTACGGTACTGTCCATGCCCGCGTTTTCGGCCTTAAGGTCCCCGGTGCGGATGGCGTCCTTCTTCTGGAGGCTCATCATGGCCATGACTCCGATGGTGGTAACCAGGGTGATTACCATGGAGATGGCGGATACCAGCGGCCAGTTGCGGTTGGTCTTGAGCTGGTCCGAAATAACGTTGCCCAGCATGTACGAGTCGGTGTCGCCTACCATGAGGGGAACCGCGTAGGCCCCGAAGATCGGTATAAAGGTAAAGAGTACCGCCGTAAAAATGCCGCTCCGAATATTGGGAAGGAGAACCTTCATCATGGATTTAAATTTGGTCGCCCCCAGATCCCGTGCCGCTTCCAGCAGGGAGAAATCGAATTTATCGATTGTCGAAAAGAGGGGCAGAATGGCATAGGGCAGGTACATATATACCAGGACCAGCACCACCGCCTGTTTGTTGTACAGGAAATGGATGTAATCCTTGATGATACCCAGGCGCAGGAGCAGGTCGTTGAGGAACCCGTTGTTTCCCAGAATATTCATCCAGGCGAAAACCCGGATGAGAAAATTCGTCCAGAAGGGAATTATGATGAGCAGCAGCAGGAATGTCTGGTGTTTGCTTTTCGCCATAAAATACCCGCAGGGCAGGGCAAGCATGATGGTTATTACCGTGGCGATAAGCGCCATGATAAGGGTCCGCACTGCGATAACCAGAAAGCTGGCATTCCCCAGGGCCTTGTACGCGTCCAGGGAGAATTCCCATACCACGCCGCCGTAGAGACCTTTCCTGAGAAAACTGTACAGCACAATGATTAAGAGCGGCGCCAGGAAAAATACCGTGAACCACAGTCCCATGGGACCGGAATAAAACGGGCCGTAATTGCGCCGGCCGCCGGAGTCTTTCATTCGTCCCGTACCCCTACAATATAGCCGTCAATGGCGCTCCAGGAAACGTACACCGAATCCTTCCAGACAATATCGGGGCCTTCGTCGGAGTATTTAGCGTGCTGTTTGATGACCCGGATTACCACGTTGTCCATGACCTTTACATAGAATTTCGTCTGGAACCCCGAATAAATCGGTTCATCCACCATACCCTGATAGAGGTTGATATCCTCCCGCTTCGTGGCGGGTTTTTCCTTGGAGATCAGTATCTTTTCCGGGCGGACGGTAAAACTCACCTTCTGGCCGGGTACCACCGTATCCACGGTGGTAACTTTGATACTGCCCAGTTCGGGTATGTCCAGCACCACCATGAATTCGTCCCCGGTTTCTTTGTGCATGGGTTCCACCGATACGACGGTGGCGTCGAAGAGGTTCGTTTCACCGATAAAGCGGGCGACGAAATCGGTGGCGGGGCTTTCGTATATGTCATGGGGGGTGCCCACCTGGAGCACTTTACCCTTGTTCATGACCGCTATGCGGTCGGATACGGACAGGGCTTCCTGCTGGTCATGGGTTACATAGATAAAGGTGATGCCGATTTTATCGTGGATCTGGTCCAGTTCTATGAGCATGTGCTGCCGCAGTTTCGCGTCCAGGGCAGACAGGGGTTCGTCCAGGAGCAGGACGCTCGGCTCGTTGATGAGCGCCCGGGCTATGGCGACCCGCTGTTTCTGGCCGCCGGAAAGCTGGTTCGGTTTCTTATGGGAATGTTCCTCGAGCTCAACCAGTTTCAGGTATTCCGTGACTTTGCTGTCTATTTCTTGTTTTGACGCTTTGCGGATACGCAGGGGAAAAGCCACATTGTCGAAAATCGACAGGTGGGGGAAAAGGGCATAGTTCTGGAATACGGTATTCGCCGGCCTCCGGTTTGGGGGCAGGGGAAGCACGTCTTTGCCGTCAAAGGTAACCACCCCGATATCCGGACTTTCGAATCCCGCTATAATACGCAGGAGCGTCGTTTTGCCGCACCCGGACGGTCCGAGGAGGGAAAAAAATTCCCCCTTCTTAATGGTAAGGTTTACATCCTTCAGTACCTTAAAATCACCGAAGGCCTTGGAAACCCCCTCAATGACAACATCGCTTCCTTTCAATAGTGCCCCTTCAACCTCCCTTCAGCGGTTCTTGAAACAAACAGCCGGATTCGGTATCCGGATTATTTATTCTAAAATGTACAATGCTTTTTTTGCGGATCATTGTCAATCGGTTTATGATATTTTGTTAAATCCCTCACATTATATAGTATAAAGCACAGAAGCGTGGAGATTCCAATCCCGGAGAGTAATTAATGAAGGCCGGTGGCGGAGGTCAGGTTTCTTTGGGGTAAGACCACAGGGAACCGTCCGGACCCCGGAGCAGATATTCCGGTCCCCGGGGCGTCCGGCGCTCCCCCGCGATGGACCGATCATGGAGGGGAATTTTTCCGCCCCCGCCCGGGAGGTCCACCGCGTATACCGGCAGGGCAAGGCCGGATACAAGTTTTCTCAGGTGCCGGTAGATTGCCAGGCCGGCTTCCAGGGGAACCCGGAAATGGGCCGTCCCCGGCGCGAGATCGCCCTGGAAGAGGTAATACGGGGTGAGCCCAAGGTCGGCGCATTCCCGGAAGAGCTCCGCCAGCAGCTCCGGGCTGTCGTTGATTCCCTTCAATAAAACAGTCTGTACGTGTACGGGAATGCCTGCGTCGATGAGGGCGGCAAAAACACTCAGGATTTGAGGCGCGAGCTCCCGGGGGTGGTTGAGGTGCACCACCATTCTCAGGGGGCGCCATTCCCTGAACAGGGCGATAAGCTCCGAGGTTATACGCGAGGGCAAAACAACGGGAATCCGGGAGCAGATCCGGAGGAGTATCCCCGGCCGGGCACGGCGCAGTTCACCGAAGAGCCCGCCGAGCTGCTTGTCCCCCGCAGTAAGGGGGTCGCCCCCGGAAACGAGGATCTCCCGGATCTCCGGATGGGCGGACAGATATTCCAGAACGGGCTTGAGTTCATCTTCCCGGATAAACCCTTCCCGGGTTCCCATCCAGACCCTGCGGAAACAGTACCGGCAGTATCCGGCGCATATCCCGGTGGTTTTAAGCAGCGCCCGGTCCCGGTACTGGTGGATGAGCCGGGGCGCCGCCCGGTGGCAGGCTTCCCCCAGGGGATCATCCAGCTCCCAGGGGGTTCTTTCTTCCTCTCGGGGATCGGGAAAAAACTGGCGCCTGACCGGATCTTCGCCGGAAGGCTCCGCCAGGGAGGCAAAGTGGGATGTCACCGAAAATGGCAGCCTGCCCCCGGACCCGAGGGTTCCGAGGTAGGCTTTTTCTTCTGGGGTTACGGAAGCCGCCAGGGACGGCGGCAGATTTTCCAGCGAAGAGACAATAACCGGTCCGTTCATCTCCGGGATAGTTACCGTTCTTCCGCCATGAGGAGGGCCATAACTTTGGCGTCCCCGATGATATTGTCGACGAGGCAGTATTCATTGGGTGAATGGGCGGTGTCGTCCATGCGGCTCCATACCACCGAGGGGATATCCGCGTTCCGCAAATACGCGCCCACGGTCCCGCCGCCGATACCGATGGGTTTGGTTTTCACGCCGTATACTTCCTGCACTACCCGGGAAAGAATTTTCACCAGGGGGGTATCCTCGGAGGTCGGTTTCGACTCCATAGTCTGGGGCAGAGCATAACTGACCGAAACGCCGTGTTTCTTTTCAACCTCACCTTTGATCCGGTCGATCTCGGCAAGCACGGTTTTTACCGGGTACTGGGGCAGGATGCGCATATCCATGCTGAACACATCGTCACCGGGGATGGTATTGATGTTGGGGACATTGCCTTCTTTCCGGGTGGGCTCAAAGGTTGAATATTCCGGGTCAAAGAGGGGATTCCGGGCGGAAAATTTTTCATTGAGTTCGGTATGCAGCCGGACCGCCAGTTCCGCCCCGGCCAGGCAGGCGTTGGCGCCCAGATCGGGCCGGGACCCGTGGGCCTGTTTCCCCTTGGTGTTAAAGGTAATCCAGATGAGGTTCTTTTCAGCAATCTCGATGGACTCTCCCTTGGGATCACCCCCGTCGGGGATGAGCACCATATCGTCCTTCCTGAAGAGGTCCCGGTTTTCCATGAGCCATCCGATGCCGTAGGCGCTGCCCATTTCCTCATCCGCCACAAAAAGGAGTTTAACCGTATTGTTCGGGACAATACCCTGGCTGACCAGGGACAGGGCTGCCAGCACCGAAGAGGTCAGACCCTGCTGGTTGTCTTCGACGCCCCGGCCGATGAGTTTTCCGTCTTTTTCGACCACGGTCCAGGGATCGCTGTTCCAGAGGGACTGTTCCCCCGGGGGGACCACATCGAGGTGGCTCATGATCCAGAGCCTGTTCGTATCGTTTTTTCCCGGAATGGTCGCCACCAGGTTGGGCCGGATACCGCCCTTTGCCCGGGCGTCCGGCGCGTCGTGGCGTTCCAGATTGGTTATGCCGTGGTTTTTAAGCCACCCTTCCAGGAATTCGCATTTATCCAGTTCCCCATGTCCGCCGGAATCCGGGGACACCGCGGGCCGTTTGGTAAGTTCCGTTTCAAGTTCCGCCGCGGCAGAACGACTTTTATCGATAAAGGCAAAGAGTTTTTCTTTCATATATGGTCCTTGTAGATTTTTTGAAGCGGCGGCCTCAGGCTTTGCCCTGGTTTTTGTATACCCCCCAGCTGGTGCTGATCAGGGTATCCAGATCCGAATGCTGCGCTTTCCAGCCGAGGAGTTCCCGGGCAAGCTGGGATGAAGCGGTCAGTTTTGCGGGGTCCCCCGGGCGGCGGCCGGTTATCTTGACCGGTATGGGTTTGCCGCTGATCTTGCGGGCGGCTTCAATAATTTCCATGACCGAAAGGCCGGTTTCGCTTCCGAGGTTTACGATAATGCTTTTGCCGTTTTTGGCAATATAGTCCAGGGCCGCTGCATGGCCCACCGCCAGGTCATTTACATGGATGTAATCCCGGACGCCGGTGCCGTCGGGGGTATCGTAATCGCTGCCGAAGACCTGCACTTCCGGCCGCATGCCGCAGGCGGCTTCCATGATAACCGGAATCAGGTTGGCGGGATTCCGCTCCAGGCCGGTGATGCGGCCTTTGACATCGTACCCCGCGGCGTTAAAGTACCGGAGGGACGCAAACTTGATGCCCTTGAGTTTATCGTACCAGCGGAGGGTTCCTTCAATTTCGAGTTTCGTGAAACCGTAGTAGTTCTCCGGGTTGGTGGGGTGCTTCTCGTCAATGGGAAGGTACACGGGCTCACCGTATACCGCCGCGGTGGAGGAAAACACGATATTGGAAATCCCCGT
This sequence comes from Breznakiella homolactica, assembly GCF_016616095.2. Classification (GTDB taxonomy): domain Bacteria; phylum Spirochaetota; class Spirochaetia; order Treponematales; family Breznakiellaceae; genus Breznakiella; species Breznakiella homolactica. The sequence goes on along the minus strand of NZ_CP067089.2, from coordinate 2,238,009 downwards.
CTCCGCCGCGGCGTTGATAATATTGACGGTTCCGTTGATATTGTTCAGGGAATATTTTTCCGGTTTGACCATGGATTCTCCGGCGCCCTTAAACGCCGCCAGGTGAACCAGGGCGTCGAAGCCGCCCTTCATGGCCTGCACCAAGGCCGGATAATCCATGATATCGCCTTTGATGAATTTCTCTTCCGGAAAGAGGTTCTGCTCCAGGCCGCTGGAAAGATTGTCGTATACCGTCACGGTGTGACCCTGATCCAGGAATTCCCGGGCAACGTGGCTCCCGATGTATCCCGCTCCGCCGATTATTAAAATGTTCATATTTTTCTCCCGGGAATAACCTGTTTCCGCTCCGCCGGTATTAACCGGCTTTGAATGATTCCAGCTCCGCGGCGGTTTCTTCCCATTTCTTAAATGTAGTATCTATCTTCAGGGTAATCCCGTCAAGTTTAGCCTGGACCGCCCTGAGCTTTTCCGCCTGGGCGTAAACTTCGGGTTTCTGGATTTCGCCTTCCAGCTCGGCTTTTTCGGTTTCCAGCTGTTCCAGGGCCGCCAGGAATTCCGATTCCTCCCGTTCGAGCCGGCGGATGAGGGTCTGCCTTTTCTTCATTGCCTCCCGGTGGGCGGCCGCTCCCAGGCCAGAATCCGGTACCGCGTTCGTTCCGCTTTCCTGGACCGGAATGTCCGTCCCGGAAATCCCGGGGGCCTGGTCCGTTTGGGATTCCCGCTCAAGCCGGTCGAGGTAGTAGGTATAGTTTCCGTAGAACAGCCGGGGCCCTTCAGCGGTCAGCTCCAGGGTTTTTGTGGACAGGGCTTCCATAAAATACCGGTCGTGGGATACGAATATCACGGTGCCGGCGTAATTCGTAAGGGTTTCCAGGAGTATGTCCTTGGACTGGAGGTCCAGGTGGTTGGTGGGCTCATCGAGGATGAGCAGGTTCATGGGCTTAAGCAGCAGCTTAAGCAGGGCAAGCCTGCTCTTTTCACCCCCGGAGAGCACCGAAAGGGATTTGTACACATCGTCGCCGCGGAACAGAAACGCCCCGAGCATATCCCGCAGTTTCGGGATGAGGTCCGTGGGCGCCTCTGATTCCAGGTATTCCAGAACCGACTGGCCGCCGCCCATGGTTTCCGCCGCGTCCTGGGAAAAGTAGCCCACGGCAATACCGGCTCCGTAGGTATATTCACCTTCGTAATTGGTATCGTCTCCGGCCAGGATACGGAGGAGCGTCGTTTTGCCGGCGCCGTTGCGGCCCACCACGAGCAGCTTTTCCCCGGATTCTATTATCAGATCCAGACCGGATAGCACCCGGCGGGACCCGTATGTTTTCCCGATGCCCTTGAGGGTCATGGCAATCCTGCCTGAATGGGGCGGGGGCGGGAACGTGATGGATATTTTCTTGAGGGATTCCGGCAGCTCGATGCGTTCCATTTTGTCGAGCTTCTTGATCCGCTCCTGGACCATGGCCGCCTTGGTGGCCTTGTACCGGAAGCGCCGGATCAGGTCCTCGGCTTTCGCGATTTCCTCCTGCTGCGCCTTGTACCGGGCTACGAGGCTTTCCAGCTCCGTCTGCCGTACCGTTTCATAGGCGGAGTAGTTTCCCGCGTACCGCTTCAGCTTGCCCTGGAACAGTTCATACACTTCGTTTACGGTGACATCGAGAAAGTAACGGTCGTGGGAAACCAGGAGATAACCCCCGGTAAAATCCCTGAGCCAGGATTCGAGCCAGTCCCGGGCTTCTATGTCCAGGTAGTTGGTGGGTTCGTCCAGAAGGAGTATATCCGGCTGTTCCAGAAGGACCTTGGCCAGGGCGATACGCATCTGCCAGCCTCCGGAAAATTCCTCCGCCGGCCGGTCCATATCACTTTCCGAAAATCCGAGGCCGGTGAGGACCATGGCGATGCGCTGTTCCCGGGTGTAGTAGCCCCGGTTTTCCGCTTCCTCCTGGAGTCTGTGGTATTCATCCAGGAGCGCCGCGGTCCGGCTGTCGTCTTCCGTGGCCTGCTGCAGCTCGCGGCCGAGTTCATCAACCCTGGTCAGCATGGCCAGGATGTCCTCGAAGGCAGTTTCGGCTTCCTCCCGGAGGGTTCTTCCCCGGTGGACAATCCCGGACTGGGGGAGATACGAGACCCGCGTTCCCTTCTGGACGGCCCGTTCCCCGGAATCCGCGGAAATCTTCCCGGCGATTACCTTCATGAGGGTTGATTTTCCGGAACCGTTGGCCCCGGTCAGGGCGGCCCGGGAGCCCGACGCCAGGTTGAGCCCGACTTCGGAGAGAATATCCCGGTCACCGAATGCCAGGGAAACTTTTGTGAACTGGACAAATGCCATGGTGTTACCGGCCCGGAATATAAAAGTAAATGACCAGGGGCGACGATGCCCGGCGGACCACCGTGATTCCGTCCATCACCGAATCCGGAGCGTGTTCCAGCCTGAGCCCCTGGGAATCCAGGACATACATAAAGTTGAGGCTGGGGCCCCGGCTTCCTGCGCCGTCAAACCGCAGGGTTAAGGCCCCGGTATATTGATTCTGAAGGGAACCCGTCAGGTAAATACCCATATCTATGGTGCCCGTTCCCGGAACCGACGGGGGAATAACCGACGGGCTGAGCAGATTGAATCCCGTCCAGGTGAATTTACCATCCTCGGTGAATACCAGGGTGCCGTAATTTGCGCTCTGGAAAACCGGTCCCTGGCTGTAAATCCCGTCAAACTGTGTCTTGCGCCGTTCCGTTTCCTGGTCTATGAGATCATCCACATCCCCGGGAAGGGCGACAAAGAGGAGCGTCCGCTGGGTTCCGCCGTTTTCGGAAAACTGGACCGCCAGGGTCGTATCGGAACGGAGGTTCATCTGTAAATTGGTCCCTTCGAATACCCATGCCCGGTTTCCGGTCCGGCGTATGCTGGTATAGGGGAAGCTCCTGTCCAGGTTGGACAGGTAGATGTGGGCTATGCCGGAATCCTGTCCCGGCGAAAAAGACCATTTTTTGGACAGATCATTCAGGTCGATCCGGCCCCGGGAAACCATGGTGCTGTAGGATTCGGGGTACCAGGTTTTTGAGAAGACGAGCTCCAGGTCCTTGTCCTCGGTTTCCTCCGCCACTGTCTGGGTCACCATCAGAGGCCCTCCGGTATGCTCAAACAGCCTGAGACGGTAGGAAAAGCAGTATCCGGTGGTGCCGTCCTCGGTGAGTACCCGGTACCAGTCCCCGGGCAGGGGGGTCCCGGCCGCGCTGATGGCGGGGTTGCCCGTTGACAGGGAAAGTATTTTGATTATCTGCCCCTGGCGGAGCCGGTATACCCGCCGGGCGCTGTTATCCGGTTCTTCCCTGATGGGAAGTCCATCCTGGATGGTCTCGGCGTACTGTTTGGCGTATTCGGTGAATGCCTCGGCCTGTTCCAGGGCATCCTTCTTATTTTTGCTGAAATTGAGCTGCCACAGGGGCAGTTCAAACTTATCTATGGAATCTTCCGATTCCCGGTATTCGTCGGGAATGCCGACAACCCATACCTGATCGATATTTGAACGGATATAAACGGGAAGCACCGTACCTGACGGAATAGCCGGATCGTCCACGGACCAGAGGAGCACTCCCCATCCGAGCAGCCGGGTACAGGAGCTGAACAAAATACTGAAAACAATACACAGACAAAAGCCGTAAAAGCCCGATAACCCTTTGCGCTTCATGGTATAACCATACCGTAATTCAACCCTGAAATGCTACAGGGCACCCGCATTAAACGTAAGACTCAGCAAAGCAGCATATGGAGAATACCATATCCGGGGGTCCTGTCGGAGGAAAGGGGGAAGGAGCGACTTTCGAGGCCGAAGGCCGACACGGAGCCCTTCCCCCTTTCCTCCGACACCCCGCGTTATCGGCATGACCATATGCTGCTTTGCTGCTGTTCTGTATAGACAGGTGCCGGGTGCATTTCCGGTATGATTTGCTGTCTGGCGGTCAGAGGTTTTCTGATTAATAAGATGATTGCTAAACACCCCGGGTTAGACGTTTTGCCCTAAGCCGTGCAATCCACCCATACCGAACCCCTCCGCAAAGGCAGGGTACCTGCAATGTACGGAGATGCAGCAGAGCGGCATGGTAAAAAAGCTAACGCGGGGTGTCTGAGGGGGTGGGGTATGAGCGACTTTCGAGGCCGAAGGCCGACGAGGAGCCATACCCCACCCCCTCAGACAGGACCCCCGGATCCGTTATTGCCATGCCGCTCTGCTGGGCTTTACGGTATTGCGCAGGTATCCTGCTTATCCCTGCTTTGACCAGAACCTGAGCTGGTGGGCAGACCATTTTGCGATGAGAAGCCGGAGCCGGCCGTGGTCGGTCAAGTCGTCGTCCAGCACCGCTTCGGAAAGGACCACCTGAACAATGGTATGGCTCGTATCGTGGGGGAGCTGAAGTATCCATTTGGACAGCGCGGCACCATTGAGTTCGTTCGCGTATGATGCGACAGCGGGGTAAAGCGCCTTTGCCTGGGCAGGGGATATCCTTCCGTTTTTCTTTTTCCCGCGGCGCCGGCTGATGGAAAGGTAGTACTCATAAGCCGCTTCGGCTTCATCCAGGGCCAGGGTTGCCCCCAGTTCGGGATTTTCCAGATACCGTACCAGTAGCGGATAGTACTGGTTCTGGATATCGAGGATTGACGACAGGGCCAGTACGACTTCATCCCGGAGGTAGGGAGGCGGATCCGCGGCTCTGAGAAGATCCAGAAGCACGGAGACGGAATTAGGCGACCCGTAAATCCCGAGGGCGCTGACGCCCATGATTTTGAGCCGGGGGTTTTTCGTCTTTACAATAAGTTTTTCGATGGCCGGGAGATACTCCGTATCCTGAAGCCGGGCCAGGGCTATCATGCATTCTCCGGCAAGCATGTAATCGTCCGAAGTAATCCGTTCCCTGAGCAGCGGGATAGCCGAAAAAACCCCGTGATTTCCCAGGATCCGGGCTGAAATATACGCCGTTGTATAGGGGTTGTTGATTACGTCATCTTTGAAGGTCTGTTCGGCCTGTTCCGTCAGGGTATCCAGGGGCTCCAGCGCCCGGAAGGATTCGATCCGTACCGCCAGGCGGGGGGATTTTGCCCGGTCCAGCAGCCCCTTGAGGGCAAGCCGCGAGGGCGTTACATGGAGCGCCTCCAGGAGCTCTTCTTCTTCCTTGGTATCCTTTGTTTTTTCCAGCCGGTCCAGCAGGGTTATTGCCCGAAGATCCTTAAAGGAGAACATCACCTCCAGGGCACCCCGGAAGGGGAGTGCTCCTAAGGGGACCAGTTTCCGCTGGGCAAAGATCATCAGGCCCAGGATAACCACGAGAATCCCGAAGAGCACTTTATATGAAATAAATCCCGTAAGGCCGAATCCCATGAGGATATCGAGAAAAACACCCGCAAGGAACGACCCGCCGGCGCCGGCCAGGCCGAATACAAAATAATACAGTATACCCAGGTTGAGCATGTACTTTGACGGGATCAGGGCAAAAAAATAGTTCTGGGCGACTCCTTCGGCTCCGATAAAACCGAAGTTTATCAGGAACTGCACCGAGGCAAGAAACAGGATCACCGTGGTGGCCGATTCGATGGCGCTTGAGGGAAAGAAGAGTACCGGCAGCAGACTGATAAAACTGACGATGGTGCAGGTTATATAGAGCGGTTTTGCTCCGACCCGGTCCACCAGGAATTTTATGATTAGGCCCATCATCAGGGCACCCAGTCCTCCGAAGACCGTATACAGGGAGACCATCCCGTCGGTCTGAAAGAAAACTTCCCGGCTGTATACAACGATGAAGGTCCGGGCAATGGACGCCACAAAGCTGATGGTAAAGAAAATGATCACAAACTGCCTGAATGACGGTTCGGACAGGGCTTCTTTGGAAACTTGGAAAAAATTTACTTTGCCGCCGTCGCTGCTGTTTTCCGGTTCGGGAATTTTGTACAGCAGCAGCGCCCCGAAAATCCCCGAAGCGATTCCCACGGAAAAAATAATGGAATAGAGGCCCAGGGGCGGATTGCGTCCCAGGAGCAGGGCCAGGGCAAAGCCCGAAAACATGCTTACGCCGCTGTTGATGATCTGGATGAGGGTAATATAGCTTCCCCGGTCGGGACCCGCCGCCAGGGAGTGGAGAACCGGGTTGTTGCCGATCGTACCGATTCCCCGGCACATGTGGAATCCCATTACTCCCGCCAGCATAAGCCCCATGGCAATATCGTGTCGGCCTGTCCTGACGGCAATGGGCGCGAACACCACCGGTACCATAGAAACCGCCCGCAGGAGCCACGCCGTGGCGAAGACCGGGACTATGGGGAATTTTTTGAGCAGGGCCTTGCCCAGGGGCATAAAAAAAAAGGAACAGTAAATCATGGCGCTCAGGGCGCCTACCAGGGTTGATGATGCGTTAAGCCGCAGGGCGTACAGGGTAATTATGTTGCCCGCCAGGAGCGCGTAGGAAAAGGAATTGAAGAAATTAAAAATATTGTATAATTCCCGGGCTTTCCCTAACCGGTACGGCGACAGTGGGGCGCTCATACTTCTATTAATAGCTTGAGGGGATGATATTTACAAGTGCTACAGTACTTTTTGTAAAAATTCTCTAGTTCTGGGATTTTTAGGAGCCCCGAAAATCTGGGCCGGCGGCCCTTCCTCGGCGATGATGCCTTCATCCATAAAAAGCACCCGGGTACCCACATCCCGGGCAAAGCGCATCTCGTGGGTTACCACAATCATGGTCATGCCCTCGGCTGCCAGACCCCGCATAACTTCGAGAACCTCTCCGACCATCTCCGGATCCAGGGCGCTGGTGGGTTCATCAAAAAGCATCACATCCGGCTGCATCGCCAGGGCCCGGACAATGGCGATCCGCTGTTTCTGTCCGCCCGAAAGCTGGCCGGGATAGGTGTCCTTTTTTTCCTCGAGGCCGACCCGCCGCAGCAGGGTAATGGCGGCGGCTTCCGCTTCCTCCCCGGAAAGCCCCCGGACCTTCATGGGCGCCAGGGTGATGTTCTTCAGCACCGTCATGTGGGGAAAGAGATTGAACAGCTGGAACACCATGCCCATTTTTTGGCGGTGCTTGTCCAGGTTGTGGCCGTCTTTGGTTATGTCGGTGCCTTCAAAAATAATGGTTCCCCCAGTGGGCTCCTCCAGGAGGTTGAGGCACCGCAGAAAGGTGCTTTTCCCGCTTCCCGAGGGGCCTATGATGACCGCAACTTCACCCTGGTTGAAGGACGACGTTATTCCCTTCAGCACCTGGAGTTTGCCGAAATCCTTTTTGAGATCCATGGTCTGTATCAGGGCTTCGTTATTTGTCACCGGCTCTCATCCTCCGCTCAATATAGGCCAGCAGTTTGGAAAGGGGAAAGGTCATGAGGAAATACAGCACCGCCGCCACAATCAGGGGTTCAAAGGGCTGGAAGGTGTTTCCCCGCACGGTATCCGCCCGGTACATGAGATCCGCGATACCAATAATGGAAACAATTGAAGATTCCTTGATAACCACAACGAATTCATTTCCCAGGGCGGGAAGGATGTTCCGGATTGCCTGGGGAATGACAATGTACCGCATGGTCATGAACTGGCTCATCCCCAGGGACCGGGCCGCTTCGGTCTGCCCCTTGTCCACCGCCTGGATACCGGCCCGGAAAATTTCACCTACATAGGCGCCGGAATTGATTCCCAGGGTGACTATGCCGGCCATAAAATCCGAAAAGCTGATTCCCAGCAGTTTGCTGAGCCATACCACATTGGGAAACCGGATGCCTATGGACTGGAGGCCGTAATATATGATGAAAAGCTGGACCAGCAGCGGGGTGCCGCGGATAAATTCGATATATGCCGTGGCAATAAACCGGGGAACCCTGTGTTTGGAGAGTTTCATCAGTGACAGGATAAGCCCGATAGCCGTCCCCAGGACCACCGAGAACATGGCCAGGAGAATCGTATTTTTTGCTCCGTTCAGATAAAACGGCCAGTACCGTGCAAGAAACGAAAAATTCACCAGCGGATCCTATTCAATTGATTATTGAAGATACTGAAACATAAAGGAAATTCCACAGAACCGCAATGGTCCTGCACAGGGTACCCGCATTATGGCTAGTCTCCACAGAAGCATGGGAATACGTTTCGTGGGGGCCTGTCAGATGAAAAAAACACCACGGTGTGGTATTTCTTTTCATCTGACACCCCACGTTACCGATTCCCGCCATGCTTCTGTGACGCTCCCCGGTATGCTGCGGGTATTCTGTTTTGGGTGGGGTGCTGCGTATGGAAGGACGGATTTGTGATAGGTAAAACCTTCACCTGCCAACGCCACCATATTACGGGGAAGTATCCATAACCCAGCACCCCTCACAGCAGGGTACCTGTATTATCTTTCCCGCAGCGGCACAGAAGCGTAGTGTGAAAATGTAACACGGGGTGTCTTCAAACCAGAGGTTTGTATGAAAAGAAATACCGCCCTGCGGTGTTTTTTTCATACGACGGGCCCCTCGGATTTGTATTTTCTATGCTTCTGTGCTGAGAAGAAAAAGTAATAATACAGGTACCCTGGTACTATCACTGACCCTGTTCTTCCTGGATTGCCTGGGCTTCGGCGAAGAACTCTTCGATTTTGCCTTCCGCCATGAGCCGTTCCAGGGTGGTGTTGACCGCGGTCACGAGGCTGGGATTTCCCTTTTTAATCGCGATCGCCGAACCGCCGTCATCGTCCCGGAAGGTCGGCGCCGCAAGCCCGAGGTCGGCGTTAGCCCTGACATAAGCCTGAGCTACCGGAAGTTCCGCCACGATGGCATCCACATTGCCGTTTTTTAGGTCCAGAATGAGGTTTTTGATGCTTCCCACTTCCTTAACCACATCCACGGCTTTTTCCGCGTCTTCTTCACTCATTCCCATGATCTGGGTTTTGGCAATACCGACCTGGATAGTTCCTTTCTGGGCCGAGAGCCGGGCATCCTTAAGAGCCGCGACGGTGGCGTACTTTGCCAGATCCCCCTGGCGTACGATTACCCCATGGGTCGCGTAGTAATAGATTGTCGAAAAATCGACGCTTTTCCGCCGTTCCGCCGTGGGGGACATACCGGAAATAACGATATCGATGGTTCCGGCCTGGAGCGCCGCCAGGAGCCCGTCAAACTGCATATCCTTGATTTCCAGGGTTACCCCGAGATCCTTTGCCAGGGCTTCCGCGATGGCAATGTCGAAACCGCCGATTACGTCCTGTCCGTTTTTCAGATAATGAAATTCGTAGGGAGGATAATCCGCGGACGTACCGATCACCAGCTTGCCGGATTTGCGTATATTATCGAGCCTGGTATCCTTTTCTTCACCTCCTCCGGCAAATACCGGAAGCGCCATGGCCGCCAGAACCGCGAAAACCATCAGTTTTTTATACAGTTTCATAAATTCCTCCGTAAAATTGCATATTTATGCACAGGATAGTATAAAAATACAGTACACCGAGTCAAGGGGGGAAGCATAGAGACTTTCAAGCCGGAAAGCATCCGGGAGGTACCGGTGCCGCGGGTCCTGTCGGATAAAAATGGGTTTGGCTCCGTGTCGGCCTGCGGCCTCGAAAGTCGCTCAAACCCATTTTTATCCGACACCCGGCGTTACCATTACGGCCCGGGTATTTTCCTGCTTAACCGGCTCTGTACTGCCCGGTCCCAGGAGTTGTACTCTCGTGTTGCTTTTTCCGTACCGTGTTTCAGTTCTGTTCTGTGTAACCAGCAGGTATCCTGTCTCAGAAAGGCAATAGCCGTTTTTGGGAGAGCTTATTCGGTACCGCAGCGAACCGGCAGCCGGATGTATTGCCGGCACAAAACCTTCCCCGAATCGTCCCCGCCATCCAGCCCCCGCAGAGCAGGGCACCTGTATTATTTTAACAGACGCGGCACAGAAGCATGGTGTCAGAGCGGTAACGCGGGGTGCCTGGGGATATGGGCTCTGAGCGGCTTTCGAGGCCGCAGGCCGACGAGGAACCAGAGCCCATATCCCCAGGCAGGACCCCTGGACCCGTTTTACACCATGCTTCTGTACCGCAAAGAAAAAGTAATAATACAGGTGCCCTGAGAGCCTAGCGGAGGAACGGATTGTTCCAGCTGTTTTCCCAGAAAATTTCGGACATTTTAAGACGTGCCTTGTCCGCTGCGGGTTTGTCTTCTTCCGCGGAATATCCCAGGGCAATGAGTTCCACCACCGGAGCATTCTCAGGGATTCCCAGAGCCTCTCTGACAATTTGGGGATCAAAGGAACCGACCCAGCAGGTTCCCAGGCCCATGGCCGCGGCCGCCAGGGTAAGATGGTCAATCGCGATGGCAACATCAATGGGATAGGCCATTTCCCCGCAGCGCATCACCCTGCGGTCGGTTTCCGCACAGGCGGCGACTATCACCGGGCACTGGGACAGGAAGGGCTGTCCGCCGGCAGCGGCAACCCGCTCCCGGAGTTCCGGATCGGTAACCGCGATAAACCGCCATTCCTGGCCGTTCCGCGCCGAAGGAGCCAGGCGGACCGCTGAAAAGATAGACTGGAGTTTTTCGGGTTCCACCGGTTTATCCAAATATGTCCGTACGCTGTGGCGTTTTGCTATCGCGTCAAATAGATTCATACCCTTAAGCATAGAATTGATTTATCCGATTCTCAAGGATAATATTTACATTATGGCGGTTTTTTTTCTAATCATTGGTATATCCGCTGGGATGTACCTTCTTCTGGTGGCTGTACTCACCCTGGCGGGATACATCATCATGTTCCGGCCCCGGTTCCATTCCCTTGAATATTCCCTGGCGCAGTGTATCGAACGGAAGGAATTCGACCCTGCCGTACTGGATCTCCCCTGGGAAACGGTCAGCGTTTTTTCCTCCGTGCGGAATGCCTCCCTGGCCGTTTATGCCCTGGCGGGAAATCCCGGCAGTTCCGCTTCGGGGGTGGTCCCGGGAACGGCGGTGATACTCCACGGTTTAAGCTGGACCCATTACGGCGCCCTTAAATACGCCCGGGGATTTATTGAAAAAGGATGGAATACGGTGGTTTTCGATCTCGGCGGCCACGGCGCGAGTCCCGCCGGAACAATTCCGGCTCCCGCCTACGGGTATTATGAGAAATACGACCTTGACGCGGTGGTGGATTGGACCCGTTCCCGGTTTCCCGGAGCGGTTCCCCTTGTTTTAATCGGTGAATCCATGGGCGCCGCCACGGTGCTCCAGTACGCTCCCCTGGGCGCTCCGGCGGGTACTCCCCGGAAGGAATGGAAGATGGATGTGGTGGCGGCGGACTGTTCATACACATCCATGAAGGATGCCATGGGCGCCCGGCTCAAGGCTCTGCATATCCCGGATTGTATAGGAATCCCCGCCCGGACGCTGGTTTCCTTTTTTCTCCGCCGGTTCCGGGGCTATACCCTTTCGGACGCGTCTCCGGAGAAAGCGTGTATGGAAAGCCCTGTTCCCATCTTGTTTATTCACGGGGAAGCCGACCGCTATGTGCCCACAAAAATGTCCGTGGAAATGGCGGAAAAGCGGACAGCCGCGGGCAGCGGTCCCACGGAACTGGTCCTTGTCCGGGACGCGAGCCACGCAAAGAGCGTGCTGGTTGACCCCGGAACCTGGTTCGGTTCGGTTTTCGATTTTATAGGAAAAACAGCGGGCCGGGACTGACGGTTCAGGCCCGCATCCCGGCGCGGTTCCTCCGCCGGATCAGTGAAACGAGCGAATTGAGAGCCACCGCCAGGGTTACGGCGATACCGCCGATAAGGCAATTCCTGTCGGGCCGTTCTCCGATAAAGGCCCACACATACACGATACCCAAAACCGTTTCCAGAGAATTAATCAGCGAAACCTCCGGCGCGGGAACGTATTTCGTTCCCAGGGAAACCATAAGCTGTCCCACGGGAAGAACCACGGCTCCCAGGAGCAGAAGATACCTGAGTGAAGAAAAGGGGATCAGCACGTTTCCGCGGAGCGCCGCGAAACTGATCAGGGCTCCGGAGAAGCCGCCGATCATGCACACCGCGACCCTGCTTACCGACGGGTGTTTATGGAGGTTGGTGAAATTGAGGCCGATAATTACCGGCGCGGCCATGGCCGCCAGATTCCCTGCCAGGGTTCCCGGCGCAATGCCGTCCTTGTACATATATCCGATGCCGGCGACGGAAACAGCGATGCAGCAGAGCGTCAGGGGGGACAGTTTTTCCTTAAGAATCAGCAAGCTGAACAGCGCCGCAAAAAAGGGCGCCGTGCTGAGGCATACCAGAGCCACCGATGTGCTGGCCAGGCGGACTGCCAGGGAAAAGCAGATACCGCTCAGGGCCCACAGCAGTCCGGAAACAAGCATGGGAATGCCCCCCGCGGTGAGGATGCGTTTCATCGAGCCTCTGTATTGGACTGAAAAAACAACGAAAAGCGTCAGCCCCGCGATGAGCCCGCGCCAGAAAGCCGCGGTAAATCCGCCGGTGTCCGACATGCGAATAAGCAGCGCATCGGCGCTGTAAACCACTATGCCGGCAAAAACCAGCAAAACTCCCCTGAGGTGATCATCCCGATTCATGTCCGGCTATTGTACACCCGCTGCCGCTGCTTCCGCTATCCCGCCCCGGCCGTATTATTTCGAAGGCGGATCACATACCAGATCACTGAATTTATCGAAAATATGCTGGGTGATTTCATCTATCTTCCGTTCATCCACCAGCAGGGTCACGATGTCGCCGGGTTCAAGCTTGGCTCCTCCCCGGGGCGCAATGATCTTATTATTCCGGGTTATCATGGTAATGGTACTGTCCGAGGGAAGCTCGAGATCTTCCACGGGGCAGGAACCGCAGTACACATCGGGGTCGATAAAAACCTCGATAAGATCGTAAGACGTATCAATAATGGTAACCAGTTCCATTTTGTGTTTTGATTTCGGCCGTTCTTTGGTGCTGAGCTTGAGGATATCCGCGAATTTCCCGATGGTGGTTCCCTGGAAAATTACCGAAAGTGTAACCGCCAGAAAAACAATATTGAAAATTTTATTATCCGGGTCGAGGCCCGCGGCCAGGGGATAGGTGGCCAGAACGATCGGGACCGATCCGCGGATGCCGCTCCAGCTCAGAAAGGCCTGTTCCTTCAGGGTGAATTTCTGGAAAAGGGTACAGAGGAACACCGCCGCGGGACGGGCCACAAAACTCAGGATAAGGAACATGGCGATTCCCAGGGGCCAGATATCCCGCAATGCCCGGGGCGATACCAGCAGCCCCAGAAGTATAAAGAGTCCGGTATTCGCAATAAAGGAAAGCGCGGATATGAACGAACTGATGCTGGTTTTAAAGGGCAGCTTGTTGTTTCCCAGCATGAATCCCGCAAAGAACGCCGAGAGCATGCCGCTGACCCGCACCAGTCCCGCTATGCTGTAGCTTGCCAGTATGAGAGCAATGAGAAAAATATAATAATACCCCGCGTCAATATCCTTGAGTTTTTTGAAAAGGAAAATTCCGGCCCAGCCGATGGCGATACCGACCGCGACGCCTCCGATGAGCTGCCATGCAAAAAGACCAACCGATCCGGCGGAAAAACTGCCGCTGCCGGCGGCAATCTGGATTATCAGGGTGGTGGAAATAACCGCCATCGGGTCGTTGGCGGCGGATTCAATTTCGGTGATGGAGGAGACTTTCTTCTGAATGGAGCGGGTACGGAGAATCGAGAATACCGCCGCGGCATCGGTGGATGAAATCACCGCTGAAACCAGAACGGCCCGTATCAGCGTCCAGCCGCTGACAAAGTAAAAGACCGCCGCGGTAACTGCCATGGTTATGAGAACCCCGACAGTCGCCAGCAGGGTAGTCGGAAGGATAATGGGTTTGAAATCATCCCGCCGGATTCCGTAGCCGCCGGCAAACAGTATGAAAACCAGCGCGATGTCCGCGACCTGCTGGGTCAGCTTGGCGTTATCGAAAAAGATAAGCCCCGTAACGTCTTTTCCGAAAATAATCCCCAGGGAAAGGGCAAGGATAATAAGCGGTATATTGAACCGCCGGAACAGAGCTGCCCCTAAAACAAGGAAAATCAGAATCAAGGCAATAAGTAAAAGCAAGGCGTACCCCTTTGAGTGTTTATTTCTTATAATAGTGTTGTATATATATATGAATAAGTCAAAAATGAGGTGAATAATACTCTTTTCCGAAAGATTATATACAGGAGGAATAATGGATTGGAATGAACGGATAAAACCCGGGATCCGGGGCGGGAAAGCGGCCGCCGCGGAAAAGTCCAGCACCGCATCGGCCATGGGCAGCGGAAGCCTGGATGTGTATGCAACCCCGGCGATGGTAGCCCTCATCGAAGGAGCCTCCGTCGCGGCTTTGGAAGGGCTGCTCCCCGACGGATACACCACCGTGGGAACGGTTCTGGAAATCCGGCATCTTTCGGCGACCCCGCTGGGGATGCGGGTTACCGCTGCGGCGGAACTTACCGAAATTGACGGCCGCCGCCTTGTTTTTGCCGTGGAAGCTTCTGACGAAGCCGGAAAAATCGGGGAAGGCCGGCATGAGCGGTTTATTGTGGAAACTGAAAAATTCATGAAAAAAACCGGCGAAAAACAGCGGAAGGACTGATCAATAGTGGGGATGTTTTGAGGAAAAGGATGTATTTTTTCACCATATACCCCGCATCCCTTGACATTCCTTACGAAAAATAGAACATTTAAATCGATAATTTTTTTATTATTTTCTGGAGGAATCATGAAACGTATTTCAGTAGTATTGGCTGCCGCGGTGCTTGTGGCGGCCCTTTCCGCATGCGCCAGCAGCGGAAGTTCAGCTGCGGCAATTTACAACCCCGGTTCGTATGAAGGGGTCGGAGAAGGTTACCATGGGGATATCCGGGTTTCGGTGACCGTTACGGCTGCTGCCATTACCGGTGTCGAAATTGTCTCCCACGGAGATACACCGGGGATCGGAACCGTGGCGTTTGAGGATCTTACCCCCGCGGTAATTGACGCGAATTCAACAAATGTTGATACCGTTGCCGGAGCCACCGGTTCCAGCAGGGGTTTCCTTGCGGCTGTTGAAAACGCCCTTTCCAAAGCCCGGCTTTAAGAAGGTCCGCGGAAACCAAACCATTCCGGCAGCAGAGTATCTTTTTTAAGAAAATTTCTTTAATTAATTTATGGAGTATTTATGAAAAATCTAAGCAGAATTATTGCAGTGTCGATAGCAGCCGCTGCAATATTGGGCATGGTGCTCGTTTCCTGCGCGGGGGGAACTCCGCGCGGGGATTCCGGGTTCGCCTCGGAGTATGATGTTATCATAATCGGCGCCGGCGGCGCGGGATTATCCGCCGCTGTCTCAGCGAAACAGGCAGGCGCCAGCGTGGTGGTTTTTGAAAAAATGGCCATGGTAGGGGGCAATACCCTCAGGGCCACCGGCGGAATCAATGCCGCAGGGACTTCCTTCCAGGCAAAGGCCGGTATCACTGACAGTCCGGATCTTTTTTACGCCGATACCATGAAAGGCGGATACGAAAAGAACGATCCCGCCCTGGTCAGGGTTCTTGCGGAGAAATCCGCTTCATCCATTGACTGGCTGACCAAGATGGGCGCCGATCTCAGCGATGTGGGCCGCCTCGCGGGCGCGTCGGTAAACCGGGCTCACCGCCCCACCGGCGGCGCGAAGGTAGGACCGGAGATTGCCTCCACCCTGGATAATGAGGTGGAAAAAGTACTGGGAATTTCCGTCTATAAACGGACCGAAGTCACCGACCTTATCGTAAAAAATGGCGCCGTAACCGGCGTCTCCGTTACCGCTTCCAACGGCAAGAACTACCAGGTCAACGGAAAAGCCGTGGTCCTGGCCACCGGCGGTTTCGGTGCCAACAACGAAATGGCCGCTTCCCTGGTTCCTTCACTCAGGGGATTCGCCACCACCAACCAGCCCGGCGCGACCGGTGACGGTATTGTAATGGCGGAAAAAATCGGCGCTGCCCTGGTGGATATGGCCGAAATCCAGACCCATCCTACCTACGCTCCGGATAAGGAAATGATCACCGAAGCGGTCCGGGGCAACGGAGCCATTCTGGTAAACAAGAAAGGTTCCCGCTTTATCGATGAGCTTAAGACCCGGGACGTGGTTTCCGCGGCAATCCTGGACCAGGACGGCAAGAGCGCCTACCTCGTGTTTGACGATTCGGTGCGGAAGAGCCTCAAGGCTATTGAGGATTACGTAAAACTCGGTGCCGTTATCGAAGGCGCGACCCCGGAAGCGCTGGCGGCGGCTATCAACGCGGATCCCGTGACCCTGACCGCCACCCTGAACACCTACAACCAGGCGGTGGCTTCCAAGAACGACAGCCAGTTCGGCCGGTCGGACCTGCCCCGGGCGCTTTCAACCGCTCCGTATTACGCGATTGAAGTTCTTCCCGCGGTGCACCACACCATGGGCGGCGTCAAAATCGATACCGAGACCCGGGTTATATCCACCGCTGGAAAACCCATCCCCGGTTTCTACGCGGCGGGTGAGGTAACCGGCGGTGTCCACGGCGGCAACCGGCTCGGCGGCAACGCTCTGGCGGATATTGTCACCTTCGGCCGTATCGCAGGAAACAGCGCAGCCAAAGGCCTCTGATCACAATAACGGATACCCCCGGGGCGGAAGCCCCGCGGTATCCCGCATGTTAATAGCCCCCGCGGGAACGCGGGGGCTTTTTCATTTACCGGAGCTGTGGTATGCTCGGTTCCCATGAAGGACTGTATTTTCTGTAAAATAGCGGGCGGAGAAATTCCCAGCAAAAAGATTTATGAAGACGACAGTATTCTGGCGTTCCACGATGCGAATCCCCAGGCGCCGGTCCATTTTCTTGTAATCCCGAAACGTCACATCGCTAATCTTATGGAACTCGGAGCGGAGGATATACCTCTGGCGGGAACCTTACTGCATAAAGCCCAGGAACTTGCTTCGGAACTCGGCTGCGCCGAAAAAGGAGCGCGGTTTGTGATTAACTGCAAATCCGACGGCGGCCAAACCGTGGACCATCTCCATCTGCACGTACTCGCAGGCAGGCAGATGGACTGGCCCCCGGGATGAAAACGCTTCTTTTTTCCCGTACTCTGGAAAACGGGGTTTCAGCTCAGGAGGCTGTCCCAGGTTAATCCGTCGGTATTCGCTTTGCTTCCTACCTGGGGAATGGCGTATATGTCGGATAATACCCCGGCGCACGCTCCGTAGGCTGCGTCGAAGGGACGGAGGGGGTTAACCCTGATATCCGGCGCGTCCTGGAGTCCCTTCCGACGGCTGCTGTAATCGTTAAGCCACGGTTCATCGAATAAACTGTCCCCGCCGAAATAAACTTCATCCAGATCCAGGGCGGATATGGTACCGCCGAACCGGTCGAAAATTCTGTTCAGCAGCTCTTCCCGGGATTTGGCCTCTGTAAAGGCCCGGCGGATATCATCCTGGGAAATCCGGGTTTTGCTGTTCTGTCCGGCGGCGGTATCCAGAAATTTCCCCGCTTCTCCGGATTTTCCCCGGTATAGTTTACCGTTAAAGGCCAGCGAAAACGAAAGGCCCGGCAGATACCGGCCGGCGCCAGCGGCGGGGTAGTTCTTTATATAAAAGCAGATAAATGAATTTTCATAATCCCCCGCGGATTTTTCCCACAGGATTGACTGAGCTGCGCAGTTCGCGTCGTTTTCAATAATAAACGGATATTTGACGATTCCCGACATTCCGGCGGTAAAATCGAGTTCTTCCGTCAGCCCGTGGGCCGGGGAATTTTTAATAATCCCCGCCTGCCTGTCCACGATTCCGGGAACGGCAAACCCCGCGGCCAGGATATTAAAACCCTTTGACGCAATTTTTGCGGTACACGCGGTATAGCAGGCTCCGGCTTTTTTTATGAATGATTTGGGACCCTTGGAAAGGCTTATCCGTTCCTTAAAAACAATGGCACCCTGAATATCGGTAACCACCATATAGCAGGAATCGGGACCCAGTTCCATTCCGAGAATATGCCCGTAGGAATTATTGATACATATAGGCACCGGTGCGCGGCCCCGGGGATTGCGCTCATATTCTATATCCACTTCCCCGACTATTTTAAACGCCGACAGGCGGTTAATTATGTACGTCACGGTGGATTGCCGCAGACCTATAGCATTGGAGATATCGACCCGGGATCTGGGACCTTTTTTACGCAGATAATCCAGTATCAGAGCCTGGTTTGCCATTTTCTGGAAATCTGTGTTACCGACATTGTTTTTTTTCAAATTTTATACCCTCTGTTGGAGGTTTCCACTGACTAAGACCAAAACCATTTAATTATATGTAAAAAAGTAAAAAATGTCAATTAAATGGATTCTTTCATATTTTGAGTTTGAATTTAATATGTTTAAATATCAAAAGCTATTTTCTCCAAAAAAATTATTTTGAAGATAACCGCTATTATTTAAACATGTTTATTCTTTTTTGTTAATACCATGAGGAGGGCTATGTCGCTCTGCCGTACCCCGGGAATCCGGGCTGCCTGTCCGAGCGTGAGGGGACGTACAATTATAAGTTTTTCCCGGGATTCTGCGGAAAGTCCCGCCATCCCGGCGTAATCAATGGCCGGATCGAGCCGGATCGCGTCCAGCTTCGCGTTCTGAAGCACCGCGCGGTTTTCTTTTTCGATGTATCCCGCGTATTTGATATCCAGGCTGCTGCGCAGGAGCCATTCGGCGGGATACTTCCGCAGTTCCGGCGCAAAAGAAAGAACGTCATCCACGGTTATCTTAGTGTCCGTAAGGCTCCGTTCCAGGCTTTCCCCGGTATGGGAATGGAACGCCTTCGCCGCCCCGGTATTTTCCAGTTCCGCCGGTCCGGGTACCTTCCGCGTCCGGAGCAGTTCCTGGATTTCATCCAGGGCATGGGCTTTTTTCATAAAACGTTCCCAGCGGATGTCATCGGCGAGGCCGTGTTCCCTCGCTTTGGGGGTCAGCCGGGTATCGGCGGTATCGTGCCGCAGCATAAGCCGGTGCTCCGCCCTGCTGGTAAACATACGGTAGGGTTCTTTTGTTCCCAGGGTGGTAAGGTCGTCAATAAGGACGCCGATATACGCTTCGGCCCTTCCGAGAACCAGGGGCTCCCGGCCGGAAAGCTTCATCCCGGCATTGAGTCCCGCCAGAAGTCCCTGGGCCGCCGCCTCTTCGTACCCCGAACTTCCGTTGGTCTGTCCCGCCACAAAAAGGCCTTCCAAGCGTTTCGATTCCAGGGTGGGGTAGAGATCCAGGGGATCGAGATAGTCGTATTCCACCGCGTAGGCCGGGCGTACAATGACCGCCTCTTCGAGGCCCGGTATACTCCGGATAAAGGCTTCCTGGACATCCTCGGGCAGAGAGCTGGACGCGCCGTTGAGGTACATTTCGTTGGTATGCAGCCCTTCAGGTTCAATGAAAATATGGTGGCGGTCCCGGTCCGGGAACCGGACGACTTTGTCCTCCAGGGACGGGCAGTACCGGGGACCGGTTCCGATTATTTTACCGCCGTACAAAGGTGAACGGTGGATGTTTTCCCGGATAATGCGGTGGGTTTCGGCGGTGGTATAGGTTATCCAGCAGGGTACCGCCGGCCGGTCAGGGACGGAGCCGGGATCGGTATCAAAGGAGAAGGGCGCCGGTACTTCACCGTCCTGGCGTTCCAGCCGGGAGTAATCAATTGAATTGCCCGCTATCCGGGCGGGCGTCCCGGTCTTAAGCCGCTCCGCGGGAAAGCCCCGGCTCCGGAGGTTTTTTCCGAGCCCCAGGGCTGCCTCCTCGCCGAGCCGGCCTTCGGGGGTGTCGTATTCCCCGATAAAAATTTTCCCTTCCATAAAAGTTCCGGCGGCGATAATAACCGCCCTGCCGCCGATCGCGCGGCCCCGGGCGGTAAGAACTCCTTCCGCCCGTTTTCCGTCCCCGGAAACAATGAGATCCGTTACCGTATCCATGCGGATCCGGAGCCGCTCCTGGGATTCAACCGCCCTCCGGGCCGCTTCCTGGTACGCCGCCTTATCGGCCTGAGCCCGGGGGGCTTGTACCGCCGGACCCCGTGACCGGTTGAGCACCCGGTATTGGATCAAGGTTGCGTCGATGAGTTTTCCCATTTCCCCGCCCAGGGCATCGACTTCGCGGACCAGGTTTCCCTTTGAGAGCCCTCCGATTGCGGGGTTGCAGGAAAGGGTCCCGATGCGGTCGGGATTCTGGGTAATCAGCAGTGTTGAAAATCCGAGACGGGCGCAGGCAAGGGACGCTTCAATTCCCGCGTGCCCCCCGCCGACAACAATACAATCGAAATCCATCGGTTTATTTTCCTACGCAGAAACGGCTGAACATGGTTTCCAGAATATCCGCCGTTGAAACGTCGCCGGTAATTTCACCCAGGGCGTTTACCGCTTCCCGGAGCATGGGGGCTATGATATCCAGGGGTGCCTCGCCGCGGGCCAGTTCCAGGGCTTCCGCCACCGAGGCCGCCGCCGAGTCCACCAGGGTCTTCTGCCGTTCCGTGGCTATTCCCGCCGCCGGTGCTTCTCCGGTTCCCCCGAAACGCGATTCCAGCAGCCGGGCTATGGCGGAATTCAGCTCCTGGATATTGTCTCCGGTTTTCGCGCTGATCCCGAGGACCGCGGCCGCCCCGGTTCCAGCCAGCCCCTCCGGGAGCGGGGTTTGGTCGGCTTTATTCCACAGGAGGATTCCCGGCGCCGTTTCCGGCGGGTCCGAATTTTCGCCTCCCCCGGGAGTGTTCCGGAAGAAATCCCGGTCATCATCGGTGAGGCCCCTGGTCCCGTCGATAAGATACAGGATCAGATCCGCCTCCGCGAGGAGGTTTCTGCTCCGTTCTATGCCCAGGAGTTCCACCGGGTCCTCGGACTCCTGGAATCCCGCGGTATCGACAATCCTGACGGGTATGCCTTCAACGGAAATCCACGCCTCAATCCAGTCCCGGGTTGTGCCGGGAATATCCGTTACAATGGAACGGTCTTCCTTGAGCAGCCGGTTGAAAAGGCTCGATTTTCCCGCGTTGGGCGGGCCGGCGATAACCACCAGTGCCCCGTCACGGTACAATGTTTCCATAGTATAAGACGCTGAAAGGGCTTTGAGCCGTTCCAGGGCGGTTTCCGCCGCCTGCTGCTCCGGCATTCTTCCGGCGGCTTCATCGTCTTCAATAAAACCCGTATCAGGACTGCCGCCGGCAATCATGGATACACCGTCATCTTCGGAATAATCCAGAAACAGTTCCGTCGCGGCCAGGGTTTTTACGAGCAGATCCTTGACGGACCGGATATCCCGTTCCAGATCCCCGGAAAGCCGGCTGACCGCGTGCTGCCGGGACAGGTCGGTCTTGGCCGACACCAGCTCCATCACCGATTCCGCCCGGGTAAGATCGAGTTTCCCGTTCATAAAAGCCCGGAAGCTGAATTCCCCGGGAAGGGCGTCCCGGAATCCGGCGGTGCGGAGCCGCCGCATCACCGCCTTTGCCGCGGCGATACCCCCGTGGCAGGAAATATCGAGCCCTTCCTCCCCGGTGTACGAACGGGGTGCCCGGAAAACAGAGATCATGACTTCATCGATCCGTTCGCCGTCTTCCCGGATTATCCATCCGTGGACCAGGGTATTCCCGGGGCTTTCCTGCAGTTTCGCGGGTCTGGAAAATATCCGGGAGCATAAATCTATTGAACAATCCCCGGTGATCCGTATCACCGCCAGGGCGCTTTCGCCCAGGGGGGTCGCGTACGCCGCGATGGGGTCGTTGTTTCCGTAGGCAGGCCGGTCCATGTTGTAACAATACCCGGAAAGCACCCGGGTTTACTAGATCCGCGGGGCCTGTCATGTAAAAGGGAGGATGGCGGCGCGTCGGCCTGCGGCCTCGAAAGCCGCTCATCATCCCTTTTACATGACACCCGGCGTTACCATCATGGCCGGGTGCTTTCCGGCTTTGTGCTGCCCAGTGAAAGGGCGGCCACTCACTTCAGCTATGCTTAGGGCGGAGGGCTTCGCAACGGAGAATAGTTCCGGTATGTTCAAAATCTCCGGCATCCGGCACAATACCATACTCGGAAAAATCCTCCCATACCCAACCCCCTCCCACGGCAGGGCATCTGCATTATTTCCTGGAGCAGCAGCACTGCAGCATGGTGTTTTGATGGTACCGCAGGGTGCCTGAGGATACGGGTTCTGAGCGACTTTCGAGGCCGCAGGCCGACGAGGAGCCAGAACCCGTATCCTCAGGCAGGACCCTCGGACTGTTATCTCCATGCAGCTTTGCTGAGTATTAAGTCATAATGCAGATGCCCTGGCGAAATAACTTGCATGTTTCAGCCAAGGGCCGTTACTATGGTATATATGAAAGGTATTATTCTTGCCGCGGGCTACGGCACCCGGTTTCTGCCGGTTACGAAGACTATCCCTAAGGAAATGCTTCCCATTGTCAATGTGCCGTCCATTGCCTTTATTGTGGACGAATTCGTCAAATCCGGCATTGAGGATATCATCATTGTCAGTTCCCGCCGCAAAAAGGCGCTGGAGGATTACTTTGACCGGGAAATAGAGCTGGAATCCATTTTCGAACGGGAAGGGAAAACGAAACTGCTCGAACGGATCACCCCTCCGGCGAATGTCCGTTTTGCCTTTATCAGGCAGCAGCGGATGCTGGGCACGGGCCACGCCCTGCTCCAGGTCAAATCCTTTGTGGGGGACAGCCCCTGCATCGTGGCGTACCCCGACGATCTCCACATCGGCGAGCCCCCTCTGTCATCCCAGCTTATTGAGGCCTGGCGCGAAACCGGCTGTTCGGTGATGGCCACGGTCTACGAAAAAGATGATGTCAGCCGGTACGGCGTTCTCGATATCGCGGCGGACGGAAAACACGTCCGCGCCATTGTGGAAAAACCCATGAAGGGCACCGAACCGAGCCATGAGGTTTCCATCGGACGGTACCTGTATACCCCTGATTTTTTCAACTACCTCGAAGAAGGATGGGAACGCCATGAAGGAGGGGAATACTACCATATCTATGCCCTCAACAAGCTTATGAACGAGGGAAGGGTGGTGTATAAACGCCTTTCGGGCCACCGGATGGATACCGGAGAACCCGAGGGATATCTGGAGGCGATCCTCCGGTATGCCGAAAGCATCCCCTCCCTTAAGCGTGTCCTGGATAACTATATTGCCCTGAAAAAAGGTTAATCCTGACGGTTGGGTTTATTCCGCGGGGGATTCTTCCCCTTGATTGGTACCATCCCTGCGGCCGGCCAGACCGAAGCGGAGGAATAACCATGGCGCGCCGGCGCATACCCAGAACCCGGCGGCGCCGTACCGGACAAAACGTCCCAGCTGGTAATACGCCGAGGTTTCCCCGGGCAGCAGGGCTTTCAGGGCTAAAAAAATGACCAGGGCTCCGGCCAGGCCGGTGATGTACCGGAGTATCAGTACGGGGAATTTAGGTTTAAGCCCGTCGGGACCCTTTCCCGCGGAAAAGGGAAACCGGTTCACCATAAGACTGTAACCGGCTCCCATACCCAGGAACAGCCCCGAGAGGTTCGTATCCTCCGGATAGACCGCGTTCATCAGGAGTGATACCGCCGCCGCGGTTATTATCTGGGCGCGGATTCCCCCCGCGGTGAGAAGCGCTTCAATAAGATTTCCGAAGACAGCGTATACCGCCAGAATAATGAGCCCCAGGAGCCAGCCCGCAAAAAGATCAGTGGGAAAGTGAACTCCCAGGTACAGCCGGGTAAAGCCGATAACGGCGCTTGCCAGTACCGCGAACAGGTAATACCGTTTTTTTGTGCCCCAGGAGGCCAGTACCATTCCCAGAACCAGGGAATTCTGGGCGTGTCCTGACGGGATGCCGTAACTCGATTCATACGCCCTGCCCACGCTGGGATCGAGATCATAGGGCCTGGGCTGCTTCAGCAGCGCCTTCATCCAGGTATTGAGCCACGCCGAGAAAATCACCGCCACCGAAAGCCTGAACCCTCTTTTCTCATCGATACACCAAAAAATAAGCGCCATCAGAACCACATAAACGTATTCGGTTCCCAGAAACGTGATTCCCTTCATAAGCGCGGTCATAAACGGATTTTCCATCCGCTGGATTCCCTGAATAACCGCAATGCCCCATTGATACACTTGTTCCATAAATCCAGCCTAGTTGTATGTCCCATCCCGGTCAAGGGTAACCAGCTCTCCGCCGCCGGTGACAGGCCGGAGGGCCCATTCTTTCCGGGCCAGGCGGTCTAGAAACGCGTCATCGTGGCTGACCAGAAGCAGCGCCGCCGCGGATTCCTGAAGGGTTGTCTCCAGGAGCTGTATTGAAGGAAGGTCGAGGTGATTGGTGGGTTCATCCATAATGATCAGCGCCGGATTCTGGAAAACTCCCCGGGCAATAAGCAGTTTCCGTATTTCTCCCGGGCTGGGCAAGGCTGACTGCAGCAGGGACCGGGGATCCGATCCAAGCCGGGAAAACCGTGAGAGGATTTCCCCCTTGTTTTTTTCCTCCTCCCCAAGGACCTGCTCCAGGATATTCCTGCTTTCTTCCATTGTTATTTCCTGGGGAACCACCAGGAAAGGAATTTGCCCCGGTATGGATGCAATAATCCGGTTTATCAGGGTGCTTTTTCCGCTGCCGTTGGGCCCGGTCAAGGCAATGCGGTCCCGGGGCTCCATGGTAAGTTCGGGAATCAGCAGGAACTTTTCCGGGGACAGCGTGATGCGCT
Source organism: Breznakiella homolactica (assembly GCF_016616095.2). GTDB lineage: Bacteria > Spirochaetota > Spirochaetia > Treponematales > Breznakiellaceae > Breznakiella > Breznakiella homolactica. The sequence continues at coordinate 2,213,321 of NZ_CP067089.2, read as the reverse complement.
CCCCCGGCAGGGTGAATAACCGGTCCCCCCGGGCGGTCGTGCCCGTCAGGGTTATGCCCGTCGGCCGTTCATGCCGCACCGTATGGGCGGACAGATCCCGGTCGAGCCGGCCGATCCGGTTTTCCATACGCTTGTACAGATTGGTTCCCACCGCGTCCTTGCCCGTAAGCCGGGCCATGTTTATTTTCCCCTTGGTATCCCGGTCATTTTTATCCACATTGCGCTTGGACATCCGGTTTTTGGCGCTTTCGGCCAGCCGTCTGCGGCTGTCCGCCTCCGCGGCGAGCCGGTTCCGTTCGGAAACGATCTGCTGCCGGTTCCGCTTCTGCTCGAGCTGTTCCCGTTCATCCTCCGCAAGTCCCCGGGAAACCCCGCCGGGCCGGAGGACCGCGCTGCCGCCGTCAAGAAAGAGGCAGCTGCCGCAGAGCCGGTCAAGCAAGGTCCGGTCGTGGCTTACCAGAAGGCCGATTCCGCCGTACCCCTCCAGGGCATTGGCGATGAGAATTTTCGCGTCCCGGTCGAGGTGGTTGGTGGGTTCATCCACCGCAAGCATGGCGGGGGTTTCCCAAAGCGCCAGGGCAAGCTGCAGGCGTTTCCGTTCTCCATGGCTCAGGCTTTCCCACCGGTACGGCCAGTCATAACCGATTTGCAGGAGATCCATAAATTTTCCGGCTTCGTTGTCCCCGGAATAGAAAAAATCCTCCCAGCTGCCGGGCAGGTCATCGGTCCGCTGGGGGCAGTACACTATGGGTTCGGGTCTTTGAATCGACCCCTCTGAAGGTTCCAGGATGCCCGCGGCCAGGAGGAGCAGGGTGCTCTTCCCTGAACCGTTTTCCCCGACAATACCGGTCCAGCCGGGATGGGCATCGAAGCGGATATTTTTCAGTACCGGGTGGATCGAGGAAGGGTAATAAAAATCGGCTGAATTGAATGATAAAAAATTGTGAGCCATGGCGGGCCTCCGTATATACGGCGGTCCCCGGGCAATGAATTGATTTTGACCGGGAATAATACACAAAAGGGAGTGCCGTTTCTGCCTGCTGTCCCCTTTGGTTTTATTTCCTCATCGCTCCCCGGTCCTCTACTGTTTATTGGTACTTTAGCTTGCGCCTGCAGTAAAAATACCTATTCTTTTTGAGATTGTCAATGATGCGGGGGAGCACCGAGTCTGGCAATCCGGAACGTATCCGTGTTTAACGGTTCCGCGGGGCCCGTCGTATGAAAAAAACACCGCAAAGCGGTATTTCTTTTCATACGACACCCGGCGTTACCATTATCGCGCGGATACGTTCCGGCTTAACCGGCTTGGTGCTGCCCTGAGAAGAGGGCGGCTCCCCCTCGTTCCGAAGGTTAGTGTCACAGGTGACACTAACGCTTCTCCACTGCCCCCTCTTCTAGTTTCCGGGTGTTTGTGTCCGCCGCCGCATGCCGGAATGGCATAAAAAAACGGTCCCCCTAGGGGGACCGTCTGTAAAAAACTCGGTACGGGTTGGATCAGAATCCTTCGTAGAAGGCTTCCTTGACCCGGTCAATGGCGGTTGACTGTTCCCGGGTGGGGGGCGTGTCAACATTGACGCCATCCAGGATGTCGTTGATCTGGCGCTGGAGCAGGTCCTTGTCGATGCTTACCAGGACGTAGAAATCGTACACTTCCCGGTCAACGGTTTTCCCGTCGGCTTTGAAATACCGTTTCAGCAGCCAGAAGTCGGTTTCCTTGCGGGCTCCGCTGTAGGTCGCGTCGGAGGCGCTTTTAACCACGTTCTCGAAATACCGGCCGTATTCGTCATCGGGGCTTCCCGCGGCGGCACCGGCAAAACGGGCCTGCACCCGGCTGGACACCATGCGGGACAGATCCTGGGCAACGGTAAACCCGGTTGACCACTGCCGCAATGCATTCAGGTTTGTTCCGGAATCTTCACCGATAAAGACGTATTTATTGTTGTACTGGGGCATGGCTTCCACGCCGCTGACCCCGTCGCTGATATAGCGGGTTACCCATTCGGGGACGTCCTGACCCACCGCTTTGGTCTTATGGTCAATAACCTGGTATGTATCCGTCCGCTCCACGTATTCCGGCGCGGGCGGAAGCGTCTGAGTCTGTTCCGCAGGTTTGCTGGCGCATCCGGCCATTACCAAAGCCCCGGCGATGAGGGCTAATACTGCAATACGTTTCATTTGAATCTCCTTCAAAAAAATCTCCATTATTATATGGCATCGGCATAGATAGAATGCCGCATCCTTGCTTATTTTTCAACCGGAATATGTTAAATATAACACCGGAAGAAAGGGGTTTCACACCCTAATCTCAAATATTTGATAAAAATACTCCATATTTGACCCGATACCGGTCCGTTTATCTGTCCGATCCTTCTCCCGCGGTTCCGTTTCCCGCCGAAAGCTGTTCGAGAAAAACCTCGTCAATCAGTGCCACTATTCCGCCGGAATGTGACCCGGTGCTGCCGCTGTTTTCCGCGCCCAGGCTGAAAACACCGCTCCCGTTTAAGGATTCATTCAGCGGGATAATGAGTTCTTCCGCCGCGGTTTCGGCACCATCAAGATACATTGATACGGCAAAACCCTTTTCCGTAAGGGAGAACATCAGCGCCAGATCGACAATTTCCCCGGCATCCAGCACGGCGGCCGGCAGGGTAATCCTGTGTTTTTCGGTTTCCGTTCCCGCCGCCAGCAGAACCCCTTCGGCAGTAACTGAAATCTCCATTTCCAGGGTCCTGCCGCTGTCCAGGGAAAAAAGCCCCCGGGCAACGGTTCCTGAGGAGCGGGGGACAAAATGTATGTTCAGTTTATTTACCGTGAATCCTGTTTTACTATTGCCGAAGGAAAGGCTGAAATCCGGAATTGTGTACACATCCGCCGGTCCGACGGCGAGTCCGTACAGGTCTTCATGTACTTCCCAGCGGAGAGGGCTGTCTTCAGCCTTAATAAGTACCCTGCCGCCCTGGTTGGGCGCTTTGGCCGCTTCAAGGTTCCCGGTAAACTGGTACCAGTAAACGCACTGCCCGCCGTCATCGGCATAAAAAGCGGGTATCCGAGCCTTGGACGATACGGGAATGGATAAATCCTTTGCGTAACCCGCCGCGTTTTTAGGTACGTTTTTTTTCGGGGTAAATGGAAAAACCTCGGCCCGGATAGTCGTAAATCCCGTTATTCCCGGGGCGGTCCACAGCACCCGGTTTTTCCCTTCGGAAAGGGTTCCTCCGTCAATACGTTTTCCGTTGCTGTACCAGATAATATAGGGATCAATCTCCGGATCGCAGTTCAGTTCCGTTTCCAGCAGTATGGTGAGTCCGGGCATGATGAGGTACGGCCCGCTGCTTACCCCGGGGAGATACATCCGTATATCCTCCACCGAGCAGTAATAGTCTTCAAGGTAATATACCGTCTGGGAACTCTTATACAGCACGTCCCGTTTTCCCAGGATGTGGAAAACCATAACATACTGGCCCGGTTCCAGGTTGTCGGGAAGGGTAAACACCGCCAGGGATTCGTCGAGGCTGTTAACGGTAATCACCGTTTCCCCGGAATACGAGGGAGATTCTTCCCCGGAAGGAAGCAGATACCGTACTTTTTCGCTGACCGCATTGCCTTCGGGGGTTTCAAAGAAGACCAGAAGACCTGTCACATCGGGGTCGCCGTCCACGGAATTCAAAAATGCCGGCCGCAGAGTATCATTCCGGAATATAAAAGAATGGTCCGCGAGGGTCCGGTCATTCACAAAGGCATTTACTTTATATGATTCACTTGCGGAGGGGAGCACTGTTTCCAATTCTCCGCATCCCATGAGGAACAGTGAGAAAAGGGAAATAAGACATAAACATTTTACCAATCGTGTAATCATATTTGGTACTATTATACCCCAGTTGCAATTATTTTTCTATATTATTTTTTCCGGCCCAATTTCTGAGCCTGACCGGTAATTTACGGTTCCATCCTGCAGTATACATTGCCGGGTATACCAAAAACACAGACGCCCCGGGTTCACATTGCCTTAAGCTTTTGTACACGGTACAATACAAATTATGCGGGCAACGAAAGCGATAATACATTTGGACCGGCTGCGCGGAAACATCCAGGCGGTCCGGGAAAAGATAGGGCCGAATCCCAGGATCTGTGTGCCGATCAAGGCTGATGCCTACGGCCACGGCGCCGTGCGTATTGCCGTGGCCGCCATACAGGCCGGCGCGGGCTACCTGGCGGTGGCTTCGACCCAGGAAGGAATTGAGCTCAGGGACGCGGGGATTGTGGCCCCGATTCTGCTGCTTTCCCAGCCATTGGCGGAAGAACTGCCTGATATTGTGCGGTACCGGCTTACGCTGATGATTTCGGACGCTGATTTTGCGGCGGAAGCGGCGGCCGCGGCGGACCGGGCCGGGGATATTCTTTCGGTCCATTTGAAAGTGGATACCGGCATGGGCCGTATGGGCTGCCGGCCGGGGGATGCCCTGGTTCTGGCGCGCCATATCGGTTCCCAGATATCCCTTAAACTGACCGGGACAGCCACCCATTTCGCGGTGGCGGATTCAGCAAAACCCGACGATGTGCTGTATACAAAAGAACAAATTCACTGTTTCCAGTCTGTTCTTGAGGAATTCCGGGATTCCGGGGTCAATCCCGGTATCGTTCATGCCGCCAATTCTGGAGCGGTGGTGCTCCACGGTGACAGCTTTTTCGACATGGTGCGGCCGGGGTTGCTCCTGTACGGTTATCCGCCGGTCAGGGAAGCGGCTGAACTGGTCCCGGTGGAGCCGGTTATGGAACTGCGGACCCATATCGTTTTTACGAAAGAGGTTTTTAAGGGTGAATCCGTATCCTACGGCCGGACCTGGCAGGCCGACCGGAACACGATCCTGGGGACGCTCCCCGTGGGGTACGCCGACGGTCTGCCCCGGTCCCTGAGCGGACGGTATTCGGTGGCGATCGGCGGAAAGGCCTATCCTCTGGTGGGAACCATCTGCATGGACCAGTGTCTCGTCGATCTCGGACCGGATACGGACCTTAAACGCTGGGATGAAGTAACGGTTTTCGGGAACGGAGGGTCAGACGCGGCGGATGTGGCGGATATCCTCGGAACGATTCCCTATGAGATCACCTGCAATATCCATAAACGGGTTCCCCGGGTTTACGTGACCTGAGGCCGCCTGTCCGGGTATTGTCCGGCTGTGTCCCAAAATAAGGAGGAATGTATGGCTATAGAACGGAAAAACCCGGTGCCTTCGGATATTGAAATCGCCCAGTCCGCGGAACTGGAGCGTATCTCCGATATTGCCTCCGGTTTGGGAATTCCCGCCGGCGCGGTGGAGGAATACGGTCCCTATAAGGCCAAGATCGACTGGCGTCTGGGCGGCGCTTCGGAAAAAGCCCCCCGGAAAGCCAAATACATCAATGTCACCGCCATAAGTCCGACTCCCCTGGGGGAGGGTAAAACTACCACCACCGTGGGCCTCGTTCAGGGATTCGGGAAAATCGGGAAAAACGCGGTCGCCGCCCTGCGGCAGCCCTCCATGGGGCCGACCTTCGGGATAAAAGGCGGCGCCGCCGGGGGCGGGTACAGCCAGATTATCCCCATGGAAGACTTCAACCTCCATTTAACCGGGGATATCCACGCGGTGTCCGCGGCCCATAATCTCTGCGCCGCCGCGGTGGACGCGCGAATATACCATGAATCCCGGTGGTCTGACGGGTATTTTGAAAAAATGGGGCTGTCCAAGCTCAATCCCGATCCCCACGGTGTCGCCATCGGCCGGGTCGTGGATATGAATGACCGGGTCCTGCGGCACGTTGTTACCGGGATGGGCAGCCGGGCCGACGGCCCCCTGCGGCAGAGCCACTTCGATATTTCCGTGGCCAGTGAGGTTATGGCCATTCTTGCCCTTGCCTCGGATATGGCGGATCTCCGGAGCCGGCTGGGCCGTATGGTTGTCGCGTACGATACGAAAGGAAATCCCCTTACGGCTGAGGATTTTAAGGTTGCCGGAGCCATGGCGGCCCTGCTCAAGGATGCGCTCAAGCCAAATCTGCTCCAGACCCTGGAAGGCCAGGGAGCCTTTGTCCATACCGGCCCCTTCGCCAATATCGCCCACGGCAATTCCTCGGTAATTGCCGACCGTATCGCCGTGGGGTACGCCGACTATGTGGTCACCGAAAGCGGGTTCGGCTCGGATATGGGAATGGAGAAATTCTTCGATATCAAGTGCCGGAGCTCCGGGCTCGTTCCCGACGCGGTGGTCCTGGTCGCCACGGTCAGAGCCCTCAAAGCCCACGGCGGCGGCCCCGCGGTAACCCCCGGGAAACCCCTTCCCGCGGCATACACCGAAGAAAACCTTGAACTGCTCGGGAACGGTATGGCCAACCTTACGGCCCATCTCGGCATTGTGCGGCGGTTCGGGATTCCCGCGGTGGTGGCCATAAACAGCTTCCCCACGGATACCCAGGCGGAATGGGATCTTATCCGGGACGCGGCCCTCAAGGCCGGCGCCTCGGACGCGGTGGTTTCCCGGCACTGGGCCCTGGGCGGGGAAGGCGCGGCGGATCTCGCGGAAGCCGTGGAGAAAGCCGCCGCCGGGAAGTCCGAATTCAAATTCCTGTATCCCCTGGAAAACACCCTTACCGAGAAGATCGAAAAGATCGCCGGGGAAGTTTACGGCGCCGACGGGGTCGATTTTACCGCGGCTGCCGCGGAGACTCTGGAACGCCTGGAATCCCAGGGGTACGGGAAACTGCCGATATGCATGGCAAAAACCCAGTATTCCCTTTCCCACGATCCGGCCTTAAAGGGCGCTCCCCGGGGATGGCGTCTCCCGGTCCGGGAGGTCCGCCTCGCGGCCGGGGCGGGTTTTGTCTATCCCATCTGCGGGGATATCTCCACCATGCCGGGACTTCCTTCAAAACCGGCGTTTATGAACATCGACGTGGACGCGGAAGGCCGTATCTCGGGCCTTTTCTGAGGTTATTGCCGGGCAAAAACCTGGTGGTTCTCCTCCGGAACCGGCGGCTGTCCGGTATGGAGGAGTTCTTCCATTTCCGTGAGCGAACCGGCGCAGACCGCGTCGGTCCAGCCGAAGGCCTCCAGAAAATCCGCGGCCATGTGCCCTCTGGTGCCCGATGTGCAGTAGATAACGATAGGCCTGTCCCTGGGTTCCAGTTCTTCCATCCGCGACTGGAGTACGGCCAGGGGAATATTGACCGCCCCGGGATACGCCCCGGTTTTGAATTCATCTTCGGTTCTGACATCGACAATCAGAGCCCCGGCTTCGATTTTTTCCATAACTGGACTAAAAACCATCTGCATTGGAACCTCAACAATAGCGTTGCCGTAACGCTGGATTTTCCGCTGCCCCTGTACAGCCGCAGTCACGCCGGCTGTTGCGGTTATTTATACAGCGGAATTAGCTGTCCATGCATTTAGAACCAATAAGTTTTGTGTCAGGTTACGGCTTACGGCTCGGAAGTGGCCTCCCACACCCAGCCTCTCTCCGTAAAGGCAGGATGCCCGCATTACGGTACAGAGAATAGGCTCCGCAGTGAGGTGACCACGGCAGCGCGGGGTGTCGCATGAAAAGAAACACCGCCCTGCGGGGTTTTTTTCATGTGACAGGCCCCCCGGCTCTGGTAATTCCATGCTGCGGAGCTGAGTTATAAGGGTACTGCGGGCGGCCTGCTATGATACCGGATTATCCTGGTTTTCCTCTTCCCTCATTTTTAGATATTTCTTTCTGCGCCATACGGTTACCGAAGCGGAAAAGCCCAATATCAGGGCGGTGACGGCAAATACCGACCGGAAACTGAAAACCGCCGCGGTTACCGAGCCGATCACCGGCCCCAGGGCGGCCCCGGCGTTGGAAAAGGATGTATTGAAGCCGTACACGATTCCCTGTTTATCCCGGTCCACGGTAACCGCGATAATTGCGTTCAGCACGGGAATGGCGCCGCCGATAAAAAACATGGCCATGGACCGCATAACGGTCAGCTGGGTTATGTTGGTAACGAAAATCTGCGGAAACGAAAGCACACAGCCCGCGGCGAGACAGAAAATGAGGGTCTTCCAGTACCCGAGCCGCGAGGCGTATTTGCCTACCAGGAAGGTTGCCAGGGCCGTGGTGGCGGCGCCCACTCCCAGCACAATACCCGTGGCGGACCCGACGTACCGGGATCCCGCGGCGAGTTCCCGCACAAACAGCGGCAGTATTGGGGTGATGATTGAGCTGGATGTCTGAATGGAGAAGGATACTGCCATGAGGGCCAGCAGCACCGGAGACGCGAAAATAATCCCCATGTCGGAGGTTATACCTTTTTTTACTTTCTCGCCCTTCGGAGGTCTCGGACGGGTATCGTCTTCGACCCATTTGAGTACGATGAGTCCCGCGATCACCAGGATCAGGCTGGTAAACAGAAAGGCTATACGCCGGCCGAAAAAATCCGATACAACCCCGCCGAAAAGCGGTCCCAGGGAGTTGCCGATGGAAACGCCGGTCTGCAGGAGCCCCAGGGCCAGAGCAACCTGGGCCGCGGGGGCTATTCCGGCGGCAAGCACCGTGGCGGCGGAAACCGTTCCGACGAAACAGCCCTGGATAGTCCTGAGGATGAGTACCTGCCAAGGGGCGTTGGTCAGGGGAATGAGCGCCACAATAACGCCCCCCAGGAACATGGCCCGCAGGAGCATCAATCTGCGGCTGTATTTATCCGCCAGGTGGCCCCAGATGGGAGCAAAAAGCGCCAGGGTGACGGACGAGGAAGACTGGATAATACCCGACCAGATTTTCAATGTCTGGGGATCCGTAATCCCGAGGTCTTCTGACAGGAACAGCGGGGTAATGGGGTTTGAAATGCCGAAACCGGCAACCGCAAGGGTCTCTGCAATAAGCAACGCCGTATAATTGGCTTTCCAGGGTTTCATGGCGGTGTAAAGTGTACCAGCTTTCTATAGTTATGTAACCCGGCAAAGAAGCATGGTGGGAACCGGTTCGGGGGTCCTGTCAGAGTACTGAGGGTATGGCGGCGCGTCGGCCTTCGGCCTCGAAAGCCGCTCATACCCTCAGTACTCTGACACCCCGCGTTACCGTGCCGGCCATGCTTCTTTGCCGGCTTATCTGGATAGAAAGCTGGTACTCATTTTGAGGGCGGTTCTGGGTGGGTAGCGCATGTTCATTGAATGCGGCGCACCGGCCTGCGGCCTCGAAAGTCGCTCCTATGCATTTTTTCCCGGACACCCCGCGTTACCGGCACGGCCATGCTTCTTTGCCGGCTTATCTGGATAGAAAGCTGGTACACTTTCCGAGTGCGGGGCTGGGTGGTGGGATAACCGGGATTTGGAGGCGCCGCCATATCCGTTGGGGCTTCCGCATACAGGAACCCGGAGTGGGGGTAGTGGAAGACCCGCGAAGCGGGGCTGAAACGAGGGGGAGCAGCCCCCCGAAATGGTTAACCCCAGCTGGTAGAAGCACCAAGCACCCGAGGGTAATGAAAACGCCGGGTGCCATACAACAGAGGGCATGAGCGACTTTCGAGGCCGCAGGCCGACACGGAGCCATGCCCTCTGTTGTATGGCAGGACCCGCAGAATCGTTATTTCGGGTGCTTGGTGGATATACAGCACAGTGCTCCCCCTTCTAATTGACCGGCGGTATGGAAGCCTTTATATTATATAGTATACGTATCACGCTATTCAGATAGATTTATGTGAGGTTTTTGATGGATTATAATGCTACACGGATTATCCGCGGCGATGATGATGACGATGACCAGGAAAAACAGCAGGCTCCGGCGGATCCCCTGATCAGTAAAATGCTTAAAACCCGGACCATCCTTCTTTCCGGGGAAATAAATAAGGATCTCTCCGAGCGGACCATCCGGCAGCTCCTGCTGCTGGAGGATATGGCCGACGAACCTATCCGGATTTTCATTGACTCCCCCGGAGGAGACGCCTATGCCGGGTACGCTATTTTCGACATGATCCGCTTCGTGAAAGTGCCGGTTTGGACCATCGGAATGGGTCTCGTTGCCAGCGCGGCGGCGGTGATACTCCTGGCTGTTCCCAAGGAACGGCGTATCGGCCTTCCCAACAGCCAGTACCTGATACACCAGCCATTGTCCGGTATCCGGGGGGTGGCTACGGAAATTGAAATCCACGCCCGGGAGCTGGATAAGATGCGTGACCGGATTAACCGGCTGATTTCCGACGAAACCGGCGTTGATTTTTCGCAGGTTGAAAAGGATACCGACCGGGATTACTGGATGAACGCGGCGGAGGCGGTGCAGTACGGCCTTATTTCGCGGGTTGTAACGAAGCGGGATGAATTGTGACCGCTGCGGGGTATGTAAAAAAGACCATTCCGTTCCGGGGATGTATCCCGGCCTTGGTTTTTTTTCTGGTGGTTCCTTTTTCCGTGTTCGGCCGTACCGATCCGGTGATGGTTGCGGTGGAAGGGGGAACCTTCTGGATGGGGAGCAATGAGAGCCCCTACGCCCATACGGAGCGGCCCCGGGAAGTAACGGTCAGTTCGTTTTTTATCGCCGAAACAGAGGTTACCCAGGAGCTGTACCGGGAAATCCAGGGAAGCAATCCTTCCCGTTTTTCCGGTGACCAGCGGCCTGTGGATACTGTTTCCTGGTTCGAGGCGGTCCGTTTCTGCAATTCCTTAAGCGAACGGGACGGATTTTCCCCGGCTTATACAATCTCCGGAAATTCCGTAACCTGGGACCGCGGCGCCGACGGTTACCGGCTTCCCACCGAGGCTGAATGGGAATTCGCCGCCCGGGGCGGCGTGCTCGGCGCGCTGACCGATCAGCCCCTGAGCCGTTCATTGTATTCCGGCGGCGCGAACGCGGCCCAGGTCGGATGGTACGACGGGAACAGCGGCAGGGAATCGAAGCCCGTAAAATCAAAAAACCCCAATGAACTGGGGCTGTACGATATGAGCGGCAATGTCTGGGAGTGGTGCTGGGACTGGTACGCAGATTACCCCCGGGAAGCCCAGACCGATCCCCAGGGCGCCGCCGCGACGGGATCCCGGGTGCTCCGGGGCGGCGCGTGGTTCACGCCGGTTAACCTGCTTCGGGTAACCTACCGGTACTGGAACGCCCCCAGCTTTAAGGCGAATTCCGTGGGATTCCGGATTGCCCGGAATTCTGCAGCCGGGTAAAATCCGGTTCCTTCAGATCCGTTTTTTTACTTCCTCAACCAGGCCTTCCGGGGAAAAGCCCCCTAAAAAGAGCAGTTTGCCGTCCAGCACAATCGCCGGGGCAAGGTCCGCCATGGTGAGGATTTTTCTTACGTCTTCGTTCCGCCGGAGATTTTCCTCGGTGGCTTCGTAAAACCGGACATCCCCGGAAAAATCCGTTTTGCTGATAAGGCTTTCAAATTCCGAAACCAGAAGGCGGGTCGCTTTTTTCGCTCCCGGAGCGCAGTCCCCGCAGTGGCCCTCGCATCCTGAGCAGATTTCCTGGTCCCCGTATCCGTAAATTTCTATACTATGCATGTGCTGCCATCCGCGGTCTCATTCCATTATCGCCTTTTCGGCGAGCTCCGAAAGCAGGGGAAGGAGCTGCTTTTTGCGGGATACAATGTCTTTGAGGATATATACCCCTTCTTCCATTTTGGGAAAACTGATCCGGCTGATAAAGGATTTCTTCCCTTCTATAAACAGCAGGGATGTCAGTTCCGTAACATCGGTGACCATCAGGGCCGAGAACAGGCGCTGCCGGGACTTTCGGGCGGACTCCAGCTCCGCGAGGATTTCATCCTTCCGGGCGACGAGGTCGTCGGGGGTATCGGTTTCGATCTGGCTCACGGTGAACTCAGCGCCCTGTTCCGCGTACTGCTTCATATCCATGTGTATGAGCTCCGCCGCGGGCCGGGCGTTTATCTTGCTGGCGATGGTCAGCAGTTCCTGGCCCAGGGTTTTTATTTCCAGGCCGGTTATGGAGGCCAGGTATTCCGCGGCTTCGTGGTCTTCATCGGTGACCGTGGCGGACTGGAGCACCAGGGTGTCCGCCAGGATGCCGCAGAGCAGGATGGACGCCGTGGGCCGGTCCAGGGGGATCCGCAGTTCCCGGTACAGTCCGGTGATTATGGTCGCGGTGGCTCCCACCACCTTGTTGATGAAAGTTATGGGATACCGGGTGGAAAGGTTGCCCAGCCGGTGGTGGTCGATAACCTCCAGGATCTTGTAATGCTCGATCCCTTCCACGGCCTGGCTCGGCTCATTGTGGTCCACCATGATGATTTCGATATTCGGTTCTTTTAAGAGATCCGCTTCAAAGATCACCCCCGCGAAGCGTCCGTCGTCGTCGCCGACCGGCAGGCACCGGGACGGGGCCTTTGAAAGGGGCTCCCGGATCTTGCGGATGGTATCGTTGAGATGGATCATGGGCGCTGAATTGTCCCCCATGGAACCCACCGGGGTTGAGTAAATGATCAGCAGGGAGGTGGAGGATGTGTCGAAGGGGCTTATCATCACCGAGACCCGGTTTTTCTCCGCCAGGGCGGTCAGTTCCTTGTCCAGGGTATTCCCGTTGGTGATCACCAGGGCCCGGACTTTCCGCTCAATGCAGTACTTCTGGATATCCACCCGGTCCCCGACGATGACCATGGCGTTTTCGGGCATCTCCGCTTCCAGGTGTTTTTTGAATGAATCGTCCGCCAGGGCCGCCACCATGATGTGGGATTTTTTGACTTCCTCCGTATCAAAGGCCGTGATCGGCTGGGCCCTGAGGGTGTTCACCAGGAGATTGATGGATGTGGGGATCCCGGATTTTTTGTGGGGATTGATTTTATGAAGAATATACCGGGCGAAGGCATTGTAATGGAGCATGCCCCGGTAGGTACCGTCGCCGTTGATGATGGGCAGGACCTTAAGGGAATCCTGCTGCATTTTTTCCAGGGCTTCCCAGAGTGAAACCCCTTCGGGGACCGTAACCGGCGTATCCGAGAGGTAGTACTCCACCCGGGGAATAAGGTCGGGGATGAATTCCGGGACCGGCACCTTAAACCGGTCGAAGATATACTCCGTCTGGGGATTGATCTTGCCCGCCCGGGCGGCTGAACAGTTGGCCATGCCCAGGGCTTGTTTGAGCCGGGCGTAGGCCGCGGCGGACACGACTGAATCGGTGTCGGGATTCCGGTGGCCGATGACAAAAATACGTTTTTCCATGGTTTCCTAATTCCGGATGATAGTAATAGTATGAGGCGCAAAGGCAACCATATTCTGCCGTATTTTGGTCCGATGGTCTACAAGGGCGGTTCCCGTTTCCATGGCACTGAAAAAATCGGGATTCCGGCTTTTTCCCAGGGTAAAAGCTCTGTCCCCCAGATTGATCAGCCCCGCGGTTGTTCCGGACCGGCTCAGCAGGCGGAAAACATCCTTTTCGAGTCTCACCGCGCCGTAGTCGTCCCCCGCCAGCGCGTCATAGAGTTCCGCTATGCTCCGGGTCAGGGCAATATCCCCGGGTTCAAGATGAACGGGATCGTCGGAGAACATGATCTGCCCGGCCAGCAGGAAATTGACCAGGGCGATGCATTCTTTTTCGTGTTCCTTCAGTTTGCAGTTTCTGCTCCGGAGAAAAACCACATCCGGGTCGCTGATGTACACGGTCCCGTCCATAAAGGACCGGCCGATGGTATCCAGGAGGCTGATATAGGCGCTGGGCCGGCCCACGTGGCCGATCAGCTTTGCCCCCTTCCAGTCCCACATTTCCCGGGTATCGGCGCCGATCCGGGAGAGCGGGAAAAACCGGTAGGACAGGCCGAAGGGGAGCCCGCATCCGAGGTACGCCACCGGAAGGCCCGCCGCGGTTTTTGTCCGGCCGGTAAGAACTTCGCATGCCCGCCGGTAATGTTCGTGGGGCGCCCCGTCCCGGCTGAAATTCCCGTAAAAGAGTCCGGTATAGAGAAAGTCGAGTTTGAGGTACCGGAAACCCCATTCGTCGATTGCCCGGTCGATTAACTGTTTCAGGTATTCCAGCACATCCTCCCGGGAAATATCCAGGCAGTAGTACTGTTTGTCCCAGAGATGGTTGAACCCGGCCACCACCGGCTCTCCGGCATGGTCCCGGAGCAGCCATTCGGGTTTTTCCCTGAAATTCCGGGACCGTTTGGTAACGAGGAACGGCGCCAGCCACAATCCGGGAATGCGGCCCGCCCGCTCGATCTCTTCCGCGATGGGTTTGAGCCCCCGTGGAAACCGCTGGGTATCGATTTCCCATTCCCCCACGGTGATCTCCCAGCCGTCGTCGATCTGGAAAACCGCGGGTTTTTTCCGGCGGATGTACCACAGGTTAATAAGATTGTCTGTTTTATCCAGAGCCGCGAGATCCTCGGTGATTATTTTTTCGTCAATCCTGTTGTAGTGGTTGTACCAGGATTCATACCCGCCGGGGAGGGATTCCTTGGTCCATCCGTACCGCCGGCCGGGAACCGGTTTGCCGGAACGGAGAAAATCTATTCCTTTAAAAACCGTTTCCTGGCGGTAAATCGCTCCCACGGAATCCTTAAACATAAAATATCCCCGGACAAGGAATACGTTTAATTCAGCCAGGATCTCTCCGGGATTCAGGGTTTTCCCCGGGGCAAAAATTTCCGCGGTGATGCGGGCCTCCTTCCGGTTTATCCGGTATGTCACCGGCGCGAGGCCATCTCCTTCCTTTGACGCGATACCGAGATACCAGTCTCCGCTCCGTATGTATGCTATAAAATGGCCCGCGGTTTCATCCGGGCCCGGATCGTCGCCCTGGCGGTTTGTCAGTTTAATAAGTTCCGGAATGACATATACCTTTCCGGGCAGGGATTCCCCCGGCCCCAGCTCCCAGCCCGCGGACCAGGACTGCCATCCCCCGGGCTGGATGCAGAGATCTTCCTTCCGGGAAAACGCCGTCCGCGCTTCTTCGCCGGCAGCGGCGGTTTTGAGGAGGTCATCCAGGGTGAAGGAATCAAACACAACCCCCTCCGGGACAGTATTGCAGCTCAGGCATTCACCGTCCTGCATGTCCGCGGAGTACCGTAAACACGTTCCCGGAATCCCTCCGTCTATTTTGGCAGCAGTCTTTTTAATTCCGAGTATTTCCATGGCAGAATCCTTGCGGAAGGCCGGCCCCGCCGGCGCTTCCCTAAATGTTTGTTTACAGTTTACTATCGGAACAGGAGAATCGCAAACCGGTATGATTGAACTCGTCGCCTTTCTGGGAAATTACGGCCGTCAGTACGCCGGGAACCGCCACAACGCGGGCTGGCTGCTGGCGGAGCGGCTTCCGTTTTATTCTTCATTAAGCTGGAAGGAAAAATTCAAGGGGGTGTACGCTTCCCTGGACGGATTCCGCCTTTCCTCCTGGGATACGGCCTCCGATACGGAGACAGCCGGTACTGCTCCGGATAAAATATACTTTCTCATGCCCCATACCTTCATGAACCTTTCCGGGGATTCCGTGCAGGCGGCGGCGTCGTTTTTCAGAATACAGCCGGATCGTATCCTGGCGGTCCACGATGAACTGGAACTGCCCCTGGGTACGGCGTCGTTTAAATTTTCCGGCGGGCTGGGCGGGCATAACGGACTCCGGTCCATGAAATCCCGTCTGGGCACGGCTGATTTCTGGCGGCTCCGCATCGGCATCGGCCGGCCTGACCACCATGATATTTCATCCTGGGTGCTGTCGGATTTCGCGCCCCAGGAAGAGCCGGTCCTGGACCAGGTTCTGGACCAGTCTTCCCGGGCCCTCACGGAAGCCCTGATCCGGGGCCCCGAAACCCTGCTTCCCGAGTGGAACAAAAAGAAAATAGCCCCTTGATCTTTTATATTCAAAGGAATGAAATTATACCATGAACGAAACAAAGGAATCCCGCGCGTTTAACCGCCTCGTTGAACTCACCGCACAGCTCCGGGGGCCGGACGGCTGTCCCTGGGACCGGGAACAGACTCCCATGACCCTCAGGGGCGACCTGATCGAAGAAACCTATGAATGCGTCGAAGCCATCGACGAAAGAGATTCGGAACACATCAAGGAAGAACTGGGGGATCTGTATTTTCTGCTTACCATGCTGTCCTATATGCATGAACAGGAAGGGAAATTTTCCGTATCCGATGTGCTGGACACGGTCTCGGATAAACTCGTCCGGCGGCATCCCCATGTATTCGGAGATGCCACCGTGGCGGACAGCGGCGAAGTCCTGGTTAACTGGAACAGAATCAAGGTTGAACAGGAAGGCCGCAAACCGAAGGATTCAATCCTGGATGAAGTCTCGAAAGCCCTGCCGCCCCTGGACCGGGCCTACAAGCTCCAGAAGAAAGCCTCCAAGGTCGGATTCGACTGGCCTGACATCAGCGGGGTGATCGGAAAGATCGAAGAGGAACTGGAAGAGGTCAGAGACGCTATCGGCAGCCACACTGACGGCGGCGGGGATGCAGCCCGGGATGAGGTAGAAGCGGAACTGGGGGACCTGCTTTTTTCGGTGGTCAACCTCTGCCGGTTCCTCAGGATTGAGCCTTCCGTCGCCCTCCAAAGAACCAACGTAAAATTCACCACCCGGTTCAAACACGTGGAATCTTCCATGAAAGTAAGCGGCCAGGAAATGAAACAGGAAAACCTCGCGGTAATGGACACCTACTGGGAAGAAGCAAAAAAACGGTAACCCTGTCCACAAAGTATAGGGTAACACTTCCGGCTGGTGGCATCACCCAACACGGAACTATCCTCCGTGACCCAGCACTCCGGCCAAGCCAGGGCCGCCGCAGCAATCCTGTAACAAAGGCACAGAAGCATGGTGCCAGACAAGCAGCGCGGGGTGTCGTATGAAAAGAAATACCGCCCCGCGGGATTTTTTTCATACGACGGGACCCCCAGAACTTGTATTCCCATGCTTCTGTGCTTTACATATTAAGTATGATGCGGCTGCCCTGGTATCACAGTTGACCGAAATTCATCATCACCTGATGGAGCCGCTGTTCGAGCAGGCTGTAGGAAAAGAAATGGTGCCCCAGCTCAAAGTTTTTCGCGGTCATCACTTCCACGGCGTCGGGACTGTCAAGGATGGCCCTGACGGTGTCCACGATCTCCGGGGTCACGTAGTTTTCCATAACCACCACATCGAAATCAGCCGGTTCTATGTCCTGCTGGAAAATGGAATACCGGTTTACCAGGATCGGCTTCTTGAACCAGACGGCTTCGAGGAAGGCGTTCCCGAATCCTTCGTAGGTTGAAGGGTAGGTCACGAAATCCGCGTTGAGGTAACAGTCCCAGAGGCTGTATTTCTTTGCCCCCTCTTCGGTCTTACCCCGTTCGGCGCCAATAATATCCGGGCGGACGATCACCTCAACCCCGAGCAGTCCGGCGTAGTCCATGGTCCGGTTGTAATAATCGGAGCCTTCGTCCCGTTCCTGGTGGCTGATCAGGAGTTTTGCCTTTTTGTCCTTAAGACGGCTGGCTAGCTCAATGGCGTGCTCAATACCCTTACGGTCAATGATGCGGGTCGGCTGGAGCAGCAGCAGTTCATCATCGGCGACGCCCAGGTCCTTCCGCATGCTCTTCGCGTACTTGTCCATTGCCGGCGGCTGGGTGTCAAAATCAAAGACATTGGGAATTACGATGGAAGAAAGCCCGCAGCGGTAGGACAGCTGCCGCCGTCCTTCGGAATTGATGACCACATGGCTTATGGAATTCAGCCGGGGAGGGAAGGCCATGGACAGGTAGTCCTCGACGCAGTTTACCGAGAAACGCTGGCGTTCCCAGGAAAAATCATGATGGTGCGCGATAGTAGGAAGTCCGGTTTCGGCGATAAACTCGGTGATGGCCAATCCCAGGGGAATATGCATGGGTATGGTCAGTGCGTTTTCCGTTATCAGGAGGTCAATGCTGAAAGTCTCGACAAATTCATACAGCGCCCGTTTTAGCCGGAACCGGATTGCCTGGATTTCGCCGGTGAGGCCTTCTCCCCGGACAATGGTCCCGAAACAGCGGTCCTGGATATCCTGGATCAGAGGGTGGGCAAAAAAGGCTTCCTCCACCACCATGGATTTATCCGGATCCCAGTCGGAAAGCCCGGAAAAGAAAAAGCATTCGTACCCCATTTTTTCGAGGACATGCCGCCATTTCATGGTTTCCAGGGAAACCCCGTCGGTTCCCTTAAACCTGGTGGAAATAAAACCGATTCTGTATATTTTTGACGATCTGGATAAATACATATTCCTACCCTTTTACATAAATTTAAAACACCGCTGTATAAAAAGGTTACTGAACCGCAGGCATTATGTTTTATTATCGGAGTATTAGCGCCGGTGCTTACGAAAAACAGCGGCGGACCGGAAATCACCGGTCCGCCGTATCATTCAGAGTTGCGGCGCGGAAAGTGCCGGCTATCCCCGGGAATTTATCTCATCGCTGGGTTTCGAAGCGAATATTTCCGGCGGCGGCTGTAAAAATATGGTTTCCGCGTATTTTTCGCTATACTATAAGTATACTTTATGCGGCGGATTTTTATTTGCGACGACAATTCCGATGACGCGGGCCGGCTCGGCTCTATACTGTCTGATTATTACGGAGATGGTGAAACGGAAATCCTCACCTATACCGAACCGCAGGGGCTGCTTGATTTCCTCGGAAAAGACCGCGGCCAATCACCGGCGCACAGCCGCGGGTTCACGGCCGCATTTCTTGATATCCTTATGCCCGGTATGAACGGAACCGAACTGGCGGAAAGGATGCGGAGCCTGGGGTATACCGGGACCATTGTTTTTCTGACCAACAGCAATGATTATGCCGCTGAATCCTACCGGGTCCAGGCTTTTTCCTATCTTCTAAAACCCGCGGACCCCGGCGCGGTACGGGATATTCTCCTCCGTATTGAAAATAACCTCGGGAAAGAACCCAATCCCGAAATCACGGTTACTATCCGGCGTACCGCACACCGGATTCATTTCAGCGAACTCCTCTATACGGAAATACGAAACCACACCCTTTTGTTTTTTCTCAAGAACGGCGAAACCCTTGAGACGTTCATGAAAATGAAGGACACTTCACCGGTGCTGCTGGCGGACCGGCGTTTTGCCGTATGCCATAATTCCTTCATTATTAATATGGATTATGTAAAACGCCTGGAGCCAGGCTGTGTTATTATGGTAAACGATGACCGGATACCCATTGCCAAACGCAGCGGTGCCTTTAAGAAACAGTATATGACCTATATGTTCAGCAAAACATAGGCAGTGAATTCTTTGTCCGCTGTTTCGGTGGTATAATCCCCAAAATACCGGCCGCAGGCGGCCTTGATACTCCTGATTCCCAGGCCGCCGCTGGTTTTCCTGGTTTGCAGTTCTCCGTTATGTTCTATTATATAACCGTCAAAACTGTTTTTTACCTTTATGAATACCTGGGTTTCGGTGCAGCGGATATCCGTATCGATATACCGCGGAATCCCGGGCGCAAGCAGAAGGCAGGCATCCAGGGCGTTTTCCAGGAGATTGCCGAAGACCACGCAGAAATCGTAATTGTCAATAAGCGGAGTTTCGGGCAGCATCGATCTGAACCTGAAATCTATTCCGTCTTTTCTGCATCTCCCGGCGTACCACGATGCCAGGGCGCCGATAACCGGATTGGGAGAAAAGTCCGGTATGGCGGTGTCATCCAGAATCCGTTCCATACCGGCCAGCAAGGTTTCGAGTTCGGCGTATTTCTTTTCCGCCAGCAGTCCCGAAAGGGCATGGAGCTGGTATTTGTAATCATGACGCATAATCCGCAGTTCTTCATAGGTTTTATTCAGCATCTGGTAATAGTCCCGGCTTGACGACAGAGCTTCCTCCGCCTGCTTCAGCGCAAAGGATACGGATGTCCGGTCATGGGTGGTTATGATTGCCAGAAATACCAGGCTGAGGCTCAGAAGGATCAGGACAACCATGAGCAAAAAAGAGGGAATATCCTGAATATACGGCGGCGGAATCTGGAAGTATCCGAATATCGCTTCCCGGAGCAGAAAAAATGATGTCAGCGGCGCCAGGGAATACAGCGCCCAGACCCTGCGGCCGGTATACGAAAAAAGCTTGGAAAAGATGCGCCGGAGGAATACCAGGGTTAACACAATCGATGCTGCGCAGAAAAACGCAAAAAATACCGTGTAGGCCAGCATATATTCACCGGAATTCCACGGAAACAAAAGCTGCGCCAGGATCGACGAAACAGCGGAAAGTACCAGCGCGACCGTAATAAGCGTAAAAACCACAAAAATCTTCTGGAACGGATTGTCCTTAAAACAGATAAAAGTAGGGATCAGGGGTATAACAAACATAGGGAATTTCGAAATTCCCGGAATACCCGAAAAGGCCAGAAACATATAAATGATGCAGGTAATTACATAGATCAATAGAGAAACGGCGGTCTTGTACCGGGCTGTGAGGGAGCTGAAAAAAACAGCCATGGCCAGGGAAAATATTGCCGCGATGATGATGACGGGATACACCATATCCATGTCCGCAGTATACCATAGTTTAAAGTGAAACCAGCGGGTATAATTGGCTGAAGCGTGTTTTTCCCATTTTACTGCGTAAATGGGCGTGTTTGAGACGTAAACGGGCGGATATGGGATGTGAAAAAACCGGGAAAAGGTGGATAATTAGTTCTTAATGAGACACTCTATCATTTCCTCCAGTTTAAAATGGAAATACTGTATTTTCCTGATGATACTGTTCACCGGGTGTGAACTTTTTAATATGTCCGCGCCGGATTACATCGCCGAATACGCCGGCGGAGCGGCGGCGGAAAAATGGGAATTCGTAACCGATACGTATACGTCGGTCAGATCGGGGTACACGACCTTTCCGCCCTCCAGTATCTGCGATCCGGATCTGGTGCAGATCAGGGTCAGACTCCGGAATCCGCAGAAATACGAGCTTGTTCCCTACGCGGTGGTTACCAACGAAGGGACCAGCAATGTAATTGCCGAAGCGGTGGTAGAGAATTACGAGCGGGTCCTGATAATTCTGCAGAACGCCAAAGTCAGGGATAATTTCCGGCTTAAGCTGGAAATCAGCCATGTGGACGGGCTGCGGAAATTTGAGGATTACGAAATACAGGATCTTTTTGTCTGCAACAGTCCTCCGGAGATTCCGACTAATCTGAAGATAGCGGGCCTCGACGGAAGCGGCCGGCCTGTGGCCGGGTGGGAAATGCTGGCGGATGGTGACCATGACGACAACGAAGAAGTGCAGATACAGTTTAAGGAAGGGGATGGAACCCCGGTAAGCCGCCGGTATACGCGGGTCAGAACCGAGGTGCCGGAGGTCTGGCGCAGCAGCGACGGCTATGAGCTGACCCGGTCGGGCGATAGCTATACGGCGTCATTCCCCATGGTCAAGGCAGCGGGAACGGAGCTGGATACGCATTACCATTTCCATGTAACGGTAACCGATGAAGAAGGGTATACCGCGGTTACCGCCACCCCCGGGTTCGGATCGGACCAGTCCCCTACAGTTGGTTTCTCCTACGATCCCAATACGGTGGACGGATGGGTTACCATGACCCTGACGGCGTCCGGCGGCGGATCATCAGGGACAACAATTTATTACTCGGTAGACGGCGGCCAGGAAAAAACGTATACCGGACCGTTCGCGGCCCGGGACGGTAGTGTAATCCGCGCCCGGTCAAAAACCCCCGGTTTACAGGATTCCTATCTTTCAGTTGCGACGGTACGGGTGACGTATCTGTCCTCGGTGTACGTTGATCCGACACTGGCCGTGCCCCCAACGGACCCTGACGCGGGCTGGACCGAAACAAACCCGGTGGCGACTGTACATGCTGCGGTTGAAAAAATTATAGACCGGAACTTTGCCAGCGGAACCATCGTCCTGCTGAAGGGAATGGGCAGCGGGAACCATTCGGGCAGCAGCGGCATGGCCGACGTCGTGATACCCCAGGCGGCGGCGCTGAAGACCCTGACGATCAAAAGAGAGAACAGCGCCGTCATTGACGCGGGCAGCGCGGGCAAACGGGGTCTCTATGTGAACGCCCCCGGCGCTACGGTAACGCTCCAGGGGATGGAGATAAAGAACGCGTCCATACCGTCGGGTAACGGCGGCGGCATACTGGTTGACGCCGGGACAGTGGTTCTCGACGGCGGAACGGCGGTTTACGGCAGCAGCGCGGCCAACGGTGCCGGAGTG
Organism: Breznakiella homolactica; assembly: GCF_016616095.2. Classification (GTDB taxonomy): domain Bacteria; phylum Spirochaetota; class Spirochaetia; order Treponematales; family Breznakiellaceae; genus Breznakiella; species Breznakiella homolactica. The sequence goes on along the minus strand of NZ_CP067089.2, from coordinate 2,191,174 downwards.
TATATAACAGGCAGCGGCGCCGTACGGATGGAAAACGGAGCTGTATATTTGAATACCGCAACGGCTAACGGCGGCGGTGTGTATATTGAAGACGGCGGAAGCCTGGCGATAAACAGCGGGAAGATCGGTTTTAATACCCTTTCCGCATCGCAGCCGAATTCCGCCGGCGCCAAGGGCGGGGCGGTGTACGCTGAAGCCCCCTCGGTCCCGGGGCACACGGCTCTGTCCATGTCCGGGGCCGCCGCTGTTAACACCTCCGGCGGCGTGAGCCACGGGGTGTACCTTAAAACCGGCGCGGGTATTACCCTGACGGGAAGCCTCACCGCTTCCAGCGCGGCCGTGATAGAGCCTGAGGTGTATGCCTTAAATTCCCGGGATTCCGCCAAAGTCCTCGGGGGCAGCGCAGCCTTAATTACGGCGAACAAATCCAAGTTTACCCTGTCGGATGCAGCGTATCAAATAAACAATAACGGCTATCTTGAACCGGTAGCTGGTTACGCCTCAAAAGTTGAGATTAATGGTGTTGAAGGATCCGTTTCCTATGAGAAATTCACAGACAGTATTAACGGTGTGGGGAGCGGTCAGACCGCAATCATTACTATTCTTAAGGATTTCGAGACTGGAAATTCTTATGCATCCGGTTCAAAAACCATAACCATAGTTGTTCCGAAGGGGCAAACTAGGAAAATAACCTATACTCCCAGCGGGACTGCCGCTTGGATACAGGCAGCATCTGCGACCGTGAATGTGGGGCATCCCAATTCCAGTCAATACGGAACGCTGGAACTAATCCAAACAGCTACTGATAATAATGGCCACGGTATTTTGTATGCAGCAGGTAATGGGGTAATCAATCTGTATGATAATGTTATTGTTAAATCGGCTTCTGTTGTTGGCCTTTATATGTGGGGCGGTACGATTAATATGTACGGTGGAAAAATTACTGAGTGTGGTACAAAATGGACCAGCGGACGTGCCGGTGCAGCGGTATATGTAGGTTTGGGAACATTTAACATGTATGGCGGCGAAATAACCAATAATAAAGGGGCTGCTGGCGGCGGCAGTGTGTATGTTAGCCGGGGACAGGTTTTTAATATGTATGGCGGTGTGATTAAAGGGGATCAAAATGGAACAGGTTTATGCATAATGTACGGTGGATATAGTGCCAGCGACCCAACGGAGGTAACTATAAACGGCAGTGCCGTTATTGCTCCGGATAACGTGGTATATATCGATAGTTCTGTTAATACCTATGGTACATACATTCGTATTGGAGAAGACGGACTGCAGCCTGTTAATAACCCCTACGGTACCTATACAACCACCGCGGTGATTACCGCTACCAATCTTTCCAGTGGGACGAAACTTCTTGACGGAACAACCGCGCTTATACAGAACAATAGATCAAAATTCACGGTCAAGGGTACTTCCAGTACCTCTTCCGGGAGCACCGTGATTGACGACAACGGCGAGCTGAACCAGACCATACCCTGAGAAAGGAATTATACACAGCTTGGAAAGCCCGGGGCTGAGAGTGCTGCCAGAAAATTGTTTATTATAGACAGTGCCGTGGCATGCGGTGAAGGGACAGATATCGACGATATCTATGTGAGTTACGGAGCTTTGAGCAGCAGATATTTTGGAACGATCCCTATCGAAGACACGGAGAGAAGAAATGGGGAGGTATACATGAAAGAAGGTTTTTTTAAAGTATTTTTCATCACGGTTTTCACAGGAATATTGCTTCTGGCCTGTTCCAATGTCACCGGGGGCTCTTCTCCGCCTGAACAGGGTTCCGGAGGGGTGTCTCCGCCGGAAGAGGAGATCAAACCGCCGGAATCTACAGAGTTTGCCGGCGGAGTCACTGTTACATTCGAGGAAAGTACCACAAGCCTTTCAGTCAACTGGAACCCCCACCAGGGAGTTGCGGACTATACGGTACATTACGCTTACTGGGACGGAGGGCCGATATCGGATTCTTTCGGACCTGTTAAAGATTGCTCGGCCACAATAGATAACGGTATTGTTGAAAATGTTGTCTACAATGTGCGGATTGAAGCAAAGACTATTTCGGGAGCATCATTCTGGAGCCGCTATTACAGCGTTGATACCGGTGACGCCTATACTATTACTTATAATTCCTATATTGAAAGTAAAGGAAACATGTTTGTTTTTTCATCACGTAATAATAGCATGGGCAAGCCTTTCAGCGGATCAACCATTACCATTTTTGTAACCCCCTTTTCCAAAATAGGTATGACTCCTGATCCTGAGACACTGAACGACCCGCATTACATCCAGTATGTACTGGACACTATCAAGATTGATGGTAGTACGCTGACAGCGCCTTTTTCCTCCCCTCCGGTTCCTTCGTTCAACATGCCCGCCAAGGATATTGCCCTGGCGGTAACATTTAAGGAACTTCCTGAAAATCATTACATGATTTACCGGAATGACGGAATGTGGGATCCCTCTATAGGGTATTTCTATTTTGATCCTCCGTATGCTAAGGAGGGTGACCCGGTAACGGTGTATGTAAAGGCCGCTGAACAGTTTGAGCTTACCGAACTGTTCGTTGGCGGAACATCCATAGACTTCTCAACACAGGACCCACAGGATGTAGTCCAGGTATCATTTACCATGCCCAGCAACCATGTATACGTTGATGCTAGGGGTGTTCAGCTGCCCCAGCTTCCTCCGCAGTAGTTTTTTGGGATAATCCATCCAATAAAAGGCCGGGAATGTTTCCCGGCCTTGTTTGTATTCAGAAAAAGGACTGTCTCATTTATCTTTATAAGTGTTTCCGGTATTTGTTTTCACTTCCTTATTTCTCATACTATGAAATAGTGAACAAGTGATGACAGAGATATCTCTCGGAACTTCACCTATGACGACGGATCATACCCTGAGAAAGGAATCAAACACAGCTTGGAAAGCCCGGGGATGAGCCCCAGGCCTCTGTAATCTTTTCGTTTTAATACGTATTATTCAGCCATGGACTACCGGAGCCGACAGCCAGCTACCCCGTCTGTCTACGGGCGGTTTTATTTTATTTTCTGGTCCGCCTGCGCGATGATCAATCCTTTCCTCGGATTGTATTACGAAAGCATCGGGCTCGACGGTCTCCGGATAGGATACGCGGGGAGCGTCTATTTCGGGTTCACCGTTGTTTCCGCGCTGCTTGTCAGTTACCTGATAGACCGCCTGGGCTATGTCCGCAAATTACTGTATATCCTTTCGGCGGTCTCCATCGCCGGCGCCGCCGGGATCGGAACAATCGGCCGCGGCAGTTTCCCCGTGCTTATCCTTTCGGTGGTGTTATTCGCCGTGGGGTTGGGTCCCTTCAGCACGGTGATTGATGAACTGCTTGTGACAAGCCTCAAAAAGACCGGCGCGTCCAGTGAGTATTCCCGGTACCGCAACACCGGCCCCCTGGGGTACGGTCTGGGCGTTATTGTTTCCGGTTACCTGATACAGCGTTTCGGCGTTCAGGTTATTGTTCCCGCGTTTATGGTACTGTCGTTTTTCGTGATGGTTAACCACCGGAACATACCCGCGGTGACGGACCGGGAAAATGTCCGCCCCGGCGGGAAAAAATCGCTCCAGCTGAAGACGCTGTTTACCATACGGATGTTTTATTTTTCCATGGCCTGCCTTTTTTTCTGGGGCGCCGCTGAATCCGTGTTTACCCAGTTCCTTCCCATCAGGATGCAGCAGCACGGATTTTCCACATCCGCCACCGCGTGGATTGTGGCCGCTTCCATGGCGGGTGAATTTCTCGCGTATAAAATTACCGGCATGCTGATAAAAAAAATATCCCTGCCTGCTCTGATTCTTATTTCCTTTATTATTCAAATAATCCGGTACGGGGTTGTGCTGGCGTCGGATTCTATTGTATTTCTGATCCTGGGACAGTTTATCGGGGGAATGAGTTTCGCCGTAATCTGGCCGGCCATCACCGAATGCCTCGCGCTGTCGGTTCCGCCGGCGTGCGCATCCACCGCCCACGCCTGCAAAACGGTTATGGTCAACGGCCTGGGCTACGTCACGGGAAATATGCTCTGCGGATATCTGTACAAATACTTCGGAATTGACGCGGCCTTTCGCTGGTTTATCCTCTTTCCCGCGGCGGCCTGTATTTTTATCGCTGTGTTCCTGTTTTTTGAACGGAGAGCGGTAAAACACAAACCGGCCTGAGCGGGATTACAGTACGATAAGACCCTTCCGTTGTGGTGCCGTACCTCCGGAACCGGCAGCCGCTGCCGAGGAACCCGAAGTGGGGGTAGCGTAAGACTTGCCGCCTGCGGCGCCAAGTCTTTTGGGAGTTTTGCGGAGCAAAACGCCACACATACTGCGGCAAGGCTGGAGCCAGGGGGAGCAGCCCTCCTGACCGGGGCAGCACCGAGCCGGTTAAGCCGGAAAGCACCCCTCCGCATCGGTAACGCTGGGTGCTTTCCGGATTGTCAGGCTCGGTGCTCCCCCTCCTTGCGGTTCATCCGGCAACAGGCTATACTGCGGGAGCAAATTCGCAATTTTGTACTTTAAGGAAGGAATGATGAATTCGGCGCTTGAAAATTTGAAAAGCCGCGGGTTCTTCCAGCAGTGTACCGACGTGGAAGGACTGTCCCGCCTTATGGACGAAGGTCCCGTCACGTTTTATGTGGGCTGCGATCCCACCGGCCCCAGCCTGCATATCGGACACATGGTTCCCTTTTTTGCCCTGCGCCATCTCAGAGCTGCCGGGCATAACGGGCTTGCCCTTATCGGCGGCGGAACCGCCCGCATCGGCGATCCCTCGGGAAAAACCGAAATGCGCCGGATGCTGAGTTATGAACAGCTCGATGCCAATACCGCGGCCATCGCCGCCCAGCTCGACCGGTTTATCGGCTTTGACGGGAAAACGGCCCAATGGGTCAACAACAAAGACTGGCTGGCGGATCTCAATTACATAGATTTTCTCCGGGAAATCGGGAGCCATTTTTCGGTCAACCGGATGCTCAGTTTTGAATCCTACCGCATGCGGATGGAAACCGGTCTTTCCTTTATTGAATTCAATTACCAGCTCCTCCAGAGCTACGACTACCTCGAACTGTACCGCCGCCACGGCTGCCGCCTCCAGATCGGCGGGGATGACCAGTGGGGCAATATCGTGGCGGGCCACGAGCTCATCCGCCGTATCGAAGGGGCGGATGTTTTCGGCATGACCTTCCCTCTGGTCACCACCGCGGACGGCAAGAAAATGGGCAAGACCGAAAAGGGCGCCCTGTTTCTGGATCCGTCCATTACCAGTCCCTATGATTTCTTCCAGTACTGGCGGAATGTCCAGGACGCGGATGTCAAGAAGTTCCTGCTGATGTTTACCTTTCTTCCCGTTGAGGAATGCGAGGCTCTCTCCGCTCCCGGAAAAAATCCCAACGAAGCGAAGGAACGGCTGGCCTTTGAGATTACCGCCCTTATCCACGGCAGGGATGAGGCTGAAAAAGCCATGGCCGGCGCGCGGGCGGCTTTCGGCGGCGGAGGCGGCGACAAGTCCGCCATGCCCACCGCGGAGCTGCCCCGGGCACGGTTCGCGGCGGGGTACAATGTGGTGGATCTCTTTACCGACGCGGGCCTGGCTCCCTCAAAAAGCGAAGCCCGGCGGCTGGTGCAGCAGGGCGGCGCCTTTGTTTCCGCCGCCGGAGGAACCGATACCTTGTCCGCCGCCGGAGATGTTGCCGACACCATCGGCGAGGACCGGCTTGACGGCGACGGTGAACTCATCCTCCGGGCAGGCAAGAAGCGCTACTCCCGGGTGGTGGCTAAATAGCTTTTCCGATATGCGGCCCGGCGGAAGCCGGGCCGTCTGCCGCTATCCGCGGCAGCCAAAGCGGGACGCCTTATTCGGCGTAGTACCGCCACGCGCCGCTGTATGTATAATAGACCGTAAAATCTTCCGACACATGAATACTGGGATGATCCTCTATGGATATGGACCCAGCCGGAAGTACCGCGGTTATGTTACTGATATTGCTGTCTGTTTTCACAAAGGTATAATAATCTTTCTGTGTGTCAGAATCGTATTCTGCTGTTACGGTAATCCCGGATGAACCGCCACGAAGCGCGTTCTCCAGCAGCGCCGAGCCGATCGGCGGGTCCTGCGGTTGTGCTGAGAAGATTGTTTTGGGGTAAAAATATCCAGCCGCCACGTGTGCAAGGGATTTATCGTCATCCCAGTAAACATTAGTATGGGCCAGTGCCTCCAGTTTGTTCTTATAAGACAGTGTCAATCCTGTAAAAACTTTCGGTGAAGCTTTCTTTCCCGGCTTTTTCTGTGAATTAAAAAGCTCAAGAGCGGTTTCCAGTACGGTTTTCGCGTTATTTATTTCCGCCGGTGTTGAGCTTTCATTCCCGAAAACTGTTTCTGCGTAGGTTATAGCTATCTGCAATGCCGCAGCTTCCTGCGGTGTTACCCAATAATCAGTATCTTCCACATCATTCCCGTCGGCGCTGGCAGTTACTCCGTTTTTTGCGGTATTGGCAGTCTCAATCACCCCTTGGAGTTCCGTTTTATGTTCCGTGCTTGGTGAGGTTCCTGTGTCGCAGCTGACCAGCACCGGAATAATTACCAGGACAATACCCAAAAGCCCAATAGATATCAGTTTTCCTTTCATAGTTTCCCCCGCGGTATGCTTTTTCCCACGAATAGAATCCATCCATGGGATCCTGAAAGAATGCCATAATCATATTAATAGCACCTTTTGGAGAAATTACACGAAAAAATTGTTTTGTATGTTTTCTGCGTAATCGCGGCTGCCGGTTAATTAACGGTTCTGCGGAGTTAAAAAGCCCCGCGGGAGGCGCGCGGGATTTTCTCTGCGGGGCCTGCCTTTGCATCCCGCAGCAGCGGACGCGGACACCGCTGACCCGCCTTCAGGGTAAGATATTTTTCATTTCTAGGCGTACTTGTACCGGCCTCTTAATGTATGGATATAAAACAATGAAACAGCAATCGCCAGGACTTCCGCCGCCGGAACCGCGAGCCATACCCCGTTTATGCCGATTACCCGCGGAAGGATACCTATGGCCAGGACTATGAATACGAAGGTTCTGAGAAATGAGAGAATGGCCGATACTTTCCCGTTGGAAAGGGCGGTGAAAAGGGATGAAGCGAAAATATTGATCCCCATAAAGAGATACGCGAACGCGAAAAGACGGAACCCGTTCTCCGCGATGGCAAAAACTTCGGTTCCGGGGGCGGTAAAGATGGTGATTATACTGTTCTCAAGGAGCAGCGCCAGGACGTACATAAGGACGGAGCTGACGCTCAGGAATACCATACTTATCCTGAAGAGCTTCTTAAGCTGCCGGTGGTTGTTCTTGCCGTAGTTATAGCTGATCACCGGGGCCACCCCTGAGGAATATCCCATATAGAGGGAGGTCAGGAGGAACTGGGCGTACAGTACAATTGTTATCGCCGCCACGCCGTCTTCGCCCAGGTAGTTCATCATAATTATATTGAATAAAAACGTAACCACCGCGGTTGAAATATTGGTTACCATTTCCGAGGCGCCGTTGGTGCAGGTTTTTAACAGCACCGCCGGCCGGAACCTGGGTTTTACAAAATACAGGGTTCCCTTCCGTTTGGCGGTGAAATAAATCAGCCCGAACAGACCGGGAATCGAATAGCCGATTCCCGTTGCCAACGCCGCTCCCCGGATCCCCATACCGGCCAGGGCAATAAAAACGTAGTCCAGGATTATGTTGGCCACTCCGCCTGCTACGGTAACGAGCAGTCCGGTATTCGGTTTTCCTGCGGCAACAAAAAAGAACTGGAAGAGCATCTGCATAATGGATGGCACGATGAAAAAGAGCAGCATCCGGGTATAGTCGTAGCAGTACCCGTAAATAGCGTCATTGGCGCCGAGCAGCCGCAGGAGGGGTTCAATAAAAATAAACCCCAGGATGCTGAGTACGGCACCCATGAGGATACCCACAACGGTGATAAAGGAAAAATTCTCATTCGCTTCCCTGGCGCGGCCTTCCCCCATCTGTTTGGCGATGATGGCGCTTCCGCCGGAGGCGAGCATGATCCCCACGGCAACCACAAAGTTTATCAGGGGGTACACAATATTTACCGCGGACAGTGCTTTGGTGCCGATGAGCCGGGACACAAATACACCGTCCACCATGGTATACAGGGACATGAATACCATCATGATTATGGTGGGGAGGGCAAACCTGAGGAGCGAGGGGAAGGAAAAATTCTGGGAAAGGGCGTTCATACTACGGTTCCTGAATATAATGGGTCCTGACCAGGCCGAGCATTTCACAGAAAAGGGTAATATCCTTTTCCGGGTACCGGTCCTGCAGGGCTTTGACGGCATTGCTGAGATTACGGTTGTACAGTTCGTAATCCTTCTGTACTTCCGGTTTTACCGAAATATAGTGAACCCGGCGGTCATCGGGGCTTTGGACCTTTTCGACCAGCCCCTGTTTTACGAGTTCGTTCACCTTGATGGTGACCGCGGATTTTGACACGTGGAGCGTCCCGGAGAGTTCACTGACGGTGGTTTTCTTTTTGTACGCGATAATATCCAGGTACAGCAGGCTGTTGTAGGTGATATCCGGGTACAGGGTGTTGCGGTTCATCAGCCGCAGTTCATGGAGCGTGATATCATAGTAAAAATCACTGATGGTTCGGAACAGGTTCATAGGTCTTCTCAAATAATAATTAAGCGTATTTAATTAAATCTACTTAACTAATTTATTAAAAAGAAAATAGTTTGTCAATGACAATAAAAAACCGCCGGATGATTAGTCCGGCGGTTTATAAAGATTTGATAAAAAACTTTAGAACTAATATACTAATGTAAATTCTCTGGTGCTGCCTGTGGCTTTCAGTATCTCATTGTCGGTAATTGTAATAGGAATTATTTCATTAATTGTACCCGTTCTCGTAGCAGGGGAGTATGAATAATTGTATGTATCTTCAGAAATCTTTTCTTTACCATAACCAGGTATGTCTGCCATAAGTATATCATTTACTGTATTTGTTGAAAATTCAAGAATTTCTATCAAATTAAAACCGCCCTCTGAGAATTTACATTCCCATTTTGTCCCATCCAATCCTTCACTGATATCCGGCTTGCTGTTGGACGGGTTGTCACAGGCGAAAAATACCAGGGCTGCCAGCAGGACCAATACCGTTAAACAAATTTTCTTAGAAAGTTTCATGCAAATGCCTCCTCTTATATCAAAAAAGATATATTTTTATATCATAAAAAGTGACATTTGTCATGTGCATTAAATTATTTCAATGTATTTTTTACATATACCGCTTGGGCGCTCCGTTTTCCACCACCGCGTAGAGTTCCACGTAGTTTTTTACGGTGCTGGCGGCGATTTTGCCCAGGAGCACCTCTTCCACCTGGAACAGGCCCACTTCGCTGGACATGAGCACTTCAATGCGGATAGGTTTTTCCTTTCCTTCGGACAGCAGTACGTCCTCAATGGAATTGGCGGAATATTTATGGATATCCCCGACCTTGGGCCCGTTGGCGATAGCCATGGGAATCCGGGCGCGGCCTTTCTTCATGTCGCAGCCGTCGGCGATCAGGATGACCCCCGCTTCCAGGGAATGTACGGTCCTGCCGCCCATGTGTCCGGCGATTCCCTCGATTGCCAGGGAGCGGACAATGACCCGCATCTGAATATCGTCGGGGTATACTTCCCTGAGAATCCGGTCGATTATGGGGTACGAAAGATAGGCGCTGTGGAGTTCGTGGTCCTGCCTGCCGATGGTCATACCCAGGTCATGGAGGGATGCTGAAAGCAGCATAGCCACGAGGCTGTCCTCAAAGGTTCCGCATTCCTCCCGCTCCAGGCTTGTGGTGATTCCGGCTTTTTTCAGGAGCCCCGACATGATGACGCAGTTGAGCGCAACGGTCCGCATATGGACCGGTCCATGGTCATTGTAATTCAGGCGCTTGATGGAAACCACGTTGGCGTATTCCTGCATGGCCTGGATTTCGTCATCCCCAAGGATGAGCTTCGCCGCTTCCTCGGCTTTTCCGGTGAGGGAAAACTGGGAAACCGCGCTGATGATTTTGTTATCCAATGATACTTCTTTTGGTGATCTCATAGTATAAAAGTACGGTTTTTTCGTAATAAAATCCAGGATATGGGGGAGCATCGAGTCTGACAATCCGGCAAGCACCCGGAGGAAACCGGTTCCGCGGGGCCTGTCATAGAAGAATGGGTTTGGCTCCTCGTCGGCCTTCGGCCTCGAAAGTCGCTCAAACCCATTCTTCTATGACACCCGGCGTTACCATTACGGCCGGGTACTTTCCGGCTTAACCGGCTCGGTACTGCCCGGCCAAGAGGGCTGCTCCCCCTCGCTCCAGACTTGGCGCCGCAGGCGGCAAGTCTTACGCTACCCCCACTTCGGGTTCCCGGGGAAGGGTTGCTTTCACGGGCAATGGCAATACCATAACCCAAACCCATTCTCACATACCCAAAACTTTTACCACTCGGGCAGCCCCGGTATATCCCGCAGAGCCGGCAAAGAAGCATGGTGCTTACCGGTAACGCGGGGTGTCTGATGAGAGGGGGTATGAGCGGCTTTCGAGGCCGCAGGCCGACGCGTCGTGTCCAAAGGACACGTGCCATACACCCTCTCATCAGACAGGACCCCCGGACCCGGTATCCCCATGCTTCTTTGGCGGTACCCGTATACCGGGGTTACCCGGGAAGCTCCCAGAGGGCGTCCCGGATCAGTTCGCATACCGTGGGGTGGGGGAAGATGAATTTTTTGACGCCGCTGATGGTGAGGCCGCCTTCGATAATCGGCGCGCCGCCCCAGATGAATTCCGAAGCGTAGGCTCCTACCGCGTGGATGCCGATGATTTTTTCCGTTTTCGCGTCGGCGATCACCTTGACGGCTCCCTGGCCGGCAAAGGTGTTTTCCGCGGCGAACCGGCCGGAAAAGCGCATGGGCACCGACGCCTTGCGTACGGTAATTCCCTGTTTTTCCGCGTCCTGTTCGGTCATGCCGATACCCGCCGCTTCGGTAAGGCCGTACACGGCCCAGGGAATGGCGGCATAGTTCATGGCGTCGGGCTGGAGGCCGGAATTGCTGTCCAGGAACCTGACTATATCCGTGACGGCGACTTCCGCCATGCGGTACGCCGTATGGGCCAGGAGGCTCCTGCCGGTTACGTCCCCGGCGGCCCAGATACCTTCAGCCCCGGTACGCATGAATTCATCCACGGTGACACCCTTGGGCCCCGCTGATACGCCGGCGTTTTCCGCCCCCCAGCCGGTGATTACGGGCTTCCGGCCCACGGCCATGAGTATCGCGTCCCCGTCGGCGGTTCCGGGGGTTCCGTCCTTACCGGTAAAATGCACGGTACTGTTTTCAATCTTTTCGACCTTGCATCCCAGTTTAAAATCGACCTTCCGCATGGCCCTGCGGAGCAGGGGTGTCTGTTCCCGGTCCATGAAGGGAATGATGTCGTCCATCATTTCGATAACCGTCACCTGGGAACCCAGGGCGGAGAAAAGGCTGGCAAATTCCACGCCGATGACCCCGCCGCCGATGATAACGAGTTTTTCCGGCACCGACTTGATTGAAAGGAGGGCCGACGAATCCATTACCAGGGGATTCCCCGCTGTGCCGGGAATGGGCGGCATCACCGGCGCCGAGCCCGCCGCGATAAGGATGGTTCTGCCTTCGGCTTCCGAAACCGATCCGTCCGGAGCGGTGACGCGGACTTTGCCGGGGGCTGTTCCGGACGGGGCCGCGGCGATTTCTCCCCGGCCATCCATGACTTCCACGGAAAACCGCTTCATCTGGGCCGCCACGCCGCTTTTCAGCTTATCGACGACTTCGTTCTTCCAGCTTTGTATGGCCCCCCAGTCAAAGGCCACCTCCGGGATGGTGATCCCGAATTTACGGGCATCCTGGGCATGGGCGTACTGTTTAGCCGAATTGATAAGTGTTTTGGTCGGTATGCAGCCCACGTTGAGACAGGTACCGCCCAGGTAGTTTTCTTCTATTAATAAGACTTTTTTCTCAAAATGGCCAAGCCGTTCCGCGGCGAGATATCCCCCGGGACCGCCGCCGATGATAATGGTATCGTACATAATTTCCTCTTTTTTCTGTGATACACTTCACTATAGCATAATTTAAAGCCGCAGGCAAAAGGCTAAGTGCGGGAAGAATATATCCGATAGTTATAATATGAATAAAAAAAGTCTGATTCCGTTTTTTGCCGTATTTTTTCTCTCCCTCGGCGTCCTGGAGGCGCAGGACCTTACCATTGGTCCGGCGGATCTCAGGATTGAACAGCGGGTGGACGGCGGGTTTCATCTTTTTATCAGAAAGAAACCGGGAATCGCCTCGGTACTGATCACCGAGTCCACCCGTGATCCCAACCGCAGCGCCGACAATTACGCCTACCGTACCCAGGAGTGGAACCCTGTCAACGGAGATGAAATCCGGCTGCTCAACGGGGAACCCCTTTCACGGGACAGCGGAATTTGGTCCCTCATCGACTCAACACCGGAGCCTGATCCGCAGTTCGGCGAAGCCTTCCATATATATATTCCCAATATTCTGGAATACGGGTATTCCTGGTCCCGGCACGGTGAGGTCTACGTGGTGGACGGCACCTATCTCAATATCCGGGCTTTCCAGCTTCCCTACGGGGACTACCGCGGATCCTTCGCGGATAATCCCTTTACGGTCCAGGTGGTTCAGCGGCCCCAGGAAGGGCCGCCGGAGGGCAACTTCATGAAGGATACGGTGGATGCCTTTACCGAGATCGCCGCCGCCGGCCAGGGAGAATTGGTCTGGTCCATGGGGCCTGATGATCTGGTGGACAAGATTAAAACTATTCTGGATACGATAAACGGGAAAACCCTTGATCTGGTTCTCTGTCTGGACACCACCGCCAGCATGAAGGATGATATTGATCCTGTGCGGCGGATGCTCATTCCCATGCTTGAGGAAATGGTCGGGAAATACGACCGTTTCCGCATCGGTATGGTTCTGTACAAGGATTATTACGACGATTACCTCAACAAGGTATTTCCCTTTACCGAGGACTTTACCGTGTTCCAGCGGAATCTCAACGCCATTACCGTTTCCGGCGGCAGGGATATCCCCGAGGCGGTCTACGAAGCGCTGTACCAGGCTGCGGTAAAATTCCCCTGGGAAGCGGAAGAGCAGGTGATAATCCTTATCGGCGACGCTCCGCCCCATCCGCGGCCGCGGGGAAAAATTACCAAAGAAATGGTGGATGATGCGGTGGCTGAGCGGGGGTTAAAGGTCAACGCCATCATACTGCCTCAGTAAACAGCAGCCGCCGGTTTTGCCGGCAGCGGCTGTTTTAGGCGGCGGCCTCGGATTTATTTTTCCGCCAGTTTCGTTTCTATAGTAGTAAGAACCGTTTCCGCCAGTATTTTATACTGCGGCGGCAGGAGCACGGCGTCCGGTGAATCGTAACGGCTCAGAAGTTCCTGGAGCTCACCTTGTGCCTGGTCATACTTTTTCTGTTTGTAATGGAGGAACGCTATCTCGTATTCCGCGGTGACCACATGTTCAATATCATTGGGGTACCGTTCCCGAAGGATTTCGTAATACTGGATAGCCTGGTCGAATTTGTTCCGGTCCGAGGCTTCCTGCGCCTGCTGGATAATCTTTGCGGGGGACATATCCGCCGGAACTTCCACCGGACCTGAGGCGCAGCCTATGATACAGGCAGCGAGCAGTGCGATACACGCTAATTTAAAAATTCGCATAGGATTCTATACCACGATAGAGCCGTAAAAACAAGGTACCGCCGGACCTTCCAAGCCGGAAAGCACCCGGAAGTACTGGGGCCGCGGGCTTCTTGTTCATACGGCGGATCCCCGAAAAAGAATCGCCGTGATTCGGTGCTGGATACTAAGTACGCTGCGGGTATCCTGGTTTTCTTCCGGTTCAGGGCGTATAAACTCCCGATGCGTTGATTTTGTATATTTTTTCAATAGCGCTGTCCGATTCACCCTGGGACTCCTGTGCTTCTGATTGGACCGGGTGGCGTGTTCTGGAACGTATATTCTCTATTTTACCCCATTTTTTTGTATTTAAACATAATTTTTTGTTTTTTTAGCGGGTCCCGTTGAAACCGCCGGTGTTTTTACCGCTCCTCGGTTGACAAAAAACCATATTCGTGCATATTTATTTATATGAACGGATATAATTTACATAATTATTCATTTTTTCTCCCGGCTTTGCCTTTTTCCGGCAATACCGCTCCTGTATCCCGCCTTTTTGTCCGTCGCCTCCGTCGTACCTTTTAATATTCCCTGCAACAGATTCCATATACGTATTGATATCCGGAGCAGGTTCTGTTTCCGGAATATAGCTATGCGGCCGGACCGGCATGGTCCTCCCAATAATCGTAAAGGGCCGCTGGTAAGGAGGTTTCCTGAATGACTGCTGGTATTATCGGCGCCACCGGGTACGCCGGTGCTGAATTGGTCAGGCTTCTGGCGGGCCACCCTCAGGTGGACAAGCTCATGCTTTCTTCCACCACCTACGAAGGGGATGCCATCGAAAACGTGTATCCCAATTTCTGGGGAAGCTTCAGCGCTCCCCTGGGAACGGCGGAGGATGTTATCGCCGCGTCGGATGTGGTTTTTGCGGCCCTTCCCCATGGCGTGGGAGAACCCTACGCGAAGCGCTGTATGGAAAAAGGGATTTCCTTTATCGATTTGTCCGCGGATTTCCGGTTCGACGAGGATGAAGCGACCTATACCGCGTGGTACGGCAAGGCGTTTCTCCATCCGGAACTGCGAAAACAGGCTGTTTACGGACTCCCTGAGCTCAACCGGGCGGAAATCCGGGATCTTGCCGCCCGGGGGCCGGTGATTATCGGGAATCCAGGATGTTATCCCACCGGCGCGTCCCTGGGGATATACCCGGCCCTTAAAGAAGGCCTGTACGGCGAAGGGACCATCATCATCGACGCCGCTTCCGGAGTTACCGGCGCCGGCCGGGAACCCGGCAGGAGCACCCACTACCCGGAATGCGCCGATTCCATTGCCCCCTACAAAATCGGGGCCCACCGCCATACTCCGGAGATCAGCCGGAACCTCATGAAAATGTGCGGCCGGGAACTCCCGGTGATATTCACCCCTCATCTGGCGCCCATGAACCGGGGAATCCTCAGCACGGTGTACATTCCTCTGGCGGAAACACACCGGACCAAAGCCGCCGCCGCGGCGCCCCGGCCGCCGGCAAAGGAAATCACGGATAAAACCGCCGAAATCCGGGAACGCTACGCCGGGTTCTATAAAGATGAACCCTTTGTGCGGGTTCTGCCCGCGGGAGGAATCGCCCGGAGCGGGTCCGTGCGGCAGTCGAATTTCTGCGATATTTCTCTGCATATTGACCACAGCGGATCCACCCTGGTGGCGGTGACCGCCATCGACAATATGGTAAAGGGCGCCGCGGGGCAGGCTATTCAGAATATGAATATTATCATGGGGTTTGACGAGGACGCCGGAATCAGCGGAATCCCTTCATTGTTTTAATTGAGAAATTAAATTTAGGAGACGGGTATGAAAGAGATCAGCGGCGGCGTGTGCGCGCCAAAGGGATTCCGGGCGGGGGGCATTTGGTGCGGCATCAAGGCATCCCAGTCAAAACGCGATCTGGCTTTGATTTATTCCGAAAAACCCTGTACCGCTTCGGCCATGTATACCAGAAACCGGGTAAAAGCCGCCAGTATTCTGGTGAGCCAGATCAATCTGGCGTCGGGCCGGTGCCACGGGGTGATCGCCAATTCCGGGAACGCCAACGCCTGTACCGGAGCAGCCGGATTGGCCCACGCCCGCCGTATGGCCCAGCTCGCCGCGGAGGAATTCATGGTTGAGCCGAACAGCCTGGCGGTGGCCTCCACCGGGGTAATCGGGGTGCCTCTGCCGATAGACAAAATAGAAGCTGCCATGGGTACTTTGGCGGATTCCCTCCGCTCCGACGCAGCAGGCCATGAGGCAGCCCTGGAAGCGATCATGACTACGGACACACGGAAAAAAGACGTGTCCCTGGAAATAGAAATCGCCGGGGTTCCGGTACGGCTCGGCGCTATGGTAAAAGGCTCCGGGATGATCCATCCCAATATGGCCACCATGCTGTGCTTTATCACCACCGACGCGGTCATCAGCCGGGACCTGCTGGACAGGGCCCTGCGGAAAGCGGTGAACGGGTCCTTCAACCGGGTCACCGTGGACGGGGATACTTCCACCAACGATATGGTCTTGGTTTTGGCCAACGGCCAGGCCGGCAACAGTCCCATCGAGTCTGAAGACACGGGATATGAAATATTCGCGGAAGCCCTGGGCTTCCTGTGCGTAAAACTGGCTAAAGCCATGGCCCGGGACGGGGAGGGCGCTACCAAGCTCCTTGCCTGCACCGTATCCGGAGCGGAAAACGAGACCGCCGCGGAAGTTCTGGCCAAGTCGATCGCCGGATCCAGCCTGGTAAAGACCGCCTGTTTCGGGGCGGACGCCAACTGGGGCAGGGTTCTCTGCGCCATGGGGTACTCCGGAATAGAATTCGATCCCGACACTGTGGATGTCCGGTTCGCCAGTTCCGCCGGGGAAATCCTGGTATGCAGGAACGGCGCGTCGGTGCCCTTCTCCGAAGAAGAGGCCAAGCGGATTCTTTCGGAAGAGGAAATTGAAATAATCGCCGATATCCGCGCGCCGGAGGGTCATAAAGGCCGGTGTACGGTCTGGGGCTGCGATCTGACCTACGATTACGTTAAGATAAACGGGGACTACCGGTCCTGATGCGGCGGTAAGGAGTGTAGCGGATGCATGAATCACGGATAAACAACCATGACCGGGCGGAGACCCTTATCCACGCCCTGCCGTATATTCAGAAATACATGGGAAAAACCATGGTGGTAAAGTACGGCGGCAATGCCATGATTAATGGTGAACTCAAAGCCGCGGTTATCCAGGATGTGGTGCTTATGGCCTGCGTCGGGATCAGGACGGTGCTCGTCCACGGCGGCGGTCCCGAGATAGAAGCAATGCTGAAAAAAACCGGGAAGGAAAGCCGCTTCGTCCAGGGGCTCCGGTACACCGATGCGGAAACCATGGAAATTGTCCAGATGGTCCTCGCCGGAAAGGTGAACAAGGATATTGTATCCCTTATCCAGCAGGCCGGCGGAAAAGCCCTGGGGCTCTGCGGCATCGACGGCGGTCTGCTCCAGGGCCGGCGCTACAGTTCCGGCGGAGAGGATCTCGGTCTGGTGGGGGAGATAACCCGGATCAATACGGAAGTGCTCGATACCGCCCTGGACCGGGGCTACGTTCCGGTGGTTTCCACCGTTGCCCTGGGTACCGGGGATGATGCCGGCCAGGCTCTCAATGTGAACGCCGACACCGCGGCGGCGCAGATCGCCGCCGCCATGCACGCGGAAAAACTCGTTCTCATGACCGATGTACGGGGTATCCTCCGGAACGTAGATGACCCTGATTCGCTTATCAAGGAAATTTCCAGGGCCGAACTGGACGGCCTCAAACGGGAGGGCATTGTCAGCAAAGGGATGATTCCCAAAGTTGACTGCTGCCGTACCGCCCTGGACGGCGGGGTAAACCGGGCCCACATTATCGACGGCCGGGTTCCCCATACACTGCTGATCGAACTGTTCACCGATGAGGGCATCGGTACGATGATTAAGGATTGATGAACCTATAAAGGATATATAATGAAAGAAACAAACGGAAACGACGTTTTTATGAATACCTACCACCGGCTTCCGGCGGTATTCTCCAAGGGAAACGGAGTCCGGCTTACGGACACCGGCGGGAAGACCTACCTGGACTTTACCTCGGGTATCGCCGTCAGCTGCCTCGGCCACGGCCACCCCGCGCTGGTGGAAGCAATTTCCTCACAGGCGGCGAAACTTATCCATACTTCAAACTACTTCCAGAGTGATACGGCCCTGGCCTTCGCGGAAAAACTGATTGAAGCCTGCGGCGCCGCGGGACTCCGGAAGGTCTTTCTCGGCAATTCCGGGGCGGAGGCCAACGAGGGGGCCTGCAAGATCGCCCGGAAGTATTCCCTCCTCAAACACGGTCCCGGCCGCCACCGGATCGTCACCCTCAAGGGAAGCTTCCACGGCAGGACCATCACCACCCTTGCGGCCACGGGGCAGGATAAATTCCACAAAGACTTCGGGCCCTTTACCGAAGGTTTCGTCTACATCCCCTCCGGGGACATCGGCGCCCTGGACCGGGCTCTGGACAGTTCTGTCTGCGGACTGCTGATTGAGCCTATCCAGGGAGAAAGCGGCATCCGGCCTCAGGATGAGGGCTATCTCAGGGAAGCGGCCCGGCTCTGCGCGGAGCGGGATATACTTCTCATGTTTGATGAGATACAATCCGGAGTCGGGCGCACCGGGACGTTCCTGGCCTGCGAAGCCTACGGTATACAGCCCGATATTGTGACCCTGGCGAAGGGGCTCGCCGGCGGTGTTCCCGTGGGAGCGGTGCTGGGGGGCGGCAAAACCGCGGATGTGTTCGGGAACGGCGACCACGGCAGCACCTTCGGAGGCAACCCTCTGGCCGCCGCCGCGGGGCTGGCGGTTCTCGGAATCGTCGATGATCCGGCCTTTCTCGCCGACATAACCCGGAAGGGGAATGTGATTGTTGAAACCGTCCGGTCCTGGTCCCACCCGAAAGTCCGGGATGTCCGGGGCCGGGGCCTCATGACCGGTATCGATATTGACGCCGACGCCTGGCCCGTTCTGGAAGCGGCCCTTTCCAAGGGACTGCTCCTCCTCAGCGCCGGGCCGCAGACCCTGCGCCTCCTTCCGCCGTACATCATCACCGATGCGGAAATTCAGGAAGGCCTGGAAATAATACGATCCGTGCTGGACGCACTGTAATAATTAAGGAGAAGGCAATGAAGAAGAGAATTGTACTGGCTTATTCCGGCGGACTGGATACCACGGTGATTATTCCCTGGCTCAAGGAAAATTACGACTGCGACATTGTGGCGGTCTGTGTGGATGTGGGCCAGGAAGCGGACTGGAAAACCATCAAACAGCGGGCTCTGGATACCGGGGCCGTTTCGTGCCACGTGGCGGATGTAAAGCAGGAATACGTGGAAGACTACGTATGGCCCGCGCTCAAGGCCAACGCCCTCTATGAGGATAAGTACCTCCTGGGAACCGCCACCGCCCGGCCCCTCATCGCAAAGGTTCTCGTGGATTACGCCCGCAAGGAAAAAGCCGTCGCCATTGCCCACGGCGCCACGGGAAAAGGCAACGACCAGGTCCGGTTCGATCTGGGAATAATGGCCTTTGCCCCGGATCTCGAAATCATCGCCCCCTGGCGGACCTGGGATATCAAGAGCCGGGAAGAAGAAATTGAATATCTGGAAAAACGGAACATCCCCGTTCCCATGAAAAAGAGCGATTCCTACAGCCGGGACGACAACCTGTGGCACATGTCCCACGAAGGCCTGGAGCTGGAAGACCCCGCCAACGAACCTTCCCTCAAAGGCATGCTTAAGATGGGTGTCGCCCCCGAGCAGGCGCCGGATGAGGCAGAATACGTGGAAATCCAGTTTGAAAAAGGAATTCCCTCGGCGGTGAACGGCAAAAAAATGAACGGCGTGGATCTGATAAAAACCCTCAACCAGATCGGAGGCACCCACGGGGTGGGTATTGTGGATCTGGTCGAAAACCGGGTGGTGGGTATGAAGAGCCGCGGGGTCTACGAAACTCCCGGCGGAAGTATTCTGTATTACGCCCATCAGGAACTGGAACATCTGTGCCTCGACCGCCAGACCTACGCCTTTAAACAGACCGTGGGCCAGAAGCTGGGCGAGGTGATTTACGGCGGCCTCTGGTTTACCCCCCTCAGGGAAGCCCTTTCGGCCTTTGTCGATGAAACCCAGAAGACCGTCACCGGCACGGTAAAGCTCAAGCTCTACAAGGGCGCCATCAGCGCCGCCGGTGCCAGTTCCCCCTATTCGCTGTACAACGCCAGCATCGCCAGTTTTGAAACCGGGGAACTCTACAACCATGCCGATGCCAAGGGCTTTATCCGGCTCTATGGGCTTCCCATACTGGTAAAGGCCCTGATGGAACAGGGGTATGTGAAGGAAAAACAGCACATTGACGGCGCGGACGCGAAGTCCGCCGGTGTGGCGGGCTGAGATGGCAAAGGTTCTTTGGTCCGGACGTCTGGAGGAAAAACCCGAAGCCGAAGCCTTTGCCTTCCAGGCATCGATTTCCGTTGACCGCCGGCTCGCCCTGGACGACATCCGGGGCAGCCGGGCCCACGCGGCCATGCTGGGCAAACAGGGAATTATCCCCGGCGAGACCGCGGAACAGCTTGACCGGGCGCTTGAAGAAATCGCCCGGGAGCTGGAATCCGGTTCCCTGGAAATAGATCCCGAGGCCGAGGATATCCATTCGTTTATAGAAGGAATTCTCACCGAACGCCTGGGCGACGCCGGACGCATGGTCCACGCCGGCCGGAGCCGGAACGATCAAGTGGCCACGGATTTCCGCCTGTATCTTAAGCGCCGGGTCCCCGAGGTCTGTGATGAAATCAGACTGGCCGCGGAGGCGCTTCTGGACCGGGCGGAGGAACACGCCGGGACGATTATGCCCGGCTATACCCACCTGCAGCGGGCCCAGCCCGTGAGTCTGGGCCATCAGTTCTGCGCCTGGTGCGCCGCCCTGGTGCGGGACCTCGGCCGGTTCAGCGACGCCCTGGTCCGGCTCGATGAATGCCCCCTGGGGGCGGGTGCCCTGGCTGGATCGGGGCTTCCTCTGGACCGGGAAAAAACCGCCCGGGATCTCGGCTTTTCCCGGCCGTCCCTCAATTCTATGGATGCCGTGGCGGACCGGGATTTTGCTCTGGAGCTCGCCGCGGCCGCGGCCATACTTATGAGCCACCTTTCCCGGTTCTGTGAGGATGTGGTGATCTGGGCCAGTGAGGAATTCAAATTCATCAACCTCGCCGAAAGCTGGAGTACGGGATCATCCATCATGCCCCAGAAGAAAAACCCCGATTTCGCCGAGCTTATCCGGGGCAAATCCGGCCGTTCCGCGGGGAACCTGGTAACCCTCCTGACGGTTATGAAGGGAATACCCTACGCCTACGACAAGGACCTCCAGGAAGACAAGGAAGCCCTTTTCGACAGCCTCGACACGGTGTACTCATGCCTGCGGATGTTCCGGGGCATGATGGCTTCCGCGAAATTCAATACCGATATTATGGAAGCGGCCTGTACCGGCGGGTTCCTGGAGGCCACCGATGCCGCGGAGTATCTCGTAAAGAAAGGGCTCCCCTTCAGGAAGGCCCATGAAGCAGCGGCCCTGGTAGTACGGGACTGCGTCGACGCGGGACAGCGCAGTATCGGAGAGCGGACCCTGGCGGAACTCAAAAAGCGGTCGGAGTATTTTGAAGCGGACCTCTTCGGCGCGATTACACCGGCGGCCTGTGTCGCCGCAAGGAATCTTCCCGGCGGCCCCGCGCCGGAAGAAGTCCGCCGGCAGATCGCGGCCCTCCGGACGGAGGTCCGGAAACGGATTTGACAACCCAACTTCTATGGTTAATGCTTTATTTATAGAAAAAATATACCTAAACCGGCGCCTTCCGGGGAGCCGGTTTAAGAACAGCTCGATTATGTAAAAAAGGAAATGCCATGTCCCGATGCCTCTCCGACGTCTCTGACATTGACCGCCGGCGTATCCGCCAGGAAAGGAAATGCAAAAGAAAAAACCTTCATTAATCTTGGGGACACCAGCGGCCAGGTTCAGACCCAGACACGGAGTCTATCGGGGTACTCGGACCAGATTGTCTCATC
This sequence comes from Breznakiella homolactica, assembly GCF_016616095.2. Lineage (GTDB taxonomy): Bacteria > Spirochaetota > Spirochaetia > Treponematales > Breznakiellaceae > Breznakiella > Breznakiella homolactica. The sequence continues at coordinate 2,169,306 of NZ_CP067089.2, read as the reverse complement.
CTTCGGGCAGGTAAACGGCCTTGTGCATAAAACAGCCAGGGAGCCGGTACACTCGATGAAGCCATCGGGGTTTCGTAAGCCGTGACCGGCGTTATAGTGCTGATTATGTTGCTCTTATCTGGTACCTTCATAGTATATTGAAGTAATAACAATATTTTATAATTTGGAGCATAGCAAGTGAAAAATAACGGTGTTTTATTCCGCGGGATTCTCCTCCTGGGAAGTATCATTTCGGTATGCATAAGCCTCCTTTTGTTTAACGTATTCGGTGTTACCGGCGTTTCCTTCGGCCAGGTTCTGGTCCGTATCGGGGCCGCGGGTATAGCCTTTATCTGCGTTAATGTTTTCCTCCTGGGCAGCTTCGCGAAATTGTTCAGCCCGGAAAATTTCAACGCCGCGGGGGACGGCTACGCCGCGGCGTTAAAAAACATCGGCGGCCTTCCCATGAAGGCTATGGCTCTTTTCGTTTTGACGAAGTGTCTCTTTCTCCTGGCTGTTTTTCTCCAGGGCAGCGCCCTGGGGATCCGGCCGGGGCTGGTGCTTCCCCTGTTTCTTGAAAATCTCGCCACGGGAATGCTCAACGCCAACCTGATTTACATCCTCACCGACGGTCTCGTTTCAAAATCCCTCAAGGAATACAACCTTACCCAATACCCCAGGGATCTCAGGTCAAAGCGCCAGAGCGTCAAGGTTTTTGTATATCCCCTGGCGGTGGCGCTCATGTCCCTGCTCTTCGCGTTTTCCCTTTCATTCCTTGTTCTGAGCAATGCCGGGGGAACCCTGGACTCCATGAACGGCCGGAGCTGGGGTCTGGCCATAGGCCTTCTGGCGGGATTTTACTTTGCCAGCCAGTGTCTCAGCTATGTCCTGAAGATGAATACCGGCCGGATCTTCGATACCGTGGTTAATCAGCTGGAAAGCCTTTCCTCGGCCCGGAAGGACCTGACCCAGCGGATCTCCCTGTGTTCGGTGGATGAAATAGGAACCATGGCCGGTATGGTCAACAGTTTCTGCGAAAACCTCAGGGGCGGTATGCAGGACCTTAAAAAAGGGCAGACCCTGCTTTCGGCATCCGGGGATGAGCTTGAACAGAGCTCCGCCGGCATGGCCGGTTCGCTTTCGGGAATAAGCGGCGGCATCGACCAGGTCCGGGAAAAAACGAAGGCCCAGCTGAACAGTGTGGCGGGAGCCTCCGGCGCGGTTCAGCAGATTACCCGGAACATTGAATCCCTGGACCGGCTTATCAGCGATCAGGCGGCCAGCGTGACCGAAGCTTCCGCTTCTATCGAGGAAATGGTCGGCAACATCAGTTCTATCAGCGGCGCGGTCAACAAAATGGCCGGCCAGTTTAATGATCTGAATGACGCCGCCCGCCAGGGGGTAGCGGTCCAGCTGGAAAGCGGCAAGGGGATAAAGGAAATCGCCGAGCGGTCCCAGTCCCTCCAGGAAGCCAACAAGATTATCGCCACCATAGCGGCCCAGACAAACCTTCTGGCCATGAACGCCGCCATTGAGGCGGCCCACGCCGGCGAGGCGGGCAGGGGGTTCTCCGTGGTGGCCGATGAAATCCGCCGTCTGGCGGAAACATCCGCTGTGGAATCGGGATCCATAAAAACCGAACTCAAGGAAGTGGAAAAAACCATTGACTCCATTGTTTCCGGAGCGCAGGCGTCGGAACAGGCATTCAACCGGGTCTCGGAAAAAATAAACGAAACCGAGCCCCTGGTGCTGGAAGTCCAGAATGCCATCAGGGAGCAGAAGGAAGGGGCGGATCAGATCCTGGAAGCCCTCCGTATCATGAACGATACCACATCGAATGTCCGGTCGGGATCCCGGGAAATGAACGCCGGCAGCACCACCGTGGTCAATGAAATGGGCCAGCTTGAAAATTCCGCCAAGGAAATTTACGGCGGCATGGAGGAAATGGCCAAAGGTATAACCGCGGTCAGCGGCGAGGCGAACCGGGTTTCCTCCCTGGCGGAGACAAATAAGGAGACTATTTCCGGGATGGATAAAACCGTAGGCAGTTTTACCATCTGACAGCAGCGGTTTTTTATTATTGAAAATACGGAATCAGTCCGTAGATATGGAGGTCCTATGTTACGGGAAGGCGATAAAATGCCGAAATTTGCGCTTCCGGATCAAAACGGCGACATAATAAAATCTTCGAAGTTTAAGGGGAAACCCCTGGTGGTTTATTTTTATCCCAGGGACAGCACTCCCGGCTGCACGAAAGAAGCCTGCTCCTTCAGGGATGTATACGCGGATTACAAAAAGCGGGGTATCACGGTAATCGGTATCAGCGCCGATACGGTTGCTTCCCATGAGAATTTTGCCCGGAAGAACAAGCTTTCCATTATACTCCTCTCCGATCCGGATAAGGAGGTTATAAAGGCGTTCGGTGCTTTGGGTGAGAAAAAGATGTTCGGGAAAACCTATATGGGAATTCTCCGTTCGACCTTTGCCGTGGGCGCCGACGGAATCATCAAAAAGGTGTTTCCCAAGGTAAAGCCCGAAGGCCACGGAGGGGAAGTCCTGAAAGCCTTTGAGGGAAAATCCTGAGGGCCCGTAAAAAAACTCAACCTTTTTGATTGCCCTGTCCGGTAACCGTATTTTATATTATACTGTAGGCTGTACTGCGGTACGGATGTTGTATGCCGAACGTAATTCTGACCGGTCTTAAGACAAAAATTGACTCCCTCATGTACGGACTGGGATTTTTTGCCCGGCTTCTGAAAGGGTCCTTCGCGTTTATAACCCGGGGCAAAGCCTCGTATAAAATCCTGATCATGCAGATTCTGTTTACCTTTGTGGAAGCCCTGGGGCTTTCGACCCTTCTGGCCCTGGGAATCGGCGCGGTGGTAAACAGTGTGGGCATACCCTTTCTGTCGAGTATTTCCCAGGAATCCTTCATTTATCCGCTTCTGATCATTATTATTACCCGGGAACTCGGACCGCTGCTCACGGCTTTTATTATCATAGCCCGGTCGGCCACGGCGATTGCCACGGAAATCGCCGGCATGGTGATTTCCCATGAGGTAGAGGCGTACATATCCGTGGGGGTTGATCCCATCGAACATCTGGCGGTACCCCGGTTTCTGGGGGTTACCATTTCCATGTTTCTCCTGAATATCTATTTCTCCGTGTTCGGGCTGGCGGGTTCCTTCGGGGTAATGCAGTTTTTTTATACCATGTCGGCATCGGTCTATTTTGACAACCTGCTCCAGGCGCTGACTTTGTCGGATATCCTTATTTCTATTGTCAAAAGCATCAGTTTTGGTATGATTATCTCCACCGTGGCCGTGATCCAGGGTTTTTCCGTGGAACGGGCCAGCACCGAGATTCCCGTGGCGGGGCTCCGGGCGGTCAGCTCGGCCTTCGCGTGGTGTATCGTGGTGGATATAGTTCTTTCGGTTTTGTATTATACGTCTTTAGTATAGGAACGCCATGGCAGAGCCTGTGATAGAATTGAAAGATGTATCCTTCTCGGCGCAGAATATGGACGTGGTCCGCAATATTTCCTACGACTTTGAGGGGGGCAAAACCACCGCCCTGGTGGGACCCTCCGGCGGCGGAAAGAGCACGGTCCTTAAACTCGCGGCGGGCCTTCTGCTGCCCACATCCGGGAAAGTCCTGTTCCGGGGACAGGATATTTCGGCCATGGGAAGGCCCCAGACCCTCGCGTTCCGCCGGGAAAGCGCCGTGGTTTTCCAGGATTCCGCCCTTTGGGCCAACCAGACTCTGTTCCAGACTCTGGAACTTCCGCTGAAAATCCATTATCCCGATATGGATAAGGATGAACGGGAATCGCGTATTGCCGAGGTAACCGCGGCGGTCGGGTACAAGCGGGCGCTCCATATCAGGCCGGCGCTCCTGTCCATGGGCGAGCAGAAACTTATCTCATTCGCCCGGGCACTGCTCTGCAATCCTTCGATACTGTTTCTGGATGAATGGACCGAATCCCTGGATGACGAAGCCGCCCGGCGGCTTGTCGGAATCGTCCGGCGGCGGAAGGCGGATAACAATACGATTCTTTTTATCAGCCACGATCTGGAAATAATCAAGGAACTTGCGGAATATGTGGTAATGGTCATTGACGGGCGGCTCTCCCTGCAGGTCACGGGGGAAGAAATGGAAGCCGACAGGAATGTTGCGAAAATAGTGGAAAAGGGTATATCTTCATGAAATTTAAAATCCGGTTCGCCGATTATATTGTCGGGTTTTTCGTTGTTCTCGCCGTTTTAATCGTTATCTTCGTGATAATTATGCTGGGGAACCGGCAGCAGTGGTTTTCCCGGAAGTACAACTACCAGACATTTTTCGATTCAGGGGTGGGCCTGAGCAGCAACATGGCTTTAAACTACAAGGGCTTTCCCATTGGAAAGGTAAAATCCGTGGAGCTCACCGTTGACGACCGGGTGATGGTGGATTTTTTTATTTACGACACCTACAACGACCGGGCCCGGGAAGGGTCCCTGATAGAATTGGTGGTAAGTCCCATAGGCTTGGGGAACCAGCTGCTTTTCCATCCCGGCCGCGGGACCATGCAGCTGTACGAAAACGCCTTTATCCCTTCGGTGGGATCCCCGGAAGGTCTCGCCCTCATGGATATGGGCCTCTCAACCCTCAGCGGGGATGAGGACAGCATCGCGAAACTTCTCGGGAAGGTCAGCACCCTCCTGGATGACCTCGACGCGGTGCTGGTGCAGGTGCAGCAGGGCTTTGCCGGCACGGACCAGACCGCCCTGGGCCGCATCCTCGGGGGAGTGGAGCAGACCATCGCCGATGTAAACGGGATTACCGGCCCGCTGGAAGAATCCCTGCTGAGTATTCTCGACGAAGCGAATACCCTCATGGTCCGGATAAACGAAGACGGTATCCTGTCCACCGTTGTGGACGGGGACGGCACTTTGTATACCAGCCTGGAGGATTCCCTCGCGTCGATTTCGGCGATTCTCAATAATCTGGATAAAACCACCGCGATACTTCCCTCACAGGTGCCCGGCCTGATCAGCGAGGTCCGGACGGCCCTGCAGAGCGCCGAGGATGTACTCATTGCCCTGACGAACAATCCTCTGCTCAGGAAGGGGATTCCCGACCGGGTTCACAGCGGTTCAAGCGGAACCAATCCCCGGGATCTTTCATTTTAGGGTGGGGGAAGAATGAAAAAGAAACCGTGCAGAATACAAACAATCGGGTTCCTGCTTTTTGCCGCCTTTTCCCTGGCCGCCTGTTCCTCCGCCCCGAAACGCCCGGCGGAGGTTTTTACGGTGCGGAACATGGCGGACACCCAGCTTGAGCAGGCAAACCGGGAAGCCGACCGGGGGAATTACGAAGGCGCCCTGGGAATTCTGGGGGATGTCCAGCGGCTGGGAGCAGCCACCGATGATCCGGCCCTGCGGATCAGGGTAAACCTTTCCCTGGGGAACGTGCTGTTTTATCTTGGGCAGCATGACGCCGCCGCCGCCGCGTGGAACGCCGCCGGAGCGGAGGCTCTCCGGGAAGACCAGGACGAACTCGCGGCGCTTACTGAAATTTACGTTGCCCGTTCCCGGCTGCTTTCCGCCGGGCTCAGCGCGGCATCCGCCGGGGATACCCTTACCGTAGTGGAAAAAGCCATGGGCCGGATAAAAAACCGGCAGTACACCGCTTTGGGATGGACCGTGGCCGGGATGGCCCAGAAGGCCATGGGCCGCTATCCGGACGCGGAAGCGTCGGTGAAAAAAGCCCTGGATATCCACGGGAAGGATAATTACCTGGAACAGGCCGCCTACGACTGGTACCTCATCGCATCAATCCGTTCGGTGGCGGGCAATTATTCCAGCGCGCTGGAAGCCCTCCGGGAAGCCGTCCGGTACGACCGGCGGGCGGAAAATTCCCATGGCCTGGGGATGGACTGGCGGGCTCTGGGGGATGTATACGCAAAAATGAATAACAGTACCGAGGCCGACGCTGCCTACCGCCGGTCGGCGGAGATTTTCCGGTCCATTTTTCTGGAAGAAGAAGCGGCGCGGTCGGAAGACCGGATCTCCGGAGTATGACCGGCCGCTGAATTCCGGCAGCGGTTATCGGGGCCGGAATTCAGTTTTATCTCCGCTGTCTTAAGGAAGCTTCCGCAGAATGCCGCTGCTGTCGACGGTATATCCCGCGGCATCCCCGTGCAGTCCAAAACGGCTCACGGCGGCAGTGAATCCGCCGCCGATCCCTCCGTTTGCAAGAACCGGTTTATCCTTTGCCTCTTCAAGATCCAGAGAAAAAGGAATGCTGTTAAAAATTCCGGGGAGAACAATGGCCGCCGTTCCGGTCCCCCCCAGGGGCCCGGTGAGGTTTATATACGTATCCTTTACGAGCGCGATTCCGATAGTATCGGGCGCCGCTCCCCGGAGATTGAGACTGCCCCAGACAAATATATCGCCGCCGTAGCTGGAAGCGGAATTGTTTCCGATAGTTCCCGCCTCAATGGAAAAGGTCCCTCCGGGGCCGATAAATACGCCGCCGCCGTAACCCGGAATAGTATTGCCGCTGCCCGGAGCTGTGTTGCCGCTGATGGTTCCTCCCGTCATGGTGAAGGTCCCACTGGTACTGACACCGCCTCCGGCGGTAAACGAAAAACCCGCCGCCGCTGACGCCGCCCGGTTGCCGGTGATCTCGCCGCCGTTCAGGGTAAAATTCCCTGTCACGTCGACATGTATCCCGGCGCCGTCTGCGGAGGAATTGCCGCTGATTTTCCCCCCGTTCATGGTAAAGCTGCCGGCGGTGTATACGCCGCCGCCGAACACATCCGCCGAACCGTTCCCGCTTATTTCGCCGCCTTCCATGATAAACGTTCCGGTATTGACGACACTCACTCCACCGCCGCTGGTTCCATTGGTAGTATTCCCGGTTATTTTTGATCCCGCTTCCATAATAAGCGTGCTGTTTTCATACACATGCACCAAGGACGTTCCATTTGATTGCGTTCCCTTTACCGTAATCCCCTGCCCAAGGGTGAGGGTTACTCCCTTCCACAGAAAAAACGCATATCCGCCGCCGCTGCCTGTCTGCAGCACGGCGGTCCCGTCTTTTCCGGTAAGCTTTATGGAAGCTGCCACTCCCGCCGGCAGCCTCAGGTCACAGCCGGCAGGGATCGGGTCGTCATCTCCGGCGGAGCCCAGTTCCAGTATAAACTCATCACCGTCCCGGGCTTCATCCATAAATAATTCGAATAGTCCGCTTGCGCTCCTCCGGTCTCCGGGGACATCAACCCGCGTCTTGTTTCCGCCATCGGCGCGGTATAGGGCGGACGCCGAAAAGGTTGTTTCCCGCATGGACGCACTGAAGCCGCCGTCTCCGGCATTGTTTCTCGCCCTGACCCATACGTAATACTCGGTGATATCCTTAAGACCGGAAACAACCGCCCGGGTTCCGGTAATCCCATCCGCCGCCCTGACTGCCCCCGCGGAATTATCCGTTCTGCTGTACCAGACTGAATAGGACCCGGCGTTTTCAACCGCGGACCATGCGACCGTAAGCTGCCGCTCTCCGGGGGTAACGCTCCCAATCACCGGAGCCGCCGGTGATCCGGGCTTTTGTGTGCCTGGATCAGGATCCGAATTGGCAGGAGATGAACAGGCCGTCACGGCCATCAGCAATAACACCAGCCCCGCGCCGATTAATTGATAGGTGCTTTTCATACATTCCTCCGCGGATATTGAAAATTCGCTGTTTATCGCCGCCGGTGTGTCACAAACGTAATATATCATATTTATTGTTTTTCACATTAATACCATATAAATTTTTTTGGAGATATTAAAAAAAGCGCAGACGCGAAAATATGGACCGGCAGGAAGATTGGCGCTGCATTACCGGCGGCGCCGTACTGCGGCCCGCTCATTTTTTGCCGTGCTTTTTCGGTATTTCCCCTAGCAGCTGGTCCGTAAGTATGGTATTGTTGCCCGTGCCTGGTTCCTTTATCCGGGATTTCAGGCATTCCCCATATCTTTATTCCGGACACCGGTGATAATACCAGGAGAAAAGACGCTGGCGGCAGCCTGGATCGGGCGGCTATCTGGCGGAAAAATGTTTTTGTAAAGTTCTGAATGTCTTTTTTTCAATTTTATTGGTTTTATTGCGTTTTCTGTGATATGGATTTAAGTAGCGGCAGGTGAAGTATGCCCCGGAAACAAACGGCTGCCGTTCTTTTCCCGAACTGATTGTTTTATCTCTGGTATTGCGGTGCCGTTAAGTGTAATTTTTTGCATTTTCCGCGCGCATGGCAATTTTGTTTTTTGGAATGAGAAATTTTGTCCGGGCCGAAAGGGTTGGCGCAAAATTGATTGCCGGGTAATAAGCCGTTATATGGACGGCTGAATATATGATTTCCTGCCAAACGGGAAATCACTTAAAAGGAGTTCTTTATGAGGAACTTTACTAAAATTCTCGGGATTATCGCTTTGGTGGCGGTAATCGGTTTTTCACTTGCTAGCTGCGCGACCGGAAGCTCAATCGGCGGAACCAGCGATCCCCATGGTTTGTTTACGGGGAACAGCGCCACTTCCAATACAATTGATGGCGCCACTGAGTTAGGATCATACATGGTTATTTTGGGCATTGTTGACTCAGGGTATGCCGATTATGACGCTGCGGTGAAAGCTGCCGAAGCTGCGGGCAAGCAGGTCTTCTCCGTAACAAAATGGTACTTTGTTTTTAATAAGACAACGGCCTATTCCAAATAAGTAGTTGCTAAGCCGCGGCTCTTTCAAAATTTTTATTTTGAAAGAGCTGCCCCTGCGGCTGGCCGGAATATTACGTCGATTCATCCGTTCCGGGCCAGTTTGTTTTTCCATGGATTTCATAAATAAAAATTTCTGCGTCCAATTCCGCTATTCTGCAAAGCTTATTAATACATTGTCCAAAGCAGTATGATCTCATTTTTTTATTATCGCCGCCCCGCAGACCAGCCTTCCCTTTATTTTCATTTTTTAGTATTTTATTCATTACGGGAGATAATTCGGAATCATTGCAGAATTCAAGATTAAAACCTGCCGAGTATACCATTCCTGCTTCTTTCGCGGATATTGCGTTTTTGTTGAAATACTCATAGTTTGATTCTGTCCTGTTGAAAGGTTTATAGGCACCTGGTATGATAGGGGGTACTGACGGGTTCCCTGAAAAGGGCTGCCTGTTGCAATAATATTGTATTAGCTATATATAATATATTTTATATGAAGTTTTCATGATTTGAGAGGTACTATGAAATCATTAGGAATCAATATTGGATCAACCAGTTTAAAAATGGTTCTGGCAGAGGACAAAGTCCCTGTCTGGAGCGCCGTTCTTCCCCATGAGGGCGATTTCGGCGCGGTCGTCCGGAAGCTCCTGGCGGAAGGAAATATTCCCGAAGGAACCCCTACGCTGGTTACGGGCAACGAAGGCCGGTTTATGTTTGACGCCGCCGGAACCCTGGAACCTCTCTGCGTGGAATCCGCCCTCAAGGCCCTGGGCCTTTCCGCGAACGCCGTGGTTTCCATGGGCGGTGAAGACCTGGTGGTGTATTCCCTGGATAAAACCGGAAAAATCATCAACAACTTTTCAGGCAACAAATGCGCCTCGGGCACCGGGGAATTCCTCAAGCAGCAGCTTGCCCGTATGGACATGACCCTGGCGGACATCGACAAAGTGCCGGACGACGCCAAGGTATACTCCCTTTCAACCCGCTGTTCGGTATTTATGAAGAGCGACTGTACCCACCGGCTCAACAAGCGGGAGGCTACCAAAAACGATATCGTTCTGTCCCTGTCGGATGTAATGGCCGTCAAGGTTATCGACTTCCTCAAGCGGGCCAAGGTCACCTCCGGCCGGGTGGTGCTCACCGGCGGTATTACCCTCAACCGCCATATTATCCGCTTTATCCGGGAAAAGGCTCCCCAGATTGAATTCATCATTCCCGAGACCGCCCCGGTTTTTGAAGCCTTCGGTGCGGCGATTCTTGCGCCGGAGACAGGAAGCCCCCTTCCGTCGGCGGATAAACTCCTTAAGCCCAATGAGATCCGCTTCGGGACGCTGGGCGCCCTCAAGGACTGGGCGGGCAAGGTAAAGACCTTTGACAAACCCGACGGCAAAGTCGTAGCCGGAAGAAAATACATCCTCGGTGTTGACGGCGGTTCCACCACCACCAAGGTTGCCCTGGTGGATATGGAAACCGACGAGATCGTGGCCAGCCACTACGGCCGGACCCACGGCGATCCCGTGAAGGCCCTTAAGGAATGCCTCAAGATTGTCCAGGATAAGGTGAAGGAAGATACCGGGGACACGAAGGTGGACATCCGGCTGGTCTCCACCACCGGTTCATCCCGGGAAATCCTCGGGGTGTTCCTGGAAACTCCCGGTGTCTACAACGAAATCATCGCCCACTCCGTGGGTACCACCTTCTTTGATCCCGAAGTGGAAACCATCTTCGAGATCGGCGGCCAGGACGCCAAATACGTACTCCTTAAAAACGGGGTTCCCATCGATTACGCCATGAACGAAGCCTGTTCCGCCGGGACCGGTTCGTTCCTGGAAGAGTCCGCCTCCGGGGACCTTTCAATACACAGCGCCAAGGACATCGGTCCCATCGCGCTCAACGCCGACGCGCCCCTCAAGTTCGGGGAACATTGTTCGGCGTTTATCAACTCGGATATCCGCAAGGCGGTCCAGCAGGGCGCCACCAAGGAAAACATCACCGCCGGCATCGTCTGCTCCATCGTTGCCAACTACCTCAACCGGGTTGTCGGCAACCGGACCATCGGCGGCAAGGTCTTCCTCCAGGGCGGGGTCGCCAAAAACGTGGCGGTCCCTTTGGCGTTCGCCATGATGCTGGACAAGGAAATCCTGGTTCCCCCCTCACCGGAACTCATGGGCTGTTTCGGGGTCGCCCTCCTGGCCAAGCGCAAGCAGGCCGACGGCCTCCTGGACGAACAGGTTGTGGATATCGACGAACTCCTGACCCGGGAAATCGGATACGAGCGGGTCTTTACCTGCCAGTCCTGCGACAACTACTGCCCCATCCAGGTACTCAACGTCAACGGACACAAGTACATGTTCGGCGGCCGGTGCAACAAGTACACAAACATGCGGAAATCCGTCAAGGACGTTCCCGTATTCGATTACGTGGAAAAACGGCAGAAACTGCTCTTTGAGGATTACGCCGCCCCCGCGGCGGAGTTCAAACCGAAGCGTGACTATACCGTGGGTATCCCCCGGGCGTTCTCCACCCATACGCTGTATCCCCTCTATTCGTGGTTCTTCCATGAACTGGGAATCAAAACCCTGCTTTCCACCGAGGTTGCCCACGAAGGGGTTGCCCGGGCGGAAAGCACCTACTGCTTCCCCGCTGAAATTGCCCACGGCGCTGTCCAGGACTGTCTGGACAAAGGCGCCGACTACATCTTGCTTCCCCACTTCCGGGACATGCCCTCCTATGAGGAGGACGTGCACGCCAACTTCTGCCCCATCACCCAGAGCCTTCCGTATTATATCGAAAAGGCGTTCCCGGATGTTGACAAGAAGCGGCTGCTGCCGCTGGTGGTGAGTTTCAAGTTCGGGGACAAGAAAGCCCTGGAACTCTTTACGGTGATGACCGAACGGCTCGGCATCGGCGAAGCGGAAACCAAGGCCGCCTTTGAGAAGGCCCTGAACAAGCAGAAGGACTATTTCGCCGCCGCCCGCAAGCTCGGCGAGGAAGCCCTGGCTGACGCCCGCAAGGCGGACCGGCCGGTGATCGCCATTTTGGGCCGGCCCTACAACGCCTTTACCCCGGAAGCCAACATGGGCATCCCCCGGAAATTCACCACCCGGGGTTACTCGATTGTTCCCTTCGACATCCTGCCCTTTGAGGACCAGAAGATATTCCCCAATATGTACTGGTACTACGGGCAGCAGGACATGAAGGCGTCAAATCTGCTCAAGAACGAAGATAACATCTACGTAACCTTTATCACCAACTTCTCCTGCGCGCCGGACTCCTTTATCCTGCACTACCTCAAATGGGTGATGGGCCAGAAGCCCTTCCTCGTGCTGGAGCTGGACTCCCACTCCGCCGACGCCGGGGTGGATACCCGGGTGGAAGCCTTCCTGGACATCATCGACGGCTACCGGTCAAAGAAAACCGAAATCGAAGCGGAGCGCTACGACAACGGCTGGAAGTTCGTGAACAACGGTCCGGATGACCTGCACCTGTTCAACGGCAAGACCGGAGAAAAAGCGGAGATCCGCAACAACAAGCGGGTTAAAATTCTGCTTTCCAATATGGGCGCCGTGGCCACGGAATACATGGGCGCGGCCGTCCGGAGCCTCGGAATCAACGCCGAATCCCTGCCGGTGGCCACCAGCAAGACCCTCCAGGTCGCCCGTGCTCACGCATCGGGCAAGGAATGCGTGCCCAGCCACCTCGTTCTGGGAAGCGCCCTTCAGTTCTTCGCCAGCGACAAATACCGGAAGGACGAGCTGTACATGCTCTTCGTTCCCATCACCACCGGCCCCTGCCGGACCGGTCAGTACTTTGTGTACTACGAGAACCTCTTCCGGGATCTCAGGCTGGAAAACGTGGTGGTGTTTATTCTGTCAGCGGACAACTCCTACACCGAACTCGGCCCCAACTTTGCAAAGGAAATGTGGAAGGGCTTAGTGGTTTCGGACTACATCAAGGATATGCAGACCTCCCTCAAGGCGGTGGCGGTAAACCCCGAAAAGGCCGTGGAGGACTTCAACAAATCCTGGCGGCCCGTGATGGACGCGGTTGAGAAGAATCCGAAGGAACTCTGGAACGAGCTGCAGAAGGTCGCCGATTTCGCCAAAACCATACCCCTCAAGAAAAAAGTCGCCGACTGTCCCCGGGTTCTCATCGTGGGTGAAATCTACGTACGCCGGGACGACTTCGCCGTGGGCGAGCTTATCGACCTCATGAGCGAGCGGGGCATCGTGGTTAAGGTGTCGGGTATTTCCGAATGGATCCACTACCTGGACTTTGTCCGGGAATACGCCCTCAAAAAACTTATCAAGCTGGAAAAGCCGGCGAAACGGCTGTTCTCCAAGCCCTATTGGGATCTCAAGAAACTCGGGATTGAAGAATGGTGGAAGCATTCTATCGAAAAGAAGGTTATCTCCATCCTCGGCCCCACCGGGCTTATCCCCGAGACACCCCACGATATGCACGAAATCATGGAGAAGACCCAGGAACACTTTGTCAACCTGGAGCTCAACTCGGAAATCGCCGTATCCTCCGGAGTGGCGGCCACGGCCATGGAACACGGCTATTCAGGCATCGTCAACATTTCGCCCTTCGCCTGCCTCATCGGCCGGGTTATCGAAGGCCTCTTTACTCCCTGGGCCCGGGAACGCAATTACCCGATCCTTTCGGTGGAGGTTGACGGTAACCTGCTGCCCCCGAACATCGTCAACAAGCTCAACATCTTTATGGTGAATGTGCTCCGCTTCAAAGGCGGGAACGACCTTTCGAGCCTCATCGACAAGGCGGGAAGCCACAACGCCAACTTCGGCGACGGCGGGAACGGGAGTTCCGGCGGCAAACCCGTAGCCGGTGTCCCCCTTTCGGCAGAAGAGGCCGGCTTTAATGAGGCCGACGGCGGATCCAAAAAGGAATTGGTGGGTTCCGTCTCCGGGGGAGGCTGTTCTTCCGGATGTGACGGCTGCAGCGGCTGCTGATTGTTCTGATTTCTTATAAACAGACCCGCCCCAATGGGGCGGGTTTTTTACAGGAGCTGTGAAATAACCAACCGGGTTATCGAACAACTCTGCTGTTGCCCGGCGGCGGGTCCCGCTAGTATATTTAAGATAGATGAAAATTAATAAAAAATTGAAATGGGCGCTGGTGCTGTCCGGCGGCGGCGCGAAGGGCTTTGCCCATATTGGGGTGCTCAAAACGTTTTCGGAAATGGGATTTCCGGAACCGTCCATGATTATCGGTACTTCCATGGGGGCCATCGTGGGCGGCCTGTACGCCTGCGGCATGAGCCCGGAAGAAATAAACCGCTTCGCCCTGGAGGAATTCAAATTAGAGGAACACCTCGACAGTTTCGTATTCAAGATCAACGGTATCGTGGGCCGGGTTTTCCAGACCGGCCAGATCATCGGCAACCTGGCGACCCGGCCGGGAATCGATTCGGGCCAGATGATTCTGCAGCTCCTGGAAAAACTTACCGGCGGCAAAACCTTTGATGACACCCGGATTCCCTTCCGGTGCAACGCGGTGGACCTTATCACCGGCCGGGAAGTGGTGCTCAAAACCGGTTCCGTGGCCCGGGCTATCCGGGCGTCCATTTCCTTTCCCGCGTTCTTCGAACCCTTTCAGGAAGGGGACGACTACCTGGTGGACGGCGGCCTGGCCAACAATATGCCTGTTTTTATTCCCAGGCTGGAAGGAATCCCCCGGGTCCTCGCGGTGGATGTCGGCGGATTCCAGATCCTCCCGATGGAAAGCATGAAGACCGGTCCGAAAATCATATACCGGTCCATGGAAGTGGCCCTGCATAATATACGGCATACCGAAGAACCCCGGGCGGACCTGACAATCCGCGCGTCGGGCGACGAGACCCCCTTTTCCTTTTCACGGATACAATCAATAATCGACCTTGGAGCGCAGGCGGTGCAGGAGAACCGGAAAGCGGTAAACGCCTTTTTCGGGTCCGGTATCGGCGCGTATTTTGCCCGGGCCAAATACCGGGAATGCGGAATCTGCAGCACCGAACCCGCGGCGGATTCCGGTAAGGAGGGATTGTTTGCATAGGCTGGACCGAAGCATAAACGCCCTGGTTTCGAGTTACGGAGAATACGGACTGGTCAACTATACCGGCGGGGCCAATCTCCCAAGCCGGGAAGGTATCGCGGATATTCTTTCCGATCTCGATGAGGTGATCTATCCCGGGTTCCGGGAAAAGGAAAACCTGGAACACGATAAGCTGAAACTCATCGCCGCGGAACGGATTTACCGGACCGCCCGGAAACTGATAACCGAGGTTGAGAAAAGTATATCCTTTTCCTCCAGGAGCGGATTCTTTTCCTGCGGCCACGGCGGCTGCCACGCGGTGGCGGAACTCATTGTGGATGATTTTTTCGACGAACTTCCCATGATACGGAAGACCCTGGCCGCGGATGTACAGGCGGCTTTTAAGGGTGATCCTGCGGCAAAGAGCATCGAGGAAGTTATCCTGTCCTATCCCGGTATGGATGCCATCACGGTTCACCGGCTGGCCCATTTTTTCTGGAGCCGGCAGGTTCCCCTGATTCCCCGGATTATGAGCGAAATAGCCCACAGCAGAACCGGTATCGATATCCATCCCGGCGCGGCCATTGGTGAGTCATTTTTCATTGACCACGGCACCGGTGTGGTCATCGGCGAAACCACGGTGATCGGGGAAAACGTGAAAATCTACCAGGGCGTGACCCTGGGCGCATTGTCGGTGAGAAAAGAGGAAGCCAATACCAAACGCCATCCAACTATTGAGCAGGATGTCACCATATACGCAGGGGCTACCATTCTGGGCGGAGAAACCGTTATCGGACGGGGCAGTACCATCGGCGGCAATGTCTGGCTTACCAAGTCGGTGCCGCCGGAAACCGTGGTATACTCGAAAACCGGGAACCAGGCTCTGGGCCGGAAGTAACCTCCCGGCGGGATTTACATTTTCGCTACGTCAGTCTCGGTCACCGTCAGCCGTCCGTCGGACTTCCGGGTGGCGATCTCTTTGAAGTACACCGAATAGAGTTTGTCGGTTTTGGCAATGTGGTTGGTAATCCAGTTCTTGAGAAATACGGTGAAATTCTCCCGGTCAAAGGGCTGGCCTTCGGTAAAATCCCTGACCTTGCCGGTGACCTTCAGCACAAAGGTTTCATGCTGTATCTTGTGTTCATCCAGGCCCTTGAATTTCGTTTTCGCCATGAGCTCTTCTTCCGTGGAAAAGTGGATTTTTACGTAATCCACCAGTTCTTTCAGAATCTTTTTTAAATACTCTTTCTCCGAGGCCTCATCCCCCGGGTTATGGGTTATAAGGTCGTTGGCCAGGGACACCAGTTTTTTATGCTGATCATCGATTTTCCGCACCCCCATGGAAAGTTCCTGGGTCCAGTCAATGGGTTCCGGCTTCTGCGATATCTGTGCTTCCATATATAATTCCTGTTTTTTAATAATGTTTGTATGACCGATACAAATGGTGCGCAATGCCTTTTATAATTTTCGTCCTTTTTTCCCGGCTTTCTCACCTCCGGTTGTTAAATTTCGTTAATTTCTCCAAATTTGATTATTAAAGTAATAATGAAAAACCGGCGGAGACGCGTATTTGAGGTATCGTATATTCAGAGATAACAAAATATTGAAGGAAAAACGCCGTAACCGGATGGATGCACCGGCGGCCGGTCAAACCGCGGGAGTGTTTTTCCCGGGGTTTGACGGCGTTTTTTAGTCCGGTTTCTTGGTATCGTCCGTGTCTTTGCCGAACCGTTCCTCCAGGCGTTCCCTGATCCAGTCGGGAAAGGCCGAAAACTTGGGTTTGAAGTTTTTCCGCAGGGCCGGGAAGGCCGACAGGGGCTTCATGATGCGGCGGATTTCCGGGGGAAGCTTCTGCTTTTTGCCTTCCCGGCGGGGGATATCGAAGGAAGGCTTGAATTCCCTGCCTTTTTCGATGAGCTTAGCCAGGTCAGCCTGGAACTGTTTGAAGTTGTACACCGATTTGACCGACTGGATTACATCGGTGACGAAATACGCCAGGAAGGCCCCGGCCAGGAAATGGGAAAGGTACGGGCCCAGGAGATTGATCCGGGTAAACACCGCCGGCTGGATTACAGCCACCAGAACTACCGCCAGGGCTGCCCAGCAGATTGAGAATTTGAGGGATATCCGGCCGTTAATATTGAATTTATTATGGGAATAGTCCCACAATTTAAGGCCGAAAAGCTTTTCCATGGCCCAGGATGTGACGTATTCCAGCACCGTGGGGGAGAGGAGCATCACGATCCAGCCCAGAACCGGCGGCAGGGTCCGGGCTTCCACGCTGATCATGGTGATAATCACCGCGCCGAAGCCGTAAATCGGTACAAAGGGGCCCGAAAGAAAGCCCGCGTTGACGAAATGTTTTTCCTTAAACGAACGGAAACACGTTTCCAGAATCCAGCCCACAAAGGACATCAGGGCAAAATAAAGCAGATAATCCAGTACTTTTTGCGGAATCATACCTATTCCTTGTTTCTTTTGTGTTTCTTTAAATATAGAAAAGATTCCGCCGCCAAACAAGCGGAATTGCAGAACTCCCCGGGCAAACCCGCCGATACTATAATGACCTCCGTTCCGATTCCGGGCTATAATTGCTGCCGGGCTTGGGAAATGCGAAAAAAATGATATATTTTAAGGTGTAGGTGAATTTTCCGCGGCTGATCCGTGCCGCCGCCCTGTGTGATGGAGATATTAATGAAGAAAACCTGGACAATAATAGGAATACTCCTGGTCTGCGCTCAATTTGTCTGGGGAGCAACGTATACATGGACCGGAAGCATCGACAGCGACTGGGCCGAGCCGGGGAACTGGGACCTCGATGACGGAACGGTCCCCGGTGTGGGTGATGACGCGGTTATTCCGGCGGGGGCCTTTACGGTAAACCTCTCCGCGGTGGCTTCCGCGGATTCGGTGAGCATCGGCACGGGATCGACCCTGGATCTCAGAGGTTACGGTATAACCCTGGGAAGCCTCACCAATTCCGGCACCCTGCGGCTGCAGGGCGGTGAAACCCTTACCGGAGTAACGGCCTCCGGCGGGACCGTGGTGTTATACAATGGCGGAACGGGGTTTCCGGCCTTAACCAGCTTTGCTAATTTAACCATCAGCGGCGGAATAAGGCCGCTTGGGGGACCGATAACCGTAACCGGTACTCTGTCTGTTTCCGCGGGGGCGGCCCTCAACCTGAACGGCAGTTCTGTCGCCTCTGTAACCACCGTAAGTAATCTGGGGACTGTTCAGTTCACCGGCACCGAGACCCTGGGGACAATTACTTCCCTGGGGGGTACCGCGGTATTCTCCGGGACCGCCGTGACGAATCTCGCCGGGATAAGAACGTTCAGCAACCTTACCATAAACACCGGCGGTACCCACACGGCGCCGGGAGCCCTGTCCGTGACCGGCACCCTGTCGATGGCCGCCGGCACCCTGGTGCTTCCCTCGGGCGGTTCGGTTGCCGGAACGAGCCTCACCGGCGGGACGGTGGAATTCTCCGGGACCGCCGCGACAAATCTCGCCGGGATCAGCACCTTTGCCAATCTGACCATCAGCAGCACCGCAATCCATACGGCGGCGGGTTCCCTGACTGTGACCGGTACCCTTTCGATGACCGCCGGCACCCTGGTACTTCCCTCGGGCGGTTCGGTTTTCGGAGCGAGCCTCACCGGCGGAACCGTCAATTTTTCCGGGACCAATACCGGGCTTGCGGGGATAACGGCGTTTAACAATCTTACCTTCAGTGCCGGGACGAGCACCGCCAATAATGGTATATCCGTAGCCGGTGATCTGGTAATATCCGGAACGGGTACGGTACTGAGTATGGCCGGCAACAATATTACCTTGACGGGAAGTTTTACCAATGCCGGAACCCTGCGGCTCAACGGCGGCGAGACGCTTACTCCCCTGACTTCATTTAACGGAGCCGGCGGCACTGTCCAATTCACCGCTACCAATACCGGGTTGGCGGGATTAACCGCATTCAACAACCTGACCATCAGCGGCGGAACGAGTACCCTCGGCGCTGCGATAGCCGTTACGGGTACCCTGGCGATCAGCGCCGGAGCCGCCCTGGATGTTGTTTCCATAGCGGCGCCTGTGGCGGGACCTCCCGCGGCGTTCAATAACAACGGGGAACTCCGTATCACCGATGATCCTGTGGTTGGAACGGCGCTGAACCATACAGCCGGAACGGGATCGGTGGTTTTTTCCGGTACCGGGACGACCCTTGCGGGGATAACGGTTTTTAACGATGCTGAACTGCGGAGCGGTTCCAGAACTCTTCCTGCCAGTACTTCCATCGGCCGCGATCTGATTGTCAGCGGCGGAAGCCATTCCTCTCCGGCGGGAAGCTCCATCACCGCTGCCGCCGTTTCCATTACCGGTGGTTCATTCACCCCGGATAGTAATACGACTATCAATGCCAACGTAAACGGAAGCAGCTCAGGTAATCTTATAATAACCGGTACGAATACCCTGACGGTAAACGGAAACTGGGACGTGGCAAACTTTACCGCCAATACTTCAACGGTTGCCTTTACCGGCAGCGGTACCATCCGGATGTATACGGGTTACAACTTTTACAATCTGACAATCAATGGATCCGCGAATTACTCAATCCTGTCGGGCGGTACGGCATATACCGTGGGAAACAACCTCACGGTAAACGGCGCCCTTACCCTGAATAGCAGCCTTCAGCTTTCAGTGGGCAGCGATTTTACCGTTGCTTCCGGGGCATCCTTAACAACGGGGAATGCGGCCCAGTTTACCATCGGCAGGAACTGGACGGTAGACAGCTCCGCGAACTTTACCGCGAATACCGCCACGGTCCTATTCAACGGAACCGCCGGGACCATTACCACCGGCGGCAAGGCCTTCGGGAGCCTTACCATGAGCGCCAGCGGCATTTATTCCATCGCCGGCGGGCTTTCGGTTAATTACGATTACACCCAGACCAGTGGGACCGTTAATGTCCAAAACAGTGTCATACTGAATACTGTTTCCGTGGGACGGAATTTCATTCAGTCCGGCGGAACCTTCAGTCCGGTGAGTGACCTTGCCTTTACAATCGCCGCCTCCGGTTATATCAATCAGACCGCAGGCACCCTGAACAGCGCCACTAGTCTTGTAACAATCAATGCCGCAAACGGAATCAACCTTTCCGGGACAAACGGTATCAGGAACATCCATCTGTTTAATTCCACCGCCGGCGGTCTTGTCTACAAAAAAACACTGGGTAATCCCCTCGCCGTAACCGCTCAGAATAATGCCGCAAACCAGGCCGTAACAATAGAAAATAACGTTGCCACCGACGTTACGATCGGAATCGCGGGGATACAGTCCAGCGGCGGAGCTGTTTCCGTTTCTTCAAGCAGTTCTGTGTATATCGGTACCTCAGGCAATACCACGGCAATAACATCCGCCGGCGGCAATATTACAATCACCGGCGGTGTTGGGGTAGATACCCATGGAACTTCCACCGTAGACGCCACCGGCGGTACCGGTACAATAACGTTTAACGCAACCAGCGCCACAACCTTGAACGATAATACCACAATAAAATCCGGCAACGGCGCGATCAATCTGAATGTAACCAACGGGCCGTTCACCAGTTCCGGTACCACTACGGTGATTCAGGCTCAGAACGGAACGGTAACTATTGACGCGGATACGACCATAACTTTGAACAACAACACCGGTATTACAACAACCGGCGGTTCTGTTAATCTTGAAGCAAACAGCGGTACCATAACTCTGAACAACAATACCGGTATTACAACAACCGGCGGTTCCGTTACTCTTGAAACAAACAGCGGTACCATAACACTAAACAACACTGCCGCGATCCAAACCGGAAGCGGCGGTATTACCGTAAATTCCGGCGCGAATATAACAGCGAACACTTCATCGTCAATGGTAACAACAACCGGTACTATCAGTCTTACAGCGGCAGCCGCCGGCTCTAATATAAATCTGGCTGGTAATTCCTACCTGCGTTCCACCGCGGCGTCCGGCGCCGGGAATATAACCCTGAATGCGTCAAATGAAATAAATATTTCGGGGTCAGCCCAGGACATCAGCACCGGCGGCGGAACCATTGAGTTTACCGCCGGCTATATCATTGATCTGAATGGGAGATCCTTTCTTTCCGGTGCCGGCAATATTACGATGAACGGCGATTACGGTATAGACCTCAACAGCGGCAGTAACACTATCAAGTCAACCGGCGGGACCGTTACCCTTACGGGGGGGATAATCGCGTCGGCGGTATCGGCGGCGGACAATGCCGTGGAGACCACTAACAACAGTATTACAGTGATTGCTGACCAGATGAATTTCGCAGGCGGAGGCTTTGGCATAAATTTCAGCGCCGGGACCGGGACGGGCAGTAAAATTCTGCTTAAAAACAGAACCGCGAACGCGGCCATTTCGATCGGCGGAACCGGCGATATATCAAACGACGAACTCCAGCGGATGAACGCTGTGGTGGTGGATGTGGGAAGCAAAACCACCGGTACGTACCAGGTTACCGGAACTATCACCGTGAACAGCAGTTTGAGCACAAATACCGCGATTAAAACCCTGGTTCTCCGCACCGGGGCGGGTGTCACCGGTGCGGACAATATCGGCGGCGTCGGAAGTGCCGACGTCAACAATCTCGCCGTCCAGGCCGCCAGCGGTGTAACCCTTTCACTCCAGTCTTCGATTTCGAACCTGGCCATAGAAAGCGACGATGATATTTCGGTTGCGAAAGGCGGCGGCGGATTCACCATATCCTCCATTGAAGGGGTCAACGGCATAACAACGACCGCTTCCGATAAGACCATTACCCTGTCCGCCCAGGGGGTAGTTATCCAACCCGACGCGGCTGCCGTAATTTCCGCCCCGGGAACCGCGGGAACCCTTTCCCTGGGGGGAACCGGCGCGGAGTATACCCTGACGAATACTTCCAACGCCGCGGGCATTCTCGTTACCGGTACGGTGGATCCAAAATCGATTGAATACGTCAACAGCACCGCCTTTACCGCGGGCACCGCCGCCACCGGTGTTTCTGCTGACGGCGGCCCGGTCAGTTTAAGGGCCGGTTCTTCAGGAACCCTCACGGTGACCCTGGCCAACAATATTTCCGCGATAAATGTAAGTTCCGGGGACGCGGTGGTTTTCCAGAGTCCTGCTGCTCTCAGTACAGTCCCGGCGGGTATAACCGTAAGTTCCGGGACGGGCGCGGGAAATATCGTTTTTCAGCGGACCCTGACGGGCGCGCAGAATCTTACCGTAACCGCGGGAACCGGGACCGTAACGTTTACCGGGGCGGTCAGCTCCGTGGGAACCGGCACCGGGGCGGCGATCGCGGTCACGGGCACCACCGGAACCACAACCTTCGGCAGTACCCTGGGTACCAGCAGCGGGATCACGGTTTCGGGGAACACGGTTTTTAACAACACGGTGACCATCGGGGCGGGTGACACCTCTACGGTTCTTTCCGGCAGCGTTACTATCAATGTGCCCTCGGGGACTTCCGCGATTACCAGCGGAAGGAATATCCAGTTCGGGACGACGACAGCCGATACGGTTGCCCTGGCGGGAGCCGGGACAGGTACAGGAATCGAGACAAACGCCAATAACGGAAATATTGTTTTTAACGGGGCGGTGACGGGTTCCAAGAATTTTTCCGTAACAACCCATGGGACCGGTACCGTTACGTTTAACGGCAATGTTACTACGGGATACAGTCCGAAAACCGGGTACGCCCTGTCGGTGGACACCGAGAGGCTCATTCTTGGTTCGAATGTTTCCCTGGACACGTCGGCCGTTTCCGGAGACATCCTGCTCCGGGTGGATGGGCTCGATTTAAGCACCAACAACAATACGGTCCTCGCCGGCCCTTCGCAAAACACCGGCGGGGATGTACAGCTGGTTCCCCATACCAATACCCAGACGATTGAATTCAGTCCCTCGGATACTTCAATCGCGGATGTCTGGTATAATTCCGGCTGGAGCAGGATTTATGCCGGATCCTTCACCATAGGCCATACATCCCATCAGGCGGATATTACCGTCAGAGATATCGGATCAGGCACAGCCATCGAATATGAGCTTACGGTGATCAACAGCGGCACCGCGGCTATATATATAAAGGAAAGCTACGTATCCGCCAATAAAAGGCTGATTCTCAATTCGGGCAGCGGCGGGGTCGTCCTCGATGGCAACGGCAGCACCGCGGCGGTTAATATCGGAACCGCCGCTTTTACGGTGAGCGGCCCTTTCACCCTGAACGACCTTACCACGGGAACCATCACCGCCACCGGCGGAATAACCATCGGCAGCTCGGGGATCTCCGCTTCCGGCTCAGGATCGCATGATCTGATTCTGGACGCGGGGTCGGCGGATATTACTATAAGCGGGAATGTTGGGAGCGGTACGGCTTTGGGCGCCATAACCGTAAGCTCCGCCAGGGGTGTTTCCTTTACCGGAACCGTAAACGCCGCGAGTTTTACCCAGACCACTGCCGCCGGAACCGTCGCCAGCCAGATCACAACGTTCTCGGGCAGCCAGACCTATTCCGGCGCTTTTAATTTTACCGGGCAGAATCTCAATATTAATGGCGCGCTTGATGCTGGCGGAAAAATTACCGTCACCAACACTGGGACTTTTACGAAAGGAACCACCGGGGTCGTTTCGTCGGATGGCGGTTTTGAACAGAACGGCGCCGGACCCAGCAGTGTCGGGCAGAGTATTACGACGACCTCAGGAACGGCTATCAGCTTCGCCACTGGGGTAACCATTACCACAGCAAATAACGGTACGGTCACCTTTAACAGTTCCGGGGGTGGGGGGCCCATCATATTGTCCGCCGCTGTTTCTTCCACCAATACCAACAGAAGTCTGATCTTGAATTCCGGGGCCGGTGCGGTAACGGTATCCGGTACGGTTTCCCTTTCCGGAAGCCTGACTGTAACCCTTACAACCGGAGGCAGCTTTACTTCCGCCAGTACCATTACCGCATCCCGCGGCTTTACCCAAAGCGGCGCCGATGGGGTCAGTACCATCGGCGGAAATATAACCGCCTCAAACTACGCTATTTCCTTTGCCGGCGAAGTAACTATTTCCAACAACGTTACCCTGAACAGCGGTACCGGCGCCGGGGCGGTCACCCTTTCCAAAGCCGTAAGCGGTACAGGGCGAGCCCTTACCGTAAGCGCCGGGACAGGGACTGCCAGCCTCGCCGGGATAGGGACGAATGCCGCCAAGCTCAGTTCCCTCACGGTTACCGGCAGCATTATAACGTTGAACGGTGAAATCCATACCTCCGGCGCCGTTGCACTGACGGGCACCGCCTCCGGAACGGCAGTCAACGCCAATGAAAGTATATACTCCGATACGACTATAACCGTCACCAACGCCAATGGTAACCTGGCTCTTGCCGTTGGAAAGGCTATCCAGGCTCAGGGCCGGTTTTCCGTCAGCGGCGGCACGGTAAACAACGGAACCATCACCGCGGGGCCGTCGGTAACCTTCAACCCTGCGGGGAGTGACCCCGCCGCGTCTAACTGCGCGGTCTATTTCGGCGGCGCATACAGCGGATCCGGAACCCTGGCCGGGAACACCGCCAATACCCTTATAGGGTTCGGCGGCCTGTCGGCGGCACTTGGCACGTATACCCATAACAACGGCTGGCTTGTTTTTCTGGGAAGTGTAAATCAAACCTTTAATCCCGGCAGTAACGAAATATATAATGTTCTCGTCAGCCATACCGGAGGGACTTCGGTCTCCCTCACCGGAAATTCCGTCGCCCAGCGGGGTAATTTTTTAATAATACGCCAGGGCGGCCTCAACCTCGGCAGCCTCGGCTGGCTCATGGATAGTTCGGGGACCTATACTTCGGGGTTCAGGGGCGTCCTCAATACCCTGGTCATGCAGAATGACGGAAGCATCAGCGGGGGCAACTTTATTACGGAAAGCACCTTTACCGTAACGGCTACCGGGACCCCAACGGTAACCGCGTCGGGCAATATAACCATTGACGACAGCACCACCGGCGCGCTGGATGCCGTAACCTTTGTTATGAACGGTTCCGGGACCCTGTACGTTGTCCGCGAAATCGGCAGCCTCACGGTTAACGGCAGCGGTTCGGCGACCCTGGGGTTTGATCTTACCGTAAAAAATAATGTCGCTGTTAATGCCGGCGCAACCTTGGATGTGGATAATACCAGCAATTATCCCATTACCCTGGGCGGTAACTGGGACCAAACCGGAGGAACCTTTCAGGCCCGGCAGGGGACTGTCACCTTTACCGGTCTCGCGGTGGAGATACGCGGGTCCACTACGTGGTACGATTTTGTGGCTGAACGGAATGGGGCCACCATCAGATTTGCCAACAACCCCGCAAGCCATTCGGTGGCCCACAGTTTCAGGGTCGTTTCATCATCATCGGCGCAGCCGATACTTCTGACGAAACTTACGGCGAATGGCGATCCCAGCACTCCCCGTCCGTCCCTGCCGGGCGAAGCTTACCTTTTCTGGGATCTCAATCTGAGCAGCAGCGCCTACGCGGAATTATCCAATGTCAGAGTTACTTATTCCCACGCCATAGGCCGTACCATTCCGGTGCGGAGTGGGGTCGACGCCATTCCGTATTACGATCCCGGGTATCCGGCCAACTCCCATTTCAACCTCCGGTGGATTGACGGTATTCTCTTTACTTACAGCTTTACCGAGGATACCACCGGCAACGGCAGAATTGACCGTATCCGGGTGCAGGCTTCCACCGAGGTCGGGAATAATTTCTCCGGGTTTACGGCGGAAGTGGACGGGTACACCGTTAAGGGGTATCAGCGGCACACCACGGATTACCATATCATCTATATTCTTCTTGAAGAAAAGGGCTACCCCGACGGGGACGCGACGCCTGAATGGCGGATAGTATCCAATACCACCCTGACGGATTATAATCCCGGAACGACCCTGCTCAAAACCTACGATGAAGCGTCCATGATTCCGGCGGATACGGTATGGCCGCGGATCAGCTACAGCCTGATGCTCCCCGATGAAAGCCACCGGGAAGTATTCGTACAGATGACCGAACCCGTAAGCGGCCTTACGGGTGCCGCTGATTTCAATATCACCGGAGTTACGCCATCGGTAATTTCCATGACCCCGGTAAGCTCCGAAAGCGGCAGGATCAGGGAATTCATCCTCCGGCTTGACCAGGGGCTTTCGCCTCATGTTTTATCAGTGGGAACCGGCGGTTTCCAGCTGAATGCTCCGGGTTTGGTTTATGACAGGCGGGGGGAGTTTGCTTTCATTGACCTCGACTACGATCCTCCGGAATTTCCCGTGGATGAGACCTATGGCACCTATATTAGCAATGGAACCAACTATCTCGATAAGGCCGTACCCGTATCGGCGGCGGCCCACCGCATAACCGATGTCCTCGTCTCAATCCCGCCTTCCAGCAGCAGCGACACCCGGTATTTTGTATGGCCCGTATGGGCCCGGGACCAGAGCAGCTATCTGGTCGGCGGCGGGGATGAGGTCGGAACCATCCGTGATTTTAACGGAACGAAACGGCTCAGGTATACCGATATAACCCTGGAAGCTAAGGTTAATTCCGATATTTACAGCGCCGCCATGATTCCGTCCGCTGTTCTGGGAAGCGGAATCTCCAGTTCCTACCGGGCTTCAGAGCGGAACGGCTCCGAGGATCTGTGGCTTCCGGAAGGCCTTAATCTGGTTCCCAAGGCGGCGCCGGTGACCGGTCCGGTGACGGGAACTTCAGTGGGAAGCGGGCTTTTCGATTTTGCTCTATTAAAAAGCAATTACGCGGATCAGGCTTCCCTGGAATTTTTCTTTAAACTTACCGGTTCCCCGTCGGATCTCAGCATCGGCTACCTGGACATGCCGGCGGGCGGGGCTATTCCTTCCAACTGGTACCGGAAGGTAAAACCCTTTGGTTTTGATGTCAAGGATATCACTGAGCAGCGAAGCGGCGTGACGATCCTCAACAATGTGATAGACCCGACAAAGGGAGAAAAAACCTATCTCAATACCACCCTGACCAAGAGCGGACGGGTTACGATCCAGGTGTTCACCATGGACGGTACCCTGGTCCAGATCCTGCACCGGGGAAGCCGTTCCGCGGGAACCTATATAGATTCCTGGGATGGCAGAAACCGCGGAGGCCGGGCGGTTGCCCGGGGGATGTACTTTATCCGGGTAGTAGGCCCCGATATCGACGAGATCCGTAAGGTAATGGTGGTGAAGGAATAGCAGAGCCGCGGCGGAAAGGAGTCAGACGCAGAAACTGGAGGTACCGTTCCCGGGAGTCTTCGTATCAGTTTACGGCGATCCCGAAAGCGACCCAGCCTCCCAAGGCAAAAGCGGCGGCGGCAATGCATGCGGTTTTGAGGAAACGCCGGGACCGGTCCAGGGATTCAATCCTGGCTTCCGCCGCTATCCTGTAGGCTCCAAAGGATTGTTCCAAGCTCGCCAAGGAGATTTCGGCTTTCCTCAATGCTTCCCTGAGCTCTGCCGATTCCCGACTGGAGGTCTCCGCTCTGTTCAATAGCTCCGTCGAGGTAACCCGCAAGGATTCCAGCTCGTTCCTCAGTCCGTCGAGCTCCTCCTTCGATTTCCCGAGCGTATTCAGCAATTCGGCCGAGCTCTTCCTGGAGTCTTCGAGCTCGTTCCTGAGCGTCTCGTTGAGCTCGCTGAGCCTCGTCGATATCCCGATAAGCCGCGAGAGCTCGTTCCCGGAGTTCGTCCCGTTCCCGGCGGGTTCCTGCGGCAAAGAAAAAACCGGCAGCGAGAATACCGCAGACAAGACCAAAAACAAACACAAGGACCGCGGAAAAACCAGGAAAATATACAATCCGCCGGAAGGGCGTGCGCGGTTTTGTGAAGTACGGTCCGTCGTTTTTTTCATCTTCATCAGGATATCCCATAAGCCGTCCTGTCAGGCCGCCGTTTCCCGTGCGGGTTCCGCCGGAACGGCGCCGGATCCAGTATAAATCCCTTTTTATGGCGAGTCAAAGTTTATTTATTCTGTTATACTGAAGCGTATGGATACGCTCAAAAAAGCCGCCTTTGTCGCCGTTATCGGCAGGCCATCGGTGGGCAAATCAACCCTGGTCAACCTTCTCTGCGGCCAGAAAGTCGCCATTGTAAGCGCGGTGCCCCAGACAACCCGGAACGCTATCCGGGGAATAGTGAACCGGCCCGAAGGCCAGCTCGTTTTTGTCGATACCCCCGGGCGCCACGCTTCGGAAAAAAAACTGAACAAAAAACTTATTGAAGTCGGGGACCGGGCTATCGGGGAATCGGATCTCATTTTGTATGTACTGGACGCGTCCCGGCTGCCGGGACCGGAGGAGGACGCCATCGCCGCGGTACTTGCCCCCATGGCCGAGCGTACCGCCGCGGCGGTCAACAAGGCGGATCTTCCCGGAGCGGATGTTGCCGGGACCAGGGACTACCTGACCCGGACGCTGCCGTCCCTGCCGCCGGAACGCTGTGTTACGGTTTCCGCCCTGGAAAAAACCGGCGCCGAAGAACTCCTGTCCCTGCTTTTCTCCATGGCCCCCCAGGGGGACGCCCTGTATCCCGACGAATACTACACCGACCAGGATGTCCGGTTCCGGATCGCCGAAATCATCCGGGAAAAAGCCATTAACCGTCTGCGGCAGGAGCTGCCTCACTCGCTGTATGTGGATGTGGCCGACGCGGAACTTAAGGATAACGATACCCGGCTCTGGGTACGGGCGTTCATAATTGTGGAGCGGGAATCCCAGAAGGGGATGGTCGTGGGTAAGGACGGCCGGATGATCAAAGCCATCCGTGTGGCCGCCCAGAAAGACCTGGACAGTATTTTTGAATGGAAAATCGATCTGGACCTGCGGGTTAAAACGTCCCGGGACTGGCGGCACAACGACGGACTGCTCCGGCGCCTGGTGGACCGGTAGCCGCCAGGGCACGCGCAGTATTATTACTGTTCGGCACAGGAGTATGGTACCGCATGTTCCGGGGGACCCGTCGAATGAAAAAAATATCCGCATGCGGTTATTTCTTTTCATCCGACACCCCGCGCAGCCTTGATTACCCCATACTCCTGTATCTGCTATCGTACTACTGCGCAGGCCCTGCTGTGAGAAGGTGCTGGGTATACGAGACCATGTCTGGTATGGTGCGGGGCCTGCAGTTGGGGATATTACTATCCTATAGGGAAAAACCGATCAATATCGGTCCTTTTCTATAGTTCTGTATACTGCGGGTGCTCTGAGTATTATTACTGTTCGGCACAGGAGTATGGTACCGCATGTTCCGGGGGCCGGCGCAGGTCCGCCCGCGGCTATTGGTTCAAGAAATCGTCTATCCGGTTCAGCAGGCCGGTATAGCTGTCTTCCCAGGGAATATCCCCGCACTGCGCCCTGATGGAATCGGGTGCCCTGAACAGGCATCCTCTGTCCGCTTCCTGTATCATGGAAAGATCATTGAATGAATCCCCGGCGGCGAAGATTTCCATGTTGATGGATTTAAACGCCAAAACCGCGTGTTTCTTGCCGTCCTTCTGGCGCAGGGTATACCCCGAAACCGTCCCATCGGCTTCGGCCGTGAGGCTGTTGCAGAACAGGGTGGGGTAGCCCAGTTTCGCCATCAGAGGCTTCGCGAACTGCTCAAAGGTATCCGACAGGATAATGAGCTGGGTCTTTTCCCGCACCGCGTTGGCAAAGGCCTTCGCGCCTTCCAGGGGTTCCATGGTTCCGATGACCCGCTGGATATCCCCGAGTTTAAGCCCCTTCTCCCGGAGCAGATCCAGGCGGAACCGCATCAGCTTGTCGTAATCCGGTTCATCCCGGGTGGTCCTGCGCAGTTCGGGAATTCCCGTAGCATCGGCAAAGGCGATCCATATTTCGGGAACGAGAACCCCTTCCAGGTCGAGACACACAATCCTCATAGTAACTCCTCAAGCCGAACCATACCATGGAGAGCGGTAGTAGGGGAAGCACAGTGCTGTATATGCAGCAAGCATACAGGAAAACTGTATCTGCGGGTCCTGTCTGATAAAAATGAAAATGGCTCCTCGTCGGCCTGCGGCCTCGAAAGTCGCTCATTCCCATTTTCATCAGACACCCGGCGTTACCCTTACACCTAAATGCTTGCTGCCTCTACTTGCCGGGTTTTGTCTTTTCTGGCGGGCGGCTCCCCCTGGCTTCAGCCTTGCCGCATTATGTAAAGACCTGACGTTCTTGGCGGCAAGTCTTACGCCACCCCCACTTCTGGTTCCTGGGGTATAACGAAATATCTCTCACCTCCCAGCAACCCCTCCAAGACAGGGAGCCTGCATAATATACAGTAAAAAGGCAACGAAACATGGTTCATAATGGTAACACGGGGTGCCAGGGGATATGGGGTATGAGCGGCTTTCGAGGCCGCAGGCCGACGCGCCGCCATACCCCATATCCCCTGGCAGGACCCCTTGGCCAATTATCTTATGTTTCGTTGTTAATTACTAATTAATATTATGCAGGTTCACTATCCTAACTATTCTTGACATGCTTTGGGCTTCACCCTATAGTAGTTTTTAACTCATTGAATCCTTGCCGGATCCCTGGCGCGGATGAGCCAAAAATTGGAGGAAAGTTGATGAAAAAAAGAAGCGTTTTATTTGCCGCGGTGGCTGCAGTGATTGTTCTGCTGTCTGTGGGATGTTCAAAAGATTCGGACAAAAAAACCGGAGATGCCGAATCACCCTACAAAGGACAGACCCTGACGCTGTCCATGTGGGGATACAACATGGATCTCCTGGAAAAAAACTATATCAGGCCCTTTGAGGAAAAATACGGCGTTACCATCGTTTCCGAAACCGGGAACAACGCGGACCGCCTGACGAAACTCGTTGCCCGGAAGGACAAGCCCATTGTGGATGTGGCGTATTTTGCCGGCAACTTCGCCTATGACGCCATGAAGCAGGATCTGCTCCAGCCCTACGATCCCGCCAAGATCCCCAACTTAAAGGAAATTATTCCCTCCGCGGTGGATCCCCTGGGCGGCCGCTACGCCGTGGGATATTCCCTTTCCCACATGGGCCTTTTCTACCGGTCCGACAAGACCGCGCCCATAACTTCATGGAAAGATCTTTCCCGGGCGGAACTTAAGGGTTTCCTCTCGATTCCCGGAATCACCACTACCTACGGCCCCGGGCTCATCTATATGCTCAGCAAGGCCTGGGGCGGCGACGTCAACAACACTGAGGTGGGCTGGGCAAAAGTGGCCGAACTGGCCCCGTCCCTGGTGACCGCCTACAATACGTCGTCGGAACTCAACTCCCTGATCATCCAGGAAGAGGTCTACGCGGCGCCCTATACCAGTTTCT
The DNA here is from genome assembly GCF_016616095.2 of Breznakiella homolactica. Taxonomy (GTDB): domain Bacteria; phylum Spirochaetota; class Spirochaetia; order Treponematales; family Breznakiellaceae; genus Breznakiella; species Breznakiella homolactica. The sequence continues at coordinate 2,138,197 of NZ_CP067089.2, read as the reverse complement.
CCTGGGGGCAGATTGAAGCCTCCGGACTGCCTGTGGCCAGCGCCATCCCCGAGGAAGGCCTGGTGGGTTCCTTCAGCGTGGTGAGCATCGTCAAAGGCTCCCCCAACGTTGAGCTGGCCCACCTCTTTATCGATCACCTCCTTTCCTACGACGTCCAGTACTCCGAAGCCATGGACCTGGTGGATTCCCCGGTGCGGACCGACGTCAAGCTGCCCGCGGACATCGCGGCCAAGCTGACCTACGGCGATGAACTCATTTCCAACCTTTTCTTCTATAATGAAGAAGATGTGGCGAAAAACAAGGCCGACTGGGTTGCCCGGTGGAACCGGATCTTCTCAAAGTAAGCATATCCGGCCAACGTAATCCTTTGTAATTCCGCATGCCGGCTGATATTCGGCCGGCATGTCCATTTTCCGGTAATCCGGTCCCGGGGATAATCCCCGGCGGCAATGGAAGGAGACGCCTATGGGTCGCAGAACCCAGACGAAAGCTCTTATCATGCTCCTCGGCGCGGGGGCAGTCTTCCTGATTGTATTCTTCCTGATCCCCCTGATTTTTGTTCTCGCCGAAAGTTTTATCGGCACCGACGGAAGATTCACCTTTTCCCGCTACATTGAACAGCTGACGGACCGCCAGTTCATCAACGCCTACCTGCGGACCCTCAAGATTTCCCTTATTGTGACACCCCTGGCGGCCCTGATGGGATACCCCACGGCGTACCTGATGATGCGCCTCAAGCCCACCGCCAAGGGCATCCTCACGTCCCTGGTTATATTGCCCCTGATGACGAGCCCCGTGGCGCGGACCTACGCCTGGATCGTCATCCTGGGCCGCCACGGTATCGTGAACCAGGCCGTTTCCGGGCTGGGACTGATCAGCGAACCCATGCGGCTGCTTTATACCGAAGGTGCCATCGTGGTGGGGCTGCTCCAGCTGTTCCTGCCGGTGATGATCCTCAACCTCACCAGCGCCCTGGAAAACGTGCCCTCCGAAGTGGAGGAGGCGGCCCTGAGCCTGGGTTCGAACCGGCTGGGGACCTTCTTCCGGGTCATTGTGCCGCTGTCCTTTGACGGCTTGGTCATGGGGGTAACCCTGGTGTTCACCGGCTGCGTTACCGCCTACGTGACCCCGGCGGTTCTGGGGGGTACCAACCTTACCCTGGCAACCCTGATGCGGCAGCAGTCCCTGGTTCTGATGAACTGGGAGGGCGCCACGGTTATCGCGGTGGTGATGGTTATTACCACGGTGGTGCTGCAGTCGGTGCTGCGCCGGTTCAGACCGAGGAATCAAGCATGAAAAAGAATTCAAAGGTAATCATCCTTATCACCATCATGGTCTTCGTGTTCCTGATCGGGCCGTTTATCATGATCTTCCTCACCGCCTTCAGCACCGACCAGATCATGCGGTTCCCCCCCAAGGGATTTACCCTGGACTGGTTTAAGAAGGCCCTGAGTATCAGGATGTTCCGGACCACCTTCTGGGTCAGTTTCCAGACCGGCATCGCCGCCACCGCCACGGCCCTCATTCTGGGGGTGCCCGTGGCCTACGCCAATATCCGGTACAAATATAAAGCCAAGCCCCTGGTGGACCTGCTGTTCTCTTCCCCCGCCATCGTGCCAGGGATGATCATCGGCTTCGCCCTGCTCAGGTTTTTTGTATACGTGTCGGACATGCCCATCATCATCGGCCTGTACCTTGGGCATACGGCGATACTGTTCCCGTATACCGTACGGGTCGTATCGTCGAGCCTCCGGAACTTCAGCGTCGATGTGGAGGAAGCGGCGGTGAGCCTCGGGGCGTCCCGGTTCCTGTCGTTCTTCTCGGTGGTCCTCCCGAATATCCAGTCCGGGCTGGTGGCGGCCTTTATCCTGGCCTTCATCACGTCCTTCAACAATGTGCCGGTATCGCTGTTCCTCACCGGGCCGGGGGTGGCGACCCTCCCGATCCAGATGCTGGTTTATATGGAACAATACTACGACCCGACCATATCGGCGCTGTCCACGGTGATCATTGTCATCACCATCGTGATTGTGCAGACCGCCGAGAAGCTGCTCGGAATTTCGAAATACGTTTAAAGGAGAACGGCGCCATGGCATTTATTGAACTGCAGGGAATTGACGCGGGCTACGAAAAGGGCAAGCCGATTCTCAAGGATTTTAATCTTACGGTGGAGCAGGGGGAACTGGTCTCCCTGCTCGGGCCTTCGGGGTGCGGAAAAACCACCACCCTCAGAACCATCGCTGGTTTTATTATGGCCGAGAAAGGCAAGGTCTTCGTCGGCGGCAAGGATTATTCCAACCTGCCGCCGAACAAACGCAACATCGGCCTGGTCTTCCAGACCTACGCCCTGTTTCCCCACCTCTCGGTCTTCGACAACGTGGCCTACGGCCTGCGCCGCCGGCACGTACCGAAGAACGAGATCAAGGAACGGGTCATGGACATCCTCAAGCTCGTGTCCCTCACGGGGTTTGAGGACCGGGTCCCGGCGAACCTCTCCGGGGGCCAGCGCCAGCGGGTCGCATTGGCACGGTCCATCGTCATCCGGCCGGAGCTGCTGCTCCTGGACGAGCCCCTTTCAAACCTGGACGCCAAACTCCGGGACGAGATGCGGGCGGAACTGAGCCGGCTCCAGCACCAGCTGGGGATCACCATGATCTACGTCACCCACGACCAGATCGAGGCCATGAGCCTCTCCTCCCGGATCATCGTTATGAACCTGGGAAAAATCGAACAGTCGGGGACACCGGAGGAAATCTACGAATACCCCGCCACGCCCTTTGTGGCCAGGTTCGTGGGATTCGACAATAAACTGGACGGAACCCTGGTGAAGCTGACGGACCAGCAGGCCGCCATCGACGTAAATGGTACCGAGTTCATCAGCCGCCGGCCGTCGCCCCATATCGACCAGAGCGACGTGGGGAAAAAGGTTTCCCTCTTCTTCCGTCCCGATGATACACAGGTAAATGAAAAGCCCGGCCAGAACGCCCTGGAAGCTTCCATCGATTTTTCGAACTACCAGGGCAACACCACCCAGTACGCCCTGCACACCGGGGACTATTCCCTGCGGGCGGTGGTCCAGGGAAAACCCCTGGCCGAAGGAGCGGACCGGACGGTATTCAGCATTGTTCCGGAAAAGTTAATTGTTGAACGGGAGATATAATCAGATGGGAAAAGCACGTGAACTGAAGGGAAACGAAATACTCAAACATATCCGGTGTAAAATGGGGGATGTTGCTCCCTACGTTATTACCCCGGGAGATCCCGCCAGGGTTAAGCGGATAGTGGAGCACATGGACAGCGCGGAGTTCATCGCGGAAAACCGTGAGTACACGGTGTATACCGGAACCTACAAAGGTACACCCATTACGGTCTGTTCCCACGGAATCGGCGGGCCCGCCTGTTCAATCGCCTTTGAGGAACTCATCATGCTGGGGGCTAAGGTCTTCATCCGGGTCGGTTCCGCCGGCGGCAGGCAGAAGGATATTCCCATCGGCACACCGGTGGTCATCACCGCGAGTTTCAGGGGTGAAGGTACCTCCAAGGTGTATCTCCCGGCGGAATTCCCCGCCGTGGCGGATCTGGATGTGACCAATGCCATGATAGCCGTACTTAAGGAAAGCGGTACTCCCTACCGGGCCGGGGTCGGATACTGTAGGGACGCCTATTACGTGCAGGACCAGAATCTCAACGCCCTGCTCACCGAGGCCGGCGTTATGGCCGCGGAACAGGAAGCCGCTATTTTATACATCATCGGCAGCAAACGGGGAGTTAAAACCGGCGCGGTGGTTTCCACGGATTCCAATATCTGGCTGGAGAACCAGCCCACGATTGAGGAAAAGGAAATCCTCTACCGCCAGGGCGAGTCCCATACGATCAGAACAGCCCTGGAGGCGATGTATAAACTGTACCAGCAGGGAGCACACGAATTCTGATGGCTTCAGCGATTGACACCCAACGGCTTGTAACCCGGCTTAAGGAGCTCTGCGCCATAAGGGCTCCCTCCCGCCGGGAACGGCCTGTCCGTGATTACGTACACGCATACTGGAGCCAGCGCCGGGACTCCGGCCTGACCTGGAAGGAATCAGCCGCCATCCCCGGAGACGGAGACACGGCGAATATCCTCATGACCATCCCCGGCAATACGGAGCCGCTTCTTCTCTGCGCCCATATGGATACGGTCCCGGTCAGGGAAACCGAATCCATCGCTGTCCTCGAAAAAGACGGTGTGCTCCGTTCCGACGGAACCACTATCCTGGGCGGTGACGACCGTGCCGGTATTGCCCTGGCCTTGGAAATGATTGATCTCTGCCTGGCTCTGCCCGCGGAAGCACGGCCGTCCCTGGAGATTCTGTTTACCGTTCAGGAAGAAATCGGCTGCCTTGGGTCCCGTGACCACGGGTTCCCGGAGCTGCGGTCGAAGACATGCTACAACCTGGATGGCGAAACCCCGCCGGGGTCCATCATTACCGCGGCGCCATACAAGGACCGTTTCTCCTGCGACGTCCGCGGCCGGTCGTCCCACGCGGCCCTGGAACCGGAGCTCGGCAGGAACGCCATACGGTACGCCGCTCAGCTTATCCTGGCGCTTCCCCAGGGACGGGTCGACGGGGAAACCACCATGAACATCGGCAGCATCAGCGGCGGAGGCCAGACCAATGTGGTTCCCGACAAAGCTTCTTTTACCGGGGAACTCCGGAGTTTTTCGGAAGGTCATTTTAATGAAATGAAAAATCTCATCGGCGGCATCTGCACGCCGCCGGAATCCGATGAAGGATATTCCGCAGAACTTATCTGGGAACACCTGTACGACGGTTACGATGTCCCGCCGGAGGCGCCCGTTGTGCGGCGTTTCCGCACCGCCTGCGGAGCGAAAAATATCGAGCCGGAGCTGATCCGGTCCGCCGGCGGCGGGGATGCGAACAATCTTAACGCCCAGGGAATCAGTACCGTGGTATTTGGGGTTGGAATGCATGAAATCCACAGTACCGGGGAATACCTGGTTATCGCGGAATATCTTACCGCTTCGCAGCTTCTGGCGGAGGTGCTTTTCAGCACTCGGGTGTAAAAAACTACAAATAGTCGGAAAATGGTGATAGATGGATTCCCGGACTGCCAGTATATTCTTAAGAAAAGTTAAAAAAAGATGATCCATTCCTGCAAAGGGCACCGGAATACGGATTTCTTCCGTATCCCGGTGCCTTCCTCTCTGACAGGGATGCCGCTTAAAAAGATGCTGCCCAAGTGTAACACTTCTTCCTCTTCGGAGGTTTCTTTTGTAGAATACAAAATGGAACCGCAAGCCCGCCGTCAAACGGCGGGAGGCGATCCGACTGTGAGGTTGTTATGAAGAAATTATCTGTGTTTGTTTTTGCCGCCTTAGCGGTATGTATTGCCATGCCGGTTTTCGCCGGCGGCTCGTCGGAGAAAGGGGCCGACACGATTACCGTGTTTGCCCAGGGGATTGTTACGGCGGTTCCCGATACGGCGGTGGTCCAGCTGGGAATCGAGACCCGTTCCCCTTCGGTCAAGGATGCCTTTGCCCAAAACAGGGAAACCATGGTTAATCTCCGGTCGGTGGTCCTCGGTTTCGGTATTAAGGAAAGTGATATCAGCACGGTAAATTATTCGGTTTTTTATGAAGAACCCTATTCCGCGGATCCCCAGACCAAGCGTGAAGGATTCTACCGGGTAAGCAACGGTATTTCCGTGACGGTCAGAAACAGTGAATCCATCGGTTCCCTGATCGGAGCGGCGGTGGAGGCGGGGGCCAACCAGCTTTGGGGGGTGAGTTTTTATGTCTCCGATTCCTCGGCAGCCGAGCAGGAAGCCCGGGAACAGGCAATCAAAAACGCCGAGGCAAAAGCCGCTACCCTGGCGGGCGCCGCAGGACGGAAGCTGGGCGCGGTGGTTTCCATCGCCGAAACCGACGGTTATTCTCCTGCGCCGATGATGCTTATGAGCGCGCGGAGCGCGGCCTATGCCGCGGACAACGGCACGGTTTCCCCGGGGGAAGCGGAAATACGCTCCTCCGTCCAGGTCGTATATTCCCTGAAATAGCGGTTCCTTAGTGAAGAAGATCGCGGTTCCCAATGCATTCGGCGCTCCGGTATACCATCTGGAGCGGACTTCCTCGACCATGACGGAAAGCCGCGGCCTGGCGTCCCGGGGGGCTCCCCCGGGGACGGCGGTGACAGCCGATTTCCAGGACGCGGGCCGGGGCCGGACCCCGGGCCGTTCCTGGAAATCCCGGAGCGGGGAAAACCTTCTCTTTACCCTATTTCTCGAATACCCCGGACTGGACGCCATTCCGAAGGCCCTGAGCCTCAGGACCGGCTTCGCGGTTTCCCGGGCTATCGTTGATGTCTTCCCGGCGCTCGGCAGTCTGGTGTCCGTCAAATGGCCCAACGACGTGATGGCCGGTTCAAAAAAAACAACCGGTATTCTCGTCGAAGGGGACGGCAGGCACGTCTTTATCGGCATAGGGGTGAATGTCTGCCAGGAAGAATTTTCCGGAGAGCTGGCGGACAAGGCCACAAGCCTGCGCGCCGCCATGGCCGGTCTGGGGAGCGGTTCCCATGAACCGCCTTCCCCGGAAAGCCGCTTTGCCCTTCTGGAACGGATACTCTTCCGGCTGGCTGAAGTCCTCTCCCCCGATGCCGGGGAAACCTGGCGTTCCGGGCTTGAGGAACGGCTCTACCGCAGAGGCGAATCTGTCGCCTTTATCCCCGGCGCCGCCGGGTCAGAGGAACTCGTACAGGGGATTCTGGCCGGTATCGGTCCGGAGGGTGAAATCCGCATCATCCCCCAGGGCGGAACCGAACCCATCTCATTCATCACCGGCGAACTTAAGGTATATTGATACCGAGGAACCCGGAGTGGGGGTAGCGTAAGACTTGCCGCCTGGGGCGTCAAGTCTTTTAGGAGTTTTGCTCCGCAAAACTCCACAGCCGGTTCGGCAAGGCTGCAGCGAGGGGGAGCAGCCCCCCTGACCGGGCAGCGCCGAGCCGGTTAAGCCGGAAAGCACCCGGCCGTGATGGTAACGCCGGGTCCCTGGACAGAACGACTTTCGAGGCCGAAGGCCGACACGGAGCCATACCCTTTTTTATCTGACGGGCCCCGCGGCACCGGTACTCCCTGGGTGCTTTCCGGATTGTCAGTCTCTGTGCTCCCCCTCATACCTCTTGTCCATTCCCGCGCGCCCGGGTACACTGGGTTTATCATGTTAGATTACCGTTTTATTGCAGAGAATCTCGACGCGGTTAAACAGAATATTGTAAACCGCAGTATGAACGCCGACGCGGATCTGGTGGTCCGGCTTTTCAGCCGGCGGACCGAACTTTCCACCGCCCTCCAGTCCCTTCAGCAGCAGCGGAACGCCAACGCGGCGGCTATGAAGGGGAAGCTTGAAGCGGATGAACGGAATAAGCTAATTGAAGAGGGCAAAAAGCTGAAGGAGGATATAGCGGCCTCCGAGGCGGAGCTCTCCCGGGTGGAAGCGGAACTCGACGCCGAAGGCCGGCGCATTCCCAACATGGCCCATCCCGACGCGCCCATCGGCAAAGAGGACAAGGACAACCTTGAGGTAAAGCGGGTAGGGGAACCGACCAAATTCGATTTCGAACCCCAGGACCATGTCGCCCTCGGTCAGGATCTCGATATCATTGACTTCGATTCCGCGACCAAGGTTTCCGGGACAAAATTTTATTATCTGAAAAACGAAGCGGTTTTTCTCGAACTGGGGCTCATCCGCTACGCCCTGGATAAGCTCCAGAAAAAGGGATTCACTCCGTTTATTACCCCGGATATTGCCCGGGAGGAAATCCTCGAAGGCATCGGGTTTAATCCCCGGGGAGCCGAGTCCAATGTATACACTATTGAAGACGAAGGCACCTGCCTGGTGGGCACCGCGGAGATAACCCTGGGGGGCTATTACTCCAATGTTATCATCCCGAAGGAAAAACTCCCCCTCAGGATGGCGGGGCTTTCCCACTGCTTCCGCAGGGAAGCGGGCGCCTCGGGGCAGTTTTCCAAAGGCCTCTACCGGGTGCACCAGTTCACAAAACTGGAAATGTTCGTGTACTGCCTGCCGGAGGAATCCGATGCGTTCCACGACGAACTCCGTGCCGTAGAAGAAGAGATTTTCTCCGGTCTGGAAATACCCTTCCGGGTGGTGGACACCTGCACCGGCGATCTCGGCGCCCCGGCCTACCGCAAGTGGGATCTTGAGGCGTGGATGCCCGGCAGGAACGGCGGGGAATGGGGCGAAGTTACCTCCACGTCAAACTGCACGGACTTCCAGGCCCGGAGGCTTAATATAAAGTACAAGGACGGCGACGGGAAAAACCGTTACGTCCATATGCTCAACGGCACCGCCATCGCGATCTCCCGGGCCCTGGTGGCAATCCTGGAAAATTTCCAGCAGCCCGACGGTACGGTCCGTATTCCCAAAGCCCTGGTACCCTACTGCGGATTTGAGAATATCGGAAAGAAGTAAAAAGAAACGCGTGCCGGTTCCGGCACGCGTCATTTATTTAAAAGCCCGGTTTAACCCGGACTGTATTACTAAGTATCCTGCGAACGGGCCGCCGCTCAGTGAAGGCCCGTCACCGCGGATACCTCAGACTTCCGCTCCGCGGAGGCGTCTTCTTCCCGCTTAACGCATTCCTTGTAAATTTCCTGCATCTCCATGTCGGTCCGGGCGAGGATGTCGGCGCACAGCTTGAGCCGTTTTTCCGCCTCCGGCGAAACTTCCTTGGTCGCTTTGTACCGTATTTCGTGTTCCAGGCTGGCCCACATATCCATGGCAATGGTGCGGATCTGTACTTCCACGGGGACACGTTCCGCCCCGACGGAAAGAAACACCGGTACTTTTACCACCAGATGGAAACTCCGGTAGCCGCATTCCTTCGGTTCATTGATATAGTTATGGACGTATACGAGCTCAATATCCTCCTGGGCAATGAGGAGTTCCGCGAGCTTGAAGATATCCTCCGTATAATTGCACACCACCCGGATTCCCGCGATGTCGAGAATTTCACGTTTCATATTCTCCATGGTAACGGGAATATTTCTCCGGTTGAGTTTTTCCAGTATGCTCCGGGGTGATTTAATCCGGGATTCCATGTGGTGTATGGGGTTGTGGTCGTAAAGGGTCTGGAATTCATAATCAATGTTATCAAGCTTGGTGCTTACTTCCCGCAGCGCTCCGCGGTAAATCGGTGCCATGGCGACGATACCGTTTATGGTGTCATCCTCAAGTTCAATATACTTAAGGAGAGGATGGTCGGCATCCATCCTGGCGATTGCCTGTTTTTCCGAAATCAAAACTCTGCTCCCGCGGGGTAACTGTAACCGGTCAGGACCGTAGTCTTAATATACTGATTTTTTTCCGCGGGATGGAGAATATAACAATTTTTTCATCCCGTTTATGTGAAATGATATATTTTTTAAGAACGCCGGGATTTACGCGGCGGAAGTTCCGGACCCGCTTTTTGCCATGAGCCGGTTGATATATTCGGAACATCCGATTAATAACACCAGAAAGAAAAGCAGATAATACGGGAGAATTTGCACCCCGGCTTTTGAGAGGATAAATCCCAGGGCCATGGGCATGAGCGTGCTTCCGGTATATCCCGCGGCCATTTGAATCCCCATGATTGTCTGTGACGCCCCAGGCCCGAACCGGGCGGGGGTTTCGTGCAGCATGGACGGGAAAAGCGGCGCGCAGCCGATCCCCAGGAGGACAAATCCCGTAATTGAGAAAAACGGCGGCAGGGGCAGAAGAATCACCAGAATTCCCGTTAGGATCACCCACTGCCCCAAACGGATAAGGCGGCGGTTGTCCATGGCCATGGTTACGAACCCTGAGACAAACCGGCCCGCGGTAATTCCGGCGTAGTACAGCGCGAAAGCCCGGGCCGCGGTGTCCGGCGGCAGGCCTTTATACAGCGTAAGGTACGTCGTACCCCATAGACCGGCGCCCAGTTCAACAGCGGAGTATGCGAAGAACGCCGTCAGGGACGCTTTGACTCCGGGAATGGACAACACACCCTTTCTGTTCCGCCGGTCGGTCTGTTCCGGGTTGTCGTCGGCCGGGGATTCAAACTTTTTCCACAGCGGGAGGGCGAAGGCCAAAATCAGCACCAGGCTGAACTGTATCACGGAAATTGCTGAATACCCGCCCCGCCAGTTGGCGTCCCGGCTGATAAAAACCGACATAATAAGCGGTCCCGCCGTGGCGCCGATACCCCAGAAACAATGGAGCCAATTCATGTGCCGGGCTTTGTAATGGAGGGCTATGAAGTTGTTAAGCGCCGTGTCCACCGCGCCGGCGCCAAGCCCCAGGGGAATGGCGCATGCCATCAGCCAGAGAAAGGACGGCGAAAGGCTGAATCCCAGCAGCGCCGCGGCGGTCATGGCAACGCTGATAAAGGTCAGTTTTCCCGTGCCCAGAAGACGTATGAGTTTTCCGCCCAGGAGGCTGGAAACAACGGTCCCTCCGGTGGTAATCATGGAAAGCAGCCCCGCGTTAGAAAGGGGAACCTTAAGGTCTGCCTGCATAATCGGCCACGCGGACCCCAGAAGAGAGTCCGGCAGTCCGAGGCTGATGAAGGTAATATAAATGATGATAAGCAGAATCAATGCCATGGGTACTGCTCCTGTCCCGTTATGGTATATCATGGGCAGGAAAATTACAATTATGGTATTTTTTTTCATGCCCATGGGGTATATTAAAGACAGAGACTGCCGTTTCGTTTCTTTGGCAGCAGGAGGCCGTTCTTGTCATTGTTAGGAGCATCCCCAGGGCCCGGTACGGAAAACCGGGCCGCCGTTTTTTCCGCCGGAATAGGGTTGTATAACTCGGGAAGTTACGCCCAGGCGTACCGGCTTTTTTCTTCTCTGGAAAAACAGCAGCCTTCTCCGGCAGTGTACGTCAACCTTTCACTCTGCTGCATGCAGGCCGCTGCCTGGGAAACGGCGCTGGCTTATCTGGACAAGGCGCTCCTGCTGGCAAAACAGCATACGGTGCCGGATGATGGATTCAAGGATGAACTGTATGAAAAGCTCTTCCGGATGGAAGCGGCCGGCAGCGGCTACCGGAATCCCATCAGTGAAGAAGCCGCCGGCCGCCTCCCGGTGTATCTCCGGGATACGATATTCCGGCTGACCGCCGATGTTTGTGTCCACTGCGGTCTTTGGGACAGAATCCGCGGCATCGCCGCTTCCCTGGCCGGCAAGGACTATGGTAATATTGCAGCTATTCTTTCTATGGATGAAATGAAATAACCGATCGCCAGCTGCAGCAAGGAGGACGGCCGTCTATGCAGATAAATGAAATTCAGAACGCTTATTTCCAGGGAACCGGACGGGATGCCATTCTCCAAATGTATAAAGACTTCTGCGCCGAAAACGCCGGTGACGAAGCCGCCAAGACGGCCATGAGTCCCGGCTACGGCGGGGGAAACCTCCTGCATCAGGCAGTGAAAAACGTCCATCCCGAAGCGGTGGAGTTTCTCCTGGAGGAGGGCTTCAATCCCAATGATCCCGACAGTGCCGGGGCGCTGCCGGTCTTTACCCTGGCAAAGTATTCCTATCCGGGCAGCCGGAAACCCGAACCCGGGGAGGTCCGGCAGACGGCGCTGCTGCTGCTCGATGCCCGGGCGGGTATACTCCGGAAGGACGAAGCGGATAAGCTCTGTTACCATTACGCGGCCCGGGACGGGAACTGGGAATTTGTCGACGCTCTTAAGGAAAAGGAAGCCAATCTCACCAAGGCGGACGACAAGGGAAACACCGGTCTCCACCTGGCGGCGGAGTATTCCTATAACCACGTAAAGGATCTTGAAAAAGCAAAAGAACAGGTCGCTAAGAAGAAGGATGAGGAAAACCTTCCGGAAAAACAGCGTTCCCCGGTGAGCCTCGCCGAACTGGAAGGCCGGGTAACGGAAAAGGAATCCCGGCTCGAGGATTATTTCAAAACCGCCCGGGTGTTTTTTGAGGCCGGGGTTGATCCGGATGAAAAAAACAATATGCTGGAAACGGCCCATACCCTGGCGGTGCGGAACGGCGCCAAGAAGATCGCCGCCCTGCTGGACGGATCCTATTCGCCGGAAGACGACGGCAATCCCGACGCGGATCAGCGTCTGGCCGCCGGGGGGATGACCCTCCACCAGGCGGTACGCCAGAAGGATACAGAAGCGATCAGGGCAATTATTGAAATGGGGGCAGATCCCAATGAGATCAGCGACGACCAGAGTTTCTCCGGAATGATGCCCCTGGGGGTGGCCTGTTCCGCCCTGAACGACGGCGCGGTCCGGCTGCTTCTGGATCTGGGGGCGGACCCCCGGGTCAAAAACGGCAGCGGCAGTCCCGCTGCGGCGTTCCTTTTCGGCTTTGGCATCGACAACCCGGCCAACTGGAAGGCCGCGGGAGAGAAGAAACAGAAAGCCATCCTCCGGATGCTGGTGGAGAAGGGCTATGACATTAACGATACGGTGAACGATGACGGCGACACCCTTCTGGGCCTGGCCTGCCGTTCTCCCTATGGCAAAGGTTCGGGGTACGACAGCTACAAGGCCGTGGTGGTGGACGAGTGTCTCCGGCTCAAAGCCGACCCGGACAAAGCCAGCCTGGGCGGCCAGACTCCGCTGATGCTGGCCTGCGGCGGGGACTTCAACACAATGGAAAGCATCCAGCTGCTGCTTCTGGAAGCCGGAGCCGCGGTGGACCGGAAGGATCAGTGGGGAAACACGGCTCTCCATTACGCCGCGGCAAACTCAAGCCTCCGGGGAGCAAAAACCCTGGCGGAGGTACTCTTCGATTTCGGTGATCCGCTGCCGGACGCGGCGAACAACGAAGGGAAAACCGCCCTGGATTACGCCACGGCGAAAAACAATGAAACGTTAGTTAAATTACTTTTAACAAAGATATGAGGTAGGACGATGGCTGATTTGGATAATATGTTTTTGAACGCCTGCAAGAACGGGCAGAAGGGCGTGGTTCAGGCTTTTATGAAAAAAGGCGGTATCAATGTGGACAAACGGGACGGCATGGGCTGTACCCCTTTGTATTACACCTGCCTTAAGGGCGCCCGGGATATCGCGAAGATCCTCATTGACGCAGGAGCGGATGTTAGTCTGGCGGATAACCGGAGTGTGACCCCCCTCCATGTGGTCGCCAAGAGCGGCAACAAGGATATTATCAGAATGCTTTGTGAGCAGGGTGCGGATATTAACGTTACCGACAAAGAAGGACAAACCCCGCTTATCTACGCCGTCGCCACCGGCAGGAGCGAAATCGCCAAACTTATGCTGGAGCTTGGGGCGGATAAATCCATCAAGGACAACAACGGCCACAGTGCCCTGGATCACGCCACGGCCATGGGACTCCGGGATATCATCGCAATGCTCTCCGGGGAAACCGAGGAAAAGGACAATACTGGCAATACACCTCTCCATCAGGCAGCCTATAACGGCCAGAGCGAAGTCCTCACGGCGCTTCTGACGGCGGGCAATTCCGACGTCAACGCCCTCAACGACCGCGGCGAATCACCGCTGCTCCTTGCTTGTGCCCGGGACAATATTCATATTGTGGAATTGCTCCTTAAGGGAGGCGCCGACCCCAATCTCAAACTTCTGGACGGAAGTTCCCCGCTGCATTTCGCCGCTTCCCGGGGAAACAAGTTTATCGGCAAGGCTCTGATCGACGGTGGTTCCGAAGTAAACGGAAAAAATGCCGACAGTGAAACGCCTCTTATCGTTGCGGCTCTCCGCGGACAGAATGACTTTACCGCCATGCTCATCGAAAACGGAGCGGATGTCAACGCCGTGGACAACAGTCAGCATAGTGCCATGTACTATGCCAGCGAAGCGGGTTACACGGAAATCGTGGAACAGCTCCTTATGGCCGGCGCGGAAAATTAATAACCATCGGGGAATGCTCCGGCATTCCCCGGCCGTTTTGCTGGACGTAAACAGCCCGTTTAGCGGTATTTATGTATTGTTTTTCAATTTTTTAGTGTATCTTTTGTTAATGTATTCCTCTGAAGTTTATTCATTTGAACCAGCCATATATTTTCTATATATTTTAAAAAAAACAGGAGATTGTATGGGAAAGGCGGCAAACCAGACTATATCCAGTATTGAAGACATAGGGCGGATCGATAAAAATGAATTAAAAAAAATCATGCGCAGCTTTACTGTTCATGAAATCGCAAAAGCGGCAAAGGCGGTTTCTCCGTCAACCTTCATTATTTTATTGGAACTTTGCGGCGCCGATGATTTTAGATGCATCATTAACAGAATACGCAACACACGGCTTAGTGAAATCGAGGAAATCCATTCCCGCATTGTTGACGCGGTCAATATGCATATAACCCCGGAATAATCCCGGTTCTATCAAGATCCGTTCTTGACGGCCGGGCGGATCTCCTTCTATCATGTTTTTATGGAAACAAATTTATCAGGCTACCGTGAGAAGGATACCCATTTTTTCCGCTGCGGGTTTACTTCAGTGACACCGATGCCGGCGGGGTGGTATACCACAGCCGGTATCTGGATATGGCGGAACACGCCCGGACCGAGTGGCTCCATCTTCTGGGAATCGACCACCGGAAATTTCTCCAGAACGAAGGAACGGTTTTTGTTGTCCGTTCCGTTAAGATCGATTTTAACGCCCCGGCTTTCCTGGATGAAGCGCTGCTTGTGCGGAGCCGGCTCAAAAAGGCAGGGCGTTTCGCCATTGAGGTTTTCCAGGAAGTCCTCCGGGAAGAACAGGTATTGGTCGCCCTGGATCTTAAGCTTGGGTACATTTCTGTCAGGGACGGCCGCCCCGTAAGCATGCCCGAAGAATGGCGGCGGATCTTTAATTCCATGGAAACTGTCCGGAGCAATCCCTGAGAAACGCTCCGGCGGCTTCCTTGAAAACCCGCGGATAATTCATAATACTTATAGAAGAACCTCCTCTGTCCGCAGCGGAGGGGAAAATTTAAAAAAGGAGCGTTTACCAATGGACCAGAAAATTTATACCTCCGGTTCGGAAGTGGAACCCGGGACCTACAAATGTACCCGGTGCGGCAATGAGATCAAGATCGACAAGAAATCAAAACTGCCCAAGTGTGCCCGGTGCGGCAACGACAAGTGGCATAAAATCGCCTGATTCCCCGCAGCCGGAAAAACCCGGGAAATTATTCCCGGGTTTTTTTATGCAATATGCCATCCCCCGGTCAGCTCTTTGCGTCTGCGGTCTTAACTGCTGTCAGGCGAAGAGTTCCGGTTCTTTCCGGCTGCTGCACTTTTTCCTGAAAGCTCCGCCCGCAAGTTTGTAGGTTAATCCCCGGAATGAGCGGGCCTTCTGCGGGCAGACATAGATACAGGCAGTACAGGTGATACACGCCGCCTTATCGGTTTTCCGCGGTTCCTCCGCGGTGATGGCTCCAACCGGGCAAATTTTGACGCATGCTCCGCAGCTGTTGCACCGGGAGTTTCCCGACGGTTTTAACGGTAGAGGGGGCGCTTCACGGTACGGGCGGCTGCCCTTTACGGTGATGTGTCCCTGGCTTGCGATTGTCTCAAGCCTGTTCCCGCATTGCCTGGCAAAATTCCGGAGAATCTCTTTGTCCGCGGTATCGGGCCGGCCGCGGGCTACTTCGGGAAAGATGGAGTGCCGGGCCACAAAAGCTGCGGCGCCAATAACCACAAATCCATTATCGGTGAGGATATCCGTCAGTTCCAGCAGCGCGTCGTCGTAAGCCCGGTTTCCGTAGACCACCGCGGCAATGGCGGGTGTATTTTTTCCCTTCATCCTGGAAAGCATATCCGGACAGACCCCGGGGATTCTTCCCGCGAAAACCGGCATGGCAAACACGGCCAGCTCATCGGATCCAAAGGATATCTCTCCGGGTGTTTTCGTTTTCAATAAATCAATGGTGCTGAAATCTTGGGATAAAGCACCGGATATTTCCGCCGCGGCCGCCGCGGTAGTGCCTCCGGGACTAAAGTGTATTTGGGTGACCTTTCTGTCCATAATTATTCCTCCGCCTTTGTATTGCCGTCTTCTGCGGCAGATAATGCCCTGGACGCCATCTTTTTCAATGTTCTGATGAGGGTGACGCTGTTCTTTTCCGATAAATCATACATTACCGTTTTTTTCCAGAGATCCCGTTTTTCCAGACCCGCCTGTTTTGCCTTTCTTCCCGCCGGTGTGAGGGACACCATCACGGCACGTTTGTCCTCCCCGGACCGTTCCCTGGCAACTAACTTCTTATCAGCCAGGGACTGAATGCTGCGGGATACAATGGCGTTATCACAGAAAACAGTTTCAGCCAAATAGGTCTGATTAACTGTTCCGCTGTCGGGAATTCTTATGAGATACAGGAATTCCGATGAGTTGACACCGTATTCCTTCATCTCACGGTTTATAAAGGCCTGGTACTGCCGGTACAAAACGGAAGCCAGTTCACCGATACAGAGGGAATCTAAATTTTTCGTATCCATCCCAGTCCTTATATTATTTGACAAGTCAAGTAAAATCACTATACCGGAATATGTTTGACATGTCAAGTAAATTGTGCGGCATTTTTCCGCTGGAAGCTGTCTTCCGGAACCGCTGTTTCTCTGATATGATCCTTTTCATGGCTGGTAAAATTATTCTTAATCTAGCGGTAAGCCTGGACGGGTATATTGCCGATGAACATGGCGGCTATGACTGGATTAAGGGATCCGGCAATCCGCAACTCAACACCGCGGACCGCTGGGACCATGGTAAATTCCTGGCGGGTGTTTCCGCGGTAATCATGGGAAGAGCCTGTTATGACCAGGGGTTTCATGAAGATTTCCGGGATAAACCGGTGTACGTAATCACCTCCCGGGAAACCGCGGATCACGGCAGCGTCCGGTTTATTTCTGGGGATATCCCGGAAAAGATTGAGGAAATCAGAAAACAGGGCAGCGGAGATGTGTATCTTTTCGGCGGGGGTGTTTCCATAGACCCGCTGCTTAAAGCCGGAATTATTGATGAATATATCATCGGTATTATTCCGGTTATTCTGGGTAGCGGGAGACCTCTATTCCTCGGCGGCAGCCGGGTAATTCCCCTGACTATGACCCATTATTATATTGAAGACGGCATAGTCATTCTGCGCTACGAGCCGCGGCGGCCGGAATGACCGGCTCAGGTGTCCGCTGGCTCCGGTACAGAGCCTGCTCCGGGTAAGATTGCCAGGAAGATCTAAATGGTATACGGTATAGATACGGTGCAGTTTGTCCGTCGGAATGATTGATTTGTTGCGGAGGGGAAAATGTATAAATTACTGGATATGAAGGAACGGCAGAAAGAGTATATTTCAAAAATCAAAAAACACGCGGCTAAATATCTGAAGACCATTGATAAGACAGAAATAGAAACCATCCTGCTGTCCGGCAGTGTTTCCCGGGGTGATTACTTCCCAAGCGAAAAGGGCGGGATGATAGATCTTATAGTAATGAGAAAAGAAAACTCAAAAATTACCGCTGAAAAAATATTCGGCAAAGACCAGGATCCCTATATTCCCTACCATTGTATAAAATGGAACGGAGAATGGTTTGCCATCTTGTTCGGCGACTTTATCACAAGCCAAAAATTCAGAAAAACAGAAGAAGCGCGGAAATACGCATTGCTGGAGTCACAGATTCTATATGATGAGAGCGGGAAATATAAAGAAGAGCTGGCATCGATAGAGAGTTTTGCCAAAGAAGAACAGAAGAAAGAACTGGAGGTAGAGAAAAACTACATCCAGTATGTCCTCTCAAAAGAAAAACGCTGGGAGATCCGGGAAGCTTATTCACAGATGCACCAGAATCTGAACACTGCGATAAACCAGGGCATCCGGTGCCTCTATTACAAAAATAATAAATACGCCCCCGCTGAAGACAGGCGGCTGTATTATTCCTATGAATTGGACCAGCTTCCTGAAAATTACGAAGCCCTGATGATAAAACTGATGCGGCAGGAAATAGATTCAAAGAAAGATTATGAGAGGAGAAAGAAACTGTTTACCGACAGTTTTATGGCGGTACTGTAAGAACGCTTTCTTATGTCCTTATCCGCAAAAGCAGTTCCGGACAATGGAACTGCCCTGTTCTGGTATCAGCCTCCGGACCGGTATTCCCGGGGGCTGACGCCGTATTTCTTCCTGAATATGCGTGAAAAGAGAAGCGGGTCGCCGTAACCCACTGACCGGGCTACCTCCTGGATACTCAAGGTGCCGGAACAAAGCAGTTCCGCTGCCCGGACCATTCGGATTCCGATGAGAAACTCCTTTGGCGTACAGCCCTGTTCCTGCCTGAAGATCCTGGTAAAATAATGCCGGTCCAGGTGGAGCAGTTCCGCCAGTTCCGTAATCCTGATCCGGGAAGCGTAGTTGGTCCTGATAAAGTCGCAGGCCCGGGCAGCGTGGTACCCGGGATAGGATCGTACCGCCTGTCCGGCTCCGGCGCAGCGGCCGAGAAATTCGTATATCTTTGCCGTCAGCAGCAGTTCCGTGGCGGCTTCCTGATCCCGGATTTCGGCTATCTCTTCAAAAATATGCCTGACCCTGGGAAACCGGCCGGTGCATTGAGCGTCGGTGAATCCAGCTTCCGCCAGGAGGCCGCCGGAAGCTTCTCCGTCGAAACCAATCCAGATATAACTCCAGGGGTCTGCTTTGTCTGCCGCATAGTATGTCCGCTCGCCGGGCCGGATAAGAAAAAGGCTGTTGTCCGACAGGGAGTGCTCGATGCCGTTCCTGATAAAGATTCCCTTTCCACGGGTGATAAAATGGATGAGATAATATTCCCGCACCGCGTAGCCGAAGGCATGACCGGGCTCACAGTCTTCGTTCCCATAGGTTACGGGATTCACCCCGGAAAAGCCGCGGTTCAGGACCGAACGGTACCGTTTCATTGGTTCCATAATACCATATTTCCGGCCCCTTTTTCAATTTAACACAAAGCGCGGTCGTGGTATGATTGTATATCAATAATTAACCGGAGGGTTCGGAATGAAGATTGCCTTCATGGGTGCGGGAAGTACGGTGTTTGCCAAGAATGTTCTGGGGGACATCATGTGCGCCGGAGAACTGGGAAACGCGGATATACGCCTTTACGATATTGACGCGCAGCGGCTTGATGAATCCAAGGTTATGCTGGATCTGATCAACCGGAACTGCAACGCCGGACGCGCGGCGATCTCTGTGTTCATGGGGACGGAGAACCGGCGCAAGGCTCTTGATAAAGCGGACTTCGTGGTCAACGCCATTCAGGTTGGCGGTTACGATCCCGCCACCATAGCGGATTTTGAGATCCCGAAAAAATACGGTCTCCGCCAGACCATTGGGGACACCCTGGGAATCGGCGGCATCATGCGGGGACTCCGGACGATTCCTGTGCTTGAGGATTTCGCCCGGGACATGGAAGAGGTTTGTCCGGACACTTGGTTTCTGAACTATACCAATCCTATGGCGATCCTCACGGGATATATGCAGCGGTATACCGGCATAAAAACCGTTGGCCTCTGCCACAGCGTCCAGGTGTGCAGTGAAAGGCTTCTCCGCCATCTCGGTATGGAAGATGTCATTGACGGCCGCCGGGAATTAATCGCGGGAATCAACCACATGGCGTGGCTCCTCAAAATACTTGACCGTGATGGCCGGGATCTGTATCCGGAAATCCGCCGCCGGGCCGCGGAGCAAAACGCCGCGGGCCTCCATAACGATATGGTTCGGTATGAATACCTCCGCCGTTTCGGGTATTACTGCACCGAATCCAGCGAACATAACGCGGAGTACAATCCCTTTTTTATAAAAGCGCGGTATCCTGAACTGATCGAACGGTTCAATATTCCCCTGGATGAATATCCCCGCCGCTGTGTGCAGCAAATAGAAGAATGGAAAAGCCGCAGCGCGGAGTTTACCGCTGACCCTGCGGTATCCCATGAACGGAGCCGGGAGTATGCGTCGTATATTATCGAAAGTATTATTCTGAATAAGCCATACGAAATCGGCGGCAATATATTGAATGCGGGGCTTATCGGCAATCTGCCCGCGGACGCATGTGTAGAGGTTCCCTGCCTGGTGAACGGTGAGGGTATCCGGGGCTGCCGTGTAGGTTCCCTGCCGGTACAGCTCGCGGCTATGAACATGACCAACATAAATGTTCAGCTCCTGACCATCGCGGCTGCCCGGGAACGGAAGAAAGACCTGGTATACAACGCGGCCATGCTGGATCCCCATACGGCGGCGGAACTGGATATAGATTCCATCACGGCCATGTGTGATGAACTCATGGAAGCCCACGCGCAATGGCTGCCGGAATACAAATAAAAAAAATCCCCGCTATGAGCGGGGACACGGCCGGCGTTCTCAGGCGCAGATCATTTCCGCAAGCACACTGATTACGTTGGGATCATCCGCTGCGGCGGATATACTCGCCAGAAGATCCTGCGGGGACTCAGCCGTGCCGAGTATACGGAGAATTTCATCCTTGAGCTCGTAGGAAATCTGCATGTCTTCCAGGATACTGATAAACGCGTCCCGGTATAGCGCTTCTGCCTGCCGGAGTGTTCCCGCGGTGATGGTTATTTCCCGGGATACCGGGAGTGCCGGGAGATCAACTTCCAGGGTCCGGGCCGCGCTGTCATACCGGCACACGGCATCCAGAACCTCCCCGCCGGATTCCGCCCGGAAACCCTGCAGGTCTCCGGGGTCTTTAAAGCCTCTGAACCTGACGCAGTAGCGCCGTGACTGGGGAAGCACCGACAGGTCTCCCCGGGGAGAAATACTGAGGCTCACGGTGTTCCCGGCGGTGAGCCGGATCTCGGTTTCCGCGAACCGGCTGCCCACGGCGCCTTCGCCGCTGTCTTCGTAGAGGGTAAAGGTTCCGTCCCCTCCGGGAAAAACCAGAAGCTCCAGTTCCGCGGGATTGTCGATACAGTTACTTCCGGGTTCACGCCGGGCCAGCGGAAGGATGGCGCCGGCTTTGGCAAACACGGGGTATTCCGACAGCGGCCGCCATACCCGGATGGTTTTGCCGCCCCGGTATACCGTCCCGGTGAATATATCCGTCCAGGTTCCTTCCGGAAGCCATACATCAGCCGCCGCCCGCCGGGTCTCCCGCAGGGCCGGACCGGTAATGGGCGCGATTACCAGTTCACTCCCGAACCAGTACTGGTTGGGATGGGTATACGCTTCCTTGTGTTCAGGATGAGAATAATACATGGGCTGCACCAGAGGTTCCAGTTCCGCGGTGCAGCGGCGGTTCATGGTATAAATGTACGGCACGAGTTCGTGGCGGAGCCTGAGATACCGGCCCATGACCGCCTCGGCCTCGGGACCGTAGTTCCAGGGTTCCTTGGATGTGAAGGGACTGTTGCTGCAGTGGAGCCGGTTAACCGGGGAAAAAACCCCGTACTGGAGCCAGCGGACCATGAGTTCGTTATCCTTATAGCCTTTCATGTGGCCGCCGATATCGTGGCTCCACCAGCCGTAGCCGATATTCGATGCCGTGGCCGTAAAGTAAGGCTGGAAATCCAGGGAATCCCAGGTGATGCAGGTATCCCCGGAAAAACCCACGGGATACCGGTGGCTTCCGGGACCGGAGTAGCGGGAAAAAATCAGAGGCCGTTTTCCGTCCCGGGCGATGTCCAGGGTATGGTAATGGTTGAGCATCCACAAAGGATCGAGTCCTTCCGTACGGCTGATATTTCCGGACTGCCAGTCGATCCACCAGAAGTCTACCCCCTCGGCCTCCAGGGGATGGTGGAGGAATTTAAAATACGCGGCCATGAAATTCCTGTCGGATACATCGAAAGGAATGGGGTCCTCTTTCTCCGTATCAACCTCAAGAGCTTCGGCCATGGGCCTGTACATTTTTTCAAAGGCCTTGATCCCGTCGGCGGGATGGAGATTAAGGGTCACCCGGAGATGCCGGTCGTGGAGCCACCGAAGCAGCGCCGGATGGTCCGGAAACAGTTCCGTATTCCAGGTATAGCCGGTCCAGCCCCGGCCGTAGCGTTCCTCGATGTTTGTTACGTGCCAGTCCATGTCCAGGACCGCCACTGAAAAGGGCATGTCCTTTTCCGCGAAACGTTCCATCAGTTCCTGGTACCCTTCCTGGGTGTAGGCGAAATACCGGCTCCACCAGTTGCCCAGGGCGTACCTCGGCAGCAGAGGCGGCGCCCCGGTGAGACGGTAGAAGTCCCGGATGCAGGCCCGGAAGTCGTGGCCGTAGGCGAAATAGTAGATGTCGGTCACACCCTCACGGCGCCGGTCCACCCAGCCGTCCTCCCGGATGACGAGCGATGAAGAATCATCCAGAACCGCGAATCCCGCCCGGGCGCAGAGCCCTTCCTCCAGAGCAATGGCACCGTCGGCTTTGTCCAGGGTCCGGCTCGTTCCTTTCAGGGTCGGAGGCGTTTCCCCGTAATGCCAGATGTTGTCGTGGTTGGAATAACCTCCCAGTTTTTCAACGGACAGACTGTATGGTGTGAATGGTCCTTTGCGGTACCGGAGTTCAAAATAATCCGTCCGGATCTGGATATCCCGGTCATCTTCGGTAAGGCTGAACCGGGGCGTTTCAAAATTACGGTTCACCGTGATCTGGGTTGGCCGGTCCTCGAAGGCACCGGTTTCATCGTATTCAATCCGTACCAGCCGTTCGGTGAGCACCGTAAAGCGGTAATTCTTTCCCCGGATTACTGAGGCGCTTGGGGCCGGCACCGGGGGCAGGGGATCGTTCAGAAAGGGAAATGCCATAGTATCCTCCAGTAAAACAGTTGGTTATCCTTTGACAGCCCCGGCGGTCATGCCGTTTACCAGATAACGCTGCAGGAAAATAAACATCAGCAGCACCGGTACGGTGATGATTACCGCAAAAGCCATGAGGCTGCTCCACTCGACGCCGAACTCACCGATGGCTTTGTACATATTAACCGTGAGCGGCTGGAGCATGTCCGTACGGATAAATGTAAGGGCACCCATAAGATCACCCCATCCCCAGATAAAAGTAAAGGCCCCGGCGATGACGATCCCGGGAACGGCGATGGGCACCATGATTCTGATGAACGCCGTAAACCGGTTGCATCCGTCGATGATGGCCGAGTCTTCAAGTTCCTTGGGAATTCCGAGGAAATACGGCCGCAGGGTTATGACACTGAATGGGATGCCGTGGAGACAGGAAAATATTACCGGCGCCAGCAAAGTGTCCATTATTTTTATTTTATTGAACGTAATGAACAGCGGCGCCAGGAAGAGCACCGTGGGAAGCATTTCGCTGATGAGGAAACACATCATGATGGGTTTTGCCAGCTTAAGCCGGTACCGGGCCAGACCGTAGGCGGAAAAAGTCGCCAGCACCGTAGAGACCGCGGTGGTGCAGAATGCGATGGCAAAACTGTTCCGGAAGTTGACCCATATCGGTACCGCGCTGTATCCGAGCTGGCGGATATATCCGTCGAAGACAATCTTTTTCGGGAAGAAGGTCGGTGTCCTGGCGAAGATCTCGCTGTTGGATTTCAGGGAAGTGATAAACATCCAGTATACCGGGAACAGAAAAATTACCACCAGCGCGATAGCCGCCAGGTTCAGTATCAGTTCCGTTCTGAATATTTTTGAAGACAGAGGATTTTTCATTACGACATCACCTCATCCTTGCCGGTAAACTTTAGATTTACCAGTCCGACAATAACCAGTACCACCAGCATGACGTTAGCCACGGCGGAACCCATGCCGAATTCAAAATCATTGAAGGTAAGCCGGTATGAGATGGTGGCCAGAATTTCCGTGGAATACAGGGGCCCGCCTCCGGTCATGATGAAAACCAGGTCAAAGGTTTTGAAGGTGTATATGAATCCCAGGGTAACCACACTGATGATGGTGGGCCGCAGGAGAGGAATAGTCATGTAGACAAAACTCTGCCATTTGGTGGCGCCGTCGATGGAAGCCGCTTCGAATACGTCCCGGGGCAGGGTAGTCAGACCCGTGGCAAGGAGGAGCATGTTGAAGGGAACTCCCCGCCAGATGTTGACAATGATCAGGGCAAGCATGGCCTTGCCTGGGGACAGGAGCCACTTAACCGGCTCCTGAATCAGACGGAGTTTCATGAGGAGGAAGTTAATAATCCCCGTGGAATCGCTGGCGAAAAGCCACTTCCAGACTGAGGCAACCGCCATAAGCGGAATGAGCCAGCATACCAGCATGAGCCCCCGGGACATATTATTCAGCCGGAATTTTCTGCTGAAGAGCAGAGCCAGGGCAAAGCCGATGATGAACTGAAAAAACAGTGAAACAAAAGTAAAAAGCAGCGTGTTGGCAAATGCTTTGCCGAACACCGGCATTCTTAAAATAGCCCGGTAATTCTCCAGGCCTGCGAAGGGCTGCACCCGGTTCAAGGTCATGAGATTGACCTCCCGGAAGCTCATCAGCACATTGTACAAAATAGGAAACAGAATAAACCCCAGAAGGAAAATCAGAGCCGGCAGGGTAAAACAGTAACCCGCCCGTTTTTCCTTCTGTTCGTAGGTCAGTTTTTTCATGGAATCCTCCGGCGGGGAAAACAGGGTATACAGCGGGACGTTTCATTCTGAAGCGCCCCGCTGTTTTTTTAATTTTACTTTTTTTAGATTGCTGTATTATTTCGCGGCTTCATAGGCATTGCCCGCAGCCCGGGTCGCCTGTTCCGGAGTCCTGGTTCCGATCACCACGGACTGAACCATCTCTGTCATAATGTCGTTGAGTTTGCTGAATGCCATCACGGGTTTCGCTTTGGCATTGGCAGCCATGGTAATGAAGGTATTAATCGGAGCCCGGCTGAAATAGGCGCTTGATTCGGCTACATCTTTCCGGGCGGGGATATAGTTTTCCGCTTCGCTGTATTTGGCCATAATATCGGGCCGGTTCATGAATTTGATGAATTCCCAGCTGGCATTGACATTTTCATTATCCACCACCACCCAGTTGTGGCCTCCCAGGACACTGGCTTTCCCCGCGGGGCCTGCCGGAAGCTCGGCAATGCCGAATTCAAATCCCGCGTCCCGCTGTACCGAAGCAAGGCGCCAGGGACCGTCGAACATCATAGCGATGTTGCCCGCGGCAAACTGATTGGCGATGTCCGCGGCGTTGTAGGTTGCCACTTCCACGGGCATATACCCTCTGTCCAGAAGAGTCCGGTAATAGTTCAGGGCCCGGATGGCCTCGGGGCTGTCGAGTTTGATTGTATCTCCGGTTCCGCCCCCGGCCTGGTAGTACACCGGAAAGAAATGGAAGGGAGTGTCCGTGTTCTGGCCCGCGGAAACGGCAAAGCCATACGCGGAGGTATTGTTCTTGATACGTTCACACGCGGCAAGGAGTTCGTCCCAGGTTTCCGGAACCTTGGCAACGCCTGCTCTGCTGAGCAGTTCCTTGTTGTAGTAGAGGCAGACATTGTTGGATGTAAAAGGAAGTCCGTAATACCTGCCGTCCACCCGGCTGAAGCTCATCACATCGTCGTAAAATTTATCCGTCTCAAGTTCGGATGTTACCCGGCCGGTGATATCCGCCAGAATCCCCATCTTCGCGTAGGTGTAGGTATCGGTACCGTCAACGTCTATCACGTCGGGCAGGCTGTTGCCGGCTACCATTATGTTGATCTGTTTCCGTACATCCGACAGAGGCATGTACTGGATATTCAGGGCAATTCCGGTTTCTTTGGTAAATTGATCCAGGCATTCGTAGAGCACTGTTTTTTCTTTGGAATAGGAAAGCACCACATTGAGGGTTTTCGCGGTTCCGCCTGACTGGGCTTTTCCGTCTCCGCCGCCGCCGGCAAATACGGTTCCCGCGGCTGCCAGGGCAATGGCCAGGATAAGCATGGTTCGCAGTTTCTTCATAATATTGATCCTCCTTAAAAGTTATAAATCATAATACCCGCGGTTTTTGAATTCCCGGAATTGGCAATTTTTAAGCATTGGGTAATTTTTTAATATTTTTTACTTTTTTTTCGGCTGCCGGAATAAAAGAATGGTATACTTTCCCGGAGAAACTCTATGAAACGGAACAGCCTTGTTGCCCGGTGGCGGCGCCTCACCTTTTCGAAACAGCTCATCCTTACCTTCCTGGGAACATCGGTGATTCCACTGATCATACTCCTGGCGGTGCAGCTGGGCTATACGGCTACCATCCTTGAGGAAAAGATCGTCCGCTATGCCCGTTCCAATTCTCTCCAGGCCTCAACCAGTATTCAGTCGGCGCTCCGCCGGTATGAGGACGCGTCATTTCAGCTGATGCTGAATGAAACTTTCTGGCAGCGGATCCGGGATCTCAGGAGTGACAGCCTTATTACGGAGATCATGGCCCACAGTGATATTCTCCGGGAATTTCAGACCATGCTGAGTTACCACGGCGCCATCCAAAGTATCGGTCTCCAGGTCCGCGACAGCGGGCGGCAGATCTGGGTGGACCGGCTCCAGGACAAGCTCGCTCTGGAACAGCGGTACGGCGATTACATGGCGGAGATGGAGAATATTCCCGTATACCGCCATGACAATAAGTGGGCTCTGACATCGTATTTCTCCGTACAGGACAACCGTGCCTACAGCCTCATTACCTACCGTCAGAAGATCATTGACCTCGTAAAAAACGAATTCCTCGCGGCTTATGTCATGAACCTGGACGGGCGGGTTCTGGCGGAACTCTGCGCCGAGGCTTCTATCGCGGAAAATCCCCGGGACAATTTCCTGTATATCACCGACAGTACGGGAGTTGTGATATCCCATCCTGACCAGACGATGCTGGGACGGGTAATCCCGGCTCCGGATGGTATCATTCATACTATTGAAATTCCCAATTCCGGCTGGCTCCTCCACAATGTTCTGGACCGTTCATACGCCGGGCGGGAATTCAGCGCGGTACGGGCGAGCATACTCGCCATTTCCGCGTTTCTGTTTCTGTGTACGGTCACAGCGGTGCTGCTTCTGTCCCGGTCCCGCGCCCGGGCTCTGCGGATGATTGTCTCCACCATGCACCGTGCAGAATTGGGGGACTTTGGGGTGACAGCCCCGGCAGGGGAGGAGAACGAGGTCAGCCGTATCGCGGAGCAGTTCAACGCTATGATGAAAACCATTCTCCACCAGATGGAGCTGGTCCGGGAAGCCGCCCGGAAGGAAAAAGAGGCGGAGATCCGTTCCCTGGAAGCCCAGATAAATCCCCATTTCCTGTACAATACCCTCAATTCCATAAATTGGCTGGCCATAGAAAACGGTCAGACAGAGATCAGCAGCATGCTTCACCGGCTTGCTTCCATTCTCCGGTACCGTATCGCGGACAGCAATTCCCTGGTAACCCTGTCTACGGAACTGCGGTACCTTGAGGAATACCTGCGGCTTCAGAAGTACCGTTTCTCGGATAATTTTGAATACACCATTACCGCGGATCCGGCGGTCAGGGACTGTCTCGTTCATAAACTGCTGTTTCAGCCATTCATCGAGAATTCCATTGAGCATGGGTTTGAACAGATGGACAGCGGCGGGATCCTTGCCATTGCCGCGGAAAAAGACGGTGACCGGCTCCGCTTTTCGGTCAGGGACAACGGCAAAGGTATGGACCGGGACAGAATACGGAAACTGTTTTACGATTCTTTGCCGGACGGGGAAAATACATCCATCGGAATTCCCAATGTGATGGGACGGCTCCGGATGTACTATGAGGACCGCTATTCCGTGGAAGTTAAAAGTTCTCCGGGAATGGGTACGGAGATAACCGTCTGCCTGCCGCTGGATGGGCATCCCGGCATAAGGAAGAAAGCCCTTGTGTCCGGGGACAACCGGGAGAAGGTTTAATAGCATGACCATTGTGATTGTTGAAGATGAACTGAAAACGCTTAATCATATCTGCTCCGCGGCGGAAAGAATTGATCCAGATTATTCTGTTGTCGGCCGCGCGCGGAACGGCCGGGAAGGAATGGCTGTAATTGTTACCTTAAAACCCGATCTGGTAATCACGGATATCCGTATGCCGGTTATGGACGGCCTTGAGATGATCCGTTCTCTGGAGGGGCGGCTTCCGGAGACACGGTTCATCATCCTCAGCGGTCACGCTGAATTCGAATATGCCCGGCAGGCGCTGCAGATGCGTACCGCCGATTATCTTCTCAAACCGGTGTCACTGGAAGAGCTGACCGCTTCCCTTGGCCGTGCCCGGGATTCGATCATTGCCGAAAAGGTCTTGAAAGCTCAGCTGCCGTCGTCGGTGCCGGATAGGGAAATCCTGGGACTATTCCTCTGGTCTCCGGAGGCACGGCGGGAGTTTTTCCGTGGCGCCCTTCGGGACCGGATCCCGGAAGAGACGCGGCTCCTCCTGATGGTATTTTCCCATGACCGGGATATGCCGGAAGATGAGCGGCGGCTGTTTGTGGAACGTTCGGCGGAACTGGTATCGCTGGTCCGGGGCAGCTTCTATCCCGCAATACAGGGCGGGAAGCAGCGTTTTGTCTTTCTCTGCGCCCTTCCGCCCGAAACCGATCCCGGGATCACCGCTGCACGGGTATTCGACCTTTCCCGCCGGAAGTGTATGCAGCCCATGGCTGCGTACTGGACAATCATCGGCGGTATCGATTCCCTGGACCGTGATGTTGATGAGGGGTTTTCCCGGATCCGGTGGAGTCTGTCTTATCCCGCCGGAACATTTCTTACCGCTGAGCTGACCGGTGAACTTTCTGCCGAGTCCTACGTTTATCCGGCGGCACTGGAACGGGAAGCCGCAGCGGCCCTGGCAGCGGGGAATATCAGTAAAACCCAGTCCGCTCTGGAAAAGTTTGCGGCGGGACTGCGGGAAGGTTTCTTCCATTATAATGATATCCAAAGCGCTATGGTCCGAATGGGAGAGGCGCTGCTCTATGCCGTTCGTATTTACAATTTCACTATCTATGAAGAACTTAAACCCGAAGAAATTACCGGATCAATAAAACGCTGTTCTTTTGTATCTACCTTTGAGGATTTGGTTCAGTCAATCATAACCCGGCTGGAAGCGGGCGCCGCCGGAACCGGAGACAGCGGTAATCCCTTGGTAAACCGGGTGACGGCGATTATCCGGAATGAATACATGGAAGATCTTTCCCTGGACTCCCTGGCGGACCGGTTAAAAGTCTCCCCGGAATATCTCAGTTCCCTGGTTTCCAAACATTTGGGAACCAGTTTTATCTCCTGCCTTACGCAATGCCGGCTGGAACACGCTAAAGCACTGCTGGCTTCGGGGAACGGGCGGATCTCTGAGATAGCCCTGGCCTGCGGATACCGGGATGCGGGGTATTTCTGCAAGGTCTTCAAAAAAAACCTGGGTATTTCTCCCGGAGAATTCATCAGGAGTCTTTAGGTGGTTTTTTGCGGCGCTCCTATCCGGCAAAACGTATTCTGACGAGCTTCATCATGCCGAGCCCGTCGAGCATGGCCATCCGTATGCGGGTCTGGGATTCCCATGATTTTTTTCTGGGAATCCCGGTACAGTAAGGTTCACAGGTTACTTCAGCGATATCCCGGGACCAGGCCTTGGACTGCCGCGGGTTGTTGACGTAAAAATGCATCAGCGCCCCTTTGTTTCCGGTTTTAGCTGCCATTTTGTTGGAGAAGGAAACCGCCCATTTCGATTCGGCGTCAAAGCAGACCTCGCCTTTGGGGAAATGATTTGCCATAGCGGAGAAAATCTGCCTTAACTCACCTTCCTTAAAATAATAAAACACCCCGCCGGAGATAAAAATGATTCCGTTATTTTTGTCGGACAGAGGTAAATACCTAAAGGTGAATCTTTTCCTGGGAGTATTTTTCACCGTAAAAAACCGAAACGACGGTAATTGTGCCGATAATATGGCTGTTGAATTCTTCAAGCTCCTCCGCCGGGACCCAGAGCTCTTCACACAGGGAGGAACCGGCCAGATGCTTTTCAAACTTTTGGATATACGTGTCCTCTGCCTCAAACTTTGTTACAATACCGGCAAAGTCCGATGCTTCATCCGCGGTGTTCCATTCCCGGGCAATTTTCTCGGCGTATTCGTAATTGAGAACGGGATAAAAAATAGGCTGCCAAAAAAGCCGCGGCGGGAATTTCCTGAAAGCCGTTTCTTTTATAAGATCATATTCTTTTTTACCGATCGGTCTGAATAATTCCATAAATATATTGTCCCCGTCTGTTCAGTTTTTATTGCCCAGTGCCAAATTCAGAATCCGTTCGCACAATGCTTCGTACGAAATTCCCGCCGCGGCGGAGGCCTGGGGAAGCAGACTGGCCGGAGTCATTCCCGGCAGGGTATTGGCCTCAAGACAGTGTACCGTTCCCGTTTTATCAACGATAAAATCGATCCTGGAATAGGACCCCAGCCGCAGGATCCGGTGTACCGCCGATGCGGTATCCTGAAGTTCTCTGCTGAGGGATGTGTCAATATCCGCGGGACATATTTCACTGGTCATACCCTGCTGATATTTGTTTCTGTAATCGAAGAACCCGCTCCGGGGAATAATTTCGATCACCGGCAGCGCCCGGCCGTCGAGTATTCCCACGGTGAACTCACGGCCGTCAATTTTTCTTTCAAAAAGCAGTGTGTCCTCGTATTTTCCGGCATAAGAGAGAGCGGCGGCGAATTCGCCGGCGGTTTCAACTATGGACACCCCGATGCTGGAGCCGCAGTGTACCGGTTTTATGACACAGGGCAGAAACGGGACCGGCGGCGGTGTTTTCCCGTAATGCAGGATCCAGTCCGGAGTTTTTATCTTGTGGAAGGACATAAGTTCTTTTGAAATTCCCTTATCCATGGCCAGGAGGCTTCCGGTATACCCCGTGCCGGTATATGAAATATTGTATGTGTCAAACACCGCCTGGATCTGTCCGTTTTCGCCCATGGCTCCGTGGAGAGCCAGGAAAACAGCGTCCGCGGTTTTACAGATCTCTATTACATTGGGGCCGATCCATTCTTCCCTTCCGCCGCAGCGGGTTTTAAGTTTTTCGAGATCCGGTTCCTCCGGCGGGATAGTGTACGTATAGTTACCGGCCCCATGTTTTTCAAGGGCTTCACCGAAACAGGACGAATCTTCCATACCGGTATACAGATCAAGTAGCACGGCGGCATGGCCGTTCTTGATCAGGGCGTTTGCAATGAGGCAGCCCGATGACAGCGACACATCCCGTTCCGGACTTAATCCCCCGGCGAGGACTACGGCATTCATAAAAACCTCCGGTCATGGCGGAATATTTTCCGTGGATATTTATTCTACCAGCCTCTTTTACACTAGGCAAGGGATATTAAAAAAATGCCGCAGACAAGGATTTTTTCATCGTTTCATGGTATTTTTATAATATGAAGCTTACTGCCGCGGAGTACTCCATTGGTATCGGCGGCGCTAACGTGTCATTCGTCTGCATTCCCTATTGGGATGACGACTCGTTTTATATCTTTGTCCAGGACAGCACCGGAACCGAGATGTTTAAAGTAACCTGGGAGGGTCTCTTCTCGGATTATTGATTCCATCTTTTATAGACGCGGTTAAAAAACGTACTGATGTACGGTATTCCATTGGAGGTTCTTATGAGCAGCAAATTGGGAAAAGTATTCTTTCTGTTTATGGGCGTTTTGTGTATTGCCGGCTGCAGTACTTCAACGAAGGTGACCATTGACTCTTCACCTCAGGGAGCGCAGGTCATACTAGACGGCAAGGTTATCGGCGATACGCCGATTTATGATTACAAAATAAGTAACAGATTGGGAAGAGTGTATTCTGTCGTTTTACAAAAAGAGGGGCACCAGACGCTGCATACGAAATTGAAAACCGAAACCAAAGCCGCCAGTGTTGTGGGCGCCGTACTCCTTCTGGTTCCTGTTATCTGGGTTGAGGGCCCCCAGGAGAATCAGTATTTTTTACTGCCCGAAGAAAAATCAACGGAATAAAGCAGTCTTTAGTTATTATGATCCGGCCCCTGTGGATAGGGACCGGATTTTTTTTGTCCCGCAGGCACAGTTCATCCTATTATTGTTCCAAAATAAACTTTTACCTTTTCTTCCTTATGTAAAATAATATTGACAAAATGTAAAATAAACTTTACATTGTATATATAAGAAATGACAAGTATGAAAGGAGTCCAACATGTCAATAAAGAGCATCCGTACCATTGTTAATATGGCCGCAGGGCTTCTCCTGCTCGCCGCCTATCTTATCTTCGCATTGGGAAGACGGGCGCCTGATCCATATAATCTCAGCGCCTGGGCTGTGACACTGCTCATCTTTATCGGAATCGGTGTGGTCCTGGTTATTGTGATTCAGATCCTTTTCCATATTTTTTATGCCATAGGAGTTGCCGCGAAGGAATCGATGCGGCATGGGGAATCCGGAGACACGGAAGCAGAGCGGATTGTTGCTTCTTCCCTGGCGGATGATGAAATGGACAGGATTATCAGCCTCAAATCCCTCAGGGCCGGTTACGTCTGCGGTGGGCTGGGCGGTATGGCCTTTTTAGGCGCCCTTGCCATTGGCCTTCCCGCGGTATCGGCCCTGCACATCCTCCTGGGCAGTTTTTTTCTTGGAACCCTTGTGGAAGGCGGAATGAGTGTGTTCCTTTACGAATGGGGTGTCAGCAATGGCTAGGAAACTGACCATAACCAACAGCATCCGTTCCCTCAGGTTTTTTGCCGGGGAGATGACCCAGCTGGAGCTGGCGGAAAAGGCTGGGGCTTCCCGCCAGACCATCGTGGCCCTGGAGGCGGGGAAGTACACTCCGTCTCTGGAACTGGCGTTCCGTATCGCCGATGTTTTCGGCGTGCCCATCGGGGAAGTTTTTCAATGCACCGCGGAAGAGGAAAACCAAAAACGAATCCGGAAACAATGAAGTATTCATCCTTATTTATGCGGCGTTAACATGTTTGTTCCCCTGTCATTAAAAACCTGTGCCGGCATGACCGGTTATCAACAGTAAAATATTTCCGGGCAATATCCCGCCGCCGCGGATTTTCTGCGGCCTGGTATTTATAAAACCATTCAGTATCCGGTTGCGGCCTCTCCGCAACTGGCCTATACTGGAAACATTCACCGGTTGTACACACGGATAGAATAATAATAAGTGAGGTTTCCATGAATCGTATATTTAAATCTGCCGCAGTCTTGCTTGCCCTGTGGGTTCTTTTTTCCTGCGCCAGTACCGGGGAGACGAAACCCGGACAGACGCAGATTGATACGGTTACTCTGTCCATTCCCAGTGCCAGGAATACGGAGATTCCCGGTGTTTTTACCATTCCTGCCGGGAAAGCCGGTGATACATACCCGGTGGTTATATTGGCCCACGGCCACGGCGGCAGCAAAGATGAAGCCGGCATGTTTACTATCCTGGCGGAGGCTCTGGCGGAAAACGGCATCGCCTCGCTCCGGATAGATTTTCCCGGCTGCGGTGACAGCACCGAGGATTTTACCCGGAACAACCGCCTCTCCTACATGCTTGCTGATATGCGGTCCGCCAAGGAATATCTCAAAGGCCGGCCTGAGGCGGATATGAACCGGCTGGGCCTTCTCGGCTACAGTATGGGCGGACGGATCGCCGCCCTGATCGCGGCGGATGATCCTGACTACGGTTCGGTCGTTTTCTGGTCCCCGGCAATAACACCGGGACCTTCCGATATGTATACTTTCATGCAGCTGGAAAATGACCAGCAGTTCAATGATCTCCACATCCGTGCCCGGCAAACCGGCAGTGCAACCTATACCGCCGTCTATGGTTTTGAACAGACTTTGGGAATCGGCTGGTTCAATGACATGGTGAACTTCAATCCCCAGGATAAATTTCCCCTCTATCGGGGTGCTGTTCTGCTCATAACGGGCAGCGAGGATATCATCATACCGCCGGCCCGGGCCGAAGCCATACTCAAAGCCGCCGGAGGAGCCAGGCTCGTCAGGCAGCATGAAGTACAGGGAGCGGACCACGGGTACGGGGTTTATTCCGGGGAAGCGGATATAACAGGAGAAGCGGTCGCCGAAACCGTGGGGTTTTTCAGAGAAACCCTCTAGAAAATAATGTGGATTTACCCAGAAAGGACTGCCCGGCGGCGGAAAGTGAAAATAACTTTATTCTAAATTGAGCAGCCGCCGGTGTAAAATATTGGAGGAACCATGAAAACAAAAGGTATATATGCTGTATGCTTCTTTTTGTTTTTTACCGCCGTTCTCTTCTGTGAAGATATAAAACGATTTGATGATTCAACGCTGATACAAAACAAACTAATTGCCCCAACGGATGTTGAGGAAGCACGGAACGCGTATAATATCGGAACAACGTATTTGCATGAAAATAAATTAGAAGAAGCCGAAGAATATTTGCTTAACGCAATAAGCCTTGATCCTGGTTATGTGGATGCAATGGACCACTTGGGTTTAGTATACCGGAGAATGAAAAGATACGATGATGCCGAGAATATATACAAACAATCTATTGAAATAAATCAAAATAACAGTGTTCCGTATATTAATTTGGCGCTAGTATACAGGATGGAAGGAAAACTGGAGGATTCGCGTCAGATGTATTTAAAAGCGGCGGAGATTGATAAAGATAATCCCGAACCATATTATGGAATTGGATATCTTTATCAAATGGTTAAGGAATACAAAACTTCAATTCAATTTTTAAATATAGCAATACAAAAGTATTACGAGAAAGAATCAATATTAGTATGTGATGCCTACTATTTACAGGGTGATAATTATTATTACTTGGGAGAATATGCCGAAGCGCTGAAATATTACAAAGTTGCGCAAATGGTACATAAAGACAGTGAATATCTGAAAAATCGAATTCAGGAGATAGAAGAAAAATCAGAGTAAAAGTACCGTTCCGCTTAATAAAAAGAGTTACTATGAACGTATCCATTCGGAAAAACTTGTGTTTGGAATAGGATGTGTATAAAAAATCAATTACGATCCTGTTTGTTTTAATAATTTTCTCATGTACAAGAACTGATCAAGAACAGATACGTGCAGGAAGAGGATCTTCTCAGGCCGCGGAATCTTTGTTGGAAAATAATAATCAGGACTCTGAGAAAGAAGTAAGAATCAATCCTTTCAGTATGTATGTAAATAGTCCTGAAGGACTGATCGTACAATTATGCTGTTCTAAAGTAAAATACCAAAAATATCTTCCCGCCAAACCAACACTGTCCGCTGTGCCGGTTCATGGTATGAATGAAATGGCCGCAGTCTATCATTAGAAAGTTTCCCTGTCCAAGGTTTCAATTGAATAGGCTGTATCCAGGGAACTGTTATTTAATATATAAAAACGGTATTGACATTTTTCATATCTCCGTCCATGATAAATCAACAATTTTCAGGGTAGGGTAATGCGCCGCGTTGCGCCGCAGATCCCAACCGGCGGTATAGCCCGCGACTCCGTGAGTTTTGACTCACAGACTGAACCGGTGAAATTCCGGTGCCGACGGTATAGTCCGGATGGAAGAAAGTTGAACTCGCCGAACAGAACGTGTATGCCATATAAATGGAATACTCCGTACATCTGTCTGCCTGATCCAATCTTTTTAACCAATCAAAACCTTGAATAACAACGGGCGCCGTAATTTTAATATACGCGCCCGGAAGTATTTCAGGAGGCCGTTATGGCACACTCGTTTTCCCAAAGGCACAATACATGCCGGAAATTCTCCAAGCGATTTTTATTTCTTGTTTTGGTTATTTTAGGTATCGCCCTGCAGGGCTGCGCCACCGCGGGTATTCCGGTAACTGACCGATATACGGAGGTCAGGGATCTTAGTTCCTTTGCCGGCGTTTTGGAAGGCCAGAGAAATGGTATACTGGCAAACCGGAACGGTGAAGCGATTCGGACTCAGATTGTTACCATGCAGTTTACCGAAGGTAACCGGGTATATTTCTGCACGAACAGTTCAAAGGCTATGTACCGGCAGCTCAGACGTTCCCCCGCTGTTTCTTACTGTACCTATGCTGAGGATTACGAACCGGTAGTATCGGTCAACGGAACGGTTGTTTTTACCGAAGACGCGGAACTGAAAAAAAAGCTGTTCAATGAAAATCCGAGGCTGCAGCGTTTTTACCAAACACCGGATAACCCTGAGTTTACCGTTTTTTATATCGATGCCGAGGAAGTGGAAACCTTTGATTCAGACGGAGTAAAGCTGTATAAGATACAATAAGGGCTTTTAATTTTTTGCGTCCCGTTTTCTCCGGGGCGCGGCCTATTCGTCTTTTCAAGTATGAAACAACAAGTAGGAAGCTTTTTCTCATTGGCTATGCTATAGTTTAACCTGGAGGTAAACACCATGGATAACGACAGCAAATCAATCCACGAATTCGATGTCAATCTAATCTGTGAGTATTTTCTGGGGGTAGAACGCCAGGGACCAGGCAGCCCGGAGGTTACGGTAAAAGCGCTGAGTTTTATTGATAATCTTACGGGAAATTCAAAAATTGCAGATATCGGCTGCGGTACCGGGGGCCAGACCATGATTCTGGCGCGGCATACACCGGGAAATGTAACGGGGATCGACTTTTTTCCGGCCTTTATCGACCGGTTTAATGAGAACGCCGCTTCGCTGAATCTCCAGGATAGGGTTCACGGGAAAGTTGGTTCTATGGATAATCTGCAATTCGGAAATGGGGAACTGGATCTCATCTGGTCCGAAGGGGCCATCTACAACATAGGTTTTGAACGGGGGCTGAATGAGTGGAAACGCTTCCTGAAGAAGGGAGGATACATTGCGGTTTCCGAAGTTTCCTGGTTTACCGATGAACGGCCCGAAGAGATTGATGTATTCTGGAAGGATGCCTACGCCGAAATTGATACGATTCCCGCCAAGACAGCCCAGGTTCAGAAAGCCGGGTATATTCCGGTGGCTACCTTTGTCTTGCCGGATAACTGCTGGAGCGAACACTTCTATCCGCCCCAGGTTCCCGTGCAGGAGGCGTTCCTGAAAAAACACGCCGGCAATAAAACCGCTGAGGAACTAATCGCCAACCAGAGACATGAAGAGAAACTGTACGCTAAATATAAAGATTATTACGGCTACGTGTTTTATATAGGCAGGAAAATTTAAGAAAACCGTTCCCGGGGAATTTCTTGATACACTATACTGAAAACAAACTTGGCGGTGACTGTTATTATATCGGCGACAAAAAATGTCCGATGCCCTCAGCACGGTACGGAGCGGATACGTTGAGGAAATTACCGGACAGGCTGGGGATATACAGGCAATACCCTGGAAGAAGCCGCCGCCAAAGCCGGATTGAATCCAGCTGCCTTGGCCCGGACAGTGAGTGCTTTCAATTCTTATGCTGATACCGGCCGCGACCCGGATTTCAGACGTTTCAATTTCAATGGTAATGCGGAGCAGGGGCCGTATGTGATTATCAGCATGCGTATGGCCTGCCATCTGACCTGCGGCGGACTGATCAGTGACACCGGAGCCCTCCCCAGCGGAGGGTTTTCTATTTGTTTTGACCAATATGCGGCATCCTATCTTTAGGGCTCGACAATAATACGGTTATGAATACAATACATCCAGGAGATCCGGCAATGTATAAATCAAAAAGATATTTCTTCGCGGCTTTTCTGGCCGCGGTTGTTATTCTCAGCTGTGATGGTTCCAATTATTCAGATTCCGATAGAGACGGTCCGATGAAGATTTATTCAGGAAGCTACGGTTTTGATGTGGCGTACCGGATAGATGGCAACAAGATTTATTCAGGAAGCTACGGATTTGATGTGGCATACCGGATAGACGGCAACAAGATTTATTCAGGAAGCTACGGATTTGATGTGGCGTACCGGATAGACGGAAACAAGATTTATTCCGGAAGCTACGGTTTTGATGTGGCATACCGGATAGACGGAAATAAAATATATTCGGGAAGTTATGGTTTTGCCGTCGCGTACCGGATCGAAAAATAATATTTGAAATAACCATCTGCAGCGGCCGCCCTTGGACAGCGCTTATGACAAAAGCCGGATAATGGATCCGGTGTACCTGGGTTTCTGTTTTTTCCGGAATTGTTGTCCTCCTGTGATTTATGTATATAATTAGGAGATGGTGGAAGCTGTTTTTTCCGGGGAGGTGTGTATCGTATGGCGAAAAGCATGTACAGAGATAAAAGTCTTCAGCCGGACAGGGAGATTCTGGTGAAGAATATGGGGTCAGGAATAACCCTCTGGGATAAGACCATTGCCATGGCGGAAACCCTTGTACCGGGTATCGGGCAGGAATGGAAGTTTTACGGAAAACCCTGGGGATGGTCTCTGGTATTGCAGGAAAAGAAAAAGAATATCCTCTATATTACGCCCGCTGAGACAGGTATCCAGCTTTCTTTTATTTTCAGTGAAAAGGGACGGGAACTGTCGAAAACCGAAGATATACCGGAGGAAATTCAGTATAAAATAGAAGAATCGAAAAACAATCCCCAGGGGCATACCTTTGATTTTGACATCCGAAAAGAAAAAGACCTGGCCCTTGCGGAAAAACTGCTGAAAATAAAACTGGCAACCTGATTTATTGCGGCACTGCTCTCTGACCGCAGAGGGTTACGTTTTCGAGGAGGTAAAAATGGCTCATAACCACAATCATGCCCGCGGTTCCGATCATTCCCGGGACGGAGATGGCAATATCGGACTGGCTTTTTTCCTTAATGTCTCCTTTACAATAATAGAACTGGTCGGCGGTTTTTTCACCAACAGTATCGCCATCATTTCCGATGCGGTCCACGATTTCGGCGACAGCCTTTCTCTGGCCCTGGCCTGGTATTTCCAGCGGCTGTCCAGGAAGGGGCGTACGGAGAAATACTCCTACGGGTACAAACGGTTTTCCCTGCTGGGAGCAATTATCAATTCCATCGTTTTGGTAGTCGGAAGCCTGTATATCCTGTCCGAGGCCATTCCCCGGTTTTTCAGCCCCCAGGAAACCAGTGCGGAGGGGATGTTTTTTCTGGCGGTCATCGGTATTGTCATCAACGGCATCGCGGTGCTCCGTACCAGGAAGGGACGTTCCATCAACGAAAGGGTAGTTTCTCTGCACATGCTAGAAGATGTCCTGGGCTGGGCCGCTGTTCTGGCCGGTTCCATCATAATGTATTTTACCGGCCTTACCATCATTGACCCAATCCTTTCAGTGGCCATCGCCTGTTTCGTTCTGTTTAATGTGGTAAAAAATATCCGTCAGACGCTGCCAATCCTGCTCCAGGGTACTCCCGCGGAAATCGACCAAAAGCGGATAGTTGAATCATTGGAGTCTATCGCGGGAATTACCAACATCCACGATCTGCATATCTGGGCTTTGGATGAAGACTTCAACATCCTTACGGCCCACGTGACCCTGACTATGGCTGTCCCAATGGAAACCCAGGCGGAACTTAAAATGAAAATCAGGAACGTTCTTGAAAAAGAAGGGATACACCATGCTACTATTGAATTCGAAAGCCCCGATGAGGTCTGCGGTTTTGAGAATACGGTGTAATAAGGAATGCTCGATTCAGAGGAAATATTTATGGAAGAAATAATCCTGAAAGACCCCCTGGCTGAACCAAACGGCAGTGTGCTGGAAGCGGCCTTGGGAAAACACTACAGCAAATACCAATCCTTTGCCGAAAAAGCCGCGGAACGGAATCTGCTTCTGGAGTGGAACTATTACCGGGACGGCAATAACTGGCTGTGCAAAGTTCTTGATAAGAAGAAAAACCTTTGCTGGCTCTCTGTATGGAATACGGGATTCAAACTGACCTTTTACTTTACCGATAAAACGCTCCCTGGAATTTTCGATCTGGATATCAGCGGCGGAATAAAAGAGCTGGCGTCGGAAATGCCCGCCGCTGGAAAACTCCGCGCTCTAATAATCCCTATGAACAGTAAAGAAAGAATTCAGGACAGTCTGGTACTTCTGGATTATAAAAAGAAATTAAAGTAAACAGGTCATCGCAGGGAAAAGCCCCATAGAAGGAGATTTCATCATGAAACATTTTATCACTCTCTGGCTGGTGGTGTTACTGTTGTTTTCCTGTGCCAGTGCTGATTCTCATAACGGAGACCAATCCTCCCAGGCCGCGGAAAATACGGAACAGGCGAACCTTTACTACGAGAATGCCCTGTCCCATGCCCGGGAAGGGCGGTTTTATGAAGCCGGCACGGAAATCGACAAAGCCATTTCCCTGGACCAGAACAACAGTGAGTTCTATAAAATAAAAGGGAGTATACTCCTCGATCTTCGTTCTATTGATGAATCCATATCGGCTTTTGCCAAGTCCCTGGAGATAGACCCCCTGGACGCGGAAACCTACTACCAGCTGGGAATTGCCTGTGTTTTTGCTGAAGACATGGGAACCGCTCTGAGCAATTGGCATAAAGCCGTGGAACTGGATCCTTCTTTTGTAAGTGCCTATTATAATTTGGCCATGGGATACCAGGAGCTGGGTGACAATCAGACAGCGTATGACAACTATACGAAATGCATAGAACTTATGCCTGAGGAAGCCCTGTTTTATTTTGAGCGGGGCCGGCTGCAGATTAATATGAACTATGGAAAAGGAGCGGCCGATCTCACTAAAGCTATTGAGCTGGAGCCTGAGTTCGCCGAAGCCTACTGGACCAGGGGATTTATCATGAAGATCTTTATGCGGAACGCAGAAGCAGCCCAGGCGGATTTCGACCGGGCGGTGGAAATTGATCCCCGTTACCGGGATAGGCCCTACCCGAACTGGTAAACCGAGACTCGGTTCCGCGCGCAGGTTTGAATGCTGTATGATCTTGAAAAAACCGGTTTCCTCCTATACCATAGGTTCTTCGCTTTGCTGAGGAGAAACCGGAATGTTTGATTACGGCTGTATTGTCTGCGGTACGGAACTGGAATATCTGGAACACGATATAAATATGTGCTGCTCCGTCTGCGGAAAGACTTTTCAAACCAATGTGCGCTGCAGAAATAAACACTTTGTCTGTGATGACTGCCACCAGGCTGAGGGGGCAGACTATATTGAAACGTACTGTCTCAGCAGTACGGAAACCAATCCCGTAATTTTGATCAATACAATAATGAAAAACCCAAAGATAAAGATGCATGGTCCGGAACACCATTTCCTCGTGCCCGCGGTTCTTCTCACGGTTTTTTACAATGCCGCCGGAGACCATGCCGTTCTTGGGGGAAAACTGGCTGTGGCAAGAAAGCGGGCTCAGGTTATACCCGGCGGCTTCTGCGGATTTTACGGAAACTGCGGAGCGGGGGTGGGTACCGGAATATTTATGAGCATCATAACGGATGCTACCCCCTTATCCACGGACGCGTGGCGCCTGAGCAATCTGATGACCGCCCGGAGTCTGGAGAATATCGCATGCCACGGCGGTCCCCGGTGCTGTAAACGGGATTCCTTTCTGGCATTGGAGAGCGCTGTACAATTTTTCAGGGAGAATATGGGCGTCAACCTGCCTATGGATACCATTGTCTGCGGGTTCAGCGCCAAGAACAGGGACTGCAAAAAACAGGACTGTGTGTTTTTCGATTTTAAAAAAGTTCGTTTATCACACAGCTGATATGTGAATCAGATCCTGAGTATACCCCTGAACCCACGGGAACTGTAGTAGGAAGGGGCGCTGTTGTGGTATACAAAGATCCTGCCGTAGCGGCGGTCGGCGAAGAGGGCTCCGCCGAGGCTTCGTACATCCGCAGGTGTCAGTATCCAGCTGGATGTTTTACTGTCGAATTCCCCGAGTTTCTGCAGATACCGGTATTGTTCCTCGCTTAATATTTCTACACCCATCGCCGCTGCTTTCTCTGCGGCACTGCCCTTGGGCCGGGTAGTTTTTCGGGAATCCAGGGCTTCCCGGTCGTAACAGAGATTCATACGGCCTTTGGGTGTTTCGGCAGAGCAATCGGCGAACAGATATTCTCCGGTGGTCTTATCGCGGCCGATCACATCGGGTTCTCCGCCGGTCTTTTCCATTTCATTCAGAGACCAGAGTTTTTCCGGCTCCTTATCCAGCCGTTTCCGGATTGCCTCCCATTTCAGACCCCTATGGCGTCCCTGGTTTTCCGTGAACCGGTCCCGCAGAATTTCCAGTGTTTTCTGCCGCAATTCCTTGGACAATATTTCCTGAGCCATATTTTTTGCCATGTTTATTACCTCTGATTCTTACCCCGTCAGTATTAATAGTAGTATCAATCACATTTCGGGTCAATTCTGGCATAAATTCGGCATTAACCGAAGATAGGAGATGTTTTGATTCAAAAAACTAAAGAAAAATTGCTGTAACTATTGACATTACAACAATGCTGATATATATTCTAGATGTAATAAAAAATATTACAACAAACATTAAGGAGATTTACTATGAATGAAGTAAAAGATTTTCTGACAAAAAATGATGTTCAGTTCTTTGCGACCCAGGGGCTGGACGGGAAACCTAAGGTACGGCCTTTCCAGTTTATGCGCGAAGAAGGTGGAAAATATTATTTCTGTACATCCAATAAAAAGCCGGTTTTTGAGGAAATTCAGAAATTACCTTATGTTGAAATCTGCTGCGCCAGTCCGGATTTCGAATGGCTCCGTCTGAAAGGAAAAGTCGTCTTTACCGGTGATCTGACTTTAAAACAACGGATCCTGGATGCGAGTTCACTGGTACAATCCATTTATAAGATCCCGGAGAATCCTGATTTTGAAGTGTTCTATCTTGACGAAGCCGAGGGAACTATCGCTGATTTCAGCGGCAATCCGCCGAAAACTTTCAATCTCTAATGCATCATCCGGCGGTGCGAAACGGATTAAAAATGATGATTTTTTTATTGTTAGATATAATAAATAATATTACAACAAATTTATAGCCGCAGTCAGCGACTGCAATATATACAAGAGAGGAGATTATAATGAAGAATAAAGGTATTTTGGTTCTTGGTTTCTTTTCCCTGGGTGTCTTGCTTATGGCTTCCTGTGCTACTGCAAATGAAAATGTCGCTACCCGGAAAACCGGTGATGTAAAAGTTCATACCTATTCAGCGGATGGGGCCAACGCGGTGGTGGTAGAACATAACAGGCTCGTCATTATTGACAGTTTCGGCGGATCCGAGGCGGACAGCGGTTTTAAGGCTTTTGTCGATTCCCTGAACAAACCCGTGGACCGGATATTCATAAGTCATACCGATGATCATCACTGGATTAACATTGATAAGCTCTTTCCTAATACTGAT
The DNA here is from genome assembly GCF_016616095.2 of Breznakiella homolactica. Lineage (GTDB taxonomy): Bacteria > Spirochaetota > Spirochaetia > Treponematales > Breznakiellaceae > Breznakiella > Breznakiella homolactica. Next base: position 2,095,010 of record NZ_CP067089.2, on the reverse strand, counting down.
CTGTACAGCGCGGAAGCCGCGGCGATCAAGGCAACCCCGCAGGGGACAAGTCTTCCGGTAAAATCCCTGCCTGCAGGGAGTATTGACATTGACGGTGTACAATATGAGTTTGTCACCTACAGTGATCTGGGCTCATGGGTGATCAAGCTACCCGCGCAGAAGATCGCCATGGTCCATCACCTTGGTTACGCGGAATTCCACGTTCCCCTGCCGCCCCTGGATACCCGGCTGGATATCCTCAAAGGACTTCAGAAAGAAGGCTACACATGGTTTATCGGCGGACATGGTACTCCCATGGAAGCGGGCCGGTTTATCTCCGAGGTTGAGGGCTACAACAATTTCGTAAAAACCACTGTAGCCGCGTATGAGACTCCAGCGGAAGCAAAAGAAGCCATCGCTGCCCGATATCCCAGCTGGGGAGGGGCTTACCTTCTGGATGTGTTCCTTCCGTTGTTTTACACTAACTGATCGGACTAATTCTCTCCGCCGGCAGAAAAACCGGCGGAGGAATAATACATCAAGGGCGTTCTTCCGGAAAAAAGCCCGGAAGAACGCCGGTTTTATTTTATACCGGGAAACAATCTGTATTGTTTTAAAGAGAAAAATGCAGTATTGTTTGTTACAGGTACGGTTATGCAGATAGGAACAAAATTTTCAATAGCCATACATATCCTCCTCAGCGCCGAAGTGTTTAAGGAAACTCATAAAGTAACCAGTGATTTTATCGCTTCCAGCGCCAATACAAATCCCGTAATCATCCGCAACATCATGGGAAAACTAAAGGAAGCAGGACTGATTGAGGTTGCCGCGGGAACCGGCGGTATTGCACTGACCCGAAAGCCTAAGGATATTTCCCTTAAGGATATTTATCTTTCCATCGATCCTGTTAAGGACGGCCGGCTGTTTAAAATACACCAGAACACCGCGCCCGGATGTCCTGTGGGCGGCAATATCGAAAGGATTCTCAATCCCTATTTATTTAAAGCCCAGAACGCCATGGAAAACGAACTGGCCAAGTTCAGCCTCAAAAACCTTTTGGACGATCTTAATTAAACCGGCGGCAGCATATAGCCTGTAGCCGCAATTTATAATATAGAAGAAAATAAAATTTAACTTCCTCAAAGGCGGAGAATATTTTTGAAAAGTAAAACCCCTGAAAAAGAGAACGTGTCCCGCATTCCGGAGGCTATTGAAATACACGGTGCCCGGGCGAACAACCTAAAAAATATCAATGTTAATATTCCCCTGAACCGATTTGTTGCGGTATGCGGTGTTTCCGGTTCCGGCAAAAGTACTCTGGCCACCGATGTCCTGTATGCAGAAGGGTCCCGCAGGTATCTGGAGGCGCTTTCAACCTATACCCGTCGGCGCATAGGACAAACCGCGCGGCCCGAGGTTGACAGTATCCGTTTTCTGCCCAGCGCCGTTGCCCTGCGGCAGAGGCCGACTGTCCCGGGGATACGCAGCACCCTGGGGACCATGAGTGAACTGCTCAACATACTGCGTCTCTCATTTTCCCGGCTTGGCTCCCATGTATGTCCCAATGGCCACCGGCAGGAACCCAGCCTTACGGTGGCGCAGACAGGCAGTCTGACCTGTCCGGTCTGCCATGTCGTTTTTAATCCGCCTTCCGCTGAGGATTTTGCCTTTAACGCCCAGGGTGCCTGTCCCACCTGCCATGGAACCGGAGAAGTACGGGAAGTGGATGAAACAACACTTATCGGGGATCCGGATAAAACCATTCAGGAAGGGGCAGTCGCTGGATGGCGGGTCCCCGGTTCCTTTTTTTATCCCCGGGCGGCGGAAAAATTGGGGATTCCCCTCGATGTACCGTATAAAGACCTCCCGGCCCGGCAGAAGAAACTTATTCTCGGGGGGCAAAGTGTCAAAGTTCCGGTGGAAGTGACGGACAGGAGCGGCCGGGTCTTCCGCATGGAAGCCACCTACCTGAATGCCCGGGACGCGGTGGAGCATGCCTTCCGCGGTACGGACAGCGAAAAGAGTCTGGCACGGCTTAACAAATTTTACCGCATCGGCAAGTGTCCTGCCTGCGGCGGCAGCCGTTTCGCGCCTCATCTGCTGAAAAGCCTTCTGGACGGAAAAACAATCGCGGACGTATCAGCTCTTTCCCTGGAGGGGCTGGCGCAATACGCCCGGACCGTTAAAAAGTCCCTGCCCAAGGTAATGGAACCTCTGGCTGCGAAGCTGATGCAGGAGGTCGAAAATGGGATTCACCCGCTTTTACTCCTCGGTTTGGATTATCTTTCCCTCGACAGAGCGGGCAGTACTCTTTCCACCGGTGAGCTGCAGCGGATCCAGCTGGCGCGTACCCTGAAGAATGAGACCACCGGAGTATTGTATGTGCTGGATGAACCCTCTATTGGACTGCATCCCGCTAATGTAACGGGATTGTTCGATGTTTTTGAAGGTCTCCTGAATCAGGGTAATTCCCTGGTTGTGGTTGACCACGATACGGCTATTCTTGGCAAGGCTGATTATCTTGTAGAAATGGGGCCGGGAGCCGGGTCTGCCGGAGGTACTATCGTTTCGGAGGGAACTGTAGAAGAAGTGGTGCGGAATCCTTCTTCCATTATTGCTCCGTATCTTACCGGAAATACCCGGTTATTGGTGCGCACCCGCAGCGGCGGGAAGGATTTATTGAACCAGCGGTTTATGCGGCTGACGGTGAACCAGCTGTATACCCTGAAGAACGTGGACGCGGCATTCCCTTCGGACAGACTCAGTGTGGTCACCGGTGTTTCCGGCTCGGGGAAGACCGCGCTTGTGCTGGACAGCTTGGTTCCCGCCCTGACCGCTTCCATAAAAAAACAACCCCCGCCGGCTCATGTCCGGCTGCTTGATACCGGCGGCATCAGACGGGTAGTGACCGTGGATGCCGTGCCGGTCGGAAAAAACGACCGGTCCACAGTGGCAACCTATTCCGGAGTATTCGACGCTATCCGGGAGTTGTTTGCCGCTACTCCGGCGGCACGGAAAAAATATTGGAACGCCGGGCGCTTTTCATACAACCTCAAGGAAGGGGCCTGTCCAACCTGCGGAGGAACCGGGGATATATCCCTGGATATCCAGTACCTTCCGGACATGGTGCTGGTCTGCCCGGAATGCGGCGGGAAACGCTACAACCAGGATACCCTGAACATTGTATGGGAGGGATACACCATAGCGGATATTCTTTCCCTTCCGGTCTCTGACGCCTGGGAGCTCTTTACTGACTATCCGGCTATTCATCAAAAACTGTCATCATTGGCGGGGCTCGGTCTGGGTTATTTAACGCTGGGGGAATCAACCCCGGAACTTTCCGGCGGCGAAGCCCAGCGGCTGAAGCTGGTATCCGAAATGGGCCGGACCCAGAAAGGGACACTGTTTGTATTTGATGAACCCACCATCGGGCTGCATCCGCAGGATATCCGAACCTTGATTCAGGTTTTCGATTCCCTGCTGGACGCCGAAGCTACAATAATTGTAATCGAACACGATCTGGATGTAATAGCTAATGCGGACTATGTTCTTGATATGGGGCCCCGGGGCGGCGACGGCGGCGGCCGGGTAATGGCCGCCGGCACTCCCCAGCAGCTCTGTCATGCCGCGGAAAGTCTTACGGGTAAAAACCTTTCCGCGTATGTACGCCGGTTTGGTTTGGACTGGTGAAGCTGTCAGGCTTCTCTGTTTTTTAGACCGGAGCCGTGGATAAGATGATTACTCTCCGGGATCGGGAACCGTAACGCATCCGTCCGGGAGGATTATAATTTTCGGTACGGTAACGCCCCGTTTTTTCGCCGCCGCTAATGCCGTGTCCAGCGCTTCCTGGGGTGACCCGGCTTTGCCGATGAACAGTGACGCCAGCTGTTCTTCGGAAAGTTCCGTCACCGCTGTTACCGCTGCCCTGGCGGAAACCTCCGCCATTTTTGCTGCCTTGTGGTATCCCAGTTTGTAGCTCCGGCGGATCCGTTCGATAGCGTCTTCCGGGGTTGAAGCCTGGGCGAGCAGGTCTGCGTACGCTTCATCACCGATGCCGTCCCGACAGGAAGATACGAGGATGAGGGTTCCCCCATCTTTCAATGCCAGAGCTCCGTTATCAATGGCCTTCTGGGACTGGTACAGGTCGATGTCCATGGGGAACTTCGCCGCCGATACAACGATATCCGCTTTTGCGGGGATTGTGACACAGAATATCTTCCGGGCGATCTTTACAGCCTGGTAAAACGACGCCATCAGGTCACCCGCCGCTGCCGCTGCCACTCCTTGATTTTTGTCGAGGACCGTCATAAAGGAAAAAATCGGCGCTCTGATCAGGGGGAGAGCATCCATCATATCTTCGTGGACGGGATTGCCCTCCAGGGCTAATGACCGGGCCGCGGGAGACAGCGCTTGCTTATGGTTTGTTTCGATTGTCCGGAATCCCGCGATCCCCGGAAGGAACGCCTTGCGGCCCCCGGTAAATCCCGCGAAATAATGGGGTTCCACACTGCCGGTGGCGATAATCCGGTCAGCCTCAAAGAGCCGTTTGTTCAGGGTAATAGGCGTTCCGTTCCTGGTGCTTCCCAATTCAACCATATCTTTGTCTTTTTTTGAATCATGGTGAACGCAGTTTGCCCGGAAGCTTCCGTAATGGACTCCAAGGATTTGGCGGTATTCCTCCTCGGTAGGCGCCCGGTGAGCCCCGGTGGCAACCAGGATACAGATATCTTCCTTCCGTATCCCCGATTTCTCAACCGCCGGCAGCAATACCGACAGCATCGCCTCGGTAGGAGTCGGTCGGGTGGCGTCGTTGATGATGATCAGCAGCCGTTTCCCGCCCTGGAGAAATTCCTCCAAGCTCTGCCCCTTTTTGCCGCCGGTCTCGGACATCTGGTCAAGGGCGTTCCTCAGCACCGACAGCGAATCTCCGGCGGCGTCAATTTCATTCGGTTCCGCCAGAGCCAGGAGATTTTCGTCGGGGAATTCCAGGGTGAATATCCGGTCGAGATAGGGGAGTTCGATTTTCATTGTATACCAGCCTTTCGGTATGTAAAAACGGCTTCCGGAAATTCCGGAAGCCATTCCGCATTATTCGCAATAAGGGCAGCTTTGACCCCTGGAGGGCGAAAAAACTTCATTTTCCTTCTATAAATAGCATTTTCTGTGCCCTATCCTGCGTTTCCGCCGGAGGTTCCACAGCTTTCCGGAGTTACAGGGTACGGCCGATTCTTATCGCATGTTCCTTATCGGGGATGTAAGGTTCAGGGCTCCCGCTTTTTCCATAGCCTCGATCAAAGGAAGCTTCTTCCCCGCCAGGAAACGGACCATGGCGCCGCCGGCGGTACAAATATATGAATAGCTGGAAAGATCCGCAAACGCCGCGGCCGCGCTGATGGTGTCGCCGCCGCCGACCACGGTATATCCCGGGGCTTCGGCGATGGCCTGCCAGATTTCCCGGGTACCATCGGTAAACCGGGGATCCTCATACATCCCCGCGGGGCCGTTCACAAAGACCGCCCCGGCCCTGGTGATATGGTCTTTGAAGAGCGCGATAGTTTTATGGCCGATATCCGGGAAAAGCACCCGGTCTGAAAATTCCGCGGGCAGCGTAGCCACGTCAACCTCCGCGCGTCCTCCGTTATATTCATAGGCCAGGTCCACGGGCAACACATACCGGTCTCCCCATTTCGCCAGGAGATCCTTTGCTTCCAGGAGAAAACTGAGAAGGTCCCGGTCAGCCATGAAGGCTTCCGTTTTGGCTCCGACCTTTACTCCCTTTGCCAGGAGCATAAGCAGTCCCGTGACGCCTCCGGCGAGAATCGTATCCGCGGCATTGTCCTCCAGAACCTTCCGCATCATTCCGAACGCGTCGGAGATTTTCGCGCCTCCCAGGACGAACACGCAGGGCCGCCGAGGATTGTCCATTACCGACTTGAGGGCGGTGTATTCCTCCATGAACTGGATCCCGCCCGCGGCCGGGAGCAGTTCCTGGAAGGCTACCATGGAGGGGGCATTCCGGTGGGCTGCCGCGAAAGCGTCGTTGACGTAAATATCCCCCAGCGGCGCCAGACTCCGGATCAGATAGGTGCAGCGCATCTCCTCAGGCTTCAGCTTAACTTCCTTCTCGAAACCGGACACTTCCTCGGTGAGATACCGGAGATTGCCGAGCAGAATCGCCTCGCCGTCCGTGAGGTTTTTCACCGCCGCCTGGGCCGCCGGGCCGCAGACATCGTCGATGTACGCCACGGGCCGTCCCAGCAGGGCGGATAGTTTCTCCGCGTGTTCACTCATGGGAATGAGGTTGACGTAGTCCAGGGTATCCCCCTGATGTGCGATGATGGCCACCCTGGCGCCGCTGTCCGTCAGATGCTTCAGGGTCGGGATTGTTTTCTCAATCCGGTTGGTGTTGACGATCCTCTGTGTTTTTCCGTCAATGGGGGAATTGATGTCCGGTCGGAAGATCACCGTCTTTCCCCGGAAATCAAAGTCCCCCAGGGTTTTGATTTTCAGGACAGGTCCTTCCATTTTCCAATCCCCAGATATTTGTTGGTCGTGTTTGTCGCTTCAATCCGGTCCTTCTGCATACCCATGACCGCTCGGATTCCGTCGATGCTTTCCGGAATGGTTACCGATTCCTGGGGAATGTTGATAGCGAACATGATATCCCCTTCGCTCTTTACCACCGTATCCTTCCACAGGGCGATCTCGTACATATCCCCGCGGGGGTTACCCAGGTCCCGGGCGTACCGGAAGAGACTGGCGTTTCCCAGGAAGCCTTCGTCCAGGGAGACCACCCGGATGCGGGGATGGTCATCAAAATATTTCAGCGCCTCATCGGCGGAAATATCTTTCTTCGGTGTCATCACAATGGTGATGATGTGGCCGTGGGTCACCGGGGTGTGCACCAGGATTCCCGTGGCATTTACGTGGGGCATGATGGTCATCAGATCGACAGCCTGGTGGCTCGGTGCCTTGTCCACCTGGAGAGCGTTGGTCAGCCCCCGGTGGTAATCCCCGGGATCGGCAACCCGGCGGATGATGGTGATCGCCACCTTCTCAACCCCGGCCTTACGGTCGATGCAGTCCACCGCCCGGATTAGACCGGTGGTGTTGCATGAGGTGAGTTTTAAAAACTGGGCGTCCAGACCTTTTTCATAGTTCGCGTAGCCGTGAAAAAACACATCCGCTACATCGTTTTTTTCACCCCCCTGGAAAATCGCCTTCTTGCCGTACTTCGTGTAGAGTTCCTTGTTTTTCGCCCCCACACCGGCGCTGGTAGCGTCCAGCATAACATCAACCTTTTGTACCAGATCCTCCAGGGTACCCGACACGGGAATTCCCGCCGCTTCCAGGTCGCCTTTTTTTTCCGGCAGGGCCGTATAGAGCGCGTAGGGCATACCCCGTTCCCGGAGAGCCCGGATCGACAGGGTAGGGGCCACATCGGCGACACCCACCAGTTCCATATCTTCCTGCAGGGCCACGCCGTCGGCGAGCCGCTGCCCGATGACGCCGTATCCCGCCACACCTACTTTTACCTTAGCCATGGTTCACTCCTTTGGCCCCGAATCCGGAGCCGGCCGAATGGATCGCCGGTCAGACACCGGCTTTTTCCGAGATATATTTCCGGGCTTTGATAGCGTATTCCAGGGGATTGGCTTTTGCCGGATCCTGTTCCGCCTCGACCACCCACCATCCGCGGTAACCCGCATTCTTTAATGCATCAAACACAGGTACAAAATTCACCGAACCGTCCCCGGGGACCGTGAAGACCCCTTCCCTGACGGCCCTGAGAAAAGACCACTTCTCCTTTATCGCCTGATCGCGCCGTTCCTGCCGCATATCCTTGAGATGAACGTGACGGATCCGCGGCATCCATTTGCTGAGTACCGCCAAGTGATCCTCTCCGGAAAATACCAGGTGTCCCGTATCGTAAAGGAGGCCCAGCGCTTCCGGATCGGTATTTTCCATGAGCCGGTCTATTTCCGCCGCGGTCTGTACGCCGGTTCCCATGTGGTGGTGGTAGGTGAGCTGCATACTCTTTTCCATTGCCCGTTTGCCGAGCCGGTTGAGACCATCGCAGAGCTTTTCCCATTCGTCATTGGTGAAAGTCGGTTTCGCGCCGAACACCGGCAGGTCCTGGCGGCCCTGGATGGAATGGCCCTGTTCCGCGGCGCCGATCACCCGGGCGCCCACGGCGTACAGGAAATCCCGGTGTTTTATAAATTCAGCTTCCACTTCCTCGTAGGGTTTCGTTGTGAGAAATGAACTGAACCATGCGCTGCAAATTGTCAGGCCCCTGAGCTGCAGAGCTTTATTCAGCACCGCGGGATCCTTGGGATATTTGTTGCCTACTTCACTGCCGGTATAGCCCGCCAGAGCCATTTCGCTGACACACTGCTCAAAGGGAATTTCTCCACCCAGTTCCGGGAGATCATCGTTGGTCCAGCCGATAGGGGCAATGGCCAGCCGGATGTTTTCCGCCATGGTATGCTCCTTTAGAATTTACGGGCCTTGGTTGTTTCCGCGGCCATTTCCCTGGCCGCCGCGGCAACTTCTGCGTTCTCCGAAACCTGGGCGGTCCCGACCCGCCACCATGCGTCGTATCCATGGGTCATGGACTTGGGGGTAACCTTGGCGTCGATCACCACCGGTCCTTTCTCGGCTAAGGCCGCCTTTACGGCTTCCCGGAATTCCTCCGCATTCCTGGCCCGGAATCCCCTGGCACCCCAGCTTTCGGCGTTTTTCGCGTAGTCCACCTGCACCGAGGGACCGTCGAGCCGGCCGGTCTGTTCGTTGCGGAGTTTCCACTCGTTCCCGAAATGCACGATTCCCTGGCTGTGCTGGAGATTGTCGATGCACTGGAATCCCGCGTTGTCCAGGACTACGATGATGATCTTTTTCTGCTCCTGTACAGCCGTGAGCAGTTCCGTATGGAGCATGGTGTATGCTCCGTCGCCGACGATGGCAACCGCTTCCCGGTCGGGACAGGCCAGCTTAACCCCCAGAGCGGCGGCGATTTCATAGCCCATGCAGGAGAATCCGTATTCCATGTGGTACGTATCCTTCACCCGGGTCCGCCAGACCCGCTGCATGTCACTGGGGATGGACCCGGATCCGGAGACAGCAATGGCGTTTTCCGGCAGGAGCCGGTCGTTCAGTTCCCCCAATGCCCTGACCTGGGAAAGCCCGTTGGGATCGTCCTCGGTATAGAGTCTATTCACTTCGGTGTTCCATTCATCCTTGACCGTCCGGATGGTTTCCCCCCAGGTGCTTTTGTAGCCCGGGGCAGCCTTGGCCAGGGCGGCGATGGTCAGCTTTGCGTCGGCGATAATGGGCACGCCGTTCATCTTATAGGCGTCAAAGGACGCTATATTGATACCCATGATTTTGGCGTCGGGTTTGAAAAGCCATTTGGAACATGTGGTGAAGTCTCCCAGCCTGGTTCCCACGGCGAGGAGAAGGTCTGCGTCCCGGGCGATTTTGTTCGCCGCCAGGGAACCGGTGTTGCCGATCCCCGAAAGGTTATAGGGATTGTCCCAGAGGATGACCCCCTTGCCGGCCTGGGTTTCACCAAAGGGAATATGATAGGTTTCGCAGAACTTTTCGAGCTCCGCTCCCGCGCCGGAGTACCGTACCCCGCCGCCGCAGATCACCATGGGTTTCTTCGCGGCCTTGAGCATCGCCGCCGCCCGGTCAATCTGGTTTTGGGTGGGCGGCCGCCGTTCCAGGTAATGGACCCGTTTCGCCAGGAATTCTTCGGGGTAGTCGTAGGCTTCGCCCTGGACATCCTGGGGCAGAGCCACCGTCACCGCCCCGGTTTCCGCGGGGTCCGTCAGCACCCGGAAGGCGTTGATCATGGCGGTCATGAGCTGCTCCGGCCGGTTGACCCGGTCCCAGTAGCGGCTCACCGCCCGGAAGGCGTCGCTGGCGGTGTCGGTGTAATCATCGGGAATTTCCACCTGCTGGAGTACCGGATCGGGCTGGCGGCAGGCAAAGGCATCCCCGGGAAGAAAGAGCACCGGGATACGATTCACCGTGGCCGTTCCCGCGGCGGTCACCATATTGAGAGCCCCGGGGCCGATGGAGCTGGTCACCGCCATCATCCGCCAGCGGTTGTTCTGCTTCGCGTATCCCATGGCGGCATGGGCGCCGCCCTGTTCATTCTTGGCCTGGTAAAACCGGAGGCTGTGGTCCTTTGCGGCCAGAGCCTCTCCGAAACCAACCACAACGCCGTGGCCGAAAATCCCGAACACCCCGGTGACGAATTTAATTTCCTCCCCGTCAACGTTCAGGTACTGGTTATCGAGAAATCTGACCAGGGCCTGGCCCATGGTCAATCGTACTGTTCCCATGTATTGCTCCTTGCTGAAAGGTGAAGAGGAAAAGCCCGGGCAGGGTCTTTCCCCTGATATTGATGAAGCCGGCGGTGTGTCCCCTAAAGGCTGAAAACCTTAGGGCCGCATTCTATTTTTCTTTAGGCTGCCAGATGGCGTCCTCCGGGCCGGTTACCCATTTGTGCTGTTCCGTAAAGTCAGGGGTTCCGTAGTGATTGCCGTCGAGGTGGCGGATCACCCAGAGGTACCACATGGCGTAGCCCGGAGCTGTCACCTGGGGATGGTCTTCACCGTCCCGGATCAGGATCGTATCTTTGTCGCGGATGATGTACGCGTTGTCCCCGATGGCGGTCAGGCCGAAGCCCTGTTCCGGCAGGAACCGGTAGTGGTAAATCTCCGGCTGGGGATGGTGATGGGGCGGGTAGCTCGACCACTTTCCGGGTACTCCGATGACCTCGCCGATTACCAGATTTGACTCGGGCCGGTTCGTGTCGTCGAAGATGGTCCGGACGATACGGGTGGAGGTTTCCCGCATGGTTCCCGCGCCGCGGAATTCACTGCGGCATTCCTCAGGGGTATACAGTTTCGGAAGAAACCGTTTCGGGTTGTCCGTAGAGGTACGGTAGAATTCCGCGCCGCCGTCTCCGGCGGTGATGGAAACCCCGCAGCCCGCGGGCACCGAAAGGCACCATGGGGAATAGTCAAACAGATCCGGCCGGGAAATCTGTTTTGTCTCACCGTTCCAGGTGATGGCGGCGGTTCCCCGGGACAGGAGCCATGTCCGTTCGTCGGCGGGGGAACTGTCCTCATACGTATCGCCGGCTAACAGTACCAGGACTCCGAATTCCATAAGCATGTCCGCGGTGACGCCGCTCCGGGGCGAAAGAACCGTATAGCCTCTGCTGAAGGGCGCTTTGTGGGGTATCTGCATCACTGCCTCCTTAATTCCCGGAACGGATTTCTTCGATGGTGACCGGCCGTTTTTCTTTCAGGGATTTTCCCGCCGCCAGGGCAGCGTACATATCCGCCAGGCCGTCTTCACCGCTTACCGGTGCGGGCTTGTCCTCAAGCACCGCCTCAACGAATGCGGCCATCTCGTCAGCGAACGCGTCCTTGTACCGCTGGAGAAAAAAGTGCAGCGGCTTTTCGTGGAGAATCCCCGCTTCAGTGGACAGCCGAACCGTGCTGGGCAGGTCGTTTTCCGCGGCGGCGGCACCCTTGGAGCCGAATACCTCCACGCGCTGGTCGTAGCCGTAGACCGCCTTCCGGGAATTGTCGATGCTGCCGATGGCGCCGCTGGCGAACTTCAGCGTCACCATGGCGGTATCAACATCCCCGGCCGTGCCGATTTCCGGATCAATCAGAACCGCTCCGGCGGCGTAGACCTCGGTGATTTCGCTTCCCGCCTGGAACCGGGCCATGTCGAAGTCGTGGATCATCATGTCCATGAAGATCCCTCCGGAAACCGCTGCGTACGCCGGCGGGGGCGGGGCGGGATCCCGGGAAGTGATCTTCACCATCTGGACTTCGCCGATATCGCCCGCCAGGGTCAGCTCCCGGATTTTCCTGAAGTTATGGTCAAACCGGCGGTTGAATCCCACCTGGAGTTTGACTCCTGCCTTTTTCACCGCCCCCAGGGCGGCCTGTACTTTGGAAACTGTCAGATCAATGGGTTTTTCGCAGAACACATGTTTCCCCGCCTCAGCCGCGGCGATGGTAAGGTCCGCGTGGGTATCGGTAGAGCTGCAGATAATGATGGCTTCTATGGCAGGATCCCTGATGATCTCCATGGGGTCCCCGGATACATTTTGCGCCCCAAGCCCCTTTGCCCAGGTTTCCATCTCCGGCGTCAGCTTTACGTCGGCGATGCCCGCCAGTTTTGCCTGGGATATCAGATACGCGATATTTTCAGCGTGGATTTTACCGATCCGCCCCGCGCCCAGGACACCGATCCGCAGCTGTTTGGCCATATAAACCTCAGTAATTTTTTAACCGCCCCTGATAAACTCTGAAAAATCCAGGTTCTCAAAGAAATCTTGGTTGGTTTAAGTCATATTTCTGCAAACGTTATCATATCATGGTACATCCATGTTATGAATTTGTAAAGTTTTTTTTCCGGCGGTTTTTCTTAATAAAGTCGTTTTTCCACTAAATTACCTGGTTAATTTGGTAATTCCAATCATAATTATTTCAAAAATTGGATATTTTTCGAAAAAAATATAAAAAATGCGATAAAATACACAGAAAAATATTGTTTTAATGAACTGGAAACGTTTTCATTTTCTGAAATAGTATTGTCAGCCGAAACAGAAGAAGCCGGGGGCATTCACGGTACCCATGCCGGTGTTCTGGAAAGACCCGGCAAATTTGGGTATGATAAAAATAATACCGGATTTTTGATGGGAGTCCCCTAGGGGAATATGAAATGGTAAGTATCAAAGATATTGCGAAACAAGTAGGAATGTCGCCTTCTACCGTATCCCGGGTTATCAACGGGAAGAAATACGTAAACCCCGAAAAACGCGCTGAAATACTGCGTCTGATCAAGGAAACCGGATACGTGCCGAACAAGGCCGCCCGGAGCATGGTGATGCAGCGAAGCTTCTCCGTGGGGATCGTGATTCCCGATACGTTTAACATGTTTCAGCGCCAGCTCTTTTCAATCATCGAACGCCATCTGGAATCATTCGGATACCATACTTTATTTTTCTTCGTCAAATCTGATGAGGCCAGTGAAGAGGAATGCCTGCGGCGGATGAAATCCGAACAGCTCGACGGGGTTATACTGATTCAGGAAATAAAAAATCCCCGGTTTTATTCGTACTTGCTCGACATGGGGCTGCCCTCGGTTTGTACTACCTTTGCGTATGACCGCATTCCCTCGGTCCACGTGGATGAGGAGCAGGCCGCCTTTGACGGGGTTATGCACCTGCTTAATTTGGGCCATCGTGAAATAAATATGGTGAACGGCGCAGGCGTCAATTTCGGACTCCAGCGGGCGGAGGGTTACTTCAAGGCCCTGGCGTCCGCAGGTCTTCCCCGGGATGAAAGCCGCATCGTTTACGTCCGTTCCTTAACCGCTGAATCGGGCATGTACGGTATGCGGGAACTGCTTCTCCGGGGAGGGCGCAATTTTTCCGCGGTCTTTGCCGCCACCGACGAACTGGCCATGGGTACCATCCGGGTACTGCGGGATGAGGGTATCCGGGTGCCCGAGGATGTTTCGGTGGTGGGATTCGATGATATCGAAATATCCAACTACAGCATTCCCCGGCTCACCACCATCCGCCAGCCCCTTCTGGAAATGGGGGAGCGGACTGCGCTGATGCTTCACCGCAGTATCGTCAACCGGGACGCCGTCGAGTCTGACGCGGTTCTTCCCTACAGACTGATTATCCGGGAGTCCACCGCCAGAGTCGGGTAATGGTCTCAAAGGGTACCGACCGGCAAACGGAATCCGTAAAAACCGTGACGCAGGATGGCCTCTGGCGTACATATTTTACTTTTTTTATTAATTTTTTTTCGTTATGAGTATGATTCAGCGTTTTGTTCTATTTTACGAAATTAAAATGGGCTCCAAGAAAATGACGAAAAAACTTGCGTTCTAGAATTTTCAGTGCTACACTACGTTTCATTAATTAACTAGGTTAATAAATAAACTGAGGTGGGCATGTTCCAGTATTTGAATCCAAAGCGTTTTTATCATGCGGTGGGAAGAAAGAAATTTTTCGAATTTCTCATCCTCGCGGTCTTTCTGCTTTTCTTTTACGGCCCCATGATGAACCTGGTGATGCTTGCCTTTGCCAACAAGTATGAGGTTCCCGCGGTAATCCCACAGGAATTCGGTTTCCGCTGGTGGGGTTTTGTTCTTTCCCAGAAGAGTCTCGTCTCTTCTATCGGCCTCTCGTTCCTGTTCGCCATAGTCACCACCATCGTATCGATGCTGCTCTGTATCCCCGCGGCTTACGCCATTGCCCGTTTTAAATTCCCCGGCCGGCGGATCTTTATGCTGTCCTTTCTGCTGACCAACGCCTTTCCCAAGATTGGACTGTATACATCCATCGGGATTTTATATTACCGCTATAACCTGATGGGTACATTCATCGGCGTGGTTATCATTCATCTGATCAATACCATGATGTTCATGGTGTGGCTTCCCGCGGGGGCTTTCGGCAATGTCCACCGCCAGCAGGAGGAGGCTGCCCGGGATGTGGGGGCCGGTCCTTTCAGAACCTTCATGAAAGTTACCTTTCCCATGGCTATGCCGGGGATCGCGGTGGCCTCGATCTATACCTTTCTCGGTTCCATGGAGGAAATGCAGGGTACCTTCCTGGTTGGTGTTCCCCAGTACCGTACCATGCCGGTGGAAATGTACAGTGTCATCAGCGATTACCCCATCATGGCTGGAGCGGTTTTCGCGATCATCCTGATGATTCCCACGGTTATTCTTCTGGTTGCCATGCGGAAATATATCGGTCCCAGTGCCATTGCCGGCGGTTTTAAACTGAAATGAACTTCTCCGTCTTTTGGATGGAGTGTCCTGTAAATGTTACAGAATCGGCTGGGTTCGTTCTGTAAGGAATTATTTAACAGCGGGGTTTACTGTTCTGGGATACGGTCTTTACCGGATAACAGCCGTCCCAAGCCGCCCGGTCTTTTACCGGGCAAGTATCCCCAGCAACGACTAAAAGGTGTCCCATGAGTACTGCTGCGAAAGAAATCAAACTTCAGATTACCCAAATGGATAAGGTTTACGACAACGGCGATGGTGTGCGCAACATAAACCTTGATGTGTACAACGGCGAAATCGTAACCATGCTCGGACCGTCGGGATGCGGAAAGACGACGATCCTCCGTACCATCGGCGGGTTTCTCAACATCGACGCCGGGGATATTACCATCAACAATCAGAGTATCGCCCAGCTTCCCCCGGAGAAGCGGCCCACCGCTATGGTTTTCCAGAGCTACAACCTCTGGCCCCACATGTCAATTTACGAAAACCTCGCCTTCGGCCTGAAGCTCAGAAAAATACCGAAGGATGAAATTGCCCGGCGCATTGATGCCATGCTGGAAATGGTGCGCATGCCGGGATGCGAAAAAAAATACCCCAATCAGCTTTCCGGCGGCCAGCAGCAGCGAATCGCCATTGCCCGGTCTCTGCTGCTCCAGCCGGAGGTGCTTCTCCTGGACGAACCCTTCTCGGCGCTGGACGCGAAAATCCGGATGCAGATGAGGGAAGAACTCAAGAAGATTCAGTCCGAACTGGGGATTACCGTGGTTTTCGTTACCCATGACCAGGAAGAAGCCATGGCCATCTCACACCGCATCGTGGTGATGAACAAGGGAAAGTTCGAACAGGTCGGTTCGCCAACCGAAGTTTATGACAACCCCGCCACAAAGTACGTGGCGTCCTTTATCGGGGAAATGAATTTCTGGAACCAGGGCAATGAAGTGATTGCGGTCCGGCCGGAGGATGTAAAGATTCTTCCGGGACATACGGATAACGGAATCAATGGCACCGTGCGGACGGTGATGATCCTGGGCCATTATGTGGATGTCAATGTTCAGTGCGGTGAGACGGTGATTAAATGTTTTATCCCCCGGACGGAATGCGGTTCCTGCGACGTTGGGGATCAGGTGCATGTGGAATTCGGCAGAAATGTTGTATTTCCCAAGGATGAATAATATTTTAAGAACCCGATGGTTCGATTTATCTTAAGGGATCCAAGTTTTTGCCGTTGGTAAAAATATTTTATAAGGAGTGTAAAATGATGAAACTGAAGAAAATCGCGGTATTCCTGATGGTCCTTCTGCTGGTCGCCGGAACCGTTATGGCCGGAGGCGGTAAGGAGTCCTCGGGAAAACCCGAAGTGAACGTATGGGTTTCCGGATCGGACAATATCCGGATTATTTATGAGAAACTTGCGGATTCCTTCAACAAAAATCCGGAATACAACCAGTACTGCACCGTGAAAATTCAGTTTATCGCCACCGGCGGCGGCGCTCAGACAATCCAGGATAAAATCCTGGCAGCCTACAAAGCCGGCCAGAAGAATACCACCTTTGATCTGGTGGAAAGCGGAGACGACCAGATCGCAGCGTACATGAGCGAAGGCGGACCGGAAATGTTCCTCCGCTACGATCCGTCAAAGATTTCCAACCTCCGGGAAGTCACTGCCCGGCCTGCTCTGGGAGCGGAATATTTCGTTCCTTACCGGGGGACCACAGTGGTCATGGCGTACAATTCCGATGTTATTCGTACCCCCCCGAAGACTGTTCAGGATCTGACCAACTGGATTAAGCAGAACCCCGGCCGGTTTGTGTACAACGCAGCGGGCACCGGCGGCGCCGGAGATTCCTTTATCCGCAGCTCTATCTACAACTTCATGCCCACCGAAGCCTTCATGTCCAGCGATACCAAATGGATGGCCCAGTGGGACAAAGGGTTCGCGTACCTGGCGGAGATTCACCCCTTTATGTATAAATCCAGCGGCCGGGTGGTGTACCCCAACAAGAACCAGGGAACCCTGGATCTCCTGGCGAGCAAAGAAATTGACATGTGCCCCGCCTGGGCGGACCAGGCTATTTCCGGAGTAAAGAACGGCAGCCTTCCGGCGAGCATCAAGATCTACCAGATTGAGCCGTCCCTGACCGGCGCGGTCAATACCTTCGGTATCCCGAGCTTTGGCCGGTATCCTGAGGAAGCGTACCGGTTCATCGACTTCATGCTTTCCGCCGAGGCTCAGAATCTGCTCCTGGCGGAACTCGCGGCAATTCCCCTGATTCCGAATTCGAAGCTTGACTCCGGAAACGCGGCTACCGTCAGGGATTTGGACGTCAACAACTTCAGGACCCAGAGTATCGGTTCTCTCAGCACCGAGCTGAACCGCCGGTGGAACGAAACTATCGTTACCCTTCCGTAATAAAAATTATTACTAACCCGGCGGGGGCAGCTTACCTTCCCCTGCCGGTATTTCTTAGAAGAGCAGGTGGATTGTGAATACACACGAACGGAAAAGAAAAATACTGAATCTACTGGCCGCGTACGCCCTGGTGCTGCCGGCCTTTTTGGTGGTAATGCTCATCGTGGCGTATCCTATCCTCAGTTCAATTATCCGCAGTCTTACCGACCGGCAGACGAAGGGGTTTACCTTCGATAACTACACCTACTTTTTTACCAGGCCTCTGGAAATCAGGAACATCCTGTTTACCCTGGGAGTGGTGGTGGTAACCGTGGTGCTGGCCATGGTCTTCGCGTACCTCCTGGCTCTGTACCTGCGGTTCAGCAAGTCCAAGATAAGCCGGCTCATCGGCGGCTTGTATCTGATTCCCCGGTTTATTCCGGGACTTGTGGCAATCTATGCCATGATGATCATCATCAGGGATTCGGGAGTGATCAACCGGATCTCCCAGCTCTTCGGGTATAATTTCAAGCCCGGTCTCATGTACAACGAAAAGGGATTGATCATAATGAACCTCTGGTTCAACATTCCCTTCGCGGCGCTGATCATCACTTCCGGTCTCTCGGCTATCCCCGATTCAATCATAGAAGGCGCCCGGGACGTAGGGGCCGGCCGCTGGCGGACCTTCATTCACATGATTCTGCCGCTTTCCATCAAGGATGTTTTTGTTTCAGCAACCTTTGTGTTTATGGCCAACGTAGGTTCTTTTACCACCCCTTTCCTGATCATGGGGGCTTCTTCCCCGAAGATGCTGGGGATTGCGCTGTTCGAACAATTTAATATATACATGGATTATGAAAAGACCTCCGCCCTGTCGGTGATCATGTTTCTGATCTGTTCGGTTTCCGCGGCGGTGTATATCTATACAAATCTGAAAGAAAAGGAATGGGAAAAATAATTTTCCGTTAATATATTTTAAAAACAATTCCCGGGAGTACGGATGTGAAAGTGCTGTTGGATAACCTGTACCCGCTGCATCGGGACGATTCTAAAACAAATGTGTCCGTTGAAATTCCCCTGGACCGGGATTACGGATGCCTGGAGTTCCTTTGTTCCTACACCCCCAAAGTACTGGAGAATGAGGCGGAGGCAAAGGACCTTATTGAAGCGGGGCTGGAACGGTTCATTCCGCCGGAGTACAGAGAACGGTACGGCGGCTGGCGGGATTACCTGCCGGTGGTCAATCTTATTACTCTTTCGCTCGACCACGATGAAATTTATGTGGGATGCGCCCACCGGCACAACCCGGAGCAGCGGCATATCGTATCCGCGGATTTTTCTTCTCCGGGGTTTTTCAGGCACTCCGCTTCGGCGGGTGTCTGGCGGGCGGTGATCAACGTCCATGCTGTCGTCAGCGACGAAACGGTATACCATCTCACGGTAAATGCCTACGACAAAGATGAGGTCCCGGATGATAACCTATAAGGCCTTTGAGCTTCATACCCATACACTCAACAGCGACGGCCGGTTTACCCCGGAGGAACTGTGCCGCAGCGCGGCGGCCTTTCTCTACGACGGCATCGCTTTGACAGACCATAACACCATGGCAGGACTGGACCATATAACCCCAAAACTGATGAGTGAAACAGTGCCGGTGATTCCCGGTATTGAATGGACTACCTTCTTCGGTCACATGGTTGTCCTTGGAGCTGACCGGTACGTTGACTGGCGCTTCGCCGTTCCCGACACCATCGATACTTACCTTGCCCAGATAAAGGAAGCCCGGGGCGTTGCGGGGATTGCCCATCCCTTTTCCGTGGGAAGCCCCATGTGCACCGGCTGCCACTGGGATTTCAATGTCGGGAATTGGGAAAACGTTTCGTACATTGAAGTATGGTCCGAACCTTTTCCCCACAGTGAATTCAAAAATGATCTTGCTTTCCGGTGGTGGACGGATCTGCTTAACCAGGGCCATCGCCTGGCGGCTACCAGCGGCAGAGACTGGCACGGCCCGGACAAAAGGGACGTCCTCACCACCGCCACTTACCTGGGTCTCGAAGAAGGACAGATTACTTCGGAAACCGTTAAGGATGCTCTGCGGGGAGGCCGCAGTTTTGTGACCTGCGGACCGTTGCTGAATTTCTTGGTAACTGAAGGTGACAGCAGTTACGGGCCCGGAGAGACGGTGTCACCCGGGGAGTACACCATTTTCGCCGCGGCGGATGAATCCCGGCGGCGGTCCGTGTGGGAGCGTTTCAATATCAAAACCCGGGAAATCGCCGTCGTTCATAATGGAGAAACGGCGGCACGGATAACCTGTGACGGGTCCGGCGGCGGAGACGTTGCGGTGGCCCTTTCAGAAGGCTGGGTCCGCGCAGAAGTCTACGGCGACTATTTAGAAGAAAAAAATAAACTGCTGGCATTTTCGAGCCCCGTTTATGTCCGGTAACGGCGCCCAAAGGTATAAAGAATATTGGGAAAGCTTTGCTTTCCCTTTCGATTTGCGGAATGTATAGGAGTATGTATGAAAATTGGTGTCATTGGATTAGGTGAAGTCGCGCAGCTCATGCATCTGCCGATACTGCAGGATCTGGGGGATAAGTTCCAGATTACCGCGGTTTCCGACGTATCCCCCTCGCTGGTGGGATTTATTAAAGACAAGTATCACGTTCCCCAGGGGTATCTCAGCGCGCCGGAACTGATCGAGAAATCCGATACTGAAGCGGTCTTTGTTCTATCCCCCGACCAGTACCACGGTGAATATATTGAACTTGCCCTCAAAGCGGGGAAACATGTTTTTGTTGAGAAGCCCGTGGCTCTGGCGTCCAAGGAAGTTGAGCGGCTCATTACCCTTGCGAAGGAGCATCCCAAAAGTATTGTCATGGTGGGATATATGCGCCGTTTTGCGGATCATTTCCTTAAGGCCAAGGAACTAATGGAGCTGGAGCCGAAGAAAACTGAATACCTCCGGTTCCGGGATATCATCTGTGAAGGTCCGTTTTATATCGGACAGACCCGGCCGATTTTCTATCCCAAGGATGTTCCCCAGGATGTCATTGATGAGAGCCGGGCCCGCCGGCGGCAGCACCTTGACATGGCTATCGGCGCCGACGCTACCGATGAACAGCGGACGACCTACCAGATGATGACCGGCCTGGGATGCCACAGCATTTCCGCGGTGCGGGAACTTTTCGGGGTTCCGAAGGCAATCAAATCCGTTGCCACCGCCTGCGGCGGTACCCATGTGGTGGTGGTGATGGAATACGACGGATTCCTGGGTGTTTATGAGCTGCTCAACGATCAGGATATTGTGGAATTTGACGCGGCTATTGAAATCTACCAGCATACCAGGAAGCTCAAGGTGAAATACGAAACCCCGTACGTGCGGTACCAGCCCATGTCCCTGGAGGTGATCGATTCCACCAAGACCGATACCAAGACAACCGTGTTCGGTCCGTCCTGGCGGGATCCCTTCCAGACAGAGCTCAGCGAGTTCTATGCCTGCATCGCGGAAAACCGCCAGCCTAAGACAACTCTGGCGGATGCATTGGAAGATCTCAAATTATTCGAGGAAATAATTGCCGCCGTGAAGCGGGGAGGGAAGTAATATGGCCAGTACTATCACCATTGCCACAGCGCCCTGTTCCTGGGGCGTCTGGTACGCCGACGGAAAACCTTCGGGAACCCCCTGGAATGTGTTCCTGGATCAGGCTGAAGAAGCGGGCTACAAATCTCTGGAGCTTGGCCCCGACGGGTACCTGCCCACCGAGGAACAGACCCTGCGGAACGAGTTGTCCCAGCGCAGCCTCGGTGTATGCGCCGGTACCGCCTGCTACCGGTTTGACCAGTATAATTCCTTTGAGGATTTCCGGCCCCGGGTGGAGACCCTGTGCCGCCGGATCAAGGCCTTTGACGCGAAGTACCTGGTCACCATGGACGAATCCGATGTGGGTACCTTCAGCGAAAAGAAAAAGGATTTTTCCGGCGATCTCTGGAAAAAATACCTCACCATGTTCAGGGATCTGGGGTTATATACGAAAAAGGAATTCGGCATTGAAACGGTATTCCATCCCCACATTCGGTCCCTGATAGAAACCGAGGAGGAGATCGTCCGGATGATGGATTTCTGTGACCTCAATCTCTGCTTCGACACGGGCCACCACGCCTATGTCAACGGCGGCACAGAACAGGGTGACCAAAGTGCTGTTGAATTCATCCGGAAGTATCCGGAGCGGATGGTGTACCTCCACTTCAAAAATGTAGACGGAAAAATCCGGAAGAAAGTTGCCGACGAGCATCTCGGTTCGGACCAGGCTTTTGACATGGATGTGATGTGCGACCTCCGGGATGGGATTATTGATTTTACGGAACTCAAGAAAATCCTGGACAGTATCAATTACCAGGGGATCGGGGTAATCGAGATGGACATGCCCCGGGCAACCACGGACCAGGCCTTTGCCGCGGCGAAGCGTAACCTGGAATATCTCCGTGAAATTCAGATGATTCCCTAAGGAGAATTATATTACCCTCATTGTCTGCAGAAATTATGAAGAAATGTCTCTTGCCGCGGCCCGCCTCGCGGCGGAGGGTATCCCCGGAGACCGGGAAAGCCTGATCAGTTTTCCCGGAGGGGACACGCCCCTGGGCATGGTGGAAGCATTTACGGCTATGGTAAATGATGGTACCGTCGATATCACAAGGACCCGATACGTTTCTCTGGATGAATGGGTCGGCCTGACCGAGAAAGACGCAGGGTCCTGCGGCCGGTTTAATTTCGACAATCTTATTAATAAAATGAAAGTCCCTTTCCTGGAATACCATATCATCAATGGAAAAGCGCCGGACATGAACGAGGAATGCCGCAGGCTTGATGGCTACATCGTCAAATACGGTCCTCTGGACGTGAGTGTCCTGGGAATTGGAATGAACGGCCACCTTGGATTCAATGAAGAGGGTGTTGATTTTTCTCTGAATGCCCATGTGACGCCTCTGTCCGCGACGACCAAGTCGGTGATGGGTAAGTATTTTTCCGAATCCCTGGATCTTGAATACGGCATTACCCAGGGGATCGCCCAGATTATGGCGGCCCGGAAGGCAGTACTCATTGCAAACGGCTCCCACAAAGCGGATATCCTCTATAAGGCGTTCCGGGGGCCTGTAACCAACGCAGTTCCCGCCAGCATTCTCCAGGAACACCCCAACTGCTACGTTGTGGCAGATGAGAAAGCCGCGGCTAAATTACGGATTTCCAAAAATGTTTGATACGGCCGAAAAATACTGTTCCGCACCTGACAAACGTCAGGTGCTGTGAATACAGTTTATGATAAATCCTGAATCCTTATGGAATATAGGTTTGACTTTTCCCAATTCAAAAAATAAAGACTGTCATTCTGTGCATAAAAACACATCAGCTCTTTATGGTCTTCATCAAATGATTTATCGTAATGAAAAATGCACTTTAATTTCATCCTTTTCATAAATCATGCCCATTGCTTTCTGTGGTAATAAACCTTGCGGTTTATTTTAAATACTGTTTATTAAACCACGTATATCCTTTTTTTGTATCTTTTTATAAATTATATAATCCTTCGTTTCTATTTTCTCGGGAAATCCCGCCATTCTGTTGATCACTGCTCTTATTTCCGTATCAGCTTCTTTTTCAAGTATTATACTGTATTTAAAGTTTTCCTTTCTGATAAATATTTTTGTTTCCGATTTTATTAAATAAAATGATTCCCGGACTTCTGCTAATTTTAAATTTCTTATCATTCCTTCAAATTCTTTTTTCTCTATTGTTATTATTTCCCCATATCCATCTTCTTTATTCTCATGCGTTTCTGATAAATAGTTTTTGATTATATCTTGTTTGGTGATATTTTTCGGAAAACCTATTTTGTATTCATTTCCATTTTTTTTTAGATAATATTTATGGTTATCCACACGGAAGTATTCGTCATATATATCAATGATCCGTGTTTTTTTATTTACTGCTTTATTGTAATCAATGGCTTTATCAAATTTATTAATCCCATCTTCGCCTTTTTTTATCAGTAAATATATAGCTGCTATTATCCCGTATATTGGTATAAGCAGCGTTAATAAATTCCAGCCTTCCATACCGAGGTCATAAAATCTTTTTATGGTTATTGTTAAATACCAATACAATAGAATGTATGCCGCGGCATAGTTAACGCATTTTAGATTGAGTTCCGGCAGTTCAAAATAACTTTTAATCAGATTTAAAAGTATCAGCAAATAAAATATTATTAATACGTTTATTGCATACTCAAAACGAAAATACCTGCCATTTACTTTCTTAATTGTGAAGGTAAATATTAGAATAATCAAAAGAATATTAATTATAATTTCCATTGTTCCGGCTTATTATTCCGTAATCCCGGGGTTTTCCTCCGCAATCTGGCGGACGGTTTTCACAAATAATTCAGGCTCTTCCATGTTCGGGGAATGGGCGGAATTCTCAAATGTGAAGAATCCTTTTTTAGGCGCGTCCAGAGTTTCCAGATAGTTTTTCGCCAGGGTGTATGAAACCTGGTAATCGTAAAACCCTTGAGTTATATAAAAGGGGACTTCAAAACTTGCCGATGACTCGAAAAGACTGTCTTTCATTACTACACGGTCAAAAAGGTAGGCCATGGAAAAGTCGGCGCCGAGAAACCACGCTGTTTTTTCGGGCAGGGTATATCCTTTGAACGAAATCAAGGCTTTAAGTATCGTTGGAAAAGTCACTCCTTCATGCATCATTCCTACCCCGTACTTGTTGATAATCGCTGTCCGTACGTTGATGAGATATTCATTCTGAGGGAACGTATCCGCGTCGGGATCGAACGGTTCCAGTTTTTCTATCACCTTCTTATCGCCGATCTCCGCTGCGTGGTTCAGCATATATTTGTAGGCCAGGCGTTCCGACTCCCGCTGGTCGGAGAGCTGTCCGATACCGATATAGGCAAGATAATTTTCTGGGTATTTCTCTATGGTTTTTACCCCAAGATATGAACCCCAAGAATGTCCCATGAGATATATTCTGTCCTGGCCGAACCGTGATTTAAGGTATTCCGTTACTGCGCGGGTATCTTCCACCATCTGCGCTGTGGTCATGGTTGACGGATCTGTTGAACGGGAATAGGTCATTCCGGAGCCCCGCTGATCCCAGTAGCACATGGTAAAATATTTTTCCAGACGCTCACTTTTTTCCAGATATGAAATGAACGGCAGCAGCGGCGTTCCGGGGCCGCCGTGCAAATACAGTATCACCGGGTTTTGCGGATTCTCTCCGCGGATAAACATGCCCTGTCTGATTCCATTAATGTCAACCCATACTTTCTCGGAAATTGACCCCGGAATAACTTTATTCCGGGAATCTTTTAACGGCGCGAGCCTGCCCGGGCTGTTAATCAAAACTATGAGCAATCCTATAAGTATAAGGCCGATAAGTGAAAGGATGGTTATGACTAAAATTTTCAGCGCCATATTCATACAGCTGTATCCCCCGGATAGAACATTCAATTTATTGTTTTCTCAACATACACGCAGCCGGAATAGATTGCAAGGGCAGAGGGTTTCATTCAAAAAATTATCCAAAAGATAAACGTGTCTATAATCCGGCAAAATACCGGCGGATGTCAGCAGCCCCGTTCTGATAAGGTTTTTAAAATTTCCATATACAATTGAATAAGATCCAGTCCTTTGTACTTTAATCTGTACAGATCTATTACTCCGGAATGGGATATTCCAAATAAACCTTTGGTGGTAATTACTCCCTTGAACTCTCCCCATTTCGCGGATTCTACTGGACAAAGTCCGTCATTTTTTCCATCGAAAATCTTAATAAGAGGATATGTAAACAGAAAAAGTAAATCACCAAAGAAATATTTTAATTCCGACGCGTAGCTTTGATAGTATACGGATTCTTTGTTTGGGTATTTGCTGTTAAATTCACTGCATTTTTTCTCTGATAATTGTCTGCTGCTTCTGAAAAAATCGGGATATTTGTCCCCCGCTATTTTAAACCAGATATTGATAAAAAAGGAAATAAATTCATATAGTTTCTCCGGAAACCGCAAAGCGATGTTCATTGCCTTTGAGCCGTGATGCGGTGTGGATATGGTAGTTAATGAAGCTATTTTCTCCGCCATAGCCAATTCATTTATTACGTAGCGGGCTTCAAGGCCGCCCCGTGAATGGGCAATGATATTAACTTTATCCGTTTTTTCTGTTTTTAAAATTTCGTGAATTCTGGTTTGTATTAGTTCGCCGTTTTTTTCAATAGATCCCCAGGCATCTGTTCCTCCGTAATATACGGAAATACCATTTTCAACGTAATGCTTAGGGATTCTTCCCCAGTAATTGACGCCAAGTGTTTTATCCCTGAATCCTGCGCCGTGAATGAACAGTACGGGATAATGCAATGCTATGGTTTCTTCCATAGGAAATTATACCATACTTCCGCTGTGCTCCAAAACCCCATCGGATAAATTTGATCTTTGCCGCGGTGGATTTTTTGTATGCTCCAGGATATGTTTAAAAGGGGAGGATACCGTGGACCAGACTGTGCAGTATCGTATATTACTCATCGCTGCCGCCGTTGTTTCAGCGGTCGGTGCCGCGGCGTATATTTATACCCGGAGGAAGCTGGCGATATACAAAACCGGACTGGCCGGCACTGGGCCCGGTATACCGCTGTCTGATCCCGGCGGAAACGACAGCCTTGCTTCGGACCGCCGTTCCGGCCGCCGGGTTTTCCGGCATCCGGGAAAAAATTCCGGCTCGGATGACCATCCGCTGGGGGCTGTTCAGACGGTTATTCCCGGGCGTATCCGCTTCGCCGGCTCAGGAATTCTCCTTATCGCCGCAGGGATTTTCGCTTTGTATATATTCCATTTTACCGACCGGGACTTCTATCTGGAACGTACCGGGATCAACCTTCTCATTGGTACGGTGCTGTTTCTGGGGGCTGCCGCCTGGGGTTTCCAGCTTATCTACTTTGCTACTTGCCGGATCCGTCTCCGGGAAACAGGCTTTGAACTTTGCAGTGTCCTCGGAACCAGCCCCTATGAATACCGGGACGCGGATTTTTCCCTGAGCAGAACTGTTGAACACAAGCACAATTCCGACGGTTACCGGCCGGTCTTTGCCCGGGCGGGAAACTTCAATTATATCTGGCAGTGCCGGGTGACCTTTTCGGATGGCCGGCCGCCCTTGCTGCTCAGGAGCAGCCGTTACGCATGGCTCAAACCGCGGATAGATATACTTCTGGAAAACCTGGAATGGAAGGACTGAATCAGAAGCCGGTCCCGGAAAAACAGGTGCCGGATAAACAGGGAACTGATGGTATGGACAAAAAGGCAAAGGATATCTTATTTAAAACGTACTGGAAAAGCGGATGGCTCGATAAACCTCATACGGACGCGGAGGATTTTGCGTACGCCAAGTCCCGGGGACTTATGTTTGATCCCGTTACCATTTCCCATGACGACTGCGTCGGAGAAATCATCGCTCTGCGGGAAAGCGTACACCGGGATACCGTGGCCAGGGCGTTTCTGTGCAGCCTGTCCCTCCGCCGTCTCGACTGGCGTTCCGGAATCGCTTCCTATGGAATCGCCGGATACATCGTTCCCCATATTTATACTCCGGCGGTGAGCGGCTACAGCCGCGGTGCTGACGGAACCGTAGAGTATACCTCCTGCACCTGCGGTGTCTGCCGGGACTTAAAATACGGAATTATCGGGGATGAATTATATAAAGATGCGGATATCAATGTTCTCAATTTTGAGCGGATCAAATGGGGCGGGGTACGCCACGGTGAACTGCTCTACACATGGTTTGATCTGTGCCGGTTTTCCCGGGAAGAAATTCCCGAACCTTCCGGGAGCGACCGGGATATATTCCGGGAAATCCTTAAAACTATAGGGACCAGCGGGAATGGTGATTACCCCGGGAGTTTGGAGAAACGGCTGACGGCGGCGGTCCGTTCAAGCCAAAATGAACGCCGGATCCTGATAGAAATTCTCGCCTGTATCGGTGTGCTGAAACCCGGTTCTTATGAACGGCCGATGCGGGGAAAAGACGACTGGACCTTCGCCGGGTACTGGCGGGGAGAAGACCGGTATGATGAGGACGCGGTTGAAACACTTTTCGGAAGGTACCTATGATTATGTATCATTGGGGAGATGAGTATGGTGACGGAAACCCTGATATTGACTGTGCCGCGGGCTGTGTCAGGCGTTTGGGCCTCCCGGATTTTCGCTATGCAGCAGCCATGAGCCGTGATATACTGTAACTGTCAGCGGATGCGGAACACCATGAGATACCGGAGTACCCGAAAAGGGGGGATATATGTATAAACGGATCTGTTTCATCATGGTCTTATTCCTGATATTGAATTGCTTCGTTTTTTCCCAGAATGGCAGCTCATCAGAGATTGCCGCGGAACCGGCGCAGAAGCAGGGATCTTTAAAGGCTTTGATAGGTATTACCCTGCAGCCGTATGCATTCTGGCGCTCAGGACAATGGGTGCGGCATTACCCGGACAACAGTTATAATTATTTCTCCGATAAAGACGGGCTGGTTTTTGATCTGGATTCCAACAGGTTCACCACCTATGAAGGCGAGCTCTGGCACAAGAAGGGTTTTAATGTTGGTATCAGTCTCGACCTGGACAATAACTTTGTAGGAAAGCTTTACAATTTTTTAGGCAGAGTCGGTTATAAGAACGCCGCCATCAGGGTCTCCGGCGGCAAACTGGCGGGAGATGCCTGGTGGGATGGGGGGTATGTTTCCGGGCAGCCGGACAGCACCAATGTGGATACGAAATACCTGAGCGTTGACCTGCTTATTCCCATGTGGTGGATCAAAGATAACGAACAGGAAGGGATTTATAACTTCGGCCGTTACTTCGGATTGTCCTATACCCGGTACGAAATGCCGCTGGAATTCCAGGCCCTTACGGATGATAAGTGGGCGTATCCGGTGTATGAGGATACTATTTCCTTTAATACCTATGGGCTTATTATCGGGTTTGAGACAATGAACTGGCAGATCATCACCCGGCGGGAAGGGTTTTTCCTTTGGCTCTACACCCAGGATACCCTCTTCGGCGGTCCTATTGAAATAAGCGATGAAGGGGCCCGCCGCCTGTCTGAGGCTAACCCGGGAAAGACCATTACCGCGAAAAAGTTTTTTCTGGTCGGTGTTCAGTATGATCTGACCGTAGGTCTGGGCTGGTCGAAGCAAATAGGCAAGTCCATGCTGGGGGTCGGATTGGGCTATAATATTTCCGGCCGGGGTATGGTGACCTTCGGCGGAGGCCAGCCTTCGGACTCTGAAATAACCCCCCAGTCATTCCCGTATCTGTTCCGGCACGGTGTGGTGCTGAAAGCGGCTTTTTCCCGGTAAAAGGTTCCGCTGAGACAAATAAAAAAGGCCGCTTATGCGGCCTTTTTTCAGCTGTACTATTTCTTTGCTGCCGGAGCTTTCTTTGCTGCCGGTTTAGCGGCAGGTTTTTTTGCCGGAGCGGCTGCTTTTTTCGGAGCCGCTGCCTTTTTGGGGGCTGCCTTGGCGCCGGGTTTGGCCGCAGCTTTGGGCGCCGCGGGTTTCTTGGCCTTTTTCATATTCTTGAGACTCTCTGCGAGTTTCATGTCCTGGGCCAGTTCGAAGAAGTCGTAGTTGTACTGGAGCTCAACCCAGAATCCGGGCTGGTTGCTGAAGTACTTTGACAGGCGCAGGGCCAAATCAGGGGTGAGCTTTTTCTTGTTTTCAAGAATCTGCTTCAGGGTTGCCGCGGGGATACCAGTATCATCCGCGAGCTGTTTTACCTCAAGCTGATACTCCTTCATAAACTTGTTCTGCAGGACACTGCCCGGTGTAGGGGCTGCTTTCTTTGCCATGGAAATGACTCCTTTACTTTGTATTTCAATTGCTATTTATACATTCTATACAACGTAGTAATGTATATTAAAATAATAGAACCTTATTGCGGGTATTGCAACCACTGTAAATTTCTTCGTCGCAGATACCCTTAAATTATGTATCGTCATTTTTCTCAATTTTCTTTATAGCTTCAATTATTTTACTTTTATGAAGCCGCCGTAAAAAACGAACCGTATAAAAGGGTTGATACGTCAACCTGTTCATCCGCCGACTCTTATTCTTCCAGAGGATTGAGCTGTACGGTGCAGTGTTTAACTTTAGGGTAATTCTCTGCCATGGCATTCTGAATGCCTCGGGTAATAGAATGGGCCTGATTCAGAGTTTGGTTACCGTCGGTTAACACCACCACATCCACAAATACCCGGGAAGCAAAGAGCCGCGTCTTGATTCCGCCGATTCCCCCGACTCCGTTCTGGCGGAGGATCATTTCCTTCATACCTTCAACAACCTGGGGATCACAGGAATTGTCGGTAACCTTTTTGATGGCATCCGTAAAAATATCAAAGGCCGCCTTGAGAATAAACAGGGCGATGAGTACTCCCGCCAAGGGATCGAGTACGGGGTATCCCATACGGGCTCCCAGGATACCCAGAAAGCTGCCCACGGAAGAAAGAGCATCCGCGCGGTTGTGCCACGCGTCGGCCATAAGGGCTCCGGAATCGATTTTTTTTGCCCCCCACCGGGTATACCAGAACATTCCCTCCTTTACCACAATAGAAACCAGTGCGGCTGCCAGGGCAAGAACCCCGGGAATTTCCAGGGTATTGTAATTTCCGGAAATCACCTTCTGCATTCCGGAATAACCTATACCCAGACCTACAGCGGCCACTACCGCCGCCAGGATCATGGAAAAAATACATTCAAAACGCTCATACCCGTAAGGGTGTTTGTCATCCGCTTCCTTGCTGGCGATTTTAATACCGATAAGCATGATAATGGTGGTTATAATATCCGTCGCGGAGTGAAAAGCGTCTGAAACCATGGCATCGGATTTTGCGGCGATGCCGGCGAAAAACTTAAAAGACGCCAGAAGAAGATTGAGGACAATGACAACTCCGGCAATACGGAGGGCTATTTTTTCGTTGGATTGGCCGGAAACACTGCTAGCCATGAATAACCTCTTATTTTGTTATAATTAAAATGTAGTATAAAAATCCGGAACAATCCAGGTCCGGTGTTTTTGGTCCTGTCCTGCTGTATTAATTTATCTGTCCGGTGTGGTATAATGAAAACGGGAAAACTGAACACTACCCGGAGGTGATGCAATGCCCTTTACTTTTTCCCATCCCGCGGCGGTTCTGCCGCTGGTTAAATCAAAACGGCTGCCGCTTTCCCTGAGCGCTCTGGTTATGGGGAGTATCATTCCGGACTTTGAATATTTTTTCCGGATGCGCAGCAGTGTGAGCCATACCCTGGCGGGTACTTTGTATTTCAATATGCCTCTGTGTTTTCTTGTTCTGATTCTTTTCCACGCAGTTGTCCGGGATCCGCTGATAACCCATCTCCCTGGTTTTTTAAAAGCCCGGTTCATCCGGTACCGCGGGACGGACTGGCTGCGGTATTTCAGGACCCATTGGATCGCGGTCATACTTTCGGTGCTGATAGGCATTGCTTCCCATCTGTTATGGGACAGCTTTACCCACCGGACCGGTTTTTTTGTGCGCCATTTTTCTATTCTGCAAAAACCTCTGGGCTCTCCGGGGCACCTGATAGCCCTGTACCGGCTTTTCCAGCATTGCAGTACCATTGCCGGCGGTCTGATAATTGCCGGCGCAGTCCTCGCCATGCCCCGGGATTCCCTGCCGGAGGAACAGCCGCGGCGGTGGTACTGGCCGGTCTTTTTTCTGGTTACCGCCGGCTTATTGGTTCTGCGGCGTTTCCTCTGGTCCGGTACGTGGCGCCTGTGGGAGCTGGCGGTGAGTTCGGTCGCCGCCGTCCTCGGGGCGGTGGTAATCGCCGGTATTGTAGATTATCTGCAGAAAAGACGGCTTATCCCTTCCTGCGGCGGATAATTATCCGGCCTGCTTTTGTCGGTACCGGGAGGAGGCTGCTGTATGAACGAATTAAAAGAATATGCAAACGTGAAAACACGGACACGGGAGACGGAATTCGGTCCCATGACCATCCTGGAAACGGAAAACGGTATTTCCGCCCATGGCCAGATCGGCTGGGACGGCAAAACCATCCTGGCCGATTATGTCTATAAAGCTGACGGCACCTACGATCCGGTGTATAGTTTTATTGGCAGTGACGGCATTGCCGGACCACACCTGCAGGAAACCGCGGGAATTCTTCCCAGCCTGTTTCTTGATCCCGGCGGCCGCCCCTGGGTATCTTTGGTCGCTTACGACCCTGACAGGGAGCTGGAAATCACCGTTCCCCTGTTTGGCCGGGCTGAAATGGAAACACCCAAAGGACACCGTCCGTTTCTGGGACGCTGGGCGGGTATCTGCGGTGCCTTTCCGGTTTTCCATGACGCGGATCTGTGGTCGGATACAAAACCGGACAGGCTTCTGCTTATGGAATTCAAAGACGGTGTTTTAAAAAAGCGGCATAATAAAAAAGCCGCCCTTCCCCGGGATAATAAAATATATCCTGACGGTGACAGTCTCCACCTCATTGCCCGGGAAGGGAACTCCTTTCTCCACCGGGAAATAAACGCCGCCGGAGAAGAGCTCCGCCGCCGGACCATTGACCTCGGGGGCCGTTTCTTCCAGCAGGTTCTCAGTCTGAGTTTCGGCGGCCCGTCCCGCCTGCTGGCGGAAGAGGAGGGGAAAATCTCGGTACTGGAGATTGACCGGAACGGTGCTGTTGCGGAACAGGAAATTATGAAAATTGGGGAACCTTTTTTCAATACCTGGACGCCGGCGGCAATAGGACCGGATATACGGGTGATGAGTTTCAACACCCAGGCGGGTAACGGCTGGTTTACCATCCGGGGCGGGGAACTTCTGGAGTTTT
Source organism: Breznakiella homolactica (assembly GCF_016616095.2). Classification (GTDB taxonomy): domain Bacteria; phylum Spirochaetota; class Spirochaetia; order Treponematales; family Breznakiellaceae; genus Breznakiella; species Breznakiella homolactica. The sequence goes on along the minus strand of NZ_CP067089.2, from coordinate 2,062,888 downwards.
TTTACAGCAAAGATGAACGGGGTTTCCGGGAACTTCTTTCCGGCCGAGTACTGGATATGGAGGATGATAAGCTCATTGTTCCGGGCATCAGCCGGACCCGGGAGCTGGCTTACGCCGTGAGTTTTTATTCAATAAAATCAAAAACTGAAAATGAAAAGACCCTGTTTTTACTGAACAGGGCGCTGCGATAGACAGGAGGTACCATGGCAAACCGAAGTTACCTTTACGCCGTAAATTTTGATCCCACGGAGCGGAAGCGTGAGGACGGCGATCCCGCAGCCTCCATCGGGGAATGGAACTACGGAGTTCCCCTGTGTTTCAAACTCCTTCTTTCGGTGAATCCCCGGGAAGTGTCTTCAATCCTGTTTGATTATAAAGATCCCATCGCCGTCATCGGCGAATACCGGCCGGGACTGGAGCGGATGTACGCTTTTATTGAGGAACTGAAAACCAGGGATCTCTATGATACCGCCGAGCTGGAACGGCTTCTCGCGGAAACCCGGAAATTTTTCGCGGGGATTCCGGAGGAACGGTATTTTGTTCTGGAATGCGGGGAGCTGTACCAGATGGAAGACCGGGATTTCGGGGAACAGAACCGGGACCTGCTGAAACAGCTTGGAAACATTGACGGCGAAATTGAACAGTTCTACCGGGACGCGGCGGAACAGCCCAAGGACCGGGACTGGCTCCTGGGATTCGGGGAGTGGTCGGATGTGCTGTATTATTCATTATAATGACGAGGAAACATGGCTGCGGTATTGCTGCTGGGCAACGGAATAAACCGGTTTTCCGCTGATTACTCCTGGGATACTCTGGTAGATCATCTGATCGGCGGATACGGTTCAGGGAAAATTTCCAAGGCGGAAAAACCCTTCACGCTGCTGTACGAGGAGATCCTCTCCCGGGCTTTCCGGGAGGAGCTGATCAAGGATGAAACGGAACTCCTTTCCTTCATCGCGAAGGAAACGGAAAAGATCGAGCCCAACAATTTTCACAATCTTGTGCTGAAAAACTATTCCACGATCCTGACCACCAATTACGACTACGCCGTTGAGAAAGCCGCCGCCGGCAGCGGAGGCCCCTTCGATTCGGAAACCCGGGAGACCCGGTACAGCCTGTACCGGCGGATTGACGCAAAGGGTACCAGTGTGTGGCATATCCACGGGGAGGCCGGTTATCCCCGGACCATCTGCCTGGGATACGAGCATTATTCAGCCTATATCCAAACCATGCGGAACCGCCTGATAAAGCAGGATATTGAACGGAAGAAGGACCCCGGCGGGAACAGTCCCGGGACGTGGATGGATTATTTTTTTGACGCCGACATAGATATCATCGGCCTTTCCCTGGATTTTGTGGAATCAGACCTATGGTGGCTTATTATCCACCGGAGCAGGCTTATAAACAGCGGCCGGGCGGAACGGAAAAACCGGATTCGGTATTTCATCAAAAAAAACGCGGACTACGACGCAAAGACCAAGGCTAAGATCCAGATGCTGGAGGCCAACAATATTGACCTGGCCGAAATCGATGGAAAGGATTACGCCGGGTTTTACGAAAAGTGTTTCGGCTGAAGGCTGCGGCGGCATAGGATAGTTAAAATACCCCGGATCGGGCACCCGCGGATGCTTTCCGGCTTAAAAGACGCTGTACTTCCCCAATATTGACAATCCCGGTTGATTGCCGTACACTTTTGACCAAGGATTTATTGATGAACGATTCCGCGGATAACCGGACAGGACAAACCTTCTCTTCTGCCAGCCAGGCTTACTTTTATTATTTTTATTTGTCCCCAAAAACCGCGGAGTGCAGGGCTTTTAGGATGTGTTCCTAGAAAGCTTCTGATCGCCTTTTAACAGGGAGACTCCGCAGGGAGTCTCCCTTTTTTTATGCCCAAATTTAATCCGCCGGAGCGGATGCATGAATAACGGAGTGAGGAGCAGTATATGATTATCGCAGTGAGGAACGGTACAAAAAAGAAGGACCTGGCAGCTTTTACCGAAGGTTTAAAGCGGCATGGTGTTGATGTCCATTGTTCGGAGGGACAGTCACGGATAATTCTGGGACTTGTGGGGGATACGAGCCGCATCGATGCCGACCGGCTTACAGCCCACCACCTGGTGGAAAAGATTATCCGGGTGGAAGAACCATATAAAATGGCTAACCGGCTTTTCCATCCCGAGGATACCCGCATCACCGTTTATGGCGGAGACGGCCAGCCCCGGTCTGTGGGCGCCGGAACCCTCGCCGTAATCGCCGGTCCCTGTTCAGTGGAAAACCGGGAACAGATAGTTTCGGTGGCCCGGAAGATACAGCAGGCCGGGGCGGGTTTCCTGCGGGGCGGCGCGTTTAAGCCGAGGACCTCTCCCTACAGTTTCCAGGGATTAGGCTGCGAGGGCCTCGACCTGCTTATGGAAGCGAAGCGTGAAACCGGCCTTCCGGTGGTGACGGAACTCATGGCCATTCACCAGCTCGAAGTGTTCGACGGGGTGGATATAATCCAGATCGGAGCCAGGAATATGCAGAATTTCACGCTCCTCAGGGAACTCGGCCGCTGCCGGAAGCCGGTGCTGCTTAAACGGGGTTTAGCGTCCACGGTTTCGGAGCTGCTTATGGCGGCTGAGTACATCATGGCCGGAGGAAACGAAAATATTATCCTCTGTGAACGGGGTATCCGGAGTTTCGACAATTATACCCGCAACACCCTTGACCTGAGCGCCGTGCCCTTCCTCAAGAAAAAAAGCCACCTGCCGGTTATAGTAGACCCGAGCCACGGCACGGGAATAAACTGGCTTGTCCCTGCCATGGCAAAAGCCGCGGTCGCCGCCGGCGCGGATGGTCTCATAATCGAAGTCCACAATGATCCGGAAAACGCCCTCTCCGATGGTGAGCAGTCTCTGACCCCGGAAGAATTTTCTTCGCTGATGGATTCCATCGGGAAATACGCGGCAATGGAAGGGAAGACTCTATGAAAGAGATGGAAAATCTCTGTTACGGGATTGCCGGGCTCGGACTCATGGGCGGGGCTGTCGCCATGGCACTGCGTTCCAAGGTTGTCAGCGGACCGGACGGCCGCATCCTTGCCCATGACATCGACCGGGAAATTCTTGCGGAAGCTGAAACAGTCGGCCTCATTGATGCGGGATTTGCCGGGGCCGCGGACATGCTTTCACAATGCGATGTGGTATTTATTTGCCTCAACCCGGAAGATGCCCTCGCATTCATGAAAAACAATATGGCCGCTTTCCGTCCAGGAACAATCATAACCGATGTCACCGGAGTCAAAAGAACGATCGCGGAATCAATGGAACATGAACTTCCCCAGGATCTCGATTTTATTCCCGGGCACCCCATGGCGGGCAGTGAAAAAGGCGGATTCCGCCAGGCTGCGGCCTGCAGCTTTACCGGGAAAAACTACATCCTCACACCCCTGGCACGGAACCGTCCGGAAAACCTCCGGTTTATCAGGGACCTTATCCTGCGGATGGGTTTCGGCCGGATCACGGAAACCACCCCGGAGGAGCATGACCGGAACATCGCGTTTACATCCCAGCTCTGCCACGTTATCGCTTCTTCCCTGATCGACTGCCAGGATGATACCGCCATAACGCGGTTCGGCGGCGGAAGTTTTGAGGATCTCACCAGGATAGCCATGATCAACGCTCCCATGTGGGCGGGACTTTTTATTGAGAACCGGAATCAGCTTCTCTTCCGTATTGAACAGTTTGAATCGAGTCTCTCCGGGTTCAAGGAATTGATTTCCGGGAACCGTCGGGCGGAACTGGAAAAAAAACTTGAAAATGTCCGCTGCCGCCGGGAAAGTATGGTATAATGAACTATGATCGATTGTCACATCCATTATGTACAATCCGCCGGAGCGGAACGTTTGAATTCAATTATCGAACAATACCGGCTCAGCGGTGTCGCCCTGCAGTGTGTACCGAAAAAGGGTGTACTTTCGGCCGAGGCCGAGGCCTTCGAGTTCGGGAAAACCTGTCCGGTGCCGGTTTATGTATTCGGCGGAATCAATAGGGATGTGTACCGCCTGCCGCGGACCGAACTTTCCTCCGCCCTGGCAGGCGAAGCGGAACGGCTTATGGAAATGGGCTGTACCGGAATAAAAATGCTGGAGGGGAAACCGGATGTGCGGAAGCGCTGGGAAATTCCGGATTTCGACGATCCCCTCTGGGACGCTTACTGGACCTTTCTGGAGGACCGGCAGGTTCCCCTGCTCATCCATGTAAACGATCCCGAGGAATTCTGGGATATTTCCCAGATAGGGGACAGCGCGAAGGCGCTGGGCTGGTACTACGATGAAACGTATATCAACAATGAAGAACAATACCGGCAGATACTGGCCGTTCTGGAACGCCACCGGAAATTGCGCGTCATCTTTGCTCATTTCTTTTTTCTGTCCCGGCAGCTGCCCCGGCTTGCGGAGATTTTCGGGAAGTATCCCAATGTGCGGATCGACCTGACTCCGGGGATAGAGATGTTCTACAATCTTTCGGAACAGGCCGACGCGGCGGAAAAGTTTTTCGTTGAATATCAGGACAGAATCTGTTTCGGTACGGACATCGGGACCGACTGTCTGGTATCAGAGGAAGCGGTCCCCCTTTCAATTAAGGACAGTGAATTCCGGATTAATCTCATACGGGATTTTCTGACCCGGAAGGAAGATTATATTCTCGAGGTGGACAAGGATTTTGTCATGGGCCGGTCTCCCACGGTGATGCACGGCCTCAATCTCCCGGAGAGCATTCTCGAAAAAATATTCGAGAGGAATTTTCTCGATTTTACCAGCCCGGCAAAGTGAGTTATTGCCGGGTTTCCCCGGAATGGAAGCCATAATAAAAAAATCCCTTTCCCTGTCCGATGCGGTTCCCCGCGGTAAGATACGCCTTGGCGCTGCGCTGGAGGTTTGTTCCTTCGGGATAATCCCGGGGATCGTCCAGCACTGTGCCGAAAATGCGTTCTTCCCCCTGGCGGGAATCGAGGGCAACATCGTAAATCCGGTAAGGTTTCTGGAAAGACAGGATATTGCTTTCCGGCGGGAGCAGTTCCGGCAGGCCGGGAAAGAGCAGCCATGAATTGCAGATGAAAACCGGATTTATTCCGCGGAAAAAAAGCAGCGCTTCCCGGTATGATTTTTCGCATTCCTCCGGAACCAGCGGGGCTCCCTGGGGTATATGAACATTGAGAACCAGGTCCCCGGTGCGGAAAACCATCCCCTCCGCTTCAAGATCGAGACTAAGGGCCTGGGGTTCAAACTGGAGCCTTCCAAGCCTGAAAATCCGCAGCAGTATGTGCCGGGGCATCCACCGGGAAACAGCGATACCGTGTTTCCCGGTCTGGCTGAAATAATTTTCATGCCAGAAGAACAGGTCCATGAATGTGCCGAAAAAAATACCTTCCGGAATGTTCCGTTCCCGGTATTCCCCGAAAGCTTCCGCCGAAAGCCTGGCGTACAAAATGAGGAACAACCCCGGACTGTCTTCGGTTTCCTGGACAGCGGCGATAAACCGCTCCTGGTCCCGGAAGAACAAAGCCCGGTAAGCCCGCCAGTCCTTTTCAGCCAGGGGATAGTCCAGGATGAAGCGGAGGGCCTCATCCCGGAACCCTATTTTTTCGCAGAAAACCGCGACCGGCAGGCCTTCCATGGAACTTACTTCACAACAATGTTGACGAGCTTGTCCGGGACAGCGATAACCTTGGCGATTTCCTTGCCTTCGGTCCACTTGAGTATCCCCGGGAGCGCCCGGGCTGTTTTTTCCAGCGCTTCCCTGGGGGTCCCGGCGGCGGCGGTGAATTTATCCCTGACCTTGCCGTTTACCTGCACGACCACGGTAACTTCATTATCGGCGGCGAGCTCTTCGTCAAAAGCCGGCCAGTCCGACAGGGATACCGATCCGGTGTTGCCCATTTTCTCCCACAATTCCTCCCCGAGATGGGGGGCATAGGCGGAAAGCATCTGCACCATGGGCTCCCAGAGTCCGCGGGGAATTTCCGGAAGTTTCGCAAGCTCATTGGAATAAATCATCATGGCGCTGATGGCGGTATTGAAATTGAGGGTAGCCGTATCTTCGGTAACCTTCTTGATGGTTTTGTGCATGAGCTTCATCAGTTCATTGCTGCCGGGCTCATCGGTAAGGGGCTTTTCGCCGGCTGCCCAGAGGCGTTCCAGGAAACGGGAGACTCCGACGAGACCTGCGGTGGTCCAGGGTTTGGAAACTTCCAGGGGGCCCATAAACATTTCGTACATCCGCATGGAGTCGGCGCCGTATTCCCGGACAATGTCATCGGGGTTGATCACGTTCCCGCGGCTCTTGGACATCTTCTGGTTGTCCTCACCGAGGATCATTCCCTGGTTGACCAGCCGCTGGAAGGGTTCTTTTGAATTTACCAGCTTCAGATCGTAAAGCACCTTGTGCCAGAAACGGCTGTAGAGGAGATGGAGGACCGCGTGCTCCGTTCCTCCCACATAGAGGTCCACGGGCATCCAGTAATCGATTTTATCCTGGGCGGCAAAGGCTTTATCATTGTGGGGGTCCAGGTACCGCAGGTAATACCAGCAGGAACCGGCCCACTGGGGCATGGTATTTGTTTCACGCTTGGCCGGTCCGCCGCATACGGGGCAGGTGGTGTTGACCCAGCTGTCGATCCCCGCCAGGGGGGATTCTCCGGTACCCGTGGGAGCGTAGGAACTTACCTCAGGCAGAGTCAGGGGGAGCTGATCCTCCGGCACCGCAACAATGCCGTCCTTGGGGCAGTGGATGATGGGGATCGGTTCTCCCCAGTAGCGCTGGCGGCTGAAGATCCAGTCCCGGAGCTTGTAGTTGACCGCTTTTTTCCCGATACCTTTTTCCTCAAGCCAGTCCGTTATTTTCTTTTTGAATTCCGCCGTGGGGGTTCCGTCAAACTGGCCGGAATTAACCGCCCAGCCGTCGGCGGCGGTACACTCCGCCAGTTCCCGGGAATAGTCCTTTCCCGCCGCGGGCGGCTCGGAAGCGACCACCTGTATTATGGGCAGGCTGAATGTTTTTGCGAATTCCCAGTCCCGTTCATCATGGGCGGGGACCGCCATAATGGCGCCGGTACCGTAGGAGATAAGCACATAGTCCGCGATCCAGATGGGGATCTTCGTGTTGTTTACCGGGTTGATCCCGTAGGCTCCGGAGAATACCCCGGTTTTTACCTTCGCCAGGTCCGTTCGTTCCAGGTCGCTCTTTTTTGCCGCCTCTTCAAGGTAGGCGTCCACCGCGGCTTTCTGTTCCGGGGCGGTTATCTTTTTTACCAGGGGATGCTCCGGGGCAAGGACCATGTAGGTCGCCCCGAAGAGGGTGTCCGGCCGGGTGGTATAGATCTCAAGCTCGTCAGGGTGGCCGTCGATTTTGAAGACGACGTTGGCCCCTTCGGACCGGCCGATCCAGTTGCGCTGCATGAGCTTGACCGGCTCGGGCCAGTCCAGACCGTCCAGGTCCTCCAGAAGCCGTTCGGCGTAGGCGGTGATCTTCAGTATCCACTGGCGGATACGCTTGCGGGTAACCTTGGTGCCGCAGCGTTCGCAGGCGCCGTCCTTGACTTCCTCATTGGCGAGGCCGGTTTTGCAGGAAGGGCACCAATTGATCGGGGTATCCGATTCATAGGCCAGGCCCATTTCAAACAATTTGAGGAAAATCCATTGGGTCCATCTGTAGAACTCCGGACTGGAGGTATCCACCTCACGGTCCCAGTCGTAGGAGAATCCCAGGGATTTTATCTGTTTCCGGTATTTTTCGATATTCTCCGCGGTGGTCACCGACGGATGGGTGCCGGTCTTGATGGCGTAGTTTTCCGCCGGGAGGCCGAAGGCGTCGAATCCCATGGGGTGGAGCACGTTGTATCCGTTCATCCGTAGGTAGCGGCAGTAAATATCCGTAGCGGTATAGCCTTCGGGATGGCCCACATGCAGGCCCTGGGCCGAAGGATAGGGGAACATATCCAGGACGTACTGACGCCTGTCCTTGGGGATTGCCGGATCTTCGGCAGCCCGGAAGGTTTTGTTTTCCTCCCAGAACTTCTGCCATTTCGGTTCGATGGTCTCAAACGGGTACTTAGCCATTGCTGTCTGCAGCTCCTTGTAGGGATAGTCTTTTCCGATAAACCCGAAAAGATCTTCCTTATTATTTTCCTATAATATCCGGCGCCGCGGCTTTGTTTCAAGGTATGGCAGGGCATCCTGCGGTATGCGGTGCCCGGCACAGAAGCATGGAGATGCGTTTTGTGGGGTCCTGTCAGATGAAAAAAACACCCCAAGGGGTATTTCTTTCCATCTGACACCCCGTGTTACCGTTTCACACCATGCTTCTGTGCCGCTGTTCTGTATATACTGCGGGTGCCTTGCTGTGGAGGGGGCTGGGGGTGAGGCCGTTTCCGGGATGATATAGGAGCCTACCTCCCGCGAAGGGCGGCATAGAGCCAGCTAAGACGGAAAGCATCCGTCCGTGACGGTAACACCGGGTGTCGTATACAAAAGGGATTGAGCGACTTTCTAGGCCGAAGGCCGACGAGGAGCCAATCCCTTTTGTATACGACAGGACCCGCGGAACCGGTAAACACGGGTGCTTTCCGGCTTGTCAGCCTCTATGCTACTCCCGCAAATTGACCGGCCGTCCGTTTCGGTCTATGCTTTACGTAACCGCCGTACATAACGTTCCGGCGGTTTTCAGTTAAAAAAGGAGCCCTTCATGACTAATATTTTTAAGCGCCGTTCGGTCAGGAAATTTCTGCCCCAGCCCGTGGAACAGGGGAAAATTACCCGCATCCTCCACGCGGCCATGGAAGCGCCGTCGGCGATCAACCTCCGTCCCTGGGAGTTCCTGGTCGTAACCGATGCCGCCGCGAGGAAGGATATATCCCGGATGAGTCCCTACGCGGGGCCGGCGGAACACGCTCCGGTTATAATAGCTGTCTGCGTTGACCTGACGGCGGCGAAACCCCGGGAAAACGGCGCGAACTGGTGGATCCAGGATCTCTCGGCGGCCACGGAGAATATGCTTCTCCAGATTGTGGATGAGGATCTCGGCGGGGTCTGGCTCGGCTGGTATCCCGACGGGGAACGGGTCCGGGCATTCTCCGGCCGGTTCAGTCTGCCTTCCCGCATTATTCCCTTTTCCCTGGTTGCTTTAGGCTATCCGGAAAAACAGCCCGAAATGGTTAACCGGTTTGATGTATCCCGGGTGCATTACGAAAAATATTCCCCGCCCGCCTGACCGCTCCTGCGTTTTTAGTCCAGAAATTCCAGCAATTCCGTGAGCTCCCGTATTTTAGCGTGGGGCCACTGGGGATGCCGGTTTTCTTCATCAATAAGAATTCCCTTGCCGCCGATGTTCAGAAAACCTTCGACAAAGAGGGGGTAATCATCCACAAAGAGGGTCGTTTCCGGCTCCGCGTCCACCGTTTCCAGGACCCGGCGGAAGGTTTCCGCCGAAGGCTTACCCTTCAGTCCGGCCCAGCGGATGTCGAAAATATGGGAAAAGAGGTCTCTGACGGCGAGCCGGTCCAGAACCCGGTGAACGTGTTCCATGGGTGAATTGGTCAGTATCGCGTAGGGGACCGGAAGCTGCGTGAGGAATGTGCGGAGTTCCGGATCCGGAAAAAGGCTGTCGGCTTCCCCGTCGGGATACGCCGCGGCGTACATGCCGTCGATATCGGTGAAGCCTTTTTCGGCGACCAGCCACTGCATGGTGGTGCCGTATTTGGGAACATGGGTCTGCCGGAGCCGGACCGCTTCATCGATGGGAATGTCAAGAAAATCCGCGAGGAATTTGTTCATCCGTTCTCCCACGGCGTCTTCGACTTTGAAGCGCGGGGAATACAGGGTGTTGTCCATGTCAAACAGTATGTACTTGATCATAGATGCATAGTACCAAAGAAGGATGATGATGAAAATAGTCATAAGCGACGACCGGTTCGGCTGGAATGATGAAGAGGAACAGGCTTTTTCCGGGTTTTCCGCGGAACTGGTTGTTGCGGACTGCCATACCGAACCGGATGTTATCGCCGCCTGTGCCGACGCCGACGCGATTCTTCTTAACCAGGCTCCGGTCACCGCCGCTGTGGTGGAGAAACTGCGCCGGTGCAGGGTTATTTCCCGGTATGGGATCGGCTATGACAATGTGGATATCCGGGCGGCGGAAAAAAAAGGGATATGGGTCACCAATGTTCCCGGTTACTGCACCGAGGAGGTGGCGGAACACGCCCTTGGGATGCTCCTCTGCTGTGTCCGGCGGATTCCCTTTAAGGACCGGGGGGTCCGGCGGGGCGGCTGGAACCTCAACCAGCCGATCAGGCGCATGTCCGGCCGTACCCTGGGGATCCTCGGATTCGGAGCTACCGGCCGGGCGTTCTGGGAAAAAGTGCAGGGCTTCGGGTTCAGCAGGATACTGGTTTGTGATCCCAGCATTGAACGGAAACTGCTTCCGGGTATGTTCGGCGAGGCCGCTTCCTTTGACGATGTTATCGGCTGCTCCGATTTTATTTCCCTCCATCTGCCCCTCCGGGAGGATACCCGGCATATTATAAACCGGCGTACTATAGCGAATATGAAGGACGGCGCCATCATCATCAATACTTCCCGGGGACCGGTAATCAACGAGGATGATCTTATCGAGGCGCTGAATACGGGAAAACTCGGCGCCGCCGGTCTCGATGTATTCGAACGGGAACCGCTTCCGCCGTCGAGCCCCCTGATAGGGATGGATAATGTAATCCTAACCGACCACAGCGCCTATTACAGCCAGGAGGCGGTTTCCATCCTCAAAACCCGCACGGCCATGAACGCCCGGGATGTCCTGGAGGGCAGGGTTCCCAAAACAGCGGTAAACCGGCCCCGGGTTTAAATCACAGGGCAACCGCATTATAATTACGGCCTATCCCCAGAAGCATGGTGAAACCAGGTCCAGGGGTCCCGTCGCATGAAAACAATATCCGCACAGCGGTATTGCTTTTCATACGACACCCCCCGCTGCCTGCTCTGCCCCATGCTTCCGGGCTTATGCTCTATTCATCATGCGGTTGCCCTGCCGTGGGCAGGGTTTCTGGTATGGATGGATGCTTCCGGCAGCGTGCGGGGCCGGTTCCAGGGGGTGCTACTATCCATAAACAAATACTTCTAGTATCGGTACTGTAGTTTCTTTATTACATAATGCGGTTGCCCGGGTTTAAATCGGAATTTCACTGTATTATATCAAGTGAATATGATATAATAATTTCATGGGTCAGAACATACTTTTTGCAACCCTGCAGGATACTCCCGCCATCGCCCGCGCCCTTGATTCAGACCTGCGCCGGAAGATTCTCGGGCTCCTGGAAAAGGGGGACATGAATATCAAGCAGCTCTGCGACGCCCTTGATATTCCCCAGTCAACCTGCACCATGAATGTCCAGATTCTGGAAAAGGCCAGCCTGATTGAAACCCGTCAGGTACCGGCGGAAACCAAGGGAAGCCAGAAAATCTGTTCCATACGGTATGAAAAAATTATCCTGCCCCTGGTCAGCAAAAATGAATACGAAGACAGCCGCGCCATCGAAACGGAAATGCCCATCGGCCTTTTTAATGATTACAGCGTTACCGCTCCCTGCGGCCTCGTTTCCGCGGCGGAGGTGATCGGATTCTACGACTCCGTGGTTTCCTTTCTCAATCCGGCCCGGGCAGGGGCGGAGCTGATATGGTTTTCCTCGGGATATCTCGAATACCGGTTCCCCAAGAACTTCAAGGCCGGCGCGGAAATTGAGGCGATCGAATTCAGCGCTGAACTGTGCTCCGAGTATCCGGGGCACAACGATGAATGGCCGTCGGATATCACCGTCTGGATCAACGGCCGGGACCTGGGCTCCTGGACCGCCCCCGGGGATATGGGCGGGCGGCGCGGGCTGCTCACCCCGAAATGGTGGAACACCAACGACAGCCAGTCGGGATTTCTCAAAACCTGGACGGTGGACCAGCGGGGATCCTGGATGGACGGCGGGCAGCTGTCGAAGGTTACGGTTCAGGATCTTGCTGTTCATTCGTACGATTCGATTGTTCTGCGGATCGGGGTGAAGGAGGACGCCAAGAACCGGGGAGGCATCAATATCTTCGGTTCAAAGTTCGGGAACTTTCCCCAGGATATCCGCCTTACGGTGCGCCTCGGCTGAATCGGCGGCCGGTTTCCCGGCACGCCGGTATGGTTTTATTTTTTTAAGGAAGCAGGGTGAAGATCCTCCGGAGTTCCTTCATAGGGAGTTTTGGTTTCCGGTCGCTGTGCAGCAGACCGTTTACTTCCTGGAACACATCGGTCAGCTGTGTGTAGCAGTACCCCTGGACTTCTTTTACCGAAAGAATGGCCTTCACCAGCTCCTCCAGCCGTGTAAGGAATCCCGCTTCATCCGCCGCGCCGCCGGCGTATCCCCAATTGCCGCCGTCCATGTCCCGGGCAAAGGCGATGCCGCCGAATTCCGTGACCAGCACCGGTTCTCCCTGGTATGAATAGCCGCCGGCGTATGCGAGCCGGTCCCGTGCCGCCCCGCGCATCAGCGCCGGCAGGTCGGCCCAGCGCTGTGTAAATTCCGCGCCGTCCCTGACGTAATCGTGGAGTCCGCATATATCCGACGTGACCTGTTCCCAGCCGTCGTTGGTACTCACCAGCCGGGAGGGATCCATGGATTTCGTCAGATGGTATAAGGAAACCGCGAATTCCTGCTGGACTCTGCTGCTGACGATATTGCGGACTCCCCATGATTCGTTGAGGGGAACCCAGCAGATGATCGACGGGTGGTTCATATCCCGTTCAATAAAAGCCTGCCATTCACTGATAATATGCTTCCGCGAATCCTGGCTGAAATGGTAGGCGCTGGGCATTTCTCCCCAGACGAGGAGTCCCAGGGTATCGGCCCAGTAGTAAAACCGGGGGTCCTCAATTTTCTGGTGGAGCCGCACTCCGTTGAAACCCAGTTCCTTTATCAGCTCCACATCCCGTTTGAATTCTTCGTCCGAAACCGGAGTGACGAGTCCGTCGTCCCAGTAGGCCTGGTCCAGGATGAGCCGCTGGTACAGGGGTTTGTTGTTGAGCAGGATGCGGCCGTTCCTGATTGAGATCTTCCGCATCCCGAAGTAACACGCAACTTCGTCGGTTCCTTCGCTCCCGGCCAGTTTGAATGTGACGGTGTAGAGATTTGGCTTTTCCGGGGTCCAGTAATGGATTTCATCAATGGAATCCTCCTCCCGGATATGGATCGTAAATGAAGTTGACCGTTCCCGGACGGAGAAATCCATGGTCTGGATTGTCCGGCCTTTGAATTGTACAGCTGCCGAACACCGCAGTTCCTGCGCCGGAGCGGCACTGAGCCTGAGACACCCGGAAACACTGGAGCTGTCGATATCCGGGATCAGGCTGATATGCGTACAGTACACATCCGGGACGGCTTCGAGCCATACGGACTGCCACAGCCCCGAGAAAGGGGTATACCAGCACCGGTCCGGTTTTGCTTCCCAGTACTGCTTGCCCCGGGGCTGGTCCGTATCGTTCCGGTCGGTCACCGAGACCACAAGCCGGTTGTTCCCTTTTGCTGACACGGCATCGGTGATGTCGAAGGAGAACGGGGTATATCCGCCGGTGTGGCTTCCGAGCAGGCAGCCGTTGAGCCAGACCTTAGCCTCGAAATCCGCGGCCCCGAAACACAGGAGGATCCGGTTTCCGCCGAAGTTTTCCGGCACCGTGAATAACCGGGAGTACCACAGTACCGGATGGTACGCGGTGTCGCCGATCCCGGAGGCGGCGCTCTGATAGGGAAACGGCACGGTGATGGTGCCGGTGAAATCGCCGTCCCGGTGCCAGTTTTGGGCTTCCCCGGTTTCGCTGTCGTCGAAGGCGAAATTCCAGGTACCGTTGAGGCTGTGCCAGATGTTCCGTTTAAAGTCAGGCCGCGGGTATTCGCTCCGGGGCAGGTTACTTTCCATTTTCCCTTTCCTTATACGCTGAAATTATGTCCCGGTAGAGCGGGACACAGGCGTTCGCGTTCCGTTCATGGTCCCAGAACCCGAACCGGGCTTTGAAGTTTTCCTTGGGGCCCGGATTTATCCGGTATTCCCAGTCGTACATATCGATCACCGGAAACCAGGTATAGCCGATCAGGGGCAGCCCCTCCCGGTTAAGCTGCACCGCCAGGTCCGCGGATTCCCGGAGCCACCGGAGTTTCATGTCCTGGTCGTCCCGGATGCTCGTCTCGGTGATGATCATGGGGCAGCGGTATTTTTCGTACCGTCTTTCCACGATACGCCGGAGATCTTCGGTCCATTCCTGATGGTTCCGCCGTTCCATGCCGCCGCCTTCCCCGGTGTACAGTTCCTGGAAAGAAAACTGCGGATAATAATTTATTCCCATGATATCGATGGGCCTTCCGTTGGCGGAGAAGAAGTCAAGGTCCTTCTGCGTCATGCCGTGGTCCAGCAGAAACGGCCGGATCGGTTCCAGGGCCTCCATATCGCCGGTGAGGAAATCGAAATACATGGACTGAACGGTCCGTTCCAGCAGAGCCTGTTCCTCGTACCGCGGCTCCGCCGCCACCGCACCGCCGGAACATTCAACCTCAACGCAGAGGATCCCCGCTTCCTGGAGCAGCTTCGTCTGCCGGAGTCCGCCGTACACGATTCCCCTGAGCACCCGGACGTACCCGTCCCAGCCTGTGCCGTAGGGCGGCCACTGGCCGCGGCTGCCGGCAAACTCGCAGGCCGTATGGGGTTCGTTGAAGGGTGTCGCCATGGTGAGCCATTTTCCGTACCGTTCGATAACCCGGGCGGTGTATTCTTCAACATAAGCCGGATAATCGGGATCGACAAAAGCATGTTCCAGCCAGCGGGGAGTGCCGTAGTGCATCAGGTCGAGGATCACGGTGATGCCCTTTTCTTCGGCGAGATAGGGGATCGTTTCGTCGGTCCAGGTCCAGTCCCATTTATTTTTTTCGGGGTTCACCCTGTACCAGGGCATGCCCCAGCGAAGCCCGTCCACCCCGAGGTTCTGCACCCGGTCGAAGTCCTCTTTCCATTGGCCGTAATGGCCGGTCAGTTCGTATTCATCCAGGGTCTTTCCCGTGGCGGGGAAGGGGTCCGCTATGAAAGTATCCTCGATACCCGCGCACCAGAGAAACTTCGAGGTGTCAGCTTTGTTCATGATTCATCCTTTGATGCCGCTCAGGGCAACCCCCTTGATAAATGTTTTCTGCGAAGCCAGGAAGATTGCCAGAATAGGCAGGATCGACAGGACCGCGCCGGCGAAAATCGGGCCGTGTTCCATAACATGCTCCCCCTGGAACAGGGCGAGTCCCACCGGCAGGGTCTGCATCTCCACGGTGTTGGTCATCAGCATGGGCCAGAGAAAATCGTTCCAGTTGTACATGAAGTGAAAGACCCCCAGGGTCGAAAGAGACGCCGTCACCACCGGAAGCATGATCCGCCGGAAGATACCGAATTCCGAAAGCCCGTCGATCCTTCCCGCGTCCATGAGGTCGTTGGGCACCGACAGGAAGGCCTGGCGCATAAAGTAAATTCCGAAGGCGTTGGAAAAACGCGGCAGCATGAGTCCCCAGAAGGTGTTGATAATTCTGACTTTGCTCATCATCAGATACAGGGGAATCATGGTAATGTGAAAGGGGACCATCATGGTGATCAGTACCAGAATAAACAGGACCGGGCTCCCCCTGAAGGGAAGTTTCGCGAAGGCGTACCCAGCCATGGAATCCAGGACCAGTGAGCAGAGGGTAACGCCTCCGGCGAAGAACAGGGAGTTGAACAGGAACCGCCCGAAGGGTATCTGGGTCAGCAGGCTCCGGTAGTTGTCCATGGTTACCTTTGCGGGAAACAGTTTTTCCGGCTGCCCCATGATCAGCGCCTCGGGCTTAAACGACGAAAGGAACATCCACAGGAAGGGAATAAAAAAAATCACCCCGATGCAGATGAAGAGCAGCAGAAAAATCGCGTTGGCGGGTTTTGAAAGTTTCGTCATCCGTAACCTCCGCCCCGTTCAGCCTTGCCGAATCCCCTCAGATTGAAAAGTGTAATGACCAGGATTATGCAGAACAGCAGGAACGCCAGCGCCGAGGCGTAGCCCATATCAAACACATTGAATCCACGGTAATAAATGTAATACACCAGCACTTCGGTGCTGAACATGGGGCCGCCCTTGGTCATGACGTAAATCTGATCGAAGACCTGAAAGGAGTTGATCAGATTGGTGATGAGCACGAAACTCATCGTGGGCATGAGCAGGGGAAGCGAGACGGAAATAAACTGCCTGAACCGTCCGGCTCCGTCGATTTCCGCGGCCTCATACAGGCTGTCGGGGATGGCGTTCAGGCCGGAAAGAAAGATCACCGTGTTGAATCCCAGCTGACGCCAGATCCCCACGAAAACTACCGATCCCATGGCCGTCTCGGGCATCCTGAGAAAATCCTTTACCGGCAGTCCGGCGTTCCGCAGCCAGATACTCACCAGCCCGATGTCACCGTCCAGGAGAAACCGGAAAATGATGGCGATGATCGCCATGGATGTAATCGCCGGTATAAAGAGCAGCCCCTTGAAAAAGCCCGCGCCGGTAAATCCGTAATTCAGGAATACCGCGGTGATAAGGGATGTTACGATCAGGATCGGTACGTAACTCACCGTATAGATCAGGGTATTCTTCATGGCGCCTATAAAGCGTTCGTCGCTGAAGGCCTTTGTATAATTTGAAATCCCCGTAAAGGATCTCTGGTTTTTCAGAATATTCCAGTCGTGGAGGCTCATCCAGAAAGACTGAACAATCGGGTACAGTATAAATACTCCGAGGATAATCATCGCCGGAAGTACCATGCCCACCCCGGAGCGGGCGGCTTTCCGGTCGAGGCTGAGTGCTTTCATCCTATCTCCTTGCGCGGTTCCTCCCGGGGTTCGCCGGAACGCCGGCGGTCCCGGAAGGAACGGTCTCTGCGGTTTACTCGGCCATCAGGGCATTCAGTTTTTCGTGGGCCTCGGCGAGGGCCGCCTCGGGAGTCTTGAGTCCCCGGAATACCGATTCGTACAGCGGAACGAGAATTTCCTCATCGATCCGGTTAGCCTTGGGTTCCGCCGGGAGGAAAATCCGGGCGTACTGGGCGGACCTGAGGAAATAGACAATGTCGGGATTTCCCTTGAGCAGTTCGGTGTCGTTCCCCATGTCGGTGCGGGTAGGGGGGAACCCCACATTCAGGGCCCAGGTCCGCTGTGTTTCCGCGCTGTTCCAGTGTTCTATAAAAGCCCATGCCGCTTCCTTGACCTTGGAATCCGCGGTAATACTGAGAACCGTGTCTCCTCCCCAGGTCACGTGCGCGGCGGGTCCCGCGGGAACCTCGGCAATGCCGAGATCGATTCCGGCGTTCCGGAAGCCGTTAATGGCCCAGGGGCCGTTGAATTCAATAGCCGCCTTGCCCGCGGCAAAGAGATTGTCCGCTTCCTGGCCGGTAAGGCCCACCGGGGACAGACCCAATTTGTAGGCGTCCGCCAGTACGGTCATGGCCTGCCGCGCCTGGGCCGTATTGAGCACGCTCTTTCCGTCCTTCAGGTAGTCCGCTCCGTACATCCACATAAAGATCGGCACCATGGCGACCGTCGATTTAACCCCCACCGCCTGGGCGTACTGGGTTACCTGGCCGCTGGCGTCTTTTTTAATGAGCCGGCCCCAGGCGTTCTGGAGCTCCGCCATGGTTTTGGGGGGATTGTCCGGGTTGAGGCCGGCTTCCCGGAACATGGCCTTGTTATAGTACATAACGATCGCCGCGAAAGACATGGGCATGGCGTACCGGGTGCCGCCGAAGATCCCGGCATCCATAAGCCCCGGGACCAGATCCGTGGCGCTGAGGTCTTTTGATTGGGCCAGCATGGAATCAAGGTTAGCCAGCTTTCCGGCCTGGGCGTATTCCGCGTACCGGCCTACCGACATGGCGATCAGGTCCGGTCCGTTGCCGGCGATCAGCGCCGGCATAAGCTTCTGGAACAGGGTATCCCAGGGCATAATTTCCATTTTTATGATCACCGAATCCTGGGCATTGTTGTAATCTTCAACAATTTTTTCCAATACCGGCCGGTCGGGGCCGGTATAGCCGTTCCAGAATACCACCGTTGTTTTTCCTTTGGTGTCCTGGGACCCTCCGGCAAAAGCGCCGGACAGGACGATGAACAGGGTCAAAAATAGCGCCGCAGCTCGTTTCATAGACTTCTCCTTGTTCTGTTAAATTTTGAATATAAAATCAGGTTAATCTGTTTAAAGCAGAATAACATGATATTAACTCGATGTCAATTTTTTATTTATCTGTAACTTTATATAATATAATGAAATAAAAT
The DNA here is from genome assembly GCF_016616095.2 of Breznakiella homolactica. GTDB lineage: Bacteria > Spirochaetota > Spirochaetia > Treponematales > Breznakiellaceae > Breznakiella > Breznakiella homolactica. Next base: position 2,044,518 of record NZ_CP067089.2, on the reverse strand, counting down.
ATATTATTTATATCATATTAATATGATATAAATACTGATAATATTTTAATAAAAAAACCGGGTATTCCGGCGGCTGGTTTTGTGCTGTTTGCGGTTCCCCGCGGACCTTGCCCGGAACCGTAATCGGTACTATCGTTAAAATATGGATTCACTTGCAAACAGTAATCGTCCGGACATCGGCCTGCCTCCGGGAAGCGCCGTGTATGTGGGGGATAAAGATCCCGGGGAAATGCAGCTTTCCATCATAGGGTACGATCCGTCCGGTGCCTGGATGCGGCAGGCCGGCACGATGGAGGAACTCCTGGGCTACCGGAGTTCCGGGGGTATCACCTGGATTAACGTCAACGGCCTAAAGGACTGCGGCGAGGCTCTTTCCCGGCTTTCCGAAACCTACGGCGTTCACCCGCTGACCCTTGAGGATATCCTCAATACGGAGCACCGCCCCAAGGTTGAGGAATTCGATGATTACATCTTTATTACGTTTAAGCTCATTAAAGCGAATTCCGAGCGCCGTATTGAGATTGAGCAGGTCAGCATTATCCTCACTAAGGATACGGTAATAACCTTCCAGGAAAGCCACGGCCCCTTCTTTGAGCCTATCCGCCGGCGGATTCTGGGCAATGTCGGGCGGATCCGCAAAATGGGTTCCGATTACCTCGCCTACGCAATCATGGATTCCGTCATCGACGGGTACTTCGTCGCCCTTGATGATATCGGAACTAAAATAGAAGATTTTGAGGACCGGGCAATTCTGGACAACGACGCGTCCTTTATTCCGGATCTCCAGGATATGAAGCAGCTGCTCCTCAAAATCCGCAGGATTGTCTGGCCTCTGCGGGAAAACCTGTCTTCCCTTCAGCGCATGGAAACGCCCCTGGTAAATGAGAATCTCGACCCCTTCCTCAAGGATCTCTACGACAATGTGCTCCAGGCCGCGGAAACCGTCGAAACTTACCGGGAGCTTCTGTCGGGGGTTCTGGAAGTCAACATGTCGGCGGTTTCAAACCGCATGAACAGCGTCATGAAGGTACTGACCATTATTTCAACTATTTTTATCCCCATAACATTTATTGTCGGTGTTTACGGTATGAATTTTTCGAATATGCCGGAACTGGATTATCCCTACGCCTATTACGTCACCTGGGGGGTGATGTTTGTAATTGTTATCGGTATGATAGTATACTTCAAAAGAAAAAAATGGATATAAGGAATAATTGCCAATGAGCTGGGCTGTGTTTGTCGAATGGTTCGGTGTGCTGTCTTCCGTGCTGGTCGCGGTGAGTCTCACCATGAAGAATATCAAGTGGCTGCGGATCATGAATCTGATCGGGTCTTTTTGTTTTGCGGTGTACGGTTTCTGTATCGTATCCTTCCCGGTGATGATTTTGAATGTGTTTACCGTGGGGGTCAATATTTTTTACCTGATCCGGATGCAGAAGGATTACCGGAAACCCAGCGTGTTTGATGTCATAGCCGTGGATCCGAAGCAGGATGAATACGTCCGGCGGTTCCTCCGTTTCAGCAACGACGATATACGCCGTTTTTTTCCTTCGTATAATTCCGATCCCGAAACCGGTACCCTGGCCGGAGCGGAGTGCTGTTTTATCCTGCGGGAAACCCTGCCGGTTTCTCTGGTGGCGTTCCGGCGGGAAAAGGACAATGAAATCGCGATTCTCCTCGATTACGCGGTGCCGGCATACCGGGACCTGAAAAACGCACGGTTCTTTTTCGAAACCGCCGCCACCAGCATCGCGCCGAAGGGATCCGTCTTTACCGCCGCCGCGGAGGTTCCCGCCCACGAATCGTACCTCCGGCGCATCGGGTTTACGGAAATCGGAAGAACCGGTTCCGCGGTCCTTTTCAGAAAAGAAGTGTAGCCGTCCATGGAGATGCTTTCCGACTCGGAAGATGACCTGTGCCGGGCCGCCGCCGCGCTGCGTTCCGGCGATCTTGTGGCCTTTCCCACAGAGACCGTATACGGTCTGGGCGGGGACGCCTTTAACCCGGCGGCGCTGGCAAAAATCTTCGAGGCGAAACAGCGTCCCCGGTTCGATCCGCTCATAATCCATATCGCCGAGGTTTCCGTCCTGGAACGGGTCGCGGACCTTACCGCCCTGGATGCGGAAATGCGGAAAGCCCTGGATATACTCAGCGCGGAATTGTGGCCCGGCCCGCTTACCCTGGTGCTTCCCAAAAAAAACTCCGTTCCCGATCTGGCGACCAGCGGCCTTCCGACCGCCGCGGTACGGCTGCCGGACCACCCGGTGGCGCTGAAAATCATCCGGTATTCCACCGGCGCGGTGGCCGCGCCCAGCGCCAATCCCTTCGGGTACCTCAGCCCCACCCGGGCGGAACACGTGGCGGAGCAGCTCGGCGGGCGGGTGGATTATATCGTTGACGGCGGAAAGGTCCGGGTCGGCGTGGAGTCCACGGTTCTCGATATCAGCGGCCGCCGTGCCCGTATACTCAGGCCCGGAGGCATGCCCCGGGAACGGATTGAGGAACTCATAGGCCCGGTGGATACCGCGGCGGCTGAGGGGCCCCTTCCCGCAGCACCGGGGCAGCTGAAAAGCCATTACGCGCCGCGGACCGGGCTTTACCTGTATTCCCCGGAGGCGATGATGGCGGTTCCCTGGAACAAGAGCGAAGCCTTTGTTTTTTTTGACGGAAAATTCCGGGATCAATGGATAGCCGGAAACCGTTTGGAAGAATCATCCGGCGGGGTGCCCGCCAACATCCGGGTCCTCAGCGAATCGGGCAGCATGAACGAAGCCGCGGCCAATCTTTTTGACTTTCTCCACGAACTGGACAATCCGCAGTACACCGCGATCCGGGCTGTGGAAGTGCCGGAGACCGGACTGGGACCCGCGGTCAATGACCGGCTCCGAAAAGCCCGCGCCGAGGCAAAGGACAATCCCCAGCCGTATCAGGGTCAAACCGGCTGAATTCCCTTAGCTAATTTAGTTAGAAATATCTAATTTTTTTCTTGAAAAACCTGATAGAAATGATAAACTAATACAGGGAAAAATGAATTTCAGCAATGAAAATTCTGGCTTTTTAGCAAATTACCGGATATACTTTCTGGTGTTTTGGGGGCGTTATGAGCGAGGTACATATTGTAGAATGGGACGACCGGTTTTCCGTGGGAATTCCCCTTGTCGATGACCAGCACCGGGGTCTTGTGAAGATGACCAACGACCTTTATACCGGCTGCCGTTTGGGGGATGATGCCGCCCGGGCGTTTTTTCTTAAGACTATCCATGAAGCGGTGGACTACGTAAAACTTCATTTTGACACGGAAGAAAAAATTCTCAGGAAAATAAGCTATCCCGATTATTCCGTACACAAGAAACAGCATGAAGATTTTGTGATGGAAGTGCTCAACGAGGTAAAGAATTTCCAGGACGGTAAAAAATTCGTTCCCAATACCTTTGTGCGGTTTCTCCGGGACTGGGTTTTGACCCACATCGCGGTTTCTGACAAACAATACGCGGACTATATTATTCAGCTTAAAAAACAGGGAAAGCTCCAGAGCAAAGCGTAGGAACTATCGGTTTATCAGTCTTCGGGGATTTCAAAAACCCCTTCCAGCACATGCTTGGGCTGGTACGGGAAGCGGCTGATATCCCCGGGCGCCGTTACCCCCGAAAGAACGAGAACCGTTTCGATCTCCGATTCAACCCCCGCCTGAATGTCTGTATCCATGCGGTCGCCGATTATGGCGGTGTCTTCCAGTTTTACGTTAAGCCGTTTAAGGGCGTGGCGCATCATCAGCGGGTTCGGTTTCCCCACAAAATACGCCTTGGTTTCGGCGGCCAGTTCTATGGGAGCTACCAGCGCGCCGCAGGCCGGGACAATGCCTTTTTCCGACGGCCCGTTGATATCGGAATTCGTTCCGATAAGCCGGGCTCCCTTCCGCACGAGGCTTACAGCGGTTTCCAGGGATTCCAGCCCGTAGCCCCGGCCTTCCCCCACCACCACATAATCGGGATTAACATTATTCATGGTAAAACCGGCGTCGTACAGCGCCTGGATAAGTCCGGGCTCGCCGATGACGTATACGGACCCGCCGGGATTCTGGGTCGCCAGAAACGCCGCCGTCGCCAGGGCGCTGGTATAGAAATGTATGGGATCAACCATGATCCCCAATCGGGCAAGCTTCTGTGAAAGTTCCAGGGGAGAACGTTCGCTTGAATTGGTCAGAAAAAGATAGGATTTTTCATTACGGTTAAGCCATTCCACGAATTCCGCGGCCCCCTTGAGCAGCTGATTCCCATGGTAAATGACACCATCCATGTCAATTATAAACGCTTTTTTCGACCTGATATGGGTTAGGTTTTTCTTCATATAACAATTAGGACACGGACCGGGGCTGGAGGTCAACCGGGAGGCTGGTATTATTGATATCATTTCTGTTCCATTCCCGGCCGGCGGATATTTGTCTTAAAAATCTTATTTCTCCAATAACATTTTTCTGGACAGAACAGTAAAGCAGTGATAAACTCCTAAAATCAAATATTACGAAAATCGAATTATCTGATAATCAAAATATATGAAAATCATATATTACGATAATCGAATTATATATGACAAGGAGAAATGGTATGGCTGTTAATTTCGGAAACAAGTATGACCGGTTTTATGTGGCCCTGGGACTCCCGATAAAGGAAGACTGCCACACAATTGATTATGAAGCGTTCAGGAGCCTGGTACGGTATTTTCTTACCGACGACTTTATCGGTATCGGCGGCGGTCTGATCGTCAACCCCGAAGCCGGGGAAATCTTTACCATGACCCGGGAAGAAAAACGGAAGATCATGGCTATCGCGGCGGAAGAAAATAACGGAAAAGTCCCCATGTTCTGCGGGGTGATCAATGCCGATCCGTATTATCTCGGGGACGAAGCCAAGGATGCCATGGCCGAAGGGGCGGACGGCATTTTTGTTATGCCCCCCATGGGCTGCCTGGACGTGACCACCGGCTGGGATGTACGGGGATTCCCCGAGGTTTTTACCAGCAACTGCGGGATAATCGCCGATGCGGTGGGTGACGTACCATTTATCATCCATGGCGCGGGTCCCAGAGATCCTGTCTACGGCCTTTCCTATCCCCCGGATACGGTGGATTTTATTCTCGACCATTTCCCCAATATTGTCGGGTGGAAAATGATGTACAACTTCCGGGCCATCAAGGATGTGGGTTTCCATATCCGGGAACGGGAAAAACAGGGCAAACCCCATGTGGGGCTTCTGCAGTCCAGTGCCCACCATTTCTACGAAGACTATTTTTACGATCTTCTCGACGGCAGTGTGAGCTGTTTCTGGAATTATTCCAAGGAACCCAATATTGAACTGATCACCGCCCTGCGGGCCGGAAACTACGGCGAAGCTAAAAAATTCTGGCTGGAGAAAGGGCTGTACAATCTGCACAACTACGTTGGTCGCTCCCATGCCCGGCTGCACACGGTGTTTAAGGTCGCCGCCTGGCTCAAGGGGTTGTATCCCACCCCATACCTCCGCCTTCCGATGATACTCCCTCTGAAGAGTGAAATCGACGACCTCCGCGTCCTGCTCACCGCTGCCGGCCAGCCGGTAATTTCAGAGGACAGGATCATGGCGGTGTACAACAAACTGCCGCGGTAAATCCCGGCGGGTTTACATACAGCGGCCAAACCGCTGTACAGGAGAATTTGCCCCCGAGGCATTACGCCCGGGGGGTATATAAAAGTCACAGTAAGGAGGTACGGTATGTCAAACAATGAAACCGGCAGAACCATCACGGCGGAAGCCGAAGAACCGGTGGATCCGTCCCAATTAAAAAGACTGCCCTTTAAGGAACTTCTGAAAAGGGTTGGACCCGGCATGATCCTCACCGGTGTGGTCATCGGTCCCGGCAGTATTACCACCGCCGCGGTTCTCGGTTCGACCTATGGCTACCAGCTCATGTGGCTCCTGATTCCCATATTCGTCATGGGAACCGCCTTTGTCCTTACCAATTACCGGGTGGCAATGCTGGCGGGCAAGCCGGTGCTGCAGGTCATCCACGACCATTACGGCCGTACGGTGACGGTAATTGTCGGTGCCGCCACTTTTCTCAGCGGCGCCGCCTTTACGATCAGTAACTTTACCGGTACGGGGATCGGCATGACCCTTATTTTCAGGATCCCCTGGCAGGCCGGCGCCTGCATCATGGGCCTGGTGTGCCTCCTGGTTATTTTTTACCGCGGCGGGGTTTACAAAATTCTGGAAAAAGCCATAACCGCCTGCGTGTTTCTGATGATAATCTGTTTCGGCATCACCGTTATCGCTTCCGGCGGGCCGAAGTGGGGAGAATTCGCCAAGGGATTTTTTATTCCCTCGGTACCCAAAGGTTCTCTTCCCGCCGCCCTGGCGTTTATCAGTACCAGCGCCACGGTAACCACCGGACTCTACGGTACCTACCTGGGCCGGGAAAAAAAGTGGAAGAAGGCGGATCTCTTTAACGGCGCCACCACCACCGATTCCATGGCCCACGTCTTTTCGGTAACCCTGATAACGGTACTCATGCTGCTCACCAGCGCCATTGTGCTCTATCCCAAGGGAGTAATCGTACGCAGCCCCACTGAACTTGCGGAGCAGCTCCGTCCGGTGCTGGGCAATTTCGCCCCCATAATTATGGGCCTCAGCATGCTGGGCGCCGCGTTTTCCTCCCTGCTGGGTACCTCCCAGCGGACCGCCGTGCTGATGCTGGACAGTCTGGGAAAACCCTGCGGCCTCGACAACATGAGCACCAAGATTTTCTCTTCCTGCGTACTGGCATTCGGGGCGATTGTTGCGTTTATTTTCGGACGCCAGCCCATACAGCTGGTCATCGTTGCCCAGGTCTGTACCTCCGTGGCCACCCCCGTGGCTGGGCTCTTCCTTACGCTGCTGCTGTTCAGCAAGAAACTGAACCAGGGATACAAACGGCCCACCGCCCTCATTGTCTTTATGGTCCTCAGTTATCTTTTTGCCCTCGGCCTGACCCTCAACACGGTCATCGGCCTGCTCCGGCGCTGAGACCGGATTCCGCCATACCCCGCGATCCCGGAACGCACTCTGCTCCGGGATCGCGGGGCCGTTTTTTTAGAAGGTTAACCACCATGGATTTCAGTGTCATCTACATACGGCTGCTGCTTATCGTGGCGATGATTGTTATCGGTTTTATCGCTAAAAAAGCGGGAATACTTGATGATTCCGCCCCCAAAACCATAACGGGGATTACCTTCAATATTTCCCTGCCCATGCTGATCTTTTCTTCTGTATATACCAACTTTTCGCCGGACAACCTCGGAGAAACCGGGATTGTCCTCCTGATTGCCATTTCCATCTATGGCGCATGCTTCCTTCTTTCAGTACCCTACGCGAAAATCCTGGGTCTGCCGAAACAGAGCGCCGGTGTCCACCAGTACTGTATTGTTTTTTCCAATGTCGCCTTTGTGGGGATTCCCATAATCCGGGCGTTCTGGCCCGCGGACGCCATGCTGTACGCGTCCATGTTCATCGTGGTTTTCAGTCTGTTTAACCATACCGCGGGGGCGTATATCCTATCCGGCGGAAAAGGGCGGAAGCTGAAGGATATTCTCCTGACGCCGTCGTTGCTCGGCGCCCTGCTGGGACTGATTCTGTCCTTTCTGCGGATTCCGGTAGGCCCGGAATTGCTGGCTTTTGTTAACCAGATCGGAGGAATCACCACGCCCCTGGCGATGTTCAGTATCGGAATCACCATCGCGTCCCTGCCGATCCGGGAGGCCCTGATGGATAAACGGGTTTACCTTACCTGCCTGCTGCGGCTCGTGGTGCTGCCCCTGGGTGTGTGCGGGATACTCCGTCCGCTGTTTCCGGATAATTACTATATGTGGGCGGTTCCGACCCTGATTGCCGCCATGCCGTCGGCCAGTACCATTCCCATACTGGCCCAGCGGTACCATGCCGACACCGCCGCCGCGGGGAAACTCCTGGTCTGCTCAACGGTCCTGGCGGTTTTCACCATTCCTGCCCTTGCGTACCTCGTGCTTTTCTGATATTTACAATAATGTACTATTAATGCTGCAAATTAATAATAGTAATTATTAAGGACTGACACGATGACAACAATCCCCGGACTGGCAAAGGCCTATTACGATACCTGGCGAAGCATGAGTATTTTCCACAGGATCATCAACGAACCGAACAGAAGCTACAGTTTGAATATCCGGGCCATTCTCGTTCTGTACAACCAGAAGAAATGTACCCTCAATAAACTGGCGAAAACCCTGGGACTCAAGGCCTCCGCCTGTTCCAACCGGGTCAACCAGCTGGTAACACAGGGCTTGGTGGACCGGGTTGCCAATGACAGCGACCGCCGGGAAATCCTTGTCACCCTTACGCCCCAGGGGACAAAAATGGCGGAAAATGAGATGGACCGCCGGTACGAAGCTATGAACACGGCATTCAGCCAACTGACCCAGGAGGAGCAGAAATCCCTTCTGCAGTCCTGCACCACCATGCAGGAGGCCCTGGCCCGGATATTTTTGGATATGGATATATAAAAACTTTAACTATAATTCAGTTTCTTTAATTGTGAAAAAAAATACAGCGGATATCCCTTTTATTGCATATCCATGCATAAATACCCTTGAATATTTCCTGGTGAACGGATACTATAAGGATCACCCATTTGTTTGGGGGATTCGGAGGTCCCTGCAATGATTGTCGTTTTATCCAAAGATGCTTCTCCCCATGAAAAAGAACTGGTCCGTATTTATCTCAGGGACCGGGGGTTTTCCGTCCGGGATCAGCATTTCGGGGAAGACGAACTCATCGGGGCTTCCGGAAAAGGCGTGGCGGATCTCCGCGAACTGGGGCTGCTCCCCGGGGTCGAGCGGGTCGCCGCCACGTCAAAACCCTACGAACTGGCTTCCCGGGAAACGAAACCCGAGGATACCATTGTCACGGTGGGGCCCGTAAAGATCGGCGGATCGCGGATTTCCGTCATCGCCGGTCCCTGCGCCGTGGAAAGCCGGGACCAGATCATGGAAACCGCCGGCCGGGTCAGGGAATCCGGGGCGGTAATCCTCCGGGGCGGCGCTTTTAAGCCGCGGTCCAGCCCCTACGCCTTCCAGGGCCTGGGGATGAAGGGCCTGGAATACATGAAGGAAGCCGGCGAGGCCTACGGCATGCCCATTGTGACCGAGATAGTTTCCCCGGAACTGGCGGCCCAGATGAACGATCTGACGGATATGTTCCAGATCGGCGCCAGGAATATGCAGAACTTTGAGCTGCTCAAGAAAGTGGGAGCCCTGGGAAAACCGGTGCTCCTCAAACGCGGACCATCCGCGACCATAGAAGAATGGCTTCTTTCAGCGGAGTACCTCCTGGCCTCCGGGACTAAGGACGTGATTCTCTGCGAACGGGGAATCAGGACCTTTGAGACCTATACCAGGAATACCCTGGATATTTCCGCCATCCCCGTGGTCAAGCGCCTGTCCCATCTGCCGGTTATCGTGGATCCGAGCCACGCAGTGGGTATCCGGGCCAAGGTAAGCCCCGCGGGGCTCGCGGCCATCGCCGCCGGGGCGGACGGCCTCACCGTCGAAGTTCATCCCCGCCCGGACGAGGCTCTTTCCGACGGGCCCCAGTCCCTGTACCCGGAACAGTTCGAACGGCTCATGCGGGATATTGAGGCTTTGGCCCCGGTGGTGGGTAAGGAGCTTCTCCGGACCCCCCGGCCGTCGGCCCCCGGCGTTTCCCTTCAAAAAACCGCGGAAACCCCTGTTTCCGATAAGATCGCCTTTTCCGGCGAAACCGGAGCCTTCGCCGAACAGGCCCTCATGCGGGCCTTCGGTGAGGAAGCTCCCCGGCTTTCCTGTCCGTCATTCAGCGCTATTTTCGATGCCGTGCTTGACGGCTCAGCGGTCTACGGGGTGGTGCCCGTGGAAAACAGCCTGGCCGGTTCGGTCCACGAAAATTACGACCTCTTCCTCCGGTATCCCGATATCGCCGTGGTGGGGGAACTGAAGCTACGCATTGTCCACTGCCTTATCGGGGATGAAAAAGCCGATATGGATTCCATAAAAATTGTCCGCAGCCATCCCCAGGGATTCGCCCAGTGCCGGGACTTTCTCGATAAGCATCCCGAATGGCAGCTGGAGGCATGCAACGACACCGCCAGCGCCGTGGCTTCCATCGCCCGGGAAGGAGCCACCAGGGTTGCCGCTATTGCCGGTGAGGCCGCGGCCAAAGCCTTCGGCCTCAAGGTACTTAAGGCGGGGATCGAAACCAACCCCTTAAACTATACCCGGTTCGTTATTGTCTCCCGGCGGAACGGCGGCGACGCGGCCCCGGTTCCCCCGAGCCTCGGCTCGGGAACGCCCAACAAGGCGTCGGTGGTGTTTACGGTTTCCGATAAACCGGGTTCCCTCTTTGAATGCTTGAAAATCCTCAGCGAAAAGGGTATCAATTTATCTAAGCTTGAATCACGGCCGATCCAGGGCCAGCCCTGGCGGTATATGTTTTACGTCGATGTGGGACTTCCTGAAACGGGTTCCGTTTTCCATGAAGCCGTGGAGGAACTTAAGACGAAGACCGAGGACTTCCGTTTCCTCGGGATGTACAGGGCTTCATAATGAAGCCATGGGATAGGGGGCAGGCATGAAACGGCACGTGGTTTCGGCCTTGGTCGAAAACCGATCGGGAACCTTGAGCAGGGTTTCCGGCCTCTTCAGCCGCCGCGGTTTTAATATCGACAGCCTGACTGTCGGGGAGACCGAAGATCCTTCGGTTTCCCGGATGACCATAGCGGTGACCGGAGACGATTCGGTGCTTGAACAGATCGTCAAGCAGCTCAGCAAACTGGTGGACGTAATTTCCGTCCGGGAACTGGATTCTTCATCCTGTATCCGCCGGGAAATCATGCTCATAAAAATCAGCGCCGACGAAACGACCCGGCCCGCGGTTATCGAAATCGCTTCTATTTTCCGCTCACGGATTATCGACGTATCCCCTTCTACCATTACCGTCGAGGCTACCGGTGATATTGAAAAGCTGGAAGGCCTCCTTATCCTGCTACGCCCCTACGGCATCCTTGAACTCGCCCGCACCGGCCTCGTAGCCCTGGAGCGCGGCTCCCTGGTACTATCGGTACCTTCCCTAAGCATTAGCATTTAACCGGCGCAGGTATTGAACGCGGCGGTCCTCTTCGGAGCGGCTTCGCCGGAATGTCAATGGTTGCGCCGGATTCTCAGGAAGGACTTTTTCAAAATGTCCAATTTTGAAAAAGTAACAGCAGACGTATAGGAAAAAGCGGAGTTTACGCTGTTTTTTCCAGGATTGATTTCGAAAATAACCGTTTTTTGAAATTGATCACAATTAATTTTGCACGGAAAAACCGTGTGCAGGAGGCATTATGGCTATTATGTACTATGAAAAAGACTGTGACCTAGGGGCCCTACAGGGCAAAACCATCGCGATTATCGGGTACGGTTCCCAGGGACACGCCCACGCGCTCAACGCCAAAGAATCGGGCATGAAGGTAATAGTCGGCCTATACGAAGGTTCAAAATCCTGGAAACGCGCTGAGGAAGCGGGGCTCCAGGTCATGACCGCCAAGGACGCCGCCGCCGCCGCGGATTTTATCATGATCCTTATCAACGATGAAAAGCAGGCGAAGCTCTACGATGAATCCATCAAGCCCGCGCTCAAGCCCGGAAAGACCCTGGCCTTTGCCCACGGTTTCAATATCCACTTCGGTCAGATAGTTCCGCCCAAGGATATCAATGTGGTGATGATCGCCCCCAAGGGCCCGGGCCACACCGTACGGGAACAGTACGCAGCCGGAGCGGGGGTTCCCTGTCTGATTGCGGTGTACCAGGATGCCTCGGGAGACGCCAAGCGCCTCGGCCTTGCCTACGCGGCGGCAATCGGCGGCGCCCGGGCGGGTGTTCTGGAGACCACCTTTAAGGAAGAAACCGAAACCGATCTCTTCGGTGAACAGGCGGTCCTCTGCGGCGGCGTGTCGGCCCTCATGAAAGCCGGTTACGAAGTGCTTACCGAAGCGGGTTACCAGCCGGAGAGCGCCTATTTCGAGGTGATGCATGAGATGAAGCTCATCATCGATCTGGTGAACCGGGGCGGTCTTTCCTACATGCGGTATTCCATCTCGGACACCGCCGAATACGGCGATTACGTTACCGGTCCCCGGATCATCACCGAGGAAACGAAAAACACCATGCGCCAGGTATTGAAGGAGATACAGAACGGCACCTTTGCCAAGAACTGGATCAGCGAGAACCAGACCAACCGTCCCTTCTTCAATAGAACCCGGGCTATCGAAGCCCAGCACCCCATCGAAATAGTGGGAAAGGAGCTGCGCTCTATGATGAGCTGGCTCCCGAAATCTGAAGTCTAGATAAAGGAAGGAGGCCCCTATGGCCCGTATTGCGCAGATATTTGACACCACCCTCCGGGACGGAGAACAGGCTCCCGGATGCAGCATGAATCTCCAGGAGAAACTGGAAGTAGCCCGCCGGCTTGAAAAACTCGGCGTGGATGTGATGGAAGCGGGGTTCCCCGCGGCGAGTCCCGGAGACCTGGAAGCGGTAAAAACCATTGCCGGCATTATCAAGGACTGTTCCGTGGCCGGCCTGTGTCGGTCCCTGGAAAAGGATATTGACGCCGGCCGGGAAGCCCTAATGAACGCGGCAAGTCCCCGGATCCATATTTTCCTCGCCACCAGTCCCATCCACATGGAGTACAAGCTGAAGATGACCCCTGAACAGGTTATTGAACGGGCGGTTTCAGCGGTGGCCTACGCCAAAAAATTCTGCGGCGATGTGGAGTTTTCCGCGGAGGACGCTTCCCGGAGTGATCCCGATTTTCTGTGCAAAGTCTTTGGGGCCGTAATAAACGCGGGGGCCACGGTGGTCAATGTGCCGGATACGGTGGGGTACGCCATGCCCGACGAATTCGCCAAGCTTATCGGTTACGTGAAAGAGAACACCCCTAATATGGACAGGGCCCGGCTTTCGGTGCACTGCCACAACGACCTGGGGCTCGGTGTCGCCAACACCCTGGCCGCCGCCGCCGCCGGTGCGGACCAGCTTGAATGTACGGTAAACGGCATCGGCGAGCGGGCCGGCAACGCCTCCCTCGAGGAAATCGTTATGGGCCTCAAGGTCCGGAAGGATTTCTATGGTATCGATACCCGGATCGATACGGCACAGATTTATTCAACCAGCCGCCTGGTTTCCCAGGTGACCGGCGTCAAGGTACAGCCCAACAAAGCGGTGGTGGGTGAAAACGCCTTTGCCCACGAAGCGGGAATCCACCAGCACGGCGTCATGGCAAACCGGGCGACCTATGAGATCATGACCCCCGAATCCGTGGGTATCCCCAAGAACCGCATGGTCCTGGGCAAACATTCCGGCCGCCACGCCTTCGAGGACCGCCTCAAGGATATGGGATATACCGTGGAGAAGGAAACCCTGGACGCGGTATTCATGGAGTTCAAAGTTCTGGCGGACAAGAAAAAAGTGGTCAGCGACCGGGACATCGAAGCCCTGGTGATGGGGGCCGCCTCGTCGGTGCCCGAGACCTACAAGCTCGACCGCTGGGTGGTCAACTCCGGTTCCGCTCTGACCGCCACCAGTACCATCAGGCTCCAGCACAAGGACGGCAGTTTCCATGAAAAGGTCGCCGTCGGGGACGGCCCCATCGACGCGGCGTTCAAGGCGATCGATCAGATCACCGGCAAAGACCCAGACCTAGAATCCTATGAACTGGGAGCCATCACCGGCGGCGAGGACGCCCAAGGCGAGACCACGGTTAAGATCAGCTGGGACGGCCGGTTCTGGAACGGCCGGGGTATTTCCACGGACGTGGTGGAATCTTCAATTAAGGCGTATATCGCCGCCATCAACGCTATGGAGTGGGAACTGTCCGCCACGGATGTTGCCAAGGGAAAACGGGAAGAGGCAATGAAAGGTGTCTGAATCAGAGTATGAAGCTTAGCTTCGTACTTGGGTTTTCACGGGTGCTCCATTGGAGCATCCGTATAGATCCGATGAAGGCCTTTATTATGGAGAAATATATGGAACAAAACCGGAATTCCGGTAAAAGCCCGGAGGAGCATCTAGAGAAAGACCAGCGGTTTCATCCGGAAGTTGAGATATTCGATACCACCCTGCGGGACGGCGCCCAGGGGGAGGGGATAACTTTTTCGGTACAGGATAAAATCGCCGTCGCCCAGGCCTTAGATGAACTGGGAGTCCGCTGGATAGAGGCGGGCAATCCCGGGAGCAATCCCAAGGATATGGAGTTCTTCCGGATCGCCGGGGAACTTAAACTGGAAAATGCCACCCTCTGCGCTTTCGGCGCAACCCGCAAGAAGGGGACCACCCCCGGGGAAGATCCCATGGTAAAAAGCCTCCTGGACGCCGGAACCGATGCGGTGGTGCTCTTCGGGAAAAGCTGGGATCTCCATGTGACCGAAGTCCTCCGGGTAAGCCTGGAGGAAAATCTGGCCATGATCGCCGAGACGGTGGCGTTCTTTAAGGAAGAGAACAAGACCGTCATCTACGACGCGGAGCATTTTTTTGACGGGTGGCTCGCCAATCCGGAATATGCTCTGTCGACAATAAAGGCGGCCCTGGAAGCCGGAGCCGACCGGATCGTACTCTGCGATACCAACGGCGGCTGCTTTCCGGATACGATCAGGGCGGGGATCGCCGCTGTAATACAGCAGAGTGAATCCATGAAGGTCCCCGCGGTGAAGGCGGGCGGCGGCTCCGTCACGGCCTCCTCCATGATCGGTATCCACGCCCACAATGACGCGGACATGGCCAGCGCCAACACGATCACCGCGGTCCAGGCCGGCTGCCGCCACGTTCAGGGAACCCTGGTCGGTTTCGGGGAACGGTCCGGCAATACCGCCCTGGCAGCGGTAATCCCTTCCATAGAGCTTAAACTCGGGCTGCGCTGCCTGCCGGAGGGAAAGCTGGAGCGAATCTCTGAAATCACCCGCCGGGTGGCGGAGATCGCCAACGTGGCGGTTCCGGATGATATGCCCTACGTGGGCAGCCGGGCCTTTGCCCACAAGGCGGGGATGCACGCCGACGGGATCCTCAAGATCAGCCGCTCCTTTGAGCATATCGATCCCGCGAAGGTGGGCAACGACCGGCGCTTTCTCATGAGCGAAGTAGGGGGCCGTTCGGCAATCGCGGAGCGGGCTAAAAAAATCGATCCGTCGATCACCAAGGATCATCCCGTAACCGCCGCGCTGGCATCCCGGCTTAAAGCACTGGAAGCCGAAGGATGGCAGTTTGAAGGAGCCGACGCCAGTTTCGAGCTTCTGGTCCGGCGGGAGCTGGGCAAGTACAAACCTCTATTCAAGATTGAAGGGTACCGGGTAGTCAGTGAACATCCCAGCAGCGATGCCTTAACCTGTTCCCACGCCTGGGCAAAAGTCTGGGTCGACGGCCAGGCCGAAATTGCCGCCGCCGAAGGGGACGGACCGGTGAACGCCCTGGACGGCGCCCTGCGCCGGGCCCTTAACCATTTCTACCCCGAACTGAAACAGGTCCGGCTGTCGGACTTTAAGGTCCGGGTTATCGACGGCAAGGATGCCACCGCCGCAAAGGTCCGGGTACTCATCGAATCCACCGACGGCATGTCAAACTGGAGTACCGTTGGTGTTTCCGCCGACATTATTGAAGCAAGCCGGGCCGCCCTGGTGGATTCCATAGAATACAAACTGATCGGCGATATAGAACGCCGTTTTAAGGCTTATTTATAGAGAGGTTATTAATCACATGAATTATTCAATTGCTGTTATTCCCGGAGACGGTATCGGCCCCGAAGTAATTGCCCCTGCCCTGGAAGTTCTGGATGTAGTGGGTGATACGTTCGGCCATATATTTAATTACGCTGAACTTGAAGCCGGCGGCTGCGCCATTGACAGTACCGGCGAACCCCTGCCTGCGTCGACCCTGGAAACGGCAAAACAGTGCGACGCGGTTCTCCTGGGTGCCGTGGGCGGCCCGCAGTGGGAAACCCTCCCCGGAAATCTCCGCCCGGAGCGGGCGCTTCTGGGGCTCCGGTCCGGACTCGGCCTGTTCGCGAATCTCCGGCCCGCGGCGCTGCTGCCCCAGCTCCGGGATGCCTGTCCCATCAAGGATGAAGTCCTGGCGGCCAGCAATCCCGAGGGCAAACCCAGTTTTGATCTCCTGATCGTCCGGGAGCTCACCGGCGGGCTGTACTTCGGAGCGCGGGGGCGGAGCAGTGACGGCACGTCCGCCTTCGATACCGAGACCTACTCCAAAGCCGAGATCGAACGGGTTCTCCACTCGGGATACGCGGCGGCGGCGGTCCGCCGCAAAAAACTCTGCGTTGTGGATAAGGCTAATGTCCTGGAATCCTCCCGGCTCTGGCGGGAAATTGCCCAGGAGACGGCAAAGCAGTATCCCGATATTGAAACAACGTATATGTATGTTGACAACGCGGCCATGCAGCTTGTCCGGGCTCCGGGGCAGTTCGATGTTATGGTGACCAGCAATCTCTTCGGCGACATCCTGTCGGATGAGGCTTCGGTGCTGACCGGTTCCATCGGCATGCTGGCGTCCGCCAGCCTCGGATCCGCCGGTACAGATTCGGAAAAGGGAACCGTCATGGGGATGTACGAACCGATCCACGGGTCGGCGCCGGACATCGCGGGGAAGGATACTGCCAATCCCCTGGCGACGATTCTGTCCGCGGCCATGATGCTTCGGTATTCCTTCAAACTGGAGAAGGAAGCCGCCGCTGTGGAAGCCGCGGTCAGCGCGGTGCTCGACGCGGGGTACCGTACCGGGGACATTGCCCGGCGGGACGGCAAAAAGGGCGAAGAGAAAATCGTCGGTACCAAAGCCATGGGCGAAGCGGTGATCAAGGCTCTGGAAGGCAAGCTGTAGATTTGGAAGGAGAAAAATATGAGAAGCGATTCCGTTAATAAAGGTATTGCCCGGGCACCCCACCGGTCGCTGTTCAAAGCCATGGGATTCATCGATGAGGAATTCCAGCGGCCCCTCATCGGTATTGCGGTGGCAAAAAGTGAGATTGTGCCCGGCCATATTCATCTCGATACCGTGGCCAAAGCTGCCGCCGACGGGGTCCGGCTTGCCGGAGGTATTCCGGTACAGTTCCCGGTTATCGGCGTCTGCGACGGAATCGCCATGGGCCATGAGGGCATGCGCTATTCCCTGGTTACCCGGGAGCTGATCGCCGATTCCGTGGAGTGTATGGTCAAAGCCCACGGGTTTGACGCCATGGTGTATATCCCCAACTGCGACAAGGTCGTTCCGGGAATGCTCATGGCCGCGGCCCGGCTGAACATACCGGGGATCTTTGTGTCCGGCGGTCCCATGCTCGCGGGCCGCAGGAAGGGCAAGCCTCTGACCCTTACCTCCATGTTCGAGGCGGTGGGCGCCGTGGGCGCCGGGACCATGGATGAGGCTGAATTGTACGCCCTGGAGGAAGCGGCCTGTCCCGGCTGCGGTTCCTGTTCCGGGATGTTTACCGCCAATTCCATGAACTGCGTCACCGAGGCCCTGGGAATGGCCCTGCCGGGAAACGGTACTATCCCCGCGGTAATGGCCGAGCGGCTGCGCCTGGCCAAGAAGACCGGCATGCTGGTTATGGACATTCTGAAAAAGAATATCCTTCCCCTGTCGGTTATGACAGAGAAAGGTTTCATGAATGCCCTGGCTCTCGATATGGCTCTGGGCTGTTCCACCAATACGGCGCTCCACCTCCCGGCGGTGGCCCATGAGGCCGGGATAAAGCTCGACCTGGATCTGCTCAATACGGTCAGCGAAGTTACCCCCAACCTTTGCAAGTTGTCCCCGGCGGGATTCCATGCGGTAGAGGACCTCCATGCCGCCGGCGGGATTCCCGCGGTCTTCAAGGAGTTATCAAAACGGAATCTCGTGGACGGTTCCGCCGCCACGGTGTACGGAACCCTGGAGGACGCCTACCGGGATGCCGTTAATCTCGATACGGAGGTTATCCGCCCGATAGAAAATCCCTATTCCGAAACCGGCGGCCTGGCGGCCCTCAAAGGAAATCTTGCCCCCGACGGTTCGGTGGTAAAGCGGAGCGCCGTGGCGCCTGCCATGCTTAAGCACGAAGGTCCCGCCCGGGTTTTCGACTGCGAGGATGACGCCTTTGACGCGGTGATGAAGCGTACGATCAAAGCCGGGGATGTGATCGTCATCCGCTACGAAGGCCCCCGGGGCGGCCCGGGAATGCGGGAGATGCTCGGACCCTCCAGCGCCTTAGCCGGAATGGGGCTCGACGACAAAGTAGCGCTTATCACCGACGGCCGGTTTTCCGGCGCCAGCAGGGGCGCATCCATCGGCCACGTTTCCCCGGAGGCCGCCGACGGCGGAACCATCGGACTGCTCAAGGACGGAGATATCATTTCGATCGATATCGATAACCATTCAATTTCCGTAAAACTCAGCGACAGTGAACTCGAGCGGCGGAAGGCTGAATGGAAGCCTCTGCCGCCCAGGGTGACCACCGGATACCTTGCCCGCTACGCTCAGCAGGTAACGTCCGCCGCTTCCGGGGCGGTCTTTAAGGAGGTCTGACATGCAGTACAGCGGAGCCCGGATACTGATTGAAGCGCTTATCGAACAGGGCACGGACACTGTCTTCGGATATCCCGGCGGTTCGGTCCTTTTTATCTATGATGAATTGTACAAAAACAGCGACCGGATACGGCATATTCTTGTAAGCCATGAACAGCACGCCGCCCACGCGGCGGACGGCTACGCCCGGTCCACGGGAAAAGTCGGCGTATGTCTGGCCACATCCGGTCCCGGGGCGACGAACCTCGTAACCGGTATAGCCACCGCGTACATGGATTCGGTTCCCCTGGTGGCAATTACCGGAAACGTCGCCACGGGACTCCTTGGCAAGGACAGTTTCCAGGAAGTGGACATCACCGGGGTTACCATGCCCATCGTTAAGCACAACTGGATTGTAAAAGATGTCAATGAACTGGCAGAGGTTGTCCGTGAAGCCTTTGCTGTGGCCCGGTCGGGCAGGCCCGGGCCGGTGCTGATCGATATTACCAAAGACGTTACCGCCGCCATGGCGGAATGGCGGCCCGCAGATTCCGGTACCGCGGCGCTTGCGCCCCGGGATAAAAACTCGCCTGCTGGAGAATCCTCCCTTAACCTCAGAGCTCAGCGCCTGGCTGAACGCAATACCCGGCAGACCGTAACCGAAGCGGATATTGGTGCCGCGGTAAAACTGCTCCTTGAAGCCAAACGGCCGGTTCTGTATGCCGGCGGCGGGGTGATTATTTCCGGCGCCTGCGAAGAGCTTAAGAACTTTGCCGAACGGCTTAATGCCCCGGTCGCGTTAAGTCTCATGGGAATCGGTTCCTTTCCGTCGGACCACCGGCTGTACACCGGACTGATCGGCATGCATGGTACGGTTGCGTCCAACAGAGCGGTCCAGAAGGCGGACCTTCTGGTCAGTATCGGCGCACGCTTCTCCGACCGGGTCACCAGCCAGGCCGATAAATTCGCCCGGGGCGCCAAAGTGCTTCACCTTGACATAGATCCCGCGGAGATCAATAAAAACGTAAAATCCGAAGCCTGGGTTATCGGGGATATTAAATGCATCATCAGAACAATTCTCGGCAAGCTTCCCCAGAAAATGGAAACCCAGTGGAACGGGGATATCGACGGCTGGAAAAAGAAAAGCCCCGCCGCCAACAGCCGTGATACCGCCCTTCATCCGCGCTTTATATTAGAAGAAACAGCCAAGCGTCTCGGTCCCGAAGCGATTGTGGCCACCGATGTGGGGCAGCACCAGATGTGGACCGCCCAGTTCTATCCCTTTACGAAACCCCGGAGCTTCCTTACATCCGGCGGGCTCGGTACCATGGGGTACGGCCTGGGAGCCGCCGAGGGAGCCAAGATCGCCAACCCGGCGAAACCGGTGGTTCTCTTTACCGGCGACGGCTGCTTCAGGATGAACTGCGGGGAGCTTTCAACGGTGAACGCCTACAAAATTCCTGTCCTGGTGGTTGTATTCAACAACGGTGTCCTGGGCATGGTCAGACAGTGGCAGACCCTCTTCTACGAAGGCCGGTACGCCGAAACAACCCTGGACCGTCCGCCGGATTTCGTGAAACTCGCCGAAGCCTACGGCCTGACCGGATACAGCGCCCATGACAAAGCCTCGTTTACGGCGGCTTTGGAAAACGCCATGAAGGATATCGCCGCGGGGAAAACCGCGGTTATTGATGCCCGGATCGACCGGGATGAAAAAGTCCTTCCCATGGTTCCCGGGGGCAAACCTATTGATGAACAGATATTATAGGAATTGAGATTTTTGTGGACCATGATATGACGGATTGTTTTTATCTTCCTGAGGATGGACTTTATTGAATAAAAGCCGCCGCGGTGATTCCGGAAAAACACCGATGAGTAGAAAACATTCTGCCCCCAGCGCCGGCGGAAATATCCGTTCCGGAACGAACCCTTCCGCTGCGGAATCTCCGCCGCGGGGCCGCGGGCCGCGTTTTCCCCAGATGCTTCCGGGCCGGCTGGAACTGCTCTATGAAGACCGGGATCTCATGGTGGTAAATAAACCGGCGGGGCTTCTTTCGGTGGCGACTTCCTCGGAAAGGGACAGAACCGTCTATTGGATTCTGTCCGAGTATCTCCGGAAGAAGGGCGAGCAGCGGCGGCCCGCGGCGGTTCACCGGCTGGACCGGGATACATCGGGTGTCATGGTCTGGGCAAAATCGGGCCGGATCAAACAGCACCTTATGGAACGATGGAACGAATCCGTCCGGGAGCGCCGGTATGTAGCCTTAGCGGAGGGGCGGATTGCGGAAGAACAGGGAACCATCAACGCTCCTGTGGGAGAAATCTCCGAAAGCCGTATGACGGTGACCAGCACCGGAAGCCCGGCGGTAACTCACTGGAAAACTATCCGCAGCGGGGACTTTTACACATTGCTCTCCCTGGAACTCGGTACCGGCCGCCGCAATCAAATCAGGGTCCACCTCAGCCATATCGGCAATCCTATCGCCGGAGACGCGAAGTACGGCGCAAAAACCAATCCTGTGGGACGGCTCGCCCTGCACGCGGAATCCCTGGTTATCTGCCATCCCCGGAACGGAACGGTCATGCGCTTTTCAGTCCCCGCGCCGGATTCCTTCGTAACCGCGGTCAAAAGCAGCGGCCCGAAAAAGCGTCATTAGCCTTCCGTCCGTACAACGTCCAGGTATGAATCCGGGAAACAGTACAGCCGGAATGGTATTGTACCGAGCCTCCGCGGGGTTTATTGATCCGTTTTATCGGTATTTGAATTTATCTCAATAAGTTCCGACGGTACGTTTTCCTTGATATAGACATCCAGGGGTATGTCTACTTTTGCCGGAACAAGCCTGTCCAATACAATATTCCGGTACAGATTAAGCAGCGCCTGCCGTCCCTGAGTCGCAGGTCTCTGTGAAATAATGGCGTCGATAAACCCTTCTTTCAAAAGAGCGTGGTTTTCGGGAATTAAATCGTACCCGACTATAATAACATCCTTTTTCTTTCCCAGCTTTTTTAGGACCGTGGCAATACGGTGCGCCGATGAGTTCGTTACGAAAATTCCCTTAAGGTCGCTGTGTTCACGGAGAAATTCCTCCATTTCCCCTTCATCCGGCTGAGCTCCCGATGAATCAAAATATTCCTTAGTTATTGTTTTTATACCAGTCTCCGCCGCATACCGGAGAAACCCATCCTTCCGGCGGATGATATGGTAGTCCTCACCATGGACATCCAGCACCGCCACGGGCCCGGTGATGTTTCCCGCAAAAAGATGGATAAGCCTTCCCGCTAGGTAACCTCCCTTCGATGAATCCTGGCCGATTGTGCTCAGAGGGTTGGATTCCGGGATATCCGCGTCAAAGAAGACATAGGGAATACGGTTTTCCTCCAGGGAACGAATAAACTGAATCGTTTCACTGGGCATGATCGGCGCGAAGAGTACCCCGTCGGGTTTCGCTTCCAGGATAGAATGGGCCGCGGAATGGAAGGAAGCCGGGCTGTACCGGTCAAATTCAAGAACCTCAGTCTCAACACCCATGGATGTTATTTCGCTGGCCCCTCCCTGGATTCCCTCACGTACCTGTCTCCAATATCCGGAATCCTGATTCTGCTGGGGAACCAGCGCGTAAAACCGGTAAGCCCTGTTCCGCTTCAGCCTTCTGGCGATTGGATTTGGCGTAAAATTATGCTCTGCGATTAGTGCTTCAATTTTTGCTGTTGTTTCCGGCGAAACCCGGCCCCTTCGGTACAGAACACGGTCAACTGTTCCTATGGAGACCCCCGCGAGTTCAGCAATCTGTTTGACAGTCATGGCATATCCCCTGAATCGGTGTTAGATAATTTTCTTGGAGTTTCAATATTAATCTTTCAGGCAAACCTTTTTTAAAGATTCTTCTGAAAAAAAGCAGAAAAACCAATTATAAATTATATAACAAATTCGCCGAAAAATACTATTTCACCATTTTTCCGCCAAACAATCCCCCAAAAAACACAATTCTGCCACTGAAAGCGTTATCGTACACGCATAATATCACAGAAGTAATTAGCAGTCAAACAAAAAAAATAAAAATAAGAAAATTTTTTTTTATCTAAATAATATAAAAATTCTAAAAAATTGTATAAATAAAAAAAAGTTGACAACCTAAGAAATTGGAGTATAATACACATGCGTGCACGTTAACGCATCAGTATTTTAGGAGGACAATGAAGATGAAGAGGTTGGTCGTTTTATTTTTAGCGCTTGTTGTTTTGGGAGGCTCGATTTTTGCCGGCGGAAAGACCGATACCGATTCAGGAAAGATCGTTATCGGCTATTCCCAGCGGAGACTGGCCGGAAGTGATTGGTGGAAAACCATGGTTCAGGGGGCAACCGAAAGTGCCGCAGAGGAAGCTAATGTGGAACTTATCGTCCTTGATGCCAATGGCGATACGGTACAGCAGAATGCCGATATTAACACTCTCATCAACCGTGGTGTGAGTGCGATTATTGTCAATCCCAATGATCCTTTGGGACTTACCGCAGCAATTAATGCCGCCAACAATGCCGGGATTCCGGTAATTGCCGCTAACTGCGCGCTGGATGCAACCCTGGCACGCAAAATTTACGGTTATGTTGTTGAAGATGAGGTCGCGGGCGGCGCTACCGGCGGATATCTCCTGGCTCAGAAGTTCTCTGAAAAATACCCCGGTGTCCGGCGCACAAAAGGCGTCATAATCGGCGGCAATCCCGGGGATGTGAATTCCGAAAACCGCGCTGAAGGATATATGAAAGGCTGGACCCAGTGGAACAACGACAATCCCTCAAAATCGATAACAATTAACTGGCTTCCGCTGCAGTACGGCAACTGGCTTCCCAATGATGCCATGCCGGTAATCCGTGACATCGCGACGGCCCACCAGGATCTCCAGGTCGTGGTCAGTCTCAGTGACGTAATGCATGCGGGCATCGTTCAGGCCCTGGATGCGGCCGGGATATGGCCCAATGTTATTATGGCTGAATACGACGGATACCAGACGACGGTTAAGGAAATGATGGATAATCCCAACGGCCCGATCCAGGCCATGACCACAAATGAGCCTTATTCCCAGGGATGGGACGCGGTTAAGATGGCGCTCCGCGCGATCAACGGCGGCCAGCCCGAAGGTACCGTATACGTTGAGACCTCTTCATTCGGCCCCGAAGACGCCGCGAAGTATTACGATCCTTCTCTGATTTGTATAAACAGCCGCAAGGTGAAAAAATAAGCGGGCTGTTCCGGCTGATAGGGAATGGGGATACCATTCCCTATCAGGATGTAAATTTTTTAACTGGAAGCGGAGAGATCTATGAGTTTTACAGGTGATCAGGAGTCAATGGAAAATGAACCGTTGCATTTCCAATATGCAATAAAAGCAAAGCGGACGGACCGGATACAGAATTTGTATGATTACGTATCCTCCCAGAAAGCCGGTATCGACATTGAGCGTGCCCGGTATTTTACCGAATCGTACAAAAAGACAGAAAAATATCCCCAGATTATCAGGAGAGCCATGGCTTTTGCCAATGCCCTGGATAAAATGACCTTATACATTTTACCGGGCAGCCTGCTGATGGGCGGCCACGCATGCAAGCCCAACTATTCTCCCCTGGCACCTGATTTTTCGACCGACTTTATTAAGCAGGAAATCATCGGCGGCCAGCCGTATTTCCTTCCTGACCGTCCGGCGGATAAATTCAATGTGGATCCCGCAATTATTCCTGAACTAAAGGAAATTGCCGAGTACTGGAGCGGAAAGACCCACCAGGATCATGTGTACGCCCATCTTCCCGAGGAAGTCCTGATTGCGCAGGATAAAATCGGTGTTATTAATGATTTGAATTACGTCCAGGGCGGAGACGGCCATTTTGCGCCGCCCTACAAATGGCATATTGAACACGGCCTGCGGGATGTAATAAACCAGGCAAAAGACGGGCTGGAAAAAGCCGATCCCACCAGCAGTGACGGTATGGATCAGAGGGCTTTTTACAAGGCTGTTATCATATCCTGCGAAGCGGTGATCAAATGGGCCCACCGGTACGCGGACCTTGCCGAGGAAACCGCGGCCAAGGAAAGTGATCCGAAACGGAAAGCCGAACTGCTTAAAATGGCGTCAATTGCCCGGAAGGTTCCTGAGTTTCCCGCCGAGACATACCATGAAGCGCTCCAGCTTATCACGTTCCTTCAGCTGGCCGTCCAGGTCGAAGACAACGCCCAGGCAACATGCCCCGGCAGATTTGACCAGGTGATGATCGATATTTACCGCCACGATATTGATGCAAAAATAGAAACCTATGAAACCGCTCTGGAACTGATGGAGAATTTCTTTATCATGCTCTCCCAGGTAGAACGGGTCCGGAGCTGGACCGATACACAGTTTTTCCGGGGAAAACCGATTTTCCAGAATCTGACGATCGGCGGTATTGATCCCAAGACCGGCGAGGACGCGGCCAACGAAGTGTCAATGCTGATTCTCGATGCCATTCAGAACACCAGGACCATCCAGCCTTCGCACTACGCCCGGTGGAATGATAAATCATCCCCGGAATACAAAAAGAAAGTGGTAGAAACCATCCGTCTCGGTACCGGTTTCCCTGCGGTGGCCAACGACAAAATGTATATGGAAGCGATGATGAACCGCGGGTACAGCCAGGAGGATGCCGCAAATTACTGCATTATCGGATGCGCCGAACCGGGACCTCCCGGGCTGCGGGGCGGACGAACCGGTGCCGCCTGGTATTCCCTGGCAAAGTGCATGGAAATGGCTTTGTACGGCGGGACAGATCCCAATACGGATATTTGTCTCCTGAAGAACTCAAACGGCAAGGATCTCCGGACCTTTACCAGCTACGACGAACTCTGGGATTCCTTTGTGGAGCAGGCGAAATATTACCTCCGTCTTCATGTAATCATTGACCAGGCTATCGACAAGGAATACGAAGAATACATCGATGAACCCTTTAGCGCCATACTTGCCTGTCCGGAAACAACCCTTCCCAGGGGAAAATCCATTAAAAAGGGCGGCGCCAAATACGACTTTACCGGCAATCAAACCATTGGACTCGCGGTGGTTGCCAACAGTCTGTACGCCATCCGCAAGCTTATTTTTGAAGATAAAATGATTACCGGAGAACAGCTCCAGCACGCCCTGCGGACGGACTTCACCGATATGACCACCGATCCTACCGGTCCGATGATCCAGCAGATGTGTCTGTCGGTTCCGAAGTACGGCAATGATATTGATGAAGTCGATTTTATCGCCCGGGACGCCCTCAGGATGGTTTGTGATGAATTCCCCAAATACAAGAATACACGGTATGGACGGGGACCAATCGGGTGCCATTTCCAGGCGTCAACAACAACGGTTTCATCCAATACGCCCTTTGGAAAGTCAATCGGCGCTACACCGGACGGCAGAAAGGCAGAAACCCCGCTCTCTGACGGGCAGTCCCCTTTCCGCGGTACCGATGTGCTCGGCCCCACGGCAGCGGTCAGTTCAGTTTCGAAACTCGAACTGAAATATCTGTCCGAGGGTTCTCTGTACAATTTGAAATTAAGCCCCGCGGATCTGCGGGACTAGGAGGTGAGTACTATGGCAGTAGCCGCACAGGAAGTTCAAATCGGAAAAGGCCTGGAACGTCTGGTGAATCTTATTGACTTCTACTTTGATAAAGGCGGAATGCAGATGCAATTTAATGTTGTCTCCCGAGAGACACTGCAGCGGGCCCAGGAGGATCCCAATAAATACCGGAGCCTGATTGTCCGTGTCGCTGGGTATTCAGCGTATTTTGTCGGACTCGATAAAACAGTACAGCAGGATATCATCGAGCGTACAGAGGAACGGATTTAGGCGTTATACCGATCCGGAATGGTTCTGCAGATAACGGAACCATTCCGGGTTGTAAGATTCCATTCTGCCGGCGAGGCAATAAATATTCAAAAGCCATCCATAGGCTAGGCTTTTTGTCACTATGGTATATTAAAAATTTGCCCAAACCAGCGGCGAGGGTTTTTAAATATGGCTTTTGTTCTTTTTCAAATATATCGAAGAACTGTTTGAGGAGTACCATGGCAAAGGGTGAATTGGGTGCGGACAAGGGTTTGGTTTTTGATATTCAGCGTTGGAGCATTCATGACGGACCTGGGGTAAGAACTGTTGTTTTTCTCAAAGGCTGTCCCATGCGCTGTAATTGGTGCTGTAATCCTGAATCCCAGAATTTACATAATGAACTTGTTTTCTTTAAGGATAAGTGTATCGGATGCCACCGCTGTGTAAGCCTTTGTCCCCATGGCGCGGTAACGCTAGAAGACGGCCGGCAGGCTTACAACCGTAAGATCTGCAGGGAGACCTGTTATAAAGAAGGGCTCAACGTTTTTCCCTGCACGAAGCAGTGTTACGCGAAGGCGATCCGGGCTGTGGCGGAATTGAAAACCGTCGATGAAGTAATCCGTGAGGTTATGAAGGATGAGCTGATGTACCAGAAGAGCCGGGTCGGAGGTTTAACCCTTTCCGGCGGTGAAGCATCCATGCAGGATGCCTTCGCGTATTCCCTTCTGGAACGGGCAAAATCATTGGGAATAACTACCGCGATGGAAACCTGCGGCATCGCATCCTGGGAAGTTTTTGAAAAGTTATTGAACAGTCTGGATTATCTTTTCCTTGATATAAAACTCTTTGACAATGAGCTCCATAAAACTTTTATGGGAACTGGAAACGAGCTCGTATTAAGCAACGCGGTTGAAATGTCAAAACTGATGGACCGCCTGCAGAAAGATTTCACCGTCAGAATACCGGTTATCCCGACTGTTTCATCTTTGCCTGATTTCCGGAATATCCTTGATTTCGTGAAGGGCAATCTGTCGCCGCAAACTTCCGTGGAAATTATGCCCTACCACAGACTGGGCCGCGGAAAGTATGAAGACCTGGGAATTGAGTATTCCTTGACCGACCTTGAACCCTGTACGGAGGAATCTCTCAAACCTTACAGGGAACTGCTGGCTTCATACCAATTTAAGGAAATCTAACCTGTGTATCCGGGAGGAACTGTCTGATGAATAGTCAGCCGTTATTAAAGCTTAGAAATCTCAATAAAACATATCCCGGGGTTCACGCCCTCGCTGATTTTTCCCTGGATCTGCATAAAGGGGAAATCCATGGTCTTCTGGGGCAGAACGGCGCGGGAAAATCGACCCTGGTAAAAATGATTTCCGGTGTGGAAATACCGGATTCCGGCGAGATAATAATTGACGGCGTAAAAGCCAGCATCCATAATCCCCGGGACTCCCAGAAGGCTGGAATTTTTACGATCTTTCAGGAGCTGAGTCTTATTCCGGCCCTCTCCGTGGCGGAGAATATTTTTCTTGAATCCCTGCCGAGAAACAAGATGGGGATTATCAGCTGGAAAACCATGAATAAAAGAGCCCGGGAAATTATGTCGTGGCTCGGATTTTCCCTTGATGTCACAGTGCCGATCAGCTCTCTGAGTATGGCCCAGAAACAGTGTGTCGAGCTCGGAAAAGCCCTTCATCATAAGGCAAAGATTGTTCTGCTCGATGAACCCACCGCGGCATTGCCCAAGCCCGATGTGGAAAAATTCTTCTCGGTTCTTAAAACCCTCTCGGCGGAGCAGGACATTACTTTTATCTTTATCTCCCACAGGCTGGATGAAATGCTTCAGCTCTGCGGAAAAGCAACAGTTCTGCGGGATGGAAAGAAAATTGATACGTATCCCCTCCAGGGAGTGGATGAAAAATTCCTCGTCAAGGCGATGATCGGCCAGGATCTGCAGACATCGCTTATGGAAAGCACCCTTGAAGGAAAAGCGGTCCGTTTAGGAAAAGGGGGGACTGACGAGGTGGTTCTTTCCGCCGAAAATATCGGAAACGGAGCGAATATAAGCAATATCAATTTCGAACTCCATAAAGGAGAAATCCTCGGCATTACCGGGTTGGTCGGAAGCGGTCAGAACGAATTGGCCCTGATGCTCTTTGACGGCAAAGCTCTCAAGGAAGGCCGGGTATGTATACATAACCAGGAAGTAAAAATCAAAAGCCCCCAGGATGCTGTCCGGTATGGCCTCGGTCTGCTGCCGGAAGAACGAAAGCTTCAGGGCCTGGTCCTGCCATTGTCCATAACCCATAACATGTCTCTGGCGAGTTTAAAGGCATTCAGCAGGGCTTCGGTGATGAACCGGGTAAAAGAAGCAAAAGTGGTCGGAAACATGGCCCGTCAGGTGAAGCTGAAATGTTCAAATAATTACCTGCAGCCGGTAGCCGCATTGAGCGGCGGAAACCAGCAGAAGGTGGTTTTTGCGAAATGGCTGGTCAGTAACTGCAATATCCTGATTTTCGCTGAACCAACCCGGGGTGTTGATGTCGGCGCTAAGGAAGAAATTTACCAGCTTATCCGCCAATATGCGGAAGCCGGAAATTCAGTAATTCTGATAACCAGCGAAATCAGTGAAGCAATTATGTGCGACGAAGTTCTTATCATGCACCAGGGTGTTATTAAGGGAAAAATATCCCACGATGATATCGAGTCTGAGGACTCAATTTTAAATTTATTCCAGTAGCGGCGGGAGATAGCATTATGAACGCAGAAAGCGGCAAACAGTTATTGGTAACCTTCGGAAAGAAGCTGATTTCCAATTACTTAGTATTAGTTTTGATTCTTACAGTGGTGGTCGGTTCAATAGTTTCTCCGTACTTTTTAACATCCCGTAATTTGGGAAACATTCTTCAGTTTTCTGCCGTAATATCGATCATTGCGGTGGGACAGTTTTTTGTCGTGGTCACCGGCGGTATTGATCTTTCGGTTGGCTCCATTGCGGCTTTTGCGACCGTAATTTCCGCAGTCATGATGGCTAAGGGCATCCCCGCGGTTATCGCCGCCGCCTGCGCGCTTGGATTATCGGCTTTATGGGGAGCGGTCAACGGGGCACTTGTGACAGGTGCAAAAATAACACCCTTTGTAGTAACCCTTGCGACCCAGAGCATCGTCCGGGGCTGTGCGTATCTCGTTCAGTCCGGAAGTCTCATTGGTATCTACGATAATAATTTTATCTGGGCGTTTTCCGGAAAAACTCTGGGAATTCCAAATCCGGTAATTCTATTCATTGCGGTTATGCTTGTTGCCGCGTTTGTAATGCACTACACCACATTCGGAAGAAGCCTTTACGCAATAGGCGGAAATTCCGAATCCGCTCGTCTGTCGGGAATACCGGTTAAACGTTCACTTCTGAAGGTTTATACAATAAATGGATTACTGTCCGGACTGGGCGGGCTCGTTCTCGCCGCGCAGCTTACCCAGGGAAGCTCGCTGCTCGCAAAGGGTTATGAACTGGATACAATTGCCGCTGTGGTTGTCGGCGGCGCCTCACTTGCCGGCGGAACCGGCGGGCCAATCGGTTCGGTTATTGGCGGGCTGATAATCTATTCAATCACCAATATTATGAACCTGCTTACGATTCCGTCGGAACCGCAGATGGTGGTAAAGGGACTGATGATAATTCTCGCGGTAATCATGATCGGTGACGGCACCAAAAAGGGAAAAATCCGCAGGATAAAAAATCCTAAAAATCAACAATAACCTGAGCCGCTATACACAAACAGGCCATTTCCTTAAGCGGAAATGGCCCGCAAAAAACGGCTTACAAAGACAATTAGCCGCGCGGATTCCGGCAGAGGGTGACCCCTTAATCTTTCCAGGGAAAAATAAAGTTTTTGAAAGACCGGGTACCGGTCTTTTCCCGTTCCTCAATAAGAAGCGCGTCCCAGGGGATTTTTCTGCGGTCGGCTTCGGGATTCTCCTCAAGCCAGTCGTACTTTAACAGGCGGAGCCGCATGGCTTCGTCCATGTACAGCAGAATCCCCGCGGGGCCGGGAAACAGGAACGCCAGCAGGGCGGATATCACCAGAATAACTATATTGTGGAGCAGGGAAAAGAAACACAGCCCCGGGTTGTCGAAAAAGAAGATAAAACACTTCTTAATAACCTTGGACAGCTTTGTATCCAGCCGGGCCCGGACCGCGAAGAAAAACTGGAAAGACAGTATCCCCACCACCAGGGTCCAGAAAATGACCGCCGCCAGAAGCAGCCCGACCATGGAATCCATGGCAAGGTAGAAGGGGATGCCGACGTTCACCAGGAACAGCATGAGCAGGACAATCAAGCCAAGCACAATCCCCGACGGCCAGGCTAGTTTAAGGTTCTGGAAAAAATCCCGGAACCCGAAGGATCCGTAGTCGGAAATCGATTTTACGCACAGAGCCGCCGCGGACAGGTACACGAAACACCATAATACCCCGATCACAATAACCGCAATCGCCGCGGCGGGAACCGATTCGAGAACCGACGGAAGCAGTACGGGGATCGCGAGGGATGCAATAAAACCGATATTGATCAGGGCGACCCGGAACATATTATCCCAGAGATCGAAAAATGTCTTCTTTATGAGAAATCCAATCATACCGTATATACCCCTTAACTTTGCGTTTCTGATGTTAGGAATTAACTAATTCCTTGCATCAGAAACACTTGCAATCGGAAATAGTCAAATAATTCAAATTATTTGACTATACTATACGGAATTATTGGCTTCTGGTCCACCGCAATCCGCCGGTTTTAAGCCGGGAATCCGAATCTGCCCTTTTCCGGGAACGGACTAATCTTTTTTATCCACCCATACGGAAACGGACCCGCCGTTTACGGGAAACTTGCCGTTGCCGTCTTCCCCGATGGCAACCAGTTCCGTCCGGTTTCCGGTATAATCCCGGAACTGGTGCCCGGCGAATTTTTTCCCGACATACATTACTTTGTCCCCGCTGCTGCCATTGGTAAGCACCACCGCGAGGCCTGACCCTTCGTGTTCATCGTCGCCTTCCCTGGTCCATCCGATGGTATTGGCGTGGTCAAAGTAATCGTGCTGTTCCCCGTACGCGTAGAGTTCCCGGGCCTTGAGCAGGGGAACCAGCATATCCTTCTTGGGCTGTATATTGTTATGAGGAATCCCATAGTAGTCGCCGTAAAAAACACAGGGATACCCTTCGGCCCTGAGCAGGGTCAGCGCGTACGCCAGAGGTTTGAACCAATCCTGTACCCAGGATTCCAGGGATTGGCCCGGCTGGGTATCGTGGTTATCCACAAAGGTGACCGACCGGAGCGGATCATCCTTGGTCAGGGTGCCGTCAAAAATAGTCCGCATATCAAATTTGTTTCCCTGGTTCGACGCTTCACTGAATTTGAAATGCAGGGGAACGTCAAACAGGGACAGGGTGCCTTCTGTTGTTTCGATATAGTTTTTCAGCGCATTGTAATCGCTCTGCCAGTATTCCCCGACGCTGAACAGTTCTTCCTTGACTTCCTTTCTGAGGGTTTCCAGCCAGTCACGGTAAAATGTAAATTCCATATGCTTGACCGCGTCAAGGCGGAACCCGTCCACATCGGTGGTCTTAAGAAACCAGTACCCCCATTTGGTTAATTCTTCCACCACATCGGGATTGTTGAGATCAATATCCGCACCCATGAGGTAGTCGTAATTGCCCAGTTCCCCGTCAACATTTTCCTGCCATTCCTTTCCCCGGAATTTGAAGATGCCCTTTTCATCCCGTTTTTCATCCCAGTCAATGGCAACAAAATCGTTCCAGTGCCACTCAAAATCCGAATATTTTTTATTGCGCCCCGGAAAGGTAAAATGGGTCCAGACGGTAACTTCCTTGCTTGCCCCTTCCTGTTCGTTCCGGTTTTCCGGGTTGTACTCCTTGGCCGCCACGGTTTCCGTTGCGTCGGCTCCCATTTTGTGGTCCAGGACAATATCGGCGTAGACCTGCATGCCGTGCTGGTGGGCCGCCTGTATCGCAGCCAGGAGTTCATCCTTGGTTCCGTACTTGGTGGGAACAGTTCCTTTCTGGTCGAATTCTCCCAGGTCATACAGATCGTATACCGCGTATCCTACGTCTTTGATCCCGCTGCTTCCTTTATAGGGCGGCGGTATCCAGAGGGCGGTAATTCCGTTGTTTTTGAGCTCTTCCGCCTGTTCGGCGATTTGTTTCCAGAGCATTCCTGCGGGCAGATACCATTCAAAGTACTGCATCATGGTTCCATTTTTTTTCATATCTTAAATATACTGAATTTTTTACATTTTTTCCGCCGCGGTCCGGGGAATGTCCCCGGATCCGCAGGGGCGGTTACGCCTTTTTCCAGCGTTTCAGGGTCGGGAACCACTGGGTCATCCGTTTCCTGGCTTCCTCCGCGCTCATCCCCGAATTGGCGCCGGACATATGGGGAACGCAGACTTCGATCATTTCCTCCATGGTTGTATCACTGGTAAAAGCCCCCGACTGGTAACAGTACGAGCAGTAATCCTGGTTTTTCGTTCCGTCGGCATTGGTGCCGAAATCCGCTTCTCCGTTCAAAGGCATACCGCAGCTCTGGCAAAAGATCTGATTTTCCATTTTTTTCTCCTTGGTGTTTGATGCTTTATTTTAGCTGATATAATATGACAGCAATTTGTCATATTAAAATCTTTTTTTATGAATTTTCGTTGTATAGGCGGTTCATGGCCATCAGATACTCCTTAAGCCGCGATCTGACCCGTTCCGGCTTGAGTACCTCCGCGCTGTCCCCGAAGGAAAGAATAAAGCTGTACAGCCAGCTGTCCTCGGGCATGGCCGCCGTGACTTCATAGTATCCGTCGGGCCGTTTCACCACTGTTCGGGCATCGAACTCATCATACAGGCGGTACGCTACGGCGGGAGAGAATTTTATGGTCAGTTCCGTATAGGGCCATGTATTTTCCTGAATCTCATCCGCCGAAGGGAGCAGGGGAAGTTCCTCCCGTTTAAACTGTTCCCGGCAGATGCTGATGGTAAACATGCGGTTTATCTTAAAGGTCCGGTGGCTTTTATTTTCCAGGGCATACGCCTGCAGATACCAGGCCCGGGATTTAAAAAACAGTTTTACGGGACAGACGTACCTGGCTGTGGTTTTTCCCTGGGAATCAAAGTAGGTAAACCGTATCATCCGTGACTCAATCAGGGCTGTCCGCAGAAGGTCAAATTTCTTTTTTTCTCCCCCGGCGGCTCCCCACCGGGAAAAGTCGACTTCGATCCAGTTTACCGCCGGTTTTCGGAATATTCCCGCCAGTTTTGAAAGAATAGGCCCCGAATCGACCGCGCCGGAAGCCCCGAGGCTCTGGAGCGACATGAGCAGGTCATTCTGCTCTTTTTCCGAAAGCAGCGCCTTATCGAGAACAAATGAATCCATCAGGGAAATTCCGCCTCCCTTGCCCTGGATCGTATAAATCGGGATGCCCGCTTCACAGAGGGTTTCCAGGTCCCTGTATATGGTCCGGGAAGAAACCTCAAACTGGGAAGCCAGCTCCTTGGCGGTGACCTGCTTTTTATCCAGCAGCAGGTAAAGGATTTCGAACAGTCGGTGTATCTGCATAGTTTTATCCGTTTATCATGTATAATTGTGACATATTGTGTCAAGTTTCAAGATAAAGGTTGCTTTTTTTTGATATGAAAACTATGCTTAAAAAAGATAAAAAAAATGAGTGGGTTTTCTTACGATTCCGGAACTATGCTCATTACCATGGAATGGAGAAAATGAATGATGGAAAAAAAGTACCATGTGTACATAAGCTCTACCCTGGATGATTTAAAGAATGAGCGCCACGAACTGGCTAAGATGGTGATTGAATTAGGCCATATCCCGGTTACTATGGACCAGTTTGACGCGGGCGATCCCGGACAATGGGCCTTCATACAAAAAACAATAGATGACTGTGATTATTTTCTCGCGGTTGCTGCCCATAAATACAACATGCTTGGGGACAAGTCTTCCGTTGCCGAAAAAGAATATATCCAGGCGCGGAAGCGGGGCATCCCGGTAATTGCCATGGTCGTGGCGGATAAGGCGCGGAAATCCCCTTCGCGGATTGAAAAGGACAAGGAAAGCAACAAGCGCCTCAATGATTTTAAAACGAAGCTGCTGGAAAATCCCCATGAACGGTGGTCCAACAGCGGCGACCTGGTTAATAAATCCAGGGGGCTGCTGATCAGGACCATGAGTATCGAACCGCGTACCGGCTGGGTCCGGTCCGACCAGATCATGGAAGCCTCCGCCGCGAATGAGCTCGGCCGCCTCAGCCGGGAAAACGCCAAACTGCGTTATGAGCTTAAAATCGAAGACAAGGAAATAATGTCCCGGATCAAGGTTAAAATGAAGTATACCCTCCGGCTCCTGGCGTACAACAAGGAACCGATCAGCTTCTTTTACGTGAACGGCGAAAACTGGGAGAACACCCGCAACTTCAGATATATTAAACTTTTCAAAATCCTCGCCCCGGAACTGTACTCGGTTAAAACGACATCCGAGCTTTCTCGGTTTCTCGGAAACGTACTGAACCCGGATCTGGCAAAAAAAATCCGTAAGGATTATCCCACGCCGTCAAACACGGTAAAGAAAATTATGACCGATTTCAGGGCGTTCCGGATAGTCAGCCTGGCCGGCGAAAACAAGGGCGACGAACAATGGGAACTGAGTGAATACGGTAAGGAACTGTATTCTTTTTACAGGCGATACCAGTTTGAACGGACCGCAAAAGAAAAAAAATAAATCGCAAGGAGGCTCTTTGGACGGAGGATTATAAAGGCGGACAGGTTTCTGAAAACCGGACCGCTATTTAAAGAAATCAATCATTTTGATATCCATAGCGGTAGCCAGTTTGTGCAGGGTTGTTATGGTGGGGATCTTTTTTTTTGATTCAATGTAATAAAGATAGGAATGGGAGATACCAGCCTTAGTTGCTACATCAAGAACAGAAAGCTGCTTAGTAATGCGGATTGTTCTTATTCGGTCTAAAACAGATTCTACTTCTTGATCCATAACACTGCTACACTCTAGTGAGAATACTATGTTTTCAGAGATTAACGACTCTTTATAGTGAGTATTCTTCTGAATTCACCATATAGTTGGAGGTTTTAGAATTATATCATATATTGGATTTTTATCCAGAGAAAAATCCAAATTTAAAAAATATAATTCGTAAACTTCAACTAATGCCGGTAAGACAGTGTTTCCTCCTGCCCGGTACGGGCCCCGATCAAAAACCATTCAATTCTTTTCTATAAATATAATAGAATCTTAAGGACAATGACTAAAATAGATACCTCTTTCGTCCTCACGCGAAAAGCCGGTGACTTGGCCGCCGGAACGGATATTCTTCCCGGGCGGTCTCATTTATGGCGAAATTATGGAATCCTTGGATTATTTTTCTTTTTTTTGTGCCGGACTTATAAGCAATGTTGCAAAGTCCAATATTTTCGTATACTTTTATTCTATGCTGAAACCGGAAGAATATATTGCCGATTGGCCGGATATGGATTATCCGAATTTCATCGCATGGCTCGACGGGATTGAAAAAAAATATTCCGATACCCGCGCGATTCTGTCCCGGACGGGCAAACAGACCGAGTTTTCCCTGCTGACATATAAACAGCTGGCGGATGAATCCCGGAGAATAGCCCGGGGACTTCTTGCGCTGGGTTTAAAAAAAGGCGACCGGGTCGCGCTCTGGGCGGAGAACCGGCCCGAATGGATGATAGTCTGGCTGGGGACGGTTATTGCCGGCCTCGTGATTGTTCCCATTGATTTTACCGTATCCGAAAAGGAATGCGCCAATATTTTAAAAATGGCAAATCCCCGGGCTTTTTTCTACTCATCCCGTAAACAGGATTTTGCCGCGTCCCTTTCTTCTATGGGCGTATCTTTGGATGCTCTCATTGTCCTGGGGCATGAGGGCGGACAGAATTTTTATTCCTTCGGAAAGGACAACGTGTCCCAGACGCTTCCGGCGGTATCGGAAATTGATGCGCACGATCCCGTTTCCATTATTTTTACCTCAGGTACAACGGGCCTTGCCAAGGGCGTGATGCTCCACCATAAGGGGATCATCGCCAACGCCAACGCGGCGGTCCGTTCCCTCCGGGCATACAACTGGGATGTATTTATCAATGTCCTTCCCCTGCATCATACCTATCCCACGACCTGTTCCTTTATTTCACCCCTTTCCGTGGGCGCGGGTATTATTATTGTAGAAAAACTCGTCGGAAAGGTGGTTATCGACGATATCCGTGACGGCGGCGGAACCTTCCTTATCGCGGTTCCCATTCTGTACGATAAAGTTATGGCCGGAATCAAACACGGTTTTACCCAGCAGCCGAAAATCGTACAGAAACTGATTTCCCTTCTTCGGAAGATCACCACGTTCTTCAACAAACGTAAATTCCCGCAGTTCGGAAAGGCGGCGCTTAAGAGCATACGGAAAAAAATAGGTCTCGATTCGGTGCGCATCATGGTTGCCGGGGGCGGTCCGCTCAACCCCAAAACCGCGGACTTTTTCGATTCCCTGGGGTTCTGCATTGTCCACGGGTATGGTATGAGCGAGAACAGTCCATTGATAAGCGTAAATACCCCCTGGCATAAAAACAATGTTTCCGTGGGGCTCGCGGTAAAATATACGGACGTTAAAATTATCGATCGGGACGCCGACGGAGTGGGGGAGATCGCGGTGAAATCGCCGTCCCTTATGCTGGGGTATTATGAGAACCCCGAAGCCACCGCCGAGGTCTTTACCCAAGACGGGTTCCTCAGAACCGGCGACCTCGGTTTTATGGACAAGTATGGGTTTATTTTTATAAACGGCAGAAAGAAAAATCTTATTGTCAGTTCCGGGGGCAAAAATATTTACCCCGAAGAGATTGAAACCTGCTTTGAAGGATCCCGGGTGGTGGGGGAAATCCTGGTCGCCGGACGCAGGGAGGCCGAATCTGGCGCCGAACAGATTGTCGCCATGGTCTATCCCAATATGGAAGCCCTGGCGGAGGATTATCCCGGAAAATCCCTGGATGGTCAGTTTATCCATGATCTGGTTAAGAAAGAAATTGAACAGGCCAACCGGACGCTGGTAGCTTTCAAAAAGATCGCGGATTTTAAAATTGTCAATGAAGAATTTGAAAAGAACGCTCAGAAGAAAATAAAACGTTATCTGTACAAGGATCTCGTTAATTCCTGAAAAAGCAGCCCCGGTTTCCCGGGGCTGTAATTTTTTTGATTACCGAAGTCCCTTCGTGTCTTTTTTGATGTGACGAATGGTTTTGGTGAGATCCTTCCACCGTTCCCGTTCCGCCAGTTCGGCGGCCTTGTTGGTCTTCCGTTCAAGGTAATCCGCTTCCCTGCGGAGTTTCCTCCAGCGGTTATACCGGTCCGCCGGCAGATCCCCCGATTCCAGGGCCGCCTGTACCGCGCAGCCCGGTTCCCCGGTATGGCCGCAGTTCCTGAACCGGCATTGGGACGCAAAGCGTTCAACGTCCTCAAAAGCGGTATCAACCCCTTTGGCGTCGGTCCAGAGCTGGATCTCCCGGAGACCCGGTGTGTCTATTATGAGCGCCCCCGATGCCAGCCGGAACAGGGTTCTCGCCGTGGTGGTATGCCTTCCCCGGTGATCGTCGGCTCTTACTTCCCGCGTCTGCTGAAGGTCCGTTCCCGCCAGGGCATTGAGCAGGGTGCTTTTTCCCGCCCCTGAGGAACCCAGGAGTACCGCTGTTTTTCCCGCGGTCAGAATTGCCGTAAGATCCGTTATTCCGATGCCGGTTTTTGCGCTTACGGGAATGACTGGAATACCCGGCGCCGCGGTATACCCTTCGGCTATGAGCTCATCGAGATTTTCGGCAATATCCGCCTTGGTGATGACCAGAACGGGACTGGCTCCGGATTCCCAGGCAAGGGTGACGTACCGTTCTATGCGGCCGGGATTCCAGTCGTGGCCGGCCGCGGCAACAATAAAGACCGTATCGATGTTCGCGGCAATAATCTGTTCCTGTATCCGGTCATGATCCACATCCCCCGGAGCTTTCCGGGAGAATTTCGAATACCGCGGAAGCACCGCCGTTATGAGCCCGGGACCGCCGGATTCCGGCAGACGAAGCGTGACCCAGTCGCCGGTGACCGGCATGCCTGAGCCCGCATCCCGGGCCAGCGTCCCCGAAACCGCCGCGTTGTATTGAGTCATGGTGTTTTCCGGTGATTCGGCGATTACGAGCCAATCCGCCCGCCGGACTTCGAGGATACGTCCCCGTACCGTGCCGGTACGGATATACTGTCCTGAGGTCTTTTCCAAAAAACGGTTCCAGCCCCAGCTTTCGATTGTTTCGTTATTATTCATGGTAGTTTCTCCCTGTTAAATAATGCGGCCAGGTGAGAGGATAAAACCCCGGGAGAAACAGAATTTCGGATGGTTTAAAAAATCAGAAAGTATTGATTTTTATAATTATGAATTCTGTGTCCCGGAGGTTTTATCCGTAAGCGCAATCTCTCTGTGTTTCATGTTCAGCCTCCTTGGACAGTAATATTACAAACAATATACAGATTTTCCGGAGCGGTGTAAAGCTACCGGAACATATCCCCGGCGCCGCTCCGGGATAACAGGGTAAACGGCGGTGTATCCAATATCCCGTTTAGTCAAATAAGTGTTCCGTTTTGTCAGGGACAATAGGCCGGACTTAGGGCATATTCTGGGTAATTACCTTACGGAGGTTGCTATGAAATTTACGGTTAACAGTATCGGGGAAATTCGGGATGAAAACGGCCCATACATCGCCTTGGATCCCAAATACGCCCCCGGCCTTTTGGGGCTGGAAGGGTTCGGCCATGTCGTGATTGTCTGGGTGCCCAATCAGCTGCCCCCATGGTCGGATGACTATCTGGAGACTCCCGGCCCATATACCAAGGGCCCGGCCCGGCTCGGCGTGTTTGCCGGACGCGGACCTATGAGGCCGAATCCTCTGTGCATTTCGGTGAACCGGGTAACGGGGATCGACGCAAAAAACGGGACCATCCGCATTGAGTGGACCGACGCGGCCCCGGGATCGCCGGTACTCGATATTAAGCCCTACCACCCGTCGGAGGACCGGGTCCGGGAAATTTCCGTTCCCGCGTGGTGTTCCCATTGGCCCCAATGGTACGAGGACAGCGGCGAATTCGGCTGGGAAGAGGAATTCAATTTCTAGTTTCCAGGGGAATCAGTATTTCCAGGGGATCTCCGGGATTTCCGTAACGCTGGAATTCCCAAGATTCCCCGGGAGCGATGTGCGCTTCGGACAGGTACACGCCGTAGATATAGGCGTAGGTTTTTCTTATTTCCGAAATATCCGCCCGGTGCACGAAACGGATGTACCGGGACGGCGGTATAATCCGGGTATACAGAAAAGTCTCCTGTCCGGACGTTTCCCGGGTCTCCATGGCGCAGAGTATGGGCTGCCCGCCGAGCTCCTCCGTTCCGGAGGGCCAGGATGAGAACTGGTAATACCGGAGGGGCTGGAGGGGGTCCCTGACGAGATGTT
Source organism: Breznakiella homolactica (assembly GCF_016616095.2). GTDB lineage: Bacteria > Spirochaetota > Spirochaetia > Treponematales > Breznakiellaceae > Breznakiella > Breznakiella homolactica. Next base: position 2,004,504 of record NZ_CP067089.2, on the reverse strand, counting down.
CCACCGACGAAAAGATCCGCCAGGGTTTGTGGAAACTCGGGGTGCCGTCGTCCATAAAAAACGCCATACCGGTAAGACAGTGTTTATCTTCTTCTATAATATCCGGTTCCGGCGGTTCCAGGAACGCTCCCGGGTTTTGCCGGCGGGGTTCTGCCCGTTCGAGGATGGGGACGGAGCCGGGGGTTCCGTCCCGGTATGTTTTGGGATTTACCCCGAAATAGGCTTTAAAGGACCGGGAAAAGGTTTCATAGTCGGCGTAACCCAGTTCGGCGGCGGTCACCGCCAGGGGAGTATCGGAACCGGTGATGCGTCTGGCCGCTTCGCTCAGCCGGCGTCCGGTGATATATTCCCGGGCCCCCATGCCGGTGATTTCCGAAAAAAGCCGGGTAAAATGGTGGCTTGAATATCCGACCTTGGATGCCCAGACGGATACACTGGAAACCGGATGGGCCGGTGATTCCCGGCGCAGGGAATTCTCAAATAGTTCGATTGCCGCGATGATGTAGTCAAAACCCGTCATTGTTTCCAGATTATCATAGTGTCCTGCCCGCATCCAGGGTCCGGCTTTTCCGGAAAACCGGCGCCACGCTGGATGCGGGCTTGGCCTGCATGGCTTCCCGAAGCCGGCCTTGCCTGACAAACCTGAAAAATTGTTGTATATAACAGTATGAGCAATTACGTAGGAGAAATCGCCGCCCTGGCAACATCGGTCTGCTGGACATTTACGGCCCTGTGTTTTGAATTCGCCGCTAAACGCATCGGGAGCATCGCCCTGAACATACTCCGTCTTCTGGCGGCGCTGATCTTTTTTACCATTGCCGGGATAATCCTCAGAGGAGAACCTATCCCGTTCAGTGCGGGCAGGGAAGTCTGGATCTGGCTGAGCATTTCCGGGCTGGTCGGGTTTGTTTTCGGCGATATTTTTCTCTTCCAGTCGTATATAGATATCGGAGCGCGGATGGCGCAGGTTGTTTTTGTGTCGTCCCCGCTGATTACCGCGGTATTGGGTTTTTTCGTTTTCGGTGAGCGTATCAGCCCCCTGGGAATAACGGGAATGCTGATTGTAACCGCGGCCATTGTATTTGTTATCCTTGACCGCAGTCCGGATAAACCGGACCGGTCCGCGGCCGCCCCCGGCGCATCCAGCCGCCGCATCCGGGGGATTGTGTTTGCTTTTTTCGCGGCCCTGGGCCAGTCCGGCGGGCTTATTCTTTCAAAAATCGGCGCACCCGCGTCGGATCCCATAGCGGCAACCCATATCAGAGTCATCGCTGGACTCCTGGGGTTTATTGTTCTGGCCCTGTGCATGGGTCAGATCAAGGCCCCTCTGCGGGGCCTGCGGGATCTACCGGCGGTCCGTTCCCTTACCCTGGGGGCGTTTATCGGGCCCTTTATGGGTGTTACCCTGGGCTTAGTTGCCATGCAGCGGACCTCCTCGGGGGTTGCCGCCACCCTGATGGGGCTTACTCCCATACTGATACTGATACCCGACGCCATTATAAAGAAGGAAAAGATCAGGATAAAAGAAGTCATCGGCGCCATTGCCGCGGTGGGAGGTGCCGCCCTCATATTTATCCAGTAGAAACCCTGAAAAATGGACTAGTGCGCTTGATACCAATACCCAAGGAGATATGTTCGGCCCTTATGTCCGAGGTTACAGCAATTATCTGTTAGATATGGTATGGCGTGAGGAATTGTCCCCTATGGTCATTTGAGAGTAATACACTGGCGTAGAATCCTCCCATAAAATCCGGCTGTACTCCTTGGGAATGTCTGCAGAACAGTCGCTTTGTTAGTTTTTGGTTAAAAACGCTGGCAAACCGCTTATATAATGAGAATCCAGCTTGACAAGGCAAAATAGAGATATCAGAATGCCTGCCAGCATATAATAAACAATAAAAATATCTATGGTAAAAACCCCGGCGCAAGAATGCCGGGGTTTTTACCGTTATCAGTTTTCTCATAGCTATGAAACCTTATAAAGGATATGGGGGTATAGAAATGAAATTGAAATTCAAACTCAGCCTTATTGTAATCACAATTATGGTTGCTCTTGTTTTCGGAATTTCTTTTACGCTTTTGCAAACAGCATCCGGTATTAGCCTTAGGCAAAGCAAAACCGCGATCAGATATCTGACCGAAGTACAGGCGGAACACTGGAAGGGAAGGGAAGACGCCTTCATTCGGGTATTGCGTACGGTGGCGAGCGTCATGGAGGACTATGAGTCTGTTGAGCCGGAACTCAGACGGGACCGCTACGACACTCTGCTTCACGGCGTCCTTGCGGGTGAGACTGCTATGACTTCAATATATACGGTATGGCGGGTCAATGGTGTCGATGGCATGGACAGCCAATATATAGGCAGGAACGGTTCCTCCCCTACGGGGCAGTATGCCATACGTTATACGAAGGATGGATCGGTAATATATGGCGGCGCAATGCCCAAGGATGAAATTGATACCGCGGTAGCCAATATGGACGGCGCGACCGCGCAGATGGATATGGTGTTTGAGCCTGTCCCCGGAAAAGCAGACGGCAAAGATACGTATCTTGTCAAAATGGCGATTCCTGTTATCAACACCGAAACCGGACAGACGGTGGCACGGGTCGGCTGTCTCCTGTCTATCGATGCGGTGCAGCCAGCGGTGACGGAATTGCTGCAAAGCCATGGGGATGAAATTGCCGCGATGTCGATCTACAGCCAGAGCGGATTTATTCTGGGCAGTTATCAGTCCGACCGGGTAGGAAAGAACCTTACTGATGTTGATACTATCTACGGTGATTACATACAGGCCGCGGCTGCGGCCGTGCGTGAAGGAAGGCCATTCGAATGCAGTTCCTACGCGCCTGTCCTTGGTACCAACGTGGAGATGGTGATAACTCCGTTCCGGATCGGCAATTCCTCCATGACATGGGCGGTCATGGTCGCCGCCACGGAATCGTACATTCTTACCGACGTAAGTGACCTTACCCGTTTTACCATGATCGTGGCAGGTATAGCGATACTGGCTGTGGCGGCCATTATTTTCCTCGTGCTTCAGAGTATGACCAACCCGATTGTCAAGATAACGGAAAACCTGAAAGACATAGCCGAAGGCGAAGGGGATCTGACGCGGACGCTCCACATCAATTCAAAGGACGAAGTGGGGAGCCTTGCGCATTATTTTAACCAGACACTGGAAAAAATAAAGAACCTTGTCATAACGATAGAACACCAGACGGGAACGCTGTTTGACATCGGAAGCGAACTGTCAAGCAACATGACGGAAACTGCGGCGGCGATAAATCAGATAACGGCGAATGTCCAGAATATCAAGGGGCGGATCACCAGCCAAAGCGTAAGTGTAACGGAAACGAACACGGCTATGGAACATATCACGGTGAATATCGACAAGCTGAACGGTCATGTGGAAAACCAGAGTGCCAGTGTCGTGCAATCGTCGTCGGCGATAGAAGAAATGCTGGCCAATATCCATTCTGTAACACAGACACTGATAAACAATGGGGAGAATGTAAAGGAACTGATTGAATCGTCGGAAGTTGGCCGCGGCGGGCTTGAGGATGTTGTGGCGGATATTCAGGAAATAGCCCGGGAATCGGAGGGGCTGCTTGAAATCAACTCGGTGATGGAAAGCATCGCAAGCCAGACAAATCTATTGTCGATGAACGCGGCGATAGAAGCGGCGCACGCCGGAGATGTGGGGAAAGGCTTTGCGGTAGTGGCGGATGAAATCCGGAAACTGGCGGAGAACTCCGGGGAACAGTCAAAGACGATCAGCACAGTGCTGAAGAAGATCAAGGCTTCGATAGACAAAATTACAGCCTCAACAGACAACGTGCTGAAGAAGTTCGAGCTGATCGACAGCGGTGTAAAGACGGTGGCGCAGCAGGAAGAGAACATCCGGAACGCGATGGAAGAACAGAGTCAGGGGAGCAAACAGATCCTGGAAGCGATAGGGCGGCTCAATGAGATAACACAGCAGGTGAAAGAAGGTTCGACGGAAATGTTTGATGGGAGCAAGGAAGTGATCCATGAAAGCAAGAATCTTGAGATGATGACCCAGGAGATAAACGGAGGAATGAATGAGATGGCGGCCGGAGCGGATCAGATAAACATAGCGGTAACCCGCGTAAATGAGATAAGCGTGAAGAACCGTGAAAACATAGAGCTGCTGGTAAAGGAAGTATCGCGGTTTAAGGTTGAATAAAACCGCCGTATGGTGATTTCCGTTTTTTCATTCCAACATCCAGGCCGCTGATACGCTGGCCTGGAAAACGCTTTGCATAACTATGGCGATGACCACGGTAAATATCAGCACCAGGTGCGGCAAGGCTGCAAGAAGCAGCCGCTGGAAAATGGGGAATTTCAGTTTTATAGTCCGGTCCCTTTGTCGGTTGACCATTTCTGTTCTCCGTCACTTCCGGACTTTCTGCTCCTCCGGATAGCTTCCTCCGGAATGGGCTTAAATACATCGGTACATTCACCGAAGAGTTCCACCAAGTAAGGATCAAAATGCCGTTCACTGTCATTTATAATTATTTCCACTGAATCTTCGTGGGTGAATGCTTTCTTGTAAGGCCGGATCGAGATAAGGGCGTCATAAACATCGGCAATTGCCACAATCCGGGCGGATAGAGGAATATCTTCCCCCATAAGACCTGTGGGATAACCGGTTCCATCCCACTTTTCATGATGGTAAAGGGCAATGTCCCTGGCGATGGAGAGAAAGACATCGTCCCCCAGGGGGTCTGCAAACCCATCAAGAAACCTTGCCCCCTGGAGGGGGTGCTCCTTTACGATTTCGAACTCCCCGGCGGTAAGTTTATCCGCTTTTCTGAGAATTTGATCGGGAATAGCGATCTTTCCTAAATCATGGAGTTTTGACGCTTTAACAATATCCTGCACTTGATCAAAACTCAGGCCATGGCTGTTATCAGGCTTATCCAGCAGTTTCCAAGTGAGCACCCGGACGAATTCCGTAACGCGCCAGATGTGGTCTCCTGTACTGTGGTCCCGTATATCCGTGGCCATTGCCAGCATGTTGAGGGTGGCGTCTTCCCGGAGTTTTATCCGGTTGTATGCATGGATTAAGTCTTTCGTTTTTTTTCAACAAGAGCTTCCAGATGCTTCCGGTAACGCTGCAATTCCAGCTGTTGGCGTACACGGGTCAGGAGAACTTCCGGTTCTATGGGTTTGCGCAGGTAATCCGCCGCGCCTTTTTCCAGTGCCAGGATCTCACTGTTATGGTCCTCCTTTCCGGTTAAAAAAAGGATGGGGATTTCAGAGATCAGTATATTATTTTTAACGCTGTCCATGACCTCGAATCCGCTCATTCCGGGCATATTACAGTCAAGGAGAATCAGATCTGCGGGAGAGGACGTAAGAAATTTCAGCGCCGTCTCTCCGGAATCAAAAGGGCATACCCTGTAGTAGGGTTTTAGAATACTTAAAATAGTGTTAAGGATGATAGGGTCATCATCTATGGTGACAATGAGCGGTTTGTCTTCGTTGTACATAATTCCCCTTCCAACGCGGAATCCGGGAATGATGCGGGGGCGCCCGGCCTCAGCAACGGCCGGTGGTTCATAAAAAAACAGCATCATGCTTACCGCGTTGATGCTGTGATTATCCGACTAATAGTAAAGCTTAGTGCAGGAAAAAACACGTAGCGGCAGCAACGGCCCATTCATTATTTTCCTTAAAATATGAATAAAAAAGATCGGCCGTCAGCGGGATAATCACTAAAAAATCTAGATAAAATTATATTGCACCCGGCAGAAGGATGCAATAAAAAAAATCCCCATGCAGCCGGCTGCCGGCGACAAAATAGCAGAATAGTTCCTTATACCGGGGAACCAAACCCATTGCTCTATGACAGGACCCGCGGCGCCGTATCCACGGGTGCTTTCCTGCTTGTCAGTCCCGGTGCTCTCCCTCATTATTGACACGCGCGGAAAACCCTGGCATACTTATTGTATGAATGTTGAATTTGTGTCCATGACAGAAACCATTCTTGCAGCAGCGGCCGCTATCCGGGAGGATCGCGTTTAGCCGTTCACGATAAAGATGATCGGGCCGTGATCCTCCTGAGAGGATTACGGCCTTTTTTGTGCCCCCTGCGGGCAAGCTTAAGCCAAAAAAGGAAGTTTTCCTCTGCGGGGATACGGCCGGGCGGGACTTTCGGGATATTTCCGGAAATCCGCCGAAGGAGCGCACCATGAGAAGAAATATTGTTCATCCGGGAGCCGGCAAGCTCAAGTACGAAATCCGGGAAATCGTGGCCTTTGCCCGGGAACTGTCAAAGTGGAATATCCCTATCCAGTGGGAAAATATCGGTGACCCCGTTAAAAAGGGCGAGCCCGTGGACCAGTGGATCAAGGATATCGTCATGCAGAAGGCCGCGGAGGACCTTTCCTACGCGTATTCCGAAACCGAAGGCGCCCGGGAATCCCGGGATTTCCTGGCCGAAAAGGCAAACCAGCGGAAAAAGATCGGCGGTCCCGGGGATCCCGATCCCGCGCTGATCAACGCCGGGGATATCCTGTTTTTCAACGGCCTCGGCGACGCGGTGGCCAAGGTCTTCGGGTTTCTCCGGCGTGAGGCGCGGGTGCTCGGGCCGTCCCCGGCGTATTCAACCCTTTCCTCCGCCGAAGCGGCCCATTCGGGCTACGAGCACCTGACCTACCGCCTCGACCCGGAACGGTCCTGGATGCCCGATATGGCCGATGTGGAACTTAAGGTCCGGTACAACGACTCCATCGCCGGAATACTCCTCATCAACCCGGATAATCCCACCGGGGCGGTCTACCCCGTGGAGGTTCTCAGGGAATTCGTCCGGATCGCCCGGACCTACGGCCTTTTTATTGTCTGCGACGAAACATACGCCAATATTGTGTACGGCGGCGCCGAAACCGCGGCCCTTTCCCAGGTAATCGGCGACGTTCCGGGGCTTTCCCTCAGGTCAATCTCAAAGGAAGTCCCCTGGCCCGGCGCCCGGTGCGGATGGATCGAAGTGTACAACCGCAAGGCGGATCCCTGGTTCGACACGTACATCCAGAGCCTCGTGGACGCCAAACGCCTGGAGGTCTGTTCCACCAGCCTTCCCCAGCTCTGTATCCCGGCCATCATGGGCGACGCCCGGTACCCCGAGCATCTTACCCGCCGGGCGGCGATGTTCGAAAAACGGGCGGAGGAAGCCTATACGGCGTTTGCGGATACCAATGGTATATCCCTGGTGAAGCCCCGGGGCGCCCTTTACGCGACTGCCATATTCGATGCCGCCGTACTCCATGACGGCAATTCCATCAACCGGTCCCTTCCGGTGTCGGACCCGTCCCTTGCGGACTTTATCCGCGAAAAAACCGCCGATGTTGCGCCGGACAAACGGTTCGTCTATTGGCTTCTGGCTTCCACCGGCATCTGCGTGGTGCCTCTCTCGGGGTTCGCCAGCGAACTTCCGGGATTCCGGTTCACCCTCCTGGAGCATGACGACGAAAAACGCCGCTGGATATACAAAACCATAGCGGATTCGGTCCGGACGTACCTGGAGAGCGTTCCCTCATAATTGAATCTGGCGGCACCGAATAAACTAAACCGCTTCCGTATTCTATGGAAGCGGTTTTTTGTTATTTGTTGAATTAACGTTAAATCAAAAAAGTCTGGAAAACAGGCCGAATTCTCTATATAAAGTGGATTTTTTAAAACTTTTTCTTGCGTATTCTTAAAATCAGTGTTAACGTTAATCTATGGTGAAGCTGAAGGACCTGGCGGAATCAACGGGTTATTCGATAAATACCGTATCCAGAGCGCTCCGGGGGGATACCCGGATAAGCGCCGCCGCCCGGGCATTAATAACGGAAAAAGCCCATGAAATGGGGTATATCCCGAACATGGTCGCCGGCAGTATGCGTTCCAACCGGTCCCACACGATCGGGGTGGTTTCAGCGGATTCCGCGAACCCCTTCTTTGCCGAGGTAATTGTCGGAATTGAGGAAGCCGCCCGGAAACAGAATTACAGTATTCTCCTGATTAATACCGAAGAACAGACCGAAAACGAACGGGCGGCGGTTAAACTGCTTCTTGGAAGAAAGGTAGACGGCCTGCTGGGGTTTCCGTCCCTGAGCGGCGGAAAGCAGCCCTCGGTGTTTCATTCCCTAAAAATTCCCTTTCTTCTTGTGGGCCGCTACCTTCCGGGGCTGGAGGATCACTCCATACTACACGGTGATGCCGAAGGGCAGCGGCAGGTCTTTGAGGATCTCCTTGACCGGGGACACCGGAAAATTCTTTACCTGGCCGGACCGGACTTTATCAGCAATACCCATGACAGAATAAAAGGCCTGGAGGACGCGTACCGGTCCCGGGATCTCAAGTGGGATGAATCCTATACCATAACAACGTCGGGCCACATCGAAGACGGATACGCCCAGATAAACCAGGCACTTCACCGGGGAATCGATTTTACCGCGGTGGCCTGTTTCAATGACCTGCTTGCCATGGGAGTCCTCAAATCATTGTATGAAAACGGACGGAATGTTCCGGGTGATACGGAAGTATTCGGGTATGACAACCTGTATATGTCCCAGTTTATGCAGCCCCGGCTCAGCACCGTGGATGTTCCCAAAAACATTCTGGGGAAAACCGCCCTCGAGGAACTGGTCCTGCATATAGAGGATCCGGAGCGGAAATACGAAACCGTTAACCTTAAACCCCGGCTTATTTACCGGGAAACAACGGTTCAGAAAAAGATAGATCCCGAGGCAAAAGGTTCCTGAAAAAATGTACCATACCGGCTTTGCCGGAGCAACATACCCGGCAATGCCGGGGACAAGGAGGCGAATATGAATAAAGCTACCCTGAAACGGTCTTTATTTGCAGCACTGATTTTGACGGTATTCTGCGCAGCACCGCTTTTGGCGGGCGGCGGCCAGGATAAAGCAACAGGCGCCGGAGGTCCGGTGGAAGTTAGTTTCTGGTCCCTCTTTACCGGCGGCGACGGTGAATTCTTCGACGCCATGGTCGCTGAGTTTAACCGGACCCACCCCGATATCGTCATGAAAACCGATACGGTTAAATTCGACGATTACTACACGAAACTCACCACCGCTCTCGCGGCGCGGAACGCTCCGGATGTAGTGGTGGTCCACCAGAGCAACCTGCTTAACTACGTCCCCAAGGGGTCCCTCTATTCCCTGGATGATCTCCTCACCCAGGTGAACGCCCCCCTGGATGATTTTTTTGCCGCGCCCCTGGAAGCCTGCCGGTTCGACGGTAAGCTGTACGCCCTTCCGCTGGATGTCCATGCCCTCATCATGTATTACAATACCGAACTCTTCAGGCAGGCGGGGGTATCCAAGGTCCCGGTTACCTACGACGAAGTAATCCAGGCCGCTCAGGCAGTCCGGGACAGAACCGGCGCCATGGGTCTTGCCGTGGATAACACCACCGCAACCTACAAGGCCTATACCCTTACCCGGCTTTTCATGTCGCTCCTGAAGCAGCAGGGTGTGGATATTCTCAGCGCGGATAATACGAAAGCCAATTTCAACAACGCCGCCGGAGAAAAAGCCCTCCAGGGACTTATCGATACGGTCCAGCGTTATAAGGTAACCCCGGCGCAGCTCGATTACGACGGCGCCATGGCGGAATTCCGGCTCGGCAAAGCGGGTATGCACTTTAACGGCGTATGGGCGACCGGCGCCTTTGAAAAACAGGACGGCCTTACCTTCGCCGCGGTTCCGCTTCCGGCCATGATGGGCCAGCCCGCGGCGTGGTCCGGTTCCCACACCCTGGCGGTCCCCGTCCAGAAAACCATGGATCAGAAGAAACTTGAAGCCGCGGTAACGTTTATTCTCTGGATGACCGAGCACGGTGAACTCTGGGCCAAAGCCGGCCACATCCCCACACGGAAGTCGGTTTCGGAAAAACCGGAATTCAAAGCCCTGCCGTACCGCAGCGGGTATGCCGACGCGGCGGCCTCTGCCATCGCTCCGCCCCGTACCGGCGCCTGGGATGAAATTTACAACGGCCTTTCGGACAGCCTCGAGTACGCGGTCGCCACAAACCAGAATGTAAAGACGGCCCTGGCCGAAATGGAGCGGAAGGTTAATAACATAATTGCTTCCTATTAATAGATAATCTGCAGAACTTGAATCATGCGGTCCAACGCCGCATGATTCAGTGTTTTATTCTCATGCGGAAAAGCAGGACAGGGTATGGCAATTCCAGGCAACAAGGATTTACGGGACGGTATTCTTTTTTCACTCCCATTTATGATTGTTTTTACGGTACTGATGATCTTCCCCCTGGGGTTCGGATTATTCATCAGTTTTTTTAAATGGGATATTCTTTCGACCCGCGAATTTGTGGGGCTGGCGAATTATATCACCATGTTTAAGGATGAAGTGTTTTTCAGCTCTCTCTGGCATACGGTCCAGTTTGTGCTGATAACAACTCCGGTCCTGCTGGTGGTGGGATTTCTTATGGCTCTCCTGGTAACCTCAAAGAGCCCTCTGCGGATTATCGCGGAAAATGTTTTTTTTATTCCCTACATTTTATCCATGACCGTGGTAAGTACCCTCTGGGCCTGGATGATGCAGCGGAACTACGGACTCTTCAACCAGATTCTGACATCCCTGGGGTCAACCCCGATAGGGTGGCTCACGGACCCGAACCTCGCGATCTGGTCGGTCTGCCTTGCCACTATATGGTGGACCGCCGGTTTCAATATGATCCTTTTTTCCGCGGCTATTAAACAGATATCAAAGGAAATTTACGAATCAGCGCAGATGGACGGCGCGAATTACCGCCAGGTATTGTTTAATATAACCGTACCCCTGGTAAAACCCACCACGGTACTGTGCCTCATCCTCCAGGTAATAGCGTCATTTAATGTTTTCGGGCAGGTGTACGTTATGACCGGCGGCGGCCCCTACGGGACAACCAGGGTCCTGATTCAGTATGTGTATGAAACGGGATTTAAATACTACAAGATGGGGTATTCCGCTGCCATGTCCTATGTGCTGTTCCTGATAATACTGGTGATTTCCGTTGTTCAGTATATTGCCCTTGGAAGGAAGGAATCATGAAACGTATTGCCCCTATTATCAAAAGGCTGCTTGAGGCGCTGCTGATTCTTATCTGGTTCTTTCCCCTGATATGGCTGGTAATCACTTCCCTTAAACTGGAACAGGATGTGCTTACGGATGTTTTTACCCTGTTCCCCAAAAGCCCAACCGTGGCGAATTATATCAAGGCTTTTAATTCCACATATATACTCAACTGGATGGGGAATTCTTTTCTTGTCTCATTGGCCGCAATGATCTTTACGGTTATTCTGGACGCTCCCATCGCGTACGCCTTTGCGAAGATAAAATTCGCCGGCCGGAATGTACTGTTCTGGCTGGTCATGGCGGGGATGATGGTTCCTTTTCAGGTATTGATAATACCGCTCTACCTCCAGTTTAATACGTACGGTATCATCAATACCCTTACGGCGGCGGTGCTGCCGCGGCTCGCCCTGCCCATAGGGATATTTATCCTGAAACAGTTTTATGAAGGTATTCCCGCTGCCCTTGAGGAGGCCGCGTTTATAGACGGCGCCGGCCGGTTCAGGATTTTCCTCACGATTATTCTTCCCCTGGGAAAAGCGGCCATGGCTACGGTTATCATCCTGTCCTTTATCAACGCGTGGAATGATTTTCTGTGGCCCCTGATCGCAATCAATGATACGATAAAATACACCATTACCGTGGGGATCGCTAATTTTCAGGGAACCCATGGGACTCAGTATGCCCTTATTATGTCCGGGGCGGTGATCGCCTCGGTACCCCAGTTTATTTTCTATATATTTTTCAGAAAGAAAATAATCGCCGGCATTGCCATGACCGGTATTAAGGAATAACCATGCGTTTGGAAACCGGCGGCTGCGGACAGGTGGATGTTTATCTCAATGATTCCCCGGAATTTTCCGTGCAGTACGGAATGGAACTTCACGGAGAGCCGGTTCTCCCCGGCAGAATTGAAGTAAGCGGTCTTTCCGTATCCGCCGAATTCCCTGACAGCGGAAGTCCGGCGGTGTCCATCCGGGATCAGTTTTCCGAAGAGTCGGGTATCGTAAAGGTCCGCCGGACCTGGGAGATTCTGAAAGAAACGGACTGGGCGCTGAGTTTTACCGCCGCTTCCGGATTCGGGGAAGAATGTGAACTGTTCATCCCCTCGGTGATGTACCGGGGAAACAGAATGGGGAAGGGTTCATTCCCCCGGGAATCGGATGGGCCCTGGTCATTCCTCGAAAACCGTATGCCTCTTCCGTCATGCGCAAGCTTTTATTCGGCGTCGCGTTTTTTTATCTGCTGTACCGAACCGGCCCGGGAAGCCCGTTATGTTTCCAGTGTATCCGCGGAACATCGGGACGATAGGGGACAGATTTCCATCCGCATGCCGGGGCGGGAATGGCCCGCCTCCTATACCGGGAAGAAATCCCTGGTTCCTTCGCCGGACGATGCTTCCGGTACCAGCCTCATTTCCGGCAGCGGTTTTCCTTTTACCGTGACCCGTGATTTTTTTTGTTCCGCCGGTCCCGCCCGGGGCAGTATCTTTTTCCGGTTCCGGCAGTTTGCGGAAAAGCTCGCGGCATCCGCCGGCTTCGGGAAAATTTATGCTCCGGTCCTTTCCTGGGAAGAATACCGGGACCTCAAATTCACCCATCTCCTGTCCATGGCCGAACCGGCCGAAAACGGCGGCGCCTATATCGCCATGGGCCGCAACAACGGCGAGCTGCAGAGTGTGTATGATTACACCGCGGGATCGTTTCTGGTAAAGAGCCTTGAGGCCGCCCTGATTTTTCTCAGAGCCGACGGCGAAGTCCTGCCCGATTTGGTGTTCCGTTTCGTTTCTCCCCGGCTCCGGGACGGAAAAACCGGAAAAAGCGAATTCCTTGCCGCGCTGGCCGAAGGGATCGGACGTTTTTTTCTGAAGGGAGAAACAGCGCCGGGGGTTCACCAGGATTGCTACGATCCGAACAGAAAAATCTGGGGCGGATACCTGGGCATTTCGGAAAACGATGCCTTCAGATTCCTCGTCAATGCCCGGTGCAACGGCGAAGTTATGAAGTCTTACGTGTATTTGTATGAAGAACTGAAAAACCGGGGCAGAACCATCCCTGAGTTTATCAAACTGCCCAAGCGGGTCGCTGCTTTTTATCTTGCCCATCAGATGCGGGACGGCGACAGCGGTTCCTTCGGCCGGTGGTGGTCCCCTGACGGAAAGCCGGTCAACAGCCTGGGAACGAATGGCGCGTATATCGTATCATTCCTCACAGCGCTTGAGCCGTACTTCGAAGACCGGAAAGCACTGGATGATTCGCTTTCCCGTGCCGCGGGGTATTACTCCGCGCTTGCGGATGAGGGCGCTTTTTTCGGCGACACCCTGGATGCGGATTCCTGCGACAAGGAAGCGGGCACAGCCCTTCTTGCCATGTTCCTTGATTTGTACGAACGGAATAACGATGGATCCCTGCTCCGGTACGCCCGGGAAGCCGCGGATTTTGTCATCTCATGGATATGGCAGTACAATGTATTTTTCCGGCCCGACACCCCCCTGGGGAAACGGGGATTCAGGACCGCCGGTTTAACTTCGGTTTCCGTAGCGCACCACCATCTCGATTTTTACGGAATGGCCATCGCCTATGATTTTCTCAGGCTCTGGGAACATACCGGCGAGTCCTTTTATTACGACCAGGCTTGTCTTATGGTGAATTCCTGCACGCAGCTTGTGGCCCGCGGTGATGATCTCCTTGGCCGGGGCGCTGAAGATACGGGCTGGCAGCCGGAGCAGCTCAACCATACCGAATGGGATTACTTCGGCCGGCCCGGATGCCGCAGCGGTTATTTCGATATCGATATTGCCTGGGTCCATGTGCTCGGTCTCGGCGCGTACCAGCGGATCAGCCGCCGTTTCCCTGATGTGCTGGGAAGCGGCAGGGAGGATGTATGAATAGTCCCCGCTTCAGTTTGTTAAGTTTAAATCTCTGGAAAACGGAACGGTGGGCTGACCGTGAAAAAACGGTTGTCTCCTTCCTGAAAATTTACGAGCCCGATATCTGCTGTTTCCAGGAACTGCAGCCCGCCACGGTTCCCGTGCTTGACAATGCCCTGCCGGGATACAGCCGGGTTGAGGATTCATTCCGGGGATGGAAAACCGAAGGCAATATTTATTTTAAGAACAGGTTTTTCAGGGAAATCGAACACGGCGCTGTTCCCCTGGATATGCCCGAGAAAGACCGGAGGCTTTTCTGGGTACGGCTGGAGACCATCGGCGGGCACAGGCCGTTGTTTGTCTCGACCGTCCATTTTACCCACCAGGAAAACGCCGACGAGATGGCCACGGGAGTATCATACCGCCACAATGAGGCGGTCCTTGCGGCCAGGGCCCTCGCGGATATTGTACCCAAAGATGAGGCGGCCTTTGTTGCTGGCGACTTCAACGATCCTATCCACCCCGCGCGGATATTATCATCCGCGGGATTTTCGGAAGTGTTTAATTCCCTTGGCTTGCTTCCGCCGGTTACCTTTCCGAGTCAGCCCATCACCGATGAGATCTTCATGAATGAAGCAATAGACAAAATAATGGTAAAAGGACCGGTAAAGCCCCTGCTCGCTGCGGTCCCGCGCTACTACGCCCATGGGTTTCCCCTGTCAGACCACTGGCCGGTGATGGCATTTTTTGAATTGTCCGCATTTTGAAAAAACCGTTCTTTCCGCTATACTTATATTATGACTCCCCGGGGTCTATCTAAAAAAGCGGAGACTATCCATGGAACTGGTTGAACGGGTTTTTAACTTTCCCGATGATTATGAAGGTCCGGTCATATCGACTCTGATTTCGGCGCAGACACCGAAAAAATCCGAATCGGCGGTTTTGTATATTCACGGGTATATAGACTATTTCTTCCAGCTGCACATGGCGGAAGTTTTTCTCCAGGCGGGTTACAATTTTTACGCTCTTGATTTGAGAAAATACGGGCGTTCTCTCCTGGAACACCAGCATTTCAATTACTGCAGGGACATGAAGGAATATTATCCCGAGATCGACCAAGCCATAGAAACCATCCGTTCCGAAGGAAACAGTTTTATTGCCATGATCGGCCACTCCACCGGAGGCCTGCTGGCTTCATTGTACTGCGCCGAGGACGGGCAGGGCGGAAAAAACCGGATATATGTGAACCAGCTCATTCTCAACAGCCCCTTCCTTGAATTTAATACTCCGTGGTTTGTCCGGGCCGTCGGTATACCCCTTATTTCCTCCGTGAGCCGTCTTTTCCCGTACGCGAAAATGAAAAATGTTCTGTCGCCGTACTATGCGGTCAGCGTCCATAAATCCATGAAGGGCGAATGGGATTACGATCTCAAGCTGAAACCCTCTGAAGGGGTGCCCCTGTATCTCGCGTGGCTGCGGGCTGTCCGCCTCGGGCAGAAGCGGGTTAAGCGCGGTTTGAAAATAGCGGTGCCTGTCCTGGTGATGCATTCGGAACGTTCCTCCTGGGAAAAAGAGTGGGATGATATTATCGCGCGGTCCGATGCGGTCCTTGATGTCCGGCATATAAAGAAATACGCCCCCCGTCTCGCCCACAGTGTTACCCTGGCGGAAATACCCGAAGGGCTCCATGATCTCGTTCTTTCCCGGGAGCCTGTACGAAATAGGGTGTTTTCGTTTATGCTTGATTGGATTTCCAAAAAAAGGTAATGATAACCCTATGGCTATAAATTCTGCAATGCGGGCGGCCCTTAAGGCAATCGCTTTTCTCGACGTGGACGTAAAGAAAACCTATAAGGTTGAACGGCAGTTTGAAAACCTGTCCGCCAAACTGAAAGGGGTTCCTCCGGAATACGCTATCTGGGACCAGTGCGTCACCGTCGGTGACCATCAGGTCCAGGTTCGGCTTTTCCTTCCCCAGAAAGGCAATCCCCGGGCCCTGCTGCTTTTCTTCCACGGCGGAGGATGGGTGACCGGAAGTATCGAAAGCTACACCAGCATGTGCGCAAATCTGGCCGGGGCAACCTGCAGCATCGTCGCATCCGTTGATTACCGCCTGGCGCCGGAACATAAATTTCCCGCCGGTCCCGATGACTGCTACGCCGTTGCCCGGGAACTTTTTCTCGGTAAAGGTTTTTTCAATATACGGCCCGAGGATATTGTCCTTATCGGGGACAGTGCCGGCGGAAATCTTGCCGCCGCCGTATCCCTCATGGCCCGGGACAGGGGAGAATTCATGCCCAGGAGGCAGATTCTGTTATACCCCGCCACAGGAAACGACCACAGTGAAAATTCGCCGTTCCCTTCGATACGGGAAAACGGCTATGACTACCTCTTAACTTCCAAACGGGTCCAGGATGTTATTGAGCTGTACCGTTCCTCGGAGGAGGATCTTACCAATCCGTATTTTGCCCCTCTGGAAGCGGATGACCTCACCCGTCAGCCGGATACGCTGATTATTACCGCCGAGTACTGTCCCCTCAGGGATGAAGGTGAATATTACGGCAAAAAACTCGAAGAAGCCGGAAACAAAGTAACCATCTACCGGATGAAAGACGCCTTCCATGCGTACATGATGCTGCCCCCGCGGTTTGTGCACGTAAAAAGAACCTATCAGTTAATAAACAAATTTTTAGGGGACTGCGGAGCTTAACGTTTGTTGTTGTTATTTTACTTCACACTGCTTTTATATCCGAATTTATAAAGAATAAATAATCAAATTTGCGGTGTTATACAGTATATTGTAATATAAAGGTACTGGTGTATGGAATATAACCGAGAATGGAGCCGACTTGATAATGCCGCGAAAATATTCCCGCCTACCACAACGAGAGGGGATACCAAGGTTTTCCGTTTCGCCTGTGAGCTGTACGAAACCGTTGATCCCGCGGTGCTGCAGAATGCCCTTGACCACACAATGGAGAAGTTTCCATTTTACCGGTCAATCCTCCGGCGGGGGGTCTTCTGGTATTATTTTGAAGACAGCAAGTTTATACCTATAGTCAGGGAAGAAAACAAACCTCCCTGCGCGCCGCTGTACGATGCGGACCATAAGAGCCTTTTGTTCGAAGTAACCTATTACCGGAAAAGAATAAACCTGGAAATATACCACGCGCTGGCGGACGGAACCGGGGCGCTCCAGTTTCTTAAAACGCTTGTTTATTATTACCTGCTGGAAAAACACAAGGACACCATTGACAGCGATGTGGTAATGCACGATTACGATGCGTCTGATGAGCAGAAACGGAGAGATGCCTTTGACAAGTACTACTCAGCGCAGAAGCTCGGTCAGATTCAGAAGCGTCCCAGGGCGTACTATGTCCGCGGGGAACGTTTCCCCGAATACCGGCTGGGTGTCATCGAAGGCTGTCTTTCCGCAAAGGCTCTGATAGAAAAAGTACGTGAAATGGGCGCCACCGTGAGTGAGTATCTGACCTCGGTGCTTATTCTTTCCATCCACGAAGGAATGACCTTCCGTGACGAAGAGAAACCGGTCTCGGTTATCATCCCGGTTGATCTCAGGCGTTTTTTTTCCAGCCTTTCAGCGAGAAACTTTTTCGGTACCTTCAATGTAAGCCATAATTTCCAGGAAGACGGCGCCGGGTTTGAGAATGTTCTTGCCCAGGTAAAGCGTTCCTTCAAGGAGCAGCTAGCTCCTGAAAAAATATCCCGGCGGCTCAATCAGTTCTCCGCATTGGAGCACCGGATGTTTATCAAAGTGGTTCCGCTTTTCATAAAGGCTCCGGTACTCAAGTTTTCGGCATGGAAAGTGGAAAAAGAGGATACCGCGGTATTTTCCAATATCGGAAAGATAACCATGCCGCCGGAGCTTAGCCCCTATATCCGTTTGTTTGATTTATTCAACAGCAGCAAACGGCCCCATTTATGTGTCTGTTCCTTTGAGGATAATCTGGTTATCAGTTTTTCTTCTCCCTTTATCAGCAGCGATATTCAGCGGTGTTTCTTCCGCACCCTCACCGGGCTGGGCCTCGAGGTGGAGATCGTTTCCAATACCACGGAACTCCGCGGGGAAGGTGCGTAATATGCTGTACTGCAAAAAATGCAATATCCGGGCCGCCGGCACCCCGAAAAACTGTCCTCTCTGCCAGGGGGATTTGGCGGGAACCCCCGATGAATCAGGGAATGTTTTCCCGGTAATCCCGCCGGTGGTTTCCCCGTACAGAACACTGATAAATCTGATTGCCTTTGGTACTGTCATTGCCGCGGCGGCAAGTATTGCCGTTAACATAAGCGTTCCCTTCGGCGGGTGGTGGTCCCTGTTTGTTGTCGCGGGGCTTGGAAGTCTCTGGCTTTCATTCTTATTGATAAATAAATGGAAGAATATACCAAAGAATATTTTTAAACAGGTTATTTTTATTTCTGTTCTCGCCCTGGCATGGGATTTTTTTACCGGATTCAACGGGTGGTCCCTCAATTTTGTGCTTCCTATTTTATTCAGTTTCGCGATGGTGGCGCTGGCGGTATACGCAAAAATAATGAAGCTCGGCGTTGAGGATTACACCCTGTACCTGCTGATAATCAGCGTAATGGGTGTTTTTTCCCTGCTCCTTATTCTGTTTGATGTCGTTACCATTGTATATCCGGCGGCGGTATGTTTTGCCCTGTCAGTTATTTCCATTGGATCTATTCTGCTCTTTGAGGGAAAAGCGCTTTGGAAGGAACTGCAGCGGCGCCTGCACCTGTGACGGACGCCGGATTACAGTTTCAGTAAAAATGCATTACCCGCGACGATCACGGTGCTGAGGGACATGAGAATGGCCCCCACGGCGGGACTAAGCACGATCCCGATGGGGGCAAGAATCCCCGCGGCCAGCGGGATCGCGACGATATTGTACCCAGCGCCCCACCAGAGATTCTGTTTCATTTTCCTGGAAGTGTTTTTTGAAAGCGACAGAAAATGAAGGATGTCCGCCGGGTTGTTTTTTACCAGAATAATGTCCGCCGTATCAACCGCGATATCCGTACCCGCGCCGATGGCAACGCCGACATCGGCCCTGGCCAGAGCCGGGGCGTCATTGACACCGTCTCCCACCATCATAACAACGTTCCCTTTTTCCCGGTAGGCCGTTACTTCCCGTTCCTTGTCTTCCGGAAGCAGCCCCGCGCGGACGTCGGCAATCCCCAGGGCCGAAGCAACCCGTTCCGCAGCGTTCCGGTTGTCGCCGCTCAGCATAACCGGATTGATTTTTCTTCGCTTCAGTTCTTCTATAAAATCCTTCGCATCCTCTTTGATACGGTCTCCCTGGGCAATCAGCCCCAGGGCTTTGCCGTCTTCAAGGATTATACTGATGGAGTTCCCCTCTTTCGCCAGTTCTTCGGCTTTCTCCGCCGGGTACGGTATTGCCTCTTTGTCCATATAGGCCGGGCTGACAATTTTAATATTCCTCCCGTTTACGGTGCCCTGAATTCCGATTCCCGCCATGCTGACGCTGTCCTTCGCGTCCTCTATGGTGATCCCCCGGGCTTCTGCCTCCCGGACAATGCCCGCCGAAAGGGGATGGTTCGATTTCGCTTCCACCGCGGCGGCCAGAGAAAGAATTGTATTTTCGTCATAGGCGCCGCTGAAAGGAACTATGCGGGAAATACTGAATTTTCCTTCCGTCAGGGTTCCTGTTTTATCGAGCATAATAGTATCGGTTTTAACCGCCAGCTCCAGCGCTTTTCTGCTGCGGACCAGGAGGCCGTGTTTCGCGCCCAGGGAAACACACCGGGCAATGACCAGGGGAATCGCCAGACCGAGGGCGTGGGGACAGGCTATGATGAGTACCGTTACCATTCTCTCCAGGGCAATTGAAAAATCCCCTGTTACGATAAACCAGATGATCAGTGACAGGATACCCGCCGCCAGGGCAGCGTAAAAAAGCCATTTCGCGACTTTATCCGCCAGGGTTTCGGACCGCGATTTTTCCTGCTGGGCGTTTTTTACCAGATCCATAACCTTCGAGAGGTAACCCGAATCGCCGGTACCGGTTACGGTAATCGTTATTGTTCCCGATCCATTGATACTTCCGCCGATTACGGTGTCACCGGTTTCTTTTTTAACTTCCCCCGATTCTCCGGTAACCATGGACTCGTTTACCGTGGTCTGTCCCTGTACAACCGTTCCGTCCGCGGGAATCCGTTCTCCCGTTTTTACCAGAACCATGTTTCCTATGGCAAGGTCACGTAACAGTACTTTCTGTGTCTTGCCGCTGCTGTCTGTCACCACCGCCGTATCCGGGAGCAGTTCGGCCATTTTTTTAAGGGCGTTACCGGCCCGGCCGACGGCGTTCATTTCGATCCAGTGTCCCAGGAGCATTATGATAATGAGGGTTGCCAGTTCCCAGAAAAAGTCCATCCGGTGGATTCCGCCGGGGCTGAATATATTTGACAGAAAAGCATAGACGCTGTACACATAGGCGGTGGTAATGCCAAGGGATATCAGCGTCATCATAGCGGGGCTTTTGTTTTTTATTTCCGACAAAGCACCTTTAAGGAAGGGCATCCCGCCGTAAAAAAACAGCGCCGTTCCGAAAAAAAGAACGGCCCAGCCGGAACCCGGAAACCGGATCTGCCAGGGAAATTCCATTCCCATCATGGGTGAAAAAATAAAAACCGGAAGACTGAGAATCAGGGAAACGAGGAATTTTATCTTCAGATTTTCCATGTGATTCTTATGGCCGTCCATTCCGCTGTGGGATGAACCGCCGCCGCTCTGCATGTCCATATAACCGTGTCCGCCGTGGCTGTGCCCGCCGGCGTTATTCGGGTGAGTATGGGTATCCATCGATAAACCTCTTTTTTTAACTTCTTTTTTAAAGTTTAGGGATAGTGCGGGAATATTTCAAGGAATAAGAAAAACCGGGTATTGCCGGTCCGTGCCCTAATCCGGTCTCACCGGAGAAGGCAGCGAAGCAATACCGGATTATGGTCGGAATAACCAAAACCCAGATCCTCGGTTTTAACATTAATGATTTCAACATTTGGAGATACTATGAATCCGTCGATAACATACAGCTGGACTCCGGCTCCGTCTTCGGGGTAGGGTTTATTCAGCAGCCGGGCGCTGGGTGTTTCCGTGTCCGCCGTGAACTGCCATCCCGGATCTAGTATTGCTGCCGAAAGCGCGCCTGGCATGAAGAACTCATTGTTAATTACCGGAAAGCGTTCTTCGCTGACCCCGGGAAAGGTCTGATTAAAATCGCCCCCGGCGATACAGTAATTTCCCTTTTCATATTCCCCGGCAAGGAAGTCCAAAAGCACTTTTGTCTGGGCGGCCTTTCCTTCCCCGCCGTCATACGCCTCCAGATGGAGGTTGACCAATACCAGTTCCCGGCCGTCTTCTTCAAGTTCAATGCGTTCCACCAGGAGGCACCGTTTAAGCTGGGCAATCCGGATGGGCCAGGCAAACGGCGAGGGCAGGGCGATCCGCTGTGCCGCCCGGACCGGATACGTGTTCAGGGTCAGCAGCCCGCTTTCAACTTTTCCGATGGGTTCGGGAAAGGGGTAGGGGATAAACCGGCACAGGAAGTTAACGGCAAACGCGCTGTTTCCGGGAAATGCCGCCGTGAGGTATTCGGCTTGGTTGAAGTAATACGATCTCCGGGATTGTATATCCGTTTCCTGGAGGAAATATACATCCGCCTCAGCAGTCCGCAGGAACTCCCTGATGCCTTCCATATTCTCCCGGACAAAACTGCCGTCAGCGGGCCGAACCATGGTTCCGCCGTCCATAAAAAAATCCTGGTTCCTGTCCAGGGAGCCGTAGCCGATATTCCATGAAAGGATGCTGACTCTGCCGCCTGCCCGGAGCTTTTTTTCCCCTGTCCCCCGGACCGTGACCGGCTCGAAGGCGCCGGGTCTGTATTCATTGACCGAAAGGTACAGCAGCAGAATTCCCGCGGCGGTTATTGCCAGCAGTACGAGTCCGAGAACGGAGAGAGCGGCTATTTTTGCGGGTTTCCATTTTTTCATGATTCTTCTTCCTTTTCATTTTTACTTTTACGGTCAAGGTTTTGTTATGTGTACTGTTTTAATCTCCCCTTTGTCAATATTACGGATTTTTCTCTTGCGGGCCCTGCCGGCTTCTGCGGTTCCGTATTGTATTCGCACCAGGACTGAACTATCCTTAACAAAGATTTCTAATTATTTAAAATATGGAGCTGATATGACGAGAATAGCCGTTAAACGGGTGTACGAGACAGCCGAAGAAAGTGACGGGTTCAGGGTATTGGTGGACCGCCTCTGGCCGCGGGGGATTAAAAAGGAAAATCTCCGTTTTAGTCTGTGGGCAAAGGAGATCAGCCCTTCCACGGAGCTGAGGGAATGGGTCCACGGGGACCCCGAAAAACGGTGGGCGGAGTTTACCGGCAAATATCGGCAGGAACTGGATTCGTCCCCGGACTTCGGTGATTTTCTGGAAAAAATCAAATCGAAACCCATGGTAACCCTGCTCTATGCCGCCCGGGATGAGACTCAAAACCACGCGCTTATACTGAAACAATATATCGAAGAAAAGCTTTCCTGATACGGCAGCCGGATCCTCCGCAGCATGCATATATCGGTGCCGGGCCCCGGGAATAATATACCCATGTTTCCGCGCGGGCCGCTAGTTATCCCGCGGCTGCTCCGGGGGATTCTCGAGAACCCGGATGCCGAGGCAGGTCGCCACCGCCCGTTCCCGCCCGGGGATGCCTCCGTGTACCGGGGTATTTAGCGTTCTGATTTTTCCGTCGGGAAAACGGAGCGCCAATGCGGTTGATCCGCCGCCGTCAAAAATAAGCCCGCTGGACGCGCCGAGCCCTTTAAGGATTATCCCGGTTTCAGCCTCCGTGGCCCCGACGCTGGAAGAACGCCGCCCGTCAATTGCCAGCAGGTAGAATACACTTCCGTCCAGGGATACCCCCGCGGCGCTCCGGGGAAACCGCAGGTTCTGCCTGTGCTCGGGTACCGATTCCGGGAGGCGGCCGTTTTCCAGTACCATAAAAAAACCGCCCGCGGCGTTTTCAATGGTATCAGTGGTTTGAATCTCTCCCTGATGTACCGCGGCGGCTTTCCCGGACCGGTAAAAAACGAGCGCCCCGTACCGCGGATCCGGCGGGGAAATAACCCTTCCCCGGGAAACCGCGAGACCTACTACCCGGCGTTCTTCACCCTCAACTGCGGACGCAGGGTCAAAGGGGTTGGTGTTTATTGCTGCGGCGCATCCGTAGGTTTCTGCAAAGGTAGTTGTTTTAATACTCTCCACCACGGAAGCCGCCGGCCCGGGATCGTTGATGACGACACTGACAGCCGGGTCGGAGAGGTCGATTCTGAGCGCCCATAATTTGAGTCTGGGATCCCGGATGGATGCTTCAAAATAATCTACTCCCCGCGAAAAGGACTGCCACTGGGGACTCAGTTCATGGGGAACCGGAAATTCCGGCGCCGTCCATCCGTCCGCGGTTTCCACCGGCGGGGCTGTCCCGCAGGAAAGAAACAGTCCGGCGGTTAGAAATAGTATAAATAATATATAGAAATTTCTTGTTGTTTTTACGATGAGCCTCCGCGGGACAAACCCAATAAGACCTATGTATATAACAGTATTTTGTGATTTCAGCCGCATCGAATCTATGGTCGGGTTAAACCGGACCTGCTAATAAAAAAACCGCTCTATAAAGAGCGGTCTCCTTGACAGGGGGATAATTAATAGTCCGCCTTGCCCTTCCGGGATTTCTTCAGAAGCTTTCTCTGGATTGCTTTCTTTTTCCGGTTGAGGATGGTGGAAGGTTTTTCGTAGTATTCCCGTTTCTTGTATTCCCGGATAATGCCTTCTTTCTCCACCATGCGCTTGAAACGTTTAATGGCTTTTTCCAGCATCTCATTATCATCTACGATGATATGCGCCAACTAAATCACCTCCCTTCCTGCCGCGGTAAAAATAAGTCCCCAAAAGGGACTTTTATATTAAGAATATCAAAGATATGCTTTTTCTAGCTTCCTATTGTACGGATTACCATTTCTTTGTCAAGAAGCGGCCGGCCGACCAGTACGTCGGGATCGGTATTCTCCCCGGCAATCCGTATTTCCCAGTGCAGGTGCGGTCCGGTGGACAGCCCCGTTGATCCGGATTCTCCCAGCAAGACGCCGGTTTCCACAAAATCGCCTTCATTGACCCCAAGTTTATCGAGATGGTAATACAGGGAATACACTCCGGGAAGGTGTTCGATTATCACGGAATTACCGGTGACAATGCGGAACGCCGAAAGCACCACCCTGCCCGGGGCGCAGGCTAGTACCGGGGTTCCCCTGGGGATGCCGTAGTCAACCCCGGCATGGATCGATGTCGCGGTTGAACCGTCGGTGTACCGGTATACCCGCCGGTCCCCGAAATGGCTCGTTCTCCGGGTTGAAGTCACCGGAGGCGAAAAAAGCCCTTCCGCGTGGATGTCCGTCCCGGTGGAGGAGATAATGGACCAGAGAATTTCCGATTCCCGGGTTTTCTGGGGATCAGGAACCGTCCTGATGTCGGTATTCCGCTGGTCCAGGGGAATTTCCTCGTGGACGAATTCCCGTTCCAGTATGGCCAGGGGAATGATGCCCAGGGATCCGTCGTTGTCCTCAAGCTGGATATGCGCCGGGCCTGACCGGGCCGTGGAGGGTACCGTCAGGAGCGCCGCCTTAACGGTGCCGCTGTCCAGGGGATAGTCGAAGAAAACAGCCCGGGAAAGGCGGCTCCCTTCACCGTTCATCAAAACGGCCCTGAGTTCCGGCGAATCGGGGAAATCGCTTCCCGGGGAAACCACCACGGTCAGGGGCTCCCCGGGGCGGATCCTGTCCGGGATCGCCGCGAAAACTGTCTTCGCGGGTTCCGGGGGCGTTTCGGGGTGCGGCGCTTCAGCCGCCGGAGTTTCCTGAACCTGGCTCTGATCCCGGCTCTGGGCGCATCCGGGAACGGATGTCAGAATCAGAAAAAATGCCAGAAGGGTGATAAAACGGTTCCACGATGAATATTTCCGCTGGTGTGCTGTCACTTAAGGCCGCCTTATATCGGTAATAATAAGCTGGGGGGTTTCAATTCCGTTGAACCAATTCCGGGACAGCCTGAACACGAGATCCACCGTATCCTCAAGGTCGAAATCCTTTTTTACTTTTTCGGCGGCCTGCCAGTACACCGCGGGCCACTTATGCCTGCCCGCGTCCAGGGTCAGTTTTACGTGTTTTGCCTCGGTCTTTCCCATGAGGTTGAGGTCCGTTACCTTAAGGCCCCGGGCCATGAATGTGAGAGGGCTGTTTCCCTCGCCGTACGGCTCGAACTGGTCCAGAAGTCTGAAAATATCCGGGGTAAGATAGGCCTGGGGCAGCTCCGCGTCTACAAGAATGGTTTCTTCATCGGTATCTTCCCTGAGCTCTATGGTATACACCGCCGCCTTGAGCCGTTCCTGGAAATCATCCCAGCGGTTCCGGTACATGCTGAAGCCCGCCGCGTAATCATGGCCGCCCCAGTCTATGAAAAGGTCGGCGCACTGTTCGAGGATTCCCCGGAGGTCGTACCCCTTAACCGAACGGAGGGAGCCCGTGGCGGTTTCCTCACCGAAGGATACCACCATGGCGGGAACCTTGAACCGGTTTACCAGGCGGGTGGCCATTATTCCCGTAACCCCGCGGATTATATTTTCACCCGCGGCGAGGACCATTTTGCTGCCGTAGGTTTCCAGGCTCTGTTCGGCCAGGGGCTCAACAATGGTCCATACGTCGCCCCCGAGTTTTTTCCGGTTTTCATTCATGGTGATGATTTCGTCGGCCAGGCGGTCCCGTTCCTTGGGATCCTTTTCCAGAAGCAGGGCAACGGCCTTGTCGGGGCTGCCCATGCGGCCCGCCGCGTTTATTGCGGGGCAGAGCTGCCAGGAGATTTCCTGGGTGCCGATGTGCCGCCCGGCGAGGCCGAGTTTGAAAAGGAGATTGGAAAGGCCGGGCCGCGCTTTTTTCATAAGCGCCGCGATACCGCCCCGGACAATGATCCGGTTTTCATCCCTGAGGGGCATGAGATCCGCCAGGGTCCCCAGGGCCGCGAGCTGCAGATCTTCGGGGTCGTCTTCGCCGAAGAAATTTTCCCGCCGCTGGACAAACGTAATGAACAGGTTTATCAGTATGTCCAGTTCGGTGAGGGGATTCTCGGAATACCGGGCAATCCGGGAGAGTTCTTTGATCCTCAGCAGGCTCTTGCCGGCGGTGGAGGGAATGTCCCGGCCTATTTCCGGGGCGAGATCCATGATGTAGAATTCCGTGCCGTTGCCGAATATCTTTGCCAGGGTTTTCTTCTGCAGGGGAACGTCCCATGCCAGTATCTGCTGTCCCTGGAGAAACCCGGGTATCCGGGTTTCCCCGAGACTGACCATGCCGGGGACCACGGTTTCCGTGAGACGGTCGATCTCGGCGAGGTTCCGCATTTTGACGATTTCGATGATGAACGCGTCGTTGGCGGGCCGGGTATTGAGAATGCACAGGGGCTGGCCGTAGAGTTCACTTTTCAGGGCGAAGCGCAGAGCCGAAACGAGCTTGTACGCCACCCCGCATCCCGCCAGATCCCGGAAGGGGTAGGGGGAATCCCTGAGCTTGGGGTTTACGATGGTCAGGGCCTGGGGAAGGTCATCCTGGGGATTGTGGTGGTCGGTAACAATCACATCCACCCCCAGTTCCGCCGCCCGGGCAATTTCCGCGATATTGGAAATACCGCAGTCCACTGTAATAATCAAGGTCCCGTAATCGGCGGCGAATTCCTCTACAGCCTTAACCGAAAGTCCGTAGGATTCATCCCCCATGGGGACCTGCCACCGGACATCCATGCCGAGATCCATGAGGAAGGATGAAAGGAGGGCGGTACTGGTTATGCCGTCCACATCCCGGTCCCCGAATACCAGAATTTTTTCACCCTCTTCCTTGGCGGCCAGGATACGGTCTACCGCGTCCTCCATGCCCGGAAGCTCAAAGGGGTTCCTGAGATACCGGGGATCGTCCTCAAGAAAATACCGGATGGTTTCACCCTCCGTAAGTCCCCGCCGGGCAAGAATAGAGGCGGTCAGAAGATCACATCCGTACTTGGCGGACAGATCCTTGACGAGTTCCGCGGGAACTTCTTTTTTTTCCCAATTCATGCTGATGCGATTTCCTTCAGTATTAGCGTTCGTTTCGGTGGCGGGGCGTCTCCGTAGGTGACGGCTTTCTGCAGCTGCGGGAGCGCCGCGGCCAGGCCGGCTTCGTCTTTTCCCCAGACGGTCATGATGGTGTCGCCCTGCCGGACGGCATCGCCGCCTTTTTTATGGAACTGGACCCCGGCGGTGGGGCTCACGGCGTCTTCTTTGCGGTTCCGCCCGACACCGAGCTGGACCCCGGCGTGGCCGACTTCCCAGGCGTCTACCCGGGAAATGTAGCCGGATTTTTCCGCTTTGATCTCCGCCGCAAAGGAGGACCGGCAGGTACCCCGCAGCTCCAGGAGTTTGCCGATATCCCCGCCCTGGCTTTGTACATTGTCCAGGAAGAGCTGCCGGGGCGTCCCTTCCGCCAGGGCTTCCTCACAGAGTTTTCTCCCCTGATCGGCGTCCTTTGCCTTGCCGCCCAGGACGGCCATGCGGGCCGCCAGGGCCAGGGTTACTTCCATGAGGTCTCCGGGGCCTTTCCCTTCGAGACAGTCCAGGCTTTCCTCAACCTCCAGGAAATTGCCCACCATATTTCCCAGGGGTTCGTTCATATCCGTAAGAAGGGCAATGATTTTCTTGCCCATGGCCGCCCCGGTATCCACCAGGGAACGGGCTAGTTTTTCCCCGTCTTCCGGGTCTTTCATAAAGGCTCCGGACCCGAATTTTACATCCAGCACCAGAGCGTCGGCGCCTTCGGCGACTTTTTTGGAAAGAATACTGGCGGTTATCAGGGGAATCGACTCCACGGTCCCGCTGACATCCCTGAGGGCGTAGAGCAGACGGTCCGCGGGGACGATTTCCTTGGTCTGACCGGTCATGGCAAAACCGTCCTTGAGGAGTATTTCCTTGAACTGCGCCACCGTCAGGTCCGTGCGGTAGCCGGGGATGGATTCCAGCTTATCCAGGGTCCCGCCGGTATGTCCCAGGGCGCGGCCGGACATCATGGGGTCCCGGATCCCCAGAGCGGCAACCAGGGGCGCCAGGATGAGGCTGGTTTTGTCTCCAACGCCGCCGGTGGAATGCTTATCCACAAAAGGACCGGGGAGGCCGGATAGGTCAATGGTTTCCCCGGATTTAAGCATGACCTCGGTGAGGTAAGCGGTTTCCCGGGGAGTCATTCCCTGAAAATACACCGCCATTGCCCAGGCCGAGACCTGGTAATCGGGGATAGTTCCTTCCACGTACCCCATAATGAGAAATTCTATTTCCTCCCGGGATAATTCCTTCCCGGACCGCTTGTTCATGATGATATCAACCGCCCGCATGGTTCCCCTCCTGGATATTAAATACAGACCGCGGACGGCGTTTTATCCTTCCGCATTTTTAGATTCGAATTACCGGACATCCCAGGAAGCGAGCCGCCGGCCCAGTGCCCCGGTGAGGATTCCCGTGACCAGGGTTTTTGCCTGGGCGGCGGAAGCCGTATCCAGGGTATACCGATGCAGTTCCGCGGGATGTATGCTGCCGGCGACTGTGAGCCACCGCCTGACCCCGGGATTGACCGGGAGATAGGCCCCGCTGTTTGCCGGATCCATGTGGTCCGTACACCGGCGGCAGACAAAGGCTCCTTCCTGTTTTGAGTACCATAATAGCTCATCGGCGGGGCATTCACAAGCGCAGGATGCGCAGGTATCCGTATGGGGCTGTACACCGAGTACATTGGCCCAGTTCCAGAGAAACTGAACCAGAAGAATCGCCGCTCCCCGTTCATCCGCGGTGTCCAGGGCATCCAGGGTCGCGTCCGCCAGGGTAAGGGCTTCGTCCCAATTCCCGCCGCCGCCGTGGCCCGCGAGAATTGTTTCCGCCAGCGCCCCCGCCGCGATGGTCCGTTCGTACTGTTCCCGGATCCCCGGCCGCCAGGACCGGACATCGAAGTCGCTTACCTTGCGGCTGTCCTTAGCCGGATCCCGGTAAATCCAGAGGGTTCCCCGGTGGAAAGGCGCCACATGGGAACGGAGTTTGCTCTTGGGCCCGCCGTACAGAATTGCCCGGACGATCCCCTCTTCGGGGGTGAGGAAAAAGGCTTCCCGGTTGGATTCGCCCGACGGGCGTACCCGCAGGACCAGGGCTTCATAGGTAACACTTCGGGACATATACTAATGGTAACACCCCGGGGATAAAACGTACAGCAATGGACGCGGAAAATACGGAGTCTTTCAAGCCGGAAAGCGCCCGGGGAGTACCGGTACCGCGGGGCCCGTCAGATGAAAAAAACACCGCAAAGCGGTATTTCTTTTCATCTGACACCCGGCGTTACCATCACGGCCGGGCGCTTTCCGGCTTAACCGGCTCTGTACTGCCCTGTGGAGGAGGGCTGCGTGAGGCCGGAGGACCCCACTCGTCGGCCTTTGGCATCGAAAGCCACTCATCCCCTTACCTATGTGACACCCAGCGTTACCATCACGGCCGGGCACTTTCCGACTCTGTGCTGTCCGGTCAGCGAGGGGGCTGTGTCGGCCTCCGGCCTCGGGAGTCATTTATCGTTACAGCTATACGACGTTTGCCGAGCGCAACCGGCGCGAGGCAAATGTGGTTGAGCGGAGGCGTGGGAAGCACAGCTGACCTAGCCGTAGCGAAACCCGAGGAGGCCCAAAGGGCCGACGCGGCGTATAGCGTTTGTTATGTACCGTATTTTTGTCGTTCAGTTTTATACATTATTTTTATCCACACTTTTCATATTTATATCCATTATATTCAATTCAAAAAAAAATATTTTCAATAATATTTATTTTATTATTCTCAATAATTTTCATATCATCATTGGAAAAAAGTTTCTTTATTCTATTTATATTATTTAAATTAACATTTTCAAATATTTTTTTATTATCATATACTTCATTTACTCTATTTTTATATTCCGCATTTTTATTTGCTTCTTCTATAAAAAGAATAAATACCATAACAGTAAAATTAGTATAATCTTTATATGTTATATTATTTAATGAATGAAATTCATTGAATATAATATTAAGCTCTTCTGGTATATTATTTATTAATTTATAATATTTATCAAAAAACAATGCCTCATTCAAACTTTCATTTATGTCAATTACTCTTACTAAATAATTAAAAAAATCATCTTCAATACCAAAAAAATCATTATATTTTTGTACTAAATTAGTAAAATATATGTGGTATTCCAGTTTATCATATTCAGTAGTTAATGATAAAACAATATCATCAGTAAAATTGCAATCAATTCTTTCGAAATTATTTTTACATGCAAAAAATGGTATTAATAAAATTAATAATAATACTATTTTCCTGCTCATGTACATTATTTAATAATCCTTCATTCTCTATTGTCAATAAATAATTTAAAAAATATGGCACATATCGCCATTTCTATGTGATCCTCGGTGTTACCTGCCGTTAGGTATAGGAATTTCCCGGCTCTATATTTGCCCGGGGAAAGGCAGGCTACTGGATGTCCAGGGCGAAGATCTTGCTTTTCCGGTCTTTGTCGTAGTACGCCCGTTTCCGTTCCGGGAGGCTGCTTAGGGGGACTTCCTTAAAGCCCAGGAACTCGAACCAGTCCTGGGTCTTGGTGGTCAGTACAAAGACCCTCTGGAATCCCTGCTTCTGGGCCCTGTCCGCCAGATACCGGACGAGCCTCCTGCCGAGACCCATGTGACCGTAGGCCGGGTCCGTGGCAATGGCCGCGATTTCTCCCTGGGCGTCACCCCAGTCATGGAGTGCCGCACAGGCATGCACCGAACCGTCTATTTCGAACACCGCGTAATCGTCTTTTCTTTCCTGAACATCTTCGGCGGTCCGGCGGAGCAGGACCCCCTGCTGCATGAGGGGTTCCATGAGCCGGAGCACGTCGGCGATATCCTTTGTTTTTAAGGGCCGTATGGATTCGTATTCGTCGCCGTAGACCATGGTGCCGGCGCCGAGGTTTGAGAAGAGTTCCCTGAGAACAGCCCCTTCCTCCCGGCCGTCCACCAGATGGACCCGTTCCACCCCGGCTTTTGAGGCCCTCAGGGCCAGATCAATCTCATTCAGGGGTTTATCCTCGCCGCCGCTTTCCCGGTTTTCCCGGTTCTGTTCCAGGATCTGCTCAGCTTCCTGGGGGGTGAGCCGGATGATGCGGTCGTTTTCACCGAGCTGTATACTTTCGGGGATGCGGTACCTGTCCGGCCGCAGCCCCTTTTCAACGGAGATGATGAACAGTTTTACCGCCCCCAGGGCCGCCGACGCCGCCAGGGCTATTTCGTCGCTGGGCACATTGTAGGGTTTTCCCGTGGCGCTCCAGCCGATGCAGGGCAGAATAGGAATCATCCCCAGGTCGAGGATGCGCCGCAGGGGATTGACGAGGATTTTATCCACCGTGCCGGTATGGGCCATATCCGTACCGTTCACCACCCCAAGTCCCCGGGCCCGGACGAAATTGCCGATCACCGCGTCCGCCCGGTCCGCGGAAAGGCCGGTCATATACCGGGTGGCTACGTTAAAGGCCGCCATCTTCACAAAGGGAATAGCCGCTTCCGTGGTTATCCGGGTACTGCCGGCGTAGGTGGAAACAATTCCGTACTCCCGGAGTACCGAATCGATCCATTCCTTTGAACCGGGAATGATCACCACCCGGATACCGGTCCGGGCAAGCAGCGCCAGATCCTTCATCAGATACGGAAACCCCGGATCCTCGGTAACGGGAAAATCCACTTTAAACACCATGGTGGTGCCGTCAAAGCGGTTCTGATAATGGAACGCTTCCCTGATGAGGTCCACCTGGGACCGGATCGACTGGCTCATACCGTAATTGTAATACGGGAAGCCCCAATGCGGAAAGGGGGAGCACAGAGACTGACAATCCGGAAAGCACCCGGGTTTTACCAGTTCCGCGGGGCCCGTCACAGAGAAACGGTGATGGCGCGTGTCCTTTGGACACGACTCAGCAGCCTTCGGCCTCCAAAGTCGTGTTATACGAAAAACCCGGCGGTACCAGTACGGCCCGGGTGCTTTCTGGCTTAACCGGCTCGGTGCTGCCCCGGTCAGGCGGGCGGCTCCCCCTGCGGACGGGCTTCCTCACCCGCTGTGCCGTTCCTGATGTGCGGTCTCACAGAGCCCGCACTGTTGCATTATCCAACGGGTTCGGCTATCCCGTCCTACCCCCGCTTCTGGTTCCTGGGTGCAGGGATGAATGGTGGCGGGGTGGTGTGGTTCCGCCGGTTAACTGTATCGCAGCAGTGAAGAATACCCGGGAAGTCTCCCTTTTCTTGCCTTTTCATATAAATTTTACGATATTTAAAATTGATATAAAAATTCCAAAACCCGGAGTTACGGCTTCGTATCTCTCAGTAAAAACCAAAATTAATGCAAAGGACGGTTCGTATGTCCGAACAAAGTGTAGTACCTATTGATCAAATTCTCCCGAACAAACTTCCCCTGGTAGCCCTCATGGGCCGCCCGATTTTTCCCGGGATTTTTACACCGATCATGATCGGCAACCCCAATGATGTTAAAGTCGTGGACGACGCCGTCGCCGGGGACGGGCTCATCGGCCTGGTTATGCTCATAAACGAAACCGAAACCCCTACCATTGAAGATCTGTACAAGGTCGGCACGGTGGCGAAGATCGTAAAAAAGATCAATCTTCCCGACGGGGGGGTGAATATATTTATTTCAACCTTGAAGCGGTTCAAGATAAAGAAAACCCTTAACCCCTCGGATCCGATTGTGGCGGCGGTGGAATACCTGGAGGATGAAGGGGACAACACCAGCGAAGTTAAGGCCCTTACCCGGGCCCTGATCAGCGAGATGAAGCAGATATCGGAGAACAACCCGCTGTTCTCCGAGGAGATGCGCCTCAATATGATCAACATAGACCATCCCGGTAAAATTGCCGACTTTATCGCCAGCATCCTCAACATCGACAAAACGGAACAGCAGAAAATCCTGGAAATCCTCAACGTCCGCAAACGGATGGAGCAGGTCCTCATATTCATCAAGAAGGAACAGGAACTTCTCAGGATTCAGAAAAAAATCCAGAAAGAAATCAACGAAAAGATCGAAAAATCCCAGCGGGATTATTTTCTCAAGGAAGAGCTCAAGGCCATCAAAAACGAACTGGGTCTTGCCACGGATGCCAAAAGCTCCGAATACCAGCGGTTCAAGGAAAAGCTGGATGAGTTTAAATTCGAAGGCGAGATAAAGGAAACCGTGGACCAGGAGCTGGAAAAGTTCAAGCTTATGGATCCCAATTCCAGTGAATTCATCGTTACCCGGAACTACCTCGATACGATTGTGAGCCTTCCCTGGAACGATCCGGAACCGGAGTATTTCGACCTGGCCAAGGCAACGTCGGTCCTCGAAGAGGACCACTACGGGCTCAAGGATGTGAAGAGCCGTATCGTGGAATACCTGGCGGTCCGGAAACTCCGGAAGGATACCAAAGGTTCCATTGTCTGTCTCGTGGGGCCTCCCGGGGTGGGGAAAACCTCCGTGGGCCGCTCCATCGCCCGGGCGCTGGGCAAAGAGTTTTTCCGCTTCTCCGTGGGGGGCATGCGGGACGAGGCTGAAATTAAAGGCCACCGGCGGACCTATATCGGCGCCATGCCCGGCAAGATCATCCAGGGGCTTAAGATCGTCAAAACCAAAGACCCGGTGTTTATGATTGATGAAATCGACAAGATGGGTTCCAGTTTCCAGGGGGATCCTTCCAGCGCGCTGCTGGAGGTGCTCGATCCCGAGCAGAACTACAGCTTCCGGGACCACTACCTGGATCTGCCCTTTGATGTTTCCCATATTTTCTTCATCGTCACCGCCAATACCCTGGATACGATTCCGCTGCCCCTGCTGGACCGTATGGAAATTATCCAGCTCCCGGGCTACATTGACACGGAAAAACTGGAAATCGCCAAACGGTACCTTATTCCCAAAAGCCTCGAGAAAAGCGGGCTTAAGAAACACCAGGTTAAATACAGCAAGGACGCGCTGCTTTATATCGCCAACGGCTACGCCCGGGAGGCGGGGGTCCGTACCTTCGAGAAAAACCTCGATAAGATAAACCGCAAGCTGGCCAAGCGGATTGTGGAAACCGAAGAAACCGCCCCGGCCCCGGAGGTTCCGAAAAACGGGAAGGCCAAGGAAACGAAGGCTAAGGACGTAAAAGCGAAGGAGCCGAAATCCAAAGTCCCGGAGCCCGTTGAAAAATTCAGCATCGAGAAACCGCAGGTTGAAGAATACCTGGGGAAACCCATTTTCCCGGAAGGGGAGGTCAAGAAAGCCGACCGCCCGGGTATGTCCGTGGGTCTGGCCTGGACCAGCCTGGGCGGGGATACCCTGGTTATCGAAGCCATTTCCCTGCCCGGCAAGGAAGGGCTTACCCTTACCGGAAAGATGGGCGAAACCATGAAGGAGTCCGCCACCATTGCCATGACCTACGCCCGGAAGCTGGCCGCGGAGAAATACGGGGTCAGCACCGAATGGTTTGAGAAAAACCATATCCATCTCCATATCCCCGAGGGAGCCACCCCCAAGGACGGACCTTCCGCGGGAATAACCATGGCCACGGCACTGCTTTCGCTCATCCGGAACAAAAAGATAACCGACCGGCTGGTCATGACCGGCGAACTCAGCCTCACCGGCCAGGTGCTGCCCATCGGCGGGCTCAAGGAAAAAACCATAGCCGCCCGGCGGAACCACGCCAAGCATATCATCATCCCGAAGCAGAATACCCGCGACCTGGATGAGATTCCCGATTATGTTAAAAAAGGAATTGAATTCCACCCCGTGGAACGGTTTGAGGAAGTTATCGCCCTGGCCTTACCGGGCTGATCCGGAGCCTATCCGGCGGGGAACCCGTTTCCCCTGCCGGAGGACTGTGGTATAGTCGGTTCAGATTTTCCGCAGCTATCCATGGGG
Source organism: Breznakiella homolactica (assembly GCF_016616095.2). Taxonomy (GTDB): domain Bacteria; phylum Spirochaetota; class Spirochaetia; order Treponematales; family Breznakiellaceae; genus Breznakiella; species Breznakiella homolactica. Next base: position 1,969,427 of record NZ_CP067089.2, on the reverse strand, counting down.
GCGCCGTGTATATTCACCCGAAACTCCGGGCATTCGAAAAGCAGCTTGATGCCCTGTTCCATGAGATTGACAATATTCTGGAAGACCACTGGGGTGATTGTTTCCCCCTGCATCCCAACCGCCCCAAACGGGGCGCCACCGATAACCCCGAAATGGATGGTCTCTTTGAGATTGCCCCCGACTTTACCGCGGGCTTAAGTTCGGAACATGGCCGGGGGTATATTGTTTCCTTCCGGGTGGCGACCCTGGACAAAGTTCCTTATGAGCAGTTTGAAGGTTTTATGGCCGAGGCGGCGAAGCTGCTGCAGCAGAAACTGCCGGATTACTTCCCCGACCGTAAGCTTGAGGTAGTCCGGGACGGAAAACGGTTTAAGATAATCGGTGATTTTTCCCTGGGAGAAACCTAATCGTCAAACCGGGAAAGGTATTGCAGCGCCACGGGATCTTCCGGTTCCAGCTCAAGCACGGTCCTGAAAAACGCCGCCGCTTCCGCGTCGTCGCCGTTTTTGAGGGCCAGGATACCCAGATTGGATATAATTTTGACGTTTTCCGGCTCCTCCGAGAGGGCGGCCTCCAGTTCCTTACGGGCGCCCTTGAGATCGTTGGTTTCCATGAGGCAGATGGCCAGCTCGTTCCGGGTATCGGCGTTGTCGCCTCCCAGTTCTATGGCTTTCCTGAACGCGGCGGCGGCGTCTTCCCACCGTTCCAGCCTGCGCAGCCCCCAGCCGAGGATGAACCAGCCGTTCCAAACATCAGGATGGCGCTCGAGGAAATTCCTCGCTTTGTTGATGCCTTCGGTTTCATTGCCCATGCGGATAAAGTCATAGGCTTCCCGGAATATCTCATCGTCCAGGCTGCGGGTTTCGATTTCCCTGACAATCTTCTGGGCACGGTCCTTTTTTTCGGGGTCATCCGAAAGGGGAATATATTTTGAAAAATACTCCCGGGCTTTGTCAAAGTTTCTCCGTTTCATAAAGAAGAACGCGCCGTTGAACAGGGCGTTGGGAAAGGGCGGATCCAGGGCGAGAACTTCCTTATAAACCCCATGGGCCCGTTCATTTTCCGCCTCTGCTTCCTCCTCCCGTCCGGCCCGTTCCAGGGCATCGGCGCGGTCCTCCAGGACCAGGGCTGTATTGAGCAGCACCACCGGGGACGCGGGGAAGAGTCCTTTGAGGGCGGCGAATATTTCCAGCGCCATATCGTAATCACCGTTCCGCGCCTTGAGGATCGCCGCTTCGGAGAATTCCCCCAGAATATCGGGTTTGACCGCCAGGACAAAACGGCGGTAGTAATCGGCGTCCTCACCGCCGGGATTTTCCGACACCACCCGGATCATGCCCGAGAGGATCATTTCCCAGGAAAGGTTCTCCAGATCAAGGTCTTTTTCTCCCGGGGGAAGTTCCACCGGGATGGGAATGGACGGATCAATGCTGAAATTACCGCCTGACTCGGCTTCGACCCTGCCCCGGAGTGATTCCGGAACGGACAAAAAAACAATCCCGTTTTTACTGCTGTTCACTTGGTTCCTCATCCCCGTTCTCCCGGGGTGGCTCCGCCGCGGGCGGTTCCGGCGCCGGCTTCGGGACGGTGCTTACCGAATGGTCATTCCGGCTATCCGCCCGTGTCTGGCCGAGGAAATCGTTGACCCGTATTTTATAGCCCATGGGAATCTGGGTTTCGTTGAAAAGCACCGCCAGGGCAAGCAGTTCCTTCCGTCCCTCAACTTCCTCGGTCCGGATAAATTTCCCCTTCAATAGATAGCTTTCCCGGGGATCGTCGAAATCGACCCGCAGGGCGATATCCTTGTTTACCAGGAATTTCGAGACCCCCATCATGATGATCTTCGCGCCGGAAAAGGAAATGTCCCTGAGTATGCAGCGCCGGGGAACACCCTGGATAAAAACCGCGCTGTCCTTGGAATACAGCTTCATTTTCCTGATGATATCCGGGGTAAGGAGAATGCGTTCCTCCCGCCGTTTGGCGGAATTGATATTGGCATCCAGGAGCCTCCCCATGATTTCGATAAGGTCGTCCGGGGGCCGCTGAATAAACTGAAGGTGGAAAACTCCAACATCCTTGGAATTGTTGTAGGGAATATATCCCACGGATTTGGCGGAGACGAAAAACGCCACCGGCGATCCGGTATCGGCGCTTTTGAAACAAAAACGGAGACTCACCAGATTGTTCGCCTGCTGAAGTTTCTGGAGCAGTCCCGAATTGACATTGGTTACAACTTTCGCGCCCTGGAACGATGAGGAATAGATTACGCAGGGCCAGAAATCACCCAGGCACTTCAGTACTACCTGCTGGGTTATCAGGCCGGTTACCTGAATAATTTCTTTCGTGTAGGTAACATCTATGGTTTTATAGCGTTCATAATAGGCAACCAGTTTCTGGCTCGTTAAAACACCCATGTTATAGAACTATAATTCGCAATCCCGGTAAAGGTCAATCGCGGGATGCATCAGGACACGTGCATTATGCGCATTAACCGGCACAGAAGCATGGAAATACAATGTCCGCGGGGCCCGTCGGATGAAAAAATATCCGCGGAGCGGTATTTCTTTCATCCGACACCCGGCGCTGCCATTTTGACACCATGCTTCTGTGCCGCTGTTCTGGATAAATGCAGGTGTCCTGCTTTTGCGGGGGCTGGGGTGTGGGGGACTCTGCTGGTATGGTGTGGAGGCCGACAGCGGGAAGTGCTGCCATTATGCGGTGTCTGGGTGAGGGTGAACGATACCAGCTATCGGTGCTATGCCCTATACAGACTATTCACCCTCACCGAGCCCCCGCCAGACAGGGGCCGCCGCAGTCCCCAGTTTCCGTGAGAAAAGGCAGCGAAGCATGGTGTCATATTGGTCACATGGGGTGGCTTGAGGAAAGGGCGCATGAGCGACTTTCGAGGCCGCAGGCCGCTGAGGAGCCATGCGCCCTTTCCTCAACAGGACCCCCGGACCGCTATTCCATGCTTCGCTGCTCTGTCCCTCGGGTATACTGCGGCGGCCCTCACCAGAGACCGGCTTTCATCATTGCCATAGCGGTTTCGTTCATATCGTATTCCGTCCGTCTGAAAATCCATAGGCCGGTCCCGGTGTCGAAGGTCCCGTACCGGGCGGCGGCGTGGTCCAGATTTGAGTCCCTATGGGCGTCCGCGGTGTCCCGGGGAAAGCCCACGCTTCCGGGATTGAGGAGCCGCCGGGTTCCGGGGGGACCCTGTTCTACCGGAGAATCCGGGACGCCGGAGCGGACTTCAATCCGGCGGGTACCATCGGTTCCGTCCTCCGGCGGCTGTATGAAGGCGGAGGGAATATGGGTATGGCCGAAGAGGCAGTCATTAAAATTCACCATGCCAAATGATACCGCCGCGTCCATCTCCGAAATCACATAGCTCCATACGGGATTTTCCGGGCCGCCGTGGGACAGAAGAACCCCCTGGTATTCTCCCAGGGGAACGAGGCTTTCCAGGAACAGCCTGTTTTTTCCGGACAGCCGGGACCGGGTCCATTTTACCGCTTTTTTTGCGCGGGCGGAAAATGCGGAAATATCCATACCGCCCGATGCCGCCAGGTCGTGGTTCCCCGCCAGGGTGACCGTACAGACCTCGGATACCAGTTCAACGCATTCGTTGGGGTACGGCCCGTACCCGACAATATCCCCGAGGCACAGTACGGCATCGTACCCGTTTTTTTCCTGTTTCAGCACCGCCTCAAAGGCGGCAATATTGGCATGGATATCGGAAACTACCAGGACTCGCATTTGACTGTTATTACATCCTATAATCGTAGTATAGGGCAGGAACAGGAGAATGGCAAAGCTGAACGTATCGGAGCTGGCGGTCTTGCTGACGGACCGCTTTTCCGATGTATGGAAACTCCTTTCGGAAACCACATTCTTTCTCAGCCGTACGGCGGAGTTCGGGTTCTACGAGGATGAACTCCGTTCATGGCGGTCGGAACTCCAGGGGGCGTCTAAAAATCCCGAGGTTGCCCAGAAGGTCCGTACCGAAATCATCGCCCTCAGGAAAAACCTCCGGCTCCAGGGATACGACCTGAGCCTGGGCCGGCAGAACCTGATTTTTGACGGATTCAGGAACGACGCTTCGGTAAATGAAGGGTTTAAACGGATGGTGCTTTTTCTGGGGGACGGAACCGCCTTCTGGATTTCCGGGGATGAAAACCATATCACCCTGGCGGGTTACCTGGAACAGCAGCTCGAGATCCGGTACAGCCGCAGAGACCCCCTGCGGCTCCGGGAAAAACACTATCTCTGGTTCCTGCGGCGGGGCAATGACCTTATTATCTCCGGATCGGATACGGAAACAAAGGAAGACTATGAGCGGCTCAAGGCTATCGGCGAAGCCAACAGCCTTCTTTTCCTGAGCAAACTGAAAAAACTCAGATAGTATCCCGCTAAGCCCCGTCGGGGCCGGAGGCTTTTTTCCTGGGCCAGAGTTTGATAATCAGATAGAAGACAACCTGTACCGAAAAAACAAACACCAGGCCGCAGACCATAAGGAAGAGGCTTTTCTGTATATTTGATCCGTTCTGGATAGCAATCAGCAGCTGATTCATTCCGTTCCTCCTACGCGCCCAGCAGAATCGGGACCAATGCAAGGACTATGCCCCCGGCGATTACCGAGCCGAGCTGGCCCGAAACATTGGCGCTGACCGCGTGCATTATGATGAAGGTATTGGGATCTTCCTTTGTGGCCAGGCGCTGGACAACCCGGGCGCTCATGGGGAACGCCGATATGCCCGCGGCGCCCACCATGGGATTGATCTTTTCCTTCATAAAAAGATTCAGCAGTTTAGCGAACAGGACTCCCCCGGCGGTATCGAAGATGAATGCGCACAGCCCCATGACAAGGATCATCAGGGTCGTTCCCTGCAGGAACTGCTCCGACCGCATGCTGGCCCCGATGGTTATTCCCAGAAGCAGGGTAACGATATTGGCCAGCTCATTCTGCGCTGCATTGGAAAGCCGGTCCAGGACGCCGCACTCACGGATAAGGTTGCCGAACATCAACGAACCGATCAGGGGAACGCTCATGGGCGCCACCATGCCGGAAACCAGGGTAACCACGATGGGAAAACATATCCGCAGGCTTTTGGGAATATCCGAATCATGGGCTACCATTTTAATGGTCCGTTCTTTTTTTGTGGTCAGCAGCTTGATTACCGGAGGCTGGATCAGGGGAACCAGAGCCATATAGGAATAGGCCGCCACCGATATTGGTCCCAGATACTCCTTCGCGAACCGGGTCGCCACGAAAATAGATGTCGGCCCGTCGGCGGCCCCGATTATTCCCACCGCGGCAGCCAGTTTAAGATCGAACCCCAGGGCAACACCCACCAGGATGGTTATAAAAATTCCGAACTGCGCCGCGGCGCCGAAGAACATCATCACCGGATTCTTGAACATCGGCCCGAAATCGCACATGGCTCCCACGGCGATAAAAATAAGCACCGGAAACAGCTCCGTCGCGATCCCCGCGTCGAAGAGGAGCTTCAGGAACCCCGGCGCCCCGTCGTATTCGAGTACCGCGGAAAGGGGCAGATTTACCAGGATTGTCCCGAACCCGATGGGCAGCAGCAGCATGGGTTCATATTCCTTTTTGATGGCCAGCACAATCAGTACGATACCAATCAGGATCATCACCGCGTCCTGCCAGGTAAAGGATGTGAAACCGATAAATAGTTCACTCATTTTTTGTTCCTGTATATATTTTAAGTATGCGCCTAAATCCGTCCGGAGCCCGTAGGTCCTTTAGATTCTTACCGATAACTATAGTACAATATGAATATGAATAAAAGAAATACGCGCGGAATATATAGATTCTTCCTGGCCGGCACTGCGGTCCTGCTGTTTGCTGCCTGCGCCGGGCTGGAATCCGGGCAGCAGTCTTCGGGCGGCGGAACCCCGGAGGCTCCCGCCGGAGAATCCCCGGCGGATTCTTCCCGGACTTCGTATCCGCTTCCGGATACCCTCAGTTTCAGGCCGGAAGCCATTCCGGAAATCCGTCCCGCCCAGGGGGTGGGGGAATTCCTTTCCGCTGAGGCCCCCGGTGATGAGGCTGAAAAGAAGGCCCTTTCCGATCTCTTTAAGTCGGCCTATACCGAAGCCCTGTACATGGAGACACCCCTGGCGGGAGTCCTGGGGGGTGACAAGGTTCACCGGTGGCCCCGGCCAAACCCTGTTACCTGGGTTCAGAACTGGCGGACCAGGGAGGGCCGGGCAAATTCCTGGGGACTTCCTGATCTCGTCCTCGCGCTCAAGGCGTCGGACCGGAACAGGGTATATACTGTCCGGGACGATTTCCTTGACCATTACGGCAAAAGCCTTGGCCTGGGGGGCGCCAACGGCGCGGCGGGCTACGGTTCTCCCAGGACCGGTGAGTTCCTGCAGGATAACCGCCGGTCCCAGTGTTTTGATCTGGGGCTTATGACGGAGGATGAGAACGGCTCGGTGGTGTTTATCCCCGGTGAGCCGCCGTCCCTCAGACTGGAGCCCGCTGCCCTGGTGGGCTCATTCTCCGGTGATGAAAGCATAGCCGCCGCTTTCAGGGACGCCTGGAAAAACGGGATGGACCGGAATCTGCCGCCGCTGAATCCCGATAGCCCGGTGGTGTATATTGATATGCGTCCTTTTCCTATGCCCCTGGGTAATGCTTCCGGCGCGGTGACCGGCCTGTACATACAGAGCTTCAACAGCGGCGGCGCCGCCCTGGTTCTGGCCGAATCCGAAGCTTTTTACCCCGCCGTGCGTATTCTGGAGCGGCCCTTTACGGATGCCCTTACGGCCGGCGTCAATGAAACGCTCCCCGGCTATACTTCCGGCAGCGGAACCCCGTGGAATCCGGCGGGCCTTGATTTTCAGGATGAATTTACCGCGTCTTTGGCCGCGGGATTTTCCCGGTACGGGATCCCCCTTACCGACGCGTTCTTCCGGGACGGAAAAATGGTGATGCGTTTCTCCCGGGGATGGATGGAATTGGAGTTATAGAGAAACGGGAAACCGGACGTTTTTTTGCATCGGTTAGATTAACCGGTGCGCTTATCCCTCAAAGGCGTATGTGTAGAGCCTGTCCAGTATGGCCGCTATTTTCCTTCCATATTCCTTGTCCGTTGCCCAGCGTCCCGCCAAATCGTAGATCGTGGGGGCGGAGCCGTACTTAACCCAGCGGTAGCGGGGATCGACCAGCTCCTGGTTTAACGGCTGATCCGTGGCGTAGGCTTTTAAATGCTGAATATGGGCCCGTACGCCTATCCGGGGTGTGGGAAAACGCTCCCCAGGCTGGCCCGGACCTATGGAACCGAGGCCGCAGAAATTGTTCATGTCCGGTGTCACCAGCCCGCCGAAACGGAGGAATCCCGTCTCCAGACACATCTGGCTGAATGCCACATCGTGGCTGACCCCTTCGGCGGCTGATTCTTCCTCATAATAGCGGGCGAGACTGCGGACAAACGCCGGATCGGCGCCGGGGTTTGTTTCCAGGAGGAAACCCGCAAGATCCTCCGGCTGAACGAGGCCCCTGCCGAGGATTTTTTCGGGGATCGGAGGCTTTTCCGGCCGTTCCGGGGCCTGGGCGCCGGGACTGCCGGCGCAGGACGCCAATAAAACCGCTGTGCACAGAAAAACAAACACTACAGAAAAACGATGGTTCATACTTGAAGTATCGGCAGTCCATTGAAGCAGGATTACGCGCGGCGCCGTATTTTTTATATGAAAGAAAAACACCATACTATCCTGCGGCAGGCTGCCGGGGAAGTACCGTCGGCATACCGGAAAGCCGAAACTCCGGGGCCGCTGGAGCTTCCTGAGGAAGAACGTCCCCGGGAGCGGCTTTTAAACCAGGGGCCCTGTGCCCTGTCCGACCGGGAACTTCTGGCGGTTATCCTCAACGCCGGTATCAAGGGGAAAAACGTCTTTACCCTGGCCAGGGAACTGCAGGACCGTTTGGACCGGGAAAAAGAAATTCCTTCGGTCAGGGATCTCGCGGCAATTACCGGCATGGGAGAATCCAAGGCCTGCACCATTGCCGCGATGCTGGAATTCGGCCGCCGCCGGTGGGGACCGTCGGGTATACGGATCACCCATCCCACGGACGCCTTCAACGTGATCCGCCATTACGGGAACCGCCGGCAGGAACATTTTATGTGCCTCTCGCTGAACGGCGCCCATGAGGTTATGGCGGTCCGTATCGTAACCATCGGCCTGGTAAACAGGACCATTGTTCATCCCCGGGAGGTGTATTCCGACCCGATCCTGGACAGGGCCAGCGCGGTGATTGTCGCCCATAACCATCCGTCGGGCCATCTTCAGCCTTCACAGGAAGATGAGGATATAACCGTACGCCTCCAGGCCGCCGCGGATATCCTGGGCATCCGTTTCCTCGATCATCTGATATTTTCGGGGAATTCCTACTTCAGTTTTTCCCAGGACGGAAGAATCGGTTCGTAGCGGCAGCCCCCGGTTTCCTTGGCGGATAAAAGATATAATGCGGCTGTCCGGGCGGATATGCAAACCATGGGAAAAAGCTTTATAGTCTTAGTATGTTCCGCAGAGTTCTTCCCGTATTGGGGCTGCTGCTTTTCCTTGCGGCAAGCCCGGTTTCCGGGGACAGCATAGAAGAGGTTACGGGCACCGGACTGTATATTCAAAGCAATCCCACCGGGGCCAAGGTTTACATTGACGGCATTTCCCGCGGGACTACACCTCTGACCATGTCTGACCTTTCCCCGGGACGGTATTCCCTGCGTCTCGAGCGGGAAGGGTACCTCGACCGCCAGGTCAGGATATCGGTGCCGGAAAACGGCCGGGTTCGTGTTTCCCTCGATCTGGAGCGGGCCACGGGACGACTCTGGGTCACGGTCCAGCGGGCCGCCGGAAGCCCCGACAGCAATATCCTCCCTTTTAATCCGGCGGTCTACGTCGACGGCAGTCTTATGACCGGTTCCATACTGACCCTTCCCGAAGGGTTCCGTTCGGTCCGGGTGCGGGCTTTTGGCTGGGAGGATGCAAGCCGGACCGTTTATATCACCGCGGGAGCCATGGAGACCGCGGATTTTGTGCTCCGTCCCGCCGCGTTCAGGATAAGCGGCCTTGCCGTATCCCGGCAGCGTTTTAATCCCGGAAATTCCGGAAACCTTGGAACCACGGAATTTTCCTTCGAAGCCAGCTCCTCCGGCCAGGGTACTCTCGTCATTTCCAACGCCGCGGGTGAAACCGTATATTACCAGTATATCGGCCCCTTCAGGACGTGGTCCCAGACGGTCATCTGGGACGGCCGGGGCCGGGGTGGTACTCCTCTGCCGGACGGCGTGTATTACGCCCGCCTCGAGACCGAATCCCTGCCCTGGGACGGCTCGAAACCCGCCGAGAGATCCGCCAGTGCTGCGGTAACCATCGATTCGTCCATACAGATATATCCCCGGTCCCTGTTTTCCGGGAAACCGGGATTCCTGTTTTCACCGGTGCCGGACCAGCTTCCGAAAGGGTCTTACCAGTTCGACGCGGGACTTCTCTTCGGCCGGCCTGAACCTTCCCGGGGCGCCTGGACTTCGCTTCCTTTTGCCCTGGCCTTCCGGTTCAGTCCTATGGACCGGCTGGAAATCGCCGCGGCTCTCAATGTGGATCCTGAATTTGAGGGGGACGCGGCGACCGCCTTTGCGGGATCCGTAAAATGGCGTTTTTTCGGGGGCGGCGGGGAACCTTTCGGCCTGGCTCTGGGTGCGGCGTACGGATGGTCCTGGAAGGGTGAGGTCAGTCCATTCGGACTTGTCTCAGGCCCGGAGGTTTTTGTACCCCTGTCCTGGACTTTTCCCGTCCCGATTACGGTGGTGCTGAGCCCGGGATTGGCCTGGCCCGGAGAAAGAGGACGCCCCGATGAAGGGATTCCCCGGGGGATTGTCTCCGGCGGTGTTGGATACCGGCACCGGATATTCGCCGCGGGAATTTCCGCAAAGACCGATTTTGCCTTTGCGGGGGACAGCCCCGTATCCCTGGAACAGTTCAGTGCCGGGGCGGAATTCAAATTTTTCCCGCCCCCGTCCACATTTGTATTCAGCGTTCTCGGAGGTGTGTGCCTGAGGGATTCCGAGTGGGGACCCTTCGGCGGTGTGGGCATTGGTTTGATATATTAAGGAGGGACCATGTACGGCGCAATCAAAAACGATCTTTCGGAACAGCTCTCGGCGCTGAAAACCCAGGGCCTGTACAAGGATGAACGGGTTCTCGCGACTCCCCAGGGACCGGAAATCAGAACGAAAACCGGCGGCGGTCCCGAACGGGAAGCCCTTAATTTCTGCGCCAATAATTACCTGGGACTGTCCGGCAGAAAGGAACTCGCCGATGCCGCCGCCCGGGCAATGGAAAAGTGGGGCTACGGACTGTCTTCGGTCCGGTTTATCTGCGGGACCCAGGAACCCCATAAACTCCTGGAGTCTGAAATTTCGGAATTCCTCGGTACCGAGGACGCCATTCTCCTTTCATCCTGCTTTGACGCCAACGGCGGTGTTTTTGAGGCGCTCCTGGACAAGGACTGCGCGGTATATACGGATTCCCTGAACCACGCCTCGGTGATTGACGGAATCCGGCTGTGCAAAGCGGACCGGTTCATCTACGCCCACATGGATATGGATGACCTGGAACAGAAACTTATCGACGGCCGGGATGCCAAGTACCGGCTTATTGCCACCGACGGCGTATTCTCCATGGACGGCGATATGGCGGACCTTCCGAAGATATGTTCCCTGGCGGAAAAATACGACGCCCTGGTCCTGGTGGATGACAGCCACGCCACGGGGTTTATCGGAGACCGGGGCCGGGGTACCCATGAATACTGGAACGTTATGGACCGGGTGGATCTCATTACCACCACCTTCGGGAAAGCCCTCGGAGGAGCCTCAGGGGGCTGTGTGGCGGGGAGGCGGGAACTGATCCAATGGCTCCGCCAGAAAGCCAGGCCCTATCTTTTCAGCAATACCATACCTCCCGCCATTGTGGGCGGTACCCGGGAGGCTATACGTCTGGCTTCGGGGGCTCCCGAACACCGGAATACCCTCAGACACAACACCGCCCGGTTCAGGAAAGCCATGGAAGAAGCGGGTTTTGCTATCCGCCCCGGGGAGCATCCCATTGTCCCGGTGATGCTCAAGGATGAAGTCCTGGCGGTTCGGATGGCGGAAGGTCTCCTGGATGAGGGGATTTACGTTATTGCCTTCAGTTATCCGGTGGTTCCCAAGGGCGCCGCCCGTATCCGGGTTCAGCTTTCCGCGGCCCATACGGATGAGATGCTGGACCGCTGTATAGAAGCCTTTAAAAAAGTCGGCCGTGATCTGGGGGTAATCTGAAAATGGGGGCTGTCCGGACACGCTTCGGACAGCCCTGTTTGTTTAAACCGGGTTAATTTATTGTTTCTTCCCGGTCCGCCAGGACTACCTCGAGTTTTACGGTCCTGCCTCCCCGGTTTACTTCAACGGCTATTTTTTCCCCTGGTTTGTTGTCCTCCAGGGCGGAGTACAGATCCGCCAGGGTGTTTACCTTCATACCATCCACGGAGGTGATGATATCCCCGCCGAGGTAGATAACGCTGGATCCGTACCGTACCGGTTCGCTGCCCTGGCGCAGACCCGCGCGCTCCGCGAACCCGCCCCTCCGGGTCCGGGAAACCAGGAGACCGGAATCAACCGGAAGGTTGGCGTACCGTACCAGAGCGGGGAATATCTGCACCACCGTAGCGTCGATCCAGCCCCGCCGGACCTTCCCGAATTCAATGATTTCCGCGACCACCCGTTTTGCGGTATTAACGGGAACCGCAAATCCGATACCCACGGACCCTCCCGAGGGGGAATAAATCATGGTATTGATGCCGATCATGCGGCCCTGGGCATCCAGGAGGGGACCTCCGGAATTGCCGGGGTTGATTGAAGCGTCGGTCTGGATCATGTCCCGGATAATATTGCGGTTTGAGGTCTGAATAGGACGGCCAAGCCCGGATACGATACCCACCGTAAGAGTCCGTTCCAGCGCGAAGGGGTTGCCGATGGCCAGGACTTTCTGTCCTACCCGGAGGCCGCCCGACTCACCGAAGGGGACCGTTTTAAGCTGCATCCCCCGGGGCGGCTCGAATTTCAGAACCGCCAGGTCATTTTCCGGGTCCGTACCGATTACCTGGCCTTCAAACTGGCTGCCGTCGGCCAGGTTGACGAATACCTTGTAGGCGTTTTCGATAACGTGGTTGTTGGTCAGTACGTAACCCCGGGTGTCGATGATTGACCCGGAACCGGAGCCTCCCTGCTGGGGAACCGGCTCGAGGAACCAGTTGATGGCCACTGTTTCGGTGGTCACGTTCACCACGGCTTCGTTGAGCTGTTCATAAATCGAAATATTTTCCCGTTCGTCCTCGGTGAAGGCGCTCAGTTCCGCGGTTTTTATAAGCTTCGGATCAGTATAGGAGGACTGACGCAGCTCCAGGGCTTCAAAGGGATCACCGATACTAACCGTACCGGGCGGAACGGCGGCGGCCGCGGCGGTATTACCGCTCCGCTGGGATGGGAATTTAAAAATCCCGATTCCCACGGCGAACATCAGCACAATAAGAGCGCTTAAAACTGAAAAAAATATCAACTGTCCGCGGCTATACAGTTTCATAGGATCCCTCCGGGGCGTCTTCTTTAAACCTGCACCGGATGCAGTCTGGCTGCCAGTCCATGCAGGAATTTTTTTACCTTCAATAAATATATCAGAAAAAAGGCATTATGTAAAATCACCGGGGTGACAGGACTCGCGGCATCGGTAGAACACGGGAAATTTCCGGTTTTGAGTCTCTGTGCTCTCCCGTATAAAGCAGGTACCCTGACGCTGCTGACGAATTCCGTTCCAGGTAGTATCATATATAGTATGAAGATGAAATTTGCCGCGGTCCTGGGGGCCGTGATTGTGGTGTGCGCGCTTTGTTCCTGTGATGCTATCCGGAGCCGGTTTTTCCGGAACGAACCCGGGGAGGCCGCTCCGCCGGCGGCTGAGGAATCCGTACCGGTACCAATAATTTCGGAACTTGAAACTACGGTACGCCTCGTTCAGGGAAACGCGGAACTGGTCCGGTCCAATGAGCGTATTCCCCTGGAAAACGGAGCTGCTCTGTTTGCCGGAGATACGGTCATCACCGGAGATCTCGCGTCCCTGGAGATAACCTTTTCTTCCATGGCAAATATCCGGCTTCTTCCGGACTCGGAACTCGAAATCGGGGTGGTCCGGAGTATTGCCGGGGAGGAAGAAACGGTACGGGAAGCGGAACTCCGCCTCAGCCGGGGGGCGCTCCTGGCAAAGGTTGAAAAACTGTCCCTTGGGGATGAATTTCTCGTGGGAACCCCCAATGCCGTCAGCCGGGTCCGGGGGACCCGGTTCCTCCTTACGTACGAAGGCGCCGCCGCCGCCCCGGCGGACCGGGACCGCGGCGCGATGACCACCCTGGCGGTTGACCAGGGGAATGTGGCGCTCCTTCCCGGAAGCGGCCGGCTGCAGACTCTTTTTTCCCAGCGGGACAGCGATCCTGTTTCCGCCGCGGTGCTTGACCGGGCATTCAGCATGGCCCCGGGTGCCGGGACCGGGGAGGAACTCCGGATCGGCGGCGGCATCGGAAACGCGCGGATCGCGGCGGACCGGGAATCTCTGGCGGCGGCGGACGCTGCCTACGATACCCTGTTCCGAGAAGCCTCGAACGCCGGCGGAATTCCTCCGGATACATTTGAAACCCGGACCCTGATTGAAGCAGCCCTCCAGCGGTATAAGGCGGTTCCCCTCGGTGACGCCGCGGGGGAACTTCTGGGGCTTATGGGATACCTGAATGATCCCGGCGGCGAGGTTTCAAAAATCCCCGCCGCCCTGCCGGGGGAATTTTTCCCGTCCTACCGGGAGCGCCGGGTATATCCGCGGCAGGAGAAAAAACAGGAACCGCCGCCGAATCCCTATCCGGCGGTTGTTTGGGACGCGAAAATTTCGGATACCGCCCTTTCGGACAGCATCAGCCGGGTCGGCACTATCCTGCTTGCCATGGACAGCGACGGCCGGGTATACGGCGTTGACGACCTGGGCAATGTTCTGTGGACCTACGGTGAAAATTCGGCGGCCATGACGGGCCTGGATACTTCTGTGGCGGTTACCGGAGAAACGGACCTTACCATCCTCGACGGCTCTACGGGAACGCCCCGGGGACAGTGGAATTTCGACAGCTGGGCGGCGCTTCCCCGGTCAAAGGCCGTTCCGGTTCCCGACGGGGTTGCCATGGCGACTCCCCGGGGGGTCGCCATCTGCCGCCAGGAAAACGCCCAGATGCTCCGGGAAATCCCCGTGGCCGGGGGTATCGTTTCTCCGCTGGTCCTGGCCGGACGGGAACTGGTAGGTATCAACGGAGCGGGCAGTGTGGTCATCATGGATGTGGCCGCGGGATCCATCCGGCTTGAGGTTCCTTCGAGGCTTGGTACGGATGTTCTGTCGCCCCGGTATATGGATGGGACAATTTATGCCTCGAACCGCTCGGGGCTGATCATTGCGGTGGATATTGACTCAGGCCGTATCCTGTGGGAACGGACCATTCCCCAGGGTATACGGATAGAGCCGGAGCTGGACGCTTCCCGCCTGTATCTCTGGGCTTCGGATAAAACCCTGATCAGGATAGTATCCGCCGACGGCAGTGACGCGGGGCTTCCCGTTTCCGGTGTTGAATCGGCCCCGCTGCTTTCCCAGGGAAGACTCTACTGGGGCAGCGCCGGCGGTACTTTGGTAACGGCGGACCCCGCCACCGGAAGGATTCTCAAGTCCAACGCGGTCCCCGGCGCTTCCAGCGTCAGGCCTCTTATGGTGGGCGGCAACCTGTATATCGGGACAGACAACGGCCGGATGATTAAGATGGGAGCGGAATATCTGTGAACCCCGGGATAATGCTGCGGAATAGGCGTTTTATAGCGGATAGCCTTCGGCAGGCTGAAGCTGCCGAACAACTTTAATGATTACCCCGGAAAGTACCGATATTTGAAGAGAATATGGTTTTCCCGAAAATCCGGGGCGGGTTCCCGGCGGCAGTTTTTTTTCTCTTTTTTGGAATACTTGCCGCCGCGGCACAGGATGTTCCCACCCGAACTATCGCCGATGATTCCGGCCTCCGGGCCGGCCTTATGGACTCATGGCTCACCGACGCCCCCGGCCGGGTGCTTGCCAAGGGCAGTGCCCTTTACCGGCTTCCCGGGGGGGATTATATCGAAGTCCGTTCCGAAGCGGGACGGGATGAATTCATGGTCATCCTCGCCCGGGGCAGGGACGGCTCCTATCCCGGCTGGATCCAGGGTTCCTGGATTCTGACCCGCAGCATGACCGACGGGGCGCCCCTGCGGATCAGGGTTTTCCTCCGGAGCGACCCCTATACCTATGTCCAGTTCCGGCCCCTGGGGGACGACCGGAGCCAGATGGATGTGGTCCTGTACGAAGGATATGTTGTCCGTTCTCTTCCCCTGGCGATTCCCTTCCGGCGGCTTCTTTCCGCGCCGGTGGAAGAAGCCCTTGCCGCGGCGGAGGGAAAATTTCCCCGGCGGTATTTCGATCCCGTACCGGGATTGTACCGGGATATCACGGCCTTTACAACAAACGTCCGGGAACGGCTTCCGGAGCTTTCCTTCCGGGACGACGGCGCCATAGACGAAAACGGCCAATACGTTTTTATCCATACCCTAAAACCGCAGGACGGGACCGAAGGGGTCAACTGTTCAGGTTTTGCCAAATGGATCGTGGATGGTATCCTCCGGCCTGTCACGGGGGAACGGCTTTCCATCGCACCGTTAAAGGAACCCTACGGGGAGCGGGGATCATCCCTGACTGAACCCTATGAGGAACTCCGGGACCCCTTCTTCGGCCTGGACTGGACCCGGAATCTCGCCGCCGCGGGTTCCCGGCTCCGTTCTCCCTCATTCGCCTATCTCGATGAAATCGAAGTCCGGTCGGCCCATGTCGCCACGGTCACCGTGCGAGAACAGGGACTGAGCCGGCTCCGGGCCTATCCGGGATTTCTCCACAATGCCGGATACGGGGTTGAGGGACTCCATTCCCTTCTGTATACCCTGGCGATTGATGAACCGGGAAGAATATATCTGGCTTCGGTTAACAATGAAATCGGACCGGCGCCCCGGATGCGCCAGCATTTCCATGTGGCGGTCCTGGTGCCGTACTTTACCGAAGAAGGTATATTCAGGATAACGGTCTTTGAAAGCGCGGAGGAAACTTCCTTCACCAAGTTTAAAAACCGGTATCCCGGCAATTTCGTCAACCTTGTCCGGGTACCCGTGGAATCATCCTTCGACCCGTAAACAGGGCCCCCTCCTAAACCCCGCGCTGCCATGCCTGCGTTATGCTTCCGGGCTAATTTTTCCATAATCATGCGGATACCCGGCCGTATCGGCAACGCCGGGTGTCACGACAGGTCCCTCAGCGCCGTATTCACGGGTGCTTTTCGGATTGAAAGACGCGGTGCCCCCGCATAATCCGGTTACCCAAACTTTGAAATTGTCCAGAAAAAGATATATCTTTATACTATGAAAAAAGTTTCCCTTTTCCTGCTGTTCTTTGTGCCGGCGGCATTTCTGGCTGCGCAGAATCTTGACCGGGAAGCCTTTCTTGACGCTGAGGTCCGTTTCCTCGCGGGAAATTATACATTAGCCCTGGAATCTTATGATGATTTTATCCGGAACTGGCCTAATTCGTCCTACGCCGCCGACGCCCGGTACCGCCGGGGGGTAACCCTGTACCGCCTCGGACGGCCCGGGGAGGCGTATTCGGCTCTGTCCGCGGTAGAAAGCCGGTACCGGTCAACGAAATACCTTCCGTATGTTCCCTTCTGGAAAGGGGTTATTGAATACGACCGGGGAGATTACGGTCCCGCCCTGGCCCGGTTTACCGGTCTCACAGAGAATCCTCCGGACCAGGATACCTTCCTCCAGTCCCTCCTGTACCAAGGCAAAGCAGCCACGGCCCTGGAAGAATACGAAACCGCTCTGGCCGCCTTTGAGTCTTTTTTTGAAAAGCTCCGGGATCTGGATCTTCCCCTGGAGACCGACCCGTCGGCTTTGATTTTTGTTTTCGATATTTACACCCGGCTGGATATGCCAAAACGGCTCACCGCCCTGTGGGAACAGCTCGATACCGCGCAGCTGGACGCGTTTACCCGGGAGCAGCTCGCCCTCAAAGCTTCGGACGGATACATCGCCCAGGGAAACAATACCAGGGCGCTGCAGATCCTGGAGTCCGCGGAAAATTCCCCCCGCAGGGAAATCGCTGTAGCCGCCCTCCAGCGGATGCTCGATCTGGAACAGCACCGGAACAACGAAGCCGCCGTATCGGCGATCATCATCAGGGCCGAAAATGTTCTCCGGTCCGATCCCGAAGCGCTTTCGGATTTCTGGCTCCAGGTGGGTGCCAGTGCCTTCCATGAAGGCCGCTACGATCTGGCCCGGTCATACTTTCTCCGGGTAACGGCCCTTGCGGGCGGCGGCGCGATTAACCCCGATGTCCCGATATACCTGGCGGAAATTGCCTACCGTGAAGGTGATCTCCCCGGAGCATACCAGATCTTAGCGGATAACCAGGAACTTATTCAGGGCGATAAAACCCTTTTCCTGCTTAGGAAGGGCTGGTACGCCCTGGGGCTGGAACAGTGGGACCGGGCCGCCGCGGATCTCGGGGACGCCCATTCCCTGGCTGCCGCCGGCGGCAGAAAGGATCTTGCTGATCTGGCCCTGGCCTATTCGGCGTACGCCCTGTACCGGAACGATGACGCGGCGGCGGCTTTGGCGGTTCTCGGTCCCGCCGGGAACGGCGCGCCGCAGCTTCTCAGCGCCGAATTGTATAAACGTAATAACCGGGCTGTGGAATCCCTGGAAGCCTACACCGCGGTGATCGAGAGAGACCGCCAGTCAGCGGAAGCCCACCTCGGCCGCATGGGACTTCTCTTTGAGCGGAACCAGTACCGGCGCGTTCTGGACGGCGCTTCAGAGATGGAACAGTTTATAGATGTTTCGGCGCTTCCCGGGGAAGATATATTCGCATTTTATTATATGCGGGGTGTATCCGCCGCCGTAACCGGCGATTACCGGAACGGTATTATGTATCTTGATGAAGCCCTGGAGACTGCGGAAAGCGGCGGGCTCGCCGCTTCCTGGGCCGAATATATCAGGGCCTGGTCCCTGTACCGGTCCTCCCGGTTTACCGAGGCCGCCCAGGCCCTCAGCGCATTCGCGGCGGAATACCCCGCCCATGAAGAAGCATCCACCGCGGCGTACCTGGCGGCGTGGAGTTATTCCAATCTCGGGGACTACCGGACCGCCGCCGCCATGGCCAACAGGTCCGCGGTCATTGCCCAGGGGCAGCTCCCCTCCCAGAATCAGGCCGAGTCGGCGGCCCGGGCGTTCTACCTTGAAGGAACCCTGCGGCCGTTTTTCGGTGATTACCAGGGCGCTTTGAACGCCCTGGACAAAGCCGCCGCGGTACAGTCCCCGGCCAGTTCCCGGAGTATGACATCCTATACCGTCCGGGCGGCCTTTGAGAAAGGCTCGGTGTATTACCAGGCCGGGCAGATCAACGAAGCCGACCGGGCCTATGAAGCGCTCATCCGTAATTTTCCCGAGCATGCCCTGGCGGAAGAAGCGGCCTACCGCCGGGGAGAGATCATGTACGGCGCGGGGCGGTACAATGATGCCGCCGTTCGTTTCGAAACCTACCGGGACCAGTATCCGGCGGGTTCTTTTATGGACGGAGCTTTGTACTTCGGCGGATTGTCCCGGAAGGCCCTGGGTTCCGGCGACCAGGCCATCCTCCTGTGGGAACGGCTTGCTTCGGGGTATCCCGGCAGCCAGTACCGGTTTCCCGGACTCCTCGCCCTGGCCCGGGCCTACTGGGATAAACAGTCCTGGGAGGCCGCGTTCAATACCTACACCACGATCCTGGCGGAATTCGGCGACCGGGCCCGTTCCGTGGGAGCCGACGCCGAGGCTGAAACCCTGCGGTACATAATGACCGGACTCCCGGAGCAGGCCGCCAGACTCCATGTGTCCATGAACCGGGCGGGCGGGGTGAGTACCCCCGCGGGCCGGAGCGCGGCCCTTGAACTGGCCCGGTATTACGTAACCGAAAGCAGCCAGCGGGAATCGGGGCTGTCCCTGGCGGATGAGGTAATTACCCTCCGGGGCGAAGCGCCGGGCGCCGCCGCCGAGGCCTATCTCCTCCGGGGCGATTATTACATGGCTCTGGACGGCTGGGAACAGGCCGCGGGAAGCTATCTCAATGCCGCCTCCGCCGCCGCGGACGCTCCCGCAGGGGAACGTTCCACCGAGGGCAGGGATATCCGGACCGACCTGGCTCCGGAGGCTCTGTACAAGGCCGCCCAGGCTCGGCTCCGTCTGGGCAGGAGAGACAGCGCGGCGGAAATTACCGCGACCCTCCGGCAGCTGTACCCTTCGTCGCCCTGGACGGGCAGGGCCCAGCGCCTTCTGGAGGGAAACTGATGAACTATATACGGAAACCCGGAAAACCTGTTTTGTTCCTGGCCGCGGTATTTTGTTTTCTGAATTTCTCCGGGGGGATGCTCCGGGCCCAGGATAACCCCGGGCTCGACGGAGCGGTGTCTCCGGATGTCCCGGTACTGTCCCTTCCCGACGTAAGTGAGGAAGTCCGGGCCGTGGAAAACCAGAATATTGCCGCGCCGCCTCCGCCGCTGCCGCCGCTCCCCATCCCGGAAGCGCCGCCGCTTCCCGCGGCGCGGGAGATCTCCATTCCCGACACAGCCTACCGGACCGAAGCCATGATCGATACCCAGGTACGGCCCGAACTGGGGGAAACCTTCAGTGAGGCCAGTATCGGCGGCGCCCTCTGGAGCGGGGTGACCGCAAACATTTCAATATACCGGCCGGGGCAGACCCCCTCGTACAGCCTCATTTTTTCCCATGAATCCCTGGACGGATTCGGCTTCCATGAAATGGGGGAGGGGTATTCGGACCGGAAAACCGGCATCCAGGGCAGAATCAGAGGGAACAGCGGTGTTTCCCAGTGGTCCCTGGGGGCATCTTTTTCCGATGAATCCAACGGCCTTCAGGGTAAAAGTACGGATTTTTACGGAATAGGCCACCGGTATTTTACCCTGGAAGCGAATTACGCCCGTCCCCTGGGGGCTCTGGGATTCAGGGCCGGCCTCAGCGGCGGCAGCGCGTCCCTTTCCCTGGAACGGAGCCGGTCCCTGTTTTCGGGTGAAACCCAGAGCCACGAGCTGTCGGCGGTTCCTGTCCTGGCCCTGGAGTGGACCGGAAACCGGCTTGCTGTCGGAGCGGAAACGGATTTTTCCTTCATGGGTCTGGTGAATGACCCCGACGGGGTCGAGACCGATGACCGGTTTGCCTATATCCTGGGCGGGAAACTGTACGGAAACTTCGAATATTCTCCGGCCCTGTCCTTCGGGGCCTCGGTGGGATTCGCTTCCTCCCAGGACATCGCCGTGCTGGTTCCCTTCTCCTTGCACGTATCGGCGGGAGTACTCGATAGGCTGTCCTTCAGCCTCACCGGGGGACTCAAGTCGGAGCAGCGTTCCCTGGCGGAGGAATGGCGGATCAATCCATTCCTGGATGTCGGCCCGGTACTTTCCAACGACAGCCGCTGGTTCACCGATCTGGCGCTGGAAGTTTTCCTGGTCCAGGACCTGACATTGCACCTGGACGCCGGCTGGGCCATGAGTTATTCCGGCGGCGGGCGGATCCTTCCCCTGGCGCCGGCGGAGACTTCTTCCCGGCGGCTGTACACCTACGGCAGCGAGGAATATACGTCTTTTAATACCGATATTTCCCTGCGGAAATGGTTCGGTCCGGTTTTCCTTTCCCTGGGCTGGAGCGCCGAATGGATGGATCTCCCTGTGTACGGACAGCCTTTCCGTATTTACGGCCAGGCGGAATACCGGGACCAGCGGGAGCGTTTCGGCGCCGCCCTGTCGGTGGGGGCGGATTTCGATTTTTCGGAATTCGATCTCCCGTATTTCGATGTCAGCGGATTTTACCGGATTTCCCGGGGGGTGCGCATAATCGCCGAAGTGGCGGATATTGCCGCCGCTTTCCAGCGGGATGAACGGACCCTTCTGGCACCGTACCTGGGCAGAGGATTCCAGGCGGGTTTACGGATTCAGTTTTCTTTATAGAAGATAGTATCAGCAAAAAATGAATGAGGTATGCCTATGTTGGATGTATTAATCAAAGGCGGTCCGGTGATGATCTTCATCGCTCTCTGCGCGGTGGCCGCCACGGTAATTGTGATAGAACGTCTGCTGTATTTCCGGTCCGTACGGAAGGAGTACAATTCCCTGGTGCCGTCCCTCACGGATCTGCTCAAGCGGGGCAAGTTCAGCGAAGCCGCGGTGCTCTGCGAAAACGCCGCTTCCCCCCTGGCAAAGATGGTTAAGGCGGGCCTCGATTTCGCGGACCGGGGAGAACAGTCCGTCCGGGACGCGGTATCCCACGCGTCCCAGCGGGAGATGCCCCGCCTGGAGCGGTACATTAGCGCCCTGGGAACCATCGCGAATATTTCCACCCTGCTCGGCCTTTTGGGGACCGTCACCGGGAATATCCGCGCCTTCGGGGTCCTGGCCGCCTCCGGCGCCATGGGAAACCCCGCGCTTCTGGCGGGGGCCATCGCGGAAGCGCTGATCACCACCGCGGCGGGACTGATCGTATCCATCCCGGCAACCATATTTTACAATTTCTTCGTGTCCCGGTCGAACCGGATAATCGTCGATACCGAAAGCTCCGTGGGGGATATGATCCTGCTTATGGTACCGCCCAAGGGAGAGGAATCCCGTGCAGTATAAACGGAGACTCGAAGCCAGGACCTCCGTGGACATGATTCCCATGATCGACGTGGTTTTCCAGCTCATCCTGTTCTTCCTGGTTTCCACTACCTTTGCCATACTTCCGGGCATAACCCTGCAGCTCCCGGAATCCTCCACCGCCGAACCCACGGCCATGACCAGGCTTGCGGTGGTGGTGGTCAGCCGGGATGAGGTGTACCTCAACAAGGACCGGATGCGCCTGGAGGATCTTGAGGCCGCCCTGAGCGGAATTTCTGCGGCGGAGCGGGCGGAAATTAAGACCATTACCCTGGAAGCGGACCGTTCGGTATCCTACGGACTTACCATAGAAGTGCTGGACATTCTCAGGAAGAGCGGCTTCCGGGGCATAAATCTCCACACCCTGGAGCAGTAGCATGACCATGGTTGAACAGGACCGGCGGCGGATGGAACTGAGTATCCTGGTGGCGGTCATTCTGTGGGTTCTGCTGTTCCTGGTATTTTCACTTATCAGGATCCGCGGTCCCGAACCGCCGCCGGAAAGCCTCAATCCCGTGTATGTCGAACTCCAGCCCATCGAAATACCGCCGCCTCCGGCCCCGGTGGGCGGCACTACCCAGGCTCCCAGCACCGCCGTGACCCAGGGTCCCGCGGCGGTTCCCGCCGCCCCGTCGGCGGCTCCCCGTCCCGCCTCACCGGCGGAAACTTCGGCGCCCTCCGGCTCGGGTACCGCCGCGCCGGAACAGGCGGCGCAGCCGAGCCTCAGGCCCGACCCGGAGGCCGCGCTATCGCCGTCCCGTTCCCGCGCTCCTTCCCAGTTCCAGGGAGGGGCCGACCCGTTCGCGCCCCTGTCCGAAAGTGCCCTGGCCTCTGAAACCCCGCCGGCGCCGTCCCCCAATGACGCCGCCGCTGCCCAGTCGGCGCTCCTCGAAGGCCGCAGCACCGCCCAGCCCTCGGGGCCCGCCCAGGGGCAGAGTGATTCCTTTGACCGGTCCCTCTCGGATGTAGCGGACCGCCTCGCCTCGGGCGGCGGCGGAAACGGAACCGGGAGTTCTTCCGCCCAGCCGTCAGGTTCCGGTTCGGGTACCGCCTATGCGGGGGGAACGACCCCCGGCGGCGGGGATGTGCTCGGGGCCTTTGATTTCGGGGACGGCGCCGCCCGGGAGCTCTGGAGTACCCGGCGGACCCGCATTCCCGACAGGCTCCTGACGGGCCAGCCGGACAGCCTCAGCACCGCGGTTTCATTCACCATTGAACCCGGCGGGACCGTCCTGGGGGCTACAATCCGGTTCGATCCGCCCCTGCCCCGGGACATTGAAACCCACCTCCGGGCGTTTTTTGCGTCCTGGCTTTTCTCCCCCGCGGACTCAAGTGGACAGGTTCGTTTCCGGTATAGTATAAAGGTAGAATGAGAAAAGATATTTCTGCGGTGACCTTTGATCTTGACGGAACGCTCTACCCGAATTACCGGTTCTATATACGGCTGGTTCCCTTTGTACTCAGGGAACTGCGGCTTCTCATTGCCATGGGAAAAGCCCGGGATATCCTCCGGGAGGAGAACCCCGAAGGTTCATTTTACGATCTCCAGGCGGAAGTCATGGCGAAGATCCTTAAAAAAGATCCCGGGGTGGTGAAGGAAAAGACCGAACGGCTCATTTACCGGGGATGGGAACCGCTTTTTAAGCGGATCAGGCTCTTTTCCCATGTCAAGGAAACCCTGCAGGCTCTGCGGGACAGCGGATTCAAACTGGGCCTGCTGTCGGATTTCCCCCCGGAACGAAAGGCTGAATACCTGGGGATTGCCGGCTGCTGGGATACAATATTCTCCTCGGAAATCACCAATCATTTAAAACCCGATCCCGCGCCGTTCCTGGAGCTTTCCAAACGGCTCCTGGTTCCGCCAGACCGGATATTGTATGTTGGAAACAGCGTTTCATATGATATAATTGGAGCAAAGGGCGCGGGAATGAAAACCGCGCTGGTTACATCCCGGTTCGGAAACAGGCGCCGCAATACAGGGGAGGCTGATTTTGTATTCACCGACTATCGCCAATTGCGGTCATATGTGTTAGGTTAGAGATAATGAGTTTTTTCACTGTGGGAAACCTGCTGACCCTGGGAATTGTGGCGCTGGTCCTCATTCTCTACCGGCAGCTCGATAAAAACAACCGGTCCCTGGAAAAGATGCGTAAATACGGCGAAAAGCTCAAGGAAGAACTAGGGGCTTTCGTTGCCGAAAAGGAAGCCGCGGTCCGGGACTATTCGGTGGAACTCGATGTCCAGCAGAAATCCGCCAAGGAGCTGATGAAGCGTCTGGTGGTAACCGACGATGAACTCGCCGGAAAAGCCGAGGCGGTGGCCCGCATCGACGAGCGGATCAATTCCTACGATGCCTCCCTGGAAGAACTCATGCGCATGACCGGCCGGGTACAGGAAAATCTCAGCCGGATCAAGGACGAATCCGCCTTTGTGGAGAACGCGGTAAAACGAGTGGGGGACGCGAAATCCCGGCTCGAATCCCTTGAAAAGGACCTCTCGGAGCTGGAACTCCGGTTTGAACGGGAAAATTCCGAAGCCCTGGAACGGGCCACCGAGGCGGTCACCGCAGCGGTGCGGTCCGCCGTATCGGATCTGCAGGCATCGGCGGAAACCATCGAACGCCAGGTGGAAGACCACCGGGAGGCGGTGGACAAGATCGAACAGCAGCGGGCGGCCAGCCTTGCCCGGGATATGGATATAATCAATAAAACCCTCAAGGAAGCGGTGGAACGGGCGGGCTCCCGGGCGGATAAAATGGAAGAAGCCGCCTTCGGTAAGCTCAAGGAACAGGCCCTGGAACGGTCCCGGCGTTTCCAGTCCGCGGTGGAGGAGAAGCTCAAGGATTACCAGGAAAGCGCAAAATCCAAGGTGCTGGAAGTCCAGGGGCTCATCAAAACCTATAAAGACGAATGGAAAACCGACCATGCCGAACTCGAGACCAAGCAGAAGGCATACCGGGATGAATGGAAGAAAGATGTCCAGGAACTGAACGCCCTGGCGAAAAACCAGAAGGACACCTGGAAAAAAGATATGGCCGAGGCGGAACGGAAAGCCCTGGAGGAAGCCGACTCCCGGCTCGAGGAGTACCGGTCCGCCCAGGCGGAGCAGTTCCGCATGATCGAAGCCCTGTCCGACGATGTTGGCCGGCTGGACGGCGAACTGCGCAGGTCCATGCAGGAAACCGAAAGCCGGGTCCGCCAGGATTTCGGCCTCTTCGAGCAGGATTCCGCCGCCACCCGGGACCGGGTTTCCGCGGAATTCGCCGCCTCCGTAGGACGGCTTAAAACGGATATGGACGGCCTCGAGCAGGAACTCAACGCCCTCAAGACCCGGGCCTACGAAAATGTTTCCGAAAAGCTCCAGCTCTTTGAGGATGACTTCTTCGCCGACCTTACCAAGCGCAGCACTGAAATCGACCAGCGCCTTACCGAATGGAAGACCTCTATGGATACCAGCCTGGCGGAAATCGCCGGGGAATCCATAGCGCAGCGGCGGAACCTGGAACTTTCCTTCAATGAAGAATTAAAACAGCGCCTTTCCGATGAAAGCGACCGGATCGTGGCCGAACTGGAACACCTCAAGGCGGAAACCGGCGCGTTCGAAGAGGGTATCCGCGAAATCATGGATCAGACCGACCGGTCGCTCCTGTCGCTTAAGGAACAGATCAGCCGGGATCTTGAGGACGCCCGGACCGGCGCGGAGAACGCGGTCAAATCCGAGATCCGCCGGTACGAACTGTCCATGGCGGAGAATCTCAAGCAGAGCCAGCGGGAAATGGAAGCCGCGGTCAAGGAAATCGCCGACCAGGTGGAGCAGCGGAACACCGAAATTTCCGGTATGCTGGACGCTTCCCGGATGGAGATAGAAACCTGGCAGGCCAATTACGTGACCCAGCTCAGGGAGGCGGAATCCACGGTGGACGAAGCCCGCCGCCGCGCCCGGGATCTGGTCAACGAAAGCGACGACCGCCTCGCGTCGGTGCGCGCCGCCATCCAGGAAGTCCAGGACGAAGCCGATTCCCACCGGAACGAGATCTTCTCCCGGACCGAAGAACAGGCGAAGACCCTGGACAGCGCCATCAGGGACGCGGACCGCCGTATCAAGGAATTCATCGCCCAGACGAAACTCTTTGATCAGGCTGATGAGCTTAAGGCTGACCTGGAACGCCGTATCGAGGACCTCAAGGATGACCTCAACCGGCTGGACCAGCGCCGCTCCGAAGCGGCGGAACTCGAAGGCCAGTTCGTAAAAATCAAGCGCCTAGAAGACGAAGTCAACGCCAAGATGACCCGGTTCCTTTCGGAAAAACGGCGGATCGAACTCATGGAAGCGGACTTCAACCGGCTCCTCCAGACCTCCCAGGCGGTGGAGGAAAAGCTGACCCAGGTTTCATCCTCCGACGACATTCTCCAGGCCATGCAGGTGCAGCTCCGCAGGCTCGACGACGCCATGGCGGATACGGAAGAAAAATACCAGCGGATGGAAAAGAAGAACCAGATCCTGGATATGACCAACGACGGCATAGACCGGAACTTCAAAGTACTGCAGGAAACCGAGGATGCCCTCAGGGATACCCGTTCCGGGGTGGAACGGCTGTTTACAGACCTTGAAAGTATCCGCGCATCCGTGGACGTGCTCGCCAAAGAAAACGAAAAAGCCCAGTCGGCGGCGGATAAGATTTCCGACCTCGACGATCTGCTGAAGCATATAGAATCCCGGATCGAATCCATGCAGGTCGCCCGTGAATGGCTTGCCCGGGCGGAGACCCGGCTTGAGGAAGTATCCAAGCAGGCCCAGGAACAGGTCAAAATCATGGGCACCCTCTTCAAGAACGAAGGCCGCAAGGGATCCGCCAAGGACCGCGGGGCGCCCCCCATCGGGACCCGGGAAACCGTGGTTAAGCTGGCCCACCAGGGCTGGTCCGTGGATGAGATAGCCCGGGCGGTAAAGCTTTCCAAAGGCGAAGTGGAACTGATCCTGGAAATAGCCCCCAAGGACTGACCGGCTTTCCGTTTCCTCCGGCATTCTTTCGGAATCTCCGCGTTTTTTGTAGAGTGTAGAAACGGCGGAATTGTATGAAAAAGAAGTACACCATAAAGGAAGCGGCCAGCCTTTTCGGGATGAGCCCCGAAGCGCTGCGTTTTTATGAACGGGAAGGGGTGTTCCGGCCTCTCCGGGATGAGGAAAACGGCTACCGGTATTTTGATAAATTTACTGTTTTCCGGCTGGGAAACTGCAAACGCCTGCGTTCGCTCAATTTTTCCATGCAGGAGATAAACCTTTCCCTCAAAAACGATACCCTGGATTCATTCATCCCCAAACTTAAGGAAAAACAGAAGGCCCTGGCTGAGAAAATAGACTGGGACCGGAAAGTGGAAGCGTTTATTGCCGAATACGCCGATACCCTTGTGAATATCCCCGCGCAGCTGGATACCTTCCGCATTGAGACCAGCCCGGAGCTTCTCTATCTGCTCCACCATGAGGATGACAGTTTTTTTTCCGGCGCAAAGATCCGGACCATCCTTCCCCAATGGATCGACAAAATGCCCCTGGTCAGAATTTTTTCCCTGGTTCCCCGGTCGTCTCTTACCGATCCCGAAAAAGGCTTTATCCGCCAGGGCGGCTACGCCATCCGCAGGGCGGACGCGGAATCCCTTGCGGTCCCCGCCGACACTTCCCTGGTTAAAACCATCCCGTCCAGAAGCTGTATCAGGACCATTCTCGCGGTGGAAAATTCCGGTCCCAGCCTCAGCCGCCGCTTTGATAAAGCCCTGGAGTATATGGCGGAAAACAGCCTGGTACTTGACGGGGATCCCTGGGGTTTTCAGCTGTTCGTAACCTACCGCAGGCATAATGATCCCGGCGGCAATACGGGCGAAAAAGAAATCGGAACGGTTTATTACGAATATTTTCTTCCTATTAAGAAAAATAACAATTGACTTTACACCGGCTTTAACCTTTATCCTTCGGGCTGTTAATCAGAAACACGCTTAGGGGGATTTTTGATGAAAAAGCATTTATCAGGACGTTATGTTTTTCTTTCCCTGGCACTGATAGTCCCGTTAATACTGGCGGGCTGCAGCAGTCAGGGTTCGGTACGTAATGCCACCGGCTCTTTTGAGGGAACCGCCGAGGGACACAACGGACCGGTTACCGTATCGGTGAACCTTCAAAGCGGTGAGATCACCGGCGTACGGGTTCTTTCACATCAGGAAACACCGGGGATTTCCGACCAGGCCCTGGAACTTATTCCGCAGGCTATTGTCAGGTCCCAGCAGGTGCAGGTGGACGCGGTCTCCGGTGCCACAAAGACCAGCAGGGCCATAATGGGCGCCGTTGAGGAGGCTCTGTCCGCGGCGGGGATAAGCGCCTCGGATCTTCGGGCTTCCAGAAGCGCTCCGGCGGCATTAGCCTTTACTCCCGGTACGTATACCGGCGAGGCCTACGGTAAATGGGGCGAAAAAAGCGTGGAGGGGTTCCGCTTCGATTCTCCCCGGAATATCAGGCCGATCACGGTGGAAGTTTCCGTTGACGCGAGCCGCATACTTTCGGTGAAAATTGTAAGCTGCGACGATACTCCGGGATTTATTGAACCCGTGGCGGACCAGATCCCCGCGGACATCGTGAAACACCAGTCCCTGGCGGTGGACAGTGTCACCGGCTGTACCCTTACCAGCCGCGGGGTTCTCAATGCCGCGGCCGCCGCCCTGGAGAAGGCCGGCGCCGACCTCGTTGCCCTGAACCGTTCGGTTCCCCGTTCAGCGGAACACCGGCAATATTCGGCGGACCTTATCATTGTCGGCGCCGGAGGCGCGGGGAGCGCGGCGGCCCTGGCGGCTACTGAGGCGGGAGTCAGCGTTGTAATTTTTGAAAAGACCGGAAAAGTCGGCGGCATGAGCGCACTGACCACGGGCTTTATCGGTCCGGAAAGCGGCATAGCCAAAGCCGCCGGAAGCACCGTCACGGTGGAGGGGCTTTTCGAGGAGTTCATGGATTACAACCAATGGACCGCCAACAGCCTCGTGGTAAAAACCGTCCTTGAGACCTCCGGCAATACCGCGGACTGGCTCAAGGACCATGGGTACAATCTCCGGCTCAGCCCGAACGGTGTCACCCATGATACGGGAAAAGGCAGCGCCAAGCTCCAGAACCTGTATGACAACTATATTCTGAAGAATCCCCGCAATACCCTGCTTCTCCAGACCGCGGCCCAGGAACTGATTGTCGAGAACGGGAAAATCGCGGGTGTCCGTGGCCGGCATACCGACGGCCGCACCGTGGAAGCCCGGGCCAAGGCGGTGATCATCGCCACCGGCGGTTTCGGGGGCAGTAAGGAAATGCTCAGGCAGTATACCGGCAGCGACCGGTACTGGCTCAGCGGGCTGGCCGCTTCCAGCGGGGAAGGCCTTACCATGGCTATATCCGCCGGCGCTAAGCTCAGCGATGAAATCTACCCCCACGTAACGGAATTCGCTGCCAACGCGGACGTTAACTTCAATGATTTTTACTTTAAGTATCTCAATTATACCGGATTCCTCATGCTGGATACCCAGGGCCGGCGCTTCATGAACGAGGAGTACTGTATAACCCAGCCTCTGGCCAAGGGAGCTTCGGCCATCCGCCAGGCGGGATCTTTTTACGTGATCTTTGACCAGAACAGCTACGACATTGTTAAGGATAAAGGTTTCAAAGGCTTCTTTAATGAACAGACCGCCCAGAATCTGATCCGCAGCAGCAACTGGCGGTCCCGGGCTCTTGATCCCTTCGGTGAGCTGATGGATATCGAAATGCAGAGAAGCATGGACGCCAATGCCGCCTGGAAGGCGGATTCCATTGCCGGCCTTGCGGCTGCGATCGGATTTACCGACGGGGTTTTCGAAAACGAAATAGCCCGGTACCAGCGGATGATCAGCCAGAAGCGGGATGATGACTTCAGCAAGAATCCCCTGTTCCTGATTTCCCTGGACAAGGGGCCGTACTACGCCGTCCGGATGGAACCGGCAATATTCGGTACCCTGGGCGGAATCCGGGTTGACCAGTACATGCGGGCTTTGGATCAGCAGCTTACACCCATTGAAGGTCTGTATGCGGCCGGCCAGGACGCGGGGGGTATGTACGGGTATCCCTACTATGAAACTCCCGGGGTCACCCAGGGCTTCGCGTATAACTCCGGACGGATCGCCGGACAGCAGGCTGCGGAATTCGTACGGTAAACTGAAGAAAATTTTTATTTAATCCGTCCGGATCTTTTTTCCGGGCGGTTTTTTGTGGTGAACTCCGGGGTCCTGGTTTTCTGATCGGCCCGTTCCTTCTTGTATTCATCCATGTTAATGGGATTGATAATCGCGGGCATGGGGATGCTTACTCCCACGGCACGGCAATGACGGTACTGTTGTTCTGCATTCCCATGTCATTACAGGTGGTTACCATGCTTCCGATGGTGGCCGCTTCCTTGCCGTTGATCTTGAGCTTCGCGGCGGTCAAGTTTGATACTTCCCCTTCCTTTTTGGGGTTCTGGTTGAACTTGATGGTTCCCGGCAGCTGCATGTGCATGAAGGGGGAGCACCAGCGCGGGGCAGGGGCCCTGAGTAACCGGTTCCGGGGGTCCTGACTCAGGGACAGCGGAATGGCGCGTGTCCAAATGACACGACGTGTCGGCCTTGCGGCCTCGAAAGTCGCTCATTCCGTTGTCCCTGAGCCACCCCATGGTGCCGATACTGAGGGCCCCAAATCCCGCTGTGGTGTCTCCGGTGTTCGCGGGCTGCTCCCCCTCGCTCCAGCCCCGCTTCACGGGTCTTCCGCTACCCCCACTTTGGGTTCCTGGGTGGTACTGCCTTCTCTTTGTTGGCAAAGATAGTTGATACTTTATGCCTATAAATAATCCTAACGGTTTGATGAAATCCTACCTGTACCTAAAGTTAGTTTCTATTTAATAATATTTTAAGCTGTTTTCGTATACTGTCAGCATCCTCATCTTTTAACTTTCTAAAATAAATCTTAACCGTTTCAGTATTAGTAAAAAATATAATTTTATTATACTCAAATTCTGTTTTTTTGACTTTTTGCAGATCTATTTCCCTAACCACTTTATTAAATAATAAAAATTCAACTTTATCATCAGATATTTCTATAAAAGAGCTATATGAAAAGAAGCTGGCAAATAACAAGAGGGCAACAGAATTAATACCAGTGAGAATCAATCTTTTTTCTACAATGTACAGGTACATATAGAATAAAAATGTACCTATTCCAATAAAAAGGAAAATAAGCGGTGTAATGCCGCAATATCTGTATTTCATTACGTTTCCTCATCAGGAATATCTTGTGATAATGATTCTGCACCATAAGATTTTAGTAAATCAATGAAACGCTGGGGACAATTTTTCATCTCAGCGTAATATAAGGGGGTATTATATTTTATTTCATTATCAGAGAAGTAAGCAATAAAATAATAATTGACATCTGCCCCTTGTTGCAGAGCAAAAGACAATGCATCATAATATTTGGTTTCTATATTTTGTGTTTCATCTACATGATTTTCTTTCGTAAAGACCTCTACTGCAGAAAGATACCGTCTTATCAGAACATCAATAATACCAATATTGTTTTCACCACCCTTTTGATTAAGGTCAGCTCCATATTGAATTAGTAAAGCTATGGCTTCTTTACTATTTACAAAATGAATACAAGAGAAATTATACGGGCTGGTATAAGTACAATCAATACCGGCCTCAAGGAGTGTTTCTAGCATTGCTATGTTGTTATATTCCGTCGCATAAAAGGCAGCATTTTTCCCTTCATGATCTATTGCATGAATATCCATTCCTACTTCTATCAGTCTTTGTACTAATTCACTATATCCACTTGTTGCGGAAATCTTGAGGATTAGAGGGTTAATCTCACGAATGTCAGCATTTTTTGATACGAGGTAATTGAGAATAGCTAGCCTGGCTGTCTCTGTTAAAAAGTCTGAACTGAGTATTGTCCAAACATTATATCTATCATTGTATAATCTTCTGTCAGGTAAAAACATCTGTATATTAAAACCATTGTCCAGTACTTTATCGCATATTTTAAAATGTACGTTGGCAAGGCTGTTGGTAAAGATAAAAAACTCAACCTGTTTTCTGTTTTCCTCATTTTCTGTTTTCAAATATTCATGGGTCTGTTCATAGAGATACAGACATATCTCCTCATTGTAATATCGCACATTGAGTGCATAAATTACCGGATATGGTTTATTGTCTTGTGGCAGTAGATTATTCTTGTCCTGTGTTACAAAGGCAACCACATCCCTATAATCGCCGCTGCTGATGGCACTGTATATTGAATCATGCCTGGGTTTTATATTACCGCTGCATCCATAGAGTACTATAAGAACAATTACTAGTATTTTTTTCATTAATGATATGGAAATAATTCATCTCCTTTTCATAGCTGGGACTTCCCAATTCCCAGTTTCTTTTCAATACACTTCGTATTATTATCTGCTTTACCCATGGGGTATAATTTTATCGCTATATCTATCTCCGCAGGTTTGGCGTATCTGCTCTGTCTCGCAATGAAATTCCTACCTAGCTCTATAAAATCTTTTTCTGTGTCAACAATAAAGGCTTTATAGTCTTCAATGTTTTCAACGTTATCATAGGTAGCTCTTCCCCCATATAATAACGCATTTATTGCATGAGTCATAGGATCATTTCCCCATGAATTAACAGGCAGGCCAGCAAATTTCTGTTTTGCACCAAAAATTACCATGATAGTTTCTATCTTGTCTATGCCATCTCTGCTTGTCAATGAACTTCTTCCTCTGCCCGGTTTTTCATGATTAAAAAAAACATTTTCCCCCTCCCGAAGCATAAATGTATGCGTTTCTTTGTTTGGACGTCTTGGCTTCGGGATTTCGATCTCAATCTCAATTTCTGTTAATGGTTTTAATTCGGTTTTTAGTACCAAGCAAAACAATCCTGCGGTTCGATTCATATCCGACCAGGCGATTTCACACACATCAATTTCAAAATTGTAAAGTTCATGTAACAGTGCGTGTTCCTGGGCTTCAATATTGCCAGCCCACTGTGCTGAAGAGCCTATTGGGGGTGTTTTCCATTTCCGTAAATCAACTAGTGCCCATTCACCAAGCGCCGTTGTTGATTCATAATCTTTTCCCCAAAAGCACCGGCTCAGTAGTAGTTCTATAGTCGATTGATTAAGTTTTATGCCGAATAATCCTGCGACAACACTGATTAAAGTTCCGGAGTAGAACAATATTTTTCCGATAAGAACCCATTTCCCGCCGATGCAAACGGCGGCAGCCATTCCAATGATAGAGATTATTGATCCGCCTGCTTGTACCACCTGTGCTATACTGGAATCATAGTCACCCTGTTTGTATTCTTCATACGCAGCAACACTTGACAAAATTGCTGCTATGCCGTTTGATGCGATATCGAGTTTCGCGGAATTTCCCAGCTTTAAAACTTGTGTCCGAATAAACTGACCATAGCTTATTCCGATACTTGTTACCTGTAAGGTATCCTGCAGTGTGATATCGTTTTTCTTTAGAATCATGACCAATTGTATTGTATCCAATCCGGCAGAAATTATATCACAGGCTATCTCGAATCGTTTGAATCTAGAAAGGAATGTTTGGAAATCATCTACATTTTTTGCTTTAACTACATATTGATTAATTTGTACGGTATCACCTGTAATTGAAATATTTGATAAAACAGATTTTGGTAGAGTTCTGGTTTTATTTTCTATTTTTTTAATAAATGAAAACCCTCGTTTTTCCAAAACTGTGCCGGAAATTCTATCTAGTATATCGTTAATTACTTCTGAAAAAGATCCATCTGATGTAACACTTATATCTTTATAATAATAAATTATATATAACGAAAGGTTTCCCAGTATTTCGGCAAAACAATTGCTTACACTCTTTGTTATCTTGAATGCACCGGTCGCGTAATTGTATGAATTGGTGCGGTCAAATGCTTCTTCTTCCAGCAATTCACCATAACTAGTATAGCGGGCATTTTTAATTTCAGTGTCTTCAGCAACGGTCTTTCCCAAATCAACAAGATATTCCCGGCCTACATACGAAGAATTTAAAATGGAATAGATATAGCCTATATACGCTTCAAATATTTCACTGCCTCCATCTTCGCTTAATGATTTATCAGTGGTAAACAGTTCCTTAATATCATCAAGTGTGTAATTGTTTTTTTTCGTTAATTTTTGATTGATATTTTCTTCCCCGGTATCTGAATAGGTACCGAACAAAACATTAGAGAGACAGAAGTTAAATCCTTCTGTTTTGATCCATTCCAACAATTCACTGGAAGCTAATTCTATTCCTTCCTGCAGATACATTGTTTTTAATAAATAGTTATACCTCCATTTATGGAAATGGTCTCTTTTGGTATATGAAAAGTCCCAGTCAAAATTAAAATGCCTTGTATAATTTTTGCGTTCCTTCAAATATTTAGGGATATCTGTATTGTCTTGGTAAACGGCAGCTTTGGCTGTTTGCACACTATTATTATTACTATTCCTCGATGTTACGGCTTCTTCTGAAAGTGTGTCCCATAGTTTTTCTTCAGATTCTAGAACCCCATTCATTATATCCGCAAAACCTTTAATCCGTGCGCTTTCGTTATCCGGGTTTATATGGTCTCTATATTTGGTGATAAACTTATTGGCTTCTTCACAAAGAGTAAAGCTATAATGTATATAATCATTTAACTCAACTTCAAGATATCCGTCAGTCTTCATTTTAGAAAATAAACTAACATTTTCTCCTGCCGAAAAAGTATGGAAAGATTTATGCAGTTTCTCTTCGTTTGAGTTACTTATAAACAGTTTAGCTGCGTCTATACTAGCTTCGCTTATTCTAAATGGAGAAAGAAAAATATAATAATTATAATAAATGCCGTCTAATGCTCTATCAGGACCAAGTATTAATGGTAATGTTATCAAAGTGTCTTTTGATTTGGTATTGCTTCGGTCTGATATGTCATAATTGATATAATTGCCGTCTTTATCGGCAAAATACTCTGAAAAGAACTCTATAGTAAATTCTCTTATTCCACTTTCCGGATTTTTTTTAAGATATCTTCTAAAAAAGTAAATATATCTATTTGATACTTTTTCTTTGCGACTTGGGGCAGAATTAACATTCTCTTTCCATAAGTGAAGATCATACCTCTTATAAAAATGAAATGAAAATTTTCCAAGCGTAAGGGCATTGACATCATCTTGCTGTACTGCCCGTGCAATATCACTCATAACTTACCTCGCTCCAAGAAGATCTATAAATGAACTTTCTGGTAAAATTATTCTTTCTTTTCCATTTTTATTTTTCATCTTTACTATGTAATTTTTTCCAGGAATAATTCCGGAATAATGAAGTGATAGGATATCATCGAGTGTTTCGGTATCATCCTTTGTTGTCAGTGACTGGCTAAAACTGTCATCTGTTGATTGAAGAATAAACTCATCATCCCAATCGAATGATTCGGGTTTTACATGTAAGTGCAAATCAAAACAGAAGACAGCTTCGAGTAAATCACTGTCGTCACTCCATTCAGTAAATCCGACTGCTTTAATCTTAAAAAGATATTCTATGGTTTCATCTTCTTGAATGCCTATTATTTCTTCATTATCAATTTTAATATGGAAGTTACTGTTTATTTTTTGATTTTCTATTTTTAGAATATCCTTGTGTGTATACTCTTCTTCTTTAGCATAGCCGCTTCTATAGATACGTACTTCTATCGGATCTCCATCATGTAAATTCTCTATTTTTGCAGAAAAATACACTTCAGCTCCATTTTCTGCTTTGGTAATTTTGTGTTCATTGCCATCTCCATCGACCCAATGCCATTGAAGCTCTGTATATTCGGGAATAACCCTTTTTGCCTTATAATTGCTGCTTTCACATGGCTTGCTTCTATATGCGTCAGCAGAAAAATGATACATGCAATGTTCTTCATCAGCATCTTTTGCTGGTTTAGTCGGTATCCACCCGGCCTCAGCGGTGCCGCCCTGGTTCTCCCCGCCAACTTCTCCAACCTGGTTGCCGTCGGTGTCATAGATCCGGAATACCACCCCATCCCCGTCTTCCATATCGCTGTTGCACTTCACCGACAGGGTCAGCGCTTCTCCCACCAATCCCTTACTGGTGGTACTCCCCTCTCTGTCTTTCCATTCCGGACTCGACAGCTTCGGCCGCTTTAGTTCTATGGTAGCGCTGCCGCTCTCCTTCATCGGACACCACGCGCTGTGGGCAGTGAAAAAGAACTTCGAGTCGTCATCCGGGAGTTCATCCCCCACAAACCGGTATTGCCATGTTCCTTTCGCGCTCCCGCCGTCGATAGTCGCCGGTATCTGAGCGTAGGGGATATGCGCCGCCGGATCCTGTCCGTCCTTCCACACCTGGAAGGTCACCATGTTCCCGTCGTCAATATCTTTCACCGCCGCGGACAGTCCCAGTTCCTCGCCTTCTTTGACGGATGTCTTCGACCACTTCACGGTGGTGAACTCCGGGTTCCTGGTTTCCTGGTCGGCCCGTTCCTTCTTGTATTCATCCATGTTAATGGGATTGATAATCGCGGGCATGGGGATACTGGCCCCCACGGCAATGACGGTACTGTTGTTCTGCATTCCCATGTCATTGCAGGTGGTTACCATGCTTCCGATGGTGGCCGCTTCCTTGCCGTTGATCTTGAGCTTCGCGGCGGTCAAGTTTGATACTTCCCCTTCCTTTTTGGGGTTCTGGTTGAACTTGATGGTTCCCGGCAGCTGCATGTGCAAGGGGTTGTCGTGTTTGGCCACACTGCCCTTGACCGCGGCGTTGTGGTCGTTGACCTTGACGTCGTCTGAGAGTTTGTCCGCGAGTTTGCCGATAAAGGGGTGGGGGAGTGGCACGACCGCGGTGCCTGATCCCGAGGGGATGACCATCTGGTGGATATCGAATCCCATGACCTTGTCGCCTTCCGCGGCAAGCTGTTTGCCGCCTGAGGCGACGCCCTTGGATCCGTTGAGCTTGATACTGCTGCCGCTGATGGTGATGTCCTTGTCACTGGTGAGTTTGGTTCCCTTTGTGCTTTTGATGGCGAGGGAGTCTTCGCCGTTGATGGTGACATTCTTCTCGGCGGCTATCTGGACTTCTTTCTCCCCTTCGATGGTGAGTTTCCGGCATTGGATCTGTATATCCCCGAGTTCGTTGATGATCTCGATACCCTTGTCCGTGGTGGCGGAGTAGCGGATCTGGCCGTCCTTGGTGGAGATGATGATTGATTCTTTGCCGTCTTCGTCAATGATTTCCATGCGGTGAGCGGTGGTCTGGTAGACGATGCTGTCTGCGGCTTTTTCAGTGGAGTGTTCCGGGGGGAGGTGTTTCTGGTCGTAGAGGAAGCCGAGGATCACGGGTTTGCTGTGGCATCCCCAGGGAAAGGCCAGGAGGCACTGGGTACCGATGTCCGGGAGCTGCCACCATCCGGTTTCGGCGGTGGCGCCCATGCGGATGACCGGGAGCCAGTCGGTGACGGCCCCGGGGGCGATCATGTCGCAGGCGACCCTGATACGGCCGAGGTACTGGGGATCCTGGTTGTCATGGACCACCCCGAACTTGGGGAGGGCCGCTTTGGTCACCTGTTTCCGCCGGAACTCGATGATCCCGGTATCCTTCTTTCGCGGATCCGGGTATTTTTCCAGGAGTTTTTCCAGCTCTTCCCGGTACCTGAACATATCACACCTCCCTATGCGGTCCCTGTTGCGGGAACCGCCGGTTTCATTTCAAATTCTCATCACAGCTGTGCAGTATCCCAAAGGAACACTGCGGAGAAACGCGGCACTCTGTGGGGTTACATTTCCAGCTGCCGCACGGCGCCGCCTTCATCCTCCCACTGGATGGTGCTGGCCCGCCGGGCCCGGAGTTTCGCCCAGTCACGGATCCCGCGGATCTGTTCTTCCATGGTCTGGGATAAAGGAATCAAAGTTTCGATCACCTGTTCCAGATGGCTCTGTTCCAGTTCCTGGTCGCGGTCAAAGGCGTCATACAGCCCGGAGACGATCACTTCCTCTATTTCCGAACCCGAGAATCCGTGGGACAGGCCCGACAGTTTGTCCAGGTTGAATTGTCCCGGATCACGGTTCCGTTTTGCCAGGTGTATATTGAAAATCTCGTGGCGTTCTTCCTTTGAGGGGAGGTCCACGTAGAAGATCTCGTCGAACCGGCCTTTGCGCAGCAGTTCCGGGGGGAGCTGACTTACGTTGTTGCTGGTGGCTACCACAAATACCGGGGTGGTTTTTTCCTGGAGCCAGGTGAGAAAGGTGCCGAAGACCCGGGCGGTGGTGCCGCCGTCGGTCATGCCGGAGGAGCCGAGCCCCGAGAATCCTTTTTCCATTTCATCGAGCCAGAGGATACTGGGGGCGATGGATTCGGCGGTCTGGATGGCGCGGCGGACGTTTTCCTCGCTGCTGCCCACATAGCTGGAAAATACTTTGCCCACGTCCAGTTTGAGGAGCGGCAGCTGCCACATGCCGGCGATGGCTTTGGCGGTCAGGCTCTTTCCGCATCCGGGGATACCCAGGAGCAGGATTCCCCGGGGTTCGGGCAGCCCGAATTCCCGGGCTTTGGGAGTAAAGGCTTTGCCCCGTTTGGTGAGCCATTTTTTCAGCTCCTCCAGGCCGCCGACTTCCGCCATCTTCTCGTTGGCGTGGTAGTATTCCAGTACTCCGGATTTCCGGATGATCTGTTCTTTTTCCGAAAGAATAATGTTTATATCGAACTGGCCTTTCTGGACCAGGGTTTTGGCGAATACGTTTTCCGCTTCTTCGGCGGTCAGTCCCAGGGCGGCCTCAACGATCTTATCGAGCTTTTCCGGGGACTCCTTGATGTCCAGGCTGCCGGCGTCATCCAGGGAGCCGGCGATTTTCGTGATGATATCCCTGATTTCTTCCTTGTCCGGGAGGACGTAATCGATGACGGCGATTTCCTTTTCCAGTTCCGTGGGAACCTTGAGGACCGGGGAGAGGAAGATGATATTCTTCCGGGTGAGTTTAAGGGCGTGAGCCACGTCCCGGAGTTTCCTGACCACCACGGGGTCGTTGAGGTAGTGGTGGTAGTCCCGCAGAACAAAGAGGCCGTTTACATCGGACTGGAGGATGTATTCCAGAACCTTGATGGGGTCCTTGAGTTCGGTGATCCAGGATCCGTCGGGCAGTTCCAGGCCGTTGGTGATGGTCCAGTTGAAGAGCTGTTTCTTCCGGGCGCCGGTAATGGTTTTGAGCCGCCGGTCCACCCGGCCTTCCTCAAAGGAGACCACATACACCAGGGGGTACCGCGCCCGGATGAGTGTTTCTATCATAATCCCTGAATCTCGTTCTGCTTCCATGGTGTTCCTCGTTACTGCGTTATTTCAGCGCTGTTGAATATACCGGTGGCGATGACGGCTCCGGTTTCGGTGATGATGATTTCCCCGTCTCCGGGTGATTCGGCCGTATCGGATAAAACCGAACGGATGGCGCCGTTTTCCAGTTCCAGGATCCGCTGATTACCCGAACCGGTCCAGGGGCTTGCGGGGGGGATGTCCTCCCGGTAGGGGCCGTCTATGAGAATGTCTGTAAATTTCAGCGCCCCGGTGATGGCTTCATTTTCCATTGCCGTCAGTTCCTCATAGGTGAATCCCGTATAGACCAGCCGGTGGAGGCCTTTTTTGCCGGCGGCTTCCAGGAGCAGGGCCAGTTCCCCGGGCTGCTCAAAGGGTTCTCCCCCGGACACGGTGATGCCCGTTACGTCCCCGGCGGGGATTTTCCGGATAATGGCCTCCGCGGTCATATCGGTCCCGCCGTCCCCGTGGGTAAGGGGATTGAAGCAGCCCGGACAACCCCGGGAGCATCCCTGGACCCAGAGGGTAAACCGCGCTCCCGGGCCGTTGACCCGGGATACGGGAATTATCCGGTGAACCTTCACGGACACATGTTCCGTTTAAGGCCGAACTCCGTGACGTATCCAGACCGGTGGTCGAAGCGGTGGCATACTGAATCGGCGATGTATTCGCCCTCAAATGCTTCACCCACCATCTTGATGGTCACCCGCATGCCCGGCCGGAGTTTGTAGTTTCCCTCGGCGCTGCCCGAGGCCCGCCCGAATGAAAATGAATTCTTCTGGAGCATCCCCGCCGCCTGCTGTTTCGCGTCGTCCGCGTCCTTGAGTCCGAAGTCCGCGGCAAGGGCCGTGAATTTTCCGCCCCCGCCTTTGGATACGCCGGTCCAGTCGCTGGAACCGCCCACAGTATGGGCAATGTCCGAAAGGGCGGCGCCGCCGGTAAAGGATTCGTTCTTGAGGGGATCCCAGCCGATGTAGTCGCACCGGGAAAGCAGGTTCCGGATGTTCTGTTCCGCCTCAAAGCTGATCAGGCTCTTTCCCCACTCGAAAATAACTTCGTCGCTGCGGACGCTGATTTCATCCTTCACATAGACCGTGGTCTTGTCGGCGAACACATCCTTGCCGTACGCTCCGGCTACCCGCATCAGGTATTCGTAATCACTTAAGCCTTCCTCGGAGGAGAAGGGCTGGGCCGTGCCGAAGCTGTCCACATCCGCCTTAAGGGAATAGGAATCGATCAGGCCGGAAATAATATCCGAAGGGGACTGTTCCTCAAAGCTGCGGTAACTCGAACCCCGGGCCAGTTTGTGAAGCACATTACAGCCGGTAACTTCCAGCTGTTCCGTTCCGTATTCGGGGAATACCGCCCGGAATGCCAGAACCTCCCCGGAAAAGAGCTCCTCCACATCGTCCTTGTATCCAATGTGAATCGAGATTTCGCTTTCCAGGGAAATCAGTCCCAGATCACGGACCTTGGTTTCGGTGGTATCAAAGAGTACCGAAAAGGTTGAAACGCCGTTGAGCCGGTCATTGACGGTGATCCTCCTGAGGGCTCCTTCGTGCTTCACATCGAGCCGTTTCCCGTCAACGTAAATAATCCAGACCGGTGTTAAATGCTTGTTTTCGCTCATGGCCGCTCCCCGTTAGTACAAAGGCGGAAGTTCGACGATGGTTCCCGGTTTTACGTTTTCGGGATCTTCAATATGGTTTGCCTCGGCGATGACCCGCCACTTGCCGGGATCGTTGTACTCCCGGGCCGCGATGGACGAAATGGATTCGCCCTCCCGGATAACCATCCGCTTGGTATGATCCGCGGATTCCCGGCGGGTATTGGACAGCTGGGCCGCCGCGGTGGCGTATTCCTTAAACACCACCTTGAGGATAGCGCGCAGGGGTGTCCCGTCATTGGTGAACAGGGTAAACCGCTGCACCAGGTCTTCCAGGACACACTCAAAGCTCAGGTTCCCCCAGGAAAAACGGAGAATCGGCGGCCGGTGCTCCTGGGCGTTGACCATCATAAGGTTTTCGATCTTGTTGGTGTGTTCCCTGACATCGGTTTTTTCCTCGGATGTGTCGAAGAACAGCTCCATGGTCAGCCGTTTCCGTTCGCCCATGGTAAACTGCACCGGCGGTGAATCCAGGCCGAAGACATTCATTTCGGACCAGGGCGTTTTCTTTTCTATTACGTATTCCTTGGGATTAAAAAGAACCGGTATTTCATCATTGGTATCGAGATTTGTAATTACCGCTTTTTCCAGTGCCATGTTTCCCTCCTGGGATTTTATTTTTCTTTTTTTAGCCGGGCATAGTCCGGCTCTTTAATTGCCGTCCACCATCAGACCTTCATGGGTTATTTCGATCCGTTCCAGGGCGTAATCGCTGCCCATATTGGTTTCGAGCCTGGGACCGATCCACCGGCAGGGAAAGGCCCGGAAAAAATTCCACCGTTTGACTTCGTTGTTTTCCGTGTCCTTGAGGATGATGGACCCGTTTTTCCGTTCGATCTTGCGGTCTTCCAAAACGGTTTCTTTGTACCATTTGAACAAAGCCTCATTTTCGGTAATGCCCTTTTCAAGAATCAGATTCGGATACCGGGTGCGGCCGTAGAATTTGTGGGTCGAAGTATTGAGTCCCCCTTCTTCTATTTCATACACGTAGGTTTCCGCCTCAAGCCCTTCGCATTTCTGGAACCGGGCAGTCTCGATACCATCGATCTCAATGGTAAAAAGATATGAACTCAACCGTTTATCATCCGACATTCAATGCCTCCTTTAGGATTCTTCGATATATACACTGGCGCCTTCTTTTTCGGCGGTGATAAAAATAGTAAAAAATTCCGCTGGTTTCGTGATGGCGAGGCCCGCCTCAAAGGTGAGGATCCCCTGGTCGATATTTTCCGGCGGATTCAGTTCCTCGTCGCAGCGGACGAAAAAACCCTGCTCCGCGGTGCTTCCCGCCAGGTAGCCCTTAAGCCACAGGTCCAGGAGGAATCCCGATACCTGCCGGACCAGACGCTTGCGCAGATTTTTGTCGTTCGGTTCAAAGACGGCCCACTGGGTTCCCTGTTTAAGGCTTTTGCAGATCGCCGAAAAGGTCCGCCGGACGTTGATGTATTTCCATTCCGGGTCCGACGACAGGGTCCGCACCCCCCATATCTTGATTCCCCTGCCGGGAAAATACTTCAGCAGATTGACTCCGGCGGGGTAGAGCAGTTCGTACTCCCGGTCCTCTATGCGGGATGAAAGTCCCACCGCGCCCTGGAGGGTGGTATTCGCCGGGGCGTGGAAAATTCCTTTTTCGCTGTCCGTGGCGACAATGCTTCCGCAGATCGCCCCCGAAGGCGGAATCCTGACGGTTTTGAATCCCTGGGGATCCAGTGGGTCGATCACATCGATGGACGGATAATACGCTGCCGCCGAAGGGCTGTCGAATTTCTTCGCCCACTGCATGGCTTTGAGGCTGTCAAATACGCCGGGAATATCCAGCACCGCGAACCTTCCGGGGAAGCGTTCCGCCTGTTCCACCATAGCGGACTGAACAGCGAATACACCCTGTTCCCGTTCTTCCGGGGTTTTCCCCGCCTGCCCCAGCAGCCAGGGGATATCCGGCGCCGCGATCAGGGATATATCGTCCCTGCTTTCCAGCGCGCCCAGGCCGCGGTGGTCGTTAAGGCCGTTGTAATGGCCGATAAAATCCCCGGGAGAAATTTCGGCGATCCCGTCGTTTCCTCCCGATGCGGTCTGTTCAAAGAAGGGGGTGATGATTCCCTCTGGCTGGTCCGGATGCAGGACACACAGCCGGGAGCGTTCATTGACATACGAAACCAGGTACCGCTCCGACGCGGGGTTCGTTGAAAGGTGCAGATAGTTTTCTGTCTTTCCCTTGCAGCTGAGGCTCAGGGATACAAAGGCCTTTTCCGCCTTTATATCCGCGGACGGATCCTTGATTCCCCGGAGCAGCCTCAGGGGTTTGTCGAGGTGGCAGATATCATTTTCTTTGCGTACCACCGTGCGGTAGACGCTCCGGCCGGAAAGGGAGATTCGGAGAATATCCTGTTCCCGGATTTCCCGGTTTTCCAATTCGATCCAGTTTCCTTCCTCCCCGTCGGCCCCGCGGACGGGAGCCGCGGCGTCGGTCTCGTGCCAGACGCGGGCTTTAATGTAGTTCCCCCAGATCCCTTCGGATTTCGCTTCCAGCTGGAACCCTCCGTTCTGGCACTTCATCCGGAGACGGGCTTTTCTGGCGTTGGTTTCGTCGGCTACCCGGACAATAATACATTCTGCGCCGCCGCATTTAAAATAGTTGTACACCGAGAAGGGCAGGTTGCCCGCGGTATCAAAGGCCCCGAAGATTTTAAGGTATTCGTCGAAGCTTCGGATCTGTACCGGCGAATGGAGCGGTCCCCGTTCCGCGATTCCCACGAAACCGGTTACACACCGGGCATCGATATGCAGCGGATTGAGGGTGTATTGCTGTTCGGTAACGTATATACCGGGGACCGTCGTTTCAGGCATCACTCTTTCCCTTGTGTTTCTTTTTCTTCTTTTTTTCCGGAAGATACCGGCAGAACGGACAGGAGTCCCAGGTGTCCTTCATACGGTTGCGGCACTCCGGGCATTTCCGTTTGGTTATTCCCATGCGGTGGCGTTTTTTAATACGGAGAATAATGGTCACCACCACCGCCGCCGCGATTGCCGCCGCGGCGGCGATCAGTATGGTCCAGCGCACCCACCGGGGCACCGGAACCTTAACCGCGACAAAGGTTTTCTGTCCTTTGCCGCTGCTGTCGCTGGTATTAACGGAAACTTCCAGGACGTGGGGCAATTCATCGGCTTTCATTTTGCGGATCTTCAGGTCAATAATGTAGGGCTGGGTAATC
This sequence comes from Breznakiella homolactica, assembly GCF_016616095.2. GTDB lineage: Bacteria > Spirochaetota > Spirochaetia > Treponematales > Breznakiellaceae > Breznakiella > Breznakiella homolactica. The sequence goes on along the minus strand of NZ_CP067089.2, from coordinate 1,925,252 downwards.
CGCGAATTAATCCGCTTCAGGTTATCGGGAATATCCGCGAGCCGGGTTGAGTATATATACGATCCCCCGGTAAAGTCCGCCATTTCGTTGAGATTGCTGAGGCTCTGGGTATTGAGTACCCGGATGCCTATGGCATAGATCGGAATATCCGCTTCACCCAGTACCGTATTCATCTGGTCCTTGGTAAACCGGCTGTTCTGATCCCGTCCGTCGGATATGATTATGATGACCCTGCGGTCGGTATGCCTCCGCTGGACCTTACGCACCACATTGATCACCGAATCGTATACCCGGGGCTGCACCGAGCTGATTTCCACACTGTTGACCATGGCGGGATCGATGTCTTCTTTTCCCATCTCCTCAAAAATTATTCCCGCTTCCTCGCCGATGGTATACAGGGACAGCCGGTCGGAGGCTTTCATGGTGTCGATAAACTGCAGGAGCGCGTTTTTCTGGAAATCCAGGGGCTCCCCTTCCATGATTCCGTTGTTGGAAAATATTATGCTGTAGTCAATGGGAGCCTCTTTCATGGCAAAGGGGGTTATCTGTGACTTGAGCTCGGTCTCCATGGAATCAATCCGGAACTGGAAAAGCCCCGGCGACAGTCCGGTAAGAACTTCTCCCTTGTCATCCTGGATAACCGCATAGGCTCGTATATTGGGAAAATCATCCGAAATTATCTGGTCAATCTTTATTGAGAGTTTGCTTTTTTCTTCCTGGGCGTTAAGAACAGCGGACATGGAGAACATAAACAGAAATAAAAAACCAAACACAGGTATACGGCGGGTCTTTCTCATTATTCCCCCTAGAGCAATTTTATTTTAAAACTCAGATCCCCAAGCTGGATTACATCCCCGTCAATCAGGGTGGTCTTTACCGTCTCGCAGTTGTTAACCTTGATAAGCGCCCCGTTTCCGAGATCCACAATGGAACAGATTGAATCCGCGATGGTCATGTAGGCATGCTGCCGGCTTAAGTTTCCGTCAAGGATACGTATTTCGCAGTCCGCGCCGCTGCCGATAAACGATTTTCCTTCATGTATGGTATAGACCGTTCCCGGAAGATTATCCTTAAGCTGTACCAGCCAGCCGCGGAGCGGCGCCAGACATACGGGACACTGTTTCCAGGAAGGATCCATCACATGGCCTTCCTTGCAATATTTAAAACCCATGAATACTCCTAGTATCCTTTTGAATCGGAAGCGCATTTATGCGCATACTCCTTAGCCCGTATTCCCTGTTACAGAATCTGGTAGATCCAAATTGTTCCCGTATTGTCACGGCCTTTTTCCCCGATGCTGAACCGGATCAGACCCGCGTTTTCTTTTACCTCACCCTCGTCGTAAACCACAAACAGATTCCGCCAGCGCTGTTTCGTATCGACCCCGTCCACGTCCAGCACCCGCATCTGGGTCCCGTCCAGGCGGACCTCCACGGAATAATTCCCCTGGTGGATATCCGTACGCCGGATGACCAGCATTTTCCGTCCCCGGATGATGTTGCGCAGCTGGAACTGCATGGTTCCGCCGATCCACCGTTTTACCGTATCGTGGACCAATACCCCGTCGGGATAGAAAAACGCTTCGTTATGGGTGGAGGGATGGCTGCAGTCCACCAGCTCAAACTGGTGGTTTTCCAGGGATTCCTTGGAACCGGGATTGAGGGTATCCACCAGGGTGTACCGGTCTTCGCCGAAAAGCAGCACATGGGGCATGGTGTAGCTGATGTATTTAATATCGTCGCTGCTCACTTCTTTGGCGATCAGGGTCTGGCGCAGTCCTTCCATTACGGCACGGTGGGCCTTGAGGATAAGATCGATTTCTTCATAGCTGTTGTTGTAGCTTTTCAGGCGGTCGCCGAGATCATACATGGCGGTCCTGGAAATTTCATAGCTGTTTTTCGCCGTGTACAGCCGTCCTTCATCCTCGTGTTCCCGTTCGTACTCCGCGATTTCAAACAGGACCTGATGGTCATGATCAAACAGGGGATGGATCAGGTGAATCACATCGTCAAAGGAAATTCCCGCGCACTGGACAATCATCTTGGCGGTCATGGCGGAACTCTGGAGATTCCGGAGCGATATAACCGGCAGTACCTCGTAGCCCGAAGCAGCCACCGTTCTGGTATACTCCAGCAATTCCACCAAAAAGCGCAGCAGGTAGGTGGAAATCCCCTTTTTAATCCGCGACGCCCAGGGAACAAAGCGGTAATCCAGGGTGTTTACCCCGGGATCGGTAAAATCATCGTTGTTTTTTATTTCGTGCAGCCCGCCGCCTTCGTCCTCGGCGAGCTGTATCCGGGCAAGTTCAATCTCCAGCTCCGGCTCCCGGATTTCCGGGACTATGTCCAGCTTTACCGTTTCCAGCCGCTTCTGATACCCCTGGAGATCGCTGTTTTCTTTATTCTGATAATATTCCACATACTGTTCTTCGTATTTGATGGTTACGAATACCGTAGCGGGAAGTTTGAATTTTTTCGGATCCAGTACCAGCACCTGGGGTTCATACAGAAACAGCGGCCGGCCGGTGCCGTCAATGGCGACACCCCGGGCAATCAGCAGGGTGATAAGTCCCCCCTTGGTTTTTTCAGCCTGCACCTGCAGAGAGTCGAGGTACCCCGAGACGATTCCGAATCCGTGGAAAAGCTTGTTGTAGAGCAATTCCTTCTCGAAATGGTAATCCTCTATGGCATTCCAGTATCCCGGTCCTGCCTGCAGTCCCGGGAAAAAGTTTGCCCGTCTGAATGGTTCCAGATGTTCCGCCATATCAAATGCTCCCTAGATAAATATCACCCCGTCCAGATCCATGGAGTTTTCCTCCCGGATGGTGGTAACCTTTCTCCATTCTTTTTTGGGCTGCACAAAACTGATGTACGCTTTGGTGTGGACCGGTTTTTCCTGCTGAACAATCAGGGAAAGTCTCCGTATCAATGTGTCATCAAAGCGGCTCCGCTCCACCGGAAAAAAAATGGTAAAACACTGTTCCTCATTTTCAGCCTCAAACAGACTGGTTTCCACTCCGGAGTTTTCATGGATAACCATGGAAGAGTAGGGCCGGGACCCTTCAATGATCTCGGGAATAACCCCGGATACAATGGCCAGATGCGCCCGGAGGCCCAGGGCCGTACCGCGGTAGCGGTACAGAGGAATCGCGTACTGGAGGAACCGCCGGACCTCATCTTCCCCGCCCAGGGTATCCAGGTGTATGCCCAGCCAGTCCGCCAGTACCGGAAGAAACCGTACGGGGCTTTCCATGGGCCTGAAATATTCATGCAGATTATCCAGGGTTCCCGCCGTATCGTTCATAATATGCTGAAAGATCATGAGAAACCCCCGGAGAAATTCATTGTTCTGGTAATTTGAGGGCAGATGGCGGATGGGGTTGTTTGATGAAACGGTAAGCCGTATCGTCCGCCGGGCAGGCTCAAACCGGCAGTTCAGCACGGTTAACCGGGGATGGGGTGATTCCGTGTACTCCACGGCGATATCCGCTTCCGCCATATCCGGGAAATCCTGGAGAATTTTTTTCCGGGCTTTGTATAAGTTAATACCCACATACCGGGTGGTGTCCCGCTGTTTTTCCTGCCCCGTATTCATCTGTTTCCCCATACGCCGGTTATCCCCACGGATCTCTCCGGTAAATGCTAACCCTGATCCTTATAAAGCCCCATATCTTCATACAGGCTGGGAATATGTACCTGGCTGCGGGTTCCGCATTCAGGACAGGTGGCGGTAATTCTCGTTTCCATGTCGCCGTTTAATTCCTTGTACAGCAGCTGCAGGTACAGGAAGTCCGCTTCAAAAAGATTCTCTATAATCTCTACCGTAACCGGGGAAATACCTTCCAGTTCATCAATAACCCGGGATAGAAGCATAATGTCCCGGTACCGGGTATTCATTCCCACTTCGTCGGTGCTTTGGATTTCAAGCTCGTCCGCGGTGGTGGCCAGATGCATCCGTCCCTTCCGGTACAGTTTTCCGTCCATGGAGAGTCCCAGGGGAAGAAAAAAGTCTATGCCCCCCGGGTTCATTGCTTTTCTCCCTGGATCCGGACTTTTTCCGTATCAGGCTGTTCGTAAAACGAAGATTTCCGCTCACGGTCCATGACCACTCCCAGGCTCTCTTCAAGATCTTTGGTTAAATCCAGACAGGAACTGCCCTTGGCTCCCTGGACATTAATTGTAACGGTACCGTCATGGGTAATCTGAATTTCCAGTTCCTGTTTTTCGGCCATATAAACACTCTCCTTCAATTAAGGGCTATGCCCGAGCCTTTTACGGTTATATCCTGATCGGAGGTGATATCCATAGCTTTTTTCGCGGCTATCTGGAATTCCTCCCCGGTGAGATTAAGCTGTTTCTTGCTGTTTATTTCGATTTCTTCAGCCTGGATGGAAATGACTCCCTTGGCTCCGATGGTCAGGTCGTTCTCCGTGGTAAGGGAAACCATTTCATCGGCATTGAGAAACTCAAACCGGGATTTTCCGTCGGAGGAAATGATCTGTATTTTTTCCTCTCCCTCGGTGTCGTCAAAAATAACCATGCTCCCGCTGCGGCTCTTGAAAAACCTGAGGCTGTTGTTTCCGTCCTGATTCAGATCCGCGTCGGAGTTTTCTCCCGTGGAAGGCGGCGCAGCTTCGTTTGACCAAAGGCCGCCTATGGCCGCCTTTCTGATATTATGTTCATCCAATGAAACAACTAATACCTGATCATCCACATCGGGGAGCAGGGAAAGGCCGGTGTCGTTTCCGGCGTAGGGAGTTATAACGGGAATCCAGTCGGTAACGGATTCATCCTCTCCGATTTTGCTGACCCGGATTCTGTTCAGGGAGTCCGGATCCTGATTGTCGGTTACCTTTCCCAGGAAATAATACGAAAACATGTCGCAGCCTCCCCGTATTTATTACAGCCAATATACAGCAAATTTTTCGGCATCACAGAAATTCAAAAAGAATTTTTTAAATTAATCAGAGGGCAGGTCCATCTATTCCATACTAACAAATACTTGGATGAATTATCAACAATAAAAAACTTAATACGCTAACTTTTTTCGAAAAATTAAAAAATTCATGCAATGAAATATTTAATACCTCTTTTATCAATGATTGATTAAAATAAAAACACCGAAAAAAATAAAAAAAAGTTGTTATTCCGTGGGAAACTATATAGATTGTTTGATGAGGCCTGAGTAGAATAAATTGTTATCCCAGTTAAAAAAACAATTTGTTAATTCATTGAAATATAAAATGGAGACAGTGAGTTATGAATAGGAATCTGCTGGGTAAAGGATGGGCGTTTCCAGTCACTTCCGATATCAAAGGAAATATCCGCTTCTCCCAGTATGAAAAAAGCATAGAGGAATCCATCCGAATAATACTCAGCACCAGCCCGGGAGAACGCCTGATGCGTCCGGATTTCGGCTGTGCCATTAATGAACTCGTTTTTTCTCCCAATACACCCAGGGCCGTAACCCTGGCCGAGCATTATGTAAAAGAAGCCATAGTCAGGTGGGAGCCCCGGGTTATTTTAAAGGAAGTCAGAGGTGAACCCGACCCTGACAATCCCGTGGCGATAAACATCCACATAGACTATGAGATCCGGTCCGTGAATACGTTTTTTAATATGGTCTATCCCTTTTATTTAGAGCGAGGTGAAATTGATTCCAAAAAGCAACTTGGATGACAGGACCTTTGACGATATCGTTGATGAGGCAATACGGCTGATTCCCCGGTACTGCCCGGAATGGACAAACCATAATCCGACGGACCCGGGGATCACCCTGATTGAACTCTTTGCCTGGATGACGGAACTTACTCTCTACCGCCTCAACCAGGTTCCGGAAAAAACGTATCTGTCCCTCCTCGAGCTTATGGGTCTTTCCCTCATCCCGCCCCAGGCGGCCCGGGCAGTGATCCGTTTCTTTCCTGTGGAAGGGTATAAAAAACCTGTCGCGGTCAAGGCCGGCACCCAGATAGCCGCGGCTTCCGGCGGCGACACCATGTACATGTTCGAGACGGAACAGAATATTACCGTACAGAATAACCGCCTGCTGGCCTGTATCAACCGGCGCGGAGAACTCTGGACCGATTACTGCGGGGACGATGCAGTTTCCCCCTTTAGGCTTTTTGAGGCTAACGGAGAGATTGATCATATTCTGTATATAGGTTCACCGCTGTTTTCGTATCTGCTTTCCGACCACACCATTCAGATAACCTTTAAATCCTCCGCGGAAATTACGTCGGTGCGGGATGAGATAACGAATTTTCTGTACTGGGAATACTGGGACGGCCGCGCCTGGGTGCATATTGCTCCCCGCCAGACAATAGATAAACGGAAAAAACGGGACAACACTATATATATTCAAGGCCCGGTTCCCATAGAACCCAATACGGTAAACGGGCAGGAAGGGTACTTCCTCCGGGCGGTTCTGACGGAAGTTCCGGAAAGCCGCAAAGCCATTACTGTTTCGGGTCTGGAACTCCAGACCCATTTCGGCGGTTCGGGATTTCTGCCGGATCTGTGTTTTTCCAATTCCGGATCCCAGTACGCGCCGGTGGATATGAACAGTTCTTTCCGGATTTTTTCGGAAAATCCCGAATACAATGAAATATTCTACCTTTCGGCGGATGAAATATTTTCCCGCCCCGGCAGCAGGGTTTTTCTGTCCTTCGCCTTCAGTGAAATATACGTTCCCGGCGATGAGAATGAAAACGTTCGGTTTTCGTATGAATACTGGGACGGCAGCAACTGGGCGAAAATCGGGGAAAGCCCCCGGGATACGTCAGGGCCCAACCGGTTTGATTTTAAGGACGGGACCTTTGCCTTTAAACAGCCCGGAGAGGTTCAGTTCATTGTACCGGATACCATTTTTAAAACAGCGGTAAACAAGGAAGAACGGTACTGGCTCAGAATCCGGCTGCTTACCAAGGACTTTTCCCTGGGAGGCGAATACATTAAGGACGACAAGGAAAACTGGGTATGGCAGTTTTCTTCCAAGGTGCATTCGCCGGTATTCAGCAAGATACGCCTCAGCTACAACGCCGGTATTCAGCAGCCCGAATCGATATACACCAACAGTAATTTTTCCTGGCACGATCTGAAAACCCGGCTGCGGAAAACAAAACAAAACCAGACCCCGGAAACGCTCCTCTTTGATATTTCCGCCGATACGATACCGGCGCTGTACCTCGGCTTTTCGTCGGCTTTTCCCAAGGGATCCGGTTCTCTGTATATAAAAATTGATGACGACCGTTCATCAAAACCAAAAAGCCGGCGTTTTTCTTTTTTCAACGAAAAACTGTTTGAATCCGCCGCGGAACGGCGGCTTCTGGATCTTTCATGGGAATATTGGGACGGAACCGGCTGGCAGGGGCTTCCGGTAAATGATTATACCGACTCATTCCATGAATCGGGGTTTATCGAATTTACCGCCCCCGAGGATATGGCCAGCAAGGACCAGTTTGACAGGGACCTGTACTGGCTCAGGGTCCGGTTTCTTTCGGGCAGTTTTGAAATCCAGCCTACGGTGACGGCGGTGCTGACCAACGCGGTATACGCCCGGAACAGGACCACCTATAAAAACGAGATTGCCGGCTCCGGTACCGGCGCGCCCGCGCAGTGGGTCAGCCCTGCCCATGGACCGCTGCTTCCGGGAATGGAACTGTATATTGACGAAGGTTCAATTCCGCCGGCCAACGAACTGGAAATCATGAAAGGCGAGGGGATCCCCGAGCCGTACCAGATTGACGGGGAGTCCGTCTGGGTCCGGTACAAAGAGGCGGACACCTTTTACGCTTCAAATTCCCATTCCCGCCACTTTGTGGTGGACTACCGCGAAAACAGAATCTTTTTCGGTGACGGCCAGCGGGGGATAAATCCGCCCCGCCGGAAATTCAATATCCGTATCGGATCGTACTGCACCGGCGGCGGTTCTTCGGGCAATGTGGCCGCGGGAACACTGAGGACCCTCACCCAGAGTATTCCCTTTATCGCCGGCTGCGATAATCCATTTCCCGCCGAGGGCGGCGCGGATATGGAAACCATCGATAATCTTAAATCCCGGGCAGCCGGAGTCTTCAAGAGTCTGCAGCGGGCGGTCACGGCCGAGGACTTCCAGTGGCTTTCCCGGGAAGCGTCCGCTTCGGTGGGCCGGGCCTGGTGCCTCAAGGAAAAGAACCGGCAGGGCGAAATCACGGTAATCGTTATTCCCGTCATTCCCTCGGGAGAGACCCTGGCCCACCGGCTTATCCCTTCCCGGGAACTGATCCGCAGGGTCCACGGCTACCTGGATGAACGGAAACTGGTGGGAACGAAAATCAGGGTTCAGGCGCCGCTGTACCGGGGGTTCCATATTCTCATGACCCTGGTTTTCAAAAGCGATGTCATGGATGTGGAACGGCTGAAAAAAAATATTGATACGGCCCTGCGCGCCAATTTCCACGCCCTGTGCGGCGGAACCGGCGGCGGATGGGAATTCGGCAAGGCGGTGACCGGCGGGACGGTGCTGAAACAGATTGAAAAGGTTGAGGGGATCCTGTCGGTGGATGAAGTCCGGCTGTTTGATATTGACGCCGGTGTCGCGGTGGATAAGCTCGTCCTCAAAGACGATGAGCTTCCGTACCTGGATGAGGTCAGAATAGAGAACCGGAGAGAATTGGATTGAGCCAATACGGAATACTCAGACACTGCTATGAAACGCTATTCGGAATCCTCAGTGAGGTAGGTTCATCCACCGGTCTCTTTGACGTACGCGGCGGTGTTCCCGCCGCTGCGGCGCCGGAAGCCGCCGGTGTTTTTCTTATAGTAACGGATGTGGCCCAGGTGTCGCAGGATAAAAACGGGGAAAAGGTTTTTGTGGATGAAAAAACTTATCCCGCTCCGACCTATGTGGCTTTTATTGCCGCCGTCACGGTTATTTCCGGGACATACCCGGCTCTTCTTGAAGCCGCGGGCTGCATCATCAGGTATTTCAAGGACCACAATACCTTTTCCCCGGGGGACTACAACTGGCACGGCAATTCAAATGATACCGTGTATATCGAGCCGGTAATCAGGGAGCCCATTGTCAATCGGCCCCTGCCGGCGGGCCAGGCATTTCCGGCCGTGACCATTGAGTACCGGATAGAGGCGGCGGTGAATTCTGAAAAAGGAGGCGAGTTCCGGCGGGTTCAGAAAACGGATATCAGAAGCAAGACGGTTGAATAATCACATATGCCGCTCCGGATTCGTGTACGGACCGGGCCGGCTTAATTTCCATGTTTTGGGAAGAAAATACCAATCCTGTAAAAGGGGGATACGAAAGTGCCTAATTACCAAACACCAGGCGTATATGTTGAGGAAGTAAGCAGCGGTTCAAAGCCGATCGAAGCGGGGGCCACCAACATCGCCGGCTTCCTGGGGGTGGCCGAAAAAGGACCGGTCAACGAAGCGGTCCTGGTCACGAACTGGACCCAGTATACCAAGATTTTCGGCGGGCTTCACAGCAAAGGATGGCTCGGCCATGGGGTGTACCAGTTCTTTCAGAACGGCGGAACCAAGGCGTATATCAACAACCTGATGGAGCTGCCCCAGGAAAAGAAAAAACCCGCCGCGAAGGGTGAGGAAGGGGCGGACCAGAAAGCCGACGCCGCCGAAGCTCCCCAGGAACCGGTGAAAATTGAAAATCCCGCCAATATCGCGAAACTTATTATCGGAACCGACGACGGCCCGGGAAAAAAGACCGGCCTCTGCCTCTTTGATACGATCCCCGATATTGCCCTGGTGGCGGCCCCGGGGGTCATCGATCCCGCGGCTCAGGACGCGATCCTGACCCACTGCGAGAAAAACCGTTTCCGCTTTGCCGTACTGGATTCTCCTGAGGAGCTGGAAAAAGGCATCGACACCATGCCCATGCCCCGGGACTCCATCATGGGGGCGTATTATTTCCCCTGGATCGAGATGTACGACACCGCGGCGGACCAGAACGTGTACGCTCCGCCCTCGGGGGGAATGTGCGGTATCTGCAGCCGGGTTGACGGGACCCGGGGCGTCCACAAGGCGCCGGCCAACGAAATCTTCAAGACCGCCCTGGGTCTCAAGTACAACCTTACCGACGCTGAACAGGAACTGCTCAATCCCAAGGGGATCAACTGTATCCGGGAATTCCCCGGCCGGGGTATCCGGGTCTGGGGAGCGCGGACGGTCAGCTCCGATCCGGAATGGCGGTATGTCAACGTCCGCCGTCTTTTCTGCATGGTTGAACAGGCGATCCAGAACGGTACCAACTGGGTGGTATTCGAACCGAATACCCGGGATCTCTGGAAAAAAATCACCCGGAATATTACATCCTTCCTGCTGAATATCTGGCGCTCCGGGGCCCTCTTCGGGGATACCCCTGAGGAAGCCTTTTATGTCCGGTGTGACGATGAGCTCAATCCCCCGGAATCCATCGACGCGGGATACGTTGTCGTCGAACTGGGTCTGGCCCCGGCCAAACCCGCTGAATTTGTCGTGTTCAGGGTTTCTCAGAAAACCCTTGATAACGAATAAAACACTGGCTAGTAAGCCAAAAAGGAGAACGTATGGCAGATTACAGCCCCACTACGAAAACCTATTTTAAGGTTGAAGTCGACGGCATCGATTACGGAAACTTTGTTTCGGTTTCCGGCCTCGGTGCCACCGCGGAAGTTTCCGATGACATGGGCGGGATGGATAAAAATCCCCGGAAGGTTGTCGGAAAAGTAAAGTACGATACGGTAAAGATGGTCCGCAACGCCGATCCCCGGGACAAGGTCCTCAAGGAATGGTGGAAGAGTGTGGAACGGGGAAATCCCGAGCAGAAATCCGTATCCGTAGTTTTCATGGACCGGGACGGTACCACTGAAATCCAGCGCCGGAACCTGTTTAACTGTGTTCCCTGCGGATGGACCGTTTCCGACCTGAGCAGCACCGAGAATGGTGTTATTCAGGAAACCATTTCACTTGTATACGAAAACGCCGAATGGGCGTAACCGTATACGGGTTAACGGTACAGGAAAACTAAAGAATCTGTAACTGGAGAGGGTCATGGCGGTGTCAACGGAAAAGAAAAGTATTGTATGGTTAGTCTGTATTCTGCTTCCGCTGTTGATACCCCATACTCTCTCCGCGCAGAAACTGGAAATTGCCAAACTGCCCGGCAAAGGGGCGGAACAGAAACCTGATCCGGTAATACAAGTCGTTACGGATCTCCAGGACCGGTACAACGGTTTAAACGAAAAGATCCCCGCCATGGTTATGCTGGAAACCTCCGGCGCATCTGCGGTGGCCCCCGGGATAGTAGCGGAAATTAACCAGGAACTTCCGAAACATCTGGTAAACGGGGGACTGGTAAAACCCGTTTCTATGCAGAAGTGGCTCACCGCCACCTATTACGACCGAAAAGCGAATAACCCCTTCGTGCTTATGAATGCCCTGCGGAACGAGCAGTATACGGTTCCGCTGCAGTATATCTGCAAACCCTTCGTATTCAGAAGCGAAGATTTTTATATTCTCAGTCTCAGTTTTTACGCCTTCCGGCAGAACTACTATCCCGTTACGGTGCTCCGGTTTTTTGAATCCCCCGGGGATATTCCCGACGCCATCGACGCAGCGCTGGCAGAAATGAACCTCCGCCTCTTTGCGGAGAACCGCGGAACCGGAATGCCGAAGGTTCTGGTACATAATTTCGAACTGGAATTTCTTAAACTAGTCGCCCTGGAAAGCGGGGAATTCGAATTTATCCAGGCGCCGTTTATTACCCAGCACGGGGTTCCCCTCCGGGAAGGGGACGACTATTTTAGCCTGATCATGGGATACCTCTTGTCCGCCACAAACCTGTTCCAGGTTATGCGCCCGTCGGATTTTTCCGGGTATACCAACTCGGCGGGTATCGGAAGTGCCCTGGCGGATTACGCCATCCACGGCCGGGTCCAGCTGTCCGAAGAACTGAGTATCCTCTATGTGGAACTCAGGGAGATCCGGAACAATGTTCTCCTCACATCGATCCGGTATCCGCTCCGGGAATTCACCATGAAACATCTCTGGGAGGCGTACCGGGAAATTTCCGCTGCGTTGGTCCGGTCGGTAATTCCGGCGGAACTGTTCGGGGTGGTGCCGGCGCTTTCCGCTCCCGGAAGAGGCCTGTACACAAATAATATGTTTATCGGATGGGATGCGGCTGAAAACTTCGTTCTTCCCAAGGGTAAGCATGAAATTTCCACCGGGTCCTATTATTACACCGGAGTGCCGGAACAAAGATTCGGGAAACCCGCGCCGGAAGAACGGTCCGGTTCACGGCAGCAGCCGGAGAAGGACGCTGCCGAAGAAATACAGGTGGAAGCTTTTTATATTTTCCTGGATACCATTGACCAAATCTTTACCGACCGGGAAGGAGAGTACGTATGGAATTTGCTGAACAAATCTCCGGCGGCAAAGTAGATCCCGGGTCCGCTGAAATCAGGGAGGTTCGATGAAAAAACTGCTTATCCCCGGACTCTTGGTCATTCTTCTCACCGCGTGCGCGAGCGACCCTCCGGAGGCTGAAATAATTATTCAGGACCCCCTGGTGCTCCTGGAAATTGCGCCCCTGCCCCGGGCGGTGGTGGTAGCGAAGCAGGTACAGGAATACGAGCCGGTGTATACGGTATACCGGATTATAGAGGTCTCGGAAGTTAACGGCGTCCAGCGGTTTTTTCTCGTGCGGACCGGCGCGGACAAAACGGGCATTGAGGTAGGTGTCACCGAATCCATCGCGGAGGACGCGGAATTCCAGAAGATAATCGGTAAGTTCAAAATAATCGAAATGTTCGGTGATTTCTTCCGGTGTCAGATAGAGGAACTGGATTATAAGATTGGCAGCACCGCGTATATCAGAATCAAGACCGGAGAACGTCTCAAGGAAGCGGCGGCGTCAAGCTAAGTACCGAAAAAGGAGGACCCCATGTCCCATATAGCGAAGGTGGATACACAGATAAAAGACCTTGCCATGCTCAAGCAGGCTCTGACGGTTCTGGGTATTCAATACAACGAGGCGGAACAAGGCCAGACCATTACCCTTAAGGGATACGGCAAAAATGAGATAATCGAAGACTGCATCATGGAGATAAAAACCGGCAGTTCCTACAGCATAGGAATCCGGCAGAAGGATAAGGGATACGAAGTTGCGGCGGACTGGTGGGCCATTGAAACCTTTACCGGCCAGAAACAGGAAGAGATCATGAACCGGATTACCCGGCAGTACGCGTATGAAACGGTGATGGATAAAATCCGCGGCATGGGCTACAGCGTTGTGCAGGAAGAGCAGGACACCAAGGAAAACCTGCGGATAACCGTGCGGCGCTGGGATTAAATTCCCCGGGAGGAACAGTGGGTTTTTACGGACGGTCAAACCGGATGCTTATTGAACAGGAAATCCTCAAGGGAGAACTCAGGGACTGCCAGATTGTGGAATGCGACCTCAGCGGTCTTGCCGCAGGGCCCAGTCTCTGGAATGAGGTTGAGCTCCGGGATCTCCACGCCAATGATATCCGGTTTGAGGGAACACGCATTGCAAAGAGTTTTTTCTACCGGTCAAGTTTTATGCGCGCCCGCTTCACCGATACCGCCATCCGTACCGCCACCCTGGACGGACTGACACTTATCAGAAGCCGGTGGCAGGGATGTTCCGTCTCGGAGAGTATATTTAAAAACCTCTGTCTGCAGCGGGCGGAATTTCTGGGATGCCGGATAAGCGGTTCAACCTTCGCGGATTTTGAAGCTCTGGACGCGGCAATAGAAAATACCGTTATCGCCCACAGCGGCTTTAGTATCAGCTACGGCAGCGGGATGAACGGCTTCAGCGGCGGTACAATCCGGAACTGCCTGTTTTACAACTGCCGGTTTGAAGGGTTTCCCCTGCGGGGGGCAGCCCTTGATTCCTGCGCATTTATTTACTGCTCAGGGGAAATCGGGGACGATATGGACTGTTCCAACGTGGCGGGACTCGGACTCCGGGGCGGCCGGATCAGTCCCATGCCGATCAAATCGAGAAACGAAGCGTCGGGCCTGTTAGCCCGGTTTATATAAGAAGGACGATATGGGAATACCACGGGAAGAGGAAATCCGGGCAGCCGTCGACGGGATGCCCCGGGAAACCCTGGCGGATGCCCTGGCACTGCTGCTGGCCCAGGGAAAGGCCCCAAGCCAGCAGACCGCCGGAATGGATAAACCGGACCTTAAAAACTGCGCCCAGGCGATTCAGTATTTAAAACGGAATTACCAGTTTCCCGAACTGGAGTTTTTTACCACCGAAGCCGATCTGGTATACGTCCAGGCCGGGGACCGGCGGGTTCTGCTGACCGACCGGATGGGCGGAACCGCCGCGCCGGACCGGGGAAGTATGCGATATGACGACGGGGCCTTTGAGAACGAGACAGCGCCGCCATCTCTGCGGCCGGAATCCCCGGGAGCGCCGGGTCCGGCGGCCGATCCGGAAGAATCTTCCGGAGAAAGCCCCAAAGCCGGCGGGGACAGCGGCCGTTTTTCAAACCTCGAATTGTAAGGGAGCGGATCCATGAACATACGGACGAGTTTTAGATTTACCCTGCCCAAGGGAACCGGAATCAGGACGGAAGCCGGCCGGAAGGTCACCGGGACCATGCGGCTGATTCAGGTTAAGGATCTGGTGCTGATAGAACGGGACAGTCAGGTTCAGCGGGGGAGCGGAGCGTTCTACGTGGTGCTGCTGAGCAAGGTCATCACGGAACTGGGCCAGGAAAAAATGATCACCAGGAAAACTATAGAGGGCCTGAGCTCGGCGGACTTTGCCTTTCTGGTAGACTTCATGCACCAGGTGAACCACCAGGTAATAAAGAAGATACCGCTCAAGTGTGAAGTATGCGGGAATGAATACTGGGGAGCGCTGACCGAACTGGGGGAAGCATAAGCCGCCCGCGGGGAGCGATATACCGTGAGGCGGCGGATCTGGCGTATTACTTTCACTGGGAGCGTGAATCCATACTGGGGATGAGCGGAAGTGAGCGGAAGACGTGGCTTGAACAGATCGACCGGATCCACCGGGAGCAGAAGGCTCAGCGGGACCGGGATACGATGACGCAGCTGGAGCAGCTGCTTGCGGCAAGGGACGGGGAGTAGAACCCGTTTCGGAAAAGGCATGAATAAAAAACGGTGAAGTGAAAAAGATAAGGGGGAAACAATGGTACGGGAACTCGGCTGGTATTTAGGGGATAACCGGTATACGGAGATAACGAACAGGATAGAAGAAACCCTTGGAGCGTACGGAGACGCGAAAGCTCGGGGAGCTGACCCGGATGAACAGGCCGCGCTGCGGGAACAGGCGCGGGAACTTTGTGAGGAACACAGTGTGGCGGCGGGTCTGCGGACGGCGGACGCGGCGTACATCAATATAGACGCGGAATTTTTTGAAGGAAACCGGCTGGACGAAGAGGCGGTGGACCAATTCGTAAAGGAAGTGGTAAAGGGCCACGGATACCAGCGGGTACTGTGGACATACATGGGAACCACCGGAAGCCTGACACAGATCAGCAAAGGGGAAATGGAACTGGCGGGTCTTCAGTATGAAGATTATCTGCCGCTGACCTACCAGGGCGCTTCCCGGTCCGGGGCGGCTGATGACAGTCCCGCCGATGGAACTACCATACCGCTCTACCTGTACAGCGACGGAAGCGTCAGCGAGACCTACGACCGGAGGAAGGCAAAATACCGGTTTGACGCGCTGCAGGATGAAAGCGGGATAGACTGGACGCAGGGGTACAACCCCAACGGTGAAGTAAAGAAAGACGGCTGGTACGGGGCGTTCGACGGGAACGGAATGTGGGTGCGGGTGCAGGAAGGCAAAGGTTTTTCGGATGATGCTAAAAAGATTGAAGCGGTAATCCGGATATTCAAGGACGGAGACCGGGCAATCCTGTACGATCCCGGGGAACTGCTGCTGAACGCCGCGGAGCTGATATACCTGACCGAGACCGGAGAAGAATACGGCCGGCTGGAATCTGATACCGAAGGAATGGCCGCCGAGATTCGGGCGGAACTGGATCGCCTCGGGGCCGACAGGATAAGCGGCATAGCCGGCGCCAATGAGGCCCGGCTTGCGGCCTACCGGGAAGTACTGGGTGATCTGGCGGCGGCTGATCTGGCGGCGGTTGACCGTGAGCGGGCGGCGGAACTCCGGGCCCGGGAAATAGAACAGACCGCGGCGGCGGCCGGGGAAATTGCCGGCCTGCGGGTGGAACGGCTGATCCGAGCTGCAGCCGGCTTCGGCTCAGCAACGGCGGTGTTAGAACGGGGTGTGATCGGGGTTCCGCTGGATATACGCCGGGACGCGGACGCCCGTGCTTTGAATATAACCGAAGAAGAAGCCGGGGAAATTCTGAGGCATGGAATGCCCGAAGGGCAGGAAGCACTGTACCGGGGAATTCTGGGAAGCATATACGCGAACTGGGGCTACTACGCCGGGAGCGGTGTCAGCAAGGCTGAAATGGCCGGGACCGTGGGGGCTGTCCTTACCGGCTCTGCCGGCGGCGGTATTGACCGGGTGATAACCGCGGAGACAACCCTTGGGGCAATCATGCACGGCGAAAGCCGGCAGGCAGCGGGCGCTGACGAAACCATCCGGCTGTACCGGAGCGGGATCCCCGGGGTGTTCCGGGAACCGGAAACGGTAGACTTCTATGATGAAAAGGCCCGGGAGCAATACATACAGAAACTTGAAAAAGCGAAGGTTCTGCCCAAAGGCGGGAGCGGCGCGGCGCTGGAAGCGTTGAGAAGTCTCCCCGAAAAAAGCGAAGAACAGCGGAAGAAAATAAACGAACGGCTGACGCGGACATTGGGCCAGTACCACACGATTTCGATGAGTACGGGGATGCCTGTCGGAGAGGTGGTAAGCGCGGCGATAGCGGGAACCCCCGCGGCGGTGAACCCGGCGCTGCAGAAGAAGGTGTACTACGAAATCCCCGCGGAGGAACTGGTAGCAGCGGCGAAGGACGGAACCGCACCGATCCGTGAGGTCCCCGCGGAACAGGTGGTAGCGGAACTGGAGCGGACCGCGGCCCTGAATGAATCCAAAGGCGGTAAGATCACCATCGGCGGAGTTGGCGGAAAAGGACTTGATGAAGTTGGTCTCGGCCGTGAAGTGCTTGAACGGGACTACGGCTACACCGGGAAAGAGGCGGAAGCCATGGCGGGGATACTGCACAGTATCCGGGTAGATGAGGGACTGTCCCCAGAAGTACTTGGTGTATTGCTGGAAACGATGAAACCCGCAGTAGCGGCGAGCCGCGGAAAGGGCGCCACAGCGGCGGAAGCTGCGGCAGTCCGGGCCGCGGCGGGACTGCCGGGGGTGCGGTACAATCTGGGGAATGAGACCGGATTGCGGGCATACCTGGGGAGTGAAGAATACCGGACCAGCGGACTCAGCGCGGAAGCGGTGGAAGCTGCGGTACAGGACGTGAAGCGTGGAATCCTGCGGGAAGAAGCCCGGCGGGCTTCTCCGCCAGTGCTTCCCGGAATGGATACCAAAACCACGGTACCGCTTGGCCGGAACGGCGGGACCGCAACGGACGAAACCGGCCAAAGCATCGTATCCGCGGAAAACGGAACCCGGAGTACCGGGCCGGCGGCGGGTGGTTTCAGCGGACTGATTCCCGCTGCAGCGATGATCCGTCCGCGGTACCGGAGCGCCGGGACCACGTTGCCCGCTGACCGGAAAGCGAAAAAGGGCACACTGGAAACAATCGCGGAAGTGCGGAACATCGGAGCGACGGCTGAGGAGCGGCAGGAAGGCGGCGACACTGTGGTGCAGCTCCGGTCCGCTGGGGTGGAACTGCGGAGCGGGTTTACTTACGGCGGAGATAGTACTGATTCCATCCTTCCCGGCCTGATCATCGGCGAGGGATCGGGGGAGGGGCTCCCAGGAGTAAGCGCGGCGGACCTGTCGGGTATAACTGAGAAAGATCTGAGCGGGACATACGGATACAGCGGTACCGAAGCGGCATCCGCGGCGGCGGCGCTGAATAGTATGAAGGTTCCCGAAGGCCGGGAAGGGTACTATAAGAGTGAGTTGGCTCCCCTGGTACAGACAGCGGTCCGGGAAGGGAAGACCGTGGAAGGCCTCCGGCAGGCGCTTGGCCGGGTACTGAAAGGGCGGAACGACACGGCGTACAATGTGGCAAGCCCCGAGGGAACGGCGGGCTACCGGGCTGGGGCAATAGCCCACAGCGGCGGCATGAGCGAACGGACCCTGAACCGGTATATAGAGCAGGTGCGGCGGAACAGCGGATTGGCGGCGATTGCCGGCAGCCTTCCGGCGATGAGCAGTATGGCGGGGATGGCCTCGCCTTCGGTGTATTTGCGAAGTCTGGGAAACCGGAGCTTTGGATCGAGCCCCTCGATACATTCGGGAATGAATAACCGGTTTGTGTCCCTGGGCGGCAGCGGAAGCTCAGGCGGAAGTGTCCCGACCGGTGGGATTACCGGGTCCGGCGGAGAAATGAATGTGCTGCGCGCGGCACTGGGCGGAGTTGGACCGGAACTGTCCGGCGGCAGCGGAATCACAGGAACTACAGCGGGAGGAACAGGGAGCGGAGTACCGGTCCCATCGACACGGACACCGCGCCGGGTGAACAGCGGCACGGCGCCGGCACAGACGGTACGCGGTATGACCACGGGGAATAGAGCGGACCATCCGCGGACGGGAATGGGTGAACAAGACCGGGAACTTGAACGGCTGCGGAAGATCGAGGCGAACTACGAGCAGGACAAGGCTGAGCTTTCGAAAGCGAAACAGCCCGCGCTGGCCCGGAGTGTGAGCCACGATGTGGGACATGCGGAGGGAACAGAGGATTCGGTAGACCTGAAAAAAGTCGCGCAGCAATACAGTACCGATGTGTTGGGAGAATTAAAGAAACGGAAAGGGGTGTAAGGATATGGGACCCGCAATGGAAAATACGCAAAGTCTCGCCGGAGCCTGTAATGCTCATTACAATCTTTCCCGGGTAAAGAATATCATAGAATACGCGATAGATCTGAAAAAGAACAAGGCCGCGCTATTCCGTGAAGCAGCAATATTGGAGAAAAAAGCACAGCCGTTTGCAGAATACCAAAGCTGGGAACCGCGGATGCTGAGGGATTCTGAGGCAGACCGGGTGTTTCCGCTGGAGAGCGTACGGGTACATGAGTACCGACTGGAACACGGCGGAGAAATCGAGGACGTTCACGTGCATACGGGCAGTTACGCGGATGAACTAGCGCGATCGTTGAACGCGCTGGCGGTGACCATAGGCAAGGATATCTATTTCCGGAATAACCAGTACAATCCCGGGGATGAAGAAGGGCGGAAGCTGTTGGCGCACGAGCTGACCCATGTGGCGCAGTACACGGAAGGACGGATCCAGGCGCACAGTACGGTGGAAGAGCTGGAATCTGAAGCGGAAGCAGCGGAGCAGCAAGCGGAATATGACAGTGATCCGTATATACGGTTTCCTGCCGGGAATAGGGTGTACCGGCTTCGGAAATCGGATATGGGGCGGCTGGTGCAGCTGACTGCGGATGAAGTAGAGCGGTGGCTTGAAAAGCAGCAATATGAAGTGAGTGAACAGGAATACCTTGAACTGCTGTGCCGGTACGACGATTGGCTCGAAGGGAGGGTGTGATGGGGGAAATACACCGGTATGAAGCACAGCGTCTGATCCAGCGAACGGTAGAAGAGTTTAGTTTAGTATTGTATGACCTTGATTGGAAACGGCGAAAGAAACAGGACATAAGTGTAGCTGAGCTGCGGCTGTCGAATCTGTATGAAGCGTTTTATAAGGCTGCGAGCACCGCGGATTATGCCCGGAACGGGTTGAAACTACTGAATAGTGAAGGACTTGCGGAATTGCTGGGGATGTGCCGGGAGCTTGCAAACTATTATGACCTGCCGGTACGGACGAGCATCCCCGAGGGGGCGTTAGGGATAGGGTTTGACATCATTCTGTGGTTTGAGATAGAGATACGGAATAATGCGTTGGAACGGCTCAACCGGAATAAGGAAGAGTTGTGGGATTTGCGAGGGGAACTAATCGCCGCTATACGAGGTGGCGAAACCAGTGAAGAACGCAGACGGTCGCAGGAATATTTGAACGAATTATTTGAAGCGAAACGGCGGTATGAAGCAGTACAGAATCGGATATGGGTAAATGAAACATTAGTACAAACAGATCTATTAAAACCAATGTTTGTGGAAAAAGATAAAAAGCCGGGGGGAAGCATTAACAGAGACGATGGCAGAACTGAAATTGCTTAGGGATGAACAGTATGAACTTGAACTGCAGTATCCGCTGATAGGCATGATCAGTGTTGAAGGGGAAACTGATACAGAGCTTTTGGTGTCTGAAATAGAAGCGGCTGTGGAGACGATCCGTGAAGCGCAGGGGAAGGTAGAGCAGAAGATAGTTGATGGGAGTTTTCCTGTTTGGCAGATGGCGCCGGTGGTGGCGGAAGTATTGAGCCGTGGAGAGATAAACGCGGAAGATGCGAAAAAGATAGCGCAGTGGCTGGAGGGGAAGCAGACGGTAGAAACGATCACGGGGATAGTAAGTTTTGTGCTTCCGATAGGTCTTGCTGCAGCGTGTTTTTTCATGACCGGAGGGACGGCGCTGTTACTTCCGCGGATACTGATAGAGACAGCGATAGCCGGAACAAATCTGGGAATGAGTATCGGAGCGTACAATGAGGCGCGGACACGGCGTGATATGCTGTATGCGCAGTCATTGGTGGAAGATGCGTGGATAATAGATCGTGGAGAAGGGCTAGAAGCGGCAGAGACTGCGGTAACGATGTCATTTATTTCGCTGGCGGTATCAGTGATAGGGTTTGTTGATGTAGCGAGGGTAGGGTGGCTGTTTTATAAGTTTAAAAGTCTGCCCGTTGGGATGCAGCAAACCTTAAATTCCCTTGGACGCAAAGGGATGGATATTGTTCAGGATCTTAGCAGTGAACAATTAGAGGCAATTTCAAAATTTCAAAATTCTAATTATATACTAGAACATTTTAGCATAAATGATTTAAAATCGTTTGATGAAAGAGTAACAGTCTATCGTGTTGAAGGAACTAAGAATACAAGAATCTTAATAGATAGTAATGGATATGTTACTGTTCAAGGTGACACAACATTATATTTAAATTTTGGAGATGAAGCTAGGGCGCAAGCTTTTTTAAATAAAAGAGTAAAACAAAATATGAATGGAGCGACAATTAAAACTTTTGAAGTTCCACAATCTGTTGTAGAGGAATTAAGAAAAAGTGCTGTGGCTGAAGATTTAGTTAAGGATTTCCCTGATCGACCAATTATTGCTGATCCAACAAAGGCTGCAGATCAGTATGGAATTCGACCAGACGGGCTTAAAAGCCTACAGGATAAGATTATTCAAGGATCGGGTAAAGATGCAAGTAAAACAAGTAAGAACTGAAGTTCTCAATGAGAAAATTAGGCTTGAAAATTCACCAAAACCAACTGATAAACCTACAGGATTAGGAACTGTCAGATTTGTAGTAATATGTAAATCAGATGCATGTGAACTATTGGAGAATGCAAAAGAAGTTTTAAAGATTGTAGATAATACTTATGACAAGAATTGGCCAACACTTGATGAATGGAAATGTATATTACCTAAAAAATTTATTGATAGTTTTGATCCTGAAATGTCACATCAAGAAAAGATAGAGTTAGTTGAATTTCAAAAAACGTTATCCTGGCAAGAAAAAACTGATCAAGATAAAGAAAGAAAATGGTCTTTAAGCAGTTGGCTATATTGGATGGAGCCTGAAAATCGAACTTGGTTTTGGTGGGATTCTGCCTGCTTTGAAGAGCCAATAAAAGACACTCATTTTGTAATAGCTGTAACAATATTGGAATGGCCATTTCCATGGGGGGCATTGAGGTGGTTATTTAAAGCATTTGGTGCAATTGATGTAGTTCCTGAGGATGAAGTGTAATAGTCAGAATCCGCCAGGGACCCGAAGCGGGGGTGGCGGAAGCCCCCGGAGCGGCAAGACCGGAGGTTTTGTCGTGAGGAGGCTGGAGCCAGGGGGAGCAGCCCTCGGGGAATGGAGTCATCATAGCAGAGACAGCGGCCCCAGAAAAAGTATCATGGGGTGTCAGAGAAAACGGGGGATGAGCGACTTTCTAGGCCGAAGGCCGACGAGGAGCCATCCCCCGTTTTTTTTGACAGGACCCCAAGAAACGGTATCCGGGCCATAATCCTAGTATGGTGCTCCCCCTCATGGCACATGGAAAAAACATATACATCCGTGAAGCAGCGTACAGTGAAGGAAGCAGTGCTACAGACGCGATACTGTTACATGAATTGACCCATGTCCTGCAATATCAGCGTGGCATGAAATTCCACGGGGAAGAAGAAGTGAAAGCCGGTGAGCGTGAAGCGGACCGGAATGAGACACTTCTTGAACGAGCGGAAGATCCGTATTACTACGCGCAGATAGGAGACGAGGTGTTTTATCTGAATAAGCGGATAGAGAAAGAGGCGATAGACTATGCGGTAGAGCTTCTGAAGGACTGGCTGGGAAAAGAAGTAGCGCAAGGGAATATCGGAGCGGTAAGCAGCGTATTGGAACGACTGGAGCGTCGGGTATGAGTACACAAGAGGACCGGGTAAGAATACTGTACAACGCGTTAATTGAGTATCACCGAGGACAGCTTGCGCACTATGCAACGATACCAGCAGAAGCACGGAGAGTAAAGGTTACTCTGAATGAAGGAGACTATGATCAAAAAGTAAAGAGTATCCAGACGGAGGTGCAGTACTATGACCGGACTCTAGAAGCCTTAGCTGAGAGCAGTGACGCGGATCTGGAGCAGGCAGAAATAGAAATGTTCTTGTATTGTTTGCGGCGGCAGTGGCGGTAGCAGTGCCCTGTTTCCTGATTCTTGTCAGGTTGTTTTTTAGACGGTCCTTTATCAGGAATGTGCTTTTGCCTTATATCATCATGGTTGTTTCGGTTATTTTCGTCGGGCTTGTAATCGGGTATCTTGGAAACGGCATCCATTACCTCTGGGGCGCGCCGGTCTGCGTGGTTCTCGCTCTGGGGTTTCTGGCTGTCATGGTCCGGAAAATCAGCGTTCCCGTGCGCAACGCCGCGGCTCTGGCAAACGACCTTGCCGAAGGGGAAGGGGACCTTACTATCCGTCTCCAGGCGAACGACCGCGATGAGCTCGGCGAACTCGGCACCCGGCTCAATGTATTTATCGATCGCCTGTCAAAAATCATTTCCGAAATACGGAGCGGCGTTAAGGATACCCGGAAGAACAGCGACCAGGTCTGTGAAACCATGAACAACGCTCTTACTTCGGTTTCCGAAATCACAGCCGTGATTGATGAAGTCAAACAGACCATTCTTGGCCAGGCGGAAATCGTACTTTCCATTTCCTCAACCGTGGAGGAAATGAACGGTATCACCAAGGAGCAGGATGACAAGATCAATAACCAGTCCCGGAACGTAAGCAAAAGCTCCTCGGCGATTGAAGAAATGATGGCCAATATCAATTCCATTGCCGACAATCTCAGGAAGAGTTCCCTGGAATTCGGCACTCTTAATACCGAGGCTCAATCCGGCAGGGTGGCTGTGGAGGAACTCAAAAAAACAGTCCTCGCCCTCAACGAACAGTCCGACAGTGTATTTGAGGCAAATCAAATCATCCGGAATATTGCCAGCCAGACCAACCTCCTGGCTATGAATGCCGCCATAGAGGCGGCCCATGCGGGAGAAACCGGCAAAGGATTCGCCGTGGTCTCCGATGAAATCAGGAAGCTGGCGGAAGTCTCCAATGCCCAGTCAAGGATTATCAGTGAGAATCTTAAAAACCTCAAGGATTCTATAGACCTGGCTGTCAGGAATACCGACAACACCGGAACTACTTTTGATGTTATTTTCAGTTCTGTGGACACCGTAACCAGGATTGAAGAGGAGATAAAGAATTCCGTCGAAGAACAGTCCGAAGGAAGCGCCCAGATACTGGAAGCCCTTGCCTCCATCCGGCAGAGTACCGATGCTGTCCACAGCGGTTCGGGAACCATGCTGACCGGGAGCAACGCTATCCTCGGTGAAATGTCAAAACTCCGGTCCATCACCGAGGGCGTGCGGGACTCGGCCGTTGATATCGCCCGTAAGGCAAAAGATGTGGAGCAGATGGTCAGCGGTTCCACAAAGTCCGTTGATGAAACTCTTGAAAGTATATCCTGCGTGGAATCCCAGGTGGCAATATTCAAAATAAACTGAATGCAAGACCGGCACACCCCTCTTGCCCGGGCAGCACAGAGACGGTTAAGCCGGAACGAACCTGTACATGCTGGTAACGCCGGATGTGTTCCGGCCTGAAAGACTCTGTACTGCCCCGCTACCGGTAATCTTCCCACGCCTTTATTTCGATCCCCTGTTCTTTCTGGTAGGCCAGGGCGTCGATAAACTGGCGGGCTACTTTTATATTGGTAAAAAGGGGAATATCGAAATCAACCGCCATACGCCGGATGATATAATCGTTTTTCAATTCTGTTTCGCGGTTGTTCTTGGGGATGTTAATCACCAGATCGACTTCCCGGCGTTTGATGAACCCCGCGATATTCGGTTCCTTTGATTCCAGGGGCCAGTTGAGGGCCGTCACCGGAATGCCGTTGGTACCCAGGAACTTCGCCGTTCCCCGGGATGCCACCAGTTCGTAACCCATATCCGTGAGTTTCCGGGCCGAATCCAGAAAACTGATCTTGTCCTCAATGGGGCCGGTGGAAAGGAGTATCCGTTTTTTCGGGACCCGGTACCCCACGGACAGCATGGCTTTGAGGAAGGCATCGTTCAGGTCCGTGCCGATACAGCCAACCTCCCCGGTGGATGCCATCTCAACCCCGGTAACCGGGTCGGCCCCATGGAGCCGGGAGAAGCTGAACTGCGCCGCCTTGACCCCCACCCATTCCAGGTCCAGAGCCGACGAAGGCGCTTTCTGGACCGGTTCGTCCAGCATGGCCCGGGTCGCCATCTCGATCATGTTAACCCGGCTGACCTTGGAACAGAAGGGGAAGCTCCGGCTCGCCCGGAGATTGCATTCAATAACCCGCACCCGGTTGCGCTGGGCCAGGAACTGAATGTTGAAGGGGCCGGTAATGTCCAGGGCTTCGGCGATTTTCGAGCTTATCCTGCGGACCTTCCGGATCGTTTCGATATAAAGTCTTTGCGCGGGGAGCACCACCGTGGCGTCTCCGGAATGGACCCCGGCGTTTTCCACGTGTTCGGTGATGGCGTGGAACAGTATTTCCCCCCGTTTCGCCACCGCGTCTATTTCTATTTCCTTGGAGTTTTCGACAAACTTCGAAATCACCACCGGGTGTTCAGCGGAGACCTCCGCGGCCATGCCCAGGAACTGTTCCAGGCTTTCATCATCCCAGGCGACATTCATGGCCGCGCCGGAGAGCACATAGCTGGGCCGGATGAGCACCGGGTACCCCACGGATTCCGCGAAGGCTTTAGCCGACTCCAGATCGGTAAGTTCTTTCCATTCGGGCTGCTCAATACCGAGCTTGTCCAGGAGAGCGGAAAATTTATTCCTGTCCTCCGCCATGTCTATATATTCCGGCGCGGTTCCGTAGATCAGCGCCCCGGCGTTGTACAGTTTCGTAGCCAGGTTGTTGGGAATCTGGCCGCCCATGGAAAGGATCAGCCCGTCGGGCCGTTCCCGTTCATAGATGTCCATAATCCGTTCCATGCTGAGCTCTTCAAAATACAGCCGGTCGCACATATCGTAATCCGTGGACACTGTTTCCGGGTTGCAGTTTACCATGATGGAATAACGGCCGAGCTTGCGGGCGGTTTCCACCGCGTTGACGCAGCACCAGTCAAATTCAACGCTGCTTCCGATACGGTAGGCTCCGCTCCCCAGTACCATAACACCCCGGTTGGACGGCGTAACGTCATCGGTGGCGCCGCTGCCGGTCCCCGGGGCGGCGTAGGTCATGTACAGGTAATTTGTCCGGGCAGGGTATTCCGCGGCCAGGGTATCGATTTGCTTGACCGCGGGCCTCAGGCGGTATTCCTCTCTGAAGGAACGGACCGTGAGTTCCGGGAGCGCCAGGAATTCGCCGATCCGGCTGTCGGAAAAGCCCAGACGTTTTGCCCGGGCCAGGAGTTCCCGGTCAGGCCGGGCGTCACCTTTTGGGGTTTCAGCCCTGAGCCGGCGAAGGGCCTGTTCCGCTTCCAGGGCATTTGCCATCCTGGCCAGGAACCACCGGTCTATTTTCGTGAGCCGGTGGATCCGGTCAACGGACCATCCCTCCGAGAGGGCTTTGTATATGACGAAGATCCGGCGGTCCGTGGGTTTCGACAGGGCTTCCCGGAGATCGGCTGAGTCGGTTCCGCAGAGCTGCTCATCCGCCGCCAGGCCCGGAGCCCCGATGCCGGTCATGCGGATCGCCTTCTGCAGGGCTTCTTCGAAATTCCTGCCGATGGACATGACCTCCCCGACGGATTTCATTTCGGAACCGATACGCACATCCACGTTTTTGAATTTGGTCAGGTCCCAGCGGGGAACCTTTACCACGCAGTAATCCAGGGCGGGCTCAAAACACGACTTTGTTGCCCGGGTGATGCGGTTTTCAATATCCGTCAGGGAATATCCCAGGGCAAGCTTGGCCGCCACGAACGCCAGGGGATATCCCGTCGCCTTTGACGCCAGGGCGGAGCTCCGTGACAGCCGGGCGTTTACTTCGATGATGCGGTAGTCTTCGGAATACGGATCCAACGCGTACTGGACGTTGCATTCACCCACAATCCCCAGATGGCGGATGACTTCTATGGCGATGCGCCGCAGTTTGTGGTATTCCGAATCCGTCAAGGTCTGGGAGGGCGCGACGACAATACTTTCTCCGGTGTGGATACCCAGGGGATCGAAATTTTCCATATTACAGACCGTGATGCAGTTATCATACCGGTCCCGGACTACTTCGTATTCTATCTCCTTCCAGCCGCCGAGCCATTCCTCCACGAGAACCTGAGGGGCGTGGGCAAAAGCCCGGTCGCACCGCTTACGCAGTTCTCCCTCGTTCCGGCAGATCCCCGACCCGGAGCCGCCCAGGGCAAAGGCCGCCCGGACCATAACCGGATACCCGATTTCCTCCGCGGCTGCTGCCGCCGCATCCGTGTCCGTCACGGCAATACTCTTCGGGCTCTTGGCGCCGATTTCATTGAGCCGCTCCACAAAGCGTTCTCGGTCCTCGGTATCCTCGATGGCTTTTACCGGAGTACCCAGGACCTGCACTCCGTACTTGTAGAGGGTTCCGTCCCGTTCAAGGCTTACCCCGCAGTTGAGCGCCGTCTGTCCGCCGAAGGAAAGAAGCAGGCCGTCGGGTTTTTCCTTTTCAATAACCTGCTTTACGTATTCCGGGGTAACCGGCAGAAAGTACGTCCGGTCCGCCATGCCTTCGCTGGTCTGGATGGTGGCTATATTCGGATTGATGAGCACCGTGGTGATGCCCTCTTCCCGGAGCGCCTTGAGGGCCTGGGACCCGGAATAGTCGAATTCCCCGGCCTGGCCTATTTTAAGTCCCCCGGAACCGAGGACGAGCACTTTCTTTACCGTATTTTTCAGCGTATCCATTATCTGGTCCCCCTGACTTCTTCCATAAACCGGTCAATGAGAAATTCCGTATCCCGGGGACCGGGACAGCCTTCGGGATGGAACTGGACCGCCGAGAACGGACCCCGTTTCGAGCGGATACCCTCCACGGTTCCGTCATTGGCGTTGATGAACCAGGGCTCCCACCCTTTGGGAAGGGTCTCCTCCCGGACGGCGTAGCCGTGGTTCTGGCTCGTGATATAGCAGCGTTTCGTTCCGGCTTCGATGCAGGGCTGGTTCTGTCCCCGGTGGCCGTAGGGGAGTTTGTATGTATCCGCCCCGGCGGCCAGGGCCATGATCTGGTTCCCGAGGCATATCCCGAAGATCGGCTTCCCCGCGGAAAAGGCCTTCCTGACCGTGGCGATGGTTTTTCCGCAGGCTTTGGGATCCCCGGGGCCGTTGGATAGAAACAGTCCGTCGTATTCAATGCCCGACAGGTCGTGGTTCCAGGGAACCCGGATGACTTCGGCTTTCCGGGCCAGGAGGCAGCGCAGGATATTTGCCTTCGCTCCGCAGTCCACCAGCGCTATCCGCGGCGCGGCTCCCGGCTTTATTCCCTCCGGGGTGTACACCGAAACACCGCCGCAGGAGACATCCTCCACAGGGTGGGGGACGATACCCGAATCGAGGGTAACCTCCCGGGTTCCTTCAATAAGTATCTTTCCCTGCATGACCCCCTGTTCCCGGATCCGCTGGGTCAGCGCCCGGGTATCGATGCCGAAAATACCGGGGACATTGTTTTTTTCCAGCCATTCCGGGAGGGCCATTTCCGACGCGAAGTGGCTCGGTTCGTCGCAGGCTTCGGAGACCACAAAACCCGAAACCTGGATACGGCCCGATTCAAAGTGAAGGGGAATGCCGCGGCTGTCCAGCGGGATTTCTCCGGCTTTCGGCTTCAGCGGCACCCCGTAATTGCCCTGGAGCGGATACGCCGCGACCAGGATCTGCCCCCGGAAACTGGGGTCCGTCAGCGATTGAGGATAACCGGTCATCCCCGTGGTGAATACCACCTCTCCTGCCTGGGAGCGGGCTTTCCCGAAGGAAAAACCCGTATATTCCGAGCCGTCTTCCAGGACCAGCCGGGCGCTGAGGGGATGCTTTTTCATCGATGGTCTCCTTATTAAAAAACAGAGCACTGCTTAAGGCGGGGCCTGCGGGCGTGACGGACCGTGGCGGCTCCATTCATCCGCTGGATCCATAGTAAATTGTATGCTGTCAATAAATCAAGTACGCAGGCGCTTTTTAGGAAGAGAATTCAAAAAAATCGTTGAATTTAATGGCTTTTTAAATACAAAAAAACAACTTTTTTAAATATATATTCTTAATTTTAAAACTAAAATGCTTTTTTAAGCGTTGCCCGCAAATTTAACCGCCGTACCGTAGGCCGTGACTTCGGCGGCTCCGTCCATGACCGCTGACGACGTATACCGGATGGCTACAATGGCATCGGCTCCCATGGCCTTGGCTTCCTCTTCCATCCGTTCGGTGGCGATCTGCCGGGCTTCCTGGAGCATTTCCGTGTACCCTTTAATCTCTCCGCCTACAATGGTCTTAAGCCCTGCCATGAGGTCTTTCCCGAAATGCTTGGACTGAACGATGCTTCCCTTTACAAGGCCAAGGTGTTCCAAGGTCCTGCCGGAAATAGACTCACTGGTGGTACAAATCATACCTATCCTCCGTAGAATATTGTTACTTACAATATAGCCACATCGTATCAGGATATCAGGGGTGACGTTGATTCCCGGACAATAAGTTCGGTTTCCAGGAGTATCCTCCGGACCCCGGTCTGGGGATTGTTGATCAGGTCCACCAGAAGTTCGCAGCTGGAAAACCCGAGCTGGTATTTCGGCTGGTTAACCGTGGTAATGGCGGGATTAACCATGGACGCTATGTCGAGGTTGTCGAATCCCGTAACCATCATGTCCCGGGGAACGTTGATCCCCGACCGGGCGCAGGATTTCACCACCGCGGCGGCGTATACATCGGAGATGCAGAAGAAAGCGTCCGGTTTTTGGGGGCTCGCCAGGAGCTGCCCCACCGCGGAAACCGCCATATCGTAACTCACGTCCGGAAGCTGGATAACCAGGGCCGGATCCTGCGCCATGCCGGCTTTTTCCAGGGATTCCGTATACCCCTTGAGGCGCTGCCGGGCGTATTTGTAGCGCATGGGCCCGTTGACAAACGCTATCCGCCGGCGGCCCAGGGAAATAAGGTATTCCATGGTCGCTTTAGTGGCGGCGATATCGTCAATGGAGACATAGGGTATTTCCAGTTCATTATCGAATTCGCAGCACTGAACCAGCGGAAGGGTATCATAGAGTTTCCGCAGAAGCGGGGTAGGGACATGGTTGGTCGTTATGATACCCGCGGCGTTTACCTTCTGAATAAGCCCGGTCAGGGTAGCGATGGTATTGCTGTTTATATGTTCTTCATTCACCAGGAGCTGAAATCCGTGGCGCCGGGCCGCCGCCTTTGCTCCGGACGCAATCTGGCTGTAAAAAGGGTTGCCCAGGGACGGAATGTTAAAAATAATAATTCCGCTGGTCTGAGGCTGTTTAACCATCTGGAGATCCGCCGTATCGTAGCCGTGTCTGGCCATTATCTCAAGGACCTTGTCCCTGGTTTCGGGCTTAACCTTGGACGCTCCGGTCAGTATCCGGGAAACCGTTGCAATGGATACTTCCGCTTCAGCGGCAATCTCCTGGTAGGTTGATTTTTTTCTATCGTTTTTCACAGCCATGCCTCTTGGAATGCACTATACCACAGATAGAGATTTTGGTAAATATTATTTTTCAGAAAAAATATTATTTTACATTTATTTTATGAAAATTTTCATGAAATTATGAAAAATATGCAGGGAAATATATATCAAAAACGGAATATATCTGAAAAACCAGGCATAATTATTAAAATACTGAAAATTTCTTGACATCTCATGAAATGGATGGTACTGTTTTACAGAAATATGATATGTAATTTACATTGATTATTTCGAAAAGGGAAACCTACAAGTAAAAGAAGGAGAATAGTATGAAAAAACTGACCACGGTTTTACTGGTCCTCATCGCTGCCGCGGGTTTCGCGTTCGCGGGCGGAAAATCGGACAAGCCTCTCATGGGTGTGGTTACCCCCGCCGCGGACCACGGGTTTACCGCCGAATCGATCCGCCACGGCGAAGCCCAGGTCAAAAAGCTTGCGGCTGAGCATGGCTTTGACTATCGGTATATGACCGCCGATGAATCCGGCGAACAGAGCAACGCGGTGGAAACCATCCTCGGCATGAAGCCCGCGGTGATCGTGCTGTGGCCCGTAACCGGCGATGAACTCCGCAGCGCCGCCCAGTCCGTCACGGACGCCGGTGTTCCCCTTATTATCTATGACCGCTTTATTGAAGGCTTTACCCCCACTGCCGAAATCTCCGGCGACAATGTGGCCATCGGCGAAGGCGCCGGCCGGTACTTCAATAATTACTTCAGCGCTGAACTTGCCCGGGGCAGGGTCAACTATCTGGAATTCAAAGGCGACAGCTCCACCGTTCCCATGGAACGGACCAACGGTTTCCTGTCCACCGCCAGCAAGAATTTCAACATGGTCCAGTCCTTCGTGACCAACTGGAGCCAGCAGACCTCCATGGAACAGATGGAAAACTACCTCAACACCAAGAGCGTGGCGGAAATCGAATCCATCCAGGCGATCTTTACCCATGACGATGAAATCGTGTTCGGCATCGTGGAAGCCCTCAAGAACTACCACGGCCCCGCGAAAATCAACATCAAGCTGATCAACGGCGTTTCCGCCGGGGAAGGCTTCATGGCGCTCTTTGAGAATTCCGGCCTGACCGGGGTCGACTTCATGACCTATACGTTCTCACCCTCCATGGTGCGGGACGCTATTGATCTGGGATACAAAGCCATGCAGGGCGAAACCCTCCAGAAGAGCTACAAGATCCCCACGGAAATGATCGACAAAACCAATTACAAACAGTACATGCAGAGTGAACTCTACAAGGTCCGCTACAGCCTGTAGTCCGGCATAGGGAATGTGTAAAAGTCTGCCTGCGCGGAAATAGAAACCTATTCCCCGCAGGCAGTTTTTTTCGAAATGGCCTTATACTCCTTTAATTTAGATTATTTGACCATTAAAGCGAGGTTTGCTGCATGATACTGGAAATGAAAAACATTTCAAAATCCTTTGGTCCGGTAAAGGCCCTCAAGAATGTTTCCTTTGATGTACAGGCCGGGGAAATTCACGGGCTCCTGGGGGAGAACGGCGCGGGAAAAACAACCCTCATGAATGTTCTCGCCGGTACGTTTCCCCAGGATTCCGGGGATATTGTTATCGACGGCACGGTTATCCACGGTATGACTCCCCATAAATCCAATGAGATGAAGATCCGGTTTATCCATCAGGAACTGAGCCTCTGCAATGATCTCAGGGTATATCAGAATATGTTCCTGGGAGAGGAATTTGCCTCCGCCGGGTTTGTGCAGAAAAAAAACGAGATGGACCGTGCCCAGGAAGTGCTGGATTACATGAATACCGGCATCGATGCCGGCGCCCTGGTGGGGGACCTGGAGACCGCCCAGAAGCAGCTCGTGGAGATTGCCCGGGCGCTCCTGTTTAAGTCGGAAATCATCATCATGGATGAACCCACCACCGCCCTTAATACCCGGGAGATTGAAAACCTCTTTGTGATCATGCGGCAGCTTAAAAACGAGGGCGTAAGTTTTATTTATATTTCCCATAAGATGCCCGAGGTTTTTGAAATCTGCGACAAATACACCGTCCTCAGGGACGGGACCTTCATACAGTCCGGGAACATCAGCGATATCGACGAGCACCAGGCCACGGAACTGCTCATCGGAAAAACCTTTGTGGCGGCCAATCTCAAGGACGGCCAGCCATCCCCGGTGGGCTCCGACGTTCTCCTCAAGGTGGACCGGCTCACCGGCAACAGCTTTACGGATGTTTCATTTGCGGTCCGCAAGGGCGAAATCGTGGTTATCACCGGACTCCAGGGATCGGGAACCGATGAACTCGCCACGGCTCTTTTCGGCGCGAGCCCCATAAAAAACGGAACCATTTCCACCCGCCAAGGGCCGCTGGCCATGAAGAATATCAGACACGTTATGAAAAGCGGCATTGCCATGGTTCCCCGGAACCGCAAGGAGCGGGGGATTCTGCCGGACCTGACCATCAGCCAGAACAATTCCATGGCCTATTTTGTGGCAAAGCACCGGAATCTTTTTATTTCAAAAAAAACCGAGCGGGAACGGTTCGCCCGGAACCGGGAGAAAATGGATATCAAAGCCGGCAGCGAGTATGATCCCATAACCTCACTTTCGGGGGGGAACCAGCAGAAGGTAATCCTCGGGAAATGGCTCGAGCTCGGCGCGGATGTGTATATCATGGACAATCCCACCCAGGGTATTGACGTGGGATCGAAATACGCGATCTACAAACTCATAAACGAAATGGCCGCTCAGGGAAAGGCTGTTATCGTATTCAGTACGGAGTTTCCGGAAATCTACCAGCTTGCCGACCGCTGTCTCGTCATGTACAAGGGACAGATCAACACGGTCCTGGAACGGCAGGATCTTTCGGAAGTAAAAATTATGGAATATTCCACCGGAACCGGCAGGGAGGCGCAATAGTGAATGTACCGTTTTTAAAGAACCGGAGTGTGAAGGACACCTGGCACAATATTACCGACAATTACAGCCACTGGCTGAGTTTTATCATACTCCTGATAGTGGCGGTAATCGTGAACCCGTCCTTCCTGTCATGGAGCAACCTGACAAACCAGTTTGTCCAGGGAGCCGTGGTGGGAATCTGCGCCATGGGCATGAGCCTGGTGATTTCCGCGGGCATGATCGACCTGTCGGTGGGATCTTCGGTGGCCCTTATCTCGGGTCTGGGGGTCACGGTGCTGAACAGTACCGGCAGCATTCTGCTCTGCCTGCTTTTCTGCCTCGGCGCCGGATTAATTGTAGGATTCATCAACGGGATACTCGTCACCAAGGGACGGATAGCGCCGTTTATCGTAACCCTGGCGACCATGTCGGCCTGGCGGTCGGTGATCAACCAGCTCGGCCAGGGCGGCCCCTTTACGGTAAGCCGGGAACTGTACGCTCCCTTCCGGGCAATCGCCGCCGGCCGCTTCCTGGGGATTCCCCACCTGATGCTGTTCTTTATCGCCGTTACGATTATAACCGCGGTGATCATGGGAAAGACGAAATTCGGCACCTATGTGTACGCCATCGGTTCGAACCAGCAGGCGGCCCGGCTTTCCGGTATCGGTGTCGACCGGGTTAAAACTCTCATCTTCGTCTATGCCGGAACCCTCTACGGTCTTTCGGCTTTTCTCCTGGCCAGCCGGCTTACGTCGATACAGGCGGCCAGCGCCGGTAACGGCTATGAGATGGACGCCATCGCGGCGGTAGCTATCGGCGGAACTTCCATGGACGGCGGCAAAGGCAAAATCATCGGAACCTTCCTGGGTGTACTTATGCTGCGGATTATAAGCACCGTGCTTATAATGGCCAATGTTCCGCCGTTCCTCAACGGACTGGTTCAGGGGATCATCATTATTGTGGCGGTACTCGCCCAGAACAGAAAAAAATAACCCGGCTTCCGGCGGGGTAGATCCGCCGGTCCGGGACTGTGTTGGAGATACACAATGGGAACAGTAAAAATAGGAATCGTCGGCGCCGGGGGAATGGCGTCGTACCACTACGAAGGGTTTATCCGGGCCGGGGCGGAAGTCCTTGCCTTGGCTGATACGGATATAAACCGGGCAAAGGCCTTTGCCGGCAGCCACGGGATTCCCGCCGTATACACGAACCTCACGGAAATGCTCGCGGGAATACCGAGCTTGGACGCGGTCTCGGTGATAACCCCCAATAAATTCCATAAACCCCTGGTGGCAGAAGCTCTTCAGGCGGGCAAGCATGTCTACTGCGAAAAGCCCCCGGCCCTCAACGCCGCTGAAATGGAAACCATGCTCCAGGCGTCGGAGAAATCCGGCAAACGGCTCATGTTCGATTTCAACAACCGCGCCCGCCCGGAATCCCGGGCCATGGTCCGGTATATCCGGGAAGGCCGGGTCGGGAGAATCAACTCAGCCCAGGCTAACTGGATCCGCCGGGCGGGTATTCCCGGATTCGGCGGCTGGTTCACCACCAAAGCCCTTTCCGGCGGCGGCCCGGTGCTGGATCTTCCCCATATGCTCGATCTGGCGCTGTACTTTATGGACTATCCCGAGCCGGACTACCTTCTGGCGGCCACGTTTTACGACTTCATGGACAATAAAGCCTTCAAGGGTCCCTGGGGAATCCCCGACGCGGCCGGCGGCGTAACCGATGTGGAATCGTCCTGCCACGCCATGGTTACTTTTAAAACCGGACAATGCCTTATGATCCGCAATTCCTGGGCGGAGATGAACGAGCGGGAAGTGGTTTCGGTAACCTTCCAGGGGACGAAAGCAGGCGGAACGGTGGAGCGTCTTTTCGGCATTGACGGCGTGGACGAAACCAGTACCGACAGCTGCCGTATCTTTACCGAGGAATACGGAAACCAGGTGGATCTGGATGTGGCCTTTGAAAAAGACGAATCCATGGGCCGGGTAGGGAACGCTTCGAATTTCATATACAGTATTACCGGGACCGAGGAGCCGCTTAATACTCCCCGGCAGGCGCTTATATTAATGAAGATTATTGACGCCATGTACGAATCGGCGGATTCAAAGAAGCCGGTCCGGATTGTTTAACCAAAGGAGAAACCCATGGGACGATTAGTTACCCTTGCTTCAGGCCAGTTCGGCGACCTTGCCCTGGAGGATCTCTGTATCCTCGCCAAGAAGATGGGATACGACGGACTTGAGCTTGCCACCCACGCCCATTTTGATGTGGGCAAAGCCCTGCATGACGAATCCTATATTCCTTCCGTTAAGGCAGTCCTGGCCAAGCACGGCCTCCAGTGCCAGGCCGTCAGCGCCCACCTTACCGGCCAGTGCGTCGGCGATCTATGGGATGAGCGGCTCGATAATTTCGCCCCGTCAAAACTTGCGGGGAAGCCTGACGAGATACGGGCCTGGGCGATCCAGGAAATGAAGGATACCGCCCGGGCGGCACAGAAATTCGGCGTGTCCGTGGTGAACGGATTCACCGGTTCCCCGATCTGGGCTCGGTGGTATTCCTATCCCCAGACCTCGGAAGAAATGATAGAAGCCGGGTTCCAGCTGATTTACGATCTGTGGACCCCGATTTTCGATGTCTTTGATGAATGCGGCATACGCTTTGCCCTGGAAGTACATCCATCTGAAATTGCCTTTGACTACTATACCGCGAAACGTCTGCTGGAGAAATTCAAGAACCGGCCGACCCTGGGCTTTAATTACGATCCCAGCCATCTCGTGTGGCAGGGGGTAAACGAAGTGGTTTTCGTCCGGGAATTCGCCGACCGGATCTACCACGTACACATGAAGGATGTAAAACTCTTCCGGAATGAGCTGGCGGGAATTCTGGGGTCTTTTCTCCCGTTCGGGGATACCCGCCGGGCGTGGAATTTCGTGTCCGTCGGCCACGGTGATACGGATTTTGACGGTATCATCCGCGAGCTGAACCAGGCGGGTTATACAGGACCTCTTTCGGTTGAATGGGAGGACTCCGGCATGGACCGGGAATTCGGCGCCGCGGAAAGCTGCGCCTATGTTAAGAAGATAAACTTCTCCGCCTCGGATATCGCCTTTGACAGCGCTTTGACCAAAAACTAATGCTGCGCCGCCGCGGCGGTTTTTCTGGTCCGCGCTTTTCCTTTCCTGCCGCAGCGCTCCGGAATAAGTACCGGAGCGCTGCCGGCTTTACCGGTCTCCGTTAAACGCGTATACAATATATCCGATTCCCGCGAGGACAAAATAGAATCCCAGGAGGAAGGATATGGTCAGGATTGACGCAATGGGGTTGAAGAGCAGGGCAATACCCGCCAGGATACACAGGATATTCACAATGAGGGAAAACCAGAAGTACCCTTTGCCTATCAGTTTGGCGTATTTGATATTGACCAGCCGGAACACCGAATCCAGAATGAACCATATAGCAAATACATAGGGTATTGCCAGCACACCGGCGCCGATATTAAAGAGCAGAATGATACCGATGATGATATCCAAAATGCCTATGACAATATTGCCTGCCTGTTTGTTGCTGTAGACAATCATCCATATTCCGCTGGCCACCGCCATGATACCGAATACCACGGTAATGGCGAGTATATCCGAAACAGGATTCCGGAAGGCGATAAACGCGGTGATGATCAGCAGGATACCCAGGATCAGGTATCCCCAATGGAAAGAACGCTTTTCTGTACTGTCGCTCATTTTAATATGACTCCTTTATTACATATTGATAAATGATAAAACCTTTTCCTCCTGTAAACAAGACCAGCGGGCTTTTTGTATCCCTTCCGCTTCAGGTGTCCCGGCTGAAGGCATAGACAATGGATTCCACCCCAGCGAGCATAAAATAAAATCCCAGGATAAACGATATGGTTATGACTGTTGCAACGGGATTAAAGAGCAGGGCAATACCCGCCAGGATACAGAGGATGTTTATAACCAGGGAAAGCCAGAAAAACCCGGTCCCCACCATCTTCGCGTATTTCAGCTTTGACAGCCGGAAGACCGATTCCAGGATAAACCACAGGGCAAACACAAAGGGCACCGCTATGGCTCCCCTGGGGATGTTAAACAGCAGGAGGAACCCGAGGAGTATATCGATAAGCCCCATGATAACCTGAATTGTCCGTCCTTCATTGCTGATTATAAACCATATCCCGCTCAGTACTGCCGTGATGCCAAATAGTATGGTGATGCTGAAAATATCCGACAGCGGATTTCTGAAGGCAATCAGCGCCGTCACGCAGAGAAGGATACCTAACAATAAATATCCCCATTTAAGTTTGGCCGGTTTTGTTTTTTCATTCATTTTAGTACCTCCGTAACCGTACTATTTAAAGATACGGCTGAGGCATCCCGGAAGCAAGCGCCGGGCAGCTTTTTGTGTACAGGCAATCCGCATTGTATATAAGGAACGAGACACGGAAGGGTCTCATCCCCGGCGGCCGGTTCGGGATCATAGCGAAATAGGTCTTCAAGACCCTATTCCTCCGACGGGCCCCTCGGACCTGTCTTTCACTGCTGCTGTGCTTAATAACTCATATCTTAGCTGCCCTCCATAGCCAGTATGCAGGCCCCTTCCAGGGCGGTTCCCTTGGGATCCATGGCCGTTAGATCGGGAAATTGCTTTTTCAGCAGCGATTCCAGTTTGTTCCGCACAATCTCATCGTGTTCCATAACACCGCCGGCAAGAACCAGGGTCCGGTTGCCGATCCAGGGGGACTGTTCCAGAACACTGGCTACCAGGAGGGCAAGTTCCTCCGCGCCCCGCCGGAGTATGTCCTCCGCCAGGGGATCT
Source organism: Breznakiella homolactica (assembly GCF_016616095.2). Lineage (GTDB taxonomy): Bacteria > Spirochaetota > Spirochaetia > Treponematales > Breznakiellaceae > Breznakiella > Breznakiella homolactica. The sequence continues at coordinate 1,887,117 of NZ_CP067089.2, read as the reverse complement.
TTGTTCCGGGCCGCTTCCGTTACCAGCGGCGCCAGGGTCGCGATTTCCGCTTTGCCAGCGGTGTGGTGGATATATTGAACCAGCTCATAACTGTGCTCGAGTCCGCAGTGTTTCAGTATGGATTCCATCATGGACGTGGGAAGATCCCGGTGCTCAAGGCTCCGCATGGCCCGGATTATGGCTTCCTTGCCGGTCCAGGATGCCGATCCCTCGTCCCCCAGCATGTATCCCAGCCCGCCGGCCCGGACCAGCCTGCCGTCCTCGGCCCGCCCCAGGGCGACGGAACCGGTTCCGGCGATAAGGCAGTACCCCTCCAGGCCGCCCAGGCCGCCGCAGAGCAGGATTTCCCCATCCGTGCAGAGCAGGACCGGAATATCCGGCCCCAGGATATCCGCAAAAAATCCCCGGAACAGCTTCTGTTCCGCGGGCCGCGCGAGGCCGGCGCTGCCGATGCAGCCCCGGGTAATATCCTTTTTTTCCAGTCCGGTCTCCGTGAAGGCCTGGCTGAAAAGATCCGAAAGGTTTTCAAAAACCTTTTCTTGGGCGACCGAATAGATATTTGTGCTCCCCGACGTTACCCGGCACAGGGATTTTCCCTGTGCATCCGTTATAGACAATCTGGAGTGGGTCCCGCCTCCGTCAATGCCGAAATAATATTTTTCTTCCATATAAATAATCTCCTCCGAAACTGCGGCGGTTCCGCGCAGAATCGCTGATTTTCAATGGTTTTCTGCACTAATAGTACACTATATTAGCCAAAATGAAAATATATTTCTTGACAGGCCAATATTTATGGATCTATACTTTTTTTGTGAAAAAAAATTTCACCTAATATGGGTCAATAAGGGGATTCTTTATGGACAAGGCCGCCATACGAACTCTCAGGGAGAAGTATGAAGACAACCTGTTTAACAGTGTAGTACCCTTCTGGGAGCGGTATTCATTGGACCGCGAAAACGGCGGTTATTATTCCTGCCTGGAACGGGACGGCACTGTTTTTGATACCGATAAGTTTGCCTGGATGCAGACCCGTGAAATCTGGACCTTCGCCAAGCTGTACAACCGCCGGGACGCGGCCGATGAGGCCCGCCGCAGACAATGGCTCGAGCTTGCCCGGTCCGGAACGGAATTCCTGAAAAAACACGGCCGGGCGCCGTCGGGGGACCTGTACTTCTCCGTGGACCGCGCCGGACTTCCCCTGGTGGAACCGTACAATATATTTGCGGAATATTTCTTTGCCGCGGGGCTTGCGGAATTCCACCGGGCCTCCAAAGAGCAGTGGGCCCGGGAAATGGCGGAATCGGTGTACCGCCGGGCCATGGAACGCAAGCCCAATCCCAAGGGTATCTGGACAAAGCAGATCGGCAAAAACCGTCCCATAAAAGCCATGGGTTCCGCCATGATGGATATTTGGCTTGCCGGCGAAATGGAAGGCATCATCGGGGAGGCTGAACTCAACGGCCTCATCGACGCCGCGGAGAACCAGATTTTTACCCTCCATGTGGACCGGAAGGAAAAGGCCGTATTCGAGCGGGTTCTCAGTGACGGCACCCATCTCCTAAGCTGTATGGAAGGCCGCCTCCTCAATCCGGGCCACGCCCTGGAGACCCTGTGGTTCCTCATGCTTGCCGTGGCCAAGCGGGGAGAACAGCGGAAGGTCGAGGATATCGCCGATATTATGCTCTGGTGCGCCGAGCGGGGCTGGGATGAGAAATACGGCGGTTTCTTCTATTATCAGGATTTTAAGGGCTTCCCCACGGAGAAGCTGGAATCGGATATGAAGCTCTGGTGGGTCCACGCCGAAGCGCTCTGCGCGTTCCTGCTGGCGTATAAACTGACCGGCCGCAAAGAACACTTGGAATGGTTTACCCGGGTGGATGAATATATCTTCAGCCATTTCGTTGACCCCGAATACGGTGAATGGTATGGTTATCTCGACCGGCGGGGGGAACCCGCTTTTACCCTCAAAGGCGGTAAATGGAAGGGTTTCTTCCACACCCCCCGGGCGCTGATGGCGTGCATAGACTGGCTGAAAGAAATGGAGCGTAATTGTGCAGAATAACAAAAACGGGATACCGGATTACTCGGTCACCGAAGAAATCCTTGACGGATACACCACGGAACAGCGGAACGAAGTATCCGCGGATATTGACTCCAAGGATGCCCTGGAGATTGTGACCATTATCAACAACGAGGACCGGAAGGTTCCCGTGGCGGTGGGAAAAATTCTTCCGCAGATCGCGGCTCTGGTGGACGATATTGTAGCGGCCTTCAAAAAAGGCGGCCGCCTGGTGTATATCGGAGCGGGTACATCCGGCCGCCTGGGTGTTCTGGACGCTTCGGAATGTCCGCCCACCTACGGGGTCAGCCCGGAAATGGTCCAGGGACTCATAGCCGGCGGGCTGGATGCCCTCACCCGGTCCATTGAATCCGCGGAGGACCGGGCGGACGCGGGAATTCAGGATCTTAAGAATATCAGCTTCGGGAAAGATGATGTGCTGGTAGGCATCACCGCGTCCGGACAGGCACCGTACGTACTCGGCGCCCTGCAGTACGCCCGGGATCTCGGCGCCGTAACCGGCGCCATAAGCTGCAACGGCAACTCCAGGACCTTTGATGTGGCGAAGCATATACTGTACGCCGACGTGGGGCCCGAAGTTGTTACGGGATCCACCAGGATGAAGTCCGGAACGGCTCAGAAGCTTATCCTCAATATGCTGTCCACCGCGAGCATGATCCGGCTGGGAAAGGTATATAAGAACTTGATGGTTGATCTTACTCCGGTAAACCAGAAGCTGGTGATCCGTTCCATCCGCCTGATCCGCCAGGTAACCGGGTGCTCCACGGAAGAGGCTGAGACGGCATTCAACGCTTCGGGAAAAAAACCGAAAATAGCCATCGTCATGGTACTGCTCAATGTCGGCCGCGAGCGGGCGGAACAGCTTTTAACGGAAGCCGACGGCCATATCAGTAAAGTGGAGAAATCAGCACGGAAAGGAACGTAGCCATGGAAAGCGCTCTTTTTGCAATTCGCCAGCACATGCCCGACCTTCCTGCAGCGGAGCGAAAAGTAGCGGAGTATGTTTTAGCGGAACCCCGGAAGGTTCTGTATTTCAACATAACGGAACTTGCCCGCCAAAGCGGCGTAAGCCAGGCAGCCATTGTACGGTTTTCCCGGCGTATCGGCATGACGGGGTTTTCGGATTTCAAGCTTTGCCTTTCCCACGATGTATTCCGGAACTCCGATGAGCGCTTCCTTCCGGATCTGGATCTTGAAACGGATATGGAGCCCGCCGAGGTCGTAAAAGGGGTAATCGGCGGGATACAGCGCAGCCTTGCCCGGCTGGAATCGGTGACCGATATCAACCGGATCAACGCCACCGTGGAATCCATCCTCGGCGCCCGGATGATACATTCCTTCGGCGTCGGCGCTTCGGGGCTTGTTGCCCAGGATCTGTTTCAGAAACTTATCCGCATTGGACTTCCCTGTTCCCAGACTTCGGAAACGGACCTGCAGATCACCGCGGCGTGTAATCTCCGGTCCGATGATCTTGCGTTTATCATTTCCTATTCCGGGGAGAATTCCGCCATGCTTACTGTGGCGGAATGGGCCCGTAAAAACAAGTCCACCATAATCACCCTTACCATGGATACGGAAAACAGCCTGCGGACCTTCGCGGATATTGCCCTGGTGGTTCCTGCCCTGGAGCGGGTGTACCGGACCGGGGCAACCCTGTCCAGAATCAACCAGCTCACGGTGGTGGATATTATTTTTTCCATGCTTATTTCCAAGGATCTGGATACAACCATCACGTCCCTGGAGCAGACCATGGCCGCCACCCATTACGGAAAAGACCCGGAGCCGTAACCCCGGACTAAAATCCGATAGACCTAAGCCCCAGCAGCCCTTTAGCACAATCCCGAATGGCTTAGCATAACACAGCTCTTTTCTGAGCAGAGCCCCTGTATTATACAGAAAAGCGGCAAAGAAGCATGGTCCGTAATGGTAGCGTGGGGTGCCGGAAGAAAGGAGGAATAAGCGACTTTCGAGGCCAAAGGCCGATGAGGAGCTATTCCATCTTTCTTCCGGCAGGACCCCCGGATCCATTATCCCATGCTTCTTTGCCGGGAATTGGTATAACGCAGGTAGCCCTGCTATACCACCATGCGGCCCTGTTTATCCGCCTTGGTTATGAGAACCTCTGTCCCCGAGTTAAAGGAAATATAATCCGTCTCAATGCCGTCACTGAAGATGACGCCGTTTTCCCCCATGAGGGACTCCACCCGCAGGGTATCACCCGGGGAGACGGTTCCGAATACCAGGGTGGCACCGGTGGTCTTGCTCGGAAAGGGTTCCCGGACCGCAAAGACGAGTTCCTCGCTGGCCCATTTTCCCACAACCTTGGAGAGTTCCGAAATACCATAGGTCTTTTTCTTTTTTTCGAAAAAGGAGCTGGCTTTTTTTAAGGTTCCCATAGGACGCGGCGCCGAGGCGGCCCGGGCCGCTTGTTCCATCATGGGTTCCGGAGGCGCCATGTCCGCCTGTATTTCGCTCACATCCATAAAGTCCATAGCCATGGATTCCTCTTCAGCCTGCTTAGAGATTTCCGCATCCTCTTCGACAAACCGTTCGCTGTCGTGGTCAAAACCGAAGGGGTGGCCGATAACCGACGCGGAGATCCTTGAGGAACCGGCAATGATACTTTTCATCCAGCCGGTGGAGCCCAGTCCCGTGGAAACGATGATTCCGCTGGAGGATTGGGGTTCCCGGTAACCGCCGTACTTCAGGATATACCGGGCAGACGCGTGACCCTTCTGGCCAATAAAGAAATCGTTCACCGCCAGCAGCTCCTGACCGTTCTGGACTTTGGCCTTTGCCATGGTAACCGCTTCGGTTTTCCGTTTGCCTTCAATGGTTTCGGTGACGATTTTTACGGCGTCCCCGGGCAGAAAGGGCAGGAGCACCCCGTCCCACCGGCTTGTATCGGGATTGATACCGATCACCGGCTGGTCGTCGAGGTATTTTATGGTATTTGCCACCAGGCCGTCCTGGCCGACCACGACAATTATATCATCCGGGGCAAACACGAAGTTCGGCAGATACTGGCGGTCGAGAATCTGTATCCCCGCAAGTCCGTCGAGGTCGCGTTTTACATTCTGAACCGAGGAACCGTACTGCAGATGCTCCTGCTCGTATTCGTCAAAGTCGCCGCCGAGCTGCTTGACGTAGAACCGGGCCTGGGAAACCGTGTTCTGGGCCGCCAGGACCTTTTCGAGCCGCGTAGCCCGGGTGACTATGACGATACGGTTTTCATATTTCTTCATTCTTCTTCGTAGTCACGGTTCTCTATAATGGTATTGAGCAGATCCGGGGTGATGTTGAGGTTGCCGATTTTTCCGGCCCCGTCGGCGATACCTTGGAAGGCCATGGCCATGATCCGGCGGGGATCCATGTTGGCATTCGCCAGGGCTTTGAGGATCTCCGGATTTACCCCTTCGTATACCTTCATCATTTCCCGGAAGGCGTAGGCTTTCGCGTCGGCTTCGGTCTTCTCGTTCTCTGTTTTGAGGCCCACCAGTTCCCGGTTTTTCTCTTCCTGGAGGATCTGGAATTTCAGCCGTTCCTCTTCCATCTCAAGCTGTTTCTGCATCATGAGCCGCTGGGATTCCATGCGCCGTTCCTGGATTTCCCGGTTTTTGTTCTCCACGGCGATCTCGGTGTTGAGCTCGCTTTCCCGGATAATCCGTTCCTGCTCCACCGCATAGTTGCGGCGCAGGAATATGGCCTGATCCGATTCCTTGAGAATCTGTTCCCGGGTTTCCGCTTCCAGGGCTTTGGCGGTCTCGGGGGTCGGTTTTATTGCGGCAATGGATACGCTGAGGATTTCAACCCCCAGGGCCTTGACCATTTCGTCCTGCCCCAGGGCCGCGTGGACTTTCCGGGCCACATCATCGGAGGAAACGATAGCCTGTTTTAAGGGAAGATTTTTTACCGCTCCCTTGGTGGCCACCAGGGCGAGGTTGATAAGCCGTTCCGGCAGCCGCTGCGGGTCGTCGGATATGTAGTGAAGGTTTGAGCTGTTAATGGTATAGTTCAGCATCTTCGCCGTTTTTGCGGGATCCGAAATACGGTAGGTAAGCTGTCCCTGAATGGTCAGTTCCTGGAAGTCCACGGATATTTCGCTTACCATAAAAGGCGCGTCACCGCTTCCCGTGGGCACCCCCACCAATGACGTAGTGGGAGCGTAATACCGGAAGGACAAACCTTCACCTTCTTGAATTATTTTTCCATTTTTGTATCTGAAAACATACAGGCCGGGCTCAAATTTTGCGTACCGTATTCCGAACATATCCGCTCCTTTTGAATTTTATACGTTTATATGTAGAGTATATCACAGAAAAACTAGAAGCTCATCCCAATGTTGAAGGTCACATCGTGCTGGTCCGCCGCGGCATTGTAGGTATACGCCAGCCCCAGGGCGGGCATGGCCACTTTGCTCATGTATATCCGCAGGGCTGAAAAGAAGCCGTGATCCAGCTGTTCATCCAGGACCGGCCCGTCGGAATACACCACCTGGTACGCCGCGGTCAGTGATATAAGGCCGAATTTGAATTTCAGCAGGGATTTTTCGAGGCCCAGGGACGCGCCGGCGTAATGGCGGGCGGAGAAATCCCGGGGCAGTATGTTGATTCCCACCGATGACGGGGAGGACTCAAAAAGCGGTGTAACCCCGGGCTCGTACAGTGCTCCGGCGTGGAACAGAAGCCTGAAACCGGGGATGATGGATTGTTCGTACGCAGCGCGGAAATTATAGGAATGGTAAGAAGGAAAATCGAATCCGTAAATATATCCGTATGTAAAACCGGCGCTTTTCTGGGATAAAAAGAACCCGTCCCAGTCATTTTTCCGGATAGAAATACCCGGCCGTATCCGCAGTCCCATGCCGCTTTCAGCGGGAACCATCCGGGGATTATCAATATCCTTGAGTTCCTCATTAAAAAACCCGAAGCCCAGTGACAGGGATATTAAATCCAGGAAGGAATAGTTGAGACCCAGGGAAGCGGTGATGGAATTTACCCCGAACCGCCGGTATACCCCGTCGTTCTGATCCGTATATACCCGTTCCTGGTTGTTATACACCGCGGTAACATTCCACCCCGGAAAATTGGAATTTCCCTGGGTATGGATGTAACCGCCCATTCCCATCCATCCCTGTTTACCGAACATTGCCCCGGCTACCAGTTTGTCATTAAGCCCGAAAGCGTTGGCATCCATCACTCCGGCGCCGCCATAGAAGCTGCCCGAACTGACCCTGATCATGGGAATAGGAAATATGCTCCATTTTTCCGAGACCGTTACATGCAGAATGCTGCCGTTTCCCGCGGGATCGTCGGTGATTTCCACGGACAAAGGTTCCAGAATCCCCGTTCCATGAACAGCGGCCATCACATCGTCGGTATGTACCGAAGATACATCCATGCCGATAAACTTTTTGAGCGGATTTTCCGCGATATGCTGTTTCGTTCTCTTGAGTCCGGTTACCGTGATCCCGGTAATTGTTTCAGTTTCTTCTATATTAATACTGTTCTGGCTGAACACATATCCCGCTTTCAGCAGAAGAGCGGTGAGTAATAGTATCAGTATGGATGTTTTTCTCATATTAGGAATACTATCAAAGTATTGCTTTCGAGTAAATCTCGGATTGTTTCATATCGTTCCCAGCAATACGGTCCGGGAATAAAAAAACGCCCCGGCTTAACCGGGGCGCTTATTATTTTTTTTCTGATGTACTGCGAAAATTACTGGGCTTCAGTTATTTCCGTCCAGGTTCTGCCGGTATTATCCCGTCCGTTTCCGAACTGACCGGTCCTGTTGGCTCCCGCGCCCCAGACCGTTCCGTCAGTCTTTACCGCTATGGTGTGGTTGTCTCCAGCGGCGATATGCGCCACATTATCGAGCACTTTAAAAGCCGCGTTCCTGGCATCGGAAAACTGGATCCCAAGCCTGTAATCTCCGTTGCTTCCGACGGCCCACAGGGTCCCGTCGTTTTTAAGGATCATAGAGTGGATTGTTCCCAGCGAAACCTCGGCAACATCTTTCATGTCCTGGGTTCCTCCGGACGCGTCGGTTCCGTTGACGTATTCCTGTACCGGCTTAAATGATGTACTGTTTGCGCTGTTGCTGCCGATCCCAAGCTGTCTGTTGTCGTTGTTCCCGGTACTCCAAAGGCTTCCGTCTTTTTTTAGTACCATGGTATGGGTCTCCGTGCCGGCAAATACCTTGGCGTTATCCATACCCATTGATGTATTTTCCGCAAGAAATACGACGTTCTGTGTCGCGCCGCTGCCCTGGCGGCCGTTGCCGGGAGCGCCGGCACTCCAGAGACTGCCGTTCTTTTTTACGACCATAGTATAATCGTGCCCGGCTGCCGCGGAGGCTACGTTATCGGTGACAAAGGACGGATTTACGTTACTATTTCTGCTCCCGGCAGGGTTGCCGGCTGTACCGTCCCCGCTGCTGCCGTTTATCCTTGAGCCCACCGCCCAGAGTTCACCGCTGCCGGTGAGAAACAACGTATGGTACAATCCGTTCGCGATAGAAACGGTGCCATTCACCGAGGCAATTTCTTTTGGGCTGCTGGTATTGCCGTTTTCAGTGCCGATACCGAGTTTCGCGTAATCATTATTTCCCCAGGCTAACATCCTTCCGTCTTCCATGACCGCTGCGGCGCTGTCCCAGCCGGCGCCGAAGGTTCTGACCCTACCGCTTACGGGAACCTGAACGGGGGTGTACTGTATGTCTTCGCTGCCTAAACCAAGCCGTCCATAAAGACCGTGCCCGGTGACATACAGATTTCTATCTTCCTTGAGAAAAAGGGTAAAATTCTGTCCCGCCTTAACCACGGGATATACCGGTTCCCACTGGGCGTAGAGGGTTACCGGTCCGTCTCCCATGGTAAATTGGCTGCCGCTGTCGTAATGGATCCCGCCGCCGCTGCTGCTGGTATTCCATCCGTTGATCCGGTATCCGACTTTATACAGATCCCCGGTTTCCGCCGCGGTGACAATATCCTTTCCTGACTCGTAAGTGGCTTCATCTTCGGGGATGCTGCCCGCTGTGTTTCCGTTTCCGTTGTAAGTAATGCTGTAGTAACTCGGAACAGGGTCCGGAGTAGTTGGCCTTCCACCGTCACTGCCGCTGCCGCCGGGCGCCTCCGCTGGGGAAGAAACCGGGGAGCTGCACGCCGCGGTAAACGCGGCGGTAAGAAATAGAACAATCGCCATAGCAAACAATGCTAAATGATTCTTCTTCATGGTTAACCTCTTCTCTAAGCCCGCTTAAAACGTGTGTTTTATGGCTGCTCGAATAAATTGACTAAACTAGTCAATAATTGGGTGGAAAATCACCACAGTAATACGATTCGTAAGGCAAATAGTGTGGGGTACTCTTCGCAAAAACCCCGGAAAGCAGCTGCTTCCCGGGGGTATTCATTAGTTGGCCGCGGTATTCCCCGTAGGGGTCCTCCAGTCAACTTCAAACCACATGGTGCCGGCTTCCACATTGGGATCGGCGCCGTCTTTGCCAGGCTGCACCGGTGTGGTCATTGAGCCGCCAAACTGGCCCGAACTGTTTCCTCCAGCGGCGTAGAGCCGTCCGTCGGTGGTCACCGCCAATGTGTACTTTTTCCCTGCCGCCGCATAGGCAACGTTGTTCATAACTTTGACGGCCCTGGATTGGTTTGCGGTACCGCTGAGGCCAAGTTTATTGTCGGCGCCTCCGCCGGCTGCCCACAGGGTCCCGTCGTTTTTAAGGAACAGGACATGGTCCGTACCCATGGCAATGGTATTCACACCGGTTATATTCTGGTTCATGCCGCCGGAGGTTTCCTGTGCCCGGGTAAAAGTATTCCGGTTGGTTGTATCTCCCAGGGACAGTTTTCCGGTGTCGTTATTTCCTGTGGAATAGACATTGCCATTTTTCGTTAGGATCATGGTATAGTCGCTGTTTCCGGTGAATACCGCCGCGATACTGTCGGATGTACCTATGGCCTGAACCGCACTGGTTTTATTTATCATAAATCCATCTTCAAGATTGCTTCCGCTGCCGGTTCCCAGGGAACCGTATTGATTGATCCCGGCGGCGTACAGACCGCCGGATTTGGTCACCAGCATGGTATAGGAACTGCCGATGTCCCCGGAAACCACATTGTTCATGTAGCCAACACGCTTCGGAGCGACCAAGTTGGTACCGTTTTCAAATCCCAGGGATCCTCTCTCATTGCTGCCCGCCACCCAGTAGTTTCCGTTTTTCGTGATGTACCCGGTGTGCTGCGTACCCGCTATTACCCTGACTATCGGGTCCGCGGGGTCGGGAAATCCTTCGGACTGGACCAATTGGGGAGAATTGACATAGATCGCGGTACTGTTGATGCCAAGCTTATAAAATGAATTATCGCCCCAGGCCCAGGGAGTTCCGTCCTTTTTGAGAATTACCGAGTGGTCAAACCGGGCGCTGGCCATGGCAACGTTGTCCGTAACGTAGGTAAAGCTGCTTTTGTCACCGCCGCCGCTGGTACCGAGCTGCCCGTCACCATTGGCCCCTGAAGCGTAAAGACTTCCATCCCCGGTGATAAGCAGGGAGAAATTATCCCCTACGGATACCATGGGATACACCGGTTCCCACTGAGCGTAGAGCGTTACCGGGCCGCTTCCCATGGTAAATTCACTACCCCCGGAATAATGGGTGCCCGTACCGTCTCTGCTGGTGTTCCATCCGTTGATCCGGTAGCCGACTTTATACAGATCGCCGGTCTCTGCCGCGGTAACAATATCCGTGCCTGACAGGTATTCCGCCGTATCGGAAGGCGCCTGCCCGGCGGTGTTTCCGTTTCCGTTGTAGGTTATACTATAGTAGCTCGGAACAGGGTCCGGATTATTCGGCTGTTCTCCATTGCCGTTTCCGTTACCATTATTGCTGTTTCCCCCGCCATTTCCATTGCCGCTTCCTCCGGGAATTTCTGCCGGGGAAGAAACCGGGGAACTGCATGCCGCGGTAAACGCGGCGGTAAGAAATAGAACAATCACCATAGCAAACAAAGCTAAATGATTCTTCTTCATGATTAACCTCTTCTCTAAGCCCACTTAAAACATGTGTTTTATGGCTGCTCGAATAAACTGACTAAACTAGTCAGGTATATTGTAAAAAAATAAACCAAAAAATAATAATGCCTTTTATTCAACAATATTATTGTTTATTTATTTAGTAATATATCGGTGTAAATAAAAAATATCAATAGAAAATCAAATAGATTTAAAAAATCTAATATATCTATTGTAGTGTATTTTACATTTTCATATATATTATTTTAAATATACAACAAAATCTATTTAAAGTAAACAAAAAACGAAAAAATGTCATTCTCAATACATAAAAAAGCCCGGATCATTCCGGGCTTTTATAGACGGCGGGAGCTTCAGGAGAAATTTATACCACCTTTACCATCCAGCCTTTGGTATCTTCAAGAACCCCGTATTGGATCCCTTTGAGGGTGTCCCTGAGCTTTGCGCTCAGATCTCCGACCTTACCGTTGTTGAAGACGATTTTTTTGCCGTTATAGGTCAGGGATTCGATGGGGGTAACCCCGGCGGCTGTCCCGGTGACAAAGCACTCCGCGCCATCGGCGAATACCTCATCCACGGAAATTTTGCGTTCGGAGGTTTTTACGTTTATATCACGGGCCAGTTCTATGATGCTGGACCGGGTTATCCCCGGAAGTATGGTATCACCCAGTTCAGGCGTAACCAGTTCGCCGGACTTTAAATAGAAGAAAATGTTGCTGGAAGAGCCTTCTTCAAAGTATTTCCGGTCGGTGGCGTCCAGGAACACACATTCCATGAACCCGCCTTTATGGGCTTCCTCACGGGCGAGGGCGGAAATAACGTAGTTTGAGGCTGCCTTGATCCAGCCGGTTCCCTTTGGGGTGGCTCTTATCCGCTCGGTGACCACGGCTTCCGATTTGCCCCCGGAAAAATAGGAGCTTACCGGGGTGGTTACGATAATAACCCAGGGCGCTTTTGAAAGGGAAACCCCGACACCCCCTTCTGAATAGGAAAAGGGCCGCATATAGACCGAATCGGCGTTCATGAAGGAGTCTTTTTCCCATTCGCTCTTGTAATGGGGGCGGAATCCAAGGCCGGCGTTCCGTTTAACCGTCTCGACACAGGCTTTTACGAACATGTCCGCCGGGAAACCGGGCATCATGAGGCCTTCCATGGAATTGAAGAACCGTTCCCCGTTTCTGTCGGGCCGGAAAATCGCCAGTCCGCCGTCCTTCTGGGGAAGGGCCTTGAGTCCCTCAAAGCAGCCGAGGCCGTACTGGGTGGTGTAGCTTACCAGGGGCATATCGTCATAGAAATTGCGGGATTCCGAGAGTTTCGCGTAATCCCCCTCGCTCATGCCCGCTTCTTCTTCCGGAGTTTTATGAGATTTTTCCAAATACTCCTCACTCCAAGCCTTGCCAGCGTATTTTGCCCGGTAAACCACTGGGTAGCTGTCCAATGAAAAACCCATATCAGCCTCCTGGTGTCGTTCCCCTGAATGTCAGGGTTTTTAATAATACTTAAGTCGCTTTAAGTATACTATATATTTAATAGTACCGCAATATATTAGGAAAAACAAGATGAGGGGGAGCACCGAGTCTTCCAATCCGGAAAGCACCCGTGTTTACCGGTTCCGCGGGTCCTGTCGTATAAAATGGGGATTGGCTCCTCGTCGGCCTTCGGCCTAGAAAGTCGCTCAATCCCCATTTTATACGACACCCGGCGTTACCATTCTGGCCGGGTGCTTTCCGGCTTAAACCGGCTCGGTGCCGCCCGGTCAAGAGGGCTGCTCCCCCTGGCTCCAGCCTCCTCGCGGCAAATCTTTCAGATTTGCCCCTCCGGGGGCTTCCGCTACCCCCACTTCAGGTTCCTGGGTAGGGGCCCATTTACTCTCGAATCAGTGACCTGTACAATACCTACCGAAACGCAACACACCATCCAGCCCCTCCGCAAAAGCAGGGTACCTGCGGTATCTACGGATCAGCGGCAAAGAAGCATGGGCCGTATCGGTAACACGGGGTGCCGCAGTACTAAGGGTATGAGCGACTTTCGAGGCCGCAGGCCGACGAGGAGCCATACCCTTAGTACTGCGGCAGGACCCCCGGACCCGTTACCCCCATGCTTCTTTGCCGGATAATACCGTATACCACAGGCGCCCTGACCGCCCCCAGTGTTGACCAGGAAGTTGCCGGTCCGTACAATGGCGTATGGCTTTAAACTGCGGTATCGTTGGACTCCCGAATGTGGGAAAGTCCACTATTTTTTCTGCCCTCAGCTCGGCACCGGCGGAAGCGGCTAATTACCCCTTCTGTACTATCAATCCCAATGTGGGGATCGTCAACGTACCGGATAGCCGGCTTACCAGGCTGTCCGGCATCTTCAGTCCAAAACGGACCATTCCGGCAGCCGTTGAATTCGTGGATATTGCGGGCCTTGTAAAAGGCGCGTCAAAAGGGGAGGGACTCGGCAACCAGTTTCTGTCCCATATCCGGGAAGTGGGGGTCATCGCCCAGGTCGTCCGGTGTTTCGACAATCCCGATGTGGTCCATGTGGAAAACAAAGTGGACCCGGAATCGGATATGGAAACGATCAATATCGAATTGGCCCTGGCGGATCTCGATACGCTGCTAAAACGGCGCGACCGGGCGCAGCGGACCCTCAAGGTCCAGGCCAAGGACCAGCAGAAGCTGGCGGAACTGGCCATCGCCGCCCTGGACAAAATCCAGCCCGCCCTTGAGGACGGAAAACCCGCCCGGTCAGCGGGTCTGAGCGACGATGAAAAATCCGCGGTATACGACTGCCACTTCATAACTATGAAGCCCCAGCTCTACGTCTGCAACGTGGACGAAGAGGGAATGCGGAACGGCAACGCCTACGTGGATTCGGTAAAGAAACGGGCCCAGGCGGAAGGTTCGGAAGCGGTGGTTATCTGCGGAAAATTCGAAGCCGAACTTGCGGATATTGAAGACGAAGAGGAAAAACTTGCCTTCCTCAGCGAACTGGGTCTGGAGGAATCCGGGCTGAGCGCCCTGATTCACGCCGCCTACCGGCTTCTGGGTCTGCGGACTTTCTTTACCGCCGGTGAGGATGAATGCCGGGCCTGGACCATCCACGCCGGTGATACCGCCCCGAAGGCCGCCGGGGTGATTCATACGGATTTTGAGAAAGGCTTTATTAAGGCCGAGGTTTATTCTTTTGAGGATATTGTCCAGTACGGGAGCGAGGCTAAAATCAAGGAAGCCGGCAAATACCGTATCGAAGGAAAAGAATACACCGTCCAGGACGGCGATGTGATGTTCTTTAAGTTTAATGTATAGCGGAGTATAACCATGGCACCTACCAGAACGGAAGCGGAACAATTGTGGCGGCAGTACAACAGCGACGAAGCCCTGTGGCGGCACGCTCTTTCGGTGGAAGCCGCCATGCGGCATTTTGCTGAAAAAAACGGCGAAGATGCCGATGTCTGGGGAATTGTGGGTCTGGTTCACGATATTGATTATGAACAGTTTCCCCAGGAACACTGCGTTAAGGCCCGTCCCATTCTGGAGGACGCCGGCTGGCCGGAAGAATATATCCGCGCTGTGGTCAGCCACGGCTGGGGGCTGGTAACCGATGTTGAACCTCTTACGGCCATGGAAAAAACACTCTATGCCGTGGATGAACTCACCGGGTTTATTTCCGCCTGCGCTCTGGTGAGACCCTCAAAAAGCGTCATGGACCTCGAGGTAAAATCCGTAAAGAAGAAATGGAAAACCCCGGCGTTCGCCGCGGGGGTCAGCCGGGAAGTTATTGAAAACGGCGCGGACCGGCTGGGCCTTTCCCTGGACGATCTTATCGGCGAAACTATCCTGGCCATGCGGAAGATCGCCCCTGCCATCGGTCTGTAATACCTTCCGGGTGTGTGGTTCAGCATAACGATACCTTTTTGAAAAATGGTTTTTCTTCGTTTAATGAACAATTTTGAATAATTTTTTCTTGACTAATACCCGATAGGGATTCAATATTATAGTAAGGAAAAGCTGTATAATGGTTGAGTCTTCGGCTTTACAAAAGTATTCTTTATTCGGTGGTCTTCTGGAAAACCAGATCGATACAATACAGCCTCTCATGGAACTTGAACACTACGGGCCCGGGGACGATATTATCCTGGAAGGGGAGCGGAACGATAAAATCCGTTTCGTTATCGAAGGCCGGGTAGCGGTTATTAAAGCAAATCTTACCTTGTTTGAATTCGGCGAAGGGGATGCCTTCGGCGAAATGGAAGTTCTTGATGTGATGCCTTCGGCCGCCACGGTCCGGGCTATCACCGCAACCAAGGTCATGTCCATATCAAACCGGTCTCTCAGGGAAATCTACAAAAGAGACATGGCCGCTTTTTCAATTATCATTATGAATCTTGCCCGGGATCTTTCCCGGCGCCTGCGCCGTATGGATGAGTGGCGGTGCAACGCCTGGAATGGTGAAGGCGCCCCCGAAATGCCCGGACCAAAACGGAAATAAGACGGCACCGCCGAAGCAATCCAGGCATATTGCTGTCCGCAATATGCCTGTTTTTTTTACTTCATACAAAGATGAACCGCGGCGGTTTTAAACGTCCGCGGAAGCGCGAGAATATTCGGTTTGTCCCCGGTGTATTTTTTCATCGTATCCGCCAGAGCTTCCTCAAAGGTAGCCCTGGTTTTCATTCCCATACCCCGGGCGTATCCCGGCTCGATGGCGCCGACAATATACATTGCGGCGGTATTCATTTCCGCGATATGGCCGCAGGCAGTCATGGAAAAGGCATGGAACGGGTGGTAGCAGTAGTTGTACCGGTATTTGTCGATGTATTCCTGGTTCCGGGCGAAATACTCGTTGTAGAGTTCAATGTCCGGCAGCACATTGTTGTAATCATGCTGAAACAGTTCATAGGTTGCCCGGTACGAAGGGAATTCCTCTTCGTGGAAATACCCGTTGCACAGGGATGAACAGATAACCACACACCGGTCGCTGAGAATCCGCTTGTGGCGGATTACATTGGCGGAAATTGCCTGCAGCATCAGAATAGGATTGGTGCCCATGCCGTTCCCGTAATGGAATTCCTGGGGCATACCGAACACAAGGACATCGTATTTTTTGTCGGCCCAGGGTACATAGGTGCGCTTGTCCGCCACTTCCCAGCTGGCGGGCTGCATCTCGGCGGCGTATCCGGAAAATACCGCGATCTGATTCGCCTTGGTATCCAGTACCGCGTCGCAGCAGAAAAACTTTTTCCCCATACACTTTTCCATGTACATACCGATGGCGTCGAATTTTGAACGCATCTGACTTTTCCCCGAAACCGGGGTAAAATCGGCGCCGTGCATCACCGCCGTGTTGTGGTGGGAGCCGATGCTTTTCCAGTGGGTTATTCCGGTGGTGCAGTGTTTGTAACCACCGGAGTAACCGCCGTAGGGATTCCCCATGGTGTGTCCGATGAGAACCGCGATATCCGCGTCATACACGGTTTTGTTCATGATGACCGGATCCCCGAGTTCATCCTTGCCGAGGTCTATGAGATTGTCCCAATCCTCGCTGTCATGGTTGACGATCTGCCCGGAGAACCAGAAATCGTGGAACACTGCATCCCCGAGGAGACTCCGGATTTCCTGTTTTGTATTTTTCCGGTGGAGCCCGTTGGAGCAGATGAGGGTGATGTCTTTTTTTTCCACCCCCGCGGTCAGCAGTTCCTTAATGATAAGGGGAATCGCTACCTTGCGGTGGGATGTGGCCTGGAATCCGCCCTTTACCTTATCAGGGAAAATAATCGAGACCTTCATTCCTTTTTTTGCGGTTTTGGACAGCGGTTCCATACCCATGGGATTGCGGATTGACCGGAGGGTTTCCTCTTCGAGTTTTTCCAGCGGGATGTGGGGCGGGTCGGGAACGGTTTCGCCGGGAACAAAAACATCCGTATAGTCCGGCAGTTCCGCGTCCATCAGACCCGATCCGTATTCAAAAGATAATTTCATGGCAGCCTCCTATGGTCTTTTTGGTAGAGTTTCTCAAATAAATGAACCAGCGCGCTGGTATCGAGGTTTCCCATGCCGCTGGCATGGCCCAGCTGGTTGTATGTCTGGACCGAGGATGAAATAATCGACGGCGCGTCCGCCGCTTTGGCCATTTCCAGGGCGAACCGGGCGTCCTTTATAAGCAGATCTACCGTAAAGGTGGGGTTGTCGAAATTTTCATCCACTATATTTTTTCCCACTTCCTTGAACAAGCCGCTGACCGTCGCGGCACCGCTGTTAGCGACGGTTTCGTAGAATATTTTCCGGTCGATCCCGACATGATCCGCGATGGCCAATGTTTCGCAGGTAACCGCGTTGATGGCTGAGAACATCATCTGGTTGAGCAGCTTCAGCGCGTTTCCCGCGCCGGACTCTCCCACATGAATGGCTTCCCGGGCAAATGCCAGCAGCACGGGCCGGACGTAATCCAGCACAGCGCTGTCCCCTCCGGTGGGGAGCAGCCACTTGCCCGCCGCGGAGGGCCGTCCGAGAATCGGGCAGTCAAGATACGCCGCCCCCCGTTCGGCGGTCCGCCGGGCATTCGTTTTTGTTGTATCGGGATCTACCGTACTGGTATCCACTAGTACGCTGTCCGGTGACAGCCCTTCGTACATACCCGCTTCCCCGAAAAGCACTGTCTCAATCTGAGCCGGTCCCGGGAGGGACATAATGATTACGGCGCATTCTTTTGCCAGCGCCAGGGGCGACGGAGCCGTACCGGCGCCGTTATCCCGGGCCCACCGGAGGGCCTCCGGAAAGGCGTCGAATACCGTTACGCTCCGTCCCTGCTCAATCAGTTTTGATATAATACACTTGCCCATATTTCCGGCGCCGATGACACCGATGGTTCCAATTGGTTTGTCAGATCCTGTCCATGATATCATACATGACACCTCCTTCTGCGTCCTTGGGAACCGGAATCCCCAGCAGACGGGCCACCGTGGGCGCGATATCAATAATCCGCCCCACGTTGGGGCGTTCATACGCCGGAAGTCCGGCCCCTGATAAAACCATCACCGCGTGCATGTCCGGTTCCGAGGGCAGGCACAGGTGTACCCCGGTAAAGTTCCTGCCAAGTACCGCCTGCTCCATGAGTTCGGGGTTCGCGGTTATCCGCTCTGTCCCGTCCCGGTATTTTACGCCCACCCGGTAGATAAACGGATGGGACATGTACCCCGGTTTCCAGGCGTATACCACATCGCCGACCCGGTCGAGTCCGTCCTTCCGGTTCTGTACGATGCCGAGGGTGGCGGCTTCCCTCCGTGTACAGGCTATGGCCACCGCCGACTCTCCTGTCTCGGGGTTTGTGATTCCGTAGAGTGCCCGGATTATTTTCTGCTGGACCTTTTCGTAATCCTCCGGCTCGACAATACCCTGAGGATCCCGTCCCTTGAGGTTGATGAAGATATGGGCATGGCACGGCTCGAGGGGGTGGCAGGATGTTTCGGACCAGTCGATGGAAAGGTTTGACGGATCGTCGGTGGTCAGGTCAAGGATATACTTGAGCAGTCCGGCCCGGCTGAGCCATTCCTTTACATAGGGATTCCAGTCCAGATGGGTAAATCCGTGATCCGAGACAACGGCGACAATGGTTTCCTCCAGGTTAATAGCTTCAAGGATAGTCCCTATGTTGGCGTCAACCTGGCGGTAGGTTTCGCGGATACATTCCATGCACCAGTCCGCTTTGGCGGGATCATATACCCGGGACTTCGGAACAATTCCCGCGTAGAGCATGTGCTGGATATGGTCTATGGTCCCGACCCAGCTGTAGGCCATATCCCATTCCCGGTGTTCCAGGGTGTAGCGGGTAGCCTTTCCCCACCATTCGGCGTGGCGGCGGAGCTGGTCCATGTATACTTCCGGCGGAATCCACTGGTCCATACAAGCCCAGGGATCATCCACCTCCATGTAAACCCCGGCGTGCTCTTCAAGCTCACCGGTCATGGATTCGGGGATCGTATAGGTATCGGCGGTGTTGACCGCCGACTGGTACAGCTTTATACAGGATCCGTCGGGAGAAATATCTATGAGCTGGAAGTAAAACCGTCCGTCCCGGTTTTTATCCCTGGCGTCGAAGTTTTTCGTTATCCATGGCCCGATGCCGCCCTTTTTGAGTTTTGAAACCGCGGACCCGCAGTCCTTCCGTTCGCAGACGAGGACCGTATCGTACCCCGCGCCTTCGGCGGTCATCAGAACCTGCATACCGTATCCCTTCACGTATGTGGGAGGGACGGTAATGGGGAATTCCAGCGGCGGCAGCTTTGACGGCGGAAGGTTTACCCATCCCTCAGCGGGAGATGGTTTTACAATTACCGCCCTGCCGGGAATCTGGTTGCAGGCAAACCGTTCCGTGGCGAAGAGCGCGCTGGACGCCACATCCCACAGGGGCATATAGAAATACCTGAAGGGCGGATTGAGGGCGGCGCCGATCTGGGTACTGCCGGGATCCCTGACCGCCCCGATGGGGAAGGTGACCGGCCAATTGATCAGAGCCGTTTTGAGACCTTCCCGTTCTCCCACTTCCCAGAGTGTTTCCGCCAGAAGCATATTCCTGTCAAATGACGTATGCCAGTGGTCCAGTTCTTCCCCGGGCAGTTTTACCATAAGGCTCGGGATACCAGCGGTTCCGCAGCCCGCGCCGGTGACAATCGCTGACCAGCCGGCGGCTGTAAGGGGCGGAAAAATGGTTTCCACCCTGGAGAAAACCCCGCTGTCCATAAGTTTTTTAAAATTGGGCATGACCCCTTCCGCGGAAAATTTCTTAAGCAGGTCCGGCATGGCCGCGTCAAGCCCGAGGAACAGTATTTTTTTTCGTTTGGTTCCCATTCAGCCTCTCCCCATACTTGATATTAATAGTAATTGGTATTATATTGAATACCAGAATAATACCAAAAAAATAGTTAAATCCCCGGAGGAATTTAACTAGAATACCATTTCTGTATGATATTCCGTAAAAAATGAATTGTCAACAAAAAATACGGCAATTCACGGGAATGTATTTTTAATGGGATGGGAAAACCCGCTGGATCGGGATTATGCAATTTTGTTGTCAATTTAAAACAACCATGCTACTTTATGGAGTTACCGAGTTTACACAACACCGTAACGTTCACAGCATGGCATTTTATATAAATAAGGGGATTTGAAAATATGCTGTATCCTGGTAACGGCAAGCCTTTATTTGAACAATTCATTGATATTATCCAGCAGAAGATAATCAGCGGAGAATACAAGCCGGGGCAGCAGCTTCCCAGTGAACGGGATCTGGCGGAATTATACGGTCTCAGCCGGGTTACCATCCGCAACGCAATCAACAACATGGTTGCCGAAGGTATCCTGACCCGCAGGCACCGGAAAGGCACCTATGTGGCCAATAAAAAAATAGAACATTCCCTTGGGCAGCTTATCGGCCTCATCGAGGAACTTGCCCAGAAACATATGGATATTGAAATAACGGTCCTCGAAAGCGGCATTGTGCCCGTACCCCAGTCAATCCTAAACAAACTGTCCATTCAGAATGATACCAAGGTCTATAAAGTCGCCCGGCTCGTATCCACGGGAAAGGAACCCCTGGCCATCGATTACGGGTATCTGCCTTCCAACATTTTTTACCTCATGCCCGAGTATGATCCGAAAACGGGAATGATTTATACCATGCTTGAAAAACGGGGCTACAAAATTTCCACCGCGGACCAGATAATCCGGGCGGACTCTCCCGCGCCGCCTGAAGCTGCCAGACTCGGCGTTTCCCCGTCGTCTCCGGTGCTTGTCCTTGAGCGGACGGTGTATGTAGAAGGCGGCGGCCCGATAACCTACAGCAAAACCATCTACCGGGCGGACCGGTATGAATACGACGTAACCCTCAAGCGCTATCCCGTTGCGCTCGACGCGATACCTGAATGAAAGGCGCCGCAGTGAAACCTTACAAAGCCGTTATTTTTGATTTTGACATGACCATCGCCGATTCGGAAGCGGCTATCCTCCACTGCCTTTATCTGACGGCGGACCATTTTTCCTATCAACCCATGGCGCCTGAACAGATCCGGCCGGTCATCGGGAATATTCCCGAAATAATGCTCGAACACATCACCGGGGAAAAAGATCCGGAGAAGCTGCGGGAAATGAAAAACTGGTACCGGCAGATCAGCGCCGAAAAAATGAGCGGTATGATTACTTTTTTCCCCGGTGTCAGGGAAGGGCTGAAGCGGCTGCAGGGAGCCGGGATCAGAACCGGAGTGGTATCTTTAAAACTGTATGAGCTGATGCGGGTTCCCCTGGAACGGGACGGCATACTTCCGTTTCTCGATAAGATTTACGGGCTGGACCAGGTGGCGGCCCATAAACCGGATCCCGAAGGATTGGTCCGGATGGCCGCTGAATTCAATCTTGAGAAAGGAGAAGTCCTCTATACCGGCGACAGCCTGGTGGACCAGAAAACCGCGGAAAACGGCGGATTTGATTTTGCCGCCATGCTTCTGGGCGCAACCTCCCGGGAACAGTTTCTCCGGAGCGGGCCTATGGCTGCGGCTTTCTCATCATTCGGGGAACTCACCGCGGCGGTTCTCCAGGACCCGGCCTGACGGCGCAAGGCCGGTTCCCGGTGTGCCGTCCTACTGCGCCAGAGATACCAGGTACCGCGCCACCGACACCGAAAACCTCAATGCTTCATCAATCAGTTCTTCGGGCATACGCTGGGTAAACCGGTGTATCTCATAGGTAAAGTCCCCGTCATACCCGATTTCCTTGAGTACCTTCATGAGCCGCGGCCAGTCTATCAGTCCCGCAAAGGGCAGGGTGTGATCATCCAGCACGCCATTGTTGTCATTGACGTGCAGCGCCTTTAACCGTTTACCCACAAGCTTCAGGGCCTGCTCCTGGTTCAGCGCCATTTCGTTGGCGTGGCCGAAGTCCCAGCAGATTCCCACATTCGGGAAATCCCTCGCCAGGCTGTCCACCAATTCCAGGAGTTCATCCAGTCCGCCGGTATAGCGCCGGGCGCCCCGGCTGTTTTCGTCGCTGGAAAAATCAAAAAGATTTTCGATCGCGATACCGGTACCGTTTTCCGCGGCCAGCTCCAGATGGGGCTTGAAGTATTCGATATTCGCCCGGAGGGATTCCCGCGCGCTCGGCGAATCCGGAATGGTTCCGGCGTGGATAACCACCCACTTAACAGAAAGTTTACCCGACGCGATTACCGACCGCCGGACCATCTCCTCCCGGAATTCCCGGTCCGTCAGGGAATGATCCAGAACGTTGTAAAATGGAGCGTGGGACTGGTTGGCGGCAATATGGTTTTCCGCCAGGACATTTTTCGTTTCCTCAACCCAGTCCATCCAGGAATCGCCGTTGATTTCAATTCCGTTTTCGTACAGATGCAGGTGTATGGCATGGCAGAAATTGATATCCACCGCGTCGAAACCAGCGGCGGCGAATTTTGGAATACTCCGGATTATAGGCACATAGGTTTTATTCGGCCTGTCTCTCCATGATCCTGTGGTGGTTGAAATCAGCATTTTTTTACCCTCACTTGTTACATCCGGTTAACTATACCGGTACGTCAGAATCCTAGATGCGAAAAAATGAAATGTCAACGAAAAAAAATATTGCATCCCCGGCGGGCTGCGGTTCTTTCCATACTTTTGCCGCTGCTGGCGGAAAACCGGTTTTCCCGGAAGGCCCGGTTTTCCGGATAGTTTCCGCCCACAGCCCAGCGGCGGGGAAAATTTTCACCTCGGAAAAATAATAAAGCTTGACAAAATAAAAAAACCGGTCGTACTATGATTTCTGTTAGACAAATTTGATAAATGGTCTGATATAGTGTGCCGGTACACTATATTTTTTTTGGTTTTTTCTGGTTTGCAATTAAATACCAGATGGATACCAGAGATTGTCCGATGGGGGCATTGATGAATAAAAAAAACAGTCTGGGAATATACAAAACCTTTGATATGATTGAACCATACCTGTATCTTCTCCCGGCCTTTGTCCTGTTCTGCCTTTTTATTTTCTTCCCCTTCTTCAAAACCCTGTATCTCAGTGTTTCCCAGACAAACCCGACCGGGGAAGTCATTAATTTCGTCGGCCTGAAGAACTATATCCGGATCTTTACCAGCCCCGATTTTTATAACAGCCTCTATGTCTCGTTCAAGTACAGCGCCATGATTGTGGTCTTCACCATTTCCATTGCCCTTGTCCTGGCGCTTCTGGCCAACGAAAACATACCGGGGAGAAAAGTATTCAGAACCGTTTACGCCATGCCCATGGCAATCTCCGCTTCTGCGGCGTCCCAGATATTCCTGATTCTGTACCACCCCACGGTGGGGCACCTTAACTATCTTCTGGGAACCGAAATCGGCTGGCTTACCAACGCAAAATGGGCGCTCCCGTCGGTTGCGGCGGTGACAATCTGGATGCAGCTCGGTCTCAATTTTATTTTTATACTCGCGGCGCTCCAGGGTGTCCCCGCGGAACTGTATGAAAGCGCGGAGCTGGACGGGGCCGGTTTTTTCAGAAAGCACTGGAAAATAACAATTCCCTGTATTTCCCCGACGCTGTTTTTTCTTTTGGTCATTGACGTGATCAATTCGCTGCAGTCCTTCGCGCAGATCAGGCTCATGACCGAGGGCGGCCCCAAGGGCAGCACCAACGTAATTGTGTACGAAATTTATACCCAGGCTTTTTACAACAGTCGTTTCGATCTGGCCACCAGCCAGTCGGTGGTGCTCTTTTTAATCCTGTTAATTCTTACCCGCATTCAGTTCAAAATTGAGAGGAAGGTGAATTACTGATGAAACAGAAACTGCTGTCGAAAACAATCTTTCTGACCCTGAATATCATTTTCGCTTTTATCATAGTTATTCCCGTTCTGTACTGTGTGGATATAAGTTTTATGACCCAGAAGGAACTGTTTTCGTATCCGCCCCGTTTTCTGCCGCAGTCGATCCATTTTGATAACTACCGCAACGCCCTGCGCATGGCGCCGTTCCCGCGGTTTATCCTCAACTCATTTATCGTTTCCACAACGGTTATGATCGGACAGCTGCTGACCGGTTCCCTGGCGGCATACGCGTTTTCCATACTCCGCTTTAAAGGGAAAAATCTATTATTCAATCTCATGCTCTGCACCATGATGATTCCGGGGCAGGCGATAATTATTTCCAATTACCTCACCATCGCTTCCTGGCGGTTGACCGATACCTACTTCGCGCTGTTCCTGCCGTACCTCGCGACGGCCTTCGCGGTGTTTAATATGCGCCAGGCGTTTCTCCAGCTTTCGACGGAGATACGGGAAGCCGCTGTTATTGACGGGTGCAGGAACTTCCGTTTCTTCTGGCAGATAGCCATTCCCCTGGTCAGGCCCCAGCTGGGAGCGCTGGGGATTTACGTTTTCCTGAACAACTACAACCAGTATCTGTGGCCGCTGCTGGTCACCAACAAGGCTGCCATGCGGACGGTCCAGGTCGGTGTCGCCAGTCTCCGCCTAGAGGTAGCCAACTTTGGGATGATCCTGGCGGGGGTTACCATCATTCTGATTCCGTCGATTCTGATATTCCTCATTGGTCAGAAACAGCTGATTTCGGGACTTACCGCCGGAGCCATAAAAGGCTAGACCGGATTTTGTACGGCCATGGCGTTATGCCATTAATTTATAATACGGAGGATCGGAAATGAAAAAAGGAAGGTGCGTTGTTCTGTCCATTGTTTCAGTTGGGCTGATTTGTCTCGCGCTGGGCTCGTGTTCGGGCGGTAAGGATAAAACCGGCAGTTCGGAGGGCAAGCCCCAGGAGATAACATTCTGGGTCGCCAATATCGGCGGGGAATCCACCATTGAACTCCTGGACAATTTCAACAAGCGGCAGAATGAAATCAAGGTCAATTATGAATTCCAGGGCAACTACAATGATATAATCACCAAACTGAAAGCGGCTATTCAGAGCAAAGCGGATCTGCCCGACCTGTGTATTATTTACGGTATCGGTACGCGGTTCATGGCGGATTCCGGGGTGGCGATTCCTATCCAGGAATACATCGATTCAACGGGATTTGATTTTAAAGGCAACGTATCGCCCCTGGCGGCGGCGTTCTACGCGGTAAACGGCATCCAGTACGCCATGCCCTTCGCTGTTTCGACTCCTATTCTTTATTATAACAAAGACGTGTTTAAAGCCGCCGGCCTGGATCCAGAAAAACCGCCCAGGACCTACGCGCAGATCGCGGAATACGCGAAAAAGATCCAGGATTCCGGGGCCAGCCGGTACGGGTATTCCCAGTCGATTTACAGTTACCTCTTTGAGCAGCAGATGTATACCCTGGGAGAATATTTCCTGAACAATGAAAACGGCCGCGCCGCGCCGGCGACGAGGACCGATTTTGACCGGAACGGCGGCGGGGTCAAACTGTTTACCATGTGGAATGATTTCTACAAGCAGCCCTGGTTTGTGAACTACGGGGCCACCACCACGGATACCCCCTCCGCGTTCTACGCCGGCCAGATCGGTATGATGATTGAATCGACCGCGCTGGTGGGCGCCGCGGAACGGAGCAGCGCGTTCCAGGTAGGAACCGGGCCGTATCCGGTACTGGAAGAAAATGACCGCGGCGGGGTATGCGTCAGCGGCTGTTCCGTATGGATGCTCCAGAATAACGACAAGGCCCGGGCCGACGCGGCCTGGAAATTCCTGGAATACACCACCGAGCCGGAAGTACAGGCGAAATTCAGCCGGGGTACAGGCTATACGGCCTTCAACCCGAAATCCTATGAACTTCCCGAAATGGTGCAGTTCCTCCAGGATAACCCCAATTACAAGACCGCCGTTGACGCCCTCAACAATACCCGGGTCAACAACTACACCGCCGGGGTTTCCTCCGCGGTACAGCCCGAGGCGCGGTCCGCGTTTAATAAAGTTATTGAGCGGATGTATGACGGTGAATTGACTCCCACGCAGGCGGTAGACCAGCTGGCCGCGACGATCAACCAGGCTTTGGATGACTACAACGCGTCCATAAAAAAGTAGGTTTCAGCGGCGGACCAACCGGCCTGCCCCGGCAGGCCGTATCCGGAAAACTCTTTTCTTTTTCCGCTACCCGGTCCCGAACTCCGGTCCGGGCAGTTTTTTGGCCGGACCGTTTTTTATGTATGATGTAGCAATAATCGGCTGCGGCATAATAGGCGCCGCGGCGGCGTATGAACTTTCCCAATATGAAGTTTCCGTACTGGTTTTGGAACGGCACAGCGATGTCGCCATGGGCACAACCAAAGCCAACAGCGCCGTGCTTCACGCCGGCTTTGACGCTCCTCCGGGCAGCCTTGAGGCAAAACTCAACCTCGAAGGAATCCGCCTGGCCCGGGAACTGTGCGCGGAACTCGATGTCGAACGGAGGGAACTTCCCACCTTTGTCTTGGCCTTTGATGAACGGGAGATCGGCGAGCTGCGGATGCTGTACCGCCGGGGAATTGCCAACGGGACCGACGGGATCCGAATCATAGACCGTGATGAGGCGTTGCGTCTCGAACCGAACCTCAACCCGGATCTTATTGCGGCGCTGTACGCTCCGGGCTCGGCAATCGTCAATCCCTGGGAGTACGCCATCGCTTTGGCGGAAACAGCGGTCCGGAACGGGGTTTCCCTGCGGCTTAATTCGGAGGTAACCGCTATTGAAAAGAACCGGGACAGTTTCCGTCTAACCGCGAAGGATCATGAATTTTTTTCCCGGTATGTTGTCAACGCGGCAGGCTGCTTCTCCGACCGGGTCCACCGGATGGCCGGCGGCAGCGGATTCAGCCATACGAATTTTGCCGGTCAGTACCATGTGCTGGATAAGAACCAGGGTGGAATCATTAATTCCATAGTTTTCCCCTGCCCGGATGAACACGGGTTTAAGGGAATCCTGGTGGCTCCCACGGTTCACGGCAACCTGATCGCCGGACCCGACGCGTATCAGGTTTCGGACGGGTCCGATACGGCGACCACCGCGGAAGGGCTCGAGGGACTGATCAGAGAGGCGCACCGTCTCGTTCCCGGTATCGATTTTTCACAGGTTATCAGGCAGTACGCCGGGGTCCGGCCGAACACGGAAATCCCCGATTTCATAATCGGCGAGTCGCCGTTCTGCGGGAATTTTATCAACCTCGCGGGAATCAAATCACCGGGGTTATCCGCTGCCCCGGCGATCGCAAAAACGCTTGCTGATTGTCTGAAAAAATGCGGACTAACCCTGCGCCCCAAAAAAGAATTTACCCATACCCGGAGGCGGATCAGATTCCGCGGTCTTGACCTCGCGGAAAAGGACCGCCTGGTCCGGGAAAATCCCGCCTATGGAAACATTGTATGCCGCTGCGAAATGGTAACCGAGGGGGAAATTCTGGACGCTCTCCGGAGGCCCATCGTTCCGCGGTCGATAAACGCCGTAAAGCGCCGCTGCGATGCCGGACTGGGCCGGTGCCAGGGAGGCTTCTGCACATCCCGGATTTTAAACATTATGGCAGAGGAATTTGGTATTTCTCCCCTGGATATTTCCCTGGAGAATAATGATTCCCGGCTGCTCTGCGGAGAAATAGGGATTAAATAAAAAGGGCTTCATACCGGCCAGCGGTACAAAGCCCTTTCATGCTTTTTAATGAACAGCCGCGGAGGGCTGCATCAGGTATACTGTTTACGCGTTGTTAAGCCGGCCTTCGATGGCTTCCAGTTCCGCGGACAATTCCTTGGGCAGTTTGTCCCCGAACTTGGGATAGTGGTTCGCCCGGATGTCGGCGATTTCCGCTTTCCATCCTTCGATATCCACGGTCAGGAGTTCCTTCATGTCACTATCAGTCACACCATCAGGCCGTGAAATGGCATCCATAGTAGGCATAAACCCAATGGGGGTTTCCACCGCCTTGCCGGTGCCGGCGCAGCGTTCGAAGACCCATGCCAGAACCCGGGAGTTTTCGCCGTAGCCGGGCCAGATGAATTTTCCCTCCGCGTTTTTGCGGAACCAGTTGACGAAGAAAATCTTGGGCAGCTTGCTCTCGTCGCCTTTTTTGCCGATGTTGATCCAGTGCTGGAAATAGTCACCCATGTTGTAGCCGCAGAAGGGCAGCATGGCAAAAGGATCCCTCCGCACGGTTCCGACCTTGAGGTCCAGGGCCGCGGCGGTAATCTCGGAACCGACGATGGAGCCCATGAACACACCGTGTATCCAGCTCTTGGCCTGATTTACCAGGGGGATGGTTTTGGGCCGGCGTCCGCCGAAGAGGAACGCGCTGATGGGCACCCCGGCGGGATCTTCCCATTCCTTGGCGATACAGGGGCACTGCTTCGCCGGGCCGGTGAACCGCGCGTTGGGATGGGCAGCGGGTTTCTGTTCCTTGTTTCCCTTGTCCTGGACCCATTCATTGCCGTTCCAGTCAATCAGTTTGCCCGGTGCGTCGTAGCCGATACCTTCCCACCAGATGTCCTTATCTGCGGTGAGTGCCACATTGGTAAAGATGGTGTTTTTTTCGATGGTGTGCATGGCGTTGGGATTGGATTCCATGGAAGTTCCCGGCGCCACGCCGAAGAAGCCCGCTTCGGGGTTGATGGCGTAGAGCCGCCCGTCCTTGCCGAATTTCATCCAGGCAATATCATCACCCACGGTTTCGACTTTCCAGCCGGGGAGGGTGGGCACGAGCATGGCCAGGTTGGTCTTGCCACAGGCGGAGGGGAACGCGCCGGTGATAAACTTGCTTTCGCCCTGGGGGTTGGTTATTTTGAGAATAAGCATGTGCTCGGCGAGCCAGCCTTCATCCCGGGCCAGTACGGAGGCGATCCGCAGGGCAAGACACTTCTTGCCGAGCAGGGCGTTTCCGCCGTATCCCGAACCGTAGGACCAGATTTCCCGGGTTTCCGGGAAGTGGGAAATATATTTTTTGTCCAGTGGTGCGCAGGGCCACACTCCATTGTCGGATTCACCCTGGGCCAGGGGTTTGCCCACGGAATGGTAGCAGGGAACGAAATATCCGTCCGTGCCGAGGACATCGAGGACTTTCGCGCCGACCCTGGTCATGATGTGCATATTCGCCACAACGTAGGCGGAATCGGTGATTTCAACGCCGATTTTCGCGATATCGGAACCCACGGGACCCATGGAAAAGGGGATAACGTACATGGTCCGGCCTTTCATGCAGCCGGTGTACAGTTCCTTCATGGTTTTTTTGAGTTCCTTGGGATCAATCCAGTTATTGGTGGGACCGGCATCGATTTCCTTTTCCGAGGCAATGTAGGTCCGGTTTTCCACCCGGGCAACGTCGGAGGGATCGGAGCGGAACAGGACACAGCCGGGACGTTTCTCAGGATTTAACGGTGTGGCAAGTTTGCCGTCAACGGTAATCTTGATCATCCGGTCGTATTCAGCCTGGGTTCCGTCGCAGACTTCCACGGCGTCGGGAGTCATAAGAGCAACCGCTTCCTCGACCCATTTCTTGAGACCTGCGTGTTTAAGTTCTTGTACGTTCATTGGAGCTCCTTGTCTACGGACCTTTGGTCCGAAGGGTAACGTTTTTGAGCCTGGGATACAAATCCGCAGACAGCCTAAAAATTGCAGAGAGTTTCATGCACCGGGGTCTTTTTTAATCACAGATTATTTTAAAAGACCGGCAGCTACTTATAAAGTACAAAAATTATCGAAAAAACTCAAGTATTAAGGGGGGAGCACAGATTCTGACAAACCGGAAAGTACCCGGGTGGTACCGGTGCCGCGGGTCCTGTTGTATAAAAACGGGAATGGCTCCTCGTCGGCCTGCGGCCTCGAAAGTCGCTCATTCCCGTTTTTATACAACACCCGGCGTTACCATCACGGCCCGGGTCCTTTCCGGCTTAACCGGCTCTGTGCTGTCCGGTCAGGGAGGGCGGCTCCCCCTGGTTCCAGCCTCCTCACGGCAAACCTGAAAGGTTCGCCGCTCCGGGGGCTTCCACCACCCCCACATCCGGGTCCCTGGGAGAAAGGTGCCCTAACGGGTAAAGATTCAAACACTACCCATAACCGGCTGCACACACCCAGCACCTCCCGAAGAGCCGGCGCAGAAGCATGGTCCGTACCGGTAACGCAGGGTGTCACATGAAAAAAATACCGCTCCGCGGGATTTTTTTCATGTGACGGGACCCCCGGACCCGGCTTTCACCATGCTTCTGTGCCGGGCAAGCCTATGCTGTGAGATTGAAGAGGGCTCCCGCGGGAGCGCTGGGCCGGGGATTGTAGGGCATTACGGCATTCGCGGCCTGAGCCTGTTTGATCTGGTTTTCGTACTGTTCGATCAGGGCGTCAACCTGCTGGTCGGTCATGGTGTCCGCGGAATCCAGAGACATTCCGGGATTTTTCTTGATCTGCTGAAGCTGTTCAATAAGTACATCCAGGACCTTCAGCTTGGTAATGGTCACTCCCTGGACACCTTCCGGAGCGGGTGTTCCGGAAATATTTTTAAAATGGGAGTAAATATAGCTGGAAGGAGCCACCGGAAGGGACATTCTTCCCCTGCCTGCCATGCTGATGGCATAACCCATGCTGGGGAATGTTGTGTTGGGCATTACTATTCCACTCATCCTGCACCTTTGCCTGGGTAAAACAGAACCAGCGGATAAGAGCCGCCGAATTCTGCCGTACCTCTATATTAACTATCGGTACAGGAAGGAAATAGTTTAGTTTTTAGATATTTGGGCATGAAATTCCGCGGTTCCCGGACTTACCTGACCGGATTGAGCCGGTACCATTCTCCGATTCTCCGTTCCAGGGAACGAATGCTGGCCGGCGAGTCCGACCGTATACGGTCATTGAGGTAGGGCAGTATTACCCGGTCCTTCAGAGTCAGCCAGTCCCTGGGCAGAATATTGGGAGGCGTGAGGTAATCCTGGGGCGGCATATGTCCCAGCAGCAGCGGGTAGAACTGGGGATAGATCTGTTCGGTTACCGTTCTCAGGGCGGAAAAACCGTTTCCCACTCCAAAGTAGTTTTCGTTCATCCGGTTTTTCCTGCTGCTTTCCAGGATAAACCGCTGGGTTTCTTCAGTAAAAAACCACTGGGCAAAGGCCCTGGCCGCTCCCTTGGACTTGCTCTTTTTGTGTATGCCGTAGTAAACCGTACCTTCCGCCAGGGGAATGGTATTGCGGTTGGATACCCAGCGGAAGTCCAGATTTGAACGGACCTCCTCGGGAAGGGTAAAAAGATTGCTGCTTTTCATATATCCGAAAAGAATTCTGCCGGATGTGGCCAGTTTTGCTGGGGGATCGAAAAAGTATTTAAAAACGAAGTCATCCTCCGCCTGGATGCTCGTGTTGGCATTCTGAATCCAGTTCTGTATATACGCCACAGCCTGCTCGAGCGCCGCGGGGTCCCAGGCGAGGGGACTTCCTTCCCGGAAATTAGCCTTGAGCAGATCCGCAAGTACATAGAGGAATTCGTCGTTCCAGGAAGGCGAAAAACCCATCCTGGAATAAACGCCGTTCCGTTCGATATTGTAGGCTTTTCCCAGTTCCTGTATTTCCGAGATGGAAAGGACAAAGGGATTGTCCACCAGGCCGCTGTTTTCCCGGGAAAAAATAACCGCCGGTATGTTGAAGGAAACCGGAAGCAGGTACTGTTTTCCCTCTATTCTGCCCGGCGCAAGCAGGGCGGGGTAAAAGGAGCTTTCCTGGATGTTTCCGTTCCGGAACATGCTGTCCAGAGAAGCAAACAGGGACCGGGTGGAAGCGCTTTTCAGCCAGCTCCCCACCACAATATCCGGAAACTCCCCGGGAACTGCCTTGGAAAGGGCCTGCGCCGGGGACGGAAGGTACCGGGTTTCGATTTTGTACTGATTTTGAGCTGCGTTAAAATAGTCCGCGTAGACGGCAAATTCCGGCCTGTCGGTCCAGAGCACCGCTGTCCTTGATTCAAAAAAGCCGCAGGAAACAAACAGCGCCGAAACAACGGAGATGCCTGCAATGAGCATTAGTTTACGCATAAATGAATCCTATTGTCGCTGTTCCATGCTTGTCAATCCGTCAACGGCGGAGTATTATTATAACAATGCAGATACGAGATCCTGAAATAATCAGATTGATTGAACGCATTGGGGAACATTATAAAACAAATATCTCCAATCGTTTTATACGACCGGCGCTTCTCCAGCTTCCGCTGGAAAAGCAGTCCTGGGATTTAATCGAAATCCTCACGGAGAAAACCGAGCAGTACCGGTATCAGGGGTTCCATCTGGATGAATTGTACCGGCAGATTTCCGCCGCCGCCCGGTTTGTATCCATGGCCCGTAAGGAACTGGTTCCGACCCTGCGGAACCGCCTCAGCAGCAGTACCGGCGCTGACCGGGTCCTCCGGGATATGGCGGTGAACAACTTCGGTTCTAATTTACAGCTTTTTGCGGATCTCCTCAATGAACTGTACGTAAAACTGGTTGATCTGGATAAGAAAAATTCCCGGGGACACATGCCTTTGTACACTCAGATTCCCGAACTCCAGGACATCGGCAGACAGCTTGTGGGCTAGCTCCGGTATGGAGAAAACAGAAAAGCCGGCCAAAGGGCCGGCTTTTTTTGTCTGATCCCGGCAGGGATCCGGTAACGGCTATTTCATTCCCGCGGCGGTTTCAAAAATCGTGCGGTATATTCCCTCGATCTGGTCCGCTTCGGCGCTGGAAAAGGCGACCCTGAGGTATTTATTCCCCAGGGCGATGGTGCCGACCCCGTGTTTCGACAGGAGTTCCTGGCGCAGTTCCTCCGCGTCGATGCCGGTACAGCGGAAGCTCATAAAATACCCGGAATTGAAAGGCAGGGGTTTAAGTATCGGATGGTCCGGGTTCGCCGCGAGGAATTCCTTAACCTTCCGGTACCGGGCCTCGAGATAGCCGTAATAGGTTTTCTTTTCACCGGCGGTCCTGCTGTCCTCCAGGGTTTTCAGCATGAGGTACTGGGCCGGGGTGTTGGCGCAGGATACCGAAGAACGGATGATGCCCATGAGTTTCTTTACCAGCGCGTCATAGGAGGATCCGTCCATTCCCGCGGAACCGAACGTAACGAATCCTACTCTGAGCCCCCATACGTAATCTTCCTTTGTGGGCCCGTCTATCTTTACCGCCAGGACCCGTTCGTGGAGGGCCGCAAACCGCCCAAAAAGGGATTCTTTATAGGTATCTTCTTCGTAAAAAAGCCCGAAATAGGCGTCGTCACAGATCACCAGCACATCGGCGCCGCCTTCGGCGGTTTCCCGGATCAGGGCGGTCAGCTCATCGGCTTCTTTTTTTGTAGGGGCGTATCCCGAGGGATTGTTCGGGAAATTCAGGATGATCCGGACGGTTCCGGTTTTTGCGGCCTTTGCCACGGCGTCCCATATACCCGCTATATTGAGGCCGTCTGCGTCTCCGAAAAACGGTACTTCCTGTACCGCCGCCCCCCGGCGTTCCCCGAAAATAAGGGCGTAGTTATCCCAGGAGGGATCACTGGTCAGTATGGTATCCCCTTCATCAAGAAACAGGTCCGCCAGATAGGATATCCCCGCGCTCAGCCCCGGCACTACCGCGGGAAGCGAAAAACCATCAGGATTAATAGAAGGATTTTTTCTGATTATTTCCTTTTTCCAGGCATTGCGGACCGCCTCAACTCCAGCGGTGGGGGCGTATGTCACGGCCTCCGCGGGGGTAAGGGTGGGCATGCCTTCGGCGATGGCCGACAGGATCAGCGGTTTCCCGTCCTTGAATGCCATACCGATGGTGGCGTTTGCCACATGGGCATGCTTTTTCGCTTCCCCGGACTGGGCGATTATACCCTTGGGAAAGTAAATCCGCCGTCCCAGCTTTGAGAAAAGCCGGCCGGCCACGGTTCCATCCAGTACGGAATTTAGTTCTTCTGCTAGGATATTCATGGTCCTACACTAGCCCCAGGAAAACGGTGTGTCAACCAGGGGGCCTGCATTATACTGGGTTACCCGGCACAGAAGCATGGGGATACCGGGATCGGGGGGCCCGTCTGATGAAAAAAATATCCGCAGGGCGGTATTTCTTTTCATCAGACACCCCGCGTCGCCATTATGGCCCCATGCTTCTGTGCCGCTGTTCCCGGTGATGCGGGTACCCGGCTTAACGGTACCGGGTTTCCCGGGGCTGATTCCGGGGTGGTATAGCCGGTATGGGGTACTCCTATACCCGGGAACCAGGAGTGGGGGTAGCGTAAGACTTGCCGCCTGCGGCGTCAAGTCTTTTAGGAGTTTTGCAGAGCAAAACTCCATACTTAACTGCGGCAAGGCTGGAGCGAGGGGGAGCAGCCCGCCCGCGAAGGGCAGTACCGAGCCGGTTAAGCCGGAAAGCACCCGGACCGTGATGGTAACGCCGGGTGGTGTACAAAAAGGGGAATGAGCGACTTTCGAGGCCGCCGGCCGACACGGAGCCATTCCCCTTTTTGTACGACAGGACCCGCGGCACCGGTACTCTTCGGGTGCTTTCCGGCTTGTCAGACTCGGTGCTCCCCCGCATTATTGCCAGGGAACGGCGGGAGGCGGTACAATACTGGTATGGATCAAGAAGAAACAGGAACGGGGAAAATCCCGGCGGATGTGAGCACTCTCCTGGATTCCTGCCGCAGCGAACTTGCCAAACGTATCGTGGGCCAGCAGGAAATGGTGAACGGCCTTCTCATGGCGCTCATCGCCGGAGGGCATGTGCTTTTGGAAGGGGTTCCGGGGCTGGCCAAAACCCTGGCCGTAAAAAGCCTGGCGGAACTGACGGGGCTTGATTTCAAGCGGATTCAGTTTACCCCGGATCTGCTGCCGGCGGACCTCACGGGAACCCTGATCTGGGAACAGGCCCGGGGGGCTTTTTCCGTGCGCCGGGGCCCTGTGTTCGCCAACCTCATACTGGCGGATGAGATAAACCGGGCTCCCGCTAAGGTCCAGTCCGCGCTGCTGGAAGCCATGGAAGAACATCAGGTTACCATCGGTGAGCAGAGTTACCCCCTTCCGGAGCCGTTTTTTGTGCTGGCTACCCAGAATCCCATTGAGCATGAAGGTACCTACGCTTTGCCTGAGGCGGAACTGGACCGCTTTTTATTGAAGCTTCTGGTAAAATACCCGAGCCCCGAGGAGGAACTGCGGATACTCAAATTCGGTAAAAATATTTCCGCCTCGGGGCATACCCGGATGGAGCCCATCCGGCCGATTCTGGACGGCAAGTACCTGGCGATGCTCCGTTCCGCCGCAGAAGCGGTCAGGACCGATGAACAGATCCAGAAGTATATTGTATCGGTGGTATCCGCCACCCGGCCCGGCGAAGACAGCAAGAAAGGCAGCCGGGACGACCTGTACCGGTTTATTTCCTTCGGGGCCTCTCCCCGGGCAACCCTGGCCCTGTACCGCTGTTCCCGCATTGCCGCCCTTTTTGAAGGCCGTACATTCGTAACTCCCGGGGATGTTAAGGCTGTTACCCTTCCGGTTCTGCGCCACCGGATTGTTCTTTCCTATGAAGCCGAGGCCGAAGGACTCGATGCCGACGGCGTCATTTCCAGAATACTGTCGTTTATTCCCGTTCCCTAGGATCGCTATGGACCGGCACGAACTCTTTGAGCGGATTACCACCTTTCCCCTGATCGCCGCCGAACTGGCGGATGACCTTCTTTCGGGGGATTTCCGTTCGATTTTTAAGGGCCAGGGAATCGATTTCGATGAGGTCAGGCACTACGAGCCCGGGGATGATGTCCGTTCCATTGACTGGAACGTAAGCGCCCGGTTCGGGACGCCCTATGTAAAACAGTACCGGGAGGAACGGGAACTCACCGTTTCTGTGGTGCTGGACTGTTCCGCGTCCATGCATTCCGGGGGAAAGGGGCCGTTAAGCCGTTATGAACAGGCCGTTATGGCCGCCGCGCTGATTGCCTTTTCCGCGGAACGGGCGGGACAGCCTTTGGGAGCGGTCCTCTTTGACCGGGATATAACCCGTATTTTTAAACCCCGGAAGGGAAGGTCCCATACCATGGCGGTTATTACCGCCGCGCTGGCGTCGGCTGTCCCCAAGGGCGGCAGCGGGCTGGGCAAAGCCTTGTCGGGAACGGAACGCCTGCTGCGGAAGCGGAGCCTGGTGGTGGTGATTTCCGATTTTCTGTGTATTAACTGGGAACAGGAACTGGGATCGTTATGCCGGCGGCACGATGTGATAGCTATAAAAATCACCGATCCTCTGGATACTGATATGCCCAAAGCCGGACTGCTCCGCTTCCAGGATCCGGAAACAGGGATACGGCTGTACGCCCCCACGGCTTTTTCGGCTTTCCGGGAGGCCTGGAGCGGCTGGCACCGGGACCGCAGTACCTCCTGGGAAGCTATCTGCCGCCGGAGCGGCGCGGCCCATAAGGAACTGTCCACCGCCGGTGAGGCGGCGGTGGAATTGAGCCGTTTTTTCAGCGGAAGGCGGCGGATATGAAGCGTATGGGAATTGCCGTTTTTTGGGGGCTGCTGATCCTGCATCCGCTGTTCTGTCAGCAGGCATCCGGAAACGGAAGCAGCACCGTTCCGTACCTTATTCCCCAAACTGTTTTTGTGGGAGACCGCGCCCGGCTGGTGGTTCCCCTGGGCTCGGCTTTTTCGGGGACGGAAGGTATGGTGCGGGATATTCCTTCGGAGCTCCCCCGGGCACGGGATGTGGAGATCCTCAGGGTTGAATTGGAACGCCGCGGCGGGGCCGCGCGCCTCCTGGTCGATTTTCAGGCATACATTCCCGGTGTGGTGGAGCTTCCTTTAATCGAACTCGGAACCCATGAATTTACCGGGCTTAGGGTCCATATTACTTCGATCCTCGGCGGTGACGGCGATTCCCGGATTCTTTCTCCGGCGGCCTCCGGGGCAAGCGTACCCGGTACCATGGCTGTTATTTACGGAAGCATTGCTGCCCTCATTTTTTTAGCCATCGCGGTTATTGCGGTTATGGCCTGGGGAATTCCGCGTCTGGGCAGTTTCCAGTACAACATGCGGCGCGCCCAGACCGTACGGTCCCTCCGGAAAACCCTCAAGAAACTCGGGGAAGAACTGAATAAGGCTTCTTTTTCCGGGGAGGCGGCGGAAAAAATCCTGGCATCCCTTTCCGGTGAATTCCGGAGATACCTCAGTTTTTTTGCCGGGGTTAACTGCTGTTCCATGGTTCCCGGGGAATTTCTGTATCTCCAGCCCGGGGCGGAAAACGGGGAAACCCGTTACCTTCTCAGGGAAAAAGCTTTTCTGCATGATTTTTTCCGGCGTTCCGATGCGTACCGGTTCGGCGGAGGCGCCGGGCCGGCGGACATCCGGGCCATGCTCGAAGCGGTCCGGGAGTTTTCCGCCGGGCTTGAACAGCCGGGACCGGACACGGAAACCGGCGCCGTATCCGGAAATCCGGCGTACAAGGAAGGTGCCCGGTGAGTATAGGATTTGAACGGCCGGTCCTGCTTTTTGCCGGCTTTGCGTTGCTGGCAGCCTTCCTGGCGGTTTCCCGGTTTTTCAGAAAGGGACTTGTTTTTTCCATTCCTCTGGGACCGCCGGGAGGTTCATCCTTTAAGGCTCCTTTCAGTATTGAAATCATTATAAAAATTCTCAAAGTGATGGAGATTGCCGGGGCTGCGGGGCTCATCATTGCCGCCGCCGGACCGGTATTTATTTCCGCCGAAACGGTCTGGCTCAACCGCGGGGCGGATATCCTGTTTGTCGTGGATATTAGTCCCAGTATGGCGGGAATGGATATGAACGGCCGGAGCCGGTTTGACGCATCCCGGGAACTGGTCCGGGATTTTGCCCGGGACCGTCCTTCGGACGCCATCGGCCTGGCCGCGCTGGGTATGGATGCGGCTCTGCTCGTACCGCCCACCGTGGACCGGCGGGCCTTGTCTTCCCGCCTGGACAGTCTGAGTATAGGCGAACTGGGGGACGGCACCGCCCTGGGAACGGGTCTTGCCCTGGGAGCGTTCCATATCCGCGGTTCCCACGCGCCGCGGAAGGCGGTGGTCCTGATTACCGACGGCGAAAACAACGCCGGAGCGATACACCCGGAGACCGCCGCCGGAGCGGTTCTGTCGGTGGGCGCGAACCTCTGGGTGATCGGCGTAGGGAGTACCGGCGAGGTCGCCATCGATTACGTGGACCCCGAAACACGGATGCGCCGGACCGGTACTTTTGATTCGCGTTTTGACCCGGAGAGCCTTAAGGCCATTGCCCGGGCCGGGGAGGGGACCTATATTTCGGCGCCCTCCGCGGAGGCCTTTGCCGCGGCATTTTCCCGGGTCGATTCCGGAGAGATGACCGTGCGGCGGTCGAGAACCGTAAATAGGACCGCGGCGTTCCATGAACCCATAATCATCGCCGCCATGATCCTGATTCTGGTTTCCCGGATAATCAGGTACCAGATACTGGGGGCGCTGGTATGAGCTTTGATAAGCCCGCGGTTCTGTATCTTCTTTTTCTGCTGATTCCCTTAGGAATTGCCGCCGCTTCCGTTACCCGGCGGCGTATCAAAGTCCTTATCACCTTCCTGGCTCCCCAGGGCGGGGAAGACCGCCAGGATTCGATGCGCCGTTTTTCGGCGGTATACAGCCTGTCCGCGGTATTCTTTTTGGTTTTTCTGGCATCGATTACCGTAGCCATGGCGGGCCCCCGCTGGGGGAGCCGTCTCGTTCCGGAGCTCCGCAAGGGCGTCGATGTGGTATTCGCCGTGGATGTATCCCGGAGCATGAATGCCCGGGATGTCGCCCCCTCCCGGCTTGGACGGGCCGTGTCAATCGCCGGGACTATTGTCCGGGATTCCGGGGGAATCCGGTTCGCCCTTGCCCTGGGCCGGGGCAGCGGGGTTCTCGCGGTCCCCCTGACGGACGATTCCGAAGCGCTGCTCACCTATTTTGAAAGCCTGTCGGGTTCATCCCTTACCGGGACCGGGACGAATCTCGAGCATTTGCTGGATGCCGCCGCCGGAGCATTCCAGGACAGTTTTTCTACCCGGCGGCAGCTTATTCTTTTTTCCGACGGGGAGGCCCTGTCCGGCGCCCTTTCGGCGGCGGCGGAACGCCTCAGAGACGCCGATATATCCCTGATTGCCGTTGCCCTGGGAACCGAGGCCGGAAGCCCCGTGCCAATGGGCCCGGGGTCGGACCGGTTCCTGCTGCAGGACGGCGGCAGTCCCGTGGTAAGTTCCCTGCGGCCGGATTCTCTCCGGCACGCCGCGGACAGAACCGGCGGGTTTTATATAGACGGCAGCCGGAACGACGCGGCGTCCCTCCTGGGGGAATACATCAATTCCCTGGCGGTCGATTCCGCGGTGGGCGGCTACCGGAGGGAAACGAAAGCCCAATGGCATATTTTCATTGTGGCAGGGCTGGCGGCGCTGGCGCTGTCGGTTCTGATCGGCCGGGCTTTGGGAGGCAGGCAATGAAACGCCGGTATACACCGCTTTTTGCCGGGGCTGTTCTGCTGTTTGCGGGCTGTTCCGGGATTCAGGGGAAACTCCTTGTTATGGAAGGGAATTTTTACAGTTCCCGGAGCAGATATACCGAAGCGATTTCCGCCTATATGGAATCCCTTTCCCACCCTGAATCCGCCGCCTACGGGGAATACGGGCTCGGAACGGTGTATCTCAATATGGATGAAAATGAAGCCGCCCTGGGACGTTTTGCCTCCGCCCGGGAGGCTCTTTCCGCGGCCGGTGACGGGTCTCACCGGGAACTTCAGTACCGTATTCAGTACAACACCGGTATAATCCGGTTCCAGACCGGGGATTACGCCGGCGCGGCGGATGAGTTCCGGAAGGCTCTGGAAATTGACTCCGGCAAGGTTGAGGCAAAACGCAATCTCGAGCTGAGCCTGCTCTCCGCGTCCCGGGAGAAAGCCGCGGCGTCTTCATCCTCCCAGGTGGATGTACGCCGGGACGAAGGCAGGAACAATGCCATCTTTGATTATATCCGACAAAAGGAGCAGGACCAATGGAAGAGCCGGGAATGGTCGGAGGATACCTCCGACTCCAGTCTGGATTACTGACCCTTTTACTCCTGTTTTTCTGTATTTTCCCGGTTCAGGCCGTTTCCGGCCCGGATGAACCCCTGCAGGTAATCGTGCAGATCTCTCCGGAAGCCCCGAAGGCCGGCGAGTCATTGGCGGTAATATTTCTGGTCAGCCATCCGGTTCCTTCGGAGGTTGAAATTCCCCTTCCGGCACTGCCCGCCGGAGTGACCCTGGACAGAATCCGCAGCGAATCCCGGATTATCCCGGACCGAAGCAGCCGGGGCGAACGCTGGACGGTGGTGGAATTCATCTGCACCCCCGGGATAGCCGGGCGGATATCCTGGGGGCCTTTTACAGTACGGGTGCCGGGCCGGGAAACCGTAACAGCCCCGGTGGAACTGTATGTCACCGGCCAGGAAAATAACGGACAGCGGTATTCCCCCCGGCTGTACTGGGGGGAACTTCCCCGGCAGATCCGGGCGGGGGAACGGCGGGAATTCCTTCTTTTCCTGTCCGGCTGGGATCCGTCAAAACCCCTGTCGTTTCCGCTTCCCTTCCGGGTTACCCTGCCGGAAACGGCGCTCCTTGAACAGCTCCTCCCGGCGGTCCCGGACCGGAACCGCGGAGCGGTGCTCAGACTCGCGGTAATTCCCCTGGAGGAAGGGGAACTCACCATCCCGCCGGTGTATCTCGATTATTCGGGAACGCATCTCAGCGCGCCGCCCCTGGTTTTTCAGGTTATTGCCGCCCGGCAGTCCGGAAGTTCCGCGTCCGCTTCTCCCGCGGCCGGAAGTCCCCGGTCCGCCGATACCAGTTCCGGTACTGCCGCGGAACCCCGTTCGTTTCCCGTGAATCCCCGGGAGGACGGGATCTTTTTTCTGTTCCGTTCCCAATACGAACGGATAAAGCGGGAAGCCGAAACGCACTGGGACGCCGGTTTCCGGGCGCAGTCGCTGGCGGTTCTCCGCCGGGCGGAACGGGACCTTATCTCCGGAGGCGCCGTGGCCGATCTCCGGCGGGAAGCGGAAGCGCAGCTCAGTCTCGGGTATACCGAGGATGAGCGGTGGGTTCCGCGGGTTCCCCTTACGGCTGCCGCCGCCGGGTTCCTTTTTGTTTTCCTGGTTCTGGGGCTGACCGCCCTGTCCCGGCGCCGCGGAAAGAAACCGGATCCCAGGCCGCCGGGATTTATGTACGGTATGGCTCTGCTTGGAACCGCCTTGATCGGTTTTTCCGCCCTAATGTGGCTCCTGAGCGGCGTACACCCGGGATCGAAACACAAACCCGCGGTGGTGTCCGCCTGTACCGTGTACCGGGTTCCCTCCCCGGACGGCGCCGCCGCGGCGGAGTTTCCCGAGGGGCAGCCCGTGGAAATCATCACCGCCGCCGAGGATTGGGTTTATATTGAAAGCTTCGACGGCCGGTCCGGCTGGACGGAGCGTAAATTCACTATTCCGTACTGAGGACGCCATGGATTTCGGGGATATTCTGGATCAGTGGGAACGTCAGAACAGAGACGGATCCCGGGACAGCGGCAAAAAAGCACCTCCGGACTCATCCGGTACAAAGCGCCCCGCCGGGCCGGATACGGCTGCGCGGGATCAGTTTTCCGAAAAAGCCGATCCCATGACAATATGGCTCAGGAACAACGGAGTGTACGATAAGGATGCCGAAGCCGGATTATCCGAAGCATCCCCCGCCCGGAACCGGCAGCGGCTTCTCAAAAAAAAGGCCGACGCCGCGGTGGATCTCCACGGCTTAACCAGGGACGAAGCCTGGGCTTCCCTGGAAGCCTTTTTCGCCGATTCCCGGCGGAAGGGTTTTGAGAAAGTGGTTATTATCCACGGAAAAGGAACCCATTCGGAGGGGGAGGCGGTCCTTAAACGGACGGTCCGGGAATTTCTGGAACGCTGTCCCTATGCCGGCGAACGGGGATACAATCCCTCCGCTTCAGGGGGGACAGGGGCTACTTGGGTTTTACTAAAGAAGTAGGAATGTTCTGGAATTTACCGTTCCCGGTAAATAATGCGGCCGCGGCTTAAATCATAGGGGGAGAGGGCAATCCGGACCCGGTCTCCGGGAACGATACGGATATAGTGTTTTCTCATCTTACCGGACAGATGGGCAAGAATCAGATGCCCGTTCTGGTTATCCAGTTCAACTCTGAACATAGTGTTGGGAAGGGCTTCCCGCACCACACCCTCTACTTCAATCGCTTCTTCTTTCGCCACAGTAACTCCTTGGCTTTCAGGTGGAAATCTGCGGACCGCCGTAAAACGGTCCAAAATACCTTATAATGCTATAGGGAACCGCCATGGTTTGTCAACAGAGGCTGATCCGCCTTAAAATACCCGGATATAGGCTTTTTGCATGTAAATTCTGTCAATGGCTTGACAAAAAGTGAATTGTCCTGCAATGTACCCCAGATAAAAAAACAGAGTGCTATGTTTAAAAATAGTACGTAGGGGGACCGCCATGGATCAAACTTTTGTGCAGCGAATGGACAAATCCTTGACCGATCTGAAATCAGAAATTATCTCGAATTTAATGACCAGCAACGATGACTTTAAAGAAATTGTTGAAGGAATGGACCCGAAGGACTTTGCGGACATTGCTTCCGACGATATTGACCGCAAGATGATAGAAGCTATCGGGTCCCAGGACCTTAAGCGTCTCCGGCTTATCGATTCTGCCCTGACCAGGATACAGCAGGGTAAATACGGCCTCTGCATGAAATGCGGGAAAAGAATACCCCAGAACCGGCTTGAGGCGATTCCCTATGCCCTCATGTGCATAGAATGCAAGACCGCGGACGAACGCCGCAACCGCTGATTTAAAGCCGGTCCGGCGTTTTACAGGCTGTCTTCAGCCCATTCAATCATCCCGTTTTTATTCTCAGAAAGCCGCATAACACCGGTATAGCCTGCCCGGAGAAGTTCCTCCCGGGCTTCCCGGTAGTGGCCGTCAAGGTCTTTGTGGGCGTGGGCGTCGGAGTTTATCAGAACCGGGGCCTTTTCCCTGCGCAGTTCCGCCAGAATAGCACCGGAAGGATATACCTCGGCAATGGCGCCGCGGTTCCAGCCTCCGGTGTTTACCTCCACTAGAAGACCGGAACGGGCCACGGCC
This sequence comes from Breznakiella homolactica, assembly GCF_016616095.2. GTDB lineage: Bacteria > Spirochaetota > Spirochaetia > Treponematales > Breznakiellaceae > Breznakiella > Breznakiella homolactica. Next base: position 1,843,921 of record NZ_CP067089.2, on the reverse strand, counting down.
CGGCAGATATTGTCCGTATGGCTCCGGTACAGCGGACTTTCCGGCGAAAAATACCGGTTTCCGACGTTGTTTTTTTTGATCAGATCCAGATGCGCTATGATATTGAATCCTCCGGCGGCAATCATTTCCCCCAGGGCGTTCCAGTACGCTTCCATCAGGGCGCTGCCGTCGCCGCCGAAACCCGATGCAACGTCCCGATCAAGCTCCCGGGGCGGCCCGTCAACGGTAAAAGGCTCCCCCCGGGGCGGACGGACGTAATGCACGGCGCCTATGATATAGTCGAGCCCGAGGCTGCGGTAAATCGGATCCGCGGGTCCCATGATCCCCCGGATATAATCAACCTCCAGGCCGAGAAATACCTTCAGTTTGCCGTTCCACCGCTGCCGCGCCTTCCTGACCGTGTCAATATATTCCGGCAGTTTTTCCTCCGGCATGTGCCAATCCGAAATAAGTCCGCTGGTTTTTGGCAGGGGCGCGTGGGAGCTGAACCCCAAAATCTCAAAGCCCTTTTCAGCGGCTTTTTCGCATAAAGTTTCTATTGAATCGGTCCCGTCGCAGAAAAGCGAATGGGTATGCAGGTTTGAATAACGCATGGGCTATGGTAGCACAGAGTCTGACAAGCCGGAAAGCACCCGGCGGTACCGAGTCCGCGGGTCCTGTCATACAAGAATGGGAATGGCTCCTCGTCGGCCTGCGGCCTCGAAAGTCGCTCATTCCCATTCTTGTATGACACCCGGTGTTACCATTACCGTCGGGTGCTTTCCGTTACGGTTTGATAAATATTTCCGCTTCGGCTTTGAACCGGCGGAAGGCGGCCATTACCGGGGGGTACGTCTCGGTAACTTCCGCGGGATCCTCTTTTTTAAAGGCTATTTCAAGCCTGGCCGCTGCCTGGCCGAGCTCCTTCGCCGCCAGGGTAAGGGCGCTGCCCTTTATCGTATGAGCCTCCCGCCGCCCGGTTTCCCAATCGCCCTGTTTGATGCTGTCCGGGATTCCGGCCAGCTGCTTTTCCGTACGTTCAATAAAACGGGCAAGCAGGGACATAAGGGTTTCCTGGTTGTCGAAAAAGGTCTCCAGCGCTTCCCGGCTGTCGAAAACAGGCGCCGCCGGAACCTGTTCCGGGGCGGATTCCGCCGCTGACGGGGCAGGCCGGTCCGGTTCTATCCCCCGGTAGACGATTTCCGCGCCGATATCGATCCATTTTTTCAGCATGGCTTCGATATCCTTTCTTTTGGAAGGTTTTACCAGAACATCGTCTATTCCCACCCGCAGGCACCGGTCCCGCTCATCCGAAAGCGCGCTGGCGGTAACCGCGATAATGGGTATTTTGAAGCCCCGTTCCCGGAGGGTCCGGGTCGCTTCGTAGCCATTCATCCGGGGCATCTGGATATCCATAAATATTAGGGAAACGGGATTGTCCGCGGCTTTTTCCAGGGCATCCAGACCGTCATCCGCAAGGATTGACGGATAACCCAGCTTGTCCATGATCATGGAGAAAAGCTTCTGGTTGACCGGATGATCCTCCACAATGAGGATCAGGGGCTTATCCCGTTCGCTTTCCGCCGGAACCGTCTCCGGGGCTGTTTCCGGGATCTGGCTCCTGTATAAACTCCCTGGGTCACCGTTCTCCGGAACCTGCTCCAGGTCAATCTCGGACTCCGCGGTAACGGATTTGATGGTTTCCTCAAGATCACGCCGGCGGATAGGTTTGTTTATATACCCGTTGAACCACTGGAGGAGGGTCATCTTGGCGTCGGCTCCCAAAAGACCGTGGGGAACCATCAGCACCAGCCGCGCCTGGTTGATTTCCTTGTTGTTGTTGATTTCAGCGGCCAGCCGCCAGCCGTCCATCTGGGGCATGTCCATATCGATAAAACACAGCGTGAAGGGCCATCCGTTGGCGGCGGCGGCCCGCATAACGTGGAGGGCTTCCTCCCCGGAGGATGCCCGTTCAATATTTACGTATCCGATATCCCGCAGGTATGTGCTGATAATGTGGCCCGCGTTTGGATGGTCGTCCACCACCAGGACCCGGTCTTCCTTGAGTTCCGCGGGACTTTTGGGGGTTTTCTGGTCTCCCGCCCGTTTCAGGGGAACGGTAAACCGGAATATGGATCCGCCGCCTTCGTTGGGGACCATTTCGATCTTTCCCTGCATGAGTTCCACCAGGTTGCGGGAAATCGCGAGCCCCAGACCGGTTCCCCCGAACTGCCGCGTATTTGACGGATCCCCCTGGAAAAAGGTGGTGAACAGTCCTGCCCGTTTTTCCTCGGAAATGCCGATTCCGGTGTCGGCAATGGCCACCGTAACCGATTCTTTCCCGTCCGTTTCGCCGAGCCGGGCGGAAATAGTAATGCTCCCTTCTTTGGTGAATTTAACCGCGTTTTTTACCAGGTTGATAACGATCTGCCGGAATTTATTCGGATCTCCCCGGACCAGAATATCCGCCGCCGGCGGTATGTCCACGATCATTTCCAGGCCCTTCTTATGGGCTTCCATGGCGATCATTTCCACCGCCTGCTCTATGGTCTGTTCCAGGTCAAATTCGATATTCTCCAGTTCCATCTTGCCGGCTTCGATCTTGGAGTAATCCAGAATATCGTTGATGAGCGACAGGAGCACCTCCGCCGAGAATTTTACCTGTCTGGTGTATTCCGTCTGTTCCCTGTCGAGTTTTGTGTCCTGGAGCAGTTCCGTCATGCCGAGAATTGTCTGGATAGGCGTCCGGATCTCGTGGCTCATATTCGCCAGAAACTGGCTCTTTGCCTCCATGCCCCGTTCCGCGATTTCCTTATCCGCCTGGAGCCGGCGTTCCTCCAGACGTTCCTTGGTCTGGTCCTCCAGACTGATTCCGATAAACGGCCCCTGGAATTTATCCTCGGTACCGCTCATTTCCCGTATGGTCCACGCCTTGATTCTCAGCCAGTGCAGTTCCCCCGGCTCATTGCGGTACGGAGTTTCCAGAAGAATTGACCGCGCTGTCCCCGTCAGGACTTTAGAAAATTTCTCGTAGGCTTCCGGGGTTTCCCGGAGGGCCAGAAAATCCTGGAGCGGAACTTCCAGTGAGGCAGTATCCTTTCCGGAAAGGGTTTTAAGGAGATGGTTAAAAACGGGATTTGTGGCTATGATTCGGCCGTCTTTGTCCGCTACGGCCAGAGCCGCTCCCGACTCTTTGAAAAAACGGTAATACGGGCTGGCAATCCTGCCGCTTTCCTTGGCCATGCTAAAAATTAGTCCTGAGGATTTCCATGGATTTTTTCAGAATGTCATCCGGCTTCAGGGGTTTTACCAGATAGCTTTTTACCCCCATCTGGAAGGCCTTGATAACCGTATCCCGCTGGGTCACCGCGGACAGTACGATAACCGGCTGCCGGATATCTTTGTACCGCAGGGTCTGGAGTACCTCGAACCCATCGATATTGGGCATCATGAGATCGAGAAACACCAGGTCAAAGGTTTCATTCTCCAGCGCCGCGAGATATTCGGATCCGTCGGAAAAGACTGAAACCTGGGCCCCTGCTTTTTCGAAGGTAGTTCTGATGAGTTCCTGGATGACAAAATCGTCATCCACCGCGGCGATCCGGATGTTGGCGGCAATATTCTGGATTTCTTCCATATCCAGGGGCTTTGCCTTGGTTTCCGCGTCGAAACGGAGCTGCATGGCTTCGGGCATCTGGCTGTGTTCCGCGGACAGTACTTTGTCCCCGATTATTTCAGCCTTTTTCTCCCCGAATTCCATGTTCCGGTCCAGCTCGGACAGGAGACCGTCCAGGGCGTACTGGAGATTGGTCACCACTTCGATATCCGCATACTCCTTCTGGCTCTGAACGAATTTTTTTACGAAACTATCCCGGGTCAGGATCCGTATGTTTTTGTGCCGCGCCCGGGAAGCCTGGATAACCGTATCAAGCAGTTTCTGGATATTTGGTCCGTCCGCAAAGGTGAGGGTTATGTCGCTCAGCATTACGATTACCTTGGGTACCCGGATCTGGTACAGTTCAATAAGCTCTATTATCTTGAACCGGAGCAGATCCAGTTTGTCCCGGTTAAGCCCCTGGGCGATTTCGATAAAAACGATATCATCGTTGACGTGGACTTCCACAATTCCCGGAGTTTCATCCACTTCGAACTGGACTTCCAGGAGTTCCGCCAGGGTGGCGAAGAGGGCGTCGATTTTTATGGGTTTGGTAAAGACCTTTTTTACATTATACGGTACCAGCTCGATGATCCGTTTCTGGTCGATCCGCTGAGACATGATGATGACCGGTATTTTCGTTGTATTGGGGTTGTTTTTCTTTTCTTTGAGAATTTCAAAAGCATCCTGACGGCCTTTGCTGAGGTTAAAATCCATGATAATCAGGTCAGGGGTAAGGGTCCTTACTTTTGAAATGCCGTCCAGGACATTGATGGCGGTACTGACTTCGAGGCCGTTGTCGGATAGTTTTATCCGCAGGTATTCACGAAATAAAGGTGATTCATCAATTACAAGAACATGTTTCATGAAAAACTCCGTTTTGTATTGTTCCTAAATTGTACGGTAGGAAACCATTGAAGGCAAGTATATACTAGTAAGGAAAGGTTTTACAATCTTTTGAATTAAGGAGTTATAAAAAATGGAAAAAAATGTGGTGCTTTTTCTGGCCCAGGGGTTTGAGGAAGTTGAGGCGGTGACCCCCGTTGATTATCTCCGGAGGGCAGGAGTTGCCGTACATATCGCCGCGGTAGGCGAGGATCTGCTGGTTACCGGCGCCCGGGGGATTTCCGTACAGGCGGATTCCACGCTGGAAGACCTGAAAAAAGAAGGCCGCCTCGTTCCTTCCGGGTGGGACGGGGTACTTATACCGGGGGGTATGCCCGGGGCCTCGAATATTGCGGCTTCCGGAGATGCCTGCGGGTTTATTAAGGATATGGCAGCCAAGGGAAAACTGGTTTCGGCGATCTGCGCGTCCCCGGCGGTGGTTTTGGCGCCATTGGGAATACTCCAGGGGCGTCGGTTTACCTGTTTCCCGGGGATGGAAGGCAGTGTAACCGGTGCCCAATGGTCGGAAGACCGGGTCGTAACCGACGGCACTATTGTGACCAGCCGTGGCCCGGGAACGGCCGCCGAATGGGCCGTCACAATGGCGGAAATTCTGGCGGGCCCGGACAAAGCCGCCGCGGTTGTGTCCGCGACTCTGGTACGGGTGTAACCCAGAACACCTGCATTATGCATGATACCCGGCAAAGAAGCATGGAGAGATGCAGTCCGCGGGGCCCGTCGTATGAAAAAAATCCCGTATGACGGAATTTCTTTTCATACGACACCCGGCGCTGCCTGTTCACGCCGTGCTTCTTTGCTGCTTTCGGAAAAAATGCAGGTGTTCTGGCCTTGATGTGGTTTTGGATCGCGGTGGCTGTTTCCGGGATGGTGTTATGGCCGTATCGGAAGCCGGCCGCCGGTACGGGGTCCCGGCAGCGGTGAGCCAATCCCCGGCTTGGGTGCTCTGCCCTGTACAGAAAAATTCGCCAATACCCAGCTTCTCCTAAGACCGGGACAGCCGCAGTCCCCATCCTGCCGAGAGAAGGCAAAGAATCATGGTGTAAAAAGGTAACGCGGGGTGGCGGAGTATTACGGGTATGAGCGACTTTCGAGGCCAAAGGCCGACGAGGAGCCATACCCGTAATACTCCGACAGGACCCCCGGATCCGTTATTAACCATGCTTCTTTATTCTATCCCGGAGGTAAACTGCGGCCGTTCCGGACGGTCCTACCAGTCCAGACTTTTGGCCAGGGCGGTGAATTTCTTTTTGTCGATCCGGGTGCCCGGGGTGTCCAGGACTTCCCGGGCCACCCGGTTGCCCATGTCCGCGCACTGGCCCAGGGATTTTTCCCGTATCCAGGCGCTGAGAAAAGCCGCGCAGAAAGCATCCCCGGCGCCGGTGGTTTCCAGGGGAATGACCGCCAGGGTCTCGGACCGGTAGATCCTGCCGCCGGCAAAAACCGCGGCTCCCTTGGGACCGCGTTTCACAACAATAATAGGGAAGATATCCTGGGCGGTAAATTCCCGGAAGAATTCAAACATTTCCCGGGAAAACGCGTCAATCTGCCGTATGCCCACAGGGCGGCGGACATCCCTCTTCTGACTTTCCAGCAGCGCCGTGTACAGGGCTTCCGCCTCCGCTTCGTTCATGAACAGAATCAGGGGATAGGCCCGGCAGTAGGCTTCAATGGTAAGCGCCCAGGTTCTGGCAATCTCCGCGGACCCCACATCCAGGGCCACCGAGGTCCCGTGTTCATCGGCCATTTCCAGGAGCCGGCGCACCAGGGTTTCCCGCCCGAGCATGTAGCCGTCGATCACCAGGACCTGTGCCCTGCGGATCGCTTCTTCGGGAATGTCTTCCGGGGTGAGTTCCAGGGAGGCTGAGGGCGATGCGGTAATTATTGTGGACCCGTCGGATTTCTGAAGAATTATACAGGCTCCCGTGGGTGCTTTCCCCTGGATAAGCTCCAGGATTACCCCGGCATCCTGCAGTTCCTTTTCAAACAGCTCTGCGAAATGGTCTTTTTTTCCGGAAGGCTGGGACCCTACAACGCCGATAAAAGCGGACGGGGTCCCCAGGAGGGAGGCGATTTTCGCCACATTGGCGGATCCCCCTCCGGAACTGAAGACCGGTTCCGGAAGGGTTACGAGGATCTCCGTTATCTGGTCAAAGGAAACGTGCCGGACCGCCGGCCCCAGGGGAAGGTAACTGTCCACTTCCTCATCAACCTGGGAAAATACGTCTATGATGGCGTTTCCCACGCAGAGAAGATCCGCCCCCTCCTGATTTTTCAATATACTTCCTTATTTAGGCTCCGCGATTATGGAAGCCAGTCCCGGTTTTTTTTCAAGATCCTTCTTGAGTCCCTCGGCCCTTCCTTTGTTTACGTAATCCCTGCTCTGGAACGAGTAGGTGAAATTGGTATGTACGTCATAGGTACCGGCCATGAGAGCGAAGGCGTCTTCGGTCATTACCAGCTCTTCGTCCGTGGGAATAATGAAAATCGGAATCTTTGATTCCGGTGCGGAGATGCAGGTTTCGGCATTCCGGGTCCGGGCGAGTTCGTTCTTTTTGGGATCGTAGATTATCCCCAGGGGCTGGAGGCCTTCAAGGATCTTCTTCCTCATAAAGAATGCGAATTCGCCCACCCCCGCGGTGAGCACCAGGGCATCGATGCTTCCCAGGGCCGCGATATAGGATCCGATGTATTTGCGCACCCGGTAGGCTTCTATATCCTGGGCAAGCCGGGCCTGTTCGTCTCCCTGTTCCACCGCAGCCTGGATATCCCGGCGGTCGGTATATTTGCCGGTCAGACCCAGGAGTCCGGATTTCTTGTTCAGGGCGGATTCCATTTCATCGGCGGTCATGCCGGTCTTGCGCATCACATAGAAAGGCATTGCCGGATCGCAGTCGCCGGAACGGGTTCCCATGACGAGTCCTTCCAGGGGGGTCAGACCCATGGAGGTGTCGAAGGAACAGCCGTTCTTAACCGCGTTTATGGAAGAACCGTTCCCCAGATGGGCGATGATAAGATTGGTCTTATAGGGATCCTTGCCTAAAAGTACGGACGCGCGCTTGGCGGTGTACAGGAAGGACGTTCCGTGGAAGCCGTAGCGCCGGACGGAGTATTTTTCGTACCATTCGTAGGGTACGGCGTACAGGAAAGATTCCGGGGGCATGGTCTGGTGCCAGGCGGTATCCATTACCGCGCAGTGGGGAACATTGGGCAGCACCTTCTGGGCTGCTTCGATGCCCATGATATTGGCGGGTATGTGCAGCGGTCCCAGGTCGCGGACTTCGTCAAAAACCTTGAGCGCGGCGGCGTCAACTACAACAGACTTGGTAAAGCGGTCGCCCCCGTGGAGTACCCGGTGGCCCACGGCTTTTATGACATTCATGTCGTGGATAACCCCGTGTTCGGGGTCGGTCAGGGTTTTGATAATGAGGTCTACCGCTTCCGTATGATTGGGGCAGTCATGCTTGAGGGTGTATTCGGGTTTTCCCTTGGCGTTGTGGCTGATAAAAGAACCACCCAGGGTGACCCGTTCGACGATACCTACCGCAAGAACATCCTTACTATCCCAGTCGTACACCTGATATTTTGCAGATGATGAGCCGCAGTTCAGTGTCAGAATAACCATGTAAACCTCCAGAGTGTGTCCGGCAATTCCGCCGGAATTATTGTATTATTTGAAACCGCTTTGCCTGAATGCTCCGCAGCGGTGGCAGTATAGCATGTTACAGGAGTTCTGTCCTGCCGGCGGCGCGGATTTGATCGCTGATTTCCCGTACTTTCTGGCTTTCGCCTTTTTTAGCGATCAGCACCGACGGCGTTTCCCCGTTTTTTCCGGAACGGACCACCACGATGAGGCCGTCCACCCCGGCCAGGGCAACGGGTATATCAGAGTCCACGAAACAGTTGCCGGAATCCACCGTATAAACCTCGGACCGGCCGCGGCCCGTCAGGGCGGCGTATTCATCCCAACTGCCGATATCCACCCAGTCAAAAGCCCCGGCGACCATGGCGCGTTTGGCTGTTTTTTCCGCTATGGCGTAATCGAAGGAAATAGCGGCGGTTCCCGCATAGGCCTTATCCAGATCGAGCCACGTGGTCAGAACCTGGAGACCGCTGGAAAACGTATAGGACCGTTCATCGGGAGCCCGCAGTTTATCGAAGGGAAGAATCACTTCGGGGGCGTTTTTCCGGAATTCCTCCAGGATAAACCGGGACGAAAAAGCGAACATCCCGGAATTCCAGTAATATCGGCCCGACGCAAGGTACTGCTCCGCGGTTTTTTTGTCGGGTTTTTCCTTGAATGACGTAACCGTAAATGCCCTGGGACCGCCGCCGGCGCCGTAGGCCTTCCGCAGTTCCGCGTCAACGGATACCGACAATCCGTCCCCGGCTTCTATATACCCGTACCCGGTCTCCGGTTTTGACGGAGGAATCCCGAAGACCACCAGCCGCTGTTTTTCAGCCAGGGCCGCCGCCGCCGCCGCGTCCGCCTGGAACACCTCCAGGGGGTTGATGATATGATCGCTGGTGAGCACCAGAATGGTTCTGTCCCTTCCGGATATCCAGTCCGTGTACAGCGCCCCGCAGACAATAGCCGGCGCGGTATTTTTCGCTTCCGGTTCCGGAATGAGTACCAGGTGTTTGAGGATGTCCCGGCTGTAAGATCTGCAGGTTTCGGACACATGGGGAACGTGGTTTTTACCGGCAATGATAATGACTTTTCCGTCTCCTTCGATATCTATGACCGAAAGAGCCCGGTCGACCGCGGCCTTAAAAAAGTTCCCTGATCCGGGGATCGTCAGAAATTGTTTCGGCGTCTTTGAATTGCTCGCAGGCCACAGCCGTGTGCCCGAACCGCCAGCCATAATAATGCAATCATTGAACATGGATACCCCTTTTTACCGGCAAGGATTTTTCCGTCCGAATAATTCAGTTTTTACAGTATTAAGTATGGCAGAAATTCGGAAAAAACTAAAGTCCGCTCAGGGCACCTGCATTAAATAACACGGCACAGAAGCATGGGGTTACCAGGTCAGGGGACCCGTCGTATGAAAAAAATCCCGCATAGCGGTATTTCTTTTCATACGACACCCCGCGCTGCCTTTTTTACACCATGCTTCTGTGCCGCTTTTCCGGGTATAATGCAGGTGCTCTGTGTTGGAGGTTCTGGTGGCAGCGGATTTTCCGGTAAGCGGTGATGCCGGACCCGGAGTGGGGGTAGCGTAAGACTTGCCGCCTGCGGCATCAAGTCTTTTAGGAGTTCTGTGGAGCAAAACTCCGGAGATAGTGCGGCAAGGCTGCAGCGAGGGGGAGCAGCCCTCTCGACTGGGCAGTACCAGGCCGGTTAAGCCGGAAAGCACCCGGGCCGCAGCGGTAACGCCGGGTGGCTGAGAGAAAGGGTGTTGAGCGACTTTCGAGGCCGAAGGCCTACGAGGAGCCAAAACCCTTTCTCTCAGCCAGGACCCGCGGCGTCGGTATCCCGGGTGCTTTCCGGCTTGCAAGACCCTGTGCTCCCCCTCATATCTTGTCTGGAAGGGCCTTTTTTAGTAGTATGTAGTATATATGGAAATATTAACCTTAGGAAACGAGTTGCTCAGGCTGAAAGCGGAGCCTGTTGCGGTAATAGATGACGAAATTAGGAAGCTTTCCGAAGAAATGATTGAAATAATGCACGCCGACAAGGGCGTCGGCCTGGCAGGTCCCCAGGTCGGCGTCCTGAAGCGGATTTTCGTAATCCATGTGGACGGCGATATTCCCCGGGTATTCATCAATCCGTCGATCATCGGGACCTCACAGGATCAGGTCAAATATGAAGAGGGCTGTCTTTCCATTCCCGGGGTATGGGCCGATGTGATCCGCCCCGCGGCGGTAAAGATCCAAGCCTGGAATGAACGGGGCAGGCCTTTTACCATGGAGGCGGAAGGAATTACCGCCCGGGTTATTCAGCACGAATACGATCACCTGGACGGGGTACTGTTCATAGACCGGCTTTCGGAGATGAAGCGGACCAGGGTGGTTGCCAAATACGAGAAACGGAAGCAGGCTTAGCCCATGCGCATTATTTTCGCAGGCAGCCCCGCCATCGCGGTTCCCTGTCTGGAAAAACTCGCGGAACTCCAGCTTGAGACCGGAATCCATGCGCTTGCGGGGCTGCTGACAAACCCCGATACGCCCCGGGGCCGGAAAGGGACCCCGGTGCCCACCGATACCGGGGAAGCCCTGGACCGGCTTTCCGGACGCTATACTGAAAAAGGTCTGCCCCCGCCGGCGCAGATTAAACCGGAAAAACTTGACCGGGACGCCCGGGAGCAGATTGCCGCTCTCAGCCCGGATCTTCTGATTTCCTTTGCCTACGGCCGTATTTTCGGCCCGAAATTCCTGGAACTTTTCCCCCTGGGGGGAATCAATATCCATCCGTCCCTTCTGCCCGAATACCGGGGCGCCACGCCCATACCCGCGGCGATCCTTGGCCGGGAACGGGAGACCGGAATTACCATTCAAAAACTGACGCTTGCCATGGACGCCGGGGATATCCTGGCACAGGAACGGCTCCCGCTTTCCGGGCGGGAAACCACCGAATCCCTGGGTGCCCTTGCGGCGGTCCGGAGTGCCGGGATGCTTGAGGCGCTGCTCCGGGATGTCTCGAACAGCCTTCCGCCGGGGATTCCCCAGGATGATACCCGGGCAAGCTACTGCGGCCTTATAAAAAAAGAAGACGGTACCATCGACTGGTCCGCGGACGTTCTGACCATTGATGCCCGCATCAGGGCGTTTACACCCTGGCCGCTGAGTGTTACCCTGCATAATAACCAGGAACTCTTTATTCTTGAGGGGAATCCCTACGGAGGGACTCCCCCGGAGAATGCCGGTTCCGGCGGAGCCGAAGGCGGCGCTGTTCCGGGAAAAGTCCTGGGCATAGACAAGCAGGCGGGGATACTGGTACAAACTGGAGAAGGAATATTTGCCGTAACGCGGCTCCAGTACCGGACGAAAAAGCCCCTGGACTGGCGTTCCTTTTTGAACGGATCAAAGGATTTTATCGGTACGGTCCTGGGATAGGGGCGGGTATCCGCTGAGAGGGTAAGTATGGGGAAGCGTTTTGATTTTGACTTTGATGCCATAGAATCGTATGTTGCCAGCCACGCGCGGCTGTTTGTCTCTCTGGTTATCGGAATAATTGTACTGGTGGGCCTCGTTGCCCTGACGGTTTTTTTCGTCGCGGTCCGGGGGGCTGAACAGACCATGGTTCCGGATATCCGGGGCAAGGACCTCACCGAAGCCCTGCTGGAACTCCAGGTCAAGGAGCTGTATCCCCGGATACAGCTCCGGTATTCCCAGACTTCCCAGGACAAGGGTACCATTCTTGAACAGGAACCGGCGGGCGGGACCATCGTTAAGGCCGGCCGGCGGATAAGGCTGGTGGTGAGCCAGGGTGTGATAATGGACCGGGTGGAAGATTACGTCGGCCGCGACCTCGATGAGGTCAGGATGGATCTCCAGGCCCTGTTCGCCTCCGCGGTGCAGCCCCTGCTTTCGCTTAAAGAACCCTTTATGTACGAGTTTTCTTCGGAACCGCCGGGAACCATACTCCAGCAGAATCCTCTGCCGGGGGCGGATATTTCCGGCCCCACGGCCCTGGAATTCGTGGTCAGCCGGGGCCCGGAAAACACCATGATAAAGATCCCCGACCTTGTGGGGCTGCCGGTTGCCGACGCGCTGGAGCAGCTCCGGCAGAACGGGGTGGCCTTTACATTTACCATACGGAATATCAGGCCCGGGGAAAGTCCCGAAACCATCGTATACCAGAATCCCACCGGTCAGTCCGTGGTGGAATCCAATGTCCGCCTTGCCCTGGTGGCGTCCACGCCGCTGACCCTGGAAACCGGGGAAGTCTTCGATCTGTTCAGCTATACCCTGCCGGAAAATCCCTATCCCCTGGCGGTGCGGCTTGAGGCTGTGCTTCCTTCGGGGGAACGGCGCCGTATCGCCTCGGTGGACCATCCCGGCGGTGAATTTTCGGTGCCCTACCGGCTGCCTGTAGGATCGGTGCTGATCCTCTCCATGGTCAACCGGGAAATGCACCGGGAGACCGTACAGTACCCCGCGTCGGATACCATGCCCTATGAACAATTCTGATGTTCGGACCGTTTCCCGCGGACGCTTTTTACGCGTCCGTCCGGAACGGCCCCCGCATCAGGATTTTTCCGTGTCCTTACCGTCTTTTTTGGGATAGAGGAATCGTTTTATTTTTTTCGTCGCGGTTTTCTCAAAGGGTTCATCCTGTACTTCGATCCGGTTGATCCGTGAAAACGCCGCCAGCCGCTTGTTTACCGTGTTTTTCAGATCCGAAATCATATCCCCCAGGGCCGCGATCATGGTCTGGGCTTTTTCGCTCAGCACAATGAGGGCCACCAGTTCCCCTTTGTCGCCGGGATAAACCAGGGAATCCTCCACAAATTCCGATGCGTTGAGAATTCCCTCAATTTCTTCGGGATAGATATTTTCTCCGGAAGGACCCAGGATCATGGCCTTGGACCGCCCTTTTATAGAAAGCCTTCTTTTGCGGTCGAAACTTCCCAGGTCGCCGGTCCTGAACCAGCCGTCAGGGGTGAATGCTTCTTTGGTACGTTCCTCGTCTTTATAATACCCCATCATAACATTCAAGCCCTTGGCCTGTATTTCTCCTTCCCGGTTTTTTGAGCTGTATTTTTCGGCGCCCGTTCCGGCGATAATCTTTCCATCCTGATCGGCGAGCCGCAGAGACACACCCGCCAGGGCCGGACCGGTGGACCGGAGGGCCGTTTTGAAAGGCGCCGAACCGGCGAGCAGGGGCGCGGTTTCGGTCAGGCCGTATCCGATGGCATAGGGGAATTTGGCTTTCTTCAGGAATGTTTCCACATCCGGGGCCAGGGCCGCGCCGCCGATGCCGAAAAACCGGATGGCCCCGCCGAAGGTTGCCAGCAGTTTCCGGCCTGCCGACCGTATGGCCAGCCGTCGGGTCAGGGGGAATTTATACAGGATATGGGCTTCCAGGGTAGGTTTTATTCTGCTCCGGTAGATTTTTTCAATGATCAGAGGAACCGTGAGCATAAACGTGGGCCGCAGGGTCTGCATTGCCGGGACGAGTATTGCCGGCGACGGCGGTTTGTCCATGTAAGTTGTACAAGCTCCGTTCAGAAGCGCTACCACCATGCCGATGGTACATTCGTAGGTGTGGGCCAGGGGAATGATCGAAAGGAACCGGTCCCGGGGAAAAACCTTTATGATTGATCTGGTCGCCTGGGCATCGAATACGATATTCCTGTGGGAGAGCATAACTCCTTTGCTGCTGCCGGTGGTTCCCGATGTATAGAGTATGGAAGCCAGATCTTCCTCTTTTACCGAAGGGAATTCTCCGGCTTCACTGAGGGACTGAACCTGTTCCGAGCCGTTCTGGAGTACTGTAATGGTGTCGCCGGTTATTTTGTCCAGGCGTACCACGGGAATGGCGGAATCAATGCCGGCTTCCGAGATTTTATGAAGCGTCCGTTCGGTGGCGAAAATCAGGGAGACTTCGGCGTGTTCGGAAATGGTCTTAATGTGTTCCGGGATAAAATCAGTAAGCACCGGCACCGAAACGGCGCCCGCCAGGGCTATGCCGAAATAGGCTATTACCCACCCGGGCCGGTTTTCCGAAAAAAGCATCACCCGGCCGCCGGGCTGAACCCCCATATCCTGCAGAAGCCGGGCAAACTGCCGGGTCCGCCGCCCGAATTCTCCATAGGAAATGGGATTGTACAGTCCCTGGTCACCGTAAAAGTCAAAGGCCTGTTTCTGTCCGAATTCCGCCGCCGCCCTGAGTGCCAGCTCAGGAAGGGTTCTTTTTTCCAAATAGATCAATTTTTTAACTCCTGTTCAGCGGGACCAAACCAACTCTGTTCCCTATTTATAATATAAGATAATTTCCTCTAATAAGGAAATCAGGATACCAGCAGTGTGCCGTATTACCCGGCAGCGAAACATGGTTGATACCTGGTTTGGGGTCCTGTCATAGGGTATGGGGTATGGTGCGTGTCCTTCGGACACGACGTGTCGGCCTTCGGCCTCGAAAGTCGCTCATACCCCATACCCTATGACACCCCGTGTTACCGTTTAGACACCATGTTTCGCTGCCGCTTGTGTTCATACCGCAGGTGTTCTGATTTTGCGGGGGTACTGGGTAAGGGGAGCATTTCCGGGTGGTGAGAGAGCCGGTTACGGAGGATGGCTGCTGACGCGGGCGTACCGGGCGGCGGTGGCTTAAATCCCTGCCTAGGCGCTATGCTCCCGCCCGGAAAAATCTGCCCATACCCAGCCCTCTCCCCAAGCCGGGACAGCCGCAGTCCCCGGTCCTGCCGGGAAAAGGCAAAGAAGCATGGTGCAATATTAGTAACACGGGGTGTCTTGAGGAAAGGGTGTATGAGCGACTTTCGAGGCCGAAGGCCGCTGAGGAGCCATACACCCTTTCCTCAAGACAGGACCCCCGGACTTGGCAGTAACCATGATTCTTTGCAATGTCCTGGAAGTACACTGCGGCAGCCCCGGATACCTATTGCGGATATGGATTTCTCCCGGTAGATTTAGGGTATGCGCTGGGGAAAGTATGTTCTTATTTTGACAGTCTTTTTTGTTATGTTTCCGGGAAGAGTCCTTTCTGCCCAGGATACCGAAAAAACCGAAACGATCCCCGCGGGGGAACGGAGCGGAATTGATCCGCTGCTTCTTATCGGCGCCGATCTGAACGGCATCATCCGGCAGTTCGGAATCCCCGAATCGGTATACGCGGTCCGCGGTCTTGAGCCCTGGCAGGATGATGTGGTCTTTGTGTATCCGCCCCTGGATATTTATTTTTTCAAGGACCGGGTCTGGCAGGTGGCGACCGTATCGGGATTCGGAATCAGGACCGGCGACCCCCGGGAGCGGGTTTCGGAAGTCCTGGGCACCCCTCTGCGGGATGAGGAAGGCTATCTGGTGTTTTCTCTTCCCGGCCGGGCGTGGCCCGCGGCCCTCAGGGTGAACTTCAGCGGCGGATCTGTTTCCGGCCTCTTTGTGTACCGTTCCGATTTTTAGGAGGAAGAATGGCAAGAATATGCCTCAGCTTGACCGGAAAGACCCTGGCCCGGAACCTGGAAATTCTCGAAAAATGCCGGGAATATATCGATATTGCGGAATTGAGGGCGGACTGCCTTGACGCGGATGAACGGTTCAACCTGCGCCGGTTTCCGGAAATGGCGGGGATTCCGGTTATCCTTACCCTCCGGCGCATCAGCGACGGCGGGAAATTCGTGGGCGGGGAAGGGGCCCGGATTACCCTGTTTTCGAAGGGCCTTGCCTTCGCGGATGCGGACCGGCGGAAAAACTTCGCCTACGTTGACCTTGAGGAAGATCTCGATGTTCCGAGCCTCGAGGAAGCCGCCCGGACATTCGGAACCAGGATCATCCGTTCATACCATAATTTTCAGGGAGTCGATGATAATCTCAAGGAAAAAATAATGAACCTCCGGCGGGTGGGGGACGAAATCGCCAAAGTAGCGATCATGCCCCAGAAGCTTGCGGATGTTATCAGGATTTATCAGGTCGCCAAGGAAACCGCGGGCATTGAAAAGATTCTCCTGTGCATGGGGGCTTATGGAATAAATACCCGGATCCTGGCGGAACACCTGGGTTCCCATCTAAGCTATACCAGCGTGAAAGGGGAACCAGACATGGAGCCCGCCGCCCCGGGACACCTCGATCCCCGGGACTTGGACAAACTGTACCGTTTCCGCAAGATCACCGGGAATACGAAGGTGTACGGTGTTGTGGGGTATCCCCTTACGGTGACGTCGAGCCCGGAATTTTTCAATCCCCTGTTTACCCAGGAAAAGGTTGACGCCGTGTACGTTCCGTTTCCCGCTGATTCCCTCAATTCCTTTCTCCGCCTGGCGGAGGAAATACAGCTCGAAGGAGCTTCGGTAACGATTCCGTATAAGGAAGAGGTCATTCCCCATCTCATCAGCCGCTCCGAAAAGGTTGATTATATCGGCGCCTGCAATACTATTGTCCGCAGCCCCCGGGGATGGATGGGGTACAATACCGATGCCCGGGGATTTTCCGATTCACTGCTCAAATTTATCGGCAGGAAAAACCTCTTCGGGAAGCGGGTCACCATTATCGGCGCCGGCGGAGCCGCCCGGGCAATCGCCGCCGAGGTGTACCGTCTCAAAGGCGGGGGGCTTATCCTCAACCGCACGGTGTACCGGGCAAAGGATCTGGCTCAGCGCTACGGGTTTGCCTGGGGAGGCCTGGACAACCACGGCATCGGTCTCATGGACCGGTATTCCCATATCATAATCCAGACGACTTCGGTGGGAATGATGCCCGATGTCGATGCTGACCCCCTGGAACTGTACAATTTTTCCGGAAAGGAAATGGTAATGGATATTATCTACCGCCCGGAAAAAACAAAGCTCCTTTCCCGGGCGGAGGACGCGGGCTGCAGCATCATAAACGGCTACGACATGCTGATCCAGCAGGCCAAATACCAGTACAACCTTTTCATGGGAGCGGATCTGGATAACCAGATAATCCAGAAACTGAACCTCTGAGCTGCCGTCCGGGGCGGCCGCAGTATACTATCCGCGATATGGCAAAGAAGCATGGTTAAAACCGTGTCCGGGGGTCCTGTCGCGGAGTGCGGGGTCCGGCGCGTGTCCGGAGGACACAACTGTCTCGGCTGCGCCTCCAAAGTCGCTCGGACTCTGCACTCCGCGCCACCCCTTGTTACCGTTTTTTACACCATGCTTCTTTGCCCTTTCCTGACAGGATAGGGACTGCGGCAGTCCCGGTCTTCGGAGAAGCTGGGTATGGGTGGATTGTTCTGTGGGGTCATAACGCTTGCACCGGAATATGGTTTGCTGTTACGCAGTGCCACCGTGTCAGTGACCATCCCCCGCCTTCGGCCATAACACCTCCCCGGAAATGCCCCTCTTACTCAGCACCTCCGGTAAGGCAGGGGACCTGTGGTATGTTCAACAAGCGGAAGCGAAGCATGGTGCCATACAGGTAACGCGGGGTGCCGGGGTATATGAGGGTATGAGCGACTTTCGAGGCCGCAGGCCGCTGAGTCGTGTCCAAAGGACACGCGCCATACCCTCATATACCCCGGCAGGACCCCGAAACCTGGTATCAACCATGCTTCGATGCCGGATTATTCAGGTATACCGCAGGTGCCCTGTCCGCATTGCATGGATGCCCCAGGTGGGGTATAGTAGAAACCTATGGATCAGAATGCAATGAAAGATGCCGTCGGAAGGGCTGCGGTGGAAAAGCTCGTCAGAAGCGGCATGAAACTCGGCCTCGGGACCGGTTCAACCGCGATTCCCGCGGTGCGCCATATTGGGTTGCTTTTGCAGCAGGGTAAGCTTACGGATATCCGGGCGGTTCCTACCAGCTTCCAGACATCCATTGAATGCGAAAAATGGGGTATTCCGCTGTTTACTCTCAATTCAGCCGAAATAGGCGGTTCCCTGGATTTGACCATTGACGGCGCCGATGAAGTCGACCCCCAGGGGAACTGTACCAAGGGCGGCGGCGGAGCGCTACTGGTGGAAAAAGTCGTCGCCTACGCTTCCGCCGCTTACGCGATCGTGGTGGACGAAACAAAGGTAGTCGGCAATCTGGGACTCCGGTTTCCGGTTTCCGTGGAGGTGGTTCCCGAAGCGCGGGTTACCGCCACCAAAGCTCTTGAATCCCTGGGCGCCGAAGTCGCGCTCCGGGAAGCCCTCCGCAAGGCCGGTCCGGTCATCACCGAACACGCCAATATACTTCTGGATATCCGGTTCAAAAAACCTATTGATGTCGCTGCTATGGAAACGGAACTCAACCGCATCCCCGGGGTTGTGGAGAACGGCCTCTTCACCCGGAAACATCCTACGGTCTTTGTGGGCCGCGGCGATGGTTCCGTGGAAGTCCGGGAATAACCATGGCCGTTGACCGTCATATCAATTTTTTCGAACTCCAGAAAGCTTCGGAAAAACCGGGATGCCCCCTGTGCCGCATAATTTCCGACCGGGCGGACCGGTATATCGACAATATGCTTTTTGAACACGTTTCCGACCGGGGATTCAGGGCACTGTACCGGGCCGCGGGCGGATTCTGCGATGTCCATTCCCGGAATCTCGAATCATTCCGGGACGGCCTGGCGGTGGCGATTCTGGGCCGGGATATCCTGGAGGACCGGATAGAGGCATTTAAAAAAAACAAGCCCTGGAAACCCAAGGGGAAATGTCCCGTCTGCGCCGAACGGGACCGCATTGAACAGGAGTACCTCAGTTTCCTGGCCCAGTCGGACGGGGACAGCCAGGATGAACGGGACCTGCGGGCGGCGTTTACCGCTTCGGACGGTCTCTGCGCGCCCCATTACGGGAAGATGCAGGAACTGTGCCGGAAGATTCCCGGCTGGCTCAGGGAATTTCAGGAAGGAAAATTTGAGGAACTGCTCAGGAAGACTGAAACCTTTATTGACCTGTCCGCCTACGGACGGCAGGGGGAATTCAGCCGTCTTCCGGAAAATGATAAAGTCATTTGGAAGGAACTGGCCCGTACGCTCCGGGGGAGAGCCGACGGAGGCCATTAGGGAATCGCCGGAGCCGAAAACCGCCGGCAGCCCGTAATATTTACCCCCTTGAATCAGTATCTGTTAAGGAGGATACCATGTCCGATCAGGTCCGTGAAATTGCCGCCAGGGTCCGGGTTCTCCGGGAAATCGAGGAAATTTCCAGTGAAAAGCTTGCCAAGGAACTGGGGTTTACCCCGGAAGAGTACGATGCATGGGAGTCGGGAAACGCCGACTTCCCCCTGGGGGCTCTGGTGGAAATCGCCTCCCGGTTTAATGTCGACCTTGCGGAACTGGTAAGCGGCGAAACACCGAAACTCAAGACCTTCAGCCTTACCCGGGCGGGCAAGGCTCCGGAGGTCCGGCGGCGTCCCGCCTATGCCTACTGGAATCTGGCCTATACCTTTCAGCATAAAAAAGCCGAGCCCTTCCTGGTGGAGGTCGCTCCGGATTCAGAATCAAAACCATTGAACCTCAATACCCATCCGGGCCAGGAATTTGATTACGTCCTTGAAGGGCGGCTCCTTATTTCCGTGGGAGGCCATGAAATGGAACTCGAAGCCGGGGACTGCATTTATTACGATTCCAGCGAGCCCCACGGCATGAAGGCTCTGGGGGGAACCCGGGCGCGTTTTCTGGCGATGATTATGTAATATCCCGCGGCCGTGCCGCGGACCATACTTAAGGCCTGCTGGTCTTTTATTTTCTGCGTCCGTATTTTTTCTGTGCTTCCGGACGCTTATATGACAGGAGTTTTGTATGCTGGAGCGTTTTTTATCAAAGACCGAATTCGATTCCTATGAGGATTTTTACGCGAACTTTTCCCTGACCATTCCCGAGAATTTCAATTTTGCCTTTGACGTGGTGGATGAGCTTGCGGCAGCCGGCGGAAGCGACCGTGCCCTGGTATGGTGCGATGAGAAAGGCGGCGAGGCGGTTTTCAGTTTCGGGGACATGAAACGGCTGTCCGACCAGGCGGCCAACGCGTTCCGGGCGGCGGGGATCAAAAAGGGCGATCCGGTGATGCTTATCCTCAAACGCCGCCACGAATACTGGCCGGCTCTCCTGGGGCTTCACAAGCTCGGGGCTATCGCCATTCCGGCGACCCATCTTCTGACTCCCAAGGATATTGTGTACCGCTGCCGGGCTGCGGATGTGGCGGGCATCGTCTGTGTGGATGAGCCCGAAGTCATCGCCAATATTGATGAAGCCGAAGCAAAGATGAACCGGGATACGGAAAACAAGCCGACCCTCCGGTTCAAGGCCTTTGTCCGGTCGGTTCACGCGCCCGCGGACAGTGACCCCGCGGGGGAAGGGGCGCGGCTGTTTGCTGAGAAGGCTCCGCCGGAACTTTCCGGTGAGCGCCTCCTGCCCTGGAACGATTTCAACGCCCTGGTCAAAAACGCGTCGGCGGATTTTGCCCGGCCCTCCGGAGCCGATGCGGTTTCCAACGGTGATATCATGCTCCTGTATTTTACCTCCGGAACGACGGGCATGCCCAAGATGGTGCGCCACGATTTTGCCTATCCCCTGGGCCACGTGCTTACCGCGAAATACTGGCAGTGCGTCAAACCCGGCGGTCTCCACCTGACCGTGGCTGACACCGGCTGGGCCAAAGCTGCCTGGGGAAAGATCTACGGCCAATGGATCTGCGGTTCCGCTGTTTTTGTGTATGACTACGACCGGTTCGTTCCGGCGGCGATGCTGGAAACCATCATCCGGCACAAGGTAACCACCTTCTGCGCGCCGCCGACGATTTACCGGTTTTTTATCAAGGAAGATCTGTCGAAATACGATTTCTCCTCCCTGGAATACTGCTGTGTCGCCGGAGAGCCCTTAAACCCGGAAATCTACGAACAGTTCAAGGCGGCCACGGGGCACAAACTCCGGGAAGGATACGGCCAGACCGAACTGACCATCTCCCTGGCGACCTTTCCCTGGATGAACCCGAAACCCGGTTCCATGGGCCTTCCGTCGCCGGGATACGACATTGACCTTATCAGGGAAGACGGCTCCTCCTGCGATATGGGTGAGGAAGGGCAGGTTATCGTCCGGACCGACCGCCGCAAACCCGCGGGCATGTTCGGCGGATATTACCGGGACGACGTTCTGACGAAATCCGTCTGGCACGATGATATATACTATACCGGGGACATGGCCTGGCGGGATGAGGACGGCTACTACTGGTTCGTCGGACGGGCGGATGACGTGATCAAAAGTTCCGGCTACCGGATCGGCCCCTTTGAGGTTGAAAGCGCGCTCCTGGAACATCCCTCGGTGCTGGAATGCGCCGTCACGGGGGTTCCCGATCCCGACCGGGGTACCGTAGTAAAAGCCACGGTGGTTCTCGCCAAGGGATGGAAACCCGAGGAAGGCCTCAAGGCGGAGCTTCAGAACCACGTCAAGAAAACCACCGCGCCCTATAAATATCCCCGGATTATTGAATTCGTGGAGGAACTGCCCAAAACCATCAGCGGCAAGATCCGCCGGGTGGAAATCAGGGAAGGGGACAGCGGAACCGTCTAGGAGTTCCTTATTGGGCTGTTGCGGCCAGGGAACGGAGCAGTTCCGCTCCCTTTTCCGTGAGCAGTCCCGATATCTTCTCCTCAGGGAGAACCACCTCGATCTGTCCCCACGCATAAGGGGCTATTTCATACTGGTCCCACTGGAAACCGGCTCCCTGGGGGCTGAGGAAGAAATCCTCCGGAACTTCGACGGTGTCTTCAAAAAAACCGCCCTCTGTCAGCGGCGCTCCCGGGGGAATTTCCGACCAAACCCGGAGGGCATCCTGAATGTATTCCGCAAGCTCCGGCATTGCCTGTTCCGTGAAAACGTCACCCACGGACAGCCGCTGCGATGTTTCAATATCAAAAACAAAGTAGGTCTTTTCCCCCATACCGTGGGCTCCGCCGGTGTAATACCAGTATTCCCGGCTGGTTACCAGGATGCCCGGTGCCATGCTCTGGAGCTGGGTGCTTTCGGTGTATTCCCAGGTGAGGTTGCTCGGGGGAAGCCGCAGGTACATTTCAATATCCCCGGGGTTGGAATTTTCCCGGTTAAAATCGTCAATCTTCCGGCGGGCGTAATCCTTCGGTTCCTGGCCCTGGTACATGGTTCCGTAGATCCCTTCCGCAAGGGTCCGGGAACCGGTGACCTCCAGCAGATCAAAGGTATAGACAATCCGGGGACTTTTCTTGTCATATTCAGGATATAAAATACTTTCCGCGGTCAATGGATACTGACGGAACCCGTCTGCCCGGATCCCTTCCGATATCCCGGCATTCTGCAGCATATCCTCCCGCGGCTTGCCTCCGACGACACAGGAGGTGAGGATAATCAGGGTTATACCGGCGAGAGCGGGAAACCTATGGTACATGGCTCGTTTTTCCGTTGTTTTACTCATAAAATAACTATAGTCGAATAATCTGAATTTTTCGACTATTTCCGATTACAGGTGTTTCTGTATAAAAAAGTAACTAATTCATTATACAGAAGCCTGAATTAAAGCAGTACATTTTCCATCTCTTATTAATAGTCAAGCAATATGGCATACTTCGGCCATGGGTATTAAAAAAGAATGGTTTGAAGACGAACGGTTCTGGGAGTCCTTTGCTCCCATTATGTTTGATGAAGACCGCTGGGCGGAAGTCCCCGCTGTGGCTGACGGCGCGCTCCGGCTTTCCGGGCTGGAGGATGCCGGGAATGCGCGGATTCTGGACCTGTGCTGCGGTATGGGCCGGATCGCCAATGAATTTTCCCGCCGGGGGTTTGCCGTCACGGGGGTTGATATTACCCCTTCCTACCTGGAGGCTGCCAAAGAAAACGCTGCCTATGAAGGACTGGACGGACGCTTTATCCTGAATGATGTCCGGTCGTTCAGGGAGCCGGATGCTTTTGATCTCGCCGTCAACCTCTACACTTCATTCGGATATTTTGAAAACCCCGCGGATGATGAACTTTTTGTCAGAAACGCCTGTGATTCCCTCAAAAGCGGGGGTGTTTTTATTATTGAAACCCAGGGCAAGGAGCTGGCTGTCCGGGATTTTGTTGACAATGAATGGTTCGAACGGGCGGGCTTTACGGTGCTGACCGAATACTTCTGTGTGGATTCCTGGGCGGGCCTGGGCCACCGGTGGATCCTGATCAAAGACGGAAAGCGGCTGGAACGGAGTTTCGTCCGGCGGCTGTATTCCGCCGCGGAACTGCGGTATCTGTTCCTGGAAGCCGGGTTTTCCGCGGTCCATACCTACGGCGAATGGGACGGCTCTCCCTACGATCAGGATGCCAGGATGATGATCACCGTGGGGATAAAGTAGGCAGGGCACCCAGAGAATAGGTGTTACCGGCACAGAAGCATGGCGATGCCAATGCCGGGGGGCCTGTCTTGGTACAAGGGGTATGGCTCCTCAGCGGCCTGCGGCTTCGAAAGTCGCTCATTATGCGGGGGAGCGCCGAGTCTGACAAGCCGGCAAGTATCCGGGGTACGGTTCTGCGGGTCCTGTCGTGTAAAAATGGAAATGGCTCCTCAGCGGCCTATGGCCTCGAAAGTCGCTCATTCCCATTTTTACACGACACCCGGCGTTACCAGTACGGCCGGGTACTTGCCGGCTTAACCGGCTCGGTGTTGCCCGTTCGCGCGGGCTGCTCCCCCTCACTGCAGCCCCGCTTCGCGTGGCTTCCGTTACCCCCACTCCGGGTTCAAATAAAGCAGGACCGAAAAAGAGCCCCGCCGGCGGCCGGCGGGGCTCTTCGTTTCAATCTGTTATTTAATCAGGATGAATTCGACCCGGCGGTTTTTCCACCAGTTGTCGTGATCCTCGTATTTGACCACCGGCCTGGTGCCGCCCATGCCCACGTAGGTAAGCCGGTTGCGGTCCACCCCGAACCCGACCAGGCGGTCCACCACGGCCTTTGCCCGGGCTTCGCTCAGGGGCTGCAGCTCATTCCGCTCTTCCGCGGCGGTCCTGGTGACCGGGTTCGCGTGGCCTTCGACCTTGACCCGGTAATCCTTGAACTTGTTCAGGATTTCGGCGACCCGCCGGAGCACCCGCAGGTTGTTCGCCACCGTATCCTCGGCAAGGCTTTCAAAGTCCGCGGCGTTCTCCCTGAAAATAATCGAAGGCACCTGGATGCGGAGCACGTCGCCGTCCCGGATAACCAGGACATCCACCCCGATCATTCCGTCGATGCTGGTGGTATTGCCCAGGGTATCGGCGGCGGTAAACCGTACCGGATAATCCGTTGCGGCCTGGACAAGCTCACCCTTATTGCTCCTGCCGTCCCAGACAATGCGGTCCGACGGTGTTCCCCGGCCTTCGATGCTGTAAAACAGGTTGTAGGGCGCCACGGGCTCCCGGATTTCAAAGCTCCAGCTCGCTATGGGCGAACTGTCCTCGGCTTTCAGGGAGATAAACAGATCGTCGTCAACACCGTCATTATCGGGGCTGAAGTATTCGGGTCTGGTGGTAAAGCTTAAGACCGGTCCGGAAATATCCACCGTGACCGGACCCGCGGTAAGGTCTACCTGGTCGCCCTTTTCGTAGTCCACCGTCAGCCGGGCGGTGTATTTCCCTTCCCGGATCGTACCGGCTTCGTCCCTGCCGTCCCAAATAATGGCTTCCGGCGGGGCCGAAGCCTGGCCGGCGAAGCGCCGCCGGAGGGTTCCCGTTTCATCCCGCAGTTCCAGTGACCAGCTGCCGACGCCGTCCCTGGGGGTAAGCATAACGGCAAACCGTACTTCCGCGTTCGCGGACCCTTCCTTCGGCGCTATGGCGTTTACTGAGGCTGTGAGGAAGGCCCGGGGCACCCGGGCGTCCACGGTGATGGCGTCCAGGGTTTTTCTGGTGCTGTTCCCCGCTTCGTCTTCGGCCCGGAGTTCAAACCGGTAGGTTCCGTCGGCCACGGGATTGCCCGCCCGGTCGGTTCCGTTCCAGCGGATCTCCGGAGCCTGACCCTTCCATGACCAGGCCTGGATTTCGGTTCCCCGGGCATCGGTAACGGCGGCGTACCATTCGTCGCTGCCCTGGGCCGTAACCGTTATGGGCAGGGTATCCCGCCTGCTGTCCCCGTTGGGGGAGAACAATGTATACGGAACGCTTATTTCAGCCTCCGGGGCCTGGGTATCCACCAGGAATGCCTGTGACCGGGCGGTGGGCTGGTTCCCCATGGTATAGACCACGGTGATTTCGGCGGTGTAACTGCCGTCAGGAACCTGGTTCCCGCCGCTGTCCCTGCCGTTCCAGTTTATACTGGCCGGTACGGACCCGGTTCCTTCAAAGGTCCTGACAGCGGTTCCCCGGCTGTCACGGATATCGATTCTATACGAAGCGATCCCTTCCCTGACCTGGATCTGGGGCAGAATGGTAATCGTATCCTTGACCCTGTCGTTGTTGGGGGAGAACGCCCGCAGGTCGGTGCTCACCATGACCGGCGTATCCGCCGTACTGAGGCTGAAGGCGATTACGTTGGAAGCGCCGGAATTTCCCGCTTCGTCCGTTGCGGAGAGGTGGTATTCGTAGTTCCCGTCCGGCGCGAGCCTGCCGGTGTCGTCCCGTCCGTCCCATTCCAGCCGCGGATCGGGCCTGCCGCTGAAGCGGAAGGTCTTAACAGTGCCGTTTCCCGGGCCGGCGCTCCGTATTTCCCCGGTCCAGGAAGTTTCCTCCGATCCGTCCTGTATGAAGATCATCGTATCCTGTATGCCGTCGTTGTTGGGTGAAAACGCGGTGTAGTCCGCCCGGATAGCTGCGCTGGGGGGCGTGATATCAAGGGTGAACGCCGGCGAGACCGCGGTGGACACGTAGCCGTTCCGGTAATATACCGAAAGGAAGGCCTGATATGCGCCTTCCGCCAGCATTGTCCCGCTGCTGTCCCTGCCGTTAAATTCAATTCTTCCGCGGACGGATCCGCTTCCGCTGATGGTCCGCCTGGGAGCGCCGGAACCATCCCTGATTTCAACGGACCATTCTACGACGCCGTCGGTTACGGGCACCCCGGGGGTAAAGACCATGATATCTTTTATGCCGTCACCGTTGGGAGAGAAAAACGCTTCTCCGATATGCAGGGTGACCGCGGGCCGGATGGTGTTTACGATGATATTTTCGATAACCGCGCCGGTGGAATTGAGCGCCCGGTCGGTGGCGCTGATGCGGTAGCTGTACACACCGTCGGATACGACGGCGCCGCTGTCGTCGGTTCCATCCCAGATGATGGTTTCCGGGGCTCCCCCGGCGACATCAAAGGTTTTTACCTTGGTTCCGGCGGCATCATAGATACCCGCGTCCCAGAGGTCTTCCGCGGAACCGGACTGGACGATTTCCAGGGTATCCTTGTTTCCGTCACCGTCGGGAGAGAAAATTCTGTCGGAAACGGATATTTCCTCAAGGGCCACTTCCGGCGGCGTATTATCCACCATTACTTCGTACCGCCCGGTTACGGCCCGGTTGCCGTTGTCGTCGGCGGCGCTGATCACAAAGAAATAGCGGCCGTCCGGCGCGACCCCTCCGGCTTCCAGGGATCCGTCCCACCGCAGGGTTTCAGGGATTTCCACTCCGGATTTCACATCCGTCAGCCGGCTGATAACGTTCCTGACCCCTTCGGTCTCGGGCCGGCGGTCCTTGTTCCGGTAGGTTCTTACCGCCGCGCCGGATTCATCCTGGATTTCAAAGATCCATTCCATGACGTACCGCTGGTCTGTTATGGCAATAGGGAATTCCAGCGCGTCCGCGAGGCCGTCGTTGTTCGGCGAGATCCAGACCGTTTCCGGGTAATCCAGGGTAATCACCGGCGGTTTTTTGTCCGGCACCCCGACGGTCCAGATTACGCCGCCGCCGATAGCCCAGATGTCGTTGTAAATGGGTTTTCCGCTGAGGCTTACCGCCACTTCTCCATCGGAGGGCAGTTTGCCGGGCTCGGAACTGCCGGTATTATCCAGGGTGAATTTAAGGCGTATTCCCACGGAAGGTATGGGCGTCTCGTTGGTCCCGTCGATTATTTCCTGTACATTGAATCCCAGGGAACCGGAAATCACGACGAGATCCGCGATGGTTGCGGAAATCCCCGCTTTTCCGTTCATGTTGGTAAACCCCGGAAAACCGACATCCACGGCCGCGCCGAGCTTAAAGGGGGAGGGTTTCCCGTCCTTTCCCGCAATTGTTACCAGATCCGCGGAAACCCCCGCCGCGGGGGTGAGCCACTCCATGGGCCAGCTTTTTCCCAGGTTCTTCATGGTCACGGCCCAGGTAAAATTATCCGTAAAACCGAGTTTCCCCATGTTGTACCGGAATCCGAGATCCCCGGACAGGGTCCAGTCCGTCCCGAACCCAAAGTTGAGTCCCGCGCCGACGCTCATTCCGGGGTACAGTTCCTTTGCCGCGCTGAGGTTGCCCCCGAAGGTGGTTCCCACCGGAAACGTGTCGAAGGGGCTGTGGAGAAAGCGCAGGGACGCGCCGAATACGGCGTATTTCGTTGGGAGCAGTCCCCCGACCGCCGCCGCGTGGCCGAGACCGCTCTCGTCGCCCATTCCCGAGAGCGCGTTGTAGCCCGCGTCAAAGGTAATGAGCTGGGCGTCGCCCCCGGCGGCGGGGTTTATGGCGCTGGCCGACGCCGCGCCCTGGGATGTGGTAAATCCTCCGGTCCCGGAAAAAATGGGGCTGTACAGTTCGGTCAGCGCGTCTCCGCCGATAAATTCTTCTGCCCCGGCGGAACAGACAATGGTAATCATTAAAAAAAACGGAACAATCTTCCGCGGACTGAACATTTTTGCCTCCATATTATTTCATATAATCAGCATAGAATATTTTCACCGAATAAAACTGCAATTATGCAAATTTCATCATTTCTATGACAATATATATACCAAGTGTCGTAAAATACCAACAAAATACTGTTGCATGCATTCTTGACCTAGCTCACAAACAGAATTATTCTTAAGGACGTATATTATGCAGTTAATGGCGTCCAAGTACGGCATTACATTAGCTCAGGAGGAAAATGATAATGAAAAAAGCTTTGATTTGTGTTCTGCTGACCGCTGTGCTGGTGGTTTCTTCGGTATTCGGCGGCGGCGGCCAGCAGTCCGGATCCGGCGGAGATCAGGTAACGGTCCGTCTTCTTACCGATGCCACCGGCATTGACGACAAATCCTTCAACGCAGCCGCCTGGCGGGGAATCCTGGAATTCTACGGCGATACCTGGAACAACACCAAGCTCCGCGGTTCGGCTTACGATGTGGTTACCGCCCAGACCCAGGATATGTACATCCCCAACCTGATGCAGGCCACGGATGAACATTACGATCTTATTATCACCACGGGATTTACCTTCGCGGACGCCCTTTCGGATGTCGCCCAGCGGAACCCCAACCAGAATTACATGATCATCGACGTTGACTGGGTGAATTTCCCCAACGTCATGCAGGTTATGTTTGCCGAGCACGAAGGTTCCTACCTGGTAGGCGTTGCCGCGGCCCTTAAGGCCAAAGCCGACGGGATCACCAATCCCCGGTTCGGCTTCATCGGCGGTATCGCCGGCCAGACCATCACCAAATTCGAAGTCGGCTATGTGCAGGGCGTACTTTCGGTGCTTCCCAATGCCCAAATCGTGGACTATTACGTAAACGACTGGGGGAATCCCGCGGACGCCAAAGCCCAGGCTAAAAACTGGTACGACTCCGGCGTATACGCCATCTACTCCGCCGCCGGCGGAAGCGGAAACGGCACCATTGCCCAGGCAAAGGAATATCGGACCCAGGGCCGCAACGTTTGGGCCATCGGGGTTGACTCGGACCAGTTTGAAGAAGGGCTCTACAATGCCACCGATTCCGCGGTTCTGACCTCCATGCTCAAGCGTGTTGAAACCGGTACCATCTACGGTCTCAACGCCTGTAAAAACGGCACCTTTAAAGGTGAGCTCATTACTCTGGACCTCGCCGCCGACGGTGTGGGGTATTCAACCGCCAATAAGGCGCTGAGCAAGGCCATCGTCGACGAAGTCGAAAAGGTCAAACAGCAGATTATTTCCGGCCAGATCAAAATTGCCGCCACCCACGCGGATGCGAAACGGCTTCCGGGCTTCCCGCAGAATCTCAAGGCCATGGATAACTAATCATCAGATTTCTTTTTCTTCAGCCGGTCCTCTGGGACCGGCTGTTTAGCATTGCACAATGCTGATCCCTATACCATAAATCACAGTGATGTTTATGTGATGTCCCGTGAGGAGGTGCTCATGGCCGAACCTGCCATAGAAATGATTAATATTACAAAAATATTTCCCGGGGTCATTGCCAATGATAATGTGAAGCTCGAAGTAGACCAGGGGGAAGTTCACGCCCTTCTGGGGGAAAACGGCGCGGGCAAATCAACCCTCATGTCGATTCTGTTCGGGTTATACGAGCCCGATTCGGGGATAATCAAAATCCGGGGACAGGAAGTTTCCATCCGGAGCCCCAATGATGCCACCTCCCTGGGTATTGGCATGGTGCATCAGCACTTCAAACTGGTCAGTAATTTTACGGTTACCGAAAACATTGTCCTTGGGCTGGAACCAAAAAACAAACTGGGTAACCTTGACCTTAAATCAGCGGAAAAACGGGTGGCCGAGCTTTCGGCCCAATACGGCCTTGCGGTTGAGCCCCGGGATAAGATTGAGAATATCACCGTGGGCATGCAGCAGCGGGTGGAAATCCTTAAAATCCTCTACCGCAACGCGGATATACTCATTTTTGACGAACCCACCGCGGTTCTCACTCCCCAGGAAATTGATGAGCTCCTGGAAATCTTCGAACGGCTCAAGTCCGAAGGAAAAACCATTATTTTCATCACCCATAAACTAAAGGAAATAAAAGCCGCCGCCAACCGCTGTACGGTTCTCCGGCGGGGAAAATATATCGGAACGGTAGATGTCGCTGCCGCTGACGAAGATCAGCTTGCCGAGATGATGGTCGGCCGGTCGGTCAGCTTCAGAATCGATAAGAAACCGGCGCAGCCGGGAAAAATAGTGCTCGAGATCGAAGATCTTACGGTCATCGGATCAAAGGGCGTTCCGGCGGTCCAGAATCTTTCCCTGGAAGTCCGGGCCGGCGAAGTGGTGGGGGTGGCCGGGGTGGACGGCAACGGCCAGTCGGAACTGGTCTCCGCAATCGCCGGGCTGCTCCCGGTAAAATCCGGGCGTATCCTGCTCAACGGGACGGATATTTCCAAGGAAAGCATCCGCCGCCGCAACGAGAGCGGTATCGGCCTCGTGCCCGAGGACCGGCATAAATACGGCCTGATCCTCGATTTCAGGCTGGATGAAAACCTCGTCCTCAAGAGCTTCCGGCGGGAGCCGTATTCGAATAAATTGGGCTTCCTGTCATTTCCCGCCATCGCCGCGCACGCGGAGGATCTGATTTCCCAGTTCGACATCCGGGCCGGCAGCGGACCGGCGACTTCCGCGAAGTCCATGTCCGGGGGGAACCAGCAGAAGGCGATCATTGCCCGGGAAATCGACCTTTCACCGGATCTGCTTATCGTTTCGCAGCCCACCCGGGGGCTCGACGTAGGCGCTATTGAATATATTCACCGGCGCATAATCGAGGAACGGGACAAAGGCCGGGCGGTTCTCCTGGTTTCATTTGAACTGGATGAAATCCTCAATCTCTGCGACCGGATCGCCGCGGTATCCAAGGGATCCGTGGTCGGGGTCGTTCCCGCTGAATCCGCGGATGAACGGAAAATCGGCGCCATGATGGCCGGTGTCGGCAGTACCGACGCCGGAAACGGAAAGGCTTCCGGCAGTCCGAACCAACCCCAGGGAGGTCCCCATGTCTGACAAAAACCGCAGCTCCATCCGTGACCGGATACTGGAAGTTTTCACCAGATCCGATGCCCTGGTTTCCGTTGCCGTGGTAATCCTCGGCTTCCTGGTGGCCACCATCCTCGTTCTGGTGGTCGGCCGCAATCCCGGCGGCATGTATTCGGCGATTGTCCAGGTAATCACCGGCTGGGATCTCCGCCGGGGAGTATGGAATATCCGGTACATCGGCGAATGGCTGGTCGCTTCCATGCCGCTGATCCTCTGCGGATTTTCCATGGCCTTTGCCTCCCGGACCGGCCTCTTTAATATCGGCGCCGAAGGCCAGTATATTGTGGGGCTCACCGCAGCCCAGTTCGTGGCGGTTTACGGCCCCCAGATTCCCTACGTGCACTGGATCCTCGCCGTACTGGCCGCCCTGGCGGCGGGAGCCGTCTGGGGCGGAATCGTCGGTTACCTCAAGGCCCGGTTCAGTATGTCCGAAGTTGTGGCCACCATTATGATGAACTATATCGCGCTGTACGCGTCCCGGTATTTTACCATGCAGATCCCGGGGACCAATACGTACCGGACCCCGACCTTTCCCGATACGGCAAAACTATCGAGTCCCTTTCTGGAATCTATCACCAACGGGTCCCGGCTTAACTACGGACTCTACCTGACGATTATTGCCATTCTCTTTTTCTGGTTAGTGATGGGAAAAACCCGGCTTGGGTATTCCCTGCGGGCTACGGGGCTCAACAAGGATGCGGCGAAATACGGCGGCATCAGCGTAAATACAAGTATAACCACGGCCATGGCCATTTCCGGGGCCTTTGCGGGGCTTGCCGGCGCCATTGTTGCCCTGGGGTCCTTCAACTACGGCCGGGTTCTCGCGGGCCAGGACGGGTACGGCTTTGACGGAATCGCCGTCGCCCTGGTGGGGAACAGCACCGCCGGCGGAACCGCCCTGGCGGGACTGCTCTTCGGCATGCTTAAATCAGCCCAGCCGCTCATGCAGTCCCGGCAGATTCCCAAGGAAATCGCCTCGATTATCATGGGCCTCGTGGTGGTCTTTATTTCACTGCGGGCGGGAATCCGGATTGTTGTTGAGTGGCAGATGAAAGAAAAAGCGAAAAAAGGAGGAAACGCGGAATGAGTGATGTATTCCAGACCATAACAGGTATGCTTCCTTCAATCCTGATGATATGGGCGCCCATACTGATAGCCGCCACCGGCGGCATGTTCTGTGAACGTTCCGGGGTTACCAACATTGCCCTGGAAGGACTCATGGGGATCGGCGCCATGGCGGCGGCCACCGCCCATACACTGCTGGAGGTTAAAACCGGCATGTCGATTCCCCTGGCGCTTCTGGTCGCCACGGGTTCGGGCTGTCTGTTCTCGCTGATCCACGCGTTCGCCTCGATCACCCTCAGAGCGGACCAGGTCGTATCCGGAACCGGTATCAACCTGCTTTCCACGGGGGTCACGGTGTTCCTCTGCCAGATTATTTTCCGGCAGGAACGGACCGAGCCCTTCAAGCTGGGGATGATGCCCGGGATCGGCGGCATCTATCCTACCGCGTGGATAGCCCTGATTATCCTTGTGGTCGTATGGTACGTTCTGTATAAACGGCCCTGGGGGCTGCGGCTCAGGGCCTGCGGGGAGCATCCCCAGGCTGTGGCGTCGGCGGGTATCGATGTCATGAAAGTCCGGTATATCGCGGTCCTCGTTTCCGGTGCCCTGGCGGGCCTCGCCGGGGGCTGTCTGGTGCTTACCCAGACCATCCAGTACACGACCACCACCATAAACGGCCGCGGCTTTATTGCCCTGGCGGCGGTATCCTTCGGCCGCTGGCTGCCCCTGGGAATTCTGGGAGCGTCCCTGCTCTTCGGGGCGTCTTCGGCCCTGGCGGTGTATATTGTCAATATCGAGTCCCTTAAATTCCTCCCCCCGGAGTTTTTCAATCTCCTGCCGTACCTGATCACCCTCCTGACCCTGGTGATTTTCAGCGGCAAGGACTACGCGCCCCGGTCCGTGGGTGTTCCCTTTGATAAGGGAAAAAGTTAATATCTTTGTGACAGGCGCTCCGGAGAGATTCTCCGGAGCCGCTGCTGAGCAAATCAAAACATCAGGAGATTCAGATGGTTAAAAGTATTTTCGGTCCCAAAGAAGGGACACCCCATAACAACGCCTGTCCCGGGGATATCGCAAAAACCGTGCTTATGCCCGGAGACCCCCTGCGGGCGAAATTCGTAGCGGATAATTACCTTGAAAACGTCAAGGAGAACAGCAGCGTCCGGAATATGCTGGTTTTTACCGGCACCTATAAAGGCCGCCCGGTTTCGGTAATGGGTTCCGGTATGGGATGCCCCAGTATGGGGATTTATTCCTATGAACTGTTCTGCCATTACGGTGTGGAAAATATTATCCGCATCGGAACCTGCGGGGGCCTCACCGCGGATGTGGAAGTCGGGGACGTTTTGTTTGCCCAGGCTTCATCCACGGATTCAAACTACGCCTACCAGTACGGCCTCTCCGGGACTTACGCCGCCTGCGCCGATTACGGGCTGCTGGAAAAAGCCGTTTCCCTGGCCCGGAGCATGAACGTACGCCACTGGGTGGGGAATGTTTTCTCCTCGGATATTTTCTCCCTCTACAACGCGGAAGGGGAAGAGGGCTGGAAAAAGTGGGCCCGAATGGGATGCGCCGGAACGGATATGGAATCCTACGCCCTGTACTGCAACGCGGCGTATCTTAAGAAGAAGGCCCTGACCATGCTGACCTGTTCCGATTCCAATGTCACCCGGAAGGAAATGACCCCCGAGGAACGGCAGACCTCCCTGGTGAACATGTTTAAAATCGCCCTGGAATTCGCCGAATGATGGAGCTGCTTTCCCCGGACACGGAAGAATTCGATCAGAGCCTGCGGAAACTCCCGGAAGGTACCCGGGAGTTCTTTTCCGCTATGCTTACCCGGTACGCCTGTAAATTTTTTGACATCGCAAAGAAAATACCCCCGGACCATGAGGAACTCATCCTGGAGGCGGGGAGGCTTTCTCCTTCGTCCTTCGGGCTGGAGCCCTGGCTATTCGTGTCGGCCCGGGAAAAGTCTGTCCTGGACCGGCTGTTTGACGCCTGTTTCTCCCAGGAAAACGTCCGGACCGCTTCCTTTGTTTCTGTTATCCTGGTACGGACCGCGAAACATTACCACCCGGAATCGGAATTCGTCCGCCGCCGTTCGGGACGGTTCCCCGGCGGGTATCCGGTATTCGTGGATGACTACCGGGGATACTGGGAATTCATTTCTTCGAACAACCGGACAAACGAATGGGCCCGCGCCCAGGGGTACATCGCGGCAGCCAATATGATGAACGCCGCCGCTTCCCTGGGAATCGACAGCTGTGCCCTGGAAGGCTTCGATGAACGGAAAGTCCTGGATATCCTTAAGGCCGATCCCGCGGACTGGCTTATTTCCCTGGTGATTCCCTTCGGATACCGCGGGGAAAAACCCACGGACAAAATAAGGGAGCCCCTGGCTGATGTGATCGCGGAGGCCGGCCCCAACGGACTGACCGGTTCCGGGGATATATTCCCCCCCATGGGCTGAGTTTCTCCGCAGCGCCGGTTCTTCCAAACCCCATTTCCCGGCGGCCGCCCATGCACAGCGGCGCGGGCAGGCCTGCGGGGATTTTAATTATGAGAATTTTCCCCTCTTTTTCATTTTGATATATAAGATTGAAAAGAGGTGATATAAAAATAGTTTTATTACAGAAAAAATAAAGGGGAAATTACGATGCTGAATAAAAGAATCCTCGGGAAAAGCGGCGCGTCGGTTTCGGAAATCGGGCTCGGCACGTGGCAGCTTGGCACAAAGTGGGGTGAGACCTTTAACCCGGCGGAGGCGGAGAAAATACTAAAAACCGCCTCTGAAAACGGCATAAACTTTATTGATACCGCCGATATCTACAATGCCGGGGAAAGTGAAAAATCCATCGGCAGATTCATGAAGGATACGGGCGCGGATTTTTTTGTGGTGACAAAATGCGGCAGGGGACTCAATCCCCACACCGCGGAAATGTATACCCCCGAGGCGGTAGAACGGTTTGCCGACGAAAGCCTTAAACGTCTGCAGGCCGAAAAACTGGACATGCTCCTGCTTCATTGCCCGCCCAGTTCCGTTTACCGGAAAGATGAGATTTTTACCAGGCTTGATGCTATGCAGCGGTCGGGCAAACTTTTTTCTTACGGCGTCAGTGTGGAAAAAGTCAGCGAAGCGATGGATGCCATGCAGTATCCTATCTCGGCTGTCGAAATTATTTTCAATATGTTCCGCTTAAAGCCGGCGGAGGAACTTTTTTCAAAAACCAAGGCCGGAAATATCGGAATTATCGCACGGGTGCCTCTTGCCAGCGGGCTTCTCACCGGCAAATACACAAAGGAAACTACCTTTGGCAAAAATGACCACAGAACGTTTAACCGCCACGGAGAGTCCTTTGACAAGGGGGAAACTTTTTCCGGTGTTGATTTTGATACGGGCCTGCAGGCAGCCGAGGAACTGAAATCACTGTTCGGCACGGATGACCTTATTCCGTACGCGCTCAAATGGATTCTGATGTTTGACGCGGTCACCTCGGTCATTCCCGGCGCAAGCAATAACCGCCAGGTGCTGTCCAACGCGGCGGCGGCCTCAATTCCGGAGTTAACCGCGGCCCAAATGGACGGGGTAAAGAACATATACGACAAGTATATCCGCAGCCAGGTACATCAGAACTGGTAATATAGAGACAGCCGAACCTAAAGACGGTCATATCCGGGAGAACTGTATTTGATATTGTCCGGCCCCCTGGCTGGACAAAAGAGGCGTAATTTAGTAGAGTCTATACATACGGCGCCGTACCCAAGCGGTAAGGGAGAGGTCTGCAAAACCTTTATGCGACAGTTCGATTCTGTCCGGCGCCTGATACTTTCTTTTTCCTGGCAATTTCTGACTTTTTCCGTTACAGATTATTACATGCGGCAGCCAATGGCACAGGAAAACCTGTGCCGTCTTTATTTTCCTCCGGATTTGATGCCGCGGCACCAGACAGAACAAACATTGAGTTTCTCATCGAGCAGGACCAGATCCGCGTCGTACCCTTCCGCAAGCCGCCCCTTCCGGTTATCGATACCCGCCGCCTTCGCCGGCACATACGAGACGGCTCTCAGCGCCAGGTGCGGGGTGAGGCCGGCTTTTTCCGCAAGGACCCGGACCATGGTATCCAGGGCAACCACCGAAGATGCCAGGCTTGAGCGGTCCTTGAGCATGCCCACGCCGTTTTCAATAACCGCTTCCTGACCGCAGATAAAAACACGTTCCGAACCGCTGTATCCCGCGGCCCTGCTCGCGTCGGAGCAGGCCATAAACCGGTCAGGACCTTTGCAGCGGTAGGCAATCTGCAGGAGCTCACCGGGCACATGGTGTCCGTCGGCAATGAGTTCCGTATAAATCCTGTCGTCCGTCAAAGCGGCTTCCAGTACGCCGGGAATACGGTAAGGGCCTTCCTTGCGGACGCTGGACATGGCGTTGTAGAGGTGGGTTGCCATGGTCATTCCCCGGTCGGCTGCTCTGCGGAACATCACGGCGTCCGCGTTGGAGTGGCCCCCGGAAACGAGTATCCCCATTTGACGCAGCTCCGGTATGGCTTCCAGGACCCCGTCCAGCTCCGGGGCCAGGGTGATCCGCGAGATGATATCGCTGTTTTGCCGGATAAAATGCATTGCCTTTTCGTCAAAAGGCAGGATACATTCCGCCGCCTGGCATCCTTTGTAAACCGGATTTATATAGGGACTCTCAAAATGGACCCCCAGAATTTCCGCCCCGCCGCCGGCATCTTCCTGCCGGAGAGCACGTACCATGGCGCAGGCCTTTTCGAGTTTAGGCATGGGATCCACCGAAAGGGTCGGCATGAAGGCCGTGACCCCCCGTGACCGGTGGAATTCCTCCATTTTGCGGTAAGCCTCCGGGTCGCCGTCGTTGACGTCACCTCCGGCGCCGCCGTGGCAGTGGAGATCTATAAAACCCGGGGAAAGAATACGGTTTCTTCCGTCAATTACCGCGGTATCCGGCCCGGGGGTGATTCCGCCGGCCGGGGCGATTTTTGCAATACGGCTGCCGCTGATGAGGACATCTCCCGGGGTGATACCCTCATCACGTACCAGCTGGGCGCCCTGAATGAGAATTGTGTTTTCCATACTATTTCAGGGTATACATTTTTTACGCTCTGCGCAAACCCATATCCGGCAGCCCGGCTGCCGCCGGTCTTTTACTGCGTAAAATAGCTGGCGGTTACCGCCGCCGCGAGTTTGAATCCGGTTTTGAGGCTCTCGGTTTCGAGCCATTCTTCCCGGGTATGGATCCCGCCGCCCCGGCAAACGCCGATGGTGACCGCTGGTATGCCCAGGGAAAGCGGAATATTGCAGTCCGTGGAGCCGGCCTCCAGGGATGGGATTATTCCCGCGTATTCGGCGTAAATATCCCGGCATTTTTCTACGAGGCGGTTCTGGGATTCATGGTCCCTGATATCGCTGCAGGGCCGCTCTCCAACCAGTTCAGCCTCAATGCCAATCCCCATGTTCCGGTAGGTATCCACGGCGGAATAGAAGAAGCGCTTCATGATTTCCAGGGCCTCCCGGGAATCCGAACGGTATTCGTAGAGCATTTCCGCGTGCTGGGCAATGGTGTTGACCGAAGTTCCTCCGGAGATGGTTCCCACATTGTAGGTTGTGGTACCGATGTCCGGAACCTTAATCTGGTACAGGGTTTGGATCAGGGACGCAAGATAGGCGATAGCGTTCCGGTTGCCGAAATTCCCGAAGGAATGGCCCCCTTCGGTTTTAACCGCCACCCGGTACCGGTGGGAACCCACCGCGTCGTGATGGATATATTTGAATTGGGTCGCGTCCAGGGAAATGACTTCCCCGATCCTTCCTTTGTACTGTTCCATGAGATGGCGGCAGCCGAGGAGATTTCCCATGCCTTCTTCCGCGGAATTGGCCACAAAAAGCATACCGCCGGGAACAGCCGGGCGTTTTTCCGCCACGAAGGCCGCCAGCATCAGAAGAACCGCCAGGTTTGCCGTATCGTCTCCGACCCCGGGACTGTGGAAACGGCCGTCTTTTTCGATAAAGGGCATGGGTTCCGTATCGGGAAATACCGTATCCGTGTGGGCCATGATCACGGTAATGGAATTCTTATTCTCAATATTTACGGGAAAGACCGTATTTTTCGCCGCATCGGTATATACACCCGCGGCGCCCCGGTCTTCCAGCCATTTCCTGCAGAAATCCGCCCGCCGCTCCTCGTGGAGGGATGGGGCGGTAATACGGCAGAGTTCCCGGATAAGGCCGAGAAGTCTTTCATGGCTGTCTTCAACATAGGAAAGCAGCTCGGACGGAATCGGATACTTCATGCTACCACCTCCCCGAAGCGCCGCCGCCGCCGGAACGGCCGCCGCCGCCGGAAAAACTGCTGCCTCCCGAACTGCCGCCGCCCCGGGAACTGAAGGATGACCCCGAGGAGCCGCCGCCCCTGTAATAGGGGCCTCCGCCGTAATACCGGCGCCCTCTGCGGCGTCCTCTCCTGCTTGCGGCAATCAGGACGATCATAAACAAAAAGAAAACGTATGAAAAAAAGATGCCCGCGGTTCCGGAGCCGCTGCTCCCGCCCTCACGGACCCGCTTGGAGACTATTTCTTCGTTCCCCGTGGCTATTCCCGCCATGTTTTTGATCCCGGCGGTGATTCCGGCTCCGTACCGGCCGTCCTGAAACGCGGGGATAATGACCTCCCTGATAATGAGGCCGCTTTTTATATCCGTCAGTTCGGACTCAAGACCGTACCCGACTTCGATGCGGACTGCCCGTTCATCCATCACCACCAGGAGCAGGGCTCCGTTGTCCTTCCCGGCCTGTCCGAGTTTCCATGTTTTAAAAACCTGTTCGGCAAAACTTTCCAGGGAATCCCCTTCAAGACTGGGAACCGTAAGAACCGCCATCTGCACCGAGGTCTGTTCATCCAGCGCCATGAGGTAGCTTGTGAGCTCCTCCCGCTGGGCGGCGGTCATTACCGAGGCCAGGTCGTTTACCGGTCCCTTGAGAGGCGGTACATCCAGGGCGTACAGGCCCGGAACCGCCAGGCATAAAACTACCGCAAACGGAATGATTTTCCTCAGAGTATGCCATGGTTTCCGATTCATTTATTTCTCCAGAAGAACGAGGCCGTCGGCCAGTACATTGGTGTTTTTGTCCTTGGCGGGAAATTCCCGGATGAGTATTTCGCCGCAGGAACGGACAGCCTCAAGCAGGGACTGCTTCACGGTTCCGTTTTTTATTCCCCCCGCAAGATTTGCCGCTATGACAGACAGTTCGGGAGAATCTGTTTTTGAAAGAATCCCGGAATCGGCGATGACGTGGACTTCGTGTTCCATAAGCGAAATAAACAGCAGAATGCCGTTGTTCTCCCGGGTCGCGTATACGCCGCTTTCAACAAAATACCGGGCCGCGCGGCTGTACACCGACTCCGAACGGGCTTTGGGCGGAATTATAAGCCGGTCCAGGGCGGGGATGTTGAACAGCAGAAACACCGCCGCCATGAGGGCAAAACTTACGACCCCGAAAAAAGCCGTCACCAGCCAGGGTGAGAAATCCCATACCAGCCCGTCAATCCATCTGCTTACGGGTCCGTGAAAGGGAAGCAGAACGGCAAATGCGAGGACCGCCGCGATAACCGCGGCGAAGAGTTCGTAAAATGAATAATCGTCGCTTTCACCGACCGCCGCCAGGGCTATCTCCCCGGTGGTTTCCTGTTCCGCCCGGACAACGGCCTCTTTTATCTCATCAAGATCTTTTTCCGTGAGGTTCAGCTTGGCAAGGAGTTTTGTCTGTTTCACAAAAGGCCCCTAGTTGAAGTTTACCGTCGGCGCCCGCTGGGCTCCGGCATCCGCGGTAAAATAGGCTTTTTCCCTGAATCCGAACATATTGGCAAGTATGGTCCTGGGGAACTTCTTTATGAACGCATTGTATCCCATGGCCGCCTCGTTGTACCGCTGCCGTTCCACGGCAATCCTGTTTTCCGTTCCCTCAAGCTGGTCCTGGAGGGCGAGAAAGTTTGAATTGGCTTTTAGATCAGGGTAGTTTTCCGTCACCACCAGCAGGCGCTGCAGGGCGCTTCCCAGGTCATTCTGGGCCTGCTGGAACCGCCGGAACGCGTCCGGGTCACTGAGAACCTCATCGGAGACCTGCATGACACCGCCGGCCCTGGACCGGGCTTCGGTTACCTGGGTCAGGACATCAGATTCATGGGAGGCTGCCCCCTGGACGGTGGCCACGAGATTGGGGATCAGATCAAACCGCCGCTGGTACACGTTTTCAACCTGCGCCCACTGGGCTTTAACCCGTTCTTCGGCATCCACCATTTTGTTGTAGTTGCCCGCGAAAAACGAATAGATAATAATTACCAGGACAATCAAAATCCCGATGGCTATTAAAAAGGATTTAAAGCCCTTGCTCATTGGTTCCTCCGGAAAAAGTAGATTTTTATTCTTATTCTAAGGTACTTAATTACAAAAGAGGGGTCAATGAGATGTTTTCAGGGCAACTGCTTTATTACCTGGGGAAATACAAAGAAGCACGTAATAATGGTCCGGGGGTCCTGCCTGGGCACAGGGGATATGGCTCCTCAGCGGCCTAACGGCCTCGAAAGTCGCTCATATCCCCTGTGCCCAGGCACCCCTCGTTACCGAATAAACACCGTTCTTCTTTGCTTTTTTTTTCCTAAAATAATACAGTTGCCCTGCTTTTGCGGGGTGCTGGGTGTAGGGGATTATTCCAGGTTAGAGTAAGACCTGACCGGAAATTGGCTTACCTATGTCCTGACTGGTCACCGCACCCGCTCCGTACCCTTACCGTACCCGAAACGTACCACTACCGCTTAAATGGCTTCGCCGGGGCATGCAAACAGAAAGACAGCCCGTTTGCGGAGCGGGTTAGTTGCGATTTTGGGATCCGTCATTATATCACCAAAACAATACCCATAACCCAGGAACCAGAAGTGGGGGTAGCGTAAAACCTGCTATGCAGGTTTGGAGCCAGGGGGAGCAGCCCTCTTTTTGGGGCAGCGCTGAACCGGTTAAGCCGGAAAGCATCCGGGCCGTAATGGTAATGACAGGACCCGCGGCACCGGTATTCATCGGGTGCTTTCCGGATTGAACGGCTTTGTGCTCCCCCTTCTCCCGGGCTGGAAAAAACAGCGGACAAACTCTATAGTAGGGGGAAGGGATTACGGATTGTACAATGTGCAGCGGAATAATATATCAGCAGGTCCGGAAATGAAAAGTTTTGTAAGACAGTTCAGCGCGGTTCTGGTCTGTTCTCTTGTTTTGGTATCCTGTTTTAACCGGAACAGTCCGGTTAAAGGGGCCAGTCCGAGGCCTTCGGGAAACTA
This sequence comes from Breznakiella homolactica, assembly GCF_016616095.2. GTDB lineage: Bacteria > Spirochaetota > Spirochaetia > Treponematales > Breznakiellaceae > Breznakiella > Breznakiella homolactica. The sequence continues at coordinate 1,802,523 of NZ_CP067089.2, read as the reverse complement.
TTCGTTTATTGAACGGCCCTTTACCGTAGACCCCGAAACGCTCCTTATTACGTACCGGCAGGAAACCGTATCCGCCGCGGCTGACCGGAGAGTTGTCAGCTCGTACGCGTCATCGGGAAACACCGAGTCCTGGAAGTATCCCGAAGAATCGGTTTCCGTTGCGGTGGAGCACTTCCCCGACTATACGGATATTGAGTTTACCTATTACGGGGGCGGGGAGGGCCGCTTTACCTTTCCCCGGCTGGCGGGTTCTTCCTATACACTGCCCTTCGGCCAGGGAAAGTACATCCCCGCGGGGGATGCCGATTTTATTGATTTCTTTACCCGGTATATGCAGGACCTTGATCCGCTCCAGAGTTTTTCCATGGGTTTTTTCGCCGTATCCCAGCCGGAACGGACTTTCCTTTTCATCATAAAGAACAATTTCAACAATGAAATCCGGTTCGGCGCGTCCCCGGATCTGACCGCGTCCTTTACCCATACCTTTCCCGACATTAATACGGATAAACGGTTCGGCTTCAGAATGTACGCCCTGGACCATGATCCTGTGACGGCGGCGAAAAAATACCGGGAATATATCCAGGAGCAGGATTTATTTGTAAGCCTCCGGGATAAAAGCAAAACCAACAGGAATATCGCGAAACTCCCCGGCGCCGTGCATATATACCTTTTTGACGAGACAGTCATCGATCCCGATGACATAGGGTGGCAGAAGTTCCGGAACAGCCTCGGTACGCCGGCGGTTACCTATCTGGCGGAATTTTCCCGGGGCCTGGAAGACGGCGGCGCCGACTTCCGGCGGGTGCTCGCGGCCGCGGAAAACCAGGACTATATCGACCAGTACCAGCGGCGGGTGATCACCGGTGCCGTCAGCGCCATGCTTGTTAGGGACGATTTTTACGACCCCGGTATTTTTACGGTCCATACGGACAAGACCGAAGCTTACCTCCGCCGGGACCTCCGCACCCTGGGCCGGCTTGAGCGGATCGATTTCAACAAGGAAATTCTCTACGCGAACCTGGATGTTTTTGCGCGGCCACCGGCCGGATGGGCATACAACCGGGGAACGGGCATCGTGGACGAACTCTATGCCTCCGGGATTGACCGGGCGATGATTCTTTTTAACAGCTGGGAACAGGGATACATCCAGCCCGAAGCGGTCCGAAAAGCCGCGGACTGCGGGTATCTTATCGGCGCGTACGATTCATACCATTCAATCCACGAGCCGGGAACGGAAGCGTGGATTACCGCCCGGTTCAATAATCCGGACCTGTATGAATCGGCTGCCATAGAAGACCGGGATGGTGTTAAAATCCCGGGGTTCCAGGGGGTCGGCCGCAAAGTAAATCCGGTATTTGCCATGGATGAAGTCAGGACCAGACTTAAAACGATCACCGCCTCCGGGCTCCCCTACAACGCGTGGTTTGTCGACTGCGACGCCACCGGCGAGGTGTATGACGATTATTCGCCCTATCACCCGACAACCAAGGAAAAGGATCTGGAAGCCCGGCTGTACCGCATGGATTATATCGCTAAAACCTATTCCATGGTTGTGGGATCCGAAGGGGGAAACGACTTTGCCGCGCCGGTGATTGCCTTCGCCCATGGGATCGATCTTATGAGTTTTTCCTGGATGGACCAGGATATGAAGGCGAACCGGGAAAGTCCCTATTATTTGGGGCGGTATTATTCCCAGACCGGTGGCGCTCCGGAAAAAATGATCAAACCGGTTCCGGTAAAGCCGTTTTTCAGGAAAATATTTCTCGACCAGGCCTACAACCTTCCCCTGTATAACCTGGTGTACAACGATTCAGTGGTCACTTCCTACCATTGGGACTGGGCCACCATGAAGATCGAGGAGGAAACGGAAAACCGCATGGCCTATGAATTCCTGTATAATACGGCCCCTATGTTCCACCTCGACCGGGATTTCTTCGGGGAAAATAAGGATCTGATCGTAAACCACTCCCGGAATTGGTCGGAATTCGCCCGGAAGGCGGCTTACGCGGAAATGACGGACTTTGAAATTTTAAGCCCCGACCGGCTGATTCAGCAGACTTTTTACGGCAGCGGCCTCCGGGTTGTGGCAAATTTCTCTGATTATGATTATTTTGACACAAAAAGCGGGAAAACTATTCCAAAACATTCGTACCATGTTTATTATTAAGTAAGGGTATTTAGTGGGGGATGCCCGCCGGAAAGGATTTAAATAAGATGAATAAAAAAATTGTACTGATCGTATTAATACTATTTGCCGCGTTCTGCACCATCGGTGCCGATCCTCTGCCGGATTGGTTTATCGTTCTCCGGGATGCCCTGTACGAGCAGAATCTCAGCGCCAATCAAATCGTGCCCTTATACCAGGAAACCGTCAAAACCGCCCAGGAAAAACTGACCGGTTCCGAGCTTAATACCATGCTTTCCCGGTGTGAATATATGATGGGCCGGGCCTACCAGTATGAAGAACGGAAGGATGAAGCCGGCGCCTGTTACGACCGGGGTATTGAATACGCCCAGAAATCCCTGGACCAGACGAAAACCGCGGAAGGCTGGCAGATGCTGGCGGATAATATTTCCCAGAACTGCGCCGTAAAGTCCGTGTCCTACGCCATGTCCAACGGGCTTAAGGTCGGGCAGTACGCCAAAAACGCCCTGGAACTCGATCCCAGCAATACCGCCGCCCAGTATATGATTGCCGCCCGGTATATCTACGCTCCGTCCCCGTTTAATAATTACAAGAAAGGTATAAAAATGATGGAGGAAATTGTTACATCATACGCGGGCAGTATGCAGAAGGATGATCAGTTTAATGTATATTCGGCTATCGGATACGCATACGTTCAGCAGAAAAAAAACGCGGAAGCCAGGCCTTGGCTTGAAAAATCCCTGACGGTATATCCTACAAACAAATACGTCCAGGGCCTTCTGCGGGGATTGGGATAATGGCATGCAGAATATCTGGCTCTACTTCGGGGATTTATATTTTTTAATCAGCATCATCCTGGCGCTGTATTTTTTGATTCTTGCGAGGGTTAATATCGCGGAGATGAAAAGGGATACCAGGCCCGCGGAAGAAACCGAGGGGCCCTTCGTTTCGGTGCTGATTCCCGTCCGGAACGAGGAAAAAAACATCGAACGGTGTCTCAATTCTCTTCTTGACCAGACGTACCGCAATTACGAGATCCTCGTTCTGGATGACAACTCCACCGACAACAGCTACGCGATCATTAAAAAAATAACCGAGGAGAACCCCCGGGTCCGTTTGTTCCGGGGGGACGCGCTTCCCGACGACTGGTACGGGAAACCCCACGCCCTGCAGCAGCTATCCGAAAAAGCAAAGGGTGAAATAATCGTTTTTACCGACGCCGATACGCTCCACAGCAGGACCTCCGTTTCATGGGCGGTTACCAATCTCAATTCCACGGGGGCCGATTTTATTTCCGGTTACGTCGGCCAGGACCTGCAGACCTTCGGGGAAAAGGTGACGGTTCCGATCATGTTTCTTCTTACCGGTTTTATAATTCCCCTCCGGTGCAATACGTACTTTAAATCGGGGTTTTTCTCCACCGCCGTGGGGCAGTTTATCGCCGTTAAAAAGGATGTGCTTGACAGCTGCGGCCGGTTTGAAGCGGTGAAGAAGCGGACCAGCGAAGATGTGTATCTGGCCCGGCACGTCAAGAACAAAGGATATAAAACAAAATTTCTCGATATCAGCAGCCAGGTTCAGTGCCGCATGTACTCTGATTACCAGAGCGCGGTGGAAGGGATCGGAAAAAATATTTTTGATTTTCTCGGGAAAAATACGGTGCTGCTGGCGCTGATCATTGTCGCGGCCCTTCTTTTCCTGTTTATGCCGTTCCCCCTGCTGATCTTCTCGCTGCTGACCGCCGGCCCGTTCACGGCGCAGCTGCTCATGGTAAATATTCTGTACACCATGACCTGGGGAATGCTGTTTATGGACCGCAGACTCAATCCGATGTATTCATTTTTATGGCCTCTGATGATTCTTAATCTGCTGTTTATGGCCTGCCTGTCATGGTTCAAAACCGTATCGGGCCAGGGTTTTGCCTGGAAGGGCAGGGTTGTTACGTAAACTCCGGGGAGGATGGACTGCAGTATGCCTTACAAACACGGAAAATCCCTTATTGACAATTCACTGGCCTTCAGGCTGGCGTCAACCCTCACGTTTTATACGGTGTGGCCTGTGGCGCAGTTCGTTAACATACTTTTTTATTCTTCCTCCTATGAGAACATCGGAAAACTGAAGGGAATACCGAGGGCCATCGTTGTCTCAAACCATACGACGTTTCTGGATCCGGTGATGATCAGCCGGATATTCCTTCCGGGCCGTACCTGGCACACGCTGCTGGAAGCTACCGTGGAGACCCCCGTGCTGGGAACCCTGACCCGTCTCCTGGGCGGGATGCCCATACCCCGGGGGCGGTCGGGATTCAGGCAGCTGGCCGCGGAATGTGAAAAAGCCTTTAAACACCGGCGTTTCATTCATTTCTATCCTGAAGGGGAATGCTATCTGTACAACCAGCAGGTCAGGGAGTTCAAACCCGGGGCGTTTCTTATTGCCGCGGAGCTGGATATCCCCGTGGTTCCCCTGGCCACGGTCTTTTCCGAAGGGCGGATTAACCGGGGAAACTTCTGGGGCCGTTCACTGCCCAGGCAGAAACTCGTTGTGCTTGATCCCGTATATCCGGCGCAGTTTATCAGCCGGGATGATAAGGGTGAAATAAAAATGGATTCGGTCCATCAGTTTGCCGGAGCGGTCCGCGATGTGATCCAGACGGAAATCGACAGCCGTTCCGGTACTTCCGCGTTTTACCGGGGGAAAATGGACCGCATCAAAGGGATAAACGATTAACCCCGGCGGTCCGCCGAATTCATTTTGAGAAAATATGGAACAGCTTTTTGGGCAGGGCGAATCCGAAAAGAATGCCGACCACAATAGCGCCCGCGAGCATGAGCGTTTCGAGCCCCTTGTCAAAGGCCCTGGAAAACCCCGATGAAAAAGCGTAATACGCCGTATAGTAAATTCCCGCCCCGGGAACCAGGGAGAATATGCCCGCCAGAAGGAATACCGTAACCGGGGCTCTTCTCCAATAGGAAAAGATCCGGGCGCAGATAGTGAGCGCCAGGGTCGCCGCAAAACAGGCAAAGATTATGTTCACCCCAAGGCTTATAAGTCCGATATTCACAAACCACGCCACACCCCCGACAATACTGCAGAAGAGAAGGTGGTTTACCGGAGCGCTGAAGAGAATCGAAAAAGCCAAAGTCGCCACCATGGCGGCGGCTACCTGTAAAACAATCTGGAGTATCACAGGAACAGCCCTCTGCCGCTGATAAGCTGCCATACCCACAGGCTGGTAGCGACCCCGGCGGCTATGCATATTCCCGTAAGAAGGGCGTCAATAAGATGGATACTGCCGGACAGGTAATCTCCGTTGAAAAACTCCCGGATGGATGTGGTGAACGCCACACCGGGAACTAGGGCGATTACGGAGCCGACGATGATGTGCCCCAGAGACAGGCCGCTGAAAAAACTTACCATCCCCGCAGCCATGAGGCTGACCACCGCGCTTCCGAGGATCGTCGGTATGTACCGGGATACCTGGCGCTTCCCATAAAACGACAGGAAAAGCTGCAGCACTATGCCGCACACAAAAGCCGCCAGACAGTCAAAGGCCTTGCCCCCGAACAGAAAACAGAAGCTTCCGCTTCCGGCGGCGCATGCCAGTACCTGTATCCACAGGGGCGCGAAGGGCAGACTCTCGCAGGCGGCGAGTTCCGCTTCGTATTCCGTAAGTTTTACGGGATCGCCGCCTTCCCTGCCGATTTTCCGGGAAAGTTCGTTAACCGCGGCAATACGCCCGAGATGGGTTTTTGCCGAAGGTACGAACCGGAGGGCGAAACAGTTATTTTCATCCCCTTCGTTGAGGGTCACAAAAATGCCGTTGGAAAGAATGTACAGGGAATGGTTGCGCAGCCCGAAGGCCTCGAGAATCCGGCTGATGGTTTCCTGTACCCTGAATATTTCGCCGCCGTTTTTCAGCAGAACCTCTCCAGCCGATACGGCGAAACGCAGAATGGCCTGTTCGTTTTTCATCATATAAACCGTCACCTATTATTACCAGGTTTCCGGGCAATCCTCAAGGGGGACCGCCGGGGCCGGGAGTCGGGGGCTGTTTTCGGTGGAACGGTTATATCCAGAGTTCCTTTCGGGTTATGGTGACGGGAAAAAGCTTCTTTCCGGCAAAACCCGCGATCTCCTGCCGGGAATTGCCCCGGGAAGCCACGAGTTTTGCGCTTCCGATTTCTTCCTGCCACAGGGCTCTGAATTTTTCCGCGTCTTTTTTCCTTCTGCTGAAGATCTCCGGGACAGGAACGAGCACCCTTTCCGGGAGCAGTTTTATCCGGGAAATACCGTTCCATGCTACGCACGCCTGGCGGAACCAGAAATAATATTCCCCGGGTTTCAGGTTTTTCCTTTTACTGATTCCCCGGTAAAACTGGTTCCAGAGAAACGAAACCGCGGGGTACCGCAGGGGCTGGTATTTCTGCACGGACAGGAAATATTTCTGATTGCCTATGGGCTTGAAAATGTCGTTCAGGGCGTCGGAGAGGAGCGGGGAGAGAATCTCGTCGCCGCTGTAGATCCGGTAGGTGTTATTCTCCCGGGGGACAATTTTTATCCCGTCCCGTCCCGCGGTTTTATCCTTTTCCGCCAGATTAAGGGAAACCAATGTTTCGGTGATCAGGCCTGCCAATACCGGGACCGTACCGAGAAAACCGGCGGCGGCGTTTTTCCGCATCCGCAGAAATACAACCGGCGGCGGCAGTACCGCGGGAAGGACTGCCGCCGCCGCAGGAATGAGCAGACAGGCGAGAATGAACAGTACAGGCAGCCGGCCTGTTCCCAGTATCGCTCCGGCCAGGATCAGTAAGGGTACTGTAAATGAAACCGCCTTTGCCGGGCCGGCTGTCCGCAGGAATAACCGCCGGAGGGTCCCCTCGGCGGCCAGGGTGCCGCCGGCTTCACTATTCCCTGACAGTTTCGCGTCAATACAGTGGATAAAGGTGTTTTTATACGGACTGTGAACATTCCACTTTTTATAAACCTCCAGACGGCCGGTGGCCCGGCGGAGCATCGTTTCGTTGAAATCTTTTCTCGCGGCGTAGAGTTCTTCCGTGGTGTTGCGGGCCAGCAGCGGATGCACATGGCCTATGCCTTTTTCTATCTGCCCGTCGCTGCTCAGACCGAAAAACCGGGTAAATTTCTGCCGGAGCCGTGTAACATCGTAGGCACCCTGTTCCGGATCCTGGATGAGGGTCACCACATCCCAGTTGTTCGCGGTTTTAAAGGGCCGTTTATCATCCAGCCGGAGGGTCCGCCCCCGGATCTGGTTGACCATGGCGTATCCGGTCACGCTGGTCAGATCAATCAGCGTATTGAGCCGTACAGCGTTCCAGCCTTCCCCCAGAAGCGAACGGGTACTGATGAGACACCGGATTATACCCCGTTCCAGGGCGTAGCTTACCAGGGGAACCGAAACCCGGGTATTCCAGGTGCCGTTTTCCGGAAAAATTTCGAAAGCATCCCCGCAGGGGACGGCCCGGAGCCGGAGGTTAATGGTTTCCCTCTCCAGAAAGACCGCGGCGCAGGCCATGAGGTCGTCCGTGACCGCGGGGGCCGCCAGAACCCGTTTTCCCGTAAGCATCACCGGCCTGCAGGGAGCTATTTCCGGTTCGTGGAGGATGTACTCAAAGGCCTCCCGGGCGCCGCAGCCGGATTTGTTTTCTTCGTAATCGCAGATAACCAGACAGTTAAAATCGTCCCCCATGACCGGGAGTTCGGTCCCGATGATGGGTTTTAGCGCAAACAGTTTTCCCTGGGAGTTGCTAAGGATATCCCTGATGCCCCGGTGGATAACCTTTATGCCGTCTTCACCGATATGGTATCCCAGGGTTCTAAACGCCCGGACGGCTTTTTCTGCGTATGCAAGGCCGGGCTCCTGTTTCCGGAGGCAGCTGTGTATATAATCCTCCATGACCAGCAGCACGTCTTCGAAGTTCGGCGCTTCCTCCATTTCATTGGTGAATATAACCGAATAGGGAAGTTCCATGCCGTGCTTCAGGACAAAACGGGCGGCGGCGATGCAGTAGTCCGGTTTCTGCCTGTAGAGCTCATCAAAGGGAATCGGGACTCCCGCGGAGTCGGAATAGGAATCCAGCCGGTCATACGCCCAGGACTGGGGGGTGGCAACATCCCGGACCGTCCTGAGTTCCGTCATAAGCTCCCGGTAGGGAGCGCTGAGGCGGTCTATGGTTTTGAGTTCCGTATCCGTGGGTGATACGGTGTACACAAGGTCATTGTAGGGGGCAAGGTAGCCTTCCCTGATAACCGGCGGGAGCAGGACCTCGTAATCAACCGTGTCGAGCAGTTTATAATATGTTTCGGTTTCTTTTTTATCCCGGTCCGTGGGGAGCGTTGCGGTAAGGGCAATAAAATACCGGTCCCTGGTATCCAGGGCTTTGACCACATCCGCCCAGAACCGGGTAAGGTGGTGGCATTCATCAAAGATAACTACTTTTCGCTGATCCAGGGCGGCGATGATTTTCTTCGCGTTCCGATGGAGGGCCGTTCCGTCCTTGACGCTTACGGACTGGTACGTCAGGGATACCATGTCCGCGTCGGAAAAAGGATCCGCCGAGTAACTGGTTCCGCCGGTATGCTGCCGCCCCATTCCGATCCACTGTTCCTGGATTGCCAGAGTCGGTGAGAGCACCAGGGCCTTGTTATTGAGCCGGAGAAACAGTTCCAGCCCTATGAGGGTCTTTCCTGAACCCGGCGGGGAAACGTAGTGAAACTTCCGTTCCCCCGAGAGGCGCCGGCGCTCGAAGTCGGCGAGTATGTCCTCCTGGTATTTCCTGAAGGCTATATACGATATTTTACCGCCGCCGGCACGCTCCACATTATACCAGTACTTTTCCGTCCCGGACGATAACCTGTCCGTCGATGCTGAGGGTGGCTCCCAGGATTATCCCGTCGATATGAACCCCGGCGGAGACGGTTCCCCCGAAGGTGGCGTTGCTGCCGAAGGCGACGTGGATGGTTCCGTATACCTTTTCATCCTCCAGGATAACCCCGGTGATCCGTGCCATGTCGTTGGTTCCCACCCCAAGCTCCGCAACGTTGCGGGCTTCCGGGCTGGCCAGGGTTTTCTCCATCCATTCCGCTTCGGGGCCGGAAAAACTTACAGCCTTTCCGTTCTCGATGGTTATTTCCAGGGGGCCGGTAACTTTCCCGAAGCCCGCCAGGGAGCCGTCGACGATAATGGTCCCGTTGGCGGTTCCTTCCAGGGGCGCGATATAGCCTTCGCCGGTGGGAAGGTTTCCGGAGCTGCCCGGCGTATGGTAGAGCCCGTTGGAGGAGACTCCGTTCCGGCCTTTGAGGGACATCTCCAGGATTTTGCCGTCCTTTTCGATCCGGGCGTTTTCGCCCCGGCTCAGGATTTCCGTTACTTTGTCGCTCAGGGCTGCGACCTTTTTGTAGTCCGCGGTGATTGCCCCGGCGCCGAACATATCCTCGGTGATTCCGGGCATGGTGGCTATCCTGGCACCCCGGGCGGCGGCTTCCTTGCGGGCGTTGGTATGGGTCAGGGAATAACGGGTGGGGCAGACGATGACGTCCGCGTGTTTCATGGCTTCGGAAACTACGGTGGTCGGTTCCGCGCCGTTGGTTCCGGTTTCGGGCATGAGAAGGTAATGTGCCGTAAGCCCCAGTTCCAGGGCTTCCTTGTACAGGGCCTCCCCGATATTCTGCTTTGAAGGATCCGTAACCACGAGAAACGTTTCTCCCGGTTTAGCGCCGAGGCAATCGGCAATTACTATTCTGGCTCCTTTCCGTATGTCCATTTCAGCCTCCTGCTATTTCTCCGGCAATTCTCCCCAGAAGAGTCCGGGGAAGGATGACCGGTTTTCCGCTTTCTTCTTTAATGATTTTCTTCATGGCACTGTTATAGCCGATACAGTCGAGAACGATAAGGTCCGCTTTCTGTTCCGCCAGGCTTCTGCCCGCGGCCCGGAAATCCTCTTCCTTCCCGGAATAGGGGGACGCCGCCGCGGTTACGACCTCCAGCCCGGTCTGTTCCCATTTTTTCGTCATCGCCGGAATCTGGTCTGGGGAGGGCACCACCGCGCCGAGGCGGCCTTTCTTGAGGATGCCCGGAACGGTCTGCACCATAAGAACATCCGGCTTGAGGATAAGGGACCGGGAATCAATCTCCGGGAACTGGCCGGTGCAGAAGAGCACAATCAGGTCGAGGCCGTCGTTTTCGAACTGCCTGATGGCGGCCTTCATCCTGTCCAGGATATGGTGTTCCGCTATTTTAACTTCCGTTCCGTCCCGCATCCGGGTGACCAGAATGTAATCCCCGGGGTTCGGCGCGAGCTTCCGTACTTCTTCCAGGGAAAGGCCGTCCAGCGCGCCGGCCTGGATAAGTTCGGCATCCATTCCCAGGGCGGATTCAAATTCGGGGGCCACATCCGTTCTCGGGGACTGTCCTATGGTGACCGCTCCGATTCTTATTTTTTTATGTTCCATTATCCGCCTCCCTGCGCGTATATGCAGGAACGGTGAAGGCCGCACCGGGAGTTGGGGCCCCGGCATTCACCGGCGCTTTCCGCCGCACCGCTCAATTCCGTTCCTTTTATTGAAAGAACAAGGTCGAACACTTTCCGTGTATCGAACTGTTCGCCTTCTATCACAATTACCGACGAGCCTTCGCCGCCGGTAATTCCCCCGGCCCCGATTACGGTGGCCCGTACCGGCGCGAGGATTTCCAGGGCTTCCCGTTCCGTGATCAGCCTGCCGAAAACCGGAAGCAGCCCCACGGCCATGCCGGTGGAGACATCCACACCTTTCCGTCCGGCGGCGGAAACCGCGTCCCGTATGGAACCGGGGATCAGTTTTTCGGTGCCCGCGGCAATTATAACGGAAGCGCCTTCGGTGCTGAAGGCGCCCCAGGCCGCTCCGGGATTTCCGCCGCCTTCGGCTCCGGCCATCATGGCGGCGTTTCCCTCGGAATCCACGGCGTTGGCTCCGGTGATGATGATGTCCCCTCTGCCGAGGTTCCGCACTATTGTTACTGTGTCATCATCAGCTGAAACAAGGGAACCGTTTCTGATAAGTCCGTTGTGGGGAATATCGGGAGATACCGCCGCGCCGAGGGTCCCGCGGGGGGAGATTCGGCCGCTCAGGTGCAGAGCCGGAAACCCGAACTCCTCCGCCACCGCGGAGGCGGTGCTGCCGCCTTTGAGAAAAATTGCCCCCTGGGCCAGAGCATCCCTGACCTCCGGCAGCGCCGCGATTGCCTTGGCAATGATCCGTTTGGCCTCCGCCGGAGTCAGGGTAATCTGGATCCTATGCATTTCCGAAGATCTACAGACCGAAGGTCTGAAGCTGCTTCATTGACCCGTAGCGTTTTTCCAGGAGCGCGAATTCATCGGCATCGTAGAAACCGCAGCTTCCGGCACCGTAGGCTTTGGCGACCTCGAGGCAGAACCGGGAGGCTTCTTCGATATCAGTCTCACGGCTGGCGCCGGTACCGCAGCCGGGTACAGGCCTGACCGTGGTGATGGCAACGCCAACCACCGGCGCGTCCGTTGCGGTGGAAGGCTGCAGGATGCTGTTCAGGTGGTATACTCCGTTTCCGTAGGGTGTAATGTCGCCGGTGGCCAGGGGGAATACCGCCGGCACGAGGCCGGTGGACCACTCCATGATATCCAGCAGATCCTCGCTGGTCCGCATGATATAGCCGGATTTGACCGTCGGGCTGATGGCGAATCCCCGGTGATTGATTACCCGGTTGCCTTTGGTGGTATCCACCGAAATGATCGCGTCCATTTCCGGAACCACTTCGTGGGAATTCATGGTCTGCATATCCACCGGAGATCCCATAAAGGGTACCGGCTCGTGGGGCTGGGTCGGCGCGTCGGGGCAGATATGGGTTGAAATAATAATATCCCCGGGAAGCGTGTCGCCCCGTTTCGCCATGTCCGCCAGTTTAAGGGCACAGGCTAGAACCGCCACGGCTCCGTCGGCGTCCGATACAATGCCGATCCGTTCCGGCCGGGCGCCGATACCGCCGAGCCTTCCGATGAGCCCCAGAGTAGGGGCTTTGCCTCCGGATTTTTTTCCGGAGCTGCCGGGTACGGTAATTTGTATGAAATCGGTGGATCCCTTTTCACCTTTGATGGTTTCCACCCGTATATCCGTAAGCCCCCGGCCTCTGAGGAATTCCTCAACCTTTTTTCCGCTGACTCCGGCGTCGTCCAGGAGTTCGTACATTTCCAAAACCTGTTTAAGCATTCCATTCTCCTTAGTCGTGGTGTTATCTGTTATGAATAACATACCTCATGCCTGTATGGCAGGGTTGTTTATTTAATCTGAAGTACCAGTGTACAGAACCGCGTAGCCCGCGGCAATCAGGGGATCCAGCACGGGGATACCCGCGGCTTGGGCAAGTTCCGCCGCGAAACCGATGGTGGCGTAACCGGTGCATGACAGGGCAATTACCCCGGCGCCGGATTCCTTAGCCAGTTTTTTGCAGGCTTCCCGGGAGGCGTTTTTTCCCTGTTCCGTCAGCAAGTCGAGGGTGGTAGACACACCGCCCGGCCGGACCTCTCCGACGAGCCGCGGCCCGAGGATTTCCCGCATGCGGTCCGGGGTTTGCCCGGTTATCCCCATGGTCGCCACCCGGTCGGACAATACCAGCGCCAGGGCGGCCACCGCCGTTCCCGCTCCGATAACGGGAATCCCAACGGCTCCGCGCAGTTCCGCCAGTCCTGGATCGGAGGCGCAGCTTATGATAATAGCTTCGGCTCCCCCGGTCTCGGCCATACGCTGCCCCAGTTCCGCTATTTTCGGAGCCGCTTCCTGTTCGGTTTTTTTATCAAACACACCCCGGGGCTGGCCGGGAATACACCGGGAAAAAACCTCCAGGCCGGGAAACCGTTCTTCAAGAATCCGGCCGTGGAGTCCGGTCTGTTCCGGGTCATCCAAGGTGATGACCCGGATAAGTCCGATTTTCATATCTAGGCCAGTTCTTCCGCCCTGATACAGGCAACGAACCGGTTAGGCTGAATTTCCCGGAGCGGCGGGTCCGCCTGGGTGCAGGCTTCCGTCGCGTATGGGCAGCGGGGCGCGAAGCGGCATCCCGGTTTCGGCTCGATGGGGGAGGAGATTTCCCCCTTGAGGATGGCGTCGTCGTTGAACCCGCCGGGTTTAAGCACCGGGATGGCGGCGATGAGCGCCTTGGTGTAGGGATGCAGCTGCTTTTCAAACAGCGCGTGGGAGGGAGATTTCTCCACCACCTGCCCCAGATACATCACGGCGATATCGTCGGAAATATGCTTTACCACCGACATGTCGTGGGTTACGAACATGTAGGTCAGCCCCAGCTTATCCTGAAGGTCCTGCATCAGGTTGAGAATCTGGGCCTGAACGGAAACGTCCAGGGCCGATACGGGCTCGTCGCAGACCAGGAATTTCGGTTCCAGGGCCAGGGCCCGGGCTATACCGATACGCTGCCGCCGCCCGCCGTCGAGTTCATGGGGATAGGAATTGTACAGACGGTCCGCCAGTTCAACCACGGCCATCAGTTCCCGGACCTTTTTTTCCAGTTCCTTCTTGCTGCTTATGCGGCGGTGGATTTTCAGGGGTTCTCCGATGATTTTGCTGACGGACATCCGGGGGTTCAGGGACGCGTAGGGATCCTGAAAAATAATCTGCATCCGTTCCCGGAGGTTCCGCATCTCCGCGGAGGACGCGGCGGTTACATCGATCCCGTCGAAGATAACCTTGCCCGCGGTGGGGTCCAGCAGGCGCAGTATGGTCCGCCCCGCGGTGGTTTTGCCGCATCCGGACTCTCCCACGACCCCGAGGGTTTTCCCTTCATAAATATCGAAGGAAACATTATCCACCGCATGCAGTTCACCCTTATGGGTGGAGAAGTATTTCTTTAGACCCTGGACTTCCAGGATTTTTTTTGTGCTTTGCTCAGGCATGGGTTTTCCTCATCTTGTTTTCCATGATGCCTTCATACATGAGACACATGACCTTGCGGTTTTCCGTATCATTGACCTGGGGAACCCGTTTGGCACAGACCTCTTCCGCATAGGGACACCGGGGATGGAACACACAGCCCTTGGGAAGCCGCGACGGATCCGGCATAAGTCCCGATATGGGCGAAAGCCGGTCCCGGTCGACGTCGAGCCGGGGGATGGAATTAAAGAGTCCTTCGGTATACGGGTGCAGGGGCTTTTCGAAAACATCCTCGATATTCCCGTATTCCATGATTTCCCCGGCGTACATGATGGCGACCTTGGTGCAGATCTGGGCGACAACCCCCAGGTCATGGCTGATAAGAATGAGGGATGTGTTGAATTTTTCCTTGAGTCCCCGCATCATCCGCAGCACCTGCGCCTGGATGGTAACATCCAGGGCCGTGGTGGGTTCGTCCGCCAGAAGAAGTTTGGGATTGCAGGCCAGCGCCATGGCGATAACCACCCGCTGCTTCATCCCCCCGGAAAACTGATGGGGATATTCTCCCATTCTGGCCTGGGGAATGCCCACCAGTTCGAGCATTTCCGCCGCCCGTTCCATGGCTCCGTCTTTCGTTATTTCGTTGTGTATTTCGATAACTTCGGCTATCTGCTCTCCGATGGTAAATATGGGGTTCAGGGAGGTCATGGGATCCTGGAAAATCATGGAAATTTTATTCCCGCGGATTTTCTGCATCTCCGTTTCTCCCGCCTGTACCAGGTCCTGGCCGTCGAACAGTATGGACCCTTCTATTATTTTTCCGGTGGGTTTCGGGAGCAGGCCCAGAATTGCCAGCGCCGTGGTCGTTTTGCCGGCGCCGGTTTCGCCTACGATACCGAGGCTGTCCCCTTCATCCATTTCGAGGCTGATCCCGTTAACCGCGTGGACCGTTTCCTTTTCAGTTTCGTAATGTACCCGGAGGGTTGTAATCGATAATTGTTTGTCTGCCATAGTATCCCTCCTACCGTTTCAGCTTCGGGTCCAGGGCATCCCTGAGGCCGTCGCCGATCAGATTGTACGCCAGAATTACTGTCATAATCGCCAGCCCCGGGAAGATCAGCGTGTGCGGGGCGGAGATAATATACTGGCGGGCTTCGGAAAGCATGTTCCCCCATTCCGGAGAAGGCGGCTGGATCCCGAGGCCGAGGAATGACAGGAATGTCGCCGAAAGGATATTCTGGGCGATTCCCAGGGTCGCCTGGACTATAACCGGTGCCATACAGTTCGGAAGAACATGGAACAGAATAAGCCGGTGATCCCGCGCTCCGATAGCCCGGGCGGCTTCAACAAATTCCTGATCCTTCACCGTAAGCACCGAAGCGCGGACAATTCTGACATAGGTTGGTATGGCGGTGATCCCTATGGCCAGCAGCAGGTTTCTGAAGCTCGGCCCCAGGGCCGCCACAATGGCCATGGCAAAAAGAACGTTGGGGATTGCCAGCAGAATATCCGCTCCCCGCATGATGATCGTTTCCAGGACGCCGCCGTAATACCCGGCCAGGGCACCAAGGCCGCCGCCGACTATTATGGAGAAAATAACCGTCACAAACCCGATAATCATCGAGACCCGGGCGCCGTGTATAATCCGTCCCAGGACATCCCGTCCGAAAT
The DNA here is from genome assembly GCF_016616095.2 of Breznakiella homolactica. Taxonomy (GTDB): domain Bacteria; phylum Spirochaetota; class Spirochaetia; order Treponematales; family Breznakiellaceae; genus Breznakiella; species Breznakiella homolactica. Next base: position 1,786,796 of record NZ_CP067089.2, on the reverse strand, counting down.
TGTCCGCCCCCAGAATATACCGGTGGGGTTTTATTTCATCATTCCAGTCGATGTCCGCTACGGTTCCGGGGGAAGCGAAGGCGTTGGATATCTGGTTGCTGAGAATGAAATCCTCGGAATAAAAAAGATCCGCGAAAACAGCCAGCAGAATATACAGAACCACCACCACCAGACCGATGACGGCGAGTTTATTCTTTTTGAACCGGTGCCAGAACTCACCGAAAGCGGACCGGTCCTGCCGGACGGCGATTTCCTCTTCATCGGTTACGTCTGCGATCAGGGAGCCCGGATGGGTATGTTCAGGTTTTTGTGCGTTTGAAGCCATTCAGGAACCCTCCTTTCTTCTTTTTCGCCGATCCTTCGTACTGCGCTTTTATACGGGGATCGATGAAAGCGTATAGTATATCCACCAGCAGGTTTACCACCGCGAATACCAGGGCCATAAAGACCACCGAAGCCAGTATCTGGGGGTTGTCCTTCCGCTGGATGGCATCCACCATGATCGTCCCGATTCCGGGATAGGAGAATACCGTTTCGGTCATTACCGATCCGACCATGAGGTTTCCGACCTGGAGCCCGATAACGGTTACCACCGGGATCAGGGCGTTCCGCAGGGCATGCTTGCGGATAACCTGCTTTTCACTGAGGCCCTTTGCCCGGGCTGTCCGGATATAATCCTGGCGGATAACCTCCATCATGGAGGAACGGGTCATTCTGGTCTGCACCGCGGTACTCATGGCCGCCAGGGTGATGGCGGGAAGCACCAGGCTGATCAGGTTCGCAGGGGATGCCAGCGACGGAAAAAGCCGCAGCTGGACTGAAAATATCCATATCAGCATCATCCCCAGCCAGAAGGCGGGCATGGAAATACCCAGCAATGCCAGCACCGTGACCACCATATCGGTTTTTGAGTACGGTCGCGTGGCGGAAATTATACCGAATGGTATGGATACCACTATGGACAGTACCAGCGCTATAACCGCCAAAAGCGCAGTATTGGGGAAGCGGTCAAGAATTGTGCCGAAAACCGGCCGGTTTGAAACATAGGAACGGCCGAGATCCAGCCGTAAAAGCCCCTTGTAATCAAAGGAATCTCCGGGGCCGTCATATCCGAAAAGAAAATGGAAATATTGAACCAGCATAGGACGGTCATGTCCCATGGCGCTCCGCATTTCCGCGACGTCCTCATCGCTGGCGTCCTGGGGTAAGAGCAGCCGCGCAGGGTCCCCGGGAGCTATGTATGTCAGGGCGAACACAATAAAGGTAACCCCGATAACGACGGGAATAAGCTGCAGCACCCGCCTCAAAATATAATGCAGCATGTTTTTTCCTTACAAATCACATCCCCGTAGGGCATCAAGATAAAAAATTGAAACCCGCAGCCCCGGGACAGTCCCCGGGTATGGCCCGGCAGGGAACCCTGGGGGCGCGTTACGGATAAGATTACCTTTCATTCAGGCAGTGTTTTTTGCAGGTCCGGGTGTTAACCCGGACCGGATTAAATCCTCTTGAACGAGCCGCCGGTTCAGAGTCATGGTCTGACGGGGCCCGTTCTCCGGAGGCTTATTTGTTTTTTACGACGTTCTTCAGCCTGAAGGACCCGGAGGGAGAAATTGCGACCCCTTCGATATTGGTCTGGCTGGCTGAAATTCCCTGCATGGCTACCAGAGGTACCCGGGGAAGGGCATTCAGGATGATCTTCTGAGCATTCTGATAGGCTTCATTCCGGGCAGGGCCGTTGGGGAGGGAGTTGCCCTGGTCAATATAGGTCTGCGCCGCCGCTTCATAGTATTTGGTGTCATGAAGCAGGGAGGTGTTGAATCCGTCAAAGGCTACGAAGATATAGTAGCTGTCGTCGGTCTGGGTCCAGTTAACGATGAGATCCCAGGTATTGGGATCGGCGGTTCCCCGGCGGGTTGCGACTTCGGAGAGGGCTACCCGTTCGATGTTGATCAGGTCAACCCCGAGGGCGCGGCGTACCTGATCCTTAACGACCAGGGCTTCTTTTTCGTACACACTGCCGGAAAGGACCGTACATTTGAGGCTTCCCGCCTGCTTGTATGATGCCGGGAGGGCGTCGAAGATCTGTTTAGCCCTGGTGGGATTGTAATAGCCGGTCTGATTATTTCCCTGTTCCATCCGGGTTCCCCGGGGATCGGTGATCTTGCCGAAGGGAAGGGTTTCCATGTACTGGAGGCTCACAATACCCCGTTTATCCATGATGTCCGGGGAATTGACGATATCCGCGGGATTGATGGCGTACAGGATGGCTTCCCGGAGCTTAGCCGACGGGGCGTTGAGATCGTAAACCCCGTCCTTGTCAGGAGTTCCGTCGGCGTTAACCTGGCCAACCCGGGGGGAATTCATGTTGAATCCCAGGTAGTGGTAGCCGAAGTAACCGGAGGTGGTAAGAATTTTTCCGCCCTGGCGTTCGATTTCCCGGGCATCCAGGGGTACGACGTTCATAATCAGATCCACTTCCTTGTTGAGGAAGGCGGTTTTGAGGGCCGAAGGGTCCCGGATGGTCTTGAAGATGATTTTGTCCACGTTGGATTTAATGGACTGATCGAAATAATCCGGATTCCGGACCAGGGTTACGCTGTCGCCCTGGCGCCAGCTGTCGAATTTGAAGGATCCGGTGCCCACCGCCCAGGTAAGGCCGTAGTCCTGGAGGGTGCCGTCAGTGGCGGCTTTTTCCATGGTTTCTTTGTCATTGATGGAAGCGCCGAGCCAGGAAAGCTGGTTGACCTGGGAGCCGAATGACGCGGGGCTGTAGTATTTTCCCCGTTCTTCAAAGGTTTTCAGGTCACTGTCCTTCATTCCTGCGGGGGCTTTGGAGGAATCGAATTTACCGGTCCGGAAGGTCATGGTATATTCGTCGACCTTCTGCACATTGTACATCATGGCGTAGATGGACTTCATCTGGGATTTTTCGTGGAACGCGCCCCGGTTAAATGAGAATATTACGTCATCGATGGTCAGGGGATTCCCGTTGTGGAATTTTACGCCCTGCTTGATTTTGATGGTATATTTCGTCCCGTTTTCTTCGATAACAGGCATATCCACCGCGAGGTCCGGTTCAAGTACCCCTTCCGGAGTGAGGTCGTAGAGCCGATTGTACAGTACCAGATTAAGGTTATGGGTCGGGGTATCGCTGTACATGGGACCGTCGAGGATGACGGGATCCGTGGACTGGCCAACCACCAGGACCACTTCCCCGGAGTCACTGGACCCGCCGGCAAAGACCATTCCCGCGGCAAGTACAATGAAAAGCACAAACATCAATTTTCGCATTAGCTTGTCTCCTTTACAATATTATAGATATTAGTGTGATATTATATTATTATGGATACGTGATTTAGTACAGTATTTTTTTACCACCTGGAGGGGTTTCTATGGCAAAGAACACTATTATTTCGGTTATCGAACAAAAAAAAGACGATTTTATCCGCATTGCCCAGGAACTCTGGAAGAACCCTGAGCTTTCCCATGAAGAGAAAGAATCCTCGGCGCTTCAGAAAAAATATCTCAGGGAAGCGGGGTTCAGAGTTACCGAACTTGACCATATTCAGGATTACGCCTTTGTGGCGGAGTGGGGTTCCGGTTCCCCGGTGATCGGGCTGCTCGGCGAATTTGACGCTCTTCCGGGGCTTTCGCAGAAAGTGCAGACCACCCAGGAACCGGTGGTACCGGGAGCCCCCGGGCACGGATGCGGCCATAATATTCTTGGTACGGCCCTTCTCGGCGCCGCAGTGGGGGTCAAAGCCGCTATTGACGCGGGGCTTCTTTCCGGGACCATCCGGTATATCGGCGCCCCCGCGGAGGAGCAGCTCGGCAAGCCGGTCCTCGCCAAAGCCGGGGTTTTCTCGGATCTCGACGCGGCTTTCGGCTATCATCCGTCGGATCTCAATACCGTGGCGGCCTTCGGCACCAACGCCTCCATACAGCTGACCTTTAAATTCCACGGCATCCCCGCCCACGCGGCCCAGGTCCCCCATCTCGGCCGCTCAGCCCTGGACGCCCTTACCCTGATGCAGGTAGGCACGGAATTCCTCCGGGAGCACATGCCCACCGGCGCCCGGATCCATTACGTGGTTACCTCCGGCGGTGAGCGGGCGAATATTGTCCCGGATTTCGCTTCCGGGGATTTCCAGGTCCGCTGCCCCCGGATGCGGGAACTTATTCCTTTGATCAAACGGGTTATCGACGTGGCAAAAGGCGCGGCCATGATGACCGGCACCACCGTGGAGTACGCCATAAACCACGGCTGCTATGACGTGATCGCGAACAAAGCCATGTCGGACCTTCTGTATGAGAATCTCAAGGCCATAGATATCCCCCAGTACACCCCGGAGGAACTCGATTTCTGCCGAAAACTGGCGGATACCCTGACCCCGGATCAGCGGCGCAACACCCTGCTGGGGCTCGGGGTTGACCCCGATTCCGCGGACGACCTCATGAACAAGCCGATCCATGACGGCATTGGCTACTGGGGAATAGACTACACGATCCCGGCTTCCACCGATGTGGGGGATGTTTCCCATATTACCCCGGTCGCCCAGGTATATACCGCGGCGTATCCCATTGGTATCGGCGCCCATACCTGGCAGGCCACCGCCGCGTCGGGGTCGACCGTGGGCATGAAGGGCATGATTTACGCCTCGAAAATCTTCGGCTGCGCGTGCTACGATATTATGACCAAAAAGGATGTACTCGCCGCGGCCAAGGAAGAATGGAAAAAATCCATTGCCGGCGAAAAATACGTTGCCGCCGAGGATCTCCTGGGCGAAATAGAAGGCTGATACGGATATCCGCCGGCCGCCGCGCCGGCGGAGCCGTATGGCTTCCGGTTTAATACCGGGTTCTACCGCAGCTGCCGGTATATCCGGTCCACTTCCCCGGGGCCATGGATCATATATTCAACCATAAGATTTACCAGGGAGAACAGTATTTCCACGGTTTCCCGGTCATCGTCGGCGATTTGTCCCGGAAAAACCGCGCCGTTTCCCGTAACTTTTACCTTGGAAAAGAGCCGCTCTATTTTTTCGGGCAATCCTCGGATAACCAGATGCTGTATATCTTCGTCCATGGTGTATCCCACAGCGCCCAGATCCCGGCATAAATGCTGAACCGCCAGCCGCAGAAGAGCTGCCGCGGACCGGGGGGATTTGCCTGCCACCGCCGCGGCTTCATGGTACAGGGACAGTACTTCCCCGGGCATGCCCGCCGCGGGCACAAGCCCGCAGCCCGTATCGGGGTAGCACATGCGGTCGTTTATCCATATTCCGATATTGCTGCAGTACATGCACTGGCTTACACTGATTTCCGCGGCATCACCGGAAAGCGGTCCCAGCCTCGCGCTGTCGGTCCAGGGATTCCACATCTGCTGGGCATAAGCGCCGCAGTGGGGGCAGGAAAATGCGTCCAGTGATTTTTTCGGAAAAACGTACTTACTCATAGGCCATTCTTTTTTACATACACGGATCCATCCCGCCGGATCTGACCGGTATTCGGAAATTTCCGCAATTCGTATATAATTAAGTATAGTTAAAAATAAACCGGATAGGAGCTTTTAATTGGAAAAAAACGGTTCTTTTCTTGAAAAAATTCCCGCGGTACTGTCGAGCAGAATATCCATTTTTATCTACCTGTTTCTGTTTTTTTACCTTGTTATTTTTGCGGCGCTGTGTCTTTTGATCCCGGCGCTCAGCAATCTGGCGCCGACCGATATGACCCAGCTGATCATGGGCAATTACACCAATGTGCTCAGCGCCCTGGGGGCTTCCATCGCCGCGGGCACCGGAGCTTCCATTCATTCCAGCGTGAAAAAACTCCACCGGAAGCATGATGTCCTTCAGGAAACGATTGACGCCCTCCACGAACGTCTGGACCGAATTGAACGCCAGGGCCGGAATAATTAAAGAATCAATGGATTTTTTCCGGTTTAGTTCATTGAAGAATTAAGCGGTCTCTAAGATTTTACCGGCGGCGTCCCGCGGCGCTCAATCCTGTAGATTGAGGTGCCATTTGTAGGATCCGTCTCTTTTTGCCGTGACGGTGCCCTGGGCCCCGGCCGTTCCCTGGGGCACTCTTTCTATGGTAATGGAATTCCACTGGCTGAGGAGTCTGGCGTTTACGGTGTAACTGACGGTTCCCGTACTGCCGGATCCGGAATAATTCCCGGTCATGGTGCAGTCAGTATCCGAAAAAACATACACGGTTTCCCCGGTCAGCCCGCCGTAGGACTGGCTATAGATCCCCTTATGCATATTGTATACCCCCAGGTCATAGGAGAAATACAGTGAGAGTTCTCCGGTTAGGGCATTGCCGGGGTCGATTGCAACGGAAGGCGGGAAGGGCGGTGTCCCGAGCATGAAGACATCGAGCTCCGGAATGCTGATGGAGAAATAGCCTCCGCTGATAGTCCCCGCCGCAATTACGGTCCCGCCCACACTGGCAGTGACGGTTTCATTCAGGTAGGACAGCAGCGAGCCGTCCGGTCCGACCACCGGTTCGTTTATTATTGAAAATGATTTCCCTTCTCCGGCGGACGCCGGTTCTTTTTCTCCGCTGCCGGCGGGCTGATCACAGGAAAGCAGTAACGCCATGACCGCAATGGCAGCCAGTGTTTTTGCCATAGAAAACCCCGGATATTTTTAAATTCAATCTGCAGTACTTAAATTTTAAGTATACAAGATATTACAGGGTTTTTCCCCGGGAAATGACAAGTGTTATGGGGTTACCAATCCGTCAAGGCTCCCTGGATTTGCTTATGGGCTGCCGTATCCTGCTCAAAAGCCGCAAGAAACGTTAAGCCCGTCAGCCCTTCGATCCGTTCTATGGTGGTTATAAATTGGCCGGGGTTTTTTTGTTCCTTCGGCAGGATGTTGGGTATGAGAAAGGCTATCGATTTTATGGAATCTGCGTAATCCTCACGGATTACGATCTTAAACAGCGCGTCGGGAATCGCCACCGGCATTTCGCCGGCCTGGCCCAGCCACATCGAAGGATTCCGGCCGAAGAAAACCGGCCCGCAGACAACCCAGACCCGGCCGTATTTGTCGGCCCAGTCGGTGCAGAGGTTTTCTATGGTTTTCCAGATGCCGTTGTTCTGCCACTGCAGCTGGGGCACTGCGTTCAGCAGGGTATGGGTATTATATGCCGCGTCCCGGCTTATCCGCTCCGCGGTATCCTTGGGACACAAATGTCCCCGGACAAACCGGTAGTCGGTTTTTACTTCACCCAGCTGGCCCGTGCCGGACACGGCGTAAGACTCATCCCCGGGGGCAATCCCCGCGGCGTAGAGATGCGGATCGGTCATCCACCGGGGCCGGGCGGATAAGCTGTGTTTTTCCGTAACTGTTTTTATTTCAAAGGAAACCCATTCCGGTATGCCCCAAAGATCCGGGGTCCCGTCTCCGTTATTGTCGTCTGCGCTGTCAAAACTGACGGTATACGCCGCAAAATGGTAGACCAGATCCTGGGGCAGGGTTCCCCATTTATCGTGTTCGTATGAAGGATCCAGTACAATGGGAGCGTACTGCGCGAATACCGGAGACGCAGTCAGCAGAAGAATGAGCAGCTTTTTCATGGTGTCAGTTATTGTACGGTCTCTTGCTTATCGGATCAATCGCCGCGGCGGCGTATGGCGGTTCTTACAACTCACATCCCAATTCCCGGGACGCCTGTACCGAAATATCCTTGAGATACTTGATGATTTCATCCATTTTCCGCAGATCCAGACGGGTAATCGGGGCGGAAAGACTTATCCCCGCGATAACCGCGTTTGAGAAATCCCGGACCGGGACGGCGACACAGCGGACCCCATCCTCGCATTCTTCATCATCGACGGCGTATCCCTGTTCCCGGATTTTCACTATCTCCCGCTTAAGCGATTCCATGTCCGTAATAGTATGTTCGGTGTATTTGCCGAGGCCGTACCGTTTCTCCAGTTCCGAGAGCCGGGAATCGGAATAATTCATGAGATGAAGTTTGCCCACGCCGGTGGCGTGCATCGGGGCTATCCGTCCGATCCGCTGGAGGGTCTGGAGCATTCTTCCGGGCCCTTCCTCGGTGGCGATATACACCATCTGCATATCGTGCTCTATGCACAGCGACGCGGACTCATTGAACGTTCTCGCTATTTCCTTTACGTATTTTGACAGCGAACTCTGGAAGGGAAAATTATCCTTTGCCCGGGAGCCGAGTTCCGCCAGTTTTAGGGTGAGGTAATAACATTGGGTGTTGGGATCGTGGCCCACATATCCAAAATCGATATACGTATTCAGGAAACGGAGCAGGGTGCTTTGGGGCATATTCAGTTTTTGGGCTATGTCCTGCAGCCGGGCGGCGCCGTTGATGGTGGTCATCCCCTCGAGTATATGCAAAGCCTTTCTCAGGGACTGGTTTTTTTTCGTCCCTTCGCTGTTTTTCTTAACCGTCTTTTCCTGCATGGCTGAATCCTGATCATCTCCCGTGATAAATCTTTAATCCGTTTGTTACTATACCCGTTTTTTCCTGATCTGTAAAGGATATAAATATCAAAATTGTATTTTAAATATTAGAATTTATATATAAAAAAAGATACAAATATCTCAAAAACATTTAAAAAATATTTTTCTTGACAATATTTATGAAGCGGATGTACAATTTTAAAAATCAATTCCAATATTTAAAATTAAAAGAAAGATTAAATACTTCAGAATAATTTTTGAACAGGGGGCACTATGCAAATTGCGCAGGTCATCGTCGAAATTCTTAAAAAGGAAGGCATAACCGATGCCTTCGGGATTCCCGGGGCGGGCATTAATCCGGTCTATAAATATCTTAAGGAAACGCCGGAAATTCACCATTATCTTATGCGCCATGAGGAAGCGGCGGTCCATGCCGCTGACGCGTATTACCGCGCGTCGGGAAAAATGGCCCTGGCTATCTGTACTTCCGGCCCGGGGGCGACAAATTTTGTAACCGGCATATATACGGCGTGGATTGACTCGGTGCCGCTGATTGCCATCACCGGCCAGGGTAATTCCTCCCAGCTGGGAAAGGGCGCGTTCCAGTGCGTGGATATTGCCGCCATCGTTAAACCGGTATGCAAGAAATCGTACTGTGTTTTGGACGCTTCCCGGATCGCCGAAACCCTGCGGGAAGCCTTTGCCGAAGCCCGGTCCGGCCGGCCCGGGCCGGTGCTGATCGATCTTCCTTTGGATATCCAGATGGCGGATATTGAATTCAATATAGCGGACTATACCCCGGTGGTTCCGGGAAAAGCCAAGCCCGATCAGCAGCTGATTAAAAAAGCCGTTTCGCTCCTGGACGCGGCGGAAAATCCCGTCATCGTTATGGGCGGCGGAACCGTATCCGCGGGCGCCGAGAAACAGCTGCTGGAATTTGCGGAATTTATGAATATTCCGGTAATAACAACCTATATGGCCAAAGGCGGCCTTCCGGAAGCCCATCCGCTGAACGCCGGACAGATGGGTATTCAGGCAGGGGCAAGTTCCAGCGGAAACCAGATTTTCCTTGAATCGGATGTGGTCCTCGGGGTAGGGTGCCGTTTTACGGACCGCCATACCGGCGCGCTGGGTGTATACAAAGGCGACCGGCGGTTTATCCATATTGATATCGATCCAAATGAAATCGGAAAACTCATCGAACCCGAAGTCGGTATCGCGGCGGACGCGGCGGAAGCCGTCCCGGCCCTGCTGCAGGAAGCCCGCAGCACGGGATCGGCCCGGAAAGGATCACCCAGGGTTGGTGCGATTCCGCTCCGGAAAAAGAACGCCGAGCGGAAGTGGAACAACGCTGGTGAGGTAATAGATCCCCGGGATGTTTTCGGGTACATCAATTCGGTTTTTAATGATGAAACGTATTTCACCACCGGCTGCGGCCTGAATCAGATCTGGAGCGGCCAGTACCAGAAAATAAACCGTCCCCGGAAATACCTTCCCAGCGGCGGAGCGGGAACCCTCGGCTTTGATATTCCCGCGGCCATAGGCGCCAGCGTCGGAGCCGGAAAACAGAAAGCCGTCTGTATTATGGGTGACTTCGGATTTACCTTCCTGGTTGAGGAACTGGCGGTGGCGGCGAAATATGAACTCCCCATTGTGGTGATTATTCTGAACAATGCGTACCTCAGTCTCATCCGGCAGAACCAGAAGTACGCGTATAAATACGAATATGAAGTCGCCATGAAGGAAAATAAGGATTTTATCAATTACATACAGGTAGCCCAGGGATTGGGATGCCAGGCTGAACGGGTTTTTACCTACGAGGAAATTCAGCCTGCCCTGGAACGGGCCGCCGCCGCGGCTAAGCCCTATGTGGTTGAGATCATTGTTGAGGATGCTACGGATTGCAATATGGGAAATGATATTGCCCATATCAATATGTTTGCCTAAGTACAGGTATAAGGAGAGTGCTATGAAAATCAAAAGAATGGTTTTGGCTGCAGTACTGATGATTGTATCACTGCTGTTTAGTACTGCTGTTTTTGCGGGGGGAAGTACGGATTCTTCCAAGATTAATCTGACTTTCTGGACAGCACTGACCACAACCGCGGACAAGGAAGTTCACGCGGCGCTGATCGACCAGTTCCAGAAGGAAAATCCGGATATTACGGTTACGGCGGAATATGTATCTCACAAAGACTGGTATACCCGGCTCATGACATCGGTGACTTCCGGTGACAGCCCGGACATGGTGCTCTGTGACCAGTCGGAAATCTCCTGGATGTATTACCAGGATATGCTGTCACCGATGAACGATGTGCTGAAGCGTATCGATCCGTCGGGTACGGACTTCGTCAGCGGAAAAGCCTCGATTGAATCCTGCCAGACACCGGACGGAAAGGTCTGGGGAATTCCCTTCTCAACAAATATCAACGCCATCTGGTTCCGCAAGGATGTCCTGGCCAAGGCCGGTATTGATCCCAATTCTATAAAGACCTGGGATGATCTGTACAATGCCAGTGTGAAGACAAAGGGAAACGGGCTGACAGCGATGGGTATGGCTCTTGCGCGGGAAGCCGCTTATCAGCAGCTTCTTATCTGGACCAATGCCAACGGCGGTAATTTCTTTGATGAAGAAACCGGCGCGTATCTCCTGGATATTCCTTCCGAACGGCAGAAGGTAGCGGAAGCGCTCCAGTATCTTAAGAAGCTCAATGATACGGGTATGTTCCCTTCGGGAATCAGCAACTGGATGTGGGTCGATTACCGGACCGCCATGGCAAATGGTGAACTGGTATTTACCTCATCATGGGCCGGGGATGTCGGTGTCGCCGCTGATATAAATCCGTCCATGCTTGATAACCTCGGTGTTATTGTACACCCCGCGGGGCCGAGCGCCGCTGACTATCCTCCCTATCATGACGCAGGATTGTGGGCATGGGGTGTTTCGAAAACCGACAGCAATGCGCGCCTGGAAGCCGTTAACAAATGGGTAGAGTTCTTCTTCCGCCCGGAAAACGTATCCCTGGCATGCGCCGCCAGACCGGTGTACAATCTCCCGCTGCAGCGCAGTGTTCTTGAATCCGATTCGTTCTATAAAGATCCTGTGACGCAGAAATTCAGAAGCCATATTAATTACCTGTTTGAGAACGCCCTGCCTACGGCACGGCGGGTCGGCTTTGAAGCGGGACCGTCCATTATCGCGGGACAGATTTCTTCACAGCTTTTCCTGAGTGATGCCGTGCAGAATTATCTTTTCAACAACTGGACCCTTGACCGGACCATGGAGTTTATCGACACAAGCCTAAAAAGTTTAATGAAGGAATTTGATTACCCCCTGGAAGGTCCTTTTGCGAAAAAGTAGCACATGATTTTTCCTGCCCGGGCGGATGGTAAATCCGTCCGGGATTAAGGCGGTATTGTATGAAACTTGATAAACAGGCAAGAACAGGTTATTTGTTTTTTCTCCCTGCGCTGCTGGTTTTTATTTTGTTTGTGGGTTATCCCTTTGTGTATACGGTGACCCTGAGCTTCCGTGACTACAACTGGTTTACGAAGAAAAATAACTTCGCCGGTCTTTCAAATTATATTAATCTCTTCAAAGACCCGACGTTCTGGAACGCCCTGGGCAGGACAATCCTGTACACCGCGGGCACACTGCTCGGTCAGGTCCTTCTGGCGCTGACCATAGCGATAATTCTCAACGCGCCTTTCAGAGGTATCAATGTTCTCCGTTCCCTCTATATTCTTCCGTGGATTCTTCCTACGGTGGTGACCGCCCTTGCCTGGCGGATGATGCTCCATGAACGGTGGGGCGCGATTACTTATATTCTGCAGATACTGCGGATAACACCGGAACGGGTCGCGTTCCTGGCAAATACGAATACTGCGCTCGTATCGGTAATGACCGTGAGTATATGGCGGGGCTTTCCCCTTATAATGGTAGGATTTATCGCGGCTCTCCAGTCGATCCCTTCCGATATTTATGAAGCCGCTGTTATAGACGGGGCTTCTCCCTGGAAGCAGCTCATCAGTATAACCCTGCCGCTTCTCAAGAAGATGGTGGCGATTATTATTCTTTTCAGGACTATCTGGATTTTCAACGACTTTGACCTGATCTGGCTTATGACCCGCGGCGGGCCGGCATCTGCGACGGAAACCCTGCCGATTTACGTGTATCAGCGTTCTTTCGGTTCTTATAAATTCGGTGAAGCCGCGACTATCGCAATGACCATGTTCCTGGTTCTCGCGTTCTTCAGCAGCCTGTATTTCAAGATGATTAAGGATGAGGAGTAATTTATGCGCTGGAAAAGATTTCTGATAGCGTTCATACTTATGCTGATCATTATTTTCCCCCTAGTAAATGTGCTGCTTACTTCCTTCAAGCCTTCGAATGAAATTTTCCAGGTGAAGTACCAGTTTATTCCCTCAAAATTTACTTTTCAATGGTACCAGGAAGTTTTTGTACGGACACCGATAACGAAAAATATATTCAACAGTTTTATCGTCGCCATCGGAACAATGTTCGTAAACCTGATTGTGGTAACCACCGCGGCCTTCGGGCTTTCACGGTATACGTTCCCGTTTAAAAATACCTTAAGCAAGATGGTTATTTTTACGTACATGTTTCCGTCCATACTGCTCGTTCTGCCGCTGTACCTCATCATTGGAAAAATGGGACTGATAAATAAATATCCGGGGCTGGGAATCGCCCACCTCACGTTTACCATTCCCTATGGTATCTGGCTGCTGAAAGGCTACATGGATACTATTCCCAAATCCATTGATGAATGCGCGACCATTGACGGCGCCGGTCCGGTCAGGATTTTCCTCCAGATTATAGCGCCTCTGGCGGGGCCCGGTATCGCTTCGGTGATGACCTATACCCTTATCTCATCATGGAACGAATACCTGTACGCTTCGGTTATCATGTCCGGCCAGCTAAAAACACTGCCGGTAAAGATTTCGGAGTTTATCATGGAAACGAGTGAGATCAGATGGGGAACGGTTATGGCGGCGGCCTGTATTGCACTGCTGCCGGTAACGATAATATTCCAGTTCCTGCAGAAGGATTTTATAAAAGGCCTGACCGCAGGATCGGTTAAAGGATAAGGAGCAACAGTATGGAAAAAGGAAATCTTTTCCTGGGACCTGATTTACAGTACGGCGCCGATCTTCCGGTTTTGGGTGAATACGATGTTATTGTTGCCGGCGGAGGTATGGCCGGTGTCGCCGCCGCGGTCGCCGCCGGCCGTACCGGCGCGAAGACCTGTCTGGTGGAACGGCTCCAGACTGTGGGCGGTATCGCCACTGCCGGTCTTATGAATCTGTTCTATACACCCTATGAAGTTATGTCCGGTTTTGGCAGGGAGCTTTTTTCGGTTCTTGAGTCAAAGGGCGGCGCCGTAAAAGGCGAGACCGTCCCCTTTGACCAGGAACTCTGTGTTTCCGAGTTCTTCAGATTCCTCAGCGAGGCGAAGGTAGATTTGTTTCTGGATACCTGGATATGCGGGGTAAGCAAAAACAGCGCCGGAGACGTGGACGGTCTTTTGGTGGTTAATAAACCGGGGATGGGTATTCTTAAGGGAAAGCGGATTGTGGACGCTACCGGGGACGGCGACGTTTCATTTTACACCGGGTTCCCCTATGAGCAGGGCAGGGCCGAAGATCATAAGATGCGGCCTTTGACGCTGCTGTTTACCGTGGGCGGTATTGACTGCCGGAAGTTTCTTGATTATGTAAAGGAAAACCCCGGTGAATTTTCCCCTGATCCCAACCAATGTATTGTCAATGAGGAAACCGGGGAGATCCGTGTTTTCGGTTTTTTCAGCATTGTTGAGAAAGCGAAGAAAGCCGGGTATCTCTACGATTCCTGCAATTATTTCAGGATCGAGGCCATGTTCCCCGAACGGGGGACTGCCACGATAAACACCATCCGGGTCTACGATTCCGACGGTACCAGAAACAGCGATATTGTTTCCGCTGTGGTGGAAGCCCGGCGGCAGCAGAGCAAGATCATGGAGTTTGTCCGTATGTTTATTCCCGGTATGGAAAAATCCTTCCTGACATCCACGGGACAGATTATCGGAGTCAGGGATACCCGGAGGATTGTCGGTGAATTATACATGACGGAGGATGATATTGCCGCCGGCCGTGACTGGCCAGACAGCATCGGATACTGCAAAGGCAGACAGACCTTGGGCCACCAGGGCGAAGGCCATTCCCCGGACGGTACCGAAGGATCGGAAAACGATTATGCCGTGCGGCAGGCTGTCGGCCGGATGGTGAGTTTCAAGATTCCGTACCGGATCCTTATTCCGAAGGGTTCCAAAACCGTTCTTCTTGCGGGAAGAAACGTTTCCTGCGATTTCCTGGCGCACAAGCATCTCCGCAATCAGCCGGCGTGTATCACCACCGGCACCGCCGCGGGTATTGCCGCCGCCGTATCCGCCGGGGACAATACTGCGGTGGGGGACGTTGATCTGAGTAAAATCAGAAATTACCTTGGCGACAGCGAGTATTGAGTATGAATAACCTATTCAAGCAGGCAGAGTCTCTGCTTTCCGCGTGGAAGGGTGAATCGTATACCTTCGGATGGGATATCCTGGACCGGATCGGGCCGGCCGTTTCCCGGTATGGAACCAACGCCCTTCTCGTCTGCAATACAACGTACCTGAAACCCGTGGCTGACGCGGTCAGCCGGTCTCTGGCGGCCTCCGGTGTTTCCCTGGCCGGAAACCTGATTGTCCCTGAGGCGGGACCAAACGCCCCCCGGGAGGATGTGTACCGGATTGAAAGCTATATTCTTCACCATAAACCTGACTGCATCATCGCGGTAGGCGGAGGGTCCGCAATAGACGCGTGCAAAGCGGCCAATATTCTGGCATGTCTCGGCAGGGACTGCGACGCGGATATTGAGGCTTATTTTGGAACGGGCCTCGTCTCGGATGCCCTGCGGAAAACCGGCAATACCCTGCTGCCCCTCATCGCGGTTCAGACATCCGCCAGTTCCGGTTCCCATCTTACAAAATATTCCAATGTGACCGATATGGTTACGGGACAGAAAAAACTGATTGTAGATGACGCCATCATACCCGCGGCTGCTCTCTTCGATTACGCCGTTACCGCTTCCATGCCCGCGGCGGTCACCATCGACGGCGCCCTCGACGCCATAGCCCATTGTTTTGAGGTTTTCGCGGGAGCTGATGAGACGAAATTCGATCTTGCCGCGTCCATTGCGGACTGCGCCGTTGCCCTGACGGTAGAATACGCTCCCCGGATTCTGAAAAACCCCAATGACGCTGAAGCGCGTACCGCCATCGGAATGGCTACGGATCTCGGCGGCTACGCTATTATGGTGGGCGGAACCAACGGCGCCCATCTGACGAGTTTTTCCCTGGTGAACCTAACCAGCCACGGAAAAGCCTGCGGCATCATGAATCCCTATTACGCTGTTTTCTTTTCTCCCGCCATCGAAAAACAGCTGCGGCGGATCGGCGGAATATTTTCTGATGCCGGATATATTACGGAGGACTTGAAAGGCCTCAGCGGAAAAGCGCTCGGTATAGCCGTTGCCCGGGGCATGATAAACTTCGGTAAAGCGATAGGCGCACCGGTCACCCTCGGCGAACTTCCGGGTTTCAGTGAGGACTATATTGTCAAAGCCCTGGACGCAGCAAAAAATCCCCAGCTTGAAATGAAACTGAAGAACATGCCCGTACCGCTGACTCCGTCACTGGTAGATGAGTACATGGCACCGATTCTCTGCGCGGCGGTCAGCGGAGACTTCTCCGTTATCCGTATCATGCAGGATATGTAAATAAAAACCCGCTGAAACATAATACCTGACCGCCGCCGCTCTATTCCGGCGGTCAGGAAATCCCGGAAAACCGCGCCAGGTTGTCCATGGAAGGCTTTATGGTTCCCGCCTCAATGGCGTGAATTATTTCCGCGGTTTTGTCGTTGAACGGTGTGGGTACTCCGGCTTCCCTGCCGGCCCGGCTTACCGCGCCGTTGATGGCATCGACTTCCGTTGGTTTTCCGTTTTCAATATCCTGAAGCATGCTGGGTTTAAGCCTGCGGTGCTTCTTCATTGCCGCGGGAAGCAGCATAAACGCGATTCTGCGTTTTAACCCGCCGCGGTAATCAAAGAGCAGTGAGAGATTTTTACCCTGGAGGGGCTCCAGTTTTATTCCCGCCGCTTTGGCGGTGTCAAAGCATTCCTTCATGACCCGGTGGGCCGCGGACCGGGCTTCCTTATTGTCCACCACTTCCCCGAAGGTGCATCCCAGGGCGGTTGCCATACCGCTGAAGGTGGCGTTTATCAGAAGCTTCGTCCACCGGGCACCCATAAAATTTTCATCAATATCGACATGGCCCATAATTTCCAGAATGTTTTTTATTTCCCGGACCGTATCATCCACCGGGCCCGTGAGCCGCCCCAGGCTGAAGGAGAGGCTTTCGTGGTCCGGTTCGGAGGTAAGTTCCGCCACCCCCGGTCCGAGAAGGGTCGCGCCCCAGCCGATGGTACAGCCTAATGTTTTTTCCGCTCCAATAATCGACGCGATCAGCGGTTCGGGAATGCCGTTCTGCATGGAACAGATAACCCCGTTTTCGGAAAGGAAGGGGGCAAGGAAACGAACGACGTTTTCGTTATCCAGCTGCTTTGTCAGGAGGAAAATCACATCGTAGGGACCGGTCATCTCCTCGGGCAGCAGCGCCGTTACCGGAACGGTAAACTCCACGGTTCCCGTAACCCGGGCCCCGTTTTTCCGAAGCGCCTCAATATGCGCGCGGTTGCGGTTGACCAGGTCCGCGGCGGTCCCTGCTTTGGTAAGATACGCCCCCAGAATTGTTCCCAGGGATCCTGCTCCGTAAATTGCAATCTTCATGGTTCACTCCGTTTAAAGGCTGCTGCAGACACTATAGTTTTTAATGACAATAACTGTCTAGAGTGTCATGGAAAAACAGTTCCGCGGCCTCAAACCGCGGCCGGCCCGGAAACCGGTAAAATTACATTTTTTTATGTCAAAACCTTGATAATCCCTGTCAATAAGCTAAAATTATGAAAAGATTGAAAAATATATTAATTAAATAGTAAAGCTCTACTTTTGTTCATCCTTCCGCATAGCTTACTGCTAAATAATTGTTTCTTGTTGTAGAGAATATTTAAAAAAAATCGGAGAATACTGTGAAACTGAAATTCAGATTAAGCGGAATCGTAACGTTGCTGATGATTGTCGTTGTTGCGTCAATATCAACAATGATATTGATGCGTTCCCGGACACTGCAGCGGGCCGCGGCAAGGGAAAGTATTATCAATCTTACCGGAAAGTACGCCGAAACCATGTCCCGGGAGCTGGAAGTTTACATTGACGCCGCCCGTACGGTGGCGCAGATTTTGGACAGCACCGAAATTTTTGAAGCGGGCAGACGGCGGGAAACCTATAACGGCATTATGCTAAGCGTGCTGGAGTCCAATCCGAATTTTGTAGCCATAGCGGGCGTATTCTATCCGAATCTCCTTGACGGCCTCGATGCTCAGTACGCAAACACTCCGGGAACCGACGCTTCCGGGCAGTATATTTCCTGGTATACCCGGGAAACCAACACCGGCCAGGTGGAATTCAGGGCGTATACCGATTACCGGGAAATACTGGCAAAACTGAACGGGGAGTTAATCCTCGACCCGGTCTTCCGCACAATCCAGGGGCGGAAAACCATGGTGGTGGATGTCTGGTCTCCCGTTGAGCGGAACGGGGAAATCATCGGCGGTGTGGGAATAACCGTCAGTATTGAGTATCTGCAGCGGACCGTCGCCGGAATACACCCCTATGACGAAGGATTCGCAGCCATGTTCAGCAACAGCGGTATTGTGGCGGCACACTACAATGAAAAAAATCTGGGCCTGCAGATGCGGGACACGGAACGGGAACTGCAGGGCGGTAATATCAATACTTTAGCCGACGCTGTCCGGGACGGACGGCCCGTCGATTATATAATCACCGAATCAAATATGAAAATAGTTGAGGCGCCCTTTACGGTAGGCCATACCGACACCCCCTGGGGCTTCATGATTGCCGTACCCTATGACCGGGTCTTTGCGCCTCTCAGGGAAATAACCCAATTTACCATTGGCCTTGGCATAGGCGCTGTGCTGATACTTATGTTCGTGATATACTTTATCATCAGCAGAGTCATGAAACCGATTGTATATATGGCCTCACTGCTTAAGGATATTTCCGAAGGGGAGGGGGATCTTACAAAGTCCCTGGATATCCATTCCAAAGATGAAATCGGCGACATGGCCCATTATTTCAACCTTACTATCGAAAAGATCAAGAATGTTATTGTGGTAATAAAAAGCCAATCCTCAGATCTGTCCGATATCGGAACGGATCTGGCGTCGAATATGACCGAGACCGCCGCCGCGGTTAATGAGATAACCGCGAACATACAGGCTATCAAAGGCCAGACCATCAACCAGTCTTCGAGTGTAACCGAAAC
This sequence comes from Breznakiella homolactica, assembly GCF_016616095.2. GTDB lineage: Bacteria > Spirochaetota > Spirochaetia > Treponematales > Breznakiellaceae > Breznakiella > Breznakiella homolactica. Next base: position 1,767,840 of record NZ_CP067089.2, on the reverse strand, counting down.
CAATTCGACCATGGAACAGGTTGTGTCAAATATTGAAAGGCTCAATGACCATATCGAAAGCCAGGCCGCCGGTGTCGCCCAGTCATCTTCCGCCATAGAGGAAATGCTCGCGAATATCTCCAGCGTGACCCAGACACTTATGAAGAATGAGGAAAACGTCAAAGAATTAACCGAAGCTTCTGATGTCGGGCGGAGCAGCCTCCAGGGAATGTCCGTGGATATCCAGGAAATATCCAAGGAGTCCGAAGGCCTGCTGGAAATAAACGCGGTGATTGAAAACATCGCGAGCCAGACCAACCTGCTTTCAATGAACGCGGCCATAGAAGCCGCCCATGCGGGGGACGCGGGTAAGGGGTTCGCCGTGGTTTCCGATGAAATCCGGAAACTTGCGGAATCATCCGGAGAACAGTCGAAAACGATATCCGTGGTTTTAAAACGAATAACGGAAAATATTGATAAAATTTCCCTGTCCGCCGAAGAAGTGCTGAAACGGTTTGAAGCCATGGATACCAGGATCAAAACCGTGGCGGAGCAGGAAGAAAATATCCGCAACGCCATGGAAGAACAGGGCCGGGGGAGCCAGCAGATCCTTGAGGCCATTGAGGACCTCAACGTAATTACCCAGCAGGTTAAAACCGGGTCCGAGGAAATGCTCCAGGGCAGTAAGGAAGTTATCCACGAGAGTGAAAATCTGGGACGGGTGACCGAGGAAATATCCAACGGAATGAACGAAATGGCCACCGGCGCCGATCAGATTAATGCCGCGGTAACCCGGGTCAATGAAATCAGCGAAGAAAACAAAGGCCATATTGAAACCCTGGTTAAGGAGATTTCCCGGTTCAAGGTTGAGTAGCGGAAAAAGCGTAATGGGGCATGGCGATGCCGCGGTCATTACCTCGGGGTCCTGAAGAATCGCCGATAGTGATTCCATGTCGCCGGTGTTTATTTCCCGGGTATACAGCCGATGGGTTTCGTAAATAATCGGGGTGTTCATACAGGATAGTTCAGTTCATCAGAAGACGCGGATTAACGGTGACCCCGTTTTTGTAGACCGTAAAATGCAGATGGGGACCTGTGCTCAGGCCGGTGCTTCCGGCATCGCCGATATGGTCACCGGTGCGGACGTAGTTTCCGGCTTTGGTGCGGATAACGTTCAAATGGGCGTACAGGGTCCGGTATCCCGAATGGTGGCTGATGACGACGTGGTTTCCCATGATGTTGTCATATCCCGTGGATATGACCCGCCCGGACATGGCCGCCTTGATGGGTGTCCCGGTGGCGGCCCGGATATCAATCCCCGTGTGGAACTGGCGGACCCCGGTAAAGGGACTGCCGCGGTATCCATACGGTGACGTGATATAACCCCGGACAGGCCAGATGAACAGATCGCCGTTTATTTCCTGAAGTTCGACACTCTGCATCCGGGCACCGGGAATAAAAAGCGCGGTTCCGGCGTTGGCGGATTCGGAGAATAATTCATTTGCCAGGATGATGGTTGATGAATCGGCGCTGTATTTTTCGGCAATTCCCTGCAAAGTTTCTCCCGCTTTTACCGTATGGAGCACCCCATCCTGATTAGGTATTCTAAGGGCCTGTCCTATCTGGATGAGCCGGGAATTCTTTATATCATTCACGGAAATCAGCGTATCCTGATTTAACCCGAAATCAGCCGCCAGTTCACCGATCATATCCCCCTGCTTAACGGTATAGGCCGTATACAGTATCGGCTGCGGCCGTGAATACGCTTCCGGTTCGGGGATCCCCGAAATCAGGTAATCCGATTCCGGCGGTACGTCGAGGCTTTCCAGGTTTTCAGGGTACTGCATCCCCATACCGTAGAGCGGATCTTCTATATCCGCGGTAAGGGTTTCCTTTGGAAGTGAAACCGGGGTTTTAATCGTGTCGGCCAGACCGGAGGGGAGTAAAAAATATACCAGTGAGCAGGCATAAACAACCCAGAAAACGCTTTTTAAGAAACCCCTGCCGGTTTTCCCCATTAACGACCACCTCGTTTTACGCCAATTTCCTGCCGTAAATTTAAGAAATTGACCTAAAATTTATATAGCGAATCGTAAAAAAAAACAAGACACCCAGCCGCTAAGCATGGAGAATACCTGTCTGGGCAGCCGGTATGGGATATCGCGGTCGTTTCCCGGTATTTTTTCGATTATTCTATAAATTTTTCTTATTAAGAACTAGATTTGGTGTATTTTAATAAAGTATACTTTAAGTCAGCTATTTATTTGCGCTGCGTCAATCCTGTCATAAATGCGAAAGGTTGTCCAATGGAATCTGTTCAAAAAAAACTGAGTAACGACAGCTTCATAAAAATTCTCCGCGGAATGGATGTCCAGCTGCTTGTTACGGCACCGGATACGGATCATATTATATTTATCAATGATAAAATGAAAAAAGGCTACGCCATCGACTACGATCCTACGGGCCAGCCATGCTGGCAGGCGCTCCACGGATACAATAGCCGGTGTGAGTTCTGTCCGCTTCAGCAGCTTTATGAAAAACCCGATACGCCCATTGAATGGGATTACCGGCACGAACGCACCGGGCGGTGGTTCCACAACCGGGAATCGATGATCGAATGGACCGACGGCGCGCTGGTTCATATGCAGCAGGCCATGGATATCACCGGCAGGAAAAAACTGGAAGAGGATCTGGTCGCCGCGAAGGATCAGGCTGAATACGCCAGCAAAACAAAGGGTGATTTCCTTTCCAGGATGAGCCATGAAATCAGAACGCCCATCAATGCCATCATCGGTATGACGGGCATTGCCTTAAAAAGTGACAGTATCGAACGGATCCGGGAGTGTCTGGGCAGCATCGACGATGCCTCGGTTCATCTGCTGGGTGTGATCAACGATATCCTGGATATGTCCAAAATAGAGGCGGGAAAATTCGATCTGTCGAATTCCGATTTCGTGCTGGAGTACATGCTGCAGCGGGTAACGAATGTCAATAATTTCCGTTTTGAACAGAAGGGGCAGCATTTTACCATCCTGGTGGATACCGATGTCCCCACCTCCATTGTCGCGGACCAGCAGCGCCTTGCCCAGGTAATAACGAACCTGCTTTCGAACGCCGCAAAATTTACCCCCAACGGGGGCCGAATTACCCTGTCGGTCAAATCCCTGGGAGAGGAAGACGGGTACTGCACTCTGTGCTTCGAAGTAACCGATGAAGGAATCGGTATGACCGAAGAAGAGCAGTCCCGTCTGTTCCGTTCATTTGAGCAGGCCGACGGCAGTATCACCCGGCGTTTCGGCGGAACCGGCCTGGGGCTGGCCATTTCAAAAACCATTGTCGAAATGATGGACGGATCAATATCGGTCCGTTCCGTTCCGGGAAAAGGTTCCGGTTTTACCTTTACCATCCGGGTTAAGCGGGGGTTCGCCACGCGTTCCAGCCACCTGAGCCCCAACGTGGACTGGAGCAAGGTCCGGATCCTGGCGGCGGACGGCTCCGAAGATGTGCTCCGGTATTTCGACGCGATCACCGATTCCCTGGGTATCGCGTGCGATACCGTACGGTCAGGACAGGCTTCTCTGGAAAAAATCCGGGAACAGCCTTACCAGGTGGTTTTTGTGGATTGGCTTCTGCCGGATATGACCGGAATGGAACTGGTCGGGAAAATCAGGGCCCAATCCGCTGAACCCGTCTCCGTAATTATGGTATCCGCCGGGGACCGCGCGAACGCTGAAGAAGCCGCTTCGGCGGGAATAGAATATATTATCTCAAAGCCGCTGCTGCCTTCGCCGATTATTGACTGCATCAACCGATGCTTCGGGGAACGGACAAAGCCGGTGGACCAGCTCCAGGCCAACGGTATATCCAATGCCGATATTTTCCTCGGGAGAAGACTGCTTCTTGTGGAGGATGTGGAAGTAAACCGGGAGATTATCAAAGCCATGCTGGAAGAAACGGGCATAGAAATTACGGAAGCCGAAAACGGCCAGACCGCCTGCGGACTCTTTGACGAGAGCGGCGGCGATTACGATCTGGTTTTTATGGATATTCACATGCCCCTTATGGACGGATATTCCGCGACCCGGATTATCAGGAGCAAGACCCATATACCGAGGGCCGCGGCCATTCCCATAATAGCCATGACCGCCAACGTCTTCCGGGAGGACATCGACCGCTGCCTGGAAGCGGGCATGAACGACCATATCGGAAAACCGGTTAACGCCGATGAGATGATTGCCAAGATGAAGCAGTACGTGCCGGTCGGGCGCTGACAGGGAGCCGTATGATCCTCAGTGTATCCCGGCGTACGGATATACCCCGTTTTTATTTTGACTGGTTCCTCCGCCGCCTTCGGGAGGGGTATGCCCTGGTGCGCAACCCCATGAACCGCCGTCAGGTCAGCCGGGTTTCCCTGTCGCCGGAAACCATTGACTGTATCGCGTTCTGGACAAAGAATCCCGAACCCATGTTTCCGGAGCTTACGGCCCTCGATCCGTATCCGTACTTCATACAGTTTACGGTCAATGCCTACGGAGAGGATATTGAAGGGGGGCTTCCCAAAAAAGCCCGGCTTCTGGACACCTTCAGAAAACTCTCCGGTACTATCGGCGCCGAACGGACCGTATGGCGCTACAGTCCGGTGCTGCTTGGCCGCGGCTACACCCCCGACCATCACCGCACGTATTTTGAGAAGTTCGCCCGCCATCTGGAGGGCCGCACGGAACTGTGCCGGATCAGCTTCCTCGACCTGTACGCGAAAATAACACCCCGGATGAATGCCATGGGCATAACGGATGTTCCGGAGCAGGAAAAACTCAGGCTGGTCCAGGATTTTGCTGAAATAGGGAAAGCCCACGGGATAAGCCTGGGGGGATGCGGAAACCTGGACCTTGCCGCCGCCGGTCTCAAGCCCCTGGGCTGTATCGACGCGGCCCTGGTTTCCCGCGTAAGCGGCCGGAGCATATCCCCGGGAAAAGACCCTGGACAGCGGACCGAATGCTACTGCGTCCCCAGTGTGGATATCGGTTCCTACAATACCTGCAGGAACGGCTGCGTGTACTGCTACGCAAACCATTCCCACGACAGCGCGTCAGACAAAGCCGGAACCTACGACCCGGATTCTCCCATGCTCTGCGATTATCCCCGGCCGGATGACCGTATTACGGAACGGCGCCTGGGCAAACCCGCGGCGGGGCCGGAACTCTTTTAGGAAATCTTTATAACCTTCGGAATCCTTTCCCCTCAAGGTGTAGCAGTTCCTGTCGTATTCCAGAAGCCCGTCATCCCGCATCCGGGAAAGCTCCCGGCCCCATAACGGAAAAAATGGATTTGTTCCCCCAGAGATCCTCTTTGACCATGTGAATGCTTCCCTCCAGGACGAGCCCGGCGTAGCGGATGTCGTCTCCGGAGAAGGAGAGAAACTGTCCCTTGCGGTATTCTTTTTCCCGGGCGCCCAGACATTTCAGGACCGCCGGGATATCCTCGGTCCGGATATGCCCGAAGAGGGGGAACTGTCTCAAAACCGCTGCGGATACGTTCATATCTGAAAAATACTTAAATTTTTCTTGTGCTGCAACTGCAACGGTTCTTCGGTCTGCATGCACCGGATTAATCCTGCTTTCATTGGTTTTCACTCCTTTCCGTTTATAGTAACCCCGGAAAAAAATCTGTATGTTGCATCTGCAACATACTTGGAACCATAATACAAGTATTATATATAAGAAGGGAACGGAGAGGCGTCCATTCAAATAATCTGAAAACAGGAAGCAAGGAGAGCTTTATGATACGGAAAATCATCAGGATTGACGGGGAGAAGTGCAACGGCTGCGGCCTCTGTGCCGCTGCCTGTCATGAGGGGGCGATTGCCATGGAGGATGGCAAAGCCCGGCTCATCCGTGACGATTACTGTGACGGTCTGGGAGATTGCCTCCCGGCCTGTCCAACCGGAGCTATCAGCTTCGAGGAGCGGGAAGCCGCGGACTACGACGAGGACGCTGTACGGAAACACCTTGCCGCCCGGAACGCAGGACAGCCCGAGGCGCTGTTTTCCGGCTGTCCCGGAAGCCGGATGGCAATTCTCAAGCGGGAAGAGAAAGAGCGGATCAAGAATTCAAACCCTTCCGGGGAAGCGCTTCCCAGCCGCCTGGGCCAGTGGCCGGTGCAGATCAAGCTCGTTCCGGTAAACGCCCCGTATTTTAAGGATGCCAACCTGCTCATTGCCGCGGACTGTACCGCCTTTTCCTTTGGGAATTTCCATGAACGGTTTATGAAAAACCGGATCACCCTCATCGGCTGCCCAAAACTGGATGACGGGGATTACGCGGAAAAGCTTACGGAAATTTTCAGACAGAACGATATCAAAAGCGTTACGGTGGTCCGCATGGAAGTTCCCTGCTGCGGCGGTATTGTCCAGGCGGTGAAGACCGCCCTGCAGAAAAGCGGTCGGACTATTCCCTGGCAGATACATACCATCTCCGTCAGCGGCGGAATTCTGGAAGACTGAGTTTTTTGCGCCGAATCATTTTTTGATTTTACCGTGATTTTTACCTATTCTTTATAGTATGTAAAAAAAGGAGTATAAAATGTTTTGTTTTCAGTGTGAACAGACCGCGGGCGGAAAGGGCTGCACCGGCAAAGCCGGGGTGTGCGGCAAACCGGATCATACCGCCGTTCTGCAGGATGCCCTCACCGGGGCGCTCATCGGACTTGCGCGGGCGTCAAAAGGAAAAAGCCCCGGGGCTGCCGCGGACAGCGCGGTAATCGACGGCCTCTTTACCACCGTAACCAATGTTAACTTTGACGATGAATCCGTACGGAGCCAGATTTCACGGGTGCTTATGGAAAAGGAAGCCCTGGGAGCAAAGGCTGAAGATTACGACATGGCTAGTCTCTGGGAATCTGACGAGGATATCCGGTCTCTCAAGACCCTGATCCTTCTGGGGCTCCGGGGCATGGCCGCCTACGCACATCACGCCGCGGCCCTGGGCTATACCAATCCCGAGGTGAACGGTTTCTTCTACAAAGCCCTGCTTGCAATCGGCGGCGAGGGGACTATGGAAAGCCTGCTCCCCCTGGTAATGGAAACCGGTCAGGTTAATTTAAAATGTATGGAACTTCTGGACAAGGCCAACACCGAAACCTACGGCACACCGGTTCCGGTGACGGTCCCTCTGGCCGTGGAGAAGGGGCCATTTATCGTTATCAGCGGCCATGATCTCCATGACCTCAAACTCCTCCTGGAACAGACCAAGGGCAAAGGCATTAATATATACACCCACGGGGAAATGCTTCCCGCCCACGGATATCCCAAGCTTAAGGAATACCCCCATTTAAAGGGAAACTTCGGCACCGCCTGGCAGAGTCAGCAGAAGGAATTTGACGGCATTCCCGCGCCGGTACTTTTTACCACCAACTGCCTCATGCCGGTCAGGGACAGTTACCGGGACCGGATTTTTACCACCGCGGTGGTTGCCTATCCCGGCATGGTTCACATCGGAAATAAAAAGGATTTTACCCCGGTGATCGACAAAGCCCTGGAGCTGGGGGGCTATACGGAAAACCATCCCATGACCGGGATAAACGGCGGCACGGAAGTGACCACGGGGTTCGGCCACGGTACCGTACTGGGCGCGGCCGAGAAGGTCATCGGGGCCGTAAAATCCGGGGATATCAAACATTTCTTCCTGGTGGGAGGCTGCGACGGAGCCAAGCCCGGCCGGAACTACTACACCGAATTCGTGAAAAGCACCCCCAAGGATACGGTGATTCTGACCCTGGCCTGCGGCAAGTACCGGTTCAACGATCTGGACATCGGCGAGATCGGCGGGCTTCCCCGGATCATGGATATGGGGCAGTGCAACGACGCGTACAGCTCCGTCAAAGTAGCATCAGCTTTGGCGGATGCCTTCGGCACCGACGTAAACGGCCTTCCCCTGACCCTGGTCCTTTCATGGTACGAACAGAAGGCGGTGGTGATTCTTCTTACCCTGCTGGCTCTGGGTATTAAAAATATACGCCTCGGCCCGACGCTCCCGGCCTTTGTGTCTCCCAACGTACTGAACTACCTGTCGGAGAATTTCAGCCTGACCCCCATCGGAACTGCCCGGGAAGATCTGGAAAAAATTCTGGCGTAACAGGGTCCGCATATCCGAAGCCGGCCGGAAGGCCGGTTTTTTTGTGTCCGGTATTTTTCGGGAAGTATTTGGCGGTTTGACAATGAATAAAAATACGCTTAGGCTTTAATTATACGATTAAATTAGGTATTAAAGATAATAAATAAAAAAGAGGTCCATTATGTATCACAGTAACGGAAATTTTGAAGCCTTTGCGCGCCCGGTAAAACCCGAAGGGGTGGATAATAAATCCGCATATCTTATCGGCGGAGGGCTGGCGGGTCTCGCGGCAGCGGCCTTCCTGGTACGGGATGCCCAGATGAAAGGGCAGAATATCCATGTTCTGGAACAGCTGAAAATCCCCGGGGGAAGCCTGGACGGTATCTGCGAGCCCCAGGGCTGGGTCATCCGGGGCGGCCGGGAAATGGAAAACCACTTCGAATGCCTGTGGGACCTTTTCCGTTCGATCCCATCTCTGGACGTAAAAGACGCTTCGGTTCTGGATGAATTCTACTGGCTCAACAAGAAGGACCCCAACTATTCCCACATGCGGGCCACTATTGAAAAGGGCAAACCCGCGCCGGATCTGGGGAAATTCACCCTGGACGAAACGGCTACCAAGGAAATGGTGGAACTTATCCTCGCCACGGAAGAATCCCTGAACGACAAAAAAATCAATGAGGTCTTCGGCAAAAATTTCTTCAAATCCAATTTCTGGCTTTACTGGCGGAGTATGTTCGCCTTTGAGGAATGGCACAGCGCCATGGAAATGCGCCGCTACGTTATGCGTTTTATCCATCACCTGGACGGACTCCCCGATTTATCCGCCCTCAAGTTCACCAAGTACAACCAGTACGAATCCCTGGTGCTGCCCCTGGTGGACTACCTCAAAAAGAACGGCGTCCAGTTCATGTTCAGTACTATTGTAAAGGATATTGAAATGGATCTTTCCGGGGGTAAAAAGACCGCCAAAAAAATCCTCTACACCCAGGACGGCAAGGACGGTTCCATCAATCTTACGGAAAACGATCTGGTCTTCGTAACCAACGGCAGCATCACCGAAAGTTCTTCCCTGGGGGACCACAAAACCCCGGCGAAACTCAATTCCTCCCCCGGCGGCAGCTGGGGCCTCTGGCAGACTCTGGCTGCCAAAGATCCTGCCTTCGGCAAACCGGCGAAATTCTGCGGGGACATTCCCAAGACGAAATTCATCTCCGCCACCATAACCACCCTGGACGACAAGATTCCTCCTTATATAGAAAAAATCTGCAAACGGGATCCCTTCGCTGGAACGGTGGTTACCGGCGGGATTGTTACCGTCAAGGATTCCAGCTGGCTCTTAAGCTGGACTTTGAACCGGCAGCCCCATTTCCACAAGCAGGGAAAAAATGAACTGGTGGTATGGTTCTACGCCCTGTTCAATGATGTTCCCGGTGATTACGTCAAGAAAACCGCCAGCGAATGTACCGGCATCGAGATCGCTCAGGAATGGCTTTACCACATGGGCGTTCCCGAAAACCAGATTCCCGAACTGGCGGAGAAATCCACCAACACCGTGCCGGTGATGATGCCCTACGTCATGTCCTATTTCATGCCCCGGCGGATAGGCGACCGGCCGCTGGTTGTTCCCCAGGGAAGCGTAAATCTTGCTTTTATCGGAAACTTCTCCGAGACCGAGCGGGATACGGTATTCACCACGGAGTATTCGGTACGCACCGCCATGGAAGCGGTCTATACGCTGCTCAATGTGGACCGGGGTGTACCTGAAACCTTCGCGTCCGCCTTCGATCTCCGTATCCTTCTCTCCGCTTCCCATGAATGGCTGGACAAGAAGAAGATCACCGAAATCAAACTGCCCTTTATCCTGCGGTGGCTGGAACACAAGGGACTGGAAAAGGCCAAGGGGACCTTCATTTACGAAATGCTGGAAAAATCCGGACTGGTATAAAAATCTTATTTGTCCCGGTTCGCCGGGGCTTTTCTTACAAAGGTAAAAAACGTGTACGATGATTTGAAAGGTAAGGCCGCGGTGATCACCGGCGGTTCCAGGGGGCTGGGCAAAGCCGTGGCCGAACGCTTCGCCCGGGAAGGGATTTCCGTGGTGGTAGATTACCATTCGGACAAGGCCGGCGCTGATCAGGCTGTCCGGGATATCCGGGCTATAGGCGGGAATGCCGTGGCGGCCCAGGCGGACATCAGTACCGAAGAAGGTGTCCGCAGCCTTCTGGATGCTTCCATCGCCAATTTCGGGCGGCTCGACATCTGGGTAAACAACGCCGGGGTGGAGAACCAGGTTCCCACCCATGAGATGTCCCTGGAAAACTGGAACACCGTCATTGGGGTTAACCTCACGGGGGTGTTCCTCGGTTCAAAATACGCTCTGGAATATTTTCTTGGCCGCGGTGTTCCGGGGAATATCATCAACATGTCTTCGGTGCATGAGATCATTCCATGGCCAACCTTCGCCCATTACGCCGCCAGCAAGGGCGGGGTGGGGATGTTTACCAAAAGCATCGCCATGGAGTACGCGTCCCGGAATATCCGGATCAACGCCATTGGGCCCGGGGCAATGAATACTCCCATCAATGCCGAAAAATTCTCCGACCCGAAGGCGCTTAAGCAGACCACGGATATGATTCCCATGAAAAGAATCGGCGATCCCGAAGACGCGGCCGCGGCCGCCGCCTGGCTCGCTTCGGCTGAATCGAAATACGTTACCGGAATAACCCTCTATGTGGACGGCGGCATGACCCTGTACCCGTCCTTTCAGGACGGCAAAGGCTAATATTCAAGTTCCGTTCCGTTTTTATTCTTAAATCCGCGTCATTTTATACCGCTGGAATTCTTGCATAATTCCGGAACTCTGTTATAGTAAAATTAAGTCTGTAACAGAGGTAGAATATATGAAGGTATTGCTGGTAAACGGCAGCCCCCGCGAACGGGGCTGCACCTATACGGCCCTGGAAGAAGTTTCCCGGACCATAAAACACGAAGGTGTCGACGCGGAAATATTTCACATAGGAAATAAACCCCTTTCCGGATGTATTGCCTGCGGAAAATGCCGGGAGCTCCGCCGCTGCGTATTCAGCGATACGGTGAACGTCTTCCTGGATATGGCCGGGACAGCGGACGGTTTTATTTTTGGTACTCCGGTCCATTACGCCGCCGCTTCCGGGGGGATCACGTCCTTCATGGACCGGGCGTTTTACGCCAACGGGTCCTCCGGGAGAAATCTTTTTTTCCTCAAACCCGCCGCCGGGGTGGTTTCCGCCCGGCGGGCCGGGACAACCGCTGCCTTTGACCAGCTGATTAAGTACTTTACCATTTCCCAGATGCCCGTGGTTTCATCCCAGTACTGGAATATGGTCCACGGATCCACCCCCGAAGATGTGGTCCGGGATCTGGAGGGACTCCAGATCATGCGGACCCTGGGGCGGAACATGGCCTGGCTTCTCAAATGCCGGGACGCCGGGATCAAGGCGGGCGTACCATTCCCGGAACAGGAACCTCCGGCCAGGACGAATTTTATCCGTTAGTTCAGCATGTTACGGAGGGGGCTGTATGAAGCAATATGAAAAGAAAGCCAAAGAACTTGCGGCGCAGATGACCGTGGAAGAAAAAGCCGGTCTCTGCAGCGGGAGCGACTTCTGGCATACGAAAGGTGTAGAACGCCTGGGCCTTTCCCGGATAATGGTTACCGACGGGCCCCATGGCCTGCGCAAACAGGAAGGCAGCAGCGACCATCTGGGGATAAACCGGAGTGTCCCGGCCACCTGTTTCCCCACCGCCGCGGCCACGGCTTGCAGCTTTGATCCGGCGCTGCTCCGGGAAATCGGAGAAGCCCTGGGGGAGGAATGCCTCCAGGAGGATGTGGCTGTCATTCTGGGACCCGGGGTCAATATCAAGCGCAGCCCCCTCTGCGGCAGAAATTTCGAGTATTTTTCCGAGGACCCCTGTCTTACGGGTCAAATGGCCGCGGCTCTGATCGAAGGTATCCAGAGCAAAGGCATCGGTACCAGCCTCAAACACTACGCGGTAAACAACCAGGAAACCCGGCGGATGGTCATTGACGCAGTCGTTGATCAGCGCGCGCTCCGGGAAATTTATCTGGCCGGTTTTGAAACTGCCGTAAAACAGGCCCGGCCCTGGACCGTGATGTGCAGCTACAACCAGGTTAACGGTGAATTCGCCAGCCAGAATAAAACGCTGCTCACGGACATTCTCCGGACGGAGTGGGGCTTTAAAGGTTCTGTGATGACCGACTGGGGGGCAACGGTGGACCGGGTCCAGGGACTTGCCGCCGGGCTTGACCTGGATATGCCCTACACCGGACCTGCCAGCGATGAAGCCATCATCGCGGCGGTTGCCGAAGGCCGGCTCCGGGAGTCAGTATTGGACACCGCCGCAGTCAGGATCATCTCCCTGCTCCTGGCCGCGAAGGACAGCCGGAAGCCGGGATATACCTATGACGGAGACGCCCACCACGAACTCGCACGGAAAGCGGCTGCCCAATCTGCGGTGCTTCTGAAAAACGATGGGGCCGTTCTTCCCCTGGATAAAACAAAAAAAATCGCGGTCCTCGGGGTGTTCGGAAAAACACCCCGGTACCAGGGAACCGGCAGCAGCCGTATCAACCCCCGGCAGGTGGACAATCTCTGCGGTATCCTTGAAGCGCGGGGAATACCCTTTACGTACGCGCCGGGGTATATTTCCGAAGATGACCGGCCGGATCCGGGGCTGATCGAGGCGGCGGTTTCCGCTGCAAGGGAAGCGGAAGCGGCGGTGGTCTGTATCGGCCTCCCGGAATCCTATGAAAGCGAGGGCTTTGACCGGGACCATCTTCGCCTCCCGGAAAGCCATATTGCCCTTCTTGAAGCCGTCTCCCGGGTCAATCCCAATACGGTGGTTCTCCTTTCCGGGGGAAGCGCTGTGGAAATGCCCTGGTTGGCCCATGCCAAAGCCCTGCTGATGCTGTACCTGGCGGGCGAGGCCGGCGCGGCGGCGTCAGCGGATCTGCTCTTCGGTGACGCCAATCCCTGCGGCAAACTGGCCGAAACCTTTCCCCGTAAGCTGGAGGATAATCCCAGCTTCAGAAATTTTCCCGGGGGAGAAAAAACGGTAGAGTACCGGGAGAGTATTTACGTGGGATACCGGTACTATGACGCGGCGGAGGCGGATGTACTCTTTCCTTTTGGGTATGGCCTGTCGTACACCGCCTTTGAATACGGCGATCTCACGGTATCCCAGGCTGGCGGTTCTGTGACGGCCTCGGTCCGCGTAAAAAACACCGGAACCAGGGCCGGAGCCGAAGCCGTTCAGTTTTATGTGTCTCCAAAAAACACGAAGGTTTTCCGTCCCGTCCGGGAACTCCGGGCCTTCGGAAAGGTTTACCTTCAGGCAGGGGAGGAGAAAAACCTTTCCGTTACCCTGGGGCCCAGGGCTTTTGCGTATTACAATCCGCAGAAGGGTGAATGGATTACGGAGGCCGGGGAATACATTCTGGCCGCGGCAGCCTCCAGCAGGGATATCCGCTGCACGGCGCCGGTCTCCATTGACGGAGCTGTTCCGCCGGATATTCCGGTTCCCGATGAATATAGCCATCCCGGCTTTCCCCTGGAGATTTCCCGGGAAGCCTTTTAGGAACTCTGCGGAAAACCGCTGCCGGCCCAGAACCGCGTTCCCGGTGAACCCTATACCGTTAATACCACCCTTGGGGAAATTGCCGGGACCAAGGCCGGAGCCGTCCTTCTGGAGCAGATTGGGCGGAACATGGGAACCGTTATGGAAAGCGGTTCCGGTGATGATGGGATAAGCCGGATGGTGCAGCGGATGCTGGGAGACCTACCCCTCAGGGCTCTGATTATGTTCAGCCAGGGGATGGTGACCCCGGAACATATCCAGGGTATACTGGCTGCAGCCAACGCGGAAACAGGCCAGACCTAGATCAGCCGTTAAGACCGGCGGAGTCAATGTATGAAGCAGTATAACGAATCATCGGTGATGAAAATCGCCACCATCCTCAATTTTTTCTTTGCCCTCCTGGGGATCCTTACCGCAGCACTGGCCAAGTCAACTTCAGTGCTTTTTGACGGACTGTACTCATTTATTTCAACCCTCTTTACGCTTACTTCCCTGAAAATTGTAAAGCTGGTTACCCGGGCGGATACCAAGGACTTCCCCTTCGGCTTCGGATCCTTTGAGCCGTTCTTTATCATCATCAGAACCACGGTTATGCTTATTATGAATACCGCCCTGCTGTGCACGGCGGTATTTTCCATCATGAGCGGCGGAAACCAGGTGGAGGTTTCCTTTATCCTGATTTATTCGGTGATCTCCGTGGGAGGCTGCGCTTTTGTCACCGTTATGCTCAGAAAAATATCCCGGCAGCAGCATTCGGCCCTGCTGGCGGCGGAATACCGGAGCTGGCTCAACGACACGCTTCTAAGCCTTTCGGTGCTTATTGCCTTTTTGATTATGATGATCATGAGAAAAACCACCCTGGCTCCCTACGCGGTATACGTGGATCCGGCGGTGACTATCATCCTCGTACTCTTCCTTATTCCCACCCTGGTAAGCCAGTTTATCGCCAACATACGGGAACTGCTTGTTGCCGCGGCGCCGGAGGAAATTCAGCAGGAGCTTGAAAAAATTGTTCGGTCCTATGTGGAAAAAAATGATTTCAAAGGGTTCGAGATATATTCCACCAAGCGGGGCCGCAATCTCTATATGGTAATTTATGTATTTCTCAAAGATGACAACACCATGGTGCGGAAGGTGGATAAGATCCGCAAGGATATGATTCTCACCATCAAGCGTTACTGGAAATACAGTGACATCGATATTGTTTTTACCGCGAATCCGGACTGGATTCCCTTATCGGTTCCCGGCAGCGGACCGCGGGACAGCTCCGGCTGAAACTGTACGGGGTTACCGGAACTGGGATACCCCCAGATATTTCTGCAGTTTTGATATTACTTCTTCCATATCCAGGGGTTTCCCGACGTGGTCGTCCATGCCGCAGGCAAGACACTGTTCTATGTCTTCCCTGAACACATTAGCGGTCATGGCGATGATAGGAATTTTTGCTGCCCGCGGATGATCCAGCGCCCGGAGCTCCCGGGTTGCTTGGTATCCGTCAATGACAGGCATATGGATATCCATAAAGACGGCATCGTATTTTTCCGGGTTTGCCCTGAAGATGCTTACCGCTTCGGCTCCGTTCTCCGCGCAGTCAATGGAGATACCGGTAGGTTCCAGAAGAGAAATGACAATTTCCCGGTTGATTTCCACATCCTCCGCCAGAAGAATGTGCTTGCCCGAAAAATCAATCTCCTGCTGTCTGTCCAGAGACTGGCCGGCGGCGGCTTTGCTGCTCAGACAGCCGCTGATACAGTCAATGATTGAAGAAGGGAAGAGCGGCTTTGTGATAAAGCGGTCGACCCCGGCTTCCTGGGCTTCCGTTTTTATATCACTCCACTCAACCGCGGATACCATGATGATCAGAAAATCACCGTACTCACGGATCTGTCTTGCCAGGGCGAAACTGTTTACTTCCGGCAGGTTCCAGTCCATAAAGATAATATGAAAATTTTCTCCGGAGGTTTTGATTATTTCCAGGGCTTCGGAACTGTCCGCCGCGGTGCTGCATGAAAAATGGAGAGTTCCCGCGAGGTTTGTGAAAAAAGTCCGCACTTCCGGTGCCGCATCAATTGCGAGGATCCGCAGATTGTCCCAGTGTATATCCTCATCAAGGGTGGTCCGCTGTTCTGTTTTGCCGCGCCGGGCTTTAAAGTTGAATACAAAGGTTGAGCCTTTGCCGGGCGCTGACTGTACCGTGATTTCGCCGTCCAGCATGGCGGCAATACTTTGTGAGATTGCCAGTCCCAGTCCGGTACCCCCGTATTTTCTCGAGATCCCGGAATCAGCCTGTTCAAAGGACCGGAACAGCCGTTTCTGTTCATCCCCGGAAATACCGATTCCCGTATCGGATACGGCTATTTCAATGGAACAGACCCCGTCTTCCTCCCCAATCATCCGCGCCGACATGGTGATAGTCCCGCCGGCTGGGGTAAACTTGACAGCGTTTGAGAGCAGATTGGTGATTACCTGGGCGATATGCTGTTCATCGCTGTACAGACAGAAGGGAATAGTGCTGTCAACAGTGACATGGAAGGTCTGGCCTTTCCTTCCAACGGTATAGTTGATGACATTGGCCATGCGGACCAGCATTTTTTCAAAATTAAAATCCCCGAAGGAGAGCTCCAGTTTATTGGCTTCGATTTTTGACATGTCCAGGATATCATTGATAACCCCAAGGAGATGGGTCGACGCTTCTTCAATTTTGCCGATGCAGTAATCCTTGCGTTCCGTATCGGAGGTGTTCTTTGCCATGGTCGTCATACCGATGATGGCGTTCATCGGCGTCCGCATCTCATGGGACATGTTCGCCAGAAACTGGGTCTTTGCCAGGGCCGCTTCTTCAGCCTTTTCCTTTGCCCGTTCCGCTTCTTCGGACATCAGCTTGAGTTCGCCGGTCCGCTCCTCAATTCTTTTTTCCAGGGTTTCGGCAAACCGTTTCTTCGCGGTAATATCATAGCAGTTGAACAGTCTTGCCTTATTGCCGTCTATCCAGGTTATCTCTTCCGATGAAACAGCCAGCCACTCGCCGGTCCGTTCCCAGTACAGTTCCTGGTAATCCCCGTTCCCTTCCGCATTTGCCTCTGAGGATCCGGAACCGCATATCCCTGTGTTCAGGTAGTTTCCGGCTTTCTTGCCGGTACAGTCCTCATTGACCGCTGTCCGGAATGAGCGGTTGGCGTAGATAATTTCCCCGTTTGCAGGGTCGGTGACGAAAATATATGAATCGACATTGTTCAGAACGGCTTCATAGGTTTTCCGGTTCTGGGCGAGTTTTTCCGCGGCATTCTGTTTCGCGAGCACCGTGGATATAAGGTTTGAAATATTTTTAAGAAACCGGATGGTATCATCGTCCCACTGCCGCTCAACCACACAGTCGTCAAAGCAGACAAAACCGTAATGGTTTCCGTTTAGATATACCGCAAAGATCGCCGAAGCGACCAGTCCTTCCGCCTCAAATTCTTCCCGGCAGTTCTCCGGAATCTCCCCGTAGTTAATCAGCAGATTGCCGGTGGTTTGGAGGGCGACGTAAATCTCAGGCATGCTGGTTTCATAGGTGATACTGTAATCCAGTGCCATCACGGAGGCAATATCTTTGTTGCACCATTCATACACAATTTTGCAGGTTGTATGATCGGGGCTGTCCTTGAAAAGCAGCGCCCTGCTTGTGTCCAGGTAAGCGCCGGTCCGGTCCAGAATAATCTGCAGGGCATGGTCCGGATCGGAATCATGGAGGCTCATCAGAATATCATTGAGCACTATCTGCTGCCGGAGATGGTCTTTGATCAGCCGCAGGTTATCCTCACCCTGGGTATTGCTGGTAATTACCGTGTCATAGCAGATGATAACCCCGGCATCGTCCCTGTTTACCGTGTTGTATTCGGTTACCGGATACGAATCCCCGTTCTTTGCGATCAGACGGTAATAAAGTTTGAATGAATTGATGTTTTTTGCTTCGTAATCACTGACGGTTTTGCTTACCAGGACCCGATCATCGGGGTGGACAATATCGAGCCAGCGGATACGGTCCGCAAAAAAATCCTCGGCATTGTAGCCGTACATTGAAATATTATGGGAGACAAACCACGTGTGCCAGGAATCTTCTTTATGGGAAAGCCTAAAAATTACCGCCGGAATATGTTCAATTAGCGGCGGAAGCCGCTCCGCTTCCCGGTTGTTTTCTGTTTTCATTGTTTCTCAGAACCGTAAATATTTTTCAGCGAAATTATATGATATATGTAATATTATTGCAATTAATTAAAGAAGAGTCATTTCTTACTAATTAACTCAGATCCTCTTGAGCCTAAAAAAAACGGAGGGTGCTTCAGGCCGTCCCTCCGTTTTCCCTTATTTACCGCAATGCTTATCGGGGCTGCATCCTCCGCACCCGCAGTCACAGCCGCCTTTGTTGCGGGATTTAATCAGGCTGCGCACCGCTAATGCAATGCACAGCAGTACGATTGCCCCGATAATTATGGTCGCCGCCATTATCAGTCCGCTCCCTGGAGTCCCAATTCCATCTGCTGTTTAGGAGTCCAGGGTTTTTTGAACAGCAGATACAGCATCAGAGCCAGGACCAGTATAGCCGCGACAGTTCCGACCCCGAAACCGCCGCCGGTAAAGAGCGTACCGAACTGGAACACCATCAGGGATACGGCATAGGCAAATACGCACTGATAGGCGATTGCGAAGGCGGTCCATTTCCCTGACATCATCTCCCGGCGCAGGGCACCCATGGCCGCGAAGCAGGGAGCGCAGAGAAGGTTGAAAAGCAGGAAGGAGTAGGCTGAAAGCTGGGTGAAGGCCGCCGCCAGCATGGGCCAGTATTCGGCGCCGTCCTCGGCAACTTCCGCAAAACCGTAGAGGACACCGAAGGTTCCCACAACATTTTCCTTGGCAATTAAACCGGTAAAGGTTGCCACCGCCGCTCTCCAGTCTCCCCAGCCGAGGGGGCTGAATATCGGAGCGATCACATTGCCGATACCTGCCAGCATGGATTCTTCGGTATCCACCATCTGCATGGACCAGCTGAAGCTGCTGAGGAACCAGACCGCTACTGTGGCGATGAGTACCAGGGTTCCGGCTTTCTTTACGAATGCCCATCCCCGGGTAAACATGGTGCGGATAACCCCGGAAAATTTGGGGAGATGGTACGCGGGAAGCTCCATGACAAACGGCGCCGGATCACCGGCAAAGGGCTTTGTTTTTTTCAGCATGATGCCCGATACGATCACCGCCGCTATACCCACGAAATACGCGGAAGGCCCGACCCATATTGAAGCGGGAAACAGCGCTCCCGCGATCAGCGCGATAATGGGAAGTTTTGCGCCGCAGGGAATAAACGTGGTGGTCATTACGGTCATCCGCCGGTCATTTTCGCTTTCTATGGTCCGTGAAGCCATAATTCCCGGGACACCGCAGCCGGTGGAAATCAGCATGGGGATAAAGGATTTACCGGAAAGTCCGAATTTCCTGAAGACCCTGTCAAGCACAAAGGCGATGCGGGACATGTATCCGCAGTCCTCAAGAATCGCCAGACAGAAAAACAGAACCAGCATCTGAGGCAGGAATCCAAGCACGGCGCCAACGCCGGCTACGATACCATCCATAATGAGGGAATGCAGCCATACGGCAATCCCGGTTCCTTCCAGCCAGCCGCCGAAGCCTTCAGGGATGATTTCCCCGAACAGGCTGTCATTGACCCAGTCGGTCATCCATGTTCCCACGGTGGAGATTGAAATAAAGTATACCAGGAACATAACCACCGCAAAGATGGGGAGGGCAAGCCAGCGGTTCGTTACAACCCGGTCGATTTTGTCGGATGTGGAAAGAGAGCCTTTGTTTTTTATGGTAACACAGGCCTGTATTACCTGGGAAATATAGTTATACCGCTCATTGGTGATGATACTTTCACTGTCATCGTCGTATTTCTCTTCGCAGGCTTTGATTATTCCTTCCGCTTTTTCCCGGGTGTTTTTGTCCAGGGACAGTTCTTTTATTACTTCCTTGTCCCGTTCAAAAACCTTGATGGAATACCACCGCATATTGTCTGAAGGGATTTTTCCCCGGATAAGATCTGAAATCTCCTCAAGGCTTTTTTCCACGTCGGCGGAAAATGTATGTTTCGGATCGGACCCGGCTTTTTTTGACGCCAGCGTCCTCGCCGCCTGAACCGCTTCCCGGGAGCCTGTTCCCTTAATCGCGGATGTTTCGACAACTTCACAGCCCAGCATTTTGCCCAGTTTTTTTGTATCAATGGTGTCGCCGTTTTTCTGTACCACATCGATCATGTTCAGGGCGACCACCACAGGCATACCGAGTTCCGTAAGCTGTGTTGTCAGATACAGGTTCCGTTCGATATTGGATGCGTCCACGATATCGATAATCGCATCGGGTTTTTCCTTGATAAGGTAATTCCGGGTGACAACTTCTTCCATTGTGTAGGGCGAAAGAGAATAAATCCCCGGTAAATCCTGTATGATCACATTCTTGTCGGTTTTTAGTTTTCCGTCTTTCTTTTCAACCGTTACACCCGGCCAGTTTCCGACCCGCTGTGAACTGCCGGTCAGATCATTAAACATTGTTGTTTTGCCGCTGTTAGGGTTTCCCGCCAGCGCAATTGTTACTGCCACTTTATTTCCTCCTAATTCAGGCTATTTCCACCATTTCAGCGTCTTCTTTGCGCAGGCTTAACTCATATCCGCGGATATTAACTTCAACAGGATCTCCCAGGGGGGCAACTTTGCGAACAAATATTTCAGTTCCCTTTGTCACACCCATATCCATAATCCGCCGTTTGACGGCTCCGCTGCCATGGAGTTTTACCACGGTAACTGTCTGGCCTAATTCCGCATTCCGCAATGTTTTCATCCTGACCTATCCTCCTAAATATATATCCGTGCCGCCAGTGCCTTATCCACCGCAATCCGGCAGCCTTTTACTTTTAATATGAGATTCCCGGCGCTTTCTGTGATGACGGTCACCTCATGGCCGATGATGAGGCCCATGTTTTCGAGATGCCGGATCGTATCATCTTTTCCGGTTATCCGTTTGATAACGCATGTGTTGCCGTGCCGGGCTAGTGTCAACGGCATATATGCTCCTTAAATAAGGATAATGTTAGTGCTTTTAAACTATTGGTGCGAAAATAAATTACTACATGCTAACCGAGTTGTCAATGGCTAATTATTTGAATATTTTTTTGCCGGTTTTTATCTAAATTTTAGGGCAAATCAGGGGATAAAATCCGCAGAATTTGGAGAATTTAATAATTTCTTCTATTATATTAACCTTTTATTCTGATGTTTTGAGACAGTTTTATACTTTAATATAAAAATATATATGGATACTGTGGAAAGCCGGCTGAAAAGAATGGTTTTTGATGCAAACAGTGAGGCGGCATTTCAGCATGGCATTTTCAGAAGTCCCCTGGCAGACCAGGAGATTGCCGTATCCGGTATTATCCCGGAAAACTCCTGGGATTCTTTGTACGAATTCATCCTTGCGGTCCGTTCAGAAATGTAAAGCAAGTTCACTGTTTGAAAGGAGAAGTATATGATACTGAACTATTGTATTGCCGTGGCGGTCCTGGCCTTGAGTTTTGCCGGTACCGTGTATATTTCCGGTGGGATGCTTTTGCATTATCTGGATCTTCCCAGTCTGCTGATCATGGTGTTTTTTCCCGTTGTGTATCAGCTGCTTTTATTCGGCTCCGCCGCGGTAAAGTCCGCCTTTACCGCGGGATTCAGAAAGGACACCACTCCGGAACAGGCGGAAAAAGCCCGGCTGTTTTTCTGGAGCTACAGCAGAACTCTTTGGATAACCGCCATGGTGACGGTTCTTATCGCGGTTATCGCCATGCTGATCAACCTGGAAGACCGCACGGCCCTGGGGCCTAATTTCGCTCTGGCGCTGATATCCCTGCTCTACGCCGGATTGCTGCATCTTGCCGTTGTATTGCCTAATCTGGTTTTTCTCAGAAAGCGCTTAATAGAATCGAATACGGAGATTTAAAACCCGAACCCTGGGAAACTGTCCGAAGGTATTCTTTGTTTTCGGACAGCTTCCCGCGGATAGTTTCTTACTTTTTCTTCAGATACTTAACGCTGTCCAGGGCAACCGCGGCGATAATAATGAAGCCCTTGAACACAAACTGAAGGTTTGTATCAATGCCGAGGAAGGTCAGGCAGTAGGTGAGGCTGGTGAAAATGATGACCCCGATAACGGCTCCGCCGATTTTTCCGATCCCGCCGTTAAAGGAAATTCCGCCGACGACACACGCCGCTATGGCATCCAGTTCGTATCCCTGGCCGGTTCCGGCGCTGGCGTTCGCCTTGAAGGCTTCAAAAAAGGAACCGAAGCCATAAAAAATTCCCGCCATGATAAAGACGCCCATGGTAACCTTGAAAACGCTGATGCCGCTGACGCTGGCCGCTTCGGAGTTGCCTCCGACGGCGTACATGTTCTTGCCGAATATCGTCTTGTTCCAGATGAACCATGCCACAATGACGGCGATGACCGCGGGGATTATAAGCTTAGGGAAGGTAATCAGCTGTCCGTTGATAACTCCCAGTATCCATCGTCCGCCGAGAAGATCCTTGATACCGCTGTCTATGGAACCCACCGGGGTGCCGCTGGTACCAAAGAAGAGCAGGCCGTAAATGATAAGCTGGGTCGCCAGGGTTGAGATAAAGGGATGCATTTTAAGCCGGGCGGTAAAAACCCCCGCAAAGGAACTGAAGAGCACGCACAAAACGACCGATAGAACAAGCGCCATGATGACCCGGGCGCCCATGGGCATGGGCGTAAAATCCCAGGGACCCATACCGAAAAATGTGACAATGTTTCTTCCGGGATGGAGAATCAGACCGGTAATGACCGAACCCAGGGCGACCATGCGCCCGACGCTTAAGTCGGTTCCGGCCAGCAGGATGAGTCCCGCGACTCCGAGGGCGTAAAACATACGGGTGGAGGCCTGTTCCAAAATGGTAAATATATTCGGCAGGGACAAAAGGTTCCCCTGGTTTGAAAGGGGCGCCAGAATAATACACACAATAAAGAATACGATAATGGCAAGGTAGAGCCCGTTATCAAGAAAGAATTGTGACAAAGTAAACCGGTAGATGTAGTTTCTGAAATTCAGAATTATATTTTCCGAGAATTTTGTTTTGCCGTTGCGCAGATTTCTGTTTGTATGAATATGGTCAACATAGGCCTGGTTTTTGGCATCCCGGCTGCTTTCCATAGCGGTCAAGTATTTGCTTTTCGCGTCAAAGAGTTTCGATTTTAGCTGGTACCGCTGGATCTGTATTTCTTCTTTCAGGGAAGCGCGGTCGGCTTTTGAGGTTTTCTCCGCAAAGGAAGAACGGATTTTTTCCTCTTCTGCGGCGGATTCTTCCTTTATCTGCCGTATTTCCCCGAGATATCCTTCCTTATTCTGCTTGAGTTTCTCGTTTTCCTCCGCCACGACCTGTTTCAGATATACCTTTGCCAGGTCGTTGGTGTAGGCCACACCTTCCCGGGACAATTTTTGTTCTTCCTCCCGGTTCTCGGCGGCGACTTTTTGGGCTTCCGCCAGTTCCTGCCTGTAACGGGTAAGCATTTCCTGTTTCGCATCAGGTTCCAGGAGCTTGTTCTTTTTAACAGCGGATATTTCCTGTTTAACGGACAGGACTTTATTGACACCGTCCTTACGCAGCTCCATGAGCGAACGGGTATATTCTTTAAGTTTTGGGTCTTCTTCAAAGGATGTTACTTCAGCAGCAGCGGGGGTTTCTTTTTTTTCTCCGTTTCCCATGATTTACCTCGTTACAAATATTTTGATGACAGCCTGAGCAATGCTTCCTGATCGGTGTCGTTTGTGTCGACGATCCCCGCAAGCCGGCGGTTTGACATGACCGCTATTCGGTTGGTAATTCCCAGGATTTCAGGCATCTCGCTGGAAACTACAATTATGGTTTTTCCTTCTTTTGCCATTCTGATGATGAGCTGGTAAATTTCATATTTAGCGCCGACATCAATACCCCGGGTCGGTTCATCCATGAGGAAAACCTCCGGCTGCCGTTCCAGCCATTTTCCGATAATAACCTTCTGCTGATTGCCGCCGCTCAGAGCCGTAATCAGTTCGTCTACGGAAACGTATTTTACCTTCATGGTTTTTGCTTCCCGTTCGGCGGCATCCCACATCTTCCGGTTGGACAGAACCCCGCCGGTTTTATAGCTCGGCAGGTTCGTAATGGTTATATTGAACTGAATGGTGTCCTTGCCGAACATGCCGTTCAGCTTCCGTTCCTCGGTAACCATGGCGAAACCATGGTCCATGGCGTCCCTGCTGTTTTTGAACCGCAGTTTCCTGCCTCCCACGATAAGCTCACCGGAGGCGATGGTCCTCACCCCGAAGAGGGATTCCAGGAGCTCACTCCGGCCTGCTCCCACAAGACCATAGAGTCCGAAGATCTCTCCCTTTTTAACGGTAAATGAAATATCCTCCAGCACCGGCTCAAATTTCGTAGTCAGATTCCGGACCTCAAGGAAATCCTCCCCCGGGGTATTGTCTACATCGGGATACCGTTTATCCAGGGAACGGCCGACCATGGCGGAGATGAGTTTGTTCATATCCGTATCATCGATAGGGCTGGTGAGGATCATTTTACCGTCCCGCAGCACCGCGACTTCATCACAGATCTGAAAAATCTCATCCATTTTGTGGGATATATATACAAAGGAAACACCCTGTTTCCGTAAGTCCTTAACTATCGTAAAAAGTTTATATACTTCCCGTTCCGTTAAGGATGAAGTGGGCTCATCCAGAACGATGATTTTGGCATCATAAGAAACCGCCTTGGCGATTTCGACCATCTGCCGCTGGGAAACGGACATGGTCCGCATAATTGTTTTGGGATTAACATTGATATTCAGGGATGAGAAAAGACTGAGGCTTTTCTTGAGCATCCGGGCTTCATCTACCACGCCGAAGCGGGTAGGGTATCTTCCGAGAAAAAGATTGTCGGTGACCGTCCTGTCCAGGCATTGGTTCAGTTCCTGATGAACCATGGCAACCCCGTGTTCCAGTGCTTCTTTCGGATTCCTGAAATCTACCGGTTTGCTGAGCAGCGAAATCTGGCCTTCATCCTTACTGTAAATTCCGAAGAGGCATTTCATCATGGTTGATTTGCCGGCGCCGTTTTCACCCATAAGGCCTAAAACGGATCCTTTTTTTACCGTCAGGCTGATGCCGTCGAGAACTTTGTTTTTAGCAAATGATTTGGACAAATTCTTTATTTCTAGTACTGTCTCATCCATAAACTTCCCCATTTGTCCGTTTAGAATACACTATGAGATACAGCAAAGTTCATGCGCCATAGATAGGCGCATGAACCTCATACAATCAGCGGATCAGATTAATATCTCAGCTTGTCCGTATAGTCCCTGCCGGAATTGGTCTTTACCATATTGATGGCATAGCCGTCGTAGTTGTTCAGGTTGGTGAATTTATCCAGGGTACTGGATTCATTCTGGCCGTCACCCTGAACAATTGTCAGGTTGATGTTGAGCAGCGGCGCGTAATAGTTGAGGGCAGGTACATAGGATGATGACAGGAAGTTATCCGCAGAGTTGTAGATAGTCAGAAGCACTCTTTTTGCGGCAGCGGTTGATTTTTTGATTCCCGCATCCCGGGTTCCCGCGGTATAATCCCTCCAGTTGGAAGCGTTGACACCGGAGTTCTGGGCCAGCAGCGCCTTCTCGGAAGCCCGGTATTCAATGGGCGCGGAGATCTTGTTGCCGTACTGGTCCGGTACCGTGATTCCCTTGGTATACACATCGGCTCCGGTCAGTCCGTCCAGGAGGTTCCTGAGGACCTGCAGGGTCGCGGTTGCCTGGGCATCCACGTTCTGGGAAACGGTTCCGGTAAGTTTTCCCGCTCCGATCGCCTCAATAGCGTCGGCATTGGCGTCGTAACCGAAAATCGGTACTCCCGCGGGGTAGTTGGAAGCCTGGAGACAACCCATGGCCATACCGTCATTGTTGGAAACCACCAGGTCGATCTGATTGCCGAATTTTGTCGCCCATCCGCCCATGGCTTCGGTGGCCGCGTTTGCGTTCCAGGTGGAACCGTCGGTGCCGGTCATGGCTTTGCCTTCAAGTTCGACTACTTTGTACGCTCTGCCGCCGATGGTAACGGAACCTTCCTTGGCCCTCCCGGGGTCGGTGGAACCGTTCCAGGTGCCCAGGGCTTTCCGGATACCTTCGGTACGGGCTTTGGAATCGTTGTGTCCGACGTCGCCGATGCACAGAACGTATCCGATGGTGCCGTCACGGTTCCGGTCAATGGAAGCGTCACGGGTAGCGAGATAGTCGGTAATCAGTTTACCCTGAACCGCTCCGCCGCCGGCGGCATCGAAACCTACATAATAGGTCTTGTCGTTCCAGTTCATGGATGTCATATCAATCGCACCGGTAGTCGGGTCCGAGGGCTGCCGGTTAAAGAAAACCAGGGGTTTATCTTTGTTCATGACAACTCCGGTGGTATCACCTCCGCCGCCGGCAAATGCGATGCCGCAGATCATCAAGCCAGTCAATACAATTGCACACAGTTTCTTCATTTAATCCTCCGTTTTAAAAAATAATTGTTTGGATTGAAATGGGCGTTTATACCCATTCTCTATTTTTATTATAGTATACTTTTATAAATAATGCTGAAGTTTTTTGTAGTGCGTTACAATGTTATGTATTTTTTTTAAATGAATCCCGGAGAATTATGTGCAATATTACATTCTGTTGTGTTTTATTTCACTAAAAAAATAAATTACCACTGTAATAGAAAAATTGTTTTATCTGCTTAATTTATCAAATACCCCGATTATCTCGTTGATTTTCTCTTCCTGCTCTTCTTTGCCCGCGGAGAAAGCGTCACTGACACAGCCGGTAATATGGCCGTGCATGACTTCTTTCATGGCTTTCTTGAGAATAGCGTCGCTGGCCAGGAGCTGATTGACGATATCGATACAGTACTGGTCGGCTTCGACCATCCGTATGATGCCGTCAATCTGCCCCCGGGCGGTCCTGAGCAGTTTAGTTACCTTTTCTTTATTTGCCCGCATGTTACGATCCGGAAATATCCACGGATTCCACGGTGTACCCCGCGTCGGTTACGGTTTTCGTCAGGGTATCGGCGTCGACCGCCGCTGTCCCGGTGACGGAAGCGGTACCGGAATCGAGGTCTACCGACGCCTGGATTCCGGGAATTCCGTTGAGGGCCTGTTCTACCCTGTTTTTGCAGTGGCCGCAGCTCATGCCGCTGATTTTCATGGTCGCTTTCATTTCTGTTCCTCCATTGGTTTTGGTTGATATGGTACTGCCCGGTTTGTTTTGTTTTCCGGGGTATTTTTTTTCTGGATTGAAAAAACGCAGGCGCAGGGCATTGGTAACTACAAATACCGACGAAAGACTCATGGCCGCCGCCGCGAACATGGGATTGAGTTTCCATCCAAGGATGCTGTAAAAGACTCCCGCCGCCAGCGGAATACCTAATATATTGTAGAAAAACGCCCAAAAAAGGTTCTGTTTGATGTTGCGGATTGTCGCCCGGGAGAGCTTGATTGCCGCCGCCACATCCCTGAGACTGCTCTTCATCAGTACGATGTCGGCGCTTTCTATGGCGATATCCGTTCCGGCTCCCAGGGCAATCCCCACATCGGCCCGGGCAAGCGCGGGGGCGTCGTTGATTCCGTCCCCTACCATGGCAACTTTGGTCCCGCTTTCCTGCTGCTTCCGGACTTCCTGCTCTTTGCCCTGGGGCAGCACTCCGGCGATGACCGTATCGATGCCGACCTGACCGGCTATCGCCCGGGCGGTAGCTTCATTGTCTCCGGTGAGAAGGATTACATCGAGACCCAGGTCCCGGAGTTCCCGGACAGCTTCCGGGCTGTCGCTCTTTACGGTATCCGCCACGGTTACGATTCCCAGCAGGGAATTTCCCCAGGCAATATACAGCGGGGTCTGTCCCTGCGCCGCGGCGTCCCGGGCGAGTTTTTCCAGTTCCGCGCCCGCGGCGATACCCGCTTCGGCGAGCATTTTTGCGTTGCCCGCCATGACTGTTTCATTCCGGATGATGACCCGTATCCCCCTGCCGGGAACCTGCTCGAATCCCGAAGCCGGGAGAAGGGTGATATTCATGGCCGCGGCTTTTTCGACAATGGCGTTTCCCAGGGGATGCTCCGACGGTTTTTCCGCCGCGGCCGCCAGGGACAGAAGTTCTTCTTCGCTGGTTCCCGTCGCGGGGTAGACTCCCGTCACCGAGGGTTTTCCCTGGGTGACCGTGCCGGTTTTATCGAGGATGGCGGCTCCCACCGTATGGGCGGTTTCGATGCTTTCGGCGTTCCTGAAAAGAATTCCCATTTCCGCTCCCTTGCCGGTTCCCACCATAATTGCGGTGGGTGTCGCCAGGCCCAGGGCGCAGGGACAGCTGATCACCAGTACCGCAATGCCGATGGACAGGGCAAAGTTGACGGGATACCCCAGAATGAGCCAGACCACGGTGGCGATCACCGCAATGGCAATTACCACCGGAACAAAAACCGCGCTTACCCGGTCCGCCAGCCGCGCGATGGGGGCTTTGCTGGCCCCGGCCTCCTCAACCAGGCGGATGATCTGCGCGATGGTGGTATCTTCCCCGACACGGGTGGCCCTGATTTTCATAAATCCCGAAGTATTAACCGTGGCTCCCGTAACCGGGCTTCCCGGGGTTTTTTCCGAGGGAATGCTCTCCCCGGTGATAGCGGATTCATCCACCGCGGCAAACCCCTCGGTGACAACGCCGTCCACGGGAATCCGGCTTCCGGGTTTTACAATGAGAATATCCCCGGGAACCACCTCGGCCACGGAAATCTCCTGTTCCTCACCGTTCCGTTCGACAACCGCTGTCTTTGGGGTGAGATCCATGAGCCGGCCAATAGCCTCACTGGTTTTGCCTTTTGATCGGCTTTCCAGATACTTACCCACCGTGATAAGGGTGAGGATGGTCCCGGCGGATTCAAAATACATATCCATATGGTACTGGTGAACCAGGGCGAAGTCCTGCATCGCCAGTCCCCGGCCCATCTGGATAATGCCGTAGATGCCGTAAATAACCGCCGCTGAGGATCCAATGGCGATGAGCGCGTCCATGGTAGGCGCTCCCTTGGCGAGGCTTTTAAACCCCTTCTCGTAGTACCGCCGGTTGAGGTACATGATCGGAAGGGTCAGCAGCAGCTGGACCATCCCGAAGGTAACCCCGTTTTCGAGCCCGGTCAGAAAGGCGGGCAGGGGGAGTCCTGCCATCGGCCCCATGGCCACATACATAAGCGGCACCAGAAAGACGATAGACCATATAAGTCGGTTTTTCATATTCCGGGCTTCCTGTACCGCGGGATCCTTTGTGCGGGATGCCTGGGCTGCGGAAGCCTGTCCGCCGGTTTTCCCGGCCACCGCCGCGCCGTACCCCGCGCCGGTAACGGCTTTGATTATGGTATCCGGAGAGGCTTCCGTTTCGTCGTAGTCCACTGTCATGGAATTCTGAAGAAGGTTGACCGACACATCCCTGACCCCCGAGACCTTGCGGGTTGCTTTTTCCACATGGGCGCTGCAGGCGGAACAGGTCATCCCGGTAACCGTGTATTTTTCTTTCATTTGTAGCTCCATTCTGAATATACACTACACCCCTGGGGGGTGTCAAGTAAAAATGTTACCAATTGTTAACAATTATAGTGAATAGCTGATAGGGAATCTGAAGCCGCCGGATTTTTTTCCGGAGACAGCGGCCAGCTTACCGCGGCGGAATTTTTTCACAATCCTTGACTCTCCTCTTAGGGGAGACCCTAAAGTTTGTCCAGGAGGCACGCATGGAGACAATTCTCGATGTAACGGATCTGCGGAAGCGATACGGGTCCCTGGCTGCGGTGGGCGGTGTCAGTTTTACCGTGGGGCGGGGAGAAATATTCGGGCTCCTGGGACATAATGGTGCGGGAAAAACTACTGTTTTGGAATGTGTCCTGGGAGTAAGGACACCGGACAGCGGAACAATTCGGCTTCTGGGTATGGACCCCCGGGAACAGCGGAAAAAAGTTTTCTCCCGGGTGGGGGTCCAGTTCCAGGAAACCCGGTTCCAGGACAAGCTCCGGGTGGGCGAAGCCTGTGAACTTGCGGCGTCGCTGTACCGGCGGCCCAAAGACTGGCGGGAACTCTTAAGGCATTTTTCCCTGTCGGACAAGGAGGGGCTTCCCGTTTCGGCATTGTCCGGCGGTGAGCGGCAGACCCTGGCAGTGGTAATTGCCCAGGTCCACGAACCGGAGGTGCTTTTTCTGGATGAACTAACCACGGGGCTCGATCCGGCCGCCCGCCGGTCTGTCTGGGCGTATATCAAGGAACTGAAGGCCCAGGGGGTGAGTGTGATTCTTACTTCCCATTATATGGACGAAGTGGAATACCTCTGTGACCGGATCGCCCTGATGCGTTCCGGAACGCTGGCCGCCCTTGGCCGGCCGGAGGAACTCCTGGAAATCCACGAGAAAAAATGTCTGGAGGATGTTTTTCTTCTCTATATGGAAAAAGAAATGGAGGCGGTATAAGTATGAATACTTTTTTCACGATGCTGAAAACAGAAACGAAGCTCTCTCTCCGGGGAATGGATATGCCCTTCTTCGGGGTCCTCATGCCCATAGGCCTCATGCTTCTCATCGGCAGTATTTCCGGCGGCCAGGGTGTGCGGGAAAACTTCGCCGGTGTAGCTGCTGTGGGAATCTGCGCCGCCGGACTCATGGGCATTCCGCTGACTTTCGCCGGATACCGCCACGGCAAAATCCTCAAACGCTTCCGGGTAAGTCCGGTGAGTCCTTTTATGCTGCTCGCCGCAGTGGGAACACTCCAGCTGGTTTTTGCCTGGGTCTCCGGTTTCGGAGTTTACCTTACTGCATGGCTGGCCTTCGGTATGGAACCGCCGGAAGCGCCCTTCCGTTATATCCTGACCTTTTTATTTGTCCAGCTTGCGGTCTATTCCGTCGGATTCCTGGTGGCAAGCCTCGCGCCGAATATGAAGACCGCCAACCTCATCTGTACAGTCCTGTACTTTCCCATGCTTTTTCTTTCCGGCACCACCGTGCCTTTTGAGATCCTGCCCCGCGGGCTGCAACGGGTTTCACAGATTTTTCCCCTGACCCAGGGTATCCTGCTTCTGAAGGGGGCGGTGACCGGAACCGACATGGCCGCTGATACGGTCAGGTTCATAATTCTGGGAATCACCGCTCTCATTGCCCTGGGAATTTCCCTGGTTTTCTTCCGCTGGGAATGACGCTGCCGGAGCGTCTTGCCCGGGAAAGTTGTTTTGGTTAAAATGCCATCTCCGGAAATCCCGTAGCCCGACGCGGGTTCCGGCACAGCCATAAGGAGGCGGCGGATGTACCGCATCGGACAGTTTTCAAAAATAGCCCGGGTTACGGTCAAAGCCCTGCGTTTTTATGAGGAAGAAGGTCTCATCGCTCCGGTTTTCATTGATCCTGTTACGGGATACCGGTATTACGACAGTTCCCAGCTTCCGGTGACCCATCGGATTGTGGCTTTGAAACAGTGCGGTTTTTCCGTGGCTGAAATCAAGGGAATCCTTGACGGAAAGGATTCGGCGGAGCTCTTCCGGCGGCGGCGGGAAGCCCTGGAACGGCAGGCTGTGGAGACCGCCGTGCAGCTTTCTTCAATCAATCACTACCTGGACCTCTTTGAAAAGGATGAGCCCCGGCAGTATGAAATTGTGGTGAAGGAACTTCCCAGGGTGCTGGTGTTCAGCAAACGGATGCAGGTGCCTTCCTATGACAGCTATTTTACGGTGGTGCCGGAAATCGGCCGGATCATCCGGGATCTGAATCCCGGAATCCGGTGCTGTGAGGATCCCCCGTACTGCTTTATTATCTACCACGACGGAGAATACCGGGAACGGGATATAAATATTGAATTCTGCCAGGCTGTGGAGGCCCGTGGACGAGGAACCGCGGAGATCGTGTTCAAGACCGTGGACCGGGTTCCGCAGGCAGCCTGTGTACTCCACCGGGGACCCTACGAAACGCTGCCGCGGGCCTACGCTGCGGTATACGACTGGATCGGGGATAATGACTACGAACCGGCGGACCATCCCCGGGAGTCCCATATCGACGGTATCTGGAACCGGTCCAGCCCCGAAGAATGGCTCACGGAGATCCAGGTTCCCGTAACTTTGAATCCCCGCAGGACATCTGTGTAAGGTGAACCGGAAAACTTGCGGCGGGAGAGTATTTTTCCTATAGTTTATCTGCGGGGTATTGTTTACCGGCTGAACCCCGGGAGGTAAAAATGGAAAAGATCAGTACCTGTCTGTGGTTCGACAGCCAGGCGGAAGCGGCGGCCCGGTTCTACACGGGTGTTTTCAAAAATTCATCCATAGGAAAAATTGAACGCTACGGCAAAGCGGGGCAGGAATACCACCGTCAGGCAGAGGGTTCGGTGATGACCGTTGATTTTGAACTTGACGGCCGGAGCTTTACCGCCCTGAACGGCGGTCCGGTGTTCACCTTCAATGAGGCGGTTTCCCTGGTAATCACCTGTGAGACCCAGGATGAAGTTGACTATTACTGGGACCGGCTTTCGGACGGTGGTGATCCCGCGGCCCAGGTCTGCGGATGGCTCAAGGACAAATACGGGCTGTCCTGGCAGGTGGTCCCATCCATTATCCCCAGGCTGAGCGCCGATCCCGACAGAGCCAAGGTGGAACGGATGCTTACCGCCATGTACACCATGAAGAAACTGAACATTGCCGAACTCCAGAAGGCCTTCGACGGCTGAAGTATTGCCGCGGAGCGCAAGTAACAGCTAAAAAAGGAGCGCCTTATGCCCAGAATAACGGAATTTTTTCTTGTGGATACCCCGGCCCAGGATACGGCGGTTATCAGCGCACCAATCCCGGAGAGGGATATCCCGGAGTTTATCGGCCGCGCTTTTGCGGAGATCGGCAGTACTTTGTGGCAGGAAGGATCAATCGCAGCGGACTGTCCCTTTCTCCGGATTATCCCGGCAGAGCCGGGAATACTCAATGTCACGGCCGGCACCGCGGTGTCGAAACCAATCATTGGTTCCGGTGACGTTATCCCATGGCAGATCCCGGCGGGGAAAAAGCTCTTCTGCTACTACCAGGGGGACAATGCCCTGATGGAACCGGTCTACGGAGAACTCGCCGCTTTCGCGAAAGACCGGGGCTTCGTAATGGAGGAGGGAGTCTTTGAGTATTACCTCAACGGCCCGGAATACGGGACGGATAAGCTGCTTACCAGGGTCATGGTTCTTCTCAGCTAACCGGGGGATGTTCTTTTTCTCTAGCCCGCAGGAACATGGTGTTTCTCCTGTTTCATTTACCGCTGTTACGGCGGGGAGGGACCTTCGCTTGCGTAAAAGCGAGAATATCCCCCAGCTGGTTGTCCCGGTCAACGGTATAATGAATCCATCCGCCGCCGTCCCCGCAGGGGTAGCGGTCATCCCAGAGCTTCCGGGCTTTGGGACTTAAGGTGTCACGCAATGCTTCCACCCGGCGGGCGTTTTTGCCCCCAACGGAAATAGTACAGCAGAACCGGCCTTCCTCAAAAAAGACATAGAGGAGCAGTGCTTTTTTATGGGTGTACCGGTAAGCCCAGCCGTAGCTGCTGCCAAAGGGGAAATTAACCGAACGGCTTAGGTCATAACATTCCCGAAACATGGCTTCCAGCCGTTCGAGCCTGGCACAGCTTTCCGGCCCCAGATAATCCCGGATCTCCGGTTCTGCCGGCTGGTGGCTGCCGTCAAGCAGCCGTTTCCCCCAGCCCTCGGGCTGCTGTGTTTCCTTCATACGCTCCTCCTCCTGTAAAACCGCGGCTGCCGATGAGCCGGTATCTTTCAGTATACAGAATAAAAACTGACAGCACCCTGTCATGTTTCACCAAAACCATGGTAATATTTTCCGCAATTCCCCTGGACGGAAACCCGTCCTGGGGATATCCTATATAAGACCTTCCGCAGGCTGGGCGGCCGAACAGACGGAAACCGGTTACATTGCGGGCGTCTGCGGACTGACTGCCGCCGGATATGTTCGTTTTCCGCGGCGCCGGGATTTTATTTTTTTAGGACAGAACAAAAATGTTTATTGAAGCCGCCCCGTGCAGGGATGATGAAACGCTCGCCGTTCTTGCTGAACTCTGGGAAGCCTCAGTCAGGGCAACCCACGATTTTTTAAATGAAGAGGACATTCAATCCCTCAAACCGCTGGTACGGGAAGCACTCAAAACCATCTCCGGCCTGTATCTTCTCAAAAACGCCGAAAATGCAATCCTGGGTTTTATGGGTGCGGCGGACGGAAAAATTGAAATGCTCTTTCTGCGGCCCGATGCCCGGGGACAGGGCGGCGGCAGGGCCCTGGCGCTCTATGCCGTGGAAACCCTGGATGCCCGCTGTGTTGACGTGAACGAACAGAACCCCCGGGCCCGGGGGTTTTACGAACACCTTGGTTTCAAAATTTTCAGCCGCTCGGAAAAAGACGGACAAGGCAGGGACTTTCCCATTCTGCATATGCGGATGGAATAAATCCTTTTGAAGGGTTCCTCTGTTTTGTTTCTATTCCAGATGATGTATGAATTTTAAACGCTCCTGCCGGATGGTCACGTATTCCGAGGCCGCTACGGCAGCTACGGCCCCATCCGCAGCAGCGGTGACAATCTGGCGGAGAGGCTTTTTTCTGATATCCCCGGCAACGTACAGTCCCGGTATGGCGGTGGCGCACCGTTCGTCGGTGAGCACGTAACCGTACCGGTCCAGCTTTACCAGGCCTTTAAGCAGTTCCGTCTCGGGCTTCATTCCTATGGCAACAAAGATGCCGTCCACCGGAAGATCTTTGGTTCCCTGGGGCGTCCGGATTTTGCAGCCTTCCACAAACTGCCCGCCGGCAATGGATTCCACGGTTGTATTGTAAAGAATTTCGATGTTCTTCCGTTTGAGTACCGCCCGCTGTACCGCGAGATGGGCCCGGAAGGTATTCCGGCGGTGGATCAGGTAGACTTTTTTGCTGCTGTTGGACAGAAAGAGGGCGTCCCCCAGAGCGGTGTTTCCCCCGCCTACGATGGCAACGGTTTTATCCCGGAAGAACGCGGCGTCGCAGGTGGCGCAGAAGGACACCCCTTTTCCGATGTATTCCGCCTCTCCGGGGCATTCCAGTTTTTTCCGGGCGGCGCCGCTGGCGGCAATGATGGTCGCCGCCTCATAGGTTTTCCCGGCGGTGATTATTTTCTTTTTCTCTCCCCGGGGTTTGAGCTGCCGGACATCCTCAAAGGCAACTTCCGCGTTCTGGGCCAGGGCGTGTTCATAGAGGTTCCCGGAGAATTCCATCCCGGGAATACTCTTAAAGCCGGGATAGTTTTCAACTTCAGCGGTAAGGGATACCTGGCCGCCATAGGACATCTTTTCCAGGACCAGGACCTTCATACCCGCCCGGGCAGCGTAAATCGCGGCGGTAAGCCCAGCGGGGCCTCCGCCGATAATTACCACGTCTTTCATGGGTCTCCTTTTTTAAATGGAAAAACAAAGGCGGGCGGTAAACCCCGCCTGCTGTATTTAATTTTCTTTCGGCGGCGCGGCTTTATGCTTGATGAAGGTTCCTTCCTCCAGTTCCTGAAAAGCCTTAAAGAGTTCGGTCCGGGTATTCATCACAATGGGGCCACCCCAGGCAATTTCCTCACCCAGGGGTTTCCCCGAGAGAAACAGGAAACGGGAAGGGCCGTCCTTGGGAGCCGCCGCCGTGATACGGTCCCCCTCGCCGAAGAGTACCGCGGTCTTTTCGGGAATCCGGTCTCCGGTGATGACCGCGTCTCCTTCAATAAGAAATATAAAAACCGTTTCTCCGGCCTTGGTATCTATGGTGATGGATTTGCCCGGCTTAACCGCAACATCGTAATACGTAGCTTGAATGTGGTAAGGTTTAGCGCCCTTTACGTCCCCGTATTCTCCGGCAAGGACCCGTACCGTGGCATCGGCTGTCTGTTTTTCACCGATCATGTTTTTGGTAATATCGAAGTACCGGGGCTCGGCCATCTTTTCCGCGGCGGGCAGGTTGAGCCAGAGCTGTGCCCCCAAAAGCCGTTCCGTTGGCTGAGGCATCTCCTGGTGGAGTATGCCGCTGCCCGCGGTCATCCACTGGCTCTGGCCGTCCCGGATGCGGCCGGCGTTGCCCAGGCTGTCCTCATGGTCAATCTCCCCGCGGATGAGGTAGGTTATGGTCTCAATGCCCCGGTGGGGATGCATGGGAAATCCGGCGATATAATCTTCGGGGTTGGCGGAATCAAAGGAATCCAGCATAAGAAAAGGATCGAAGTCCTTTACCGTTTCATGGCCCAGGACCCGGACCAGGTGGACCCCGGCGCCGTCCACTGCGGGGAATCCCCGGACCAGGCGTTTGACTGTTCTCTCGGACATGGCATGTTCCTTTTTACATGTATTCGGCTGTCCGCTAAAAACTGTATCAGGACAGCCTTTTTTAAATATAAAACCTTTTACGCCAAATGCAAGTTTTCAAAGGGATTTACCCGGAGCCTTTACGGAGATTCCCTACCGTACTTCCGTAACCGGCCGGGCTTTTCTTCCGGAACCGGTTACGGACGGCCAAGGCTTAATCCCGGATACCGCGGATGGCGGTCAGCTCGGCGCTGCAGAGAATTTCCAGATTGCGGAAGATTTTCTCCGCGGGCCAATCCCACCATTTCAGTTTCAGCAGGTAATCAATGAGTTCATCGTCGAAACGCTTCCGGATAACCCGGCAGGGATTGCCCCCGGCAATACAGTACGGGGGAACATCCTTTGCCACGGTGGCGTTTGCCGCGAGGACCGCGCCGTCGCCGATGCGGACACCGGGCATAACCGTTACATGCTGGCCTATCCACACATCATTCCCGACCACGGTGTCCCCTTTAAACGGAAGGTCACCGATTTGGGGAACGGCTTTTTCCCAGCCGCCGCCCATGATGTTAAAGGGGTACGTAGTGACCGATGCCATCCGGTGGTTGGCTCCGTTCATGACGAATTCAATACCTTTTGCGATGGCGCAGAATTTTCCGATGATGAGCCGGTCTCCAAGAAATTCATAGTGATGGGTAACGTGCCGCTCAAAGTCCTCCGGCCCCGTATCGTCATCGTAATAGCTGTAATCTCCCGCGGTGATGTTCTTCCGGGTGATGGTGTTTTTTATAAAACAGAGACTTTTAACCGCCGGATTGGGATATACCGCCCGGGGGTCCGGTCCGTATGTCATGGTTTGCCTCCTTTTAAACCAATACGCTGTCAGGAAACCGGCTTATTCGGCTGCCTTTCTGAAAACCCGTAGACCAGCCCTACCAGGGCCAGGAGCCCGCCGCAGACGAGCATAATGGATTCCACCGATACCAGGTCCGCCAGAGGGCCGAAGAGAAGAATAGCCGCGGGCATGGCACTGGAAGAAAAGAGCTGTATCACGGAAAACACCCGTCCCAGGACATCCGCTTCGGTGATCTCCTGGATAAACACCGTCTGAGTTGTGGACAGCACAGGCATGAAGCAGCCCGCTAGTCCCATGATAACGAGATAGACTGTAAAGTTCCAGGAAACTCCCAGGAGACCGAAGAGGATACCGAACGCAATAAGGCAGACCGCCGCGGTCCGGACTTTATTTCTGAACTGACCCTTGAGGGCGACGTATGCCCCTCCCAGGAGTGATCCCACGGTCCAGACCATTTCGTTGGCCGTAAGACGCCAGACCTCGCTGCCGAAACTCCGTTCCACCATCAGGGGTGTGAGCGCCATCGCGGGGGTAATGAGAAAGAACGAAAAAATATAGCAGATGGTGATGTTCCGGAGCTGGCGGTGTCCGAAGGTGTACCGCAATCCCCCCTTGAGATCTTCCCATACGGAAGTTTCCGGATTTACCCGTTCCACTTTTTCAACGGAGATGCGGCTCATCACCAGGATAGCCAGGGCCGCGGTGACCACATCCACGAAGAAAGCGCCTACGATACCCACGGTGCCCAGCAGCAATCCGCCCACTGCCGGGGAAAGAAGCATGAGCACCGAACCCAGGGTCTGGTTGATCCCCTGGATCTGGGTAAGTTTTTCTTCAGGTACGAGCTGAGGGAAAATAGCGCTCACCGCGGGAGTTTGAATTCCCGCTCCGGCGGAACGTACCACCGACGCCATGAGGAGGAGTTCCAGCCGGCGGAAGCCCAGGAGAAAGGATATCGCCAGGGCAAGGGTCGCCAGGGCGATAAAGGCGTCCGCCAGCATAATTAGATACTTCCGGTTGTGCCGGTCCGCCCAGACCCCGCCGAAGAGGGAGATGAGCACCTGGGGAACCAGGGAGCATATTGTGGAGAGCATCATCCAGAAACCGGAAGAAGTTTCCAGGGTGATGTGCCAGATTATGGCAAACCCCACCACCGAAGAACCGAAGAGGGAAATATTCTGGCTCGCCAGAAAATAGGCGATCCTTTTTTTCCAATGCGATTGGTTAATTTTGGTATGCATATAATTCGTCCTCGCTGATTATGGAATACGGAGGAGGACAAGACAAGGAGCAGCAGCGCTGTCAGGCCTTCTCCGGATGGGGCAGGGCGGTGCGGGCAAGTTTGTCCCTGATGACGCAAGCCGCCGCAAGTATTCCGGATATTCCAGCCATGCTGTTAACCTCCTTAAAGATTAGATGATAATTCTACCGGAAAAAACAGCTGTCCGCAAGGGTGCCATTCCGTATGCCGAAGTATTCTATGGTTATTTCCGTTTCTTAATTTCATTCTCATAATACCGGATCTTATCATCAAGTTTCCGGTAATGCCTGTTCAGCTCTTTGATTTTTTTCCCCAGATAGATTTTATGTTTTGTTAACAGCGCGTACCGCTGCCGCAATGTTTTATCGCCTTTCTCACGCAGTACAGCGTATTCCCGTATTTCGGTAATCGGCATTCCGGTATCTTTCAGCCTTTTGATAAATTCTATCCAGGCAATATCCCTTTCATCGTATACCCTTCTTCCGCTCCCATTCCTTTCAGGTTTTAATAATCCTTCTTTCTCATAATACCGCAGTGTATATATTCCGATTGTTGTGATTTCCGAAAATTCGCCTATTGAATATTCCATAATTGTGCTTTTTTCCTTGACCTCGAGTTAACTCTAGATTCTATATTTTAAGTATACCATGTTTTAAGGAGTTTGTATGGAAAAATCCCGTTTTGCCGTGGGTTCTCACAATCTTTCTCAGGTTGACGGTCACGCCGGAAAAAAAGTAATTGCCTCTCTCGCGGATATCGCGCCGGATCTCGGAAAATATATCATTGAGTTCGCGTTCGGGGACATTTACTCAAGGGATGGTCTTTCTTTGGAAGAACGGGAAATGATCACCGTAACAGCATTGCTTGCTTCCGGCGGCTGTGAAGCGCAGTTGGAGGTTCACATCAACGGCTCCCTCAACGTCGGAATATCCCCCAGGAAAATTATTGAAATATTTATACACTGCATCCCTTATACCGGTTTTCCGAGAGTTTTAAACGCGGTTAATACCGCAAAAAAAGTTTTCTCTGAACGGAATATAAAAATGAATGATTGCCCGTAAACCGCCGATTGGGCTGGGGGCATTGTATCCGGGCCGGCGCCATTCCGGGTTTCGGAATCCTCCGCCCGGGATGGCGGTTTTTTACAATACCGGAATGGTTTTTTCCGGTATCTTCAACAATTATTTATTGAAGAAAACAGGAGCAGGTATGAAAATTCTCGATACAGAAGCCTATGGGGAAATCGCGGGGTGGATCCACCGGAACGCCCGGGAACTGGAGCTGAGTCTCTGGCGGTATTTTTTTGAAGAGGGCAGCCGTGAAGCGGTGCTTTCGGCCCTGGAGCCATACCGGAACCATGACGGCGGCTTCGGCCATGCCATGGAGCCGGATAACTGGAATCCGGGATCGACTCCCAACACCTGCCTGTATGCCCTGCATATCCTCGGGGCGATCGGCTTCTGGGATCCGGACAGCCCCCTCTGCGGCGGTATCCTTTCCTTTCTGGAAGAGGCGGAGCAGCCCGGCGGGGGATGGCTTTTCAGTGTGCCGGAAAACGACCGCTATCCCCGGGCGCCCTGGTGGAATTACAGTGAGAAGGAAAACACCGCCCAGGGACCGGGGCTTACCGCGGAAATCTCAGGGATTATCCTCCGTTACGGTGACAGGGAATCAGAACTTTTCCGGCGCGCGCTTTCCAGCGCGGAGATCTTTTTTGCGGATTATGCCCAGGCTGATCCCCAGGGGGAAATGGGGCTTTCCGGTGCACTGTCCCTCATTAAGGCCATCGAAGAACGGAACCTTCCGGTATCTTTCGATTACGCTTCTCTGAAGGAACGGATTCCAGCACTGATAAATAAAACCATCGAACGGGATCCCTCTAAGTGGCAGTACTATACTCCCCGGCCGTCCCTGTTTATTGATTCACCGGAAAGTCCTTTTTATCCGGGAAATGAAGAAATTGTAGCCGCGGAGCTGGACTACCTCATCGAAACCCGGCATCCCGGCGGTGTCTGGGATATCTCCTGGACCTGGTTCGACAATCTTGAAAAATATTCCCGGGAATTCTGTTTGAGTGAAAACTGGTGGAAAGCCTCCAAGGCGACGGAGAAACTTCTGTTCCTTAAGAACTTCGGCAGGCTGGAAAAATAGTCCGGGACAACAAAAAACAGCGCCCGATACATTTTCAAAATGGAAAATGTATATCATAATCTTCTATAGATTGCTGCATGCGGAAAAACTAAACCGCCGCACGTAACGGATATGCGCGGCTGGCAGCGCCAAGGAAAATATATGGAAGAATCGTTCACTGTTTCCAGCCCCGCCTTCGGGAACGGGGAGACCATACCGGTCCGATATACCGGCCGGGGAGAGGACCTGTCCCCGGAGCTCCAGCTTTCCGGCCTGGACCGAGGGGCCCGGTCATTGGCGGTGATCATGGATGACATGGGCCATCCCATTCCGGCGTTCAACCATTGGACCATCTGGAATATTCCTCCTCAGAATGTGATTCCCGGCGGTATCCCGCCCGGTGAACAGACCGATACCCTTGACGGAGCCGTCCAGGGACGGGGCTACGGAAAAAACCGTTACCGCGGACCGAAGCCGCCCTTCAACTGGTCCCATGTATACCGCTTCACCGTATATGTCCTGGATACAGTTCTGGACATTCCGCCTAAATCCCGGAAGCGGGATCTCCTGGCTGCCATGGATGGGCATATTATTCAGCAGGCGAGCCTGGAAGGCCGTTTCCGCTAAAATTCTCCGGATGTGCAATTCTCCGGACACGGAGTTATAGTTAAAAAAAGGAGCTGCCATGAAAATCAGACCCTATCTGACCTTCCAGGGAAACTGCGCCGAAGCCATCGCGCTGTACAAACGGGCTTTCCGTACAGACACAATCCAGGTGATGACCTTCGGAGAGCTGCCGCCAAGTCCCGGCCATTCCATTCCGCCGGAGTTTAAGGACCGGATACTCCAGGCAACGCTGCGTTTCGGGGATGACTTTATCCGGCTTTCCGACTGCGGCCCCGGTATGGACCTGAATGCCCCTGAGTCGGAACGGATATCCCTGGCCATCGAAGCTGATACGGAAATCGTCAGGCACGCCTTTGG
Organism: Breznakiella homolactica; assembly: GCF_016616095.2. Classification (GTDB taxonomy): domain Bacteria; phylum Spirochaetota; class Spirochaetia; order Treponematales; family Breznakiellaceae; genus Breznakiella; species Breznakiella homolactica. The sequence continues at coordinate 1,726,418 of NZ_CP067089.2, read as the reverse complement.
AGTGCTCGCCGAAGAAGGCCGTATCGGCATGCCCCTGGCGGAGACCTTTTACAGCCCCTGCGCCGGGGTGGTATTTGACAGGTACGGTGTAATGTGGAACTTCGTGGGGCAAAAGTGAATCAGCCGCAAAGCGGACAGTGTACTTATTCGGAAGGGTTAATTCTTTCCACCCTGGCGGAGGGAATGTTTATCCCGGCCGCGAAGTTATCATAGCGCCGCACACGGTATACAGTCCGGTCGGTAATTTTTTCCATATCCGGAACCGCCGGTACACAGTAAAAACAACCGCCGGGTTTAAGGCTCTCCAGTATCCGGGTGTAGGCTTTCCGGTACGCCGCAGTCTCCGCTGTTCCATGGGCTAAATGGTAGGCCCAGTGATTCGTAAAGGCCATGTGTGAAATTATACTGCCCCAGCACTGTGTTCCGAAATTATACTCCAGCCAGCTGGCTGTACAGATGCGGTGAGGAAAAATTTTCGGAAGAAAGTAATCCAGGCCGTAAGCATCCCTGCCGGCATTGAGGCAGTCCCGGAGAAAAAAGGCATTTTCTCCGCAGCCGATATCCAGTATGGGTTCCGGGAGTTCCGCCGGGTCCATGCGCATAACTGCCTTCTGAACAGCCGTACTGTACTCGGCGCAGAGTTTCTTTTCTTCCGGTTCCCGGTTCTGGGTATGACCTGCCGCGATTGTTTCCAATAAGGCTCTCCGGTGTTCATCCACAATGGTCCCTATATCGTCCGGGGATGCTTTTACGGAAAGATCCCCCAGGCAGACAATAAGTTTTTTGTATAAGGAAAGGATAGTCCGGCATTGGCCGCCGGAAAATCCTATGAACTGGTTGTAATTGATACATTCCCGGAAAAACCAATTGTACAGAGAAGAAGCGTAATCCCGGAGATATTCCTGTGAGTTTATGCTTTTGAGCAGCAGAAGGTTTTCCGAGATAAGGCCGGTGATTTTTGCTTTGGTTGCCCCGCTTTGAAGGTAGGCGCTGAGGGTCACGTGCGTGTCTTCCATGGTCAGCCGTTATTCCTTCAAGGTATTGAGCAGTTCTATTCTGCTGCGGACCCCTGCTTTCTGGTAGAGATTATAGAGGTGGCTGCGTACTGTCGCCGGGGAGATCCCCAGCTCCGCGGCGATTTCCTTATTGGATAATCCCCGGGCAATCATGGGAACCATGGAACATTCCCGGACGGTGAAGCCGAACCGCCGGGCCGCCTCATCGGAGACAGCAATTTCCCCGGCCGGCGCAGGCCGGGCCCGGAGGGAACGGAACGCCGCGGCGATAGATACGCCGCTGCAGATGCAGAAGAAAAGGTAATCCAGGGACAGAGGACCCACGGCAATGGTTCCGTATTGTTTAAAGGCCCATTCCGCCGCGGAAAGAGGCACGAAGAGCAGAAACCCTATACCCCAGCCGCGGATGAGGAATACCACCGCGGGAACCTCTTTACCCAGCGGTGTCAGAATACAGTACAGTCCCAGAAGCAGCATCGTGAGTCCCACCAGACTGTAGGTTACCGCTGAAGGAATTGGCCAGGTTTTCCAGGGCAGGCCCAGAAGGACCATTCCATAAAATAAAGCCGCAAACCCGCTGACCGCTCCCAGCGCCAGGCAGAAAATACGGCAGATCCGGTAAAGTATCCTGAACCGCTGAGTTCCCGGTGCGATCTCCCGGAGAAAGATGAACGCCATGAGATAAAGCCCGGCCTGGATCAGGCTGGATACAACCGCAAGGATCCCCATCGCCGGAGTCGCCGGGGCGAGACCAAGAACGGCATTCAGATAATAATATACCAGGGATAAACCGAGTCCCCCGTAGAATACCAGGTGGATCACCAGGAGTTTCCCGGGGATGGCGCTTCCGGTCCTGATTTTCATGACCGCGAGGCCGGCGGTTCCTGCGGCGCCTCCGGCAAGAAGGAGAATGTACACCGCCAGGGTAATGTGTTCCATACACCCCAAGGATAATACAGCGGCAGGGAAAAGAAAAGATCCCGGAGCCGGTCAGAAACAAGCGCCGGCCCCGGGATTCAGTTTTCTGCATGGCCGGAGCCTCTGTTCAGTCCACTACGGCTTTCCACAGAAAGCGCAGTCCCAGGGCAGCCTCGGCGCCGCTGAGGCCGCCGTTTCCGATTCCCATGATTGTGCTGTTTCCCGCGAACCGGTATCCCCCGCGGAGGTAAAGCCGGAAATGGCGGGACAAGTTGACCTCCGCTCCGGCGGAAAGGGATGCAAAGAAAAACCGTTCCTCATGGGCTGTGTCGTATCCTTCTTTTCCGTCGTCATCACTCAGCCAGCCTACGGTGATACCCCCCAGGGCCGCCCGGATAAAGGGATGGACTGTCCGGGCCGCCAGGGGCATGAATATGATTTCCATGCCGGACATAAAACCATAAGCCCCCGGGGTATCGGCCACGGAGATTCCGAGCTTAGCGTGTTCAAAGTCCGACAGGGGATTGATCCCGCAGAAGGCGCCGATTCCCAGCCACGGGGTAATCTGAATCCCCGCGGAGGCTTCCGCAAGGGGAATAACGTGTTTTCCGGGAACGGCAATACCGCCCCCAAGACCGGCATACACCCCCAGTTCAAAGGCAGGACCTTTCCGCCGTATAAGGGTATCCGTTTCCAGGGTGTCCCCCGCCGCAGTGCCCAAGCCCAGTACCATCATCAGTACCGGTATCCATAGATAAAATCCGGTTTTGTTCATTCTGTAACTCCCATAGTTTTTCCGCCGCTTCCGCGTTTTTTCTGCTTCCGGCGCGGCGTTTCTGCAGTAACTATGGCAAAAAAAATCTTTCCGCGAATCGGAAAAAAGTATGAAAAGGGCCGTTTTTATCTAGGATTTTAGTATCAGAAACGGCCGGAACCCGGAAAAATCCCGGGTTCCGGATGCATTATTGTTTTTGTTCCCGGTTATATTTTTCATCCAGGGTTCTGTACAGCGGATTCCGGAAGGCGAGACAGCTTGCCGCGAATCCGAGGGCGCCCACGATGAAAAAGATGACGGCAATGCCCGAACCTTTCCCAGAACCGAAAAAAAACGACAGTATTTTCTGCAGCGGTGAGGCTGCTGCCATAAATGGTTCAAAAACTTTGTCCGCCAGCACACCGCCGAGGAAAAGGCCCACCGGTATGGTGCTGTACTGGATGGTATCCCGGGCGGAGAAAACCCGCCCCTGCATTCCGATGGGAACCGCGGTCCGCATAAGGGCCGTTAAATTGGCGTTCAGAAAAGCCATGGGTATATTGGACGCGAACGCCGCGCTTATCCAGAAGGGTAGGCTGCGGGTCAAGCTCTGTCCCACATCGCCCAGGAGAAACGAAATACCGCAGGAAAAAAAGATAACTGTAATACGGCTTTTTGCGGGTTTTATGACGGTTACCAGAATACTGCCGGCGAGCGTGCCGAGTCCGACCGCGGCTTCCACCATTCCCAGGGCGATCTGATTATTCCCCGTCCGGCTGAGGACCAGCGCCGGCAGCATGCCGTATCCGCCCATTTTTGAGATGAAGTTGATAAAAGCGAAGAAGAGGATAATACCCAGCAGGGCCTGGTTGCTCCGCAGGAAATGTATGCCTGCCATACAGCTTTTTATAAAAGACTCTTCTGTATTTTCAGCCCCGCTTCTGACCTTTGGAATTTTGATCGCAAACAGCAGTATCAGAAACGCGATTGAAAATGTGGTAAGATCCACAGCGAGGACAGCCTCCAGGCCGCCGAAGGCAAGTACCATACTGCCCATGGCCGGGGCGAGGATCGTCGCTATAGAACCGGACAAAGCCTGCAGTCCGCTGACTTTGATATAGTGTTCCTTGGGAACCAGTAAGCTCGTCGCCACATAGGAAGCGGGATTCTGAAAGGCGTTCATAAAACTAAGCAGAAAATTGATGATATACAGATGCCATATCCGCAGCGACGATGTGAGATACAGCGCCAGTATTGTTACGGTTCCCACGGCCGCCATAAGATCGGCTGCCAGCATGATACGCTTTTTATCCCACCGGTCAGCAATGGTGCCGGCGATAAAACAAAAGAGTATGGACGGTAAAAACGAACAGACCGACAGCAGCGTTACACTGGAAGCCGTACCTTTCTGTCCGTATATCCAGACGATAAGCGCGAAATTGGTCATGGCCGTACCCAGGGTGGATACGGACTGAGAAACCCAGAGAATCAGAAAATCCCTGAGGTCTGAAAATATATGTGATTTCTTCATGGCTTTGCTCCTTCAAATCGTAATAGATTGAAATGCAAAGCCTGATTAGGACGGCGTCATTAAACTGCCGCTCCATGCAATTTCCGTCCTGTATCAGACCTTGCATGGAGCATGGGCAATAGGAAGTTTCAAAACATCACCCCTCGATAGTATAACCAGTATACCGAAGATTCCGTTATGATGCCAGATGCTTTCTGAGATACCGGCCTGTCTCGGAGCTCTTGCATTCGAGCAGCTCCTCCGCGGTTCCTTCAAAGACAATTTTTCCGCCGTTCCTTCCGGCACCCGGACCCAGATCAATAATCCAGTCTGCCCGGGAAATGATATCCAGGTTATGCTCAATGACGATAAGGGTATTGCCCTGGTCTACCAGGCCGTTCAGCACGGCCATAAGCTTTTCAGTATCCGCGGAGTGGAGGCCGGTACTGGGCTCGTCCAGCACCAGGAGCCGGCCGGTGCTGTCCAGGCGTTTGGAGAGTTTCAGCCGCTGACGTTCTCCTCCGGAAAAACTGTCCAGCCGCTGGCCCAAGGTGAGGTAGTCCAGTCCCAGCCGGTGCAGAAGATTAAGTTTCTCCATAAACACACTGTCCCCGGAGAAATCCTCCCGGAAGAAATCCCGCGCTTCGGACACGGTAAGGTCCATCACTTGAGCAATATTTCTTCTATTAAATTCATATTTCAGCACTTCCGGATTAAAACCGGTTCCGCCGCAGACCTCACAGATGGTTTCAATATCTCCCATAAAAGCCAAGTCCAGGCGTTCCATGCCGAGGCCGCGGCAGCTGGGACATGCTCCGCCGCTGTTCCGGCTGAAGAGTCCGGGACTGACCCTGTTTACCCGGGCAAAGAGATCCCGGATATCGCCGAGAAGTCCCAGGTAGGTGAGCAGTGTCCCCCGGACCGTGCCGGTAAAAGCCCCCTGGTCGATGATCACCGCCTCCGGATACTGGAGCGGCATCACCCGGCTTATGAGGGTACTCTTTCCCGAACCCGCCACTCCGGTGACGGCGGCAAAAACCTCCCGGGGTATTTTAACCGTGAGATCTCTGAGGTTGTAAAGCCCGGCGTGTTTGATTTCCAGAAAACCCCGGGGTTCCCGGGGCGTCCGGTTGTATCCCCTGCTCCGGGAGAAGTAACCGCCGGTCTTTCCCGCTGACCGGGCCAGGCCGCTGAAACTTCCCTGATAAACAATTTCCCCGCCGTTCCTGCCCGAACTGGGTCCCATATCCACCACGTGGTCCGCCAGCCTGATAAGGTCCGGATCGTGTTCCACGATTAGCACTGTGTTTCCTTTGTCCCTGATACGGGTGATGATCTCCGCAATGTGGTGGATATCCTTGGGATGGAGTCCGATGCTGGGCTCATCGAATATATAGAGCAGGTCCACCAAACTGCTCCCCAGGTGTTTCACCATTTTTATCCGCTGGGACTCTCCGCCGGAAAGCGTACCGGTCTCTCGGTCTAGGCTCAGATAGGAAAGGCCGATGGCCACGAGATGTTCGAGTTTGCGCCGGAGTTCCGCGGCCACACTTTCAAAGGGGCCGCTGTCTATGGTCTCCGCAAAGGCCAAAAGCTCATCCGCGGGCAGCGCCGCGCAGTCGGCGATATTCATACCGTTAATCCGGCAGGAGAGAACTTTCTTATTGAGCCGTTTCCCGCCGCATTCCGGACAGATTTCCTTGATGATGATTTCCTTGAGGAGCTTCTTCCGCTGGGCGTGCTCCCGGGAATCCTTTTTGAGGAAGGCTTTCTCTATCCGGGGAAAAAGCCCTTCGTACAGTACGGTTTTACCCCAGTCGGAATCGGGCTTTTTGGGTTTGTGCTCTTCTGCGTAAAGGAGTGTGTTCCATTCTTCGGGGGTAAAATCCTTCAGTTTCCTTTCGTTGTCGAAGTATCCTGATTTGGTATACCGGGTGAGCCGCCAGCCTCCTGGCTGGAAGGTTGGAAAACGGATGGCCCCCTCGTTCAGGGATTTTTCTCTGTCGATAAGCCTCTCCGTGCTGATAGTCTGGATATACCCCAGTCCTTCACAGCGGGGACACATGCCCTGGGGATGATTAAAGGAAAACACATGGGAAAATCCCGCGAAGGGCCGGCCAACCCGGGAAAAGAGCAGTCTGAGGTGGGTGTATATATCCGTTGCGGTGCCCACGGTGGACCGGGCGTTGCCGCCCAGACGTTTCTGGTTGATGATCACCGGCACATTGAGGTTTTCGATGGAATCCACCTCAGCGGCGCCCATGTGAACGAGACGATTCCGTGCAAAACCCGATTGGGTTTCGTTGATCTGCCGCTGGGCTTCGGCGCCGATGGTCTCAAAAACCAGGGAAGATTTTCCGGAGCCGGAGACGCCGGTAAAAACGGTGATGCGATTTTTGGGAATCCGCAGGGAGAGATTTTTGAGGTTGTTCTGCCGGGCTCCGACAATAACGATGGCTTTTTCTTCCACGGAAGTTCCTTTGTATGAATGCTGACAGCCAGTATACTGCAGACACTGTACCGGCATCAAACCCCCATGATGGTCCGTTCTATGGCAGTCTGGCTTTACATCTAGTAAAGGTAATAGATTTTTCCCTAATGGGATGATAGTATACAGTAAAATAGTAAAAAATAATTAGATCTGAAAAAATGAAGGTACTTCGATTGCAATAAATTACTAAAGGCTAACTACAATGAAATTATATGAAATAGTCAATAACGTAAGAAGTAAAAATGATTTTGTCCAGTTCATAAAACTATTGAAAAAGGATTTGAAAGATAATCCAGATGAATGGGAAAATGCAGATCTGACCCGTTATTTAAGCGCTATGGCGGCATGGGTAAGTCAAATAGATGGTTACTATATAAATATGGGAGAAAAAACACCAGCGGATATTTCCTGGAATGTTTTTGCAAACATTCTAATGGCCGCGAAAATATATGAATAGAGAAATAGTATGTATTGTGTTTGCGCGGATGATAATTACCGTGCGGACATTTCTGGTTTCTTTCTATATCATTACGCATAAAGCAATTAAAGAGAATCGTTCAGGACTGAAAACATCAGCAACCGCTAATTATTCAAAGCAAGCTTAACAGCGTCTTTTGATTTTTTTATAAACGGAAGCAGTTCTTTGTGGTATTTATTATAAATTGTGTGCTGTAACATACCAATAATAGAAATTTCCATTATACAGACCATGTGCACATACATAATATCATCCGGAACTCTTGAATTAAAACACAAAACAATATCTGAGTTTTTCGCCAATTCGGAAGTCGGAAACCCGGTAAGCCCAATGATATTGGCGCATTTCTTTTTTGCGTTTTTTACCGATTCAACAACCATTTTACCTTCACCGGAGTAGGAAATAGCAAACACCACATCATCACTTTTTAAGTGTTCGGAAGCGGGTATGGAAAACATAATGTCGGAAAACAAATGACATTGAATGCCAATCTGGAGAAATATTTTCTGGGCGTAATACGCGGTTCCCGTTGAGCCGCCGGCGGCAAAAATATAAACCGCTTTAGAATTGTAAATCAGCTTAGCTGTCCGCTCTATCAACTTAGGATCTATAAGATGGTAAACATCCTGCCAAATCTGCTGGCAGTTCACGTTCATTTTTTCCATAATTTCGGAAACCGTATCATTCTCGCAATAAGGTTTAAACTCAATAATTTGCGGTGAAACAAGCCGGTGGCTGATCGAGTACTTAAAATCTGAATATCCCTTAAACCCAAGAAAGTGGCAAAACCTGGTAATGGTCGCCGGATCAACCCCGGTTTTCCTGGCAAGCTGTGTTATTGATAAATGACTGATCTGTTCGGAACTGGAAATAATATAATTGGCTATCTTCTGCTGAGCCGGGGACATTGATGAAAGGAACGACTTTATCCTTGTATAATGGCTGTCATTATTTTCTATGTTACTTTTCATTTTTTACACAATCCTCCTATATCATGGTAAGGACCCCTGCTTTCCGGATGAAAAAATAACATGGGTTTCGAAAAGAATTATACAATCCAATGAGGGAGCAATCAAGAAAAAAATAAAGGTCCTTGTCGCCTCCTATATGTGTGCCGGCTTTACGGCCGCGCCATCCCAGTTTGTTTTTTTAATTAAATATCTATACGGTATGGCTTAAGAAAATCCTCATTGGGGTAAAACCCATGGCCCGGAACTGCGGGAGGGGAAACGGTTCCATCAGAGTTGAGTCCTAATGAGTATGTATACACCGTGTCTTTTAGATCATAAAATCTTTCCGGGTAATATTCCAGAATAAGGCTGTTTTGAATAGCGCACTGTAAATGAACGTGTATTGTTTGGTCGCCATGGGGTGCTATCATTCGGTTATGCGCCTGGGCTAAGGCGGCTACCTTCATAAACTCGGTTATCCCGCCTAATACAAACGCGTCGGCGTTTAAGATCGGTACCTGCCCCTGATTCAGTAAATCCCGGAACCCGAAACGGGTGTATTCATTTTCTCCGGTTGCCACCGGAATAGATGTCGCTTCTCCAATTCTTCTAAAACCGTCATAGTCATCGGGCTGAACCGGTTCCTCAAACCAGTACGGAGAATATTCCTCGATCCGTTTCGCAAACATGATCGCCTCATGTAAATTGTACGCGCAATTGGCGTCAACCATGACTTTTATTTCATCACCCACTGCTTTTCTTACAGCTTCAACCCGCTTCGCGTCTTCGCTGATTGATTTAGCCCCCACCTTCATCTTAACAGCCGTAGCACCCATCGCTATATAATCTTTCATTTCCTGGGCTAACGCAGGCAGATCCTTTCCTTCCTGATAATACCCGCCGGCTATATAGACCGGGATACGGTCTTTTGCTCCGCCCAGTAATTTGTAAAGGGGCATGCCGGCTGCTTTAGCACGGATATCCCAGAGGGCAATATCAATAGAACTTATCGCGTTGGTTGTCGGACCTCTTCTTCCAACCAGTTTTGGAATCCACAATTTATGCCAGATTCTTTCGACACATAACGGATCTTCGCCTAGTAACTGTTCTTCAAACTGTTTTACCAGCTGTACCTTGCCGTACCCAATCCCTTCAATTCCCTCATCGGTTTTTATCTTTATAAGCCCCAATGTATGAGTCGGATAGGTATGCAATCCGTTGGTAATAGGAATTTTGCGTTCCCACTGATAAACGGCTGTTTCAATTGCAGTAATTTTCATTTTTATTCTTTCAAGACCTTTTATGGCAGCCTGCTAAAGACCTTTGCTTTTTGAAGGCCGTCTGTTATATCTCCTCCGCGAAATGGCAGGCGCAGAAATGACCCGGAGTGACTTCGCGCAGCTGGGGCGCTTCCTGCTGGCAGCGCTCCTTTGCGTAAATACAGCGTCCGGCAAAACGGCAGCATTCCGCTGGGTTTATGGGAGAAGAAATTTCTCCTTTTAATATAATCCGTTTGCGTCTTTCGTGGACCGACGGAATAGGTATGGCGGACAGCAATGCCCGGGTGTAGGGATGGGCAGGGGCTTTAAAGAGCGCTTTGGTTTCACAGAACTCTACTATCAGGCCAAGATACATAACGGCGATATTGTCCGAGATATGTTTTACCACCGAAAGGTCATGGGTGATGAACATATACGTCAGGTTCCGGTCCCGCTGAAGATCCTGCATGAGGTTCAGTATCTGGGCTTGGATTGAAACATCCAGCGCGGAAACGGGTTCATCACAGACAATAAATTGGGGATTGAGGACGAGCGCCCTGGCTATGCCGATACGCTGACGGCGGCCGCCGTCCAGTTCATGGGGGTAGGCCCCGCGCACCCTTTTTGCCAGGCCCACGATATCCATGATCTGATCGATTTGTTTATTGTAATCTTCCTTATTCGAATACAGATTCAGGATCTTCAGCGGCTCTCCTATGATCTCAAAGACCGTCATCCGGGGGTCGATTGAGGAATAGGGATCCTGGAAAATCATCTGCATTTTTTTGCGGAGGATTTTCATTTCCTTGGGCGGCGGGTTGGTTATATCCCGGCCTTCAAAAAATATTTTCCCATCCGTAATTTCATGGAGGTGTACAATGAGCCGGCCAAGGGTTGATTTGCCGCACCCGGATTCTCCGACCACGCCTAATGTCTTGCCTTCATCAATCTTGAAATTAACCCCATCCACGGCATGGAGCAATCCCTTGGGAGTTTTAAAATGTTTTTTCAGATTTGAAACTTCCAGAAAGGTACTCATGTCGTGCCTCCCTTGTTGGATGAATACAGATGGCACATGGTAAAATGTCCGTTACTGACTTCCATGTTGCCGGGCATGGTATCCTGGCATATTTCCATGCGCTGTTCGCAGCGGGGACAAAATGGGCAGCCGGCAGGCAGATTGGCCGGGTCGGGCATCATGCCCGGTATGGGCCTCAGCCGCTCCATGTCCTCGTTGAGACTCGGCAGAGAACTGAGCAGACCTCTCGTATAGGGATGGGATGGCCTGTCAAAAACATCTTCCAGATCACCGCTCTCCACAAGCCGGCCTGCGTACATAATGGAAACTCTTTGGCACATTTCAGCCACTACCCCCAGATCGTGGGTGATCATCAGCATGCCCATACTGTATTTCTTTTTCAGATCGTTCATTAAATCCAGGATCTGCGCCTGTATAGTTACATCCAGGGCGGTGGTAGGTTCATCAGCCAGCAGCAGCCTGGGATTGCAGGCTAGGGCTATGGCTATCACTACCCGCTGTTTCATTCCCCCGGAGAACTGATGAGGGTAATCGCTCATACGGTCCGAATCAATACCGACGGTCTCAAGCATTTTTTCCGCGCTCTTATACGCATCGGCCCTGGAAAGTTTCTCGTGATGCCTGATGGTTTCCGCGATCTGATTCCCTACGGTCATAATCGGGTTAAGGGAAGTCATGGGATCCTGAAAGATCATTGCAGCCTGGTTCCCGTGGAAACGACTCAATTCCTTCTTGGACATGGTCAGGACATTTTTTCCATCCACCAGTACTTCCCCGGATTTTATCTTTCCCGGAGGATTTGGTACCAGATTCATCATACCCAGGGCGGTTGTCGTTTTACCCGCGCCGGTCTCTCCCACCAGTCCCATGGTTTCCCCTTCGGCTAGTTTAAAGGAAATACCATTAACCGCTTTTACTACACTCTGTTCTTTCTCATAATATATGGTAAGGTTATTGACTTCTAAAAGACTCATACTGTCTCCTTACCGCTTAAGCCGGGGGTCAAGGGCGTCACGGAGTCCGTCGCCCATCAGGTTGAGGGCAAAGACCACAAGCATTATTGCCAATCCGGGGAAAGTGACAATCCAGGCATATTCCCGTATATAAGGCCGCCCTGCGGAAAGCATGGCTCCCCATTCAGGAAGGGGAGGGGTGATCCCAAGGCCGATAAAGCTCAGGGAGGACGCTGAAAGAATAGCCTGGGAAACGCTCAGCGACATCTGAACGATAATCGGCGCCAGACAATTGGGCAGCACATGGCGGAACAGGGTACGGATTCTGCTTGACCCGATACAGGTAGCGGCCTCAATAAATTCCTGGTCTTTGATTGATAGAACTGTTGCCCGGATCTGCCGGGCATAGGCCGGCACTGAGCTGATTCCAACCGCGAGTATTACGTTCTGGACACCATTCCCCAATACCGCGATGATACTTATGGCCAGCATGATACTGGGAATAGCCATGAGCAGGTCAATAAAGCGCATGATGGCGTTATCAATGATGTCATTGTAAAAACCGGCGATTGCTCCCAGGATTGTTCCTACGATACAGGAAAAAGACATGGCCACCGCCCCGATTACCATTGAGTAACGGCTTCCCAGGACAATGCGGCTGAAAATATCCCTGCCGAAGTTGTCGGTACCGAAGATAAAATCCTTCCCCGGCGGGGTAAAACGCACCGCCAGATTCTGGTCGTCATATCCGTAGGGGGCGATTTTGTCCGCAAATACCGCCACCAGAATCAAGGCTGCAAAAACAATCAGGCCAGCCATGGCAGTCTTGCTTTTTTTATAGGTAAGCCAGGCCTGCTGCCACGGACCGAAGCCATATTCATTCTGTTCTTTTTTCAGATACGGTTTCATGATTGCACTGCCCCCTTTGCTGTTACCGGGACTTTGTGTTTCTTCTTTTTCATGTACTGGGCTTTAATGCGGGGATCAATAAACGCGTAGAGAATATCAATTAACAGATTCATCATACTGAAAGAGAAGGCTGTCAGAAGAACAGCACCCTGCACAACGGGATAGTTCAGCATGCGTATTGAATCTACCATAAACATACCAATGCCGGGGATGGAGAACACCCGTTCGGTCACTACCGCTCCGCCCAGAGTCTGGCCGAAGGTAAGCCCAATCGTAGTAATGACGGGGATAAACGCATTGCCGAAGGCGTGCTTGAAAATAACTTCCCGTTCTTCCAGTCCCTTTGCGCGGGCGGTGGTGATATAATCCTGCCGCATAACCTCCAGCATACTGGATCTGGTCATACGCATTATTTTTGCTATATGATTCGTGCCGATGGTAACAGCGGGGAGAATCCAGCCCTTCCAGGTAGCTACTCCCGATGATGGCAGCCACCGCAGATTGACGGCAAATACTATTATCAGCAGCATTCCCAACCAGAAGATAGGCATAGAATAGGCCGCCAACCCTATTACCGTAGATAGGTTATCAAAAATAGTATACTGCCGTACCGCGGAAACAATTCCCAGAATTACCCCAAATACCGTGGCCACTATGGCGCTCAAAAAAGCCAATTTTAAGGTAAAAGGAAATTTTTGAAACAATTCCACAGAAACGGATTGCCGGGTTGTATATGAAGTCCCGAAATCCAGCTTGGTAACGATGTTCTTCAAATATTCACCGTACCGGACCCAGAAGGGCCTGTCCAATCCCAGTTCATGGCGCATTTGAGCCCGTGCTTCTTCAGTAGCATCCTGGGGCATGATTACTATGGTGGGATCGCCGGGAGTAAAATAAAGCATTGTAAAAATCAACAGAGAGATACCAAGCAAAACAGGGATGATCAAAAGTATCCGCTTTATGATAAATCTAATCATGGTATATTAATTCCCCAAAAATATAGGAACAGGGAGGGCTCATACATGCCCTCCCTGAGCAAAGGATTGTTACTTCTTAACTTTTACCTGCCAGAGGGTTGTGATACCTCCGGGAGCGCCGTAGAAGCCTTCTACATTCTTACTGGTAATATAGGCAATCATCTTATGCGCTATAGGAATATACACCACCTGTTCCACAATCTTTTCCTGATATTCCTTATAGATAGCCAGACGCTTGGTCAGATCAATTTCCGTCGCACCCCTGTCCCAATAGGATTTAAACTCGGCATTAATTTCCGGGGGCAGATTGAGCATGGTGGGAATTTTTCCGTCAAACTGATAGGTAGCGCGGCTCGGATCGAGGGTACCGTACTGGCTTGCCATGGGATACAGCTGATAATCCCCCGCCGACTGCCGCTTCTGCACCGTGGCAAAGGAGTTCTGGGATATCTTTACGTCTATCCCTATCTGCTTCCAATAGAACTGCAGTATTTCGGCAAGCTGGCTCGTTTCAGTCTGATCGTAGCTCATGACTTCCAGGGAAAGACCGCGGGGAGTCCTGGATTCAGCCACAAGCTGTTTCGCCTTTTCAAGATTATACGAAATGGTCCAGTTTTTTTCATATCCGGGTACTGTGTTGGGGAATATACCGTCGGCAACGGTGGCCATATTGCCGTACACAGCCTCGACCACCGCGGGGTAATCAATGGCGTATGCCAGGGCTTGGCGGATTTTCAGGTCCGGTACGTTTCCGTAGTTGACAAATACACCTGCGATCCGGGCGCTTTTCTTGGCGACCACTTCAAAGCCGAGTCCGGTCATTCGGTCAAGGTCATTGTAGTCCGGGCTGGTGACTATATCGGCCGCGCCGGTTTCCATTTCCACGGAACGGCTGGCAGCTTCGGGAACAAACGAAAAATGAATGTTGGGAGTTCCGGGTGTACCTCTCCAGTAATTGTCTCTGGCCTTGACATCAATAGCAATACCGGTATTCCAGTTTGCCAAAGTGTAGGGACCTGAACCGACCGGTTTCCGGGCGTACCCTTCCTTGCCGACTTCTTCATAGTATTTCTTGGAAATAAGCGACGAACGGGGGTGGGCCAGGTTGCTGAACAGGGCCGGGTTTGGTCCGAAGGTATACACATCAACCGTGAGATCATCGACTACTTCGACTTTATCGAGCTGTTTGTAGAACAATACCCGGGTAAAAGTGTTGGCGGTTTCCAGGGAGAATTTGACATCCTCCGCGGTCATCTTTTCACCGTTGCTGAAATAAATATTGTCATTCAAATGGAATCTGACCTGGTTGTCGGCGATATATTCCCAGCTCTTCGCTACTTCGCTGGTGAATTCCCATTTGTCATCATTGGTTCTGTAGATCAGGGTATCGTAAATGAGCTTAATAATAGTTTCTGTGTAGAATTCATTCTGGTCGTAGGGGAACAGGGTACTGGGTTCTGATTCTATAACGACATTTAAGGTATCCTTGTATTGCGCCCCGCCGGCGCCGGAAGAAGCGGACGGTGTATCTTTGCTTCCGCTGCAGCTTGTAAACATCATAGCCGCGAGACCTAAAATCAAAAAAACAGGTACCATGCGTTTCATGTAATAACTCCTTTAAAAGGACAAATATTTAAGGATTGCTCAAAATCCGGTTGGTTTTGAGCAACGTCCCCACAGACCTCTAAAGCAGACAGTTTTTTGCCATACAGTTCTCAAATTTAAAATCTGCTTTTTTCAAATTTTGGGTTATGAAAAACCTCAAGTAACATAACCCATGTACAGAAACCTTAATTAATAGAATTAAACGCTTTTTCCAGTTTTTGGGCACTTTCCTCCAATCTTGATTTTGTGCCGGCAATCCATTGATCGTTCTGGTTATGGATTTTAGCGCAATTCTCAAGCATGACCTGCATTGGTTCCGGGGCCGGCCCGCCTTTTACCGTACGGACCTTCACAAAATTGGTTGAATCAAGGCTTTTCATAACCGTGTCATGGCTGGCGGACAATTTTCTTCCGACAACCTTCTCAAAGGATTTTTCAATAATATCAAACTGCATTTTGTCCAGAGTAATGCTGTTGTCAACGCAATAGCCTGAAATTTCATGAGCCACATGATGGGCTAATCGGTAATTTATTCCTTCTTCCCGTACCAGCATATCGGAAAACTCGGTAATTCCGGCAAAGGTTTGCCGTGCCCATCTTTCAAAACTTTTCTCTTCCACACCCATGGTCGACATAACCAGAGACAGCAGATGGATGACCTTTTTCAGTCCGGACATCGCGGAAAGCGCACCTTCCGTTGCTTCCCCCAGGTTGAGATATTCTTCGTAAGGAACATTATCCGCTTCCAGCAGTACCGCATCACACTCACCGATTATCCGGGCATTTTTTTTCCGGATATATTCCAGCGGTCCGGGATTTCTTTTCTGAGGCATAATGGAACTGGTTCCGACAAAACACGGGGCACATCTGATCAGATCAAATTCCTGGGTATTCCACCACAAAAGGCTGGTGGTAATGCGTCCGATTTCTATCGCGGTAATTTTCACCGCACAGGCAGCCTGAGAAATATGGTCGGAACACGCGATGGCGTCATAGGAATTTTCGATCAGGCTGTCAAACCCTAATAATTCCGAAACAATATCCCTGTCCATATTGAAACCGGAGGTTTCAATGGCCGCCGCGCCCATGGGGCTCTGGTTGACCGTCGCATAGGCGTGTTTGCAGTCCTCCATACGCCGTTCAAGGACCTTCGCAAAACCGATCAGTATATGACCGAAGGTACCGATCTGCGCCTGCTGGGAATGGGTATGGGCTACCATAATCAGATCACGGTATTCCTTTGCCAATGCGATAAAGGCGGTATGCAGTTCCTGCAGCGAGTCCATAATTTCCAGCAGGGAATTTCTTAAGCGGATACGCATGGTAGTGTTTCCGATATCATTCCGGCTCCTGCCAAGATGGAGATTTCCCGTTCCATCCCCGAACTTTTTCATCATCCAGCTTTCCATGGTGTAGTACATGTCTTCGTTTTTTCTGTCGTATTCACTGGAATAGAATTCCTCATAGGGAATGGACGACAGTGCTTTTTTTATTGCTTCGGTATCATCCTTGTTTAATAAGTTTTGTTTTACCAGCATGAAAAAATGAGCTTTCTGGATACTCACCAAAATAGGAAATTCCTTTTTGGATGTGTCGTAGTTGGGCTTATTGGCATATTCGGCATAGGTTTTGGACGGGTAGTGGGTACCTTCCGCTTCAATTATTTTCTTCTTCATTGAAGATATGTCCAACGTTGCTAAATCCATACTATCCTCCATTGTAAAATTTTCCGCGAAGTAATTAACGATGTGCTTTCCATTTCAGCTGGATGATTATAGAGATGGAATTTTCAATATGTCAACAAATATTTGTACGTTATTCACGGGTTTGAATAATGTGATGCAATTATTTGCAAATCTGTGCAGGTTCGTCTCATGGTCCCCTGGGGAAACCGGCTGGGCTGCCGTTTCCGTAAAGCTTTCGATGAAACTGAAAATCTTATTTTAGATTTGCGGTTTTTTGTGCACCGCTGATTCAGATGCTGTCACACACACTCCAGCCATTAATTACATCATCAATAATAACGAGCGGCATGATATTTACGATGACAGCAATATCCATCGCCGGCTGAAAATTTTGTACAGCCACTTCACCGATGGATGTCTTTGATTGAACAAAGTTCGTTATCATCGATTTCTTTATCATTGACGGATTGGTGTTTAAGAGAATACCGCATGAAATATATCATCGCTCTTTTCAGTTCATCATGATTCAAAAAATAATTAAGATGTATTTTACTCTCAGTATCATGGCGTGTCATATCAATGCGGACATTGATAGAGAAGGGCCGCAGTTTATGCCGCAATCGAGTTCAAAAAACATCTGATTGATTTTTCAGTACGGCTAGTATTGATACTGTGTTTGCAGTGCATAATCAAATACAAAGCTATAATCTCTGCGAAATTTCTTTTCAATACGCTTGAGTGAATGCAAAGGTTTTACTGCAGCTAAGGGGTGCGTTAAAAAGAAGCGGATCGGGTTTATGGTGACCACATTAATGTACCGTTTAACTGATGGCCGTCAGGGAATACCAAAGCGCAGGTTACCGGCGCAAAAAAAATAAATGAAGCGTTTGAACAAAGCGGAGCGGGCTCGGCATCTCAATCAATTCCTGCGTGACTAGATGAAAAACAATTTACTCCTGCAGTTAGGGTATGCACAAAAATCATTGTCATGAACTGAGAGAAATTTTCTGTGTATTCACAGTACAGATCACTGGCTTCATTTCTGTCTGACGATCTTTTAAATATTTTCTATTATAATTCCGGTTTAATCATGTCTTCTGCTTTTTTAATAAATTTGTCCTATATATATAATTGGATATTTTGGAGTGATTTTTCTTGACAAGTATATATAGTCGAGTTACTATTAGTCCAGAAAGGAGGAAGTCCTGCGCAGAAAAGCTTATAGAAAATACACTTAGCGTATTTTCTGTTAATAAAGTTTTCTGTATCTACCTGTCCGTAAAAAATCTTTAAAAAACTGTAATTTTTTTCTCGACCCTGGGACACTGAAATGATCTGTCGGTTTATGGTGATGATCGCCAAAATCGCTGAGCATAGGAATGTCGGTGTGCGCTATTGGTGTGCGCCTCGGGGTAATGTGCCTGGTAGAAGCAGACGTAATTCTGAAGAGAAAAATGATTTGCGCATCTGCGTAATAAATTGAGTGTTGTCACAATTGGGTTGGAATGTATTCCGGAGGATGCCGATGTTTTCTTTGTACTGGTCAGAAAATAATTTTCCGCTTCTGGCATGCTGCATGTGCGCAATCTATGAAAAACACCGCAGTGAATTTCTTCCGGTAAAAAAATTAAATCACACCGTTGGGTTTGGTTTTTATAGTTTGAATGCGCTGCACAGATTTGCAAATAATTGCATCGGAATATTCAAACTCATGAAATCATACAAATATTTGTTGACGCATTAAAAAATCCGTTCTTATAATCTTCAAAGCAAAGGGTAAGTGTATTGTCCGTTAAGGAGGATGTTTGGTGTTTTGTTTCTGCCGGACTGGTGGCTTAATTTCAGTCTCCGTTTTTTAAAGTACAGCCCACCATACGGGGATATGGTTTTTATTTTATTGCAAGGAAAGGAGAATTAGAGGGTATGAAAGCTAAGAAGATCGCAATGATCCTGATTGCTGTATGTTTTGCAGCGGTCATGCTGGGTTGCAGTAATAAAAAAGATGCTGCCACTGGCTCTGCAGGTGATGGAACTAAAGGAATGGACCGGGAACTGGTTATCGGCGTTTTGCAGGAACCTACTCTTTTTTCATCTTTGCATTCTAGAAATTCAAGCCAATTTGACCATCCGATTCTTTATAATGTATTTGATTTCCCGTTTCATTTTGACACCTACAACATGCAGATAAATCCCGAACTGGCTGAATCCTGGGAGTTCACTCCTGACTTGATGCAGCTAAAAATTAATATCAGGGACAATGTCTATTTCCATAACGGTTATAAATTAACGGCCGAAGATTTCCATTTTACTATAGAAGGGAATGAAAGAATGAATCCTGGGCGGATCGGGATGAATCTTGACCACGTCGAAATTGTCGATGACTTGACCGTTATAATTCATTTTACCGCTCCGTATGCGCCCGCGATAAACTGGATGTGTATCAGACATTTTGGTATTCAGAGCAAAAAGTATTTTGACGAAGTAGGTCTTCAGGGTATGCAGGATAAACCTATCGGAACAGGTCCCTTTAAATATGTAAGCAGCATACCTGGAAACTCGATTACCCTTGAAAGAAATGAAGACTATTGGAGAGGGCCTTCACAGTTTAAGCGTGTTATTATAAGGACAATACCCGACATCAACACAATGATACTTGCTCTGCAGTCCGGTGAAATTGATGTGGTAATTAATTCTCCCATTGATAATCTGCTGTTCCTGAGTGACCCCAATGTAGTATGGGACACCATCGATTCTTCCACGACATTAACAATGAGATTTAATTTGCTGGAAAAAAGCTGGGTTTCGAATAACATGAATTTCCGTAAAGCTGTTCAGCACGCGGTTGATAAGGACGCTGTCAATATGGCGGTGTACGCCGGAAGAGGCGAGGTCACCAGTTTATATGGTTCAAAGTCTTTTACTTCACGGCCGCCTGATGGAACGTATTACACCTATACCAGGGATCTTGATAAAGCACGGGAATACCTTAAGGCCGCAAATTATAATGGCCAGGAATTTAAGGTTGTAGTCCGGGCCGGACCTGAGCAAAGAGCGGCGGAAGTTATTCAAGGTTCATTGCGGGAAGCCGGAATTAACATGAGCATCCTTGTGGTGGATGCCGCAACCCGCGTGGAAATTGAAAACAGAACCGGTGATTTTGATGCCTTATTGTCGAGTTCTTCCGCCTCACATCTGGATTTTGACCGCCTGTTTAATGAATTGTACCGTCCGCGGCGCCCATTCTATCCAAACTGGAACGGGCCCAGGCAGAATGAGGAATTGGATGCGTTCCTCCTGAAAAACCGCGGAGAACCCGATCCCGATAAGCGTGCCGCCGGATGGGCATACGTTGAGACTATTGACGCTGAAGATGCTTATAATCTTCACATCCTGCAGGAAGTAAATACCTTAGCCTGGAGAAAAGGTCTCGATGTCCAGCTGTGCCGGGGTCTGTTCTACAAGTATTGGTTCTGGGGTTATTAGGATTTAATTGATGTATTCCGGGGTAATCCCCGGAATACCTATAAAAATAGCAGGGAGTACGTATAGATGACTATTCTAAAATATATACTGAAACGTATATTGCTGGTTATTCCGGTTTTAATCGGCGTTACTTTATTTATTTATACCATACTCGCACTTGCCCCTGGAGATCCTGCTTCTCTTATTTTAGGTCCGGACGCCCTTCCTGAACAAATAATAGAAAAGCGGATTGAACTTGGTTTGGATGATCCCATACTGGTTCGATACGTCACATACATGAAGGACGCTCTCCAGGGTGATTTTGGAAGATCCTGGTTTACCGGGAGACTTGTTTTTAATGAGTTTTTCGAGCGTATTCCTTATACACTCAAATTGGCGGTATTGATAACTCTCGTCGCGGCGGTTATGGGCGTATCTTTAGGGATTCTTGCAGCAGTTAAACATAATACGCCAATAGATTATTCCGTCCTTGCTTTTGCGATGCTGTTTTTCAGTATTCCAACTTTCTGGCTTGGAATGTTTTTGCAGATGATTTTCGGGACAATACTTGGATGGCTCCCTGTTATGGGCGCCGCAACATTCAAGCATTATATATTGCCTTCCTTCAGCAGCGGTTCCAGTCACGGGGCTTCTACAATCAGAATAACCCGTTCCAGTATGCTCGATGTTCTGACTCAGGATTATATCCGGACGGCACGGGCGAAGGGAGGCAGCGAGGGCTGGGTAATCAGAAACCATGTCGTCCGTAATGGACTTCTGCCCGTAGTTACTCATATTGGTCTTATGTTTGCAAATGTAATAAGCGGCAGCCTCGTTATCGAGACGGTGTTTGCGATTCCGGGGATTGGTTCATACGTAGCAAATGCTGCGAGGGTCCGGGATATACCTGTTGTAATGGGTGTGATTTTCTTTGTAGGGGTATTTGTAGCGGTGGTGAATTTATTGATTGATTTTATTTATGCGTTTATTGACCCCAGGGTGAAGCTTGAATAGTAATTATTGATGCTATGAACAACAGCAGAGGGGGATTCCATGTCTGATAAAAGTGACGCTATGGGGAAAAAGAAAGACACTTCACAGTGGGGGTTGATTCTCGCCCGTTATAAAAGAAATAAGCTCGCCATAGTGGGACTTGTTATTTTGAGTTTTATCGTGATTGCTATTGTGAGCGCTCCGTTGTATATCGATTATGAAGATGTGATCACGCAGGATATACCAAACCGGTTTTCGACGCCTAGTTTCTCGCATATTTTTGGGACTGACGCTCTTGGAAGAGATTTATTAGCCAGAATTATATACGGCGGCAGGATCTCGCTTTTTTCCGGTATAGTAGCTGTTGGTGTCGGTCTTTCAATCGGCCTCGTTGCGGGCGGGACGGCCGGATACTTCGGCGGTGTGTTAGATACAATTATTATGCGCCTTTCTGATGTTTTGCAGGCGTGTCCGAATTTATTATTATCAATGGCAGTCTGTATCGCTCTCGGTGACGGCACCTTTACTTTGGCGTTTGCCATAGCAGTAACCGAAATTCCACGATTCACGCGGCTTACCAGAGTTTCTGTTTTAACATTACGGAGCCAGGAATTTGTGGAAGCCGCAAAATGCTGCGGGACCAGTAATTTCAGGATAATTGCAAAACATATACTGCCTAATGGAATCGGGCCGGTTATTATCGCAGCGACTTTTGCTATTGGGGGAGCTATTCTCTCTATAGCCGCACTGGGATTCATGGGTATCGGTGTTTCCCCGCCTACTCCGGAATGGGGGACCATACTTTCGGAAAACCGACAATTTGTAAGGCATTTCCCGCACTTGGGTATTATTCCCGGAGTGATGATTGGGTTGACTGTCGCATGCGCCAATTTTATCGGTGATGGGCTTCGTGATGCTCTCGATCCGAAAATGAAGAGATAAGGAAGGACAATATGTCCAATTTATTGGAAGTAAAAGACCTGTTTGTTCAATACAATACCGACAGCGGAGTTGTACACGCGCTTAACGGGCTCAATTTTTCTCTTGAGGCCGGGGAAACTGTAGGATTGGTTGGGGAAACCGGTGCCGGAAAAACTACATTGGCTTTGAGCATTTTAAAGCTGCTTCCCAAGAATGTTGGTGAAATTAAAAAAGGCAGTATAAGCTATGACGGAAAAGATTTGATAAACTTTTCCAATGAGGAAATGCAGGAAATCAGGGGCCGGAAAATATCAATGATTTTTCAGGATCCCATGTCGAGCCTTAATCCGACCAAAACTGTAGGTGTACAGATCATGGAAGTTCTTGATTTGCATTTTAAAGAACTTTCATTGGCGGAAAAAAAGAAAAAAGTTGATAATATCCTGACCCTCGTTGGGATACCTCCAGCCAGGCAGGGAGAATTTCCTTTCCAGTTTTCCGGCGGCATGAAGCAAAGAATAATTATAGCCATGGCATTAATTGCCGAACCTGAACTTATTCTTGCGGATGAACCGACGACAGCGCTGGATGTAACCATTCAGGCGCAGATACTGGAACTTATCAGAAAATTAAAATCTGAATTTAATACAGCAATGCTGCTGATAACACATGATCTTGGTATCGTCGTGGAGATTTGTTCAAAAATAGCAGTAATTTACAGCGGTGAAATATTTGAGATTGGTAAAATAGAAGATATATACGTACGGAAGGAAAATCATCCATACACCGAAGGGCTCTTTAAATGTATACCTGACTTAACTACCAACGCCCGCAGACTTACACCCATAATAGGCTCGATGCCGAATCCTGAAGATCTGCCAAAGGGCTGCAAGTTTTATGAGCGCTGTATATATAAAAAAGATATATGTGCTGAAAAAGAACCAGATTACTATACGAAAGGTACTCATACAATCAAGTGTTTTCTTTACAAAGACAAATGGGGTGAATAGAAATGGCTGTACCTATCTTGGAAGTTCGTGGATTAAAAAAATATTTTAAGGTCCCCAGCGGTCTGGTGCATGCTGTTGATGATGTTGATCTGAAAATAGACCAATTAGAAACCCTTGGAGTTGTCGGAGAATCCGGGTGCGGAAAGTCCACTCTCGGAAGAGTTCTTCTTGGTCTGCTGGAAGCAACAGAGGGTGAAGTTCTTTACAACGGTGAAAGCATATTTGGACCCTTTGGAAGAAAGAAGAAACCACTCTACAGCGAAATGCAGATGATCTTTCAGGATCCTTTTTCGTCACTTAACCCCCGGCTTTCGGTCCAGGCTCTTATAGCGGAGCCAATTTATGTCCGTAAAACCTTAACAGACAAAAATGAAATAAAAAACAGGGTCCTTGAACTGATGGATATTGTCGGGCTTTCTTCCCGCTACGTGAATACTTATCCGCACGAACTTGACGGAGGAAAGCGCCAGAGGGTAGGCGTAGCCCGTGCATTGGCGCTTAACCCAAAGTTTATTGTCTGCGATGAACCGGTTTCAGCTTTGGACGTTTCAATTCAGGCACAAATACTTAATCTAATCATGGATCTGCAGGAAAAAAACGGCCTGGCCTATATGTTTATAACCCATAACCTTTGTGTTGTGAAACATATAAGTACCAATATCATGGTCATGTATATGGGAAAGGTTGTGGAGTACACTGAAAAAAACAAATTGTTTGAAAAACAGTTTCACCCGTATTCCCAGGCGCTGCTTTCCGCCGTACCGCTTCCGGTTCTTGATCGAAAACAGGAAAGAATAATTTTATCCGGTGAAGTCACAAATCCCATCAATCCCAAACCCGGCTGCCGTTTTGCCCCGCGCTGCAAATATTGCCAGGAACGGTGCAAGACCCAGGATATACCTTTGATTGAAGTGGAGCCAGGCAGAAAAGTTGCCTGTGTATTATACATGTGAATTTTTAGGGTTTCAGCAGTTATTTCTTTTTTGGAGGAATGGAAGTGAAAATCACTGATATTAAAGCTATCGCGCTGAAGATGCCGAAAGTTGGCACCACAGTGACCGGCGGAAATGACGGGTACGATGGAAATCCGTACCGCAATGAAACCCAGGAGCAAACCGAAAGCTGGGTCGGGAAATGGCCCCATGCCGGAAATATAATGACCAGCATCTTACGGGTGTATACCGATGAAGGAATTGTCGGCGAATCCGAATGTTACGCGACTTATGGCCTTCGCGGAACCTTGGACGGAATAAAAAAGAACGTGATAGGGATGGATGTGTTTGACATCCAGGATATCGCCAACCGCCGTGGCCCGGGAATCTCACGGGTTTGGCGGAACAGCTATCCCACCGCCGAAGTCCGGGAACGCAATTTCATACATATGGTAGAAGAAGCCTGTTACGACGCGATCGGGAAGAAGATGGGACTTCCGGTGTATAAACTGTTTGGCGGAAAGGTACGGGAACGCCAGGCGATTACGCTTTTCGTGGGAGAGAAACCGGTTGACCAGGCGATTAAGGACATTGGACAGGCCATATCCGAAGGAATAAAAACAATCAAACTGAAGGTCGGCGCCAACGATAAGAACGATCTTGAGATATTGAAGGAAGTACGCCGGCAGTTTGGGTGGGAAGATGTGATACTGCGTGTGGATGCGAATCAGGCGTATGACCTGACGGATGGAGCGCGGATAATCAAACGGATGTCCGAGTATAACCTCCAATATTCCGAAGGGTGTCTCCGGATGTTTGAATCCTACGGCTTTAAGAAGCTGCGGGAACTCACCGGGGTTCCAGTATGTATCTGTGAGCAATTTGACGGCTATCATACCTTTACCCCGGAAATGGCGGTGCAGAGAGCCATAGACCTTATACGGATGGACTGTGTTGATGTATTAAGCATCGATCCGCACCGCACGGGCGGCTTAAACGGGTTCTTCAAGGTATCCGCGATATGTGAGGGAGCTGGAGTCGGGATAGTACTCCACCGTCCTCGCTGCAGTTTGTCCCAGTCAATATGGCTGACTGCGGTATCAACATCGTATGCGTCGTATTATGCCCATGACATCGTGCCTCACGGCCAGCTGTCCGGGTCGGCCGATGAAATCGCGAAGAATCCGTTGAAACACGAAAACGGATTTATGATGGTTCCTGATGGTCCTGGTTTTGGTGTTGAATTGGATGAAGAGAAAATAAAGAAATACACTACACAGGTAATTTGATTTAGGACTTTTACAACAATATTTTTTTGGAGGAATGGAAGTGAAAATCACTGATATTAAAGCTATCGCGCTGAAGATGCCGAAAGTTGGCACCACAGTGACCGGCGGAAATGACGGATACGATGGAAATCCCTACCGTAATGAAACTCAGGAAGAGACCGAAAGCTGGGTCGGGAAATGGCCCCATGCCGGAAATATAATGACCAGTATCTTACGGGTGTATACCGATGAAGGAATTGTCGGTGAATCCGAGTGGGAATCAACCTATGGGTTCCGCGGAAATCTTGACGGAATAAAAAAGAACGTGATAGGGATGGATGTGTTTGACATCCAGGATATCGCGAACCGCCGTGGCCCGGGAATCTCACGGGTTTGGCGGAACAGTTATCCCACCGCCGAAGTCCGGGAACGCAATTATATCCATATGGTGGAGGAAGCCTGTTACGACGCGATCGGTAAAAAGATGGGACTTCCGGTGTATAAACTGTTTGGCGGAAAGGTACGGGAACGCCAGGCGATTACGCTTTTCGTGGGAGAGAAACCGGTTGACCAGGCAATTAAGGAGATCGGGCAGGCCATATCCGAAGGAATAAAAACAATCAAACTGAAGGTCGGCGCCAATGATAAGAACGATCTTGAGATATTGAAGGAAGTACGCCGGCAGTTTGGGTGGGAAGATGTGATACTGCGTGTGGACGCGAATCAGGCGTATGACCTGGCGGATGGAGCGCGGATAATCAAACGGATGTCCGAGTATAACCTCCAATATTCCGAAGGGTGTCTCCGGATGTTTGAATCCTACGGCTTTAAGAAGCTGCGGGAACTCACCGGCGTACCAGTATGTATCTGTGAGCAATTCAACGGCTATCATACCTTTACCCCGGAAATGGCGGTGCAGAGAGCCATAGACCTTATACGGATGGACTGTGTTGACGTATTAAGCATTGACCCGTACCGCACGGGCGGCTTAAACGGATTCTTCAAGGTATCCGCGATATGTGAGGGAGCTGGAGTCGGGATAGTGCTCCACCGTCCGCGCTGCAGTTTGTCCCAGTCAATATGGCTGACTGCGGTATCAACATCGTATGCGTCGTATTATGCCCATGACATCGTACCTTTCGGCCAGCTGTCCGGTCCCGCCGATGAAATCGCGAAGAATCCGTTGAAACACGAAAACGGATTTATGATGGTTCCTGATGGTCCTGGTTTTGGTGTTGAATTGGATGAAGAGAAAATAAAGAAATACACTACACAGGTAATCTGAAATTGAGGGCTGTCCGGGAAATCCGGACGGCCCTTTTTGGTATATCCTGTCTGCTGTCAGGAAAATCCTCCGCATAGAAGGCATCTGCGGTATATATTATACGAACCCACACCCTGTTATCTCTATATCGCTAAGCAAGTACCATTCGTGATATTGTTATTTTTGTGGTGTTATATGTAACATATTTAATAGAAAAAAGATTGATATAAAAGGAGAATCGAAGCATTAAAATGATTTTAAAATTATGTAACCTATTGTTGTTAGGTATTTATATAATTCTTCTTGCTGGTTTTTTATTTTATTCATTAGTGTTTACAGCGGAGTCAAACCACAGCTCATTTGATATAGCGGCAATTTCTTTGTATTTTTTTGCTTTTTCATTTACAAGCTCAATTATTATAAGGTTCTTTTTGAAAGAACCGAGAGATGTAAGTATAAATAATATGCATTTTATTATTTTAACTGTATTCCTGTGTATTATAGCTTTTTCTGATTTATTTAATGTTATGATTTATTATGAACGATGGTTAGACCGTAATATGCCGAATAAATTTCGATTTAAAATATAAAGTTCTTGAAGTGGTGAAAAAATACTGATGCTGAAACATCATTAGAAGCTGCAGAACAATCAATTGACCTAACTATGAAAAAATACAGAACCTTCGGGAAGAATAAAAAAGAAAAACTTGGTTTTAACTGAAACTACGGAGAAAATGAAAAATCATCGCGCAAACTCCTCCGTGTCTTAAGCCACACCAGAAGACCCAGGAGATCGGCGAGGAACCATCCGATGGGGATAGCCCAGAAGATTGCCTTGTAGCCGAAGCCAGGAGCCAGGGAATAGGCCAGGAGCACCCGGGTTCCCAGGGATGTTATGGTAAGTATAATTGACATACCCGCCCGGCCAAGCCCCCGGTAAAAACCGTAAAAAAGAAAAAGAAAACCTATAAGCGCATAGAAGGCGCCTTCAATACGCAGGTACTGGGCTCCCATGGCGGTAACCTCCCGGTCACTGTCCCGGAGAAATATTCCGATGAGGGATTCCGCGAAAATAAAAACCAGTACTGAAACAAAAACGGAGAAGATTCCCGAAATTAACGCCGCCCAGCGGAGACCGGACCGGACTCTGTCATCATGTCCGGCTCCGGTATTCTGGGCTGTATAGGTCGCCAAAGCGTTGCCGAAATCCTGTACCGGCATATATGCGAAGGCGTCGATCTTGACTCCCGCGGCAAAAGCCGCCATAAGCGCCGCCCCGAAGGTATTTACCAATCCCTGGATAAGAACAATGCCGAAGTTCATCACCGACTGCTGCATAGCGGTGAGCAGGGCATAGCGGCTCACCAGACTGAAAAGTCCCCGGTCAAAGCCATGGTCGCTTTTTTTGAATTCAGGAAACCGCAGCTTTTTCACGGTCCAGATTGTGCAGCTTATCCCGGAAATTGCCTGGGCAATAACTGTGGCCAGGGCAGCGCCGAAGACACCCATCCCGAAACCCAGCACAAAACAGAAATCCAGAATGATGTTGATGATACAGGCGGCGGTAAGGAAGAACAGCGGTGATTTTGAATCGCCTTGAGCCCGGAGAATGTTTGCGGAAAAATTGTACAGCGAGACAAAGATTAACCCCGCGAAAATGCACCGCAGGTAATCTCCGGCGTAGTTCAGGGTCTCCGGGGGCATGCGGTAGAGGGAAATGATGCCATCGGTAAAGAAAAATGTTCCCGCCGAGAGGATAACCGTAATGCCGAAGATGAACACGGCCGCCATAGTTATGGCGCTTTTTAATTTGCGGTACTCCCGGGCGCCGAAAAGCTGGGCAAAAAGAACCGCGGCGCCCATAGATAATCCAATGAGGATGGAATTGACCAGGACGATGATGGCAAAAGCCGAACCCACTGCAGCCAGCGCTTCTCTGCCCAGGTATCGCCCTACAATAAGTGTATCTGCGATATTGTAAAGCTGCTGGAACAGATTCCCCGCCAGCAAGGGCAGGGCGAATCGGATCATCAGACGGGCCGGGGGGCCTTTTGTCATATCCAGGGTCATTGGTGCTCCTCTCCCGCTGTGTCCCGCCGGACGCAGCGGGATATCTGTTTGGATTCCGGATGGTTAACTGTACACGATAATACCGTAAAAATAAAGAACGCCGGATCCAGGCCTTTTCAGCCTGTTCCGGCGTTTTGTATCAATCAGAAGAATATTCTATCGAAACCGCTTTTTTACACGGCCTTTATTACGACGTCAATATTTCCCCGGGTGGCTTTTGAGTAGGGGCAGACCTGATGAGCTTTTTTCAGCAGCTCTTCGGTTTTTTCCGGTGTCTGCCCTTCAATGTGGCCTTCGATTTCAACCCCGATTTTAAAATCCAGTTTATCCATTTCATACAGGGAGACAATGGCAGAGACCGTACTTTTAGCCCTGATTTTTTCCTGGAGCATTACCACATCCAGGGCGCTGTTGAAGCAGGAACTGAATCCCGCGGCGAATAGCTGCTCGGGATTGGTGGCACCCTCCGCGGTCTGGCCCGGCGCCGCGATCTTGAAAGCAAAGGACTTATCCGGGGAATGCACTTCCCCGGACCGGCCTCCGGTATTGGTCATTTTTGTGGAATACAGTTTTTTCATTTTTAACTCCTCTTTCTACATTATAATACAAAGTATAGTACATAAGGCCGCATTGTTCCTGTCTTTTTCGCTTCTGCTGCGGCGCTGTAAAAATCCTTCACCCCTGGCCTTCTGCGGCTTCCAATGTTTGGTAGGCTTTTTTCTTCCAGCGGCCGGAAATGTAGTAAATACCGGAAATCAGAAGTCCCGCGGCCCACCCGATACCGTAACACCAGAACATTTCGAATTTCCCGAAGCGGCTGTCCAGGAAATACGCCAGGGGAACCCGGAATACCAGCATGGATACTATGGACGAAACCAGAGGCAGTATGGAACTGCCCGCACCCCGGAGGGCGGCATTAAAGATAAACAAAGCGGACAGCAGAACGTAACACGGCATGAGCCGTTTGAGAAATTCAACCCCCGTGAGAATCACTTCCTCGTCATTGGAAAAAGCCATCATCAGATATCGGCCGAACACAATCACCAGGAAGCTGATGATTATACATAAAACTCCGGACATGAACAGAGTGTTCCGGACACCGGTTTTTACCCGGTCCATCTTCCGGGCTCCTATGTTCTGTCCCACATAGGTGGTCACCGCGGTGGCAAAACTGGAGATGGGCATAAAGGCAAATGAGTCGATTTTGCCTACGCTGCTGTACCCCGCCATAAAAGCCGGCCCGTAGCTGTTTACCAGCCGCTGGAGTACCATGGTTCCCAGGGAAAACATCATATTCTGCAGCCCCGCGGGAAGCCCGATCCGGATGCTCTGAATGAGGATCGACGGATTAAAACG
The DNA here is from genome assembly GCF_016616095.2 of Breznakiella homolactica. Classification (GTDB taxonomy): domain Bacteria; phylum Spirochaetota; class Spirochaetia; order Treponematales; family Breznakiellaceae; genus Breznakiella; species Breznakiella homolactica. The sequence goes on along the minus strand of NZ_CP067089.2, from coordinate 1,696,598 downwards.
CATACGCCTGAGGGAAATATGCACGGTCTTTACGTACCGGTTCATAAACCAGATACCGAAGAGGAAAGAAAAAGCCTGGGAAATAATGGTCGCCAGGGCAACACCGAACACGCCCCAGCCAAAGGCCACCACAAAAACCAGGTCCAGGATAACGTTCAGCACCGCAGCGATGGCAAGAAACAGGAGTGGCAGCTTGCTGTCCCCCAGGCCCTGGAGGATGCCGCTGTTAATGTTGTACCCGAAGCTGAAAACTGTCCCCAGGAACAGAATCTGCAGATACTCCACGGACCAGTCCAGGGTTATGCCTTCGGGGGTATTCATCAGGCGGAGCAGGGGTTCGGCTATAAAGATGCCTATTACCGTCACCGCCGCGCCGGAAATAAGCAAGGCGATGTACATGGTATCCACCGTTTCCTTGATCCGGCTGTTCTGCTTTGCGCCGAAAAACTGGGAAATGAGAATTGTCGCGCCCAGTCCGATCCCCATAAAAAGCGATGTCAGGAGGAAATTTATCACATAGGAATTGCCCACCGCCGCCAAGGCTTCTTTCCCCACAAAATTGCCTACCACAATGCTGTCCACCATGTTGTACATCTGCTGGAGTACGTTGCCCGCCAAAAGGGGCAGGGCAAAACGGGAAATCAGTCTGAGGGGGTTCCCCTGGGTCATATCGATCATAGATCTGTTATATCCTTTCTTTTGGAAACTGGCAATCAAGCCCTGACTGGTTTGGCTGTACATTCCCGTTTCTGCATAGTATGCTGAAAAAGTATAGAATTCCAAAAAGGAATTTTTCTTTGGACTGCTATAAACCCATAGACCTGGCCCGGCGTTTCGGCCTTCACCCCAATACCATACGGCTCTACGAACGTCTTGGCTTTATTTCACCGGCGGAGCGGGGGGAGAACAATTACCGCTGTTTTACGGAACTCCAGGTTCTCCAGCTGGAAATCTGCCGGAATATCTTCGGTTTTCTCTACAGCAACCGGACAATCCGCGCCGCGGGGTATGCCGTGATCCGTGCCGGGGCGTCCCGGGATTTTGAGACGGGCAGGGATCTTGCCCTGGAGTATATTCATATTATTGAAGAAGAAATACGCCGGGCCCGGGAAACTGCGGATTTGCTCCGGGTATGGGCCAATCCCGGGGAAGGGCATCGTGGTCCGGAGAAAAGGAATCCTCCGCCTGAACGGTTTCTTTCCCGGAAAGAAGCTGCCATGATTCTGGGTACAACGGCGGAGACCCTGCGGAACTGGGAACGAAACCGGCTGGTCCATTCGGAACTTCTGGGGGACAAAGGGGAACGGCTCTACAGTCCGGCTGATATGGAACGGCTGCGTATTGTCTGCATGCTCCGCCGGTCGGGGTACAGCATGTCCGCGGTCCACCGCAGCCTCAGTCTCTTTGACCGGGGCCGTCCCGGGGAAGTACTTAGCGGCCTGTCCCAACCGCCGGCGGATGAACTGCTGTCCGCCGGGGACCGCTGGCTGGAAGAACTTACGATTCTCAAAAAAGCGGCGGAAAATCTCCCCGGTCTTTTTGACCGGATGGCAGCGCTGCCTCAGGAAGACCTGTAGGGCAGTCCTGATCCGGAGTATTTCAAAATTTTGATTTTCAAACCTTACACTTGTACACCACCCTCTGCATTTTCCGTACCTTTACTCTGAAAAAGCAGAAGGAGAGATACATGGTTCGAAAAATATTGGAGACCCTTTCCCGGGAACGGCCTGTAGGCACCCCGGGGAACGACGCGGTGCTGGCGTATCTTGAGGAGCATCTCAGGAATATGGAATATGATGTCCGGTCCCTGCCATTCAGCTGCAGGATCTGGGAACGGGGGAGATCCGTGCTTACCATTAACGGCCGGGAGTTCGAAGTCTTTCCCGGTACGTTTTCCCGTGGTTTTTCCGGTACCGCCGGAACCGCCGCCGCCGGGACCATGGCGGAACTGGAGACCCTTGACTGCCGCGGCCGGATTCTCCTGCTTACCGGGGAACTTACCAAGGGACCGCTCCAGCCCAAGGACTATCCGTTTTATTACCCTGAAGATCACCGGCGGCTCATTACCCTTCTCGAGGAGAAGGCGCCGGCGGCCATTGTCGCCGCCACCGGACAGCACCCCCTCTGCGGAATGGATCCTTTTCCCCTTTTTGAGGATGGCAATTTTACCATTCCTTCGGCGTATATCAGCGCCGGTATTTTGAGGGAAATTGAATCAGATTTCCCGGGAGGAAGCGCGGCTCTCACGATTAACTCAAAGACTCTCCCCGCGCGGAGCCGCCAATTGGTTGCGTCCCGGCGGGTGGTGCAACCCCGGGGCCGGATTGTGTTCTGCGCCCACATGGATACTGCCTACAACACCCCCGGAGCGCTGGACAACGCCGCGGGAACAGCGGTGCTTCTTGAGGCGGCCCGGGGTCTTGGATCCGGGGTCTTTGGTGTTGATATTGTTCCGGTCAACGGCGAGGATTACTACGGCGCTCCGGGGATGCTGGCCTATCTTGCTTATCTGGAACAGGGCGGCGGGATTCCGGGAGGGCCGCCGGTCCTGCCTTTACTGGTAATCAACAGCGATTCCCCCTGCCATAGAGGTTCCCGGACGGCGGTTTCATTTTACAACCTGGATGAATCAGCACGGCTGCTGGCGGAGGATATTATTGGAAGAAGGAAAGAAACGGTAACCGGCGAACCCTGGTACGCCGGAGACCATGTTCCCTTTGCTGTTAAGGGGATACCCTGTCTGGCCCTGGCGTCCTCGGACATGGGCAGCGGCGGCTTACGGGATACCCACACCCCCCGGGATACTCTGGATACGGTAGACCCGGGGTTAGTGGAACCTTCCGCGTATTTTATAGCGGATTTTATAAAAGAATTTACCGCGGCTTTTACGGGTTCATAAACCTTGGAACAGCGCCGCCAGTTTTATAACGTTCTTTTTGCCTGCTGGGATTTACAGCGTTCTTTGTCCCGGTACATAGCGGCATCGGCGCGCCGGAGAGTCCCGGAAAACTCCTCCCCGGGGTTCTCCTGTACCGCCACACCCAGGGCGATAGAAGGTTTAAAGGGATACCGGTGCCGCTGTTTTTCCAGGGCGTTCCGGATGGCGTCCGTCAGCAAATCCGCGTCCTCTGTCCCGTGACCAGGCAGGAGGATGGTAAACTCATCCCCTCCGGTACGGAAAATCCGGGCCCTTGGCGGGCAGGTACTGCGAAGGGTTTCCGCCGTTACCCGGAGGAGAATGTCTCCCTGCTGGTGGCCAAGGGTATCATTGATTTCCTTAAGATTGTTGAGATCACCGGCGATAATTGCCAGGGGATAGCCGCCGTCCCGGTCCAGCTGGGAAAAAACTTCCTCCATCTGCCGCCGGTTGGATAACCCCGTTAACGCATCCATGCCCGAATGCCGGTCCAGATAAGCAATAAGTTTACGGTTTTCCGTTTCGTCGGTAATGAAGACAAAAGACCCCAGGGGATTGTTCCGCCTGTCGTAGATGGGTTTTTTTCGGAGGTTGAAAATCCGTCCGGAGCGGAAGTAAAAATCATTTCCCTGGCCAAGATCATCCAGGGATTCCTGTTTTTCCGACAGCGCCGCCATTTTTTCGGCCACGCTCCGGAATGATCCGCCTTCTGGAGTAATTCCCGTCTGTTCCAGCCAGGAGCGTGCGCTCCTGTTGGCACTGACGATTCCTTCCTCATCGTCCAGGATGAATATGGACCGGTCCAGGTAATGGAACGCCTCCTGCCGGGCGCGGATGCAGAAGTCCAGGCCGTGATAGTTTTTCGTTGCCAGGTAAAGCAGCATTGAAGAAAAGCTTGCCGATACCAGGGACAAATCCAAAGCCAGGGAAATCCGTACCACCAGGATATTGGCTGCCACTGAAAGTGAAATACCCAGGAGCAGCAGGGTTGAAGGCAGGCGGTAAATCCTGAGGATCTGTTTATGCTGGGTCAGGGCAAGAATAAATGCCGCCAGCATCAGTATGTAACAGTATACGGAGTGGTACCAGAACCAGGGTCCCCGGACCATACGTACCATGTGGCGGGGATAGGTTCCCAGGATTTCCATTTCCTGACGGATAAAACTATGGTACGGTGAAGTCAGCGCAATCCCCAGGGTAAAGATTGGAATAATGAAGAGAGACGCGGTGACGGCCCGGGGAAAATAGCTGGTGAGACCGTAAAATCGTACGATGTACAGAAACCAGGCCAGGACGGTGAGGGCTACAAAGGGAAGTTTCAGATCAAAGAGAAACCGGGCCAGAGCCGCATCCCGGGTACTGAAAAAGGCAATCGCGGAAACGAGCCAGCAGAGGATCACAGCGGTCACAAAGATCAGGTCCCTGTCCATGCGGCTGCGGTCTTTTTTGTGCAAAGTCAGAAAGATAAGAACCAGGGAGCACAGCGCAAGAACTGTGTAAACAGCCAGGGGAACGGCGTCGATCATGCTTTCCGCCCTCCGGACTTTTTGTCGGTGTACATACAGGAGTCGGCCGCCGATATAAGGGTGTTTATATTTTCCCCGGGTCTGGTTTTAGTGGCGCATCCCAAAGCGATAGATACCGGATGGGGAAAATCATTTACCTCTTCCGCCGCGGTTTGAATACTCCTGATCAGCTCCGCCGCCGCTCCGGCACCGCAGTGTCCTGCCATGATGGCGAACTCGTCCCCTCCCAGCCGGGCGGCAATTCCTTCTTCCGGACAGCAGCGGCTGAGGATCTCCGCCGCCTTGACCAGCAGTGCGTCACCGGTTTCGTGGCCGAAACGGTCGTTCAGACTCTTAAGGCCGTTGATGTCCCCGATAATAATACTTATGGGAAGGTTTTCCGGCCGGTCCAGTTCCCGCAGGGCCAGGTTGTAGCCGAAACGGTTTTTAAGTTTGGTCAGGGAATCGATCCCCGCAAGGCTCCGGAGCCGCTCAATGAGCAGCCGGTTACGGGTAACCTCCGTGAGGATAATGAAGCCGCCTGTACCCGCGGTTCCCATGCTGCTGGTTTCCGCGGCGGAAAGATTGCGGTGCCGGATATTGTAGACCACCGGGTACTTGCCGTTGGACACGTACATGTCTTCGCCCATTGCGGAATGGTCCTGGCTTTCCAGCCGGCGGAAGGTAATTTTCCCCGCGGCGGCCAGGGTTTTCCATAAGGTTTCAGCGGGAAGCCCCAGGGGACGTATCCCCAGGGAACTGAACAGTTTTTTTGCGGGTCCATTGGCGTCCGCCACTGTTCCGGCCTCGTCCAGCACAAGGATGGTTTCATCCAGATAGTCGAACATGTTCCGGCGCCATACGTTCAGGTAATCCGCCCTGCCGTTGCTTGATACACCGATGTAAAACAGAAAATTGGCGACACTGGTACCGATAAGATTGAAATCCAGCCGGTGCCCTTGGTCTATGCCCAGGATCTCCGTAAGAAAACCGGTGAGAAAAACCAGGAATCCCAGCAGTATCAGTGTCGCCGTGGGACGATAAACCCCGGGGAGATTCCTGCGCTGAGCCAAGGCTATGATTCCGATACTCAGCACCGGAACAAAAGTAAAGACGACATTCACGTAATACCAGATACCCCGGCTGCTTTTGATTTGGGTGAGCGGAGCCATGGACAGAACCTGGACGCCGGTCCGAAAAAGTCCATGGCCCATGGCGGTGAGCCCCATGACTGCGGTGACCGCCGGGACCGTAATAAGAACAATCCTGACCCAGAACGGAATTCTCTTTTGTATCCGGTACACCCCGGCAACCAGGAAAAGAAAAACCACCGGAATAAACGCCAGAAACATAAACTTGGCGGAGTAAATGAATTCCACCACCCGGGGATCGGCGGTACCATAAAACAGCAGTTCAAAACTCTGCCACCCTATGAGAAGCAGGCAGAGAATAATATAAACCCGGTCCACATAGAGTTTGTTTTTGCGGAAGATTGTGGACACCAGCAGGATACCGCTGATAATCAGCAGGGGAAGGTAAAATAGAATCAGTAGGGTATTTGTCATGGCGGCTGCTTCCCTGCCGGTACCCCAGGGCTGTTATTCTCTGAGGATGCCCAGTTTCATCAGGCTCTACAGCCAGCCGACGGTGATGGACCCAGAAGAGGTTTTTATATTCACGGAAAAGGTCCCGCCGGAATTCTCAGCGCCGTTGATAAAACCCTGGGCGCTTTTCCGGTCGTTGAAGGGTACCGCCAGCTTGTCCGAAAAGGGGGTCTGTATGGCGCCGCTGGAAGTTTCGGCGTTGAATTGGAACGCCGTGGTTTCCGGCAGGCTGAGCTGTATTTTTCCGCTGGAAGTCTCCATGCCGATGTTTCCGAGGGGCTTGGATACGGCACAGCGTATGGCGCCGCTGGACGACCGGGCCGTGAAGGAACCTTCCAGGCTATCTACCTGGACGACCCCGCTGGATGTTTCCAGGGATACCGCCCCGCGGAGATTACCGAAACTGAGGCTCCCGCTCTGGGTTTCGGCCCGGAAGGTACCGGCGGCGGTATCGCATCGGATTTTGCCGCTGCTGGAGGAGATGGTTATGGTATTTGCTGACAGGTTTCCCGCGGAAATGCCCCCGCTGCTGGAGGTGATTTCCAGGGAACCCGCCCTGGCTTCATCTATCTGTATTTTTCCGCTGGAAGTCTCCAGGCGTATGGTGGATAAGCCGAGAACAGCGCCGCTCCGGATACTGCCGCTTTGGCTGCGTATCCGCAGTTCTCCGGTATAGGACCGGGGAAGGGTGACCTCTATCCGGGAACGGAAACTCCCCAGGGGCCGCCGGCCCTGTTCGATAGTTATATCCGGGGTCCCGCTGTTAACCCTGGCGTAATAATCCGGGCTGTCCTTGCTCATGTATTCTTTCACAATCAGGGCTTCCCCATCACCCTGGAAGAGTTCAATATCATCGGCCCCGTAGACCACGGAGACACTTCCGGCACGGGCGGGATCAATGGTTTCGGTATTGACCAGCACCGGCTCCGAAGCACCGCCGCAGAAGAGGGGTAAAACGCATACAGCAAATAAAATTAAGAAAAAAGAAAAGAATTTTACCTTCATTTTTATACCTCACAGGAACGAGTGTACACTATTCCCGTGAGATAGGGGAGACCTGGCCGGGGATTCCCAGGCCTATTCACCGTAATCCACAGTAAAATCCTCGGATTGAAGATTTCCGTAGATCCGGCCTTTTTGGGCGGTGAACCGGAGCACACAGTAGTTTGGGTCCGTGATACCGCCGGGATAGTACAGTTCATCGCCCTCATGCCAGAGGAGTTCCTTGAATTCCGGGGTTTCAAGAACCTCCATGGTTCCCGTGAGCAGAGCTCCCCGGAATCCCCTGGGGTCACAGAAGTACACGCAGGCCTTTGGATTTTCCCGGAAGTGGCGGATTTTGTTGGTGGGGGTGTTGGTGGAAAAATAAATGATTTTGACGCCCTCCCGCTTTCGGGGGCGGAGCATTGCCCTGATCTGAGGAAAGCCGTCCCCGTCAACGGAGCCGATAAATGAAAGGTTCTGGCCTTCAAAAAGCTCGGCCACAAATTGTTCCTGGGGTTTCACTGGTCCCTCCTGATTTTTCCGTCATAAAGCGTAACGTCCCAATGGTCTATGGCTTATTTCTTAACAACCAGATCCCTGGGCAGCCAGGTCATGAGGCAATCCGCCAGGGCTCCCTCGTCCATGGGTTTTGAGAGAAAACCGCTGAAACCGTTGGCCAGGAACATTTCCTGGGCGCCGCTTACGGCGTTGGCTGTAAGGGCTACGATGGGCACCTGGGCTTCTTTCCCTCCCAGTGCTCGGATCCGGCCGGCGGCTTCGACACCGTCCATGCCGGGCATCATGTGGTCCATAAGAATAAGATCATAGGCATTGGTCCCGGCCATTTCCACCGCCTCAGCTCCGCTGGAGGCAAAGCTGGTTTGTACCTTGAAAGGCTCCAGCATGGCCGCGGCAACCTGGAGGTTTATATCGATATCATCCACCACCAGCACCCGGGCCTCCGGGGCGGTAAATTCTATCCGGCTGGCTCTGGTTTCCGCGGGAAGATCCTCCGGGCGGCCTTCGGCCAGAGGAAGCGTAACGGTAAAGCGGGAGCCTTCGCCGTAACGGCTTTCCACCCGGATATCTCCATCCATGAGTAGGCAGAGCTTTTTTGTTATGGCCAGACCCAGACCGGTGCCGGTGACCTTTTTGTTCCGGGCAAGATCGAGCTGCTCAAAAGCGGTAAACAGCCGGGGCAGAGCCTCTTCCTTTATTCCGATCCCGGTATCTTCCACAATAAACGCGAGGTTCCCGCCGGGAGCCCGGGCCGCGGTAAAATCGATCCGTCCCCGTTCGGTGTACTTGAGGGCATTGTTGAGAATATTGGTGAAAATCTGCCGGATCCGCGATTCGTCACCCAGGACAACCTCGGGCAGGTCCGGCGCAAAGGTACACGAAAATTCCAGTCCCTTCTGGCTGAACATGAGTTCAAACATGGCCCTGAGATTGGATAGGAGCCCGGCCAGTCTGAAGTACTCCGGAAAGATTTCCATTTTTCCGGCTTCAATCTTGGAGAAATCCAGAATGTCATTTATAAGATTCAGCAGTACCTGGGAAGCGTTCTGGATATTCCGGAGATGCTGATGCTGGGTATTGTCCAGTCCGGTACTCTTGAGCATTCCGGAAAGGCCGATAATGGCGTTCATGGGGGTCCGGATTTCGTGGGAGACCGTGGCCAGAAAATCCGACTTTGCGGCGTTGGCCCGCTCAGCCTCGCCTTTGGCCTTGAGTACTTCGGTCATGTCATAAAAAAAGGCCATGGCGCCCTGGGCCGTTCCGTCATCCCCCAGCATGGGGGTAAGCTGGATGCTGTAGTTCCGGGGCGTTCCGTCCCTGGCAAAATCCACGGTTTCGGAAAGTTCCACCAGGGAAGTCCCGGCATAAACCGCGGAAAATCCCCGGTCAATTTTTTCAAGAAAGTCCGCTTCGGCATAGGGCTCCAGGAGTTCACGGTAATGGAGTCCCTGGACCATACCCAGGGCGGGGATGCCGCAGCTCCGCAGAAAAGAAGCGGTACAATAGACCATTCTGCCTTCTTTGTCGAAGAGAATGATGGTGTCCGGACAGTTCTCCATGAGGAGTTTCATGTACCGTTCCAGTTCGGACCGCTTCGCCGCGATGGTCCGCTGGATGCTTTCCCGTGCAGCGGCGGCTTCCCGGTTCCGGTCGAGCTGCCGTCTGAGCATTGCCAGTTCCCGTCCCAGCCGCCGGAATTCCCGTTCCCGGTTTTCTTTTTCGGCCCGGAGGGCCGTAAGTTCTTCCCGTAGCTTTTTTGCGGACGCTTCCCCTTCAGAACTTTTCCTGTCTCCCGTTTCCATGATACTTTCTCCGCTCCTTACAGTGCGCAGATAACAAAGGAATTGTTGTGGCTCCGGTTTACGGTTTTCCCATCCCGGGTACGGACCGGGCAGATTTCGCCGCCGGAATAGGCCATCATGTAGTTTGTTTTGCGGCCTTTCATTCTGGATACCAGCAATTCCAGTTCCGCCAGCTGTTTGTATTCCAGGGTAAAGTACCGGCCTATGCAGGAATAGGCTAAAAGCAAGCTGTACTCCCTGCCTTTGGACAGCGCCTTGTTCAGAGCGGCGGTTGATGAATCGATGATCTCATCGGCGTCAAAGCGGCCGATACTTAAGATGGATCCCACGGGAATCTTACCGCCGCACACGGCACTCCCGTCAGGGGTCAGGGCAAACATTGCCCGGACCACGGGCTCGGTACCGTCGTTGAAGTCTACGATAATAGGGAAGGAATTGATCCCCGTGATAGAACCTTCCTCATTTTTTGTGAGCCCCAGAGAGAGCAGATAATCTGTGACGGATTTGTTGTTCACCGATTGGAGCTGATTGCCCTGGGAGGCGGTAACCGCCCCTTTCTCGGGGAAGACCTTCTCGTCGGAGATGGTCCCGATGTAGAAATCCGGGACACAATCCCCGTAAGCCAGGAGTACCGCGCAGCGGTCCCTCCAGGACTGACCCCTGAAGATCACCTGGGAATCATGGTAATCCGCGTTATGGTCCACCGCCAGGGTCCCGAAGTTGGGAATCCCGCCGGAGATTTCATCCAGGTTTTCGACGAAAAAGTCGACCCCAGTGTTGAAGAGCAGGGGCGCGAAACTGAACATAAACGCGGGGCGGCTCTCCCGCCCGGAGGATGCATCCCGGTAAGCCTGTTTCAATGTCTCGGGGTCTTCCCCGGAAATGGGCCCGCTGAGTCCCAGGGAAAATTCTATGTCGTCGCTGGTAATTACCAGGAGACAGAGACTGGTTTCTCCCAGGGTTCCGGCAGCCGCATTCGCTATGGTAGTAGTCCCGATGATGTCAAAGGGCAGTGTTTTCTGCAGGGCTTCGATAATTCCCGTTTCCAGGAATTCGGCAAAACAGGAAAGAATACCCACGGTATTGTTGAGCAGATTCCCTTCAAAATCTAGTCCCCGGATAAGATCGGACACAGCCCGTTCCGCGTCGTCTATTTCGTCTGTGCAGGCCGAAAAGGATCTGAGCATCTTCGTTCCTCCCTGTTGGTAAATCCTGTATTCTGTCAGCTGAAATAATACCACAGATACGGCCCTTTGCCAGCGGCTAACCAAAGCCCTCCGCGCCGTTTCCTGCTCAGCCCGCCGACCCCGGCTGGAAGATGATTTTTCCCAGCCAAAGACCGGCCAGGACCGCTAAAAGGCAGAGGCCATTGCTCAGCAGGAGATTTAATAAAGCCGGCCCGGTTTTTCCGTCCATAAATAGCACCATGGTTTCCAGCGCATAGGACGAAAATGTTGTATAGCCCCCGAGCAGGCCGGTGATAAAAAACAATTCCGCCGGGGCCGAAACTTTATGAATTCTGAATAATGAAAAAAGAAACCCGATCAGAAAAGAACCGAGAATATTTACCAGGAGGATACCCAGGGGAAAGGACGTTTCAAAAATCCGGTGGGCCAGCTTTGACGAACCGTACCGCAGTACCGCCCCGATTCCGCCGCCTAGGGCAACGCTCAGGATATTCATATACACCTCCCGCCCGGACACTGTTTCATTCAGTTTTTCCCATGGCCGCAGCTTCCAGCAGTCCGGGGATATTTTCCCGCACCGTCCCTCCGTGGTAACAGACTATTGTCCTGGGAGACAGCGCCCGGATGGTTTCCACGGAAGCGAGACTCTTTTTCATGTCCAGCGTAAATTCCGGGTTGGGAACCGTGAGGCGGCCTCCCTCAAAGGCCAGGGCGTCTCCGGTCAGGATGGTGCCGCTTTCATACAGCCAGAGGGAGATATGTCCCGGGGTATGGCCGGGGGTGGGAATAACCCGTATCCCCGGGCTTATTTCTCCGGCGGCATCATCGAGGAGAAGATCCACGGGACAGGGCTCTATGGTTTTCAGATACCCGGCAAACCAGAGTCCAAAATCCCGGGCGGAGCCCTCCAGGGTCATGTTGTATTCTTCAGCCTGAATCAGCCTCAGGGATGTGCGGCTGCCGTCTATATAGGGCGCTTCGTTTTTATGGGCCGCTATTTTAATGGAAGGATTCCGCGTCTTAAGCGCCCGCAGGGAGCCCACATGGTCATGATCGTGGTGGGAAATAATAATTCCGGTGAGATTCGAAATTGAAAAACCCCGCCGGCTGAGCTCCGATTCAATGGTATCGGCCTGGGCCGGGTAACCCGCGTCAAACAGGAGGGTCTCCGTTCCGTTTATGATGAGAACCGGATAAACCGTCACATCCTCCTGTCCCGCTCTGCTTTTCAGTTCCAGTACTTTAAATTCAACCAATATGTATCCTCTTTTTCCGGCTTAGCGCCGGGCATCCCGCCGTATAAAAGGCTGCTTGACCTCTTCGGAGCAGAGAAGGGAATACCGTCCGGGTCTCCGGTAGGCGTTGCCCCAGACTTCCCGTTTCCGGTATTCCGCAAGTTTGTCCATATTGAATTCCGCCGTATAGATTCCTTCGGCTTCCCCGGCTTCCGTCAGGAGCATATCCCGCTCACCGCAGTCCGGGGAATCATCGTCATAGGCTATTCCGTCAAACGCCAGGGAATGGCCGTTGCAGTCCTCCCTGTCCGCCGGGTAATTGGCCATGGCCACCCCCAGCATGTTTTCAAAAGCCCGGGACCGGAGCTGGCTTTTCCGGTTGATGCCTATGGGACAGGCGTTTGGAATGAGGATGAGCTCCGCACCCTTCAGCATCAGGATCCGGGCGCTTTCCGGGAATTCCCGGTCATAGCAGATCATAGCGCCGATGGTGATTTTTCCGCGGCCGGTGTCCAGGACCGCGGCCGTGAACTCATTCCCCGGAATGAGACAGGCGTCATCGCCGAAGTCGCAGGTGTGGACCTTGGCGTATGTCAGGATGTTTTTCCCGGTACGGTCGAACACCGTAACGGTATTTCTGGTTCCTCCGGGAACGGCCTCGAGATACGTCAGCGCCACGGCCATTTCCAGGTTCCCGGCCTGTTCCTGAAAGGCCCGCACAAAGGGCGAACCGGCATCCAGGGCTTCCCGGCTGTCCCGGGAAAAAACATACCCGGTGTTCCACATCTCCGGGAACAGAACCAAGTCGCACCCCAGCGCTTTTGCCCGGCCGCAGTAGTCCAGACCTTTCCCGAGGTTTCCTTCCTGGGTTGCGGCAGGGGCTATCTGCAGGAGTCCGATTTTGAAGTTATCCATGGATGTTCCTTTAGGGCCTGCCGTTTCCCGGAAAACGCCCGCAGCCGGTTTTTAATTCCCCAGGAGTTCGTTGAGTTTCCGGGTGGTGTTCCAGTTCCTGATGCTCAGGCTTCTGTAAAACGGCATACCGATAATCCTGGAAATATGGCTTCTGGAAGCGAGGCTTTTGAGCCGGGCAGCGTAAATAACCTGTCTGCCCAGGTGGATCCGGTCAACACCTTCCCGGACCGGAAAATCCAGGATTACATCTTCCGGATTGCAGGTGTCCGCAAAAAAGAGGACATCATACTTCCATGCTTCATCGGTGCCGTAATCCGGCGGAGCTTCCGCGACCACAGTCCTGATTTGTTTGCCGGTAAAAACCAGGATATCCGTATCCGCGCCGAAGGTTTCCCGGATTTCTTCCCTGATTTTTTTTGCAATAGCGGACTTGTCCTTTTCAGCGGATGAAAAAATGACATTGCCGCTTTGGATATAGGTCTTCACATCGGTAAATCCCAACCCCTCGAAGGCGGACTTAAGGGCGTCCATCCTGATGAGATTTTTGCCCCCTACGTTGACTCCGCGCAGCAGTGCCAGATATACCATACGATTCCTTTCCGTGTTCCGCTGGGAAGGCGGCGGTCCTAATTAACCTTTTCCAGGGACAGCGGATCTCCCCCGAAAACAAGAATCAGACGCCCTCCGGAAAAGAGATACTCCAGATCCAGGATATCATTTTTCCCGGTGTTCCACTGGTACCCGTCGTATTGCTTCTGGACGGTGTACCTGAGTTTGCCTCCGCCGGCGGAGAATGTTCCCACGCTGACCGTATTCCGGCTGAGCATGAAGAGGGTGTTTCCCTGAAAAATAAAATGAAAAGCCCCTATTTCGTCTTTTCCGGTCCAGATCCCTTCCAGGGAACTGTCCTGTCCCGTCTGAGCGGGAAGGGCAGCCAGGATCAGCAAACCCAGTACCAGACCAGCGGTGATTCTTTTTTTCATGATACCCCCTTTAGGAAAGCGTTGCTCTATTTCTTCCAGGCCATGATGAGTTCCCGGCGTCCGGTATGCTCATCGGTTTGTTCCCGTATTTCCGTAAACCCCTGTTTCCGGTAAAACGAGACACTTCGGGTATTTTCAGTATAGACCGCGAGGGTGAGTTCGTCCCGGAGGCTTTTGGCTAAATCCATCAAAGCCGTACCGATCCCGTGTCCCTGGGCTTCAGGCAGTACAAACAGGGCGGCCAGGTCGTTTTTGTTCAGGGAAAGGAAGCCTTGTATGTTTTCATCATCCTCCCAGACCCAGGTTTCGGAGTTCGGGATATATAAGGTCCGCATGGCTTCTGTTTTTGACCGCCAGTATTCCGGGTCCGCAAAAGCATGGGCTATAATTGAGGATTCAAACCAAATCTGGATGACCCTGTCCATGTCATCCGCCGTGATTGTCCGCAGCATCATGGTATACTGTTAAGCATATCCGAATAAGTTCCCGGATTCAATACGCTGTGTTCTTTTTATAAATATACCAAACGGACCGGGTTTTGACGCCGGATGGTTTTTCTTAAAAAAAAATTGTATTAAAATGAAAATCCGTCCGGCGGACAAAGGCGGAAAATTTTACGGAAAAAGGATACCCGGAATTATGGCCGAAGGATCAGGGACACAAACAAACGCGCGCAGCCCCCGGGTATACTATATCGGCACCCAAATTTCCTCCGGCAAAGGCTATACCGCCATGGGACGGGATGCCGTAAAGATCGGCGCCAATACCCTTCAGTTTTTTCTCAGGAATCCCCGGGGCAGCAAAGCGCGCCCTCTGAACCGGGATGATTTGGCGGGCCTCTCCGCGGTGCTTGCGGAGAATAACTTCGGGAAGATTATGGCCCACGCCCCCTATACAGTAAATGCCTGCTCCCGGGATCCGCATCTCCGGGAGCTCTCCGCGCAGATGTTTTCAGAAGATTTGGACCGCATGGATCTTCTTCCGGGGAATTACTATAACTTCCATCCCGGTAGCCGCCAGGACCAGGAATTGTCCGCGGCGGTGGATTATATCGCCGGGATGCTCAGAACCGTCCTGGCGGGGAGCCGCCCTACCACGGTACTCCTGGAAACCATGGCAGGCAAGGGGAGTGAAGTGGGGCGGAACTTTGAGGAACTGGCGGCTATTATCGACAAGGCCGCCCTGCCCGGAGATTCCCTGGGAATCTGTTTCGACGCCTGCCATCTCTGGGATTCCGGCTATGATATCGTACATGACCTGGACGGCGTACTGGAAAACTTTGACCGGATTATCGGGCTTAAGTATCTAAAAGCCTTCCATATTAACGATAGCCAGAACGGCCGGGGCAGCCGGAAGGACCGCCACGCTGTTCTGGGGGGCGGGTATATTGGCATGGACGCCATTCTGGCAATAATCAGTCATCCCGCGCTCCGGGGACTGCCGTTTATTACCGAAACGCCAATCACCCTGGAAGAACACCGGGAGGAAATCGCCCGGCTCCGGGAACGGCTTCCTGTCTGATGTAATCCATCGCGGCGGTCACAGTCCGAGGGAATAAAGAAAATCCAGGATTTCCTGATTGCAGGATTCTCCCTCGGGTATATCCGGAACGGTGTTGAAACCGTGCCACATGCCCTCATAGACCGCAAGCTGTACGGGAACCCCCGATTCCTTCAGAAGAACCCTCAGCCGCAGGGCGTCGCTCAGAAGCAGGTCCCGGGTTCCGGTGGTAATAAAACACGGAGGAAAGTCCCGGGGATAATCGGCGTAAATCGGGGAAATAAGGGGATTCGTAAAATCTTCCCGTTTTCCGATATAGGCAAGAACCGTCTTTTCTACGGAATTATTCCATGCCAGGATATCCCGTCCGTCGTTGGCTACATAGGAATCCCCGGAACCGGTAAGATCGGCCCAGGGTGTGCAGAGCACCGCCGCGGCCGGATAGGGCAGTGCGGCCTCCCGGGCTTTAAGCAGTGTGGTGAGTACCAGATTGCCGCCGGCGGAAACCCCGAATACAATAATCCTGCCGCTTTCCGGGGCGCTGACCAAAGCCTGGTATACCCGGAAGCATTCGTCCAGAGCCTCCGGAAACTGGGCCCGGGGGCTTAATGAATAATCAATGCTTACTATAGAAATCCCCAGGAGCCGGGCCATATGGAGAACGAAATAGTCCACCGGCTCTCCGGCTATAAACCCTCCGCCGTGGATATACAAACCCAGTACATCGTCCCTGGATCCTCCGGAGGGGGTGATCACCGCCACGGGCACACCGGCGATGGTTTCCCGGTCAACCGCCAGTTTATGCTGTTCCAGATAAAGGTTCACCTCCGGCGCGTGTTTCCGGGCATCATAGGCGGCGATTCCCGCGGCAATGGTCTCGGTGATTCCAAGAGCGGGAAGCCGGACTGCCTTGTGTTTCTGGTAATATTCCTGAGCCTCGAGGCTCACGGTTTCACGCTGGGCATCCTTGAGTTTTATGGTTGATACGCATGAGGAGAACAAAGCCATCATGGCAGTAACGCAGAGCAATGGTCCGTTTCGAAAAATTCTATTCACATTCTTCCTTGGTAATTATTACTTAACCGTTCCGGTTCCAGCCCGCCGGTCCTCTGCTAGTATATACAGTATCGGACAGACGGGCAATAACTTCCCGGCAACCGGTTGTATAAAAACGGAGGCTCATGGATTGCCATAAAAGAGTTTGTTTTTAAACCGTAACTGGTACGGGATCCAGGGGAATATTTTATTCTGAGTCAGCCCAGCGCTACTTGCCGCCGGGAGCGGTATGGTTTTTATTGTACGCGGCTTTTAGTTTATCAAAGGATTTGTTGCTGATGGCGTGTTCGATGCGGCAGGCGTCCGCCGCGGCGGTATCCTTATCCACTCCGGCCTGTTCCAGCATCTCCCGGAAAAAAGTGTGCTTTTCATAGACCTTGGACGCGATCTTTTTTCCTTCCTTGGTGAGCAGGATATGTTTGTTCACATCCAGTTCTATAAAGCCATCTTCCTGGAGGAGGGTAATCGCCCGGCTGATGCTGGGTTTTGAGTAACTGAGGAATTCCGCCACGTCCACCGACCGGACCCGGGGGTTTTTTTCACTCAGGATCAGAATGGCTTCGAGATAGTCTTCTTTTGAATGCTGAATTCTCATCCGTACGGTTCCTTTAATTGTGTATGGATTTTTCTTTATTATAATATAGCGGAATTCAAGATTTATACAAAGATATTTTATGGAATAACGGAATTTTTCGGAATAAGCCGGAGAAATACCGAACCCCGGCCCGGAAACTCCCGGAGCAGGCCGCCCCTGAAGCGGGGACAGCCGATTCCGGAAGTGATCAGGTTACCTCCGGTACCGGACTTCCATTTCATAGGAGACCACATCTCCGGTAACCGCGTCGATGTCCAGTTCGTAACGGGTATCACCGTCGCTGATATTTATCTCATACACCAGTATTCCGTCTTCCCGGTCGAGTTTGGACCTGGTTATCCTGCCGCCGCCGGCCCGCTCCAGGGCAATGGCCTCGGCGTTAGCCTGGGAGATTTCCGCGGTCCGGGCGGTACTGGTCCGCCGGATATTCCGTACCTGTTTGATGCTGTGTTCGTAGACCAGGCCGTCATCGGAGCCGATTTCGAATTCGTGGCGTTCATTGTCCTTGATAATTTCTATCTCGTAATAATAAAACCTGTCGTGCCGGTCCAGTTCGGAACTCACCACCGTGCCGCCGCCGGCCTGGGCCAGGGCGATTTCTTCCGCCTTGTCAAAGCCGATATCTGTCCGCGATGTTTGGGCAAACAGACCCGCCGGCAGCAGAACCATGATACAGAGGAAAACTGCGATCCCGGTTTTTTTACTTGTCTTCATACTAAACTCCTTGCAATAATTTTAATCCGACTATGAGGCTTTTGCCTCCCTTCTGTACCAAATAATACGGGATCAAGATTAAAGGAAAATTAAAAAATACTTTTTTTGTGAAATATTTTATTTTTTTAAAACTTATCCGGCTTAATCTGTTTTTAATTTTCGAATGGTAGTATATCCTTATATATAAGGAAGAAACATGCGAATATTGATTGCTGAGGACCAGCAGGATCTGAATGAGGTCCTTTCCAAGCGGTTTAAGGCGGAAAACTACAGTGTGGATTCCTGTACCGACGGTGAGGCCGCGCTGTACTACCTGGAATCCGCGGAATACGATGCGGCGGTGCTGGATATCATGATGCCCAAGCTTGACGGACTTGAGGTTCTCCGCCGCATCCGGGAGCAGAGAAATACAACCCCGGTTCTGCTCCTCACGGCCCGGGACAGCGTGGATGACCGGGTTACCGGACTGGACTCCGGCGCTGATGATTACCTTATTAAACCCTTTGCTTTTGAAGAACTTCTCGCCCGGCTCCGGGCCCTGACCCGGAAGACCGCCGGGAAGCGTACGAATATCTTTACCCTGGCCGACCTGACTGTGGACTGCGGAACCCATACCGTGGAACGGAGCGGCCGGGCTATTGATCTTTCGGGCAAGGAATTTGCCATGCTGGAGTATCTGATCCGGAACGCCGGGATAGTACTGTCCCGGGATTCCATCGAACAGCATGTCTGGAGCTACGACTACGAAGGGGGCTCCAATATCGTTGATGTGTATATCCGGTACCTCCGGCGCAAAGTGGATGAACCCTTCGGGAAAAAACTTATTCACACGATAAAAAACGCCGGTTACGTACTGCGGGAGTAGTATATGAAGCTTACGATCACCTGGCGGATGACCCTTTGGTACGCCGCCTTTATGGCCGTTATCAGCGGGGCGGTGCTGTTCTTCATATCCGCCACCGGAACCCGGATCCAGAAAGCCCATACCGGGGAACGGCTTGTCCGGGCGGTGACGGACAATGCCGGCGACCTCGAGTATATCCGGGGGCGTTTCCGGGGAGACAGCCTTGAGGATTACGAAGGCGTGTATATTCTGGTGTGCGCTCCCGGAGGGGCTGTGCTCTATGGATCTGTTCCCCGGGGATTTCCCGGACTTGAATTTACTCCGGGGGCCATCCAGGAAACCGGCTGGGACGACGACCACTACCTGGTCTACGATCTTTCCGCGGATATTCCCGGGTACGGTCCGGCGGTTATCCGGGGAATTTCACCTATCGGTACCATAACTTCCGCGGCGAGATCCCTCAGGTTCCTGGCGGCGGTCATTTTCCCGCTCCTGGTAGCCGCCGCGCTGGCCGGCGGCTACATTCTCACCAAACGGGCCTTGGGTCCCTTGAAAAAAATCAACGCCGCGGCGGAGGCCATTACCGGAGGAAAGGACCTTTCCCGGAGAATTAATCTTTCCGGCGCGGAGGACGAGCTCCATGAAACCGCCCGGATTTTCGATGAGATGCTGGGACGGATAGAACTGGCCTTTGAGACGGAACGGCGTTTTACTTCCGACGCGTCCCATGAACTGCGGACACCCGCTGCGGTGATTATTTCCCATTGCGAATACGCCCTGACCCAGGCGCGGACCGATGAAGAGCGGATGGAGTCCCTGCGGTCAATTGAGGCTCAGGCCCGGCGGATGTCCCTTCTGGTGTCCCGTCTGCTGGCATTGGCCCGGATGGACAATGGGCGGCAGGAGCTCGATACCGAGACCATCGATATGGATGAGCTCGCCGCCGCAGTTATTGCGGAACTGGAACCCCAGGCCCGGGAAAAAGGTATTGCCCTCAGCGCCGAGACGGAGCCGGGATTGACTTTTAAAGGAGACCGGACGCTCATGGCCCGGATGCTTCTTAACTTAATTTCCAACGGTATTAAATACGGCCGGGACGGGGGCTTTGTGCGGGTGTGTTTTTCCCGGAAGGACGGAGGTCTTGAAGGGCGTGTCGCCGACAACGGGCCGGGTATATCCCGGGATGAACAGCCCTTGGTCTGGGAGCGGTTTTACCGGGCTGACCAGTCCCGGAGCGGTGTCACCGCGGACGGCAGAAATGTCAGCTTCGGCCTCGGCCTTCCTATGGTAAAATGGATTATCGAAGCCCATGGCGGCAGTATTTCCCTTGACAGCGAACCCGGCAGGGGCAGTGTTTTCAGTTTCTGGCTGCCCGGCGGCAATAACTGAGAGAAGAGCCGATAAATTTCCCGCTGCGTTTTTCCGGCGGGATATATGACAGACTGATGTCATGGTATATCCCGTATACTGATTTTTCAGAAACACAAAAAACAGGAGTTCTGTTATGAAGGATATTCTTGATTTTCTGGTAACACGGGTAAACGGAAAAACCCTGTACACCAAAGAACTGGTCTATGAACTTGAGGGCGGAGCCCTTCAGGGAGTCTATTCGGATCAGATATCTTTTTCAAATTTACTGTACTCAAAAAGCGGACTGCGGCTGGATATGTTTATCGTATCCAACGAAAAGATCTACACTATAGGGGAGGGGAAACAGCGGGAATCTCTGCGGAAGGATTTCAGCGGCGCGGCCCTGTTCCGCTACGAGCTGGCCCTCCGGAAAAGCACGGGCGAACTTACCGGTCTTTTCCGGTTCATATCGGCGTCCGGCACGGAGGTCCCCTCGGAAGCGGTGGTCAGCGGTATCCGTGATGTCCGCCTTGAGGAGGGGGCTCTCAGGCTTACTGAAGATCAGGCCCTGTACCGTGACCAGCCTGCCGGCGACGGCAGCTGGAAAGCCGTGGCGTTCCGGTCAAATCACCGCTTCTTCCTTAAGGAGGGCAAGCTGCACTACGAGTATGACGGTGTGAGTTTTGACGTGGATCCCCTGACCCTGGAACGCCGGGTTTCCGCGGATCGGTTTCCGCCCTTTGTTTCGGCGGAACGCTGAAACAAAGGGCGCGGGGTTCCGCTGGCAGTTACCTTCCTTATGACCCGAAAAGTTCCGCGGCCTTGGCCATATTGTTAATGATCTGCACACCGAAGGGACACCGCTCTTCGCAGTTTCCGCAGGCTATACATTCGGCGCCGCGGTGCTGCAGGCTGCCGTAATGGGACAGAACCGACGGCGGAATAGTGCTCTCATCCAGCCGGGCAATGTCCAGGTATTTGTTGACCGCCGCGATATCGATCTCCACCGGGCAGGGCTGGCAGTGGCTGCAGTACACACAGTTTCCGGAAAAATCATTGTGCAGTTCGTTCAGAAAGGGGGTGTAATCCCGTTCCGCGTCTCCCGCGTCCAGATACGTAAGGGCGTCTTCCACTTCCGCTCCGGTTCTGCACCCCAGGAGCACACTGAAAACCGCCGGGCGGCTCAGGGCGTAATGAACACACTGGTTCACCGTCATGGGTTTTGAGAAGGGGGTGTGTTCGGGGGAAATGAGTTTTCCCGCGCCCAGAGTTTTCATCACACTGATACCCACTCCCTTCTGTTCACAGAGGGTATAGAGGGCGGCCCGTTCCGGGTCCAGCCCCCTGAACTCCTCGGTCTTCCAGCCTGCCTGCAGGGTGTCCAGGGTATACTTGTCCGGGGGACAGAGGTCGAAGGCCAGATTTATGCTGAAAAGCATGATTTCCGGAATGCCGGTTTCCACCACCTTCGCGGCAATGTCCGGCCGGTGTGAGCTGAAACCGATGTGGCCGATATCGCCTTTCTCCTTGAGCTTGACCGCGTAATCCGCCACACCGCCGCTGAAGACTTTGTCAAAGTCGTCCTGGGAATCGATAAAGAAGAGCATGCCGAAGTCGATGTACCCGCCGAAAATACGGAGGCAGTCTTCAAAATACTTCTGCACCGTGGGCATGTCCCGGCTTATGTCATACTGCTGGTTGATGTCGGTGGATCCGATATGCCCCTGGATATAAACATCCTTCCGGCGGCTGCCCAGAGCTTTGGCGATATTCTCCCGGATTTCCTTTCCGGGCATGAAAACATCAAAATGGTTTATCCCCCGGTCAAGGGCGGCGCTGATGGTATCCGCTGTCTGGTCATAGGGTTTGTTGTCCAAGTTTTCGCAGCCCAGACCGATGATGCCGGCTTTTCTGCCGGTTCTTCCGATTTCCCGGTATTCCATGGTTTGCTCTCCTTTCACTTTAAAGCGTACAGTATACGCCTAATTTCCGTTCCGGTCATCCGGTCAATGGTATTTTTTCACTACCCCGCACAGATACCGCCGGCCCGATGAGGATATTCACCGTTCTGAGGAATTATTTCAACTAACGTATTATTACCGGCGGGGAATGTGTCTTATCTCCGGTCCCGGAGCCGGCGTTCATAAAAAATCACGTCCCCGGTAACGGCATCGATATCAGTCTTGTACCAGTTTTCACTGCCGGCGATTTTGATTTCATAAATTAATATACCATCATCTTCCCGGGACAGCCTGCTTTCGGTTACCGTACCGTCTCCGGTTCGTTCCAGTGCAATTTTTACGGCCGCCTCTTCACTGATTGCCGGCACCGTATCGGAGGTGCTCCGGATATTTTCCCGGACCGGACTGGTTCTCTGGGTGTAAACCCTTCCGTCGTCAGCGCCGATTTCAAAATAATAGCGCAGCCCTTCATTGACCAGGACAATTTTATAATACCGGATTCCCCGGTCCCGGAATTGATCCTTGTGGACCACCGTGCCGCCGCCGGCTTCGGCAAGGGCGCTTTCTTCCGCTCTTTCAAGCCCGATATCCCCTTTTCCCTGGGCAAACAGAGATCCTCCGGCAAGGACCAGAACACTGAAAAACAGGACAGCGAAACCCGCCTTTTTTATAACTGACATAAGAAACTCCTTATACCATACTAATACTAACCCAAAATTAAAGGCAGATTAAAGCTGAAGGCTATTACGTTTCTCATTGTTTTAGTGCCTGCGCTGAAACCGTTCCGGTTTTACTGGCCCGGCTCCTCCAGCAGGCGGATGGTAAACACCACGCAGCCGTTGTCCGGGCAGGCCAGACGGGTTTTACTTCTGGGGTCTTTCTCAAAGGAAAAACGCGCTCCGCCGTGGAGGGCGTTCTGCATGGGGAAAAGGGCCATGTACGCCCCGCCGCAGAATGGTCCGTCCGGGGTATTGAGTCCCGACGCGTAGAACCGGTCTCCCGATTTGTAGCCCGCCGCGCAGCAGCCGGTAACTGTTTCTACTTCAATTTCAAACCGTTTCATTCTTTTCCTTATTAATACCGCGAGATCGCTGTTTTCATATTGCTGGTTCCCGGGGATAGCTTTTTTATAGGTCCAGCACATGATACAGTCCTTCCCCATGCTTCATAGTACGGGGAAGGGCAGGGCTTCGGCAAGGGCGGCGGCCGGGCACCGCTGCGGAAATCTTCTGGACGAAAACAGCGGGCCGGTGTATCCTGGGTTTATTCTGGAGATAAATCGGAATGGGCAGAAAACAGGAGCTTTCCTTAAACCTCCAATTGGCGGAGGCTATTTCCCAAAAGGATTTTGGCTGCGGTTTTTATACCGATGCGGTATTGAAGGATGCAGCGGTCCGGCGGGATGTGGTGGACCTAACCGTTAACCATCCCTACATCATGGTGTACTACCACGGCTACCATATTCTTGACGCCGCGGCGGAGCGGAATCCGAAACTGCTGTACCCTTACTGGCAGCGGTTCACCCCGCTGCTTAACCACAAAAACACCTACCACCGGCAGATTGCCCTGGTGATCCTGGCCCATCTGAGCCGGGCCGACAAAGACGACTGTTTTTCGGATATCCTTCCGCAGTATCTGGATCTGGGATTTGATAAGAAAATTCTTATCGGCGTACTCTCGGTGCGGTATCTCCGGATAGTTCTCCGGAATAAACCGCAGTACCGGGACAAGGTGATTCCGATTCTTTTAAACCGAAAGGAACGTTCGAAGTATAGTGAACGCCAGGAAGCCCTGCTGGAATACGAAGTGCTGGAAATCCTGGAGGAGTTTTACGGCGGTCTGCCGGACCGGGCGGCCGCGGATGGCTTCATCCGGGACCGCCGGGACTCGGCCAGCCCCAAGACCCGGAAGAAAAGCCGGGAACTGATAAAGAAGTTCCGCCTGGACTGAGTCCGGGGCCGGAGGATTTTGCCGGAATCACTATATCTGGTTCCGGCGGCAGAAGAATAAAACGCCAAGCAAGGAGAAAAGACCATGCCCGCTTGGGACCCGTCGCAGTATTTGAAATTCCAAAGAGAACGCACTCAGCCCGCTATAGATCTTGCGGCCAGGATTTCCCTGGGTTCCCCTAAAAAGGTGCTGGATGTGGGCTGCGGCCCGGGAAACAGCACCGCGGTTCTGGCTGAGCGTTTCCCCGGGGCGGAAATTATCGGCATTGATAATTCTCCTGACATGATACAATCCGCCCGGAAAAAAATGCCGGCGGTCCGTTTCGAATGCGTGGACGCCGCCGGGAATCTTGCTTCCCTCGGCGGCGGTTTCGA
This sequence comes from Breznakiella homolactica, assembly GCF_016616095.2. Taxonomy (GTDB): domain Bacteria; phylum Spirochaetota; class Spirochaetia; order Treponematales; family Breznakiellaceae; genus Breznakiella; species Breznakiella homolactica. The sequence continues at coordinate 1,672,603 of NZ_CP067089.2, read as the reverse complement.
TGTGGTGTTCTCCAACGCCTGCATCCAGTGGATCCCGGACCACCGCGGACTGCTTCCCAGGCTTATGGGGCTTCTGGCTCCGGGCGGCGTTCTTGCGGTCCAGACTCCCATGAACTACAAAGAACCTATTCACATAATTATCGAAGAAATGATCGGCTCAAAAAAATGGAAAACCCATATTACCAATCCCCGGGTGTTCTATAACCTGCTTCCCGGAGACTATTACGATTTGCTCTCCGGAATTTCCGGCAATGTTTCTTTATGGGAAACAACCTACTACCATATTCTGCAATCCCATGAGGACATTATGGAATGGTACCGCGGCACGGGACTGCGTCCGTATCTGGAAGCCCTTCCGGAGGATCTGCGGCCCGGTTTTGAAAGTGACGTCTTCCGGCGGGTTGCGGAAGCGTATCCCGTCCAGGAAAATGGTTCGGTAATCTTCCGCTTTCCCCGCTTTTTCTTTACCGCGGAAAAATTACCATAGGGTAAAAATTTATTCATTTACAGTAAACAAATCTTTGCTGACCCTCCCGCTAAACAGCGGCATAGTTTCCGCCGTTTTTACCGCGGCGGGAAGCGTCGCAGCACGGCGTTTTTCTAAGTACAACTTGTCCTATATTGACAAAGCAAGATATACCTAACATGGTTTACCTGTAGCGTAGGGAAAATTTCATTATTAATCTGAGGGTACCATTTCTATGGCAAAGGCAAAACGGTCCATTGGCGTAAAGCTGATGATTCCTATACTGATTTCTTTCCTTGTTTTCGTTTCCGTGGTGGTGGCGGCGATCAACTTTCTGACCATCTATACCTCGTCCCGGTCGTTCCGGCGGCAGTTGGAGCAGAAGGAATTTCTCGTTTACGGACAGGTAGAGGAACAGCTCCGCCTTCTGGGGAACAAGATTTCCTGGTTCGCCGAATCGCCCCTGGTGCTGCGGCTCTTTTCGGGAGAGGATGCCGGGATAATCCGGGAGGAAACCGCGTCCCTTCTCAGAGCCCTGGATGTGGACGGCATCGTTCTGGTGGATCCGGATGGGTATGTCATCGGCGGTGCCAGCGGACCTCCCACCATCGGCAGAGATTACGCCAGAACCATTGTATCCTACACCGATGACCAAAACAGTTCCGTCCGGATTTATTCCCTGGATTCGGTCATGGAAATTGCCGCCTCCGCCCCGGTTTTTATCGGAGGGGAGCTTGCGGGTTACGGCATACTTGAATACAGCCTCCAGTCCCGGCGTTTTCTCAATGATCTCAAGGCTGTTACCCAATGCGAAATCGATGTGTACCAGGGATCGGCCCGCCGGGCCAGCACCGCCGATATGCCGGCATCTCCGGCGGACCCGTCAGGTTACTGGAGTATCAGCGGTTCCGGTGCCGGAAGCCTCCAGGCCGACGCGTTTACCGGCGCCAGCCAGGTCCAGTCCGGAATCTCTCCGGCAATCCGGGAACCGGCTCCCGTCAGTTCCGCCGTGACACCGGCGCAGCCCCGGGTTTCCGCCGCTGACGCGGTTTCCGCCGCCTCCGGAACAGCCATGGATGATTCCCCGGCGGCCCTTGAAATCGCCGACACGGTCCTGGGATTGGGGGAGAATTTTTCCGGGGAATACCGTGCCCGGGGTGAGCAGTACCTGGCTGTCCATATCCCCCTGCGGGACCTGTCCGGGTCCGTCATCGGTATTGTCTCCATGGGTCTTCCGGTTTCTTCGGTTTACGAAATAGCCCGGGTTCTCAACTCGGTGATCATTCCCCTGCTTATTGTGGGAATCACCCTTCTTTTTGTGCTTCTGGTTATCATGTTCCGGAACATTGTCATGCTTCCCATCCGGGCCACCGCGGCGGCGGCGGAAAACCTTACATCCGGCGAGGCGGACCTGACCTACCGGATTCCCCTGGAGCGGAACGATGAAATCGGAATGATTATCAGCGATATCAATACCTTTATCGGGGCCCAGCGGGAATTAGTCCTCAAGATCAAGGATGCCCAGGGCGCCCTCCAGGGTATCGGCGAAAATCTGGAGAGCCATTCCGAAGAATCGGTTAAGGCCAATGCCGGCATCATTGCCGCTGCGGAGGATATCAGGAACCAGACCGAAAACCAGTCATCTTCCCTGGTCCGGACCACTGAGGTCCTGGGCCATACCGCGGATTCCATTGTGAGCCTCAACGGCCTTATCCGCAGTCAGGGTGAATCCATCAGCCAATCCTCGGCGTCCATCGAAGAAATGATCAGTAATATCGAAGCCGTAACCAACTCGGTGCAGAAGATGAAAACCCAGTTCGGCGAACTGGTGGCGGTTTCCGATTCCGGGCGGGAAAAGCAGGCGGCGGTGGACGGGAAGATCCGGCATATCCTGGAACAATCCCAGCTGCTCATCGAGGCCAATACCATCATCGCCACCATCGCCGCCCAGACAAACCTGCTGGCCATGAACGCCGCCATCGAGGCTGCCCACGCCGGCAGCGCCGGGGCGGGATTTTCGGTGGTGGCCGATGAAATCAGAAAACTGGCGGAGAATTCCCAAAGCCAGTCGGTTTCAATTAAAAAAGAACTGAAGGAGATCACCCAGTCGATCAATGATACGGTCCGGTCATCGGCGGAATCCCAGGAAGCCTTCCGGCTGGTCTCTTCCCAGATAAACATCACCGATGACCTCATGCTGGAAATTCACAATGCCATGAATGAACAGCGTGTCGCTTCGGACCAGATTCTCCATTCCCTGGCGGAGATGAACGGTTCCTCCGCGGATGTGCAGAAAACCTCCGCGGAGCTCACCGCCAATATGGACCGGGTGAATACTGAAATGAACGAACTTACCGGTATTGTGACTACCATCCAGGAAGGTATTGTCCGTATGGGCGGCAATGCCCGGGAAGTCAATGCCGCGGCGGAGAATGTCCTCAGTCTGGCGAGGGAAACCCACGACAATATCCAGGTCATGGAAAAAACTATCGGTTCATTCAAGGTGTGATGAACCAAGGAGCTGAATATGATACGGAAAATTTCTGTTATTGCTGTACTGATTATTTTTGCCGGCGGCTTTGCCGCCGCCCAGGAACTGAAGATCGATTACCGGTTTAACACAGCCCGGACCGATTCCGCGAACTACCTGACCTTCCAGGGGCCGGTCCGCTACGCCGGGGTGGAGGCGGATACCTTTGACAGTGTTTCCGGCGCGTCAAAATCCCGGTCGACGGCTTTCTTTTCTCCCTATCTGATGGACATGTACGGCCGGCCGGTTTTTTCCGGCGGCCTCAGGGGAGTGCTGCTGTTCGCCGTAGCCCCGCCGGCCATGCGGACCGACGACAACCTTACCGCGGAAAAAGCTTCCGACGGGACCATTACTATCCAGTACGTACACCGGGGAACGGCGTATAAAATAACCACGGATAAAAACGGAAAACTCGGCTTTCCCCGGGGCGGTTTTTCCATGCGGACAATCGGCTATATCCAGGGAGCGGGCCCCCAGGTGCTTTCCCGGGAATTTTCCTCCGACGGGACAGCCGCCGCCGCGGACTGGAAAAAAATCTGGGATCCCGGTATCCCCGGCGGAAAGGAAATAACCCCGGGAATCAGCGCCCGGACGGGAATTATCGTAAGTGATTCCGGCGATCCCCAGGCTATGTTCAACTGGGACGGCACCCTCCAGGTGACTCTTGAACAGAATATCCTGAAGATCTCAGGAACCCTCCGGCCGGTAAAACGCTAGCCGTCTACGCCCAGCGCCAGCCTTCGCTGCCGGCCCCGGCCTCAAAGTGGTACTTGGCGATCCCCAGGTCCGTCTTGGTATAAAAACCGGAACCGGGACTGGCCGCCACGATATCACCCCGCAGGGTAAACCGGAACTTCTGCTGGTTCATGGCTGTGGGCGCCAGCTGGGCTGCTTCCACACCCCGGCGGAACCACTCCGGCGCGTCTCCGTTGGCGGAACTCAGTTCTTCCGGGGATTTCGTCTTGTGGGGTACCCCGGCGTTTTCACCGTAGCCGATGGTTATCACCATCAGCAGTTTTTCTCCCGGCCCTACGGCGGCGGCGGTTTTCCCTTTGCTGAAGGTCAAGGCCACCCAGCAGGTATTTAACCCCAGCTGCGCGGCTTTAAGAACGAGTTTTTCCCCGTAATACCCGCAGCGCTCTTCAAAGGTTTCATCCTTTTTTCCTACCAGGGCGATATAATTCCGGACGTTCCGGAATTTCCCGTACCTGGCCATCATCCCCGAGAAGGCTTCGGGCTCATCGGTGCAGAGCTGAATGTGCAGTCCGCTGTCGCGGTTGCATTCCTCCACGGTCCGGCGGAGTTCTTCCAGGGTTTCACCCTCTATCTTTCTGTCCGTATAGGCCCGGACGGAATGGCGCGTTCGCATAGCTTCCTGCAGATCCATTGTATACTCCTATTTGTAATAGTTGATATTACAATGATAATATGATACATTTGTAATGTCAATTGTTACAAACAATTTGTACCAAAAAATTATTGTTATTGTGAAGGTGAGATCCTATGCGGGTGAGTACCCAGTTTCCTATTGCCGTCCATATCCTTCTTATGGTGGCCTATTTTAAGGATATCAGAATCACCAGTGATATGGTTGCCGCCAGCGCCGGATGCAACCCGGTGATCGTGCGGAATATTTTCCCGAAACTCAAAAGGGCGGGGCTCCTTTCGGTGCGCACCGGGATGGGCGGAACTTCTCTGGCACGGCCGGCAAAAGAAATTTCACTCTGGGATATTTATACCGCGGTGGAAAGCGATGAAACAGAGGAAATGTTTAAAATTCATCCTAATACTTCCGCCCGCTGTCCCGTTGGCAGCAATATCCGCGGACTGCTCCTGTCACACCTGGAGGAGGGAATCGCGGCTTTGAGGAAATCCCTCTCCAAGGTAAGCCTCGCGGACATGAAAAAAGAACTTTCTTTACAGCCCGTGCCGCCGGGATTGATAAAAAAATTGAAGTAAAATATAATTACAATATGTAGTAAAAAATAACTACATTATCCGATTCTATTGCTGCGGATTTAACCGAACCGGGAGGGCTGATATGCCGGACAGCGCCGATAGCTATAAAAAAGAACTGGCCAGGATCCGGGAGCTCGCCCGGCGGCAGGAAAAAAACGTGGTTTCGGTCCGGGTTTCCCCGGATGCTCTGGAAGTCTGGAAGAGTCTCGGCCGGGGGTATACCGGCATTATGGCGGCTCTCCTGGAATACACGGCCCTGCGGAAGCCGGAATGGATTACCCAGGCCCTGGACAGGGAAAAATAGAACCGGCATTATCCTGGACGGTGAAAAATGATGACTACCACGGCAAAACGGCAGATCATGCTGAATGCTTTGCGGGACGAAGTGTATCTGGAGACCTGTTTCTACGAGGAGGACCTGGAGGCGGAAATAACCGCCTGCAGCGATGAAGGGGATGTGCTCCTGACTCTGGTTCTGGGAATCAGCGGTACCAGTCCGCTGTACCGGCTGTTCCCGGGGGAACGCCTGGGCCGGATCGCTTTGAGCGAAGGGGATAAGGGGTACCTTTTTGAGAAGTACTTCCGCAAAACCGTGTTTGAGGAAATTCTCCCGGCGCTTCTGGCGCAGGCGAAGCGCATGCCCCGTCCTCTGGGACGGAAGCCGGTCTGGATGAGCGAAGACGCGAAAACCCTCCGGTTATGATCCGCCGGCGGAACCCGGCGGCGGATCATTACAGGCTTCTAACGGATCGATGCCCCTAGTTTCCGGGCGTCTTCAAGGACCGGTTTGCCGGTGATATCTCCCACAGAAACGACCCCCTGCGCCAGGACCTCGCCGGCGGAATTCCATCCAAGATGTTTCATGAGGCCCCGGTAATAATGGAGAGCTTCTTCGTATTCGTCGCTTTCCGCGGCCATAAGCAAAACACAGTCTTTTGCCGGGATATGGTATTCGGGGTAGCTTTCAGCTACGGCGAAAATCCGGTCAATGGCGGTTTTGAGCTGTCCGCTGATGGTCCAGTAATACAGCGGTGAGGCCAAGACCACGATATCCGCTTCCCGCAAAACCGGGTAGATCGTATCCATGCCGTCCTTCTGCACACAGGGACTTTCCGGATCCTTGCCTCCGCCGTAGCAGCCTTTGCAGCCGCCGATGTTCATCTTATCCAGGAAGAAGGCCGTCACGGTATGACCCGCTTCCTCCGCTCCTTTCGTAAAAGCCTCGATGAGGGCAGCGGTGTTGCCTTTGGGCCGCGGGCTTCCGTTGAGTACGATGATTTTCCTGCTCATGGGTTCTCCTTTGTTCTATTCTTAGCCGCAGGCATCCGGTGTTTTTTCTGGACATAGCCGGCTGCCTATGGGATAATTTTACCATACATGGGATGAATCGCAAGTACGCACATTTTGGTGCGGTACTAACCAAAAGGAGAGTTAAACTATGGGCGCGGAATATATTTCCGAGGCAAACCTCGAGGAGAGCGGCTTCAGCTATACTCTGTCCCTGATCAGCGGGAAATACAAGATGGCTGTCCTGTACGGCCTCTCGGCCTTTGGTGTGGTGCGGTACAATGAAATGAAGCGCTTTCTCAAGACCGTTTCCCACAAGACTCTCAGCCTCACCCTCAAGGAACTGGAAGCCGACGGGCTGGTTCACCGGAAGGAGTATCCCCAGATTCCGCCCAAGGTGGAATACAGCCTTACCAGCCGGGGAAAATCCCTGATCCCCATTCTAGACGCCCTCTGCGACTGGGGCGAGAAAAACCGGCGGAAACGGAAGCCGGGGAACCAGAGGCTTTTCGCCGGCGGTTCAGCGCTGTAGGAATACGGGGAACAATACCCCTCCTGGAAGGGCCCGGAATCATATTCCTTTCAAAATAACCGGATGAAAAAAACTTTCATTGAATTTGGTCTCTTCCCGTGATACCTTCAATAATAGAAGTGAGGGCAAAGACCATGGACAACGATATCATGAACGAAATTTCCAGCTCCTACCGGGACAGGAACAGTACCGCCGAAGGCACTGCGGCGCTGTACGGAAAGCTGGAGGATCCCAATTTTCAATATTTGAGCTATCCGGTGCTGATTTACGCCGCCGAACACGCCGACGCCGCGGGCATCGAGGCCCTCCTGGCCGCGGGCGCGGACGCGGCTTACCAGAGTGAATACAACTATAACGCGCTCCACCGTATGGCTTATAAAAACACCAGTGATTACGCCTACTGGGCGGATGAAAAGAAAGCCGCTGAGCTGCTTCTGAATGCCGGTACCAGCGTTCTCCGCAAGGATGTGGACGGGGTCACGCCAACCTATATCGCCGCCGAGCGGGGTAAATACAAAATGCTGGAAGCCATTAAGGAAGCGGGAAAAAAAATGGACTTTCCCGGCAAAAACGGCGAAAGCCCGCTCCACATAGCCTGCGACCGGGCGGTCCGTTCGGCGGAATCTTTCTATAAATACACAAAACCGAGATACGACGAGGCCATGGCCAAGGAAAGCGACGGCAACGAATTCAATGACCGTATGCTGGCGGACCGGCAAAAATCCGCCCAGGAACAGTACGACCGGGACTGGGAGGAGGTGGAGCGGTATTTTAAAACCATTCAGCTGCTCCTGGACGCCGGGCTCGATCCTGATCAGAAAAATAATTACGGGACAACTCCCAAGGAAATCGCCTTTGAATGCAGGGATATCCGGGTCCCCGCTCTGCTGGCCGGTACATACACCGAAGGGGCGGAGAACGATGAAAACACCCGGCTGGAAATGCTCGCCAAGGGTATGAATCTCATGCAGGCGGTCGAAAAAAGGGACCATGAAGCCGTGGAGGCCCTGCTGAAACTGGGAGCGGATCCCAATGAATTTTACGGTGAAGAATTGCGGCACGTCAGCATTCCCCTCATGGGCAAAGTACCCCTGTCCCTTGCCTGCGTTCTCCTGGATACCCGGCTCATCGGTCTGCTCCTGGATCATGGGGCGAATCCAGTCCTCAAAGACAGTGAGGGAAAAATCCCCCTGATGTACTGCTTCTCCGTGGGTGTGGGCGTGAATCATACGACCTTCCAAAACAAAGTCATTGAAACCATAATGAAAGCTATGACGGATAAAGGCCTGACGGTGAACGGCGAAGCCGACGACGGGGGCAACACCCTGCTTAACACTGTCTGCCGGCGGGTGGACCGGGCCACAGGCTATAACAGCAATACCCTGGAGGGAACCTTCATCAGGGAGCTGCTGCGGTATAAGGCGGATCCGAACATACCCAACAACGCCGGCCAGACCCCGCTGATGTGGGTGTGTCAGGGCGGAAGCGGTTACATGGAGGACATTCAGATTTCCCTTCTGGAAGCCGGAGCCGATGTGGCTGCCCGGGACAAGGAAGGAAACACACCCCTCATATACGCCGCGCAGAACCGGAACAAGACCATGGCCAAGACCATGTCGGAAATGCTTTTTGAATTCGGCGACCCCAAGCCCGACACGGTGAACAACGACGGCAAGAGCGCCCTGGCTTTCGCCACGGAACAGGATAATGAACCCCTGGTAAATTTTCTTTTAACCAAGGTGTGAGAATAAACACAATTCACAAATACCGCAGGAGGATGGAAAAATGGACGATATGGAAAAACTGATTAACGCCAATATCGAGCAGTACAAAAAAACAATGGACCAGGCCCTGAAGGAAGCCCTGGATCAGCAGAAAAAAATGGCCAAGGAAATGGGCCAGGAAGTGACTGAAGAAGACCGGCAGGAACTTATCGACGATTATACCCGCCAGGCCGAACAGAGCATTGAAATGATGCGGCAGCAAATGCAGATGCAGGCGGCCATGATGCAGAACATGGCGGGGATGCAGGGTATGCCGAATCTGGGAGATATGATGAGCCAGATGATGCAGGCCGGTGATGACGACGACGAAGAAGACGATGATGATGAATTCGACGAGGAAGCCTTCAACGCTTTTATAGCGGAGAATCCCGTACCCGACGAGTATAAAAAGTACATGCCCATCGGGGCTCTCCTCATCGGTACCCAGGGGGAACCCTACGAGACGCTGCATCTTATCATGGATGAAGACGATACCGATGCTATCCTGTCCAACGGCTGGGGGATCGACAGCAGGGATGAAGGGCTGGAAATGCTGGAATCCCTCCTGGGAGGCCGGCACGCCAAACACTTCGCCAAAACCTTCGCCAAGCTCAAGGCCGGGGATACCAAGGGTCTGGACGCGGATGATGTGGAGGATTACGAAGCCAGTGTTTCCGGCATCACGGAAATCCTGGAGCTGCCGGAGGAACTGGTGGAAAACTGTACCACCCTCTACGCCTGGGACCTGGAACGTATCGGTTACCTGGCCCGGCTCTTCGTCAACATCGGATACATCACCGAGGAGGAAGCCTGGGAATGGATGGCCAAGGCTGCGGTGAAGATCAAGGAAAATTTCAAAACCTGGGAAGAGTACATTGTTTCGGTTCTTCTGGGACGGGGGCTTGCCATGGGGGTCCATCAGGAACCCTACGCCGTGGCCCTGGATCTGCTCACCGAGAACAAATCCTTCCTGAAGGCCAATCCCATAAAGAACCTGGCCTGATTATGGACAGCGCGGACCGGGCGCCGGAGGATAACCACTGAACGCACATGCCGGAAACTGGCGGCTGTCGCTTTGCCGCCGGTTTTTTTGGAGGGTATGTTGCTGAACGGAAAGTTCCGATGAGATATTATTCTGTAAACACATCCAGGACAGAGCCCTGCCAGAACAAAGGAATCTCGAGTTCGAAAATATGAGCTATAGTGGGTGCTATATCGTAAACCATCACAGGTCCGGGTATTGTATAAGCTGGCCGGATATTTTTCCCCGCAATAATCACTGGTATTTTCCTTTCGGCAGCGGTATCGTTGCCATGGCTTGTACCAATCCCACCGTGGTCAGATGAGAAAATCAATATGGTATTGTTCCATATTCCTGCGTTTTGAATTGACTGTATGATTTGTGCAACATATTCATCCAATTTTTTCAGCTGATTGTAATATTCATTTGTATCATGGCCCACACTATGTCCAATACCGTCCGGTTCGAGAAAGACGATGGCGGTAAAATTAGGTTTTTCCGCTTCAATATATGAAGTTATACGTAATAGAGCGGAAGCCCCGCCGGAAAGATCCGGTATATGTTCTTTTTTATCTAGTACATTGTCAGGACACAGGTAACCAAGTTTAGGTTTTTCATAAAAATAGGCGACCGTACAGTTGGGACGTTCTTCCTTCAGAAGTGTAAAGATTGACGGAAACAATCCATATTTGTCAATGACAGATGATTCAGCGTATGGAGGATCATTATTTGTTGGGGGATTAGTTTTGTAACCATGGATATCCGGAGTGGCTCCCATAAACATGGATGCCCAATTGGGGACAGTGATGGACGGCATGACATCCAGCGCATCAAGCGTATAAGAACCTGCCGCCATACTGCTTCTGATCACCGGTATGTCCGATTTCTCAAAACTGTAACTTCCCCATCCGTCTAATCCGATTAAAAAAACGTGTTTTTTAGTAAAACTTTCATCCAACGGCAAAACAGGATAATGGTAAACACCAGTGTCATTACTAAGATGACTTTTACATGCGGAAAAGAAAAAAAGAACAATCACGGCTAGGCAGACGTAAACAGCTCTTTTCTGTTTTTTATGTTTTTTTTCTATTTCTCCCATATATATAAACTATCTTTTTATTTACGTAAAAACAATGGTTTCTTTCCACCTATTTGCAGGATGCAGTTTTGATTTTGTGCTAAGCTGAAGAAATACACGGTCACGGAGGATAGAACTATGGATACAAAAGAACAGCCGGAAGAGCAGCGGATACTCAAACAGGATTTAAGCGAAGAAGCCCGGTTTTCCGGCGTCTACATGGTGAACCTCCTTTTTAAGGAACCCGCCGGGGACCCGGATACGGAAACTATCCTGGAGAAACTTTCGGAACGGCTCGGCGCGGCGGACCCGGTCTCCCGGGATACGGGACTCCGGTCATTTGCCCTAAAGGAACACACCGTGACGTACCAGCAGGGACCGGCGCCGTCCATGGTTATGCTCACCGGCTGCGAGCCGGTAAAGCGGCCCCTGGGGGACAGTCTTGCCCGCACCCAGTTCTGGGATGTTCCCGATGGAACTGAACTTCTGGATTCCTGTCCGTATCAGGTTATGGTCTCTGATATGATGGCCGCGGGACTCAGACCCGTAGATCGGGCGGTTATCCTTGGGGATTGGCTGGATATTGTCCTCGGACTCTACCCATCCTGCGCGGCAGTTTTTTTCAGCCCTCTGGAAAACTACTTGCCGCCGGACAGCTGCGGGATAATACCGATACGGGATGGCGGCGCTTCCTCCGCGGGGCGGTTAACGCCCGGTTTTTTAATATCCAGGGGACCGAGGACAAAGTGGTGGATACCCTGGGGCTCTACGCCTTCGGGCTGCCGGACGTACAATACCATTTCCGCGGACTGGATCCCAACGCGGTGGTCAGTCACGCCTATAATGTAGCCTATTACCAGTTCGAATACGACGCGCCCATTGAATCGGGCCACACCGTGGATGGCATTGATCCTGCCGTGCAGTGGACCTGCCGGTACGAATCGGCCTTAATCCAGCCGGCCCGGGAGGTCCTGGACATCGCCCCGGGAGAGTACGCCGCGGGAAACCGGGAGTAGACCGTTTCAGCGGAAGCCTTGCGGCCCCCGGAACGGTGTTGTAGAATTGTTCCTGGAGATTTAAAAAACAGGAAAGTACAATGAAAAGAATGCCCGTAGTGTTTGCCGGCCACGGTTCACCCATGAATATCGTGGAACAGAACCAATTTACCCGGGGCTGGGCGGCTATGGCGGAAGCCCTGCCAAAGCCCGAAGCGATTCTCTGTGTTTCCGCCCATTGGTTCGGCCCCTGGGACGCTGTATCGGAAACCGGAACGCCGGAGACCATCCACGATTTTTACGGCTTCCCCGAAGAGCTCTACGCGGTGCAGTACCCCGCACCCGGCGCGCCGGATCTGGCCCGCAGGACAGTTTCCCTGATGGGGCCGGGCACTGAGGCGGATTCCCGGAGGGGGCTGGACCACGGCGCCTGGAGTGTTCTCCACTGTATGTACCCCGGCGCGGATATACCCGTATGTCAGCTCTCGGTAAACGCCGGCAATTCACCTATGGAAAGTTATCTGGCTGGACAGAAACTCAGTCCCCTCAGGGAAGAAGGGGTGCTGATTCTGGGCAGCGGCAACATCGTACATAACCTGTCCCTGGTCGACTGGAACCGGTCCGGCGGTTATCCCTGGGCGGATGAATTCGACGGATATATCAGAGCGGCGGTGGAAGAAGGACGGTACGACGCCGCCGTCAATTATGACGCCGCCGGTCCCTCCGCCCGGCGAGCATTTTCCTCCCGTGACCATTACGACCCGCTGCTGTATACCCTGGGAGCCGCGGACTCCGGTGACCCCGTTCGGATATTCAACAGCGAACGGGTTATGGGTTCCCTTTCCATGACCTCCTATATAATAGGCTGACTTTCCGCCCCTTTACAAAAGCCTTAAATCCATATACTTGTGGAGGAAACAAATTTAAAACAAAGAGGCGGATAAAGGGTGAATCGAAAACATACGGCCGTAATTTTTTTCCTGCTGCTCTGCGTTTCCCTTTCTTCCCTTCAAACGGAGGCCCCCATGCTGGAACTTGGTTTTATGAAACCCATGGCTTATACTGCCGGCAAAACCGACAAAACGGCCGGGGTCGAATATATGAGAGTATCCCTGCGGGACGGAAACTACTACGAAATTAAAATCCATTATTCCGGTGATGAAAGCAGCGAATATTTTACCTTCAGGATCGCGGATGTAAAAACCACCGGAACAACCACGCAGGGAACATTAACCGATATAAGCTGTGAGGACATAACTGGCATGTGGTATACCGATGACAATGCCAGGGGAACCATAGAAGCGGATGGGGACAGCGGCATAGTACGCGCGGAAATCCTGATCCATATTTACGGTTCGGAAATGGAAAGCACTATTATCTGGAAAAAAGGAGAGACGGAATAACCATGGAACGATTCACCTACATCAGTGAAATGCCCGGGGATCTGGCGGAGGAAATCCGCTCGGAATACCGGGAAGCTCTCAGCCTGCTGGGTGCCGCCGGGACGGACACCCCCGCAGAAATTGTGGAGAAAATTTACCGCCGCGCCGGCGACTATCTCGAACAGGGCAGCGGTGATCCCGATGAAGCCCAGGAACTGGGAATCACCCTGGGCTGTGCCTGGGCGGAATCGGTTATCCGCGCTTACGGCTGGCGCTGGATGCATCTCGGGGAGACATCGGACGAGGCCGGGGTGTACATCGTATCGCCGAATGATTACTACTGCTGTCCGCCTCTGTATTTTCTTACGAATATTCTATCCGGCGGGAACACGGGTCTGGACGGACGGAATGACAACACGGTGCTCCTTCTGTTTAATATGCTTGAAAATATCGAAGCCCAGAGACCGGAAGAAAAGTACACCGTTGTGGCGTGAGTTTTCTCCCGCCGGGTGGGGTAATATTCCGGCGGGGCAGGGCAGGAGGAACCAATGGCCGTGGACAAACATTATTCCGCAGATGCCGAAGCGATAATCGCCCGCCGGTACGACCAGGGGGCTGACTTCTGGACCACCCCGGACAAGCGCCTCATAAAGGGGGCTCCGTTTTCCGCGCTGGAAAGTGCTCTCATGCTGCTGGAACTGGGCATGGATCCGGAAGATCCCCTGCTCAAAGCCGTGGCGGACCTTTTCTGGGAAGCCTGGCAGGAAGACGGACGGTTCAGGGTTTACCCCAAGGGCGCGGTCTTTCCCTGCCAGACCATCCACGCCGCGGCGCTCCTCTGCAGATTGGGTTACGCCGATGATCCCCGGATGGAAATAACCTTACGGCATCTTCTGGAAACCCGGTACACCGACGGCGGCTGGCGCTGTGAGAAGTTTTTCTTTGGCCGCGGACCGGAGACAAACCATTCCAATCCGCTGCCAACCCTCAACGCTCTGGACGTGTTCCGCTATACCCCGTACTATGGCACGGAATCCTCCCTGGACCGGGCGGTGGACTTCCTCCTGTCCCACTGGGAAACCCGTCTGCCCCTGGGTCCCTGCCATTACGGAATCGGGACACTCTTCATGCAGGTGGAGTACCCCTTCAGGAATTACAACCTTTTCCTCTATGTGTATGTGCTTTCGTTTTACAGGCGCGCCAGAAAGGACCGGCGTTTTCGGGAAGCCCTGTCCGCGCTGGAAGATAAACTGGCGGACGGGCAGATTGTGGTGGAACGGGTGGTACCAAAGCTGGCGGGGCTTTCCTTCTGCCGCAAGGGCGAACCCAGTGAGCCGGCGACAAAACGCTACCGGGAGATTCTGGATAATCTCGGGAAAAAGAACTAAGTCCGTGCCATTTCCGGAAAGCAGGCAGCCTGATCCGGCCAGGTTACTTAACCGGCTCTTCGAATTCCGCGGAATGTATCCTGCCTCCGGCGCCCGTAATTGCCAGGGGCTTTTCCCAGGCCGGGTCGGAAAAGTACACCACCGCCGCGGCGCTGCGGGTTTCCCCTTTCCGGCGGACGGTAATTTCCGCGCGGACAGGTTCGGGAACACCCCGGGGCCGGAATTCACCGGCCTTTGCGAGAAAGTTCTCCCTGGGAATGGTCCGCAGTGTTTCCAGCGCCTCTCCCGCCTTGGCCAGGGAAGGCTCCAGATTGGGGACTTTCCCGTAGAAATTTTTTGCTTCGGTGACGGCGGAATCGAGTTCTTTCCGGGCGGATGTAAGGAAGCCCAAAAGCCGCATCATCATGTCAATTCTTTCATCCAGGGGAACCGACGGGCTCTTCCATAATGAAACCATGAGCTCCAGTCTGCGGCCATTGTTTTCCGCCGACTCCTTATCTGCCGCTTCCGCGAACTCATCGCTCCAGCGTTTTGCCTCCGCGGCGCCTTCCCGCGCCAGCGGTTCCGCTTGTTCTGTCAGCGGTTTGTACCGCTCCCAGAGGATTTCCAGGACTTTCGCCAGCCGCCGGTGCGATCCGTTATAGGCCGAGACCGTATCCTCCGCAAAGCCGCTGCCTTCTTCCAGGGGACCGTAGGTAGGCATCAATGATTTCCAGTAGAGCAGGAATTGAATAAAGGGCGTATCAGGGGCGGTCTGTTCGTTCTGCGGAACTGCGTTTTCCCAGATAACCGCGGCGTCCCGGAACGCTCCGGCAAATTCCACGGCGGCGGCATCGGTAACGGTGTCGCTGTTTTTGCTCATCCTGGAAAGGATGTCCTTGAAA
The DNA here is from genome assembly GCF_016616095.2 of Breznakiella homolactica. Lineage (GTDB taxonomy): Bacteria > Spirochaetota > Spirochaetia > Treponematales > Breznakiellaceae > Breznakiella > Breznakiella homolactica. Next base: position 1,657,318 of record NZ_CP067089.2, on the reverse strand, counting down.
CCATGGATATCCAAATAGTTCCGCAGCGACTGCGGGTCTTCATCATGAAAGCCGCGGTATATGATACCCTGCATAACGGTAAAGGCCGCCGTTATTTCCTCCAGTAAATCGTCCATCCGAATCATCCATGATACCGGCTGTTCGTCAAAAGCAAAGGGGTTGATCCGGACCGGCGCGGCCTCCGGGATAAGCCGCAGCCCGCAGGGAATTTCCCTGTCCCAGAATCGCAGGGGATAGGGCAGAGCGGATCTGTATCCCCGTAAAACCCAGGAATGGTCCGGCCAGGTTTCCTGGTCCGCGCAGAACGGAATCAGGGTATCCGCGAAGCGGTAGACCCGGGCGGGGAGAAATTCCTCCGGAACTGGCTCGAACCGTTCGCCGGCGTCCGAAAAATCATCGTCCGCAGCCTCATCGTCGAACTCCTCCCGGCTGCGGCCGAGAAGCTCCATGAGCAGGCTGTCGTCGGGATTTTCCTGCATGAGCTGTTCGGCGTCACTCATGTAGAAGACCATCATGTATCCCTCATAGGCGTACTCATCCATCCAGTCTGCCCAGGTCAGCAGAAGTTTGACGATGCGCAGCGCCTCCAGGCTGTTAACCTGCTCCACGGGCTGGGCATCCGGTCCGGTGATTTTTCCCGCCTTTACGATTTCCTCCCAGGCAGGCGAGCCGGAATCCACACAGATTTTATTGTCTCCTTCGGGAAAGCGGTCATCGTAATCATGGTAGATGTAAAGATCCCCTATGCCGTACGAATCTTTTTCCAGCCCGCCGGTATCGTAAAACCCGCGGTTGGTTTCATAATCCCACATTTCCTCCTTGTCAAAGAGGAAGGTATACCGGCATTCGGCCATTTCCCTGATGGTCCGGGCGTTGGTAAAGGAACAGTCGCCGTATTCTTCGAGGCGGAACAAGGTATAAATGAGGTTGCGTTTTTCCTGGACGGGAAGACCGGAACCGGCCACAGCGCGGACGCCGATTTCCACAAAGTATTCAATTTCATGCATAGACATGGGACACCCTCCGCCGGTTTCCTCAAAACTAATTCTGCCGGCGGGTCTCCGGCTGTAACCCGAACGATAGTAACCGTAAAATAATACCATAAAAAAGATTTTTATTGTAAAAATCGGAAGAACACCTCATAATACTTAAACCGTTATTTCCGGATTAGGACAGCGGATGAACCGCGGTCCGGAAAAATATCCCGCGAAGTCCCGGAAACAATGGTACAGAAACAGCAGCCCTTTTCCCCGAATGGGTGAAAACTATATACGCTAAACCGGCGGCAGGATCCATCGGGATCCGCAAATCCGCCGGTTGCGTTTTTTTGTAACGCAATGATACAAGGAAAAGGAGAATTTGCATGAAATTGAAATTCCGGCTGAGTCTTATTGTTGGGGCGATAATGGCGGTGGTTATCGCCGCTATCGCAATGATCATCCTGCTCCGGTCCGCTGGGCTCCAGTCAGCGGCTGCCTATGAGAATGCCCGCAATATCGCGGCGGTAAACGCCGGAACCATCCAGCGGCGTTACGAATCCTATCTGGACAGCGCCCGTTTCCTGGCACAGATTATGGACAGTTTTGAGAACGTGGCCCCCGCGGAACGCAGGGGCCGGTACAATGATATGATCCGGGATATTATGGAATCAAACCCGCGGTACGTGGGGATCTTTACCGTATGGAAACCCAACGCATTGGACGGTATGGACGCGCAGTACGCCAATACCCCCGGAACCGACGGGTCGGGGCAGTATATTTCCTGGTATACCCGTGAAACCGGAGCCATGGAGTTCCGGGCCTATACGGATTACCAGGCCGTTCTGGACCAGACCCAGGGGGAGCGTATTCTGGATCCCATATACCGCACGGTGCAGGGAAAACAGACCCTGGTGGTGACTGTCATTGCCCCGGTGAAGAAAAATAACACAGTTCTGGGAGCGGTAGGGGTAAACATCGACATCACCGCACTACAGGATATTGTGGATGGAATTAAACCCTATGAAAGCGGAGTCGCGGCGGTGATCAGCAACAACGGTACCATGGCGGCCCACTACGACCATAACAGGACCGGACAGAATATCCGGGACACCGACCGGGAACTGCTGGGTTCCAATTTTGACCGTGTGGTTTCGTCCATCAGGACCGGCACGCTGATAGAGGTATCCTACTTTTCAAAAATTTACGAAACGGATATGCATGTTGTGTATTATCCCTTTACCGTGGGTGAAAGTACCGCGCCCTGGGCTATCATGGTGGGGATTCCCATGGACAAGGTCATGGATCCGATTTACGGTATGGGCCAATTTACCATAGGACTTGCCTTGGCGGCGATTCTCCTGGTGGCGGCGGTGATCTTCCTGGTATCCCTGCGGATCACTAAACCTATTGTCAGCGTGGCGGCCATGCTCAAGGATATTTCAGAAGGCGAGGGGGATCTGACAAAGCGGATCAGCCTTTCCTCCAAGGATGAAATCGGCGACATGGCCCATTACTTTAATTTAACCCTAGATAAAATCAAAGGCCTGATTGTCGCCATAAAGAACCAGTCCGGTGTCCTTTTTGATATCGCCGCGGAACTGTCCTCCAACATGACCGAAACCGCGGCGGCGGTCAATCAAATTACCGCCAATATCCAGGGCATAAAAACCCAAGCAGTGAACCAGTCCGCCAGCGTGACCGAAACCAATTCCACCATGGAACAGATAACCGTCAACATTGACAAGCTCAATAACCATATCGAAAACCAGAGCGCCAGCGTGGCCGAGTCATCTTCTGCGGTGGAAGAAATGCTCGCCAATATCCAGTCCGTCACCCAGACCCTGGTAAAGAATACCGACAATGTACAGAATCTCGCGGACGCATCCGAGGTGGGACGTACGGGTCTGCAGGAAGTTTCGGCGGATATCCGGGAGATTGCCCGGGAATCCGAAGGCCTCCTCGAAATCAACGCTGTAATGGAGAATATAGCCAGCCAGACGAACCTCCTGTCCATGAACGCCGCCATCGAAGCCGCACATGCCGGCGACGCGGGGAAGGGCTTCGCAGTGGTGGCGGACGAAATCCGGAAGCTGGCGGAATCCTCCGGGGAACAGTCCAAGACTATTTCCGCGGTACTGAAGAAGATAAAGGAATCCATCGATAAAATCACGAAGTCCACCGATGCGGTGCTGAGCAAGTTTGAAGCCATCGACTCGGGAGTGCGGACCGTATCCGATCAGGAGGAAAATATCCGGAACGCCATGGAAGAACAGGGTGCCGGCAGCAAGCAGATCCTGGATGCCATCAGCCAGCTCAACAATATTACCCAGATGGTAAAGGGCGGTTCCGAAGAAATGCTCACCGGGAGCAACGAGGTTATCCGGGAGAGCCAGAACCTGGAGATGGTAACCCAGCAGATAACCGACGGAATAAACGAGATGGCCTCCGGTGCGGAGCAGATCAATTCCGCGGTAAACCAGGTCAACACCATCAGCGGGCAGAATAAAACAAGCATCGATATGCTGGTGGCGGAGGTATCGAAATTCAAGGTTGAGTAAATCCTAACCCCGGCCGGATCAAAAACGTTTTGATTTCGGCTGTGTGTCTTTTTTCTTAACCTGGTCCAACCGCCAGCGGGTGATTTCTTCGATAAGGCCGTACGGCGGATCCTTGTCCAGCGGGAACCTGATTCCGCCTTTGGTGGTGGTATATCCCTTAAGCTTTGGGGCAAAGGCTTCCACCGCCTCCGGTGTGGGAAAAAGGCTTAGATGGTTTTTTGCCGCGGCGAAATGAACCAGGTTTTCCCGGAAATAATAAGTGGGCATCTGCCAGCTGATTTTTTCTTCCGCTTCCGGAGCGGCCCGTCGGATAGCCTTCCGTACTGCCCGGAGAATGTCTTGAACATTCCGAGGAAAACCGGCGATATATTCATCCACGCTGGAATAGGATTTTCCTGGTTCCCGTTTCCGCGGAGGGGTGGCCATGGTCAGTTCATAAGCCTCCCGTATGCCTCCGGCTATGAGCGGAAGACGGCTGCTGTCGGTAAGTTCAACGTAGTGTATAATTCTGTTCCGGGAGGTCTGCTGGGTTTTTGAGGCTTTCCATTCCGGGCGGAGCTTGTCCGAAGCAAAAGCCGCCACCAAAGCTGTTTTTTTGGCGCTGATCTCCGCAAAACTGGTACGGTGTTTCCAGCGAATGGTTCTGGATGCCTCCTGTTCCTCAAAAGGACCCGTCAGGCCGGTGACGGCGGCTTTCAGCTTTTCATACAGAGGAAACCACTGTTCCCTGACTCCTGAAAAGACCCGTTTTTCCATTCCGCAGCCTCCTGGTATAAGTATAGTGCGGGACGCCGCCGGACTGCCAATGACCGCGGCCGGGATAATTAAACCTATTGCTGAGGTGTTGTTTTTTCAAATAAATTCTCTTTATTCCATAAATGTATTGACAGTATTCGGTGGTGGTCATATAATCTGTAATATGTTACAGATTAACGAAGGATGGTAACTTCAACGTATGGATCAGCGGGATATAGGTGCTTTATTAAAAATCATTACCGATAAAATGAAGGCCGGCGGGGACGCGGATTTGAAGGAAAAGGATCTGACCTTTTCCCAGTCCACTGTTCTCAATTACCTGCATGACCGCCGGGAAGACGCGACCCAGAAAGAGATTGAAAACTTCCTCGGGGTTTCCCACCCGGCAGCGGCGGGTATTGTGAGCCGTCTGGAACAAAAAGGATTTGTCTGCTCGTACGCCGACCCGGAGGACAAACGGAATAAGATGGTGGGCCTTACGGCTAAGGCAAAAAAAATAACCGGGGAGATACAAAAGAAGATACGCTTCGGAGAACAGATGCTGGTTCATGCCCTGTCAAAGGAAGAAACCGAGACTCTCCGAAGGCTGCTTTTGACCGTATATGAAAACATTGATTCATATAAAGGATAATTTCCGGCTTTATTTTTTTTACCTAATATGTAACATGTTACATAATTGGAGGATATAATGATACGAACACTGGTAAAAAGCATACGGGAGCATAAAAGGACAACATGGGTTACCGTTGTTTTATCTGTGGTGGAAGCGTTTTTTGACATCGCCATTCCCCTATGCATGTCGAACCTGATTGATTTCGGGGTCGAGGATGGCTCCATGGCGGCGGTGCTGCGGTATGGGGCTGCATTGGCAATATTCGCATGTTTGCAGCTTATCACCGGAATGGGCGCCGCCCGGTTCGGCGCCAGGGCGGCGGCGGGATTTTCCGCCAACCTCCGGGAGGACATCTATGACAATGTGCAGACATTCTCATTTTCCAATATTGATAAGTTTTCAACCTCCTCCATCATCACGCGGCTGACCACGGACATCACCAATATTCAAAACGCCTACCAGATGATAATCCGCACCGCCGTCAGAGCCCCGGTGCTGATTATCTTCTGCATCGTGGTGTCCTTCCGGATTAACCGGGAAATATCGCTGATGTTCCTGGTCACGGTTCCCGTCATGGCCCTGGGACTATTTCTCATTCTCCGCTATGCAAAACCCATCATCGACGGGGTGTTCAGGACCTACGACAAGCTGAACAACATCGTTCAGGAAAACCTCCACGGTGTCCGGGTGGTAAAGTCATTCAACCGGCAGGATTATGAAATCAAGAAATTTGGCAGAACATCGGAATCTATCTATAAGGATTTTGCCAAAGCGGAACGGATGATTGCCTTCAATTCGCCCCTGATGCAGTTCTGCATGTACGTTTGTATGATTCTCATTTCCTGGTTCGGCGCGAAGGCCATCATCGCAAGCGGCAACAGCGCGGCCCTGGGCCTCACCACGGGCGGGCTTACCGCCCTCTTTTCCTATGTACTCCAGATACTGTACAGCCTTATGGCGCTGTCCATGATTTTTGCCCTGGTGACTATTGCCTCATCCTCGGCGGAGCGCATCGGGGAAATCCTCAACGAGGAAACGGATATCAAAAACCCGGAGAATCCGGTGATGCAGGTTGCAGACGGAGGCATCCGCTACGACAATGTGGATTTTATGTACGCCTCAAAGGCGCAGAAGAAGGTGATTGACCGTGCCTCGGTTACCATCGGTTCCGGGGAAACCGTGGGCATCATCGGCGCCACGGGTTCATCCAAAACTTCCTTTGTACAGCTCATTCCCCGGCTCTACGACGTGAGCGCCGGTTCGGTCAGTGTCGGCGGCATTGATGTGCGGAACTATGACCTGGACACCCTGCGGAACGAAGTGGCCATGGTGCTCCAGAAGAACACCCTCTTTTCCGGGACCATCAAGGAAAACCTGCGCTGGGGAAACGAGCACGCCACGGATGCGGAAATTGAAGAAGCCTGCCGGCTGGCCTGCGCGGGTGAGTTTATCCAGGCGATGCCCGGCGGTTACGATACCCATATTGAACAGGGCGGCGCCAACGTATCCGGCGGACAGAAGCAGCGGCTCTGTATTGCCCGGGCGCTCCTGAAAAAACCAAAGATACTCATTCTGGACGACTCCACCAGCGCGGTGGATACCAAAACCGACAAACGGATCCAGGAGGCGTTCAAAAAATATATTCCCGAAACCACAAAGATCATCATTGCCCAGCGGGTCGCTTCGGTGGAAAAGGCGGATAAAATCATCGTCCTGGATGACGGAAAAATCGAAGCCGTCGGCACCTCGGAGGAACTGATGAAGACCAGCGTGATTTACCGGCAGGTCTTTGAATCCCAGAAGAAAGGAAGCAAAACAGATGAACAATAACCAGTTTAACCTCAAAACAGTAAAGCGTTTGCTTTCGTATCTTAAGGCCTACCGGGCCGCACTCATCACCGTAGCTGTCTGCATCGTGCTGAGCGCTCTGGCCAGCGTGGCCTCATCCCTCTTTCTCCAGTCCTTGATTGACGATTACATCGTCCCCTTATTAGGTACCGCTAACCCGGTGTTCACCGGCCTCATAAAGGCGCTGGCCCTCATGGGTCTGGTCTACCTGATTGGCACCCTGGCAACCCTGGTGTACAACCGGGTTATGGTCACCATCGCCCAGGGGACCCTCAAGCGTATCCGGGATGAGATGTTCGCCAAGATGCAGGACCTGCCCATCCGGTATTTTGATACCCACACCCATGGGGACATCATGAGCCGCTATACCAATGACACCGACACCCTGCGCCAGATGATTGCCCAGTCATTGGCCCAGCTGGTGACTTCGGTCTGTACTATTGTGGCGGTGTTCTGCGCCATGCTGTACCAGAGCATCTACCTCACCTTGGTGGTACTGGCCGCGGTGACGGTGCAGTTATTGGTTACGAAAAAACTCACCGGCAAAAGCGGTTTCTATTTTGTGAAGCAGCAGGACACCCTGGGGGTGCTTAACGGCTATGTGGAGGAAATGGTCAACGGGCAGAAAATCGTCAAGGTGTTCTGCCATGAGGAGCTGGCGAAAAAGGATTTCCGCCAGAGGAACCGGAATTGGGAACACGCGTCCTCCAACGCGAACGGATACGCCAACGCCCTCATGCCGGTTTCAAACTCCATCGGCTACCTGCAGTATGTGGTGGTGGCAATCATCGGCGCGTGGATGGCGATTATGCAGGCCCGCAACCTCACCCTGTTCGGGATGAATGGTATCACCCTGGGGACCATCGCTTCATTCCTCACCCTTTCCCGCAACTTTACCAGCCCCATCTCCCAGGTGGCCAACCAGTTTAATTCGATTATCACCGCCCTTGCCGGAGCTACCCGCATATTCAGTTTGATGGATGAAGTGCCTGAAACCGATGAAGGCTATGTGACATTAGTAAACACCACGGAGGATGAAAAGGGGACCATGCGCGAAACTGCCAGCCATACCGGAACCTGGGCATGGAAGCATCCCCACGGCGACGGCACCATCACCCTGTCAAAACTTTCCGGCCAGGTAGTGTTCGAGCATGTTGATTTCAGCTATTCCCCGGGAAAGCAGATTCTGCACGATATAACCCTGACCGCCGAACCGGGACAGAAGATTGCCCTGGTGGGCGCCACCGGCGCGGGGAAAACCACCATCACCAATTTGATCAACCGTTTCTACGATATCGATGGCGGCAAGATCCGGTACGACAGCATCAACATCGAAAAAATCAAAAAGCCCGATCTGCGGAGCTCCCTGGGTATTGTGCTGCAGGATGTGAACCTTTTCACCGGGACGGTCATGGAAAACCTGCACTACGGGAACCGGGACGCCACCGACGAAGCGTGTATCGAAGCGGCCAAACTTGCCAACGCGCACAACTTCATCATGATGCTGCCCAATGGTTACGACACGGTTCTGGAAGGTGACGGCAGCGGCCTGTCCCAGGGACAGCGCCAGCTCATCTCCATTGCCCGGGCTGTGGTGGCGGACCCGCCGGTGATGATTCTGGATGAGGCAACATCATCTATCGACACCCGCACCGAAGCGCTGGTTCAGGAAGGTATGGACCGGCTCATGGAAGGCCGGACCGTGTTTGTCATTGCCCACCGGCTTTCCACGGTGATGAACTCCGATGTCATCATGGTCATGGACCAGGGCCGGATTATCGAGCGGGGCTCCCATGACGAATTGATTTCGAAAAAAGGAACCTATTACCAGCTGTACACCGGTGTCTTTGAGCTGGAATAAAGCCGTACGTCTGTGATGCTGAATTGTACCGGCTTCACAGACAGCAGCAGATACCCATCACCGGGAGGCCGCGAATCGAACCGCCTCCTGGTGTTTTTTTAATTCCGCGATTTTACCTATTACCCCCAGTACACCGCACCGGCAGTACCATTCCATACCGGAAATAAGAAATATATCGAAAATATTTTACAGGTACCGGTAGAAAATGCTTGACAAATAATACAGGTACCTGTTATATTTAATTCAGAAGGTACCTGTATTAAATCTTACGGAGGATTAAAATGATGATAGATAATTATACGGAATTAAATGAAAAACTTTCCCGGCTCCAGTGGCTTCTGCAGCGGCAGCATTTCCAGAGCCACGCTGAACGCGGTCCCATGGCGGACCCGACCCGGGGACAGGGCAGGGTGCTGGCCATTCTTAAGCTTCAGCCGGAAATCAGCACCAAGGATCTTTCCTATCTCCTGGGCATCCGGCAGCAGTCTCTGAACGAACTGCTGAACAAGCTGGAAAAGTCGGGCTTTGTTGAGCGTATTCCCTCGGAAGCCGACCGTCGGATCATGATGGTCAGGCTCACCGAGAAGGGAAAAGCCGAACCTCAGTCGGAGGGGGATTTTTCCGGCATTTTCAGCTGCCTCAATCCCGAAGAGCGGACCGCCTTCGGGGATTACCTGGACCGGATCATCGCCGCCCTTGAGGCTCAGCTGGGTATCGAGGCTGATGAGGAGAGTTTTGACTGGATGAATGGTGCCCGTTCCCGCATGGGCGCGGAGATGTTCGAACGGCTCATGGAAATGCGGGGCGGCCCGAGGCCTCACCGCCACGGCCATCCGGGCGGACCCTTCCGCGGCGGCTTTGAAGGCTGCGGCGGACGGCACGGCCGCGGGCCCGCGCCCGAGAATATGCCCGGGGCGGAACGGTTCAGCCCGGATTACACCGGTCCCGTTCCCGACCGGGATGGAACCGGGCCTTCCGGCGTTTCTTCGGAAAAAAACGAAAAGGGGGAATGATCATGATTCCCTTCCGAGCTGTATTCCGGTATATCCTGGGAGATATCCTGTGCTGGTTTAAAAACCTGAAGAAACCAGCCTCATCCGGCATCGCCCTGTAGCAGCGTAAAGAGGAGCAGTCACCATGTTCTCAATGCTTATGTTTCTTACGGTATTACTGTGCCTGTATGCTCTCATCACCATGGCGGAAAAAGAACAGGAGGAGGCGGTCCATGTTTAGCATATTCAAACGGCTTCCCCCGGTTCAAACTATTCTTGCCATTGTCTTTCTGTTTTTGCAAACCGGCTGTGCCCTGTACCTGCCATACCTGATGGCTGGAATGGTGGACCAGGGCATCATGGCTGGCGACTTCGGATTCATCTGGAAGCAGGGCGGCACCATGCTGGGCATCGCAGCCCTAAGCCTCACGGGGGCTCTGCTTAATATGTACATCGCCGGAAGGATTGCCTTCCGGCTGGGAAAGGAACTCCGGGAGGAAATTTTCACCAAGGTACTGAGTTTTTCAAAAACCGAATACGACCGTTTCGGTACCTCGGTTCTGATAACCAGAAATACCAGTGATGTGACCCAGGTGCAGACTGTGGTGGAGATGTTCTTCAAGTTCCTTATCCTCTCGCCAATCTACCTTATCGGCGGTATCTGTCTCACCTGGAAACTGAATCCGGCCCTGGCGCTTCCCTTTGCGGCGGTTGTACCCTTTATGGCTTTGGCCGCGGCGGTGATTTATCGTTTCGCGGTGCCCCTGTACGGAAAAATGCAGTCCCTCCTGGACCGGCTTAATCTCCTTTTCCGGGAGGGCATCACCGGCGTCCGGGTTATCCGGGCCTTTGCCCGGGAGGAGGTGGATTATGAAAAATACAGAACCACCAACCGGGACTATACCGGAACCGCTATTGCCGCGGGTACCATCATGAGCGTCTTTGTGCCATTGATAACCTTGATTATCAGCCTGGCAGCGCTTGCCATCGTTTGGATAGGAGGAAATTCCACCGCCGGAGGAAATATGGACGTGGGCGCCATCATGGCGGCGCTTTCCTATTCGGCCCAGATTCTCATGGGCTTCGGCCTTCTGACCAACGTTCTTCTGATTCTGCCCCGGGGCCAGGTATCGGCCCGGCGTATCCGGGAAGTCCTGGACACGCCCCTGAGCCTCCAGGACCCATTACAGCCGGAACCTGCCGGGGCTGTCTCCCTGTCCTTTATCGGGGTGAGCTTCAGCTATCCCGGCGCCGCGAAACCGGCCCTTTCGGATATCAGTTTTACCGTGGGGAAGGGACAGACCCTGGCAATCGCCGGCGGCACCGGGGACGGCAAGAGCACCCTTCTGTCACTTATCCCGCGGTTCTACGACGTCCAAAGCGGCAGTATCCGGATAGGCGGAACCGATGTCCGGTCCATGGTCCAGAACGATTTACGGAAATTAGTGAGCTATACCCCCCAGAAGTCAGCTCTCCTGGCAGGGACTGTCCGGAGCAATTTACTCCTGGCCAAACCCGGTGCGGGGGATGAAGAACTCTGGGCGGTCCTGGAAGACGCCTGCGCCGCGGAGTTTATCCGGGAACTCCCGGAAGGCCTGGACAGTCCGGTGGAAAAGGGCGGGGCCAATTTTTCCGGCGGCCAGCGTCAGCGGCTCTGTATAGCCCGGACCATTATCAAGGAGGCGGACATCTATCTTTTTGATGATTCATTTTCGGCCCTGGACTTTAAGACCGACGCAGCCGTGCGGGGTTCCTTAAAGCGGCGGCTGGAGGATAAGATCGTTGTTCTGGTGGCCCAGCGGGCAGGCACTACTGCAAACGCGGACTGTATCGCGGTGCTGGATAAGGGCGTGCTGGCGGGCCTTGGGACCCACAATGAACTGCTGAAAAACAGCCCTGTGTACCGGGAAATCATCCGGTCACAGGGGTACGAGGAGGAAGCGGCATGAACATGAAAATGAACATCCAGGGCGGCGGTACCGCCGGCAGCGCCGGCGGCGGAAGATCCGCGGCTCAAAAAGCGGCCCCGGTGTCCCCGGCGGCTTCCCTGAAGCGCCTGCTGGTCTATATGAAGAAGCACCGTCCTCTGGTGATCTTCACTGTGATCATAGCCGCTGCCGGAACCCTCATGCAGGTATTCACCCCAAAACTTCTGGGCGGAGCCACCACACTGATTTTCCAGGGGCTGCAGTCACGGACGGGTATTGATCTGGCCGCTCTGGCCGGGGTGCTTGTATCGGCGGCTCTCCTGTACCTGGGGATTTTTCTGGCGTCCTTTCTGCAGGAACGGCTTATGACCGTAGTCTCCTTAAGAACCACCGAGACCCTGCGGAACGCCGTAAAGGCCAAACTCAACCGTGTTCCGGTTTCTTACTTCGATAAACATTCTACCGGGGATATGATGTCCCTGGCGGTGAACGATATTGATAACATTGCCCAGAACCTCCAGCAGAGTCTGACCCAGCTTATTTCCAGCGTCATACTTCTGGCGGGAACCCTGATTATCATGATCACGATCAGCCCTCTTCTGACTCTTCTCTCCTGTTTTATGGTTCCGGCGAGCATTCTTACCGCTAAAATATTTACCCCGCCGGCGCAGCGGCATAATAAAAAATACTTTGCCGGCCTGGGCTCACTGAATGGCTGTATTGAGGAAAGCTGCAATAACTTTACGGTAATCAAAAGTTTCAGCGGAGAGGCAGAAGCCCTCGCGGCGTTCCGGAGTTCCAATGCGGATGTCTGTGAATCAGGATGGCGGGCCAGATTTTTCGGCCAGAGTATGATGCATATCATGATGTTCACGCAGAATATTGTCTATGTGCTCATCGCCGCCCTGGGGGCTCTCCGGGTTATTGCCGGCGGCCTTCTCATCGGTAACCTACAGGCTTTCCTGCAGTATTCCCAGCAGTTCGCGTCACCGGTAGCCAGGCTGTCTAGTATCTGGGGCAGTTTTCTTTCGGCCATTGCCTCGGCGGAACGGATCTTCATCCTCCTGGATACCGAAGAAATGGAAGAAAACGCCGGTGCTCCGGAAATTCAAAGCGGGGCCGCTAAGGTAGTCTTTGACTCCGTTACCTTCGGTTACAGCGATATGCCTCTGATGAAAAACTTCAGCCTGGAAGTGGAGGAAGGCAGAACCGTTGCCATAGTGGGCCATACCGGGGCAGGCAAAACTACCCTGGTTAACCTATTGGAGCGGTTTTACGAAATCCAGGAAGGCGTTATCCGCGTGGACGGAGAAGACATCCGGGGTCTGGACCGCCCGGTTCTCCGCAGACGCATCGGCATGGTACTCCAGGATACCTGGCTTTTTTCCGGTACCATTCTGGACAATATCAAATACGGCAAGCCCGGTGCTTCCGACGAAGAGGTAATCACTGCGGCCCGGGCCGCCTATGCAGAGTCTTTTATTCTGCAGCTTCCCGATGGGTATAATACGGAACTTACGGAGGATGCGGGCAATATTTCCCAAGGACAGCGTCAGCTTATCACCATTGCCAGGGCCTTTTTATCCGACCCTGAGATCCTCATCCTTGATGAAGCTACTTCCAATGTGGACAGCCGTACGGAGATGATTGTCCAGAAAGCTATGAAGGAGCTCATGCGGAACCGTACCAGCTTTGTCATCGCCCACCGGCTTTCCACAATATACAGCGCCGACCGTATTGTTGTAATGGATCACGGTGACGTGGCGGAGACCGGCACCCACCGGGAGCTGATTGAACGGGACGGAATTTACGCGGACATCTACCACAGCCAGTTCAGGCAGGCTGCTTAGCGCATTTTACCGTAAAACACTGGGCCGCGGTGTGAACCGCGGCCTTTTTCTTTTCCGGGAAACGGCGCATCTCTGATATTTTTCCGGTTTGATAGCGGGGGATTAAATTCTGTAGTATACTTACTATAAAAATTAGGGGTAGGTTATGGATACTGAAAATACTGAGGTCTTTTCACTGCAGGCGCTGATTTGTCCAAAATGCGGCTCCGGAGAATTCAAACCCATAGGATTCAAAGGTTCCGCTTCCCGTGAGATTTTTTCCCAGCTGGGGCTGAGGACCATGGCCCATACCAACGAACACGGTCCCCTGGTCTGCAGATGTCTCCAGTGCGGAACAAAATTTACCGGCCGGCCGCGGCCCGCTGAACCGGAGGAACTCCTGGAAAGTCCCTGTACGATTTCACTGACCCGCAGCGGCGGTTTTATCGGGGCTCTTATTGACTTTCCGGTTTTTCTCAACGGTGTGCGGGCGGGTTCTCTCGGCAGCGGCCAGACCATTGAAATCTCTACAAAGGTGAAACACAATGTGCTCTTTGTCGCCAGTGAAACCGGAGCTGCCTTTTCAAACTTTTTCCGGTTTGACGCTGTTCCCGGGGGGACCGAAACGCTGACCTTCAGCCGGTAAGAGTTCCCGGCGGGTGGCAGTTCCCTGGGCTTCAGTGTTAATCATTTTCAAAATGTTCCATTTCTTCATCAAAATGGGCGTCCGCGTTTTTAATAAAGTTATTGAAGCCCAGGGATGCAGAATCTTCCGGGATGAAGTGAATCGAAATCAGCCATAGTAATATCTCCTCATTCTTCTGTACTCAGAAAATAGTGTCCTAATTTTTGCAGAGTTAACTTTTATGATGGAATAAATTCTTTCGTTTTATGTGTTACAGTATAGTGGTCTCTTATCAGAGACCGGCTTTTTTAGTATATCTTAATTGGAGTATTCCGCAGTGAAAGAGAATTTCATTCCTGTCCGTTTTTTTACAGCTGCCTTTGCCTGGTCATGGCTTTTCTGGTTACCGCTGGTGCTGGTAGGCTTGGGCATCATTTCCTTAGAGGGTGATGCGCTGACGCTCATTTCCGTTCTCATAAGCGTTATCGGCGCGTTCGGACCAGCCTTTGGTGCCTATGTTTCTATCCGGACCATTCAGGGAAAAGGTGCTTTCCGGGCTTTTCTTAAACCATTCTTTTCGCTGCGATTCGGCTGGAAAACCTGGGCCGCCCTTTTCCTTGTACTGGGACTGTCCACCGCGGCTGCCTGGATTATTCCGGAGTTTTTCGGTGAACACCGGGCTCCGATGCTGCTGCCTGGTATCTTTATCTTTCCTGTATACTGGCTCGCCATGGTTTTTCTTGGGGGCGGCCAGGAGGAAATCGGCTGGCGAGGTTATATACTGCCCTTCCTGGAAAAACGTTTCGGCCGGATATGCGGTTCCCTGGTGCTCTCGGTTATCTGGGCTTGCTGGCATATTCCTCTGTGGTTTGTCCCCGGAGCGAGTCAGGGATACATGAATTTCTTCGGTTTTCTCATGCTCACCACGGGCTATTCTTTCTTTTTCGCCTGGGTACTCCGGGCTTCCGGAAACCGGCCTCTTTCGGCTCTGATTGCCCACGGCACTGCTAACGCCTTTATTCCGGTATTCCCGGTGGTTATTATGATTCCCGGAGCAGCGCAGCCCCGGTTCTGGCTCTGGGTGAGTTTTACCCTGGTCATCGGCATCGTTACCACTGCGGCGGGGGAAATCAGCCGGAGGCGGGGAACTGCCTCCGGCGGATAAACCTGGTCAGTTTTTCTGGGTTTATAAAGAGACAGAGTGGAAGATTTTCCCCCGGATTACTTCTTCATCTTTTCTTTTGAATTCTCTTCCGCAGCCACCCCGGGACGGGGCTTAACACCAGGGCTATAGGCAATACCAGAGCTTCACTGGTCCGGTTATGCTGATAAAAACCAGGGATGATTTTTATACCCGCTGCCAGGAGAATTCCCAGAAGAATGAGCGACCATAATCCCTTAAGCATTTTTTCAGGAGAAATTTTCCACCCCTGACCGCGTCCCGCAGCCAGAAGAATCCCCAGAGGTATCGCCGCCAGAAGCAGCGGATTGATGAAGAACAGATTGATGTTGTGCCAGGTATAGTCGTGCATGGAAAAGAGGGACAGGTAAAAGAGAATGCTTCCCAGGATACCAAAAAAGAAGCCCGCTGCGGCATGGAAGGTTCCCATAAGTATTCTTCCCGCGGTGGAGCGGGATTTCCGTAGCAGTCCCAGTAATATAAGCGCCAGGGCCGTACCGGTACCGGCAAGCAGCGCCCGGGGCCATTGTTCCTTTGGGACCACTAATGGAGCTGGCCGGTCCGCGGTATGGACCGTTTCAACCGACAGTACCAAAGGCCGTATGGTCCCTCCTGGATCAGGATAGGTAAAATCCCGGATGTTCCGCTCAATCTCCAATGGCAGGTACATTTCTTCCCAGACCGTCGCCGGCGTGTCGATATCCCGGCCCATTGCGAAATCCAGAAGCCAGTCAAAGAAAGGAGAAAACCATGTGTACCGCAGGCCCTGCTGCCGCAGGGTATACCGGCCCGGTGCTTCACCGTATTCCTGGAAAAACGCACCCTCTGTGGCCATAGCCAGGATGTCCCGGGTCCGGGTTGCGCAGTTGTCCTTGAAAAAATGGTAATAGTAGTCCCGGTTTTCCGGTGCCGTATCCCACCGGGCCTGCAGGAGAATCCGTTTTTTGATCTCCGGGGAAAGGTCCAGAGTATAGAGCCGAACATCCCGGCCGGCAGATACATAGCGGTGTATATTCCACTCTGCGGTACTCTCCTGGCAGCTGTACAGCAGTTTGCCGGTAAGTAGATTACGGAAAAAACTTTCCGACTCAAAGGAGAAAACACCGTAATCAAAAATTGCAGCCCCGCCGGTTTTACTGTCTTCGATGACCAAGCCCATATGGCCCCACCAGGAATAGAGTTCTTTTCCGGGTCCGAAGAAGGCGAGTTTAACTGTCAAAGGATCGTTTTCAAGATTTTGATCCAGGTCCAATGCCGGGAATTCCTGGCTTGGGAGCCGGGGCAGTACCCCCAGAAACAGAACCAGCGCCGCAAGGATATATCTTCGTATCAAGGATTCTCCTTACTGTAAGTATAGTACAGGGAAACAAGATGTTCCCCATTCCTCCAAAACCCGAACGGTACCTCCGTAAAAAGATAATCTCCTTTGCCGGAAGGTATATACTATTCCCAGTTATTAACTCAATCTTCATGCAACGGCGGCACGGAAAGCTCTTCTTTTGAAAAGGCCCTTCGGTTAGAATTCCGCCCCCAGGTCGTAAGCAGTTTTTAGGTGCTTATTCCAATTGTCCCTGCGCGCCTCGGGCGTCCCTTTCGTCATAGCATCCATAACTACAAATTCCTTGTTCCGTACCCGGTCAAACAGCCTGTCCCCAAGCATGACCGTTTTCATGGCTTCAAGATGGCCATACTCAACTAGGTGTCGTACCTCATGACCGGCAGTACAAATCACCAATCCCTTATTGAGCTGTTTCATTCTGCGCTGACCATAGGCAAAGCCATATGTCCAAACCCGGTCAAACCATCCTACGAGTTTAGCCGGAGCCTCCGTCCAGAATACCGGATATATAAAGGTAATAGCATCGCTTGCGTTGATTTTCTCCTGTTCCGATAGTACATCCTCCGGTACCGGCAGGTCCTCCCTGTAGTTTGATTCCCGGAGGTATTCGGTCTCGGTCATATCTGTCCGGAAATCCATCTTATACAGATCTGATATGGTATGGCTGTGGCCTGCTGCTTCAAGGCCCTGAATAAAGCTGTCCCTGGAATGGCGAGTAAAACAATCTTCACTGGGGTGGGCATAGACGATAAATACCTTCATAGCTATTTTCCTCCAAAAATCTGGGGTATAAAACCGGTTAATATCAGCGCACGATGCATTCAGCAACAGCAGTTTAGCTTAGGTATCACACCGTACCCTTACCGTACCCGAAACGTACCACTACCGTTTAAATGGCTTTACAATGCTTTGGACATTGAACATTGAAGCAGGATCGTGGCCTGTACCATACTATGGGAGTACGGAATTAATAACAACCGTTATTACACGGTTTCGGTGAAAATAAGCTAGGATGGGGCCTGTACTTCCGGCGGTTATGAATCCCGGAAGCCCGGATGATGGTTTTCGGGAAGAACCCTTTGGTCTTCAGGGGCGAAGCAGCGGTGGTACCAGAAAATACCAACAAAGGAGTGTGGAATATGGCTATTACAAACATTGTATCCGGGGAACTTAGGAACAAAGTGGGTGCTCTTGTAGGGGCTAAGTGGAAGGGGATTTCCTATGTCCGGGCCTATGTCAAACAGAAGGATGCCAATACCGGAGCCCAGCGAGCGGTGCGGGACCGGTTTGGGCGGATTGCCCTCTTTGGGTCGGCCATCAATGAGGGGGTACTCAAGCCTTATCAGGCTAAGGCTTTACGAAACTTAAGCCCCTTTAATCGTTTTATCAAGATTAACCGTGAATTTATTGCTGATCCCGCTGCGGGTTACTGGAATATCCGGATTTTCTCCGGAAACCTTCCCGTAGCCGAAGAAATGAGTGTCACTGCTTCCGCTATGTCAGGGACTGTTGAACTTCTGGTCACACCTCTTTGCGGTGGATCTGCCCATAGGCATGACACCCTGATTGCTGTGGTGTACAACGAAACCTCTGATACCTACGGCTGGAATACCATCGATCGGGGAACTGGCGATCCTGTGGCAATTGCGGTGCCGGTGTTTTTCAGGGAAGGAGACGTGCTCAATATTTATCTCACCGCAAGCCGCAAAGGGTCTTGCAACGGCTATAC
This sequence comes from Breznakiella homolactica, assembly GCF_016616095.2. Lineage (GTDB taxonomy): Bacteria > Spirochaetota > Spirochaetia > Treponematales > Breznakiellaceae > Breznakiella > Breznakiella homolactica. The sequence continues at coordinate 1,639,080 of NZ_CP067089.2, read as the reverse complement.
ACTGTACACAGATACCATTGCCAGTGCCTAAGATTCATATTGCTAATTAACCTCCGCAGGGCTAAAATGACATTGTGCAAAATCTGATTGCCAGGCGCAAGATAAGGATTTTTTCATTTTTCTAAAATAGAATGAGGAAAATCAATGAATAAACTCATGTTTTACTTTTTTCTATTTTCAGCAGTACATATTTCCGCATCGGATCAATTCCTGTTCCGCGGATTGCCATGGGATTCAACACTTGAAAAGGTTATTGTGGAAGAAGGACTCCCTGATTATAAAGGGTTGATCAATGACGGCACTTCCTACCTGCGATACAACAATAAAAACGTTGGAGAATATGACTCCAGGCTTGAATACTATTTCAAAATGTATGATGGAAAACAATACATTTCTTCGGCCTTATATACCATATCATTTCCTCAGAAAATATCAGTCTTTGATAATCCGGATCCTTCACCTTTTATAAATGTATATCTTGATTTACAGAAAAAACTAACATCGTTGTATGGATATCCTTTTTTGCGGATGGATGCTGGGCCAATAACCGAACCTATTTCTTCTTCAGCGGTATATAACTTTCAGGATGAATTACCATTCGTGACATCTTGGGTAGTTAATACAACTACTGTTTCTTTGTCATTTTATATCATAAATATTTATTATTCCGTGGATCTGCAATTTACAGCTCCGATACCAATACAAAGTGATAACACATAACACTATGTCTTCCGGCAGAGAGGATTTTAAATAAGGCAAATCATTGGCCGCATCACGGTCTATGTAAAATAAATGGAGGTATCTTTTTCTTGTCTTATCCTTCCTTCCAATCCTCGGCGCTGAAGAGAAAATGGTAGACCGGGGCCAGTTTCCTGAAGCCTTCCAGGAGAAAACTACTCAGAGAATCTGAAAAAAGAAGTTTTTTGTCGGCGCACGAAGCGTTAAAAGAGAGTCCCTTCCGGTCCAGCCATTCCCGGAGTTCCTCGGGTTGGTCCGGGTACTTGGACCGTTTATACCGGTCCCCTTCGATATGGAAAGTGTCCTGGGTTTTATATGCTTCAAAAGCATTTTTAAACGCCGGAGTACCTGCGATGATAAGCTTCCTGATCGCCTGCATGGAGGCTGTGGACGCCTGGTAATAACCCATACCGTAGATAAAATTGGCGGGGTTCACTTCAAAGTAAAAAGCCGGGAGTCCATTGTAGAGTTTTTTATCCCGGATAAAGAGAATCCAGCAATTTTCCCGGTACAAGGACTTGTCCCGGGAAAAGCGGACATCCCGGTGTATCCGGGAAATGCACCGGTCAACCTTGGGCTCGGTGATAAACAGGGGGTCGATTTCCAGCATCCCCGGGGTCAGATCAGTCACCAGCTGGGCTAGTGGTTCCAGAACGTACTCCCGGTATTCTCCCCGGTGTTCGTTGAACCAGTCCCGGCTGTCTTCCATCCGGTTTTGGAAAAGAAATTCCAGCGTCTTCTGGGATAAAGCCATAGTATGCCGCCTCCTGATCACGGTTTTTCTCTGTAATACTTGCCTGTTTTCCGTTCGGTTTCTAACTCGGGACGGATATTTCCATCCTGCCGCCATTGGGCAGTAATGGTCAAGGCCCGTTTTCGGCTGGATAATTATCCGCTGTTGTGGTATGAAGTAAACTGCGATGAATACCAAAGACCTTGCCCTGGAACGGCTTTGCCGGAACGGCCTGCTTAACCCCTTTGTTTCTCCGCTGGACTGTATCAGAAACCTGGGCGGTATCCAGTCCCAGTTTCAGCAGTTCGCGGAAGTTTCCATCCGGAACCGCTGTACCCCATCTCCAGCCATACAGGATCTGGCGGAACTGTATCGGAGCCATAGAATAATAAATCTTTGGGGGCAGCGGCATACCCTGCACATGTATACTGCGGAAGACTGGGACCTGGTCTGCCATGTATACCATAACCGTTTTTTCGGCAAGAACTACCGGGACATTTTTCCCAAAGAGTTTGCCGGTATCCTTGAAAACCTGAACCGGGAATGCCGTGACCGGGATCGTATCGCGAAAAAAGATGTCCGTGAAATAACCAACCGCTATATGGAAAACCTCCTTACTGAGAACGACTATTTCGAATACGCTCTGATCCGCCATTGCTGTGTTACGGGGCTCTTTTTTGGCCTGCCCGAGAAGCCCGCCATCAAGACCTTTGTCTTCCACCGTGCTGTCCGGGAGAACCGGTGGGAGAAGGATATAAACCGGGAACTGCCCGCGGTTGGGGAACTCATGGCCCGATATTTTGAATTCTACGGCCCCGCGAGCCTTGAGGATTTCCGCCATTGGGCGGGGCTCACGGCGGGACTATCCAAGAAAGCCCTGGACCTGATCAGGGACCGGCTCTCAGCCCGTACTTTTGACGGAACGGAATACTACTCCCTGGGGGACATTCCGCGGGCGGAGAAGGCTGAATCCGGCGGGCTTTTTCTCCTGGGAAAGTTCGATCCCCTTTTTGTATCCTACCGCCGGAAAGACTGGATCGTTCCGGAGAAGTCCCAGAAGGCGGTCTGGCAGAGCGCCGCCCGGGTGGAGGCGGTGGTCCTGGACGGCACCAAAGCGCTGGGCACCTGGCGGCATTCCATGAAGGGAAAACAGATGGATCTCAGGGTTTTTCCTTTCGGGACTATCAGCGCGGCTTCCCGGAAACGGATTAACCGCAGGGCGGAGGAACTGGCTTTTTTCTGGGGGAAAGAACTGGGTTCAGTTATCGCTGAATAAACACGTCCTGCATTTTTATGATAGTCCGCTTCATAGTCTCCGGCGGTTTCGCGGCTTCCCAAAGCCGTCTTCAAAACTTATGCTGATTGTGTTTTTCTTTTTTCGCCAAAATTCTTTAGGAACAGCTATGGCTGAAATATATCATGTAATGAATTATTAATAGTATTTATATACCCTCCGGTAGCGTCTCACGCAGAACAGGGAAAACACCAGGGTCAGAAATTCCGCCAGGGGAATGGCCAGCCAAATTCCCGTGTCTCCGATCCAGAGAGGCAGGGCAACAATTCCGATAGTCAGAAAACCAAATGTCCGGAGAAAGGATATAGCCGCGGAAACTTTGCCGTTGGACAGGGCGGTAAACAAGGCCGATGCAAAAATATTCAGTCCGCAGAGGAGGAAACCGAATGGCACAATGCGGAACCCTGTCCGGGCAAGGAGGTATACCGGAGTGCCTTCAGCGGAAAAGAAACCCGCCAGGCATGGCCCGCCGCACAGGGAAAGTACGAAGATCACCAATGAGAACAGGGTAATACAGCCCGTGCAGATCCTGAAGATCCGTTTCAGTCCGCCGGTATTTCCGCTGCCGTAGTTGTAGCTTATTACCGGGGAAACCCCCATGGAGAACCCGATATACAGGGTGGTGAGCAGAAACTGGGAATAGATTATGATGGTGATAGCCGCCACCCCGTCTTCCCCCAGGCGGCGCATCATGGCGGCGTTGAAGAGAAAAGTAGTCACCGCAGCTGAGAGCTGGCTCACCATTTCCGAAGAACCGTTGACACAGCTTTCTCCCAGGACCCGGAATCTGAGCCGCGGCCGGACAAAGCGCAGGATTCCGGTCCTATTTCTCAGGAAAAAAATCATTCCCCCAAGAGCGGGGATTGTATATCCCAGGCCGGTGGCAATAGCAGCACCGCGGATACCCATGCCCAGAATTCCCATAAAAAAGAAATCCAGAACCCCGTTGACGGTACCCGCGGCCAGTCCCAGCCCCATACCCAGGCCGGGTCTGCCCGCGGCGACAAAGAAACTTGCGAATACCACCTGAAGCATATTGGCCGGGGAAAAGGCCAGCAGAACCGAAAGATATTCCGCCGCGTAGGGTAGAAGCCGGTCGCTCGCTCCGAGCCCCCGGATAATCTTTTCCAGGAACAGCAGTCCCACAATGGCGATAACCAGGCCGAACAGCCCGGCGGTAAAAACAATCAGGGTAAAATCCTGCCGGGCCTCCCGGTTCCGGCGGTCCCCCATCTTGCGGGCCACGATGGCGCTGCCTCCTGCGGTAAGCATGGTTCCCAGACCCACGATGACATTGATTACCGGGGTCACAATATTTATGGAAGAAAGCGCGTCGGTTCCCACGAAGCGGGAAACAAAAACCGTGTCTACGGTGGTGTACAGCCCGGAAAACACCATCATGCAGATGGTTGGCAGGGCAAAGCGGAGGAGGGACCCCGCGGAAAAATCTTGGGCAAGGGGATTCGCTTCGGAGGTTTTAGTTATGGTTTGAACTTCAGCCATGGAACTGTCTCATATTCCTCGGGCGGCTGGAAATACTGAAGCGCTGCGTAGGATAGCCGAATTCGGTGAGCAGTTCACCCTGGGTAAAGCCCAGCCGTTCCAGCGCTGTCCGGCTGCCACGGTCGGCTTTGTCCCCGGCACGGTAGGTGGTAGTGGTGATGGTGCTCCGGTCCGGGAGCAGTTCATCCATGGTTTTATCGAGAAAAGCCCGGGCGATTCCCCTGCCGCGGCAAAGAGGATGGACACCCAGAAAGCCGATACTCCCGGTATCGCGGAAAAAAATCATGATCCCCGCCGCCCGGCTGCCTTCCTTCAGGATGAATGCCTGTTTCTTGCGGATACAGTATTCTGCGGTCCGGCGGTGTTCATCTTCGTCCAGGAACGGAAAGGCATCCGCCACCAGCCGGACCAGCTCCATCCAGCGGGGAATGTCTTCCTCCAGGGCAAAGGTTATACGCCGTTCGAACGCGGCATCGTCCGGCGGGAACGCGGCGAGATTTTCATCCAGATCAAGGGCCAGCTGCAGGGGATAGAATATCCCGGCTTCCCGGAATCTGTTGGGCGGGTATTTGTACATGGATTTAAAGGCCGCGGAAAATGCCTGCTGGCTTTCGTAGCCGGCCTCGAGCGCGACCCCGATGATAGGCTCATTGGTGAATACCAGGCGTCTGGCTGCCTCGGTGAGTCTGCGGCGCTGGAGGTAGTCCCCGATGGTAACCCCCAGGGTTTCTGAGAAGCATCGGTGGAGATGGTATTTGGAATACCGGAGTCCCCGGGCAATGGTTTCCAGATCCAGTTTTTCCGTAAGGTGGTTTTCAATATATCCGACGGCCGCCCGGACTTTTCCGATATTGTTCATAGTCTTTTGTTCCATTTGCCGCATACTGTACCGTATATTTTTTAATGCGTTTTACGAATTCTTGTGGTTTTGTTTTTTCCAACACCCTGGGAGAATTTCCGTATAATAATATAGGCTGAATAAAAAATACACCCTTATTTGCCACACTAAAGGAATGGTTATGATTTTTATCGGGTTTCTGCTCATTTCGGGAATTTTCCTGCTTTACGCCTGGTTCAGCGGAAATGCGGGATTTTTTATCAATCCGGATTCCATGCCCATAAGTCCGGCGGCGGTGCTGCTCTTTTCGGTTTTCAGTTTCCGCTGGAAAGAATTTGTCCGGGGACTCAGGACAATGTTTCTATTTTCACTGAAAAAGTTTGAAGGTTCCGGCGGAACCGCCCGGCACTACCGGTCTCTGATATGGGTATCCCTCACCGCCGGGCTCGTGTCCACGGCCCAGGGATTGTTTTCGTATTTTCTTACGGTCCGGGATAATCCCCAGGCGGCAGTCGAAATAAGCGCATCCACAGCGTTCTGCTACGCCGGATTCAGCACCGTATACGGACTGATGCTCAGCGTATTTCTGCTGTATCCGGTATACCTGCTTCACCGGGAAAAATCCGGTACGCGGGATTGATATTCTGCGCTGCCGGAAAAGCCGGAATGTTTTTCTATGCACCAGGCGGGCGCTATGGTATACTGGCGTTGATCGAATAGGTTCGGTGACGCCGGGAGATTGCGGAACCTTTGATTACCACCTGAAGGAAACACGGCTGATGAAAAAACTATGGCTTTGTATAAGCGTGGTTTTTGTAACAGTAAATTTATTCTCATTGTCATACAGTCCTGATTATAAACGGGAAGGTCTCGAATTCGATCTCGATATAGCCTATGGCAGTGTATTGGGTTCCGGCAAAATATTTGATTCTGACAATCAGATTATTTACATGAACATGGATACGACAATGCTTCATTCGCCGAATATGTATTTAAGCTTAGGTCTGTCAGCCTTATTTTCATTAAACAGAAATATATTTGATCTGTATTTTGACGGCGGAATAACACTGTATCCGTTTAAGCAAATATTCAGCCTAACATTTGGGTTCGGGATGGGGGGATCCTATATACTGTTTCTCAATCATTTCCCGTATCTGCTTAGCGCCAAAGCAAATTTCGATATTCCGATATATAAAAAAAATTATCTGACGATCGGATTCGGAATACTGCATCGGAACGCGGTAAAAATTATTGATTATCTGAATCTAAACAGTGATTATTATGGAATTTATAACGCGTATTTTTTTGAAATAGGATACAGGATAATTATAAAATAAACAGCCGATTGGATAATAAAGAAGTGAGTAAAAAATGTTGAAATATGGCTTTGCCTTTCTTTTTTTTAACGCGGCCTTTTTACTTTTTTCTCAGGGCTATTCACGGACAATCGAACTTACGAATCATAGAATGTACGGATCCGATATTCTTAAACTCCAGCGGAAGCTGGTTGAATACGGTTTTACTGAAATTGGTGAAATCGATGGATACTATGGCCCGTTAACGGCGAATGTGATTTCGAAAATACAGTTCTTTCTGGGCTTTGAACCCAATGGAAAAGTGGAAAAGAAATTATGGGATTCACTTTTCAGCGAGCCAAACAAGGAACTGCTTGAGAAAATACAATTAGTATCAGGCTATGATCAGAATGTACTGAGAAAAATATCTGAAAGCCGGATGGGATATTCAACAGAAGGCGGTTATATAGATACCTATTTTGACGGGAACACAGCCCGGAAAACAGATTTATTTTTATTCGGTGAGATGGGAAAGGCAGAATACTGCCTGTATTATTTTGATTCTGATGCTTTCTTTATTATAGAAAAAAAATATTATTATCATATGCCCGAAACCGATGAAGAAATGGAAGGTTATACATCATTATACCAATATCTTTTTTCAGAGGAAAATCTCAGGAAAACAATAATGGAGAGTACAATATATTATAAAGATCAAAATGGTCTGTTTCAAATCAATGAAGGAAATCTCGAGGAGACATCTTTTGATCTCAATTGGCTTATGCGTATGGTGGAACATAATAATGATGCGTAAAAAAGCGTGCTCCATGTTTTTTACTGTCCGTCAGGAGGAACCGGCAAATATGAAAAGATATTTTTTTGCTATACTGTTTTTTTCTTTTTCCGCTGCTGTTTATTCCCAGGTTACTATTCCGGATTTTGTAAAAACTTACGGTGAAGACGGATTTTATTTCTTCGGCCATAATAATAGGCTGTATGAATGCAATGATTGGATTAAAAAATACCGGGATATAACAGATCTGTGTTTTCTTGATAATAACGGCTATTTAAAAATCAGCTATAAAACCGGCGAAACGTCATATTTTATTTTAAAAGAGACCGAGTACTATTTATTGCTGGCCCCGAGGCAGTATTTTATTATGGATGATAATAGCTGGATAGATTACTATAAAACACAAAGTGAACCGCCCTACGGATACAGCAATACCTTTATAAAAAACAGCAGTTCCACTGTTTTTTTATGTGAAGACGGGAGCGAATATTCCGCGGATAATTTTTCAAGGAAATTTTTCGCGTCCGACAGAACCTTTATGTATAATTATTGGTTTAATTCACCGCCGCTTGCTGTTTCCGCCGATCAGCTGGGACAGTTTGAAATAACCATCGATTTTGAGCATGATGTTGAAGGGATTCTGTTCTTAAATGGATTTGTTGATTTTAAGCGGCCGCATTTATATCAAAATAACAGAAGAGTCCGGGAACTGGCAATTGCGGATAAACACGGAAACTTTTCAATAACTAAGTTTGTGGATGACAGAATTCAATTTCAGGAAATACAATTCCCCCAAATGACAGATGGAATAAAAATACGGGTACAATCATATTTTGAGGGAAATAAATACACCGATATATGCATAAGCTCAATCACGCCGGTATTTTCCGATGAAATGAAACGGAAGGCCCGAATCTTTCCTATTGACCCGGATTATGGCGAAATACTTGAGAAGATACGTACCGGTGAGTATACGGAAATAAAGTAAGCCCGTTATACATCCAGAAAGGGCACCACCATGGAAATAATTCCGGTAACCAGAATAACCGTCACAAAGAGATTGTACCGCAGCTTATAATGGGTAAGAAGGCTCTCGTCGTAGTATTGTGCAACACCATTATCCTTGTACATGGCGATGAGTCCTTTGATAAGCTTGCCGCTGGCCTGACGTCCCCGGATAAGTCCTATCTCCGCTACCACACACACTACGATGGTCAGAACCACAAACGCAAGCATGATGAGGGTGTTGTCGCCTCCGGAATTGGCCAGGGCGGCGTTGATGGCCAGGGTAAGAAAATTAATGATAATCGCCGTAATAATAAAAATCGTATCGGTCCGGGCGTTAATCCGAAGTTCATCCAGGATATGTTCGTGTACCTTATCTATCATGCGGGGTATCCTCCCTGTTTAGTTTAATAAAGATGAAAACCATGGCCAGGACAGCTGCCGCTCCCAGGAGCGCCGCAGTCCGGGACCAGAAATACCGGGGCGGTTTAATCTCAAGCCAGAAACTCCGGCCCACCGTGGCTCCGCCCGCCGCCACGCCGAGCCTCAGACAGCCGGATCCGGAGAAGTACCGGGACCGGATAGCCGTAACCTCCAGGTCGATCACCGCGGTTTCACCAGGATCAAGATGCTGAATACGGGTTCGGTCCGGAACCATGGTAAAGTCATCGGACTCTCCCGGTAGAATTTCCAGGTGTTCCAGCGGCTGTTCTTCGTTGTTTGTTACACTTAACCGGAATACCCGGGGGTCACCGGAATACACCCTGAGGGGATAACCCAGGCTTAAGGACACTTCCAGTTCATCCGCCGCGTATGCCGCCGCGCAGACGAACGGGAACAGCACCATCACCGTAAATAACTTCATCCTTGTTGTTTTCATTCTTTCTCCGAAAGGCCTGGAATCGAAGCGAGCCAGGCAAAGGCTTCATCCAGGTTGTAGTCACCCCGGTGGCCGCGGTTCCGCGCCGGCTGGTAATCCGCGGAGTATCCTTGATTTACCAGTTTGGTGCAGATATTCAGGTACTGGTAGGGCCTGTCTTCCGCATTGGGTACAAAGAAGATGTTTTTATATGCCCGGTATCTGAGACTGGCGCCGTCCGGAAAGGTTACGGTTTTTTCCGTAAACCCTTCGGTATCAAAACGCAGAGCAACCTCTTCTGGAGAAGCGGGGGATGAGGAGCAGGCCAGTATAAAAATCGCCAGGACACTTAGGAAACAGGGTGATTTTTTTTTCATAACGCTCTCCATTTTGAAGAATGTATCCGGTTTAACTATACACGATTTTGAGAACCTCTGCTAATCCCGAAAAATCCTGTTGGAAATGGCCCTCGGAGATGAATCCCTGAATATCTGGTACAAATGGCAGCCACCCCCGGTTTTTTTAAGTGAACTATTATACAATATAATTATGAAGAAAACCTTTATCAAATATGTTGCGGAGCAATTCGCCCGGCCGGAAGGAATCGGCGGGACGGTATCAACATTTATTATGAACCGAATGAACCGGAAACAATACCAGGCGGTTTCCGGGAACATCCATATAAAACCGGACGAAACAATTTTGGATATTGGCTTCGGCAACGGATATATGATTAAAAAACTTAATGAGCTGCGTCCCCGCAGAATCTACGGTATCGAAATATCCGAAGACATGGTGCGGAAAGGCCGGAAGAAATTTATGGACGCCGCCAATGTAACGGTGTTAAAAGCCGATATCGCAGAGCTTCCCATGGAAGATAGAACAATTGATAAAATATATACGATTAATACCTGCTACTTCTGGAATGACGCCGGAAAAAGTTTCTCCGAAATAAAACGGGTCCTCAGGGAAAACGGACTGTTTCTCAACGCGTTTTATACCAAGAACTGGCTGGATACACTGGAATATACAAACCACGGATTTAAAAAATACACTCTTGAGGAGCTGGCAGAAATGACCGGAAGATACGGTTTTCGTGTCAAAGATATTATTGAAATTAGTACGGAAAAGTCGTACTGCATTGTCGCGGAAAAAATATCGGCATAGTTTTTAATTAAAAAAGCTGCGGGAGGATTGTATGAAACGAAGGGTATTTTTTTTATTAATTGTTTTTGAAACAATTCTGATGATTGCCGGGTGTTCCACGGCGGAAACCGCGCGGCGGTCCGGCGGCTGGGATGCGTCCTACGGAGGCGCGGATAAAAGCTTTGATACCGGACTGCTGGTTCTGCGGGAGCGGATAGCTCCAAAATTCAATCAATTCAGCTTCAGTGACGCGGTAACCGGCCGGACCCTTGCCTATAACCTTTTTATACCTGAAAGTTATGACGGGACCAAAAGCTATCCTCTGGTGATTTTCCTCCATGACGCAAGCTGTGTCGGGAAACGGGTTGAAGCCCCGCTGATGCAGGGTTACGGAGCTATCATATGGGCAGCCGAAGAAAGCCAGTCGCAGAATCCTGCCTTTGTGCTTGCTCCCGCGTATGCCGGACCCGATCCTGTCACCAATGACGACTGGCAGGTCTCACCGGAACTGGATATGACCCTTCGCCTTCTGGATTCCATTGTCACTCAGTACCGTATCGATAAAAACCGGATGTATATTACCGGCCAGTCCATGGGCTGTATGATGTCTTTTTATATCAATGCGAACCATCCGGATTTATTCGCCGCGGCCATGTATGTGGGAGGGCAGTGGGATACCGCCGTACTGCGTCCGCTGGCGGACACAAAGTTCTTCTATATCGTATCCGAAGCCGACCCAAAGGCTTCCGCGGGAATGGATGCCTTGGAGGCTATGCTTGAAAAATCCGGCGCCGCGTTTGGAGAAACACAGTTTTCCGCCCGTCTCCCGGGGGAGGAACAGGAACAGTATGTCCGAGGGCTGATCCGCCGGGGGGAGAATATAAATTTTATCCGTTTCGATAAAGGTACTGTTTTGCCGGAGAGGTTTGCCTCAGACAAGCCTGAGGCTTTCGTTGAACACATGTACTCCTTTGACCACGCCTATAAACTAAAGGCCGCCAGAGACTGGCTGTTTCAGCAAACAAAGTAACCGCGGCCGGTTTATTAGCTAGGAATAGTATGCCCGTATCCGATCCGCCGTTTCCTCCGGGGTTATGCCGGAGGAAACGGTCCGCCGGCCCAGCCTGGGGGTTTCCCGGAGAAAGGCCTCAGTATACTTTTCCCATAAATCCGGGACAAACTGTTTCGTATTCGGTTTGGTTTGTCGCGTTTGGCATAAAAATTTTCGTTTGGTTTTTATTTCCGGTAAGCGGTTAGACTCTCCTCGTATTGTTCCGCCTGGGGGATAATCGCGGAGATCCACTCCGGGGGGCATTCCGTATTGTTTTCTTTAATATAACCCAGGAGAGGGATAATCTGTCCGCCGTATTCCACAAAGGGCATTACCAGTCCGCTGGCTGCCGCCACATGGTAGGCTCTGATAAAATGGGACTCTGCCTGCTTGACATCTCCGGCTTGGAACCAGTGTATACAGAGGAATATATCCATATAATACTGCCGCATTGTGTAGACTCCCTCATAGCGCTGCTTCGCATAGACCGCGAAAGGCTTCTCCGACGGACTCAGGAGGGAAAGTCCATGCCGCAATGCCGCCCGGCGGTCATCCAGAACCGGCTGGGATCCTCCCCCGGGGGCCGGGCAGAATCGGGGGCTGTCTCCGCTCCAGCCGGTGGTAATATTGGCCCATTCCCGGATTTCCCGGTATGGACCGATGCATTCGGGATGCATTCTGACGGCCCGTACAATATCAAGCATACATCGTTCAGCTTTGTCCGGTGCGCCGGTAGCTAGATAACAGCGGTACAGTACAAACTGAGCCATAAGGGACTCCCCATAGTGCTTCCGGGTACGTTTATACTGTTCTTCCGCCAACGCCATAGCTAAATCGAAATCTCCGAGAAAATAATGGATTTCACTTTCCATCTGCCGGGCCATGCCGCCGCCTTCCTCGCCGTACCGGCGTGTTAGAATTTTCCGGGCCCGGGGAAGAAGCCGTAAAAACTGCCGAATCCCGCCGTTGGTTTCCCTGAATACCACAAACCGGTTGGGACTGTCCGGCCGCCACGGTCTGCTCAGGCAGGGGAACCAGGGCATTCCGTCCAGGGCATCGGCTTTTTCCAGATCCTGGATACAGGTATCGTCTCCGGCAAAGAGTCTGATCTGCCCTCTCATGGCGTAGGCGTTTAGAATTCCCTCAGAGAGGGATCCTGGGGACAGTTTGTCAAATAGTTCCGAAAAAGCGGAAAACTGGTATTCTGCCGCATTATGGTACAGTGTTTTTACAGTACTGCCATTGTCCATAGATAGTATTCCTCCAAGTTTTTTAATAGAATAAATTATTGTTCATTGAATTCCGGGGTATCGATATAACCATTCAGAATGGCTATGGATACGGCTTCCGCCCTGTTTGACGCGTCCAGCTTATTGTAGATCGTCCGTATAAAGGACTTTACCGTGTTGACGGAAATAGAATACACTACGGCGATTTCCTCCCGGGTGAGCCCCCGGGAAAGATCCCGGAGGATCTCCTCTTCCCGGCGTGTCAGAGGATTGGGTCTGCCCGTTTTCACCGTACTTTGTTTCCGGTAGGAAGCCCTGACCGCTGCTGCACGCCTGGCAAACGCACCGGCCTGTTCGTCGATATGGTCCAGCCACTGGCGGTCAAAGGCGTACTCCCGCTGCTCCCGGGCCAGACTGATCAGCGGCAGCATGAAGTGTTCAGCCTCAATAAACAGGGTGGTGAGATTATTGCGGTACGCCATATCGTAGGCGGTCCACAGCGCTTCCATGGCGGCACCGGGTTTTTCCATCTGGCAGTACCCGATGGCGCGCATGATGAACAGGGCTATCCTGTCCTGCCAGATTCCCTGGGTGAGGAACAGTCCTTTGGGGTACTCCAGCATCCCCACCAGCTTGGCGTATTCCTCCCGGGCAATAAGGAAATTGGCATATACAATCTGGGTCCGTCCATAGGCAAGCATCGGATGTTCTGACTCGTTGATTGTCAGAATAGCTTTGGGGATTTTTTTAAAGTCCCGGAGTTTGATGTAATACCACGCCAGGGCGGTATCGCGGATTTCCTTCAGAGCGTTCAGTTCATACCGTTCCGCATAGTCTGTAATACTCTGGATATGGTCCTGGAGTTTTTCGGAATCTCCCCTGATATAGGCAGTCCGGGCGAGAATACAGAATCCGTTGCACACCAGATCGTGCTGGGCACTGGCCTCCGCTTTGTAAATTCCCCGGTAAGCGTGCTGCTGCGCGGCATCCAGTTCATAGGAAAGGTATGATGCTTCGGCTGAAAAAATATATTCCATACCGCTGAGACCTCCGGCCAGAACCCGGGATGCCCAGGGAACGCCGTAATGCACCGCCTGCTCCATCCGTTCCCGGGCCCCGGGCTGGTTGTCCGCCATGGAAAAATTATGGTTGTTCAGGTTGAGCAGCTTGTTTTTATTTTTGAAATTTGTCCCCGCCGGGAGGTAACCCGATGCTTTTTTATAATAGTCCCCGAAGTCCTCACGGGTTTCCATCATGTGGAGGGATCCCAAAGACGCGTACACATCTCCCAGGAGGCTGAGGGCTTCAGGGGTGTCTTGGGCCAGAAGCCGCTGTTCCAGACCCAGGAGCAGGGACTCGGTTTTTTCCAGTTCCAGGGTGTTCAGATGCACCAGCGCCCGGAGATAATCCGCTACGGGAAAATTCCGCTGCTCCTCCGGGGTCAGGAGGTCCAGGTGTTCCAGGAAGAAGTCCGCGTTCCCCATGGTAATGCCGTGCTGGGTCCGGGCACAGTCACACATGGCCGTAAGCATCCCCTGATGGTCTCCGCATTTCCTGAAGCAGGCAATAGCCGGTATGGCATCCCCCGCGGCGGCGTAGTATTCCGCGGCCTGCCGCCATACCTGTGTTTGTTCTCCGGAACTGAGGAGATGCGTTTTGCCCTGAAGAAAGAGGCAGTATAAATAGTGAAAGAAAAACCGTCCCGTGGCAGGTTCATTGATAATAAACGCGTGGCCTGCGGCTGCCTCCAGATCCGCCGGATCCCCTTCGTAAAGATCAGCCATAAGTTCCCGGGTAAAGGAATGCAGCAGGGACAGTCCCGCAAACAGTTTCTGCTGGGGCCGGGAATAAGCGGAAAAAAAGCGTTCCTCGAACATAGAAGAAATCCGCCGGTGTGTTAGGACTCCGTCATCGTTTTGTGAGCCGGGGATGGCTGCGGGATTCAGGGCCAGAATATGCAGCGGCAGTGGCCAGCCTTCGGTATAACCTTCGATGCGGTGCAGTTCCTCAGGGCCCAGAGAAACTCCGTGCATTCTGTAGAGTTCGGCTATTTCCTCTGCGGTGAAGCGCAGGTTTTCTCCGGTAATAACAAACCGGCGGCCGCTCATAAGCGGGAGGAACTGTATGCTTGATGGAACGTTGGATACCAGAACCAGCCGGAAGTTTTCCGGTTCCAGTTCCGTAAGCATCCGGAAGAAGGTTTTCATCCCCGGACTGTTGATTTCGCCGAAGTCATCCAAAACCCAAATCACCGGGCCTTCCCCGCTGATTTCTTTGGAAAGGACATTGTGAAAAACAATGAATTTTGATGGTGTATCGGGAAATTCCAGGGTCCGCAGGCGTTTAGCCAGCGCCGGAAAATCCCTTTCAAGACCCTGCCTCAGATGGGCCCAGAAATGAGTATACAAATTGTCCAGGCTGCCCAGGCGAAGCCAGAGAGTCCTGGCATTGCTTTGGGAAAGGTACTCAGCCATGGCCTGAGTTTTACCGTATCCCGGGGCAGCCAAAAGTATCAGGAGCGGATACTCCAGCCCCTGCTGGATGAGTGACTGCACCCGCGGCCGGCGGAGCATTCCCTGGTACAGCGGCAGATGGCTTTGGGGCGCCATAACGGTATGACCCTTTGGAAAAAAGTGTACCATGCCTGATGGGATACCACAATCAGAGTTTTTTTTCCGCAGTAACCTGGGAGGTGATTCTCCTGAGGGCCGTTCCATCATAATGAAGACTCCGCTTCCTGAGCAGTTCCGCTGAGATGCTGCGGAAGAACCGGCCTTTTTGAGTCTTTTCCCTCAAAGGAATACATCGAAAGGATGGCGAAGAGTCCGCTCAGCAGCAGGACAAAGACGGGTATTACCGTGAATCCAATGGATATCCCCAGCAGGGTTTTGCTAGTCTGGACGGTATTGGGGCTATACGCCGTGACTGAGAGGATGATGGCAAGGAGCGCGCTGGCTGAAGAACTGCCGATCCGGGAAGCCACGCCCAGAAAAGAATTAACCACCCCTCCGAAGGATTTTCCGTGTTTTGCCGAAAGTGCCTCGGACATATCGGCCATGGACGAAAAAGCCAAATTTACCGGAAAGGCGCTTGCCATACCGAATATGCAGTTCGCCCCTATGAGCAGAACCGGGGAGTTCCCGGAAAACCCGATCCCTACCATGGCCAGGGCGGACACGATGCTTCCGCCGGCCATCAGGATCCAGCTGCTGACCCGTCCGGACAAATACAGAACCAAGGGCTGCACCAATAAGGACATGGCGATGGAACTGGTCAGAAACAGGGAAGTAAGATCCTGCCGGTTAATGTTGTATTTAAGGTAATAAATACCAGCCTGTATCTTAAAGGCCGTGGCCGCGTCAATGCAGAGGTACATGCAGAGAAGAAAGACAATAGGCTTTTCCCGCAGCGCCAGTGCAATCGCCCGGCAGCCGGAGAAACCGTCACCAGGACGGGATTCCGTTGAGACGGCATAGGTCCCCTCCCTGAGTTTCCGGCCCCCCAGGATCAGCGCCGCGAGAACCACGGCGGCAAAGAGGACTGCCATCCGGAAGTACCCTGTCTGTTCCGACCCGCTGCCGAGAATCCGGACCAGCTTTAGAGCGGAAATAGAAACAACCAGGGTTGCGATAATACAGCCGGCTATTTTCCAGGTATTGCAGGCGGAACGGTTTTTCCTGCTGCCGAAGGAGGAAAGCATGGGAAGACTGGAGGTTTCAACAAAACTGAAGCACAGGGTAAACCCCAGGTAGACCAAAAGACACCAGAGTATCCGCGCGGTACCGCCAAAGGGGACAGCCGCAAACATCAGCACGAAGGCAGCGCACATAGGTACGGCCCAGTACAGAATGTATCCGCGGTATTTTCCGAACCTGGTGGTCCGGCGGTCCATGTAATGGCCCAGAAAAGGATCGATGACACCGTCAAAGAGACGGGCTGAGAAGAGGATTCCGCTGACCGCCGCGGCCGGCAGGAGCAGGACATCGGTGTAGTAGTACATGAGCAGCATGCTCACGGTCATGCCCAGCAGGCTGAAACCAAAATTAATAGCAGAGTAGGCTAGGCGGCTCTGCCAGGCACTGCCTGCCGCTGTATTCATGTTTTACCCTCCGGAAGCCCGCGATTTTACCTATTGTAGTAGGCCCTTTGCAGGATTTCACCACCCGTACGGATAAAAAAATACATAAAACCTGATAAACTTAACATTATTCCGGCCGGAGCCCCGGCCCGACCGGGCCGGCGTTCAGGCCTTTATTTCTTCACCGGCACCCAGATCCAGCAGACGTAATCCTCGGCGGACTGGTCGCCGTCGCTGTAAACCTCAATGTCCGGACCGTCTGCGTACTCGTAGCCGCTGCCCGGGAACCATTCGGTCATGATCCGTTCCTGTATTTTCTGGATGGCACCGGGCATAGGACCGATGCACTCAAAAATCGCCCATGTACAGGCCGGGACCTGGTATTCCGCCATGCCCTTTGGTACGGATTTCCCGCTGGACACGGCGATGTAATATTCAAGCTTACCCGGCTTCTGCCAGTCACCCACGCACACACCCAGAATACCCGGAAGTTTATTGTCCATGAGGCCGCATAATTCAGGAATAATACCCTTCTGTTTCTGCTCAACCCAGAACTTGGGCACCTCAACAAAACCTTCCTGCTTTTCCGGGTTCCAGTCGGTTTCCATTTTCGCTCCCACAATGCGGAAGGCTTCCCGGTCTTCGATTCGGTAATTCATCTCAGCTTCTCCTCGTATGGTAATTTTGAAGCTGATGGGATGGTATGCCTTGAGCCGGATACCTTTCCGACGCGCCGCCGAGGGGGCCGCTCCGTGGACATTCCGGAAGGCCCGGTTGAACGCGGTGGGGGAGTCGTATCCGTAGCGCAGGGCAATATCGATGACCTTCTCATCGCCGTTCTGCAGATCGAACGCCGCCCGGGTCATTCTCCGCCGGCGGATGTACTCCGACAGGGGCATCCCCGCCATATACGAAAACATCCGCTGGAAGTGGAACCCTGAACAGCCGGCGATCCGGGCCAGCTGGTCGGGATCTATGTCCCCGTCCAGGTTATCCTCCACGTAGCGGAGGGCGCCGTTAAACCGGCCAAGCCAATCCATTCCATCATCTCCTTACCAACAGGGTAGTGTATTATCCCTGGCCGGACCTCTCATTCCGTGTCTATTTCTGCGAGGTTTTCCTGGCTTTCCCCGGACATGGTTAAATAAATCCGCTTTATAGGCTATAATTAGCTATAATTAACTATATAATAATACGCATGGAGGGCTCATTTGAAAAGCCTCAAGACACGTTTCTTCCTTTTTTTTATCGGCCTGGGGATTATTGTCTCCCTGGGCGCTGGCGTTACCATGTATGTTCAATACGCCGGATATATCAAGCATTCTATTCAGGATAACCTTACCAAGGTCGCCACCATGATCGATACCCAGTATCCCTTTGTGGGGGACCGGGACTATTTTGTCCGGGGGGTGGAGAACAATTCGCCGGAACTCTGGGACTTTATCCGGGGGATGAAGTCCATCGGGGAGATTTTTGAAATAGATTTTGTGTCCATGATTGAAAAAGGACCCGACGGGTACCGGTTTCTCTTTGACACGAATTTCCTGGAAGAGGGGAACTTTGACGGCTTTCTGACCAATCTTTTTTCTTTTAATGAAGAAATCCCCGAGGAGGTACTCCAGGCCTACGCCACCGGAACCCCCCAGGTTGCGGACAAACCATTTGTGGACGAGTGGGGGACGTACCTTTCGGCCTATCTCCCGGTGATCAGGGACGGACGGATTATCGGGCTCATCGTTCTGGACTGCGAGGTATCCTTCATGACCAATCTCCTGAAGAACGCCTGGATTGCCCTGGGATTGGCCCTGCTCCTGGCGGCGGTTCTGGCGGCCCTCTTGTCACTCCAGGTTTCTTCCTTTCTTATAAAACCCATCAAGGAAGTCCTCAAAATTACCGGCGATCTGGCGGACATGAATTTCGATGTGGAAATAAACAAGTTCCGGACAGATGAGATCGGCAGCCTCCAGAAAGCCCTGATGGTGATCCGGGACAATTTCCGGAAAGCCCTGGATGTCCTCAACGATCACCTTGCCAAATTAACGTCCTTAAGCAAAACCCTGGATACGGCCATGTCCAAGTCCGCCGAGGGACTGGCGGTAATAAATCAGAACATGGATTCCGTGCAGAGCCGGTCCGACCTGCAGCTGGAATCGGTGGAACAGACCGCCGGTTCCGTGGATACCATCATCGGCAATATCGGTTCCCTTAACCGGGCGGTGGCCACCCAATCGGAGAATATCATTGTCTCGTCGGCGGCTATTGAGGAGATGGTGGCCAGCATCCAATCCATCCGGACCGTGGTCAACAAGGTAAGCGCCATCACCGGCACCCTGTCGGATTCCTCGGAACAAGGCCGGGATAATATGGCGCAGCTGGTGGGAAAACTCCAGCAGGTTTCGGAACAGTCCCGGGCTCTGCAGGAGGCAAACCGGACCATCGCGAACATTACCGGCCAGACAAACATTCTGGCCATGAACGCCGCCATTGAGGCGGCTCACGCCGGTGAGGCGGGGAAGGGTTTTGCCGTGGTGGCGGGGGAAATCCGGAAGCTGGCGGAGATGTCCGACAAAGAATCGGTTTCCATTGCCAATGAGATCAAAAAGATGGAACAGATAATCGCGGAAATGGTGGCCGCCACGGATGAGACATCCCGGTCCATCTCCGTGATGTTTACCGAAGTGAACAATATGGAAACGTCCTTTGATACCGTGAACAGGGCGGTGGAGGAACAGGCCGTGGGCGGACGGCAGATTCTGGAATCTCTCAAGAATATTGAGGAAACCACCCGGGAGGTTCAGAACGAGTCCGGAGCAATACAGAATGTGAGCGGCCTCATATCCGGGGAGATCGGTAAACTCACCGCCACCTCCCGGGAAGTGAACGAAAGCGTCCAGGATGTCCGGAAGGCCAATAAGTCCATAGCGGAAGTCCTGGATGAGGCCCGGCGTATAGCCGCGGAGGCTTCCGGGCCCGCGCTTAATGATTAGTCAAAAAAGTCGTAATCAACACCTTCACGGATCCAGGTAATGTCTGCGGGTTTTGAGGAGACGAACCGGTCATCGTCAAAGGCCATCCAGTTCCAGCCTTGTACGAGGGACACCTTCCATAAGGCGATTTCCCGGTCTTCCTCATCGTAGTACGCGGTTTCGCCGTTTATTGTGACGGCCCTGTCCGCGTAGACATATTTATAGAAGCGGTCGTCATTATTGCTCTGGATCTCGACAATGGAATAAGTTCCGGAATCATTGAATGTGGGAATGAAATCCAGGACCGCGATCTTCGCGTTGGGATCCGAAACGGACAATCCGCCGGAACCGAAAAGCGACGGGGAAAACAGGTGTGAATCATTAATGTCCGCGCTGTCGATGGTTACCGTAAATAATCCGGTTGTTATTGATCCTGAGGTCGGTATTACCGATGAAGTGGGATGGCCGGATTTTACCGCGATGGTACCGCTTCTGGTTTCCCGTCCCAAAAAATCGTAAATCTGCTGCTGACTGAGGATGATCTCGGTCCCGGATATTGCCCCCGATGAGATATACAGTTCGGGGTCATCAGTAGTTCCGTTATCACAGGCAATCAAAAAAATCATAACGGACAGGCTCAGGACGAGCAGAAAAATCTTACCTTTGGTTTTCATTAAATCCTCCGATTTATACATAGGTATATATATAATATAAACCCGCGGCGGGAATAAATTTCACCCTAATACCTAAAAAAAGGACAAATGCCACTATAAATTGAAAGATTGTCCAAAGAATTGAATGATACTCAGCCTATGGGTGGTTAAGATGACGCTGCCGGTGTATCGCCGTACCTGTCAGACAATATCTATGATCCCTTGTATGGTTTCGAGTGCCCCGGGGACCAGTTCCCGGGCCAGACACCAGTCTGCCTTTGGGTCTTTCCGGTGGTGAATGCCGAAGGTATAGGAAGGAACGAATCCCAGGCCATGATAGATCTCCGGTTCCCCGCAGAGGAATACCGACGTGTACCCCAGCTCCCGGGCAATACCAAAGGCGCGCTCCATGAGACTGCGGGCGATCCCCCGCCGGAAATATTCCGGCCGGACGCTCAGGGGAGAAAGGACCAGGGTTGTGATCATGCCGTCCGCCGCTGCAACTTCCGTTTTGCAGAGCACGATCTGGCCGGCGATGGTTTTATCTCCGGTTTCAGCAACCAGGGAAAGCTCAGGGATAAAGGTCGGTTTTTCCCGCAGGCTGTCCAGGTAATGCGCCTCTGTTCCGTCTCCGTACTCCACGGTCGCAAAGGCGGCGGTCACGAGCCGCCGGACTTCCGGATAATCTTTGGGTTCTTCCTTCCGGATAGTAATCATTTGGTTGGTGTATCCTGTCATTGTTTCAGGGGATCGGCTTTTGCCGGGATTCCTCAAAGAAAGCCCTTACATCATTGCCGATCAAATCCGAGTGTTCAATATAGCTCGAGTGGTCGTGGCCCTCCATGGTAATGAGCCGGGCGTCCGGAAGGGTGCGGACGAGGTCCCTGTAAAGTTCCGGTCTGTAGATGTCATTCTCCCCGGCCATCAGGAGCAGGGGAACATGGACATCCCTCAGGGCTTCCAATGGAATATCCGGCTGTTCCAGCATAAGTTTGAAGAGCGGGTCGCCGGTTTGCTCATAGGTTTCCTTAACGTACGCGTAGCTCTCTTCGGTAAAATCCTCCGGCTTAAGGTTGACCCCCAGGAGGGCCGCCTTCCGCAGAACCTCCGGGTGCTTCATGGCCAGAAGTAATCCTATGATACCGCCGTCGCTGAATCCCAGCAGGTACACCGGAGCCAGGTCCAGTTTTTTAATAAACTGAAAAATATCTTCCGCCATGGTTTCATAGGCGTACACTTCGGTCTGTTCGCTCCGGCCATGGTTGCGGCTGTCCGGGGCATAGAGGGTAAAGCGGTCCTTCAGTTTTTCGGTGAGCTCGTCAAAGATGGTATGATCCTCTCCGTTGCCGTGGAGCAGCACCAGCGCCGGGCCGCTGCCGGTTTTTTTGTAATAGAGGGTTACTCCGTTGACGTTCACTTCCATATAAAACCTTCCCGTTCCGCGCGTGATATCAGGCGGGGCAGGGTCTGCGGAATAGCGGCCATGGCTTCTTCGAAGCTTTCAAACCCGCCGTACCTGCCGCCGTTTTTGTAGATAATTTCCGCGCCTATTTCCGCACTGATCTGCGGGGGAACTGCGAATCCGGCTTCCCCGGCATAACCATCCGCTTCTTCGAACGCGCCGTACTCTCCGCTGGGCGGGGCTTCGAAATCTTCTTCATCAAATCCCACTCCCATGAGCATTTCAAACTCGGCATGCCCGAAGGGAATATAGGGCAGGTCAGCCAGGGAGTCCGGATCCTTCAGCGCGTTTATCAGATACGTATTTCCCTGGGCGATAACCCACAGGGCAAAGTAGAGCGCGGTGTCGTCGCTGACGTAGCCGTTTATCACCTTGCATGCCATGTCCAGCCATACGCACTCGGCGGCACCGTTCATATACGCGCCGAGGTAGGCCCGGAACAGCCGCAGCTCCTCCGGCGGCAGTGCCGCGGTTTCCGCTTCCAGGGCGCTGCGGTACGCTTCGGTATCCTCGCGGCGGCAACGGTCCATAATATTCCAGAAATCCTGCTTTGTCATCCATTCGCTCCTTTATACCGCTGCCGCGGTATCCTTGGCTGCCGGCGGCGCCAAAGACAGCCTCAAGTGTAGATTATTTTTGACAGGCTGAAAAGAAGCATCCGATACAGCTGCCGGTTGGTTATCCGGCAGCTGCATCCGAATCGCGGGGCCGTGCTCTGGCGATTTTTCCCTGGCTGTTCCGGGATGCCGCGGCGGAAACCGAATTGGCGGGTCTGGCTGTCGCCGAGCATCTTCCCTGGGACGCCATCAATTTAAGCGATTTCCTAAAAACGATTCCTATTTTCAGATAATCCGGAAGGCTCTGTCAAAACCGGTAGGAGAAATTTATTGTCATGGAGGAGGTGAGCAATCCGTCGGGCCGTTCCGGGTTGCGGAGGATGAGCAGGAAGCGGCAGTCCCCCACAAAATTCAGGGACCATGACGTATGGTTGTAGCCAAAGGAAATTCTGGGCATGATCTGGGGCATGAAGTGCCAGGTCTTTCTGTCAACGCTGATACCGGCGTTTACTTCCGCGGCGGCCATGAGATTGAGGAAGAAATTCCGGGGAAAGACAAAGGTGTAGGAGTACCCCGCGCTGGGACCGAAAGACACGAGCCGGTCTTTATCCCGGTACTGTTCCAGCGCGCCGTCCCGGCTGTGCAGGGATGTATAAAATACGCCAAAGCCCAAGAGCGGACTGCCGCTGGATTTTTCCTGACGGCCGGACAAATTGTAGACAGCCCCCAGGGAATGGTTTTTGTGGTTCATAACCCAGCCACCGGTGATGCCCGCGGAAAAGAGCTGCATGTCCGTGTCCCGGACATCGCTGGTATCCGCGTCCCGGTAAAAATCCTGGTACCGCATGCAGAACAGTGAATAGTAGAACTTGCCCGGATAGGAATTCATCCTGAAGTCAAAGGTACTGAAGGGTTCCCTGCCGGATATTTTGTAGAGGGGAATACTGAAACTTGCCGAAAGGCTCTTGTACCGGAGCCCCAGACCCAGAGCCCAGGGTTTGTCCGCCTCGTAACTGGCGGCCATCCGGTCCCCGACACTCACGATATTGTATTTTCCTGACACCGTGAGGGTGAAATCTTCCTCATAGGGAATGATATTCCCGGAAGGATTTTCTCCGGCATAACAGAGGCCTGCGGCCATGATGCAGACCAGGACACAAAGTATCCGCTGTCTTATCCGGATAGGTTTTTTTGAATGGGGTGAAACAGGTACCATGGTTCCTGCATAGTAGAGATTAAGCGCCGGAGAATCAAGTGTTGCGGCCGGAGCTTCGGAGTTAACGCCGCGGCCTTTCCCGCGGATGCCGTAATCCTCCGGTTTTGCCGGTACGTGTTGATAAACCGGAAAAAAATGTTAGAATTATACCAAGACGGCGGTCTGAAATCAGGGAGGTAATGCCATGGCAAACAAGCATAAATGCAAAATAACGGTTTTACGGCGGGAGTATTTCCAGGACCTGGCCGACGAATACCTGGCGGATCCCCAGGCGGGGAAGTGCAAACTTTTCCAGGACGGTCAGGAGATCATTGTGGACAGCGAAAACTACTTCCCCATGCTGGGCGGAAAGTTCTGTTCCGAAGCCTGGGACAGCATCAGCCGCTACGTTTACGCCGCCATTCAGGGCGGGTCCATCATGCGGGGCTGGACCAATGATGAGAAAGTGATGATCACCTGCTGCAACGATGGCGTCCGTCCGGTGATTTTTAAGCTGGAACGGATCGACGGGTAGAAATAAAGCCTGCCGCGCCGCCGGATTACGGCACAAGGCTGAAGCGGTAATACCCCTTAGCTTCATCAAAAATAAAACCATTTGCCAGCAGTGCCCTGTTCGAGGGAATGTTTTCCGGTTCGGGCTGGACCAGAATGGTTTTTGCATGGCCCAGATTCCGGATGGCTTCCACCAGGGCTCCGACAATAGCCGTGCCCCAGCCTTTGCCCAGATATGCTTCTTCCCCGATAAGATAATCGATGCTGTAAATAGTTTTCGGTTCGGTAACTTCATACCATTCTTCCTGAGCGTCGAAACAGTCATAGTACTGGCAGAACCCCAAGGGTGTATCCCCGTCCAGGACAATAAAATGGCGCAGAAAGGCGAAGGCGCCCTTCCGTTCCCGGACTTCCTTGAGCCATTCTTCCGGATCATGGTACCACTGCCTGATATAGTCTTTGTACAGCCACGCGGTGAGCCGGGGGATGTCCCCGTCCTCCAATGGACGCAGGCGCAGTTCTGTTTTGTTCATAAAAATTTCCTCTCCTGACCCGATGGTCTTCTATTTTTTCCGGATCAGTTCATGGTAAAAATAGTTTTTCATAACAAGTCCTTCCCGCCGGGCAAAGGCTTCCAGTTCTTCGCTCAAAGCGATCCAGTAACTTTTGTCCCTTTCCTGGTATATCCCCTGGTACAGGGGCAGAAGGCCGGGATGCTTCTTTTCTATATACTGCATGATCGTATGGCGGTAGGTCCCCCGAAGGTTGAGGTTTTCCAGCCAGTATTCTCCGCAGTGATCCCTGGTGGCCCGGGCAATATCCGGCACCGAAGTGATCCCCGGAAAAATGGGGGAGATAAAAGTCACCGTTCGGATACCGTTTTTATTGAGGACCGCCATGGCATCAATCCGTTCACTGATCGGGGATGCCCGGTCCATATCCCGGCGGAACCCTTCGTCCAGGGTATTGATGGAGAAGGAAACAGTGAGGTTTTCGATCTGTTTAAGAATATCCAGGTCCCGGAGGATCAGGGCAGACTTGGTGGAAATACTTATTTCAGCTTTCGTTCCCGCGAACTGCCGGAGGAGTTCCCGGGTTTTTCCGTATTTTTTTTCGTAGGGGTTGTAGCAGTCCGTGACCGAGCCGAAGAACAGTGCCTTGCCGTCGTACCGGGATGGATCGGTGATGGGCGGGAATTCCTTGACATCCAGGAATTCTCCCCAGGGTTCCCCATGGCCGGTGAAGCGCTTCATGAATGAGGCGTAGCAGTAGACGCACTTATGGGGACAGCCTACATAGGGATTAACCGCGTAATCCGATACGGGAAGTTTTGATTTTACTATAACTGTTTTTACCGGCCTGTTTCGTACAACCATAGGGTTCATATAATCGTATTTCCCACGGAAGGGTCAAGTGAATACAATGCTTCGGTAAGCGAATAGTCCCTGACCGGCCGGTTACCCCGCGAGGATCGCCCGGACTTCCGCTTCCTTCTCAAAGAGTACACAGCCCCCGGTATGGTTTCCCGCAGCTAGGTTCCGGATCTCTCCGAAATACCGCGATCCCAGGATATCCCTGAGGGAAGCGTTTTTGATATTCTCTTTGGCGAAGGGTGAAAAGGGGCAGGGTTCCGCGCCGCCTTTGGGGTTGATATGGAAAAATCCCCGCCCCGAGGCCAGGCAGCCGCCCATGGCTTCTTCATCCCCGGAAAAAGAGAGAATAACGGTGTCGCTGAACCGGCCCTTGAGGCCTTGGGTGCGTCTCTGGAGTTCCTCCTGGCCTGCTTTATCCAGGGCCAGAGATTCCGTACCCGGTTCCGCCGGGACATACTCCACGAAAAAGACGATACCGCAGCCCCGGCTCCGGAGTTCCGCGGTATAGGATTCGGCCAGCACTTCCGCCATATTCTCCCGGGTGACGGTTACGGATACACCGAAGAGGATACGCCGCTCCTTGAGTTCCGCCATCGCCGACTCGACCCCGGCGTAGACTCCCGTTCCCCGGCGGACATCGGTGGCCTCCCTGTTTCCTTCAAGGCTCAGAACCGGAATCAGATGGCGGTTTTCATCAAAAAGGGAGAGGAATTCTCCATCCATGAGGGTTCCGTTGGTAAAAACCGGGAACACCAGGCTGGGCATTGACGCGGCCGCGGTGATTACATCCCGGCGCATTAAGGGTTCCCCACCGGCGAGGAGGATGAACGCCGTACCCAGATTTGCCGCTTCGGCGAAGACCGCCATCCATTCCTCCGCCGAAAGATCCGCGGGACTGAGTCCGCCGCCGCAGGCAGTATCCTTCAGGGCGCCGCCCGCCCGGGCGTAGCAGCCCGCGCAGGACAGATTGCACCGGGACGCGATGCTGGCGATGAGGAAGGGCGGCACGTGGCAGCCGGCTTTCTCGTTTTCTTCCCGCAGTGCGGCGCTCCGGGTGATTTCCGGAATTATCCGTGCCAGGAAAGCCCGGCCTTTTCTGCTGTTCAGGTAAAAGCGGCCGGCGGTCTTCATAATATTGGCGATGCCTTTCTGCATAAATATATTCAGGTTCATTTTTTCCGTTCCTTCTGGGGTATTTGATAAACCGCGGCAAACTGTTCCACATGGGCCATGAGGACCGCCAGGGCTTCGCCGGTTTTCTCCGGCATGGTGTCGTACTGGAATAAAAGCAGGTAAAAGGGAGCGTAAAACTGAAGAGCCATGGTTGCCGGCGGCCCTTTCCGGAAAGCTCCCTGTTTAATCATCTCCGTAAACAAGGCTGTCTGAAATTCCATGGCGGCGTCGGTAAACCAGCTTCTGAATGCCGCGGCCGCCGCGCCGTTCTTGTACTGTTCGATCATCAGGAGCCGCCGGAATTTTGAGGCCCGCGGATCCTTGAGGAAAAAGAGAAACACCGCTTCGCAGGCTTTCTTGAGCCAGGTCAGATCGTTCCGGCCGTACTCTTTGGCTACCTTCCTGATCTCCCCCTGGGGCAGTCTGTAGGAAGCCACGGTTTCCTCGAATCGGGTATTCATCTCCTCGAAGAGGGTGTCAAAAATTGCCTGTTTGCTGGGAAAGTGTTTATACAGGGAACTGTCTTTTATTCCCACCCGGCCGGCTATTTCCTTAATGGAAACCCCGTCAAAGCCCTGCACGGAAAACAGATCCAGGGACGCGTCGAGGATCCTTTGTTTTGTATTGCCCCGTTCCATATTCCTCCCAATTAAAGGCTAGTGTTTACTAGCTTTAGTATAGCTAGTAAACACTAGCCTTGTCAAGAGAAAATTGCCGGTTTCTTCCGGAATAAATCTTCCGCTGTATTTTAAGACGTCCTAGCCTTCAACCATCCGCCTGAGCACATTAAGGGTTACCGTTTCACTGATATCTTCCACGAAGGTATTGTTCTCTTTGCTGTCACTGGCTAAGCCGTGCCGCAGCAGTATGGGAAACAGGTCATGGTCCTTGGCGCCACGGTAGGTGGAGAGAACGCAGTATTCCGCGCTGTATCCCGTGATGATCACGGTATCCGCATTCCGGGACGTGAGGAAGGGGAATAGATCGGTTTTGTTGAAGCTGTTGCTGTATGTTTTGCTGACGATTTCTTCTCCGGTTTCCGGTTTGAGTATGTCGATGATTTCGTAGCCCCGGGTTCCCGGGACAATGCCGTCCTCTTCGTCAGCGTCCTGGATCCAGACTATGGGAAGACCGTTTTCCCGGAACAGGCCCAGGGCCTCGCTGATGTATTCCGCCGCTTTGTCCATGGACACCTTACCGGGACCTTCATAATACGCCTTCTGCATGTCAATAATAAGCAGCGCCATGTTCATAGCAGTCTCCCTATGCTTAGTGCCGCCAACGCAATGCCGGTTATTCCGCTGGCGATGATAATGATGTTTGAAGTTAAACTGCCGAAATGTTCCTTCCTCCTGACCAGCAGCTTATGGACCGTGAAGGGGAAAAGTCCGGCAATACCCACAATGAGGGAAACGATGTTTCCCGCGGGAAAACCCGCAGCCAGCCAGTACAGGCCGAGAAACATAACCGCTATAATGGGAATGTGCATCAGCAGGAATCCCGTTATTTTTCCCGGTAAATGCAGAATTTCCCATTCCTTCTCATAGGCCGATTCGATTTCGTGAAGCAGCAGCAGGGTGCAGACGGTGCTATACAGCGGGATCATTCCGTTTCCTCTTCGCTGCCTCTGAGGAACCGGGACAGGGCTTTCATCAACGCGTCAAGCTCCACGGGCTTGGCAATGTGGTCGTTCATGCCGTGGGAAGCAGCCCGGTCTATGTCTTCCTTAAAAGCGTTGGCCGTCAGGGCGATGACCGGAACTGTCCCGGCGTCCGGCCGATCAAGAACCCGGATGGCTTCCGTCGCCTCATAGCCGTCCATCCGGGGCATCTGCACATCCATGAGAATAACATTGTAATAACCCGGGGCCGACGCGGCGAACATGTCCACCGCTTCCTTTCCGTCCGCGGCCTCGTCAATTTGAATGCCCGTGTCCTCCAGCAGGGACCGCACGATGAGGCGGTTGACCTCCACATCGTCCACCAGGAGCATCCGCGCCCCGGGGAATTTTCCGGACACGGAGGGCTCGGCGGTTTTTTCATCAAGCCCTTCTTGGGTTTCCGTGAGCCATATCTCGAAACGGAAGGTACTGCCCTTACCCGGGGTACTTTCCACGATAATTTCACTGCCGAACATATGGAGTATCCGTTTGCTGATAGCCAGCCCCAGGCCGGTGCCGCCGTGTTTCCGGGCAATATCGCTTCCGCCCTGTTCAAAGGATTCAAAGATTTTGCCGACATCCTCTCCGGCAATACCGATACCCGTATCCCTGACGATGAATTCCACCAGGAGTTTCCCGTCCCGGTGTTCTTTCTTGATGAGTTTAAACTCAATGGTGCCGTGTTCCGGGGTAAATTTTACCGCGTTGCCCAGGAGGTTTATCAGCACCTGCCGGAGCCGGAGGGAGTCCAGACGGAACGCCGGGGGATTGAAATCCGGGACCGTCGTTTCAAAGTGTATGTTTTTTTCTTCGCACCGGGGCCGGATGATGTTGGCCACCGTGGCGGCTAGCTGGGAAAGCTGCACCGTTTCATCGGTAAGTTCGATCCTGCCGGCTTCGATTTTGGAAAGATCCAGGATATCGTTGAGAAGCCCCAGCAGATGCTGGGAGGATGATTCGATCTGGTCTATGTGATCGGCCACCAGATCCATGGCGCCTTCCCGGCTGGCAAGCTCCCCCAGTTTTTTCTGTACAATTGCGGTAAGGCCGATGATGGCGTTCATGGGTGTCCGGATTTCATGGCTCATCCGCGCCAGGAATTCCCCTTTGTGGGCATTGGCTTCGTTGGCGTCATTAACCGCTTTTTCCAGGTCCAGCTGGGTCCTGCGGAGCTTTTCCTCCATTTCCACCCGGATGGTGACGTTCCGGGCAAAACCCAGAAGGCCGATGAGGGAACCGCTGCCGTCGTAAATGGGGGTGCGCACCGAATCGAGGATTTCCCTGTGGCCGTCGGCGAAGCTGAGATGTTCCTCCGAGTACAGGGGCTCCGATCCGGCAATGGCCTTCAGGTCATTCTCCGCGAATCCCCGGGCGATATCCGCCGGAAGAATCTCCTCCGCGGTTTTGCCGGTAAACTCTTCCGTAGGCCTGTCCGCGATGGCGGCAAACCGGGGATTAACCGTAAAGTACGCCCCTCGGGAATCCATATACCAGATCAGGTCCGGGGACGCGGAAAAGATTTTATCCAGAAGGGATTTCTGTTCCTCGATACGGATCTGCTCCCGGACCATATCGGTCATGTCCGCGGTTTCGATGATGTAGCCGATCCGCCGGCCTTCTTTATCGAGAAGGTAATTGGCTATTCCTTTAAGGTAGCGGTCGCTGTTTTCCAGGTAGAAAATTTCCGCTTCCCTTCCTTCCTCCAGCGCCAGAATAGGATCATAGGGTGAGTTCGCCGGGTACACACTGGTTTCGGCATAGGGCGCTCCGGTTACTTCCGGCAGGGTTTTCCGGCAGAATTCCAGCCCCGGCCCGTTCATATAGATGATCCGCCGATCCATGTCGGTGATGCTCAGGGAATTCTTCACGCTGGCCACGATGCTGTCCGCCATATCATCGAAGGAATCCGCCAGGGCTCCGAACTCATCCTTAACCGGTACATTAAACCGGAACTGGCGTTCTCCTCCCCGGAAATGGGAGATCCCCGCGATAAGGGTGTTGATCTTTCCCGTAATGGAACTGGCTACCAGGATCGCAATGCATACCACCAGGATGATTAGGACAATGGTGGTGAACAGGAGCCGCTGGGTGGTGGATTCCTGGTTTTCCTGGATGGCGTCAATGAGCCGGCCTTCCATGTCCGCCGCCGGACGGGTGAAGTCCTCCAGCCCCGAACCGATGGCCACAAAACCGAAGCCCCGGCGGGAAAACCCATTGGCTTCCGAAGGGGCGTACTGCCCGGTGTAGTAGGGGATTGCCGCGGCGGTGTTGAGCTTGTAAATACCGCTCCAGAGTATATAGAAGGAACCGGAGCCGCCTTCCCCGGTGAGGTCCATCCAGCCGGTGCATTGGGGGGCGTTGTTCAGGTACCGGCCATCCAGACCTACCAGACCTGCCCGGGTGAGCTCCGGGGCCGGTATTTTTGCCCGGGACTGCTCGTAAAAGACCGGTATGTCTTTTGCGTAATCGGTCCACTTCTCCAGTCCGCTGGATTTCCATCCTTCGTATATTGAAGATTCCAGCCAGGGAATCTGGGGACTGCCGGTTTCCGGATCGTAACCCACGATGGAATGGTGCCGGGGGTGGCAGATGCTCCGGCACTGGTAATCCCAGATGAAGGCATAATTGCCGTCATAGGCGCTGGGCAGCCGGGTATACCGCTCATTCATAGGGGTAAGATGGTCGGTAAATTCCATAATATGGTCATGGTTCAGGGCAAAGGTAACGTACCCTACGACCGCGCCGCCCGCCCCGGTTACCGGCGTGGCCCACCGTACAATGCCCTCAAAACGCCGGCCGTTGGGGTTTTCCTCCCCGGCGTAGGCCTGTTCCTCCGGAAGGTAGGGAATATCGTAGCCCCGGTCCGCCGCGGCCTTCTGCACATTCTCCGGAGTATACATCCCGATGTAGTTTGATCCCGCGTATGCGCCGATCACATCGGATACGTAAATCTCACCGGGCTGCAGGGCCGTCAGTTTCTCAAAATAATTTTCCGCTTTGATATAGGTGTTTTCCCGCCGGGATACATCCCGGCGGCGGGAATCCAGGGGAAACCGGACCTTGGTGGAATGGGGCGTAACGTATTTTACCCGTTCCGTTCCGTCGAGATCCACAAAGGTAATCTCGTCGTAAAATGGAACCTTCTCGGATGGGTATATTTCCGGCGGACGGTAATTAAAACCGTCCATGTCGTTGTTTTCGCTGTTGGTGGATACTCCGCCGGCGGAATCCGCGGGAGGCGGGTTCTGAAGCACCCAGGACAGTCCGTCATCTGCCAGGACCCATTCGCCTTTTTTAACAATGGCGCCCTGCTGCATCTCGGAAAAGCGCCGGTAATTTTCCAGGGTCGGTTCCAGAGTGGCCAGATAGAGGATATCATCGTCCCTGCTGTACAGAAACTCCGCCACCCTGTTGGCGGCGTCGGTGGACATCCGTTCGATGTTTTCCACCGCGCTCCGGTTCAGCGCGTCGGAGGCATCCTCCACGGCAATTTCCCGGAGAATATCCCCCAGGATATGGACCTGCTGCCAGGCCATAACCGTAAGCAGAATCAATGGCAGAACCTGCACCAGGAGGAAAATCATGATCAATTTTGCCTGCATGCCAATGCCTAACCGGGTCAGAAACTGGCCCAGGCGGATCGACAGGGACGTTTTTTTTGATTCCATTACGAGGTCCGCTTCTCCGTGATTCCCATTATACGATAAATTCACCGATTGGCAACGCTTCCGGGAAGCTGATGCAGGAAAAAGCCTTTTACTTAATTTAATGAAAAAAAACGCCGCCCGGGGTACAGGATAAACCGTAATCCTTCTCCCGGACAGCGCCGTTTTATACTTTTTTACTTACTGGAACATTTTTTTACGGTGCTGCCGGATTCTCCTCATTTTCCTTATTTTCTTCGGATTCTTCGGTAACCGTACCGTTATCCTGGGGCAGCGCCCCGCTGTAGACGGAATCGAGGTCTTTTGGGGCTGAAACATCGTATCCGCTTCCGGATAGCTCCGCGGGCTGCGAAACCTGTTCCATCTCGCCGGATCCGCAGGCTGCTAAGGCCAAGGCTGCCGCGGCGGCGGATACCGCCACGATTATTTTTTTAAATATTTTTCCTTTTTCCATACTATACTCCAGTCGGCGAAGCTGTTCAGCGCAGGGTCAGCAGGGTCTCTTCAAAGGTACCTGCGAGCTTGTTGATGATAATTCCCTGGGATGTGATGCTGTCATCCGCTGCCAGGGCAATCCCGTTTACGGTAACCCCTGTTTCTCCGGCTTCCACGGAAAGTTCCTTTCCCGAAAGGGCGGTGAGGCTTTCCATGCCCTGGAGGGCTTCAATGGTAAAAGTGCCGGGGACGATATAATCGGCCACCGCAGAATCCATAAATGTCGTATCTTCCACGGCTTCGTTCACCGGAGCAAATACGGTGATGCCTCCGGCGTCCGCCAGGATGTCCACTTCGTCCGCCAGGTCCGATACCGCCACGGTAAATTCCGAAAGATCCACATGATCGTCCAGCGCGTCCACAAGCTGGGTGCAGTCAACGCTGGCGGAAACCATTTCTCCGATGGTGACTGCGTCCCGGGGCATGCCGAATTCCTGGGCATGGATACCTGCTGCGGTTCCCGCTATCAGGGCCGCAGTAATGATTTTTGTGATAAGCTTTTTCATGATCTTATCCTTCCTTCAGTTTAAATTGCGGGCCATGCCAAAACTTGGCTCCGGAGCCCGCTGTCTGTATACCAAAGAATCTAGCCGGTAAAGGTCAGGGCTTTTTGGGGGTATTGTTAAGATTCTG
The DNA here is from genome assembly GCF_016616095.2 of Breznakiella homolactica. Classification (GTDB taxonomy): domain Bacteria; phylum Spirochaetota; class Spirochaetia; order Treponematales; family Breznakiellaceae; genus Breznakiella; species Breznakiella homolactica. Next base: position 1,606,173 of record NZ_CP067089.2, on the reverse strand, counting down.
CAAAGATGAACGCCGAATTTTTGAAATATCTTTTGAATTTTATAATTATCTTTCAATGGAATCCTTCCGGAGCGCCGGACCGCGTTGAAATGTTTTTTCTTTGGAAATACCATCATTCCCGGAGAATTGTATTGAAGCTGTTTCAGAAGATTGGAACGGTTCTGTGGTGTGTTTTTCTGGGGGCCGCCGTCCCCTGCGCCGCCCAGGACGAAACTGCGGCTCTGACCGGCATAGCCGAAGATATCAGAGGAAAAGCGGTCCGTATCCGTGAATACCAGGGAACGGATCTTGGAGACCTGAGCCTCAAGAGCTCCATCGATTTCGATGACCGCCATCCGGTTCTTATGGCCCAGTATGAAACGGACGGTTCGGTTAAGACTGAAACCCGTTATTCCTATCTGGAAAACGGCGCCCTGTCGGAAATAACCGGTACCGGCAGTTCCGGCGACCTCAAATGGAAATACGAATACCGCTATGACGAAGAAGGGCGGCTTTCGGAGGAAGTCTCCTCCGGTTCCGGCGGCGCCGCCGAATGGAAGGCCTGTTTCGTTTACAACGACCAGCACCTTGCCGCAGAGAAGACCACCTACAAGAGCGACGGAACCGTAAGTCTCCGGGAGACCTACGGCTATACCGAAGACCGCCGGCTCTCGGTATACGAAGCCCTGTATCCCGACGGAAAACTCCTTAAACGCACGGAGTTTTCCTATGATACATCGGGCAACCTGGTATCCGAGACCCGCTATGACGGGAACGGTTTGTATGAACAGGTTGAATACTCCTACACCGAAGAAGGCAGACTTTCACGCCGGAAAACCCTGGATGCCCGCAGTACCGTAAAAACTTCCCTGGAAAGGGCCTATGGGGAAAACGGCACCGTCATCGGAGAACGGCTTTTCAGCGGGGATTCCGGAGAGGCGGAAATCAGCTACATCTACGATGGCCAGGGGAACTGGGTACGCCGAAGAGAACGCGGCCCGGTATACACCCTGCGGGAGATTACCTACGGAGAGTAACTATGGCGTGTATTATACTGGTTGAAGACAATACCCTTATCCGGGAAGCCTGCGCGGGCTACCTGCAGCTGGAATCCTATAAAACCATTGAGTTCGGGGGAACCGACGGGGTTTTGGATGTCATAGAACGGGAAAACGCTGATCTGGTTATCCTGGATGTCATGCTCCCCGACGGAAGCGGCTTTGCCCTGGCCAAGAAAATCCGGGGAATTTCGGCGATACCCATCGTATTCCTCACCGCCAAAGATTCGGAATCCGACCGGATCCTCGGGTTTGAACTCGGCGCCGATGACTATATCTGCAAACCCTTTTCCGCCAAGGAACTGGTGCTCCGGGTAAAGGCCCTGCTCAAAAGAACCGCCGGGAATTCCGGGGGGGACTGCGGGTCTTCCCTGGCCTGGGCCCTGGAGGGCGGCCGGATTGCCATGGATACCGCGGGCCATCTGCTTAAGCTCAACGGAACGGATATACATCTCACCGGCGCGGAATGGGAGATCTTCGAGTACCTTGCCCGCAACGCCGGTCAGGTTGTTTCCCGGGAAAAAATCCTTGCCCAATGCCTCAACTATTTTTTTGAAGGCAGTGAGCGGACCGTGGATACCCATATCGCCAACCTGCGCCAGAAACTGAAAGATTCCGGCTGGATCAGTACGGTCCGGGGCTACGGTTACCGTTTTAACGGGGAACCCCTTCCCAAAGGGGCTGCCGTAAATTCAGTGGCATGAAAAATATTTTTACCCGTATTTTTTCCGGCCAGATCACGGCGGTGCTGGCGGTTTTCCTGATCATGACGGTGATTTTTATTTTCGCTGTCCGGGTTTCCATCGAAAGCTGGAACACCGACAAAAAGGCTGACCTGGAAAACCTGCTCTTTCCGGTACTGTCCAAGGTTTACCGCCTCCGGGGCGGGTTTTCCCCCGCGGAGCTCGAGGCCGCGCTGCTTCCCTATATGACCGATTCCCTCTATGTGTTTGTCTTTGACGAACAGAAAAAACCGATGATTCTTCTTAATGAAGGAAAACGCATAAGCCCGGCGGAGATGGAACGGCGTATGGGCCCCATGCAGACCTTCCTGGCCCTGAATCCTCCCCGGGTGATCGAGGACAACGGCATACCGGTGGGGTATTTTTCGGTGGACAACGCCGACTTCCTGGCGTACCGGGCGAACCGTATTTTCCTGTCCACCATGATCAAGGCGGCCCTGGCGGGAGGATCCGCTGCGGTGCTTCTTGCTTTGGGAATTTCCCTGCTCATTTCATCGGTTTTCTCAAAACAGGCCGCCGCCCTCGCGGGGGATATTGTTTCCATCAGCGGGGACGGCCAGCGACCTCCGTCGGTTGCAGCGGAAACCCATGAGTTTGCGGTGATTGTCCGGTCCGCGGAGCAGCTCCGGGAACGCCTCGAGCGGGAAGAATCCCTGCGCCGCCAATGGATGCAGGATATTTCCCATGACCTCCGCACTCCGGTGGCCGCGGTAAAGGCCCAGCTGGAAGCCATGGCCGACGGGGTGCTCGACACCGGCCGTTCCCGCCTGGCAGCTCTCCTGGCGGAGCTCGGCCATATTGAACAGCTGGTCATGAGCCTCCAGGAGCTGAGCCGCTACGAATCCCCGGAAATGAAAATCATCCCCGCGGATATCATCGCGGCCCAGTTTGTTACCGAAACCTGCAGGGGGTTCAAGTTCCTGGCTATGCAGCGGAATATACGGTTCCGGTGCTCCGCTCCGGAGGATACGGTTTTTTCCGCCGACGCCTACCTGCTCCAGCGCTGTGTTTCGAATATGGTCAAAAACGCCCTCCAGTATACGGAGCCCGGCGGTCTCGTGACGGTGGACCTCCGGGAAGACCGCGGCAGGATTATTTTTGAGGTTGCCAATACCGGATACTTATCTCCCCGGGATGAGTCCCATATGTTTGACCGGCTCTACCGCGGAAACGCCGCCCGTTCCGAAGGCGGATCGGGGTTGGGGCTTTCCATTGCCAAGGCTATCGCGGGGCTGCATCACGGTACTATCAGCGGCGGAAACCGGGATGAAATGGTCTGTTTTACCCTTTCGATACCCGTGTCACAGAGCGGTTCCCTCTGATATAAGACTGTTGTTTTTTACGGAAATGTTGTATAGTTATGTAATATTGGGTTATTATCCATATTATTAAGCCGAAAATAGAGATAGACTATGACCGAAGTTCTGTCCCAGGATGAAATAGACCAGTTACTCACCGCGATAAACGCAGGGGATACCGAACCGGAGGATTTCCGGCCGGCGGCGGATACCCGAAAGATAAAAATATACGACTTCAAGCGGCCGGACAAATTCTCCAAGGAACAGATCCGTACGGTTTCGATCATGCACGACACCTTTGCCCGGCTGGCGACAACCAACCTTTCGGCAAATCTCCGGAGTATTGTGCATCTCCACGTAGCGTCGGTGGACCAGCTGACCTATGAGGAATTTATCCGTTCCATACCGACCCCAACGACCCTGGCCATTATCAACATGGACCCGCTCAAGGGCAACGCCATTCTGGAGATAGACCCGGCGATCACCTTTTCCATTATCGACCGCCTCTTCGGCGGTACCGGGGAGGGGACCAAATCCCAGCATGAACTGACGGATATTGAAACATCGGTTATGGAAGGCATTATTGTCCGTCTCCTGGGAAACCTGCGGGAAGCGTGGTCAACGGTAATCGATCTCCGGCCCCGGCTGGGCCAGATTGATACCAATCCCCAGTTCGCTTCAATTGTCGCTCCCAACGAAATGGTTGTTCTCGTAACCCTGGAAACGAAGATCGGGGATGTGGAGGGCATGATGAACCTCTGTATTCCCTATATTACCATAGAGCCGATCATCGGCAAACTTTCCGCGCAGTTCTGGTATTCGTCGGTCCGCCGGGGAACCACCACGGAAAACCTGAATATCCTCAAGGATAAAATCTCAAACGCCAGCATCAGCGTTTCCGCTGAGGTCGGCAGTATACAGGTTACCGCAAAGGATGTCATATCCCTCCGGATCGGTGATATCGTGAATTTATACAACAGCAGGGTGGACGAACCTTTTTCCCTCAATATTGGGAATAAACGGAAATTTCTCTGCCGGCCCGGTGTGATCGGAAAAAAAATAGCGGTCCAGATTGTCAAGAAAATCGCCGAATTTGAGCAGGATGAATTTGAGGAACTCACCTCCGATGAAACCGAGATTCTGAACGGCTGACATTTCCCCGCTCCAAAACAATCGGCACACTTTTTTCTTGAAACAAACCATCTTCTATGTTAGCGTAGCTCAATCTTTTGACTGGAGTAGTGTATGCTTCCCATTGGAGTGTGGATTGACAACGCCTGTGTCCTCATCGGCGGACTTATCGGAGCCTCATGCCGGGATCGTATCCCGCAGAGAATCAAAGAGCCTTTAACCGTTATTTTCGGCGTGGCCGCCATAGGTATTGGCATTACGTCGTTTATCAGGCTTCATTCCCTGCCGGCGGTGCTGCTGGCTCTGATCTCCGGGGCGCTCATAGGGGAACTTCTCAATCTTGACCTGCGGATAAAGAATGTTCTTTCACGGCTTATCCGGCACCTCAAATTTCCGATTGAGGGCGATCATGATTCATATATGCAGTTCTATCTGCTGGTGGCGGTAACCCTCTGCGCCAGCGGAGCTAATATTTTCGGGGCTTTAAATGAAGGTATGACCGGGGACAGTACGGTGCTTATTTCCAAGGCGGTGATGGACATTTTCGCCGCGGCGATTTTCGCTTCCCGGCTGGGCTACGCCATGATCCTTATTGTGATACCCCAGTGCCTGATTCTGACGTCGCTTTTTTATCTGGCCAATTTTATCATGCCCGTGGTTTCGGCAACCATGATTCTGGATTTTATTTCCGTCGGAGGGCTTCTTACGTTTGTGGTCGGGATCAGCATCGCCGGTATCAAACATATCAGCGCCGCCAACCTGCTGCCGGCCCTGATTCTGGTGTTTCCGGTGTCGGCGTTATTCACGCTTCTCATGGGGTAGGGGATCGGGAAACAGCAACGCTCCGGGCTGGTTCTGCATATCCCTGAACCGGCCGTTTTGCTTGCGGTTCCCGTGGTTTCCGCCTACACTTAACAATATATTGCCATGAAGAAAGATACCGCAGGGCCATTGCCTGAGAATGGAGAACGAAAACGCCGGATCCGCCTGCCCCATATCGGGATGCGGTCGGTTAAGACCGTGGTGGCGGTATTTATCTGCTGCGTAATCGACTATTTCCGCAGCACCGTACCGATGCAGAGTACCATCGCCGCAATACTCTGCATCCAGCCGGATACCGCCAACAGCATTAAGACCGCGGTTACCAGGATTATCGGTACTATTCTGGGAGGCCTGGCGGCGGCCCTGGTTCTTACGGTTTTTAAGGCCATGGGCTGGCCCCTGTTCGATCTGCCGTTTTATCTGGTTATGAGCCTTTTTCTGTTCCTGCTCATTCTTATCCCGGTGCGTACCGGATTCCCCGAAGCTACGGCACTGACCTGCATCGTGTATCTGGTGATCATCCTGGCTTACAGCGGCGAACGTCCGCCCATCTGGTCGGCCCTGCGGCGGGTTACCGATACCCTGGTAGGTATTTTAGTCGCCCTGCCGGTCAATCTGTTTCTGCCCACCCACCGCGGTCCGGATTCCACCGACAACACGAAAACCGGGACCATTGCCGGACGTATTGCCCAGGTTCTGGAAGGGAACCGGAAAAAATCCGATCCGGAGGGCGGCAGCGAAAAAGCCCCCGCCGCCGGGCAAGGGGATGGAAAACGGGAATCCTGATATTTATGCCGTAACGAAAAAACACCCGGCGGTAAAGCCGGGTGTTTTCAGATTACATGGTAATCCGCCGGTACCGGCGGATTGTGCTGAGGGTTACGCGATCGGCGTCTCGGCTGCCATGTGCGGCGCGCTGAGCAGGGCGTGGGCAATGTAGAGGCCGATCTTGCCGTGTCCCCGTTCTTCACCAACGTAGCCGCCTACCGACTCGCCGGCGCCGTACAGATGGGGAATAACTTCCTGCTGATCCAGAGGAATCGGGGCCGGGCCGTACGCCGCCGAACGCTTGAGGATCTGTCCCTTGGTGTTCACCGCGAGGCCGCCCATCTGGTCGTGGGCAAAGAACTGGCACTTGACCGCATAATAGGGCGCCGCCGCGAGTTTCCGGCCCATGTTCTGCTTGCCGAAGTCCGCGTCATTGCGGGCATCCACAAAACCGTTGTACTTCGCGATCTCCGAGGCAACCGCTGATCCGGGGAAACCCATTTTTGCTCCGAGTTCTTCCAGGGTATTGGCCACGGCGACACAGGAGGGGCTCAGATAGGGGGCCGCCGTCTCTGACGGGGATCTGAGATGGTCAAGATTCCACTTCAGATCCGCTGCTCCCGCAGCGTCGGTAATGGCCCAGACGTTCCGGGGTTTGTCGTTGATATTGAGGAAGGCGTTGTAGAAGGGAATCTGGGGATAAGCTCCCGCGGCGTTCTCATCCACAAAGCGTACTCCGCCGTTCTTGAGCAATACGATGTTGTTGAACGCGCTGATGGTGACGCCCGCGCCGCCGGGAACAACTTCTATGGATGGGGGATCCCAGCTGGAATAAATTTTCGTACCCCATTTGAAACGGAATTCACAGACAAAGGACATGTCCCGCATCCCGGCTCCGATATCCACCGCGGCGTTGATCATTTCTCCGCTGGTCTCAACAAAGGGAGCGCCGCCGGCGGCGAGATCCTCGTCCAGACGCGGATCCCAGTTGAGGCGCATAGCCACATTGGACTTCCATCCGCCGCTTCCCAGGAAAACCGCTTTCCGGGCTTTAAAGTACATGGGTTTGCCCTGATAGGTAACTTTTGCACCGATAACGGCGCCGTCGGCATTGGTTATAAGCTCTCCGGCTTTGCACTCCGTAAGAATTTCCGTGCCCTGCTCCTTGACCTTTTTATAGATAACGTACCACTGGGAGATACCCCTGCTGCCGGGATAGTCTCCGGGAGCGGCATTGTGGGAACACGCGACGGTCATTCCCTCGTCCTTGGTAACTACTCTCCGGAAGTTAAGGCCCAGATCGATAAACCAGTCGTGGGTGGGCACAATATGCTGGCAGACCGCCCGGAGAAGTTCCGGATCGGCGCGGTGGTGGCCGTATGCAAAGATATCATTGTAAAAACGCTGCCAGGTATCCTGGATTCCCGCGGCGAGCTGTGTGGATGTTCCGCCGCCGAGCTGGATATTTCCGGCGCACTGGATTGAATTTCCCCCGAGAACCGTGTTCTTTTCGATAACCAGAACGTCGGCTCCGGCTTTCTTGGCCTCAACGGCGGCGGCCATGCCGGCAAAACCGCTTCCGATAATCAGGACGTCGGTTTCGCGGTCCCAGTTTATCTTTGCGTCCGTTCTGGCGGGACTGGTGGTACAGCCTGCAAGCATAGTTCCAACGGCGGCGCCGCCGGCTACTTTACCGGCACTGATTAAGAAATTTCTGCGGGATACAGCTTCCTTTTTCACTCCTACTCCTCCTGCGAGTTTTATGGAAAATTGATTATTGGGATTCCTTTATCAGTGTACATGAGTAATTTCTTTCCGTCAAATTTTTGATTTTTTGGAGTAATTTTCTTGACGGTAAGTACCGTGTGACGCTGCATTGAAAGCGGAAAACTTTTTTTACTGACACGGGGCGGGGACTTCCGTATTTTTCTGGTACGGCGGCAGTCAGTCCTGGGGCAGTCCGGGAATATCAATACTCAGCCCAAGGACACCCAATTCCTTTTTTCCGAGTTCGATGAGTTTTTTTAGAGGGAGGACTTCGGGGTCGAATTCGATAAGAATGCTGCCGGTAAGGACTTTGACCGCAACCTTGGTAACCCCCTGAACGGCCCGGATCCGCGCTTCCGCGGCGGCCGCCGCCAGGGGATTTCTCAGTTCCCTGAAGCGGAGCCTGATCCGGCCTTCACTGTAACTTACCACCATAATCAGGGGCCTTTGCTTTCGGGCAGCAGGGGCCGCATGCTGTTCATGCTTATCCCCAGGGTTGTCAGGTTATGGAGCCATACCGAACGGTCGGTGGTTCCATTCCCCGCAATCCCCATGATAATAAGGGCGCTGTTGATGGCGATGGCCGAAACCGTGTTGGTCCTTATCCGTTTCATGCTCCGCTGGGCCATAAGCCGGGCGATGACCAGGGGATAGAGGGATGGATCCTTCAGGGTGATATCCGCCACATCCTGGGCAAGGTCGGCTCCGTCCTTCATGGCAATACCCACATCGGCGGCGGACATGGCCGGAGAATCGTTCATGCCGTCTCCCACCACGGCAACGGAACAGCCCCGGTTTTTCAGGTTCCTGATGATCTCCGCTTTTTCGTTGGGCAGCACTTCCCCTAGGAAACCGTCCAGGCCAAGTTCTTCCGAAACTCTGGCGGCGGTCCGGCGGTTGTCACCGGTGAGCATATAGATCCGCTGTATCCCGGTCTGGCGCAGCATGGCGATAACCTCGGCCGCCTCTTCCCGTACGGGATCGTGGATAAGGATAATTCCGGCCAGAACGTTTTCCCGGGCTAGGTACAGCACCGAAAAACCCCGGGCGGCGGCTTTTTCCTCTTCCTCCGCGGCGGCTGAAATATCGACCGCTTCGTCCTCATACACAAAATGGCGGCTCCCTATGACGGTGTGCCTGCCCTTGTATTCCGTGGCGATTCCATGGGCGACGATATATTTAACGTTGGTGTGTTCTTCCTTATGTTCAACTTTTTCTTCCAGGGCGCGGCGGACCACGGCTTTTGCCACCGGGTGGGGAAAATGTTCTTCCAGGCAGGCGGCGATCTTAAGTACCTCCCGCTGGCTGTAGCCGTTGAAGGGAACTACACCGGCTACTTCCGGCACCGCCCGGCTGAGGGTCCCGGTTTTATCGAACACAATGGTATCCACCTCCGCGAGGGTCTCCATCGGCGCCCCGCCCTTAAAGAAGACTCCGTTGGCCAGTCCTTCCCGCATGGCTGCAAGGAATACCAGGGGAGTGGAGAGTTTAATGGCGCAGGAATAATCCACCGAAAGAACCGACGCCGCTTTCATGGGGCTGCGGGTCAGCAAATACGTAAGGCCCGCCGCAATAAAACTGAAGGGAACCACTTTATCGGCGATTTCATTTGCCCGGGCTTCGGTTTTCGATTTAGCCGCCTCGGACTCATGGATGAGCTGTACAATCCGCTGGTACCGGGTATCTTCGCCCATTCTGAGCACCCGGACAATGAGTTCTCCTTCGGCAATAACCGTTCCGGCGTGAACCGAATCGCCCGCGCTCCGGGCGGCGGCGAGGGGCTCCCCGGTCATGGAGGATTCGTTTACCAGGGCATCCCCCTCATGGACTTCTCCGTCCACCGGGATGACGGTCCCTGCCCTGAGCACGATGCGGTCCCCGGGTTTGAGCTGTGAATAGGGAATCTGGATATCCTCTCCATCCTTGCGGACCCATACCTGCCCGACATTAAGGGAAATGCCGGAAACGAGATTTTCCCTGGAGCGCTGTTTCGCCCATCGTTCCAGGTATTCCCCGGTTTTGAGGAGCAGCGTGAGGGTGGACGCGGAGGAATAGTTTTTCTGGGCCAGGGATACCGTGATGGCAGAAGCGTCCAGTACATCCACCGTAAGCTTCCCCCGGATGAGGGATTTTACTCCGGCAATAAGGAAAGGGACCGCACCTATGACCGTTAAAAACGGCCGCAGCCAGGCAGGCTGCAGGAACCGGTACAGCAGGTATCCGATATAGGACCATCCCAGGGAATGTTCATTTTCCTTCGCGTCATTCCGGGGAAACCGGTCCAGGGGAAGATTTTCCAGAATCGTTTTGACCGCTCCTTCAGGAAGAAGGGTATCGTCGTAATAGAGAAGAAAACTTCCGGTCCGGGGATTTATCTCCGCGCTCCTGATTCCCGGAATTTCCGAAAGCGCGTGAGCTGCAGTCTGGTACCGGTATACCCTGAGCCTGTCGGGGTTTGTCCGGCACCGGATCCTGCCGGGTAAAGAATGAACTACCGAAAACTCCATATCAGGCTTCGGCGGCGCTTTCCTTGCGTTTCGCGTCCGCTTCGGCGAGGATGTCCTCCGCCGATTCCTTGATCACTTCGGCGGTTTCCATAGCCTTGTCCTTAAGATCCATGGCACCGCCCAGGGCTTTGGTACAGAGATTTCTGATTTCCTTGCTGTTTTTATACACCGCCGCACCGACCGCCGCTCCGGCGAGGAAGGCCAATCCGTATTTCCACCAATTACCCATTGCTAACTCCTTGAGAAATGATTGTCATTATAATGATATATAATGACAATTGTCAATTTTATTCTGTTCCTTATGAAGGGTTTTTACACACTCCAGCCCAGACTTTCCTGCTGAATGGAAAAAAGCCGGTGGTACAGTCCATTCCGGGTGATCAGCTCCTCATGGCGGCCCTGTTCCGCTACCCGGCCTTCATTCATAACTATGATCCTGTCGGCCTCGGTAATGGTCCTGAGGCGATGGGCGATGACGATCACGGTTTTGCCGGCGATAAGCCGGGAAATAGCCCGCTGGATCAGCGCCTCGTTTTCCGGATCCAGGCTGGCGGTGGCTTCGTCCAGGAGTACAATGGGCGCATCCTTGAGCAGCGCCCGGGCAATGGACAGCCGCTGCCGTTCGCCGCCGGAGAGGGTGCTGCCGTTTTCTCCCAGGAGGGTATCGTAACCCTGGGGAAGATTCAGGACAAACTCATCGCAGCAGGCCGCTTCTGCCGCGGCCATTATCTCGTCATGGGTGGCGTTTATATTGCCGATGCGGATATTGTTGTAGATGGTATCGTTGAACAGCACCACATCCTGAAACACGAAGGACATGTAACCCATGAGTTCCTCGGGGTCAATGGTTTTTACGTCCCTGCCGCCGATGGTAATGGTACCGGCGTTGACATCCCAGAACCGGGCGACGAGCCGGGATACGGTGCTTTTTCCGCTTCCGGAAGGCCCCACCAGGGCGGTGATACTGTCCGCGGGGATGGTAACACTCATTTCCTTAATGGCGGCTTCCCCTTCTTTATTATACCTGAAATCCACCTTGTCAAACTGAATGGTATAGTCTTTTAAGGCAACGTCCGTATCCCCTTCCATGGTGGGCTCCTCCATGAGCCGGCGCATCCGCCCGATGGCAATCTGCTGGTACAGCAGCTCCGGGAGCAGGGTAAGCTCGGTAAGGACCGGTCCGTAGATCCGGGTCACAATAAGCAGAAACATCAGCAGGGGAATAAATCCGATGGCGCTGCCGGTGATGAGGTAGGTTCCCGCAAGTACGGTGATACCGATCCCCGCCTGAAGCACCACCTGTGCGCCGGTGATAAAGACACCGGTCCCCAGTTCAAAGCGGATAGCCAGATTTTTCATTGCCCGCAGGGCTTCTTCCAGGGCGGTAAATTTTTCCCCGTCCAGACCGCAGGCCTTGATTACCTTGATCCCTTCAATATATTCCTGGACCTGGCCGGCGGCGGCCAGTTTCGCCTCGGCGTGCTTATTCCCCAAGCGGCGCTGCATTTTTCGGCTGGCCAGAACAATCAGGAACGCCAGGGGAACCGTGGCGTAGACCGCCAGGGCCATGCGCCAGTCAAAGAAGGCCATGGCGATACAGATCAGGGTAATGGAAATAGCGTTGGCAAAAAGCTGGGGAATGATGTGGCTCATCACATGTTCGCTGGTGGTAACATCGCCCATCATATTGGTGGTCAGCTCAGACAGGTCCTTGGAGTTAAAAACGCTCATGGGCAGCCGGCGGATATGTTCCGCAAGACTGATCCGGGTGTTTTCGCTTTCCATATAAGAGGCAACGTAGCATTTCTTGTAATCGTTCTTGCTGGCCAGGAACACCAGCAGCGCCGCTATGATCCCAAGTCCCAGGTAGATCCACATCCGGTTCCAGGAGATTTCCCCGCCGGAGAGCGGCTTGAGGACTTCCACCAGCATCTGGATCATCACCATAAAAGGTAGCATCAGGGAAAAGTTGGTAAGCGTACAGGCCAGGGTGGCTTTCAGCAGGTCCCGGTATCCCTTGTCGGTAAGCATCAGGGCGTCCTGGAGCCGGGGTTTTCTGTTCCTAGGCATGGTTATGTACCTCCTCGTTTTTATGCATCCGCCAGCTTGCGGTACTGACGTAGGTTTCCCACATGGCGCTGTATTTGCCTTTTTGGTTAAGCAGCGTCTGGTGGGTTCCCTGTTCCGCGACCCGGCCCCGGTCGACCACAATAATATTGTCCGCGCTGCGGATGGTAGACAGCCGGTGGGCGATCATCACGACGGTTTTATTTTTCATCAGAATTTCAAAGGCTTTCTGTATAAGATGCTCATTTTCCGGGTCCGCGAAGGCGGTAGCCTCGTCCAGAACCACCACCGGGGCGTCTTTGACGATGGCCCGGGCAATGGCCAGGCGCTGTTTTTCCCCGCCGGAAAGATGTACTCCCCTGGTACCGATCACGGTGTCGTATCCCTTGGGGAGCCGCATGATAAAATCGTGGCACTGGGCCGCTTTTGCCGCGGCTATGATCTCTTCTTCCGTGGCTTCGGTATTTCCGCCGCCCATGGCAATATTTTCCCAGACGCTCTGTTTGAAGAGGAACACATCCTGGAACACAAAGCTCACCTGCTTCATAAGATACTCCGGTTCCATGTCCCGGATATCAACCCCGCCGACACGTATGGCTCCGGCGGTGACGTCAAAAAACCGGGGAATAAGGTGGGCGATGGTACTCTTACCGCCCCCGGAGGGACCCACAATGGCGGTGATCTGACCCTGGGGCGCGGTGAAGCTCACTTCTTCCAGTGCCGCGGTTTCCCGGTCCTCGGTGTAGGAAAAACCTACCGCATCGAATTCAATATCGAACCGTTCCGGGATTTTGGGATCCGCCGGCCGGGGCAGTTCGGGCTTCGCCAGCAGGGCGTCCATAGCCTCAACCCCGTTGATAATCCGCATGCTGTTGGAGTTGACATACATTACCTTCATAAGCACCGTGGCAATGCTTGGCACAAAGAGCAGATAGAAAATAAAATTGCCCGCAAAGGCCGCCGGGCTGGCGGCCCGCATGCCCACGAAGATTCCAACGGGAACAATAAAAAGATAGATGTTGTTGATCAGTGTGACGAAGAGAGACATGGAGTTTTCCCAGCTGAGGGTGTAGGGAATTACCACTTCGGTGTAGGCCCGGATGGTATCCCGGAGCCGGCGGAAGGAGTATACCGTCTGCTTGAAGGCCTTGACCACAGAAATACCCCGGATGTATTCAACCGCGGCGTTGTTCATTTCCTCAAGACTCTTCTGGTAGGCAGCCATCATCCTGCGGGCTCCCTCCTTGCCGTACATAAGAAACTGAATGAGGAACGCCAGGACTACCCCCGCCAGCGCGGCCAGGCCGAAACGCCAGTCCACTCCCAGAAGTATGGCTACCATAACCACCGGCGCGGTTAAGGCCGCGGCCAGATCCGGAAGCTGGTGGGCGATGAATTCTTCGATTTTTTCGATGTTCTCGTCCATGATCTTCCTGAGCCTGCCGCTGCCCACAATTACATGGAAACCCAGAGGAACCTTGGCCAGATGGGACGCGAAATTTACCTTCAGCTCGTAGAGGGTGCCGAAGGCTGCCAAATGGGAACACATGAGGGCACCGAAGTAAAGCAGTATATTCGCGGCGACTCCCCCGAATGCCAGTCCGCCGAGTCGGAGAACCCGGGCGGTATCCAGGAGGGAAAAATCAGGATAGACCCACAGCAGCTCCCGGATAACATAATAAATAGCTATATACGGAATAAAACTGCAGACCGACGCCAGGATAGAAAGAATGACCGATGTGATAACCAGCGGTTTTTTTGTTGCCGCCAGTTCCAGAAGCCGGGACATCCCCGTTTTCGGAACCCGGTTCTTTTCTGTGTCCATAATTTACGGCTCCTAAAATTTTGATAGAAACACCCGTTTTCCGGCTGTACCGGAGCGGGCGTTTCGGTTAGCTAATGCTAACATTAGGATTGTATACCTGACCGCAAAATGATACAAGTCCGGAACCGGCGGACCGGTATTAAATTCGGATGTGGCCTATGGATTGAAATAGGACAGGCTTTTTTCTGCGGTTATGTGTTTTCAGTTTTCTGAAAATGCCCGGTATCTGTTGTACCGTTCCTGGGCGTCTTCGTTTGCGTAATAGTCCTGCGGTTCGCCCATGCCGTCGCTGTACATCCTGAGGACTTCCTCGGTATTGTTCCAGACGAAGTAGGGCAGCACATCGTAAACCGAATGTTTTCCCGGCGCTGAGACGGGATCGGCGTAATTAAAGGTACCCATGTTCACGGGGTCATTTTCCTCCGTGAGAAGCTCTCCGGCTCTGTTGTAAACCGCTTCAAAATATCCGTCGGAGGAAATAAATTTAAGGTTGTATTCCCCGTCGGGTCCGTACATATGCAGAAGTGACTGGTCCGGGGGCATAAGCTTCCAGCCGAATTTATTGTCTTCGGAACTGGTGATGGTTTCTATCATTCCGGAAAGCGTTTTCGGCGCCCGGGAGAAATTATTCCGGAAGTAGTGTTCTTCCGCATTGTCCACGCTTCCTTTGAGTTCAATAAGGGCGCAGAGTTCAAGGGCAAGTTCACGGTATTCATCATCACTGAGGTTTTCGGGGATATCCCGGCTGTAGTTAACATCGAACATCAGTTTACCCAATGCGAGGCTAGCGGCGGCCTTTGTATCATTCAGGTGCATTTCAATTTGGTTTACCATATCGGCGTATTCGTATTTTCCGCCGTCTCCCGAGACGATGCTGTCATAGGTGTTGGTCACATAGCCCGCGACAATAATATTTACAAAAACAACAAACAGAATGATGAGAATCGCAAAGTTGACCAGCAGGTTGGCGAAACTCGCGATAATCACCCGCCAGGTGCCGCGCTGTTTCTTGTATACAACTCTTTTGAAAAAGCTCTTCAGAAGCAGCAGTACGGTGCATATCAGCAGAAACCCCAGCATGTTGGCTATACTGTGTTTAATCAGCCATTGGGCCGGTGAAAACAGCCAAACAGCCAGTTTATTTTCAATTAAAATATTGATTATCTGGCCGGTAAAAAAACTGTCCGTTACGTACCGGTCAATAAGAATTATTCCGACCAGAATTCCAGCGAAAAGAAAGAGCAGAATAAACAATATAATATTTGAAAACTTTACCGCCCCGGCCAGTATCCGCCCGAGTGTTTTCTTAATGGTAATAAGCGCCGTTTCTGTGTCCATGGTTTTCCGGTAAAGTCCTGCCGCCGTATTCTTACTATTATGTTGTTACAACTTCGGTGTTATGTCAAATTTTCCTGATCCGCGAAGTTGCAGTTACCGAAAAAATGAAAGGCGCTCCGGATTATGTAAGCCGGAACGCCATTATATGCATAATCCCTTCAGTTTTTACTTAAAAAGGGCTTTTTCCAAGCCGGAAAGCATTATATCCAGGGATGCTAGTCCATCCTCGGAAAGATACCAGGGTGCCGGGGTACCCACACCGGTATATTCACCCTGCCGCTTGATCGCCCATGATGAGCTGTACGTAACGGGTTAGCCACATGCAACATTATTACAGGACTTGTCAAGGTACAGGTTTCAGGAATATGCTATGTCAGCAGAATTCCATGGAGACGCGGTATGCCCTGTCCTGAAAAATTCAAGGAATCACTGGAATTGTTTGGAGTTCCCAGCTCCATAATTGATGAAATAAATAACGGATATGAAAAATTAGTCAGCTCATCAAAAATTCAGGAAAAAAGTCTGTACTTTTTCCGTGCGATGGTTATTCTCGATAAAAACATTGACAACGATTTAAAAAGTAAAATTATGGATTTCAACGCCTGCTGCAAAAGCGGTGTCCGGGACAAAAATGTAAAACTCCACGCGAAAAAAATCAGCGCCTTAACGCTGCCTGACAAGATTAGAACAATAAAAAAAATACCTAATATGGGTAATCCGGTATTGCGGGATGACGGGTGTATCGTAACCGGAATATATTACCGGGTTGATGAAAAGTTTACATGTGTCTGTCCGAATTTTCATAGATTAAAAAAACAGCCCGCTGTTTCGCTAACCTATTGTTGGTGCTGCGCGGGACATTTCAGATACCATTATCAGAACGCTCTGGGCATAACGCTGAAAACCAAACAGGTAAAAAGTTCCCCGCTGAACAGCAGCGGAAGGGATCCCTGTGTATTTGTTTTTGAACAGGCTGAATAGTAATCTCCTGCGGTGCGGACGAATAGTCAGGTTTTCTGTGTTTCCCGCATTGTGTCCGTAATTTCTTTTGCTGACGCCCGGTTGCCGCGGTCCGGCAGCTTCAGCCCGTAGCAGGCAATAAACACGTAGAGCCCCAGAATGGCCAGAAAGTCCAGGAAAAACAGTACCGGCGGTTTGCCGTAATCCCGGACAGAAAAAACATTCCGTGCAAAAAGATGGCGGGACACAGCCGCGGCGATCCTGATTGTTTTTTCCGCAGCCACTGTTCCGCATCCCGCCGGCGCAGACCGGCGCAAAGGGAAGCGTATTTCTGCAGGGGCCAGGGATCACTGCGGAGCGTGAGTGATTTATCTTTCCCGGTACCCAAAGCCTGTGGTATATTGTTGGTATTAAAAACTTTCTGATTAAGTATCAAAAAGCTGTTTTGAGGGATGTTTTGAACTATAATTGTGTTTTCTGTGTCTGATAACCACGGAGAATGGCGGCGGATTCCCGTCTGGCAGTTTCCGGGTAAATGTATATGTCTCGGAGACATATTTTTTTAAAACTTACCGGAGGAGATTGATGAACGATAAAACCATGGAAATATTGGAAAAATATTTGGATAAGGATTTTCGTGTTTCACCGATGGCTCCCAATAAATCGACAATGTCCGGTATTGATAAAATGCAAAAGGATCTGGGAATTCAACTTCCTGAAGAGTATATTGCGCATCTTTTAGGCGGAGGTTCTGAAGTTCTGGGTGAGCGTGGTCTGTATATAGAAGTAAAAGAGGACGTGTGGCCGAGGCCCAAACAATACGACGTTGGTCCGTTTTGGTCATTCTTATATGGAATTCATACATTTACAGCGTCAAAGGAAAGCGAAGATTGGATGAGGCTTGATGCCGCGGGGAAGGATTTTCTTGAAGAAACAGGGATAAAAGCCGTTCCCATATTAAGGATAATTGGTGACGCGGATGTATACTGCGTAAATGAAGCCGGGAAAATTGCCCGCTATAATCATGAGGAAAACATCCTGGAAGAAATGGAAATGGACTTTTGGGAATTATTTGACCGGGAGTTAAAAGCTTTAAGGGAAAGAAAAGAAAAAAAGATCAAGGAATTGAACAAATAATATGATAAAGAAATATATTGTTTTTTTATTGCTCCCCCTGGTTTTTTTGTCACCAAATAGCTCTCTGGTATTTGGTGAAGATATATCTTACGAAAATGATATTGACTATCTTCTAACTAAATATTTTCTCGGCGAACATGAGGAAGTTATTAGATTATTAAATAAATATTTTATTACCAATCAACAGGAGCTGTCATATTTATACGGCCTATGCTATTTGCATTTGAATATGAACACTGCAGCCCGTGATTATTTTCTTATTACCCTTAAAGAACATGAAAACAATTATGAAGTATTAAATAATATCGGTGTTTCTTACTATCAGGATAGAGATTACGCTAACGCGCTTAAATATTTTCATCTCTCATTTATTTCAAACACGGACTATTTAATTGCCAGGGAAAATTACAATACAGTATATGAAAAACTGATTTCAGGAAGAGAAATCGATTCTATTCAACCAATAATACCTTTTACTGAAAAACCATCGATATACAATTCTTTAGGCTGGTTTTATTATTACTGCGGCGACCATCATAATGCGGTGTATTACTTAAAAAAATCGATTGAAGAAGATGAGAAGTATCAATTTTCTTATATTTCATTGGCGTATTTATACGATGAAGGGAATAATTTTACCACAGCATTATATTATTTAACTGAAGCGGAAAAGATAGATCAAAATAATCCTGACCTTCAGAATAACTTAGGAGTTGTGTATTACCATTTAAAAGATTTTGAAAAATCAGAGAATGCATTTAAGAAAGCTATTGATCTAAATTATATGTTCGCGGAACCGTATAATAATCTTGGTTTTTTATATTTAGAGCAAAATAAAAACGCTCTGTCGGAAGAATATTTTCTAAAAAGCAATGAGGTAAATTTAAATAATCAAAGTTTGCGGGCGGAAAGTTTCGCGGGATTATCAATCTTGCTTAAATTAGAAGGAAATAATGAGAGTGCCAGAAGTTATAAAGATCTATCAGTATCATTAGATTATAGAATGAACGATATACAATATATAGTTAATAAACTTCAATGGAATAAAGCGTTAATAGCTGTTTGGGAATCAATTTAAAAAACTGAAAAACCAATCAGATAGGATCCTTACGCCGCGCCGGAGTATTCAGGCATCCTTTTCTGCCGCGCTATATCCTGTGACGGTATTCTTGAGCTGTGGTACGGCTAGAATAATTTCGAAGCCTATGGCATGCGATTTTTTATTATTCACCCCCTGTTTCGGGAGCCGTGATTCTGTATCCTTAAGTAACCCATAGGTTTAACAAAAACCCGCCGTATGACGGGGAATACTAAACGGCAGAAAAGACCGCAAGGAATTTCGTATGAAGAAATTGATTCTCCTTGGTTTACTTGCTTTTACCTTGTTGATAGCCGCCTGTGTCAGCTCAAACCGGACGGATAAGGCGGACGATCCCTATTCGGTGCTGGCCTTTGATAATACTTCGTGGCATTACGATGAGGAATACAACATATACTGGCAGATCGGTATTGTATACTGTAAAACACCTGAGGCCGTTGAGTATGAATCCTTAGGGATCTACGTTCCGGGAGATTACATAATGTCAGTCAGTAACGGCGATGGTACATATACCTGCCGGATCAATGAATCGGCTCAGGTGAACGGTTACACAGCCCGGACAGCGCCGATCATTTTGCCGATCAATACTGCAGGCTATTCCGGCCAATACGCGCCCACAGATTACACTGACACCGGGCTTAAGCCCTTTATGGATGCGGGATTTATTTACGTGTTCGCGGGCTGCAGGGGCAGGGACAACGGCTACGGCAGCGATGGGACGCTCACCTATAACGGCGGCGCGCCCTGGGGCGTGACCGGCCTGAAGGCCGCCGTGCGCTACCTGCGCTACAATGAAGCGGCACTTCCCGGCAATACGGAATGTATTTTCACCCTGGGCCACAGCGGCGGCGGCGCGCAGAGCGCGCTGATGGGAGCAAGCGGCGACAGTGAGCTTTACTTCCCCTACCTGGAATCCATTGGAGCCGTCATGTATGACCGCGGCGTTTATGTCAGCGACGCGGTATACGGGTCAAAGGCCTGGTGTCCCATAACCGGTTTCGATTACGCCGATCAGGGCTATGAATGGATGATGGGTCAATATTTTAATACCTATTCCCGCGCGGATGATACCTGGACCTCGGCATTTTCCGGCGATTTATCTGAATCCTACGCGCAGTATATCAACAGGCTCGGTCTCACCGATACGTCAGGCCGCAGTTTGACCCTCATATCTTCTCCCGGCGGTATATACAGCGCCGGAAGCTATTACGACTGCCTTCTTTCGGAGATCGAACGGTCACTAAACAATTTTCTCGCGGACACTGAATTTCCGTATACTCCCGGCACCGTCTCATTCAAAACAAGCGCTGGCCTCCCGGGGGAGGGATCCCCGCCTGCGGGCATGAATACCGCCGGCGGAGTACAATGGTCCGGCAGCGGAGGCTGGGGTTCCGGCGGCGCCAGTCCCGAAACATTCCCTTCGGCGCAGGCCTATATTGATTCACTGAACAGGGATGACGTATGGGTGGTTTACAAGAAGGAAACTAACACGGCGGCCATCACAGGTGTGGGAGCCTTTGCCGCCCACCTGAAGACACCGACCAACAGTGTGGGAGCATTTGACTCCCTGGAACGCACCACCGCCGAGAACTTCCTGTTCGGCGACAGCGCGCACAATGCACTGCATTATAACGCGGATATGGCCCGGCTTCTCCAGGCAAACCGGGATTCTTACGCCAAATACACCGATTGGGACGGAGTCTATGCTGAGGCTTATCAGGAATACCTGGTGAGTGTTGATGCGCTTGGCAGCGATTCTCTGTACCGGCAGGATATGTATAATCCCCTGTACTATCTCCTTGAATATTACGGCGGTTATGGGACATCAGCTGTGGCAAAGCATTGGAGGATCAATTCCGGGATCATTCAGGGCAATGCGCCACTGACGATGGATCTCAATCTGGCGCTGGCCCTCGCGGAATACGGCAGCGTTGACTTTGAAATGGTCTGGGCCCAAAGCCATACAACAGCGGAACGGAAGGGAGACTTTATTTCAAATTTTATTCAGTGGGTTATCAATTGCCCGTAATGTCTCCGGTTCACAGAATCAAAAAAGTTTATTTGCAAAACCGCAGACTTTCATAATAATTATAGATAGACTTGTTTGGCAAACAAAAATGGTCAAACAGATCTATCTATTGAGATGCTTAAAAAAGATTTAAAAAACAAACTCGTAACTAAGGAACAACAATATGAAAAAATGGATCATTACTCTTATCGCTTTTTTTATCGTATTTTTTAGTGTGCCCGTTCCGGCGGCGGCGGCAACTTTTATCAGCGGAGATGACGCAAAATCAATCGCCTATAAAGACGCCGGTATAGAGGAAAGCCAGGTGACACAAATCGATGAACTGGCGGCCTACCGGTCCGGCTATGAAAACTTTTATAAATTTGTTTTCCATACCTCCGCTGCAAAATATGTCTATACTATTAACGCGTCCACCGGGGAGATCGCGGATAGTATCAGTTTTTTCTACCAGTCAGATCCGCGTGCCGAAGTGAATATGAGCGCATTTATTTCTGCGGAAGAAGCTCTGGCCATTGCCGTTTCCGATTCCGGCCTGCCTGCTGCTTCTCTGAAAAAGCAGGAGATCAAACTGGATAATGATAAAAACGTCTATTACTATGAAGTGGAACTAAAAACAATCATTGGTGAAAAATACGAGTATGAAATTGACGCTTTAACCGGTGATATTCTTGATTACGAATACAAAAGATGAGGCGGCTGTGAATAACCCCGCCGTCTCATCTTGTAATGCCGTTTTTTCTCACTCATACCGCAGGGCGTCTATCGGGTAGAGGGACGCCGCTTTCCGCGCCGGGTAGAATCCGAAGAAGATGCCCACCAGGGCGGAGAAACCCGCGGCAAGGACAATGACGCCCGCGTTAACCACGGTGAACACATCAATGGTGTTTAAGACCCGGCAGGCGATCAGGGCGAAGACGATTCCGATAACGCCGCCGGCGAGGCTTAAGACAACCGATTCCGACAGGAACTGAAGAAGGATGTCCCGTTTGTTGGCGCCGATGGACATGAGGATGCCGATTTCCCTGGTGCGTTCGGTCACCGAGACCAGCATGATGTTCATAATGCCGATGCCGCCCACCAAAAGGGAAACCGCGGCAATGGACGCCAGCAGGGTGGTCATGGTCTTGGCCGTTGAGGAGGCCACGCTGAGGGCGTCGGCGCTGTTCATGATGGAAAAGTCATTGGCCTGTCCGGCCGTAAGGCCGTGGGCTTCCCGGATGATGGCGGAGAGATCCTGTTCCGCCTTTGAGATGAGTGCCTTGGTTCGGACGCTCACGGCGATGCTCTCCAGGGTTCCGGTGCCTGAAAGCCGAACCTGGAAGGTTTCCAGGGGTATCCAGAACAGGTCATCCTGATCCCGGCCTCCGCTGGTACCCGCTGGTTTCAGTACGCCCTTGACCGTAAAGATACCGCTGCCCACCTGGATGGTCTTACCCACCGCGCCGTCCGCAGTGCCCAGCAGCTTCTGCGCCGTGGTGGTACCGATAATAGCCACCCGCCGGGTGAGCAGCAGGTCGTCCTCATCAAAGAGCGAGCCGGATTGCAGGCTCCTGTTTTTAATGAAAAGGTAATCGTTCTCAACACCGGTGACGGTGATGGTGCCGCTGCCGGAAGGCCCCTGGGCGGTAAAGCTGCCCTGGGCCAAACCGGAAACGGCGGAAACGTAGGCGGCTTCGGCGTGGACCTTCTCCAGATCCGCCATGGTGAGCTGGGCCGGTTTGAGGTTAGGGGTCGCCGACCCCCGGGCACCGTACTGGTGCTGAGGCATAATCTGCAAGAGGTTCGTTCCCATGGCGGCGATCCGTTCGTCAATGAGCTTCTGGGAACCTTCGCCGATGGCCATCATGACGATGACGCTGGCGGCGCCGATAATAATTCCCAGGGAGGTAAGCAGGCTCCGCAGGCGGTTCCGCGCCAGGGACTGGAAACAGGTTTGTAACAATTGCAGCAGCTTCATGATTCTTCCTTTTCGATACCGGCGTTCTGTTCCCGCAATTTTTTTAAGTTGAGAACGGCGTCCGCCGGCCGGGGAATGGTTTTGTCCGATACGATCCGTCCGTCCCGGAGGGTGACAATCCGGCGGCAGTAGGCCGCGTATTCCGGTTCATGGGTAACCATGATGATAGTCTTGCCCCGGCGGTTGAGATCCTGGAAGATGCCCAGGATTTCCAGGGACATCTCCGTGTCCAGGTTACCCGTGGGTTCGTCCGCCAGAATAAAGGCCGGGTCATTCACCATGGCCCGGGCTATGGCCACCCGCTGCTGCTGTCCGCCGGAAAGCTGGCTCGGCAGATGGTCCATCCGGTTTTCAAGCCCCAGTTCCCGGAGCACCGCCGCGGCCCGGTCCTTCCGTTCCCTGCCGCCGGAGAATTGTTTTTTGCCTTCCCCGGTCAGGAGGCGCCGGTAGAGGAGGGGCCGCTCCACGTTTTCCAAAGCAGTCGTGCGGGGAAGCAGGTTGAAGGATTGAAACACAAAACCAATCTTCCGGTTGCGGATGACCGCGGTGTCCCCTGAACCAAGGCCGGCGGTTTCAATGCCGTCCAGCCGGTACCGCCCTTCGTCGGGTTTATCCAGGCAGCCCAGGATATTCATGAGCGTTGACTTCCCCGACCCCGAAGGACCCCTGACTGCGACAAAGTCTCCGGCCTCCACGGAGAGATCCACTCCCCGCAGAGCCCGCACTTCCGTTTCCTGGTCGTTTATGCCGTGATCTTTTTTTCCGCGGCGCGGCATTGAGAGTTGGTATATCCGCTTGACCCCTTCCAGCTCAATGACCATTATTCGGCCTCCCGGAGAATGATCCTTAAGCCCTCAAGATTCACCCCTTCTTCAGCGGGCCGCACCACTGTCCTGAGTCCGTCGCTGGTGCCGGCATACACCTGCACTGAATCCAGTTTGCCGCTGTCGTCGGTGTACCAGAGGGTCTTTTCGGTTTTCACTTCCATCGCGGCGGCTGTTTTATCCGGTTCGCCCTGGTTTGTGTCTCCGCCCGCGTAGGAAGTCCCACCGGTTGGATGCCCGAAAGGATTGCCCCCGCCGCCGGCCTTGCCGCCCGTCAGGGCGTTGGTAACGGCCGATACCGATGAACCGGCGCTTCCGGCTGAGCTTGAAGCCGGGACAGCGGGAGCTTCTCCTGCCGGGGCGAACCGCAGGGCGGCGTTGGGAACCACCAGAACATTTTCTTCCTTAGCCTGTACAAACTGCAGGACACAGGTCATACCGGGCAGCAGTGAACCATCGGTATTGTTCAGCCCGATAATCACCGTGTAGGAAACGACGTTATCGGTGATGGCCGGCATCAGATGAATGCTTGAGACATTGCCGGTAAATTTCCGCCCCGCCAGGGACTGCAGGCTGATCCGGACTTCCTGACCTTCCCTGACGGAAGCGATATCCGTTTCCCCGATGGAGGCGGTAATCTTCAGCATCGCAAGGCCGGGGGCGAGGGTGAACAGCGTCGTGGCGGCGGGACTGCCCCGGCCAAGAATGGCGCTGCCTACGTTTACCGTCCGGTCAAGGACAAACCCGTCCATGGGGCTGTACACGGCGGTGATCTGTTTCTGCACCGGATTCGCGGCGGTGTTGACCTCCGCTATAATCTGGCCCTTTTTCACCGGCGAATTGTAATCGGCGTAGAGGGCCTCGACGATACCCGTTGCCGGGGCCTGGACCGTTACCCGCGCCTCCACGTCCAGCGTACCGGTGGCGGAAATTGTATTTTCAACAGTCCCCCGGCTGATGACGGCGTACTCATACCGGACGGCATCCTCTTTTGCCGCGCAGCCCCAGAATAGGCCTGAGGCGAGAAGCGCGGCGGAAAGTAATACGGGATTGCGAGATTTGTACATAAAACCCATCCTATAATAACAGCTTATCCCAGGTGATACCGGGCCCGCCGTCTATTTTTTTTCACTATTCGGCGGGGATGCTATTAGGATACAAAGCGGGGAAATCAAAAATGGGGGGTATGATATTTTTTTACGGATACTTAGAGTTCCCGCTGTACTATTATTGAATGTATTAGGCTGTAAAGTTGCGGATAATTCCCGGTTTTTGTTTTATCATAATTTGTTGCTGCCCTGCGGATTCTGAGAAATGAAATTGCCTTCATATAAATCAAAATCCCGCAGAAACCGAAATGATCTAAGCCCGGTCAAACACAGCGGTTACATCCTTCATCTTATCGGCAATGGCAATATGCTGAGGGCAGTGGCTTTCGCATGCCCGGCACCCGATACAATCCGAGGCTTTCCCATGTTTTACCGTCAGGTTCCTGTAATAATTCATGTGGAGCGGCAGCAGCCGGAACCGGTGCTGGTTGTTGTACAGGGAAAAGTATTCCGGGATGGAGATATCCTGAGGACAGGTATCCACGCAGTATTTGCAGGCCGTACAGGGAATGGCAATGCCCGTATTGATAATATCCGTCACTTTCCCGATGATTTCCTCTTCCTCGTAATTCAGGGGAACAAAATTGTCCATATAGCCGGCGTTGTCTTCCATCTGCTCAAGACTGCTCATGCCGCTGAGGACCGTAAGCACATTGTCCGGAGACGCGGCGAAGCGGACCGCCCAGGATGCGGCGCTTGATTGAGGGGCATACTCTTTTAATAATCTTTCCGCTTCCTCCGGTACCTGGGCCAGGGAACCGCCTTTGACAGGCTCCATGACGATCACCGGTTTCCGGTGCTTCACCGCAACTTCGCAGCATTTCCTGGATTCGATAGATTCGTTGTCCCAGTCAATGTAATTGAGCTGGAGCTGGACAAAGTCAACTTCCGGCTGTTCCGTGAGAATCCGGTCCAGTAGTTCCGCCCTGTCGTGATAGGAGAATCCAATATGCCGTATTTTCCCCTGGTCTTTCAGGGTTTTGAGGAATTTAAAGCCGCCGTATTTTACTGAATCGGCATAGAGCTGTTCCCCCAGAGTATGGAGGAGGTAGTAGTCAAAGTATTCTACACCGCAGCGTTCCAGCTGTTCGATGAAAAAACGCTGATAGTCTTCTGTTCCGGTCACCATCCAGGTCGGCATCTTGTCCGCCAGGACAAAAGAATCCCGGGGATGGAGCTCCGTGAGAGCCCGCCGGGCGGCAATTTCGCTCATGCCCTGGTGATAAGGATAGGCGGTGTCGAAATAAGTAAAACCCCGTTCCAGGAAATAGTCCGTCATCAGGTTAACCTGGTCCTGGTCGATGCTTTTGGGATCATCTGTGTTTATCAGCGGCAGACGCATGAGGCCGAATCCGAGTTTTTTCATGGTAATGTTTCTCCTGTTGCGTGTTTGCTAGAAAATCAAATCCACGGCCATGCCGCAGATCCAGGCGAATGCGATGGAAAAGACAATGTACAGAATAAACCGCCGCATTCCCAGGACAATCTTCATGGCCCCAAGGTTGGTAATCTTCGTGGCGGGGCCGGTAATCATGAACGCCGCGGCGGAACCCAGGCTCATGCCGTTGGCCAGCCACCCGGAAATCAGGGGAATGGTACCGCCGCCGCAGGCGTACAGAGGCACCCCGATGGTGGCAGCCATGAGCACCCCGAAGCCCCGGTTGTTCCCGAAGAGTTTTTCCACCACCGATGCGGGGACGTAACGCTGGAACAACGCGGAGAGCACAATGCCGATGAGGAAGTAAATCCCCGTGGCTTTGATGTTCCGCCAGATATTCTTGAGCAGCCGGAGCATGGGATTGGGGTCCGTGTCCCGGCTGGCTGATGCACCGAAGCCGGAGAAGTTAAAGAAACTTTTGTTCCGGTAGAAAATCCGCACCAGCAGTCCCGCGGCCATGCCGCAGATGAAGCAGGTCACCAGCCTGATAAGCAGCACCCTGGTTCCCAGGGACGCGCTGTAGATAAGGAGCTGGGGGTTGAGCAGGATGGAGCTCATCATAAAGGCGGCCAGCCAATCGTCCTTGACTCCCTTCTCGGAGAAGGACGCGGCGATGGGAATGGTACCGTACATGCACAAAGGCGAAGCAATGCCGATGAGGCTCGCGGGCACCACACCCAGAATACCTAGGCGTTTTCCCTGGAGAGCTCCCAGGAGGGCGTGGATTTTTTCCTTTCCGAAAACGGAAATTACCGATCCGATGAGGATGCCCAGCACCCAGTAGGGAAAGACCTGTTCAAGCTGAACGGTAAAGTAGTACCAGAAGTAAACCCATTCCCGCCGGAGGATTTCAAGCATCAGTCCAGCCTTAGTCCAGGCGTACCAGTTCGTAGTCCATACTGCCAAGGCCTATGGCGGCGGCATGGGTCACCGTGAGGATGCCGTTCCGGGACTCGATGCGTTCAATCAAATCTTTTCCGTCCGGCGCGGCGTAGACCAAATCCACACAGGCCTTGTCCAGAGCCACCGGGTCAAGGGACGCCAGGATAGCGATATCCGCCATGGTGGGCGCCGCGGGATTGCTTGAGCAGTCGCAGTCCACGGAGAGGTGGTTCATCACATTGATGTAGACAAAGTTTTCCGGTCCCCCGGCGTTCACCACCGCCTGGGCAGCCTCCGCCATGGATTCCAGGAAGTCGTTCTGTTCCCCGCCCCAGGGACTGGTAAGGCTCTTCCCCCCCGAATGGATAAGACTCTTTCCCCGGGATGATGCATAACCGATGGACAGGTTTTTCAGGGCGCCCCCGAAACCGCCCATGGCATGTCCCTTGAAGTGGGAGAGGACCATGTGGAAATCGTAGTCGTTGAAATGGGCTCCCACGAGGTCTTCTTTCAAATGCTTGCCGTTTGCTACCGGGAGGGGGATGTCGCCGTTTTCGTCCAGGATAACCACCGGGGCGATTGCGGTAAAGCCGTGATCCCTGGCCACCTGGTAGTGCATAGCCGTGGCTGCCCGGCGGCCGCCGTAGGCGGTGTTGGCCTCAACAATGGTACCGTCCACACTCTGGACCAGATCTTTGATTAAATCCGGGGAAAGAAAATGTTTTCCGCCGGGTTCTCCGGTGCTGAGCTTCACCGCCACATTGTTTCCCGCGGCTTCCCTGCCCAGGGCGCCGTAAACCGCCGCGAGTCCCGCCGGGCTTATGTCGGAGGTCATGTACACCACCGCTTTGCCCGAGGCGCCGGGATTTCCGGCGGAAACACCGCTCTCCGGCGCGGCCGCCGCTGTTCCCTGAGACTGGACCGCGTTCCCACTGCTGCCAGTGTTGCTGGCCGCATTACTGTTGCAGCCCGATAGGATTACCAAGACCATTAATACAAACAAAGTCTTTTTCATATTATTCTCCTGTGTAACTGGGATACAGGGTTCCAATAATTATATTGGAACTGATTCTTAATTCTAAAAAAATAATACCCCATGGAGTCCGATGTCGGTCAAGGCAATCCGGGATTTCTTCATAAAAAATTCACAATTCAGTGTGTGTTGGGGCGGTAAACCAGAACACCGTCCGTCCGTCCCGGTACTCAACCCCGTAGTCCATACGGTGCGCCTTGAGGATGGTGCTGACGATGGAAAGGCCGATACCCGTACCCTGGCGGCGGCCTCCCTGGTGCTGGCTGCGCTGGTACCGTTCCCAGATGAGGGTCCGGTCTTCCTCGGGGATGGGCTCTCCCGGGTTGGCTACCGCTACCTTCCAGTCTCCGTTCTGCTCCGTCACGGTCACGGTTATCGTGTCTCCTCCGGTCGTGTGGTTGATTGCGTTGTACAATAAATTTCGGATCACCTGGCTTATCTTTAAGGCGTCCACAAACACCTGGCTTTCGCTCTCCGGACTTTCCAGGAGGATACGGATATGGTATTCCGCTGCGGTTTTGCCGCACCGGAGAATCTCGGACTCAACAATTTCCCAGAGGCTGTACCATTCCTTTTTCAGGCTGATGTACCCTGCCTGGAACTGGGAATAATCCATGATGTCGCTCACCATCTCGCTCATCCGCCGGGCTTCCTGGATGATAAGGTTCAGGTCGGCGTTCCGTTTTTCCTCATCCTTCCAGTTGATGTCCCGGACCATCTCCGCGTAGCCGGTGATAAGCGCCAGTGGGGAGCGGAGTTCATGGGATACGTTGGCAATCACCTCCTGCCGGAGAACGTCCACCCGCTGGAGTGCAATTCCCAGTTCTTCCACCGAAAACGAAAGCTGGCCTATCTCATCCTTTAATGTAATATTCGGAACGGCATCCAAGTCACCCCTGGCAAGGCGGTCAACCGTATCCTTGATGATACGGATGGGCCTCACAAAACGCCAGGTGAGCAGCGCCGCGAGCAGGGCCGCCAGCAGGGCAAGGATAATGCTCAGCACCGTAAGCTGGCCCCGGTTGATACGGAGCACCGTGTACATTTCGTAAAGGGACCGGTGGAGAATGACAAAGGCCGGCTCACCACCGTAGGTTGCGGGGATGCCCATCTCAAATGCCATGATCCGGGAATCCGCCATGCGGAACACTTTCTGGTAGGATTCCCCCCGCAGAAGCTGGGGAAATTCCTCGCTCCGCTGCACCATGGGCCAGACCAGGGTTTCGGTTTCCGCCGCGGCCAAATCAATGGGATGGCCGTAGGTATACATGACTAATAACTGGCCTGATGCATTAGCCAGCATTATTTTTCCGCTGGATGATTTGCTCAAATAGGGGAGGAGTTTTGCGTTCATTGCCAGGTCTTCGGTTTTTAAATCCTCCATCACCGGCTCCAAGCGGTTCTGAACCTCAGCAATGGTGGCGGAGATGTAATTCCGTTCCAGCAGAAAAATCTGGGCCACCCACATGAAGACCACGCTGAGCAGCACCAGGGCCATCATAAAAAACCAGAGCCGGAGGACCATGCTGGTCCGGAAGACCCTTTGTTCAGGTTTCTTCATGGTATTCAAATTTGTATCCCACCCCCCAGACGGTTTGAATCAGATTCCGGTATTCACCCAGGTGTTCCCGGAGAGATTTGACATGGGTATCAACCGTGCGGGTGTCCCCGACGTAGTTATATTCCCAGACCTTTTCCAGAAGCTGTTCCCTGGTGAGGACCAGCCGCTCGTTCTGGGCAAGGATGAGGAGAAGATCGAATTCCTTAGGGGTCAGGTTCAGTGAGCGGTCCCCGATCAGGACCGTCCGGGCGCCGGGGCTGATGTAAAGGTCTCCGAAACGGATTTCTTCATTCACGCTTGACTTGCTCCGCTTAATTACCGCGCCCGCCCTGGCCATAAGCTCTTTGGGACTGAAGGGCTTCACCACGTAATCATCCACCCCCAGGTTGAAGCCCAGGAGTTTGTCCCCTTCCTCTCCCCGGGAGGTGAGCATGATTACCGGTACCTGGCTGAGCTTGCGGAGTTCCCCGAGAGTCTCGAAACCGTCGATACCGGGCATCATGATATCCAGTATCACCAGATCGAAATCTCCGGCCTTGATTTTTTCCAGGGCCTCCCTGCCGGAAGCCGCCTCGGCGCACTGGAGGCCCTCCAGCTCTGCGTAGGTGAGCACCAGTTTGCGGATATGGATGTCGTCGTCCACAATAAGTAGTTTCGCCATGTTTCTTCTTCTATATATAAGTTGCGTTCTTCAGCCTGAAATCAACGCACGTCAAGTATAGCCCGGCTGAACCGGGAGGGAAACCGTTTTTGCGTAAATCTTACAATTATTTCACAATTGTGAAACTTTTATGAAGAAAACCGAAAAAATATTGACCCGTGCAAATTGCCATGGTGTACTTATTCCATGGCAGCTCTAGAAACTGAAATATTTAAATATTAATTAATATCAGGAGAACAATATGGAGACGAAAATTGACCGAAGAACGTTTATCAAGGGGTTTGCCGCGGCAGCCGCCGGTGTCGGCCTCGCGGTCTCCGGCGCGGGCAAGGTTTTCGCGGAGCCCCGGAGCGGCACCGCCGGGACAGGAACGCTGCCCACGAGGATCCTCGGAAAGACCGGCGCTCCGGTTACCATTCTTGGGCTCGGCGGGCTCTTTACCACCTCCATGGCTTCGCGGCGGGACGAGGCGGTACAGATCGTAAACAGGGCCATTGACCTGGGTGTTAATTATATAGATACTTCCGCCATGTACGGCGGAGGGGGAAGTGAAACCAATATCGGTTACGTGATGAAGGACCGGCGGGACGAAGTTTTTCTCGCCACCAAAAGCCATGATTATACTTATGACGGCGCCATGCGGCTTTTTGAACAAAGTCTCCGGCGCCTCCAGACTGATCGCATAGATCTGTATCAGCACCATTATCTCAACAGTCAAACCCTCGGGCAGCTCCGGGGAAGAAACAGCGCCCGCCAGGCTTTTGAAAAGCTCCGCGATGATGGGACTGTTCGGTTCCTCGGCGTTACCGGCCACTCGTCCCGGGTTCTCGCGGATGCCCTGGAAGATTATCCCTATGACTGTGCCCTTATTACCCTTAACGCCGCGGGAGAGGTCATGGACGATCCCGGACATCTGGACCGGTTTTTTCGAATCGCCCGGGAAAAGAACGTTGGAGTTATTGCCATGAAGGTGGTGGCCCGGGGGGATCTGATCACCAGAGGCCTTACCATCCGGCAGCTTCTTCCGTACGTCTTATCGTATCCGGTGTCCACCGCGGTAATAGGAATTTCCGACATTCAGGTTCTTGAGGAAGACGTCCGGGTTGCCAAGGAATTCAGGCCCATGGCCGAACCGGATATGAGAGACCTTGAGGCCAGGGCAAGACGATAAGCGGTTTGTCCAAGATGATTACCCTTACTCCGGGGCAGTTCATTCCTTTACCGCGCCGGCGGTCATGCCCGATACCATCAGTCTTCCCAGGATGGAAAACACCAGGAGTATGGGAATGATGGCCACCACCGCGGCGGCGGTAAGGGGCCCCCATTCACGGCCGTAGAATCCCTGGTAATAATAAATCGAAAGCTGTACCGACCGCAGTGCGGGCTTGTCTATCATCACCGCGGCGGCGATGAACTCGTTCCAGGCGCCGATAAAAATGAACAGCGCCGAGGAAGCGATGGAGGGCGTCATCATCTTGGGAACGAGGCTGGAAACAATGTAAAACCGGGAACAGCCGTCGATGGCCGCGGCTTCCTCAATTTCTATGGGCACCCCAGCCACCCCGCCGCGCAGTATCCAGATAGCCATGGGCAGATTGTAGGCCGTATAGAGTATTATCAGGGTGAACCAGCGGTTGGTTAAACCTATCTTCATCAGATACAGGTAATTCGGGATGAGCAGCGCCGATGAACCCACCGACAGGGGAATCCCCGCTAGTACTATGTAAAACAGTATTTTCCGGAACGGAAAACGGGTACGCTGAAAACCGTAGCCCGCTAAGTAACCGAGGATAACCCCGGCAATAATGGAAGACCCCGAATAAAAGACACTGTTCAGAAGGCTCTGGAGAAAACCGCTGTTCATGATCTGGCGGTAATGGGTCCATACCACATCGAAGCCGGCCAGCTTTGGCGGATACGATGAAATATCCTGGGGACTCTTAAGGGAGGTGACCACACCCCAATAAATCGGAAGCAGATTTATAACCGCCACTGCCACAAGAATCAGAATTTCGAAAAGGAGACGGACGGCTCTATGCTTGGTGTTTGCCTTAGATATCATATTTTACCGCCTTGGTATAAAAGACCACCATGATCAGGGTAACGAGAAATACCAATATGGAGAGAGCCGACGACCGTCCAAATTGGTAATAGGTAAAGCTCATTTTGTACACATGCAGGGTAATCACATTGGTCGCCGAGCCCGGCCCGCCGGCGGTAAGTACCATGGGGACGGTATTGTTCGTAAAGTTACTTAAGGTAAGAACAATGCTGGAAACAAGCATCGGTGTCTTTATCAGCGGAAGTTTTATCCTCATAAGGATCTGCCAGGGACCCGCCCCGTCGATGCGGGCCGCTTCTATCAGATCCGGGGATAGTGCCTTGAGGCCTGCGAGAATCATAATCATGGAATAGCCGACGGTCCTCCACGCCAGAACCGAAGTCAGCAGGATCTGGGCGGGCCGTACCCGGCTGAGAACGTGGGCGGGTTTGCCGGTAAGCTTGCCGTAGAAAAGATCTATCAATCCCAGATCCGTGGTAAATATCCAGCGCCAGAGCAGCGCCCCCACCACCATGGAGATAACCCACGGCACAAGGCCTATCATCTCTATGACATAGGCAAAGGGCCCGGTATGGCGGTCTATCCAGAGGGCAAGGGCGAGTCCCAGAATAAGGGATACCCCCGCGGCCAGGATGGTTATTACGGTGGTGCGGATAAAGGACCCCGTTATCTCCGGATCGTTCAGGAGGTACCGGTAATTACCCAAGCCCTGGAAAGGTCCTTTTACCAGGTAATCCAGGTTATAAAGACTGCAATAGAATGCGTAAAACAGAGGGATAACCAGGATGAACAGAATCAGCAGCATCGCTGGAAGAACTAACAAAAAGCCGTTTTTACCCTTCATGGCATATCCCCCGCTATATTTATAAACATGAAGTTGATTTCTATTCTTTAAAATATAAATGGAATAGAAATCAACTTCGAGGTGTCCTATTTCCCGTTCCGGGAATTGAACTGGTTTGCAGTAGCCTTAAGGGCGTCATCAATACTCATACCGTTTACCAGCACATTCTGCACCGCCTGGTTCAGGTCGAATTTCCATCCCCCGACGGAGGTATCCGTGGGCTGGGCCCAGCCGGCGGTGGAAAAGCCTTCGCTCATGACCTTGAGGTACGCCCTGGACGGATCGTTGAGCCAGGATTCCAGCGCCCTGGTGGTTGACTTCCGGACCGGAGCCTGTCCGCCTACCTGCACCCAGAGTTTGTCGCTTTCGGGGCTTATCATGGCTTCCACAAATTTGCCCGCCAGTTCCTTTTCGGGGCTGCCCGACCATACCCCCACGGACCAGCCGGTGAGCACCGAGGGAGAATTCTTTGTGCCGCTGAAACTGGGGATGAGCATGAGCTGTACCGCGTTGGGGTCAAAGGATGCGGTAGCTTTGACATTGGGTACCCGCACCGCGCCGCCAAGCATCATGGCGTATTTCCCCGCGCCGAATTCCAGGAACACATCGTCCACCGTAGTGGTAAGGGCCGTCTCCGGGGTGATCCCCGACTTGATGGTATTTACCGTCAGTTCAAGTGCCTTCCTTCCGGCCGCGTTTGCCCAGTTGGCTCTTCCGTTTCTATCAAAGGGGGAGCCCTGTTCTTCGAGAATCATATTGGCGATGATCTGGGCGTCGGAGCTTTCCGTGGTAAAGCTCTGTCCCAGGCCGTAGCGCATGATGCCGGTGGCGGAGTCCCGGCCGGTAAGTTTCTGCGCCGCCGCGAACAGTTCATCCCAGGTCCTGGGCAGCGGTATGTTGTTCTGCTTGAAGAGGTCTTCCCGGTAGAGCAGGGCGATCAGGTTCTTTGACAGGGTTACCTGGTAATGCTTGCCGTCCCGGACCGCGAATTCCCATTGGGCATCGCTGATGTCCTCAATTTCGGCGGCGGTCCAGTTTTTCAGGAATAGATTCTCGAAGGGTTCCAGGGCTCCCGCGTTGAGGACTCCCCCCATTTCGTCCTGGAGACACCAGATCACATCGGGAGCGGTTTTACTGGCCGCTGAGGCGAGGAACTTCGCCGTCATGGTACTCCAGTTCTGTGGTTCCACGACTACCGTTACTCCCGGATTAGCGGCTTCGAAGTTGTCAATAATTTGTTTAAGCGCCACCGAACGGCCGTCGGTCTTGGTGGGATCAAGGAAGGTCCACATGCGTATGGTCTTTTGTCCGGAGTCTTCCTTTTTTTCTCCTGAGCCGCCGGCAAAAAGATTCACCGAGATCATGACTGCCGTCAACAGAATCATCAGGGTCTTTTTCATACTTCTTTCTCCTTTCTCGAATTCAATCTTCTGAAAACTTCAGAATAATTTACCTGTTTAAACCGTAAGGATCGCCCCATTTTTAAGAAGGGTTTTCCGGAGCGCCGCCACGTCTATTTCCGCAGGATCCAGATTTTCCTTAACCGCCATGGATGCCGCCACGCCTATGGCCTCGGCGCAGGCAATGAGCGGACCCATCACCCGGGCAGCGGCAAAGACGTAGCCGTCCACTGAAAGGGTCCGTCCGGCCAGAAAGAGCCCTTTAACGGTTTCAGGAACCAGGCATCCGTAGGGGATACCAAAGGGTTCTTCTACCCGGTAAAGATCTATATAATCTCCGTCCCCGGAATGGATATCTATGTTGTAGGAACAGAGGGCGACGGTGTCATCCGGAGCTCCGCTGATATACTGGGGCAGCATCTCCCTGGTCAAGCGTTTTTTGCCGATGAAGTGCCGGGTCTCCCTGATTCCCAGGGTGGATGAAATATTGGCCAGCGCCACATGTTCAAACCCCGGAATGTACTTCCGCATGAATGCCATGAGAACTTCTACCTGCCGGTACCCTTCTTCAATTCCCGCGGAAAGCTCAAAGGGGTCCGAAGCATCGATGTTGATGATCCTGGAAGTGTTTATGGCGAGAATTTTTTCGCTTGCCGTCTTGATGTAGATAAACTGGTTCCTGGGGACATCCATATCCCCCGCGGCCTGGGCTTTTTTTATCATCTCCGTAAGGCCGATAAGGCAATGTCCCGGGACAGTCCTGAAAAAGTTGAGGTCATATCCCTCGGCGTATTTTTCTTTAATTCCCAGTTCGGAAGGATTCTTTTCAAGGAAGGCGTAAAACTTCTCAAGATCGTGGCCGGTTACGGAAAACATCATGGTCGAGGGCTGCATGAGGGCAGTCCCGTCCTGGCCGCGTACATATTCCGCGCCGGCCATATAGGCCAGATCCCCGTCGCCGGTGCCGTCCACAAAAACCTTCGCCTTTATGTCAATATCCGTGCATTTCCCGTATACCCTCACCGCTTTGACCGTTCCGTTTTCCACCTGTACTCCGGTAAGGTCGCAGTTAAACAGCACCTTTACCCCGGCTTCTTTGCACATCCGCACCGCCAGGCATTTAAAGGCTTCTGAAGATATGGGGGTGATGGAGTTGTGTACCGGGCAGGGGGAAGGCATCATCGTTCCCTCTATTTCTTTTAGTTTTTCCAGGTATTCCCAGGATATGCCGCCCAGGGTTTTTCTGCCCTTAGCGTCAAGATAGCCGAGGATTCCCAAACCGGATGAAGCGCAGCCCCCCAGGACCGCGGTCCGTTCCACCAGGATTACCTGCATCCCTTCCCGGGCAGCGGCAATCGCGGCGGTCAACCCGCCTGGTCCGGCTCCTATGACCGCCACATCACATTCAAATTCCGCATGTTTATGCATACCCTTTCTCCTATATATTTAAAACGTTTTAAAAATCGGCATTATTTTAACAAAATCTCAGCTCCCCTGGTTTAATCTTTTTACGGAATCCCGGATAACCAATTCAGGCTCAATGATGCGGCTTACATGCCGGGCTCTTCGGTTGCTGATGCGGTTAAAAAGTACTTCGCAGGCTTCCAGACCTATGCGGGCTTTATGAATGCGGGCAGTTGAAAGGGCGGGTATGCTGTATTCAGAAAGCAGCCCGTCCTCATACCCGGTGACCGATATATCATCGGGGCAGCGCAGCCCATGATCGTTCATGTAGCGCATGACCCCAATGGCTATGCAGTCCGATGAACAAACCACCGCAGTGGGTTTTTCGTCACTGGTTTTCCAGATTTCCGCGAATGCATCGTAGGCGGATTGTCCGCTGAAGCGGGCGGAGGTAATCCAGGTTCTGACCTGCCTGTCCTTTACGGCATTCTCAAATCCCGCCAGTTTTCTGCTGGCGCTCTGGGATGTTCCGATATTATTGATAAAGGCGATCCGTCCGTTTCCGGCTTCAATGAGGTAACTGGTGGTTAAAAATATGGCTTTTTCCGAATCCGCGTCCACGAAATCGATTTTTTCGGACCGGGCTCCCACGAGTACCACGGGAATTTTGCTGTTGCTGAGGGCGTCAATGAAGGAATCGGTGATAATTCCCCCCACACAGATAATCCCATCCACCTTATTCGGATCCACAATGCCGGGAAGTATTTTTCTGGTATCATTGATGTCATGCCAGTCCAGGATCAGGCTGTAATCCTTTTCATGGGCCACCGCTTCCATATCCCAGAGCATTTCACTAAGGTAGGTATCCACGGTGGAATTGAAAATATGGGGAGCGGGGGTGGCTTCATCGGTCATCCGGATAACCCCGATTATCTTATTGGACTTGGTTACCAGGGAACGGGCGTTCTGGTTTGGTTTATAGTTGCACTGTTCAATGACGGCCAGCACTTTTTTGCGGGTTCCCAGTTTTATCGCGGGATTGCCGTTAAGTACCATGGAAACGGTACTGATTGAGACTCCCGCCATTTTTGCCACATCCTTTATGGTAACTGCCATTTTCCCTTGTCCGAAAACACCTTTTTTAAGCACAGTCAGCCAGTTCTAGAATCGGATGGTGTAGAACGGGCTCTCTCTGTTTTTAATCGGCAGCCATCCCAGATTGGTATTTAGGAACGGCTGTTATTTAAAACGTTTTAAGAAATTATTGAACGGTTTTTTTACCCTGTCAAGCATTTTCTGCGGAAAGCCGGAAGGAATCGGGAACACTGTGTATGAACCGGGGCTGTTCCGTAATGTGATTTTTCTTCAATAGTTTTCCAGCTCCGCCAGCTCTTCCCAGCGCGCGTACTGCGTTTCCAGGGCCGTGCCGAGGGATGCATATTCCGCGCCGAGGCCGCCGATTTTACTGTAATCGGTCTCGCCCCCGGAGAGCAGGGCCTCCAGTTCCTTCCTGCGGTTTTCCGACGCGGTTATCTCATTTTCCAGGGCTTCGAATTCCTTCTGCTCCTTGAAGGTCCGTTTTTGTTTTTTGTTTGACTGCTGCGGTTCCGCTGATGTTTTTTGCGGGGCGTCTTTTGGGG
This sequence comes from Breznakiella homolactica, assembly GCF_016616095.2. GTDB lineage: Bacteria > Spirochaetota > Spirochaetia > Treponematales > Breznakiellaceae > Breznakiella > Breznakiella homolactica. The sequence goes on along the minus strand of NZ_CP067089.2, from coordinate 1,568,830 downwards.
ATGCCGGTTGCTGGCCCGGTTTTGGTTCCGCGGCAAAGGTTTTCCGGGCTTCCAGGTATTCGGTGCAGCTTCCCGCGAAACCGGATACGCCGCCGGCGTTATCAAGGATGAGCAGCATGTCCGCGGTTTTGTCCATGAAACAGCGGTCGTGGGAAACAATCACCAAACAGCCCGCGTAGGATTCCAGAAAGGATTCCAGGATGGACATGGTGAAGATATCGAAATCGTTGGTGGGCTCATCCAGGACCAGAAAGTTCGGGTTCGCCATGAGGAGCCGCACCAGGTACAGCCGTTTCCGTTCACCTCCGGACAGGGCGGTCACCGGGGAATACTGGATTTTCCCCTCAAAGCCGAACTGTTCCAGCATTCGGGCCGCGGTGAGGGTCTTGCCGTTGTTCATGGTGATGACCTCCGCGGTTTCCTCGATATACTCAAGCACCGTGGGCGCCTCCGTGCCCGGAGCGGACAGTTCCATATCGATATTCTGCCGGTAGTATCCGAACACCGTATTCTGCCCGGCCTTTACGGTTCCTGAATCCGGAGGAATGGTATTGGTGAGGATATTGAGCAGAGTGGTTTTCCCGCTGCCGTTTGCCCCGAAGATGCCCAGACGTTCGCCCTTTTTGAAACTGTAGGAAAAATCCTCAATCACCGGCTTGCCCGGTTCCCAGGATTTCGAGATGTGCTCAAGCTCAAGAATTTTCCCTCCCAGCCTGCGGCCGGAAACCTCAAAGGCAAAATCCTTGTCTTCTTTTATTTTGTCCCGGTTTATCATCCGGTGGACCGCGTCGACCCTGGCCTTAGCCTTGGTACCCCGCGCCTGGGGACCCCGGAGGAGCCATTCCCGCTCGGTCCGCAGCACTGACTCGATGCGCCGTTCCGTGTTCTGCTCAATTTCCGCTTCCACCGCCTTCTTTTCAAGGTAGATGGAATAGTTCCCCGCGTAGGATTTTATCCGCGCCCGGTCAAGTTCATAAATTGACGAACACACATTATCAAGGAAGTACCGGTCGTGGGTTACCATCAATACCCCCCGGTCGGTCAGGCGCAGGTGGTCCTCCAGCCAGGCGATGGTGGTGATGTCCAGATGGTTTGTGGGCTCGTCCAGAAGGAGAATCTTCGTATCGTCGATCAGCACCTGGGCCAGGGCAACCTTTTTTACCATACCCCCCGAAAGGGTTCCCATGGTTTGTTCCATGCCTGTTATCCCTAAGGTGGTCAGAATCTGTTTGATATGGGTTTCGTAATCCCAGAGATTCCGTTTGGTCATTTCCTCGGTGGCCCGGTCAAGTTTATCCCGCAGCCCCGCGGTGATGTCCGCCTCGCTCCGTCCGGCCATCTGTTCACAGATATCCTCGTAGTTCCGGATTGCCCCGAGCTTGGCGCTTTCGGATTTGAATATATGTTCCCGGATGGTGTGGGCGGGATTGTAAACCGGATTCTGAGGAAGGAATGAAACCCCCGCGTCCTTGGCAAACATGATGTCCCCTTCACCGGGGTCAAGGTTCCCCGCGATACAGGCAAGGAGGGTGCTTTTTCCGGAGCCGTTTTTCCCGATGAGCGCCGCCTTTTCCCCTTCATCAAGGGTAAAACTCGCGTTGGTAAACAGCGGCTCTTCACGGCCGTTCCTGGAAAGATTCTTTACGGAAAGCAGATTCATGGGAAGAGTATACCGGATTTGTCTCGCTTTGTCTGGGATATAAAGTGCCCGAGGAATACCCGTTCTCATGGAAATCTCACGGTTCTTTCACAGATTCTTCACAATTCTTCGGGATTTTTAAGGCAGAATAAATCATCCGGCGCAGGGCCGCAGGCAAAAGGGGGCATGTATGAAAAAGAAAATACTTTTGATGATGACGGCGGGCCTGATGTTTTCCGCGGGGCTCCACGCCGGCGGAAAAACGGAACAGGCAGAATCCCCGGGCTGGATGGGGTGAACCCACAGCTCCGGGCGCACATGGGTATCGCCCTGAACACGGGCATCACCGAAGCCCAGCTCCGCGGCCTTGTACAGTCCATAGGGGATACCCTCGGAAAGGAGGCGGGGGACAATGCGGCTTCCGTGCTCGGGGAAGTCCTTGCGCAAAGAAAGTAACAAGGGTACAACAAACATACAAAATATAAAAAGGGAGAATAAATATGAACTATGTGACATTACATAACGGAATTAAAATGCCTGTCCTCGGGTTCGGGGTTTACCAGATTGAGGACCCGGCCCAGTGCGAGCAGGCGGTGATGGACGCCCTTGAAACGGGTTACCGTTCCATCGATACCGCCGCGGCGTACAAAAACGAGGAAGCCGTGGGCCGGGCCATTAAACGGAGCGGGGTGCCCCGGGATGAATTGTTCATCACCACCAAACTCTGGGTCCAGGACCAGGGATATGAAAAAGCGAAGATAGCCTTCAATAAATCCCTGGAACGGCTGGGCCTGGATTACCTGGACCTCTACCTCATCCACCAGCCCTTCGGTGATTACTACGGTTCCTGGCGGGCCATGGAAGAACTGTACAAGGAAGGCCGGGTCAGGGCTATCGGGGTGAGCAATTTCTATCCCGACCGCCTGGTGGACCTCATCCTGCACAACGAAATTGCCCCTATGGTGAACCAGGTGGAAACCCATCCCTTTAACCAGCAGATTAAAAGCGCGAAACTTATGAAGGAAAACGGGGTGCAGATTGAATCCTGGGGTCCCTTCGCGGAGGGGCAGAACAATATATTCACCAATGAAGTACTTTCATCAATCGGCGCGAAATACCAGAAATCCCCGGCCCAGGTGATTCTCCGGTGGCTCATTCAGCGGGAGGTGGTGGTTATCCCCAAGTCGGTGCACAAGGAACGGATTGCCGAGAACTTTTCGGTCTTTGATTTTGAGTTAAACCCGGAGGATATGGAAAAAATAGCCGCCCTGGATACCGGGGAGAGTGTCTTCTTCTCCCACCGGGACCCGGAGGTCGTTACGATGCTGGGCACCATAAAGTTCGATACATAGGACCCATGGCGGATAAATAAAGCCGTCATTCAAAATCGCTGTACTGTTCCGCTGTATCAAACTGGGCCTGGTATAGTTCCGCGTAGTATCCGCCCGCCTGGATGAGTTCTTCGTGGGTACCGCATTCGGCTACACAGCCGTTCCGCAGTACCGCTATGACATCGGCGTTCTGAATAGTGGACAGACGGTGGGCGATAACAAAACTGGTCCGGCCTTTCATCAGACTGAGCATCGCCGCCTGTATAACGCGTTCCGTCTGGGTGTCGACATTGGAAGTCGCTTCATCCAGGATCAGCATAGGTGCGTCCAGCAGCATTGCCCGGGCAATGGTCAGCAGCTGTTTTTGGCCTTTCGATATACTGCTCCCGCCCTCTTTCAGGATTGTATCATAACCGGCGGGCAGGGAAATAATGAAGTCGTGAATCTTTGCCGCTTTGGTAGCGGCGATTACCTCACCTTCGGAAAGATTCTCTTTCCCGTAGGTAAGATTTTCACGGATGGTACCGGTAAAAAGCCAGGTGTCCTGCAGTACCATAGAAAACGCTCTCCGTAAATCCCCGCGGCGTATCCGCCGGATATCGCAGCCGTCCACAAAAATAACGCCGGAATCCACATCATAAAACCGCATAAGCAGATTGATGATGGTTGTCTTGCCTGCCCCGGTGGGTCCCACAATAGCAACCACCTGTCCGGGTTTTGCCGTAAGGTTGTAATGCTGAAGCACCGGTACCCCCGGCTGATATCCGAAGCTGACATCCCGCAGTTCCACATTGCCCTGTACCTCCGTAAGGGGCAGGGCGTCCGCGGGATCGGATTCCTCTTCCGGTTCATCCAGAAGACGCAGAACCCGTTCCGCGGCTGCCAGGGCGGACTGGAGTTCACTGATAATATTGGAAAATTCATTGATAGGCCCGGAAAACTTCCGGGAATACAATACAAAGGAAGACACGCTGCCCAGGGAGATACTGCCCGACATATACAGCAGTGCGCCGAAGAGGCTGATAAGCGCCAGGGAGACGTTATTGATAAAACCGACCGATGGGCCGGTGGCGCTGGAGAAACTGTCCGCCTGGTAATTCGCCTCACAAGCTTCGGCGTTTTTTTTCTCAAATCCGGCGGCGAAGTATTCCTGGCGGTGGTAGGCTTTGATGGTCCGCAGCCCCCCGGTCATTTCTTCGGTATATCCGTTGAGCTTACCCAGGTTGATGGATCTCTGACGGTACAGCGGACGGACCTTGATGGAACGGTAACGGGTAAAGAGGATTGAACAGGGAATAGTAACCGCGAAGATCAGCACCAGGGGCGGAGAAATGGTGAGCATCATCCACAATGATCCCAGGACGGTTATGACGCTTGCCAGCATCTGTACTAAATCGTTGGATAAAGAAGCCTGGACAGTATCAATGTCGTAGGAAAGCACACTGAGTATTTCTCCGGCCGCATGGGAGTCGAAAAACCTGACGGGAAGCCGCATCAGATGTTCGTACACATCCCGGCGCATTTCGTATACCACCCGGCTGCCGAGATTTACCAGCAGCGCCGCCAGCAGATAACTCAGCACTGCGGAAACAATATAAAAAACGACCATCCATCCCGCATAAAAAAAGACACTTTGAAAATCAACTCCCCCCGGTCCCGGGTGGATCGCGTCAACCGCGTGGCCGGACAGTTTTGGACCTACCAGGGCTAAAAGATTGCCCGCAATACTGAGCGCCACAGCAAGTAGCAGCATCCATTTAAATTTTTTTAGATACTTCCAGAGCCGCCCGAGAATTACGGTAACCTTAATTGAAGGACGTTCAAAAGAGGTACTGACGGGGCCGCCTCCTGTTTTCATCGCCGCCATTTATACCGCCTCCCCCATCTGCATTTTCGCAATTTCACGGTAACTGTCACAGGTTCGCATCAATTCACTGTGGGTTCCGTATCCTATTTCCTGTCCCTGGTCCAAGACCAAAATATGGTCGGCGTTTTTAATGGAGCTGACCCTTTGGGCAATAATGATTTTTGTCGTACGCGCGAAATTTCTTGCCAGGGCCCGGCGCAGCTGGGCGTCGGTCTTGTAGTCCAAGGCACTGGAGCTGTCATCCAGGATCAGTATATCCGGATCCGCCGCGAGAGCCCGGGCAATCAAAAGCCGCTGTTTCTGCCCGCCGCTGAGATTCATTCCCCGGGGAGCTATCTGAGCCGCGAGGCCGCCCTCCCGCTGGCGGATAAATTCCGCCTGGGCCGTCTGTATGGCTTCTTCTATTTGTACCGACGAGAGGCCGCGACCGAAATCGATATTTCCGCGGATTTCCCCGGCAAATAAAAAATCATTCTGGAATACCACGCCGAACATGCTGTACAGCAGTTCCGGCGGGATGGATCGGATGTCCTGTCCGTGGATATGGATACTGCCGGTATCGGGATTGTAAAAATGAAGGAGCAAACTGATAAGCGTACTTTTGCCGCTGCCCGTCGGACCAATGATACCCAGGGTCTGACCCGGCAGGAGTGAAAAACTGATATCCCGCAGATTGTCCCTGACCTTGCCATAGGAGAAACTGACTTTATCAAACCGTATATGCGCCTCGTCTTTAAGGGGAGGGTGTTCTTCAATCTGCATTTCCTCCGGTGCGTCCAGTACTTCCGTAATGCGCCGGGCGCTGGCAGTTCCCTGGGAATAAAGAACAAAGAGGCGGGACACCATCATTAGGGCGTTGAGAATAATGGTAAAATAACTCAGGAAGGCAATAATGATCCCCGGCTGGGTGATGCCGGCGTTGACCCGGTACGCGCCTGCCACTATGACCGCCGTGAGCCCGACGTTCAGAAACATGTTCATCGCCGGGTTGGTCAGATTCATGAGCAGATTGGCGCTGCGCTGCTGCCGCATCATCTCCGTATTGGCTGAATCAAACTGCCGTATTTCATAGTCGGTTTTGGAGAGCGCCTGGATAACCCGGATCCCAGCCATGCTCTCCTGGGCGCGGCGGATCAGTATATCCAGCGCCTTTTGCGTCCGTGTAAAAAGCGTCACCCCTTTGCGGGATACCCAGAAAACCACCAGGGCCAGAAGCGGAAGGATGGCCACCAGAACCAGGGTGAGTACCGGTTCAAGCATAAACGTAACCGCTATACCTCCCAGCAGCAGAATAGGGGCCCGCACTCCCAAACGCTGCATCCGGTCGATCATCTGGTGGACATTGTAGGTATCACTGGTAAGCCGTGAAATAAGAGAAGATGCGGTGAAGGAATCTTCCTGGGTACAGGAAAGCTTCATCACCTTGGCAAAGAGATCGTACCGCAGTTTTCTGGTGATGTCCCGGGAGATCCTTGTGGACAGCTTGTTGGCGAAGACATTGGTAAAAAGCCCGGCAGCGGAAGCGAGGACCATGAGTCCTCCCCAGAGAAGAATGCTGTGTATGTCCTTCCGGGGCACATAGTCATCCAGAATAACCGACAGCATCCACGGCAGCAGGAGCTCAACGATGGTCCCGGCAAATTTGATAAGCAGACCAACACTGATGATCCTCCATTTGCGGCTTACGTAACGGACTACTGTATTCATACGATTGTTTCCGCGTGCTTGGCGAGCCGTTCCAAAAGACCTGCCAATGTATCCTGTTCATTCTGGGTAAGGATTTTTGCGAGGGCGGAATGCCAGTCCGTAAGCACACCCCGTACCGAAGGCAGTAACTCCAGCATTTTTTCCGCGGGATATACTTCGATGGCCCGGCGGTCCATCCCGCTCCGTTCCCGGCGGATAAAGCCGTTTTCCTCCAGCAGGGTCAGCTGGCGGGTAACCGAACTGCGGTTGACGTGGAGCTCCTGCGCAATCTGGTCCTGGGTGATTCCGGGGGAGCGGCATATTTCGAGGACATAGGGTGCCTGATATCCTCCAAGACCAGTTCCTTCAAGACGTCCGTCCCGGTACAGCGTCGCACATCGTGCGATGGTGTTTATATATTTCATGAACCGTTTCTTCACGGCTATCCCCTCTGTTTGTTGTCTGCGCAATTGTTGCGTATGCAACTATAGGTAACTGTAGTGACTTATATCCAGGGAGTCAAGTATGAGGCCGCGGTTTTATCACGGTCCAATTCCCCACGCGCTGATCAGCCGCAATATTACTATTATAGCAATAAATAGCCCTGTTTATCGGAGATGATTAGGTTTATGAAAATACAAAATATTTTTAATAAAGCCGGTTTTTCGGAATATTCTCCATAAAAGCGGAAAAAACAAAATGATTTCTTCGACAAAATCCATTATTTTATTCAAAATAATCATAATACTTTAAAAAAATAAGATTTAATTTTGGTTGTTTATTTTTGACTTTGGAGCAGGCGATCATGTCTCATTCTAATGTGACTAAAGAAATGCTGGCGGACGCCATGAAGAAATTTATGACGGAACGGCCTTTTGAAAAAATAACCGTGGGAGATTTGGTGCAGCACTGCCGTTTAAACCGGAACAGTTTTTATTATCATTTTAAGGATAAATATGAACTGGTGAACTGGATATTCTATCATGATTTTATCGAGAAACTTGAAAAAGACCGGCCGCTTACCGGATGGGACCTCCTTGAAAAACTCACCTACTTCTTCTATGAAAACAAATCTTTCTATGCCAAAGCCATAACAATAACCGGTTATAATTGCTTTTCAGATTACTTTTTCGAAATGATGCAGAAAATAAATGTTTTTTTCGTTGACAAGTGTTTTGAAGAAACAGCTGCCGACGGGTTTTATACAGTTTTCTGCGCCAACATCTTTCTGGCGTCCATAACCTGGTGGCTGAAGGCGGGAACTGAGGTTCCTCCGGAAAAATTGATGGGCATGATGAAGGATTCCGCCGGGCAGGCAGCGTTTAAAATCGTAAATAATCTTCCATAATAGTTTAGCTGAAAATAACCCGCTGACTGAGTTACCGGACCATAATCCTTATTTTGAAAGGACGCATCAAACAGCCGCCGGTTACTTTGGTATCCGCATTAGAAAATAAACCGAAGCTGTTTGGAAATAGGCAAATTGAAGTGGTTGTCTGTTTTTTAGGCAATACACTTTTTTTGTCTAATGTTTAAGTAAATATCTTTGAATAGTATTTTTATAGATTGTTTCCTGAGAAGTGAGGGGCTTTTCATAAAAACAATATCTTTTAGGGAGAAACTATGAACGCCTATTTGGAAAGGACCGCAGAAATATTATCCGTGCAGAAAAATTCCAGAAATGGACTATATACCATCGCGGTTACTGCGCGGAAGGCTTTATTCGGGCCGAATAAACTCAACGATATTAAAAAGAAAACCATGGCCGAGCGGATATGGGAACAGATAAAGAATCCTATGATTGTTGTTCTCATTGCCGCGGCTGTTCTTTCGGGGATTTTCGGCAGAAACATCGACATGGCAGCCATACTGGCGGTGGTAATCCTTAACACTGCCCTGGGAATTATTATGGAGAATAAGGCCGAGCGGGCAATAATTGGATTACAGGGTTTGAAAGACCTCTATGCAACGGTCCGCCGGAATGGTGTGGAGGTTAGAATAAAAACAGAAGAACTCGTCCCGGGGGACATTGTTCTTCTGGAAACCGGCGACTCGGTTCCCGCGGATCTTCGAATATTTGAATCGGAAAATCTGACAATAGAAGAAGCGTCTATTACCGGTGAATCAATACCGTCGGAGAAGAACAGTCTGGCTGTTTCTGGCCATCGCGGGGATGCAGCCCAGGGTGAACAGAGCACTATGGCGTATATGGGTACCAGTGTCGTCTGTGGACGGGGTGAAGGTCTCGTTATGGCCACAGGTATGAAAACAAAAATCGGAAAGATCGCCGGAATCCTGGCAAACAGCCGTACTGAAAAAACCCCTCTTCAGAAAAATCTGGCTTCCCTCGGCATGGTGTTAAGTTTTGCTGTTCTGGGTATATGCCTGTTCTTTTTCATTGTCAGTATTTTGCGGAACGGCGGTTCTTTCGGCGGTCACACGTCTGAGATGTTTCTTACGGCGGTGAGCCTGGCTGTCGCGGCCATTCCGGAGGGACTGGTGCTGGTTGTTACTATTCTTCTTTCCATGGGAATGACCCGGATGTCCGGCCGGCATACCATTGTCCGCAGCTTAAGCGCGGCGGAAACCCTGGGCTGCACCCAGGTAATCTGTTCGGACAAAACCGGTACCCTTACCCGGAATAAAATGGCTGTGGCAGATCATACCGGGGATACAGCTTTCTTAGCCGAGGCTATGGCGCTTTCCGCCGATATTTCCGCGGGGCCGGATGGAACTCTTCTTGGAGAACCCGCGGAGCTTGCCCTGGCGGAATTCGGAATCTCCCAGGGACTGGAAAAACAGCAGATGGAAATGCTGGAACCCCAGGTTATGAAACTTCCTTCTGATGCCAAGCGTAATATGGTTTCTACCATTCATGGAATGCTCGGAACAGACGGAATTTCTCCGTTGTTCTGGCGGCAGTATTCCCGGGGATCTCCCGGCGAAATAGCGGAACGCTGTACAAAAATTTTTCTCGACGGCCGGATTCAGCCCATGACACGGGAAGTGAAAGAAAAGATCCTTGTGGATGATAAATATATGGCCGGTAAATCCCTGCGGGTATTTGCCGCCGCTTACCGGGATTATTCCCGCTTGCCGGCGGACCTTTCCGCGGAATCCCTGGAACGGGATCTTACCTTTATTGGTCTTGCGGGACTGATAGACCCTGTCCGGCCTGGGGTACGGGATGCGGTTGAAAAATGCCGCGCCGCCGGAATTAAGACTATCATGATTACGGGTGATCATGAGGATTCTGCCATAGCCATCGCCGCGGAATTGGGCATTCTTTCACCCGGACAGGAAGTTATAACGGGGGCAGAGCTTTCCGGATTAAGTGATAAAGAATTTGAGGAACGGATCCAGCGGATCGCCGTTTACGTCCAGGTCGAATCGGAACACAAGGCACGGATTATCAGAGCCTGGAAGAAGCTGGGTAAAATCACCGCCATGACCGGCGACGGGGAGAATGACGTTCCGGCTATGAAATACGCAGATATCGGAATTGGCATGGGCATAGCCGGAACGGATGGGGTCAGAAGCGCCGCTGATATGATTCTTGCCGATGACAATGTTGCTTCCATTCTATATGCCGTGGAGGAAGGCCGGCGGATTTATGAAAACATCCGTAAAGTTGTCCAGTTCCTTCTTTCGGCAAATTTGGGGGAAGTAATTTCGATATGTGCCGCTGCCCTGGCGGGGATGCAGCTTTTTGCGCCGGTTCATATCCTGTGGTTAAACCTTATCACTGACACATTTCCGGCTATGGCCCTCGGGATGGAAAAGGCCGACCCTGATTCCATGAAAAAATCACCCCGTGATCCCGGAGAAAGCCTTTTCTCCGGCGGTATTGCTTTTGAAATTATATATCAGGGATTTACCATTGCGGCCCTGACTATTGTATCTTTCCTGACGGGGTTGAAGATTTCCGCTATTACCGGAATGACCATGGCTTTTCTGACCCTGTCTTTTTGCGAGATTTTTCATTCCATCAGCATGAAATCCCGGACCGCTTCTGTCTTTTCAATTAAGAACCGCAGCAAATACCTTTTTGTTTCGATGGCCATTTCCACAGCGCTGACCGTTTCAGTTATTTATATCCCCGGCCTCAGCAGGAATTTCCAGTTAACCCCTCTTTCTTCCGGCAGTTTTCTAATTGCTCTCAGTCTTGCCGCGGCAATCATTCCGGCGGTTGAAATTGTCAAACTGTTTAAACGCATGAACAGATACAGCCCTAAGCGGGGTATCTGCAAGCCTGCTTGCAATACCCTCCGGAGGTGAGCCTCTGAAAGTATCACACTATGGTATGATGTGACGGTTCTCTTTTCTCTTCTGTAAAATTCTTTTTTGAATTCTTTCACCGCAAATGGTATTTTCCGCGGTTTTTTTATTATGTTATTATTAAGATTTAATCTATTTTAAAAAAACATAGAGGATGAGTCAGCACGGCGGTGAGATGAAAAAAGAAATTGGAAAAGAACAGATAAAAGCGGCTGTATCCCTGGTGTCCGCGTACGGTATCATTGCCTTTCTTGTCACCTGGCGTACCCTGGTCGCCGCGCAGGGAGTTCTGCCCGGTTTTTCACCAATCTTCTATGTGACAGTCTGCATTTTATTTTCCGCGGCATTGCCGGCTGGTTTCCTGCTGCCACATTCGAAGGTTTCAAAAATTCTCATGATTTTCGGAAGCTATTGGGTCAGCTTTCAGATAACCCTTTTCTTTGCCTGCCTTGTTGAATTGCCCGCGTATATTATTCTGACAGCGCTGCTTAAAATCCTTCCGCCGTCACAGTTTGCGGTTCTCTCGCTTTTCCTCTTCGCACTTACCGCTGTACTGACGGTCTATGGAATAATTCATACCAGAAATATTTCAGTCACCCCCTATACCTGTGAAGTTTCTAGACCGGTCTTCCAAGGTAAATGGCTGCGCATTGCCCAGCTCAGCGACCTGCACCTGGGCAGCATCAATGACCTGAAGACCGTGCGGAAAATCGTAAAAAAGACAAACAGTCTTCGGCCCGACTTAATCTGTATCACCGGGGATACCTTTACCGAAAATGTCAGAGAGGTTTTTGAATTTGAGAAAATCGCCGCGGAACTTACGGGTCTGCAAAGCCGGTATGGTGTGTTTGCCTGTTTAGGCAACCATGACGCAGGGGTTGATCTGCCGGATATGCTGAGTTTTTTCCAAAAAGCGAATATCCGTGTTTTAGAGGACTGCGCTGTACGGCAGGACGGGGTTGTCTTGCTTGGCCGTTCGGATATGGCCCCGGGAGGAAATGAAGGGCAGACGAGAAAAACCATTCCCCAATGCCTGGAGCCTTCCGACAAAGATAACCTGATCATTGTACTGGATCATCAGCCCGGGGATATTGAACGGTCGAAAGAAGCGGGGGTGGATCTTCTTTTAAGCGGCCACACCCACGGAGGGCAGTTTTATCCCCTCAACCGTATTGTCCGCCGGTTCTTTCCGCACTACCATGGGTGCAGAAAATACGGGGATATGTATTCCATTGTCAGCTCGGGAACCTGTACGCCAATTCCGTATGTCCGTGTCGGAACTAAGTCTGAAATTGCCGAGATACTGCTTCTTGGCGGCAAATGAATGATGTACGCGGCGGCATTCCGGTCCATCCGTAAACGGGATTTTCCGGACGTTTTGGTCATTCCGGAAAAGTGACTGCCACCCCTGAAGCCATACTTTGGCGCACGTCGATGAGCCGCTGGTTGGAAGATCCCCGGAAGCGGAGATCGATGTTCCGCAGCTCCCGGATAAAGGGACCATCCACGAGGATATCCGTAGCCGCCGCAAGCCCGGCCCAGTCTTCCCGGCCGGAAACAATGATTTTTTCCCAGGTAAGTCCCGTATAGGTCACCACCGTAAGTCCCATTTCCCTGACGCCCCGGGCCAGGGCCGCGCAGGGACCTGCCTGGGTAAACGGCTCACCTCCGGAAAGGGTGAGCCCGGAAAGGAGGGGATTTGCCCCGATCTCCGCGAGAATTTCTTTTACGGAAACCGGGGTGCCTCCGGTAAAGGCCTGGAGCTGGGGATTATGGCACCCCGGGCAGGCCAGAGCGCAGCCCTGGACAAAGACCGTGTACCGGAAGCCCGGGCCGTCAACAATGGATTCCGGCTCCCGTCCGCCGATAATGAGGATATCTTTGCCGGCGGCCGGGTCCGCGGCGCGGGGATGATTCGGGGCCGTCATTCCCCGGAAGACGCTCCGCCGCCGGATACATTAAAGTGCTTGACCCGGTCCCGCTCTTCCGCCCGTTTGGCGTTGTTGAAACGGTCCAGGGTTCCCACCAGATACCCGGTGATCCGCCGGATCCGCTCAAAGGGCTCATCACCCTCGCTGCGTCCGCACCGGGGGCAGGTTTCTCCGATGATACCCCGGTACCCGCAGACCGGGTCGCGGTCCACCGGATGGTTCAGACTGCCGTAGCCGATTCCCGCCTCCTTCATGGCCCGGACGATTTTCTCAAAGGCTTCGGGGTTTTTTGAGGCGTCCCCGTCCAGTTCGATGTAGCTGATATGGCCCGCGTTGGTCATGGCGTGGTAGGGCGCTTCCAGTTCGATTTTTTTCAGCGCTCCGATAGGGTAATGCACCGGTATGTGGAAACTGTTGGTATAGTACTCCCGGTCCGTTACTCCGGGAATGGAACCGAATTTCTCCCGGTCCATTTTGACGAACCGTCCGGCGGTGCCCTCCGCCGGGGTGGCGATCAGGGAAAAGTTCAGCCGGTGCTCCAGGACCGCGGCGTCCATGCGGCTCCGCATGTGGCCGATGATCCGCAGCCCCAGGGCCTGGGCTTCGGCGGATTCGCCGTGGTGTTTGCCGCACAGCGCCTTGAGGCATTCCGCCAGGCCTATGAATCCCGCCGTAAGGGTGCCGTGTTTCAGGATTTCCCGGAGTTCATCCTCCCATCCCAGGGTATCCGAATCGAGCCAGATTCCCTGGCCCATGAGGAAGGGAAAGTTTTTTACCTTTTTCCTTGCCTGGATTTCGAAGCGCTCCAGGAGCTGGTCAATGACCAGGTCAATTTTCCCGTCCAGGTCCCTGAAGAATTCATCTGTATCCCCCCGGGCTTTCAGGGCAATCCGGGGAAGATTTATGGTGGTGAAACTCAGGTTCCCCCTGCCGTAGGTGGTCTGCCGTTCCTGGTCATGGACATTGGCTATTACCCGGGTCCGGCAGCCCATATAGGCAATCTCCGTTTCCGGCCGGCCCTCCCGGTAATACTGGAAATTGAAGGGCGCGTCCTGGAAAGAAAAATTGGGGAAGAGCCGTTTGGAGCTGACCCGGCAGGCCTGCTGAAACAGGTCGTAGTTGGGGTCCCCGGGATTGTAGTTAACCCCTTCCTTAACCCGGAAAATCTGGATAGGGAAGATGGCCGTTTCCCCGTCACCGAGGCCGGACTCGGTGGCCGCCAGGAGATTCCGGATAAGCATGCGGGCTTCCGGGGACGTATCGGTTCCGTAGTTAATTGAAGAAAAAGGTATCTGGGCTCCCGCCCGGCTGTGCATGGTGTTGAGGTTGTGGATCAGCGCTTCCATGGCCTGGTAGGTCCTGCGGTCGGTTTCCCTGAGGGCGGTGTTCCGGGCAAAGTCCTGTACCGGGCGCCGGATTTTCGGCTCGAGCCATTTGTCCAGAATCCCGGATTCTGCCTGGGTATAGGCTTCGTTGTCCTCCAGGGAAGGTTTCAGGTGCCCGGTAAACAGTTCCGCCTTCAGGGTTTCTTTTATCTGTTCCGTGGTTTCCGGCGCCAGGAGATCCAGGGCTTTGAACAGGTTATCCCGGTACAGCCTGACATAGGTTTTCGCCACCCCCGGTGCCAAGCCCCGGTCGAAATTGGGGATGCTCTGGCCCCCGTGCTGGTCATTTTGATTGGATTGAATGGCGATGCAGGCCAGGGCGGAATAACTTTGAATATCGTTGGGTTCCCGGATAACCCCATGGCCGGTTCCGAAACCGCCGGTGAAAAGCTTGGCGATGTCAATCTGGCAGCAGGTGGTGGTCAGGGTGAGAAAATCCAGATCGTGGATATGGATATCCCCGTTGTGGTGGGCCCGCGCGTGGCCGGGTTTCAGGATGAACAGTTCATTGAACTGCTTCGCCCCTTCGGAACCGTATTTAAGCATGTGCCCCATGGAGGTATCGCCGTCGATGTTGGCGTTTTCCCGCTTCAGGTCGTTATCCTTGGCATCCTTGGTGGTGATTTCCTCAAAAATCCGCATGAGCCTGGTATTCATTTCCCTGATCCTGGTGCGCTCCGCCCGGTAGAGGATGAACTTCTTGGCAGCCGAGGACAGACCGTTTTCGATCATGATTTGCTCCACCGTATCCTGAATTTCCTCCACCCCCGGGGTTGTCCCCGCGTAGGCCGACTGCAGGCGTTTTGCCGCCGACTCCGAAAGGTTCATGGCCTGTTCCCAGTCCATGGTGCCCGCGGCGATTCCCGCCTTGTAAATGGCGTTGGTGATTTTCTCAATGTTAAAGGGTGCTTCCCGGCCGTCCCGTTTCAGTATCCGTGTGGGCATTGTCTACTCCTTAGCCTCTTCCATGGGTATTTTAACTATCGGTTAATTATGGCGCTATATGTAGCGTTATTTATGATAATAATCTGCTATATACAGCGGTGTCAATACAAAAACGGACGCAGGGAACAGAAACCGCCGCTTTTCTGTATAATCCGCCGCCGGACGCGGGAGATATCTGGACCAGACGGATAATGTATCCTAAGATGGGGCTGAGGAAAACCAGCAATTCCGCGGATATTTTCATGGTCCGCCGGGGGGAAACAATGGGAAAATACACGACGAAGTATTTCGGGGAAATCACCATAGACGAGTCCAGTGATTTTGAGTTTATCGAAACGAGCTACCGGAACCAGGCGATCCATATATCGCTGTCGGACTGCAGCCTCTACGGCCCGGAACTGAAAACGTGTCTGGGCATTCTTGATAGATATGCCGAAATAGACGTCATGGCACGAAAGGCCATACTTGAGAATTTTCCCGGGGATGAAACCGTCGCTTATTATTTTGAGTGCCATTTTGATTCCCTGGAAGAAGAATTTCTGATGAAAATATTCGGCGTACAGCGGTTTGATGAATTTGACATCGCCAGGACCACCGCGGGACTGGGGTATCCTGATCTGCTTTTCGGAATAGAAGATGGAAAGATAAACTTCTCCGTGGATTATATGGTATCGAAGGACTATTCCGATGAAATACTCTGCGTAAAAATGGACCGAGACCTGAACGTCACCGGGTTTTCCCACGAAAGCTGAGACTCTATACCCGTCGGCGGGTATAGTATCCTTTGTCTGATTTTTTATGGTAAATCTGACATGGCGCTGTCATATATCCGCTGCTAAACTATACTTAAACACGGCGGTCCGGTAATCGGGGGCGCTTAGGAGAAGCCATGCGGAAATCGACCATTACCGAAACCTATGCCTCGGATATCGGAAAGGTCTGGGACATGGTGACGGACAATACCAATTATTCCTGGCGGAGCGATCTGGAACGGATAGATATCCTTGACGGCGGCGGGACTTTTATCGAATACACCAAAGAAGGCTTTTTCACGGAATTCACCATTACCTGCAAGGAGCCATGCGGACGCTACGAGTTCACCATGAAGAATAAAAACTTCACCGGCCGCTGGACGGGGCTGTTTTCTTCCGTGGAATCCGGGGGAACGCGGATCGAATTCACCGAAGTTCTGTATATTAAAAATCCCGTGATGGAGCTGCTTTCCTATATCGCCATGCCCCTGAAGAAAATCCAGAGAACCTACGCCGCGGATCTGCGCCGGGCCCTGGGGGAGGATATTCCTTGAAGGAACTGCTGAAAAACAAGGCTTACGCGTTTATCAGTCCCGCGGACCGGGATTTTATCCTGGCCTTTGACCGGGAAATGGAACGTCTCGGCTACGGCAGCGGCGGGACCATCGGCGGCGGCTACTGCTGGGGCCGGTACATGATCATCTATACCAAGACCGGGGTAAAGAGCAAGAAATCCTACGCCCGGATGTACATCCGGGACGGCGACCTGGTTCTGCGGATGTATTTCAGTGACGTGGACAGCCGCCGGGAAGCTGTCGAAGCGGCGCCGGAGTATATCAGGGAAGGGTTCACCGGCGATTACGGCCGCTGCGGCCACTGCCACAACCAGCGGGAAGACGGGACCTGCGGCCACCGGAAAAGCTACACAATTTCCGGTAAACTCTGCGAATTCTGTGACGGCTTCGCCTTCTGGTTCTTCAACCCCGATGTTTCCCGGCTGCCGGAGTATATAAAAATATTTACCGCCTTTTATCCCGAAAAGAAACCGTCCCCGGGACCGGCCGGAGGGCGGTAACCGCGGACATCACCAGCCGGGGCTATTCATCCTGTTCCGTGACCGGATGGGGCGAACGGCGGATCAGTCCGTCCCGGTCCGTTATGCGGTATCCGTTTTCCCGTTTTTCCAGCACACCCTCTTCGCAGAGCTGATTCAGCAGGCGGAATATATGACGGTAGCTTATGCCGACGGAACAGGAAACATCGGTCAGGATATCGCTGAAAACATTGTTGTGTGAAGTCTGCAAAATGTAGGAACAGAGACGTTCCTCGCCGGAATATAATGCCGCGGACACAAAGCTTCGGGAACTCCGGACTAATTTCAGGGAAAGTTCATTGCCGAGTTTATTCAGAAACGCCATATTTCTTTTCAGCACCGCCCCGTATTTTCTGTACGGGATGGCGATACACTCAAAGTCGGAAATAGCGATAAGGTTAGCGGTTGCCGTTTCGAGCCCCGCCATAAATTCAATATCCCCAATCATACCGCCGGAGACATAGTAGCAAAGAATCAGGTCCTTTCCATTGGGAGAAGTGGAGCAGACCTTTGCCTTGCCGCTCACAACAATGGCAAGCCAGCTGATCGGCATCCCTTCCCGCAGAATCGTTTCCCCTGACCGGAAATACAGGCACATACAGGAGTCCGGCGGTATGTCCCGCAAACCGTATTCCGAAAGTTTGTCAAAATGTTTTTTTGTCAGCGGCCGTGTGTCCATCAGCTTCTTTTCCCTTTCAAAGTATACCAAACATCGGTTCGAAATGGTAGGACAAATGTCCTATGTCCCCGCGGGACAATGCCAATATAATCAAACCAGGAGGCGGTAATATGTACCAGCTGCTCGCACTTATTACGGGTGTAACCCTAGCTGTCATGGTTTCCGTCAACGGAAATCTGTCCCGGCAATACGGCGTATTCCCCGCGGCGGTTATTGTTCATGTTGTAGGTGTCCTCTTTGCTTTTTTGCTTTGTATTCTGCGGAAAGAAAAAAGAACGCTCCGCGGCCACTCCCCGGTATGGATTTATCTTGGCGGCGTGATCGGTGTTTTTACTACCGTGTTCAACAATTTTGCCTTCGGGTACATCAGTATGACCAGTATCATCGCGCTGGGACTGCTGGGGCAGATGGTCACCGCCCAGATAATTGATCATTTTGGTTTATTCGGGATGGAACGGCGGCCGTTCCGGAAAGTATCCCTCATTGGGTGGATATTTTCCCTTTTCGGAATCTTCCTTATGCTGGACCGTTCCGCCGCCGCGGCGGTATTCGCTGTGTGCCTTTCCTTCGGCGCGGGAATCTCGGTGGTCCTCTCCAGAACCGTCAACGCCCGGCTGGCGGAAAAGGTCGGGGCTCTGCGCGGTTCCCTTGTGAATCATCTTGTGGGTCTGCCGGTGACGGTGATCATCGCCGTGTTCGCGGCCCGGGCCGTATTCCCCGCGGCGGATCCTGTAATTTCTCCTCCGCCGTGGATATACTTTGGGGGCGCGCTGGGGGTGATTTCCGTGCTCCTGTGCAATCTGACGGTTCCGAGGATTTCCGCGTTCCTGCTGACCGTTTTGACCTTTGTGGGGCAGGTCTTTACCGGAATTCTTCTCGATTCGGTAACCGGCGGCGGCTATTCGAACGCGACCTTCGCGGGCGGAATTACCATCGCGGCGGGCATCGCGGTAAACCTGATCGCTGAGCAGGTGGTTCTTGTCAGGGAACGGAAACAAACAGCGTGTCTGGAACGGCTGAGACGGACCGAAGATGAATACCAGAGAAGGCTGGTTGAGAAGTACCGCCATAAGAAAATTACTGTCTGAGAGGGTCTGGCCGGTTCCGCGGACCGGCTAACCGGACCGGTTCCCGCCGCCGATACTGGATGCGGCGTCTTAAAACCTTGTAGAATACCGGTAAGACAAGTTTCCGTAGGGCGGGATATGGCGCAGAACATTCTGATTTACTATTTTTCCGGCACCGGCAATTCCCTGTACGCGGCGAAAACCCTGGCTTCTCTGTTGCCGGGAAGCAGGATCGTGAATATCGCCGGGGAGATGCTCCGGGAATTTCCCGTAATCGAAGCTGAAAAACTCGTCTTTGTGTTTCCGTCCTATGCCTATGGGCTGCCCGCTATGGTGAGCGGTTTTGTCAGAAAAGCGGAGATACGGGCGCCCTATATTGCCGCTCTGGTAACCTGCGGCACCAGCCCCGGCGGGACGCTTCCGGAAATGAGCCGGCTTCTCAAAGGCAGAGGGTTAACCCTTTCCGCGGGATTTACGGTACCAACGGTGGAAAACTTTATCCCCATATTCGGCCCCCAGGGCGAGCGGAAAATCCGGATGAGGCTTGCCAGTGAATCGGAAGCGGTTTCTCTCGCGGGGGAATCCATCCGCCGGGGCGGTATACGCCGGATCCGTCCTGTTCCGCATATCTCAACGGCCGTAAGCCGCCTCTTCCTTATGGCCAGGAATCTCCTCAATTCATTCTATAAAGTTTCCGATGACTGTGACGGCTGCGGAATCTGCGCCGCGGTCTGCCCGGCCCAATGTATTGTTGTGGCCGGCAGGGAAAAGCCGGTGTTTTCTTCGGGCTGCGAAGTGTGTCAGGCCTGTCTCAACTGGTGCCCCAGGAAGGCCATCACCTTCGGCCGTCTGCAAAAGAACACTCCCCGGTATATTCACCGGGATATCAGCCTCGGGGAAATGCGGATTACCCGTGAATCTGTCACACCACGGTGATGTTTTTCCACTTGCCGCACCGCCACCGCCGGATAAAACAGATGCTTCTGAATATCCAGTCGATAATCATGGCTATCCATATCCCGCGGACCCCCAGACTGGTAAAATGAACAAAAAGATAGCTGAATCCGATGCGGAACATTCCCATGGAAAAAATGGAGATGACCATGGTATACCGGACATCCCCGGCCGCCCGCAGGGCATTGGGCAGGGTGAACGAAGCCGGCCATATCACCATGGAGGAACTCGCGTGGATGAGCATGAGCTGAAATGCCAGATTGAAGGTTTCCGCGGAAAGGTTATACAGCCCCAAAACCGGCTTCAGTGCCAGCAAAACTCCGGCATTGACGATGATCATGTACAGGTACACCCGCTTCATTAAGGTCTTGGCATAATAATCAGCCTGATCGTATTCCCTGGCTCCCACACACCGGGCGACCACAGTGGTAAGGGCCAGGCCCATGGCCGCGCCGGGAATGGCTCCGACTCCGCTGAGACTGTTTGCCACGGCGTTGGCGGCGATGGAGATTGTTCCCAGGGACGCTACCAGGCTGGTTACGACAATCTTTCCCATCTGAAAGATACTGTTCTCCAGGCCGTTGGGAATGCCAATTCTGAGGATGCGTTTAAACATCTGGGGGTCCATTCCCTTTATCCCGTAAGACCGGAGGGAAATCTCCAGTTTAGGATTCCGCAGCATAATCATCATGGTTACCGCGGCGATTACCCGGGAAATGAGGGTAGACAGGGCTGCGCCGGCTACGCCCCAGTTCATCCCGTAGATAAACAGGGCGTTTCCCGCGATGTTGACCACATTCATTATTAACGCATTGATCATGGCGGCTTTGGCGTTGCCCATGATCCGGAACAGGGCCGCGGCGGTGTTGAAGATCCCGATAAAGGGGTAGGAGAGGGTGGTTATGTAAAAATAAGTTCTGGCGTGACCCATCACCCCGGATTCCACATTGCCGAAAATGAGGGAAAGTATCTGCCGGTTCAGCAGAAGACAGATGCTGCCGATTACCACCGAAAGAGCCAGGGTCACAAAAACCAGCTGTTTGGCCGCGCGCTGGCTGTTTTCCCTGTCCTGTCTGCCAAGGTACTGGCCCGCCACAATAGCGCCGCCTGCGGCGAGGGCCGAAAACAGATTTATCAGGAGAATATTGATGCTTTCCACCAGGGATACCCCGGAAACTGCATGTTCCCCGACGCTGGCGACCATAACCGTGTCAAACATGCCCACCGTCAGGGCCAGAGTCTGCTCGATAATCAGGGGAATTATTAAATACCGCAAATCCCTTTTGCTGAAGATACCGCTGCTATCCATTGATAAACCCGCATTACGTACATTATGAGATAAATATGCCGTACTGTATTATCGCATTAAGTACTGAATTAAAATAGCCAAGCGCAAAGAGTCTGATGGTGAGTTATATGATGAATTTTTAAGTATCCCGGCCGGATATGGCCGCAGCCGCTAAACATAGAAAAAAGGCTTTTTGTTTTTTACCTGTAAAAGAGGACCGCAGGACAAAAAGTCCGGCGGCGGGGACAAATTTCCGCCGGAACGCCGGTGTCCGGCGGCGCGAGTATCCGTATCGGCTTTAATTCCCTAGAAACTGTTGATATTGTCGTACACTCTCCCGAGCAATGATTTTAATTGCTCCTGCTCAGCCTCCGTAATCCCCCGGGTAATTACATTCTCCGTATCTTTCCGGGATGACTTCATATAATAAAACAGTCTCCGTTCTTTTGTTGTCAGATATACATGTTTTACCCGTCTGTCCTTATTATCAAATTCCGTGGTAACAAACCCCTTTGTTTCGAGCCGTTTAAGAATGCCGGACATCGTGGGGGACGATACTTCAAAAAAAACTTCCAGATCCTTTGGTGATGTTTTTAACCTCTTGCGCTGGTGTAAAAAATGCAGCACCTGGAACTGAGAAATAGTAAGTCCGTATTTCTCCAGATTCTGATTCGCTTTCTTTGTCAGCAAATCATTGATTAGTTTTATTTGAAACCCAATATCTTCAGACTTCGTCATGCTTAATCTTACCATGGGTCTGTCAAAATATATACCATTATCTGTTTCTATACAGAGACACGCTGAAAATAACAATTCACTGTACTTCTTAATCTGTATCCCCCGTTTTATATGGTTTTCGCGGAGGGCATGGAGGGTTCCAGTTCCCTGTCATAAATATCCTTTTTCGTATTTGATATTTCGAGATTGAAGGGAAAGCGCATTTCCCGGGATGGCGCGGCATTAAGCATATATCCCAAGCCATGAACCGTTTGAATGTAATTTGGTATTTCCGGATTGATCTCTATTATTTTCCGAAGCCGCTGGATATACACCCCAATGATTGTTAAACCGCCGTGTTCTTTCCGTAATACATGGGTGTAAATTTCCTCCGGAGAAACGGGCCTCCCCGCGTTTTTGCCCAGGTACAGTAATATGTTGATGTTTCTCTCGGATATGTGCATCTTCTCACCGTTCTTGCGCAGGCTCTCCGTATTGAGATCCAGGGAAAAGGGCCCGAAGTTTATAACGTCATCGGTACTATGGAGCCGCATTCCGTATTCCCTTCGGATCGCGGCCCGGATACGGGCAAATGATATTTTTGGAGGGTGATTGCCGAGAATGTAATTGTCGGCTCCGCTGTCAAATCCCGAAATAACGAGTTTTTCATCAAAGTGACTGAGATACATAAGCAGCAAAGCAGTCCCGGTTTTCCGGTAGGCAGCTATAAACTGGCAGGCCTCTGATGAATAATATTCCAGGTCAATGACAATAATCTCAGGTGAATGAGAAAGGAAATTCAGCGCCTCCGCTATGGTTGCTGCCCGCAGAATTTCTAAATTTTCTTCTATTGATAGTTCGGCAATGAGATTCCTTATGGCATCACCCGGTTCAATAAGTAAAATCTTTCTTTTCATGTTTATATCCTCTAAAAATAAAATATAGCAAGCTAACTGTTTATGCAATTTATAAAACGATATATAACAATAATTTATATAAATTAAATATTTTGTTTATGGTAAATATAACAGCCGGGGAAATATATTGTTTTATATGAAACACAATAGAGTATTGATCGTATGCATAACCATAATGGTATGCGCAGGAACGCTTTCGGCAGAAACAAACCTTACTGTAGATGAAGCCGTCCAGTTAGCTCTGGAAAACAACCTTTCCCTGGAAAGAACAAAGGTTGATATGGAAGGTAAAAAACGCGCTTCAGACCGCTCCTGGAACAATCTTATTCCATCGGTCACCGCATCGGGTTCGGTCAGCCACGGCACAGCATTAGTCGGGGACCTTTCGGCCGGCAGGGATGAATGGAGCAGCGGAGGATCTCTTTCCGCATCCTGGAGCCTCTCGCCAGCGATCGTGTCGGGAATCAAACAGACAAAAACCGATTACGAATCGGGGATAATTACTTATGAAGAGGCAAAACAGAACCTTGAACTGCAGGTACGGAAGGCTTTTTACCAGATTCTGCTGTATCGGGCAAATACGGATCTGATCGGTCAGAGCATTGAGACCGCCCAGTCACGGTACGAACAGGCGTACCGGAGCGCGCAGGCCGGCCAGGTTCCGAAGCTGGACGAGCTCTCCGCCCGGGTTGATCTTGAAAACCTGAAGCCTTCATTGCGGAGCGCGGAAGCCCAGTACATGAATGCCATGGATTCCTTCAAGCAGATCCTGGGTCTTCCCGCTGATACTGATATAAGCCTCACCGGAACATTGGATAATGACAGCGGCACTATACAGGTGACGGGTATAAGAAATGTCAATGAATCATACAGTGTGTCATCCCTTCGGAAATCACTGGAATTACTGGAAGCCCAGAAGTCTACCGCGTGGAATCAGGCCTATATGCCGTCATTGAATTTATCCTGGAATACAACACCTACGTACGGGTCCTCAAGTAAGGAGTGGACCGATAACGGATCTTTCTCCGTCGCCTTATCGTTTAAGCTGGATAATTATCTTCCCTGGTCATCCGCCCGGGAACAGATTGATTCCTATAACGACAGCATCACGAATTACCAGAGCCAGATAACCGAAGCCCTGATGAATTCGGAAAACCAGATCCGTCAGCATCAGCGGTCCATTGAACAGTCACTGGAAAGCATTGACTCCCTCAGGCTGAATGTTGAGCTGGCGGAAGAAACCTACGCTATGTATGAAGAATCCTACGCTAAAGGAACCGCGGATCTCCAGAGTCTCCGGTCAGCCTACGATAGTTTATCGGAAGCCAAACATAATGTGCAGCAGGAATATTATAACCTGCTCTCTGTTTCCCTGGATCTTGAAAAAGAATTAAATGTTCCCTTCGGAACATTATGGCAGTAAATCAAAGGAGTTATCAAATGAAAAAGAAAATCATCCTTATCACGGTATGTATTGTAATTGCGGCGGGCCTAATTTTTGTCCCTTCCATACTGGCTGGAAACGGTGACGGCGGACCCCAGGGCCCGGGCGGTGTCGGCGGAAATACGACGGAAACGATCTTCTCCGTACGGACGGAGGATGCCGAAGAACGGACCCTCCAGGCGTATATCGAAATCAACGGGGATATTGTTACTGAACAGCAGGTCTCGGTAGTGCCCGACGCGGGCGGAAAAATAGTTTCCCTTAAAGTCGGTCTCGGCTCGGTGGTCCGCAAGGGACAGCTTCTGGCGGAGGTAGATCCTTCCCGTCCAGGTACAAGCTATTCTCTGAGCCCGGTATACGCTCCCATTTCAGGGACCGTCACCACCACGCCCATGGCCGTTGGAAGTACGGTTACCACGGCTACTTCGATCCTAACCATTTCGGTCACCAGCAATATTGAGATTGAAGCCTTTATTCCCGAGCGGGAAGTCGGCCAGCTCAGAACCGGTCTGAAAGCGGATGTTACTCTCCAGGCATTTCCCGGGGAAGTGTTCTCCGCCACGATTACCAATGTTTCTCCGGTGGTCGATCCTGCCAGCAGGACAAAAAAGATAACATTAAAATTTGATACCGATGACAGCCGGATCAACACGGGAATGTTCGCCCGGGTTAAGCTGAATACCCGGACTTATGAAAATGTGGTAACCATTTCGTCCGACGCGCTGGTGGAAACCAGAGGTTCAACCTATGTCTATGTTTTGGACGGCATTGACCGGGTCAGTATGCGGGAAGTTGCTACCGGAGTGACGGTGGATGACCTTCTGGAAATTAAATCCGGCCTTTCCTCGGGAGAACCGGTAATTATTCAGGGCCAGCAGTTCCTGACCGACGGCGCTTCGGTTAAAGTAATCAACCAAAGGAACCAGGCATGAGTGTAGCGAAAAATGTAGTCAACCGGCCTGTACTATTCATTATAATATTTGCCCTCGTTGCGGTTGTTGGCGTTTATATGGTATCCGATGTGGCCGTCGATATGTTTCCGGATATTGATGTACCCATGGTTCTTGTCTATACCACCTATGACGGCGCCGGTCCGGAAACAGTTGAGAAATCGGTAACAAAAATTCTGGAGTCAAGTCTCACAAATGTCAGCGGTCTAAAGGATATGACTTCCACATCCTATGAAGAAACCAGTTTGATATTGATGGAATTTGACTATGGAACAAATCTTGATAACAAAGTAAACGATATGCGGGATAAGATAGACCGGATACGGGATTATCTTCCCGATAACTGTGATTCGCCTATCATCATGCAGATGGATCCCTCGTCCATGCCTATCCTGCGTATTGCCGTTAAGGGCGGGGAACGGACCCAGAATGAGCTGAGGAAGATAGCCGACGATATGATCGTCGACCGGCTTGATCAGATCGAGGGGGTTGCTTCAACCAGTATTGTCGGCGGCCAGGACCAGATCGTTAAAGTTTCATTGTCGCAGAACCGCCTGGAGGCCTACGGCCTGACCATCACCGGTATCGCGCGGATCCTGGCAAGTCAGAATGTTGAACTTGGCGCGGGATCAATCATTGACGGCGCGACAAATTATTCCATCAGAACCACCGGAGAATATTCCACCCTCTATGATATCGCGGAGACAGTGGTCACAAGGCTGAACGGTGTCGATGTCCGGCTTCAGGATGTGGGCGAAGTTACCTGGGGTTATGAGGATGAAGAATCCACGGTCTACATAAACGGTGAACTGGGGGTGTATGTATCGGTTACCAAACAGAGCGGTACCAATTCCGTTTCCGTTGCCGATAAGGTGTATGCCCGGCTTGATGAGATCAGGGCAGAGCTTCCCGCGGATGTAACCCTGGAAATCACCCAGGACGATACTGAAATGACCCGGGACATGATAAATGAACTGATCAGTTCCGCGGTTCTCGGGGGAGTCCTCGCGGTGTTCATCCTGATTATCTTCCTCAGGAATATTAAGAGTTCCTTTATTATTGGTATTTCAATCCCCTTTTCTATTCTGGTTACGCTTCTCGTGATGACCCTGGCGGGCATTACCCTGAATATGATGACCCTCACCGGTCTTATCCTTGGGGTAGGGATGATTGTAGACTCCTCGATTGTAATTATCGAGAATATCTTCAAATTCCGGGAGCGGGGCGCGAAACCTAAAATAGCGGCAATTCTGGGAACCCAGGAAGTGATGTCCTCCATCATCTCATCCACCCTGACCACCATCTGTGTTTTTATTCCGATTCTATTATTCAAAAACCAGCTTGAAATGATGGGCCAGATGTTTGAAGGGATGATCTTCACCGTCGGCATTGCCCTGTTCTCAAGTCTCCTGGTGGCAATTTTCCTGGTTCCTGTGCTGGCGAGCACCTATCTTCCTATAAATACCCGCACGCAGAAACCTCTTAAAAGCTCGGTGATGCGGAAAATTGACGCGGCCATGGAAAGACCTATGACGGCCTTAACCAGGGCGTACCGCCGGGGTCTCGAAGCGGCGGTCAATCACCGCCTGGCAACCTTGGCTATTATCATTGCTGCCTTCATCGGCGCGGTATTAGCAATGTCCAATATGAATATTGTCATGGTACCGGCGATGAATGAGGATTCGGTATCGGTCTCTGTGGAAATGCCCCTGGGCACAAAATATGAGGATACCCGGGCTGTCATGCTCCAGCTCCAGGATTTTGCCATGGATGAAATTGTGGGCGCAAAAAGTATTATTGCCAATGTGGGCAGCTCCGGCCAGGCCATTGAAACTGGGGTCAATACCCACAAGGGTGAATTAAGCATCACCCTGGATTTAAATAAGAACGGCGCCGATACCAGTGAAACGGCCAAGGAAAAACTCCGGGCTCACTTCGGTGATTTCCCCAGCGCGACCATGAGCTTCGGGGAAAGTATGGCCCAGCAGATGTCCGGCGGTTCGGATATCGATATAGTTCTGCGGGTTGACAACATGGTAACCGGCATGGAAGCCGCCAATACGATCAAGGAAATCATTGAGGAATTTGTTCCCGATGTGTCGGAGGTTACCATTGATACGTCCGATGGTCTGCCCCAGGTTGAGATTGTGATTGACCGGACCCGGGCGTACAGCCTTGGCCTCGATATCAGCAGTATCGCCAATGAAATCGCCGCCGCAATGGACGGGGTAACCGCCACAACGTACCGGTACGAAGGTGATGAATACGACGTGGTACTGATGTTCCAGGATGAAGACCGGAAGAAAGTGGTTGACCTGGACAAAATTTTTGTTGCCTCCTCCCAGGGGAACTTAGTGTCGCTTTCGAACTTTGCCTCCCTTGATAAGGGGACCGGTCCGGTCAGTATCGGCCGTGAAAACCAGACCAGGGTTATTCATATTGAAGCAAACATTATTACCAATACCCGGGCTGATCAGGTCGAAAATAAAATCAAGACCGCCATCGACGATAATTATATACTGCCCAGCGGTGTAACCATGGTTTTTGAAGGCCAGTGGGGTGAACTCTCGAAGACCATTGGGGTTTTCGTAACCATACTGACCCTGGCAATTCTGCTGGTATTCGGAGTCATGGCGGGACAGTATGAATCCTTCAAGGACCCGCTGATCAATCTCTGTACCATACCGCTGATGCTGATCGGTGTTGTGGGGATTTATATCATCACCGGTCAGACCATGAGCATCTTTACCATGATAGGCCTGGTTATGCTGGTAGGTATCGTAGTTAACAACGGTATCATCCTGGTTGACTATACCAACCTGCTGGTAGGCCGGGGTATCCCGGTGCGGCAGGCCTGCCTCGACGCCGGCGAATCCCGGCTCCGGCCGGTATTGATGACCACCCTTACTACCATATTAGGTATGGTTCCCATGGCCTTCTTCCCCGGGGAATCATCACAGATGATACAGCCCATCGGCCTTACGGTTATCGGCGGACTTATATCGTCAACCTTCATCACGCTCTTCTTTATTCCGGTGATGTACTCCATGATCAACGAACACCGGGGAAAGAAAAAACGTGAGGAAAAGACGGTCTTAATACCGGAGACCGCAGCACAGGAGGGTGAATAATATGAAACGGATTGAAATATTCGCGAACCGGTCGGTGCAGGACGAAATTATCGGCGGCCTGGAGGATTCGATAGATGATTTTTATTACACCTTGATCCCGGTGGTTAACGGCAGGGGGAAGAGCCAGTACCGCCTGGGAACAGCCACCTGGCCGGAGGAAAACTTCATGATCATCAGTTATGTAACTGATGAAAACGCAGATAAAGCTTTAGCGGTGATAGGGGAAGTAAAGAAGATATTCCCCGGGGAGGGGATTAAACTCTTTATAATGAACAGTAATTAGCGTTTCATATTTAAGAATATGATCAATAAAAAAGGATACCGGATATTCCGGTATCCTTTTCTTTTACCGGTTTTTTTTAACACTTTGGTAAAAATCGGCATCTTTGAAATGGTTTTGAGAGAGACGCCCGCAGGGCAAAACTCTTGCGCACCCGGCCCGCATAACTCCACCATACCCTCCCGGCTCCGGGATTTCCGGTATCATTATTATGAATTGTGGAATATACTTACAAGTAAGAAATCATACAGTGCGGCGGTTATTTTTTGAATAAGATCGATCTGGACAGCCTTTTTGAAAGAGCCAAAGAAGCGGCGGAAGCAGCCTACGCCCCATATTCCCGGTTCAGGATGGGGGCCGCTGTCTTGGCGGCGGATGGGACAGTGTATACCGGCTGTAACGTCGAAAACCGAACCTACGGTCTGAGTGTCTGCGCGGAAAAAGTTGCCCTGCTTAAAGCCGTCAGCGAAGGGCAGCGTTCCTTTGCGGCCCTGGCAATTGCCGCCATTGATTCTCCCATCCCCGTTGGACCCTGCGGTGCCTGCCGTCATTTATACAGTGAATTTATGCTCCCTGATGCGATAATCCGTTTCGGCGGTTCGGAACGTGAACGGATGGATATATCATTGGGAAACCTGCTGCCCTATGATTCTTTCAAACCTGAGGTCGCGGATTTGACAATCCCCTCGCTTTCCGTTCCTCCTTCCCGGGAACACCACAGTATGAATAACACTAACCATACCGATGTT
Source organism: Breznakiella homolactica (assembly GCF_016616095.2). GTDB lineage: Bacteria > Spirochaetota > Spirochaetia > Treponematales > Breznakiellaceae > Breznakiella > Breznakiella homolactica. The sequence goes on along the minus strand of NZ_CP067089.2, from coordinate 1,539,747 downwards.
TATTACCACCTTCATCAGGCTTGGAAGGCCGAAAGGGATGAGGATTATCTTACCGCCCAAAGGGAATACCATAACAGCGCAAAGGCGTTCAGGCAGGCTAAAGCCGAAACAGAGATCGGAGAATCGGAAAAACAGTATTTAGAGTTTGTCGGACAGGGACTGGTTTTAAAGGATATCAACACCGAAAACCAGAACAATCTGACACCCCGGGAGCAGGAGATATTAATCATGCTGCTTTCCGGCAGGGTCCCCAAACAAATCGCCGGCAAGCTGAACATCAGCTATGAAACAGCCCGGTTCCATATAAAAAACCTGTACCGGAAACTGGGCATTCAAAGCAGGGCGGAACTTTTTGATATGTATTATTCTGCTCTGGTCAAAGAATAACCATTCATTTTTTCTGGGATATCATAACCATGGGGCCTACCCAAAACACAGGTATGCTCTCGGGTTTTGGAATATAAGACACCTGAATTTTCTCAGCCCACCCAATTTGGCAAGTAGCTAATACAATATTCTCCGCATATCATTAAGGCACTTATTTTACGAAAAAGCAGATTAAAAGAATCAGCAATACATTTTTAACAGCCGCGGTAACGCCGCTGTGTATTCTGATTTTTATAGCTTGTGGGATGGGAAAAAACTAACCGCGGAGGATACATGGGTATATTTAAAGACATAAAAAAAGCGTACAGCGAAGGGTATCAATCAGCTTCAGGTACGGAAAAAATCATTTCGGCGGAGCAGCTTGAAGCAACCACAATTGATGAACAGTTTCAAACAGGAGCCGCCGCGGAGAATCAGTACCGTGATCAAGCAGCAGATGCACAATCAGAAAAAGAGAATGAAATCAGCAATTCCATACGAAGTATCTTTTTCAGTCTGCTGGGAACATTCATTTTTCTTCTGGCCGGTATCTTTGTGTTTTCCCTTTTCTCGGAAAAAGGCAATACCGGCCTTATGCTGCTAGGTATTCCGATTGCAATATTTCCTATCATTGTTGAATACTTCCGCAGCGGAAGTATCTCCGCCATTCTTACGGACAGCTTACATGAAAAGCCCGAAGAATACAGGGATTCCCAGGGGCGAACCGTAAAAAGAACATCCGGGACTGGTTTTGCGGGCCTGCTTATAAGTGTCTTGGTCCTACTGTTTGGCGGCATATTCCTAACTATAATAAAAGTTATCATTTTATTGTTCAGGTGGATAATACTTGCCATTCAAAGCAAAGGCAGGGCATTTATCAGCCCGTATAATATTCCGCTCCTTTGTATCGTCGCCCTGGCCGGACTTCTTCTTGTTTTGAATTTGACAAATCCCGGGATGGTTTCCTTTGAGTTCTAGAGATCAAGAGTGTATATGCCGGAATCGGACTATCTATTCTTTCGTAATAAGTAATTTTTTCTTTCAGAAAAACAATCATCGGCCGTTTGCTTCCGGCTGTTGAACGCAAGCAGTTTGATGGTATCCGCAGGGAGCTAACTGCGTGAATAAAAATGGTTTGCTGTTTGGCAGCGATAATCATTGGAAAATGCGGCTGTTTCAAAACAGCCCGTTTTATTAAACCTGAGGAGGTTGGTATGAAAACAGCCCGGTATGTTTTTATTTTATTTATATTGGGTATTGTCATTATTGGATGCGATACAGGAACAAGCCCTAAACCCGGCAGTACATTAGTTACCATCAGTCAGTCAAATCTGTCGGGAACAAAAGCTGTCTTCATTACCGGCAGCAGCGGCGGCCGGGGCTTCGGGCGGGCATCGTCCGATGATTACGAATCATTGAAATTCTACAAAGTTGGCGTTGATGATCAAACCCAGACCGTTAATTTTACCGACAACGAAGGTGTTACGGTTCCGGCGGTCACCGATTATGTGCAGAATCTTTCAAGCAAATACGCGGTTATGCGGGTTTATACGGAAGAAGCTCCGTGGCAGAAATGTGTTTTTATTATCCGTAAAGCGGACGGAAAACTTTTTACCACCCCCGATACTCTTGCAAACAGCGGGACAGATTTTGGCAGCGATCCCCTGGGTAAATTTACATGGGACGGCGGCGGGAACGAAGGTATCGATTATACCAGGCACATAAAAACCAACGCGGCAGGGGATGTGTATTACACCGGCGGCGGCTATACCTTAGGGGGAACGTTATACCGGATTCATGAAAAGAACGGCAGCACCACCATTACCACAGTGGGGAATGTGACGGAATATTATCAATTCAACAATGCCGGGGATGTCTATGCGGGGGCCGTTGATGGCGGCGGCGGCAACGTGACAGGTCTCTGGATCAAGGCCGATGGACGGCGGTTCACCACACCCTGGTTCGTTAATGAGGGACCTGAGACTCCCGCGGTGACGGCGGGCTCTCCATTCGCGCTTGCCTGTTCCCCGGATAGTTTTTTCACCATTGACCAGATGTATGATGGTTTTGTATGGAAAAAATCCGTCCTTTCCGAATACAGAGTCCAGGATGGAGATGTTGTCCGTACTGTGGTTCATGAATTCTCAAAAAGGATGAGCCATTTTTCTGTCCTTGTAAGCAGCGCAGGCATAGGACTGCCCGCAGTTGATACCGGTAATGAAATATGCATTATTAAAGCCCCTGATGATATCACCTATCACACCATATCGGCGGGCAGCCAGTTTATTAATGGAGACTTTATTGCCGCCTTATCGGACCGGTATGTATACGCCTTTAATCCCAATATTTTGCTCACCAATCATAACCGGATTTCGCGTCTTGATCCGGAAACAAAAACCGAGACAGCGGATTACTATACGGTACCTCCGTCTTACACGCTCGAATGGGTATGGGTCAGCCATGGAGATGTTCTGACGATTTTGGCCGGTAAAGACGGGAGTGAAACCATCTATATCGAAGTGGATGCCGCAGGAAATGAATCTATTTACGATAATTATGGCGGAGAAAAAGTAGTTCACCGTTCAGCGTTTTAATAGCCTACGTCATTGTCTGGGAATACCGCCACAGGGTCGTGCGGCTTATTCCCAGGCGCTTGGCGGCGAGGGTCTGGTTTCCGTTGGTCTCATCCAGGACACGCCGCACAATATCCCCGGATATCTCCGCGAGGCTGCGGTTCAGATTGAGCGGCGCCGCCTCACCGCCGGTATATGGGGCGGAGGTTGCCAGGGTTTCCTCTTTTTTCAGCGCCCTGCGGACGGTGTCCGCCGAAATGATTTCCTCCGCCGCGGTGGTGACCAGCTCGCTGATCACCCGCTTCAGCTGGGTAAAGTTATAGTCCCAGCGGAACTCCCGCAGAAGCCGGAGCGCCTCGGGGTGAATATCCAGAATAGGCTCGGCCATTCCGAGATTCAGTTGGTTGGTATAGAGCTTTACATAGGATGGGATGCGGTCAAGCTGATTTCTCAGGGGAAGCATTTTTAAAATGACACAGCCCAGGGCATTGGAAAACAGAATCCCGATTTTTGACGTCGATTCCTGGGGAAGAATGGTGCATGAAAAAATTACCCGGTTCCGCCTGCAGACATCCATTTCCGTGATAGCCGCCAGAAGCTGGCGGCGGAAGTCCCCGGACAGGTCGTCAATGTGGCTGAAATAGATGGTGCTACCCGTGTCGGCCAGGGGTGAGTTGTGGTGTTCAAAAAGGAACTGCCAGCTTTTCTCGTTGATCAAGGCGCAATCGATAGAAACCATGGGCCGGTTTTTCTGGGCGCTTCGGGTATAGATCAGATTGACAATCTGTTCTTTCCCCGTTCCTGACTCCCCGAAGATCATGATAGGGGAGGTGCTGTTGTTGATGCGGGTTATATCCTCCTGCCAGTAATTGACGCTGCCGGTTACACTGAAGAAGCTGTCATAGTAGGACTGTTCACTTTCCTGGCAGGAGTAAAAACGGATTCCGGCCTGATTGTTGGCCAGGGGCGTTTTTTTCGCGGAGTAAAAGAACGCTATATACTCTGTCTCGTCGGAGGAGAGGCATTCGGCGCGGATGGAATACAGCATTCCGCCCCGGGTTCTCAGAATCCGCCGCTGCCGGTCCGTGCAGGTTTCGGGAATTTCCTTTCTGAGCATATCCAGTACGTCCTCAGGGGGTGTTTCCAGGGAGGAAAAAAAGAGTTCGCCGTGGGTGGTAAAGATGATGGTCTGTCCGATCTGCCTTCGGATTACCTGACGCAGAAACTGGTTCTCATCCCGGAGCCGCTGCTGGTTTCGGCACATCCGGATGGCCTGGTCAAAGGTTTGCCGCAGGCTGTCGATGCCGGAGGTAATCAAAAAAGCGTCCAGCCCCAGCTGTTTGGCGGTGGTCATGGCGATCACATCGCAGAGCACCGTCCAGTACCCCTGGCTTTGCAGACCCCGGAGAATACCTGGGACTTCGCCGGCCTGCTCGACGGTGGTAATGTCGATATTGTAATTCAGAATAGAACAAAGCTTCTGCGCGTGGACCGTGATGTTGGAAAAGCCCACCATGGCAACCGGCCCCGATGCGCCGGCGGTCAGGTTTACGGCGGATAAAATGTCATACATGGAAACGCCGATCTCCGCCACCGGGAGGGGAAGCAGCTCCTGGATCATTTTCGCCGTTCCGCCCCGGGAGATAATTACGTCGTAGTTGGCGTGGAAATTCCGTTTGGCGATTTCAACCCCTTCCTCAAGATTTCCCACAAAAAAAGTGAACTCAATATCAGCGTACTCCGCCGCAAGGCGGTTCATCACATCCTTCATACCCTGATACGGAGCGATTCCCAGAATGCGAATTGATGCAGCCATTACGTCACCGCCGGTGTTCTAATATGAAACATATTGTATCAGCTTTTTGAGAAACAAGCAATAAAATTCAAAACTGTTTCAAATATAAACTAAAAATATGAGAAAAAAAGTTGCGGGGTGAAAGAAAGTCCTATTACTATGCAGTAAATACAAAATAAAGGGGAATCCGGAAGAGTTTCTGCCGGCCCCGCATAATGGTGTTTCTAATATGAATGGTATACAGGGAGCGTACATGGTCCTCATGCTGATTATTGCAGACGATTTTACCGGGGCCTTGGATACGGGGGTACAATTTGCCGCGAAGGGAATAAAAACCCGGGTCTGCACGGATCTGCACGGAGACTACACGCACAAAAGCGGAGTCGAGGTACTTGTTCTGGACGCTGAGACCCGGCAGATGAACAGCCATGACGCCTATGAGACGGTGTTTCAGATTGTGAGCCGGGCCCGGGATGCCGGAGTCCGCTATATATACAAAAAGACCGATTCAGCCCTGCGGGGAAATATCGGCAGTGAGCTCGCGGCGGTGATCGACGCGGCGGACGGCGGCGGTTTAACTTTTATTCCGGCGTATCCCAAAATGGGACGCACCACCAAGAACGGCATTCATTATATTGACGCGGTTCCCGTGGCGGAAAGCAGTTTTGGGAACGCCCCCATTGAGCCGGTGCTTGTTTCCGATGTGCGCCAGATCATCGCGGGACAGAGTGAAAAAGAGGTGGTCCTGCATACAACGCCGGAAACCGCCGCGGTGGATGCGGGCAGGATTCATCTGTACGATATTGAATCGGACCAGGAAATTAAACAGGTTACGGAGCGGATCGGCAAGGACAATCTCCGCCTTACCGCGGGCTGCGCCGGTTTTGCCGCCGTATTGCTGGAGGTCCTGGAATTCCATGGCGCCGCTCCGGTGGTGCCGCCGGTTAACCCCCGTTTGCTGGTGGCCTGCGGAAGCGTAAACCCAATCACCCGGCGGCAGATGGAATACGCCGCCGGGCAGGGAATTACCCGGGTGCAGTTAAGTCCGGCCCAGAAGCTGGATCCGGCTTGGCCGGAGAGCCCCCAGTGCGCGCGCCTGATAGAACAGTGGAGCCGGGTGCTGGAAACCAGCGGCTGCCTGATCCTGGACACAAACGGCAGCCGCGATGCCCTCGGGTATGTGGAGGAAGCCGGAATACCAAAGGAGCAGCTGCGCGGCGTTATTGCCGGGACCTTGGGCCGCCTTGTAATGAAAATACTGGATACGGGAGTGGAGGCGACCCTGCTGCTTACCGGCGGAGATACCCTATTGGGATATCTGCATGCCGTTGGACAGTACGAAGTGACTCCCGTTTGCGAACTGATGCCGGGGGTCGTGCTGTCAGGCATCGAGCTCCAGGGGAAAACCTATCATATTATCTCCAAATCCGGCGGATTCGGAGAGGGGGATTTAATCGTGAACCTATTAAAACAAATGGGAATAACCGTAATAAGCGGGGTGCGTCCATGAGTCTCGGCAGTTTAAAAATGCCCGGCTGTGTATATACCGGAGCCGGCGCTTTGGACCAGATACCGGTTATTCTTCAGGAAAACCAGGTAAAAAAGATAGCGCTCTTTGCGGATAAGGGTGTCTCAGACGCCGGACTGCTGGCGGTTCCCATTTCAAACATTGAAAAGAGCGGCGTCCCTTATACCCTGCTCAACGATCTTCCGCCGGAACCCACCTACGTCCAGGCGCAGAAATTGGTGGACCAGTGCAAAGAGATACACGCCGACTTCATCGTGGCTGTGGGCGGGGGAAGTGTCCTCGATACGGCGAAGCTGGCCAGTGTGCTGATGACCGACGCCTACGACGTCAAGGCTCTGCTGGATAACCCGAAGCTGGCGGAAAAATTCTGCAAAACACTGATGATTCCCACCACGTCGGGAACGGGCTCGGAGGCGACGCCCAACGCCATAGTGGCGGTTCCGGAGAAGGAACTGAAGGTGGGTATTGTCAATGAACGGATGATCGCCGATTACGTGATCCTCGATGCGGCCATGGTAAAATCCATGCCCCGGGGTATCGCCGCCGCCACCGGCATCGATGCCCTGGCCCACGCCGTTGAATGCTATACCAGCAACAAGGCGAACTCCTTCAGCGATCTGTTTGCCCTGGAAGCGCTGAAGCGGATTCTCAGTTCTATTGAAAAGGCCTGTGACGACCGGGAGGCTCTGGCGGAAAAGGAATCCATGCAGATCGCCAGCTTTTACGCCGGGGTTGCCATAACATCCTCGGGAACCACGGCGGTCCACGCCCTGAGTTACCCTCTGGGGGGCAAGTACCATATTGCCCACGGGGTTTCCAACGCCATACTGCTGGCGCCGGTGATGCGGTTCAACGAACCCGCCTGCCGCCAGCGGCTGGCCCAGGCTTACGACTACTGTTTCGGTGCCGACCCGCAGCTTGATACGGCGGCGAAAAGCGCGGCCATGATCGGCAGGATCGAAGAAATTGTCCGGCACCTGGACATTCCCGCCGACCTCAAGCAATTCGGTGTTACCATGGATGACCTGGAACCGCTGGTGGAGGCCGGCATGGGCGTGACCCGGCTGCTGAACAACAATATGCGGCCCGTTACCGCCCAGGACGCCCGGGACATTTACCGGCAGGTTTTATAAAGAAGAGAGGTACTTATTTTGGAAAAGAAAGCCATCAAGGGAATTGTTACACCGATTATCACCCCCATGAACCCCGATGAGACCATCAACGAAGGGGAGCTGCGCCGGCAGGTGCAGCGCCAGCTGGATAATGGGATTCACGGAATTTTCTGTTTCGGCACCAACGGCGAAGGTTACATATTGACCGCGGAAGAAAAGCAGCGGGTCCTGGAAGCCGTGATGGAAGAAACCGCGGGCAAGGTTCCGGTCTACGCGGGGACGGGCTGTGTCGGCACCGGGGAAACCATCAGGCAAAGCCAAATGGCGGAGCGTGCCGGCGCCGACGTCCTTTCCATTATTACACCCAGCTTCGCGGCGGCCAGCCAGGACGAGCTGTATACCCATTACGCGGCGGTGGCGAAGGAAACATCCCTTCCCATCCTGCTGTACAACATCCCCGCCAGAACGGGGAATTCCCTGGCACCGGATACCGTAAAGCGATTGGCGGAAAACGTTGACAACATTGTCGGAATCAAGGATTCCAGCGGAAACTTTGACAATATTCTGCAATATATAGAAGGAACCCGCCACGTGGAAGGTTTCTGTGTCCTCTCCGGCAACGACAGCCTCATTCTGTGGACCCTTCTGGCGGGCGGAAGCGGCGCCATTGCGGGCTGCGCCAACGTGTACCCCAGGACAATGGCATCCATTTACGACAAATTTACCCCCGGCGATATAAGCGAAGCCCGCGAATTTCAGGACAGCATCCGGAGCCTGCGCAATTGTTTCCGGTTCGGAAACCCGAATACGATTACCAAAAAGGCCGTGGCATTGCTGGGCTATGGGGTGGGAGAGTGCCGCGCTCCCTTTAACCAGATTTCCGAGGCGGGTATCCAGGCGCTGAAACAGGTGCTTGCGGACAACAAGGCAAAGGGGATGTGTTAGCAAATGGCAGTTGATACGGAAAGACCAATTTTAGGAATCACCATGGGTGATCCCTTCGGCAACGGGCCGGAGCTTTCGGTAAAAACATTGTCCAAGCCGGCCCTCTACGGCCGCTGCCGTCCGCTTATCATCGGTGACGCCGCCAGTATGGAATACGCCGCCGCCGCGGAAAAATCCCGCTCCGGAATCGCGGCGGCGATCAATCCCGTTGCCGCCGTGTCCCAGGCGCAATTCAAACCAGGGACTATCGATGTACTGGATATGGGGTTTATCAAAAGAGACGATATTCCCGGCGTACCGGAAAGCCCCAAACCCTTTGGCCTGGGATCGACGGAAAAAGGCGGGGAGGCATCCTTTCAGTACGTCAGAAAGGTGATTGAACTGGCCCTGGCGGGGGACGTCGACGCCACCGTCACCAACGCCATAAGCAAGGAAGCCATTAATATGGCGGGCCACCATTACAGCGGACACACGGAAATCTACGCCGATTTTACCGGTACAAAGAAATACACCATGATGCTGGCCCACCACGAACTCCGGGTGGTCCACGTTTCCACCCACGTCTCCCTGCAGGAGGCCTGCGACCGGGTAAAAAAGGAACGGGTCCTGGATGTGATCCGCATCGCCAACGAAGCCTGCAAAGCCGTCGGTATTGAAAACCCGAAGATCGGTGTCGCGGGGCTCAATCCCCACTGCGGGGAAAACGGCATGTTCGGCAGGGAAGAAATCGAAGAAATCCAGCCGGCCATTGACGCCGCCCTTGCGGAGGGGATCGGCATTCCCGAAAAGAAGCCAACCCCGGCGGATACTATTTTTTCAAAGGCCCTGGGCGGCTGGTACGATATCGTGGTTGCCATGTACCACGACCAGGGGCACATTCCGCTGAAAGTGAAGGGCTTTGTGTATAACCGGGACGCGGGCCGGTGGGACGCTGTGGCCGGGGTAAACGTCACCCTGGGGCTGCCGATAATCCGGGTTTCGGTGGACCATGGTACGGGATTTGATTTTGCCGGTGCCGGAGAGGCAAACGAACTCAGCCTGGAAAACGCGGTGGATTATGCCATCCAATTGGCGAAAAACCGCAAGGGGAGAGAAAAATGAAATTTACCATGACCCAGGCTGTCTGCCCGGAGGGTATGCAGCTTCTGGAAGGTACCGCGGACATCTATGTGGCGAACCGCCAGAATCCCAACGAGTATTTGGATGAAATGCGGGACACCGACGCGCTGATTGTCCGTATCGGTTCCTGTGATGCCGGGGTGATTGAAAACAGCCCTGCCCTGCGGGTTATCGGCCGGACCGGTGTTGGCTGCGATTCCGTTGATGTCGCCGCAGCAGCCGCCCGGGGGATTCCCGTGGTGATCACCCCGGGAGCCAACAGCCGCAGCGTCGCGGAACACGCCGTGGCCATGATGTTCGCCCTGTCAAAGAATCTGTTGGAAGGGCACTTGGAACTGCAGAAGGGCAACTGGGAAATCCGGGGCGCCAACAAGGCGTTTGAAATAGAAGGGAAAACCGTGGGAATCATCGGATTCGGCGCCATCGGCCGGGAGACTGCGAAAATCTGCGCCGCCTGCGGCATGAAGGCCGCGGCATTCGATCCCATGCTGACCCGCGGGCAGATCGGGGACTTCGGGGCGGTCTGTTACGAAGACTGCGAATCCCTGCTGCGGGACAGCGACATTGTCTCCATCCATGTGCCGCTGACGGAACAAACCCGGGACATGATCGCCGCGCCCCAGCTGGCTCGGATGAAACCAACGGCACTGCTCATCAACTGCGGCCGCGGCGGTATCGTCAATGAAAGCGATCTCATCGCCGCACTGCGGGACGGGGTAATCGCCGGCGCCGGACTGGATGTCTTCTGCAGTGAACCCCCGGGACCGGATGATCCGCTGCTTCAGTGTCCCAATGTAATTTTGAGCCCCCATTCCGCCGCCCAGACCCGTGAAGCGGTGATCAAAATGGCGCGGATGTGTGTGGAGGGCTGCCTGGCGGTCTGCCGGGGCGAACAGTGGCCCCATGTGGCGGATCCTTCCGTATACAACCATCCCCGCTGGACGGGGAAAAACTGAGCTTAGGAAATATAAAGAATATTGAGCTTGTTCCAAATTTTGACTTAGGAGTATGAAATGAGAAAGAGAGTGACCGGTCTTGTTTTGGCAATGGCAATGTGTGTTCTGATGCTCACATTTGTAGGCTGCAGCGCATCCAACGAAAAAAGTTCAAACGCGGATGAAGGGACGGCCGCCTGGCCCACCAAAGATGTTACCATCTATGTTCCCGCGGCGGCCGGAGGCGGCACCGATATTTTTACCCGCATGGTTGCCGACTATCTCCAGCGCACCACCGGCTATACCTTCACCGTGATCAACATGAACGCCGGCGGCGGCATGGTAGCTTTTGAGCGGGTCCGCAATTCTCCCGCCGACGGTTCCGTTCTGATGTTCTGGCATATTGGTATGTATGTCACCTATTATTCCGGCACCTACGGATACAACCCCAAGGATGACTTTACTCCCCTGGTTATGTTTGAAGGGCTCGGGGACGACGGGAAGCAGGTTTTTGTGGTTAAGTCCGACAGCAAGTGGAATTCCCTTTCGGATGTGCTCAACTATGCGAAAGCGAACCCCAATACCGTTACCTACGGCTGCGCCACCGGCGGATCCGCCCAGCTGGTTGCCGAAATGCTGATGCAGGCCGCCGACGCCAAACTGCGCCTGGTGGACGCTTCATCCCAGACCGACAAAATAATCGGTGTGGCGGGCGGCAATATTGACATGTCGGCCATCACCCACAGCGCCGCCCTTCAGTATGTGGAATCCGGGGACCTGAAGATCATCGGTGTGGTGGATAAAGAAGGAACGGAAACGTACCAGAGCGCGTACGATCAGGGCTATGAGAACTGCTATTGGACCCAGAACCTGTGCGTCCTTGGCCCTCCTGCCATGAAGGAATCCCTGGCGAAGGCCATAAACGAAGTGTTCCAGGGGATGCTGGACGACCCGGAAACCTACGCGCTGCTGGAATCTTCAAAAATGCTTAACAGCACAATGGACTACGCCGATTCCCTGGCCAGTTTTGATGATTACGACAAACTCGTCGGTCAGGCTTCACAGCAGATCGATTGGGGCAACTGATTCTATCAGAAAGTGTGGTAAGAACATGATGACTATAAAGATGAAGAAAAGCCATGCGGTGGGGATCGCGGTCACCCTGCTGGGCGCGGCTGCGATACTGATGTCGATGCAGATTCCTGTGAGGAATACCACCTCCGACCCGGGGTCCCGGCTCTTCCCGATGATTGCCAGCGTTGCGCTGTTCGTCTTCGGTATCCTGATTTTCCTGGCCGCCCCAAAGACCAAAGAAACGGATTTTCTGGGCCGGGACGGATGGCAGCGGCTGCTGCTGATAGCCGTTGAATTGGTTGCCTATCTTTTTGGATTGAAGTATCTGGGCTTTCTGATTTCAACGCCTGTCTTCCTCTTTGCCTTTACCACACTGCTGGATAGGGAAAAGAAGTCCAGGCTGGTGAGCCGCATTATTTACTCGCTGGTGATGACTGGCCTGGTCTGGTACGTATTCAAGGAACGCCTGTCCGTAGCCATGCCGGCCGGTGTGCTGTTTTAGGAGGTGACGGATGGAAATATTTGCCGTAGTAATGCAGAACCTGTTCAGTCCGGTTTGTCTGGTGTTTATGCTCCTTGGCTGTATAATGGGCATCATCTTCGGGGCGCTTCCCGGGCTGAGCGGTACGGTGGGGGTAACCCTGCTGCTGCCCATGACCTACCGGATGAACTCGGAACTGGGTATTGCCCTGCTGATCAGTATCTGGGTCGGCGGCGTGTCCGGCGGGTTTATCTCGGCGACTCTGCTGGGTATTCCCGGTACAGCCTCGTCAATCGCAACCTGTTTTGACGCCTATCCCTTGAGTAAACAGGGGAAGGCGAAAAAGGCGCTGACCATCGGTGTGGTCGCCTCTTTTATCGGAACCTTTCTGAGCTGCATCATCGCCATGGTTCTGTGCCAGTACGTGGCAAAGATCGCCATGCGGCTGGGACCCTGGGAATACTTCTCCCTGTGTCTGTGCGCTATCATTCTGGTGGTTTCCCTGTCCAAGGGGGATGTGATCCGGGGCTTAACGGGAGCCGCCATCGGTCTGCTGCTTGCCTGCGTCGGTGCGGCGCCGGTGAACGCCGTAGCCCGGTTTACCTTTGGTTCCTATAACCTGTACGGCGGAATAGACAGTACCTCGGTGATGCTGGGTATCTTTGCGATCTATCTGGTGGCCAAGAATTTTGCCTCCGGTGAAACCAGCCTGCCCCAGGTTTCGGGGAAGTCCACCGGCGGCGAGGGATTAACCCTCAAGGAATTCATTTCCAACATCGGCAACATGATCCGGTCATTCCTGATCGGCCTGTGGATCGGTTTCCTTCCCGGCATGGGGGCGGGTCTATCCAATATGGTGGCTTACGGCCAGGCGAAGAGCGCCTCCAAAACCCCCGAAAAGTTCGGCAACGGCGCCATTGAGGGGGTCTTCGCCACCGAGACTGCCAACAACGCGTCGGTGGGCGGCGCCCTGATCCCCATGGTTGCCCTGGGCATTCCGGGGGACGCCACCACCGCGGTGCTGCTGGGCGCCCTGACTATCCATGGTCTGGAACCGGGGCCTCTGCTCTTCCAGAACAATCCCGTCTATGTGTATGTTCTGTTCGGGGCAGCCATCCTCGCCGCTCTTTACGTATTCGCTCTCCAGATCGGCGGCATCCGTCTGTTTCCCAAGATTCTCCAGATCCCCTATCATTATTTGTATCCGGCCATTATCGTGCTGTGCTTCATCGGCGCGTACTCCAGTTCAAACACCATATTCACCATCGGTATGATGCTGGCTATGGGAGCGTTGTCCGTCGCGATGGCCTGGGCCAATATTCCGGCGACTCCCTTTATGATGGCTTTTATTCTGGGCGAGATGCTGGAAAAATACCTGCGCAGGGGGATCAGCTATTCCGCCAACGGCGGGATGATGTTCTTCACCAGGCCCGTTTCCCTTATCCTGCTGGTTGTGGCGCTCCTCACCCTGGTGTGGCCCATGATCAGGGACGCCCGCAAGAAAAAGGCCGCCGCGGAGGGGAAGGAATAAATATGGCACCCCCCCTTTTAAGCGCCAGCATGGACGACATCTGCCAGTCTCCGTGGAAGTACGCGGTTGAACCCTTCAGGGTAATCGGTGATCTGTATTACGTGGGCAATAATTGGGTGGCGGTCTATCTTATTGATACGAAGGACGGGCTGCTGCTCATCGATACCGCCATGCCCCACAATGTGTATCTTACCCTGGAGAGTATCCGCAGACTGGGTTTTGATCCCCGGGATATAAAGTGGATTCTGCTCTCCCATGCCCACTACGATCACTGCGGCGGCGCGGCAATGATCGCCAATTACACCGGGGCCAGGATCTGGCTCGGCAGGGAGGATATGTTCTTTTTGACGGAACGGCCCGATCTGATCCACATGGTCAACGGTTTCTTCCAGCCCTTTACGGTGGAAGCCCATTACACCGATGGTGAACCCCTTCGGTTCGGAAATGTGGAGATCACCCCCAAGCACTGCCCGGGGCATACGCCGGGAACCTATTCTTTCTTCTTTTATATGGAGGAGGACGGTAACCAATACCGCTGCGGCATGCACGGCGGTATGGGGGTGAACACACTGACTAAAGAATATCTGAAGGAAAAAGGGCTCCCCCTGTCGTCACAGGATGACTATGTGGCGAACCTGAAGCGGATGCGTGAGGAACCCGTGGATGTTCCCATCGGTTCACATGTAAATCACGCCGCCATGCTGGAAAAAGCCGCGAGAATAGGGCAGGGAGTAAATCCCTTTATCGAGCCTGGCGGATTCGCGAAACAGATGGACGCACGGTATCAGGATTTTTTGAAGTACTGTCAATAGCGCCAGTCCAGCCGGAAGGCTGGACTCCGTGATTTTCCGGGATCCGGTCTTTACAGTTTTATCTCCGGTCTTCCGGACTGGATTCGACCGCTGCCGATGGCACCAGTTCCTCGGGTATTAGCCTCTATGTGAAAAAAATAAGGCCGCCTGCCGGCGGCTTGCATTATCGCCGCCGCCTCTTTTTCAATATCCGCCAAGGGATAACATCCAATTACTTGATTATGAAAAATATCAATAAAATTGAAAAAGACTATTTTTTAAATTATAATTAAGCAGTTAAGGTAAAATAGCATTATTTAAAAAAGAGGTTTTTATGCTAAAAAAGAAATCCCCATACGGGAAAATGTATAGGTTGATATGCCTTGTTATGCTTCTTTCAGGTTTACTTTTTGGCTGCAGTTCACCATCATCCGGCGGAAAGGATGATCCTGTTTTACCTGCCCCCAACAGCCCGCAGATAATTTCCGCCGATGGACAGCTTTCCATTATCTGGGATGCGGTAACCGGGGCCGTTTCCTATGATGTATATTTAAATGATGAAAATACCCTTTCCGGCGCGGTCGAGTTAACGACAACCCAAACCGAGATTATTTTTGATGGCCTTGACAATGATACGGTCTATTATGTCTGGCTTGACTATAATACGGCCGGCGCTTCAAGCAGTATCAGCAGCCCTGCCACGGGAACCCCATCCACCGCGGTAGCTCCCCCGGCTACACCTGTCATATCATTTGTGAAGGCCTTTGACAGCGCTTTTTTGGTAAGATGGGGATCGGTTCCCGGCGCAACGTCCTATCAGGTTTCAATAAATGATTCAAATACCCTTACCGGCGCCACGGTAAAAAATACGAAGCTGTTCCAGCTTATATTCAACGGGCTTTCCAATGGAACTACCTACTATATTTGGATATCCGCGGTCAACACTGCGGGCGCTTCCACCCAAAGCAATCCTGTAACCGTTATTCCTGTTGCGGGAACAATATCCGTACCCGATGCGCCCAGCGACTTAGCCATAACAGTACAGGATGATACCAATCCGGAAGTAATATCTCTGAATCTTACCTGGACAAATAACGCAACGAATGCCACTTTACTGAAGCTGTACAACAGCAGGATCTTTATTAAAAGACTTGAACCCACCGAAACATCGGTACAGGTTTACCAGTCCCGGGGGCAAAAAATGGCTTATTATATAGTAGCCCTTAACAGCGCCGGAGAGTCCCTCCACGAAACTGCCCGGGTCTACACATCCCCCTGGTATGTAAACTTTAACAGCGCCGGCGGCAGCGCGGTTCCTTCTCAAAATGTACTTCCCGGTAAAAAAATTACCAAGCCGGCCGACCCGGCTTTATCGCCCCAGACTTTTCTTGCATGGTACAAAGACAATTCGTATTCTACCCTCTGGAATTTTGATACAAATACCGTCACCTCCAACACGACTTTATATGCGAGATGGAGTTCCGATTCTTCATGGTTTAATACTGCACCGAGCGGAGGGGATCTAGTTATAACCGGATTGTCCACAGCCTGGGAAAATTCCACCAACACCGGAAAAAACAATATTGTTATTCCCGCAAGTATCGGCGGCAATACGGTAATAAGAATTGAAGATTACGCATTTGATAACAGGACAACCCTGCTCAGCATAAATATTCCAACAACAATTACAGCAATAGGAAATTACGCATTTGCCAATTGTACCGCCCTGACTTCCCTTAATTGTTTTTCCGCAACCCCGCCGGCAGTAGGCTCGAATATGTTCAGCAACAATACGCCAAAATTAAGAATTTACGTACCTTCCCAGTCGGTGCCGCAATACAAGACGAGCTGGGCCGCCTACGCATCCATTATTGTTTCGCAGTAATTGTTCTACTAAGCAGGGGGATACCGTGAACGATATCCCCTGGACTTGCCCTGCGGACTTCGGCGTCGTGCCTCAGTCCTTCGGGCCGGCTTTGGCCGCTGACGGCGGCATCCTGCCGCCTCTTCCTCCCGTTGGTCGGCGCGGCCTTCGCTTCAAGTCCAGGCCTATAAATAAAAAACCTGCGCAGGGGAATCAGTTATTCCGCCAGCTGCGGGATGATGTTCTTCACCAGGCCCGTTTCCCTTATCCTGCTGGTTGTGGCGCTCCTGACCCTGGTATGGCCCATGATCAGGGATGCCCGCAAAAGAGGATATGTTCTTTTTGACGGAACGGCCCGATCTGATCCACATGGTCAACGGTTTCTTCCAGCTATTTGCGGCAGACGGCCATTACACCGATGGAGAGACTCTTCGGTTTGGAAACGTTGAAGTAACACCCAGGCACTGTCCGGGCCATACGCCGGGAACCTATTCGTTCTTCTTTTATATGGAGGAGAGCGGCAAACGGTACCGCTGCGGCATGCACGGCGGTATGGGGGTGAACACCCTGACAGGGGTAAATCCCTTTATCGAGCCCGGCGGGTTCGCGAAACAGATGGACGCGCGGTATCAGGATTTTTTGAAGTACTGCCAGTAGCGGTCCAGCCGGAAGGCTGGCCCCGTGAACTTCCGGAGGAAATGTATTTTATACTTGGATTGTGTAAACGAATGTCCTCAAAAGGCTGTGTTTTTGTAGAAGACCGAAAGAAAAATTGCCCAATGATTATGCGGGGACGGCCAACGCGGAATGGAGACATCCCGTAATTTCTCACAGACCACCGCCATCCTGTCCGACGCGGCGTTTCCGCATTAGTCAATTTAAAGGCAGTACAGTTACCGGATCGTTACAAAAAATGTACCATACCCGTCATTGGGGTCGTTTGATACGTAATTACAATCGATAGTTACTGAATAACCGCCCGCGTCAACTGTAAAGGAAGGTACTTTTGTATATATCTGCCCGCTGCTGTTAGTATTTGCAGGTATAACAAATGGCTCGGTATCCAAATAATTTTCTGCCGTGAGGCTTACCGCCACTGAAAGGGTATTTGCAACTTCTATATTGCAGGGAGTGGTATCGATAAATTCTAAAATGTTATTTTTGGAATCAATGTTGTAATCAACCCATGGCTTGTCTGATTCTAAATATTTTATGGTATATGTGGCATGATCTGTAGTTTGTTCGCCGGGATTCAGTGTTATTTCACCTTTATCCGAGTCTTGTAATTTAAATGTCACTGTGCGGGAAGATGAATTGACGATCGTTATATCATCTCCGATTTCGAAGAAACCGCTATCGCATGAGAAAAGTACGAAAGCTATAATTAACGAAAATACTAATTTCTTCATATATCACTCCTCGTTGCTTGACTATCTATGTTAATTCCTTCTATTAAAATTGTCCAGTATTGTTTCTGCCCATGGGCGCTTTCCCTCGCTGCGCTCGGCGTCCGCTCCGGTTCAAGTCCAGGCTTATAAATAAAAAGAACCTTGCCTTGCGGCAAGGTTTTAACTTTCTGGGCCCACCTGGACTTGCCCTGCGGACTTCGGCGTCGTGCCTCAGTCCTTCGGGCCGGCTTT
Organism: Breznakiella homolactica; assembly: GCF_016616095.2. Taxonomy (GTDB): domain Bacteria; phylum Spirochaetota; class Spirochaetia; order Treponematales; family Breznakiellaceae; genus Breznakiella; species Breznakiella homolactica. The sequence continues at coordinate 1,521,993 of NZ_CP067089.2, read as the reverse complement.
GGCCGCTGACGGCGGCATCCTGCCGCCTCTTCCTCCCGTTGGTCGGCGCGGCCTTCGCTTCAAGTCCAGGCTTATAAATAAAAGAACCTTGCCTTGCGGCAAGGTTTTAACTTTCTGGGCCCACCTGGACTTGAACCAGGGACCGACGGATTATGAGCTCAGCAGGTATTGGTATGTAATATCTTCTGATCTTCTATATAGTTTTCTTATGCCTAAGAATATACCTGTAAATAAGGATGGTCAACATCTTTATAGTGTTTTATGGTAATTATTACGAACCACAGCGTTCTATTCTGATGTTTTTGTACAAACCTTTGTACAAAGATTTGGAGAAATGGCTCAAGAAGCAACTTCCTGGTTTCCTATGAATCCTTCCTTTCCTTTGAGAAAAGCTGAATTCTATTTTTCCCAATAATCCAGTATCTGGTCATTTAGCTTCTTTTTTGCAGCCCGCCAATGGGGCATATACTTATCCATCAACGCCAGAAATTCGGCATTGTGGTTTTTGACCTGCAAATGTATTAATTCATGTAAGATGATGTATTCCAAACAGTCTGTCGTTTTTTTTGCCAACTGGAGATTGAACCAAATCTTGCGGTTTGTAATATTGCATGTTCCCCACTTGTTTGTCATATACTTCGTCTGCCAAAAATCGCACTTTAATCCTGTTATTCTCTCCCACTTAGGCATCAGACGCATGATTTCAGCTTTCAGTTTTTCACGGTACCATTCTCGAACAAAGTTATCCCGTTGTCCGGCGGTACTGCCTTCCCGGACAGTAAATATTGCAGTATTTCCGGTAAGTGTGAGGGAATATCTTTTTCCATAATCAACCTGTAGGAAATACTGTTTTCCCCAAAGGTATAACGTTTCTCCCGATATATATTGCCGCTGAGTTTGCCGAAGCTGTCCGGCGAATTTTGCCTGTTGGGCTTTTATCCAACTGACCTTTGTCCGGACAAAACGTTCTATGGCCTCATCACTCATATCCAGTGGCGCGGATACCGAAACCATACCATCCGGCGGTTTTACATAGAGGTGCATATTTTTAATCTTTTTCTTATCTATCCGCACCTCGATTCCGGCTATTCGCATTAATATTCCTCTTGTACCATGACCAGTTTGAACAAACGTTCGACCTCGCTGTCATCGTTCAGGACTTGCATTAGAGCCCGTTTGATTTTATTTTGCTTAACCTGATTCGTTCTGAACCCTTCTTGTTTACTTGCGCGGACAGCATTATCCAGTTTGCGCGCCAGGGCCTCATTTTCTCCGCAATTATCGTAGAACATACGGAGTGCCCCGCTTTGGCGTATACTTTCGGGATAATGGGAGTTACTTTCAGGGTTTGCGGCTTTTCTGGCCAGTTCCGCGTATAATTCCAACAGCCCTTTGTAGGCAATAACTCCATTTTTACGGTCGTTGATAATCTGTTCCAGAATTGCAGACATGCGGGCGTAGTATTTCGGGTTGATCGGCATCTTGGCAACGATTTTCCGGCGAATGTTATTCTCGATGGATTCCGCGGCAGCTTCTTTGTCGCGGCCTTCTGATTTTAGTTTTTCATCCTGCGCAAGTATGAAATCAAGCAGGGTAAAGTCATCAACAATGCCAAGCGGTTTTGCATCGCTGGCTACTATGTATGTATCAATCAGATGCCGCATACCCGGTTCAAACATTTTGAAATCAATTTCATCTCCGCTTGCTTGACCAATAGTCGATTTTAGCCGAATGTAAAACTCAACCTTGGATGCAATATCAACTTGTTCCGCAGATGTATAACCCGCCGCAATCATATCGGTCTTGATTTCGGAGAACGCACGGATTAATCGATTGACTAGTTTATACAGTTGCTCACGAAAGCGGGCGAAGGTCTCATCTTCATTTTCGTCCTGGCCGCTTTCACCACAGAAATAGCGGATATAGTCCACTTCGTCCCGCGGCGGTTTAACCCCTTCACAAAGATCGGCAAGTGCCTCAAGGGTGGCATCGAGATATTTTTTAGCCTCATCAAGCCGGTCTTTCAAAAGCCCGTCGATATCTTCCTTTGCGTAACCTTCAAACGCTCCGGATGTGTAAGTTTTTAATGCGGAATCTAAAGCACCGAACAGCTGCTTGTAGTCAATGATGTAACCGAAATCTTTGCTCTCACCATCCAAACGGTTTACCCGGCAGATGGCCTGAAACAGTCCGTGATTCTGCATGTGCTTATCAATATACAGATAGGTACACGGCGGAGCGTCAAAGCCGGTCAGCAGTTTATCCACGACAATCAAGAGCCGCATATTGGCAGGTTCGTCTACAAACTTCTTTTTAACCTCTGTTTCAAAGTCTTCGATATGACCGGCATCATAGCCATAATCAGCAAGCATTTTAAGATAAGTTTCATATTTCGTGATTTCCTCGGTGTCTTCATCACCGCCCACATCTTCGGTACGCAGGTTGCCAGGTGAGGCATCGTAACTCGTAATAATCGCGCATCTCTTAAAACCCTTGCTGCGGAAGATCTCATAAAATCGGCATGCTGAATAAATATCTCCGGAAACCAGGAGCGCGTTACCGCTTCCGTCTAACAAACGCGGTTTGGTTTCCATATCAAAAATGATGTCGCTAGCAATTTTATCGAGCCGCCCCGCCGAACTGAATATCTTTTGGAGATTCCCCCATTTTTCTTTAAGACGGGCTTTTGCCTTACCGGTAAGGGTTTTTGTCTTTGCGTCAAACCAGGCGTCAATTCGGTCCTGAGAAGTAATCTCCTGAGGAATATCGCGGGCTTCATACCGGAGATCAAGCACGATACCATCAGCTACACCTTCATCGTACTTATACGTATGGATATATCCGCCGAACACCTCGATACTCGTCTTTTTATCCTTTACAAGCAGTGGCGTGCCGGTAAAACCAATGAGAATAGCATCCGGTAAAATTGCTTTCATTGCCTCATGAAGTTTTCCCGATTGGGTTCTGTGACATTCATCCACAAATACATAAAAATCGCCCTTTGCCTTGAAGTCAGGGGGAAGAGAGGCCTTTATATCCTGTATGAATTTATCATAGTCGAGTTCCGATACCTCTGAGCCGCGCCGTCCGAATTTGTGGATCAGGGAACAAATCAGGCGATCTTCGTAGCTATTTAGCCGTGCAATTAAATCTTTGCCGCTTGTGGTTCGGACAATCTTTTCATCCACGCCGCCATACTTTTTTTCTATCTGGTCATCAAGCTCCTCGCGGTCGGTGACAATCAAAATACGGGCGTTGGCGTTATGGGACAGCAGCCATTTGGACAGCCAAATCATTGTTAAAGTTTTACCGCTGCCCTGGGTGTGCCAGATTATGCCGCCCCTGTTATCCTGTACCCGCAGCTGCGCCTGGCGTATACCGAAATATTGGTTATGGCGGCAGACTTTTTTTGTACCCTTATCGAAGACGACAAAATCCCTGATGAGCTCTAAAAAGCGCTCTTTATGGAACATGCTATAAAGCTGCCAGTCAAGCTTGTCAGGGCGTTCTTGACAAACGCTCCGGATATCAGCGCCAAGTTCGTCAATATACTTATCTCCCTCTATAGGGGTGTAATTCTTCCATTCCAGATAATACTTTTCAGGCGTAAGCACAGTACCATAACGGACGCCTTCGCTGGTATTGCCCGCAAAAGTATATTGCACGGTGGCGAAAAAGGGCGCGATAAAATCATCCCGTTGGTTTGTTATATTCTGCCGGATTCCATTGGCAACAGAGATGTTGCTGCGTTTTAGTTCAATCACAGCCAGGGCTATACCATTGATATAGATAACCAGGTCGGGGCGTTTATCCATAACACCGCCGATTACCGTAACTTCCTCCGCAATGGAAAACTCATTATTACCAGTCCGCTCCCAGTCAATAAAATACACGGTGCGAATATCATCAGTATCATCCTTGACCTTTGCGCCATAGCGGAGCAGTCTATACACCGCCTTGTTGACGGCATAAAGATCATTTTGACGGTTCACAATCGCTGTTTTATGAAGTTCCTCCACAGCACGCCGGACAAGGGTATTACTGTATCCGCGCCTTTTGAGGTTGGCGCTCAGCATTTCAAGCTCTATGTTTGAATTATCCCGTTCCGTCCAGTCGCCAAGAAAGGTATAGCCGAGCAGGCCGTGGAACAATTTAATTACATGGTTTTGGGTCGCCCTTTCTGTCTGTCCAACCTTCGCGTTAGGCATCGGTATCCCCCCTGGATGGCTTTTTACCTCTTTTGGGAGGGGTAAGCGATTTTACAGCACGGTCAAAGTCACTTTCAAGCTGTTTCATTTCGCGGGCGCGGTAGATTTCAAACTCTTTTTCAGCCTTTTCAATAGCCTGCTTGTGGGAAATGCGCCCGGCGTCCTGCAGCACTTTCCGGCGAAGCGAGAGAATCTGGTTATCCAACGCGGCGATCCAATCCGCCATAGCCATGGGACGCTGCTCCAGCGCCTGGAATTCGGCAAAGTCCAGAAATTGGGATACAAGCAGATTCAATCGTGTCAGTTCAATTTCGGATAGATAATTTTTTGCGATCTTCACATCATCCTTTGTGATGTACTCCCCCTTGAAATTCGTCATGCCAATCAGAGGTTTGTCGCTATCCACCCTGTCATGAATAAGCTCCGCCGCCGTATGGGAATGGACCGCAAAATGCAGCTTATTTTGAACCGTCGCAAAGAACTGTTTAGTCATATCGCTGCGGGGGTCATAATCTGTGGCGGTGGCGTAAATATCGGTAACCTGCTGATAGAAATTACGTTCGGAAGAACGGATGTCGCGAATGCGCTGGAGCAGCTCACGGAAATAACGGCTGCCTCCCTGTTTCAGGCGTTCATCATCCAGCGCAAAGCCTTTTTGAATATACTCGTGTAATCGCGCCGTCGCCCAACGGCGGAAGCGCGTGGCGATCTGGGATTGCACCCGATAGCCGATGGCGATAATCATGTCGAGGTTATAATGGCTTATTTCTCGCCTTACTTGTCTCGTTCCTTCGGTTTGAACCAATAAGAATTTCTTATGAGTTGCCTCAGCCGACAACTCGTTGTCTTTCAGAATACTATCAATGTGCATACTGATGTTAGGCTGGCTTGTGTCATAAATCTCGGCTATCTGGTTCTGTGTGAGCCATAAGTCTTCATCCGAAAACCGTACAGATACCTTGGTTATACCGTTTTCGTCCTGGTAAAGGATAAGGTTATTTTCGGGCTTATGCATTTTGAGGCGCCTCCGTTCCGAACAGCTCAATGCTCCACTTAATGGCCTGAGCGATGTTGGCATCTGCAAAATGCGGTTTTGACAATTTCTGCTTCCATTTGGGATTGGAGCGTATAACTTCTTTTATAGACTGCAAATTAACAGTTTTTCCATTTTCCCGCAGTTCGCAAGCTGCCATGTCTACTGTAGTAAGTGTTTCAAGGTCGTCTCTGGTTTTATACTGGAAATTTGAGATTAGCCATTGGACATTATCCTGCCAATGCCAGTCTTCTGCATATTTCAAAGCTGCTGCAATGTTATTACCCTTGCTGATAATAAAACCTTCTTTGCCTTTTACTTTTGTCTCGATAACATAACCCTTATCTATGGCAATTTTCTCGCCGCCCTTGTACCTGGCCTCCGATTTATATGGACCCGCCGCTTGTTTTGTAAAACCTGCTGTTTTTATTTCCTGGTAACGGCGCAACAGATACATAAGCTTGAATATTTTTACGCGCCCCAGTCTATATTTAGGGTGATAAAAATTTTCAACTATCATAGAGAACGCTACAGCATCGTCAAATTGCTGGTTATGCTTTTTGTTCGATGATGCAGCCGCCGGTTTCGCTTCGGCAGTAGGAAATGGTATAACTTTTGCCTTTGGAGCCGCCGCATCCGAAGTCTTATCAGTTACCAAGCGAATCCGTCCGGTTAGCAGTTCCTGCATAATACCTTGTTTGATGAGTTTTGCTTTAGTTAGCTGCGCTGTAAGCGCGTCGATTTCCGCATCCATGTCGGAGAGGATTTGAGCGATGCGAGCTTGTTCAGGTTTTTGCGGATGTTTCCGTATTATTTCACCTATTTGTTTTCCACTTAAACTTGGAAGAGCTGTGGCAGTAACCAAATCACCAAGTTTCATTGATTGTAAAACATAAGTGAAGTATTTTGAGTCTCCTTTTTCTTTATAAACAGTAAACGCCATCATGTTGTTGTCAATACAACAGGGATATGCAGCTTGCTTTTTTCTTTCGAGAAAAATAGCTGCCCCGATTTTTGCAAAAATAATTGCTCCGACTTCAATAATATTACATTTTAGATGACTGGCCGTCATTTGTGAAATATAATTATTAGCACTAACCATGAATCGTTCATTTCCAGGATTATTGAAATCAGATACTTTATAAAATGGATATTTACCACTTTTTTCACCTTGATATAATAGCGGAAATCCGTTGCCTGATGAAAAATATCCATAATAATTAAGACAATGTTCTTCCCAATTCTCTTTTGGTTTCAGCAATTCCTGCATTGCGCCTTGCTTAATATTCCGCTTCTTGGCGATAAGGCGTTCAAGCGCGGCAATGTAGCTGTCAACATCCGAAAGCGCGGCGGCAATTGCTCTCTGTTCGGGGAGAGGTGGGATGGAAAGAATTGTATCATGAATATCGTTTCGATTTAATGTTGGGACACCCGACCCGGTAGCATAAATCTTCCAATTCAGTGATTTGTAAAGATAGTAAATAAACTTAGGATCGTTTCCTTTGAAATCAGTTACCCACAAAGTAGTATTATGAGGCCAATAATCTTGTTCAATAAAATGCAATGCGCCAATTGTTCCAGAGCGCCCAGTTACTAATCCAGGGGCTGACGCCATTGCATACTTATGAAATCCGTTGATACCATTCGAGTAGACAATAGGATATTTACCAGCAATAATGTTTTGTGAAGGCAAGTCAAATCCACGTTGTAATGGCGCTATATCACTTATTTTCTTTTTCTCCCACCCTACCATTTAAACCCCATCCTTTTCAGATGTGATTTGACTTTTTTCTCATAAGTAACAACCTCTTCTTCGAGTTCAGATAAGGTATGCTCATAACGTTCAGCAAGCTCAGTCACACGGCCGGCAATGTTATGACTTGCGGAGCGGTAAAGCTGTTCAATTCCGCTGATGATTGCTCCATACCACTTTTGGTTTATGAGCAGTTCAATAATATCATCGTCGGTGAGGGTCGGGTATTTTGCGCGTTCTTTTTCCTCTAATTCAATCTTCATCTGTTTGAGAAGTTTGCTGAAATCATCTATCTTTTCCTGTAAATCGGCAAGTGATTGCAGCTCATCGTAGTCTTCGGTATTCTTGCCATCTTTCAGGTTTTTTAGTTCTACCTTTAATTTCGCCTTATTTAAACTGTTATTCTCATTCAAAACTTCGGATATAACACTGCCGTCATCGGCATTTTCCATGAGTTCGGCTAATTCGTTTTCCTTTGCGGCAATTGTATTTTCGGTATCGGTAATGGTTTGCTGTTCCTCTGGAAAATAAAAATCACGGATAATTTGGCGCGGTATGAGATTTCCTTCCCAGCCAACCACTTTTTCTATTGTCTCTTTGCTGCCATCCTTCTTTTTCTTTTCGCTTGTAGTAACAAGGTTTGCGGTTTCCCGCGCCGCCGCGTAACCATCAGTCTTGATGATGAACACGTCATCCGCCATAATCTCCTGCCAGTAAGAGAGCAGCACCTGATAGACATCATATTTATCAAGAAGCGTAACAAACTCAAAGTTTCGCAGTATCTCCATGGCGATGCTTTCAATAAAAATCTTAACATTGGTATCGGTAGTTATGCCTGTAAGAATATTCCAGACAGATGACTTCCAGTTTTCCATGGCCATGTCGATACGGTTGGCATAGGAGGAAAATTCGCCATCCGCATAAATCGTATGAGAAATTTCTTCCTTTGGCTGCCGTGACGAATAATAGCCGCTCCGCAATGGTTCAAACAGTACATCGTTTAGATTGGGGAATAACTTCCAATACTGCGACATACCATCAACATCTGCTGAGGGAATCCCGCCGTTGAGATGTCCGTCAATGTCCTGTATATCCTCCGGCTCGCTGCTGTCGATATAGCGGGGAATATTGAGGTTGTATTCATTGTGCTCAATCTCGGCAAGGGGAACGAAACGGGAATATTTTTCCTCATCCCGCCATTCCCGGAACGCGCTGACAACTTTGTAAATATCGCGCTCGCGCAGGCGGTTTTTATTGCCGTCTTTCAGGAAACCGTTGCTGGCGTCAATCATAAAAATACCGTCGCGGCTCCCTGAACCTTCCTTATTAAGGATGATAATACAAGCGGGTATTCCGGTACCATAAAACAGGTTTGACGGCAGTCCTATAATTGCTTTAATGTATCCTTTCTTTATCAATGATGTGCGGATAATCGCTTCTGCGTTGCCGCGAAACAGTACGCCATGGGGCAGGATACACGCCCCTTTGCCGCTGGGTTTCATGGATTTAATAATATGCAGCAGCCACGCATAGTCGCCGTTCTTTTCCGGCGGGGCCGCGCCATATCCGTCGAAGCGTCCATACTCCTTGCCGGAAATGCCATCCGTCCAGTTTTTCATTGAGAACGGAGGATTGGCAACCACGAAATCAAACTGCTTCAATTCTGTCTGGTCGTTATCCTTGAAGTATTGCGGGTCCGCAAAGGTGTTGTGATTTCCCGCTATCTCGGCGGTGGCCTTGTTATGAAGGACAAAGTTCATCTTTGCCATACCGGCGGTAGCAAGGTCTTTTTCCTGCCCGTAAATTGTAACTTCCACCGGCGCGGCATCCGCGGCCCGGATAAGCAAAGAACCGCTCCCGCATGCCGGGTCATATAGGGTAGTGTCGGGATTGCTTATTTTATCGATACCGATAACACTGGCTATGATGCGGGAGACCTCAGCCGGTGTATAGAACTGTCCCTTGCTCTTGCCGCTTTCGGTGGCGAAATTCCGCATGAGATACTCATACGCGTCACCGATGATGTCATCCCCCTCGGCTTTGTTGTGCGAGAAATCCAATTCTGGCCGCTGAAATATGGAAACAAGGCCGGTCAGCTTATCGACCTGCTCCTTGCCTTTGCCGAGCTTGGTTTCGTCATTGAATTTGGCATTATCTATGACGGTACGCAGTCCGTTAGCTTCGGCGAGTTTTGCAATAATTTTATCCATATCCTCGCCGATATTGTCCTTGCCCTTCAATGCGACAATATCATCAAAGCTGCCGCCCTTCGGCACAGTAATATCGGCGTATTTTACGCCCTTATACTTATCTGAGACATACTTTACGAATAGAAGCGTCAGGATATAGTCCTTATACTGGGACGCATCCATGCCGCCCCGCAATTTATCGCAACTCGCCCATAAAGAGCTATATAATTCAGATTTCTTGATCGCCATTATTTCGTTTCCTTATGAGCCTACCAATCCATGCTAAGTGTATCTGAAAAAACGAGTATTGTAAAATGCGTATTTCATCAGTATGGCGATCCTTCCGACATGGGAGTTCCTGGTTACATGGTTTTAAAGCAGGTTTGAGGCCATGCCAATGGGTTATTCCAAAAATTGTGATTTAGCGTCATTTAACGCTAATAAATTGACCATTTATGGCCCGCATACAGGGCAAGATAAAGGATGTCAGACAAACAGGGTTAATTCCTTATGTCGTATAGAGTTATTTGTCAGACATTTCGTTCCGTGTCTGACATGGATGGTATAACTCCTTATGATATATAGATTTATTTGTCAGACAGCATTATTTCTGTAAGAATATGGCCATTTTTGCTGTATTTAGCGTCATTCAACGCTAAATACCATTTTTTTAATGACCACATTGAGCTTCATGCGGGTTTTATCTGTCTTAACTTTTTTTGTTTTGGCCTTGGGGTAGGTTCTTCGTATGAGGGCGGCTCTGCCTGTATATTTTCTGCCATTTCCGCCACAACATGATACAAGTCCTGGCTCTGCCTCATCATTACCAGTGACGAATCTGTTACAAACTTCTGGGCCTCTTTCACATTTTTGAATTCCATGTGCTGGGCTGTCACCGCTAAAAAATTAATTTTTTCGGCTATCTCCAACAATTCCCCTTTGTTTTCTTCCCACCCCATGGGTCACCTCCAAAGCCAGCAAACAGCGGAATCAAAAATGAAAAGTAAATGCTGTTATGCCTTTTCCCGGATTGTTTCTGCGGAATGCTAAGCTATATCAGCAGAAAACTAATTCTTGATAATGACTCTACTGGTAGAACGTCTTTGCACCATCATACCATACCTACCAGTAGAGTCAAGCTCTATTTAACAAAAATAATTTAATCTATGAATAGTTTGTAGAAGGGGATATCCAAGGCTTCGGCAAGTTTAATCAGCGTTTCGATTTTAGGATTATCAATGGACTTAGGACTGTTTTGATTCTCAAGATAAAACAGATGACTTTTAGAAATATCTGCTTTGTTGGCAAGAGCTTCATAGCTCAAACCAAGTTCATTTCTTCTGCGGCATATTTTATCTATCGCAATTTTTGTTAGTTTATGCATAGTTTCTCTTGACTCTACTGGTAGAGTTTAACTAAAATGAGAAAATGTTCCGTTCTGCCAGTAGGTATATTTTAAAACTTACTAATTTTACTTTGACCAATAAAAAGTGAATCCTTTTGTCAAAATATCCTGGAAAAATTAATCCTATTCCAAAGGAGTTCTTAAATGTTTAACGACTATTCAGAGAATCAGGCTGGAATACAATCCAAGCGAAATTACCAGGAAACTAAGGAATCTGATAGAATCCCTCCGCAGAAGCCGCCGGTATCAGTGGCAACAATAAATGAAAAGGATATGCTTGAATTAGCCGTTAAGTCCTTATCTGTGGCAAACAAGGTAAAGTGGATATGGAGCCATTTATTACCCGATTTGGATAGTGTAAAGGAGGCCGCGGATTTAGTTGATTCCCTTTATTACGGAGTCGAAATGGACATCGAGACAGTTATCAATAGCCTGGTACAATTTAGAGATTATTTTGATAGAGAGCGATGTTAGGCCACGCTAAATAGTATATCACGGAATGGCTAAGCAAATGGAAAAACAAGGTGTTTTAATTCCAAATTTACAATATTAATATTCCCAATACATATTTTTTCCCGAAAAAAGAAACGTTAAACATCTAATTCCTTGGGCCAGAGTGATTTGACTAACGTATGTTTAACACGATGATAGATGTTAAACAAGTATCTCTCTATTACATAATGAATTAACTCTGTTTGTTTAACCCGCTTTATCTTGCCCTGAAAAAGCGGGCCATATTTGGTCATTTTTATTAGCACATGAGGCTAATAGAATCATAGATTTTTTTTGTGATTCGCTTTTTGTAGGGATTACATAGCTTCAGGAGGACTTTCTAATATTACCTTCCAATACCCTCGTTTCGACCCATGGATTACTATGCCTTCTTTACTCATGGCCGCAAGGATATTGGAAATATTTTTTGGAGTGCTGTTGATATGTGTGGCAAGTTCTGCTGGTGACATTTCTCCATGTTCCTTGAGAATATCTAATAGCCGTTGCCGTTCCGGGGAGGAGGCCCGGAACGTTGAAGCATCCCGGAGTTTCCAGGTACAGGAGGCAGTATCAAATCTCACTGGTAGAGTTTTAGATTCATAATCACGGCTGGTACAGCTTAACTCGCCATCATTGGAGAAACGGTTTTTGATAAGAAGTAATATTGAATCGGCCACCGCCATATTGGCGGTGGTCCCTAAAATTTCATTATAGGCGTCAAGTTCATCCCTCATCTTCCGGGTATGGTGAACCAGGATAAGGGCTATGTTACATTCATCGGCCAAGGTTTTAAGCCTGCCCATCCAGTCATAATCATTCTGGAAGGTGCTTTCACTTCTTCCGGAAGCAAAGCGGCCATAGGTATCTATAGCCGCTACCTTCACCTCTGGAAGTGCCTCAAGGGTGTCCCTTATTGCCTTGATTCCTTCTCCATTGGACGGACAGGCGGTCGTCATAAAAAGATTATCCGCCGGAGCCACCCCCATCTTTCTTTCCCGGCCTTTAAGCCGACTGGGAGAATCTTCCAAGGCCAGATAGAGGCAGGAGCAAGGGTTTGCAACCTCCTGGCCAAGAAAGATTCCCCCGGAACAGAGGACATGAAGCAGTTGGAGAACCATCCAGCTTTTTCCGGTCTTTGAGGCTCCGCAGAGTAAGGTGAGGCCCCTGGCGGGGATTAGTCCATCCACCAGGAACTCAATCGCCGGATAATCGGTCTCATGGATTTCCTTACTGGTAAGTACATCCAGAATTACCTTCCGGTTTTTCACCTTTTCAAAATGAAGTTCTTGATTATTTAATTCGGCGATAGGCCTGTTTTCATTTCGTGTCTTCATTGACTGGTTCTATGTTGTACCGTTCACCCCGCTTGAGATAATAATGTTTTAAGTCCCCATCATGAAAAACAAGTTCTAGTGTTATGCTGCCATAGGGCGGCTGCTCTTGTTTTATCTGCTGAAAGATAGAAAGCCAGGGTTCGCCAATCATTTTTTACCTCCACCAATCCGGTTTTCCAGGACATAGGCTTCCACATCTGAACGGAGAAAGCGGACGCTTTTCCCTAATTTAATCCGGGGGAGAGCAGATGGGGGAATTTTGGTATCCAGAGTGGAAACTCCGATCTGCAAAAACCGTGCGACCTGTTTGCGGGATAGGATTTCTCCAAATGAAGAAATCAAAGAACTGGTTTAATTGTCTGTGTGCATAATGCACCTCCTCAAATTTATTAGCGGCTCTATGAACCGCAAGGTAAGGAGATGGTATATGGAAAGAAATAGAAAAGATTCCTTGATTCAGTGGAAAATTCCAAGCTGGATGGAAATGTAAGAATTTTATGGCTAATAAGTTATTATTGATATGGACTAATCATAGGAAAGGAAGGATTCATAGGATTTAAGCCATTTGCAGATAATCGTCAATAGCTCTGTTGATTTTCTTGATTTTCACAATGGCCTTATCTGACAATTCCTTACGGGCATCATCCCAGAGGGTGTCTTTGTTAAAAGCCAGCATAAACGGCTCCCAATCCCGCTTTCCCGAAAGGCTGGGGTTGATTCGTTCCCTGATAAGTCCTGCGAGAACCCCATAAGTATCATTCCAGCCAAAGGAATTGCCATTGTCGGTTATATAAGGTCTGCCCGATGAACCTTCAAGATGTTGAAGCGCTTCCACCACGTCAAACATATCCGGATACTTGGCAAACATATAGAGCTTCCTCCAATGAAAATCCTGCTGCCTAATCTTATTCGGAATGGTATTATAAAGTTGGGATAATTCATAAAACACATTGCTGATGGATTCTTTGACTTCATCCACTTTTCTGTCGATCTGGGAACAAAGCTTGTAAACTTCCGGAAGAAGATCATATTCCGGGTATTCCCGTTGGGCTTCTTCTAAACAACGGAGCATATAGTTTTTATTTACTATAACGCCATGTACGACCTTGAAAATATTCAAGAATCCTTGGGTGTCATATTTGTCAATCTCTGCGAAAACAGTATGGCAGACCGCATTTTGTGTTTCCCATATTTCTCCGGCGATCTCTTTCTGCAAAAGGGCCCTTTCTTTTCCATCTGTTTTTGCGAATCTCCGCATAGTGGAATCAATGAAGCTCTTCACCGAAAGGTCGGGATTAAAATATTTCATGGAATGCCCGTCGATGGTATCGGCCTCATGGTGGTAATACTGGACAACCTGTTCCATAGGGGAAGGAAAAGCCACCGAATCCAGAAGTTCATATTCTTCATTTCCCATAGTGAGAGTTTTCACCCACGACAACGCATGGTAATGGCAGATGAGGGTAAAAGCATTATCCAGTTGAAGGCAGTAAGAAAGTTTTTCATGAAGTACAATCAGGGGGATTAGCTTATACGGGTCTTGTTGCCATGTTTCATAGAAGAAGGTTTGGGCGTCCACCGGCTGGGCGTTCCGGGGTGATTTCAGGAACCACATATCGGCCTCTAATATAAAGAAGGTAGGTATGTAATTCTGAAACATTACATACCTACCTTATATTCTAATCAATATTTTATCCGTTCGCTTGTTTTGGAAACATTATTTCGGGTTCCTGCCCCCCTCCTGGCTTTAAGCCTTCTTTAATGGCCTGAGCCATTTTGTTAAAGGTTTCCTTATCAATATGGCTGGCGTAGTGGTCAAACATAATGCTTGTCTTGTGTCCCAGGATCGCCATACCAATAGTACGATTAGTAACCTGGGCTAAGTTTTTGGCGCAGTAATGTCTCCAGCTATGGAATACGATATTCCGTTCCTTCCGTTCGGCTTCACTTATTCCCGCCGCGTAGAGAACGGCGTAAAAGTCTTTCTTTATTTGTTTTTCATCATAAGGTGTTTCCGCCTTTTCCCCTGAGAACATAAGACAATTAATACTGCTGCTTCTGTGGTGTTTTTTTATATACGCAAGCAATTCATTATAGAGTTCCGGCAAAATAGGAACCTGCCGCCTTTCCCGGTTCTTGGTTGATTTTAGGCCGCCGTCAATTTTGCTCCAACTGTGTTCCACGTTGATTTTATCCTCGTGTATATCGCAAATCCGAAGAGATCTGACTTCTCCCAGCCGCATCCCAGTTTGGGAGGCGATAAGGTTTATCAGCCGGGAACGGGGATCTCGCCAGGGGAGGGTAAATATTTTTTCCGCCTCTTCCCGCTCAAGGATACCCCTTTCTTTAATATTCCCACTGGCCCGGAGGACGGCGTCAAAATCAAATTTTTGGATATGCTTTCGTCTCTTAGCATATTTCAAGGCCACAAAGCAGGCATTCCTTGCCAAGTTGACGGTGGATGCGGAAAGCCCCCTATCTATCTTGAGATGGACAAGAAAATCCTGTATGGCCATCTCATCGATTTGGATGAGGAGTTTCTTCTTGAAATAGTCCTTATAGTACCGTTGGACGATGTTCTGCATATCCCTGGAATGGCGGCGTTTGGGCTCCTTGCCCATAGTTTTCATTTCTCGGAAATAGGAGGAGGTGTCAAAATCCCAGAAATCCATGAGGTAATCACAGAATAGATTTTTATTTGTCCGGGGGGTAGAAGGGACTCCTTCTTTGAGCCACCGCTGGGCAATGGTCTCCGCGTCTCCTCTGTTGGTGGTTCTGGTACTCCTTCTAGCCCCCAGCTTCCCGGTTTCAGGAATGGTGAAGGTGACATACCAATAGCCGTCATTCGTCCGCTTGTATAAATAAAAAAGGCGCATTTATCCCCTTTTGTACATCCTTTGTACAGTCAGAAAATAAACACACCTTCACTGGTGGAAGCGTTTAACTTCGTGCTTATAAATCCTTACAGAGTAAGGATTTGTATTTCTGGGCCCACCTGGACTTGAACCAGGGACCGACGGATTATGAGTCCGCAGCTCTAACCAACTGAGCTATAGGCCCTATACGTTTATTTCTTTTTACCGTGAATGGGCGAAAAAGTCAATAAAGGCCCCGGGGCTGCCGATACGTATACGGGGGCTTGTATGCATAAATTCCGGTATAAAACACAGATTTTCTTCATTATATTAACTATCCTCGGAATGCCGCTTTTGGCGGAACAGTTTGAATACAAACATACCAAAGGCGACCGGTACCGGATTCTTTCCACGGTCAATGAGGATGTGTACGTTGACCGGCGTCTGAGCCACCGGGCGGAGATTCTCAACCGTATCGCGGTGGAAGTTACCGACATCCGTGACGGCCTTGGCCTCCATTCCGCGCGGTTCCAGACCGCTGAACGGTCCGAGGGTGTATACGGGGGCCAAAGCTTCCAGTGGGCCCGGGAATACGAGTCGGTATTCGGCCGGGACCGGCAGGGGTATATCACCATAGATCCCAAATACTATATGCCGGTGGTCCGTAATGTCCCGGTTTTTCCCGGCAGAAACGTGGTGCCCGGGGATACCTGGTCCGCCGAGGGCCATGAAATGCACGATTTCAGGGATGTTTTCGGAATTCAGGAACCGTACCGCATTCCTTTTACCGCGAATTATACCTACCTGGGGAACAGGGAGTGGAAAGGCTCAAAATATCCGGCGTTTTCCGTTTCATACCGTATTTTTTCCGAACCCAAGGCCGTCTCCGGCCGTATCTGGCCGGTCCGCATCATGGGCGCGTCGGACCAGCTGGTTTTCTGGGATTTTGACCTTGGCCAGGCCGCTGCCTATGAGGAATCATTCAGAATGATTTTTGAATTCTCCAACGGCCAGACCGTTGAGTACCGGGGCAGGGCGGACGCCGAAATAATCGAAGCCCCTGCCATGGACAAGAGCCGGATGGTCACCGAAATTACCGAGGATATTGCCCGCCTCGGAATCGAGGATACCACGGTCCGCATCGTCGACGAAGGGGTCGCCATCAGCCTTGAGGATATCCAGTTCGAGCCGGATTCCGCGGTGCTTCTGGAACGGGAAAAGGCCAAACTCGACAAAATTGCGGAAATCCTTCTCCGGTACAAAGACCGGGATATTCTGGTGGGCGGCCATACGGCCATGGCCGGGACCGAAGCCGGCCGCCGGCAGCTTTCCCTGGAACGGGCCGGTGTGGTGGCGGACTACCTTATCGGAAAACAGGTCCGCGCTCCCGACCGGGTGGTGGTCCGCGGCTACGGCGCGGATAAGCCTCTGGGGGACAACCGCAGTGAAACCGGGCGCAGACAGAACCGCCGGGTGGAAATCACCATCCTGGAAAACTGAGTATTTCTGCTTAAATCAGTTATTTTTCTCATTTATATGAAAGTAGCATTCGTATAAACAACATTTTGTCTATTATTCCCATAAAATAAATTATTTCTTTTTTTGTTGCGAATTCCTAAAAGTCATGATAATTTCTTTCAGTAAGTAACTAATAAATTCTTTAGAAAGGAGTTTCACATGAGAAAGGCATTATGGTTTTTAGTCGGGTTCTGTCTTGTAGTTATGGCATGTGACATGTTCTCCGGTGCTGATATCAAATCAGCGGAAGAGGAATTTAAAAATCAGTATATTGACCTGAGCGGAGACTGGTATTTTAAGGTTTACCGCAAATATTCAAATATGTTTCAATATTTTGCTTATAACGCTTGTACCGTTACCTGGACTGATGACAGCAGCGCGGTTATCCCCGCTGCGGCTGTTTTTAAAACATGGGATATCGTCCAAGGACCATCGAATGATTATTCTACCGGCGGATTGTTGCAAATGACCAATGATGGGAGCACTACCGATGCTCGGAACACGCTGCTTGCTTCAGATGTCTTCCCGAAATGGTCTGAATCATGGTGGTGTAAGGAAATAACTATTTCTGAGGGATTTCTGGCGGAACCAACGGTTACGCTGCTCCTGAGTATTATTGATGATATGGATGTAGTGTATATCAACGGAACTCCGGTAGCTGCCAGTGGATTTAAAAAGGCAGATAATACACAGGCTCCGGCTTCTTTAGTCCCTTCTTTAGGAGGATTTGACCAATCCGGTGACTTTAGGTTTGAAAAATCCTACTGGGAGGTTAGCCGTGAATATACGGTAGATTCTTCATTACTCCAAACCGGAAAAAATGAAATCTGTATCCGGGTTTATAATAATAATTCCTACGGCGGGTTTTATGATCGTACCATGGCATTATCCGCCACTGCATCGGCGACTCGGTATCTGAAAGGACTTCCGACGGATTCAATCTCGAAAAGCGGTGTTTTGGGTGAATTAGTCGCAACCCAGATAACAGCACTTGAGCAAAAGAACATAAAGGCCTATGCCGCAACGTTATCGGACCTATACCAGAATAATGAATTGGACAAAGCTAAGCAGGTTGCCCAGGTGTCAGAGTGGTTCTCCCTGTATGATACGATCATTGTGGAGGATACCAACAACGGGTTTTATAAGCTAAATAATAAAGATCGATGCTATACAGCCCATAGGGTAATTACCGGCAGGAAGGGGGCTGTGTCGGAGGTTATTCTTGATGATGAAAATTATTATATATATTTTATTTTTGATAATTATAAATTAAAAGAAAAAGGAAACTATAACAGATGCTATTCAGTAACCTATACTTCTGCGTTGACTGAAATGAATGGCAAGGAACTGGTATATTCAGTATATCTGCCTCCATCGTATTACACTGACAGAACAGCCAGGTATCCAGTTGTATATCTGCTTCATGGCATTAACAGTACCGGACAATCATTTATAAACGTGGATAAAATCCAGGATAAAATGGAGGCTTGGATAAAGGAAGGAAAAATAAAAGAAATGATTGTTGTTATGCCCGATTCCGGAAAGAGCTCCGGTTATGAAAATACAACTACTCCGGCCGGCGGTCCTTCAGACAGTGCCGGGCCCTGGGAAGACCACATTACCATAGATATACGCGGTCAGATAGAGTCAAATTACCGGGTCTTGCAGGATAAGAAATTCCGGGCGTTGACAGGCATTTCCATGGGCGGCGGCGGTGCGTTTAAGATAGGCCTCAAGCATACGGATTTGTATTCATCCATAGCAAGCCACATGGGGGCCGTGGGCGCATCAACTAATACTCTTATTGATACAGTCCCGGCAGCTACCTTGAAAACTATGGATTTCTATCTGGACTGTGGGCTCCAGGATACTATGGTAAGCCCTGCAAATACTCAGCTTGTGGCAGAATATCTGGTATCCCTTGGCATACCGGTCACATGGGAATTAAGGGACGGAGGACACAACAGCGCATTCTATATGAGCAGTATGTTGAATTCTATGTCGTGCCATAGCCGCCATTTTACCGCAAACGGTTTATAAAAAACGGTTAAAAACCGGAAGGTAGGGTTTATTTTGTAATAAGCCCAGTTCTGTTAAATATTTGGTAGTGGTTCTGGAAAACTGATTTTGTGCATAATAAGCCCCGGCTTGACCTCCGGGGCTTATTATGGTACTAAGTTAGTATTCATGAACTATTCCAATCCTGCAAATCTTGGGGTTCTTGCATGTCCCGGGGGCGAATGTTTTGCCGGGGAGGTGATCAGTCATCTCCGGAAAGTATACCATAAGCATTTTTCCTATATGGTATCGGAACTGGCGAAACATTACGGTCTGGAAGAAGAAGCGGCCATCAGAAAGGTAAATTTTATCAATGATGTGGCTTCCAGCAACGCCTGTATTCCCGGGCAGATCCAGAAATACCGATCTCCGCGCATTAAAGTTCCCGCCCGGTTCAGCCTGTTTCCCAACGGCGAAATCAAGGCGGAAATCCTTGAATCCATCCGCGGCAAGGACCTTTACATTGTTCAGGATGTGGAAAACCATTATCCCCTGAGCTTTAATGAAGGGAAAACCACCAAGGTCATGTCCATAAACGACCATCTCATGACCATATTCGTGACCGTGGATGCCGCCAAACAGGCCGGAGCGGAACGGGTTACCCTGGTTATTCCCACCTATCCCTACGCCCGGCAGCATAAGAAAAAGGGAAGGGAAGGGCTCACCGCCGGCCGGGTCGGCCGGATTCTGGAATCCCTGGGGGTCAGCCGGATCATAACCCTTGATATTCACTCCCGGGAAATCGGCAATGCCTTCAACTTCATGCGCATGGAAAATCTCCACGCCAGTTACCAGATTATCCGCAAACTGGCGGAGCTGGAATCCATCGACAGCGATGATTTTGTGGTTCTTTCGCCTGATACCGGCGCGGTGGACCGGAATAAATTCTACGCCACGGCCCTTAAAAAACCCCTGGCCCTTCTGTACAAGGAACGGGATTACTCCAAGGTTTCCCAAAACGCCCTGGATAACAACATTGCCGAGATCAAGCTCCTGGGTAATGTATCAGGTAAAACCGTTTTCATGGCTGACGATATACTCGGCACCGGCGGAACCCTGCTTAAGGCTATGAAATTCCTCAAGGAACAGGGGGCAAAACGGGTTATCTGCGCGGTCAGTCTGCCGCTCTTTTCCGGGGATGCCATAGAACATTTTGATGAAGCGTATAAGAATGGGTATTTCCACCGGATTATCGGGACCAACGCGGTATACCATGAGGCGCTGCTCCAGCGGGAATGGTATATCAGCGCCAATATTTCGAAACTGTTTGCCAAGACCATCTCCCGGCTGCACCAGGGCCGCTCCCTCAGCTCCCTGCTGGACAACCGGGCAGTTATAAACAAGCTTTTTTCCGATAATTAATGTAATGACTTCCGAACGTATAATCCTGTGCGCGGATATCGGCACCTCATCCCTCAAAGCGGCCCTCATTGACAGCAGCGGCCGGGAACGGGCCTTTGCCCGGGAGGCGTATCCCGGCGACCAGGTCGCTGCCGGAACCGTTCTGGCAGCGGATTGGGAAGAAGCCCTCCGCCGGGCCCTGGGGCTTCTTTTTTCCCGCCATTCCGAACTTGTGCCTCACGCCGTGTGTATTTCCGGGAACGGACCCACCTTTGTGCCCGTAACCCGGGACGGCGGGGCGCTTCCGCCCCTCCACTGGCACGATAAACACAAGGTTATTTCCGTGCCCCCGGGGGATCCCGCCCGGAAATCCATGTACCTGCCCCGCGCCGCCTGGTTCCGTGAGAATGAAGCCGCCGCTTACAACAGGACGCAGTACCTCTTCGCTTCCCAGGATTGGCTCGCGTGGCGCCTGGGGGCGGACGCGGTTACCACCCTTCCGTCGCCTGCCTATACTCCCTACTACTGGGATGATGAACAGTGCCGGCTCTTCGGGCTCGATCCGGAGAAATTCCCTCCCTATATCGGCCTGGGCCGGGTAACCGGAAGGGTTTCCCCGGGGGCGGCGGAGAATTTCGGGATTCCCCGGGGTATCCCCATAGTCGCCGGTGGGCCCGATTTTATTGTGGCCCTCATCGGCGTCGGGGCTCTGGAACCGGGGATCGTCTGCGACCGGGCCGGAAGCTCCGAAGGCATCAACGTATGCAGCACCGTTCCAGCGGATTCCGGGAGCGGCCTCGGGAGTTTTCCCCATGTAAAGGACGGCTTATGGAGTGTAGGGGCCATGATCCCCAGTTCGGGGCGGCTTTTTGAATGGTTCCGGGAAATCACCGGCCAGAAGGACCGTTCCTATGAAGTTATTCTGGAGGAAATTATCCGGTGCGCCCAGGGAAAAGACGGCTGTCCGGTAGGTTCCGGGAGCTGTCTCTTTTTTCCGGATCTTTCCGGCGGCAGCCTTACCGTTCCCAGCGCCCTCGTTTCCACCGCGGGTCTCAGCTCCCGGCCGGAACTTGGCCGGGCTGTGGTGGAATCCATCGGGTTTAAGGTCCTTTCCGCCCTCGATATTCTTGAACAAAACGGTTTTCCGGTGACGGAGATGCGGATTTCCGGAGGGCAGGCGAAGAACTCCCTCTGGAACCAGCTCAAGGCGGATATATCAGGGACAGTGCTTCATGCCATGGAAATTGCCGACGGCGAACTTGCCGGAGACGCCTGCCTCGCGCTCACGGCCCTGGGAGACGCGGCGGACCTGGATGAGGCATGCCAAATGATCGTGCACATAAAAGAAACCTATATGCCGAATGGAGCCATTCACGGACAGTACCGGCAGGAATACGGCCGGTACCGGGATATCAGCTCGAAACTGGAGGCACTCTTCCCATGAAATGTTATCAGCTTCCCGAACAGATCAAGGCGCTTATTTTCGATATGGATATGACCCTTTATACCCACGCGGAGTACAACCGGGTTCAGCAGGAATACCCCGTACAGCGGCTGGCGGAACTCCGGGGTGTTTCATTTGAAGAAATGATGAAGCAGCTTAAGGAATACCGCGATGAATGGTCCGGGAACAACGGCGGCAAAACCCTGAGCATGGGAAACGCCTTTGTCGCCTTCGGTATCCCCATAGAGGAAAGCGTCCGGTGGCGGGAGGAACTGCTGGAACCGGCGGATTTTCTTTCCGAAGACCGGGAACTGCAGAAAACCATGGAAGAGCTTTCCCGGACCTATTCCCTGGGGGTGGTCACGAACAATCCCTCCCTGGTGGCCAGGAAAACCCTCGCCATCCTTGGGGTCATGCCGTTTTTTTCAGCCGTCATCGGCCTTGATACCTGCGGCGTTTCAAAGCCCCATAAGGCGCCGTTCCTGAAAGCCGCGGCGGACCTGCGCGCGGAACCCGGCGCCTGTGTATCCATCGGCGACCGGTACGATATCGATATCGCCCTTCCCCTGGAACTGGGCATGGGCGGTATTCTGGTAGACAGTGTGTCCGATGTCTACAAACTCGGCCCGGTCCTGCAAAACAACAAAGTATGATGCGGGGGAGCGCAGAGTCTGACAATCCTGAAAGCACCCGTGGGTTACCGGGGCCGCGGGGCCCGTCGGATGAAAAAACACCGCAAAGCGGTATTTCTTTTCATCCGACACCCGGCGTTACCGTTGCGGACAGGTGCTTTCAGGCTTAACCGGCTCGGTGCTGCCCTTTGCGGGGAGGGCGGCGCACGTCCGAAGGCCATGACCCCTGGCTGCAGCAACCCCACTTCTGGTTCCTGGGATATCTGGAAATGTCTTTCACCACCCAGCCCCCCCGCCACGGCAGGGTATCTGCAGTATACCGCAGCGGCAAAGCAGCATGGTCCGAAATAGGTAACGCGGGGTGCCTTAGGGTATGGGGTATGAGCGGCTTTCGAGGCCGCAGGCCGATGCGCCGCCATACCCCATACCCTAAGGCAGGACCCCCGGATCTGTTACTCCATGCTGCTTTGTCCGGCACAGTATATATATATACTGCAGACACCCTGACCGGTCCTTGACGGGCCGGATTTTTCATGCCACGCTTGATCCATGGACGCCATTGAAGCCTTTGCCGCCGGATTGTCGGATATCTGTTCCCGGACACCCCTTGCCCAGGGCCGTCCTCTGACCTGGACCGTAATCGCCAACCCGAAAGCCGGGGGCTTTACCATCAAATCCCGGTGGAACAGGCATTTTTCCGTGCTGAGTTCTTACGCAGAAAAGGCACGGAACAGTCCGGTCCGCTCCGCCTGGTCCGGTCCGTCCCGGACTGCCCAGGAATTTGACGGCGGATCCGGGGTGCTTGGTTCTTTGGGGCTGGTTCCCACCAACGGTCCGGGGCATGCCGGGGCCATCGTGGAGGCTCTTATGGATGAAGCCGGCGCCATGGCCGCTGAGAGCGGGCCGGCGCCATTTCACCTTATCATCACCGCCGGCGGGGACGGGACCAGCCTGGAGGCGCAGCTCTCGCTGTACGCGGCCCCCGCGGCGGTCCGTTCAAACTGCGCTATTCTGCGGCTTCCCATGGGGACCGGCAACGACGGCTCCGACGGCTGGGAACTGAGTGAAGCCCTGGACCTGCTGATACATCCTGCGCGGGTTGAGTATGCCCGGGCGCTGCGGCTCACCACGGCGAATAAGGACAAGGGCCCTTTCCTGGCCTTCAATATCCTTTCCGTGGGGCTCGACGCCTTTGTCACCCACATGACCAATAAGATGAAAGGCAATCTTCCCGGGGATTCCTATAAACTGTGGGTGGATATCGCGTCCCTGCTGTACGACCGGATCTACAAGGTAAAGACCATGGACGTGGCTGCCTTTGACGAGGCGGGCAGGGAGGTGACCCGTTTTACCGAACCGGTGCTGCTCCTGGCAATGGGCGCCAGCGGGCACAGGACCTATGGTTCCCACAAATGGATACTCCCGGACGACCGCAATGTCTGCGAGGTCCGGCAGATGTCCCTGCTGCGAAAGGTTGCCTTAAAAGGGCAGTTTACCACCGGCACCCATATCGATAAGCCCGAAGCCAGATTATTCAGCGCCAGCAAGGTTGAATTCCGCTACGCGTATCCGATCCTGGCCCAGATGGACGGCGAGACCGTACGTCTGGAGGACGGCGATTTTCCCGCTGCCATAGAACTCACCGAGCCGGTTATTCCGATACTGAAGAAGCTATAAATGGAAGGTGAAATTCTGGCGTGCCGCCCCGGATGCGGCGCCTGCTGCATCGCCCTGTCTATTTCCAGCCCCATGCCCGGTCTGCCCGGCGGAAAACCCGCGGGGGTCCGCTGCATTCACCTGGCCGATGATCTCCGCTGTTCCATCTACGGAACCCCCGGACGGCCGCCGGTCTGCGGATCCCTCAAACCGCTGCGGGAAATGTGCGGCTCTTCCCGGGAAGAAGCCCTGGCGTATCTGGAACAGCTGGAGGCGCTCACCGCGCCGGACCGGAGTGAACCGGTGCCGGCTGTTTCCTCATAAAACTGGTTTTTAGTATTTTTCCTTCATTTCGAAGCGTTCCACATTGCCGGTGGTTTTCATGGCCTTGGCGAGTTTCGAAATATCCGTTGAGTCGGGCATTCCCACCAGAAGCCGCAGACGGGCGCCTTTGTCTTTGCCGATGGACTGGTTTACGTCCACCGACTGGATCCTGACTCCGAAGGATTTCAGTATTTTCATGGCTTCCTTGGTATCGGGGATGCTGCTCTTGTAGGTAAGCTCGAGAATCTTGTTCCGTTCCGAAGGGAAGAGTTTCTTTTCGAATACATCCAGAAGAATAAGGGTTACCAGGGTTATAATCTCGGTCACCGCGGCTGCCAGGAACATGCCGGCGCCGATGGCAAGGCCCACGGCGGCAATAAGCCACAGGGACGCGGCGGTGGTGAGGCCCTTTACGTTATTGCCCAAACGGATAATGGCACCGGCGCCGAGAAACCCGATGCCCGATACGACCTGTGCGGCAATCCGTCCGGGATCCCCGTTTTTCAGGGAATTGAATTCCTGGGGAAGCCAGATCGAAAGGATCATCAGAAGGGTTGCCCCGGTGGCAATGAGAATATGGGTCCTCAGCCCCGCGACCTGCCGCCGGCTGGAGCGTTCAAAACCGATAATGGCCCCTGCCACAAATCCGAGGCACAGGCGGATAACCATATCCATTTCTGTAATAACTGGTGTGTCCATATATATACTATATCGGCTAATATAAAAAAACTCCACAGGGTGTAAATCCCGCGGGACTGCCTTCCGGAGGTTTTTTTACAGCCGGGCCGCCAGCCGCGTAACCGAAGCCTCGAATTTCGCCAGTTCTTCCCGCATAAGATTGACGAAGAAATTACCATCCGGTGCCCCGGTGACCTGTTCCATTTCCGCTCTGTTCCGGTATGTTATGGCCCTGAAGGGATCATTAAAATCCTTTGCCCTGCTCAGGTACACCTGACCGGTGAGCCATTTTTTTGTTTTTCCTGCGTAAAAAAGTTCATCCCTGAACCCGGAGGAATCCATACCGCCGCTGCCGCCGGATTTTTCCCCGGTGCCGTCTTCGTTCCTGAGAAGGGCCAGCACCGACCACGCGTGCCGGGCTTTGTCCAGGGGATACAATGAAGCCATCCGGCCGTATTCGGCGTGGATGTCGTCCCAGCTCCGCATCTCTCCGCAGCGGATTTGTTCCCTCAGATTGTCAATCCTGAATGACGGTACGATCTGGCCTCCAAGGTTGGTCCAGTCCCGGACCCTTCCATGGGATGCCGCCGCCGCGGCCCAGCCGGGCTCCCGGTCTTCCATTTCCCGTTTGAGATCCCCGAAATCCATATCCGGGCGGGATTCCATATAACCGATGAGTGTTTTTACCGAATAATACCGGAGCATATCCCGGTAGGCTGCCCGGGCTTTCCGGGGTTTCAGGATAACCGTTCCCCGGCTGTGCCGTTCCAGTCCGGTGCAGGGGATTTCCTCATCCGCCGCGGGAATATACGCGTATTCGGGATCCTCAGGATCCCCGCCGGAATCCGGCGGGCCGTATCCGTTTCCTTCGGTCCTGTTTAATTCTTCCTCCCCGCTTAACCCTGCCTTAACCATCCAGTTTTCCAGGAACCCGAGGGCTTCTATTATTTCCTCCGCCGTGTCCGGGGCCAGATAGTCGGTCTCGATCAGCTGGATTTTTTTCAGCCGTTTATCCCGGGCCGCGGTTTTCCAGGAATTCCGTTCCAGGGCGTACATATTGTAGAGCCAGAAATACGCGGGCATCACCTCCAGGCGGTCCTTTTTCGTGTTGTTGTTAACCAGAGAAAAGGGAAGGGTGATGTTGAGCTCATAGGGATAGTCTCCTTTTGAAATGAGCACAAAGGAGGCGAAACGGCTGGAGTGTTTCAGGGTGACCGAAAGCCCGGGCCAGAAACCCCGGCCCGCCCGGATTTCCCCGTCGTTTGCCCGGCTGTTGTGGTTGGACCCGATGGTGGCTCCGGCGGCCATGTTGGACATGCCCTGGATCAGGCTCGCGATAAGAAAGGAATTGTTGTGGTGCTGTTCATGAACGGGAAAAATCAGGTTGTTCAGGATTTCGCAGCAGGAAACGGTTGAGTTGTCCCCCATTACCGAGTGGATGAGCCGGGCTCCGTATTTTAAATTGCAGTTCCTGCCCATAACGAAACGGACCGCCTTGGAGCCGTAGAAAACGTGGCTGCCGTATCCGACGATCCCGTTCACCATTTCGACCCCCTCGCCGACCTGGCTCGGTTCATCTTCGGAGGAAAGGATGGTGATGTTCTTAAGCTTGTTCGCCCCTTTTATGTACGCGCCGGAACCTACGGCGGTATCCTTGATGATGCCGCAGCTTTTTATCACCGACCCGGAGCCCACGGTCCCATAGCTGCCCCGGTGTCCGCCGTACTGGTTCTGGGTTATTTCCATGAGTTTTGCCGTAAGCGCGGTGTCGTCCCGGTAGGCGGCCCAGAGATACGCGTCGGCGGGAATCATATCAACGAAAGGCAGTACGGATCTGCCGCCGGCTTCGTTCATCACGTCTATCCAGATACGGATGTCCTCTTTTTCACCGTCCTTAAGAACCCCGTTCCCGAATTTCGCGTGGTTGGTGGTCTGCATTTCGTCAATGCGGGACAGGATGACCCGGTCTCCGATGATATAATGGGAAATATACGTGCAGTCCTGAATCGCCGGATCATCGCCGATATCGCAGGAAATGACGGTGCTGTTCCGTATTCCCGCGGGAATACGGAAATCGTGGTGCTGAAGCAGCACGTCCCGCAGTATTCCGATACGTATGAGCCCGTGGAAACTGGAATTCCGTATCAGCCCCGGTTCAAAGGGATCGCTCACCAGGAAATTGTCCCAGTCTGAGCAGTAATTCTCGTTTTTTACCAGGACCTCTATCTCATGGGATTTCAGCCGCCGCCAGGTTCGGCGGATACTTGGGTTCTGTTGATTCCGGAGCCAGTATTCATCCTTGTCCGCCGGTAAATATTCCGGGGGAATGAAATCATATCCGTACCGTTCCGATGGAATAACTTTCACGCTGTTCATAATTCACCTCGGATTACGATTTTCTCCATTATATAAAAAAATTGAAATTGATCATAGCGATTTTGCCTCCGGCTGTTGACAAGAAGCATGATTCTATCTCTAATTGCGGTTATGGAACGGAACCGTTTTTTTTCCCGCCTCGTTTCCGCTGCCTCAAAAGCGGTTTCCCCGGCACTGTCATCGATACGCTTTCTTCTAACCATCATGCTTCCGGTATCGCTGCTGGTACTTCTCCTGGATCATTCGGGAATTCTGTATTATACCGCCCGGTTTCTGGACCCGGTGATGCGTATCATCGGACTTCCCGGAGAAGCTTCCCTGGTTTTTTTGAGCTCCGTTTTCCTCAATATATATTCCGCCATTGCGGTAATCCAGAACCTGAGCCTGTCCGGACGGGAGATAGCGATACTGGCTTCCATGTGCCTTATTGCCCATAATCTTATCGTTGAATGCGCCGTAATGGGCAAAACCGGCTCAAATCCCTTTAAAATGGCAGCCCTGCGGATTTGTTTCGCCCTGATTGCGGGCTTCCTGCTCAATCTGGTACTCCCCGCCGCGCTGGGTATGCCCAGCGGCGGCACCCAATCAGGTCCGCCCGACGCGATCGGGCTAACGGGAGCGGAGCTGCTTATTATTCTAAAAATCTGGATTGTTGATTCCGGGCTGCTTATTCTGAAGATGGTGTGCATTGTTTTCGGAATAATGGTTCTGCAGAAAATTCTCGATGAATTCGGGATTATGAAAGCCCTTGGAAACGCCATGGCTCCGCTGATGGCGGTATTCGGGCTTCCCCGGAAGTCGGGGTATCTCTGGATTGTGGCCAACCTCGTGGGACTGGCGTACGGATCGGCAATTCTGATAGAACAGATCAGGGCCGGAGCCCTTTCGGATTCCGAGGGGGATCTCTTCAACCACCACGTTGGGATCAGCCATTCTCTGCTGGAGGATTCCCTGCTTTTTATGGCCATAGGGGTTCCCTTTGTGTGGCTCCTTGTGCCGAGGCTCCTTCTTGCGGTGCTTCTTGTCTGGCTTGAGCGCGGAAGAAGAGCCCTGTTCAGGCGGTCCTTCCGCGCGGAAACTATATAGCCTTACGCGTTTTCGATAAGCGGGATAAGATCGGCTTTTCTCTGGTCAATCAGCCTTATATCGCTGGGATGGATGCTGTCTTTCAGCATCTTGACCTGCAGTTTCAGCTGTTCAAAGTATTCCGCCATCTGGGGAACCGCCATAAACTCAGCTTCCTGGGATTTTAAAGCATCTTCCATATATATGGCGCTCGCGCCAAGGAGAATGGCGATCATCTTAGGCCAGCCGTTGTCGCCGAGGCCGTTTTTCCTGAAGACCTGTTTTATTTCCGCCGGGACCGGCATGGCCTGAACCTGGGCCATTATGTTGGGATTATCTTCGGGGTCAAAGCTTTCGGCGAAATTTTCATAAACCGGACCCAGTTTCTCCAGGTCCGCCTGGATGGATTCAAAATTCTTTATAAACGCGTCCACATCCCCGGCGGACAAGACCGCCGCGGGAGATCCTGATTGGGCAAAAACAGCGGCCCCAATACAGATAAACAGGACCAGCAAATACTTCCGTTTCACAAATACACTCCTTTAGTTGTTTTCCTTTTCTGATTCCTGAAAAATATCCAGAATCCGGCGGAAACCGGAATCGGGTTTTTTTAGCTCCCGGGATCCCCGGGTTATTTTGCACAGCGAGAGTCCCAGGTCTTTGGCTATTTCCCTCTGGGGAATTTTCTGGTCCAGAGCCTTAACCAGGGCCCAGCGGGCCGCAATATCCGTGATTTCCGCGGGAGTCAGGAGGCACCGGAGAAAAGATTCCACCAGCTCGGGGTCCTTGGTTCTGGCCAGAGCCCGGCTCATTTCGCCGATATTTTTTTCTACCATCGGATTATTCATAGACTCTATAGTACCGGGTAAGTATGGGTCTTTCAAGCCGGAAAGCGCCCGGGGAGAACAGTACCGCGGGGCCCGTTATGCAATAATACAGACACCCTGGATTATCGCTCCGGGGAAAGGCCGGCCCGGAGCTGCCGGAGGATACGGCTCAGAGTTTCGGTTTCTTCCTTTGAAATACCCCGGAATATCCGGGCATTGTATTCCCGGGCAATCGGCAGCAGTGCCCCGTATAATTCCGTACCGGTTTTGCTGAGATGTACAGTTCTGTTTCGGGCGTCGCTCCCTATTCTGCGGTAAAGCAGACCTTTGTGTTCCATGCCCTTTAGGATCCGGGTAAGGTTTGAATCGGTTTTCCCGCTGATTTCGCTCAGCCGCTTCTGGGTAACACCGTCTTCCCTGCTGAGGGCCGCCAGCACGGAGAACTGGTCCACCGTAGCGTCAAACCCGTGCTTTAAAAACAGGGCGGTCAGGTTCTGCTTAACCTGAAAAGCAGTATTAACCAGGGTAAAGCCGGCGGACTCGTAGAGATTAAACTGAGACACCCCCAATTCCTCGCTTTTTCCAATGCTCAAGAACGCCGGTATAGGCATCCGGTTTTTTCAGTATAAACGGTTTTATTCCTATATTGAATACCGCTGAATGGATAATAGCCTGAACCAGGTTTCTTTTCTTTCTCCTTAGAGCGGCCCGGCTGAGTCGTTTTACTGCGGCGGCTACTTTTTTCTCAATCCTTCTAACCGCCAGAGGGTTCTGTCCGGGAGAAACCCTGGCTGTAATATTTCCGCAGTGGACAGCGCCGGAGAAGATGCATAGCTTTTCCAGAATCCCCGCGGCGGAGGAACCATCGGCATTTTCATAGGTAACCACCGAAAGGGTATAGGTATCCGTCAGCAGCTGCTCAATCACAAAATGTCCCCGGTCGACAAAGGTTTTCATTTGCCCGGAGATACCGCTGACATAGGTCGGAGAACCGAAAACAACAATATCCGCCCGGGCGATTTTCCCGGATAAATTCTCCGCATTGTCGGGAATGAAACAAGCGCCGGTCCTGTAGCATCCGGAGCAGCCCCTGCAGAATTCCAGATCCAACTCTGAAATGTTTACCAGTTCACAATTCGCTTGGATATGTTCCGTGAGCCGGTGTTCAATCTCCGCCAGAATTTTTGCGGTGGCTCCGTTTTTTCTCGGGCTCCCGTTAATCAGTAACACATTCATGACAACTCCGAATATTATTTGATGTATCAATAATTGATATATCAAATAATAATAACGATTTTCAAAGAGTGTCAAGAAAATAGTTGCTGTATCAAGTAAAATTTTCTGCCGCCGGGTACCGCCGCAGGTTTCAGAATTTTTCCTGGATTATTTCCAGCAGATCTCCGGGGGTATCAATGACCCTCTGGGCCCCGGCTTTCTCCAGAACGGCTTTGTCCCGGTATCCCCAGCTGACGCCTATGCTGTGGCAGTCCGCCGCCAGGGCTGTGGCTACATCCACTTCCGAATCCCCGACAAACACCGTTTCCCGGGGGCTGGCGTCCAGTTCGAGGAGCAGTTCCCATGTTGATCCCGGATCGGGTTTCCGCGGGAACTGCTCCGGCCGTTCGCCGTATACCGCGCTGAAGGTATCCGCGGGGAAGGCCGCGGCGGTGACGGCCTGGGCAAGGCTGTCGGGCTTATTGGTCAGGACCGCGGTTTTTATTTTTTTCTGTTTAAGCGTTACGAGCAGTTCCGGAATACCCCGGTAAGGCTTGGTGAACGCCACGGGATTTTCAGCGTAGTATGCCAGGGACGCGCCGAAGATTGCCTCGACCCGTTCGGCGGACCGCTCCTCCTCGGGAAGCGCCAGGGTGCAGAGTCTGCGCCAGCCCCAGCCGACCATGGTGTAATACTCATCCTCGGAATGAAGGCTGTAGCCATTATCGGATAATGCCCTGTTTACCGAAGCGGTAATATCCCCGATGGTATCCACCAGGGTTCCGTCGAGGTCGAAAATAACGCATTTGAATTTCATAGTATGAGTAATACTACGATACGGG
Source organism: Breznakiella homolactica (assembly GCF_016616095.2). GTDB lineage: Bacteria > Spirochaetota > Spirochaetia > Treponematales > Breznakiellaceae > Breznakiella > Breznakiella homolactica. The sequence goes on along the minus strand of NZ_CP067089.2, from coordinate 1,490,748 downwards.
AAGATTAGCAATATTGAGCAGAGTACCGGCTGAGAGTGGAATCTGCCGGATATGAGGTCAGAGACCGGTACTGCAGTAATAAAAGAGATTGGACGTATCCTTTTTTTCTTGACTAATTGGAAGTATTGCCTAATAATTAACGTAATCTTAACGTTTCCTTAATGTAAAGGAGCTTGTATGAAAAGGACGGTAGTTCTGGTTGCCTTAGCCATGGCAATGACGGCGGTAGTCTTTGGGGGCGGTAAAAGCGATACTTCCCAGACTAATCCGGAAATCGAGAAAGTTCTGACCCATGATGAACTGGTAGCCGCTGCCAAGGCAGAAGGGAAGGTGGTGGTTTATTCAATTACATCCCGTATTGCCAACGCCGCGGTGGAATTCGAAAAACTCTACGGCATCAAGGTTGAATATTCCAACCTCAAAGACGGCGAGCTGATTGAAAAGGTTACCAAGGAAGTCGGCGGCGGTATTGAAGGGGCGGACTTTGTCATCTCCCAGGACTCAGGCCGGATTTACGGGCAGCTCATTGCCCCGGGGTATCTGGTTAATTACGTCCCGGAATCCATGAAATCCATAATTCCCCAGGAATACCAGAATCCGCTGACATTCCAGCTCATCAACAAGGTATTTATTTTTAACAGTGAACGGACCCAGACTCCGGTCATGAAGAATATCTGGGAAGTAACCGAACCCAAGTGGCGGGGGCTGGTGCAGTTCAAAGACCCCAATACCGAAGGGGTCAACATGAACTTCCTCACCATGATTACCTCCCCGGAATGGAGCGCCAAGATCGATAAAGCCTATCAGGATCTTTATGGAAAAAAACTGGTACTTACCACGCCGAATGCCGGTTACGAATGGATAAAACAGTTCTTCGGGAACGGCCTTGTGCTGGGGAACAGCGATACCACGATTTCCGAAAATATCGGGATCAAAGGTCAGCCCCAGACAACCATGGGCCTCTTTGTGTATTCCAAAACACGGTTCGACGCCAATAAAAACCTTGCCCTGATGCCCATGACCGAGATTGAACCTTTCTCGGGATTTATGTATCCGGCCTTCCTGCATCTGACCCGGAACGCCAAGCACCCCAACGCGGCAAAACTCTTTATTGAATTCCTTCTGACCCCGGAAGGCTACGCTCCCTGGGGCAAGGATGTGGGTGCCTATTCCACCAATCCCAATATTCCCGTTAACGCCGGCGACCATCCCGTTTCCTTCTGGGAGAGCCGTCTGGTCCTTGAAGATCCCCAGTATCTGTTCGAAAACCGGGCAGAGGTTGAGGAATTCGTCAACAACATAGCCTACAAAAAGTAATATGCCTGACTGTCCGGAACCCGGGATTGGGTTCCGGCGGTCTGCCCATTTTTTACAGTTTCCCCTGTTTAGCGTAATGGGGAGGAACTGTACCCAATCGATACTATAGGGGATTCAGCGGCCATGACCATTGGTAATCAGTTACGATCCTTTATCAGGAAACCCTACAATGTGATCCTGGTAATTCTTGCGGTCCTCCTCACCTTCCTGACCTTGTTTCCGTTACTGTCTCTCATCAGGGATACTTTTATTGTGCATCCCTCTGAAGTAATGAGCGTCAAGGGATCGAAAATCGGGGATCTCACCATGTTCCACTGGAAGAAAATATTCCTGGACGGTGAGACAAGCAAGAATATTTTTTACCGGCCCTTCTGGAATACCATTAAGGTATCCCTCTGGAGCTGTGTGGTCGCCATTTTTCTGGGCGGCAGTGTGGCATGGCTCATTACCCGCAGCGATATGCGGTGGAAATCCTTTATTTCCGTTACGTTTATTTTTCCGTATATTATGCCTTCCTGGACCCTGGCTATGGCCTGGCGGAACTTTTTCCGGAACAGTCTTATCGGCGGAGCCCCGGGGCTGTTCACGGCCATGACCGGAATAGAAACGGCAAACTGGTTTGCCTATGGTATTTTTCCCATTATTATTGTCCAGGGGCTCCATTACGCCCCCTTCGCGTATATTCTCATCGGCGGGATTCTCCGGAATATGGACGCCAACCTGGAAGAAGCCGCGGTGATTCTCAAGGCGAACCGCTTTAAAATTCTTTCCCGCATAACCCTGCCCATTGTTATGCCCGCGGTGATGTCCACCTTCCTCCTGGTATTCTCGAGCTGCATGAGCGCCTTCGCGGTGCCGGCCTTCCTGGGCCTTCCGGTCCGGTTCCAGGTGCTTACCACCCAGCTCTACCGCACGCTGAACGGGCTCAACCCGGGCTACGGCTACATCATGGCTCTGGTCATGATCGTAATCGGAACCGCCATCCTCATGTTCCAGCAGTGGTTCGTGGGGAAACGGAAATCCTTTACCACCGTAACCGGAAAGAGTTCCAATATTTCCCTGGTTAAACTAAAAGCTTTCCGGACGCCTGTTTCGGTGTTCCTGGTGATTTTCGTCGGCGTCATCGCCATCCTGCCCCTGATCACCTTTGCGGTGGAATCCTTCATCATGGCTCCGGGAGATTATTCGCTCAAAAACTTTACCACCCAGTTCTGGATCGGTGAAGGCCGGGAGGATATCGGCGGCGGTGAGCCGGGGATTCTCAAGAACAAATACATCTATCTCGGCTTGTGGAACAGCCTCCGCCTGTCGGTGGTGGTGGCCTTCATTTCGGGAACCGTCGGCGCCCTGGCGGGTTACGCCATTGTAAAGAAACGGGGCAGCAAACTGGCGACCTTCGTAAACAATCTGGCATTCTTCCCGTACCTCATGCCGTCCATGGCCTTCGGCGCGATTTATCTGTCCATGTTCGCAAAGCCGAACCTGTTCATCCCGTCGCTGTACGGTTCATTCACCCTGCTGGTGCTGGTGGGTTCGGTCAAGTACCTGCCCTTCGCTTCCCGGTCGGGGATGAACGCCATGCTTCAGCTGAGTAATGAGATTGAAGAGGCGGGACTCATTGTGGGTATCCCGTGGTGGAAACGGATGACCCGGATTATTTTTCCCATACAGAAATCGAGCTTCCTCTCGGGGTATCTGCTGCCTTTTATTTCCTGTATGCGGGAACTCTCCCTGTTCGTGCTTCTTATCGTTCCGTCCACCAGAATACTGACCACCATGCTGTTCCAGTACAATGAAAAAGGATGGAACCAGTACGCCAACGCGATCAACCTGATCATTATCGTTATCGTGCTCCTGTTCAATACAATAATCAACAAACTTACCGGCGCATCCATAGACAAGGGTATCGGAGGATAATATGCCTGAAATCATACTGAAGAATGTAACGAAACGGTTCGGAAAATTTACCGCCGTGGACAATCTCAATCTTACCATCGCCGACGGCGGTTTCGTCACCCTTCTGGGGCCCTCAGGATGCGGCAAGACAACCACCCTCAGGATGATCGCCGGTCTGGAAACCCCCACGGAAGGGGAAATTACCATAGACGGTAAAGTCGTTTTTTCCTCTGAAAAAGGTATTGATGTCTCTCCGAATAAACGGGATGTGGGATTCCTCTTTCAGAATTACGCCCTCTGGCCGCACATGACGGTGGAACAGAATATTTCCTTTGGTCTGGAAAATCTTAAATGGGACAAAGCCCGGATCAAGGACCGGGTGGCGGAACTGCTGGCCATGCTCAAGATCGAACAGTTCGGCAAGCGGTATCCCAGTGAGCTTTCCGGGGGACAGCAGCAGCGGGTCGCCATTGCCCGGACCCTGGCGACGGGACCGAAGGTTCTGTTTATGGATGAACCTCTTTCAAACCTCGACGCCAAACTCAGGACTGAAATGCGGTCCGAGCTTAAGCGCCTCCATGTGGAAACCAATTCAACCTTTGTGTATGTCACCCATGACCAGCTTGAAGCCATGACCTTGTCCACCCGCACCTGCCTGATGAAGGAAGGGCTGCTCCAGCAGTACGCGCCGCCTCTGGAGGTATACAACAATCCGGCGAATCTTTTTGTCGCCGATTTTGTCGGAAGTCCCACCATGAATTTTATTGAAGGATCCGGAAAGAATGTTAATCTCGATGAGATAAAAGTAAACGCCGGGGGTATGGATCTTATCTTTTCCCCTGTTTCCGGAAGCATCAGCCTCCGGGATGATCAGCAGATAATCCTCGGTATCCGGCCGGAGTATGTGCACATCGGTCAGGAGGGCAAAACAAAAGCCCATATTTACTCAACCCTGCCTTCGGGAATGGAGACCATTGTCAGGGTCCGTATGGGCGATATGATGCTGACATCGGTGGTTTTCGGCGCCATTGACTACAAAACCGACACCGAAGTTAACATGGACTTTATCGGGGAAAATTGTATTGTTTTCGATAAAGAAAGCGGCGCGAATCTTGCCCTCGGAAAACTGTCGGTGGTATAATAGTAAAATACTTTTAAGATATTTTACTATTTCCGATTGCAACTGTTTCTGATAGCAGGAATTAACTAATTTCTGCTGTCAGAAACTTAAAAGAAAGGTGTATTGTTCTGTGCCATGGGTGTAAAAAAGCGTATTCTTATTGCCGATGATGAACCTCACATTGCGGAACTCCTGGCAATGAACTGCAGGCAGTACGGATACGATTTTACCATTGCCGCCGACGGCCCCGGTGCCGTCGAGGCCGCCGGAAGGGACAATCCTGACCTGATCCTCCTGGACCTTATGCTTCCGGGAATGAGCGGCCTTGAAGTATGCCGGATTATTAAATCGGATCCCGGAACGGCGAATATTCCGATTATCATGCTCACCGCCAAAAGCGAGGAGAGCGACAAGGTTATCGGCCTCGGCGTCGGGGCCGATGACTACCTGACCAAACCCTTCGGGATACGGGAACTCTTTGCCCGGATCGAGGCGGTGCTCCGCCGGTCCAACGGGGGGATTCCCGTTTCCAGGGATAAGGTTCTCGCCGCGGGCAGCCTTACCCTTGATATTGAGGGCCACGGCGTCCGGCTGGGGAGTGATCCGGTGAATTTATCCCCCACGGAATTTGCCCTTCTGGCAGAACTGATAAAACACCCGGGAAAGGTTGTTCTCCGGGATACCCTCATCAAGGCCGGGGGAATATCCGGCGCCGCTGACCCGGGCCGTTCCCTGGATGTGCATATCCGCAACCTCCGCCGGAAAATCTGCCTGAAGGACGGGGGCGCTGCCTGCATTCAAACCGTCCGCGGCTTCGGTTTCCGGCTCGATAATCCATGACGGACCTCATTGAGATAATAAACGCCCTGTCGGGTCAGGAAACTGTTTCCGTTGATTCGGGGCTTATGCGGGTCCTGCTTGCCGCGGTGCTGATCCTTGCCCTGGTGGCTGCCGCGGTTCTCGCGGGGCTGGCGGCGCTGCTGGTAAATAAAAAACGGAGACCCCTGCCGGTATGGAAAAGGGAAACCGCGAACCTTGAAGCCGAACTCCGGCGCCAGCTCAATGATTTGACCGCCCGGGTGAATAACTGGAACAACTATATCAATTCTATCTTTTCTTCGATCGAAGATGGTTTTTTTCTGGTGGATAAGGACAATCAGGTAGTACTCTTCAACGGCAGGGCAAAGGAACTTCTTAACCTTGGGCCGGAGATATTTTTCAGCAAATCTTCCAATCACCTCAATGCGGCGGAACCCCTGTCTGCCATTCTCGATTCCTGCCGGAAGGTCACCGCGTCAAAGGCAGCCGAGCAGCTCTGTCTGGAAACTCCGGATGGACGCAAACTCGAAGTCCGGGTCGGCCCCATTATAGATAAATACCGGACCGGAACTGATTTCGGTTCCCTGGCAATCATCAAGGATGTTACGGAACTGCTGAAACTGGAGAACCTCAAAAAGGATTTTGTCGCCAGTGTCTCCCATGAGTTCAGGACACCCCTTACGCTGATTTCCGGATTTATTGAAATGTTCAGGATGGGAAATACCATGCAGCCCGAGGAAAGCACCCGGGCTTTTGAAATAATGGATATTGAAACCGAGCGGCTCAAGCGGCTTATTTCGGAACTCCTTTCCCTGTCCGAAATAGGCCATGAACTCCCCGGCGATCCCGACGGAACGGTGGATGTAACCCTGGTTCTGCGCGGTATCGCCCAGACTCTCGGTGTCCTGGCTGAACAAAAAGGCCAGTCTTTTATTGCGGAAATAAACCCGGAACCGATGCTGCTCCCGGGAAATGAAAACTGGTTTTATCTGGCGGTAAAGAATGTTGTGGAGAACGCGATTAAATATACTCCCTCGGAAGGCACCATCCGTATCCGGGCCGTCAATACCGGTACGGTTTTTTCTATAGATATTGAAGATACGGGAATCGGCATTGAGCCGGAAGAGCTGGAACACATTTTTAACCGGTTTTACCGGGTGGAAAAAGCCCGGGGGTCGGCTTCGGGCGGGAGCGGCCTGGGTCTGGCACTGGTAAAGGATATTGTTTCGCTCTTCCGTGGAGAAATCACCGTCAGGAGCACCCCCGGGAAGGGTACGCTCTTTTCAATCACCATACCCGTATCCCGGGAGATATAGCGGAGGATTATACCATGGTAATACTGATAGCGGGATATCCCTACGCGGGCCGCAGCATACTGCTGCAGCAGCTGGAATCCATGAAATACATAAGCAGGGATGATATGCCCCCGCTTTCGGTTCCGGAGTTTATCCGGGCCCACGGCGGCGGAACCGCCGAGAAAATAGCCATCACCGTCAGAACCGAAACCGGCGCCGACGCCGAAGATCTGCGCAGGCTTACCGCGGAGCTGCGGGGCAGCCAAATCCCGTTTAAGCTTGTTTTTGTTGAAGCCGGGGATACGCTCCTGCTGGACCGGAACGCCAAGGACGGGAGAATCGGTGAAACGGACATGACGGCCCTTCTTGACCGGCTCAGGCGGGACCTCGAACCGGTCCGGGGAGAAGCGGACCTTATCATCAACAGCAACTACGTTACCCCGGAGGAAGAACGCAATCGAGTAATAAACTTAGCCGAAGGCCGTTCCCCGGGGGAAAGCACCACCGTTGAAATCATGTCCTTCGGGTTCCGATACGGCCCGGCGTCGGGGGATCTCATTATGGATGTCCGTTTTATTCCCAATCCCTATTATATCAGCTCCCTCCGCCCGCTTACGGGAAAAGACAAAGCCTGCGCCGATTACGTCTTCGGCTTTGAGAGCTCCCGGGAAACCCTCCGGGCTCTGACGGAGCTTTGTACCATTATGGCAAAGGCTTTTTCCGACCAGGGCCGGTCCTCCATTGCCGTCCGTATCGGCTGTACCGGGGGGCAGCACCGTTCCGTGGCCATCACCGAGGCCCTCGCGGCAAATCTGCGTTCCCGGAATATCCCCGTTGCTGTTCTCCACCGTGAACTGGATTAAACCCATGCTTCCGGTATCGTATTTTTTTTCCGGATTGTTAAATTTGTTTTGGCTTTTTTTATGAAATTTGGTATAATTAAGAATGACTGTGCCGAATGGAAAACAGTGACCGGTTGACGTTGCCCCCAGCTGTTGTATTATTTAGAGTGATGCTGTGTAACTGACACATAATCCCTTTGCGGTTTATTGTGTGTTTTATATGCAAAATTATTATAAGGTGGGATCATGAAGAAACTGTTATGTATTGTACCGGTTTTACTGTTGTTTTTTTCCTGCGCTTCTTCTCCTTCTCCCGAAAGCGGTGCCGCTGACGCGGCCGCCTCAAAGGACAGGGCCGTCAAGGCAATGGAAGACGCCCGTTCTATTAAGGCAAATGTTGCGGTAAAGGATGAATTTGACGCTGCCATGGATGCTTTTAACCAGGGCGAAGCCATTGCGACCGGAGACGCCGCCGCGGAAAAATACCGCGAAGCGGAACGGCTGTTCATAAGTTCCTATAACAAAGCAAAGACCCAGAGGGACGCTGCCATGGATCAGCTGAACCGGGCGAAACTCGAAATCAAGGGCGCTGAGGATGATGCCGCCGCCCTGGAACAGGCCCAGGCCGAATCCGCAGAAGGAGGGCAGTAATGATTAAGAAAAGTGCATTACTTTTTATCGCATGTATCCTTTTAGCGGCTAATCTGCCGGCTCAGTCCCTGGAAAACAACGAATATTACAAGCAGTCCCTTGAATACGCCGCACTTTCCCAGAAGGCCATCGATGACGGCCAGTATGAGCTTGCCCGGGAGCACGCGGTTAAATCCCAGGAATACGCCGCCCTCTCCAGGCAGTATATCCAGGAACAGCTCCTGGCCTACCGCGCCCGGTCTTCCTATGTCGCGGCCAAAGCGCGGATGGATTACGCCAACAGCATCCGGCTTGAAAGCCGCGACAAGGAGCTGTACGACGAAGCCGCCGGGTATTTTGCGTCGGCCACTTCAAAATACAACGCCAAGGATTACGAAAACAGTATTCCCGACTCACAGATGGTTATACAGCTGCTGAAGGACGTCGGACTCCAGTATACCGGCGGAAGCCAGACCCCGTCCTCCCAGACCGGACTTGCGGCTTATTATAAGGTTAAACTTATACCGGACCGGCGGGATTGCCTTTGGAGAATCGCTGAATACGATTTCGTATACGGCAACCCCTATGAATGGCCCCGTCTGTATGAAGCGAATAAAGACGCCTTCCCGGATCCTGCGGATCCTGATCTGATCCTTCCGGATATGGTGCTTAAGATCCCTTCAATAAAGGGTGAAGCCAGAAGCGGAACCCGCTGACAAAAAAACCGCCCGAAAGGGCGGTTTTTTTATGGATCCTTACAGCGGACACTCTCCCGGAGGCAGCGCGGGAACATTGTCCGTTTTTAGATATGCGGCGATGCATTCAACCAGCAGTCCGTGATCCTCAGCGTGGGGAAGTCCGGACACGAGGACCGCGCCAATGGTTCCGCTGTCCTTAAGGCGGATGGGGAATCCGCCGCCGCAGGCAACGTACTGCGCCGGGTCGAGGCCCTTGTCTTCCAGGGTTTTTCCTTTTTTCTTCAGCAGCAGCGCGTGGAGCAGGGTGCTGGTTTCCAGGTCCCGGACGGTGTTGTATTTGCGGTTTATCCAGGATTCATTGTTCAGGTTTGTGCCTTCACAGGCGTACTGGAACAGGGTGAGCCCGCTGAAAAGCCGGATGCAGATGGTGACACTGAGTTTTTTTTCTGCCGCCGCCAGAGCGAATACCGTTCCGAGTTCCCATGCGCGGGTACGGTTAAAAGATTCAAACTGAAGCATGGATTCCTGGGTTTCCAGGACGGTAATGCAGTCATCAATAGTCATGGCCTGTTTCTCCTCCGGCACTTGTATGGCGGTCCAAATTACTCTCCGGGATAGACCACACCCCATTGCTTGCGGAGGCTGTCCATAATCCCCATAACCCGTATTATCTCGGCATGGGGCATTTCCGGACACTCAACTGCTCCGGCCGCAATCGCTCTCTGACACGCCAGAATTTCATATTCAAACCCGGTAATCTGGGCCGGTGCATCATAGGTTTTTACAATGTTGTGTTCCAGATCGTACACCAGAAGTTTTTCACAATTGTTAATATTTACCGCTTCAATAAATCCCCTGTCGCCGTAGATCATACCCCGCCGGTCTCCCTTGGCCAGGGCGCTGTTATGGAGCACTGCCATTTTTCCGTCATTGTAGATAAAACACATGGATTCCTGGGCATCCACACCGGTATCAAACAGGACCGCGGAGGACGTAATGTTTTTTATATCATTTCCGAAAACCATGAGGGCGAAATTGATAGTATACACCCCCAGGTCGAGCAGCGCCCCTCCGCCCAGGGCCGGGTTTACAAGCCGTTCCTTGGTGTTCACCACATGACAGAGATTTGCCGTAAGTGATGAAGGTGTCCCGATAATTCCGCTTGCCAGGACCTCATTGAGGATGGTCCGTATGGGGAGGTACCGGGTCCAGATGGCCTCAGCCGCAAGCAGCCCCTTCTGCCGGGCCAGGGCGCAGATTTCCTCCGCCTGGGCCGCGTTCAGGGTAAAGGCCTTTTCACAGAGGACGTGTTTCCCGTTATTCAGGCACAGCTTCATATGTTCATAATGATGGGAATGGGGTGTTGCCACATAGACCAGATCTATATTGGAATCCCGGACCATATCATCGTATGAACCGTAGGCTTTTTCGATACAGTATTCCTTGGCAAAGGAAGCAGCCTTGGACGCGTCCCTGGATGCGACGGCGCAGGCCGCAGCGCCGTCCATTTTATTGGCCGTGATTGCCATCTTCTTCGCAATATGGCCTGCTCCAAGAATTCCTATATTCATGGGTGGTTCTCCCTTTTCCGCTGTGCTCTTAATTATTTGATAATTGAAGACACCAAAGTTTCCCTTTTTTTGTCCGCCTGGTCAATACGGTTTTCCTCGGCAGCAATCCAGTCGCGGCGGCGGGCAATTTTTTTCTCCGCCGATGCAATCATATACTGTATGGCCTGCGGGGAGGTTCCCCCGGCAACATCCCGGGATCTGACAAAATGGTCCGGGTCCATGCTTTTTTGGATGGCGGAAAAATCTCCGGCAAAGGCCTGGCCGGTAATGTTTTCGTAGACCTCCGCAAAGAAATCCCGGCTTATGGATTTTAGGTTGTATCCCCGGGCGCCCGCTTCCTTGACCAGGGAGGCCACCACATGGTGTGCCTGCCGAAAGGGGATTCCATAGGACCGGTACATTTCATCGGCCATTTCGGTGACCACGGAAAAACTCTCATGGGCCCGCCGGCGGAGCAGTTCCCGGTCAACCTCCAGGGTTCCCATTACCGCATTGAAAAGCCGGTAATTGGTCTTGAGCAGTTCCAGGGTCCGGGATATATGGTCTTCCGCATCCTCATAATCGGAAATATCCCCATAGGGTGATTTGAAGAACACCAGATTAACCGAATCCGCAAGACCCTTTACCGCCGAAAGCGATGCCCGCAGATGCTCCAGGGCAATGGGATTCCGTTTCTGGGGCATAATGGAACTGGTCGAAATATAACCGTCCGCCACCCGGATCACATGCAGTTCCTCGGTTGCCCAGAGGATCAGATCCGTAACCACCCGGCCAAGGTTCAGGGCCGCCAGGGAAACCGCCGAGGCTGTCTCGGTAAAGAAGTCTGCATTGCCGATGGCATCATAGGAATTTTCAATAAAGCCGGCAAATCCCAGCAGGTCGCTTACCCGCTGGCGGTCAATAGGAAAACCACTGGTAGTAATAGCCGCGGCTCCCATGGGACTGCGGTTTACCTGTTCATAAGCCCGCTGCATACGGCTGATATCCCGGTCAAGAAGATCCGCCGCGCCCAGGAAGTAATGGCCAAGAACACTGGGCTGGGCATGCTGGGTATGAGTATGCACCACATAGAGGGTGTCCCGGTGTTCTTCGGCAAAGAGCCGCAGGGTGTTCTGGACTTCCAAGGCAATGCGTATAAGATCAAGCAGTTCTTCCCGGATTACTATATGGGCCAGGCAAAGACACATATCATTTCGGCTCCGGGCCAGGTGGAGGTTTCCTCCCAGGCCGCCGGTCCGTTCTATGAGTTCATGTTCTATTTCAAAAAAAAGATCCTCGAACTGTCCGGTGTAGGTATGGTCCGTGTATCCGGCATAATTGATGGATTCCAATTCTTTCATTATCAGCGCACCGGTTTCTCTGCTTACAATATTCTGTTCCATGAGCATGATAAGATGGGCTTCGTTGATAGCCAGCATGGGAAAAATCATCTTTGTTTTTGCCCGTTCGTATCCGGGCTGCAGTTCCATGGTTACCAGGGTTTTGGCGGGATACCGTGTGCCGTCCTGGGCATGGATCATTTCCGTAAGTTCCGCATAGGATGATGGGAGCTGTTTCATGGCTGCTGTTTCCTTTTTGTAAAAGCAATAGATGTGTCCGATAACCCGGTTGGTTATCGAACACATTCTGCAAAATACTGTGTATTTTGCTGTTTTTCAGCGGAAGTTGTTCTGAAACTGAAGTTTCCGAACAACTCCAATATCTATTATTGGTCGAATACCGAACCGTCCGACTGGAGCCGCGTTTTGTATTCCCGGGGTATATAAGGAAATTCCTTTTCCGCATCCGGCTGCAGTTCCACCCCGATACCCGGAGTATCGGGAATAACCAGGAAACCGTCTTCAAGCGTAAGGGCGCTTTTCACAATGCCGCTCTTGGGCGGCCGGTCCTCGCCAATGGGATATTCCTGGATAGCGAAATTGGGAATCGCCGCGGCCAGCTGTATACACGCGGCGGTGCTTACGGGGCTCAATGGATTATGGGGAATAACCTGCACTCCGAAAGCTTCCGCCAGGGCGGCGATTTTTTTTGCGTGGGTCAGGCCGCCGCACATACAGACATCGGGCCGGATAAACCGGCAGGCATGCCGGGAAAGGAGCATCACGAATTCCTGGAGCGTGTGAATCCGCTCTCCTGTCGCAATGGCTATGGGAATGCTGGCGGCCACTTCCGCCATCTCGTCAAAGTTATCGGGTTTTACCGGGTCTTCAAAAAAATACGGACGGTATGCTTCGATACCCCGCCCCAGGGCAACCGCTTCCGGCACTGTAAGCTGGCGGTGAATTTCGATGCACAAATCCACATCATTTCCCACCGCTTCCCGGTATTGCCGGACGCTTTCAATGCCGTCATCGATCCGGGAAGCAAAGGTCTTGAACCAGCTTTTGTCCCGGGGCTCATCCGCAAAAGGTGTCAGATGGCCCACCGCGGTAAAGCCCGCTTCTTTTGCCCGGATGCATCCGTCAATTAATTCCTGCCTGCTGCCGCCGTACACATGGTAATACACCCTGGCCTTGTCGCGGCATTTCCCGCCCATGAGCTGGTAACAGGGAACGCCGTAATATTTTCCTGCAATATCCCATAGGGCAATATCGATGGCCGACAGGGCCGCCATAATCGCGGCCCCGCGGAAATGGTAACAGCGGTAGAGATACTGCCAATGGTGTTCCCGGAGCAGCGGGTCCTGTCCAATAAGATACCGTTTGAAGGTTTCCACCGCAGCGGCGGCGGCTTCAAGGAAAGCCCAGGAACCGGCTTCCCCAAGTCCGATTATTCCCTCATCGGTATGGACTTCCACAAACATATAGATATCGATGAAGCGGGTTTTTATATCCGTAATTTTCATAGCCAGTAACCTTTTCTCTTAAGCCTTAACCGCCCCGCTGGTGAGGCCCCCGACCAAATACTTCTGGGCAAAAAGTGCAAAGAAGAATGAAGGGATACACACCACCAGGGACGCCGCCAGAACATCACCCTGCATCATGTTGTCCCGGGATGCAAAGTCCGCAATAACCACCGGGAGGGTCTTTTTCGTTTCATCAATTAAAAGAGTATTTGCCAGGAGGAAGTTGTTCCAGATTCCGATGAACGTCATGATTCCCGAAGCCGCCAGCCCTGGCAGCGCCACCGGAAGGAATACGTGCCAGAGGGTCCGTATGCGGGAAAGGCCGTCAATCTCCGCGGCATCCACCAAGTCCCGGGGAATGGTTTCGAAGTAGGACTGCATGGTCCAAATACAGATGGGAAGTTCAAAGGCGATATAGCAGAGCATGAGCCCGGTAAAGGTATTGATAAGATGCATCCGGGTCATGAGGAGATATATAGGGATGATGATGAGGATCTGGGGAAACATATACACAAAGAGTACCAGCTTGGAAAAGGTTTCCCGGAATCTGAACTTGTAGGCAATATAGCTGAACGCCGCCAGGCATGCCACCACCAGCGTCAGGAAGGTTGATGTTACCGACAGGAATACGCTGTTGAAAAGAAAGCGCCCGATCCCGAATTCCCCGAAGACCTTCCGGACAAAGTACAGGGAAAATCCCTTTGGAAAAAGCCGGGGCGGGATGCTGATAATCGACTGGGGATCCTGGAGCGCCGAGACAATGAGCCAGTAAATGGGAAACAGTACCGGAATCAGGGCGAGAATTGCCAGTGTATGAACACCGATGCTTTTTATAGTATACCGCTGTGATTTAGTCATATCATTGCTTCCTTATTTGTACAGCCTGTCCTGGTATTTCCGGACTCTGAAGTACAGAAACGCAAAGAGAACCAGAATAAAAAACAGAATGATGGTGATGGCCGAACCTTCTCCCATCCGGTAGCCGCTGAAGGCCCGGCGGTACGCGTAGATCGGCGCAGTCTGGGTAGCTTCGGCGGGACCGCCGCCTGTCATGACCCAGGGGAGATCGTAAAAGTTGAAGGTCCAGATGAACCGCAGAATTCCCGATACCATGATAACCGGGACGAGCAGGGGCAGGGTAACATGCCGGAACCGGGTCCAGGCATTGGCGCCGTCCACTTCCGCTGCTTCGTATAACTCGCCGGGGATCCCCTGAAGGCCCGCAAGAAACATGGTAATCATAAGGGGTGTTCCCCGCCACACATTGGCCAGAATCAGCAGAAACATGGCCGGTCCTTCCTGGGCGATCCATGCCTTGGTTGATAAAAGCAAGCCACTTCTAACCATGATGTGATTTACGATTCCGTAGAGATCATGAAACATCCAGCGGAAGATCATGGCCACCGCCACCGTGGGAATCAGCCAGGGGGTAATGGCAAGGCCCCGGAAGAGTACTTTCAATTTCAGCATGGGGTGGTTAAGCAGGGATGCCATCATAAGACCCAGTACGATTTGGGGGATTAGTGAACCGAAGGTGAAAATCAGGGACCGCATAATGGACTGCCAGAATTTCAAATCCGATAGGATTGTTTTGTAATTGGTAAATCCTACCAGATTCACCTTCGGCAGGGTAGGCCGGTAATTAGTGAAACTCATCTGCAGTGCGTATATCATGGGATATACCACAATACCCAGGATGATAATAATCGCAGGAAGATACAGCAGGAAACCCTGTCTGCTCATCTTCCGGTTCATGATATGCTGTTCCGATTGTTTCGCTTTCTTCATGTCGGTCTGCCTTTTGTCCGATACCAGAGTATTCGGGTACTACGGTCCTGATTTTTCTGTGCTCTAAAACAGGCGGAACCCGGACCTGCATGTTCAAAGAAGTCCGGGCTGCTGTTCTCTGTTATTCGATCAGGCTTTTCAGTTCTGCAATAAGCTGGTCCGCCGCCTGTTCGGCACTGATGCCGCGGATCAGCATATTCGAAAGGGGGTTCCCCAGGACACTCCGGGATTCCGCTTCTCCGGCGCCGGGGAAGGGACCATTTGCCTGGAGCAGTCCCGTGGCATGGTCAAGAATTTCCAGAGCCATATCGGGGACAAGGATTTTGATTTCATCCGGGAGTTTTGCCTGGTAGTCCCGGTTTTCGAACATATCGGATTTTGCGGGGAACATGGCATAGGGATAGCTGGTATAGAAATCAACCATCCGGTTTCCTTCGAAGATGAACCGTATAAAATCCGAGGCCAGATCGGTATTACCCTTGGTAAGCACATTGAGACCTACCCAGCCAAGGCCGGAACCAACGGTCTTGCGGCCGGGGAAAGAGAAGAATGATACATCATCAAGATGTTCCGGATCCATGGCCCTGACATTGTAATATATTTCCGGTGTATCAATGCGGCTCATGATGGTTCCCTGGGCAACCAGTTCCCGGACGTTTGTCTGGGTATAACTGACGGTCCCCGCAGGGGAACAGTCCCTGATAAGCCGGAACAGGTAATTGTACACCTCAATAATGGCAGCCCTGTCAGCGGCATTGACATCTACATACCAGTTGCCCTTGGCATCCACATTAATCAGGTCCACACCGTTTGACTGCAGCAGTGTCCAGATAGTTTTCCACCCATGGAGATCTCCCAGTGGAATACCGAATCCGTATCGGTTTTTGGCGGGGTTTGTAACAGCTTTGCACATATCATAGTATTCTTCCCAGGTGGCGGGGAGTTTTGTTATTCCCGCTTCCTTGAGCCAGCTTTCGCGGTAGTAGGTCACATAGGGCGTAACATAAAGAGGAATAGCATAATAGCCGTCTTCATAGGTTCCAAGATTCAGGGATGTGCCGAGGAATGACTGTTTACCTCCTATGGCATCAATGAGCTTGCTCAGTTCCATAATTCCGCCGGTGCCCGCCAGTGTTTGGGGCCAGCCGTTTCCGCACACCGTAATGTCCGGGGGATTGCCGGCCATGATGGAGGAGACCACTTTATCCATAGCGCCTGTCCAGGGCATGACAGTAATCTCAACTTTGACACCGGGATTGGCCGCTTCGTACATAAGGGCAAGATTTTCGAATTCCGCTGCCCGTTCGGTCTGGGTCAGCATGGACCAGATTTTTAGGGTTCCGCTTTTCGGCTGTGATGACGCCTTTGAAGCATCACTGGTGCCTCCGGCAAAAACCATCGGTACGATAAGTCCCACTGCCATAATAAGGCTCAATAATACGGACTTTTTCATAGCTACTCCTCCAAATGATGGTATATTAGACTTGTTTGATAACTGGCCGGCGTACCGGTCCAGGTTGGTTATCCAACAAATCTTACAGTTTTATGGCCTAAGGTCCATAAAACATGCTTTTTCAGCGGGAGTTACTTGATACGTAACGTTATCGAATAACTCTGGTATCTGATATGGGCATGACCCGTTTCAGCTGTGCGGATATGTTTTAAAGCGTTCCAGGGCTTCAAAGTTGGGATCCGCTCCCAATCCCGGTTCACTGGGAAGGACGATTGCTCCTTCACCGTTAAGATGCATAGCCTTGGGAAACATAGCTTCTTTTAATGCATTGGTATTGTTATCGTAGTATTCAACGATGAGGCCATTGGGGATTGCCCCCACAAGATGGGCATGGATTTCCTGGTCACCGTGGGGCGCCACAAGGATGTGTGCCGCCATGGCTAAATCAGCAACCTTTTTCCATTCAGTAATACCCCCGAGCACCTGGGCATCGGCATTTATTATCTGGGCTGCCCCGGCATCTATGAGCTGCTTGAATCCCCACCGAGTATATTCATTTTCCCCTACCGCAATGGGTGTATCGATCTTTCGGCACAGCTCCGCACAGCCCTCCAGGTCGTCCGGAGACAGCGGTTCTTCAAACCAGTAAATATTCCGGCGGTCCAGCTCTCTGCCCATCCTGAGTGCGGTTATCCTGTCATAGGTATTGTTGGCGTCCACCAGGAGCTCAATATCCGGCCCGATCACATCCCGGACTGCATCAATTCGTTCAAGGTCCGTTGCCGCGGACGCTCCGCCGATTTTCATTTTTATTGCCCGGGCTCCCTTGGCTAGGTTATCCTTCATTTCCTGCTGGAGCCCTGCAAAGGATTTATCCGCTTCGTAGTAGCCCCCGGCAATATAGGCGGGCACCGAATCCCGGTATCCCCCCAGCATCTGGTGTACGGACCGGCCTGCGGTTTTTCCTATTATGTCCCAGAGAGCAATATCCACGGCACTGATCGCCCGGGTGGCAAATCCTTTCCTTCCGTATACTTTTGGAAGATACATTTTTTCCCAGATCCGTTCCACATTGAAAGGGTCTTCTCCAAGAATCCGTTCCTGCAGACTTTCCAGGGTATCGATAACCAGATTGCCTCCGTGGGCCCAGCCGTATCCGGTAATCCCTTCGTCGGTCAGAACCGAGGCAATAACAATGTCAGTGGATGCATACGTATATTTGCCATTGGCAATCGGCGTGGTGTGCGGGGCAGAGTAAGCGTGTATTTCTAAGCCGGTAATTTTCATTGGTTCATCTCCGATGCAATCCTTGATTGTGCTCTTGTATTATACAGATTGTATACAAGTGATCTTACATCTGTTTTTTTGCTTTGTCAAATTTTTTATTGTTTTTATAAAGGCGGTACGAGTTGTGTACAATTTGTATATTATTTGTCCTCAATACCCTTGTGAATTTTACCGTTATGGTTCATTATGGAAATATATGAAAGAGCAGAAACTGAGTGAACAGGCCTATGAGAAAATAAAGCAGCTTATCAAAAACCGAAAATACCTTCCCGGAGAAGCCCTTCCGGAGAATGAACTTTCAGTGGTGCTGAACATGAGCAGGACCCCGATCCGTGAAGCCCTCCACCGTCTTGAAGATGAGCAGGTGGTGACCATCAAACCGCACCTTGGAACATTTGTGGCCACCGTGGATTTTGGGGAACTCTGCAATATTTACGAAACGCGGGAAGCTGTGGAGGGTATGATTGCAAACATCCTCTGCAAACCCCATATTGATACAGCTCCTTTCGAGGACCTCCGGGAGGAACTGCTCCAGATTAAGGATATTTCCGACGATGCCGAGCGGGCGGAAAAACTTCATAAATTCGGCAGCCGCTACGTTTCAAAACTCAGGACTCTCTGCGGCAATTCCATGCTGGAAAAACTGTCGGCATCTATTTCAGTCAGAATCGATTCCATGGGACTCATTACCCGTACCATTCCCCTGTTTCCCGACGCTTCGGTGCCCGAGCGCCTGGCAGTTCTTGAAGCAATCATTGCTAAGGATTCCCAGCGGGCCGAACAGGAAGCCCGGCAGCATGTCCGGAATGTATTCAGCCGGATCATGGCTGCCCGGATGCCGAATTCGAAACTATAAGCGGGTTAATCCATGGGGTATTTCATGCCCCAGCTTTTCCGCAGTCCGTCAAAGAGTTCCATGACCGTAATGATTTCCGAATGGGGCATTTCGGGGCACTCCAGCCAGCCCGATTCAAGGGCTTTCCGGCAGGATTCTACCTGATATTCAAAACCGGTTATCTGGGGCGGCATATCGTGGCTTTCCGCCAGGGTATAGTCCGTGCCGTCGTAGAGATACACCGCGATCCGCGCGGGGTTGTTGATGTTGGTAACTTCAATATAACCCTTTTCCCCGAAGATAAGCCCCCGGCGGTCGCTTACGGATACCATGGTGCTGTGCAGTGATGCCATCCGTCCGTCACGGTACATCAGGCTTATGTTTTCCATGGCGTCGACCCCTTCGGGGGTCATTACCACGCTGGAATCGATTTTCTGTATTTCACCGCCGAAGGCCATGAGGGCGAAATTAACGGGATATACTCCGATATCGAGGAGGGCGCCTCCCGCGAGGCTGGGCTCCCTGAGACGTTCCTTCCGGAAAACCGGATATCCCAGGTTGGCCGTGAGGGCGTTTACCTTTCCGATGATGCCGCTGGCTATGGTTTCGTCCAGGGTTTTCCGCATAGGCATATACCGGGTCCAGATGGCCTCCGCCACGAGGAGCTTTTTCTGTTTTCCCAGATCGAGGATATCCCGGGCCTGCCGGGCATTGGCGGTAAAGGCTTTTTCGCAGAGCACGGGCTTCCCGTGTTCCAGACACAGTTTCATATGGTTGTAATGATGGGATTGAGGTGTCGCCACGTATACGAGATCTACTTCACTGTCACTGACCAGTTCCTCATAGGAGCCGTAGGATTTTTTGATACCGAATTCCTCGGCAAAAGTTTTAGCTCTTCCGGCATCCCGGGCGCCCACGGCGCAGGCTTCGACGGTGTCCATTTTCGCGGCGGTGAGGGCCATTTTCCGCGCGATGTTTCCCGCTCCAAGTATGGCTATTTTCATTGGATTCACTCCTTGTGTTGTTACCTATATCGTATACTAAGATGTCTTTCAGCGGAAGGGAAAATACAAAAAAAGGAGCCGGTCACCGGCTCCTGATTTTATAAAGAAATGGTTCTTACCATTCGGCAAGATCGAATACCCGCAGCTCCATAACCGCCGCGTATTCCTTGAGCAGCGGCCCGAGCCGGGTATGGTCATCCGATTCACGCCACTGGGCGGCATCCTCGGAGGACCGGAATCTAAGCAGCATCTGGTAGCTGTTTGATTTTTCCTGCTGCTTCAGCAGCTCGGCGCCGACGAATCCCTTCTGGCCGGCCATGGCTTTCCGGTATTCACTGTGCCAGAACGCAACGAATTCCCGTTCCTTGGCGGTATCTATTTCCATTAAAACTTCTCGGATAATCATACGCGGCTCCTATGAAAAAAGGCTGTTGAAGGCTTCGGTATCGGAGATGTCCTCCGCAAGGCCGTAGAGATTCACCAAAACGAAATCCGGCAGTTCCAGTCCCTGGGCGAAGGCTTTTCTTCGTTTCTCATGCTCGATATCCCCGGGGAGCATGATTTTATCCGCGTTGTCGGCTTTGGGTGAATTCTGGATTTCATCGGTCATTTCCTTGAGCCTTTTGGTGAATTCGCTTTCCGGCATCAGGGCGTCGATGTTGAGGGCGATAAACGCGTGGCCTTCGTTGGCTTTTTCGGGAATGTCGTTGAGCCAGCAGTTGATGCCGCTCAGGAAGGCCGATCCGGTCATCACCGCGGAGAGGGTTTCCACCAGCAGGGCCAGGCCGTATCCCTTGTGCATGGCCATGGGGAGGAGGGCGCCTTTTTCCGGGTAATTCACGGGATCGTCCGTGGGAATGCCGTTTTCGTCCACCAGCCATTTATCGGGGAGTTTTTTCCCCACGGCCTTCATGGATAGGATCTTGGTAACCGCCACGGAACTGGTGGCAATGTCCAGGAATATGGGTTCCTCCGTTCCGTTGGGGATGGCGTAGGCAATGGGATTCGTCCCCATGATCGGCCCTTTTCCGCCGGGGACGGTCATCCAGGGGTCGGTATTGGTCATGGCAATGCCGATGAGCCCTTCCTTCGCCGCCATAAGGGGATAGTAGCTCAGGGCTCCGATGTGGCTGGAGTTTTTTACCCCCACATAGGCGATTCCCGTTTTTTTCGCCTTTTCGATGGCAAGTTTCATGGCTTCGATGGCATTGGTCGTGGGGAACGCGTCGTGGCCGTCAATGACCGCGGCGGACACAATATCCACCGCCACCGACGGGGCTGCCTTCGGGTCGATGCGGCCGTCCCTGACGTTGCGCATCAGTCCCCGGATCTGCCGGGTTCCGTGGCTGAAAATGCCCCTGGTGTCGGCGGCGGTAAATACATCCGCCGCCATGGCGGCATCGGATTCCGTGAGGCCGCTTTTAACCATGGCTTTTTTGCACCACGCTTCCAGGGCGTCGGGGTTAACCTTTTTTCCGATTAGATGATCGACTGTACTCATTCTGTTGTCCTTATTTGTTTGAGCGGTATCAGACCGCCGGTTCCGGCGCGGCCGGACACTTTTACCGTTTAACCCTTCCGGTGGAATCTCCCTTCATAAGGGAGACGACTTCCTCCCGGTTTACATAGTTGAAGTCGCCCTTGATGGTATGGCAGAGGCAGGAAGCCGCCACCGCAAAGGCGAGGCAGTCCTGGGTGTTTCCGGAGAATTCCGGGTCCTGCAGGGCAAAGAGCAGGGACGCGGCAAAGGAGTCGCCCCCTCCCACACGGTCGGTTATGTCGGTAATCCGGTAGGGTTCGTACTGTCCGTCCTTAAGCGGGGCAAAGTGGGCTTTGCCGCTGTCTTTTACCCAAAGCATGGCTCCCCAGTTGTTGTGGTTTGCGGAAATACTTTCCCGCAGGGTAAAGGCCACTTTGGTCACCGAGGGGTATCGGGCGGCGATCTGGCCGGCCACATCGGGATACCGGCCGATGTCGAGCTTTCCTGCATTGACATCGGATTCACCGGCCTGTATGCCCAGTACATCATGGGCGTCTTCCTCATTGCCGATGACCAGATCGGTGTATCCCAGCATTTCTCCCACAACCTCCCGGGCGAGCTCGTTGGCTGATTTTCCGGGCCGCCATTTCCAGAGTTTTTTCCGGAAGTTGAGATCCACCGATACCTTAATGCCCTTGGCCGCCGCGGCTTTCACAATTGCCAGGGAACTTTGGGCAGCCATTTCCGAAATGGCCGGGGTGATCCCTGAAATATGGAGCCGTTCGGCGTCTTTGAGGATTGTCTCCCAGTCGTATTCCTCCGGGGCCGTTACCGCAATAGAGGAATAGTCCCGGTCGTACCAGACTTTGCTTGGCCGCTGGCAGCTTCCGGTTTCGAGAAAGAAAATACCCATGCGGCCCTTGGGGGTTATGTGAATCCGGGATATGTCTACCGTAAGTCCCCGCATCTGGGTGATAAAGGCGTCCGGCAGCGGACCCGAGGGAAGGGCCGTCGCGTAGGACGCGTCTCCCCCGAGGAGGGCGTAGGACGCGGCAACATTCGCCTCCGCCCCCGCGAAGGTACAGTTCAGGGTACCCGGCACCGCCTGGGCAAAACGGTAGGGGAATTGCGGCTCCATACGGGCCATGACTTCTCCGAAGGTTACGAGTTTTCCCATTACGTTCGCGCCTCCCTGCATATTCGGATCGCTTCTTTTGCGTTTGCCGTGATACGGCTCCAGTTCTTTTCCTGTATTAATGTACGCGGTGCGATCCATGAGCCGCCGATACCCAGTATCAGCGGGTTTTCCGCGTAGGCGGCGAGGTTTTTTTCGCTGACGCCTCCCAGGGGAATATACCTGACGCCGAGGTGGGCGTAGGGCGCGTTGATGGCCTGGAGATAGGGTATGCCTCCGAGGTTTTCCGCGGGAAACAATTTCATGGTCCGGCATCCGCATTCCAGGGCGGTTTCTATATCCGAGGGAACCGCGATGCCCGGCGCTATGGGCATCCCTTCGGAAACCGCCTTTTCGATGATACGGCGGTTTGTTCCGGGGGTTACGATGAATGCCGCGCCGCTGTCCTTTGCTTCCCTGACCTGGCCTTCCTCAATGACGGTACCCACACCGGCCAGCATACCAGGCACTTCCCAGGTAATGGATTTCAGCGCCTCCAGAGAAGCGGGGGTACGCAGGGCCAGTTCCATGGCGGTAACTCCGCCGTCAATCAGGGCTTTCGCCGCGGAAACCGCCTGGGACGCGTCGTCAATCACGAGGACCGCCACGATCCCGGCGGCCTCAATGGCATCTCTGATTTTCCGGGGAAATACCTTTTCAGTATCCGGTCCGGCCATGGCTATATCCTCCCGAATTTCGCGAGAAGCTCCGCCACGGTGGCGCCCTTGAGGATTTCCTTCCGGGTAGCCTCTTCCTGGGCAGCCTGCTTCGCGGCTTTTTCGTACACCGCTTCGGCCTGGCCGTAGGGAACGACGCTGACGCCGATTTCATCGGCCACCACGATATCCCCGGGATTTACGATTACCCCGGCGCAGGACACCGGTGTCATCAGTTCAATGGGTTCGAATATTTTGGTAATGGCGCTGTGGGCTTCCCGGGGAGAAACGGACTTGGACACGATGGGGAAGTCCAGGAGCCGGGATTCGTCGGTATCCCGGGCGGAACCGTAAATAACCACACCCTTAACGCCGGCGGCCTTGGCGAGTCCCGACATGAGTCCGCCCCAGATGGATGTTTCCGTATCACCGAAGGCATCGATGACCACCACATCCCCGGGTTTTACATGCTCAAAAATTTCCAGGCAGTCCGCCAGGAAGCCGGAAGAGAGTTTGACCGTAAAGGCCGGCCCTATGAAAGATTTATTTACGCTCCGCATTTTCATGCAGCTGTGCATGATGCCGTCCCGCTCCATGCTGTCTCCCACCACGCAGGAAACACTCATGACATTGGTAAGGCCCGCGAATTTATCCAGTATACCCTGATCCAGTTCCGGGCGTTTTCCGATGATTTTTTTCATATTCCGCAATCCTCCGTTTATTTATCTCGTATTACTATGGAATCACACATATTTGATATTGTCAAATGAAAATGAAACAGAGTTTTAAAAAAATGCCATATTTGCTTTGTTTAAAGAAATTATTGAAAATAATGAGAAATCATGGTATTTTAGAAAAAATCAAACCGTGAGGGAGTACAATGACAGAAAATAAAGAGCCCGGGGAAGTTCAGGCAGTAGCAAAAACACTGGGAATCCTGGAAGCCCTGGCGGACAACGGAGAAATGTCCCTCACCGATCTTGCCGCGTTTGTGGGAAGCCACAAAAGTACGGTATACCGGTTCATGTGTACCCTGATTGAAAAGGGATACGTCCGCAGGGACGCGGACAACGACCAGTATTCCCTGACCCTCAGGCTGTTTCAGCTGGGAATGTGCACCTACGGCAGGATCGACATGATCCGATTTTCCCAGCCCATACTGAAACGCCTGGCCATGCTTTCGGAAGAAACGGTCCACCTGGCTATTCTCGAGGATAACCGCCTCACATACCTGTCTAAAATCGAATCCAGCCACAATTTACGGGTCAGTATGCAGTCCAGGGTGGGCAGTACGGCGCCGGAATACTGCACCGGAGTCGGCAAGGTGCTCCTGGCGTGGCTCGATTCCGAGGCTCTGGAGCGCTACCTGGGGACGTGTACGTTTCATAAATTCACCGAAAAAACCATAACCAGCCGGCTGCAGCTTGCCGCGGAGCTCCAGAATATCCGCAAGGACGGGTGTTCCTACGACAACGAAGAACACGAATACGGCGTCCGGTGCATCGCCGCGCCGGTCCGGGATTATTACGGGAAAGTAATTGCTTCCATAAGTGTTTCCGGTCCGACGGTCCGGCTGGTGGACAGCCGCATGGCGGCGCTCAAGGACCTGGTGATTTCCTCCGCCGAGGAGCTTTCCCTGGCCCTGGGCTACCAAAAAGAACAAAAATAAAACCGTATTTCAAAATTTTTCTTGACAAAATAAAAAAATGGTCCGTACAATCTCTCTAATACTGTTAGGAGGTACGACACATGTCATTCTCAAAGAAAATCCTGTATACGGCGCTGGCCGCGCTGCTGATCCTTACCGCCGGTACTCCCGTGTTCGCCGGGGGAAGCTCCGAAGGGGGCGCCATAAAAATCGGGGCCGTTTCGGCCAGGACCGGGGACAACGCCGGATTGGGCGAAATGCAGGGCAACGGCGCCAAACTGGCAGTTGCCGAAATCAACGCCAAAGGCGGTGTCCTTGGCCGGCAGATTGAACTGATCCTTGAAGATTCCCAGGGTATCCCGGCGCAGGCTGTGGCCGCCCTGAACAAGCTGCTCCACCG
The DNA here is from genome assembly GCF_016616095.2 of Breznakiella homolactica. Taxonomy (GTDB): domain Bacteria; phylum Spirochaetota; class Spirochaetia; order Treponematales; family Breznakiellaceae; genus Breznakiella; species Breznakiella homolactica. The sequence continues at coordinate 1,465,990 of NZ_CP067089.2, read as the reverse complement.
GGACAACGTGGCGGTGGTAATCGGGGATTCCCAGAGTTCCCCCTGTTTCGCCATGCTGCCGGTTATCGAGAAAGCCCAGGTTCCCATGCTTCCCCACGGTACCAATGTGGGCATCTGCGAACAGGGCAACCAGTGGATTTTCCGGACCAGGGCCAACGATGAAGTTAAATTCGGTTCCCTGGGTTCCTACCTCATTGATGATGTGGGCTTTAAGCGGCTGGCGATCCTCCATGATTCGGCGGACTACGGCATCGGCGGCGCCGCGTCTATCGAAAAAGCATTGGCCGGCAGAACCAATATCATCGTGGCCAATGAAACCTTTACCCCCGGGGACAAGGATTTCAGTTCCCAGCTCCTGAAAATCAGGAACGCCAATCCCGATGTTCTGGTACTTATCGGTCCCATGGTTGATATGGGGCTCGCCATGAAACAGGCCCGGCAGATGGGTATTGAAGCCCGGTTCGCCGGCGGCGCGGGAATCGAATCCACCACCACGGTGGGCGCGGCCGGCGGCGCAGCGGAAAATCTGATTTTTGCCGCGGGCTTTATTTCCGCCAATCCCGATCCCCAGGTTTCAGACTTTGTAACTTCCTTCGAAAAAAACTACGGCAAAACCCCCGATGATTTCGCCGCCACCGGATACGATTCAATCTATCTTGCAGCCGCGGCTATCGAAAAAGCCGGCAGCACCGATCACGCCGCCATCCAGAAGGCGCTCCGGGAGCTGACCTTCAAGGGCGTGGAAGGAACCTTTGATTTTGACGCAAACGGCGAAGGCCTGCACTCCATGCAGTTCGGGACCATAAAGAACGGCGCCACTGCATTCTTTGATCCTTCAATGAAATAAGAGCAGGGGGATACCATGAATTCGTTGTCTGTCTTTGTACAGCTGATAGTGGGCGGGTTGGCCATCGGAAGTGTATACGGCCTCGTGGCTCTGGCTCATTCCATGATCTGGAGCGGTGTCCGGGTGGTTAACTTTGCCCAGGGTGAAATCTTCATGATAGCGGCTTCGGTATCCCTTATGTTCGTTACCGGAGAATGGGGAGCCCAGCTCCCCTTTATCCCCGCCGCGCTGATCGGGACCGCCGTATCGGCATTTTTCGGCTTTCTGATTTATATCCTGGTGATGCGGCCCACCACGAAAATCGGCTTTCTCTATGTTATCGGCGGCTGTGTCGGCGTTCAGATGCTGCTTCAGAATATCGCGATCCTTATCTGGGGATCCACCGGCCGGCCCTATCCCGCCATATTTCCCATGACGCCGGTGCAGATTTTCGGTGTGTATATCGTGCCCCAGGATGTTTTTGTCCTGTGCATCAGCCTGATCGCCGCGGGGCTCCTCTGGCTTTTCCTCACGAAAACGAAAACCGGAACCGCCATGCGGGCTTCCTCCCAGAACCGCGCTGTGGCGGGACTGATGGGGATCAGCCACATTAAAACCGACGCTCTCACCATTATCATCGCCAGCGGACTGGCCGGCCTCGCGGGAATCCTTCTGGCGCCGAAATTTTTCGTGACCCCCCAGATGGGGGCTATCATTAACTCAAAAGCCTTTACCGCGGCGGTTCTCGGCGGATTCGGCAACATTCCCGGAGCCGTTGTGGGGGGCCTGCTTCTGGGTATTGTTGAAAACCTCGCCGGCGGCCTGCTTTCGTCCCAGTTCAAGGATGCCACTTCCTTTATCATCCTCATTCTCATCATGATATTTAAACCAGGGGGACTGTTTGACGCCGGTCCCGGGAGGAAGGCATGAAGAATCCGCTGCTGCTGGTCAGAAAAAATAAAACCCTTACCTTGGTCGCGATTGTTGTCATAGGTCTTGCCCTGCTGTTTCTCGTGGGGGACCCCTATGTTTCGCATATAATCATCATCGGCGGGATTTACAGTTTTCTCGCCATTGGGCTCAATATTGTCACCGGCCTCTGCGGCCAGATAAACCTTGGTATGGCCGGTTTTTACGCCATTGGTTCATATACCTCGGCGATTCTGTCCTCCCGCCTGGGTGTCAGTTTCTGGCTCGCCTTTCCCGCGGCGATTGTGCTGTCCGCGGTGGCGGGACTCATCATCGGATATCCCGCGCTCAAGGTGCGGGGCGGGGTCTACCTCGTTTTGGTCACCACCAGTTTCGCCGGCATAATCCAGACCATCCTGACCCAGTGGATCAGCCTCACCAAGGGGCCCATGGGAATTGTGGGAATTGCCGCGCCGAGTTTCTTCGGGAAGGAAATCTACAGCCTGCAAGGGTGGCTCATCCTGGTGTACGCCCTGGTGATTGTGGCTACAATTCTGGGAGAACGGATCGAGAAATCCCGGGTGGGCCGGAGTCTCAAGGCTGTGCGGGAAAGTGATACCTCCGCCCAGAGTCTGGGCATCAACCTGGCGTACTACAAGATCCTGGCCTTTGTGCTTTCCGCTGCCTTCGGCGGCGCCGGCGGTTCCCTCTACGCCCATTATATGACCACCGTGAGTCCCGACATTTACAACATGAGTCTCAGCGTTCTCGTGCTGACCATGATCGTTGTGGGCGGCGTCGGTTCCATCCACGGATCTCTGCTCGGCGGCGTTGCCGTGGCGGTGCTTCCGGAAATACTCCGGCCCCTGGGCCAGTTCCAGATGGTGGTGTATTCCCTGCTGATCGTTATGGCAACCATTTTCCTCAAAAAGGGAATCATCGGACTCGGTATGGACGCGGGTAATTTCTTTGCCAGAACCTTCGGCTTGAGGAGAAAAAAGAATGGCTGACAATACTGTGCTGCTTGAGGCGAAGGGAATCGTAAAAAAATTCGGCGGGGTGGTCGCCCTGGACGGAGTGGATCTGACGGTGCGCGCCGGTGAAATCCGCGGCCTCATCGGTCCCAACGGATCCGGAAAAACCACCATGTTCAACGTGCTTACCGGCTATATCCCGGCCACCAGCGGGTCCATGCGGCTCGGCGGGGAAACTCTGGACAGGCTGCCCACCCACCGGCTCGCCCGGAAGGGCATTGCCCGGACCTTCCAGCATATTGAACTGTTTAAAGGAATGACGGTTCTCGACAATGTGGTGGTCGCTGCCCAATGCCGGGAAAAATCGAAACTCACCGGTGTGCTTCTGGGGCTGCCGGGTATAAAAAAGGATGAGGACCGGTTCCGGAAAAAGGCCGAAGAGGAGCTGGAATTTGTGGGCATTCACCAGTACAATGACCTCCAGGCCAGCGAGCTTTCCTACGGCCAGCAGCGCCTCGTTGAAATTACCCGGGCCCTCGCGACGGATCCTATTCTGCTGCTGCTGGATGAACCCGCGGCGGGTATGAATCCCACGGAAAAACAGGAACTGGCGAATCTGATCCGGAAAATCCGTGACCGGGGCATAACCGTAATCCTCATCGACCACGATATGAAAATGGTCTCGGATCTTGCGGACGAGATAACCGTCCTGGACTGCGGCAGAAAAATCGCCGAGGGCCTGCCCGAAGCGGTTCAGTCGGACGAAACCGTTATCGCGGCTTACCTCGGCGGTTCCGCGGACCTGGGGGCTTCCGGCGCGGGCGAACGGACGGTTCCCGGCAGCGCGGGGACGCTCCTGAAGCTCACCAATGTGGATACCTATTACGGCGCGGCGCATATCCTCAAGGATATCAGTTTTTCCGTGGCCGAGGGTGAATTCCTGGCCCTTATCGGCGCCAACGGCGCGGGCAAGACAACCCTGCTCAAAACCATCAGCGGTCTCCTGGTCCCGAAAAACGGAACCGTGGAATACCAGAATATGCCGGTAAACGGTGTGGCTCCCTTTAAACTGGTGGGCCGCGGCATGATCCATGTTCCGGAAGGCCGGGGGATTTTCCCGCAGCTTTCGGTAAAGGAAAATATCATGATGGGGGCGTTCCTCAGGAACGACAAAGCCGAGATTGAAAAAGATTACGAATACGCTCTGTCCCTGTTTCCCCGGCTCAAGGAGCGTATCACCCAGTTCGGCGGTTCCCTGTCCGGCGGTGAGCAGCAGATGCTCGCCATCGCCCGGGCGATGATGGCCCGCCCCAGAATGCTCCTCCTGGATGAACCTTCCATGGGACTGTCCCCGAAATTCACCGAGGAAGTTTTTAAGGTCATCCAGAAAATTTCCCGGGACGGCCAGACCATTATCCTGGTTGAACAGAATGCCAAAGCGGCGCTGGGTGTGGCTGACCGGGCTTTCGTGATTGAGGTCGGACAGATTGTCCTGGAAGGAAAGGCTTCCGAGCTTCTGAGCAATCCGAAGGTTAAGAGCGCCTATCTCGGCGGATAGGATTTCCGGCGCTGCTGGTAAGCCGCCTTGCCAAAAACAAAACCCCGGTGCAAGTCCGGGGTTTTGTTTTTTTGTTAACTGGTTATAAAACTCAGATCCTGAAGTAGATCCGCGCCTGCAGCGTCAGGGAGTGGAGCGCCCTGGAGTTCTGGCCGATCAAAGGAATGGCGTAGGTCATTTTGAATTCCAGCGGAAGCAGCGTGTTGGTCAGGAAGAAGGACACGTTGGGGGAAAGCTTCAGGAGGTACGTAGGATCCTCGCTGCCGAGATAGGACGCTACCGCGGCGGGAAGTTTATGGTCGAATGACAGACCCGGGGTCATCACGAAGGTTATGGGCAGCCCAGCGCTGAAGGTGAGCCCGTCGGTAAGGGTTGTTTCAAAGTTGGGTTCCAGTTCAAGGGTCAGATCCCAGCCGTAGCTGACATCCACATCATCCAGCAGGGGCTTTAACGCCGGATTCTGAGCCACCAGTCCCTGATATACAATGCTGTGGTCTTTAAATGATTTTTTGATAGGGAAATAAAGAAACTCACCGTAGAGGTTGATGTAGAACATTTTATTGATAAGTACGTCGAAGTACGCCCGGCTTCCGACCCCGAAGGCATGCTTGTCCGCGTTGGCTCCGGTCAGGGAGTCATTGGTAATTGCGCTTTTGAATTCATCCTCGAAATCATTGCCCGGGAGGGGGATCTTTACCCCCGGAGCAATAGCCGCGCGGAACATGGTGGATTTAACCGGCGCCTTCTCCCCCACAATCTGGATTTTGGCGCCCACAAAGAGGTCGTACAGGCCGTTGGCATCCACGTCATCGGAAGCTCCGATGGTAGTGTCCACTTCGGACCAGATGGTCCATCCCGGAACCCACTGCACCGCCGCCGTGATCCAGTCGAGAACTCCGTACTCAACCGCAAATCCGAGGTTGAATACCTTCAGCGCACCGTCACCATCATCGTATTTTTCGTATTCCCAGTCATCGTTGTATTCGCCGTTGGCAAACGCAAAGGTCGGCGCCACGTAGAACCGTCCCACCCGGGCAGGCATGGTCTTGGCATCATCGGCGAAGATGACGCTGCCGCAGCAGACCATACCAAGCAATACAAAAGCAATCGCTTTTCTCATAAAAAATTCCTCCTCTCTTGTTACAGGCATTTGCAGCCTGCTTCTTTATACTAGGCTGGAAGCCCATTCCTTTTCAATACAGCAATATAACAATGTGTTACCAGTCATTTACAGTGGTTCCGGCGCGGGATACCGGTTAAGCGGGATTAACAAAAACGGCCGGAATCTGATTGTATCAGAGTTATCCGGCCGTTTTTATGGAGAATAGGGGATTCGAACCCCTGGCCTGTTGATTGCGAACCAACCGCTCTAGCCAACTGAGCTAATTCCCCGGTACTCAGGAACTATACCAGAATGCGGTGAATGAATCAAGAGCGGCAATTTACAGTCCCGGGGGCCGCCATATAAAAAAACCGCAGAGTGGGTGCAGTATTCCCGGGCAAAAATGTAATCCCGCTCTGTAGCACTTAGGTCATATTTATATTAAGATCTATGCTGTCCCTGTGCGCCGGTGTACGCCGGTTCCTTCTGCCAGCACTTTCCGGAGGATCGTTTGGCTCTGTTTATTGTCTGCCTGTTATTAGCTGCTTTTTTTGTGACCGTCCACGCGGGGCTTATGATCGGTCTCATCCTTGAATGGCGCCGGGACAGGAATGCCCTATCAAAATCCCAGCCGGGTGAACCGCGGTTTCCCAGGGTCTCGGTGGTTATCCCCTTCCGCAATGAAAAAGAACGGATGCGGCCCCTTCTGGAAAGCCTGGCGGCCCAGGAATACCCGGAACTGGAATTCATATTTATTGACGACCGTTCATCGGACGGGGGAGGGGATCTTCTCCGGGATTTTGAAAAAAAAGTCCCCGCAATTCCGGTGACCCTGATCCGGCTTGAAGAAAACCCGGGGATAAACCGCAAACAGTATGCCCTTGCCCGGGGAATCGAAGCGGCGGACGGAGAGCTTTTTCTCTTTACCGACGCGGATTGTACGGTGCCTCCCGGCTGGGTATCGGCCATGGCCGCCCGGATGCGGAATCACGGGACAGGCATCACCATCGGGCCGGTTTTTAAAAAGGCTCAGGGCCGCGGGTTTTTCCAATTGTACCAGTGTTTCGATCACGCGGTACGGTATATGTATCTGGCGGCATCCACCGGCCTCGGCGCTGCCGGGGGCGGATTCGGGAACAATCTCATCCTCAGGCGCGAAGCCCTGGAAGCCGTGGGCGGATACGACGCGGTACCGCCGTCCCCCACGGAAGACGCGTCCCTCATCGCGCAGATCCGGGCCCGGTCCCGGTACAAAGTGAGGGCCGCCTGCGGCTCCGATGTCCATGTCATGACCCAGGGAGAACGGACCTGGAGGAATTTTGTCAGCCAAACCCTGCGCTGGAACAACGGAGGCCTTTTCAGTCCCGATTTTTCAACCCGGCTCAACTTCGGGTACCTCATGGCGGCCATATCATTGGGTATTCTCTGTATCGTTCCGGCGCTGTTTGTTCCCTGGGTTTGGCTGCTTCCCGCGGGGGTCTATATTTCCATGACCATGAACACCATAGCCGTTCTTGCCCTTTTCCGGGTCTCCCTTCCCAGGGCGGGACTTGCCTATATTTTCCAGCTTATTTTTACGCCCATGTACTTTACCTTCCTTACCATTCTCGGCGTCTTCGGGGTAAAGGCCCGCTGGAAGGGCGCGGATCTTTCCTGTCCGGACTGACGGTTCCCGGGCTTATCCGGACGGCCGGATCCTGACCGCTACAGCCTTCCGGCAATGGCGTCAATAAACTCCCATGAATCGAGGGCTTTTGCCGGGGCGGGATCCGCCAGGCGGAGCAGGTCACCGGTCATGTCCCCTTCTTCAATGGTCCTTAAGGTCGCTTTTTCCAGGCGCCGCGCAAAATCCGCGAGATCCGGGGTATTGTCAATCTCTCCCCGTTTCGCCAGGGCACCGGTCCACGCGAAAATCAGGGCCACCGGATTGGTGCTGGTCCGTTCTCCCTTCTGCCATCGGTAGTAGTGCTGCTGAACCGTCCCGTGGGCGGCTTCGTATTCCGTTGCCCCCGAGGGAGATACCAGGACGCTGGTCATCATGGCCAGGCTTCCCGCGGCGCTGGCGACCATATCGCTCATCACATCGCCGTCGTAGTTCTTGCACGCCCAGAGGAAGCCGCCGTCGCTCTTAACCACCCGGGCGACCGCGTCGTCAATGAGGGTATAAAAATACGAAATTCCCGCTTCCCGGCATTTTTCCTTGAATTCCTCTTCGTACACCCGGCTGAAAATTTCCTTAAAGCGGCCGTCGTAGGTCTTTGAAATGGTATCCTTGGTGGCGAACCAGACCGGGAGCTTTTCATCGATGGCATAGAGAAAACACGCCCGGGCGAAACTCCGGATGGACTCATCCAGGTTGTGCATGCCCTGGACGACCCCCGGCCCGGGCATCTCCGCCACGGTTACACGGGATTCCGTCCCATCCCGGCCGGTGTACACCAGCTCCACCGTCCCCGGTCCGGGCACGGCCATTTCCGCGTTTTTATAGACATCCCCGTAGGCGTGGCGGCCGATGGTGATGGGTTTCTTCCAGCTTGAAACACTGGGTTTTATTGACGATACCGCGATGGGCTTGCGGAATACCGTTCCGTCCAGTATTGCCCGGATGGTTGCGTTGGGACTCGGGTGGAGGGCTTTGAGGCCGTATTCTTCTTTCCGGGCGGCGTTGCTGGTGATGGTGGCGCATTTTACCCCCACACCGTACCGGAGGATGGCCTCCGCCGACTCCGCGGTAACCGCGTCGCCGGTGGCGTCCCGGTTCATGATCCCCAGGTCGTAGTATTCTGTTTTCAGATCCACGAAGGGAAGGATAAGTTTTTCCTTTACCAGAGCCCAGAGCACCCGGGTCATCTCGTCGCCGTCAATCTCAACCAGGGGTTCCTTCATTTCAATTAATGCCGCCATGTATGTCCTCCGAAAAAACTTGTCTGTACCTGATAGGGCAGTATACTGATAACAGGACTATTTTTCCAGTAAGATAGAGGGGGAGCACAGAGTCTGACAATCCGGAAAGCACCTGTGTTTACAGGTACTGCGGGGCCCGTCGGAGGAAAATGGTGTTGGCTCCTCGTCGGCCTGCGGCCTCGAAAGTCGTTTTATACGAGAGACCCGGCGCTACCCATTATGCCGGGTGCTTTCCGGCTTAACCGGCGCTGTGCTGCCCTGAGAAGAGGGCGGCTCCCCCTGACTTCAGCCTTGCCGCATTACGTGTGGAGTTTTGCGGAGCAAAACTCCTAAAAGACTTGCCGCCTCTGCGGCAAGTCTTACGTCACCCCCACTTCTGGTTTTTCAAGGAGATACCATGGCAGAACAAACTATCGAAGTTATCCTCGGGGATATTACGGCGCTGGCGGCGGATGCCATTGTGAACGCCGCCAACTCAAGCCTCCTCGGGGGCGGCGGCGTTGACGGAGCGATTCACCGGGCCGCTGGGCCGGGGCTTCTCGCTGAATGCCGGGAGATCGCGGCCCGTCAGGGCGGCTGCCCGGCGGGAGAAGCGGTTATTACCGGGGCGTATAATCTTTCCTGCAGAAGGGTTATCCATACCGTAGGTCCGGTCTGGAACGGCGGGAGCCGGGGTGAACCGGGACTGCTGGCTTCCTGCTACCGGAAAAGTCTGCTCCTGGCTCAAAGTGAGGGACTCGAAAGTATCGCCTTCCCCAATATCAGCACCGGGGTTTACCGTTATCCCAGACAGGCAGCCGCGGAAATTGCCTTTGACGCGGTGGTAAAAACCCTGCCGGAAGTTCCGGGAATCAGACGCGTTATTTTCGTATGTTTCGACCGCGAGAATTTCGGTATCTATGAAGATCTGAAAAAGAATATTATCTGAATTACCGCTGAGGTTTATAAAACTCCGGCGGCGCTGTTTTTTTACGGGGAAGCAATCTTTCAAAAAAATAATTGACACGTTTCAATATTCAGGCTTACAATGGCACAATCTTGTATGAATGTTCAATGAGGAGGCTGCATGAAACGGAAAATCTTAGCCATAGCACTGGTACTGTGCCTGGCGGCGATTTCATTCCTGAGCGCCGGCGGTTCCGGTGACAGTTCATCATCCGGTAAGATGGAACTGACATTTTTTTACCCCGTGCAGGTCGGGGGACCTTTGACCAAACTTATCGACCAGATATGCGATGATTTTACCAAGGAAAATCCCAATATCGTGATCAAGCCCGTGTATACCGGCAACTACGACGATACGGTGGTAAAAATCCAGACCGCAATCCAGGGCAAAAACCCGCCGGATTTCTTTATCAATCTGGCGACCCAGCGCTTCTCCATGGCCGCCTCGGGCGCGGCCATTCCCCTGGATGATCTTATCGCCGCTGACGGCGCTGCGGGTCAGGCGTATATCAATGATTTCCTTGAAGGCTTCATGGAAGATTCCTGGGTGGACGGAAAAATTTACAGCATCCCCTTCCAGCGGAGCACCATGGTTATGTTCTACAACAAGGACGCCTTCCGGGAAGCCGGCCTCGATCCGGAAAAGCCCCCGGTAACCTGGGCGCAGCTCGTTGAATATTCCCAGAAACTGACCAAGCGGGACGCCTCCGGGAATGTGCAGCGCTACGGCGTAGGGCTTGCCCTCAATTCCGGATCCGCACAGTGGGGTTTCACCGGGTTCGCCCTGCAGAATTCCGCGGACGGCCGCAACCTCATGAGCGAAGACGGCAAGAAAGTGTACTTCGATACGCCGGAAAACGTGGAAGCCCTCCAGTTCTGGCTGGATCTGCAGAACCGGTACAATGTTATGCAGAAGGGTATTGTCCAGTGGACCGATCTCCCCGGCCAGTTTTTGGCGGGCCAGGTTGCCATGATCTACCACACCACGGGGAATCTTACCAATATCAACAACAACGCGGATTTTGAATTCGGTGTGTGCTTCCTCCCGGGGAACAAGCGCCAGGCCGCTCCCACCGGCGGCGGCAACTTCTACATTTCCGCGGGTATCTCCCCGGAACGCCAGAAGGCCGCCTGGGAATTCATCAAGTTCGCCACCACCCCGGAACGGACCGCCCAGTGGAACGTGGATACCGGCTACGTGGCCACCCGCAAATCCGCCATGAATACCCAGATCATGAAGGACTACTACGCCAGTGTTCCCCAGGCCAAAGTGGCCTTTGACCAGATCCCCCTGGCCAAACCGGAACTGACCACCTACGACGCGGCCAGGATGTGGCGCATTCTCAACGACAACATCCAGTCCGCGGTTACCGGCGAAGCCACCGCCGCCCAGGCGCTCAGAACCGCCCAGACCCAGGCGGATGAAGCACTCCGGAGATACCAGTAATCACACCGCCGCGGGGCCGGAAAGCCCCGCGGTTTGAATTTAGGAGAATTGTCATGGCGCGAAAAGCCCTCCGGTCGCCCCTCAGTCCGGGACTGAAATCCAATGTCCTTGCCTGGGCGCTGCTGGCACCGGCTCTTGTGTTTCTGCTTTTATTTACAATATTTCCGATTTTCAGGAGCTTTTACCTGGGGCTTACCGAATACGCCCTGGGAATGCGGGAGCCGGAATTCATCGGGTTTAAAAATTACATCGACTTCGCAAAATCTCCGCTGTTCTGGAAAATAATGGGGAACACCCTGTATTTTTCGGTGCTGACGGTTATTCCCAGTATGGTAATCGGCCTCGGCCTGGCCATGCTGGTAAACAGGAAAATCAAAGGCGTCGGATTCCTGCGGACGGCTTTCTTTTATCCCGTGGTTATGCCCATGATCGCCATCGCCAGCATCTGGCTGTTCATCTATATGGCCAATACCGGAATGCTGGACCAGTTTCTGGTAAAAATCGGCCTAAAACCCCTGGATGTACTCTCCAACCGGAATACGGTGCTCCCCTCTATGTCCGTAATGTATGTATGGAAGGAAGCGGGATACCTCATGATTTTTTTCCTGTCGGGACTCCAGAATATCAATGTTGAAATGTACGAAGCCGCCACCATTGACGGCGCCCGGCCGTGGACGGTTTTCCGCAAGATAACCCTGCCGCTCCTGGGGCCGACCCTGCTGTTTGTTTCAACCATTGCCATAACCAACAGCATAAAACTGGTGGACCATATCGTAATCATGACCGAGGGCGCGCCGAACAACGCCAGTACCTTGCTGCTGTACTACATTTACCAGCAGGGTTTTATTTTCTTTGACCAGGCCAAAGCGTCGGCGCTGACGGTGATTATGCTGGTGATCATGCTTTTCGTTTCCATGCTGCAGTTTCTCAAGACCGACAGCAGGATCCATTACAACTAGGGGAAAATTCAAATGCGCAAAAACCAAATTCCGGTCCTTACAGCGGGAATTATCCTCGCCCTTATCTGGCTTATTCCGCTGGTGTGGATGGTGGGAACCGCTTTTACCGAAGCTTCATTTATCATGTCTATTTTTCCCAAGGCCAAACCGACGCTGGACAATATCAAGTACGTCTGGAACGCCGTACCCTTTGCCCAGTATTACCTCAACACCATAACCATTGTGGTCTGTACCTACGGTGTCCAGTTTGTAACCGTCACCATGGCCGCCTATGCCCTGGCGGTGCTCAAATTCAAGGGTGAAAAACTGGTGTTCCTTATAATCTTCGCCCAGATCATCATTCCCAATGATGTTCTCATAAGCCCGAATTACATGACCCTCAGCGATCTGGGACTGACGGATACGAAGCTCGGCATCATGCTGCCGTTCTTCGGAAGCGCCATGGGCATATTCCTGCTCCGGCAGAATTTCAAGACCATTCCCCGGGCCCTGGCGGAAGCGGCGGTTATCGACGGCTGCAATACCTTCCAGGTGATTACCAATGTCTACGTTCCCAGCGCCAAGACCGCGTACATTTCCTTCGGCCTGGTATCCGTCAGCTACCACTGGAACAACTTCCTCTGGCCTCTGATCGTCACGAATTCACCGGAGAACAGGACCCTGACGGTGGGGCTTGCCCTGTTCGCCAAGTCCAAGGAAGCGGTCATGCAGTGGGCCAATGTGTGCGCCGCCACATTCATTATCTGCGCCCCCCTGGTGATACTCTTTTTTATATTCCAGAAGAAATTTATCAACAGCTTTGTGAGCTCAGGCATCAAGTAAGGCATTGAAGGATACTGCGATGGATATACAATTTCTTGGGCTTGGTTCGGCTTTTAATCCGGCGATGGGAAATACCAATGCGGTTTTTACCCGGAAGGATCATTTTTACATCCTCGACTGCGGGGAGACCGCCTTCGGGCGGCTCTGGGACAGTCCCGACTTTGTAGGGGCTTCCCAGGTCACCGTGGCTTTGACCCATCTGCACTGTGACCATGTGGGCAGCCTCGCTTCGCTTATCTCATACAGCTATTACGTTCTGGGAAAAAACATTCGGGTTCTCCATCCTCTGGAAACAGCGGTGCAGCTTCTGGATCTTATGGGCATTGAACGGTTCTGCTACCGCCACGTTCCCCAGCTGTCAGGCGGCGGGGAGGCTGTTTCCTTCGAGTCGGTGACGGTGGAGCACGTGGATAATATGGTCTGTTTCGGATATATCATCAGCAGCCCGGAAGAACGGATCTACTATTCCGGGGACGCCAGATTCGTACCCGACACGGTGGTCTCACAATTTCTGGAAGGTTCAATTTCCCGGATTTACCAGGATACGGCCCTGAAGAACGGGGACCATCCGACCCATGGGAGTCTGGACTATCTTGAAAGCATCTTCCCGGAAAAAACCCGGAACCGGATTTTCTGTATGCATCTGGATTCGGACTACCGGGATCTGCTCCGGGAAAAAGGCTTCGGCCTGGCGGAACTGTACCGGCCCGGCGCCGGCGGAAACTGCCTTTAGCCGGGCGGAGCAGAACCTTTGGCCGTTTCAATTCCGCGTCCCGTTTTTGCGGTCAGCCGTGGAGCAGGCTCCGGGCCACGGATTTGTATTCATCCGCCACATTCTGCATGGCCTCTTCGGCGGTGATCACCCCGGCCAGGGCGTTTTTTATTTCCCGTCCCAGGATGCTGAGGAAGCGGCGGTCGTCAAAGGGCGCGTTGTTGCGTGACGGTGTCCGCCGGTAATTCGACAGGGAAAAGCATTCCTTGGAAAGCTCCAGCCATGGATAGGCGTCGATTATTTCGTAGTTGTCGAAGGATTCCCGGCAGGGGGGCACACTGCCCAGGAGCGTCCTGGCGGAGGACATGGGTTCATCGCAGATCCAAGTTATGTACGCCAGGGCTTCCTTTGGGTATTTGCTGAATTTTGAAACCCCCAGAGCGCCGCCGCCGAGCACGGGGTTGCCCCCGGGAACCACCGCGTATCCCACTTTGTTGATCACCCGGGATGACCGCCCGAAAATACCCGAGGCGAAGTTGCTGTACAGAATGGTCATGGCCACACCGCCGTCGGAGAATTCCCGGGCCGCGTCGGTCCACCAGGAAGAGCAGGGGATCCGGGCGTATGCCTGAATTTCGAGCAGATCCTTCATCGCCCGGATGCCGGCGCTGCCCGTCACCAGGGGAGCGCCGGTGTCGTCGAACAAGGCGTCGGTATAGCTGAAATACCGGGTCAGGAATTCCGTGGCCGCCACCCCGGTGCTTCCCAGGGTCAGGGTGCTGCCGAACTCCACCGGGGATTGGGGATTTTCCCCTGCCGTAAAGAACCGGGCTATCCGGTTGTATTCCGCAAAATTCCGCGGCGGAACCAGGGGCGTTTTGTATTTTTCCTGGTACAGCCGTTTGAGTACCGTGCTTTCGAAGAGGTCCCTGCGATAAAAGAGCATCTGGGTGCTGGGCGTGACCGGGAGCGTATACAGGATATCTTCCACAAAAAAATACTGCCGGCTCAGGCCTTCGATATATTTTCCCTCATCCATGTCCAGGTCCGGTTCAATATCCCTGAGAGGCCGGAGAATCCGCGGGGCAAACCAGGGAAGCATGGTGCTGTCCAGACGGATCACATCGTAAATACTGGATTTTCCCATGGAGCTGATTACCTCGTGGAGTTCATCGTAGGAAAAAATTGAAATATGAACCGCGATACCCGTCGCCTGCGTAAAAAGCCGGGAAAGGGTTTTCATGGCATCCGCGGTGGGACTTTCCAAAGTAAGGATGTGGAGCTTTTCCGCGGCGGTCCGGGAAAAAGACGGGCCCTTGTACCATTGCCTGAAACCGGTATTTTCCAGAACGGTCCGCCGGCGGGTGGTTTTCCCTTCCGTATTCTCAATAAGATGCTGGGCCGCGGTTTTGCCCATGAGCCGGTAATTAAGCTCATATTTATGGTAGATATTTTCCGGCATGGTAAACAGCGGCAGAACCGTGGTAATGGTGGTCTGCATCGCGGGGAAAAAGGTCTGGTACACATCCCGGACGGTCCGGGCAAATCCATGGTTGGTGGAAAAAATCTCCTGGATTTTTTTTATATCCATCAGCTGCATAGCGCTCTGGTACCGGCGGAAGAGATTCGTTTCAATATGGTGCAGGGTGCAGGAACTGTTTCTTTTTAACTCCGCCGTAAAGGCGTCGAAGAAATCTTTTTCATTAGAAAACTCCAGGCTGCCGGTAAGCAGCGCCAGGGAAGTCAGCTTTTTTTCAACCGCCGCCGCGGCCAGGGCTTTGCCCGCGGCTTTAAAATCAAAGCCGATATAGTTGCAGGGAAAAGGCTGGTCCCGTTCGGCGAAGAGCAGTTCCCATTCGGAAAATCCCAGTTCCCGGATATCCCCGGCAGTCAGGTGAAGGCACGAAAAGACCGCCGCCCCGGCGGCCATACTGGAACGGATCTGGTTAAAAATAGAACGCTCCGTATCGGGATCGTCGTTGGAAATATAGGGAGTCACAGTGTAGCCCTGATTTTCCGCGAAGGCTTTAAACGAAATAAGAAAATCCTCGTACTGCCTGAACCGGATATTCGGAAGCACCACCGCCAGGATCCTGCCCTTTCCCTGGCGCAGAATTTTCGCCCGTTCGTTGATGATGTATCCGAGTTTCGCCGCCGCGTCCTGTACAAGTTTGATTTTTTCGCTGCTGACGTTTCCCTTGCCGTTGAGTACGTGGGATACCGTACCCTGGGAAACCCCCGCGAGCTGGGCTATATCCTTAATAGTCGCCATTCATCCCTACCTCTTCAATGAATTATACCACCGGAATCGCCGGGGATAAAGGCAGGATGCCTGTCGTATAAGCAACTCTCAGTACAGAAGTATGGATGAGGGGGAGCGCTTGGTCTGACAAGCCGGAAATGACCCGGCCGTAACGGTAACGCCGGGTCATTTCCGGCTCAACCGGCTCTGTACTGCCCTGCGCGGGAGGGCTGCTCCCCCTGGCTCCAGCCTTGCCGCGCCATCAAGGCGTGCCGCCAGGGGAAGCAAGTCTTACGCCACCCCCGCTTCTGGTTCCTGGGAGCGGCTGCATCTGTTTTCCCTCGTTAGCCGCCATTCCCAATAGGAATGCATTTTTTATGATACCTACCGTTAGGTATAGACACTTTCCGGTTTAGCCGGTTCGATGCCGATCTTCGCGGGCAACGCGTGTTCCGCCTTTGATAGGGGCACCAGGTTTTTATACCGCGGTTGTCCCGGAGAGGCCGGCGAGAAAGGTCCGCAGCTTTTCTCCGTGTTCTCCGGGCAGTTCCAGGGTCTTCAGCCGGGATTTTTCCCCGGACCGGATGGTTATATCCTTTTTCGGGATTCCCAGCATTTTCGCCAGGAAATTCCGGAGTTCACCATTGGCTTTTCCGTCCTCAGGGGCGGCAGCTATTTTTATCCTGAGGCGGTTTTCCTGGATTCCCGCTACGCAGGATTTCGAAGAACCCGGAACAACCTTAATATCGAGGAACACCGACTCCCCTGATTCCCTCAAACATCCGGTCACCGCCGGCCTCCCGGGGGGAGCCACTGGAGCCTGCCGATTTCCCAGGCAAAGGAAAAGTCTCCGGAACCGGAACCCAGGGGTATGACTGCCATATTGGCCAGGGCGGCTGCCCGGAATGAAAAATCCGGTATACCGGGGTAGGTTCCGGGTTTTTCCCGGTAAAATAAAAATCCCAGGATAGAGGGCGAACATGGGGAAACCATCTCAGGACAGCTGAATTCCCGGAGGGGCAGGTCCAGTGACGGACCGGACAGAACCGGGAGGCCGGGAATATCCAGGGATGCCCAGGGACCGCTGTGTATTTTCCCCTGGGGATCTCCGCCATTGATCCGGACACGGAGGGCCTGCGCCGTCTCTTTCAGAACACTGAAGGGCAGTGGCTCCCGCACTGCCGCCAGGGGCGATACCAGGGGAAATGAGTAAACCCCGTGGAATCCCCGCCGGAAAAAACCTTCCTTGTATCCGCGGAGCAGAATCCGGGTATCCCGGTGGGGGATGAGAACAATCAATCTGACCGGTGATGCGCAAGACTCATTCATGTTTCTTTGCCGGCTGTTATAATCCGGGTGCCCTGTTTATTCATGTTTTCAAGAAATGCCTTTCATGCTATACTTTCTCCGGACCGTAACTATACACCCTTACTAGTATACAAAGGAAGCATGATGAAATATAAGACTAAGCTGCTTGTAGACCGTTTTTCGGAGATTTTTTCGGGGTGGCCCGGGGTAGAATGTGTCGCCCTCAACGAAGCAGCTCTGCCGGATACGCTGGATCCGTATTTTGCGCTCATTATGGATGTGTATTATACCGATACGATTCCCGGTTCCGAAGAGCGGTACAGCCAGTTCGGGACTGATATTCTTGCTTTTGAAACATCCCATTTTGGCAGCAAAGACCGTTTCCTTATAGGTGATGTACCGGTCCGTCTGGAATATAAATCAACCCAGACAATAAATGAATTTGTATCCATCGCCGATACGGATCTTGGCCGTATCTGGTTTATAAAAGACTCGGGAACCTACGGGTATTACCGCCTTGCCAAAGGGGAAGTCCTTTTCTGCAGGAACAATTGGATGGCCGGAATCCGGGAGCGCCTGGCAAAACTGAGTCCGGAATTCTGGCAGCAGATGCGGGGCGCGAGTCAGTCCAGAATGGAACACTTCCTGAGCGATCTGGGGGCGGCGTTCATCCAGGAGGATGACTTCCATTACCTGATTTCATCATCGGGATTCATAAAAAACGCGTGCCTTACGCTTTTCTGCATAAACCGTTGTTTTGAACCGTCCCACCGCGCATACTATAAACAGGTACTGGATCTTCCCGTGCTGCCGGAAGCCTTCGCCGCCCGGCTGGAAAGTTTTCTCAGGAATGACGCCGAGATGACTATAGAGCGGAAATACAACCTTGCCCAGCTTATTGCCCGGAGTATCGTGGGCCTTTAAAAATCCTGGAGTCGCAATGAAAAAAAAAGGTCTCCCCTCCGAAGTTTTTCCCGGAGGACAGTCGTTTCCGCTGCGGATGTGTTTTATCGCAGCGCTGGTTTTTTTATCTTTCTTTTCGTGTTCCTATAAAAAAGCCGCGGCGATCCCTCTGGCCGGCAGCGGAAGTGTACTCTACGCCCATTCAAAGGATGCCCTGGAAGGAGTCATCCGGTTTTCCGAACCCGCTGTTCTGACCTATACCCTGGAACCGGCTGCGGCGGTCCCGGAGGACCAGTCCCTGGAAATTGTATATTCACTGACCGTACCCGACGGAACCCCGGCTGCCGATGGCGCCGCCGTCTCCCGGTGGGAATCGGATTATTTCGTTGTACTCCGGATAGACGGGGATACCGCCTGGGCGCTTCCGCTTTCCGGTGCCTTTCTCGGTATGGATGGCACATTCCGCCTGATGCGGTACGCGGTACCCCTAACGGTCCGGGATTTGGCCGGCATTACCCTCGGCCTTGAGAAAAAGGATGGCACCGGGGAATCCGGAGCCGAAGAAAAGCCGGAACTTATCTTTGAGCTGAAATCCCTGGAACTGCAGGACCGGTGGTTCGGCTTTTTCCGGGACGGGGACAACCTCCACGCGACCCCGTTTGTTTCCGCCGAAACAGCGGGGACCGAAACCGCCGTTACGGTTAATCCTCCGGCGGATTACCGCACCGGAATTCCCGTGGAAATTTCCCTGTCGGGAATCAGCGCCAGGGCCGCGCTCACCGCCGGTACGGGCCGGTACGATTATTCGCCCATCATCGGCGGCGCCGCCGAATTCCTGACCATACCGCCGGGAGCCCTGCCGGAAAATCCTTTCCCGGTGAAGTATTCCGGGGCAGGGGGGATCGATTCCCTGGAAGTGCGGCCCGGCGGGCAAAGGGTGTTCCCCGGGGAGCCGGTCATCGCCGATCCCGGAATAATCCTGTATTATCCGGAGTCCGCCTGGCGGGACCCGCGGTATGAGCTGTTCCAGTGGGACCGGTTTCCGGAGGTCATCATATTCGATACCGCCGACTACGCTGTCCAGGACCTGCTTTTTAAACGCCTGGCGTTTTTCGTTGAAAAGGCGGGCTTCCGGGGCAGGCTCGCCCCCGACAGCGAAATCGCGCACCTCCATGGCTGGAACGCCCACGATTACCGGGCAGAAGACCTGGCCCGGTTCTTTGAGGAAGCCCGGAGAACCGGCTTTCCCCTTAACCGGGAGGAACGGGAACTGGAGCAGATTCTCCTGGAGCGGGGGATACTTTTAAAAGGACGGGACAACGGCATCACCCCGGGAACCGGGGCGGTGGTATCAATCTCGCGGCAGTCCGAGGGCTACCTGAGGTCCCTTTTTATGGTCCACGAATCCTTTCACGGCATCTTTTTCATTAAGGAAGATTTCCGGGATTTTTCCCTGGACCGGTGGGAACGGCTCGATCCCGCGGCCCGGCGGTTTATTTCAGCGTATTTCGACTACAACCGGTACGATACGGCGGATACCTATCTTATGATGAATGAACTCATGGCGTACTGCCTCCAGCAGCCCGTTTCCCGGGCGGGCCAGTACTTCGGAAAAACCATTGCCTCCAGGCTCGAAAACGATCCCCGGCGTTCCGGGGCGCTTCCCGAAAAGGATGAGGAAAGCGGAACCTGGCCCCTGCTGGGTGACCTGTTTACCCGGGAAGCGGAAGCGTTTTCGGGTTTCGTCCGGAGCCGGTACGGCCTGACCGCGGGAAGGGTCTGGCGGGTTTACCAGATGTCGCTGTAGACAATCTGGGATTTTTTGCTTTTACTCTGTTCGTACGCATTGATGCCCACATTGTAGCGGCGTTCCGTTTCCAGGGTTGTGGGCGGACCGTGGCCGGGCAGAACCGTAAAATCACCGGGAAGCGAAAGGATTTTGCTCCGCAGGGCGGTCATCTGTACGGACGCTCCGTAGGAACTGGCGGTGGTCCCCACCAGGCCGGCGCTCAGGGCGTCTCCGGTAAACAGCATGTGGCTGATTTTGAAAACCGCGGAATCCGAGGAATGGCCGGGGACCGTAATCACCTCAACTTTGAAAGGCCCTATGGTCAGTTTTCCACCGTCCTTTACCCGGACGGTCCGGTATTCGGAAATTATATGGTTAACCGCGTAAATATCGGCATTGTATATCTTCTTTAAAGTCCGCAGCCCGTGGACGTGGTTAAGATGGTCATGGGTTATCAGAACCCCCCTCAGGGCGTAGTCATTGTCTTCTATAAAACTCACTATCTGATCATCCATGCATCCGGGATCAACAATCAGAGCTTCCCGGAGATCACCGCTGCCGGTTCCATCCCCGGAAAAATCCGTTCCCAGAAGGTAGCAGTTGCTGAATCCCGCCAGACAGTAATGAAAAAACAGCTTCATCTATTCCTCCAGCTCAAACACCGCTTCGGCGGTGTTTGAGGATTTAAAGGAAACCCCTTCCTGCCGGGCTTTAATAAAAAAGGTCTTTTTTACATTGCAGTCTATAAAATCGGAATGGGTTATATTCGCGTCAATAAACCGGCTGTTATACAGATTTGAATTATTGAACGTTGCGTGTTCAATGGTTGCGCCGCAGTAATTGAGGTGTACCAGCTCCGAACCTTCAAAGGTGCAGTCCTGGATTTTTGTTCCCCCAAAGGAGACAAACTGCAGGTCACAGGAGGAGAAATCACATTCCAGGAACGATGAAAAATCAAAAAAACACATCCTCATAAACGAACGGGTAAAAAGGCACCGGGAAAAATTGGCATTGTTAAAATTGCATCCAAAAAAACGGCGGTTTGAGAAATCAACTCCCTCAAAAAAAAGCCCCGGAGCACTGAGATCCTTGATCGTACCAAACTGCTGAATCTCGGTGATGATCCTTTCGGCTTCAGCTTCCCGGTTCGCGGTATGGACCGCGCAGGTATTGGAACCGGATATCGCCGGCCTTCCGCATCCCGCGGCACAGGGCACATTGGTAAACATACCCTAATAATATGTCTCCGGATTCGCTTGCGCAAGGGGGCACAGGGTATGAGGGGGAGCACAGAGTCTGACAAGCCGGAAAGCACCCGTGTATACAGGTACTCCGACACCCGGCGCTACCCATTACGGCGGGTGCTTTCCGGCTCAACCGGCTCTATGCTGCCCTTTCAAGAGGGCTGCTCCCCCTGGTTCCAAACCTTCGGTTTTCCGCCACCCCCGCTTCTGGTTCTTCGGTGCGGTCGCCTTACCGGCCATAATGCCGGCACCCTGCTTTGGCGGGATTACCCGGTGATGGAGGATGTTTCTGGGTGGTGAGGTGGCCGTTTGCTGAGGCGGCTGCCATTACCGGGGCTGGATAACGGTGAACCATACCCCGGTTCAGGCGCTTTGCCCTAAGCAGACCCGTCCTCCAATACCGAGCCCCCAAAACAGGAAGCACAGAGCCGGTTATGCCGGAAGCCCCCGGGCGTAATGGTAACGCCGGGTGTCACGGGAAAGCGGGACAGAGCGACTTTCGAGGCCGCAGGCCGACGAGGAGCCTGTCCCGCTTTCCCGTGGCAGGCCCCGCGGCACCGGTATCCACCGGGTGCTTCCAGCCTGAAAGCCCCTGTACTTCCCTATCCCTTGCCAGGAGTCCGGGGGCTGGGTTATGATACAGGTATGTGCTGGTACTGCGGCTCTCCCGTTACAGATCCCGAACCAATAGGACGCTCCTTACGGTGTGCGGACTGCGGAAAGGATCTGCGGTGCTGCCGGAACTGCCGGTTTTATATTTCCGGCGGCGGCTGTTCCGAATCCCATGGTGAAATACCCCAGGACAAAGATCGGGCGAATTTCTGCGACTGGTTTTCCCTCAGTCCCGCGCTGCGGTCCGCCGGTACCGGGGAAAAGGCCGCCCGGGATGCCGCGTCTTCGGCAAAGACGGCCTTTGAAGATCTTTTTAAATGATGAATACCGATCCTATACTGTTTATTGATTCCGGCATCGGCGGGCTTCCGTACTGCCGCCATTTCCGTTCCAGAAACCCCGCTGAGTCCCTGGTATACACCGCGGACCGGGCAAATTTTCCCTATGGTCCCAAGGATCGGAACGTTCTTATTGAACTCCTGACGGAACTGACGGGCCGTCTGGTGGATTGTTTTGCCCCAAAACTCATAGTGCTTGCCTGCAACACCGCCGCCGTATCCGCCCTGGAACCCCTGCGGAAGCGTTTTCCGGACATTCCCTTTGTGGGGACCGTGCCCGCGGTTAAACCGGCGGTTCTCCAGAGCCGGACCCGGTCCGTCGGGGTGCTGGGTACGAACAGAACCATTGAGGATCCCTATATCGCGGAACTCGCCCGGCAATACGGCCCCGGCTGCCGCGTAACCGGGATTGCCGCTCCGGATCTGGTGGAATTTGTGGAGCACTCCTATGCCGGCGCTGATCCGGAACAGCGGAAACAGGCAGTCCGTCCTTATATCGAAGAATTCGCCCGGGCCGAAGTTGACGGCATTGTGCTGGGCTGCACCCATTTTCTCTTTTTAGCGGATGAATTCAGGGCGTCGGCGGAACCGGGCATGACGGTATACGATTCCGTGGAAGGTGTATCCCGCCGGGCTGAAACGCTCCTGGCGGAGAGTAACCGCGCCGCGCCGCAGGATCATGTCCCGCGGAATATTCTTCTCGTCACCGGACCGCAGCCGCTGGAACCGGCCTGGTCCGGCTGGGCATCTTCCTTCGGTCTGGAACTCTGCGGCATGGAAGCGTGCTACCCGGAGAAACCCGTTCAATGACAGGCCTGGTCATCCGGGGCTCCCGGAATATATTCACCCTCCGGGACGACGGCGGAGGGGAAACCGAATGCCGTATAAAGGGAAAGGTCCTGAAGGGTGTTGAGGGATATTACAATCCCCTGGCCCCGGGCGACCGGGTGGAGTTTGAGCCCGATCCGGAACACCCCGGGACCGGACTCATTCTGAGTCTCCTGGAACGGCGGAATGCCTTTACCCGGTTCAACCAGAAAGGACAGTCCTCCCAGCTTCTGGCGGCCAACGTGGACGTTGTTTTCTGTGTCACCACCCCGGCTTCGCCGCCGTTCCGTCCGCGTTTTCTCGACCGGGCGCTGCTCCAGGGTGATATTGCCAATATTCCTCCAGTGGTGGTGTGCAACAAGTACGACCTATCCGATAATGATCCCGATGTGGAAGAGCGCCTGGAGGATTTTATCAGGATAGGATACCGGGTACTCAGGGTTTCGGCCCATACCGGGGAAGGGCTCGATGAATTCCGGGACCTGGCGGCGAACCGTTTTTCCGTGCTCGTGGGCCAGTCCGGGGTCGGCAAATCGAGTATCATCAACGCCCTGGCTCCCGGAATGGGGCTCAAGACCGGCGCGTTGACTGAAAAATACGACCGCGGGAGTCATACCACCACCATGGCCCGGCTCGTCGAAATCGAAACTCCCGCGGGACCCGCGCGTATCACCGATACCCCCGGTGTCCGGCGTCTGGTTCCGGACGGGATCGGCCCGGGGGATCTCGTTTTTTATATGCGTGAATTCGCGCCCCTGGCGGGGAGATGCAGTTACGGTCTTTCGTGCACCCATGTCACGGAACCGGGGTGCAAGATTATGGAAGCCGTTGCCGCGGGGGTTATCCATGAAGACCGGTACGAAAGTTTCCTCCGGATCCGGGAGGAACTTTTCCTCAAAGAGTCGGCTTCGGAGTACGGTAAAAACCCATGAACGATAAAACTTTCGCCCTCCTGGAATTCGAAATTATCCGGGCCAGGGTTGCCGAGCGGGCCCTGAGCGAGGAGGCTTCGGGCCTTATTACCGGGGATGTTCCCCGGACGGATCCCGATGGGGTCGCTTCCCTCAAGGCGGTGGTTTCGGAACTGACCGCGCTGATTGGTTCCGTTACCGGGGAACCCCGGACGAGTATCCCCAGCATCGGCTTTCTGCTGCCGAAACTGGCCGTCGACGGAGCCGTCCTGGAACTGGACGAAGCCTACGCCCTGGGCCTTTTCGTTGACCGGGCGGAGGAAGTCAGGCTGTGGCTTACGGGAAAGAAAACCGATTCCGGCGGCGAAGGGGAAAGCGGTGGAAGAACCGCTCCGCTTTCCAGGCCCGAACTGTCTCCGGTCCTTGCGGAACTTGCCGCAGAACTGCCCGACTGCCGCCCGGTTTCCCGGGAAGTGTTCCGGGTCCTTACCAGGGACGGCGACCTCCGGGATCTTCCGGAGTTCCGGGAAATCCGGAAGCGCATCCATAATCTCAACCGCGACCTCGACGCCCTCGGTTCCCGGTACACCGGCAGGGAAGAGTACCGCCGCATGCTCCAGTCCGGGCTGCCTTCCCAGCGGGACGGACGGATGGTCCTGGCGGTAAAAGCCAATTTCAGAGGGCGCATCAAAGGCATCGTCCACGAAGTTTCGTCATCCGGCCAGACCCTTTTTATTGAACCCGAGGATGTGGTCGAAAAAAACAATGAAATCCTTATTGAACAGCGCAGGCTCGACGCGGAAATTCTCAAGGTCCTCCGGGAAATGACCGCCGTGATCGCCCGGGAACGGGATTCCCTGGCGGTGCTTCATGAAAAACTTCTTAACCTGGAAACCCTCAGAGCCCGGGCCCGGTACAGCCACGAAACCCGCGGGGTATTCGCCGCCGGAGACGGCCGTATGGACAGCCCCTTGGTGCTCAAACAGGCCCGCCATCCCCTGCTGGGAATCAAGGCGGTGCCCATTGACCTGTCCATGCCCGGAGGCGTCAGGACGGTGATCATCACCGGACCCAACACGGGGGGCAAAACCGTCACGCTGAAAACCGTGGGGCTTTTTGCCCTGATGAACCAGTTCGGCCTGGCTCTGCCCGCTGAGGAAGGAACCAAGCTGCCGGTTTTCGACGGCGTATACGCGGATATCGGGGATGAGCAGTCCATCAGCCAGTCCCTTTCAACCTTTTCCGCCCACATGACGAATATCGCCTCCATAACGGATCAGGCTACCGCGGATTCTCTGGTGCTCCTGGATGAACTGGGGTCGGGAACCGATCCTGAGGAGGGGAGCGCCATTGCCATGGCTATCCTGGATTACCTTATCGAAAAACAGGTCAGGATTCTTACCACCACCCATCACGGGATTCTCAAAAATTACGGGTATACCCGGGAGGGTGTTGAAAACGCTTCGGTGGAATTTGACGGAAAAACCCTTTCCCCGACCTACCGGATCGCCATGGGGATTCCCGGTGAAAGCCGGGCCCTGGACATTGCCGCCCGGAACGGCCTGCGGCCGGACATCACCGCCAAGGCCCGGAGTTACCTTGACGAGGAACGGTCCGATATTTCCGCCCTTATAAGCGGGCTTAAATACAAACACCGGGAACTGGATGATGTCCTGGAAGCGGGCAAAGCCGAGGAGAAACGGCTCCGGGAGGAACGCAGGCAGGCGGACCTCAAGGAACTGCGGCTCAGGCAGAAAGAACTGGATCTCAAAAACAACAGCATGGGTACGGTAAACCGTTTTCTTTCGGAAAGCCGGAAAACCCTCGAAAACCTTGTACGGGAAATAAAGGAAGGGGAGCTTACCCGGGAAAAGACCCTCAAGGTTAAGGAATTTCTCGCCGGACTGGAAGAGTCCGCCGCCGCCCAGGCCGCGGAACTGGAAGCTCAGCAGGAACAGCTCCGGAAGGACCGGAAGGAACTGGAGACCCCCGGTGACGGCGGGCAGAATCAGATTCCGGCAATTGCCCCTGGGATGGAAGTCCTTGCCGGTGAATTCAAACGCCGCGGGACCGTTCTCCGGCAGGATAAAAAGGGAACCTGGATCGTGGAGATCGGGTCCCTGAAAATGGGGTTTCCCGAAGGGGACCTCATTCCGGTGCAGCCCCGGGAGGAAGAAAAAAAAGTTTCCGTCGCTTCCCTGGATCTCGCGGACACCGCCCAGGCCCAGTTCGAAATAAGCCTCCGGGGTATGCGCCTGGAAGAGGCCCTCCGGGCGCTGCAGCGGCAGATAGACGCGGCGGCCCTTTCCGGCCTCTACGAATTTTCAGTGGTCCACGGGAAAGGAGACGGCATTCTGCAGAAGGGGGTTCATGATTTCCTCAGGCGCCAGCCCATGGTAGCGGACTACTATTTTTCCCGGCCGGAACTGGGCGGCTTCGGCCGGACTGAAGTAGTGCTTAAGCGGGGCTGACCGGGTGTTCTGCGCGGACCTAGAAATCCTCCAGAGGGGAATCGGTATCCATGAATTCCGGGAGGGTATACACAATGGTCCCGGACTGGCGGACCCGGATTTCGGCAATGCCCTTGTTGACCAGGGCTTCGAGGTCCCGTTTTGCCTCATCAATTGAAATATCCGCTTCCAGGGCGATTTCGCTGGGGGTAATAATTCCCTTGTTCCGTTTGGCTATCCTGAGGATCGTCCGTTCCACACTTTCGTGTTCCTTGACGATCCGGGTTCCGCCGTCGTTGACGTAGCGCCAGGACTGACCCCGGTGCTGGGAATTCGAACCGATCTGGGACTTATACAGGGCATCCCTGATATTCGCCTCCCGGACCTGGCCGGGGAGGGTGAAAAAGTCATAAATTGAGCCTGCCATGAACATGCCGCCGGTGAACATCCACAGGAGCCCCGTGGGTATCTTCCCCAGATAAAACCGGTGGAAACCCAGAGCCCCGCAGCCCGAAACAAGCCAGAGCAAATACGCTATTCCTACACTGTACACTGGTAACCTCCATCACCAAAACCCGGAAGCCATTGCCGCCGTTACAGGCGGGTTGCATGCACATTCCATGGCATGTGAATCGTTGAAGTTTTTGTTGAAGATGCCGACAAAGCAATCCTAACACAACCGATTATACCAAATATACTATTATTATCCTAGATTCGGCTGCATTATTTTAGGGACAGCCGCAATATGTATTACCCAGTACGGAAGCAGGGAGATACGTTTCGTGGGGTCCTGTCAGATGAAAAGAAATACCACTGTGTGGTGTTTCTTTTCATCTGACACCCCGCGTTTCCGGTTCCGCCATGCTTCTGTGATGGTTGTTCTCTAAATAATGCGGTTGTCCTACCGGTGAGGGGTACTGGGTATGGCAGAACGCTTCCGGCAGCGGGTGGGGCCGCATCCTGGGGATGGTACTGCCCCGCAGTCAAATTCCATCAGTATCGGTATGATTCTGTATACTGCGACTGTCCTGGTACTATTTCAGCGGTTCGTAAACGAGTTTTCCCTGGGCTTTATCAAGCCTGAATCGGACCCGTTTTAGACTCTGGTCCACGTAATAGGCTATTCCGCAGATTTCTATCAGTGTTCCCCGGGCTATCTCACCGCTTACTTCCACCGCGGCGTTTTCATCGGCATTGAGCCGCAGGAGAAGATCCCCGATACGGGTTGAGAGCTTGCCGATTTCATCCTGGAGGCGTTCGGCGAGCTCTTCCATTTTCGCGACCTTCGCGGGGTCGCCGCTGTTTTTTTCCATTAATTCCCGGAGTTTCTGGAGTTTTGCCGTCAGAATTCGGAGCCGGAGATTGAGTTTATCCTTCTCCTGCTGGGCGGTAAAATCGATCCCGCAGTGGATTTTCGTGGTTTTTCCGGATTGTTTGCCGATCATGGCGGCTTTTATACCGTGAACCGCGTATATCTCGCCGCTCAGGATCCTGCCTTTATCGCCCAGATTGAGGTTCTGCATGGTAAAAACACTGGAATTGACGATTTCCGATTCAATGGTAATGGTGCTGCGGCAGGCTACCCGGCAGTTTCTGATGAATTTTGCCTTAAGTCCGCCGCCGGTTTTTACCAGCGCCCTGCCGCGGCCGATTATACCTCCGGTAACGATGAGGTCTTTTTTAGCCACCAGATCCGTCACGTCAAAGGTCTGTTTTACCAGGACCGACCCTCCGGACAATATTTTAAACCCGTCCGCCACGGGGCCTTCGATGATAACATCCCCGGGGAAACTGATATGCCCCGTGGCATAGCCGACCTGGCCTTTTATGACCAGAACCTCATCGACCATCAGCTCACCGTCTTTATCAATGAGCCTCCCGTCAATGGACGCGTAGATTCCCTCATCCTCGCACCGGGTGTTTTTCCCCGAGGAGGCGGTATTCATACGGATGATTCCCTTGGGAATCACCGTACCGTGAACATCTCTTCCGTCGTGGCCTTCTACTTTGGGGTATTTTGAAGCGAGAAGCTGGTCCTTTTTTACCATTACATAGGGGGAAATTGTTTTATAATCCACCCGGATCACATCTTCTCCGGGCAATGTGGTTCTCCGGAGCTCCGGATCCAGACGGAAATACTCGGGGACTTCGTCCTCCGGAGGTTCACCCTGGGCAATAAGTATGTGCTTAACCGGTTTTCCGCTGTTCTGCACCGCCTCCAGGGCGTCCTGGATATTTTCCCAGCGCACACCGTAGGTAACATTGAAGCGGCTCAGGGCCGCGGAAACGTAGTCCGCTGTTAGGGGATGGCCTTTGCCCACAGGGGGTATAAAATCCCCCCATGCCTCGAGATTCTTCTCGGAAAAGGTGATAACCAGGGTACCGTCATTTTTATGGAGATCGAAAAGGGCTGTTTTCTGAGGTTTTTCGGATACCTGCTCCCGGGCTCCGGGGGCCTTTTCTTTCTGCTCTTCCATTAAATTTACTCCATCCCACTTCAATATCGGCTGTTTTCCGCAGAATCGTAAGGCAATTGATCCTTACTCTAACTATACTATTGTTTGCGGGATGTTTCAAAAATGGTGTTCCAGGGTAACCGCAGTATACGCATACTCGGCACAGAAGTATGGAGATACATTTCTGCGGGGCCCGTCGGAGGAAAGGGTGAAGGGCTCCTCGTCGGCCTGCGGCCTCGAAAGTCGCTCCTTCACCCTTTCCTCCGACACCCGGCGCTACCTTGTCATACCATGCTTCTGTGCCGCCCTCCTGTAATACCGCGGTTGCCCTGGCTAGGAGGGGGCTGGGTGAGGAGGCTGTTCCGGGATGGCGGAGTAGCCGGCACTCTGTGGTGCTGCTGTCTTCCGTCCCGGGGAACCCGGAGTGGGGTAAGACTTGCCTCCAGGGGAGGCAAGTCTTTTAGGAGTTTTGCTGAGCAAAACTCCATAACTGGTGCGGCAAGGCTGGAACGAGGGGGAGCAGCCCTCCCGCGCAGGGCAGTATCGAGCCGGTTAAGCCGGAAAGCACCCGGGCCATGATGGTAACGCCGGGTGTCGTATAAAAAGGGGATTGAGCGACTTTCGAGGCCATAGGCCGCTGAGGAGCCAATCCCCTTTTTATACGACAGGACCCGCAGTACCGTTCTCCCCGGGTGCTTTCCGGCATGAAAGACTCTGTGCTCCCCCCTTATCACTTGAAAAAAACCACATACCATTGTATCTTTATGCAAGTTATAGGAATAATTATTTAATAATCGGCATGTGCCGTTGCGTGCGGGGATCCCCAATAATTCAGCAGTGCGGAGAATTGAGTGAAAGAACGTTTAGCGCGCCTTAAAGCGGTCCGTAAATTGATAAAAACTTACCGTATCGAATCCCAGGAAGCCCTCCTGGGGCACCTCCAGAAAGAAGGGTTTATGGTTACCCAGGCGACCCTTTCCAGGGACCTCAAACTCCTGAAGGTCGGGAAAGTTTCCGACGGCCATAACGGGTACGTATATACCCTTCCCGGTGACGATGAACGCCAGGAAACCGAACGGACCTATATTCACGATTTTCTCCGGGGGTACGTGTCCATCGACTGGGCCGGGAATATGGTGGTTATCAGGACGTATTCGGGACATTCCGATTCCGTTGCCCTGGCGGTGGATAACCTCGCCCTGGAGGATGTCCTGGGGACTATTTCCGGAAGGGATAACACGGTATTTGTTTGTCTCCGGGAAGGTGTCACCGGGGATGATTTTATGCGCCACATGAAGGAATGTATCCCCGAACTGGAAGATTAATCCGTTTTGACCGCTGCGAAGGGATACAAGTTTAATAATAGTACAAGGAAAAACCCATGGATTACAAGAATCTGGATGAAACCGGGGCGTATGCCAAACTGCTGAGCCGGGTGCCGGCGGGTAAACCCTATGATATCGCGCCGCTGCTGGATGAGCGGCGGGTTGCCTCCTGCCTGCTGCCCATGGCCGGGGGACTTTCTTATTCCTGGGCCGCGAAGGCAGTGAATACCCCGGAGCTGGAACTGCTCCAGGCCCTTTCGGATGAGCAGGATCTTATCGGAAAATACAGACTGCTCCTGGACGGCGAAATTATGAATCCCGGGGAGGGCCGCAAGGTTCTTCACCATCTGCTCAGGGGCCAGCTTGGGAAGCCCGTTATATACGAAGGAAAGGATCTCGGCGAATTTTACGCCCGGGAGCTGGAACGGTTCTCCGTGTTTGCCGATCTCGTCCGGAACGGAAAAATTCTGGGCAGTACCGGCAAGTCCTTTGAGTACGCCGTGCAGATCGGCATCGGCGGCTCCGACCTCGGTCCCCGGGCGTTGTACCTGGCCCTGGAAAACTGGGCCGTCGCGGCGGGACGGAAAAAACTGTCCGCCCGGTTTATTTCCAACGTTGATCCCGATGACGGCGCCCAGGTGGCCGCTTCGGTGGATCTGGAGCGGACCCTGTTTATCCTGGTTTCGAAAAGCGGGACCACCCAGGAGACCCTGGCCAATGAGCTTTTTATCAAGGGTAAACTGAAAAAAGCCGGTCTCGATCCCAGCAAACACATGGTGGCGGTCACCAGCGAGACGAGTCCCCTGGCGCACAATCCCGATTATCTGGATTCATTTTATATCGACGATTTTATCGGCGGACGGTATTCTTCCACCTCCGCCGTGGGCGGGGTAATCCTTTCCCTGGCCCTGGGCAGGGAAACCTTTGCGGAGCTTCTGGAAGGCGCCCATGAAACGGATAAATCCGCCTTAGAGAATGATATCATGAAAAATCCCGCCCTGCTCGATGCCCTGATCGGCGTCTGGGAGCGGAATTTTCTCGGATTTCCCTCGACCGCGGTGCTTCCCTACAGCCAGGCGCTGTCCCGTTTCCCGGCGCACCTCCAGCAGCTTGATATGGAGTCCAACGGCAAACGGGTAAACCGCCGCGGAGAAGCCCTGGATTACGCCACGGGGCCCGTGGTTTTCGGGGAGCCCGGAACCAACGGCCAGCATTCCTTTTACCAGCTCCTGCACCAGGGGACGGATATTGTTCCTCTGCAGTTTATCGGGTTTCTGGAGAGCCAGCTGGGAGACGATGTTGAAGTGGACGGCTCGGTGAGTCAGACAAAACTAAAGGCAAACCTGGCGGCCCAGATCGTTGCCTTTGCCAAGGGCAAAGCGGATCCCAACGGAAACAAGTCGTTCCCCGGCGGCCGTCCCTCGAGCCTTATCTGCGGAAAAAAACTCGATCCCCGGGCGCTGGGCGCGCTGCTGGCCCATTTTGAGAATAAGGTTATGTTCCAGGGATTTGTCTGGAACCTCAACAGTTTCGACCAGGAAGGGGTCCAGCTCGGGAAGGTGCTGACCAAACAGGTCCTGTCCGGTCAGTCCGGAGACTCCGCCCTGGATGCCTACAGTAAGCTTCTGGGTATCCTATAGTTAATAATTTAGATTATTTAACTATTTCCGATTGTAGGTGTTTCTGATATACGGAATTAAGTCCTTGTATCAGAAACTTAAATTAAGGGAGTATATGAAACAGACCATGCTTGTCCCCGCGGGAAGCGGTTGGAAAGAAAAAAATATCGGTGATTTTTCCGGTCCCGTATTTTCCATGATCGGGGAAGAGTGGATGCTTATTTCCGCCGGCGCCGGTCAGGACTGGAATACCATGACGGCTTCATGGGGAGGCCTGGGGGTTCTCTGGGGGAAAAACGTCGCTTTTATGTTCGTGCGGCCCTCAAGATATACCTTTGAGTTCACCGAATCGAACGATCGATTCAGCCTGTCCTTTTTCGGTGACGGCCAGCGGAAGGCTTTGGCTTTCTGCGGGGCAAACTCCGGCCGGGATTCGGACAAGGCCGCGGAAACCGGACTGACTCCGGTTTCGTTCCCCGACGGCAGCATCGGATTTGATGAGGCGGTGCAGGTAATCAGCTGCCGCAAACTCTATGCCCACGACTTCGATCCCGGCGCGTTTCTCGATCCGGGTATCCTCGGCGCCAGCTATCCCGCCGGGGATTTCCACCGGATGTACATCGGGGAAATAACCGCGTACCGGACCCGCGTCTGAGGTTCCGTCAGGAGCCTTTGCACAGACCGCAGGCAAAACGGATGGTATTGGGGTAATGCTCGGGAGTCAGAAAAAGTTCCCGGTCCGACGGCCCGTTGATACGTTTCCAGGTTTCGGGCAGGTACGGGACCAGTTCTCTGCCGGCGGTGCCGCTGTTGACCAGGGCTTCGGCAAGGTGCGGTTTCGTCCGCAGCGCCGAGGCAAGCCGTGAAGCTTCGTCCTGGGGCAGTACCGTTATTGTCTGGGCGGGCAATCCCGCGGACAGGAATCCCGCGTCATCGGAAAAGGGTGTGGGCATCAGCAGGATGTTTTTGAGGGATATATTCCGGGCGCATTCCAACGCGCGGCTTTTCAGTCTCTGGATCTCCTTCCGGGTTCTGGTGATACCATCCCCGTCTTTTCCCTTGAGCAGATAGTCCACTGTGGTTGAGATGATGATCGTATCGCCGGTTCCGCAGGCGTCGAAGATAAAGAACTCCGTCCCTCGGATACCGATATTTTTAAGTCCCGCTGCAAGGGTATATGAACCCTGGTCCCTGACCCCCTGGCCATGGTTCAGTTCTTCCTTATCGGTAAAAACCATCATCCAGTTTCCGCCGCTGTCTTCCTTTAATTTTACCGCCGCCTCCAAAAGCTGAAAGATCCCCGCGCTGTTGTCATTGGCCCCGGGACTGCCCTGGACCCGGTCGTAATGGGATACCAGGACGGTGAGCCCCGGGGTCTGGAAGGAACTGCCGCCGGGAGGCGCTACGAGGAAATGGCGGGCTCCTTCAATCTCAATAACCGAATGGCTGAGGCCGAGTTCCTCCAGCAGATTTTTAAGAATACTGAACCGGTCGGCGCCGGGGGCGATAAACTCCCTGAACTTCGGGAGCTCCAGAATAGGCATGGGTTCACTATACCAGAAAACGCCCCGTATGGGGTAGCAGTCGGGTACCCTGCCTTTGAGGAGAGTCTGGGGAGCAGAGACTTTTCTGGTATCACCCAATCGTGACATGCCCACACATACCCAGTCCCCACCGCAGGGCAGCACAGAGCCGGTTAAGCCGGAAAGTACCCGGCCGTATCGGTAACGCCGGGTGTCTGATAAAAAGGGGATTGAGCGACTTTCGAGGCCGCAGGCCGCTGAGGAGCCAATCCCCTTTTTATCAGACAGGCCCCGCAATATAGGTAAAAACCAGGTGCTTTCCGGCTTGTAAGACTCTGTTTTGCCCGGCCAGCTTGACTCTGTTCCTCCGAATGGGTACTCATATAGTAATGATATACGCACAGATTAATGATCCCGAACTGGAAAAGGGGCTTGCCCTGCTTCCGGAAGACGGAATAACCCGGTTCTCCATGCTCGGAGGCACCATTAAGGGGGCGCTGCTGGCGGGAACCCGGATGGCTGTCCAGGCCCGGGCGAACCACGAACTGGGAATACTCGAAAGTCTGGCCCTTTCCCAGGGGCTCATCGGTACCGGCCTGGCGTCCGCCACCATCAAGGACGGTGACCAGATCGGTATACGGATGGACTGCACCGGCCCTCTGCGGGGATTTTCCTGTGAGGCAAGCTGGGACGGAAAAGTCCGGGGGTACCTCTTTACCGACGGGATTGTCCTTGACAGGCCTCCCGGAAGTTTCGATCTCAAGCCGTATATCGGCCGGGGGACCCTCAGTGTCATCCGGAAATCCCCGGACAACGAACCCTACACCGGCCATATTGAGCTTGTCCACGGCCGTATTGCCGAGGACATAACCGAATATTTTCTCCGTTCCGAACAGACCAGGACAGCTCTGGCGCTGAGTGTGCATTTTGACCAGAAAGGCCGCATCAGCGGGGCAGGGGGGCTTTTCTTCCAGGCCTTGCCCGGAGCGGACGATACGGATATGGAGGATACGGAAGTCAGGATGCAGGAGATGGTTTCCCTGGGAAACTGGTTCGCCCAGGGAAAAAGCCGGGAGGAATTTCTGGCGGAGTGGTTCGCTGCTTTTGACGTGCAGATCCTGGCCCGGACTCCGGTATGTTTTGAATGTTCCTGTTCAAAGGAGCGTTTCTTATCGTACCTGAAAGCCCTGGGACCAAAAGAACTCCGGGATATGGCCGAAAAAGGACCGCTTCCCCTGGAGACCCGCTGCCATTACTGCAATACCCGGTACGTTTTTTCCCGGGATGAGCTGGAATCCCTCATCGGGGATTGATCCGGGGCAGCTGCATTCTATACTGAACACAGAAGTGTGAGGATACAATTCCGCGGGGCGGGTATTCGCGGTCCGCGGAAGCGCCGGGTATGGGATGGTGTTTCCGGTATCGTACGGGGCCGATCCAGGTGTTACAGTTTCTCGGCCGTGAAGGACCTTCCGGGGGAAACAATCTCGTCCTGGGCTTTGACGATATACAGCTCCTTGCTTTTCGCCCGGGACGTGGCTTCCATGATGCCGAATATCGATGCCGCCGCTTTTTCCAGGGCATGGCCGGCGTGGCGGGTTTCAAGATACCGTGCAAGGAACAGCGCCGTTGTAAGGTCTCCGGATCCGGCGGTATTTTCATCCAGGATGAGTTCCCTGGTGGTAATGCGGTACAGCCCGCTGCCGTCGGAGACGAGCATGGATAAGTGGCCTTCGGGGGTATCGCTTCCCCGGTAGCTGGTGACCAGCACGATCCGGGGACCCATGGCATGCACCGCGTCGATGGCTTTTCTCGTTTTGTCTATGGTATCGGCGCTTATCCCCGTAAGGGCCTCCAGCTCAAACTGGTTGGGCGTCACAATATCCGCCAGGGGAATTACTTCATTCTTGAAAATTTCGGGAATCCCCGGCCGAACGTAAAAGCCCCGTCCCACATCCCCCATAACGGGATCGCAGCAGTACAGAAGACCCGGAACAATATTCCGTATTTTTTTTACCGTTTCAATAATCGCGTGGCCGACCTCGGGATCCCCCATATAACCCGAAAGCACCGCTTCGCAGTTATGGAGCACCTCCCGTTCTTCCAGCCCCAGGATCAGCTCCCCCACAAGATCGGGGTTGAGTACAATACCCCGCCAGGAACGGTACCCCGTGTGGTTTGAAAATTCTACTGTGTTGACTGCCCACACATCATATCCCAGCCGCTGGAGCGGAAAGGTTGCTGCGGTATTCCCCACATAGCCGTAGGTAACATGCGATTGGATGGAAAGTATGGCCATGGTTATTTCTTTCTCCTGAAAAGTTTGCTGAAAAACAGGATTATATAATCGAAAACATTCGACGGTTTCCTTCCGTACTTGCGCGAAAAATCCATGGCCGCGTCGGCAATGGAATAGTTGACCCCGTATTTTTTCTTCAGAAAATCCCAATGCTTGGCGATCCAGACGTACAGATCACTGGGTGTCCTGTCGGGAAAGTTATAATACAGCCGTTCATCCCTGATGATTTCTATAATAGGGTCATACACATTGTTGTACCAGGATACCAGGGCATCGGAAAACTCTATCTCGATATTGGAATTTTCGTTGAGATAATACTTATGAACCAGAATATGGTTGTAAATCACATCGTACCGTCCGGGAACCGAAAAATCCAGATCGTAGCAGTCGGTCAGCTTCCCGAAATTTGTTTTCTCGTAAAAAAGTTTTTTTTCGTATTCGATTACGGCCCCGCGCAGTTCATCGGTGGTCATTCCGGGCTTAATCTTTACTTCACTGGAAAGGCTCACCACCTCCGCGTCAATGGCTCCGATGCCCTGTGCCCGGGCAACCGACACCCGGTGGTTCCCGTCCCGGACAAAATAGACCCCGCCGATTTCGTAGAGCTGGATAGGGGGCAGGATAATATCTTTGAGATGGGCTACGTCGACCCGCTCCCAGCGGGACCGGAGATGCTCGGACTTGGGCAGAAAATATTTGTTGAAATCCCGGTAGCGGCCTTCGCTTCCTACAATAAGATTGATAGGAACCACCTGCATGCCCTTATAAGTCTCATTCTTCGGCTGGAGGATTTCCTTGACATCGTTGAAGGACAGGAGTTTGTCCTTGTCGGTGTTCATAAAATTCTGAATTTTCGACAGCAGCGCCTTGCCCCTGGCCTTGGAAAAATCATCCGCCGCCTGCATTTTGTAGGTATCGCTCATTTCTTATCCTCGGTATCAATAAGATAATGACTGTAGACGTTGATTATCGTTGTTTCATGGTACTGGGATGTACGCAGGTCGCTGAGGTCATAGAGGTGAATATGACCGTGGAGCAGATATTTGGGCTTAAATACCCGCATAAACCAGAGAAAGGCTTTGAATCCCCGGTGGCATGGATCGGGCCGGTCATGGATGCCCTCCGGTGACGCGTGGGTCAGGAGTATATCCAGGAAACGGCCTTTGGTAATACGGTAATAGAGCATTTTGGGAATAAGCTTGAGTATTTCCAGGTTCATCTGAAAATTCGTAAACTGGTTCTCCCCGTGGTTGTACACCAGGGACCCGCCGAGTCCCGCGATAATGAGATCCCCTTCGCGGATGATCCGGGATCCGATATGCACGGCGCCGGAACCTTTGGGATTAAGATCCTGGGTGTCCCAGGCGCTGCTGATATGGTCGTCAAAGGTTTTCCGGTAATAGCGAAGTTCCTTCAGGTTGTGGTTGCCGAACACGAAGAGCACGGGTTTATTGAGGCTTGAGACAATGAATTCGAGGTAATCCATGGGCAGGTCGCCCGCGCTGAGAACGAGATCAATGTCGGCAAAGCGTTCCTTGATCGAATTCGTGTACACCAGAGGATCAATCTGATCGGAAACGCAGAGGATTTTCATCAGCGCCGTTTTGGGCTGGTGCCTTTCAGCTCAACATTCTGCATCAGGTTCTGCAGCTGATCCTTGCCGAAAAGTTCCACCGGCCGGGAATCGGCGAATTCCGCTGCCGGCCGGGAGAATCCGGAACTGGTGATTATCACCGCGCGGGTTATATTGAGCTTCTTTATCTCCTCCAGAATATCCCTGATTTTCGTTTCATCCACCATTTCCGGCATCCTGAAAAACCGTATCAGCCGGGGCATTTTCCGGACATTGCGCCACTTGGCGGAATCGTTTTCCATGGCGATGATGTCGCAGCCGTTGGGCAGGGATTTCATGTCCTGCACCTGCAAAGCCATGGACTGGGTTACGATGGCTTTGCACAATTCCAGGTACTCCGCCTGGCCCGCGGTGAGGTAATCCTTCATCTTATCGTCGGCCCTGAATTCCTGATACTGGGACAGCTTTTCCCCCACATCCCGGAAATTCTTCTTTTTAGCGTATATTTTGTCCCACTGGGCGATGGCTTTATCCAGCTCCCGGTTCTTCTCGAAACACATGGCGAGAAAATACCGCGCGTAAAGGGCATCCTGGTTCCCGTCGTCGGTGATAGCTTTTACCGCCCGTTCCAGTTCCGGAATCGCCTTGTCCACGGCATTCATGGACATGTAGATACCGCCCCGTTCCACCAGGGCTTTTATTTTGAACTGGGCATCCCGCTGGGCTTTTTCAAAAGACGCCAGGGCGGCGTTGTAATCCTTGGAATCTTTCTGGAGTTTGCCCAGGTAAAAATGGGCCTGGGCATTGTCGGGCTGGAATTTAAGGGCTGTCTCCAGTTCCGCCCGGGCTTCGGAGGATTTTTTATCCTTGTACAGCATGGCTCCCAGTTCATAATGAACTTTGCCGTCCCGGGGACTGAGTTCCGCCGCCTTTCTGAGGTAATTCAGGGCCATGTCGCTGCGGTTGCGCTCCATAAAGAGCTTCCCCGCCCAGTAATAGTTGTCCGCCTTGCGGGGGTCCAGCTTAATCAGCAGGACATATTCCTTCAAAGCCTCTTCAATCTGGCCGAATTTTACGTACAGCTGCGCCATATTCTGCCGAAAATCAGATTCAGGGATATTTTGCCCGATGAGGCCGATCTGGTTGACCGCCTTGAACTCCATCAAGGCGAGTTCCGCCTTGTTTTCGGCGAGGTAGGCTTTGCCGAGGTAATAATGGGCTTCGGCGTTTCGCTGGTCCTTTGCGATAATGGCTTTTGCGGTTTTTATAGCTGTCTGGACTTTTCCGTTTTTGAGGAGATTCGCCAATACTTCAACCCGTTTTGGCGCGGCCAGGGATTTTATCAGGAAAAAAATCAAAAACCCGACGGCCACACCGAGAACGATGATGATTGCGATCACTATATTCATGACTTTTCCTGTTTCGATATGGTATCTTTATTATAGAAGAGTAAAGATTTTATGAAGTCCTGTCAAACCATGGGTATGCAGGATGTCCACAGTATCATTAGTGCTCAGCACAGCATCATGGAAATACCAAATCTGCGGGGCCCGTCGGATGAAAAAAATCCCGCACAGCGGTTTTTCTTTTCATCTGACACCCCGCGTTGCCTTGGGTAGACCATGCTACTGATCGTATATACTGCGGGTGTCCTTCCATAGGGGCTGGGTATGGGGGGCTGTTTTCGTAGGATGTGGCTGCCTAGCTGGTGGCGGTGCTGTCCATCGGGTAATCCCGTATGTATGCTATGGTTCCTGTAGAATAAAGAACTATCGGAATCATGCCGATAGTAATAATATTTTGCTGCGGGATAGTACCATCGCCGCTGCCGGCCTTACACCCTTCCGGACCTGTTCGATCATACGGAGTACCCCTCAAAAGCAGGGTAACCGCATGATTGGTAGATAACCGGACCGGAAGCATGGGGGAGAAAAGGTACCGTGGGGTGCCGCAGTATATGGGGTCCGAGCGACTTTCGAGGCCGCAGGCCGACACGTCGTGTCCAGAGGACACGGAGCCGGACCTCATATACTGCGGCAGGACCCCGAGCTTGTTTATATCATGCTTCCGGTTTGAGCAATAAAAATAATGCGGTTACCCTGATGGCAGTAATTTGGAGTATAGATTTATGGTGAAAAAAACACTGGCGTTTCTGGTTCTCGGCTGTATATTCGGTCTGCCTCTTTTCGGACAAACCTCGTTTGCCCGGGGGGAAGAGCTTTTTCTGCAGAATAAACCCCAGGAAGCCCTGGTATTCCTGGAAGCCGCCGCCGCGGAGGATCCCGCCAATGTTACCGCCGCCCTGTACCTGGGTATCGCCTACCAGCAGCTTGACCGTGTCGACGAGGCTATCGCGGTCTTCCGGAAAATTCTTCCCAGGGCCGGGACAAAAACGGCGCTGATTGCCTACAACCTGGGAAATGCGTATTTTAGTAAGGGCAGCGCGTCCTTCGCGGAACAGTATTATACCCAGGCTATTGAGGCTGATCCGGCCTTTGCCTCGGCGTATCTCAACAGGGCCAATACCAGAGTCCGTACGGGCGCTCTCAATGATGCCATTCCGGATTACGAACATTTTCTGAGCCTGGAGCCCACATCCCCGAAACGGCCGGAAATTGAGCAGCTTGTGGGCTTTATCCGGGCGGAATTCGCGGCGGAGGAACAGCGGCAGATCATCGCCGAGGCTCAGGCCAAGGCGGAAGCCGAACGGAGGCGTCAGCTTCTGGAGGAAGTTTCCGCCTCCCTCCAGGCGGCGGCGGAGGAAACCAAGGGCCTGTCCGCCGGGACCGAGGATGTTCTGGGGTACGAAGGTGAATTCGAATTGGAATAACCCTTGGAAAAGAAGGCTTTTTTGCTGAACACCCGGATGTAACCCTGGGTTCTTACAGTGGTTGTTTGAAATAAACAGCCGTTTTGGCGAATAATTGATTTAGGTGATATTTTATGGATAAGAAGAAGGTTTTTATCGGTGTCGGCGCCGGTGTCGTCGTAGTTGTACTGCTTATAATCGGCGCGTTTCTGTTTTTCAGACGAGGGGGCGGCGGCGATGCCGTCTCCGATTCCCGCACGAACACCCTTTCCCTGGCCAGGGAATATATTCAACAGGGTGAATACCAGCGGGCTCTGGATCTGCTGGACCGGCTCCTGATAGACAATTCCTCGGATATCGACGCACGGTCACTCCGGGATGAGGCCATACTTGCCTCAAGGGGCGCCCGGGATGCGGCGGAGCAGAGGGCCCGGGAACAGGAAGCCCTCAACCGGGAGGCCCTGACCTCCGCGGTAAGCGCCGGCGCGGCGGCGTCAGGGGGCAGTAACGCCGCGGTCCAGCAGCCGCCCCAGGTCCGGACACCCAGCGCCGAAGAAATCGCCGCCCAGCGTCGGGCGGAGGAAGAACGCCAGAGAGTACAGGAAGAAAACCGGATCCGGCAGGAAGAAGCCGCCGCCGCCCGGGCCGCCGCGGAGGCTGAACGCCGGGCCGCCGCCGAGGCGGAGGCCGCCAGGGTCAAAGCCCAGGAGGAAGAACTGGCCAGGAAATCCCGGGAAATTCAGAACCAGATGCGGGTCGTCAACGACCTTATCTCCCAGGGAAAAACGGCCCTCGAGCGGAACGACCTGTCCGGGGCGTCTTCGTCCTTCGGGGAGGCCCTTTCCCGGCTGCCTCCGGGGGAGGCGCGGTTTGAGGCACAGAAGTACGCGGAGATCGCCGACGCGTATTACGATACCTACAGCACGGCTCCGGACAGCGAAGCCGGTCAGGCCGCGGTTAAGGAGGCCATTTCCCACGCCAGGACGGCGATTCAGAAGGATCCTTCCCAGGCGCTTCCCCACTATACCCTGGGCAAAATAAACCGGGACCTCCGGCAGTGGGACAACGCCATCACCGAACTTAAAGAAGCAGTCCGGCTCGATCCGGGGAATTACCTGTATTCCTTTGACCTCGGCCGGGTGTATTTTAATTCCCGCAAATACGCCGACGCCCGGCAGGCCTTTGAAACCACCACCCATCTTAAAAGCGATTTCGCTCCGGCGTGGTACAATCTCGGCGGAACCCTCCGGGTGCTCGGCCGCCAGGACGAAGCGTTAGCCGCCTACCGGAGGGCCGTGGGTATAACCCCGGATTACGCCGTAGCCCACCGGGAGATCGGCCGTATCCTTTACGCCAAGGGAGATACCAAAGGTGCCATCGATTCATTCGGAAAAGCCCTGCAGTACGCTCCCAGCGATGTGGCTTCTCTCCGGGAAATGGGAGCCGCCCTGAGCGCCTCCGGGGATTACGCCGGAGCTGAATCCTATTTCGGCCGGGCCCTGCAGGCCGCCCCTGACGACGGCCAGACAAACTACAACATGGCGGTGGTCAAACTGGCCCTGGAAAAACCCGCTGATGCCCTGACCTACGCGAAAAAAGCCGCCGACTCGGCGCCTTCCAATGCGTCGTTCCAGTACACCCTGGGGCTCGCATGCGAGGAAAACGGCGATATCGACGGGGCTATTTCCAGCTATACCAGGGCGGTTTCCCTGGATAAGGCCTATGTCCGCCCCCGGATTAATCTCGGCCGCTTGTACCTGGAAAACGGATTCCCGGACCAGGCCCTTGCCCTGCTTACCGAAGCCTACAGCGCGGAGCCGAATTCCTTTGAGGTCAACAATAACCTCGGCGCCGCCTACGCCAGCAAGGAAGAATGGGCGAAAAGCGTACAGCATTACGAAAAAGCCCTTTCCGTGGACAGCGGAAACGCCACTGTCCGGGTTAACCTCGCCCGGGCATACGTTGGGGCGGGCAACCTCAACGCCGCCAGGGACGCGTACCTGGCGGTGATCAAAGTCGCCCCGAATAACTGGGACGCCATACTGGAACTGGGCAAAACCTACGCAAGCCTGGGTGATCACACGTCGGCCAAGAAATACCTTTCGGACCTTCTCACCCGCAACCCCGATTACTCCAGAAAGGCGGAAGCCGAACGGATCCTCGGAGGCCTGTAGGATGCAGCCAAAGACCATACAGAACTGGGTTTTCGGCGGAATCCTGGTTCTGCTTTTTCTTTTGGTTTGCCGGCTTTTTTTCCCCTTCTTCTCGGTGCTGCTCTGGTCCTGTTTATTGTACGTTCTGTTCAGTCCCCTCCATCACCGGGTTGTAAGAAACATCGATCCCGATACAAAAAAAGGAAAGCTCCTGCGCAGCCTTTGGGCGGGAGCTTTTTCCATCGGTACCGTGGTGCTGATCCTTATTCCCCTTTCCTTTGTGGTGTTCCAGTTTTCAAAACAGATTTGGGAACTCATGAACAGCGCAAAAACCGTGTTCGCCGACGGCTCTGAGATCTTCAAAAATACCCTTCATACAATTTCTGAATTTATCCGCAATGTGTCTTCCGGTTATATCGATATAAGCGCCGATGAAGTTCAGGCCAACATCATGTCCTTCCTTACGGGAGCAATCCAGCAGGTTATGCAGTGGGGAACCGATGTGGTCCGCAATGTGGGATCGTTCTTCGTGAACCTGGTCTTTATGATTTTCTGCCTCTTTTTCTTTTATCTCGACGGCGCGTATCTTTCCAAACTGCTGTTCCACGCCATCCCCATCCGCAAGGAATATACCGACCAGCTGGTGGGGAAATTCAAGGATATCACCCGAAACCTGTTCATGGGGTATATTATGGTCGGGTTAATTCAGGCTGTGGTGGCGTACATAATTTTTCTTATCTTCCGTGTACAGGGCGCTTTTGTATTTGCCATACTGATTATTTTCTTTTCCTTTATACCCATGCTTGGTCCGGTGGTTA
This sequence comes from Breznakiella homolactica, assembly GCF_016616095.2. Classification (GTDB taxonomy): domain Bacteria; phylum Spirochaetota; class Spirochaetia; order Treponematales; family Breznakiellaceae; genus Breznakiella; species Breznakiella homolactica. Next base: position 1,423,632 of record NZ_CP067089.2, on the reverse strand, counting down.
TCTGGCTGCCTATCGGTATTTTCTTTATTGCCCAGGGCCATATTGGCCGGGGAATTCTCTTTATGGCCATCTGCACGGTGACTGTTTCATCCCTGGATAATATCCTGAGACCCCTCTTTTTAAAGGACCGGGTAAAACTCCATCCCCTGATCATCTTTTTCGCCATCCTCGGGGGCGTCAGCGCTTTCGGATTCAACGGCCTTATCCTGGGGCCCATGGTGGTCATCCTGTTCCTGACCGTTCTTGATCTGTTCCTGAGCGAGCATAAAATCCGGGAGAAATAAGCCGGCGGTCCGCAATTTCCTGCAAATATCCCAAAAAAGGCTCTTCCCGCACCGGCTTCTGATGACGGGGGACGGCCTTTTCTGTATAATACTAACCATTGGAACCCCAGTCTGCTTTTCCGGAGGAAAACATGAATGCCATTGTAACCGTGGTAGGGAATGACAAGGTCGGAATAATCGCCAAGGTCAGCGCGTTCCTGGCGGAGCGCAATATCAATATCGAAGATATCAGCCAGACCGTATTATCCGGCAATTTCGTCATGATGATGATGGTGGATCTTTCCCATAGCCTGAAACCCCTGGAAACGGTCAAAAATGAGCTTTCCGCCATGGGCGAGTCCATGAATGTCTCCATCAGTGTCATGCATGAACGGGTGTTCAGCGCCATGCACCGTATATAAGGAACCGGCCATGCTTTTCACCCCCTTTGAAATACGGGAAACCGTGGATATGTTCCTCCGGTACAAACTCGATATCCGGGCGATCACCCTGGGGGTTTCCCTCCTGGACTGCATCGCCGCGTCGGGTACGGAAACCCGCCGCCGTATCCGGGAAAAACTGCTTTCCGTCGCGGGCCGCCTGGTAAAGACCGGCCGGGAAATTGAAATTGAATACGGCATTCCCATTATCAACAAACGTATCTCCGTTACGCCGATTGCCCTGATCGCGGGGGCGTCTGATGACCGCGAGTATACTGCCTACGCGGAAACCCTCGACGGCGTGGCCAAGGAACTGGAGGTTGATTTTATCGGCGGTTTTTCAGCCCTGGTCCAGAAGGGATGTTCGTCGGGGGATTCCATTCTTATTAATTCTATTCCCGCCGCCCTGGCATCCACCGAGCGGGTCTGCGCTTCGGTAAACGTGGCGAGCACCAAAAGCGGGATCAACATGGACGCGGTCCGTGAGATGGGGCATACCATAAAGGCCGCCGCGGAGCTGACCGCGTCCCGGGACGGGATCGGCTGCGCCAAACTGGTGGTATTCTGCAACGCCCCCGAGGACAATCCCTTTATGGCCGGGGCGTTTCACGGCCCCGGGGAGGGTGAATCCTGCCTCAACGTGGGGGTTTCCGGGCCGGGGGTGGTTAAGGCTGCCCTGGAATCCAGCCGGGGCGCCAGTTTCGATGAAATCGCGGATGTCATAAAAAAGACCGCTTTTAAAATTACCCGCATGGGACAGCTGGTGGGAATGGAAGCCGCCAAAAGGCTCGGGGTTCCCTTCGGTATCCTGGATCTTTCCCTGGCGCCGACCCCGGAAGTAGGGGATTCGGTGGCGAGAATCCTTGAGGAAATGGGGCTGGAAGCCGCCGGCACCCATGGTACCACCGCCGCCCTGGCCATGCTCACCGATATGGTTAAGAAAGGCGGTGTCATGGCTTCGACCCATGTGGGCGGTTTTTCCGGGGCCTTTATTCCCGTATCCGAGGATGAAGGCATGGTTCAGGCCGTGGAATCCGGGACCATTACCATTGATAAACTGGAAGCCATGACCAGCGTCTGTTCCGTGGGCCTCGATATGATCGCCGTTCCGGGCGATACCTCCGCGGCCACCCTTTCCGCGGTTATTGCCGATGAAATGGCTATTGGTATGGTCAATAACAAGACCACCGCCGTACGGATTATTCCGGTTCCGGGCAAGAAAGCGGGGGACTGGGCTGAATTCGGCGGTCTCCTCGGCGGCGCCCCGGTGATGGCCCTGAACAGCGCGAAGAGTGACGCCTTCATTGCCCGGGGCGGGAGAATCCCCGCTCCCATCCATAGTTTCCGGAACTAGGAGGGGACGGCGACCGGTATGGATGGGCCAGGGCACAGCGGAGCGGGACCGCTTATAACCATTACAAACCTCTCCTATACCTACGAGCAAGTGACACAGCCGGCGCTTTCTGATATCAGCCTTTCGGTTTTTGCGGGAGAGCGGATCGCGGTCCTGGGTTCCAACGGTTCCGGAAAAAGCACCCTGCTCAGCTGCCTCAACGGCCGGTGCGAGATCCCTCCGGGGATAGTGTCCGTTACCGGTCCCGGCGGGACTGTCCTTGACCCGGGGATTCCCTCGGACCTGGGGGCTGTCCGGAAAATTCTCGGTACGGTTCTTCAGAATCCCGACGACCAGATAGTAAGTTCCGTGGTTGAGGAGGATGTCGCCTTTGGCCCGGAGAATCTCGGAATCCCCGAAGGTGAAGTCTGGGAGCGGGTCAGCCGTGCGCTGAAAACCGTCCAGCTCGAACACCTCAGGTCCAGGCCTCCGCAGTTCCTGTCGGGGGGCGAAAAACAGCGCCTGGCCGTTGCCGGAATACTTGCCCTGGAAACGGATGTCATTGCCCTGGATGAAGCCACCTCCATGATTGATCCCGCCGGCAGGGAAACCTTCCTTTCCTTTCTGGATATTCTTTCCGCCGAAGGGAAGACCATACTCCAGGTAACCCATTCCCTGGAAGAAGCCTTCCGCTGTCCCCGCTGTATCGTTCTTCACCAGGGCCGTCTCGTATTTGACGGAGGCCCCGAGGAACTGCTGCGGCTGGACTCCCTTGAATCCTGGGGATTCCGTCTCCCCGAGTCGTTCCAAACCATCCGGGGCCTCGCGGAACTGCTGCCGGGATTTTCCGTGGGATCCCCGGATCCCGCCGAAACCGCCGCCGCCGTCCTGCGGGCTCTTCCACCGGAGTCTGTCTCCGCTTTTTTCCGCAAAAATTCTCCTGGTTCCGGGATTTCTCCGGATATTTCCGCCGCCGGAGACGGCGCCGCTGTTGATTTCAGCGGTGTTTCCCACCGGTATCTGGCGGGAACCGCCTATGAGTCGCCGGGTATTTCCGACGTAACCTTTGCCGTTCCGGAAAACAGTTCCGTGGCGTGTATCGGCCCTTCGGGGTCGGGCAAGTCGACCCTGATGAAGCATATCAACGCGCTCCTGCTCCCGTCGGCGGGGATTGTTTCGGTATTCGGCTGTGACACGGCGGATACAGCCACGGACCTCCGAAAACTCCGCTTCCGGGCGGTTCTGGGAATCCAGAATCCCGAAAGCGCTCTGTACGAAACCTATGTGGCCGATGATGTTGCCTACGGTCCCCGGAACGCCGGTCTCCGGGGCGCGGAACTCCTGGAACGGGTCACGCAGTCCATGGAAAAAACCGGACTCAGTTACGCTGAATACGGTGACCGGGAAACCCGGGGGCTTTCGGGCGGGGAAAAGCGGCGGGCCGCTCTGGCGGGGGTGCTGGCCTTGGACAGTGATCTGGTTATCCTGGATGAACCTTACGCCGCCCTGGACGGCAACGGCAAGGAACGGGTTTCCGGCATTATTTCAGGGCTGCGGGGCGAAGGACGGACCGTATTCGTTTCAACCCATTCCATGGAGCAGGCCGCGAAATTCGATTTTGTGGCGGTGATGCTGGACGGCCGCCTCGCCGCGTTCGGACCGCCCCGGGAGATTTTCGGCACCTACTGGAAATCTGAGTGGGATATGCGCCTGCCCTGGGTGGTACAGGTTTTCCGCGCCCTCTGCGAGTCCTGTTTGTCGGACCCGGACCGTATACCCCTTACGTCGGCGGAACTTCTGGACACGGTCCGCACCATGCGGGATGGGGAAAATCCCGGCCCGGATACTGTCCGGACACCCCGGCGGCAGGACCGCCGCGGCTCAGGCGGTGAGTCTCCCTGCACAGGCAAACCCGGCCGGGGGAAAAAGCGGAAACGTTCCAGGACGGGGATTGAGTTCTTCCGCAATACAACCCTGGGCCAGTTTCTGGACCGGCCGTCATTCCTGAGAAACCTCGGGGCGGGGATAAAACTCATCCTGGCATTGGCATTGTCGGTTTTTGCCGTGGCAGGACAGCATCCCCTTTTCCCCATCAGTGTTCTGTGTGTTACCCTCCTGGCGGGGACCTTTCTCGCTTCGGTGGGACCGAAACACCTGCTCAGGGGGATTATCCCCGCGCTTCCCTATATCCTGCTCATCGTGATCATTCAGCTGGCCTTCAGCTGGGCCAACGATGAAAGTCCGGTGCTTTTTTCATTGGGAATGTTTTCGGTTACCGCCAATGAAGTCCTGCGGTCTGTCCTGCTGGTAACCCGCCTTATCGCGCTTATGGCAATCCTGGCGCTGTATTCCGCGGTTACCCCCCTGCGGGAGTTCCTCAGGAGCATATCCCGGGGCTTGCGGCCCTTCGGAAAAATCGGACTCCCCGTGAGGGATGTCTCCCTGGCCATAGGGATCACCTTCCGCTTTGTGCCGATCCTGACCGAAGAAGCGGAACGTATTGTCACCGCCCAGCTGTCCCGGGGCGGCGGGTATACCGGGAAAGGCCGGCTTAAGGCCGCCGCGGCCATGGTGGTGCCTCTCTTTCTCAGGGCCCTGGAACGGTCTCTCGTCCTGGCCCAGGCCATGGAACTGCGCCTTTTCGGCGGGGATGGGAAGCGGTAATCTGGGCAGCCGCAGTGCTCCCCAAGAATCCTTGCGGAAGGCCGATAATTGTGTATAATTCCGGAAATGATTTTTTTTGGAGGAAACATGGCAAGTTCTCGGGTTAGGAAAATTGCCACCGCCGGTGTGCTTTCCGCTGTAATAATAGTGCTTGGGATCACCAGACTCGGTTTTATTCCCTGGTTTTCCGGCGCCTCTGTGACGATTATGCATATTCCGGTTATTATCGGCGCCATCCTGGAGGGCCCCGTGGTCGGTGCCTTTATCGGACTGCTGTTCGGTGTTTTCAGCCTGATCCAGGCGGCCACGGCCCCGCTGGGAGTCATGGATGTCGCCTTTGTAAACCCCCTTATTTCCGTGCTTCCCCGGCTTTTTATAGGTCCCGTGGCGTGGCTGCTCTATAGGGCAATAAGCGGCGGCAAAAAACGCGGAGCTGCGCCCGGACAGGAAAATGCCCAGCCGTGGATTGTCCTTGAATCGGTTGCCATTGCGGTGGCGGCGGTGGCGGGAACCCTGGTTAATACCGCCCTGGTTCTGTCCGGCCTCGGTTTCTTCGGTTTCTTTCCGTGGCCGCTGGTCCTGGCGGCTGCCCTGGCAAACGGCCCCGCGGAAGCAGCGGTGGCGGCGGTCATAACCATCGCCATAGTACTCGCCTGGAAGCGGATCCCCGGGCGGATCGGCCGGTCGAAGCTTTCCCGGGAGGCGTCAGCGCCGCCGGAGACAAAAAGCGGCGGAACCAGCTAAGGCAGGATTTTTTCCATTTTTCCGCGATATCGGATAACGGGGATGGACAAGGGGCCGGCTTTTTACTATGCTTTTTCCGTTGGATAATCCTGCATTTAAGCCGATATGCGCGTTTGTATTACAAAATTACGGATTTATGGTATACTTATGGCGGAGTACGCTATTTTGTATTCCAGGAGGGTGGAAAAAATGTCCGATGTACATGGTCCCCGTGGAACCGACAGCGGCGATGAATATATTTATTGGGATGAAGGCCTAAAACGGGTTTTAGGCAATAAAAACCTTTTCATAAAACTGTTAAAAAAGTTTCAGGACGAAACCAATTTTGAAGAACTTGCGGCGGCAATCGATTCCAATGATATGGAAGACGCCAGGGGAAAAGCCCATACATTAAAGGGCATCGCCGCAAATCTTTCACTGAATCACCTGTACCTTAAAGCGCAGGAACTGGAAACCCAAATAAAGACTGGCTCCGTTGACCCCGCGATGGTGGAAGCGGTACGCCAATCCTTTACTCATACCCTGGATGCAATTGATAAGGTAATCGCACAGCATGGGAACGTATAACCTGAAAAAACCGACAGTACTGGTAGTTGATGATGTTGAAACGAACCTCCTCATCCTTGAGGAGATTTTAAAGGATAATTATTCCATAATTACGGCCCGGAACGGCGTAGAGGCTCTGGATATACTGCACAAGGCTGAAACTCTGCCTAAGATCATCCTGCTGGACATCTTTATGCCCGAGATGAACGGGTATGAGATGCTGGATATCATGAAAAAACATGATACCTTTAAACGCATCCCGGTAATATTCATTACCACGTCGGACGCGGAAATTGACGCCCTTTCCGCCGGGGCGGTGGATTTTATTTCCAAGCCCTTCCTTCCGGAAATAGTAAAACTCAGGGTCGCCAACCAGATCGAACTCAAAAATTACAGTGACAGCCTGGAAGCAATGGTCGAGCAGAAAGCCGCCGAAATCACTTCAACCCTGGATAATATGCTCCAGGCCATGGCGAATATAATTGAATACCGCAACCTCGAATCCGGAAGCCACGTTAAACGGACTTTTTATTTTTCCCAGGTCCTGGTGGATTATCTCCTGGAACATTCCGAATACGCCGATGAGCTCCGTTCCCTGGAACCGGAAATTATCGTCAAATCGGTTCCCCTCCACGACATAGGCAAAATAGGCATCCCCGATAAGATTCTTCTTAAACCGGGTCGGCTGCTTCCTGAGGAATTTGAGATCATCAAAACCCATACCACCATCGGAAAGGATATTATCGAATCCATCCTCAACCTCAGCGATACGGTGTATCTCCAGCACTGCCGGGATATCTGCTACTGCCACCATGAACGCTTTGACGGCAAAGGGTATCCCCAGGGGCTCAAGGGCCGGGATATTCCCCTTTCCGCCAGGATCCTGTCGATTGTTGATGTGTATGACGCGCTGGTATGCGCCAGGGTTTATAAAGAAGCGTACCCCTACGAAGAGGCTATCAAAATAATCGCCGAAGGACGGGGCACTCAGTTTGATCCCATTATTACCGATGCGGTTCTTGAGCTTCAGGATAGATTTAAGGAAATATCGAAGCAGTACCAGTAGCGCCCGGGACAAACTGTCCAAGATCCGAAAACCCTATGCCGCTGCGCATAATACGATCGAGCTGTTTCTGATTTCTGATAACAATAGCTTTATCTTTATACTTTTCCAGAACCTTTGCGTAATACGCCCTTTTCTTTGGGGTTCTTCCCTTGTACAGAATCCACCAGGCGAATTCCGGATCAAACTTTTCCCTGCATCCGGCCGCCATACTTTCGCGGGTTTTATTCCGATATTGAAAAAACCGTCTGACGGCCCGCCGCAGACAGGCCAGCCGTGAGAAATCCAAATAAATAATGAAGTCCGCCTGTTCCAGCCGTTCATTTTGAAAAAACGAAACGTAATTTCCCTCGATAATCCAGCTGTCCCCGAGCATAAAACCGGCGACTATGCCAAGCGCTTTGGTTCTGTCCCGTTCTGCCCAGCCCGGTCCGAATTGAACGGTATCGAGATACAGGACAGGAATCCCAAGGGACAATCCCAGATGTTTGGCGAGGGTTGATTTTCCGCTGCCGCTGAAACCGAGAATGGCTATTTTCATGGTTCTTGTTTTTCCTGAAAGCGGCGGGGATCAACCGCGCGCCGGTCCGCAGCCTGCGGATTTACCCCTCCGATGTTTTCGCATCTTCGGGGCCGCAAAAAAGTGTTCGATCCCCGCTTATCCGGGAATAAACACTTTTTTGGAGGTGGCGGGAATCGACCTTGCGCCGGTCCGGCCTCCTGCCGGCCCGTCTCCAGGCCGTCTTTTTTGCTCAGCATCCATCCATGGCTGCTGACCCCGTCAAGCCTGCGATATCTCGGCTTTCCGGGGCCGCAAAAAAGTGTTCGATCCCCGCTTATCCGGGAATAAACACTTTTTTGGAGGTGGCGGGAATCGAACCCGCGTCCTAATACGCGGAATACAGGCATCTACAGGTTTAGTCGTGTATCAGATTGTCGGGAAACGCTTGGCTACACGGCACGCGGTGTTTCCGTATTCCGGGAAAATCTCATCGCACCCCGTCCGGACCCGGAGCTTGACCAGCCTCGATTGCGACGGGAATTCGGTTCCTCAAGGCGGCGGAGCCGGTTCCCGCGTTCCGCTGTTTATGCAGCGAGAGCGTAACTGTCGTTGTCGGCAGTTAAATTTTTGCCGAATGTTAGGAGGTCGGCACTCCACCTGCAGCCTGCATCCCGAACCGTACCAGTCGAAACCGGTGCACCCCCGGATACAGTATTCTAATATACGGAATATACCGCGGTCCGGTCAATAGACCTGCGCCGTATCGCTGTTTTAATAAATAAAAATTTATTCATATTGACAATCATTGTATACACTGGTAGCTTATCAGCATAATTTTTTCTATAAAAATTATTAATTCTTTGAAGAAAGGAAAAAAAACAGTGAAGCGCAGAGGATTACTTTTTTTTGCATCCGTGCTGTTAAGTCTCTGTCTGGCAGGCGCCATGGTTGCCTGTACCAGCACCAAGTCTTCGGTGACCTACAATCCCGGTACGTACACCGCGAAAGCGGCGGGTATGAACGGTGATGTAACCGTGGAAGTTACCGTAAGCGGCAATGCTATCCAGTCAATTGCCGTGGTAAAACACAGTGAAACCCCCGGGATTTCCGATCCCGCCATTGAACGGATTCCCGCGGCGATCGTAGACGGTCAGACCCTTGCGGTGGACGGCATCGCCGGCGCGACCATGACCAGCAACGCCATCATGGCGGCGGTGGAAGACTGCCTGACCCAGGCCGGCGCCGATATCGCCGCCCTTAAGGTTCCCGGCGGGAAGAAAGCCGCGGCAAAGAAACTGGTTGCTGAAAAAGCCGATGTTATCATCATCGGCGGCGGCGGCGCGGGTATGTCCGCAGCGGTGGCCGCCGCTGAAAACGGAGCTTCGGTAATTGTTATTGAAAAAACCGCCATCCTCGGGGGCAATACTATCCTCGCCGGCGGCGGGTACAACGCGGTGGATCTTGACCGCGAGCACCTTCAGAAAATCACCGCCGCCCAGATTAAATCCGTCCAGGACCTGCTGGCGAAACCGACTTTGAACCCGCTGCACACGCAGCTCCGGGATATTCTCAAAGCCGATTTTGACGCCTATCTGGCGTCGGGCGAAACATATCTCTTTGATTCCGAAGAACTTCATGCCCTCCAGACCTATGACGCCGGGGATTATCTGGGGAACCTTGAGCTGATCTATAAACTGGCCGAGGAATCGCCGGTCACCATGAACCAGCTCGCGGACATGGGCCTTGTGTGGAAGGACTTCACCCTGACCTATGTCGGCGCCCTGTGGCCCCGGTCCCATGAAGCCCGGGATTACAAGAGCGGCATTGGTTTTATCGAGATCTACAGCAAGGTTATCAACGCCAACAACTACCCCGTGGAGATCCTCAGGGAAGTAAAGGCCGATGAATTTATCATGAAGGGTAACCGGGTTGTGGGTGTCAAAGCCACCGGAGCGGACGGTACTCCCTATGAGTTTACGGCAAACAAGGGCGTTATTCTTGCCAGCGGCGGGTTCGGCGCCAATGTGGAAATGCGGGAAAAATACAATACCCAGTGGGCGACCTTGGATGCCAGCATCAAAACGAGCAACAGTCCCGCCATTACCGGCGACGGCATTGTGATGGCCCAGAATATCGGCGCCAACGTCATTGACATGAACCTTATCCAGCTGCTTCCGACCTGTGATCCCCAGACCGGTGCCGCCAGCGGATACGTCGGACAGGCGACGGCGATGTTCATTAATAAGAACGGCGTCCGTTTCGTCAATGAACTGGAACGCCGGGACAACCTGGTTAAGGCCGCCCTGGAGCAGCCCGGTTCTATGTTCTACCTCATCACCAATGAGAAGAACAATTACCTTGACGCCCAGGGGGTCAACAAGTTCGGTCAGCATGTGGACGACCTCATTGCCCAGGGCAAGGTCTTTAAAGCCGATACCATCGAGGAACTGGCCCGCAAAATCGGCGTTCCTCCGCAGGCGCTGGCGTCCAGTGTGGAAAAATTCAACCAGGCAAGCCGGACCAACGTGGACCCGGAATTCGGGCGGAATTCCTTCGCCGATAATATCCTTCTCACCGCCGGCGGTCCCTATTACGCGATTCCCCGGCAGCCCGCGGTACACCACACCATGGGCGGCGTCCAGATCGACACGGATACCCATGTGCTCAAAGCCGACGGTACCATCATTCCCGGGCTGTACGCGGCCGGCGAAGTAACCGGCGGCATACACGGCGGCAACCGTATCGGCGCCAACGCGGTTCCCGACGCTCTTACCTACGGAAGGATTGCCGGGGTCAATGTTTCCCAGGGGAAATAACGTTTCCGGTATGTAAAAAACCGTAATTCTGTTCTTTCGGGGCCCGGATATTCCATTCCGGGCCCTTATTTTTTTACGAAACCGGGAGCCGGGGAGTTGAAATATAACCGTTCCTGAGATACTTTTGATATATGGGTTCCGGTCAATTGCTGTATCAGAAAGAAAATACAACTCCCATGGTTATTTTGGACACCGTTGAGGAAGATTTGATTAGCAGGGTAATGGCCTATCTGCGGGAACACTCGCCGGATGAAGCGTCCCTGGCCGAGGAGCGGCTTTCCTGCCTCAGAAATTTCGGGGCGGCAATTTCCTGTTTTCCTTCGGTGAGAAAATCCCAGGAACTCAGGGGGGGCTTACGGGTAAAGGGCGGGATCATTGCTTCCCTGGGGAATTTTTCCCCTTCGGCGAGACTGCTCCATACTCCCACAAGGATTGTCGCCACCCGGGGGTTCCTGGTGGCCAAGACCCATGCTTTTTCCCTGCTCCTGATGCTTACCACGGAAAAACCGGAATTCCGGAAACCCCTGGGACGGACGATTTTTTCAATAATCTGCACTCTTATTGCTGAGGATGTGTATATTTCCTGCCTGGACGACCCTGATTTTAATGATGAAAAAAAAGATGTCCTCGCGGAGGATCTCATATCCCTCTGGGACAGCGGGACCGACCCCCGGTCCATCCACCATATTCCCTCCCTTCAGGCGCTGTGGGCCGCCCGCCATGGGGCGCCGCCGTGTTTCGGTACCATGGATGGTTCCAGCGAGCTGGTCCGGGTTTCAATCGACCTGGATGAGGACTGGCAGTCTTTTATTCTGGATGGAATTTCCCGGGACGAAACCCGGTGGGCCCTGGAGGAATTTCTCTTTGGGCTTTCCTATGAGGAAATTCAGGAAGTGCGGACCCGGCTTAAACGGTTCAAGGTCAACGCCGTGGACCATGAGGAAGTCCGGTCTTACCTCGGCCGAAATCCTTCATTTACCATGGTTAAGAAAAACGATCCCCGGGGAATATACGACTTTTACGTTGACCGGAGGGATTCCGCGTATTTCAGGGCTCATACGAAATCGCCGGGACCGAAAAATACCCTTGAAGGTCTCTATTTAAAATACCGCATAGCCGCGGAATAATAGGGATTACGGAATCGTAATCGGCGGACGCTTGACCGCCACCCCCCGTTCATCGTAATAGATGTCATCATCCTCTGGGACTTCTTCGCGGCTTTGCGCGGACCTGTCTGCTGCCGGTGTAGGCTCCGCCGAAGCCGGCGTTTTTTGGCTGGATGCAGCGGCGGCTGCGCTTTCCCGGAGAGGCTGTGCAGCGGGAATAACCACATCTTCCGGCGCCTTGCCGGCTGCCCGTTCTTCCTCGGTTGGGGCGCGCAGGGTAAAGAGTTCGGTTTTTCTCCGGGGCGCGGATTCCGGTTCCCGGGCAGGGACTCCGGCGGCTGCCGGCGGGATCCGGCTGCCGCCGGAGGGCGGGGCCGCCGTTTTTTCCGCTGTACCGGGCCGGTTGCGGGAGTCTGTCTTTATTTTTTCCGTGCGGCCCAGGCTTTCCGCGGCTTTTTGTTCCAGTCCTTCCGTTTTTTCAAGAATTTCAAGGGTCCCCGACTGAATTTCCCGGATACCGTTTCTGGTTCCTTGGGAAAGCTGCCGGACCTGTTCTATAGAACTGTGAAATGTCTGGTAATGAATGAGAATTTCCGCTGTCCCGTCCCGTATGGAGCGGGCGATCTCCAGGGAATCACTGACTGAGGTGTCGATCTGCCTGTTTTTTTCCTTGTTTTCCAGGGCGAGGGCGCTGAGATCATACACCTCTTTGGTAAACTGCCGGACTTCCCCGGTAATTGAGCTGAATGACCGGAAGGAATCGTCGCTCGACGCCATGGCTTCCTTGATTTTTTTTGTAAGCGCGGTAACTTCCTCATGGATCCGCTGGGCGTTTTCCCGGGTTGAATCCGCCAGTTTCCGGATTTCATCGGCTACCACCGCGAATCCCGCTCCGGCCGCCCCCGCGTGGGCGCTTTCGATGGCGGCGTTCATGGACAGAATATTTGTCTGTTCTGAAATCTGGTTGATGATTTCGGTTATTTCGGTGATTTTTTCAACATCCTTGGAAATGCTTTTTAATATATCGTTGGCATTCTGGACTTGTTCTTCCCCCGCGAGGATACCCTGTTCCAGTTCTTCCGCTTTTTGGGCGTTCCGGCCAAGCCGGAGCGCGATCGTATCCGCTCCGGAGCAGGTTTCCTCTAGGGCGTTCCCGGCGTATTCCATGGCGGAGGACTGTCTGCCGGTTTTGTCCCGGAAAAGTTCAAGATGGTTTTTTATGGCCCCCAGGGATTCCTCGGTCTGGGTAATAATTGTATCAAGCTCGGAAAACCGCTCCGTGGTTAGGGCAATGTTTTGGCTGATCGCCGCTGCCGCGGCGGTACGCTCGGAATTTTCATCCTTTAAAATTGTCTGCAGTTCCCGCATTTCCGCCGCAAAACGGTCCGCCGTACCGGACAGTTCCGCGTAACGGCTGAGGGCAGTGCTGAGATCCGAAATAACCGGATCATGCTCTTTTTCATCCATTACTATGGGTTCATTGAAGCTGCCCGCCGAAAGTCTCCGGGCAAGTTTTTTTACAGTGTCGGCTTTCCGTGTGTTTGATGCGGCGGCCAGGATGAAATACACGATTCCCCCAAGCACCAGAACAAGGTTTACCAATCCGCCGCGGATGATGATACCCTGGACCGCCCGCAGGACCGGTTCTTCCATCGGATATCCGGCGACGGTGCCGGACTGGATCAGCATGTTTATTACCAGTACCGCAGCGGCGGCCGCGGTTATTCCTATTCCGAGGGCTGTTTTTTTCGTTATTTTCATAGGCAGCCTATTGACGGTCGTATTCCTGAATTTCCTGGGAAATATATTCCAGTGAAATCCCGGCCATTTTGAACATTGCTTCGGAATCCCCGGCGTCGTGGTACCGACGCTGGCATACAACCCGGACAATCCCGCAGTTAATAATCAGCATGGCGCAGGTTCTGCAGGGAGTCATCCTGCAGTACAGGGTAGCGCCGCCGATGGCAATGCCCCGTTTCGCCGCCTGGCAGATGGCGTTCTGCTCCGCGTGGACGGTTCTGACGCAATGGGTGGTTATGGTACCGTCTTCGTGAACCATCTGCTTCAGCTGGTGGCCCGCTTCATCACAATGGGGCAGGCCCGAAGGCGCCCCCACATATCCGGTAACCAAAAGCTGGTTGTCCTTTGCTATAACGCAGCCGGACCGGCCTCGGTCGCAGGTAGCCCGTTTTGCGATAGCGTCGCAGACTTCCATAAAATATTCATCCCAGCTCGGCCTCTGATATACCGTTTCTGCCATTGGCTGCTCCTGTATGTTACATTGTACCACGGTTGATCTTACTGTAAAGTATAACCCATAATACCGAAAAATAAGGATGTTTCCTATGGCATCATTGTCGTTTCTTACGGTTTGTTTGAATCCGACCTTTCAGAAAACCCTGCGTTTTGCCGCCTGCGTTAAAAACAGCGTAAACCGGACGGACAGGCACCGGTTTGACGTCTCGGGAAAAGGCGTAAACGTTGCCCGGGTATTGACCCAGCTCGGCCGGGGGGCCGTCCATCTTACGCAGCTTGGGGGGCCGCTTTGTTCCCTGTTTCTTTCCATGTGCCGGGAAGAAGGCCTCGATATTCGCTGGGAAGAAAGCCGCAGTCCTATCCGGTTCTGCTGTACCGTGATCGACGATACGGATGCGACGGTAACGGAACTGGTGGAGGAATCCCTGCCGGTCCATCCGGAAACGGGGAAACTCATCGCCGGGGCGTTTGAGAAACTGCTTCCCCTGGTTAAAACGGTTATCATCTCCGGAACGAAAGCCGCCGGGTTTGACGGAGAACTCATACCCGGTATGGTCCGCCGGGCCAAAGCGGCGGGTCTCCGGGTCATCCTTGATATCCGGGGGCCGGATCTTACCGGAAGTCTCCGGTTCCGCCCCGATATAATTAAGCCGAACCTTTCTGAGTTTTTGGCGACCTTTTTCCCCGGTATAGCTCCGGAGACCATCGGCGGAGACGGTAAATCCAGAATCGCGGAAAAAATGCTGGAACTCTGCGCCGATTTCGGATGCCGGGTCGTTCTTACCCGGGGACCGGGTGCCGTGTGGGCCGCGGAGGGAAATTCTTTTTCGGAATTCGAATTTGAACCCCTGGTTCCGCTTAATTCTACCGGATCCGGGGATGCCTTTACCGCGGGGCTGGCCGCGGCCCTGGAAGACGGGGAAGACCTTTCCGGGGCAATTCAGAAAGGAATTGAGTGCGGCCGCCTCAACGCGGCTCAGCTGAAGCCCGGATCTATTCTGTGACAACCGCGCCTAAACCGGAATGCACCCGGCCGTAATGGTAACGCCGGGTGCCGGAAAAAAACGGTGCTGAGCGACTTTCGAGGCCGCAGGCCGACGAGGAGCCAACACCGTTTTTTTTCCGGCAGGACCCGCGGACCCGGTAAAACACGGGTGCTTTCCAGGTTGTCAGTCTCTGTGCTCCCCCAATTAATTGACAAGTAAAATATTTTTATGTTAAAATTATTTTACTTATGAAAGATTTAACCGAGGGAAGCGAATCGAAGCTGATTATTCTTTTTGCCCTGCCCATGCTCATCGGAAATGTGTTCCAGCAGTTTTATAATATGGTTGACAGCTGGGTGGTGGGGCGGTATGTCGGTACCGAAGCCCTTGCCGCGGTGGGGGCTTCCTTTCCCGTGGTTTTTCTCATGGTTTCCCTTGCGATGGGGATCTCCATGGGCGCCAATGTGCTTATTGCCCAGTTTTACGGCGCCAAAGACCGTGGCCGGGTCAAAGCAACCATCGATACAACCTATATCACCCTGATTGCCGCTAGTATCATCCTCACGGTTTTGGGACTCCTCCTGGTTGATACCATCCTCAGGTTTCTCCGGGTTCCGGAGGATGTTATGGGCCAGGCTGCCCGGTACCTCAGGATTGTGCTGATCGGCCTGTTTCTGACCTTCGGATACAATGTGGTTGGGGCCATACTCCGGGGACTCGGCGATTCACTTACTCCCCTGTATGTGCTCATCATAGCGACACTCGTCAACGTGATTCTCGATCTGGTTTTCGTCAGGGTCTTTGGCTGGGGGTGGACGGCGTCGCGTGGGCAACGGTGATAGCCCAGGGGCTTTCCTTTATTGTGTCCGTTCTGTACCTCAATAAAACCCATGATATATTCAAGACGAATTTTCTGAAGCTGAAATTCAACCGGGAAATATTCCGTCAGATCCTCAGGATCGGTCTTCCCTCGGGGGTGCAGCAGTCCCTGGTTTCCCTGGGGCTCATGTTCATGTCCGGGGTGGTCAACGGTTTCGGTACGGCGGTTATGGCGGGCTACGCGGCGGCAAGCCGGATCGATTCCTTTGTGGGTATGCCCGCCATGAATATCGGAAACGCCCTGTCTTCTTTTACCGGCCAGAATATCGGCGCCGGGAAATTTGACCGGGTAAAGCGGGGATACCACGCGGCCCTCAAGATCGGGCTTTCAATTTCAGTGGTTCTTATGGCGGTGCTTTTTTTCGGCGGGGAAATGCTGATAGGGATTTTTACCCACGACACCGAGGTGGTCCGGGTAGGGGCGGAGTACCTTCGGGTTATCGCTCCCTTCTACTTCCTCTTTACGATTATGTTTGTCACCAACGGTGTAATCCGCGGTTCCGGTGAGGCGGTTCTTCCCATGGTTTCCACCATCATGGCCATGTGGGTCGTCCGGATCCCCTGCGCGGTGATTTTCTCCAGGTTATGGGGTGTCACGGGGGTATGGTTTGCCATGCCCACGGGCTGGCTTATGGGACTGCTCATTTCCGTAATCTACTATAAAAGCGGCCGGTGGATGAAAAAGAGGATAATCCGGACGCCGGCTGTCCCGGAGGAGGGTGACCTTTGATAGAACAGGAAGCTGCCCAAAGGCTTATTGTCTGCGCCGCCCTGCTTAAGCGTACCTGGCGGCTTTTCCCCAGGGCCGAATCGGAACTTACCGAAGAGCGGTTCCAGTGTCTCCGGCGGCTCTCGGCCCATACCGGAGTCACCTTGTCGGATCTGAGCGATGAAATCGCCATTTCCCCGTCGAGTCTGTGTATAATGCTGAAGAAGCTTGAAGAAGAAGGCCTGGTCGAGCGGGAACGGGAACTTCGGGACCGGCGGAAGGTCTGTTACAGAATTACTTCCCTGGGTGTTTCCTCAGTCAACGGGGAACAGCAGCGCCGTCTGGATTTTCTCGCCCGGGTATTGCAGAAAACCGTGCCCGAGGAAGAGCGGCAGCGGTTAATTCCGGTTCTGGATGAGCTGGAATCGGTTCTCCGCCAAATTACTGCCCCGGGAGACCGTTGAAACTGACATAATTGTCATTATTGTGATTTTTTGATATATTCTGTACATAATAAAATCACTTCTATAGTGTTCTACTTATCCGCCCGTAGGGTAATCCCTTGTAAAGGGTATACGGTGCGGTCTCATACTATCTGTAAAGGAACCGCCGAATGGCAAAATCGGCAAAATCGGAATTAGTTACCTGGTCGTCAACGTTTTCCGTGGGTATAAAAATAATTGACGACCAGCACAAGGGGCTCCTGGATCTCACCAATGACCTCTTTAACCATTGCATCGGCGATGAGGAAGCGGAACGGGAATATTTTAAGAAAGTGGTTAAACAGCTCGTGGATTACGTTAAACTGCATTTTTCCACGGAAGAAGTAATCATGCGGGAAATGAAATTCGCGGGATTACCCGACCATAAACGGGAACACGACGCTTTTGTCCTTAAAGTTGTGCAGCAGGTAAAGGATTTCAACGAAGGAAAGAAATTCGCCCTTCCGGCGTTTACAAAATTCCTTAAAAACTGGGTTCTGACCCATATCGCTATTTCGGATAAACAGTATTTTGAACACCTCAAGACCATCGCGGCCCGGAATTCCGACGGAAGTCTGTCAATTCCCGGTACCGGGCAGGGAAAAACCGCCGCAGATTAATTCCCGGAACGATTCTTTCCGGAGCCGCGGACTTCGCGGAGCATTTCAGTATAATAGCGGGGTTCAATGGCTGATTCGGGGATACCTGTTTTTTTGAGCAGATCCAGGAGGCGTTTCCGGGATTGCTCCAGGACCGTTTCTCCTCCGCGGACTTTTTTATCCGCCAGTATTTCCAGTTCCAGGAACCACCCGAGACCGTCTACCAGGGATAATTCCATGGTTATCCCGGTATAGCTCCAGCTCCAGCCGGTTTTCTTTTTCGATATCCCCGGCTCAAAACCCAGCCGGGAAAGCAGTTCCGTAAACGCTCCCTCCCCTGAAATACTGAATTCGTGTTCTTCGTTTACTTCGATGCCGTCCCTGAGTTCCTTGCTTTTATACGTCACCAGCACGGTCTCCCGGGACTCATCGCCGTTCCCGGTTTGTTTTTCGGTTCTGATCCGCAGTCCTCCGGGCAGAGCCCGGGATGCCTGGGTTTCGTTTGCCCGGGAATACCAGTAGGTATCATTTTTTTCGTAGGCATATCCGTACTGCGCGAAGCGGTCTATTTCCTTCCTGACCTCTTCGGCGTTCTGAACATGGGCCTTTAATTCGATTTCAATTGCCATGGCCGGTTCCTTAAATGTCATATTTATACAATAAACCTGCATAAATTTAGTAAATTTATGCATTTCCATCTTTTCAAAAATACAATAAATATTTTATTATATGGTAAACCATATTTTTGCAAGCCGCTGGCCGTCTGTGCAAAAAAGGAACCAGTTTTTTCAGGAGAGAAATGATGAATTCGACCTACGCAGACTCAGTGATGTCTACGGTTACATCCAGAAATCCGGCGGAACCGGAATATATCCAAGCGGTCAGGGAAGTGGTGGAGACCCTCGATCCGGTGATAAAAAAGCGGCCTGAAATAGGACGGCTTAAAATACTGGAACGCATTGTGGAACCGGAACGGCAGATTATTTTCCGGGTGCCCTGGCTGGACGATAAAGGCGAAGTACAGGTAAACCGGGGCTACCGGGTTGAATTCAACAGCGCCCTGGGGCCCTATAAAGGCGGGCTCCGGCTTCACCCCTCGGTAAATCTGGGCATCATCAAATTCCTGGGTTTTGAGCAGATCTTCAAGAACGCCCTGACCACGACGCCCATCGGCGGCGGCAAGGGCGGAAGCGATTTCGATCCCAAGGGCAAAAGCGATATGGAGGTAATGCGGTTCTGCCAGTCCTTCATGTCCGAACTGTTCCGGCATATCGGCCCCGATACGGACGTGCCCGCCGGGGATATTGGCGTGGGAGCCCGGGAAATCGGATTCCTCTTCGGCCAGTACAAAAAGCTGACCAACACCTTTACCGGGGTACTCACCGGCAAGGGGCTCCTGTACGGCGGTTCCTTGGCGCGGACCGAGGCGACCGGCTACGGTCTGGTATACTTTACCACCCGGATGCTCCGGGACCGGAATACCGACTGGAAGGGTAAAAAGGTTGTTATCTCCGGTTCGGGCAACGTGGCCATATACGCCACCGAGAAGGTCCAGTCCCTGGGCGGCACCGTCATCGCACTGTCCGATTCCAACGGGTATATCCTTGACGAAGAAGGCATTGACCTCGCGGCGGTAAAACGCATCAAGGAAGTGGAACGGGGCAGAATAAAGGAATACCTCGGCGTCCGTCCCAAGGCGGTTTATTCCGACGGATGGGAAGGTATCTGGACCGTGCCCTGCGATGTGGCGCTGCCCTGCGCTACCCAGAATGAACTGGACGGAGCCTCCGCGGAAATCCTCGTTAAAAACGGGTGTATCGCGGTCGCCGAGGGCGCCAATATGCCCAGCACCCCCGAAGCGGTGGAATGCTTTAAATCCAGCGGTGTCTCCTTCGGCCCCGCCAAGGCGGCAAACGCGGGCGGTGTCGCCACCAGCGCGCTGGAGATGGCCCAGAATTCCATGCGTCTCTCCTGGACCTTCCAGGAGGTTGACGCCAGGCTCCACGGAATAATGGACGGGATTTACGATCAGTGCCGGAACGCCGCGGCCCAGTACGGCATGGACGGCGATCTGGTCGCCGGCGCAAATATTGCCGGATTCCTCCGGGTCGCCGAGGCTATGCTGGCCCAGGGGTTGATTTGACAGGGTTTTCCGGGCCTTCGGGGCCCGGAAACCGGGTATTTTTTGTTTTATTAATAAAAAAACGATTTTTTTATCTATAAAATTCTATTTTTGCTTGTAATTTTTTCGTCTATGGTCTATAAAATTCACAGGTAATAAATCGAAGTAAAAAACCGATAATGTGGTATATGAACTATCGATATCGTATTTGCTGTATCCTGCTGTTGCTGCTGTCGATTTCCGTTTTTACCGAAGAAACGGTTCATATATTGCAGAGGGGGGATACTATTTACTCTATCGCCCGTTCTTATGGAGTTGATTTTCAGGAAATTCTGAAGCTCAACAGCATTGACGATCCTACAAAACTCCAGGTCGGTCAGCGCATTAGAATCCCCCAGAATACACCAGCCTCCGGTTCTTCCGCCGCTGCGGCACCTGTCGAACACCGGGTCGCCCGGGGCGAGACCCTGTACGGCATAGCCCGGAAATATGAAATCACTCTCCAGTCGCTTAGGGCGGAAAACAAGCTTTCCGACAGTTTCGTTCTCAAGGAAGGGGATATTCTCCGGATACCCGGACAGACCGCCGCGCCGGCGGCTCCGTCCCTGGTGACCGCGCAGCCGGACACTGCTTCTCCCGGCGCAAATACACCCATTCCCGCTCTGCCCTCGGTACCGGATGCCCGCGTGACAACGGCGCCGCGGCCCGTGGACGCATCCGTCCGCTGGCCCGTCCAGGCCAAAGAAATATTGTATATGACCGGAAAATTATATGGAGTGGTTCTCACCGGGGAAAAATCCGAATCCGTTCGGAGTCTTACCCAGGGAACCGTAATATCAGCAGGCCCGTATCGCGGATTCGGCAGGGTCGCAATCGTACAGAGAACTGGAGGTTATTTATACGTATACGGAGGCTGTGAGAGTTTAACGGTGAAGGAGGGAGACCGGGTCGGTCCGGGAACGGAACTGGGTAAACTGGGGGTGGACGCATTGTCGGCAAAACCCCAGCTATTTTTTTTAGTATACCAGAGCAACAATCCCATTGACCCCGCCAAAGCCCCGCGGGCTTAAAAGTAAGAAAAATACACTTCCGGTGTAAATATTTGTATCTTTAAAATAGTATGAAAAACCTGATAAGGGTGGTATTATGGTAAAAACAGCAGTTAATAATCAGAAGGTTAAAAAACAACATGCAGCAGCAAAAAGAGGGGCATTGCAGCATCCTATGAACAAAACAGAAACACAAACAGAGACCGAACGGGCTAAGGTAAAAAAGAAGGTTTCCGCCGGGAGCTTACCGAAAAACTCAAAGAAACCCAAACAAATTAAGGAAACGGATCCCTTAGCTCTGTACTTCAAGCAAATATCCAAATTTCCCCTGTTAACCGTTCAGGAAGAACAGGCCATCGGGGAAAAGATTGTAACGACCCGGGATAAACTCGCGAAACTCGACAAGAAGTTCGCCAATAAGGAGCATACGCCGGAGTTTAAAAAAGACCGGGAACTCCTGGATAATACCCTCAGACAGCATAAGAACATGATGATCAACTCAAATCTCCGTCTGGTGGTATCCATTGCGAAAAACTATCAGCACCGGGGCCTTTCCCTGCTGGACCTTATTGATGAAGGCAATATCGGCCTCATTGAGGCGGTGGAACGGTTCGATTATACCCGGGGCTGCCGGTTCTCAACCTACGGCACCTGGTGGATACGCCAGGCAATTATCAAGAGTATCGCCGACAAGGGCAGGGTAATCCGGATTCCCATCCACATGCTCAATACCATAAAGAAGTGTTACTTTGTGGCGAAGCAGATGACCCAGGACCTCGGACGCGATCCAAGCGATGAGGAGCTCTCGGAATATCTGGGGATGCCCTTATCCAAAGTAAAGGAAATCATCAAACTTTCCCAGGAAACAACCAGCCTGGATACGATCGTGGATGACGGAAACCTGACCCGACTGGCGGATCTTATTAAGGATGATACCATGGAAGAACCCTTTGAAATGGTATTTTCTCTGACCCTTCAGGAAACCATGGAGGACATACTGTCCCACCTTTCGGAACGGGAAATGAAGATCATCCAGCTGCGGTTCGGCCTCGCCGGAGAAGGCCCCCTGACTCTGGAGGAAACAGGCAAACTCCTGGGTATCACCCGTGAGCGGGTGCGGCAGATTCAGGAAAAAGCCACCTTCAAGCTGAGGAATATCAAAAGGCTCCATGAGCTGAACGAAAATCCCTGAATAAAAAACCCCGCCGAGGCGGGGTTTTTTATGGTCCGGTCTTTTTTAAAAGAACCGCGGAAGGAATGTGGAAAGCCAGGGTACATAGGTTACCAGGAATACCACCGCGAGCTGGATAAGCAGGAACGGAAAAACATAACGGCATATTTCCACAAAGGGTTTCTCGAACCGGTAGGTTGCCAGGAAAAGATTCATTCCCACCGGGGGAGTCAGAAAACCGACTTCCAGGTTGATGATAAAGATGATCCCCAGATGAACCGGATCAATACCGTAGGCCTGGCCCAGGGGAACGATCAGGGGCAGTACGATCAGGATCGCCGAAAAAATGTCCATGAGGCATCCCACCACCAGCAGGGCAAGGTTAAGCAGCAGCAGGAACAGTACCTTTGACTGGATCGCCGAGGACATCCACCGGGCGAGGTTTTCCGGCGCCTGGGTGTCCACGATGTAATACGACAAGGCCTGGGAAAGCGCTAAAATAGAAAGCACCCCTCCGATGATCGGAACGGCTTTGGAAAAAACCCGGCCCAGATCCCGGAGTTTTAAGTCCCGGTTTACGAACACTTCAATAATAAAAATATATATTACCGCCGCCGCGCCGATTTCCACCAGCGACAGAATCCCCGAGAAGTACCCGATGATGAGAAGGACGGGAAGCAGTATTTCCCATACAGCGCCTTTCAGACCACGGAGAGCCTCTTTAAGCTGGAACTTTTCCACGGGGATTTTGTTTCTGCGGGAAGCCACGATTCCGAAAATAATCATCGCCGCGACGAGAATAAGGCCCGGGATAAACCCGCCGGCAAACAGATGCATGGTGTTGGTCATGGTGGTGGCCCCCACCAGGAGCAGGGGGACACTGGGCGGGAAGAGCAGCCCGATACCGCCCACGGAAGTCAGCAGCCCGATGGTAAATTTTTCGGGGTACTTTGATTTTTCAATGAGTATGGTATACAGAATTCCCCCGAGGGCCAGGATTGTAACACCCGACGCGCCGGTAAAGGATGTAAAAAAGGCGCAGATAACCACCGTCGCGATGATCATACCCCCGGGCAGCCAGCTGAAAAGGCTCCGGAAGGTATGGACCAGACGTTCTCCGGCTTTGCTTTCGGAAAGGAAGAACCCTACCAGGGTGAAGAGGGGAATAGCGATAATACTTGACTGGGTCAGCGCGGTGTAAACCTGGTTCGCAACCACGTCAATTTCTCCCCAGGAACTCTGTATCAGGATGAGGGACAAACCGCCCATGACGACAAACAGAGGACATCCCAGCATAGCCGAGACAATCAGAATGATCACCACGGGAATGCGGATATAATACGCGAGCATGGAAAGTCCGTCATTGACGGCGAAAACCATATCCGGCGCATCGAATCCCCAGATAAGTTTTGAAATAGCGGGGAGGGCGAAGAATGTTCCCCCAAGGACCGCGAGGACCGGCAGTATCCTGCCGGCGCCGCGAACCGGGGTAAGCCTGGCGAAGCGGAAGGCCATCACCGCGTATCCGATGGGCATTACCAGCGCGAAAACCTGGTCCGGAATAAACCCGATCATCCGCCATGGGCTGAGTCCGATCGACACAAATGAGGCGGAACACCAGGCCACAATGGTAATAATAAATGCCGCAATCAGGTTGGTTATTATGGAAAGTACGTGTTTTACTTTGTCATTGGATATAAACTGAAGAAATTCGATGGACAGATGCTGCTGCTGTCGGGTGGTGATCATACCGGAAACAAGCCCGACCACCAGGAGCAGGTGGATCATTATCCCGGAAGAAGCGGGTACCCCGGTTTTAAAGAATATCCTGGCGATGACTTCCGCGATGGGGACCGCCGCCAGGAATCCCATGGATACCCAGCAGATTATGTCCTCGATTTTCCATAGAATACTCTGTTTTTTCTCCATCCATTACCGCCCGGCCCGGTACGCTTTAAGGATGGCATCCACTTTCCCGAAGGTTTCCCGGTCAAAGGTTGTTCCCACCAGGCTCGGCAGGGTTCGGTCGATATCATCGTACCAGAGTTTCAGCTGGTCGGGATTGATAGTATTGACCACAAGGCCGTAGGATTTCATGGTGGCTACGGCATCATCTTCGAGTTTGGCGATGGATGAACCGAAGTCACGTTCCAGCTGCCGGTTTATTTCCATCAGCCGGGGTTTGTATTTATCAGGTATTGAACGCCAGGCGTTGCGGTTCAGCACAACACTGCCGACCACCGGCGCGATATTGATGGAGGCCATGTTTTTCGCGATGGTGAATATCTGGAGGCCGGCGACCATCATGGGGCTTTGGTAAATCGCGTCCACCATGCCGCTGTTTAAGGCCATAAGGAGCTCGTTCATATTGATGGGGATCATGTTATAGCCCAGGGTTTTGAACGCCTGGGTAAGTTCCGGCTCGCTGGCGCTGGTTCCCAGTTTCTGGGATTTCAGGTCCGAGGGCACAAAGACCGGGGTTTTGGAGAACAGTTTAACCCATCCGGCGTTGGTCCACGCCACCGGGACAAACCCCTTGTCCCCGATTTTTTCTTCGAAATCCCCCCGAAGGTTAGACATAACCAGGTTCATTTCATCGTTGTCCCGGATAAAGAAGGGGCAGCTCAGGGCCATAACCTCCGGGGTGATCGCGTTGAGTCCCAGGGACGTAAAAACCCCGCCCTGGAGCTGGTTGAGCTTCAGCTTCCGCAGCACGTCATCCTCGTTGCCGGCCACGCCGTTGTGGTAGATCCGCACTTCCACTTCGCCGTTGGTCGCGTCACGCCATTCCCGGGCCATTCTGTTCAGAAACTCGCCGTAGGGGGTGTTTTCCGGCGCTATGGACGCTATTTTGAGCACCTGCCGCCGCTGGGAAAAAGCGGCCATGGGGGTAAGCAGCACCGCAAGAAGCAATATCATCAGTATCTTTTTGCCTGGTTTCATAGGGTTTCTCCTTTAGTCATACTCGTAAAAATCGCCGTAATACAGCGCCTCGTCCTCGCCGAGGTCTATAAAATACTCCGGCGCACTGTCCAGAAGGTACCGCGCCTTCCGCTGGGAAATAATATTGACGAGCCGGCCCGAAGGATTCGCGTCGGGATCTATTTCCAGCGCCTTGTTTAAGTATTCCTTAAACAGCGGATAATTCTGGGCGGGTATGCAAACCGAGGTCGCATAGGATACATAGGGCCCCGCGGAAAGTCCCCGGGATCTTTCCAGCGCCAGTTCGAAGTGCCGGTCCACCAAACCGGGGTTACCCCCCAGGGAAGCCGGCAATGAAGCATAGAATAAAATATAGAAATCATCTATAGCCCCGTCATTAAAGTCCGGGTCGAGTTCGTACGCCCGGGCGATCATTGCCGCGAGCTGGGGAACCTTAAGCCCGAATTTAAGATCAAAGGGGTCCAGGGAATAGGCTGAAAGGGTTCCGGCCACGGTCCAGTACAGCAGCGGTACGTCGCCGGCTCCCATTTTTGAAAGAACGGTATCCAGCGACCCGCTGTCGTAGGCATCGGCAAAGCCGGGGTATTTATTTTCGAGTCCCCTGGAGAGGATATCCACCCCCCGGATATAAAGATTTTTAGCCCGTTTATACTGGGCATCCCGTTCGCTGTACTCGCCCGGAGACAGCATGGATGCCGGCCCCTGCACAAAGGCGTTGGCGTACATGACAAAAAGAGAACCCGTGGTCAGCAGCAGACCGTCATGGTCGGGATTTTTAGAGAGGAGTACCTCATACAGTTTTATGGCAAACGGCAGGGCGTCCCCGACAAGTTCGGGGTCGTTGTCGGCGGTAAACGCGTCGGTGCTGCCGCTTCCGGTGAGCATGTCGGAAACGGCTTTCATGGCCATGTTGCTGGTAGAACACGAAGTAAACAGGGTTAAACCCAGAACGAGCGCCCCAAGTATAAAACATCCGCCCCGGGAAACAGTCTTTTTCATTA
Organism: Breznakiella homolactica; assembly: GCF_016616095.2. Taxonomy (GTDB): domain Bacteria; phylum Spirochaetota; class Spirochaetia; order Treponematales; family Breznakiellaceae; genus Breznakiella; species Breznakiella homolactica. The sequence goes on along the minus strand of NZ_CP067089.2, from coordinate 1,397,958 downwards.
CTCCCCCTTATGTCCGTCCCCGGTTATTTACGGAACGGCATACATGCTGTTATGTCAGTATGATAACAGACTCCGCCGGAGTGATACAACACGGAAACGGGCGGCCGGCGATTTTCCCGTACCGGGATGTTTATGGCCGGGCACCGGCAAAGTTTTCGCGCGGATCACGCGTTTCCCTGGAAGACTTCGGCGCATTTTACGAATAGTTCCATACAGACCCGGGCGTCATCCTCCGCCCGGTGGGCTTCCACCGCGGTGATGCCCAGGAAGGACGCCAGATCCTGGAGGTTGTATTTCCATCTGCCGGGGAAGGCTTCTTTTGCGTAGATCCTGGTATCAACCACCTGGTGGGGAAGGCTCGAATAGGGAGGATTCCAGCATGAATCAGGGGATTCCGCTTCCTCAGCCGCGTCCAGAAGGCTTCCCTGGCCGCTGGTATCCCGGCGGGCCGCCGCGTCGGCGAATAGTTTGAGATTTTCATTTACGAAACCGCAGTCAAAGGGCGCGTTATGGGCGACCAGGGCGGACCCTTCAATAAAACGGATAAAATCGGGAAGCACCGCCTCCAGGGACGGTTTATCCTTAAGCATGGCGTCGCTGATACCGTTTATCCGTTCCGCGTCCGCGGGCATGGGTATCCCGGGGTTAATCAGCACCGAAAACCGCGCCGCCGGACCCCGGCGGTCGAATTTTACCGCCCCTATTTCGACGATGCGGTCTTTTTTCGCGTCCAGACCGGTGGTCTCCAGATCGAATGCCACAAAAGAAGCCCCGCCGAAAAAGGCGGAAGATGCCCAGTCAAAACTTCCCATCAGTCACCGATTACCGAACGGATGTCTTTTTTGATGGCATCCAGCTTCCGGGCAACCTCGGCTTTCGTTTCCTGAAGGTTTCCGGCCTTGGCTTCGCCGCAGCAGGTGGCGTAGAACTTTATCTTCGGCTCCGTACCGCTGGGCCGGGCGCTGACCACGGTTCCGTCGGCTAGGAAAAACTGGAGGACATCGCTTTTGGGAAGGTCCACGGGTTCCTGTTTCGCCGGGTCTCCGGGGATTTTCCATACCGATTCGAGAATATCCCGGACTTTTTCCACCGTTATGCCCCCCAGGGTTTTGGGCGGGTTTCTGCGGTATTCATCCATAATTCCCTTCATAATGGCTGGGCCTTCGGAACCCTGGAAGTATTTTGAGATTCCCAGTTCCTGCCAGTAGCCGTTGGTTACGTACAGCTCATCCAGGCGGTCCAGGAGGCTTTTGCCCTTGCTTCTCCAGTACAGCGTCATTTCCGCGGTCATAGCCGCGGCGGAAACCCCGTCCTTGTCCCGGACCTCCGGTTCCACCAGGTATCCGTAGCTTTCCTCGGTCCCGAACACCACTGTATAGCCTTTGCCGTCGGTTTCGCTCCGCCGCCATACATCGGCGATCCATTTGAAACCCGTGAGACATTCAAAACATTCGGCGCCGTAGGACTGCGCCACCCGTTTCTGCATGCCCGTGGTGACCACTGAATTGACCATGGCGGGTTTTTGCGGCATCTTTCCCAGTTCTTTTAATGAAAGGAAAATATAATCCGCCAGGAGAACACCCAGCTGGTTGCCCGTGACCAGGGTAAAACCGCCGGACCCTGCGGACCCGTCGGGAACCGCGATCCCCAGCCGGTCCGCGTCGGGATCGGTGGCCATAACCACGTCGGCTTTTTCTTTTTTGCCGAGATTTACCGCCATTTCCAGGGCGGCCGCTTCTTCGGGGTTTGGGAAGGCCACGGTGGGGAAGTCCCCGTTGGGTTCCCGCTGCTCCGGTACCGTGATTACCTTGAGCCCGAGATCCCCCAGCACCTTTTCGACGTGCATGGCGCCGGTGCCGTGGAGGGGAGTGTACACGATTGTAACATCCCCGGCTTTTTCCTTGATAAGCTGGGGCCGGAAAAGCCGGCTCTTTACCATGGCCCAGTAGGGCTCGTCCACTTCCTTGTCGATTATCTTGAGGAGTCCCTTGGAAAGGGCCTCATTCTTATCCATTTCCTTTATTTCGGTGACCGCGCCGACCTCATCAATTATTCCCGTATCATGGGGCGGGACCACCTGGGATCCGTCGTTCCAGTAGGCCTTGTATCCGTTGTACTGGGGCGGATTGTGGCTGGCGGTAACCACGATCCCTGTATCGCATCCCAGTTCCCGGATGGCAAAGGACAGCTCCGGGGTGGGTCTGAGGGACGAAAATAAGTAGGTTTTAATATCATTGGCCGCGAAAATCAGGGCCGCGGCTTCGGCAAACTGAGCCGAATAATGGCGGTTGTCAAAGGCGATGGCCGCGGAAAGGGACTTTCCGGGAAAGGTCTTTTTTATATAGGTTGCCAGTCCCTGGGTTGCGCTTTTTACCACCAGGGTGTTCATGCGGTTGTAGCCGCCCCCGATAATCCCCCGGAGTCCGCCGGTTCCGAATTCCAGATCCCGGTAAAAACGGTCCTCCAGCTCCTTCCAGTCCTCTTTGGCAAGGAGATCTTCCACTTCCTTTCTGAAGCCCGCGTCCTTTTCCTTGGCTATATAATCCTTCGCCTGGGCGATAATGGCATCTTTTTGCATTTTTTATCCTCCGGGTTTAATATTATTTAAGTATAGTGAGGGGCCGTACCGCAAGACAAGGCGGCTTCCGGCGGAAATCACCTTCTTTCGGCAAAAAACCGGAAAAAAAGCTTTTTCCGGGGATACTATGGATTTTTTTATGGTATAACCTTCAAAAATAAAAAGAACCGCTATATATCCCTTGAAGAAAGGTGATTTCAATAGTAAATTAATAGAAGGTTATCATAAAAAACGTGTCCGGCTTTTTATGATACATTTTCAGAGGGAGTAAATATGGCTGAAACAGATAATCAGAGTCAGTTAGTCACTTTCCAGCTTGGTGAAGAGCTGTACGGTATCAATATTATGGATGTTAAGGAAATAGTCCGTGTCCAGGAAGTCCGGCAGATACCGAATGCTCCCTCGTATGTAGAAGGAATTTTCAATCTCAGAAGTGAAATTATACCTATTATCAATCTCCATAAACGGTTCCATCTGAAAAAACCCGCCGCTTCGGACAGTGACGAGCTTTTGTCAGGTTTTATTATCATCGATATTGACGGTATGAAGCTCGGGGTTATCATAGACAAGGTCTCCCGGGTGGTTACCATAGAAGACGCGGATATCCAGCCGCCGCCCCAGATGCTCAGCGGAATCGGCGCGGAATATATCCGCGGCGTGGTCCGGCAGGATCACGGCTATCTGATTATCCTGGATATCCGGGACCTCTTTAATCCCAAGGAATTGCAGAAAATCAGCGAACTCAGAAGATAGGAATAGTCGGTCGCTGGAACTTGAGGTACTACATGAATATTGAAGTCTACTCTCCGACAATTCGGCGGAAGGAGATGGATGCGGTTCTTACGGCCATGGTGGAAGATAAAATCGGCCCCGGCGACCAGTCCCAGCGGCTGGTGCAGACGGCCAAAGAGTATCTCCAGTATGACTACTCCCTGGCGGTAAGAAGCCCGGCCATCGCCCTGTATCTGGCCCTCAAATCCATGGGAATCGCGGACGGTTCCGGGGTGCTGATCTCGGCGCTGTCCCCGCGGTATTACACATGGGTTATTGAAGGGCTGCGGCTGGTTCCCCTGTACTGCGACGTGGAATCCGGATCGGCCTGTATCAGCGCAAAAACCGTTCAGGCCGCCATAGCGCGCAAGGACGCCGGTATGGAACCACGGTGCCTGGTTATTCACCACGCCCTGGGTTACGTGCCGGACACTGTGTCCCTGGCGGAATTGGGGATTCCCATAATCGAGGACTGCTCCCGGAGTTACGGCACGGCCTCGGAGGGCAGCCCGCTGCCGTCGGCGGGGGTGTTTACCATCCTGGGTCTGGAGGAGCGGGACATGCTCACCGCCGGCGGCGGAGCCCTGCTGTACGCGGCAAACCGGCGGGACGGATCGGTCCTCAGGAATTACGGGGACATACCGCCGGAATACAGCCTCCCGGATATGAACGCCGCCCTGGCGGTTATTCAGTTTAAGGAATCCCGCAGGAATCTGGAAAAAAGAAAGGATATCGCGGAGGTGTATATCCAGTCATCCCTCAGAACCCGGCATAAACGGTTTATCGAAACCGACGGCATTGGCTACAACAATTACGCCTTTCCCCTTATCCTGGAAACCGGCATGAAGGATGTGGTGGCCTACGCGAAAAAGAAGGAAGTATCCGTGGAAAACGCCTTCGGCGATACCCTGGTGGGGAGCGGTGCAATCCCTCCGGAACAGTGCCCCGAGGCGTATTCCCTTTCCTTACGAACCGCGCTGTTCCCCCTGTATCCCCGCCTTGCATCATCCCAGACAGCCAAGGTCGCGAAGCTTATCGCGGCCCTTCCCTGAGGAAGGCGCCGTTATGCAGGGGAAGCTCCGAAGAATTTTACTGATTGTCAATCTCCATAAGGAACACGCCCTGCGGCTGTGCCGGGAAATCTGCGCTGTTCTGGAAAAAATGGAAATTGAAGCGGTCCCCTTTACCTTTGACGGAAAACCCGGCGCCATTCCTCCCGGCCCCTTCGATCTGGCTTTCAGCCTCGGCGGAGACGGTACGGTGCTGTACGCCGCCCGGGCCATGGCTCCGCTGGGGGTGCCGATTCTTCCCATAAACCTGGGAACCCTGGGATTCATCGCGGCGGTGCACCCCGAAGAATGGAACAGTGTTTTTGAGCATCTCCTCAGGGGATCGGTACCGCTTTCCCAGCGGCTTATGCTGGAGGCGTGGGTGGAGCGTGACGGAAAGTCCGTGGCCACCGCGTCGTGTCTCAATGACGTGGTGGTGTCTTCTTCGGGGATCGCCAAAATTATACGGCTCCATGTTAAGGGCGAAAAGATCCGCCTGGGCAATTACCGCTCCGACGGCCTTATCGCGGCCACGCCCACGGGGTCAACGGCGTACTCCGTTGCCGCCGGCGGCCCCATTGTGGATCCGGAGATGGAAGCGGTCATCATCAGCCCGATCTGTCCTTTTTCCCTGTCAAACCGGCCCATGGTGGTCCCCGCCGACGAGGCAATCATCGTCGAGGTTGAAGCGGAACAGCGCAGCGAAGTCCTATTAACCATGGACGGCCAGATTGTGGAACCCCTGGAGCCGGGAGACACGGTCCGCATAAGCCGGGCTCCGTTTAAAGCCCAGCTTATCGCGTCGGACCGGGAAGTCTTCTACCGGGTTCTCCATTCAAAACTGAACTGGTCCGGAGGTCCCGATGCTTGAGGAACTTACAATCCGGAATTACGCCCTGATCGACAATCTTTCGGTTTCCTTTGAGAACGGCCTGAACATCCTGACCGGCGAAACCGGCGCGGGGAAATCGATCATAGTCGGGGCGCTGAGCTTCCTCTTCGGGGCAAAAGCCGACGCGGACGTCATCCGGACCGGGGCCGAAGAAGCCAGTGTTTCCGCGGTGGTTTCCCTGGACAGCGGGAGCGGGGATGTGCTCCGCTGGCTCGAAGACCGGGATATTGTGCCGGAGGACAGCCGGATCATTATCCGGAGAACCCTAAAAACCAACGGCAGGGGCTCCATTTTTATCCAGAATATACCGGTAACCCGGAACGATCTGTCGGAATTTACGGCGTTCCTCTTTGATCTCCACGGTCAGCACAGCCACCAGTCGCTGCTGCGCAAGGAAAGCCACCGAAAATACCTGGACCGGTTCGCCGGGCTGGAGGATGAAACCGCGGAATTCAACCGCATATTCCTGGATCTGACCGAAAAACGTAAACTCATGGAATCTTCCCTTGCCTCGGAACGGGACCGGGACGCCCGGCTTGAGCTGCTCCGGTACGCCGTGGACGAGATCGCCCAGGCCGCCCCGAAAAGCGGTGAAAGCCGGGACCTGGAGACAGAAGCGTCCCGGCTCGGGGATTTCGAGAAGCTTGCGTCCCATATCACCAGCGGGGCATCGGCTTTTTTCGATGATGAAACCTCGATCCTGGGACTGCTCCGGCGGCTCAGGAATTCCATGGAGTCCGCGGCTTCCATTGACGGTTCCCTCCAAAACCTTTCCCGCAGAATTGACGATCTCTATTATGAGGCGGAAGACACGGCGGAGCAGCTCCGGGCTTACCGGGACGATCTCAGCTACGATCCCCAGCGGCTTGAGGAAGTGGAGGAACGCCTGACGGCGCTGTACCGGCTTAAGAAAAAATACGGTGAAGATGAGGACGCGGTCCTGGCGTACCGTATTTCCGCGGAGTCAGAGATCGATTCCCTTTCCCGTTCCGAAGAAGACCGGGAAAAACTAAAGACAGAAATAAGCGCCCTGGAACGGGATATGGTTCTCCGGGCTTCGGCGATAAGCTCAAAACGGACCGCGGCGGCGGTTAAACTGGGAAGCGAAATAAGCACCATCCTGGGAAATTTGGGCATGCCCAACGCGCGGTTTTCCGTCAGCGTCAGTTCAAAAGGGCAGGGCCCGAACGGTCTTATCTGCGGTCCCTGGGGCGCCGATGAGGTGGAATTCCTCATATCCGCGAACCCCGGAGAACCCCTTAAGGAACTGTCCAGGATAGCCTCCGGCGGTGAATTGTCCCGGGTGATGCTGGCGATCAAGACCGTCCTGGCGGGATCCGATACCATCGGCACCCTGGTATTTGACGAAATCGATACGGGCATCGGCGGTGAGGTAGCCCTGGCTGTGGGAAAATACCTCTCGGAAATAGGCAGGATAAAACAGATCTTCTGTGTTACCCACCTTGCAAGCATAGCCGTTCGTGCCGATAATCATTTTATAGTAGAAAAAACCAGCAGCGGCGGGCGGACCTCAACGGGGGTTTCTGTTTTATCTCCCGCGGGCCGGCGTCAGGAGATTGCCCGGATGCTGGCGGGCGATTCGGCGGGCAGCGCGGCTCTTGCACATGCGGATGAATTGCTGGCAAAATACGGTAAGCGGGGTTAAATTATGGCGAAAATTTCCAATGAGGAACGTCACCAGTATTTGGAAAAAACAAAACCCTACCGGGAAACCATCGACTCGATTATCGCCAGGGAAAAGAATATCCTTGGGGTTATCCAGAAGGACCCCAACGGCGCGGTTTTTAAGAAACTAACCCTGGCGGAGGACATGCTTAATCTGGCTTCCCACTATATTATTCTCAGCACCGTTTCCCAGTCCATGCTCAAAGTGAAGAATGAGGATGCCCTCAACGACGGGCGGAAGGCACTCTATAAAGCGATTATCTACCTTGAGGAAATTGTCACAAGTTACGTGGATGTTCCCTTTGCGGATTACGAGGATAAACTTGAGGAACTCGAATCCGTGGACTCCGCCCGGCGGTACCTCCTTATGCGGAAAACCGGCCTGGCCATACAGCTCATGGAAAACGCCTACGGGGACAATACAAAATGGAAATGGTCCTTTGTCGACCTGGAAGGCCGTTTCGCCGCGGTTTCAAAAAATATTTTTGACCTCAAAAACGCCGTCGTCAATATGGATCCCCGGTCCCCGAATTACGAATCCACGGTGTACCATCTCAGGATGATAAAAAAACTCCTCATGCAGGCCGCCGACCGGTACCGGGAAAAATATGAATTATCCACCAACCGGATTGACGATTTTAAACTGGGAATCAGTTTTCTGGGCGCCCTCCGGCGTATCCATGTTATCCTGGGCGACCGGGATGATGCGGAAACGGTAAAAAAGAAATACGACATCTGGTCAGCCAAGCTTGAAGCTGATATAAAGAAGAAAATAGAGCAGGAAAAAAAAGCGTAACACCCTATGCAGAAAGCTTCCCTCAAAGAATTTAGGAGCCTGATCCCGTATCTTTCCCGGTACCGTTGGCGGTACGTTCTGGGATTCCTGTGCCTTATTATTGTAGATGTGGCCCAGATTTTTATTCCCCAGTGCATACGCCAGGCCGTGGACCTTATCTCATCCGGCCGGTTCAACTGGCATTCGGTGCTGGTTATCTGCGGCGTATTGCTCGGTATCGCCCTGGTGATTTCCCTGGGCCGGTTTCTGTGGCGTTTTTTTATCCACGGCTCGTCCCGGCGTATTGAAACGGAGCTCCGGGATAAACTCTTCAGCCATCTGCTGACTCTGTCCTATGATTTTTACCAGAAGAACAAGATCGGGGATCTCATGGCCCGGGGAACCAACGACATCAACGCGGTGCGTATGTCCATCGGAATGGGGCTGGTTGCCTTAATTGACGGTACGGTCATGGCGTCGGCCATCCTGGTGATCATGTTCATGCAGGACGCCCGGACAGCGGCCCTGGCCATTATTCCCTTGCCGCTTATTACCATCCTGATCCTCTTTTTCGGCAGCGCCGTGGGAAAACGGTTCCGCCGGGCCCAGGAGACGTATTCATCCATGAGTGATACCGTGCAGGAAACATTTGCGGGCATTCGGGTCATAAAATCCTTTGTCAAGGAATGGTGGTTTATAAAGAAATTCGCCGATACCAATGATGACTATAAGGACGCCAACATGGCCCTGGTCAAAATATTCGGTGTCTTTTTCCCCCTGATATCGTTCCTGTCCGGCCTGACGACCCTGATCCTGCTTCTTGTCGGCGGCCAGCGGGTGGTGGAGGGCCTCATGAGCCCCGGTGAACTCGTGGCACTCTTCAGTTATCTCCAGATGCTTATCTGGCCCATGCTGGGGGCCGGTTTTATGGTTAACATGATCCAGCGGGGAGCCACCAGCCTGATGCGGGTCAACGAAATCCTCAACACAAAACCCAGCATCACCTCCCCGGATGATCCGGTCAAAGCCCCGGCGGCGGGAACTGTCTCACCGGCTATTGAACTGCGGGATCTCACATTTGCCTATCCCGGCGGCGGCCCGGTCCTCCGGGACATCAGCCTGGCCATTCCCCGGGGGGCCATGGTCGGAATCCTGGGGAAAACCGGTTCCGGCAAATCCACCATGCTGAAGGCTCTGGTGCGCCTGGTGGACCCTCCGGAGGGAACCGTGTTTGCCGAAGGCGTCGATGTCCGGCTCTGGGATCTCAAGGAGCTCCGGGGCCGTTTCGGGATGACCCCCCAGGACAGCTATCTCTTTTCGGACAGCATAAAAAACAATATTTCCTACGGCGCGGCCCGTGCGGGTGAAGAACAGATTCACAAGGCCGCGGAACTTTCCTCGATAGACCGGGATCTTGAGTCTTTCAGTGTTGGCTGGGATACCCTGATCGGTGAACGGGGGCTGACCCTTTCGGGTGGACAGAAGCAGCGGGTAGCGATTTCCCGGGCGCTTGTGAGGGATCCTGAATTCCTGGTTCTGGATGATTCCCTGTCCGCGGTGGATGCCGAGACCGAACGGCGTATCCTCAACATGCTCCTGGCAAACCGCCGGGGCAAAACCACCCTGATCGTATCCCACCGGGTCTCAACGCTCCACAACGCGGACCAAGTGATTGTTTTGGATCAGGGCCGGGTTTCGGAGTACGGGACACCCCAGGAACTTATCTCCCGGGGCGGTTTCTATTCCCAGATGGCTGAACTTCAGCAGCTTGAACAGGCCGGGGAGGGCGACCGCTGATGGCCGACTATTTTGAAAGCGAAGAAGTCGTAAAAGGATACGATGGCCGCATCGTCCGGCGGATACTCTCATATCTCAAACCATACCGGATCCTGGCGGTTATTACCTTTGTCGCTCTGGCGGTTTCTACCGTGGGGGAGCTGTTTGTACCGGTTCTCATACAGCGGCTCATTGACGGCGCCATTGTCGCCCGTTTCGTGGTAGTCCGCTCCGATATACTGGAACAGGAAAAATCCCTTCTTTCCGCAGAAGGCCTCAAGGCCGCGGAACGCCTGTCGGCAATGGAAAATTCCCGTTCCGTTGAAAACCGCCTCTTCATCCCCCAAAGCCAGGATCTTTCTATTTCCGGCGCCGTGGAGGAAGAACTCCGGACTGCCGGTATCATAGAGGAAGTCCAGTGGTACGCGTTTTCCTATACCGAAGGGAGCCCTCTGGCCGGCCTTATCGAAACCCGGCGGGATATTTTCCTGTATGAAGCCGGGGAAGCCGCGGTCCGCCGGGATGACCTGTATTCCCTTCCGGTTGATGAAATACGCCTGGTCAGGGGCGGGGACCTCTCCCTGATTGTTTCGGCGGTCACGGTAATTCTGGCCGCCCTGGTGCTGGTTTTCGTATTTACCTTTGTGCAGACCTGGACCACCACCCTTATCGGTCAGCGGATCATGAAGGACATGCGCCTGGAGCTGTTTAAAAAAACCGCGGGCCAGTCCACGGCTTTTCTTTCCCGCCATCCCGTGGGCCGCATCGTGACGCGGTTAACCGGTGACGTGGAAACCATAAATGAGTTTTTCACCTCCGTTCTGGTAGCGTTTCTCAAGGATTTTTCCATCATGATAGGGGTTTTGATCACCCTGTTTCTCCTTTCACCGAAACTTGCCCTGGTAACCTTGGTGACCATCCCGCCGGTCATGGTAGCCACCGCCATCAGCCGGATAAAGGCGCGGGACGCCTTCCGCCGGCAGCGTCTGGCTTCTTCCCGGGTCAATTCCTATTTATCGGAGCACCTGTCCGGGGTGCAGGTGGTGCAGCTTTTTTCCGGCGAGCAGCGAAGCCGGGATGAATTCGGCGAGCGGAACGGGGAGCTCCTGGACGCGAACCTCGGGGAAATGCACGTTTTCGCCACCTTCAGACCTATCATTGACTTTCTCTCGAACCTGACCGTGGCGGTGGTTATTGCCGTGGGAAGCAGTTTTGTGCTCAACCTGTCCCTTTCCCTGGGAGTCCTCATAGCGTTTATAAACCTGGTGCAGATGTTCTATTCACCGATCCAGGATATTGCCGAAAAATACACTATCCTCCAGTCCGCCATGGCCGGAGGCGAACGGGTTTTTGCCCTGATGGATACGGATGAACGCATCCCCGATGCGGGAACCCATCACATAGAGGGCATGGTCCGGGGCCATATCGGGTTTGATTCGGTTCATTTTTCCTATAAAGAAGGCGAGGAAGTCCTTAAGGGCCTGAGCTTTACGGTTAACCCCGGGGAAATGGTCGCTATTGTCGGCTATACCGGGGCGGGAAAAACGACCATTACCAATGTTCTTACAAGACTCTGGGATATCGATTCCGGCAGCATCCTCCTGGATGGCGTACCTATAAAGGATATTCCCCTGGAAGAACTGCGCCGTTCGGTCCTTCCGGTACTCCAGGAGGTGTTTCTCTTTTCCGGAACCGTGGCTGACAACATACGCCTGGGGCTGTCCTTAAGTGACGCGGAAGTAGAGAAGGCTGCCCGGGCCGTACATGCCCATGAATTTATTGCCAGCCTTCCCGAAGGCTACGAAACTATTTTATCCGAAGGCGCTACGAATATATCATCAGGGCAGCGGCAGCTTATCAGTTTCGCCCGGGTAATCGCCCATAATCCCGCGATTGTCATTCTTGATGAGGCTACCAGCAATATCGATACGGAAACGGAACATCTCATTCAGCTGGGGATGCAGCGGGTCCTCGCGGGCCGGACCTCCATAGTTATAGCGCACCGGCTTTCTACCATCCGCCATTCGGACCGTATTCTGGTTCTTTCCGGCGGCAATCTCATTGAACAGGGAAAACACCAGGAGCTTATAGACCAGAACGGCCTGTACGCCAGCCTCTACCGCCTGCAGTATGAGAAAGCGCCGGACGAAGAAGCCTGATTTGAAATCCGCCGGAATTTTTCTTATTATTTAATATAGAATAGCGGAATGTAAAAATTCCTATTTTATGTAAAAAGGCGGCAACCATGAACAGTAATCAGGAAATCAGGATAAAAATTCTTCCCGGCGGTCCCTATGAAGTAACCGGCACCGTACCGCTGAAACAGGCCATTATCGTTGCGGATAAACACGGCCATTCGGAGAAATGGGGGGAAGGAAAAAAATATGAAATTAAAGAGGAATCCTTCCACCTCTGCCGGTGCGGCCATTCGAAGAACAAACCTTTCTGTTCGGGGGAACACAAAAATATCGGGTTTACCGGCGATGAGACCGCCGGATTCAGCACATACGAGGACCGGGCCAGTGTTCTCGAAGGGGAAGCCCTTGACCTTATGGACGATGAAACCCTCTGCGCCGTGGCGCGTTTCTGTGACCGCGGCGGCAATGTCTGGCGGCTTACCATGGCTTCCGGGGTTGAGGAAAACGCCGAAGCCGCGGTATACGAAGCTTCATGCTGTCCTGCGGGCCGGTTAACTTCGGTAAAGAAGGATGGAACGCGGCTCGAACCCAAACTTGAAAAGGAAATCGGTATCGTTGAAGATACCGCCCGGAACTGCAAAGGCCCGATCTGGGTAAAAGGCGGCATCGAAATCGAAAGTGCCAGCGGCCAATCGTATGAGGTCCGCAACCGGGTAACCCTGTGCAGGTGCGGGGAATCGTCAAATATGCCCTACTGTGACGCCCACCATCTCCAATGCTCCCATATGCAGGGGCTGGATAAGTAGCAAAAAAAACACGGCCGCAGATCCGCGGCCGTGTTTTCCATTTCTTGTTTTTAGTTTATTAGCCGCTCAGAAGCGCGGTCACCTCTTCCCGATTCCAGCGGCGGGCAATATCAATCGGACTTTCGTCAGCTACATTTTTAATATTTTTGCTGGCCCCCATTTCGATCAGAAGGGCGACCATTTCGGGGCAGCCGTTCTGCGCGGCGTAATGGAGGATGGTGTTTCCCGCGCTGTCCCGGGCCGTGATTGCCCGGCCGCTGAAAAGGGCCTTTACGGCGTCACTTCCCTTCTTTAAGGACGCGGTGGCGGGGCTTTCCCCGTCGGCGGCGGCGGAAAATATGTCCGATCCCGCGTCGGCGAGAATCCGGGCAGCTTCCCAGTTTTCCGTATTGATAGCCGCCCGAAGGGGCGTCTGACCTGAGCTGTCGATGGCGGAAACTCTTCCTCCCTGCTGAATAATTGCCCGGATCATATCTCCCGGAGCTTCATCGAGGACCGCGATATGGAGCGGGGAGTATCCGTTGTCGTCGGAAGCCAGGATCCTGTCTTTGGTAAGCAGTGTGGATACCATCGCCGGCGATGTGGCCAAAGCAATCTGAAAGGGTGTTTTCCCCGAGGAATTTCTGGCGTGAATCGGGGCGCCCCACGTAAGCAGCAATGTGGCGACATCATTCCGATTGATGCCAACGGCAATATGGAGGGGCGTGTCCCCCCGGGAATTACGGGCGGTCGGATCGGCGCCCCGTTCGGCGAGCCGTTCAGCGGCCGCCGGAAGTCCAGCCAGTACAGCCTCCATAAACGGGGTATTCCCTTCATTGTCCCGTTCTTCCAGCTTCGCGCCGTGCATGGCCAGGGTTTCTTCTATAGAAACCATTCCCAGCCGGACCGAATCATGGAGCGGCGTTTTGCCGTTCAGCGCATGGGCGTTTATATCCGCGCCGGCATATATCAGGGTTTCCGTTCCGGACTGGGCGTTCCAGCGTACCGCGGCATGCAGGGCTGTATTGCCCAGAGTATCCCGTCCGTTTATCTGGGCGCCCGAAGCCAGCACCGACATAATAGTGGAGGGGGAGTCCTGTTTTACCGCTATAAAGAGGGGCGTTTCCCCGGTGGCGTTGGGGCTTTCTATATCCGCTCCCCGGGCCGCCAGTTCGGGAATGACTTTATCCATCTTCCACTGCGCCGCGTAATGCAGCGGCCCGTTTCCAAGGCCGTCCCGGGCGGCAATTACCGTGGGGTTAAGCATCCAGCTCCGGACCGGGTCGCCGCCGGTCAGGCCGAGGTACAGCGGGCTGTGGCCTTCGGTATTAACCGCAAAAATATCCGCCCCACGGGAAATAAGCAGTTCCCCAATCTCCGCTTCATTTAAAACTATTGCTGTGTGCAGGGCCGTATCACCTGCCTGGTTCCGGGCATTCACTGCGGCTTTGTAATCGAGTATTTGGCTTATCAGCCGGAGCTCGGCGCCGTTTTTAACGGCAATATGAAGCTGTGTATTTCCGGCGCTGTCGCTGAGAGTTACTGTCCCGGGAGTCACCATGGCCGAAAGACTCTCGTCTCCCTGGAGCAAAGCCAAATCAAAAGGTGTAACCCCATGGTTATCCGCGGCAAAAATATCGGCTCCCCGGCTGAGAAGCAGCGGAATGGTATGGTACCGTCCTTCTTCCAGCGCCGTATGGAGCGGTGTTTTTCCTTCAATATTGCGGATTGTAACATTCGCTCCTCCGCTGAGGAGCCGGTCCGTTGTGGCTGTATCCATATTAAGGGCTATGGCAATATGCAGGGGTGTATCCCCGTGATCATCCTTTATATTGGGATCGGCATTATAGGCAAAGAGAAGATCCAGGCCATTTTTCCGGGTTTCCGGGGGCATAACAATATGCATGGCGGTATTTCCCTTGGCATCCCTGCTGTTCACCGCGATTCCGCTGGAAAGCAGGAGTGACATGGTTTCCAGATCACCGGAACGGGCCGATTCATGGAGGGCCGTCATTCCCGCGGCGTTCTTCGCGTTGATATCGGCTTTTTTATTTATGAGAAACCGGACAATTCCGATGCTGCCTTCCCGGGCCGCAAAATGTATGGGCGCAAGGCCATCCGCGGTCCGCATGGAATAGTTTGAACTCCGGACCGCCGGGGCAAGATACGAGAAAATCGCCTCTTCCGAATAGCCCCCTCTGAGGATAAGCACTTCGGCGGTTTCCGCGTGGGAAAGGGAATCTCCCCGGGCCAGAGCTATATCCAGCGCGGTTCTCCCCTGGCGGTCACGTTTGTTAACCGAAGCGCCACGGTCCAGGATAATTCTGGCTGCTTCTCCGCTCCCGTACTCAGAAGCGAGATGGAGCAGGGTCTGGCCGCCGGCGTTTGTCTTCGCAACCGACGATGGCGTTGCCAGAGCCTCCAGGAAAGTCCCGCCTTCCTGAATTCCTATTTGCGCCGCGGAAAAACCTTCCGGGCCGCGGTAATGTATATCCGCGCCGGCGTTGGTCAGTATTCCGCCCATGGCGGCATCGCGGTTCGCGGCGGCAATGGTGAGGGCGCTTCTCCCGGTATTATCCACGGCATTTACATCCGCTCCCAGGGAAATAAAAAACGAACCCATACCGCTGTCCCACAGTTCCGCCGCCATATGCAGCGGTGTTCGCCCCAGTTCATCGGTGGAATTTACATCGGTTTTACCGAGGAATAGGGTCCGGGCTTTATCCGTTTCCCCGTTGGACAGCAATGTCCAGAGGTCTTCCTGGGCCGGAGCCGCTGCGGGGCTGGATTTACAGCCTGTGAGCAGGATAAAGGGTATTAGAATACCTGCAATAAACGCTAAGATGGAAAAATTCTTCGGTTTCATGGTATTTTATCGACATTTTTCTTCCTATTTTGTAGCAGATCCGGTTCAGAAGGTCCTATTTCTTTCCAATAATCCGTAATATATTGACAATTGAAAATAATATCGATATTATGAATCCACAGTTGCGGCGATGGTGGAAGTGGTAGACACGCTAGCTTGAGGTGCTAGTGCCTTAACGGGCATGCTGGTTCAAGTCCAGTTCGCCGCATGATGTAAGTCCTTACACGGTAAGGACTTATTTTTTTGTCTAAGTCAAAAAACCAAGTCCGGCAAACTAATTTGCGAAAGATACTGGACACTACCAATGTGTATGCAGCGAAAGTTATTTGTTTCCAATGATCAGCTATAGAAAAATGTATTCTCAGATTGTCCAGGCAGGATAACTACTTTTTTACAATTACTTGAATATACGGCCATGGGTTCAGGGCTTCAAACTCATCAGAAACAGCAGTTCCCTTCGTATTATAAATAGTAAGCTTGGCATAGCTCTCAAGTCCCGGACGCCAATACATTTGTCCTTTACCATGCGTCAGAGCAGTCCCAAAGTAAGTATGGGGAGAACCAAATCCATAGAATGTTCCCGCCGGAAAATTTGTATTGCTGTAATTAAAGATAAACCAATCATTAGGCCCTAAAGACGCCATGCTTTTTCCCAAAACATTTTGCAGATATGTTGCTACAACAGCTTCAGAAGGTAATCTTCGGTCAACAGGTGGTGAGCTCTCAATACCCAGGAAACTCAAGCATCCGGTAACTACCAGCAGTACAATTAAGAACAAAAATATATATTTTTTCATGACACCTCCGCATATATTTTAAAAAAAAGAATACCAATCATATTTCGAATAGTTGTCCCGTAAAGATATCGCAGAACTCTGCTCTGCGGAGGCCCATTCTGCATAATATACCGCAAAACAAGGAAAAGCAAATGAGTTTTTATGGTTATCACCGGTAAAATATCTGCCCCTTGTGACATCTTTTTGAAAAGTTTTACGGCGTAGTATCACCGTATTTATCCGCGCTGGACGAGGCCGGTACTTTCTTTAAGAATACTTCAACGCAGTTTTTTCTTCACTTGAAAAAAATAAATTGACTAATTCAATGTCTAAAGTTTATCATAATATTATCTAATACAATTTTTATTTAATATGGGGGCCTATCTTATGGAGCAAAAGGAAATCTCACGGAGAAATTTTTTGAAAAATACCGGCGCGGTAGTTGGCGGTGCGGCGGTGGGTGCCAGTCTGATGGGACTTTCCGGCTGCTCTACCTCCGGATCCGGTACCCCTGCGGGTTCTGAAAGTAGCATATCCGCTCAGCAGGATTATCCCCAGAAAAATATTTTTTCTATGTGGAATCAGATACGAACCGATGAATATGGGGGAATTCTGGCTGAAACCGTCACTATGCCGGGGTATAAGGGTGACTCCATTCACGCCTACGTTTCGCGGCCCCTTGGAAAAGGACCTTTTCCCGGTGTTATCCTGATCCCCCATATGCCGGGATGGGACGAAGTTAACCTGGAGATTACCCGCCGGTTTTCCCAGCATGGATGTGTCACAATCTGCCCGAATATCTATGAAAGGTTCGGCCATGGACTGCCCGGGGAGATTTCCGCCAAGGCGCGGGAAGCTGGCGGCGTTACCGATGACAGTGTAATGGGCGATTGCCAGGGAGCTTTGGATTATCTCGTTTCGCTCCCGTACTCAAACAGCAGGGTTGGAGTAATCGGTATGTGTTCCGGCGGACGCCATGCGTTCCTCGCGGGGTGCACCGTAAAAGGCCTTAACGCGGCGGTTGACTGCTGGGGCGGGGGGGTGATTATGTCGAAGGACGATCTGTCCCCGGCCCGCCCGGTGGCGCCCATCGACCTTACCAGCCAGCTGAGCTGCCCCCTCCTGGGAATATTCGGTAATGACGACAGGAGTCCTTCGCCGGCACAGGTGAACCAGCATGAAGAAGAACTTAAAAAATACGGAAAAGACTATGATTTTTACCGTTACGACGGCGCCGGACACGCTTTCTGGTCCTATGACCGGGACGCGTACCGTCCGGTCCAGGCTATGGATTCCTGGGCAAAAGTCATGGAGTTCTATAAAAAACATCTGATACCTTAATTGATTCCGGGGAATCTCACATGACAACAGAGCCTTTCGTTGTGATGGTAAAGCCGGTAGGCTCTCTCTGCAATATGGAATGTTCGTACTGCTACTACTCCAAACCAGGCTCCGGGCAAAGCCCGGGTCAGTCCCGTATGACCGATCAGCTTCTGGAACAGTTTATCCGGCAATATATAGAGTCGAGCCCCGGGCCTCATGTGAGTTTTGTCTGGCACGGCGGCGAACCAACTCTGGCCGGTTTGGATTTCTACCGGCGGGTGGTAGAGCTGCAGAAGCGATATCTTCCCGAAGGATGGAACTGCTGGAATAATCTGCAGACGAATGGGATCCTCATTGATGATGAATGGTGCGCTTTTCTGGCGAAAGAGCGTTTCGATGTCGGACTGAGTATTGACGGCGCGCAATGGCTCCATGACACATACCGGATGGACCATAAGAGCGGCGGCAGTTATGAACGGGCGGCGGCGGCTGTCCGCCGGCTGCAGTCCCATGGAATACAGCCGGACCTGCTGTGTACGGTGACCTCCGACGCGGCAAAGCGGCCTCTGGATATTTACAGGGCATTGCGGGGATTCAATACCGGCTGGATACAGTTCATTCCGATTGTGCGCAGGGAATCCCATGAGTCCATGCCTCACGGCGAAGTTACCGCCGACAGCGTAACCGGACGGATGTATGGAGAATTTCTGTGCGCCGTTTTTGATGAGTGGATTCTTCACGATCTGGGGCGGCTGGATGTCCAGGTCTTCGCCGAAAGCATGCGGGTCCTGGCCGGCGGCAGCGCCGGATTGTGCTGGATGGCACCCGTGTGCGGAAGAGCGCTGATCGTTGAACGGGATGGCGGCGTTTATTCCTGCGACCACTTTGTGATGCCGGAATACCGGATTGGTGAAATTGGAACCGCGCAGTTAGGTGATCTGGCCGATTCTTCTGTCCAGCGCCGTTTCGGCGAGGCCAAACGCTCAAGCCTTCCCGCGCAATGCCGGTCCTGTCCGTCCCTTGCCTTGTGCAATGGGGGCTGCCCCAAGGACCGTTTCGTCCTGTCGGATGACGGCGAGCCGGGTCTTAATTATCTGTGCGAAGGGCTCCGTCGTTTCTTCTCTTATATAGAGCCGGCGGTAAACATGGTGAATGTGCTTGCCAAACAAGGCCATACTCCGGAAGCCATCATGGCTAATCTGCGCAGCCGGCTCGCGGTTCTGTGGAAGGGTGTCGGCCGGAATGACCTCTGTCCCTGCGGGAGCGGCCGCAAAGCGAAACACTGCTGCTGGGCAAAACGGCCGGTTTAACGCTATTTCAAGAGAGCTGTAGTAACCCAGCTGCCGCTGAATGCAAAGGTCTGTCCGAAAAGTTACCGAATAAAACCTGATTTTCCAGACAGACTCCTATGACTATCTTCTTCTTGCCTGAAGAGAAATCCAGAAATCCCGGATATCAGGTATATTATAATAGTAGAATTCAGGGTCAGGAGCCCAGAATTTATTTTCTGCCAGGGAGGTTGAATTGGCGCTGGGGACATCGTCCCGGACAGGCCATCCTCCTTCCGTGTTCCACGGATTAAAGCCGGGTCCTTTGCCGTCGGCTTCACCCAGAAGCCAGCGGACCATAAGTTTCGCCGCATTGGGATGGGGCGCTTCATTTACAATATATACATTAGTCTGGCGGCTCAGGCTGGTAGCGGGACTCATATCAGCCGCCGCGAGAACGTAGCCGTTAGTCTCATTTTGCCTCAGTTTTGATGAAGCGGAATAACCTAACGGCGCTGATTTTTGCCCCGGAACACCAACGGCCTCAGTGACGCTGTCAGAAGATGAAGCAAAAATAATATCGTTATCCGCCAGTCTTTTAATAAGCTCATGCCCCGCGGTTGGGCAGTCTGGGGAAAGCTGAATAGGCTTTCCGAATACTTTCTCGTATTCCGCGGCAATTTGATCGGAATACAGGATGAGGGTCGCAAAATTGACAAGGTATTCAAAACTATCCAGAGGATTCTGCATTACCAGTTTGCCTTTCCATTCCGGTTTGGTCAGATCCCACCAGCTCGAGATCGGCTGCTCAGGGTACACTTCTTTATTATAGTACCAATAGTTCAGTTCAATGAGCATGGGCATGGAGTAGGTGAGCATGGACTCATCAATGTGGGCGCAGATGTCCGCGGGATAGTAATTGATAAACTTGCCCGGGAGAACCATTTCTTTGTAGACCGAACCATCCAGGTCCTGGATGTGAATTATATCGGCGTTGCGGATTCCCGCTTCATATTCCCGGGTTATTTTTTCGATCAGTTCCGCCGCTTGAATGTTATACGCCTCAACCACAATATCCGGGTACTGTTTTTCGAAATCAGCTTTTATTCTGGGCGCCCGGCTCGAAAGGGAGTAGACCACAACTTTCCCTTCATTCTTCGCAAGTTCATAAAGCTCTCCGGGTGTTTCGGTATATACCTCCATTTTGTTTTTTATGGCCCAATCGGAGACAATAATTTTGTCCGGTTCCGTCTGCGCATTATTTCCCGGAGCCTTTTGTCCGCCGCCGAAAACCGCGGCGGTGCAGATCACCAATAACCCGATGAGAAATACCGCTTTCGCTCTCTGTTTCATAGCATTCTACCTCCAAAAAACTCCGGTTATTCCGCGTATTTCAGCAGTCTCCCGGTTTTTTCATTAAAAATGTTTACCGAATCCGGATCAACTTCCATATACACTTTTTCATCCGCTTCATAGGCGCGGTTTCCCAATTCCTTAATCAGAATCAGGTTGTCTCCGACCTGAACCTGTACGAGGGTTTCCGACCCTGCGGGCTGCGCGGTATAGATTGTAACTTCGGTCGATTGTTCTCCCGGTGAATCCCGCAGCAGCAGCTGTTCCGGCCGTATCCCCAGAATGCATTTAAAATCCTCGTTTTGCGGAAATCCGGTTTCCGTAAAATCCTCGGCCTTGTATGTCCATGAACCGAGACAGGATGTGACTTCAATTTTTTCCATTGTAAACCGGGCCTGCGCGTCGACAAAGTTGATCCGCGGGTTTCCGATAAAGTCCGCTACCTCAAGGGTGGCAGGGTTGCGGTATATCTCCAGTGGGCTGTCCACCTGCACAAGGGATCCTTCAAAGAACACCGCCACCTTGGTGCTCATGGTCAAGGCTTCTATCTGATCGTGGGTTACATAAATGATTGTGGTTCCCAATTCCTGGTGCAGCCTTTTTATTTCCGAACGCATGTCCAGGCGCAGCTTTGCGTCAAGATTTGACAGGGGTTCGTCGAGCAGCAAAGTCTTTGGGGCGGTGACGATTGCCCGGGCGATGGCCACCCGCTGCTGCTGTCCGCCGGAAAGCTCCGCCGGATACCTGTCCCTGAACTGGAGTATCTGCATCCGTTCCAGAACTTGTTCAACCCGGTCCCGTATTTCTTCACGGGGAACTTTCTTTATACTCAATCCGAAGGCGACGTTTTTAAATACCGTAAGGTGGGGCCATAAGGCGTAGGACTGGAAAACAAGATTCAAATCCCGTTTCGATGGGGGCTGAAAATACGCGTCCGAAGCGTTTACAATTCCTTTGCCGTCCAAACGGATTGTCCCGGTATCCGGATGCTCGAGACCGGCCACTATCCGCAGGGTTGTCGTTTTTCCGCACCCCGACGGGCCGAGGAGGGTCATAAAATCTCCGTCTTCTATCGTCAGATTCACGTCTTTTAATACATGGTTGGGGCCAAAATATTTATTTATGTTTTCAAGTTCAATCTTGCTCATGCTTTACACCTCAACATCTTTTAAGCTCCCATACTGCGGGTAATGTCAGCTTTACCTGACAGGTATGTGATAAGGTACGTAACCAGGACTATCAGGAACATAAGAACGGCAATGGCGTTGGAATAAGGAAACATATTTTCATTGGAATACTGGAATGCCATGTAGGGCAGCGTGGCCAATTGTGGCGTGATAAGAATGATGATTAAATCGAGCTCTTTCATGACGCTGATAAAAATAAGGATGAAGCCGGAAATAAAACCGGATCGGGAAAGGGGAAACACAATCCGGGTAAAGCGTCTCAGGAAAGATGCGCCGGGAATAGCCGCCGCTTCCTCCAGCTCAACACTGACCTGCATCATGGTCGAAATGCCTGCCCGGCAGGAAAAGGGCAGATTTTTAACCACACAGACCAAAACCAGTAAAGCAAACGTTCCGTAAAGGGACGGTATAAACAAACGCGGCATGGCAAACATGGAAAGGTACAGCGCGCCGAATGCAATGGACGGAATAAGGTACGGAATAAAGACGAGCTGTTCCAGAAATTTCCCGCTTATTTTTCCCCGGCCCCGGGAAATAATGTACCCGACTATTTGTCCGCAGAAAGACGCGATTAACGAGGTAACCCCGACCAGTGCCAAGGTATTAAACAGCGTCCGCAGAAACCGCGGATTAACCAGGATACCGCTTTCGCCTTCGTAAATTGTCTGATCCGAAGCGCCGATCCAATAGTGAAGGGAAAAATTGGAAAAACTATAGTTACCCGGCTTCAGCATAAACGTATCAATGGTCAGAATAATGATTGGACCTATAACCACGATGCCGATAAAAAGAATCAGAAAAACCACAATAGGCTTTTTTGCTTTCCCCAGCGGAAGCGGATTCTTCCGTCCGCCTTTGCCGCCGATGAGGGCATAACTTTTCCGGCTGCCGATTGCCTTCTGGTTTATATAGATAAATAACGCGGAAATTAAAATCAGGATAACCGCGATGGCAAAACCCGTGGCGGTCTGCCGCTGACGTATTGTGGAATACAGAGTGGTGGAAATAGTATAGTAATTGACTTTCATCCCCAAAAAGGCGGGAACCCCGAAGGTACCCATGGTTTTTGAAAAAGTCAGGATGAACGATGAGAGTATTGCCGGCAAAACCAGGGGCAGGGTAATCCGGCCTAATATCTGGCCCTTAGTCGCCCCGGCAATTTCCCCCATTTCTTCCACTTCACTGTTGAGGGAACTTAAGGCGGCGGATACCAGCAGATAGGCATAGGCATAATAATGAATGGTTAGAACTATGATGATAGGAAGCGGTCCGTAAGCAAGCCAATTAGGGGTATCGATTCCCAGGGACGCGAGAAAACCAATTCTTCCGCCTATCCTCGCGTTTTTAAAAACCGTTAGCCATGCCATGGATTTGCACCATGACGGCAGCATATAGGGTATGATAACCGCCAAAGAAAAAAACTTTTTTCCCGGCAAGTCGGAACGAACAAGAAGCCAGGCTATCATTGAGCCCAGGGTTACCGAGTAGATAGAAACAGTCAGGGATATAAAGAGAGAATTAAGCAGAGGCTGCCAGAGCAGCGCTGAGCTGGCCTGTGAGAAAAGGAGTCTTGCCCAATAGTAAAAAGAAAAATCTCCCGCGGAAGCGCTGGGAACCCTGCGCACATCCTGCTGTGTAAGTCTGAACGTATTCATAACCATTTCAAAGAGGGGCAGGATAATCAGATACGAGAGGATTACTACCGCAATAATGGTAATAATAATATACGGATTGCGGACCCTGTTAATAATTTCGTTTTTTAATCTGCGGGGATTAAAAGAAATATTAGTTTTCCGCATGATGTAACAATCCTTTTACTATTCCGGGGATCTCATTCAGACTTTCAATCCTGAAGTCCGCCTCGTCTTCATTTTTAATAGCCGCTGTATCCAGTTCACCGGAAAGATATGAATCAATCCGTATGCTTGCCTTGTATCCCGCGTTTCTGGCGCCGCGGACATCCCGGGATATGGTGTCCCCTACATAGATACATTCTTCCGGAAGGACACCCAGGTCCCGGGCGGCGGCAATAAAAAGTTCCGGATGGGGTTTAATAAAACCCGATACGCTGGAGAGATAGACGGTTTTAAAAAATCGGCGTATACCGAATTGATACAGATCCTCCATAGCCTGGTTAAAACACACGGTATTGGAAATAACCCCCATCGCAATGCCCGTATCGTATATAGCTTCCAGCATGGCCGGAGTTTCCGGACGCAGTTCCATACGGTAATAATTCCGTTCCCAGATTTCAGCGATGTTATTGGCTATGACCCTGAGTTTGTCCCGGTTGAAGTTTAAATCTTTCAGGTACCATTCCGACCATAATTCAAATGGAGCGATCTCACGGCAGGTAGCTGTCCTGATTTTCCAGCAGCGCTCTTTTTGCTCCGCAATGGTTCTTATCAATTCCGTACTGTTAAATGGTACATAAATATCATGGCGGGCCAGGTAATCCAGTATTTTTGTTCCGCAGGGCAGATTGTATTCTTCCTTGTGTGTAACATTTATCAGAGTCCCGCCCAAATCAAAAATAAGTGCTTTCAGCATATTCAATCCTTTCGTTCCAGAGTAAATCCGAAATAACCATCAGGCTATTATTAAATGTTGCGACTATATTCACGAATGTTGCATTTTTGATTTTTTTAATGTATATTGCGGATGCTGAAAGGTTGGGTAGTTATGGAAAAGCAGGAATACAAGTACATTTTCAGAAACCGTTTCCGTACTATGGCTTCCCTGTCGGTTTACCGTACCGGTTACAAACAGTGTACCAGTGAATACAGCCGGGGCATGGAGGTTAGGGATTTCTATATCCTTCATTTTGTCATCAGCGGCCGGGGAACTTATTCCTTGAATGGTAAACGTTTCTGTGTCAAAGCCGGGGAATCTTTTTTGATTTATCCCAATATGCAAATCAATTACTGGGCGGACCGGAATGATCCCTGGGAATATTGCTGGGTAGGATTTGACGGCGCGGACGCGCGTATTTTGATGGATACCGCCGGGTTCAGTCCGGAGAGACCGGTCGTACGCCCCAGTTCACCGGAGAAAATACACAGACGCATAATGGATATTTATAAATGCCGGGGACAGGAAGTTTATAAGCTTATTTCCATGACCGCCCGATTGTATACGCTGCTGGCCTGTCTTATTGAAGATGCCGCGCGGAACGGACCGATCCTCTCGAGTCACATCGGACTGACCCATGTCCAGCAGGCCTGCGATTATATTGCGAACAATTATTCCCGGCATATAACCGTTGAGGATATCGCGTCCCACGCCAATGTAAGCAGAAGCCAGCTGTACCGGGTTTTTATTAAACACATTTCGGTTTCTCCTTTGCAGTATCTACGGGAATTCCGGCTTCGGGAAGCCTGCACTATTATGCAGCAGCAGCCTGAATCAATTAAGAATATCGCCTACGCGGTGGGATTTGAAAATCCTCTTTATTTTTCAACGCTGTTTAAAGGGATGACCGGAGAAACACCTACCGAATATGTCAGCCGGTATGCCAATAAGCGGAAGTAAAAAGACCCTGCTAGTGCCGTACCGGCCACGCCGGCCAGCGTGAGGAAGGACGGCATGGAATGCCGAAGCTTGCGACGCAGATTCCTTTCCGGCAATATTTTTTCAAAATGAAAATAACGGTTTACCGCTGTTTTGTCAGTATATACATATCAGCCAGGTCTCCGGTGATTTGTTTTCCCCGCATATCAAGCTGAATCAGTTTGTTTTCCCCGACCTGGTACTGGGCGGGAAAATCCTTCGGGGCAGTGTCAAGGGTTATGGTGTTCCCCGCTTTGTTCCAGGCGAAAGTTCCGTCCGCGGTAAATACGCCGTTCGGTTCGCCAATGTATTCATACCGGAGGGTATAGCGAAAATCCGAATTATTACCGGAAATAAGGGTAAGTGTTACGTTGATGCCCGGCCCGCTGGCCGCCGGGATCGTCCCGGTATAAACTCCCGCCCAATCCAAACTGTCCCGTGACGTATGCGTATCCGGCGACTGTGAGGCGCAGGCTCCCAGCATAACACCCAATAGAACAATAGGAACTACAGCAATATTTTTTTTCATCTTTTTTACCTCTCCTTCTAAAATACTGCTGAGAATTACGGCAGGCAAGAAACTTCTCTCTTAATAAGAGCTGCCAATTTTTTCCATAATATCTGCTCCGCAGAATCATACTGAAGGATACTACCTCTCCTTGATATACTTTAATCTACGCATGATAGTCGCCGTTGCGGAAAGCCCGAGTATCAGGGCTGTAACAATAAAGACCGCCCTGAAATCCAGGATGGCGGCGGTCACGGAACCGATAAGCGGTCGTTCCTATACGAAACCACAAGGGGCATATTATTGCTTCGTTATCCTTTTCCGGTTTTATTGGCCTTAACGAAGAATCACATCTTATTGGCTATGTTCCGATTCTTGAGAAAGCGGCGGCAGAAATAAAAGAAAAATTATTTAAAAATTTTCTTGACCCGGAACCCTGCGGTTCTGTTTAATATTGGAAATCTGCCGAAGCGGCGCTGCGGGCGTTTATTCCCGGAAGCTGCGGAATCCCGCGCTGCGTGGTTTTACAGGAACCGGCGGATTTCCTCCAGCTTCCGAATCTTTTCATGGGGCCAGTCCGGATATTCATTGAATTCATCGAATAGTATGCCCTGTCCCCCGATTTTCTGGAAACCTTCAACACAGGAAATAGAATCATCGATAAACAGGGTTGTTTCCGGTTCCGCCCCCAGGACGGCGAGGGCGTTCCGGTATGCCCCTTCATGGGGTTTTCCTAAAAGAGCGTTTTCTCGGATATCGATAATGAAGGGGAAAAGGTCGGAGACTCCTAAGCGCCTGAGTATTGTCAGCGCGTGGACCATGGGTGAATTAGTAAGAATAGCGTAGGGAAGCGGAAGGCTTTCAATAAAAGAGCGGAGCTCCGGGCTGGGCGGTAAATTTTCCGCTTCATCCTCGGGATATACCATAGAATAATAATAATTTATATCCTTAAGGCCTTCTTCTTCCATCAGCCATTGGGTGCTGGTGACATAACGGGTTGGAATATTGCGTTTCCGCTGTTCCTGGGCTTCCTCCAGGCTGATGGAAAGATAGTCCGCTACAAACTGGGTGACTCGCCGGTCAACATCGGGCTCAATGTTGTGGATCTTTGAGTAAAGGGTATTGTCCAGATCAAAAAGAATGTGCCTAATCATAACCTAGCTCCGTTACTCAGATTTTACGGTATTACAGGAACCGGCGGATTTCCTCCAGCTTCTGAATCTTTTCATGGGGCCAGTCCGGATGATCGTTGAATTCATCGATCAGAACGCCCTGTCCGCGGATTTTCAGAAAACCTTCGACGTAGTGGGGGGCGTCATCGATGAACAGTGTGGTTTCCGGTTCCGCATCAAGGGCGGTAAGCGCTTTCCGGTACGCCCCTTCGTCAGGCTTTCCCACAAGGTTGTTCTGGCGGATATCAACTACTACGGGAAAAAGATCGGCGATGCCCAGCGCCTGAAGTACTCTTGACGCGTGTACCATGGGGGAATTAGTAAGTATGCCGCAGGGAACCGGAAGGCTTTCAATAAAACTGCGCAGTTCCGGGTCGTATTTGAGGTTTTTGCATTCGTCTTCAGGGTGTATCACCGAGTAGAAATAGTCGATATCCCTGAAGCCCTTTTCTTTTATAAGCCATTGGGTACTCAGGCCATAGTTTTTTGGCACATTGAGACTTCGCTGTTTCTGGGCTTCTTCCAGGCTGACAGAAAGATAATCCGCAATGAATTGAGTAATGCGCTGATCAACACCGCTTTCAACATTAAGATTTTTTGAGTAAAGGGTACTGTCCAGATCAAAAAGAATATGTTTAATCATGTCTTGTTTTTCCGGGGGTAGATTTTCCAGGCCCGGTTTAATCCTTGTTCGTTTTAGGGGTTATACGTTTTTTTCGAGAAAGTCGGCAAAAAAAGCCGCAGCCGCTTCTTCGTCATCACCATCAAATGTCATGGTTACTTCGTTGCCCTGTTTTAATGTCAGTGCCATAACGCCGATGACCCGTTTGGCGTTTACCATTTTTGCGGGGGAACCGACTTCGATGGCGCACTTGTATTTTCCGGCAGCTCCGGCTAAAAGCCCGGCGGGGCGGCCGTGAAGCCCCATGGGAGCTTTCAGTACATAGGTAATTTCTCTCATTTATTTGCTCCAGTAAATATTGGAAGATCTGTCTCGCGGATGTTTTTCCGCATGCTAAGGATAAAGGCAGGGGAGACCGAAAGCTCTGAATAACCCATGCTGATAAAAAGCCCCGTCAGTTCCTGGTCCGCGGCCAGCTCTCCGCAGATCCCCGCCCAGATCCCCGCCTTTTTTGCACTGGCTGCGGTCATCTCCAGCAGTTTCAGCACCGCGGGGTGGTGGGAGTCGGCATACTCGATCAGCCGTTCATTCTGCCGGTCCACTGCCAGCGTATACTGGGTCAGGTCGTTAGTCCCAACACTGAAAAAATCAGCTTCCCTGGCGAGGTCATCGGCGATAAGCGCTGCCGCCGGCGTTTCTATCATGATGCCGAGTTCAGGCGCGCCCGTTTTTTTGCCCTCATTTTCAAGGTCTTCCCGGACCTTCGCGGAAATTTCCTTAAGCTTTTTAAGTTCCCATAATGAAGCAACCATGGGGAACATGACCGCGATGTTGCCGTAGGCCGACGCGCGGTACAGCGCGCGGAGCTGGGTAACGAGAATTTCGGGACGGGAAAAACAGAGGCGGATAGCCCGGCATCCCAGAGCGGGATTTTCTTCGGTTTCCAGTCCGAGGTACGCCGCCTGTTTATCGGCGCCGATATCCAGAGTACGGATTACGACACGGCGTCCCGCCATTACTTCCGCCGCCCGCCGGTACGCTTCAAACTGTTCATCCTCGGAAGGAAGTTCGTTTCTTCCCAGGTATAAAAATTCACTGCGGAAAAGTCCGATACCTTCGGCTCCGTTTTCCAGCACTTCTTCTAGCTCGTCAACGCCGCCGATGTTTGCGTATAATTCAATCTTTTTGCCGTCTTTGGTTTCTGTGGAAAGATCCCTGTATGCGCGGAGTTCCGTTTTTGATTTGGCATCTTCCTTCTGCCGCGCCTCAAGCCTGCTCCGGGTTTCACCGTCAGGCTCCAGAAATATTTTTCCTTCATGGGCATCCACCGCCGCTTCCTTGCCGTGCATGCTGTCATCCAGAACTATCTCCGACTGTACAATGGCGGGGATGGCAAGGCTCCGGGCAAGAATGGCCGTATGGGAAGTGGAGGAACCCTTTTGGGTAACAAAGGCTCTGACAAGTTTTTTGTCAAGCTGAAGTGTCTGGCTGGGACTTAGGTCCTCAGCTAAGATAATCGAAGGTTCCTCAAGGGTAACCGTCTGGCGGATACCGAGCAGGATAGATACTATCCGGTCAGCCGCGTCGAGAATATCCGCGGACCGGGCATTCATATACGGATCATCCAGGGATTCAAAAAGCTGTGAGAATTGCTTTCCCGCCCGGCTGACCGCCCAGGGTGCCCGGCTGGATTCATCCCTGATAAAATTAATTACCACGTCGTGAAAATCTCCGTCCTGTAAAATATTCCGCTGCAGATCAATAACCAGGGCTTCTTCTTCGCCGGTCTCCCCGAGGGTTTTGTTATACAGTTCTTCAAGTTCCCTATCGGCGGCCTCAAGGGCGGAACGAAACGCTCCGATCTCTTCGTCGGCCGACACGCAGGGACTCTCATCAAGGCCCGGGATTGCCTTTGTAAGGATGTACACCTTGCCAAAAGCAATCCCGGGAAATACACTTTTCCCGGAATAACAATTCATACTACTCTCAGTATTTCGCCATCAGATCTTTGATTTTCATCGCTTCCGTACGGGGATCGGCTGCCTGAACAATGGCCGCGCCGATAACAACAATATCCGGTTTGAGTTCCAATACCGGCTTCATATTGTCCACCGTCAGCTTTCCGTAAACTGAAATCGGAAGCCCGTTCTGTTCCCGCATAACATTTGCTACCTTTAAGGGTGTTACATCGGGATTATCATACCCCATAAAGGGGAAAAGGGATATCTCGTCGCATCCGACCCGGGCAAACTTAAGGATAGCCTGTCCGTCGCATGCGGAATGGACGATATCGCCCACCACTTTGACACCCTTGGGGTGTGCCAGGTCAACCGCCGCTTTGGCGACCGGTTCGCTGCAGAAGGCGATGGAAACGTAATCCGCTCCATACTCCACCGGCGGCATGCAGTCAAACATGGTGGCGCTCTTCTGGTCCCAAACCAGGGGAATGTTGGGATACTTTGCCTTGGCTTCTTTAATAAAAATAGCCCCGAGGTGATTGCCGAGCCATCCCAGTTCAAAAACGTCTATAACATCCTTTACCTGGTCCATTACCCTAAAGAAATCCTCTGCACTGGAATTGTCGAACGCTAATTGCAGTTTCATGTGTCCTCCGTAAGAATCTATTGTTGGGTCGATTATATAGCCGGATTATCTCCCATGTCAATCAAAAAATGAATAAAATGAATATCACAGAGAATAATTTGCAATGAAAATCCATAATAATTAACAAAAAACGAATGTTTATCTCGTTTATATCCATACTTGCTGTATTAAAAATGTAGTAATTGAATAAATAATGAATAAATTTGTTGACAAAGCCCCAAATGCATTTATAATAAATCCCAAGATAAATATCTCCAATACGGATACTGAGAGGAGGATTACTTATATGATTCTGCAGCTGCGGATAGATGAACGGCTTGCCCACGGCCAGGTATGTGCCGGCTGGATTAAATTTCTGGGAGCATCGCATTTTATTATTGCCAACGATGAAGTGGCCAACGATGCGTTCCAGAAGCAGGTTATGAGTCTCGGAATACCAAATGATGTTAAAAGCATTTTTACCACCATTGATAAAGCTATCGGTATTTTGAACGATCCCCGTTCCGACCCTTTAAAAATCTTCATTGTTGTCAAAACTCCCGCCGATACCCTCAAGATTGTAAACAGCGTCAATGGCATTACCGAAGTGAATATCGGGAATTTCGGGGGAATTGTGCAGCAGGACAGCGCGACAAAGAAGCAATTGTGCAAGGGCGTGACCATGGATGCCGGAAACGTCGATTTGGTAAAGGAAATCAAGACGAAGGTAAAGGAGGTGTACAACCAGAAAGCCCCAAATTTTTCTAGAGTACAGCTTGCATTGTAATTAGAAGGAGGATACGATGAGTATGTTTTTTACTGCATTACTGGTATTTGTAGTAACAGCCATAATTAAGGCTACCTACGGCCTGCTTGCAGTTCCCTTGATTGACCGCCCGATATTCGCGGGATTCCTGATCGGTCTTATTCTAGGAGACGTCACCAAGGGTATCATTATCGGCGCCCAGCTGGAACTTGTTTTTATGGGTGTTGTGGCCATTGGCGGCGGCGACGGCGGCGCGGATTATCTTGGAGCCGCTGTAATTGCTACGGCTATTGGAATTACCCAAAACCTTCCTGTAGAAGTGGTTCTTCCGGTTGGTATTACCCTTGGATACGCGGGTTATCTGTTTTCACCCCTCAGGTATTTCGTGGGGGAACTCTTTATCCCCATCACCGATAAACATCTGAAAGCGGGCAATCTGCGCAAATTTGATGTTATCGCGATTGTTGGTTTTTTCCTGGCCGGCGCTGCGCAGTACCTGTTTGTCTTTGTGGCGGTGCTTTTCGGCGGCGACGTGGTGACCATGATCATGGAGAAAACCCCTGTCTTTGTGCTTGAAGGCATTACCCTGTCCAGCGGTATTCTTCCGGGTATTGGTCTTGCAATGATTATTTCGATGCTCTGGAGCAGCAAAACCGCGATCTACTTCTTTGTCGGTTTCTTCCTGGTAAAATACCTGGGAGTTGACCTGGTCTTCCTGTTTGTCATGGCCCTGGCAATCGGCCTCACCGAACTGTTCTTAAAAATGGATCTCGGCGGGAAGGCTTCTGCTGCTGCGGCTGTTGCGGCACCGGAACAAAGTGAAGAGGAGGGCTTTCTGTCATGAGTCAGTTCGGCATAAAATCACTTAAAGAAGGACTTGCGCCCGAAGAAAGAAAACAGGTCAGCCGGATGTACTGGCGCACCCTGGCGGCGGGCATCAATTTCTGTTACAGCCGCTTTATGGGCAACGGCTTTGCGTATGCCCTTATGCCCTTTATTCTGTGGCTGTATCCTAATGAAGAAGACAAGGAACGCAAGGTTGCGGCTCTGTCACGGCATGCCAATTACTGGAACTGTGAAGCAACCATGCACGCCTTCGGTGTCGCGCTTATCGCCAGTATGGAAATGCAGGCGGCTAAAAACAAGGATTTTGACGTTGCGTCCATTGAAGCGGTAAAGATGAGTCTCGTCGGTCCGCTGTCAGCCATCGGTGATACCATTTTCTGGGTTACCTGGCGCGTCATCGTCACCGGTATTGCCCTTACCTTCAGTCTTGAAGGAAGCATAATCGGTCCGATACTGTTTCTTCTTTTATACAACATCCCTAAATGGGCGACCCGGTATTACCTTACTTTCCTGGGCTTCAAACTCGGAAGGGATTTCCTGGAGTCGGCAGCCAAGAGCGGCGTAATCCAGCACATCATCAAGGCAGCTTCGGTTATCGGTCTTGTCATGATCGGCGGTATGGTTTCCAGAATGATCCGGGTTCCCCTCAAGCTTACATTCAGGATGAATGGTATTGAGCAGCCGCTTATCAATCTGTTTGACGGGATTGTCAAAGGATTCCTGTCGCTGGTGGTAATCTTCTTCCTGGTATGGCTGACGAAAAAGAGAATAAAACCGATGTATATCGTTTTCGGTTCCATGGCGGTTTGTATTCTCTTTAGGTATATCGGCGTTTTCTAAACAGCGTTTGTGTCAGGACATCCTGAATAAAATAGGAGATATCCCCTAGGGGTATCTCCTATGAATGCTTTTATGGAGAATATATTTTATTCTGATGTATAATCAGGAAATAAAATATATTCTCCGATTTATAAGGACTGAGGCATGGAAGAGATTTTTTTATATTTCGGCATAGTTTTTGGTGCCAGATATACCCTTAAAAGCAAAAAAATGTTTCTTACCATGCTGGATCACCGGATGAAAAAAGCCGGATACAAGGAAGCCGTCTATAACCGGGAGTATGATAAAAAGAAGCGTCCGGTCCCTGAATATGTGGTGTACGGCAGCCTTAGGCAGGCCAAGGCGATTTTCGTGGCGGCCTATGATACTCCTTCCAAAAGCTTCATTCCAAATTACCGATATTATCCGCTGAATGATGAGAAAAATACCCGTGGCGACCGCCGCAGCGGACTGGTCGAACTGGCCTTAATATTGCTTTCCATCGGCCTCTGCGGACTCCTGCTGTGGCTTATAGGAGTTGACCTTTCTTTTACAAGCATTAAGACATTGTTTACCCTGCTGCCGGTGCTGGTTTTTGGGATTATCATTTTCAAGATAACCCAGGGCCTGCCCAACAGCCCCAACTTTAACCGGAACAGCGCAGCTTTGACCCTGATGTACGTTCTGGCAAATGAGTCTGCGGACAAAAAAAACGCCGCTTTTGTGTTCTGTAACAATTCCTCCGCTTTCCGGGGAGGGGCTATGCAATTTTATCGGGATTGCTCAAAGGAGTACCGGAAAAAAATTATTCTGCTGAACTGTCTGGCATGGGGAACCGATCTTGTTCTGGCCCGAAAAAAAGACCAGAACGAAAAACAGGTTGCCGGTATTATGGCCTGCCAGGGCGCCGGGGAAATCATCGATGTCAGCCTTACCGACGAAGAAGCGGAGCGTTGTGTCCTTTCAGTTATGGATGAAAGCCTCCTGCTATTCAGCGGAGAAAAAGAGGGTGAAGAATTTGCCGTTATAAACACCAGAAGCAGAAAAGACGGGAGACTCAATACGGACCGGCTGGAAGCGCTCAGGTCTCTTTTCCTGGAATACCTAAGCCGCAATTAACTTATAGATTGTACAGATCGTACTTTGGTCCTTCGGGAATTTCCGAAACCGTTTCGTTTATCTCGCGGATATTCTTCTGGTAATCGTCGCTGTCCTTTTTCAGGATGGTGAGAAAGAGACTGTCGATAAGGAATATCTGCGGGCATTTGTTGTTCAGTGAAAAAACCTTGGTAAACACCGCATATTCCGGCAGCAGCAGGGCGTAGTCCGCCATATCCCGGATGCTATTCTGATGGTTGCCGGTCATGGAAACAATTTTACATCCGTTTCTGCGGGCCATCTGAACCGCCCTGACCGCCTGTGATGTTTCGCCGCTGACGGAAACAATAAAAAGAATATCTTCTTTTCCGAGATTCCGGGAAATGGACTGCGACAGAAAGCTGTCTTCGGTTCCGGCGGCGTTAATGCCGATGGTCGCCAGCCGGTTGCGCATGATAAAGGCGATGCACGCTGATGAACGCACCCCGAAACAGAATACTGTTTTTGCTGAGGCAATTGCCGAAGCGGTGCTTTCGATCAGTTCGGCACTGTTCAGCTTTACCACATCATCGATAGAACTGGTGTACAGGGCCTTTATTTTCTCCATCATCACATAGCCGGAATCATTTTGTGAAATGTTACCCTCAAAGCTTAGGGCCGCGCTTTCCCTGATATCCAGCACCATTTCCTTGAACGACGTATACCCGAGTTTTTGGGAAAATCTGATCACCGTCGCCTGTGAGATGTTTAAGTCTTCCGCGAGGCTGCTTGAAGTCAGAAGAGAGTAGTCATACTGATTGTAGTTTAAAAGATACTTTGCGATTAATTGTTCTTTATATGTCAGTATTCCGTCAGCTTTTCTCAGTTTAATAGTGAACATAATCAACCCTTTTCCCATGCAAGGGGCGGTATTTAGAAAAAGCTCATCACATCAATATACCAGTCCGGCAAAAAAAGTACAATCAACGGATGCCGCGGCGCTGACAGGCTTTGTGAATAAAAACGCGGCAACTCCGTCATATCAGAAAAAATCATCCGCCGTATCCGATTCTGCCTGGCTTCCCTGTTCCAGCGGTACATCGTTCATGTATTTCATCTGTGAGCTGCTCAGTTCTATGCTTTCCCTGATGTTTTCAGCGTTTAGTTCTTCTTCCCCGAGGGTCGCCACCGCCATTATCACCGACAAGTTGGGGTCCGTGATAAGATGAAATTTCCTGGTAAGGAGTTTTTCCATCATGATCTGGTTAACGCTGCCGCCCATAAGATCGGTAAACACCACCACCGTATCATCCTGATTTACCGATTCAAAAAAACGGTCTATCTCGGGACGAGGAGGCTCCTGGGTGTCCTCATAGGCGCAGATCGTAACCATATCTTCTCCCATGCCGGTAAAAAAAACCGTCGCTTTTTTAAAGCCCTCCGCCAGGGTGGTATGGGTTGCTATCAATATTTTCTTGGACATCCGGTATTCTCCATAGACTGAAAATAGGCAGGTAATTTTTTGTACATACCGTGCCTGGTAACCATCGGTAATCGGATTCCCGCCGCCTTCCGGTTAAGGCGGAAATACGTTTCCTCTGTGAAATCCTGCAAAAAGTATACGGCTGATCTTCTCGGCTGTCAATCGAAATTATTCTATTTATTCATCACGATTATATTTTTGAAAGAAAATATTAGAAGAAATTGGGATAATGCTGGATATTTTATTCATTCTATTCAATTTCTTGTTGACATATTGGATATGATAATTCATAATCAGCCTATGGAAAATTTTGCGCTGAACCAAAAAACAAGTATATATTTCGGAAAGGGTGAAGAAAAACTTGCGGGCCCAAAGATAAAAGCCTACGCTGACTCATGTCTTGTCGTACATGACGGCGGAGACTATCTCAAAGACCTGCTGGCCGCGGTAAGAACATCACTGACCGACGCAGGGGTACGTTTTTTCGAATTAAGCGGCATCACGGCAAACCCACTGGTTTCAAAAGCTAATGAGGGCATTGAGATCTGCAGGAGAGAAAATCTGGGATTTGTCTTAGCCGTCGGCGGCGGCTCCGTTATGGATACGGCAAAGTATATCGCTTCGGCCATTAATTTTGACGGGGACCTTTTAGGCATACCATTCAGCGCCGTTCTGAATCACAGGATTCTGCCTCATGCCGCAATTGTTACGCTGTCGGGTACCAGCAGCGAGGTCAGCAAAGCCATAATGATAATCGACGACCGTAAAGAACCTGCCATAAAGGTCATGCTTAAGAACCCGGTTTTTTGCTTTGATTTTTCCATTGTTAATCCTGAACTGACTTATTCTCTTCCTCCCAAACAACTGGCGGCAGGTGCCATGGACAGTATTTCCCATGCCCTGGAAGTATACTTTGGCCAAACAGAAGAAGAACCTCTTCTGGAAGGATATACCGAGGGCGTCATCAGAACAATTATTGCTTACGCGCCTTTGGCTTTAAAAGAACCGCGGAATTATAAATTCCGTTCAGTGCTGTCCATAGCGGCGATGATGGCCTACAGCGACAACCTCGCCAACGGCGGTGTCAAACAGGATTGGGGATGCCACAATATTGAGAAACCCGTTACTACGGCGTTTCACGGAACCCATGGTGTCGTGCTGGGAATCCTGACGCCTTCATATATCAGACATGTTTATAAAAAGAACCCGCGGCCTTTTGTGAATTTTGCGGAACGATGTTTCGGTGTTGACGGCAGCGGCAAAAGCGAAAAAGAAATTGTTTTTGAAGGCGCCGCCAGACTCGAAGCCTGGCTTGCTGTAATGGGACTGCCGACGCATTTACGGGAGATCGGGATTACGGCCGATATGCTCAGGGAATGCGCAAAAGAGGGAGCGCCAGCGGGCATGGTCTACCGGATTCCGGAAAACGAAATTATGGAAATATACGGAATGGCGGAATAACCCCGCCCAAAAGGGCAGAGGCCGTGCCGGTATTTAATGACCGATAAATTTTATTCTGCATAGAAATGGATTTTTAATTATAGGTTTACTGTTATGTACCGTGAATATTATCAGATAGTAACCGCCCCGGGAGGCGGAATAGTATACCCCAAGGTAAATGAATGCAGCGGCGCCTGGTAATAAAAAAATGGGTGGTGTTTACCGGTGGGCTATTTCTTTTTGCCCTGGGATGCTGCTGCATGACCAAAGCAAACCTGGGACTCGCTCCGGTGCCCAGCGTCTCCTGGGTCGTTTCATATATCACCCATCTTTCATACGGTACTGTCCATCTCGGACTGAACTGTTTTTTTATTCTTATTCAGCTTGCATTTCTCGGCTGGAAGTTTGACAAAACGCTGCTGCTTCAGATACCCTTAAGTTTGCTTTTAAGTGTCTTCCTTGATCTTATAATGCCATTTATGTTTATTCTAGATTTTTTGACCGCAAATCTTGCCGGACGGATACTGATTTTTGCCCTTTCCGTTGTTATTATGGGAATCGGTATTGGGCTTCAGGCTTTGCCTAGGGTGACATTGCTCCCGGTGGATAATCTCGCCCGGATTGTAGCAGCGCGGATAGGCAAATCCCTGGGAACGGCAAAAATAATAATTGACTGCAGCAGTGTCGCTTTGTCCGCGGCCATTTCCCTTTTATTTCTTGGGAGACTCGAAGGTATCCAGATCGGAACAGTCGCGGCGGCCTTCCTTACGGGCAATGTGGTACGGCAGTTTATGAAAGCCGCCGCCCCCGTCATAAATGGAGCTTTGAGTCCGGAACAGCAGTGAAGGGCGGAGCTGGCAGTTCCGGCGGCACTGACCGCCGTAAAGGCACAGTACGCGTTTACGGCCTTTTATCCCCGGACTTCACAGAAGTCCGGAGCCGGCTGAAAACAACCGGCGTATTTTAAACCTTAAACCTTCCTATGGTTCCTTCCATGCGGCCAACCAGTTCCCCGTTCTGCGACGCGATTCCTGACAGTTCGTGGGTTTTGATATCCACGGTGTTGACTGCTTTTACGATTTCTTCGGAACTGCTGTATATTTCCCGGGATGCCTCGTTCAGTTTATCCATTGCCTCCACGATTACTTTGTTTTCGGTGCTCATTTCATTTGAACTGGTTCTTACTTTTACCGTTATATCGTTCATGTTTTTTATAGCAAGCAGTATCTGTTCCGAACCTTCCCGCTGCTCAGTCATGGCGGACCTGACTTCCGCGACCAGCGAATCGGTGATTCCTATTTTGTCGTTGAGATCCTCAAATGCCTTCTCCGAATCATGGGATGCCTTCACCACCGCGTCAATCGTTTCCTGTATGGATTTTAGTTTTGCCCCGATTGTTTTTGACTGTTCACTTGATGTTTCGGCAAGACGCCTGATTTCATCGGCCACCACGGAAAACCCTTTGCCCGCTTCTCCGGCATGGGCGGCTTCTATGGCGGCATTCATGGCAAGCAGATTTGTCTGAGCCGCTATTGCCCCGATAGCGGTATTTGCTTCCAGCAGGTTTTCCGACTGTTCGGAAATTTCCTTGATTTTTTCCATAGCCGTATTCTGCGTTGACAGCCCTCTGGCAGACGCGTCGAGCAGGATCTGGAATTCCGACGCAATCCGTTCGGTGGAGCTGGAAACGGATCCTATATTTCCTACCATTTCTTCTATTGAAGCTGAGGCTTCGGTAATGCTGGAAGATTGATCCACAATGAGATTGTCAAGAACCATTATCCCATTGGATGTCTTATTTACCGCCGAGGCGGATTCATCAATATTGTCGTTCTGTTTCTGCAGCCGGACCTGAATAGTCTCGGCGAGTCCGGTTATTTTTTCTACCTCCACACCGGTTTCCTGGGTTTCATTCCCAAGTTTCTGGCCGCTCTCTTTGATTTCTTCCTGGGCGGTTTTCATTTCGCTTATTATGTTTGAAAGTTTTTCCAGGAAAACATTAAAATCCGAGACCAGGGTTCCGATTTCATCATTCCGGACAATTTCAAGCCGTTTAGTCAAATCCGCTTCACCTTCCGCAAGGTCCCTGAAATGGGCCGCTACTTTCTTGATGGGTGAGGAAATCCAGCGTCCCAGAATAATAGCTGCACCCAGGGAAATCAAAAGGGCGATTACCATTATTACCACGAGGGTAAAAGTCAGCCTCTGCTGGGGTTCATTCAGTTCTTCGGAAGCTATCATTATTCCTACCCGCCATTGATACTCGGGGGAAATCTCATTGGTAAAAAGCGTGTATTTTATACCGTCGAAACGGACGAACTCACCGGCGGCCTGTTTGTTTGCCAGTATTTCCTTCGAAAGCGCGGTCATTCCTTTATAGCCGTGCTTCTCATCACCTTCGGATATATTTATTTTCATAATCGTATCTTTTGCCGGGGAGGCGATTATCAGCCCTGAACTATCCATAACCCAGCCGTAGCTTGTCTCACCGATATCGATCCCTTCAACAATACGGGAAATTTGTTCAAGGGACATTTCAAAGGCCAGTGCCGCCCGCACAGATCCGTCCGTATCTTCAATAGACTGTACAAGGATAACCGCGGGCAGACCGGTATTTCTCGATATCAAAGGATTGCCCACAAAAGAATCCATGCCATCAACGAATATCGCCTGGTAATACGCCCGGTCCCGGCTGTCCACATACTGTCCGGCTACTGTCGTGGCTCTGCCGTCCGGCCAAACCAGGAAAACATTCACCGCGTCATCACCAACCTTTCCTTCCAGTGATTCTGCGTATACTTCAAGCTCTTGGTCACTGATTCCCCTGATGATATCCAGTGAAACAAGAGTCTTAAGCATTTGCTGATACTGTGAAAGAAAAAGATTAATCTCATCAGCCCGGGCTTCCGCAATCTGTATGGTGTTGGAAGCAACTAAATTCCCCAAGGTTGAACGTACCTGACCCCGGGTAATAAAAAATATTGAAAGCAGAATAATCAGAACCAATGCGCCGATAGCTCCTGCAACCCGGATTCCTATAGGAATTTGACGGCTCATACTGTACCTCCATTAACCCATATATAAATTATTTTCCTTATAAAAAACCGTCAAATGAATTAAATGCTTTTAGCGGAGTATCTTTCAAAGAGTTGTTTTTTTTTAATATATTTTTTTAAAAAACGCAGAATTACGGCGGTTTCTCAAGAATGCTGAAATAGGAAAACTCATTTACACAGTGCCGCAGTAAAATGCCATTCCGAAACAAACTGCCGCGGAATAACTTCCCTTATTTTTTAAACTGACGGTTATTGTTGAATTTTAAATTTTTATGGAATTTTTCATTCTTTATTGACAATCAGTTTTCAGAGAATTATATTAAAAGACATGGGTGTCGCTTTTTATCCGAAAACCGATGCGATGAGCAAAGGGGATAAAACAAAA
Source organism: Breznakiella homolactica (assembly GCF_016616095.2). Taxonomy (GTDB): domain Bacteria; phylum Spirochaetota; class Spirochaetia; order Treponematales; family Breznakiellaceae; genus Breznakiella; species Breznakiella homolactica. Next base: position 1,358,429 of record NZ_CP067089.2, on the reverse strand, counting down.
CAATTTATTATTGACTCAGCTGCGGAGCTGTATTCCCGGAAAACTTATTCCGGGGTTACCATGAAGGATATTTGTGAGAAATCCGGCTTAAGCCGCGGCGGTGTTTATAGGTATTTTGGTTCCACAAAAGAAATCGTTATCGAAATTCTAAAAAAAGAAATATCTGATGAAGAAAAGAAGCAAAAAAAGATTCTCGCAGCGGAAAAAGGGCCCGAGGAGCTTCTTATAGATTTACTGCAGCATCAGAAAAAAGCTCTTATTGAAGGAAGGGCGTGGCTGAATATCGCATTTTATGAATTCTCGCTGCTTGAACCGGATCAATATCCACTGCTGATGGAACGGTACAGTGCTGCAGAGAAATCTCTTTCAATGCTTATTAAACAGGGACAAAAGGCAAATGTTTTTAAACCCGGCGATGTGGAAACCGTAGTGAGGCATATCTTGTTTTTGCTGGAAGGTTTAATGCTGTCATCCGTTGCCGCACCGATTCCGGAAAATGTTTTTAATGAGCAAATACAGTTTATGACCCAATTGGTTCTTAAAGATAAACCAAGGGGGAAAGGAAGTTGAAATGCCATAACACTTTTAAAAACCTGGATGGGTTTTGAGAAAGCCTTATGGAAAAATATTTCGGAGGATATTTATGAAAAAAATTGTTGCGGTTTGTTTACTCGGACTGACTATCGGAACGGTCGGGCTTTTCGCGGATCACGGCAGCGGATTCGCAATTGGTCCTGTTGTCAGCGGCGGCGGCGGAACCGGCGGTGCGGGAGGTACCGTAGGCGCCACCTTTAAAATCCCCAGTCTGCCGGTGTTCTGGGCTGCGAAACTCAGATTCAACAGCGATGGATTAGGTATTGGTGTTACCGGTGATTATTATTTCATTGACCGGAATTTGGTTCAGGATGGAAATTTTAATCTTGACTGGTACATAGGCGGGGGAGCGTATGTGAATATGGGATTTTATGATGACTTCTTCCTTTCCCTCGGCGCACGGCTGCCTATAGGGCTGTCCTGGCACATCGCGAATCCCTTTGAATTGTATCTTGCGGTAGTTCCAAGCCTCGGGATTGAGGTAACTCCTGATATAGATTTCCCTGACTTTGATATAGGGGCTGAACTGGGATTCCGCTTCTGGTTTGACTGATTGAACCGCTGCGCCGTGAGATTGCTTTCTTTTGGTTATTCGAAAAGAACGTCTTCGGGGTAATTTACCCGAAGACGTTCAGCTCACTTATTTGTCAGCAATGAAAGTATCTTTGTCCGGCAAGCCGCCGCGATAAAGCGAAAATGGTGTCTTGGCCGTTCAGAATGTATAAGGCTGTCTAGCCGTGCTGGTTATCCGTCGCGGCACCGGTTTTTAGTTTTTTTAAAAATTGTATTCCCATTATTGTTCGGGGAGAAAATTCCGATGCCGGCAAAATCATCGTAACTGCCGATACCGCCGGTTTTTCTTTCCATATATAAATTATTGTTATGTTCCCTTTTTCCCTTGACTGTTGCGTAATTCTATTTATAAATTTAGGTATGATTTAAAAATAGGAGACAAAAAGCGCCTGAAAAATCTGTTCATAGTTCTAAAGAGACGCTGATTCACATTGTATATTTCGAAATACGCTGTACACCTTTGTAATAATGAATCTCCGCAAGAATCTGCAGTCCTTCAGAAGCCCTGCGTTTAATATAAAAATGAATGAAGAAATAAAAAATAGTGATAAGACCCGTCTTAAGGTTTTTTTAAAAAAACATAAAAAGCTTATTATATTTGTGGCGATACTGATTATTGCAGTGGTCTCGTTTTTTTTGTTTTATAATCATAATAAAAACAAAAACAAGATAACGTATATTACGGAAACGGTGAAAAAACTCAGTATTCAGAAAATTGTTAACGCCAGCGGGGAAATACGGGCAATAGAGCTGGTAACCGTCGGCGCCCAGGCTTCCGGACGGATTGAGAAACTGTATGTTGTAATTGGGCAGGAGGTCCAGGAAGGGGACCTCATCGCGGAGATAGATTCAACCACCCAGCAGAACGAGGTCAACAGCAATAAAGCAAAAGTTACCAGCTATCAGACCCAGCTGGCGGCCGCGAAAATTTCCCTTGATATTGCCCAGAAACAATACGCCCGGCTGCAGGAACTGCGGGCGGAAAACGCGGCATCCGCGGAAGAGCTTGAAAACGCTCAGAATGCCTATGAAACAGCGCGGTCTAATGTGGCGCAAATACAGAGCGCCCTGGAAGAGGCAAACATCTCCCTCAGCACCGCTGAAACCAATCTGGGATACACGAAAATAACAGCTCCCCTTACCGGCACTATTGTGTCTATTCCGGTAAAACAGGGGCAGACGGTAAACGCCGCCATGAGTACCCCAACCATTGTACAGATTGCCGACCTCCATAATATGGAAATTCTTATTGAGATTTCCGAAGGAGACATCAGCGAGATACAGCCGGGGATCAAGGTAACCTACGCGATTCTGTCTGATCTCGGAACGGTTCATGAAACAACCCTTAAATCCATCGATCCCGGACTGACTCTGCTTTCCACCGGGGAGTATACAGGCGTCGTTTCATCAAGCGAAGCGATCTACTATTACGGCAGGCTGAACGTACCGAATGAAGACAGCAAGCTCCGGATTGGAATGACTACACAAAACGCAATTTACGTAGCCCAGGCGGATAATGTTCTCTCGGTCTCTTCTATTGCAGTCAAGGAAAAGGGTACCTCTAAGTATGTTGAGATCCTGACCAAGGATGGAGTGGAGCAGCGGACTGTCGAAACCGGTTTATCCGACGGTATCAATGTGGAAATCAAGAGCGGTGTCAGTGAGGGGGATACGATTATCACGGCCCAAATGTCTGCGTCCGAACTGGCGAACAGCGCCTCAGGGATGGGCGGAGGCCGGGGTTTCTAGGATGAACATTATTGAACTGCAGAAGATAAATAAATTCTTCGGCAAGGGAAGCAACCAAGTCCATATTCTGAAGGATATAAATCTGTCCGTTGAGAAGGGCGACTTTGTAGCTATCATCGGCCAGTCTGGGTCCGGGAAATCAACCATGATGAACATTATCGGCTGCCTGGACGTACCGACATCGGGGTCTTATAAAATAAACGGCGTTGAAGCGGGCGCTATGGACAAGAACCAGCTGGCGGAACTGCGGTGCAAAACCTTCGGATTTATTTTTCAGCGGTACAACCTGCTTTCGAATTTGAAGGCCCGTGAAAACGCCGCCCTGCCCGCGGTGTATTCAGGGCAGAACTCCGAAGTCCGGACCAAACGCGCCGTGGAACTGCTGCAGAGCCTGAACCTCGGTGACCGGCTTGATAACAAACCCAACGCCCTTTCGGGGGGGCAGCAGCAGCGGGTCAGTATTGCCCGGGCATTAATGAACGGAGGCGAAATCATTCTTGCCGATGAACCTACCGGTGCGCTGGACTCCGGGAGCGGTGAAAAGGTAATGGGAATTATCAAAGACTTGCACCGGCAGGGGCATACCATCATCCTGGTTACCCACGACAGCAAGATAGCCAGCCAGGCAAGCCGGCAGATTGAAATCAAAGACGGCCAGATAATATCGGACGAACGGAAATCGTCGGATATCTATGAGATGAAAGACCGGGTGCCGCCTATTAAACGAAGCAGAAAGGACATGATCAAATACCGTTTTCTTGAATCCTTTACCATGTCCATACAGGCAATTATTTCAAACAAAATGCGTTCCCTTCTGACTATGCTGGGAATTATAATCGGTATTGCATCGGTGGTTTCCGTAGTTGCTTTGGGAAACGCTTCCCAGGAAAAAATCATGGCGGAGATCAGTTCCATGGGTACGAATACGATTCAAATCATGCCCGGTACCGGTTTCGGTGATATGCGGTCGGGAAAAATTAAGACCCTGAAAGCCAGTGATTCGGATCAGCTTGGAAAGCTGAGTTTTATCGAAAACGCTACCCCTACGGTATCGGCAAACGGAACACTGGTATACGAAAGCAACTCGCTGAGTGCCCAGCTGAGCGGCGTGGGGGCGGAGTATTTTGATGTGATGGGAAAAAAAATCGCACAGGGACGTATTTTTTCCCATGATGAAGTGGACCGTATCGCCTCTGTTGTGGTGATCGACGACAACACCCGGAAACAGATTTTTTCCAATACCCCGAACCCAGTGGGATCAATCATCATGTTTAATAAAAAGCCCCTGGAAATTATCGGTGTTACGGAAAAGGAAGACAGCTTCGGGCCGGCGGGTAATTCCATGACACTGTGGACACCGTACAAAACCGCCATGTATAAAATCAACGGCTCCGAAGATATCAATGCCATTGTGGTTAAGGTATCCGACAGCGTGAATTCCCAGGTTGCCGAAGAGGGCATCGAAATGATATTGACCGCGCTTCATGGAAAAAAGGATTTTTTCATGATCAACAGTGACAGTATCAAGCAGACAATTGAAAGTACAACGAATATCATGAAGCTGCTTATTGCCAGCATCGCGGTGATCTCCCTGATTGTGGGCGGGATCGGGGTAATGAATATTATGCTGGTTTCGGTAACCGAACGGACCCGGGAGATCGGTATCCGTATGGCAATCGGGGCAAAACAGATGGATATTCTTCAGCAGTTCCTGATAGAAGCCATCCTGATCTGTATTGTCGGCGGTATTATGGGGATAGCTCTTGCCCTGCTTATTGGTCTCGGATTCAATACATTCTCGGAGAGTTTCGGGATGGACTTCTCGATTCCATCGATTGTCCTGGCGCTGGTTTCCTCGACGGGGATCGGTATTGTCTTCGGGTATATGCCGGCAAAAAACGCGTCCAACCTGAATCCCATTGACGCCCTGGCGAGTGAATAAAATGAAAAGATATCTGGCGCTGCCATCCATGGTTATTATCAGTGTTCTCTTTTATACGGGATGTGTTTCAAGCAAATATCAGTCCCAAGATGTATCGGAGATACTTGCGTACACGGATGATGTGAAACAAACCTACACCGCGGATGAGGAATGGTGGAAACAGTACGATAACCCGGAGATTGACCGGCTTATCGATATTGCCTTGGCCGCCAATCCGGACTACCTGAAAGCCGCTGTCACCATTACCCGGGAGCTTTACAATGTTAAACTTGCAGCTTCGGACCTGTTTCCGTCGGTGGACGGCACGGTGAAAGCCTCTTCGCAGCGGGCAATCTATGAAGATGATTCTTTTGCGAATACCTTCTCCGGAGAATTGGGGGTGAGCTATGAAATCGACCTCTACGGTAAAATCCGGAACGCCCGGTCAGCCCAGGAATTTGAGCTCAAGGCAACGGTCATGGATCAGACCGCCGCAAAATTCAGTCTCGTGTATAACGTCATTGATTTGTATTTCAATCTTGAATACTATGAGAATTCTATAGCCCTGAAAAAACAAAATATTGCATCCTATCAAAGTATAGAGGAAATCGCCGGAAATCAGTTCCGCGCGGGAAAGACCGACGGTCTGGAGCTGCTTCAGGCCGAACAGAACCGGATCGCGGAACAGCGCAGCCTGCTGGAAATTGAGACACAGTTCAGGGAACTGGAACAGAGTCTCCGCAACATTCTGAATATCAAACCCGGTGATGACCTGGGGATAAGCTACGGCAGCCTCCTGGACCAGAAGACCCTGGATGTGGACGTGGATGTTCCGCTTTCGGTCCTTGCCAACCGGCCCGACCTTGTCGCAAGCCAGTACCGGCTGGAGGGTGCGTTTAAAACCCTGAAATCCGAAGAATGGGGATGGTATCCGACTATTTCCCTGAGCGGGGCAATTAATTCTTCGTCCGATAAAGTCTGGTCAACCTTTAATTTCCCGTACATCCTCGGCAGTATTTCCGTTTCCCTGCCGTTTCTGGACTGGAACCGGGTCAGAAGCAATATCAGGATTTCCGAGGCGGATTACCAGATATCGCTGATTGATTTTAATGATACCCTGAACCAGGCGCTGAATGAAGTGGCGTATTACTATTACGCGTACCTTAAATCGGTTGAGCTTTTCAGCAAGACACAGGAAGCCTGCGATACGGCTGAAAAGATCGCCGAGTATTACGACCGGAGATATAAGGCGGGGAAGGCTGAATTCAAGGATTTGCTTGGAGCTATCAATAGTGAAAACTCATCAAAGATAGATCTTATCCAGCAGAAGTATCAAATAATCAAATACGAAAATTATATTTATAAGGCAATGGCAGGAAAATACTCGGTCTCAGAGTAACCTGCCAAAAAAAGACGAACAGGACCTATCAATAGCCGCTTTTATTTAATGATTTTTTAACAACTCTTTTTTATAATAGGATACAATAAGAGAAAAGAGGAATGCCATGATAAACATTCTGGTAGTTGAAGATGATATTAAACTGAACCGCATAGTCTGCGCTTATTTAAACGACCATGGGTACCATGCCATCGGATGTACCAATGTGGTGGAAGCATTTGACCAGATGGTGGAATATATGGTGGATTTAATCATTTCGGATATTATGATGCCCGAAATCGACGGTTTTAAATTCGCCGCCATGGTGCGGGAACAGAATAAAACCATTCCAATTCTGTTTATGACCGCCCGGGACGATATTTCCGCCAAACAGAAAGGGTTCCGGCTTGGTATAGATGATTACATGGTGAAGCCCGTTGAAATGGAAGAGATGGTACTGCGGGTTGAGGCCCTGCTCCGGAGAGCCAATATTTCAAATGAGAAAAAACTGACCCTGGGCAGTCTGGAAATGAACGCCGATGAAATGTCCGCCACCCTCAGCGGAGAAGAGATTCCCCTGACGGTGAAGGAATTCAATATCCTTTTCAAACTGCTTTCTTATCCGAAACGGACATTTACCCGGAACCAGCTGATGGACGAATTCTGGGGCACCGACAACGAAAGCGGCCCCCGGACGGTGGATGTGTATATCACGAAGCTCCGGGACAAACTCAGGGACTGCGGGGATTTTGAAATCTTGACGGTCCACGGCCTGGGGTATAAGGTCGTGCTGAAATGAAATGGAAACAGAAAAAGGATAAAGACCCCCGGGTCACGGTAAAGGATTTTTCCTTTAAAGAATGGGGGTTGATTTTTCTGGTGCTGGTGGTTATCAACGGAAACCACATGTTTGTATACCAAACGCTCAGCAACATGGAAGGCATTTCCGTTCAGTTTTTAATAAATGCTCTCATTATATATTTGGTTGTCAATGCCCTGTTTTTATGTTTTTTTATCTGGTTCGTCCGGTACAGATATCAAACCAAGCCCGTAAAGAAACTCAGTGAAGCGGCCCGGAATATTGCCGCCGGGGATTTCTCGGTCCGCCTGGAAATTCCCGCAAGGAAGGATGGCCGGAAGGATTATATCGGGGTCATGTTCGAGGATTTCAATACCATGGCGGATGAACTTTCCAGTACCGAAACCTTAAAAAATGATTTCATCGCCAATGTGTCCCATGAAATTAAAACCCCCCTGGCGATTATCCAGAATTACGCGGCCGCCCTCCAGAGTGATGATTTGAGTTCCGAAGAACGGCATGAATTTACCGGAACCATCCAGGAAGCGGCCCGGAAACTTTCCGCCCTGGTGACCAACATACTCAGGCTGAACAAACTGGAAAACCAGGATATCCTGCCTGCTCCGGTTATCTACAATCTGGCGGAGCAGATCCGCTGCTGCGCCCTGGCCTTTGAGGATTTGTGGGAAGAGAAGGGGATTTTCTTTGATGCGGACCTTGAGGAAATCACGGTGCAGTATGATGAAAGCATGATGGAACTGGTCTGGAATAACCTTCTTTCAAACGCCGTAAAATTTACCCCCTTGAATGGGACCATCGGTCTCAGCCTGAAAATGGAGGATGGCCTCGCGGTGTTCCGCATAGCCGATTCGGGCTGCGGAATGGATGAAATAACCCGCAGACGGATCTTTGATAAATTCTACCAGGGCGACAGTTCACATTCCCAGGAAGGGAACGGTCTCGGCTTGGCGCTGGCGAAGAAAGTCCTTGACCTGGTCGGCGGTACCATACGTGTAGACAGCGAACCCGGCAAAGGTTCGCTTTTTACGGTCTGCCTCGGAAATATTAGCGGCAATTCAGCCGTTTAAAGCTGCCTTTCAGTCTGTTTCAACATTTCAGAAACATAAAAAAGAATCATGAAGGCATGAAAAAGCAGGTTTCCGCGGGAACTTCCTTCCTATTTATTAGGCGAATCGCGGTTAATCCTGTCTAAAAAGAACGATTTTTCGTCAATTTAATATCTTTTTAACAATTCCTTTACAACTCCGAAACACCTCTGGTCCATATTCTAGGTATCCCATAGGGAAACTGAAAATATTGTAAACAATAGGTATCCAGGTACCGTTTTGGAGGAAAAAATGAAACAGAACATGTATGCGGCGGCAGTGTTGATTGTGGTTTTATTAATAAGCGGCTGTTCGGAAACAAAAGAAGCTTCGGGACAAAATACGGCAGGTATACAGCAGGCCGGCATTCCGGCAGGCACGGCCGTACAGGTCCGGATGATAAGTCCCGAGGATTTTTCGGTTTATTTAAAGTATCCGAGTACGGTTTATTCCCAGTCGGAATCCACCGCCTATGCGTTCACCAGCGATGTGGTGCGGAACATCAGCGTAACCGTGGGAGACCAGGTTGAACAGGATCAGGTGGTTCTGTCCCTTTCTCCGGATAACCAGGCTTACCGGCAGGCGGCCGTGGCGTGGGAAAACGCCAAAAGCGCCTATGAACGGAACCGGATCCTGTTTGCCAACGGGGATATCTCCCGGCAGAATTTTGACAGTATTGCCACGCAGTATGAACTTGCCCGGGCAAACTTTACCGCGGCCAGAGATATGGTTTACATTAAGGCTCCCATTTCCGGGACCATCACCCAGCTGAATGTACATCCCAGCGCCAACGTAAATCCCGGCACGCCTCTTTTTACCGTATCCGGCAAAAACGGCTATGAAGCGCGTTTTTATGTGGGGGCAGATGAAATTGAACGGGTCCGACCCGGCGCCCGGGTTTTTATTGATGACGGCAGAATGCTCAGTATTGAAGGACGGATAACCCAAATATCTTTGGCGATGGACGGAACAAAACAGGCTTTCCCTGTGACCGCTTCCTTTGATATGAACAGCCGGAAACTTGCCAGCGGCATGGGAGTGGATATCGCCGTTGAGACCTACCGGAATGAAAAGGCCATTGTGGTTTCCAAGGGAGAATTGACCAGAACCGAAGAGGGCTACCAGGCCTATGTATCCCAGGGCCGCGAGACCGCGCCGGTTCCGGTGGAACTTGGCCATGTGCAGGGTTTGAAATATGAAGTAATCCAGGGCCTTGAATACGGAGACCTGCTGGTTTGCGAAGGATCCCAGAATCTCGCCTCCGCCGGAACACAGACAAGCGGACTAGCCATGGCAAAAGCGAAATAGGCTGATAAATTTCCCGGTATATTTTCACCTGAAAAATTACCGGGAAAACCTTTCGGAAATTAATCTATTTTTATTGCGTTACCAAAATTGCAATAGACAGTTTTGCAGCTTAAGGAAGAAAAAATGAACATATTAATTATTACAAAAACTTTTCCTGCTGAGTTAGAGACTTTTACTGTTAATCACGTTTTGGGAATGGCTTATCGGGGACATGCTGTTACAGTAATAGCTGAAAAACCAGGGATTAAAAAATTTTATGTATCTCCTTCGGTCGCAGATAAAATAACGGTAAAATTTTTTTCTGCTAAGAGACGTACATTTGCCGTTTTATACACAATATTCTCATCCCTATTTTTTTTATTTTTTCATCCTATTCATTTTACCAAAGTATTACGGCAAATAGGGTTACATAAGAATTATAATGTTCTTCAGGCCTTTATGGCGGCTCGCTTAGTCAGTAAAAGTTCTTTTGATATTACTCACGCCGAATTTGGCCCCCTTGGAAATATTGCAATAGCATTAAAAACATGCGGTGTAAGAACAGGGCCTTTGTGTGTATCATTCAGGGGTGCCGACATTTCAAGTTATTTAAATAGGAAACCATTTACATATAAACTTATTTTGGAAGAAGGTGATGTATTTCTTCCTATCTGCGATTCCTTTATACAACGCCTGCGGTTGATTGGTTTTCCTGAAAAAAAAATAATTACCGTCCATTCAGCAATAAATCTTTCTTTATTCACCTTCAGAACACTTCGTAAAAAGAACTCCGCTGTAATCAAACTGATATCAGCGGGAAGATTTCTCCCCACGAAAGAATTCTCTCAGGCAATTGAGGCTGCCGCGGCGTTAAAGAAAAACGGTGTACCGGTAACCCTGGAACTCATCGGAGACGGACCGGAAAAAGAATATTTTAAAGCAAAAGCTATGAATCTTGGAATTCGGGAAGAAGTCATTTTTCCAGGATGGATTTCTCAGGATGAAATAGGCCGGCATCTAATGGACGCTGATATTTTTATTGGTGTAAGTAATACCAGTTCCAGCGGTGATATGGAAGAAATACCAAATATCATGAAAGAAGCAATGGCAGTAGGATTGCCGGTCATTGCGTATAATCATTCCGGACTTGATGAGTTAATCCGTCATGGTGAAACAGGATATTTAATATCAGAAAATAACATTTCCTGTATGGTTGAGATCATCATGAACATAATTAACAGTGATGCAATGGTATCCGGTATCGTTAGTAATGCCCGGACATTAATTGAAGAAGAATATGCATCGATATCCCAGTCAAAGAGGATGGAACAAATATATGTAACGCTTATTTCTAAATATGAAAAAAAAAGAAACTGTTTTGCCGCAAAAGAGTATTTTCCCGGAAACAAAACTATTTATTTGGAGTCATAATCATGTGATTGGAATAGTTCCGTATATTCCTGGTTTATGCTTCAAATCCAGCAGCGTTTGTTCATGTCATTTAAAAAACTCTTTGCCGTAAGATTAACAAAGATATGGGGTATCTGTCTGGTTTGTGGGAATTCCTGAACTGTATTTTCTAAATCAAATATCAGTTTTTACTTGTAAGTTAACTTTCAAATTGGTTCGGATTTAATATTTCTTTAACAAAACTTTGACAAGTCAGAAACACCCACCAGTAATAATGAGGTATCCCATGAGGGAAGTACCAAAACAGGATGCGCCGGTTGTGGCGGTGACTGTATCTAATCGGAGGAATGGAATGAAGGAAAAATGGTTTTTATCAGCCCTGGGCATCCTGCTGCTGCTTGCCTGCACCGGGTGCGGCGGAAAGAAAAGCGGACCGGCTGTAGAGGCTTCCAGTATGGAGCAGATCCACGCAGAAAAAGGAATTCCCGTAGCGGTCCGTGAAATGGCTTATGAAGATTTTTCAGTCTACCGGAAATATCCCACGGTGCTGTATGCCCGGTCGGAATCAACAGCCTATTCATCAATCAGCGATGTGGTACGGAGCATCAATGTAAAAATCGGCGACCGGGTTGAGCAGGACCAGGTGGTACTTTCCCTGTCCCAGGATAACCCGACATACCAGCAGGCTAGGCTTTCCTTCGATAACGCGAAAAGCACCTACGACAGAAGCCGCCTTCTTTTCGGCAACGGCGATATTTCCCGGCAGGATTTTGACAACGCCAAGATGCAGTACGACCTGGCCCGGACAAACCTGGACGCGGCGGCGGACATGATCAATATCAAAGCCCCCATCGGCGGCACCATTACCCAGCTGAACGTACATACTACCGCGAATGTTCGGCCCGGCACGCCCCTCTTTACGGTATCAAACCAGAACGGATATGAAGCCCGCTTCCATGTGGAGGCTAATGAAATCGATCTGATAAAAACCGGCGAACGGGTTTTTATATACAAGGACGGCGACACCATTGAAGGCCGGGTTACCCAGGTTTCCCTGGTAATGGATGTTACAAAACAGGCTTTCCCCGTGACCGCCTTTTTTGACGTGCAGAGCAGGAAACTGGTCAGCGGCATGGGCGTGGACCTGTCGGTAGAAGTGTACAGAAACGAACACGCTCTGGTGGCGGAGCGGAAAGAATTAATCCGGACCGATGAGGGCTACGAAGCCTATCTGGCAGTTGACGGACGGGCCCGGCCGGTGCAGATCGTACTGGGACAGGAGCAGGGACTTTCTTTTGAAGTAATCGGCGGCCTTAAAGAAGGGGATCTGCTGATTACCCGGGGAAACCAGCAGGTCTCTCCGGAGACGGTTCTCAACATAATACATACAAATCGTACAAAGGCGGAATAAGTCATGAATATTATTGATATTTCAATTAAACGGCCTATCACCATTCTGATGGTTATGCTGGCCTTGGTGGTTTTCGGAATCATGGCCTATATGTCCATGCCGGTGAGTCTCCTCCCGGATACCAAGGTACCCATTGTCACTATCCAGACAATCTACCCCGGCGCCAGCCCCCAGGTAATCGAGGAACAGGTCAGCAAAAAGATTGAAGACCAGGTCTTCTCCATCGGGGAACTCGATTCAGTCACATCCTATTCGCTGGATAGTCTTTCCCTGATCACCGTTACATTCAAGGACGGCAAGGATGAAAATATGGCCCTCCAGGAAGTGAAGGATAAAATCGACGCCATCATGAACCAGCTTCCCAGTGATATCGAAAAACCTTCTATATCCAAAGTGGATATTGCCACATCATCCCCGATCATGAATATCATCCTGGAAGGGAACATGGATTCCACGGAGCTCTTTACCTTGGGTTCCACGGTTATCCAGGACCAGCTTGCCCAGGTGCCCGGTGTGGGAAACATCCGGGTATTCGGCGGGGTAGAGCGGGAAATCCGGGTGGAGCTTGACCGGGGCGCGGTGTTTGAACGGTACCTTCCGGTGGAACGGGTGGCGGGAATCCTCGGCGCCGCAAATCTCGAACTTCCCAGCGGAAACATAACCATTGACGACCAGGATATTCCGGTCAGATTTAAAGGTGAGTTAGCTTCCCTGGAAGCCATCGGCGATTTGGATATTCCCACCGGCGCGGGAACCTTCAAACTCCGGCAATTGGGAAGTATTGAAGACACCCATGTGAACGCCCGGGAACGGGTTATATTCCGGGACAAAGAAACGGGAACCAGGAAAGAGGGCGCCCTGCTGCTGCAGGTCATGAAAAACCCCACCGCCAATACCGTGGCTGTTGTTGACGGTGTGATGAAACGGATTCCCAGAATCGAAGATGATATGGGCGGGAATATTTCCCTCAAGGTAATCCGGGAAGACGCGGGTTTTATACGGGATTCGGTCAACGATACCTTAAGCAACCTGATTCTGGGAATCATCCTGACCGGGCTCGTACTCCTGGTGTTTCTCCACGATCTGCGGTCAACCCTCATTCTCAGTTTGGCCATGCCGCTGTCCATCATTTCAACCTTCCTGGTGATGCAGGCCATGAACATCAGTGTCAACGTCCTGTCCCTCATGGGGCTTTCCTGCGCGGTGGGAACCTTGGTGGCGAACTCCGTCGTCGTACTGGAAAATATTTTCCGCTACAAGGCTATGGGTCACTCAAAGGTTGAAGCGGCTTCAAAGGGAACCAGGGAAGTGATGATGGCGGTCCTGGCATCCACCCTGACCAACGTGGCGGTCTTTGTGCCCCTCGGCGGAATGGCGGGAGCCATGGGCCAGATCCTCAGCCATTTTGCCTACACGGTAGTAATATCAACCATCTTCTCCATTGTTGTATCCTTTACGGTTACACCGCTTCTGGCTTCGAAGCTGCTGCCGGAACAGCTCAAGGAACCGGGCAAAATCGGCAGAACCCTGGACCGGTTTTTTAAATGGCTGGAAACCATGTACCGGAAAAGCCTTACGGTAATTTTGAAACGGAAATGGCGCAGCGCCTTGGTTGGTGCGGCGGTCGTTGTTGCCTTTATGCTTTCACTCATGGGTTTTACGAAAATTCCTATGGAGCTCATTCCTCAGAGCGACGGCGGCAAAATCCAGGTCAGCGTGGAACTCCCCCTGGGAAGCAGCCTGGACACCACCGCGGCGGTACTTAAGGAAATTGAAGACCGGCTGGTTCAGTATGATGAAGTGGAAACCCTTCTGACTTCTTTGGGACTTATGGGCTCCATGGATATCGACGTCAGCGTGGCCATGATGCAGCTGTCCCTGGTGCCTAAAACACAGCGCCGCCTCAGCAACCTGGACCTGGCGGCGAAGATGACCAGGACCCTTTCGGATATTCCCGGCGCGATCATCCGGGTGACCGCTCCTTCGGAAATGGTGATCGCCCAGGGCGCGCCCATCGACCTGTACCTCCAGGGAGCGGACAACCAAGTCCTGCAGGATCTGGGAACGGCAATTAAAACCCGGATCGACGGAGTGCCCGGGATCATGAGCACCGGCATCAACACCAAGGCCGGAAAGAACGAACTGGTTTTTGAACCCAACAGGAAACAGATTTCCCAGGACGGACTTACGGTCCAGTCCATCGCCGTATCCCTCCGGGCGGCAATTGACGGTCTGGTGGCCACCACCTACCGCGAAGGCGGAGAGGAATTTGATATCCGGGTAAAGATGAAGGATTCCGCTTTGATGGACATCGAAGATTTAAGAAATATCCCCATCTCATCCGCCCGGGGGGTATATCCCCTGTCCCGGTACGCGGATGTACATTTTGAAAGCGGCTACAACAAAATCATGCGGTCCGACAAACTGCGGACCGTGGAAATTACCGCGGAAATGCTGCCGGGATATACCCAGGGGCCGGTCATGGCCGATGTATTAAAAGCCGTAAATGAAATTGAACTGCCCGCGGGCTACAGCATTACCCAGGCCGGGCTTTCGGATGCCATGGAAGAATCAAACCACAGCATGGTAATGGTTTTTCTGACCGCCATCCTTCTGGTGTATATGCTCCTGTCGGCGGTCCTGGAAAATCTGGCCCAGCCACTGTTTATCCTGCTGACCATTCCCCTTTCGATTATCGGGGTTGTGGCGGCCTGTCTTATCACCGCCACCAACCTCAACAACATCGCCATGATCGGTATTGTCATGCTGGTGGGTATTGTGGTGAACAACGCCATCCTGATCCTGGATTATTACAACCAGCTTAAAAAAGAAGGACTCGGCGTGGTGGAAGCCCTGGTCCAGGCATGCCCCGTAAAACTCAAAGCAATCCTGATGAGCAATATCGCCATTATCCTGGGCATGGTTCCCATGGCTTTGGGAATCGGCGCCTCTCTGGCGGAAATGCGCCAGCCCATGGGGGTTATCGTTATCGGCGGAATCATCTCTTCAACCATACTGACTCTCTGGTTTATCCCCGCAATTGAATATTTGGTAAGCCGCCGCAGCCGGCTTGAAGGAAGGAACAAATGAAATACGTACACTATTTAATGGATACAATGCGCCAATGGATCTTTTTCGGCATACTGGTATTTTTTATCATCGGCCTTGCCGCCTCCGCCAACGCGGAAGATTACGATTTGGAAAAATATCTGGCAAAAGTAAATACAAATAACCTGGACCTTGCCCTGGCGGCCAAGGAACTGGAACTCGCCAAGCAGTACGTGAATCAGGCGCGGTCCGCGTTCTTTCCGGTCATTGCCGCCCAGGGCGGGTATAACCGGAACTTCCTGGAAACTACCCAGACCATGGCGGTTGCCTCGGTCCCCGGCGGCGGCCCTCTGATTTGGGATGATGTGGTTAACAATTACGATAACGAGCTTTCCCTGGCGGTCGGCCTTAACCAGACTATCTTTGACGCGGGAAGTATCGCCGGCTACCGTCAGGCAAAGAAAGGGCAGTCCATCCAGGGGCAGGCATACGAAGCCGGCCGGCAGAATATCGCCACCATCGCAAAAAAAATGTATCTCCAGAATCAGCTGGCGCGGAACCTGGTAACCATCCTGGAAGCTTCCGAAGAAATCAGCCGGGATATTTACCAGAGTACTGAACGGAAATTCCGGGCCGGGGCCGCCACGGAACTGGATTTGCTCATGGCGGAAGTAGACTGGAAAAACAGGAGCCCCCAGACAATCGAAGCCCGCAAAAACGCCGACATGGCCATGATTGCCTTTAAGAAACTGGCGGGTATTCCCGCTTCGGAAACCGTAATCCTGACGGAAAGCCGCGAAAGCCTTCCTTCCCTTCCGGAAGACCGGACCATCAATGAGATCCTGGCCAGCCGTCCGGATTACCGTGCCCTGGTTCTGTCCCGGGAACTCGCGGATATAGAGAAACAGGCAGCCCTGGGCACGTTTCTCCCGACATTGACCGCCGGCTTTTCCTACGGTCTCGGCGGTATGGGCAACGGCAGTTCCCTTATCGGGGACTATGACTATTCGGTTATGAAACTGAACCTGACATTGAATGTACCGCTCTTTACCGGCGGATACCGGCTTTCCAAGGTGCAGGAAGCCAAGCTCGGACAGGAAAAGGCCGATCTTTCCTTAGCAAAAAAAAGAGACACCATTGAAAGTGAGCTGTCGGAAATCAGGCTCCGGCTTAATGAAGCGGCGGAACGGATTAATACCGCCCAGCTGACCGAAAGCATGGCGGCCCGGGCGGCGGAGCTTTCACAGAACGCCTATGCCAATGGACTGGTAACCCAGCTTTCGGTGAATCAGGCCGTTGATAATCTGAACCAGGCAAGCCTGGGATTCCAGAATGCTATCTACGAATACCTGGTTGCGTGGTACGATTGGGAACTGGCCGCGGGCTTGGGGGAATAACCGGAATACTGTACCTGCTCCTGTCTTCGGGAGCAGGTTTCCTGACGTATTTTACAGGATTGAACCTTTCTGATAACCCATGAGGAATGAGATTTTTCTTCCCGTTTCCATCAGAACCGGCATGGTATTTTCCACTTCCTCAACACTCATGTAATTTTCAAACGCCGAAAGACTTATAGCCGCAATTACGGCGCCTTTCTGGTTTCGGATGGGAACGGCGTTGCAGTTATCGTTGAGGATAAATTCGTTCCGGTCCCTGGCGCATTGTTCTTCCCGTACCTTGGCAAGTTCCTTCTTTAACGAGACCGGGTCGGAAATGGTATAGGTGGTGTAGGAATTTAATCCCTTTTCCAGAACCAGCCGGTCGATATCTTCTTCCGGCATTTCGGAAGTAAGGACCTTGCCCAGACCGGTGCAGTGAAAGGGGAGAACTTTTCCGGGGGTAAAATAAGTCCGCGGAAGACTGACACTGTCTATCCGGTCGAGGACCAGGATATCCCCGTCGTAGTATACCGCCATATTGAGGTTTGCCTTGGGAAACTGGTGCCAGAGCAGCTCCAGGTAGGGCATGCTGATCCGCCGGATGTCCAGTGATAACAGGGATTTTCTCGTAAGATGCAGAACCTTCAGGGAAATATGGTACTGTCCGGAGGATTCATCCTTCGTAAGGTAGCCGGAATTGACCATGGTTGACAGAAGCCGGAAGGCCATATTGGTATTTATTTTCAGGTGCGCCGCGACATTCTGGTTCGTCAGCGGTTCTTCCTGGGAAATTGCCAGATCGAGAATTTCAAAGCAGCGTTCCGCAACTTTTACCGTGTATTTCTCACCGTTTTCCTGATCCATAATTATTTCTTACTCTACAAAAAATTATAGTACATGTATATCCCTCAAAGTAGATTCGAGGATCCTTCTCTTCTCTTCCGGCAGCGGTCCGACGGGCTTTCTGGGAAGTCCCGGACTGAAGCCCCGCATGGAAAGGACTTCCTTGACCACCGACGGAAAAGTTCCCAGGTTAAAGCACTGCCTTAGTTTTGCCAGGCAGTGCTGGGCTTCCACGGCTTTTTCCATTTCATTGTTAATAAAATGACGGTATATGCTGACGGCCAGCTCGGGGCACGCGGACGCAATCGATGATACGGCCCCGGCTCCGCCGTGGAGAAGGGTGGCAAGGATGAGCCCGTCACGCCCCGCGAAAACCTGGAGTTCCTTGGAAAGATGCATAAAATCCAAAGTCAGGGCGAAATCGCCGGAAGAATCCTTTATACCCACGAGATTATCGAAACAGAGAAGCCTTTTTACCAGCGCCGAAGAAATGGGCACCGAGGTAATCGCCGGATTGTTGTAAAGGAGAACAGGCAGCTTTGTGGCCCCGCAAACAGCGGAAAAATGAGCGAACAGTTCATCTTCGGTGGGTTTTATCAGGTAGGGCGTAATAACCGTGATTACATCGGCACCTTCCGATTCAGCCATTTTTGTCAAAGCCACGGTTTCTTCCGTTGTAACAGCGCCGGAACCGAAAATTATCGGGACAGTGTTTCCTATGCTTTTTTGAGCTTCCTTAATAAGCCGGGCCTTTTCGTCAAAGGTCAGGGAGTAAAATTCCCCCGCGTTGCCGGAAATAAATACGGCATTGACCCCGGCTTTAACCAGGAACTGCAGCAGCGTTTTGTATTCTTCAAAATTAATGGAACCATTTTCCAGGAATGGGGTAATTACCGCGGGAATGATACCTCGTACGTGATTTTCCATAGTATCCTCGGCAATGAGTTATTCAGTATACGACCATACTTTCAAGTATCATATAATTGTTTTTCCGATTAGTCAAATAAAAATATAATCAGATTATAAAAAAATTGAAATTACGCAATAAATATATAATCCTATTTAAAAATATTTGACAAACCGTAAAAACAGATTTATTATTCTAAAAATTATTACAGGCGGACCCGGTGAAATTCACAGAGTGAGCTTCCGGAAGGGGCTCTGCCGTTTGAATACCGAAACCTGAGGAGAGATAATGGTTCCTAAAATTGTATCTATGGAAGTGTACCCTGTCGCCGGCAGAGATTCCATGCTTCTCAATTTAAGCGGAGCCCATGCCCCTTATTTTACCCGGAATGTGGTTATTCTGAAGGATTCCGGCGGGAATACCGGGGTCGGCGAAGTTCCCGGAGGGCAGAAGATTACCAAGGGCCTGGAGGCTGTTTCGGCCCTGGTAACTGGTACCGGTCTTGGGGAATATAAAAACACCCTTTTGGCGGTGCAGCGGGAATTTTCCGGAAAGGATGACGATGTCCGAGGAGCCCAGACCTTCGATCTCAGAACGGGAGTCCATGTGGTAACCGCGGTTGAGGCGGCTCTGCTGGATCTGCTGGGTAAGCATCTGGGTGTTCCCGCAGCGGCCCTGCTCGGGGACGGCCAGCAGCGGCGGAAAGTAAAAGTTCTGGGGTATCTGTTTTATGTGGCGGACAGAAATAAAACGGATCTTCCCTATTATTCGGATCAGAACGCTCCCAATTCCTGGTACAGACTCCGCCACGAGGCAGCCATGGATCCCGACGGGGTGGTTGCGTTAGCCAGGGCCAGCAGGGAACTCTACGGATTCGGCGATTTTAAGCTGAAGGGCGGGGTGCTGGATGGTTCCGAGGAAATCAAGGCGGTAAAGGCATTAAAAAAAGCCTTCCCCGACGCGCGGATCACCATTGATCCCAACGGCGCCTGGAAACTGAATGAAGCCATCTCCCTCTGCGGGGATCTTCACGATGTTCTGGCGTACTGCGAGGACCCCTGCGGCGCCGAAAACGGATTTTCCGGCAGGGAAATCATGGCGGAATTCCGCCGGGCCACGGGTCTCCCCACGGCTACCAATATGATCGCCACCGACTGGCGGCAGATGGCCCATTCCGTCATGCTCCAGTCCGTTGACATTCCCCTGGCGGATCCCCATTTCTGGACCATGGAAGGTTCGGTGCGGGTCGGCCAGTACTGCGATACCTTCGGACTTACCTGGGGATCCCATTCAAACAACCATTTCGATATTTCCCTGGCCATGTTCAGCCATACCGCCGCGGCGGTACCGGGAAAGATCACGGCCATTGATACCCACTGGATCTGGCAGGAAGGGATAGAGCGGCTTACGGTTGAACCCCTGAAGATTAAGGATGGGTTTATCGAGATCCCGGCGAAACCGGGCCTGGGTATTGAAGCCGACATGGACCAGATAAAAAAAGCTCACCAGGTTTATCTGGACAACTGTCTCGGAGCCAGGGATGACGCCACAGGCATGCAGTACCTCATACCGGGATGGACCTTCGATCCGAAGCGTCCGTGTATGGTGCGGTAAGTAAACAGGAATCCACCGGATTTTCTTTTCCGGAAAAAAGACTCGTCATAAGGAGATCTATTATGAAGAAGATAGGAATAGCCGTTCTTCTGGTTATGTTCAGTTCCTTTGTTTTTGCCGCCGGAGGCCAGGACAGCGGCGGAACTTCCATGCCCAAAAGCGTTGAAGTCTATGTCCCTGCCCGGGCCGGCGGCGGGACCGATGTTATGGCCCGGAGCCTGGCGTCGTATATCAACAAGAATTCCGGAAGCAATCTGACCATCGTAAACAATACCGACGGCAACGGCGTTGTGGCCATGGAGATGGTCCGGAACGCGAAAAAAGACGGCAGTGTTATCCTGCAGTTCCATTCCACCATGCTGATCAAAACAGCCACCGGTGTATACAACAGAAGCGCCGCCGATGACTTCACCGTTATCGGAGTAAGCAGGGGCCTGGATAAGGCTTCCTATACACTCCTCGTCAGCGCCGCGTCGGACATGAACACCCTGCAGGATGTGATCAACAAAGCGAAAGCCAATCCCGGCAAACTCCTGGCTGGTGTTGAAACCGGCGGAACCGCCCATATCCTCAGCGGTATGTTCGCCCGGGCAGCGGGAATAGACCTGAAGTTCGTGGAAGCCGGTTCCGATACGGAAAAACTGACCACCCTGGTGGGCGGCAGCATCGATATGTGCCTGGTAAATCCTAATCAGGCAAAACAGTATATTGAGTCGGGGCGGGCCAGGGCTCTGGCGGTTGTGTCCCGGGATGACAGGGGAGAACGGAGCGCCGTTCTTCCCACGGTGCCGTCTTTCATTGAACAGGGGATAAATTTCAGTTTCGCTTCCATCCACCTGTTCCTCGGGCCCAAGGGAATGGACCCGGCGCTGGTTCAGCAGTTCTATGAATATTATGTAGCTGCTTCCAATGACGCCGATGTCAACGCCATCCTTGGACCCGCGGGATTCCAGATGGAATTCTTCGGCCGGGAAGAAGGTATAGAAGCAATCAGGAAACAGCAGGCGGAAATTGATGTCGTTGTAGCTGACCTGGGGCTTAAAACGAAATAAATACTCTTACGGGGCTCCGTCTGTAAGGACGGAGCCTTGTAACCAAGGAGTACCTATGCTGGTAAAACGCGATCAAATTACGGGTGCCGTTCTGGTTCTCGTGGGTGTCTTTTTTTTCATTCTGGTAAATCAATTCAGTGTTGATATCAGACCTGACTATCCCGGGCCGAAAATGTTTCCTCTTATTTCTGTATTCGGTTTTATTATCTGCGGGACAGGAATATTCCTCCAGAGTACCCTCAGCAAAAAAGAAGAAAAGAAATTTGTTTTAAAAGAAGGATGGATACGAATCGGTATTTCTTTCGGATTGCTCATTCTGTATGTATTTATAATGAAATATCTGGGGTATCTCATAACGACACCCTTTGTGCTGTTTGCTCTCTGTACGGTTTACTCAAAAGGCTTTGTATCGAAATTGGTTCCCCGTATAATTTTTGCCATCGCATTTACACTGATCAGTTATGTGATTTATGTATATGCCTTTGGGCTTAGAATGCCCGGCGGGGTTTTGTTTTAAGGAGAAAAACCATGTTTGAATATCTCCCGTATATTGTTGGTCAGATTGTACAGCCCTACAATATCGCCCTGCTTGTGGCCGGATGCTTTGTGGGAATTATTTTCGGGGCTATTCCCGGCCTTTCGGGAACCCTGGCGGTTATGCTGTTTATGCCCATGACCTTTGCCATGGAAGCCGGCTCAGCGATTATTTTCCTGCTGGCGTTGTGGATCGGCGGCTGCTCAGGCGCCTTTATCGGATCGGTCCTTCTGGGAATCCCCGGATCGGCTTCGGCGGTTTCCACATGCTGGGACGGGTATCCCATGGCCCAGCAGGGTAAAGCCGGCAAAGCTCTGGCCATCGGAATGATCGCGTCCTTTACGGGTACTTTTTTCAGTGCCATTATCGGGGCGCTGCTCAGCCAGAAAATCGCGGATATTGCCTTTATGCTGGGTCCCTGGGAATACTTTGGTCTCTGCCTGCTGGCCATTACCATGGTTCTGGCGATCTCAAAGGGCAATATGTTCAAGGGTCTGGCTTCTGCGTCCCTTGGCCTTTTGCTTGCTACGGTAGGGT
Organism: Breznakiella homolactica; assembly: GCF_016616095.2. Taxonomy (GTDB): domain Bacteria; phylum Spirochaetota; class Spirochaetia; order Treponematales; family Breznakiellaceae; genus Breznakiella; species Breznakiella homolactica. The sequence goes on along the minus strand of NZ_CP067089.2, from coordinate 1,336,286 downwards.
TTTCTCCAATCGACGCCGAACCGCGGTTCGTTTTTGGTAATATGTACCTGATGGGAGGGCTTGGGATGACCGTGGTTCTCCTCGGTATCTTCGGGGTAAGCCATATTATAGTGGATTTTGCCAAAGGGTATCCTCCTACCCCCGAGGTAAACACAAAGGGAATCAAAGGCCTCGGAGTTACGCTTAAGGAAATCAAAGAACAGCTAGTTAATATTATCAGGTCATTCCTGATCGGCCTTGGTATCGGTTTCCTTCCGGGCATGGGTTCGGGTCTGTCAAATCTCGTTGCGTATTCATCCGCGAAGAACGCGTCCAAAGACCCCGACAGTTTCGGCAAGGGAAATCCCGCCGGACTCTGGGCTCCGGAGGTGGCGAATAACGCGTCCATCGGCGGCGCCATGATTCCCATGGCCGCCCTGGGTATCCCCGGGGATTCCACCACCGCGCTTCTTATCGGCGCCCTGACGATACACGGCCTCGAAATGGGGCCCATGGTCTTCAGGAACAGCGGCCACGTGGTGTACCTTATGTTCAGTGTGGTGATGGTTTGTGCTGTTGTTATCCTTCTGATGCAGAGTCTGGGAATGCGGGTTTTTCCCCATATACTCAAGGTTCCGCCGTATTACATGTATCCCGCGCTGCTGATCATCTCCCTCATCAGCGGCTACGTGGATTCAAGCAGCCTGTACAAATGCGGAATGATGATTGTATTCGCCGGTGTGGGGGTGCTTATGAGTTTCGGCGGCCTTCCGACGGCGCCGCTTATTCTCGCCTTTATCCTGCAGCCAATCCTTGAACTTAATATGCTTAAGGCATTCCAGTATACAGGAACGGTGGCAACATTCTTTACCAGGCCACTGTCATGTATATTCTGCGTAATCGCTATCGGATGTGTTTTCTGGCCTTTCCTGGGACCGCTCTTCGGAAAACTAATCAAAAAACTGCGCGGTCCCAAAGACAAAGGAGCTGTCAATGGCTGAACAGACTAAAACACCTTCACCCCAGGAACTGATGGAACGCTGCTGCCGGCGGCCCTGGGAGGCGTATGTTCCGCCGTTTAAAATGGCTGAGAATGTGTATTACATCGCGGGAAACGACTGGGTATCCTGTTTCCTGATTGATACCAAGGATGGTCTCATCCTTATTGATACCGCCATGCACGAAACGGTGTATTTGCTCCTTGAGAATATCCGCCTCCTGGGATTTAAGCCGAAGGATATCAAAAAGATTCTGCTGAGCCACGCCCACATCGACCATATCGGCGGGGCGCGGACCTTAAAGGAACTGACCGGCGCGACGGTATACCTCGGCAAACGGGATCTCCTTTTTGTGACCGAACGGAAGGATCTTATCGCCGGGGAAGGATATACCTGCGGGGATATTTACCCGGACGAACTGTATGATGACAATACTCCGATTACCCTGGGAAATATCAGCATCAGAACTGTAAGCACCCCCGGCCATACCCCGGGCTGCACATCCTTTTTCTTCGATGTTCAGGAACGGGGTAAAACCCTCCGCTGCGGCATGCACGGCGGGCTGGGGCTGAATACCATGTCCAGAAAATATTTTGAGGAAAACGGCCAGCCCATTTCCCTGCGGGAGGAATTTGCCGAAGGACTCAGAAAACTCGACAAAATGGATGTTGACGTTTGTCTTCCTTCCCATACTAACCAGGTGGAAATTCTCAGGGACGTTGACAAAATCCGGGATGATTTTAATCCCTATGTTGATTCCGCTGTATGGCATACCATGCTGAATAAACGGCTGGACATGGCTCTGGCGCTGTTCAGACAGGATCCGTAAAATGAAATCATCTTCCCCGGTTATTACAGACATGAAGGTTGTCCCGGTCGCCGGGTACGACAGTATGCTCATGACCCTCTCCGGAGCCCATGCGCCGGTCTTTACCCGGAACCTGGTGATCCTCACGGATAACTCCGGCAATACCGGAATCGGGGAAGTCCATGGGGGTGAATCTTTCCGCAGAACCCTGGAATCCTATATTCCTAAGGTGGTGGGCCGGGAGATAGCCGATTACCGGAATATCCTCCTGTCGCTGCGGAACCCCGCGTTTTCTAAAAACAGCGGCGGCGAAGGCCTCCAGGGTCTTGATCTGGCGAAATTGAAATTTGTCGTCAAGGCCGATACCGCCCTTGAATGCGCCCTGCTGGATCTGCTGGGGAAATACGTCAACCTTCCCATCTGTTCCCTGCTGGGCGAGGGGAAGCAGCGGGATGAAATCACCGTCTTAGGGTATCTGTTTTACGTTTCCGACGGGAGTAAAACAGACCTGGATTATATCGATGAAGATTCTTCCGGAGACGAATGGTTCAGACTCCGGAGAAAACCCATGCTTACGCCTGAACAGATTGTTGAACAGGCCCGGGCGGTGCAGAATAAATACGGCGTCCGGGATTTCAAACTCAAGGGCGGGGTATTCCGGGGGAATGATGAAATGGAGGCGGTCCGGGCAATAAAAAAGGAATTTCCCGATGCCCGGGTAAATATCGATCCCAACGGCGCCTGGTCACTGCGGGAAGCCGTAGAGCTCTGTATCGGCGTGAAGGATATTCTCACCTATGCCGAAGACCCCTGCGGTCCTGAATCGGGATACTCGAGCCGGGAAATCATGAGCGAATTCAAAATGCTGACCGGTATTCCCGTGGCGACGAATATGATTGCCACCGACTGGCGGCAGCTGCACCATTCGGTGGTTTCAAAGGCGGTTGATATTGTTCTGGCGGACCCCCATTTCTGGCTGATGAATGGATCTGTCCGCTGCGGTCAGCTTCTCAGCGACTGGAACATGACCTGGGGCTGCCATTCGAATAACCATTTCGATATTTCCCTCGCCATATTCGCCCAGACCGCCGCCGCGTGTCCGGGGGATATCACCGCCATGGACACCCACTGGATCTGGCAGGACGGTCAGGACCTCTGTGATGATGCAATGAAAATAATTGATGGAAAAATCCGGATACCGGATAAACCGGGTCTCGGAATTTCCATCAACATGGACAAGGTCATGAAGGCCCACGAACTGTACAGGAAACTGGACAATCCCGACAGGGATGATGCGAAGGCAATGCAGTACCTTATTCCGGGCTGGAAATTTGATCCCAAAAAACCATGCTTAATAAGAGAGTGAAATTTCGTGATAAAACTTATTCAGGTTGATAAACGGGATAACGTTGCGATTCCCGCGGAGAACCTCCCGAAGGGTTCTGTGACCTGGGAAAACCTAACCATTCTTGAGGATATCCCCCAGGGACATAAGATTGCTCTCACTGATTTGGCGAAAGGTGACAAAGTCATCCGTTACGGGGTAACCCTCGGATTTCTGAATACCGATGTATCGAAGGGCAGTCTGATCACGGAACACATGCTTACGCTGCCGGAACCTCCCGCCCTCGATTCGTTGGCGGCGGGAACCGGTCCGTATCCCGATTTGCCCGAAGCGCCGCTGAAGGATTTTGAAGGGTATGATGTTCCGGGCGGCGGTTATGCGGGGACCCGGAATATTCTGGGGATCATGACGACGGTACAGTGTGTTTCGGGTGTGCTTGATACGGCGGTAAAAAAAATGAAGGAAGAACTCCTTCCGAAATATCCCCATGTGGATGATATCGTCGCCCTCAACCACGCTTATGGATGCGGTGTCGCTATCAACGCCAGGGAATCACACATTCCTATTACCGCGCTCCGCAGCATCATACGGAATCCCAATTTCGGCGGGGAAATAATGGTGGTCGGTCTGGGCTGCGAAAAACTGACCCCCGACATGCTCCTTGAACCGGAGGAAAACAACCCGGAGAACGTCATCATCCTTCAGGACCACAAAGGATTCCGCGCGATGACCGATGCGCTGCTGAAGATGGCGGAATCAAAACTGGAACGGCTTAACCGCCGCAGGCGCAGCATCCTGCCTCTTAACCGGCTCTGCATCGGCATGCAGTGCGGCGGCAGTGATGCCTTTTCCGGTATTACCGCAAATCCAGCGGCGGGTTATGCCAGTGATCTCCTGGTACAGGCTGGCGCTACGGTTCTTTTTTCCGAAGTAACGGAAGTCAGAGACGGAGTGCACATGCTGGCCGCCCGCTGCACCGATGATGATACGGTAAAAAAATTGGCAAAAGAAATGGCCTGGTATGATGAATACCTTAAGGATGGCGGAGCCGACCGGAGCGCCAATCCGACGCCGGGAAATAAGAAAGGCGGACTTGCGAATATCATGGAAAAAGCCATGGGTTCCATCGCCAAATCCGGTACGGCATCCATTGCGGAAGTTCTGTCTCCGGGAGAGCGGCCGTCCCGGAAAGGACTTATTTTTGCCGCGACCCCCGCCAGCGATCTCGTATGCGGGGCAATGCAGTTTGCCAGCGGGATTACACTCCAGGTTTTTATGACCGGACGGGGAACACCCTATGGTCTTGCGGCGGCACCGGTGATTAAGGTTTCTTCCCGGACAGACCTGCAGGATATGTGGTACGATTTGATTGATGTTGACGCGGGGCTCATTGCTTCGGGGAAAGAAACAATAGAAGAGACGGGCCTCAGGCTTTTTCATAAAATAATCGATGTAGCCAGCGGGAGGGACAAACCCTGGACGGAGAAATATGGTTTGCATAATTTTCTCTGCGTTTTCAATCCCGCCCCGATTACATAAAAAACATAGATTTAACAGAGGACGAAATCCGCCTGTTTGTATCATACCATTATTTTGACGGAGGAATCAGATGAAAATTGGATTTATCGGATTAGGTATCATGGGAAAACCTATGGTAAAGAATCTTCTCAAGGCGGGCCATGATGTTATCGTCTATGATATTATTGAAAATAATGTTAAGGATGCGGTCGATGCCGGAGCAAAATCCGGGACATCCCCGGCGGATGTGGCATCCCAGGTTCCGCTGGTAATTACCATGCTTCCCAATTCACCCCATGTTAAAACTGTAGTCATGGGTGAGAAGGGAGTTCTGGAAGGAGCAGAAAAAGGAAAGATCCTTATCGATATGAGTTCCATAGCGCCTCTGGCAAGCCAGGAAATAGAGAAAGCCTGTGCCGCCAAGGGTGTCCGCATGCTGGACGCGCCGGTATCCGGCGGTGAGCCCAAAGCAGTTGACGGAACCCTTGCTGTTATGGCCGGCGGCGATAAGGCGCTTTTTGACGAAGTAAAGGACATACTGTTTTCAATGGGTTCCAGTGTGGTGTATTGCGGCGGCATCGGCGCGGGAAATACCACCAAACTTGCAAACCAGATCATTGTTGCCCTCAACATCGCCGCTGTGGCCGAAGCGTTTACCATGGTAAAAAAAGCCGGGGTAGAACCTGAACTTGTGTTCGAAGCCATCAAAGGCGGGCTTGCGGGTTCCACTGTGATGAACGCGAAAGCGCCTATGATGATAGAAGGCAATTTCAAGCCGGGATTTAAAATTGACCTTCATATAAAGGATCTCGCGAATGCCCTTGATACCGGCCATGGGGTAGGGGCGCCGCTTCCGCTGACCGCTTCTGTCCGGGAAATGATGGAAACACTTCACGCCGATGGCGCCGGCCAGGATGACCATTCGGCCCTTGCCAAGTATTACGCGAAAGTTTCCGGAACGAAGATAGGAAAATAAGCTTTTCTCCCATTCTTTCAGCACCGGCCTGCGCTTATCCGCGGGCCGGTTTTTTTATGCATAGGCAAGACCGTGGTGTTACTGGTATAGTACCCGGGAGGGAGAGAGATTCCGGTGCAAATAATTAAAAGATATGCGGCAGGTCTTGCTGTATGTTTTGGGATTGCCGCCGCCGCCTGGCTTCTGGGGAAATTACTGCCCATTGTCGGGAGCCCCGTTTTTGCCATACTGATAGGCATGATTCTCGCGCTCATTTTTAAAAACCGGGACGCGCTCCAGGCGGGGATAACTTTTACCTCAAAGAAAATCTTGCAGTATGCCGTTATACTGCTTGGGTTCGGAATGAATTTTTCTGTGGTCCTTGAAACCGGCAGACGTTCTTTACCCATAATCGTTGCCACAATCGCGGTTTCCCTGGCCGTGGCTTTTGTACTTCATAGGGTATTGTCTATCCCCGGCAGAATCTCAACCCTTATCGGCGTGGGCTCTTCCATCTGCGGCGGTTCCGCTATTGCGGCAACCGCGCCGGTCATTGGCGCCGATGACAAAGAAGTTGCCCAGGCAATCTCGGTTATTTTCTTTTTTAATGTTGCCGCTGCGGTCCTTTTTCCGTCATTGGGAGCGGCCCTGGGGTTCAGCACAACATCGGGTGAAGCTTTTGGTGTCTTCGCCGGAACGGCAGTCAATGATACGTCTTCGGTGACTGCCGCGGCTTCAACCTGGGATTCGCTGTATAATTTAGGCTCGGCGACACTTGATATGGCCGTCACGGTTAAACTTACCCGCACACTTGCAATTATTCCCATCACCCTGGCGCTTGCCTTTTACCGTACCCGGAAAGCCGGGGAAAAAGAAAGCAGAGTTGATTTCCGCAGAATATTCCCGTTTTTTATTCTTGGTTTTGTACTGGCTTCGGTCATCACAACCATTGTAACGGGTTTAGGAGTGTCATCGGAAATTTTTGTCCCCTTAAAGACTCTGAGCAAATTTTTTATTGTAATGGCTATGGGTGCCATTGGGCTTAATACCGACATCATTAAATTGATTAAAACCGGCGGAAAGCCTCTGATCATGGGGTTCTGCTGCTGGCTGAGCATAACCGGTACCAGCCTATTCGTTCAGCGTCTGATGGGGATATGGTAGAAAGGATATATGGAAACCATTGGATTTTTAATTAAACCCGCATCGGGGCGGTGCAACCTTGCCTGCCGCTATTGTTTTTACCGGGATGTAGCGGAAAACCGCGAACGGGATGATTACGGTATTATGGATTTGGAAACGGCCCGGAAGCTGATCTCCCGGGCTTTGGAACCAAAGCCGCGGCTCATATCATTCGGCTTCCAGGGCGGTGAACCGACCCTGGCGGGACTTGCTTTTTTTGAGTCCTTTGCGGAAATGGCCAGGGAGCAGATCCGGCAGGCCTCAGCGGAAGACCCGGATTATACCGCGGAGATACAGTTTACCCTTCAGACCAACGGTGTTTCCCTTACCCCCGCGTGGGCGGATTTTTTTAAGCGTGAAAATTTCCTTATCGGTATTTCGATTGACGGACCCCGGCTGCTCCACGATACCTACCGGGTCCGCCGGGATGATTCCGGAACTTATACCCAGGTGCTGGACGGTGCCCGGCTCCTCTTTGCCCAAGGGGTACCAGTAAACGCCCTTTGTGTGGTGGATGCCCTTACCGCTGACAACGCGGCAACCGTGTACCGCCATCTCCGCTCCCGCGGATTCGACTGGATACAGTTCATTCCATGCCTGGATCCTCTGGGCGAGGAACCCGGCGGAAGATCCTGGTCCCTTTCCCCGGCAGCCTACGGCCGCTTCCTCCGGGAAATCTTCGACCTCCGCTATGCTGAATGGAGGGCCGGAACTCCCATGAATGTCCGGTGGATCGACAATATTGTAAGCATGGCCATGGGATTCCCCCCGGAAAGCTGCGGAATGTCCGGTGTCTGCCCAATCAGCTTTACCGTTGAGGCCGACGGTTCGGTGTATCCCTGTGATTTCTATGTTACCGATGAATGGTATCTGGGAAATATTAAGGATGTTTCCTTTGAGGAAATGCTGGAGAGTTCCGCCGCCCGCCGTTTTACCAGGGATTCCCGGCATAAATCACCGGAATGCGAAACCTGCTTCGCCTATCCCTTATGCCGCGGCGGATGCCGCCGGGACCGGGAACCCTTTAAGGATGGAAAGCCCGTCCTCAACCGGTACTGCCGGTCATACAAGGAATTCTTTTCCTACGCGTGGGAACGTATCCGGGAAATGGCTGATTTTGAAAGCCGGAACCGGTCTCAAACCTGATCCGGCGGTGGTTTTTAAATTCATTCCTGCTATGAACTGAAAAAATCATAGACCACTTTCGCCATGAGCAGGACCACCACAACGATCATCAGCGGCCGGATAAATCTGGCGCCTTTCTTTACCGCGAAGTATGTTCCCAGCTGTCCGCCAAGAATGGCGAAGACCGCCCCGGGAATCGCTGCCGCCCAGATTACCTTTCCGCCGGCAATGTAGGTGATGAGGGCCGCGATATTGGAAGACAGATTGACGGTTCTTGCGCTTCCCGCAGCGGTGATAATTTCCATTCCGAGAATCCCATTAAACGCCAGGATAAGAAAAGTCCCGGTTCCCGGTCCAAAAAAGCCGTCGTAAGCCCCGATACCCAGGCCGATGATCAGTGACAGAACAATTTCCCGGTTCCGGGGAATCTCCCTGGGTTCATGCTTTTCCGGTTTTTTTATTTGGTAGACAATAATGAATATCCCAGCGATGGGCAGCAGAATCGTAAAGATATACTGCAGGAGCACGGCGTCAAGCATGAGCACTATCTTTGCGCCCAGCCATGAACCCAGCGCCGCCCCCGCGCAGGCGCATAGTGTCGGCAGAAAAGCGATTTTCCCGTTTTTAAGATACCTGCCGGTTGAAAAAAGGGCCGCCATTCCCGCGGAGAATTTATTGGTACCGTATACATAGTGAACGGGAAAACCCGCGAACATATACGCGGGCAGAGAAATCAATGCGCCGCCCCCTGCCGCGGAATCGACAAAGGCCGCAAGAAAAAGCATGGGGAACAATATTAAGGCGGTCTGCCAGGTTATTTCAAACATTTCAGGATTTACTGTACCACAGCGGTTCTTTCAGAACAATACAATACGGATGCCCTGTACAGGATGTCCATGGGCTTGCAATTGCACTGCTGCCGTGTTATGCCTATATGATCCATGGTCAAGATTGAAAACAACCTTTCAAAGGGAAACGTACTCTCCAAGCTGATACTCTTCGCGCTGCCTTTTCTGGCGTCAAATATTGTCCAGTCTTTCTACAATGTGGCGGACATGCTCATTGTGGGTAATTTTTCCGGAACCGAAAGCATGTCCGGGGTTAATATCGGCGGACAGGTTACCTTTATTCTCACCAACACCGTAATCGGCCTTTGCATGGGCGCCACCGTGCTGATCGGACAGTATATCGGTTCGGGTAACCACCTTGCGCTGAAACGGGTAACCGCAACTATTATTACACTTCTGTTAGCGCTGGCCGTGGTCATTACCGCGGTCATGCTGATTTTTACCGATCCGATTCTGCGGCTGATCCGTACTCCGCCGGAATCCTTTGCGGAGAGCCGCCGGTATCTTTCCGTAACGGTGACGGGGATTGTGTTCATCTTCGGATACAATGCCCTGAGCGCCATTCTCCGGGGAATGGGAAATTCAAAGCAGCCTTTTTATTTTGTCCTGATTGCCTGTGTGACCAATATAGTCCTGGACTTGATCTTTGTGGGTGTTTTCCGCTGGGCCGCCTTCGGCGCGGCATTGGCTACGGTTATATCCCAGGGGTTAAGCATGTTCCTCTGTATCGGATATATGGTACGGAACAATTTCCAGTTTGACTTTAAATGGTCATCGTTTAAAATATACGGGGATCAGCTCCGGCTTATTCTCAAGATCGGACTTCCGACTTGTATCCAGAACAGCGTTATCAGCCTTTCCTTCCTGTTCATTACCGCCATTGTCAATGTGGTCGGCGGGGTCAGCGCCTCCGCCGCTGTGGGTGCCGTGGGGAAATTCAACAGCTTTGCCTTTATGCCGACCCAGGCTATCAGCGCGTCAATTTCCGCCATGAGCGCCCAGAATATCGGCGCCCGCAGAATGGACCGGGCGGTGCAGGCCTGCCGGATCGGTACTGTATTTGCCGTGGCCATAACGTATTTGTTTTTTATTTTTGTGCAGATATTTCCCGGAACTGTAATCCGGCTCTTCGGCGATGATCCTCAAATGATCGAGAACGGTATTACCTATCTCCGGTCTTTCAGTTTTGATTTTCTTATTATTCCCTATGTCTTCTGCATAAACGGTTTTCTCATCGGCGGAGGGCACACGCTTTTTACTCTGGTGAATAGCCTGCTTTCTTCAATTCTGCTCCGGGTACCGGTGTGTTATTTTTTTGGGGTCATTCTGGACTGGGGGCTGTTCGGAGTCGGGCTGGGCGCTCCCGTTGCCAGTGCGGGAACACTGCTGATAATTGTGATCTTCCTGGTTTCCGGCCGGTGGAAGCACAATGCGGTTCAGGTTGACCAGCCGGCATAATACCGCAGGGCTCCTGAATCCGAAGGGCTTACTCATTGTAAAGAGTGTTTTTGCCGGCACCGGACTTCACCGCGTGATTTGAACGGCTGGGTTCCCGCTTTTCCTGAAAGTTCCGGTTGCTATAAAACCATATTCCTTTTCAGCGGTATTCCTGCTATCATGCTATGAACAGTACTGGTAGGGAGATCCGGAGTGAAAATCGATAATAACGAACTCGAGCTCGAGTCGATGGAAATGTTCAGGTGCGGTGATAAGAAACGGGCCCATGAGCTGGAGGATGAATTTATCCGTCAGTTCCGTGAGAGTAAGCGGAACAGGGAAGATCACTGCAGCTGCCCCGTGGCAACCTGCAAGCATCATGGCCGCTGCATGGAATGTGTCGCCATACACCGGGGCCACAGAGATCATCTGCCGAACTGTTTGCATGATATGGTTAATGAAAAACTGCGGAAGATTGTATCGGTCACCGAAAGTTCTTTAAATGAATTCAAACCTTGAGGATCGTAATAAAAATCAGAAACGGTGATGCTGAATCCCCGTGTCATTCATGAATGCGTCCAGCTGCCGGGCGCTGATTGTGCGGGGATTCTCCTCGGCGGCTCTTTTTTCGTAACTCTTCCATAGTTTTTTCAGCAGTTTTATTTTGTCTTTTGCGTCTTCCGCCCATCCTGACTCAGGGTAATCATTGATAACTTTCCTGAAATAATACTCCGCAAGGTTAAACGATAGGAAAATTTTCTCCAGCGCCTTGAGCTGTTCACCGTAATTTACCGGTTCGTAAGGGGTGTTTAAATTTTTTTTGTAAAATTGGTCCGGGTGAATATACCGGTAAAATTTTATTCCCTGCCGGTAATACGCGTAGCCCTGATCGGAAACAGGAGCCGCCGCGTTCGGGTTTTTGCCTGAACCGCCGCTGGGGTTTTTCCCTGCAGGAATACCTCTGGCTGTTCCGGTATTTCTTGCTTTGTCCAGTTCATTATTCAGCTGTACGGTAATTTCCGAGAAATGAGATTTTACCGTTTCATCCTGGCATAAATCGGGATGGTATTTTTTGATAAGACTTTTTAGCTGCCGCAGATAATCCTTTCTTTCCACGGGTATAGTGTAATTTAAACAGCAGATTTTTACAAAGCCAAAAAAAAATAGATCGGCACCGAAGGTTCCGCTGTGTAACCGGGCTCAATTGACAGGGGCAGGGTATTTTGGTAATCTTCTTCACGAAAGTACCTTTAAGGAGCCCGGTGTGCACCGTGTGCTGTTTTTTGCGACAGTTATGATTCTCTGCTGTACGCTGCTGGAAAGACAGCCCTTTGCCGTCAGCGGTTTTTTGTCTGAGCCTTTTTCTGGGGCCGTTGCTGCAGTGCACGGTGGTGATGCATTGCCGGTGGATCCGGCCAATGAACCGGTTATCCTTGCGGCCACAACCAGCGGATTCATATCGGCGAGGTTGCCGATGCAGCGGGATATTTATATCCACCGTTCCGATTCGGAAGCCAGGGATCCGGCAATGATACCGTCGGACCTTGTAAAGAAAACCTACAATTTAAAATCAATTCATCTTGTTCCGTTTAATTTGAGAATTTGATTCATATCTTCCTCTATAATAACAGCGGTTCTCTCTGAAAAAACTGTTCTGACCCGACAGATGATTTTTCATAAAGCCGCTGTGAATCAGTTTAATTAACATTCCCATATACCCGCCGCTGAATATGATTTCTCCTGCGGAGTACCATGGCTGACAAAGAAATATTTATGAGGAATTTATGACTATACTTGAAATGTTCCAGCAGAGCGGTATTCTCACGCTGCTCGGTATGGCAATTGTGTTCGCTTTTTTGGCTGTAATGATTGTTTGTATAAATCTTGTGGGAAAGATAATCCATAAGCTTGGGCTCGATAAAGATGTTGAACCTTCCGCAGCGGTAAGCCCTTCCGCTCGGCCGGCTTCTTCCGCGCAGCAGGGCGCAGCGGTGAATGCGGTAATTTCCGCCGCCGTCCATGAATACCGGAATAGCAATACCGATGTCGCATCGGACCGGTATGTTGTTACGGTAAACGGTACGGATTACAGAACCGCTGTTTCCTCTTCAGGCGCAGTAACAGCCGCCGCTGCTCCGGCGGAACAAAGTATACCAACGCAGGCTGCCGGGAATACTCCGATTCCGTCTCCCGTTGCCGGAACCGTTATCCGGTATATGGTTAACGAAGGCGACAAAGTTTCTCCCGGTGACACGGTTATCATTATTGAATCCATGAAGATGGAACTGGAAATAAAAGCAACCGTATCCGGAACTGTTCATTGTCTGGCTGCTCCGGGAGCCCATGTCGCGGCCCAGGAAATTCTCGCCGAGATTCTCACCGGAGCTTCACAATGAAAAACAATCCGGTATTGATCACAAAAATATGTCTCATCCTTGTTGTCGGAGCCATGGTGTTTTCGTTTATGCCCCGCATCGCGGCGCAGGCAGCGGGAGCCGCCGGAGGTATGCAGGGAATTATTGCCAACAGTGAGGATCTTCCCCGGGTTTCTATCGGAACATTTATAAGAAACATGGGTGAAAGCACCGGGCTGTCGGCATTCATAAACAATGTCAATCAGCGGGAAACTCCTGCCGGAGAGCCTATTACTATTTTTGGCTGGCAGGAATTGTTCATGGTGGCGGTGGGATTCCTGGTGATTTATCTGGGGGCTGCTAAGGGATTTGAGCCGCTCCTGCTTATTCCTATCGGATTTGGGATCGTATTCGTAAACATACCCTTTGCGGGAATGGGAGAAGGCCATGGCTTTCTCAATGTAATTTACAACGCCGGGGTCGGGAATGAGTTTTTCCCTCTGCTTATTTTTATCGGTATCGGGGCAATGACGGACTTTGGTCCCCTGATCGCCAACCCGAAGACAGCCCTTCTGGGGGCAGCGGCGCAGTTTGGGGTTTTCAGTACTCTCATTGGAATTACCGCAGCAAACTATATTCCCGGGGTATCGTTTAACCTTAAAGAAGCCTGTTCCGTGGCAATCATCGGCGGCGCTGACGGTCCCACAACAATCTATATTGCTTCCAAGCTGGCCCCGCATCTTCTGGCTACCGTGGCGGTGGCGGCTTATTCGTATATGGCTTTGGTTCCGCTCATACAGCCGCCTATCATGAAAGCCCTCACCACAAAACATGAACGGCTTATAAAAATGAAACAGCTGAGGCCTGTCTCGTCCAATGAAAAAAAGATGTTTCCCCTGGTGGTGTTCTGCCTTACGATTCTGCTCATACCATCCGCCGCGCCCCTGATCGGCTGCCTCATGTTCGGAAATTTTATCCGGGAAATCGGAGTAGTGGACCGTCTGTCGAAGACTGCCCAGAATGAGCTCATGAATATCGTATCCCTGCTGCTTTCTCTGGGAGTGGGAAGCCAGATGACTCCGGAAAAATTCTTAAATCCCTCTTCCATAATTATCGTAATTATGGGTCTCGTGGCATTCGCCATAGCCACTGCCGCCGGAGTCCTGGTAGCTAAGTTCATGAATCTTTTTCTTAAGGAGAAGATCAATCCCCTTATCGGATCCGCCGGTGTTTCTGCGGTTCCTATGGCCGCGCGGGTATCGAACAAAGTCGGCCTTGAAGCCGACCCAGGCAATTTCCTGCTTATGCACGCCATGGGGCCGAACGTCGCCGGTGTTATCGGAACGGCTATCGCCGCGGGGGTAATGATTGCCGTATACGGCGGCTGAAAGATTGGTTCGGGTTACATAGTTTTTTGCACCATTCCTCCTGTTCCAATGGTATAATAACCGACGGTGAAATACATACGGAACAGGGGGTACAATGGACTGCAGAAAAGCAATTGTTACCGGAGGCAACAGCGGCATCGGCAGAGAAATCGTATACAGGCTTGCGGAAGCGGGATATGATCTTGCCTTTTCCTATATCGGCGGAGATGAAAAAGCGGAAGAAATCCTGAAAACTGTCGGCGAACAATACGGCCGCAGATGCTATATGTTCCGGGCTGATTTCTGTGATAAGAATACCCCCGGTGACTTCGCAGCTGAAGCGGTGGATAGACTCGGCGGTATCGATCTGATGGTAAACAACGCCTCCATTACCGACAAGCATGGCGGTGTTTTAACCTATTCCGATGAGAACATGGATTTGGTTATGGCCGCCAATTTCCGGGCGTACATGGTCTGTATACGAACCGCGGCGCGGTATATGGTTAAACACGGTACCGCCGGAAATATAATAAACATTACATCAACCCGGGCGGTGCGGGCCCATTCGAATGATTTTATGTACGGCAGTATGAAGGCCGCGGTGGAAAGGGCCTCACAGTCCATTGCTTTGGAATTGGCTCCCTATGGAATACGGGTCAACTGTATCGCCCCGGGAGCCGTGGCGGTCCGCACCAGGGAAGAACTTGAGTCCCGGGGCCTGGACAGCGAAACCATTGACGCGCGGATCAACCTCGGAACAAAGATTCCCCTGGGACGTATCGGCGCTCCCGGTGATATTGCGGATACCGTATTATTCCTTGCGTCCGAAGCCGCTTCGTATATAACCGGAACGGTTATCCGTGTTGACGGCGGCCTGATACTTCCGGGGATACCGGAAGTTCCGCCGAAGGAAGACGAAGTTGATCTTGGCTGGACGCGGTTCAGGAAAATACTCCCAGAGGAAATCGACCTTTAGAACCCCGGCTCGTATCAGGTAATAGAAGCTTTATAAATCGACTGTACCGATTCCGCCAGAGCTTTGTTGAATTCATCATCGCTCATCTGGGCTGTAAGACCGTCCATTAACGCCCGGGAAAAACTCGCGATCATATTGGTATTCCCGGAAAGTTTTTTATTAGCCTCATCACGGCTGTAGCCGCCTGAGAGGGCTACCACCCGGACTGTCCTGGGATCTTTCATCAGCGGTTCATATAAATTTGCCGCCGTTGGAATTGAAAGCTTAAACATCAGTTTCGTTCCGCCGGCAACCTGCTTAAGTGATTCAAGAATAGTATTAAGAAGAATTTGTTCTGCTTCTTCTTTGGTGGAACTGTTGATATCCACTTCCGGTTCGATTATCGGTACGAGCCCGGACTTGGAAATCTGCATGGCCAGTTCAAACTGCTGTTTTACTATTTTCCGGATACCCTCGGGGTCCGCCTTGGAAATAAAGGACCGCATTTTAGTTCCAAAGATACCATACTTCAGGGCGCGCTTAAGCAGTTCGTCAAGTTTTGGGATCGGTTTCATGAGCCGGGCTCCGTCGCTTTCCGGTTCCATTCCCAGATCTATTTTCAGGAAGGGGACAATTCCCTTTTCCTTCCAGAGAAATTCCGCCGTGGGAATTCCGCGGATCTTCCGTTCCATGGTTCCTTCAAAAAGAATTGCGCCGAGAATATATTCGGAAGAAAAAGACGGACTTGTGATGATCCTGGTCCGCATTTCATGGACCTTTTCAAACATTTCTTCTTCATTCTTATACTGGTCTTTGGAAACACCATAGTGCTCCAGAGCTCCGGGGGTGCTTCCGCCGCTCTGGTCCAGGGCCGCAATAAAGCCTTTTCCGGAATGCATCCGTTCCAGCTGTTCATTATTCATTTTTTACCTCCAGATATTTTCGTTACTGTTTAGCGTTGATAATATGGAAATCCGAACACTATACATACAGTATAAGACCGCGGCCGGCCAATAGCAAATCTATCGGCGGTAAATAAAGAAACTCTCCGCTATTTTATAAACAGCGGAGAGGGATGCAGCTCTGACGAAAGTTTTTTGGAAATTATTTCGGCTTGCCGGCTTTGGCTCCCATCAGGTCCGCGGCTATCCAGAGCCACCGGCCTGGCGGTGTGGTCCAGACTTCCCGGTATGTGGCAATATTAGCAGGCGGCCAGTAGGGCAGATCCTCATTGCCCCGGGTCTGTATTCCCACGGGCATTTCTCCTACGGTTTCCCCGAGAAGTGCCGTATACTGCTGTCCGTAATTGCTGCCGTCCCCGTAAATAAGGGACTGGCCGGACGGGTTTTTGCCGTATGCCCAGTAGATCTGTTCCCGGGCTATATCAAGCAGTTCCTCATCACCGAAGTACACTCCCAGTATGGACGCCGCTTTACCCATGGAAAGATGGACCGCGGAATTCCCCCGGAAAGAGAACCATACGGGAAAGGTTTTCAGAAAATAACCGTTTCCCAGGGGTACCGCTTTCTCGAGCTGTTCCCGGTAATTCTCCTTTTCACGGTCATAGTCAACGTGGCGCTGAACCCTGGCAAAAGTTTCTTTGTCGTCAACTTCATCCATGGCATGGATTCCCGCGGGTATCATACCGTAGGGCTCCGTATAATTCATAAGATCCTTAAGATATTTTCCGTGAAGCGCCATGGCGGATTCCCATTGGGGTTTCTCGGGATGGTCCGGCAGTGCCCCGCAGGCGGCTTCCAGCGCCTGGACAAAAATCTGATCCCTGGCCTGGTGATTAAAATGTACGATGCTTTTTTTTGTCGCATCCCGGTAAAAGAAACCTTTCAGCGGAATGCCGTCGGTTCCTTTTTCCTGGCATTCGGCTATTTTCCCGGCAAACTCGGCAATGATTTGAGCGTATTCATCTTCCCTGAAAACCGCGTATACCTGGGCGGCGGACCAGCACGCCGCGGCATAGTATTGTGAAATACTGGCGCCGGTGGCGTGCTCATGGTTAACGGGTTCCTCAAGACCGACGCTGCGGAAACGTTCGATGGCAAAAGCAAAGTCTTCCCGGGCGGCATTCGCGCACTGCCATGCCAGAATTGGATCCGATTCTTCAAAACATTCCGCGGCGTACGCTTCGACACCGGCACAGATGAAATTCTCAAAAGAATGGTTGTGCACCACCGCGGGGCAGTCATCCATATTTCCGATCAGGTTGTCGGTCCAGCGGCGAATCCCGGAATTCGTTGCCCGGTATCCGTCGCCGAACCGGGTCCGGAGCACAAAGTCCAGCCCCCAGTTCGCTTCTTCCATCATGCGGTTGTACAGCAGACGGTTGCTGTGCTTAACCGGCTGTGCCGCTTCAAGAAGGGCGTGGAGTATCTCCGCGGTCTGGACGGTCTGCTGTGATACGTCGGCGGCATCGTGCCAGCCGCCGGCATAGGTCATGGAAACTCCGTCGTGCCGGGCCGTGACGTCGATATGGCAGGTGCCGTGTTTGCCCGGCACCGGGAATCCGCAGCGCTCACAAAAGAGGAAGTTAACCAGCTTCCACGCGGTATGTTCGAATACGGTTTCGGAAACTCTGAAGGATTCGCTTTCATAAGTTCCCAGTTTGATATGGTAGCTTCCTTCGGATTTGAGTTCAGTGAAGTCCAGAAAACTGAAATCTCCGTGCTTCCCCGATGCCTGCTGCACCGGTCCCTGGAAAACCGCTTTGCCGGTTGCCGAATCAATGATGGAAAACTGTTTTTCTTCAGTATTTGCAACTGCTGTTTTGCTTCCCCGGACTGAATAACCCGCGGTGGAAAATACAGCTGTTCCCTTTTGGCATTCCCAGCCATGGACAACATCGGGGACTTCCACTTTCTCAAAACGGATATTTTTTATTTTGAAGTTAAGATCATCACCGCCGGCGGAGGGCTCCTTCCCATAGCGGTGCATATTAAATGAAATTTCTTCAACCTTATCATGGGCAATGGAACCGATTTCCCAGTACATGGTATTCCAGGAATGGTTTTTCAGGTTCATGGCGTGGAAGCCTTCCCGGGAATAGGCGTCGGGGATTTTTACGGGTCCATTGTTAACGAAACCGACCCGCACAATGGGGCTGTGCAGTCCGGGACAGTCACAGTACAATTCAAACCGGATTCTGTTTCCTCTGCTGAGATCATACTTCCGCACATCCAGCTTCGCGATATAGGACCCGAAGGTTGCGTATGCCCCGGCGGCGGCATTGTCCGCCCGGACTTCCGTATCCGGCCAGCGGTCAGCCCTGGACCAGGTTTTCAGCACCAGCTCTCCGCCGGCTGAGACGGAGCATTCTCCGTCTCCGTCAAAACTCCAGCTCTCCATGGAACTTCCGTCCCAAAGGTCAAGGCTGCTTACCACAGTTTTATTGGCAGCCCGGTGTTCGGCGGTCTTCTGCTCATCCGCAGTTAAAGGTATATGCACATAAAAAGAATCCATCAGCCGCTGCTCGAAATCTTTTTCCAAGTTCATCCTGGGTCTCCTCCAAGGTTTTTATTTCCGTAAGGTCCGTACCATCAGTACAGTACCTCTCCGCTCCAGTGAAGATTGGCTCCGTCCTCAAGCATGATAAGGACCGGACCTGTTCCGGGTCTCAGCACCATATCCGGGTCCCACCGTTCCAGGTCCCGGGAAGAAATTTCCAAAGAAAGAATTTGGGCCTGCCCGGGTTCAAGACGCAGTTTGGCAAACTGTTTCAGTTCCTTGCGGCGGGCGGTAATGGTTCCCCGCTGCCACCGGATAAAAATCATGGGCACCGCGTATCCCGGGGACGTCCCCGTATTGGATATGGTGCAGCTGAGGACAATTCCTCTTTCCTTTTTTTCTGCCCGCACATCGCGGTACTCAAAACTGGTATATCCCGTTCCCGCTCCGAATGGAAAAAGCGGCGATGAGTCCGTATCACAGTAGGACCTGATTTTCTGCGAGTATTTGCCGTTGTACCAGCACGGAAGCTGGGCCGATGAACGGGGAAGGGATACGGGCAGCCGCCCCGAAGGCTGGGTACTGCCGAAGATAATTTCCGCCAGGGCTTTCCCACCCCAGGGGCCGGGATAAAACGCGTAGAGCAGGGCCTTGGCATTTCCGGAAACCGACGGCAGCGCGTAGGGTCTTCCGGCGATTACTGCGGCGATTATTGGCTTGCCGGTTTGTACCAGGGTTTCGAAAAGCCTTAACTGGCAATCGGGAAGTTCCAGGTCCGCGCGGTCGACTCCCTCACCGCAGTCCATTTGAACGGAGCTGCCCGGGATGGCCGCGCCGTTGTTGTCGAACCGCACTTCGCCGAAACGGCTTGACGAGCCCCCAAGGCATACAATCACCAGATCGGAATTTTCCGCCAGGCGGCGGGCCGCTTCCAATTGGCTTTCCGTGCCGGTGAACAGGTCGCATCCGGGAAGGTATTCCAGTGTTATTCCGCTGCCCGCTTCCGAAGTGAGACCCTGAAGCAGGGTGCAGCCGGATTCAGCGGGAACCGGCGGGGTATAATCCCCGAGCTGGGCGTAAAGGTTGTCGGCGTTCGGCCCAATGACGGCGATCCGTGTCCGGGCTTCCCGGCTTAATGGCAGTAATGTGTCCTTGTTCTGCAGGAGTACAATACTCTGCCGCGCCATTTCCAGACTCTGGGGATATTCTTCCGCTGAAAAAAGCCGGACCGGGGAATCTTCGTCCATATAGGGATGCTCAAAAAGACCGAGGCGGAATTTACATTCCAGGACCCGGAAAACCGCTTCGTCGAGGCGTTCCTCCTGAACAGCGCCGGATTGAACCGCTTCTTCCAGCCGGGAAAAGGCCGAATCCCAGAGGCTTATGTCTATCCCGCTTTTTAATGCCAGCGCTCCGGACAGGGTATTGTCACCGGTTATTTCATCCAGACGGTCGAGGGCAGTGCCGTCGGCCATAACAAAGCCTTTGAAGCCGGCTTCATCCCGGAGAAAATCTCTGAGAAGCCAGCGGTTCGCGTGGCAGGGAATGCCGTCGATTTCGTTGTATGCCGCCATCAAACCCGCGGCTCCTTCTTCCAGGACAGCCCAGACAGGGGGAAGGTGAATTTCCCGCAGTTCCCTCGGTCCGATACGGGCGGCGCTGGAATTGATACCGCCGGTGGTTTCGCCCTGGGCGCAGAGGTGCTTGGCCACGGCCTCAACACCGGCACGGGTACATCCGCGGACCGCCGCTGCCGCCAGAATCCGGGACAGATACGGATCTTCCCCATAGCATTCCTCGCTCCGGCCCCACCGGGGGTCCCGGAGAACATCGAGAACCGACAGGAGTCCGAGGTGAACACCCTGGGCTTTCATCTGGGCGCCGCAAACGGCAAAGGCTTCTTCCAGCAGGCCCGGATTAAAGCACGCGCCGGCGGCCAGGTTAACCGGCAGAAGGTAGCTTCCCAGCGTCTGGTGTCCATGGGGACATTCGCTGCTCATCAGTACCGGAATTGAGAAACGTGAATTTTCCAGAACTCTCCGCTGTACCAGATTATACAGTTTCGGCGCGAGCTCCGGCGGAACGCCGTTTTCTTCGGTTCTCCCGGACCAGGGGTCGGCGCGGTATAAACCGTAGAGTACACCGAGTCCGCTCCAGCGGCTTATTTCCGCGCAGCATTCCTCGGTCAGTTCGAATTCCGAACCTTCCCGCCGGTAGCATTGGAATCCGTACAGCCGCTGGTTGATCTGTCCGACCTTCTCCCGCAGTGTCATGCGGGGGAGCAGATCCGCCGCCCGCTCTTTTGGGGTAAGCTCAGTATTCCGGTAAGGCTCCATAATAACCTTTCCTGTAAGCAGTAAATATTCCGGAACTGATTCCGGAGTATGCTATTCTTCTATTTCGAACAGCGCTTCTGTTTCCACGGGGATATTGCCGGGCAGGGCGTTTACACCGATGGCCGACCGGGAAGGGGCTCCCTTTTCAGGGCCGAAGAGATCGATAAGCAGCTCTGTTCCGCCGTTTGCCACCATAGGCTGGTCGTAAAATTCATCGGTTCCCGCCACAAGGGTAAGGATTTTTACCGCGTTCTTTACTTTCCGGAGATCACCTATATTGGCTTCCAGTACCGCCAGAACATTAAGCATACAGTTCCTGGCTAAGTCTTTTCCCTGTTCTGTGGAAAATTCTTTCCCCAGTTTTCCGGCTACCGGCGCATCTATTACCGGACCGCAGCCGGAAATGTACACCAGTCCCTTCCCGAATTGTTTTGCCGGAGCGTAGACCCCGCCTTTGGGAGGCGCTTTGGGCAGAGCCATGTTCATTTCCGCAAGCTTTTCGTATATATCCATATTTTCTCCTCTCTATTAAATGAAGATAGTGTTGCTGATCAAAAGCCGGTTTACAGGCTCAGTATCTTTCCTTCTTTTTTTCCGTTCTGTTTTTCCCCGTGCCATACGGTTCTGCCTTCCAGCAGAACCCATTCCATTCCCCGGGATAGTTTTTTCGGAACCGTATACGTTGCGGTGTCGGTAAATTTATCCGGATTAAACACGAGAACATCGCCGCGGAATCCCGGCTGTATCCTTCCCCGGTTCCGGATTCCCATGCGGTCCGCGGTCATGGCGGTCATTTTATGTACTGCCGCTTCCATGGAAAGGATCCGGCGTTCCATAACGTATTCCCGGAGGAACTTGGGGAAAGCTCCGTAATGCCGGGGATGGGGATTATCCCCGCCGCCGTATAGCGCATCCGAAATCAACGCCGTCCAGGGGAGACGGGCGATATCATCGATATCCTCCTGGGCCATGCTCAGAACAATTACCCCGGTCTTGCCGTGTTCAGCCGCGAGGAGTTCCGCGGCGAATTCCGCGGGATCGCTGTAACCGAGTTCATCCGCCAGTTTAGAAACGGTTTTCCCGGAATAGGCAGCGTGTTCCGGCAGGGTTACGGAACTTATCAGAATGCGGTCCCAGCCGATGCTGGTAACCATGTTGTCCCAGCCCGGATGGTCTCTGTAGATCTCCCGGACAAGGTGTTTTTTTCCTTCCGGGGTTAATAACCGTTCGAGCATGGCCTTGTTGCCGTCGGCGAGTACCGTGGGCGGAACCAGGGACAGCATGGTGCTGCTTCCGCCGTCGTAGGGATAAAAATCCGCCGTAACCGGCTGGCCCTTTGCCCGGGCATCTTCTATACATTCAATAGCCCGGTATATGGTGCTGCGCCAGTTCCTGATGCCCGTTGCCTTGAAGTGGCTGACATTGAGACGCATCTCCGCCATGGCGGCAATCCGGATTACCTCCTGCACCGACTCCGCCAGGCTGTCGCCTTCGCCGCGGATATGGGTGCACAGGATTCCGTTATACGGCGCCGCTGGCCGGATAACCGCGGCTATTTCCTCGGCGGTGGAGAAAATTTCAGGCTGGTACATAATGCCCAGGGAAACACCCAGCGCTCCGGCCTGCATGGCTTCATCGACGTAGGCGGCGGCCTTGGTAATTTCCTCCGCGGTATACGGAGAAGAGACGAAACCCTTTACCGCTGTTTTTATAGCCCCGGCGCCGGCCATGAATCCCATGTGCAGGGGCAGTCCCGCCTTTGCAATTGCTGTTTTATATTCTGAATAGCTCCCGAAACTTATCTCCCGAGGAATCGGGCCGGTTACGGGTTCAAGAAAATCGTACATCTCAAGACGGCTTGTTTCCGATGAAGGAACCGGAGCCAGTCCGCAGTTGCCCGCGACGGTCGCGGTAATACCCTGGGCAAGTTCCGCATCCCCGAAATCGTCCCGTGTCAGAGGCGCGATATCGCAGTGCCGGTGTCCGTCTATAAAACCCGGGGTAACCGCGTATCCCGCGGCTTCAATGATTTCGGCGCTGTCCGCGGATATGCCTGGTTCTACTGCGGTGATGATTCCGTCCTCTATGAGGACATCCGCCGTAAAGCTTTCGGCCCCGGTACCGTCGTATACGGTCCCGCCTCTGACAAGAGTTTTCATACCAGCATCCCCCGGGCATCCACGGTCTGTCTCCTGAGTACATTGTTCTCCAGGAGGTAAACCGAGTTCTGCATGTTGATGGCGGTGCATACGTGTATCGGAAGCAGGGTAAGCTTCTGGCCCACGGTAAGACCTGTTTTGCCGGTGGTGCTGGTGATTATTCCGTGTTCCTCGTTCATCCGGCTCAGCCGGAGATGGTCAGAACCTTCCACCACCGCGTAGCCCGGATAAAACGCCGGCGCGGTGTTTATGGGTATATCCGTGGGGAAAGTTTTGGTGCCTCCGTCGATCACGGCGTATCCGTCATGATTGCAGCTTACCACAGTGGCGGCGTACTTAACCGCAAGCTCGGGAGGTTCCGCCACGCCTTCTTTTTCAAGCATTACATCCTTGAATATATAAGTTCCCGGCCGTATCTCCGTAACCTTTCCGGTCAGGGCTACGGCCTCCCCGGTGGGAGAAGAACCGGCGCTGATTTCCTGAACCGGCACGCCCGCTGCGCGGATGAGATCCGCTGTCCGGGCCATCATGTCCCCTTCTTCCCGGGCGGCTAACGTGTTGTCCTCGGTGGGCTTCCCCTGATATACGAGACTTTTAAAGGTATAGATACCGGTCAGGCTGAGGCCGTCCATTTTGCTGATTGCCGCGGCCAGAGCAGGGGAATCTTCCACGGGTATACCCGTGCGTCCCGCGCCGGTATCGATTTCCAGCCATACCTCAAGCCGCTTCCCGCTTTTCCGGGCCGCTCTATCCAGGGCTTCCGCCCCGGTCAGGCTGTCCACCGCGAGGATAAGCCGCCCGATCCTGCCCGCCAGATCTATGGCCCGGCGGATCCGGAAATCCCCGACCATGGGGTAGGCAATAAAAATATCCTGAATCCCGGCGTCTGCCATTACTTCCGCTTCGGAGACCTTCGCGCAGGTAATACCCTTGGCGCCGGCTTCCACCTGCATTTTGGCGAAGAAGGGCATCTTATGGGTTTTGATATGGGGCCGCAGGGCGCAGCCAGCCGCGTCCGCGGCCTTCTGCATGGATTCTATGTTGCGCCGCGCCTGCTCTACATCAATGATGAGACAGGGAGTCTCCACTTCATTCAGCTGGTTCCCGGTCAGTTCCATAGTTCCTCCCGTGCATAGCTGTCCGCCGCACTGCGGACAGCAAGTTCCTGCGCCAAGCCGCCGGCACCGGGATCCCGTGAGAGCCGGGATTTTTCCGCGGTAATACGCACGGCTTCAGGGCCGGTGATATCGAAAAAGTTATCGCTCAATACCGCGTCGGTATTCCTGAAAAATACTTCGGTATAGTTTGAAAATCCACCGGCCCGGACCGAGATTTCGTAGGTATCGCCGAGATCGGTAACTGCGGTTTCGTATGAAACCTGGGGAAGCTCAAAGTGTTTTGGTTTTACGAACATGGTCGTACCCTGGCTCACACAGGAATCTTTCCGCAGCAGCCGGTACCGCGCGAATACCCGCTTCCGGGTATTGCCGTCGGGAATAAAGGGCGCGAAATCAACGGTAAGTACCGCCGCCGCCGATAACGGCGGGGCTTCGGCGGTAATACCTGCGCTGTGAAGCACCTTGAACTCTGTATCCATCAGCGTCACTTCGAGCCTGCATTGTTCGGATTTCAAAGAATCGTTGTGGATGAAGTAGGTAATTTCCGTATCCAGTTCCTCCCGCTCACAGGCGGAGGCAATCAGGGGAGCGTAAAACCGTTTCGCTCCGTAGTGGAGGGCTTTCCATCTTCCGAAATAATCGATGCTCGCCCATGACGCTACAGGCCAGCAGTCGTCCAGCTGCCAGTACAGGGAACCCATACACCGGCCGCGGTTCCGCCGCCAGTGTTCCACGCCGTATTGGATAGCCTTGAGCTGGAGTATCTGGGAGATATAGGCAATGGAGTCAAGATCCTTGGGATACCGGAAGTAGTCCGAAATATACGTAAAGATTTTACTGTTGGCGGTTCCGTTCTTCTGGTGGGACTCCATGACTTCACTGAAGATATTCCGGTCCTCCGGAAGGGTAAAGCTCGCCAGGGTTTTGCTGTGGGGGAAAGACTGGAATCCGTATTCGGAGCAGAACCGGAAGTGGCTGGCACGGTATTCCGTAAAAGGTTTCCCGGAATGCCAGACTTCCCAGTAATGCTGGTCCCCCCGGTCGGGATCGTTGGGAAAATCGTAAGCCCCTCCGGAGGAGGGTGATGACGGCCAGAAAAAAGTCTGGTCGTCATGTTTTATGAGTTCCCGGGGAAGCACCATTTCGAAAATCTTAAGGTAGTCAGCTTTGTACCGTGGGTGGTGTCCCAGGATGCGCTTCCATCCTTCTCCCCATCCCCATTCCATTTCGTTGTTGCCGCACCACAGTCCCAGGCAGGCCCGGTGACGCAGCCGGCGGACAACATCCCGGGTTTCGGCGGTTATGTTCTGTTCAAAATGGTCGTTCAGGGCGTAGACATTGCAGGCGAACATCAGATCCTGCCACACCAGGATACCGTACTCATCGCAGGCATCGTAGAACGCGTCCCCGGGATAGTACCCGCCGCCCCAGACCCTGAGGCAGTTGAAATTCGCTTCGGCGCATTCCTTCACCATGGTCCGGTACCGCTGAGGGGTTATCCGGGGAATAAGGCTGTCCTGGGGAATGTAATTGGCCCCCATGGCAAAGATTTTTACACCATTTACCATAAAGGCGAATTCATTGCCGTATTCGTCGGCGTCGGTACTTACCGTTATTGTTCTCAGACCGATCCGGCAATCGTACCGGTCCTGTTCAGCGCCGCCGGCAAGGAGGCGGACCGTAACCGAATACAGCGGCTGGTCTCCCAGATTGTTGGGCCACCACAGCTCGGGCTCCGGTATGGACAGGACCAGGTTTTCTCCGGGCCGGTATATACCGTTTACTGAAAAATGTTTACCGCGGGGACTTTCAATTTCCGCGCGCAGTTCCGCTGTTTCCGTCCCGAAGAGGGATACCTCCGCTTCGATGGTAAGGTCCACCCGGTTTTCGCCGGGAAAATGAAACTGCCGGATCCTGACATCATCAAGGGATGCGTCCCGGGTATATTCAATATAGATATCCCGGAAGATTCCCATGTCCGGAAGCTGGGGACCCCAGTCCCATCCGAACATATAATGAGCTTTTCTGATTGCGGCGTTTCCATGGATGCTGCCGGTGGACGCGTAGTGGATATCATTTGCGGCATCCTCTTCCCGGACAAACCGCAGGGCGGAGGAAAACTCAACAATAATTTCATTTTCCCCTGGTTTAAGAAAGTCCGCCGCCGGAATGCGGTGGGTCCGATGCATGTCGTCCACCGACGCCGCGGGCCTGCCGTTGATGCTGACCGCGGCAATGGTATCGATGCCTTCACAGACCAGTTCAATCCGGTCGGCGGAAAGATCTTCTTCGGAAACCGAAAAGCTTCGCCGGTAGATGTAATCCCTGCCCATCAGTTCCCGGGTGGGATATTCGTTCAGACGCCAGAAAGGGTCCTCAATAAGACCGAGGTCCAGCATATCGCAGAGGACCGAACCGGGAACCGTTCCCCTGCGGAAGGCCGGATCATCCGCGGCCTTCCATTCCCAAACACCGCTCAGCAGCTGCTTTTTCTGCATGGTACTACGCTTTCAGTCCGCTGGTGGCAATGCCCTGGACAAAGTTCTTCTGGAAGATCGCGAAGAAAACGATGACCGGTACGACAAACATGACCGCCGCGGCCATGAGCCTGACCCAGTCCACGGAGTATTCATTCATGAACTGCTGCAGTCCCAGGGAGAGGGTCAGCATCTCGGATTTGGTAATATAAATCGTAGGCATCAGGTAATCCGACCAGGCGTCCAGGAACGCGTAGATTCCCACGGTGGTCAGGACCGGCTTGCAGAGGGGCAGGGCGATAAAGATATACCGCTGGAGTTCGTTGGCCCCGTCTATCCGGGCCGCCTCGATCAGTGAATTGGGAACCCCGTTAAAGAACTGACGGACTATTATTATATAGAAGGCTTTTCCGAAATACGTCGGCAGAATCAGGGGAACGTAGCTGTTGGTCAGTCCCAGCATGGAGTAGGTCCGGTACAGCGGGATCATGGTAACCGTTATGGGAATCATCATGGTCGCCATGAGCAGTCCGGAGATTATTTTGCTTCCCTTCCACTGTATTTTTGAAAGTGAGTAAGCCACCATGGGAGTCACCAGGACCTGTCCCAGAATAGAAAGGACCGTGATGTAGATCGTGTTCAGCATGTACCGGAGGTACGGAATCTGGGCCAGGGCGGCGGGGTAATTCTCGAACACCCAGGTGCGGGGCCAGATTTTTACGGGAATGGTAAAGGCGTCGCTGTTTGTTTTAAAGGATGTGGTAAACATGACCAGGAAGGGCGACAGAAAGACGAGGCACAGGGCAATCACCAGAAGGAAAAACAGGGTGGTGCCGGTATATTTTTTGATCATAAAACCAGTTCTGTAGGTCATATTATTCACCTCCCGCGTTTTCCGTAGCTTTTTTCGTAACCCTGGTCATGACTACGGTAAGAAGCGCCACCACAATAAAAAGCAGCCAGGCCATGGCCGACGCTTTGCCCATCTTCATATAGGTAAAGGCATTGTGGAAAATGTACAGGGGGTACATCAGGATTGAATTCGCGGGACCGCCGCTGGCTACCCCCCGGCCGCCGCCGCCGTGGCTGGCGTTTACGATGACATATACCTGCTGGAAATACTGGAAGGCGTTGATGAAGTTGAGTATCGCCTGGTACACCAGAACGTGGGCCACCGACGGCAGGGTAATGCTGAAAAACTTCCGCACCGCGTTGGCTCCGTCGATTTCGGCGGATTCATAGTAGCTGTTGGGAACCTCCTGCAGGGCCGCCATACAGACCAGCATGCTCGTGCCGGTGCACCAGGTTCCCATGAGAAGGAGCGCCCATTTGGTATACCGGGGGTCCATCAGCCATGACGGACCGTTGATACCAAAGATCGCAAGAAAATTATTGATAAACCCGTAGGTCGGGTCGAACATCCATATCCACACCATGGTGGCCGCCACCATGGGAATGATCGAGGGCAGGAAAAAAAACGTCCGCACCAGCCCTCTGCCTTTAAACTTTTTGCTCACGATGCTGGCCAGGAGAACCGCCACAAAGAGATTGATCGGCGTTGAAACGAAGGCCATGAAGAGGGTATTGCCCAGACTTTTGAATACCAGGGGATCGCTGAAAATATCTTTGAAGTTATCCAGCCCGACCCAAACCGGCGGCCGCACCGGGTTGAATTCGGTAAAGCTGTAATACAATGAAGCCGCCAGCGGGTACACGCTGAAGGCGAGAAAACCGATGATCCACGGCAGGGCGAACAGCAGGCCATTTCTCGTATTCCGGGCATTCTCACTCAAACGGAATTTACTCATGGTTCCTCCTATTGCGTAAATAGAAACACTGCCGGCGGAAGGACTCCGCCGGCAGAAGAAAAACAATGTGCGGTTATTTCAGGTTAGCCGACTGCTTGGCCAGATTTTCCATGGCCTTCTCGGGGGTCTGCATTCCGGCGTACACGTAATCCAGGTGTTCGTTGATCAGGGACACGTATTTGGCAAAGTCAGCGATCTGGGGATACTGGATTCCCTTTTCAAGTTCCAGGGCATCGATGAATTCCGGGAAGCCGGGCTTCGCGAGAATCTCGGGATCGGTGTACAGGGATTTGAGCGCGGGGAGGTTGCCGATCCCCTGGAGCAGGATTTTGTTGCCCTCGGTGTTGCTGAGCCATTTGATGAAATCCCATGCGCCGTCCTTGTTCTTCGCGGTGATGGGAATTGAGACGCTGGATGTCTCAAACCGGCTGACGCCGCGGTTCTGGGGATTGGCTTTCGTTCCGGGAACCAGGGCAATGCCGTAATTTACGGTGGAGTTGAAGTTCTGCATCATGGTGGGCAGCCAGGAACCATCCAGCCGGAACAGCTGCTTGCCGGCAAAGAACATGTCCTGGGCGGTGTACCGGTTCGTATTGGCGGTGGCCACAAAGGCCTGGACCTTCTCAATGCCGTAGAGGTTCCGGTACTGGACATTCATTTTCAGACTTTCAATGTTGTGGGGATTTTCCGGGGTAAGGGTCTTGCCGTCATCGGCCCACCAGCGGCCGCCGAATCCGTAGATCAGTTCCTGCCGGGCGGAAGCCAGGGGGAACAGAGGGTAACCCAGGCGGGTGATGTTCCCGTTCCGGTCGGTCTGGGTGGCTTTTACCGCCATTTCATACATCTCTTCCATGGTAGCCGGCGGTTCATCGTAGCCGATTTCCTTCAGAATATCCTTGTTGTAGAACATCTGGATCGTGTAGCCGCTCAGGGGCAGGGCAAATGCTTCGCCGCCGACGCTGTTGGCTTCCAGGGATTTGTCGGAATAGATACTCATATCGTATCGGTCCTTGTCGATGTAGGGTTTCAGACCCTGGAGCAGACCGTTGGTCTGGAAGTTGATCACGTCCTGGTTCGACAGGGTGAACGCGTCCGGCGCCTCGTTGCTCGCCAGGGCCACGATCAGTTTCTGCTGGTCCGTGACGCTCAGGCCCTGGACAACGTAGTTGCTCTGGCTTTCGTTATACTTGGCAATGGCGTTTTCAAAAGCCACCGCTTCGTCCCCTTTGTAGGCGTACCAGAAGGTAACGTCCTTATTGTCGCCGGAGCTGCTGCTGCGGCCGGAACAGGCGGTGAACATTGCCGCCGCCATAAGAATAACCAGTGCACCGGTTATGATTTTTTTCATGGAAACCTCCTTACTTATTAGGACCCAATGATTTTTCAGGGCACTGTACAGCCCTGGGATTGCCGTTACTTACCTGATAATTTGTCAGGTCTTTCGCCGCGTTTTTCTGAGAAAAAGACGGCAAAACCCCTGTAATTCAATGCAAATTACCATGGTTTTTTTAAGCTGTCAACGAAAATATGAATAAAAATCTTTTTTGTATGTTATTTTATGAAAAATTGTCAGGTTTTTTGAAATTAAGGCTTTATTTTTTACCGAATTTGTGATAATAAATATATGAACAGAAAATACGCTGCCCGGAGTACTTCGGGTTTTTTCTGCCGTAAAACTTTCAGCCCATGGCTGTATGCGGAAAGGAGGCTCTGCCTATGAAGCGGCTTGAAGATGAGGGCAAATTACTGGACCAGCTGCTTACACTGATCTCCGCGCAGTTCGGCGGCAGCTGCGAAGTTGTCCTGCATGACTTAACAAAAGACTATAACCATACCATAGTGGATATCAGGAACGGCCATATCACCAACCGGGTGGTGGGCGGCTGCGGAAGCAACCTCGGTCTGGAGGTGCTCAACGGGAGTGTCGTGGACGGCGACCGCTTTAATTACGTGACCACCACCGCCGACGGGAAAATTCTGCGGTCTTCTTCGATTTACATCAAAAACGACGAAGGAACGGTGATCGCTTCTATCTGTATCAACCTCGATATTACCGAGACCCTCAAGATGGAAGGGTTCCTCAGGAAGTACAACCATTTTGAATCATCCCAGGGCGAGTTCTTTGCCCAGGATGTAAACAAACTTCTGGATTATCTCATCCAGCAGGCCCAGTCCCTGGTGGGGAAGGATCCGAAGGAAATGAACAAGGACGAACGGATCACCTTCCTGAATTATCTTGACGAAAAAGGGGCTTTCCAGATTTCAAAATCGAGTATCAAGATCTGTGAGGTTCTGGGGATCAGCAAATTCACTCTGTACAGCGATCTCGAGGCTATCCGGGGGAAAGCGGGGTGAGGGGGAGCATCGAGTCTTCCAATCCTGAAAGTACCCGTGTATAGCGGGTCCGCGGGGCCTGTCACTCAAAAAAGGGGATGGGCTCCTGTCTCGGCCTCCGGCCTCCAAAGTCGCTCATCCCCTTTTTTGCGCGCCACCGGGCATTCCCGGTACGACGGGTACTTTCCGGCTTAACCGGCTCGGTGCTGCCCTTTGCGGAGGGCTGCTCCCCCTGATTCCAGCCTCCTCGCGGCAAAACGTTCCGTTTTTCCGCTCCGGGGGCTTCCATCACCCCCACTTCGGATCCCGCGGTTTTGCCGTCTCTCCCGTCTATTAAGGCCAATTACCTAAGCCCGGAAAGGCGCCGTATTACCATGTACAGTGCAGGCACCCGGTGTCACCCCTGAAACTGGTCCAGAAGCATCTTCTCAAAAACCATGGAAGCGCCGCCGGTTACGACCGGGCTTTCGCTGGAGGGCGGAACAATGGAGATGCTTCTGCCCCGGGTATTCATCAGAAACGACAGTTCTCTTTCCAGAGCCGTGTACAGCCCGGAACCCAGAAAGCGCGGGACGGAGCCGGAAAATACGAACTGTTCTATATCATATAGATACACGAAATTGTACAGGGCCGCGGTCAGGTAGGGCAGGAGATAGACGATGATCCGTTTTTTCAATCTTTCGTCCTCCAGAGGTTGGTCTTCGACTGTGACGTTGAATTTCCGGTTAATGGCTCCTGCGCTGATGAGATTTTCCAGGGGGATCGGCGGCGCTTTTCCCGCGGGTACCGCCAGGGTGTTGCCGATCTCCCCGGCTTTATGGTTCTGCCCCTGCCAGAGCCGGCCCTCCAGTATTATTCCCGCCCCAAACCCCGTTCCCAGGGTCATGTACACCAGGCTGGACCGGGCCGCCTCGGTTCCCCGGCAGAAGAGCTCTCCCTTGGCGGCAAGGTTAACATCGTTCTCAACAAAAAATGGCATGGAAAGATTTTTTATCAGCGGTGAAAAAAGTTCGTCGAAGGAAACAGGCTCATGTATACCGAGGGTCCCGAAGCTTACAATCCGGCGGGTGCCGGGATTTACGTTTGAGGGGAACCCGATCCCGGCTCCCAGGACCCGGGTTTTTTTCTTCCGGGCCAGCGCCTTCGCCCGGCTTCCCAGAGCGGACAGGGCTTTTTTATCCCTGAAATCGGAAAAAGGGAACCGTTCCCGGGAGAGGAGTTCTCCGGCCATATTAACGACCCCGATTTCGGCGGTGCTTCCCTCAAAATCCATTCCCACCGCGCAGTACGCGTCGGGGTTAAACCGGATAGGTCTGCTCCTGCGGCCGATTCCGCCTTCCGGAGGGGACTCCTCTTCGGTTTCTATGGCGATTCCCTTTTCAATCAGGTAATCCGCGGCCTTGCTTACGGTGGGAAAACTCATTCCCGTGATGCGGACGATACCGGCCCGGGAAATTTCCCGTTCCCGGGAAAGAATATCAAAGACCAATCTGCGGTTTTGGGATTTGAGGTATTCCGGGAGGTATCGTCCCATGGGCTGCTCCTTTCCGCGGGGAAACCGCTGCAATTTGAGATTGCATAACCGGTGTCCCTGTGGTAGAGTATAGGTCATATTGATTACTTAGTAAAGTTTATTTAGTAAATATCGGAGGAATATATGGCAGGGACAATGACGGACTATATCACGGAACAGCCCCGGGTGCTGCGGTCGATTCTGGGGGACCGCAAAGAAAATACGCTGCGCTTTACGGAGGAGTGGAAGCGCGGCAGCCCGGACCGGCTCTACCTTGTGGCCAGCGGGACATCAAACAACGCCGCGGCCATGGCGGTGCCCTTTATGGAAGAACTCCTGGGGACGGAAGTCCGTGTCGCGCCTCCGACGCTGCTGCCCCGGGTATACGGCAATTCGCCCTTTGCTTTGTTCGTATCCCAGGGAGGCAATTCCAACAATACGATTTCCGCGATAGAGCAATGGAAGGGTATTCATTCCCTGGCGCTCACCGGACAGAAGGAATGCCGGATAAACGAAATCCATCCCCATGTTTCAATCGGCTGCGGTCCGGAAACCGCGGGCCCGAAAACCAAGGGCTATACCGCCACGGTTATGACCTTGTATCTCCTGGCCCTCGAAACGGCCCTGGCCCTGGGCCGTATTTCCGGGGAAGAATACCGCTCCTATATCGGAGTTCTGGAAACAGCGGTGGAAAATATGGAAGGAAACATCCGGCGCTGTGAAACCTGGCTTTCCGAAAACCTGGAGTCCTTAAAAAAGATTGAAAAATGTTTTGTGGTCGCCCGGACCACAGCCTTTCCGGTTGCCCAGGAAGGGGCTTTGAAAATTCTCGAGACCATGCTGGTTCCCGCGGCCGCCTATGAATTCGAGGAATACCTCCACGGGCCGATCTGTGCCCTGGACGATAGAATGGCGGGAATTTACCTGCTGCCGGAATCAGGAGACGGCGCCTTTAACCGGATGAACCGGCTCGTGGAATTCCACCGGGGAATTTCGCCCCTGGTTTTTACCGCGGGGAGTTTGGGCGGAGACAAACGGGACTGCGGCCTCGCGCTGTCAGGCCGGTGGTACACCGAACCCTTTGAACTCATTCTTCCCTGCCAGATTATGGGGGCGAAACTTCCGGCAGTTCTGGGTATCGAAGATAACGGCTCGAAGGTGTACAAGGCGCTGGATTCCGCCCTGAATATCAAATTCGCAGGGGGAATCTGATGTACGTGCTTGGGATTGACAGCGGCGGCACCCATTACCGGGTGCTTGCGGTGGATGAAAACGGACAAAAACTGGGGGAATATTCCGGCGGAACCTGCAGCCATTACTATTTTCCCCGGGAAGAAATGGTCCGCGGCATTAACGAAAATATCGACCGGTGCCTTGAAACCTTCGGCGGCCGGCGGGAAGACTGCCGCTATATTGTCTGCGGAACCACCGGACTGGACAGCAAGGAAGACGAAGCCATACTCATTGAGGCCTATGAAAGCCTTGCGGGGTTCAGCTGTCCGGTTTACTGTATCAACGACGCGGAGCTCGCCCACCACACCGTTACCGGCGGGGTGGGGGCTCTGGTGATATCCGGCACCGGGTCCATAGCATTCGGCCGCAGCTCCGACGGCCGGAGCGCCCGGACGGGGGGGTGGCTTTTTTCAATTATGGGCGAGGAAGGATCGGGATCCTGGGTTTCCCGCATGGCTCTGCGCCACCTGGGGAACTGTCTCGACGGCGCCGCGGAGCGGGGTCCTCTGGCGGAACTCGTGTCCGCCGAGACCAATGTCCATACCCACAAGGAACTCATGGATCTGGCGGTTGCCATCGGTACGCCCCCGTGGCGGGAGCCAAAACTCGGCGCTCTTGTGGACAAAGCCGCCGATGCCGGAGATCCCTATGCCGCCGAGATTATCACCAAAGCGGCCCATGAGATATTCAAGCTTGCGGAAACCATTGTCACCATGCTGCAGCTCGATGCTGAACCGGATTTTAAAATCGGAATCTGGGGGAGCAATATCGTGAACAGCCGCCGCCACCGGGAGATTTTTACCGGGCTCATAGGGCAGCGGTTTCCCCGGGCGGCGGTAATTCTTCCGTCAAAAAGCGCGGCCCAGGGCGCGGCGGAACTGGCCCTGGACCGGCTGAAAAAAAACGGCTGAAACTGATCGGAGAATTCAATATGAACCCCAGGATTGTATATCTGCCTTTGGATGAGCGGCCCTGCAACTATGATTACCCGCAGACAGTTGCCCGGATCGGCGGGGCGGAAATCACTGTCCCTCCGATGGAAATAATGGGGAACTATAAAATACCGGCGGATACGGAGGCCCTCTGGGAATGGCTGCTCCGGGAATCCCGGTCCGCAAGCCACGCGGTGGTATCCATGGATCTCCTCTGCTACGGGGGGATAGTGCCGTCCCGGCTTCACCATAGCACTGCGGAGGAATGCGCCCGCCGGGCGAACCGTCTCGGGGAGCTTAAGGGACAGAATCCCGGACTCAGGGTTTACGCTTTCCAGCTTATCACCCGCGCTCCCGCGCGGAACGGCAGCGGTGAGGAACCGGATTACTATGAGCACCACGGTTACGATATTTTCCGGTATGGGGTTATTTCCGACAAGGAAAACTCCGGCGCAGCGGCGCCTTCGGAACTCTCGGAAAAGGAGGACATCCTCCGCCGGGTTCCGGGGAATTTCCTTGAGGATTTTCTCGCCCGCAGGGAAATTAACTTCCTGACCAACACCGGGACCATCGACCTGGCTTCCCGGGGAATCATCGACCATCTGGTAATTCCCCTGGACGACTGCGCGGAATACGGTTTCGCTCCGGCGGAACGGCGGCGCCTGGCCCTTAAGGCCGCGGAACTCGTGATGCTTTCAAAAATATCCATGTATCCCGGGGCTGATGAAATGGGATGTACCCTGATTGCCCGGGCTTTATGCGATACGGCGAATGTTTCCCCGAAATTCTGGGTGGAGTATTCCTCCAATACCGGCAAACTTACAATACCTCCCTATGAGGACCGGACCATCGGTGAGACCGTCCCGCACCATATCCGGACCGCCGGGGCTTCTTCCGCGAAGCATCCCGGGGAAGCCGACATTGCCCTGATGGTCAATCCGCCCACGGCTTTCAGCAACCGGATAAAATTCGAGCTGGACCGGCGGAAGCTGTACATGGAGCCGGAACGCAATCTCCCCGCGTTCATGGACCGCATCAAAGATTTCCTCGCCGCCGGATCGGTATGCGCCGTGGCGGACTGCGCCGTACCGGACGGGGCCGACCAATGCCTGATGGTTTTTCTCAAGGAGCAGAATTTGCTCGGCGCGATCCATGGCTATTCCGGATGGAATACGTCATCCAACGCCATGGGAACCGCGGTGGCCCACGCAGCAGCCGTCTGCATTGCCAGAAAACAGGGGAGCTTCACCGGCGCCGTACAGGAACTTTCCGATAAATTCCGGTTTTCCCGGTATATCGAAGACTGGGGATACATGACCCAGGTCCGGCAGGATATCATTGATCTGATAAACACCGGGGACTTCGGGCCGTCTGTCACGGTCCGGGATCTTGATGGAAAGGGCGCTGCCATCGCGGAGGAAGCGACCCGCCGCCTCCGGGCTTTTGCCGGAGAAAACTTCGCGGCCGTTCCCTGGGATATTTCAGCGGAAATGCCCTGGAACCGGATGTTTGAGATCCGCCTTACCCTTACCCGGACAGATGGGCCGCGCTAAAAGGACACGCTGTCCTGACTGGCCGACCGTATCCGTACCGTCTTATCACCGGGAAACCAGAAGTGGGGGTAGCGTAAGACTTGCCCCCTGCGGCGTCAAGTCTTTTAGGAGTTTTGCTCCGCAAAACTCCAGAGGCGGTACGGCAAGGCTGGAGCGAGGGGGAGCAGCCCCCCATGGAAGGGGCTGCACCGAGCCGGTTAAGCCGGAAAGCGCCCGCCGTAATGGCAGCGCCGGGTGGCACGGGAAAGCGGGTATGAGCGGTTTTCGAGGCCGCAGGCCGACGCACCGCCATACCCGCTTTCCCGTGCCGGGCCCCGCGGACCTGGTACCCACGGGTGCTTTCCGGCTTGTCAGACCCGGTGCTCCCCCCGTATTGATTTTACCGCGGTATTGATCTACATTTTGAAAAACAGGGCAACCGGAAGGAGGCGCTGGTTGGCAAACATCAAGGACATTGCCAAGGCCGCAAACGTATCGGTAACGACCGTTTCCAATGTTCTCAACGGAAAAGCCAATGTTGGGCCGGAAACACGTGAAAAAATACTCAGCCTCTGCAGGGAAATGGATTACCATCCCAACATTATGGCCCGGAACCTCAAGTCCGGTAAAACCAATACCGCCATGTTCTGCTTCAGCGATTTTGAACGGAGTTTTTACCTGAAAATTATCAACGGTATCAACGACTGTCTCCATGAACATCATATCGGTATGATTATCTGTACCCACTCGGCCATCAACAGTTTCCTCAGGAACGGTTTTGTTGACGGGGCCATTGTCCTGGATAAAAGCATCAACGACCGGCAGATTCTGGACGCCGCCAGCCAGGACATGAACCTTGTGGTGATGGACCGCATCCTGGATTCTCCCAAAGTCAGTTCGGTGGTAACCGATAACCGCGCCAGTATGGAGGAACTGACCAAGCGCCTGGTTCAAAAGGGGTACCGCAGATTTAATTACCTCGGCGGCATTGAAAATACCCCGGACCATGTGGAACGCTACGAAGCCTTCAAGGCTGTCCTTAAAACCAACCGTATTGCCTTTACCCCGGACAATTATTACCAGGGGGATTATTCCGTTCAGAGCGGCATACGGGCGGGAAATATTATGGCCATGGGGGGGAATCTCCCGGATGTGGTGGTATGCGCCAACGATAATATGGCCGCGGGAGTTGTCCAGGCTTTTCGGGAATTCGATGTGGACGTGCCTAAACGGGTGGCGGTATCGGGTTTTGACGGTGACCACATGTCGGAACTGCCCGACGGGTACCTTACCACCGCCGCGATTCCCCGTTACGAGATGGGGTATCTGGCTGCGGAGACACTGGTAAAAATGATGAACGAAGGAATGCCTGCCATGGAGCGAAAAATTAAGGCGCCGGTGGTATGGGGCCGTTCGACCCGTTAGATGTAAAACGTTTAACTTGCAATAATACATTTTTTTTAAAATCTGCAATAAGCCCAGAAATATTCGTTTTTTTTCAAAAAAAATTGATTGACACCGGTACTATGCGATGGTATCGTGGGTTTAACGTTTAACTAAACGTTCCTATCTACATCCAATCCATGATCAATAAGGAGGATATGGGATGAACAGCAGAAATATTTTTTCCTTGGCACTAATTGGAATACTGGCCTTGTCCGCGTTTACCGGATGCGGCAACAGCGGTTCGTCGTCGTCCGGAAAAAAAGCCGGAAGCAACGTAACCGTACAGATTTTCCAGAGCAAGGTAGAAATCGTCGATCAGCTGGAAGCAATGGCTAAGGAGTATACCGAGCTGACCGGCGTAAAGGTTGAAGTGCTCGGCGCTTCGGGGGACAACTATATGGATACCCTGGTAGGCAAGCTCACCAGCGGCCAGGGTCCTACTATTTTCAATGTTTCCCCCGGCGGACGGCTGGAACGGCTCCATTCGTATCTGTATGATCTTTCGGGGCAGCCTTATATTTCGGACATTGCGGATAACCAGGCACTGGTGTATGACGGAAAGATTCTCGGTGTACCCTACAGTGTTGAAGGATACGGACTGATCTACAACAAGAAACTTGTGGATCCTTCACGGATGACCGATTTTAACAGTTTCAGGTCCTATGCCGCGTCCCTCAAGGCTTCCGGCGTTGACCCGGTTCAGATGTCCGACAAAGCCTACTTCCTGGTGGGCCACATCCTCAATGTTCCCTTTGCCATGCAGGATAATTATCTTGATTATATCGCCAAACTCAACAAGGGTGAGGTGAAAATGGCGGCGACCCCGGAGTTCCAGGAATGGGCGCGGTTTATGGAAGTTATCCGGGCCAATACCGCCAATCCCATGGGAGTTACCTATGATGATCAGATCGCGAATTTTGCCACCGGCAAAACCGCGATGATCCACCAGGGAAACTGGGTCTGGGGTATGTTCGCCGACTACGGTGTTACCTTTGATATGTCCATCGCGCCGCTTCCGCTTATGGGCAACGATAAGCTGTCCGTAGGTATGCCCAACGCGTGGTGTATCAACAAGGACCGCAGCCAGGAAGAAATCACCGAAGCCCTTAAATTCTTTGAGTGGTTCTTTACCAGCGAGCGGGGGCATCATTATATCGCCAATGAATTCAACTTCATTCCCGCCCTCAAGAGTGTACCGGTATCGGGACTTGATCCTCTTTCCACTGTGGTACATGAATACACCCGGAGCGGAAAAACCCTGCCCTGGACCTACCGTGACTGGCCGGAAGGGCTTATCAATACCCATATTCTTCCCACTGCCCAGAAATTCTTCTCCGATACATCCATGACGGGTCAGCGTTTCCTGGAAGAACTGGATAAGGCCTGGGTTGAAGGAGCGGCGAAGTAATTGTAAAAAAGGTAACGGTCTCCGCCGCGGCAGCCGGGGCGGAAACCGTTCTGACCGGATTCCCGGGACACCACCGCCTGGGGTGCTTCCCGGAAAACAGAAAGGGTACGTATGAGGGTCCAGAAAAATATTGCCTATTATTCATTTTTGATCATACCGGCGGCAACGGTTCTTATTTTTATCACGGTGGTGATTATTCCGTTCATAATCGGTATCGGATATTCTTTTTTTACCTGGGACGGTATACCCGCCAATCCGAAGATATGGAACGGTATCGGCAATTATATCCGCATTTTCTCGGATGCGCGTTTTTGGCGCTCCGGTATGCATACCCTGGTTTTTACCTTTTTCAGTGTCCTTTCCACGAATCTTCTGGGGCTCCTGCTCGCGCTGGTGGTGACCACCAATCTCCGTACCCGCAATGCCGCCCGGGCAATGTTTTTCGCGCCCTATCTTATCGGCGGACTGCTTTTGGGATTTATCTGGAAATTTGTTTTTGCCAGACCATTCCCCGCCATCGGGGAGCTGCTCGGCCTTGAAAAAATATTTTTTAACTGGCTCCTGCAGCCGGCTTCGGCCATGGCTGCTCTGGTGATCGTCAATACCTGGAAAATGGCCGGCTACATTATGATAATCTACATCGCGGGTTTGCAGGGCATTCCCATGGATCTCCTGGAAGCCGCCAGTGTCGACGGCGCCACCGGATGGCAGCGGTTCCGCAGTATCACGGTTCCCCTGCTGATGCCCGCCATCACGGTTACAACCTTTATGACCCTTTCCAATTCATTCAAAATTTACGATGTCAACTTATCCCTTACAGCGGGCGGGCCTTTTTCCTCAACGGAAATGTTTGCCATCAACATTTACAATGAAATCTTCACCATCGGCAATTACGGATACGGACAGGCAAAGGCCATTGTGTTTTTTGTGTTCGTGGCGGTTATTACCCTGGTTCAGACATATTTTAACAAACGCCGGGAGGTGGTAATGTGAAAAAGCGAACAAACATTATCTGCTCCATATTGTTATTTCTCGCGGCGCTGCTGTACCTGTCTCCGTTTTACGTTGTTATTGTTAACTCGTTCAAAAACCGGGCGGAGATCAGTCTTAATCCCCTGGGACTGCCGAAGACGCTGACCTTTGAATATTACCAGACCGCCATGCAGAAAATGAATTTCGGGAGTGCCCTGACAAATTCTCTGTTTGTGACGGTTCTCAGTATTGTTTTTATTATTATCCTTACCTCAGCCACCGCGTGGATAATGGTACGCAGACCTTCAAAGATAGGCTCTGTGGTTTTTTACATTTTTATCGCCACCATGATTATTCCGTTCCAGTCCATCATGATGCCCCTGATGCAGTTTATGGGAATCCTGAAAAATACTACCGGTATCCCTTTCCTGAACAGCCATTTCGGATTGATCTACATGAACATCGGGTTCGGCGTCGGCATGTGCGTCTTCCTGTACCATGGGTTTATAAAATCTATCCCGGTATCCATAGAAGAAGCCGCCACCATAGACGGCTGCAACACCTGGCAGCTTTTTCTGCGGATTGTTTTCCCCATGCTTAAAACTACCACGGTGACGGCCATGATTCTCCAGGTTATCCATATCTGGAACGACTTTCTGCTGCCGTCCCTGGTGCTTTCCAGCAAAGACCTCAGGACTATCCCGCTTTCAACTTATTCGTTCTTCGGTGAATACACCATCCAGTGGAACCTCGCTATGGCAGGGCTTACCCTTACCATACTGCCGGTGATTATCTTCTATATTGCAGCGCAAAAATATATCGTCGCCGGTGTTTCCAGCGGAGCTATTAAGCAATAGCGCGATCATTACATTCGGAGCATACAGCATATTATGAACACTTGGAAACTCGAAGAGCATGAGCTCGATCTATCTAACCTCCGCAAACAGGAGTCTCTTTTTGCCCAGGGCAACGGATACTTCGGATGGCGGGGAACCTTTGAGGAGGGCGGCGTACCAAATTCACTGGAAGGCTGTTACCTCAACGGGTTTTACGAAACCTTTCCGATAAAATACCCTGAAACCGCCTATGGGTATCCCGGGCAGGGGCAGACCATGCTCAACGTAATGAATGCCAAAACCATCCGTCTGGAAGCGGATGGGGAACCGGTCCGGATGGATCCGGATAAAATCCGGGAATACCATAGGGAACTGGATTTCCGGACAGGGGTACTGTCCCGTTCTTTTGTGTTTGCCGCCAGTGGCGGAAAGAGTATCCGGGTCGCCGTGCGCCGGGTTGTCAGCTTTGTACGGAAGCACTGCGGTGCCATTGCTTTTTCGGTGACACCGATTGATTTTTCGGGAAAACTCACCATTATGTCGGCTTTGGATACGAAGTCCAGCAACCAGAACGCCGATAAGGATCCCCGGATCGGAACCCATCTCCCGGAGAATTGTTTTGAGCGGATTGAAACCGGCCGGAACGGCAATACTCTGCATGCCGTCCAGCGTACAATCCGCAGCGGGCTGACCGTAGCCTGCGCCGCGGGCCACACGGTAACGGGTGAATCCGGCTGTGACTATACCTGCGGGGAACAATCCCTTGAACTGGCGTTTGCCTTTGACTGTGTTCCCGGAAGTACGGTGGAATTTGAAAAGTACATAGCCTACTGCGGCGAGACCAGTCTGTGCGGCGGTGACGGTGATCCGCTCACAACGGTACTCGGAGAAACTGAAGCAGCGGCCCGGGAAGGTTTTGACGTTCTGGTTTCGGAAAATGAATCCTACCTTTCCCGGTACTGGGAAACCGCGGGGATCGAAATTAACGGGGATGACTATCTGCAGCAGGGCCTGAGATTCAACAGTTTCCACCTGATACAATCCGTCGGGAAGGACAGCTGCCGCAGTGTTGCCGCGAAGGGGCTTACCGGAGAAGGCTACGAAGGCCATTATTTCTGGGACACGGAAATCTACGTAATTCCGTCGTTCCTCTACTCCAATCCC
Source organism: Breznakiella homolactica (assembly GCF_016616095.2). Classification (GTDB taxonomy): domain Bacteria; phylum Spirochaetota; class Spirochaetia; order Treponematales; family Breznakiellaceae; genus Breznakiella; species Breznakiella homolactica. The sequence continues at coordinate 1,294,688 of NZ_CP067089.2, read as the reverse complement.
GAAATATGCCGAAACCTTCTGGAATACCGTTACCAATGCCTGCCGGCGGCCCGGGAACGGGCCCGGGAGATGGGGCATAAAAACGGGGCATTGTTCGCCTGGCGGACAATCAACGGCGCGGAATGTTCCGCGTACTTCCCGGCGGGAACGGCCCAGTACCATATCAACGGCGACATTGCCGTGGCGGTAAAGAATTACGTTCAGGTCACCGGGGATGCTGGTTTTCTGGAAGAGTGCGGCGCGGAGATACTGTTTGAAACCGCCCGGTTCTGGAGGGATCTGGGAAATTATTCGGAAGAAAGGAACGGCATGTTCTGCATCAACTGCGTAACCGGTCCCGATGAGTATACCGCCTTAGTCAACAACAACTTCTACACCAACCGGATCGCCCGGGAAAATCTGTGGTACGCCCATAGTATTTACACGAAACTTGAAGAAAAAAATCCCCGGCGGCTTTCGGAACTCCGCGAAAAAATCGGACTCGGACCGGAAGAGCCTCAGGAATGGAAGCGGGCAGGGGACGCGATGTTTTTTCCGTATGATGAAAAGCGCGGAGTCTTTCTGCAGGATGACAGTTTTGCCTATAAAGCGGACTGGGATTTTTCCGGGACACCGAAGGAACACTATCCGCTGCTGCTCCACTACCATCCCCTGGTGCTGTACCGCCACCGGGTGCTCAAACAGGCCGATACGGTACTGGCGGACTTTATGCTTGACCAGTATATCAGCGATGATCAGATCAAACGGGATTTTGATTATTACGAACCCCTTACGACCCATGATTCATCACTGTCAGTCTGTATCTACAGTATAGTCGCCAGCAGGATCGGATACCTCGATAAAGCCTATGATTATTTTCTGCGGTCTGCCCGCACGGACCTGGATGACCATAAGGGCAATACCAAGGATGGTGTCCACATCGCCAACATGGCCGGAACGGTTATGTGTATTATCAACGGATTTGCCGGTGTCCGGCAGTACGACGGAAGGCTGGAACTGCGGCCGCTGCTCCCCGGAAAATGGAAGTCCTACAAATTCAGGCTTCGGTTCCGCCGGTGTCTTATTGAAGTAGCCATTGCCGGGGAAGGCGTTCTGCTGACGCTTCTTACGGGAAAGGAAATGTCCCTGGTCTGCTGGGGCAGGACACTGGAACTTACGGAAAATAATCCCCAGATGGTTCCGCTGAACCCGGCGGATACCGCCGCTCCAAAGGAAGAAAGGATAGGAATACTATGAATCTGATTTACCTTCATACCCATGATACGGGACGGTACCTCGAACCCTACGGCTACGCGGTCCCGACCCCGCGTCTCCGTGAGCTTGCGGGCCAGTCCGCGCTGTTCCGGAACAACTACTGCTGCGGCCCCACCTGTTCCCCCAGCCGCAGCGCGATGCTTACGGGAATGGTTCCCCACAGCTGCGGCATGATGGGGCTGGCCCACAGGGGATTCAGTATCGATTACACGAAACACCTTGCCCAGTATCTCGGCAGGAACGGGTTTGAGACGGTACTCTGCGGGATGCAGCACGAAGCGGCGGATGCCGGTATGATCGGGTACAGCCGGGTATATATCGCCGATAAAGCGGGAATGGAAAACGCGACCCAGTGGGATGAGGCAAACGCGGCATCGGCAATTTCGTTCCTCCGGGAAAACCATTCAAAACCATTTTTCCTGTCCTTTGGTCTGGAACATACCCACCGGCCTTTTACGGAATTTGATGACGATCTTTCCCGGAAGTACCTCCGCTCGCCGGATCCCCTGCCGAACAGTCCGGAAATCCGCGGAGATATGCAGGGGTTTTTAACCTCCGCCCGGAGAGCGGATACCGTTCTCGGTTCGGTCCTGGATGAAATCCGGCGGCTGGGGCTCGATAAAGACTCGGTGATTTTTTACACCACGGACCATGGCATTGCCTTTCCCTTTATGAAGTGCAATCTCTACGACAGCGGTATCGGGACGGCCCTGATGATCCGCTACCCGGGTAACCCCAGCGCGGGGGCAGCCAAGGATAGCCTGACGAGCCATCTGGATGTGTTTCCCACAGTGTGCGACCTATTGGGTGTTCCGAAACCGGAATGGCTCCAGGGAAAGTCGCTGCTGCCGATTCTTGAAAATAAAAGCGACGAAGTCAACGACCGTATTTTTGCGGAAGTAACCTACCATGCATCCTATGATCCCCAGCGGGCGGTCAGGACGAAACGCTACAAATATATCAGGCGCTTTAACCCGGAACATACGGTGCCGGTGCTTGCGAATATTGACAACAGCCCCTCCAAGGAGTATATGCTTTCCGCCGGCCTGGCGGAGATGGCCATAGACCAGGAGCAGCTCTTTGATCTTGACCTTGATCCCAATGAGCGGCAGAACCGGGTCCATGACGGACAGTACACCGCGGTCAGAAAAGAACTTTCGGATATGCTGGACCATTTTATGGAAGAAACCGATGACCCCCTCAGGAAAGGCCCTGTGCCGCTTCCCAAGGGGGCTTTCGTAAACACCCTGGCCTGCGCCGACCCGGAGAGTCTGCGGGAAGAGGATATCTTTACCCAGGAAACCTGAGGGACCGGTTCACTGCCGGAAGTGCCCTCAATCACCCGGGAACCCGAAGTGGGGGCAGCGTAAGACTTGCCGCTTACGGCGCCAAGTCTTTTAGGAGTTTTGCGGAGCAAAACTCCACCACATATAACGCGGCAAGGCTGGAGCGCAGGGGGAGCCGCCCTCTCTGTCAGGCAGCACCGAGCCGGTTATGCCGGAAAGCCCCCTCGGGCCGTTATGGTAACGCCGGGTGTCACAGGGAAATGGGTTTGGCTCCTCAGCGGCCTCGTGGACTCGAAAGCCGCTCAAACCCATTTCCTTGTGACGGGTCCCGCGGTATCGCCATCCCCAGGGCTTTCCGGATTGTCAGCGTCGGTGCTCCCCCGCATCATTCGTCGAAGCTATAATCTTCATTAATACCCAGATCATTGCCGATTACGTTCCCCGGAGAAATACTCCGGGTACCGTATTTATCCCGGATGGTATCAATAGCCCGCTCGAGTTTTTCTTTTTTCTGCCGGGTTATTTTCTGATCCGGCTCCTGGAAAAGGTTCAGCTGTTCCCTGGCAGCGTCCGCGGGGACTAATTTCTGGGCGGTTACGGTGAGCAGCCGGATAGGTTTTCCGGGAGACCATGACGCCTCGATGAGGCTGAGAGATTCCCGGGCCAGCTCAGAAGCGAGCCAGGTAGGACCGGCGGCCGCTTTCTGCCGGGTAATTACTTTCAGTTCAGGATCTTTGATGGTAATCTGCACGGTGAGGCATTTTAGGCCCTGCTGCCGGAGCCGGGACGCCACTGTGTCCGCGAGGGCTGTGACTGCGGTTTTTATATCATCCTGGGAATATAAATTCCTTTTGAATGTCATTCCGTTTCCAATGGAATGGACATCCGGAATTTCGTCCGCGGAGCGGACCGGAGAGGTGTCCGTACCGTTGGCATACTGGAACAGGAGCTCTCCGAATTTTCCCAGCTTCCGTTCCAGGGTCGTTTCCTTTGCCTTCGCAAGGTCGCCGATGGTACTGATGCCAATGGAATGCAGTACATTGGCGGTTGATTCACCAACCATCAGCAAGGCGGAGACCGGCATGGGCCAGACAACATCCCGGAAATTATCTCTGGTAATAATACTGACCGCGTTCGGTTTTTTGAGGTCGCTGGCCAGCTTCGCGAATATTTTATTGAATGAAACGCCCACCGATACGGTAAGTCCGAATTCCCGGGGAATGCGTTCCCGTATAGTATGGGCCAATGCCGCGGGATCTCCGCCGAACAGCCGGATGCTACCGGTTACATCAAGGTAACTTTCATCCCGGCCGAACCGCTCCACCAGATCGGTATATTCTCCGTAGACTGTATTTATCCGCTCGCTGTATTCAGTGTACAAGCGGTGGCGGACCGGGCGCAGCACAAGGCCGGGGCATTTCCGTTTAGCCTGCCAGATCGTTTCCGCTGTTTTTATCCCGAACCCTTTTGCCAGTTCATTCTTCGCGAGGATAATTCCACGGCGGCTTTCCGGGTTTCCGCAGACCGCCATGGGAACTTTTTTAAGCTCCGGTGACAGAATCTCCTCAACGCTGGCGAAAAACGCGTTGCAGTCTATATGGAATATTATCCGTTCTTTTTCAGGGTTCATCCACTTTCATTTTAACGCATTCTTTATAATTTATATAGATAAGATAATGGATATTCTGGCAATAATGGGGCAGCGGATAATGAACGTGTCCTCGGCACGAGTATAGACCGGAATCACCGCTGCTTTGTGTAGACCGTGAATACGGCGGCCTGGGAGTGCTCAGAAGCATCTATACCAAGTAGATAGCTGCGGAACTCAGGGGGAGGGTGAATCGGTTCCCTTCGGCGTGTTCCCGGTTTTTTCCCGGTCCTTGGCGAGCAGCGTCCCCATATTCTCCTGGGCCGCTTTAAACAGCGCCCCGACCGCCTTATACGCAGCGTCCCGGGTCGGTTTATCAATTTCCTTTAAGGCCTTTACCATATCGCTTGCGTGTTTGTACCATGAAGAAGTAAACTGCGGTATGGTCTCGGCGCTGGTTGAAATCAGGACCGTATAAATTGTTTCCGCGAACTGCCTCCGCTGTTCGCTGGTCAGACCAGAAATCCATTCGTTGAGGGTCTGGTCCATAAAGACGCTTCCCTTGGTTACGGTATTTAGCCGTACCACATCATTCCTGGTTACCTGCCAGGAATAAATGTTATGCTGAAGCAGTCCCTTCTGGGTGCTTTCCACCACCGTATAGTCAGCGGGATGCTCAAAGAGCATTCCCACCACCGAACCCTGGGGAACAAACGCCCGGATCTTTTGTTTTACGGCGCTGTATTCTTCAGCGGAAAGTATTTCTTTGCTGATACCGGGCGCGTCTTCGGTATACACCGAAGTTATCCTGTTCTGTATTTTCCTGCCGCAGAATACCGCGGCGTATACCGCCAGGTTGCCGCCCTTGGAATGGCCGCCGAGAACTAATTTTTCTTTCCTGAAAACCGCCGCGGTTTCCTTCAGGTATGAGACCGCTTCAAGCTGGGAGGGGGTATTGGAAAGGAACGCCATATTAAAATCTTCCTTCCAGCCGACCAAGGTATTGTCGGTTCCCCGGTAGGATACGAAGACCGAACCGTCCCCGGTCAGGATTGTAACCGCGGAAAATTGTTTTTCCTGTGCGGTATTAATGTGGTTGACGTAGCGGGTAAGGCGAAGGCTGCGGTACCGTTCATTCTGTCCCAGAGACTCAAAAAAAGGAATGTCATCGGGCCAGATAATACGAAGGGTTTCGGCGGTCCGGCTGTCACTCCGAAGTTTTTTGAAAATTTCTGAAGCTTCTCCTATGGTAATGGAACTATTGTCCGCTTCTCCCGGGAGAATTCCCTCAAAGGGTAAATACGAAATCCGGGAAAGGATGAATTCATCCACCGTATTGACCGGGTCACAGCTGAATGGCAGGTCTCCTCTCCAATTGAGATAATCCAGGATATTCGCCATGGTACAGCCTCCGTTTCCATGTTTTTATAAATGATATGTCAGAATCGTTTTTTTGCATACAGACTGCAGCTTGTAATGAGTTCATGGACATTTTTAGCTTCCGTATAAAATCCGCTCTTCCAGTATCCCGACGCGGTGATGCCCGCGTGCCATCCCGCCTTGATTTCTTTTTCATAGGAGATATTTCCCATTCCGATGACAGCGAAACCGGGAGAGCCGTTCTCGGGAACGGTGCCGGGTATGGTGTACAGGAAATTTACCAGACCGTCCAGGTAAATACCGCCGAATCTGGAGTGGAGCGCGTAAAAATATATCTTCGCTCCGCCGCCGGTACTGAAATCGTAAGTCCGGTGTTCCGCGTCCTCATCCTCGTAGGTTATGTCACCGTACCATATACGGATAAACTCGCTCGCTCCCAGGAATACCCAGTTCAGGTGGGATTTAAAAGACAGTTCCCAGTTCTCCGAAACCGACTGATGCATTTTATAGCCCAGTCCAAGGGAATTCGCGGAGTAATTAACCAGGGAACCGTAAATAAAATCGTAATGAAGATTCAGCGTCAGCGCGCTTTGGTGTTTTTCCGTATCCCAGAGACCAATTGTATACAGCGCCCCGTCGGAAAATAATTCCAGAGAATAATACGGTATGGAGCCCTGGACTCTTGCCCGGACTTCAAAATGATCGTAAGGCGCCCGCACCCGTTTGGAATAGGGGTTGCCGTACACGATACCGCCTTCAATGAACAGTGAGGGCCTGGTAATATCCACGGTACCGGTGCGCTGGCTGTCCATCCGGCTCAGCAGCATCCCGGGGCCAAAGGAAAAATAGGTTTCTTCCTGGTACAGGGGAGAATAGTTCTGAGGATTTCTTCTGTTTCCGAAGATAGCGTCGTTTATGCCGTCAAAGGGACTCAGTATCCATTTGAAAAAAAAGCCCGCCGAATCGGAAGCCACATACAGCCGGTGCAGCATTTCCCCCACGGAAATAGATCCCGCCGTGGTAAGAATTAAATCGTTTATTGAGGGCGTTTCGGTTTCCATGATTAATTCCCAGAATATGCTGTTTCCGGCGGTAAGGGCAGAGGACTGCCAGAAACTTAACCCGTTGGAACGTCCGGCGATATAATAAAATGAACCCTGATAGGGATGACCCAGCTGGTTAACCGGAAATTCATCCTGGTCCCAAACCCATGTGGAAGTTACATTTGAATTTATCGAATCAAGGGATATATAAGCGTAATCGGCTCTTCGAATAAAGCGGTTAACCCCGCCTAATACCAGATTGCTTGCCATTGCCTCAATCAGCGCAACCCCAATCCGGGGCTTTTCCGTAATATCCGGCAGGGATAATTCATCCTGGTCCGCCGCGGGATTTTCCTGAGCCGTTACGGTTTGCGGAACAGCCATTCTGCAGAAAAAAAGAAACAATACTATCCTGAAAAGCGGGAGCGAGTTTTTCACCGGTTATATCCTGAAAAGCTAAAAATATAAATTTATCTAATATTAATATAATAAAATTTGTTTATCAATAACCACATTGCGGTGTTTTTTTCAGCAGGAATAGACGACGGTTTTGTCTCTTCCGGATTTCTTGGCTTCGTACATTGCCATGTCGCCCTTCTGGATAAAGTCGCTCAGGCTTTCACTCTGTCCGGGAACCGAAGATATCATTCCGATACTGACGGTAAATCTGAAACCGGGGATCATTTCAAAGCTGGTATGCTTTACTTCATTCCTGATCCGCTCGGCGATCAGTTCCCCAAGATTTTCCCGGGGATTCTGAACAATGGCGATAAACTCCTCTCCGCCGTACCGGCATGAGAGGTCCCCGTTTCTCAGGCTCTGTTTCAGAATATTGGTAAAAGTTTTAAGGACTTCATCCCCGAACTGGTGACCGTACCGGTCATTGATCATTTTAAAATGATCCAGATCAAAAAAGAGAAGGGTCAGCTCTTTTTTCTGTTCCCTGCAAATATTAAAAAGTACCGTGGCTTCCTGCAGAAAACAATGCCTGTTGGCAATGCTGGTAAGACTGTCGGTTTTTGCCATGGTTTCGATAATCTTGTCGTTTTTTTCCTTCATAAAAAGCAGGTTTATGATGGTACCGGAAACCATCATTAAAATCTGGGCAATAAAAAACAGGGTCTGATATAAATTATTGGTATGAAGACTGACATCTCCGGTTACCAGGGGCAGGATTGACCTCGGTATTATGGTTAACAGCAGTATTACGTAAAAAAAACCGATGGCGTGTTTAAACTTGCTGACTTTTTTTGAAAAGAGAAGTTTAATTGTTGGAGTTACGAGGATCGCAAAGATACTTATCGATGCCATGGTTATGCGCAATGACGGATCTTTGTACATAAACTCAAAGATGTTAAATGATAAAACCACAGCGGCCAGCGTGATTTTGAGAACCGCCGACAAAACCCTTGAATCGGACTCCATCATTGTCAGCAAAAGGCTGGCTTCCATATAGAAACATATATACAGAATGGTATTCCCGGCATTGACCGACAGGATATCCGGGAACACACCCCGCAAAAATAACAGTATATATCCGATGGCGTAGAAAATCCGGATCAGGGTCATCCGCTTGATATTCTGGATGTCGGTGGTACTCAGATTATGGGACTGAAATGTCTGAATCAGAACTGCCGCCGCGATGTTACCCCATACCAGGACACCAATTAATGTTTTGGTATCAAGATCAAAAAGGGTGGTAACAGCGGTATGTATCAGCTCCATGGTCCCATCCTTTATGAGGTTAATCGTTAAATATAACTAATATAGGATAGTATGATACTTTTCATAATGCAACCTGATTTTTTATTTTTGCCCTGACTTTGGAAATACCGTTCCCTGAAATACCAAATACCGATATTTTTGTTTGTAAATAGTGGTTGGTTGACATAATAAATAAACAATAATAAGATATGTTTATAATAAATATAGACAGGAATAACAATGAAAGTAGATGATTTAGAGATTAAGGATATTGGGCGGGGCTATACGATTTCGGAGTTCCCGCGGGAATCGTACCGCTGTGCTGTCTGCGGAAAAACCTTTGAAACAGGGGAAGTATACGGAATCGGCGGACGCTTTTTTGCGGCGTCCCGGGCAATTGAGATACATCTGGAAACGGATCACCGGGATTATCAGGAACAGCTTATTGCCGATGATTCACGGTACAATACTCTAACGGAAAACCAGAAGCAGCTTTTCAGGATGTTTGCCTCCGGAACCAGCGACAAGGAGATTGCCCGGACCTTGGGAGTCGCGGCATCGACGGTGCGGCACCAGAAGTTCATGTTCAGGGAAAAGGCAAAACAGGCAAAACTCTACCTTGCGTTATATGAATACGCCTTCGGGAAAAAAACCGCCGGTATTCAGGATATAATGCCGGTACACGGTCACGCGACGATGGTGGATGAGCGCTATGTAGTAACCGGTGAAGAACGGGACACCATTCTCCATGCGTGTTTTACCAGTCTGGATCCCCTGCGTCTTGGTAAATTTCCACCCAAGGAAAAGAAAAAAGTTGTTATTCTTACAAAGATAGCCGAACAGTTCGAATCGGGAAGAATGTATTCCGAGAAGGATGTTAACCGTATTCTTGAAGCTGTTTTTGATGATTACGCAACAATCCGGCGGTATCTCATTGATTACGGTTTTATGAAGCGCACGCCCGGCGGCGGGGAATACTGGCTGACCATCTGACATGCCGGCAATAAGATTTTTACGTTTTTTTATTGGGAAAGCTTCCGCGCAAATAAACTGATTCTGTCACGGTTAATCACGGAAGTATAAACCGTCAGTTTTGATGCGGCTTTGATGACCATCCGTTCAAAGGCGTTGCATTTGGCGGGGTCATAGATACCGCCCAAAAACGCCTTCGCCGCGGCTCCGGCCGCCAGGGCGGGAGGAAAATTGGTTTCAAAGTACTGTTCATCTCCGGTATCCGAGAGGCCGGAAACAAAAAGCCCCAGTTTTTTTCCCAATAAAACGGATTCGTTCTTTTTGGAGAATTCCCGGATTTCCTTTCTGATCCGGCCCGCCGTAAGGGGACTTCCCAGTATCACCGTATCGTATTGGCCGAGGGACGGGGCAGGGGATTTCCGGATATTGAACAGTTCTGATCCGGGGAGTTCCTCCGCGATGAGTTCCGCTATTTTTTCCGTGGCTCCGTGTTTTGTCGCGTAAAGAATTAAGGTTTTCATAGGGATAGTCCTTACTGCAGTTTTAAATTCAATCAGTAGTAAATAGTAGCCCCTGTGACCATACCGGTCAATAGAAAACTTTCTGTAGTTATGGTGATTTTTATTAAGGTATTTCAATTTGTCCGCCGCCGGATATACTTAAAGTATGAAAAAAAATACGGTGCTTGTATGGGTAATCGGGATAGTTTCCGCGGGTATGGTGATTTTTACCGCTGCGGGAATTGCCGCGGGGAACTTTTTTTACAACCTTGCCATTAACCCGAAAACCGACAAATCCGTGGTTTTCGACGCTCCGTCAAATTCCGAAGGGTCCCGAAGCGGTGAAAAAGAGGATACCCTTCAGCGTGACCAGGAATGGTTTTTCCGGAACGAATATACAGAACGGTATATACAGTCCTTTGATAATCTTACGCTCCACGCCTATGAACTGACGCACCGGGATGATTCCAAAAAATGGGCCGTTTTGTGCCACGGATATACCAGCGATGCCCTTCGCATGGTGACCCAGGGCCGTCAGTTTTACGCCATGGGGTACAACCTGCTCCTGCCCGATGCCCGGGGCCATGGTAAAAGCGGCGGAGATTATATTGGCATGGGATGGCCGGACCGGAAGGATGTGACGGCGTGGATCAATACGCTGGTTGAAGAACATGGAGCCATACAGATTGCGGTATACGGGGTTTCTATGGGCGGCGCCACGGTGATGATGGTTTCCGGGGAGGAACTGCCACCCCAGGTAAAGGCCATAGTTGAGGACTGCGGATATACCTCCGCGTGGGATGTATTCGCCTATCAGCTGAAAACTATATTCGGGCTTCCGGCTTTTCCGGTTATGAATTTTTCATCTATGGTGACGAAAATCCGCGCCGGATATACCCTGGAAGAAGCCAGCGCCCTGGAACAGGTGCGGAAAACATCCGTCCCGATTATGTTTATCCACGGAGACGCGGATACCTTTGTCCCGTTTTATATGCTGGATGAAGTATACGACGCCGCTTCATCCCCGAAGCGCCGGCTGGTGGTTCCGGGGGCCGCCCACGGCATGGCGGCGATTGTGATGGGGGACGCATACTGGACCGAAGTCGGTGACTTTCTCGGAAACTATATAGAGGATTGATTTATTCGGACAGGTTAAGGATATTCCAGAGAGTCGGACTTTCCTGTCCAAGGGACCAGAATCCTATCGACTGCACCCCCATGCCCTTGTACATCTCCATCCGCCTGGAAAGGGAATGGTCATCCTCGTAGTAGACCGTAACAGTCACGGGGATTTCATAGGTGAAAGTGGGAATTCCGTCTTCCCTGCTGACATCGGTTACGTTGTTTTCTTCTTTTATCCGTTCAATACCCGAGAAAAAGAACGCCCGGAAGGTATTTACGTTCCCCCAGGTCCTTCCGTAAAACGGAAGACCCATGATCAGTTTTTCCGGACCGACAACCGCAAGGGAATGCTGGGCCACGGACCGGCACCATTCCATGGACGCGATGGGACCGGGTTTGCTCGTGGACCAGTGCTCGTCATAGGCCATGACAAGAATCCTGTCCACCAAAGGCGCTATCCGGGCATAATCGTACACATCATTCTGAATCGTCCGCATCCGGGCGGGGAGGGCAATGGTAAACAGTTTGTTCCCCAGACCTTCCCGGAGTTCCGCGAGGAAGGAGAGGAACGTTTCCCCGTCATTCTTCGGAACCAATTCAAAATCGATCTGGAGGCCGTCGAAATTCCTGGAGGCCTCGAGCAGATCGGCAATAAGCTGTTTCCGTACCTGGCTGCCTTCCTCAAGTACAAAGTGCGTCAGCGCCCTGCTGTCGGAGATCACCACAAGGTGGACCCTGCCCGGGAACCCTTCAATTTTTTTGGGATCCGGCACACCGGTCAGTTTTCCGTAGGTGTCCACTTCGGCGCCGAAATATCCGACATCGGACAGGGGATAGTGGGTCTTAAGGGTTTCTTCCCGTCCGCTTACCAGGTACCCCCAAATTTCACCGAATGAAGAAACCGGAAGATCCGACAGATACGGCGGAATCTCGACATAGTCGGCGGGCTGTTCGTTTGGTTTATCCGCCGGGATCGAATCACTTTCGTGCGGGGCCGGCGGGGAGGATCTGCACGAACCGAGAAACAAAGAAACGCATAGTATTGCAAAAAGGGGCTTCCATGGATGATTCATCTCTTCCTGAATATAGCAGAAATTGTCTCTTAGTCAAGGGGCGGGTTTTATTGACTTTGTATACCCGGTAACCTAAAATTTTCTAAGGAGGAAATAGCAATTGCCCTTTACATAAACCAGAAGAAGCAGGTAAAAACGTCTATCCCGGAGAAACTCCGCGGATTGCATGCTGCGGGAATTTCGTTCCCGTTTTCCGCTGACGGAAAAAGGCGGGATAAAGAAAAAATTAAAAAAGGAAATTTAAAAAATGGGATCTTATCAAAGAATAAATCCAGTAAAACAGAAGGCTGTTGAAAGCAAAAAAGCGTTTCTCATCGGCGGGGGCATCGCATCCCTTTCTGCGGCGGCGTATATGATCAGGGATGGTCACATGCAGGGTAAAAATATTACCGTCTTCGAAGAACTCGATATTCTCGGCGGCGCCATGGACGGCAAAGGGGACGCCGAAAAAGGTTATATCGCCCGGGGCGGCCGCGAGCTGGAAGAACATTACGAATGCATGTTCGATCTCTGGGGATTTATTCCGTCCCTGAAGGATCCGTCCCGTACCGTTCTCGATGAAATCCGGGAACTGAATATTGCCGAGCCTGTGGAGTCCCACAGCCGGCTGACCTATAAACAGGGAAAAATCGCTGACTTTTCTTCGTTTGGTCTTAAAGACCGGCATGTGGTTGAAATAATAAAACTGATGCTTGAAACCGAGGAACGTCTCGGTACTAAAACCATCGAACAGTATTTTGACAAGTCATTCCTGGAAACAAATTTTTATTATTTCTGGCGGTCCATGTTCGCCTTTGAAAACTGGCACAGTGTTGTTGAAGTCCGGCGGTACATGCGCCGGTTCATCCATCTGCTGCCCGGCATGAACCGTTTATGGGGAATCCTCCATACTGAATACAACCAGTACGATTCCATGATTCTTCCCCTGATAACCTGGCTCAAAAAACAGGGGGTTCGTTTTGAACTCAACACCCAGGTTGTCGATATTGATATAACCGCCAAGGGGGGGAAGAAGACGGTCACCGGTATCCATATTCTGAAGAAGGGAAAGGAATCGGTGGTCAAAACCGCCGCCGCAGATCTCGTCTTTGTGACCAATGGTTCAATGACAGAAAATTCAACCTACGGGGACAACAGCAAACCGCCGGTTCTCAACCGGGATACGGCGAAAGCCGGCTGCTGGAGCCTCTGGAAAAAGATAGCCGCCAAAGGAAAGGGTTTTGGCCGTCCGGAGGTTTTCTGCGGCGATATTGACAAAACAAAGTGGGAATCCTTTACCATGACCTTCAAGGGGAAATTCATGGCGGACTATCTCGGAAAGCTCACCGACCGTAAGCCGGGAATGGCTGGGGTGGTAACCGTAAAGGACTCCAACTGGCTGATCAGCTGGACAGTCCCGAAGCAGCCCCATTTCCCGAATCAGCCGAAGGATGTATTTGTTGTATGGGCCTATGGGTTATTCCCCGATGCGGAGGGAAATTTCATAAAAAAGAAAATGTCCGAATGTACGGGACTGGAACTTGTTTCCGAACTCCTTTATCATATGGGCCTGGAGAAAAAGATAAAGGATCTTCTTCCCACAGTAAAGGTTATTCCCTGCATGATGCCCTACATCACCAGCCAGTTTATGCCCCGGGTAAAAGGCGACCGGCCGGATGTAATTCCCGAAGGGAGCGTAAACCTCGCGTTCCTGGGGCAGTTTGCGGAGCAGCCGGATGACTGTGTTTTTACGGTGGAGTATTCGGTACGGACCGCCATGACCGCCGTATACCGGATGCTTAATCTTGAAAAGGAAGTTATTCCGGTATTTCCTTCGTTCTACGATATCCGGACCCTTACACAGGCCACAAAGGTTCTGTACGGCGGGAAGATTCCCGGCGAGACCATCGCCCACCATCTTCTGAGAAAAACTTCCCTTGCGGAACTACTTTAGTTTTTTCTGCGGCGGTTAAAAGCCGCCGCAGAAAAAAGAAAATAATAAGGAAGCCTCATGAATACTGCGATTTCTATTTTAGACGGAAAATCCGTTTCGGCCCTGGGCCAGGGAACCTGGTATATGGGGGACGATCCCCGGAAGCGTACCGATGAAATAAAAGCGCTCCGGACGGGCATAGACCTGGGTATGGAAGTGATCGATACTGCGGAGATGTACGGCGACGGAAGGTCCGAGGTCCTGGTCGGCGAGGCGATCGCGGGAAGACGGGACAAGGTTTTTCTCATCAGCAAGGTACTGCCCTCAAACGCCAGCAGGAAAGGAACGAAGGCTGCCTGCGAGAACAGTCTGAAACGTCTCGGAACCGATACACTTGACATGTATCTTCTGCACTGGCAGGGGCGGTATCCCTTTGCCGAAACCGTGGAAGCCATGCTTGAGCTGGTTAAAGAAGGCAAGATCCGTTCCTGGGGAGTCAGCAACATGGATGTTCCGGAGATGGAAGAATTTTATTCGATCTCCGGAGGAAATACCTGCGCCGCCAATGAGGTTCTGTACAATCTGTCCCGGCGGGGTATCGAATTCGATTTGATTCCCTGGTGCGGAAAAAAGAAACTTCCTATCATTGCCTATTCCCCGATAGAGCAGGGGCGGGTTCTGGATAATTCCGCCCTGCGGGAGCTTGGGGAAAAACACGGGGTTACCCCTGCCCAGATTACCCTTGCCTGGGTACTCAGGATGCCCGGTGTACTGGCTATTCCCAAGGCGGGCAGTCCCGGGCATGTGGAAGAAAATTTCGGCGCCCTGTCAGTCTCCCTGACAGAAGATGATATGGAAATTCTGGATGAAAACTTTCCCGCCCCGGGAAGGAAGGTCCCCCTGGAGATGCTCTAAGCCCGCGCTTAAGTCCCGGTTACTGTTCCAGGATGAGTCCCACGGGGCAGTGGTCGCTGCCGTGTATATCACTGTAAATGAGCGCGCCGGAAACCTGCTGCATAAGCCGGCTGGATACAATAAAGTAGTCCAGCCGCCATCCGGTATTGTTCGCCCGGGCGTTTCCCATATAGCTCCACCAGGTATAGGCGCTTTTTTCATCGGGATGCAGGGTCCGGTAGGTATCTGAAAACCCAGCCTGCAGAAGTTCCGTCATCTTGGTGCGTTCTTCGATGGTGAACCCCGCGCTCCGTTCATTGGATTTAGCGTTTTTTATATCAATCACTTCATGGGCTACATTGAGATCGCCGCATACAACTACAGGCTTTTTCTTATCCAGTTTCAGAAGGTACGCCTTAAAATCTTTTTCCCAGCCCATACGGTATTCGAGCCGTTCCAGCTCACGCTTTGAGTTGGGGGTGTATACATTAACGAGGTAAAAGCCGCTGTACTCCAGCGTAATGACCCGTCCTTCCCGGTCGTGTTCATCCTTGCCGATTCCGTACCACTCCGAAAGAGGTTTTGTCCGGGAAAATACCGCGGTTCCGGAATAGCCCTTCTTTTCGGCGCTGTTCCAGAATTCTTCATATCCTGAGATATCAATTTCCGCCTGGCCTTTTTCCATCTTTGTTTCCTGGAGGCAGAATATATCCGCGTCCAGTTTTTTGAAGGAATCCAAAAAACCTTTATTGAGACAGGCCCTGAGTCCGTTGACATTCCATGAAACCAGTTTCATTGTTCCGCTCCTTTAAAACCTTCCGCATTGTATCCGCAAGCGCCGCTGCATGTATATAAAAACCGGAAAGGATCACTTAAAAATAAGTTTTAAAAAAATAAACTGCAAAATTGTATTTGCCGGAAGCAGCCACAGGACCCAGTTCATGGAATTGCCGGCAAAAAATCTTTTTTTGATATACGCGTCGGTCTGGGTATACAGGGACTCGCCCACCTGCGGGGCTTCACCGGATGTATCCACGGATACATGGTACATGATATCCCCGAAGGGAATCTGCTCAAGGATAAACTGTACCCCTTTGCGGATGAGCCAGGGGATCCTGCTATTGTAAGCCTCCTGGAATGAGTCCGCGATGGTTTCCGCCCAGTCATATCCTTTTTTTATCGGGCTTTCAGAACCGGCGGCTATCTTTTCCGCGATTCCTCCGCACAGTTTCCGGAACAAGGGTGTCAAATAACCGTAGCTTATCCGGATGGTATCAATAATGAGAAACCGGTAGGTACAATAGGCCGCGGCGACGCAGGACGCGGCCCCTGCCAGGATAATCAGAAAAAGGTACAGACCCTTCAAGCCGGTGATGCCGGCGCTGAAAAAACCGACGAGCCCCGCGGCTAAGGCGCCGGTATTCGGGAGGAGAAAAAACAACCCCATAAGAAGGGTGTATTTGACCGCCCGGCTCCCCTGTTTCGCCGCGTCCGCCGCAATGCCCGCCGCGGACGCTGTTGTTTCATTGGAGAATTCTCCGTGCTGTAATTCTGAATCGCCGTTCATACTGAATCCTTATGCTACTCTCTGGCTATTCTGTATTTTACGTACAGTTCCTCCAGAGTTTTTTTCGGACCCGGAAGGGAAAACCGCTTTCTGAAAAAAGCCGCGTCCCGCCGTTCAACATAGAAATTGTAGATGACCCTGGGATCGTCATTTTCAATCGACGCATAGGACGGTATCTTTCCCAGATAGGACCGTACCTCATTGTGGTCCACCGCGCTGATTCCGTATTTGTTCAGCCGTGAACGTACTTCCAGAATTTCCTCATAGGATATCCCGAAGAGAAATTCCTCCAGAGCCCAGCGGGTTTCATCATCCGTGAGATTGTCAATCAGGAATTTCCGCCAGTCGTCTCCCAGTTCCATGGAAAGGCGCATCATTTCGCTGGAGCCGTTCATGGTCCCGAAACAGGGCGGTGACGCGTCACGGGCAGCCCAAAGGGCCTGCAGGGCCGGCAGGTGGCGGTTCATTCTGGGATCGTTTCCCGTGTCCCAGATTGAAATGAGATCATGGGCCAGCTGTATTTTTATCGCATCAGAAAATGACGGTTCATCGAGACCGGAAAAGTATACTTCTTCGGCCATCAGTGTGGAAATAATTGAAAAGATTACTTTTTGCAGGGGGACATACAGTTTCTTGATATCCGGAACCAGCATGGCAAGCATGGAAAATGACTGGAATTTCGCCACCAGGTATCCGCGGGTTGCCACTACCCGGGTAG
The DNA here is from genome assembly GCF_016616095.2 of Breznakiella homolactica. GTDB lineage: Bacteria > Spirochaetota > Spirochaetia > Treponematales > Breznakiellaceae > Breznakiella > Breznakiella homolactica. The sequence goes on along the minus strand of NZ_CP067089.2, from coordinate 1,277,675 downwards.
GGGTATAGAGAAGCCGGGATGAGGTTGAAAATTGGTACAGCGATTTGACCAGGTCCTGTTCGCTCCGTACCTCTCCCCGGAGCACCTGGTTCTCCCGGACCGAAGGAAACAGGGAAATAGCTTCTCCCAGGGCTTTGAGAGATGAAAAACGTTTGCTGACCAGCTCTGATTCCTCAGGGTAATTGGCTGTGAGGTATTCCTGTATTTCCGTTACCAGCTGCTGTTCCTGTTCACTTAAACTGAGCATATTCAAACCAACCCAATCATTATTCTATACAAAGAATGAACTTACCCCAGAAGTTACTATAAATCAAGTATACTCGTTTTTTCCGCCGGGGCAACCGTGGAATGCATAAAGTTCATATACCTAACGGTAGATATATTAGTGAGTATGATTGAAGTCACGGGTTCGGAAGTATATCAACCGATACCCCGCAACCAGAAATGGGGGCAGTGTAAGACTTGCCGCCTGGGGCGTCAAGTCTTTCAGGAGTTTTGCTCTGCAAAACTCCATGGATAATACGGCAAGACTGGAGTGAGGGGTCGTGTCCTTCGGACACACGCAGCCCTCATGTGAGGGCAGTGCCAAGCCGGTTAGGCCGGAAGGTATCCGTTTTTTCCCGGCAGGCCTCGAAGTCCCGTTAATACGGGTGCTTTCCGGCCTGTCAGACTTGGTGATCCCCCGCACCTTGCTTTGTTTTACCGGATGCTGTATTATAGATGAAAGAAACCGGCAGTCGCTGTGCTTGTGCAGACTGCTGGTTTCTTTTTTATTGCCGGGGTGTTCCCCGGGGCTTGTGAGCAAAAAATACGATTTCGAGGTATGTCTGTGAAAATCGATATACTACAAAAATCCTCCGGAAAACTATACGAATCACGGCTTCTGCAGCAGACGAGTTACTGGAGTTCCGTAAAGGGCGGTCTTGGCTGGGAACCGCTGGCCTTTGATATACAGTTCGGGAACCGTACCATCGGTGATGTCCTGATTCTCAAAAAGAACCTCGGTGAAGGCCGTTTTATGGCATACGCGCCCTACGGACCTGAGACTATTCCCGAGGAAACTTCGGAAGGCGTATATCTGGCGGAATTATCCGAACAGCTGTATCCGTATCTGGGAAATTCCTGCATATTCATGCGCTGGGATATACCCTGGGAATCACCTTACGCGGATGATCCCGGACGGTACAATGAAAAAAACGAATGGCTGGGCCCGCCCGAGACACGGCTGCAGGAACTGAGGATGAACTGGGGTGTTGAAAGGACCGGCCTCCGCAAGGCTTCATCAAATTACCTGCCCAACGATACTATTATTCTGGATATCCGGGATGAACAGGAATCACTGCTGGAAAAAATGCACCCGAAAACGCGGTACAACATTCGTCTCGCGGAGCGGCATCAGGTTACCGTACGGGAGGGAACCTGCAGGGATATCGGTATTTGGAATACCCTGTATTCCGTGACCGCCGCCAGAAACAGTATCCAAAACCACGGTTCCGATTATTTTTTCCAGCTCTTTAAAAGCAGGAGTACCGGAAAATCCATCGGAATAGAGTCGGGTTCAGTACCGGACACCTCGATAAGTCTCCTGATCGCCGAAGCGGATGAGACACCGCTGGCGGCAATGTTTATGGCTACATCTTCGGACCGGGCCACATATCTGTACGGAGCCTCTTCGGATGACCGGCGGAACTATATGGCCCCCTACGCGCTGCAGTGGTACGCCATACAAAAAGCAAAGGATGTTTCCTGCACGAGCTATGATTTTTTTGGTGTCGCTCCGGCGCCGGAACCGGAACATCCCATGCACGGACTCTACCGGTTTAAAAAGGGGTTCGGCGGCAGAATGCTGCACCGCCAGGGCGCCTGGGATTATCCCTATGACGAGAAACTGTATATGCAGTACCAGTGCAAGGAAGCGGCGTCCCCCGGATTCAACGTTTAGCCCGGGTCTGGGTTTTACATCAGTACGAATATTCCCGCGGCCATGAGCACGGTTCCGATCAGCGTCTTGACGGTGAAGGGTTCCTTAAGCAGAATCGCCGCAAGAACAATGGTGATAACGAGGCTTGATTTATCAATTGCCACTACCTTGGAGACATCACCGATCTGCAGGGCCCGGTAATAAAAAAGCCATGAAGCCCCTGTGGCGATTCCCGACAGAACCAGGAAAACAATATTCTGCCGCGACAGGGAAGAGATTCCTTTCTGGGCGCCGGCAATAAAAACCATGCCCCAGGAAAAGAGCAGCACCACCACCGTCCGGATCGCCGTCGCCAGATGGGAATTGACGCCGTTTAATCCTATCTTTGCAAGAATGCTTGTGAGTGATGCGAACACCGCGGACAGTACTGCGTAAACAATCCACATAATGAGAAAAGTATATTGTGTTCCCGGCCGAATGGCAATGCGGCGGGAAACTCCTAATCGGAACTGATTTTTACGTAAACCTGCCGCTTCCTGGGGCCGTCAAATTCAACAAAGAAAATACCCTGGGAACTGCCGAGCATGAGTTTCCCCAGGTCTATTATCAGGGATACCGAGACTCCCATGATCGCAGATTTTACGTGGCCGGCAGCGTCCTGGGGCGTATCATGCTGATGTTTGAAATTAACCTTTGTCGGAATGAGCCGGGAAATTTCATCCTGGATATCCTCGAATCCCCTGGGGTCCCAGGGGGAGGTTACGGTTACGGACGCGGTGGAGTGGGGGATATATACGATGCAGGTTCCGTTCTGTACCCCGCTTTCCGCCACAATTTCCAGGACCCGGTCGGTGATGGATACCACATCGTTGAATTGTGTTTCCACGGGGAATTGCTTGAACATGGCAAAACTCCTATAGGATTATTATTTCACTGGAACGGACACAGGCCGCGCCTTTGCTGAAACTCCAGGGGCCTTCACAGCCCCGGCCGCTTCGTTCGCCGATCATGATCTGTATGTACCCCATGAGGAGGCAGAGGGGTGTAAACTGGGTAAGCAGGCCGCAGAAAGACAGTTCCGTTTTCGGGACCTTGCAGTAGACCGCGGGGACGTTAAAATCCGCTTCATCGCCGTCGGTGATGACCATGAGGGGCCGTCCCAGTTCCCGGGCATAGGCGATTACTTCCTTTGCCCTGCTGAGCGCGGGATTATCTTTGCTGATAACAACCACGGTTCCTATTCGTTCGTTGTCCCGCATAAAGAAATTAAGATGGAGCCATTCCTCGGTGTTTACCGACGCGGCGAATGCGCCGGTGGCCTCAAAAACCTTCGCCGTTCCGAACCACGCGGTGGCGTAATCCATGCCGGAACCGATAAAATCAAAGGCGGGAAAGTCTTTCCATGTTTTTGCTGTTTTAAGGGCTTCCGTATCCATGGCCGGAAGCGTGTCTTCCAGCGCGTCCGCCTGGGCAAGGATATCTTTGCGGTACGCCTTGGCGGTATCCATGGTAAACTTTCCCTTTACCTCACCGATGCGGATCGCTATCAGGAGCAGCGCCAGGAGTGAAACCAGGTACGTCCGCGTTCCCGGGGCGCTTTCGAATTTTGGGATTTCCATCCGGACAATCCGCTTCGACTTTGTACCCACCGGGGATTCCGGGTCCCCGGTTATGCCCAGGGAAAACGCTCCGTATTTGTTGACCCGGTCTATGGCTTCCCCGAGGCGGGCAACCTTTCCGGAGTTGCTCACCGCGATTACCAGGGGATTGTTCGGAGCATAACCGAGGTATTTTTTATTGTAGTGGCGGCTCAGTTCTATGGTCTGAACCACTTCGGTCCGTATACCCGTAAGTTCCTCAAAGGCGTACCGCATACCGTATACCGCCGCATAAGAGTCACCGCATCCGGTCAGTACTATCCGCTGAATGCTGTAGATTTCAGGGGTTGAAAGGGTTTCCCTGATCTTCGGTTCGAGATCTTTGTACTGCTCCCGGATCAGGTCCGGAAGGCTGAACACCTGTCTCCGCAGGGGATTGTCAAATTCCATGGTTTCCTCACAGATTGTATTGTCTATAACGATAGAAGATAGTTCCCTATATCCACACTGTAGCGCAAAGCCCCGGGAACCAGTTCATCGGGGGTGTTGTCTATATAATGGAGAACTTCGTAGGTGAAGTCTCCGCTGTATCCAACGGCCTTAAGAGCTTTCATAACAGCAGGCCAGTCTGTGGTGCCCGCAAATGGAAGCAGATGGTCGAAGTACCGTCCCTTGTTGTCGGATATATGGGTCGCCTTAAGCCGGTCCCCCACAAGGCTGAGAGCCGCGAGCTGGTCCTGCTGCATGATATCCGCGTGTTCCGCATCCCAGCATATACCCACATTACTGAAAGGCAGTGAGTCAACGAGATCGACCAGTTCCTCCGCTGTGGTGGTATAGCGGCGTTGGGGTGAAATGTTTAGCTCCCATAAATTCTCTATGGCGATTCCCACATTGTGTTCCGCGGCCAGTTCAAGCAAAGGTTTGAAATATTCCAGCGCCTTCTTTTTTGAAGAAGCCACCGGAGTGGCGGAACCGAAGTCGGTGGCGGCGTGTATTACGGTCCACGGTATTCCGAGGATCCCGGCGCCGATAATCCCCCGCCTGATTTTTTCATCATATACATCCCTGCCGGTTATGGCGGGATCGCAGTAATTGTAAAAATGGGAATGGGCCTGGGAGAATTCAATGCCGTATGTTTGGGCCGTTTCATTGATTGTATGGACCCATGATTCCCATCCGCTGTGCCACAGCGGGGTTTCAAACGTAGCGCAGTCATGGAAATTCATATCCATAACGGTATAGCCTGCCCCGGCGCAGAGGCGGATGCAGTCTTCTATTGAGGCTTTCCGTCCCCCGGGGCGGTTGAAAACCAAACATGTTGAAGTTGAAAGTCTCATCGGTTCGGTACCTTCCTGAGCTGCCGCCCGGAAAAACAGAAATGGTTTACCGCTTCTATTACACCGTCCAGGGCCTCGGCTTTGCATACGTAATCCGCCGCTTTTTTCAGGTCCGCGGTGGCATTGCCTACGGCAGCCCCCTGTCCTGCGGCGGTGATCATTTCAATGTCATTCTGGTGGTCCCCGATGGCAAGCACCTCGTCCAGAGGTATCCCAAGCAGTGCGGCCAGTTCCTTCAGGCCCTGGGCTTTGCTCACCCCTCCGGCAACTATTTCCACGGACCAGTCGATATACCGGGTAAAACCGTAATCCGGGAAAAGTCTCCGGCAGTGATTTTCGATAGTATCGATTTTCCCTTCTTTATTTTCATCCAATATGAGAACTTTGTCGAGCTTCGTGTCCGCCCATTCTTCCCGGGAGAAACGGTGCACCCGGCCGTAGCGGCCGTAGCGGCGGCGGGATTCGAGAATCCAGGGAGTCTCCCGCCAGACCGATTCCCGGCCGCCGAGGCTGTACACGATGGAAAGCCCAAGCCGGTCCGCCTCGGTGATCACCGCTTCCAGCGGTGCGGCGTCCATGAGCTTCTCCGTCAGGCGCCGTCCGCCGGAAACAACCGCGGCTCCGTTGCAGGTAATATAGGGAACAGAAATATCGAGCTGTTCCGCGTACCGGGAAACAAGGTAATCCGCCCGGCCTGTGGCCAGGGAAAAAAGAATATGTTCCGCGTCGAGCCGTTTCGTAAGTTCCGATGCTTTTTCATGCAGATTCTCATCCGCGCCGATAAGCGTGCCGTCTATATCGCATACAACCAGTTTAATCAACACAGCACTCCGTATTTTGAAAATAACCCCGGCATGCCCTGGCAGCCGGGGCGGGTGTAATCGCCGCTACGAATTAGCCCTGTGGTAGGCCGCGAGTTTTTCGTTGCACTCCCGGACTATGGCGTCGTGGCACTGCTGTTTTGTTTCTTTTCCGGTGGCAAAATTCAGCATGTGTTCCCGGATGACGGAATCAATTTCCCAGTTGATAATATCAAAGGGTTCCTGGACAATCGGATTCGACGCGTGGATCGCATCCACCGCTACTTTGTAGCTGGGATTTGCCGCGAACCACTGGTCAACTCCAGGGAGCTCATACACTTTCCGGTTCACCGGAATGTATCCCGTGTCTTTGTGGAACTGGAACTGCGCGTCCGGGGACGCGAGATACTGGACAAACTCCCAGGCGGCGTTCACCCGGCTGCTGTCCTTGGCCGGATCGAACATAACCACGCAGGAGCCGCCCACGGAAATTCCTCCGGTGTCGGTGGCTTTAACTTTGGGGAGCGGCGCCACGGCCCACTTAAAATTATCCTGCACCAGATTGGTAACTATCCCGATCCGGGCCGTGGACATGATGGCCATGCCGAAAAGTTCCAGGGCGAATTCTTCGTTTATATTGTCCTCCACCGGTTTGTATCCCCCGGTATTGATGACCTTTTCCCATTCATTGAGGAACGCCATCAGGGTACCGTCGTCGCCGAAGGTAACCCGCGTCATGGGCGCCGTCCGTCCGCCTTCATTGTCACCGAAATAATTCCCCGTACCCTGGCCGCCGATGAAATTGGAAAGCTGATACCGCCGGACAGCGACATTGAGTCCATACCGATCCACGGTGCTGCCCTTTTTAATCATCAGTTTCGAAATTGCCTGGGCCATATCCGCGATCGTGGCGGGGGGCCTGTTGGGATCGAGTCCCACTGAACGGAACATATCCTGGTTGTAGAACAGGAGAATCGCGGAACAGCTTACGGGCATACCCACCAGCTGATTCCGGTATGTGTACGCCCTGAGCATGTTCGGCTCAATTTCGTCCCGGGTAAGGGTTGATCCGCCTTTTTCGAACATACTCTGGACCGGTACAAGCTGCTCGTAGGTTATGGCCGACGGTATTCCGGCGCCGGCTATCTGGGCGATATCAGGGAAATTCCTGAAGTCCCCGGCCTGGGCAAGGGTCTTCAGTTTTTCACTGTTATCGTTGCCCTGGAATACCGATTTTACGATGATGCCCTTTTCCCTGCCGATGGTGGAATTGAAGTTTTCCGCGAGTTTGTCGATGGCACCGCCGTTTACTCCTGACATGGTATGCCAGAATTCAATCTGAATCATGCCGTCCTGAGCGCCGGTGCCTTCCTTCGAACCGCCGGCAAAAACCGCCGCGGGAACGAGGAGACAGATTGCGAGAACCGCTGTGATTAGCCGTTTCATGTGGTTTCCCTCCTGAACAAAAAATTATTCCTTCACAGCCCCACCCATGATTCCTCCGACAATCTTCTTCTGGAAGATGACGAAGATCAGCAGTGTAGGCAAAAGCACAAGAATTGAAGCGGCCATGATCGGGCCGTAGACAACCCCGTCGGGAAAGTTCATCATCGTAACCCCGACCTGGACGGTCCGCATATTGTTCTGGTTCGTAACGAGCATGGGCCACAGATAGGTGTTCCAGGTACTGATAAATGACGAAATAAAAATCGTGGTCATCACCGGCATGGAAAGGGGCAGCAGAATCTGGATGAAGAACCGGAAATTGCCGCACCCGTCAATGGTGGACGCTTCTTTTATACTGGTCGAGAACGTCATAAAGTACTGCCGCATCATAAAAATGTTCGTGGCGGAGCAGAAAAATATTATCATCATGCCGGTGTAGGTGTTGATCAGACCGAGGTTGGCAACGGTCCGGTAATTGGTTACCAGCACAATATCCGAGGGAACCATTATTGTTCCCAGGAAGATCATAAAAATAATATTCTTGAATTTGAAATTAAAAAATACGAACGCGTAGGCCGCCATGGCCGATGTAATAACCCGGATAATACTGGAGACTCCCGCGATGATCAGCGAGTTGATCATGAACCGGCCCAGGGTTGTGGCTGATATCGCCATCCGGTAGTTATCCAGTATCCAGGTTTTGGGAATGAATGTCGGGGGCCGCCGCAGAATCTGGTTCGCCGGCATGAATGAAATAAGCAGCGCGTAGATGATGGGGAGGATTATGACGCATCCGAGGAAAATCGCGAACGCCTGGTACAGAACACTCTTTGTCTGTTTTATTGCCCGTGCCTTGGTCATTTGTAATACACCCCTTTCTTTTCAAACCGGAAACTGATCAGTATCAGGATGAAGGTGATAGCAAAGGCAATCATCGCCGCGGCGTAGGCGTCATTGTAATTAAGATTGTTCACCGCCTGTTTGTACATAAATGAGATCATGGTTTCGACATTGGCGGTGGTGGCGATGCTCCCGGAATTGGTAAAGATAAGAACCAGGCCCGACATCATCATGCTTTTGGCAAGGGCCGTGCAGATCAGGAAAAACAGGGTAGGGGATATCATGGGCAGAATGATGTGAACCGTTCGTTTGAACAATGACGTTCCGTCAAGTTCGGCGCTTTCAAGAACTTCACTGGAGATACCCCTGATTCCGGCCAGGAGGAACAGGAAGTTGTAGCCGATATTCATCCACACGGATATGACGCTGATGGCAACCATGGCGTACCGGTCATCGTTGAGCCAGTTTATCCGGGTGTTAAGCAGATAGTTGACCGCGCCGATGGTGGGGTTGTAAGCCAGGCGGAATATCATGGCGCTCACCGACATGGACATCGCCATGGTCAGGGAAAACAGAGTTTCGTATACGGAAGACGCCAGCCGCCGTCTGTTGGCCACCAATGCCAGCAGGAGGGCGATGAAAATACTCAGGGGCGCCGCCATAAACGCGTACAGGAAGGTGTTTTTTATTGCCTGGAGGAATTTCGGGTTTGTCAGCACCCGGATGTAATTTTCGAATCCCACCGGGGCTTTTATTCTTCCCATGGAATCAACCAGGAAGAAGCTGTTTATGGTTGTATTGATAAAGGGATAATAGGTAAACAGGCCGAAAAAAAGTATTGCCGGCAGCAAATATAAGAAAGGTTCCAGCTTCCGCTTGAACCGCTGACTCCGGTTCAGGGCATACGGCGAAGGACCGCTCATGGCTGTATCTCCCCTGTTTTCCATTCCGGGGCAAGCGTAATAAGATCCCGGGCGTATTGTTCAAGATTTACCTTGTTAACGGTCCGTACGGTCTCGCGCCATTCCGCGGGAACGGCCTCTATCCCGGCAAAAGCTCCGGCCATGGCTCCGGCCATGGCGGCGTTTGTGTCGCAGTCACCGCCGAAATTAACGCAGAGCTCATTGACCCGTTTCGGATCGCCTTTCCCAAGTTCAAAGAGCCCTATGGCGACCGGTATGGAATCCGCCGCCAGGTCACCCCCGGCGAACAGGGCGTAGATATCCGCGGCCGCCTGTTCGTCACTAGACCGTTCCGCAATCATGGTATGAATATGGGCAATACGCGCGGATATGGATGCCGCGGGAATCTCGTGGCCGAACTGTTTTCCCAAATCCGCGGCTCTCATGGTTTCTTCAACAATGGTTTGAACGCTGTGTTCCCCGCGGATACAGCAGGCGACTCCCCAGGCAACCGCGGCGGCGGCGGAAACACATACCGTCGTGTTGTGGGTCGGCAGGCAGGTGAGGTATACATCCCGTACGAGTTCCTCACAGGAAGAACCCCGCAGACCGTGAATGATACCCACCGGGCTTATCCGCATGGCCGAGCCGTTGGTATTGCCCCATTTGCCCGATTCGGTGACCGGCGCCCCCGCGGCAATGGCCTTGAGCGCCCGTTCGGTGCTCGGGCCCAGGGGGCTGGCGTATTTGTCCTTTACCCGTTCGGCCCAGGCGAGAATTTCCCGGACCACATCCTCGGGAACGACCCGCCGTTCCCTGGTAAAGGATTTTATCAGCGCCAGGGCCTGTTCCGTATCGTCGGTAAACTCCCCCGCGGTAAGTCCGTCATGGAAAATATGGCCCGGTTCGGGCGGATAGAATGTATCAACCCATCCCCATACCCGGCGGATATGTTCCGGTGTCAGAAATGAGGTAGGGACCCCCAGGGCATCCCCGGTTGCCATTCCGTAGAGGCTTCCCGCAACCCGCTCAAATGGTGCTGTTTCCATATTTCCTCCGGAAATTTATCCTGTAAACTTGTATATATGTTATTATATGTTATAATGTATGTCAACAAAAGTTTTTCTGTATAAGAACATTTCCCCTGAATTAATTCACGGCGGGAAATAATAGTATTGAAAACATGGTATCTTTATATTAAGGATAGAATATGGAAAAGAACGGTTATTCTGTCGCAATCAACAGGGATTCGCCGATACCGGTGTATTACCAGATCGAGCTCGATTTGAAAAAACGGATTACCAAAGGTGAATGGGCCATCCATCAGTCCCTGCCTTCGGAGTCGGAGCTTGCCACCCAATACGATGTCAGCAGAATTACCCTCCGGCAGGCCCTGGCGGAACTGGAAAAGGACGGAATAATCAAAAAATACCGGGGCAAGGCGGCGATCATCAATGCCGTTCCTTCCCCTTTTGTGCATGATCTCAGCTATACCCTCGTTTCCGGCCGGCGGATGACCCAGGAAAGCTACGGGAAAAACACCATGACCGCCAAGGTTCTTCAGCTGGAACGGCTCGTTTCCACTTTTCCGGAAATACACGAAAGCCTCAAGCTCCGGGACAATGAAAAAGTCATTTACATGAAGCGGCTTTTCCTGCTCGATAAAAAGCCGATTGCCATCGGGAAATCCTGGCTCCCCGACAGTCTGGTTCCTAAATTCGCTGAGGACGGGCTCATCGACAATTCCCTGTCAAAAACCCTGGTGAAACGGTACGGCATAACACCGGTGCGGGTGGAGGATTACCTCGATGTGGTCCGGCCCACCCAGTCGGAGTACGAGCTTCTCCGCAGTACCTATGACGCGCCCCTGATTCTTATTAAGGGAATTTCCTATCTCTCCGACGGCCGTCCCGTGGAATACTCCCAGACCGCCTGGCTCGGTGATAAGGTACGGTTCCATTTTACCCTGCACCATACGGACCAGGGTTTCGTCATGGGGCCGTAGCAGGGTATCTGCGGTATACCTGATAATCAGCAGCACCGAAGCATGGTGTAAACAAGGTCCGGGGGGCCTGCCGTAGAATATGGGCTCTGGCTCCGTGTCGGCCAGCGGCCTCGAAAGTCGCTCAGAGCCCATATTCTAAGGCACCCCGCGTTACCAGTCCGGCCCCATGCTTCGGTGCTGCGGGTGGCTGTATACCGCGGAAGGCCCTGTACGTGGCCGGGGCGGGGAGAACGCTGTTCCTGTATGGGGCGGCGCTGGTGACAGGATGTATTACTTACCCCTGATTACTTTGAACGCAGTTTAACTATCTGTTCCAGTACATCCTCAAAGCTTCCCTGGAGGACGGGCATGGATGACGCGAACATCAGGTTTACCGGGTAGTTGAAATTCTCAACGATATTGCCCGCCCAGTCGAGGCCGCCGATGTTGGGTATCCGTTCCATCATGGGGCTGGTATCGGGCATATAGCAGTAACATTCCCTGCGGAGCATCCATGCCGCGCCCGCTTCAAAGGCCGTGTCGCTGCAGGGTTCCCACCCGTGAAAATCCCCGATATCCCCCAGAAATATGTCGCAGTTACGTACGTGCCGCTGCCAGAGGGAAAACTGCCGGCACGCCCGTTCCAGGGGATCCGGTGTCTGCAGTTCAATCTCATCCAGTCCGTCCAGCGGGGTCACTGCCTTGAATCCGGACTGTCTGCATCGGCGGACCATTTCCGCGTACCGTTCCCGGGCGTTATCGCTGTACCGGCCGGGGCCTGATAAAAAGATTACCGGCTCGGAATCCCCGGGTCTTTCCGGAATCGTTGCTCCCGCAGAACAGGCAGCGGCACCCCCTAGGTATTCCCGCTTTTTGCGTTCGTCGAGATCACTCATCACCGCCCTGAGGCAATCATGGAAATCACCCTCTACAATCATTGCCGAAGCAACGATGCTTGGGGCAAAGGGCAGGTCCGCGTACCGGTGGATCTGCCCATCCTGGGCCCTGACGCCACCGTTCTCCGCCATGGCGCAGAACTGGTTTTTCTGTACCATGGCCCGCTTATCCCGGGTATAGCCGTACAGGAGCGCCCCTTTCGCGTGGGCCATCCCCATTTCAAAGACCGTTCCGCCGTCGGCCTCGGTGCTCCTGAAGAGTTCCAGATCCGCGATGATGATTCCAGTTTCTTTGATAACCTCCTTGAGGTTCGCGAATATGGCATCCGCGTTGAGCCGCAGGTTTTCGTGGTCAAGTTTTTTTGGGGTATCGTTGGGCAACACCACATTGAACCCGTAATACTCCGCGAGTTTTTTCTGGGCGTTCCACAGAGAATATCCCCGGGGATAGAAACATTCCGGCCCCGCGATGTAGAGTCCCAATTCACCGTACCGATTCATCTGTTTCCCTCCCGTATTTCAGGCCAGAACCAGGCTTGAAACCAGTTCCAGAAAACGGCCGTGGTCGGCTTTTTTCCCGATGGAAATTTCCGGGAGCTGGGTCCATACGTGGTGATGGCGCCGGTCAAGGACAGTCATCCCCAGGGTCAGCCCGTCCTTCGTTTCAATCCCCACCCGGCCTTTCATGGTTTCTACCAGGGTAGGGTCAATGGCGTAACCCACGGCCATGCAGTCAATGATGGTACAGTACGCATCAAACCCCCGGTTCCCTACAAAATCTATTGCCCTGGCAAGGAATCGTGCCTCCTTTCTGGGGCTGGACCGGAACCATTCAATATCTTCGGGAGAAAAATTAACGTCAAAATGGGTGGCCACATCGAGACCCAATGCCGTCAGGGGGACACCGCTGGTGTAGACCATTTCCGCGGCCTCGGGATCGACATAGACATTCCACTCACTCTGGGGCGTATCCCCGGTGGCGTTGATGAAGGCGTAATCATTCAGCCCGAAGGACCCGCTGATGGCGATAATTTCCGGTATGAGGGGAATTATTTCCGGTGCTTTGGCGAAAGCCATGGCGATGTTGCTCATGGGCCCCGTGGCGACAATGGTTACTTGCCCGGGGTTGTTTTTTACCGTCTCGATGATAAGATCGACTCCGTGGAGACTGCTCAGGGGCATTTCCGGTTCGGGCAGAAAATTCTCGGCCTGGCCGTCGGTTCCGTGGGTAAAAGGGTCCGGCGGCGGGTTGCGGACCATGGGTTTTGCCATGCCCCGGGCCACGGGAATACCGGTACATCCGATCATTTCCAGAACCTTCCGGGCGTTGGCGCTGGTCACGTCCACGGGATAGTTGCCGCTCACCGCGGTGATCCCCAGGAGGTTTATATCCGGGGATTTAGCGGCCAAAACAATGGCCATGGAATCATCCATTCCGGGGTCGCAGTCGAGAAGTATTTTTTTCATGGAAACATCCTTATGCGTAATCTTTCCGATAACATATATACATATTATCATAAGTTTTCAACTATGGATAGAAAAAACTGAAAAGCCTGCTGAACAGGCGGCCGGCGATAAAACCGGACTGAGAATAAATACCTGTAAGGGCCTCCCGTAAACTGCCGATATTTCAAAAAGACTCAAATATTTTGTTGCATAATGGAGGATTTATGAGAAGGCTGACCGTTTCGTACTTAGGTCTGCAGCTGAGCCTGGCGCTGATGTTTATCGCCCTGGGCATTTCGGGAATTACATCCTACAGCTCGGGAACATCGGAATTCATGCGCGGGCTGAATCAGATATTCGGCAGGGGTAACAATGTTATTCCCATTGTTATGTCGGTTATTGAACTCATCGCGGGATTCCTGCTGATAATCAGTATTTTCAATGTTTTTCCTAACCCCATCACATCGGTGCTGCTGCTGGTGATATTTATTTTCTGGGCGGTAACCATCGTTCTCCAGTACTTTTTTAACGGCTTCCTCAAACCGGATTTTATCCGGTGGCTGGGGAATATTTCTCCCCAGCTGGTGGTGCTTTCCGCCCTGTGGATAGTATTCCGGGGAGTAAGCAGGACCTAAGCTTTTTCATGGCTTAGATCTTCAGGAGCCGTCCGCTGGGGCGGCTTTTTTTGCTGTTCCGGCGGATCGGATTTAATCCCGCAGATAAACCGCAGAGGCGAGATCCGTTTTACGATCAATTCAAAAACCAGGATAAAAAGGAGATAAGTCCCGGCAGCGGCAATCCCGTAGAGAAGAAAGGGATTCGCGGGTATCCCGATGAGGAAATACATAATCAGGCTGAGCAATACAAAATGGAAGATATACAGAGCGAACGATGTTTTGGTAAGGTATGAAAAAACCGGCCCCCGGCGGTTGAGGTACTTCCGCGCCGTTCCGACGCATACCATCACCAGGGAATATTCGGCGATTCCCCTGAAAAAGGCCGAAAACGCGGCATAGCCGTAACCCGCGGTATGTATCCTTCCGGCGTACTGCGGGCTCCGCCATTGGATATAGGCAAGAACAATATAGCAGCCCGCGGAAATACCTCCCAGCAGCCCGAACCCGCCGATTTTTTTCGTGACCGCCTCCAGGAAGTCTTCCCGGGATCCGAATGCGTATCCGGCAAGGAAAAAAAGCAGATACACCGTTACGTTGGCCCAATCGGCGTAGAGATTCTGGCGTCCCGGATAAAAAGGCCGGAATACCATTTCCAGAAAAACCACCGCCGCCATGGGAAGAAATATTCCGTTCCCCGCGGACAGCAGGCGGCCCATCCGCTCCCGGTACCGGCTGCATGTTCCGCCGCAGTATTTGCGGATACCAATCAGTATCACCGAATACACAAAGAGGTAGGCCAGAAACCAGAAATGGCCCCATCCAAGGTATTTCTCAAAGTTTGAAAAAAACACCGGGTAAAACTGAAGCAGCGAACCCGTAAACCCATAGGTGTTTTTTGCCAGCATATACGCCGAAGCCGGGCAGAGCAGGGCGACACCGAACAGGGTAGGGACCAGCAGCCGCTTTACCCGCTCGGTTAGAAATTCCCGGTGGCTCCGTTTCCTTAAGCCGTAGAACGCGGCAATCCCGGAGATGAAAAACAGGAGCCGCATAAACCACAGATTTAAAAACGTTGACTGAATAAAAAAATACAGTGAATTGACCGGTTCCCGGGTCAGGACATAGGCGTCGCCGATATGGGAAAACGTGATGGCCGCGTGGTGGGGCACCAGGAGCGCCACCGTGATAACCCGCAGCCAGTCCAGATAATATTTCCGTGTATCGGTATTCATAGGGATTCCGTATTGCCCCGCCTGATCCGGATCGCTCCGCTGCGGGTTTCGGCGGTCACTGTATACCGCGGGCTATCCCCAATACTGCCCGTAGAACGGGTTCCCTGGGTTTTCAGCAGGTCCGGAAAATCCGTATCCACCGGGCCTTCCCGGGTTTCGGCGCTGAAATTGAAAGAAAGATCCTCCGGAAGTACCAGCTGGATTTCACCGTTCCTGGTGTGCGCCGATATATCGCCGCTGACCCGGCCGAAAGCAGCGGTGATATAACCCGATCCGGAGGTCCGGAAAACACCGGAACCCGAAAGGGCCGTTATTTCCAGGGTTCCGCTGGTGGCGGAATAATTGACGGTGCCCGCGAGTTCGCCGCAGCGTATCGCCGCGCTGGTGGTTTTCAGGATGATCTCATCGAAGCGGATGGTCCCGAGTTCCGCCGGGCCGCTGGTGGATGTCAGCCTGAACCGGTCTTCCTTCCGGTTTTGCACGGAATTGTTTATACGGACCGATCCGCTGGTGGTGCTGATCTCCGTGTCCCCGGAAAGTCCTTCGCAGGCAATAGAACCGCTGGTGCTGGAAAGCCCGATGGAATCCGCGGTGACCAGGCCTATTTCCATAATTCCCGAAGCGGTTCCGGCCGAAAACCGGGAAAGGTTTAAAACAGCGGCGGTACTGTCAATGTTTCCGCCGGAGGTGTCCAGTGCAATGGTACCCCGGAATGACGCCGGCAGATACAGTTCCATGTGTCTGGTAAACCCGCCTGAAAATACCGGCCGCGCCCCGTGGTTTACGGTAAGAACCGGTCCCCGGGAATCTATCCGGGCGTAATACTGTTCCCTGTTTTTATTCATATATTCTCTGATAATGAGCTTTTCCGAAGCGCCGTCCCGGATAATAACCGTATCCCGACCCGCCGAAACCCGGATCTCCCGGATTTCGCTGAGGTCAATTTCCCTGGAATTGACCGGCATAATTTTTTCCTGGATCACCTGTCCCTGAATCCATGCGGCGGGAATGTACAGCAGAAGTGCAATTACCGCGGAGAGTCTCTTTTTCATGGTATTTCTCCTTACTCTTATGAACGAATAATTCGTTCATAATTATGACTATTTTTTGGAGCGGTTCTGATCCGCTCCAAAAAAATTACAGCTGATACGCCGCGAGCAGGGTGTCCGTGCAGACCGCTTTGGCTGTATCAGCGGATACATCATCCCTGGGCTCAAATGAGTCATAGGTGATATCCACTCCCCACCAGGTCATGGCTTCTATGATAAACATGGCGGACAGCTGCGGCGGCGCCACAAGCCGGACTGTGCCGTTTTCCGTGTACCGGGTCAGGTATTCCACAATTATCTGGAAAAACCGCCGGCGGTAATCCGTGTATAACGTAAAAAGTTTTCCGAATACCTTGGGGTTTTTTTCCAGGATCAGGAGCCCCACGCCGTATGTTTGGATTGTGTCAAAGGCATCGGAAAGCATCCGGGAAAAGGGGTAATCCGCGGCGTTGTTTTTCAGGGGCTCCGCGAATGCCCGGGATTTTTCCGCAAAAAAAGCCGTTACATCATCCTCGAGTCCCGCAAACTGGTCTTCAGTAATGGGCAGCTCAAAATCCCGTTCAATGTAATCCGGATCAAGGACACATTTAAGGATGAATTTCAGAATCGCCTTTTTCCCGGAAAAAAGGTCGTAAACCGCTCCCACGGAAATACCGCAGGCTTTAACAATATGATCCACCTGGGTCTGGGCGTACCCGGGATTGATAAACAACCGGCTGGCGGCGTGGAATATTTTTTCAAGCCTATGGTCTACCATGGTTTTTCCTCTACTAAATGAATCATTCGTTCGTTTTGAATAATACCGCTGCGGATGGATAATGTCAAGTTTTTTCCGTTTTTAGAGTGAAAAAATCATAAATATGCATCTGCACCAAAAAAATATCGTAAAAAGTGGAAAAGTAACCATAGATATATTGACATAAGCTAATATATCAAATATATCTATTCACCATATTTATGCATAAAAATTGTATAAATATTAAGAAAATATACCGTATTCGGCAAATCAGCGGGAGATGACAGGGTGAAGCAGGGTGATACCATTCTGGAATTTAAAGATTACTGTATGGGATTCAGGATTGACGGGGAAACCTATAATCTGATCGACCGCCTCTCCTTCACGATCCGGGAAGGTTCCGTTCTCGGGGTTGTAGGGGAATCGGGCTGCGGAAAAAGCATGACCTCCCTTTCGGTGATGCGCCTCCTTCCTCCCGAAGCGATTGTCCAGGGCGGCGGGATCTTTTTTGATTCTGAAGATTTACTGTCCAAAACGGAACTGGAAATGGAAAGCATCCGGGGCAGAGACATCGCCATGGTCTTCCAGGAGCCCATGACCTCCCTTAATCCTGTGTATACCGTCGGACGCCAGATCGGGGAAGTTTTTAAGATCCACCGGAAGGATATGTCCGATGAGCAGATCCATTCCGCGGTGCTGGATCTGCTTTCCCGGGTGGGTATTTCCAATCCCGGCGAACGGATTAACCAATACCCACATCAGCTTTCCGGAGGAATGCGGCAGCGGGTTATGATCGCCATGGCTATCGCCTGCAGCCCCCGGCTTCTTATCGCGGATGAGCCGACCACTGCCCTGGATGTAACCATCCAGGCCCAGGTTCTCGAACTGATGCAGGAACTTCAGGCCCAGTCCCGGGGTTCCATAATGCTGATAACCCATAACCTCGGGGTTGTGGCTGAAACCTGTGATGAGGTTATCGTCATGTACGCGGGCCGGATCGTCGAAAAAGGTTTGGTGACGCACATTTTCGACAATCCGAGCCATCCCTATACCCAGGGCCTTATCGCGTCGATACCGACGGTTTCCGGGGACAGCGATGAGCTGTACTCAATTCCCGGGACCGTCCCCACGATTGAACATTTTACCGAAGGATGCAGGTTCGCTCCGCGGTGCGAACACCGGCGGGAGGAGTGTTCCCGGGGTGTTCCCCCGGTAAAGACGGTTGAACCGGACCACGAAATTGCCTGCTGGGTTTTGGGAGGAGCGTAGATGAAGGTATTGCTTGAAGTCCGGAATCTCAGAAAGTATTTTCCGGTTAAGAAAAAGACTTTCCGCGAATCCCGGCAGTACGTCCATGCCCTGGAAGATATCAGTTTCGATCTCCGTGAGGGTGAAACCCTCGGGGTGGTGGGCGAGTCAGGCTCGGGCAAATCAACCCTGGGCCGGGTCATTCTCCGCCTGGAAACCCCTACGGACGGCACCATTACCTACGACGGCAATGATGTGACCTCCCTCAGCGGTAAGGATCTGCGGGCTTTCCGGGAATGCTTTCAGATGGTTTTCCAGGATCCCTATTCATCCCTCAATCCCAGGCTTACCGTGGGAAACGCCATCGCCGAACCCATGCGGATCCACGGCAAAGTCCGCAGCCACAACGAAGCCAAGTCGGCGGTTTCGGAGATGCTCCTCCGGGTAGGGCTTCAGCCGGAGATGGCGAACCTCTATCCCCACAGTTTTTCCGGAGGCCAGCGCCAGCGGATCGGTATTGCCCGGGCATTGTCCCTGGGCCCGAAGGTCCTTATCTGTGACGAAGCGGTTTCCGCCCTGGATGTTTCCGTCCAGTCCCAGGTGCTTAATCTGTTCAACCGGCTCAAACGGGAACTCAACCTGACCTATATATTTATCGCCCATGACCTTTCGGTGGTGCGGTATATTTCCGACCGGATCATGGTGATGTACCTCGGACAGATCATGGAGCTTGCTCCCAAGGAACAGCTTTTTGAAACCATGTACCATCCGTATACGGAATCCCTGATTTCAGCTTCTCCGGAACCGAGCACCAAGACGCGGAAAGGACGTATCATTCTGAAGGGTGAAGTCCCCAGTTCCCTCAATCCGCCGAAGGGCTGCCGGTTCCACACCCGCTGTTTCAAAGAGATGCCTATCTGTTCGGAAACGGAACCTGAGCTCCGGGAAGTAGCCCCCGGCCATTTCGTCCGCTGCCATCTGTGCGCGGAAAAGGGAAGGGGGTAATCATGCTGCGATACATTGTCCTGCGGATACTGAAAGGGGTTGTAACCTTTCTGGCTGCCGTGACCATAACCTTTCTCATAATCCGGCTTCTCCCCGGAGACCCCACCACCGCGTTTATCAGCGACTCCCTGACGCCGGAGGACGCGGAGGCTATCAAGGTATCCTTCGGGCTGGATAAACCGATCCATACCCAGTATTTCCTGTTTCTGAAGAACCTTTTAAAACTCGATCTGGGGTATTCCTTTTTTTATAAGGATACGGTGGTTTCGATTTTGGGGAACCGGCTTTGGTGGACCATGCTCCTGATGGTAAGTTCCCTGGGGCTGACCCTTCTTATCGGTATCCCCCTGGGTGTGTACGCCGCGAAGCATAAGGGCAAATTTCTCGATCAGCTGATCAATGTCCTGGTTACCATAGGGATATCAATATTCGTGCCGCTGCTGGCTTTCGCGCTGCTCTACCTGTTCAGCTACAAACTGCGGCTGACCCCGGTGGGCGGGGCATACACTCCCGGCGGTTCCTCGTTTTTTGTCCTGGATGTGCTTAAGCATCTGATCCTGCCCTGCGCGACCCTGGTGATTCTGTATCTCGCTTCAATTGTGCTGTACACCAGGAACAGTATGCTCGATGTTCTTAAGGAAGATTATATCCGGACGGCCCGGGCCAAAGGGGTCAATGACCGCCTCACTACCTGGGGCCATGCCCTGCGGAACGCCATGATTCCCACGGTGACCGTCACCGGACTGATGCTCGGCAAAATGGTCGCCGGCGCGGTGCTGACGGAAACGGTTTTTTCCTGGCCCGGAGTGGGGACCATGATTTACGACGCCGTACAGAAACAGGACTATCCCCTGCTGCAGGGGGCTTTTCTCCTGCTGGCCTTCAGCGTGATCGTGATGACTCTGATCACGGATCTGATAGTCGCCTGGCTCGATCCGCGGATCAAACTGCAATAGAGGATAAGGATGCGGGAAAAAACGTTTATACAGTCATTTTTGAAACACCGGCTCGGGGTTATCGGTTTTATCGGTGTTGCCCTGGTGGTGCTCACCGGAATATTCGCGCCCCTGATCGCGCCGTACCAGCGGGGCTACGGCGAAGCCATGCCCCTCTCCGGACCTTCCGGCGAAAACTGGCTCGGCACCGACGCCATGGGACTCGACCTTTTCGCGGAGCTTGTCTGGGGCGCCCGGACCTCCATGTTCATTTCCGCCACCGCCGTGGTGGTTGCCATGGTAATCGGAATTCCCTTCGGACTTATCTCGGGGTACTTCAAAGGAAAGATCGGCTCCCTCATTGACAGCATCATCGAAATCGCCATGACCATCCCGACCCTGCCGCTGATGATTCTCATTTCCGCCCTTGCCGGGGCCAGCGTCCGGATCGTGGCGGTGGTGATCGGAATTTTCTCCTGGCCGACCCTGGCGCGGATCGTCCGGAATTCCTCCCTCAGGGTTTCCCAGCTGCAGTATATTGAAGCGGCTAAGATTCTCG
This sequence comes from Breznakiella homolactica, assembly GCF_016616095.2. Taxonomy (GTDB): domain Bacteria; phylum Spirochaetota; class Spirochaetia; order Treponematales; family Breznakiellaceae; genus Breznakiella; species Breznakiella homolactica. The sequence goes on along the minus strand of NZ_CP067089.2, from coordinate 1,257,121 downwards.
GGGTTCCGACCTTTTTCATTATGTTCAAACACATTCTGCTCAACCTGGCGGGGCCGGTTCTGGTGGATCTTACGATTATTATGGCCACCGCGGTATTGACTGAATCGAGCCTCAGCTATCTGGGGCTGGGTGATCCCAACGCCTGGTCCTGGGGTGTGATACTTCAGAACGCTTTTAAATCGGGACACCATTTCCAGGCCTGGTGGCTCGTAATTTTTCCGTCCCTGGCGATTATGGTGTACGTGATTTCCTTCAACCTTCTGGGAATAGGAATCAACGAAACTCTCAATCCGAAGTCCAGAGACTAAGGGGGATGCTGTGAACTACGATCTGATTATCCGGGGCGGTACCGTCATCGACGGCAGCGGATCTCCGGGCTTTATTGCGGATGTGGCTGTTTCCGGGGATACGGTGGCCCGCATTGCCCCGGCAATCGCGGACCAGGGAAAACTGGAGATTGATGCCCGGGGAAAAACCGTAATTCCCGGATTTATCGATCCCCACGTCCATGAAGAGCTGACTCTTTTTTCCGATAACCACTATGAACTGTTCCTGCGGCAGGGAGTTACCACCACAATCAACGGCAACTGCGGCCACTCGGTAAGTCCCGGCAATGAATCGTATATCGTCGATTATTTTTACAATAACGGCCTCATCTCGCCGGACAATCAGCGGACGTTCAAAAGGGATTTTCCCCGGTGGGATACTTTCCGGGGGTATATCAGCGCCGCGGAAAAAACCGGAACCGCCGTCAATCTGGGGGTGCTTCTGGGCCACGGAACCATCCGCCAGTACGTGATGAACGGCGCCCATGACCGGCCTCCGACACCGGATGAGAAGAAAGCTATTGAGCGGATTATCCGGGACGGAATGGAGCAGGGTGCCTGGGGGCTTTCTTTCGGGCTGGACTACGTTCCCAGCCGGTACGCCAAAACCGAGGAAATCATCGACTGCGCCCGGATCGTCGCCGAATACGGCGGTACCGTTACCGCCCATCTCCGGCACTGGATCGGTGTCAACGAAGCCGTGGAGGAGATGATCAAGGTCTCCCGGGAAACCGGGGTCAAGGTCCAGATTTCCCATCTCAGGTCGGACGCGGAAGATGCTTTTGAAATCGCCCGCAAAGCGATCGAGGAGGGACTTCCCATCCGGATAGATACGATCCCCAGAAGCACCGGCCACTGCAACCGCAAGGACAAGCTGATCCAGTCTATCATGGCCCTGACGGATACTTTTTTCGACCAGGGTGTTGAGGGTGTCAAGGCGGCGCTCCATACCGCTGAGGGCCGGCAGGCCATACGCACCGAATGCCCCAAATTCAAAACCGACATGGAAAAGGTATACATTGTGCTTTCCGATGATCCGGCCCTGGAAGGCCGGTCCATCGCTGATATTGCCCGGGAACGGGGCGACGCCGATCCCGTGGATACCATGCTGGACCTGACCGGTGACGACAGCAACTATACCTTCTGGCTGGGCGGTCCGGTGCGGGATGATTTCGGCCGGGACCACAGTCCCGTTATTATGGCGAATCCCTATGTGTCCGTGGGAACCGACCGGATTATGGGAGATCCCTTTGATCCGTTCTTCTGGTATGAACTGCAGCGGTACGGCGGGTTCCCGGCCTTTATGAATATGTACCGCCGCGCCGGTATTTCCGTGGAAGAGATCGTCCGGCGCAACACCAGTCTGCCGGCGGACCACTTCGGCCTTGTCCGGAGAGGGCGGCTCCGGGAAGGCGATTTCGCGGATATCGCGGTAATTGATCTTGAACGGTACCGGTTCCCTTCTCCGGAGGAGGCGGACTACCGCAAACCCCAGACCATGGCCGAAGGCGCCGCCGCTGTGGTCGTAAACGGAACGGTTGCCCTGGACGGACAGGGACTGACTAATAAACTTTCCGGCCGGATGCTGACCCGGACCGATAAGTAATATTTATCTCTTGAGAGGAGGGAGAAAATGGCTCTTAAAAAAATGTTTCTTATCCTGATGATTTCCGCTGTCGCGGTATCGGGATTCGCCGGGGGCTCCGGTGATGGTTCCTCCGGCGGTTCTGCGAAACCGGTGGAATTCAAGGTCGGCCTTCTGGGGGATATTCAGACCCTCAACTTCTGGGCGTCCAACGACATCAACATGTCCGCAATAATGGAAGCGGTAATGCCCCGGTTCGGCTTTATGGATACCGACGGCATGATCAAACCCCATCTGTTTACGGATATTGAAATAAAGGACAATTCAAAGACTTTTATTCTTCACGTAAAGCCGGGTCTCAAATGGCATGACGGAACCCCGTTTACGGCTCATGACGTGGTGTTCACCGGCGAATATCTTATGGAATACAAGCTGTTCCAGAATACCCGGTACAGCAATGTCGCGTCCGCCCGGGCCATTGACGATCTTACGGTAGAATACAAGCTCAACAATCCCCAGACAGGTTTTATGGATGTTATCATGTACTGGGTCAGCCCCGTTCCGAAACACATCTTTGAGAAAGTTACGGACCCGATGAATTTCAATTATGAATCCACCGGTGTTGTCGGTCTGGGACCATTCAAAATGTCGGAATGGAAAAAAGGTGAATATTACATCGCCGACCGCAATCCCGACTGGCCCGCGGACATGGGAACCCCGAAACTTGAACGGCTGATATACCGGGTTTACAAGGATGAGAACTCCCTTGCCCTGGCGCTCAAAACCGGTGAAATCGATACCGCCGCGCGGCATGTGCTTCCTTCGGTGGCCAACCAGTTCAGGAACGACCGGAACTTCTCTCTTTTCGAAATGCAGTCCCCCGGTTACGCCTATATGGGCTTCAACGGCGAGAAAAGCGAATTCGCCGCTGATCCCGCGGTACGCCGGGCAATCGCCATGTGCGTGGACCGGCCGAAAATTGTTCGCCTCGCCCTGGAAGGAAACGGGATCCCCATGCCCGGATCGGTCTCGCCGATATACAAGGAATTCACCTCGTCCAATATCAACTACCCGGCATTTGATATCGAAGCCGCCAAGCGGGCCCTGGCGAACGCGGGCTACGCCGATACCAACGGCGACGGAATCGTCGAAAAGAACGGGAAGAAACTGTCCCTCCGGATAATGTACGAAGGCGCCCGCTCCGATTACGACCGCAGTGTCCGGGTCATCAAGGAAGACGCCGCTAAAGCCGGAATTGAGCTGATCCTCGATCCGGTGGACCGCCAGGTGTACATGGACCGGCAGAACCGGACCAAGGAATACGAGATGATGTTCGTCCAGTGGGGCGCCATCGTGGTAATCTACGATTCCTTCTACAACCTTTACGGAAAGGACGCGTATCTCAATTACGCGAACTTCTACGATCCCAATCTGGAGAAATGGGCTAAAGCCGCCAAGGAATCTCCGTCGATTCCCGATACGATCAAACCCATGGAAGAAGCCCAGAAAGTCGTGGTGGATCTGTGCCCGACCATCGGTGTTTGGGTTCCCAACCTGATATACGTGAACAGCGCGAAGTTTGACGGTTACATTCCGTACTACTTCTCCTTTAACGGAACCCTCACCATGGGATCCCTGATCAACATCAGTCCCAAATAACCAAAGGAAGAATTTATGGGAATCAAGACAGCCTATACCGGCTATAAAGCCTACGATTATCTTACCCCCGGGGAGGATTACAAATATTTTGAACTCACCCCCAAAGACCGGATACCTGAGTACCTTGTTCCCCTTACACCGGAACAGGAGGAGCGTTCCCTTAAGCTCGCCCGGGAAAAGATCGTCATCTCCATGCACGAGCATCCGATCTACAATCCCGTGGACCTGGAAGAATACCGGCCGTACCGCCACGCGGGGCGGCAGAGCTTTGCCTACGAAGCCCTGGCGGAATCGTACCTCGACTGTATCTTCGACAATATGATGAATGGTTCCTGCGTCATCACTTCCCACAACGGCTGGAAGTGGACCGACATCGTCCATGACCTGGGGATGCGTCTGTGCGACATTGCACACCAGGATTTTGTGATTCACTGCAAACGGGTGGACGACATTCACCGGGCGCATAAAGAAGGAAAGCTGGCCTGGGTCGCCTGTATCGAAGGTGCCATGCCGATCGAGAACGAGGTTGACCGCATCGACATCATGTACGGCCTCGGGATCCGCCTGCTGGGTCTTACCTATTCGGAATCGAACGCCGTGGGCAGCGGTCTTAAGGAAGTGCGGGACGCGGGACTGACAATCTTCGGCAGGGAAGTTGTCAAGCGGATGAACAAAGTGGGAATGCTTATCGATGTTTCCCATTCCAGTCCGCTCACCGCCATTGATGCCGCGGAACTCTCGGAAGTCCCGATATGTATGTCCCACGCCGGAGCCAAGGCTCTCTGGAATTCCAAACGGCTCGCCACGGATGAATCGATCAAGGCCATCGCGGCCGGCGGCGGTGTCATCGGAATCGAGGCGGCGCCCCATACCACGATCACCAATAACCACAGGGTTCACGACATTGACGCCATTATGGAACATTTTGAATACGTGGCGAATATGGTTGGCATCGATCACGTCTGCTTCGGCCCCGACACGAACTTCGGGGACCATGCGGGACTGCACCGGATTTTCGCGAAATTCCTTTCCACGGGGTACACGAAAAACCAGGAGGATGATTATCCCCGGGTAGACCACGTAAAGGGTATGGAGAATCCCCGGGAAGCCTCAAAAAATATCATCCGGTGGCTCGTAGCCCACGGCTACAGCGACGATGATATCGGCAAAGTCGCCGGCGGGAATATCCTCAGGGTTCTCGGCAAAGTCTGGAAGTAAGATCCGTCACTGGTATCAGGGCAGCCCATGGGGGCTGCCTTTTTTTATCTTATCCCATCCCGCCGGCAGGCGGTGAGGGGTGTCCGGGGTGCCGTTTATTCTTTCCTGCGGATGTACCGGTCGAGTTTATCGATGACTTCGTCCAGATCCAGAGGTTTCCCGACGTGATCGTTCATACCCGCGGCGGCGCATTTTTCAATATCCTCACGGAACACATTGGCGGTCATGGCGATGATAGGAACCTCCGCTCCCCGGGGAATACCGGAAGCCCTGATCATTTTCGTCGCCTCATAGCCGTCAACTTCGGGCATGTGGATGTCCATGAATATCGCGTCGTACGCCTCGGGATTTTGGGCAAACAAATCAAAGGCAACCTTTCCGTTTTCCGCGCTGTCGATAACAACCCCGGTGGGTTCCAGCAGGGTTGTGACGATTTCCCGGTTTATCTCAATGTCCTCGGCCAGAAGAATGCGGCAGCCTTTAAAGTGGTCCTGCATGGCTGTTTCTCTCTCTCCGCCGCCTTTTGGTACGGCGGGAATTCCGAGACATTCATTTATGCAGTCGGCTATGGTAGACGCAAAAAGCGGTTTCGCGATGAACCGGGCGACCCCTGCTTGGCGGGCTTCGGCTTCTATGGTATTCCATTCCGCCGCGGAAATCATTATTACCACGGTATTTTCACCGTACTGCGCCTTAATACGGCGGGTAAGCTCTATACCGTCCATGCCCGGCATTTTCCAGTCAACAAAAATAATATCGAAAGGACCGTCCCGTTCCATGATGCTGCATGCTTCGGCACCGCTTTCCGCGGTGAGACACTGCATTTTCAGAAGGTCCGAAAGACTGCTGAAATAATCCCGGACATCCACGGAATCATCCACCGCCAAAACCCGAAGTGTCTTCCAGTTTAAACCGAGATGTATAAGATTTTTGGGAACCGCCGTACCGCTGCGGGCTTTGATAGTGAAGAAAAAGCTTGAACCTTTTTCCGGCTCCGATTCGACCCAGATGCGGCCGCCCATGAGTTCGACGATGTTTTTTGAAATAGCCAGGCCGAGTCCCGTTCCGCCGAATTTCCGGGAAACGCTTCCGTCCCCCTGCTCAAAGGATCGGAACAGCCGGGACTGCTGCTCCTCGGATATCCCGATGCCGGAGTCCCGCACTTCAAACTGCAGGGTATTGAAACCATCTTCTTCGGAAAGATTACTGACTAAGAGGGAAATTTTTCCCCCTTCGGGGGTGAATTTGATGGCATTGCCGAGAAGGTTGGTTATCACCTGGGACAGACGCTGTTCGTCCGATACCAGCGCCTTGGGGACATCCCGTTCACCCCGGACGACGAATTCCTGTTTCTTTTCATCCATGCGGTAGTGAACCACATTGATAACCTTCATGAGCATTTTCTCAAAATTAAAATCCGTATAGGAGAGCTCGAATTTATTTGCTTCAATCTTTGACATGTCCAGCACGTCATTGATAACCCCCAGGAGATGATTGGAGGCGGAATCAATCTTGTCGAGACAGTAGTCTTTCCGTTCCATGCTGTCGGAACGCCGGGCGATGCTGGTCATGCCGATTATGGCGTTCATGGGGGTGCGCATCTCATGGCTCATGCGGGAGAGAAAATTGCTTTTCGCCAGGTTTGCCTGTTCAGCCTGCTCCTTGGCTTTGACCAGTTCCCGTTCGAGGCGCCGTTTCTCGGTTATATCCGTAGCGATAATACCGAGGCCCCGTACTTTTGACGACATGGCGTAACACACCACCAGGAGTGTCCGCACTTCACCGTTTTTGCGGATCATGGAGACTTCAAAGGAATTTTCCCGGGCCTGGAGCACCGCGGGTTTTATTTCATCCCGGATTCTCCTGCTGGTTTCCTCATCAAAAACGCTGTACAGTCCTCCCCGGAGCAGCTCTTCCCTGGAGTAGCCGGTCAGGTCCACGGCCCCCTGGTTGACGTATACCGGAATCCCGCCTTCCTTTACAAAGGCAATGCACTGGGGTGAACTGTCCACGATGGAGGACATCTGGAGCAGTTCCTCTTCGGTTTCACCCCGGCTGATCAGCTCGGAAATAACACTGCCGATAAGACGGACAAGATTGATATCGCTGTAGTCCCATTCCCGGGCGCTGACACAGTCGTCCACGGTGATGGTACCCCAGAATTTTCCGGTTATATAAATGGGAATTATGATGAACGCCTTTACCCCGAATTTGGCGAGGTATTCGAAATCCCGGTAGCCCTCGGTATCATTGCAGACAACCTGGGGCTGCATTTTTTCGACAAAGGTATCGTAAATAATATTGCCCGGAAGGAAGGGCATCTGGAGCTTTTGCCCGAGGGTAACCCCCGCCGAATTATTGGCCCACCCGAACCGCCGGCTCAGGAACTCTTTTTTCTCATCCAGTCCGGCGATCACTATTTTACTGAGATTCATAAAGTTTCCCACCAGATTTAACGCCTGTTCAACCAGAACCGGAGTATCATCGGTGGAGATAAAACTCTGGGAAACAGCGGTCATCAGTTCCTGCTGTTCCAGCTGTTTTTTAAGCGCTTCTTCCGCGGTGATAAGGTCACTGATGTCCACCGCGTACTGCAGATGGACCTTTTTCCCTCCCAGGGAAATAATCCTGTCGGTCTTGCGGTAGTGAACGCCGGTGATTTTGCTTGAGTGTATCCAGGAAACTACTTTATCGGGGTATTTTTCTAATTTCTCCAGCGGACAGTATGAACAGCGGCCGGTCTGTCCCGTGGGCAGCAGCTGCCAGCATACTTTTCCGATAACATCCGGAACCTTCGCTCCGTATTGGGCCGCGAGCTTTTCATTGATATAGAGAATTTTATCGGTTCCAAGTTCAGTGACATAGACGTATGAATCCATGCCGTTGAGAATTTCCGTAAGGTTGTCCAGTGACTGGCTTATGTCAACGTTGTTTTCAGGCATCCCTGATTACCCCAGCAAAATAAGAATAATGTCATCCCGGGAGTACCGCGGTCTTCCCGGTTCTGTAATTCTACCACAAAATGACTATCTTACCATATCAGTCAGGGAAATTTTGCGGAAAAAAACGCAGCCCGCGGGCTGCGTCAATAGGGTATGTTTTTACCGGTAGGAGATATGTTTACCGCTGGACCCTCCCGGTGGCGTTTCCGCCGATAAGGGCTTCTACATCCTTTTTCGAGACAAGATTAAAATCCCCGGGGATGGTATGCTTAAGACATGATGCCGCCGCGGCGAATTCCAGGGCATCCTGAAAGCCGCTCCCGGACGCAACGGAGTAGATAAATCCTCCGGAAAAGGAGTCTCCGGCGCCGATGCGGTCGATGATATCAATGGTGTATTTCCGGCTCCGGTAACAGTCGTTTCCGTCATGAACGATGGCGGACCAGCCGTTGCGGTTCGCGGATATGCTTTCCCGCAGGGTTATAGCCTGACATGTAAGGCCGAATTTTTCCACCATCTTCTTCGCGACAATTTCATAAGAATCGGTATTAATCGTTCCCGTTCCATAGTCGCTTCCTTCAGCGCTGATACCGAACATGGCTTCGCAGTCTTCCTCGTTTCCGATGCCGATATTCACATAGGGCATGAGCCGCTCCATCACTGCCCGGGCGGTATCACGGTCCCAGAGTTTGCTGCGGTAATTGTAATCAACGCTGACCGTGATGCCCTTTGACTGCGCGGCTTTAAGCCCCTCGATCAGTACTGAAACAACTTCTTCTCCCTGGGCCGGAGCGGTGCCGCAGAAATGGAGCCAGTGTTTTCCCGCGAGAACCTTCTCCCAGTCGAATTCGCCCCGGTGTATTTCGGAAAATGAACTGTGGGCCCGGTCGTAAATAACCTTGGATGCCCGCTGGGAATGGCCGGTTTCCGAATAAAACAGGCCGAGCCGTTCGCCTCCCCGGGCTACCAGGGACGTATCCAGCCCGAAACGGTTCAGATAACTGAGGCATGCCTGGCCGATATCCCCTTCGGGTACTTTACTTACAGCGTAGGCCCCCATGCCGTAATTGGCGCAGGATACCCCGACATTGGCCTCGGCGCCGGTAAAGCGTATTTCGAATTCATTTGCCTGGAGTATCCGCTCAACGCCCTTTGTTCCCAGGTGAAGCAGCAGCTCTCCGAATAAAACAATGTTCTTCTGTCCCGTATCCATGGTTAGCTCCGGATTATATTTTTGTAAGCAGCGCGGAATACCGTTCGGCGTTTCCGGTTATTTCCGCATACGATCCCCGGGCAATGAGGTCCTTGTTTACCAGGGCTTTCCCGATTCCCACCGCCACGGCGCCGGCCCGTATGTATTCCGGCGCGGTTTCTGTGTTTACGTTTCCCGTGGGCATCATTTTGATCTGCGGAAAAGGTCCCGCCAGATCCCGGTAGAACCCCGGTGTGCAGATTCCCCCAGGGAAGGTTTTTATCACGTCGGAGCCGGCTTTCCATGCCGCGTAAATCTCGGTCGGAGTCATGCATCCCGCCATAACCGGAATCCCTTTGTCCCGGCAGCCTGCAACGACATCTTTTTCAAACACCGGGCTGACAATAAAATCGGCTCTCCGGGAAACCGCTTCCCCGGCCATGGCGGCATCGAGGATGGTACCCGCTCCGATAAAGACGTCATCAAAATCACCAAAGGCATTTTTAAGGGAACCGATGGTCTCCAGATAATTGGGGCTCGTGGAAGTTATTTCAATGATCTTGACTCCGCCTTTATACAGGGCATGCATTACCGGGACCATATCGCTCTGCGAATCGGTCCTCACCACGGCAATGATTTTTGTTTCCCCCAAGATGCGTAAAAACTGTTCCTTCCGTTCCATGGTTATTCCTTGGTCAAATACCCTGCGTCAGGGTCTGGGCGGTGATTGTCTCTATCACTTTCATGGTCTTCAGCACGTCTCTGAACGGTGAGGATGTACTCTCCGTTCCCGACTGAACTGAATCAATAAACTCCCTGCTTTTTTTCTGGAAGCCGCCGTAAATGAAGAATTCATCACTTCCGCTTACTTCCTTGGCGTCAAAAACCTCGCCTTCGTAATTTCCGTTTTCGTAGAGATACGCTTTGTTTTCTATTTCCACGTCCGCGTAAATTCCGGGGGAGTGCAGCTCCAGCCGGAATACCCGGCGGCCGCTGGCCCAGCTGTTGATGATAATTCCGGTGGAGCCGTTGTCAAAGTGCAGGACCGACTGGACCCAGTTGATATCCGGGGTGCCGATTCTCTTGCAGGTGCTTTCCACTCCGGTGACGTCGCCGCCGCAGATCCATCGGATGGTGTCCACCGAATGGGAACAGTCGTCATGGATATGGTCACAGGCTCCGTACATGGGATTCATATCGAACTTATAGAATTCGCATACCGCGTGGCTGACCGGTCCGTGGGTTCTGCACCGTTCCGCCATTTTTCCGAGGATCGGACTGGACCGGCGCTGGTGGCCTACCTGGGTTATGACTTTATTCTTTTCGGCCAGCTCCGTCAGCATCTGCGCCTGATGGTAATTGAGTCCCAGGGGTTTTTCGCAGAACACCGGAAGTTTCTGTTCGATGCACCAGCGGATGATATCGTACATATAATTTGACGGCCCGATGGCGTACACTCCGTCGGGTTTTTCCGTGTCGATCATTTTCCGGTAATCGGAATACCGGTTCCTGATATTGTACTGATCCGCGGTTTCCTTGAGCCGGTTTTCATCCAGGTCGCAGACTCCCGCGATGTCAACATCATTAAAGCTCGCCGCCGAAGGGTAATGAACCATGTTCGCCATTTTTCCGGCGCCGATAAAACAAATTCGGGTATTCACGCTGTCACTCCTCATTGGTAAAAACAAGACCGAGAATCCTGTCCGGTTCCCGGATAATACGGTTTATTCCTTCTTCCGCGCCGGCCAGGGGAATCCGGTGGGTGGTCAGGGCTTCGGTGTTCACTTTTTTTGAATCCAGAAGATCCATGCAGAGTTCAAGGTTTGTCTGGGTCGTCCAGCGCATGAAAACCGGGGGATAATCCTTGCCCAGTTCCCAGTCGTCGTCATGGTATCCTGGGCCGGTCCTGGCCGCGATACGGATATCTATGTTGGCGGGTATCCACGCCAGCTCAACGCCTGATCCGCCGACAATAACGACCTTTCCCATGAGATGCCCGTCGGGGGTTTTCTTGAAGCAGTCGCAGCATTGTTTCCACGCGTCTCCGGCGGGACCCGCGAATGCCAGAACCACGGTGTCCAAGCCGTAATCTTTTGTAAACCGGCGGGTCTCGGGAACAGGGTCGGCGGTTTTCGTGTTTACCACTGCGTCGATTCCCCATTTTTTCGCCGCTTCAATCTGGAGCTCATGCCGGGCCCAGCCGATGACCGCGTTTCCGGCAAGCTGGTGCAGCTGCGCCGTAAGCTGTCCCACGAGTCCAAGACCGACCACCGCGGCCCGCTCACCGAATTCCGGCTCGCACCGCCGCAGGGACTGCATGGCCGTGGCGAGAAGCATCGCGTAAGAACCCTGCTCATAACTCGTATTGTCCGGCAGTGGCACGCAGAGATTCTGGGGAACTACCGCAAAGTCAGTGTGCAGGGCGAAACCGTATCCGATGCACGCGACCCTGTCGCCGGGTTTGAATTTCGTTACCCCCGCGCCGGTGCGTTCCACGATACCCGCGTTGGAGTACCCGAATTTTCTGGGTGTTCCCGGAGGACTGCCGCTTTCCTTCTTTTTAAGCAGATTCTTCCATCCGCCGAGCTCGGTTCCCGGGCTGACCAGGGAGGCGAAAACCCTGACCAGCACGGTACCGGGGGTAACCTCGGGGACCGGCTCGGTGACGAGCCGGATGGATCCGTCATCGCAGACGGCAGCTACTTTTCTGTTTTTGTCCGACATAAGTTTCTCCTTAATTTCAGCAGCCGCGAGATTATTCGGCGGTGTCCAGATTGAGGGGCAGTCCCGCGCCCATGGTGGCGGGGAGGGCCGATTTGGCGTACAGTGTCAGCAGCCCTTTGGTAACCCTGGGCGGATTCGGTTTCCATGTTCGGCGGCGTTCCGCAAGCTCCGCATCGGAAACCAACAGTTCGAGACTTCTGGCGGGAAGGTCAATGCATATGGCGTCGCCTTCATGTACCAGGGCAATGGTACCGCCTTCGGCTGCTTCGGGCGTCACCTGGCAGATAAAGGGGCCCTTGGCGAATCCCGAGACTTTGCCGTCGGATATGACCGCGCAGCTTTCGTGAAGGTTGAGGGAAACCAGGTATCCCATAATTTTGAAAACATCGGTCAGTCCCGGACCGCCCTTGGGGCCTTCATACCGGAGGACGATAATATCCCCGGGATTAATCTTATGAAGCCGTATCGCGTCGAGGCAGCTTTCCATGGATTCAAAAACCCGGGCCGGACCGGTAACCTGGTGCATCGACTTGGCGATGACCGTAGGCCGTACCACCGCGGAGTCGGCCAGGTTGCCGTGGAGCACGTACAGCCCCTCACTGAATACCGGATTTTCCAGGGGCCGGATGATTTCTTCGTTCCTGATACGGGCTTCTTCGATATTTCCCCCCACGGTTTTTCCGTTTACGGTAACCGGCGAAGGGTGAATTTTTTCTCCGAGCCGTTTCATGACACCCTGGATGCCGCCGGCTTCGCCGAGGTCTTCCAGGTGGTACGGTCCGCTCGGTTTGATCGGGGTTATGCAGGGCGTATCCATTCCGAGTTTTTCGATGAGCTGCAGGTTGACCCGGTCAAGCATTCCCAGCTCATGGGAAAGCGCCAGCAGGTGAACCACCGCGTTTGTTCCGCCGCCGATGGCGTGAAGAATACGGATCGCGTTCTCCATGGCCTCCGGAGTAATGATGTCGCTTGGTTTTACATCCTCGTCAATAAGGCGGACAATTGCCCTGCCGGCCTGTTTCGCCAGGCGCAGCAGCGAACCGGAACCCGCCACGGTGGTCGCGTTCCCGGGAAGACTCATTCCCAGGGCTTCGCTTATGCACTGCATCGTATTGGCCGTTCCCATAAGGGCGCATGCGCCGGGACCGGGGCACAGACATTCGGTCATCTCTTCCACCGAGTCGTAGTTTACCGAAGCGGGATCGGTTTCGCAGGCCCAGGAAAAAGGATCGAGGTCACTCATATCGACATTCCTGAACCGGAACCGTCCGCTTCCCATGGGGCCGCCCAGAACGATTACGGTGGGAATATTCATCCGCGCCGCCGCCAGCAGATGGGCGGGTACGTTTTTATCACAGCTTGAAATAAGTACGAGGCCGTCGAAGGAATGGAGTTCCGAACAGGTTTCCACATCCATGGCCATGATATCCCGGGAAGGGGTATCGTACCGGTGTCCGTTCATTCCCAGGGCGATGGGGCATCCGCCGTACCCGCCGAATTCTATGGGAGTTCCGCCGGCCTGCCAGATTCCCGCGCGGACAGCTTCGGTAACCTGTTTCAGGTGCGTATGCCCGGCCGCGGTCTCGCTCCAGGTATTCTGGATACCGATACGGAACCGGTGCAGATCCTCATTATCGTACCCAATCGCCTTGGAGAGCGCCCTCATCCGTGCCATTTCGGGTTTAAGCAGTACGTGCGTGTAGTTTTCCTTTTTACCCATTGTAGTCTCCTGTATTTTATATCTTCCCGGAATTTCCTCTGGGGCGAACCCCGTCCGAGGATGGGATCAGCCTTTTAACCCGCTCATTGAAACAGCCCGAACAATACCCCTCTGGAACACCGCGAACATAATTGCCATGGGCAGCACGCTGAATACGGTGGCGGCGGTTATAAGGTGGTATTCGGTAAAGTACATATTCGTAAAACTCTGCAGCCCTACGGTGACAACCTTCATGGTCGCCTTGTTGCTGACCACCAGGGGCCAGAGGAATTCATTCCATGACCACATAAACTTTATAATTGCCTGAGTAGCCACAAAGGATTTCACCATGGGAAAGACAATGATGGCGAAAAGAGGGAATTCTTTGCACCCGTCGATCCTGGCCGCTTCGATAAGTTCATCCGGCACCGTATCCATACCCTGGCGCATGAGGAAAACACCGAAGGCGCTTACCAAAAGGGGCAGGGCCAGCCCGATATAGGTATCCATAAGATGAAATTTCGTTACCCACTGGTACAGCGGCACCACCACCGCCTGGAAGGGCACTATGAGAAAACAAAGAATCCCGAAGAAGAAAATTTCCTTTCCTTTAAAAGAGAACTTTGAGAACCCGTATCCCGCCATGGAAGTGATGGCGATGCTTACCAGGCAGCTTAAGGTGGAAATAATCATGCTGTTCAGAATGAACCTGAAAAACGGCTGCCGGGCAAGAACTTCGCGGTAATTTGAAAGGTTGCCGAAGCTGTCGGGGAAAAACCCCGGAGGAACCCGCTGGATTTCCGCCGGTGTTTTGAAGGAAGTCAGGAACATCCACACAAAGGGGAAAACCAGTACCACGATCAGAGCTGCGGCCAGGAGGTACATAAAAAATTTGGTATGCAGTTTCATCTTCATATCGGCTTCCTCAATATTCCACTTTCTTGCGGAGTACTACCCATTGAAAAATACTGAGCAGCATAAGCATTATGAAAAGGAGCAGGGCGATTACCGATGCTTCGCCGAAATTGAACCACTTGAAGGCGGCTTCATACAGATGGAGAATTATTACCCGGCTCGCATTGGCGGGCCCGCCGCCGGTGGTTATAAAGACCTGCTCAAAAGATTTAATTGTAAAAATAATTTCCGAGATTAAAACGAGAACCAGCTGCGGATTGAGCAGCGGAAGGGTTATTTTAAAGAAGGACTTTGTCGGTGACGCGCCGTCAATAATAGCGGCTTCGTAATAATGGGACGGGATTGCCTGGAGGCCGGCCAGCAGAATGGTGGCGTCAAAACCGATCCTGAGCCAGATGGTAATTACCGACAAAGAAGGAATTACCAGTTCCGGCGTCGTCAGCCAGCCCTTTCGTTTAAAGCCCAGGACTTCGAGAAGGTTGTTGAGAATGCCGTATACGGGATCAAAGATCCACTGAAAAATAAGCGCCGCCGCGATAAGGGACATCATCATCGGCAGAAGGCTCGCTATCTGCAGGGTATTTCTGAAAACCCGGGAGGTCATCTTATCCATCAGCAGCGCCGTAATAAGGGCAAGCAGAATTGTCACGGGAACCGAGATTGCCGTGAGGTACAGGGTATTGAGCATACTCCGCCAGAAAAGGGGATCCTGCAGAACCCGGGTATAAAACTTGAACCCCACGAAGCTCGTATTGGCACCCCTGGTTTCGATAAACGTCAGGATGATGGAGTTTATAAACGGGTACATGTACACCACGAGAAAATAAAGAACCGCCGGAAGTACGAACAAAAACCCTGTTATACTCAGGTGTTTTTTTGGCGCGTATTTTTTTCCGGCACCGTTTCCTGCAAGGGAAGGACTCTTAATCATGCCGCGTTCTCCAGATAATAATTCACAGTCTGTTTCTGCCTGCGGGCAGACCGGCTGCGGAACCGGAGCGGTTCCGAAAGCCGGCCGGACGCGGCAGGCTGCCGGCGGCTGAGCCGCCGGGCTGTATATCAAAAGTTAGTTTTTCAGAACCTGGTCCATGCTTCTGGCGGCATTGTCCAGGGCAGACTTGGATGTCGCCCGGCCGTACATCACTTCCTGAATCGCCGACCCGAAGATACTGGCAAGCTGGTTCATTTCGGGAATGTAATAATCATAGGCGGGACCGGGGCCGCGCTTGATCACTTCGCTGACGGACTGGTAATCGATCCTGTTTTTCACGTAGTCGCTTTCGTATCCCGCGGCCATGACCGGAAGCAGGCCCTGGCGTTTTGACTGTTCGAGATCGTTTTCACTGGTCAGCAGGAAGTCAAGGAATTTCCAGGCCAGTTCCTTGTTGGGACTGTTGCTGTACACCATGTTCGCCCAGGGGAAAAGGTTTCCGCCGCCGATGGCAACCTTCTGAGCCGGGGCAGGGTATATCCGGTAATTAATGTCGGGGGCATTCAGATCGAGCCAGCCGCTTACCCAGGATTCCCGGAGGATCATTGCCGCCCGTCCCTGTCCGAAGGCCGTTTCAGGCACGCCGATTTCAAGGCTGGTAACTTTTTCGTCCAGGCATTTTTTGATCCAGTCCAGTCCCTGGATTGATTCAGGGCTGTTGACCACGCCGGTGGCGACCTTCCGGTCGGGATCGAACATTTTTCCGCCGAAGGCGTGCAGGATGGTCAGGTTCTTGTCCGCCACTCCCTGGCCTTCCCCGGAATAGCGGAGAGCGAAACCGGCCACGGTGACATTGCCGCTGGCATCGTATTTAACGAGTTTTTTCGCGTATTCCAGAAGTTCGTCGAAGGTCCTCGGCGGTTTTGCCGGATCGAGTCCCGCTTCACGGAACATATCTTCATTAATATAAAGCTGCTGGAAATTGCCCGCTTCCACGGGGTAGCCGTAACGGACACCTTCATACATACCAATCGGTTCCAGGTACGAAACTAGTTCCCGGTTGAGACGGTCGGCCAGCGCCTTGGGCATGGGATCGGCAAAATTGTAGAGCCCCGCCCATATATGGGGCATTCCCTTAAAGAAGTCGCAGACCTGAGTGTTGGAATGGAAGCTGCTGAGAAATTTCGCCTCATAGCCGGAGTAGGGCACGGTGATGACTTCGACGCCGCTGCATTCATTAGGGTATAACGCGGCGAATTCCTTGCCTTTTTCAACAAAGTAATTGTTGAATTCCGTCATCTGTTCCCACTCGGTCATGTAAACCAGTTTTACCGGACCTTTCGGGGCTGCGTCTTTTTCTCCCCCGGAAAAGACCACCGCCAGGGGAAGCAAAAGGAACAGAATCATCAGGGTGCTGATTTTTTTATTCATCCGTAATCTCCTTTATAGGGTTAGTTGGGTATTATAGTGTCCTCGTTTTTATCCTGGGTCAAGAAAATATCAAAAAAGTATAAAAAAAACTTTGAAAAAATGATTTATGGATCCATAATACCATGGTATTATGCTGTGTAGTTCGGGGTGTATCACAGTGATTTTGATATATCTCTATTTTGTTCAAAAAATATAAAAGGAGTTGTCAAACATGGAAACCCTGTTTTGTGACGTATTGGTTGTGGGCGGAGGAAGCGCCGGAGCCCGGGCGGTGGCTGCCGCCCAGGAATATCCGGTAACGGTGGTTCTCGCCATGAAAGGGCGGATAGGCAGCAGCGGAGCCAGTACGTTCAGGGTGACCGAAGCCGCGGGATACGGAGCCGCCGACGGCCGGCGGGTTGCCGCCGACTCTCCGAAGGTGCATTTTGAGGACATTATGACGGCCAGCCGCGGCATGTGCATTCCCGAGGTCGCCAAAACTCTTGCCGAAAAGGCCCCTGAAACCATAGGCGAACTGGAATCATTCGGCGTGCATTTTGAACGGGAAGACGGAACCTACCTTATTACCCAGGGCTGTTTCGGTTCCATCCCCCGTAATTACAATCTGAAAGGCCACGGAACCCAGCTCGTTGAATCTTTGGCGCGGCATTTTAAAAAGGAGTCCCTTACAATCTGTGAAGACTGCATGATCACCGAGCTCCTGGTTGCGGATAACCGCTGCTGCGGCGCGGCAGGCGTATTCGGTGACGGACGGAAAATCACCATCCACGCGAAATCGGTGGTTCTGACTTCCGGCGGCGCCGGGGGGCTGTTCAAATATTCCCTCAATCCCGGGGACGTTACCGGGGACAGCTACGCTCTTGGGTTCCGTGCCGGAGCGGAACTGATGAATATGGAATTTATGCAGGTGGGCTGCGGCATTCTGCATCCCGGATTTTCCATACTGAACTCGTGGATATGGTCCCTTCATCCCGATGCCTATGATGCCGGTCACAGGGATATTTTCTCCGGCCAGCTTCCCGAAGGCGTCACGAAAGAAGCCGTCATGGACGCGAAGGCTTCCCACTATCCCTTCAGTTCGGAGAGTCTGTCGAAATACGTTGAAGTCAGCATACAGAAGGCCATAGCCGAAGGCCACCAGGGGAAACACGGCGGGGTGTACCTGGATGTGCGTGAGGCCATGGCCCGCAGCAAAGGCCGGAAAGGATTTCAGCTTTTTGAGGATATGTGGAAACTTACCAACGAATGGTACCTTTCCCGCGGAATCGATGTAATGGCGGGTCCAATAGAGATAGCGGATTTTGCCCACGCCATAAACGGCGGGGTACGGATAAATCCCCGGGCGGAGTCAACCGTCTCAGGGCTGTACGCTGCAGGCGAGGCCGCCAGCGGCCCCCACGGCGCCGACCGCCTGGGCGGGAATATGCTGGTCACCTGTATGGTTTTCGGCAAAATAGCCGGGACAAACGCCGCGGAAAACGCCCTGGAAAAAAACGGGACGGACCCGGTGACAGACTCCTTGTCTGATGGTATTTTTAAACAGCAGGAAACCCTGACAAACGGTTCCGGCGGACGCCCCTGGAACACAATGAAAGAGGAACTTCAGGAAACAATGTGGAAAAACATGATGGTACTCCGGACTGAAAAGGGGCTCACCGAATGCCTTGAATGCATCGGGAAACTCAGCGGCGAGGGCCTGTCCGAAAAATCCGCCGGAGATAATCCCTTTGCGCCTTTTGAGTACCGCAACATGCTCCTGGCGGCGCGCATCATGGCGGAATCGGCCCTGGAACGCAGGGAAAGCCGGGGAAGCCACTACCGCGAAGATTACCCCGCGGAGAACCGCGAATACGCCAAGCCCCGCATTGTCTCGAAACAGTCATCGGACTTTTCCGGAGGGACTCCCTGATGATTGACGCCGTCGGTTCCGTCAGTTCCCACCGTTTCCAAAATGCCCGGTACCTGAACTGTGTGTCCCAGCGGAGCCCACATTACAATATCTTCTTTTTTCTCAAGGAGAATTCAGGATCCTTCATGCTCAACGGGAACTGGGAGGATATTGTAAACAACCGGCTGTTTTTCGTATCCCCGGATGTGGAATTCAACATTGACTGCGCCGATACCCCGGTGGACTGTTTCCATATCAGCTTCGATTCCGCCGGGGAGAACGAATCGGACACCCCGTTTTTTATGATCGTTCCCCAGGATATGCGGGAAGAATTCATAGCCATGAATATTAAGCTTGCCGAAGCCTGTCTCCGGATGAACCGGGACCAGGCTGTGGGCCAGCTTAAACAGATCCTCGGGGTCATGGACCAGATGACCCATGAAAGCAGTATCGCCTTCGCCACACGGAATGTGGACCGGATGATGCGGGACATTCCCCGTCACTTCCATTTTAATGAATACCAGATCGATTATTTTGCCTCCGGTTCCGGAAGTATTTTTATCGGAAACCGGTGGGTTGAATATTCCCAGGGTTCCTTCTGTTTTGTTCCGCCCCAGGTTTCCCATGAAATTATGTTTTCCCCGGAAAGCAAGATCGATAATTACAGCGTGAAATTCAAATTCCTGGATGATCCGAAACTGAGCATTCCCAAGGAACCCTTTGTGGCGCAGGTTCCCGAGGAAAAACAGCTTGTACTCCTGGCTTTGCTGAAAAAAATCGTCGGAGAGTTCGTGATGGACCTCCCGATTTCCCGCGGCCGGCTGTACAACCTGATTACTTTGATCCAGGAAATACGGAATGAATCATCCGGGGACAGCGCTTCCGATACGGGGCTGCTCAAACAGATAAAGCAGATTGTGGCCGCTAACTTTTCCAGGGAACTCCGGGTTACGGAAATCGCGTACCAGGTGGGGTTGAGTCCGGAATATCTGAGCCGCCAGTTCCATAAACAGACCGGCCAGACCCTGGCTTCCTACATCAACGCCTGCCGCCTGAAATCGAGCCTGGTAATGCTTCAGAACACGAATATGCCTCTCAAGCAGATTGCCGCGGAATGCGGATTCAAAAATGTCAATTACTTTACGACCATATTTAAAAAATTCTATTCCGTTACCCCCAAGGATATCCGCAAGCAGGGAACCGAAAATTCCTGAAAAAGATACCTGCATTATGGATACCCTGCCCGGCAAAGGGGTGTCCCTTTGACAGAGAATTCTTTTCCTGTATAATCATTACCTGAATGGGGAGGATGCAATTATGAGTGGGGCAAAAGTCTTTTTTACCAGTATGCGCTGCAAAGTCGGTGACAGTCTTCTGAATAAGATGGACCGTCTGATTCTGAAGGCCGGGATCGATCAAATTGATTTTGACAAAAAATACGCGGCAATTAAAATCCATTTTGGTGAGCCGGGGAACCTGTCGTTTCTCCGTCCCAATTTTTCAAAAACCCTGGCGGACCGCATCAAGGCCCTGGGCGGGAAGCCGTTTCTTACGGACTGCAATACACTGTATGTCGGGCGGCGCAACAACGCGCTGGTCCACCTCGACGCAGCCTTTGAGAACGGCTATTCACCCCTGTCAACGGGATGCCAGAATATTATAGCCGACGGCCTCAAGGGAACCGATGATATTGAAGTTCCTGTCAGCGGCGGGGTTTACTGCAAAACCGCCCGGATCGGCCGGGCGGTAATGGATGCGGATATCGTAATTTCTCTGACCCATTTTAAGGGCCATGAGGGAACCGGTTTCGGCGGTGTGATAAAAAATATCGGCATGGGCTGCGGCAGCCGTGCGGGAAAAATGATCATGCACAACAACGGAAAGCCCGAGGTTAAACCGTCCGTTTGTGTCGGCTGCCGGGTCTGCGCCCGGTTCTGCAACTACGGCGCTATTTCCTTTGGGGATGATAAAAAAGCTTATATTGACCACGACCGCTGTGTAGGCTGCGGCCGCTGTATCGGATCGTGCAATTACCATGCCATTCACAATCCCAATGAAGGGAGCGGCGATGAGCTGTGCTGTAAGATGGCGGAATACACAAAAGCCGTCCTGGACGGGCGGCCCCATTTCCATATCAGCGTGGTAAATCAGGTTTCACCCTGCTGTGACTGCCACAATGAAAACGACGCTGCGGTGATTCCCGATATCGGTATTTTCGCGGGATTCGATCCCGTTGCCGTGGACAAAGCCTGTATCGACGCGGTAAACCAAGCCCCGGTGATTACCGGCACTGTTTTATCCGAACAGAATCATCCCGAAGCGGACCACTTTACGGCGATCCATCCGGTTACCGACTGGCGCGTGCAGATCAGCCACGCTGAAAAAATTGGTCTGGGTACCGGCAGTTATGAACTGGTAACCGTGGACTGACATTTACGGAATGAAAATGCAGCGTACTGCCGGAGCGGCGGTGCGCTGTTTTTTTTGTTGGCGCGGAGCCTTTCTCTATAGACAATCAGCTTCTTCTTCCCGCCTGGTAATTACGACGGTTTTTATAAAACTGTTTCCGTATTCCCGCCAAAAATAATCATATTGTTTTTGAGTCAAGAAAAAATCCCAAAACAGGAAACAAGTACATATTCTGTTTTATCGTCTGATATCAAGGCGCCTTGACAAAAGGGTTTTCCATACTATAATGATTACAAGGCGCCTTGATAGTATTTAAGAGCTGTCATGCCGCGCGATGCCCGGAAGGAGAGGTGACGTACAATGCGGGGTTATGCGGAAAAAATCTACGTTCTGGTTCACCGCTGCCATGAACAATGTTTAAAACTGATGCGCGCGAAAAATCAGCCGGCAAAGGAACTGCGGGAAACAGGGATTAACACACGGCAAGGGATAATTCTTAAAATCCTGCTCAGCGAAGATGGATTGACCCAGAAAGAACTGACCAGCCGCCTCGAAATCACTTCCTCCTCCTGCGGGGAACTCATCACGAAACTTGAACAGGCTGGCTATTTGGAACGGCGCAGCAGTCCCGCCGACAAGCGCACCTTTAATGTGTATCTCACCGATAGCGGGCGCATATTGGCAAAGCAGTATAAAAAAACCTGTGTCGTTGAACTTGAGGAATGGGCCTCTGATCTCACAGAGCGGGAAAAAGAACAGCTTTTTCATCTGCTCGGAAAATTGAGTAAGGGACTTAACGATCGTATCAGTAAAGGTTCAGGCAGAAAATCCTGACTTTGAAAGGGGTAAAAAATGAATGTATTTGTGACAGGCGGAACGGGCTTTATCGGCTCCCTCGTGGCCGGGGAATTGATTCGCAGCGGGCACCAGGTTCTGGGACTGGCGCGTTCCGGTGAGGCGGAACAAAAACTTAAAAACGCCGGCGCGGATGTGCTGCGCGGAGAACTTGATGATATTGAAGTGCTGAAGCGCGGAGCGTCCCTCACCGATGGGGTCATTCACATGGGCTTCTCCAATGATTTCAGCCGCTACAATGAAGCGGTCGCCATGGACCTGGCAGCGGTACAAGCCATAGGTTCTGTGCTGGAGGGTACCAATAAACCCTTTGTAAACACCGCGGGTACTCTGGGAGTTTCCGGCCTGGGCAGGACAGCCACCGAGGAAGATCACGGACCGGAAGGAATGCCCCGTATTGCCTCGGAGCAAGAAACCATCCGCCTGGCGGCAAAGGGTGTCCGTTCATCCGTTGTCCGGCTGGCGCCGTGTGTTCATGATATTGACAGGCACGGTCTCGTTTCAATACTGGAGCAAATTGCCG
The DNA here is from genome assembly GCF_016616095.2 of Breznakiella homolactica. Classification (GTDB taxonomy): domain Bacteria; phylum Spirochaetota; class Spirochaetia; order Treponematales; family Breznakiellaceae; genus Breznakiella; species Breznakiella homolactica. The sequence continues at coordinate 1,234,824 of NZ_CP067089.2, read as the reverse complement.
CGGAGAAAGGTTTTTCAGCCTACATCGGCGAAGGCCGCAACGTATGGCCCTCTGTGCACCGGCGCGACGCGGCTCACCTGTTCTGCCTGGCTTTTGTATCTGCGCCGGCGGGGACACGCCTGAACGCGGTGGCTGAGGAGGGACTGCCCATGAAGGATATCGCAAAAGTAATTGGCCGAAACTTGAATATCCCTGTCAGAGGAATCACCTCCGAGGAAGCGCAGGGGCATTTCGGCTGGTTTGCGCAGTCGGTGTCCTTGGATAATCCAACATCCAGCGCGGCAACAAAAAAGCTGCTGGATTGGACCCCCGCGCACGCAACACTGTTTCAGGACATCGACAGTTTTTACGCAAAGCAACAGGGATGAAAATAGTGAATGCATACAGGACAGTCCCATTTCGTATGACGGTCGGGAGCTCCCTGTTTTCATTGCTGAATGGTCTGCAGACAAGAGAAACGGCAGAACCGAAGCCCTGCCGTTGCCCGGAAATACACTATAGCGTTTTATGCGGAATTTTATTAATTACGGAATAATCGTCAGTGTGTTGGTACAGCTGATGATAACCACCAGGACTCCGTTGATAATTCCCGCCAGATAGGGGTTTTTCGTAACCCGGTAAATTTTCCGGGATATGATAGCCGCCACCGGAAGGATAACAATAATCGGGAAGAGCCAGATTCCGCCGATGGGCCCCATGGGGGACGCGGGCCGGGCGAAGAACATTTCACCTTTTATGGCAAAGGTAATGTACTGGATCAGAACCAGTATCGCCGGACCGAGGGCGTTGGACACCGCCAGTATAGCCGTATTGACCCATTCCTTTTTTCCGATGCCGTTGTAATTGAAGCAGTTCACCGAAATTGAGTTGGCTATGTAGTAGGTCAGGAACAGGGGCAGGTAGGGAAGCAGAATAATCAGCTTATCCGCGGTAAAGGCTTTTATCGCCAGTACCCAGAACCGGTAGTCGGTTTTGAAGAAGAAATCCGCGATAAAAACCCATCCGTAGGTAACGGTAATGGTGATGAGGGCCAGAAGCAGGGTTTTACCAAGGGCGGGGAGACTGATCTTTACTCCCAGGGACGCGGCATCCTGGCCGTTTTTCTTTCCGTAGAGCTTATACGAAACCACCATGATGATAATGCTCAGCAATCCGCAGAGGAACGCCCAGATGCCGATTCCGAGCGGCGGGGCCTGCCAGAAAATGGACGGCTTGTACTGTGACGCCCAGACCAGGGACGGGAAGTATATGATCATGGAAAAAATCACCGATACCGCAAGGCCGCCCCAGAACCAGATGGCTCCCTGTCCTTTGGGAGCCGGTGCGGGCTGTACCGTCTCCGGCGCCCTGAGGGACGCGAATACCGGGGTAAAGGTCATCAGTATGGTGAACGCTACAATAAAGATGCCGAAGGCCGCAACCCCGAAGAGGTTGAAAATTGTTTTTATCTGCCATATCTGGTTTCCCGGGGAAATCAGTTTCGGAGCGCCGAAGGCCTTATCGAAAAACGCGATCCCATCCTCAACACAGACCTTGGAGAAATGGTTCCAGGGGTGAATCTGATTCGGCGTGTAAATTACCCGGATTGTATTTCTGCCGTTTACGTTCTGGGTGTAAAAGGTGCCTTCGGTACGTTTTTCGAGATTGGTCTTATACGGATCCTGCCCGAAGTTTAGGAACGACTGGGCGTCCATGGTCCCGATATACGTACGGGGAACACTGACGGTACCGTCGGCAAATTCCCTCCGGAAGAAGAATTCATCGTACTTGGCGGCGATAATTCCCGTATCCCGGCTGCCGTACTTGTTCCAGTATTCATTGGTATCCGGGTTGCGGTAGGTCGCGTCGTTGGCCACGAGCAGCACCGCTGCGATCAGCGGAACCGCCGCTTTGTTGTCGTCATCCACAGAAAGGTTGCAGGCCCGGGCCCCGTTGGAATGCCCTGTTATACCGATTTTCGATTTGTTCACATAGGGAAGGGTCGCCATGAGCTGGACCGCGTCGTACATACCGGTGCCGTGCTCGTTCCAGCCGTTGCCGGAAAAGAAATCGGAGTTGCCGTGGCCGTACATATCAATGGACATCACCACGTATCCCCGCCGGGCGTATTCCACGTAATTGAGATCCTGCATTTCCCGGTTGTTGTACCATCCGTGGCTTGTCACGATAGCGGGCGCGGGATTTGAGGGGGTCGCGCTGTCGGGAATGAGAAGCAGGGCGCTCATCTGGCGCCCCAGGGAGGTTTCCCACCGCAGATCCTTGATGGTGACTTTTCCCCCGGAACTCTGCACAAGGGAAGACCCCGCCATGCTTAACACGAAAAGTACCGACGCGATGATAAGCCATTTTTTTGTCGATGACTTTCTCTGATCCATGTCCATTTCCCGCCTCCTGGTTTGTTTGAATCTAAAAAATGGGCATGACAAACGTACCGCCTGCCACACCCATTTCTTGAATCAATGTATGAAAAAAAGACTATTTATTAAATTCATTTTTCTTAATAATAATGCTAAGGCGCAATCCCCGGAACTGTCAACTTATTTCGGTATATAAGCAAAACATCCGGGGAAAACAGTCAGCGTGTTACTAATTAACCCACCAGCGGCTGAAACCAAGGGTAAGGTTTACCATGGAAGGTTTGGCGCCGTAGTCCAAGTCTCCGGTATCCAAAAGGACTTTGTTCATCCCCGCTGCGATCCCCAGATCCAGGGCCCATTTGGGGGTAATTCTGAAAGAAATCCCGGTTCTGAAAGCGGGATAGAAATAAAAGGACATACCGGAAAGATCACCCACGGCTTCCCCGTCGGAATCATACTCGGTGCCGTCATAGCTGTTTATCCCGAACCCGGCGCTGACGCCGAAGTTGAGCAGAAAACGCTGGGCCCGGCCCAGACGGATTTTATACAAAAATCCCACATCAAAGGATGCCGCCATCTGATCGGCTTCTTTATAGGGATTGTTGGGGGATTGGTGGTACCGGTCCATATAGGTATTTTTCGCGGTGAAAGACAATTCCACAAAATATGAATTAGGCAGCCAGAAGAATTTTCCATATTCCTTATATTCTTCGGAATACGAATTCAAGGCGCCGCCGAAAATAAACCGTGACATGCCGTCTTTATAGTCCGAATCCGAACCAAAGAGCTCTAAATTGAGACCGGCATTCCCCGCAATACCAAAGGTCCTGTTTTTCATATTGTCCAGGTTGAAATCTCCCGCCACTCCCGGCGCGTTCCTGAACTTAAGCTGCACTCCTTCAATGGTTTGATTGAGACCTCCAGGATTCGTGATCACCAGGTCATAGGTCCCCCGGCTGACGGTATCGCTGGAGAATACGGCAGTGATCCACGATCCGTCAAAACTGTAATCCATGGATAGAGGAACTATGGGTTCGGAATCCTTCCTGCGGGAAATAAGGTATACCTCGGCGTCTTCGGCGAGCTCCCGGCCGGTGATGTTTATGGAGAACGAAGAATCACCGATGATTATTTCCACTTCCTGCAAAGTATCCGCCTCGGGAACCTTGGCTTCGTAGATCCGGATGCCGGTCCAGTCGGAAGTGCCGACGAGTCTTTCCAGTACGTTGTAGGTATGCACCCGAAAACGGTACGCCCCCGGAGGGAGTATTAATTCAAGAAACGTATTGTCGGTCCGCTGGGTTTCCTGCGGATGCCAGCTGCCATACTGATCCCGGCGTTCAAGTTCCACGTCGTAGTACAGGGCGTTGGTTCTGGTCCACCGGATCACCTGATGAAACTCGCCGTTTTCGTCCATCCAGTAATCCTGTCCGGAGTTTATATCCTGGGCGGACACAGCCGCTGACAGAAACAGCAACAGCACAGCCAGAATCACATCACCACGAAAAAAGCGCAAGCGTTTTTGGTTCATCCTAGTTTTCCTTTATTCCTTTCCGAACATAAGACCGCCCTGTACTCCTTCGGCGGCCTGTACATCGTCAAGCTCTACGGTGAAGCGGCTTTCCGATACATCACTTGGCAGGAAACGATTCTGATCCGCGGGAATGGCCTGCACCCGCCATGTGACGGTGCCTTCATCGAGACCTCTGAAACCCGGAAGGGTGAATGAGGCTGACTGTACCGTCTGCCGGATAATTTCCTGTCCCCCCTGGGATATCGAGAAGATGTAAGAAGCCGCTCCGCTTACCGGTTCCCAGCTGAAAACCATACGGTTGTCCCGGATGATTATTTCCTCGGTCAGCACATAACCGGCCGCAGGCCGGAGACTGCCGGGGCGGGGGAGCTTTACCGGTTCGGGAGGCTTCGCTGCCGGCTGCGCCGCCGTTGCCGGAACCGTCTCCGAAGGGGCAGGGGGCGCCGCGGGGGGCGGCGTTACCGGCGCCGATGGCCTGGCCGGAGGCTTCTCAGCGGCAGCCGGCGGAGCCGCGGGCTGTACCGTAACGGCTGCCGGCCGCGTAGGCAATACTTCGGGCTCTGCCGCCGCCGGTTTCTCCGCCGCTGCTGGAATCACCGCCGCTGCCGGCGCGGGACTGCGTTCCGGCGGGGCTCCGGCATGCACTACCAGTACACGGGCCTCCGAAGTTACCGAACTGTTCCCCGCTATGTCGGTCTGATAAACCCCCCAATAGTACTGGCCGGAATCAAGATCCGCGGCTTTTATATCAAAGGCGTAGTAATTATCCCGCACGGTTTCCCTGACGACCGGCCGGCTTAAATCTTCCTGCTGTGACAGGAGAAAGGTATACGAAACCGCTTCATCTTCCTGCTCCCAGGTAAAATAGGTTTTCTCTGACCGCCCGTCAAGGTATACTGCCCCTTGCCCGGCCCTAGTCTCGGGCACTGAAAGGGCGGCTGTTTTTTCTATGCGGAAATTCGATACGGCGGAGGCTATTGGCGTACCTTCATAATCCCTGGCGTATACCGGCGTCACGCGCCAGTAGTAGGTTCCGGCTTCCAGACCGGAATGCACCACCGACTCCGTTTCTCCGCCCACGGCCTGAACCTGGCTCCGGAAAACCGCATCGGCCATGCCGGGATTGTCCGCCGCTTCCACCAGATAGGCCATCGCCCCTTCACAGGCGGTCCACAGGAAGCGGATACCGGGACTGCTGGCGGCAAAACGGTATACCGCCCCGGGCTGGGGCTCCGCGAGCCGGGGCGGCAGGGCATGGATTACCGCAAACCTGCCGCTCACGCCTCCCTGCCTGATTTTCCCGCCCGCTTCCGAAGAAGGGTACGCCCTCCAGTAATACATGCCGTCGGCCAGCGGCACCCGGGCTTCATCGGAGGAACTTTCCATACCCGCAACAATTCTGGTGAAATTCCGGTCTTCCGCGATATCCAGTGTAACGGTTTCTTGGGACGCGAAGCCGATACGGTTCCAGCGGAAGGTTATGGAAAGAGGGTCTCCGGTGGTATTGAGAAATTTTGCCGCCGGCCGGGGAGAGAGCGCCGCCACGCGGGCTGTTCCGCGGGAAGCATCCCCGGAATTGGAGGAATAAAACTCACCGGCCCCCGCGGTGATCCGTTCATTTTTATCCTGTATCTGCGCGGTACCTTCCAGCACAATGACGTCCAGGCCTTCCGCGGAAGCCGCTGTCTGGACCATACTCCCGGAATCGGCCTCAACCACCGTACCGCCGGATTTGATGCTCAGCGCGCCGGAGCGGGCATCAGCGGAAAGGGTTCCGCCCGCAAGGTCTATCCATAGTTTCCCGATTTCAGACCAAATCTGAACCAGGGTATTTTCCTCCAGGGTGATAATTCCCCCGGCGTTCATGGTTACCGTGGTTTGGGAAAGTTCGGCGGTTCTGATATAGTCGCCGTTGTACACCGGGCTTCCCTGTTTCGGCCGGTCCCACAGGACCCGGTCTACAAAACGCCGCTGGGCGGCGCGGTATTTGTACGTGACGATTCCCACGGGCTGTTCGGACAGCCGGGTCAGCGTCTGGTTCAGATCGTTCCAAAAAAGAAAGGAAACCCCGAGAAGGGCGGCGATACAGAAGCCGATATAAACAAAATCCGCGGGGCCGAGAATCTTCGGTAAAAGCGGAGAGGTGTTTTTCTGCTCCGGCCTGGGCCTTTTTGATTCCCCTGTCTTGCTGCGCATGACTTTGTTCAGCCCCCTATTTTATATTTTTTTTCTTCGGAACCCGTATCCGCCGATGAAATATCCGGAGGCTCAATACCCAGGAGCTTGCGCACTTCCCCAAGGGTCGCAGGATGCTTCTGAGGCTCCCCCGCCTTGGTGCGGATGTTCACCACCGCGAAGAGCCGGACCGGTTTGGCTTTTCCCTTTACCGTAACCGGAGGCATCTCCTCGGTAATAAGGTATTTGCCGATGAGGTCAAAGGTATTCTCGGTAATGAGAATATCCGTCCCCAGGGGTTTGTTAAGGGCTTCGGTCCGGCTCGCCAGATTTACCGGATCACCGATAACCGTGTATTCCATGCGCTTTTCGCTGCCGATCTGCCCCGCGGTTACAACCCCGGTATTTATTCCGCAGCCTATCCGTATGGGCGGGTTTCCGATATCCCCGGGTTTCCGGTTTCTGTTCATGTCAACCAGGGCCGCCCGCATCAAAAGCGCCGCCTTTACACAGTTTAGGGCGTCCTTCTCCGGGCTGCCCGCGCTGTAGGCCGTGCCCCAGTGGGCCATGACCGCGTCACCGATAAACTTGTCAACCACGCCGCCGGTCTTTTCGACACAGTCCACCATGCGGGTAAGATAATCATTAAGCCAGTGGACAATTCTTTCGGATGCCCCGTCGCCGTATTCCTTGGTGAAATTCTCGCTTTTTTCAGTAAAGCCCCGGATATCGGAAAAGAAAATCGTCCCGTGGCGGGGAAGGCCGCCGGGTTTGATTTCGCCCCGCATGGCCCGCACCGCGATTTCCCGGTTGGTAAAGCGGCCGAAGATCCCCAGCGCGGTACTCATTTTTTTGAAACTTTCCGTCAAAGCGCCGATTTCGTCATGGCTCCTCGGTTCAATATCAACTTCAAACTGTCCCGACTCGATATGCTCCGCCGCGGCGGTCAGGGTCCGCATGGGGCGGGAAATGGTTTTGCTGAAAAGCCATATAAAAATGGCCGCCCCGAAGAGCACCGCCAGGGTCAGGTAAATATTCCGCCGGGTTGTGGCGGCAATGCCCTCAAAGACTTTGTCGTATTCAATGTTGGTGATAACCGCAGCGTTTCCTACGGGCAGTTTGGTAAAGGCCCCAAACAGGCGAACCCCATCCTCATCGGTATAGAGGGTTTGCTGGCTCGCCGAAGAACTTTCCCGCATGGCGCGGACAAAGTTCCGGTTCCCCATGTTCACCCCTGCCGCCGCCAGCTCCGCGTTGGGGGAACTCAGGATGTCCGCCCGGTCATTGACCATGTAGCTGGCGTTGGCCCCGGTTCCGAAGGTTTCGGCGAGGCTTTCGGAGGAAAACAATACCGCCCCCGCGCCCCGCTGTCCGGCGCCGGTTCTGGGAAAAAACAGGCACAGCAGGGGAATGCCAAAATCAGGGCCGGCGTTGCGGATAAGTACTTCGCCCGCCGAAGCCCGTTCAATAGTTTCCCGCTGGGCGGCGGTAAAAGTATCGATGGCGGTGGGATCGAGCCCGTTTTCCCGGAAGAAGCGTTCGTTGGTCAGCACCGCGCCCTGGAGTCCGAAGGCCAGCACCGCGGCGGTACTCCGGTGTTCGTCAAAGAAATACGCCACCGCGTTCCGGGCCAGGGTTTCGGAGGAACCGGCGCCGTAAATTGTGTTCAGCAGAACCAGCGCGTTCGACCGGGCGTTGTAGAAAATAGATTCCGCTTCCGCGGCTGACCGTTTGTTGACGGCAAAGTTGTTTTCCTCCGCCGTTACCCGTATGTCCTGGGTTACCATCCATGATACAAGGGCGGTAATTGCCCCCAGCGACACAAGGGTTAAAATGGAAATGATGACAACCAGTTTCGCGCCGATAGGGTAGCGCACCCGCCGGGCCGTGTCCTTTTCTGTTTTCCTCATTCTCGGTTCCCTTTTACGTCATTTTCCTGAATACCGCCGCCGGCCGGCCATATCCGTACTGAGAATTGATGGGTGATACGTACTAGTTGGGTAAAAACAGAAACAGGGGAGACAACCGGCATATTTTTTCCCCATCTTTTGTATATATATAGAATAACAGAATAATCCAGAACATAAAATAAAGCAATATATTTGATTGACCGGCGATTTTTACGGTAATCATTGACATTGCCCGCGGTTTGCCGTACACCTTAGCCACAGGTAATACTTTGTTAGGGAGCAAATCAGCTGCTATGGAAACTTCAGCTTTTTACGGAATTCTGCGCAGGACACCGGTTATCTCAGCGGTAAAAACCACCGACGGCCTGGAAAAGTGCCTTAAAAGGGACGGTGAGATTGTCTTTGTACTTTTCGGGGATGTTTTAAGTATCCCCGGAATCGTATCGAAAATAAAGGATTCCGGGAAACACGCCTTTGTGCACATGGATCTTATCGACGGCCTCGCGGCCAGGGATGTGGCGGTGGATTTTATGGTTAAAAACACCAAGGCCGACGGAATCCTTTCCACAAAAGCGAATCTGATCCGCAGGGCCAAGGCCAAGGGGCTTTTAACCATACAGCGGTTTTTTGTTCTCGATTCCATGGCTCTGATTAATATTGAAAAACAGTTTCCCCTGGAACACGCCGACGCCGTGGAGATTCTTCCCGGCGCGATGCCCAAGGTTATCCGGAGAATCGCGGATATTTCAAAACAGCCCATAATCGCCGGCGGGCTTATCTTCGACGCGGAAGACGCCCGGAGCGCCATCAGCGCCGGAGCCGTATCGGTTTCTTCATCAAACACGGATATTATGAAGGCACTCTCCGGTACATAAAAACCTCTTGCGGAAACCGCAAAACGGTGGTATGATCAGCTATAAAATTTTAATTCTGTCATAGAAGTCTATTTGCTGAAGAGATTTGAGAGTACAGCGAAATAGCCCTTCGGGGGTATTTTGCCGTACTCTTTTTTTTGCTCTTTTCGCTGCTTTGGGAGGCTGTATGTTTGATGTTATTGTCATCGGGTGCGGTATTGCGGGCGCCGCCGCGGCGTATGAACTGTCGAAGTACCGGCTGTCCGTTGCGGTGCTGGAAAAGGAAAACGACGTGGCCTGCGGGGCCACCAAGGCCAACAGCGCGATTATCCACGCGGGATATGACCCCGAGCCGGGGACCCTGATGGCAAAACTGAATGCTGAAGGCACCGAACTCGCGGGGCAGCTTTTTGAACAGCTCGACATACCCCACCGCAGATGCGGCTCCCTGGTGGTGGCCTTTTCTCCCGAAGAGACCGCGGTGCTCGAGGAACTGTACGGCCGGGGGATCAGCAACGGAGTTCCCGGTCTGGAACTTCTCGGCCCCGAAGAGCTCCGCCGCCTGGAGCCGAATCTCAGTAAATCCGCCGCCGGAGCGCTCCTGGCAAAATCAGCCATGATTGTCAGCCCCTGGGAATACGCCCTGGCTCTGGCGGAGACCGCCGTCCGGAACGGCACGAAGCTTTTCCTTTCAAGCGAAGTTCTCGGCATAACCCGTTCGGCGGACTCATGGCAGGTACTGACCAGGAGCGGGACCTATTGCGCCCGGTACGTGGTAAATGCCGCAGGAATAAACGCGGACGTAATCCACAACATGGCCGCGGCCCCTGACTTCACCATAACCCCGGACCGCGGCGAATACTACCTTCTGGACAAAAGCGAAGGCCAGTGCGTCAGCCACGTAATCTTCCAGTGCCCGTCGCTCAAGGGAAAGGGGACCCTGGTGTCTCCCACGGTGCACGGCAACCTGATTGTGGGGCCCAACAACGAAACACCCAGAGGCCGCGATGATGTTGCGGTTACCGGCGACGGCCTCGCCGAGGTCGCGTCAAAAGCCCGGATTTCCGTTCCGGATCTCAACCTCAGGGCGAATATCCGGAACTTCTCCGGGATCAGGGCGGTGGCGGACAAACCCGATTTTATCATAGCTGAAGCGCCGGACGCGCCGGGATTTATCGATATCGCGGGAATCAAATCCCCGGGCCTTTCAGCTGCCCCGGCTATTGCCCGGTACGCCCTGGAAATACTCCGGGCCGCGGGGCTCACCCTCACGGAAAAAGAGTCCTTCATCGCCGCACGCCGGCGGCTGCGGTTCGCAGAACTGGACCCCCGGGAAAAGACGGAACTTGTCCGGAAAAACCCTGCCTACGGCCAGGTTGTCTGCCGCTGCGAAACCGTAACTGAGGGCGAAATCATCGACGCCCTGAATTCCCCGATCCCTCCCGTAACCCTGGACGGGGTAAAACGCCGGTGCAATCCCGGCATGGGCCGGTGCCAGGGCGGGTTCTGCAGTCCCCGGGTGCTTCAGCTGCTTGCGGAGCACCACCGTATGGATCCCACGGAAATACTCCAGGACCGGGAAGGTTCGGTAATACTCACCGGGGAAACGAAAGACAGTCCCGTCCTCCAGGAGGTCCTCCATGCAGTATGAACTTATCGTGATCGGCGGCGGCCCTGCCGGCCTTGCCGCCGCACTGGAAGCCCACCGGCAGGGACTCAGGAAGATTCTCATCGCCGAACGGGACAAAGATCTCGGGGGTATTCTCAACCAATGCATCCATAACGGATTCGGTCTCCATTATTTTAAGGAAGAACTCAGCGGCCCGGAATACGCCGGACGCTTTGTGGATATGCTGAAGGAAACTTCCATTGAAATTATGCTGGATACCTTTGTGCTGGAAATTTCCCCGGAGAAAGATGTGCACCTTGTCAACAAAACCCAGGGATACCAGATACTCAAAGCCCAAAGCATTATCCTGGCCATGGGCTGCCGTGAACGTACCCGGGGAGCCATCGGCATCCCCGGCGCGCGGCCCGCGGGGGTTTTTACCGCCGGAACCGCCCAGCGCTACGTAAACATGGAAGGCTATATGGTGGGCCGGCGTATCGTCATCCTGGGGAGCGGCGATATCGGCCTTATCATGGCCCGCCGGATGGTGCTGGAAGGCGCCGAGGTCCTGGCCTGCGTTGAAGTGATGCCCTATTCCGGGGGGCTCACCCGGAATATCGTGCAATGCCTGGAGGATTACGGTATTCCCCTGTACCTGTCCCATACCATTACCGAAATAAAGGGAAGTTTACGGGTGGAAGGGGTAACCGTGTCCAAGGTGGACGAAAACCGCCTGCCTGTTCCCGGAACGGAAATGTACTTTGACTGCGATACGGTGCTGCTTTCGGTAGGGCTTATTCCCGAAAACGAACTGAGCCGCAAAACGGGTATCGCCATTGATCCGAAGACCAGCGGCGCCGCGGTGTACGAAAATATGGAAACCTCAGTCCCGGGTATTTTCGCCTGCGGAAACGTTGTCCACGTCCATGACCTGGTGGACTTCGTTACCGCCGAGAGCGAACGGGCGGGAGCGGCCGCGGCACGGCATGTGCTGCGGGGCGGATCTGTCCCGGCAGACGCAGTGGCCGTCAGCGGCGGCCCGGGAGTGGGCTATACCGTCCCGCAGCTCATACGGAAGGACAATCTCGAGAACGGTCTTGAGGTTTTCTTCCGGGTACAGCGCCGCTACGGCAGAAGTTCCGTCAGGGTTTCCGCCGGCGGAGAGCAGATCGCCCGGTTCAAACGGGAACACATGGTCCCCGGAGAAATGGAACACATCACCATACCCAAGACTCTTCTCCGCGGTGTATCCGATTGCATAACCATTGAAGCCGAGGAGGAAGCGGTATGACCGAACTTATTTGTATTGTATGTCCCAGGGGCTGCCATCTGCGGGTAGTCGAAGACCATGGGTACTCGGTGAGCGGCCATGGGTGCAGCCGGGGTGAAACCTACGGAAAAAATGAACTCTCCAATCCGGTCAGAATTGTGACCTCCACCGTACGGATTAACGGTGCCCGGATCCGCCGGTGTCCGGTAAAAACAAACGGCGCCCTGCCGAAAAATCTCGTCATGGACGCGGTAAAATTGCTTGATTCGGTTCATCTTTACTCGCCGATTCGCCGCGGGCAGGCTATAATAGAAGATGTCTGCGGAACGGGGATTTCCTTTATAGCCGTGCGGGACCTGTGAGGTCCGGACCCAGGATAGATTTAGGAGGCGATTTCAATGGGTAAGTATGTTTTAGCGCTGGACCAGGGAACCACCAGTTCCCGGGCTATTCTTTTTGACCAGGAACAGAATATCATCGGCACCGCCCAAAAGGAGTTCGCCCAGATTTACCCCAAGGAAGGCTGGGTTGAGCACGATCCCATGGAAATTTACTCATCCCAGTACGCGGTCATGATGGAGCTTATCGCCCAAAGCGATATCAGGGTGCAGGATATTACCGCCATCGGCATAACCAACCAGCGTGAAACCACCATCCTCTGGGACAAGGAAACCGGCCGGCCAGTATACAATGCCATCGTATGGCAGTGCCGCCGGACCGCGGGCATTGTGGATGACCTGGTAAAACAGGGTCTTGGGGATCATATACGGAAAACCACCGGCCTCGTTCCCGATGCGTACTTTTCCGGAACCAAAATCAAGTGGATTCTGGACAATGTTCAGGGGGTCCGGGAAAAGGCCCGCCGCGGGGAGGTGCTCTTCGGTACCGTGGACAGCTGGCTCATCTGGAAACTCACCGGCGGCCAGGTCCACGTAACCGACTATACCAATGCCAGCCGGACCATGATTTACGATATCCATAAACTTGACTGGGACGAGACCATGCTCGATGTTCTCGATATACCAAGGGCCATGCTTCCCGAGGTAAAACCCTCAAGCATGGTCTACGGCAACGCCAATATCCAGGGAACGGAGATCCCCATTGCCGGGGCCGCCGGGGACCAGCAGGCGGCGCTCTTCGGGCAGTGCTGCTTCGAAAAGGGCGAGGCGAAAAACACCTACGGTACGGGCTGTTTCCTTCTCATGAACACCGGGAACGAAGCCTACGAAAGCAAAAACGGGCTGGTAACCACCATCGCCGCGGGACTCACCGATACTATCCAATACGCCCTGGAAGGAAGCGTTTTCGTCGGCGGCGCGGTTATCCAATGGCTCCGGGATGAACTGCGGTTCATCACCGACAGCAGCGAAGCCGAATACTTTGCGGGAAAGGTTGACGACAACGGCGGGGTATATCTGGTTCCCGCATTTACCGGGCTGGGCGCGCCCTACTGGGATATGTACGCCCGGGGCTGCATTATCGGCATTACCCGGGGCACGAAACGAGCCCATATTATCCGGGCCGCCCAGGAATCCATTGCCTACCAGACCCTTGATCTGGTACGGGCCATGGAAAAGGATACCGGTTTTACTATGGATGAATTAAAAGTAGACGGCGGGGCCAGCAGGGACGCGTTCCTGATGCAGTTCCAGGCGGATATGATTAATGCCTCCATCCGCCGGCCGGTGGTTCGGGAAACCACCGCTCTGGGGGCCGCGTATCTGGCGGGTATCGCCGCGGGGGTGTGGAAGAATCTTGATGAAGTAAAGGCCATGTGGAAATGCGACAAGCTGTTCCTGCCGGAAATGGATGCCCCCCGGAGGGACCATCTGGTTCACGAATGGCACAAAGCCGTTGGCCGAAGCCGGAACTGGATAGATAAGTAGGAGCACAGAGACGTACAATCCGGAAAGCATCCGTGTATACCGGTTCTGCGGGTCCTGTCACATAAAGTTAGGGATGGCTCCTCAGCGGCTTCGCCTCGAAAGTCGCTCATTCCTAACTTTATGTGACACCCGGCGTTACCATTACGGCCCGGATGCTTTCCGCCTTAACCGGCTCTATACTGCCTTTCGCGGGGGCTGGGTATGTCCTTTCGACCACTCCCTGGGTTCTGTCCCGCTTCGCGGGGCTTCCGTACTGCCTCCGTTCCCGTCCGGGTGCCGCAAAGAAACAGACTGGCGCCGCCATCACCCCCAAAGGGCAAAACCGAGCCGGAAAGCACGTGCATATTCGGTAGCGCCGGGTGTCATAGAGAAAAGGAAATGAGCGACTTTCGAGGCCGCAGGCCGACGAGGAGCCATTTCGTTTTCTCTATGACAGGCCCCGCAGAACCGGTACTATGGTGCTTTCCGGCTCGGTTTTGTAATTACCTGCGGACCTTATTCAGCATCTGCAGAAATGAAGAAGGCTTTACCGTTTCCCGGGGCATAAAATTCCGGCCGTCGGGAAGGGCCATGATTTCCCATTCAATACAGCCCAGAACGGAATCGAAATAGGGCGAATCCACGGGAATATCCGGAATCGGACTCCGGACATCCCTGATGCTCCTGTACCGGGACGAATATTTGGTAAGCAGCTGTTTATCCGCCTGGTTTTCGGCGGTAAGGTGCCAGAGGAACCAGGCGGCTCCCGAACGGAGCACCGTCTCATCCGAAGAAGGAGACCTCCGGGACGGCCATTCCGTCTGCTCCGCGTCCTGGAGAACCGGTATAAATGAACGTTCCGCCAGGCGGCTGAAAAGCTGGTCGCTGGGCCAGTCCCGGCCCGCGGTAAAGAACCCCAGAAGGTCGGTTTCGTTTTTCGTCAGGTCAATCACATCCCGCCAGGTAAGAGTTTCTTTCCGGAGAATATCCGCGGTCAGGGTACCGGTCCCGGGAGCCACATCCCGCAGCTCCCACGCCCGGTTCCGTTCGTTCCGGTAGGTCTGCTCGTAAATATCGGAATTGAGCGCCGCGAAGGCCGTATCAAAGGAAGCGACCGCCTCACGGTAGCGGTTCAGTTCAAGGAGAACCCGTGCCCGTTCTATCTGGAGTTCCCCGGAGCGGCTTTCCAGGGCCAGCGCCTGATCAGCTAGGGCAAGCCGTTTCTCGGGGTCTGTCTCCAGGCGGACCGTCAGGACCAGAGCCTGGATATTCCCCGGGTACAGGTCCCGGGACTGTTTAAGCTGTTTTTCCGCGTCGCTTCTTTTCCCTTCCAGGACGTACAGTCTCCCGGACCACGCGGCAAGCTGCGCCTCAAATACGGCGTCCCGGATGGCTTTTTTTTCAATCCCCTGTATCTGCTGCCGGGCCTGCTGAAGTTCCTGCCGGGTAAACCCCGTGTCCATGGGAATGATCATCCGTTCCAGCTCGGTGATATCCGAAGAGCCGGTTTCTTCAATAGTCGAGACCAGCATATCCTTCTGTATGCTCTGGCAGGAAACGAAAAAGCCCGCCAGGAGGCACACCGCAAGCTGCCGGGATCTTAGAATGCGGCAGAAAGTTTTCCAGGCCGTGGTTTTCATAGACACCCCTTTATTCGCTGGTCCGGTTTAAACGCGGCAGGCCGCGTTTAAACCGGACTGTATAATACATTCCCTCTCGAACGAGCCTCCGCGGCGCAAAGAATCATTTGAACTGCCAGCGGTACAGCTTATTATCGAGCCCCACACCGGAACATTCAATTTTTCTGTCACCGTTCAGATCGCCGAAGAACGGTCTGCCCCAGACCGGCAGGGGGAACCCTTCCAGGGATATGAAATTCCGGGAGAAGCCGTACAGCAGGTTTCCGTCCCCGGTAACAAATATTTCCGGTACTTTGTCTCCGTCGGTATCCGCCGCGATTATGCTGCCGCCTTCGCCGACACTGAACCCGGGGATCTGCTGGAACAGAATGGTTCCATCCAGGGAAATCCTGTACAGAATACCGTCGCCGGAAACTGTCCACAGGAACTGCCCGTCAAAAACAGGCTGTACGTAAAATACCCCGGGGATGTCCGCGGGGAAACCCGGAAGGAGACCGCCGTTTTTATCATATACCGACAGAGCCCCCGCCTGGGTTATAAAAGCGACATTCGGTTCCGTTCCAGCGGTAAATACCAGGGGCGCGCCGAAGGCTATTCCCGATACGAAAACCGGCCATCCCGGATAAACTTCTCCGGTCTCCGAAGAAAGCCATATCTCGCCGAGGAAGCTTTTAGGATACGAAGCCATGTAGACCGCTCCGCCCAGGCGCAGGAATCCCGGCGGCGCCCTGAGGGCCTCCCGGAAGGGCAGGGGCAGTTCCGAAATGGTTCCCCTGGCGTCCACCGTATACAGGGAGCCATCCCCGTCGGGAAGGAACAGTTTCCCGCCGAAGGCCGCCGGCGGGGCGGATGGCCTGCAGCCGGTTATCAGGGGGAATCCCTCCATGGGCTGCATATTCCCGTTTACCAGGGTCACAATGCCCTGGCTATTAACTACCCAGGCCGCGGGATCCGCCATCGTTCCGGTGCGGATTCCCTCCGCGGGAATATTCCACACGGGATGGGTGTCATTGAATTCAAGTATGGTATTGTTTGCGGGGTCCACCGCCAACGCGGCCGTACCCCGGGTCAGCAGGAGCCGGCTTTCGCCTTTTTTCTCGGAGAAAATCCCGTGCACCTCTTTCCCGGCGTTTCCGCCCAGGTCAAGGGGATATCCGGGCATGGCCAGGATCCCTTTGCCCGGCCCGGGGATTACCGAAAGCGTGACCATGGCGGTCCGGTTTCTGACGGACATCCGGGCGAGGCCCTGGCGGTAGAGCTTCAGAACCGCGTCCGCCGCGGTATTTCCTTTAAGGAAAAAGGGCAGGGACCGGTCCAGGGAATAAAAAAGGCTGAAGGAATTCTGGTCCGACCCCGACTGCGAAAGGGTTTTCCACGCCGCTGTTTTGGGGAGCACCGCGTTTTTCCGCATACTGCTCACGGCGGACAGCAGGTTTTCCGGGGACTCGGAGACAAAGAGGTATCCGTTCTGAACCGTATAGTAGGGAGAGGGAATCGTTGCTCCCATCATCCGCAGCAGCGAGTCCAGAAAACCCGGAAGCCGTATCTGGGGAATTCTGGTTCCGTCGAGAATGACGGAAATATTTTCGTTGATTAAGAATGAAGAAAATACCCTGTCGAAAATTTCCTTCCGCTTGTTTTCATCCCCGATTTTAACCGCGAAAACAGGATCGGGCCGTCCTTCCAGGCCGAATACCCCCAACTCATTTCCGGTCCAGGAGAAAAGCAGCTCTTCGATGCCCACCTTGAGGAGCATCCTGGAGGAATTATCCGCGGTCTTGAGCATTCTGTCAAAATCGGGCCCCGAAACCGAGGATATTGCGGCAACCAGGTCCTCCAGGGACCCGGCCGACAGAATCGTACTGTACTGGGTCGTATCGGGAAGCAGCTGCACCAGCGCGGAGGTTGTTGAATTCCGGTCAATCAGCCCGGAAATCGCCGGGTTCTGTGACGAGAGGGGCAGAGTGAGGGCTATGTCGAGTTTATCCGGGAAAAACGATATCGCCGCTTCCACCAGACCCGGGAGCTGTATCTGGCTGAGAATCTGGCCGACCGCGGGATCGGAGTCTGCGAGGTTGCCCAGGATCGAGGCGGAGGATACCAGAAGGGCAATGTCGAAATTCCCCGATGTAAAGTTTTTTCCCTCTGCACCCCGGATGTCGCCGTCCCGGGAGGTCCCGTCCAGTACCGATTCAAACAATTTCTGGTTGTTCGCGATTACCAGGAGATTGCGGTAGGGGCCGATAAAATACACCGTACCGTCATCCATGCGGTACTCAAACCGGGAAAGTTTGCCCGCCTGTACATAGTAAAGGTTGGGAACGGTCATTCTTCCCACTATTGACGGCAGAAACCGGAGAAAGGGCGATACAATTCCCGCATCCCAGACCGCAAGGATCCGCTCCTCCGGAAGCAAAGCGCCGTCCAGGGATCCCCGGGCGGCAAACCGGAAGAGGCTGTTCTGCAAAATTCCGCTTTCTTCCAGTTGGTTTATGACCGGGAGCAGGGAGGCCATGGCCGGCTCCGCCAGTATCTCGGGAAGCGGCTGATGGGCAAGGACATTGTCCGCCAGCTTTACCGGATTTGGTATGTGTAAATAGGCGGAAAAAGAATCGGGAATGACCGATTCGGCGCTTATTCTTCCAATAAACGATATCCCGATACAAACCAAAGGAACACCGATTACGATAACAAGAAGAACACACAGTACTATTATCAGGGGGTTACGTTTTCTTCGACCGTCTGCTGCCATATCACAGTATTCTACCGTATTTTCCGAAAACGTCAATTATAAAGGGGGAGCGCAGGGGCTTTAAATCCGGAAAGCACCCGGTTTTACTAGGGCCGCGGATCCTGGCGTTACCCTTATGCCCAGTTAACGGGGGCTGCGCGTGTCCGAAGGACACGGCTCCTCACTCAGAATGTTTGTGCCACAAGTGACGTAATCGCTTCCGCGCTGCCTAACTTCTGGTTCCCGGTATAACAATACCCAACACCTTTTTCAAACACGGACCCCGCATTAGATATACAGAAACAGCAAAGAAGCATGGTGTTAAAATGGCAACGCGGGGTGTCGCATGAAAAGAAATACCGCGCCGCGGGATTTTTTTCATGTGACAGGCCCCCTTAACCAGTTTCCCCATGCTTCTTTGACGATTCAAATAATGCGGGGCCCCTGTTACTCCCTGCGTACCGCCCGGAATATATCCTCCCGGCGGATCCTCATCCAGATGGGTCTGCCGTGGGGGCAGCGGGGATCGGGAAGGGCAAAGGCCCGTTCCGCCAGATCCAGGGCTGCCTGCGGGTCGAGGTAGTCTCCGTCCTTGACGGCTTCCCGGCACGAGAGAGTCGCCGCCCAGCGGCGGGCCAGATCTTCTCCAGCGTTTTTGAGATCAAGAATTTCCTTTACGGTTTCCCGGTCTCCCGCCCGCCAGGCCGGGGGCAGGGCTTCTATGAGCCACTGGCCGTCTTCGTCCTTCCGGATGTGGATACCCAGGCGGTACAGTTCTTCCCGGCGTATTTCAAGAAATCGGTCGTCCTCGGGGCCTTCGGTTTCCAGGGGAATCGGGACGAGCAGTTCCTGTACGGATACGGGTTTTGAAAGGAATCCGTCAAACAGTATCCGCTCATGGGCGGCGTGCTGATCTATGATGTACAGTTCATCTCCCCGCTCGGCGAGGATAAACAGGCCGAAAAGCCTTCCCGCGTACCGGATTTTTGACCCCTCCGGCGGGACTGCCCCGGTTTCCGCAGGATACCCCGGCGGAGCCTGATCCCGTACCGCGAAACCGGGCGTATCGGGAATACTCCGTGGGGGCGGCGCGAAACCGGGAGGGTCTTCCAGGAGGGCTTCCATGGCGAGACTGCCGCTTCTGCCCTGGCTGGTTTCCGGCTGAAAAGAACCGCCTTCGGCGCCGGAAAACCGGAACCCGCCGCCGGAACAGATTCCGGGCTTGTCCGCGGATCCGGTAGATTCCCGGTTTTGGGCAACTCCCCGGTGGTGCATAAAATTCGAAAGGGTACTGGTTACGGCGTGGTGAATGGCCCCGGGATCCCGGAACCGTACTTCCCGTTTCGCCGGGTGTATGTTGAAATCCGCCAGAGCCGGATCAATATCGACGAATACCGCCCCAATGGGATGGGTTCCGTTGGGAAACCATCCCTGGACCCCGTATTCCAGGGCCTGGAGCAGGGAAAAATCCTGGATTCTCCGGCCGTTGGCGATGACATACTGCTGGCGCCGGTCCCGCCGGAACAGTTCCGGGCCGCCCACCACTACGGTCACCGAAAAACCTTCCCCGGCGCAGGAAATCTCGTTCAGGAAGGCCGATTCCGCCCGGCCCAGAAGGGCGTCGCCGAAGCGCGATTTCCGGTCCGGCGCCGCGGGCAGAAAGAGCTTCAGGCTGCCGTCCTGCACAAAGCGGAAACTGATTTCCGGAAAGGCCAGGGCCTTGTCTATCAGGGCCTGCCTGCAGAGATTCGCCTCGGCTCCTTCCCGTTTGAGGAAGCGCTTCCGGGCGGGCAGGGCGTCGAAAAGGCCCAGTGACCGGACAGTGGTTCCCCGTGAACGCCGGGCGGGATGGACTTCCGCGGTACCGCCCCCGGGTGCCACCTCGAGGCGCCACGCTTCCCGGCCGTCCTGGGAACTCACGATTTCCAGGTTTGAAACCGCCGCCGCCGCGGCTAGGGCTTCGCCCCGGAATCCCAGGGTCCCGGACGTGGAGAGATCCTCCACCGAGCGGATTTTGCTCGTTGCGTGGGTGTGCCAGCACAGTTCCAGGTCCTCCCGGGCCATGCCGTTTCCGTCGTCGATTACCTCGGTCCGCCGGATGCCGCCGCCTTCAACGGCAAGCTCCACCATCGCGGCCCCCGCGTCTATGGCGTTATCGATGAATTCCCTGACCAGAGCCGCGGGCCGGTCAATGACTTCCCCGGCGGCGATTTTCCGGGCTTCCCCGGGAGGCAGTATCTGAATACGGCTCTGCGGAATTCCGGACCCGGCGCTATCCATCAATCAGTCCTCCTGGTCGAACAGATCCAGTTCAGGCCGCGCCGGGGGAGCCGCCTCGGGGCCGTTCATGAGGAGCTCTATGCGGCTTTCAACTTTTTCAAGATCCTTTTCCAGGGACTGGGCGAGCTTGATGCCTTCCTCAAAGGCCTTGAGGGCATCATCCAGGGGAATATCGGGCTGCCGTATGGCTTCTCCCAGGGCTTCAAGTTTTTCCAGGCGTTCTTCAAAATTTTTCATGAATTCTCCTCCGGCCCGGAGGCCTCGGTCTGTGCATATACAATTCCTTCCAGGGGCCGGATTTTGAGCCGATCCCCGGGTTTCGCGTCTCCGCCGCTCCGGAGGAGTTTGCCGTTTGTTTCATTAATAACCACGGAAAAACCGCGCTCCAGGACGGACAGGGGGCTTCCCGCTTCAAGGCTGGTCCGGGCCAGCTCCAGGCGCCGCCGGATTTCCCCGATCCGCTCCGAAAGGGCCCGGAGCAGATCCTCCTTGGCGTCATCGAACCGGACGAGCCGGGGCTGCAGTATCGACCGGAACCGGTATTCCAGGTCCTCAGCGGAAAAGGGCTTGAGCAGGAGCCGGGCCCGGTCAAGCCTGGCTTCGAGGGTTTCATACAGGGTTTCTCCCAGGGCGCGGACCTGGTCCAGGGTTTCCCGCCGGCTTTCGCTGACCAGCTCCGCCGCCGCCGACGGGGTAGGGGCCCGGAGGTCCGCGGCGAAATCCGAGAGGGTCCAGTCTATTTCGTGGCCTACGGCGCTTATTACGGGAATTTCCGAAGCCGCCACGGCCCGGACCACCGATTCCTCGGAGAACGGAAGCAGGTCTTCCAGAGAACCGCCGCCGCGTCCGACGATGAGCACATCAGCCAGTTTCCATTCGTTGGCCTGTTCAATGCGCCGCGTTATAATCGGGGCGGCATCGTTCCCCTGGACCGGGGCGGGGAGAACCACAATCCGGAGCCCCGCCGCCCTCCGGCCGAGGACATTCAGAATATCCCGGACCGCGGCGCCCGTGGGTGAGCTCACGACTCCGACGGTACCGGGATACCGGGGAATCGGGCGTTTCCGGTCTTCATCAAAGAGGCCTTCAGCGGCGAGCATCTGCTTGCGTTTTTCCAGCATCACCAGGAGTTCCCCGGTGCCTGCCTGTTCCATTTCCTCGCATACTATCTGGTAGGTTCCCCGCTGGGCATACACCGACAGACTGCCCTTTACCCGCAGGAGCATACCATCCTTGGGCTCGAATCCGAGATACCGCAGGCGGTTTTTGAACATTACTCCGGAAATAGCCGCCCCCGAATCCTTAAGGGTGAAGTAAAGGTGTCCGGTGCTGGAGGGCCTGCAGTTGGATAATTCCCCTTCCACCGAAAGGGATGAGAAATTTCCCTCCAGGCTCAGGCGTATCAGTTCGGTAAGTTCCGAAACGGTCAGTTTCTGCTGCTCCATGGGAATTCAGTATATCTGCATTATTAAAAAAAGCAAAGAAGCATGGGTGGGATTGGTTTCGGGGTCCTGTCCGGGTACCGGGGATATGGCTCCTCAGCGGCCTGCGGCCTCGAAAGTCGCTCATATCCCCGGTACCCGGACACCCCGCGTTACCATCAAACACCCATGCTTCTTTGCCTTCTGTAAAATAATGCGGATATACTGTGGTCAGGGGCTTGGTTGGAGCGGAGTATAGGCGGTGACATGGAATTATGTTTGCGGAAAAAATATACCTAACGGTAGGTATGAATGGATGACAGATCCGGACTCAACAATAACCCGGAAACCCGGAGTGGGGGTAGGACGGGATCGCCGAACCCGTTGGAAAATTGTAACGGTGCGGGCTCTGTGAGACCGCACCGCGGGATCGGCACAGCGGGTGAGGAAGCCCGTCCGCAGGGGGAGCAGCCCCCCGGCCGGGGCAGCACCGAGCAGGTTAAGCCAGGAATCATCCGGGCCGCAATGGTATATCCGACAGGCCCCGCGGCACTGGTTAAACACGGATGATTCCTGGCTTGGAATACTCGGTGCTCCCCCTCCCTATTGAGGGCCAAAGAAATTGCCGATACATTGAAGGTATGAATGCGATCGCCGTT
Organism: Breznakiella homolactica; assembly: GCF_016616095.2. GTDB lineage: Bacteria > Spirochaetota > Spirochaetia > Treponematales > Breznakiellaceae > Breznakiella > Breznakiella homolactica. The sequence continues at coordinate 1,212,519 of NZ_CP067089.2, read as the reverse complement.
TTGTACGGAGGCCGGCTTTCGGATGAGGCCTTCGAGACCGTTTTCTCAGGCAGACACGCCCTGGCCCGGGCGCTGGAAGGGGTTTCGGCTTTTCCCGGGGTTACCAAAACCGTGCTTTTGGGAGCCGACGGCCGGGAGTATCCGGGAATTTCCGGAAACATCCAGGTTATCCGCGCCGGAGACTGGACAAAAAAACGCCTCCTGGAATGCCTGGGTGAGCTTGCCGCCGGGTTTGACCTTACCTACTTTGCGTGGGCGGACTGCCCCTTCCTGGACAGAGACCTGGCCGGTGCCATGGCGGAACGGCATATACGGTACGGCGCTGAATATTCCTACGGTGACGGATGGCCCTACGGGTTCGCGCCGGAAATCCTTTCCCCGGGAACCGCGGCGATCCTGGCGAAGATTACCGGGGACAGCGACGGACCGGTGGAACGGGACGCGCTTTTTTCGGTGATCCAGAAGGATATCAATGCCTTTGATATTGAAACGGAAATTTCCCCGGTTGACCTCCGGGGCTGCCGCCTGACCCTGGCGGCGGATTCCAGACGGAACCTCCTCCTGTTAACCAGGCTTGCCGGCGCGGGCCTTTCCGGCGCCGCCGGCGCCGCGGAAGTGATCACCGGCAATCCGGAACTGCTCAGGACTCTGCCGGCTTTTTTCCCCATCCAGGTATCAGGACCGTGTCCGCAGGCGTGTTCCCTGTGCCCTTATCCAAAGTTCGGATCGGTCCGGGGAACACCCATAACGGAACGCGCCGATTTTATGGACCTCGGCCAATTCGAGTCCATCCTGGATTCCATCGCCGGATATTCCGGGGACGGAGTAATCGATCTTTCTCTCTGGGGGGAACTCTCCCTCCACCCGGAAAAGATCCCCCTTATCAAGGCCGTTCTGGACCGTCCGGAGCTTTCCCTTATCATCGAAACCTCGGGGCTCGGCTGGAGTCCGGATGATCTGGAAGCCATTGCCGGAGCCGCGGCCGCGGCAAAACCCCGGAAAAACCGGATGGCGCCGGTTTCCTGGATCCTTTCGCTGGATGCCCACGATCCCGGACGGTACCGCGAGGTCCGGGGCGACGGTTATGCCGAAGCCGCCGGCTGCGCCAAAGCTGTTCTCGGCCTTTTCCCCGGTGACACCTATGTGCAGGCGGTACGGACCAAAGGTTCCGAGGATGATACCGAAGCTTTCTACCGTTCCTGGAAAGAAGCGGGAGCCCAGGTCATTATTCAGAAATACGATTCCTTCTCGGGGTACCTGCCGGATCTTCAGGCTTCGGACTTATCCCCGCTGCACCGGTTTCCCTGCTGGCACCTGATGCGGGACTTGCCGGTCCTCATAGACGGTACTGTCCGGGTCTGCCGGGAGGATCTGGAAGGAACCTGTATTCTGGGGAATCTATTTACCGATTCAATCGATGATATATGGAAAAAAGGAGATGAGCTCTACGGAGCCCATTATTCAAAAAAATATCCCGGAATTTGCGCGGACTGTGATGAATACTATACCTACAATTTTTAACGATACCCTGCCGTCCTATACCGCCGTGGGCGGAACCCAGCGGGGCGCTTCCTCGGGGCTTTCCGCGGTTCTGCTCAACCGCGGCGGGCGGTATCCCCGGCGGACTCTGTTTCAGGAATTCGAAAAAACCGGTTTCGATTTTATTATATCAATCGAAGGAACCCAGGACCGGTACGATCTGGAGGAACTCTCCGGCCGTTTTCCCTTTGTCCGGTTTATCCTTCTTAAACAGGCCATCAGCCTGGGAGAACAGATAAATCTGGCCGCGTCGGAACTGTCCAGTCCGCTCTTTTTTGTCCTGTGGAACGATATCCGTATCCTCCACGGCGGCAGCGCCGGAAAAATAGCCGAACGTCTCCTGGTTTCCCCGGAGGAAGCCGGAAAGGAATCCCAGGTAAAAAGTCCCTACAAACGGCTCTGTACGGTTCCGGTTATCCAGAATTCAAATTTTGAAACCCTGCCGACCCTGGTTTCCCCGGGGCTGTACCAGGGAAGCGTAAAAGCGCTTCCGTACGCGCCGTCCCGGGAAGGCAGCCCGACGCTGTATCCCTTTGACGGGGTCGGCATCTATGACCGGGAACGGTTCGTGCGGCTTGGGGGCTTCGATGCGACCCTGTCCAGTACGTACTGGCAGCTCATGGATTTCGGCTTCCGGGCCCATCTCTGGGGCGAATCCATCGCGTCGACCCAGCTTATCCGGGTTTCCTATGACGGGGACGCGCCGCCCCAGGACAGCACCGCCGATGAAAGCTACAAACGGTTTTACCTGAAAAACCTGGCCCCGGTTTTCCGGGGCGACAGCGCCCATCTGCCCCTGCGGCGCTACCCCGGGTACGTGCTGAAATCCGGTGACGGTCCCTTTATCGCCTGGGATGATTTTTCAGAAGCACGGAAGTGGGTTGAAACGAACCGGTACCGGTTCGCGGCGGACGCAAAGGCGTTAACGGAAAACTGGGAGCATCCCGAGCCGTGACCGCCGTTGTTGTCCAGGCCCGGATCGACTCCTCACGGCTCCCGGGGAAATCCCTCCTGCCTCTGGGAAGGCGCCCCCTGATTTCCGCGGTCATGGCGGCCCTCAGGGAAGTGCCCGCGGATGTCCGGGTTCTGGCGTGCCCCGAGGACAGCGCCGGCGATTTTCTCCTGTTAGCCGAGGACGCGGAATTCGAGATAGTCGCCGGATCAAAGGAAGATGTCCTCAGCCGGTTCTGCGACGTGATCCGCCGTTTTTCCCCGGACCGGATAATCCGGGCCACCGGGGATAATCCCTTTGTTTTTGCGGACGCCGCTGCGGAGATCCACCGGGAAGCCCTTGCCCGGGGCGCCCACTACGGCGGGTACCTGGAGCTGCCCTACGGCGCCGGAGTTGAATCGGTTTCCTCCGAGGCGCTCCTCAGGGCGGAGCGTGAGGCGGATCTGCCCGGCGAACGGGAACACGTCTGTCCCTACCTGTACAACCATCCCGAGCTGTTTTCGGTATACCGTCCCCCGGCCCCGGCCCGGTGGAACAGCCCCGGAATACGGCTTACCGTGGATACCCTGGCGGATTATGAACAGGCAGCGGTTCTTGATGGGGCGCTTACCGGGCTCTACGGAGAATCCGGGAAAGCCCGGTTCCGGGGCAGCAGCATCATCGCGGCGTACCGGGAATCCTGCGGCGGTCCCTCCGTCGATGCATGTAAAAAAATGGAGCCGATCAATGAATGAGCGCGGGCTGGTCTTGGTGGTACCGGCATTCGAAAAAGGCCGCGGCGGAGGCCATATAGTCCGTTCCGTTTCTTTGACGGAAGAACTGCGGGAACTGGGATTTGAATCCTACCTTTTTATTCCCCGGACGCCGGAAACCGGGAGCGGCTCCGCGGTTCCGGTAGATCCCGGAATACGGTTTTCCGCGGAGGATGATCCCGGCTTGATTCCCTGGGATTTAATTGTCCTTGACCGGTTCAGAACGGACCGGCAGGAATTTGTATACTGGTCATCCCTGGGGCCGGTGCTCGGCATCGATGAAGGCGGCCCCAGCCGGGATGATTTTGATTTCCTCCTTGACCTGCTTCCGGCCCTGCCCGGAACGTCCCCGGCGAACTGGACCCTGCCGGAACTGCTGCCCCTTCCCCAGAACCGGCGGCCTTCCTTTGATACGGTCAGTCCCGACGGCCGGCTGCGCATACTGGTCAGTTTCGGCCTGGAGGATTCCGCGTCCCTGGGAATGTCCGCCGCGGAAAGCGCCAGCCGTATCCCCGGCACTTTGGTGGATCTGATCCTTCCCCGGCATTCCGGGGAAGGGCCCCCCGATCCGGCCCGGGGCGGATCGGGCATCCGGGTCAGGGGGCCGGTCCCGGCCCTCAGGGAAACCCTGGCGGGCTACGATCTGGTCATAACCCATTACGGACTTACCGCCTTTGAGGTGCTCCGCGCCAAAGTGCCGGTGCTGCTTATTTCTCCAACGGAATACCACGAAAAACTTGCCCGGTCCGCGGGTTTTTTTTCCCTGGGAACCGGCACACGGGGACTCAAAAATCTCAGGAAACAGTGTACCTCGGGATATGAATCGGTCTCCGGATTCGTAAAAAAAATCCGTACCATCTGCAGTGAATGCGCCGCCCGCCACGGAATCGCCGGTGACCCGGTCCAGACCCTGGGCTCGTTTATCGGAAAACTGAACCTTTCGGTTCCCGAAAAATGCCCTGCCTGCGGTGATGAGCGGACCCGTGCCCACGGAAATATAGGGCGGTTTTCCCACCGGACCTACCGGCGCTGCGCCGAATGCGGCATGGTATACATGCTCCGGGCGTATCCTTCGTCCATACACTACGGCGAGGATTATTTTTTTGAGGATTACCGCAGGCAGTACGGCAAAACCTACCTGGAGGATTTTCCCAATCTTGTGGAAGCGGGAAAAAAACGGATTTCCCGGATACGGGCCCTGGCGTCCCGGAGCAATACCCCGGATGATTCAGGCGGTCCCCCGCGGCTCCTGGATATCGGCTGCGCCTATGGCCCCTTCCTGGAAGCCGCCCGGTCCGAAGGGTTCTCCTGTGTGGGCATCGATCCTTCGGAATCAGCGGTCCGGTATGTGCGGGAAAAACTTACTATAGCAGCGTACCGGGGTTTTTTTCCGGAATTCCGGCTTCCTGATTTTGAAATCGGTGACGGCTTTGATGTGGTGAGCCTCTGGTATGTGATTGAGCATTTTACCGATCCGGGATTCATTCTCCATGAAATTTCCCGGCTTCTCAAACCCGGCGGAATCCTGGCCTGTTCGACTCCCTCATTTTCCGGTATCAGCGGCCGTACAAAACCGGAGGAATTTCTCCGCCGGAGTCCCGAGGACCACTGGACCATCTGGGAACCGGAAAAAACCGGAAATATACTGAAAAAACAGGGCTTCAGCCTTGAAAAAATCGTTACCACCGGCCATCATCCTGAAAGGTTCCCGGTGATCGGGCCGAGACTCCGGCCGGGGCAGGGAGCGGTTTACTGGTTTCTCGGCGGTCTGAGCCGGCGGTTCAGGCTGGGAGACACCTATGAGTTTTATGGCGTGAAGGAAACCGGGGAACGGAGCAAAACATGGCTGAACGGATAATGATACTCGGCGCGGGAATAATGCAGGGGCCCGCCATACGGACCGCCCGGGATATGGAGCTGGAAACGGTGGTAATCGACGGGAATCCCCGGGCTCCCTGCGCCGGTCTGGCGGACCGTTTTGAATGCATCGACCTCAAGGACAAAGAAGCCATCGCCGAATTTGCCCTGTCCGAAAAAAAATCCGCCGGGCTTTCCGGGGTTCTGACCGCGGGTACCGATTTTTCAGCCACCGTGGCTTGGGTCGCGGAGCGCCTGGGACTTCCGGGAATTCCCTATGAAACCGCCCTGAACGCGTCGGATAAATCCCGCATGCGGCAATGCTTCCGCAGCGCCGGGGTGCCGTCCCCGGCCTTCATAACCCTGGACGCGGTTCCCGGGGCTGCCTATGAACTTCCCTTTCCGTATCCCGCGGTGGTCAAGCCCGTGGATAATATGGGCTCCCGGGGCTGCCGAAAAGTCAGCGGCGCCGGCGAGCTGATTCCCGCGGCGGAAGACGCCCTGGCTTTTTCCCGGAGCGGTTCCGCTATTGTGGAATCTTACATGGAAGGTCCGGAATATTCGGTGGATGCCCTGGTTTTCGGCGGCGACGTGACTATCTGCGGCCTCGCGGACCGGCATATTTTTTTCCCCCCCTATTTTATTGAAATGGGCCATACCATGCCCGCGGTTTTGGAACCCGAAGCCGCTGCTGCGCTATTGGATACATTTAAGCTGGGAATCGCTGCCCTGGGTATCCGGAACGGAGCGGCCAAGGGGGATATTAAGCTGACGCCCTCGGGGCCCATGATCGGCGAAATCGCCGCCCGGCTTTCCGGGGGATATATGTCGGGGTGGACCTATCCCTATTCTTCCGGGGTAAATCCCGTGCGGGGGGCCATTGAGATTGCCCTGGGCAGGGCTCCCTCGGAAACCGCGCCCGTACGGCGCTGGACCAGCGCGGAACGGGCGTTTATCTCGATTCCCGGCACGGTCCGTTCCATTCACGGGGCCGAAGAAGCGGCGGCCATCCCGGGAATACGGGATGTTTTCCTCAGGGCGGAACCGGGTTCCTGGATGGTTTTTCCCGAGAATAACGTGGAAAAGGCGGGCAACGTTATTGCAGCCGCGGAAACCCGGACTGCAGCGGCGGCCGCGGCGGACCGGGCGGCCCGGTCAATACTGCTCCGCCTGGCAGCTCCGGACCAGGATACCGACGCCTTCCTTTCCGAAAAATCCGAAAATCCGCCGGCGGGGCAGTTCCCACCCGACGCATTTACCCTTTCCCCGGAACAGCGGTCCCTTCTGGCCCGTATTCCCGATCCGGATTTTCTACCGGCCGGGAAGGGGAGTCCGCAGATTTTTATTATTCCCTTTCCCGGACTGTACCGCCCGGAGATAACCGATTATACCGGCCGGTCGGTTCCGGAATCCATCGAGGCCGTACGGAAAATAACCGGACTGCCGCTGCCCTTTGCCGGCGGCGGTTCTGAAAATGGCTCCCCGGTCCTGGGGAGGCGTTTTTGGGCAGCCCTGGTCCGGGGCGGATACCAGGGAGCCGCGTATACGGTGGATTCCCTTATCCGGAACCGGGAGGCGTAGGAACGGGATATGGACCGCCGGGATTTTCATCGCACCCTGCATACTGTATTCTTCATTCTTCTGCTCACGCCCGGCGCGGTGCTCCACGCCCAGCAACCCTCCTCCATGCCGCTGGATGACGCCCTGAAGAGCCTCGGCGCCGCCCTCCGGTGGAATCCTTTTTTCCAGGCCGGCGTTATTGAAGCGGGAAACCACCGGGCGGCCTTTGAGACCGGTCCCCGGGGATCGGAAGCCCTGGTTCTGGTTGACGGCCGGGATGTCCTGACGCTTCCGTCCCCGTATGTGGAGAAAGGCCTTTTGTATTTTCCCGAAGCCTTTGTCGCGTCCCTCAAAGCGGTCCTGGACACCGCGGCCCGGGACGACCGTGACCGGTACCGGATCGCCGCGATTATCGTTGACCCCGGCCACGGCGGGAAGGACAGCGGCGCCATCGGCACCCATACCATAAACGGAAAACAGCTCCGTCTCCAGGAAAAGGATATTACCCTGTCGGTATCGAAGGATCTCCATAGCCGGCTCGCCGCCGCGTATCCCGACAAACGGGTCCTCCTGACCCGGGAGGGGGATACCTATCCGACCCTGGAAGACCGGGTTTCCATCGCCCATTCTGTTCCGCTCAAGGACAACGAGGCTATTGTGTTCGTTTCGGTCCACGCCAACGCGTCCTTCAACAAAAACGCCCGGGGCTATGAAGTGTGGTACCTTTCCCCGGAATACCGCCGGACCGTTATCGACAAGGATAAATACACCGACGCCGCGGAGGTGCTTTCGATTCTCAATGACATGCTGGAAGAGGAATACACCACCGAAAGTATCATGATGGCGCAGTTCATAATGAACCGTTTCGACCAGAGTATCGGCAGCCAGAGTCCGTCCCGGGGAATCAAGGCGGAGGAGTGGTTCGTGGTCAGGAACGCCAGAATGCCGTCGGTGCTCATTGAACTGGGGTTTGTCACGAATCCCGAGGACGCCAAACTTATGGCTGACGGGGCCTACTTGAAGAAACTCTCCGAAGCAATATATAACGGTATTGTCGATTTCGTTACCATGTTCGAGCAGTCCGGAGGATTTACCCAGATTCAATGAGCAATTCCGTGACATTGTTTTTCAAAACCCTTGGATCCCAGATCATCCGGAAACCCGTACGGAGGCTCCTGTACCTCTGTGTCCTGGGGCTTTTTGCGTTCTGTGAATTTCTCTATATAGGTTCCGACCGGCGGACCTTTGTTTTTTACACCATCAAGGATTCCGTTATCACGGTGGAGGACCGGATGATTCCCCGTACCGGTTCAAAGGAAACGGATATCCGGCGTTACGCCGAGGAAACCCTCCTGGGGCCGATTTCTCTGGATTCCGCGCCCCTTATCGCCAAGGACACAACCCTGGAATCCCTGCTTTTCAGGGACGGAGTGGTGTACGCGGACCTTTCCGAACAGGCGGCCCTGCCGCCCCTTGAAGGGGGAGGGGATTTGTATCATAATTTATATGTATTCAATATGGGTATAAGAAGAAATTTCTCTTATGTCCGGGATGTACGGCTTTTTATTGCGGGAAATGAAGCTTTTCCCGAAAAATTCAGAGCTTTATCGCTTAATGAGTAAGGAAATAGACCTAAAAGCGTTGACAAATGGAATGTATCTCGTATACTTTTTATTGTCGAGTTTTATATGTTCAACACGTAAATAGAAAGGAGCTGTGAATGAAACGGATTTTCATTCTTGTCGCCATCGCGTTGTTTGCAGCGGGATCGTTGTTTGCTGATGAAGCCATTCTTATTGACTTCTCGAAACTGGTAGCTGACATCATTCCCAATCAGGACGACGCACCTACTCAAAACCGTGCGACCATGATGGATTACGCCAACGTGGCCGGCGGCAGCTTCACCACCGAACAGAAATCGGTGATGAAGACCTCTCTTGCTATACCCAACTGGGAAGTGGTGCTTGCTTCGTCAAGCCGCACCGTTGACAACCAGATTCGGAGTTATACAGTAGAGGCTCCCTCCAAGCAGTTCGGAACCGTTATGGGTGTCCGGGTTCATTTCCCGGTAGAACCCTTCCATTCATGGGCAATCATCAAACCGCCCTTTGATATTCCTGCGTTTGAAGCTTCGGCTGAAATCGATGATGAAGGCAATATCCAGGAACCCGAGTCGGGTGAATTCACCAATACCGGCTCAACCCGGTTTGAGGACGGATTCGGCGTTATCAAGAACGTGGGAACCATAAAATCCGTGGCGGTCAACGCCTATGGCCTTAACTTCCCCCATTCACTGGCGGTGATCCTGGTTGATTCCCAGGGCAACGAACAGTATGTAAACATGGGTTACCTCAACTACGACGGCTGGGGCGAACTCCGCTGGGATAATCCTTCCTATGTCGTCCATGTACGGAACAGGGAACTCCGCCTGTACCCGCTTTACCCCAAATCGACTCCTTTCATTAAATTCGGCGGATTCCTGGTACAGCGGGACGCGGCCAATGAAGGCGGCGACTTTATCACCTATTTCAAGGATGTAAAGGTTATCTACGATAAGGCCGTTCTCGAAACCGACCGCGACATTGACGACGAATCCCTGTGGAATATTATCAGGGACCGGGAAAATGCGAAGAAAGCCTGGGAAATGAGCCGCTTCGGCCAGAATCAGGTGCTCCGCTATCTCGAGTCACAGAAACAGGCCACGGAAAACTCCTTTACTCCGACTGCGACCACCAACGAACAGCAGTAAAAGCCTGATGGATTATCTTTAATCCGGAATATTAAATAACGGCTGCCTAAGGAACTTCGGTTCTTTAGGCAGTTTTTTTGTTGTCCCTTTATGCAGTTTGATGTACACTGAGTATACCAATTGATACCAGAGTTTATACATGCAAAAAAACAACCCGCTGCCCGACCGAAATGAGCTGAAAAAAAAATACGAGCGGTACTCCGAAGTCCGGTCCTTAATAACCAGGGATCTCCAGATCCGTCTGGAGGAAATCTTCCAGAGTTTTCCGACCCATCCCACCATAAAAAGCAGGACTAAAAATTTTGAAAGTTATTTCCGGAAGTATCTGCGGATTTTAAAGGAAAACGGCAAGAACGGAGAACCGCCGCTGATCACGGACCTGATCGCTGTCAGAATCGTCTGCCCGTTCATAGAGGATCTTTCCGCCGCGGAACAGACCATAAAACGGACCCTGGAAGTAATCGAGGTTGAACGGAAGGGGTCTAACCATACCTTCAAGGAATTCGGGTATGAATCAACCCACCTTCTGATAAAAATCCCCGGGGATATTCTTGAGGAACGGGGCGGCTGTGACAGCGAGGTCGCGGAAGTGCAGATCCGGACCATCCTGCAGGATGCCTGGGCGGAAGTTGAGCATGAGCTCGTGTACAAAGCTGAATTTACCCCCTTCGACGAACCCATGAAGCGTAAGCTTGCGGCGGTAAACGCGAGCCTCTCCCTGGCGGATATAATCTTCCAGGAAATCAGGGATTACCAGCGCCAGTTAAACAGCCAGCTTGGGAAGCGGCGGGATTCCTTTTTCAAGAAAATCGAGGATTCCACCGACGGCCTTCTTTTTTCAGCACAGGAAACTCCCGGCAAACCAGAACAGGCGGAGGCCCCGCTGCCGTATGCCACGCCCTCCGGCGGGGAATCAATAGATGATCTTCTGCTCAACGCCCTGTACGCGCATAATAAGAACCAGTTTGACGAAGCCATCGGCTATTACACCAGAATACTCGACGCCGATCCCGACAATACAATCAAATCCCTGATATACAAACACCGGGGTATGGCTAATTTTGCCCAGTCCAAATACGAAGAAGCGATCGATGATTTTTCCCAATCCTTCAGCCTGGACCCCAAATCGTATAAGGTTCTGTACTACCGGGGGGTCGTCCGTTCGGTACTTCAGGATTATTCCGAAGCCATCAACGACTTTACCGAATCCCTCAGGATAAATCCCTACCAGCCATTCTCGCTCTACCGACGCGGACAGGCGTACTTCCATATCGAGGATTACCCAGGGGCCCTGGCGGACGCGGAAGCCGCTCTGGTTCTCGAGCCCGATTCGGAATCCATTAAGAAATTCCGGGCCATGGTTCTTGAAAAGCTGAAGATGTAACGAAAGAAAAAAGACGGAAATACCCGCGCCAGAACGATGGAGAATCCTTTCGGGCAAAAAAAAGGGTAAGGATGATTCCTTACCCTGTAGCGGCATCTCCTAGGGGATTCGAACCCCTGTTGTCGGGATGAAAACCCGATGTCCTAACCCCTAGACGAAGGAGACGCGTAATCTAGGTATTGGTGACTATACAGAAATGTTACGGTAATGTCAAGAACATAGGTATTTTTACGGGCAATGCCGGAAAGAAAATGCCCCCGGTTCCATAGAACCGGGGGCATTGGTGAGCGCGGGTATTTCCGTCTAATCAACAACTTTATACTGATAGGCCGCCTTGATGGCTTCCTGCAGGAACTCGTTGCCGATCCCCGGCAGTTCCGGCACGGTGAAGTACCCGTTTTCGGGCTGCAGGTTGTATTTTGTCAGCCCTTCGGAAGTATCCATGCGGTTTGCCACATGGTGTTCGTGGATAGTAAAATTGGGGATAGCCGTTTCCACATGCAAAGCCACATTGGTTGCCAGAGGGCTGCCCGCCACGTGGACCTGTACGGCCACATCGTAGATATATGCCAGATCGCAGATTTTTTTCACCTCGGTGATTCCGCCGCAGTTGCCGATGTCCGGCTGGGCCAGCTGGATGAGGTTCTGCTCAAAGAACGGAGCGTACTGCCATCGGGTAAAGAGCCGTTCGCCGTTTGCCAGGGGGATCTTCAGGTTTTTGGCAATATACTCGGAAGTTTTCACCGTGGGGGTGTTGGGTTCCTCAAAGGCCCATATATCGTATTTTTCCGCCAGTCTGCCGACCTGCACGGCGCTCAGCGCGTCGGTGTAGGAGTGGTTCTCCATGATGATATCCACATCGGGCCCCACTGCTTCCCGTACGGCGCGGATGCGGGCTTCCACCATACGCATTTTCCTGGGTGAAAGCAGGCCGGTTTGTTCCAGGGATGAAAGGGGTTTGCCCGCTTCGTCCCGGTCAAAAAAATCGATTTTTATGGCGTCATAGCCTTCCGCCACGGCAAGCCGGGAATTGCTGGCGTAATCCTCCGGAGTAACGGCCCACAGCTGCGGCTCTCCCTGTTTTCCCCAGCCGAACTGGAGCTGGCTTGCGTAACAGCGCAGCTTGTCCCGCACCTTTCCCCCCAGAAGTACATAGCAGGGCACATCAAAGTGCTTGCCCTTGATGTCCCATAGGGCCACATCGATAGCCGCGATACCGGAGAAGATCACCGGCCCGCCGTTCTGGCCCCAGAAGGTGCTCTTGTACATCTTTTCCCAGATAGCTTCCGTGTTCAGCGGATCCATACCGACGATTTTTTCCGCCAGATCACACACCATGCCGAAGGCCGCCGAGCCGCCGGTACCGTAGGCCATACCGGCCTCGCCGTCTCCGTACAGGCCGGTATCGGTGTGGATACGGCAGCCGATGGGGCTGTTCATTTTATTGTTGGCCGTGTTGAGATGGAAAATTTCGATCTTTGTAATTTTCATTTCTGTCTCCTCTTTTTTATTACTATTCGAGTTCCAGCATGCCTTCGGTATCCACGTGGGTGCGGCCCGAATTATGGCGCCAGATGGCGTATACGAAACAAATAGCCAGCGCGACAACGTTGAAGATGGCCAGGGGCAGCGTAAGCGAACGCATGGAATTCCAGCCGATGAGGGCCTGGCCCATAAAAGCCAGGGCCAGGATGGCGTAGTATACGCCGTTGGGCATGTGCATGGTGGCCTGTTTCCATTTCGCGGGCATTTTTTTCGGCATCCGCAGCAGGGAGAAAAACAGCAGGAAATTGTATATGGTGGTGATCAGCATTAGGTTGTTCACGATCTGTCCCACGGAAAAGTTCAGCAGCACCGGTACGAGTCCTACCACCAGCTGGATGGACAGGATGATATACGCTCCGCCGCGTTTATTTGTGGCCCCCAGTTTCGCGGGGAACCAGCCGTCCTTCGAAGCCTTGGTAAAAGGACCTACCATGGCCGCGAAGCTGGAGTTCATGGTAGTCAGCAGCGCCATAATGGGGCCGCCGAACATAAAGGCGTAAAACAGCGCCTTAGGCAGGACGGTCTGAGCTACCAGGGTAAGGGGCTTGCCGGCAACCTGGTCAAGGGGAAGAACACTGGAGGCGATGAGCGCCGCGCCGCAGTACACCACAATCAGTACTGGGATGACCGCCAGCATTGAAAGGGGCATGTTGCGGGTGGGGTTGCGGGTCTGCCCTCCGTAATTCACGTTGAATTTATAGCCCTGGCAGGAGTACACCAGGAGCATTACCGCCGACCAGAAACCCGATGCTCCCCCCATGTAAAATGAACCGTCGAATAGTCTGAAAGACTTGCTGAAATCCGCCTTGATGGCGCCGCCGATAATAAACATCAGCAGGGCCGCTATCAGAATGGCGCTCATGAGCTTCTGGGCGTTAGCCATGTTGGCGATACCCATCATGTTGATGATATAGAACAGCACCAGGAACACAATGCCCACGATGGTTCCGTTTACCATCGGGAACATCGAGTGTACGTAGATCCCCAGCGCCGTCGCGAATAAGGACATTCCCAGCATCTGCAGCGAGAAACCCACAATGTACATACCGCCGATTTTCTGGCCCCCCAGCATGGTGATGATAGAGTAATCACCCCCGGAGTATTTTGTAACCGACGAAAAAATTATAATGGGCAGGTTGGTGAGGCCGCCCAGAAGGATAGCCACCAGATAGGCCAGCCAAACCGAGTGCCCCGTGAGTCCAATGGCCGGCCCGATGAGGGTGATGACCCCCGCGCCGATGACCTGCCCGATACCCAGGGCCCAAAGCTCGGTAAAACCAAGTACGCCTTCACTCTGATTCACATCTTTTTCTTTCATACATCCCCCTGATTATGCGGATCTGTACCGCAGACTCTCTTTACATGCTCCAGGAAACATTGTCTCCCGAAATGGTAGCTTTGGGCTGGCTAAGTACGAAATCCGACAGTTCGTTGCCCAGGCCGGGCAGCTCCGGCACCTTAAAACGGCCGTTTTCGGGCTGGTAGTCGTATTTGCAGAGCCGCTTGTTGAAATCACACAGGTTGACGATGTGGTGTTCGTGGATGATAAAGTTCGGGATCACGCATTCGATCTGAAGCGCTGCCGCCGTGGAGATGGGGCTGCCGCAGGCGTGAATCTGCACCGCCACATCGTAGGTATAGGCCATATCCGCGATTTTCTTTACCTCGGTGATGCCGCCGCAGGTGCCCAGATCCGGCTGGATGACCTGGACGGAGGCGTCTTCGAAATACTTTGCGTACTGCCAGCGGGTATAAATACGCTCGCCGCTGGCGATGGGAATATTGAGGCTGCGGCTGATGTACCGCGCCGTGGACGGATCCGGTGTGTTGGGTTCTTCGTAATAGAAGATATTGTAGGGTTCCACCGCCCGTCCGAACTGTATCGAGGACAGGGCGTCCAGCATAGAATGGTTTTCGATGATGATATCCACGTTCGGGCCAACGGCCTCACGAACGGCCGCCACACGCTGCACGATGGTGTTCAGCCGTTCCGGGGGCAGGAGGGTGGTGTGCTCTATATCGCTGTAGCTGCCTTCTTCCTTCTTTTCCTTGTACGTGAAGAAGTCGATTTTAATGGCGTCGTACCCCTCGGCCACGGCCTTTTTGGAATACCGTACGTAATCCTCCAGGGTGCGGGCCTCTTCCATTCTGGGCTGCCAGCCGAACTGCAGCTGACTGGCGTAGGTACGCAGATTGTCCTGCCGTTTGCCGCCCAGGAGCCTGTAAACCGGTACATTAAAGAATTTACCCCGGATATCCCAGAGGGCAAGGTCAATGGCGCTCATGCCCGCGGTAAACACACTGCCGCCGTTCTGGCCCCAGAAGGTCTGTTTGTACAGTTTCGTCCAGATTACTTCATTGTCCAGAGGGTCCATGCCGATGATGAGCTTGGCCAGGTCCTGAACCACACCGTACGCGCCGGTGGAGCCGATACCGTAGGCCATGGCCGCTTCGCCGTCACCGTAGAGGCCTTCGTCGGTGTAAATGCGGCACAGCACGGGCTTCCAGATGGGATTTGCCGGATCGTTGATTTGAAACACGTCTATTTTGGTAATTTTCATGGTCTTTTCCTCCAAGACATAAAGATAGCGTAAAGGCGACTAGGCGACCTGTTCGCTAGGTAAAAATGATACCACAGATAAAAGCCATGTCAATAAAATCTTTATATATTACTCGGGTGTTGTTTCTGCGGATCCGGGGTACAGCCAAATAAATTGCCATACCAGTTATTCCCTTCCGCAGCGGCACCATGCTTCTGTGGAGAGTGCTTCGTGTACTGCGGCCGCCCTGACGTTGCAATTCATCATGGTTTATGCAAAAATATGTGAATTGAATAAAATTATGGAAAACGGTGTACATGAACGATAAAAACGAAACGAAAATCAGCCATATCTCCGCCGTGGACCAGGTGAGCGAACGAATCAAGCAGGCCATCACTTCGGGCCAATGGAAGGTTGGCACCCGTCTTCCTTCGGAAGGTGAACTGGCGGAAATCTACGGTGTAAACCGCCTTACGGTACGTATGGCTCTGCAGAAGCTGAATGTGCTGGGTATCATCGAAACCAAGGTGGGAGCGGGTTCTTATGTACGGGACTTTTCGCTTGCCCGGGTATTTGACGGTGTTTCGGAGTTTTTCGCCGAAAGCAAACCCCATGATGAAATTTACGCGCTGCGTATGCTGATTGAAGTGGAGTGCTGCCGCCTGGCCATCGACAATGCCACCGGCGAAGAGATGGAAGACCTTAACAGACAGCTCGGGCGCTACCTGGAGGCCAAGGAAATCTGCCAGAACAGCGCAGACCCCGCGGACCTGGAAAAACTGGTGGATGAGGATCTGCTGTTCCACTACCAGATCTGCAGGATAAGCCGCAATTCAATATATGAGGATATTTTTCTCCTGACCCGCAATTATATCCGGCAGTATCTGACTACTATCATTTCCATCCGCAAACAGAAAGGCAGTGTGGGGGGATATACTTCCGAAGAAGATACCCATGTTAAAATCTATGAGGCTCTGAAGGCGAAGGATTTTAAAAGCTGCAAAAAGGCGTACCATAAAACCGTATACCTGGACCCGGACGAGTGATCCGCCGCGCAGGCGGAATCGAGTATAGCCGGCGCGGGCTGTACCTTTCTGAAAAATAGAAATTCTTTACAAACAATCCGCCATACTGTATCCTTTAATCATAATTTATAAGGATATATTATGCCAAAAAAAATTTTTGATTCGTTTTTTTCGAACATACTGCGGGATATCAGAACACATTACCGTCCCGGGGATAAATATCTTTCCATCCGCGGTATTGCGGAAAAATTCGAGGTAAGCCTCCAGACTGCCCAGCGGGGTGTAAAGAAGCTTGAGGATCTCGGATACATAGATGTTAAGCAGAAAGCCGGTATTACCGTTCTCTCCCACAGGCCGCAGAAGACCCTGGAAGGATACCGGATAACTGTGGTGTCCGCGAAAGCGGAGACCCGCTTCAACAACGCTTTTATGAGCGGCGTTCAGGCGGTGGCAGACGGCAGGGGTATTTCGGTCATGTGTACGGAGGTCCACGATATGAATGTGGAAGCCCTGTCATTCGGCGAGTACCTGCTCAACCTGGAAACCGACGGAATCATCGCCCTGTCATTCCGGAAATCCGCCCTTCCGTTTTACCATATTCTCAAGGAAGGACTCGATGTGGTGGCGGACATTATTATTGATGAGCTGCCGGTCCTTCCGGCGGTTCAGACCGACAATTACCGCCACGCAACCGAGGCGGGGCGGATCCTGCTGGAATCGGGATACCGGCGGCTCCTGATTGTCGGCTACAATCCGAAGGAGCGGAACCGGCGGTACGAGGGAATATACGATACCGTCAAAGACCATTTTGAGGACATCCAGTATATCTGCCTGACCGATATGGGATCAATGAACCGCATCGATTCCTTTTTCCATTCCTTTGATTCCCGGTGCGCCGTTTTTTCCGCCGATTATTCCGCCAACTATATCGCCGGCGCAAAGTTCATCCAGTATTCCATTCCGGTGCGGAACAACAATTTCCTGGTGTACGACTGTGAAGGGGACGAATTTCTCTACAGCGGCCTTGCCCCGGTGCGGCGTACGGCGCCGAGTTTCAGAACCCTGGGGGAGGAACTCTGCGGCGTATTGATCGCGAAACGGGAGACCGGCGCGTATCCGCTTCCGCTGCAGCGGAAAATCTAACCCCCGAATCCTGTCTCATTTCCCGCCGTATCCTCTTCAGTATCCGTGATTTTTGTTAACAATATCTAAAATAATAAAAATATCAATAAATATTATGATAAAGTGTAATGATAAAATAATTATATTTTGATAAAATGAAATAAAACATTGACAAACCATTATATATACCGTGATAATATCAAAAAAGATACTGCGGCTATCTGATCTTTTAGAAAATCCCTGGAGGTTTATAGTAAAATAATTTATTTTACTATTTCCAATTGTAACTGTTTTTAACGTAAGGAATTAGCTAATTCTTTACGTTAAAACTTAAATTAAAGGAGTATATATGCGGAAAAGTTGTCTTGTCCTTTTAGCTGCTTTGCTACTTGTATTTTCTTCCTGTTCCGGGAAAAAGGACGAAAAGATCGTCCTTACCTGGTATCAGTGGTTTGACGCGGCGACCCATGAGAATGTCCTTAAACCGACCATCGCCGAATTTGAGGCGCTCCATCCGAATGTTAAAATTGAGCTGGCGGCAATCACCAATGACGCCTACTGGGACCGGCTTTCGCTGGATATCGCCAGCGGCGTGGAAGGTGATATCGTTACCCTCGATACCGGCGCGGGGGTATTCGGGTACTATTCCCAGCGCCAGGGCGGCGCTTTTATTGCCCTGGATGATTACATCAAAGGTTACGTACTGCCCGACGGAACGAGGCTGGAAGAGGATATCCTCCTGATTGATTCGGTCAAGCAGGACGGAAAAATAGTCGCCCTTCCGTACCTTATGTTTTCCGCTCCGGTTACGGCGTACCGCGTCAGCGACCTCCGCGCGGCCGGAGTCGATCCCAAGGAACTCGATACCTGGGACAGCTATTATGAGGCGGCGCGGAAACTGACCAGGGATACCGACCGTGACGGCAGGACCGACAAATACGGATTCGGCCATCCCAGCAACGCCGAAGTCATCAGCCGCTGGTGGCACATGCACTGGCTGTGGACCATGGGCGGCGGCATCTTCCCCCGGGAGGAAGGCCCCTATACGGCGGACCGTCTTATTTTCAACAGCCCCCAGAATGTGCAGGCCATTGAATTCCTCAAGAAACTGCGGGACGCCGCCGCGCCTTCGGGGGATACGAATATAAGCGAACTCCATACCATGTTCGCCAACGGCGCCATTTCCACAATCCAGATCGCCACCTGGACCCTGGCGAATTTTGCCAATGATATGTCCCAGTCGGATTACATGAACGATGTCGGGATGGTTCCGTTCCCGGCGGCGGTGGTCAGCGGCAGGCGCATGGAGCCGGTCTGTGTTTCCTGGGGCAATCCTCTGGCGATTTCTTCAAAGTGCAAAAACCCCAAGGAAGCCTTTGACTTCATCGCTTTCCTGCATTCCAAGGACGCCCAGAAGCGGGAAATGGTGAGGGCATCGCCGACGAACAAACTCGTGTATGATGAATACTCCCAGCTGTTCCCGAAGCAGGCTGAGATGGTCCAGATGGTGCAGCCCTATGAGATGTGGATCGTACCGGACATTGTCCAGTGGAACCAGTTCGACCATGTGGTTCAGCAGTCAATCAAGTCGGCCCTTCTCGGGACAAAATCCGTACAGGCGGCCCTTGATGACGGACAGGCTGAAATGGTCCGGATCCTCGGACAGCGCCGGTAGTGTTTGTTTCCGGGCGGGAGGCTCTGTCCCTGCCCGGAAAATTATTGTAACGGAGTTGGTATGACCCAGTTCTCACCCAGAGCCCGGAACAACATCATTGCCTTGCAGTTCATTCTTCCCGCTCTGATTCTTATCCTCTTATTTATTATTTTCCCTATCCTGCGGACTGTGGTCATGTCCTTCCAGGAATGGTTTTTATCATCCGGAAGTCCGGACCATCCCTTTATCGGATTTGAGAATTACATTGACGCGGTGACAAACCCGAATTTTCCCGGGATGATTTCGGTGACCTTGATTTACACCGCCGCCAGCGTCGCGGGGAAGATGCTCCTCGGCCTGGGGGTTGCGCTGCTGCTCAACAGGAAATTTTTCGGGCGCAGTTTTGTCCGGGGGCTGATGCTCATTCCCTGGGCAATGCCGGCGGTGGTGGTCTGTACCGTTTTTATCGTATCCCTCTCGCCGACTTACGGGATCATAACCCATTACCTGGTTAAGTTCGGCATCATGAAGCAGCCCTTTGACGTATTTACCCAGAAGGGCTCTGCCCTGACCATGGTAACCCTCATCGGCATCTGGAAGAACTTTCCCTTTATTTCGCTGATGCTGCTGGCCGCTCTCCAGGGCATATCAAAGGATCTGTACGAGGCTGCGTCCATTGACGGAGCGGGGGCGCTGCGGCAGTTTGCCAGCGTAACATGGCCGAGCATACGGCCGATCTGGAATACCACCATGGTACTCCAGATACTCTGGACCATTAAGGAATTCGAACTCGTATACCTGATAACCCGGGGCGGGCCGGACAACGGAACCGCGGTTATCGGGGTTGATATTTACCTCAACGCGTTCCGGTTTTACAAAGTCGGGACCGCCTCGGCGGAAGGCATGATGCTTCTGGTATTCTGCCTGATCTTCGCGGTTATCTACTACCGCCAGCAGCAAAAAATGGAGCGTTGATATGGCCCGCAGTAAATTCTTAAAGGGCTTTTCCCGGTTTGGGTTTTACCTTCTTATTATCATTGTGAGCATTTTTATTGTGCTTCCCTTTGTGATGATGGTTACCTATTCCCTGCGGACTTCCACGGATATTTTTTCCCTGGATGTTTCCCTGTTCCCCTCAAAGCCAACCCTGGCGGCGTACAAGCACGCGCTGTTTAATTACAGTTACAGCGGATATGGGTTTCTTACCTGGAGCTGGAACAGCCTTGCGGTCAATCTGGCTGCCACGTTCCTGGCGACCTTCTTCGCGGCCATGTGCGGATACGCGATTTCCCGGTTCAAATTTACCGGAAAGCCCGTACTGTGGTTCATCATAATGCTGACCCAGACGGTTCCCTGGATCGTAATCCTGATCCCGTATTACATAACCATTGCCCAGCTGGGGATGGTGAACAAGCTGTGGTCTCTGAGCCTCACTTACCTGGCGGTTTTTCTGCCCACCAGCACCTGGCTGTTTGTCGGATTTTTCAACAATATTCCCATTGAGATTGAGGAAGCGGCGAAGATTGACGGATGTTCGGTGTGGCGGATTTTCTTCAGTATGATTATTCCTTTGTCCATATCCGCCATCGCGTCCATCGCGCTGGTGGCGTTCGTTTCCGGGTGGGGTGATTATCTGTTCTCGTCGGTGATGATCAAGTCCGCCTCCAAGTGGACCATGCCCCTGGGGCTTACCAGTTTCCGCGGGGAACATACCATTCTCTGGGCCGAAATAATGGCCATGTCGGTGATTGTCACCCTTCCTATTGTAGTGTTATTTATTTATCTCCAGCGTTATCTCGTCAGCCTCATGGCGGGCGGAGTAAAACAGTAGGACGGAGGTGAGGAATGCTGTATTCAGGTCTCAATGGTCTGCCCTTTGTTAAGAATGAAGAATCCCGTTCGGTCAGCCCGGAAAACCCCGGCGGATCCAAAGGCGGCGGCGGAAAGGCCGCGGGCAAACTCGGTCCCGGCAGGAAAGGCCGGGCGTATATTGATATCGATCAGGGTGAAACCGCGGTTCTCGCCGACATTGAAGGCCCCGGGGTCATAAACCATATCTGGATTACCGTACAGGACAAAACCGATAAGGGTGTGTTCGTACTGCGGGATTTTGTGCTCCGCATGTACTGGGATGATGAACAGACGCCCTCCGTTGAGGTTCCCCTGGGCGACTTTTTCTGCAACGGTTTTTCGACCAAATGCAATGTGTATTCCATGCCGATTCTGGTGGCTCCCTATGGGGGATTCAATTCCTTTTTCTCAATGCCCTTCCGCCGCCGGGCGAGGATCACCATCGAAAACCAGCATCCCGGACCGATGCACGCGTTTTTTTACACGGTAAACTATTCTCTGGTTCCGGAACTTCCTCCGGAGACGGCCTATTTCCACGCCCAGTGGCGCCGGGAACGGGTCACCGAAATAGGCCGGGACTACGTTATTGCCGACGGCATCCGGGGAACGGGCCATTACGTCGGGACCTATCTGGCCTGGACCGCTTTGGAACGGTACTGGTGGGGCGAGGGTGAAATAAAGTGCTACATCGACGGTGATACGGACTTCCCGACTATATGCGGAACCGGTGTGGAGGATTACGTCGGCGGAGCCTGGGGTTTCTACGAACTCGATGAATCGGGATATTTCAGGACCGAGGAATCAACCTACTGTTCGCCCTTTATGGGCTATCCGTTTTATTCAAAAATCGACAATACCCGGCCCAAGGCCTACGGATACGACGCGCTGCCCATGCACGGTTTGTACCGCTGGCATATTTTGGATCCCATCCGGTTCAAAGAGGATTTCCTTATTACGGTGCAGCAGATCGGCCACGACGGGGACACCCTGTTTGAGCGGTCCGACGATATTGCTTCCACGGCCTACTGGTACCAGATGGAACCCCACGGTGCTTTCCCGGCCCTGCCGCCGGCGGAACAGCGGAGGCCCCGGTAAGTTACCGCAGTTTTTAACTCATTCTTAAATATTGAACCTCACCGCAGGTTGTCATCGTAAGGAGAAAAAATGCATATTTTTATGAACGGACTGTCATCGCTGCCGCTGATGAACAGCGGGAAAAGCAGGGCTATCAACGCCGAAAACCCCCGGGGCGAAAAAGGCGCCGGCGGCCAGGCTTCAAGTATTCTGGGAAAATCCCGCAAAGGAGCGCCCTGCCTTCCGGAAATAAAACCCGGAGAAACCGCGGTGCTGGCGGAAATCGACGGCCCGGGAATCATTCAGCATATCTGGTTTACGGTAATCAACAAAACCAGTGACCGCAATCCCTTTGTGCTCCGGGATCTGGTGCTGCGGATGTATTGGGACGATGAGGAGAATCCATCGGTGGAGTCCCCCCTGGGGGATTTCTTCTGCTGCGGGTTCGGCCAGAGCTATACGGTTAATTCCATGCCCATCGCGGTTAACCCCAGCCGGGGCCTCAACAGTTATTTCGCCTTGCCCTTCCGAAAAAAAGCGCGGATAACCCTGGAAAACCAGAACGAAGAACCGATCCCGTCCTTCTTCTACCATATTGATTATTGTCTGTACGATGAGCTTCCCGCGGAAACCGCCTATTTCCACGCCCAGTGGCGGCGTCAGGCAATAACGGAAAAAGGCGTGGATTACGTGATTCTGGATAATGTCAGGGGAAAGGGCCACTATATCGGAACGTTCATGGCTCTGTCGGCCCTGGAACGGTACTGGTGGGGCGAAGGGGAAGTCAAATTCTACTTTGACGGTGATACGGACTATCCGACCATCTGCGGTACCGGCCTCGAGGATTATTTCGGCGGCTCCTGGAGTTTCGCTGGATACGATGAATTCAATAATATGCACGAAACCCAGTACTGTACTCCTTTCCTGGGATATCCCTTCCATTCGACCAGGAACTCGGCGGTGACCTTTCCGTACCACGACGATTATACTCCGGCTATGCGGAGTTTTTACCGGTGGCACATTCTCGATCCTATCCGTTTCGAAGAGAATCTGAAGGTTACGGTTCAGCAGATTGGGGTGAATGCCCGGGGGCTGTTCGAGCGGCAGGATGATGTTTCCACCGTGGCGTACTGGTACCAGGCTGAACCCCATGTACCCTTCGGACCGCTGCTTCCCAGAATGGAACGGTGGCCCAGGTAGGGAATCAGGGTACCCGCAGTATACAGAGACCATTCACAGAAGCATGGCGGTAACGGGTCCGGGGGCCTGTCTTGAGGAAAGAGTGTATGGCTCCTCAGCGGCCTTCGGCCTCGAAAGTCGCTCATACACCCTTTCCTCAAGCCACCCCGCGTTACCAATAAACAACCATGCTTCTGTGCCGCTGCCGGGCAGATACTGCGGGTACCCTGCCGTTGAGAGGTGCTGGGTATGGGTTGGTATTTCGGGGTGGTGGTGTGCCCGGCTCCGATTATCAGTTGTCCTATGAGGTAAAGACATATACCTAACGGTAGGTATGATATATTTAGATGTCATAGATCTGAACACGCGAAGCCCTCCTGACCGGGGCAGCGCCGGGCCGGTTAAGCCGGAAAGTACCCGGCGTACTGGTAACGCCGGGTCTGTCGTATAAAACGACTTTCGAGGCCGCAGGCCGCTGAGGAGCCAAACCCATTGCTCTATGACAGGCCCCGCGGCACCGTTATACACGGGTGCTTTCCGGATTGAAAGACCCGGTGTTCCCCCTCATCCCGGGTTGGAAAAATCCGGTATTCATAGTAAGCTACGGCCAGGGAATCAAAACTGACCGTGCAGGCTTCAAAGCGTTTTTCTCAAACAGCATTATCAAAACTCCGTTCGGAAATAGCCGACGCCGGGGGCAATGAGGTATTTGCCCTGGGATATATCGGAGAAGACGGAATAATCGATCGGCTGGAAGTCGCGTCCCGGGGCAATGAGGATTCGGTCCTTGCCCTCAGGGACCGGATGGGCGAAGCCGATGTGATGATCCACAACCATCCGTCGGGATTCCTCACCCCCAGCGACAACGATCTGGTAATAGCCTCGCGGGCGGCTGAAAACGGAATCGGTTCTTTTATTGTGGACAACGGGGTAACCCGGGTGTACGTGATCGCCGAGCCGACCCGCCGCCGGGTTTTAAAAAAACTCGATCCCGGGGAAATCACCGCCGCGCTGGAGCCCGGCGGTGCCATCGCCTCCCGGCTCCCGGTATATGAAAACCGGGAATCCCAGCTCGGGCTGATGCGGCTTATCATCCGGGGATTCAACGAAGACGCCCTGGTGGCCGCGGAAGCCGGTACCGGGGTAGGGAAATCCTTCGCCTACCTGCTGCCGGCCCTCAGTTTCGCCCTGGCCAACGACGAACGGATTGTAATTTCCACGGCCACTATCAACCTCCAGCAGCAGCTTTTTGACAAGGATATCCCCCTGGTCGCGTCGGCCCTGGGGAAAAAAATAAAGACCGTTCTGGTTAAAGGCAGGGGCAATTACCTCTGCCGGCGGCGCCTGCAGGACGCCCTGACCGAGCCATCCCTGGATGAAACCGAAAATACCGAAATCCGGTCCATCGCGGAATGGGCGGAAACCACCAAAACCGGCAGCCGTTCGGATCTTCCCTTTCTGCCGCTGGAGAGCAGCTGGTCCCGGGTCTGTTCGGAACCGGACATGTGCCTGGGTATGCGGTGCCCGGAGCGGGAGCGCTGTTTTTTCCTTGCTCTGCGGCGGGAGACCGCCGACGCCCGGATTCTGGTGGTCAACCATCATCTGCTCTTCGCGGACCTCGCGGCCCGGCATGAGGGGGCAGGCTACGACAGCACGGTGGTGCTTCCGCCTTATACGCGGGTAATTATTGACGAAGCCCATACTATCGAAGGGGCGGCAACGTCCTTCTTTTCCCGGGAATTCAGCCGGCTCGGTGTTTTCCGCCAGACCGGGCGGCTTTACCGCAAACGCCGGACCAAGCAGACCGGCCTGCTGCTCAGGCTGGCCGCTATCAGCGCCAACGGCGACAAGCTCGATGACGCGGTGGACCTGATCCAGCGGCTGCGTTCCGCGGCGGACGCTCTGGATACCGCGGCCCTGGAGCTGTGCGGCGGGGAAGGGGTATACCGGCTGACCCGGGACCGGGCTTCCGCCGTAAAAAACACCCTGGTTCCCCATCTCTTGGATGTGAGAAAGCACATCGCCTCTCTGGCGGGAATGGTCCGGGATATGATCGAATCGGTGCCGTCCCATGATGACGACAATCCGGTAATTTGGGAGGTAAAATCCCTGGTGCGGAGACTTGAGGCTATCGGAAGCACCGCGGGGAATTTTATCGCCTTTGAGGAGCATCCCGATGAAGTCCTCTGGCTGGAACGCCACAAAGGTTCCTCCGGAGATCCCTGGGTTAAATTCACCGAAACCCCCCTGGATGTGGCGCCGTCCCTGGGGGACGCGCTTTTTTCGCCGAATAAAACCGTGGTCTGTGTTTCCGCGACTTTAACCATCGCGGATTCATTCAATTACTGGATGCGCCGTTCCGGGCTTTCGCTCGGGGAAACCCGGGAAACACTCACCGGCCAGTATCCGTCGCCCTTTCCCTATTCCCGGTCGGTTCTCCTGGCAATACCTCAGGACGCGCCCCTTCCGGATCAGGGAAGCTACCGGGGCTTCGTGGACGCCGCGGTGGGACAGCTTGCCGAAATTTCCGGCGGATCGGCGCTGGTGCTGTTTACGTCCTACGACGCCCTCCGGAGCGCCTACGCGGCGGCGGCCCCGGTTCTGACGGAACTGGGAATCCGCTGCCTCAAACAGGGTGACGACGACCGCGGCCGGCTGCTCCAGGCTTTTCTCGAGGATGAATCATCGGTGCTTTTCGCCACTGACTCCTTCTGGGAAGGGGTGGACGCCCCGGGTAATACCCTGCGGCTGGTGATCCTCTGCCGGCTCCCCTTCAGGGCTCCCAGCGATCCCGTATTTGAAGCCCGGTCCGAAGCGGTGGAGGAACGGGGAGGCAGCCCTTTTATGGAACTGTCCCTTCCTGATGCGGTGATGAAGTTTAAACAGGGCTTCGGGCGGCTCATGCGCCGTTCCAGCGATCACGGGGTTGTGGCCGTCCTGGACGGCCGGGTGCTCCACAAACGGTACGGGGAACTGTTTATCCGGTCCCTTCCCGAAACCCGGCAGAGCTTTTCGGATTTCCACTCCATGCTCCGGGAAACGGAATCCTTCCTGTTTCCCTGAGCTGCCGGAGGACTACTCCCTGCCGTGGCTGTCGAAGATGGTTTTTCCCAGCTCGGCTTCCGCGGGATCGATTTCGTCACGGTATTTTTTCAGGGCTTCCTTTTCATGCTGCAGACCGGTAAAGGTATACCGGGTGTTTCCGCGGTCATCCAGGGCAACCTCCGGCATGGCATAGCTGCCTATTTCCTTTATGATGGTCTCCCGGCTGGTTTCCATATTCTCGGGGCGGCACAGTTCCGTCTGGGGGTCTATTTCCTTTTCGGAAAAATCAACGGGCTTTTCCCATATCCGGGCGTAGGCATCCTTCCTGAGGTTTTCGAATTTTATCTTTTCATTTTCTTTTTTATTGAAGAGCTTGCGGAGTCCGGGAATCAGCCAGAAGATGGCCGAGAACACCAGGGGAATGATCCCGAGGCCGATGGTGATTACCGGCAGGGGATTTTCAAGAAACCGGTAAAACAGGACGTACGAAACCCCGTACAGGTAGGAACTCGCTTCCAGCTGGGCCTGGGTAATGATCGCGCCGGTATTGAGGGCATTAAACAGGAAATACGAGCCGAATCCCAGGTTGACCCCGTTGATAACCGAAAACCAGGTATTCATTTTTTTTGAATTGGACGAAAACGCCTTAAGCCGTTTAAGGGGGGATGAAAATCCCCGGAACGTGCGGTCCTTTGTGTCGGACCGGAGGAGCAGACTGTCAAACCGGTATACAATGGTGCCGTCTTCGGTTGCTTCCGGGCTCCCTTCGTATTCGACGCAGTATGCCGTGATTTCCTTTTCCGCTTCTTCGGGGGATTTCCCCGTCAACGTCATAAACTCCGGCAGGGAGATCACCCCCCGGTTGGCCTGAATATACGCCAGCACGCTCTGCCGTTCCCTGGAGGGCCAGTCGGCGTTGGGGTCGCCGTCGCCGAAAACAAATGAGAATATGGCGTGGTACAGGGGCCGGCCTTTCGGCCGTTTCCGGGGATTGTTGTAATACGAAGGGTCCAGGGGTTTGGTCAGTTCCGAATAAAACCAGATCCGGATAATAAGGTTGAATATGGACGACGCCATATACATCCCGCCGAACCCTCCGCCCCGGTTTGAGGAACGGCTGTCAGACCGGGAGGAAGAACTGGCCCCTACGGATATGACCATGGAGGCCAGCGCAAGAAGCATGAAAAAAACAAAATAGCCCACCAGCATGACCATTATCCAGACTTTGAAAGTCCAGGTTCCGGCGGTTTTGAGGGCCGTCTTCAGTTTTTTGCCGAACCGTTTTAAACCCGCCCGGAACCCCCGGTACTTGCTGGAAAATCCCTGGGGAAAGGAATACAGGATTTCCCCGGATTCGGTAACCTCCAGGCGGCCGGAAAATTCGTCCGCCGCCACGGGAACGAGTTCACGGACTGTTTCCAGGGAAAGGGCCGTCCGCGCGGTAATATCCGCCAGGGTTGCGCCCCGGCGCTGTTTCTTAAAAGCATCAATAACTTTCTGGTAAGCTTTTTCATCCTTTACAGGATACTTCATGGACACTCCGGATTCAGGTGTTTATTTCTGCACCTATAATGTCCGTTATATCGCCGTTTTTTTCAAGGACCGAAGCGATGGTCAGGCTGTTAAAATAGTTGTTCATTATATTCGTTACTTCCATCCAGACGGGGTGGGCGGGGCAGTAACCGACCTTCGGGCAGTCTAGGTCGGTCTTTTTGCAGGGCGTCAGCGTCAGCGCCTCCCCGGCGGCGTCTAAAACTTCTTTTATAGTGATTTTCTCAATCGGCTGGGCAAAACAAAAACCGCCCCCGGGACCCCGTACCGAGTTAACGATACCCGCCTTCCGCAGCTTAAAAAAAATCTGCTCCAGAAAAACAGAGGAAATGTTTTCCTGTTCCGACAGGACGTTAATTGAAACCGGAGAGCCCTCACTGCCTAGGCGGGCCAACGTCAGGATTGCCCTGAGGGCATAGCGGCCGCGGGTGGTAATTCTCATATTTGCTCCAAAACTTTTTATGACAACCTTACTCATATAATTATACCACAGTATTGAAAAATTCATCTATAGTGTAATTTTTTTCTTTGCTTTTTATCCGCAGCGCCGCGGTTGACAGTTCGTAGTCTGACGTAGTATCTTATGGTATTAAAAGACCTTACAAAAAGGTACACCTAAAGACGCCATTGAGGAAAATGGCAAGGAGAAAGAATTATGGCTCAGGCCAGTAAGAATGCCCGTACTTCCAGCACCACCCAGAAGTTTTTCTGCTCCTGCGGGGGAGAAGTAAAGATGAAGACCCTGTTCGAAAACGGCAAGGTTAAGAATGTTGCCGAATGCGAAAAATGCAAACGGACCGAACGCCGTCCTTCGGACTTTAAATAGCGGTACGTATAACAATTGACACGATACCGGCGCTTTGATAGCCTGGTATTCTGATTTTCGAAAGGTTTTTCAGAGCTGCGGCTTTGAAAACAGCAGAGTTTTGTATATTCAATAAGCAATATTAGTTTTTTGGGGGTTTTCCTTTGGCAGGTAAAAGTAGTTCAGCAGAAAAACGCCATCGGCAGAGTGAAGAACGGCGTATCCGCAACAAGAGCGCAAAAAGTTCAGTGCGTACCAGTGTTAAGAAATTCGTTGTCCTGGCACAGCAGAAGAATATCCCCGAGGCGGAAGCTGCTCTCAAGGATATGATCAAAAAAATCGATTCCGCTGCCCAGAAGGGGATTATCAAGAAAAACGCTGCGTCCCGGAAAAAATCACGGATGCAGCTGCTGTTCAATTCTCTTAAAACAGCACAGTAATAGGTACGTGCCGGCTGTGATTCCGGTCCCATGATTCCTCCGGGAAAACATGGATATTGGGGGCGTAATGGCGGGGAATAAAGTTACCAAAGCTGACATTATTGATTCAATCTATCAGAAGAAAGGACTTAACCGGAAGGATATTCGGATGGTGGTCGATTCTTTTGTGGATGAAATAAAGGATGCCCTTATAAAAAACCATGTTATTGAACTGCGGGGATTCGGGACCTTTGAAATCCGTGTCCGGAAGGGGCGGAAAAAGGCACGGAATCCCAAGACCGGCGAGCCCGTATCGGTAAATTCCCACGGAGTGGCGGCATTCCGGCCGGGAAAAGAGTTAAAACAGGATGTCTGGAATATCACCGACAAAGCCGAATAATACGGGGCCGGTCTCAGCCCTATGACGCCAGTTTTCAGCCGGCCCGGCCTGCGCCGATTCCTTCTGCACTTCTGCGCGCTGATTGCGGGGGTCGTTCTTTTTGCCGCCTCCTTTCCGAATCTTCTTTTTGAAAACGGTCTCCCCCTTCTTGCCTGGATCGCCTATATTCCTATTTTCTGGCTTATCAATGATGTCGGCATAAAAGCCTCCATTTTCTGGGGAGCCCTGTACGGATACGCCGCCTACGGTCTGTTCAATTACTGGCTCAGCGTATTCCATCCCCTGGCGGGACTCATCGTCGGTATAATTTACCTTTTCTATTTCGCCGTTCTTTTTCCGGTTCTGAAAGGCGCGGCGCTGCTCTTTCCCCGGCGCGGGTACATCCTGCAGTGGGCGCTCTGGATCGCCTATGAGTACCTGCGGACCCAGGGCTTCCTGGGATACCCCTACGGCATAACCGGATACTCCCAGTGGAATATGCTGCCGGTAATCCAGATCGCCAGCCTTGGCGGCGTCTGGGCGGTATCGGCCCTGGTGATTTTTCCTTCGGCGTATATTGCCCGGGCCCTGAAGAACGGTTTTGACCGGAGCAGCCTAACGGTTTTTTTCAGGCGGGAATGGTTTTTCGCGGCCCTATGGATTGCGGCCCTGGGGGGAACCCTCATATTCGGCGCCGCATCCCAAAAGGATTATTCCACGGCGCCGGCGGCGCGTTTTGCCCTGATCCAGCACAACACCGACCCCTGGCGGGGCGGCCTTGCGCAGTACCGGATGAACTACGAAACATTAAAACGGCTTTCCCTGGAAGCCCTGGACCAGGAAGATAAACCCGATGTTGTGGTCTGGTCCGAGACCGCCTTTGTTCCCCGGATCCACTGGCATACCACCTACCGTGAAGACCGCGGTTCCTATGAGCTTGTCCGGGAACTGCTGGACTTCCTCTCGGAGCAGACCGTTCCCTTTGTGATCGGGAACGACGACGCCCGCCGGGAGCTGAGCGAAAACGGAACCTGGGAGCGGGTGGATTACAACGCGGCGATGCTCTTTGACCGGGGCGAGATTGCCGGTCAGTACCGGAAGCTGCACCTGGTGCCTTTTACGGAGCATTTCCCTTACGGGAAACAGCTTCCCTGGGTGTATGAAGCCCTGGCGAACGCGGATACCCACTTCTGGGAAAAAGGCGCGGACGCCACGGTTTTCGATATCAACGGACTTCGGTTTTCCACACCCATCTGCTTTGAGGATACCTTCGGATATATTTCCCGGGAATTTGTCCGGAACGGGGCGGAGGTGATTGTCAACCTTACCAACGACGCCTGGTCCCACAGTCTGCCCGCGCAGATGCAGCACCTGTCCATGGCGGTCTTCCGCACCGTGGAGAACCGCCGGTCCATGGTACGGTCCACCGCGTCGGGCCAGACCTGCGGAATTGACCCCAACGGGCGGATCATCGCCATGGCCGAACCCTTTACCGAAAGCCAGCTCACCGTATCTGTGCCCGTTGCCGCCGGCACGACCCTGTATACCCGGTGGGGGGATTACCTGGCGAAAATCTTTGTCTGGGCCTCCCTGCTTGCTTTGACTACGGGAATTGTGGTAAAAATCATAAAAATCAGAAAATCGAAATACCATGATTCCGATTGACAAGATATTATGGTCGTAGGAAAATGAAATACGGTTTTTCCCCTGGATTAATCAAAGGAAGGAAGATATGAATTCCCGAAAGAAGATACTCATCGTTGATGATGAACAGATAAACCTTGAGTTCTTCGATGTGATGCTGACCAAACTTGGGTTTATTGTCGAAAAGGCCGAGGACGGGGTCGAAGCCCTGGAAAAGGTAAAGCGGTTTATGCCCGACCTGATTATGCTCGACAATATTATGCCCAAGATGTCCGGCTGGGAAGTAACCAAGACCCTTAAAAATGATCCGAAATACCGGGAAATTCCCATTATCATGTTTTCCGCCATGGATGATGTCAAGGATAAGGTCGAAGGGTTTGAGCTCGGTGTGGATGATTACATTACCAAACCCTACAATTTTTCCGTTGTCCTCGCCCGTATCCGGGCGGTCCTGCGGAACCGCGAGCTTCTGGGACAGATCGTTGTCCGCGAATCCCGGCTTACCCTGGCGGAAGAACTGAGCACGGATATGAAAAATAAAGTTGCGGCCTTCCTCCAGAGCATGGATGACCTGGACAATACCATCGCGGTCTTTAACCAGAAGGGAATAACCATGGATGAAGAGGCCACCGTTAAGGTGGTCCAGGCGGTTCAGGCTAAGACCGCCGCGGTGCGCAAGAACATCGCCGAGCTGGACGCGCGGATCGAACGGACCATGGTTGAATGGGACGATCTTAAGAAAAAGGAAATCGGCCTCAAAACTCTGGAAAACCAAATCAGACGGGATTCCCGGCCCGAGCCGGATATGGTCAAATAGGATACTTCATGGCAAAATATTCAGGGTCTGCAAAAAAAGGCGCCGCTCCGATTGTCGTGTTCGGAAACACAACCCAGTTCAGCGGCCGGCTCAAGTTTAAGGAAACCCTTAAAATTCAGGGGAAATTCAAAGGTACCATCGAAGCTACCGGCGCGCTGATTATCGACAAGGGAGCCCTGGTTGAAGCGGATCACATTTCCGTGGCATCCCTTACCGTATACGGGACCGTAATCGGATCCGTCCGGGCGGTTGATAAAATTGATATGTTCCCCGGCGCGGAAGTCCGGGGAGATATACAGGCGGCCCATCTCCGGATCGCGGACGGCGTTCTTTTTGAGGGGCAATGCAGCATGACCGGCCTCGACAAGGATGTGGAAATATTTTCCCGTCCCACGGAGGAGATAAAGGCGGAACTGCAGAGAAACAATGGCTGATGATACAGTGTCATCCATAATTAAAAAACTGGCGGAAAAATCGTGGCGTTTGGCGGCGGCCGAGTCCTGCACCGCCGGCCTTGTGGCGGATCTGATGGCATCTGTCCCCGGAGCCTCGAAGGTATTCTGGGGTTCTTATGTTACTTACAGCATTGAATCAAAAACCAGCATGCTGGGGGTAGACCCGGACCTGATATCCCGGCACGGAGCGGTCAGCGAAGCCTGTGCCCGGGCGATGTCCTCCGGAGCCTGCCAAAAAAGCGGCGTCCAGTGCGGGGTTTCCGTTACCGGTCTGGCGGGCCCCGACGGCGACGGATCCGGTCTTCCCGTGGGGACCGTATGGATCGCGGTTACAATTTCCGGATCGGGCACATCCGCCCGGGAGTACCGGTATACCGGATCCAGGAACACGATCCGGCGGGCCGCCGCGGAAGACGCGCTCCGGGAGCTGTATAACCGTATTCGGTAGCCGGACAACGCTTGCCTTGACAGAAACAGGCGAAAGGAATTATAGTTATTAATACAATCCTTTCAGTACCAATTCAATCAGACAAACAGGAAAAAGCACGTTTGAGAAACCGTGGCAAAAATAACTTATTCATTCACGTCCTACCAGATCTTTCAGTGCGATAGGTACGTATACGGAGCAACTCCATGGCAATTGTGAAGAAAACAAGACAGACAAAAAATGATAACGCGGCGGAATCCAGAGGAACGGAGCAGGGTGAATTAGCCCTGGCTGATGCTGTTCCCCGGGAAACCTCTTCCCAGGCATTCGACAGCCCGGAAGCCTCTTCCCAGGATTACGGCGGAGAAGCCCAGGAAAAAACATCCTCGGAAGAAAACGCTTCCGACGACGGGGCCGAAAACCAGGGCAAGGCTGTGGTAGTCCGCGCCCGGCCCAAAAAAGCCGCTTCCCGGTCTTCGGGGGGCAGAAAGGCCCCGCATCAGGGTGACCAGGACTCATTCTCCGAGGGGAATGAGAATACCCCGCCGGAATCCGGCGAATCCGTTCCCGAAACGGGCGGAGCCACCGCTAATTTCCAGGGCCGGGGCAAAGGCCGGCGGCCCTATGACCGGGGCGGCGCCCAGGGACCGGGCAGCAACGGGACGGCCCAGGTCGCATCCGGACCCGTGCCGGGACTTCCGAAAAGCCTTCCTCCCATGCCCGATATCTACGGAAAACCCGAACCCCGGAGCGACCAGGATAACGGCAAACCGAGACTTTCAATAAACGAATTAACCAGGCTCAATATGATGGATCTCCGGGACCTGGCGGCGTGCTACGGCATATCCCACGAGGATATGGTAGCCATGAAAAAACAGGAAGTTATTTTTTCCACCCTTAAGGCCCATACCGAACGGGGCGGCATCATCTACGCCTACGGTTCGCTGGAGATCCTGCCCGACGGATACGGGTTCCTCCGGAGCCCCCAGAATTCCTATCTTCCCGGCCCGGACGATATTTATATCAGTCCCAGCCAGATCCGGCTTTTTGCCCTTAAGACCGGCGATACCGTTTACGGCCAGATCAGGAGCCCCAAGGAAGGGGAACGTTTCTTCGCCATGCTCCGGGTGGAGACGGTAAACTACGACGACCCCACGGTGGCGCAGAACCGCATTCCCTTTGACAACCTGACCCCCCTGTACCCGAATGAGAAACTCAACCTGGAAACCACCACCGAGGAAATTTCCCCCAGGATCATCAATCTTTTCTGTCCCATCGGCAAAGGCCAGCGGGCTATTATCGTCGCGCCTCCCCGGACGGGAAAGACCATCATGATGCAGAAAATAGCCAACGCCATCACGCGGAACCACCCCGAGGTATACCTGATCGTTCTTCTTATCGATGAACGGCCCGAGGAAGTTACCGATATGGAACGGACCGTCCGGGCGGAGGTTATTTCCTCTACCTTTGACGAACAGGCGACCCGGCACGTGCAGGTCGCGGAGATGGTCCTCGAAAAGGCGAAGCGCCTGGTGGAGCATAAAAAGGATGTGGTTATCCTTCTGGACTCCATCACCCGGCTCGCCCGGGCGTACAACCAGACCGTCCCCACGTCGGGAAAGATCCTTTCCGGCGGTGTGGACTCCAACGCCCTGCACAAACCCAAGCGTTTCTTCGGCGCGGCCCGGAATATCGAGGAAGGCGGCAGCCTGACCATCATTTCAACCGCCCTGGTGGAAACCGGGAGCCGCATGGACGAAGTTATTTTCGAGGAATTCAAAGGAACCGGCAACATGGAAATCAACCTGGACCGGCGTATCTCCGACCGCCGCCTGTTCCCGGCGATCAACATCAAAAAATCCGGAACCCGGAAAGAGGAACTGCTCCTCACGGAAGAGGAAATGCAGCGGATTTGGATACTCCGGAAGGTTATCAACCCCCTGGATGACGTGGAGATTATCGAACTCCTTATTGACAAGATGAAGAAAAGCAAGAATAATGAGGCGTTCCTGCGGTCCATGAATACCGGATCCGCCGGAATGGATTAACCGCAGCCGTAAAATTTTGCGTTTTACCTATTTTTTAGTATATTGATACTTGGAGGATATGAAGATGAAAGACGGAATTCATCCCAAATACGAACCCACTAAAATTACCTGCGCCTGCGGGAACGTGATTGAAACCCGTTCCACCGCAAAGGATATTAAAGTAGAAATCTGTTCTGCCTGCCACCCCTTCTTTACGGGCAAGCAGAAGCTGGTGGATACCGCCGGTAGGATTGAGCGGTTCCGGAAGAAGTACAACATCAAAGAAAGCTGATCAAAAGGTTACTGCAGGAAACCGCCCCCAAGGGGCGGTTTTTTTTATCCCCGCAGGCCTGACGGGGTTACGGAAAACAGCCGAGGATTTTCGGCTCCGGAAGGTGCCAGAGCAGCATTATCCGGCAGGGAGTATCGGCGCCGTCGGTAAAGACAATCCTCCCGCTGATTTCCAGCATAAAATCGACCTCATCCCAGGCGGTATAGCGGATTCCCCGGATATTCCGGACCGTAAGGCGGGGCAGCCTGTCCGGCGCGTCCGGTGACTCCGCGGCATAGGGACCAATGCGGTACAGCATGGCCAGGTATTCGTCTTCGTCGTAATCGGGGCGTACCTGTTTTTCAAAAAGGGGCTCCCCCTGGGCCATGAGAAAATCGCCGTCCCTTTGGGAAAAAGCCCGGGAAAGCAGGCTGAGATACGCTCCGGCTTCCGCGGGAATAGAACGGAAGGCTGCCGTATTCAGGCCGTCATCGAAATCCCCGGGCCGTTCGGGGCTGCCGCCGGTCCCCCGTTCCGCCGCGGCTCCGGTTCCGCCGTATTCCGCGGTGCTGCCGCCGGGACCGGAAACGCAGCCGGAAATCACTGCCCAGGAGAGAACCGCGAGAACCCCGCAGAAAAATTTATACTTCATAGGTAAAAGTATAGCAGGAACGGTGGCTTTTTCCCCTAAAATCTTCATCCAGGGTCGCTTTTTTCATATCCCGGACCGTGAAGCCGGGAAAATCCCCGGGATCCAGGGTGAAATTCCGGGCGTTGGTGCTGAACCAGAGGGTGCCGGCGGGGGAGAGCAGGGTCAGGCACCGGTCCGTGAGCTCCCGGTAATCCCGGCGGATATCCAGGGTTCCGCTCATCTTTTTGGAATTCGAGAACGTCGGCGGGTCGAGGATTATGAGATCCCAGCGCAGGCCCGCGGCGGCGGCTTCCCGGAGAAACCGGATGCCGTCCCCCCGGATAAACCGGTAGGGTTTTCCGCGCCGGCCGGCGGCGGTAAACTGTTCCGGGGTTATTTTTTCAGCATCAAATCCATTGAGTTTGAAATTAACCATTCCCCAGTCGAGATAGGTGTTTGACAGATCCACGGAGTCAATGCCCGCGGCACCCCCGGCGGCGGCGTACACCGAAAAGCTCGCGGTATAGCAGAAAAGGTTCAGCACCCGTTTGCCCGCAGCCGTATCCCGCACCATGGACCGGGTTTTCCGGTGATCGAGAAACAGTCCCGTGTCGAGGTAGTCCGAAAGGTTGACCCTGAACAGAAGGCCCCCTTCGGAAACATCCCGGAAGACCCCTTGCGCCTGTATCCGTTCGTACTGGGATTTGCCCCGCTGGCGTTCCCGCTGTTTGATAAAGATGCTGTCTTCGGGAATATCCGCTGCCCGGGAAGCGGCGGCGGCCATGGCCGCAAGCCAAAGCGCCTCCTCCTGCGGATCCTTTTCATAGGGCCGCTTGTACAGCGCCCCCGCCAAATTTTCACCGTATACATCGAGGACCAGGGGAATTTCGGGGATATCCCGGTCGTACAGCCTGTAGGCGCCGGTACCGGTCCGGCGGGCCCATTTTCTGAGGTGCCTGAAACGTTTCGTCAGCCGGTTGTACAGCATTTCCGCCTGGAGGGCGGTTTTGGTATCCGCCGGGGAATCAGGCATTTTTATTTTCGAGTTTCCGGGCCTGCATCATCACACAGAGCATGGCGTACCCCGAAGAAAGATCCTCTTTCTGGACGAGAACCCTGTCGGGAACCTTCAGTTTGACATTGGTGAAATTCCAGATGGCATCCACACCGGATTTGATAAGGATATCAGCGGTTTCCTGGGCGTGGGGGGAGGGGACCGTAAGGATTGCCAGTTTTACCCCGAGATTTTTAACCTGGATATCCATGGACTCAATGGGAAGGACCGGTACACCATGGACGGTGGAACCGATTTTGCGGGGATCCATATCAAAGGCCGCCACAAGATTGAGTCCGTGGAACTGGAACTCCTGGTACCCCATGAGGGCTGTTCCCAGGTTGCCGACCCCCACAAGGACCGCGTCCTGGATGTCGTCCCACCCGAGAAAGTGCTCAATGGCGGTTATAAGCGCGTGAACGGGATATCCCTTTTTCGGCTTTCCGATTATTCCGGTTATGGAAAGGTCTTTCCTGACCTGGATTGGTTCAAGATTGAGCTCCTGGGCGATAATCGTACCGGAGATATATTCGCTTCCTTCGCGTTCTACCTGCCGGATTATATGGAGATATGAAGGCAGACGGCGGACCGACGGGGCGGCGCTTATTTTCTGTTTTGCCACGGTAACTTCCTTAGCTTTTTGTAGGTACTGAATATTTTTGTAATTAGTAATACGATAAATATAAATCGATAAAAAAGTCAAGAAAAAACTCGTCCGCCCAACAGTTTTTACCGGAGCTTACGGATCATTCCCGATAAAAATTATTGACTTCATGTTTAAACCATGGTAATGTAACGTTATTGTTATAACAAATATGTTATAACAATGCTATTTTAATACCGGAACGGATGCGGAGAATACCAAATGGATGCAGTGAAATTTTATTACGAATATAAGGAACACGGATATTTATCCAATTATTTTGTTATTGATATATCAGTGGACGGCGAAGTGTACCGTTCGGTGGAGCATTACTATCAATCCCAGAAAACCCTTGACCCGGAAATGGCGGATCGCATAAAAAACGCCCCCACCTGTGACGACGCCAAGACCCTGGGAAACAGCCCCGGGCTCGTACTCCGGGAGGACTGGGGTACGTACAAGGTCGATGTGATGCGGAAGGCCCTGGAAGCCAAGTTTACCCAGCATGTAGCCATGAAACGGCAGCTCCTGGATACCGGAGACGCCGTGCTTATGGAGGATTCCCAGAAGGATTATTTCTGGGGAATCGGCGCGGACGGAACCGGTAAAAGCATGCTCGGGAAGCTGCTCATGGAACTCCGCTCGGAACTGCGCACCGCCGCGGTTCCGAAGACCTGATAAGGGACTTTCATGAACGGCCGGAAAATTTACCTTGAAGAAAATGAAGCGATCAACCGTTTCGTACAGCTGACCTACCAGACCCTCAACAGTTCCGCCCCGGTTCCCTTAAGCCGCCTGGAATCATCCTATCTGGCCATGAACAATGTCATCCATGAATCCGCGGGAGAGAATTTTCTCGACGCCGGCGCGTTCTCCTATGTATGTTCCCGGCTGCCCCGGTGTATTTTTTCTGTTAAGCAGATTCTCTTCGGTCAGTCCGAATCGATACTGGAGGAGAACGGCGTCCCCATGGCCTCATGGGCGGAGGTCTACGCCAAGTCACGGCGGCGGCGGTACCTGTACAACGGCGCGGAAACGCTCATTGCCTTTATCGCGAGCAAATCGGACATTGACGACATGATCCCCGCGCTTCTGGCGTTTCAGATTGAATGGAACAAAGCACATGACCTTCTGCAGCAGATTCAGCTCCCCTCCGGGGATGCGCCCTTGGACAGCGGGGTGTATGACGGCATCGCCCGCGCCCTGGGGATCACCGCCGAACAGCTCGGAAAACTCAGCCGGATATTCGAAGAAGACTTTCCCCGGATTATTGCAACCATCCGGGAAAAACAGTGCAGCCTGGCGGTCCAGAATTACGAAGCCTCCTACTGCCGGTACCGGAAGGAAACCGAAATCTGGTGGAATGAAATTTACGCCCGGTGTCCGGAAATCGAATCCCGGCCGATTTATTTCGTTTCATCGAATTCCCACAGCCTTATCAATGTCCTCAGCGGCTTCGCCCGGTACCACGAAACGGAAATCCTTGATTACGCCGCTGCGGTCCCGGATTCCGCTGACCTTCTTAATGAGTACCATAAAAATAAATCGGGGATTCCCGGTGATTCCAGACAGCGGAAGGACAATATCCTTTTCTATCTTCTGATGAAATACGAACAGGACCCGGAACAGGGGCCGGCGATTACGGAGAAACGCCTCGCCTGGGAATCGAACGCGGGCATTGTCAGGATTGCCAGCCCGAAAACTCTGG
Source organism: Breznakiella homolactica (assembly GCF_016616095.2). Classification (GTDB taxonomy): domain Bacteria; phylum Spirochaetota; class Spirochaetia; order Treponematales; family Breznakiellaceae; genus Breznakiella; species Breznakiella homolactica. Next base: position 1,173,860 of record NZ_CP067089.2, on the reverse strand, counting down.
ATGTTCCTACCCAGGTTATCGATCTTAAAAAACTCGCCCGGTATTCCTCCCAGAAGAAGGACTGTCCCTGGCTCCCGGCTTTTCTGGAGGAATCCAACGCCCTGATCCTGAATATCGATTACCCCCTGGGGCGGACCGCGTATTTCATCCTCGATAAAATCGCCGAGCACGCGACAAAACTCCTGGGGGTATACGTCATCGGCAAGGCCGCGTCCCTGATCGCCGACCGCGGGGATGTGATTATTCCCGCGGTGATTCTGGACCAGCACACCCGGAACCAGTACTTTATCGAAAACTGCATGCGGGCAAAGGATGTAACGCCCTTTCTCGACGCGGACGTGCATGGAATTTACGACAACCAGCGGGCGGTAACCGTTCTGGGAACGCTGCTCCAGAACACGGACATGCTCTACGGCCTCCAGGCCGCGGGTATCACCGACATTGAGATGGAAGCGGGGCCCTATCTTTCGGCGGTGTATGAAATGACCTGGCCCAAACGGTATTCCGAAAACGAGACCGTCAGTATGGTGTCCCTGGATATGGATCTGGGCATAATCCATTACGTTTCGGACAATCCTCTTTCGTTGCACCGCCTGGATAACAGCCTCGAAACCGACGGGGTCGATTCCACCTACGCCTGTACCAACGCGGTGCTGGAGAAGATTTTTTCCCGGGAAAGGAGGTCCAATGCTCAATAAGCAGCGTCCCAAGGATTTTTCAGCCAGGTACTCCCGGAAGGAAGTCGGTACCGCCGCATTGTTTTTGCTGCCTGCCTTCGCCATATTTATCGTTTTCAAGTACCTCCCTCTGATCGATAATTTCCGGATCAGCCTGACATCCTGGAATTTTCTTTCCCCGGTTAAAAAGTTCGTCGGGTTTCAGAATTACAAGTCCATATTCGCTTCGGAAACATTCTGGCTGGTCCTGAAAAACACCTTCACCTATACAATCTGGTCCACGGTTATTTCGATTGTCCTGGGATTTCTGGTCGGCGTTGTGCTGTACCAGCGCCGGACCATGGGCTCGAAGATACTGCGTACTGTTTTTTTTATACCCAACGTTACCACCGCGTCGGCGGTCTCCATCCTGTGGATATGGCTCTTTGATCCGGACTTCGGTCTGTCAGGACAGATTTTCGGCGCCCTGGGCCTTGAAAGTCCCCGGTGGCTCTTAACCCCCGGATACGCCATGTGGATAATCATTTCCCTTTCGGTATGGCGGAGTGTGGGGTATGTGATGCTCATTTACATGAGCGGCCTGGCGGGAATATCCGATGAAATTTACGAAGCGGCCCGAATCGACGGAGCCTCCCCGGTGCAGCAGGTATTCAAGATAACCATTCCCCTGCTGGCGCCTACTACCTACTTCCTGGTTATCACATCCCTGATTCAGGCCATGCAGGTGTTTGACATTGTGTCGGTCATGACCGGGGGCGGTCCCTACAACACCACCAATGTGCTTAATCTGTATATTTACCAGACCGCTTTCGCCCGGAACCGCGCGGGAACCGCCGCGGCGCTGTCGGTGGTTCTGTTTTTTATACTGCTTATTCTGACCGTTATCCAGCGGACCATTTCATCGAAAAAGGGGGAATACGAATCATGAGCACCGCAGCCGTATCCCCCGGCCGGAACGCCGGAAAAACAATCTTTAGCGGCATCGGCATCGTATTTATGGCGCTCATGACCCTGTGTATGGTGGTGCCTTTTCTCTGGATGATAATAACCAGCCTGCAGCCGGACTCATCGGCGGTGCTTACCCGGCCGCTCAACATTCCCTGGCCGCCGCGGTTCTCCAATTACGCGAAAGCCTGGGTGGTGCAGCCCTTCGGGATTTACGCGGTAAACAGCCTTATTACCGCTGTCTCCGCCACGGTCCTCCAGCTGATTACCGCGATCCTGGCGGCGTACGCCTTTACCAACCTCCGTTTCCCGGGGAAGAACTTCCTGTTTATTCTTGTGCTGGCGGTGCTGATGATGCCGACCCAGGTCGCAATCATCCCCCTGTATTCAACCATATCGAAGCTGGGATGGCTCGACACCTTTAAGGGACTGATAATACCCTTCGCGGTGGACGCCTACGGCGTTTTTCTCATTAAGCAGAATTTCAGCACCATACCGAAGGCGTACGTTGAAGCCGCCCGGATTGAAGGCGCGGGCCACGGCCGGATCGCCTTTACCATCATGGGGGTGCTTGCCCAGCCCGCGCTGATCGCCTATGCCCTGATGGCGTTTAAGTGGCGGTGGAACGACTACTTCTGGGTTCTTATCATGACCTCGAGCATCAACCGGAGAACCATGCCGGTGGGTATTGTCATGATGAAGGAAGTCAGCGACGGCGGCACCCAATGGCATCTGCTCATGGCGGCGACCATAATCGTTCTCGCCCCCATGATAATACTGTACCTGGCGCTCCAGAAATACTTTACCAACGATTATATGAAGGGCGGAATGAAAGGGTAATGTTTCCGGTACTGCCGGGGGTCTGTCAGACCGGGCTGTGCGGGTTTATTTAATTTCTGTAAAGGAGTAATTGTATGAATAAAAAAAGCGTGCTGGTCTTTTGTCTGGCCATCCTGCTTGTACCGTTTGCGTTTGCCGGGGGCGGAAAAGAGGATGCATCCGCCGGCGGTACGGTTTCAATTGAACTGTGGAGTTCCCTGAGCGGCAGCAAGGCGACCCTTTTTGATGAGCAGGTAGCCCGGTTCAACGCGTCCCAGCAGGATGTAAGGGTCGCGGTGGTCCACCAGGGCGGGTACAGCATCCTGCGCCAGAAGGTGGCCGCGGCGGCAAACAGCAGCAATATGCCGGCCCTGCTGATCGTGGATTACCTCGATGTCGCCTGGTACGCCCAGCTCAACCTCCTGAAAAGCCTGGACGGCCTGCTTCCCGCTTCCCTGGTACAGGATTTTTACCCTGCCATGCTGAGTGATCTTAAGTTTCAGGGTAAGCTCTACGCCGTTCCCTACAACCGCAGCACCCAGGGCTTTTTCGTCAACATGGATGTGCTCCGGCAGGCGGGCATCACCAAGCCGGCCCAGACCTGGACCGAATTCCGGACCCAGGCGGAACAGTTCAAGAAGCTCGGCAGGGATTACTATTACGGATACGCCTTTTTCCACCAGTTCCTGTTCGACGCGATTGCCTATTCCTGGGGCGCCCAGATCAGCACCCCCGACGGTACGGTTCTGCTGAACAGCCCCGAAATGGTTGAAATGATGACCTACTTCCAGCGGATGTACAAGGAAGGCCTGCTTCTGATGCAGCCCGTTCTGGTGGGCGGATTTGAGGAGCAGAACGGCGCGTTCCTGGACGGAAAAGTGGCCTCCGTATTCCAGACTTCATCCTTTATTCCCACAGTCCAGAACCTGCTTAAGAGCGAATCCTCCTTTGAGTTCATTCCGGCGGGAAAGGGCGGCCACGCCATCACCATGGGCGGCGGGAACTTCGCCGTCACCGCGGCCGCCAGCCAGGCCCAGACGGCAGCGGCGGTTAAATTCCTTGAATACATGTCCAGCCCCGATATTGTGGCGGAATTCTTCATGGGTACGGGAAACCTTCCGGTCCGCCAGAGCGTCAGCAGCCGCCAGGATATCCGGGACTTTATGCAGCAGAATCCCCTGTACGTCAAAATGGTGGACCAGCTCCAGTACGGAAAAGCCGCGCCCAGCACAACTAAAAACATCCGGGATGTTTTTAACCGGGTCAATGATATGATCAGCCGGATAATCCTCAACAATGAGGATGTAAAAAAGGTCCTGGACGAATACACCCGGCAGTTCCAGGAAGAAATCGACGAGGCCAAGGCCAACGGTGAATTTATTTTTTAACCCTGTCCGGTAACGGTAGTTATCGAACAGATCCGTTGATTTCTGTATACTCAATGAATACGGCGGCATCGGTTCTTCCGGGCCGCCTTTTTTGAAAAGGACTTGGCGTGACATCCCGAATACTATTCCATGAATCATATACCCTGCTGCATGACGGTTCCGATGGCGCTCAGTCCCGGCGGTTTTTGAGAATCGCCTTTTCCGTTCCCCGGGGCTGTTCCGGTATCTCCGTCACGGTGGGACGCAGCTCCGTTTTTTCCGCGCAGATCCCGGTGATTCTCTTCGATTCCCAAGGAACCATCCGGCTCATGCGTATTTCCGAAGGAACCATCGGGGATACGGAGGATGTTTCCCTCGTCGGGATCCGCGAAGCCGGACCCGGGGGAATTCCCGGTCCCCTCCCTGCCGGTGAGTGGCACCTGCTGCTGTACAAACGGCGGTTTTCCGAGGATATTCCCGTTACCGTGGATGTTTCGGCAGCCTTTGAGACGGACGGCGCCGGTTTCTCTTCTTCGAATATATTCCCCGGGAACCTCACCTTCGCTGGTGACCGGTACGGCAATGCCCCGGGATGGTATTCCGGGGAACTCCACGTCCATTCCAACGAAAGCACCGGGAGGACGGATGTCGCCGAAATATACGAAGCCGCCCGGCGGGAAAATCTTGATTTTGTTGCCCTGACCGACCATTTTACCGCGGCCCATTGGCTGCGGATAGAAGAACTGCGGCGGCAGGGGCCGCCCCTGTTCATTCAGAGTATGGAAGTTTCCGGGGATTTCGGCCACGCCAACGTCCACGGCCTCCGTACCTGGGTCAATCCCCTGGTGGATGATAACCGGGAGCTGGCGGAATTTCTCGGGCTCGAAACGCCTCCTTCCATGGAAGGTATCGCCGACGAAGCCCACCGGCAGGGGGGCCTTTTCTGCATAAACCATCCCCTGAGCGGTCTCGTGGCCTGGCGCTACCATGATTTTCCCCTGGAAAAAGCGGACCTCCTCGAAATCTGGTGCCTTCCTGACCGGGAGACGGCGTTTCTGTATCCCACCCTTTGGGACGGCTTTCTGTGCCGGGGCATCCGCCTTACCGGGATCGGAAGCAGCGATTCCCACCATCCCACCCAAGAAGGCCCGTGGAAGCTGGGCCAGATCCGGAACTGGGTATACGCGGAATCCCTCTGCCGGGAAGATATCCTCCGGGGGCTCAAACGGGGCGCTTCCTATATTGCCATGGGAACGTCGAGACTGCGGTTTGTGTGCCGCTCCGGAGGCCAGGAATACGGTATGGGGGATACCCTGGAACTTGCCCCGGGGCAGGAATGCACTTTTACCGCGGAACTGAACACCCCCTGCTCGGGCAATCTCTTTATATTTACCGACGGAATGATCCATGATATCATCTACTTCGGTTCAGCGGATTTCGGTGAAACCAAAACCCATTCATTTTCCGCCGGCCCCGAGGCGGTTCGCAACGCCGTGACCGGATCATCCTATTTCAGGATTGAATTCCACGAGGACCTGGTAAAATCCCAGTTCTACGGTATGGCCCACCGGGACCACCGGACCATGCGGCTGATTTCAAATCCGATATGGATTAAAAAAACGTAAGGAAGGGCAGTGTGGATATTTCCCGTATTTGTGTATTCTGCGGATCAAGTTTCGGAAATGATGAAAAGTACCGGGAATACGCATCGGAACTGGGAAAAACCCTGGCGGAAAACGGCATTACCCTGATCTACGGCGCGGGAAGCCGGGGCCTGATGGGCGAAGTTGCCCTGTCGGCAAAGCGGAGCGGCGGCTACGTTACGGGGGTGTCCCCGGAGCGGTTCCACAGCCACAGCAGGGATTTCGAAATAGACGAATACATCCTGGTGGAAACCATGCATCAGCGCAAGGAAACCATGTACCGCCTGGCCCAGGGCTTTATTGTCATGCCCGGGGGCATCGGCACCCTGGATGAATTTGCCGAAATTTTCACCTGGCTTCAGATTGGGCTGTCGGACAAGCCTGTGGCCCTCCTCAATGTAGAGGGCTTTTTTGATCCCCTTATTGCCATGCTGGACAGGATGACGGAAACCGGTTTTATGGAGCGTGAAAAAAGGAACCTGCTTATTGTGGAAGATACCGGTAAAAAAATCCTGGACCGTTTCGGCGTATATGAACCGCAGTTCCGGCTGTGGAAAGCGCCCTGACGGTCAGGGCACCTCCATGATCCGTACGTCACTCATGCTGACCGAAAATTCATATAAATTAGCGTTGAAGATTGAATAGTTCACCTCCGCCGGTTCATTGCCTTCGAGGTAACCGACGCTTTTATACCAGATGTGGGCCGATCCGGGCTCAACCTTCAGAAGATCGCAGAGTTCCGGTTTCGGGATAATCGCGGTTATCGTACCGTCGGTGGCTGCCACCGGCTTTCCGCTTATTTTCTCATAGAGATGGTAGAACGACTCTTCCTCAAGGTTGTAGTCCAGCATGGCCCTGCCCATGGCCTCGGCGACATAGGTATTCATTATGGCCACGGGTTTATCCCCGATCAGCCTGAGCCGTGAAAAATGCCAGACCGGGGTACCGCCGGGAAGCCGCAGCCGGCGGCTGACGTCCTGGGGCGCACCGGTAAATTCCTTTTCCAGGAGCACAGAATTAATCCGTATGCCAAGGTCCCCGAGATGCTGGCTGAAGCCTTTCTGGCTTTCTCCGGACCGGAGTATCTCATGGCTTACGAAGGAGCCCTTTCCCTGTATCCGGTTTATCAGGCCGATCCGCTCGAGATCATCCAGGGCACGGCGGACGGTGATCCGGCTCACGGCGTACATCTGGCACAGCTCGTTCTCCGTGGGCATGAGCATGCTGTGGTACCATTCGCCGCTGAGGATCTTATTCTGAATGTCCGTAAAAAGCATCTGATGCTTTGTTTTCATGCTGCTCTCCAGGGGACATGAAAAAACATTCCCGGTACAATGGTATGACAAATTTGGTATAACTTCAAGCTGGAGAGGGGGAAGTACCGGGTCTTTCAAACCGGAAAGCACCCGAGGATAATGGTTCTGCGGGGCCTGTCGTATCACAAGGGGAATAGCTCCTCAGCGGCCTGCGGCTGGGGTGGCGGACGTTTCCGGGGAGATGGTAGATCGAGACCGAGAGGCATTATCATTTCTGCACGGGCAATTGCCCCGAAAATCCGGCAGGAAAGGCAGGGACTACGGTTTTTCCGGGACACCGTTTTTCGGACAGAGATATTCGGCGGTGCAGACACCGCATTCGGGTTTCCGGGCGTGGCAGACGGCCCGGCCGTGCTGGTTGAGAATGTGGCTTATGGCTGTCCATTGGGATTCCGGGGCCGCGGCGGCTATATCCTTTTCGATATGTGCCGGATTGTCCGAATCCGTGAATCCCATGCGCCGGGTAACCCGCATAAAATGGGTATCCACAATGATGGCCGGGACATCAAAGAACGCCGAAAGCACTACCCCCGCGGTTTTCCGTCCCACCCCGGGGAGGCGGGTGAGTTCATCCATGGTCCGGGGAACTTCTCCGCTGTAATCCGCGGTGAGAATGGCCGACAGGGTTTTGATGTTCCGGGATTTTGCCCGGTAAAACCCCGTGGAATGGATTATGGTTTCCAGATCGTCCAGGGGCGCTTCGGAAAGGGCCTTGGGATCGGGATACCGGGAAAACAGGGCAGGGGTTACCGTATTGACCATGGCGTCGGTGCACTGGGCCGCCAGCACCGTGGCAACCAGCAGCTGAAAGGGTGTTTTATAATGAAGCATGGGCTTCAGCCGGGGATACAGCGGCTGAAGGACGGTAATTATCTTCTCCAGGCGTTTTCCCTTCTGTTTTGTATTTTCCCCTGAATCCATAAAATCCTCCTCTTATAGCCCGAACAGGCTGCCATGACCGCGTACCACCCGCTGCGGCAGGGCACCCGCAGTATGCCCGGGCAGCAGCCCCGCAGCATGGTGAGAACAGGAAACGCGGGGTGTCGGATGGAACGCAATACCCGGATCCGGGGATTGTTTCCATCCGACAGGACCCCGGGAATTTGTTTTTCCATGCTGCGCCGGGGAGGTCTCAGTATACTGCGGATGCCCTGGGTTTCTACTGGAAAAAGTATACAACTTATGGCATATTATAGAAACTATTGCAGAAACGGCCCTTTGCGGGGCCGGTCTTAGTGGAGGCACACAGGTGTATAAAAGCGTGGACCCCCGGGTCAGTTTTCCCAAACTCGAAGAAGAAGTATTGGCTTTTTGGGAAAAAAACGGAATTTTCAAAAAATCCATAACACAGCGGGAAGGGGCGGAGGAGTACGTATTTTACGACGGTCCCCCCTTTGCTACGGGCATGCCCCATTTCGGGCACTTCGTTCCCAATGTGATTAAGGACATTATTCCGCGCTATAAAACCATGAAGGGCATGAAGGTCGAGCGCCGGTTCGGCTGGGACTGTCACGGCCTTCCGGTAGAAAATCTCATTGAAAAGGAACTGGGCCTCAACTCAAAGACCGATATCGAGGAATACGGGATCGCCAACTTCAACGAAGCCTGCCGCGCCTCGGTGCTCCAGTACGTCGATGAATGGCGCCGGGTAATCACCCGTCTCGGCCGCTGGGTGGATTTCGACAACGATTACAAGACCATGGACCCGGATTACATGGAGTCCATCTGGTGGGTCATGAAATCCCTCTGGGATAAGGGGCTCCTGTACGAAGGCTATTACATTCTGCCGTACTGTCCCCGGTGTTCCACGGTACTGTCCAACCACGAGCTCAACCTCGGCGGGTACAAGGATGTCCACGATCCGGCCATTACGGTCCGGTTTACGGTAAAAGGAACCGCGGCGGGTACTCCCGCGGCTGCCGGCGGTCTTGACGGCCTTGGGGACGGGAAAACCTATATCCTCGCCTGGACCACCACACCCTGGACCCTGCCGTCAAACCTGGCTCTGGTTATGGGCCCGGATATTGATTATGTGCTCATTGAGGACGGCGGTGACCGCTATATCCTGGCGGAAGCCCGGCTGGGAGCTTACTATAAGGATGAATCGGAATACAAGGTTATCTGGAAAAAGAAAGGTTCCGAGCTGATCGGTATCCAATATGAACCGCTGTTTCCGTACTTCAGGGACGCTTCGGAGAACGCATTCAGAACCTATCCCGGAGATTACGTCACCACCGGGGACGGCACCGGTATTGTCCATACCGCACCGGGTTTCGGTGAGGACGACCAGCGGGTTCTCAAAGGAACGGGAATTCCCACAATCTGCCCGGTGGACGCGGAATGCCGTTTTACCGATGAGGTACCGGATTTTAAGGGACTCTTTGTCAAGGACGCGGACAAGGCCATCATGGACCGCCTCAAAGCTGAGGGCAGACTCGTCAAGCGGGAACAGATCCTCCATGCCTATCCCCACTGCTGGCGCTGCCAGAGTCCGCTCATCTACCGGGCGGTCAGTTCCTGGTTTGTGCGGGTGGAAGACATCAAACAGGATATGATCGACGCCAACGAACAGATCTACTGGGTTCCCGAGCATATTAAACACGGCCGCTTCGGCAAATGGCTCGAAGGCGCCCGGGACTGGGCTATCAGCCGGAACCGGTACTGGGGCAATCCCCTGCCGATCTGGAAATGCGGCGACTGCGCCAAAACCATCTGCATCGGGAGCCGGGCGGAACTCAAGGAACTTTCCGGCGCCGAGCCGGAAGATCTGCACAAACACATCATCGACGGGATCACCATACCCTGCGAATGCGGCGGAACCATGCACCGCATCCCGGAGGTACTGGACTGCTGGTTCGAATCCGGGGCCATGCCCTACGGCCAGAACCACTATCCATTTGAGAACAAGGAATTCTTCGACGCCCATTTTCCCGCGGATTTTATCAACGAAGGCCTCGACCAGACCCGGGGGTGGTTTTATACTTTGACGGTCCTGGCGGCGGCGCTGTTCAAGCGGCCGGCCTTCCTCAACTGCGTGGTCAGCGGCCTGGTCCTCGCCGGGGACGGCAAGAAAATGTCCAAGAGCCTGCGGAACTACACCGATCCCATTGAGGTGGTAAATACCTTCGGCTCCGACGCGGTGCGCCTCTTCCTGATGCATTCAGCCATCGTTAAATCCGACGATCTCCGGTACACCGACGACGGCGTCCGGGATATCATGAAGAGCATCATCATTCCCCTCTGGAACGCCTACAGTTTCTTCGTAACTTACGCGAACATCGACGGCATTACCCCGGCGGCCGCTCCGGCGAATCCCTCCAATCCTCTGGATAAATGGATCCTTTCCATGGCGGAAGCCCTCAAGGAAAAGGTCGGCGGCGCCCTGGACGTGTACGACCTGTCCAAAGCGGTGGACCCCATCATCGATTTTATCGACCTGCTCAACAACTGGTACATCCGGCGGTCCCGCCGACGGTTCTGGCGCAGTGAGAACGACGGGGACAAAACCGAAGCCTACGGAACCCTGTATTCCGTGCTCAGGACCCTGATCGCCGTGGCGTGCCCGATAATGCCCTTTATCACCGACGCGATCTGGTTCAACCTCAAAAATGAAAACGACCCCGAATCGGTGCACCTGACGGATTTTCCGGCAGTGGACGAAGCCCGGCGCGACCGGGACCTGGAATTTAAAATGGCGGCGGTGCAGCACGCGGTCTCCATGGGCCGGGCCCTCCGGTCACAGTACAACGTAAAAGTCCGCCAGCCCCTGAAAACCGTGGAACTGGTAACCCGGAATCCGGATGAGAAAAAGGTGCTCCTGGAAATGGAGGACATCATCCGGGAAGAACTGAACGTAAAAAACGTAGTCTTCCGGGACAACGAGGAAGACCTGGTCGAATACCAGGCCAAGGCGAATTTCCGGGTTCTGGGCAAAGAGCTGGGCAAGGATATGAAAACAGCGGCCGGACGCATCGAAACCCTGAGCCAGTCCGAGATACAGGGCCTTCTGGACGGGGCGACTCTTTCCATCGATGTGGCCGGAAAAACCGTGGACATCACCGCGGAAAAACTCGACATCCGGCGGCTCGAAAAGGCGAACCTCAAGGTGCTCAACGAAGGAACCCTCACAGTAGGGCTCGATACGGAGGTCACCGAGGAACTGTCCCGGGAAGGGGATGTCCGGGACCTTGTCCGGGGCGTACAGAATCTCAGGAAGGAAATAGGCCTGGCCGTGACCGACCGGATTGTTCTGCGCCTGTCAGGGTCGGACCGGCTGAAAGCCGCCTGGGAGGACTTTGCCGATTACGTCGCCGCGGAAACCCTGGCGACCCGGATAGAGTGGGGCTCCGCAGAGGGTATGACGGAACTCGAAGCCGGGGACGAATCCTGGTCGGTAAAAATTGAGAAAGCGTAGCGCCATGAGCCGTATTTGTATGCGGACGGCAAAAGCCGCGGCGGCCATACTGGGGCTCTGGGTTCTCGCGTCCTGCGCGAGCAATCCGAAGCCGGTTTCCTTTTATAAGGAACTGCCCGATGTGTTTGCTCCGCTTGCCCCGGGTGCGTCGGCGTACCTCTATATCGATGTGCCCGCCGCCCGGCCCATCCTCGAGCTGGCTGACTTCGGGGCCATAAGCGGCTTGGCAACCAAGGATGCCCTGGACATGACCGAAACCGCGGCGGCGGCCCTCTACCCAAAGGGGACCGCCCGGCGGTATATGGCCGTTGCCCAGGGAAAGTTCCCGAGTTTCCGGAGCGCGCTGTCGTTTACGTTCAGTTCATCATGGAAAAAGAACAAATCCGAAACCGGCAATGCCTACTGGCATTCGGATGCTTTTGGTGTTTCCATGGCTTTGAATAAGAATACCGCCTATGTGTCCGACGGGGACCCCTTTATTGTTCCCCCGGGGTTTGAGTCCCCCCAACGCCTCCGGGAACTCCAGGCCGGTTCGGCCATGGCGGGCCTCGTCGAGGACGCGGCGGACCCCATCAACAGTTTCTTCTCAGCCCTGGGAATTTCCCTCAAATTTCCGGCGGAACGGATATTTTTCGGGCTCTATGGAGACCCCGGCAATACCGGATCCTCCGGTTTCGACCTGTACAGCGGGCTTTTTTATGTTGAAACCCCAACCCCGAGCCAGGCCCGGGCGTTCCAGTCCATTTTTTCCCTGGCCCGGGCCTTTTTAGGTTCCGCGGCGGCCTGGGAAGACGATCCCGCGGCAGAGGCCATGGCGGCGCTTTTCACGCACCCGCCGGAACTGGACGGTTCCTCCCTTATTATACGGACAGGGCCCATGACAGCGGAGGGTATGGCTTTACTTTTCAGCATGTTCTCAGTATATTCTGAATAAGGGAATGTACGTTTACTAAACAATCCTTTCAATATTCACCCCTTCTCCAGGGAAGGGGTTTACCGTTTATAATGAGGTTATTTTATGCCTACCTATGAATACGAATGCAAAACCTGCGGGCATTATTTCGATGTTTTCCAGAACATGAGCGACGAACCGGTGAAAGTCTGCCCCGAATGCGGGAAGGAAGTCCGCCGGGTCATCAACGGCGGGATGGGGGTCATTTTTAAGGGCTCCGGTTTCTATGTTACCGACAAGAAAGGCGGCGGCGGAAAGAAAACGACTTCCAAATCCTCCGAAACGGCCTGCGCCGGCTGCTCAAAAGCCGACAGCGGCTGCGCGGGGAATTCACAGGTGGCCGGTTAAGGTCTTTCCGGGAAATTCATGAAAAAGCGTCCCCGTTTCTTCTGTGAGAACTGCGGTTCGGAAGTACCCCGGGACGCCAAGCATTGTCCCAGCTGCGGCCGGTACTTTGCGTCGGTCCGGTGTCCGAAATGCGACTTTACCGGCGCCGAAAATCTCTTCGCCCAGGGCTGTCCCTCCTGCGGATACTCCGCGCCGCCCTCCGGCGGCACCCCTCTAAAACAGCGTGAAGTCCACACCGCCGGAAGGCTGCCCCCATGGGTATACCTGGTAACTGCCCTGGCGGTGCTGGCGGTTTCCGCGGCGCTGTATTTTATTCTCCGGTAATCACGGTTATGGAATTATAGGAGCGGTTTTTCCGCAGGAAGCGCAGCTGCAGCCCTTGTGCCCCGGCAGCTTATCCGCCGCGAGGCCCGGGATTTCGGTCCGGTAACCCCGGCGGCTTACCAGTACAGCACCGCAGCCGGTGCAGCGGGTTTCGTTGTCAAAACCCGGGAGATTCCCCACATACACAAAGTGGAGTTTTTCCTTTGCCCTGCGGGCTATTTCCGCCAGCGCGAAGGGATCCGTGGGCGGGGCGTTCCAGTTAAAAGCCGGATGGTAGGCGGAGAGGTGCCACGGAATATCCGGCGAAAGGGACGCGATAAAATCTATGATTTCTCCGGTTTCATCAGGGCTGTCATTCAGATCAGGAACGATGAGGGTGGTTATTTCCGTATGGACCCCCAGATCCCGGGCCGCACGGATAAACCCGAGCACGCAGTCTAGGCTGCCGCCGAGGGTGTTTTTGTAGGTGGTTTCAGAAAACGACTTTAAATCCACGTTGACCGCGTCGGTGAGATCAAGGATTTCCCGGGCGGGTTCCTCGGAAATGCAGCCGTTGGTTACCAGCACATTCGCTATTCCCGCCTTCCGGGCAAGAGCCATGGCCGCTACGAGGAATTCAAAATGCACCAGAGGTTCCGAATACGTGTAGGCCAGTTCCGTGCAGCCCCGGCGCGCCGCGGCTTCGGTTAATTCACCGGGGGAACTGAACGCGCCGGGACAGTCGGTATTCTGTGAAATATGCCAGTTCTGGCAGAAGGGACACCGGAGGTTGCACCCGGCAAATCCTACCGACAATACCGATGATCCCGGGCGGAAATGGTACAGCGGCTTCTTTTCAATAGGATCCTCCGCCATGGCGGTGATATATCCCTGGAAGGGCAGTTCTCCTCGGCCTCCGTTGTTTTTTCTGACCCGGCACCGGCCGGCGCCGCCCAGGGGAATACTGCAGCGGTTCGGGCAGAGGCCGCAGATCAGGGAGTTTCCGCCGGTGCGGGGATCTTGGCTGTCAAAATAACGGACGCTGTCGTTCATTGCCGGTGGACGGATTTTAGAAACCGGTCCTGTATATCCTCAATTTTTTGTTTAAAATAAATGGGATTATCCACTTCAAAGGGTTCCATGATCACACCGCGAGCGCCCTTGCGGATCCACAGTTTCACCAGATGGATGCCTTCCCCGGCTTCGGTTACCGCGGAGTGGAGGTCCTCAATATGGAGCAGATCCTCCAGTTTGAATTCGATTACCGTGGGAGTTTCTCCCAGGGGATCGTACAGCAGGATGAGCTTTTTTTTATCCGACGGATGCTGTTTGGGGACGCCCTCAAAGGGAATCGCGTCCTTGGGCGGCCCTCCGGCGTATTTGATGACCTCGCTGAGGGGGAGGGTATTCAGATAGCTGCTGATGCTCACGATAGGCTCCTTGTGGTATGATCCGCAGGCCGTCCGGACTTTCCGGATAACCCCAATCTACTCTATTAACTATAAAATGAGGAAAGGGGACAATCAAGCTTTTTAAATCTGTACATCCTGATTAAGCGCGTCCTGGGAGTCTGAGTTTGTCGATTTTAGGCTGAATAACCACCCGGCAGTATCCCGCATAGGGATGTTTCTCAAAGTAATCCTGGTGTTCTCCTTCGGCTTCCCAGAAATGTTCCAGGGGAAGAACCTCCGTGACAATGTCCCGCTTGAATTTTCCCGAAACAGCGAGCTCCGCGATCTTTTTTTCCGCCGTTTCCTTCTGTGTATCATCCCCGTACAGAATCACCGAGCGGTACTGCGGTCCCGTATCGGCTCCCTGCCTGTTTATGGTTGTCGGATCATGGGCAGCAAAGAAAATATCCAGTATTGCCGCATAGGATATCTGTTCCGGATCGTATTCCAGCCGGACAACTTCCGCGTGTCCGGTCAGCCCTGAACATACCTGGGCGTAATCCGGTTTTTCCCGGCTTCCGCCGGCGTATCCCGCGGTGACGGATATGATTCCCGGAATTCTCCGGAAAACCGCTTCGATACACCAGAAGCATCCTCCGCCCAGGACCGCGGTTTCGGTTTTTTTATTATTCATTACAGCACCCTCGTATATAAGATACTAAATATATCCCGGGTACCTGCATTATTTATTACGATTGTCCGGATATTGGGTTAAGCACCGATACTGCTGCAATGCGGGCGCCATAACTCCCGGTAACCCTTGACTTCACCACGGCGGTATGCCCTACTATAATAATAGGGAGAACGTATGTCTGAAGAAAACCGGAACCGGAGTGTATATATTTTTCATGGAACAAACCTGCTCGCGCCCGGAACAGTGCCGGATGATAAAATTATCTTCGGGGCCGGCAGCGGTGCCGCCGGGTTTTTCCCCGGAGCTGAAATAACAGCGGTTCCGACTCTGGATTGTTCGGAAACCATAGATTGCATCCTTTTGGATGAATCCGCCGCTCTGCCGCCCGGATGGCGGGCCCTTCCGATCCGTTCATTTATTCCGCTGGCCGAAGAATCCTCCTGCCGGAACCACCCGGTATGGGATATACTCAGGGCTTACCATATTATCCAGTGGCGGAAGGAATCGGTTTTCTGCGGCCGGTGCGGCGCCGCCAACCGGGACTGTCCCGACGATATCTCCCGGATCTGTCCGCAATGCGGAAGGATTGAATTCCCCCGGATTTCTCCGGCGGTAATCGTTCTTATTTACGATGACCGCAACCGGATTCTTCTGGCAAACAACCGTAAATTCCTGAACGGCATGTACAGTCTTATTGCCGGTTTCGTTGAAGCAGGGGAGTGCCTCGAATCAACCGTTGCCCGGGAAGCAAAGGAGGAAGTCGGGATTGATCTGGATGATATTCAGTACATAACATCCCAGCCCTGGCCTTTTCCGAATTCCCTCATGATCGGATTTAAAGCCAGGTACACCGGCGGTACGGTCAAGCCGGACGGGGTCGAAATCCATGACGCACAGTGGTTTCCCGGGGATAAACTCCCCACTATCCCGAAAAAAGGCGCCATCGCCCGGCGCATAATCGACCAGTGGCTTTCCGGGCAGGGGCTTTCATATACGGAGGATTTATCATGAAATTTACCCACTGCGGAAACAGCCGCCTTGAATTCGGTCCTGGCGCGGTCAGCCGCCTTCCGGAGATTATCAGGGAAAACGCGGGCGGCGCGGGTGTAACGGCGGAGCATCTGGTCCTGGTTACCGGGGGAGCTTCCTTTGACCGGATCCCGCAGCTCGGTAAGTTCACCGCCGCTCTGCGGGAAAAAGGCTTCAAGATCCTCCATTTCCGCTGTTCCGGGGAACCGTCGCCGGAATTCGTTGACACCGCTGTCAGGGATGTTTTTGCTTCCTGGGGCCAGGAAATGGCAATCCGGAATGAAATAGCCGTGGTGGGTATCGGCGGCGGCAGTGCCCTGGACGCGGGAAAAGCCATAGCCGCCATGCTTCCCGCTGCGGCCCGGGATATACCGGCGCCGTCTGTGGCGGATTTCCTCGAAGGAGTGGGCACCCGAAAACCCGACGGCTCTACCGCTCTGTTTATTGCCTGTCCCACCACCGCCGGGACCGGCTCTGAGGCCACTAAAAACGCGGTGATTTCCCGGGTCGGTGAGGAGGGATTCAAAAAATCCCTGCGCCACGACAGGTATCTTCCGGCCGCTGCGGTGGTGGATCCGGAACTGGCCCTTTCCTGTCCCCGGGATATTACCGCCGCCAGCGGCCTCGATGCCCTGACCCAGCTGCTGGAGGCCTGGACGTCTCCTCTGGTAACGCCTGTTATTTCGGATCTCTGCGCCGGGGCGGTGCAGGCCTTCGGCAGGGGGTACGAACGGGTGCTCCAGGACGGAAACGATATTGAAGCCCGGGCGGATCTGGCCTACGCCGCCTATGTTTCGGGGCTGGCCCTGGCAAACGCCGGCCTCGGCTCTGTCCACGCCCTGGCTTCCGTTGTGGGGGGGCGGTTCCCGGTTCCCCATGGAACTATCTGCGGAAGGCTTATCGGCGCCGGCGCCCGGCTCAATATTGAGCGGCTGGCCCGGGGGCTTGGCTCCGGAAAGCTGAGTGCCGGGGACCGCCGGAATTACGAGCAGGCCTACGCCGCCTATGCCCGGGCGGGATACCTCCTGAACGGCGACAGCAACTCGTGCTTCTATGGAACCGGCGGCATTGAATTCGAGCGGGGAGCGGGGCTGCTCCTTGAACGGATCAGGGGCTTTACCGAACTGGCGCGGCTTCCGCCGTGGACTGCCTTCGGGTTTGATGTTCTGGAGATCCCCCGGCTGGCGGCGCTGGCCGCCGCTAAGTCAAACCCCGTCCCGCTGAAAACCGCGGATTACGAAGCCCTGCTCCGGGAAGGGGCGGACGCCTGACAAGGCTGATTCTCAGAGGCGCTGTTTTACCGCCCTGGTGGCGATGAAGGTTTTGATATACGGATCCAGCATGCCGCCGCCGGCGGTATCCTCGTAAAATCCGGCAATGGAAAACCCCGCCCGCAGCTGGCCGCCGATCTGATCATCCAGGGAATGGCCGAACTCCATGGGTTCCTTCCGGGCAATCCGTTCCTTCAGTTCCGCTTCGGGCAGATCATCAAGGTCCGAATAGGGTATACCGTACCGGACCCGCAGTTCCTTGGATTTTTCCCAGGCTGTATAGTCGAAAATATAGATCACGGGATTGCAGAACCCCGAAAGAAGCGCTCCTCCGGGCCTGAGGACCCGGCTGCATTCATCCCATACGGGCTGTATGGGTGCCACGAATACGTTGGATACAGGGTGGACGATGAGGTCAAAGGATCCATCGGGAAATGCCGATAAATCCCGCATATCTCCCCGGACGCAGTTCAGCTTGAGGCTTTCCCGTTCCGCCGCCAGCCGGTCCTGGTTAAGCTGGGCGCCGCAGTTGTCGAAGACCGTTACCGTGGCGCCCGCCGCCGCCAGTACCGGTCCCTGCTGTCCTCCTCCGGAAGCGAGGCAGAGTATATCCTTTCCGGCAATATCCCCTAACCAGCCGCCGGGAACCGGAATCGCCGGCGTCAGAAGGAGTGAGAAAATGCCCTTCCGGGCCGCGGCAATGGTTTCGCTGTCCGCCGGCACGGTCCATTTATTCCGTTTTTTTACTTCCTCTTCCCAGGCATCACAGTTGTACGAGGCAATATCCATGGTTCCCCTGTTCAGCTTCCGCGGACCATATCCGCGTACAGGTCGCTTCCCTTGTCGTCGGTTATCACAAACGCCAGAAGATCCCTGACTTCTATGAGCCGGACCGCTTCCATGCCGAGTTCCGGGTAATCGATTACCTCACTGGCGCTTACGTTTTCCTCCGCCAGGATGGCGGCGGCGCCGCCTATGGTGCCCAGGTAGAAGCCGCCGTACCGCCGGCAGGCTTCTGTCCAGTCTTTGGTCCGGTTTCCCTTGGCCAGGGTTATGAGGGACGCTCCCCGGGACATGAATTCTTCTGCGTAAATATCCATGCGCTGGGCCGTGGTCGGCCCCAGGCTCCCGATGGGTCTGTCCGGGGGTGTCTCCGCCGGACCGGCGTAGTAAATGGGATGGCGCATCAGGTAACCGGGCAGTTCCTTCCCCTCCGCCAGCAGTTCGTGCCATTTGAGGTGGGCCGCGTCCCGGGCAACCAGGAGTTTCCCCGAGAGGAGGACCTTGTCACCGGGTTTGAACCGGGTAAGATCGGAAAGAATCTCCGGAATAGGCCTGTTAAGATCGACAGCGGGGATAGATTGGGTTCCGGTCCCGGTTTCAAGGGAAACCGGTTTGTCCCGGGGGGTGATCATTTCAAGAAACTTCCCGGGATTGGTTTCCATGGATTCAATTCTGAGACCCGATTCGTCGATCACCGCCAGTATGTTCCGGTGGGCGGAGCAGGAAACCCCTATGGACACCGGACACGCCCCGGCGTGCCGGGGCATGCGAAGAACCCGGGCGTCCAGGGCCAGCGCCCGTCCGCCGAACTGGGCTCCCAGCCCGCTTTCCCGGGCTATGGCTGAAACCCGGTCCTCCCAGTACCGGTCCCGCCTGAGCCATCCCATGGAACGGGACAGGGCTTCGTCCTCTCCCTCGGCAAAATAAGGCGCGCTGTCGAGGATTTCCGTGGTCGCCAGTTTGAGAACCTCCAGGTTTAGTTCCGGGCTGAGGCCTCCCACCACCACCGCCAGACGGTAGGGCGGGCACGCGGCGGTTCCCAGGAGCCGGATTTTTTCATTGAGGAACGCTTCGAACCGGTCCTTTTCCAGAAGCGCCTTGGTCATGGGAAAATAGGAAGTCTTGTTTGATGAACCCGCGCCTTTGGCGACAAAAAGGAACCGGTACGCCGGAGCGTCTCCGGTATTCCCCGCGGCGGCAATATGAATCTGCGCCGGAAGATTGTCCCGGGTATTGAATTCGCCGAAAAATGAAGTGGAAGCCACCTGGGATGCCCGGAGGTAGTTTTGTTTATACCCCTCGGCAATACCCGCCGAAAGCAGGGCGCCGTCGTCGGCGCCGGTAACGGCCCCTTCATCCTTCCATCCGTACACGATGGCGGTTCCCGTATCCTGGCACAGGGCGAACTCACCCCGGGCGGATACCACGGCGTTTTGAAGCAGCGTCCGTATGACCAGCCGGTCGTTTTCCGAAGCCTCCGGGGAGGCCCCGGCTTCGGCCATAAGCCTGAGATGGCTTTCCCTGAAATAGAATGAAAAATCCCTGATCGCCTCCCGGGCTGCTGCCTGCAGCAGCGCCGGCGGGATAAGGAGCCTGCCGCCTTCCAGCCGGGGCATTTCACCGCCGGTATCCACGGACCTGAACCGGGTTCCGGAAAACGCGGCGCTGACAATTCGGTGAAAATCCATTGGATCCTCCTCGGGTAAATCCTATCCCAGCTTTGGCTGTCGCACAAGTCCCGCTTTTGTCGTATACTGATGGCAGCTGTGTAAAACGAAACCGGGGAAGGCATGAAAGAAATCGGAGCATTTGACGTTATCGGGCCTGTTATGATCGGCCCGTCCAGTTCCCATACCGCCGGGGCGCTGCGGATTGCCCTGCTCGCGCGGAAGATGTTCAGGCCCGAAATCGCCGCGGTCAGGTTTGTCCTGTACGGATCTTTCGCGGAAACCTACCAGGGCCACGGAACCGACCGGGCTCTCATTGCGGGAATTCTTGGCTTTGAATCCGATGACCCCCGGATACCCGACTCCTTTGCCCTGGCGGAAAAAGCGGGCATCACCGCGGAGTTTTCCCTGGACCGGGAAACCAAGGATATTCACCCGAACACGGTGGACATCTGCCTTTCCGGGAAAAACGGCGAATCCATGAAGGTCCGGGGAATTTCCGTGGGCGGCGGCCGGGCGGAAATCCGGGGAATCGACGGGGTGGATATTAAACTCGCCGGAGAATACAGTACGATCTTTATCAAGCACCGGGACGCCCCCGGGGTGGTTGCTTATATCGCGGGAAAACTCAGTGAGAATAATATCAATATCGCGTTTATGCGCCTCTACCGCGAAAACAAGGGAGAACAGGCGTATACGATCATAGAAGCGGATGAGGAAATTTCAAGCCCCGTTGTTTCGGCCATTGAAGAACATCCCGCGGTCTACAGCGCAATACTGATCCAGTGAGGAGAACCATGGATTTCCGTTCCGGAGAGGAATTATTAAAGCTCTGCGAAGAAGAGCGGTGTACTATCGGCGAGGTCATGCTGCGCAGGGAAACGCGGATCAGCGGTACGGGCCGGGATGTCCTATTGTCCGCTATGGAGCGGTCGTATTCGGTAATGAAGGATGCCGTTAAAAAGGCCCTGGATTCTCCGGCTCCGTCCATGGGCGGGCTCATCGGCGGGGAGGCGGCAAAGATGCGGGCCCGGCGTGAAAGCGGCCGCCCGGTCTGCGGAACTCTCATGTCCAAGGCCGCGGGGTACGCCATGGGCGTTACCGAGGTGAACGCTTCCATGGGCCTCATTGTAGCCGCCCCTACGGCGGGATCTTCCGGTGTGATCCCCGGGGCTTTTATGGCGGTCCAGGAGGAATTCAGCCTTTCCGACAGCGCCATGGTGATGGCCCTGTTCAACGCCGCCGCGGTGGGGTACCTCATCATGCGGAACGCCACGGTATCAGGCGCCCAGGGAGGCTGCCAGGCGGAAGTCGGTTCCGCTTCGGCCATGGCCGCGTCCGCCCTGGCGGAGCTTATGGGCGCGGAACCCGCCGCCTGCCTCAGCGCCGCCTCCTCGGCCCTGGCGAACCTTCTGGGGCTTATCTGTGATCCCATCGCGGGGCTTGTGGAAGCGCCCTGTCAGAAACGGAACGCCCTGGGCGCTTCCAACGCAATGATCTGCGCGGAAATGGCCCTGAGCGGCATTACGGAAATCGTTCCCTTTGATGAAATGGTCGATACCATGAACCAGGTCGGCCAGCGGATTCCCGTTGAACTGCGGGAAACGGCCCTGGGCGGTATTGCGGCCAGCCCTACGGGATGCCGCCTCTGCGCCACTCTTAAAAAAAGTTCCTGATACCATTTTTTCCGGTTAATATTTTTTATTCCCTTGACAGTATTGCTGTCATAGTGTATTAATTAATTAATACACTATGACAAGGACGGAGAATGGCCGATTTTGATCCGAATATTCCGATCTACCTGCAGATAATGAATATCCTTAAGCAGGACATAGTCTCCGGTACCCTCAGCCAGGGCGACCGGCTCGTTTCGGTCCGGGACTACGCGGAAAAGCTTTCGGTTAATCCCAACACGGTACAGCGGGCGTACCAGGAACTCGAACGGGAGGGGATAACCGAAACACGGCGGGGCATGGGCTCATACATTTCAGATAACCCTGATCTCATCCGGGCGTTGAAATCCGAAATGGCCCGGGATATTACCAATACATTTCTGGACGGTATGAGGCATCTCGGATTTTCCCATGAAGAAATACTAACGGAGCTGCGGAAGACCATAAAAGGAGGCAGGCGGTAATGGTTCCTGTACTGGAAGTTGAAGACTTAACGAAAAACTATATCACAAAAAAGGCGCTCAATGGAGTCAGCTTTACCCTGGAGAAGGGAAGGATCCTCGGCCTTGCGGGTCCCAACGGATCCGGCAAAACGACATTGCTCAAGATACTGGCGGGACTGCAGAAAGCCTCCGGCGGTACCTTCCGGGTTCAGGGATCGTCAAAACTAATTGAGACAAAGGAACGGGTTTCCTTCCTTCCCGACCGGAACATCCTGTATCCCTGGATGAAGGCGTCCGACGCCATAGATTTTTACGGTGATTTTTTCGCCGATTTCGACCGGAGCAAAGCCGCGGACATGCTCGGCTTTATGCGGCTCGATGCGGGAGAACGTGTAAAAAACATGTCCAAGGGTATGGTGGAAAAACTCAATCTGGTACTGGCTTTTTCCCGGAAGGCTTCGCTCTATCTCCTGGATGAACCCCTGGGCGGGATTGATCCGGTAGCCCGGGAGCAGATTGTTTCCGCGATCATAAAGACCTGGAGTGAGGATTCCGCGATTATTATCAGTACCCATCTTCTGAGCGATGTGGAACAGCTCTTTAATGAAGTGGCGCTTATCGATGCCGGAGAGATTATCCTTACCGGTGACGCGGAGGCCCTCCGGATCGAACGAGGCAGGTCGATTATCCAGCTTTATATAGATATTTTCGGGAACCGTTAGGAGGCTCCGGTGAAAAACATAATTAAATACCAGCTTAAAAGCCGCAGGCAGGCCATGCTCCTTACCATAGGAATAATCACGGTACTTCACGCAGTGGTATGGATCCTGGAGGGCATCGAGATACTTAAAGGCGGCCACGAACTCACCTCGTCTTTGGTATTCTGGATTGCCCTGTGTTCCGGGATAATGTTCATCATCATGGTAATACAGTTTATCTTCTGTTCCTCCGGCCATGTGAGTGATCTGCTCTACAAGGATACCAGTTATCTTATGCTTACCATTCCGCGGCGGGGCTGGCAGGTGCTCGGCGGCAGGTTTGTGGCGGGCCTCCTGGAATACCTTATATACGCTGCTTCGATAATAGTCCTGTCGGCAATTCACGGCATAATCGGCCTGATTCTCGTTTCCGCGACCCCGGCTCTGTTCTGGAAATTCCTGGGATATATGGTTAGGGAACTGTTCATTCTGAATTTCGATACGGTTCTCTGGGTCGCTTTTATCCTGGTTTTTATGTTTATCGTAACGGGAATCATAATAAACTTTGTTTCCGTGCTTTCGCGGTCCATTGTACGGCGGAAAAGCGCTTCCGTAGCGATCGCTACGGTGGGTTTCTTTTTTATTATTCACTGGACCTTCCGCCTGGGGGTTTTTATAAGCCGTCATCTGGGATGGTACGGCCGGCTGTTTTTTAAAATGGGGGAACATTTTAATCCGCCCATTGATCCCTCGGAACGGATTATAAATTTTCCGATCGTAAAGGAATTCTTCATTCCCGTGGCGCCTTTTATTCTCTACCTGATTATCGCGGCACTGCTCTTCTGGGCATCCTCCTGGCTGTTCGAAAAGAAGGTTGAAGTATGACGGTTCTTAGGTTATTTTTAAAAGTGGTTGCTGCGGCTGCGGTTCTTTGCTGTACATCCGTGCTGGTGTTTATCTGCGCGGTCCTGGGGGCGGTATGGCTGGTTCTGCTTAAAATCGGACGGGGCCCCGGGCTGCGGGGCCGCCCACAATACCTTTAAAAAAGGAATATGTATGAAACGATGTATACTGTGTGTCTGCGCCATGCTGCTGATTGCCGGAAATGTTTTTTCGGAAAGCGTATATACCTGGGATCTTAAAAAGGATCTTATCATCGGCGGTATTTCCCTGGGGCTCTTTGTGCCAACCTTTTTCCTTGATTCGGGAGCCGGGGATACGATCAGCAAGGACGATATAAACGGCCTGGACCGGCAGCTTATGTATTCCTACAAAGGAACCATGGACACGGTGAGCTCCGCCCTGGCTTACGGGCTTCTGGTGCTGCCGGGTATTTCCCTGCTGGGCAACATTACCGATCTCGACGCGGTTCTCACCTACGGAATAATGTATACCGAAGCCTTCCTGCTGACCTATGCCACCAAGGACCTCCTTAAATTCGCCGTAAAGCGGAACCGGCCGTATACGTATTTCGGGGACATACCTTCCGGGGAGGAAGACGATTACTACAACAGTTTTCCTTCGGGGCATACCTCCTTTGCCTTCCTGGGGGCTACGTTCCTCACCACCACCTTTGTGACGGAATACCCCGAATCGAAATGGAAGATCCCCGTAATTGCCGGCAGCTACGCCATGGCAACCGGCATTGCCGCCATGCGGATTTTCTCGGGAAACCACTTTATTACCGATGTCCTTGCCGGAGCTGCCATAGGCTCGTTCTACGGCTGGTTCATTCCATGGATCCACCGGAAGCCGAAGTCCATCGGAAATACCCAGGTGGCTTTTAATCCTCTGCCCATGGGTATGATGGTAACCCTTTCTTTTTAACCCCGGCATCCCGCGGCCCGGAAAGTCATCCATACCGGCGATGGTTCCCCGGGAACCAGAAGTGGGTGTAGTGTCGTACAGAAATGGGAATGAGCGACTTTCGAGGCCGAAGGCCGACACGGAGCCATTCCCATTTTGGTACGACAGGCCCCGCAATACCGTTAAACACGGGTGCTTTCCGGCTTGTCAGAGCCGGTGCTCCCCCGCTTATTGATATTGCGTCTTGGATATAGTATTTTGAATTATTATGGACTCTCATAGTATAAGTTTAATCGTGTCCCTCGGATTTCTGCTGATCTGTTCAGCGTTCTTTTCGGCCAGTGAAACTGCCTTTTCTTCATTAAATAAAATAAAACTGAAAAACCTCGGTATCCAGGGAAACAAGCGGGCCATGGCTGCCCTGGAGCTGGCGGACAACTACGACAAGCTTCTTTCCAGTGTTCTGATCGGAAACAATATCGTAAATATCGCGTCCTCCGCCCTGGCAACGGTACTGTTTGTGGGTTTCTTCGGAAACATGGGCGTTACCATCGCGACGGTGACCATGACGGTCCTGGTACTCATCTTCGGGGAGATTTCTCCAAAAACCCTTGCCAAGGAAGCGCCGGAGAGTTTTGCCATGTTCTCGACTCCGGTTCTGCGGGTTTTTATTATAATACTCACCCCGGTAAACAAAGCGCTGGCCGTCTGGAAATCCATGATCCTGAAAATATTCCGCCTCAATACCGACCGGTCCGTGACCGAAGAAGAACTTATTACCTTTGTTGAGGAAGTCCGCCAGGAGGGGGGGATAAACGCCCAGGAAGAGGACATGATCAAGCAGGCCATCGAATTCGACGATCTCACCGCCGGGGATATTTTTACTCCCCGGGTCGATGTAAAAGCCATTGCCCTGGATGATTCCCTGGAGGCCATTGAGAAAATGTTCTATGAAACCGGCTATTCGCGGCTTCCGGTTTACAATGATTCAATTGATCATATCTGCGGGGTAATCCTTCAGAAGGATTTCCATTACCAGGTATTAAAGCAGCATAAGTCCCTGGAAGAAATAATCAAACCCATGGTTTTTATCCCTAAGAACATGAAGGTTCCCAAACTCCTCAAGGCTATGCAGGAACAGAAATCCCATATAGCCGCCATTGTGGATGAATACGGCGGTACCGTGGGCATTGTTACCATTGAGGATATTGTAGAGGAACTTGTGGGGGATATCTGGGATGAACACGACCATGTCCAGGAAGAAATTATCCCCCTCAGTAACGATACCTATAAAGTCCACGGCAACACCGATCTGGAGGACCTGTTCGAACTTTTCTCTCTGGATATAAACGAAGAAAAAACGAATGCCACCACCGTGGGCAGCTGGGTTATGGAACAGCTGGGGGATATTCCCAGGGAAGGGGAGTCCTTTGTGTACAAAAACATTTCCGTAGCGGTTTCAAAAACCATCCGCCACCGGGTGATGGAAGTTACCGTTTCGGCCCTCCCTGAAACGGAGACCGCCGCTCCGGAAGACGGTACCCACGAATCGTAAGGGAAAGGACATGCGACGGCTCTTTTGCAGGGCGGTTATACTTTCCCTTCGCTGATAAGCACTGCGAGCATTCTCCGCTTCGCCTCCAGGGAAGAGCCGCAGAGCGTTTCGAGGCGTTCCCGGTAGAGGCTCCGGAGGCCGCCGGTGCCCTGGGGGCATGTGCAGGCCGCCGCAGACCATTCCCGCACCGCGGCGAACCGCCGGATGCTTTCTTCCGGAACGTACACCAGCGGCCGTATGAGGGCAACCCCAAACCCATCGTACTTCCTGACCGCCTTCATGGCGCTCCCGTTTCCCCTGCCGGCCATATTCATGAGGAATGTGGTGAGTATGTCGTCAAGGTGGTGCCCGAAGGCGATTTTGTTCATGGAGTTTCTTACCGCGAAATCCATCACTGCTTTTCTCCGCAGGGAAGCGCACCGGAAGCAGCCGTTTTTTTCCGGCCTGGATTCCGCCGGCGCCGGAGCATCGGTGAATTCCAGAGGAATTCCCCAGGATTCATAGAGCTTCTTCAGCCGGGCCTCCCGGCCGGGATCTGGGGCGCCTTCAATTTCCCGGTTCCGCACCTTCAGGGCAAAGAGGGAAATATCCCGGCCGCGGCGGCCCGCGTACCGGGAAAAGAGGAAGCTTAACGCCAGGGAATCCTTGCCGCCGGAAGCGCCGATGAGAATTCTGTCTCCCGCTTCAGCCATGGAAAAATCATGCAGCGCCTTGGTAAATGACCGTTCAATATTCATCGTCCAGGCTGAATAATACCCAAGCAGCCCGGGGGATTCAATTCCCCCGCGGGCGGTTCTGTACGGCCCGGTGACAGAGCCGATGGGACCATCTATACTGAGGATATGGTAAAAACCAACGCAATGCGGCTCCTGGACAGCGCGGGAATTTCCTATACCGCCGCCGAATATGAGGTTGATGAAGAAGATCTTTCGGGAATCCACGCCGCGGAATCCTCGGGGATCCCCGCCGAACGGATGTTCAAGACTCTGGTCCTGCGGGGCGCTTCCCGGGAATACTCGGTTTTCTGCATCCCCGTGGCGGAGGAGCTGGATCTTAAGAAAGCCGCCCGCGCCGCGGGGGAAAAGAAAATTGATCTTATTCCGATGAAGGACCTGCTGTCCGTAACGGGCTACGTCCGCGGCGGCTGTTCACCCATCGCCATGAAAAAACAGTTTCCTACCTTCATTGACGAAACAGCGGAACTGTTTGATACCCTTGCGGTGAGCGGCGGCATGCGGGGGATTCAGATACTGCTCAGTCCCCGGGACCTGATCGCCTTTACGGCGGCGGTGACCGGGGATTTCACCGTCCTGCGTGGAACCTGAGATCAGGCGTTTTCCGCCATCAGATCCCTGAGAATGGGCATGTCGGCTTCATAGCGTTTTTTGAATTCCGCAATCTCCTGGACCGTGTGTTTTTCCGGATCCAGGACCATGGCCTCCGCCGGGAAGGGCCGTTTGTTTTCAATCTTGACATCGATCACCACGGGGACCTTGCTTTGCCGGGCCTGGTCAAAAACCTCCCTGAGCTGGTCCCGTTTGGTAACGGTAAAGCCCTTCGCGCCCATGGCCTCCCCGGCCTTGGCGAAATCCGCTCCCTGGAGGTCCACCCCGAATTTCGGCTGGCCCGTATCTTCCTGCTCCGCGTCGATAAAGCCCAGGGAGTTGTTGGATAACACAATGTTGATAATCGGAAGTCCGTACTTAACCTGGGTTATGATTTCCTGCATCACCATGGCAAAGGCACCGTCTCCATTCAGGGTGAAAATCTGCCTGCCGGGAAAGCTGAGCTGGGCAGCAATCCCGCCGGGCAGGCCATAACCCATGGTGGCGAACCATCCGGAGGTGGTGAACCTGTGGCCTTTTCCGTTCATGGCAAGATGCCGTACGGCGTGGACGGTGACATTGCCCACGTCGGTTACGAAGACCGCGTCCTCCGCGGCGATCCGGTTGATTTCCTTAAAGACCGGCTCGGCCCGGAGGGGTTCGTCATTCCGGTCGTCAAAGGAATGGATATAGTTCTGCCAGTTTTTTTTGTTCTCCCTGCAGGCCGTTAAAAAAGCCGAAGGAGCGCGCTTCTTCCCGCGTTCGGCCATGAGCCTCAGTGTTTGTCCGGCGTCACCCAGGATGGACACATCCGCCCTGTGCCGCCGGCCGAGTTTGGAAGAGTCAATATCGGCCTGGATAAATACTGCGTCCCTGGGGAAAAAGTATTTGGCAAAGGGGAAATCGCTTCCGATAAAAAAGATCAGGTCCGAAGCTGCCAGCGCTTCATTGGCGGGTTTTGTCGAAAGCCTGCCGGCGCTTCCCAGAAAATTTTCAGCGCTCTCCGGGACAATGCCCTTGGAAAGCACCGACATGACTAGGGGCATGGAAAAGTGTTCCGAACAGGCGAGGAGTTCCTTCGCCGCGTTCCGGCATCCCTGGCCGGCGTACAGTACGGGGCGTTCCGCCTTTTCAATGAGTTTCAGGGCGGCGTCAATATCCTTTACATCCGGCGACGGAACGCCGCTGCGGTGGCTGCCGGCGCTCGATACGGGGATGTCGGGAATATCCTTGAAGCCGTAATCCACCGGAATTGTCACCACCGAAACTCCGCTGTATTCGTAGGCCCGCCGTATGGCTTCATCGACCACATGGGGAAGGCTTTCGGGGGTCATGACCGTACGGTTGTAGACACCCACGTCGGCGAACATGGGATTTTCGTTCAGCTCTTGGAAGGAATCGTAATTCATGGCGGTAGACGCAACCTGTCCGACAAGCGCGAGCACCGGTACGTGGTCCATGGCAGCGTCGTAGAGGCCGTTAAAAAGATGGGTCGCCCCGGGCCCGGCTGAGCCGAAGCAGACCCCGATTTTCCCGGTCAGCTTGGCGTCCGCCGCCGCGGCTATGGCGCCCGCTTCTTCGTGCCGGACCTGGATATACCGGATATTTTTCTGTTCCTCATAGAGGGCATCCATGGTTGAATTAAAGGAACCGCCGGGAATGCCGTAGAGATGATCCACTCCCCAGCTTTCGAGTACCTTCAGCATGGCAATGCCCGATTTGATTGAATTCGCCATTTTTAACTCCTGGTTTTTTACATATATTTTTAATAATTATCTGCTGCGTTATTTTGCCTGTTCCGCTCCGTCGTTTTCCTTTTCTTCCACCTGGGGATTATACCGGTAAACCGTAAGGACATTGCTGTACCATTCGGCGCAGAACACCTCGGACAAATCCTGGATACCCTGTTTTCCGAGTTCCGCCATCAGCCAGTCCTCGTCCCGGAAGGCTTTATCCAGGTTGAATCTATTGATATTGCCGTCCTCAATCAGGGCAAGGGAAATAGGTGTCTCGCCTTTTTTCTGGATCGTCAGCTGGCCGTTCGGCTCTATCCATACGAGCTCAAGCTCGGCTAAGTTGTGGACGCTGTTCTGCCGCAGCTTCAGGAGGAAGTCCGGGACCGAAAGGTTTACGAGCCTGAAGTTATCGGTCAGAATCTTTTCATGATCCACCAGGAGAACGGGTTTTCCGTCGATTATTCCCTTTGCGTCAAGATTCCGTGTTTTAATAATCCTGGTCAGAATCATAAGCAGGGACCACATGGAAATAACCGCAATAAACTGGAGTACACTGACCCCGGGATTGTAGATAATACCCCCGATTATGGCGCCGAGAACGTAATTACCGATCTGGTCCGTGGCGGACATGGGCGCAAGCTGTGTCCTGCCGGAGATATTCAGATACAGTAGAAGGCAGATAAAACCAATAGTCAGTTTTACGGCTACACTTAGGTAAAACACCGCGTTTCCTCCCTTTTGTTATTTTGTAATCACGGTAATGGGGTCAATATACTTCATGGAAATATATTCAATAAGAAAATTTTTACCGTCGTTGTTCAGGACCAGCCGGTAGTACTCACCGTCTATCATATATATGGTCTCGGCGGAATAGTTTACGGTACTTGAAAAAATGGTATCCGCCGGAACCGACAGTTTTTTTGCTATTTCCTCAATATACCGGATGTTGGTACGGTGATCCCCTTCCAGGGTAAACAGGGAAAGCATGTTGGTGATCTGGACGCTCACCAGCAGTACCGTAAGGATGGTAAAAATCAGGAGGTATTCGCGGTATTTCGGGTAAAGCCGTTTCAGTATCCAGAGGACCACCAGAATGACGAGTACAATTGATGAAATGATCAGCAGAACGATGTACACCACGTTCAGGGTAGACGCGTGGTCAAGCAGATACTGGTAACTGAAAAAATCCATACTCTTTCCTGTTTTTTAAATAATTGTTTATATCTTCAGTATATGACAAAACCGGTTCTCTTTCCCGCCGGCGGCGGAAAAAAGTCTTTTGTGGTTCAGCCGGGAATACGGAGGTATTCGCCTTCGTATTCCGAAAGGGGCATGGGTTTTGCGCAGTAGTATCCCTGGGCGTAATCACAGCCGATTTTAGCCAGAAACAGCAGCTGGTCTTCGGTTTCAACCCCTTCGCATACCACGGTGATACCCAAGTCTTTGGACATATTGACGATATTTTTGATTATGGTCCGGCTCCGCTCGGAGGTATCCGATTCACGGAGAAATTCCTTGTCGATTTTTAAAGTATCCACCGGCAGGCTTCTGAGACTGCTCAGGGATGAATACCCCGAACCGAAATCATCCAGGGCGATGGAGAATCCCATGTTTCTGAGGGCCGCCAGAAGCCGGAGAAATTCCGGGCCGCCGCCTTCCATGGCGCTTTCGGTTATTTCAAGCTGAACGTACTCCAGGGGTATGGGGTATTGTTCCATCACCGTCTGCAGCCGTTCCAGGTATCCGGGATAGGCCACGGTCGCTCTGGACTGGTTTACCGAAATAGGGTAGACCCGGCGGTTTTCCCGGAGCTGCCGCTGGAGGGTTTTAAAAATGGACGTGAGTACGAAAAAATCAATCTCAACGATAAAGCCGTTTTTTTCAAAGAGCGGAATGAACTGTTCCGGTATGATAAAGCCCAGGTCACCGGATACCCACCGGACCAGGGCTTCGCCGCTGCGGCAGTCATTGCCGGCAACGGCGTATTTGGGCTGGACATAGATCTTGAATTCCTCATTTGACAGGGCCCGGAACATGTTCTTTTCAATATTTTTTTTCTGTTCTTCCCACATTCTCAGTTTTTTATCGAAAAAAACCGCCTGGTGTCCCGGGGATATGTTTTTCGCGTATCCCAGGGCGGTAAAGGCTTCTTCGAAGACAGCCCTGCCGGGAATCTCAAATCTGCGGATCCGGGAAATCCCCAGGGCGAGGGTGAGGATTTTGAGGTACTCCGTTCCGATGTGTTCGCCGATGGCGCCGCAGAGAAACGCCGCGGGGTTTTCCTCAAATTCCTGGTTTTTTCCTGTAAGGAACAGGAATGTATCGCCGTTTACCCGTATTCCGCAGGAATAATTCGCGGCGATGATTTTTCCGATGGTTTCCAGAAGCTGGTCGCCCTTCCGGTAGCCGCAGAGGCTGTTAAATCTGCTGAACGATGAAATCGCCATGCATACCAGATAGTATTCTCCCCGGGGATCCGCGTGGTTCGTATATAAATGCGCCAGGGTTTCGCCGATATTTATCCCCCGGTAGAGACCTGTCAGGGGATCCTTGTTCTCTTCAATTCTTTTTTCCATTACTGAAATTATCGGAAATAACGGATGTATTGATAAGCGGCGGCGCGGCGGGAAAAATCGCCGATTTTCTGACCCGGGGGTGGAGACAAATTGCGGTTTACCTCATATACTTAGAGTATAAAAACTTTAGTTATTATTAGGAGGAATTTCTGATGAAACGCATCAAATGGCTGGCGCCAATAGCGATGGTGTTTTTGACTCTTGCACTGGTACTCGGCTGTTCCGGGAGCCCCAAACCGGTGGAACGGGACCCGGGGAAGATTTATGAACTGGTTCTCCTGCATACCAATGACCACCACGGCACGGTGCTTCCAAACGGTGGATTGGGCGGACTCGCTGAACGGGCGACCTTTATTAAATCCGTCCGGGCGGAAAACCCTCAGGTCCTGCTGGTGGATGTCGGGGACATCAACACCGGTTCGGCCCTTTCCAACATGTTCAGCGCCGAGCCGGACATTAAAGCCTACAACATGATGGGTTACGATGCCTCTATCTTCGGGAACCATGAATTTGACGGAACCCAGGAAAAACTCGACAACCAGATAAGCATGGCGGAATTCCCATTTATCTGTTCCAACATCAAGACCAAAAACGGTAAATACCTCGGCGGCACGCCGTACCTCGTAAAAAATTACGACGGTATCCGGGTCGGCCTTTTCGGCATTACCACCCTGCGGACGCAGATAATCGCCAGTCCCAGCAAGGACCTTACCTTTATCAATGAGCTGGACGCGGCCCGGGAAATGGTGGATATCCTGCGGAACAAGGAAAAAGTGGACATCGTCATCGGTCTTACCCATATCGGCGACGTTAAGGAAGACGCTTCCCACGTGACATCCCTGGAAATGGCAGCCGCCGTCCCCGGTATCGATATTATCCTTGACGGCCATTCCCACTCATATTTCGATGCGCCCAAAGTAGTGGGATCAACCTATGTGGTTTCCGCCAACGAATGGGGAAAATTCGTAGGTGAAGGAAAACTGTCCGTGGTGGACGGAAAACTGATGAACTTCGACTGGAAGCCCGTGGCTATCAATAGCAAGGACAATGTGGTCTATAAGCCCGATGCGGCGGTGTCCGCCCTCCTGGCGCCGTACATCATCAAAGCCGAAGAAAGCCTCAAGGAAGTCATCGGCCAGGCCGCGGAAACCTTTGAATTCGGCGACCGCCTGAGCCGCAAAAAGGAAATCGCCCTGGGTGATATGATCTGTGACGCCAATGTGTGGTACTTCCGGAACGTATACAACCAGCACATTGACTTTGCCTTCCATAACGGCGGCAATATCCGCGCGGAACTTCCCAAGGGACCCATAACCCAGGAAAACATCCTGACGATCCTGCCCTTCGAGAACTACCTCTTTATCGTATCCATGAAAGGCTCCGATATCATCGAACTGTTCTCGTTCATCGCGACGATTCCCCAGGGAGCCGGCGGATGGCCCCAGATGTCCAAGGACGTCCGGTATACCATTGATTATACCAGCGGCACCGGACAGCTCAGGGATCTGACCATCAACGGAGCTCCGGTGGATCCCAACAAAACCTACCGGTTCTGCACCAACGACTACCTTCTGAGCGGCGGCGACGGATATACCGCGCTCCTCAAGGCGGAGGACCCCTTCAATACCTCATTGCTTCTTTCCTATGTTGTCATTGAATATATCCGGGCTGAAGGCGGAACTATCACGCCCTCGACCGACGGCCGGATTAAGATAATCGGCGGCATGGATCTGTAGTTTTACCGGTACCCCGGATTTCCGGGGTATGGTATAAAAAAGGCTGTCCCCAGGGACAGCCTTTTTTGCTGCTGCCGGCCGACCCTACAGGGCCGCGTACCGGTCCGCCAGTTCCCGGCTTGCTTTTTCCTCCGTTGTTCGTATCCCGGATATCACGGCCCGCAGATTTTCGGTTACGCCGGAAGCCGCCTGCACCACGGACTCCATCCCCCCGGGAGCGGGTCCTCCGGGGACGGTTCGGACGGCGATAAAGTTATCCGGCGACAGAATGCGGTCGATTTCCGCGTCGGAATAGGGCAGTTCCCCGTACCCGGCTTCGGCGTATTTCCGGCGCAGTGTCTTTTTATCGTTTCCTGATTTGACGAATGCGCTGGTAAGGCCGTGGGCTTCCCGGAAGGAGATGCCGAAGTCCCGGACCATGCTGTCCGCCAGCTCGGTGGTGCAGATACCGTAGGATGCGGAAATTTCATAGACCCGGTCCCGGACAATGGCAGCATTCTGAACGGTTTCATTGAAGAGGTCCAGACACGACAGTGCCAGATCAGCGGCCCGGGAAAATTCATCCGCCGCCGCGTCGCCGGCTTCATTCACATCCTGAAAAGGAACGTTCCTGAAAATATCCTCAATACCGCCGAGAATCCCCGCGGCCAGCGCCCCCTGTATGCGGACGTGTTCCAGGATGACGGGATTCCGCTTCTGGGGCATGATGCTCGAAATCTGCACCAGGGAATCCGGGAACCACAGTATCCCGACTTCACAGCTTGCCTTGTGGCCCATATCCGCCATGTACCGGCCTATGTCGGTGAGCAGCAGCTTCAGAGCCGCCGCGGGAAAGGTCAGCCAGTGGGACGTGGAAATGGCTTCATAGGAGTTGACCACCGGGGTTTCGAATCCGAGGAGCTGCGATACCAGGGACCGGTCAATGGGGAATCCCGTGGCGGTAATGGCGCAGGCACCCATGGGTGACTTGTTGACCGTATTCAGGGCTTTACAGAGGGATTCGGCGCATTCCCCGATGTTGAGAAGCATGGAGCCAAGGTAATGCCCCATGGTGGAAACATTCGCCGGCTGGCCGTGGGTGTAGAGGATAATGGGATCCGTGCCGCCGTTCCCGGCTATGCGGTCCTGGAGGCTCCCGGCCAAAACCGCCAGGGAATCGAGCAGCTCCAAAATCCGCCGCCGGATAAATATACGGAATACCGCCGCGTCCATGTCGTTTCGGCTCCGGGCGGTGTGGAGGAATCCCGCCTTGTCTTCGCCGATCCGTCTGCCCAGTTCCTTCTCGAATACAAAGTAGAGATCTTCCGTATTATCCGGAATAGTTTCAGGATAGACAAAATCCTTTTCAATGGAATCCATGCCCTGCTTTATGGCCGCCGCGATATCGGGTTTGATAATGTTCCGTTCCCGGAGCATCACCAGATGGGCCTTGTGCACGGCATAGGAAATTTCTGTAAAATACTTCCGCCAGTTCTGGTAGCAGGGATCCAGGACCCGGTTTACATAGGTTTTGGAAAACATGGGAGGCTCCTACAGTTTCAGCAGTGAGGCGGCGTTTGAATACAGGACCCGGTCGAGTTCATCGGCGGAATATCCCACATACACCATGGCACGGATCTGCTCATCGAGATAGGCGTCGGTAAAGCCCCGGGGGAACCAGCTCGAATCCGTCCCGAAAAGGATGCGGCCCGCGCCGATGGTTTCCCGGTATTTTCTGAAGAGGATCTCGAGGTTGAGTTCATAGGGCATCCAGCGCATCCACTGGTTTGAACCGCTGGTATCGATACACACATTCGGGCACGCCCAGCAGAGGTTGAGGGTTTCAAATACGTATCCGCAGCCGAAATGGGGGATGATTATAGGCAGCCGGGGAAAATCCTTGGCCACATCGTGGATCACCAGGGGATTGATATTGATATGATTGGCAATACCCCCGGCGCCGCCCAGTATGCCGAAATGGATCAGCACCGGCACTTCCCGGGCCTGGGCGATTTCCCAGAGCGGATAAAACCGTTTGTCATTCAGGGGAACATCGATCTGGGGACCAAGAAGTTTATACCCCCTAAGCCTCAAAGAGCCAAGGGCCTTTTCCAGGCGGTCCGCCGCGTCGGGGAGGAGCGGATCATGGTGGGCATACCCGATAAAGCGTCCATCCTTTTCCGCAAGCTCCGCCGCGAACTCGTTGTCCCCGGCGGTTACGAAGACCACATTCTTGAGGAAATCATGGGAGTCGCATTCGGCCTTCCAGCGCCGGATGGATTCTTCCGTATCGAGTTTTTCCTCCGGCGGGAAACGCCATGCCCGTTTCCATTTTTCCTTTTCTTCTATGAGCCAGGGATTTGCCGGCGCGGGGGCCCCGGGCATACTGGCGCCGGCGGCTTTTCCTTCCGGCCTATCCGCTCCGCCGGTATCGATTATTTTTTCCGAAGGGAAATGGACATGGGAATCAATTACACGCATTTTCTTATCCTTTCATACCGCTCAGGGATATGCCTTTTATTATCTTCTGCTGGAAAATAAGGAAGATCACGATCAGCGGCGCCATGGATACGGTCGCCCCGGTCATGATCAAATGCCATTCGCTGATGGCCTCCCCGGAAAAATTGGCGAGCCCTACCGGCAGCGTGAAGGTTGTCGGCTTTGACGCGATGATGAGGGGCCACAGGAACGCGTTCCAGTTCCCGATAAAATTGAAAATCGCCAGGGTTGCTATGGCCGAACTCGCCAGGGGCATGGCTACGGTAAGGAAAATCCGGAATTCATTCTGGCCATCGATACGGGCCGCGTCCAGGAGATCCTCCGGTATGGACGCCATGAACTGGCGCATGAGGAACATTCCGAAGGCGCTCATCATACCGGGGAACATGATCCCCCAATGGGAGTCCACCCATTTGAAGGTCACCGAAAGGGAGTACCAGGGGATGACCAGCATTTCCGTGGGAATCATCAGGGTGCTGATGATTATGAGGAAAATAATCC
Organism: Breznakiella homolactica; assembly: GCF_016616095.2. GTDB lineage: Bacteria > Spirochaetota > Spirochaetia > Treponematales > Breznakiellaceae > Breznakiella > Breznakiella homolactica. The sequence continues at coordinate 1,137,714 of NZ_CP067089.2, read as the reverse complement.
GCTTCCCGGGGAAGTTGAATTTCGTCAGGGTGTACCCCAGGAGGGAATCGAAAAAGATTACCGACAAGGTGGTGACCACCGCCACCAGGGCACTGTTCAGAAACCAAATAGTAAATTTCGAATACCGTGAGGTAAATATATAGACGTAATTATCCAGGGTCGGGTTTGAAGGAAACAGGGACAGATGGTATATCTGGGTCGCGTCCTTAAAACTCGACATGAGCATCCAGAAGAAGGGGAACACCATGACAATGCCCAGCAGCGACAGGATAATATAGGCGAAGACCATTTGACGGCTTTTTTCTTTCATATAGTCCTTTAATTTAAGTTTCTGATATAAGGAATTAAAAAATTCCTTATATCAGAAGCACTTACAATCGGAAATAGTCAAATAATTTAAATTATTTGACTATATATCCCCCGGGTTAATAGCTGACCTTGCGGTCAAAAAACTTAATTTGAATCAGGGTTACCGCCATGATCAAAAGAAACAGGACCATACTGGCGCTGGCCGCGAGGCCCATCTGGAATTTGGTAAACGCGGTCTGGTAAATATAGAGGGCCACCGATTTCGTTGAATCCAGGGGGCCTCCGGTAGCCTGGACCGACATATTGTATACCTGGGTAAAAATCCGCAGAAACTGGATGCCTTCCATGACCATGAGGAACAGGGTTATGGGCAGCAGCAGGGGGAGGGTTATTCTGAACAGCAGGGTCCTGCTGGACGCTCCGTCAATTTTCGCCGCTTCAATATATTCCACGGGAATGTTTTGAATCCCCGCGAGGAAAATCGTGATGCAGTAGCCGAGCTCAACCCAGACATTGACCAGGGTTATGCAGTAAAGCGCCTGTCCTGGGTCATTGAGAAAGCCCTGGGTCTTGAGCCCTAAGTACGAAAGGACGCCGTTGATCAGGCCTATGGGCGGCGGCTGGTACATCCAGCGCCAGACCCAGCTCACCGCGACGATCGGCGTAATATAGGGCAGCACGTACAGGAGCCGGTAGAGACCCTTTCCCCGGTTTATAACATTAAGCTGCAGAGCGAAGAAAAGGCTGATAACTATGACCAGGGGCGCTCCGATGACCGCGTATTTGATGGTGTTACCGAAGGCTTTGTGAAAAACAGGATCTGAAAAAATTGTCCTGAAATTATCGAACCCTACGAATTTCAGTTCCTTCGCGAGAAGTCCCCAGTTGGTCATTCCCATGACCATGGCGTACAGCATGGGAATAAACCGCACACAGATAAAATAGAGCAGGGGAAGGGCGAGGAACGCGTAGGCTGTTAAAATACGTTTTTTTGCCAGGGTCATTGTTTACTCCGCAGAAAAAAGTATGGGACCGGTCCATATACAAACGGCTTACGGACCGGTCCCGCCGGAATCCTATTTCCAGAAGTTGTCTATGATCTGCTGTTCTTTTTCCGCCGCTTCCCGCATGGCCGCCGCGGGAGCGACATTGTTGAGCCTGACCTGGTCAACCATATTCACGAAAATATCCCGCTGTCCCGCTTCATCCACGAAAATCGTGGCATGGGCGTAATCGAGGCCCTTGAGGAATTCCCCCACCAGGGGGACATTTTCCTGCTGGGCGGCGAAGGAGGGATTGGCCGGGAGTTCTCCGACTTTTTCAAGCCACCGTTCCTGCACATAAGGAGAGGCAAGGAATTTAAGGAACTTGATGGATGCTTCCAGTTTTTCATCCTTGACGCCGGATGTTATGGAATTGGTCCAGAATGACGCGTAGTTCGATTTTATACCGTTGTGGGTGGGCAGCTCAGCGGCTCCCCATTCAAGGTCGGTCACCGCGTTCAGGGTGGCGATGCGGAAGGAGCCGTCCACGTTCATAGCCGCTTTCTGGGATCTGAAAGCCGTCACGTCATCGGTGGTGAAATTGGGGAACCCCACATTGTCCACCATGATCCGGTCGGTGTACCACTTAAGCGCCGCCGCGCCTTCCGGTGTGGCATAGGTGACTTTCCGGCCGTCGGCGCTGTACGGAACGCCGCCGAACTGGCGGATAAGGACTTCCCGGATCCAGCTGTGGCCCTGCCCGGTGGGCTGCATGGCAAGCCCTGCCTGGATAAGATTGCCCTGGGCGTCGTACTTTGAGAGCCGTTTCGCAAACGTTACCAGTTCATCCAGGGTCTTGGGGGGAACTTCAGGGTCCATTCCCGCCTCACGGAAAAGTTTCTTGTTCCATATCAGGGAAAGGGTGCGTACCGCCGTGGGAACCGAATAGTAATTTCCGTCAAATTTGACACTTTCTTCCACAAATGAAAAGAAGTTGTTTTTGAAGTACTCCTGGCTGAAATCGGAAGCAGGCAGCGACTGCAGGTAGCCCGCTTTTACGTACATCGGAAGCCATCCGTAGAAAAGATTTATCACGTCCGGTCCCGTTCCTACCGGCACGGAGGAAGCTACTTTCTGGTTGTAGTTTTCGTAGGGAAAGTGAATATGCTCAACCTTGATCCCGGGGTTTTCCACTTCAAATTCCGCAATGAGATCATCCACAAGTTCTACTTTTGTCTGGTAGAAATACTGCCAATATACAATAGTAACGGGCTTGCCGTCCTTGCCGCCGCTTTCACCTTTATTGCAGGAGATAAGCACTAAGGCAGCGGTAAGGGCAAACAGAATTGCCGAAATTTTCCTCATACTGAATTCCTCCTAATTGACTAAGTTTGATAATCATAAGGTCATATATTTTATTTTGTCAATTAATTTATTAAGTTTGTTAATTAATTACAGTATTTGTTGACAAATAAAAAAAATGATGTGTATCATTAACTAACCTAGTTAATCAATTAACGGAAAACGAAGATACGGAAGCGCTATATAAGGAAAAACACTGTGAAACGTTATATCGCCAGTGATCTTAAGGATATGAACCGGCGGACGGTATACAATCTCATTGCATCGGTCAGGGAAATTTCCCGGGCTGAGATAAGCCGGAGAACCGGTATCAGTTCCCCGACGGTGATAAAGATAATTGACCATTTTATAAGCCTCGGAATTGTTACCATGGAGGGAGAAGGGGTCAGCAAAATCGGAAGAAAACCCCAGATAATACGGTTTAACGAGGATGCCGCTTTCTCCGTGGGTATAGAATTTGACAGCCGGTATCTGTATATTGGAATCGCCAATCTCCAGGGAAACATAGTCACGATAAAACGGTTCGCCAATAAACCCAATATACTTTTTATGCTTAAAAAACACCTGGTAAAATGCATCAATTCGGTTATAAACCAATCGGGAATAGACCGCAGCAGAATTCTCGGTATCGGCATAGGCATTCCCGGATCGGTGGATCCGCAGTCGAAAATAATAACCCTCGCGCCGAGCTACGGTGTTACGGACCGACTCGATGTATCGAAGGTTGTGGACAATCTCGAAAAGGATCTGGATATTCCGGTGATTATCGAACGGGATGTGTACGCCGCGGCAATCGGCGAGTTTATGCACAGAAAATCCCAGGATGATATGGACCTGATTTTTATTTTCATGGGTTCCGGGGTCGGGGCGGGAATCATCCTTGACGGACGGCTCAGGAGGGGCGGGGCGCACATGGCCGGTGAAATAGGGTATATCAGTTTTGATATTTCCAAGAAAATCGACCCTTCTTCCCTGGGATGGCTTGAAAGCAAGATCAGCAAAGCGATAGCGGACAGCGGCGGTGACACCCAAAAGACCGCGGCGGTCATCGCCGACAACCTTGCCATCGCCATCGCCGCTGTTTCCATAAGCCTCGATATTGAACAGGTTATACTGGGCGGTCCCACGGCGGAGCTGCTGGGCGAAGGTCTGCTTAAGGCGGTTAACCGCCGCCTCCCGGCGCTCTGCCTCCGGGAAACAAAAGTCAGCGCTTCATCCTGTGAACATCCCGCCATATCCGGTCTGGCGCTTATGGTAACCGAGGGGAAAATAAACGAACTCCTGGAAGGGACCGAATAGTTACAGGGCAACCGCATTATACTTGCAATTCAGTGCCGCAGCATGGATGGGAGAACGCTTCTGGCAGCAACGGGTGGGGCTGGATTCTGGGGATGATAATCTTTCATATGGAAATACCGATAGTACCAGTACGATTCCGGCAGTTCTTTATACTGTAGCAGCTCCGGAATAGTTCACCGTTCCAGGTTCTTTTCGTATAATTCCACGTATTTCCGGGCGGATTTTTCCCAGGAAAAATCCTGCTTCATACCCCGGATGCGCATGGCTTCAACCTGATCGCGCCGGTTGTAATAGGCCCATACCGCCCAGCCGACGGTATTGTAGATTGCGTGGGGGGTTAGATCATCAAACATAAACCCCGTTCCCGTGCCGGCTTCCTGGCTGAAGTTTTCCACCGTATCCACGAGACCGCCGGTCCGCCGGACGATTGGCGGGGTACCGTAATTGAGGGAATACATCTGGTTGAGGCCGCAGGGTTCGTACTGGCTGGGCATAAGGAAAAAGTCGCTCCCCGCTTCAATGATATGGCTCAGGGACTCGCTGTATCCTATCTTCCCGCTGAAATTGGGAAGCCGCGATGAAAGGCTTCTGATCTCCTGTTCGCACCAGGATTCACCGGAACCGAGGATAACAAACTGGATGTCCATATCCCGGCAGATAGAATACGCCGAACCGTAGGAAGGGCCGAAGAGCGAACCAACCCCTTTTTGTTCGGTAAGCCTGGTCACCATACCGATAACCGGTATGTCCTGGTTGACGGGAAGGCCGAATTCCTCCTGGAGCCGTTCTTTTGCGGCGGCTTTGCCGCTCATATCCTTTGTGGAGTACGGTACGGGAATCAGCGGATCCTTTGCGGGGTTCCACACCTTTGTGTCGATCCCGTTGAGAATGCCGGCATAATCACCGGAACGGTACCGCAGTACTCCATCCAGGCGGAAACCGTGTTCCTGTGTTTTCGTTTCCCGGGCGTAGGTAGGGCTCACCGTGTTGAGGCTGTCCGCGCTGTTGAGCCCGGCCTTGAGAATGTTCATCATATTCCAGTCGTCAAAACCGGCGTCATAGAATACATTCCAGCCGAGGCCCGTATAGGGAAAGTTGTTTTTGCTGTATATTCCCTGATACCCCAGGTTATGAATCGTAAGCACCGAGCGGGCGCCGGCGAATTTCCCCTGGCGCTCTCCGAACTTGAGGAATACCGGAACCAGTGCCGTGGGCCAGTCGTGGGCATGGAATATATCGGGATACCAGTCAATTTTGCGGCACAGCTGGAATACGGAACGGGAAAAAAAGCTGAACCGTCTGGGGTTATCCAGAAAATCCGGTTCCGAAGGGGTTCCGTAAACCCCGTCCCGGCCGAAGAAAATCTCATGATCTATGAAATACATCCGGACGGGATTTTTTTTCTGGGAGCCGGGCATGTCGGTGGTAAAAACGGCGCACCATTCTTCTCCGCTGCCCATGGGAACTCCCATGGCTCCCTCAAGCTTATCGAGTTTTCTCCGGTCAATCGAATAGTACCGGGGCATGACAATCCGTACCTCATGGCCCAGTTTCGCCAGGGACAGGGAAAGCGCCGAAACAGCATCCGCGAGGCCGCCGGTTTTGGCAAAAGGAACCGCTTCACTGGTGGTCATTAATATTTTCATGGCTATGCCCCGGTGGTGTTAAAATTCTTCTACCATTGACAAACCGTTTTTACTGACGATTTCGATTCCTTTTTCAATGTTTTCCATTTTGAAGATAACCACCGCTTTCCCCACCTTTCCTTCCAGGGACGCGTAGAGGTATTCGATATTTATCTGGGATTTCTGGAACAGTTCCATTACCTTTGCCAGGCTTCCCGGGGTATCTTCGATTTGAACAGCCACCACATCGGTCATCCGCGTGGTAAAGCCCGCATCCGCCAGGGCTTTCATGGCATCCAGGTTTTTGTCCACAATAAGCCGCAGTATCCCGAAATCCGCTGTATCGGCAATGGAGATGGCTCTGATATTTATTCCGGCATTGGCCAGGACCCGCGTAACTTCTCCCAGCCGTCCGGCGTTGTTTTCAAGAAAGACCGATATCTGTTTAATCTGCATGCTCACTCCTTGTTCTGACCGGATAACCCGCACGGCCCGTCAGTATAAGTATAACACAATACCGGGCCGGCCGCCTAATTTATATTGTTCGTTTGTCGATAACCCGCTTCGCTTTTCCGATGGACCGTTCAATGGTTTTCGGTTCCACCAGTTTGACCTTCATGGCCAGGCCAAGCTTCGACTTCATCACGGTTTCGATGTTTGACCTGAGCACTTCAAGCCTTTTGGTTTCGTCGCTGAAGAATTCTTTCTTTACTTCCACCTGGAGTTCCACTTCGTCGAGGTGGTTGGATCCCCGGTCGACAATGATGACGTAATGCGGGTCGGTTCCCTCAATTTCGATGAGGGCGTGCTCGATCTGGCTCGGGAACACGTTGATTCCCCGGATGATGAGCATGTCATCGGTCCTGCCGAAGAGACGGTTCATTTTTATGGTGGTTCTGCCGCAGGCGCAGATTTCCCGGCGGAGGAAGGTCACGTCCCTGGTACGGTAACGGAGCAGGGGCGTCCCTTCTTTGACGAGGGTGGTGAAAACCAGTTCTCCCTTTTCGCCTTCCGGCAGGGGTTTTCCGGTTTCGGGATCGATTATTTCCGGGAAGAACAGGTCTTCGTTGATATGGAGCCCGTTCTTGGCTTCGCACTCAAAGGCGACCCCGGGGCCGGTGATTTCCGTGAGGCCGTAAATGTCATAGGCGTCAATGCCGTACCGTTCCTCAATTTCCCGGCGCATGTTCTCGCTCCAGGGCTCCGCCCCGAAGCAGCCGGCTTTGAGTCCCAGTTTTTTCAGATTAATCCCGGATTCCTCGGCTTCCTCTGCCATAAACAGGGCGTAAGAAGGGGTCCCGGTGAGTATGGTCGATCCAAAGGACTGCATGACCATGAGCTGTTTCTGGGTATTGCCCGAGGACATGGGGATGATGTTGGCCCCGAGCCGTTTCGCCCCGTAGTGGACCCCGAGTCCGCCGGTAAAGAGGCCGTAGCCGTAGCAGTTCTGGACCGTATCGTTCCGGGACCCGCCGGCCCCGGCCAGAGTCCGGGCCATGGCTTCTTCCCAGTTTTCGATGTCCCGCCGGGTGTAGGCGTCCACCACGGGAACCCCGGTGGTCCCCGAGGACATGTGAATTTCCTCGATTTCCGCCTGGGGACACGCCAGAAGTCCGTAGGGATAGGTTTCCCTGAGGTCGTCCTTTGTGGTAAAGGGAAGCAGGGCGATGTCCGCCATGGAGCGGATATCCCGGGGGCTTATGCCCATCGCCTCCATTTTGCCGCGGTAAAACGGTACATGGTAATACAGCTTTTCCGTAAGGTTCTTGAGCCGCGCGAACTGAAGTTTTACGCGGGCTTCGATGTCCATGGATTCGTATTCAGGATTGAAAATCATAGCTCTACCTCTGGTCTGTTCTCGGAATTAGCGCTGCTCGATAACTGAGGTTATCGGGCAGCGTTATTATATATCCTTGGGACGTGTATCGATTACCCGTTTTGCCTTGCCTTCGGATACGGGCAGGGTTCCGCTTTCGTGGAGTTCCACCCGCGGGCTGATGGATATGGTGGCCTGCAGGGTACGGCGTATTTTTTCCTTCAGCGCGTTGAGCGGCCGGGCATCGTCCATAAAAATATCCGGTCCGACCTCGGTTTTTACCGTAAGCCGGTCCAGGGCTCCTTCTTTTTCAACCTGGATCAGGTAATTGTTGCCCACCTCTTTGATGGCCATGATCACTTCTTCAATCTGGCTCGGGAAGAGGTTAACCCCGTTGATGATAAGCATGTCGTCGCTGCGTCCGGTAATCCGCCGGAGTCTCCGGTGGGTCCTGCCGCAGGAGCAGGGTTCGGTGTAAAAGGATGTCAGGTCCCGGGTCCGGTACCGGAGAATCGGGGTGGCTTCCCGGCACAGGATGGTGAGCACCAATTCCCCTGATTCCCCCTCTGCCACCGGCTCCAGGGTGTCGGGGTTTACGATTTCCGCGATGTAGCCGTCCTCCCAGATATGGAGGCCGTTTTTCGCCTGGCACTCAAAGGCAACCCCCGGGCCGTTCATCTCCGAAAGACCGTAGGAATTGAATACATCGATGGCGAGGAGTTCCTCAATTCGTTTCCGGGTGTCCTCGGAGTAGGGCTCCGCGCCGGCAAAGGCCCGCTTGAGCCGGAGTTCCTCCCGCCGGACCCCTTCTTCCCGCATTTTCGATTCCACATGCAGGAGAAAACTCGGCGTGGCGTGGAGTACGGTGGTGCCGAAATCCTTCATAAACTGGAACTGCTTCGCGGTGTTTCCCGGTCCCGAAGGTATGACCAGCATGCCCACTTCCTCGGCGCCGTAGTGGAAACCCAGTCCGCCGGTAAAGAGGCCGTAGGTGATCATGTTCTGGAACACGTCGGTTTTATCGCATCCCGTGGCGTAGATGGAGCGGGCCACAAAGGATGTCCACCGTTTTATATCCTCACCGCTGAGGTATATGGTGGTGGGAACCCCCGTGGTTCCGCTGGAGGCGTGGAGCCGGACAATGTCCTCTTTTGGAATACTGAGCATTCCGTAGGGATAGGCTTCCCGGAGTTCGTGCTTGGTGGTAAAGGGGATGCGGCGGATATCATCCAGGGATTTGATCGACGCGCCCCCGGTAATTCCCGCCTTCTGCAGTTCCCGGGAATAAAAGGGTGTCCGCAGCGCCCGCTCAACCATTACCCTGAGGGCTTCGAGCTGATAGTCTTCAAGTTCATCCCGGGGCAGGGTTTCCATCCGCCGGTTCCAGTACTGGAAGTTCATGACTGCGGTCCCTGTTCGGCCGCCTGCCTGCCAAGCCTGAACGCTTTGATATTCGCTTCCACCACCGAGACGTCCTTGGATTTGAACTGCTCCGCGATGGTGGTTTCCAGTTCTTCCGGCGGGATTGGCAGGAAGGGGCTTGCCGCCCCGACCATAACCATATTGACCGCCCGGGGCAGTCCCGCTTCCTTGGCCGCGGCTGCGGCCTGCACAATGCGGTGCTCCGGAAACTGCTTTACCGCGTTCAGTATCGCTTCAAGGTCGGGATAGTTGGGGATGTTTACAAAGGGGTCCGCGGCGGTTACCAGCGCCCCCTGGGGAGAGAGCCACTGGGCGTACCGGAGGCTTTCCACCGGTTCCATGGAAATAATGAGATCCGCTCCGCCCTGGGGAACCAGATCGGAGGCGATGGCGGTATCGGAAATACGGAGGTGAGCAAGCACCGCGCCGCCCCGCTGGGCCATGCCGTGGACCTCGGACTGCCGGACCGCGAGGCCCCGGGATATGGCTGCCTGGGCAATGATGGCCGCGATGGAGAGTACTCCCTGTCCGCCGACACCGGCGAGGATTACATCTTTTTTCATACGGTGCCTCCGGTCTCCGGGTTCCCGCTGCTCTGGGCTTTAGCGGCTTCCTGTTTCTTCCGTTTGCGGAACGCTTCGAGGCATTCACGCTTGAAGAACACCACCGAAAGTCCGGGGTATTCAAGTTCGGTTCTGAATCTGGCGGCATTCTCGTCCTGGAGCTGGCGTTTCGCCTCCAGTTCGATTACGTGGTCGGGATGGACGCCGATCCCCAGGACGACATCCTTGAGCCGGGCGGAGGGCAGCATGGTATCCTGGCAGCCGGTCATGGCCACGATGGAATTGTCGAGAATAACCAGTGTCATGGGGGTATTCGCGGCCACCGCGTCGATCAGCCCGGTGATCCCCGAATGGAGAAATGTCGAGTCCCCGATAACGCCGATGGCGTATTTGATACCCGAATCGGCGGCTCCCTTGGCCATACCCACGCTGGCGCCCATGCAGACAATGGTCTCGGGAACGCTGTAGGGCGGCAGGGCGCCCAGGGCGTAGCATCCGATGTCCGCGGCTATCACCACCGACTCGAGTCCCGCCGCGGCCTGTTTTATGGTTTCGTAGCTTTCCCCGTGGGGGCACCCCTGGCACAGCTGGGGCGGCCGGCCGGGCAGGGCGGGTATATCCGCCTTCACCGAAGGCCTGGGCATGAGTCCCAAAGCGGCCCGTACGTTGTCCGGATCGAGCTCGCCGCTGCGGACAACGGTTCCGTCCAGTTTGCCGGAAACCGTAAGCCGCTGGGGCAGCAGCCCCAGGAGCCGTTCCTCCAGGAGGGGCTGGCCTTCTTCAATAATGATAACCCGGTGGGCCTTTTCGCAGAGCCTGCGGACGGACTCCATGGGAATGGGATAGACTCCGATGTGCAGCCGGGCGGGGAGTTTCCCTCCCCGGGACGAGGCCAGATCGTCGAGATTTTCTTCGTAGTAGTTGCCGCCGGTCCCGGTGGTTATCACCGCCAGATCCGTATCGCGGCCGTCAAGCTCAAGTTTATTGACCCGGTGAGCCTCTGACCAGGAGAGCATGTCCTTCTGTTTCTCTATCAGAGCATTGTAGTTTTTCCGGGCATAGGCAGGCAGCAGCATCCATTCGGTTTTGTCCTCAGCCTTGGCCAGGGGATTCTGTTCCTTTGGTTCGGACGGGGCAACCCCTGCCCGGGCGTGGGAAAGCCGGGTCACCAGGCGGAGCAGCACCGGAACGTGCAGCCGTTCGGAAAGATCAAAGGCCTCCCGGGTCATATCGTAGGCTTCCTGCTGGCTCCGCGGCTCCAGGCAGGGAATCATGGCAAAGGCCGCGTAAAACCGTGAATCCTGTTCGTTCTGGGAACTGTGCATCCCCGGGTCGTCGGCCACCGCCAGAACCAGGCCGCCCTTGATTCCCAGGAGGGCTCCGTTCATAAAGGGATCGGACGCGACGTTAAGGCCCACGTGCTTCATGGTGACCATGGTCCTGCGGCCGGTATAGGAAACCCCCAGGGCCGCTTCCAGGGCGGTTTTTTCATTGGTGCACCAGGCCGCCAGGGGGCCGCCTTTTTCGTATTCCGCAATCAGGGATTCCAGAATTTCCGTTGAGGGAGTGCCGGGATAACCGTATGAGGCGCTGACCCCCGCGTGGAGGGCTCCCAGGGCAACCGCTTCATCTCCAAGTAAGGCAAGTTCTTTCATAGCTCCTGCTTTACAGGCCTTCAAAGGCTCTGTCGAGTAATGGTTGTTCCGGCGGTTTCGTAAACATTGAAACCGCCGGTACTACCCCGAAGGGTATGATAATCGCCAGGGACGCCGCCAGGGGCGATTGGGCGGGTCCCAGGGCAAAGAAAAGGATAATTTCCGTAATCAGCCCCGAAATAAGTCCCGCGTAGGCCGCGGGTTTCGTGCACTTTTTCCAGAATAAACCGTAAATATACGGGGCCGCGAAGGCGCCGGATACGGCTCCCCAGCTCAGGGACATGAGGGTCACGATAAAGCTGAACTGGAACCGGGAAATAAGATATGAAATTACGATGAATACCGCGGACAGAAAACGCATCAGGGCAACGGAGCGGTCCTTCCCGGTTTTTTCGTCAATCTGAATCGGTATGAGATCGATGGCTACGGCGGAAGATGAAACCAGCACCAGGGACGACAGGGTCGACATGGACGCGGAAAGCACCAGGAGCATAATCAGCGCCATGAGCGCTTCCGGGAGATGTTCCGTGAGCAGCGTGGGAACGATCAGGTCGTAGAGTATCTGCCCGGACGCGTCCCGGGGGATCGTTTCCAGGGTAAAAAATACGTGGGATGAAATACCCACCAGATAGGCGGAGAAGCCGATCACCGCCGCGAAGATGGTGGTTACCACCGCGGCTTTGGGGATGACCCGTTCATTCCTGATGGCGTAGAATTTCTGGGCCATCTGGGGCAGCCCCCATGTCCCGAAACTGGTCATGAAAACCAGGGATCCGATGGTCAGAATGCTCGGGCGCTGGGATTCGGGAATATGAAGGGGGTAATTTTCACGGATCCCCTCAATTACCGCGGTAAATCCGCCGCCTTTGCCGAAGAGGACCGCCACCATGGCTATGGCCCCGAAGAACATGATCATTCCCTGGATAAAGTCCGTCACCGCTACGGCGAAGTATCCCCCCAGGATAAGGTATACCCCGGTAAAGGCAATCATGAGGATAAGCGCCAGATCGTAGGATATTCCGAAGACCGTTTCGAAAAGATGGCCCAGGCCTTTGAATACCGAGGCGGAATAGGGCAGGAGAAAGAAAAATATTACCGTTGCGGCTATTGGTTTGAGGTGGCTCGCGCCGTACCGCTTCTGAAGGAATTCCGGCATGGTCATGGTGTCGAGGTTCTGGGTCATCCGGCGGGTCCGCCGGGCAAGGATAAGCCACGCTCCCAGGGCGCCGATAACCGCGTTTCCCAGGGCAATCCACAGCGCGTTGAGCCCGAACTGCCATCCCTGGGTCCCGGCGAAACCGATAAAGAGCACCGCCGAAAAATACGAGGTACCGTAGGCGACCGCGGAAACCCAGGGACCCATATTCCGGCCGCCCAGAAAGAAATCGCCCAGGGTCTTGGTTTTCCGCATACCCCAGATTCCGATCCCGATCATGAGCGCAAAAAAGATTGACAGAAAAACAATACCGATCAAAGAGGATCTCCTTTACCCAGGGAAAGTTTGTGAGATTTTAGCAGAATACCGGTATTTTGACCAGACTGGCAAAGCATATTTATACGGTTTTTATACAATACTGAAAAAAGCACAGCAGCATGGGGATGCCAATTCCGCGGGGCCTGTCGTATGAAAACAATATCCGCGGAGCGGTATTGCTTTTCATACGACACCCGGCGCTGCTTTGCCGCACCATGCTGCTGTGCTTTTTCTGTGGGGGGGCTGGGTGAGGGAAGACCATCCCGGGATAGGGTGCGGCCGGGCAGCTGTCGGCTCCGGCATCACACCACCCCGGAAAGGCAGCCGAACCGGGGAACCAGAAGTGGGGGCAGCGGAAGACCCGCGAAGCGGGGCTGCAGCGAGGGGGAGCAGCCCCGGTTGACCGGGCCGCACCGGGCCGGTTAAGCCGGAAAGCACCCGCAGAACCATTACACACGGGTGCTTTCCGGATTGTCAGTCCCGGCGCTCCCCCTCTGACTCGACTGTTGCGGGATAATAGGCTATAGTATACGGGAAGGAGTACCTATGAATATCGGGATCTTCAGTGATACCTATGTACCCCAGGTCAACGGCGTCGTAACGGTTATCAGAACCCTTAAAAAGGAACTGGAAAACCGCGGCCACCGGGTCTATGTGTTTACCGTCCGCCATCCCAATGCGGTCCCCGAGGAAGGCGTAATCCGGCTCAAATCGATCCAGTTTCCCAATGAGCCCCAGCACCGGATCGGTGTCTTTTTTGAAAAGCAGGTTCTGGATGCCGCCAAACCCCTGAATCTCGATATCATCCATACCCATTCGGAATTCAGCCTGTATATGGCTTCCCGGGCGGTCAGCAGAAAACTGGGAATTCCTTCTATCCATACCCTGCATACCTACTACGATGACTATCTGTATTACGTTCCCCTGATAAAGCCTTTTCTTAAAAACAACCTTCCGGCGTTCCTCCGCCATATTCTGCGGAGCCAGCGCTGCGTTATCGCGCCGTCCCGGAAAATAAAGGATTATCTGGCGGGGATTAAATATCCCCGGCCGGTCAGGGTCGTGCCCAACGGCATAGATCTGTCCCAGTTCTACGAACGGTCCCATGAGCTCAGCAAGGACGCGCTGGAAATCAGGCAGCGGTTCCGTATCGCCGACGACGCCGACCTCATCGTGTTCGTAGGACGGCTGGCGGTGGAAAAAAACGTATACACCCTAATGAATAATTTCAAGGAAATCCGGGAGCGGTGCCCCAAGGCGCACCTGGTAATGGTCGGCGACGGCCCCGACCGGCGGGCCCTGCAGAACCACGCCTATGAACTGGGAATCCATACCTCGGTGGTTTTTACCGGGTATCTCCAATGGCCTGAGGAAATCAAACAGATCTACGCCGCGGCGGATATGTTTATGAGCGCCTCCCACAGTGAGGTGCATCCCATTACCTTTATTGAATCCATGGCGTCGGGCCTTCCCATTGTTGCCGCCGCTGACCCGAGTATACAGGATATGGTGCTTAACGGGGAAAACGGGTTTGCCGTGGAGGATGATACGAAGATGTGGGAAAAAGCCGTGGAGATCCTCTCCAATCCGCAGCTCAAGGAAACCATGGGCAGGCGGTCCGAGGAAATTTCCCGGAATTACTCGGTGGAGCGGTTTATCGATTCCATGGTCGCGGTCTACGAAGAATACCGGAAATGAGCGGCCCATCCGAAGCGGAAACCTTCGCCGGCATGGGGGTCACGCCGTTTTTTATTCAGCGCCTCGGGGAACGGCAGATCGCGGTTCCCACGGAGATTCAGCGGCTGGTGATTCCCGAACTGGCCGCCGGCCGGGACGTGCTCTTTTCATCCGCCACGGGCACCGGAAAAACCTTCGCCTACCTTGTCCCCATACTCCAGCGTCTCGCGGAAAACCCGCGGTCCGGTCAGGGACCGGAAGTGCTCGTCTGCGCCCCCACGTATGAATTATGTTCCCAGATAAAGAAGGAATCTGATTTTCTGCTTAACGGGACCGGCATCAAGACCGGCCTGCTTATCGGTTCCGCAAATACCGGCCGCCAGATCGAAACCCTGAAAAAAGACAAACCCCGGATCGTGGTGGGCAACCCCGGACGGATTCTCCAGCTCGCCCGTATGGGAAAACTGAAGCTCCGGGGGGTTGTCTGTTTCATCATGGATGAAGCGGACCGGCTCGTTGCGGATGAACTCTGCGGGGAGGTTTCCGAATTGGCGGGGCTCCTGCCGAAGGAACGGATAACCGCCGCGTGCTCCGCCACCATACCGCAGAAAGCCCGGGACCGGCTGCTGCCGTTTTTCACGGCTCCGCCGCTGGAAAAAGAAACCTCCCGGCAGGAAATAGTCCGGGAGTATATTGAGCATTGGGCGTTTTTCAGTGAGGGGCGGAAAAAGATAGATACCCTCCGGTCCCTGCTCAGCGCGGTAAAACCCAGGAAAGCCCTGGTGTTTATCGATGATACCAGTAAGATCGGCACCGTGGTTTCCAAGCTCCAGCATCACGGGGTCGCCGCCGGCGGACTCTACGGGGGCATGGACCGGAAGGACCGGAAACAGACCATGGATGATTTCCGCAAAGGCAGTATACAGGTCCTGGTAACCAGCGACCTGTCCGCCCGGGGGCTGGATATTCCCGGTATAACCCACATTATCGCCCTGGATGTTCCCAGGACCGCCGAAGCCTACATCCACCGGGCCGGCAGGACCGCCCGGGCCGGCAAGAAAGGTATTATGGCTACCATCGGGGATGAACTGGAGCTTCCGCGGCTGGCTTCTCTGGAAAAGAAAATGGGAATCGTGGTTTTTCCCAAGGTTCTGTACAAAGGGCAGGTTTGCTTCCCGGACAGCCCGGAGGAAGAGCGTCCTCCGGAAAACAGCCGGCATCCCGGATCAAAGGACGGAAAAAAGCGCCGGCCCCCGCAGGACAGCGCCGGAAAAGCCTAATAGAAATACGAGACCGCCAGGCCAGCCTCCGCTCCGATTCTGCGCTCGCCGCCGGAATGCTCATAGTTGTAAATAAAGGTCCCGCCGAGATACGCGGAAAGCTTTAGTCCCCGGAGTATTTCCCATTCCGCGTCCGCGGAAGCCTTAAAGGTGTTTTCCGCCGTACCGCTGGGGCTTCGCTGATTAACCGCATCTTCTCCTTTTGTCCAATCCCATGATACTCCGTGTTCGCCCTGGGATGAAAAGGACAGGCGGGCTCCCAGTTTTACCGGGGCCTTGTACACCGTGGCCCCCAAGGTTACGTGTAAGGCATCCCTGCCGTCGGGATAGCCGATCCAGGAGTAAACCGGATCCTTTGAGGTTAGATGGGACAGCCGCCGCATGGAAATAAAACTGGCGTAGGGGCTGGACAGCACATAGAGGTACGGATCGCCGTACATAAATTCCCCGAAAAATGAAGTTCTCCAGGTGTGAATATCCCGGACGTATTCAAGCCCGGCGAGCCATCCCAGGCCGTTGGGGCTGACCGAATCGGGCCAGTTTTTCCGTTCATAGGGGGTGGCGTAATCGTTCATAACAAACTGACCGTAGAGGGTCAGGGACGGCATAATTGCCCATTCCAGATCCAGCGACAGCATGGACCCCACCAGATCACCGTCGGTCTGGTCGTAATCGTTCCAGCCGAAGTAGGAATGGAACACCGCCAGGGGGCTCATAAACCGGAGTTCCGGCGGTGAGTTGCCGACCATAACGCCTTCGGATAACCCTATAGAGAGCCGCTCAAACAGCCTGACATCGATGCGGTGAAAATAGAGGTACCGCTGGGTGGTTCCCGTGGAATCATTCATATCCGGGTGGGTGAAGCCATCGGCGATGAGTCCTTTTAAGGCCATGGGAAACTGGGAAAGCAGGAATGTGTATTTAATATTCGACGAAAACAGGGAGATCCGGGCAAAGTCATAGTAATCCGGCGTATCGGATACCGCGAGGTTGCCGGTGATACCGCTCCCGAAGTCAAGCCGGTCCCGTCCGATCTGAAAATTCCACCAGGGGCCGCCGGCGGCCATAAACGCTTTAAAGGGCATGTTCAGGTCGATCCGTTCGGTTTCATAGGGCACATTGGTGCCCCAGTTGGTTCCGTTATCGTAAAATGAGGGATCACTCCGCAGCACCGGGACAATTGTACCGTACAGGCGTTCCCCGAAATACAGATCCACCGGCAGGCTGAGCACGGAGGAACTGGTTTTTTCCTTCTTCATCCACGGTATGTCGCTGTCGGACCGCCACCGGCCCTCGAGGGCCGCTTCACCGTGAACATCGAAACCGAAGAAGCCCGTCTGCAGAAGCGGTACCGGATTGACCGCCTGGAGAACGGACCGGTAGGCCTTTCTGCCGGATTCGGAAAGCCGGCCCTCGTCAATGCCTTCCAGAATCAGGAGAACTTCGTGTTTTGACAGGGGCGGCGTGAGGGAAGTAAAACTTTTTCCGCTTTCCCGGACCACAAAGCGGAGATCCTCCAGAACGGGATCCCCGGGGGAAATTACGGTATAAGGAGCCGGAAACAGACTTGCCGCGGCAAACAGTGCGATCCCGGCCAAACAGAGCATTCGCTTTTTCACCATTATCCGATTTTATCATAAGCCAATGGCAGACTCAATAAGCGGGGCGGATATCTGCAGTCTGCGGAAACCCTCAGCGCGGAAGCATTGAGGGCCCTGGTCCGGGATTGTGCTGGATTTTTTTTTGATTTTTAAAAGGAAGTTACTATTTATTTTTCCGGAAATCTCGAAAATAACGGCGGATACAGTATCATAGAGATGTAGTATATCAGAGAGGGGATTACTATGCTGAAAACCGCCGAAAAAACAAAACTGGAAGATATATTTGATTTCGCCTACCTTCAGAATATTCAGGACAATTTTTCCCGGGTTGTAAAGCTGTCGCTGCTTATGCTCGACAGCGACGGAATACCGGTAACGGAAAGTTCAAACCGTTCCCTGTTCTGCGTGATGATGAGCAGGCCCTCGTGGGGGCAGGATATTTGCCGGGAAACAAAGCAGAATCTTATCGGCGTAATCAGAAAAACCCGGAAACCCGCTGCCCTGACTTGCCCGCTGACGGGATTAAAAACCGGAGCCGTGCCGATTTTTATCAACGGGCAGTATCTCGGCTGCTGGCTTTTGGGGCAGGTCCGGATTGAAGGGGTGGAAAATTCCCGTTTTCTTGAAGCCGCGGAAAAGGCGGGCTTTAACCGGGAAGAGGCCGGCGAGGCTCTGGAGCATATACCGTTTTTTACGGAACGGGAATTTTACGACTGTGTTGATTTCCTGAAAATAATAATGGACGAAATGATCAAGGTTGCGGAAGCTTCGGAAAATATTAGAGTCCAGAATGAAAAGCTCGTGAATCTGTCAAACAAAATACAGAATTCCTCAAACGCCTTCAGGACCATGGTTGACCTGTCCGATGTGGGGCTGTATGTAACGGATTTCTATTCCGGCGAAATTATTCTGTGCAACAATACCTATGCCAGTACCATCGGCTTAACCTGCAAGGAAGCCAACGGAAAAATATGCTATTCCATGCTCGGCTATGACAGTCCCTGTCCGTTCTGTCCCGCCGAGTATCTTCTTGATGAGAACGGTGAACCGGGGAAACCCCATGTCTGGGAGAATTACGTTCCGAAATTCAATAAATGGCTCCGGCTCTCGGACCGGGCGCTGCGCTGGACCGACGGCCGGCTGGTGCATATGTGTACGTATATCGACATCACGGAAAGAAAAAAACTTGAAGAAGAGATTTCGTACCTGGCCTATTACGACCAGCGCCTTAAGATCCCCAACGCCCTGCGGCTGTTCCAGGATATTCAGGAACATACCAGTGAAAACTATTACCTGATCTGTTTCGATATCAAGGACCTTCATAGGATAAACGAGGTTTATTCCCGGGATGTAGGGGATCTGCTGGTAGAATCCGTGGTTTCCTGGATACAGTATTTCAATATTAACAATGAATTCCGGATCTACCGTATGGGCGGAAAATCCTTTGGTGTGTACATCCAGAAAGAATCCCCCGCGGATGTCCGTGCCTTTGCGCGGAGAATTTCCGACCGTTTCACGGAACCCTGGCACGTTGAGCTGGGAAGCATGAATCAGAATATTTTTATTGAAATTGCCATCGGGGTGTTTCCCTGCGGCAAACCCTTTGAAAGTTATTCCGAACTGGTCAATGTTTTTGAACGGATCATGGTGCTGGCCCACCGGAATCCCGATATCCTCTGGTACGATGAGGATATGAGCAGCACCCTCCAGACCCAGCTCCGGATGGAACTGCTTCTCAAGGATTGTGTCCTCAACAGCATGGAGGGATTTTCCCTCAACTACCAGCCCCTGGCGGACCCCCGCACCGGAACCTGGTGCGGATTGGAGGTCCTCTGCCGCTGGACCATGCCGGGAGGCGGCCCGGTTCCCCCGGATGTTTTTATCCGCCAGGCGGAACAGATGGGGCTCATAGGTCTGATCGGGGAATGGACCCTTAGGGAGTCCTTAGCGCAGGTGAAAAAATGGGGCTTGGACACTCTGGAATCCTTCAAGCTGCACGTTAATCTTTCTCCTATCCAGCTGAACAGCCACAATTTGTGCAAGCACCTCATAGCCCTTATCCATGAGCAGGAATACCCGCCGGAAAAGCTGTCCCTGGAAATTACCGAAAGCGCGGAGGTTACCTTTAACGATTACACCCTGGAATCCCTGGATCTCTTCTGCAAAGCCGGGATCAGCCTTTCCCTGGATGATTTCGGAACAGGGTACGCCTCGTTTTCCAATCTCCGGAACCTTCCGGTGACCGAGGTTAAGGCGGACCGGTCCTTTATCACCACCATCGAAACCGATGCGTACCTGCAGCAGATGATCTACATACTGGTGGAATTCGCCCACGGCGCGGGGCTTAAGATCGTGGCCGAGGGGGTGGAAAACAGCGAACAGATGGACATACTGTTAAAAAACAGGGTCGATTTTTTTCAGGGGTATCTTTTCTCAAAACCCCTTTCCCCGGAGGATCTGTCCGGAAAGCTCCATAATTTTTACAGCTCCGAGGGGGTTTTCCCGGTCCGTACGGTTAATCCGGTGGATATGGAACTGATGAAAACCCCCGAAGGGACCTATATCACCACTCCCCATCTTTCCAGGCTTCTCAACT
This sequence comes from Breznakiella homolactica, assembly GCF_016616095.2. Lineage (GTDB taxonomy): Bacteria > Spirochaetota > Spirochaetia > Treponematales > Breznakiellaceae > Breznakiella > Breznakiella homolactica. The sequence goes on along the minus strand of NZ_CP067089.2, from coordinate 1,118,052 downwards.
ACAGCCTGCATTATTTTACCAATGAGCTCGATTTGGCTAAAGCCCTCGATATGGTACTGAGCCGGGTGGGCGAGGAATTCCGGGTGAGCCGGGGGTATGTATTTGCCCTGACCGGCGCCTCCAGGGCGCTGAAAATAAGCGAGTGGCTGGCTCCGGGGGTAGAAACCCGGCTCGAACGGGGCAGCGAAGTTACGCTTTCCGATGACTGGCTTTCGGCCCTGCGGAACCAGGGCATCATTCTCAGTTCGGATATGCGGTATTTCTCAGAAAAATTCAGGGATAAGTTCGCCCGGCGGGATGTAAATTCCATTGTGGTGCTTCCCCTCTGGGGACTCGGCGCGTTGACCGGCTTTATGGGTTTTGAAGTGGCCAGCCCCGGGAAACGGGATTGGTTCCCCGAGGAAGTGGAGATGCTGTACCATCTGGGCCTGTTCGTTTCCTGGGCGCTGCGGGAGGAAAGCCTTTTTCTAAAATTCAAAGATGCCAAAATCCGGCTGGGAGAAGAGGATTCTATATTCCCCGAAGGAACCGTGCCGCTGTAGGGTTTACTGGGCTGCCGCGCTGCCCGCCTGTTCCGCGGGAGGGTACACGATGACCTTATCAATACGGTTGCCGTCCATATCCACGATCTTAAACCGGAACCCGTTCCACTCGTAGACTTCCCCGGTCTTGGGTATCTTTTCCGCGAGTTCCAGGATAAATCCCGCCAGGGTATGGTATTCATGGTGTTCTCCCAGCATATCCTCGATGCAGAGGGTTTCCGCGAGGTCATCGATGTTTACCACCCCGTCTACCAGATAGGTACCGTCATCCTGCAGGAGGATTTCCTCCTCGTCATTGTCCGTTGAAAGCTCCCCGACAATCTCTTCCACAAGGTCCCGTACGGAGAGGGTCCCGGCAAAACCGCCGTATTCGTCCATAATAAACAGAATGTCCGCGTCGCCTTTTTTAAAGGACTCAAAAGCCTTGAGGGCGGACATGGTTTCCGGTATAAAGGGCGGGGACTTCATGATGGCCTTGAGTCCATTCCACCGGTTGTCCAGGAGGGCAAGCAGTATGTCCTCCACCAGGACAACCCCGACAACATTATCCAGGCTTTCGGTGGCCACGGGAAAATACCGCTGGTCAGCGGATTCCCTGGCGAGTTCCTTGGCTTCATCCGCGCCGGCGTTGATGTTAAGCCATTCAATCTCCGACCGGTGGGTCATGAAGGCGCTGACAGGGCGGTCGCCGAGGTAGAATACCCCTTCAACCATGGTCCGCTCCTCGCTTTCGACAATACCGGATTTTTCACCCTCAATCAGGGCCGTGCGGAGTTCATCCTCGGTCATAGCCGACGGGGTATCGTTTATCCTGAACAGCCTCAGGATCAGGCCGCTGATCCCGGTAAGGATAAATACCAGGGGTTTGAAGAAGACCGCCAGTGCCGAAAGAATCGGCGCGAGGCGGGAGGCTATCTTTTCGGGATTCGCCAATGCAATTTTCTTGGGGACCATTTCACCGAAGACCGTGTACAGCAGGGTTATGCCCGCAATGATGATTACACAGGCGGCAGTTAAATCGTAGGATCCGAACAGTCCGCGGCGGGCAAAATACCCCGCCAGGGGTTCCGCCAGCATGATGGCTCCCAGCGCTCCGGATACGATACCCAGCAGGGTTATACATACCTGAATCGCCGAAAGAAAGGGCCCGGGCCGTTCAATCAGGGCCAGGATTTTACGGTATTGTTTTTCTCCGCCCTCGAATTTCGATCTGATCCGGGATTTGCGGGAAGACAGGACCGCGGCTTCCGCGAGGGAAAAAAAACCGCCCAGGATAATTAAGCCAAGGATAATAAGAATGCCGGATAACGGGGGGTCGTCGGTGTTCATTGTACTGTGATCTCCTCACGGGTGAGCGGTCTGGTTATGTGAATACCGTCCTTGTTCGTCTGAAGGGTTTTGTTTTTTCCGTCCGGGGTCAGCTCCCCGAAAACCTGGACCACCGGGAACCGGGGATTTTCGGGATTAACATCCACAACCTGGCCTTTCCGGTTGTTTGACAGGAGTACGTAAAGGCCTATGGGATAAATTGAAAGGGAATAAACCAGAGCCCGGACGATGGTATCGTCGTACTGCTTGCCTTCGTTTTTAAGGAGGTCAAGCATACCCGTGTATCCGTCTTTGGCGTCCTTGTGGGGCCGGGTACTGGTGACCGCTTCATAGGAACATGCCACGGCAATGATTTTCGCGTACAGACTGATTTTATCCCCCGTCAGTTTCTGGGGATAACCGGAACCGTTTTCCCGTTCGTGGTGTTCCAGGGCGGCTATACAGATAGTCAGGGGAAAATCCGCCGCCTTGAGGATATTGTATGAAAGCACCGGGTGGGTGAGGATCGCCTTTTTTTCCTGGGGCGACAGCGGCCGCTTGCTGAGGTATACCTGGGGGGGAAGCTTCAGCATGCCCACTTCATGGAGCAGGGCGGCGACCCCCAGCTCAATAAGCCTGTGGGTGGGCATTTTCAGCTGCTGCCCGATAACAATGGCAATGATCGTTGATTTTACCGTATGGGACGCCAGGTAATTGTTTTCCGACGCCGGAAGGGCCATTTTTTCCGACCGGAACAGGAACCGGCGGTCTTCCTTGATGATTTCCACCACCCCTTTTATCTTTTCCGCCACATCCTTAAAGTAAAAATCCTCGTTCATCGCAACTTTGGTGAACAGTTTTTCCGTATAATTCTGAAAGCTCTTTATGAATTCCTCGGCTTTGCGGATGTGGTCGCCGTCGCTCAGTACCGATGTGTCCGCTCCTTCGCCGAGGATTTCATCGGCTTCATCCACATCATCGGAGAAATACTCCTCCCGGGGTTCCCCTTCACTGAAGACTTCCCGGAATTCCCAATCCAGGAGGGTGCGGACTGTTTCCGCCGTAAAGGGTGTTTCCGGAGTTGCCAAAATTAACTGGCTGTCCAGGTATACGGGTTTGGAAAAAAAACTCCCCGCCGGTATATCCTTAACAGAAAAATTCTTCATTCAATAGTCCTCTGCTGACCGTCAATACTCGTTGACTCGTTAATTCCTTTCATCATATCATGAATTTCGGTAAGTATAGGAGAGATTGCGCGTGAAATTCAAATCTATTTTCATCATATTCAATATAATAATACTAATTTTCCTTGTTATTGTGTTCCTTATGCCTTATTTTGTCCTGGGTCCCGACTTTGCCCAATCGTTCTGGCATTCGAGCTGGCCCATGATCGCGGTGCTGCTGCTGATTCTCATAGGTCTCAACATATTCTATTTTATCAACAAAAAGCTGTTTTATCTATTGGAACGTGAAGATTGGCCCGCTTTGGTGCAGTATCTGGAAGGAAAAATCCTCAGGGACGGCCATTATTCATCCCGGCTGGTTAAGCTGCTGGCCAATACCTATATGGTGCTTTCCGACCCTGTTTCGGTACTGTCCCTGGAAAATAAACTCAGCGTGGCCAAGCCGTCCCTGGTGGAGGCAAACGCCCTGATCTTCGGTGTGGCCAGAATCCTGAACAAGGACAGTTCCGGGGCGGCGCTCTTCTTTTCCCAGCACCTGGGATCGGCCGGAAAGGATGAATCCGACTGGATCCGGTGGTACCGGGGATTTTCCCAGCTCCTGAACCAGGAATACGGTCACGCGGCGGATGACTTTGTCCACCTGGTGCGGGAAGGGCGGGAGCCCCTGGTGATCGGCCTTTCCGCGTATTTCCTTTCCGAAACCCTTAAAAAGACGCTCCCGGCCCGGGCTGATGAGTGCATAAATACCGCCCGGGACGGCAGGGAACGGGTGCGGAAACATTTTTCCTCTCCCAGCGCCTGGAACAAGGAAGTTTCCAAAATGCAGAGTGAAATATACGTGGCTGTTATATCGAAATACGTCAGCCAGGCGGGAATTTGGCTGTACTCGTAGATGCCAGCCGCCGGGGCAAAAAAAAGACGGTGCGTCTGGACGTCGAAACGCGCACCGTCAAATAACTTGAGGATTTACCCTCCCGTTATCTAAAATATCGGATGACAATTGTCAAATCTTTAGAAAGAAAGTATAGATAATTAACATTTGTAACCGTATTTACGGGGCTAAAGGTATTTTCTGTTGTATTCCGCGGCTTCCGCCAGGGCTTCGTACAGCCGGAAAGACAGCTCCAGATGGCTCCGGAAGGGATCCTGCCCGGGGGTTTTCAGGGCCGATTCCAGTTCTTCGATGGGCGGAAAGAGGAATCCCGCCACGTCTTTGGCCGCGCTGCCGATGATGGTATGATTCGCGCTGTCGAGTTCCGCCAGGACCGCTTCCCGCCGTTCCGGGGAAAGAAGGGATGCGTTTTTCCAGGCTTCCCGGGCCGCTGCCGCGGCTGATTCTGAAACGGCTATGATCCTGTCCAGTTCCTTCCGGAGTTCTTCCAAAGCATGATTGAACTGTTTCTCCCGCCCCTGTTGAGCTTCGGGATTGCCGAAGCCGCCGTCCATCGCCCCGAATGTTTCCGCAAGCCGGGCGTCTATCTCCCCGCGCCGGGGCGGCAGGGAGAGAATGTCCTCCGGAGCCGCTGCCGCGGCTCCTTTAATCGCCAATCCTCTGCCGGAAAGGAGATAGCTTTTTATTTCCGGGTAATTCCTGAACTGGCGTTCAAACCAGCCGGCGTACATTGAAAGCCGGCGGTCCGTAAGAACCTGCCCGCTGCCGGCCGCCGCCGCCTTGAAGGGGAACCCTCCGTGCAGCGCCAGGTGGGCGTAGGTTTCCGCCGGTCTGAGCCGGTGAGCTTCCGCGAGGAAGCGCGCTTCAAAAAGGGCTCCGGAGAAATGGGTTTTCAGGTCCGGAAAGGACAGGTCCAGCCCGGCGATCCATATTTCGGCGCTTCCCAGGATACGGGCGAAATCCCACGCGCTGGTTGCCACGGAACCGCCCGCCCCGAGAACTCCCTTGGGATCCACCCGGTCTTCAATAAAACGCCCCAGGGGAAACAGGGAAGAGCACAGGAGTTTTCTGCGGAATCCGCGGCGCAGTACCTGGGGATAGACCGCGGACTCCGCGATGAGGCAGCACCCCGGGGCATCGCAGCGGTCCAGGTGCCGGGCATTCCAGAACTGGGGATCCACGGAAACCGCGAAGTCCGGTTCTATCCCCCGGCGGAGGAGCATCCTGAGGGACGTATCCACGGCGATGACAATACACCGTTCCCGGATTTCCGGGAGCAGGGGGGCAATATCATCCAGGGAAGGGCCGGCGGCGGCCAGGAACACCGGGAACCCTCTGCCGGATCCGGCCAGAAAACGGATGCCCGGAAGATCCCGGATCGCTTCCCGGTTTTTAGCCAGGTTGCGTACCCACCGCCTGCCGAATCTGCGGAGTGTGGCGGCGTTTACTTCATCCCGCTGCGCAAACGCCCGGAGGTGGTTCTCCGCGTCCCGGTACCAGGATTCGTCCAGAGAAACGAGGTTCCTGTTTTTCAGGACCGCCGGCGGTTCCGAAAAAAGCTGCAGCGCCCCGGTTATTCCTTCGGGGGAACCGCCGACGACAAAGACGATACGGTTCCGGGAGAGCAGCTCCGTCAGATCCCGTTCTTCCAGGGCTTTTTGAAGTATTTTGGGATGCTTTTCAAGGATGATGAGGGGCCGGCCCGGCGCCGTGCCGGCAATGGCTTCCGGCAGGTATCCCAGCCCGAACCCGAATACCGCAACAGGGCCGTCTCCGGGTTCAGCCGCGGCGATCCGCCGGGCTTCGGCTGCCGGGTCCCGGGGGGAATGGATATGCATCCCCTGTACAAGGAGGGTCGGAAGCCCCGACGGGGTTCCGCGGATTTCCAGGGGTCCTTCCCAATCGTCTTCTGACTGTTCCAGCTTTTCCGCGAGACCGGGGTAGTATGTTTCTAGGATCTTCCGGTTTTGTTCCCAGTATTTCATTGCCCGGCGCCGTTATTCCAGCTCCAGGGTTACCGTGTCCCCGGGGGAAACCGGTGTTCCCGCGGGGGGATTCTGGCGCCGGACCCATCCGTCGCCGATCACTTCGACCCGGATATCCTCCCTGAGGATCAGAGGCAGGAGCTGGCGTTTGGAGTATCCGGTAAGATCCGGCATGGTCTCCCCGATGGCGGCGGCGGGGTTCGCGGTGATGCTGACTTCCCCGGAATGGCTGATCTGGGGATTCCGACCCCGGGGGATACCAAGGTAATCCACCAGGGCTTCTGCCGCTTCCCTGATAGGCGGGGCGGCGATACGGCCGCCCAAGTACTCGGATTTGGGCTTTACGATGACAAGGTACAGCACCAGGGACGGGGATTCCGCGGGGAGCAGCGCTATACAGCTGGCAATAAAATCCTCGTCGGAATACGCGCCGGTGGAGGAATCAATAAGCTGGGCGGTTCCCGTTTTAACCGCCAGGGAAAGATCTTCCACGTTTGCCCGCCAGCCCGTTCCGATTCCCGATGTAACGTCCACCATATAGCTCCGGATCGCCTGGGCTGTTTCGGAGTCAAGAATACGGACTGCCTGCCCCGATTCATAGGGCCTAACCGATCTGCCGTCGGGCGATACTATCCGGGATACGATCTTCGGCGGAATGAGTATGCCGTCATTGGCAATGGCGCTGGCCGCCTGCACCATCTGGAGGGCTGAAACCGCGATTTCCTGCCCCATGGTAATGGTCGGCTTGGACCGTTCGGACCAGCGTTCCACGGGCCTCAGGAAACCGGCGGTTTCCCCGGGAGCCCCGGCGCCGGTTCTTCCGCCGAACCCGAAATTCCGCAGTCCCTGGTAAAATGAGGCGGCGTCCAGCCGGTCCGCGGCGTAGGCGGCCCCGGCGTTGCAGGAATAGATTATGATATCCCGGGCAGTAACCGGACCGTGGCTTCCCAGGCACCGTATGGTGATCCGTTCTCCCAGGTTCGTAACCCGTTCGTATCTGCCGTTGCAGGTAAATACCGTATTTCCCCGGATAGCTCCCGAGTCCATAAGAGCCGCCAGGGAAAAGATTTTGAAAACTGAACCCGGTTCATAGGCCCAGATGGCGGGCCGGTCCATACGGGACCGTTCATCCGAAGCCCGGATATCGTTCGGATCGAAGTCGGGAATGGACGCTGACCCCAGGATTTCCCCGCTCCGGGGGTCCATGGCCATGAGCATGACGGCTTCGGCTTCATTTTCCGTATAGGTCTTCCGGGCAATTTCCTCAAGAATATGCTGAACGTTGGCGTCAATGGTCAGAATAATCTGGCTTCCGCCGGGGCTCCCGTCATTTGGGCCAAGCTGCTGATCAAAGGCGTACTCAATTCCCGCGAGGCCGGTATTATCATCCCCCACAAAACCGATAATCTGGCTGGCGAGGTTTTTCTCGGGATAAATCCTCCCCACAATCGGCTCGATTCCGACTCCCCGGAGCCGTCCCTCGGCTTTCGCTTCTTCCACGGCTTTCACCGTGCTCTGGTCCGCCCGCCGTTTAAGGTACACAAAGTCGCTGTAGGAAAACTCTATGGTATCCCGCAGCACCTCCGGGGGAGTCTCAAGGACCGGCGACAGCTCCCTGATGAGGGTTTCCATGTCATCGGCTTCCGGTTTCCAGAGGGTAATGTTGCCCAGGCGGGTCTGGATCGCAAGGATCCGGCCGTTCCGGTCGAGAATAGGCCCCCGTTCAACGAAACTGCGCCGGGGACCGAAGGGGTTCGTGTCCGGCGGATTCACCATCACCACAACGTAGCGGACAACTATGTACAAAGCGGCAAGAGCCAGCATGGATGCGAATATAATAAAGCGTTTTTTTGAGGGGGGAGGGGAAGTGTGCCGGTTATCCTCGGTATCGCTCATTTTTTTCCTACTACTTTGCCTAAAATCCGGTCCACCGGAACGGAGCCGTATGCCCGGGAATCATAGGATTCATCCCGGTTATCCCCAAGGGCTATGAACACATCACCTTCGGGGAGTCCGGCGCACCGTTTTACCGCGGTTTGTCCCAGGGGGGTAATGAATACCACAATGTCACCCTCCTTGGGATGGTTCCACCGCAGGGAATACCCCTGATCCCAGGGAAAACGGAAGCCGTAGGCCACCCGGTTTACCAGGAGGATAGAACCCGGAGATATGGCGGGCACCATGGAACGGCCTTCCGCGATCATAAAATCAAAGAGGAAAAACTTCATGAATAAGGCTATGCCAAAAGCCGCAAGTATAGCTCGTCCAGGCTGCCAGGTCCGTGTGTTTTTCCCCATTAGACCTTAGTATAATGATTCCCTCCAATTATGTCGATAAACCAGTATCATGAAAGATATAATTGCGGCGCAGCGTGTGCATAAACGTAAGTCCTATACACCCCGGACCGAAAATACCGGTTACCTTCATTTTAATATTAATCAGTTCAAACAGCACCCTGCCCAGGGAAAAAAACACAGAAAAGATACATCCCAGGGCTTTCCGGTACAGCCCGGGGTTCTGTCAAATTTGTTTAAGGTAAACTATTCCGGCCGTAACCCGCTGAAAAATACAACCGTCCGCAGAAAAAAGAATACTCCTTCCTCGGGAACCCGGCGTTCCGCGCTGTTTCCCGGGACCGCGGGAATTGGTATAAACCGCCCGGCCAAACGGAAATCTTCCGGAGCAAAGGCTCCCGCTCCGGGGTCGGTATTTTCCACCCTGGGAACTATCTGCGGTGTCGCCATCATTGGCATTGTCTCCTTCCTGGCAATAAACTGGGAAGGCTTCGCTCCGTACCGTTCCGTGTCGGTAATCCCCGAGGACGACGGCGGCCACCGGCTTGCCCTGGCGGCGTATACCGGACTCAATACCCCGGAGCAGGGGGAAGCCCAGGATGACGCCATTCCGCTTGACCTTATGGAAACCTTCTCCTGGGAATCCTATACGGTGCAGCGGGGGGATTCGGTCTCTAAAATCGCGGCTTCCCGGTCATTATCCATGGACGCGGTGATTGCCTCCAACGGCATAACCAACGCAAAACGGATCCAGGAAGGACAGGTCCTCAGGCTTCCCAATATGGACGGCGTTCCCTATACGGTGAAATCGGGGGACAGCCTTTCGAAAATAGCATCCGGCCTCGGGGTTCCCCTGGAGGCGGTCCTGGACGCCAATGACCTGGACAGCGAAATCATAACCCCCGGTACGGTCCTCTTTATCCCCGGCGCGAAAATGCGGACCGAGGATCTCAAGATGGCCCTGGGTGAGCTGTTTATCTATCCCATCCGGGGACGGCTTACCTCACCCTACGGTTGGCGGAGCGATCCCTTTACCGGGGTCCGGCGCTTCCACGCGGCGATCGATCTGGCGGCTCCCACGGGAACCACCATAAAAGCCTCCATGGACGGGCGGATTTCCGCGGTGGGATACAATTCCGTGTACGGAAAATACGTCATCGTGACCCACAGCAACGGGTATCAGACCCTGTATGCCCACATGAATGCTACTTCCGCGGTCAAGGGTGACTATGTTACCCAGGGCAGCAAAATCGGTGAAGTGGGAAGCACCGGGCTGAGCACCGGTCCGCACGTTCATTTCGCGATATATAAAAACGGCCGTGCCGTGAATCCCCTTGAATTTCTCAATTCCTAGGGATAGAATTAGTGGTGGGAGGGGAAACCGCTGGGTTTCCCGAACCATCCCATCCTGTACTACATTGTCATCTGCCGGAGCGGGAGGTTCCATGCGAAAGCTAGTTTTTATTCTTATTGCGTTCATCGCTGCCGCAACATTTATAAGAGCCTATGATAACACCCACGAATCATCCCAGGAATTTACCGAGGCGATGATTACTATTTCCCCGGACCATTGATGGTCTTGCAGTCCGGAATCCTGGGGATTACACTTTGTATGTATGACCGGCGATTTTTTGACCACCCGCAATATACCGCAGTACAGACTCGGATCCTTTATAAGGCGGTTTTGCTGAATGCATGAAACCGACAGATCCATCAAGATCGAGTATCCCCATATTTCCCGGAACGAAACTTTCCACGGCATACTCAGCCGGAGTATGGATCAGCTTTGGGCCCAGAAGGTAAAGCACACCATGGAACGGCTCTGCGAAATGGAAGCGCAGCTCCGGGCTATGGAAGATGACCTGGATGAATTTTTGGGGGATACGGAACAAATAAGGGAGTGATCCATGAGAAAAACGGCCATACCGAGGATTTCCGCAGTTTTTATTCTGCTTCTTTGCTCCGTGTTTTCCGGGTTTGCGTCGGTAGTATTCAGCGGTCTCGATTTATCCGAAAACAATGAACTGCTTTTTTACGCCGATTCCGACGGAAACGGCGCGTACCCTCAGGGAGCTCTTTTTTCAGCGTCCCTGGGAACCCTGGAGACGCGGCAGCTAAGCGCCTTCCCGGAAAAAATCGACCTTATTGAAAACGGCAGAACCATCCAGATCAGGAACAGTTTCGGAACGGTCCGTGTTCCCGTAACCGGAGGGCTTCCCCGGAGTATCCCGGGGTTTCCTTCTTTTGCCGACGGTGCTCCGGTCCTCGGCGGCCGGGTGGAATCCATGGCTCCCTCCAGGGATGGCCGCTGGGTTCTGTATATTGAACCGGTAAGCCCGGCGTACGGCAATCTGGTTATGGTTGACGCCCTTTCCGGCGCGCGGACCGTTATTTCGGAAAATATCGAACGTCCGGGAAGCTACTTTCCCGCGTGCTGGAGTCCCGATTCCCGGGTTTTTGTGTACAACCGGGGAGATACCCTGTATTATTACGCCATTAATACCGCCGCCGGTACGGTGGATGAACGGTACCGCATTATCGGAAAGGGAACCGTAAAATCGGTGTACTGGGGATTTTCGGGGGACTTTTTTTACCTCCGGGGCTCTACGGTCTACCGTGTGCGGAGTTCTGACCTGTTTGCCCGGACCATGTACGCGGATTTCCTGGAAATCGGCTCCATCGCCGGGAAAATTCCCTTTGAATTCGACCAGAATTTCGACCAGTTCTGGGTTTCGCCGGATTCCCGGTCCATGCTGCTGGCCAAGGGCGGCCGGAACCTCTTTTATTATCCCCTGGGAATCGACGATTATTCCGCCGCCGGGGAATCTTCCCTTCCTTATGTTTTCATTCCCCGGTCGGGTTCGGACATCACCGTACTCTGGTCGGCCTCGGGGCTGGTGACGGTAATCGTTTCTTCCCCCCGCAGGGAAGGGGCGGCGACCTCCGCGTACCGGCTTAACACGATTTCCGAGTCGTCGGCCCGGATTTTTTCTCCCCTGGAGATACCCATGGGTTCCGGAGCGGCCCTTTCCCCGGACGGCACAAAAGCGCTGCTGTGGGGCGCCGAGGGGATGGTCCTGTACGATTACATAAACTGGAAACAGATTTCGTCCCTCAGAACCGTACCGGTTTACGCCGGGATCTGGACCGGCAACGATGAAATCATTGTCGGGGATGCGCAGAAAATCGAGCGGCTCCGCCTTTCCGGGCAGGGCAATCTTATCTGCCTGTCGTCGGCCCAGCGGTACGGGTTTGAGGAAAAAACATCCCGTATCATGGCGCTTTCCGGGAATTCCTGGTACGCCACCGACGGAACAAGTCCCTGGCGCCAGGTGGCAAGCCCGGTTCTCCGGAACCAGAGCCAGGTTTCCGGGCAGTACCGGGTATATCTGGAGCGGCAGGCATCCGGTCCCTATGCGAATATTCCCATGATCCGGAACATCGTTTCCGTAGGAACTTTTCCGCTGCTTCCTTCCGGAGAAAACCTCTTTGAGGCGATTCCCGATGTGTCCGATACCATGGATACGGCGGTGGCCGGGGTTTTTGCCCACGGCAAACGGACCGGACTCCGGGAAGTTGCCCTCTGCTTCGACCTGATGGATGATTCCGAGGGGCTTCCGCTTATACTCAATACCCTTTCTCAGTTCAATATCCGGGCGACGTTTTTTTTGAACGGTGAATTCATCCGCCGCCATCCCGATGCGGCCAGGGAAATAAGCGACGCGGGGCATGAATGCGCTTCCATGTTTTTCGCCCCCATTGACCTGTCCGACGCCCGGTACCGTATAAACCGGGAATTCATAACCCGGGGGCTCGCGCGCAATGAGGATGAATTTTTCAAGGCCGCTTCCGCCGAACTGAGTCTTCTCTGGCACGCTCCCTATTACGCCGCGTCAGCTGAAATAGTAACCGCCGCGGCTTCCGCGGGCTACCGGACCATCGGCCGGGATGTTGATCCCATGGACTGGATCCTGCGGGAGGACGCGAAACGTATCGGCATCAGCCAGTTCGGCGCATCCGCCATGGTGGACCGCATAATGGCCCAGAAGAAACCCGGTTCCATTATTCCGGTCCGGCTGGGACTGCTTCCCGGAGGCAGGGACGATTATCTGTTCAGCCGGATCGATGTGCTCCTGGATGCCCTCATCCGGGCGGGATATTCGGTGGTGCCGGTTTCAACCCTGATCGAACACAGCCGGTAGCGGGGGCCCGCAATGCACGGCACCGCGGCGCCGATGAAAAGGTTTTTCTGCGTACTGGCGCAGGTTTTTCTCTTTGCGGCGGTTCTCCAGGGCCAGTCCTCGGTATGGAAAATCTCCTCGGAAAACGGAAACAGTATTTTCCTGGGTGGCAGTGTCCACATTCTCCGGGCGGAGGATTACCCCCTGCCGGCGGAATTCGACATGGCTTATAAAAAGGCGTCGGTGCTCGTCCTTGAAGCGGACATTGACCGGATGGAAGATCCTGAGGTGATCCAAAAAACCATCCGGAAGATGGTGCTGCCGGAAAACCAAACCCTCCGGTCGGTTCTCGGTGAATCCGTGTACCGCCGGTTTGAGGAAAAATGCATTGAACTGGGGATCCCGCCGCAGTCCCTGAAACGGTTTAAACCATCCATTGCGGTCAACATGCTGACCATGGCGGAACTGCAGATGCTCGGGTTCTCCCAGTTCGGGGTTGACCAGTACTATCTTTCAAAGGCCAAGGAAGACGGAAAATCACTGGACTTTCTGGAATCCGTCGATTTTCAGGTGGACCTCCTCACCGACCTGGGATACGGATATGAAAATGAGTACATCCTCTATTCCCTGGATGACTTCGAAAACACCGAGCAGGGTATACCGGTGCTTATCGAAGAATGGAAAAGCGGCGGTTCTTCCGATATGAACCAGTCGCTGGCGGAAATGAAGGAAGTATTTCCCACGGTGTATCAAAAGATGGTTTCGGACAGAAATTCATCCTGGATGCCGATACTTGAAGAGTATTTGAATTCAGAAATAATTGAACTGGTTATCGTCGGCCTGGCCCACCTGCACGGCCCCGACGGCCTGCTGGATCAGCTGGAACGCCGGGGATACACCGCGGAGCAGCTGCGTTTCTGAACAAGAATACAATTCAAAATCTGTCTTTCCGGAGGAAAAGTAAAAAATGGAACTGGTTTTATTTATCGGGGGCGGTTTTCTGTCACTCGCCGTATTTGCGGGGCTTATCTATTTTGTTGTGTCAAAAAAATCAACCACCGCCGTCAGGGTGGCTTCCATCGTCGCGCTTGTACTGATCCTTGCTTCCGTTGGTGTCAGCCTGTTTCTCATATTCAGCGTACCCGCCGGAAAAGCCGGTGCCGCGGGCAGCGTGGTTTCGGATTTTCCCGTGGAGGCAGCCGGCGGCGATTTAAAGAATGTTATTATATTTCTCGGAATTCTCTTTATAATCTTTTCTCTGATTGTTTACGTAGCCCTCCGGGACCGGAAACTTCAGATGAAAAAAGCCGCTTCGATGAAAGACCGGAAACATCCTTCCGAACGGGACTAACCGCGGTTTCTCAGGTGGGTTGAGCCGAAGGGAATAGAATCGGCCTGCCTTCGAGCCTGCAGATACGCTGGATGGTGAATTTTCCGTAGATCGCCGCGGTGGGCAGCCCCCCCGGAGGCTGGAGCCATTGGCCGGTAAGGAAGCAGTTTTTCAGGCCCCGTATCCTGCCGGAATGCATCATTATCTTCGCCTTGGGGGTCATCATAAAACTCATCCAGGATCCCCGCCACGCCCCGGTATACCGGTTGTAGGTGACCGGAGTCGCTTCGTCCAGAACGCGGATTTTGCCGGAAAGTTCCGGAAACCGCCGCTGTATCCTATCCAGAATTGCCTCGGCAATGGCTTTCTTTTCCCGGCGGTAGGCCTTCCGGTCGCTGCTGTAGAGCTTTTTCCAAAAATGGTAATCCTCTCCGGTCTGGTTGTACGCGGTGGTGATGACGGTGTTTCCCGGCGGGGCAAAATCCGGTTCATAGGCGTAATTCCTGACACCCAGGGACGTAAAAACCGTATGGCCCACCTTGAGGGGATCTATCTCAAAAACCAGGGAAGACGGGTACTCCTTCAGGTCCGCGGAAACCCCGAAAGCCGTATGAAAAGTCGAAAGGGTCGGGTAGTCCCGGGGATTGTTATACCGCAGTTCGAAGCGTTTATCCCGGAACCGGCCTTTGAGCAGGTTTGAAAAGGTAATATTCGTGTCACAGGACGCGACCACGTAATCGGCTTCAGCGGCCGACCCGTCGGCAAAGCGGACCGCCCGGGCCCGGGTGCCTTCGACCTGTATTTCCTCCGCCGCCATATTCGTATAAACCGTCCCGCCGAGGTCCCGGTACCGCTTTTCCATGCGTTCAATCATTCCCCGGCTTCCGCCCCGGGGAATGGCGCCGTTCCCGCCGGTAAAATTGCCCATACCGAACAGAAACGCCAGCACACTGAAATCAGGGGGAACCCGCTTTTCGATGATTTTCCGGATCGCCGGATGCCTGAACCGTTTCGCGTATTCGGCGCAGCTCGTTTTGCTGTTTCTCGTCATGATGCCGCCGGTCCCCATGAGTACCCAAAGCATGGCCAGCTTTTCCCTGAGGGGCATCATGTCCAGGGGCATACTTACGGGGATGACCATTTTCTGCATGATGCGGATATCCCGGACCATGTTTTCTATGACCCCGGTATCCTCCGGTGAAAGGCGGATCAGTTCGTCCCGGAGGCGATCGAGATCTCTCCAGAGGGTTATGGATGTTCCGTCGAATTCATAGGTGCCGAAACTCTCAAGCTGTATTATTTCGGTGTTTCCCAGTACGCCGGTTTCCTTCCAGATCGTATTGATTCCCGAACCATCCTTGGTCCCCGTAAGCCAATGGATGCAGCCGTCAATATGGTATCCCATGCGGTCCCACCCGGTGCACTGGCCCCCGAGGACAGGTTCTTTTTCATAGATACTGCTTTCGAATCCCGCAAGCTGGGCGTAAATTCCGGCGGAAAGGCCCGAAACTCCCCCTCCGATTATGGTGATTTTCACGGCCGCTCCTTTGCTGTCAGTTTTTTTTGCCCAGAGAACGGAAGAACAGGCGGATGGAATCCCAGAGACGTTTGAACACATTCCCCTGGGGCTGGTCATCCTGGAGTACCAGGGGAACCCGGAACAGCTCTCCCTGGGTATCGAGAAAAACAAGATCCCCGACACTGGAGCCCGCGGTCAGGGGAGCTGTAACCGGTTCGTTGATCCGGGCTTCCCAGCGGAGGCCGTCTCCCCGGTCGCTGATAATTGTGCGTTCCAGGGTTTCTCCGGGTACCACGGAGGCGGAATTCTCCGTTCCTTTCCAGATCCGGACCGGAGGAAGTTCGGCCACCACCGGCCGCAGGGTTTTGAAGTATTCAAACCCCCAGTCCAGGAGGGCCGTGCTGTCGGCTCGCCTGATCCGTTCACCTTCCTGGGAGCCGAGATTCGCGGGACCGCCGAGGATAACCGCGATCAGGCGGGTTCCGTCCCGCCGGGCGGTCAGGGCAATGTTGTAGCCGGCTTCGTCAATGTAGCCTGTTTTGAGGCCGTCCACACCGCTGTAGCTGCGGAGCAGGGCGTTCCGGTTGTACTGTTCTATGGTTCCCGGCCGCTGCCGGTAAATCTCAGGCAGGTTCTCCGGTTTGGGATAGGCAAAAGACGGAACCGAGTGGAGCTGCTCCAGGGTTTCCGGGTGGAGGGTTATGTAGATCCGGCAGAACCGGGCGTAATCCATGGCCGTGGTCATGTTGTATTCCGATATCCCCGAGGGCTCAACGAAACTGGTGTTTTCCAGTCCCAGGGCCTTGGCTTCCGCGGTCATCCGTTCCGCAAAGGCGTCCACCGACGGCGCCAGGTGGAGGGCTACCGCCACCGCCGCGTCGTTCCCCGATGATACCGCCAGTCCCAGGAGGAGTTCCCCGAGGGTTACGGTCTGTCCCTGGGCAAGGAACATAAGGCTCGACCGGGGCGGCTGGTTTATGGCCCATGTTTCCCGGGGAAGGCTTACAACCGTATCCAGAGAGGTTTTTCCCGATTCAGAATCCTTGAGGGCAAGATGAATGGTCATCAGTTTCGTCAGGGATGCGGGTGATATGGGTTCATCACCGTTTTTTGAATACAGCACCGTTCCGGTGGCGGCGTCCAAAAGAACCGCCGCCTGGGACCGGAGTGACGGAGCCGCGGCCCCGGGATCCAGGGCTCCTGCCGCCGCGGTGATGCAGAAAAGCCAGAGGAAAAGCGGCAGCCGCCGCAGGACAGCATTGTTCACGGGAACTCCTAGAATTCAGCCTGACCCACGGCCCGGGGATAGGGAATGACGTCCCTGATATTGGCCATGCCGGTAATATACAGAATCAGCCGCTCAAAACCGAGGCCGAACCCGGCATGGGGCACCGTCCCGTACCGGCGGAGATCCAGGTACCACCAGTAATCCTCGGGATTCATTCCCATTTCGGTAATGCGTTTTTCCAGTTTTTCCAGGCTGCTTTCGCGTTCCGAACCGCCGATGATTTCCCCCAGCCGCGGGACGAGCACATCCATGGCCCGGACGGTTTTTCCGTCATCGTTCTGCTTCATGTAAAAGGCTTTGATTTCCTTGGGATAATCCGTGACAATCACCGGCCCCGCGGCGGCCTTTTCCGTGAGGAACTTCTCGTGTTCGCTTTGGAGATCGCAGCCCCAGTAGGGTTTGAATTCGAATTCCCCGGCGTGCTTTTCCAGCTCAGCCACGGCATCGGTATAGGTTATATGGGTGAATTTCGAGTTAACCACCGAAGTAAGGGTTTCGATGATGCCCTTCTGGATCTGGTTGTCAAAAAACGTAAGATCCTCGGCGCATTCATCCAGGGCTTTCCGGAAAAGGAATTTGAGGAAATTCTCCGCCAGTTCCATATTGTCTTCGAGCTCAGCAAAGGCGAATTCGGGCTCAATCATCCAGAATTCCGCCAGATGCCGGGTGGTATTGGAGTTTTCCGCCCGGAAGGTCGGCCCGAAGGTGTAAATACGGGACAGGGCCGTGGCGTAGGTTTCTCCCTCAAGCTGGCCGGAAACGGTCAGAAAACTTTGCTTGCCGAAAAAGTCCTTGGAATAATCCACGGGTTTTCCCGACTTTGCGATGCCGTCGAGATCCAGGGTCGTTACCTGGAACATGGCTCCGGCGCCTTCCGCGTCGCTGGCGGTTATGATCGGGGTATGCACATACTGGAAGCCGTTCTGCTGGAAGAACTCATGGATGGCGAAGGCCATGCGGCTCCGCACCCGGGCTACCGCGCCGAAGGTATTGGTCCGTGCCCTGAGGTGGCCGATTTCCCTGAGGAATTCGAATGAATGGCGTTTCTTCTGGAGCGGATAGGACTCCGCCGGAGCAATCCCGATAATCCTGAGCTGCGCGGAGGCAATTTCCACCGCCTGGCCCGAAGCCGGGGAGGTGACCAGCTTTCCCCGGATCTCCACGGAACTGCCCGTGGAAAGTTCCCCCAGAGATTGTTCCGTATCGCTGTCCAGGCCCGCTTCCCTGTCAAAGGTACACTGGATGCTGCTGAAGCATGAGCCGTCATTAACTTCCACAAAAACCAGGTTCTTGAGATCCCGTTTCGTGCGGACCCATCCGCGGACCGTAACATCCCGGGAGTCCGCCGGGAATTTCAGAATTTCCTTAATCTGAGGGTACAACATGGTTTACTATATCCTGCATTACCCGGGAAGGGCAACCGCAGCAGCCATGGGAACGGTACAGAAGCATGGTGATACAGGTCCGGGGGTCCTGCCGGAGGAAAAGGGGGAAGGGCTCCTCGTCGACCTAAAGGTCTCGAAAGCCGCTTTTTCCCCCTTTGCCTCCGACACCCCGCGTTACCGGTACGCCCCATGTTTCTGCCGTTCCGGGTATACTGCGGCGGCCCTGCCGTCGGTGAGGTGATTTAGGAAGCTTTCTTCGCAGAGACCGAAGGCCTGAACAAACCTGTTCCCCGTCACCCAGCCCTCCCGCCAAAGCCGGGGTACCTGCATATAAACAACTGGGCAGCAAAGAAGCATGGCGGGACAAAGTCTCATGGGGTGTCGTATGAAAAGAAATACCGCCCCGCGGGATTTTTTTCATACGACGGGCCCCCCGGTACTTGCATCGCCATGCTTCTTTGCTGTGATGTGCATATATAATGCAGGTACCCCGGAATTCCTATTGCATAAACATTCATAATACGGCATTATAGCGTATAAATATACGGAGGCGCCATGAGCAATACGAAAAACTATTTAGCCGAAGTCACCGGCAACGATTACATTGATTCCGAGCTGTATACCCGGTTTAATGTAAAACGGGGGCTCCGGAACGCGGACGGGACCGGCGTTCTGGTAGGGCTTACCCGGGTCGGCGACGTCCACGGATATATTATAGATGAAGGTGAAAAGGTTGCGGTGGACGGGAAACTGTATTACCGGGGTATCGATGTAGAATCCCTGGTTGCCGCGGCGGAAAAGGAAGACCGTTTCGGGTTTGAGGAGACCGTATACCTCCTTATGTTCGGCCGGCTTCCCAGCAAGGCGGAACTGGAACAGTTCTGCGGTATCCTGGGTGAAAACCGCGCTCTGCCGGATAATTTCGCCGAGGACAACATCATGAAAGCCCCTTCCCGGGATATCATGAACAAGCTTGCCCGGTCGGTCCTCACCCTGTATTCCTACGATGACAATCCGGATGATAACAGCCCGGAAAATGCCCTGCGCCAGTGTATTGAACTCATTGCCCGGTTTCCTACTATCATTGCCTATTCCTACATGGCAAAAAAGCATTACTACGACAATAAGAGCCTTATAATCCACAGCCCCGCGGCGGGCTGCAACAGCGCGGAAACCATTCTCTCCCTGATCAGGCCCGACCAGAAATATTCCCGCCTCGAAGCGGAGGTTCTTGACCTTGCGCTGATCCTCCACGCGGAACACGGCGGCGGCAACAATTCAACCTTTGCGGTCCATCTCGTTTCCTCCGCGGATACCGACACCTATGCGGCCATTTCCGCGGGCATCGGCTCCCTTAAAGGATTTAAGCACGGCGGCGCCAATATTAAAGTTATGGGAATGATGGAGGATATCAAGTCCAACATAAAGAAGTGGGATGATGAAAGTGAAGTCGCGGACTACCTGACGAAAATACTCCAGGGAAACGCCTATGACGGTTCCGGTCTTATTTACGGCCAGGGCCACGCAATTTACACAAAATCCGATCCCCGGGCGACCCTGCTCCGGGACAAGGCCCAGGGCCTGGCGGAAGAAAAAAAGCTGAGTGATGAATTCAACCTCTATAAACTTATTGAACGGCTTACCCCGGAGGTGTTTAAAAAGGTAAAGGGTTCGGATAAGGACATCTGCACCAACGTGGACTTCTATTCCGGGTTTGTGTACCGCATGATGGGTATCCCCGACGAACTGTTCACCCCGCTCTTTGCGGTAAGCCGTGTGGCGGGATGGTGCGCCCACCGCATGGAGGAAATCATTTCCGGCGGCCGGATCATCCGCCCCGCCTATAAATGCGTACAATCCAGGATGCCCTATACGCCCATGGGCGAACGGTAAAAAAAGGGGCTGCCGCAAAACTATGCAGCAGCCCCGCCTCCTTTTTGCGGCGTTTGATTACGGCCCGCCGCGGGCCGGTAACTCTGGTCGCTGTTTAATCGTCGGTCTCCTGGACGCGGAACGCCTCGGCGGCCTTTATTACATCATCGGCAATTTTGCCGCTGATTGGAGAGTAGTGGTCGAATTCGACCCCGAAAGAACCGGTGCCGCTGGTGATGGACCGGAGGTCGATGGAATACCGGAGCAGTTCCGCCTGGGGAACCTGGGCCTTGAGTTCCTCAATGCCGCCGCCCATGGACTGCTGTCCCTGGATTTTTCCGCGCTTCCCCGAAAGGTCCGACATGACGTCCCCCAGGTATTTATCCTCCACGAAAACCGTAAGGTTCATAACCGGTTCCAGAAGCGTCGGGGCCGCCTGGCGCATGGACTCCCGGAAGGCGTTTCGGGCCGCCAGTTTAAAGGCGAGTTCCGATGAATCCACGGGATGCTCCTTGCCGTCCACGATTTTCACTTCCACATCGACCACGGGATAGCCCGCCATAACCCCGGCGGCCATACCTTCCTGGACACCCTTTTCGACCCCGGGAATATACCCCTTGGAAACGGCGCCGCCGAAGATGGCGTTGGTGAATTTGTACTGGTCTCCCCGGGGAAGCGGGGCGATTTCCAGCACCACCTTGCCATACTGTCCGTGTCCGCCGGTCTGCTTTTTGTGGGTATATTCGGCGGCGGCTTTTTTGGTTATTGTTTCGCGGTAGGCGACCCGGGGAATATGGGTCTGTACCTCAATTTTCTGGTTCTGCTTGATCTTATCCAGGATGATGTTAACGTGGAGTTCTCCCATGCCGGATATGACCGTTTCCTTTGTTTCGGTGTTGAAGAAATACCGGAAGGTCTTGTCCTCTTCGGTCGCCCGGAGCAGGAATTCGCCGAGCTTGTCCTCATCCTTTTTCTGAACCGCGTTGACCGCAACGGAATGAACCGGTTCCGGCAGGCGCAGGGGGAGGAATGTGAGGGGCGCATCCGGCGCGGCAATGGTATCGTTTGTTTTCAGGGTTGCTGATTTCGCGATAATTCCCACGTCACCGGCGTAAAGGTCCTTAATTTCCTCCAGTTTTTTGCCCTGGGCGGTGTACAGTTTGCCGATCCGTTCCTTTTTGTTTTCGGTTACATTGAGGGCCTCGGAATCGGCGCTCAGTTTGCCGCGGATTACTTTGACCCAGGATAACTTCCCGGAAAACTGGTCATAGGTTGTTTTGATCACCAGCGCGGCCAGGGATTTATCGGGATCCACCGGTATATCCTGGGCGGCTCCGTCGGCTCCCACGGCTATGTCATGGGCCGTGCGCGGATCCGGGCTTGCGTCTGCCAGGAAGTCCAGCAGCGGGGTGAGCCCTGAATTCTTAACCGGCACACCGCAGAACGCGGGAACGTATTTATGGTCCGCCAGGGCTTCGATTAATCCCGTATGCATTTCATCCGCATCCAGGGAACCTTTTTCAATGTAATGTTCCATCAGGGTGTCGTCACCCTCGGCGGCGGCTTCAATGAGCCGTTCCCGGGCTGCGTCCACCGCGTCTTTGTATTCGGCGGGAATATCCCCGGCCTTTTCCAGGGCGCCGTCCTGCACGAAATACGCTTTTTCGTTCAGAATATCGATGACCCCTTTATAGGAGGTTCCGGATCCCATGGGGATGGTTACCGGAACCGGGTCTACCTTGAACTTCTCTTTAATGTCCTGGAGCGCCTTATCGAAGTCCGCCCGTTCGTCATCCATGCGGGTAACGTAAATTCCCCGGGGTTTCTCCCGGCCTTCGAGGTTGCGCCAGAGTTTAATGGTTTCAATCTGGACGCCGGACCGGCCGTCCACGGTAAGCAGGGCGAATTCACTGGCCCTGAAACTCAGTATCACGTCCCCGGTAAAATCCGATGAACCGGGGGTATCAAATATGTTTATTTTCCTGCCGTTCCGTTCCACATGGCCCATAACAGCATGAATCGAAATCTTCCGTTCAATTTCTTCCGGCGTGTAGTCTCCTACGGTTTTCCCCGAATCCACCGTTTCGGGCTTTGAAATCACGCCTCCGGCAAAAAGCAAGCCTTCAAAAAGGGTGGTTTTGCCGGTTCCTCCGTGGCCGGCAATGGCAACATTCCGGATAGCATCGGTGGTGTAGCTCATGTTAGGTCTCCTTGAAGCACAAATCTCCCAATGATGGTGACATTATTTATGATGGGGCGGTCTGGGCGGATTGTCAAGAAAAATGTCTTTAGCTTATAGTAAAAAGTATGGATGAAAGAAAAAAGGTTATTAAGGACCTGGAGATTAAAAAGAGTGAAGACCAGAAATCGCTTAATCTTATGCTGGAGGATTTCGGGGAATCACTGATTAAACGGCTGGTGGATGAAAATTTACAGGCCGAGGCAGGAGCCGCCCGTACGGAGTACCTGGAAATTCAGCGGGAACTGGAAGAATCCCAGACCCGGATCCGGCAGATTGAGACCGATTCTTCCCGGATTAAGGCCGTGGAGGACGAACTGCTCGGCATTGCCCAGGAGCAGGGGACCGGCAATAAGGAGCTTGTGGATCTCTATACCCGCCTCGGCGAAAGCCTCGCGGAGGATCCGGCTTTTTCAGCGTTTGCGGCGCCTTACCGCAGCCAGCTTGATAACCTCATCCCGAAGATCGAGTCCCTGGAGGAAACCCTCGGTGTCCTGGATGAGAAAAACAACGGGAATTTTTTCAACTGGGTAGGCAATAACGCCAAATCCATGGTGCTTCGGACCTCCCTTAAAAACAGCCAGACTTCCCTGCGGAAACTCTACACCTCCATGGGGGAACGGTTCAGCCACCTTACCCACGAAGAGACCATCACGAACTCCGGAGTGCTCAGTATCCTGGGGGAAACAGAAAAGATCCGGACTTCCCTGACGGACCTGGAAACCCGGTCGGCGGTGCTTAAGGAAGAACGCCGCAGGATCGGTGAGAGCTTCGGTTCCGAATCGAATCCGGCCAAAATAATTGACGGCCTTGAGAAAAACCGGGAACAGAAAAAAAAGAATCTCCAGGCTGTGTACCTCCGGTTCGGGGATTACGTATCGGCTGGGGAACGGAAAAAGGAGTTTTCAAAATATTTCGATAACGAGGATAAACTGCTCCTTACCAGGATCCATGATCTCCGGGACGCGGTGGCGGATACCCAGAACAGAATCGTAAAACTGGAAGCGGCTATAAAGATCGACGAAGAAAAAGCCGAAATTCTAAAATTAGAGAAGGCTACCGAAGAGCAGCGGATGAGAATTTCCGCCGCGGAAAAGACAATTTCCGAATTTAGTATTAAAATAGAAGATATAAAAAAGAAAATTGCCGAACTTCAGGAAATAGCCGGAACGGACAGTTAAAAAACAATCGGGAGGGGACTTCCGGATATTTATTCCGGAAGTGATTGACAGTATGAAGAATTTTTCAGTGTAGGATGCCATGGCAGTTAAGACTCAAATGAAAGCCGCCGGAAAACCGGCGGCGGGGAAAAAGACCGCGGCTGCGGCCAAGGCGCCGGCTAAACCGGCGGTTAAATCCGCCCCTTCGGGGGCGAAGGGGGCTCCGGCGAAGCCGGCGCAGAAAGCCGCCGCCAAGGCCGGCCCCGCGGTATACGATGAATCGAAAATAAAAACCCTGTCATCCCTGGAGCATATCCGGCTCCGTACGGGGATGTATATCGGCCGCCTGGGGGACGGTTCAAATCCCGACGACGGGATCTACGTGCTCCTCAAGGAAGTCATCGATAACGCCATCGATGAATTCATCATGGGAAACGGCAAGCTTATCGAAACCGAGGTAAAGGACGGCAAGGTAAAGGTCCGGGATTTCGGGCGGGGGATTCCCCTGGGGAAACTGGTGGAATGCGTTTCGGTAATCAACACCGGCGCGAAGTACAACGATGATGTGTTCCAGTTTTCCGTGGGACTCAACGGGGTGGGGACCAAGGCGGTGAACGCCCTGTCCTCCTATTTCCGGGTGGTGGCCATCAGGGACAATGAATTCGCCGAAGCCATTTTTGAACGGGGAAGTCTTAAAACCGAGCGCAAGGGAAAACTCAAAAACAAACAGAAAAACGGCACCTATGTGGAGTTTGTCCCGGACAATGAAATATTCGGCGACTATGAATTCAACCTCGAATTTATTGAACGGCGGATAATGAATTACGCCTACCTCAACGCCGGACTGACCCTGGCCCTCAACGGAAAATCCTATATCTCCCAGCGGGGACTCTACGATCTTCTGACCGAGGAGACCGGCGAGGATTGTATCTATCCCATCGGGTACTTCCGGGGAGATCATATTGAATTCGCCTTTACCCATACCAATAACTACGGGGAGGAATATTTCTCCTTTGTGAACGGCCAGTACACCTCCGACGGCGGAACCCACCTTTCGGCTTTTAAGGAAGGTTTTCTTAAAGGTATCCAGGCGTATTTTAAAAAGGATTACCGGAGCGAGGATGTCCGGGAAGGTACCATCGCCGCGGTGGCGGTAAAACTTAAGAACCCCGTTTTTGAAAGCCAGACAAAAAACAAGCTGGGTAATTCCGATATCCGGACCTGGGTTGTCCAGGAAACCAAGGTTGCCGTGGAGGACTGGCTCCACAAAAACACCGAGGCCGCCAAAAAGCTCGAGCAGAAGATCCTGGCCAACGAGAAACTCCGGACCGAACTCAATGTGGTCAAAAAGGAAGCCCGGGAGGCGGCGAAAAAAATCGCCCTTAAAATCCCGAAACTGAAGGACTGCAAATACCATCTGGAGGACGGCGAAAAGGGTGAGAATTCGACCATCTTCATAACCGAAGGCGATTCCGCCGCGGGTTCCATGGTATCGAGCCGGGATGTGATGACCCAGGCGATTTTCGCCCTCCGGGGTAAGGTCGAGAACATGTACGGCAAGAAGCGGACTTCAATCTACCGGAACGAAGAACTCTACAACATGATGATGGCCCTGGGAATCGAGAATGATGTGGACGGACTCCGGTATGAGCGGATCGTCATTGCCACGGACGCGGACTTTGACGGATTCCACATCCGTAATCTGCTGCTGACGTTTTTCCTGTCCTATTTCGAGGAGCTGGTTACATCGGGCCATATCTATATTCTGGAGACCCCCCTGTTCCGGGTGCGGACCAAAAAGGAAACCCTCTACTGCTACAATGAGAAGGAACGGGACGCGGCGGTAAAAGCCCTGGGCAGCCAGAGTGAGGTTACCCGGTTTAAGGGCCTTGGCGAAATAAGCCCCAAGGAATTCGGCCAGTTCATCGGCGAGGATATGCGCCTCGTCCCGGTATCGGTTAATACCCTCAAGGCGGTCCCCCAGGTTCTGACCTTCTATATGGGGAAAAATACCCCGGAACGCCGGGAGTATATCATGAAAAATCTGGTTAACGATTTGTAGGCAAAACCATGGCATATATAAAGAACCTGTTTGATAAAAATTTTCTGGAGTACGCTTCCTATGTAATCAAGGACCGGGCCATCCCGGATCTTGAGGACGGCCTCAAGCCTGTCCAGCGGCGTATCCTCCATTCACTTTTTGAGATGGACGACGGGAAGTTCCATAAGGTCGCCAATGTGGTGGGCCACTGTATGAAGTATCACCCCCACGGCGATGCCTCCATCGGATCGGCTCTGGTGGTGCTGGCGAACAAGGAATATTTCATCGACCGCCAGGGGAACTTCGGGAACATCTATACCGGCGACGGGGCTTCGGCGGTCCGGTACATTGAGTGCCGGGCCACGCCCCTGGCGAAGGATATATTCTACAATCCGAAGCTCACCAATTCGGTGGATTCCTATGACGGCCGGAACAAAGAGCCGGTGCTGTTCCCCGCGAAAGTACCGGTGCTGCTCGTCATGGGCGCCGAAGGAATCGCCGTAGGCATGTCCACCAAGGTCCTGCCCCACAATATCCTGGAGGTCCTGGAGGCGGAGAAGGCCGCCCTGGGGGGGAAGAAATTCGAGCTGTTCCCGGATTTTCCCACCGGCGGGCTGGTGGATGTTTCGGATTACCGGGACGGAAACGGCAAGGTCCTGGTCAGGGCCAAGCTCGACACTTCCGATCCCAAGCGGATTGTTATCCGGGAACTGCCCTTCGGCTCCACCACGGAAAGCCTTATCAACAGCGTGGAAACCGCCGCCAAGGCGGGGCGGATCAAGATCCAGTCCATCAGCGATTATACCACCGAAAATGTCGAGATTGAAATCAAACTCGCCCGGGGTGTCTATTCCCAGGAAACCATAGATGCGCTCTTCGCCTTTACCGAATGCGAGCAGTCTATTTCCGTAAACCTTCTGGTTATAAAAGACAACCTTCCCCGGATAATGACCGTCACCGAGGTGATTAAACACCACGCCAAACAGCTGGTGGGAATTCTAACCAAGGAATTGGAGCTCGAAAAACGGGAGCTCATGGACAAGCTCCACCAGCGGACCCTGGAACGGATATTCATTGAGGAACGGATTTACAAAGCCATCGAGAAGATGAAGACCGCCGAGGGGGTGGAAAAGTCGGTTATCGACGGCTTTAAACCCTTTATGAAAGAGGTCGGTCCCCGGGGAGTCAGCAGCGAGGATGTGGAACGGCTCCTCCGCATTCCCATCCGCCGGATTTCGCTCTACGACATCAACAAAGCCCGTTCCGAAATGCAGGAGATCAAGGCCCGGATCAAGGAAATCCAGGGGCATCTCAAAAACATTGTTGCCTACGCCGTATCCTTCCTGGACGGTATCATCGGCAAGATAAAGGCCAATGAGGAAGTTGGCCGCGGCGCCCGGAAAACCAAGGTCGGCGCCTTCGACAAGGTTGATGTCAAGGATATCATCAAGAAGGACCTGGTTGTCCTCCGGTACGACGGGAAAACCGGCTACCTCGGAACCGAGGTAAGCGGCGGACAGGCGGTTGCCGAGGTGTCGCCCTTTGACCGCATCCTGGTGCTCAGAAAAAACGCGACCTACCAGGTATCGGACCTGCCAGATAAGGCCTTTGTTGGTGCCGAAGCCTGGTGGGTCGGCGTCGCCGACAAGGAAGAACTTTCCAAGACGGTCTTTACGATTATCTACAAGGACAAGAAGACCGGGTTCCCCTATATCAAGCGCTGCGTAATTGAAGGGTGGATTATGAACAAGGAGTACGCCCTGGTTCCCGCGGACGCCCAGGTGCTCCATGTGGATACCCGGAATAAATTCAGCTTTACCGTTACCTACATTCCGAAGCCCCGGCAGAAGGTTTCCAAGGAGACTTTCAAAGCCCAGGACTTCCTGGTGAAGGGCCTCAAGGCCGGCGGCGTCAGGGTGGCCAATAAGGAATTAAAGAACGTAGACGCGAAATAGGCCTCAGGGCATCTCAATATATTATGGTGCCCTGCCGCGGAAGGGGTTTTGGGGGTGGGGGCTTCTCCAGCCCCCGGCTGTCTATTCTTCCTGCCGGAGCCAGCTGTCAAAGCGGGTGGTGACGGTATAATTCTGTTTGCTGTCCATGCGGACCCGGACAATGCCGTCGTACAGGGTATGGTAATAATCGGTTCCGCTTTTCCGGTAGTTGTTGTACACCGCCATGCTTCCCATAACGTCATGCATGGAAACAACAATTAACGGCCGGACTGTCCGTATCCAGCGGTTGCTGTTGGAGGTATCCGCCCCGTGGTGGGTAGCTTTCGCGACATCCGCCCGGAGCCGCTCCCCGAACTGATCCGTCAGATCCCGTTCCCTGGGAGAATAAATATCCCCGGCCATAATAACCGAGGAATCGCCGTAGGTGAATTTCATCACTATGGAACTGTTGTTTACGAACTGGGTGCTGTTGTCGGGGAAATCCTGGGGGTACACCAGGGTTTCTTCGGGGTTGAAGATTTCCATGGATACCGTATCTTCCAGAGTAACGCGGTCCCCCCGTTTGAGGTACCGCGCCGGAATCCCCATGGCCCGGATTGTATCCTGTGCCTGCCGGTAGGTATCGGTGGGGTAGTCCATTTCGATCTGGTATACTTCGCCGATTTCATGGACCCGGGCTATTTCGGAGAACCCGCCGATATGGTCGATATGGGGATGGGAAAGCACCACCCGGTCTATCTTCGTGATCCCCATATCCCGGAGGAAAGCCAGAATATCCCCCGCGCTTTCGGGGTGACCCGTGTCCACCAGCATGACCGAGCCTTCCGGAAAAATGACAAGACTGGAATCCCCGGATTTATCCTCCGCCTCGTTTTCAACGGACAGGTCGAGAAAATATACCGTGAGATTCCCCGCCTCATCCCGGCGGCCGATGATTTCGCTGTAGCGGTCAGCGGAAACCTGTTCCGCCGGCCGGCCGGCCGCCGGTTCCCCGCCGTCCCGGGACGTTGCGCCGCATCCCAGGATGAGCGCCGCCAGGGCAGCGGCCAGGAACAGGAATTTACCTGAAGAAGAAACTTTCCTATTCATAAAAACCCGACCCCGTCATTCCCATGGTCAGACCGAGTCCAGCCATTTTTTGCATACATCGGGAAAATTTGTGATAATGCCGTCGCAGCCCAGGGTCTTGAGGGTGATGAGCCCTTCCATGTCGTTGACGGTATACACATTAAGCTTTATCCCGCGGCTCCGGCAGTCCTCCACGGCTTCCCGGGTGAGGGTCTCAATGTCCGGATGGTAGTATTCCAGACCGTGGGACGCCGCGTAGTACCCCGCGTTGCCGATGCCGTTTCCGGCGACCAGAATGCCGCAGGGTATTCCGGGGGCGATTTTTTTGCAGTCCAGGAGGGACACATGGTTGAACGAAGAAAACAGCACCCGGTCCTCGATGCCGTGTTTTTTCACCACCGTAATCGTTTCTTCCGCCAGGCCCTCATAAAAAAACTGGTTGCACTTGAGTTCAATGTTGGTGAATATCCCGAGGTTTTTTACCCACCCGCAGTATTCATCCAGGGTTGGAATGGTGTTGAATCCGAACTGTTCCCCGAACTTCCCCGAGGCGTTGAGCTTCTGGAGTTCATGCACCGTCAGCTCCCGGACCAGGCCGGAGGAACCGGTGACCCGGTCCACGGTTTCATCATGGATGATAACGACCTGTCCGTCCTTGCTGAGCTGCACATCCATCTCTATCCCGTCGCAGCCCGCTTCAGCGGCCTTTTTAAACGCAAGCATGGTGTTTTCCGGGTACAGACCCGAATACCCCCGGTGGGCTATCACTTTCATTTGTTCATTCTCCTATTTCATTGATGCTTTGGAATACCCTGTAAGCATATACTTCTGGAAGATAAAGAACAGCACCACAATGGGTATAATCGCCATTACCGCCCCGGCCATGATTTCATGGTTGTTCATGGTGTCCATGCCGGCAAAGGTGTTGCGCAGGTGCGCCAGCCCGACGGTCAGGACCCGGCGTTTTTCGCCGCTGGCGACAATCTTGGGCCAGAAATAACTGTTCCAGCCGGTGGTAAGGGTTACCAGGGTGATGGTCGCGATGGTGGACTGGCACATGGGCGCCATAATCCGGGTGATGATGCCCAGGGTTCCCATGCCGTCTACTTTGGCGGCGTCCACATAGCTGTCATGGACCCCCATAAAGCTCTGCCGGACCATGAATATATAATACGGCGAAACCGCGGTGGGCAGGATCAGCCCCGCGAAGGTGTTGGTCATGTTGAGCCGGGCGCAGAGAATGTAGATCGGGATAAAGGTCACCTGTATGGGTATCATCAGGGCGCCCAGGACAACCATAAAAAGCAGGTTTTTCCCCTTAAAGTTCCCTTTAGAAAAACCGTAGGCCGCTAAAGTTCCGGTAACGGTCTGGATGGCCAGTATCCCCACGGTCATCACCACGGTATTAAAATAGTATTTGCCGAAGTTGGCCTTATTGAATACGTTGATGTAATTTTCAAAATGCCATTCCTCGGGCCAGAAGGTCGGAACAGACCGGAGGATTTCACTCTGGGATTTAAACGAGGAAATAACCATCCAGTACAGGGGGAACAAAGCCACCAGGGTGACCAGTATGGCCAGTAAATACTGAATTGCGGTACCGATATTTTTTCTTGTAACTGCTGCCTGGTTAACAGATATATCCGTCATAGGTTTCTCCCTGCTACGAATCATAATGGACGCTCCGGTTGCTTACCTTCATGGTCAGGACGGTAAATGCCAGAAGGATGATGAAAAAGGCGACCGCCACTACCGAAGCACGGTCCATCCTGAAGTCTTCCATGGCGTATTTGTATATCTGGTACACAATCACCTCGGTGGACCGGTAGGGGCCGCCCTTGGTGAGAATATCCACGGACTGGAATACCTTCATTGAAGCAATAAAGGTTGTCACGAACAGGAAGATTGTCGTCGGGGAAAGGAGGGGAAGGGTTATGCGCCAGAACCGCTGGAAGGCACTGGCCCCGTCCAGTTCGGCGGCTTCGTAATAGTCCTTGGAAATCCCCCGCATGGCGGAGATATAGATCATCATGCCGTATCCGACCCCGCGCCATCCCGCCAGGATCAGCATGGACAGAAGCGCGGTGTTCCGCTGCCCGATCCAGTCAACCCTGGGGAGCCCGAGGTTGACCAGGAAAAAGTTTAAAATACCGTTTTCCGTGTTCAGTATCCACAGGAAAACCACCGCGGCGGAGGACATGGCCACATACCGGGGGACAAACACAATGGCCCGCATGATGGAAAAGGATTTGGTGGTCCTGTTGAAAAGGATGGCCAGCACCATACCAATCCCCAGGGTAAGGACAATTTCACCCAGGGAATACAGGCCGGTGATTTTAAGGGAGTAGGTCAGGTATTTCGTCCCGGATCCGTTAAACAGCCATTTCCAGTTTTTGAGGCCCACATAATTATAATTATCCCGGATCAGATTCCAGTCGGTAAAACTGATCCGGACCAGTTCCAGAATCGGGTAATAGGTGAATATGAGCAAAAGCAGCAATGCCGGAATAACCAGAGCAAAGTCCTTTGCCGATTGGATTGTTCGAGGTTTGATTTTCATGACGAAGGCCCTTTCAGTCAAAAGTAAGGATGAATAAATGCTCCCCGGATCCCGGGGAGACCGCCGCCGGCGCGTCGGCCGGCGGCGGGTACCAGCATCAGTAATCTTCCAGTACTTCGTTTATTTCCTGGGCCATCTTATCCATCTGGCTGGGAACGTTTTTGTTTTCGAGGATTGTTTCCTGCATATAGGCTATCCAGATTTTCGCCAGCTGTCCCCAGGCGCCGTGCTGTATCCGGGGATTGATTTCGTCAAGGTTATCAAAGATAACCTTAAAGGCGGGTTTTTCCTGGAGGAATTTCTGGCCTTCCTCGGTGTAGAGGACGGATTTCCTGGTGGGCATATAGCCGGTCTCCCGGGCCCACTTCATGTTCGTATCCTTGTTGATCATGTACTGCATGAACTGCCAGGCGGCGTTTTTGGTCTTCTGGTCGTTTTTAGCGGGAATCAGGATGACGCTTCCGCCGATTTCGGAGATCTTCGTATCTCCCGCGGGGAGCCATGCCATGCCGACTTCAAAGGGGCAGTTGTCCACATAGGTGTTGTACAGGGAGCTGGTATGGGCCACCGAGAAGGCTTTGCCTTCCCAGAAGTTCTGGCGCATGATCGACGACGCGCTGGTGCCGGAAGCCCAGTACATGTATCCCGCGTCGCACCATTTTTTGAACTGTTCGGCGATGGCTACCGCCGCGGGGCTGTTAAGGTCGGTGCTTATCTGGTCGTCGTTGATGATCTTCACGCCGTTGTTCAGGTAGAAAGTTTCAAAATACCACTGGTCCCATCCGGGAACGATAAAGGCCCACTGCTGGGTTTTTCTGTCAGGGCCGATTTTGGAGGCCGCCTTGAGGAAGGATTCCATGTCGGACAGGCGTTCCGGCACCTGTACGTTGAGCTGCCGCGCCATGTCGGCGTTGTAATACACCACCTGGGTCGAGATAAGGAAAGGCATGGCCACCTGTTTGCCGTCAAAGTTGGTGGCGGCGATCATTCCCTCTCCGAAGTCTTCGATATCGAAATTAGTCGCCTGAATATAGGGGCTGAGATTTTCGGTAAGCCCGCCGGCGCCGTATTCCGCGACATAGGGCGTGTTGGCGGCGGTTATGGCCGGCAGTCCCGTTCCGGCGGCGTGGGCCGCCACCAGGGTTTCGTTAAGAACCGTATAGTTGCCGATAAACCGGGGCACCACGGTAATAAGGCTCTGGGAATTGTTGAATCCGGCTACGATACTTTCTACCGTGGCGGAGTACTGATCTTCCAGCGCGTGCCACCATTCAATGGTGATCGGTTCCGTTACTTCATAGAAGGCCGGATCCGTGGATGCCCGGCCGCCGGCCGTTCCGCCGGAGGATGACTTGCCGCATCCGCTCAGCAGAAATACCACGAGGGCCGCGATTCCCAAAACCATACACTTTTTTCTACGTACCATAAAAAACCTCCGATAATATTTTTAACCCTGACCCAGGGTATAATCACACCATAAAGCGCGGCCGCCGCGGCGCATCCGTACATGGCCGCTGATATCGGGGAGACAAAAAAAGAGCACGACAAAATAACCTCTGGCTATTTTGCTGTACTCTTAATCTCTCTAGCAAAAAATAGTTTCAGAAAATTGAGTGACCGGGCGCTGTATCTGAGCGGCGGTTATTTCTAATTACCGGATTAGTATAGCAGTGAAACTTCGGGTTAGCAAGAAAATTATCCGTTTATGCCACGGAACTGGCTGATTTTTTTATTTCATTGATAAAACCAGTCTTAAGACACAGCTCAAAAAGTTCCCTGGTCATAAATTCATCGATGCTTTTTTCGTAGCCGTTCTGTATTCTCGTTACTCTGGTCATATACCCGTCGGTGTTTTCTTTAAGAATATCCATAAACTCTATTCTGTCCGGTTCGGATTTAATGCAGTATCTTCGCATACAGTCCTCCTGTTTTTATTATCGGTATATCGGGGGGGTATTTTAGCAAAAAACCCGGGCACCGGAATTTGTATCTCCGCTCCGCTTTGTATAGAATTAACCCTATGGCGTCCGATGCTCACTGTCATCCCTATGATCTTAAAAAACAATACCCCGGAGCGGAAACCGAACGCCGGGAGGCGGGGGTGTCCTGCGCCGCCAGTTCCTGGAACAGGGAACAGTTTGAATTCCATGAAACCCTGGCGGCGCAGGCCGCCGCTGACGGCGCGGCTCCGGTGGCCCTGTGTTTTGCGGTTCATCCCCAGCTGCCCCGGTTCGACGAACCGGTATGCCGGGAATCCCTGGCGCTCCTCCATGTCCTGGCCGCGGAGTCGCGGCTCCGCGCGGTGGGGGAGACCGGTTTCGATCTTTTTGACCGTGAATACCGGGATACCGAAAAAATACAGGAAGCACTGTTCGCCGAGCATCTGGCCCTGGCTATCGCTTCGGGGCTTCCCCTGGTGCTGCATGTCAGAAAGGCCATGCACAAGGTATTCGCCTATTCCCGGGAACTAAAAAAGGTACCGGCGGTGGTGTTCCATTCATACTCGGGAACCCTCCGGGAAGGCCGGGACCTGGTTAAGCGCGGGGTAAACGCTTATTTTTCCTTCGGAACCCCAATCTGCCTGAACCACCGGCAGGCCATGGAAGCCTGCTCGGCCCTGCCCGCGGACCGGCTTCTTACGGAAACCGACTGTCCCTACCAGCCCCTGCGGGGGAAACCCTTTTCCCGCTGGTCCGACATCCGAACAATCCTGGAGACCGCCGCGGAACTGCGGAACCAGCGGGAAGGGGCCAGAATAACCCCCGGCGAGCTGGAAGCGCTCACGGACCGCAACTTCCGGACCGTTTTCGGTACGGCGTAACCCCGGCCGTCCCGCCGTTATTTTTCGGATATTCCCGTAAATTCAGTATATTTGATATGGGTTGCCATTATGGATAGTTCCCATACGAAGAAGGACAGTAAAAAATATCTTATTCCTGTTATTGTGTTCGCCGCTGTTTTAGTCGGATTAAGTATTCTTTCGGTTCCGTTTATTAAAAAACTGAATGATCCGCTTTTCCAGGAATGGTTTACCGATTGGGTGGATAAACTCGGGATCGGCGGGTGGTTTATTGTCTTTGGTATTCAGGTGCTGCAGATTGTGGTGGCGGTAATTCCCGGGGAACCGGTGGAGCTCATTGCCGGGGCCGCCTACGGCGCTTTCGGGGGGCTTATTGTCTGCCTCGCGGGCTGTGTCGCCGCCTCTTCCCTGGTTTTTCTGCTGGTCCGGCGTTTCGGGATGCCTCTGGTAACCCGGCTTTTCGGAGAGGACCGGCTCAAGAAATATACCTTTCTCAATGACGCGAAAAAAATTGAAGTCCTTACCTTCATCCTGTTTCTTATTCCCGGCACCCCAAAGGATATGCTCACCTACGTGGCGGGGCTTACGCCCATAGGATTTGCCCGGTTTCTCGCGATTTCAACCTTTGCCCGTATTCCGTCAATTCTGACATCCACCATCATGGGGGATTCCGTTCTCCAGGGAAACTGGCTTATGTTTCTGCTGATTTTTCTGTTCTGTGGGCTTCTCGGGCTGGCGAGTATGGTATTTAAGGACCGGATCCTCGATTTTTTCCGACGGAAGGACGGGAAAGACCGGGAAAATATTTCCTGAGATTTACTGTTATCCTGTGGCAGGAACCTCTTCACGGCGTTTCTGGGAATTTCGGTACTCCGCCAAGGGGAGCTGTTCCAGGTACGCTTCGAGAACATCGTTTTCCTGGCCGGGAAAGGATATGAATTCCATGGAAATGTTGCGTCCGGTTCTGATTACCCTGCAGACGGGGCTGAGAATGCTGTCCCCGGCCCTGAGGGAACATTCCTCCAGTTCCGTGTTGAGGGCGAGCCCGGCGGTAAGCGCGGGCTGATCCGGCCTGAATGACAGTCCGGTGCTGGAGATGGACTGGACAGATCCGGTGATGATTTTCCGGTTGCCGGGATTTGTGAACAGGAAGTCCAGGCGGCTCCATTCTTCCGGCCGGAAGCGCCGGGCTTTGCGTTTTTCCTCCACCGGAATGTAGCGGCTCAGGATGCTCTGGAGGCGGTCTATTTCCATGGCGTTGCTGAGATCATCGGACACAATGCCGCTTACCCCGAGGTAGAATGCCTTGGAGGTTTCATCCAGGGGGAAATTCTCGCCCCGCAGGATAATAATCGGTGTCGTTTCCTTGGGCCGGTCGGTGCGCACAAACTGAACCAGGGTTTTCCAGTGCCGGGGAAAGTCCTCGGCGCTGATAATAATTCCGGTGGGGTCGATCTCTTCAATATTGTCCATGGCTTTGAGGACGTGACGGTACCGGATCAGCTCAAACCCCAGGGGTTTTACGTACATGGCTATGAGGTTGTAGGTTTCATCCGAGCCGAAAATCAATAGAAGTTTCATTCAGTCCCCAAATTCAAAACCGTATAATCCACCACGGTCCAGATATCGTCCTTCCGGCGGAGGAAGTAGGTGTAGCGTTTCCGTTCCGTATAGGTACCAACCCGGAATTTCTCAAGAACCGTTACGGTTCCTTCCTCGGCCCCGTAGGTGGTCCGTTCAATGGCGTACTCAATGGGTATGGTCGAGATATCGCCGTCCACCACCGCGCTCTGAAGTTCCGCGCGGTACCGGGCAAGCATCCGCTGGCGGCCTTCCTCGGATTCCGCGAGCCACTGCCGCCGCCGGACGCCGTCCCGCATAACCATGGATTCCAGGTCCAGGTAGAGGAAGAATTTTTCCCATTGTTCCTTCTGCCGGGCGCTGATAAGGTAGTCCACCACCTGATCGGGGGAAAGTTTTTCCCTGACAAGTATAGCATTGGTTTCCACATCCATGGCCAGGGGAACTCCCCCGGGCCCGGATACCGGGACCGGCCTGAGGCTCAGGCTGAGGCGGTTTGATTCAATTGGGGGCGCGTTGGGCGCTTTCAGCAGTTCGGGGTATAGTTTCGCCTGGATGATAAACGAGCCGGCCTGATCCAGGGACCCGTAATCCCGGAGATCCTCAATAAAGGAAAAAGATTCCCCGGGTTCGACAGAAACTTCCCTGAAAAAAACCTGCTGGTTCTGGGTCCGCTTGCGCACCAGTATATCCGTGGGATTTACCGCTCGGTTTGCCATGGTCCGTATATCGAAATCCACGGAAAAAATCCGCTCATCCGCCAGTTTGAACCGGTATGTGCTGGTTCCCCGGTTGGCTATGGTAAGCTGGACCAGAATCGGGTCATTTTTGACGTAATATACCCGTTTATCGAAATACCGTATGGAAACGTCGATATCCGATTCCGCGCCAAAAAGCGGCGCGCCGCCTGCGGTCAGGATGAAAAAAAATATCAGCGGCAAAAATTTACCAGATTGTTTCACAGCGAAACTCCATTTATCTGTTTAAAAAAAAACGGTACTATAGTATAGTAATCGGTAAACTAAGATGAATACCTTATCTTTTCCTTCGATATTGCACGAAATAGAGGGATCTTCCGCGGTCAGCCAGATACGGGCTGCGTATGCGGCGGGTACGTACCCCCTGGAACTGGAAGGGGCCGAAGGTTCCTTTACCGCCATGATCCTGGCGGACATCCATAAAACCCGGCCGGAACTCCTGACCGCGGTGGTTCCCACGGAACGGGAGGCGGAGGAGCTTTCCTCGGACCTGGAGACCCTGGGAGTTCCTGTGTTCCGGTTTCCCTGGTGGGGTACCATGCCGTACCGGGATATGGCGCCCCTGTCCGCGGTTTTCGGGGAACGGACCCTGGCCCTGAGCCGCCTGCTTGCGGGCGACGCCGGGGTGCTGGTGCTTCCCGAACGGGCCTTCCTGACGCCCCTGGGGCCGCCGGAGTATCTGCGGGAACACCTCCGCACCCTGCGGGAAGGGGGCAGCATCGATACCGCCGCGTTGGCGGCGCGTCTCGTGGAGTACGGCTATACCCGGGTTCCGAAGGTCCAGGTCCATGGGGAATTCGCCCTCCGGGGGGAGGTCCTCGATATTCTCATGGGCGGGGATTCCGAAGCCTACCGGATTCTTTTCGATTTTGACCGCATTGAGTCGATCAAACGCTTCGATCCCATGGACCAGAGCGGGCAGGAGCGGGTCGCGGAATTTACCCTGCGGCCGCTCAAGGAAGTTCTCTGGACCGATGACCGGATCGAGACCCTGGGCCGGAACCTCGCCGCGTATGAGGAGTTCCCGGAAAACGGCAAAGCCATCCTGGAGGACCTTATCACCCGGAAAAGCGCTCCCGGAGAGGAACTTCTTTTTCCCCTGGCTTTTGAAACGAGCGCCACTATCCTGGATTATATCGGCGGGGGGCCTGTCTTTTTTATCGACCGGGAACGGCTGGAAAACGCCCAGGATGCCCTGAGCCGGGAATACGAAAACCTGTACCGCCGGGCCCGCCGGGAGCGGGAAGTTCCCGCGCCGGAACGGGTTCTGCTTGATTTTGCCGATACCGTGTCCCGGGTTTCCCGGCGCGTTTCGTTTATGGGCATCAAGGGCGGCGGAGAGCCCGGCGCGGCGCGGCTGGTCCTTTCCTGCGATCCTCCCCGGAGCTTTTTCGGAAACATCGCCTATCTGAAGGAAGAATTCGCCAGCCTCGCGAAACAGGGGTGGCGCATCATCGTGGCCGCGGAATCGGATACCCAGGCCGGCAGACTTGTGGAACTGCTCCGGGACGAGCCGGCGGATGTGGTCGCCCTTCCGCTGTCATCCGGGTTTGCCCTGCCGGACCGCAAATTCATGGTGGTCCAGGAGAATGAAATCTTCGGCCGCCGCAAACGGTCCCCCCGTTCCCTCAAATCGGTCCGCAGTTCCGCCATCGATACCTTTGTGGAACTCAATCCCGGGGATTACGTGGTCCACGTAAATTACGGAATAGGGCTCTTTAAGGGAATTGAACGTATCAGAGCGCTGGGGCATGAACGGGACTACGTAAAACTGGAATACGCCGGCGAGGAATTCATTTTTGTTCCCATTGAACAGGTAAACCTGGTCCAGCGGTACATCGGCAATGAAGGGGCTCCCCCGAGACTCGACAAGCTGGGGTCGAAAAGCTGGGAAAACCGGAAGGGCCGGGTTAAACAATCCGTGGAGGATATTGCTGAAAAGCTTCTGGCCCTGTACTCAAAACGCAAGGCTGTCCAGGGCTTCGCGTTCCCCAAGGATACCGAATGGCAGACCGTCTTCGAAGCGGCGTTTCCCTTTGATGAGACCGAGGACCAGCTCCGCTGTGTAGAGGAAATAAAAGAAGACATGGAAAGCCCCTATCCCATGGACCGGCTGGTGTGCGGGGATGTGGGGTACGGCAAAACCGAAGTAGCCGTCCGGGCGTGTTTTAAGGCGGTGATGGGCGGCAAGCAGGTGGCTTTCCTGGCTCCCACCACCATCCTGGCGGAACAGCATTACGAGAACTTCCAGGAACGGTTTTCCCAGTTTCCGGTGCGTCTGGGCATGCTGTCCCGGTTCGTTGACAAGGCCACCGCGCGGAAAACCCTGGAAGCGGTAAAAAACGGCGAAATCGACATCCTGGTAGGAACCCACCGGATTATCCAGAAGGATGTGTTCTTTAAGGATCTCGGCCTCATGGTTATCGATGAGGAGCAGCGCTTCGGGGTTAAGGACAAGGAACGGCTCAAGGAACTTAAAACCAATGTGGACTGCCTCACCTTAAGCGCGACGCCGATTCCCCGGACCCTGCATATGAGCCTCCTTAAAATCCGGGATATGAGCCTCCTGGCGACGCCTCCCAGCAACCGCCATCCCATTGAAACGGTTATCGAGGAATTCAACGAAGACCGGCTCGCCGCGGCGATCCGCCGGGAAGTTGAGCGGGGCGGGCAGATATTCTACCTTCATAACCGGGTGGAAAGTCTCAACGAGACCCGGGTAAAACTGGAACACCTTCTGCCGGAGATGCTCATCGATACGGCCCACGGCCAGATGGATGCCCGGAGCCTGGAGGATGTGATGCACCGGTTTGTCCATGGCGGGTTCCACGTTCTTGTATCCACCACCATAATTGAAAACGGAATCGATATCCCCAATGTGAACACCATAATCATCGACCGGGCGGATATGTACGGCGTATCCCAGCTGTACCAGCTCCGGGGACGGGTGGGGCGCTCCGACCGGATAGCTTACGCGTACCTCTTTTATCCCAAGGACCGGGCCCTTTCGGAAATTGCCATGAAGCGGCTCCAGGTTATTTCGGACTTTACCGAACTGGGATCGGGGTTCAAGATTGCCATGAAGGATATGGAAATCCGCGGCGCGGGGAACCTCCTGGGCCGGGAACAGTCCGGGGACATCTATTCCGTGGGATTCGACCTGTACCTCCGGCTCCTGGACGAGGCTATCCGCAGGCTTGAAGACGAAAACTATGAGTCGGAAACCGAAACCCTCCTGGAACTGGAATACTCCGGGTATATTCCCGACGCCTACATTGATTCAGCCCAGGAAAAAATGGAGGTATACAAAAAAATCGCCTCCATCCAGAGCAAGGATGAACTGGAACGGGTATACGCGGAACTGCTGGACCGGTTCGGTCCGCTCCCGGATGAGGCCGCGTCCCTGCTGGCCCTGGCGGAAATCCGCATTATATGCCGGGAACTGGCGGTGGCATCCCTCAAGGAACGGGGCGGAATGGTGCGGATCGAATTCGGCAAGGTTTCCAAGGTTAAGGTGGACCGGCTCATACGGCTCATGCAGGAAAGCAGCGGGAAGGTCAAGCTCGACCCCAAGATGCCGAACATCCTGGTGCTGCAGACCGGAGCCATCGGTCTCAAGGAAAAGAGCGAATTTATCAGGGAAAAACTGGCGGCCCTGGCGGGTTGAAAAGACAACCATACCGCATGTATGGTATGATCGATAATTAAGGATTATTTATGGAAATTACCAGCGTTGTGTTTGACTTCGGAAATGTGATCAGCCTTCCCCAGCCCGGGGATACCATGGAGGTCCTGGCCGCTCTTGCGGGGATGGATCCTGAAACCATGGGACGCCTGTACTGGGAACTCCGGCATGAATACGACCAGGGGACCAGCACCGGAAAACAGTACTACCGGAAAATATTAAGTAACGCGGGTGTCAGCCTCGGGGAAGAAAAAATTGAGGAAATGATACGGATCGATACTGAAAGCTGGTGCGGCATCAACGCCGAAACGGTAAAACTCATGGAAAACATCCGCGGCGCGGGGCTGAAACTGGGGATCCTTTCCAACATGCCCCAGGAATTTCTGGATATGGCCCGGTCAAAGCTGCCTGTCCTGTCCATGCCCGATGAAGCGGTATTCTCCTGTGAAGTGGACGCCGTAAAACCGGGCCGGAAGATATATGAAATTCTCATTGAAAAGATGGACGCTCCCCCGGAATCCCTTGTTTTTTTCGATGATTTGGACGTGAATGTAAAAGGGGCGGAGGCCGCCGGTATCCGGGCTTTCCTGTGGAAGAATCCGGAATCCGCCCGGAGGGAATTACAGAAATTGGGTATAGATTTGTGAGGATAACGGTATGGCGATGATAAGAACCTGTCTGCTTTTTTTCTATGTGGGTCTGAGTATGATTTTCCTGGTTCCCTTTGGGGTGGTATGTTTTATATTGAGTCTGCTGGGTCTGCGGAAACCCATGTCCTTGGCCATGTACAGGATTGCCCAGGGATGGGCCAAAAGCATCATCGTTCTGATCGGATGTAAATTTACCATTGTCGGGCAGGAAAATATCCCTAAAAAAACCGGTATCTGTTTCGTGAGCAACCATGTAGGGTACTTCGATATTGTGCTTTCCCTGGCTTCCTTCGGGAGGCCTTTCGGGTTTATCGCGAAACGGGAGCTCATGTTTATTCCCTTCCTCAATATATGGGTTTGGCTTCTGGGGGGATACTTTATCGACCGGAAAAACCTCCGGAAGGCCCTGCGGACCATCAACGCGGGGATCGAGCGGATCAAAAACGGCGGCGCCATGGTTATTTTCCCCGAAGGAACCCGGAGCAAAGGCCGGGGGCTTCTGCCGTTCCGGTCGGGATCCCTCAAGCTCGCGACCCAGGCACGGGCGCCCATTGTCCCGGTGGCCATCACCGGAAGCTACGACGTGTTTGAAAAAACCGGCCGCGCCCAGGCCGTTCCGGTCCGGGTGGTGTTTTCGAAACCCATAGAAACGGCCGATTTAACCCCGGAGCAGCGGAAAATCCATCTTTCCGACCAGGTCCATGAGATCATTGAAAAAGCTTTGGCAGCTCCCATGGAGGGGCCGGTAAAAGAGCTTTCGTAACCGGCAGGAAAGAAACAGGAAGCCCCCAAAAGGGGGCTTTTTTTATGTAACCCCTTAAAATACTGCGTACCGCCCGGCTCTATGGTATTCCATCAGTATTATTGTCATAATAACCGGCTCATTGTCACAATTTCCCTTGTATTGCTAATTCCCGTATTGCATACTATACAAATGTATAGTATATAAAATATCTCAAATATATTTAGTGCTGGTTTGCCATGGAAAAAGAAACCGGGTTTCCGTCCCCCGCCCAGGGATACGAGGCGAAGGGAATCGACCTGAACGAACTCTTAATCAAGAATCCCGCGGCCATGTATTTTATGGAAATGGCCTCCCGGGAAATGCTCATGAAGGGGGTCTTCCCCGAAAGCCTGCTCCTGGTGGACCGGTCCCGTCCGCCGCGGCCCGGGGCGCTGGTCGTCATCCGCCACTGCGGGGAATTCCTCTGCCGGGAAATGCGGCTCAGGGACCGGTCGGTGGTGTTCACCAACGGAGAGGATGAAATAGTCCCGGAGCCGGATACGGAGGTCTTCGGGACCGTCTCGGCGGTGATCCGGCGGCTATGATCTTCCACATTGACGCCAACAGCTTCTACGCGTCCTGTGAGCGTCTGTTCCGCCCGGACCTGGAAGGAAAACCCATTGCCGTCCTGACCAACAACGACGGGATCCTGATAGCCCTTTCCCAGGAGTGCAAGGATCTCGGGTTTAAGCGGGGGGATGTGTTTTATCAGGTCAGAAAAAAACTTGAAACCCAGGGCGTTCATGTTTTCAGTTCAAACTATACCCTGTACTCGGATATCAGCGCCCGGATAAACCTCATATTCAACCGTATATGTCCGGAGGTGGAACGGTATTCCATTGATGAATCCTTTCTGTACTTTCCGGAATGGCGGAACGCGGACTATTCGGAGATAGGCCAGCAGATCAGGGAAACCGTCCGAAAAGAGACCGGAATACCGGTCGCCGTGGGAATCGCGCCCACTAAAACCCTGGCGAAACTCTGCAATAAACTGTCCCGGCAGCGCGGCGGTGTGTGCCGGTGGGATACTCTGGAAAAGGACAAGGAACTGGCCGCCTGCCCCGCGGGGGACATCTGGGGAATCGGGTGGTCCAAGGCCAAACATCTCCGGAGCCGCGGGATAGTAAACGCGCTTCAGCTTAAAAACTACCCCCTGCATAAGGCAAAAAAAGACATGACCATTGCCGGGATGCGGACCGTTCAGGAACTGAATGAAATTCCCGCCGTGGATCAGGTCGTCCGGGACCGGCGGCAGGGGATCATCTGCTCAAAAAGTTTTTCCGGAGCGGTATTTGACCTGGACGAACTGTACGGCGCCCTGGCGGATTATACCCAGGAGGCGGTTAAACGGCTCCGGGACGACCATCTGGCCTGCAGATACGTTTCCGTGTATCTTATGACCAGCCCCTGGGGCGAGGGGGAACAGTACTTCAATCAGGCGGCGGCGGAACTGCCGCAGCCGTCTTTTTATCTGCCGGATATTCTAGGCACCGCCGCGCTGCTGCTCCGGCGCATCTTCCGTCCGGGATACCGCTACCGGAAGGTCATGGTGAGCCTCTTCGGGCTGGCGGATGACCGCCACACGCAGCCCGATCTCTTCGAACCCATCGATGACAACATTAAGAAAGGGCACCTCATGGACTGCTTCGACGCGGTCAACACCCGGTACGGCCGGGGGGTACTGCATATCGGGACCCAGGGACTGGCAAAAAAGGATGCAGGGGACGGGTTTGCTCCTTGGGAGATGAAGCGGGAGTATTTATCGCCGGAATATACGACCCGGATAGGGGATGTGCCGAAGGTTTTATAATAAAACCTTCGATACCCTTTAGAGGCCGCTCAAATTCATTAAATCCTGAAAAGCCGCAATAGAAGAATACATCAATTCTACCTCGGTTCCGCCTTTATCATAGTTGAGCAATATACATCCCCCGGAAAAGTACCATACCGATACTCTGCTTTCCGGTATTTCAAGGAATGAATCAGTGAGAATCGTGTTTCCGTACAGTACATATAATTTCGAGAGCAGATCATTAAAACATTCGTTTGCCTTTTCCGGGTTATCCAATTCCAAAAAGTACAGGCCCATTGCCAGCCCGTCATCGTCGAACAATATACCCATGTTCGCAGTGTATCCGGACACATCCGTGTTTTCGTATCCCAGCAGCAGCTTGCCGTCCTGTTCTTCCTCAATTTCCGGGAGCCCTTCTTTTTTAATCACATCCTCAAGAGCCGCGCCCCATCTGAATCCCCTGAACTCGAGATCCCGTTCCGGGACGGGTACCGATTCTTCCATACCGGCGGAGAAAAGAACCGGCGCCAAAAGAAAAATAAATAAAATAACCGCGAGATTCCTCATGACGGTAAGTATACCATGCAATTATGGGTTTATAAATTAATAAATGCGGTTAATTCTTCCATGAACCTGCGGTCTTCCATATAGTTAATAGTATGAACAACAGCCGTGAAGGGCGCTGTACTGCCCGAAGACCGGACATTCCGGGGGTATACTGATGGGAACATTGCTGATCGGAACCAGCGGATACGATTACCCGGAATGGCGGGATGTTTTTTATCCCCAAAACCTCAAACGGGATGAATATCT
Organism: Breznakiella homolactica; assembly: GCF_016616095.2. Lineage (GTDB taxonomy): Bacteria > Spirochaetota > Spirochaetia > Treponematales > Breznakiellaceae > Breznakiella > Breznakiella homolactica. The sequence continues at coordinate 1,074,386 of NZ_CP067089.2, read as the reverse complement.
GGAATATTACGCGGAGCACTTCAATGCCCTGGAGCTCAATTTTTCGTACTACAGTCTGCCCCGGGAACAGCAGATTGGGGCCATGGTCCGCCGTTCCGGCGGGAAAGTACGGTTCAGTGTAAAGGGAAATAAGCAGTTCACCCATGCGGTTGAAGCCGGACTCTGGCGGGACAGTGTCCGGGAGTTCCGGAAGGCCCTCTACCCGATGCAGCGGGACGCGCTTCTCGCTTCGGTGCTTCTGCAGTTTCCCCAGAGTTTCCATTACGAAGAAGACACCAGGGTCTACCTTGCGGATCTGATAACCGAATTTTCGGGTATTCCCCTGGTGGTGGAATTCCGGCATGACTCATGGCAGAAGCCGCGGGTCTATGACGGGCTGAACGAACGCGGGGTGGGGTACTGCATGACCGATATGCCGGCAATCAGCCGGCTGCCGCAGTTCCGGCCGGCGGTGACCGGAGGCGTGGGGTATATGCGGTTCCACGGCAGGAACCGCAGGGACTGGTACGGCACCAACGCGACGGACCGGTACGATTACCGGTACAGTGACGAAGAGCTGACCGCCTATGAACCGGTTCTGCGGGATATAGTGTCAAAGACAAAACTGGTGCAGATTTACTTCAATAACCATGCCAAGGGGAACGCCGCGGTAAACGCTAAAAAACTTATGATTATTCTGGCGGCGTAGGGGATTTTATTGGGCGCTAGAGGATTCGGGATTCGGTCGCAAACATCCTGTTTGCTCCTTCACCCCCGGCTCCGCCTTCTGGCGGCGGCATCCTGCCGCCTTTTCCTCCCGTTGGTCGGCGAAGGCTCCGCTTCGAATCCTCAATTTATTGGGTGTAAAAGCAGTTCCGGACTATACAAAGATTTCCTTGGGCGCTAGAGGATTCGAACCTCTGACCCTCTCGGTGTAAACGAGATGCTCTAACCAGCTGAGCTAAGCGCCCGGGAGATTCCTTTGCGGCAACCCGTTCCAGGAAATTACCATGGACCGCGGTTTCTCGTCAAGGGCCGGGGCGGGGACTTGTTCGGAACCATCGGGGCAGGGTATGCTGGAATATATGGACATGCTCATCATTAAGGGTGCCCGGGAACATAATTTAAAAAATATTGATCTTGAGCTTCCCCGGGACAAACTCATCGTTATTTCCGGTCTTTCCGGATCAGGTAAAAGCTCCCTGGCCTTTGACACTATCTTCGCGGAAGGCCAGCGCCGGTATGTGGAAAGCCTATCAGCCTATGCGCGGCAGTTTCTGGGCCGCATGGATAAGCCGGACCTTGACTATATCGAGGGCCTTTCTCCGGCGATTTCTATAGAGCAGAAGACCACCCACCGGAACCCCCGTTCTATTGTGGGTACGGTAACCGAAATATACGACTATTACCGTCTTCTGTACGCCCGGATCGGTATTCCCCACTGCCCCAACTGCGGCCGGGAGATCCGGGAGCAGCCCGTGGACCAGATCATCGATACCATCATGGCCATGGGAGAGGGAACGAAAATCCAGCTCCTGGCGCCGGTGATCCGCGGCAAAAAGGGCGAACACCAGAAGATCCTTGACGATGCCCGCAAGGCCGGTTTCGCCAGGGCCCGGATCGACGGCCTGCTGGTCAGCCTGGATGAGGAAATAAAGCTCGATAAACAGAAGAAACATACGATAGAGATCGTGGTGGACCGCCTGGTCATCGGCGCCGATATGCGGTCCCGGCTGGCAGAATCAGCGGAAACGGCCCTCCAGTCGGCGGACGGGATCATGCTGGTGCTGAGCCACGGGCAGAAAGGGGACGAAGAACATTTTTTCAGCCAGAAGAACGCCTGTCCCGACTGCGGTATATCCATCCCGGAACTTCAGCCCCGGCTCTTTTCATTCAACAATCCCTTCGGAGCCTGCCCCGCCTGTACCGGGCTCGGGGCAAAACTGGAATTTGATCCGAACCTGGTAATTCCCGACCGTTCACGCTCCTTTAATGAAGGCGGCGTGATACCGTACAACCCCGATTCCGCCTGGCACCGGAGCCGCTTCCAAAGTCTCGCCCGGCACTTCAAATTCAGCCTGGATACTCCCCTGGGGGACCTGCCCAAAAAAGTTATGGACGCCATCCTCTACGGAACCAAGGAAGAAATTGAAGTCAGCTACGAAAACCGGGACAAGACCGGACGGTTCGAATACAAATCAAAATTCGCCGGCATCCTGGAGGATCTCAGAAAACGGTATTTTGAAACCCAGTCTCCGGGAATCAAGGAGTGGCTCGAGAAGTTTATGAGCCAGAAACACTGTGAGGAATGCGGCGGAAAACGGCTTAAACCCGAGGCCCTGGCGGTTACCGTGGGGGGCCGGAATATCTGGGAACTCACCAGCCTGAGCGTCGCCGATTCCATTAAATTCTTCGAAACCGTACGGCTTAAGAAAACCGACAAGCAGATTGCCCATCAGATCCTGAAGGAAATCAACGCCCGGCTGGGATTTATGCAGAACGTGGGCCTCGATTACCTTACCCTGGAACGGACCTCCGCCACGCTGTCCGGCGGCGAAGCCCAGCGTATCCGTCTGGCGACCCAGATCGGCGCGAGCCTGGTGGGGGTTCTGTATATTCTGGATGAGCCGTCCATCGGGCTGCACCAGCGGGACAACCAGCGGCTCATTGATACCCTGATTTACCTCCGGGACCTGGGTAACACCTTAATCGTGGTGGAACACGATGAGCAGACCCTGAGGACCGCCGATTATATCGTCGATCTGGGGCCGGGCGCCGGGGTTCACGGCGGCGAGATTGTCGCCCAGGGAACTCCAAAAGAGGTCATGAAATCCGAAAAAAGCCTTACCGGCCAATATCTCGCGGGGACCCTGATCATGGACCCCCCCGCGGAGCGGCGGAAGGGTAATGGAAATTTCCTCAAGCTGACCGGCGTGACCGAACACAATCTCAAGAAGATTAACGTGGAGATCCCCCTGGGTATTTTCACCTGCATCACCGGAGTGTCAGGCTCGGGAAAATCGACCCTGCTTTCGGATGTGCTCTATCCCGCCCTGGCCAACCGGCTTAACCGGGCGAACCATACCGAAGGAGCCTATGAATCCCTGGAAGGGCTTGAGTATGTGGATAAGGTGATCAACATCGATCAGACTCCCATCGGAAGGACCCCCCGGTCGAACCCCGCCACCTATGTGGGAATGTTTTCGGGCATCAGGGATCTTTTCGCCAGCCTGCCGGATTCCAAAATGAAGGGATACAAACCGGGCCGTTTTTCCTTTAATGTCCGGGGCGGCCGCTGCGAGAATTGCCAGGGGGACGGGACCATAAAAATCGAGATGAACTTCCTCCCCGATGTGTATATAACCTGCGACGTATGCCATGGAAAGCGGTTTAATAAGGAAACCCTGGATATCCGTTTTAAAGGAAAAAATATCGCCGACGTGCTGGATATGACCATAGAAGAAGCGGCGGATTTTTTCTCCTATATACCCCATATTGCCCGGAAGCTGGAAACCCTGCTCTCCGTTGGGCTGGGATACGTAAAACTCGGCCAGTCGGCTCTGACCCTTTCCGGCGGCGAGGCCCAGCGGGTAAAGCTTGCCCTGGAACTTTCCAAGCGGTCCACCGGCAAAACCGTGTACATCCTTGACGAGCCCACCACAGGGCTCCATTTCGCCGACGTAAAGCAGCTCATGGAAGTGATCCAGCGCCTGGTTGACCAGGGGAATACCGTGATTATGATCGAGCATAACCTGGATGTGCTTCTCCAGGCGGACCATATCATCGACCTCGGTCCGGAAGGCGGCGACCGCGGCGGCAATCTGGTCGCCCGGGGAACCCCCGAGGAAGTGGCGGAATCACCCCAATCGTATACAGGATTCTATTTAAAAGAGATGCTGGACCGGAGGAAATGAAAAAGGGCTTTCCCGGACAATGGAATGTATCCCGTTTTTTCCTCATGATTTTTTTTTCCGCCAATGTCCTGTCGGGGTTTGCCCAGGAGCAGACTCCGGACGGCGGAGTTCCGGACGCATCCGTAACCGGGGAAGCCGTTCCCGCTGCCGATACGGACAGTGACGGCGCGGCGGAACCCGAGGCGGATGATGCCGGAGAAACCGAAGAAATAGTAGAAGCTGAAGAAGCCCTTTCGCCGGAAATGTCGGTCATCCTGATGGATATCAATACCAGTACCCTGGCTGAACTCGCCGATTGGGCCCGGAGCCTGGGTTTAAGCGAAGGGGGAACCCGGGACGATCTCGCGGCGCGGCTCCGCAGCCATTTCGGCCTGACCGAGGGGCGGGGCAGCTCCGACCCTTCGGCCCGGATTATCACCATAGAATCAGCCAGAACGACCGAGTATTTTACCCTGGAAGTGGTGGATGAAGAATACGCCCGTCTTACCGGTGATGTTACCATCAGTCTGAAAGAGGGCGACGATATCCACAGAATCACAGCCTGGGAAATTTTATACAACCGCACCAGAAATACCCTTTCGGCCTGGGGCGGTGTGGAATACCGGAAAGAGGGCGGCGATACCATAGAAACCTTCCGGGGCGAATCCCTGACCATTAACCTCGACGACTGGGCGGGGACGTTCATGGACGGTCTTTCCGAACGGTCCCTTTCGGGGGAGGAGACGACCTACCGTTTTGAGGGAGAGGTGATCTCCCGTACCGGAGACGATGTCACGGTTCTCCGAAAGGCCACCATCTCGAATCCGAAAAACGAAGAAAACTACTGGTCCATAAAGGCTTCCAAGATATGGCTGCTGCCGGGATCCGACTGGGCGATATTCAACGCGGTTCTCAAGGTCGGGGAAATTCCCGTCCTCTATATCCCGTTTTTTTTCCTGCCCGCGGATGAAATCATATTCCATCCCGTTATCGGATACCGGTCCCGGGAAGGGAGCTATTTGCAGACCACCACATACATCCTGGGCAGACCCAAGGCCGATGCCAGCTCGGAAAATTCAATCACGAAAATACTGGGCAACGCCACGGATATGGAACGTGTCCGGGAGGGCATTTTTTTGAGAAGTACCGGGAAAAAAGACCGGAGTCCCAATGATACCCGGCTGTCGCTGCTGTTTGACGCCTACGCCAACCTCGGCGCCTATATCGGGACCGAGCTGGAACTGCCCAAGTTGGGTATCCTCGATTCCACGACGCTTTCCTTCGGGATCGGGTTTACCAGGGATATTTACCAGCTTTCCGATGGTTCCTATTCCCCGTATTATCCCGATTTTGACGGAGAGAGCTCCTGGAACAAGTCCCGGCTTTTTTCCATGGAGGTTCCTTTCCGGTACCGGCTGAAAACCACCGGCGCCCTTTCGGGCAAGGCGGGCAGGCTTTCCTGGGATCTGCCTTTTTATTCGGACCCCTTTGTGGAAAGGGATTTTATGGACCGCTCGGAGGCAATGGACTGGTTCAATCTTGCGATGAATAGTTCTTCTTCGGATGATGATACCAGCGACAACATTCTGGGTTCCTATGAATGGCGGGTCAGCGCTACCTCAAGCCCGTCGTTCCCTTCGCTCAATCCCTATATTACAAGCCTTACCCTGTCAAATCTGAGTACCTTTCTGTCGTACAAAACGAGGAATTCCTCATCTTCCCAGAGTTCTTACACCCCCAGCAGTACGTTTTTCTTTCCCGATAAGTGGACCATCTATTCCTTGAGCGGGTCCGTCGCGGGCCAGCCCCTGAGCTACGGAAACAGCGCTTCCGCGCCCGGTACCGGGGAAACCCCGGAAAACCGGGACGATCCGATGAGACAATTCGGTATACCCCGGCCGCCCTGGGAAACCCACGATCCCTCCGCGGGTGAGGAAAGCACCGGAACGGTGGATTCCCTGGTTCCGCCGTCCTTATCCCAGAGTTTCACCATCCCCACGGCTTTGAGCGGCCCGGTGGTAACCTTTGATTACCGGCTCAATCCCACGGCTTCATCGGAAATGCAGTTCCGGTCGTCCTACGCAAACTGGCCGGACTCCCAGGATGTTTCCTGGGATGAAATTTCTTCCATACTGACCAGCGCCAGGCTTAACGGTTCGGCCACCGTCAACGTCAAAGATAATACCGGGCTGTACGCAGCGTCCCTTGCCCTGACCGGTACCGGTGCCTGGCAGGGGTACAATTACGTCAACGAGGATTCGGAGGATTTCGATACCCAGGCAAAGCTGGATGCTTCTAAAGTAAGAAATCACAATGCCACGTACTTCAATACGTACAGTGAATTTACCACCACCCTGCGGCCGTTTTTCTTTAATTCTATATGGAGCAATACGAGTTTTTCCTACTCGATCAAGAATCTTCTGGCAAAATCCGTTTTTGACGGAACCGCCGATGATCCTTCCTGGGAAATATTGTTCTCTGAATGGAACAAAGATGCCATTGAGAGCCACAAAGTTACCGCCAATATTAACGCCCTGGTGCTGGACAAACAGCAGAACGTAACCCTTACCGCGGATATACCTCCCCGGGATTCCCAGCTGACCGGCAATGCCTCATTCCGGGTATGGAGAACCACCACCACGGTCAGCACCAGTGTAAAGGAGCTCGCCAACGATCCCGAATTCCAGCCCGTAACCTTTACCGAAACCCTCGACCTCGGGCCCAGCAGTGATCTCCGGTATTCCATGGTCTATGACCCGGAAGAGGATGAACTGACCAGTATCTCCACAAGCCTGAACTTCAGAAGAGGGGGCGGCGCGTTTTCCGCTGCGTTTTCAACCGCCTACGGCGTACCCTATGTGTATGATGACACTTCGGGCTGGCAGACCGATCCGTCGGGGGATACGGTGATGCATCCCAAGGATATACGGCTCTCCTATAACCACAGCTTCAAAAATGATACCCTTTTCAACAAGCGGTTCGGCTATTCCCTGGATGTCGGTTCAAGCCTCACCCTGGACCTGCAGCGGTATACCTATTCGAGCTTCACATTCACCCTGGGATCCACGGTGAGAATAACGGATTTTCTGGATCTTTCGTTCTCCGCCACATCAATGAACTCCGTCATCTTCCGGTATATGCAGGACCTTCCATTTTTCGACATTCCGGTAGACCTGCCCGGAGAGAGGAACGTAATAAAAGATCTGGTTAATTCCTTCCGGTTTGATGATGAATCCCTCCGGCGCGGTTCGGGATTCAAGCTCAAGGACTTATCCCTCGCGGCAACTCATTACCTGGGGGACTGGAACGCCAAGCTTGAGGTTAAACTGGCCCCGTATCTGGACCAGTCCTCAACTCCCTACAAATACCGGTTTAATACGGAGATATCCTTCCTGATACAGTGGATACCGGTCAGCGAGTTTAAATCCGAGATAAAATACGATAAGGATGTTTTTGAATTCCTGTGATGTGGTGCCCGGAAATCATCCGGTATACGGAGTCCCGGTAAAGAAGCATGGTTGATACCGGATCCAGGGGGCCTGTCGGAGCACTGAGGGTATGGCTCCTCAGCGGCCTTCGGCCTCGAAAGTCGCTCATACCCTCAGTGCTCCGACACCCCGTGTTACCATTTCGCCCATGCTTCTTTGCCGGCTCTTCGGGGTACCGGAGTTTCCCGGTCATGAAGGGTGGGCTGGCTGTGTGCCGATGGGTTGTTTAATGATTGTACCTTTGCCTACAGAAGCAGGCCTTCTCCCGGGAACCAGAAGGTGGTGCCCGGAAAGCATCCGGATGTACGGTTCCACGGGTCCTGCCGCAGAGAAACGGTGTTACCATATCCCGGCTAGGATGCTTCCGGCTTAAGGGGTGTTGTACTGTTACCACAGGGGTGCGATTTATCCGGTAGAAGCAAGCCTATCCCGGGAACCCGGAGTGGGGGTGACGGAAGACTCGCGAAGCGGGGCTGGAGTCAGGGGGAGCAGCCCGCCTTGCCAGGGCAGCACCGGGCCGGTTGAGCCGGAAAGCGCCCGTCTGTGATGACAGGCCCCGCGGACCTGTTAAACAAGGGTGCTTTCCGGTTTGAAAGACCCGGTGCTCCCCCACCTATTGACTTCGGCCAATAGGGGTTATAAACTTCGGCGGTAGAGGTTTTTTTGGACGAAAGTATAACCATAGTGCTCGATAACCAGGATATTCTGTCCGCCGTATGCGGCGCCAATGACGGAAACCTCCGGGCTCTTGAGGATTTCCTCGGCGGACAGATTGCCACCAGGGGAAACGAGCTCCGCGCGGAAGGACTCGATGAAGCAGGTCTCAGCCGGTTTAAAACCATGATGGAGCGGCTTATCGATTCGGCCCGGAACGGAGAAACCCCCTCCCCGGATTACGTCCGCGCATTGGCGGGGTCGCAGGAATCAGCTGAAAATTCCGGGGACCCCTTCAAGGACGCCATGGTTCAGATCCCCCACGGATTCGGCCGGGTTTTCCCCCGGAGCCTGAACCAGGGGGCGTATATCAGGGGAATGCGCAGCCACGATATTACCTTCTGTGTCGGTCCCGCGGGTACGGGAAAAACCTATCTCGCCATAGCGGAAGCCCTCAGGCTCGTACTTTCCAAGAAGATGCGCAAACTCGTTCTGACCCGCCCGGTGGTCGAAGCCGGGGAAAGCCTCGGATTCCTTCCCGGAGACCTGACCCAGAAGATAAATCCCTACCTCAGGCCTCTCTACGACGCCATGGAAGCCCTGGTCCCCTATGACGTGATCCGGCGGATGGAGGAATCCCGGGCAATCGAAATAGCCCCGCTGGCGTATATGCGGGGAAGAAGCCTCAACGACTGTATGGTTATCCTCGATGAGGCCCAGAATACGACCAAAGAACAGATGAAAATGTTTCTTACCAGAATCGGAGAAGGCGCCAGGGCGGTGATTACCGGGGATACGACCCAGGTCGACTTGCCTAAACGTGTCGATTCCGGCCTGCTGCATGCCGTTTCAATTCTATCTTCGGTGGAAGGCATTCATTTTGCCTATCTAAGCACCGCCGATGTTGTACGGAACCCCTTAATAAAAAAGATTATCCAAGCCTATGACAACGAAAAAAAATCGTGAAACCGCGGGGAAGAGCCCCTTCCTCAGACTTCTGAAGCCGGCTGAACTGCGGCGGTGGCCCACCGCAGCGGTCCTGTCCGCCTTTGCCGTCTCGGTCATAGTGGTATGCGGCGGCACGGGGTATACATCCCGTGCCAATGCGGACCTCCGGGAATTTGAAGTCGGCAAAGTGGCGGAACGGGATGTTACCGCGGAACAGATGATAGCCTATGTGGATGAAGACGCGACCCGCCTCCGTCTTGAAGCGCAGGAACGGCTCGTTCCTGCTGTTTTTAAATATTCCATGGGTATTACCCAGGAAATTACCGATTCATACCGGCGGTTCGCAGCGCTGTCCCAGCGGCTTTTTGATGAAGGGGTTTCGGCGGAAGCCTACAAACTGGCTGTCCAGTCCGCCTATCCCGGCGCCTTCCGGCCGGATACCCTGGATGCCCTTTTCCGGGATCCCGCCCGGGGCCGCCTCCTGGATTTCGGGTACGATGTCCTGGAATCTATCCTGGAATCGGGTGTTTTCGCCATACCCCAGATCGGTCTGGAACAGTACAATCCCGATACGGTTGAACTGCTGCATACCACCGGTCCCAGGGTCGAGCGGGAACGGGTCTCCTACGATAAGGTTATTACCCGGGGCACCGCCGATTCCCGGATTGTGCGGATCATTTCTTCCGGTTCATACCCGTCTTCCTTTGCGGCCATTGCGCCGGAGCTTCTGAAGCCTTTTATCACCGAAAACGTGTTTTTCTCTTCCGAAGATACGGAACAGCGTCTGGCCGAGACCCGGGCCCAGGTGGAACCCGTGGTAAAGGAGATAAAGCGGGGCGAGCAGGTCATCCGGAAAGGTTTTATTATCACCAAGGATGATATGGTCCGCCTCAGGGCATTGGACCAGTCCCTGGCACAGGCTGATCCCGGAAGGATCATCGGCCGGATAATTGTACTGACCTTTGTTTTTGCCCTGTTCTGTTTCCTCATGAGTTCCCGGATAATAGGTCGGAAGCTCACCGCCCAGGAAGTTTATTTTCTGGCTATCCTGGGAGCTTCCTATGTCATCGGGGCGGTTTTTATAAACGGAGTTTCCTTTAACCGGGAATATTTTATGCCATCGGTGCTGTTTCCCACGGCGCTTATGGTTATGCTTCCGGCAATTCTGATCAATACCCGGGCCGCCGTGGCGGCCGCCACGGTTCTGCCCCTGGCCGCGTTTGTATCAGGCTCCTTTGACGGGGCGGCTTTTACCTTTGCCCTTATTTCCGGGTTTTCCGCAGCCTATACGCTCCAGGGGGCGGAACGCCGGATGGATCTTGTCAAAGCCGGATTTATCATCGCGGGGACAAACTGTATCGGCATGTTTGCCATCCTTCTGATCCAGCACGCGTCCGTCCAGGATACCGCCTTTATGCTGCTGTGGGCCGCCCTGAACGGGATTATTTCCGGGATGATCGTCCTGGGTTTCCTGCCTCTGCTGGAAAACGCCCTCAATACCGCCACAACCTTCCGGCTTATCGAGCTGTCGGATCTCAATTCCCCGATCCTGAAGCGCCTGTTAACCATGGCCCCGGGGACCTACAGCCATTCCGTGATGGTGGCCAACCTCGCGGAGTCGGCCTGTCAGGACATCGGCGCCAACGCGCTCCTGGCCCGGGTGGGCGCGTATTACCACGATATCGGCAAGATGGAGCAGGCGGACTATTTTATCGAAAACCAGACCGCCTACAACAAACACGAGGATATCGCCCCCCGGCTGTCCGCTACGGTCATCAGGAGCCACGTTAAGATCGGTGTGGAAAAAGCCCGGAACATGGGGCTGCCCAAGGAAGTGGTGGATATCATCGGTCAGCACCACGGCAATTCGGTGATAAGCTGGTTCTACAACGAAGCCCTCAAGCGCGAATCCCAGGTTAACGTAGAGGATTTTACCTATCCCGGCTCGCCGCCCCGTTCCAGGGAATCCGCGGTGGTCATGCTCGCCGATGTGGTCGAGGCCGCTGTCCGTACCCTGAAAAAACCGTCCACATCCCGGCTGGAGAAATTTATCCAGGAACTGATTATGTCGAAATTCGAGCAGGGCCAGCTTTCGGAATCGGAACTGACCTTCCGGGATCTGGAAACCATTAAGAAAGCCTTTGTCAGGGTTCTGGCGGGTCATTACCATTCACGGATCGATTATCCCAAGGTCCTTAAGGAAAACTCTTCCCATTATGAAACCTCGGCTCCCCAAGGACCCCGCGGATGAACCGGGTCGCTGTTTCCGCCGAAGGGGTTCCCTTACCCCCGTGGTCGGAGCGCCTGGAGCGGTACGCCCTGAAGGTCATGCAGGCCCTCGGCCTGGACCAATGGGACCTTTCTGTTCTTCTCTGTGACGAACAGACCATCCGGGATCTCAACCGCCGCTTCCGGGGAAAGGATGAATCCACGGATGTACTGTCCTTTGAACTCGGGGAATATACCGGCCAGGGGGAAGATACGCGCTTCCTTCCCGGGGATATTGCCATTTCCCTTAAAAACCTTTCCGAAAATGCCGTTTATTTCAATGTCCCGGAGGATGAGGAACTGCGCCGGCTTGTGGTGCACGGTATTCTCCACCTGAACGGCGATGACCACGCCACGAATGATCCGGAACAGCCCATGCTGCGGACACAGGAAAAAATTCTATCGGAGTTATCCGGGGAGCGTATCCTTTCATGAATACAGACACCTTCTTTAAACGCGTTTGGAAATCCAAGCAGGACCGGAAAATGAACGAAAAGACCTACGACGCCCTGGAGTCGGACCAGCAGGAAATGATCCGGGGAGTGGTGGAACTGTCTGAAACCACGGTAAAGGAAGTGATGGTTCCCCGGATCGATACGGTGTTCCTTTCCGCCGATGCGGAACGGGAGGAGCTTCTGGAACGGATTTCCGAAAGCGGCCATTCCCGGTTTCCTGTGTATAAAGATACCATAGACAATGTTATCGGCATTCTCTACGTCAAGGATATTCTCCGTTCCCTGGTACACGGGGAAGAGTTCCATACGGAAGAGCTCATACGGAAACCCTTTTTCGTGCCCGGATCGAAACATATAGACGAACTCCTCCGGGAGCTCCGCCGCCGCCGGGTGCACATTGCCGTGGTGGTGGATGAATACGGCGGAGTCTCGGGGATAGTGTGCATGGAGGATATCATCGAGGAAATTGTCGGTGATATTCAGGATGAATTTGACAATGAACAGGAAGATGTTCTGGAAGTGGGGAGCGGGGTGTATCTCTGCGACGCCCGGGTCAATCTGGAGGATCTGGCGGATGAACTGGAGATAATCCTCCCCGTGGAGGAGTTTGATACCCTGGGGGGATTTGTTTTTGACCTTTTCGGTAAAATTCCGGTAAAATATGAGAAGGCGGTATTCGGCGGCCACGATTTTATCATCCAGGATATGGAGGGCCATAAAATCAATACCGTCAAAATCGTGCTGTCCCGGGAGCAGACTCCATGAGCATTGTAAAAAAGTTTTTTTCTGAAAAAATATTCCGCTCAGCGCGGAACGGCCTCATCCCGGCGGCGCTGCTGTTTTTAGCTGTGTTTCCGGCGGTCCCCGCGGCGGCCCAGTCGGCGTATTCCGGCGCTTCCGCGTATTACGAAGCCGGGCAGGTTTCCATGGCCGCGGAGGACTGGTACGCCGCGGCGGAGGCGTTCCTCGAATGCCTGCGGATCAATCCCGCCCACGCCGAGGCTAGCGCCTCTTTGGCGGAGGCCTACTATGAGCTGGGAGAATACGACCAGGCCCTGAGCTGGATCCGGAAGGCCCGATCCCTGGCGCGGGGAAATATGGCCCTGGCGAACCTCGAAGCTTTTATCCTTATTGCCCTGGGGCGGCTTGAGGCCGCTTCTTCGGTAATATCCGAGGTGCTGTCCCGGGAACCTTACAATAAAGAAGCCCTCTTTGCCGCCGCGGAACTCGATATAGCCCGGGGGCGGGCGGGGGAGGCGGTCCAGCGCTACCAGGAGGTGGTGCGCCGGTATCCCGACGACCGCCGGGTGCTCATATCCCTTGCCCTTGTGCTGGGTTCCCTGGGTGACCGGGACAATGCCCGCACCTATATTAACCGGGCCATGAACCAGCATCCCGATGACTACCGGGTTTATTATTATGCTGCGTACCTCGACGCCGGGGCGGGACAGTTTGCCAGCGCCATACGCTACGCCGAACGGTCCCTGCATTTCAAGCCGGGATTTGCCCCGGCCCGTTCCCTCCTGGCTTCCCTGCGGTACCGGTCCGGCCAGTACCAGGAGGCGGCCCGGCTGGCGGATGAATCCATCGCCGCCAACCGGGAGGATGTTTCCGCGTGGTACCTCAAGGCCATGAGTTACATCCGGATGGGCCGGCCCTCGGATGCGCTTTCGGTGCTGTCCATCGCGACCAGCATCGATCCCGATGACGAATTCGTCCGGGCCGCCCTGGAGGAAGTACTTATCACCACCACGAGCCTGGAGGACCCCCAGCGGATCCGCTGGGCTTCCTGGCATTTCTCCCGGGCCCGGGATTTCAAATCCAGGAACCTCATGGATCAGGCTCTTTTTGAATACCGGCGGGGGCTCAGGCTCAATCCGTACGCCGCGGACCGGCGGGAATACGCGGACCTGCTCCGTGTCCAGGGCTATCCCTCCCGGTACGTTGAGGAACTGCGGTTTATGCAGGATATCGGCCTGGCCGACCGTACGGTAAACGATGCGGTGGAAGCCTATGACTCCCTGCTTTCGGACGCGATCTTCCGGCAATGGAATGTGGATCCCGTGGAGCTGGCAAACCGCCACTGGAAGGTCGCCGTATTCTCCGCCGCGTCGCAGTCGGCGATTCACCATGCCGACGCGGGGGCGGTGGCCTCCGGCTATATCAGGGACATACTGATCCACGACCGGAATATCCGTCCCATGGACCTCGAGCTGCGCCAGTCCAGTTACTCCTCGGCCTTCCGGAACGCCCGGGAAGCCGGCGCCGATTACTTCCTCATTGTCAGTGTTTCCGAAAACGAACGGGACCTTTCCCTTACGGGGGAACTCTTCGTTGGCCGGACCGGTTCGCCGGCGGCGGTTTTCCGGACTTACAGAACCGGCGCCGACCGGCTGCGGAACGCCTCCCGCAGCCTCGTGGATCAGCTGGTGTCTTCCCTGCCTTTTAAAGCGGAACTGATCCGCCGCCGCGGCAACCAGGGCCTGATCGATAAGGGGAAAGCCGACGGGGTTGATTCCAGCGGGGTCTATGAGATTATCAAGAAAGGCCGGTCCGAACTCCGCAATGAGGGAATCGGCATTACCTACGCCCAGGAGGATCTCGTGGGAACCCTGGTTATTGAAAATGTCGGGGATGAAATTGCTTCGGGTTCTCTGAGCCGGAGCGGTTTCTTTGACCTGATATCTCCGGGGGATACGGTGTACCTGAAAGTTCAGGATGAATCCGGCAGCGGTGTATCAACGGGGGAAAATCCTGTGGATCCCGAACTGCGGGCTCTGCTCAGGAGTATCCGGTAGGAGGGGGAGCGCCGGGTCTTTCAAGCAGGAAAGCACCCGGAGGATAACGATGCCGCGGGTCCTGCCGGGAAAAAACGGTGTTGGTTCCTCGTCGGCCTTCGGCCTCGAAAGTCGCTCAACACCGTTTTTTCCCGGCACCCGACGTTACCATTACGGCCGGGTGCTTTCCTGCTTAACCGGCTCGGTGCTGCCCCGGTTAAGAGGGCGGCTCCCCCTCGCTCCAGTCTTACCGCATAATGCGTGAAGTTTTGCTCCGCAAAACTCCTAAAAGACTTGGCGCCAAAAGGCGGTAAGTCTTACGCTGCCCCCTCTTCGGGTTCCTGGGTATCGCTTTTGATGGTTTTACCTCTGAATATACCCATCCTGATAGTAATTTGCTTTTTTGATTACATACCGTTAGGTATAGATATTCTCCGGTTCCTATGGCGAGCAGATATTATTATACAAAAAAGTACCAGACCGCAGAAATATTTACGGTGTTCTCTCCAGGGCGAGCATATCCGCCAGGGTTGCCTGGATCCATTCCGAGGCTTCTTCCTCATAATGGGACTGTACCAGGAGGAACTCGAAAAGGGCTTCCCGGGGCTGTCCGAGGAAATAATAGGTCTGGCCCAGATAAAACCGCGCCCGGGCTTCCGCCTGGCTGCTCCTGGGCAGGGACAGAAACTGGATGAGCTCATCCCGGGCTTGATCCCAGCTGCGTTTTGAAAAAGGTCCGCGGACGATTGCCTTGAGGGTATACTCCTCGCCGCCGGAAGTTCCTTCCAGATCCTGGGAAAACGCCCGGGGCTGTTTCTGGATAGCCTGTTTCTGCCCGGAACTGTTCCGGGTAAGATCACCCACGGCTTTTGCCGCTTCGGGGGACAGTTCTCCGGGAATGGGGACTTCTGTGTAACCCGTTCCGCCGGGAACCGCGGTATAGACGGAAATCAGCGGCAGCGGCATGGAACGCAGATCGGTCCTGCGGTCCGGCAGCCCGACACGGTAGGTTCCTTCGGGAACCTCCACGGCGGCAATGGTGGAATTCTGTCCGGGAACCACGGAGACCTGTCCCCGGGCGATGTCTTCTTCAAAAACAACGGCGTAATAATAGGGAATCCCCGGTACCGGGTAATCGACAAATGGCGACTGCACTCCGGACTGTACTATAACGGCGCTCAGCAGATCCTGAGTTCTCCGTATGGGCTGGACACTCCGGTAAAGAACCCCGGTTTTGTTTTCCCCCGTGACCCGGAAACTGATTATGACCGCGTCCCCCTGGAGAAGCGCCTCCAGGGAAACGAGTCCGGTTTGTACGGATGCCGGCAGCTGATTTTCAGTGGTTCCGTCGCTTATAACCGGGGCTTCGGAAAAATCCTGGATAGCAACACTGATGGTATTGTTCAGGGGAATGGCCATTTCGTATCTGCGCCCCTGTTCGTCGCTGGCAGCGATGAAATAATAAAAGGTCCCCGCCGAAACTACTTCATCAATATACGACTGAACGCCGTAGGGAACCTCCACGGGACGCTCAAGGCCGGACGGGCCGGTGCTCTCAAAGGGCCGCTCCGAACGGTAAACGTATACCGGTCCCCTGACGTCCTGAGAATCACGCCAGCTGAGGCGGATTAAATTATTGCGTACCTCCACGGTCAGCCGGGATATAAAGGGGGCAAAAACCGCCGAATCCGATGTCTGTGAAAAAACCGCGGCCGCTGACAGGACGCAGAGGCATGCAAACAAGATAATCTTTTTTGCTCTCATAATAGTATACTAATCGGCGGAAAAGGGTCTCGTCTATAGCCGGCAGGACAGCCGCGGTATATTTAGTACTAAGCACAGAAGCATGGGATAGCACTTCCGCGGGGCCCGTCCTATGAAAAAAAACCGCAGGGCGGTGTTTCTTTTCATAGGACACCCGGCGCTGCTTTGCCGCACCATGCTTCTGTGCCTGTTCCCAGGAATACCGCGGCTGCCCTACCTTGGCGGGGTGCTGGGTGAGGGATACATACCCGGTTTTAGGTAAAAACGTATGCCAGAATCATCCTCCCATACACAGCCCTCCTGACCGGGGCAGCACCGAGTCGATTAAGCCGGAAAGCATCCGGGCCGTACTGGTATCGCCGGGTGCCGGAGAAAAACGATGTTGAGCGACTTTCGAGGCCGCAGGCCGACACGGAGCCAACACCGTTTTTCTCCGGCAGGCCCCGCGGCATCAGTAACACCGGATGTTTTCCGGCTTGTCAGACTCGGTGCTCCCCGTTTGACACAGCGGGGGCTTTTCCGTAAGCTATAGACTATGTTTGTATCCATTGCATTGGACCCCGGATCGGAAGAACGGGCCCGGGAACTTTCAAATCTCCTGGCCCAGTACGGGTTTGAGAAGATACAGCGCGGCCTTTGGGAATCGGCAATCGTTTCTCCCGCCACCCTGAGCCGGGTAAAACGCGACCTGGACCGGGCAACCGATGCTTTTGACCGGATACGGATCTACCAGTTTCCCCTGGAAGGAACCCTGGTTCTTTCCACCCTGAAGGATAAAAAATGGCGGCGCCTGGTGGCCAGGGGCGGGCAGGAAAAAACGATCTCCGTCCAGACGACCAGAATAGTTAAAAGAAAGTAAGAGGAGTTGCGATGATTTTGGCAGAATTAAACGGGCCTATTCAGGAACTTAAGGCCCGTATCCACGATACCTGGAGGCGTCTTTGAGGACGCTTCATTCGGGAAAAAGATAGCTGAACTTGAAGAACAGACCGCCGCGGAGGGTTTCTGGAATGACAGCGCCCAGGCGGAAAAAACCATGGGCCAGCTTAAGGGCCTGAAAGCCCGGTATGAGCCATGGAAGGATCTTGTCCAGGCAGCGGAGGATCTGGAAGTTCTGTATGAACTTTCCAGCGAAGCCGGCGACGAATCCCAGGCCGCGGAAATTGAAGGCACCCTCAGGGACCTCAACGCAAAATACGAAAAACAGAACATCTATGAACTCATGCCCGGAGAAGTTGACCGCAACGGATGCTTCCTGACGATCCATTCCGGCGCCGGCGGAACCGAGGCCTGTGACTGGGCCCAGATGCTGTACCGCATGTACCTCCGGTGGGCTGAGCGGAAGGGCTTTTCCATAGAAGAGGTCGACCGTCTGGAAGCGGAAGGGGGGATTAAATCCGCCACCGCCCGCATAGACGGGGATTATGCCTACGGCTATCTCAAAGGCGAGAGCGGTGTCCACCGGCTCGTCCGGATTTCACCCTTTGACTCAAACGCCCGGCGGCATACGTCCTTCGCTTCGGTGTACTTATTTCCCGTTATCGACGATTCGGTTGAGGTGGACATACGCCCGGAGGATCTCCGGGTGGATACCTACCGGTCCGGCGGCGCCGGCGGGCAGCATGTCAATAAAACCGACAGCGCGGTCCGGCTGACCCACCTTCCCACCGGTATCGTCGTAGCCTGCCAGAACGAACGGAGCCAGATAAAAAACCGGGCCACCGCCATGAGTATGCTCAAGGCCCGGCTGTACGAGCATTACCGCCAGGAAAAGGAAAAGGAAAACGAGCGGTTTGCCCAGGAAAAAAAGGACATATCCTGGGGCAACCAGATCCGTTCCTACGTTTTCCAGCCCTATACCCTGGTAAAGGATTACCGGACCAAGGCGGAAATCGGCAATATCCAGGCTGTCATGGACGGCGATATCGATCCTTTTATCGAGGAGTATCTGCGTTTTGCATGGAAACAAAACGGTAAATAGGCCGTTCCGGCGATCCGCTGTTTTTTCCGCAGAGACGGAAACCATCACGCCGTTTCCGGGGGGCCGCTGCGCGCGAATGGCGGCGGTCCTGATGCTGTGCTTCTGCATTCCCCTCTGTGTTTTTCCCCGGGGCACTGCGGACGATGAAGGCACCGCCGCCCTGAACGGTGAGTGGGTCCTGTGTATTACCGCTATTAATACCGAAGCGCTCTCCCCATCCCAGCGAATCATCGGGAACCTCGTGAGCCGCACTCTGGTAAAAGACCTCCGTGACCTGGACCATCGGGTCAGACCCGCCGATGAATACGGTTTCTATAAGGACTATGCCTGGAATGCCGCCCATACCGAAGCAGCCCAGGCCCTGGTAAAAAAACGGCAGGAACGGGACAATCTGCTTTTTATGGGTGAAAAAAACTGGCAGTACCGGCAGAATCTTAAAAAGCTGGAACAGGAAATTACCCAGCTCGAAGAAGCCCTTCTGGAGGCGGAACATACCTTTCCGCTGATTGAGAAAATTCCCTCTTTTGTCCTGACCGAAGGCAATCTGTCCGGGAATTACCCCGCGCCTCCGGAGCCCGGCAGAGAGTACGGCTTCTGCAGGGATCAGAAGGCCGACGGCTTTCTTGCCGCGGAGGTTTCCGAATTTCACGGCCGTATCTACGTTACCCTGAGGATATACGCCCTTTACGCCCAGGAATATATTTATGAAGATTACGCGCTTTTTTCCGCGGAGGACCAGGATGCCGCGCTGATGGATTTATCAGGCAGAATGACAGCCATGGTTTCCGGAACTGTGCCGGCTTCCATCCGGGTGTTCGCGGAACCGGAAAACTCGGTAATCGTAATCAACGATTCCTTTGCCGGAAGGGGTTCCACCGGCGCCATGGACCAGTTCCCCGGGGAAACCAGTGTCCAGGCTTTTGCCCCAAATTACGAAAGCGCCTTCGCTGAAGTGAATATGGACCCCGGAGAAATTGTGGAGCTCCACTTCAAACTGACTCCTCTTATGATGGAAGCCTTCGGCATTGAAATCGCCGAGGGGGAACGTGCGTCGGTGTACCGGGGAGCTCTGTATATCGGTGACACCCCCATGGTGCTCGATGTTCCCCGTGACCGCTTTGAGTATGTAATGGTAGAAACTCCGGACGGTAAAACCACCTCGGTGGTTTTCCGCGGCCAGACCGCTTCAACGGTTCTTCATCCCATGGATCCGAATATCCCGGAGAACAAATCCGTGGAAACCCTGCGCCGCAAATTCTACGGAGCCTTTGCCCGTTTCTGGATCGCGCTGCCCGTGGCAATCCTCTTCAACGGAATCGCATCGGCCCGCATAAACGGGTATAACCAGGCTTCCGCCAACGGTACCGCCACGGACAGTTTGTACAGGGATGCCAATATTTATTACTATACCAGCATAGGGGGCTGGGTCGTGGCCGGCACCTTCCTCACGGAAGCGCTGGTACGTTTCTTTTTTTATACCAGGGCGGCGAATTCCGGTATAAGTGAAATTGTCGAATGAACTAATTTCAACACCCGGCTGGGTTTGAAATTGTTTTTGCAGAAAGCGTGATACATACGTTTTCTGCACTACATCCAGGGAAGTGATTTCAAAATGTGATATTTTGAAATCACCGCAAATAACTTGAGGTTTAGTTATGGGAACTATGCGGTTTGCGGACAGAATACGGAACCTATTCGGAATAAAGAGCGCTGCGTCGGAGGAGCTTTTTGAGGATCTTGCCGATCTTCTGGTGGAAGGCGATTTTGGGGCCGCGGAGGCTTTTAAAACCGTGGATGCCCTGCAGGATATCTGCCGGAAAAACAAAATAACCGACCGTGATAAAATCCGGGAGGCTCTGGCGGATCTGCTGAAGGGAATGCTGATAAAAAAAGATCCTCCCGTGTTCGGCTCCAATGAACTCGGCGTTATCCTTCTGCTGGGCGTCAACGGAGTGGGCAAGACAACTTCCGCCGCGAAACTGGCGAATTTGTACCGTTCCTCGGCGGGCCGCCGTCCGCTGCTCGCTGCGGCGGATACCTTCCGGGCCGCGGCGATTGACCAGCTCAAAATCCACGGCGAACGCCTTGGTGTCAGGGTGGTGGCCCACAAACACGGCGGTGATCCCGCGGCGGTGGTGTACGACGCCCTGGAAGCGGCAGTATCCGGAGCCGGGGATCTTATCATCGCGGACACCGCCGGGCGGATGCATACTAAAAGCGCCCTGGTGGAGGAGCTCAAAAAAATAGACCGGATCGTTGAATCCAAGTCCGGGAATTCCCGGTATCTGAAATGGCTTGTCCTGGATGCCACCACCGGCAGGAACGCGCTCGCCCAGGCGGAAATATTCCATGAAGCGGTTTCCCTGGACGGGGTGATTCTGACAAAATACGATTCCAGCGCCAGAGGGGGAATCGCCTTTTCCCTGTCGGCGGATCTGCGGCTTCCGGTGCTTTTTGTCTGCGACGGTGAGCAGTACGAAAATATCGCTCCCTTTGATCCCCATCGGTATGTAAGGGAATTTCTGGGTGCCGAACAATAACCGGGGACTTCTCTGCCTGGCAGCGGTACTCCTGATTTCTTCCTGGTCCTTTGGAGAGGACTGGTACCGGTCAAACGCGGCGGGAATGGCATTGGAGCCGGTTTTTTCCCGACTTGGCCTCAGGGAAGACTACGTCCTGTCGGTTAAAACCGTTTCCGCCGGGGAAATACCCGAACGCCTGCGGACGGCCGTTCAGGGCCCTTTTTTCGCGGAACTCCATACCCTGTATGAGAAGGGCGATCCCGCGAGGCAGCGCTGGGTTCTGAAAACGCCCCGGGGCGCAACCCTCGCGGCGGCGGCTTTCGATGACAATACCGCGGGTTTCATTGAGCTTTACAACGACTTCGGGAATCTTACCGAAGAGTACCAGTACGGATCCGACCAATCGGTTCTTATTACGCGGTATTCCTACCGGAACGGTGTTCTTATCCAGGCGGAAACATCCCGCCGCCATCCGGTCCCGGCCGGACCGGATGGCGGCGGAGAACCGGCTGAACCCGGCCCGGATGTTCCGGAATCGCCGCCGGCCGCGGCGGTGCTCGGTCCCGAGGAAAAGCTGTGGACCGACCGGTACCAGTACACCCGCGCCGCTTCGCTGCGGTCCGTGGAACGGATATACGAGACAGGGGACCCCCCCGTTCCGCCGGATGTAATTGAATTTCCGAGCCTCGCTCCGGCCGGCGGCAGGGAGCGGGTATTCGTGGATCCTGTTTCTCCGGTAAGCTCGGATTTTCTGGGGGATGTTTTATTAAATCCCGGAAATAGGGTATTATATACCACCGATGACCGGGGCCGGGTTCTCCGGGAAACCCGGGAAGATGAGGACGGCAATACCATCGGAGAAATCCAGAACACCTGGTCCGGCGACCGCCTGGAATCGGTGGTCTGGACCGGCGGTTCCGAAGAACGGCGGGTTGAGTATACCTATGACAGCAGCGGAGACCGTATCCTGGAACAGGATTACCGGAACGGTGTACTGGAACGGACTGTCAGAAAACAGGGAGATCAGGAAGTGGAAGAGTTGTACATAAACGGTACCGTGGTGCTCCGTGCCCTGTGGGAAGGGGGCAGAAAGATTTCCGAAGAGCAGATCCGGCCGGGGAGGGAAAACTGATGGGAAACCGGGCATGGATAGGATTTACCGCGACCCGGTACATATCCGGAAGAAGACGGGATAAAACCTCCCCGTCCTCGGTGCTGGCGGTGCTGGGTATCGGTGTCGGCGTACTGGCCCTGATCGTAATCCTGGCGGTGATGAACGGATTTCAGCTGGGGTTTATTGAGAGTATTCTCGAAATCTCATCCTACCATGTGCGCGCCGACGGCATTCCCGATACCGGAGACAGCGGCCCGCTGCTTGCGGAAATCCGCGGCTTGGGTCCCGTCCGTTCCGCCGTACCTTTCCGGGAAATCCAGGGCCTGATCAGGGGCGACCGGGGAAACCCCCAGGTGTCGGTGATCCGGGGACTTCCTCCGGACGCCCTGGACCTGGACCGGGGCATGGCTGAAAAACTGATTTTTGAGTCCGGTTCCTTTGACCTTACCAAGGAAAACTCCGTGCTGATCGGCGCCGAACTCGCCCGGCGCCTGGGAGTCCGCCTGGGGGATGAGATCCACCTCATGTCGGTTTCCGGGCTGACCGCGGAAGACGCCGAAGCGGGAAATTCCCTGTTTACAATTACCGGCATTTTCAGGTCCGGGTTTTATGAATACGACCTGGGCTGGGGGTTTATCAATATTGACGAAGCCGCGGCGCTCCAGGGCACCGTGACGGGCCTTTCCCTGGGGATCAAGCTCCACAACCGCTGGCAGGACGACCGGGTCCTGGGAATGGTGCAGCGCCTGAACCTTCCGGAGGGGACAAAAGTCAGCTCCTGGCGGGAATACAACCGGGCTTTTTTCGGGGCCCTCAGGACCGAGAAGCTGCTTATGTTCGTTCTGGTGGGACTCATCTTTATTGTGGTGGGGCTCAACATTTACCAGTCCCAGCGGCGGTCCGTGCTGGAGCGCCGGGAGGAAATCGGACTCCTCCGGGCGGTGGGTGCCAGCGAACGGGCGGTCCGTATGGTTTTTGCCTGCGACGGTCTGATCATCGGAACCGTGGGCGCTCTGTCCGGAATGGCGCTGGGCCTGCTGGTTGCCTTCAACATCGGTCCCTTTTTCAGCTTCCTGGAAAACATCGTAAACAGTATTATTCATCTCCTGAACGTTATTGCCGCTCCCTTTACCGGAGGTTTCGGAATCGGGGGAGAGGATTTTTCAATCTTTTCTCCGGCGGTGTTTTATATAAAAGAAATACCCAGCCGGGTTATTCCCTATGAGGTGTGTATTATATGTGCATTCGGAATTTTATCCGCCACTGTTGCCGCCTGGCTGGCATCCGGGAGGGTCACCCGTATCAGGCCCGCGGAGGTTCTTCGGTATGAGTGAGCAGACTGGACCTGATCCGATAATTCAGGCTGAAAATGTGGTAAAGACTTATGCGTCGGGTACGGAAATACTGGAAATCCTAAAGGGAATCAGTTTTACCGTATCCCGGGGAAGTTCCGCGGCGGTTACCGGACAGAGCGGGAGCGGCAAGAGCACCCTCCTGAACATACTCGGCGGCCTGGATACCTGCGATTCCGGCTCCGTCCGGATATCGTCCCCCAAGGCCGCCCGGGGCAGCTCCAAGGAAACGGCTATCGAACTGTTCGGCCTTTCGGAAACCGCCCTCACGTCCTACCGGAGCCGGCAGGTGGGGTTTATTTTCCAGTTCCATTATCTGCTGAAGGATTTTACCGCCCTGGAGAACGTGATGCTTCCGGCGTACATCGCGGGAATTCCCAAAAAAGCGGCCCTGGAAAAAGCCCGGGTGCTCCTGGATGATGTGGGGCTGGACAGCAGAAGCCACCATTACCCGTCTCAGCTTTCCGGCGGGGAACGCCAGCGGGTCGCCGTCGCCCGGTCCATCATCAACGATCCCGATCTCGTTCTGGCGGATGAGCCCACGGGGAACCTCGATCCGGGGAACAGCGGCCTGGTGGCGGAACTCCTGTATTCCCTGACCGAGAAATGGGGAAAAACCCTTGTGGTGGTTACCCATGATGAGGCGGTAGCTTCCCGGGCGGAGATCCGGTACGTTCTTGAAGCCGGCCGGTTCCGTTCCCAGCCGGAGGATTCCCTTTGAAAAGGGGAGCGGGCTTTTTTATCGCCCTCCGGTATCTTCTCGGGAGGGCCCATGAGGGCGGGCGGTACCTCAGGGGCGCCGTAGCGGGAATCGCCGTAAGCCTCATACCGATTGTGGTAACCCTCATTGTGGCGGACGGCATGATCCGGGGAATCACGGACCGGTATCTCGAACTGGGAACCGGACACATGCAGGTATACAATTTCAGAAATCCCCTGGAAATCGAAAACGCCGCCGATACCATCGTGTCCATGGAGGGGGTGCGCGGCGCCTGGGCGGAACGCCAGGGGCTGGGGGTGCTGGTCGGCGCGAACGGCAAAACCGGCGCCAATATCCGGGCGGTGGAACCTTCCTTCTGGCTTGAGGGGGGCGGGGAACGGTTTCTGACGGTTCCCGCCGGCAGCG
The DNA here is from genome assembly GCF_016616095.2 of Breznakiella homolactica. GTDB lineage: Bacteria > Spirochaetota > Spirochaetia > Treponematales > Breznakiellaceae > Breznakiella > Breznakiella homolactica. The sequence goes on along the minus strand of NZ_CP067089.2, from coordinate 1,050,065 downwards.
CGGAGCTTGAATCGGACCGGGAAGTGCTCCTGGGGGAGGATCTCGCGGCCCAGCTGGGGGTCTCCGTGGGGGATACGGTGCGGCTTATGACCATCCGTGTCAGCGCCGACGGCCGCAACATACCGCGGCTCACCCCCTTTACGGTTAAGGGCGTCGTTTCTTCGGGCTACCGGGAACTGGATTCCCTCTGGTGTATCATGACCTATGCCATGGGAAAACGCCTTCTGGCGGAGGAACTGTCGTATTCCTACCTTATGGTGAAAATAGACGACCCCTACGATTCGGCGGATCTTTTTTCCCACCGTATCCTCAGGGCCCTGGGGCCGGGATATACGGTATACACCTGGAAGGAGCTCCAGCGTTCCCAGTACAGTTCCTATGAATCCACCCGGCAGATCCTTCTGCTTATCATGGCCCTGATTGTCGTCATCGCGGCGGTAAATGTATCCTCCGCCACCGCCATGCTCGCCATCGAACGGCGCCGGGATATCGCGGTGCTGAAGGCCTTCGGCGCCAGCCCCCGGGGTACCACCAGGATTTTTATCTGGGGAGCCCTTTTAACCGGTATAATCGGCGCGGCGATCGGTCTTTCCCTGGGCCTCGTCATAGGATCGTTCATAAACCCCATAGTCCACGGCCTGGAGTCGGTGCTGAGCTTCTTTTCCCGGCTGTTCAGCGGAACCGATGTTAAGATCCTCGACCCCGGCTATTACCTGGAGCAGATACCCATTATTGTGGACTGGTCGGCCATAACGGCCATCGGGATCTTTACGGTGGTCTGTTCCGTGGCCGCGTCATGGCTTCCCGCCCGGCGGGCGGGTAAAATTCCTCCGGTGGAATTACTGCGGAAATACTAATTTTGTGGTATAATTCTTGTATTGGCGTGTGTTTCGCATTACGTTTATACAGGAAGTTTAATGAACCAGAAGATTTCTGTATCTGCCGTGACGGGAGGGCCCCAGTTTGTTTAAAGGCTTGACACAGCGGGCCCAGCGGATTTTGACCGTTGATGCCCAGGAAGAGGCCCGGAGATTCAATTCCGACCAGCTCCTTCCTGAACATATAATAATTTCGCTCCTTAAGGAAGGCGCGGGGACCGCCTGCAAGGCCCTGATGTTCCTCCGGATAGATCTGGTGGAATTCCGCCACACCATCGAAAAGGAAATCCCCCGCATGTCGGGGGCGCTTATTTTCGGGGATGTGCCTCCCTCAAAACGCACCCGGAACCTCCTGGAAAACGCCGCGGAAGAGGCCCGGGCCATCGGAAACGACTATATCGGCACGGAGCACCTGCTTTTCGCGGCCCTCCGGGAGCAGGATTCGCCGGTCCAGGTCTACCTGAACCAGCGCGCCATTGATACGGACATGCTCCGGGTTATTATCCAGACCACCTTCAACCATCATTCGTCGTTCCCCAACGAAAGCGAATACTATTCGTTTGAGGAATACCAGTCCCATTTCCTCAGCCGGCAGGAAGGCGGGGAGGAAGACAAAAAAAGCTCCTCCTCCGGCCGGGCGCGGGGGACTCAGTACCAGGCCAATACGCCGACCCTGGATGAATATTCCCGGGATTTGACCGCCATGGCGAGGACCGGCAGCACGGACCCCGTTATCGGGCGGAAGCGGGAAATCCAGCGGGCGGTCCGGATCCTGGCCCGGAGGACAAAAAACAACCCGATTCTCATCGGCGAGCCCGGAGTCGGTAAAACAGCCATTGTGGAAGGACTGGCGATTCTTCTCGCGGGGGACGATGTCCCCGACGCGCTGGCGGGTAAACGGATACTTTCCCTGGATATCGGATCCGTGGTGGCGGGCACCAAATACCGGGGGGAATTCGAGGAACGGCTCAAAAAAATAATGAAGGAAATCAGCCAGGCCGGGAACGTAATCCTGTTCATCGACGAAATCCATACAATAATCGGCGCCGGCGGCGCCGAAGGAACCATAGACGCGTCGAACATGCTTAAACCCGCCCTGTCCAGGGGGGATATCCAGTGTATCGGCGCCACAACCCTGGCGGAATACCGCAAGCATTTTGAAAAGGACGCCGCCCTGGAACGGCGTTTCCAGACCATCCTCGTGGACGAACCCGGGTTTGACGAAACCATTGAAATCCTCAAGGGCATCCAGGCCCGGTACGAAAGCCATCACCGGGTGCATTACTCCGACGACGCCATATTCTCCGCGGCCCGGCTTGCCCAGCGCTACGTAACCGGCCGGTTTATGCCGGACAAGGTCATCGACATCATCGATGAGGCCGGGGCCATGCGCAAGCTGGAATACAACGCCCAGCCCCCGGAGATCCATGAGCTGGAATACGAGATAGAGCTGCTTACCCGGGAAAAGGGTGAGCTTGTATCCGCCCAGGATTACGAACGGGCGGCGGAAATCCGGGACCGGGTCCGTTCCCTCAGGATGCAGGTTGAAACCGTCCGGGACGCCTGGGCCCACGCTTCCCGGGATGATTTTATCCCCGTGGATGACGGCGATATCCGCAGGGTCGTCTCGGAGATCACCGGCATTCCCCTGATGCGCCTGGAGGAGAAGGAGTCACGGCGCCTCCTTAAAATCGAAGATGAACTCCATGCCTCCGTGATCGGCCAGGACGCCGCGGTCAGGCAGATCGCCTCGGCCATACGGCGGAGCCGGGCCGGCATATCCTCACCGAAACGGCCCATGGGATCCTTTATCTTTCTCGGGCCCACGGGCGTGGGTAAAACTCTCCTGGCAAAACGGCTGGCGGAGTATCTCTTTGGAACCGAGGAATCCCTGGTCCGCATAGACATGTCGGATTACATGGAAAAACACAACGCCTCCCGCCTGGTGGGCGCTCCCCCGGGATACGTCGGCTATGAGGAAGGCGGGGTTCTTACCGAACGGATCCGGCGGAATCCTTACCGGGTGGTACTCTTCGATGAGATTGAAAAGGCCCACCAGGATGTGTTCAACCTGCTTCTACAAGTCTTGGAGGAAGGGGAACTCAAGGACAACCTCGGCCATACGGTGAGCTTCCGGAATACCGTGATCATCATGACCAGCAACGCCGGGGTGCGGGAGATTTCCCGGGATGCCCGGCTCGGCTTTAATGATCAGTCCGGCATTATGGGGATCGAAGAAATCCAGACCGCGGCGCTTTCCGAGCTGCGGCGGCTTTTTAATCCCGAGTTTATCAACCGGGTTGACGACGTGATCATTTTCCACGCCTTGGATGAAAAACAGGTCGCGGCGGTCCTGGACCTCCAGATCGGCGAGCTGTCCTTCCGCCTGGCTGAACACGGCTACAGCCTCGACATCAAGCCGGCGGTGCGCCGGGTCCTGGCGGAAAAAGGCTGGGACCCGAAATACGGCGCCAGACCCATGCGCAGGACCATTCAGAAGGAACTTGAAGACCCCCTGTCTATGATGCTGCTGGAAGGATCATATCCCCCGGGGAGCGCCTTTACGGCGGAGCTCCGGAACCGGAAGATTGTGATAAAATCCCTGGCCAAGCCGGAGAAAACCCCGGCCGCACCGAATCCCAGGCAGGAGGAGAACGGCCCGGGAACAGCGGACAGTGATTCCCTGGAAAGCCGCGCCGCGGCTTCCGGAAAAGTACATACCACGAAATAGCATAAGGACCAGCCATGATTACACTTCCCATCACCGGCACCCAGCGTACAATGGACGTGGCCCCGGCGAAAATAATCGCCGTGGGGCTTAATTACCGGGAGCATGTCAAGGAAAGCCTTTCCTTTGACCATAACCAGCTGGGAATTCCCAAAGAACCGGTGCTTTTTTCGAAAACCCCGAACGTACTTATCGGCCCCGGGGAGCCCATCGTTCTTCCGGAAATCGCTGATTCCTACGCCTTTCCCGAACCCCGGACCGATCCCGAGGCGGAACTGGCGGTGATAATCGGAAAACGGGGCCGCCATATCCGGGAAGAAGACGCCTATGACTACGTGTTCGGGTATACCTGTTTCAACGACGTAAGCCAGCGGAATATCCAGAAAAGCGATGTCTCCGGCTGGTTCAGGGGGAAATCCTTCGATACCTTCGGTCCCATCGGGCCCGCGGTGGTGCTCCGGGAGAATATGCCCGATCCCCAGAATCTCGCCATCTCCAGCCGGATCAACGGGGAACTGAAGCAGTCCGCCTCCACGGCGGATATGATGTTTTCTATACCGTTCCTCATCGCCTATATATCCAGAAACGTGACCCTGGAAGCGGGAGACATTATCGCCACCGGGACACCCAGCGGCATAAGCCCCATCAAACCCGGGGATGTGGTGGAAATAGAGATTGAAGGAATCGGCGTTCTCCGCAATCCCGTGGCCGCGGAGCAGCGCCGGTAAACTCCGGTTCCGAAGAACCGGAGCCTGAAAGGATCAGATTACCGTACCGGGATACAGGATCGCGTTTTTCGGAATCACAATTATACCGTCCACGATATAATAATGGCCGTAGTTCCCGTCGCTCCGGTTGAGGTCATCTATGCCGATGCGGCATCCTTCGCCGATGCAGGCGTTCTTGTCGATGATGGCCCCTTTGATGATGGCTCCCTTGCCGATCCCGATATTGGGGAGCCGGTTCTCCGCGTTCCGGGCTTTCTGTTCCTCGGATTCGTAAAAATCCGCGCCCATACAGATTACCCCGTTGAGACTGGCTCCGGTTTCAATAATGGTCCGGACCCCGACAATGGAATCGGTGATATTCGCGTTGGTGATGATACAGCCCTCGGAGGCAATGGACTGGTTCATGCTGCTGAAATTCATTTTTGACGGCGGCAGGTTGCGAATATGGGTGTAGATCGGCATGGCCTCGTCATAGAAATCGAAATGGGGGGTCAGGGTCGTCAGGTTGAGGTTGGCTTCGTAGAAATTCTTGATGGTCCCGATATCCTCCCAGTATCCGTTAAAGATATAGGAATTGACCTTGAGCTGGCTGATCGCCGCGGGAATAATCTCCTTGCCGAAGTCGGTATACTCATTGGAGAGGCATTCCTCCATGGCCGCGGCGTTAAAAACATAAATACCCATGGAAGCCAGGTACATATCGTCCCGCTGGTTCTTGTCCTTTTTGAGTTCCGCCGGGACTTTGAAGTCGGAAATATCCTTGGTGGGCCCGGGCTTTTCCATGAATTCGGTAATTTCGTTGTTTTTGCTGGCCTTAAGGATGCCGAGCTGGCTGGCGTCCTCCCGGAGCACCGGGGTACAGGCAATGGTTATGGCGGCGCCGGATTTGTTGTGCTGCTCCAGAAGGTCCTTGAGGTTCATCCGGTACAGCTGGTCCCCGGAAAGAATCAGGTAATGGGAAGGATTCTGGGTCCTGAAATGGGGGAAATTCTTCCGTACCGCGTCGGCGGTGCCTTCATACCACCCGGAGTGTTCAAAGGTCTGCTCCGCCGCCAGAATTTCAGCAAACCCTTTGGTAAAGGTATCGAATACATAGGTTTGGGCCAGATGCAGGTGCAGGGACGCGGAATTGAACTGGGTAAGGATATAGATCCGCCTGAGGCCGGCATTGATACAGTTTGAGATGGGAATATCCACCAGCCGGTATTTGCCGCCGAAGGGCACCGCCGGTTTTGCCCTCGCCTGAGTAAGGGGGAATAAACGCGTTCCTTTGCCGCCGCCAAGCACTATGGACAATACTTCAGACACGGTGCACCTCCTTAATTCCTGTAACACACAGATGTATCATAGCAGAACTCCCACGACTCCGAAGAAAATCACCCAAATCCGCCAGGTATTTTTCGAAGCCCTCCTTTTCTTTTTTATATGAATAAAGTATAGAATCGAAAGCTTAATCTGTCGATACTTTACGTTTAATCTTTCTTAAGGGTATGATAAAAAAGTGAAAAACAATCGTGAATTGCTGGATTCTATCCTGACGGACCCTTCTTTTTCCCCGTATATTGCCGAAAACCGGGTTATTCCTGCGCTTCCCGGGGAATTCGCCGGGTTTCCGGAAGACCTCGACCCGCGGCTTGCGGCGGCGCTCCGCGCCCGGGGGATCGAGAAAATCTACAGCCACCAGCGGGAAGTCTGGGACCGTGTCCAGGAAGGCCGGAACACCGTGGTGGTAACCCCCACGGCTTCGGGTAAAACCCTGTGCTACAACCTGCCGGCCCTGCAGGCGCTTCTGTCGGACGATTCTTCCCGGGCGCTGTATCTGTTTCCCACCAAGGCCCTGTCCCAGGATCAGCAGTCGGAACTGAACGAGCTGGTGGATTCCGCCGGCAACAGCCTTCCCGTGAAGGTCTGCACCTACGACGGGGATACTCCGGATTCGCTCCGGGCCGCCGCCCGGGACACGGGCCGGATCGTCATATCAAACCCGGACATGCTCCACGCCGGGGTGCTGCCCAACCATCCCAAATGGATCAAGTTCTTTTCAAACCTTAAATACATAGTGGTGGACGAAGCCCACGCCTACCGGGGGGTCTTCGGCAGCCACGTGGCCAATGTGATCCGCCGGCTTAAACGCATCGCCGCCTTTTACGGGTCCAAGCCGGTCTTTATCCTCTGTTCCGCCACCATCGCCAACCCCAAGGAACTGGCGGAGGCCCTCATCGGGGAAGAGGTTTCCCTGGTTGACCGGAACGGCGCTCCCCGCGGGGAAAAGCAGGTTATCCTGTACAATCCGCCCTTGGTGGATGCTGTCCAGGGTATACGGCGGAGCGTGGTTTCCGAAAGCCGCCGCTGGATGCTGGCGTTTCTCAAGGCGGGGATCAAGACCATTCTCTTTGCCCATTCCCGGGTCAAAACCGAAGTCGCCGCGTCCTATGTGAACGAGGACCTTAAAAATATCTATACCGACAACAGCCGTATACGGGTGGAAGCCTACCGGGGCGGCCTGCTTCCCAACGAGCGGCGGGAAATTGAAAAGGGGCTCCGGGACGGCAGTATCCAGGGGGTGGTTTCCACCAACGCCCTGGAACTGGGCATCGATATCGGCGGCCTGGACGCTTCGGTGGTGGCGGGTTTCCCGGGGTCCTTTAACTCATTCTGGCAGCAGTCCGGCCGGGCCGGCCGCCGGGGCGGCTCCTCGGTTTCGGTATTTGTCGCCTCCGCCGCGCCCCTGGACCAATTCATCATGAACGATCCCGAATGGTTCTTCAGAAAAAGTTCCGAGGAAGCCCGGCTGGACCCGGACAATCCCTATATCCTCACCGACCACGTAAAATGCGCCGCCTTCGAGCTCCCCTTCCGGGATGAGCAGATCGCTTCCGGGGAGGAACCCTTCGGTGAGGATTCGGAGGAAGTTCTGGCCTTCCTTGAGGAGGAAGGCATCCTCCGGCACACGGGATCGCGGTGGCACTGGGCGGACCGTTCCTTCCCGGCGGAGGGCATAAGCCTCCGGTCCGCCACGGCGGACAATGTGGTTATCGTGGATACCACCAAAGGCCGGAACACGGTTATCGGTGAAATGGACCGGCCCAGCGCAAAAGAACTCATTTTCGAAAACGCGGTTTATATCCACCGGGGACGGCAGTATATCGTGGAATCCCTGGATATCGAAAACCGGAAATGCCTCGTCCGGGAAGCGGATGTCAATTACTACACCGACGCCCTGGTAAAGACGGATATCAAGGTTCTCACCGAGGACGAGAATATTACCTACGGAGTATCCGCCGTAACCGCCGGTGAAAACGGTGAGGCTGTTCCGGCAGAGGCAGCCGCGGAGGGTGTGGTCGGGGATGTGCTGGTCCGTTCCCAGGTTTCGAAATTCAAAAAACTGCGGTTCAGGACCAATGAGAATATCGGGTACGGAGACATAGACCTGCCGGAGGAGGAAATGCAGAGCCGTTCCCTGATGCTGGTCTTCGGGCCGGAGACCGCCGGCGGAAAGGTCCTGGGGGAATTCGACGAGGAGAACATCGGTTCGGTTTTGGGCGGGGCCGGTGCGCTGATCAGAACCATGGCGCCGGTGTTCCTGCTCTGCGATCCCCGGGACCTCGGAGTGGCTGAGCGGGTCAGGGATCCCCATTTCGGGGTACCGGCGCTGTATATTTACGACAAATACCCCGGCGGCACGGGCCTTTCGGAAGCCCTTTCCCGGCAGGCGGAGCCGCTGTTCCGGGCAATCCTGCGGACCATCGAAGGCTGCCCCTGTTCGGAGGGCTGCCCATCCTGTGTCGGCGCCGGGGGAAACAAGACGGGAACCGCGGCGTTCCTCCGGACTCTGGTGTGACGGTCCATGGCGAAGAATCTGCGATCCCGGCTCCAGCGTATCCGGGAACAGGACCGGAAACCCCGGCCCGCCGCTCCGGCGCCCGGCGGAGAACCGCCGGATGAACCCCGCTGTACCGGGGACTCGTCCCCCGAGGTACCGGGGCCTCTCAGGGATGAGGGGTGGGAGCCGGCGGGCTTCAAAACCCTCAAGCGCACCGTAACGGCGGAACTTCCCATTGCGCTTATCCATCCCTTCCCGGATAATCTTCCGATCCTTGTTCCTGACTTTTTCGGGACCGGGCGTCCCGCCGCGGACATAGCGCCGGAATCGCTGCTGTTTTTCGATCTGGAAACCACCGGACTTTCCGGCGGGGCGGGGACCATGGCGTTTCTCGCGGCCTTCGGCCGTTTTGAACGGCCGAAATCCCGGGCAAGCCGCCGGGGGAGTTCCGCCGGGGAATACCGGCTCAGGATCGACCAGTACCTGCTTCTGGATTATCCCGGGGAATGCGACTTTCTTGAGGTTGTCCTCGGGGAATTCACCGCTTCTCCGGAACTTCCCCTGATGGTAAGCTACAACGGGAAAACCTTTGATTCCCAGATCCTCAGGACCCGCTGCCTCATGAACGGTATGCGGCAGCCGGTGTGTCTCCACGCGGACCTGCTGCACCCTGTTCGCCGGCTTTGGCGTCCGGTTCTGGCCAGCTGTTCCCAGGGTGAAATAGAACGCTTCGTTCTTGGCATCGAGCGGAAGGACGATATGCCCGGAGCCATGGCGCCGGAAATCTGGTTTGATTTTCTCAGAACCGGCGAGACCCAGGCGCTCTCGGGGATCTGCGACCACAATATCCATGACATCCGGGGGCTGGCTTCGATATTCGCGGCCCTGGTAAGCATCGCCGAAAACCCTCTGGACCGGGAGCCGCGGTTCCGGTACGATGCCGAATCCCTGGCCATCCACTGGCGGCGGACCCTTTCCAGGGTATTTCCAAAAGGACAGATGCCTCCGGCTGCGGCGGACCTGGGAACGCGGATCCTGGAAAGCGCCGCGGCGCGGAACCGTCCCCGGGCGCTGCATATTCTCGGACGGACGGCGCTGAAAAACGGGGATTCCGGAGAAGGGCGGGACATGCTTGAAAGCCTGGCGGAAAGCGGCCACCCTCCGGGAGTCAGGGCTCTGGCCCTGCGGGACCTGGCGGTGGACGCGGAATGGCGTTTGAAGGACCGTCCCCGGGCGCTGGCCTATACGGATAGGGCTTTGGCCCTGGAAGGGTTAAACGGCCGGCTCCGGTCGGAGCTGTCCTTCCGGCGGGACCGGCTCCTCAAATATCTCGAAGAAAAAGGAACGAAACCATGACCATCAGACCGATGACCTCCCATGATTATCCCGCTGTTTTTTCCCTCTGGACATCTCTGGACGGCGTTGGTATGCGGAGCCTCGACGATTCCGAGGAGGGCATCCGGAAATTTCTTACCAGGAATCCCAATACCTGTTTTGTAGCCGAAGAAGGTTCCGCCCTTGCCGGGGTGATCATGGGCGGCCACGACGGCCGCCGGGGGTACATTTACCATGCCGCGGTGGATGACGCTTTCAGAAACCGCGGGATCGGGAGCGCGCTGGCCGCCGCGGTGGAAGAGGCCATGGGGCAAGAGGGAATCCATAAGATTGCCCTGGTATGCTTCGCATCCAATGATCTGGGCAACCGGTTCTGGGATGCCCGCGGTTATTCCGAACGGACCGACCTGGTCTACCGCAACAAAAGCATAAACCCTGAGAATAAATAAGTATTGCCGGAAATGAGATTCTTCTCTAACCTCCGCCGGTCCGCGGTCAGCCGAATTTGCTTTTTATCATGGCAAAGTAATCTTCGGCTTCGGCGGCGGTTTCCACCGCTTTGTCCCCTTCGTGGTATTCCACCAGGTGCTGGGGAATTTCCGTGAGGAACGGCGAAGGAACGCAGTCGACAATATTCTGCATACGCCGCCGCTGGATGCAGCTGGTGATGTACAGCTTTTCCCGGGCCCGGGTGATGGCCACGTAAAAGAGGCGCCGTTCCTCTTCGATGTTGCCATCCCCTTCCTCCAGGCTTTTCGCGTGGGGAATGATTCCGTCTTCGGCGCCGGCGATAAAAACCACGGGGAATTCGAGCCCCTTGGAGGCGTGGATCGTCATGAGATTGACCTTGCCTTTCCCCGCCTCGTCGTCCCCGTCGTCACGGGTTATGAGGCTGATCCGGTTCAGGTAGGGATACAGGGTGGGGTCCATGTTGTCAGGGTTTTTTTCCCAGGTCTCGATGGACTGGATAAGGCTTTCGATGTTGAGAAATTTCCACCGGGCGGCTTTTTCGTTTTTGTTGTATTCCGTCACCAGGTATGCCCAGTAGTCGATATGGTCAACCAAAGAGCGGACCTTCTGGGAGAGTCCTTTTTTCCCCAGAATTTCATTCCTGAAGAATTCGATGAGGTTCATGAACTCGTCAATTTCTGATTTTCCCTTTTCCTTGAAGAGCGTATCCTTTGCGTACCGCATCCGGGACATGGCATCCCAGAGGGAGGAATGGTTTTTCTTCGCCAGCTCGGTAATATGGGCGATGGTGTTTTTCCCGATTCCCCGCCGGGGGGTGTTGATGATCCGCAGGAGATTTACGTCGTCGTCGGTGTTGGCGATTACCCGGAGGTAACTGAGCACATCCTTGATTTCCTTGCGCTGGAAAAAACTCGTTCCCCCGGAAACCCGGTAGGGAATGTTTTCCGCGAGGAAGGCTTCCTCAATATGCCGGGTCATGGAATTGGCCCGGATGAGAACACCGAAATCGTCGTACTTCATCTTTTCCTGCATCAGCAGTTTTTTTATCTGGGAGGCGATAAAATCCGCCTCTTCGCTTTCGTTCCGGGGATTAAAAATCTCAATGGCTTTGCCGCCGCCGTTGCCGGACCACAGTTTCTTGTCCTTCCGGTTGGTGTTGTTGGAAATTACCCCGTTGGCGGCCTCCAGGATGGTGGTGGTGGAACGGTAGTTCTGTTCCAGCTTGATCTCCTCGGTTCCCGGAAAATCCCGTTCGAACATGAGGATGTTTTCGTAGTTTGCCCCCCGCCAGGAATAGATGGACTGGTCGTCGTCGCCCACCACACAGACGTTGCGGTCCGACAGGAGATGCATGACCCGGTACTGGGTAAAACTCGTATCCTGGAATTCATCCACCATGATGTACCGGTACCGTTTGCGGTACCGTTCCAGCACATCGGGGTTTTCCTCAAAGAGCTTGATCGGAAGCACCAGAAGGTCGTCGAAATCCAGGGCGTTGTATATTTTAAGGCTGCTCTGGTATTCCCGGTATACCGGCTCGAAGGCGTCGTTGGCCCCGTCTCCCCAGGCAAAGCGGCCGATTTTGACATTTGAAAAAAGCTGGCCCAGCGCGTAGAGGTCGACCCCCTCGGTGGACATCCGGCATTCCCGGACACAGTCCTTGATGAGCTGGGTCCGGTCGGTTTCGTCATAGATTGAAAAGTTTTTGCGGTACCCAAGGCGTTCGATTTCCTCCCGGAGGACCTTTACTCCGAAGGCGTGGAAGGTACTTACCGTAAGGTTCTGAAGTTTTTTGCCCGTGAGTTCCTTGACCCGCTCTTCCATTTCCCGGGCGGCCTTGTTGGTAAAGGTCAGGGCCAGGATGGCCGACTGGGGAATGCCTTTTTCCAGCATATGGGCGATGCGGTAGGTTATTACCCGGGTTTTCCCGGAACCGGCCCCGGCAATGATGAGCACCGGGCCTTCGATTGTTTTGACGGCATGGACCTGGCGGTCGTTTAATTCAGCTTCAAATTTGAGTTTGGACATGCGTATTTCCTAATAAACGCCGGAACCGGCAGCCGCGGTAAAGCGCCGCGGATTCAAACCTGTTTTATAAAAATGTTGAAGGCCTGTACCCCCAGGGTGACCACCGCAGTGACAATTGCCCCCGCAATAATTACCCCGATAATCACCGCCGGAAGGGTTTTCCGTTTCTGGAGTCCCAGGACCCAGGCCCCCAGGGTTCCGGTCCAGGCGCCGGTCACCGGCAGGGGGATCGCCACGAACAGGGCCACCCCAAACCAGCCCCATTTTTCGACACCCTTATGGAGTTTGTTTCTGGCCCGTTCGACAAACCGGTCGAAGAACCGCTGATACCACCCCATGCGGAGGAACAGTTTATGGAACGTGGACAGGAATATCCAGCAGGCGGGCGCCACCAGGGCGTTAACCGCCGCCGCGAAGGGATACGCCCAGTACCAGGGGATTCCGTTGGCTATGGCAAAGGGGATACCCCCCCGGAGTTCCGAAATCGGCAGGAATGACAGCAGCGCGGTCCACAGGAAAACCGTAACGGTATTCATATTCAATTTATACCAGAAAAATCAAATCAGGACCAGCCATAGGGTTCCCATAATTACGGTAATAACGGTAACGGGCAGGCCTGCTTTGAGATAGTCCCGGAACCGTATTTCTATACCGTATTTTTTCGCGATTTCCGCGACGATGAGGTTCGCCACGGAACCAAGCAGCGTCAGATTGCCCGCGTAGGTGCTTGCCATTGCCATGATGAGCCAGACCTGTTCCTTGTCGGCAAACCAATCCACCGCCGGTTTGAGGAGCATGACCGCCGGCACATTTGATACTAAATTTGACAGTACCACGGTAAAAAGTGAAAACCGGGCCATGTTCTGGCCGATCAGGGGAAGCCCCCAGGCCATGAGGGATGAAAATACCCGGGTATGGGCAACCCCTTCGGTTATGATGAAAAGTCCGCCGAAAAAGGCGATCACGGACCAGTCGAGTTCGGCGAATACCTTTTCCGGGTGTATCCGGCGGGTGGTAAGCACGATGGCCGCTCCCGCCATGGCCGCGGCGGCGACCGGAGCGTTCAGCAGAAAAGCGGCGGTCATAGCCGCCATGGCAAAAAGGCATTTGTACAGCAGCGGTTTGTACACCGCGGGTTTTGCCGTTGAGGGAGCCATGCCCGGGCTGTATCCGGTACCGGCGGCAGCGGCCGGCAGGACCGCGATCTTTTCCTTCCCGGAAAATTCCCCCCGGAAACTCATCAGCACAATACCGTAGGCGGCGGCGGTACCCAGTATTGAGGGCACGGCCATCCGGGACAGAAACCGCAGGAAGGGGATGCCGCTGGAAGCGCCGATGAGCATGTTCTGGGGATTGCCGATGATGGTGGCCGCGGAACCGATATTGGCGGACAGCGCCAGGCCGATAAGGTAGGGGACCGGGTTCCGTTTCGCCCTGACGCACAGCACCGCCGCCAGGGGCGTCAGCATGATGCATATCGTATCATTGAGGAACAGCGCCGACAGAACCGCGGAAAACGCCATTATGAGCGCCAGCAGCCTTCTGGGGGTCCCGGCGGCTTTCAGTATACGGGTTCCGGCGAGTTCAAAAAAACCGGAAAGCTTCAGGTTGGCCGTCAGAATCATCATGGAGAGGATGAGTATGAGGGTGCCCAGATCGACCGCGGCGACCGCCTCTTCCATGGTCAGGGCCCCCAGGGCAACGAGAAACGCCGCCCCGGAGAACGCGATGGTCGCGCGGTTCATTCTGAGCCGGGGTATCCTGCCTACCGCAATCCCGAAGAGAGAAATGAGGATGACCAGGTAAACAGCGGATTCACGAAGGGTCTGCATAAAAAAATCCGGCATGGGTATGTCTCTTTTTTGTACTATTTTCTTTTATGGAATGCTACAGCCTTTCGAGAATCGCGGCAATGGCCTTTCCGGCCTTGGCGCGGTGGCTGAGGCTGTTTTTTTCATCCTCCGGAAGCTCGGCCACGGTGCAGCCCCTTTCCGGAATGTACAGGATCGGGTCGTAGCCGAACCCGCCGGTACCCCGTTCTTCCCGGATCAGCTCCCCCTCCAGGGTTTCCTGGACAGCGAAGAACCGGTCCTCCGTGACAAAAAGCACCATGGCGCAGACAAACCGCGCGGTCCGCAGGGGGCTGTCCCCGGCTTCACGGATAAGCAGGGCGTTCCGTTCCGGGGAGGACAATTTTCTGCCGTCCTCACTCCCGTACCGGGCGGAATAAATCCCGGGCCTGCCTCCGAGAGCGTCGACACAGATCCCCGAATCATCGGAAATTACCGGTTCCTTTATGAGTTCATACAAGGCCCTGGCTTTGATAAAGGCATTGTCCAGAAAGGTGCTTCCCGTTTCTTCGGGGTCGAAATCAGAGATTCCGGCGTCCGCCGGGACCTTAACGGTATGGCCTTTGAGGATGGCCTGGAGTTCCTGTTTTTTGTGGGTGTTTCCCGTGGCAAGCCAGATAGTCATGGCCGTATCCTACTACAAAACGGCCGCCGGAGAAAAGCCGCGCGGATGAGCAGCCGCATTTCCCGGAAGCGTCTCCATACACAGCACCCTTCAAAGACAGGGGGCCCGCATGATATGGAGAGCATAAACCCGGAAGCATGGTACACAAACGGTAACACGGGGTGTCGTATGAAAAGAAATTCCGCCCTGCGGAGTTTCTTTCATTCGACGGGACCCCCGGACCTGTTTTATCATGCTTCCGGGGTTGAACAGTAATTATATGCGGGTATCCTGGCGGCTACCGCAGGGGCTTGTCCAGGCCTTCCCGGCGCAGGCCGTCCAGTTCCTTCTGGACCTGCCGTTTAACCGCCGGCGGATAGTCCATGTGGGAAAACGCGTAGAGCAGACGTATCCCGGAATCGGCCAGGGGCGGTCCGGAAAACCGGCACAGGGCGGCAATCGATGAGATAGCCGCCATCAGGGTCATGGGGTCCCGGTTCGCGTTATCCGGGGACAGCAGCACCGAATACGCCCGGTAGGCGTCTCCGTTGGGGTCCACCCCGATGCGGCCGATGGCTTCGCAGCAGGCAGCCTTGATTGAGGGTTCTGCGTCCCGGTAAAACAGGTTCGTCAGAAACGGAACGGTTTCCCGGGAGCCCATCTGTGCGAGCAGTTTTATCAGTTTTACCCGCTCGGGAACCTGGATGGGCGGCCGTACCCGGGAGTAGTGGGGGGTATTCAGGATTCCGGCGGTCATCTCCATGAGGTAGCCCACATAGGCGGTTTCCATCTCTCCCACGGTGCCGTTCTGGGTTGCCTGGTCGATACGTTCGTACATGGCCTTGATTTCCCGTTCTTCGTAGCGGTACGTACTATCCGCCCAGGGCGACGGCGGCGGATTGCCCAGGCCGTAGCTGCCCTCGGGAGAAGGTCCGAACATGGACCGGGGAACATCCTTGGGTTTGTTGTCCGCTTTATAGGCCCGGAGTATCCGGTCTTTTCCGCAGGCGTAGATCAGCCCTTCGTTGCTTAACCCGGGAACGGTCATGGTTTCGTCGATATGGAGCATCCAGCGCCGCCGGCCGCCGGCGGCAAAAGCCGAGGCGCCCCTGGTGGACAGGAGGTATACTCCCCGTTCGTCAAAGACCATGGCGGCCGTCTGGGCCGACACATTGCCGGAACCTTTTTCCGCTGCGGTTTCGTGGCTGTTCCCGGTCCACCGGATCTGGCCGCCGGAGGACAGAAGCTGAATCCGCCCGTCCCGGAAAGTTACCGCCACCTGATCCTGGTATCCCGCCGCCGCTACCGGGGCCGCGGAAAGGGCTGGCCTGGATGACCGGGACAGCCGGGAACCCTTCCCGGCGGCGGTATCCATGCGGATCATTTCAGCGCCGCCGTTGGGGTACAGAAGGTAATAACCGTTGTCCTGTTCTGATTTAAGGGGCACGATAATCGACGGTATCCTGTCGAGCCGTACCCGTTCCATGCCGCCGAATTCATCGAGGCGGACAAAATCCCCATTTTCCAGGGCCAGGGCGATTCCGCCGGCCCTATCCAGCACCGGGGCCACGGCAATGGAACTGCCCAGATCGTGCTTCCAAAGGGGATTGCCCGAGCCAGTCCGGCAGGCAATTTCAGAACCCACGGGAATAAAAACCCTCCCGTCCCATCCGATAACCGCCGGATGGGTAATAGGGGTACCCAGGTTGGTCCGCCACAGTTCCCGGCCGACCCGGTTTATAGCCATAAAGGAACCGGCGGTATTGCACACATAGGTGGTTCCTTCGGGGTTGCGGGCCAGATAGGGGGCAACACTGCCCCGGGGATCGAAATCCCACAGCAATGTACCGTACATGCTGTAGGATTTGATACTGCCGTGGTCGATGGCCGCCACCGCGGACTCCGCCTGGAGAAAAAGCTGCCCCGATACGGTCCCCTGGAGATCCTGCTCCCAGACAGGAACGGTACTTACCGGGACATCCGATATTTCAGCACGGGCATTTGCCCCCGATTGGGCAGAAGAAACAGCCGCAGGGATCAGGGTAAAAACCGCGGGAAGCACGAGGCTCAGTACACGTAAACGGAAAGGTTTGTTTTTCACCGAAACCCCCGGCTATTGAATTTTCGTAAAACGGGTGTAGGCCATGGTCTTCTGGGGATAGACCGCCGTCCCGCCGTTGTTTTCGCCGCAGAGAAGCCCGGCGCTCACCAGTTCAAAATTTGTTCTGGCATCATCAAAGAGGATGTAGAGCCGGCTCCGGCTCAGGGAGCTGTACGCCGGGAGAGCGTCCTCCAGGGTCAGGGAAATACTAACCGACCCATCCACGGGGGTCTCCCGGTACACGGCGCCCCGGGAATCCCGCAGGGCCATGGTTTTCCGTACATGGCCGATATAGGTGTACGATCCGGTGCCGTATCCGTGGTACTGCAGGACACTTCCCGGACGGTTTTCGTAGGTATCGTACTGTTCCACAACGATGGTTCGGTTGGATTTGAATTCCATCCGGCACAGAAGGGTCCCGTTCGGCAGGGGAATGGAAGCCTCCCATTTTCCGATAAGAAAATTGGGGAACGGAACCTGTTCCACCGCCTGGACACAGAAGGAAAAGATCAGCTCCGAGAGTCCGGATATATCCGCCGCTTCTTCCTTGGCCGAGTTCAGGGCTTTGTCGGTTTTTCCGTCAAAGGTCGTGGCGGATAAAACCACTCCCGCGGTGTTTCTGGAAAGGTTCCCCCGGATCACGTAATCGGCCTGATCCGCCTGGTCTTCGCCGACCACCCGCAGGGCTCCCCAGGATGCGATTTCTTCCATGCACCGGAAGGTGAGGGCTTCCGCGTCCTCCTGGGAAAGACCCCGCCCGGAAACCTCAAAAGGAACTATTGCCAGGGAGGGAACACTCTGTGAAAAGGCGATGCACGGACTCAGAAGCAGCAGCATGAAAAGAAATATTTTACTCATCTTTTGTTCCAAAAAATCTATTCCTGAAAAAACGAATTATACACTCAAATATACCATACTGGAAAGAATTTTCTTGATTTCCGGCAGGGTAACCGCATTATATTACGTGTTAAACACAGAAGTATGGAAGTACCAGCCCCGGGGATCCCTCCTGCGGACCCGGAATCCGGCGATTCTGCCCTTCTTTCCTTTTGGACGGTTACACGGTACAATCCGCACAGACCATGAATAAACGGACGGCTTTAAAAAAATATTTTGGCTATACCCAGTTCCGTCCCGGCCAGGAGGATACGATTGACGCGCTGCTGGCCGGCAGGGATGTGCTGGCGGTCATGCCCACTGGCGCCGGGAAGTCCCTGTGCTACCAGATTCCCGCTCTGATGTCCGGCGGCCTGGCTCTCGTTATTTCGCCGCTGATTTCGCTTATGAAGGATCAGGTCCACGCCCTCAGGGAAGCGGGTATTCCCGCTGCGTATCTGAACAGCTCCCTTTCGTACAGCGAATACGCCGAAACCGTGGCCGATGCCGCCGCGGGGGCCTATAAGATCCTGTACATTGCCCCGGAGCGCCTCTCTCGGGACGATACCAATCATATTGCCGCAGCAAATCCCATATCCATGGTTATCATCGATGAAGCCCACTGCGTATCCCAGTGGGGCCACGACTTCCGGCCGGGGTATCTTGCCATAGCCGATTTTATCGGGCGTTTTAAAAAACGCCCCCCCGCCGCGGCTTTTACGGCCACGGCCACAAAGAAAGTCCGGGCCGATATCGGGACCATTCTTAAACTCAGGGATCCGTACATCCTAGTGACCGGCTTTGACCGCCGCAACCTGTACTTCGCCGTCCAAAAACCGAAGGATAAAACCGCGGCCCTCCTGGAGTACCTCCGGAACCACCGGGGCGCCAGCGGAATTGTGTACTGCGCCACCAGAAAAAACGTGGAAGAAATCTCCGAAAAACTAAACCAGCAGGGCTTCCCGGCGGCCAAATACCACGCGGGCATGGACGACCGGGAACGGCACGCGTACCAGGATGATTTTATCTTTGACCGGAAACCGGTTATGGTGGCCACCAACGCTTTTGGCATGGGTATCGACAAATCCAATGTTTCCTTTGTCATCCATTACAACATGCCGAAAAATATTGAAAGCTATTACCAGGAAGCGGGCAGGGCCGGCCGGGACGGCAGCCAGGCGGACTGCATTCTCCTGTACAGCGGCCAGGATGTGCGGATAAACACCTTCCTCATACAGAACAGCGGCGAGGACGGCGGTGATGAAGACCGCATTGCCCATAACCTGGAACTGCTGAAATACATGACCTTCTACGCCACCACCGCGGGCTGTCTCCGGGGGTTTATCCTTGCCTATTTCGGGGAAGCCGCGCCGGACCGCTGCGGCGCCTGTTCAAACTGCCTCAGGGAAACCGAGACCAAGGATGTTTCCCTGGAAGCGCAGAAGATTGTTTCCTGCGTGTACCGCGCCGCGCAGCAGGGGCGGCGGTACGGAAAAGCCATGATCACGGATATACTCCGCGGCGGGAAAACCGAAAAAATACGCCAGTCCGGCATGGACCGGATCAGCACCTACGGCATCATGGCCGATACGGACAGCCGCAAAATAAGGGCGATTATGGACTTCCTCGTTGAGTCACGGTACCTCGCGGTGGACGGCGGAGAATATCCGGTAATAATTCCCACGGAACTTTCGGGGAAAATCCTCTCGGGCACCGAACGGATCGAAATGGAATTTCCGGCGGAAACCCCGGAAAAATCTTCCGCGGCGGCGGCGCAGGAACCGGCGGTGATCGACCAGGACCTTTTCGCGGAACTCAAGGCTCTGCGGACCCGGCTGGCCAGGGATGCCCGGGTTCCGGCGTATATTGTTTTCTCCGACGCTGCCCTGCGGGACATGTGCCGGAAACTCCCGGTAACCAGGGAAATGTTTCTGGAAGTTTCCGGAGCGGGGGCGGTAAAAACCGAAAAATACGGCGATGTTTTTATAGAACTCATCAAAGCCTGGTCCGGCCGCTGAACCTTCTGCTTCCGTTTTGCATGCCCCCTTGTTTTTTCATATACTTAACAGTAGCCCCTTTCCGGTATCGGGCCGCCAGATGCGGCCTCGGGTCCGGCGGAAAAAGGGGAACACAATGTAAAAAAGGGGTTTATGATGAAATTAGTACTCATCCGGCACGGCGAAAGTGTCTGGAATAAGGAAAACCTGTTTACCGGATGGACCGACGTGGATTTGTCCGAAACCGGGAGAAAGGAGGCCGCCGCCGCGGGAAAACTCCTGAAGGACCAGGGCTATGACTTTGATGTGGCCTATACATCCTACCTCAAGCGGGCGATCCATACGCTGAACGCCGTTCTGGAGCAGCTCGACCGGGAGTGGCTTCCGGTCATCAAGACCTGGAAACTCAACGAACGCCACTACGGCGCTCTCCAGGGGCTCAACAAGGCGGAAACGGCGGAAAAATACGGCGAGGATCAGGTGAAGATCTGGCGCCGCTCCTTTGCGGTGCAGCCGCCGGCCCTGGAGGAAAATGACCCCCGGAACCCCCGGACACAGGAGCAGTACCGGGCGGAGGAAAAGTGGGAACTGCCCCTGGCCGAAAGCCTGGCGGATACCATTGACCGGGTGGTTCCGTATTTCGAGTCGGAAATAAAGAAGACCATGGATGAGGGTAAACGGGTGGTGGTGGCCGCCCACGGAAATTCCCTCCGTGCCCTGGTTAAATACCTGGAAAACCTGTCGGAAACCGATATCGTGGATGTGAATATACCCACGGGAATTCCCCTGGTGTATGAATTCGACAATTCCTTCGCCGTAAAAAAGAAGTTTTACCTCGGGGACGAAGCGGCGGTGAAGGCCAAGATGGACAGTGTGGCGAACCAGGGAAAGGCGAAGAAAACCCAGGGCTGAACGATCCGGCGCGGAACCGCCGGGGATTCTACGGTTTTTTCCGGAACACGGGAATGAGGCACAGTCCGGCAAGGATACAGAGGCAGAAAAAATACACGATTCCGGGGACCCGGTCCGGCAGGTCCTGGTAGTTCCCTTTATACTGGATTGTGTATGTCCGCCGGGGTTTCCATGTACTGGTTTCCGTTATAATTCCCTGGAGTTCAGTGGTGACCGGTTTTTCCCCAAAAATTTCCTCCAGTTTTTCCAGATCGGAAAAAGCCGGTGATAGTCCCGGCCCTTCCGGGATGGTCCCGGAGGAACTGTATCTCCGGGAAGGCAGGGAATAGGAAAAACTCGGTACCTGGTAGGGGGTCAGTTTTCCCGGGCTGAATGAATCGGGACAATGGGTCAGGATGGATTCGCTGTAATCCCTGATTCTGGAAAAATTACTGGGGAACTCCCCACCGGTATACCAGATTAATGTACCCATAGGGCTCAACGGCAGTTTTTATCTGGTACACAACATCGTTCATAATGGCAAGCTGGATGTCAGAAAGGAACAAATCAATTCTGGAATGGAACGTATCGGTTAGTCCAAAGGAGAGGCTGCTCCGGTAGGTCTTTGCCGCAGTGTAAAAATCCCGGATATTTTCCGGCAGGGATTCGGGGGATTCCAGGTACGTATCATGGTATTCCGGCAGGTGCAGACCATTGCGGATTGTTATATCCGTGAGTCCTTCTTCCCAGATTTGGTATATGTTGTAAAAATACCGGTCCTCCAGATAGGGGGCGGCCCTGTCCAGGACCGTCCGTATGGAATCGCAGAGGTTGTGGAAGTATTCGGATTCGGGAAAGGCTTCGTTAAAATTCTCGATGGTGTTTACATACTCACCGGAAAGAATCGCTGGTATGGCATCAAAATTCCGCCGCTGTACCGCATCCATGGCCCGGATATATCGGAATTCTTTACAGAAAAGAAAATCCGCGGTTTTGGCTGCCAGTGTCCGGGATTCGGAGAAATCGAGACTTCCGGAAAAATCCTCGGGGACCATGGCAATGCTGCAGTCCAGGTAACGGAACCCCCTGTAGCGACCCTCGGGGCTCAGCTCCAGGATGGGAACCAGCCGTACCTGTTCCAGGTAAACCTCCCGGCCGGGCGAAAAATCTTCAGCATAAAAATCGGAAAAATTTTCAAAAACCACCGGTTTGGTTTTATTCCGTTCATAGGTAATAATCCGTTTTATATGGCTGAATGGATGGTACACCGCACCCTGCACAATTGCCGCAGCGGTCAGGATAACCACAACGGGAATGCAGTTCCGCCGGTACCGGGGAGGTCTGTTCCGGAGTTCCGCGGAAAGTGAATAGAGCGGCAAGCCGTCACGGTACACCGCCAGGATCGTAAAGTACGGTTCATCCCGGCCATGGGGAAAAAAGCCCCGGATAGTCAGGGGTTCTCCCAGGGGGAGGCTGTTTAAATCATTCAGGGGAAATCTCAGGATGAATTTTCCAAGAACAAGCTCATCGTTATAGTTTTTGTATACCACTCCGGAGAGGATATATATTTTTTCCGACAGTTTTATTCTGGGGTAAACACCTGATAAAAGCAGCAGTACTATGACTGCCATCAGCGGTATAGCCGTATAATAAAGTATACCTCTATCCAGCTTGGGAACCGCCACTGCCATCAACGCCACAACCGCGGCGGGGATGATTCCATAGTCCGGCAGTATGTACCGTTCGCTGGTGCTCAGACTCTGATCCGGATCCTCATCGAGAAATACCGTGTTCGCGTCCCGGGACAGCGGGATGGCTTTTTTAAGCTTCTCCGGTCTAGCCGCCGCGGCCGGTTCTTCCAGCACACTGAAGGTACCGTTAAGTGACAGGATATATCCCCGCATATCCGGAAGGATCACGACTTCGCTGAAATTATCATCTTCCCTGAAATGCCTTTCCATATCCGGGAAAGGGGCAATCTCAAGATCCCGCAGGAAGTATGCGGTTCCGCCGGAATCGTCCATCGGGTCTGGGTCGGCTTTTGAAAATGCTCCGCTTCGCGGATACGCGGACATGCCCGCATGGAAGTCCTGCCGGCCGTACAGTTCCTTCATGGCCGCAGCTTCTTCCTCGGTAATGGTTCTTCGGCGTGTATCGAGGGCCAGAAGTTTTTTCCGGAACCGTATTTTTGATTCTCTGCGTTCCGCAAAATCATTGACCTGTTTATATACCGAGACAATAAGGGCTGTAATGGCCAGTACTAATACAATATCCATAGGATTAGGGGAAAGCTACCTAAAGGTAGGTTTTGAGTTTTTCCATAAGATCTCCCACATCAACCGGTTTAGCCAGGTGTCCGTCCATACCCGCGGCCAGGCATTTATCCACGTCCTCGGTGAACGCGTTGGCGGTCATGGCAACAATGGGTGTTTTCCTGATTTCCGGTTCTATGGATTCAATGGCCCGTATCCGTTCGGCGGCGGACAGGCCGTCCATGACCGGCATCTGTATGTCCATTAATATGAGGTCGTATTTTTCAGTATCCGCAGCAAAAAACCGGACCGCTTCCTCTCCGTTCCGGGCCCAGTCAATGGTTACCCCCGTATACTCCAGAATTCCGGTAATAATTTCCTTGTTGATTTCGATATCTTCCGCCAGAAGCAGGGTCTTTCCTTTCCATTCCGCCGGGCCGGCGGCGCTTCGGCCGGGGTCCCGCGCCGGTTTTTCCGGCCGTGAGGCGGTAATAGTTTCCCCGAAGGCGATGGGCACCTCAAAGATAAAGGCCGCGCCCTTTCCCGGTTCGCTTTCTACCCGGATGGTTCCGCCCATGAGATCCATTATTTTCCGGCAGATGGCCAGGCCGAGTCCGGTCCCGCCGTATTTCCGGGTGATGCTGCCGTCCGCCTGCTCAAATACCGTAAAGAGCTTTGCCTGGTCTTCGCCGCGTATGCCGATGCCCGTATCCCTGACTTCAGCGTGCAGCAGTGCCGTGTCTTTCCGGAGACTGCGCAGATCCATGGTGAGGGTGATGGTGCCGCCTTCGGGGGTGAATTTTACCGCGTTGCTCAACAGGTTGAGCAGTACCTGGGACAGGCGCAGGTCATCGCTGATAACCCGGCGGGAAAAAACCGCGCCGGAAACAATCTTGAGGGTCTGATTTTTCTCGTCGATTTTCCCCCGGATGACACTGAGGATATTCTGCAGCATGGAATCAAAATCAAACTCGGTACTGGCAATCTCGAGTTTCCCCGATTCAATCTTGGAAATATCGAGAATATCGTTGATGAGCTGCAGAAGCTGCCGGGAAGCGGTTCCGATGCTGTCCAGACAATACCGGATTCTTTCCATATCCCCGGTGGCCCGGGCGATATCCGCCATACCGATTATGGCGTTCATGGGCGTTCTGATCTCATGGCTCATCCGGGAAAGGAATTCGCTTTTTGCGCTGTTGGCCCGCTGGGCTTCGGCCATGGCGGCTTCCAGTTCCCGCTGCATGGCTTTCATTTCCGTGATGTCCAGGGCAACACCCACCATCCCGGTGACTTCGCCGTCCCTGGAGCGGAGTACCCCGGTTCCCACGGTAAAATCCCGGTTCCCCATATTCATGACGTAGCTCTGGGGCCCCCGGGAGAAGGTGTTTTCGATTCCCTCCCGGACGGGTTCCGGCGCGGTGCTGAGAAAGAGTTCCCGGATGTTCTTGCCCACCGGCTCGAATTCCGGGGGAATTATATTTTTTAGAGCCAGGCCTTCGCAGAGGGTTACGGTGCGGTCCGTGTCCAGGGACCAGATAATACCGGGATATCCCTTGACGATCTGATCAAGCTTGGTAAATGCCTCGTAGAGGTCTTCCCGCATGCGGCGTTTTTCTATGGATACTGAAAGTATGTTCCCGATGGTCTGGAACAGACGGATTTCATCGCTGTCCCAGTTTCGCGGAACCGCTGTCTCGGCTCCGATAAATCCCCAGAAATCCTCTCCCACCGTGACTGGCAGATACAGAAAAGCGCCGATCCCCAGTTCCCGCTGAACCTTGAAGGTTTCACCGGAAACCCCCGAGGTATCACCCACCGCAATGTAGGGGCGGGTGGTCAGGTTCAGGTATTCGTCATCGGCGGCGTTATAGGGAATATTCCCCATGATATCCTGGATATTGTCGATCCCCGGAGCGCACCACTGGTATTTGCAGCGGTAGGTTTTGCTGGGGCTGTCGTGGATAAAAACCGAACAGCGGTCCGCGTCCAGAAAGTCCCCGAGTTTCTGCACCGTATAGGTAAGCATGGTATGGATATCCCTGTCCCCAGCGGCCCAGAGTGACAGCTCGGTTATTATTTCCTGCCGTTCCGCCGTTCTGATTTCCCGGTCCCGGGCGGACCCGTTCCGGGGGCCGGCGGTAAAGGTCGGGTATTCTTCCCTGCTGAATTTACTGATAAGGATTTTACAGCCCGTAAAGCCGGATTCATCAAAGGATGCGTAGTTTTCTATAAGGAATGCTCCGGTGTAATTATCATGGTACACCATGGACTGGCGGCCGCCCCGGATCAGGCTTTGACTGGTCAGAAAGGCCATCACCGTTTTCCGCTGGTTTTCCGGCAGAAAAACCACAAAGGGTTTTCCCACCAGATTATGGGGCAGGATAGTGTCCTTTGAGGTCCGGCTCTTATGGCAGTAGGTTATACGGTAGGAACTGTCGGTGATAAATGCCCATTCGCAGGCGGCTTCCAGCATGTCATGGACGTCTTCCTGGGAGGGAATTATCTTTTGAAACGGTACGGTACCGGTGCTCATGGATTCCTCGTGCGGTGGTGTTGCAAAAATCATACCACCAATTCAAAATAGAATAAAGAGAAATTACGCTTGGCGGTACCGCCGGCGTTCGTACGTGTACAGGCGGATTTATGGAGTGTCCGGTTTGCTTTTCAGATACCATCCGGCGGATTTCCTCGTCCCGGCGGCATTTTTTGCGCTGCGGCTTCTGCGGTTTTTCCTGGGCCGATCCCGGCGGTATTCCCGGGGACGGGGATCTTGCGGGGCTGTACGCCTCGTCCAGACGCGGTGAACCCCCTGATGTTTCCTCAGTCCCCGCCCGGATCATGGACCGGACTTTGCCGCTCCCTGGAGCCGGCCTCAGGGCCGTTGACTGGGGCCCGGGGGCCGATCCCGCCGGGCTGCGGCTTTTGGAGGAGCGGGGAATAACGGTTTTTTCCTGGGACCCGTTTTCTCCGGGCGGGAAAGTCCTTCCCCGAAAATCCTTTGATTTTGGCCTCTGCCTGGGAACCGCGGCGTACTTCAAAAATCCCCGGGAGAATTTTTCGGCCTTCGCGGCGGCGCTGAAGCCCGGCGCCCGGGCCTTCATCGGTACCTCCATTACCCCAGAGGATGACGATGAATTCCTCCGCCGGCGGGACGCCGAACATACCGGCCCTATCGCGTTTTATTCGGAAAAAGCCCTGACCCTGCTGGCGGCGTCGGCGTCGCTTTCCCTGGAAACGCTGGACGGCACCCTGGCTGTCCTCCGGCGGCCTCTTCCGGTTCTTGTGGCCGGGGGCGCCAATATTGATATTGAGGGACGGCCCGCGGGCGGGCTTAACCCCCGGGACTCAAACCCCGGCCGGGTCTCCTTTTTCCCCGGCGGAACGGGCCGGAACATAGCGGAAAACCTCTGCCGGCTGGGGGCGGACGTGGAGTTTGTCAGCGCCGTGGGAAATGACCCCTTCGGACAGCAGCTGCGGACATCCCTGGAATCATCAGGAATCGGCTCATCGGGGCTCATTTCCCTGGAAGGAGAAACAACTTCGGTATACCTTTCAATTCTGGATAAATCCGGCGATATGGCCCTGGCATTGTCGGGGATGGGGATTTTCGATAAACTCAAATCTTCCGAGGCCGGAAAAGCCCTGGAACGGGCAACCGTATCAGCTGCGGAAAAATCCGCCCGCGCTCCCGGGGAGCTTCCCTTTTCCGCGCTGGTGCTGGACGGTAACCTTCTGCCCGCCACAGCGCTCTTTATCCGGGAGCAGGTCCCCGGAATTCCGGCGTGGCTCGATCCCGTGTCCGTGGCAAAGGCAGAACGTATCGCGGCGTACCGCGGAGCCCGGCTCCTGAAAACGCTGGACTGCGTCAAGCCGAACCTTCTGGAAGCGGCGGTCATTTTTAACCGGGACACCGGGGATGTCCTTGCCCAATGCGGGACCAAGGACGATTATTCTGTACTTCCGCTTCACGGACCGTTACATTTAAATAGTGTCCCCCTGGTTTTTATCAGCCTCGGCGCCCGGGGGGTTATTAAATCGGAGAAAAGCCTGGTGAACTGCTGCGGTCCTTATCCGGCTGCGGTGGTCTCCGCCACCGGCGCCGGAGACGCGTTTACCGCGGGAGCGCTGTGGAGCCGTCTCGTCAGGGGGGATACCCACCCATGGGATGTTCTTACCGGAATGGCCTGCGCTTCCCGGGCTCTGGAGTCGTCCGGAGCGGTACCGGAATACACCGATACGCCGGGGATTGAAAAAATGGTGCTTTCCCGGATTCGGAATAATCCGGAATCCTGCTGAGGGCAGGATACTGTGCAGTAAGGAGCAGTCAATGTACGACGGAGATATATTTAAAGAATACCTCGATGTTTCACCGGAAGTTCAGGAGGCCCTGGGCAGCGGAATGCCCGTGGTCGCCCTGGAGTCCACCATTATCAGCCACGGGATGCCCTATCCCAAAAACGCGGAAACCGCCCTGGAGGTTGAGGCCCTGATCCGGAAAACCGGAGCGGTCCCCGCCACAATCGCCGTACTGGGAGGCCGGCTCAAGGCGGGCCTGTCGGAGACTGAGATCGATTATTTGGGAAAAACCGGAGAACGGGTAATCAAATCCAGCCGGAGGGATATTCCTTTTATTGTCGCCAAAGGCCTGGATGGGGCCACCACGGTATCGGCGACCATGATCATTGCCGATCTGGCGGGCATCAAAATATTCGTTACCGGCGGAATCGGCGGTGTGCACCGGTTCGCCCAGGAGAGTTTCGATATTTCCGCGGATCTCCAGGAACTGGCCAGGACCGATGTGGCCGTGGTCTGCGCCGGTCCGAAGAGTATTCTCGATATTCCCCTGACCCTGGAATATCTGGAGACCCAGGGGGTTCCCGTGGTGGGATACGGTACCGGGGAACTTCCGGCCTTTTTTACCCGGGAATCGGGACTCCCCGTGGACTGGCGGGTTGATACCCCGGAGGAACTGGCCAAAGCCCTGTTCGCGAAATGGAACCTCGGCATCCACGGCGGGATTCTGGTGGCCAATCCCATTCCGGAGAAGGATTCCATGGCGAAGTCGGATATTGACGTGGTTATAGAAACGGCCCTTAAGACCGCGGCGGACCAGGGTGTCAAAGGCAAAGCCATAACGCCCTTCCTGCTTGCCCATATTGTTGAACTTTCCGGGGGAAAGAGCCTGGAGGCCAATATCAATCTCGTTAAAAACAACGCCCGGCTGGGCGCGAAGCTGGCCGCCGCCTACGCGGATCTCGTCAATCCCGTTCAAAGCGTCTGATGGCACCGGTCACATCCTTCTTTGCCGACATAATCAGTCCCCGGTTTAATCCCGCGGCGGTGCTTGATCTGAGTGAGGGAAAGAAGGTGCTCGTAATCAGTGATTTCCATATGGGCAACGGAAGTCGGGGGGATGACCTCACCCGAAACGGACCGCTCCTCAAGGATATGCTGGAGCATTACTATTACCCCAAGGGCTGGACCCTCATCCTTAACGGGGATATTGAGGAACTGCAGCGCTTCAGCCTTCCGGCGGTCCAGAAACACTGGAAGCCGATGTACGATATCCTCGACCGGTTCAACGCCGAAGGGCGGCTGTTCAAAACCATCGGGAACCACGATGAGGATCTGATTTTCGAAAAGACCTATCCCTATCAGCTGTACAACGCCATACGGATAGAAACGGGGATTATTCCGATTTTCGTATACCACGGGCACCAATCCTCAAAAATGTACACGAACCACAAAAACCTGATCCGCATGAGCATCCGGTATCTCCTCAAACCCTTCGGTATCAGGAACATTTCCTCCGCCCGGAGTCCCCATAAACGGTTTTCCGTGGAACGCCAGGCCTATGCGTTTTCGATAAAAAACAACTGCATCTCCATCATCGGCCATACCCACCGGCCCCTCTTTGAGTCTCTGGGCCGTTTCGATTACATCAAATTTGAAATTGAAACGCTGTGCCGGGCGTATCCGTCGGCGGTGGGAGAAGCCCGCCGGCGTATTGCCGACGAGGTCAAGGCTCTGCAGGTCGAACTGGGAAAACTGAAACGCTCGGAGCGCCGGACGGTCCTGCGCCAGAGTCTGTACGGTGATGAATTTCCCGTCCCCTGTCTGTTCAATTCCGGGAGTTCCATCGGAAAAAAGGGCATCAATGCCCTTGAGCTGGACGGCGATCAGATTTCCCTGGTGTATTGGTTCACCCAGGGGGAGGGCAAGAAATTTGTCAGCCGGGGCGGATACAAATCCGAGCGGATCCGCGGTACCGAGCGGCGTAAGGTAGTTCTGAACACCGATAAGCTTGAATACGTTAAGGCAAAGATAGAACTTCTGGGAAAACACTGAGGATTTTCCGGATACAACAAAAAGGCTGCCCTGGGGCAGCCTTTTTTATTCGAAACAATCCGGCAACTTATGCCGTCTTTGGTTTTCCCGGCATGATTTTGGGCAGTACCAGAAGCGCCGCAATCAGCATCGCCAGGGAAACGGGGGTTGTGATCGCCACACTGACACCGAATCCGAGTACCGCCGTAAACCCGGCTATGATGTAACCGACGAAACAGACCGCCGCGACGGTAAGCGCGTAGGGGATCTGGGTTTCAACATGGGCAATATGATCGCAGCCGGCGCCGGTGGACGACAGGATAGTGGTATCAGAAATGGGCGAACAATGGTCGCCGAATACCGATCCCGCCAGGACCGACGAAAGGGTGATCACCGAGAGGTGGGGCGCCACGATTTCGCAGACAGCCACGGTTATCGGTATCAGAATCCCGAAGGTTCCCCAGGACGTACCCGTGGCAAAGGACAGAAACGCCGCGATGACGAACATAATCGCCGGTATAAATGCCACCGGCAGGTTCGACCGTTCAACCACTCCCGCCACATAGGGGCCGGTGGAGAGGAGATCCCGGCAGACGCCGCTGATGGTCCAGGCCAGGGCAAGGATAATTAATGCGGGTACCATGGATTTTACCCCCGCTGTTACGGTGGCGAAGAATTCCCTGAAGGTCATCAGTTTCCGGGGGACAAAAAGGAAGAACGCCACGAACAGCGCTCCGAACCCGCCCAGGGAAAGGGCGTACCCCGCGTCGGTATCACCAAACGCGTCGAAGAGGGATTTTCCTTCCCCGTCCCAGTACCCGCCGTAGTACAGCATGGAGAGGACCGCGAAGATAACCAGGAACACCACCGGGACTACGAGATCCCAGACCTTACCTTTTTCCGCAACCTTCAGCTTCGTCAGTTCATTATCAATGGTATTGCTGTCTTCAAAATGGGCGTCGCCCCGTTCCTCGGCCAGCCGCTGCGCCCGGGCCATGGGACCAAAGTCGCCGTTCTTCCGCAGGGCCATCCAGAAAACCATAAAAATCATCAGCACCGCGTAGAGGTTCATGGGAATTGAGCTGATAAATGCCTGCATTCCGCCCATGGTTCCTTCCCCGGGATAATAGGAGATAACCGAGGCGGCCCAGGAAGAAATGGGGGCGATAATACAGACCGGCGCCGCGGTGGCGTCAATGATAAAAGCCAGTTTTTCCCGGGACAGATGGTGGCGGTCCGTAACGGGTTTCATGACCGTTCCCACGGTGAGACAGTTGAAGTAATCATCCACAAAGATAAGAATTCCCAGAAGCCCCGTGGCCGCTGCGGCGCTCCGGCGGGTTTTCAGTTTCCGTGACGCCCAGTTGCCGTATGCCCTGGAGCCTCCCGCCCGGGTAATAACCGCCACCAAAGCGCCCAGCATGGCCAGGAAGATGACCATGGAGGCATTGTCGCTGACTTTGGAAATCATGAGGTCAGCGGTCACGCTGAATATTCCCACGAAACCCATCCCTGCGGCAATGCTGTATATGATGGTTCCCGACATGATTCCCAGGAGCAGGGAAAAGACAACCTCTTTGGTTATGAGGGCAAGGGCAATGGCAATAACCGGCGGAATAATCGATAGTATCCCCACGTGTACCGCTTCCATAAAACCTCCAGAAGAATTCAAAATTTTAATGAAACTTACAGAATACTGTATTGTGCAGCATTACCCGCAGAAAATGCAACAAAAACCTAAAAGGAACTTCTCAAAACCTGAGTTTTTTGCAGGTTTTTCTATAAAGGCCTGCCGGTTTTTTGAGCCGCCCTAAATCTGTTCCGCCAGGATTTTCGCTTTTCCTGAAAAATCCGCCATTCCCAGGGAAAGATCCTCCCGGATTATTTCCAGGGGTGTCCCGGTCAGGATTTTTCCGCGCACCAGGAGCCGCCCGTCGACAAAAACCGTATCCACATTCGCGGATTTGGCGCTGTACACCAGTACGGCATAGGGATCAAACACCGGAAACATGTTTGCCGACTTGGTTTCCACCAGGGTGATATCGGCTTTTTTCCCGGGCTCCAGGGAGCCCACTGAGTCATGGATGCCCAGGGCCTTGGCCGCGCCGGATGTGGCCAGCCGGACGATTTCGGACGCCGGGAACAGCGCCCGGTCACGGTTCGCGGTTTTATGGAATTTCGCGAAAAGATCGAATTGGGTAAACGTGTCCAGTGTGTTTCCGCTGGAAGGACCGTCCGTGCCCAGGGCCACGGGAACGCCGCTTGCCAGCATGGCCTTGACCGGGGCCACCCCTTTGCCGCTCTTCGTATTGGCGCCGATACAGTGGGCCACCGCCGTACCGGTCCGGGCAAGGATTTCAATGTCCCCTTCTTCCGCGAGAATGCAGTGGGCCGCGATAAACTGCGGCGAAAGCACTCCCAGGGATTCAAGGAACGCAATGGGTGTCTTGCCGAATTTTTCCTTAAAGTAAGTGACCTCATAGTCCATTTCGCTGACATGCATGGACATGGGAACATTGTATTTTTGGGACAGTTCGAAGGACTCCCGTATTTTTTCCGGGCTGTTGGTGTTTGTCGCGTGGGGGGCGATAATGGGAGTAATCAGCGGGTCCCCGGCCCATTCCCGGATAAACCGTTCCCCGTATTCCAGCCCGCCGTGGGGTTCCGGACTGTCGCAGCAGGGCTGCCCGATGACGGTTTCACCCAGGAACGCCCGCATGCCCATCTGCTGTACCGCCCGGGCAATGTGGTCTTCAAAATAGTACATGTCCACGAAACAGGTGGTTCCCGCCAGGAGCATCTCCGCACAGGCGTACCGCGCGCTTAAGGAAGCCAGTTCCGGGGTCATGGCTTCGTTTTCCAGGGGAAAAAGGAACCGCCGGAGCCGGTCCGGACAGTCGTCCCCCAGAGACCGGAAGGGAATCATGCCCGAATGGGTATGGGCGTTGATAAAGCCGGGGACCGCCATGGCGCCGTCCCCGTCAATCACCGTGTAATCCATGTATTCCGGAGTGATTTCGAAATTCCCCACCGCCGCTATGCGGCCGTCCCGGACGGCAATGGATCCCCGGGGATATTCGGTCATGGCAGTATCCATAGTAAGAATATGGACATTGGTTATGAGGTAGTTCATAAATTACCGTGCCTTTTTTATCCGATCCAGAACCGTACTCCCAGAGCCACGGGGAAGAAAAAGTCGTCGAATCCGAAATCCGGATAGAACCGGACCCCGCAGGACGGCGCCACATACCCGTACACCTCAAAGAAATTCCGCGCCAGGAGCAGGTTTACGCCGATGGGTACCCTGATGCCCGCGTTGAAATCAAAATCGTCGGAGGAAAAAAGGAAATTCGCGTACAGGCCGCCTCCCAGCAGGAAATTGAGGGGTCCCGCGATTTTCGGATTGAGGATCCAGTAATCAGCGGTGAGGCCGATCATGTTTGTGGAACCGCTGAAATTCCAGTTAAGCGCGTAATGGGAGTGCCGGCTTGAGCTGATTGCCAGGGAAAGTCCCGGGGAAAAGTCCGAGTCCGAAACGTTTCCGTTGAATTGAACCCCAAGTCCGAAGGCAAATGCCCCGGCGGCGGAAACCACGGCGATAACCGCCGATAATACCAGTACTTTGATTTTCATAGTGTCTCTCCTAAAGAAACCTTCCGGATTAACCGATTTTTAACTCGGAGAAGTGGTTATTAATCCGTCGATGCACCACTGCCGGTAACGCAGCCTCCGGCCCGGCCTGCCGGTTAATGTACGGCTTATAAATTAATTAAGAGCCATAAACCGCTTCATGTCAATTCCCGGGGTAACCGCAGTATACCGGCATATTCAGCACAGCAGCATAGAGAGGCCAAATCTGCGGAGCCCGTCACATGAAAAAAAATCCCACAGGGCGGTATTTCTTTTCATGTGACACCCGGCGCTGCTTTGTTTCCGCCATGCTGCTGTGCCGCTTCCGGGAGGGTATGCTGCAAACCCAGCAACCTTTCCAAGGCGGGGCAGCGCAGGAAGCGATGGAGAACAGGCCCTGAAGCATGGTTCAAACCGGTAACGCGGGGTGCCGCATGAAAAGCAATCCCGCTTTGCGGGCATTGTTTTCATGCGGCAGGCCCCCCGGACCCGTTATCTCCATGCTTCAGGGGCCGGTACCGGTTATACTGCGCTGCCCCACATGACTTGACGGATGGACCCGGAAGGGACAATTATTAACATAAGAGGGACGGTCTCTGTGCCGAATTTCCCCGGTAAGGAGATGCTGATGGCCGGTTACGGACAGCCGCGAATACTCGGAAGGGTCATCGTTTTACTGCTGCTCATTTTTGTGCTCGCCGCCGGAGGTATCGTCTGGTTCGATTACCTCAATGTTATTGACGCAAAAACCCTGCTTTCCCCGGTATACCGCCTGATCGGCCTCGAGCCGCGGACCCAGCCGGAGCTTACCGATGATACGGCTCTTTCCCTGGATGCCGAACGCCTCGCCGTCCGCCTGGAAGCCCTGGACCTGCGCAGCCTCGAGCTGGACCGCCGGGAACAGTCGATCCAGACTTCCCTGGGAGAAATCGAGCAGATGGCCCAGGAATTGGAAGAACGGCAGAAAGTTCTCGATGAACGGGAGAATTCCTTCAATGTTATGGTCCAAGAGTTCGAAAATAGAAGGGTAAACGTCGAGCAAAATGCGCGTTATTTGACGGGTATGCCTCCGGAGCGAGCGGTGGGCATTATTACCGCAATGGACGATCAGGACGCCATCGACGTATTCCGGATGACCGAGGAGATTGCCCAGCAGGAGGGCACGACATCACTGGTGTCGTATTGGCTTTCCCTGCTGCCTCCCGAACGTGCGGCGGAACTGCAGCGAAAGATGGCCGGTAAACCCCGATCACTTAACTGACCCCGCCGGTCCTCCGGAATCATGTACGAATGACGAGGAGGTCGGGCGGTGATTCAGCTATCCCCCCAGGTGCAGCAGATGCCGGTTTCGGAACCGGCGGCGCACCCCCATACAGCAGAAGCCCCTGATAACGGCGGTGTGACTAATACCGCGGAAAAAACTGAAAAGCAGGGCGGCTTCGCCAAACTGCTCCAGGGAATTCTAAAATCCATCAAAGGTGAATCCGGCGCCCCCCAGGAAGGAGATGCAACAGCTCTCCGGGAAGGCTCGGAAGAACCGGAACATGCCGAAACAGCGGCTTTAAAACTCATTTCCCATACCGATCCGGGCCAAACCCCGGCTGCCCTGCTCGGGGACAGTCTCCCGGGCATGCAGCAGGAAGGGGAAACCCTTTCTGCGGATGCGGCGGCCGGGGCCGTGGCGCTGACCGAAACGGAACCCGTCATGGACGGAGATGCCGGGGAAGGGATTTTCTCCCTGCGCAGCGGCGCCGAAGAGGAAGCTCCATCCGGTGAAATTTCCCTTTCCGAAAATATCCCGGCGCCGGATATGGCGGCGGCGGAAGAAATTTCCGGGGATATTTTTACCGGAGATGAGATGGCCGCTCCCGAAAAACAGGGAATCGTGGATCTTCTCCCCAAAACAGCCCGAGATATGGGACTCAGGGATGAGCCCCGGGATTTTTCCCATAAAGGCATCGTTGATACGGAGACCGCCGAGGCTTCCCCGGAAGAAGGTTCCGTCAATGAGGCAAAGGGAAAGGACCGCCGCAGGGACCGCTTAAGTCTGGAGGTCCAGGATCTCAGGACCGGCGGACCGGCGAACACCCAGCCGGGACCTTCCGGTGATACCCCTGCGGACGCGTCTTTTTCTTCCCAGAGTGACGCTGAAATAGTGGTGGAGCTCAAAAACAGCCAGCCCAGGAGCGAGTCAGCCTCGGATTCCCGGGACGTCCGGGCCGGCCAGACCTTCCGGGATGCCCTGGCTCAGGAACTCCGGACAGGGCTCGGCAGCGATATCGTCCGCCACGCGTCCCTGGTGCTCAAGGACAGCGGCGAAGGCCTTATCAAGCTTTCCCTGCGGCCGGAATCCCTGGGAACTGTTAAGATACGCCTGGAAATGGCCGAAAACAAGATAACGGGGCGTATCATTGTTGAAAGTGATGAAGCGCTCAAGGCGTTTGAACGGGAAATCCGTTCCCTGGAACAGGCCTTCCGGGACTCCGGTTTCGACGGAGCCTCCCTGGAAATGGCTCTTTCTTCGGAAAGCGGCGGGGACGGCCGGCAATGGAAAGGAGAGGAGGCGAGACCCTTCTTTTCAGAGAGGCTGGCCGCTACGAGTTACGATGCCCTGGTTGACTACGAAGGACGGCCGGGGAACGGATTTGAGATTGCCGTCGGAAGCGACCGTTCGGTAAACATGCTGGTTTAGAGGAGTACAAAAATGGAACTTAGTTCGGTACTGAGTCCGCAGGAGCAGGCAGCCATTGCCCGGGATGTGGACACTTTCAATAAAACAATAAATCAGGGAAAAGTGCAGAGCCAGGCCCTGGGAAAGGATGAATTCATGAAAATCCTTATTACCCAGCTTACCCACCAGGACCCGACGGCTCCCATGGAAGACAAGGAATTTATCGCCCAGATGGCCCAGTTTTCCTCCCTGGAACAGATGACCAACATGGCCCGGGATTTTTCCCGGCTGGCGGATATGATTTCCGGCAGCGAAGCTACCGCCGCCCTGGGCAAATCAGTTGAACTCGTGCAGGGTGACCAGGTTATACAGGGTTCCGTGCGGG
Organism: Breznakiella homolactica; assembly: GCF_016616095.2. Classification (GTDB taxonomy): domain Bacteria; phylum Spirochaetota; class Spirochaetia; order Treponematales; family Breznakiellaceae; genus Breznakiella; species Breznakiella homolactica. Next base: position 1,014,490 of record NZ_CP067089.2, on the reverse strand, counting down.
CGGTTACCCGGGACGCGGAGCCCCAGATTCTCGTGAATGGTACGTATTACCATTGGGAACAGGTTACCAAGGTTTTTGAGGAGTAATGCGGTATGATGCGGTCAATGTTTTCCGGCGTAGCCGGGCTTCAGAATCATCAGACCCGAATGGATGTGATCGGCAATAATATCGCCAATATCAATACCACGGGTTTTAAAAAGAACCGGGTCAACTTCCAGGATCTGCTGTACCAGCAGCTGTCCGGAGCCGCCCGTCCCACCGAGGATGTGGGCGGTGTGAACCCCAAGGAAGTCGGTCTCGGTATGCAGGTCGCTTCCATCGATACGATCCACACCCAGGGGTCCCTCCAGACCACCGGTGTGGGAACGGACCTGGCTATCCAGGGAACGGGATTTTTCGTGCTGAAAAGCGGCAGTCAGACCATGTTTACCAGGGCGGGCGCTTTCGGGCTCGACCAGAACGGCACCCTGGTGAATCCCGCCAACGGTATGCGGGTCCAGGGCTGGATGGCCCGGGAAATCGACGGAGTGGTCTCCATGGATGTTTCCCGGGAAGTGGAGGATCTCATTATTCCTGTTGGGTCAAAGGATCCCGCCCGGGCAACCACCATGGTCAACTTTGCCTGTAACCTGGACAAGCGGACCCCGGAAATTCTCGAAGGCGCCAGCCAGGCGGATGCTATCCGCGGAACCTGGGGTACCGAGATCAAGGTGTACGACAGCTTCGGCCAGGAACATATCATGTCAGTGGAATTCACCCGGGTTCCCGGGGAAAACAACAGCTGGACCGCCACGGTCACGGTGGACCCGGAATTCGCGGATCCCACCAACACGTCAGTGGGTCTCGGTGACGCGGCTCCCGCGGTGGGGGAAGGCAATACCTTTACGGTGAACTTTTCCAACATGGGGACCCTGGCGGGCGTCGTGGACGCCGCCGGCAATACATCACCCCTCGAAGGTGATGTGACCATGATGGTGGCCTTTGACGTGCAGTCGGCGACCCCCGGGGAAGACGGCGAACTGGTCCGCCAGGAATTCGCCCTGAACCTCGGAACCGTGGGCGGTCTGGTTAACACCATCACCCAGTACGCGGAAGCCAGTTCCACCAAGGCTATCATCCAGGACGGCTATACCATGGGATATCTTGAAAACTTCAAGATCGACCAGAACGGTACCATCACCGGGGTGTACTCCAACGGGACCAACCGGACCATCGGCCAGGTCGCTCTGGCGAGCTTTACCAACCAGGGCGGGCTTGAGAAATCCGGTGAAAACAACTACGTGGTATCCACCAACTCGGGGATGGCCAATATCGGCCCGGCCCGGATCGCGGGGAAAGGCAAGATCATCGCCGGTACCTTGGAAATGTCCAACGTGGACATGGCCGAGCAGTTTACCGACATGATCATCACCCAGCGGGGGTTCCAGGCCAACTCAAAGACCATACAGACCGCGGATCAGCTGCTGCAGGAACTCTTAACCCTTAAGCGGTAAGTATGATAAAGTTTAGTTCCATGCCGGTTTGACAGCGGTTTTTCGGAAAAAACCGTTAAATTGCCGGTATGGAATTATTAAATTCCATCCTGGTATGGAGTTGTTGCAGGTTCCGGTGTTATAATGATAAAAGTGACCCGTTTGGACGGAATGGAATATTACATAAATCCCCACCAGATCGAGTCCATTGAGATGTGTCCCGATACGACCCTGCTTATGCTTTCCGGGAAGCATATCATTGTCCGGGAGAAAATACCCGTTATTATTGACAGAATACTTGAATACCGCGGCCGTATCGGCGGTTTTAAAAATGAGGAGTAGCCGGCTATGGATATAGCGAGCCTAATAGGTATTATTGGCGCAATGGCCATGATATTCATGGCCATCGTAACTTCTGGTGGATCGTTATTAACCTACGTTGACATTCCCTCATTCTTAATGACCGTTCTCGGTTCGTATTTTGCCCTCATGCTGAACGCCTCCCTTTCGGAGGCTTTGGGCATCTTCAAAACCCTGGGCCGGGTGTTCAGAATTCAGGATTATAAAGAAAAAGATATTATCACCAAGCTGATGGCTTTCTCCGACAAAGCCCGCCGTGAAGGTCTTCTGGCCCTGGAAGAAGAACTGGAGGACCTTGACGACGAGTTTATGAAAAAAGGCCTGCGCCTGGTGGTGGACGGCACCGACGCGGAAATTATCCGGGTGCTCATGGAAACGGAACTCAACCAGATCCAGGGCCGCCACGCCGCGAAAATCGGCATCGTCAACGCCTGGGCCACCCTGGCTCCCGGTCTCGGTATGATCGGGACCGTCGTCGGTCTTATAGCCATGATGAAAAACCTGGAAGACAAAAGCGCCATCGGCCCCAACATGGCGGTCGCCCTTATCACCACCCTGTACGGCGCAATCATGGCCAACGTTCTGTTTATTCCTATGGCGGGAAAACTGAGAACCCATGACGCCATGGAAGCGCAGGTCAAGGAAATGGTTATCGAGGGGGTTCTCTCCATACAGGCCGGCGACAATCCCCGGATTCTCGGTATGAAGCTGCTTACCTACCTCAGCCCCACGGACCGCAAATCGGTTGAATCCGAGATACTCAAGGATTAATAATTATGGCGAGGAAGAAACGGGAAGAGGAAAAAGCGGGCGGCGACTGGATCGTCACGTACTCCGACATGGTTACCCTGCTGCTGTGCTTCTTTGCCGCGCTGTTTAATGTTTCGGAAATTGACGAAGTACAGCTCCAGCAGATGATTTCCTCGCTGAACAATATCGGTATGGGCGCGTCCGAAGGGGGAAATACCCTTTCCAGCGGCCGGAACGCCGATCTCGGCAATACCATAATGCAGCTTCCGTCAATGGAACGGGGTCGGTCCCTGTCCACGGCAAAAACCAAAGCCATAAGTCTGTTCAACCCGGAGATACGGTCCAACAAAGTCAGGGTCAGTTCCGATGAGCGGGGACTGATTATAAGCCTCGCGTCGGATGCGTTTTTTAATCCCGCCAGCGCCCAGATAAACATTGAGGAAACCAGGGATATCCTGCTCAGACTCGGGACGCTGCTCGTTTCCGATGATCTGCGGGGGCGGAAATTCAGGATAGAGGGGCATACGGACTCGGAACCCACCGACCCGAACGGTCCCTGGGGCACAAACTGGAATCTTTCCGTGCAGCGGTCCCTCAGCGTACTCAAATACCTGACCGACCTCGGTGTGGACGAAAACCGGTTCCAGGTTGCGGGATTCGCCGATACCGTACCCATCGCCTCCAACGCGACCGCGGAAGGCCGCGCCTACAACCGGCGGGTGGATATTATCATTCTGGACGAAGGACACCTCTAGTGAGCATAACACAAAAAAAAGATAAAGATTTGCATATAATTAAGATATCATATACTATAAAAATAAAATCGGAGGTATTGTAATCATGTCTGATGATGATGAGCTTGATCTCGATGGCGGTGACTCCGTAGGATTAGACAGCTCACCGAAAAAATCTTCCGGTTTAGGTTCTCTGCTTCCCAATATTCTTAAGTTTGTTGCCATTGGATTGGGGGCGCTTATTTTTATCGTAACCGTGGCGGTAATAACGTTCAATATTTTGAACCGCGGCGGCCGGTCCCAGACGGTGGTTTCCGAAACCGACCCCTACGTGGGCCGCCGTCCCCAGTATTCCATGTTTACCGCCGTTGGGGTGGTGCGGACCCGTACCAATGACCCCACGCCGTATTCGGTGGTGGTCAACATGGTTTTGGGCTACGATATGAACGATAAAAACGCCCAGACGGAACTGACCAACCGCCTGTATGAGCTGAGGGATTTTACCCGGAGTTTCTTTAACTCAAAAAGCGCCGCGGATCTCCAGCCGGAGAACGAGGCGCGGCTCAAGCAGGAGATCATGGAGGCTCTGAATACCAGGATCCTGGAAAAAGCCAAGATCCGCATGGTGGTATTTACGCAGCTGGATATCATGGAAATGTGACGAAAATAACCGCCGGCGGTTTTCGTCCCGGAGTTTTTTACCAGGTTAAAAACTCCGAACTTACTTGTGAGGCTCAGTCTTGAGAGAATCATCCCGCGGGGTGATTCTCCATACCTGTATATGGGGATGGCATTGGGAATAGATGCCTAAAATTTTATGAGGCGGATTGGGGAATATGACGGAAGTCCTGTCCCAGGAAGAAATTGATCAGCTGCTCACCGCGATAAACGCCGGCGATACGGAGCCCGAGGATTTCAGGCCCGCCGCGGATACCCGCAAGATAAAAATATACGACTTCAAGCGGCCGGACAAATTTTCCAAAGAACAGATCCGTACGGTTTCGATCATGCACGAAACCTTTGCCCGCCTTACGACCACGAGCCTTTCGGCGACCCTGCGGAGTCTTGTCCATGTCCACGTCGCGTCGGTGGACCAGCTGACCTATGAGGAATTTATCCGTTCCATTCCGACGCCTACCACCCTGGCCATAATAAACATGGACCCCCTTAAGGGCAACGCCATCCTGGAAATCGACCCGGCGGTTACTTTTTCAATTATTGACCGCCTTTTCGGCGGGACCGGAGAGGGGACAAAGGCACAGCACGAACTGACGGATATCGAGACCTCCGTTATGGAGGGCATCATTGTCCGTATCCTCGGCAACATGCGGGAAGCCTGGGCCCAGGTGATTGACCTCAGGCCCCGGCTCGGCCAGATCGATACCAACCCGCAGTTCGCCTCGATTGTCCCTCCCACGGAAATGGTGGTCCTCGTTACCCTGGAAACCAAGGTCGGCGATGTGGAGGGGATGATGAATTTCTGCATCCCCTATATTACCATTGAGCCTATCATCGGGAAACTGTCGGCCCAGTACTGGTATTCTTCGGTCCGCCGGGGAACAACCACGGAAAATCTAAACATTCTCAAGGATAAGCTCTCAAACGTCGATGTTAATGTAGTAGCCGAAATCGGAAAAATAAATGTTCCGGTACGGGATGTTCTGTCCCTCAGGATCGGAGATGTGGTCCGGCTGTACAATGTACGGGTAGGGGATCCCTTTTCCCTTAATATCGGGAACAAGAAAAAGTTCCTTTGCAGACCAGGGGTTATCGGAAAAAAAATGGCTATACAGATTATTAAGAAAATTGCTGAGCTTGAGCAGGAAGAATTCGAAGAGCTCACATCCGAAGGGGAGGAAGCATTATGAGCGACGGCGCTCTTTCTCAAGATGAAATTGATGCTCTGCTGGCAGGGGTAGATTCTTCAAGCCTCGGGGGAAGCCCCGGAGCGGCTCCGGCGTCCCCCCAGGGCGGCGCGGATAAAAACAGGCTGGAGGAATTCCTTTCTTCCACGGTTAATGTCCTGTCGTCGAATTTGGCTATGATGACCGGCGCGCAGGTTTCCCTGAGCGGTCCCTCGGTGGATTCCGCCGACCGGGAATCGTTTCTCCAGAAACTGCCGGATACGGTCACCGTGGTTAAAGCCGATTTTACCTCCGGTTTTCCCGGTGATCATATGTTTATCATGGGCGAAGAAACGGCGAAAAAAATCGCCGCCCTGATGAACAAAGAAGAAAACATTGAGCTCGATGAAATGGCCTTATCCGTTATCGGAGAAGTCGTTTCCCAGATAACCGGAACCCAGATCACTTCGCTGACGGACAAAACGGGCAATAAAAATATCGCCGCCATGTCCCCGGAAGCGGCAAATGTCCCTAAAGCCGTCGCGGCGCTGCCCGGCGGAAGCTTTATGGCCGCGACCTACCAGATGGATCTGGGGGACGGCGGCACGGTGCCGCTCTGGGAAATATACGGATCATCGGTGGCTTCCGATATCGCCTCCGCCCTGGGCGGCGGCGCTCAGGCCGCGGCCATGCCGGATATGGGTTCCTCCTTCGGCGGCATGGATATGGGCGGCATGAACATGGGATCCATGAATATGGGCGGTATGCCCGCCATGGGCGGCATGAACATGGGAGGAATGCCTATCATGGGCGGCCAGCCCTCCAACGTCCAGTCGGTCCAGTTCCCCGGCCTGACCCAGCAGCAGGCAACACCCCAGGAACAGGGAAATATCGGTCTCATCATGGATGTTTTCATGGAGATGACCGTAGAGCTGGGGCGGACCAAAAAGCTGATCAAGGAAATCCTCGGTATGGGCGAGGGTACTATTATCGAGCTCGATAAACTGGCCGGTGAACCGGTGGATATTCTGGTCAACCATAAGCTCATCGCCAAAGGGGAAGTCGTGGTCATCGATGAAAACTTCGGGGTCCGCGTAACGGAAATCGTTTCCCCTATGGAAAGAATGACCGAAATGGGGTAGAATAGTAAGATAAAGTAATTTATTATAGAGCTTAGAATAATTCAGTTTGTACTTGGGAGGGGAAAAACTGAGACGTCTTCGCACCTTTTTGATTGCGGTTTTTATCGCCGCATGGTTCAGTGTAAGCCTATCCGCACAAATTCAGGATCCCGCAGGGGAATCCGTTACGGACCAATCTGCCGGTCAGACGGAAATATCCCCCGACCCGGCCAGACCCGACGAGACGCTGCTCCTTCTTGACGACACCCCGGCGGAAGGTCCCGCCGCAGAGGGAGGGACTTCGTCCTTTATGGCGGTCCTCAGGATGATCCTCGTGCTGGCCCTGGTGGCCGTGGCGATTTACGGCATCGTTTACTTACTCAAAAAAATTAACAAGACCCCAACCCAGCAGGACGGCCGGATAAAAATACTGGCCAGCACCCACCTCGGTTCCAACCGCTATGTCCATGTTATCTCACTCGCTGATAAAGCCTATCTTGTGGGATCGGCGGAGGGCGGTGTTTCGCTGATCGCGGAAATTGAGGATAAAGAAACCGTCGATACCATGCTCCTGGATGAGTCCCGGAAAAACGCCGAAGCCGGGGCCGCCCGGTTCCTCGATTTCAAAAGCATATTCCGGAGGCTTACCGGCGGGACCGGTGTTTCCCAGGAGGAGCTGCCTTCTTCGGATACCATCAAAAAGCGGCGGGAACGCTTTAAAGGGCTGTAGGTATGAAACGTATTGCCGCTGCATTAGCCGCTCTTCTGCTGTTTTCCGTGATCGCTCCCGGGGCTGTTTCCGCCCAATCCCAGCCGTTTCCGGCATTGTCCACCGACGGTACCATGGAGATTCCGGATCCGGTAATCCCCTTTATCGATCTCAGTATCCGCAGCCCTGAGTCGGGGCAGGAAGTAGCCTTTTCGGTTCAGCTTTTACTGCTCCTGACGGTTCTGTCCCTGGCTCCGAGCATCATCATACTGATGACGAGTTTCCTGCGGATTTCCATTGTCCTGGATTTTATCAAACGGGCGCTTTCCCTTCAGCAGGTTCCCCCTAACCAGGTGCTTCTGGGAATTTCACTCTTTTTAACGATCTTTATTATGTGGCCTACCTTTGAGGATATCTATACCAATTCCCTCCGTCCCCTTTCGGAAGGAACCGTTACGGCCGAAGAGGCCTACCGCCAGGGCGAGGCTCCGGTGCGCCTGTTTATGTACCGCCAGATGCAGGGCAACACCGGCAATATCAGGCTTTTTATGGCCATGCGCGGCCTTGACCGCCCGGAGACCCTGGCGGATGTTCCGACCTACGTTCTGATCCCGGCCTTTATCCTGAACGAACTGACGGTGGCGTTCAAAATAGGAATACTGCTGTATATTCCCTTTATTGTAATAGATATGGTGGTTGCCAGCGCGCTTATGTCCATGGGTATGATAATGCTGCCGCCGGTAATGATTTCGATGCCCTTTAAACTCATACTGTTTATTCTTGTTGACGGCTGGGGGCTTCTGACGGAACAGATTGTCCGTTCCTTCGTGTAGGGGGTGAGCCATGAGTATCGGTGAGGTAGTTAGCCTTCTCCGCGGCGGAATACTGCAGGTAATCCTGCTGGCGGCGCCGCTTCTCCTGACGGCCCTTATTGTGGGCCTGGTGATTGCCATAATTCAGGCAACCACATCGATCCAGGAGCAGACTCTGACCTTTGTTCCCAAGGTTCTTGCCATACTCCTGGTTCTCGGACTTCTGGGGGGCTGGATGTTTACATCCCTGGGAGATTATACGGTACAGCTGTTCAGAATGATTCCCCAGATGGCGAGGTAACCGTGCTGGATGAAATTCTGTCCTATGCCCCGGCCTTTCTCCTCATCGCGGTCAGGGCATTGGCTATGGTAGAAACAGCGCCTCTTCTCTCATCGGACGCTATTCCACAGGTGGCGAAGATTTCCCTGGCGGGATTCGCCGCCTACGCCGCGTTCCCCACGGCCCTGGTAAGCGGCTGGAATATTGAACCCTACGGGCTGACTTTTGTGCTGCTGGTCATCGGGGAAGCGATAATCGGCATCATAATCGGTTTTTTTATGACCATAATCTTTTCGGCGTTTTCCACCGCCGGCCAGTTCTTTTCCCTGCAGATGGGATTCGGGGCGTCGGAAACCTTTGATCCCCTGGCCCAGATCGAAAACCCCCTCATGGGCCAGTACCTCAACCTCGTGGCAATGCTCACATTCATAACCCTGGGCGGTTTCAGGGAGCTTTTTCTGGGCGGGTTCTGGCGGTCGCTGCAGACCATCAGTGTGTACAGCCTCATCGACGGGCGGGAGCCTGTGGTGTCCATGCTGGTGGGGGGACTGTCGCGGCTCTTTCTGGACGCCATGATTATATCCATGCCGATCCTGGGGACCCTGTTTCTGACCTCCCTTTCCACGGGGCTCATTTCAAAGGCCGCTCCCCAGATAAACATCCTTACCGAAGGATTCCCCATTTCCATTACCGTGGCGTTCGTTCTGATCCTTGCCACCATGCCTTTTATGGTGGAGGCTTTCAGCCGGGTCATTGACGACGGATTCAGAAGTCTTGAAACCCTCTTTATACGGATCGGTGATCAGATCGGAGGTGCCGCATGATCCGGCTTTCGGGTCTGGAACCGTATGCGGCCTTGCCGTTCCGGCGGGAGGCTGAAGAAGGCTGTCCCGCGCCACGAGACGGCGATCCGCACTCCAACGCCGGATCTCCGGAATTTATCAGGGCTCTTACCATGGATCTCCAGTGGTTTGCCGCCGAGGACGAAGGCCGGACCGAGGAGCCGTCGGAATATAAAATCCGCAAGGCCCGGGAAGAGGGACGGGTCGCCAAAAGCCAGGAACTGGTGGGCGCCCTGATGCTGCTGCTGCCCGCGCTGGCCATCCTGTTTCTGTCACCCTATATGCTGCGGACCTTTGTCGAGATGATACGGTTCTTTTTCCTCCGGGCAACGGAACTGGACCCCGTCAAAGACCGTATTATCGCCCGGGTGTTTTTTACTTACCTGGCGAAACTCGCCCTGCCCATCGCCATTGTGGCCATGGTGACGGCGATATTCTCGAACCTTGTGCAGACCGGTTTTTTATTCACCACAAAACCCCTGGTACCGAATTTCTCCAAGATAGTCCCGAAGTTCGGCCAGTACTTCAAGCGGACCCTCTTTTCCATGGAAGCGCTCTTTAACCTGGCCAAATCCATTATCAAGATGATCATTATCGGTGTTGTGGCTTATGTAATAATCCGCTCAAAAATCAAGGATCTGGCGAATCTCCAGACCGCCGGGGTCTGGAATGGGTTAACCCTGGTGGCGGGTCTGGCGATACGGCTGCTCCTGATTGTCGCCCTGCTGCTGCTGGCGCTTTCCATTCCGGATATTCTTTTCCAGCGATGGCAGTACCGGGAATCCCTCAAAATGACCAAGCAGGAAGTTAAGGAAGAACGGAAAATGTACGAAGGGGACCCGCTCATCAAATCCCGGCTCAGGCAGCGGATGCGGGAACTCATGACCCGGAACATGGTAGCCAACGTACCAAAGGCTGATGTGGTCATCACAAACCCGACCCACTTCGCGGTTGCCCTGGAATGGAACCAGGGGACCATGCCGGCGCCCATGGTTACCGCCAAGGGCGCCGATGAGGTTGCCTTCAGAATCCGCCGCATCGCCGAGGAAAGCGGGGTTCCCACAGTGGAAAACAAACCCCTGGCCCGGGCGCTGTTTGCCGAAACCGAAATCGGCGACATCATACCGGAAACGTATTACCAGGCCATAGCCACGGTGCTGGCCCAGGTATATAAAATTAACGAAGAACGCCGCAAAACCGCCGGCGTTGGCGCGTAATAAGGAGCTGAACCCGTAAAATGTCCGACGCACGCAGGGTTTTATCAAGCAGCTTATTTAAGGACCGCACCGATCTGTTCATTGCCCTGGGGGTAGTGGCGGTGGTGATGATGCTCATCATTCCCATCCCCACGGTGCTCCTGGACGCCTTAATGGCGCTGAACTTGGTCCTCTCGCTGCTGATCCTCCTGATCGTGCTGTACACGAAAAAAGCCACCGACTTCAGCGTATTCCCCACCATACTGCTGGTGATCACCGTCTTCGGCCTGGCTCTGAACGTTTCATCCACCCGGCAGATCCTGAACAAGGGCGCGGAATTCGACGGACGTATGGTCCGGGCTTTTGCCACCTTTGTTGTCGGATCCGGGGGGACCGAAGGTCTCGTCGTCGGCTTTATCATCTTTATCGTTATCATCGCGGTCCAGGCGGTGGTCATAACCAAAGGATCAACCCGTATCGCGGAAGTCGCGGCCCGGTTCGCCCTGGACGCCCTTCCGGGCAAACAGATGGCCATCGAAGCGGAATATAATTCCGGCGCCATCTCCGAAGAGGAATCCTTCAAACGGAAAAACGAACTCCAGCAGGAGGTCGACTTTTACGGAGCCATGGACGGCGCCAGCAAATTCGTTTCCGGCAACGTTAAGATTGGTATACTTATAACCGTAATCAATATCCTGGGCGGTATCATTATCGGTGTGGCCATCCACGGGGAACCCATATCCGCCGCGCTGAGTACGTATATATCCTTTTCTATTGGTGACGGACTTTTATCGCAGTTCCCGGCTCTGCTGGTATCGACCGCCACGGGTATTATCGTAACCCGTTCGGTTTCCAACGGAACCTTCGGGGACGATGTTTCGACCCAGTTTTCCCGGGACGCCCGGATCTACTGGATCGGTGCCTTTGTCCTGGCGGGTTTCGCCCTGCTGCCGGGATTCCCCTGGTACGTACTGATCCCCATGGCTGTTCTCATGGGATTTCTGGCGTACCGGCTGGGCCGGAACAAACTCCGGAAGGATGAAGACGCCGCCAAGGCCGCGGCGGAGGCCAAGAAACCTAAGGAGGATACCGGGGAAATGTCCCCGGTGGTTCCCCTGGATCCTCTCTCCCTGGAACTGGGGTACGGACTCATACCCCTGGTTGACCGGGATAAAGGGGCGGAACTCCTGGAACGGGTCCACCGGATCCGCCGGGAATCGGCCCTGGATCTGGGGCTTGTAATTCCCCGGATCCGGATCATCGACAACATGCGCCTGGAACCGTCGGAATACTGTTTCAAAATAAAAGGAGTCGATGTCGGCCGCGGCAAGATCCGGATGGGCTATTATCTCTGCATCAACCCCGGCGGGGTAAAAGAGGAAATTCCCGGGGAGAAAACCCGGGACCCCGCTTTCGGTCTTCCCGCGCTCTGGGTAAGCGAGGACAAGCGCGATCAGGCGGAACGGGCAGGGTATACCGTGGTCGATCCGCCCTCGATAATCGCCACCCATCTGACGGAAATTATCAAACGCCACGCCTCGGAAATCCTGGGCCGCCAGGAAACCCAGGCCATACTGGATACCCTCAGGAAGGAATATCCCGCGGTGGTTGATGAGGCCCAGAAGTCCCTGAGCCTCGGGGAAGTCCAGAAGGTTCTCCAGGCCCTGCTGCAGGAGCAGGTTTCCATCCGCAACATGGTTGCCATCCTGGAAGCCCTGGCGGATTACGGCCCGGTTACCAAGGATATCCAGTTTCTTACCGAGAAGGCGAGGCAGGCCCTGGCCCGGCAGATCTGTCTCCAGTATTCCGATGAGGACCGGGTTCTCCGGGTTCTCACCATCGACCAGTCCCTGGAACAGAAAATTGTCGAAAGCCGGGTAGAAACGTCCTCCGGGGTTATGTCCGCCATGGAACCGGCGCTGCACAACGCCTGGATAAAAGCCCTCTCCCGTTCGGTGGCGGCGGTGCAGGAACAGGGATGGCTGCCGGTAATCCTGTGTTCCGAGGCCGCCCGCTTCCTGGTAAAATCATCCACGGAACGGGAAATTCCCGACCTGGTGGTGCTTTCGGTCCCGGAAATAGTGCCGGATATCGCCGTGGAAGCGGTGGGCGAAATACGGTTGGAATCGTGAACGGTATGAATACCGTGAGGCGCGGGGCCGGCTCCCGCTGCGGACTATTACCGTTGCGCCGGAATGTATGTAAAAAAGACGAAAATAAAAGGAACCGGATATGGAAATAATCAAGGAACAGGGCGAATCCTATGAAGACTGCCTCAGAAAGATGCGCGAAAAGTATGAAAAATACGGCAAAAAAGTCAAAGTCATGACCCAGGAAAAAATCCGCATCGGCGGGTTTTTGGGGATGTTTACCCGTGAGGGAGTTGAAGTTACGGGAATACTGTCCAATGCCTATCCCAAGTACGGATTCGAAACCGAAACAACGGTCAAAAAGCCCCTGGACTTTGAAGAGGAAAAGCAGAAGATCCTTGCCCAGAGCAAAAGCGACCCGACCCTTCAGCTCGTTCTCAGTGAGGTCCGGGACCTGAAGGAACGGATGGAGTCGGTATCCCATACGGCGAACTCCGGCGAGGACCACCAGACCATCAGCCGTATCGCGGAAATTCTCGCCCTCAACGATTTTACCCCGTCCTATACCCGGGAAATCCTGGACCGCATAAAAAAGGAATTTTCCCTGGATGCCCTGGATGATTACGATTTGGTCCAGAGTACCGTGGTGGAATGGATCGGCGAAAGCATTACGATTTACGCGGAAGATACCTTCCACACCCGGCCCAGGATCCTGGTCCTGGTAGGACCCACCGGGGTGGGCAAAACCACCACCATCGCAAAACTTGCCGCCATTTACGGGATCGGCAGCACCGGCGCCCATCCGCTCTCGGTACGGATGATCACCATCGACAATTACCGCATCGCCGCGAAACAGCAGATTGAAACCTACGGGAACATCATGGGCATTCCGGTTTCATGCGTCGAAAACTACGACGACCTCAGGAAGACCATAGCCCTGTATTCCAACGACGTCGACCTGATCCTTATCGACACCATCGGTAAAAGTCCCCGGGATACCATAAAACTCGCGGAAATGAAGCAGCTCCTCTCGGTGTGCGGCTCCTCCGCGGAGGTCCATCTGGCGGTGGCGGCAAGCACAAAATCCAGTGATATAAAGGAAGTTCTCCAGCAGTTTGAACCCTTCGGGTACCGGTCGGTGATCGTGACCAAACTGGACGAGACCATCCGGGTCGGAAACGTGGTGAGCGCCCTTTCCGACAAAGGAAAATCCGTATCGTATATTACCGACGGACAGCGGGTGCCCATGGATATCCAGCGGGCCAGTATCGTTAAGTTCCTGGTGAACCTTGAGGGCTTCCGCATTAACCGGCAAAGCATCGAAAGCCGTTTTCCGGGCGGCGAATTAGAAAAAATTAATTGGAGATAACCATGGCAGATCAGGCAGAAAAACTGCGGGAGATGATGCGGCAGAAAAACGACCAGCAGGATGGTTCCCCCGCGAAGAAAAATACCGATAAAAATTCCCGGCAGACCCGGATCATTACCGTGACCAGCGGAAAAGGCGGTGTGGGAAAAACCAATATTTCCGTAAACATGGCCCTGGCCTACGCCCGGCTGGGCAAAAAGGTGGTGGTCATGGACGCCGACCTGGGCCTGGCAAACGTCAATGTCATGCTGAATATGATTCCCAAATTCAACCTGTACCATGTTATCCGCAACCAGAAGACCATGCAGGAGATTATCCAGCAGACCGAATACGGAATCAGGATCGTGGCGGGCGCTTCGGGGTTTTCCAAAATAGCGAACCTCACCGAAGAGGAACGGCAGAATTTTATTGAGGAACTCAACACCCTGTCGGACGCGGATATCATCATCATTGATACCAGCGCCGGGGTTTCAAGCAATGTCCTTGATTTCATCGCCGCCGCGGATGACGCGGTTATCGTAACCACCCCGGAACCCACGGCCATCACCGATGCCTACGGCATCATAAAAATAATCGCCACCGAAATCGACAGCCTCAACATGGGGCTGAAGCTTGTGGTTAACCGGGTAAAAACCGTGATGGAAGCAAAAAAAGTCGCCGACCGGATGACCACCATCGCCGGCCAGTTCCTCAACCTCAAGGTGGATTACCTTGGTTTTATTTACGATGATCCCGCGGTATCCCAGGCGGTGCTGCGCCAGCGGCCGTTTATGGTGGTTGACCCCAAGTGCAAGGCTTCCCAGTGCATTCAGCATATTGTGGGCCGTATGGAAAAAAGCGATCTCCGGGATAGCGGCGGCTTCGGCAACATGATACGGCGGCTCTTCGGCAGGACGTAACTTCGGTGAAGCTTTTCTTGACTGCGGGCCGGGGATGGCATAGTTTTATAAGGGGAAGGGAATTTTTAAGTGTTTAATCTTAAAATCAGCGCTGTAGCGGCGGGGGCTGCGTTTATTCTGTCTCTCCTGGTAGGGTTTTTCAGCGGAAGCAGCTTCGGGTTTATTGTGCTGCGGGCCTTTATATTCGCCGCGCTCTTTTTTATCCTCGCCGCCGCCGCGTACTGGGCGGTGAACCAGTTTATTCCGGAACTGCTTGAAACAAAAGCACCGGATGAGCCGGATCTTGAGGATTCCGACGGGTTGCCGTCACCGGGCTCGCGTATCGATATTTCCGTTGACAGCGGTGACGATACTCCGGCGGGAGAAACCATCTCCGGCGGCGATTCTCCTCCCGCCCGGGCGGAAAAACCCGGGGATGCCGGCGGATTTGGGATGGAAACCGGGGACGAAGAGGAAAATTACCTGAATTCCGGTGAAGAAAACGGAAAAAATGACGATAAAACACTGGAATTTACCCCAGGTCTGGACCAGACGACGGAAGCGGGATATAATAATATTGAGGGAAAAACCGAACAACGGGCTGCGTCCGTACCGCAGGATGCCCCTGCGGCGGTACCTGGGCCGGGAACTGCGGATTCGGTGGATACCCTTCCGGATCTGGAGCTGATGTCCGATGCGTTCGCTCCGGAAGGCGACGGGGACGAAGGCTCCGACGACGCGGGAACCTTCCTTCCTGATGATGGATTCCCGCCGGTCAGCGGATCCTCCTCCGGCAAGGCGTCCTCCTCCGGGGATTTTAATGTAAAAGAGATGGCCTCCGCCATACAAACCATATTAAGAAGAGATCAGAAAGGATAGATTATGGGGAATGTCCTCCTGGAACAGAAAACAGAAGAGGAACTTTGGATACTATATCATAAGGACCGGGATCCCAAAATACGTGAAGCTTTTATAAAACAATACGCTCCTTTGGTAAAATACGTCGCGGGAAAAGTCGCGGTCGGTATGCCCCACAATGTTGAATTCGATGATCTTGTGGGATTCGGAGTTTTCGGGCTTCTCGATGCCATTGATAAATTCGATCCCAATAAAAACGTAAAATTCAAAACCTACGCGGTTACCAGAATACGGGGAGCTATTTTCGATGAGCTCCGTTCGATCGACTGGGTTCCCCGGTCGGTCCGGCAGAAAACCAAGGAAGTGGAAGAGGCCATCGGCTCTCTGGAAGCCCAGCTTGGCCGTACCGCCACGGATCAGGAAATCGCCCATTCCATGGGAATGAATGAGGATGAATTCCTCAAAACCATGATGAAAATATCCGGGACCTCGGTGCTTTCCCTGAGCGATGTATGGTTCTCCGGGGATGAAAACGACAAAGTCTCCATCGGGGACAGTATCGAATCACCTTCGAGCCTCAATCCCGATGTAATTGTCGAAAAAGAAGAAATCCGCCGGGTCATCATTGATTCCATCAATGAGCTCCCGGACAAGGAAAAAAAGATACTCGTTCTGTACTATTACGAAGACCTCACCCTCAAAGAAATAGGACAGGTTCTGCAGGTTACCGAATCACGGGTTTCCCAGCTGCATACCAAGGCCATACTGCGTCTCCGCGCAAAACTCACCAATATCCGCAAGGGCATTGTATAAGGGGATCCTGGTATGGTCGATTTTGTCCGGCTTCAGGAAATAATGAAGGAACACTTGGAGCGGGACCGCG
The DNA here is from genome assembly GCF_016616095.2 of Breznakiella homolactica. Taxonomy (GTDB): domain Bacteria; phylum Spirochaetota; class Spirochaetia; order Treponematales; family Breznakiellaceae; genus Breznakiella; species Breznakiella homolactica. The sequence goes on along the minus strand of NZ_CP067089.2, from coordinate 998,292 downwards.
GCATCCGGACCGTGGATGCGGAAGGCGCGACCCTGGAGGATGCTGTCGCCGAAGCGGCGACTCTTCTCGGTGTGCCGGTCCGCCGGATTGAATATGAAATAACCGAAAAAGGCTCCCCCGGTTTTATGGGCTCCGGGAAGAAGGCTTGGAAAATCCGGGCCTATGAACGGACGGCGGAAAAGAAACAGGCGGGATCCGTTGAATCCGACGACGGCGATATCGAAATAGTTTCTCCGGTTATTGAGGACCGGGACGGTGATGTCTTTGTCCACCTGAGCCCCGAGGGCGCCTTCCTCAAGGTAATTCCGCCGGTGGGTTCCGGGAAAAACGCCCGCGAATCCCAGGCGACGGACGCCCTCAGCGCCCGGGGTGTAAAGGACATCGATCCGAAGCTTGTCAAGGAAGTGGTCCAGAAGGCTTCGGGGGAATACGTAAAAGTGGGAACCTTCAAGGTAAATCCCATGAACGATACCGTGGTTTCGGTGGATATTTCCGAACAGGATATGAAGGCGTACATATACGTTACGCCTCCGGGATTTGGCGGGAGCGACCTGTCCGCGGAGACCTACCTCAGCCTGCTGCGGAACAACCGGGTTATTTACGGAGTAAACGAAGAATTCCTCAGAACCTTCGCGGACCGGCCCACATACAAGGAAATGGTCGCTGTGGCCGAAGGTTCCCGTCCGGTCAACGGACGGGACGCCTACATGCAGTACAACTTCGAGACCGATCAGACCAAGGTTAAACTCAGGGAAGGGGCCAACGGAAAAGTTGATTTCAAAGAACTGAATATTATCCAGAATGTGGTGGAAGGCCAGCCCCTGGCCCGCAAGGTCGAGGCCGAACGGGGAACCCCGGGACGAACGGTGACCGGCAAGATAATCCCCGCGAAAAACGGCCGGGATATCGCTCTGCCCCTGGGGAAGAATGTCCATGTTTCGGACGACCAGAATACCATCATCGCGGACATGAACGGCCAGGTGGTGATCATCGGCGGCAAGATCAATGTTGAACCGGTGTACACTGTCCAGGGCGATGTTAACCTTAAAACCGGCAATATCATCTTCCTGGGAACGGTTCTCATCACCGGAAACGTGGAAGACGGTTTTTCCGTAAAGGCCGCCGGAAACATCGAAGTGCACGGAACCGTGGAAAAGGCCGAACTCGACGCCGAAGGGGACATTATTGTCCACCAGGGCATAACCGGAAAAAGCGGCGGTATGGTACGGGCCGGCCGTTCCATCTGGGCGCGGTTCATTGAGAACGGCATTGTCGAGGCGGGAAACATGGTTGTTGTTTCCGACGGAATCGTCAATTCCCAGGTGGATGCCAATAAACGGATTATCTGCCAGGGCAAGCGGGCAAATATCGTCGGCGGACGGCTCCGGGCTTCCGAGGAAATAAACGCGAAGGTTATCGGCAGCCCCATGAGCGGCACCGAAACAATCTGTGAAGTCGGATACGATCCGAAGGAAAAGGAAAAACTGGACAAACTCGGCGAAGCCAAGGCCGCCGCCGAAAAACAGCTCGAAGAGATCCAGCTTAACCTTCAGACTCTGATAAATATAAAAAAGCAGCGCAAATCCCTTCCGGAAGATAAAGAAGCCTACATGCACGAACTCATGGACAAGCGTGAGCAGATCATGGGGGATATGACAAAAATCGCCAAGGACCTTGAGGTGACCCAGGAATATCTCAACAGTCTCAAGACCCGGGGCAAGGTATCCGCCTCTTCGCGGGTGTATCCCGGTGTTAAAATCGTTATCCGGGATGTCAAAGAAGATGTCCGTAACGATTACAAAGCGGTTACGTTTATCCTTGAGGACAGCCTTATCAGGGTTACGAAATATGAAGAACCGGATGAGGATGTAAAGCGGGGCCCCGATGGCTATACAGCCGATTGATCTGCAGGCGCTCTTTTCCCAGCTGGACAAGGTCGGCAAGACCCAGGCCGAACAGAAAGAAGGAACCCAGATCCAGCAGGCGCTTCAGGGCGCGCAGATCCAGAAAAAGACCGAAGAACGCATCAAGTCGGTCAATGAAACCCAGGATACGGGAGACGGAACCGAACGGATTAAAGACAGGGATCCCAAAAAAAACGCCGATGAGGAATCCGAGGAAAAGAAAAAAGACCCCGAATCTTCCGGGCCGGAAGAAAGCCGTCTGCAGGTTGTCCGGGACCCCGATCTGGGGAAAAATATCGACGTGAGCGGTTAGTATGTCCCTGGCGCTTCTGCTTTCCGTTGCCGGAATCATCCTCTGGGGATTCGCCTTTTTATATCTCCGTTCATATATAAAACGCCGGACAGGCCAGGAACGTATTCTCAGTGACTTCCGGGATGAAGTGGATAAAATGATCGCCGACATCGACGCGGCCACGGACCGGGATATCACTTTGGTAGAAGAGCGGGTAAAAGCGCTCCGGAAACTTCTGGAAGACGCGGATAAACGGATCGCGGTGTACAAAACCGAACTGGAACGGCGCAATTCCCAGGAATCAGCCTATGCGGAATTGGGCCGCCGCTATATCGTAAAAAACGATGCCCCTCCGGTGAAGACCGGTCATGCCGGCGCCTTTGCGGACGTTTCTGAGCCCGCGGATAACGGCGCGGGGGCGCAGTCGGAACTCGGCTTCGGCGCCGGTACCGCCGCACCCGGAACGGAGGCCGCGCCGGATGGAATTGCCCCCGGACCTGCCGCCGCCGGCGGTTCTCCGGAAACTCCCGCCGGGCCGGGACTGAAGCCGCGGTTCATCCGTTCATCGGTGCAGATAGAACCGAAACCGCCGTCATTTGCCGAACGGGTCAACGAACTGGCCCGGGCGGGTTTTTCCTCGGATCTCATAGCAAACCGTCTCGGCGCAACCGTGGCGGAAGTTGACCTTGTAATAGCCCTCTCCGGTAATGCCGCGGGACTCCAGGATGAATGAGCTTTGATACCTCCCGCCCGGACATAAAAAAAGCCCGTGTTTAACACGGGCTTTTTACTGAATAATTCTTCCGCTATAACTGGAACCGTATTCCCAGGGTTCCGCCGTAGTTTCCGTCGAGGAAGTTGTACATCCCCGAAAGATCAATCTTAATAACCACTATGTTGATGGAAAATCCGCCGAAAGCCCGGAAACCCCATCCGTTGACACTCTGGATTGAGGAAAACCCCTTGGATCCGTCAAAGTCGATGGTCGGCACTCCCTGGGCGGACAGGGCGTTGTTGATTTGTTTCGCCTGGGTATCGGTCATCGGGTATCCATTGTAGAGAATATCCGATTCGATTTCGTATCCCGCTTTGGACCAGCCGTGGGTGACCCCGAGGCCGAGGTAGGGGGTGATTATGGCAAAGGACTTTGAAATCTGGGCCTTGAAATCCAGGGTGGTGGTTTCCCACTCAAAATTGGCGCTGGGATCGGTCACTTCAATATAATCGGGACCGATTTCGAATCTGTGTCCTTTGTTGAGGGTCGCACCAACCCCGCCTTTGAGATAATTAACCCCGACACCGATGGATATTTTCGGGAGGACGGCGTTGCCCTTGAGAAGGGCGTACCGTATATCGCCGCCTACAAGCATGTAGTTGATGTTGATATCCCCGAGGTCAAGATCGCTCAGCATACCGAATTTTATACCCACATCGAAGGGCAGGAAAAACCCGCCGATCCGTAGATCTCCGCCGAAGGCGGGCATGGGAAACTTATTGAGATCAAGATCCACCGTAGCGCCCATAGCGGCAGCGAGTTCGTCGATGATATCCATATCGAACGTTGTGACACCGGCGAAAACGCCGACACCTAAATGGGGCGGCGCGCTGATGAGCTGGCCGATATAAGCATCGGACCAGTTCAATCCGATGGTGGAATTCATCGGCAGCGACTCCGCCATGGAATCGGCAAATTTATCCACCTGTTTCTGCAGGCCATCCAGAGGGCTCGCAAATGACGAAACCGCCACCGCGAGTCCCATGATAAGCATAAGCGCAGTAATTTTTGTCTGTGTTTTCATTAAAACATCCTCCTCATCATTTGAAAACAGCATGTATCTATCACGCTATATATATCAAAAGATTACTAATATAATTATAACCCAATATATGGAAATAACAAAAGATACCTCCTAAAATATAAATAATATAACACCGCTGTTCCGGTTTTTTGTTCCTTGATGGAATGTATGGTCTATACCCCATATTCCCTATTGACTTTTTTTTATCCCCCGGGTATAAAGACATTAATCAGGCCGCTGTAGCTCAGTAGGTAGAGCAAAGGACTGAAAATCCTTGTGTCAAGGGTTCGATCCCCTTTGGCGGCACGGAAGACTGTTCGGAGAAAATGTCCGTTGTTTCGGATTCTTTCTCCGAACAGTCTTTTTTTTGCCTGATTGTCCTGATATTTCAGAAGAAAATACTTTTTTACCGATATAATTGCCAAAAAAAGGCGGTTTATCCTCGGATTATACTGTTTTTAGCTTCATTTTTTGCGGACTATGCTTTATTATTAGGTGATTTCATTGGCCGATACCATGCAGGATACTACAATATACCCTGCGGCATGGATTTTCCGCACCGACGGGGCACTCCAGGGACCGCAGATTCCTATGTTTACCTTTCTCCTGGGCTGCGCCGTAGCGCTGGTGGTATTTTCGGCCCTCCGGGCGCTGTACCGCATAGGCCATCTGCGGAAATCCGGCCATCTCCCGGAGGGATCGGCGGGAACAGCCGTTTCCGCCGGAGCTTCCCTGGCAGCTGCCGTGGGGTTCTTTCTGTCATATTTCGGTATTATTACTCCAGCAGCGGGTTTCCTGATTGGCGCCGCGGGGTTGTTCTGTTTTGTATTCGGCGGTTATTCGGCCATGTTCCGGATCAGTTTGAACAGGCCTTTTCCCCGGTGGCTGGCCGCGCTGATGATAGGGGTTTTCGCCGCCGCGCTTTTCCTTCCGCCGGTCCTTTCCCGGAGTACAGAAGCGTTTCTTCCTCCGGTACTGGGGGTTTGTGTTATTCTTTCACTGGTAACGGCAGCCAGGAGCCGTAACCTGCGGGGTTTTGGCTTTTTCTGTGTGGTTCTGGTTCTCCTGGGGGCCTCTTTTTACCTTGATTCGTTTTTTCCCCTGCCGATATTCCTCTGGGCCCTGGCTCTGGCGGCCTGGAATATCGCGGGACCAAATTTTTTGGCGGGGAAGGTCCCGGGCCCCGCGGAAGCCGCCCCGGCAGCATCCGGCGAAACGTCTCCCGGTGATCAGGACCCGGCGGACAGCAGCATACCTGAGATTCTGGCCGCGGCCGATGAACAGGCTCTCCCGGACAGCGGATACCCTCAGGGTATGTCCCAGGTCTCCAGCGCGATAAACCCCTTTATTCCCAAGGAATTTCTCACAATCCTCAACAAGACCTCCGTGATGGACCTCCAGCTCGGGGACCACACCAAACAGGAAATGACTATTTTCTTTTCGGATATCCGGCAGTTTACGGATCTGTCGGAACAGCTGACCCCGGAGGAAAGTTTTAAATTCATCAACTCCTATCTGTCGAGGATCGTGCCGGTTATTACGGAACAGGGTGGTTTTATTGACAAGTATATCGGCGACGCTATTCTTGCCCTGTATCCCCAGGATAACGGCGCCGACTCTGCGGTCCGCAGCGCCATTGAGATTCAGAAAAAACTGGTGGAATACAATTACCACCGGTCCAAATGCGGGTACCGGGCTCTCTCCATGGGTATCGGCCTGCACACCGGCACGCTGATGCTTGGGGTCGTCGGGGTTGAGGACCGCATGCAGAATACCGTGATTTCCGACGCGGTAAACCTTACCAGCCGGCTGGAAAGCATTACCAAGGTATTCAATATTTCCCTTGCCATAAGCGAGGAAACTTTTAAAAAGCTGGAAGATCCCGGTTCGTACATGTACCGGTTTATCGGAAAGGTCAGGGTGAAGGGAAAGGTCGATCCGGTGTCTGTTTTTGAGATATTTGACGGCATCGATCCGTCGGCTCTGGACCGGAAGATGCAGGCAAGTACACATTTTGAAGAAGGTATGATCCGGTATTACCAGAAAAATTTCCCGGAAGCGCTGGGTAGCTTCAGGAAGGTGCTGGAAATCCTCCCCGAAGACGGCGCCTCGATATTTTACCTTGATAACTGCATGGCAAAACTGAAAGTACCGGCTTTATAAAGCGGATCTCGGAACGTACCTTAAAAGAACGCTGCCGGCGGCAGACAGGACCCGGGAATAAAATACTCACTATATTTTTCATCCCCGCCGATGGTTATAATACGGAAAAACACTGTGAAAATACTTCTTTTGCATGATGCCGCCGAAAAAAACATTTCTCCAAAAGTATTGATGAAAAATCTGGAAAAAGCGCTGCCCAAGGGCTGCGGGGCGGCCGCGCTTGCCCTGGATTCAGCCTGGGACCGGATCAATCCCTCCCTGGGAGAGCATCTGCGGGATGCTTCCCATGTTATTCTTGTCACTCCGCCGGAGGATGGCGCCGGTGAACCCTGGGCCGTATTCGCCGCGGCGTTTTCTCTGGGAAGCCGAAAGCCGCTGCTGGTTTTCGGCGGGGAACTTTCCTGCGTAGACGGGGACGCCTTTGATCATGCCGCTTTTGTTTCTTCCGAAACCGGGTTCAACGATTTTCTTGCCGGCGAATTCCATCAGTGGATCCGGGATGACGCCATGCGGCAGGCCCGGGAAGAACTTCTGGAACTCGGTGTCCCGGTCAATGAAGAGTCCTTTGAAACCTGTGTTATCGAAGGAAACCGGCAGGCCATTGAACTGTTTATCCGGGCGGGCTTTTCTCCCGACGCGCGGAGCAAGGAAGGGGTTCCCCTCCTGTGTCTCGCGGCCCGGGCCGGGGATATCCACAGTATTAAACAGCTGCTCAAGGCAGGCGCTGCGGTTGACCAGCCCGCCGAAGACCGGGGAGCAACGGCTCTCGTGGATGCCGCCCTTGGACGGCACAGCGGGATAATTGCGGAGCTCATCAAAGCCGGTGCTGATGTCAATGTAAAAAGCAAGGACGGGCAGTCGGCGCTGATTCTGGCGGTGGGCCTCAATGATGAAGTTACCGTGGAGATGCTCCTTAAGGCAGGGGCGGATCCCCGTACTCCCGACAGCCTCGGCGCCAGCGCCCTTACATACGCAAAGCTGTTCAATAAGCCGTCCATTGTTGCTCTTTTCGAAAAATATACGGATTCTTAGCAGCATCCCGCCCCTCAAACTGCACATGACCGGCATACCCGCGCTCCGTACCCTATACGTACCCGAAACGTACCACTACCGCTTAAATGCCTCCGCGGAACCTTGGATAAGGCTGACCAATCCCTCTGCGGGACGGTTTTGTTACGTACCAATATTTACCCAGGATTGATCTTCACCGCCCAGTGACCAGAAGTGGGGGAAGCGTAAGACTTGCCGCCTGGGGCGTCAAGTCTTTTAGGAGTTTTGCTCTGCAAAACTCCACATATAACGCGGCAAGGCTGGAGCGAGGGGGAGCAGCCCTCTAGGGAAAGGCAGAACCGAGCCGGGTAATCCAAAAAGTACCCGGACCGCACTGGTAGCGCCGGGTGCCGTACAAAATAGGGAATGAGCGATTTTGGAGGCCGAAGGCCGAGACAGAAGCCGTTCACCATTTTGTACGGCGGGCCCCGCAGAATCAGTCCTCCCCGAGTGCTTTTTGGATTGAAAGACCCGGTGCTCCCCCCGTATTGATTGCGGAAATATTAAAAATCCTGTAGTTTTACAGTATGGTAAAAATCGCCTGTACCGGCGGCGGTACCGGAGGCCATATCTACCCCGGTCTTGCCGTCGTATCCTGCCTCAAGGAAATCATCTCGCCGCAGATATTCTGGATAGGGGCGAAAACCGGTATGGACCGGTCAATAATCGAGAAAGCCGGTATTCCTTTTATGGGTATCCCCGCGGGAAAACTCCGGCGGTATTTTTCCCTGCGGAATATGGCCGATCTGTTCAAGGTGGCCGCCGGATTCCTGGCGGCCCGGCGGATACTGAAACGGGAAAAACCGGATCTCCTGTTCTCAAAGGGCGGATTCGTGAGCGTGCCGCCCTGCGCGGCGGCGTATTCCCTGGGTATTCCCGTGTTTACCCATGAATCGGATTTCAGCCCCGGCCTGGCAACCCGGATAAACTGCCGTTTCGCGCATACCATATTTACCGCCTACGCCGAAACCATTCCCATGATAGCGCCAGCTTACCGGGACAAAGCTGTAGTAGCGGGCAATCCCGTCCGCCGGGAATTCCGGACCGCCGACGCCGGCCGCGGCAGGGCCTTCCTGGGAATCGGCGGAGACCGGCCGGTTCTGCTGGTGCTGGGAGGCAGCCAGGGGGCGCTTGAAATAAATGAGCTCGTTAAGAAGTGCCTTCCTTCGCTTACGGAAACCTTCACCGTGGTGCATCAGACCGGCAGCAGCTGGGACGGGGCCCCGGGGGGAAGTGAATGGTATAAACCCCACGCCTATATCGGCGAAGAGATGCCCGACGTGCTTGCCGCCGCCGACCTGGTTCTGGGCCGGAGCGGCGCCGGGACGGTCTGGGAATGCGCCACCGAAGGAAAGCCCATGGTTTTAATTCCCCTGCGGGGAAGCGGCACCCGGGGCGATCAGGTGGAAAACGCCGAGGTATTCAGGAAGGCCGGAGCCGCTCTGGTCCTTGACGGCGGCGATATCAATGAGAAAAAACTGGAAAGTCTGCTCCTTAATCTGGGCAGAGATACGGAAAAGCTGCATTCCATGGCGGCGGCTTCTGCGGCCATGGGCCGGACCGACGCGGCCCGGATTGTTTCGGACGCCATTGCGGATTTTCTAAGGAGTACAAAAAAATGAGTATTACGGTTATTGATATTATTTTCGCGGCCCTGATTCTTATACTGATCATACGATGCGCCCTCAAGGGATTTGTCGAGGAATTTATGTCCATGGCTTCGGTGGTGCTGGGCATTCTCGCGGCGGTCTTTTTTTACAAAAACGGCGGACAGTTCATACGGAGCAAATTCGGGATGGAGATACAGGTAATCCCTGAACTCATCGCCTTTATCGCGCTGTTTCTTATTGTGTTTATTGTGGTTAAATTCGTCGAATACCTTCTCCGGGATATTGTAAACAGAATAAACCTTACCGGAATAGACCGGATACTGGGGGTTGTGTTCGGACTGCTGGAAGGGGTAGTGCTCGTTTCTCTTGTCCTGCTGATCATATCGATCCAGCCGCTTTTCGATCCGCTTCCGCTCCTGGAACACAGTTTTTTTGCCCGGCTTCTCTTGCCGCTTATCGGGGTGGTCCAGCGGTCGGTTTTTACCGTTCTGGCTGCCGTATGAACAGGAATAAAGCCCATGTTTGAAAATATTCTGGGACAGCAGTCGGTGGAGCAGCTTGCCAGGGATATCCGGGAAACGGCCCTGGCTCCCTCGATGCTTTTTTCCGGCCCGGCGGGGACCGGAAAGGGGAGCACCGCCCTTGAACTGGGACGGATTCTGTCCTGCGAATCCCCCGGCGCTCCGTGGAACTGTCCCTGTCCGGCATGTTCCCTTCACCGGACGCTTTCCCATACAGATATGCTTCTCCTGGGTCCCCGGAATTTTTCCGCTGAAATCACGGCGTCCCGGGAAGCTTTTCTCCGGGAACCGAATGCGCCTTCGGCGAAGCTGCTCTATATACGGGCGGTCCGCAAGCTCGCGGTTCGGTTTTCTCCGGTGCTCTGGGAAGATGATCCGAAACTCAGCAAAATTAACGGAACCCTGGGGTCCCTTCATGAGGAACTTGAGGAATTTACCGCCCTGCCGCTCCAGGCTGCCGGCAGCGTTCCGGACGAAAAGGCCGAAAAACTGAGCCTGTCCCTGGCAAAGCTGGCGTTCAAACTGGAAAGCGACGGGATATCCGACTCAATCCCCATCGGCCATATCCGGCGGGCATCCTACTGGAGCCGGCTGGCTCCCTCGGGCCGGCGGAAGCTCGTTATCATCGAGAATGCCGACCGGATGCAGGACGGGGCCCGGAACTCACTGCTTAAAATACTGGAAGAACCCCCCGATCGGGTAAATATTCTTTTGACCAGCACGAACCCCGGAGCGCTGCTTCCCACCATCCGGTCCCGGCTCCGGCCCTACCGGTTTTACCGGCGGGACCAGGCCGTGGAAACCGACGTGATCCGCCGGGTGTTCCGCGATCCCGGGGGGGCGGAAAAAAACCTTGCCGCCGCCGTTCCCGGAGAAGGGGTTCTGAAATACCTTGAATCCTTTATGCCCGTCCCCGGGGAAGAACTGTACCCCCTGGCGGCGTTTTTTACCGCCTCAGCGGCCGCCGCGGCGATCCACGGTATCCGGGAACGGGGAAAGACCGGGGTTCCGGAAGTAATTGTGGCCCTGGGAAAATACGCGGCTCCCCTGGCGGAAGCCGCCGGCCTGGGCCGGCCCAGCACCGAAACCAAAGGAGCCCTTCAGGAACTGCTCAAACGGACTTCCGGCTTCGAAGTCCGCAGCCTCTTTTCCCAGTTTCTCGGACAGCTCCAGCGCATCGTGTCCGAATGCCTCCGGTTGTCCGGCGGCGGTCCCGAGGGAATTCCTGTCCGTGACCTGTGGAACGGCAGGATCCGTTCCGCCGAAACCGCGGTTTCCACTTACAACCAGAACCCGGCCCTGGTGTCGGAACGGCTCTTTGTGGAACTGCGGGACGGGCTTTCGTTTTTGGAATTAGGAGCGGCGCGGAAATGAGGAATTTCATTGAGCGGGCTTTGAAAAAACTCCCGAAAATGACCAGCGACCAGATTGAGGCCCTGCTGGTATACGCCGCTGAAGAAATCGACCGCCTCGAATCGGTTCTGGATTCCCTCAACGAAGGGGTCCTGGTCTGTGATAAAAACCACAATCTCATCCTCATCAATAAATTCGCCGAACGGTTTCTGCCCATCGGGCTTTATGAGCCGGGAATACAGGCCATCTGGCACGTCATCCGGGACGACAAGGTGGCGGACTTTCTCCAGGTCACCCTGCTCAACGGAGACCGGGTCCATGACCGGGAATTCAATGTCGAAGCCAAGGGAATCCAGCGGCTCCTTTCAATAAGCGTGCTTCCCCTGGTTAAGGAACACCAGGTTACGGGATCCCTCATACTGGTGGATGAAATCACCGAAAAGCGGGCCAAAGAAGCACGGCTCCGCCGGGCGGAAAACCTGGCGAGTCTCACGACCCTGGCAGCCGGGGTCGCCCATGAGATAAAAAACCCCCTGGGGTCAATCTCGATTCACATACAGCTTATCCAGAAAGCCATCGACGCGAACCGGGATATCTATACCGAGGCGCTGCTGGCGCAGCAGGGGGAAACCAAAGAAGGGCCCATGGAATATTTCAACCTTCTGGACAAATACCTGGATGTGGTAAACGAGGAAATTGATCGGCTCAACCACATCGTGGTGGATTTCCTTTTCGCCGTACGGCCTATGAATATAGAGCCCCGTGAGGGCGATATAAACACCCTGATCCAGGAACTCCTTGAATTCGTGCAGTACGAGCTCGACGCCTGGGAGATTACCCCTGAGCTCAACCTTTCCAGGGATCTTCCCATTGTGGAATTTGACGAACGGTACATGAAGCAGGCGCTGCTCAACCTCATTAAAAATGCCATGGCGGCCATGCCCGGCGGCGGCACCCTGACCATTAAAACCGACTACGACGATACGGATATTTTTATCCATATCTGCGATACCGGCATCGGGATCCCTGAAGAAAATCTTTCCAAGATTTTCGAGCCCTATTTTACCACAAAGGAAACCGGTTCCGGCCTGGGGCTGACCATGGTCTTTAAGATAATCAAGGAACACCAGGGAGAGATATCCGTTACTTCCAGGGACGGGGAGGGGAGCTGCTTCCTTATTTCCCTGCCGCGGCCCCAGGGTGATACCCGGCTCATACCATACACAGAAGAGGCTGAACATGAAATTTAAACTTCTCGTTGTGGATGATGAAAAAAATATCCGGGAAGGCCTCGCCGCCGCACTCCGGATGGACGGCCACGATGTGGAAACCTCTCCCGACGGCGATGCCGGTTTAAAGCGGTTCCAGAAGGGCGATATTGACCTGGTCATTACGGACCTCAGAATGCCGGGGCTCAGCGGCGAGGACCTGCTCCAGCGTATCGGTTCGGAATCACCGGGGGTCCCGGTGATAGTCCTTACCGGACACGGAACCGTGGAAAACGCCGTTGAGGCCATGCGCAACGGGGCCTACGACTTCCTGACAAAGCCGGTTAACCTTGACCGGCTCAGCCTCCTGGTAAAGCGGGCGCTCCAGAACCGCGAACTGGTTCTGCGCCACCGCCGGCTCGAGGAGGAACTGGAGCAGAAACGGCAGTTTACGACCATGATCGGAACCAGCGCGCCCATGCGCCGGGTTTTCGATACCATAAGCCGCGCCGCTCCGACCAAGGCTTCCATCCTCATTACCGGTGAATCCGGAGTCGGTAAGGAACTGGTGGCGGACGCCATCCATGAACTTTCACCCAGGAAGGACAAACCGCTTATTAAAGTCCACTGCGCCGCCCTGGCGGCCAGCCTCCTGGAAAGCGAACTCTTCGGCCATGAGAAGGGGGCCTTTACCGGAGCGGTCGGCCGCAAGCGGGGCCGCTTTGAGCTGGCCAACGAGGGGACCCTTTTCCTCGACGAAATCGGCGAAATAGACCAGAACATTCAGATAAAACTGCTCCGGGTGCTCCAGGAAAAAAAGTTTGAGCGGGTAGGGGGCGAGGAAACCATCGAGGTGGATGTCCGGATCGTGACCGCCACAAATAAGGATCTGAAGGAAGAGATTGAAAAAGGAACCTTCCGGGAGGATCTGTATTACCGGCTCAATGTGGTAAATGTCCATGTTCCGCCCCTCCGGGAACGCAAGGACGATCTGCCCCTGCTGATCACCGCGTTCCTTAAGGAATTCGCCGAAGAAAACGGAAAAGCCGTGGAAGGGATCGACGACCGGGCCCGGGCGGCGCTGTACGCCTATGACTGGCCGGGGAATGTCCGGGAACTGCGCAACTGTATCGAAAGCGCCTTGGTCATGGCAAAGGGGCCGATTATTACCATGGCGGATCTGCCCCCCACGCTCCACACGGCCTCCGAAGCCGGCTGGATCCGGATCCCCATGGGAAGCACCATGGAAGATGCCGAACGGATAATTATCAGGGATACCCTTACGGCCCAGAAGGGCAATAAAAGCAAAACCGCCGAGATTCTCGACATCGGCAGAAAGACTCTTCACCGCAAGCTGGCCGAATGGGGAGAAGAAGCCGGAGATACGGAGGAATCTGTTCCGGCCGATGAGACTTAGCCGGCGGCGGCTATTCGATTTTTCCGGTTTCCCGCCAGATTTCGATGCGCCGGTAGGACGCGTTTATCCGGGCAGATTTTTCCGTGGCTTTTTTCATGTTGCCCGGATGGCCCGCGTGGCGGTCAGGATGGTGAATTTTCAGCAGTTTTTTATACGCGGCCTTGCATTCCGCAGCGCCGGCTCCGAAGGAAACCCCCAGTTCGGCGAAATCCTGTCTGAGCGCTTCCGGCACCGCCGGTTTCGCCCGGTTTCCCTGGGCCGCTCCGCCGGTTTTTCCGGCCCCGGTATTTTTTCCGGGATCATCCGAAAAATCATCCCGCCAGAAGGAATGCTTAGGAGATTCTCCTTTTAGGAAATCGTCCAGTTCTTCATACGCCGCGTCAAGATCCGGGTCCCCCTGGGACTGATGCTGCCGGCGCGATCCCGAGCCGAACAGGCGTTCATCCTCATCGTTAAGGTAACTTTTTATGACATTCCCGAGGCGGTCGAATATGCTTCCCATGGTATAACTATACCCGCAATGGGACCCTCTAATCAATGCAGTCGCCCAAAGGCACCTGCAATATGGGGATTGCCGGCAAAGAAACATGGTGTAAGTTTATCGAGGGGTCCTGCCTGGGAAGTATGGGGTATGGCTCCTCAGCGGCCTCTGGCCTCGAAAGTCGCTCATACCCCATACTTCCCAGGCACCCCGTGCTACTGTTCCGCCCATGTTTCTTTGCCGCCTCTCCGGATATGCAGGTGCCCTGGCTTCACCGGGGGCTGGGTGGGGGTGAACTCTTTGGGATAATAGGGCGGTCAATTGCAGGTGATGCTTCCACCATAGCTGTGGTTGTTACAGTACCCCAAAAGGCAGCGAAGCATGGTGCGGCAATGGTAACGCGGGGTGCCTGGCCGCTGAGGATATGGGCGACTTCCGAGGCCGTTAGGCCGACGAGGAACCATATCCTCAACGGCCAGGCAGGACCCCCGGACCCATTTCCCATGCTACGCTGTATTTTTAACATAGACGGGTTTTTGTTTTTGACATACACTGAAAGCAGTTTCGAACGTTATTCCAAATTCCAAGGATTTTTTCATGAAAATAAGCAAAAAGACATTTGGCATGCTTGCCTCGGGACGGAAGGTCCACCTGTACACCCTTAAAGCCGGGGATCTGCAGCTGACGGTTACGGATTTCGGAGCCCACCTGGTATCGCTGTTCGTCCCGTCCCGCCGCCGGCCCCGGGAGGATGTCCTCCTCGGATACGCGACCCTGGAGGGCTACACAACCCGGAATATCCCCTATATGGGTGCCACCGTCGGCCGCTTCGCAAACCGCATAGCCGGGGGCAGTTTTTCGTTAAACGGCAATGTCTATAATCTGTATAAAAACAACGGTGAAAATACCCTCCACGGCGGCCGGCGGGGGTTTGATAAACTTCCCTGGAAGGCCGAATCCTATGAGGAAAAGGACGGCATCTACGTCCGGTTCGAACTGGAAAGCCCCGACGGAAACGAGGGCTTCCCCGGGAACCTTAAGGCGGTGGTCAGTTACGGACTGACCAAATCCAATGAACTTATCGCCGACTACCATGCGAAGGTCGATACCCTCTGCCCGGTTAACCTCACCAACCACGCGTATTTTAACCTTGCCGGCGAAGGCAATGGGGATATCCTCTCCCACGAAGTAACGCTCCATGCTTCCCGGTATATCGGAGTCAACAGCAAACTGATACCCACCGGCGACCTGCTTCCCGTCCAGGGCGGCCCCTTCGATTTTACCGCCGCCAAACCGGTCAGCCGTGATATAGAAGCGGCCGGCGGCGGCTACGACCATTGTTTTGCGGTGGACGGCGAAGAGGGAACCCTCCGGCCCTGCGCGGAGGTCCACGATCCGAAATCCGGCAGAACCATGAAACTCCTCTGCACCAATCCCGGGGTTCAGTTTTACACGGGAAACTTTCTGGATGATGTGGCTGGCAAACCCGGATCGGTTTACGGCAGGCACGCCGGGTTCTGCCTGGAGACCCAGTACTTCCCGGATTCCCCCAACCAGCCGGAATTCCCGTCATGTATATTCGGACCCAGCCGGAATTTCCATGAGAAGTCGCTCTTTTCTTTCGAATGGTAAAATTTCTGTTATATTTATTCGAATACTGAATTTTTTGTTATATTCATTATTATTAGGAATTAATTTAAGAATTACCTTTGTTTTTACTTGATAATGTGGGGGTAAAAAATTAAAATGAACGAGTAGTTTCGGTTCCGTGGGGCTGATTTTTTCTTGGTGCGCAGTACCGTTAAGGAGGTACAGTATGCCAGGCCGGAGAAAACTGTTTCTCGCAATGATATGCGCGGAAGTGGAAGACAGCCTTGAGGATGTGGAATTCGTCTCAGCGGAGATCGAGCGCCGTTTCCGGAACAATGAAGTTACTAATTACGTGTACAGTGAAAATGAAGCCCTGCTTGCCCGTGAGGCTTCGGGGCTGAAGAAACTGATTGCTTTTCTGCAGTCGGTTTCGCCGGATGATTATGAAAGCGCCGCCGATATTGCCGCTTTTTTCGAGGAAACCCTCAGAAATAAGGTAAAAGAGCTGGATAATCATCAGGCTGTCTATGAGATAATAGACAGAAAAATTAAAAAGGTGCTTAAATATATTAATGAATCATCCTGTTGAGGGGTGGTTAGTATCGAATGTACGGGTCTTTTTTGCGGAATATCCTCAGAAAGAGATTCAGCGCCCGGCAGCCGGGTTAGCCGCAGCCAGCGGTCCATATTATTGCTAACTATAAAGAGGAGACCATGGACATCCAACTTCAAGAACTGATTGATAAAATAAAGAAGGATGGGATCGAGTCCGCTTCGGAGGAAGCCGCGCGGCTTAAATCCCAGGCCGAATCCGAAGCAAAGCGTATCGTTGAAGCCGCCCGGAAGGAAGCGGATTCCATCGTTGCCCAGGGCAAATCGGACGCGGAACGTTCTGAAAAGGCGAGCATCGCCGCGGTGGAACAGGCCTCACGGAACCTGGTGCTGGCCTTTAAGGGTGAAATTCAGACCCTCCTGGATAAAATTATCAACAGGGAAATCACCGCCTCCTACGGAGATGATGTACTTAAAACCGCGCTGCCCGAAGTGCTCAAAGGCTGGGCCGCAAAGGGCGGGGATAATCTGGATTTCATCCTTCCCGAGGGAGAGCTCAAGAAACTGGAATCGTTTTTTATGGACAAGCTCTCTTCCGAACTTAAGAAGGGTGTGGAGCTGAAATCCGACCGCAATCTGGGCGCCGGCTTCCGTATTGCCGAAAAAGACGGAGCCGCGTATTACGATTTTTCCGCGGAATCCGTAAGCGAACTGCTTTCGGCTTATGTAAACCCCCGGCTCGCGGAAATTCTGAAAGAAGCGGCGAAAGGAATATAAGGAAGTGAGTTCCTATTATTATCTGGTAGCCCAGCTTCCGTATCTCATGTACGGGCAGGCTGCACCAATGTCTTCGGACCAGTTTGCCGCCCTGGCAAAGGATATGCTTGATCCCGCCGACGCGGCGCTCCTGGAGCTCTGCTCTCTGGATCCGGAAGCGGCTGACGGGGATTCCCAGTCTCCCTCCTACGCCGGGATGCCGGCGCCGACGCCGTCCTCCTTTCTCAACCGGTGGCGAGAATGGGAACGGGCGCTCCGGCTCCATCTGGCCCGGTACCGGGCGCAGAAAATAAAACGCGATAACGGCGCCCCCGTGGACCCTCCGGAAAATCCTCTGGAAGCCGGTTCCGTGGCAAAGGCCGCCATGGCTATGGAATCCCCCCTGGAAGCTGAACAGTACCTGGACAAAGCCCGGTGGGACGCCATCGAAACCCTGGAAGGCCTGGATCATTTCGGCCGCAATACAGTCTACGCATACCTTCTGAAGCTGTTCCTCATGGAACGGCGGTCCCTCTTTACGGCGGAGGAAGGTTTTTCTGAATACAAGGCATTATACGCTTCCATTTTGGAAGCCCGCTACAGTGAAGCGGGTTCGGACACCGGTCCGGGCGGACAAATGTCCGACGGACCTCAGTCCGACAGACCTCGGTCTGAAAACAGCATTGAATCGGGAGAAGCGACATGACCGGAACCAAAGGAACAGTGGTCGCCGTCAACGGCAACATGGTAAGCGTCAATTTTGACGGCGCGGTATCCATGAACGAAGTTGGCTATGTCAAAGTAGGCGATAAAGAATTAAAGAGTGAAGTCATCCGTATCAGGGGTGATGTTTGTCAGCTCCAGGTTTTCGAAATGACCCGGGGCATTGCCGTGGGGGACCCGGTGGAATTTACCGGGGACATGCTCGCGGTTGAAGTAGGACCGGGGCTCCTGGGACAGGTCTTCGACGGCCTCCAGAATCCACTGCCGAAACTGGCGGAGGAAGCCGGTTACTTCCTTGAGCGGGGGGTCTATCTCGATCCGCTGCCCAAGGATACGAAGTGGGAATTTACCCCTGCGGCCAAAGAAGGCGATACCGTCGAACGGGGAGACACCCTCGGCACGGTGCCCGAAGGCTCCTTCACCCACCGCATTATGGTCCCCTTCAACATGTACGGGACCTATACGGTGGTGTCCGTAAAACCCGCCGGTTCCTATACCATCGCCGATACCATCGCCGAGGTAAAGGATGAAAAAGGCAATACCATTCCCCTGACCATGAGTTTCCGCTGGCCCGTAAAACGGCCGGTGGACTGCTATGAGGAACGGCTCAAGCCGAAGGATCCCATGGTTACCCGGGTGCGGCTTATCGATACCTTTTTCCCGGTTGCCCGGGGCGGGACCTACTGTATTCCCGGCCCCTTCGGCGCGGGCAAGACGGTGCTCCAGCAGATTACCAGCCGCCACGCGGACGTGGATATCGTAATCTTCGCGGCCTGCGGTGAGCGGGCCGGTGAGGTCGTGGAAACCCTCAAGGAATTCCCTGAACTTCTCGATCCCCGGACCGGCCGTTCCCTCATGGAACGGACCGTTATCATCTGTAATACATCCTCCATGCCCGTAGCGGCCCGGGAAGCTTCGGTATACACCGCGGTAACTCTGGCGGAATACTACCGCCAGATGGGGCTCAACGTTCTGCTTCTGGCGGACTCCACCAGCCGGTGGGCCCAGGCTATGCGCGAAATGTCCGGCCGCCTGGAGGAAATTCCCGGTGAGGAAGCCTTCCCGGCGTACCTGGAATCGACCATCGCCAGTTTCTATGAGCGGGCCGGCCTCGTCCGGCTCAAGGACGGAAACTTCGGGTCCGTCACCATCGGCGGAACCGTCAGTCCCGCCGGGGGTAACTTCGAGGAACCCGTGACCCAGGCGACCCTCAAAGTCGTCGGCGCCTTCCACGGGCTTTCCCGGGAACGCTCGGATGCCCGCAAGTATCCCGCCATTCACCCCCTGGATTCCTGGTCAAAATACAAAGGTATCATCGACGGTGAAAAAGTCAGCTACGCTCATTCCTTCATGTTCCGGGGGAGCGAAGTCGAACAGATGATGAAAGTCGTCGGTGAGGAAGGAACCAGCCTTGAGGATTACATTATCTACCTCAAGGGCGACTTCCTGGATGCGGTATATTTCCAGCAGAACTCCTTTGACGCGGTAGACTCATCGGTGAGCCCCGAACGCCAGAAAAACCTGTTTGCCAAGATGCTCAGGATCCTGGGGTCAAAGTTTGATTTCAAGGATAAAAACGAAGCGAGAAGCTGGTTCAACCGGCTCCGCCAGAAATTCCTGGACTACAACGGGTCCGAGTGGAAGAGCGAACGCTTCGAAGTTCTGGAAAAGGAAGTCACTTCCGCGGTGGACGAAAAAGCCCAGGGACTGGATAAAACGGCTGAAAAATTATTGGCATAGGACGGAGCAGAGACTATGAAAAAGATATATAGCAAGATTGAATCCATCACCGGAAGCGTCATCACCGTCCGGGCCGATAATGTCCGCTACGGCGACCTCGCGGAAGTGGATACATCCTTCGGCACCTCCCTGGCGGAGGTCAACCGAATCGAAAATGAGATCGTATCCCTCCAGGTATTCGCCGGAGGCCGGGGTATTTCCACCGGTGATACGGTACGCTTCCTGGGACACCCCATGGAAGTTTCCTTTTCCGAGAATCTCCTCGGCCGGGTGTTTAACGGCTCCGGAAGTCCCCGGGATAAGGGCCCTGAACTCCACGAAAACATGATTACCATCGGCGGACCTTCGGTAAACCCCGCCCAGCGGATCATTCCCCGGCGCATGATCCGGACCGGTATTCCCATGATCGACCTGTTCAACACCCTGGTGGTTTCCCAGAAGCTGCCGATCTTCTCCGTTTCCGGGGAACCCTATAACGAACTCCTTGCCCGGATCGCCATGCAGGCCGAAGTTGATATCATCATCCTCGGCGGTATGGGACTCAAATACGATGACTACCTTTCCTTCAAGGAAACCCTTGAGGACGGCGGCGCCCTGTCACGGACGGTTATGTTTGTCCATACCTCCGCGGACCCGACGGTTGAATGTATCATGATCCCGGATCTGTCCCTGGCGGTGGCGGAAAACTTCGCCCTCCAGGGAAAGGACGTACTGGTCCTGCTCACGGATATGACCAACTTCGCCGACTCCATGAAGGAAATCTCCATTACCCAGGAACAGGTTCCGTCGAACCGCGGGTATCCCGGGGATCTTTACAGTCAGCTCGCGTCCCGGTACGAAAAGGCCGTAGACTTTGATACCGCCGGCTCGATTACCATCCTCGGGGTAACCACCATGCCCGGTGACGATGTTACCCATCCGGTTCCGGACAATACCGGGTACATCACCGAAGGCCAGTACTACCTCAAGAACGGCCGTATCGAACCCTTTGGTTCTTTGTCCCGGCTTAAGCAGCAGGTTAACGGAAAAACCCGGGCGGACCACCGGGCGCTCATGGACGGAATGATCAAGCTGTATTCCGCCTACAAGGATACCCTGGAAAAGAAATCCATGGGCTTTATTATGACTGCCTGGGACGAAAAACTCCTTAAATACGGCGAGATGTTCGAAAAACAGATGATGGATCTGTCGGTGAATATTCCCCTGGAACAGGCGCTGGATCTGGGCTGGGAAATCCTGTCGGATTGCTTCAGCCCTGAGGAAACGGGACTGCGTACGGAGCTTATCGATCAGTTCTGGCCCAAGAAGGATTAATTCGGAGAAACCATGGCTAAGATCAAGCTGACCAAAAACGAGCTCAAAAAACAGAAAGATGAGCTCAAAATGTATCAGCGTTATCTTCCCACCCTGATGCTTAAAAAGCAGCAGCTCCAGGCCGAAATCCGTACCATTGAGCTCCGGATCAAGGAGCTTATGCAGGAAAAAGACCGGGTTGATGAAGGGTTTAAATCCTGGATCGGGGTTTTCGGGGAAACCGGTGTGTTTACGCCGGACATGCTCCGGATCACCGAACTCAGGGCCGGCAGGGGAAATATCGCCGGTGTGGAAATTCCCGTATTCGAAGGCGCTGACTTCGAGCTCGCTTCCTATGATCTTGCCCGGATTCCCCTCTGGGTTGATACCGCCATTGACCGGATGAAGCAGGTTCTTCTCCTCGATCTGGAAGCCCAGACCCTGGAGGAACAGCGGAAACGTCTGGACCACGAGCTGCGGATTACCACCCAGCGGGTAAATCTTTTTGAAAAGATAAAGATCCCCGAGACCAAGGGAAATATCAAGAAAATACAGGTGTACCTGGGCGACCAGCAGACCTCTGCGGTGGTCCGGGGTAAAATAGCCAAACGGGGAATGGAGAGGGCTGCTCAATGATCGTACCTATGAAGAAAGTTTCCCTGGTGGTAATGGATAAGGATAGGGAAGGCTCCCTGGAGAAACTGCGGGAACTGGGGGTCGTTCACCTCCAGAACCGGCAGGCTTCATCGGACCGCCTCACGAAACTCCTGGAACAGAAAGCCAAATCCGACTCCGCTATCGGGATACTCCGGAGCTATTCCGGATCAAAAACAAAGAATAAAAACGGCGCGGAGACACCCGCGGCGGAAAAACCCGCAGCCGAGTATTCCGTTGAATGGGCGAATGAAACACCCCCGGCAGATCCGGTATCCCAGGTCCTCGGCCTCGCGGATGAGCGGAAAAACCTGCAGGAACAGATGGTTTCCGAAATAAAAGAACTGAGCCGTATTGAAAAATGGGGCGAATTTAACCCGAAATCAATCCAGGAATTATCCGACCAGGGGCTTTCGCTTATTCCCTATGAACTTCCCCGGAAAACCTATGAATCCCTCGGGGATGATCATAAGGTAATTGTGCTGGGGAAGGATAAATCCCTGGTTTACTGTGTCGCCCTGGATGAACCGATACCGGGGGAGGTTCCCCTGGTTCTGCCGGAAAAATCCATAGCGGAATTCAATATATCGATCGCGGAAAAAAGAGATCAGCTCGCGGATATTGAGCGGCAGTTTGAAAAACTGGCCCCAAAAAAAGCGGTGATCGAAGCGGGCCTGGTGCCTCTGCTTCAGGATATTGAATTCGAGACCGCCAAAGTCGGTATGGAAGTCACCGATGATACACCGGCTGAATACGCCGTTTCCTGGATCAGCGGATTCGTACCCCAGGATCTCCTGGGTGTGGTAAAGCGCGGAGCCGCCGAAAACGGATGGGCTCTGATCGCGGACGATCCCGATGAAGAGGATAACCCGCCGACCCTGGTAAAAAACAACAAATTTGTCAGCCTTATACAGCCGCTTTTTAACCTCCTGGGTACAACGCCGGGATACCGGGAATACGACATCAGCCTTTCGTATCTGCTGTTCTTCTGCCTGTTTTTCGCCATGATTTTCGGAGACGCCGGGTACGGTATCATTCTGCTGGCGGCGTCGGTGATTTTCGGTGTCCGGTCAAAGAAAAAGAACGGAACCGTCCCCGACGCGGTGCTGCTTTTCGGGCTGCTGTCAATCTCAACGATTGTCTGGGGAAGTATAACCGGTTCCTGGTTTGCCATTCCGACGGAGAATCTCCCCGGATTCATGCAGGCCATGGTTATTCCGCCCTTCAGGCCGGACCCGAACCTGGACCCGAAGGTAGCGGAAAATCTCGTTCAGCAGAATATAAAGCATATGTGCTTTATTGTCGGTACCATACAGATCGTTCTGGCCCACGCGAAGAATATCAAGCGTGAATTCCCGGCGCTCACATTCATCGCCCAGCTGGGCTGGCTGTGTATGGTGGTGGGATTGTACTTCCTGGTGCTCAATCTGGTTCTCGACAGGACCGCCTTCCCGGTGCCGCAGTTCGCGCTGTACCTCATCTTCGGAGGCCTGGGGGCATTCTTCATATTCTCCGAACAGAAGGGCGGGAATTTCTTTAAGAATGTCGGCAAGAGTTTCGCAAATTTCCTTCCGACCTTCCTGGACGCGGTATCGAGTTTCTCGGACATCATCAGCTATATCCGCCTTTTCGCGGTGGGTCTGGCGGGTGCCGCTATTGCCAGCAGTTTCAACAATATGGCCATGGGAATGCCCGAAGGTCCGGTGCGCATCATCGCCGGCGGACTGATTCTCATTGCGGGCCATGGGCTTAACCTTGCCATGAACGCCCTTTCGGTGGTGGTCCATGGGGTGCGGCTCAACCTGCTGGAATACGCCGGCCATCTCGGAATGGAATGGTCGGGACATACGTATTCTCCCTTCGCCGTAAAGGACAAAGGAGAAAAAAAGGACTGATCCTGGGCTGATTGTCCCGGTTTTTTCCGGGATTTCTGATAATAAGTACTATTTGCCGGACAATGTTGTTGCCCGGCAGACTGAAATCTAAGGAGTAAGCAATGGATATTGGAATGATTGGAGTTGCCGCTTGTCTCGGCCTTTCCGCTCTCGGATCAGCTTTAGGTGCAGGAACCGCCGGTATGGCTGCCATCGGTGCATGGAAAAAATGTTTTATCCAGAATAAACCGGTGCCTTTCGTCCTGGTGGCTTTTGCCGGCGCACCCCTGACCCAGACAATCTATGGGTTCATTCTTATGAATACCATTATTTCCGGCGCCCTGGACGGCGTGGGAAAACTTGCAATCGGTTTATTCGCCGGCCTTGCCATGGGCGCTTCCGCCCTGTACCAGGGCAAGTGCGGTGCCTATGCCTCCGACGCGTACGGTGAAACCGGGCAGGGGTTCGGTAACTATATCCTCGTGGTTGGTCTTATCGAAACCGTAGCACTGTTCGTAATGGTCTTCTTCCTGGGTGTTGCCGGCTAAATACCGGCCCGGAAAGATCGAATCAAAACCGGAAGCTATTTCCGGTTTTGGCGAACAGCAATTAAATCATTTTCTTCATACCAAACACCTTAAAAATGCCGATATTTTTAAGGTGTTTATTGTTTTTTAGGCGGGTACACAATGGCTGAAGTTCCTTCTTCTCGTATTATCACCATAGGCGGGTATGATCACATAAATTCCGTGGTTTTAGGCGGAAAAAACCCGGTGGCTCTTCAAACCATGTGGAAGGACAGCCTTTCCGCTTCGGATATAACGGGCAGCAGCGGCAGCGCCGCCCTGGAGCGGATCGAAGGCCTGGCCGGTCTCGGCTGCCGGCTGCTCCGGTTCGCGGTTCCCGACCTGGACGCCGCCGATGTCCTGGGGGAACTCGCGGCGAAAACCGCCATGCCCCTGGTGGCGGATATTCACTTTGATTATAAAATCGCCCTCCGGTGCCTGGATTATCCTATCGCGAAAATCCGGATCAACCCGGGCAATATCGGAAAAAAAGAACGGGTAATAATGGTCCTTGAGAAGGCCGCCGCCCGGAGGGTTCCCATCCGCATCGGGGTCAATGCCGGGAGCCTTCCGGCGGATCTCCGCAAAAAGGTTGAAGCCGGGGCGATAACCCGGGCGGAAGCGCTGGTCACCGCCGCGGAGCGGGAGCTGGAAATCTTCGATGAAATGAATTTCCGGGACGTGCTGGTTTCCATGAAGGCTTCGTCAATCCGGGATACGTTAGTGGCCAACCGCCTCCTGGCCTCCCGGACGGATGTCCCTCTCCATATCGGCGTAACCGAGGCCGGCCCCCTCATCCCCGGGGTGGTCAGGAACGCTGTAGCTATGCACACCTTGCTGGCCGAAGGCATCGGCGCGACCATCAGGGTCTCGCTGTCGGATACCATGGAACAGGAGATAATCGCCGGCAGGGAAATCCTCAATGCCGCGGCGGATACGGAGGGCGGGGAAACGGTGAATCTGGGTGTCACCATTGTGTCCTGTCCCCGGTGCGGGAGAAACAGTTTCGATACCCACGGGTTTACGGAAAAATGGCAGAATTATTTGTATTCCCTGGATAAAAATATTACCGTTGCTATTATGGGATGTGTCGTAAACGGCCCTGGGGAGTCCCGCCACGCGGATATCGGGATTACCGGAGCCGGAAACAAGGTGCTGATTTTCCGCCGCGGCGAAGTTATCAGGACCATAGATGCCTCCGAAGCGGATGATGCCTTCCGGGAGGAACTGCAGAAGTTATTATGAAAAAAAATATTAAGCGGTTTGTTTTTTTTATTCTCCTGGGAACCCTGCCGGGGGGCTTTTTGTTTTCCCAGGCCCCGGAGCGGCCCTACTGGTTTACCCTTGAGCAGGGAAAGCTGCTCTTCCGGGAAGGCCAGTACGGCGACGCGCTGATTGCCTTTGAGGATGCCCGGCGTCAGCGGGAAACCATGTTCACCAGAATGGAACAGGATCTTATTTTTGTCCTGTCCCTGCCGGAGGTACGGCGGCTGGGAGACTCCCTCAGCCGGGTTGAGACCTATATTCAGGACCGGGGATACGATCAGGCGGACAAGGCCCTCCGGGAACTGTATTACCGCGTTCCCCGGGAGGAATTAAACAATTCCGCCGCCGCGGCGCTGGAAAAAACAGCGGAACTCAAGGGGTATCCGGAGGCGGAATTCTGGCTGGGTGAGTGTTACCGGGCGGAAGGGGAACTCGGTGTGGCTCTGCGCCAATACCGGAAAGCCTATGATCTGCGGGCGCTTCTGCAAACCCCGGGAGCTGATACGGAAATTCTGTACAGTATCGCCGATATCCACCGCATGCGGCGTGAGTATATTGAAATGGAAGAATGCTATCTTAAGATTCTCGAACTTGATTATCTCTGGTCGGAAGACTCGGAAACATTTGTCAAAAACGCCATGACCAGGACCCTGGAAAATGAAGGTATCGACCGCTTCCTGACACTGTACCGGTACGATAACACGGTGGTGGAAAAGGCCCACAGGCTCCTCGGATTTTACTACTATTATTCAGGACGGTACGGCAGGGCTTCGGAGCATCTGCTCTTCGCGTTTCTGATCCAGAACACCGTACTCATTGAAGAAATGCTGTCCCGCCGTTTCGATTACCAGTTTACGGAAACCCGCGCCCTTATGACGGAAATTTCGGCGCAGCCGGTTTTATCGGCATATCTTTCGGAAGTTGAATATTATAAAACCATTTATTACCTGGGCAGTTCCCTGTACGCCAACGGGAAGCTGGGGCCGGCGAGGAATTTCTGGATCCTTCTCCGGGGACGTGCCGAGGCCGGTGAATGGCGTACCCGCGGAGAAGCCCAGCTCCGTACGCCGTTTGTCGAGAAAGCCGTGGAGATGCCGTAACTGCCATAAAAATCGCCGCGCCGGCCGGCGGATGCCGGTCCGAACCGCATATACGGGGGCTTAACCGGAAAAATTCCGGTCCGGCCCCTTTTTTTCATTCCCTAATACTGCTATGATATTTTTATGAGCAAGGTAATTCTTAAGGCCGAAGATTTAGACGGATTCCTGACCGACAGGGATAAACAGTATATCAGCCAGATGGACGGGCTCTACAGCCAGGTTATGACCTGTTTTAATACCCTTTCGACCACGAAATCGGAAGCGGAAAAGAAGCGGGAAGAACAAAATCTTATAGAACATTACAACAAGATGGGAAACCTGATGCAGGATATATGCAAAAATGAACCCTGCATCAATGTGTACTCCTTTATGACCCCCCAGGAAAGCCATCCTGAAGCCTCCCGGGTGATCGCGAAACTCCGGGATTACCGTACGGGAAATCAGGAATTCGTATACTATATTCAGCGGGCCTACGAAATGCTTTTTAAGCTCGCCTACGGCGGGACAACGGGTTCCAATAAAAACTACCTTATCGTAAAAACGCCGGTATCCGTTCCGGTCCAGAATTACGCGGTCCATAAAATAACCAATATCGATGAAAAAATAGAAAATACCGTTATGTGCGTCATGCTCCGGGGGGCTCTGCTGCCGTCCATGATCATGTCGAAGGAAATCCAGGAATACTCATCCCACGGATACACCACACCCTTTGCCCTCTTTAAAATAAAACGGGACGATTCGAAGCATGAAAATGATATGGAGTATATCCTTGACCTGGAACGGTCGTATTTCGATCTCGGTTCCCTTGACGGCAAGGATCTGATTTTCGCCGACCCCATGAACGCCACCGGGGGCAGCCTCGTTACGGTAATCAAATACCTTCTGGATCAGGGAATCAAGCCGAAATCGGTGCAGTTTTTTAATGTTATCGCCGCCCTCAAGGGCGCCCTCCGGGTGGTCCGGGCTTTGGATAACTGCGAAGTCTACACCCTGTGGATGGATCCGGTACTCAACGAAGCGGCGTATATCCTGCCGGGACTCGGTGATGCCGGGGACCGCATCAACGGCATGGATATGGATGAACAGCCCAGGGATATTATGCAGCTTATCGCCGATTACGGTTCTAATATTGCCGGCCTTTACCGGGCCCAGCTCCGCAAAATAGAAAAAACCGTTCTTGGGTCGGTGAATGCCAAAAACTAAAAAGCCCCTTCTGTGGCTTGTACTGTGCCTTATTCCGTTCCTCGGTTCCTGTGTATCCCGGGTCGGAGCGATTTCGGCGGAAGAATATTATTCCCTGGGGATAGCCTACATGGATCTGGGCAAATACGAAGAAGCCGAAAAATGGTTCAAACGTGCCAGCCTTATGGACAAAACCATGACGGCTTCGGTGTACAACCTCGGCCGGATTGCCTTTGAGACAGGCCGGTATGAGGAAGCGGCGGAGCAGTTTGAATCGATCCTCGTGAAGGATCCGGAAAATACCATGGTCCTTAAGGCCGCCGCTTACGCCAGGATACGGACCGGCGATCTCACTCTGGCCGAGGGGTATTACGAAAGGGTCCTGCCCCTGGAGCCCGAAAGCGCCGATGCGGGATACAACTACGCCCTGGTTCTTCTGGCCCTGGAAAAGGCGCCGGAAGCAGAAGCGGTGCTTTCAAATTACTCTTTTGCGCTTCTGGAAAACAAGGATGTGCAGCTTCTGTATGCCCGGATACTGAGAGCCCAGGATAAGGTCGAAGCCGTGGATGTATATGATCAATGGCTGGCAAATTACTCCGACCTGGATGTCCGGTACGAGTACGCCCTGGCCCTGGAATCGGCGGAGCTGTACGCCCGGGCATTGGCCGAGTACGATACGGTCCTTTCATCAGACACGTCGGGGCTGAAGCTTGTGTCGCGGCAGGATGTACAGTTTTCACGGGCGCGGCTTCTGCTTATCGCTGATTCCGGTTCTTCCCAGGGTATCGAAGCCCTGTCGGAGCTGGTGAACGGCGGTTTTTCCGATACCCTGCGGCTTGAGGCTTTGCTGGATGAGAAATCGGTTTCAGACAGCGCGAAGACGGAGATCCGCCGGCTCATTGTTACGGCCGAACAAAAGGCTTCGGAAGAAACGCCGCCGCCGGAGACTGAATCTCCCCGCGGGGATGTTCCCGCCGCGTCAGAAACTGATGTTGAGGGTGGTTCCGATAGTACCGATGAATGACAGAATTTCAGTATCCGCGTTGTAGCTGGTATTCAGCTTCGCGAAAACACTGAAGTTAAGCTGGCCGAAAATGCGGATAATAGATTCGTGGCCCGCAATAAAGGACATCGTAAAATAATCCCCGGTGTTGTCGAGCAGCAGTTCCAGGGTTTCCTTGCGCAGCTGTTCGTAATCCTTCCGGGCAAGGTCGGAAAGAGCCGGCCAGTTGTCCGCTCCCCGGGCTTTATTCATTAAAAAATTGTAGCATACCGAAAGCAGGCTGTTTCTGGTCGGTACAATCCAGTCAATGGTCGCGGTCTCGGACCATCCGGAATTGGTTACGGTAAATACATTCGAAACTAAAAGCTCGGCGCCGGAAAAACCGTAAAAACCCATATTCTGGCCTGCCTGGACACGCCACAGGATATCTTCATTTCTGGGAATGCTCACGGCGGTTTCCAGGCTATGGGAAAACTCGTCGGTGCTGTAAAAGGAAAATAGCGGGTTTGTCCCGAAGGCCCCGAACATATTCACCCCGGAAAACCGGAGGTTTCCGGTTACCTTGAGGATATCCGAAAGGGTATCAAGTTTCTGGTGCAGAATCCGGTCGATACCGGCCTGGAACGAATTGGGAATCACGAGGCCCAGGGCTCCCCGTTTTTCCGGGATTCTCAGGGAAAGGGACACGCGGTCGGTAAACCGGTTTGAATCCACCGTCCGGTCAGAATCCTCCGTGAGATCGGTTATCGTCCCGCCGAGACCACTGTTGAACAGGGAATAAAACGGAACCGCGGCCCATAATGGAGCGGCTGATATCAGGCTGTCCCTAAAGACGGTGAGGTCGTCCTGTATTCCCGTTCCATTCTCCGCCGCGTCCTGCCGGAAACTGCGTTCCATAAGGAAGGATCCCTGGTAATTTCCGAACCGGAAGGGAAAATCGAGTTTCCCCGAGCTTTCCGAAATTGTGGTATCCTGGATACGGCTGGAATTTGTCGATGCCTCCATGGACAGGACGGCTCCGACGGGTTCAAAATCGGCGGTGGCTTTAAAAAGCCCCCGGGCTTCCCGCCGGCGGACCCCTTCGCCGGCGTCGGGGACCATTTCGGCCCAGCTGCGGGTCCAGCTTGAACCGTATCCCTGGAGCCAGTCTTTCGGGTCGTCGGTTCTGTCGGTCCACCGGGCATCGATATCCAGGGAAAGCCCTGAGCCTTTGCCTGGCACAAAGGTAACGCCGGTTCCGAGTTTCCACCGGCGCTCCAGGTCTTCGTCCTCATAGTTCACTTCGGATTCCAGGATTCCCCTGAACTGGCTGGAAATATCCATGGCAAATTTATGGCGCAGATTTTCATCTTCGGGGCCTACTGAAAATTCCTCCGAAAACCCGAATACCCCGAATCTCCGGGATATTCCGTGGCCGGCGTTCCATGCCTGGCTGCTGGTCCCGGCGTTGATCCTGAAGTCACCGGTTATTCTCGCTCCCAGCACGGTGGCCTCCATGCGGGATCTGTTCTGGACCGCCCCGGTGGTCTGCACCGAAGAATCCGCCGGATTTCCCCGGACGCCGCTTTCCAGAACCGTTTCCGCGGCCATATCGGTGACCACCGGATTCCCCCGGACCTCCAGAACGGTCCCCGGTTTTGACCAGGAAAGGGCGCCGCCCAGGTTGCCCCGGTACGCCGGAACGGGGTCCTCCAGGGTAATTTCATCAATGGAAAATGAGGACGCGTTAAGGGCTGTTCCCGAGTCAGGGACCACCAGGGCGGCGACGTACATGGTTTTGCTGCCCTCAGAGGATTCATCGAATCCCACCGGCGGACTCGAATAACTGACCCTGGCGCCCGGAACGTCCTGCCCGTCCACGGAAACCGAAAGATCACCCTTGCCGTAGTGGATTTCCACCCTGGTCCATTCCCCGGCGGGCAGGGCCGAGAGGGGGATCTCCGCGTCCAGGTAGGCGCTTCCGGAACTTTTGAGCCCCGCCGGGGATTTTCCCACGAAAAACCGGAATTTCATGTTGTTCCGGCCGCTCCCCACGCCGCTGTCCGGCGCTTTGACGAAAAACCTGAGTTTTTTATAGGATGAAAACGGGAATGTTCCCGTCCGTCCGTCGGTTCCCGGTGATTCGTTGCTGTTGAGGCCGTCCCATTCAACCTTGAGGACCCGCTGCTTCGCCCCGTCCGGATGGAGCCGGTCGATACTGCTGGTGTATTTATCCCTGAGGCTGTGGTCGATCGCCTCCTGGGCGGTGACATATTGGGATGCTGTCCCGGGGGCGGAAGATACCTCTCCGTCGTAGGTATCCACTACCACCGGCCTGAACTGTGAGCCGAGAATGATGAGGGGGGCCGTCAGGACCCGCCCCTGGATCACCGCACCGCCGGCGAGAATAACGATACGTACGGCCCGGGCTTCCTGGAGTTTCTGCTGGTCTTCTTCGGACAGGATCACCCGGCCGAGCTGCCAGCCTTCGGGAAGGGCTGTATTGGTGCCGGCGAACAGTTCCCGCTCAACGATTAGGCCGGAATTTTCCCCGAGCCAGGTATCATCGTCCCGGAGCGGTCCGAACTGCACGATTATTTTGAACTGGGTGCCGGGGGTTGCGGAAAAGTTGTACAGCCGGAAGGGGACCTGGATTTCCTGGGTGGTTTCCATCAATTCATCAATGCCGGTTAAGGGAACCTGGTAACCGGTCCATGTTTTGGACCCGTCCAGGGAAAATTCCCCTACCAGCGTATCGGACCCTATGGAGTCGTCCCGGGCCGGGTAGGGGGCGTTTTTATCGGATACCACGCTGGCCCCCGACCATTCTATGGGCCGGAGGGAACTGGAGCCAGTCCAGTTGGTGTCGCGGTAGTTGCGGTACGTTAGGTTTCCCCGGTTTGCCTCGGAAAGAGATCCAGATAACGTCGACGGTACCGGGGAGATAACCGCCTCGGAAAACGGATAATCCCATACGGTTTCGGAGCCTTCCATGCCGCTGACCCGGTAGAGGCCGGTGGTATCGGGCTGTTCAAAGCCGAGGCCCAGGGTTACTTTGGCTTTGAGGTTTTCGTCATCCCAGGCCGCGACTCCGCTCAGGCCGACGGTGCCCGGGCTGGATACATCCTCTTCGGAAAAGGCGTCGCTGCTGAGGTTCCACCGCAGCCCCACGGACAGGCCCGTACTGAAGGGCCCCTGGGGATCGTACACCGCCGCCAGGCCCGCGGCGAGGCTTCCCTCCCGGCGCTGGTCGCTCTGTTTGAGATAGGTGATACGGATGACCTCATTGAACCCCGCGGGGGTTTCCAGGGTCACGAAGCCGGTATCCTCGTTAAAGGAAATTCTCGGGTCTTCGAGCCCCTCCCGGTATACCTGGACCGAACCGGGCACCACATCGGTGCCCAGGGAATACGCCCCGGAGGAACCGTAATTGGTAAACCGGATCAGGATATCCTCGGAATGGTTCCGGTTGCCCGGCAGGTACAGCCCGGGATATTTGGCTCCCAGGGGCCAGCGTTTTTCCGGCAAACGGCGGTCGGAACCCGCCGCATCCCGGGCCAGCTCGAAGATACCCCGGGATACCGGCGTGTCTACCAGGGTTAGTCCAGGTTCATCGGTTAGATCATCCAGGGAATTGAGGGAATAGCCGGAAATACGGTTTCCCGTGGATGATTCCACCAGGGATGCCGACGTGGCGGCGCTGGAAGGCGCCTGGTAGCGGCTCATACTCTCAAAGGGGGAAAATGTCCCGGGTTCGTAGATCACCAGCGCGGAAACGGATCCTATTGAAACGGTACCGGGAACCGCTCCGCCGGAATACTCACCCCCGGGCTGGGGGTAATTTCTCAGCTCAATACCGGCGCCGCTCTGGCTGAAAAACTGCTGGACCTGCCCAAGAAATCCTGACGATGGGTTATACCCTCCCATGGAAGAAAGGTACGAACTTCCTGTTTTGCTGTAGGAAACCGCCACCATACCCTGGGGCTGGCTGCTCAGTTCAACCTGGCCGTAGCGGGCGCTGACGGCGTATTCGCTGGGATTTGCCCGGCGCCAGCGGCGTCCTCCTCCAAAAAGGGACCCGTCGGAATCTTCAATATATACGACCGGAACCGTATCAATATCTTCGTCG
The DNA here is from genome assembly GCF_016616095.2 of Breznakiella homolactica. Taxonomy (GTDB): domain Bacteria; phylum Spirochaetota; class Spirochaetia; order Treponematales; family Breznakiellaceae; genus Breznakiella; species Breznakiella homolactica. Next base: position 966,087 of record NZ_CP067089.2, on the reverse strand, counting down.
GGGAGGATAAAAAAACGGCCCCGCAGGGGATATTCCGGGGAAATATCGGTATAGGTCCGTTCCCGGGTTCCCACAAAAACCCGTTCTTCCCGCTGGGCGGCGTCGTACCGGACGAGACCGTGGAAGGTAAAATCCCCGGAGCCGAACCGTCCGTACACCCCGAAGGAACTCGAGGAATTTCCCCCGAGATCGAGATACGGAAATACGGGATAATCCAGGCCGGTGTTGCCTATGCCAATATACTGGACCGTTTCCCCCGGCAGTCCCTGGTAGCCCGCCCGGTAGGTGTTCATGCTGTAATCGTCGACAAAGGTGCCTTCCACAAACCATCGTTGCCGCATCCAGAGAGACAGGGTAAGATCGGCTTCCTGGGTAAACAGAATCGGGGAATCCGTGGATGCCGCGGTAAGTCCCAGGGGGCTTTTTGACAGTCCCCAGTTGCCGCTGAGGGTTCCTTTCCAGAATCCCGACAGGAAGAGTGAAATATCCGAATCCCCCAGGGAGGATGAAAAAAGCTCCGGCCGGGCTTCCTCCTCGAGGTAGCTGGGAACCGGAATCTCTTCGATATCCGGCGGCTGGGTGTTTTCCTGGGCTTCCAGGGGAGGCAGCGTACAAGGCAAAAAAGTGAGTATGGTTATACACACCAGGGGTATAACCTTTTGTATTGCCCCGGGAAGGCTTCGCAAAACATCCATTATTATGTATAGTATAACTCGGTAGCCTAGGGGTTAGTCCAGAGAGAGATAGCAATGATTGTTTCCATGATACAGATTATATTTGAAATACCCGATGTGGCCAGCATTAAGGATAAACGCCGGATTATCCTGTCCGTAAAGGAAAAACTCCGGCGGAAATTCCACATGAGCGTCGCCGAGGTTGATCTCCAGGATTCCCTGACCTTTGCGCAGATCGGCGGCGCCCTGGTTTCCAATTCGCGGCAGTACGGCGAGACGGTGCTGCAGAAGGCATTCGCCATGATAGAGCATGAAGTTCCTGCCCGTATTCAGGACTATAAAATCCATTCAGAAGAATTTTAACCCCTGGTATTCCGGCGGGGTGTGGAGAACGTATGAAACGGCTAACCTTGAGTCTGTATTGTATCATCGCGGCAATCCTGCCGGTACTGCTGGGTTCCTGTATCGGGGTGGATGCCGAAATTTCCCTTTCCGGGAACGGTTCGGGATCCATGGTGGTCCGGTACCGTATTTCCCGGGAATTGGAATCCCTGGGAGAACTGGACGGCAATGCCCGGTGGCTGCCAATCCCGGTGGGTAAGGCGGATGTTGAACGGACCGTCCGGCGGATCCCGGGACTTGCCCTGGACTCATACAACGCAAAAACCGACGGGGATGATACGGTCCATACCGTCAAACTGAAATTTGCCTCCCTGGAGGCTCTGGCTCAGTTCCTGGACGGCACCGGCCGGTACGCCAGTATAACCGGGAAAGACGGGGGCTCAGTGCTTACCATCGACTTTCCGGGGAACCCCGAACTGAACCCGGACCTGACGGACCTGGTCAGGGAATCCTGCGAGGGGTACGATTTCAGGATCGCCGCCGGGAACGGCCGGCGGAACTACGAGATTTCCATGGCGGATCTCCTTACGTCAAAAGACCCTGTTCGTATTGAAATAGAATTATAGCTCCGGAGGAACCGGGACTTCCCGTACCACCCGGAGCACGTAATCCCCGGGATTTTCCGGCGGTTCAGGTGTTACGGTTCCATCCCAGGGCGTATACAAAGCCTCGGCCCGGAGAATCCCCCTGAAATCCAGGGGGAGCACGATCTCCGAGGAAAAGGGGTTCTCCGGAAATTCACCGAGCAGGAAGATTACGGAATTGCCGTCATCGGAAATCCGGTAGGGCATGGCGGTATCGTAGATAACCAAAGGAAGACCTTCCACCGTATTTTTTAAAATCACATTGAATTGAACCGGACTTCCAGCCGCTTCCAGCCGGAGGTTAACCGTACGGCGGTCAAGAAACTGTATGTCCCCGGCGGACACCGTCATGATTGCGTCTGCGGAGGACTGTTCCGTGATAACCGGCCGGTCAGGCGGCAGGGGTGTATTCAGGGAAAGGTAAATATTATATCCCACTATCGCGAGGATCGCCGCTCCGAGAAAAGACAGACGGAAATATGTATATTTTTTCGCGGTCTGGAGATGGGACAGCCGGCGGCTGAGCAGTATGGCCCTGCTGAAAAGCAGCAGGACCGGGAGGGAGATCACCGCGATATAGAGGGTTATGTAAAAATTTACCGACGCGATGATCTGCGCAAGCTGTGAATTGCCGGTAGTCATTATATTGATAAGCGCTCCGATTACCTGGATCGGAGTCAGCAGAGTACAGATAAAAACCAGTATAGGCCTCCGGATAACCGCCGCCAAAAAACCGAAAACAAATGCCCATAAAAATATAGGAATAAAGGTAATATCAAATACCGCTGCAATAAACAAACCAACGGCGATCAAAACAACCGCGGAGCTTCCGTAATAATTGGCTTTCCGGGGAATCTTAAGCCGGGCGAAAAAGGGAGTTGTCAGGTTGAACAGGGCAATGGCGGCGATTATTTTCAGCATTGCCTCGGTATAATCCCGGGGGCTGCCGAATATACTGAAGATTTTCTTCATAAAAAACAAAAACAGATCCGCCCCGAGGAGGGACGCCACCAGCAGCAGAAACAGCACCCCCACAACCCAGGCCCGTTTAAAAAATATCCGCCACTGGGTTATCAGGGTCCGGCGGAAAATCACCGTATAAATAAGAAATACAAAGAGGGATATTCCCAGAAGAGCCAGAAACGACAGTACCGTAAGGGTTTCGGAAAAATACAAAGTCATGCTGAAGGCGTGCAGCAATGAATAATGGTAATCCATGTCCGAGGGGGATGTGTCGAGTTTTTCCGAATACGAAAAAAGCAGGGATCCGAGGCGGTCGCCGGGGATTGCTTTTACGGGATTTTCCAGGGGTTCCCCATAGACAAAGAAAGAAGGAACCCCCCGGGGCTGGCTGATTTCCAGGACTTCGGGGCCGCTGGCCAGACCGATTTTGTACAGTTCGTTGTACCGGATTACGAAACTGTAGGGTATGTCCAGATCGGCGCAGGCTTCGGTAAAGGGCGATAATATTCCCATGGGTGCGGTATTGCCTACCGATCCGTGGTGGATGCCCAGTTTATCCGTTTCCGCCGGAATATCGATATAGAGCAGATTCATCAGCTCGGGATTGTCATAGATATCCAGAAGGTCCTCAAACCCTTCGTGCCGGGAGGATTCTATATCCTCCGGGAGGACCGAATACTCATTTCCCAGAAAGGCAATACGGATTTCCGCGTTTGTTCCCGACTGCATGGTTTTTTCGGCAAATATCAGGGCCGCTTCCATATCGTAGCGGCCGGGGCTGCCGGGATCCCCGGCGCTGTACAGCGGCATCGCGAGGATAAACAATTCCGGCTGGTCGTCGGATTGGGTATCCGGCCTGATTACCACATGCAGCGAAGATCCGAAAGCGCCGTATTGGGAAAAAAGCTCCCGCTGTTCATAGGGCAGATTCCGTTCTTCCAGAGCTGAAATGAGCCACTCTATACGGGACTGTTCAATCGCGGGAACATCAGGCTTATGGGCGGTCTGGGCAAAAACCTGGAAAGGGAGGAATAATACTAAACCGCTGATTAAGAACGCTCTGAAAACACCCACTGGGTCAAACATAATCCCGGACCAGGCGTCGGTCAAGCCGCAGAAAGGACTAAATTGATATATATCCCGATTTGGTATATATACTTAATTTAGAGTAAAATAATTATCATTGCTGTGCAGGTGGCGGTCATGCGCTTTTTTTTACGGAATATTATTCCTCTGGTTTTACCGGCGGTTTTTCTCTGGTTCAGTTTTTCCTGTTCCCAGTCTGCTCCGCAGATTGCCCGGGGAACCCTGCGGCTGGAGTACTATCCCTCGGGTACGGGCAGCGGCGTGGAGGAACGGTATTCATTGTATATACTTCCTGAAGACGCCGACGGCCTGGAGGATCTTGCGGTATTATATCTGTACCACGACCGGGAGGAACTCCGGTGGAAACTTACCAACGAAGACTGGCGCAGTGAGATTGTAAACGGTGAAACCTGGATCGGAACCAACGCCATTGCCATGATCGATGGGGAGCGGCTCCCCCGGGGGCAGTTCCGGGCCGTGCTGGAAGACAAAGGCGGGAGCCGGGGAGAACGGACCGTATCCTTTGATGGGCCCGTGTCCCCGCGCCATGATTTTCCGGTTTTTTCTGTCTCCGATGGAATGTACCGCTACACCTCGGCGTATCCGGTGAACCGCCTGGTGTGCTATAGTGAAAACGGAATTTACCTGAGAACCCTGGAGCTGCCGGAACCTGAGGGCGATATTGAAAGCCTGGGGCTTCCCCGGGATGCCCGCGCCGCCGCCCTGTGGGCCGAAGATCCTGAATACCAGACATCCGCCCTGACGGATGTCGTACCGCTCCGCTGAGACAGAAGGACATCACCATGAACACGACTGAATCTGCCGGTTCCTCCGGGAACCTAAAAAAATACAGCCCCGTAAAAAGCTATGTCCTCAGGGCCGGCCGGATGAGTGACGCCCAGCGCCGGTCCTATGACACCCTTTCCCCGCGGTACTGTATTCCCGCGCCGTCCCAGGGCGGCCTCGACATTCAGGGGATTTTCGGGAACGGCAATCCCCTCTGTGTGGAGATTGGGTTCGGCATGGGAGTGGCAACCGCCCAGATCGCGGCGGATAACCCCGGGATCAACTATCTGGGAATTGAGGTCCACCGGCCGGGGATCGGGCGGCTCCTCTGGGAAATCGAACAGCGGAATCTCGGTAATATCCGGATCCTGGAATACGACGCGGCGGAAGTACTGGCGGGCGTGATTGAAGATGGCTCCGTGACGGGCTTCCATGTTTTTTTTCCCGACCCCTGGCCTAAAAAGCGCCACCACAAACGGCGGCTCATAAAACGGCCGTTTACGGAGCTGCTGGGGAAAAAGCTGAGCCCCGGCGGGTACGTATATATGGTAACCGACTGGGAGGATTACGCCCGGTGGGCCCTGACGGAGCTGGAAGCTACCCCAAATCTGGAAAATTCCTATGAAGGATTCGCGCCGCACCAGGAATGGCGGCCGGAAACGAAATTTGAACGCAAAGGAATAGACAAAAATCATGCCGTCTGGGAACTGATGTTCCGGCGGCGGAGGTAAGGAATGGCAAAGACTAAAGAGCAGACAAAAACCGACACCCGTATTGCCGCCCTGGAACGGCTCATCCGGGGATACCAGGAATCGTATTATAACGGCGAAGCCGAAATTTCCGATGCGGAATTCGATATTCTCTGGGATGAACTCAAGGAGCTCCATCCGTCGAGCCCGGTGCTGGCGAAGGTCGGCGCGGACAACACCGACGGTTTTCCCAAGGTCCGCCATATCATTCCTATGGGGAGCCAGGACAAAGCAGCCAACCCCGAGGAATTCCGGGCATGGGCCGCCAAAACCCCCGCGGACTCCTATGTGGTTCAGTATAAACTCGACGGCGCCAGCCTGGAGCTTCAGTATGAAAAAGGCCGGCTCGCCAGGGCTGTAACCCGGGGTGACGGGATCATCGGGGACGATATTACCCAGAATGCCCTTAAAATGAAGGGTGTCGTCGCCGACCTCAAGACGGACTTTACCGGCGGTATCCGGGGTGAAGTGCTCATGACCCGGGAAATCTGGCGGAAAAAATACCAGGACAAGGCCAATACCCGGAACGCCGCCAACGGCATCATGCGGCGGAAAGACGGCGCCGGGTGCGAAGACCTGAAACTCATAACCTATGACGCCTCAGTCTCCGGCAATGACGGATATTTTCCGGACGAAATCGCGAAGCTTGCGTGGCTTACCGAACGGGGGTTTGAGACGAGCCCCACAAAGGAATTTTCCGATCCCGAAGACATCATCGCGTACCGCCAGTCGGTATCGGACAAGCGGAAAACCATTCCCGTGGATATCGACGGCCTGGTCATAAAGGACCGCCGGACCGATATGGCGGATCTCCGCCGGGCCCGGCCGGAACGGCAGATAGCCTTCAAATTTGAACTCGAAGCGGCGGTCAGTATCCTGCGGCGTGTGGAGTGGAGTGAATCCGGCGCGACCTATACCCCGATCGGTATTGTCGATCCCGTCAGGCTCGCGGGGACCACGGTTCAGCGGGCCAACCTCAACAACCCCGACATGATCCGCGCCATGGGGCTCAAAATAGGGTCCGCCGTCACCATCGTCAAGCGGGGAGAAATTATCCCAAAGATAGAAGGGCTTTCCCCTATGGATGCCCAGGAGCCGGACAGCGGAAAAACCGATATTGAGTTCCCCGAAACCTGTGAAACCTGCGGAACCGCCCTGACCGATGGGGGAACCCGGCTGTACTGTCCCAACCCCGACTGCCCGAAACGCCTTCTGCACCGGGTGGAAAAGTGGGTCAATGTACTGGATATCCGGGAGCTCGGGGAAAAACTGATCCGCCAGCTCTACGATAAAAACCGGGTCCGCCGCATTGCCGACCTCTACACCCTTACGGCCGCGGAACTAGGGGAATTTGAACGAATGGGAGAATTGTCCGCCGCCAAGGTGATCCGCCATATCCGGACCCCCCGGTCGCTTTCCCTGGCCGCCTTCGTGGCGGGCTTCGATCTCGAGGGAGTGGGTGAAACCATCATGGAAAAGGTGACCTCCGCGGGATTCGATACACTGGAAAAACTGCGGGCCGCTCCGGCGGAAGCCATCGCGGATGTATACGGCCTCGGGGAGATAACCGCAAAAACCATCGCGGACGGCATTGCGGATACCGCCCCGGAAATGGACGCGGTGCTGGCCGCCGGTGTTATCACCATCGCGGATCCGCCCAGTGCCGATACACAGCCCCTGCGGGGATATTCATTCTGCTTCACCGGGGAACTCACCGCCATGAAGCGGAGTGAAGGTGAGGAGAAGGTAAAAGCCCTGGGCGGTTCCGCGAAGTCAGCGGTGGTTAAGGACCTGTCCTTTCTGGTCACCAATGATCCCGAATCGGGATCATCAAAAAACCGCAAGGCCGCGGATCTCGGTATTCCCATTATCGATGAATCGGTTTTCCTGGATATACTGGCCCACCCGGAGAAAGTATCCGATTACGCCGCGGCGGGCGCGAAAAGCCCCGGCGGCGGCGGAAAAAATAAAAAGGGAAAAGAAACTGCCCAGGGGGATCTGTTCTCCGGATCGGAATAACCCTTTGTGCGGATAACAGATCCGGACAAAGGCAAAAGGAATAAAATGGCGGAAAAATCGGCCCGGGGACTGTTCCGGGGGTTTCAGAAAGGACTGATTGTTTTATGCGTTTCGGTCATCATCATCGCCGGAGTCATCGGGGCAGTCCTTTCCCGGCAGCAGGATATCATTGCTTCGCTGGAAGACAGAATCAGCAGAATAACTGAAACCACAATACCCCTCAGGTTCATGGTTCTTTCCCGGGAAAACGGCGCTGTCACGGCGCGGTTCCGGTTCTACAACGCCGACGGCGGGGAACTTGCGTTTTTCGAAGATTCCTGGGAAGGCGAAGAACTCGCGGTGGATTCCCTCATTGTCCCGGTGGGAGAAAAATACCTGGTTTTTCCGAGCAGAATCTTTACGGATGTGATCGCCCCCCGGGACGGTACCGGGCTGTTCCAGTACTATGACCGTGACGGGATGCCGGGGATCTTCGAAAGCGTCGGACTGGATAAAACCACCCGGAATGCTCTCACGGCGCTGTTCGGGGAGCTAAAAAAGGAAGAAGCCTATTTCTTTGAAACCGGAGATCCCGGAATGGGGCCGGCGCAGGAAGGGCTTAAGAACCTGTACGGCAATGCGGTCCACGACCTCAGACGGATCCGGCAGTTTGAGCCCGGACGGGTATACGCCCTGACAATCCATACCAGCGGGGCCGTAGAAATAATAGAGGAATAGGGACAATGGAAACAGGACAGGATACGCTGCTTTCAGCAATAAAAAAGATCGCGGATTTCATTACCATGATGGTAACCACTCCGCCGGGAATCACCATCATTCTCGCGGCGGTTCTGCTGGTGGCGGTTGTCTGGGTATCCCACACTATCCGCCGGGCGTCGCTTCTCTCAAAGGCGGCAGGCCAGCGGTTCGGATTCGGCGACGCCTTTCTTGCATCCATGGAGGCCCTGGGAAAAATGGCGGCGAAGCTGCTGGTTTCCCTTCCCATGCTTGTACTGGTAGTACTGATTGCCCTCAGTCTCGCGGGGCTGGGGAAAACCATAAACCGGATCGAGGAATCCGCCGCCGCCGCCCAGAAGATCAGGGATCTTACCCGGGTAGTTCAGAATCTTGAACGCAGCTGCACCGTGGCGGATGTACACATCCTTTCGGTGCAGGACAATATTACGCGGATGGCAGTGGATTTTTACGATCCCTCCCGCCCCGGGACAGCGGTGGAACGCAAGGAACTGAGCCTTCCCGGCAGGGATATTTATATCGACGCCATGGTACTTAATTTCGATTATTCCGAAATATCCGGGGGACGTAAAATCAATATAGCCATACCATACCGGGTGTTCAGCGACAGGGTCGCCCAGGCTGAGGGGGTTCCCCTGGGGGGAACCGACATACTGGGTATTCCTTTTATCTTTAACCGGACGGACGACGATATCTACGGAATCGCCCCGGATCTGTACCGTCACCGGCTCATGGAGTTCATGGAACTCGTCCGGGACGAACAGGCGGCCCGGAGGGCGGGAATTATCCGTTCCGTGTACGGCAGCGCGGTCCACCGCCGGGTGGCTTCCGGAGACCGGTTTGAGATCCGGGTGGAACAGACCGGCGGTCTGGTGCTCAGAGACCGGCAGCGTTTTTAAGTGTCCGTTCCCTTTCCGGATATTATTCCGCTTTTAGAATCCTTGCAGCTGCCGCTCTCCCCCCGGCTGCGGGATATCTGCGGAACCCTTGAGCAGAATCCCATGGCGGTGCTCCGGGCCGATCCCGGGAGCGGAAAATCGACCCTTATTCCCCTGGGTTTAATGGCGTTCCGGGCTGAAACTCCGGCGCCGTCCGTCCCGGCGAAACCGCCCGGAAAAATTATCGTGCTTGAGCCGCGGCGGGCCGCGGCCGCCGGTATCGCCGGCCGCATGGCCGAACTTATCGGGGAAGCTCCGGGAGAACGGGTCGGTTATTCGGTCAGGATGGAACGGAAACTGTCATCCGAGACCCGCATCGAAGTGCTTACCGAGGGGCTTTTTATCCGGCGTATCCAGAACGATCCCGGTCTGGCCGGGGTTTCCGCGGTGATTCTGGATGAATTTCACGAACGGTCGGCGAATACCGACCTTGCCCTGGCAATGCTTCTTGATCTCCGGCGCCTCGGTTCAAACATTGGGATTCTCGTAATGTCCGCGACCATGGATGCCCCCCGGGTCGCGGAGTTCATGGCCTGCGCCGCGCCGCCCGGGGAAAACTCAGTGCCGGTCATTGACGTGCCGGGAAGAACCTTTCCCGTGGAGGTGTATTACCGGTCCCTCCCGGGAAACATTTCTCCCGGAGCGGCCTGCGCCGCAGCCCTGCCGGCAATTCTGGAGCAGGCTGAACGGGACAGGGATGATCTGCCTTCGGTCCTGGTTTTCCTCCCCGGAAAAGGGGAGATTGAAACCGTCCGCCGGAGCCTCAGCGGCCAGGGCCTGTCCGGAAAGTACCGGGTGCAGATTCTCCATGGGTCCCTTCCGTTGGGGGAACAGCGGGCGGTCGTCACCGGAACTGGCCCCGGCCGGATTATTCTGGCGACCAACGTCGCGGAAACCGGCATTACCGTTCCGGGTATAAACCTGGTGGTCGATTCGGGACTCGTCCGGCTTGAGCGGTTTCATATTCCATCGGGGATGAACCGGCTTTGTCTGGAGCCTGCCAGCCTGCAGTCCGCGGATCAGCGGGCCGGCCGTGCGGGCCGGGTGGAACCGGGGACCTGTGTCCGTTTATGGCGGGAAAACGATCCCCGCCCCAAGGAGACCCCTTGTGAGATCCTCAGGACAGGGCTTTCCTCCCTGGTTCTGGAGTGCTGCATCTGGGGATGCCGGCAGCCCGGGGATCTTCCCTGGCTCGATCCGCCTCCGGAGACCGCCTGGGCAAAAGCCCTGGAGACCTTGGCGGATCTGGGCGCCATCGACCGGGAATTCAATCCTACCCCGAAGGGCCGCCGCATGGTATCCCTGGGGCTGGAACCCTCCCTGGGGGTCCTGTGCTTCTCCGCCGCGGAAAAGAATGCCCCGGTCCTGGGGGCGGTCCTTGCGGCGCTGCTCTCCGAACGGGATGGGGCCGGGCTCCGGGAGGATGCGGATATCCGGCGGCGGCTTGAGCTCCTGCGGACGGAGCCGGAAACTCCCTGGGCCCGCGGGGTTTACCGGCTTGCCCGGGACATCCTGCATCGGCTGGGTTTTACAGGGCATGTGCGCTGGACTCCGGCGGCGGAAGCGGATTCCGGCGAATTTCTGGGAAGGGCTTTCCCCGGAAGGATCTGCCGCCTGCAGGCTTCCGGGAAGTACCGTTTTGTATCCGGCCGGGAAGCTGCCGTTTCCGGCGGCCTGAACGGTGAACCGTGGCTTGTTGCCGCGGAGGTTGACGCGGGAGAGCGGAGCGGCCGGATCAGGCTCGCGGCCCCTCTATCGGAAGAGAGCGCCCTGGAAGTCCTGGGAAAATACCTGTCCGAGGATAAGGAACTGTACTGGAAGGGCCTTAAGCCCCGGGTGCGGATTACGCGCCGGGCCGGACGGATTTCTCTGGGCGAACAGGAGCGTCCCGCCGCGCAGGCGGAGGCCGCGGAAGGACTTTCCCTGCTGCTGATCCGCGAAGGTCTGGGTATCCTGCCCTGGGACGATGGAAATCCTCCGGCCCGGAACCTGCTGTGCCGGATACGGTTTTACGTTTCCCGGCCGGACCTTGCCATGCAGGATACCTGGACCGACGAAACCCTCGCCGCCGAAGCGGCCCAGTGGCTCGGGCCGTTTTTTGAGGCCGGCGGAAAAAACAAAACCGGCCCGGCGGTCAGCGGAACCATACTCAGGGACGCCCTGCTGGCCCGGCTCGGCTGGGACCGGGCGGCCGAATTAGGGCAGGGGGTTCCCGAATATTTCACCCTTCCCGGGGGAAGGAAAAAGCGTATTGATTACTGTTCGGGAGAACCGGTGGTCAGTATGCGCGTCCAGGATGCCTTCGGTCTGTCCGGCGATACCCGTATCATGGGTGTGCCGGTCCTGTTCCGGCTCCTATCGCCGGCGGACCGGCCGGTGCAGATCACCAATGACCTGCCGGGGTTCTGGGCCGGTTCCTATAAGGATGTCCGCAAGGATATGAAAGGCCGGTATCCCAAGCACCATTGGCCGGAAAATCCCGGAACAGGCGAATAGTTCGGGATCAGTAGGTGTTTTCATCCATAGCCTGGAACTGTTCCCGGACTTGCTGGAGCAGGGCCAGTTCCCGGTTTATTATTTTTTCATAGTCCAGTTTTTTCTGCTCAATCCGGAGGGCCTCATCTTCCCAGTACTGAACCCGTTCAAGATTGATAAAGTAGAACCGCCGTTCCCTGGATTTCTCCGCCCAGGCTACCGCTTCGCCCCAGTAATACAGGGCCGTGCGGTAGCAGGTTTCCGCCGTTTCCAGGCTTTCCAGGTTTTGCTCCTTCCAGGGAGCGTTGTAGAAATAGGCATTCCGTTTGTTCCACTTATTTCCCAGGAACAGATACTGTTCGATTAGCTTCAGGTTGACGTGCATCATAAAGAGGTACCGGTATTTTTCCCACTGGACTTCGTTTTCGATCAGCGCCATGGCATAGAGGGGATTGCAGAAATCCGCGGCTAAAGCTTTTTCGAGCCAGTAGATGTTTTCAATAGTATCATCGGGATTTTGGATGTAATGAAGATGGTAGAGCCGGTAATACTGTTCCTTGTACTGCACAAAGTACGCGCTGGCCGCCGGGGCAGGCAGCGCCGCAAATGCCGCGATGAGAAGAAAAAATCCAGTGGTCCGTAATACGGTCTGACGCCGATTCATATTCCCATTATCGGCAGTTTTTCCAGAGCACTCCAGACTTCCCGGGCAACGGATTCCACATCCCCGGACGCGTCGACACGGATGACCCGCACCCCCGCGGATTCGTACTCCGGGAGCAGTTTGCGGTACCGGGCGTGGGCTTTTTCCTGGAAATCCAGGTACTCGTAGATATCCCGGGTTTTTCGTTGTTCCACCCGCTTCAGGGCTGTTTCGGGATCTATTTCAAAATAGAGCAGCATCTCGGGGTAGGGGAAATCCTCGTTCAGTTTTCGGGGAAGTTCATCCCCGCATTCTATCCCCTGGTACACCAAGGATGAAGGGGTATACCGGTCTGAAACCACCAGCTGTCCGGATCCGCACCGTTCGATGATGCCGCGGTGGCCGTACAGATGTTCGCTCCGGTCCGCCGCAAACAGGCGGGCTATTGTTTGGGGGGTCAGTTCTATGTCCCGGCGGAGGGCTTTCCGGAGAAGTACGCCGATTTCGCCTTCGGTGGGTTCAAAAGTAGGGAAAAAACCGAAATTTCTCTGTTCCGAGCCAAGTCTTTCGGCAAGAATTTTAATTTGTGTGGAGGTTCCGGTACCATCTCCCCCCTCAAGGACCAAAAAATTTTGTATTATATTCATAGTATGATTGTTATACCATAATGAGGAGGATGGTACAATTCGGCCGATATAATAATACCGGTATCCATGGCAATTTGCATGGTTTAGTGTTAGGTTCTAAATAAGTATTTTTTACCTCATTGCCATGCAGTGAGATGAAATCGGAAGCAAGGAACATCTCCGGTGGCGGACAGTTCGGGAAAACATAAAGGTACGGGCCCCCCGAAGCGCTTTTACCAGGTGCTGCGGATAAGTATTGAAATTCTCGTCTTTGTGGCATTGATCGCCATAACCGCGCTGGTACTCCGCCCGCTTCAGCAGTCCATTCTGAAGCAGATGACCGATATCAGGGACCGTCTGATTTCCCATGGTGAGTCCTATCTTGGCAGAACCATTGTCTACGCATCCATGGGGCCTTCAATATTCGGGACCATCGATATCCGGGATCTCCAGATACTCCGCGATGACGGCACCCCGAGTATCACGGTTTCGCGGCTGCGGATTTCCTATTCTTTATGGGACATTCTCCGGGGGGAACCGGAAGCTTCGGTAAAATCACTGCTTCTGGATAATCCGGCAATTACCATCGATCGTGAAAAGGATGCCGATTTATGGGTGCTTTTTTCTTCCGATTCGCCGGATGAACCTCCCCCGGAAGCTCCCGAGGCCGCCCCCCCGCGGACCTGGACCGGCCTGGAATTCCTTCCCGACAATATCCAGGCCAGGGTTCGGGGCGGTAAGGCGTCATTCAACTTTATGGACAATCTTTTTACCATTGACGGCCTCACCTTTAACGCGCGGACCCAGGACCGCCGGATAATACTCAGCGGACGGTGGAATGCGGGTACATCCCTCCCGAGCTTTTTGGGCCAGGAACTTTCCGTTGTTATGGCGGGAAAGATTTCCGGGGAATTTTCCTCGGACCTGCGCAGCGGGAATCTCAACCTCAGTATTCCGGTCCTTTCGGGGGATCTTTTTACCTTCCGGTCCATGACCGTCAATCTGGCGGTTTCCCAGGGTATCGTGGAGCTGCGTAAAATCCAGGACCGTCTGCCCTTCGATCTCTACGTCCGGTATGACACGTCTTCGGGGGCCCTGTCAGGGGAATTCCGGTCGGATAATTTCTCCCTCAATGAGCTGGTCAGCTTTTCCGGCGGATGGACACAGTTTGATCCCCTCCTGGATCTTACTGTCTCGGGGTTTGCCGCCATCCGGACTGACAGTCTGGGTGACTTCAATTATACAGTCCAGCTTTCCGGGGATGTTCCGGAAGGCATTCCCGCGGACAACGCTTCTTTTGTAATCGACGGCTCAGGGGACAGCCGGCAGGTTACGGTCAGGGATTTCAGGTTTGCCGCTTCCCAGGGAACCTTTTCTTTTGCGGGGGGAATTGTTTTTGACCCCTTGGCGATAAACGGGAGGGTTACCGCGGAGGACCTGAGCCTGTCCGGAGATGGCACGGTAACCGCTGACCTCAATATCAGTACCTTCGGAAATGAAATCAGTATATTCGGTGAAAGTGTCACCCTTGGTTCGGTGCTTCTGTCGGCTTTGGATGTCAGTATAACACCCCTGGATACGGGGGTTGTTTTCGGTGCTTCGGCTCTCCGGTTCCGGGACCTCGATTCCTATGAGGATGTCCGGATCAGCAATCTTACCCTGGACGGATCCTATGACTACGATCCCCGGAGCCTCCAGGCCTCCCTTTCGGTGGATTCCTTTTCCGTAGGGGATATGGTGCAGATCGTCCGGCCTTTTGTTTCCCTGCCCAATCTTCCGGAGATCCTGACCGGCATCATAGATCAGCTTTCAATGACAACGGAACTTTTTGTTACCACGGATTTTGAGCATATTTCCTATAACGCCCCCCGCCTGGTAACCGCCTATGAGGGAGACCAGGATGTCTTTACCCTGTTTTCCGTTTCGGGGACGGACCGCCGGTTTGAGCTGTCCGAAGGCAGGATTATCTGGTCCGACGGAAGCATAGAAGCTTCGGGATACGCCGACTTTTCAAATATATCCGATATCTCATTTTCATTTCAGACATCGTATATGGACATCACCTATTACCTTGAAGGGCTTATCCTCGATCAGCGGTCCATCAGCATTCAGGGTTCCTACGGCTTTTCCGTAAATATTGCCATGACCGGCAGCGGCGGTTATTCGGGTTTTATCCAGGCGGACGGTATCCCGATTCCGATCAACGGCCAGAACGCGCGGATGTACCTGCTCAGCTATCTCCGGTGGGAATCCAGGGATTTCTGGTCCGTCGAGCTTGAACGGTTTGAAGTCCAGGATCTGGCCACGCCGGGTACCGCCGCGCTGCGGATCCTCATCACCGGCATGGCGGACCAGAACGGCCTGCTTCTTCCGCAGCTGCTTTTTGACGACGGCCGGGGGGCTCTGTCCGGCCGGGGATCGGCCCGGTGGCAAAGCGATTTTTCCAGTGTTTCGGGCAGCCTGAACATCACCGACCTAGCGGGGATTGAGCGCTATGATGCGGATTTGAACTATTCCGACGGGTCCCTGGACGTCAGGCTTTACGGGTCCCGGATGTACCTGAGCCGCATAATCGCCAATTCTTTTAATGCCATGGCAACCGGGGAAGTCCGGATAAACTGGGTAAACCGCGACCACTATTCGGTAAATATGATTCTTTCGAGCCTTTCCGCGCAGATCGGTGAAACCGATGTCTCCATGTCGGCCTTCGCTTCCCTGGATGAGGATGACCTGATGGTTGAAAACGTGCGCCTGCAATACGGCGGCCTTTTCGTGGAAATCCCAACCCTTTGGATGAGCCGCCTCGACGCGTCCATGAATACGAAAATGCAGATGCGGGGAACGGCTTTGGGCAGGGATATGGATCTTTCCCTGGATGCCTGGGCTAATTTTGATCCCATCGATTCATGGTTCAGCATAGCCGATGTGGTAAATGCCTTTGAAGGCCTCATTACGGTGAACCGCTTCCGCCTGGATGCCCTGGAAGCCGCGGAGCCGTTCTATTTTGATTTTTCCCGGTCGGATTCGCTCACCACCCTGTCCGGCGGCCCGGAAAACCTGATCCGTTTCCAGCTTTCCGATGAAGGCTCTTTTTACGCGAGTTTTTCAAACCCGTCTCCCATCCGGGGAGCCCTGATCGGTACGATTTCCGAAGGCATGATCGACGCCTATGCTTCAAACCTTTATGTGGATTTGCAGGCCCTGTGGCAGTTTATCCCCAGGAAGGATATAATTGATTTCAGCAGCGGTTTCGCCGATGCCACCGTACACGTAACCGGTCCCATCGGTGACCCGGAATTCTTCGGAACCGCCATAGGAAACAGCGTCAGGATCAGGGTCCCCCAGTATCTCCGGGAAGATATCGGCCCGACTCCGATTACCATAACCCTCAGCGGGAACGAAATGACCTTTGGTCCGCTGGTTACACCCGTGGGCAAGGGGCATGGCACGGTTTCCGCGTGGTTCCTCTTCGACCGCTGGATCCCGAATACCTTTACCATCGATATTTCCGTTGAACAGGATGACCCCATTCCCTTCGGCATTGATATTTCCGGAGTGGCCGCCGAAGGCAATGTTTCCGGGTCCCTGCATCTCGCCATGCAGGACCAGGTTTTTATTGTCCAGGGTGATCTTACCGGCAGTGATACGGTAATAACCGTGGATTCCCAGTCCATGGGAGAACGGAATGAGGAACAGGGAAAAACACCGGTTATGGTGGATATCCGGATAACATCCGGCAGAAAGGTGGAATTCCTGTGGCCTTCGGAGGAATTTCCCATCATCCGGGCGTATACCGATGTTGGAACGGGGATACGGGTTTCCAGCGATACCGCAACAAACAGATTTTCTGTTGTGGGAAATGTATCCTTACGCAGCGGAGAGGTGTTTTACTTTCAAAGAAGCTTTTACATCCGTGAGGGTAGCCTTATTTTTAATGAGAATGAATTGAAATTCGACCCCTTTATCTCGGCCCGGGCCGAGATCCGTGACCGGACCGACGACGGCCCGGTCACCATTTCTCTCATTATCGATAATGCCCCCTTAAGCTCTTTTACCCCGCGGTTTGAGTCCACTCCTGCGCTGTCCCAGGCGGAAATATTCGCGCTTCTGGGACAGAATATTGTCGGAACGCCATCGGGGGATTCCAGCGCCATCGGCTTTCTCACCGCGACCACGGACCTGCTCAGCCAGTTCAACGTGGTACGGCGGTTCGAACGCACCATCCGGAACGCCCTGGGGCTTGATATGTTCTCCATCAGAACCCAGATACTCCAGAACGCGGTAATGCAGATAAGCGGACTCGGAGACCCGGTTGACACAAATGGCGGGGTGGGTAACTATTTCGATAATACAACGGTTTTTATTGGTAAATATATTGGTTCGGATATGTTCATTGAGATGATGCTGTCGCTGCGGTATGATCAATACAAATCCAACAGTTATTCCGGAGGGCTTAAATTTGAGCCCGATATTGGGATAGAATTGCGGAGTCCGCTGGTTACCATACAGTGGAATTTAGTTCCGGAACATCCTGAAAACTTGTATATTGATGACCTTTCCTTTACCCTCAGCTGGAAATGGTCTTTTTAATGAAGGAGCTTAGATGCGCATACGTTTCCTAGTTTTTCTGATGCTGGCCGCGGCTTTTTCCGCTTTTGCCCAGTCCGGGGAGTGGTACCAGGGAAAACCAATTAAGGATATTGTGTTTGAAGGTTTGAAGCATATCAACCAAACCGAACTGGCCGGCGTGGTGGAATCCTTTATCGGCAAGCCCTTTACGGACGAAAATTTCTGGGAACTCCAGGGGCGGCTTTATGCGCTGGAATACTTTGATATGATTTCTCCCACCGCTGTGCCGTCGGATGCCGCCGGCAGCGAGGTTATAATCAAATTTGCCGTAACCGAACGGCCGATTGTTTCCCGGATAAATTTCGTGGGAAACAGCACCCTCCGGCGGAACGAGCTGATGGATGTGATTTCCCTCAAGGTAAATGATGTTGCCAACCAGCTGCGCCTCCGGATCGACGAGGCCGCGCTGCGGAACAAATATCTGGAAAAGGGCTTTCCCGATGTCTCCATCAGGGCGGAATCCGTAACAAACGATGACAATACCATAGCGGTAACGTTTTACATAAACGAAGGGGACCGGATTACCATTGAAGGGTTCCAGTTTGAGGGGAATTCGACCTTTTCCGACCGCACCCTGCGGGGGCAGCTTTCCCTCAAGACAAAGGGTATCCTCAATGACGGCGCTTTCCAGGAGGCAAAACTCGTCGCCGACCGGAATTCCATTACCCAGTATTACCATGACCGCGGCTATATAGACGCTGCGGTCACCGACGTTGTCCGGGATGTCCGGCGGGATGACAAGGGCAACAATATCATGATACTCGGGTTTAAGATTTACGAGGGCCGGATTTACAACTTCGGCGGGGTTGAATTTGTCGGAAACGAAATTTTCTCCACCGAGCAGCTCAACGCCCTGGTAAGTTCCAAACCAGGCCAGGTGGTTAACGCCCGCCGGGTCGAAGCGGACCTCCAGCGGGTGGCGGATCTGTACTACGAAAACGGGTATATCTTCAATTCCATTTCCCGGGAGGAAGTCAAAAACTCCGACGAAGGGACCGTATCCTACCGTATTTCCATTATTGAACGCGGCCGGGCCCATATAGAAAATATTGTCATCCGGGGGAATAAGAAAACAAAGGACTTTGTTATCCTGCGTGAAATCGACCTGGAGCCCGGGGATGTGTTTTCCAAAACAAAGGTTATGGACGCCATGCGGAACCTCTACAACCTGCAGTACTTCTCCATGGTTGCCCCCGATACGCCGCCGGGAAGCGTTGACAGCCTTATGAACCTGGTCTTTACCGTGGAGGAACAGCCCACCACGGATCTGCAGCTCGGGGTAACCTTCTCCGGCACATCCGATCCCGATACGTTCCCCATTTCCGGGGTGATAAAATGGAACGACCGCAACTTTATGGGATACGGCAACAGTCTCGGAGCCGAGCTGAGCGCCTCCCCGGATACCCAGTACCTGACCCTGGAATATACCAAGCGCTGGCTTTTCGGGCTGCCCCTGTCCGGCGGATTTGATTTTACCGTCAGGCACGCCAAACGCGGCGCGGCAATGAATAACTACGCGCCGTTCTTTAACGGTGACGAAACGTACGCCTATCCCGACGGTTTCGAAAGCTATGATGAGTACGTGGACGCCAGCAAGCTTCCCGACGATGAATACCTTATGGATTACAACCAGTGGAGCCTCTCCCTGGGATTCAGCACGGGGTACCGTTTCTCAACGTTCCTCGGAAATCTCAGTTTAGGCGGCAGCATCAGGGCCGGTCTTGTCAGAAACGTATACGATGAAGATATGTACCGACCCTTTGACCCGACCCTGCGGGAAGGCAACAACCAATGGGTGCCGTCGAATTCCATTTCCGCCTCGATATCCCTGGACCAGCGGGATATCTATTACGACCCCTCAAAGGGGTATTATGCGATACAGCGTTTCGGGTTTTACGGTATCTTTCCGGTCGAACGGGAGCATTACATCCGGTCCGATACAAAAGCGGAGTTTTTCGCCACCCTGTTTAATATACCCGTTACCGAAACATACAGCCTGAAGATGGTCTTCGGGATACATACCGGGGTTTCTTTCCTGCTGCCCCAGTTCGGCAAGGATGATGCCACGGTCGAATCCTCAAACCAGCTGTCGGTGGACGGTACGTTCATCGGACGGGGCTGGACCAATGAACGGTATAACCGGGGGCTGGCCCTCTGGGAAAACTGGGCCGAACTCAGGCTCCCGGTCATCCCGGGGATCCTGGCTCTGGACGGATTCTTCGACGCCGCCGCCATGAAGGAGACACCGGAAGCGTTCTTTAATGATTTCAAGATGGAGGATATGCGGTTCAGCTTCGGAGCGGGGCTGCGTTTCGCCCTTCCGCAGTTTCCCTTCAGGTTTATATTCGCGAAGCGGTTCAAGGTCGTTGACGGACAGGTTGAATGGCAGTCCGGTTCCCTGTGGAAACGGAGCGGCAAACCCAATTCGGGTATAGACTTTATTATTTCCTTTGCGCTTTCTTCATACTAGATTTTACCAAAAAGGAAGGCTGTAGGTATGAAACGGACCTTGATTATAAGTGTACTGCTGGTGGTTCTGGGGGCAGCCTCCGCCGGAGCCCAGCAGCTGACCCGGTTTGCCGTGGTGGACCTTCCCAGGGTGTACACCTCGTTTTTCCGGGATTCCCGGGCGGTCCGGGATTTTGAGGAGCGGAGTGCCCGGGTTCAGGCTGAAATCGACCGGATGAACGAGGAAATCCAGACCCTGCGCAGCAGCAAGGTCGATGCCGAACGGCAGGGAAATACGGAACAGGCCCTCCGCCTGGAAAGTGAAATTTACCGGAAATCGGAATTTCTCCGGGAGTATTTTCAGACGAAAACCGCGGAACTGGAGGACCAGCGCAAACGCCTGGCCCAGTCAAACACCTTCCTCCAGCAGGTCCTCGACGAAATACGGTATATAGCGGAAAGTGAAGGCTACAGCATGGTCCTCAATCTCAAGGAAAACACCGGCATCATATGGTACAGTCCGACCGTGGATATTACCGATAAGGTCATCCAGAATCTGATGACCAAAGCCGGGAGGTAGGAGGGGGCCTATCGCTTCGGCTGAATCGAGCCCCATGCTGGAACAGTACCGCCGGATAAAGCGGGACCATCAGGGGGAGGTACTGTTCTTCCGCCTGGGGGATTTTTATGAAATGTTCGCGGAAGACGCCGTTGAAATTTCCGCTCTGCTCAACCTGACTCTCACCAGCCGGAACGGACAGCCCATGTGCGGCATTCCCTACCACGCGGCCCGTTCCTATATCGCACGCCTCCTTAAATACGGAAAAAAAATAGCCGTCTGTGAACAGGTTTCGGAACCCGGAAAAGGGAAAGGTATCGTAGACCGGAAGGTTGTCGAAGTCATCACCCCGGGGACGACGGTGGATGAGGATTATCTCGATAAGGGAAATCCCAACTATCTGTGCGCCCTGGCATCCGGCGCGAAGGGACTTTCATTCGCCTATATTGATCTCTCCACCGGTGAATTCCGGGCGACGTCTTTTCCCTTTGACGGCGCCGCCGAACGGATACGCCAGGAACTGGAACGGCTCCAGGCAAAGGAAATGCTGGTCCAGGAATCGCTCCTGGAGGAATACCCCGCCGTGGCCGCCGCTGTATCCGAACGGCCGTCACTGGTGATCAACCGCTGGGCGGACTGGCTGTTCGATCCCCAGCGGAGCAGGGAAGGGCTGGAAAAACAGTTCGGCACCGCCAGCCTGAAAGGTTTCGGTTTTGAGGACCATGACACGGAAATCCTGGCCGCCGGTGCCCTGCTGGATTATCTGGACGGTACCGCCCGGAGCCTTCTTCCCCATGTCAGGACTTTAATCCGGTACGGTGAAGAGGAATTCGTCGGTATCGATGAATCCTCCCAGCGAAACCTGGAACTCATCCGGAATCTGCGGGACGGGGATGTCCGTTTTTCCCTGCTTGAAACCATGGACGAAACGAAAACCGCCATGGGCCGGCGCCTTCTCAAACAGCGGCTGCTCCACCCCCTGCGGGATCTTGCCCTTATTGCGCGGCGGCTCGATATGGTGGAAACCTTCTACCGCGACCAGGGGCGGCTTTCCGCGCTCCGGGATCTCCTTGCCAAAACCCCTGACCTGCAGCGGCTGTGTTCCCGCCTTGCCATGGATAAGGCCCACGGCAAGGATATGGTGGCGGTAAAAAACAGCCTCCTTTCTTTTGAAGCCGTGGAAACCCTGACCGGAGATCTCAGCCTTGCCTTTGAAAATACCGCCGGCAGTCTTCTGGACGCCGGCGCGTCGGGAAAACTCTCTTCCATCCGGGACCTCCTGGAAAAGGGATTGTGCGACGATCCGTCAATTCTGCTGAGCGAAGGCAACCTCATCCGGGACGGGTACAACCGGACCCTGGATGATCTTAAAACACTCCGGGATAACGGCAGGGGCCTCCTGGAGCAGTACCTCGAAGAAGAACGGGCTGCCACGGGAATAAGTACCTTAAAAATACGCTACAACCGGCTGATCGGTTATTTTTTTGAAGTAACCAAGATGCACCTTTCCAAGGTGCCTTCCCATTTTATCCGTCGTCAGGGCGTCGCCGGGGGGGAGCGCTATACCACTGACCGCCTGGCTTCCCTGGAATCGGAAATCAACGGCGCGTCGGATAAGATAGTTGAATTGGAAAAGAACCTTTTCCTGGAACTCCGGGAAGCGGCGAAGGCGCTTATACCGGAGCTTACCGCCGCCGCCGCCCGGCTGTCGGAACTTGACGTTGCCCAGTCCCTTGCCCGGGCGGCCACGGTCCGCCTCTGGGTCCGGCCCGGGGTTGACGGGGAAAACCGTACCGCTATTACCGAGGGACGCCACCCGGTGGTGGAGGCCCATCTTCCCAGGGGTGAATTCATTCCCAATGATGTCCTGCTTGACGGCGGCGGTATTTCCTTTGCGCTGATAACCGGACCAAATATGGCAGGAAAGTCCACCTACCTCCGGCAGGCGGCGCTGATAACCATCATGGCCCAGTGCGGGAGTTTTGTGCCCGCCAAGGAAGCCCATATCGGCCTTACGGACCGTATTTACTGCCGGGTTGGGGCTTCGGACAACCTTGCCCGTGGCGAATCGACCTTCCTTGTGGAAATGAATGAAACCGCCCATATCCTCCATACCGCCACCAGCCGCAGTCTCGTTATTATGGATGAAGTGGGCAGGGGAACCGGCACGAGTGACGGGCTTTCCATTGCCTGGGCGGTTTCGGAGGAACTTCTGGAAACGATCGGGTGCAGGACCCTGTTCGCGACCCATTACCATGAGCTGTCCCTGATCTCCCATCCCCGGATGGCGAACCGCTCCATGGAAGTCCTGGAACGAAACGGCGAAATAGTTTTTCTCCGCAGGCTTATCGAAGGCGCCGCCGCCGAATCCTACGGCCTCCATGTCGCGAGCCTCGCGGGAATTCCCGATCCGGTGCTCCGCCGGGCGCAGCGTATCATGGACCGGCTCAGGGAAAAGGAGCAGTCCCTGCATGAGGAGCTTTTCCTCCAGGAAAAAACCGCCCCGCAGAACCCTTCCGCCGCTGTGGTTCCGGAAGAACTGGAACGGATCCTTGAGGACATCCGCTCCCTCAATCCCGACAGAATGACCCCTCTGGAGGCCCTCAACCGTATACATACCTGGAAATCCCTGGTAAAAGGCTATACATCGAAATACCGTACCCATTCAAAAAATGATCCCCCTGATTTATTCGAAAGCCAGGTTTAACCCGCTGATTGCCGCGGGGCGGTTCATTTGATCGAAGCACCCTTCAGGACCGTGCCCTAGCGTATATATGAATCTTATTCAGCGTACCGCGCCCCTGGTGCGGGAATGGCTGTTTCCCGCGGGGTGTGTCCTCTGCGGGACTTACTTAAGTGAATACCGGGATGCCCTCTGCGGAGTCTGCCGTTTCTGCAGAAATACCCTGGAAATAAACCGGGATCAGCGCTGTGTGTCCTGCGGACGTCCCCTGATTTCGGAAAAATCACGCTGTCTTTCCTGCCGCAGGGGAGAGGAATTCTCCTTTGATAAGGCTGTTTCGGTATTTCCGTATGAAGGGAACTACCGGAAGATCATGAGCGGCTATAAATACGGCAAAAACAGGGCCCTGGGGTTTTACCTTGCGGAAAGTTTCTTCAGAGCCCTGGAATTATTCGGTCCCGATGGTGTTCCGGAAACCTGGGTTCCGGTCCCTCCGCGCCCGGGTAAAATTAAATCCGCCGGATGGGACCAGATTGCCTGCCTCGCACGCTGCCTCCGGATACTTTCCCGGTCCCGAAGTATCCAGGGGGAGTATACCGTTCCGGAATTTTCACTGCGCTCATGCTTAAAAAGGCTCCCCTCAAAAAGCCAGAAGGAACTCAGCAAGGAAGACCGTAAGACAAACCTGCTGGGTAAAATTGTGTGTGCGGCAAAGCCCGCTTCCCGGATACTTCTTTTCGATGACGTGATTACCACCGGAGCCACCCTGGATGTATGTTCCAGGGTACTCAAGGACGCCGGGGCGGAAACCGTTTATGCGGTAAGCCTGTTTTACGACTGATTTCCCACGAAAACTATTTGTAAAATATACACGGACACATATAATTATAACTATCAGAAATTTAAAAAAATGGAGTTAAGAATGAAAAACAAAAAATTAACCCACATTAACGGCGCCCCGGTGGCGGAAAATACGAATACCCTGACCGCGGGAAAACGCGGCCCCATGATGCTCCAGGACATCTGGTTCCTTGAAAAACTTGCCCATTTTGACCGCGAGGTGATCCCCGAACGCCGGATGCACGCAAAAGGCAGCGGCGCCTTTGGAAATTTTACCGTAACCAAGGATGTGAGCAAGTATACCAAGGCCGCGGTTTTTTCGCAGGTGGGAAAAAAAACCGATGTATTTGTCCGGTTTTCCACGGTGGCCGGAGAACGGGGGGCCGCCGACGCGGAGCGGGATATACGCGGTTTTGCGGTTAAATTTTACACCGAAGAGGGCAACTGGGACCTGGTAGGAAACAATACCCCGGTATTCTTCCTGCGGGACCCGCTCCGGTTTCCGGACCTCAACCACGCGATCAAACGGGATCCCATGACAAATATGCGTTCCGCCCAGAATAACTGGGATTTCTGGTCCTCCCTGCCCGAAGCGTTTCACCAGGTAACCATAACCATGTCCGACCGGGGTATTCCCGCGTCATACCGGCATATGCACGGATTCGGGAGCCATACCTACAGTTTCATCAACGCCAAAAACAAACGGGTATGGGTCAAATTCCATTTTGTCTGCCAGCAGGGAATCAAGAACCTCACTGACGAGGAGGCCGCGAAAGTGGTCGCCATGGACCGTGAGAGCCACCAGAGGGACCTTTTTGAAGCCATCCAGCACGGCGAATTCCCCAAGTGGAAACTTTGTCTGCAGATTATGACCGAAGATCAGGCAAAGGCCCACCGGGAAAATCCCTTTGATATTACCAAGATATGGAGCCATAAGGAGTATCCCCTGATTGAGGCGGGGATGCTGGAACTCAACCGAAACCCGGAGAATTATTTCGCCGATGTCGAACAGGCGGCTTTTAATCCCGCCAATATTGTTCCGGGGATCGGCTATTCTCCGGATAAACTGCTACAGGGCAGGCTGTTCTCCTACGGTGACGCCCAGCGGTACAGGCTCGGGGTAAACAAGGACCTGATCCCCGTAAACAAACCCATCGTGCCGGTCCACGCCTACCACCGGGACGGAATGATGCGGGTCGACGGAAATTACGGCGCCACCCTCGGCTATGAGCCGAACAGCTACGGTGAATGGGCGGAGCAGCCGGAATTCCTGGAGCCGGCTCTGTCCCTTGAGGGGCCCATGGGCCATTACGATCCAAAGGATGACAAGACCGACAACTGTTATAACCAGGCCGGAAATCTGTACCGCCTCATGAGCGACCAGCAGAAGCAGGTTCTGGCGGAAAATACCATGCGCAACATGCAGGGCGTCACCGACAATATCAAATACCGTCACGCCGCCCATTGCTTTATGGCGGATGAAGATTACGGAACGCGGATATGCAGGGTTATGAAACTCGACCCGAAAAAGGCAAAGGAGCTTTCCAAGCTGAAACACGCTGACCTGATGGAAGCAACCAAGGGCAAACCAAAGGATGAATCGTACCGCTGAGAAAAAAGCCGGAGACCGCTTTTTCTATTTTGTCTTTTCCGGTATACTCACGATACTGGTTCCGCCGGGATGGAAATAGCGTGTCACGGCTGTCAGTCTGGAATAAAAAGGTTGCAGATGAAAAAGATACTCTTATTGATTTCCGGTATTATTCTTACGGTTCTTGGAGGGTTAGGGGTATTCCTTCCCATACTCCCCACAACACCCTTCGTAATTCTGGCAGCGCTGTGTTTTTCCTTCAGTTCACCGAAGCTGTACAATTTCCTTATCCGGAATAAGTACTTCGGACCATACATAGAAAACTACCGGACGAAAAAAGGCGTACCCCTGGCATCCAAGGTCCGGGGAATTGCGGCAGTCTGGATCCTTCTTGCTTTTTCCGCTGTTTTTATGCAGAAACTCTGGGCATCCATACTGTTTGCCTGTATCGCAATCGGTGTAACCATTCATCTGCTTTGCATAAAAACGCTCAAACCGGAAGCGGAATCCGCTCCCCGGGAAGAAATCGCGGCCGCCAAGAAATAATTCCTAATGCAGCTGCGGAGCTGTCTGCGGTAAATCCGGACTAAAGTCCTCCTGGATAGAATCCGGCGGACAAAAGCCGGATTTACACAGAGACAGCATTTTTTTTACTTACCGCTTTTCTTAAATTCTCCCAGAGAAAGGGTCTTTCCGCCGCTGAGACGGGAAGACTCCGCCGCAAAGGCCATGTAATGGCTTTCAAAGGAATCCTTCACCGATGTTCTTCCCGCGCCGGACTTGTCCCTGACCATCATGACAAAGTCGGTGAGGAAATTGACGTCCCCACCGGAATGGCCGCCCACGGGTTTTGCCAGATCAATGGTTTCGATATTTCTGGATGAAAAATCCTTGATCGTGACGGTTCCTTCTTCCATATCTCCCGTCATTTCACCGGCGGTCCCGAAGAGGGTAACGTTCCGGTGTGTTTTGTAGGTAAATCCCGACATGGTGAAGTTTGCGGTCACCCCGTTGGTGAATTTCATAGCCACAGTCTGGTGATCTACCACATCATTGTCGCAGTGGAATACGCAGCGGCCGTAGGGACCGGTCTCCAGGGCTTTTACCCGGCCTTCCATGGAAAGGTCCGTGGTAATCACGTTGGTGGGCCATCCGATGTTGTCGGTGAGGTAAATTTTCGAAACGTGATAGGGGCAGCCGATCATGTGGGGACAGCCGTCGAGGCAGCGCCGGGGCGCTCCGGCGGGGGCATTTTCGGCCTTAAAATAGTTAAGGGCACCGTAGGAGCTCACGGATTCGCAGTCCGCCGCGGCCAGCCAGTGGAGCATATCCATGTCGTGGCAGCTCTTGGCCAGGATCATGGGCGACGATTCCGCCAGATTGCGCCAGTTGCCCCGGACGAAACTATGGGATATGTGGATATGTCCCACGCTTTCGATGAGGTCGATGCCTATCAGCTTTCCGATTTTACCCGCGTCCAGGAGCTCCTTTACCTTCGAGAAGAAGGATGTGTATTTCAGCACATGGGCGATCATAAACACCTTGGTGAAATCAGCCGCGTCTTTTTCGATCTGCCGGCATTCGTCCAAAGTCGGAACAATGGGCTTCTCACAGAGAATGTTGAGGTTCAGGGCCATGGCCTTAGCCAGGGGGCCGGCGTGCATCTTGTCCTGGGTGGCGATGATTACCGCGTCGAGTTCCGGGGGATTGATTAAGGCGTCCTCCCAACTGGCAAAAGCCAGACTGTCCGGAATGCCGTGTTCCTCCTGGATCCGTTTCCGCTTTGCCTCGTTCGGATCCGCCACGGAAACAACCTTCATCATCTTGGGATTCATTTTGGCGTATCCCGCGTATGCGTAGCCGCCCCGGTTTCCTGCACCGAGGATCAGAACTTTAATAGGTTCCATAGTAATCTCCTGTGATATTCCGGCTGCCGGGCAGCCGGTTTTTCCGCCGCTGTACATACAGAGGGCACCCCGGCTCATCCGCGCCGAGGTGCCCTGTTTTTACCCGCCGGGCGCTACTTAGCTATTTCAGCGTTTATAATCTTCTCAAAATTGCCGAGAACTTCGGATGTAACCTGGGTACCCGTATAGATTTTACTCATCTCCTTATCCATCATGGTATAGATGGGTCCCGCGTTCCTGCCCGCGATGGGAAGGGGATAACCGTACTCAATGGCTTCGCTGATATAATGGGTATCCATCCAGTCGTATACCGCGTAGAACAATTCGGTGGTTCCGTTGTAGCAGGGAGCCCATACGTTTGACAGAACTTCGGCATGCCGCTTAGTGGCGAGGAATGCCAGGAATTTCCTGACCTCTTCGGGATACTTGGTTTTTGCTGAACCGACATAGGCGATGTTGTGGTAAATACTGGCCCGCTGTTTCTGCCTGGGCAGGGGCGCCACGTTGAGGTCCTTGCCCAGGATTTCCGCGTATTGCTTTACGATCCCCGAATGGTGGGTGATCATGGCGGCGGTGCCGGACTGGAACAGGGTTGCCTTGGTGGTTTCCTGCATTTCCTGGATTGTCGGGGCCCAGCCGTTCTTGTGGATTACGTCAAGCTGCCGCTGGATCGCTTCAATGGATTCGGGGGAATTAATGATACACTTCATCCGGTCGTCGCTGAAGATACGTCCGCCGTTCTGAAGCACAAAATTTGAGTATCCGCTCTGGGAGCTGATATCAATGACCACACCGTACTGGATAGTCCTGTTCCCCTGTTTGATCGTAAGCCGCCGGGCGGCATCGTAAAAATCATCCCAGGTCCAGTCCCCGGTAGGATACGCCACGCCGGCTTTATCAAAGAGAGCCTTGTTGTAATACAGAACCGTGGCGTCATAAAAAATCGGTACCCCGTACCGTTTGCCCTGGTACATAAAGGGCTCATAAAAATTCCTGGCGAAATTCTCAAAATGAATATCATTGGCGGCGGATTCCAGGTCCATCACCAGGCCGGTGGGGAGATAGGAAACCGCGTTCGGGTGGTTGAGCCAGAAAACATCCGGTCCGGTACCGGTGGGAAGCGCGGTCTGGAGTTTCGTCCAGTAATCGGCCCAGGGGGTGACCACGGGATTGATTTTAATCCCCGGGTTCTGGCTTTCAAATTCTGAAATGAGCTGCTTGTACACTTCCATCCCATTCTGGTCCCAGTACCAGAAATTGATAACCTTCGCTCCGCCATCCTGACCGCCGCCGGCGAACACAAAGACACCGGCAAAAACTGTCAGAAGAAGAAGAACCGCTGCAAATTTTCTCTGGACCATTATAGCCTCCTGTTATTTTTATCCCCCATGGGGCGTATGTTTGGGGAATTATTCCTTGATCCCGGAAAGGGCAATCCCGCTGATAAAATACCGCTGGGTAAAAAGAAATACGATAATCACCGGCGTGGAGACGAGCAGCGCCGCCGCCATGATCAGGTTTTCCTTGGTCAGGTGCTGTCCCTGGAGGTTTGCCACGGCGATGGAAAGGGTAAACCGTTCCTGGTTGTTGATGACGATCAGCGGCCACAGGAAATCGTTCCAGGCAAACACCAGGCAGAGTATCCCCGTGGCGAGCAGCGCGCTTTTGCAGAGGGGCATAATGATGGACCAGAAAATGCGGAAATGATTGGCCCCGTCTATAATGGCCGATTCATCCAGGGATTTCGGCAGCCCCATAATCTGCTGGCGTACAAAGAAAGTCGTGGTTACGCTGGGGATACTGGGAATAATGACTGCCAGGTACGTGTTGAACCAGCCGAATTTGATCATCAGGTTGTAGCGGGGCATGAGAATCATCTGGATCGGAATCATCAGCGCCACCAGAAGTGAGGTAAAGATAATATTCTTGAAGGGGAAATCTATTCTTGCAAAGGCATACGCCGCCAGGGATGAGAAAAACAGCTGGGGCACCAGAATACCAATGGTATTGATGATGTTGTTTTTATAGTACGCCCCGAAGTTCAGCGTACCCAGAAGCTCTTTGTAATTGTCAAAATTCAGGAAGCTGCCGGGCAGGAAACGGATGGGCAGGGTTACGGTTTCCGCGTAGGTTTTAAAGGATGAAAGGAAAATCCACATGAAGGGGACAAGCCAGATCACCGCCAGGATGAAGAAAAAGAAAATACCTAATTTCGGGCCTATCTGCTGTTTCATGGTGCCCCTCAACTGTAATGAACCCATTTTTTCTGACCAATGTTCTGGATAATCGTGATAGCCAGAACAATCACGCACAATATCATGGCTTCCGCCGAGGCATATCCCATTTCCAGGTAGGTGAATCCCCGTTCATAAATGCCGTAAGCCATGGTACGGATGGATTCCCTGACAAAGTCATTGCTCTTCCCGAAAATAAAGATGTAGTCAAACATTTTGAAGATGGTAATCATGGCGATGATGGCGGCGAAAAACAGCTGGGGTGTCACCAGCGGTATGGTGATGCGGAAGAATTTCTGCCGGGGTGTGGCGCCTTCAAGCTCAGCCGCCTCGTAATACTGATCGGCAATATTCTGGAGTCCCGCCAGGATGATAACAGCGTAGTACCCCACATTCGCCCAGAGTCCGACCAGAACAATAATCATCCGGACAAGCCACTGGTCGGACATCCAAACCGGCTGGGGAAGGTCGAAAATACCCAGTATGGTGTTTATGAGTCCGTAGCGGGAGTTAAACATGATCATCCAGACCTGGGCGGTGACCACCGGGAGCAGCACATAGGGGAGGAAAAATACGGTCCGGAAAAAACCGGTCAGATTTGTCCGCCGGTTCAGGGTATTGGCCAGCAGCAGGGACACGATAATGATCAGGGGAACCATGGTAAAGACAAAAAAGAAGGTGTTGAAAAATTCCCTGAGTATCGTCGGATCCGAAAACAGCCTCCGGTAATTCTCAAAACCGATAAACTCCGGTTTGGTCAGATGGTTCCACTTGGTCAGGGAAATATAGATTGAGTTGACCATGGGATACAGAAAAAAAACATACAGTCCTATTACAGTAGGGGCAATAAAAACAAACCCCCAAATCCAATTGGTGTACTTACGCCGGATCTTCATTCCATCATACCCCCAGCTGCTACAATAGAAAAAATCTTAGGGTTACTTGCCGGCATTTGTCAAACACTTTTATTAATTAAATGAAAGAATATTAAGAGTGCCGGCGGGAAAATCCTGTTTTCCGGTATTATTCGGATCCAGAAGTTTATAATCCGCAAAACTATGACTTTATTTTAATTCTTAAAAAAATCATTATTCTCGAAAAATGTTTTTTTTGTTCTATTTGTGAAATTATCTCATGGCAGGCAAGTGTTTTCCTTAACCGTCCGCCACGCCGGAGAAGCCGTAATGGAAAAAGTACTTTTATCCATCCTGGGTTTCCCGTGGCGGGATGGTTCAGGCGGAATATGGGTTTTTATGCCGAATTTATTGTCCGGCCCCGGGCTTACTTGACAAAAAACATATCTCGGGATACTGTTAATCATACAATCGAAGATTCTCATAATGTAAAAAGGGTCGCTCGAACGGCTCTTTTTTTTATGGGAAAAAGTAAAAAAGAACGCTAAGGTGGTTCCGTGCAGTATACGCCCAAAGGGTCTGATCCTGTGTTTGATTCCCTGGAACCGGTGGTTAAGGGCCTGGGGATGTCCCTGGTGGATTGTTCCGTGTCCCGGCAGAAAGGGAGTATCCACATCCGGCTGATTGTGTATAAAAACACCGCCATCGGAGTGGACGACTGCTCGCGGGTTCATCACAGCGTTACACCGAGGCTTGAGCTTGCTTTTCCCGGACAGGATCTTTATATCGAGGTTTCGTCCCCGGGGATCGACCGGGTAATTAAGGACGCTTCGGAGTTTCAGTATTATATAGGACGGGGCATTAAATGCTACCGTACCGATATTTCGGATTGGTCCGCGGGAATTCTCATATCCGCGGATACAACACATCTCATTCTAAAAAGGGGAGATGGAGAGGTGAAATTGAATTATGATATAATCGCAAAAGCGAAGTTGGATTATTCCCAGGAGGGTGAAGGCTGATGGCAACGGATATGTCGGAGGCAATCCGCCAGCTGATTCAGGATCGCGGTATGTCCGAGGAGCTCGTCCTCAGAACCATTGAAAATACCCTTCTGGCGGCATACAAACGCCGGTTCGGGAATGCGGAAAATGCAATTGTCCGGTTCAGCGATGACAACCGGGAAGTTTCTATTTATGCAAAAAAAATGATTGTCGACGGGGTCTATGATCCTGTCTCTGAGATCGACCTTGAGGACGCCCGGGAACTGAATCCCGAAGCGGAAATGGGTGATGAACTCCTGATCGAAGTTGATCCCAAGGAGTTTGACCGGATTTCGGTGCAGAGCGCGAAACAGACCGCCCACCAGTCGATACGGGAGATCCAGAAGGACAGCCTGTATTCGGAGTACAAGGACAAGGTCGGCGAAATCATTATCGGGTATTACCAGCGGGAGCGGAACGGTACCATTTACGTGGATCTGGGCAAGGTCGAAGGTATTCTTCCGAAGAAGTTCCAGAGCCCCCGGGAAGTATACCATGTCAATGACCGGATCAAGGCTCTTATCACGGAAGTAAATAAGACCCCCGCGGGGCTTCAGGTGGTCCTTTCCAGGACCCATACGGATTTTGTCCGGGCTATTTTTGAGCTTGAGGTTCCAGAGGTTTACGATAAGACTGTGGAAATCCACAAAATAGTCCGGGAGCCCGGCTACCGGACCAAACTTGCGGTGTATTCCAACCGGGAAGATGTCGATCCCGTGGGTGCCTGTGTAGGACTCAAGGGCGTCCGCATCCAGGCGGTTATCAGGGAACTGGAAGGGGAAAAGATCGATATTCTCAAATACGATCCCGATCCCCGGCGTTTTATCAAAAACTCCCTGTCCCCTGCGGAGGTCCGGGATGTCATAATCCTGGATGAGGCCAAGCATCAGGCCTTGGCGGTGGTAAACGAATCGCAGCTGTCCCTGGCTATCGGAAAACAGGGACTCAATGTCCGTCTGGCCAACCGCCTGGTGGACTGGAATATTGACGTAAAAACCGAAGAGCAGTTTGCGGAAATGGATATTGCCGCGGAATCCCGGCGGGCCGTTTCGGAACTGTTCGGAGACAGCGGGGATTATGAGGATGAAATCTCCCGTATATCGGAGCTTCCCGGGGTGGATCAGGCGGTGGCCGAAGCGCTTCTGGAGAACAATATTGATTTCATCGAGGATTACCTCTCCCTTTCCGAAGAGGAACTGGCGGGACTCCAGGGAGTTACCGCCGAACAGCTTGAAGAACTTCAGAAGCTGATAGAAGAAAATGTTGAAATCGTCGAGGAAGATGAATATTCCGGATCCGAAGATTCCGCGGACGGCGATTTCTATGAAGAAGAAAGCGGCGACGAGCCTGCGGCGGACAGTGAACCGGAGGATTCCGGGGAAGCAGAAGAATATGAATGTCCCGAATGCGGGGCTAAAATAACGACGGATATGAGTAATTGTCCAAATTGCGGTATCGGTCTGAGTTTTGAGTACGAAGAGGACGAAGAATAAAAGGTGGAACATGGCTGAGGAATTAGATAACACCCAGAAACCAAAGGTAGAACTGATCAAACACGCAAAAATTGAATCCGACTCATCCGACGGCGGTGCGAAAGCCGCTGCCGAGGGAGGAGAACGCCGTAAGGTGGTGGTGGTTAAGAAAAAAGCGGCTCCCCCGGCCGGAGGCAGTTCTCCGACCCCCGCTGCGAAGAAAGCTCAGCCCAAAGTTGTGGCCGTTGCGGCCCAGGGGGAATCCGAACCAAAGGCAAAGCTCCCGGATGATTCCGGAAAAGCATCTCAGCCGGCACCGGCTGCAAAACCTGAAACATCCTCCGCTGACGCTGTTCCGGGGACTCCTTCCGCCGGCAGACCTTCCGACGGTGTTTCTACCCTGCCCAACACCCAGCGGCCTGCGGCCGCGGCGGGCCGGGTAGGCGGACGCCCCGTAGGCCCCCGGCCGCCCCGGGATGAAGGAAACAGAGACCGTCCCGGCGCTCCCTTCCCGGGCCGCCCCGCGGGCGCGGCAGGCCGGGTGGGCGGACGCCCTGTTGGCCCCCGTCCCGGCGGTGATTCCGGCGGCGGCGGTAATTTCCGTCCCAATGGCCCCGGCGGCAGGCCCGGTTTCGGGCAGGGCCCGCGTCCCGGCGGTCCCCGGCCGGCAGGAGGACCTGGCGGTCCCGGCGGACGCCCCGGCTTCGGCGGCAGGCCCGGTTTCGGACAGGGCCCGCGTCCCGGCGGTCCCGGTCGCCCCGGCGGCCCAGGCCGTCCCGGCGGCGGTGCGCCTTCGGCACCTCCCATCGGGGAAGGCAAAGGGCCGGCGAAAAAGTCCTTTAAGGCTAAAAAACCCGTATATCAGAAACGGGATAAAGAACTGGAAATGGCTGAAAAGCTCCTCCAGACCAAGAAAAAATCCGCCCATGTGGCCAACCCGGTACCCAAATCCATTGATATAATGGAAGTCATTTCGGTTTCGGAACTGGCCCGCAAAATGAACCTCAAGGCTTCGGACTTAATCCAGAAGCTGATGAGCATGGGGATGATGGTTACCATTAACCAGCAGATAGACGCGGAAACCGCAACCATTCTGGCGGCGGAATTCGGGGCGGATGTCAAAATCGTCAGCCTCTATGACGAAACGGTAATCGAGACCGCCGCGGATGAGGAAGGCTCCATGAGCCCGCGTCCGCCGGTAGTAACGGTTATGGGCCACGTTGACCACGGAAAGACAAAACTTCTGGACGCGATCCGGAGCGCCGATGTGGCTTCCGGTGAGTTCGGCGGTATTACCCAGCATATCGGCGCGTATATGGTTGATACGCCCCACGGAAAAATTACGTTCCTGGATACTCCTGGCCATGAGGCCTTTACCCGCATGCGCGCCCGGGGCGCCCAGGTAACGGATATTGTAATCCTTGTGGTCGCCGCCGACGACGGCGTGATGCCCCAGACTGTGGAGGCTATCAACCACGCCAAGGAAGCCGGTGTCCCGATCATTGTGGCGGTCAATAAAATTGATAAACCCGAGGCAAACCCCGACAAGGTAAAAACCCAGCTGTCGGAACGCGGCCTCATGCCCGAAGACTGGGGCGGACAGACCATGTTTGTCGAAGTTTCGGCCTTAAAAAAGGAAGGTATTGATAAACTTATCGATGCCCTTCTTCTGGAGGCTGAGCTGCTGGATCTCAGGGCCAATTACAACCGCTCCGCGGAAGGCAAGGTCCTTGAATCCCGGATCGACCACGGCAGGGGTATTGTCGCCACGGTGATAATAGAGAGGGGAACCCTCAAAATCGGCGATTCCTTTGTGGCCGGGGTTTGGCCCGGTAAAGTCCGGGCGCTCTTCAACGATAAGGGCGATAAAGTCGAAGAAGCCACTCCGGCAATGCCTGTGGAGGTTCTCGGCTTTGAAGGTATTCCCGACGCCGGCGATCCCCTCCAGGTGGTTGAGGATGAACGGACCGCCCGGGGTATCTCCGCCAAACGGCAGGAACTGAAGCGTTTTGAGGACGCCAAGAATGTCAGGAAGATTACATTGGATAATCTCTTTGATACCATCAGTGACGGGGAAATTCAGGAACTTAAGGTTATCATCAAGGGTGACGTCCAGGGATCGGTGGAAGCCCTCCGTTCCAGCCTGGAAAAACTGTCCACCAAGGAAGTCCGGCTCAATGTTATCCAGGCGCTGCCGGGCGCTATAAACGAAGGGGACGTGGACCTCGCCATCGCTTCGAACGCCATAATAATCGGCTTCAACGTACGGCCCACACCCAAGGCAAAACTTCTGGCGGATTCCGAAAAAGTGGATATCCGGAAGTACAATGTTATCTACAAGGCCGTTGAGGAAATAACCCAGGCCATGGAAGGGATGCTCAAACCCGATACGAAGGAAGAGGTAATCGCCCAGGTCGAAGTCCGGGATACCTTCAAGGTTCCGAAAATCGGTACCATCGCGGGCTGTTACGTGCTTTCCGGAACCGTAAAACGGAGCGCCAGTGTCAACGTGATCCGGGACGGGATTGTAATCCATACCGGAAAGATCGCCTCCCTCAAACGGTTTAAGGACGATGCCCGGGAAGTTGCCGCAGGGTACGAATGCGGTATCGGACTTGAGGGATTCGACAATATCCAGGTAGATGACCAGTTCGAAGTCTTCGAGTTTGTGGAAGTAGCCCGGAAGCTCAGTTAACTATGTCTGAATACAGAATGGAACGGGTGGGCCGCCTGATTCAGGAAAAGATCGGGGCCCTGATTGTTGAAGGAAGAATAAAGGATCCCCGGGTTGACCCGTTTCTGTCGGTCACCCGGGTACAGGTATCCCGGGATCTCAGCTACGCCGATGTGTATGTTTCAAGCTATAAATCCGATGAAGGACTGAAAAAAGGCGTCGCGGGGCTTCAAAGCGCCGCGGGTTTTATTCAGGCGCAGCTGGGAAGCCAGATGCACACCCGCCAGACGCCGAAACTTCGTTTCCACGAAGATGAAAGCATAAAGGCCGGTTTTGACATGGTGCAGAAGTTGGGGGATCTCGAAAGTGAAGAACACCGGCAGTGACGGCGGTGAAACTTCAGGAGGGTATCTCCTGCTCCATAAAAGTCCGGGCCGTACTTCCTTTGAATCCCTGGGGTTTTTAAAAAAGGCCCTGAAAACCGGAAAAATCGGCCACACGGGGACCCTGGATAAATTTGCCCAGGGGCTTATGGTGGTACTGGCCGGCCGGGCGACCAAATTGATGCCCTGGTTTGTCTCATCGGAAAAATGCTACCGCGGAACCATCCGTTTCGGCCAGGAAACCGATACCCTGGATCCGGAGGGAACGGTGGTGGCCGAAGGTCCTGTCCCTGATTATGCCCGCCTTGAATCGGTTCTTCCTGAATTTACCGGAGAAATTATGCAGGCCCCGCCGTTGTATTCGGCGGTTCACATTAACGGGGAACGGGCACACAGCCTTGCCCGGAGCGGCCGGGACCATACAATGGAAAAACGGCCGGTTTCGGTATATTCCCTGGACCTGGTATCCTATGACCCGCCGTTCGCAGAAATAACCGTACGGTGTTCAAAGGGAACCTATATCCGGTCTCTGGCCCGGGATATTGCCCTGGCCGCCGGCTCCCGGGGGCACCTTGTATCCCTTACCCGTACAAGTATAGGCGGATTTTCCCTGGAAGACGCCTTTGCGCCGGATGACGGCCTTTCCGCGGACCCATGGAACGCCGTAAAGCCGATAGATGAGACGGCCCTGAATGCGCTGGGACTGCCCTGGTACCGGGTGGACGAAAAAACAGCGCTCTCCATGGTTCACGGAAAACCCATACAGCAAGACTCCCTGGGGACTCCCCTGGGGAATTCGGAACCCGGCGGACAATGCGCTGCGGGGGTGTTCTCCGATGACGGGGAATTTATCGCCATAATCGAAAAAAAAGAAGCAACCTGGTGCTACGGATATGTCTATGCGCGTAAGTAACTGGTCTGATTTTATCCTTTCTCCGGGTCCCGCGGACGGGGCCGCCATGACGGTGGGTGTTTTTGACGGCATCCACATCGGCCACCGGGAGCTGATCCGCAGGGTCTTGCGGGACGGGGCCCCCTATGAAAGCACCGTAATAACCTTTTTACAGAACCCAAAGGCCGTACTCCGGCCGGAAACCTTCGCCGGATATATATGCAGCCTCGAACAGAAGCTGGATATCCTGGAAAGCCTCGGGGTCGCCCATACGGTGCTCATTGACTTTTCCCGGAATTTCAGTAAACTAAGCGGGAAGGAATTCATCGATTTTCTAAAGAATCGGGGAAATCTGCGATATTTGGTAATTGGCAGCAATTTTCGCTGCGGACACGGACTGGAAACTGACGCAGCCCGTATCAGGGAGATGAACGCTCCCGAGGGTATCTTCACCGACGTGGTTTCTCCCATCCTTCAGGATGGGATCCCGGTGAGTTCCAGCCGGATCCGCGCCGCGATTTCAGCCGGTGACCTCGTCGAGGCGGCGGCACTTCTCGGGCGAAACTTTAAACTGGACCTTTCCGGCTTATCCATTACCCCTGGACCCGGAGGGATTTATTTTAACGCCGCCGCCGCTGACCGGATAACGCCGCCGAATGGCCGGTACCCTGTTTCTATTCACACCGATAATTCCGCCGAAGGAACCGTTGACACCGCCGTTGTTCAGAACGGGCAAATCATGGTTCCCGATATACCCAATGCCCGGAGCATTGAGTTCTTAATTAGTTCCCAAGGAGTGTAAAAGATATGGCATTAAACAAAGAGGATGTGGCATCCATCGTGACGAAATTCGGCAAGAACGAGAAGGACACGGGTGCATCGGAAGTTCAGATTGCATTGCTGACCCAGCGGATTAATACCCTTACGGAGCACTGCAAACAGTTCAAAAAAGACAAATCCAGCCAGCGCGGGCTGCTCATGCTCGTCGGTCAGCGGCGGCGCATGCTCAAGTACATCCAGCGCACGGATCTGGAACGCTACAGAACGCTTATTAAAGAATTAGGTCTCCGCAAATAATATTTGGCGGTTTCCCGGTGAAAACCGGGAAACCAGCTCTATCTGCGAGGAGAAATTTGCTGTTTTTTATTTATTAAAAAAAATAAATTTTTCCTGGCCGGCGCGGCGGTGACCACGCGGTCTGCTTCCGCGCTCCAGCAAACAAAGGAAGATATGGTCCAACGAGTAACATTTGAAATAGCCGGGAAGGAGCTGATCCTTGAAACCGGCAAAATAGCGAAACAGGCCAACGGCTCTGTTTTTGCCCAGTACGCGGGTTCGGTGGTTCTTGCCACCGCCTGTACATCCGGTTCTTCCGTGGAGGGGCTCGACTACGTTCCCCTGACGGTGGATTACAATGAAAAATACTATGCCGCCGGAAAGATTCCCGGCGGATTCATCAAGCGGGAGAGCCGTCCCAAGGATAAGGAAATCCTGGTTTCCCGGCTCATTGACCGGCCCATGCGGCCACTCTTCGACAAAAGCTTCGGCCGGGAGATCCAGGTGGTTCCCACCACCATTTCCGCCGATATGGTAAATCCCCCGGACATTCTGGCGATTATCGCCTCATCCGCCGCGGTGCACATTTCGGACATTCCTTTTAACGGCCCCATCGCCGGAGTCCGTATCTGCGCTCTCGGCGACGAGCTAATCGTAAACCCGACCTTTGAGCAGATCGAAAAATCGCGGCTGGAAATTGTGGTGGCCGGAACCAAAGACGGTATCACCATGGTCGAAGGCGGCGCCTCGGAGGTCGATGAAGACCTCATGATCCAGGCTCTGGAAAAAGCCCACAAGGTTATTATTGAACTCTGCGGCA
Organism: Breznakiella homolactica; assembly: GCF_016616095.2. Taxonomy (GTDB): domain Bacteria; phylum Spirochaetota; class Spirochaetia; order Treponematales; family Breznakiellaceae; genus Breznakiella; species Breznakiella homolactica. The sequence continues at coordinate 927,322 of NZ_CP067089.2, read as the reverse complement.
TCCAGGATAAACTCCGGGAGCTTGTGGGGAAGGAAAAACTCCCCCTGACCGAACTTTCGGTGAAACTTGAGAACAGTGATGTCATCCGGTCTGCGGCGTATCCCCGGCTTGAGGAAGCCTGCTTCGTAAAGGGCAAGCACGAACGCCACGCGGCCATCCACGCGGTTAAAACCGATATTGCGGCCCAGTACGCCGAACAGCTGACCGATGAAATGCAGCATAAACTCTTTCATGCCCTCTTTGAGGATATGGAATACGAAATCCTCCGGTCTTCGATTCTCGATAAGGGCCGGCGGGTTGACGGCCGGGGCACCGAGGACATCAGGGATATCACCTGCGAAATCGGACTCCTTCCCCGGACCCACGGTTCGGCGCTGTTTACCCGGGGTGAAACCCAGGCCCTGGCGGTAACGACGTTGGGTACTGTTTTTGATGAGCAGATTTTCGATGATATCGAAGGGGACAAGCGGGAGAATTTCATTCTTCACTACAACTTCCCTCCCTATTCTGTGGGTGAAGTAGGGCGTATGGGGACCGGCCGCCGCGAGATCGGCCACGGAAACCTGGCCCGGCGTTCCCTGGATGCCATGGTGCCTTCCAAGGAAGAATTCCCCTATACCATCCGGGTGGTCTCGGAAATCATGGAATCCAACGGGTCGTCCTCCATGGCGTCGGTCTGCGGCGGAACCCTGTCCATGCTCCACGCCGGTGTACCCATGAAAAAACCCGTCGCCGGTATCGCCATGGGGCTGATCACCGACGGCAGCCGGTACGCGGTTCTGTCGGATATCCTCGGAGAGGAAGACCACCTCGGTGATATGGACTTTAAGGTAGCCGGAACCCAGGACGGGATAACCGGCTTCCAGATGGATATCAAAATCGCCGGTGTCAGCCCCGAGGTTATGAAAAAGGCCATGGATCAGGCTAAACGGGGAAGGCTTCATATCCTTTCAAAGATGAATGAAACCATCAACAAACCCACCGATAAGATCAGTGAGTTCGCGCCGAAAATCGTAACCCTTAAGATCGAAACCGATAAAATCGGTGCCCTGATCGGTCCGGGGGGGAAAACCGTAAAAGCCCTCTGCGAACAGTTCAGCGTAACCATCAACACCGAAAATGACGGTACCGTTACGATTTACGGCAAAAATTCCAAGGACGCCGAAGATGCCAAGGCCGCGGTCCTGGGTATTGTGTCCGATCCCGAACCGGGACGGATTTACGACGGAACCGTTAAGCGCATTATGGAATTCGGCGCCTTCGTGGAGATCCTGCCGGGCAAGGAAGGCCTGGTGCATATCAGCAAACTGTCCCGGCAGCGCATAAACAATGTCAGTGATGTGCTTAAGGAAGGTCAGCAGATCCCGGTTAAACTCCTCGAAATCGATAAGATGGGAAGGCTGAACCTTTCATATATTGACGCTATCGATCCTGATGGCGCCGAGGGAAAAAAATAACGGCGGTTATGACCCGTAGTTTTTATTTCTGAAGAATACCCCGCGGCCGCTGCTGCGGGGTTGTATTTTTAAGGAATCAAATGAAGAACACCGAAAACCCTGCGGTGAGGATACTGAAACTGAATCCCCGGGCATCCCTGCCTTCCTATGAAACCGCCGGCGCCGCCGGCGCGGACATCCGGGCGCTTCTGGATGAACCCCGGATTATTCCCCCCCAGGGCCGGGACCGTATTCCCACAGGGCTTATCATGGAAATCCCCGAAGGATATGAGGTTCAGGTCCGTCCCCGGTCGGGTTTGGCGGCAAAGCACGGTGTAACGGTGTTAAATACCCCGGGGACGATTGATTCCGATTACCGGGGAGAAGTGCAGGTTATCCTGGTGAATCTCGGTACCGAGGCTTTTACGGTACATGACGGTGACCGGATCGCCCAGTGCGTGGTCGCGCCGGTATGCACCGCAGCTTTCCGGGAATCCGCTGAAATTTCAGAAAGCCGCCGCGGTTCTGGAGGTTTCGGCTCCACCGGATTATAATTTACTGTGGATATGGAAAGAAAACGCAGCCTGTCATGGATTATCTGCAGGTATATAGTAACCGAAGCCCTTTTTTCATTTTTTGTTTCATTTCTTTTTTTCTTTTTTATTTTCTTTGTAAACCAGCTGCTCCTCATGGCCCAGGAAATCCTGACGAAGCGGGTTCCCTTTAACCAGGTCGCGCTGCTGGTTCTGTATTCCCTTCCCTCAATCATTGCCATGGCGGCTCCTTTCGCCGCCCTGGTGGGAACCCTGATGACCGTGGGCCGGCTTTCTTCGGACAACGAAGTACTGGTTATGCTTTCGTCGGGTTTATCCTACGCCAATATTTTTATCCCCGCCTTCGCGGTGGGGATATTGATCTCCCTTGTTTCATTTTTCGCCAACGATGTCCTGCTCCCAGCGGGTACTGTGGAATTCTCGAAGCTGTACCGGCGTATTCTCGTATCCACCCCCGCGCTGGAGCTGGAGTCGAATTCGGTAAAACGTTTTAAGGAAACGGTTCTGGTCACCGGAAACGTAAACGGCACCGAAATTGACGATGTTCTGATCCTTGACCGTACCAGCGACGGCGAACGGAGAATCATCATGGCCCGGGGGGCGGAGCTTAAAGACAGCGGCACCGCAAGTCTGAGCCTGGACCTTACGGACGCTTTTATCCAGTCATCCAAGGAAATTTCCCGGGAGGACTATGATTACGCTTCCAGTTCATTCCTCCGGTATTCCGTCTCACAGGAAGATCTGCTCCAGGCTGTTTCGACGATCGGTCCCCGGGAAATGAGCTCCACCGATGTTCGGCGTGAAATCAAAGCAAAGAGAGCCGCCCTGGACGAAAGACTGGAAGAGCGTTATTCCCGGGCCATTGATTACGGGTTGCTCCTCGAAAAATCCCTCAGGCTCGGCGCCGACAGCGGTGAATGGAACCGGCGGCGGTCCCATTTCGAAAACTTTACCCGGGAAGCCGTCAATGCCCAGGGGCTGCGGCGGGACAGGAGTCTCCTGATATACCGGCTGGAGTATTACAAGAAATTTTCCATACCCTTCGGGGCGCTGTGCTTCATATTTCTCGCGGTTCCCCTGGGACTTTTCGCCAGGAAAAGCGGCCAGACCGTGGGCTTCATATTCGGCCTTATTATTGCGGTTTTCTATTGGGCTCTGCTTCTGGGAGGGCAGACCATGGGGATGCGCCTGGGATATTCACCGTTCTGGTCCATGTGGTTTCCCAATATACTGGTCATATCCGTCGGACTTGTTCTGTGTCTCATTAAGGTGCGCCAATGATCCTTGACCGGTATCTAGCCCGCCAGTTCGCGCCTGTTTTCGCGGTCGCCCTGTCCATGTTCATGCTGCTTCTGTCATTGATTGATCTGTTCGCCAACCTTTGGCGGTATCTCAATAATGAAGTGCCGGTGTTTCAGATTCTCCAGGTGAGTCTGTATTATCTGCCCAAGAGCCTTTCCTACGCGCTTCCGATCTCACTGCTCTTCGCCACAGCCTATACCCTTGGCGACCTCTATGCCAGGAATGAACTGACGGCGGTTTTTTCTTCGGGCATTCCGTACCGGCGGTTCTGTCTTCCCTTTGTTGTCATCGGGCTTGCCGCCAGTGTTTTCTCATTTTTTTTTGAAGATCAGGTTGTAATTCCCACGTTTAAAATGAAAAACACCCTCAGCAAAACCCTGCTCCGGCAGCCACAGTCGGCAAATAATTCGGATATTGTTATCAAAACGAGGAACGGAAAAACGATTTATTCCGTTGACTATTACGATGATTCTGCGAAAACGCTGAACGGCATCAGTATTGTCGAACAGTCCGAAACGGGAGAGTTTGAGGCTCTTATCCGGGCACCCAGGGCAGTTTGGGACGGTGACCGCTGGCAGTTTGAGAACGGTCTCATTTACCGGTGGGACAGTGATATTCTCAGGGCGGTTTCCTTTGATGATTCCTTCCTGTATACTGAAACGCCGGATGCCTTCCGGCGGAGCGCGGTTAATGTGGAGGAGCTTCCCGCCGGTGACGCCGCTCTTCTGGTGGAGGACCTTAAGCTCGCGGGTCTTCCGTATGTTGCGGCCCAGGCGGATTACCTTCACCGGTATTCCTTTCCTTCCGCATCATTTGTGGTCATAATTCTTTCTATCGCCATGGGCGGCCGGTTTAAAAAAAACATCCTGCTCATGAGCCTCCTGTCCAGCCTCGCGGCGGCGGTGGTTTTTTATATCATGGAAATGATTACCATGATGATGGCAAAGCTCGGCTATATCCCTCCCTTTGTCGGAGCCTGGTTTCCCATAGTCAGTTTTATCGTCATCGGAATGGTACTCATGCGGAGTGCGAAAACGTAATGGCGGAAAAAATATTTTCAATTAATCACAGTGACGCTTCCTGCGGCGCGAGAACGGGGACACTGGTTCTTCCCCATGGAACCGTTTCCACTCCGGTCTTTATGCCCGTAGGCACCAATGCCACGGTAAAAGCCCTGACCCGGGAAGATCTTGCAGAAATAGGCTTTGAGATAATTCTTTCCAATACGTACCATTTGTATTTGCGGCCGGGAACGGAGGTCATCGGCGCTGCCGGCAGTCTGCACCGGTTCATGAATTGGGACCGGAATATCCTGACGGATTCCGGGGGGTTCCAGGTTTTTTCCCTGCCGCAATTCCGCAAAATAACCGATGCCGGGGTACGGTTCCGTTCTCATATTGACGGATCCTACCATGAACTGACTCCGGAAAAGGTTGTTGAAATCCAGACAACTCTCAACAGCGATATCCAGATGCAGCTCGATGTCTGTTCCGACTGGGGGATCGATGAAAAAAGCGCCCGCAAGGCTCTGGATACTACCGATCTTTGGCTGGGCCGGGCAAAACGCGCCTGGGATGAGGCCGCGGAAAAGGGATACCGGGGAAAGCTTTTTGCCATAGTGCAGGGGAATTTTTACCGGAATCTGCGGACACGGAGCGCTGAAACGGTCATAGAAGCCGATACACCCGGAATAGCCATCGGAGGGCTTTCCGTGGGGGAACCCTACGATGTTTTCCGGGAATATTTGGCTTTTACCGCGGCGCTCCTTCCCCGAGAAAAGCCCCGGTACGTCATGGGAATCGGTACCCCCGAGTATATCCTCGATGCCATTGAACAGGGTATTGATATGTTTGACTGTGTATTTCCTACCAGGACCGGCAGAAACGGCCATGTGTTTACCCGCCGGGGAACCTTTGCCCTGAAAAAAGCGGAAAACCGTCTCGATTTTGGCCCTATTGATGCAGAATGTCAATGCAAAGTCTGCCGACAATATAGTAGGGCATACCTGCGCCACCTTTTTAAGACCCAGGAAATACTGTGTTCCATGCTTGCAAGCTATCATAATTTGTATTTCCTGCATGACCTGGTACTACATGCCCGCAATGCCATAGAACAGGACGGTTTTGCCGACTTCAAAAAATCGTTCCTTTCACGCTATAAGGAAAAAGAGGCATGAAAAAACGGATATTCCTTTGTCTGGCCGCGGCTGTATTTATTCAGTTTCTTCCCGCGGAAGAAAAAACAGCCCCGGTTTCCCTGGAGGATCAGCGCAGGGAAACCCTCCGTTACGGAACGGAAAATGAGATTATTGATCTTATCCAGGCCCTGAAAAACGAAAATGCCGATTATCTGGACGGCGAGCTCGCCTCTGTTATAGAAACGACGAAAAACGGAAAAATCCTGTCCGGAGTTTTTACGTTTTTCGCCGACCGGGAGAAACCGGGGCTGGAAAAACGGGCCATGGCGGCGGTGGAATACTGGGATGAGGAAACGAACGATTCCGTTATTGCCGCGATCGATTACCTCGGAAAGGTAAAAGCAGAGGAAGCGACGGATCCGCTCATTGATATTATCAATTCCAATGAGAGCCGGTTCATGAACAACGCCTTCCGCGCGCTGGGCAGGATAGGGTCCGCCAGCAAGGATGAATCCGATTTTATTGCGGATTATCTGATAGATTTTTACGATCAGAAGAATCCAACCGATGAAAATATGCGGGAAATTATAGTTGCCTTAGGCGAACTGGGAAACCGCAAGGGCACGGCGTTCCTTGCGGAGATCGCGGGCAACAATGACGAACGGGCTACCCGGCGGATGGCAGCCCTGGGTGCTCTCTCAAAAATCGGTGATTCCGAAGGCCTTCCCGCGGTTATAAAATCGCTGCAGTCTTCGGATCCCAATGTCCGGGCGGCGGCGGTCGCGGCGCTGGGACCCTTTGCGGGAGACGAGGTGGAAACCGCCATTCTCGAAGCGTTCCGGGATTCTTATTACCGTACCCGCATCGGCGCGGCACAGGCGGCCAGCGAACGGAAGATGACCGCCGCCGTACCGTACCTCAAATACCGGGCGGAGCGGGATGACGTTCCCGCGGTAAAGGATGAAGCCATTAAGGCCCTCGGGGCCATCAATACTTCGGAAACTTCGGAAATCCTCTCAACCCTGTTTTTCAACCGGAAAAATTCCGACCGTGTCCGTTTGGTTGCCGGAGAAATGCTAATAAAAAACGATCCCGATGCGTTTGCGGAACGGTTTATTGCTGAGCTGGATGAGGCGAAAACCAAAAACCAAACACCGCTGTACAACGGTCTTTCCCGGATTATCGCCCAGGCGGAGACGAAAAAAGTCGAAGATCTGGCCCTTCGGTTCCTGACTGCGGGAGGGGTTGTTGAGAAGTCCTATGCCATCGATATGGCGGTAAAAAACAAGCTCACATCTCTGGGGAATCAGATAAAAGAGCTTACGGACCCCAAGAACGGGAGCCTTTCCCGGAAAGCCCGGGATGCCCTTGATAAACTTGGCATCCCGTATTCCGATGCGGAACCGGATTAAGGTTCCGGAACCCCCGGCAGGTCAATGGAATGGAGCAGCCGGTTGAGGGTTTCCAGAGGATCCCGGTACCGTTCTATCCTGATGTGAAGTTCATACTTTTTATCCGAAATTACCCTGATATTTTTTCCGATACAGTTGGAGACTGTCTGTGATCCGATATCCGGGAAGTACTGCGGTTTTCTGGGAATAAATGTACAGTTTTGCCCGTCAAATTTAACTTCCGCTATATTCTGAGGCATGGGTACCAGGAAAATCAGGAAATCCGATTTCCCGCCCCCAACGGTAAAGGAATACCCTGATTTTACGGTATGTACGTTCCGCCGTCCGATGGCGGTATTCTGGTCCTCCACGAACAGGGAAAGCATCAGCGGGCCGTTCAGCGGCAGGTCGCCCATTCCCTGTGAAGACCGGTTCTGGTAGGGGCTCGTAGGCCGTCGCTGGTTGGCGGCAAAACTCGCCAGGAGTTCCGCGTTGCGTTTTGCCGCTTCGTCCTGGGGCTGCTGCTGCGGATCCTCCCTGGGCGGCCGGTATGCCGATCCCGCGGCGGAAGCCATGGCCCTATTCGGAGAGTCATGGAGATTCCTCACCATGAAGAAGATGATCAGTCCGAGGATGAGCAGCACCAGGATAATAAGCCCGATAAGCAGGGGCAGGGGAATATTCCTGAGGAATTCCGTAAATGAAAATCCCGACGATGTCCGGACCGGAGATGGATCTCTGTCTGCGGGGGGATTTTCCGGTACAGGCGCGGCGGTCCCGCTTCCTCCAGGCGGCGTCCGGACCGGATCTTCTTCCGGCGGTGCCGATCCCTGGTTGCCGCCGGGCGGGGTCTGCGGAATCGTATCGCCCGGTGTCCGGTCCTGTCCTCCGGGCTGGTCCGGTATTGCCGGAACATTCCCGCCCGATGCGGTGCTGCCGCCGGGAACGGATGGTGTTCCAGCGGTTCCCCCCGGAACGGCGGGGCTTACGGGACGTTCCGTCCCCTGTCCGGTACCGGAAGGCTCAGCGGCGGCTCCGGGCTGTTCGGAAACAGAAGGCCGGTCCTGCGGTGTCTGTACGGTGCCGCTTCCGGAGGGTGTTCTGCCGGGATCGGTTGCGGGCGCCGGAGGAACCGTTCCGGTGGTGCGGGGCGGTTCTGTAACGGTTCCGGCGGGCGGCGTCTGTGTCCCCGTGGCCGGCGGAGTCTGCGGCCCCGCAGCCGGCGGCCGCCCTGATGTTACGGCACCCCCCGAAAGAGGCACGCGTATATACTGAAAATCAGCGCCGATTTCCCTGAAACGGGCGGGCGCCGCGGAAATACTGCTTTGAACATCCCCGCTGGTCATACCCGCATTGGGTGTGCCCGGGGCGGGGCTGTGGTCCCCGTCGGAAATCAATACGACTTTTTTAGCCCGGCCTCCGGGCAGATCCGCCGCGTACCGGCGGCCGTAATCAATGGCGCCGGCAATATCGGAATGAGGCGCCAGGGGGTACATAATCAGCATCCTGCCGATTATGGTTTCAATATCACCGGATCCTTCAATCCGGCGGGACAGCTCGAGATTCGGTTCCCCTGCAAAAGAAATAAGATGAAAAGTATCCCCGATTCTCAGGAATTCCCGGAGAAAGGGACCGGTTATATAGTCGGATACTTCCCGGTATGAGGAATTCATACTCGAAGATGTATCCAGGATCACCACCAAATCAATCGGGTTTTTATTCTGGCTATAGATACCGGGGAGCACGGCCCACACAAGCAATAATACCGTAAAAAACTTTTTCATCTGGCGTCCCATCATTGTGGTGGGACAGGGAATCCCTGAGGGTTCCCTGTCATCCATACAGTTTTACGCGGCATCGGCTACAGCGCCGCCACCGATATTGCCTTTACAGTATAGGCTATTTTCTCATCATTGATAGAAAAATCGAATTTTTCTCCCACTTTTTTGTTGAGAATCACCCCGCCGAAGGGCGAAAGGTAGGAAATAATTTTATTTTCCGGATCCGATTCCCAGGGGCCGAGTATGGTGTATTCTTCCTCAACACCTTCGGAATCATTAATAAGAATAACCTTGGTCCCAAAGGAAACCCGGCTGGTATTGGCCGTATCGGGATCGAAAAGCTGGGCCCGTTCAATTTCATCCTTGAGTTTCGCCACCGTTGAATTGAGGATTTCCTGTTTTTCCTTAGCGGCCTTGTATTCCGCATTTTCCCGGAGATCCCCCTGATCCAGGGCAACGGCAATTTCTTTTGAATTCGCCGGAACTTCCACATCCATAATATACTGGATCTGCTTCTGTTTTTCCTGGTACATGGCCATAGTAACGATAAGGCTTCTGGAGCTGACTGTTTTTTCGGTTTCGTCTCCGTAGAATTTGAAATCCGGGAATCTGTCCACAATAACACTGCGGATATTCAGCTTCTCCGCGGGGTCGAGATCCTTAACGTCATCGATAAGGGTGTAGATCCTGTTGATGGTATCGGGATCGGCCTTCATAAGGAATGATTTGAGGGTACCATCCTTAAAGAGAATGGTCTGGGCCTGCTTGTTGATTTTACGGTTTTCCGTTGTATCCCGGTGGTTTTCGATTTCCCTAAAGCTCAGGTCCAGGATATGGATGAGGGTAATAAGCTGTTTTTCCTCGCTTATGTTCGCCGCCGCGAACCACGGCTCCTCCCGGAGGTTGCGGTAAATCCAAACCACCGCTTCCTTGTTGTCCCGGTAATTTTCAAAACAGCTCTGTACCATGGAAACAAGTTTCTGCTCGTACCCTTCTTTTTCGAGGCTGACAATAATGGACGTGAGCAGCACATAGGGGAACAGTCTGATATAGATATCCGCCCAGTCAGGCACAAACAGCTTGATGTGGTGGAGGAATTCCTCCTTCAGTTTGGTATCCTTGAGGTTTTCGAAAATTGACGGTATATCGTCGATGCCGTCGAAAATATCCAGGAAATTGAACTGGAGGCCGGTATTAAGGTGGGGGTACCGTCCGACAAGATCCTTAACCAGAAGGTACGAGGCAAGAACCTGTTCGTTTACCTGGCTGTAGGACCGGAGGTAGGCGGTAAAATAATTGAACATTTCCGTAAAAAATTCCGAATCCAGCTCAATCTCTTTCTGGGATACAAAGGTCCGCAGGGTATTAACCCGGTCAAAGAAGTTCTTTTCAGCCTTGAACTGGTTGTAGAGTTTTTCCTCAATACTGATAGGCCGGTCCCTGACAACATAGAGATCGATATTATCGGGGCTGACCCCGAAGGACGGGTCGGATTTGAGGATGGCCCGGGCTTTGGTATTCCAGGTCGTCCATTCGCCGGGGGAAAGCACCGACGGCACCAGTTCTGCCTTGACCCGTTTCAGATCGCAGGAGTTGCCGAAGCTTTTGATTATGGTTTTTAAAGCCCAGGTAGGATCATCCTTGACCCGGTCATGGAGTTTTTCTTTTTTCTGAGTCGCCTTCAGTACCCAGATATGGTTTTTCGAAAGGGTCTGGAGGGCATCCACCGCCATTTTAAGGGCCATGGAATGGTTCCGCTTTTTGGCGAAATCGATGACGATTTCATCGCCCTGGACCTTGGCGATCCTTCCGACTCCCCAGGTTCTGTGGAATACGAAGTTGCCTTTATCAAAGGCGATGTGTTTTTCAAAGTCCTGAATCGCCTCGTGGACATTCCGCCAGCTCTGGGAAAGGTTCGAAATTTTGATGTATTCCTCGAGCTGGCTGTGGTTGGCGTATTTTTCACGGAAGCATTCGATGATTTCCTTCCGCGCCCAGGAATCACGCTCATCGTACTGGAGAATCAGCTTGAGGATTTTGATGGATGTATTGATATCCCCCTGCTGCCTGCAGGAGGAATATACATCCTGCAGCAGAAGGACTGCTTTTTCTTCGCTGATGTTTTTGGCGATTTTTTTCTGTACATGAAGGAAAAAATCTATGTCTTCCGGGCAGTATTCAATGAGTTTTACCCAGATTTCCCGTACATTGGTAAAAAGCTGTTTGTTGATGTACCGGTGGAGGGCCTTTTTATAGTAATCCACCGCCTCTTCGATTTTTCCCAGACCTTCAAAATGCTCCGCCAGGGCTTTCGACAGGTCCGCCTCTTCGTAATCAACCTTTACCAGGCGTTCCCAGATATCGTAAACCTTGTCTTCTTCGTTGTCGTTTTTATAGCACTCCGCCAGCATGCGGAGGGCGAATTTCGATTCACCGTAATCGAGGATGCGTTCGCAGAGGTATTTGACAATCCCCCATTTGTGGTTGTCCACAAAAATTGAGACCAGGTTTGTCAGGGCCGCGTCATCGATAATCTGACGGGAAAGGGCGATCATCCCGGAAAGATACAGGGCAATAATGCTGTTTTTTGTGTGAACCAGATGCTCATCGCAGAGTTTCTTCAGATCATCGTAAATCCGCGCGTCCCGGGCTTCCTTAAGGATGGTATCGAGTTCCTTAAACTGGCTGGTTGAATAATTGCTGAGAGTGGCCCGGGTCCACTTTTCCTCATTCAGCATGTCCTGTACGTTTTTCAGGAGAGCTTCTGACATCGTATAACTCCTCGCCCCAGGGGCATCGCCGCAAAGGGCGTTATATTGTACCCGTATATGCGGGTATCGCCAAATCTGTGATCAGCGCCGGTACAGCTCATATATTGCGGGGTCAAGAACCTTGATTTTCAGCATTGTTTCTTCAATCAATACCGGATCCTCCCCAGCGGTTATGTAATGGTCAAGCAGCCAGAAATACCGGTTTATCAGCCGGGGCAGGGTAAGGGCTTTGCTCTCGGTCCTGCTCCGGACTTCGTTTTCCAGGGAGAAAATGGCCTGCTTAAGGCGGCCCAGTTCAACCTGCTTCAGCTCACGGCGTACGGAAAACACCCCGTACAATGCGCCGTAAATCGGAATCCATTCCTCCAGCTCCGGGCTTTTGTAGCCCAGATCCCGTACCCGGTCCGCCAGGAGCCGGATCAGCTCCGAATCCAGGGAACGCAGATCGATACTTTGGGGATCGGTGAAAAACGCCTCCCGGAACAGCGCCTTGGCGGCCCTGGTCTCTCCCAGAAGGGCGTTGACATCCGCCAGATGCGACAGAGTTTCCCCGTCCTCACGCCGGAACCGCGCCGCCTGTTCCAGGTATTTTAAAGCCAGGTCGAAATTCCCGACCCCTTTATAGCACCGTCCGACCTGCAGCAGCAGCCCCGGATCGTGCTCATTGATGCCTTCCCCAAGAATATCCTGAAACGCCAGCAGGGCGGCGGAAAACACATAGCGCCGCACCGCGAAGATACAGCGTTCATACCCGGGCCCGATGCGGTCAAGGAAGGTATAAAACGCGTTCCACTGGGACAGAATAAAACCGCCCCGGTCATAGGGAGAGTGAATATCCCCCAGGGACTTGGTCCGGTCCGTCCACCAGTTCACGCATTTAAGGGCGTAGACCACTTCCGGATGCTCAAAATCGAGCCGGAGCGCTTCTTCCAAGGCTAACAACGCCGCACCGGCATCAGAGGCATTCAGATTGTCATAGGCTTTCTGTATGAGCCCCTGTATTGATGTTTCCGCATCCATGGCTTGAATAGTTTGCTGCATTCTGGTACAAATTTCAGCTTTTGTATTATACCATTTTAACTGCCTTTTGCAACAGCCCCCGTGAAAACTTTCTTACAGCGTCTTTTGGAAAGATACCCCCTGCGGAAAACGAGAAATAGGTATTCTTCTACGCCATTGTATCGAAAATGATATAAAATGATGAAAATCTCCTATTGGTGTGATATAAATATATGTAAAACATCCAATAAGGGGGTTGTGATGATTAATTCCATTAAGTTCCATATAAAAATTATGGTGTATATGGGGATTTTGCTGGCTTTTCTGATGGGCTGTTCCAGCCCTGCCGGCAGTGAACCATCCATTTCGGTAAATTCCATTAAACTGCCGCCACAGGCAATACTGAATGCGGGAAAGACCCGGGCTCTTGCGCCGGTTCTGGAAACTACCGGGAATGGTACCGCGGAATTGGTCTGGTCGAGCAGTAATTCTGCCGTTGCGACAATAACTCAGGATGGAAAAGTTACCGCGGTAGGAACCGGCGGCGATACTGCGGAGATCACGGTTACCGTATCCGGGACGAGTCTAAGTGCCCGGTGTGTCATTGCTATAGCTCATGATGCATCGATGTTTACTCCTGGTATATCCGGTGATGCGGTTACCATAATCGGCTGTACCGTTATAGATCCGGTAGTGGTTGTCCCGGAACAGATTGATGGAAAAGTAGTTATTGCTATTGGGGCTAATGCATTCGAAAATAAAAATACGCTTACTGAAGTGTATCTGCCTGATGCAATTAGGGAAATTGGGGATTATGCCTTTTTCACCTGTACAAATTTAACCAGCATCAGCCTTCCTGCGGCAACTACCATTGGGGATAGTGCCTTTTCCACCTGTACAAATTTAACCAGTATCAGCTTTCCTGCGGCAGCTACCATCGGGGATGGTGCCTTTTCCACCTGTACAAATTTAACTAGTATCAGCCTTCCCTCGGCAACTACCATCGGGGAAAATGCTTTTGCCGTCTGTACAAATTTAACCAGTATCAGCCTTCCCTCGGCAACTACCATCGGAGAGTCTGTCTTTTTTCATTGTACAAATTTAACCAGTATCAGCCTTCCTGTGGCAACGACTATCGGAGAGGCTGCCTTTTATGTCTGTAACAGTTTAACCAGTATCAGCCTTCCCTCGGCAACTACTATCGGGGATTCTGCCTTTTATAGCTGCAGCGGTTTAACCAGCATCAGCCTTCCCTCGGCAACTACCATCGGAGAGCGTACTTTTAAAGAATGTACCATCTTGGCCAGAATTAGCCTTCCTGTAGTTACTGCCATCGGGAATGATACCTTTTATGGCTGTACTGAATTAAATTCCATTGCCTTGTCTGCAAACTGTACCTTTAATTCTTCCGGCAACAGCGCCGCATGGGATGCTTTCTACAATTATTACAAAAACACCGGAGGCCAAAGAGCCGGTACATATACGTTGAATAACGGCAGCTGGACCGGGCCGGTTTTATGACATCCACTATTCGGAAGTCTCATTAGAGGAAGGATAAATAATGGAAAGACATAATAGACCTAAGATTATACCGGCATTTTTTACCGCCGTACTATTTGGCGTTATATTGGCTTTTCTTGGAAGTTGTTCCAGCCCTGCCGGTTCAGATACGAATCCGCCAACGGATCAGAATCCCGGCGGCAATGGGCCGTCCTTTGCAGTGACGTCGATTAAACTGACGCCACTGGCAATACTCGATGTGGGCAGCAGCCGGACCCTTGTACCGGTACTGGAAACTACCGGGAATGGCACCGCGGCATTGATCTGGTCGAGCAGCGACACCAGTGTTGTGACGGTGACTCAGGGTGGAATAATTACAGCGGTCGGTACCGGCGGCAGTAAAGCGGATATTATTGTCACCGTTTCCGGATCAAGTATGACTGCCCGTTGTGTCGCCGCCATTGTACAGGATAAGTCGGCGTTTGATTATCAAATATCCGGAGATGAGGTAACTATAACCGGATATAAAAATAATACTGATCCGGTGGTGGTGATCCCTGAACAGATAAGCGGAAAAAACGTAGTTACCATTCGTAATTCAGCATTTAATAATAAGTCGGAAATAACAAATGTATATCTTCCTTCTACTATAAAAGAAATTGGTTATTCAGCTTTTTTGAACTGTGAAAAATTGCAGGAAATCAATATGCCAGCGGTTACCGTAATTGGAGATGACGCGTTTGCCTTTTGTTACAAGTTAACGGTTGTGTATATGCCGTTGGTAGAAACAATTGGGGAATTCGCCTTCAGGGACTGTCGGGCATTAATTGATGTTGATATTCCGGCGGCAATCGAAATAAAAAGAGTTGCCTTTGTTAATTGTGGCAGTGTACTGAACATATACGCTCCTGCGGCGGTTACGGTAGGCGCAGAAGCCTTTTCTAACTGTCTCCGCTTAGCGGAAATCAACCTTTCTAAAGCAGCCACCATTGGACCGAATGCTTTTTCTTTCTCTCCCGCGTTAGCTTCAATTACTGTCGGTGCACTCCGTGACTTTGATTCCTCTCTGGGCGACGACAGCGCCGCATGGGTAAGTTTCTATACCTACTATAAAAGTCTCGCGGCAAATAAAGCTGCCGGAACCTATAAGCTGGTCAGCGGCAGCTGGACCGGGCCGGTTTTATAGACTTTGGCCGTATTTCCGGAGAAAAGGGCGGCTTCTAGTAAGCCGGGCGGCGTTAATGCTTGTCTGTTATGCTGCCGCCCGCTTTTTGGAGCTGTCCCGCTTCTTTACAAGCCCCGGCCTCCACGTTATCATCTAAACTATGGATAAACCAATAATAGCGCCGTCGGTTCTCTCCGCGGATTTTGCCGATATGGCCGCGGGACTGGCGGAAATAAACAATTCCGGCGCCGAATGGGTCCACCTTGACGTGATGGATGCCAAATTCGTGCCGAATCTGACCTTCGGGCCGAAAATGGTCGCGGATATACGGCCCCATTCAAAGCTCATTTTCGATGCCCACCTCATGACCTACGAACCGGAAAATCTGGCGGAACTCTTTGCCGAAGCCGGAGCGGATTATATCACCTTCCATATCGAGGCCACGGTGCATTCCCACCGGCTCATCCAGAAAATCCACAGCCTCGGGAAAAAAGCGGGTATCAGCATCGTTCCCTCGACTCCGGTCAGTTATATTGAAGAACTGCTGCCCTTTGCCGATCTGGTTCTGGTTATGACGGTGAATCCCGGCTACGGCGGACAGCAGATGATCCCCCAATGCCTGGATAAAGCGGAACGGCTGGTTAAACTCAGGGAAGAACGGAATTATTCCTACCTCGTTTCCGTAGACGGCGGACTCAACGCCGAGACCGCCCATCTTGCCCATAAGGCGGGGGTTGATGTGATCGTCGCCGGAGCGGCATTCTTCGGAGCTCCGGATAAGGCGGCGATGGTTAAAAAACTGAAAGGTGCCTGATACCGGACTGCGGAAGCTCACGGACTATCAATATGAACCGGTTTTTTGCCGAAAATTGTACAAGGAGTGTCACGGATGAATAATAAAAGATCCCTTCCGATCTTCCTCTGTATACTGGTTCTCCTGTGCCTGTCCCCGGGCATATACGCCCAAAACCTTTCCGCGAGTCTGGAACGGGGCATAGAGCTCTACGGCGCGGGCCAGTGGCGGGATTCTGTGGCGGAGCTGCGAAGAGCCCAGGCCAACGCCAAAAACCCCGCGGAAAAAGCCGAAGCCCTGTACTGGATATCCCTGGCGGAATTGGCCGCCGGAGAATACGAGGCCGCCATCCGGGACATGGATGAACTGCTTTCCGCTGCCCCTTCGGGCATACGCAGCGCCGAGGTGCCTTACAACAAAGGCCGGGCGCTGTATTTTCTCGGACAATATAATGAAGCCATTGTACTGCTGAAAAATTACCACGACGCGGTATCGGAAGCTTCCAGAAAAGCCTCTTCGCTCTACTGGATCGGGGAATGCCTCTATGCCCTGGGGCAGCTCGACCAGGCCCATGATATTTTTGTTCAGATTATGGACGAATATCCCCAGAGTCCCAAGTATGAGGCCGCCTCATACCGGATCGCCCTGATAAACCAGAAAAAAATCGAAACCGAACTTCTGGCGATACTCAAATGGAGCCACGAGGAATCCCTGAGAACCGTGGAAGAATACCAGCGCCGGGAACGCTCCTATGACCAGGCCATAATCGCGTACCAGAAACGGATCGCGGATATGCTCAAGGATACCCGTATGGCGGATCTTGAGAATTCAAACGCAGAATACCGCCGCCGCATTTCCGAGCTTGAAGCCCGTCTGGCCGCGGCGGAAGCCGCCCTGTCCGAGGCTAACATCACCATTGAAGGCATGAAACCGGCCCAGTCCTCCGCGGCGCCGCCCCGGACATCCTCGGAAAAAATGATAAAACTTCTTTCCCTTAAAAGTACGGCCCTGGACCTCCGCAATGACCTGGCAGCCCGGCAGAGCGGATCCGGAACGAGCGGGGGAATGCGGTAATGAAATCCCTGGCACGGTATCTTGTATGCGTCCTGCTTTTCTGTTCGGCTTCTGCGGGAGCGGCGGAATTCCGGGAAGGCAGGATAAAACTGGTCCTCCATGAGTCCACCGGCCGTTTTTCTCTGTACTACATGACCGATATAACCCGGGAGCGGTATGAGCCTTTTTTTGTGGACCAGGATCCCAGGACAAGCTTTCTGGCAATCCTGGCGGATGATAAATACTACCGCATGGGTGAGGCCTCGGCCTTCAGGGTCAGGCTGCGCAATGACGCGTCCCGGCCGGCCTTTATTTTTGAATCTTCGTTTCTTACGGTAACCCAGGAATTCTCCTATATCCAGACCGCCGGATCAACATTGGCCAACGGGATCAGTATGGTTGTCACGGTGGAAAATAAAAGCACCCAGGAATCCATGGTCGGCGTCCGGTTTCTCCTGGATACGAACCTTGGGGAAGGGGAGGCCCACAACTTTGAGACCGACCGGAGAGCCCTTTCCGGCGAAACCCTTATAACATCCGCCGAAACGGACCGGTGGTGGTATTCAAGAAGCAAGCGTTTCGGGCTGATGGGCAGTATTGTTATTCCCGGAGTCCGGCGGCCCGATTCCATCCATTTTGCGAACTGGAAACGGCTCAATGACGCGCCGTGGAAAATCGCCCCCAGTGACGGCCGCAATTTCAACCTTCTGCCGTATTCTGTGGGAGATTCCGCGGTTTCATACTACTTTGACCCGGAACCGCTGCCCCGGGGCAGCAGGCGGTCCTACACCGTACTCCTGGCCGCTGAGGACGCGGGCGGATTCTCCCGGTACGATTCCTCGTCCATGGATGATTTAACAAGAATTCTGCAGGAATCGGTTCCTGCCGGAAACGGGAATGATATTGGATCTGATCTCTTAATTCTGCGGGATCTCCTTGAACGGATCGACAGGTATATCGTATCCGGCGGGGATGTTCCCGATGAAGAACTGGATGCATTGGAACTGATGATCGCCCGGATAAAAGCGCGTTACGGCCTGCAGTAACGGTTAACCATGAAATTCGATCCGATCCTGACCAAGGCCGCGAGGCTCTCAAAACGGGGACGTTACGGCGAGGCAATTCAGATCCTCGAACCCGAAGTAGTCCGGTACCATGACTCGTTCCGGTATTATTATATCCTGGGTGTCTCATGCCTGTACGCCGGGGATTACGGCGGGGCATTTACGTACTTTAAACGGGCCCGGGACATAAAGATGCGCGAGCCTTCGGTTCTGCTGGGGCTCGCCATTCTGTTTCTGAGACGGGGCGAAACCGACCGGGCTGTGGACCTGTATCTTGAGGTTCAGGAAGTCGATCCGAAAAACCGGCAGGCCAGACGGGCGCTGGAAACCATCCGCCGGTACGGTGACCCGGAAACGCTCCAGTCCTGGCTGGAATCGGGAAAACTGAAAAAGCTGTTTCCGCCTCTGCCCGACGCTCCGCTGTCGTGGGACCAGATCGCCATTCCCGCGGCGGGGATACTTATCCTTGGGGCGATAGCGATTTCCCTGGTCTCGGTAATCGGACAGAAAACCGGAAAGCGGTCCGAACGGTCCGGGTTCAGCGCGACCGCGCTGGTCCGGGAGGAACAGTCCGAGCCGGTTCAGATCGGCGGAAGTTACCGGTATATTCTTACCAGGAAACAGGTGCTGGACACCTACGAAAAAGCCCGGACCCTTTTTACCGAATACCGGGATGAGGCGGCTAAGGTCGAAATAAACCTGCTCCTTGAGTCAAACGCTTCGGAATCCATAAAAAACAAAGCCCGCCTTCTCTTGTCCTATACCAATACTCCGGGGTTTGACAGCCTCAAGGACCGCTTTGCCTACAGTTCCGTCGCCGCGGATCCCTATCTCTACCGGGGCTGTTACGTTATATGGCGCGGCATGGCGACAAACCTGGATTCCCTGGAAAACCTGACCTCCTTTGACCTTCTGGTGGGCTACGATACCCGGAGTACCCTTGAGGGAATCGTTCCGGTGGTGTTCGATTTCTCCGTTCCCGTGGATCTTGAGCGTCCCCTGGAAGTGCTGGGGCAGGTTGTTCCCGCGGCTGCCGGGGACGGGCTGGGGCCCGCGGTGCGGCTTGAGGCAATAGCCCTCCACCAGTCCGGCAGCCTCAGGAACGGCCGCTGATGCGTGCCGTGGTACAGCGGGTACTGAACGCCTCGGTCACAGTGGACGGGTCCTGCACCGGAGCGGTGGAATCGGGCCTGCTGGTGTACCTGGGAGTGGCCCAGGGCGATACATCCGGGGACGCGGATTACCTGGCGGAAAAAATCTCGGGCCTCAGGATATTTGAAGACGATGAAGGCAAAATGAACCGTTCCGTCTCCGACGTGAAGGGCGGTGTCCTGGCGGTATCCCAGTTTACCCTGCTCGCGGATGCCCGCAAAGGCCGGCGGCCTTCGTACTCCGCGGCGGCGGCGCCTGATCTGGCTAATTCACTGTACAGCTATTTTACGGAAAAAATCAGGAGCTTCGGCCTCGTATGCGAAACCGGAAAATTTCAGGCTCACATGCTGGTTTCGTATACCAATGACGGCCCTGTTACCATTCTTCTTGATTCAAAAAAAGAATTTTAATTATTTATACACTGAAGATGTATGAAAAATAATACCATATAAGAAATTACATTAGGTCTTGATTCTTTTCTGTATCATCGGTGCCGCTGAAAAAAGCAGCACCGAAACCCAGATACATATAAAAGCTGTCAGGTTCTGTCTGGGAAAGGGTTCCCGGAAAACAAAGACCCCCAAAAGAAACTGAATAGTCGGATTAAGGTACTGAAGAAAACCCAATGCCGATAGTGACAGATGCCGCGCGCTTTTTGAAAACCAGTACAGCGGCGCCACGGTAACCGGACCGCAGAGTACAAGCAGAACCCAGGTGTGAACCGGGAGCGCTGGAAAATCGGTGCCGCCCCAGGCGGGAATAAAAAGCATCGCTGCCGCCAGGGGAGAAGAAACCAGGGTTTCGCTGAAGAGCCCCTCCAGGGATCCGGCGGTTATCTTTTTTTTGAAAAGTCCGTATCCCCCGAAGCTCAGGGCGAGAATAAAGGATATCCAGGGGAATGATCCGGTAAAAACGCTGAGGAGAACGACACCAAAAGCCGCGATACCAAAGGAAACCCACTGCAGGGGCAGAATCTTTTCCCGTAAAAAAATGACCCCGAGCAGAATTGAAATGAGCGGACAGATAAAATACCCCAGGGACGCCGCGACGGCCATACCGGAGTTGACAGCCCATATATAGCCGCCCCAATTGACGGTAACCGCCAGCGCCGCTCCGATAATAAAAATCCGTGACCTGGGCTCTTTAAAAAGCCGGAACCAGCAGGTAGTCTTCTGTATCTTCAGTAAGATAAAAACAAAAATCAGCGAAAATAAAATGCGGAACGCCAGTATCTGCAGGGGGCCGACGTTTGAAAGAAACCGCCAGTACAGGGGGCTCAAACCCCAGAACACGTAGGCGATTACAGCGTAAAAAACACCCATGGACAGTTACAGCAGCCGCGGCGACCGAAGGTATTTTTCGGCGTTAAAAACCTCCAGGAGTTTACCCATGGGCCGGTTTGTAACAATGGTGCCGATAATGCGGGCGGAAAGTTCCACCGAAGGAACCACCTCAAGGTTCGGAAGTTCCGTGGGGAGACATTCCGGGCAGTACACCGTATCCGTAACCATAACCCGGTTGAGCAGTCCTTCGCTGCTCAGTTTCAGGAGCCGTTCCGAGGCGGGATCGGACAGTATGGCGTGGACGGCTATTATATTTATCTCCGCGGGTTTGTGATCCGCCAGAGTCCTGATAAGACTCTCCACGGATCCCCCGGTATCAACCATATCATCGACAATCCAGATCACCTTTCCGCTGATCGGCTCCGCCGAAAGGATATTGATGGATTCTATGGTATTCGCTTTGGAGTAATCCCGCTGTTTATGGGCCACCACCAAAGGAGCGCCGAAGGAATTGGCGAATTTGCGGGCGAGTTTTTCCCCGCCGGCGTCAACGGAACAGAAAGCCCAGTTTTTCCGGACCACATTCTCCAGGGTTTCCAGATCCCTGATATACACATCACAGAGGCGTTTCTTAAGCAGGGTAAGAGCCGGCAGATCGTCCATAAAACAGATGGTAGGATCCAGCATGGATTTCGATTTATCCGAATGAAGCTGGTACGTCAGGATATGGTCGGTTCCGAGGCTGGTCAGAATTTTCATGTGCACCCAGAGCCCCACGGAACTCCGCCGGATGGTGCGGTCGGACCGGGAACTGGATACAAAGGGTTCAAAGACAATGATGCGGTTAGCCTGGGACCGCTTGAGGGCGTCCACCGCGTTGTACAGTTCAATTTTTGCTTCTTCGACGCTTATACCGGCTTCGTTCCTGGCGCAGCTGGTAAATAAATAGACGTCCTTGCCGCGGAGGGAGGAATTAACCACCACTTCCATTTCACCGTCGGCAAAACGGTCGGTCTCAAGTGAATTTACACAGTCAATTTCCTCTTCCAGAGAGGAAAAACTCGGAAATTTTTTTAAATGCCGGGCAACCTGAGACGCGTACCCCATCATGGACCGGGTCGCAGTAACAGCAAATTGATTATCCATGCAGAATCTCCCGACTCAAAGTATAACGTGTTTTATAGTATAATAAAACAGACTCTTCGGCAATGTGCGGGGGAGCGACGGGTCTGACAATCCGGAAAACACCCGGGGATACCGATGCCGCGGGTCCTGTCATATAATTATGGGAATAACTCCTGAGCGGCGGCGGAATACCCGGGTTATTATGGGCACGCTCACATCTTTCTTGTCTTGTGAAAGAAGTCTGTGATATATTGAAGCAAAATAAAAAAACATGCCGTATATTCATGGGAGGAAAACGTGGCAAAGATGAGTGAACCCGGGAAGGGGACCGGCTCCCCCTTAGCTTCATCAGAAGAAAAAGAAAAGGCCCTGGAAGCCGCCCGGCTCCAGATAGAAAAGCAGTTCGGGTCCGGTTCCCTTATGAAACTGGGAACCCATATCAACGCGGCGGGTATCGAAACAATACCGTCGGGCTCCATACTGCTGGATGAAGCCCTTGGAATCGGCGGGTATCCCCGGGGCCGGATTATTGAAATTTACGGCCCTGAATCCTCCGGTAAAACGACCCTGGCGCTTCACGCCATCGCGGAGGCTCAAAAACTGGGGGGAATAGCGGCGTTTGTGGATGCCGAACACGCCCTGGATCCGGTATATGCAAAAAACCTCGGGGTCAATATTGACGATCTCTGGGTTTCACAGCCCGATACCGGGGAGCAGGCCCTGGAAATTACCGAAAGCCTGGTCCGGTCCGGCGCGGTGGATGTGATTGTGGTTGACTCGGTCGCGGCCCTGACCCCCCAGGCGGAAATCGAAGGGGATATGGGAGACGCCCACATGGGGCTCCAGGCCCGTCTCATGAGCCAGGCCCTGCGCAAACTGACCGCGACCATCGGGAAATCCCGCACCATTCTGGTATTCATTAACCAGATCCGTATGAAAATCGGCGTCATGTTCGGAAACCCCGAAACCACCACCGGCGGCAACGCCCTTAAATTCTATTCCTCGGTACGTCTGGAAGTACGTAAGATGGAAACCCTGGAAAAAGGCGATGCCGACGCCATCGGAAACCGGGTCCGGGTAAAGGTGGTAAAAAACAAGGTCGCGCCGCCTTTCCGCAAGGTGGAGCTGGAAATCATGTTCGGAAAGGGTGTCTCCGCCATCGGGAGCCTCCTGGATGCGGCGGCTAAATATGAGATAATAGACAAGAAAGGGGCGTGGTACGCCTACGGTGAGGAAAAGATCGGCCAGGGCCGGGAAAACGCCAAGGCGTATCTGGAAGCCAATCCGGAATTCGCCAAGGAAATTGAAGATAAGCTCCGGGCGTTAATTTTTCCGGGAAAGGTGAAAAACACCGAACCGGAGAATACCAAAAAGAAAAGCAGCACTCCGGCTGATGCGGAAAAGGCCAAAGGGGAGGGGGCCGCGGAAGCTCCCGCTCCAAGCGCCCCGGCCAAGGCTGCCGCGGAAGCCGCCGCCCCTGAAGATCTGTTCTAAATGGACTCGGACAGCCCCCTGGCGGTACTCAGCCTCGGGGCAAATCTGGGAGACCGGAAAAAGAACCTGGAAGGAGCTCTTTCCGCGCTGAGCGGCGGACTGTCGGAATTCAGGGTATCGTCGCTGTATGAAACCGATCCGCAGTATATAACCGACCAGGGGAAATTTCTCAACGCCGCGGCCGCGGGTTTTTTTGCCGGGGCCCCGGAGGAGCTTCTCGGGTTTATCCAGGATATAGAAAGCCGGTTCGGACGGGACCGCCGCCGGGAACGGCGCTGGGGGGAACGGCCCCTGGATATCGATATCATACTTCTGGGGGATACCATCGTATCCCGTCCGCCGCTCCTGGAAATTCCCCATCCCCGGATGCACGAACGGGCGTTTGTGCTGGTTCCGGTTCTCGAGCTGTTTCCGGACATAAAAGACCCCCGGTCGGGGACCTTTCTCAGGGATTATTACAATAAGCTTTCACCCCAGGGTATTTACTACGCAGGAACCTGCCGATATAATTAAAATGTACATGGAACAAGCAAATAACACCAACGCCCACAGCTTCAAACTCAAGGAATTCGAAGGCCCTCTGGACCTTCTGCTGTTCCTGATCAAAAAAAATGAAGTCAACGTTTATGATATTCCCATTGCCCAGATAACCGAGCAGTATATGGAATATCTGACCTACGCCACCGAGCTTGATCTCGATGATCTCACGGAATTCCACGCCCTGGCGGCAACGCTGCTGTATATCAAATCACGGCTCCTGCTTCCGGTGGAACTCGACATGGATGACGAATCCGAAGATCCCCGGCAGGAACTGGTGGAACGGCTCATCGAGTACCAGAAGTACAAAAAACTCTCCGAACTCATGGAAGAAAAGGAAAAAGAGGCGGAGTGGGTTATCGAGCGGAAAAAGCTGCAGCGGGCGCTTCCCTTTGCGGATGATGAACTCTGGGAAAAAGTCGACATCTGGGATCTGCTCAAAACATTTTCCGGCCTCATGACAAACCTGACCGGGGAACGGATCATAGACCTGTATGAGGAAGTTTCGGTCAACGAAAAAATAACCCTGATGAATGAACTGCTGGAATCCAAGGGAGAGTGCAACTTCACCGAACTGGTGGTCCGGAACGGATCGGTTCTGGATATAGTATGCGCTTTCCTCGCGGTTCTGGAGGCGGTAAAATTCAGGATGGTTTCCATATTTCAAAACCGTATGTTCGGAGACATACTTATTAGGCCCTACGAAAAGGCGCAGATAGATGGAGTTACGATTGGAGAAAGAGACAGCGCTGATTGAAGCTATCCTCTACCTTGAAGGTGACCCCGTGGAAGAAAGCGCCCTGGCGCGGATATCCGGCCTTTCCAAGGATGTGGTGGAGAAGTCCCTGGAGAACCTCGGTGAACGGTACGCCCGGGAGGATTCCGGTGTCGAATTGTCCCGCATCGGCGGGGGAATCATGATTTCCCCGAAAAGGGAATACTGGGAGAATCTGAAGGAACGGTACGGCAGAAAAAATGACTCCCGGCTTTCCAAAGCCGCCCTGGAAACCCTTTCCATTGTCGCGTATTCCCAGCCCATTACCCGCGCCGAGATAGAAGCCATCCGGGGAGTCTCCGCCGACAATATGATCCGGCTCCTCCTGGACCGGACCCTCATCCGGGAGGTCGGAAAAAAGGATATCCCCGGAAAGCCGGTCCAGTTCGGAACCACCAGGGAATTCCTCAAATTTTTCCGGCTGGAGAGCATCGCGGACCTGCCCAAACTTAACGAAAGCGAGCTTGACCGGTTCGAACTCAACGGGGAAGAATAGGGAGCCATGGAGGAACCGGAAAACGGAAAAAACCTGCGGCTTCAGCTGTTTCTGGCCCGGGCGGGAGCGGCGTCCCGGCGCGCTTCGGAACAGCTCATCCTTGACGGAAGGGTTTCGGTAAACGGGGAACGGGTCACCGTACTGGGAACAAAGGTTTCTCCGGAAGACACGGTATGTCTGGACGGGCGCCGGCTTTTTCTGGAAGACCGGAAGCACTACCTCGTGCTGAACAAACCGCCTCTGTATATCTGTTCATCCTACGACCCCGAAGGCCGGCGCCTTGCCAGGGAACTTCTTCCCGCTGATATCCAGGAACGGCTGTACAATGTGGGACGCCTGGATTACCGGTCATCGGGACTGATATTATTTACGAATGACGGGGAATTCGCGGCCCGGATAAGCCACCCGTCCCGGGGGATCGAAAAGGAATACCTTGTTGATTCCACGGTTCCGGTACCCGATACGGTGCTGGATCAGTTCCGCCGGGGGGTCGAAATTGAAGGTGAAACATACCGCTGCCTCGATATTGAGCGCCTGGGCCGGAAATCCCTTCGTATTGTGCTTATTGAAGGAAAAAACCGCGAAATCCGGCGGGTTTTTTCCCATTTCCACCTTCACCCCGAGCGGCTGCACCGGATAAGAATCGGACCGGTACATATCGGGACTCTGCAGGAAGGGGAATCCCGGCGGTTGACCGGGGCGGAAATAAACGAACTAATGGAATAACCGCATTCTTTTCCGGATGCGTGATTTCTTTGGAGGCACCATGGTTATTGCCATAGACGGACCCGCGGGATCCGGAAAAAGCACCATCGCGGCGAAACTCGCCCAGGGTTTGGGGTTCACCTACGTGAATTCCGGGAGCTTATACAGAACCATTA
This sequence comes from Breznakiella homolactica, assembly GCF_016616095.2. Classification (GTDB taxonomy): domain Bacteria; phylum Spirochaetota; class Spirochaetia; order Treponematales; family Breznakiellaceae; genus Breznakiella; species Breznakiella homolactica. Next base: position 901,633 of record NZ_CP067089.2, on the reverse strand, counting down.
CCCTGGGCTGTCTGCGGAATTCCATAGATCCGACGGATCCCGAAAAAGCCCTGGAATACGCGAAATCCGCGGTCATTGACTACACCAACGGCAGGGTATACCTTAACGGCGAGGACGTGGATGATCTCCTCCACAGCGATGAAGTCGACGCCTCTGTGGCCCGGCTATCTGCGATTGTCCCGATCCGGCATGTGGTAAACGATATTGTCAGAAAAATCGCCCGGGGCCTCAATGTGGTTGTTGAAGGACGGGATATGACCACCGTGGTGTTTCCGGACGCTGATTACCGTTTTTATCTTGACGCGTCTCCCTTGTCCCGGGCAAAACGGCGCTTTGACCAGGGGGTTTCAAAGCTCAGTTTGGAGGAAATAGAAAAATCAATCCGGGAACGGGACGAAATTGATAAAAATAAAGCCGAAGGAAGCCTAAAAATAGCCCCCGGAGTCGATTATTTGGATACCTCGGACTTGACCATTGGCCAAGTTTATGACAAATTGATAGGGAAATTACATATATAAGGATCAACCATGGGTCAGATGGAAGTGGATTCGGACACTAGTCCGATGGATGAGTCGAAAAATTCCGCAGACAATATCCAGACACAGTTACAGGAAGAGTATCTCAAGTCCCTCGAACAGTTGGAAGAAGGTCAGCTTGTTGACGGATACGTCATTCAAGTCACCCCGGACCAGGTTTTTATTGATGTGGGGTATAAGTCCGAGGGGAAAATTCCCATTGGGGAATTCACCGAAATCCCGAAAATCGGGGACACAGTTTCGGTTATTCTTATAACAAAAGAGAATAAACACGGAGAGGTAATCGTTTCAAAACAGAAAGCGGATGTAAAGCTGTTTTGGAAGAATCTCCGCCAGGCTTTCCAGGACCATACGGTCGTGGAAGGAACTATACATAAAATCGTTAAGGGCGGATATGACGTTGACCTCGGAGCCGGGGTTCACGCTTTCCTTCCCATCAGCCAGTCCGACGCGCAGAAGGTTGACAAACCGGAGCGGCTTCTCGGCATGAAAACCAGCTTCTATGTGGAGCGGCTGTACTCCGACGGCAAGGTTAATATCGTTGTTAACCGCCGGAAGTGGCTGGAAGAGGAAATTGAGGAGAAACGCAATTCCTTCTTTGAAAATACCCATGTCGGGGATGAAGTCACCGGAGCTGTAAAAAGCTTTACCTCCTTCGGCGCCTTTATTGACCTCGGCGGATTTGACGGGCTGCTGCACATCAATGACATGAGCTGGGGCCACGTTACCCGGCCCAAGGACTTCGTTAAGAAGGGCCAGGAAATCAAGCTCAAGGTCATCCGGATTGACCCGAATGAAAAACGGATCAACCTGTCATTAAAACACTTCACCGATGATCCCTGGGTGCATTTTGAAGATAAATACCATGTAAATGATATCATAAAGGGCACGGTGACCAAACTTACCGATTTCGGCGCCTTCATTGAACTTGAGGAAGGAATCGAAGGGCTTGCCCATATCTCCGAATTTTCCTGGGTCAAAAAAGTCCAGCGCCCCGATGAGATGCTGCAGATAGGCGATGAAGTCGAATGCATGATCCTCGGCTACGACCTTCAGGCGGGAAGGGTTTCCCTCGGCCTTAAGCAGGTCAGTGCCAATCCGTGGGACGATATTGAAGAGAAGTTCCCCGCAGGAACACGCCTCACCCGGAAAGTTACCAAACTCACTAACGCCGGCGCCTTTATTGAGCTTGAGGAAGGCATCGACGGATTCCTCCATGTGGACGATCTGTCGTGGACCAAAAAGGTCAAACATCCCGGGAGTGAACTGGCGGTTGACCAGGAAATTGAAGTCATGGTTGTCGCCGTGGAGCCGGAGAACCGCAATATTCGCCTTGGGGTTAAACAGCTTTCAGAAGATCCCTGGCAGAGTTTCGCGGAAACCTATAAGCCGGGAAGCTCGGTGGAAGGTGAAGTTTCCTCAATAACCGATTTCGGGTTATTCGTGCGGGTGCCCGGGGGAATCGAAGGCCTTATCCATAAGTCTAACCTGCCGGAAAATCGGGAAGAAAACCCCGATGAGGCAATCAAGAAATACAATGTGGGAGATAAAATCAAAGCTGTTGTCATAGAGATTCAGCCGGATAAGCAGAAGGTGGCATTCTCCATACGGGACTACCAGAAAAAGGTGCAGCGGGATGAACTGTCCCGTTACATGGCTGCGGAAGAATCCGATGATTCAACTTTTACCCTCGGGGATTTTCTGAAGTCTAAAGGCAATAACTGAGAAGACTGCATTCTATGCTGTCAACAATTGACGTCCAAAAATTTAATACTCTGATTGAGATTAATACGCTTATTAATTCCAATTATTCGGACGTCAGATCTCTGCTTACGAAAATACTAGAGTCCGCGACAAAGCTTTGTGAAGGAGAGGCGTCAAGCCTTCTCCTGGTAAATAAAACCGATAATAAGCTTTACTTTGAAATCGCACTGGGTTCAAAAGGCGCGGATGTTAAGAAATTCACCGTAAATATGGGGGAGGGGATCGCCGGCTGGGTCGCGCAGCACAATACCTCCATAATCGTCAACGATGTAAAAAACGACCGCCGGCATCTGGTGGGGATTTCCAACCAAATCGGATACCCTTCAAAAACCATGCTGGCGGCTCCCATGCGGATCAAGGATGAATGCATCGGGGTAATCGAGCTTATCAACAAAAAGGATGATAAGTACTTTACCCAGGATGACCTGGAATGGCTGGAGATCTTCGCCAACCAGGCTGCCATGGCCTTCCAGAACGCCCGCAGCTTCGAAAGGGCCAGGGATGAAATCCAGCTCCTGCAGGATCAGCTTAAGACCGACCAGGGTTACCATACATTAATTGCCAAAAGCCCCATTATTATCGAAAAACTTGAAATTATCGACCGGGTAGCGAAAACCGATTCTTCGGTGCTCATCCTCGGGGAAAGCGGCGTGGGCAAGGAGCTTTTTGCCGAGCAGATCCACCTCCGGAGTTCCCGGAGCGACAAACCCTTTGTACGGGTAAACTGCGCGGCGCTTCCCGAGGGCCTTCTGGAAAGTGAGCTCTTCGGTCATGTTAAGGGCGCCTTTACCAACGCCATCCAGAACCGGCAGGGCCGTTTTGAGCTGGCCGACGGCGGGACCATTTTTCTCGATGAAATAGGCGACCTTCCCATGAAGCTGCAGGCAAAACTGCTGCGGGTTATTCAGCAGAAAACCTTTGAGAAAGTCGGATCAGATATTTCCGTTACGGTGAATGTCAGAATTCTGGCAGCCACAAACCGGGACATCGAAACTTTGGTGGAGAAGGGGGAGTTCAGGAGCGATCTGTACTACCGGCTCAATGTGCTCCCCATTTACATTCCGCCATTGCGGCAGCGGCCCGAGGATATTCCCGAACTGGCTAATTTCTTTTTGAAAAAAGGCATCCGGGAAACAAAAAAGCATTTCGACGGATTTTCCAATGAGGCGATGGAGACCCTTTTATCCTACGCATGGCCGGGAAATATCAGGGAACTGGAAAACTGTATTGAACGGGCCTGTGTCATCGGAAAGGAAAAATACATCCAGAGGGAAGATCTGCTTTTAAAAAATTCCGCGAGTGACTCCGGCGGCGGCTATGACGAGGAGAACCGGAGCCTTAAAACGGCAATCAATATTTTCAAGGCCCACTATATTTCGAAAATTCTGGAAGAAAACGACTGGAACCAGACCGAAGCGGCAAAGTCGCTGGATATTCAGCGTACGTATTTGTCCCGTTTGATTAAAGAACTGAATATTTTCAACCCAAAGGAGTAAATAATGGCTAATCCGTCATCAGGCAAGAACGAACCCACTAAAATTACGGAGAAACTTGTCAATTTTATACAGAATCACAGAAAAATAATTCTGATCGTATCCGCCGCGGTGGTAGTTGTTTTTGTCGGTATTGCCGCCGCATACATAATCAGCGAAAAGGCCCAGGAAAAGGCCATAGCTGAAGTTGAAGCCTATTATGAACAGTATGAATCCCTGAGGGTCGATTTGAATGAACCTTTCAAGGAAGATGAAGTCCGGCAGTTTATTGCTTCGTTGAGTGAGTTCGCCGGAAAGAAATCAGGCTATGCGGGTGCCCGGGCCTACTACATTATCGCGGATATCCACGCGGATAAAAAAGAATGGCTTGAAGCCGAACACGCGTGGGTGAACGCCGCCGGCAAGGCTCCGAGAATTTACCTGGCTCCGGTTTCCTTTTTTAACGCCGCGGTTGCCGCCGAAGAGCAGGGTAACTCCATTAAGGCGATTGAGCTCTATACCAGAGCGCTGGAATACGCGGATACATTCCCCGGGGCTCCCAGGGCCGCGTTCTCCGTCGGGCGTCTCTATGAGGAACAGCGGGATACCGAAGCCGCGGTTGCTGCCTATAGGAATGTTATTGAACAGTGGCCGGGACAGAACTGGGCGAACCTCGCCAGCAGTAGGGTCGCGGCGATAACCGCATCCGGCGGAGTGTAAGAAAGTAAAAGAGGAGCTGTTTACGGCGAATAAGATTATATCGAGCCTGATCCGTTTTTTGGGATTGGCTGCAGTAATTATTTCTTTTGTTTCCTGCGGCATTGAGGATTACCTGTATCTCGATCCGGTGCCGCAGAGCAATGTTAATACAACTGCCAACACGCAGGTTACTATTTCAAGGTTATCATACTCCAACAGCTACCTGCAGTATTACGGTATTTATTACCGCATCTACCTCAGCAACGCAAACTATACATCGCAAATTGATTCTTCCGCCATGAGCAGCATCCATTCGACGCTGTACAGTGATTACCAGTATCTGGAGCGGTATACCGAGGAATACCAAATTCAGAATAATACCAGCGGAAGCTCAACAGCGAATATCGGCTCCGTATTCAACGGGCGAAATTACAACCTGATCGCATTGGAGAATGGCAACTTGGAGAATGTTTTATCCGGCTCCAATGCCTCGGGGTATACCGTTACCCTGGATTTTATCGAAACATCTGCGTCCACAATACCGGTTATGAGACTGAGTTATACCGATAGTTTGGGTGTCATTCACGTTCAAACTTATAATCTATTCAGAAATTCATCTATCCCCGGGGCAGCGAATTTCGATCCCGAACCGGACCGGTATTTCAGAAACACTGCCGATCTGCGGAACAGTACCTATGCCTCAAAGAATACCGATGTGGTTCAGCAGACCGGAAGCAGTTATGCTTATGCCTCATTTTACATTGTGGCCATTGGGGTGGATGACAATATTGCGCCGATATACAGTTCACCGACATTTCTTGGAGTAATGAGACTTCCGGGATCCTGATTACAGAAACAGAAAATGAAAAGGGCAGTAAAAAAAGTACGATCTTCTCCTTTATTTAAATACATATAATACTATCTATAATGTATATTCTGTCTACTAGATAATATTGTTAATTATTTATAATATAATGAATTGAGTTTTTGCGTTTATTTTTTAGTTTGTGCCGGGATACAGTTTGCCGTAGGCCGCAAAATAATCTTCGTGATTTTCTTCACCGCCGTTATTGTTGTTTGTTATCGATTTTGCCAGAACCGACCGCCGGCGGATTCCGAAAAACATATCATTTGATCCGGCGAGATTTAAACGGTATTGTTTTTCTTCCGAGGCTTTAATAATGCTGTTGTCGTCATAAAGAAAGCCCCATAACAGTGACGCTGCGGAATACCGTTTTTTCCCCAGCGGAATAGCGAAATATTCCGCGCGGCTTATTTCAATCCCCTTCGGCAGATACTTATTTAAGGTTTCTGCAAAAATATCCGGAGATATACTGCGGGTAAAATCAACCGACGCTATTTCATTGTCCCCCTGTATTCCGATTGCCAGAGGTGCCGCAAAATCAAGCCTCGGAAGCGGATTGAATCCCTGTGTAAAGGTTACCGGCAGTCCGGAGCGTATAAAGGCCATGGAGAATGTTTCCACAAGCCCCAGGTGCGGAAGAAAGACCGCCTCATCCCGCTTTGAAAAGGAAAAAACAATTCTGTGGCACAGAGTGTCTTCCGGTCCGTCTGTTTCCGGATTGCCGGAATCGCTGTTTGCCGGAACTTCCGGCATTACTTGATGTTGATTGTCAGGCTGTATGATATTTTGTATGATTCCGCCGGAAGAACTGCAGCTTCCGCAAGGATGTGTGCAGTTGTCTGTACATGCTGATGTTAATTCTTGGGTTTCGGATTTTTCCAGTTCCCGGCGGAGAAACGCGGTTCCTACGGAAGCATCTATACAGTCCCAGGGAAGCGGTTCACCGGAGTTTTTCATGGAAAGAATTTCCGACACAAGCGCGTTGTTGTCGTCAATCAGAGAACGCCAAACATCCCTGGAAAAATACTCCGTCCATGCGTCGAGCCGGCAGCCGCGGGCAAAGGCGTTTTCAATAATGAGCTCCCCCACCCGTTCATCCCCCCGGGAAATAATACCTTCAACAACAGAGACAAAGGGATCATGGGTTCCGACTTTGAATCCCCGGGGTTTCAGCTTACTGCGGATAAAATTGAGTTTCTGAGTTGCCGTCTCCTCATCAAGCTGGACTGCCCACTGGTACGGTGTATGGGGTTTTGGAATAAATGTGCCGACGTTAACGCTGAAATGCATTCCGGTCCGCTGGGACACTTCCAGGATGAAATCAACGATTTCCTGTTCCTCCCGGCTGGAGTCATCGGATGCGGAAAAACCTCCCACCGGCAGGCCGATCATAAAATAAAATTTAGCCCCCCGGAAGCCCTGCCCTTTCGCTTCATTAATAATGGCGATTACATTTTCCCTGCATACATCCTTGTTTATTGAAAACTGCCACGCGTCTACCGGCGTTTCCACCGCAAAGGTGAGGCCGCTTTTCCGGACTTCGGAAATACTCTTAAGCAGGGGCAGCGAAAAACTTGAAACCTTCAGCGAAGGAAGCTGAAAGGAGATATGCCGGGACGCGTAACTCCGGTTGAGATCCGACACAAGTCCGCCGATTCCCGCGTAATCACCGGTGGAAAGAGATGACAGGCTTATTTCCCGGTAACCGCCCTGGGTGATAAAGGCTTCCGCTTCCGCTTTGACAACCGCGGCGCTTTTTTGGCGCATGGGCCGGTACCATATACCAGCGTGGCAGAACCGGCAGCCGTTCGGGCAGCCGCGCATTATTTCCACGGACCCATGGTGCTGGACTACCTTCATACTGGGTACCGGAAAAACCGCCGCGTCGGGATTCCGGTCAGAGAACTCCCGGTCTATTGCCCTGACCGCCCTGGCCTTACCCCGTGTCCAGACGGATGGATGGGCCGCGATGCGGCTAAGAAGTTCCCGCCGCGGGGCTCCGTTCTTTTTCATATCCCTGAGTTCGGTGCAGAGCGGAAAAAAGCCGCCCTCGGCTTCGCCGATCCAAAATACATCAATGAATGAAGAATACGGCAGCGGATTGGAAACACAGGGGCCGCCCATGATAACAATGGGATCATCTTCGGTCCGGTCCGAGGCATGCAGCGGAATACCGGCGCTTTTGAGCATTGTCAGAACTCCGGTGATACCCAGCTCATAGCCCAGGGTAAAACCGAGGATGTCGGTATGCTTCAGCGGAATTCCTGTGTCCAGCCCATAAAGCGGCACTTTGAGTTTTTCCAGGAGTTCTTCGAAATCCGGCGCCGGGGCAAATGCCCGGTCGCAGGATATACCTCCGACGGCATTCAGTTTATTGTACAGTATCCGGAATGCCTGGTTTGACATTCCGATTTCGTACAGGTCGGGAAAGGCAATAGCCATATAGAGGTCCGCTTCTCTTTTGGCGAGCCTGCCGTATTCGCCGCCGGTATACCGGGCGGGTTTTTCCACGGAAAGGAAATACTTTCCCAGCACTTCCATAGGGTTGATAAAAGGGATATCCATCAGTGCTGAAACCTTCTCACATAAATACTCAGGGACAAACCTATTCCAATCATGGCGGATGTGAGGGATGACCCTCCGTAGGACATGAACAGCAGAGGAATCCCCGTAATGGGCATAATACCCATGGCCATTCCGACATTAATAAGGAAATGAAAGGAAACCATGGCCGCAAACCCGGCTACAATATACGAGCCGAAAGGGTCTGATGTGGAACGCATGATTTTAACGAGACGCAGAAGCATGAGAAGAAAAAGTGAAAAAACGAGAAGCCCGCCGATGAATCCCCATTCTTCCGAAAAGATTGAAAAAATAAAATCCGTACTCTGCTGGGGAAGAAAACGGTAATGGCTCTGGGTTCCCTGGAGATACCCTTTTCCCAGTAAGCCGCCGGATCCTATGGCGGTAATGGACTGGATTATATTCCAGCCCGATCCGCGGGGATCGACATTGGGATTGAGAAACACGATAAGACGCATGATCTGGTAATCCTTAAGCACCTTTCCGGCCATAAACGAGGCGCCCAGGGACAAGACCACAATACTCGCGCCGTACACAATCCAGTAGAAATACCGTTTCTTGAACCGCATAAAACCATACAGCGCGATGAGACCGATTACGGTAAAAGCCACGGTAACGATCACAATAAACCGGATATTGGTGAGAATCATCAGAGACGGTATTGTTCCCTGAAGTATATAACTCTGCCAGAGCGGTAGGACCAGAAGAATACTGGTTACAAAAATACAGGCTATTAAAAAGATTATATACCGCAGCGCAATTCCCGCAATAAACGTCATTACCAGAAGAATAGGAATAAAAACCAGGGATGTTCCGAAGTCCGGCTGCAGAAGGATTATTCCCATGGGAATAAACACGATCATGCATGAAACGAAAAACCGTTTAAACTCATTTTGATTGTGCCGGGAAACGTCAAGGTACCGCGCGAGGAGCAGAATGGTTGCTATTTTGGCGAATTCCGACGGCTGTATCCCGAAAACCCCGATCCCGATCCATGCCCGGGCGCCGTTTACCAGGCGCCCGAAGAAAACCGTATACAGCAGCAGCGCAAGAATTCCGAGATAGATGTAAATGGACAGATCATATATCCGCCGGTAATCAAGCATAACGATGACCAGGGCAATGATGACACCGGAAACAGCCCAGATTATCTGCCGTATATATTCGGTGGAAACCAGAACACCGGTGGATGTTATGCCTGACGAATAAATAAATAAGATGCCGAATACCGTTAAAATAACGGCGCTGAAAAAAAGTGAAAAATCTATTTCGAGAAAATTCCGAAGACGCATTATTCGCGACGCTCCTGAATCGGCATAATGTACTGGAGCCCCAATGCCTGAACCGCTTCTTCATAGGTCTGCTGGGCAAAAATCCCCTGGAAGATGATTGCCGACGCGTAGGGTGCCCACCATTCCCATTTATTTGTGGCTTCTACGATTATTGAGACAACGATCTGTTCCTCGGGGGTGTCCGTTTCATAGGGAGCATAAGCGGCAAACCAGGAATGCCACCGGTCGTGGAGTCCCACCTCGCCGGTTCCGGTTTTTCCGGCTATTTCCACGGCTTTTATATTAAGGGGGAACTGCGCGGTTCCTTCGCTTATTACGGTACGCATATCGTGGCGGACGGTTTTAAAAACCTCAGGATCGATATCCGTCGTTTTATGCAGAACCTCCCGGGGGACTGATTTTATTATTGCTCCGGAAACGGGATCACGTACTTCCTTTAGAAGATGGGGGGTGTATATGATTCCGTCGTTGACCACCATGGCTACCATATTTGCCATCTGGATTGGCGTAACCAGGGTAAAGCCCTGACCGATAGCCATGTTCATGGTATCACCGCCGAGCCATTTTTCATGGAACCGGCGGTCCTTCCATTGGGGCGTCGGTATGAATCCCGTGATCTCTCCGGGCAGGTCAATGCCCGTGGATTCCCCGAAGCCGAATTCCCGGGAATACGAAACCATTCGTTCAATCCCCAGGTGGTCCCGGACAACAACCCAGTAATAAATATCACAGGACTGGGCTAGGGCTTTCTGAAGATTAACGTGGCCGTGGCCGGGCTTGCGGATGTGGCAGCGCCAGACCCGGTCGCCGTAGGTAATCTCCCCGGGACACTCAACGGTCTGATCCGGCGGAAAGGCGTTTTCCTCCAGGATCGCCGCGGTCATAGCTATCTTAAACGCCGAAGCCGGGGGATAACTCGACTGAATCGCCCGGTTCAGGAAGGGTTTATTGGGATCATTGATCAGCCGCTGGTATTCGGCGCCCATATCGTTGCGGTTGAAAATATTCGGGTCATACCAGGGATAGGAAACCATGGCGAGGATTTCGCCGTTTGACGGCCGCATGACCACCACGGCTCCCATCCGTTCCCCCAGAGCCCGTTCCGCCAGAAGCTGAATCGACCGGTCAATGGACAGGACAAGGTTTTTCCCCATGATAGCGGGCTCCCGGATATTGTTGTCCCCGGAAATTCTCCGCCCGCGGGCATCCACGGTCCTGATTTCGCGGCCTTCTTTGCCCCGCAGAATATCATCGTACTGGCGTTCTATTCCCGCTTTTCCGATGATGTCGCCCTGCTGGTAACCCCGGTTGTACATTATCGTCAGTTCGTCCCGGGTTATATCCCCCACGTATCCGATAATATGGGACAGGCTGCCGGTATCCACGTAATTGCGTATTGGTTTTGACTGCCAGGAAACACCCGGCAAGGTATCCACCCGTTCAGCCAGCCGCGCAATGGTTTCAAAGGAGACATTCGCCGCCAGTTCCACCATCTGATACAGATTGTAATACTGGGGAGGGACCTTTCTGTTAAGCAGGTCTTCGCTTATTCCCAGAATACCGGAGAGTTCCTTCAGTATTTCGGGTATTTGTCCCCGGGGAATTTCCGCGGGTATAATATTCACCGCAAAGGAGTCGGTATTAAGCACCATGGGCTGGTTGAAATTCTGATCGTAGATTTCTCCCCGCTGGGCGGGTATTATGGTGGTCCGCCGGGCGATATTCTGCGCCTGGGAACGGTATACTTCGCCGCTGACGATCTGCATGCTGAAAAGCCGGAGAGCATATACAACAATAATTACAATAAAAAGAAGTTGCAGCAGTTTGATTCTGTGTTCCGACCGGTCGCCGTCAGGAAACTGACTGAGATTCGCCATCAGGTTTCCCTCCCTTCGACAAGTATTGGCCTGAAGAGCTTCAGCAATGCGAACAGGGGAATCGACAGCACGGTGTTGAGCAGTAGCTCTATCCAGAACGTCGGCCCGGTAATTGAATAACTCGGTATGGCTCCCGCGAACAGGAGGTGGAGTATAAAAATCATCAGCGCCTTAAAGATTGTGGCCGCGGCGCAGAGCCCCATGGGGAGGAACAGCGCGTCAAGGAAAAAGGTCCCCTTGAACATGCCCGTTAAGGCGCCGGTTATGGTACGGATAAACGCGTTGAGCCCCAGGGGCGCCGCGGAAAGAAAATCCAGAAGTATTCCCGAAAAAAAGCCCGTCAGCTGTCCGGTCATTGTTCCGTTGACATAGGCGGTGAATACGAGAATGCAGAGCGCCAGATCGGGGACGGCGTTGAAAATCGCAATCCGTGACAGGATCGTTGACTGAAGAATCGCGGCGATCACTATAAAAACAGTGGCCCATACGACATTTTTAGCCATGGCCTTTTACCTTTCTTCCTCAGAACCTATGACAAAGATATACTCAAGCCGGGAAAAATCAATGGATGGTTCCAATTCCAATCCCATGGACGTTTCGTATTCCTGGTATATGACCCTGCTGACCCTGCCGATGGTTATCCCCTGGGGATAAATTCCCCCAAGGCCGCTGGTAACCACGATATCACCGATGCTGATCTCATCCCTGGCCCGTTTGCGGATAAACCGCATCACCAGCGGAAGGTCGGCGGTCCCCTGCCCTTCGAGGATTCCCTCATACCGGGACTCGGCAAGCCGGCCGGATATATATGCGTTGGAATCGTACAGCGGCATTATCAGGCTTTCCATCAGCCCTGCCTGGATAACCTTTCCCACCAGGGCCTGGGTTCCGTTCTGGAAGGCAATAACCGGCATATCCACCGCCACTCCGTCCCTGGTTCCCTTATTTATGACAAAGGCTGAAAAAAGATTGTCCGGGTCTTTCCCGATAAGTTCGGCGGGAATGTGCCGGTACCGGATGGTATTTGAAAACCCGAGCTGTTCCCTGAGGCGGTTGTTTTCCTGGCGAATTTCGGCGGAACTCCGTTCCAGCTGTTCATACCGGGTAACCCGGTCTGCCAGTTCCGCGTATTCCCGCCGGAGGGTGGCCAGTTCCTGCACAGAGAGCACGGTCCTGGATATAAACGAAGAAACACTGTGAATGCCTCCGCGGATCCCGGAAAAAGCCGACAGCCCCGCGTCACGGACGCTGGCTATAAAGCTTCGGGTGGAAAACAAGAGTATGGAAAACGAAATCAGGCTGAGGGCAATAAAAACATAGGCATCTTTGCCGAACCGTTTTTTTTGTTTCCTGTCCTCTTTAATGCGCATGGAAGGGATTACCCATTCAGGTTGTCGTAAATACTGCGGGTATTGTCAAATCCTTTGGCGTTTTCAAAGTATTTTCCCGCCCCCAGGGCAACACAGTCCATGGGGCGTTCCGCCAGGATAACGGGAACACCGGTTTCTTTGGAAATGAGCTTTGGCAGGCCTTTGAGCAGCGAACCGCCGCCGGTCATGACAATGCCCCGTTCAACGATATCCGCGGCAAGTTCCGGCGGGGTCTGGCCAAGGGTCGATTTAATTTCATCAATAATCTGGGTGATGGGATCCTTGAGGGCTTCCCGTACTTCCACTGAGTCAATTTCCAGACGCCGGGGGAGTCCCGTAATGGCATCGGTGCCTTTGATTTCAACCTTTTCGATAGTTTTATCCGGAGAGGCGTTTCCGATTTCCATCTTGAGCCGCTCGGCGGTCTGTTCCCCGATGATAAGGTTGTGTACGCTCCGGACGTGTTTGATAATGGCTTCGTCGAACTCATCGCCGCCGAGCCGGATGGCATTGGTAACAACCATACCGCCCAGGGAAATGACCGAAATTTCGGTGGTTCCGCCGCCGATGTCGCAGATCATATGGCCTGCGGGTTCGTAAATCGGAATATCAGCGCCGATGGCGGCGGCAAGGCTTTCCTCAATGACCGCGACCTCCCGGGCTCCGGCTTTGTAGGCGCTTTCCTCAACGGCCCTGCGTTCGACCTCGGTGATACATGAAGGAATGCCGATGACCATCCGGGGTTTTATAAACCGGTACCGGGGCATGACCTTGGAAATAAAATACCGGATCATTTTTTCGGTTGACTCCAGGTCGGCAATAACTCCGTCCCGCATGGGCCGGATGGCTATGATGTTCCCCGGGGTTTTCCAGAGCATCCGTTTCGCGTCCGCTCCCACGGCCATAACCTTTTTTGTGCCCCGTTCCACGGCAACCACCGACGGCTCATTGATAACAATGCCTTTTCCGCGTATATAGATAAGGGTATTGCATGTCCCCAGGTCAATTCCAATATCAGAAGAGCTTTTTCCGAACATATATCCTCCGCACGCTTTTATCGGTTTTCCTGGGGCTGCGCCCTCCGGAAAATCCGGAATAACTCAGTTTACATATTGAGCCGGGTTCTGGCCGGCCCGTGGGCAGGATCAATACGAACCGCCCTCCGCCATTCCGCCCGGGCCCGGGTGGTGTCCCCGGCGGCGGCGTACAATTCTCCAAGCTGGTAGTGGGCTTCTGCGTCTTCCCCGCCTTCTTCAAGAATCAGGGTAAACTGTTCCTCCGCCCCCGCTATATCATGCTCATCCTTCAGGATATTCCCGAGGAGAAGCCTGGATTTAACAATAATTTCAGCGTCCTTTGAGTTCTCGATACACCGGATCAGATATGCCTTGGCCGCGTCGGCTTGTCCGAGGCCGATATAGGACTGGGCTATAGCCAGAAGCCGGAGATCCGAAACATAGGATGTTTCACCGCCGCCGGAAGCAGGATCCAAAGCCATGGTCAGCGAAGCGACACTGCTGCGGTAATCCTGCACCGCAGCGTAGGAAAGCCCCAGATACTCCGGAATATCCGCCGCATTAAATCCCGCGTCCCTGGCTTCCTCCAGGTACAGTATGGCCAGATCGGCGTAGGAAGGGCCCTTGTAATAATAGGCTTTTCCCAGCACATACCGGATCCGCGGATCCCGGCCGCCCTCTTTGGTCAGCATGGCTTTCCTGAGCGACCAGATGCATGAATCAATATAATTCATGGTATTGTATGCAGTTATCTGAGCTATAGCCAATTGGTACGATGAAAACCCATGCATGGTCAGGAAGAAATTATCCAGGGGCTGCTCTTCCAGCAGGTCCCCGCTCATCCTGAATGTTTCATCGTAGGACCCGTTTTCCCAAAGGTGCAGCAACTCCTTTCGATCATTTCCCGATCGGTTTCGATTTTGTATGCCAATAACACTTACGGTAACAACGAGACCAAGCACAATAAAGACCATCAGGGCAGTCAAAACCGTGCCTCTTATGTGCATCTGGGGCCCGAAGCCGGCCCGGGAACGCTTTTTAAACATAATACTTGTAATGATTTAATACCTTTTACCGTAAAAAGTCAACGTAGGCGGGGGAGTACCAAGTCTTTCAAGCCGGAAATCTCCCGGGGAGGACCGGTGCCGCGGGTCCTGCCATGGGAAAGGGGGTATGGCTCCGCGTCGGCCTGCGGCCTCGAAAGTCGCTCATACCCTCTTTCCCATGGCACCCGTACGGCCTGGGTGCTTTCCGGCTCAGCCGGCTCGGTACTGCTCTTCGCGGGAGACTGGTTTTTTCCGTGGTATCGGTGAAATGTTTTTCTGCGGTAAATGTATTGGCGTGAAAATAAAAAAAGCGATGAACCTGTAAGCCGGGTTCTGTTACACCGTATTCCATAAGTATGGAATACGGTGATATTGCCATCTATCTTGTGCCGCCGTTGCCGGCGGCATCGACGCAGCCTACCCGCGGTTCAAAAACGGGCCGTTTATACCGCTGCTTGGCTTTGCTCCTGATGAGGTTTGCCGTGCCGGAACCGTCGCCGGTTCCGCGGCGGGCTCTTACCCCGCCTTTTCACCCTTACCGGTTTCCCGGCGGTATATTTTCTGTTGCGCTGTCTGTCAGCGGATCCTCACGGATCCGCTGCCCGGGGGTTACCCGGCATCATGCCCTGCGGAGCCCGGACTTTCCTCCGTAAAAATCACGCCAGCGGCGTGGTTTTACGGCGGCAATACGGTTCATCGCCTAAAAATCATTATTCCTCGTAATCCATGCTTACTTTTTCATCATCCTCGTCGTCTTCATCATATTCATCGTCATCCATATCATCAAGGTCCGCGAGGCTGCCCGCGTCATCATCGCTGAAGTATTCCTGGTCATCGCCTTCGGATTCTTCATAGAACAGGATCCTGGAACAGTACGGGCAGAACACAATATCCTCACCTTCCCGGACCGTATTGGCAAACTGCGCCGGCAGAATCATGTGACAGCCCATACAGACACCGCCTTTTATGGCGACAATACCCCGGCCCATCTTATTGCGGATAATCCGTTCGAATTTGAACAGTACTTCCGGGTCAAGGCCGGGTACCAGCTTATCTTCATCCTTCTGGAGCGTCTTTACCTGGGAGCCTTTTTCGGATATTTCAGCCTGAATACCGGAACGGCGATCTTCCAGTTCTTTTTCCTGCTGTTCAATCAGGGCGGCGTTCTGCTTCATCTGCTCATCGAGTTCCGACAGGATCCGTTCTTCCCGCTGAAGATCCTTACGGTACTGCTGTTCCCGTTCCGAAGCGTCCCGGATTTCCTTGTCCAGGGCTTCGTATTCCCGCTGGGTGTTTATGGAATCCATATTTTTTTCGGCTTTTTCCCGGGCTCCTTCGGCTTCCGCGAGAAGGTTCCGGTATTCGGCTTCGGAGGTCCGTGCCTTTTCGTATTCCTGATTTTTCTCGATAAAGGCCTTTTTGAGACGGGCCAGCAGTTCTTCCTGGGTAGTAAGAAGCTTGGGAATTTCTTCGATTTCCTGTTCCAGGCTTATCTTCTGAGAAAGAATATCCTGCAGTGTCCGCAGTTTCTCAAAAACCTCTTCCATAACCATACATATCCCCTTAGGATGCTAAAATAGTAAAAAAAACATTTCCATGCAATAGCATACAGCGTTTTATAGGGCTGATGATCAATAACATTGATCAATGATCGAGATAATCCTTTAATTTCCGGCTTCGTTTGGGATGCCGCAGCCGGCGCAGGGCTTTTGCTTCAATCTGGCGTATCCGTTCCCGGGTAACATTGAAATACAGCCCCACCTCTTCCAGGGTAAGGGAATACCCGTCGTCCAGGCCGAACCGCATTTTGAGTACCTCCTGTTCCCGGGCGGGAAGCGTGGACAGAACTCCGCAGAGCTGTTCCTGGAGCAGCGTAAAGGCGGTCTGGTTCGCAGGATTTTCCACATCCTTATCTTCGATAAAGTCTCCCAGGAGGGAATCCTCTTCCTCGCCGATGGGCGTTTCCAGGGATATGGGTTCCCGGGCAACGTTTTTGACGGATTTTACCCGCTGGGCGGTCCAGCCCAGGCGGTCGGCTATTTCCTCATCCGTGGGTTCCCTGCCGAGGACCTGCATAAGCTGGCGGGACTCCCGGACAACCTTGTTGATCTGTTCGATCATGTGCACGGGAACCCGGATGGTCCGGGCCTGGTCCGATATGGACCGGGTAATGGCCTGACGGATCCACCAGGTCGCGTAGGTTGAAAATTTAAATCCCTTCTGGTATTCGAATTTTTCCACCGCCTTGATGAGACCGATGTTGCCTTCCTGGACGAGATCGAAGAAATGGAGCCCGCGGTTGGTGTACTTCTTGGCAATGGAAACCACCAACCGGAGGTTCGCCTTGATAAGGCGGTCCTTGGCGCTCTTCATCATCATACGGCCGCGGTTTATTTCCTTGGCCATGGAGTTGATGTTTTCGATGGATTCCTCAAATTCCGCTTCCATCTGGCGGAGTTTCTTTTCCGTGACCTGGATATGCCGGATGAGTTCCTTGATTTCATCGGAACTCAGCCCCAGTTCTTCTTCCAGGCGTTCCCGTTCGTCCTTTATGGTCAGTCCCCGGCCCAGAGCGCGGAGTTCCTTGAGCGAGGCCACCCTGAGGCGTTTCTCGATCCGTTCCTGCTCCTTCTTGTACCGTTTGATACGTTTGGCGGCCTGGACAAATTTATCGGAAAATTCGGTGATTTCCTCGGGATGAATCTCGGCGGTTTCGATCACCGAGAGGATATTGGTCTTGAGTTCCTTAAGCTCGGCGTCCTCAAAGATATCGCCCCCCCGGGCAATGAGGCGCCGCTTGATTTCCATATAGGACTTAAGGTCGGCGCCGATAATCCTGAGGGTTTCCTTGTAGAACTGATTGAGCCGCCGGCGCTCGGTCATATATTCGGTGATTTCTTTTTTGGAAAGGCTCATTTCCCGGGGATCCTTTTTTGAAAAGGCCCGCTGGGCTATGTAGTAGAATTCCGGGATTATCATTCCCGATTTCTTGATAACCCCTTTGATGATATTCTCACCGTCCTCCATCTGTTTGGACAGTTCCACTTCCTGTTCGGCGGTGAGCAGGTTTTCCTTTCCGATTTCCCTGAGGTACAGCCTGATAGGATCATCCACGGAGGATTCTTTTTCACTGTAAACCAGGCGTTTTTTCTCCTGGTCGGGGCTTTTCTGCGGTTCCGAATCGGAATCGTCGTCTCCCAGGGTGTCTTCTTCAATAATTTGGACATTATTGGCCTCCAGAATGGCCAAAACCTGCTCAATCTTATCGGAATTAGCAATATGTTCGGGCAAAAAATCAGAAAGTTCATCGTATGAGAGAGTTTTCTTGTTTTTTGCGTATTCAATCAGCTTTATAACAGCAGGATCAAGCTGCAAATCCGTCATTAGTTGGCTTCCTTAATACGGCGTAATTCGGCATCAATATGCACTTTTTCTGAAAGGAGGTCTTCAATACCCATGCCGGCCCCCCCGCTCTTTACAGAACGCAATTCAATTATAATATCTTTTCGTCGGCGTTCCAAACGTTTTTGTTTTATTCTTTTGATTCCATCAGAAACAAGCTGTTCGGGGTTAAGGGTAAACGCCTCGGAATTACCTTTTTCCAGAACAAAACGTCTCAAGCCACTGTTCTCAATGCGGCTCAGGAGTTCATCCAAGCCGCCTACGGAATCGTTCCGGTACCATTCTTCCAAAGCAATAAAGATATCCTTGGCTTTAGGGTCATCAACCTCCTCCACAGAAAGGGTTGAACGCAACTTAGGGTACAAATCAAGATTGACAAATACCGCAATGAGCAGAAAAAGCTCATCGTTCATCTGTACCGGTTCGGAAACAGTGCCGTCCTGAACAGGGGCGGGATTGTTTCGTCTGGGGTTCTTCCGGCGGAGAAAATCCTGCTTTACCGAAGCGGGATCAACCCCAAAACTGTCGGCCATGGCCTCCATCGCAGCATCCCGGGCAACTTCCGACTCAAGGGTTTCCAGGTAGGGAAACATGTACGCCACTCCCTGGTATTTCCCTTCGGAATCTGAAAAATCAAAAAGAGATCTGCTGCGGTTCAAAAGGTATTCAAAGTCATTTATATAACATTTTACACTATTTTGCAACGCCTCGGGGCCGGCTTCCTGCAAAATATCCGCCGGATCCTTAAACCGGGGCGGCCCCTTCGGATCCGTTTTGTCCGCCGGATTTTTTCCCTGGAGATCCACCACGGCGCAGGCAAGGGTGTTGTTCCGGCAGGTCAGAATGGATTTGACCGCCGCGTTCTGCCCGGCTTCATCGGAATCGAATATGAGGTACACCTTTTCCGCCCACCGCCGCAGCAGCCGGGCCTGTTCGTCGGTGAATGCCGTCCCCAGGGGCGCCACCGCGTTGGTTATTCCTCCCTGATGCAGGGCAATAACATCCATGTAGCCTTCCGCAATGTACACTTCCCTGGTTTTACGGATTTCCGGCAGGGCCAGGTCAATGGCAAAGAGGGTCTCCCGCTTTTTATAGAGCTCCGATTCCGGAGAATTGAGGTATTTGGGACCGTCCCCGGAGAGAATCCGGCCTCCGAATGCCACGGTCCGGCCCTGGCGGTCGGCAATGGGAAAAATGAGCCGGTCCGCAAAAAAGGATGAGCGGGGATTGTTTTTGGAGAACAGCCCGCTGCCGGCCAGGAACTGTTCCGAATACCCTTTTTTAAGCAGGAATCCGTACAGCCAGGACCGGTCGCCGGGGGCGTATCCCAAGCGGAACCGTTCGATCATGTCTTTTGAAATTCCGCGGTCCAGAATGTACTGTTTCGCCCGGTTTCCTTCGGGTTTTTCCATAAGAATATGGTGAAAACTTCCCGCTACCCGCCGGCAGAGCTCCGCCGCTTCATCCAGGCGGTTCAGTTTTTCCTGATCCTTCTGCGGTTTCCCGCTGTTTTCGTATACAACTTCGATCCCCATGCGTTTGGCCAGGGCTTCGATGGCTTCGGGATAGGTGAATTTTTCGGTTTCCATCACAAAGTTGATCACCCCGCCGCCCTGGTGGCATCCGAAGCAGTAGTACATGTTCCGGGACGGATCCACCGAAAAGGATGGTGTTTTTTCATTATGAAAGGGACACAGCCCCCAGTACCGGCCTCCCCGCTTCTCCAGCCGCAAATATTCGCCGACGACGCTGACAATATCCGCCCGGGAATTGACCTCCTGTATGGTGGCTTCGGAAATATAACCCATGGCGTCTAAAAACTCCCCTTAAGATACAGAACCCCGGCCCGGATATGGTCGTCCAGGGTTTCGGAAAAGTAGTGTCTGCCGGTGGATGGGTCCGCCACCCGGAAATAGAGATATGTGCTCGCGGCCGGTTCGAAAGACGCCCTGAGGGCTACCATGCCCGGGGCGGAGATCGGCCCCGGCGGCAGTCCCGGCCGGATGTAGGTGTTATAGGGATCCCGGATTTCCGTGTCCCGGGTAAAGAGCCGCTCCGGATGGGGCCGGCCCTGGATTTCGGTTATTATGTATTCCACGGTGGCGCACGACTGCAGGGGCATCCCTATCCGCAGGCGGTTGTAGAATACCCCCGCCATGAGGGGTGCCTCATCGGGGATGCGGTATTCCCGCTCCACAATGGACGCGATGATTACCCGCTGGTTGAGTTCATCCGGGGTCAGGGAATCGGCTTCCGGAAAGGCCTGCCGGAGCCGTGAAAAAAACGTATCCGCCATGGTCTGCACCACCCGGGCGGCGGGAAACCCCTGGGGGAACAAATACGTATCGGGATAGAGGTAGCCTTCCATGGTCTCCCCGGGAACCCGGTATTTCGCGGTTATTTCCGGATCCGCCGCTGCCGCCAGGAATTCCTCTGCGCCGCAGATTCCCGCGGCCTCAAGGATGGCGGCGTTTTTTTTCAGGGTGCTGCCTTCGGGAATGGTAACCCGGACCAGGATCTGCCGTCCGGAAACGAGCAGCGACCGTATTTCAAACTGGGTCATGGGGAGATCCAGACTGTAGACTCCGGCCTTGATATGCTCGGGGTTTATTCTGGACAGAACATTCCAGAAAAGCCGGCTCCGGATTATATTGGCGTCGGCCAGGCGTTTGCCCACTGCCATGGCGGTGTCCCCGCTCCGGATTTCAACAATATACGAACCGTCTTCGGTTTTTTTAATGGTCTCAACCCCCTGCGGTATGGAGGGCGGGTCCTCCGGCGGGGTATTGAAAAACAGAGCCAGCCCGAGGCAGGCCGCTGAAACCGCCAGAATAGCTCCAATGAGGATGGCTAAAAATTTGCTGATGGTGCGTATAAATTTGGGCATAGTTACCTCATCAGAATGAATTCAACCCTGCGGTTCCGCCAGCGGGAGGCGGTATCGCCATGGGGTACAATCGGTTCGGTTCCTCCTAATCCGCGGGCTTCCAGACGGCTTCGGTCGGTACCGCGCTCAATTAAGGCCTGCATGACCGCCTGAGCCCGGGACAGGGACAGGGGCGCCAGTTCCACCCGTTCTTCACGCTCGGTCCCGGAAAGGTTCACCGCGTGGCCTTCGATCCGTATTCTGTAGGCCGGATACCGGGTCAGCACCGCGGCGATGCGGTCGAGGATGGCGCTGTTCCGGGCATCGGTTTCCGGATCTATACCGTACAGCGATGCTGAGGACGGCGGAAATACGATGGATGATATTCTGATTTTTAGCCGGTCTCCGTCAACCAGCACGAATACATCCGTGGCGATGGTTCCCTGGATCACCGCGGTATTGCCCAGGTTGTCCCGGACCCGCAGGGTATAGGGGTAATCCTGGGCAGCCTCAACCAGATCACCGTTCAGGTTCATGCCATCCCAATAGAAAGGTTCAGCCGGAAGGGCGGTCCCGGAAAAACTCGTAAAGGGATAACCCCCGGGATCGTTGATTGTCAGCATCCATCCGGCGATCGGGCTCCGGTCCCTGGCGGTGATACGGATTTCCAGTTCATCCTCAAATCCGTCTCCGTCCGGCGAAAACGGGTTCGGGCTCAGGGAGAGCGCTACCTCGGGAGGCGCCGTATCCAGCAGGAATGGAGCGGTTGCGGTTTCGGCAATATCGCCTTTGGTATACCGGAAAACCGCCCGGATCCGGTAATTCCCGTCCGGCGCCGCCTGCCCCGTTTCCGTCCGGCCGTCCCAGGAGAAATTCTGGGGAGGCGCCGTTTCTCCCTTGTCCCGGGCGGATATAACCTTTACGGGGGTATTTCCCTCGTCTGCAACCGTAATTTCCCAGGCTGAAAGCCCGTCAGTAAATGACGGTATGAGACGGAAATTCATGGCATCGGCGAAGCCGTCCCCGTTGGGGCTGAAGGCGGTTTTGTCCGCGGTCAGGGACAGGGCGGGTATCCGGGAGTCCATCCGGACCGGGCCGGATACCGCGGAAAAAACGTTCCCCGCCCGGTCAAGGGCGCTGAGGCGGAGCCGGTAGCTTCCGTCGGGGAAATACGATCCGGAACCGTCGGTGCCGTCCCATACCAGCCGTTCCGGGGGCAGCCCCTGCCATGAGTAGGACCGCGCCAGGCCGCCGGCTTCGGTCTCGATAACCGCGGTCCAGTGGGCTTCCTTGTCCCCGGAAATCTGGAATTCGACCGTATCGTATATACCATCGCCGTTGGGAGAGAACAGGTTCCGGTTTACGTTGACGCTTCCCCGGGGCGGAACGGAATCCACCAGGGTCGTTACCGGTTCGGAGACCACTTGTTCGCCGTCATCGTACCGTACGGTCATTACCGCGCTGTAGCTGCCCGGGGGAACGGGAACACCGAAGGCGTCCCTGCCGTCCCAGTCGATCGCCCGGGGCACGGGACCGGCGCCGTAAAACCGGCGGACCTCCGCGCCGGAACCGCCGCCGCTGACGGAGAGTTCATAGGAAACGGCCCGTTCCGGCCGGCTGAGCCGCGGCAGGTACCGCTGCCGGCCGTCCGCCACCAGGGCCGAGAAAATATCCTTGTCCGCCAGGAGGGACAGCTCATATCCGCCGGTGTCCACCCGCATGGATACTTCGTTTGATTTCCCCGAAAGGCCTACGGCGCTGGTTCCTTCCGCGGAATACCGGTACATGCCCTCAGGGACCGGTTCCCCCCGGCTGTCTAAGCCGTTCCACTGTATTGTCAGCTCAGGCTCGGGGCTCAGGTCGTAGCTGCGGATTATTCTGTTCTGACTGTCGTAAATTGTGCCCTTCCAGACCGCTCCGGCGGACAGGTCGTGGTACAGAACGACCCGCTGGTTCCGGTCAATATTCAGGAACTGTGACGATGCCCTGACCCGGGCGGCGGGGACCTTGGAATCGATTAAAAATGTCCCGCTCAGCGCGCTGGGTGAATCCCCGTTGGTGTATACCAGTTCCGCCTTAAAGCGGTAGGTGCCGTCTGGCACGGGATCACCGTCACGGGTCCTGCCGTCAAAAACGATACTCCGGGGAAAGAGATCAAGGTTTTCCGCGGAACCTTCCCAGATCCGGGCCGCGGCGCCGCTGTCAGAAATCAGGGAAAACCGCCACGACTCAAGGCCCCTGGTTCTCGCGGGAGAATTGACCAGTGTTACATTCCGGTAATTGGAATCGGGATCGGTGGAAAGGGCCGTTCCGTCCAGGGACAGGGCAATGGCCGTGGGGGCGGCGTCCACGATAATATTCCGGATTGAATCCTCGAAGGTGTTGCCCCCTTCGTCCCTGGCGGTAAGGGTATAGGTGTAGGTTCCGTCGGGGACAATGTCGCCCCGGTTGTCCCTGCCGTCCCAGACAAAGGAAGACGGTTCCGAGTCCAGCCAGGAAAGGGAAAACACCTGATCTCCCGAGACGCCGTATATGATTCCCTGCCAGAGGGATTCCATGCTTCCGGTCTGCTCAATGGCCAGCACATCCCGGATGCCGTCCCCGTTGGGGCTGAAAATCCGGTACTCCGGGGTACTGACAGCGGCCGACGGCGGCGTCCCGTCGAGGATAAAAATGGTTCCGCTGTACCGGCTCTGGTTGCCCCGCTCATCGGCAGCGGTCATTGAAAGGGTATACGCCCCGTCGGGCAAATCCGGGGAAATGGGGATAATAAATTTTTCGGGAAGAGGAACATTCCGTTTTACCGTAAAGAGGGTGCCGAAATACGGATTCCGTCCGGGGTCCGTATCGCCGCCGCTGCCGGCAAAAACCTGGATACCGCCGGGTCCCGTTACCGCCGCGTCCCAGGATACGATTACCGATTCATCGGTAACCGCAATGGGAACAACAACTTCGGACAGCAGCCGGGGCGAATACGCCGCGTGTTCGGGAAGTCCGGGAACAATTACCGGCCCGGTAATATCCCGCTCGCCCGCGGAAAAAACCGCCGCCGCTTCAACCCTCATGGCCTGCTGGCCCGCGGGTTTTACCCGCAGAGAGGGATCGACCCCGAATTTTCCCGCCCGCAGCAGGGAGGCGCCCTCAAAGCGCAATGATATGGACGGCCATGACAGGGCAAAAAGATCGGCATTGCTGTTGTCCGTATCCATCCAGCGGGATATCTGCTTTGACGAAAGAAACCAGCCCAGGTCAATCGATACGTACCGGCCTAATTCAAAGGTAGCGCCTAAACCGGCGGTAAAGTCCGTAAATCCCGGTACCGCGGCGAGAGCGCCCAGGGACAGGGCGAATTTTTCCGTATCAATGAATTTCGTTTCCAGGGCTACCAGCGGTGTGGGCGCAAAATAGGAATCCCAGGGGCCGCCCAGTCCCAGGAACGCGACGGAAAGCCTGCTTCCCTGGGGACCCAGGGACCGTATATCAAAGAGGGCTCCCAGGGAAGCTGATAAATTCCAGGATGGATCGGAGGACACGAAATAACCGCCCCCAACCCCGATGCCGAGACTCAGTATGTCCCCTGCCCGTTTTGACAGCCCCGCGTTAAGGGAAAATCCCCGGGGCACCGCCCAGGCGGTCAGATTATCCGAACGGACCGCGGCGTCGCCGGTAAACCAGAGGGTTCCGATGGCTGTGGGAAGGGCGGCTCCTCCGGAAAAAAGCCCCCCCGCTCCGCTCTGGCTTCCATGGATCGGGAAACCGACCTCCGCGGAAACGGAAAACCCCGGAAGTTCCCGGCCGGCCTGTCCCGCGGGATTCCAGACACTCATCCGGGGATCGTTCGATGAAAACAGCTGGGTCGGCGATACCAGGGAAAACCCGCCCATACCTCCCGGTGCCGGCAGGACAATCCCCGGAAGGGGAATATCCTCTCCGTAAATTTTAGTTCCCATAAGGGCCATGCCGGCAACCAGTATCAGCCATCCCTTCGAAAACCGCCGGTATCCCGGTCCACGCCGGATTCTCCCGGCCGCCGGTATAGGCTTCCGTGATTTTTCTGTAATGGAAAAAGAGCGGGTCACGAAGGTCATGCTCCTGTTTTTGTACTGATCAGCTTGGCTACTTCCTTAATCGACAGATGCTCATACAGGGTTTTTTCAATTTCGATGAGGATATTCCGTTCTCCCTGGGAAAGGCGGTCCTCCATGGATTTAACCAGCGAAAACAGGACCGTAAGATCCTGCAATTCAAAGAAAAGTCCCGGTTCATCCTGCGTTTTTTTCATTTTTACAGATCAATCTCCAGGCCTTCCATGGCAAGGGTTATTTTTACTCCCTTGATTCCCATACGGTCCGTGTACCAGCGGGCCGATTGAAGGATATTGAACAGCTTGCGGTCATCATAGGTAGGATC
Source organism: Breznakiella homolactica (assembly GCF_016616095.2). Classification (GTDB taxonomy): domain Bacteria; phylum Spirochaetota; class Spirochaetia; order Treponematales; family Breznakiellaceae; genus Breznakiella; species Breznakiella homolactica. The sequence goes on along the minus strand of NZ_CP067089.2, from coordinate 876,435 downwards.
ATGGTGAAACAGCACCAGGTGCTTGATACCCCAGTTGGCGGCAAAATCCACGCCAAGGCTGAACGCGCTGTGCCCCCAGTTGTATTTTTCTATGGCCTCGCCGAGGGTATATTGTGAATCAATAACCACCAGGTCCGCGTTTTCAAAAAAGGATGAATTTTCCTCATTCTTTATAAAATCATTGGTTGAAAGTTCGGTATCGGTGGCGTAAATAAACCGATGCCCCCCGGAATCGACCGAATAGGAATAGGAATTTCCCGGATGGTTCATCCTTTTATAGGAAATTTTCATGTCACCCAGGGTAATTCCCTCCGTCAGGATGCTGAATTGTTTCCGGGCGTTCATGGATTCCATGTGGACGGGGAAATACGGGGATGTCATCTGCCCGTGGAGGGCATCCTCAAGGTTTGCCATGGGTGAATAAAAGGTGATATTTACCGACGGATCGTAGGAAGGTCCGAAAAACGGCAGCCCCTGAAGATGGTCCCAGTGGAAATGGGAAAAGAAAATATGGTAATGAGTCGGTTTAACCCGCTCTTTTGCCATGGCAATCCCAAGTTCCCGGATGCCGGAACCGGCGTCAAATACAATAACCTCATCTTCTTCCGTGTTTGAGGCCCGGAGTTCCACACAGGGAGTATTGCCCCCGACCGTACCGAAAAGCCACGGCGGCAGTCCCGCCAGAAAACGCTCCCGGCTTTGGGGGGTTTCTATGTCCTCAGGGGTCACCCGTTCGAGGATAGCGGATATTTTGCTTCGTATCTTGCTTGGCGCCTGGGGGGCCGGAAGGGACCCGCGGACACCCCAAAACCGGATGTGCATCCTATTCTTTCCCGCCTTATTCCTTCTGTTTTCTCGTGATAACCGGTTCTAAAACCCGCTGGGCCAAACAACTGTCGATTTCGGCCATGCTTCGGACCGGTCCCCGGCCGATACCGGGGCAGTCCTGTTTATATATATCCCAGTAATCCCGGGAAGCAACTATAGAATGCCAAAATGGAAAAGTCCGGCACTGCAGAGGCCGGGATTCATACACCGTACAGCCTTCTTTCCAGAAAACACAGTCAAAATTGGATAATTCCTTTAATGAAAGCTGTTCCGTTCCTCCGCCGGCGGGAATCCACCTGCAAAATGTTTCCACAAAACTAATATAGCGCATTTTTAAAGCCCTAGCTAGTTTATTGACATCTTTTTCGGAAAGAAATACAAAACCGGGGTCGTGGCGGCAGCAGGAAGAGCACCGCTGGCAGGAGAATGGTAGTCCCTGGGAATAAAATGGCTTATCCGCCATACTCACTCCATAAAATAATAATGCAGGTAGCCTCACCCAGCGGGGCCTGTTCCCGCCATGCTGCGGTTACCCTGTTTAACACCACAGTAACACATACGGAAATTAAAAAAAGCCTTCCTGTACAGGAAGGCTTTTGGGGAGAGAAGGATTTGAACCTTCGAAGGCTGAGCCAACAGATTTACAGTCTGCCCCCTTTGACCACTCGGGAATCTCCCCGTTATTGTTCAGTTCCTTTACCATAAAACCGGCTAAGCCATCTCCCGGAGTCGAACCGGGGACCTCGAGATTACAAGTCACGCGCTCTAGCCAGCTGAGCTAAGATGGCGTTCGGAACTATCGGTACTATAGCGAATATGTGTATTCTTGGTCAAGGGGGATTATTGAATCTCTTAAGCCAAAAAACACCCGAGGATAACGGTTCTGCAGGGCCCGTCATGGGGCTCTGTCGGGTCGGAGTACTTCCGCCCCGTTCCGGTAACTGTGCCGTATTTCCGTTTCCGGAGGAAGGTAGCAGTGGATCAGTACCCGGATGGTCCGTTCCAGGCCGCCCTTGACCCGGGCTTCCTGAACCGCGAAGAGCGCGAGGTTCTGGGCCCTGCCCGACTGGCGGAGCGCCGCGGCGGGATTTTTCTCATCCAAATCCCCGGTAACCGAAAAAACTACCGACACGATAGCTTCTTCGTCCAGGCTGTTCAGACGCAGTATTTCGTCGTACAAACCGCTGACCTGGTCGGTAATATCAGCGGCTTCGTTTCGGCACTGGACAGCGCCGCGGATCGCAAAAAGCTGTTTTTCTCCCATCAGGGTATATTTCCTCCGGAAAGCACAATAATAAACGCCGCCAGGGCGGCGATGATTCCGCCCAGAACAACAAGCAGCAAATACACCACAGTCCCGCCCGCGTACTGTGACCGTTTGCTGCGGATCACCATGGATGCGTCGAGAATTGCCCCGTACGCGGCGCCGATGGCAAGAAATATCGCAAAAATCGTTGACAGCCGGAGGAGGATAATCTGGGTAATATCCATAAACCCCTGGGATGTACCAATAACATACAGGAAAACCGTAATCAGACACAGTGCCAGCAAAAAGAAAACCGCCCGCTTAACGAGAATTAAAATCAGTGATTTTTTTGCGGGTCTGGAAAATTTCACAAAAGCTCCTATTGGGCTGGATAGTTATTATATTTTCGGCGTATCATATTATAATAATAGTCAAGGAAGGTTCTATGAGGAAAGTATTTATTGTCCTTTTCATAATACTCATCATACTGGCCGGTGTGGGATTTGTCTTTGGCTGGACCCAGCTCACGGTTCCTCCGGGATCATACGGTATCATGCGCACAAAAACCCATGGCATTGACCCCGAGATTATCCGGGATGGAAAATTCCGCTGGGTTTGGTACAAGCTTATTCCGACGAACGCGGTGATCAGTGTGTTCAGTCTTGATCCGGTAAACCGGCAGATCACCGCCAAGGGATCCCTGCCATCGGGCGAAACCTACGCGTCCCTGGTTGGCCTTTCCATGGATTTTACCTATGAAGTTTCCGGGTCCCTGTCATTCAATATACGGCCGGACGCCCTTATTTCCCTGATGAACAGCCGGAACATCGGGACCCAGGATGAACTCGATGCCTATGAGTCCCGGCTGGCGGATGACATCAGCGCCTTCACGGTACAGCGTCTGCGGGTATACGCCGAGGACCAGAAAAAGATGGAAGAAATCCTGGCTGTCGGTTCCGTGGAGGGACTCAAGGCGGAAATTGAAGGGGCATTTCCCGATATCGAAAACCTATCCCTGATTATCAATGTGGCCCGGTTCCCGGATTTCCTGCTCTATGAATCAGCCCGGTCCCTGTACGGGGAGTACCTCGACCGGCAGCGGAGTTCCCTGACCGCCGCGGCCGGTGAGGCCGCTGAAAGCCACATAACCTCCCGGCTCCGGTTTGATGAACTGGAAAAATACGGTGAACTGCTGACGAAATATCCGGTCTTGCTCCAGTATCTTGCCCTTGAATCAGGGTCCGGGGCGGCGGACATACTGCGCAGTGCCGGAGGCCAATAGGCAGCGTTCAGCATGGAATACTTTTTTAATTTCGATAAATTCGCGTACCTCAAAGGCAAACGGCCTGAAGGCTGTATACTGTGCCTCATCAGGGAGAACAGCCCCGATGTAACCAATATGGTGGTATACCGGAACAGCCACATCGGCATTTCCCTTAATTTGTATCCCTACAATCCCGGGCACCTGCTTATTTTTCCCCTGCGGCACACAGAAGACATCCGTCAGCTCGGCACCGAAGAACGGCTGGCCCTGGATGCCGGTCTTGATAAAGCCCTTTCCGTTCTTGATGGGCTGTACACCCCGGCGGCGTACAACATCGGCTATAACATGGGCCCCGTTGCCGGGGCTTCCATAAACCACCTTCATATGCACGTTATCCCCCGGTACCCCAGGGAAATCGGCATCGCGGAGCTGCTCGCGGGGAAACGGGTTCTGGTGGAGGATCTGGCGGTTACCCGGGAACGGATGACCGCCGCCTTTACCGCACTCTCTGATGAATAACCGGGAAAGTGTATTATTTACTGCACAATGTGATGTTTTGCTTTAGGGTAAATCAAGAGGCAAAACCAGTAAAAAACGCCCTTTTTCAGCGGTAACTGAAAAATCGCCCCGTTCCGCTCTGTTGCTGATCCCGAAAAATCCACGGTTCCACGGAAGGTCATCCAGAGGCCAGGTCAGTCCCGCGCTCCGGGCTTTCCAGGGCCCCGGCCCCAGGGGAAATACGGAAACCAGGGTTCCCGGAGCCGGGTGCCGGGACAGGCCGGCTCCGTTTTCGATGCAGCAGATATCATCCCGGGCGGTTATCCAGCGGGAGGGCGCCCGGTCCCGTTCAAAAAGGGAACGGATGGCTAAGAGGTGGTCAATCCTGCCGCCGCCCCCGCCGGCAATCCAGGTTTCCTGACAGCCCTGCTCAAAAAGCAGTTTCAGGCCGAGTTCCGTATCGGTATAATCCTTGTCCTCCGGATACCGGAGAACCCGTTCCGGGGGGTATTTTTCGAGGCGGCCCGCGTCATCCAGGGAATCCATGTCGCCGACAATCCAATGGGCACTGACACCGGCGTCTTCCAGCGCCATGAGCCCCGAATCAGCGGCCACAATCAAATCGGCCCCTGCGGCTAAGCGCTGTAGAAATTCCGGCGGCGGCCCTTCCCCGCCGATGCAAACGATTCCCCGCATATACTCCCCTTTCCCCAACCCCTCGGATTATATTATAGTGCCAGATGATGGGCAATCAACGCATAAACCCGGTTCTTAAGGAAATAGCGGGAATTTTCGGGGCGCATAAAAAACAGGTATATCTCGTCGGCGGCGCCGTCCGCGATCTCCTGCTGGGGTGTTACCCGAACGACTGGGATATCGCCACCGACGCGCGCCCCGAGGAAGTCATGGCCATGTTTGCCAAGGTAATTCCCACGGGGATAAAACACGGAACCGTAACCATCCGCTTCAAAGGCCATTCCATAGAGTCGACCACCTTCAGGACCGAATCGGATTATACCGACGGCCGGAGGCCTGACACGGTGCGGTACGCGGCCACCATTGAGGAGGATCTCTCCCGCAGGGATTTTACCATGAACGCCATTGCCCTGCGCCTTCCCGCCGGAGATACGGTTGATCCCTATCACGGCAGGGAGGATATTATGCGGCGGCTGATCCGGTGTGTCGGAAATCCCGGGGAACGGTTCTGCGAGGACGGTCTCCGGCCGGTACGGGCGGTCCGGTTCGCCGCCCAGCTTGGATTCGATATTGAAGACGCCACCCTGGCGGCAATTCCCGGGGCGCTTCCCGTAACCGAACGGGTCGCGCCAGAACGGATAAAGGATGAACTCAGCAGGATTGTTACATCCCGCAAACCATCCACCGCCTTTCTGGCCATGGAACGGACGGGACTGCTGCAGCTGCTTCTGCCGGAGCTTGCGGCCTGCAGAAATATCGATCAGAAGGGATTCCACCGGTTCGACGTCCTCGGCCATTCACTGCTGGCCTGTGATTTCGCGGCAAATGATCCCAGAGGAATAGCCGCAAAAAATTTTTGCGGAGACGACGGGGAAAATCAGCGCCTGGAAGTCTGCCTCGCCGCCCTGTTCCACGACCTGGGAAAACCCGTAACCCGGAAACTGGACGAAAGAAATATCTGGACTTTTCACCAGCATGAACGGGAATCCGCTGAACTTGCGAAGAATATTCTGCTCAGGCTGCGGTATCCCAATACGGTCATTGATACCGTGGTCCACCTGATCCGGCAGCATATGTTCCACTACGATGAATCCTGGAGCGATGCGGCGGTGCGCCGGTTTATTATCAGGGTGGGCGAACCGTATCTGGATGCTCTGTACGCGCTGCGCCGGGCTGATGCCTTCGCCACCGCGGGAACGGAACTTCCCGCGGATTTTCTCTGTCCCCTGATCAGCAGGGTCGACCGTATACTGTCCGAAGGCAAGGCGCTGTCCCTTAAGGATCTGGCGGTCAATGGAAACGACCTTATCCGCCTCGGTGTACAGCCGGGCAAGCGTATCGGTATTATTCTGAATGAACTGCTGGAGGCTGTTCTGGATGATCCGGATCTAAACACAGCGGAGCGGCTTTCGGAAATCGCGGGGAATATAAACAGGCGCTACGGCGGATAGGTCACTCGCCGTTCAGTTCTTCGTAGGCGATCTTTGCCGCTTCCTGTTCGGCGCTTTTTTTGTTCTTCCCCGTCCCCGGACCGTAGGTTCGGCTGTTGAGGGTTACTTCCATCCAGAAAAGCCGTTCGTGTTCAGGGCCGGTCCGTTTGACCAGATGGTACTGGGGATACGCTTTAAACAGCCGCTGGCTGAGCTCCTGAAGCAGGGTCTTGTAGTCCTGGTGGTGTTTTTTATTGAGAACCCGTTCGATTTCCGGAGCGATACAGCGGCTGACAAAGGAAAAGACCGCCTTGTACCCGGAATCAAGGTAATACGCCCCGATCAGTGCTTCCATGGCGTCCGCCAGGATGGCTTTTTTGGTCCGCCCTCCGGAGAGCTCCTCCCCTTTGCCCAGGATAAGGCAGCTGTCTATCTGCAGCTGCAGGGCGACCCCTGACAGAACATCCTCAGAAACAACCACTGATTTGATTTTGGCAAGATCGCCCTCGGCCCTGTCCCGGAGCCGTTCGTACAGAAGGGTGGCCGTTACCGCCCCCAGAATGGCGTCGCCGAGGAATTCAAGCCGTTCATTGTTTATTTTTAGGTTTGTCTCATTGGATACGGACCGGTGCATGAAAGAAAGGTTCAAAAGCTCCGGGCTTTTGAACCTTATCGCCGCGGTCTTCTGAAAAGCCGCCAGTTCTTTCTTTCTTCCGGGGCTCAGCGCCGGAAGTTCGCAGACCGCATTCTGAAAGCGATCCGCCATGGGTTATTTCTGCTGGGATTTGATGTATTCGTAGGCATCCCGGACGGTTTCAAACTCATTGGCCTTCTCATCGGGGATGGAAATACCCATTTCTTCCTCAATGGCATATACCAGTTCGTAGGTGTCGAGGCTGTCCGCGCCGAGATCCTGGCGGAACGAAGCATCCAGGGTAATTTTCGCCGGGTCAATTTCCAGCTTATCTGCGATCAGTTTCTTCATTTTTTCGAATAATTCATCCATTTTCTATTTCTCCTTACTTAAATCCTCTGTAGAATTATGCTTTGGATTCGGGAACAATTACCTGCTTGCCCCGGTAAAAACCGCATTTAGGACATACCCGGTGCAGCAACACCTGATTTCCGCAGGTACTGCATTCAACCATGGTCGGGGCCGTCAGCTTCATGTTTATTGACTGCCGCCGGCGGGTTCTTGCCTTAGATGTTTTCGATCTAGGTACTGCCATTATAAACCTCTCTTCTGTGGTTATCCCTTCAAAATCGGACTCAACATAACAAAAACAATGAAAAGTGTCAAGATTGATCGGATTATTGTTCTAAGTATACTTTTTTTTAAGAGCCTCTGCAACACTCCGGGGAACCATGCTTGAAACATCCCCGTGGAAGGACGCCAGTTCCTTAATGCTGGAAGACCGGAGCACAAAATACTCGGGATCCGTGGTCATAAATATAGTTTCGATACTGGGGTCGAGGCCTTTGTTCATCATGGAAAGTTCGAATTCGTATGAAAAATCCGACACCCCCCGAACGCCGCGGATTTGGACGGGAATCTTTTTTTTCCGGAGAAAATCCACAATAAGGGAATCACAGATTTCCACGGATACATTATCCCAGGGTTTGACCAGATCCTGCATCATGTCTATCCGTTCTTCCGCGGAAAAAAGGTACTTTTTCTGGCGGTTTTCGGCGATCACGATAATGAGTTCATCGAAAATACCCCGGGCCCGCTGGATGATATTCATGTGGCCGAATGTAGGCGGATCGAATGATCCGGGAAACGCTGCTTTAAGCATATCCAAAGCATAAACCCGGCGCCCCTGCATGGTCAAGGTGGCGGGAAACACCGGGTCTTTCAATCCGGAAAGCGCCCCCTGGTACCGGCAGTTCCATGCTGCGGGGCTGGAGCGCTAGTTTACTGCGGGCGCCCTGGTTTTTTATTGCTCAGTATTGTATAATTTTACCGTAAGCTATTTGACTGAGCGGGAATCCTCAGGTAGAATGGGAACCGGTATGAAGAAAATAATTACAGCTTTTTTTATTTTGGGCAGCATTTTTTTAATACTGGCAGTTTCCGCCTGCCGGAGTGTTCCGGATGCACCCGGTGATCCGGTGCAGGAAATTCCGGTCCAGCCCGATGAACCGGTGCTGGAGGATATTCCCGATGTTGTTCTGCCTGAAGAACCGGATGCGGAAGAGGAATTCGATCCCAGCACCATTCCGCAGGAAGTATTTGATTCAACAAAAATAGACGTACAGGAATTGATCCAGAATTTGAACAGCATTATCCGGTCCCGGGATTACGATACCTGGGTTTCTTATCTCGGCAAAGATTATTTTGCCGCCATCAGTTCCCCGGATTACCTGGCTCAGATTTCCGAATCCGCCCGGCTTAAAACCCAGCGGATCGTGCTCCGGACGCCCCAGGATTATTTTCAGTATGTCGTGGTTCCTTCCAGGGCAAACGACCGGGTGGACGACATAGAGTTCATCGGTCAGAACCGGGTAAAGGCGTATACCATAACGCCCAACGGCCAGCGCCTGCGCCTCTACAACCTGGAAAAAAACGCGGATGGATGGAAGATAATAAATTGAGGAATTAAGCCGAAATTATAAAAGTAACCGTTACCGCCGGACTGATTCCTGCGGAGTTTGAAGATTTGGAGGAGACACGATGGTCATAGTAAAACGCTGTATTGCAGTGACTGTGATTCTGTTGACCGGCATATCCGCAGTGATGGCCCAGAGTTCCAATAATCAGCGGGAAATGTCCGTTGAAGAATCGTATCTGCAGCAGTCGGTGGAACTTATGGTTATCCGTGAGCAGAGCCGGGCTGAAAGCAGGGATATGAAAATGATCGCTTTGGAATATATCGGCGACGCTATCGGCAGAGGCAATACCGGGACGGAAGTCAAGGAAGCCCTGGAATACATGGCCCTGGAAGGGGTCATGAACAAAGCCCGGGAGAACGGCCGCGTGGTGAACAACTACCCCGATGTTCGGGCCAAAGCCGCCATGTACCTCGGTGAACTCGGAACCGTTGAGGCGAAGGATGCCCTGATCAAGGTCGTTCTCGCCGACCCTGAGCCCATGGTTCTGACAGAGGCGGTCAAATCCCTGGCAAAAATCGGGTTAAATGATAACGACGAAACCGTCAATGCTATTTCGTGGGTGGTTACCCGTTTCGATGTGCTCAACCCCGATAACCTGCTCGCCCTTTCCGCCCTTGAGGCGTTTGAAATCCTCGCCGAGAAAAACGGCGGCCTTAAGGATCCCTCGGCGATCCGCACAATCATCAGGATAGCCGACGGTCCCTATATCCGGCCGGTGCAGCAGCGCGCCAGAGCCCTTCTGGGGGATCTGCGCCAGTATTCCGGCAGCAGTGACAGCAACAGCCAGAATTCCCAAAACAGCGCCCGCCAGTAAACGCCTGAACCCGGATCTCCCGGGTTTTTCTGAAAAAAGCCCCTTCATTGAAGGGGCTTTTTATTTCCGGAAGGTAAACCTAACGCCGCAACAAAACGCTTTACAGCCGCGGCAGGTTATATGGCGGCCGGTTCCAGGGCCTTGTTGAAAAAATTTATGAAGGGCTGCATGATTTTAAACTTTTCGATAATGCAGTCGATCAGGATGTCGGGAAACTCGAGCTGGCTATTGTCTATTGGGTAAGAAACAATCCAGGATTTGTTCATGAGCAATTCCGTCAGGGGATGGTTTGTGTCAATATACCAGGGTATCTGCCGCAGCTTCTCTCCGAATATGGTAAAGGTATGCTTGAATATGTAATCATCGATGATTTCCAGGAATTCATCGCAGTGTTCAATCATATATTTTCGGATAGTGTCCGCCATTTCCGGGTAACGGGTTTCGAAAATTCCTCCCATAATCGCGGAAGACGCGGGCCGGATGTATATTCGGTACGCGGCGAAGACCGGCATTTTGTTGTTTTTTGAAGGAATATCCGCGGAAAAACAGGTGCTGTAGGGCCGCTTTTCCCTGCGGAATCTCGTATCCCTGTCCAATCCGAAGATGACATCATTTTTCTGCAAATTGGCTACGGATTCGTCAAAGGAGGAAATCTGCCTGACTATCCGTTTAGTTAATGTTTGGAATTCGTTTTTGGCATCCCGGTAAAACCCGTTGTTTTCATTCATCCAAAATACTGAATTGTTATATTCCAGCTCCGACAAGAAATAGATAATAATGCGGGATCCCATTTTTACGTCTCTTTTTTACATTGGCCGGGACAAAAGCTCCTCCCATTGCTTCCGTCCCGGTGTAGCGGTTACTCTTCGGACTGAGTGGAAAGAAATATCTGTATGCCCATCTGCTCCGTCTGGTCCTGGAGAGCTTCAATATCATCAATATGCTTGTCTTCATCATTAAGGATTTCCTGGAGGAAATCCCTGGTGGCATGGTCCTTTACTTCCGCGGCCAGCGCAATGGTGGCATTGTAATCCTTTATGGTATCAGCCTCGGCTTTGTGGTCATTGGCAAGCATCGCAGGCACATCCTTTCCGATGGAAATCTTGTTGAGTGTAGAAACCACCGGAGATCCCTCAAGAAAGAGAATACGCCCGATGAGTTTTTCCGCGTGCTTCATTTCAGAAATAGCCCGCTTCTCAAAATGTTCATGGAGTTTTCCATAACCCCAGTCTTCACACATTTCGGCATGTACTATGTACTGGTTGATTGCGGTTAATTCCCCTGCCAGAAGCATATTCAACGCATCGATGAGTTTTGGATTTCCTTTCATACTTGTACTCCTCTTTTGAACTGGTTTTCGGCGGCCATACAAACTGTACGGCCTGTATGTCAGGTAAAAGTCTAATAGGTTTTACGGGGTTATGCAAATTTATACCCCGGGCGGCTATCCCCGGCGCCCAGACAAACCGGTTCAGAAGGAAACCAAATCCCCGTTACTTCGCTTCGTAATACCCCAGCACCCGTTTCGGATTGATGCTTTTGACAACGGTTGTTACGGCTCCGTCCCCGGTTACGGTGAGTTCCGCATACATACCGGGGGCGTTTTTATTAAGGGGATACGCTTCGACAAAGGACGGGACAGAAATAAAATGGAGCGGCCCCCGGGTCAAAAAATAGAACCAATGGACATGGGCGCTGATATAGGCGATTACCGAATTCGTTTGTTTCAGAAGCTCGGAAATTCTCCCGCCGTCCCGGAGCGCCGCGAGATGGGGGAAAGCCGTAAAATGGGGATTTCCGGCGAGATTCTGGGTTTCTATGGGATGGTGGCCGAATACAAGCTTTGGCTTGTCGTTTTTCTGCAGGGTTCCGCGAAGCCACTGGAGCTGGCTGCCGGACACATCACCGCCGATAAACTCAACGATCGGATCCGCGGTATCGAGAAAAATAAGCTCGAAACCCTTCACGGTGCTCGACCGGTATTTCAGTTCGGAATTCAAGATGCTTTCGTTCTCTTCTTTTGTCAGGTAATGGATATCGTGGTTGCCGAAAATATGGGCACAGGGCACTGTCAGGTTCCGAAGTACAGCGGCGATTATTTCCAGGTTCTTTTTATCCGAATCATGGTCCCGGTTATTTACCCGGTCCCCAAGGTCAATTACAAGGTCGGGTTTAATTTCGGTATTAACGATATCCGTAAATTGTCTCATTAATCCTTCAACTTCATCCCCGGGTCTGCATTCGGAATTCGGACCGATGTGGGTATCCCCGAAAAGAACAAGCCGTAATTCGTCCATGTTTGCTACCCCTTTATCCCTGAACTGGTAAACGACTGCACAAACAGCCGCTGGAAAAGCGTAAAGGCTATGAGAAGCGGCAGTACGACAATCAGCGTCGCCGCCATGAGCAGCCCCCATTCAGCCCCGCCCTCGGCCTGCTGGGCAAACACCGTAAGCCCCACCGTCAAGGTTCTGGACCGGGCGGTTTCGGTGACCAGGAGCGGCCACATAAATTCGTTCCAGTGGTGGGTGACGCTCAGAATGGAAAACGCGATCATTGCCGGTTTTACCTCGGGAATGAAGATATGGAAAATCAGCTGGAAAGTGTTGCAGCCGTCGAGTTTTCCGGCGTCCTCCAGCGCGTCGGGAATGCTTTTAAAGGACTGCCTCAGGAGAAACGTCCCCATGGCCGAAGCGAAGTACGGAATCATTACCCCGATCCGGGTGTCCAGGAGACGCATCTGGCTTACCGTCAGGTAATTCGGAAAAATGGTGCTCTGGGGTGTTATCATGAGCTGTGTGAGAAACAGCATAAAAAACAGGTCCCTTCCCGGAAAAGACAGCCGGGCAAAGGCGAAGGCAGCCATGGTGACGGTTACGAGCTGGACTATCAGAAGCCCCAGGGAAGTGACAATGGTATTCATATAGTATTTTCCGAAGGGAGCGTACGCCCACGCGTCGGTAAAATTCTTCATGCTGAACTGTTCCGGCAGCAAGGCAAAGGGGTTTGAGAAAATTTCAGCCTTTGTCTTAAACGCCGTGGTGGCCAGCCATACCAGCGGAAGCAGGATAATCGCCGCTGAGATAATCAGGAACAGGTATTTGAATACCCCCGCGGGGGTGATGCTGTTTTTTTTCATGGCCTACCTCTCGTAACTCACAAAGTGCTGGAGACCGCGGTAGTAAATAACCGTTATGATCAAAAGGATTATGAACAGCACGGAAGAGGCGGTGCTGGCGGTTCCGGTATCCCAATACACAAACCCGTACTGGTATATGTAATACAGGAGGACGTTGGTGGTATTGTAAGGGCCGCCCCGGGTCATCACGTATATCTGATCCACCGACTGGAACGAATTGATAATTGCCATAAGGACGATAAAAAAAGTGGTCGGCGACAGGAGCGGCAGGGTTATCTTATAGGTTTTCTGCCAGGTTGATGCCCCCTCGAGAAGCGCCGCCTCATAGTAGCTCGGATCAATGGACTGGAGTCCGGAAAGAAAAAGCAGCATGTAATATCCGGCGAATTTCCATATTGATACGCAGATGATAGCGACCATCGCGTAAGGGGTGGAATTAAGCCAGTCAATGTTTGAAGGTAAATGGAGAATGCCGAGAATTTTGTTGACCAGTCCGTAGGACTGGGTAAAGAGGAAAATCCACACCATGGATGCCGCCGCGATGGGGATCATGGTCGGGTAAAAGAATGAAAATCTGAAAAATCCCCTGCCCCTGATTTTTCCGTTCAGGAGAAGGGCAAAAATCAGCCCGAGAATAATCGACGGGATGGTGCTTCCCAGGGAATATATGAGATTGTTCCACATAACCTGGCGGAAAAGCTCCGTACCGAACATTTCCGCGTAATTCCCGAAACCGATAAATGATTGGCCCGCGCCGGGCACCTGCCGGAACAGGCTCAGCACAAAAGACCGGACCACCGGGTAATAGGTAAAAGAAATAAGAAAGAGCATACTCGGGAGAATGAGTACATATCCCAGTATATAGGTCCGCAGTTTTCTATGGGATTTCATGGACTACCTCAGCAATTCTTCTTAATGTTTCTTAATGTTCGGTCTGCCGCGTGAAGCTTCCGGCGGTGGTTCCCCGAGCCCCGGCCGGAGCCGGGGCTCTTCCGCAGAATTACTTGTTGTACGCCTGGAGAACTTTTTCCGCTTCTGCCTGGGCGCTGTTAAGAGCCGCCGCAGGTGTTACCCGGCCGGCCAGGGCTCCTTCAATGGCATCGGTCATGAACCGGGAAATCTGGCGGGCATTGTGGGTTGAAGGAGGCTCCCCAACCGCATACTGGAGCTGGTCCCGGGCAGCGATGGAATACGGGAAACCTTCCACGTATTGTTTCATCTCGGGAACATCAAAGGCCCCTTTGTTTACCGCCACGTAGCCGGTCTTCATGCTCCAGTAGGCAGCCTGTTCGGGCTCGGTCATCCATTTAAGGAATTCCCACGCCGCCTTCTGACGGGCTTCCGGTATGCCGGACATGATAACCAGCTGGCCGCCGCCGGTGGCGACGATGCGCTTTTTGTTTTCCGGGAGGAATGCGACCCCCCAGTCAAAGGTGGCGCTTTCCTTGACAAAGGCCATGCTTCCGGTGGAATTGTACATCATAGCAGTTTTGCCGGCCACAAAATCCGCCGATGAATCGCCGAAAAGCCGGCGGGCGGGCATAAGTCCTTCCGCTGACAGGGACTGCAGGAATTCCAGAGCGCCGATTGCCTCAGAGGAATTGAGGAAGGTCTTTGTTCCCTCGGGATTGTTGATCTGGCCTCCGTTCTGGAAAATGAAGCACGACAGCAGCCACTGGTCAATGGGAATTTCCACGCCCCAGCGGGTGGTTTCACCCCGTTCCTTTTGGACGAGTTTCTGCGCCATGTCCTTCATTTCTGTCCAGGTCGCGGGCGGCTTATTCGGATCAAGCCCGGCTTCCCGGAACATATCCTTGTTGTAATAGAAAATCGGGGTGCTCTTCTGGAACGGCAGGGCGTAATACTCCCCCGCTACGTCGCAGTCATCGAGAAAGGCTTCAAAGTAGCGGGACAGGAACGCATCGCCGCCTTCCTGTTTGATAAACGGCCCCAGAGGCAGGATGATTTTCTCATCCACACCGGTCCAAATATCAGCCGCGGTAAGCAAGGCTACATCCGGAGGATTGCCGGCTTTGCTCGAAGTCAGAGCCCGCTGTATGGTTTCGATGTATCCCCCGGAATAGATAGGCTCAACGATAATATTGGGATGGGCTTTCGTAAATTCCGCGGCCATTTCACCCATGTAGGTTGCAAGCGGTCCGGCGACACCGACGGGAAAGTAAAAACGCAGAACTATGGGACCGTCCCCGGTAGCACTGCCTTTGTCATTCTGGCCTCCAGCCATTACCGGTACAGCCAACAGCATACAAGCCAGTACCAATACCGCCGCCGAAACGAAACGTTTCTTCATAGTTTCCTCCCTATGGTTTGTTTCTGTGCTCTCCAATCCACAAACGGAAAAGCTTCTTATTTACGCACACGTTAAAGTAGAGATATTTATTATAATATCATAGTTATGGGAAAAGTCAAATTTTTTGTGCGTGAAAAATGTACCAGTTCCAGGGTCTAGGCCTTGTTTTCGAGTGTTTTTCTTTTGGCGGCGCTTTGTTTGAGCTTATACCCGCAGGTATCCCTGATCACCAGGGATGGCTCAACCAGAGTATTTTTGTGGTCCCCGGGAAGCCGGGTCCCGGAAATCTGTTCCCTGAGCTGTTTCCACGCGTTATCTGCGATTTCATAGGCTGAAAGCCGGACAGTACTGAGGGGAACGGGCATCATTTTCGCCACACTGACATCATCAAAACCGATAACGGCGATATCCTCAGGCACCCGGACGCCTGCCTTGTAGAAGTACTGCATAGCGCCGATGGCGACCGCGTCATTTACCGTAAAAACAGCCTCCGGACGCTCGGGAAGCTTCAGGAGCTGTTCCGCGGACCACAGCCCTCCTTCGTAGGAGGCTTCATTGCCGATGATCGGGCATTTCTCCCGGAGGATTTTGTTTTCTTCCAGGGTCTCCAGAAAAGCGTGGTACCGTTCCTGGCTCGGAATACCGTTGTCGTATCCCCGGAAATGGGCGATTCTGCGGTAACCGATATTAATAAGATGCTGAACCGCGGCGGATGCCCCGAGAAAGTTATTGCCCATGACCGAATCAACCCCAAGGGGTTCCCCGTAGGTGTGGATTAAAACCGTGGGAAAGTGCTGTTCAAAAAAATCAGAAAAAATGTCCTCCCGGATGTTACCGGAAAAAATGATATAGCCCGCGACCCGCTGGCGCATCAGGTATTCAATGCATTTCCGGTCCTTTTCCCGGTCCCGCTCGGAATTGCAGATCAGGAGACTGTACCCCGATTCCTCCAGGCGGAGGGAAAGCTGTTTGCAGATTGAGGCGTAATGGGGGTCTTCAATATCGGGAATGATCAGCCCGATGGCGTTGGATTTATTTTTGACGAGACTCCGGGCCAGGTCATTGGTCTGGTAATTCAGTTCCCGGGCGACTTTACGAACCTTTTCCTTCATAGGTTCGGAAATATCGGGCCGGTCCAGAAGCGCTCTGCTCACAGTGGTATGGGAAACCCCGAGAATCTGAGCAATATCCTTAATTGTGACACCCATAGCTTGATTATACCATAAGTTAGGGTAAATCCAATATAAAGCTGGATTATGGTATTTTCTTAAGAAAGTTATTACATAAATAATATTTTTGACATAATGTACAGGTTCATCCGGCCGGTTTTGTTATGCTTTTGTTATACTTAATATGAGGTAAAAAAATGAATGGTCTGGATGCCATGCTGATACTTTTAGGCGGTGTAGTCGGAATTTTTCTGCTCTCCAGGGTGATAAAACGTTTTTTCTACCGGGATGATTTCGGATACCCTGAACTGCGAAAAAGAAACAAAAACTAGTCTATAGGCTCATCTAATACAGCTTTTCACTTTATCAGCAATACTGTTAACATCGAGTTCATAAGCTTTCAAGAGATCCTTATAAGGCCCGGACTGGGTATAGCAGTCGTTTATGCCGATCATGGTCAGAGGGGTGCCCAGCCCGTTACCGGCGAGAACCTCAGCAACCGCGCTGCCCAGTCCGCCGATTTTGCTGTGCTCCTCGGCGGTTAAAATAGTTTTCGTTTCCCTGGCGCATTGTTTTATCAGCGCTTCATCAATAGGTTTTATAGAGAACATATCCACCACACGGACGGATATTCCTTCCTTTTCAAGTATATACGCTGCCTCAAGGGAAAAACCGCTCATGATGCCGCAGGCGATGATTGTCGCGTCCCTGCCCTCTTTTAGTATTTTTCCTTTGCCCAGTTCGAATTTTTCATCAGGCCGGTACAGGTCGGGCATGGTGTCCCGGGAAAGCCGCACATACATGGCCGCGGGTGTTTCAATTGCCGTTTTGACGATCCAATCGGTAAGAACCGCGTCGGAAGCGACCAGAACGGTAATCCCGGGAATGGCCCGCATGATGGCAATATCCTCAATGGCGTGGTGGGTTGCCCCGTCAAAAGCGTCGGACATACCGCCGTAGGCTCCCATAAACTTAATAGGAGCCCTGCCGTATCCGGCGAAGGTTCTCGCTCCAAGCGTCCCCAGGGTTGATATAAAGACCGCAAATGTATTCACAAAGGGAATCTTGCCTTCCGACGCAAAACCCGCGGCCATGGCTACCATGTTCGCTTCGGCGATGCCGACATTAAAAAACCGTTCCCCGGAGGTCTGGGCAAAGATATTTGATTTTGTAGAGGATGAAACATCGGCGTCCAGGACAACGACCCTGTCATCGTCTTTCCCGTATTTGACCAAAGCATTTCCATAGACTTCGCGGATTGTGGCTGCCATCAGTGTGTTGCCTCCAGCTCTTTGATTGCCCGTTCAAAATACTGGCTGTTTATGGGATTACCGTGCCAGGCGTTTTGTCCTTCCATGTACGATACACCCTTGCCTTTCACCGTTTCCGCAATAATGACACTGGGCATGGATCGGACATCTTTAGCCCGGTCGATGGTATCGCAGATATCTGCGATACTGTGTCCTTCGCAGGAAAATGTTCTGAACCCGAAGGCATCAAATTTTTTCCCAAGATCCAGGAGAGGCATGATTTCCTCGTCGGTCCCGTCGAGCTGAACGTGATTACGGTCAACGATTACAATGAGGTTGTCCAGTTTGAATTTGCTGGCGCTCATGGCTGATTCCCAGATCGTTCCCTCGTTCAGCTCTCCGTCTCCAAGGATGCAGTACACATAGGCGGGGTTTTTATCCAGCTGCAGCGACAGGGCTTTTCCGACAGCGACACCGAGGCCAAGCCCCAGGGGGCCGGTGGGAACTTCCACACCCTTGGTTCCATGGGAACAGGGGTGGCCCTGTAAGTGGCTGCCGAACTGGCGCAGTGTTTTTAAATCATCCGCGGGAAAATATCCTCTTTCGGCCAGAATACGGTACAGCATCGGGGCGGCGTGGCCTTTGCTCAAAATAATTCTATCCCGTCCGGGATCATTCGGATTCTGTGGATTGTTCCGGGCCTTTTCAAAATACAGGGCCGTCAGGATTTCGCAGACCGACAGGGACCCTCCGGGGTGGCCCGTCTGAACGGCATAAAGCTGTGTAATAACATCGATTCTGAATTGCCTGCAGAGATTTTCGAGGTACCCTGCCCTTTCTTCAGAAATTCCCATACAATCCATCCTCCCGTAACCCGTCAGTTTACCACATTGACGGGGCTGCCGCCGAGAAAAGCCTTTACGTTTTCGACGGCAATATCCATTAACCTCTGACGGCTTTCCTTTGGAGCCCACGCAATATGGGGGGTAATAAAGCAGTTCTTTGCGGTCAGCAGAGGGTTATCCGCGCTGATCGGTTCCTTCGAGACCACATCCACGGCGGCGGCGTATACCTTGCCGGAATCAAGCGCGTCAGCCAAATCCTGTTCTGCAATCAAGGGGCCCCGGGATGTGTTTATCAGGATTACCCCGTCCTTCATTTTTGCGATGCTTTCCCTGCTGATAATACCCTCGGTGGAGGGAAGCAGCGGACAGTGCAGGGATAGTACATCGGACTGCCGGAAAAGCTCATCCAGGGTCACGTATTCTCCGTATTCCCTGGCGGATTCGATTATATTTGCGTCATAGGCAATAACTTTCATGCCCAATGCCCGGGCAATCTTTGCGGTGTTTTGCCCGATACGTCCGAAGCCGATGATGCCCATGGTTTTGCCGGCCAGTTCGATCAGCGGGTAATTCCAGAAACACCAATCGGGATTATTCGTCCAGTCTCCCCGGTGAACCGCCTCCGAATGGGCTCCCACATGGTGGCAGATTTCCAGAAGCAGGGCAAACACCATCTGGGCAACCGCCGCTGTTCCATAGGTCGGAATGTTGCTTACAATAATATTTTTTTCTTTTGCCGCGGCAGTATCGACCACATTGTACCCTGTCGCCAGGACGCCGATATATTTAATTCCCGGACAGGAGCTGAGGATTTCCCGGGTGATGGGTGTTTTATTGAGAATGACAATCTCACTGTCCCCAATCCGTTCAGCAATTTTTTCCGCCGGGGTCCTGTCGTATACCGTTAATTCACCCAATGACGTAAATCCGTCCCAGCTTAAATCTCCGGGGTTTTCCGTATAGCCGTCGAGAATAACAATCTTCATGATACACTCCTAATCTTCCAGCAAGGCCCAGGCACGGTTCAGCACCCGTTTCGCATTGGCCACCACCGCGTCGGGATCCTCATCTTTCCATGGTTTTACTTCAAAGGATAAAACATAGGGGTTTTTCGCATTGAAGAATCCCTCATTCCGCAGAACCCTGAGGAAATCCAGGACCTGTTCGGTATCGTTCTCGCTTCCGGGAAACCCGAACCGCTGGTGTTCATCGCCGTATCCCTCGGTGTCCCTGCTTTTTATAACCGTATTTCCGATATGGAAATGGGTAAGATACGGTCTGAGGGTCCGGACGACAAATTCCGGGGTTTCGTAGGTCATGGGAATATGGGAAAGGTCGATGAGAAGACCGAAGTTACTGTGGGTTGTCCGTATATCCGCGGCAAACTGAGCGGCGTACGGCGCGGGGCCGATGAGGGATGCCTTGGCAATATCGAAATCAAAAACCTCAAGTTCCACGAACATGTTTTTCTTTTTTGCGTAATCGCATACGTTCCGGGTGGTTTTTAAAAGCTGGGCGTAGGCCTGGTCCCTGGCTGCCTCCTGCCATTTGCCGGACAGAAAAGCTATCCCCCGGGCGCCGACTTCTTCCGCTTCGTCAACCGCCGCAATAAGTGTAGCCTCCGCCATTTGTCTTTCTTTTTCATCAATGGCATTGGCGTTCATCCCCGTGGTAAGAAGCCGGGGCTGGGCACCGTAACATACCGTCATGTGGGCCTGCTCCAGTATTCCCGCGGAAGCGGCCCTGGCTGCGGAATCCTTGCACCAGGAAACCTCGATGGCGTCAAAATAATCGTCATAGGCGATTTTCCTGATGATGTCCAGATAATCGGGATCGTCTCCCTTAATACAGCGCGGATATGCCATAAACGCAATCAGGCCGACTTTAAAATATTTATGGATTGAATCTTTCATGGTACTCTCCGGATTTATTACAGTCTTGACGAGGATATGTTTATCCTCATTTGGTTAATATTGTGTTCAAGGCTGCGTATGGCTTCTTCTTCATCGTTTTCCTGCAAGGCTTTCAGTATGTTTTTATGGTCCGGAAGCGCCAGGTTGCCCTTGGCTACCCCGAGGCCGTAAAGCTCCATGTTCCGAACAATGGTCATATAATCTTCGATGTCCCGCAGAAACTTAATCAGCATCTGGTTTCCGGAAAACTCATACAGTGTGCGGTGAAACTCGCTGTCCAGCAGATTTATTTTCGATGAGTCCCCGGAGACCACACTGTTTTCAAACTCATTGGTGAGATTCTGCAGAATCCCAAGCTGCTCCGGGGTAAACCCGTTTTTCAGAGAAGTTTTCAGCGCCAGGGTTTCCAGGGACAGCCGCACATCGATAATTTCATCGATTTCCTTTAAGGACAGGGCTACGCAGTAATAGCCCTG
The DNA here is from genome assembly GCF_016616095.2 of Breznakiella homolactica. Classification (GTDB taxonomy): domain Bacteria; phylum Spirochaetota; class Spirochaetia; order Treponematales; family Breznakiellaceae; genus Breznakiella; species Breznakiella homolactica. The sequence continues at coordinate 855,943 of NZ_CP067089.2, read as the reverse complement.
ATGCGGGATATTGATGATAAACCCTTCACTCATAAGCTGCTTAATAGCCTCCCTGACCGGTGTACGGCTGATTTCAAAATCTTCCGCCAGTTCGTTTTCCATAATACGCTGGTGCGGTTTTATTTCCAGGGTCAGTATTTTTTCTTTTATGAGTCCGTATGCTTTCTGTGTTAAAATACTGCTTTTCATACTATAACCTTTTTCCTGGGTACCGCCGCAAAGCGGATACCGGAATTATTTCAGATTTTTTCCTGTTTACCATAAGTAAAACAGATAAAATATTCAATTCTTTGTTTTATAGAATTACGTCTCCCATTATTCTTTTTTTTCTGAAACCCGTAAGTTTATTGCGGTAATAATCAGGATTATTATCAGCAGAACCACGGAAGCGGCTGACCCTACACCCACATCGGTATGGGTGGTAGTTGCAAATGATTTACGGTAAATATACAGAATCACCGTCAGGAGCGAATTGCCGGGGTCGCCGTACTGTCCCGAAATGGCGTACACATCGGAAAACTTTTTCAGGACATTAATAGTGGTAGTAATATACACGAAGATGAAGGTATTCCGCGAACTGGGAAGTGTTATGTACCGCAGCTTATGGTATTCATTGCCCCCGTCGATGGATGCCGCTTCGTACAGCTCCGCCGGGATATTCTGCAGCCCCGCGAAAAATAGAATGACATTATACCCCAGGTTTTTCCAGGTATTCATGATAACCACTGTTTCCCTGGCGGTCTGGGGTGATGAAAACCACTTGAGGGGCTGGAAGCCCAGGGATCTGAGTACTATATTCATCAGGCCGTTCGGGTCGGCGCTGAAGATGAATTTGAATATCAAGGCCACCGAAACGATGGACATGATCATTGGCAGCAGGAATGAAACTTTAAAAATATTCTTGCCCTTGGTAATCCGGTTTAGCATATTCGCGAATAAAAAGGCCAGAGGAATATTCAGGATCAGGGTGAGTATCCCCATATACACAACATTGACAATGGAAATACGGAACAGAGGATCCATAAAAAGTATTTTATAGTTTACCAGGCCTATATATCTGCCGCTGCTGTTTTTCAGGGATTCAATGATATTAACAATAATAGGAATGAAATTAAAAACTATGGTTCCCAGTATGGCTACCAGGATAAACACATACCAGCTCCATTGCACCCTCAGGGTCCGTGCTATTTTCGATTTACCTGTGATCATACATTACACTCCCAAAGTAAAACGGAATTACTGTTTAATCCCTGATACGGCAATACTCTGCACAATGTACTTCTGCAGAAATATGAAAACCAAAGCCAGCGGTATTATCGATAGAACCGACGCTGCGGTAGCCATACCGGCATGCTTGCTGACGGCAACGGCATCCCCGCCGCTGGAAAACATAGCCAGACCGGCTTGAATGGTAAACATCTCAATTTTATTGACCACAATCATGGGCCAGAGCAGATCGTTCCAGACATTCATGACATCCAGTACCGCCAAAGTTGCCAGGCCGGGTCCCATGAGGGGAAGGTAAATCTGGAGGTAAATCCGCAGCCGGCTGGCACCGTCCAGAGTTCCGGATTCCAGCAGTTCATTGGGAAGGTCGTCACAGAATTTCTTCATCAGAAAGATAAAGAAACCGTTGGTTAAAACCGCCGGCAGGGCAATGCCCAGGTACGTATTGGAAAGGCCCATGCCTTTTATCATCTGATACATAGGCAGTATTTTCGTTTCGATGGGTACCATCATATTCGACAGAACCAGTGTCAGCAGGAGCATCTTAAGGGGAAAGGTTCCCTTGGAAAACGCGAACCCCGCCAGGGGCGCCAGAATGAGCTGGAGCGCGAGGCTGATGATTACCACAATAACGGTGTTGAACATATACTGGATGATATTAAGGTTCTTTATCACCAGCTGGTAATTGAACAGCGAAGGGTTTGCCGGAATAAAACGCGGGGGGTACGGCAGTTCATAACTGTTTATCCTGTCAAAACTTGCCGACAGCATCCAGATAAACGGAATAAGTACAATTACCACCGCAAGGCACAGGAAAATATAGTACACAACCATATATACCGGAATTGCTTTTTTTCTTTTCATACCGTCACCCCCATAAGATTCTGAATCTGCCGCCGCGTGTACGGACGCTTCGGAGCGGATCCGTACGAGCGGCAGATTATCCGGTTATCCGGCGGGATTATTTCCCGGACTGCAGTTTCTTGTCACTGATCCACTTGACTGTATCGTTGTAAAATTTTGCCCGGGCCTGCTCCGGTGTCAGTTTGCCCACATAGAGATCGCTGAACACACCTTGGATCGGTCCCCGCCAGTACCAGTAATCATCGGTGATGAAGGTGCTGGTCAGGCGTTCCTGGTACCGGTCATTGGAAAACTTGTCCTTCATAATCTCAAGTCCCGATGTATCAGCCAGCGCCGGCACATTTCCCAAGGCGTAGTTCGTAAAGATAAGGTTCAGGACATCCTTATCCGTGGCAATCGTCTTGATGACCTTCCAGGCCAGTTCCTGGTTCTTTGATGTCTGGGCTATTGCCACGTGGTGTACCTCAGGGAATCCGGATACGTTCTGTTTTCCCTTGGGCAGGTAAATCGGAATGAAACGGTCCATCACGGATTTGTCATTGGCAACAACATAGCTGTAATACGCCTGGGTTTTGCTTGTGTCAAACATAACCGCGATGTTATTGTCCGGGGTGAGCCAGTTTTCAGCACCGGTCTGGGTTACGGCACCGGGAGGAGCGCATTTAATGAGTTCCTGCAGGATGGTGAAATACTTCAGAACTTCCGGGCTGTCCTTGATGTACTCAACGTCTTTGGCAATGTCGAGTTTATTTATGTCCATATCCGGAATAGATATTGCGTGGTAGATATCGGCGCCGACTCCGAGCCATTCCGACCAGCGGGGCTGGATATAGGTACCGTAATTCTGTTTGCCGGTCTTCGGGTTGATGCCGGTGGTTTTCTGTGCGATGGCCAGGAGCTCGTCAAATGTAGCGGTCTGGCTCGGCGGGGTAATACCCCAGTCCTCAAGGAGCTTCTTATCGTACATTATATAATACGCGCCGATATCGTAGGGCAGCCCGTAGATTGCCCCGGTGTTTTTGGGATCATCGAAGGTATGATACCGGGTGTAAAATTTTGCCGGCTCCGTAAAGGTTTTCTCAAAATCCGCTTCGGTAAACGCTGGGTCATTGGCCATCATAGTTCTGCTGTCCACAAACCATTTCGAAGCCTGGATCTGGTTGGTGTACCAGCCGATATCGGCTTCCCCGGTGGTCAGGGTGGTTTCCATTTTCTGTATCCAGTTTTCGTTGGGAATTGCCACAAAAGAAATGCTTACCTCGGGAATTTTCTTTTCCAGCAATTCTTTAAAGGCGTAACTGCCTTTGTAGGTTATTCCCGTAACCGGATCGATGGTATCGTTGGGTTTCATGTTAAGCCACGCAATCGAAATGGGTGTGCGCGGTTCCGACGTCTCTGAAGACGATGATTTTGAACACGATGCTAACCCCAGACTCAGCACCACGGTCAAAATAACTATGCCGGAAATTATTTTTTTCATCACAGGTACCTCCTATTTTTCAGCGCCCATATTAATTAAGGAATACAAGTATTCCATGGATAAAGTTGGATCTCTCTTTTCAAACAAGCGGGATATTTCCTTTTCATCAAGTTTCTGCGAAAAATCAAACAGCTTTTCGGTTACCTTTACCGCGGTACTGAAGTGGCTGGCCATGTCGGCTTCCTTGGGGAAGATATCCATGGCAAACCAATCCTTGTACCCCAGTCTGTTCAGGTAATAGAAGAACTCTATAAAATCCCAGAAGTTGTACGCCCCCGGGAGCATGTCCCAGTCCCAGATTTTATCGTTGTCGTTGATATGGACGTAGAAGAGTTTATTGGCCCGCGCGAGCATGGCCGCCGACTGGGCTGGCCGCTCTCCGGCTTGGATGGCGTGGCCGAAATCCAGGGTGACACCGACATTGTCCAGATCCAGCCGCTGGCAGAATGCCAGCGTTTCGCCGGCGTTTCCGAAAAAGCACCGGGCCCGGGGATCGTTCCATTTGTATTCGATGCTGATTTTTATTCCGGGGTTGTGGCCGGCGGCCCGGGCGATACTGTCCTCAAAGTAATCGTATGCCCTGGTGTAATCCATTTCGAAGATATAGTCGTGTCCTTCATTGAGCGGACAGGTGGTAATCCTGCCGCAGCCCATCGCCGCGGCGGTATCCATGGCCTTTTTAAGATCCTCCACGACTTCGTCCCGTTCATCCTTGCTGGCGGAGGAAAATGACCCCCGCATCCACTGCCCTGTCCGCCGTGAACGGAAATTGACCGCCGACACTCCCAGGGAATATTCCTTAAGCAGGGACTGCAGAAGTGTAATGTCACCGAAATCCTGGGGGTAGCACAGTTCAAACCCGGATAATCCCGTAACGGCTGAGGCGATTTTGAACTTCTCCTCCAGGGATCTGTCTTCCTGGTAATTTATATACCGGTTTTTAATGGCCCCCAGAAAACTTGAAATAATGGCAATTTTATTCATCGCAGCTTCCTCCGTATTTTCGTAATTCCGGACTTACCGTTTTACACAGTCCATCAATCTGCCGGCGCTGACGGCCACGGCTTCATCTTCCCATTGAAGTATCTGGTCCGCCGTAAAGCCCTCAGGGCGGCGTATGGTCATCTCCATCACAATGGAGTCACAGGCATCCAGGAACGGCTGAACAGACAGTTCCCCGTCCAGTAGAACCGTACCGCTGATACAATGGCCGGCTTCAATTTTTTTTACGGAATAATCCTTCAGGTGAACCGACACGATACGGCCCCTGCATATTTCCAGGGCTTCCTCCGGGCGTTCCAGAAAATGGATGCAGTTGGTGGTATCCAGGATGAGTCCCAGATACTCATCATTGACGGCATCCGCAATAGCTTTGAGCCAGCGGGTGGGAAGATCGAAATGGTTTTCCATGCCGATCCGTATTTTACTCTGCTTAAAAAGGGGCAGCACCGAACCAATTGTATAGGTGAACCCTTTTGACGCCTCGGCGGCTTCTGCTTCGGTCTTGCGGGATTTTCCTCCGAGAACAACCCGGACAAAATCTGAGCCCAGGGTTTCCGCGATTTCACGGTGCAGAAGCAGGTTTTCCTTTTCCGCCCCGTTCATGCCGACTTCGATAAACAGTCCCAGTTCCCGGGCGAGTTCCTTTATACGGAGAAGTTCTTCCCGGGACATTTTTGCAATGCCAAGATTTTCGCAGATCTGAACACCCTGAAAGCCTAAATCCCCTGCCCGCCGCAGAAAGTTCTCCGCGGTTAGCGGCCGCGGCGACGCAAAACCATCGAAGCCGATGTTGTACCGGTAGGCAAAACTGCTGACCGCCAGCTGTTTCATTTTGAATACGGCCCGTACCGGTTGAGAATAAACTCTGCCCACCAGCGTATTCCCGGGTCGGTTTCGGTACCGTAGCCTCCCAGGGTGTGATTGGGCCCGAAGGGCGGCACGGCCTGGAGCCAGGTCGAAGCCAGCATGTAGCCGTATCCCCGTTCCAGATGCGCCATGGTCCGGTTTATCTGGTCCGTCTTCATCTCATCCGTATAAATACCGATGTGGTTGTAATTTAAAACGTCCGCCCGCCGGTAGGTATTGCCGGGGTCTTCAAAGCGGGAGTATTTTACCCAGTAACCGCCGGGGGCGTTTTCGGGAACACCCTCGGATTCAATATAGGGTTTTCCCGGGGCTTTATCGCTGAAGTGCAGTCCCAGATCAGCCTCTTCCGGCGGAAGGCCTATGAAGTTTGTCGCTACGGGGCACGAAGGATATGCCGACTTTGCCGAAACAACCAGGGCCCGGTTGTCAAATCCCTTCTGGGCCAGGGCCATCCCTTCATTGTCTACATCTATGATGACATTGGTATAACCTTTGGTTCGGAGCCAGAGCGCCGTTTCGTATACCGCCCGTTCCGCCTCTTTCTGGGTCCAGGAATCGTATTTAGCTTCACTCTCGCCCCAATACAGGCAGCCAACAATAACCATCATCTTCAGCCGGTCAGCGGCCTCTATTATCCGTTCCAGCCGCTGCGTGTACGTATGGTTCAGGGTCCCGTCTGGGTGATACCCCATGACATTGCCGAAACGGTTGCCCATTATAAAAACGCTTATACAATTGAGGCCGTGGGCCGTATATACCCCAAGCTGGCTGACAAGGTCATCCGCAGCGGCATCAGAATACAGCCCATTGGAACACCGCAGCCCTTTGGCCAGAAAATACGCCCCGTCCAGCAGAACAGACCCGTTTTCAACTGAAATAGTATGCAATTTGGGCACCCTCCGGTTGAGTTGCCAATCATAGTATACTTTAAAGTATACTATGATTGGCATAATATACTTCATAGTATACTATGAAATTTCCAGTTGTCAATCAAAATCTTTTATTTTGGAGATATTATGGATTGAGCCGGGAATAGGAAATCCCCTGTTATTATCCCATTTCTCTTGTAAAAAAATAGTATGGTATTAAAATTAATAAGTTAAGAATTTTATTATTATTGCCGGATACTTTAAAAATGAGAAAGAAAACATGTTTAATCTTATTGGCCGTTCTTTTGGTTTTTTCCTTTTCCGGATGTGAAGATGTTGATGACGATCCTATACCAACGGAACTTCGTGGAAAATGGTATGCCTGTGATTCGGACGGGGCCAATAAAAACGAAAATGATTGGGTTGAATTTACCGATTACAGTATGACCATAGACCGGGGTTATGGGCAAGCGGCTTCCTTTTCCGTAATTACGGATGGAGAAAAGATAATTATTAATTCTCTGGTTTTATATACATGGAATATCAGGAATGATGGTATTCTGGAATTGTCATCCCAGCCGGAAAATAACACCAGATATCTTGTTAAATAAAATACAGCCGTTTTCAAAATAGCCTAAACGGAACCGCGGGCCAGTCAGGATCGGTTTGTCTGGCAGCTGGCTGCGGCGGTTTTTCCGGATTGTATCTATATAAAATCGGGATTAATAGAAAGCCAGGAATTTCCTTTCTGCACATAATTCATGGTACGGTCGTTGTGCAGGGGGTTGGGCTTCTGCTGTACCGTGCAGGTACCGTCCAGGATCTGATGACAGATATCAATGGCATTGGGCAGCACTTCCTGGTCCAGGGGCAACCCAAGGGCGCGGAAATCGTGGTGGCCATTGTAGATTCCGTCATAAGAACCTTCCAGGGCTTTCATTTTTTCCAGTCCCCCAAGGACGCCTTTGATCCCGACATAGTTCGGTTTTGAGGGATCCATGGTTCCGGCGACGCCCAGATTGTTGTTCAGGGAATCCCCCGCAAACAGGCTCCGGGACTGTTCGTCCAGGAACATCATGTGGCCCTTTGAATGGCCCGGAACCCAATAGGCTGTGATGATACGCCCTCCTCCGAGGTCGAATGACTGGCCTTCAACGAGGGGGTTCAGAACCGGCTGGCAGGTCCAGGGGGTTATATCCCGGTCAAGGTCATAGGCGTAGATACCGCCCTGGCGTTTCGCGATCAGCTTGGCGTCGTATTTGCGCCGTTCCACATCATCCACAAACATGGGCATGTCCAGTTCATTGATGTAGCATTCACCCCATTGGTGGGTATTCTGGATATGGTCTACGTGGGCATGGGTTATTACCACGGTAACCGGTTTTTTTGTTATCCGTTCCACTGCCCTGCGTAAATTCCCTATGCCCATTCCGGTATCGATAACCAGGGCTTTTTCCGTGCCGACCAGCACAAAAATACTGGCGCAGTCAAATTCGTCGAGTTCAAAGGTGTTTTCCTTGAATTCCACCATGGGATACAAAGAGGTCTGTTCAGTCTGGTTCTGCATTTAAATCTCCTATTGGTATGGTTTTCAGTTTTCTTGAATAGAGAATGACGTATATGATGGTGCAGATTAAAACCGGCAGGGTATAGGACATATACATGAAGCTGTACCCCACGGATGCGACCAGGAAACCCGCGAAGTTGCTGCCGATAATATTTCCCAGGTCGGTGCCGATATAGCTTGTATTGCTGGCACTGCCCCGCTGGGCCGGCGGAACGCTTTTGACACATTCGCCCATCAGGATCGGCTGTTCGCCGCCCACGGCGATGCCCATGATTACCGCCGCGAGAATAAACCCGCCGATACTTTGCGACCGGGAAATGAGTATCAGTCCCGCGATGGTCAGCATTTCACAGGGAATAAGTATTTTCATGGTTCCCACCGTATCCGCCAGTTTCGAAACCAGGGGCCGGCTTATAAAAATCACCGCCGCCTGTACGGAAAAATAAAGGCCGATGTTTTCAATGCCCATGGTTCCGGTATAAATAACCAGGAACGCGGTGATTGAGGATTTCGCGATGCTGTTGCACATGGTCATCGCCGCCGGAAGAAACGCGGGAAAACAGATCATCTTTCTTATATTCAATGAATAATGCCGTTCATGCTTTTCTCTCGCGGGAAATTTCATCAGGAATGTAAGCAGCAGACACATGACCATGAGACAGACATTTACCCAGTACAGGCCGTTGTACCCGATGGTCCCGGCAATGGGCAGGGCAAACATTGGGGCAATGGTCTGGGCCAGACTTTGCCCCAATCCGTAGATACCGATGCCGGCGGCCATATTGCTGCTGGAAAAGCAGCTTGTGGCGATGGTCATGCACAGGGTTGATCCAATCCCCCACGCGAGGCCGTTCAGTCCGCGGAAGATGAGCAGCATGTAGTAATTCGTTGACAGCGTCAGTCCGAAAACCGAAACCAGAAGAACCAGGAGACAAATCCGGAGGGTGATTTTCTTATCCTCATTATCAACGACCTGCCCGGAGATAGGCCGCATCAGCAGCGCGCAGGTCGCGAAAATCCCGGCTAAGGTTCCGACCATCTGGCTGGTAGCGCCCATCTCACTGGCGAATTTCGGCAGGGTCAGACTGAGCATATTGCTGGAACTGTAAACCAGGAATGCGATGATAAAAATAAGAATGAATTGCCCGTTCCGGTACCAGGGTACGTTCTGGTTATCCCCGGGAAATTCTGTTTGATTAGCCTGTACATTCATGATTCAATAATTCCTCTTTTATAGCTTTGACAATTCACGGACCCGGCAGCAGGCGGTAAAATGGCTGGGAGATATTTCTTCCAATACCTGGGGTTCCCTGCACTGTTCAGCGGCATGGGGACACCGGGCGGCAAAACGGCATCCGGGTTTCGGGTTTATGGGACTGGTAATTTCACCTTTCAGGAGAATCCGTTTGGTCCTGTTATGGATATCCGTTTTGGGAATTGCCGACAGCAGCGCTTTTGTATACGGATGCAGGGGATTTCTGAACAGTTCCTTTGAGGGACATGTTTCGATCAGCTGCCCGAGATACATTACACAGATGTCGTCGGAAATATGCCGTACCACCGACAGGTCGTGGGTGACGAACATGTAGGTCAGTCCGTACTGATCCTGCAGATCCTGGAGCAGGTTCAGTACCTGGGCTTGGATTGAAACATCCAGAGCCGAAACCGGTTCGTCACAGACAATGAATTTCGGGTTGAGCGCCAAAGCCCGTCCGATCCCTACCCTCTGCCTCCGTCCGCCGTCCAGTTCATGGGGATATGAACGCATGAGCCGGCGGTCTATTCCCACCATGTCCATCAGCCGGAGAGTTTCCAGTTCGAGATCCTTCTTGGAATATTTTTTTGACAGCAGGAGGGGTTCCTTGATTGTTTCCTCCACGGTGAGCCGGGGATTGAGGGATGAAAAAGGATCCTGAAAAATGATCTGCATGTCTTCCCGGAGACGGCGGAGGGTCTTCTTCGTTACCCTGCTTATATCTTCGCCGTCAAAGAGAATCGTTCCGCCGGTATTGTCCAGGAGATGAATGATAACCCGGCCTAGGGTTGATTTTCCGCAGCCCGATTCTCCCACGACCCCCATGGTCCTGCCGGCGCCGATGGTAAAGGTGACACCATCCACCGCGTGGAGCGAACCCTTGGGAGTATCAAAGTATTTTTTAAGATTCCTGACTTCAATTAACGGTGCCACGGGGTGCCTCCTGGGTTACCTGCTTCCAGCAGCGGTACGTATGGCCCGGCTGATATTCGGTAAGGTCAAAATGAGCGGACAGGCATTTTTCCTCCGCCAGGGGACAGCGGGGGCTGAAGTAGCAGCCCTTCGGCAGATCCGACGGGTTCGGCGGAAGTCCGGTGATGGGAGAAAGCCGGTCCGTATCGCTGTCCATATCCGGCAGGGCTCCGAAAAGTCCCCGGGTATAGGGATGGGCCGGATGGTCAAAAATATCTTCCTTTGTTCCGTACTCCACGATTTCACCGGCGTAAACCACCGCGACTTCATCACATACCTCAGCGACCACACCAAGGTCATGGGTGATCAGGATCAGGGCCATGTTTTTTTCCTGCTTCAGTTTGCTGATCATTTCCAGAACCTGGGCCTGGATAGTTACGTCCAAAGCCGTGGTGGGTTCATCGGCAATCAGCAGTTCAGGACTGCAGGCCAGGGCGATGGCAATAACCACCCGCTGTTTCATGCCCCCGGAAAACTGGTGGGGATATTCGTTGTACCGTTCAGTTGGGATTCCTACCATCTCCAGCATGGCCTCCGCGCGTTTTACCGCTTCGGCCTTGGAAATATTGTTATGAAGCTGGATAACCTCGGCGATCTGCTTGCCTACCCGCATGACCGGGTTGAGGGCGGTCATGGGATCCTGGAAAACCATGGATACTCTGCTTCCCCGGATTTTGTACATGGCGGTCTCGGGCAGCTCCAGGAGGTTTACACCCTCCAGACTGATGGCGCCGTCTTTGATTTTCGCGGGAGGATCGGGAAGGATACGGAGGATAGACTTTGCGATGGTGGTCTTTCCCGCTCCGGTTTCTCCTACGAGCCCCAGTGTTTTCCCCCGTTCCAGGGTGAACGATACATGATTGACCGCGTGAATTGTCTGGCCTTCGCTGGTATACTCCACCACCAGATTATCAACTGATAAAAAAGGATTATTTCCCATGGTTGTACCTCATTAATTTTTCAGCTTGGGATCGAGGGCGTCCCTGAGTCCGTCCCCCAGCATATTAAGGGCAAGGACCGAGATCATGATAAAAACCCCCGGGAAAATGACCATGTGGGGATAATCACGGATGAAATTCCTTCCCGCCGAAAGCATGGCCCCCCATTCAGGGGTCGGAGGCTGAACACCGAGACCGATGAAACTGAGGCTCGCCGCGGTCAGCACCGTATTGGCAACACCCATGGTTGCCTGGACGATAACCGGAGAAAGCGCGTTCGGCAGGGCATGGTGCAGAATGATCCGGCTGTTCCTGCAGTTGATGGATTCCGCCGCTTCGAGGTATTCCATTTTCCGGATACTCATGATGGAAGCCCTGACGATCCGGACGTAGTTCGGAATATTGCTTAAGCCCAGGGCCATGATGGTTTTATCAAAGCCGGACCCCAGGACCGCGGAAATCGCGATGGTCAGAAGAAGACCGGGAACCGCCTGTATAATATCCATAAAACGCATGATCAGGTTGTCTACCCTGCCGCCGAAGTATCCCGCCACGGCGCCGATGGCCATCCCGATCAAAACGGAAAAACCGGTGGCAATAATGCCGATGCTCAGGGAATAGCGTCCGCCGTACATAATCCGGCTCAGAACATCCCGGCCAAGATCATCCGTACCGAACCAATGTTCCGCCGACGGAGGGGAATAGGCGTTGATTAAATCCATGTGATCATAGGGATACGGCATGATCAGGGGAGAAAAAACCGCAATGAGCACAAGGACAAGGAAAATAATAAGTCCCAGCATCGCGGCGTTGTTTTTCCGGAGCCGGCCCATGAGGGCCGCAAAATTACTGTGCTTACGGATTTCTGGATCCGCTGCCATGGCAGCAAGCTGATTATTAGGCATGGTGCCGCCTCCTTTTTGAGCCGCTCATGTACTGGGCTTTGATACGGGGATCAACATAGGCATAGATAAGATCCACCAGCAGCATGACCATACTGAAGGAAATCGCCAGGAAAATAACCGAGCCCATTACAACCGGATAATCCCGGTTGTTCACGGCGCCGATCATGTAACTGCCGATTCCGGGAATGGAAAAGACCGTTTCGATTACCAGGGTACCCCCCAGCATACGGCCGAAGGATGAGCCCGCAATGGTTATGACCGGGATAAGGGCGTTGGGCAGGGCATGGGAATAAATGACCTTCCGCTCCGAAAGCCCCTTTGACCGGGCGGTGGTAATATAATCGGAACGGATAACCTCCAGCATGCTGGAACGGGTCTGCCGGGCCTGGTTCGCGATACCCCCGAAGGAGTTTGCAATAGCGGGCAGTATATAATACTGAAGACCGCCGATGCCCGAAGGGGGCAGCCATCCCAGCCGCAGGGAAAATACCAGGACCAGCATCAAGCCGACCCAGAAAGCCGGCATGGAAACTCCCAGCAGCGCCAGGAACATGCAGGCCCTGTCCGCGAACCCGTTCTGGTGAACCGCTGCGTTGACCCCGAGGGGCACCCCCACAACGATGGATAGGAGAATACAGCTGAAAGCCAGCAGGAAGGTCCTGGGAAAACGGATTAACAAGTCCGAAGTAATGCTGGTGTTGGTAATGTAGGATTTGCCGAAATCGAAATACAGGAACGCGTCAACCATATATCGGCTGAGCCGTACCAGGTACGGATCATTCAGCCCCAGGTCTTCTCTTTTCGACTCAAGTTCGGCCTGGGTAGCGTTGGCGCCCAGGATAACCACCGCCGGGTCGCCCGGCACAAAATAAAGAAGTGTAAAAAGAAAAACCGTCACCCCAAGAACTACCGGCACCATCCAGATCAATCGTTTGAGGATAAATTTAACCATAGTGCTCCATCCTTCATTTCGGAATTCCCGCTGATTCTGATTTTAACGGGAATTCCGATCCTGAATATTCGAATTAAAATACCTCAATAGCCGGACATATTACGAACATCTTGCTGTCAAACTTGACGCCGGAAATATTGTCAACCGCAACGGTAAAGAAAGTATGGTTGAAAAGACCCATGGCGTAGGCCTGTTCCTTAAAATACTGATGGAAGGCATTTACGTTCGCGGGGGTATGCCCGTCAAAGGAAAGAGCCGTCTCCAGGAGCCGCTGCATGGTATCATCCTTCCAGCCGTTGGTGGAGCCGAGCTGGTACTGCCGGGCATCGAATTTGCTGCGCCACACACTCACCACATAATCGGACGCGCCGGTATTGTCGAGGCAGAGATCCCATTCACTGGGTTTGGTCTTGTATGAATTAAAGAGCGCGCTGTCGTACTGCAGGATTTCCGACTTGATACCTACCTGTTGGAGGTATCCCTGGATGATCTGCGCAACCCTGTTCCGCTGAGCCGTATTGTCGGTCATGATCCTGAGGGAATTTCCGCTGTAGCCGGCCGACGCAAGGAACTGCTTTGCTTTTTCGGGATTGTAGTTAAAATAATCCTCGTTCTTCCACTGCGGCTGGAAATCACCGAATGATTCAGCCCCGAAGGTATACTCAATTACCCCATAGCCTCTGAGTACCGCGTCAACAATCCCCTGCTTATCGATGGCGTAGAGCACGGCCCGGCGAAGATCGGGGTTGCTGTAGAACGGTCCCTTGGGATCACCGGAAAGATATACCTGGTTTCCGATATTGGTTATTTCCTGGAATACGGTGAAACCCTTTGAGCTGTTCCCGCCGGCCATGAACCGGGTTGCCTCCATGGCGTCCAGGGAGAGGCCGAGGTCAATGTTTCCGGTTTCCAGGGCGATTGCCATCTGGGCCGCTTCCTTGATGGTGGTATAGGTTATCTTCACGGGATTGGCGGTGGCGTACACTGTCCGGAGTGACTCATCGGTCTGCCAGTAGCTGTCGGTCCGTTCCAGGGTCACACTGGATCCGGGGATAAAGCTGCTTACCCGGTACGGCGAGGTTCCCACGGGATTTGCGGCCATTTCATTGGAACTCGCTTCATACGCTTTCCGGGAAACTATCGGAACCGCTCCGAGAACCGCGGTAAACCCTCCTACATAATTCGCGTCAATTTCCAAACGGACGGAATAGTCGCCGGTTTTTTCAATGCGTACAATGCGCCGGGTATTGGTATTGTTTCCCTTTTCCTTTGCTTTATTAAAACTGAAGATAATATCATCCGCCGTAAGATGGTTGCCCGCGGTGTCCTTCACGTAGTCGTATATTGTGATATCGTAAACCGAACCGTCCTTGGTAACGTAATCCTTCATGATCTGCCCTTTCAGCTCACCGCCCACGCTTTCCAGTGAACCGAGGTACTCATAGAGGGCAAACATAATACTGTTGCGGCCGTTTCCGCCGGCGGAATACGGAGCCAGGTCAGCCACATCGGCGTTGATCCCGACCCGCAGATGGGATATGACATCCCGTTTCGCCGCACCTGATGTACCCGCGGCGGTACCCGATTTTTCACCGGAACCGCATCCGGCAAGCAGCATTCCCGCCAGAATAACCGCCGGGAAAAACCATACAGACCTTTTCATTTTTGTGTCTCCTTTAAAAAATATTATTTTCTTGCAGTAAGTTCCCCAAGGGGACCGGTTCCTCCGCGGCTGTCCGCTGGAAAACCGTATGTTCCTGCAAGGCAAAGACCTTCTGGAAAAGTTTTATTTCGTCCGCTGTAACCCTGAAACCCGGTGCCAGCTGGACCGCGTCAGAATGCCCGGCGTTGTTTCTCCCGTAGGTTCCCACATACACAGGAATACCGGCGGGCAGCTGTTCAAGGATCAGTAAAAGATCCCCGGGGGTATCAACAATAATCAGAATTTTCAGATCGCCGAAGGACGGGTCCTGCAGCAGTACCAGGGCGCTCTGCAGTTCCTTGATCGCGACTTTAATGTTTCTTGGTACCGCCATTTTCTGAACCATGGAAGAGACCCCATCCGTAACCAGCTGGTCATTGGCAATGATGATGCTGTCTGCGGCTAATGATTCACACCAGCCGTTAATCGACTGGCTGTTGATTAAATCTTCATCAAGCCGCAGTGCCATGATCATAGGATCCTCCAAAAACAAAGTTACGCCGCAGGTTACGCAGCCCTCCGCAGAACCGGCAGCTATCCGGGTCATTCCTGATGATTCAGTGTAAAATTGGAATTTGGAGAACTCAATACAAATAATTTCCCAGGTAGGTGCCTGTTTTTTTGAATACTCGCGGTCTGTGGTCTTTAAGGGTAAATACTGCCGACAATAAATTCTATGATTTCATCGGCATTGCTGGCGGATATCTGTTCGACAAGCCCCGCACTGGCGTGCATAAATGTTATCAGCATCGAATTCAGTGTCTTTATCTCGACATAAGGTCTGTTTTTTCTGTTGAAAAAAACAATCATCTGCACCGGTTCGTTATCCCAGAGAAAGGCTGTTTTTCCGGTGATAAGGACAATTTCCTTTTTGCCGTAAAAACGGCTGTCCGCTGATACCAGAGCGATCCGGTTGCCGCGTTCGTCACTGAGAAAAGTATTGTTGTCGGAACATTCCCGGATAAATTCTTCCCGCCGGCCGGCGCTGATATAATGGTCCGCCAGGTACCCGTAGACTTCCAGCTTAGTTTTAAAAATCCTGTTTTTGATTACATTGCCGTCCTTAATAAGGCCCTGCAGTTCCGACCGGAGCAGAATGGAGAGGTATTTATTCAGGGAAAGGGACTGTCCGGGAAACCGGAAAAAATCGAGCCTGATAATGGGCAGCTCAATAAAATTGTACCGGTCCTGTTCAATATCGGTAAGCAGAAACGTATAGGGCTGCATATCCATATACGCGACATCGGTAAACTCCGCCACATCAATGGAAATAATCTTGGAGGGGTATTCTTCCAATATCCGGTTTGCCACGTTCCTGGAAAAATGAATCCCGTAACGGGAAACCAGGATGATTCTGTAATTAGCCTCCCGCTGGGTGTACCGGGAAAAGGAATTATGGATAATAAAATATACTGAAAGTATTTCCGGCTCCGGCAGTTTGATGCCGTATTTCCGGTAATACAAAACGGCAAAATCCCGGCATATATCCGATATAAACGAACCATCCTGTTTTACCTGGTATACACTTTCTTCATCCACGGGCAGCTGAAATACAGTGCGGGCTTTAAGCCCCAGAAGGAAGCAGGAAAATTCACGGATAAACTCATTATCCAGGTAGTTATCCACACCGAAGTACAAATCTCTGATATAGCCGATTAAATCAAGGGTATCATTTCTGCACTGCTCCGCTGTTTCCGGACGGTCATAGTCACCGCCGCTGATTCTTGAACAGAAACAGAGCAGGAAAACGGTGATCGCGTCAATATCTTTCCGGCGGATGGTATAGCCCAGGGAGTTGAGCCGTTCGGCGATGGCCTCCGCGGGAACCGCATAGGGACTTTCCAGGATTTCGCTTTTCTGTGTCTCATTAAAATCCAGGAGATCGTACTGGTCAGCCCTGGTCTGGGATATAACCACATAGAGTTTCAGTTTCGTCAGGTAAATATAGGGAATTTTAAGATTGTACTGGTTAAAAACTTCCTGGATAATACGTTCAATGTCCCGAAGCTGGTACCGGTCCTTGTCGATGAATTTACCGAATCCTTCATCGGTTGAATCCTTTATCACCGAGCTCATCCGGAATGCGATTTTATCCGTGTAAATAAGACAGATCCGGGTATTCCATTCGGTTCCCACAAATTTCATGCCGTAGTTCGGCCTGGAGATCAGGGTGCATCCGTATTTGTTCAGCAGGGTTTTTACGGTTTTAATGCTTTTTGAAATAGTGCCCCGGGAATAGAAATACATCTGGGTTAATTCATCGATGCTGAAAAACCGCTCATTGAGAACCAGATCAAAAAGTATTTTATACGCCAGGAAGTTCCGCGAAAAATGAAGATACTGATTGCGCTGTTTATCATGGAGAAAATCATTGCTGAACCCGGCAAATTCTTCCGGGAAAAGGATTTTGATTTCAAATCCCTTTCCCTTGGTCCCATGGATGCGGGCGCCGTTTTCTCTGAGGAGATCATCGATTAACTGCAATTCGTAGGCAACGTGTTTCCGGGACAAGTTGCAGTATTCCTGCAGTTTGCTGATGGAAACTGTTCCCCGTGATTCCAGAAGCTGTTTTAGGATGATCTCTCCGTTGGCTGACAAAATCTGCATTAGATCAATTATAACAGTTCCGCGTATTTTTTTATACGGTTATTTATTGCGGAATCAGGCATAAAAAATCAGCCCCTAAAAAACTTTAGGGGCTGTCTGCCGGATTGATTTACCGCAGGGCTTCTACCTGGGCCTTGGTTACCGGGGACTTGAAGTCCGTGGTAATCCGGCCGCTGTTGATCGCCTCCACGGCCTTGGCCCGCAGAGCCGGGTCCCAGTTTAGGTTGACGAACCGCCAGTTGTTATCGCAGTCGTTGGTGATGGTCTGGTTGGGCTGCATCCGGATGTATTCGATGATCAGGTCGGGCATGCTGGTGAGCCCCGAAGGCGACTGGACATCCGCCTCGATCAGCTGGGCGATCTTTTCGCCGGGTTTGAACACCCCGGTTTCGGAGGTATTCAGAAGCTGGGTTGATGCCCGGTAATCGTTGCAGGCGATGATGTATTCCTTTGTCAGGGAGAAGGGGCTGCCGTCGGCCATGCTGAGGACCCTGATACGCTGCCCCACGGGTTTGGTCAGGTCCACTTCATACTTAATCCCCGAGAATTGGTCCTGGTTGTAATCCCGGATTGCCCCGGTGGAAATGGTCAGGTCCGTAGCGGGATTAAAGGCGGGTTTTGTATGGTCCGCCGTACCGTTGACAGTGGGCGTGAAATAGCTGTAGCTGTATTCCATCCACTTTATTACCTGATCGCCGGTCATCCGGAGTTTGTACAGGGTATTGTTGTCGTACTTGTAAATCGTGGCAACCCCGGCGATGGTGATCTGCCCGGGCTGGTGATTTGAGTTCGTATCCAGCGGAGCGCCGCCGGCGATTTCCGCGCCGGTGAAGTGCATCATTACCTTGTTAACCAGGTCCGCCAGGGCGGTGTCCCGGAGGTAGCCTTCATAGGAACCTTTGATTTCCGGTTCCGGCACGAGCGGTCCGCCCGTCAGGTATCCCACCACGGTTTCGCTGACGTAGCGCCGCACCGTCTCATGGGCTTTGGCAACCGCCGCAGCTACCTGGGGATCCTGGGGTGTATCCGCAGTGACAGAAATAATATCCGTCTGGACCCCGGAACCGGCGTAATCGCCGGTCTTGTT
Source organism: Breznakiella homolactica (assembly GCF_016616095.2). Classification (GTDB taxonomy): domain Bacteria; phylum Spirochaetota; class Spirochaetia; order Treponematales; family Breznakiellaceae; genus Breznakiella; species Breznakiella homolactica. Next base: position 837,649 of record NZ_CP067089.2, on the reverse strand, counting down.
GGGGATCACCCACTGGCCGTTCTCATAAACCGCGGTGATGATCACCTTGCCCACCGACGCGGCGGCGTTCTTGTTTTCAGCGTATTTGACCCCGGGATTTCCCAGGACGACCTGCTTATCCTGGGTTCCCCTGATCGTGTGGAAATGGGCGCCCATGATGACCGCCAGTTCGGGGTTCATATTTGCCACATCCAAGGCGCCGGAGCCTTCGGTGCCGTATTCATTTTCAGTGCTCATATGGGCCGCCAGGACAAAGATATCCGCCAGGTTTTTGCGCTTGATCTCGTCAATGGTCCGCCGTACCGCCTGGGAAGCGCTTTCCGCCCTGAGGCCGTCCTTCCGCATGTTCCCCTGATCCCAGCGTTCAATGTTGGGGGTTACGACGCCTATCACCGCGACCCGGAGTCCCTGGGGCATGGTGAACACATGGTACGGCTGGAATCCCTTTAGGTAACTGCCGTCATTGTAGGTCACGTTGGCCATGAGTTTCTCACCGGTAAACCCGTCAAAGGCCTGGTACATTGCCTCAATACCGAAGTTGAATTCATGGTTGCCCAGGGTGGCCGCGTCATAGCCGATCACTTCAAAAGCCGCCACATTGGGATAGGGTATAAAATCCTTGTTGTTTATAAAATAGCTTGTCCCGTTTCCCTGAATCGTATCACCCACGTCAATCACCAGGGTAGGTCCGGGGAAACCGGCTTTTTCCCGGCTGATAATGGACGCTGCTTTGGTAAGGCCGCCGACGGTTTCCCTGCCGGTGGCGTAATTGTAATTCGTAAAACTGCCGTGGGTATCACTGGTAAACAGGATCTGAAACGAGACCTTGGTTCCTTCGGGGATATCCGCGGCTCCCTGTGCGGTGCTGCAGGCGGCTACGAAAAATACCGCTCCCAGAATCGCAGACAGGGCAACGTATTTTTTAATTCCTTGAATCATATAATTCTCCTTTTGATTTTTTTTTCCGAAGAATAATTTTCTCATGACTCTTTTGGTTTAGCAAGAAAATATTAGATGTTTGTATTCATCCGAAGATCAATAATTTCCGGCGGCTTCAGGGTGCGCCGGACTTCCTCCAGCAGCGCGGCGTCGTATGGCACACCGCGCTGCCCCGCCAGTTCAACCGCCTGCCAGCGGAACCATAAATCCGTCAGAATACTCTCCCCTTCACGGATGGCGGCAAACTCATGGCTGAACAGGGTCCGCAGATAATCATAAGCTCCAACTTCAATGGCCGCCTGCCCCGCCAGGATCCGGATGTATTCATGGCCGCGGAGGGTTTCCGGCAGATCTTCATAGAAGTGCCAGGCTTCACCGAAACGCCCTGCTTCAATCAAAAGCATGAGGTATTCCTCTGCAAAGGCTCTGTCCAGACGGCCCTGTTCCGCCGCTGAGGATCTGCCCATCCATTCGGCGGCCCGGCCCGGATCGCCGTGCTGCAGACATACGCAGGCGAGATTACGGTATATCACCGGATGGGGAAAAAGATCGGCAGCTTTAAGCCAAAGGTTTTTTCCGTGTTCGTGGGCGCCGTTTTCATACTGCATTACCCCAAGATGCAGCAGCGCGGCGGGACTTCCCGTATCCGCCGCCGCTTCCAGCAGCTGCTGCCAGGCGTTATCCACCATCCATGACGACGGAAGTGTATTGGCGTCAAGATCCGGCAGCCGTCCTTCCCGCAGCAGGAGCAGCCAGGGCATCTGCCGTTCTCCAAGGGTCGTTTCCGGAAAAACAAACCCCTTTGGAATAGCTTTGTCACCGGCATAGCGGCGGCGGTTTTCCTCCAGGGCGCCCCAGCCGGAGCCGTGATGCAGCAGCCGTTCCGCCGGCAGTTCGGCCATCGAACGGAGGCGGCTGTCCGCGGCGAGGACCTCCCGTGCCGGAAGCCGTTCATCGATCTCACTTTCAATAAAAACTTTTGACTTAGTCCATTCATCATGGCAGCGGTCCGGATCGGCGCAGGTGAATCCGCCGAAAATTTGCGTGAATTCAATAACACTGTTCTCCGGCATCACCATGCCATGGACCTGGGTTGGCGCGAGCCCCGCCTGGATTTCAACGTAGGCGCCCTCCCCGGGCCGCGCGAGGTAATCCTCCCACCGGCGGCCTCCCCGGTGCGCGCCCCAGCAGAACATCTTGCGGTACCGCAGCGGCTGGGTTGAGCGTTCGAAAAAGACAAACCCATCATCCTGCACCGCGGCTTCCCAGGGAGAGGCAAGTCCGGCGGGGTTCTTGAAAAAATACTCGTTGGAACGGTTATACCGCATCGGATAGGAAACATCGAAATCCGCGTGCCGCCCCTGCCCGTTCGTAAGGTACGGCAGTTCTGCGTGGCCGAAGAAAACCGGGGCGGCACGGAAATTCGCGCTGTTCATTTCGATATTATGCTCCGTCATCCAGCGGAAGGACGCTTCCTTGTTCTGGAAGACCGTCTCTGCGGAGGCCGAAAACACCCTGGTACGTTCGGTTTCCGGGACGGCGATATTGGTCCACCAGTACATCGGTGTGGCCGTGTCCCGGTCGTTCACGATTCTGACGTGGGCCTGCAGATACGCGCTGCCTTCCGGCAGATGAAAGTCAATCTGCCAGAACAGTTTTTTCTGGCGCTCATACTCGTACATGCGGAGAAAATCCGTTCCGGTTTCATCTTTTAATAGAGCGAAAAAAACGGAATCACAGGTGGTAAAGGTATGGCCTTTCTGGGAAATGTTCCATTCGATTCCGCCGGAAAACCAGGCGTTCCGCAGGGCCAGGTTGGCGGGCTGGAACACCGGGTTGGTAAACAAAAGCTCCCGGCCGGTTTTCACCTCGGTCAGTGAATACAGCCGTCCCCCGTACTCCGGCAGAAAAACCGCCCGGAGCAGGCCGTTTTCCAGCACAATGGTCTTCAGGGTAAGCATCCTGCGGGACCGGGTGTAGCGGTCCTGCATCGTATACGGCAGCACCCGGGCCGCTGTCTCTCTTCCGAAACCTTCCAGCTCATCGGGCTCCAGGGTACCGTCATCCTGTACATTGGATGCATGGCTGAGCTCCCGGAAAACCGGGAGCGGGTTTTCGCCCTCCAGGGGAGCGCCGGGGATGGTAAGGGCCGAGACGTAGGCAGCCATGAGACAATCTCCTGATCAGCTTTTTTTAGGTCACCCCTTTAACCCGCCGGAGGTGACACCGCTGACAATTTTTTCCGAAAGCGCGATATAGAGAATAAAGGTCGGCAGGAATACAATGACCACCACCGCGAACATGCCCGCCCAGTCGCCGACATACCGCATGGAGTTGACCATGGAATAGAGTCCCACCGAAACCGGACGCAGGGCCGTATCGTTGGCGAAGATCAGGGAAATAAAGAACTCATTCCAGATGGTGATGAAGTTAAAAACCACCACCGTGACTATGCCCGGTTGCGCCAGGGGCAGCATGATCCGCCAGAAAGTCGCCACCTGGCCGCAGCCGTCGATGGCGGCGGCGTCTTCGTATTCATGGGAAAGATTCCGGAAGAAGGTCATCAGGTAGTAGGTCGTAAAGGGCAGAACCACACCGATGTACAGCAGAATAAGCACAAACCGGTTGTTGGTAAGCTTCATGGACGCGATCAGTGAAAACAGCGGCATGATGATCATGATGGTCGGGATGCCGAGTCCGGCAATAAACATACTCTGGAGCAGCTTGTTCCCCCGGAACCGGAACCGCGAAAGGCCGTAGGCGGCGGGGGCGCAGATGCAGACCGCGAGAAATACCGAAGAAAACGTATATATGATCGAATTGACGAAATAGCCCGCTATGTTATGGTGAAACAGGGCATTCCAGTAGTTTACAAAGTGGATCCCCGATGTGGACATGGTGTTCGAAAATATGGCCGCCGTGGTCGAAAGCGACGCCCGGAATATCCAGCCGATAAGGACAAAGGTAAAAAGCACCCAGGCGCAGACCAGAATATAGCCGGGAATCAGTTTCGCCTGTTTTTTCAGTCCGGAGTTTTTCATACGCTAATCCTCCCCCTAGAATTCAAGATCATCCTTATCGCGGAGGATAAGATTTATTACCAGGAACATCACAATAACGGTGATGGTCATTATAACGCCCACAGCGGCGCCGGCGCCTACATCCACCAGGGTGTTCTCGTCAACGCCGAAGACATTGCGGTACATATAGACCGCCGGCGTGATGGTGGCCCGCATGGGAATCAGTGGTGTGAATACCTGGGACCAGACAAAGAAACCCACCGAACGTACGCCCCAGAGCACAACGGTCGTACGGAAAACGCCCTTCAGCAGCGGCAGGGTGATCCTGAAAAACTGCTGGAAAACATTGGCCCCCTCAATGGTGGCCGCCTCGTAGCAGTCCCGGGGAATACGTTCAATACCGGCCATGTATGTTGTCATAAAGTAACCCACCATACCGAAACAGTAGGCCACCAGCATCGAACCGAAAATATGTTCCGGCGAAGTCCACTGGACCGCGGCGAGGGTTTTGAGTCCCAGGGTTTCAAAAACCGTCTTAAGCAATCCGTATTTGGCGTTATAGACGTATTGCAGCCACATCGTGCCCAGGGCGACCGCCGCGATGACATTCGGCAGATAGATGACCGCCCGGAAAAATGACTTGAACTTCACCCCCGATGTCAGTATCACGGCGAACACCATGGCGATGAACAATGTTATAACGCCACCGTACACCAGGATCTTCACCAGGTTGACCATTGCCGCCTGGAACATATTGGAGTCGATCAGGGTACGGTAATTTCCGAACCCGAAAAAAGACCACTGGGACACCGGGGATGTAACGGTGGGGGTTGTGAAAAAACTCATAACCGTGGTGCGGACCGTTGGATAAAGATATATCAGCAGGTACAGCAGCACCGCGGGGCCGATAAAAATGAGCAGGGCCAATTTGCTGCGTTTCATAGGCATATCTCCTTCTCTGCCGGAGTTCCGAATTAATGAAAAAAATAATGGCAGAACGGCTTTGCCGCCCTGCCACTGGATAGCTTTAAAAATCTTATTTCATAGCTTCGATAAATCTGGCGGCGGAGACTTTGCCGCCGATCAGTTTGACAAACTCTTCCTTAATAAGGGAGTTCTTATCCGCGTTGTTGCGGATTGTGGTGCTGGCGGGATACCGCTTGGTAAAGCCTTCAAAAATACCCTTGGCATCCTCCAGCTGCTTCGGCCACTGGTTTGACTGATCCATGGGGATTCCATAGGTCTGGGCACTGAGCAGCTGATCGTACTTGCCGGTGGAAATAAACGCCGCGAAGGCCATTGCCTCATCGGGGTACTTGGTGTTTTTGTTTACACACATTATCTGTGAACCGACAACGGTCGCGCCCTTATCGTCGGCACCGCCGGGTACCTCGGGATAGGCAAACATACCCCAGGGGAAATCAGGGCCGGCGGTGGCCATCACTTCATTCGGAAGCCATGAACCGTTCAGGTACATGGTGACTTCACCCAATGCAATTTCCTGCTGACCCGCGGGCCAGATATTGGCGGAAACCGTAGAAGGCATATAACCCTTGGCCGCGAGTTCCTCAAAATCCTTGGCGGCCTGGAGAACCTGGGGATCGTTCCAGCTGTTGCGGCCGTTAACCAGACCGTCCACCCAGTCTGAACCCTTATAGCGGCACAGATGGAAACCAAACCAGATGTCGGCGTACGCGTCGTCGGTGGTGATCGGTATAAATCCGGCGGCCTTGAGCTTCGCGCAGACATCCAGGAATTCCGCCCAGGTTTCCGGCGCCTTAGTAATGCCGGCCTTGGCGAAATGGTCCTTGTTGTACATCACCCCCCAGACATTCGGCTGGTACGGGATTCCATACAGACTGCCGTTCGCGTCTTTGGACCGGGTAAGATCCACATACATCGGCAGCAGAGCCTCGCCCAGGGCTTTTCCGCCGGTGGAGGGGAAGGTCCGTGTATAATAATCGTCCATATTCAGCAGATAGTCCTTCCAGGTCCTGATGGCAAAATCGATATTCTGGTCCATCAGATCCACCTGCTGGCCCGCTTCCAATGCGGGAAGAACGACTTTTCTGTTCTCCCGTCCGTTGTTGACAATGCTGATCTTGACACCGGGGTTCTGCTGCTCAAATTCCTTGATAGCGTCCCGCATCACCCTGCCCTGGGACTCGGTATTGTTCCAGTTTGACCAATAGACAAGTTCTACCGTTGTCCCCGAGCCGGAAGAAGCGCCTCCGGAGCTTTTGTTGCATGCGGTTACAGCCATAAAAAACGACAGACTCAGACAGAAAATTCCCAGAAGTTTACTCTTTTTCATGCAGGGTTCCTCCTAAATACAATAATCGCAATCAGCAGCAGCCGAAAATATTTCCGGAAGCCATTCCATAAATACTAAATTTCAGACATACTTTGAATTCAATCAACCATAAAATTTTTAAATAAATGACATGATTTTTTTAATGCCGTGAATCATTTATTCAGGGCATTAACTGCATGTATAATATCACGATTTTCTCGAATGGCGATTTAGATATTTGGTCATTAAATTTGCACTTTTTGCATGGGGAATCACTTTTTTAATAGTTTGTGCAAATTCTATGGCTGTTTGGCTAAATCAAAACCATAGTATTTGTGTTAAAATTGCAGATAAAGCAATGAATGGAGTGATTCTAATGGCAGAACGCAGCAATATTCTTTTTATTATGACCGATGAGCAGAAATTCAGCGCGGTTTCCGGGCTTTCCGGTATTAGTGATCTTACACCGAATTTTGACCGGCTTGCGAAGGAAGGTGTGTGCTTTACCAACGCTTACACGCCGTCACCGGTCTGCGGGCCCGCCCGGGCGGCGATTATGAGCGGAATGTTTCCGCCGTCCTGCGGCGTTGCGAAAAACTGGTCACCTTTTTCCGGCGAAGTCAGCCTGATGACGGAACGCCTCAAAACCTGCGGCTACGAGACCGCGGCAATCGGCAAACTGCATTTTGTTCCGTCCCAAGACGATTTCGGTTTTGAGTATAAGCGCCTGCATGACGCCCCTTACTCCATCTATGCCAATGACGACAAGGAATCCGCGTATATACAATGGCTCCAGAAGGGCCCCTTCGCCGGAAGGTTTGATCCCGTGAAGCGTTTCGACGAGGATGAACTTGCCTTTAATACCGATATCAGAAAATTTATGATGGGCAGCGCCTTCCGCACCGAAGAAGAGCACGATGTCGCCTGGACCGGGCGGGAGGGAGTCGAATTTTTACAAAACCGCGGCAGGGACCGCCCGTTTTTCCTGTTCCTTTCGTTTTTTGGTCCCCACATGCCCTACGATCCGCCGGCGCCCTACGGTTCAATGTACGACTGGCGGAGCATTAAGCTGCCTGATTCATATTACAAGGACTATCTCGCGGACAGCCCCATCTTTAAACGGCTTTGTTCGCCCCTCCGTGAGCGGATTCTCTCGGAACTGACGGAGGATGACTGCAGGCAGATCATTGCGGCGTACCTGGGTCAGGTTAAAATGGTCGACGATTACGTGGGCCGGGTTATCCGGCAGCTTGAGGAATCCGGCGAATACGATAACACGACGATTATCTTCACTTCGGATCACGGCGACCACATGGGATCCTACGGCCTCTTTTTCAAAGGGCAGATGTACGATTCCTGCTGCAAGGTTCCGCTGGTTATCAAGCCCGCGGACGGGAAAGCGGGCGTCCGGGAGCCGAGTGTCGTCAGCACCATTGACCTCTACGGTACGATCCTGGATCTCGCCGGCGACGCGACATGGCGCCGTCCTGGTATTGAGGCCCGGACACTCCAGCCGATGCTCCGCAATGATACATTCCTCTGGGACGATGTGACATTTTCCATTATTGGCGGCAACCGCGACGAAGCGCTTTCGATGGTGCGCCGGGGGCCCTACAAGCTGGGCCGTCTGGCCGACGGCGGACCTCAAAAGGCCCTTTACGAATTGTTCGACCTTGAGGCCGATCCCGATGAGTCCCATGATGTATTTGAGGATCCCGCGTATTCAAAGATTCGGGCTATGCTCGTCTCCGAGCTGGATGCGTGGTTCCGATACCAGTATGCGCATTACCCCGACCAGGTCACATCGGTCCGGTCCGAAGACCACAGTTTTAACGGCGTCAAAAACCTGTAGTCCCGGTTATATGTCCTCCGGAGTATTCCGGTCCACGAGTACCTTTACCGAGGTCGCGTACTCCGACGGGGACATTCCGACGTTTTTCCGGAAAACCCGGGAAAAATAATGAATTGAAGAAAAGCCGAGGGTTTCGCTGATGCGGGTGAAATTCATTGTTTCCTCACGGATCATTTGTTTTGCCCGCTCGATGCGCAGGTTCCTGAGGTATTCCATAACGCCGAGACTGTTGTTTTCCCGGAACAGGGATTTCAGGCTCGTTTTGCTGAGGGAAAAATGGGTCGCGATATGGTTTATACTCAGGTTCTTATCGAGATTTTCCTCAAGATACACGGTTATTTTTTTGTAAATTTCTTCGTTATAGTGTTGCCGGTTGGCCGATGTGATCGCGGGAGCGCCGTCCATGCGCATAATGCTGATCAGCAGAAGCTGCAGATACACGGAAATAAGCTGTTCACAGCCGAATTTGGAATCGCGCCGTTTTTCCAGCGCCTTTAGGTACGGGTCGCCCAGGGGGCTGGAAAAGGCGTTTTTCGCCTCCGCGACGATCTGGCCCATGTATTTTTTGCACTGTTCATCCAGTATAACAATCCGGTCGCGGAAGGATTCCATCGCCGGATTCCGGCACACAAAGGATGCCACCACCAGGTTCGGCGCGACGATACCGTTGGCAATCACCATATGGAATTCATTCGGTTTGTGGAAAATCATTTCCCCGCGGCTCAGCACAATATAGTTGTCATCGGCGCGGACCGTTACTTCACCCTTGTCCACGTAAAGAATTTCCCAAAAATCGTGGCGTTCCCCAAGAAAAAGGTAATCCTTCGAATATTCGAAATAATGAACTGAAACAATGCTTTCAATCTCGAATTCCTGTGTGAGACTGGTCATTTGATATTCGCTCAAAAAAACACACCCTCCTCCCGGCCGGGACATGCGCGTGACGTAAAGTAAATATAGTATAACATTATTAACGAAAGAAATGAATAAGCTCCACCTAATTGCCGCTGGTCCCGTTTTCATTGGCCGCCGCGGAATATAGGTATTGTCCGTTAAGCTGCCGTGATTTGTGAATCAGGGATAAGTATTCAGGATCTTTTTTATCTTTTCCGCCCCTTCAGGCGGGATAGGAAGGAGCGGAAGCCGCGGAACACCGCCGCGGAAACCCGCTGAATCCATTGCGGATTTAACACCCGCCACGCCGTAAGTGCCGGAAATTTCTATGTTAAGGGCGATAATCTTTCTGTTAAGTTCAGAAGCTTTTCCGAGGCTGCCGCCGGCAATCGCGTCGTACAATTCCACCGCTTTTCCCGGCAGATAATCAGCCAGGGACAACACACCGCCGGCAGCGCCGTTCAGCATGGCGGGGAAAAACGTATTGGCGCTCCCTGACAATACGGAAAAAGATTCCGGGACCGCGTGGAGTATTTTTTCAATCCCCCCGGAGGAAGAATCTTTTATCCCGGCAATATTCGGATGTTCCGCGCATTCCCGCACCAAACGGGGCGAAAGATCGATACCGCCTGAAAACTGAGGTGCCCGGTAGAGAAGACAGGGAATTCCAACCGCGGAGGCCACATCGGTGAAGTACTTTACCAGGACGGAATCTTTCATCTCACTTTTAAAATACGAAGGCGCCAGCAGTGTTATATAGTCAGCCCCCGCTTCCGCGGTCAGCAGAGCAAATTCGATAGTTTCCATGGTTGATTCATAGATGCTTCCCGCCATAACAATCTGCCCGGGCGCTTTATTGCGGATCACTGAGGCAAGGATCTTTTCCTTCTCGGAATTTAAAAGGGATTTATTCTCTCCGTTGGAACCAAAAACGAGATATCCCTGTATCCCGCTGGCAGCGTATTTTTCCATGTTATACTCGAGATGATCATACCGAACATCCCCGGTTTCTGAAAAAGGTGTCGTCAAAGGCGCGAATATTCCGCGGAGTAATTTTTGTTTCATCAGACATTCCCCCTGCCGAGGCCGCTGACGGCCAGCCGGGCGCTGCCGATAATCGGACAGTCATCGATTATCTCGAAATGGTATTTGCCGAAGAGTTTCTCTTTCACCCGGATAAATGCGGGATTGATCATACCGCCTGTTAATTTTATTGTCCCGTTCAGTTCCATAAAGGTATCACAGATATCGATTACGTTTTTAATAGGTTCATGGATGCCCAAAAGAATCGCCGCGAGAAAATCCTCTCTTTTCGAATCCAGGGTCAGACCGGTAAACGCACCTTTCTTGGGCTCAAGGCTCTGCCGGTCCCCGGCAAGATAGGGCAGGAAAACCACTTCAGTTTTTTCTAGACGGGTATCAACCACTGATGGGAATTCAGTGCCGAAAAATTCTTTTTCATCCATGTCACGGTAGAATTCATTTCTGAACCAATCAACGGCAAAGCCGCTGGCGGTGGTCGCGTAAATCTGCCAGAGTCCGGCGGAAGCGGAACAGCGGAGATAATACCGATCATCGATCCGCGGAATGTCGGTAAGCACGGAAACCATCTCACTCGATCCGGATATGTTGAGTATATCGCCGGCACAGGAATTTCCCGCGCCGATCTGGGCTGTTGCAGCGTCGTTCGTACCAAGGGCAACCGGAATACCCGGTGTAAGTCCGCAGCGGGACGCCATTTCCTTTGTGAGCGTTCCGGCAATGGTTCCGGGTTCTAAGATTTCCGGCAAAAAGCGTTCCGGTATCCCAAAGGTATCGCAGATTTCTTTTGACCATCCCGCACCCGTAACGGTCTCATACATTCCCATCATGGACGCATTGACCGGATCCGAACACCAGCGGCCGGTGAGTTTCTTGTAAATATACGTATTGAGATGCCCAAGCTTGTATGTTCTGTCAAACAGAGCCGGTTCGTTTTCCTTTGTCCATAAAACAGACGTAACCGACGCCCCGCCGGTGAAAGGCTGTATTCCGGTAATAGCCTGGAACCGTTCCTTTCCCATATTGTCAAGAATATCCCGGGTTTGTTTTTTACTGCGCCGATCGAGATGGGTAAAGACTGGATATACCGGATCGCCTTGTTCATCCATAAAAGTCATGGAGGGTGAAAAAGCATCGAAGCCGATCAGTTCAACATCACGCGCGTCCGCACCGAAACTGCGGATGCCCTCGGTCATAGCGTCGAGAATTACAGTACCGTCCAGTTCGACCCAGTCACCGTTGTATACTCTGATTTGGTAGGATACCTTCGCCGTCCTCAGTGTGGTATATGTTTCATCAAGAATAGAAAATTTTATTGATGACGTCCCAAAATCCATGGCTAAAATCTTCATAAAGAAACCCTCATGCTATTAAGCAAAAATTTGTTTCAGTTATCAGGACCGTTTGTATTCCATTTTTATTTTGATCCGGTCTCCCCGGAAGATAATTCTCGAATACTCAAGAGGAAGTTCCCGGTCGGTATATACGATATTTTCGAGCAGCAGCAAGGGAAAATCCGGCTTTACCGAAAGAAGCCAGGCTTCTTCGGTGGTTGCGGTAGTGGCTTCCAGTGTTTCGATTCTGTGCTGAATCGGGTAATTGTAATTCTTTTCGATGACATTACACATTTGATTGTTTTCGAGATCCTGTTCCTCAAGACCGGGAAAATGCCGGGCGGGAACGTACGAAATATGGTAACTAAGGGGGATTTCCTTAATAAACCGGATACGTTTGACCGCGAAAATATCAAGGCCCCGCTCAATGCTGAGAATTCTCGAAACCTTCGCTGTCGCGGGGATCTTCTCAATGGAAATCATCTTTGTCGAAGTTTCATATCCCATCTGCTCAAGCTGCTCTCTTATTCCATACCGGACGAGAGGCTTGCTTATAATCTTCGGCTCCGCCACGAAAGTCCCTTTCCCCTGGGCACGGAAAAGAAGACCCGCATCTACGAGTCGGTTGAGGACGGCCCTCACGGTCATCCGGCTGATACCGTATATTTTACTAAACTCATTTTCAGAAGGAATGCACGCGTTAATCGGCCATTCCTCATCTTCGATCTTTTGCCGCATTATCGTCTCAAACTGTGTATGCAGCGGAAGCGCACTTTGCCGGTCCAACATAATTCAAATCTCCGTTTTCATGTAAAGAAATCAATAAAATTTTACAGTAATATATCAATATCCGCAATTGAAATGTACCCCTGGCCGGCTGCCGCCGGACTATCCGCGGATATCTCACTCCGTTCTCCGCCGGGATCACCCAGAGAAGAAACCACCAGATCAGCTTCGGAGAAATCTTCCCCGGCGGTATAGTAACTCCGGGTTATGACACAGTGCATTCCCGCGTTTTTTGCCGCCAGCAGTCCATTCCGGCTGTCCTCAATGACACAGCAGCGGTCCGGCTGGAGTGAGTGTTTTTCCGCCGCCAGGATATAAATATCAGGAGCCGGTTTCTTCCTCGCAACAATATCCCCGCAGAAAACCCCCGCAAACCAGCCGAAACAGGTATCACCGTAATTCTTCCGGATCAGCGTTTCAACACTTTCTCTGTGCGATGTGGAACAGACAAACAGAAGAACATTCTTCTCGTGGGCTTCTGTAATAAGCCGCAGTATTCCCGTCCGCGGGAGGAGAAGGCCCTCCTGTACCATTTCCTTAAAGATGACGGTCTTGCTTGAGTAAATATTCTCAATCATATCCCTGCCGAATATATCCGGGGGGAATTTCTCCGGGTTTTTCTCAAAAAAAAACCTGAGGCGTTCTTTGCCGCCTGATATGCGGACCAGTTCCGCATACTCTTCCGGGGACCATTGCTCACTGATACCGGCATCCTGCATCGCGCGGTTATAGGCAACCCTATGACCGTCCCGTTCGGTTTCAGCCAGGACACCGTCGCAGTCAAATAAAAGCGCCTGCAGTTTCATCATTCCTCCATACACGTGATACTATCCGGCATTCAGATCCGTCCGCCGCTTTTCGGTTTAAACCGTATGATATGGTTCGCCACAGTTTCTCTGACCGACTTTTCCGCCGCGCTGTTTAGTTTGATCGGATCGTACTCTTCAGGGTGACCATGGAGATATTCTTTCAGTCCGTTGATGTAGGCGTACTTAAGCGCTGTGGAGACATTTATTTTAGAGGCTCCGCACGCGATGAGCCGTGCGAATTGTTCGTCCGAAAGGCCTGTTCCGCCGTGGATAACCACGGGAACAGCGGTGGTTTCCGAAAGTTTCCGTACGAGATCGTAATTGAGTTTTACTTCTTTTTTATACACACCGTGGGCAGTACCAACGGCGGGCGCGAATGCGTCTATTCCGGTTCCCTCAAGAAACACAAGGGAGGTTTCATAATCCGCAAGTTCCCCTTCCTCAGCGTTTATTTCTTCCTCTACCCCGGAAATAACACCCAGTTCACCTTCGACACAGACACCCTTTACTGCAGCGTACTTTTTGATTTCCCCGGTGATTCTGATATTTTCATCCAGCGGCCGGGCGGAAAGGTCAATCATAACTGAATCCCACCCGGTATCGATACACACCTTCGCGAGTTCCGGTTCTGTGCAGTGATCCAGGTGGAAAAGCACCGGAACGGCGGTTCTTTTCCGCATAAGATCCATCATCCCGAAAAGCTCTTCCGGGCCGAATTTCTTTACCGTTCCTACGGAAGTCTGCAGCAGGATAGGAGTTTTGAGGCTGTCCGCCGCGTCAACGGCGGCCCGTGCCGAAGGGCAGTCAAATATATTAAAGGCCCCGATTGCGTAGCCGTTCCGTTTCGCATCGGTAAGTTGTTCCTTAAGATTCAATCTAGCCATTTATATCTCCTGCAGTTAATTGTATATACATGTATTTATATTATTAGTGTCAACTGATTTAGTATACGGGCATTTTTAAGGTTTGACAAGGATTTTTGTCCGGTAATTTACACAATTATATCCAATAAGATTATTTTTTCTTCGAAAAGAAGGTGTTATTTTAAAAAATAATTTATTTGACAGCCTGGAATTTCTAAGTATATACTCGTATTTACAACTTAAGCAGTACAATCAAATCTACAAGATATGGTATGGGGTGAAAAATGAAGATAACCGATGTTAAACCGTACGTTGTTAAGATGCGGAAAAACGCCAAGGGCGGCGTGTACTGGTTCCTCGTACGGGTCACCACTGATTCAAATATTACCGGTTGGGGCGAGATCTACTGGAACGCCTATCCTCCGGCGGTTTACAAAAACATGGTTTCCCACATAGCGGAAAAATATCTTATAGGTGAAAGCCCCTTTGATGTAGAAAAACTCCTTCGCCGGATTTTCACGGGCCATTCTTTTTCCCGCGCAGACCTTTCCACCATGGGAATCGCCAGCGGTCTTGAGATGGCTTGCTGGGATATTATCGGCAAAGAAACGGGAAAACCAATCTATGAACTCCTCGGCGGCGTAATGAACGAACGGATCAGGACATATACGTACCTGATGGAAGAAAATGACAAGTTCTGGTGTGAGGATTTCTGGCAGATGGAAGACGCCTGTGTACAGCGGGCTGTTGAATACGCTGAAATGGGATTTACCGCGATTAAGTTTGATCCCTATTCACCCTATGTGGGGAGCCTTTCGGTTTCCCAGCCACCCCTGGAAATGATGTCCCGCTCGGAACGGACAGTACGGCGTATCAGGGAAGCGGTGGGCGATAAATGCGATATTATCATCGGAACCCACGCCCAGTTTACCCCGGCCGGTGCCGTCAGGGTCGCCAAGTCCCTTGAAAAATACGATCCCCTGTGGCTTGAGGAGCCTACCCCGCCGGAGAATTTATCGGTTATGAAGCGGGTTTCCCGCAGAACATCGATTCCGATCGCGTCCGGGGAACGGCTTGCCACTAAATACGAAATGGCTCCCATGATCGCAAGCGGCTGTGTGGATATAGTACAGCTTGACCTCGGCGGGGTCGGCGGGATTCTGGAAGCAAAAAAAATCGCTGCCAAGGCCGACGCGTTTCATATGCAGGTGACTCCCCATTTCTGGGCTGGTCCGGTGATGTTCGCCGCGGAGATTCAGCTTGATGTATGCACACCGAATTTCCTTATACAGGAATGTATTGAAAAGATGGACCGATACGGTCTTGATACGCTGCTGGAAAAACCTTTCGTCTGGGAAGACGGATATATTATTCCCTCAAAGGAACCGGGACTCGGAATCACGATAAATCAAGAACAGGTGGATAAGCATTCGGTGGAAGCATACGAGGAGAAGAACGCGCTGCTGTAACGGCAGCGGGGTATCACGGGAAACCGCTGCTGAAAAAACGGAAGAGGAGCTGATGTGAACTATAACCGGCTGGGAAAGAGCGGCATACTGGTTTCAGAGCTTTGTATGGGAGGCAGTGTTCCCCGGGTATCGGAATTCTCCTCCGGTATCCTCGACCGTGATTTCCTTGAGATATACCGGGCCGCTTTCGGCAGCGGAATAACCTTTTTTGATAATGCCGAATCCTACGGCGGCGGCCGCTCGGAAACGCTGCTGGGAAAAGCCCTGGGTAAGGAACGGAGCCGGATTCAGATTGCCAGCAAAGTTTCATACGAACATACGGCGCCGGAGAATATCCGGAGTTCCTGCGAAAACAGCCTGCGGCGGATCGGTACCGATTACCTTGATATCTACTTTATACATTATCCGAACGATTCGGTTCCGCTTTCCGAAGTTATCGGAACTATGACGGAACTGAAACAGGAAGGAAAAATCCGGGCTCTGGGGGTATGCAACTTCAGCCGGAATCAGCTCGAAGAGTCCGTAAAACACGGACAGATTGACGCGGTACAGCAATGCTACAGCCTGTTATGGCGGAAATACATGGAAGCGGAGATACAGCCATTCTGCCGGGAAAACGGGATCGGCATTATTCCCTACAGCCCGCTTGCGGTGGGGCTTCTCTCAGGGAAATTTACTCCGGACTGGAGTTTTGATTCAGAGGACCAGCGGGGACGGCCCGCGAATAATGGGATACTGCTTTTCCAGAAAGAATGGTTCGCATCCTGTGTCGAAACGGTAAACGCCATGAAACCGATAGCCCTTCGGTACGGAAAGACCATGGTGCAGCTTGCCCTTAATTGGGCAAAGTCCCGGGAAGGTGTCTGTTCTGTAATCACCGGTGCAAAATCGGCGGGCCAGCTTTCTGAAAACATCGGCGCCGCCGGCTGGAGTATCGATTCAGAAGACATGCGGATGCTTGACGATCTGTCACGGGAAGTCACCGACAGCCTTCCGGTATATCTCCATTTTTTTATGAAAATGGTACCTACAAATTCAACAGTCTGAAGAAAAAGGAGCGAATGGTTATGGAGAAAAAGATTAACTGGGGTATTCTGAGCACCGCGCAGATCGGCTTAAACAAAATAATACCCGCGATGCAGAAAGGAAAGTATTCCAACGTATACGCTATTTGTTCCCGTGATCTAAAAAAAGCGCGTGCTGCAGCGGAACAGTTCGGGATACCAAAAGCATACGGTTCCTATGAGGAACTTCTTGAGGATGATGATATACAGGCCGTATACATCCCCCTTCCGAACCATCTCCATTATGAATGGACGGTTAAAGCGATGAAGGCGGGCAAACATGTTCTGTGTGAAAAACCACTGGTACTTTCCGTAAAGGAAGCGGAGAAACTGATCGCCCTGCGGGATTCCTGCGGCGTCAAGGCTGGGGAAGCGTTTATGGTGGCCAGCCATCCTCAGTGGTCCGGAGTGAAACGCTTATTCAAGGATGGAACCATCGGAACCCTGCGGACAATTCAGGGCGGTTTTTGTTTCTATACGGATGATCCTGCGAATATCAGAAACATAAAGGAATTCGGCGGCGGAGCAATTTTCGATGTTGGATGCTATCCCCTGATGGTATCCAGGATGATTCTGGGAGAGGAACCGGTCCGGCTGCTGGTAAATGCCGATATCGATCCGCGGTTCGGAACCGACCGCAGCGCGTCTCTGATAGTTGAGTTCCCGTCATGCACCCTTTCGTATGTCACATCCACACAGATGGCACCGTTCCAGCACATGAGCTTTATCGGAACGGAACGGGTCATCGACATTCCGCAGCCTTTTAACCCGCCGTCGGATGAGAAAACCCGAATCTTCGTCACCGAGGGTGCCTTGGGATATGAAGAAACTTCAGAAATCGTAATCCCGCCCTGTGACCATTATACACTGCAGGGCGATGAGTTCAGCAAAGCGATTCTTGAGGATACGAAAGAAACGGTACCCCTGGAAAACGCGCTGGCAATGGCGCGGGTTTATGAGGCTGTCGTCCGGTCAATAACCGTGCACGGTTGGGCGGACGTACAATAAATTCAACATTTTAATGGAGGAATGAATGATGGCCAAAAAACTTTGGATTTTGTTGATCGCGGGAATGCTGGTTCCCGCGGCGAGTGTTTTCTCCGGAGGATCTTCGGACGGCAGCGGCAAGGGACCGAAAACTGTCACTGTCTGGATGGGTGCGTGGTGGAAGGATCAGGCGCCGGTCATAGAAAAAGCCTACGCCGAAACCCATGATACTATTCTTAAAATTGAGACCTACCCCTATGACGGTTACATCGAAAAAATCACCACTGCGATTGTCGGCAATGTACCGCCCGATGCGGTAGCTCTCGATGATGGTATGCTCAATCCTCTGGCCGGGAAAAACCTGCTGCAGCCGTTTCCCGGTGTTGCGCGGGCGGACTTTTCCTCGGGAATGTGGGATGCCGGTATGTATCAGGGAAAACAGTATGGTATTCCCTACCGGTCAGACGCGACGGGGATATTCTACAATATGGATATTTTCGACGCGGCGGGTATCCCCTATCCTACCAATGACTGGACATGGGACGAGTTTCTTCAAATGGCAAAGGCCGTGACAATTCCGGGAGAACGGTACGGATACGGTGTCGCGGGAAGTGCCGCTGCGGCCTCTGACGGGATTGACCAGCTGCTGCCGATTATCTGGTCCTACGGCGGAGAAGTTATCCGGGACGGCCGTTGTGTCCTGGATGAACCGGAAGCTATCGCGGCTATTCAATTTTGGATTGACTTGGTTCGGGTCCACGGTGTGTCCCCCCAGGGAAGCGTAAATTACGATACCAAGGATTATATTGAATTCTTTATCAGCGGCCGTCTTGCCATGATTGAAGGCGCATCGAATCTTGTTCCTACTTTTAAGGAGAACGCAAAAAACATCCGCTGGGATTTTGCCTCGAATCCGGGCGGGAATTTCGCACGGAGCAGCGGCTACAGTTTTGCCGTTCCTGTCGGCGCTAAAAATTCTGATGGGGCTCGGGAGTTTATTGAATGGTTTACCCAGCCCGACAATCTGTCGCGGCTTACCATCCGTATGCCCGGACGCTCTTCGGCCACAACCTCCGCTCCATGGAATGAACCTATTTACAAGAAAATACTTAAGGCAACTGAAACAACGAGAAACCAACCTATTATTCCTGAATGGGTGGAAATCCGGACAGTTATTATCCGGCAGCTTCAGCGCGCCATGACCGGAGAAGCAACCGTAAAGGAAGCGGCACGGATTATGACCGACTCAGCGAACGCTATTTTGGGGGTAAAATAGCAGATTAGGTGCTGTTGTGTATTGGTCCGTTTTTCAGGGGAGTTTTTACACTTCCCGGAAAAACGGATTCTGTAATTTTTGGGGAGAATTAAATTGAGAAAACAGCTTCCGGGATTTCTTTTTGTATTGCCCGCATTAATTCTTTTGCTGGTATTAATGGTATATCCGTTATGGCAGACGGTTCTGTTTTCTTTTTCCGACGTCAGCCTTCCCTATTTTGAAACTAAATTTGTCGGATTAAAACATTTTATTGCCACTGTTCAGCGGTATGAATTTCCCAGGATAATCCTTAACACATTGATTTGGGTTTTCGGCAGTGTACTATTTCAGTTCACCTTTGCCTTTGCGGTGGCCCTTTTTCTCAATAACAATTTTAAAGGAAGAATCATCATCCAGACCATTGCCCTTCTGCCATGGGCAATCCCTTCGATCGTGGCGGGAAACACCTGGAAATGGATCATGCAGACCGACTTCGGACTGCTTAACGCGATGCTGAAACAGCTGGGGCTTGCATCCCTTGCCCGGCCTTGGCTGACGGATCCCAGCCTTGCTCTTGGTTCGGTACTGTTCGCGACCATTTGGCAGGGATATCCGTTTCTTATGGTAATGCTGCTCGCCGGCATGAAAGCCATTCCGCAGGAACAGTATGAAGCCGCTGAAGTGGACGGAGCCAATGCGTTCCAGCGGCTTATTTCGATAACAATTCCGAATCTGAAAAATATAATTGTGATTGTGGTAATGCTCCAGATTGTATACGCGTGGAACGCTTTTGACCTTATCTTCGTTATGACCGGCGGCGGACCCGGCGGAGCCACTGAAATATTAGGGTTGTTTATTTACCGGCTTGGACTCAATGAATTCAATTTCTCGCAGTCCTCAGCCGTCAGTGTGATGCTGATCGGGTTTGTCCTTCTGACAATGCTGATCAGAAACTTATTAACCCGGGGAGAAAAAATCAAATGAGACGCCATACCATACCGCAGAAAATATATTTCTTTTTAGGTTCGTTAGTCATTTCGGTTTTCAGTCTTATGCCTATCCTCTGGATAATCAGCACATCATTCAAAAAAAGCGAGGATATTTACGCGTTCCCGCCGCAGTGGATTCCCCGTTCCCCCACTCTGGAACACTATATTTCCGTACTGAACAATTCGTCCATGATGCGCTATTTTCTGAATACCGTGATAATTTCCACCGCGTCGACGGTTTTAGCTTTGATAATCGCGGTTCTGGCCGCCTATGGTTTTTCACGGTTCAGATTTAAAGGGAAAAAACTGATCCTGGGGGCGATCCTATTCAGCCGTGTTCTGCCAAGAGTCGCGCTGATCATACCTTTTTTTATTATCCTGAGGCGTCTTAACCTTCTGAATACCTATCCCGGGATCGTAATGGTATATCTCATAATCGGGATGCCCATAACAATCTGGCTTACCAAGGGCTTCTTTGACAACATCCCCATTGAAATTGAAGAATCGGCGGTCCTCGACGGATGCGGACCGCTGACGATCCTTTTTAAACTGATCGTTCCCATAGCCGCTCCGGCGATCGGGGCGGTAGGTATGTATGCGTTCATCCTTTCCTGGAACGAATTTCTTCTCGCCCTCGCGCTGACGACGGATATTTCAACCCAGCCTATTTCCATTGGCCTTGCCTATTACAAACTCGAGTTCGGCATCAGCTGGGGAAATCTGATGGCTGGATCGGTGCTGATGAGTATCCCCGCAGTCATCGTCTTTACGCTTTTCCAGAAGCAATTCGTCTCCGGTATGATGTCGGGCTCCGTAAAGGGGTAAAAAGACGGCTGTTTTGCATAGATTGACTTTAATTATTCTCTGCCATGGAACGCTGACAATTTTTATGCCGGGCCGGAATACTTCGGTCCGGCTTTTTTTTATTGAAATTCCAATAATTTTAGAAAAAATTCAAAACTGGTTATATAATATATTTATTCAGCTTTTTGAATAAAAATGTGTTGTTTCTCTGACCGGCAAACCATCTGGGAAAATCTTATGAATAAGAAACTGATATTGGCATTATGTTCTCTGCTCGTATGCGGCATACCTGTTTTTGGCAAAACCGAAAATTGGATGGCATTGAGGGTACAGTATGGTATCTCCTGGGAGAAATATTACGGAGAGAACCTGATCCAAAAAAATGACGGGGTAAGCCTTAACGGGTTCGGTTTTCTTAATAAAGGGTATTTCGGTTATTTTTATGATTTAAGTGTCGCATACCCATTGAACACACGGTATCTCAAGACCCAGTATAAACCCGATTTCGGTATACAGAGCGAACTGATGCTGGGGCCCGCTTTCCGGGTTCCCATATTTACGGAAGCCATACAATTTATCGCGGGTATTGGAGCCCATGCCCAGATAACGTATTTCAACGGCGAACCGGAGGGAAGCAAGGATCTGAATTACTGCTATTCCGGATTGGGTGTCGGCGGAACCGCGGCATTCAGAATTATTATAAATTCCATGAGTGTGGATGCGGGAATTTCGATGGGCTATGACTTTTTCTGCTATGATTTTGACGAAAAAGCGTGGATCAGTGACTACAAAGGTTTTATCCTGCGTCCGTTTATCGGTATCGGATGGATGTTATAATACCGCCTCTGGGCGGAGGATGTTCATGGACAGTTACTTCTTTTGTGCAGGCATGAGTCTTGACATGGCCGGTTTAAATCGGATAAGTTATTTCCGGTAGTCAATTATTTGTTGATTATTGAAATGAGAGATTAGCTCATCTGGATAGAGCGTTAGCCTCCGGAGCTAAAGGTGGTGGGTTCGAGTCCCGCATCTCTCAGAAAAGACCCGAAAGGGTCTTTTTTTTGTCCTAAAACATAGACTCTGTTTGCTGCGATAACAAGTAAAAAACAACCCGGTGCCCTGTACAATTTCACTATCCTGCAATACTATAAACCCGGTGTTATGCCGGCGTTTTAACCAATGAAAAGGGGCACGGCCATGCAGCTTTTTTTAAGTTCCCTGATCAGTTTCCCCACCGTGGTCTACACCGTCCTTCTGGCGGTGGTGATCATCTATTGGCTGCTGGCGGCGGTGGGACTGGTGGATACCGATTCATCCGATATTGACACCGACATCGGGGATGCAGGGGCTGACGCAGGCGGCGATGTTTCCGCCGAAGGCGAAATTGATATCGACGCCGATGCCGGGGCACAGAGCCACGGCGGCGGCCTCGGCGGGCTCCTGGCCGCCCTTGGATTGAAGGACATTCCCATCACCATTGTCCTTTCGGTGGTTATCCTCAGTTCCTGGACGATTTGCTGTCTTTCAAATATGTGGCTGCTTGAACCCCTGCGGCCCTCCCTTCTGTATTGGATCGCCGGAGCGGCTATCCTGGCGGCCAGCGGGTTTGTTTCTTTTCTTGTCAGTTCCGTCATCCTGCGGCCCCTGCGGGGACTGTTCAGGTCCCACGCCGCCGCTTCAAAGAAAACCCTGGTAGGCTCACTCTGCACAGTTACCACCGGTTCGGTGGATGAACAGTTCGGCCGGGCCGACATTGAAACCAGGGGAACATCAATAAACGTAAACGTCAGGGCCGAAACGCCGAATACACTTGCCAGGGGCAGCCGGGCAATCATCATTGAATATGACCAGAAGCACGACCGGTATTTTGTAGTACCCGACGAGGATTGATTCTGTCCCGGGTACAATACCGGGATTTTCAAATTAAAAAAATCAATTAGAAATGAACCGCGGCTGCGGCAGTACAATGAGATTTCACCGGACACCTAAAATATAGTTTCAGGTGTTCATTATGTTTGTCCTGAAGATGGTTCTTTTTGGACAGATAATTAATGCGGATGGAGGATGTTCTATGATTCCCGTATTTGTTGCAATCGGTGTTCTGGCATTTATACTTATCATCGCGCTCAGCATGTTCGCCAAATTCTACCATAAGGTAGAACAGGGCTATGCGATGATCATCAATACCCTTAAAGCGGAACCTGAGGTTACGTTCACCGGACGGCTGGTGCTTCCGGTTATCCATAAAGCCGAGCTTATGGAAATATCCCTTAAGACTATCGACCTTGACCGGACCGGGAATGACGGCCTTATCTGCCGGGACAATATCCGGGCGGATATAAAGGTTAAGTTTTTTATCCGGGTTAACAAAACAGCTGACGACGTGCTGAAAGTAGCCCAGAGTATCGGCTGTTCCCGGGCGTCGGACCACGAAACTCTCGAAGGCCTGTTCCAGGCAAAGTTTTCCGAGGCGCTTAAAACCGTCGGAAAGTCCATGGACTTCGTTGATCTGTACCAGGCCCGGGACCGGTTCCGGGATGAGATTATCCGGCAGATAGGAAACGACCTTTCTGGGTATGTCCTTGAGGATGCGGCCATCGACTACCTTGAGCAAACTCCTATCGATAAACTTGATCCGAACAACATCCTTGACGCCCAGGGTATCAAGAAAATTACGGAACTTACCGCCATTGAAAATGTAAATACCAACAACCTGCGCCGCGATGAGGAAATGCGGATCACCAAAAAAAATGTTGAAACCAAAGAGGCGCTGCTTGAACTGGAACGGCAGCAAACCGACGCGGAGTCGCGGCAGCAGCGGGAGATCGCGTCCGTAAGGGCCAGGGAAGCCGCCGAGACCGCCAAGATCCAATCGGAAGAACACGCCCGGGCGGAACTGGCCAGACTCCAGGCGGAACAAACCATCGCAATCCAGCAGGAAAATGTGCTGCGTGAAAAGGAAGTAGCGGAGAACAACCGGAAACGGGCGGTGGTCATTGAGGAACAGAAGGTTATACGGGCCAGGGAACTGGAAACGGTGGACCGCGAAAAAGAAGTGACCCTGCAGCAGATAGACAAAGAACGGGAAGTCGAAATCCAGAAGAAGGCGATTGCCGATGTGGTCCGGGAACGTATCATCGTTGAACGCACCGTGGCTGAACAGGAAGAGGCGATCAAGGAAGTGAGGATTTTATCCGATGCGGAACGGACCAAGAAATCCGCAATCATCCTCGCTGAAGGACAGGCGGAAGAAAAGCAGCTGGCCGAAATTAAAGCCGCTGAAGCCATGGAGAAACGCGCCCAGTTCAAGGCAGCCGAGGAACTTACCCTGGCGGACTCCCGGCTGAAGGTGGCTGAAAAGGACGCGGAAGCTAAGAAACGCGAAGCCGAAGGAACCGAAGCGCTGGCAGCCGCACGGGGACTGGCGGACGTCAAGGTCATGCTTGCCACCGCCGACGCAAAGGAAAAACAGGGTTTGATCGACGCGAAGGTAACCATTGCCGGAGCGGAAGCAAGTGTAAAACAGGGCATAGCAGAGGCCGATTCGCTGAAGGCTAAACTCTCAGCCGAAGCCCAGGGCAATGAACAGCTGGGACTCGCCGCGGTTAATATCCGGCTGGCGGAAGCGGAAGCCACCGCAAAGGCCGGCAAAGCGGAAGCCGACGCCATCGAAGCCCGGTTCCTGGCGGAAGCCAAGGGAATGCGCGAGAAGTTCGACGCCATGACGACCATGAGCGACAACGCCCGGTCCCACGAGGAATACCGCATGAAGCTCGAGACGGCACAGACCGCCACGCTTAAGGCTATCGATGCCCAGACCAATATTGCGAAGGAACAGGCTGAACTGCTGGGCCAGGCGCTGGGCAACGCTAAGATTGATATCGTGGGCGGCAACGGTGAATACTTCGAACGGTTCGTGCAGGCCCTGTCCGTAGGCAAGGGTATTGACGGGTTGGTTTCCGAAAGCCAGACCCTGAAAACCCTCTTCAAGGGAAACCTCGACGGATCCCGCGATACGGTGGAAGATATAAAAGAAATTATCGGAGCATTGGGCAACGCGTCGGGGGATCTGCAGAACCTTTCCGTGGCAGCCCTGTTCCACAAGATTATGCAGGACGGCAGCGATGATGAACGCGCAGCGCTGAGTACACTGCTTAAGGGCTTTAAGAAGCTCCCGTGACCGGAAGTATGGAAGAAAAGAATCCTATTGACAGCTCCGCCGCCGATGACACCGGATCGATCCTTGCCGAAAGCCGCAGCTACGAACTGTTGCGGCAGCGGCTGAACCGTTCCGGTGAATCATTGCTGAAAAAGATTAACTCCCTCAATGAAGCGCGGGAAGCGGAATTCGGACGCACCGAGCAGAGGCTTATCCGGCGTTTGAGCGCCACCACGGAAAACAAGTGTTTGGCCCGGGATATTGTCCGGATCGGAAATAAACTGCTGTTCGGCTACAATGTGTTCATCGGCCTGAAAAAGGAAACCGCGGTCAGTGATGTATTTTCCCTTTACAGCATTGATGACGAAAACGAATCTTCCGAACTCGTTTCCCTGCCCGCCGCCGGAACCTTTCTTGAAGCGGAGGATTTCGTTTCCGATTTCAGGGAACTGTACACGTACTACAGTCAGGCATCCCTCGACCAGCTTGCGGTTATCCAGGACAAACTGTTTGCGTCATTCCGGATAGGCCAGAAAGCTTCCGACGTGCGGGTTTTCAGATGGCAGATTGATAAGCGCAATAAACTGCAATATATAGACAACCGCGGCGAGCGGGACATTGCCCTGCCCCCGTCCCACTCGTTTGAATGGACCCAGTGCGTCCGCGAAAACCAGGTGGGCGGAAAGTTTCCGCATATCAATATCCTTGATACGGTTTTTGTCGAAACCATCGGCGGGGATCTGACCATCAAGGTTGAAAACAACACCGAAACGGGACTGGGGATTTACAGCGAAGAAGTGGAAGATAAAAACCAGTCTTTGGCGGACGCCGATATCAGCTACGCAAAAATATCGGACATCATCATCCTCAAAATAAAACCGTACCGGGAAAAACTGTTCCGCTATTTTGTGTTTAATATAAAGACGCAGCATGTCCAGCGGATGGATATGATCGGCGTTTCCTGCGCCGAACTTCCGGAAGACCACGGCATCATTTTTTCCGGCGGATATTACCTGCGGACCGGAGAGTACAAAACCTTCGAACTCCCCGGAGTTGACACCGGAAAACTGCGGTTTGCCCGCAAGGTCCGCTCTCCCAACGGAGAGGATGTACTGTATATTTTCTACCAAAGCGAAACCGCCCAGTACGTTCTTTTCTCGTACAATGTAATAGAGAAGAAACTGTCTGTCCCCATCATATCAAACGGCTACGCCCTTTTTCCCGACGGGCACATGCTGGTTTTCCAGACCGCGGGAACCGAACCCCAGCGGCTCCATCCTATGCAGCTTTGGGAAACCCCGTACACCGATGAAGCCCGGGCTGTCCAAAAAGGAAAGGGATTCTTCGGCCGGGTGGGCAACGCGTCACTGGTCAGGGGAATATCGGAGATGCTTACCATCTGCCGATCCGCCCGGGAAGAAAACGCCGGACGTGGTCTGTACAACGATATGATCCAGCAGTGCTCCCGGGTTCTCGATAATTACTTCTGGCTGGACGCCGATGAAACGGGACACATCGATACCGACATAAAAGCCATTGCGGAAAACGCCCGCTCCGCTTTGGCGGAATTTGAAAAGATTGATGCCCTCCGGGAAGATAATGCCCGGACCCTTGAAAATGCCGAGCAGGCCCACCGGACCATGATCTCGGGTATTGCGGCAAACCTCTGGCAGACCCCGGATGATTTTATAAAAGTCCTCAAGGATATCCGGGAAGGCCAGGGAAGGCTTGAATCGCTCAGGGAACTCCGTTATGTGGACACAAGCCGCATAGATGACATGAAGAAAGAGCTTGAGGATGAACGGAAAAAAACCGGTGAAGCGGTGATCCGTTTTCTTTCCGGCGACCATGCCTTTGACAGTTACCGGAGTGAGCTTGAAAGCCTGGAACGGAAAATCCCCGAAACAGAAAACACCGCATCCCTTGATACCATGATATCTGCTGTTGATAAACAGGCCGAAGGGCTGGATATTTTAATCGACCAGCTCAATTCCGTTTCCGAGGGGGATGCGGAACTGCGGACGGGAATCATTGACCGTATCTCGGCGCTCTATGCCGATATCAACCGGCTGCGGGCGCAGATCCATAAAATCCGCAGCGAGGCGGGAAGCCGCGAGAACGCCGCGGAATTCGGCGCCCGGTTCAGGCTGTTTGAGCAGAGTATTGAAAGTTCCCTTGAGCTGGCGGATACGCCGGAAAAATGTGAAGAATCCCTGACCCAGCTGCTGTCCCAGCTTGAAGAACTGGATGGCAGGTTTGCCGAATACGAGGAATTCGCGGCGGATATTTCCGCCAAACGCGATTCGGTGTACGAAGCCTTTGAAACAAAACGCCAGTCCCTTGTGGACGCCCGGCAGAAAAAAAGCCGCCGCCTGCTTGAAAGCGGCCAGAAAATCCTTGAGCATGTTCCAAGGAAAACCGCGCAGATGTCATCAGCCGATGAAGTCCACGCCTACTTTGCCGGGGACATCCTCCTTGCAAAGATCAGAAACCTCTGTGAAGAACTCAGATCAATCCAGGCGGGCACTTTGGCGGACCAGCTGGAAACACAGCTTAAGACAGCCAGGGACAGTGCCCTCCGGGCTGTCCGGGATAAAACCGAACTGGCCGGCAGCATGGACAACACGCTGAAACTGGGCAAGCATTACTTTACCATCAGCCGGCAGGATCTGGATGTGACCCTGATTCCCCACAACGGAAAACTCTCCTTCCATCTGAGCGGCACCGATTATTTTTATCCGGTTCAAAACGTCGAACTCGATTCATATGCCGCCTACCAGGATTATCCGCTTACGTCTGAAAGTCCCGGCATTTACCGCGCGGAATATCTGGCGGGAAGCATTATTGAAAAATCGCTGGAAGGAACATCGGAAACCAAGATTGATAAACTGTTTTCACTCTGCACCAAGGGAACAAAAAATGACAGTGCCCTGCTTTCCATTATCAGGAAAGAAATGGCGGGACGTTATACCGAAGGCTACCAGAAAGGTGTGCATGACCATGACTGCCTTATCATCATTAAGGAACTGGGAGCAATGTATTCCGACGCGGGACTGCTCCGCTACAGCCCCGCCCAGCGTTCTCTGGCATTCCTTTTCTGGCAGTATGGGATTGATGATGATACCCGCCAGCTGCTGACCGCCCGCGCGGAAGCCGCGGCGGCACAGAAAAAACTCTTCAGTTCCAATGAAGCTGAAAAACGGCTTACCACCAATCTTATTGAAATGCTGCATGCTTTTTCGGCGGATTTCAGTACTGAAGGAACGGCGCTGCTGGCGGCTAACGAAGAAAGCAGCCTTGAAGCGCTGATCCGCGAAGCGGCATCGTACCTGGTCCTGGAATTGGGCAGCGAGACTGCCGGATGGACCGTTCCCGGCGGCGCGGCGGATCTTGCGGACGCCTTCCTAAAAAAAGCGAAACGAACCAACGCCATGGAACAATGGAACCGGGAAGACGCGGGCCCCGCGGAAAACTGGCTCATGGTCCGGGACTGGGTTGCGGCGTTCAGCGCAACCCAGGCACCGGAACTGGGTGCTTGGGTTGATGATGCATCACTCATTCTTCTGACACCCGCAGCTGAGCGCAACACGGTACATACTTCACTGAGCGGCAAGGCCGAAGGTCTTCTGGGTGAGCATCCGCGTATTCAGGATGGGGTTATAAAACTGGCCCTCAACGATTTCAGGAGACGGTTCCGCTTCCACAGCAGCGAAGCCATGCCGATGATACAGCGGGTCCGGTCATTAAAATCCGAATTGGTTGAAAAGGAACGGCAGGAACTCGATCTGCAGCAGTACCGGGCAAAACCGCTTTCCACATTTATGCGGAACCGGCTTATCAATGAAATTTACCTTCCGGTCATCGGTGACAACTTCGCCAAACAGGTCGGCACCGCCGGACCGGACAACCGCAGCGACCGCATGGGAATGCTTCTTCTTATTTCCCCTCCGGGTTACGGTAAAACCACCTTAATGGAATATATCGCCGACCGGCTGGGGATGATCTTTGTCCGCATCAACTGTACCGTCCTGGGCCACAGCATAGCCGACCTGGACCCGGCAAACGCCCGGAGCAGCGCGGCAAAACAGGAACTGGAGAAACTCAACCTGGGCCTTGCCATGGGCAGCAACGTGATGCTCTACCTTGACGATATCCAGCACACCGGTCCCGAATTCCTCCAGAAATTTATTGCATTGGCGGACGGTACCAGGCGGGCCGAAGGTGTCTGGAAAGGAAAGCCCGTCACCTGGGACATGCGGGGCAAACGCTTCGCCCTGGTCATGGCGGGAAACCCCTATACCGAGTCCGGGGATATTTTCAAAATTCCGGACATGCTGGCGAACCGGGCAGACATATACAACCTGGGGGACATGCTTTCGGGCCATGAAGACGCGTTTGCGTTGTCCTATATCGAAAACGGCCTCAGTTCCAATCCCGTGCTGGCGCCGCTGGCTTCCCGGGACCCGAAGGATATCGTTCTTCTGGTGCGGATGGCCGAAGGCGAAGACGTGCCGGCCAGCGGCCTGTCCCACGCGTATACCCAGAATGAACTGGCGGACATCAGCGCCGTCCTGAAGCGGCTTTTCAGAATCCGGGACACACTGCTGCTTATCAACCGTTCCTACATATTGTCGGCGGCCCAGAAGGATGATTACCGGACCGAACCGGCTTTTAAGCTCCAGGGCAGCTACCGCAACATGAATAAACTGGCCGCCAGGGTCACTCCCCAGATGAACGGTGAAGAACTGGACAACCTGCTGCGGGACCATTACCGCGGCGAAGCCCAGACGCTCACCACCGGAGCCGAAGAGAACCTGCTCAAGCTTGCGCAGATCCTTGGTACACCCACGGAAGAAGAAAAGACCCGGTGGAAATTCATTGTAGAAGAGTTTGTAAGGACCAACGCCGGCAAAGGTCTGGAACTGCAGCGGAGCATGGCGTCGTCGCTTTCGGCAATTGCCGGTGCGGTGACGAGGGATAAAACCCCGGAAGACAGCGGCGTATAACCGGAAACGCTGAAAAGCATGTAAAGGTATAGAGGTATCCGGAAAGTTACGTTACAATGAACCTAACTAAATGGGGCAAGTTTTATCCCATACTTTTAATACAGGGGTGTTTTCAGATGGATCCTCTTATTTTAGCTTCCGGGTCTTTGCGCAGACAGGAATATCTGCGGCTTCTGGGGATACCCTTCAGTATCATGGTAGCCAGGGGCGAAGAAACCCTCACACCGGGCTTGAGCCCACGGGAGCAGGCGGAACAGCTGGCCGAGAAAAAGGTAAATGAAGTAATCGACGTTCTTAAAGGGCGGCTGCCGCCGTGGATAGTCGGCGCGGACACGGTGGTCACCCTGGACGGAGAAATTTTCGGCAAACCCAAGGACCGTGAAGACGCAAAAGCCATGCTCAGCCGTTTCCGCGGCCGAGAGCATACGGTGGTGACCGCCGCGGCCCTGTTCAACGGCCAGACCAGGACTACGGATATCCGGTCCCAGGAAACAGCGGTGGTTTTTTCCCGGATATCCGACGATGAAATCGAATGGTACCTCAATACCGGAGAATGGCAGGGAGTGGCCGGGGCGTATAAAATCCAGGGAATGGGAGCGTGTTTCATTTCCGAGATCCGGGGATCCTACAGTTCCGTGGTGGGGTTGCCAATTCACGATTTTTATGTCATGCTAAGAGAGAATGGTTATCCCTACGGGGCCTGAACCGTTCATATTTTCCGCCGCCTCCGGGCGGTGAGATACAGGGAAGGCGTCGCAGACGGCGCTCCAGCTGACAATCCCCCACTCCTAGGAATCATCCTCTGTGTCTGGGGTTTGTTTTTGAGTGAATAGTCTGCAAACGCGGGAGGAAATTTTGGCTGTTGTTACAATGAAAAGCCTGCTCGAATCGGGGGTGCATTTCGGCCACCAGGTAAAACGCTGGGATCCGCGGATGAAGAAGTATATCTTCGCGGAACGGAATGGTATCCATATCATCGATCTTCAGAAAACCATCCAGGCGATCAAGGATGCCTACGAAGCGGTACGCAAAACCGTAGCTTCCGGCAAAACGGTTCTTTTTGTGGGAACCAAAAAACAGGCCCAGCAGGCGATCCAGAAGGAAGCCGAACGCTGCGGTATGTACTACATAAATAACCGCTGGCTCGGCGGTATGCTTACCAACTTCGTTACCATAAAAAAATCTCTGCTCCGTCTCAAGAAACTCGAAAAGATGGAAGTGGACGGAACCTTCGAAAACCTTACCAAGAAAGAAATTGCGTCCCTGGGCAAAGAACGGGCTAAACTGCAGAAAAACCTGGGCGGCATTAAGGAAATGAAGGAACTTCCCGGGATTCTCTTCATCATTGATACCAGAAAAGAAGGTATCGCCGTGGCCGAAGCCCAGCGCATGGGGATTCCCATTGTTGCCGTGGTGGACACCAACTGCAATCCCGAAGGGATAGACTACCCCATTCCGGGCAATGATGACGCTATCCGGGCGATCACCCTCTTTACGCAGATCATAGCCAACGCGGTGGTCGAAGCCGATAACGAGGCGGGCCTCAAAATCATCGAAACCCTCGGCGATGAGGACGAAGAAACTGAAGAAGTCGTGACCGACGCTTCGGTTAAGGAAGAGGATGAGGAAATAGACATCGCTTCCTATTCCGCCGACGCCGTGCCCGCTGCCGTCACCGAAGAACCCGCCGCCGACGAGGAAGACGAACTGCCGGTGGATGTGGATAAGGTTTACGGCGAGGACTGATCCCCGTAACCCGATGGCTTGTAACGATTAATCTGATTTGTAAGGAGTTCTGCTGTGGAAATAAAAGCATCCGATGTAAAAAATCTCCGGGAAAAAACCGGAGCAGGAATGATGGAATGCAAAAATGCCCTGGTTGCCAGCGAAGGTGATTTTGCGGCGGCTGAAAAATTTTTGAAGGAAAAAGGCCTCGCGGCGGTTGAAAAACGGGCCGACCGGGCAACGAACGAAGGGAAAATTTTCATTAAAATCAAGGACAATACCGCCGTTCTGGTGGAACTTGCCTCGGAAACGGATTTTGTCGCCCGGAACCCCGATTTTATCGCCCTGGGCGGACAGATCGCCGACAAGGTTCTTGAAAAAGGCTATTCCGAAATAAACGATGAACTCAGTTCCATGGTGACCGATCTGGCCACGAAAATCCGGGAAAACATGAGTTTAAAACGCATCCGGGTAGTCAAAGCCGATGCCAATGAATACATGAGCCAGTACATTCACGGGGACGGCAATATCGGTGTGGTGGTCAAAGTCGGCGCCGACAAGCCCGAAGCCCTTTCCCAGGATTGTGTAAAGGATTTCGCCTTCAGCCTGGCCCTCCATATCGCCGCGTTCAACCCCATGGCTCTGGACCGGAGCAAGATTGATCCTTCCTTTATCAAGGAACAGGAAGAAATCTTCCGCAAGCAGATGGAACAGGACGAAAAAATGAAAGGCAAACCCGCCGGGGTCATCGACAATATCCTTCAGGGTAAAATAA
Source organism: Breznakiella homolactica (assembly GCF_016616095.2). Lineage (GTDB taxonomy): Bacteria > Spirochaetota > Spirochaetia > Treponematales > Breznakiellaceae > Breznakiella > Breznakiella homolactica. Next base: position 805,585 of record NZ_CP067089.2, on the reverse strand, counting down.
ACAAATACCTTTCGGATATCTGCCTCATGGACCAGGGGTATGTTAAGGATGAAAAACTCACCGTGGCAAAGGTTACCGAAGATATAGGCAAACAGGTTGGCGCGAAACTCAGCATCAACGATTACGTATATTTTAAGGTAGGACAGTAACCTGTTGGGGATGCGGGGCCGGGCCCTGCATCCCTCTTTTGTATCAAGGAGATGGATATGCACAGTGTAATAACGTCATCGGAAGAACGGATGAAGAAAACCATAGCGAATCTTACCGATGAATTTGCCGTCCTCAGAACCGGGCGGGCTTCGGTTTCTTTATTTGATAAAATTAAAGTTGATTATTACGGCGATAAATCCCCGCTCAACCAGGTGGCAAACATCTCCATCCCCGAGGCCAGACTTATTGTCATCCAGCCCTGGGACAAGGCCATGATCGGTGAAATCGAAAAGGCGATCCGGAGTTCGGAATTATCCTTAAACCCCTCCAATGACGGCAAGGTAATCCGTATTTCGATCCCGCCTTTGACCGAAGAGCGGCGCAAAGAACTGGTAAAACAGGGGAAAAACCAGGCCGAACAGAGCCGGGTGGCCATCCGCAACATCCGCCGGGACGGAAACGATGAGCTGAAAAAACTGCTGAAGGACGGTGAACTTACCGAGGATGAGGAATCCCGGAACACCGAAGAACTTCAGAAGGTCACCGACACATATATAAATAAAATCAACCAAATTCTGGAAGAAAAAGAAAAAGAAATAATGGAAGTGTAATGGCTTCTTCCGAACCGAAATCCGGCGGCCATCCGGTTCCCGCCCATGTGGGCATAATTATGGACGGCAACGGCCGGTGGGCAAAAAAACGGAATCAAATACGCACCCAGGGCCACCTTGAAGGGCTTAAAGCGGCGAAAAAGGCTGTTCAGGCCGCCGCGGATCTGGGAATACGGTACCTCAGTCTTTATGTATTTTCCACGGAAAACTGGAAACGGACCGCCGAAGAAGTAAACTATATAATGGGACTGGTAAAACAGTACCTTAAGGCGGAACTCAACTTTTTCCGGAAAAACCGGATAAAAATCCTTCACGCCGGGGATATGGATACCCTGCCCCCTGACATTGCCCGGGAAATCCGCGATGTCTGTGAGGATACCAGGGATTTCGAGGGACTTACGGTTATCCTGGCGCTTAACTACGGCGGCAGGGACGAAATAGTCCGGGCGGTCCGCCGTATGCTGCGGAACGGCCCGGTCAATCCGGAAAACCTGACCCAGGAGCTGATCGGAAAAAACCTGGACAATCCGGAAGTTCCCGACCCGGATCTCATTATCCGGACCGGAGGTGAGTTCCGGACAAGCAACTTCCTTTTGTGGGAAACCGCCTATTCGGAATACTATATTTCGGATAAACTGTGGCCTGACTGGACAAAAAAGGATTTTGAAAAGGCTGTCATGGAATTTCAGAAACGGGAGCGCCGGTTTGGCGGAGTGAATAAATGAAAAAATTGGTTCAGCGCCTTTTAATGTTTGCCGTCGGTCTCCCCCTGGTGGTCTGCATTGTGGTGCTTCTTCCGCAAAAAAACCATCTTGCGGTCAATATCGCAGTAATAATTCTCAGTGTTCTGGGATCACTGGAATTTTCCGATATGCTGAAGCGGAAGAAAAAAGGCATTTTACTGCCGGAGGTTATTATCCTCGGAGCACTGGGACCTTTGGCGGCCACAATTTCGGTCAGTTTCGGGTTCGGCGGAGAGGTGATACCCGCGGCCTTTATTTTCGGGGCATCCTGGCTGCTTGTTTCCAGAATATTCCTGTCGGAAGCAAAATTAACCGATGTAATCGACATTGTATCCAGCGGTTTTTCCATCATGATATACCCCGGACTGTTTATGGTTTGGATAATCCGTATGGGCCGGCTTCCCAACGCGACCATGATTCTGCTGATGTTCCTGCTTACGGTCATTGCCAATGATTCCCTCGCGTGGGCGGTGGGTATGCTCTTCGGCAGGGGCAACCGGGGCATCATCGCGGCCAGTCCCAACAAGAGCATCGCGGGGTTCGCCGGGGGATTCGCCGGATCCATCCTGATCGGAATCGGCGGCACGATTTTTGTTCCTTCGGCCTTTACGGCGACTGCGATACCGTCGGTCGCGGCGGGAATTATCCTGGGACTGTTCACCGGCGCCGCCGGATCCCTGGGGGACCTGGCGGAATCGGCGCTGAAGCGGAGTTCCAATATCAAAGACTCGGGCTCAATAATACCCGGCCGCGGCGGGGTTCTCGATACCATTGACTCAATTTCACTGGCGGCTCCGGTATTCTATTCCCTGTACTGGCTTCTTTTCCTGTAACAGGGCACCAGAAAAGGTATTCATGAAAAAACGGGTAGCGGTCCTCGGGGCCACCGGTTCAATCGGCAGAAGCACTTTGGATGTAATCCGGGCGGACCGGGACCGTTTCGAAGTGGTGCTTCTCAGTTCCCATGTAAACGCCGAAGAACTCATCCGGCTAGGAAGTGAATTCCCCGGCGCTGTCCTCGCCCTTTCCGGGACTCCCCAAAAACCTCAGGAGTATCCCGGCATCCGTTTCTTCGGAGAAGATGGGCTGCTGCGGGCCATAGCCGAAACGGGGCCCCAAATCGGGGTCAACGGCATTGCCGGCGCCGCGGGGCTCAAGCCATCCCTGGCGCTCCTGGAAAACCGGGCAGACCTCGCCCTGGCAAACAAGGAAACCGTTGTTATGGCGGGCCCCCTGGTTTTCGCCGCCGCCGAAAAGAACGGCGTAAAACTGCTGCCCGTGGATTCGGAACATTCCGCCATATTCAACCTTATCGAAGCCCACGGAAGCGGCTGTATTGAGGAAATTCTCCTAACAGCCTCGGGTGGGCCTTTCAGGAAACGGAGCGCCGGGTCCATGGCGGCGATTACCCCCAAAGAGGCCCTCGCCCATCCCACCTGGAGTATGGGACCTAAAATTACCATCGATTCGGCGACCATGGCCAACAAAGGCCTTGAGGTAATCGAAGCGGTCCGGCTGTTCGGTATTGACCCCGGCAGCCTTACCGTGGTGGTCCATCCCCAGAGTGTGGTCCATTCCATGGTGCGGCTGCGGGACGGCGCGGTATACGCGCAGCTTTCCAAACCGGATATGCGTCATCCCATTCATAACGCCCTGTACTGGCCGGAGTGCGCTTACTGCGGATTCGGGCGGCTGTCATTTTCCGGATTAACCCTGGAATTTGAGAAACCGGATTCCGAAAAGTTTCCCATGCTGCCCCTGGCGTACAGCGCGGCCCGCCTAGGAGGCTGTTATCCGGCGGCGTACAACGCCGCCAATGAGGAAGCGGTGGCGGCGTTCCTTTCCGGGAAGATAGCCTTTACTGCGATTCCGGAAATAACCTCCGCGGTGCTTCAAAATGATTGGCAGGACCGGGATGATTCATTAAATTCTATTTTAAACGCTGACAAAAAAGCCAGAGAAACGGCACAGACTTATATATCGGAGAAATACGGATGCTATTAGTAAAAATCATACTGGGATTAATCGGCCTTGGGGTCGTTGTTTTTGTCCATGAACTGGGACATTTTATTGCGGCCCGGCTTATGGGTATCGAAGTCGAGGCTTTTTCCATCGGATGGGGAAAGCCGATCCTCAAAAAAAAGATCGGCGCCGTGGAATACCGCCTGGGAATGTTTCCCATCGGCGGTTACTGCAAGATGAAGGGTGAAAATGAATACCAGGAAGCCCTGACCAACAACCAGAGTGAAATATCAAAAAACAAGGGAACCTTTTACGGTGCCAGTCCCTGGCGCCGCATTGTCGTTTCCTTTGCCGGCCCCTTCGCCAATATCATCTTCGCGGTTCTGATATTTATCGTTATCTGGGGAGTCGGTTTTGAGGTAAATACCCTGGACAACCGGATTGTTCTTGTTTCGGATATCGACGCCGGGGCCGACTATCCGGCGGATGAAGCGGGACTGCTCAGCGGTGACCGTATTATCGAAATCAACGGGAAAACTATCGAAAATTACCATGGTATTCAGGAATCCATCGCCCCCAACGCGCTGAAGGAACTCTCGGTTAAAGTTGACCGGGACGGAACAATCGTTAATCTTGCGATTACCCCGTCCATGGACCGTTCCAGCGGCGCGGGCAAAATCGGGGTATATTTCTGGACCGATCCGGTGGTCGGCTCCGTGACGGAGGGAACCCCGGCATCCATCGCGGGACTCCGGCCGGATGACCGGATACTCAGAATAAACGGCCAGGATCTCCCGTATTCCGTGGCGCTTATGCCCATCATGCAGTCGAGCCCGTCGGTGCTCACCGTGGATTTCGAGCGGGGCGGACAGGAAATGCAGACCGATCTGGTGCTGGCATACAAGGATGACGGATCCGTTGATTTGGGTTTTAATTTCAAAACCATCACATACCATACACCCCGGCTCTCTCCGGTACAGGCCATAGTTAAGGGAGCCGCGGAAACCTGGAAGACCTTCAGCCTTTCGGTAAAAAGCCTGGCCCTTCTTTTTAAGGGAGTTGACCTGACCCAGGCCGTTTCCGGGCCCGTGCGGATAACCTATATGGTGGGGGATATCGCCACCGAAGGATTCGGGGAAAGTTTCGGAGCGGGACTGAGTTCCATGGCAAATTTCCTGGCGCTCATTTCAATTTCTCTGTGTATTATGAATTTGCTTCCCATTCCGGTGCTTGATGGCGGTATGATTGTTCTTTTTATAATTGAAGGCATCAGACGGAAACCCCTCAACCCCAAAGCGGTGTACGCGTTCCAGATGGTAGGGGTGGTTCTTATCTTCGGACTGATGATTTTTGCCGTATTCGGCGATATCCTGTTTCTGGCAGGACGGAAATAACCCGGCACCCGCGGGTCCAAAGGAGTCAGCGTGAAACGCAAAATACCCTGTCCCTGCGACAATTCATTCGATGTTGAAGTTCCGGATGAAATTAATCTGGATACCGATTCCGAAATAATTGACGAAATTATGGACGGCAGTTTCATGAATTACACCTGCCCTTCCTGCGAAAAAAAACACAAACCGGAATTCCCCCTGACCGTGGTCTGGCCTTCAAAAAAAGTCCGGTACGAGGTGCTTCCCGAAACCGAACGGGGCCAGTTTTACCGGAGAAAAAAAGATCCCCCCGACACGGAAACACTGATCAGCTACCCGGAAATGGCGGAACGGATAGCCATGCTCCGGGACGGGCTGGAGCCGGCGGTGGTTGAAGCCCTTAAGTACTACGTTCTCGTAAAAGCCGAGGAGAACTACCCCGACCGGGAAATCACCATGTGGTACCAGAACAGGTCCCCCGACGCCCTGGAATACCACCTTATGGGGATCCGGGACGATGAAGTCGCCGTAAGCCGTATCCCCGCCGAGCTTTATGAAAAAAAACTGGCGGAATATAAAAAGCACCCGAAATCCGAATTGTTCAATTCCCTGAGAATACGGAACTACCTTTCCATCCAGAATATAATGCGCCCGGAGGAACTGCTATGATTTTTTGCCGGACCCGGGCTGGTATTTTGACCGCAGCGGTATTCCTGGCCGTTCTCGTTTCAGCCGGCGCTCAGTCGAGAACGCTTTCCCAGGGAACCGCCGCAAACCGCAGCCTGAGCGGTCCCCATAACGGTCCTGTGAGCGCTCTTATCGAGGGCGGCGACCGGACTATTTTAAGCGCCGGTGAGGACGGTTTTCTCGGCGTATGGAATGTATCCCAGAACGCCGCGGTGGACCGTTTCCAGCTGAGTGCCTTTTCTATAATAGCCATGGCCCGGAGGCCGGACAAAACACAGATTGCCGTTGCCGAAACCGACGGCATGGGGCTGTACCGGATATCGGTCTGGGATTACGAATCAAAAAGAAAATTTTATACCCTGCGGTTCAAAGACCCTATTTCATACATATCCTACTCCGCCGGGGGTAATTTTCTTATCGTTGCCCGGAGCGGCAGAACCGGTGTGGTGTTTCTGGACCCGGAACGGGGAACCCAGCTCCAGAGCCCGGATGGGCTGACCGGAACGGTTACCTTTGCGGCAACGGGCAAATCGGAACGTTCTATGATCTGCTATTCCCCGCAGGGCCAGCTTTCCTACTGGAACCTTGAAACAGGAGAAACCCTCCGCAGACTTTCGGTGACCGAAAACATTACCAGCCCTATCCTGTTCAGCAACAACCGCTTTTTCGCGGGATTCGACTATGAGGGACTTGTTGTTTTTGACGCCACATCCGGAACAGTTCTCGGAAGGAACAGCGAAATCAGGGAAGGCTCCCTGATTTCCATCAACCCGGAAAGCACCGAATTTATCTGTCTCAGCGCCCAGGGTGATACCGGCAGAATGATCCGCTTCAGGATTTCCAATACCGGCCGCCTCGAAATCCGGACCCGGAGGACGTTCTCATCGTCTGTCCCAAGGATCAGTTCCGCGGTTATGTCCGGGAATGATCTCGTCCTGGGCTGTGATGACGGACAGCTGCGGGTAAACCTGCAGAGCGGCACCACCCGGGTTATGCAGAACCGCCGGCCGGTTACGGTCCGCGAAGCCGCCGCCTCGGGCAATACCTTAGCCCTGATGAACAATGACGGAACCATAGGGTTTATCCCCCTTGATTTTTATTCCCTGGAAAGCGGCACAGCCATCCTCTTTGAGGACGCCGGAACCTATACCCATATAACGGCTGATACCAAAGGACCCGGAACGGAAGCGGCATCTGAAGAACGGTTCCTTCTCTGGCAGGATAATTCCCGCTATGTACCGATCCTGCGCAATTCATCGGAAATACTTATGGCCATGGATGAACTCCCCATGCAGTTCCCCCTTAGGGCGGCTTCTGTATTGGGCAGCAGGGCTTTGTTTCTCGATGTGATGGGCAATATCACCATTCTGTCCCTGGAGGACGGGAAGAAGCTGTACAGCTATTCATCCATCGGGGCTCTGGACACGGCCTTCGTTGACGACCGCAATATTATCATCGGCAGGAGCGGTGTCACCGGCAATACGCCGTTTTTAATGGTGGATACCGGGACCGGAGAAACCGTGCCCTTAAACTACCCCGCTTCCATCGGAGCCCGGGTTTACCGGGGAGCCAGCGGCCGCTTATACGGCGCGGCGGTGGACCAGAATCCGGGCAACGTACTTACCAGAATAATAACGCTGCAAACATCCAATCCCGCGGATTCCCGTCCTTTGGTTGAATACCAGGGTGAAGATACGTCATTTGGAATTGCGGAATGTGCCGGCTCCCTGGCGACAACCCTCGGCGGCGACGGTGCGACGATCTACAATTCCGCGGGAGGTTTCAGAACCTTTGAGCGGAGCCCCGGGCTTCCGGTAAAGCTGGTTGACGGCGCTGTCAGTATTATAGCCATCGACGAGGATGGGAATATAACCTGGCACAATCCCCACAGCGGAGAAATCCTGGCCAGTCTCCGGATTTATTCCAATGAATGGATTCTGTCGGTTACCCATGAAGATTCGGTCCGCGGAACCGTGCGGGGTATCCGCTGAACCGTGTTATCGATTCAGTCGTGGGAAGGGTTTTTCCTGACTTTTTCTATGGCGGCTGAAACCGCTTCCCGTATGCTTTTGGCGTAGTCTTCTTCATCCATGGCATGGGATGCGTACAATGTTCCCAGAAGCGAGACTCTGTACAGGGGCTTTACCGAATTAAGGGCCATTGCGGCCATGTCGAGCACACAGTCGCCGCAGCGGCAGATTTCTTTATCGTAATTTTCAAGCTGTTTACCCAGTTCCGTGAGCACCAGTTTTTCGGCTTCGTTAACCAGGACTTCAAAATCGTAATTGTCAATAAACGCCATAGTATCTCCTTGAGCATAAGCGGGTTATTAGGGTGTATTACTATAGTTTTAACCTGAGCGGGAGAAATTTTCAAATTTCGTATACCGGGGCAGAAATGCGATGTCCACGGTACCGACCGGCCCGTTGCGCTGTTTCGCGATGATGAGTTCGGTCTGAATAACCTTTGACTGTTCGGCTTCGGAGGTTTTCTTATCCGATTCACGCTCCCGGTGAAGAAACATAACCAGGTCCGCGTCCTGTTCAATGGAGCCGGATTCGCGGATATCCGAAAGAGTCGGCCGTTTGCCTTCGGCATCCCGCCGGACCTGGGACAGGGCCACCACGGGAATATCCAGTTCCCGGGCAAGACTTTTCAGGGACCGGGATATTTCGGCTATCTGCTCATGCCGGGGTATCTGGTAATTTTCGGAACTGATCAGGGTGAGGTAATCAATGAATATGATTTCAATATGCTGCTGGGCCTTGAGCCGCCGGGCCTGAGCCCGCAGGTCAAGGAGTTTCATATTCGGCATATCGACGATGTACAGAGGGGCGTCGTAGATCCGGCCGGCGGCCTCCATGAGACTGTGGAAGTCGCTGGGCTTGAGAAGCCCGGTCCGGATTTTGTTTGATTCAATCCTGGCTTCGCTGGAAATAAGCCGTTGCATAAGGGCCATATCGGACATTTCCAATGTAAAAAACGCCGTGGGTATTTTATCGTTTATTGCTATGTTGGCCGCCATGGTAAGGGCCAGCGCGGTTTTCCCCACCGAAGGACGGGCGCCGATTATCGCCAGCTCGGATTTCTGGAAGCCGCTGGTCAGCGCGTCAAGATCGTTCAGGCCGCAGGGGACACCGGTAAAGGCTTCCTTGGAATGGTACAGCCTTTCAATGGTCTCAATGGTCTTGGGGATTATTTCTTTGGCGCTTTTGAATGTAAGAGTCTGGCGGCCTTCGGTTAAATCAAAAATACGCTGCTGGGCTTCCTCAAGGATAAGCCGCGATTCCATGGATTCATCGTAGGACTTGACGTTGATTTCGCCGGAAACCTTAAGGAGGTTTCTCCTGAGGGATCCGTCCTGCACGATTTTTGCGTAGTAGTCGATATTGGCGCTGGAGGGGACCACATTAGTGAGGGACGCGACGTACGCCGGGCCTCCGGCCTGATCGAGTTCACCGCTCTGCCGGAGTTCTTCCGTCACGGTGATTATATCCGCCTTGAGGCCCTTGTTGTACAGGTTTAAAATCGCGTGGAAAACCCGCCGGTTGGCGTTTGAGTAAAAATCCTCCGGCCGGAGATACTGTATGGCAGTGGCCACAGCGTCCTCATCGAGAAGGAGCGCCCCCAGAGTGGCCTGCTCGGCTTCGTCATTATGGGGCGGAATTTTATCCTTAAGCTGTGACCCTGCCATGGATTGTTATGCTTCCGAAGAGGTGTTGTCTTCCTGTTCCGCGCTTTCGGCGCCGCCGGTTTCAGCAGCGGGCTGGGATTCAATCTCAGCGGCTGCCGCTTCGGCGGGCTGCTCCTCAGCCTGGGGTTCCGCCGCGGTTTCGGCAGCGGCTTCAGCCTGGTCCGGACGCCGCCGGTCCCTTCGGTGATCCGCCGCGGGAGCCCGGGATTCTTCCTTAACCGGCTGTCCCTGAATGGTAATATTCAGCTCCGCGGAGGCGCTTTCATACAGCTTTACCGTAACTTTGTACTTGCCCACGCTCTTGAAGTGGTTTCCGGGAACCTCTACCCGCTTGCGTTCAATCTGATATCCCTGTTTGGCCAGTTCATCCGCCACGGTCTGGCTCGTCACGGCGCCGTAGAGCTTACCGTTGGGACCGGCGGGCATGGTGATGATGATTTCCAGGGCTTCAATTTTCTCTTTGAGCCCCGCGGCGTCCTGGCGCTTCTGGGACTTCCGGGCTTCAATTTCCTCTTTTCTGGATTCAAAGAGTTTTATGGTGCTTTCCGTATAGGGAAGCGCGATTCCCCGGGGAAAAAGATAGTTCCGGGCGTATCCCCGGGCGACATCCTTAACATCCCCTTCTTCACCCAGGGGTGCCAAATCCTTGTTTAAAATTACCTTCATAATCAAGCTCCTCACCGGCGGAACCGTTGTCCGCCGCAAAAAAATTAAGAATACGACAGCGCCGTATTCACATCCCCGGAGTAGAGGATGATCCGTTTATCTTGGGTACCCTAAAGGGTATCCAGTTTTCGGCAATTCCCAGCAGAACCAGGATTACCAGAACACCAATGTTTATTCCCGGGCTGAAAATCAGCATAATCAGGAAAAAATTCAGCAGGAACCGCAGCATGGGCGGTACCCCGGGCCTGGACAGAAAGAACAGCAGTATTCCACCGCCCTGGGCCAGATAGATCATAGCGCATATTACCAGTATATTCCATGCCGCGATTTCCAGGGCCGCGATTTTAACGGAAAGCCCCAGGATCACCCCAAGAAGCGATATGGAAAGCACCCAAATCATCTTCGGAGCGGCGTGGAATGCCATAAGGTTTCCCCCGGGCCGTTCATGGCGGACAAACCACGTCACAATCAGCGCGGCCTGGCGGCTGAAAAACAGAAATACCATACACGACGCGATGCCCGCGCCGCGGACCGCCACATAGGACAGTCCCTGCAGGATAGCCTCGGCGGTGACGTACTGTTCCGAAATAGACCGCTCCACCGCGTCACCGGCCATTGAGGCCCGGTACAGGGACGCCAGCATTTCAGCCTGATCCATGATGGATTTGTACATTCCCGAACTGTCCCGCAGCAGGTACGCCGCCGGGATCATTCCCGCGAATACCAGGACGGAACCGGCGACGATGCGGTACGCACCGGAGATCCGCATAAAGGCGGGACCATTCACCGGCGGCGCGACTATCCAGAGGAAAACCACTACCAGCAGCGTAAAATACCCGGCATCCAGAAGGATAACGGGGATACTGTACCCGGAGATGATTCCCAGGATTATTCCCGCCAGGGTATTCCCTGCTATTGCCGCGGCCCCCGCGAACCAGGCTATCCTTCGGCTGTAGCAGTACGCGGCTATACCCAGGGGAAGAAGGAAGAACAGAGACAGAAAACCTGTCCTGATTATCACTACGCACGATACGGCGCATATAAGCGCCGGTACCAGGCCCTGGGTGGCCGTATTCCGGGAAAACATTATCTGTCCGAAGCCGGTTTTAATCGGCCACGAAGGGAAGCAGCGCTATGGACCTTGCCCGTTTGATTGCCAGTGCCAGAGAACGCTGATGCTTTGCGCAGGTACCGGTAATGCGCCGGGGAAGAATTTTTCCCCGTTCGGTTATAAACCGGCGCAGCACATCCGCATCCTTGTAATCGATTTTAAGTTTCTGGGTGCAGAATTTGCAGACCTTTTTCTTGAAATAAACCTTTCCCTTGCCACGGCCGTTCCGGTCGTCGCCGTCCCTGCCATCCATCATATCCATCCCGCCGCGGTCCTGCCGGGGAGGACGGTCGTTTTCTATAAATTTCTCATCGGACATGAGTCGTCTCCTTAGTTTTTAGAAGGGAATATCATCGGCGAAACCGTCATCGGCGCCCCCATCCTGACCGGATGGACCTCTTTCCTGGGGCGCGTCACCTCTGCGGTCCTGGTAACCGGAACTCCGGCTTTCATAGCCGCCGCCGTTACCGCCGCCCCCACCGGGGCTCCCGCCGAGTAGCTGAATATTGTTCGCCACTATTTCCACTTTTGAACGATTCTGGCCGTCCTGTTCCCAGCGGTCCTGCCGGAGCTCACCGTCAATGGCGACGGGTTTTCCCTTTACCAGGTATTGATTCAGGGATTCCCCCTGCCGGCCCCAAAGGACAATGTCGAAAAAATTCGCCTCATCAACCCATTGATCGCCGCTTTTCCTGCGGCGGTTTACGGCAATGGAGAATTTGCAGACAGCCTGCCCGCTGGCGGTATACTTCAGTTCCGCATCCCGGGTGAGCCTTCCTATCAGTACTACATGGTTCAGATCGGCCATAGGTTTCCCCTATTCTTCTACTCTTACGAAGAGATATTTTACGATATTGGCGTTAAGTTTGAAAATCCGGTCCAGGGTCGCGATTTTTTCCGGATCGGCTTTGATGGTGAACAGGACGTATTTGCCCCGTTTCCGTTTGTTGATTTCATAGGCAAGATCGCGGTCCCCGACTTCATCGGTTTTTTCGATCTCCACCCCGTTTGCGGTGAGGTCGGCGAGCAGCTGCTCCCGGCCGGCTTTGTGCTGGTCATCTTCCAGGGGGAAAATAACCGTCAGCTCATACTGACGCATGGGCCCTCCTTACGGACTTGTTTGATGGTCCGTCCCACGGACGGACAAAGAGGTATTTAACAGATTACCGGAATCAACAGAATTGGTCAAGATGAGCCGGTAAAGGCGCCGGCATTACCCGTGTTATCAGGCAATGAAATATGGAACCGGATACAGAGGGATTGTACCTTGACGAGAGCTTATTCTAATAATACCTTTCCTAAAGCCGTTACTTTGCCGATATTGAAGTAGAAAACCATGAACAAACGAATAAATTTTGAAGACAATATATTCATTCTCAATGTCCGTATCAGAATGGTCCGGGATTTAGTTCTCCTTGACGCCGATCCTGATATATTCCTGGAAAAAACCCTGGATGATCTCGATTTTATCGACGCGACCCTGGCTTTGCTGCTCGACGGGCTTATGAAAAATGATAAGCTTATTGAGCGGACCGAGCAGCTCCATAACCTCTGGGAAACGGAAACCCAGTTTGAAGAGCTTCTCTCCGATATTGCCAACGGGTCCGGAAGTATATCCGTCGCCCAGTTTCCCGTTATCCAGGACCGGGTAGCGGCCATGGCAAACCTGTCCTCGAACCGGAAAAGCCTTATTGACGACTCCCGTCCCAGGGACAGCGAAGAAATTGATCCCATGGTCGTCAGTACCGATGAACTGAATGAACTCTTAAAGGATCTGTAGCCGCATGAGAATAACCGGCGGGTCCCTTCGGGGCAGGCATGTTTCTGTTCCGGCCGGAGTAATACGGCCCGCCATGGACCGGATGCGGGAATCCGTATTCGCGGTGCTCGGGGATCTTTCGGGCCGATCCTTTCTTGATATATTTTCCGGTTCGGGCATCATTGCCCTGGAAGCCGCGTCCCGGGGCGCCGATCCCGTGGAAGCTGTCGAAATGGACCCCCTTAAACGCAGAACCCTCCTGGAAAATGTTTCCATTGCCCCGGTCCGGATACAATGCCGGTTTATGGCCGCGGAACTGTATGTTAAGCGGGCCCGGAGAAGTTTTGATGTTATTTTCTGCGATCCCCCTTTTCCGTATAAGTTCAAGTGGGAATTAGTCAGCGGAATCGCGGAATCGTCCCTTATGGAACCGGGTTCCCTGCTGCTGATACACCGCCCCAGGGAAGATTACCCCGGTTCTTCTTTGCAGCTGGATCTCAGGGAACGCCGGGAATACGGCCGTTCGGTGGTTGATTTTTTTGAAAAACCCGGCAGCTGAGGGATTTTCAGCCTTTTTGTGCGGAATATAACATTTATATATTTGTATTTTTTCCTAAAATGGAGTTTGAATGGTTTTCGATATAAAAAAGTCTTGTCTTACTGCGGTTTTATATAATATAATTTTATATTACTTGAAAAATATGGTATTTTTCGGGCAGAATTATGGATAAAAAAAAAGTTTTTGAGAGATTCAAGGGTCAGGATGTTTTTATTAAAACAGTTCAAAAACCCCAAATCGAAGGATCTACAAAAGCGGCTCTTAACCGGAAAGGAAACATACTATTTAATAATGGGGATATAGAAGGCGCCAGACGGGTTTTTCTAACCACCGGGTATACCGACGGATTGGTTCGGGTCGGTGATTATTATATGTCCAAGGGACGCAGTTTGGATGCCCTTCGAATGTATTGGATTGCTCCGGATAAAAAAAAATCCGAGCCTATTATTGCACAATTATCAAATCTGATACACAATTTACTAAAAGAAGAAGAGGATCATTTTAATGAGTGATGAAATGGGGCATTCGCCGTCCGGTACTGCAAAAGATGAAAAATCAGTGCTTTCGATAATAGATGAAAAAGAAAAAGACGATGTCTCAGAAATCTCGGAACTGTCGAAACAGGGCTATCAGCTGCTGAAGGAAAATAAGATCGGCGAGGCTATCGATTGCTTTAAAAAGATCCTTGACGCCGACCCGGATAACAACTACGCCCTGGTTGGGCTCGGGGACGCGACCCGCAAACGGGGAGCCTTCCGGGATGCGGTGGAATATTACCGCCGCTGTCTTTCCCACCACCCGGGAAACAACTATGCCCTCTTCGGTCTGGCGGACTGCTACAAAGCCCTGAACCAGTACCACAAGGCCATAGAAATATGGGAACAGTACCTTCTCCATGATGATAAGAATATTACCGTCCTGACCAGGGTCGCCGACGCGTACCGCAAGGTCCGGGACTTTAAGAACTCAAAGGCCGTATACCTCCGGGTTCTCGAGATGGAAGAAAACAACCCGTACGCGATTATCGGTCTCGGCCACCTCCACTATGATTTTAAGGAATACCGGGACGCCCTCTATTACTGGGAAAAAATGCTCACCCTCAATAAAACCGGGGTCGATATCAGGGTGCTGACCTCCATCGGAAACTGCCACCGCAAGCTTAAAACCTTTGAGCAGGGCATCCAGTATTTTGAGAAAGCCCTGCAGATGGATCCCTATAACTTCTACGCCCTCTTCGGCCTGGCGGACTGTTACCGCGGGATGAACCAGCAGTACCATTCCCTGGAATACTGGAACCGTATCCTGGAGCAGGATCCCCGGAACAAGGTTATCCTGACCCGGGCCGGCGATGCCTACCGGAATCTCAATGATTACGATAAGGCCACCGAGTATTACCGCAGGGCTCTTAACATAGAATTCGATACCTACGCCGTCCTGGGACTCGCGGTGGTGGCAAAAGCCCAGGGCAAGTACGACGAAGCCATAGAATCCCTGGGACGCCTAATCCAGCAGGATCCGAAAAACTACCGCCTTTATACGGAACTGGCGGACTGCTGGATTAAAAAGGGCGATAAAAACAAAGCCATTGAAATACTTGGAGACTTCCAGAAATACGGTATCCGCAACAATTACGTTACGGAGCTTCTGGATAAACTCCGGTCCTGATGGATTCCGCCGGCGGCTTCACGGGTTTTTTCCCTGAGGAACTCCATGAAAAGCTTATATCCTATCCGCAGTACCGGGCCCGGCAGATTTTCCGCTGGATAGCCCGGGGAGCGGTTTCCTTTGATGAAATGACCGACCTTCCCCTAAGCCTCCGGGATGACCTGAAAAACCGTTTTTCCCTGTATTCAACCTCCGTGGCTGCCAGGCTGGAAGATCCCGACGGAACCGTTAAGCTGCAGATCCACCTCAGCGACGGCGCTATGGTTGAGTCGGTGCTTCTGGTGGACGGTGAAGGCAGAAAAACAGCCTGCCTTTCCGTACAGGTAGGCTGCGCCATGGGCTGCGTATTCTGCAAAACCGGCACCCTTGGTTTGCTGCGGAATCTTACGGCCTCGGAAATTGTTGAACAGTTCCTGCATCTCAGAAACCTGTACCCCGGTATATCCAACATTGTTGTCATGGGTATGGGAGAACCGCTGCACAATATCGAGGCCCTCAGAAGGGCGGTCGGAATCATTGAGCATACGGACGGCATCGGACTTTCTAAACGGAGGATAACCGTTTCCACCAGCGGCATAATAAAGGGTATCCGGGATCTGGCCGATCAGGGCCCCGACGTCCGCCTGGCGGTTTCCGTTACAGCCGCGGACAGTGAACTGCGGGACAAACTCATGCCCATAAGCAGGACCAATCCCCTCCCCGGTTTGAAGGATGCCCTCCGGTATTACCAGGAAAAAAGGCCCGGCAGGATAACCCTGGAAGCGGTGCTTTTGGGGGGACTCAACACCCGTCCGGAGGATGCCCGGGCTCTGGTCTCCTTTGCCCAAGGCCTTGATGTAATTGTAAATCTCATCCCCTGGAATCCCGTGGAAGGAACAGCCCTGGACGGAATTCCCCTGCGGGAGCCCGGAACCCGGGAAGCAGACGGATTTGCGCGGTACCTTGAAAATGCGTCTGTCCGGGTCACCCGGCGGTACGGCAAAGGCCGTTCCGTTGCGGGTGCCTGCGGGCAGCTCGGCAGGGCACCGGCGGAATAAATAACTCCCGGCACAGATGCATGGGGATACCGTGTCTGCGGGTCCCGTCGTATGAAAAAAATACCGCGCCGCGGGATTTCTTTTCATACGACACCCCGCGTTACCGGTAAAACACCATGCTTCTGGCAGGCCCCGCAGTACCGTTATCCCCGGATGCTTTCCGGCTTAAAAGACTCTGCCCCATCTTGACGATGGGATGGTCTTTGACTATGATTTCAGTATTATCACACCGATATCGGGGTGGTTGACCATCCGGCCGGGATTGCCCTGTGCGATCCCAGGTTCTGATGCGATGCCTGAGATCATACCCGCTGAACCTGATCCGGATAATGCCGGCGAAGGGAACACAGCCCAAAGGGAATCCGCTATAGCCTGATTCCGTCTGCGGCTCGCAGCTTACCGATCATGCATCATCCATCCGGTCAGTGTAAGGAGCATCCCATGATGCGCAGGAAGAATACCGCTTCCATTGGCCTTTTTCTCGCTGTCTTTGGTTTCTGTTTCTTTTCCGCCGCCGGTGTTTACGCGGGCGGCAGCGGCGACCAAGTCCTGGATGAAAACCGTATTGTAACGGTCTGGACCTATGATTCATTTATATCCGAATGGGGGCCGGGGCCGGAAATCAAACGGCGTTTTGAGGAAGAAACCGGACTGATCGTAAACCTTGAATCCCAGGGGGATTCCGGGGAGATTCTTTCCCGGCTGCTTCTGGAAGGGGCCGCAGCCAAGGCAGATATCATCCTCGGAATTGACCAGAATATGATGGACAGAGCCATTGGCTCCGGCCTCCTGGAAGCCTATGTTCCCGCCGGAGCGGAACGGATACTTCCGGAGGTACTGGTTGACGAACAGTACCGGCTTATACCCATGGATTACAGCTATTTTGCCTTTGTGTACGATTCCGAGGCGATTCCCGTCCCGCCGTCCAGTCTCGAAGACCTTACCCTCCCGCAGTTTGCCGGGAAGGTAATTCTCATGGATCCCCGGACATCGTCCCCGGGGCTCGGCTTTTTAGCATGGACCAAGGAAGTATACGGCAGTGCATGGAAGGATTACTGGCGGCGGCTCAGACAATCGATTCTGACGGTCGCCGAAGGATGGAGTTCGGGATACGGCTTGTTTACCTCCGGTGAAGCTCCCCTGGTATTATCCTACACCACCAGCCCGGGATACCACCTGGAATACGAAGGCACGGAACGGTATAAAACCGCGCTTTTTACCGAAGGCCACCCTATCCAGGTTGAAGTAGCGGGAATCCTGGCCGCGGCGCCCCATAAGGCCAATGCCAGACGGTTTATGGACTTTATGGTGTCCGAAGCTTTCCAGGAGGTTATTCCCACGACGAACTGGATGTACCCGGTAATCGATATGCCCCTCCCTGATTCATTCAGAATAAATCCCAAAAGCAGCAGATCTTTTATGCCGGCTCCGGTCAGCGCCCAGGATCTCAATGAATGGGTCTCCGTAATGACCGAAACAGCGGGACGATGAAACGGAATTTTTACTCCGGTGAACGGGTAATTTCCTGGATTCTTGCTCTTTTTCCCCTGGCAGCGGTGGCGGGTGTTTTTATACTGCCCTATATCAGTGCCCTTGCCGGAGGATTCAGGGGAAAGCAGCTATCCGGTGATACCGCGGGACCGGGGACAAGCCTTCTGGGAGACCCGGCTCTCCGCAGGGTGGTCGCCTTTACCCTGAAGCAGGCTTTTCTGAGTACCCTCCTGGCATTGTCCCTGGGAATTCCCGGGGCAGTGGCCGCGGGAGCCGGCCGGTTCCGGGGGCGGCGTATCCTCCGGGCGCTGACGAGCATTCCCTTTGCCATGCCGCCGATTCTGGTGGTCCTGGGGTTCGTACTGTTCTTCGGCAATGCCGGATGGCTCAACAGGATTATTGCCGCTGTCAGCGGCGTTCCCGAAGGCCCCCTGAGGATTCTCTACAAACCTTCAGCCATTGTACTGGCCCACGGGTTTTACAATTTTCCCTTAGTCATCCGCCTGGCCGGAGACGGCATTGCCCAGGCACGGAAAGCCTATGAGCCGGCCGCTTCCAGTTTGGGCGCATCCCCGGTACGCATGTTTGCAACGGTCATACTCCCGGTAATATTGCCGTCCGTTGTATCGGCGGCGTTGCTCATCTTTCTGTACAGTTTTACCAGCTTTGCGGTAATCCTCGTCCTGGGCGGAGGCCCCGGGGCGACGACCTTGTCGGTGGAGATATACCGGTACGCCCGGATTGCCCTGGATTACCAAAGCGCCGGAATTCTGGCGCTGGCGGAAACAGCCATTGCCGGACTTGTGTTTCTGCTTTACCTGTATTTTGACCGAAAAGCCAAAAGCGCGGCGGGAAACGGAATTGAGCTGGACCGCGGCGGTATGGACGGGCCGAACTATTCCGGTCTGTATAAAACAATTATCGGGATTTACGGTTTCTGTATGGTCATGTTTATCCTCGGCCCCATACTGTCGGTTCCCCTGGAATCGTTCCTCTATAAACCATCCCGGACAGCGGCGCCGGTTTTTTCTTTGCGGTACTGGGCTTCCATGGGGAAAAACATTGTACCGGCCCTGGGAAGGTCCGTCATACTCGCGGTGCTGTCCGCTACGGCGGCAACGGTCCTGGCGGTTCTCGGGGCAGCGGCGGTGGCGGTCAATTCCCAAAGCCGCCTTCTCAGGGGACTTATCCGCGTAGCCACCACCGCCCCGCTTGCCTCAAGCGGGGTTGTCCTCGGGCTGGGCTGGCTGAGCCTGTACGGCAGGGACAATGCCCGTTCGGTCTTGGCGGTGGCACTCATCCACGCCGTGACCGCCCTGCCCTTTGCCTATCTTTCGGTCTCCGAAGGCCTCCGGTCGGTTCCCGGAAATACCCTCAATGCCGCCGCCGTATTCGGCGCGGGACCATTCAAACGCACCTTAACCGTGGCCATCCCTATTTCCCTCGGACGGCTCCGGTCGGCCTGGGGGTTCTCCGCGGCGATCAGCCTGGGGGAGCTAAACGCCATTCTGATGCTCGGAATGGACCATTGGGAGACCCTGCCCCTGTTTATCTACCGGGCCGCCGGTTCCTACCGGTACGGTTTAGCCTGCGCCGCGGGGACCATATTAATACTATGCTGTATCGGAGCTTTCCTGCTTTCCGATGCGGAAACAGGGAGAAAAAAAGACCATGTCCATTGAAGTTCGCCAATTGGAAAAAACATACGGAGATTTTTCGCTTTCCCTCGATTTTTCGGTCAGCGACGGAGAAACCCTCATCCTCGCCGGCCCCTCGGGCTGCGGCAAAACAACGGCCCTCAGCCTGATCGCGGGACTCATCCAGGGCGACCGGGGGGCCATAACCATTGACGGAAAATCCGTTGAATCCGCGCCGCCGTGGAAACGGAATATCGCGGTTGTTTTCCAGGATCTGGCCCTGTTTCCCCATCTCGATGTGGGAAGAAACGTCACCTACGGACTTTTTATCCGGGGAATCCCCAAGGCGGTCCGCCGGGCAGCCGCGGCGGAAAAACTCAAAACCGTCCGGCTTTCCGGGTATGAACGGCGCCGGATCCAGACACTTTCGGGGGGCGAAAAACAGCGGGCCGCCATTGCCCGGGCGCTGGCCCAGGATCCCCGGGCGCTGCTTCTGGACGAACCATTTTCGAGCCTTGACGCGCCCCTCAGAAAAGAGCTCCGGGAGGAATTCCTTGAAATAAGAAAACAGTCCCCGGTTCCCTGTATCTTCGTTACCCATGACCGGGAGGAAGCTGCCATGCTCGGGGACCGGATCGCCCTTATGTCACAGGGAAGCATTGCGGAAATAGGAAAGAGCCGGGACCTCTTTCTGGAACCAAAAACGGAATTCGCGGCGCGCTTTTTCGGTTTTGGCCAGCTGCTTCCCTGCAGGATTCTGGAAGGAAACGACCGGGCCGTGGCGGCGGAAACACCCCTTGGCCGGCTGCGGGTACGGGATATTTCATCCCTTAATCCGGAGAAACCGCTGCTCTTTGTACCCCGGGACGCACTGGGATTTGAAGAAAACGGCAGGCACGGAACAGCCGTTTCCGGGATAATCCGGAAAAGCCTTTTCCAGGGTGAACGGATACTTTCGGAGGTTGAGCTGCAGGATAAAACCCTGCTTGCGATTGAAGCGGATCCCCGGATGGAGCTGCCGCCGGAAGGTTCTAAAGTGCGCCTCCGGGTCGATGAGTCCCTGATACGTTTCGTTCAGCCTACCGCATAATCCAGGAAAAAAGCGCCTGGAAAATACCGATAAAAGCCCCCAGGATGGCGCCGAAGACGTTGATCCATTTGAGCTGGTTCGCCATGACACCGAGGACGATCTGTTCCACGCTGAGCATATCCAGAGAATCGACCCGTTCCACCACCATGGCTTTTATATTTATTGAATTGAGAATCGTCGTTGTCCGCTCATCGGCGACTGAAAGAATTTTCTCGCTGATAAAGGTATCGATGGCATCCTTCTTTTCGTGGTTCAGGGAAAAGATCCCCGCGAGGCTCGCGGACCGGTGTTTTTCAAGAAACCGGTCAATGGTCTGGCCTATCTTAAGGCCCATATCCTTGTCCGCGAAATTCCGGGCGAACCCAAGGATTTTCTCACCCAGGGAAACGGTGCCGCCCCCGGTCCAGCGGTTTATGATTTCCCCCACCGGCTGGTCGAGGTAAGACGAAACCACCGCCGTAAGGAATCCCGCCAGACGTTCGGAGGATTCCTCCGCGGACAGAAGCCGTTCCACGGTATCCTTCGTAAAATAAATAAGCCGTTCCCGGGTATCGGGATCCTGGCTCAGTTCCTCGAGCTGGCGGATGAGATCGTCGATTATCTCGGGCATCCGGTCATGAAGGGTTTTGTCGTATTGGGCGGCGGAAATAAAAAACCGCTGGAACGCGCTCAGTTTGAGGATGGCGTTGTTCAGGAAGATGCGGCCGTGGAGTTCCAGTTCCGAATGCACCTCTTCGCGGCGCAGAAAGGCGAACAGGGAATCCGCCAGATGGGGAAAAGCCTTTTCCAGCACCGGGACCAGGGATGAGGAAACCTGGGCCGACGACCGCTGCAGCCCGTCCCGGATAACCCGTTCTATGGTTTCCTTAAAAGCTTCCGCCTTTTCCGGGCCCAGCATATCGGATACGCTACGACCACCGGAATGTTCCGCCGCGTTGGAAGCTATTTTGTCGATGAAGGTAGCAAACGCCGGGGACGCGAAAAAATCCCGGAGGAGTATGGCAATAAACCGGGAAATATCCGACAAGCCCGAAACGGTTTCATCCTCCCCCTCCCGGGGAACCCGGAAACTGAGTTCACCAATGGGGGTGGAAATAAGTTTTTCCGTATACATGGCCACCGAATCGTGGAGACTCTTCCGGAATTCCTCCTTCCGCAGCCGCTGGCGGACAATCTCGGGGGTAAGGAGTTCCCGCTCCACCATGGCTCCGATACTTTCGGCGAGTTTGTGCCGTTCCCTGGGCAGTATCCCGGGGGTAAAGGGAAGGCGTATATTAAAAACCCGTATTTCCTTAAGCGGCCGGAAGAGCATCTTTATTGCTACCGCGTTGGTCACATAACCGATGATGGCCCCCACCAGGGGCGGCACCACCCAGAGCAGAATGGTCCCTGTCATTTAGCGCAGATTCTCCGCGGCGGTTTTCGCCTGGGATTCATTGTCGTAAATCTGAATATTCGCCTCCTGAAGCCAGCCATTGTAGCTTCCTTCAATCAAAACCCAGGGTTCCGAGTCACCGTTACGGTGCACCTGCCGCCGCTCCATGATCTCAACAATGGAGCCCCGCCGCACGTAACCCATGGAAGCCGCATCGGATTTTGGTTCCGCGAGAACATGGATATACGAAGCGGTCACCACTCCGTATCCCACGGACAAACGGGAAAGGGGGTAATTCACCGGCGGAATCACAGGGGATTCTTCCCTGCGGGAGTCACAGGAACAAAAAAGCACCGTCATCATAAAAACCAGTATTGTTACTTGACCGCATCGGACAGGATAGCCTACTCTCATATAGTGAAAAATATACCTATTTTTATTCCCTTCGTCACTATATTATTATCCATTTTCGTCCAGGGTGCAAATGGCGACGGGAAAGCAGGTACTGAATTATTCACTTCCGGGTATTCGTTTTCGGTGACTCCGTCGTTCGGACTTTTATGGGGTAAATCCGAAGAGATCGTATACCATAACGCCCAGGAAAACACTTACCTGAGCCAGCTTATCTGGGAGATGAAACCCCTGTGGTATATGGGCTCATCCTTCAGTGTTTTTCCTTCCGAGCCTATGGATGGGATCGGGTTTTTCGCGGACCTTTCCCTGAAATTCGGGTTCAGCAACGGTACCGGTGATATGGAAGACCGGGACTGGCTGGGAACCACCCATTCCGAACTGACCCATTTATCGGTGCATACCAATTATACCGAGGGCGCGGTGCTTGCGGATTTTACCGGCGGTGTGGGGTTTCCCATTGTATCCCGGGTTGTATACAAAATGTTTGTCAAAGCATCGTATATGCATTTCAAATGGACCGCCCGGGAGGGATACCTGCAGTATGCCAGCTATACCCAGGGCGATTATGAGCCCTGGGATGAGTCCCTATCCAAGGTTCCCGTATACGGCGCGGCCATTGCGTACGAGCAGGATTGGTTTTTGGCAGGCACCGGGATCGGCTTGTACGTTCCGTTTTTAAGGATATTCTCCCTGGAGGCGGAAGCCGCGGTGAGTACCCTGGTACGGTGCGCTGCTTTGGATGACCATTTCGGCAGGAATCTCGAATTCTATGACGAGACCAGGGGCGGCCTGGCCTTCGATATCGGGGCCCGGTTTTCCGTTTCCCTGCCCCGTTTTATTGACCTTGGATTTTCAGTCTCCTACCGCCGTATCAGCGGAACCAGGGGCGATTCAAAGGAACGTTCCACCGATACGGGGTTATACACAGGAACCAGCTCCGCCGGCACCGGGTATTCAGTCCTGGACGCGGCAGTAACGGCAACTATCAGGTTTTAGATTTTTTGAAGCCGCGGGTCAGGCTTTTTCAGCTATGAACCGCCGGAGCGCCGGAAGCAGTTTCGTGTCGGAACCGGCAAAATCGAGTTCCGTGATTTCCTCCAGGGACGCCCATGCCCACGCGAGGTGCTCGGACAGCCGGAAGTTGTGATCCTGGAATGAAACCGCGTAGGCGTTGACAATCCGCTGTATACCGCGGTGCTCAAAATCAGCATGTCCAAGAAGCCGGCCCACCGTAATCGGTACGCCGAATTCCTCTTCGTATTCCCGCCGGAGCGCCGCCTCGTCGGTTTCACCGGGTTCGACTTTACCCCCGGGGAATTCCCATTTTTCGCCCATATCACCGCCGGGCATACGCTGGGCAATAAAGAATTTCCCGTCTTCCAGGGCGATCCCGGCGACGGATTTTTTTTGTTCTCCCATTAGAGAAGTAGTACCGTGGGGAAAAGGAAATGGAGGCCCGCCGCCGCCATGGCGACTATGCCGATCCATTTATAGTTGGCGTTTACCAGGGTACTGATCTTTTCGGATTTTTCAGAATCAACGGTGGTCTTCCGCCGGTAATAATCGAAAATAAGGACAAAACCCGCCAGGAGGCCCGCCAGGGCCGGTATGAGGTCGCCGATTACCGGCACGTCCCCGGAAATAACGGACAGTATTTTCAGGATCCCCACGGCGGCGGCGGCGATTCCAAGCACCAGACGGAACGTCCCGTTGGACGGGGAAAGCTTGAATCCTTTTTCATCATCGGAAACGGCATCCCACCCGGCTCCGGTAAAGAGTATGTATCCGCTCACCGCATTAAGAAATATTGACAGAAAATAAAACTGCAGCATACCAATCCCCGTATAATTAGTTTGATATAAAAAAGATAATCCATAACATGGTCAGGGTCAACGGTAAAGGACAGCAGGGCAGCCGCATTATTATAAAGAAAACTCCCCGCAGCAGCATGGATACATAGCCGGAGGCAGCGCTTGTTTGAGCAGCTCAGCAACGTTAATCCGTTTTTACCTGGAGGCGCTGTATTTCATGGTCATTCTGAATGAGAATCAGAAGTTCATCGCTTTCGAACGGAAGGGCGACCCGGAACTCCTCCTCGGGCTGGAGTGAAAAGAAGATGCGGTCGGCGAAAATAACATATTCCCCGCTTTCATCCTTAGCATCCTCCCCTACGGGAGACACCGCCAGGTCTACCGAACCGGTGTATGAGTCCTCCCCATCCCGGGCGCTTTTTTTAACCGCCAGATAGGTTGTTCCCTGGAATTTAAAAGCCGAGAGGGTTATGGCATTGCCGCCGAACAGGGCATCGTCATCCCTTCCGGTGAAAACTGAGATCATAAAACTCGCGCCCACCAGTACGATGATGGACAGAAATATTAAAGTAGACGACCGCGTGGCCGTCAGGGTGCGGAACAGATTGGGTTTCCGGACAGGGGTTTGGTCGTTCAGTTTCCGCACATCCTCGGACGCCCGCTCCAGCCGGCGTTCCCGGGAATACCGGAAAACCAGATCCTGTTCCCTGATGTTGTTTTTATCATCATCCATGACGCTGCCCCCGTACGCCGCCCATCCAAGCGGCTCCGGCGAGTTTTGCCGCCGCCTCTGCGATGGTCAGGGGATCACAGAACCCCGAATCCGCCGCAGCGGCTTTTCCCGCCGCGGTAAGAAGGGCCGCCGCCGCGACGGCCGCGGAAAAAAGATCCCCCCGGGGCTGCCGTTTAGCAGTCCTGCCGGCTATCCCGGCGCACAGTCCCGCCAGGAGGTCCCCTGACCCGCCCGCCGCCAGCGCCGGGGTCATTCCGTCTACCGCCGCGAGCCTCCCGTCGGGGGAGGAAATCCATGTTACGTGGCTTTTGAAGATTATGACCGCCTTCTTCTCACGGCTGAGCCGTGCAAGGATTGTCCCGGGACTGGCCAGGGCTTCTTCCTTGGATATTCCGGCGTAACGCGCCAGTTCCCCCGCGTGGGGCGTAAGAATGACGCTGCCGTGGAATTCAAAATCCCGGGAAAGGGTAATCGCATCGGCATCCAGGACCAGCGCCGTTCCCCGGGATTCGGCGTCCAGGGCCCGCCTCAGGACCGGCAGCCGGCTGTCATCGGTCCCCCAGCCGGGTCCCAGGAGCATGGCATCGGGGGTAAAACGGCCGTCACCGGATAAAGCGGTATCCCCGTCATCCACCATGACGCCGCCGGACCCGGAAGCCAGAATCGGATACAGGTCACGGTCCGCCAGGAGCCGGACCAGCCCGGCACCCGCGGCCTGGGCTCCCCGGGCGGCAATCCGCGCGGCGCCGGCGCTCCCCTGTGAACCGGCCCGGATTTCAACGGTTCCCCGGGTGTATTTGTAATCATCGGGATTAACCGGCGGAATGATTTTCTGCGCCGCGTCCCAATCCCAGAGATAAGTACTGCCATGGGATTCCTGAAGTTCTTTGGGGAAGATCCCCGTCACCGGCAGAATATGTCCCGCGGCGGTCCGGGACACGGGATGGTACAGGCACGATTTTACCGGCTCCACCGCCAAAGTCGCGCTGGCATAAATTACAGGCCAATCCGCTTCCCGGGTGTCACCGCATCCCGAAGGGACATCCACGGAAACTACGAAGGAATTTTCCAGGGAATTAATCAGGCCGGCCATCTCCAGAGGGTCCCCCCGGAGCCGGTCACGCAGGCCCGTACCGGCAATGCCGTCAATAATCAAATCCGCCGATTCCAGGGCTTTTCCCGAATCCTCCCGGCGGGTATCCCAGGGTAACCATGCGGCGCCCATTGCCCGCAGCGCCCTGAATGCCTCTGAGCCGGGGGTGTGTTCCGTCTCGCCGGGAACCCGGCTGATAACCAGGGAACAGTTTTCCGCTGCGGCATGGCCGTTCAGTATAAGAGCCCTGAGCATAACCATGGCATCGGCGCCGTTATTTCCGGAGCCCGCCGCCACGGCGATCCGCAGTCCCGGATTCAGGAACAGGCCCGGATACGTTCCGGCAAAGACCCCGGCGCAGGCGCGGCCGGCGGCTTCAACCAGGGCAAAGGGATCGAGCCCCCAGGAGGATGAAGCCTCCCGGTCCAGGGCTTTCGCCTGTTCCGCGGAAACGAGGATTTCCCCGCGGGGAACGGGTTTCACTGGAGGAATTCTCCCAGGAGCACATCGCTCCGCCACCAGACAACCTTGGCGTCCCAGTCGGTTGCCAGGAGCCCCGATAGGATACCATCCTCGGAAACACTGAAATCGTTGAACTGGAGTTCCTCATTATCGACCCGGATAAACCCTCTCCGCTGGTCCGGGGAACCGGAACGGAGCACCAGCATGGCGTAGCCGCCTTCAACGGGCACGGACAGCAGCACCCGGCCGCCCTGAATAACCCCGAGCATGGCATAGGTTACTTCCTCGGTTACCCGCCGGTTGTTTTCGGTAAAGGTCCGTTCATAAAACGGAATCTCAATGGTATCCGCAACACTTCCGTCATCGGCGTTTAAAATCCAGATTATGGAACTGTCCATGACACTGCCGGTTTTCGTGTTGGTGGATTCATCATAGGTATCGCGGTAGTAATCGACCTTGAGGTAAAGTTTCCGCTCGTCCGGAGCGACGGATATAGAATCCAGGGAAGGCCAGACCTCCCGGTCCGGCGGCACGGGGATCTGTTCGTTGAGAATCGGTATGAGGTACACCAGCGCCCCCTGGGCATCGAACCAGTAAATATTCCAGCCCACCGGAAGCCGGCAGACCACGGCAAGATCGTCCCGGTAGGAAGTGAAGATGCCGTTTATCCGGGGAAACGGCGAACCGCCGATACCTTCCTGGCCAAGATATTCCACGAACCGGCCGTCGGCGTCAAAATGGAGTACCGTGGAGTCCAGAAGAGCCCGGGTTTCGGAATCGAAACCATGGCGTTCCGCGGGAAGCCGGTCTTCCACGTAAATATGTTTTCTGGAATCAACGCTGATCTCCCCGGGTTCCCTGAGGGGATATGAAAAAGCCCACCGGGTTACGAGCTCCTGGTCATTGACATTAGTCCGCAGGGTCATGGGCGGCGGATTGGTTTCTTCATTATAAATCATAAACAGAAGATCACCGTAGGAAGTATAGCGGACTATTTTTTCGCCGTTGCCGTCGGAAATATAGAACAGGCCGTCCCGCATGGTTATACGGGTTTTCCGGATGCTCCGGTTGCCTTCGAGGTTATACAAATCTATCTGATCCTCCAGGCGGCCTATATCGATGGTGAACAGATCTTCCCGGTCTATGGACTGAACATTGATCCTGGAACAGGCGCCCAGTACAGCTGCGGAAAACAGGGCAATAACAAAGAATCTTCTCATAAAAGAACCTTAGACGCCTCCGGCCTGCTTGTCAACGGATGAGCGAAAAGGGTACATTTATACTGTTATGTTCGATAAAATTGTAAAAGCTATATTCGGATCACAGCATGAACGGGATTTAAAAGCGCTTCTTCCCATCCTGCATAAGGTCAATGAAAAAGAAGCCTGGGCCCTTTCCCTTACGGACGATGATTTTCCCCGGATGACGGAAGTCTTCCGGGAGCGCCATGTCAAGGGTGAAAGCCTTGATGACCTGCTCCCCGAGGCGTTTGCCCTTGCCCGGGAGGCAGCCCGGAGGAAACTCGGGGAACGGCCCTACGATGTCCAGGTTTTGGGTTCCATCGTTCTGCACCAGGGCAAGATTGTTGAAATGAAAACCGGTGAAGGAAAAACCCTGATGAGTGTTTCCGCCACCTACCTCAACGCGATCCCCGGCAAGGGGGTCCATGTGGTTACCGTTAACGATTACCTCGCGGGCCGCGACGCCGACTGGATGCGGCCTGTTTTCAGTTACCTTGGGCTTACCGTTGGAACCATTCTTTCGGACATGGACAACGAACGGCGGAAGCAGAATTACGCCTGCGACATTACCTACGGCACCAACAACGAATTCGGTTTCGATTATCTCCGGGACAACATGCGCTGGGATATAGAAGGCCGGGTCCAGCGGAGCCACAACTTCTGTGTGGTAGACGAAATCGACTCCATCCTGATTGACGAAGCCCGGACGCCCCTCATTATTTCCGGCGCCGCCGAGGACGATACCTTCAAATACGCAGAAGTCGACAAACTCCTCGGATCCCTGGAGGAAGTGAAAAAGAAAGACAACGGGGAATATCCCGACGAAGCACAGGGCGAGGAAGTCATCGGCGACTATAAAATAAACGAAAAAAACAAGAACGTTTCCTTTTCCAACGCGGGACTCGCGAAAATCGAAGACATTCTCCAGAAGCGGAACCTCATAAAAGGGGCCATCGTGGATGAGGAAAACTTCGAGTACCTGCACTACTTTACCCAGGCTCTGCGGGCGCATAAACTGTTCCATCTCGATGTGGATTACGTTGTCCAGGACGGACAGGTTCAGATCGTGGATGAATTCACCGGTCGTATCCTTCACGGCCGCCGGTATTCCGACGGCCTGCACCAGGCCATTGAAGCCAAGGAACGGATCAAGATCGCCCAGCGCAACCGGACCCTGGCGACCATTACCTTCCAGAACTTCTTCAGGCTTTACGATAAAATCTCCGGCATGACCGGAACCGCCGATACCGAGGCGGTGGAATTCAGCAAAATTTACGGGCTCGAAGTGGTGGTTATCCCCACTAACCTGCCCGTCGCCCGGGCGGACGAAGAGGATGTGGTGTACCTCAACGAGGCTGAAAAATTCAACGCCCTGGGGGACGAAATCAGTTCTGCCTTTAAAAAAGGGCAGCCTGTTCTCGTCGGTACCGTATCAATCGAAAAATCGGAGAAGCTTTCCGCCATGCTTACCCGCAGGGGGGTACGCCACGAGGTCCTCAACGCCAAGAACCACGCCCGGGAAGCGTTTATCATTTCCGAAGCCGGCGCCAAAGGATCGGTAACCATTGCCACCAACATGGCCGGCCGCGGTACGGATATCAAACTCGGCGGAAACCCGGAACACCGGGCCCGCAAACGGGCCGGCACCGACGCGAGCCCCGAGAAATACGCCGAAATCCTGAAGGATGAATACCAGAAATGGAAAACCGACTATGAGGAAATAAAATCCCTGGGAGGGCTTTACGTAATCGGTACGGAGCGCCACGAAAGCCGGCGTATCGACAACCAGCTCCGGGGACGTTCCGGCCGCCAGGGTGACCCGGGACGGAGCAAATTCTTTATTTCCATGGACGACGATCTGATGCGCCTGTTCGGCGGTGACAACATAAAGAACCTTATGTCCCGGATCGGCATGGAGCCGGGGGAACCTATCTACCATCCCTGGCTCAGCAAGAATATCGAAAAAGCCCAGAAAAAGGTTGAAGAGCGGAACTTTGAAATCCGCAAGCACCTCCTGGAATACGATGACGTGCTCAACCAGCAGCGAAAATTCATCTATGAACAGCGGGACGCTATTCTGGCGGACGCCAGCCTCAAGACCCGGGTAAATGACGCCACCGTGGAAATGGTCCAGACGGCTCTGGAGGAATACAAGAGCAGCGGCCGCCGGGACTCCCAGGAAGCGCTCAATGAACTTTCAGAATACCTTAAGGAAAAATTCGGCTACCAGCTCAACACCGAAGATATCAACAAGGGCTCCAATGCCGCGGAGGAGCTTGAGAAGAAAATAATAACGGACCTAGAAACGGAACTCGCCGAAAAAGAAGCCCTGGTAGGCAGCGAGAACCTCAATACATTTATCCGTATGCAGTACCTCCAGTCCATAGACCGGAAATGGCTCGACCACCTCGAAAGTATGGAAGGGCTCCGGGAAGCGGTATATCTCCGCAGCTACGGCCAGAAGAATCCCCTTACGGAATATAAAATTGAAGGTTTCCAGATCTTCGATACCATGATCGATACCATCCGCCAGGAAATCGCTTCCAGGGTCCATCTTGTCCGCATTCAGCAGGCGGGCGACCGGGAGTCCCGGCAGCGGCCCATGGGAACGGTCCATTCGGCGAACCACGGAAGCATCGGCGCATTCGCCGGAGAGGGCGGCAGTTCCAAGGCAGCTCCTGCGGGTCCGTCATCCCGGGCGCAGCCGGAATCGGCGACGGTTGTCCGGGCGTATCCCAAGGTAGGCCGCAACGACCCCTGCCCCTGCGGCAGCGGCAAAAAGTACAAATACTGCCACGGACGATAGCTTTACCCTTTTTAAAAAAATAACCTATGGCCGGAACCGCGGTTCCGCCATAGGTTATTTTTTTGCCATGCCGGCACCGCAATCCCTGAGAATACCAAGACCCTATAGATAACGGGAAACACCGGACGGACCGTATGTTTCCCGTTTTATTTGTCAGCTTTCCTGCCGGATAAAAGCGTCCCCATAGCCGATTGTCTTAAACCGCTGCAGCAGGGCCCCGCTTTCGCCGAGGTTGACCGGACCCACCAGGATCCGGTACAGAGGTTTCGTTCCGGTGCCGCCTATCTGGACAGCCAATGGATAGGCCCTGCCGATTTTCGAAAGTTCATTTTCAACCGAGTCGGCATAGGAAAAGGCTCCCAGCTGGAGGTAGTATTTTCCCTGTTCCAGACGGTCAATTACCGGGACCGAAAAAGCCGCGCCGCCGGAGGTTCTCTCGGAATAGTCCGGATGTATCGCAGGGGTTCCTCCGGAAACGGCAGCCTCAGGGGAACCGATGATATGCTCTTCGGGGATCACGGTTTCCGGCTCTCCGGCGCTTAAGGCGGCATCAGGCAGGGGACTTATTTCTGCATCCCCGGGGAGTTCCATCCAGGAACTTTCCGGGGGCCGCTCCTCCGCGGGAACCAGGGTGATTTCAGCGTCCGCCATATCCCAGACAGTGTCGGGGGTTTCTCCCTCGGCAAGGGCTTCGGCGGTTTCAGGATAATCGGACTCTTCCGTACCGGCTATTGGCTCGTCATTGGCTTCCGGTTCGGTATACGCCAGGAAAGGATCGGGATACATGAATGTTTCGGGTATTTCGTCATCCTCTTCATGAACCGCGACTTCCGGTTCCGGCTCGGTAAGATCCGCACCGTCCACGATTTCTTCGGGATACACCCATGCAAGCTCCGGGCTCGGTTCGGCGCTTATTCCTTCGTCTTCCGTCAGAGCCTCAGTGGGTTCAAATGAATAGGGAACATCCACGATGGTTTCGCCGGCTTCCGGTTCTTCCTCCGCGGGTTCGGCATTACTCAGATAATGCTCCTCCACGGATATATCCTCACTGGATATTACCGGAGGAACCGCCGTGGTATCGGAAACCGGAGCTGTCTCACCGGAATCCACCGGGCCGAGAACAGTGGGGTAATTGGCCGCCACCGCCGCCCGGGGGTCGTGGTCGGGATCACCGCTGGAATTCAACCCTTCGGTAAACCGGGAAAACGCGATCGGATCCGACGGCATGGTCATGCGTATCCTTCCGACGGAACGGTGCTGAAGCCCGATGGCATCGGCGGCATCCCGGGAGAGAAGCGCCAGAAGACCCGGAGAATCGAGCCCCGCGGCCACCACTACCCTGACGGTTTTCCGTGTTTCCAGGTTTGTGACCTCCACCACGGTATTCCGCGGAAAGGAACTGCTCGCCGCGTAGAAGCCTTTTTCCGGAAGCTCCCCGTTTGAAGTTACCGCCGCGGCGCCTTCCCATACGGAGGCGCTGACCAGGAGGCACAGACATCCAATTGTTGCAAATAATACCGGTAGTTTTTTCATACCCTCACCTATCCTTCAAAATGGGAAAGCATATTCCGGGCAGCTTTTTTGGCATTCTGCAGTTCGTCAGTTACCGGAGCTGCGGGATTTCCCCTGTATTGCTGTTCAAATAAGATTTTATGCGGCTGTATCCGTACAAACCGCAGGGCAATGGTTCTCGGTCTCGGAGCGGTGGGCTCATCCGCGGGCTGTGACTCATAGTTCAGAACCGCCAGGATATAGTAGTTTGCCCCGCCGGCTAAGGTTTCTTCGATATCCAGGAGCCGTTCCTCCGGATACGGCTGGGCCTGGTCCGCGGTGAGCCGCAGGATCGGCGCGTTGCTTACAATATGGCCGGTGTCAAAAAGAACATCCATGAGGCCGCCTTCCCAGAGGCTTGAGGCATCCAGCCGCGGCGCGTCTTCATTAACCCCGGTTTCCACTACCATGATGGAAACCGTCGCGGCAAAGAGGGATGTTCCGAAAACAAAAAAAACAGCACCCACGCACATCAGGCGTCGCAGAAAAACCATAGAACCCTCCGTTTTACCTATCGGCATTTTAACGGTTCCCCTCAAGCTATTCCCGAAATTTTTCAAATATGCTACGCTTTAATTACCCTATGAAGTATTACACCATTCAGGTAAAAACACGGTCCGAAAGGAAATACATGAAACTCTTCAAGGCCCTGCATCCCATGTCCGATCTGGAAATGTTTTTTCCCTTAAAGGAAATGCCGGTGCGGAAGCTCGGTGTAATAAAGGATAAGACCAGCCCCATACTGCCGGGGTATATTTTTCTCGAACTCGATGATGACGATTCCATCAGGAACTACTACTGGGAGCTGCGGAAAACCGACGGGTTTTTCCGGTTTCTTAAGTCCAACCAGGATATTCAGCCGCTTACGGGGAATAGCCTGGAGGTCATTCTGTATTTGCTGAAGAAAGTCGGCCCCGTGGCGGGTAAATCAAAGGTAGTGTTCGATGAGAATTCCCGTATTATGGTACTCGAGGGCCCCCTCAAAGGTTTTGAGGGGAAAATAATCAAAGTTGACAAACGGAAAGGGAGGGCACGGGTAAAACTGGATATCTACGATGAATCCCATAGCATTGACCTGGCTTTTGAAGTCATGGGAAAAGCATAGAATCCCGGGATTCAGCCGGCGTAATCCATTACCCAAAAAATCATGGCAGCACCAAAAACTTCCCGCCTGTATATAATCGGCGCCGGTTTCGCCGGACAGACCCTGGCCAGGGAGATCAGAACCAAGGCGGTGTTCGGCGAGCTTGTGGCGTTCCTGGATGACGATCCCGAAAAGATCGGACGCCGGATCGACCAGGTCCCGGTATTGGGGCCGATCCAGGATGTGGCCCAGCTTCTGCGGATGAATCCCGCGGATGAGGCCATCATCGCCATGCCCGGCGCCTCCCGGGAATACCTGGGGGAACTCTACAATACCCTGAAACAGGCCGGGTTCCAGCAGATCCGCATCCTGCCGGGGATCTCCCAGATAATCGAAGGGGATGCCCACCTTATCCAGACCCGGTCCATTGATCCCCAGGATCTTCTGGGCCGCACTCCGGTGGCGGTTAATCTCAAGGAAAGCCTCAGATACCTGCGGGGCAAAAGGGTTCTGATCACCGGGGCGGGCGGGTCCATAGGCAGCGAACTGTGCCGGCAGCTGCTCTCCGGGGGAGCCCAGCGGCTGTACCTTTTCGGCCACGGCGAAAACGCCATCTATATGATTGACCGGGAGCTTCACCTGCTCCAGGAAGAAGGGGTCGGCGAAAAAGCGTCCATTGTTCCGGTAATCGGGGAACTGAAGGACCGGGACTACATGGATTATATCATCGGGAAGCTCAAGGCGGATGTTATTTTCCATACCGCCGCGTACAAGCACGTTCCCATGATGGAAGAGAATCCCGTCGCGGCCATTGAGAACAATGTCCTCGGCACCGACAACCTCCTCTACGCGGCCCGGGCTAACGGGGTTAAACGGTTTGTTCTGATTTCCACGGACAAAGCCGTTGATCCCGTTTCCGTGTACGGCGCTTCAAAATACCTCTGCGAACAGCTCGTGCTCCGGGCGTCTTCGGCGCAGGAGGATACCCATTATATGGTCGTCCGTTTCGGGAACGTCCTGGGTTCCCGGGGATCCATTGTCCCGCTGTTCCAGAAGCAGATCGAGAAAGGCGGTCCGGTGACCGTAACCCATCCCGACATGCGGCGCTGGTTCATGACCATTCCGGAGGCCTGCTCCCTGGTACTCAAGGCCGGAGGGGTCGGCGAAAACGGGAGGCTTTATCTCCTTGATATGGGTGAACCCATTGCCATCCGGGAGATGGCGGAGCAGATGATCCGGTTTTACGGGTTTGAACCGGAAACTGATATAAAGATTGAGTATATTGGATTAAGAAACGGCGAACGCCTCGATGAACCCCTGTGGGGTGACGGCGAAGTCCCGGTGGATACGGAATTCCCCAGGATAAAACGGGTGGAACGGAAAAGCCAGGAGAATCCCATTGATATGAATGCCCTGATGGCGGAACTTAAACCCATCTGCTGCTATACCCAGGACAACCCCGGGGTTTACCGGGACAGCCGCGCCCTGAGGGATGCCCTGCACAGGGTCATCCCGACACTCACTACACCGGATACGAGCTATGGATACTGAAAAAATACCCTTTGCCCGGCCGTTTATCGGCGAAGCTGAAGAAGCGGCGGTCCTCAGGGTTCTCCGATCGGGGTGGCTTACCACGGGCAGCGAGACCCTGGCGTTTGAAAAGGAATTTGCGGCGTTTTTCGGGGAACAGGCCAGCGCTGAAAGTGAGTCTGGGCGGCTGCATGCTCTGGCGGTCAACTCCGCCACCAGCGGCCTCCACCTTGCCATGGAAGCCGCCGGAGTGGGTCCCGGGGATGTGGTCCTGGTTCCCTCATTTACCTTTACCGCCACCGCCGAGGTCGTGCGGTATCTCAGCGCCGACGTCGCCTTTGTGGATGTCACCCCCGGGACCTGTCTGATGGACCCGCAGAAACTCGAAGAAACCCTTCTGCGGCTTAAACAGGGACTCCCGGCGTACGAACGCCGCGGAGAAGACGGAAGCATCCAGCGGTTCGGGCCCAAGGGCAATCCCAAGGCGGCCATTCCCGTACACTACGGCGGGCTCCCCTGCGACATGGACGCGATCATGGAAATCGCCCGGAAGTTTGAACTTTTTGTCTGTGAGGACGCGGCCCACGCGTTCCCTTCCCGCCTTGAGGACGGCCGCTGGGCGGGGCTTTTGGGCGATGTTGGGGTCTTTTCGTTTTACGCCACTAAAACCATAACCACCGGCGAAGGCGGTATGGCGGTTACCCGGAACAGCAGCCTGTCCCAACGAATGGCCATAATGCGTTCCCACGGCATTGACCGGAGCGTCTGGAACCGGTACACCGACACCAAAGCATCCTGGTACTACGAAGTGGTGGCCGCGGGATACAAATACAATCTCCCGGATATCCTGGGGGCATTGGGAAGGGCTCAGCTTTCCAGGGCCATGGATCTTCTGGAAATGCGCCGGGCCATTGCCCGGATCTACGACGATAATTTCAAAGACTGTGCCTGTCTTTCCCTGCCGGCCACCGGCGCCGCGGATGCCCGGCACCTCTACCCGCTGAAGCTCGGCCTCGAAAACCTTTCGATTTCCCGGGACCGGTTTATTGATCTGCTCCAGGAGCGCGGTATCGGAGTATCGGTTCATTTCATTCCCCTGCATACCATGCCTTATTACCGTGAAAAATACAGTCTCGTACCGGGGGATTTTCCGGAATCCTGCAAGGCCTTTACCCGTTCAATTTCCCTTCCGATTTGGCCCGGAATGGATAATAATCAAATTATGCGGGTAACTGCCGCGGTCCTGGGGATTGCCCGGGAATACAGTACGTAACGAGGAACGATTGAAACACCTTCAGACACCGTCATTTGTCGAAGATATAACGCCGAAGGGTACTCTCTATGCGGTAATAGTCCGGTCGCCTGTGTCCGATGGCCGACTGCTGAGCATCGAGTATCCCAGAATGCCCGGATCCTATACCCTGATCAGGGCTTCGGATATTCCCGGGGAGAATTCCCTCACGGATACGGAACTCCCCATCCTGGCGGAGGACAGAATCTCATACAAGGGCGAACCCCTGGCGATTCTGGTGGGTCCGGATCTTCCGAAACTGGAAGAATACGCGTCCCAATGTACGGTAAAAACCGAAGCCGCTTCCCCTGCTCCGCAGCCTGACGCCGACTCCGGGGAAGCCCTTGAATCGGACCGGAAAATTTTTATCGGCGATCCCGATACGGCATTTAAGGGAACCAAAACCATTGTAACCGGAAGCTACAGGACCGGTATTCAGGAACACTGGTATTCCGATCCCAGCGGCGCGGTGGCTTTGTTAGCCTACGACAAGATGCTCGTATACACCGCCACCCAGTGGCCTTTTCATGTCAGGCAGTCCGTCTCCCGGGTTCTCAATGTCAAGGCGGATGATATTGTGGTGAATCCCTGTCTCCTCGGGATTCACCTGGACGGCAAACTGTGGTATCCCTCCCTGGTCTCATGCCATGCGGCGCTGGCCGCTATGGTATGCAAAAAACCGGTCAAGCTTATACTGACCAGGCAGGAAGATTTTAGGTTTTCACCGAAGCGCCACGGATCGGAGATAACCATCAGAACCGCCCTGGGGAAAAAAGGTGAAATCCTCGGAACAGCCATAGAGGCGGCTACGGATATCGGATCCCACGCTGTTTTTGCGGAGGAAACCCTTGACCGCATCTGCCTCGGTTCCGTGGGTTCCTATAAATTCTCAAACCTTAAAATCGAAGGCCATGCGGTTAAAACAGCGACCCCGCCCCGGGGACCCTTTGCGGGATTCGGGCTGTCCCAGGGTTTTTTTGCTGCGGAGCGCCATATTTCCAAGATTGCGGATTCCCTGCACCAGGACCCCCTGGAGTGGCGGAAAAACCATGTGCTGAACAGAACCAGCCACCTTGCCATGGGTATACCCTTTAAGGAAAACGTATCCCTGGAAAGCCTGCTCGACAGCGCCGCAGCCATGAGCGACTACAACCGGAAATGGGCGTCCTATGAGCTGCTGAGAACCCAGCGCCGGGAATCGGGCTACAAGGAAAGGCTCGAAGCCCTCCGGGGAATCGGTATTGCCATGGCCTACCAGGGAAGCGGGTTCCTGTATGAGAAGTTCGAAAAAAACATTCCCTCCGTGGAATTGACCCTGGACAAAGACGGTAGGCTGGAAATAAAAACCAGCATGGTTTCGGCGGACAATGAAAACGCCCTTATCTGGCAGCAGCTTGCCGCGGACATGCTTTCCCTGGAGGCCGACGCTATCCAGGTTGTGATGAGCAGCACCGACAAGGTTCCCGACTCGGGTCCGTCCTGCCTTTCCCGGAATATTACGGTGGTTACCAAGCTTATTGAACGGGCCTGTTCGGCCATCCGGAAGCAGCGGTTCAGGGACCCCCTGCCTATTACGGTAAAACGATCCTATAAACCCGCCAAAGGTATAAGCTGGGCCAATACGCCCATAGACCAGAACGCCCTGACCCATCTGAGCTGGGCCGCCGGCGTGGTGGAAGTCGAAATAGATCCCATTGAACTGACACCGAAAGTCCGGGGTGTCTGGATGGCGGTGGACGGGGGGAAAATTCTTTCCGAGCAGCGGGCCAGGAGTTCCCTTAATTTTTCCATAAGCCAGGCCCTGGGCTGGGCTTCCCGGGAACGGCTTTCTTACGAAGACGGAGTCATTCCGGAAAACGGAATGCTCCTGTATAACATTCCCGCTTCTCAGGATCTTCCTCCGATACATATTGATTTTGCCTGGAATGACACCGTCAACCCCCGGGGAATCGGAGAACTTGCTTTCAGCTGTATTCCCGCGGCGTACGCCCAGGCCGTATCCCAGGCTGCGGATTATTCCTTTGAGTCCATTCCCATCACGGCCAAAGACGTCTGGGAAGTAAAAAAAATACAGCAGGAAGCGGAAGCCCCCGGGGAAAAAGGTGAACCATGACCATAGGATTTATTTTGAACGGTGAGGACGTTACGGTCCAGACCGAAGCCGACTACCGGCTGGTGGATATACTGCGGACGAATTTCGGGCTCCTCGGAGCCAAGGACGGCTGCCTCACCGGGCGCTGCGGTGTATGTTCGGTGATGTACAATGAAAAGATTGTCCCTTCCTGCATGATCCCCGCCTTTAAGGTGCGGGGAAGCGAAATCGTCACAATTGAAGGGTTTGCCCAGACCGTGGAATTCCAGGATATTATCGCGGGGTTTTCCAAGGCCGGGGTAAAAACCTGCGGATACTGTGATACGGCTAAGATCCTCGCTGTTGAGGCCTTCCTGGGAACCGCGCCGCGGCCCAGCAGGGATGAAATACCCGCCGCTTTTGACGGTATTATCTGCCGGTGTACGGAGCCGGCGGCCCTGGTTGAGGGGGTTCTGGCCGCTTCGGAAATACGGCAACGGAGATTGTATGGACGTTCCTCATAGCCAGGTTTTTTTTCCCACCACCATGACACAGCTTTTCAGCGCCTGGAACAGGTTTCCCAGCGCCATACCCTTTGCCGGCGGTACGGGACTGCTCTACGGCCAGGGAAACCACGAATTCACCCTGCCGTCAAACATCCTGTCCCTGGATAGGCTCGAGGAACTCCACCGGATCAGCAGGACCGAACGGTACCTGGAAATAGGCGCCATGGTCGGAATCGATGAAATCCTCCGGCTTGGGAAGATAGTTCCCGAAGCGCTGAACCGGACCCTCAGGGAAACAGCAAATCCCCTGGTCAGGAATATCGCCACCATCGGCGGAAATATATGTTTTCCCAACCGGCGGCTTGACGCCAGCTGCCCCATGGTTGCCCTGGACGCCCGGTACGAACTGCGGACAGCGGCGGCGAGCCGCTGGGTATCGGCAGCCCGCTTTACGCCCCTCCAGGGGACTCCGGTTTTCAACAAGCAGGAACTGCTCACCCGGATCAGGATCCCCCTTGAACACTGGGACTACACGGTATTCAGAAAAATCGGCGCCCGGCAGTTCGGCGACACGGATAATGGCGTGATACTCTTTATAGCCCGGGCTCAGAAGAATATACTCAGCGAAGTCCGGCTGGTTTTTTCCGGGGAAAACCTGCTCAGGGACAAAAACAGCGAATCGACCCTGGCGGGAAAACAGCTGCCCCTGGACCGGAAGGACGCGGTTAATTTTATCGGCCTGTGGGAAACGTACCTTGGTTCCCTGGCCTATCCCGGCGACTTCCTCAAAGCCCGGATATTAGCCTTTATCGAGTCTACGATTGTCGGTTTGAGCTATTGATTTCTGCAAAAGGACTGTATGGAAAACGAACCGACTGATCCCGAATATATCATTCTGGAAAGTATTTATGATTCATCAAATAAAAAGACACCCCTGCGCCAGCGGGAACTTGCCCATATAGCCGGGGCGTCCCTGGGGATGGCCAATTCAATCCTTAAACGGCTCATCAAAAAAGGATGGGTCAGCGTAAAAAAAATCAACAGCCGCAATATTCAATACGCGATTACCCTGGACGGCATCAATGAGATAGCCAGGAGAAGCTATGGGTATTTCAAAAGAACCATAAAAAATGTAGTATTCTACAAGAATCTCATAGACACCGCCGTGGGGATTGCCCGGGAGCGGGGAAAACAGACGGTACTGCTCGTAGGAATAAGCGATTTGGATTTTATTGTTGAACATTCCTGCAGCCGCCACGGTATCAGTCTGGTAAAAGCCATTGACCGGGAAACCGCCGACGCCGCGGTAACCGGCAACACATTTACAATTTTCGCAGAAAATATATCGGAACCGGGAACACGTGAACTTGGCGAGGTTTTTTATTTATCGAAAATGGTTACCGGAACCGGCCAGGGAGAATAATGGAACCCCTTACTATGCAATTTACCTTCGGCTCATATACCACCGGAATTCATATCCGGCAGGAACTGCCCTCTGCGGATGACCTTTTTTCTCCGGCGGAACCTTCGCCGGGGACAGGGATCATTATATGTGATGAAAACACCCTGACCATGGCCGAGAAAATCCGGGGAGATTCCGGCATAGCCCTGTGCGTGCTTCCCCCGGGAGAAGGGGCAAAAAACTGGGCCGGAACGGAAACCATTCTCCAGGCAGCGTCAAAGGCGGGGCTGGGACGGGATGGGCTCTTTATAGCCGTTGGCGGCGGGGTAATTACCGACCTTTCAGGGTTCGCCGCTTCAATTTATATGCGAGGGGTGCGGTGCGCTTTTGTTTCAACCACCTTGTTGGGAATGGTGGATGCCTCGGTGGGAGGGAAAACCGGCATCGACCTGTGGGGAGCAAAAAATATGGCCGGTACCTTTTATCCCGCCGGAGACGTATACATGCCCATGGAAGCCCTGGCAACCCTCCCCCGGACAGAATGGAAATCCGGGCTTGCGGAACTGATAAAAACGGCGGTTATCGGCGACCGGGAATGCCTCAGGTTACTTGAGGAAGAAATGGAAACCGTAAAAAATCCCCCCGGCCTGCGGCAGCCGAAAACCGCGGGATTTATGGAAGAACTTATTTCCAGGGCCGTATCGGTTAAGGGCCGTATTGTCGAATCCGATCCCCGGGAAACCGGAGAAAACCGGGCGCTGCTCAACCTTGGCCATACCTTCGGCCATGCCCTGGAATCATCCCTGGGTCTCGGCAAAATCAGCCACGGAGAAGCGGTTGCCTGGGGAATGGCCCGGGCCGCCGAGCTGGGAGAAGCCCTGGGGGTATGCAGCGGCGCGCTGCGGAAAAGAATCATCGGTATTCTTTCCGGATACGGTTATGAGATCAGGGCTCCCTACCCGGGGACCGCGGATAGGGAAGTCTATAAACGTACCATGGAACAGGATAAAAAAAAGAAAGCCGGCAGTCTCCGGTTTATAATTCCTGATGAAAACGGCGCCCGGATAATAGACCAAAAGGACATCCCTGGAGTATTATGGGCCAAGATCATTCAAGGATGTGGTATATGATAAAAGCCGGAACCCGGAACGCTTCATCGGGAATAAGCCGCATAGGGCTGGCGGGATTTATTTCTGCGATTTTCATCGTTTTATTTTCTTTATCCGCCCACGCGCAGGAAAACCGGGAAGACGCGGCAGAGGAACTCCTGTTTGACCTTCTGGAGCAGCCCATCACGGAAACACCCCTGCCCGTTCCGGCTGCGGCGATTCCGGATAGTTCAATCCCTGAAGAAGAGATGGTTTTCCGCATCCGGTCCATTGAATTTGACGTTGACGGTTCGACCAGGGAATTCGCCCTGATGAACGCCGGGGAATTTGAAATAGGCGAACGTATTAACGGAAAAAGCCGCATGGACCGTTATGTCAGCAATAAGACACAGCTTCTCGTTAACGAGCGGGTTTTTGATTCCGTGGAGATCAGCTATACCGTGGATCAGGCGGATGAAAACAATGAATTTCCCGTGGACCTCCTCGTTGCCGTAGAAGATACATGGAACCTGCTGATTCTTCCCTGGCCCGAGTATGATTCAAACTCGGGTTTTGAACTGACAATCAAGGCGCGGGATTACAACTTCCTGGGCACCATGAATCCCCTTAAAATCAATCTGGGTTACCAGATCGATTCGGAATACATGGATGATTTCTCCTTTAAGAAAGGCGCTATTTTCCTGGAAATCGATTCGGATACTCCCTTCAGGCTCTGGGGCTTTAACTGGAACCTTGATTTTGACAATACCTTTTCCTATACCTATGATGAACCGTTCTACTATAAGAACCGGACCGGTGTGTCCATGGAACTGCCGGTTAAAAAAACCCTGCTGACTTTCGGGGCTTACCAGTCCTTTCTTCTCAATGAGGAAAATGACGATGACGACAAGGCGGAATACGGGGAATATTTCGAAAACGGCTGGTACATGGCATCTGAACTGGAAACATCCTGGAAGATTCCCACCACCCTTGAGGTGGGACCCTACGGCGGACTTTTTTATACACCGAAAATCAATTTTACAATAAAATACAAACCCGGGGACAGCGTCGATGAACCGCGGAAAGGTCCGACCCTGACATTCAGCCATGAGCTTTGGTTTGAAAAAATCGACTGGATCGGCAATTACCGCAGGGGCCTCGACGCGGCTATTGAAAACAGCAATGAGTACAATTTCCATTCCTCCGACTGGGACAAGTCATTTGCGGTGGATGGTATTGTCCACCATCCCTTTGCCGAGTTTTTTGGTCTCTCCGGCAGGCTCCGGTATAAACACTGGTTCGACGACCCCTACGACGAGGCGGGCGACGTGATCCGGGGTGTCCGGAATGACGACCTCTACGCGGATTATATGCTGTCCCTGAACATCGACCCCGAATTCCGGCTGTTCAGGTTTTTGCCGTCCCAATGGTTCAACAACCGAAAGCTGCGGGTCATCGATTTTGAATTCCACCTGACGCCGTTTCTGGATATAGCCCTTGTGAAGGACCCCAAATCGGGGCGTGACTTCTCGTTTAAGGACCCCGTCATCGGCGGGGGAATCGAGGTGATCGTATACCCCTATTTTATGCGGAGCGCGTATCTCAGGGTGAGCCTCGGGTTTGATCTTAACAGAGCCTGGGAAATAAAAAGCATCCCCGGCGGCAAGTACCGGGAAATATTCCTCGGCCTGGGACACCATTATTAGTTCCCGGAGAATATAATTTAAAAATAAGGAACGGATCATTGAAAAAACAACTTCTCCTCCCGATGCTGACGGCGGCATTGTGTGCGGTTATTTATTCCCCGGTTCACGCGCAGGATCCGGGGGATTTTTTTGACTTCCGGGGATTTCCCTGGGGCACCGATCCCGAAACGGTAATTTCCGCCGAAGGCCCTCCGGACTTTGAGTATTCCCGGAAAAGTGAAATCTTCATCGAAAACCACCTGCACTACAGTACAAAATATTTTGCAGAAAAAGCCGCGGCGGCTACCTTTGTCTTTCTGGAAAGCGGCGGACTGATCGAAGGCATCTATATGTTTGAATTTTCCGGTGATCCCGCCGGCACTGATCAGGGAATGGATTTTTTTTCGGTTCTGCGGTCAGGGCTTACGGCACAATACGGCCCTCCATCCCGGACCGATCCCCTGCCCGCGCCGACCAACGGGTCTGAGCCTCTTCCGGAAATCCCGGCGCTTTCCCGGGACGGATCGGCGGCCGCCGCATGGGATATCCTGGGAGGAGAAATAGTGCTCCTGGCATCCGCGGCGCCGGATACATTCGCGGTAACCGTGTTTTACCGGTCACCATTCCTCAAGGATATTCTGCGGGACCAGCCGGACCGGTACCAGGGCCTGTAAGGAATCTCCGGAGCTCCGGAGCAATACAGGGGATGACATAAGTAACACGGCGATGCTTCCGGTATTATACTTGGTACTATGAACGGATCCATAAAATTAGGAACCTGCTCCTGGGATTTTGACTCCTGGGTTGGCCTGGTATACAGTCAGGTTCGGCGCAGGCCCGGGGAATACCTCAGGGAATACGCCGGGAAATACAATACCGTTGAGATTGATTCCTGGATAAACCGGCTTCCCGATGCGGAGGATATTGAAGATTATCTCAGGGAAATTCCCGGGGATTTTTCATTTGCGGCAAAAGTTTCCGGCGCCGTCGGTTTCTTCTGCGAACAGATCCCGGACAGTCCGGATACATCCTCTGCCAGAGAAAACCCGGAGTTTCTTTCAGAGGATGTATTCCGGCATTATCTGCAGACTATCCGGCCCATGGAAAAACATATTGCCGTACTGATCGCTGAATTCGGGCATTTATCAGCAGAAGCAGTCCCATCCCTGGAAGTCTTCATGGAAAAACTCGGGAGCTTTGTCAGCCGGATCGACAGGACTATTCCCCTGGCGGTTGATATCAGAAACAGTGAGTATCTGAAACGGGAATATTTTGAATTCCTCCGGGAAAGGGACCTTATCCATGTGTTTACGGAAACCGGCGGTTCCCCCCATA
Organism: Breznakiella homolactica; assembly: GCF_016616095.2. GTDB lineage: Bacteria > Spirochaetota > Spirochaetia > Treponematales > Breznakiellaceae > Breznakiella > Breznakiella homolactica. The sequence continues at coordinate 761,875 of NZ_CP067089.2, read as the reverse complement.
TTTACGGGATATACGATGAATTCAAAAAACTGCTTGGACGAACCGCGGTTATCCGCCTGGCCGGAGAACCCCCGAAGGAACCGGAGCCGGAAAAACAAATGCCATGGAATAGGCTTATCCAAATCCGGCCGGATCTTTCTAAAATCACTGACATGATTACGGATCTCCATTGCCGGGGCCATCAGGTACTGGTGTATGTGGATAACCATTATGAAGGGTCCGCGCCGAAAACAATTGAACGGATTGAAAGTCTCTTAGAGGCAATGGTCTGTTAGTGATTTTTAGCGGCTGATGGGAGTCGAACCCACGTCTCCAGCTTGGAAGGCTGGGGTAATAGCCGTTATACGACAGCCGCACGATGTAAACGTATCATACAGAAAACCGCATGGCTCTGTCAAGGGATTCTGTAAATCCCGTCTTTTTCGGCCACCATGGATTCGCCGTAGAGGGCGGACAAGGCTTCGTCCAGCCGGGAGTCCCCGATTCCGGTACGGGCCTTTAGGGTATCCCGGTCACAGGGGCCGTCAGATACCAGAGACCGGATGACAGCCCCCCGGACCTGGCGCAGGGAGCCTTCAAAACGGGACTGCCGGGTATAATGGGCGCTCTTCCTGCTGGGATTGGGAGTTATTTTTTTCAGCTCCGCGCCGTAATCCATGAGACCCCAGTACCATTCCCGGGGATTTTCTGGATCGAGGGTTTCTTTGATCAGCGGGAAAATTTCCGCGTCCTGTATTCCCGCCTTATCCTGGAAGAAGAAATGGATATACACAGCCCTGATATTCGTTTCGATGAACACCGCGGGGTAATTATACGCGAAGCAGGCAATCGCCTGGGAGCTGTAGGTGCCGATTCCGGGGAGTTCCCTGAGCTGATCCGGTGAAGCCGGTACTATTCCTCCATGGGAATCGGCAATGCGGACGGCGGTTTCCTTGAGGTACCGGGCCCGGCGGTTGTAGCCGAGGCCGCTCCATTCCCGCAGGACGTCCTCAAGGCTTGCCTGGGCAAGCCTGACCGGGGCGGGCCACCGTTCCATCCACCGTTCCCAGTAGGGGACGACCCGCTCGGTCTGGGTCTGCTGGAGCATAAACTCCGAAACCATGATACCCCAGGGGTCGAGATTGGTCCGCCATGGAAAAACCCGGCCGTTTTCTTTGTAGTTTGACAGAATGATGTCTTTGAATTCGCCGGTTTTCATGAGGGAAATTTCTTCTCCGCCTCCTGAATTATTATATCCACAATCTGGCCGGGATTTAGATTATCCGTATCAATGGTCAGATCGGCAAAGCTGTAATCATCATTGTCTATTCCGTAGATGCGGATATACCGTTCCCGGTCCTGTTTGTCCCGTTCCGACGTAAAGGCCGCTACGTCCTCCAGGGACCCCCCTTCCCGCTCCAGGATACGCCGGGCGCGGGTTTCGGGGCGGGCGGTCAGATATACCTTGAGATCCGCTTCGGGGAGCATCCATATCGCGAGGCGGGATCCGAGCACGCAGCCCCCGTTTTCACGGGCCAGGGCGACCTGACGCCGGTCAACCTCCCGGTCCCACCAGTCATCCTGTGCCGCCAGGGGAAGCACTTCCTCAAGGCTCAGATTCTTTTCTTCCGCCAGACTTCTGAAGGTAAAGTTAATAAACCGTATCCCCAGGGTTTCCGCGAGCCTGCGGCTGACGGTGGTATTGCCGCATCCGCTTTTGCCGGAAACGGCAATTTTAATATCTTTTTTCATTCCACATTCCTCAGCTGTTCCCGGATATTTTCCAGGGCATCCTTCATGGCTACCACTTCCCGGCTCACATCCAGGACAGGGCTTTTTGAACCAATGGTATTTATTTCGCGGTTGATTTCCTGGCAGAGAAAATCGAGTTTCTTTCCCGGAGCGGGATTGCGTTCAGCCTCGGCCCTGAATTCACCCAGGTGGGCGGAAAGTCTGGATATCTCCTCGGAGATGGTGTACTTCATGAGCAGTACCGCGGTTTCCGCAAGAATCCTGCCTTCGTCAACCGCGTCCCCCAGAAGCTCCTCAAAACGGGATTTTATATTTTCTTTGATATTCCGCTCCAGGTCCGGTCCGTGGGCAGCCACCCGTTCCGCGGCTTTTTCCAGAAACCCGATGTGGGACAGAATATCCTCCTGGGTGTGGACGCCTTCGCGGATGCGTTCCGTTTCGAACTTAGCGAAGGCTTCGGCCAGCAGGGGCTCCAGGGCTTCCCAGTACCGTTCCGCATCCCGGTTTTTCTCGGTATTGAGAACCCCTTCCATGGCAAGGATATGGCCCAGGGCCGCGGTTTCACCCATTCCCAGGGAAGCGGCCATGGAATTAATGGCTTCATAGTACGCCTTTGCCGCGCCCTGGTTAACGGAAATCCGGATATCAGCATCGAGTTCCTTTACGCGGACCCAGATCTCGATCTTGCCCCGGCGGCACCGGGAAGAAACATACTCCCGGACCCGCGCTTCCAGGGAGGAAAGAAACGACGGAAGGTTGACGTAAATCTCCAGGTACCGGTTGTTGTATCCCTTTATTTCAACTGCCAGAAAGACCTTGCCATCCTGCTTTTCTTCGTATCCGTAGCCGGTCATGCTTTTCAAAACTATCCTCCAGTGAGACTCCCGAGGCCGGGCGGTTTGTCTTTTGTCTAGGCCTTCCGGGAAAAATATTCATACGCGGCCTTGCCCAGAATCCAGTTATCCCCGGCTCCCATGGTTATAAAAAGATCCCCCGGTTTTAGTATATCCCGCATCAGGGGAAGCGCCTCCCCCGGTTCATCCGCGTAAAACACACTGTCTCTGAGGGCGCTGGTTTTTTCAAAAAGAGTTCTGCCCGTTATCCCGCCGTCGTACTGTTCCCGGGCGGAACCGTAAATTTTATGAAGCACCGCTACATCCGCAGCTCCCAGGGATTCGGCGAAATCATCCAGCAGTGCGGCGGTCCGCGTATAGGTATGGGACATGAAACTTACCACCAGGCGCCTGTCCGGGTAGAACGCTTTAAGTCCCTCCAGGGTTGTTTTTATCGCCGTCGGATGGTGGCCGTAATCGTCCATAAAGAGGATACCCCCGGCTTCTCCGATTATTTCCGACCGGCGGCGGCTGCCGGAAAAGGCTTCCAGCGCGTCACGGACCGCGGAAAGGCGGGCCTCGGTCCATGGAGTCGCGCTTCCGGTTTCAGTCTTTAAAAGAGAATCCGCCAGGGCAAGCGCGGCGGCGGCGTCCAGGGCAATATGTTTCCCGGGAACCTTTATTCTGAAACTGCCCGGGAATCCCTGCAGAACCAATTCCGTCCGTTCCCGGATGGTTTCCAGGGAAACCACCCTGAAATCCCCGGCGGCGGAAAAACCGTAGGGAACAAGTTGAATATCCGTCCGCTCCCGGCTTATGGTATCCGCGCATTCGGCGGCGCCGGGATCATCGGCGCAGAAAATCAGGACACCCCCATCCGGAAGGAGCCGCAGATATTCCAGAAAGGCGTCCCGGATCGATTCATAATCAGGGAAAAAATCCTGGTGGTCGCTTTCCACGCTGGTGAGAATAATCCGCCGGGGATGAAATGACAGGAAGTGCTTCCGGTATTCACAGGTCTCCGCCACGAAGTACTTGTCCCCCATAAAAAGGGTGCTCCTGCTGCCGAAACCGCCCACGGAGCTGCCCGCAAGCACCCGCGCCGGAATTTCCAGTGATTTGAGCAGCAGGCCCGTGATTGCCGTGGTGGTTGTTTTCCCGTGCACCCCCGCGATTCCGGAAGAATCGTAATCAGCCGAATACGCCCCCAGGGCGTCGGTATACTTAAGCATGGGAATGCCGCGTTTTGCCGCAGCGGCCAGTTCGGGATTTGCCGAAGGATCGTAGGCGGCGGAATAAATCACCAGATCCGTACCGCCGGGTATGTGCGCAGGATCAAAGGATTCAAAATATGGAATGCCGAGACTTGTCAGGATTTCATCGGTATAGAACTTTTCGGCCCTGTCGGAACCGGTAACTTTTACACCGGAAGAAGTCAGCAGTTCCGCCAGGGCACACATGCCCGTGCCTTTTATACCGACCATATATATGTATTTTCCCGGAACGGTAAATTTCCCAGAGTTCATACTTGTATAGTAGCTTTTTACTGTTTTTTTTTCAATTGAGATGGAAACAATATCTGATCCGGCAGTTTTGCGGATAGCAGAATAGATATTACAATGTATATAATATTACACTACCGGCGAATCAATAGCGATATAGATGTATTAATTTTTATACACAACAATGTCTTTTATCGCACACTGCCGGAGCAGAATGAACAAGAACAGGAAGCCTGAACTTTACATACCGGGCTTCTGCGGGTATTCTAACGGAACAATGGAAACACAGCATTCATTTTCCGGATCCAAGGATGTTTTCGAATATATTTCCGGATTTATTAACCTTGAAAAAGGACAGACCTCCAGGAGTTTCCGGCTCGACCGCATGGAAATACTCGCGAAAGCCGCGGGTAACCCCGAAAAATCAGCGCCGGTAATCCATATTGCCGGCTCCAAGGGAAAAGGCTCCGTTACCGCCATGATTTCCTCAATTCTCAGCGCCGCGGGCTTCAGAACCGCTCGGTACAGTTCCCCCCATATCGAGGATTACCGGGAACGGATAACCCTGGACCGGGAGTTTTTCGGCGAGACCGTTTATACCGAAGCCGGCAATGAACTCCGAAGAATCCTGGAAAGCCTGAACAGACCGGAGACTGAAGGATACCAGCTCTTCGATCCCTCCGCCGGTGAGGAGCCTACGTTTTTTGAACTCTTTACCCTGTATTTTTTTCTCTGCGCCCGGAACGCCCGGTGCGATGCCATGGCCGTGGAAACCGGTATGGGCGGCCGCCTGGACGCAACCAACATCGTCGATCCTTTAGCCTCGGTTATTACCGCAATCGAACTGGAGCACACGGAATATCTGGGCAACACCCTTGAAAAAATAGCCGGCGAAAAAGCCGGAATTGTAAAACCGGGACGGCCGGTGGTGCTGGCTGAACAGGAAAGCAGGGTTCTGGATGTCTTCCGGAATGCCGCCGGGGAAAAGTACGCTCCCCTGCTGTACGTGCCCGACATAGCGGTGCCTGAGAACATACGGGTTACCGGAACGGGCACGTCCTTTACGGTACGGTTTCTGAAGACGCCGCTGTTCCCTGAGCCGCTGAACCTATGGGTGCCGCTGCCGGGAGCGATCCAGGCACGGAACGGGATCCAGGCAATACTGGCGGCGAAAACAGCGTTCCCGGATATTTCCGCCGAGGCTGTTGAGCAAGGGCTCAGATCGGTATACCTGCCGGGGCGTTTTGAAACCGTAAGCCGGGATCCGCTTTTCATCATTGACGGAGCCCATACCCCGAAAAGCATTGAACTCACCCGCAGAACATTTACGGACCTGTACGGCTCCGGAGGAATACTGCTTTTCGGGTGCGCCGCAGGAAAGGATGCAGGATCCATGGCGGAGCTGCTGCTGCCTTTTTTCTCACGGATTATCATAACGACTCCGGGAACATTTAAAGCCAGCAATCCCCAGGAAATTTTCGGGATTTTTAAATCAAAGGGCGGCACCGGTTCCGCGGCAAAACTGGAACTGATTGCCGACACATCCCGGGCTGTCGAACAGGCCCTGGCGGCGGGCAGGAATGAAGGTCTTCCTATATTGGGAACGGGCTCGTTTTACCTGGCGGCGGAAATCAGGAGAGCTCTGAAAGGGAGATCCCCGGAATTCTGATTTCCCGCTTCTCTCCGGAAACCGGATCGTTAAAAACGAGACCCATGGCTTTCAAGGCCAGCGAACCGCGGCCTCCGGATTCACCGCCGTATACGGAATCGTTTAAGAGGGGAAAACCTATCCATGCGAGGTGGCACCGGACCTGATGGCGGAAGCCCCTGCTGATCCGCAGGGTAAAATACGAATGGCCGCGGGTTTCCTGTTCCAGCACTTCCGTTTCGTACACCGGCCAGGAGGCCGTGTCACCCGGCCCCGGCAGTATAGGCCGGACTGATTTCCTGCCGGGGCCGTAGGCCCTGAAAGCGCTGCGGAGAAAAAAAGGCGTCCTGTCCGGCAAAAGCGGCCGAGCCGGGAAGCCGGGCAGACCGCCGTTTTTTTGAGTTTCACCTGAAACCGCGCTGTATTCTTTTACAAAGAGGCCGGCTTCCTGCTGGCGGATAAAATCATCCAGGGCCTGCTGACTCCTGGCAAAGAGAACCAAACCCCGGGTGTCCCGGTCGAGCCGGTGGACCGTACCGCCCTCCACGGGCTTCCTTCCCCGGACCATCAAAATTTCAGGGAAAAACCCCGAACACCATTCAAGGAGTGTTCCCGGCTCATTGGGGCGGAGCGGTACCGTGTGCATACCCGGGGGCTTGTACACCGCAATAAAATGTTCGTCCGCCGCTACCAGGTGGGGTTCATCCATGGTACTATCATACTAAAAAGCCTCCCGATGGAAAACAGATACCTTGTCTTATCGGAAATAAAAAACCATAATACACATATATGGCTGCAGTAAAATATTCTTCCCGGAACAGCTGGATAAAATCGTATATTGAAGCCGTAGTACAGCGTTTTACCATTACTTTTCAGCTCTTCAGTCAGAACGGCCTCGCGAATCACGCCGCCGCCGGCGCTTACGGCTTCCTTCTTTCCGCGGCCCCGGCGCTGCTTATAATTTCATTTTTTGTTTCCAGAGCTCTCCAGTCTTCCCCCGAAACGGTTGTTGAAATTATCAAGGAACTTGATTTTATCAACCAGGCTTTTAATATCGATACCCTAATTGAAAGTTTCGTTAATACTGCCCATCCGGGAATCCCGGGGGTTATATCGGTAATCAGTGTGCTCTGGGCGGCCCGGGTTTTCGCCCTGTCACTGCTGCGGGGACTTAAAGTCGTATTTTCCGATTCTTCCAACGGCTATGCCATGCGGAATTACGTAATAAGTTTTATTATTGAACTCGGGGTTATCGTAATTGCTATTATAATACTGCTCAGCTCCCGGTCGGCGATACAATTGTACGGAGCCTTCGGACTGCTTTTTCCGGATAACCCGTTTTTCTCCCGCTTTTTCAATGGGATATTTTCATACGCGGGTCTCGGCCTCATAACCTACGCGGCATACCGGATCGTTCCCGTCAACGCCCCCCGCAGAAGCGCCGCCATAAAAGGCACCCTGGTATGTCTGGCAATCTATTGGGTTGTATCCCTGGGTTTCCGCCTTTTTATTAACCCTACCCGGTATAATTTCCTTTACGGCGCTCTGGGCAGCCTTATCATGCTCCTGGCTAATGTGTATTTCTTCTTCCTGGCTTTTTTTTACGGCGCCCAGATGTCTTTTGTCATCGATTCTTTTGACGCGCTTCTTTTTTCAAAACTGCGCCAGGTTCTGCTGGGTGAACGCGCGCCGGCGGGTAAAAAGGTCAAGAAAAACAGATTTGAACGGCGGCTTTTCAATTCCGCCCGGGGGCCTCTAAAAAAATATCTCCGGAAATTCAAGCAGGGCGAACTCATTCTTACCAAGGGCGACAAAACCCGGGATGTTTATTATATCATTTCCGGGGAAGTAGCGGTGCATCTGGATGAAGAGGACTGTGACCCCTATACAAAGGTGGCCACCATAAAACAGGGCTCGTTTTTCGGGGAAATGGAATTCCTTCTTTCCGACAGCCGGCATGCCACGATAAAAGCGCTGACTGATCTGGTAGTTATGGTTCTTCCGCCAAAACTCTTTGACAATATCATAAAAACCGATCCCGGAACCGACCGCCAGATCATAGAAAATCTGTCAAAACAGCTTCGGAGAACGAACGAAAAACTGGTGGAATGCAGAAAGGGCAGCGATGAAATTACTCCCGCCCCATGAGAACCGGGGAAATCCGGTTTTCTAGCCTGCGGATAACTGCCTTGAAGCGTTCCGGCAGCGGGGCCTTAAAAACCACCGGTTCTTCAGAAAACGGGAGCCGGATAGATAGCTTCCTGGCATGGAGCATCAGGGTGGCTTCAGGAAAAAGACGGTCTGATTTTCCGTAGAGCGGATCTCCGAGAATCGGGCAGCCAAGGTATTTCATGTGAACCCTCAGCTGGTGGGTCCTCCCTGTTTTCGGGCGCAGCAGCACCAGCGCATAACCCGGCCATGATCTGAGAACCCTGTAAAAAGTTAGGGCCTGTTTTCCTGCGGTATCGGATACGGCAAACTTTTTCCGGTCCCGCGGATCCCGGCTTATCCGGGTTTCTATTTTGCCCGAAGAGGCCGGAAGCCCCCCCTGCACTATGGCAAGGTAGCTTTTCCGCACCGACCGTGATCTGAACTGTTCCGAAAGAAAAGCCAGGGCTTCGTCATCGTAGGCCGCGATTATAACACCGGAGGTATCCTTGTCGAGCCGGTGAACAATTCCGGGCCTGATTCCGCCTCCGGCGAGGCCTTTTCCCAGACGCCGGAACAGCAGCGCGTTGGCCATTGTTCCGGTCCTGTTTCCGGCGCCCGGGTGAACGACGAGGCCCTGATCCTTATTGACAACCACGGTCCGCTGGTCTTCATACAGAATTGTCAGGGGAATATCCTCAGGGATAAGATCCGCCGGTTCCGGCTCATCCCATTCAAGATTCAGCGTATCCCCGGGGCAGACTATCCTTGATATCTTAACCGGCCTGCCGTTTACGGAGGCTCTCATATTCCGCGCCTTTATCTGTGACCGGCTCAGGATGCCGAGGAATTCCGCAACGTACCGGTCAAGACGCAGCTCTTTCGGGATTTCAGTTCCAACAATTCCGCAATATACAGGCACGCGGATTAAACTCCGGGGACTGTTCCGGCGTCCGGTTCCCCGGAAATCCCCGGTAAACCACCGTCCGCTCCGTCAGGGTGATCTTCGTCGATATCTTGCCGGGATGGTGTCCGGATTATTATAGGATCCCCCGGAGGAAGCGCCTGGATTTCTCTTTCCGCTCTGGAGCGTTTTACCCTGATGATAATATGGTCCGCTACGGAAATGGCAACGGCCCCGGCTATCCCTATTCCCAGGGACAGGAATAACTCATTGTTGGTCATGGATACGGCCCCCGATGATTTAACCGGCCATGGAGCGTACCGGTTATCCCAATCGTGTGTTGCCCACCGGTACGTATCAACGGCGGTTATGGCGAAAAATATCGTAAACGGGAAAGAACCGAAGGCGACAATTTCCGCCCGACGGAGATCCTTAACCCATAGGGGGAATTCTTCTTTCGTGACTTTAACGGGGGTTGGTTCTATGGAAGTGGTCGTGACAGTCTGTCCGTTTAAGGGAATTTGAAGAAGGAAAAGGAAAAGCACCGTCATCCCTGCGGCGGAAATGGACTTTTTCACACCCTGTCTCCGAAAATCATGGTTCCGACGCGGAGAAGGGTTGCTCCCTCCTCTATGGCGATTTCAAAATCATTGGACATCCCCATGGACAGGCACGACCAATCACATCCGGGGAAACGCTCCGCCAGTCGGTCCCGGGCGGCGGAAAGTGTTTTAAAAGAAGACCGCACAACTGCGGTATCATCCGTATAAGGTGCCATGGTCATCAGCCCCCGGATAACCAGTCCCGGGCATTCCAGCACTTGTTCCGCGCCACGGCTCAGGCTGTCCAGGTCGGGAAACCCCGCCTTTGAGGCTTCTCCGGTGTGCATTTCCAGCAGTATTGGCAGCGGTTTTTCCCGGCCGGCGGTATGCTTTCCCAATTCGGTTATCAATTCGACACGGTCCACCGACTGAATACAGTGGAACAGCTGAACCGCTGCCTTGACCTTGTTCCGCTGCAGGGTCCCGATCATATGGAGCTCACAGCCCGCATGGGTCTCCATGAACCCCGGGAATTTCTCGGCCGCCTCCTGAACCCTGTTTTCTCCGAAAAGGCGGAGCCCCGCGTCCCAGGCTTCGGCAACTTCATCGGATCCATGGAATTTCGAAACCCCCATAAGCTGAATTTCCCGGGGATCCCGCCCCGATCGGAGGCAGGCTTCATGTATTCTGTTTTCTACCCGCTGAAGGGCATCCTTAATTCCCATACCACATCCATTTTATCATATATGATTCGTTAAGGCCAATTCCCGGCGGAACCCCTACCCTACATATACCTCCAGGGCCGCCGCGAGGGTGCGGAATTCACCGATACCAAGATTCTCGGCCCGTTCCCGGGGGTCGATGCCGGAAACCTCCAGCGCCGATTCAGCCGCGTCCTGAATATGAATTCCGTCTTTTATTCTGCGGTTTGAAAGAAACATCTGCAGGTTGTTTTTTACGGTTTTTCTCCGGGATGCAAAAAGACCGCGGACCAGCGGGGTAAACAGAACGGGATATCCGGCGGGGTCAATATCGTCCCGGAGATCGAGCCGAACCCCCTGGGAATCCACATGGGGAGGCGGAAAAAAGGATGACCCCTTCAGAACAAGGAGCGGCGAAACCCGGTATACGGATGAGCAGAGAACTGAAAAGGATGAATAATCCTTTGAGCCGGGTTCTGCGGCCATTCGCCGGGCAACTTCCCGCTGCACCGTAACCACAACCCGGCTGAAAAAACATTTTGATTCAATAAAATCTCCCAGAATAACCGAACCGACATTGTACGGAAGATTACCGAAAAGGAATTTTGCCCGGACAGATTCTTTTTTCCATGTTTTAAGCGCATCCCCCGGAACAATCCGGAGAGATTCGCTTCCATCGAAAATTTCCTTCAGGGAGGAAACAAATCCCTGGTCAATTTCAAAGGCCGTTACCGTTGCGCCCCGGTCCAGAAGTTCCCGGGTCATTGCCCCGAGGCCGGGGCCGATTTCCCATACCGCATCTCCCGGGGCGATACCGAGTTCATCGATAAGACGTTTCCGGGCATTTGGGTTTATCAGGAAATTCTGTCCGAACTTTTTCTGCATACCCAGGCTGCGGCCGTTCAAATACGAAGCAAGGGAAGCTGGAGAATCATAGTTAATTAAACGGGACAAAACGCATCCTTGAACGGTAATTCTGAAAATAAGCCGCCGCGATAAACAGGACGGAACCAAGGGTTAATCCGATTCCCGCGGTTAAACCGGGTGGTTCCCATCCCGGGAACCGCGCCGCAAAAGAAACGACCCAGCCGAGACAATCATACAATACGGACAGAATTATTCCAAGAACGGGACCCGCAGGCGGGATCAGGAACGATACGGCGAGCCATACCAGGGCTCCCACCATAAAAACCGTGCTGAGGGGTACAATTACCAAACCGGCGGCGATCCCGGCGGGACGCAGAACACCGAAAAAGGCGCAAACCACGGGACAGGTCGCAATAAACGCGCCCACAGAAGCGGCCAGGGGCTGGGAAAGAAATTCCGGTATACGCCCGCGGCAAAGACTTAAGAACGCGGGACTGATAACAAGGATCCCCGCCAGTGCCAGATATGAAAGGATGAAGGACACTTCATCTCCCTGGGCTGGCTGCAGGGCGAGCTGGATGAGGAAGGCCGCGCTTAAAACCGGAAGGCTTTCTTTTGAGACCCCCGTCAGCAGGGCGGCGGTACCGATAAAATACATGATTGCCGCACGAAGCAGGGACGGCTGGGGACCGACTAAAAAAATATACGCGCCGATCAGAACCGCCCCGGTTATCCCTGCCCGCTTTAGTCCCAGGGGCTTTGAAAGGAGAAACGCTATCAGCCCGGAAATAACAGCCAGGTGCATTCCTGAGAGCGCAAGGACGTGGGAAACACCGGCATCCCGGTAATTATTCTGGATTGTCCGATCCAGATCATCCCTGACGCCAAGAAGCAACGCCGCCGCCAGGCTTCCCCAGGGATACGGAGAAAACCGTTCCAGTATTTCTATGCGTACGGTATTTCTGATCCGGTAGACCGTGGCGGGCCTGTCGGTTATATAAACAGTCCGGGCTTCGAATCGCTGAATCCCTTTTTGGTCAGCGCCGAAAAATCGGCCCTCGGCGTATATCCGGCTGTTTTTCCCGAACTCCTTTAACTGCGGCATACTGTGTTCGGGGAAGAAAACCGTCACCGTTCCGGAAGGAACGGCCCGTATACCTCCGGAAGCCGAAACACCGGTTACATCCAGCCGGGCTGTGCCGCTGCGGTTTAAGAATGTCCTGGGATCATCGAGCAAAAGCCCGGAAATACCAGAAATTGTCTGTATTGGAATACCGGGATAAAACTTCGCAGCAGCCAGACTTCTGGCGGTCATGCCAAAAACAATACCCGCCGCTAATGTCACTATATAGATAAAGTACTTTTTGCCCCTAACATTTATTTTCCCCGGCCCGGGAAATACAAAGGTCCCCAGGACAGCCGCTCCGGATAAAAGAATACAGGATACAACCCATACCGGAACTGTCCGGTACGTATCTCCCGGAGGAAGAAGCCTCATCCCGTAAAATACTCCGGCGGCCCCCGCGGCACAGACAGAAACCGGTGCAGCGGGCCGCCGCATTACCATCTGAGCCGGTTCAGCGCATCCCTGGCAGCGGACTGTACCGATTCGGGGTAGGATAAATACCCGATGTACAGGAGGTAATCGAATGCGATTTTATCCCCGATTTCCCCCAGGGCGTTTATCACCGCAATGATGACTTCATCATCGTACTCACCGCTCCGCTCCATCTGGGAATTGAACAGACCGAGCTGAAGGGCCAATGCCTGGGCCGCCTCGGAACTGCTCATAGCGCCCAGAGCCGCAATGGCTTCAAGGAATTGTTTTTTCTCTGCGGTTCCGTTGGCGTAATCCGCCTGAACCCGGTAAAAATGCTTGATTACCGCTTCGGAAGCCTTGGACCACTTAAGCCTGGTCAGAACCCTGACGGCACTGTACCGGAGCTCCGCCGCTGCGGTTTCACTTTCAGAACTTGAAGGATAGAGATCAAGGGTGGCACCCAGGGCAACTTCCGCAATTTCTCCCCGGTCCTCATCGGTAAACCGCTCGTTGGCCTGTCCCGCGTTAAAGGCAGCCAGTTTTTCCACCGGAGGATTCCGCTGAATTACCATAATCAGGTAATTTTTATAATCCCCTGATATTGAACTGAGGGCGGCGGCGATTTCGCCGGTAATGTTTTCGGGATACCCAGCGATCATTGACGAAAACAGCACCGGGAAGGATGAACCGTCTCCCAGTTCGGCCAGGGCAGCGATACAGGCGGACAAAGTGGGATAATCTGGAACCATCCCTGACCGGAACAGGTTATTCTGGTTGGCCAGGAACTGGTTGAGATTTTCCACGACCTGAGGGTTGCCCTTCCCTGTAATCGCCAGGGATTTGAGGACCTCCACCCGGGTCAGGGAATCCCGGTAACTCAGAAAAACCCGCCAGAGGGTATTTACGGAAGGTTTGTACGCTACCTGGCCGACTCCCTGGGCGGCGAGCACCGTAAGGGCTATCATATCGGGGTCATCCCTGAGGATATCCGCATGCCGGAGGCTGAAATCCAGGGAATATTCGTACAGCGGTCCGATAAACTCCGCGGCCCGCTCGTCCGTTGCGGCATCCCGCAGTATCCCGGTTTTTGTCGCCAGATTTGCCCTGACGAAATTCCTCTGATACGAAACCAGAATCGGCTCCTGGGCAAAAAGCCCAATGGGCAGTATCAGCAGAATCAGAGAAAATCCGAGGCGCCGGAGGGTCTTTCCCCGGAGCTTATGGTTCTTTATCATTCGAGTCTCCTACACTCTGTACGGATTCAGCGTGTGCCGCGCTTTCATCTTCGCCGTCCAAAAGTTCAAAAGGCACGAGGTAATCCTGGTCTGTCTGCAGGCCGAAAACCTCTCCTAATATACGGTTCCGCACGGCCATGGGCAATGGGTCAGCCTGAATATGAAGCAGCGAACGGCCGCTTTCTTCATTGAATTCCGATGAACGGACGGTACCGGTCATGGTGATGGGGGTATCATCCAGGGCAAACTGGATTTTCACCCGGAGTCCCGGCACCGCCCGGCCGCCCACGGTTACGGCGCAGCCGCTGTCCGAAAGATCTTCGACAATACACTTAAGCCCGGGCTTTGTTTCCGCGCCGTCGCTCAGTTCATTCCCCTGGGGGAGATACAGGTATGCCGCTATATGGGTTTTGACCCGGACGGATTTCCGCTTCTGAGTCCTGAACAGGGAATCGGAGTGGGAAATCTGCAGGGACTGGGTCCCCCGGGAATAAACTTCATCCAGAACGTAGGTATCAAAAACGTACCCCGCATCGTCCCTCCTCCAGAAATAGACCGCGATTTTGAGGCCGTTCCAGGAAAAACTGGTAGGCAGGTTCGGGCTGGCCGGACGGGCGATGGTCATGTATTTTTCGGTGTTTTTTATGACCCGGGAACGGTAAACCCCGAGGTTTTCCGCGAGTATGCGCAGGGGCTGGCCTTCCTCAATAAACCGGGAACTGGTAATTCCTTTTTTGTACCGGGGTTTGTTCAGCTCGATTTTTTTCCGGTAGTCGTACAGTTTGGCGAGAAAATCCTGGGTACTCTGGTTACGGTCCTCCCCGGAAAGCCTGACATTCCGCAGGTAGACGCTGATACAGCGGTCCAGCTGTTTCTGGGACCAGAACAGGGACATGGGATCCTCAAGGTTGCTCTTAGCCGCGAGCTTCCTGAGCAGTTCAATTTCCTTAAAACTGAACCCCGCATCCTTTCCCCGGGCGAAAAACTGCAGCCACGAGGACTGCTTTTCGCTTTTGGACCGCGAAAGTACAAACCAGAGTATGCCGAGAACTGCGACAATGATTAACAGTATGTAAATCAGCACCTAGTTTCTACCTCCGTCCCGCTCCATGCAGACCGCATGCCAGCGATATACCTATCTTCAAATTATATCATAATTTAATTACAATCCCAATATAACTATACCGCAGCCTGATAGGGCTGTCAAAAGGAGCATACCGTTAAAACCGCCCTTGAACCGATGATATTATTTCTGGTTCTCTTTCTCCCCGGAATACGGCTGCCCGCGGATGCGGTTCCTGTTTTTATGGATTTTTCCGTTATAAAGGAATTGAACAGGATTGTGGTCCGCAATGTGCCTGCCCTCGCTTTGATATGGTATATGCTTCTGACCCGGAGGGAAAGGGGAGAACCGGTTCCCCGGCTGGTTCCCCGGATAAAGGACCTCATCCCCGCCGGGATAGGGTTCATCGGTGTCAGCGCGGCGGCGTTTTCGCTGGCCGCCCTGGGGACATTTTCCGGTCAGCTCCCTTCCGGTCCGGCTGTCGGGTCACCCCGGGGAATTGTCCCCTGGATCGTCACTATTCTGGCGTGCGCGAGCACCGGCTACATGGAGGAAAGTTATTTCAGGGTGTACCTGTTTTCCCGTCTTTCCCGGGCCGGGCTTGGAACCGCCGCCGTTGCCGCTGTTTCAACGCTGCTTTTCTCGCTCTGCCACCTGTATGAAGGCCCCTGGGGCTTCCTGAACGCCCTGCTGTCGGGGCTCATCCTTTCCGCTGTCTACGCCAGGACCCGGTCTGTCCACGGTATTGCCTGGGCACACGGCGCGTACAACATTCTTGTGTACGCCCTGGGACGGTAATTCTTCCGGAGGTTATTGAATGAATCCAATGAAAAACTATAGGCACACCGTTTTTGTCCTGAGCCTGGGAATCATGCTGTTCGCAGCGGTTTCCTGCGCGGAATCAAAGGGAAACAGCGATGCCGCGGAAACAGCGGATCCCGGAGTTACGGTTTCGGGAGGAAATTTCGCCGGTGATTTCCGGAAGCTGGGTATGATGGTTTTTGATCCGCCCCAGAAAATCCCCTCCTTCGCCGTGACCACCCTTGAGGGCGATACGGTTACCCTGGAGGATTTCCGGGGGCGCTACCTGTTCCTTAATTTCTGGGCGACCTGGTGTCCCCCCTGCCAGGCGGAAATGCCCTCCATGGAGCGGCTCAGCGCCCGGCTCAGGGACAGTGATTTTGAAATCCTCGCCGTTTCGGTGGGCGAAAACGCCGCGGCGGTGGGTTCCTTTCTTGAAAAGAACCCCTACACCTTTCCCATCGCGCTGAACCAGGACGGTTCCCTGGGTGCCGTGTACGCGAGCCGGGGAATTCCCACTACGTATATTATTGACCGGGACGGGAACGTAATTGCCGGAAAGATAGGCGCCCGCAGCTGGGATGACCCGGAATGTATCGCCCTGTTTGAAGCGCTCCTGGAAACACCCTAAATGGCCCCGGTTTTTGAATTTATCAGCGCCTTCGCCGCCGGGCTTTTGTCTTTTCTGTCCCCCTGCGTACTTCCCCTGGTCCCGTCCTACCTCGCCATGCTGGCGGGATCTTCGGTTTCGGAACTCCGATCCCGGGCCGGCGGAGATTCTGCCGGCGGGGAATCGGGGAGGAATGCGGCTCTGGGGCGGTCCATAGCCTTTACCCTGGGGTTTACCGCGGTTTTCATAATCTTCGGCCTTGTTTTTTCCCAGGCCCGGGCCATGGTGAGCGGCCATTCCCGGATTTGGAATACCATCGCGGGGGCCGTTATCGTGATCCTGGGTTTCAACATTCTCTTTGATTTTCTTTCTTTTTTAAACCGGGAACACCGTTTCCGCGGCGCCGGAAGACCCGCGACCATGGTTTCGGCGTTCCTTTTCGGTGCGGCCTTCGGCGCCGGGTGGAGTCCCTGCGTCGGCCCTATTCTGGCGTCGATTCTTTTTCTGGCAGGAACCGGATCGCTGCTCAAGGCCGCGGCGCTGCTCCTGCTGTATTCCCTGGGCCTGGCCCTGCCATTTATCCTGGCGGGACTTTTCTTCGGCCGGATGGAACGGATCCTGGGGGCGGTAAAACGCCACATGAAGGCGGTCAGGGTGATTTCCGGGCTGCTGCTCATCAGCATAGGCCTGTATATGATCCTGGGGGACCTCAGGGGGCTTTCGGGAACCCTTGCCCGGGCCGGGTACAGCCTTGCGGCAGCGGCGGAACGTCAGCCCCTGGCGTTCCGGATCGGTTTCGCGGTTTTGTACGGCGCTGCAGCCGCGGCGTTCTGCGCCGGATTCATCCGGAAGCGGCGGAAAAACCCCGGAGGGCCGCCCGCCCGCGGCGGGTGGCTCGCGGCGGCTATGGTGGTTTTCATCCTTCTGGCCGCGGGAGAAGCCGCGGGAATCGTAACGACCCCGCGCCTCCTTTCATCCTGGCTCACGTTTCAGGGGATATAAAACCCGCCTCAAACCTCACCGTGCGGTGGAAAACTCCCTCGGCTCATCCCCGCCGCCCCGGGCCATCCACCGCGTTTCCCAGGGCTCCAGCGTTGCCGGCTCAGCCGAAAAACCATCCGGCGCGGCAAAGGATACCGGGGCGGGCCCCAGATTCATGGCGCAGAGAACCCTGCGCCCGGCAGCGTCCGGACCCCGGACCACCGCGAAAAGCGAGCCCTCCGTATCCAGTACCGTTATGCCTTCCCGGGGTCCGAAGGCGGGTTCCCGCTTCCTGAATTCCAGAAAACCGGAGAAACCGCGGTACACCCGGGACCGGAAGGATCCGCTGTCCTCCAGTTCCCGTTCCACCTGTTCCGCCGGGGGTTTTTCCCGGTTTATGGCCCTGTTGTAGCCCAGAAGCTCCGGGCCTTCCTGCCAGGCCTCGGAACCCACCCAGCTGTGGAAATACACCGCCGGAAGGCCGGGCAGCGACAGAAGGACCCCCTGGGTTGCCAGGAAGGCCCGGGCCCGGATATCCGGCCCGCCCATGCTCCGGGGAGCGACTACACTGGCATAGGAGCAGTTCAGTTCGTAGGGAACGGACCCGCCGGGAGCGGCTTTATAGGAAACCAGGGCCCCGCGGTTTTTCGATTCCTCGATGGTCCCGGCGAAGGCGTCATCCGCCACCAGCCCCTTGGCGGGGGTAAGTCCCACGCCGTCGTGGCTGGCCAGGAAATTGAGGAAGAGCTGCGCGTTTTTCGGGTCCGGGAGTGTTTTTGCCCATTTCCGGAGGGGGCCGGCGTCGCCGGAAACCGCGGCATGGAGTACCAGGGGAGGCAGGGCGAAGTTGTAGACCATGTGAGCCTCGTCCCCGTCCCCGAAGTACGAAATATTCTCAGCGTGGGGAACATTTGTCTCCGTGAGGATGAGCATATCAAGTTCCAAATAATCGATTATCGCCCGGAACAGCTTGACCACCGCGTGGGTTTTGGGATGGTGAATACAGGGGGTGCCGTCTTCCTTCCAGAGATACGCGATGGCGTCGAGCCGTACGATCCGGCCGCCCCGGCGGACGTAATCGAGGAATATCCGGATAAATTCCAGCAGAACCTCGGGATCAGAAAAATCGTAATCCACCTGGTCGGCGCTGAAGGTGGTCCAGACGTGGCTGACGGAACCGTCCTTCATGGTAAAGGGCGTCAGAAGCGGATGGGTTCTGGGCCGGACCACGCCGGAATAATCGTAATCCGCCGGGCGGGTAATATACCACCGGGCATACTTTTCATCCTGGGCGAGGAAACCTTTGAACCAGCGGCTCTGGACGCTGCCGTGGTTCACCACAAAATCAAAAACCAGCCGGAATTTTTCTCCCAGGGCCTCAATATCACCCCAGGTTCCGAAGCGGTCATCCACCGCCCGGTAGTCGATTACCGAAAACCCGTCATCGGAAGAATACGGATGGAACGGCAGAATATGGAGATAGGTAAACGCTCCTCGGTTCCGTTGGTCAAGGAACGCGCCCAGCCGGGAAAGACCGGTTCTGCCGTCGGAGGCTTCGCTCTCCGGACCGCCGGGGCCGGAAAGCATATCGCCGTAGCTTATGAGCAGGGCATCCCGGTGGTCAAAACCGCCGGCGCCCTTCCCGCCCGGTCCTTCCGAAAGGATTTCCATCAGTGCGGAGTGCAGCGGTTCCGCGGCTTCGCCGCCGTAAATAAAGTCCAAAAGTGTTCTGATTGTCTTTGTCTCTTCCCGGTTCATCGATCTTTACTCCAAAGGGTATTTCTAATTCATAATAGTTCCCTCTCGGGGGATTCACAAGGGGAAAATTAATCCGACAAAAGATCCGAGAAATGTCTGAAATAATGGGTTTGTTGCCTTGAACAGCAGAAAAAAGCCTTGGTATAATTAATTCCGGAGTGACGTCCACATTTATTCGTTAATTTATTATTTTTATTTTATCATTTTTTTTAATCCTGAGGAGTGACGCAATGCAGGAAAAAAAGACAAAAGGTCTGTGGAAAATAAAAGCCGGCCTGGGATTTGTCGGCAGAAAGGCGATGAAAGAATTAAACAGGGAATCCAGGGACGGCAGAAACGCCCAGGAAAAGACCCTCCGCAGGATGCTGACGGTTTCCAAGGATACGGTTTACGGCAGGGAACACCATTTTGAGGAGATCCTAAAAGCGGAAACGCCGGAGAAACTGTTCGAACTGTACCGCGGATACGTTCCGGTGAACCAGTACGAGGATCTCCGCCATTACGTGGAACGCCATAAAAACGGCGAACCGGACGTTCTGTTTCCGGGAAAACCCAAGATGTACGCCACCACCAGCGGAACTACCAACGAACCCAAGTGGATACCCATCACCGACCAGTATTACCAGGAAGTCTACAACAACATGAACCGCCTCTGGTTCTATACCCTGCTCAAAAACAAACCCAAAACCTTTGACGGTCCGACCCTTTCCATTGTCGGCAAAGCCATCGAAGGAGCCGCCCCCGACGGAACGGTCTACGGTTCCATTTCCGGGATATCCCAGCGGGATATTCCCAAATTCATGCGGCCGGTCCATACCGCCCCGGCGGATGTGTTCGGGATTGAGGACTACAAGGCCCGGTACTACGCCCTGATGCGGATGGGAATTGAACGGGACGTTCACTGTATTATAACCGCCAATCCCAGCACCCTGATCGAAATGCAGAACAACGCCAACGAGTTCTACGATGATTATGTGGAAGATATTGAAAAGGGAACCGTGGGCAGGCGTTTCGATATTCCCGAGGATATCCGGGCGGCTTTGGAGGGGTACACAAAACCCAATCCCGCCCGGGCGCAGGAACTCCGGGAACTGAAGACCCAGTACGGCACCGTGCTTCCCAAGCATTACTGGCCCAATATGCAGGTTATCAATACCTGGATGTGCGGCAATACCGCGGTGTATTTCGACCGGATCAAGGACTCCTTTGCCAAGGACAGCGTGTTCCACGAATTCAGCTACTTTGCTTCGGAATGCCGGCCCGGTGTGGTTTTAAAAAGCAGCACCAAGGATACGGTCATCTTCGGCCACAAGACGTATTTTGAATTCATCCATGAATCGGAACTGGACAGTCCCAATCCCCGGATTTACCAGATGCACGAAGTAAAAGCCGGCCAGCGGTACTGCATAATCGTAACCACCTCCGCCGGTCTCTACCGCTACAACATGAACGACCTGGTCGAGATTACGGGATTCTACAATGAATATCCGACCATCAGCATGATCCAGAAAATCAACGGAACCATAAACCTGACCGGGGAAAAACTCCACGAAAGTCAGTTTATTAAGGCCATTAATTCCGCCGAAAAAGACAAGGGCCTTAAGCTGACGTTCTTCATCGGTTTCGCGGATCTCAAGGACTCCGTATACCGCCTGTACTACGAATTCGCGGATCCCGGTGTTTCCCAGGCCGAAGCCGAAGACTTTACCCGTCTGGTGGATACCTACCTCAAGAAGTACAACGTTGAATACCAGGCGAAACGGGATTCGTTCCGGCTCAAGGATCCGGTAACCGAACTCCTGGTCCCCGAATCCTTTGAACAGTTCAAGTCCCGCTGTATTGACATGGGATACCGGGACGGACAGTTCAAACTTAACCTCCTTATGCAGGACGAAAGGCGCCACCAAATGTTCAGGGAACTGGTAAAAAAAGCCGACCTTGTCCTGGCGTAAAGACAGCCGAACCGTTCTCCCGCGGATAAACCCGGGGGTTCATGAAAACCACAGGAAGCAGATACTATTTTAGGAATAAACGCGGTAATATTTGATCTTGACGGCACCCTGTACAATTCGGCCAAGCTGGGCCGGCGTCTGGTGGCCGCAGCGCCCCTGGATTGTTTGCTCATGCGGAATGAACGCATCGTACGCGCCGAACTCAAGGGGTGTGACTTTTCTTCGCCCGATGCGTTCTACGGGGAATTCTTTCTGCGGATCGCCCGCAGAAGCCGCAGATCCGAACCGCAAATCCGGGACTGGTATTTTTCCCGGTATATGCCTCTGATGCTGAAGGTGCTGGAAAAGCAGTACACCCTGTATCCCGGCGCGGAAGAACTGGTGAGGACCCTGCAGGATTCCGGTATTGGCTGCGCCGTATATTCCGATTATCCCAATACGCCCGGGCGGCTCCGGGCGCTGGGTTTCAACACCGAAACGTGCGGAAGCCTCTATGGGCCGGATGATTTCGGCGCCCTCAAACCCGCGGAACGGCCCTTCAGGGAGATTGCCGCGTCCCTGGGGGCGTCCTGCGACAAAACCCTGGTTATCGGCGACCGGGACGACACCGACGGCGCCGGAGCCCGGTCCGCCGGCATGGGATTTATCAGAATAGAGTCAGGAAAAAAACGTTCCGCGAAAAATACCGGGGATACACCCTACCCCTGGTTTACCATACGGACGATCCTCATGGACCACGCGGAAACCCTGAAAAACCTTGATCTGAGAAAACCCAATCCTCCCCGGCCGACCGCGGTATAAAACAGGGATTCCCCGGCTAGTCGCCTTCGCAGGGATAGGGATTGTCCGTTATGCCCGCAAGTTCCACGATAGCCCGGTGGCATTCCTCCCGGAGGCGGATCACGGCTTCTTTTCTGTTCAAATTTGTATCCGGAAAAAGAGGTTCCCCGATGCGGAGGGTTATGAAGGGATATTTTCCCTTGAATAGCCGAAACAATCCCGCGGGCTTCCGGTAGGAGAATGCCATGGGAATCACCGGTAGACCGTAGCGGTACGCCATGGTAAAGACCCCTTTCTTAAAGGGCCGGATAGGCTGGTAGTACGGCCAGCTGCATCCCTCGGGAAAGGCGTGGAACCATTTCCGTCTGGCATGGAGTTCGTCAAAGGCTTCATTGAACCGGCGCATCACATGCAGGTCCGTGGGAACCGGAATCCCGCCGGTGAGGCGGATCAGGTTGCGGTCCTTTCCGGCAAGATTCTCCTTCCAGGCGGGAAAGTAGAGCCTCCGGTACCGTACGGCCTGGAGCGCGAACAGCAGATCCCATCGGTGCATGTGATTTGAAACTGTCATGGCTCCGTTTCTGAAAAGCTTCCGGTGTTTCCGCAGAATGGAGCGGCCTTCGATCTTCAGGCCAAACCGGAGGGGGCTTAATATAAATACCAGGGTGAATATCCCCAGATAAAGCAGTCCGCTCATAAACCGGAATTTGAAGGATTTATCCAGAAAGGGATATTTATCGTCCACGGTGATAGACACCTGCTGCTGGACCCGGGTCATGTGTTCGTCGGGATTGGAGGGGTATACGATGCCGAGGTCGGGAATGTATGGTTCGGCTGCTGATCGGTTTCCAGGTTGTTTCATAGTCCGGTCAGTATAAACAACTAGTTACCGGTCCGGCAATCGGGATAGCACCAGGGCGGCAGCCTTATGCGCTTAATACTCGGCAAAGAAGCATGGAAGTACCTGATCCAGGGGTCCTGCCGTAGTATACGGGGTATGGCTCCTCGTCGGCCTTCGGCCTCGAAAGTCGCTCATACCCCATACACTACGGCACCCCGCATTAGCAGAAAAACACCATGATTCTTTGCTGAGGTTCTGTAACATAAGGCTGGGGTCCTGTTTTTAAAGGGTGGATGGGTAGCGGTGAGCATCCCCGGGTTAGGTGCTATGCCCTAGAGAGAATTACCGCCTATACCAAGCTTCTCCCCGGAACTTGGACAGCCGCAGCCAGGTACCGTGAAAAAAGCAAAGCAGTATGGATAAACCGCCCCCGGCCCCGTTTATCCATACTGCTTTGGTTATTTTCCAAGGTATCAGCGACTGTCTAAGGTTTTCAGACCGGGGTGTTTATTACCTTTCCCCGCTGGCCGGTCAGTTCCAGGTAGGCAAGGTCTGCCAGCCCGAAACCGCCGTTTTTCGTTAAGTCCTTGGCGTATTCGTCGTAGAGCATGTCTTCGTACATTTCACCCGCGAAACCGCCGCCCATGAAGTCCGACTTCTGGATGGTCTTGCGCATCCCCGAAAGGATGTTTTTTACCAGAAATGTTTCCAGGGCTTCGCACTGTTCGTAGAGTTTGTCGGTTTTGTCAACAACCGGCTTGCCCGCCATTTTCGGAATAACCGGAGTTTCGGAGGTTTCCGGTTTTGCGGCGGAGTTCTTCTGTTCCTCACCGGCGGACAGGGCTTTCTCAAGCAAGCCGGAAAATGCCCCCTCTATCTCCGGACGGCCGCCGTCCTGATTGGCGATTCCCAGGGAACCCGGCATGAGCCGGGTATCGTTAAGGTAATAGGAACCCAGTGCGGTTATATCCATGCTTCAGCTTCCTTACCGTTTAAGGCCTGTGGCGATGCCCAGCATATTGTCGCTGGTCTGGATGGTTTTTGAATTGAATTCATACGCCCGCTGGGCCACGATGAGATCCACCATTTCCCGGACCACCGATACGTTGGACATTTCCAGGAATTTATGGACCAGCTTGCCCATGCCGTCGTATCCGGGCTGCCCGGCGATGGGGTCCCCGGAGGCGTTGGTTACCTTGAAGAGGTTTTCCCCCACCGCGGTGAGACCTACGGGGTTGGGGAACCGGTACAGCTCCATCTGGCCGACCTGGACGGGATCTTCGAATCCCGGAACCTTTACGTTGACCCGGCCGTCCTGGGAAACGGTGATTGTCTCGGGCAGGAAGTTTTCGGGCATTACAATGTCCGGAAGCACCCAGTATCCGTTGGATGTCACCAGGCGTCCGTCGGAGTCCACTTTAAAAGCGCCGTCCCGGGTGTACGCGAAGGTTCCGTCGTACATTTTCACCCTGAAAAAACCTTCTCCCTGGATCGCCACATCATAGACGTTTTCGGTATTCTGAAGGGATCCCTGGGAGAACATGCGCTGGGTGGCGGCGACCTTAACGCCGTGGCCCATCTGGACGCCCACGGGGACCACGGTCTCTTCCGTTGCCGGGGTTCCGGCGGTTTTTACGGTCTGGTACAGGAGGTCCTCAAAATCCGCCCGCACTTTCTTGTACCCCGAGGTGTTCACGTTGGCCAGATTGTTTGAAATCGTATCAATATTGGCCTGCTGCCCGATCATGCCGGACGCGCCGGTCCATAAGCTTCGTACCATAAATTACCCCTTATACCCTTGCCACCTGGTTGATTAAGGTTCCCAGCATGGAATCCGTGGTGGTTATTACTTTCTGATTGGCTTCATACGCCCGGTTTACTTCGATCATCTGGACCATTTCGAGGACAGGATCGACGTTGGAGGCTTCTACAAAGCCCTGAACGACCCTGGGGCGCCCGCCCGGTTCTATTATTTCCGCGTCCCCGGAAACTTCCGTGGAACGGTAGAGATTTGATCCCTGCTTCTGCAGATACCGGTCGTGATCAAATTGGACCAGTTTAAGGGTATCCAGGAGCACCGTATCGCCCCATTCATTGCTTTCACGGTTGACCATAAGTTCCGGGTCATCGGCGTATTCCGCGTTTATCCAGACCCGGCCGTCTTTATCAACCTGGAAGTTGTTGGCTTTTACCTTAAGCGGGCCGTTTTCGCCCAGCACAGGGTAGCCTTCTTTTGTTTCCAGGAATCCTTCCTTGCCCAGGATGAAGGCACCGTCCCGGGTATAGCGCTCGCCCCAGGGTGTGGCCACCGAGAAAAAACCCTTCCCATCCAGGGCGATATCAAAATCATTCTCGGTTTCCTTCATAGCTCCCTGTTCAAAGCTGGTGAAGAGTTCATTCAGTTCAACCCCGGTGCCGAGTTTTCCGATTATCGGCGCTGCGTCAGCGGAACCGAAGGGCTGGTGGTATACACCGTCATCGTTCATACGCCGGATCAGCATTTCCGGAAATGCCTTATGCACGGCAATATCTTTTTTATAGCCGGTCACGTCCACATTGGCCAGGTTGTTCGACACCGCGTCGAGACGCCATTGTTGGGCTCTCATGCCGCTGGCGCCGGTATACCATCCTCTAATCACGTTAGCAGCCTCCATTACTAGTATCGGCACCATGGCTGACACCCTGAACGGCAAATTCCGGTTTTGACAAAATAGAGGGAGTTATATACCATGCTGCCATGAGACAGACCGTCAAGGGCCAGCTTGCCATAGTAATCTGCGCCGTTTTGTGGAGTACCAGCGGGTTATTCATAAAACTGATAGACTGGCATCCTTTTGTTATTGCCGGGCTGCGGAGCGCCATCGCGGCGGCTTTTATGCTGGCGGTACGGGGTTTAAGCCGCCGCCGGGTGCCCGGCAGGGCCGCTCCCGGGGCTTTCTGGGGGGCGGGGATTTCCTACGCCGCCACGCTGCTCCTCTTTGTGACGGCAAACAAAATGACCTCATCGGCCAACGCCATCCTACTCCAGTACAGCGCGCCGGTATGGGCCGCAATCCTTGGATGGATTCTGCTGAAGGAAAAGCCTGGGTGGGAACACTGGGCTGCTCTGGGGGCGGTGGTTGTCGGGCTCCTGCTGTTCTTCCGGGAAGGCCTGGCCCGGGGATCGCTCCTGGGGGATGGCATTGCTCTGCTCTCCGGGGTATGCTTCGGAGCCAATTCAGTGTTTATGCGGATGCAGAAGGACGGCAGCCCCGCGGACTCCATGATCCTGGCCCATACCATCACCGCCGCGGTGGGGATTCCCTTCATTTTTGCGGCGCCCCCGGAAGTGACCATTCCGGCGGTCTCGGCGCTGCTCTTCATGGGGGTCTTCCAGATCGGCACCGCGTCGGTGCTGTTCTCCTACGGCATCCGGCGGGTCACCGCGATCCAGGCAATGCTCACCGCCATGGTGGAACCGGTCCTGAATCCCCTCTGGGTGCTACTGGTCACCGGGGAACGCCCCGGCGCGCTGGCCCTGGCCGGGGGCGGCATCATCATCGCCGCGGTGGCCATGGCCTCCCTGGCCGGCGCTGCCCGGGATTCCCGTATGGCCAGGACAAAGACGGCGGGATAAATAACGGATTTCGATAAAATCCCGCCGGCAGTGATTAATAGAAAATACAGGCCCGGCCGGATACCGAGGCGTCCCGGTTCCAGGGGGCGGTGGGGACAACCCGGGAGGTATTGAATCCTATCCGGTTAGTTGAACTACTTGCAGAGCCCCCATCGAATCCCCAACCATTGCTTGAAATTTTGGAGAAAACCCCATTACCTGGATCTGAAGATCTCGTATCAGCCAAAAATTCACCCATTATATTCCTGATCCCATCCCCAATATAGTCCCCAATATTTCTGCCGTCGTATTTCTCCGCTGTATCATTCCCGTCCTTGTCGGGAATAAAAGTGCCCTGGCCGCGGGTCCGGATTAATTTTAAATTCTGAATTTGCCCAGCTGTTCCGAAATGCTGGCGATTTTTTCCTTGGTTTCCTTGGCCACGGATAAGACCGACCGGGAGGCGTTGCCGATTTCCCCGGCGCTGGCAGAAACTTCATTGATGCTGTCATGGACATCCTGGGAAATGGTTTTCAGGTGTTCCATTTCTTTGACAATGGTCAGGCTTTCCTGGCGCATTTCCGCGGCGCTGGATTCTACCCGGACCGTAAGTTCCGTCATGGTCCGCAGGTCATCCTTAATCTCGTTGGATTTCGCGTTCTGCAGGGACATATCCGCGCTGGCCCGGTCGACCAGCGTATTGATCGCTTCAATGTGCTCCACGATGGTGTCGAAGGCCAGCCGTGATTCCCCGGAGGATCCCACCGCGAGTTTGATTCCCCCCTGGATTTCCTTAAGCTGCTCCCCAACGGTTTTCGACTGAGCGGCGGATTCCTCCGCGAGTTTCCGGATTTCCGAAGCGACCACCGCGAAGCCCTTGCCCGATTCTCCGGCGTGGGCGGCTTCAATGGCGGCGTTCATGGCCAGCAGGTTCGTCTGGGATGAGATATTCGCGATAATCGCGTTGGTATTGCTCAGGGTTTCGGAAAACTCATAAATGGTTTTTACCTGGGTTTCGACCTGTACCTGCTTTTCCTTGCCCCGGCGGGAGGCTTCAACGAGGCTGCCGGTCCGCTCCATGAGATTGCGGATTGCTTCATTCACCAGGGAAATACTCCGGAGCATCTCCTCGATTCCCGTGGTGGACTGGGAAACCACCGACGACTGGCTGGCGACCAGCCGGTCCAGGGCTTCTATGTTTCCGGCGATTTCATCGATTGAACCCGATACGGTGGATACGCTGCCGGTCTGGCTGTCGGTCTTGCCCGTGACATTGTCTATGTGCCGGCCGATGTTGACGACTTGGCCCTGGGTATCCTCGGCGTTTGCCGCGAGGGTCCCGCCGGCTTCCTCCAGAAGCGTCACCTGGTCTTTTATTATCCGGAGCATCTCTCCGACCTGCCCGATGGTATCCGCAAAGGACTTGGCCATTTCTCCGGTCTCATCGTTCCGCTGGCCGTGTTTTTCCGGAACGGCAATGGAAAAATCCCCCTCCGAAAGGGATTTCAGCAGGGAATTGAAGAATCCCAGGGGCTTGAGCAGATAATTAATAAGCAGCGCAATGACCGCGCTGAATATGATAAGGGTGAAGAAAATCGCCGCAAAGACCAGGGTATTGGAAAACCGGTTTTCTTCGATAAGCTGCTCCAGGGGAGCCTCAATAATCCTGGCGGTGGAAAAATATCCCGTGGTATCGAGGTTGATGAACAGGACGTAGTTAACGGAATTGTTCTGGAGTACGGGGTAATAAATCCGGGCTTCTGACCCCTGTATCCCCACGGTAATCGCCGAAGGGTCCCCGAAAATTCCCATAATCGCGGAATCGGTCACCATAGTTCCCTTGGCGTAGACCGGGGTTTCGCCGGGGGCCATATTCTGCGTCAGGGTAAGACCGGTAAAGTCAAAAAGATTCATGGATTTGATGCCGTTTCCCGTGGTAATGTACTGCTGAAGGTAACCTTCAATATCCTGGGCGCTCAGGGCCGACTCAATGACACCCCGGCCGCCGTACCTTGGGATGGCGGTAAATTTAAAAATCTCCCCGGTTTCAACTTTTATCTTAAGCAGCGACGGCAGGTAGTCCGATTCTCCGGTTACCAGCATGCGGTACCCATCCCAGATATCAAACAAAGAAAGCCCTATGGACGCGGGTTCCGTGGAAACCGTGAACACTCCCCGGACATCCCCCAGGTAGAGGTCGGACATACCGGTTTCCCGCTTGAGCCGTTCCAGGTCCGCGGTGCTTATAGTGCCGGAGGTCAGACGGTCGACTTCGGCGAGCAGTTTGGCGGCGTTGAGCATATTCTTGTCGATTTCCGCCTCAATGGAAATCACGTACTGTCCGATGGTTTCGGCGAGCATCACCAGCTGATCCCGGACACTGTCCTCGATATCGGTATTAACCTGGCTGAGAATATGGTTCCCCTGGGAACGCATGCGGCTTATGGTAAAGGTCATGATTCCAGTCAGGATACAAACCACCGCCAGAATCATGATACCAAGAAAACTTATTATTTTTGTACGGATTTTCATTGCGGTTCCTCTTCTGTATTATGTAATAATATCAATTCCTGATAAAAAAACCAGGGGAAAGGTCTTCAGTATTATTTTTGCACCGGCCTTATTTCCCTTTGTATTGACTTGATGCAGTTCTGGGGATTTTTTTATGCGGCGGATCCTCCGGAATTCACATTTCCATGTTTCCGGATTTGGTACCGAACAGCATCACGGCGACCTTATAAAATCAGCATGGCATCGCCGTAGCTGAAAAAACGGTACCCCTCATTGAGGGCGTCGCGGTAACTTTCAAGGATAAAATCCCTTCCCGCGAAAGCCGAAACCAGCATCAGCAAGGTCGATTCCGGGGTATGGAAATTGGTAAAGAGTCCGCCGGCGACCTTAAACCGGTAACCGGGGTACATAAAGATCGAAGTATTTCCGGCCCCCCGGCGGAGGGCGCCGTCATGCCAGGATGATTCCAGGGTGCGGAGGGACGTGGTCCCCACGGGGATAACCTTCCGGCCTTGGGATTTCGCGGCTTCCACGGCGTCCGCGGCTTCATTGCCGATAAAATACAATTCCTCATGCATCCGGTGGTCTTCGATATTTTCAGCCCGCACCGGCAGGAAGGTCCCAAGTCCCACATGGAGGGTCACAAAGGCGGTTTCAATCCCCTTCTCCCTGAGCCGGTCCAGAAGCTCCCGGGTAAAGTGCAGCCCCGCGGTGGGGGCCGCGGCGGACCCGCTGGGATCCGCGTATATTGTCTGGTACCGCTCGCTGTCCTGGGGACGGTCCTCCCGCTTAATGTAGGGCGGCAGCGGGATATGGCCGTTCCGGTCGAGCCACTGGTCGTCGATTTCCGGGCTGAAGCGTATAATCCGGAATTCACCGTCGCTTCCGGTTATTTCCCCTTCTATCCCGTCCCCGAATACGTAGCGGCTCCCGGGGCGGCGCCGTTTTGCCCGCTGCACCATGGCCTGCCAGGTACCGTCATCCAGCTGTTTAAGCAGAAGGAATTCAACCTTAGCGCCGGTTTCCGCGGAAACGCCGTACAGCCGGGCTTTGCGTACCTTGGAGTTGTTGAAGACCAGCAGCGTGCCGGGCTCCAGAAAATCCGGGAGATTCCCCACGGCGCTGTGAATCCTGGTTCCCTGTCCCCGGTCCAGAACCATTAGCCGGCTCAGGCCCCGTTCTTCCGGGGGAAACTGGGCTATCCGGTCTTCGGGAAGTTCAAAAGAGAAGTCCGCTGTTTTCATTGCGTCCCTTGGCAAGCTTGAGGTGGTCATAGGCCAGGGCGGTCACCACCCTGCCCCGGGGGGTGCGCTGGATCAGCCCGGCCTGGATAAGATAGGGTTCGTAATAGTCCTCCAGGGTTTCCACCGCTTCCCCCACGGAAATAGCCAGGGTTTCGGCTCCCACGGGACCGCCGTTGTACCGTTCAATGATTATCCGGAGTATTTCCCGGTCGTGTTTTTCCAGGCCCAGGGCGTCTATTTCCAGGCGTTCAAGGCCTTCGGCCACGACTTTTTTCGTGATGTGGCCGGAACCGAAAACCTCGGCAAAATCCCGCATACGCCGCAGCAGGCGGTTCACAACCCGGGGGGTCCCCCGGGCGGAGCTTGCCAGGAGGGCCGCCGCGTCGTTGTCAACCGTAACCTTGAGAATTCCCGCAGAGCGGCGGACAATGGCTTCCATATCCTCGGGTTCGTAAAATGAAAACCGGCAGGAAATTCCGAACCGGCTTACCAGGGGACTGGAAACATTCCCCGCTTTTGTGGTGGCTCCCACCAGGGTAAAGGGAGGAATGGGAATCCGGATGGTCCGGGCGCTCGGCCCCTGGCCGATGATCCAGTCCAGTTCGTAGTCCTCCATGGCAATGTAGAGCATTTCCTCAATGGTAGGCTTGAGCCGGTGGATTTCATCAATAAAAAAGACCGTTTTTTCGGTCACCGTGGTGAGAATCCCCGCCAGGTCCTTGGGCTTGTCCAGCGCCGGGGCGGAGGTGACCTTAAAGTCGGCTCCCAGCTCGTTGGCAACAACCTGCGCCAGGGTCGTCTTTCCCAGACCCGGGGGGCCGATAAGGAAAAGGTGGTCCAGACTTTCGCTGCGGTTCTTGGCGGCGGAAATAAAAACCGAAAGGTTTTCCTTCATCGCCTTCTGGCCGAGAAATTCCGAAAGGCTTTTCGGCCTCAGGGAAACATCCCGGTCGTCTTCGGGGAGCTGGGTTTCGGGATGGAGGATGCCGTTTTCTTCGGATGGTATTTTTGCCATTTTTTACTGCCCGCTTAAAAACAGTATGGCAGCTTTGAAGAGCTGCTTTTCCTTTTCCTGGCTCGAAAGTCCCTTGTCCAGGGTTTCCGCCGCCCGGGCCACGGCATCCGCGGCGGCCCGTTTATCGTATCCCATTTCCGCCAGGGCTTCCACCAGCTCCTGGTGGGGACCCAGCGCCTGGGGAACATCCGCCGCGCGGACGAGTTTCCCCTTAAGGGAAAGAATCATTTTCTGGGCGGTCTTTTTGCCCAGGCCGGGAACCGCCTCCAGCCGGGCGATATCCTCGGTTTCCAGGGCCCGTTCCAGTTCCTCCTGGCCGATATTCCCCATGATTTTTATGGCCTGCTTCGGACCGATTCCGTCGACTTTGAGCAGCTCCAGGAAGGTGTTCCGCCGGTTCTCATCGGCGAAACCAAAAAGCCGCATGGAATCCTCCCGGTGGTAGAGCCAGGTAAAAAGCCGGCCCTTTTCTCCTGCCGGAGCCATTTTGGCGATATCCGTTCCCGGAGCGGCAATATCCCATTCAATTCCGCCGGTCAGAATACGGATAGTCTCTGATAATTTTTCGGTAATAATACCCTGGATGCTGTTGAACATGCCTTAGACTATAGCCCGGGGTCCCGGTGGATTTCAAGGATTGAACAGGCGGCGTCCGCGGGGTACACTCAAATCCCATGCAGCGATTAACCTACAGTCATACCCGCGCGGCCAGCTACATCGGATACGTAACCCAGGCAATTATGAACAATCTGGCGCCGCTCCTGTTCCTGACATTCCAGCGCCAGTTTTCGGTGTCCTTGAGCAGCCTGGCGCTGCTCATTACCATGAATTTTACGATTCAGCTGCTGGTGGATCTCGCCGCGGCCCGGTTCGTTGACCGGATCGGATACCGCAGGGTGGCGGTGGCGGCCCATATAATGTGCACCGTCGGCCTTTTGGGACTGGGGATCCTCCCGTCGGTTATGGTTAATCCCTATACGGGTATCATGATTGCCATGGCGGTCAACGCCGCCGGGGGCGGCCTGATCGAAGTAATCATCAGTCCCATTGTGGAAGCCATCCCCGGCGACCGGAAGGCGGCATCCATGAGCATCCTGCATTCGTTTTACTGCTGGGGGTACGTTGCCGTGGTGGCTTTGTCCACCCTGTACTTTACCCTGTTCGGGACCACACGCTGGCAATGGCTGCCCATGGCCTGGGCGCTGGTTCCTTTTTTCAACATTTTCTTCTTCGCCAAGGTACCCCTCAGGACACTTATCGAAGAATCATCATCCCCCATACCGCTGCGGAAACTCTTCACAAAAAAGACCTTCATCCTTCTCTCGGTGATGATGGTATGCGCCGGCGCGTCGGAACAGGCCATGTCCCAATGGGCATCCCTTTTTGCCGAGGCGGGGCTCAAGGTTCCTAAAACCATGGGAGACCTCCTGGGCCCCTGCCTGTTCGCGGTACTCATGGGTCTTTCCCGGGTGTTTTTCGGGACAAAACAGAGGGCCCTCAAACTCGAAACCCTGCTGCTTATCAGCGGGATCGCCTGCGTCACTGCCTACGGTATCGCTGTTTTTGCCCCCCACCCCATACTCGCCCTGGCAGGGTGCGGCCTCTGCGGTCTTTCCGTGGGAATGATGTGGCCCGGAACATTCAGCCTCGCGTCCCGGCAGTATCCCCGGGGAGGAACGGCGATGTTTGCCATGCTTGCCCTGGCCGGGGACGTTGGCTGCGCCGCCGGACCGGGGCTGGTCGGCCTCATAATGAATAACAAAACCCTTAAAATAGGGCTGTTAACGGCGGTTATATTTCCCGTAGTGCTGACCGCGGCCGTAACCATGCTGAAAAAAAGCGCCGGGAAAGGTTCAGAGCAGCAAGGTATGGGCGGAGCAGACCGCCGCGCCTAGGGCATCCGCGGCGTGGTCCGGCTTGGGGATGGTTTCGAGGCCGAGGATAAGCCGGACCATTTCCTGGACCTGGGCCTTGTCGGCGGCGCCGCGGCCCACCACAGCCTGCTTTATCGCATTGGGGGTAAATTCCCTCACCGGGAGTCCGTGTTCGGCCAGGGCCATGCACAGCACGCCCCGGGCTTCGGCCACGGGAATGGCGCTGGAAACATTCCGGGCAAAGTACAATGTCTCCACGGCCCCTTCCCGGGGTTCGTATTGGCTGATAACGCCGGTGATATCTTTATAAATAAGAAAAAGGCGTTCCGCCCGGGGGCAGTCCGCCTTTGTTTCTATGCAGCCGTGGGCAATATACCGCATCCGGGAATTGCCGAATTCAATAATGCCCCAGCCGGTGGATGCCAGCCCCGGGTCTATACCGATAATCCGGCGAAGGCCCGGGGAAACGGCGGTCTTATTCAGCTTCGAATCCTTCGGGGAATCCCGCGTTGGAATACACACTCTGGACATCGTCGTTTTCTTCAAGCTTGTCGATGAGCCGCATTATTTTTCCGGCGCTGTCATTATCCAGATCGACCTCGGCTTCGGGAACCATGCTGATCTCCGCGCTCATGGATTCAAAATCCGCCAGGGCGTTCACGACCGCTTCAAAATCCTCGGGAGCGGTGGTGACTTCAATCACACCGTCGGAAAGGGCCACGTCTTCGGCGCCGCCCTCCAGAGCCGCTTCCATGATCTGATCTTCGGTATATTTCTCACCGTCAAAGGTGATGATACCCTTGCGCTTAAAGAGCCGGGAAACCGCGCCTGCGGTCGCCAGGGAGCCCCCCGCACGGGTCAGGATATTCCGGACATCCGCGGCGGCCCGGTTTTTGTTGTCCGTAAGGACCTCAATGAGAACCGCGATTCCGCCGGGAGCGTAGGCTTCGTAGGTCAGCTCTTCGTAGTTGACCCCTTCCAGTTCGCCGGTACCTTTTTTGATGGCCCGGTCAATATTGTCCTTGGGCATGTTGGCGCCCCGGGCTTTGATAATCGCCGTTCTGAGACGGGGGTTTCCTTCGGGATCACCGCCGCCCATGCGGGCCGCGATGGAAATTTCCTTGATCAATTTGGTAAACATCTGGCCGCGCTTCGCGTCGGCGGCGCCTTTCTTGTGCTTTATAGTAGCCCATTTACTGTGGCCGGACATGGCAACTCCTTAAAAAATGGTGGGAAAAAATATAATTAGTAATTATACATACCATAGGAAGAAAAGATATGTCAACCGTTCCGTTTACTGCGGTTTTTTACCGTTTATTTCAAGAAAGCAAACGGAACGGCGAAAATTACCGGCGGTCGAAACGGCCTTTCTGAATAGCTTTTTCGATTGAATCGGTCATGAGCCGGGAATACCATTCGTAATTGAAGGGCTCCTTGGTCCGGATTATAGGTTTAATGGTCAGTTCCAGCTGGTCCTTGCAGGGCTCACAGATATCCCGGGCCCCAATATGCCAGTAGGTACGTCCGGTTATGGCATTATCAATGGTCCGTTTGCAGACATCACAGGTCAGGGTCTTCATGGCAAACTCCTTATTTATATAAAAATCAATATGGCTGAAATACAACGGTATTTCAATTATTACCCTATTTACTACAACATAGTATCTCAATCCGTGGCAAATGTCGAGATATTGTAGTAAAAAGATTATACATGGGTATTTTTATTGAAATTGACGGGACCCGGTACGGTCCCGGTAATGTCCTGATCATCGCGGAACTGGGAACGTCCCACGGCGGCGATATGGCCAAGGCCAAAGAACTGGTCTCCGCCGCGGCCGAAGCCGGGGCGGACTGCATCAAATTCCAGATGGTATACGCCGATGAGATCCTTCACCCCAAAACCGGCACGGTGCCGCTTCCCGGCGGGCCGGTGCCGCTCTATGACCGGTTCAGGGACCTGGAATTACCCCCGGATTTCTACCGGGAGCTGAAGGAATTCGTCGAATCCCTGGGCCTCCTGTTTCTCTGTACGCCCTTCGGCATCAGAAGCGCCCGGGAACTGCGCGGACTGTCACCCCTGGCCATTAAAATAGCGTCCCCGGAACTTACCTATACAGCCCTGCTGCGGGAAACCGCGTCCTACGGTTTGCCGGTACTGCTTTCCTCCGGGGTTTCCACCCTGGGTGATATTGAATACGCCCTGTCGTTCTACCCCCGGGAAAACGCCTGTATTCTCCATTGTGTCACGGCGTATCCCGCGCCGGAGCGGGATTACAATCTGCGGGTCCTCGGAAGCCTCAGCGCGGTTTTCGGGGCCGCCGTTGGGGTAAGCGACCACAGCATGGATCCCGAACTTGTTCCGGCCCTGGCCGCCGCCATGGGCGCCGCGGCGGTGGAAAAACACTTCTGCCTTTCCCGGGATGATCCGGGGCTGGATGACCCCATTGCCCTTCCCCCGGAGGATTTCCGCCGGATGGTGCGGGCGGTCAGGAAAACCTCCCGGATGGACCCCGCGCAGGCGGCGGCGGAACTGGAACAGGAACGGGGCCGCGGCCTGGTACAGGCGGTTCTGGGGGACGGAATAAAACGGCTTGCCCCGTCGGAAGCGGAAAACTACCAGCGGACCAACCGTTCGGTCCACGCGCTCCGGGATATACAGCCGGGAGAAAGTATCGAAGCCGGCGCGGTCGCGTCGCTGCGGACCGAAAAAATACTGCGCCCGGGACTTCCTCCGGTTTGGGAAGCGCGCGTCATCGGGAGGAAGGCGCGGAATTTCATACCCGCCGGCGAAGGAATCCGGTTTGAGGATGTGTAAACACACCCTCAAACACGGTCATAATTTTAGAGTATATTTGCAAAATGTATAAATAAGGCATAAAATATTGAAAGGATTCCGCCTGAACCCAATGGGTTGCGGCTTTTCTATTTTGCATGCATAATCTTTTGTGGAGATTATATGGCGAATGTACCCACCGGACCGGCCCAGATTTTAGCCCGGTTCGGAGACCAAAGCGTAGCCTGCAGCCAATATGCCCTCTCAAAACTAGGAGTGGACCGCAGCCACTGTTTTCTGAAAATAGACGAGTATATTATTCTCTGCGTTCCCTTTCAGCTGGGATTCAAGCGGTCGCTGTTTCTGGCATCCCTGTCGAAACAGGAGCTGACTTTTTTCCAGCGCTACGTAAACGGGATCGTAGGGCTTTCCATTTCATTTTTCCCGCCTAACCGGCAGGAACCGATAAAACTGTACGTACGGTGCAACCTGGCGACCATCGGTCAGATGAAGGGCCGGGAAAATGTCGGACTTTTTGTCGTCGATTTTAAAAATACCCCGGACGATTACGTGACACTCCTGGGAAACTACCTGGACAGCCAGGAACGGCTCAGGGTCCTCTATGACGATTACGGGAAAACCGGAATACGGATGACCCCGGAGGTGGCAAAGCTTATCGGGTACAACATGTACGCCACCATAACCGAGCCCAGCTCCGGCGCAAAGCGCATACAGGTATACAGCTTCAGCACAAAGGTACTGGAACACCTGGAAGCCGGCAGCGGCACCGAACGGCCGCCGGGAACATCCGTGGCGTACCAGCTCTTCTTCAGGAAATACCGGATATCCGCCGCGGGAACCGTGGAATCCACCACCATGTTGCCGAAAGGCATTGTCCGCACCGTCTCCAAACTGGCGTTCAGCCCGGAATTAGTCGAAATCGTGGATGATTACTGGTACAATACCCGGTCCAATCCCGGCGCAGTATCAATGTAGCAGGGGGATCACCGCGTCTTTCATCCCGAAAAATACCCGGAGATACCGTTACTACTGTTAAAACATGGGTGATTTCCGGATTGAAAGACTCGGTGTTTCCCCGATATAGTGTAACCATGGCTGATTTAATTGAACCAAAAATTCTTAAGGGATTCAGGGACTTCCTTCCTGAGGCGGAAATCGACCGCCGCTCCCTGGTGGAGCGGATCGAAGCGTCTTTCCGTTCCTATGGTTTCGTGCCCATTGATACGCCGGTTCTTGAATACGCGGAGATACTCCTCGGCAAAGGCGGCGGCGAAACGGAAAAACAAATCTACCGATTTAATGACCACGGAGGACGGGATGTAGCCCTCCGGTTTGATCTGACGGTTCCCTTTGCCCGCTTTCTCGCGGAACACCGGAACGAACTGGCCCTTCCCTTCAAACGCTACCATATCGCCAAGGTCTGGCGGGGAGAAAACACCCAGCGCGGCCGGTACCGTGAGTTTACCCAGTGCGACTTTGATATTGTGGGGAGCGATTCCGTTGCGGCGGATTTCGAAATACTGCTGATGATGCGGAATACCCTCCAGGCTATCGGCGTGGGGGATGTCAGGATTCATGTAAACCACCGGGGAATTTTCAACCGCTTTCTCCAGCGGATCCGGGGGTCGGATAAATCCGTGGATATTCTGCGTACCGTGGATAAACTCGCGAAAATCGGCCGGGAAGCAACCCTGGACCTGCTCTCAGAGATCCTCGACGCCCCCCGGGCCGGCGAAATCCTTTCGTTTATCGAACCCAGGGAGAATTTCGAGGAAACCCTCAAGGCAATGACCGAGGCGGCGGGAGGCGAAAACGCCGACTCAGAGCGGATGCGGCGGATATACGGTTTTATGAAGGATACAGGAACCGCGGACAGCTTCTTTCTCAACCCATCCATAACCCGTGGACTCGATTACTATACGGGGCTCGTGTACGAAACCTTTCTCAACGACCTGCCGGATATCGGCTCGGTCTGCTCCGGCGGCCGGTACGATGACCTGGCGGGGCTGTACTCAAAGGAAAAACTCAGCGGTGTGGGATCATCCATCGGTCTTGACCGGCTTATTTCCGCCCTGGAATCCCTGGGACGCCTGCGGAAACAGAAATCCTACGCTGACATCGCCGTAGCCTGTGTCCGGGAGGAAGACGGGGGCGGATACCAGGTTCTGGCGGACCGACTCCGGAAAGCGGGATTTCCCTGCGAGGTGCTCCTGGAACCGAAGAAAATGGTTCAGCAGTACGTACTGGCGGAAAAGAAAGGGGCGCGGTGGCTGATAATTCCCGGAGATCCCCTGCGGGAGAATGACCTCGGACTGCGGGACCTCAGATCCCGGGAAACCCGGGAAAATATCTCCCTGGATGAAATAACAACCATTCTGAAGAAAGAAGAATAATCAGCAACGGTATTCTGAAGGGCGGGTATAAACCCGTGTGCGAATAAAAACTGGTACAAGGTACCGCCGGACCGCCGAATGCGGTCCGAGAGGAGTTCATTATGGCAAGACCGATCCGGTGGATGCTCTTTTTCGTACTGTGTACGGCGGCAAGTGTGCAGCTTACGGCCCAGCAGCAGGTGCGCCCGGAATCCATGGCCGATCTCGACCGGGAAAACCAGCGTTTAGCAGACATGATAATCCGGACAGTTGACGAAAACAACTCCGGTACAGCGGTCCCCGAGATCCAGATCGGGGGATTTTACTTTAAGGGCTATGAAATTCCCCTGGGGACCTACTGGAGCCAGAATCTTCTCCAGAGTTTAATCAACGGCGCGGGCAGAAAATTCAAAATTATCGACACATACTCAGGCGGTCTGACTGCGTCGGCATCCACAGCGAGCCTGGCGAATAAATACAGCCTCCGGGGCGAAATTGTAGAGA
Source organism: Breznakiella homolactica (assembly GCF_016616095.2). GTDB lineage: Bacteria > Spirochaetota > Spirochaetia > Treponematales > Breznakiellaceae > Breznakiella > Breznakiella homolactica. Next base: position 723,529 of record NZ_CP067089.2, on the reverse strand, counting down.
TCGGCTCAATGATCCGCATATACACCAGGCTGGTCAAAATGGATGACGTGTCCCTTCTTGCCGGCTGGCAGAGCGATTTTGAAAACACCCCCTTCCTGTGGGAGCTTCTCCAGACCTCCGGTTCATCGTTATCCAATGTTCCCCGGGATATGTACGAACCCGACAGCCGGGAAAACCCGGTGACCATGGAGGTCGGAGGGAATTGGATGAACAGAACCATCCACGCCAATGACGTGGACTGGTTCCTGGTGCAGACTAACGGTCCGGGACTCCTGTCCATTGAGGTGGAAGGGGATTTTGACAGTTACCTGGAATTCTACAGCGGCACAGGTTATTCGCTTTTGGATGAAAACGATGATTACGACGGAAACAACCCGCGGATACAGTATTTCACCTCTGAAGCGGCTTCGTATATTGTTAAGCTCAGGCCCTATTCCGACAGTACCGGCTCGTATTCTATCCGGGCACAGCTTCTGGATATGGATATAACATCCATGGAACCGAACAATACCCGGGCCCAGGCATTTGAGATTACCCTCGGTGAGCCGGTTACCGGGTATTTCCAGGATGAAGATGACGTTGAGTGGTTCAAGGTGCGGGTGCCGTCCGACGGAGGACTGCTGGTGGTATATACCACGGGCAACCAGGATACAAAGCTGACCCTGTACGATGAACGGGGCAGGAAGCTTGCCGAGGACGACGATTCCGGCAGCGAATACAACGCGAAGGTTTCCACTGTGGCGGTGGGCGGGCTGTACTTTATCGAACTCACGGATTACGACGGCGCCAGGGGGCTCTATACGCTTCATACGGAAATCAGGGATATGCTCGGGGTCGATGAATACGAACCGGACAATACTTTTTCTTCGGCGAAGCCCATTGATGTTGGGGCGGAACCCCAGCGGCGGACCTTCACCGACAGCAGTGATGTCGACTGGGTCCGGTTTACGGTCACTCAGCGGGGATACTACGGTATCAGAGCCCAGGGAGAAAACGACCTCAGCCTGGATACCTACATTGAACTCTATGACGAAGATCAGGATCTTATTGACGAAGATGACGACGGCGGCGAGTACTACGACTCATACCTTCGGGTGCGCCTCGATCCCGGAACGTACTGGATCAAGGTCAGCACCCTGGACAGCGAGCCCTCGGATTTCTATCTTCTCAGTGTGGAATTCCTGCGGTAAACAGAATGCCGCTTACCACTCCTCCATGGCCTTTTTAAAGGCCGTTCCGGAGGAGCGGATTATGGACTCATCCACACAGTAGGCAAAGCGCACCCATCCTTCCTGGCCGAATCCCCTCCCGGGGACGCCGAGGATGAGGTGCTTTTTTAGATGGTCCGAAAATGCGGCGTCATCCCCGGCGCTGCCGTCCTTCCGGGCGGGAACCTTACAGAAAAGGTAAAAAGCCCCTTCCGGCTGCGCGTAGCCGATACCCGACTCATCCAGCACCTGCGTAAAGGCGTCCCGCCGACGGGCGTAAATATCCACATCCACCGTTTCTTCTGTAAGCTCCGCGACGATGCGCTGCATCAGCGCCGGGGCGTTAACGTAGCCCAGGACCCGGGTCGCATAAATCAGGGCTCCCAGAACATCGGCTTTATCCTCTATGGTAGGACTCACCGCAACGTATCCGATGCGTTCTCCCGGAAGGGAGAGGCTTTTTGAGTAGGAAGTTACCACCAGAGATTCCCCATAGGCCGAGAGGATCGGAGGAACCTCTATCCCATTGTACACTATCTCCCGGTAAGGCTCATCCGCGACAAGATACGGCTTCCGTCCGGTTTTTCCGCCATGTTTGGTGAGCAGTTCCGCGAGTTCCGCGATGGCCTCCCGGGAATAGACTCTGCCGCTGGGGTTATGGGGGGAATTGATCAGCACCGCGGCGGTTTTTTCGTTCAGGGCCGCAGCGATGGCAGTGAGATCCAGACCGAAATCGGGCCGGCTCTCCACAGGCACCAGTGTTCCGCCGTAATTCGATACATAGGCCCGGTACTCCATAAAAAAAGGTTTCGGCACAATAACTTCATCCCCGGGATTGAGGATGCTTTTAAAAACCACATTGAGCCCGCCGGCGGCGCCCACGGACATAATGATGTGCGACCCGTCTATTGCAACGGCGTGTTCCCGGGAAGCCTTTTTAGCCAGAATTTCCCGCACCTCGGGGTATCCCGGATTCGGCATATACCCGTGGGACCCTTTTTTATCTTCCCCGGCGAGCCGCACCAGAACCCGGTGGAACGCCGGGGGCGGTTCTATATCGGGATTCCCGATGGAAAAATCGAATACCCTGTCGGCGCCGTACTGTTTTTTAAGCTGGGCGCCTTCTTCAAACATCTTCCGTATCATGGATGAGGAACCGAGGGCGTTTTTGATGGATTTGGAAATGGGCATGATTTCTCCTTGGGTTGTAACTGAACCGGATGGTTCCGGTATTGTATTATACCAATGTCCTGGCGATGCGGACTATATCCGCGAAAACCCCGCCGGCGGTCACCGCCGCGCCCGCGCCGGGACCTTTAACCACCAGGGGCAGATCCGAATACCGGTCGGTGGCAACCACAACAATATTATCGGAATCGACCAGTGACCGGAAGGGGCTTTCCGCCGGTTCCTCCCGCAGGGCGAGCCTGGCGGAACCTTCCTCTATCAGGGCGACGTACCGCAGTTCCCTGCCCGCCGCCGCAGCCGCCGCCCGGCGTTTTTCAAACGCACCGTCGGCTTTTTCAAGCTCCCTGAAAAAAGATTCTATATCCGGCGCGTCAAAACAGGCCGGAGGCAGAATCGGCTCAATAACGACATTGTCGAATTCCAGGGGCATGCCGCATTCCCTGGCCAGAATAAGCGCCTTCCTGGCGGCATCCATGGCGTTGAGGTCGTCCCGGGGATCCGGTTCGGTGTACCCCTTGGCCTTGGCTTCACGGACGAGCGCGGAAAACGGGACTGATCCGTCAAAGTTGTTGAAAATAAAGCTCAGGGTACCCGAAAGGACCGCTTCGATCCGGCGGACCCGGTCTCCGGAAAGGGAAAGGTCCCGGAGGGTTGATATAACCGGCAGGCCGGCGCAGACCGTGGTTTCATACAGGTAGGGAATACCCCGGTCCTTGGAGTAATCCGTAATAAGCCGGTAATAGTCATATGGTCCCGAATTGGCCCGTTTGTTGGGGGTAACCACGGGGATAGCGGACCGGAGAATCTCCGCGTAGGCTGCGGGGACCATGTCGCTGGCGGTGCAGTCACAGAAGGCCGAATTCGGCAGATTGAAGGAACGCATCCGTTCCATAAAAACACCGAGATCAAAGGCCTCCCCGTCTTCGAGAATTTTACCCGTATCGCCGGGGTTCAGCCCCCGGGAATCGAAGGCCATCTTCCGGGAATTGGCTACCCCTACGAGGTTTACCCTGATCTTATGCTGATCCGCGAGCACTTCCTTTTGGTGTTCAAGCTGTTTCAGCAGGGTTCCGCCGATAAGGCCGATTCCCACGAGGAAAAGATTGACCGAACGGACCCCCGCGAGAAAAAACGCCTCATGGACCGCGTTGAGGGCCTTCGCTTCATCTTCTTTTCTGATAACCGCTGAAATATTGAGTTCCGAAGATCCCTGGGCAATGGCAACCACGCTGATACCGTTCCGCCCCAGGGCATGGAAAACCTTTCCGGAAATCCCCGATGTGCTTTTCATCCGGGAACCGACCACCGCGATAATCGCCAGATCCCGTTCGGTAATGGGATGTTCAATGGTGGCCGCGGCGATTTCCCGTTCAAATTCCTCCTCGATTGCCGCTGCCGCGGTGAGGGCAAATTCCGGCAGCACCGCAAAACAGATCGAATACTCGCTTGAAGCCTGGGTAATGAGGATGACACTAAGTTTTTTGCGGGCCAGTGCCCCGAAAAGCCGGGATGAAAATCCCGAGACACCTACCATACCGGAACCCTGGACCCGGATCAGGGCAATATCCCCGATGGAACTGACCCCCCGGATCGCGTAGGGGCTGGGAACGGATTCATCGGTAATACGGGTTCCGGGTCCTTTGGGATTAAAGGTATTCCGGATCCGTATGGGAATCCCCTTTTCCAGGGAAGGCCGTATGGTCGGAGGATGGAGAACCTTTGCGCCGAAATGGGAAAGCTCCATGGCTTCCACATAGGAAATAGTATCGATCCTGAAGGCATTGGTGACCTGCCGGGGATCGGCGGTCATAATACCGTCCACATCGGTCCATATTTCAACTTCCCCGGCACCGATGGCCGCGCCGAAAATGGCGGCGCTGAGATCCGATCCGCCCCGTCCCAGGGTGGTGGTATTGCCGTCGGAAGACGCCGCAATGAAACCGGTGGCAATTTGAAGAAGCGGGCGGGTTTCCAGCAGGGACCTGATATTCGTATAGGTCTCATCCGGGAAATAACGGGCGGCCCCGTAATTGGAATCGGTTTTAATTACCATTCTCGCGTCGAGATAATCCGCGGGTACTCCCGATTCGCACAGGATATGGGATAGTAAACACGCGGAAAGACGCTCGCCGAAACTCATAATACTGTCGAGAATACGGGGTGAAAGTTCCCCCAGAATATTAACCCCATCCATGATACGGTTCAGATCCCCGAAAAGTGCGGCGGTAAAGGAATTCGACTGATTCAGCCGGGGACTCTTTAGAAAGGCTTCGGCTATCTCACGGTGGCGGGATTCCATGGCGGTAAGTATTTCTTTGTACGTACCGTCCCCGGCGGCGGCTTTTTTTGCGGCGGCGGCGAGACCGTCGGTAACGCCGGATAGCGCGGAAACAACCACAACCCGCACATTGGAAAAATGTTCCGGATCGTTCAGAATAGCAATGATCCTGCCAATGGCATCGCGACTTCCCACGGAAGTGCCGCCGAATTTAAGCACCAGCATGTTAACCCCGTACAACAACCTAAAATTACACCGTACATGCATTGATACGCTTTTTTTGGCTCTTTTTCAAGGCCGGGCAAAACTATTACAATAGCTGATAAAATTATACCAGAAATAGAAGAAAAGATTTCACCGGAATTCCCCCCGGAGGTATACTTTTTTTGCGCTACTGTGTTAAAATATAAGTAGAGTATAAAAATCCTGCGGGAGTTGCGGTACATGTTTTCAATGCTTATTGTAATTGTCTCAACATTTGTGCTTTCCGTACTTGCAGTAGGCATTGTACTTTGGCTGTCAAAAAAGAATGCTTGGTATGATAAAGTGGACGGCCGGAAAATCCACACCGGCAATATTCCCCGTCTGGGGGGGGTGGGTTTTGCTTCGGCTTTTATTATCGTTGCGTTTTTCATAACCATCCACGCGGCGGAACCCTATTTTGGGCTCCGGTTCCTGCCGGTATCCGCCGGAATGATCATTGTCCTGGTCTTTGGCGTTATTGACGATTTTAGGCCGCTGAAGCCGCGGAATAAACTGCTGATCCAGTGTATCGCGGCACTCTGTGTCATCATCCCCGGGTATACATTCCACAGGCTTTTTTATTCTGATTTAGGCGGCCTTTCGGAATTAAACTGGCTGACCTACCCCATAAGTTTTATCTGGATTGTCGGAATAACCAATGCCCTCAACTTTATTGACGGTGTTGACGGTCTCGCCGGGGGTATTTCGGCGCTGATCAGTATCACCTATGCCCTTATTTTCGCCTCCTTTGCCAATACCGGGACCGCGACCATGCTCTGCGCGGCCCTGGCAGCCGCTATAGCCGGTTTTCTCGTATTCAACCTTCCTATCCCCAAAGCCCGGATTTTCATGGGCGACGGGGGAAGCCAGTTTTTGGGGTTCATCCTTGCGGTTCTTCCCCTCATCGATAAGGGAAACACCAGCTCGGAGCTTCCCCTGCCCTATGCGGCGGCGCTGCTCCTGATACCGATTTTCGATACCGTCTCCGCGGTCTGGCGCCGGGTCAGGGACGGCAGGCGGATCGACAGCCCCGATAAAGCCCACATACACCATAAACTTATGAACATCGGGCTCAACGCCCGGGGAGTGATCGGCGTATTATACGGGGTTCAGATAATTCTGGGGGTTCTCGTTTTTCTGGCGATAAAGTCAAGCAGCGTAATGTCGCTTGTTTTCCTTGGCGCTGCCTATTTTCTGGCCATTGTGTTCTTTTCCTGTCTCCATTATATGAACAGAGCCGCAAACCGGCGGAGAAACGCTTCCGCCCAGGGAGCCGGCGCGGAGGCAGGTAATTTTAAGCAGCCGGAAAAAGAAGTCTGATCAGGCTTCTCCGTGCATTTTGGTAATGATTTCCCGCATAAAATCATCAACTATACAGTAAATACGCTTGTTGCCTTTGATATGGGAATCAACCACCCCGTTTTCCTTTAAAACCGCAAGATGCTGACTGATGACGGGCTGGCTTTCGCCGAGGCAGGTCCAGAGATTGGTTACACAGGGGTCGTCTTTCCGGGCAATCAGGCAGAGCAGCTTAAGCCGGACCGGATGACCGCAGACTTTTAGTTTCTTAGAATACTCGTTAATGATTGAATCGGGACATACGCCTTCAGTATTCATGATCGTTTTAGGATTACACGGTCTTGCCGCGAAGTCAATAGTATTTCCCTCAATATTGGAGAAAAAGTTGCCCCTTGTCCGTTCAAATCAATTTGATTATTATACCTCATGGACCGGTTTTACTTTGATTGGGCAGCTACATCCATCCCCGATGAGGCTGCGGCCCATTCCGTACCCTTCGGAAATCCATCATCCCGCCATGCCGAAGGAAAAGAAGCCCGCCGGGTTCTGGAAAATGCCCGGAAACGGTGCGCCAAGGTGCTGGGAGTACCGGAAAAGCACATATTTTTTACATCCGGGGGTACCGAATCCAACGCGCTGGTGCTCCACGCCAGCCTTATGCGTCCGGACAGCCAGGGGATTCTGCTCTCTTCCGCGGAACATCCTTCAATACGTGAGAACGGCGCGGTCCTCGCGCGGCTGGGAAAGCGGGTCGCCTGGGTTTCCCCTGAAAAAGACGGACGGGTAAGCCCGCAGACTCTGGAAAAGGCTTTAAAAAAAGCGGAAAATCCGAGGCTGGTTTCGGCGGCGTGGGTCAATAACGAAATTGGTTCGGTTTCTGATATTCCTGAGCTGGTGCGGGCTGCCCGCGGGTCCGGGCCGGTGCATTTCCACTGTGATATGGTCCAGGGGATAGGTAAAATTCCCTGCCGCCTCTCCGAATGGGATCTGGATTCGGCATCCATGAGCGCCCACAAACTGGGAGGTCCCCGGGGTGCTGGTATCCTGTACCTCAGGAAACCGCTGGAACCGCTGTATTCCGGGGGCGGCCAGGAATCCGGTATCAGGCCGGGAACGGAAAACACCGCCGGCGCGGCCGCCTTCGCGGATGCATTGGAACGGCACGGAAGCGGCGGAACCGTGGAGGAAGCCTTTGTGCTGGCCCGAGACCGGTGGAAGGTACTTATAACGGAACTATCCGCCCTGAGCCGGTTTTCCGCCATTCCCGCGGACCGGGAACCAGAGGACCCGCGGTTTTCACCGTATATACTCCAGTGCGCCTTTGAGGGGATCCCCGGAGAAGTTATGGCCCGTATGCTCGACGACGCGGGCTTTGCGGTTTCCACGGGATCGGCCTGTTCCAGCGCGTCCCGGAAACGTCCGGTCCTCGAAGCCATGGGGATTCCCCAGGCCAAGGCTCTGGAGGGGATCAGGATCTCACAGGGATGGACCACCGGCCGGAAGGACATTGAACTGCTGGTTTCGGCGATCCGGACAATTCTTAACAAATTCTGACAGGAAAATTTTATGGCCGTATACCTGCTGAAACTTGGCGAACTTACCCTTAAGGGCGGGAACCGCCGTGAGTTTGAACGTATTCTCAGACGCAATCTTGCCCAGCGGCTCCGGGGAACCGGCGCGTCCATACAGACCACCGCGGGCCGGTTTTACGTTACCTGCGATGAAAGCGCGGAAATACCGGTAGAAACTGTCCTGGACCGCCTCTTCGGCATCGCCGGCTGGGCAAAAACCCGGGACTGCAAAAAGATCCCACAGGCGGTTTTCGATGCCTGTATCGAAGAAGCAGCCCTTCTGCGTGAAAACGGACTGAGGACCTTCAAAGTGGAAGCCCGGAGAACCGACAAGGGCTTCCCCCTTAATTCTTATGAAATACGGAGCGAAGCGGGCAGTCTGATACTGGAACAGTTCCCCGGGCTTACGGTGGATGTCCACAGCCCCGACGCGGTTATCCAGGTGGAAATCCGGGAAAAAGCGTATATTTACAGCATGGCCCGCAAGGGCCAGCGGGGACTTCCGGTGGGAACCGCGGGGAGAGGACTGCTTCTGCTTTCCGGGGGTATTGATTCTCCGGTGGCGGGTTATATGATGGCCGGCCGGGGAATGCATATCGACGCGGTATATTTTCACGCCTATCCCTATACGTCCGACGAGGCCAGGCAGAAGGTTGTCAGCCTGGCGGAGACCGTCGGAGCCTATACCATGGGTATCAGGCTCCATACCGTCGGCTTTACGGCGGTTCAGATGAGGATAAAGGAACGGGCCCCCATGGAATGGACCACCGTCCTGCTCCGTATGGCTATGATGGAATGCGCCCAGCGTATCGCCTTCCGGCGGAAGGCAAAATGCCTGATCACCGGGGAGAGCCTCAGCCAGGTGGCGAGCCAGACGGTTGAGAATATTTCATGCACCCAAAGCAGGATTACCCTTCCGGTACTGCGTCCGCTCATCGGCATTGAAAAGGACGATATCATCCGGACGGCAAAAAGAATCGGTACCTATGACACATCCATACTGCCCTACGAAGACTGCTGCGTCCTGTTCAGCCCGCCCCACCCGATCATCCGCGGCGAACCGGCTGAGGCGAACCGGATTTACGAATCCCTTGAACTCGCAGACCTGATGGACGAGGCGGTCAGGGAAACCACCGAAGAAAAATGCGCTTTCCCTGAATAACCGGCGGAGGCGGAATCAGGACCGGTCAGGGAAGAGAAATTTGTTCATTATTTCCAGGACTTCGCTGATTTCGATGGGTTTTCCAATATGGCCGTTCATCCCGACCGACAGGGATTTTTCGATATCCTCCCGGAAGACATTGGCGGTCATGGCAATGATGGGCACGGATTTTGCGCCGGGGACATCCATTTTCCGGATACTCCGGGTTGCTTCATATCCGTCAACCAGGGGCATGTGAATATCCATAAAAATCAAATCATAGCTCCCCTGGGCGGCGGCAAACATGTCGCAGGCTTCCTTCCCGTTTACGGCGCAGTCTATGGAGACGCCGGTCCCGTCCAGGAGGGCCGACAGAATTTCCCGGTTGATTTCCACATCCTCCGCCAGGAGAATCCGTTTTCCCCGGAAATCCGGGACGCCGCCGCTGTCCCCTTCCGTGGGAACGGCGTTGGTTTCCGTAACCCCTGGTTCCGGCGCCGGGATGCCAAGCTTTACCGTAAAGGCAAACCGGGACCCTCTGTCCGGCTCGGATTCAACCCAGATTTTCCCGCCCATCTGTTCCACAATTTTCCGGGAGATTGCCAGCCCAAGGCCGGTTCCGCCGTACTGCCGCGAAATACTGCCGTCCGCCTGTTCAAAGGAATGGAAGAGCCGGTCCTGCTGGTCCGCGGAAATACCGATACCGGTATCCGAAACCTCGATCTGCAGGATGCACTGACTGCCGTTTATTTCGTTAAGGGATACATCGAGCCGGATATCCCCGCCTTCGGGGGTAAACTTATTCGCGTTGGACAGAAGATTGGTAATGACCTGCGCCAGAGCCTGGCGGTCGGCGGTCACAATCCGCGGCACCCGGTCATCCATATTCAGGGTAAAGCGCTGGTGCTTTTCATCCATTTTAAAAACATTGAGGCCGACTACCTGGCGGATTACATCCTCAAGGGGGAATTCCGTTTCGGAGAGTTCGAATTTACCGGCCTCGATTTTCGACATATCCAGAACATCGTTGATTACCCCCAGCAGATGGCCCGACGCGTCGCTTATTTTCCCGAGGCAGTACTGTATTTTTTCAAGATCATCGGTATTCCGGGCGATGGTGGTCATCCCGATGATTGCGTTCATGGGCGTCCGCATTTCATGGCTCATCCTCGCCAGGAAATTGCTTTTGCTCTTGTTTTCCTCATCGGATCGGATTTTCTGGGCCCGGGTTCTGACGAGGATGCCGCTTAATACCACCATAAGAACGAAACCAACCACCGAGAGGACAATGCCCAGACGGTGTACTTCCTGGTAGTAATTCTGGCGGGGTATGATTACCCCGATATGCCATCCGTTAAAAATCGTTCTGAAAAACGCGACGCTGTCGGTCCCGTCATAATCCATAAACCGGACCGCCGAAATCTTCTGTCCCGACTCTATCATGGCCGCCAGTTTGGGGTAGTCCCCGCCGGCGCTGAAGATATTGGTTCCCACAAAACCATCGTTCCGATGGGCGGTAAACTGCAGGGTATCACTGAGCAGGACACCGTAACCGCCATTGGCAATCTGCTGGCTGCTTACATAATCCGTGATCCGGGACAGTTTTAGGTCTATCGCCAGTATTCCCTGGAAAACGCCGTTTTTATCCGCCACGCTTTTTGAGAAGGAAATGCATATTCCGCCGGTTTCCGCGTCAAGATAGGGTTCCGAAAAATATATATCCCCGGGCATTTTATATGCGCCGATATACCAGGGCCGGTCCGGGGGACTGTAGCCGTCCGGAGGAATCCACCCCGACCCGTCGAGAAATTCATCCCTGATATATCCGTATATCTTCATAAAATCGGGCATCAATGAGGAATCATTATTGAAATACTCATTAATGTACGTCAGGAAGTCCAGTATTTCCTGGTTTGTTTTTTCCGAAATAAGCATGCTTTCCACAGTTTGGGAAACATTGGCAAAAACCATTTCGGTTTCAAAAAGGTTAACCGATACCGCAACCTGGGTGGTGTTCATAATCTCTTCGCCGATGGTAGCGGTGAGATTCCGGACTATGCCGCTTACATACACGTAACTGACCAGAACCATGGTAAGAAAGGCGAGAAAAACGAACAGCAGCTGCTGGTAATTTGCCCGTATCAGCGTTTTCAGTCTTGTCATTTCCAACCCGGCGGTGTCTGATTTGTATATCCCGGCTCGTTCCGATACCAGCCGGGGCATGTGTTTTATTCAAGCGGAGGGAAGTATCCCGTCCCGTCCCGTCCCGACCGTTCGAGAAGATATACCTCCGCTTCTACGGGAAGATAAGCCCTGCCGAAATCCGTCGGAAGCCCCGAACGGTACCGGAGTATATAGGTTCCGTTCGGCTTTTCCTTCAGCCCTTCAATAACCGGGCCGATGCCCGCTGGTCTGTATAACGGAAGGACGCTGCCTCCTGTCTGGCTGCAAAGGTATTCAACCTCCCGGGAAGGCGAAGCATTCCCGATTATGACCGCGTAAAAGACAATTCCATTATTGGCAAGGTACGCAGCCAGTTCGGAAAGGCTGTACTGCGAAAAGGAGAGCTCGTTGAGGGCTCCGGAGGTTAAAAAAACCACAGCCCGTTTTTTTTCTCCCGGCAGCAGATCGGTGGCCGCAAGCCTGAGGCCAAGATCAAACCGCCACCGGGGACTGTACTGCGAATCCGTTCCCCGGGCGGCCCGGTCGAGCTGCGCGGCGTCGGCGCTCCGTTCGAGAAACGGCTGCTCCCCGGCGGAGACCACCGAGACGACCCGGCCCGAAGCGGCTGCGGCGTCCCGGGCGGCCACCGCAAGATCATTCCGGAATCCCGCGGTCTGGGGCGACCGTTCTATCAGCAGGGAAATATCCGTTCTGTCGGACAGATACGCCGCGCCGAGGAAACTCTGTTCACCCGCGGCCCGGCCTTCTTCGCTGAGCAGGAAATTGCGGCCGTCCAGCCCGACTATGGGCCGCCGCTGCCGGTCCTGCACCTGCAGTTCCAGGGTTACTTCGGGGAAATTATCCGAAACGATCCGTTCAATCTGAACGAACAATCCGGCGGCCATATCATCCAGCCGGGTCATAACGGAAATTTCATCGGCCTGGAAGTTTACCGCCAGGATATTTCCGTTCCGGTCCACATCGGCGCCGACGAGCCGCACCCGGGAATTTCCCACCACCCCCAGTTCATGGACAACCGCGGACTGGGGATCGATGATAACCACCCGGTTGGTATCCGCCGCGAGAAGCCTGCCGTCGGAGGTAAACCTGAGGCTTTCCGGCCCCTGAAGGCCTTCACTGAGGGTGATTCCCAGATAGGAACCGTTCCGGTCGAACCGGTATACGGTCCGGTTTACGCTGTCCGCCACATACACGCTGCCGTTTCCCGCGGCGATGCCCGTGGGGGACGTGAATCCGGGAAAGGTTCCGGTTTTTCCGCCGAAGGACAGCAGGTAGGTTCCGTCGGCGTCGAATTTCGAAACCCGGCGGTTGCCGTAATCCACCACATAGAGATAGCCGTCCTCATCCACCGCCATGTTCTGGGGTCCCACGAATTGACCGTCCCCGCGGCCCTTGGAGCCTATGTATCCCTGCCATTCACCGCGGCTGCTGAGGATACTCACCCGGCCGCCGTGGTATTCGGAAACATACAGCCGCCCGTCGGGTCCCCGGACAATGTCATAGGGACGGTCGAAACCGTTGAGCGGGCCTCTCTGGCGCTGGCGGATTATACCGTTTACGTCAATTCTGACTATTTCATTTGATCCGAAGGCAACGACCCAGGCGGAACCGTCCTCCAGGGGAAGAACCGCGGTGGGCTGCCGGTATACGGTAAGATCGTCGTACCGCCCGGGGTACCGTCCCGCATCGACATACCGGGCATTTTCATCGAGGTCGGGGAACAGGCTTCTCCGGTTCCAGACGGTCTCAATCCGGCTTGCAAGCAGGAGCGCTTCATTGCTCCCCCGTTCGTAGAATTCCAGGGCGGCCTGCCATTGCCTGAGGGCCGTATCCTCCATGCCGGAACGGTAATAAGCCCGGCCCAGCCAGTCCAGTATCAGCGGTTCGCCGGGCCGGAAAGAGAGGGCCCGCTCAAAGGAAAGGATCGCCTCATTAAATGAAAACCGGTTGTATGCCTGGACGCCGAGCCTGAATTCCTCCCGGGCGAAGACCGCGTTCCGGTCGGTTCCCGACGGTCCGGCAGTCTGCTGGCCGTGTACATAGGGTGCGATAAAAAAGGCAACGGCCAGGGCAATAAAAAGGCAGCGCCCGGGAAGGATTCTCATGACGATTCTCCGACAATAACCCGCATATGCTTCCGGATTTCTTCCTGGTACGGCGCAATATCATAGGCCTTGCGCAGCCACGTCCGGGCTTCAATAAGCTCGCCGTTCTTGTAATACGCCCAGCCCAGGGAATCCAGGTACGCCGCGTTCTGGGGTTTTTTGTCCACCGCTTTTTTGCAGTATATGAGCCCCCGCACGGGATCCATATCCGTATCCGCCAGGATAAAACCCAGTCCGTTCAGAGCCGTGGCGTTGGTGTCATCCATTTCCAGGGCTTTCCGGTAATACTCCACGGCTTTGTCGAACTGTTTCTGGGACCAGGCGGCGTATCCCAGGGTTGTATAGATCTGTATCGACTCAAAGCCGTTCTTCATCAGATGGTTCAGCTCGAATTCCGCGAGCTTCGAACGGCCGGTAATGGTATAGATGTACGCCAGAGTCATACGGCACTGGTACGCCCGGAGCGGATCAGAACCGGAGGTCACCACCTGTTCAAGGTACAGGAGGGCATCGTCAAAGCGTTCGAGCTTTGTATAGCAGAGGCCGAGATAATACGCCAGTTCGGTATTCTGGTCAGGGGTAAAATAATCCGCGTCAACCTGGAGCAGTTCCTGGAGGGCCAGTTCCCACCGTTTTAAGCGGAACAGCCGGATTCCTTCCTGAAGTGTCGCGGCCATGGCTACCTCTGCATGAGGCGGGCGGTTCCCGGCCTGGGGGCGGCGGAACTGTGGTCCGGGACGCCGCCGCAGATATCCCGGCGTACCACGGGATGGATAAACACGGGACTAACCGATGCCATGTTCCGCTTAACCGCATCCCAGTCCGACCCCTCTTCCGGTTCCGTATCAATAGTACCGGTTTCGACAAAGTAATACGCCTTTTTGTCGGGAGCGTTGAATACCGCCAGGGTATCGTTGTACCGCCGGCGGGAGGGATAGGTAACTTCAATACCCAGAGGACCGGAAGGACTGTTGGGTATATTCACATTTATAAAAGTATCCTCTACCCAGAGATCAAAAAAATCATCCAGATGACCGGCGCAGAATTCCGCGGCCATGTCCCAGTGGAAATCACCGCCGGCGCAGAGGGACAGGGCGATTCCCGGTATATCATGGAGCGCCGCCTGCCGCGCGGCGGCGGCGGTTCCGGAATAGATAATATCGGTGCCCACATTGGGGCCGGCGTTGATACCGGAAACAATGAGATCCGGTACAAAGGGAAGTCCCCCGAGGGTCGCCACCATGACACAGTCCGCGGGGGTTCCCGAACAGGTCCAGACCGAAGAGGAACGCCGGTCAATACGTACCGGCCCTCTGAGGCTGAGGGAATGGGAAACCCCGGAACGGTTCGATTCGGGAGCGCAGATATAAATCTCATGGCCGCCGCGGGCCTCTAGTGCTTCGGCAAGTTTTATAAGACCGGCACAGTCAATGCCGTCGTCATTGGTCAATACAATTTTCATGGAACCTCATAGAACACGGGCGGCTCCCGCTGGTTTAAAATCATAAATCAGGGGATGGAACCCGAAAATACGCTCATAATCTTCTAGCCGGCGTTTATATTCATCAATAGCCTTTTCTTTGATAATTGTATACGTGCACCCTCCGAACCCCTGCCCGGTCATGCGGGAGCCGATGACACCGTCAATCTCCTGGGCCCGCTTAACCAGCCAGTCGATTTCCGGGCATGAAACTTCGTACAGGTCCCGGAGACTCTCATGGGAATGGATAATAATCTTTGTGAGGTTCGGGAAATCGGCTTTCTTCAGCACCATCTGTGATTCCTCCACCCGTTTAAGTTCCGTTACGATATGCAGGCAGCGCCGGCGGATCTGCTCGGGAAGGTTGCCCATGGATTCAATGATATCCGTTGTGGCAAAATCCCGGAAGCTGGCGCCTTCCTTTTTATTCGATAAAAGCTCGAGACCCTTCCGTATATCCTGGAGCCGGAGACTCAGCTCCTCTTCCACACCGACCCGGGGAACCCTGGAATCCATGAGCAGCATTTTGTACGCCCCCAGGGGTGACTTTATCTGCTTCACCTCAAGGTTTGTTTCATCGAGGATCATAAAATGGTCTTTTTTGGCAAACAGCGCCACCAGATAGTCTATGGGACTGTGGCGTTTTCCGAAAAACGCTTCGGAAGAGACCGTAAGCATATTAAGCAGTTCCCGGTCGTTTATTTTCGCCGAAAAGAAGCCCCGCAGGGCGACGGCGGCGGCGACCTCAATAGCCGAGGAACTGGCCAGGCCAACCTGCTGGGGGATATCCCCGGAAACCGTAAAATTGAGCCCCTTTACGGGGTATCCTTTTTCGGCAAACCCGTGGATCGCGACTTTGATAAAATTAGCCCACCGGTCTTCCCGCTTGTATTTAAGATTGACCAGGGTCGTCCGTTTGCGTTCGCCCAGGTCGGCGGCAAAAAAACGGAGGGAATTATCCTTCCGCAGGCTGACCGCGACACGGACAGTCCGGTCCAAGGCGGAGGAAAGGAAAAGCCCCGCCTTAGGTTCTCCATGTTCACCAAGGTAATGGATTCTTCCGGGGGCTTCGGCAATAACCACTGGGGACGTTCGGTCTGTGTCGGATTGGTACTCTGCACGATGAATGGGACCGATGTCCTGCATTGGTATGTCCTCACTATGATTATTGGGGAAATATCCCTTCGTTAGTCCTAATAATATAGGAAAATGTGGTAATATTCAATCAAAAATATGATTCAGTTGCGGTTTTTGCGCTTAGCTTGGTATACTTGCATGATTATCCGCACAAAAAAGGAAATCGGAAAGAAGGCGGCAGGTGAAATATTGCGCAGCGATTGTATCGGGACTGTTTCTGGCCATGGCGGTTCCCAATGAAGGGGCCCTTTACGGCAGCGTCCTGCTCGGTTTTTTCTGTCTCGCGCCCTATTTTGCGGCCCTGCGGCTGAGCCGCTCCTACGGAGAAGCCGCCCTCATGGGTTTTATGTTCGGCGCTGTTTCCCACACGGCATCCAGCTACTGGCTCGTATTTTTTGAGGGCTACGCGATCTGGACTGTAGGGGCCACGGCTCTGGTATACGGTATAGCCCACGCGGCGGTCGCCGGCTTTCTCCGGTTTGTTTCAGCGGATCGAATCGGCGGGAATCGGGCCGTTGCGCCCGGCGTCCGGTCCTTCCGCCCGCTGCTGACCGCCGCGGTCTGGACCGTATGGGAATGGCTCAAATCCGTGGGTTTTCTGGGATTCCCCTGGGGACTCGTTGCCTACGCGCTGAACAACCGTCCCCGGATGATCCAGATAGCCGACATCACCGGGGTGTACGGCCTTTCATTCATCCTTGCGCTGAGTTCCGCGGTTATCGCCGAAGCGGTCTTCTGCGTGCCCGGACTACGGTTTGTGAAAAACGGAAAAAGCCTGCGGGTCAGGGGGATTTCCCGCCTGAATCCGGCGCTTCCCGGCGCGGCGGTATTCGCCGGACTTCTGGCCATGACCCTGATATACGGCGTGTACCGGCTTTCCCGGCCTACCCCGGTGTGCGGCCATGTGCCGCTGCTGCTGGTTCAGCACAACGCCGATTCCCGGAACCGGAGCGAACTGAACGTCCTGGGAGAGGCGGTGCGGCTCAGCCGGGAAGGAACCGAACAGTTCCGGAATTACTCGGATTATCCCCGGCCGGCCCTCATAGTATGGTCCGAATCCGTACTCCGCCGGCCCTTTGAGGAATACCGGAGTTATTACGTTAAAAACCCGCCGGACAATCCACTGCTTCCCTTTCTGGCGGAAACCGGTATTCCCCTTCTGACGGGCGCTCCGGTGGTTCATAACTGGGAACGGTACGAAGCGAGCAATTCAGCGGTCCTCATATCCCCTGACGGGGGGATCCTTTTTTCCTACGCGAAACAGCATCCCGTTCCCTTTGCCGAGGCGGTCCCCTTTATCGAGTACCCGTGGATGAAGCGGTTCATGCGCGATATTGTGGGATTTGACGGCAGCTGGACCATGGGCACTGAATACGTTGTCATGGAATTGCCCCGCGGGGACGGAAAAACCCTCCGCTTCGGAACGCCGATCTGTTTTGAGGACGCCTTTGCCGGGCTCTGCGGAACCTTTTTTGAACGCGGCGCGGACATTCTCATAAACCTGACCAACGATTCGTGGTCAAGGCGGAAATCCGCGGAAACCCAGCACTTCGCCGCGGCGCGGTTCCGGGCCGTGGAAAACCGCCGGGTCCTGGTCCGCTCCGCCAATTCCGGCGTTACCGCGGTTATCGACGCCGAAGGCGGGATCTTGGGTATGCTCCCGCTTTTTGAATCCGGCTTTCTTGCTATGGATGTACCGGTCCAGATCTCCGGGAATCCCACGGTGTACGCCGTCCTGGGCGACTGGCTGCCGGCGCTGTGCGCCCTTGGGCTCTTTGGATACATTGTCCTTTCTCTGGCCGGACAGAAACGGCGGCCCCGCCGCTGATTACGGTGTGGCGCTCGCTTGTTTCTCAACAAGATAGCTGCCGGTTATCTTCCCGGATTCCAGGTCCAGTTCCGCGATCCGCTGGTAATCAAAAAGCTGGCTGCCGATAAAATAAGATCCGCTGTCCTGGATGTATGTTTTTTCCCTGGACCAGCCGGCCATGGTCTTGGCCGCCATCAGCGGCAGCGTGGATCCGTTTTCCATATGCCGGTCAAGCACAAAGGGCGTATACTCCCCGCCTTCGGGTACGGCCCCTTCCCATTTAATGGTCATGGAATCCGTATCAATGGCGATAAAATTCCAGACCCCTTCAGTGGTATAGGGCATAAGACAATAGGCAACGAGGGTTCCGTCCACCGCCTGGATGGCCTCAGCATCCATCAGCGGCTGGGCCAGACGCCGGACTTCCCGGAGCGAATAGGAACCGCCGGCTTCCCGTAACTCATATTTGACAATAGTAATCCAGAGAGTGGATCCCGAAGTATTCTGAAACTCACAGAGGTAGATGTATCCCTCATGATCCGCCGCGAATGCCCGGAGGCTGTAATTACCCCCCGCCAGGGAAACAGCCGGACCGAGAGCGCCTTGGTAATACCCAAAGGAATCCCGCTGATAGTCCCGGGTAAGGTCCAAAGCGCTGAGGCTGCCGTTTTCCAGAAACCACATCCACCGCCGGTGGGGATCGAAGGCGTACGCCAAAGAGCTGGCCATAACCGGTACCTGTATGGAAATAAAATCGCTGCCGCCGGAGAACCGCTGCAGATCGCCGATAGCGCCGGAGGCCAGATTAAAGAGCCTGCCGTAGCTGTCAAAAACAAAAGCAAAAGGCGGCGCCGGTTCGGATAAAGCAGAAATAGGAAGTTTGTTAATTAAATCCCGGGAATAGTAATACTCATAGTTGTAGGTTAGTTCATTGTACTCGGCCACGATCAGCGCCGTATCCCGTACACGCAGATCCATTGTAAGGGATGTTTCGGGTTTATTCACCGCCACATCCCGGATAATGCCGCCGTAGGCCCTGGCGAAAACAACCGGCGGATCCCCGGAAGGATCCAGTACGGCGTACACATCAATGTCGTACCCCGAACCGTAGGGAACCGCCAGGGATAATTCCGAAGCGCTCCCCTGAAAGGTCCGTGACAGCACCGTCTTTCCGTTCCGGGACACGGAAACGGTAATTCCCGAAAAGGCGGGCCGCTCTTCCGAAGGAGGACCGGCCACACTGCGGGACCGGTCTTCTCCAAAGGATATACGGAGAGTACCCTGGGTACCGTTCTCTTTGCTGAAAAACATGCTGCAGGATGCCAGGAATACGATCCCCGCCATAACAACCAACGAATAAAACCCGTTTTTCTTCATGGTTTGCCTCCCGCAGCTCCGCTGCTAGGGCGTATTAATTGAGCGTGATAAAATGGCTCCTTCTGATTTTTCCTGAATTTATATCAATCTCCACGACCCTGTAATAATCGTCAAGTGAGGTACTGTTTATAATTGTGACACGGTCCTGGATATACACCGCGTCCCGGGTCCAGCCCGCGGGGAACGCGTAAACAGATGGGTCCATTTCCCCCAGGGGAAGCGTCCCAACCGCATCCGTGTTCTTGATCTGCGGGTACTCTTTTGAGCTTATTGAAGACCACTTCAGCTTCATGGTGCCGCAGTCAACGGCGAACAGGCTCGGGAATTCCGCGCCGGGATCGGCAGCTTCACGCCCAATGATCAGGAGAACATCGTTTACGACACGTAACTTGCTGGGATCCACAATTCCGTTAGCCGTAAGACTGAAACGGCTCACATCCCGGATCTCATAGTCGTCCCGGGGGCCGGTAACCTCGAGTTTGAGCACATAGATCCCGCCGCCGCTCGAAAAGACTCCGTACAGGTATCCGTCCCGGTCCACCGCGAGGGGAATATTAGGCGGCAGGTCAAGGGATGTATTTACATCAAAATCATCGGATTCGCCGGGATAATCAAAAAGCCAGTACTCGATATCGGTGGTGTTGGAAAGATATATGAGACAGTTCCTGGTACCGTCATAGACAAGTTCCGTCATATTCGAAATAAGCGGAGGAACAAAGGTAGAAGAGGAATCGAAGATTACGTCTCCTGCCCCCGCCCTGCCGTCGTAACGGGTTATTGTATCTCCCTGCATGGTCAGGATTCTGCCGTACTGGTCAATGGTATAGGGGAAACCCATCATAGATGCCGATCCAAAATCGAATATCGTTTCCATGGTTGACCCATCAGGGGAATACTGCAGTTCAAGATTGGATAACCCCAGGTAATGCCGCATTATCGCGGTTTCCGACACGGACAGGTCAATGATAAGGGGTTCTATTTCCGCCTGGTTTACCGAGATATTCTTTACCCGGCCGCCGTAGGCTTTAACAATGGCGGGAACCGTCGGGTTTTTCGACTGGTCCACCACGGCGAACAGCTCAATTTCGTAGCCGCTCCCGTAGGGTACGGACATGGAAAATGATGAGTTCCCGCCGGAGAAAGAGCCGGAACGGACGGTTTTGCCGTTCTGCTTCGCGTAGAGAATGACCCGGGAAAACACGGGAAGCTGCGCGGAAGCGGGATCACCCAAAGCACGGCCCTCGGCCGTTCCCAGCGTTATCCGGACGGTTCCTTCATCACTGGCCTGGTTGTCGAAAAACATACCGCAGGACACAAGAAGGGCCGTTACTGTAATCAGCAGCGCTGTATATAAAGTAATTTTTTTCATTACTTATCCTCCGCAGTTTACATTTTAATTTTTACCACTGTACTTCCACGGTGATGGAACCAGACTGGCCGACTTTTGACGGGGCTGAGGTAGCGGCGTTGATATCCCGCTGGGAAGCGCCCAAGGGCAGCTGGGGAGCCGCGTTAGCCGCCGCAACCGCGTTGGGGGACACAGCCTGGCCATCGGCGTTGATAAAGGTTGATCCGCCCTGGTCCACCAAAACTTCATTCCCGCCGCCGGCGGTAAATGAAACCGTACCGCCGAATACCGTCAGGCGGTCGGAATCGAAATCAAAGGAGGTTCCCCGCACCGATGCGGTCGCAGAGGGGCTGCGGACGGTAAAATCGGTCCGCCGGCCCGCGGGGGGATTTACGTCGGCCCGGACTCTTCCCGCGGCGAGATTAACCCGGACCTGCTCGGTATCGCCGGAACTGCTCAGTTCCGCCAGGGTAAGGCGGGTCAGGGGTTTGACCGTGAGAACCGAATCCCCCAGGGTAATCTGGGCGGTGCTTTTAAAGCCCGTTGAAACAATTGTATCCCTGGACAGCCGCATTCCCGGAGCCGCGGCTACCCAGTTTGCCGAACCCGGCGCCTTTATCTCAACCTTGCCGCTTACTTCCCTGACCGAAGCGGCGGGTTCCTGGGCAAAAAGAGCTGCGGCGGTCAAAGCGACCGTTAAAAAGGCAATAATTTTCTTCATACATCTCTCCTTAATCTTCTATTTTTATCTGTTACAGCGAAAGAACCACGGCCAGAGATACCAGCCACTGAACATCCGCGTCGGAAACGAAAGCATCCCCAAGCTGCGGAAGGAACGCCCCGCCGCCGAGGATAAAGGACACATCCGAAACCGGCGCCCAGATCAGGGAAGCATAGATCTCGCCTCCCAGGGCATAGGAATCGGAGTCGGGATCGATATCCTCATCGCTTACGGTGGTCATATCGGTCCTGAGGAAATAATTCGCCAGGAGTTCGGTGTATATTTTTTCGGTAACCCGGACCCCGGCGCCGAGGTTGATCTTCGTCAGCCCCGAAAGATTGGGGGTAAAGACTTTCCCCTGGGACAGTACATTTACCGGTTTATACGGCGAAAAGGGGCCGCTGTCGCCCGAAGCCCATCGGACTCCCGCGAAGACGCTCGCGGGCCGCGACACCGGGAGCCGGTAGAGAGCTTCCAGGGACGCCGCGGCGGTGAATTCCAGTTCCGTTTCATCCTCAAAGGAATACTCCGCCAGAGCCGCGGACAGATCCAGGCTCAGTTCAAGGTTCCGGACCCTGTTGAAATCGTAATTAACGGACAGATACTGGGAATGGTACCAGATATCGTCGAAACCGAGGTCAAACTGCCCGATCAGGCCGACTGAGAGTTCATTATGAACCCCAAAGAGACCGGGAATGGTCAGAATGCCGCTGGCCAGCGCCCGGGAGGGGGCTAAAAACCGGTCGTCATCGGCGAAATCGTCCGCATCGGCCGGACTGAGTACGATTTCGGCGTTTTTCTTATTGACCAGTCCGGAATATAACGCGTTTGCCCGGAAAGACAGCCCGTTTCCGAACCGGAAATTGCCGGAAAACCCGTCGTACAACCCGGAGGCGACCATCCCCGCCGGGTCCATGTAGTCCATGCGGCCGGCGCCCAGGGTCATGCCCGATGAATGCCGGTAAAGGACCTCGGTCCGGCCAAGGTCGGGAATAAACGAAAATTCATCGTCTTCGTACTTGAGTTTAATAAACCCCGATACGTACAGATCGATATTGTCGCCGAACAGGGCCGAGACCCAGGGGGTGAAGGTTCCGACGTATTCAAATCCGTCGTGGGTGTACTTAGGGGTTTGGTTCAGGACCAGACCGTAGTCCCATGCAAAAAGAGTACCGGAACAGAGCAGGCAAAACAAAAGGAAGGGCAGCTTCTTCATACTTCTTCTCCAACATAGGTCAGAACCCGGCCTAGGATATTAATAAACCGTTCTCCCGAAACAGTCTGGGATGGATCGGTCCGTCCCTGGATACATTGCTTATACAGCATTTCCCGGTAGGCGTACCGCCGGCTCGGGATAATTGTGTACATGAGCCCGCCCTTGATATCGAAGGCTTCCATCAGCAGCAGGGAAAGCCCTCCCAGGGTAATATGGGTGCTCGGTTCAGCCTTGACGGGAACCCATCCCCGCTGGTCCGCTTCCCGGAAGGCATCCACTTCCCGGGCATCCTCGGGGAGGATATCCGCGGCGGACAGAACAAACCGGGCGGCCATGGCATAGGATATTTCCGGAATGCTCAAAAGCAGGTCCAGTTCATCCGCTATTTGGGCATGGGCAAAACAAACCGAAAAAACAAAAGGCAGCAGCAGGATAAATTTCTTCATCATCCAATCCTTCCTATAGGACCAAGTAATACGGATCTGGTACGATTATACCATCCTCCGGGTATATTATCAATTTTTAATAAAAAAGTCTGGTATAAACACCCGAATTCCGCGGAAAAAACCAGCATACCATTTTTTTTGAATGTACTGTACGATATAGTAATACTATACATGAATTGAATAGCCAGGGAGAGGCCATGACACTACGGAATCGGTCCATACTTATCGCCTTCGTATCCGCGGTACTGTTTTCTTTGCTGTACTTCGCGGGATTTTTCCGGTTCGCGGAACAGCGTTTATACGACCTATTTCTCCGGTTCCGCCCCGGCCGGGAGCGGATTGAACAGGTGGTTTTCCTCGATGTGGACGACCAGGCCATATCCCATATCGGGGTTTTCCCCTGGCCCCGGTCGGTCATGGGAGACGGACTCCTCCGGCTCAAGGAATACGGCGTTACCGCGGCGGTTTTTGATATTGAATATATTGATGAAAGTCCGGCGGGGCTCGACGACGTATACCTCAGGCAGCTTCTGAAAAAAGATTTTGACCAAAGCTTTATCACCATCGACTCCTATGTATCGGAGCTGTTTACCGCCCTGCGGGACAGCCGGCTGAGTCTGGAGGACGCCCTGGATTTTTCCGGGGAACTGAGCGGGATAATAAGCACCCAGCGGGATGATCTATACACGAAAACCCAGGGCCTTGCCCGGGACAACGACGAGTACCTGTCCCAGAGCTCCCGTCTTTTCGGCCGTACCTGGGGAACCCTGAATCTTCAGGCCCTGCCCCTGCCGGAGGAGCAGGCGGACCGCAGGATATACGCCCAGGAAATGTTTTCCTATCCCATTGAAAATGACCATGACTATCCCAAAAGCACCCTCGCGGATGTGCTTCCGCCTATTCCCCAGTTTATGGAATCCCTGGAAGGCGCGGGCTATACCAACGTGACCATCGACGATGACGGGGTCCGCAGAAGGATCTACCTTGCCCAGAGGGTTGACGGGTACTGGTACCTGCAGCTCGCTTTCGCCCCCCTGATTCACATGATGGGCAATCCCGATATCGCCATGGAACCGGGGAAGATGACCATCCGGGGGGCGCAGATGCCCGACGGCACCGTGCAGGATATTTTTATTCCCCTGGATGAAAAGGGAGCCATGCTCCTGGACTGGCCGAAAACCTCCTATGAGGACAGCTATGAGCATATCTCCTTCGGCCATTTTTCCGAACTGGAGGAAACGGAGAACAGCCTCTATTCCCTGTTTTACAATGTCTCGGACCTCGGCTATTGGAGCCAGCTCATGGACGATGATTTCTTTTATTATATCTACCTCCTCCTGCAGGATATAACCGCTTGCCGGGATGGAATCACCGAAGCCCGGAGGTACGCGGTGGAGGAGAATTCCGAAGAGGACTTTGAGGAATATCTGTATCTGAAACAGGCGTACCGGGATATGGTCCAGGAGTTTATTGAACTGGAAGCCATGGAACGGCTCATACAGGAACTGGAGCTCCAATTCTCCGCAGAAGCGGCGGCGGAGCTGGCCGAGGAAACAGCCTACCTCAGGACCTTATCCGATAATATTGTTTCCAGCTACAACGAGATTACCACCACCCATAACTGGCTCATGGAAATGCTTCCCGGGAAATTATGCATCATCGGCCGTTCCGATACGGGAACCACCGATATCGGGGTAAATCCCTTCTACGGCCATTATGTAAACGTCGGAACCCACGCGGTGGTACTCGATACGATACTGTCCCAGTCATTCATCACTCCCCTGAGCCAATGGTGGAGCATCCTGATCACCCTGGTTCTGGTGCCGCTGGTTATTATCGCCATCGGGGGATTCAGGCCCGGAATGCGCTCAGGACTCGGTTTCGGCACGGCCCTGCTCATTTTCGGGTTTTCCCTGGTACTTTTCATTGTTAAGGGCATTTTTCTCGGGCCATTGGGGCCGACCCTGGCAATGGTTGTCGCGGTGGTGGTCCGGGAGGTTGTCGCCTTTGTCAGTTCGGAACAGGAAAAAAGTTTTATCCGCAAGGCGTTCTCCACATACCTTTCCGGCGCGGTGGTTGAGGAAATCCTCAACGATCCTTCCCGGCTGCAGCTGGGGGGATCGAAACGGTATATGAGCGCTATTTTTACCGACGTAAAGGGATTCTCCACGATTTCCGAAAAACTCGATCCCGAAGACCTGGTACGGCTCCTCAATCAGTACCTTTCCGCCATGAGCAATGTTGTGCTGGATGAACGGGGAACGATCGACAAATACGAAGGGGACGCAATTATCGCCTTCTTCGGGGCGCCCATCGACCTGCCCGAACACGCCCTCAAGGCGTGCCGGTCCGCAATTATCATGAAACGGGTGGAACGGGAACTGAACACCCGGTTTATCGCCGACGGGCTGAGTCCTTCCCCGCTCCTGACCAGGATCGGTGTCAACACCGGCAATATGGTTGTAGGAAACATGGGTACCGAACAGAAGATGGATTATACCATTATGGGAAACGCCGTAAACCTTGCCGCCCGGCTCGAGGGGGTGAATAAGCAATACGGAACCTGGATTCTCGCCTCGGACACCACGGTACAGGACGCCGGACCGAGCATCCTCACCCGCAGACTCGACCGGGTCCGGGTTGTGGGTATCCATGAACCGGTGCAGCTCCACGAAATTCTGGAACTCCGGGATGACGCGCCGGATTACCTGCGGGAAAAAGCTGACCTGTTCCACAGCGGCCTTGATTTTTTTGAGGCAAAGGACTGGTCCCGGGCGGAAGCCGCCTTCAGGAAAGTTTTGGACCATGACCCTGATGACGGCCCCGGGGGTATTTATCTGAACCGCTGTATCAAGTACCAAAAAACTCCGCCGGCAAAAAACTGGGACGGGGTATTCAACCTGAACCAGAAATAGCAGGGGAGCACAGCGTCTTTCAAGCCGGAAAGCGCCCGAAGTTACTATGGCCGCGGGTCCTGTCATATTAAGTTAGGGATGGCTCCTCAGCGGCTTCGCCTCGAAAGTCGTTTTATACAAGAGACCCGGCGCTGCCATTACGCACGGGCGATTTCCGGCTTAACCGGCTCTTTGCTTCTCTCCCAGGCAGTGTTCAATTCCGCATTGGAAAACTTATTCAGGAGAAGAACTGTTCGTTCACCATTGACACATAGCAACCATACCGTTAACCTATCATAATTCATGGTTAACGAACAGAATCCGGCTATGTCCACAAAGGCGTATATTCTTCTCCGGCTGCGGGAAAACAGCGGCGAAATGGTTTCCGGGGAAAAGCTTGCCCGGGACCTGGGAATATCCCGGGTCGCGGTCTGGAAAGCAGTCAGGGTTCTTCAGGACTCCGGGTACGCCGTGAAGGGTGATGACAAAGGCTATACCTTAGCCGCCGGGGCCGGGGACGATTTCCTCTTTCCCTGGGAATTCGGTGAGCGGGAAAAGCTGTTCCGCCATTGGGAATCCACGGACAGTACCATGAACCGGGCCCAGGAACTGGCTGACCGGGGGATCCGTTCCGGTACGGTGGTTACCGCGGAAACCCAGACCGCCGGCCGGGGACGGGCCGGCAGGAACTGGATTTCCGGCAGGGGCGGCTTGTTTTTCACCCTTATCGAACGGCCCTGCTTTCCGGCGGTGGAATACGGCCGGATCGCCCTGGCCGCCAATATAGCCGCAGCGCGGGCTGTCAGCGGACTGACGGGAGCCGGCGCGCAGCTCCGCTGGCCCAACGATGTGTATATCCGGGGCAGAAAAATAGCGGGGATTCTTACGGAATTCCGGGCCGAAGGCGACCAGCTCAGATGGATTACCCTGGGCATCGGGATCAATATCAACAACAGCGTCCTGCCGGACACGTCCATCAGCTGTGCCGGCATTTCCGGCCGGCGGCTTTCCCGGCGGGAACTTCTCGGGAGCTTTCTCAGAGAATTTGAATCCCTGAAGGAAAGCGGGTATAACCCCCGGGAACTTATGAAAGAATGGAACATCCGTGCCGAAGGCATAAACCGCAGGGTACGGATTACCGACCCCTTCCACAGCAGCGCGCCGCAGCGGGAAACCGCCGCCGGCGGAGTTTTTTTAGGTATCGACAGCAGCGGACGGGGGATCGTCAGGACCGGAACCGGTCTCAAACGGTACGTTCCCGGCGCCGCTTCACTTCAATTTTAGCGAACAGGAGTTACAGCAATGGAAAACACCACCGCCGCGCCGGCCGCGGTAAACCCGAAAAGAAAGGCGGTCTTCGGGCTTGTCCACACAGCCTTATTTGCGGCCCTTATCGCCGGGGGGACATTTATCGCGATCCCCCTGCCCTTTTCCCCGGTTCCCATAGTACTGCAGAATTTTTTCGCCCTGCTTTCCGGGCTTGTGCTCGGGCCGTTTCTCGGCGCCGCCGCGGTGGCGCTGTACCTTCTGGCGGGAGCCCTGGGAGCGCCCATATTCGCCGGAGCCGCAGGAGGATTCGTGCAGTTTCTGCAGCCCTCCGGAGGGTTTCTCTGGGGATATCTCCTGGGGGCAATCGCGGCCGGACTCATCACCGGATGCCCGGTCGCCCGCAGAAACGTGTCCCGGATCAGGATTGCCGCGGCGGCGGTTGCGGGGCTGTTACTTGTGTATATCCCGGGGATTATCCAGCTTAAATTCGTCCTGGACATCGGCTGGGCCGGCGCCGCAACAGCCGGATTTCTTCCCTTTATTATCGGCGACGCGGTCAAAGGGGCCGCGGCGGTGCTTATCACCCCCCGGCTGCGGCGGATAGTTTCCGATCAGGTCCATGGCTGAAACGGTTTTTTCCCTCAGAAATATCACCAAAATTTTTCCCAACGGAAACCGGGCGCTTAACGGCGTAAATCTCGATATTGCCGCCGGGGAATGCCTCATCATCGCCGGTTCCAACGGTTCAGGAAAAACCCTGCTTATGCGCATCCTTGCGGGACTGAGTGATCCCACCGAAGGGGAAATCCTGTTCAAGAACCGGCCCGCGGGCCAGCATACGCGGGAACTCAGATCGTTCCTGGGTTTCGTGTTCCAGGACGCGGACGCCCAGATGCTTGGGGAGACCGTTGCCGAGGATGCCGCCTTTGGACCGAAAAATTTAGGCTTAAGCGCCGCGGGACAGCGCGCCGAGGACTCCCTGAAAGCCATGGGCCTGGAGGATAAAAAAGCGTATTCACCCCGGCGGCTCTCCGGCGGCGAGAAACGGCGTCTAGCCGTGGCCGGGGTTCTCGCTATGGGCTGCGAAACCGTGATCATGGATGAACCCTTCGCGAACCTTGACTGGCCCGGGGTTGTTCAGGTTCTTGAGGCAATCCGCAGTTTAAAGGAAGCGGGAAAAACCGTGATTATCCTGACCCATGAGCTGGAAAAGGTTCTAGCTATGGCTGACCGGCTGGTAATCCTCGACAAAGGCCATATCCGCGGCAGCGGCCGGCCGGAGGAGGTACTGGACCGGCTGAAACCGGAATACGGCATCCGGGATCCCCGGAAAAGCTACGCCGCCGCGGGGGACTGCACATGGCTCGATCGGTAATTCCCTATTCCTACAGGCCGGGTAACTCTCTTCTGCACCGGCTCCCCGCGGGCCTTAAATTCCTCG
Organism: Breznakiella homolactica; assembly: GCF_016616095.2. Classification (GTDB taxonomy): domain Bacteria; phylum Spirochaetota; class Spirochaetia; order Treponematales; family Breznakiellaceae; genus Breznakiella; species Breznakiella homolactica. Next base: position 695,173 of record NZ_CP067089.2, on the reverse strand, counting down.
GCCTCCTCGGGATTTCACTGGCGACTTTTTTCTTCGGCCCCTGGGCGCTGGCGGGCGCCGCCGCGCTTATACTAGCGGGCAGTCTGATTGCCGGGATAAAACCGTGGGAACTGTTCTGCGGATCCAGGATGCTGCTTATCAGCGCGGGGCTGGTGGTGCTCATACGGTCGGTACAATTTACGCCCCTTGGTTTCGACACGGAAGGATGCGTGGCCGGACTCGTTTTCGCCGGGGTCCTGATGGTCTCATTCTGCGCGGCGTCCCTGCTCTTTTCCGTTACCACCATGGCGGAGCTCCGGGATTCCGCGGCAAAGGCCGAGGGGCTGCTTCTCATCGCCGCCGCGGCGCTGCTGAAACCCCTTAAGCCGTCATGGTCTCGGGCTGTTTCGGAACGGAGAAAAAAACCGGTGATTGCCCTGGTGCTCACCCTCATGCTCGGATTCCTTCCACGCTTCTTCGAAATATGGAATACCTCCGAAGAGGCGTACCGTGCCCGGGGCGGCAGGAAAGGTATAAAACAGATTCTTGTCCTCGTCCCTTTGGTATCCGAACGGATGCTCGAGACCGCCGGCGAAACCGCGGCGGCGTTTGAGGCCCGGGGGTCACTGCTGTAGCAATTCTCCCGACAGAACCCCAATAAGCCGCGCCTCCAGCTCTCCGGTTTTGGGAGAATGGTAGGCCCGCTCACCCCGGGGAATGGAAATAGGTTCATCAAAAATGATTCCCCGGGGAGCGCTGCCCAGAACAACGATCCGTTCTCCCAGGTACAGTGATTCCCGGGGATCATGGGTTACCGCGATAAGCGTACGGGGTTCCTCGGCAAGAAGCGACAGGGTCGTATCCATGAGCTGGATCCGCAGGGGGATATCCAGGGACTGAAAGGGTTCATCCATGAGAATCAGGTTTGAGGGATACGCGAAGGCCCGTGCAACGGACACCCGCTGCTTCTGGCCGCCGGAAAGCTCATTGGGGTACGACTTTTCCTTTCCCGCCAGGGAGACTATTTCCAGAAACCGCCGGGCCCGTTTTTCGGCCCCGGCTTTTCCCAGGGATTTTTCTATGGGCAGCATAATGTTTTCAAGCACCGTGTACCACGGCAGAAGCCTCGGCTCCTGGAACACAAAGGAAACACCGCCGCCGGTGCCGGTTATGGTCCCCGCCTGCGGAATAAGAAGCCCGCCGATAAGTCTGAGCAGGGTAGTTTTTCCGCAGCCCGAAGGGCCCAGCATGGCGGTTATTTTTTTCTCCGCCAGGTCGATACCGAAGTCCCGGAAAATCGGTTTCCCGTTAAACCCAAACTCCAGGTTTCTGATGGAAACACTCATACCGCCGCTCCCCGGATTTTGAGCAGGGAAAGCAGCCGGGAAAGGATGAATTCCGTACACGCCGCGGCTATAACCGTGGCCGCGGTCCAGGCGAACAGTTCCGGAGTTTCAAGCTGGGCCTTTGCCTGCTGCATTCCGGTTCCCAAAGCCCGGAAGGGCTGTACTATCACTTCCGCGGCCACCACAACTTTCCAGCACAGTGATAGGGAACTGCGGAGACCCGCCAGCAGAAAAGGCAGAATAGAAGGAATATACAGACCTGTAAGGGTTTTCCGCCGGGACATACCGTAGATTCTGAAGACTTCCCGCAGGCCCGGGTCAACGGATTTGATCCCCTCTATGGTATTGGCCACCATAACCGGAAAGACCATGAGAAAGGCGGTAAACACCGGGGTCCGTTCCTGGCCGAACCATAAAAACGCGATGAGTATCACCGACATCACCGGGGTCGCGGATACCACGGAAAAAAAAGGCCGGACAAAGGCGCTGACCCGCCGGTCCAGGCCGGCGGCGACACCGACGATAACCCCCAGGGGAGCCGACAGGATTATTCCCCACATAACCCGGAGAAAGGTAAACCCCAACGCGCTGAGGAAGGGCTCCGTCACCGCCAGCGCCGCCAGACGCCGTATTACGGGAACGGGTCCCGGCAGAAGAAGATCGCTGCCGGCGATAACGGAGGCGATCTGCCAGAAAAGCACCAGGACCGCAACGCCTATACCAACCCACAGAAGGGAGGTATTCTTTTTTTCCCCCATTGTATTTTTGGGCTACCGGTAGTAAAAACCATCCCCGGGAAGAACACCTCCGATTGATGCGGAGGAAAATTCCAGGAACGTCCGGTACAGGGATTCCAGCGCCGGCCGCGCCGCGGCGGCGGGAATAAATACGTAATTGCTCCGGGGAACCGCCATGGCCACCACCGGCGCCTTAAGACCAAGGTTGTGCTTTTCCACCAGGGCCCCCGCTTCAGCGGGATTGGCCGTTACCCATTCGATTGAGTTTTTGTATTCATTCAATATTGCCCTGAGCACGCCGGGCTGTTCCCTGGCGAAATTGGCGTCCACCACCAGAACGGTCATAGGATAGTTCCCCTCACCCCCGGCCCGGACCCATTCTTCCTGGATGTCCCCCACGACCCTGAGGTTCGGCTTGCCCGAACGGGCCATGGTGGCAAAGGGCTCCGGCAGGAGGGCGTTTTCCACCCGGCCGGCTATCAGGGACTGGGCTATCTCCGGGTACGCCAAAGAGTAACCCAGGCGGAGATCCCGGTCGGGGTTCATTCCCCTGGAAATCAGAATTCTGCGGAACACGTAATCAGGGGTCGCCCCCTGGCCCGCGACCTCAACGGTTTTACCTTTGAAATCCTCCACAGACTGGACACTGGGATCAGCGGTAAGGAGGCTGAGCATACCCGTACCGACCACCGCGGCAACCTGTACCGGTTTGCCCGCGGAAGCGATCTTGGCCGCCACATTGGGAGGAAGAATGCCGATTTTCGCTTCCCCGGATATAAACTTAGCCGCCATGAGGTCGGCGGAAGCCAGCGCTTCAACCGTAACGGTCATTCCGGGAATTCTGGGGGGACGGTCGAAAACACGGATCATCCCAACCGCCGAAGGGCCCTTAATCCCGTAAATGGTAAGATGCGACTGTGCCGCCGCAAATCCCGCAAAAACACTCAAGAGGACAATAAGAAATGTTAGTCTCTTCATATTTTTTAAATTAATGCAAAATCGTCTAAAGTGGAAGGGGTCAAACCTCCTGCTGCGGAGCAGAAACACGCATATTTATGTAAAAAATATGCAAAAACATGCAAAATAAAAATTGACAGGATTTTCCAATATCCATATAGTAGGATATCAATTTTTGGAGGAATCTGTATGGGCTATTTGATCGTAATCTTTTCCTATCTGCTCATTCTGATTGTTGTGGGGCTTATCCTCAGCAAAAAGTCGGTCAAGAATTCCGACGACTTTACCGTTGCCGGAAGGCGCCTGCCGTTTATTGTCCTGGTGGGAACCCTGCTGGCGACCTGGTGCGGCGGCGGCGGGATCACCGGATCGGCAAACTTCATTTATTCCTATGGTCCTTTTGCGGGGATAATCCACTTCCTCGGACCGCCCCTGGGAATAATTGTGCTGTACTGGGTGGCCGGAAAGGTACGCCAGACCACTACCTATACGATTCCCGAACTGTTTGAGCAGAAATACGGTCCCGAAGCGCGGATCATCGCGTCGGTCTGTATCATTATAGCCTATGCCGGGATAGTCTCCTCCCAGTTTATGGCGGCGGGCCGGATTATCGCCCTTACCACGAATGTGGACCAGACCCTGGCCACGGTACTCGCGGCGGTGGGAATCATCTTACTGACCGTTTCCGGCGGCATGGTTACGGTAGCGTATACCGACGCCATCGGGGCGTTCGTCATGGTCGGGGGATTCCTCGTTGCCGTCCCCATGCTGCTGGGTCAGGTGAATCTCCCCGGCGGGATTATCGCGAACCTCCCGGAGGGCAAAAATTCCTTTACCGCAGGGCTGAGCGGCATTCAGCTTCTTGGCTACATGCTGCCTTCATTCTTCCTCATTCTCGGGGACCAGAATCTCATGCAGCGGTTCAGTTCGGCAAAGGATTCCAATGAAGCGAAGAAATCCAATATCGGTATGTTCGTTGCCGAGTTAGTCGTCATTGTAACGACGATCATGATCGTCACGGCGGGGATTTTCCTTATCCCCAATGCTGCCGCTCCGGATACGATTATTTTCCAGCTTGCCATGAATTTCCTTCCCTTTGCATTCGGCGCACTCCTCATGGCAGCCTGTATTTCCTTTGTGGTCACCACCGCGGACTCGTTCCTGCTTTCGGCATCCACGAATCTTACCTATGACATCTGGGCCCGGTTTATAAAGAAAGACGCCACCGACAGCGACAAACTTAAATTCATCCGCATCGTTGTGGTGGTTCTCGGTATTCTTGCTTTCATCATGGGCATGTATTTTCCCAGCATTCTGTCGATCCAGATGTATTCGTATACCATGTACGGCGCCGCCATCACCCCGGCCCTGCTCTGCGCGCTCTTCTACAAAAAGGTTACCAAGGCCGGCGGTATCTCCGGGATTATAACCGGGGGCGTCCTGACAATTCTCTGGGACGCGATACTGAAATCACCCATGAACATCAGGAGCGCGCTGATTTCCGTTCCCCTGGCGTTTATTGTTATTTTCGTTGTGAGCGCCTGTACCCAGCCGAAGGCTTCGGTTCAGAAAGCAGTTTAGCCATTATTTTTCCCGGACGGTGCCCGGCATCGTCCGGAAAGGAACTACCGTGGAAGATCCCAGAATACGAAAATTCGCACAGTTTCTCATTAACCGGGCGGTTTATCTGCAGAAGGGTGAGAAAATACTCATAGAGCTGCACGGCCGCGAAACCGGGCTGGCAAAAGCCCTGGTGGAAGAAGCCTACGCTGCCGGGGGAAAACCCTACATCCATATTTTCGATTATGAACTGGAGCGGGCCCTGATCACCGGCGCTGACCGCGGCCATATAAAGCAGGTGGCATCCTACGAACTGAACCGCATGAAGGATATGGACGCGTACATCGACATCCGGGCAACGGAAAACATCAACGCTTGGAAGGGAATTCCCGAGCCCGGTATGGAGGCGTACCGGAAGGAATACTGGGGTCCCATACATCTCGACCGGCGGTGCAACCACACGAAATGGTCGGTTCTTCGGTATCCGAACAATGCCATGGCCCAATTAGCGGGAATGAGCACCGGGGACTACGAGGATTTTTATTTCCGCGCGTGCCTCCTGGATTACGACAAAATGGCGAAGGCCATGGAAAAACTGGTCGCCAGGATGGCCAGGACCGACCAGGTCCGGATCACCGGCCCCGGGACGGACCTGGCATTTTCTATCAAAGGCATCCCGAGCATCGGCATGAGCGGAAACCGGAATATCCCCGACGGGGAGATCTATACCGCTCCGGTCCGGGATTCGGTGAACGGCACCATCAGCTACAATGTGCCCTCCCCGTACGAAGGACTGCTGTTTACCGGGGTGAAGTTTGAATTCCGGGACGGGAAGATCATCAAAGCCGAATCGAACAATACCGAAAAGCTGAACAAAATCCTCGATACCGACGACGGTGCCCGCTATATCGGGGAATTTGCCATCGGTGTAAATCCCGTTATCCGGGACCCCATGGCGGATATTCTCTTTGATGAAAAAATCACCGGGAGTTTCCACTTTACTCCCGGACAGGCCTACGAGAATGCCGACAACGGAAACAAGTCTTCGGTCCACTGGGATCTCATTTCCATCCAGCGGAAAGAATACGGCGGCGGCGAAATGTACTTTGACGGAGAACTGATCCGCAAGGACGGGATTTTCCTCCCCGATGATCTCCAGTGCCTCAACCCTGAAAATCTGCTGTAAAAAAAGGGACCGGTTTTCTTTATTGCTTAAATAAAGCAAAGCCGGTCCCCTGCGGTATTCCGCTAAAAACCCTGATTCATAAGCCAGTCCGAAAGTTCCTCTTCCCGTGACTTTTCATTGGATGTTTCTTTATTGAATTTTCCCAGGTGCTTTTCAGCGGCGATCACCCCGTCGGTCATATACAGAACCCGTTCACTCCGGGAGGCGACTTTTACGTCATGGGTTACCAGCATAACCGTGGTTCCCAGGGCGTTAATTTCGGCGAAGATATCCATTATTTCCCGGGAAGCTTTTGAGTTGAGCGCCCCGGTGGGTTCATCGCCGAAGACAATGGGCGGATTGCTGATCAGCGCCCGGCAGATCGCCGCCCGCTGGAGCTGTCCCCCTGAGACCTGGGTGATATCACTGTCCGCCAGGTCTTTGATGCCGGTCCGCTCCATCAAAGCCCAGGCCCGGGCATTTATTTCTTCCCGGCTTTCTTTTTTTGCCATATACGCGGAAAGGATGATGTTGTCGAATATCGACAGATTCTTCAGCAGATTGAACTGCTGGAATACAAACCCCATCCTGGTGAGGCGGATGGCGGCAAGGTCTTTTTCCCTGAGGGCCGTTATTTCGGCGCCGTCGAAAACCACGGTTCCGCTGCTGGCCGCGTCCATACCGCTGACGTTGTAGAGCAGGGTTGATTTTCCGGAACCGGACGGACCCATGACCGATATAAATTCACCCTGGGTTATGGCGATATCCACTTTTTTAAGAATTTCCTGGGAATTATTTTTCCCGGTACTGTATATTTTGCACAGCTCCTTCGCTTCAAGTATGTAATTCATGAATTCCTCCTATTCGGATACTGATCCGCGGATAGTTACGGTCCGGATACGCCGGAGGCTTATGGCCGCGGTGGCGCTGACCGCCGCGAGCAGCGCCAACGGACACAGGATGTAGGCCTGGACAGGGTTTATGACGAGCCGTATCCCCGGGGCTCCCATCAATGACCACGCCGCGGCTACCAGTCCCTGACCCGCGGTATTTGAGAAAACCGTACCCAGGACAATACCCAGAATAAGCACCGCCACCGCTTTTACCGCGTACTCAAACTTGACCGCGGTTTCGGAAAACCCGAGGCTTTTCAAAATACCGATCCGGGAACTTTCCTTGGCGATAATCATTTTGAGGAACAGGGATGTAATGAGCACCGACAGCGCAGCGGATATAAAAAACGCCAGCCCCGCAAGCAGCCGGAGCTGTCCGATGGTACTGCCCAGGGTCTGGGACAGGTATGAATCAAGATTCGTTACCCGGACACCGGGGAAACGCCGGGAGAGTTCCAGGGCCTTTCCGCCGATATCCGCTCCCGGTTTAAGGCCGAGACTGACCGTATACCAGAGGGTATTTTCCGGGGGCAGCCGGAGCGGCGCCTTTGCGGTCCGTCCGCCGTTGGTGATATCCTGGTAAATCCCCGTTACGGTAAGGGTGTATTCCGCACCACCGTGGAAAAGTGTCAGGGTATCCCCGATGGTTTTGTCCAGCTCTTCCGCCCTGAGATAGGACAAAGCGATTTCATCGCCCTCCACGGGCGGTTTTCCCGCGAAATACTCCAGGGGAAAAACCGTAAAATCTCCGGTTTCAATATTTATTGATTCCGCGGTTCCGTCGCCGCCGAGGATTCTGAAAGTACCGGTCACATGCGGAGATATGAGCGCGGCATCGGGATCAAGCCGCAGGGATTCAATAACCTCACCGAACCGTTCCCCGGTATCGCTGCCCTGACGGATATCGATATGGATATCGCTTTTTCCCATTCCCATATATCTGATGAAAGAGGGAGACCGGATTGTATTGAGAAAATTTACCGGAACGAGAATAACAAAAGACGCCGCGGCGAAAACAAAAAAGAGCAGTCCGAAACTTCCGAACCGAAGTACCAGGTCCCGGAGTCCGAGAAACAGCGGTACCGGGGTGTGTCTGTTTTTGCGGAGCGCCAGGATTTTTGTCCGGACGGTTCCGGTTTTTCCCGCGGTCCCTGAACGTATGGCTTCCACCGCGGACAGCGTATTGAACCGGCGGAGAACCAGCCAGGAACAGAAAACAACCATGGCAAAGACACAAAGCACCAGTCCCGGCGGCAGCAGCGTATTCAGCAATGTCACCGGCGCCGCGCCGAGGTACACCATGATATTCGCGGTGAAGGGTTCCTTTACGGCAAATGCGGCGGCGCAGCCCGCGATACAGGCGGCGGCGGAGATACAGACATATTTTGCCAGGTATATCCGTTTTATATCCCGGAGTTTTAGGCCGATGGCCTTCATAACGCCGATTTCACGGTAGTCCTCCTCTATCGCGGCGATCATCACAAAACGGAGGCACAGTATGGCTATTATATTGAGCAGCAGGCTGACGAGGATAATCACCGCAGCGATAAGGCCGTCGTTCAGGGCGTTAATCATTCTGAACAGCGTGTAATCCACCGCGGGCCCGTTTTTTGGCAGGGACGATTCCTGGTATGCCGCCTGAAATTCAGCCAGCCTGTTTGTGTCCCAAAGGCGGACCTCGATAAGGTATTCATATTCCGGGATTTCCCGGGAAAGGGTTTCAAAATCACGGTCATTCAAAACAAATCGTTTTGAATGTACCATGGCGGGGTTCATCTGGGCGTCCCGGATAAAACCGGCAATGGTGTATTCCGCGGAAAACCGCCCCTGGGTTACCGCCAGGGTATCCCCGATTTTCAGACCGTCCCGTTCCATATAATACACGGGAACGCCAATCTCACCCGTAGCCGGCCGGAAGACATCATTACCGGTATCCAGGAGAAAATCAAATCCGGTGTTCTGTTTTACGAAACTGATATCCATGATGGAATTTTCTTCCCCGTCATAGCGGCCGTTAAAGCCCAGGGAAGTTCCGTCGAGGCTTACCATCCTGACGACCTGGTATTCCTCCGCGAAACCGCCGGCGGCCATCCAGGAGGTTATCTGGTTTTCATCCAGAGAGCCGGCGTGCATCTGCACAAAATGGGGAACCCGGGCTTTCTCAAAAAGGTTATCCAGGGAACCTGCCAGAGAGGCGATCATATTTGATCCCGCGGCGGCAAGAAACGCCGAAAGCAAAATAAAAATGAAGAGCACGGCGCCGATGCCTTTGTTCCGGCGGAGATCTTTTTTTAAGATATGCAGAACCATATTACAGTCCTTTCCCGAGAGCTTTTATTGAAGGCAGACGGGAAACGGTGCATCCAATGGCGGAAACAGCAAGCCCGGCAATGATAAAGATCAGCCCGATACCGCGGCCCGGCCCCGTACCGATGATACGCCCGGCAGTCGGAGCCAGGAGGCCGCCAGGAACAAGGAGGGGATTAAAAATACGGTCCGCCAAGAAACCAGCGGCGGCGTAGGCGATAAGGTATCCCAATTGTGAAATAACGCCGATCAGCCCCCAGGCCCGCCCTTGTTTCTCGTTGGGAATATTCTTCCGGATCATTACTTCGGCGCTGGTATTGATAAACGGGAGGCAGGCAAAAAACAGAAACCCCGCGCCGGTTATCAGGGGCAGTTCCGGCCTGAGCCCCATGGCCGCAAAAAATATTCCTCCCGCGGCCAGGGATATTCCCAAAACCCGGGAAAGGTTTGCCTTCATACTGAAGATTCCTATAAAAATACTGGTTACCAGCATTCCAGCGGCGCTCAGGGATTCGGTGATCCCCAGGGCTTTTGCGTCTTTGAAGGAAAGGATCATTGGACCTATGAGGGTCTGCAGCAGTCCCATGTAAAAGGTTATTGCCGAAATAATTCCGATCAGAAGGAGCACCCCCTTTCTTGACGTGATGGCCTGCCATCCGTCCCTGAGATCAGCGGCAAAACTGTTCCCGGCGTTCCTGTCCCGGGAACCGGAAGCGGCAATCCCCCGGCGGACAAAAAGCGCCGCGAATATGGTTATCCCCAGGGTCGCTATATCAATAATGAGAATGGTCCGGATATCCGTAAACCCCAGCAGAAATCCCGCGATAAACGGTGAAAGAAGAAACTGGGCTGAGGATGCCAGCTGCACCAGGCCTCCGGCTTTTGAAAACTGGTCCTCCGTGAGAAGATCCGTCACGGTGGCTTTGTACGCCGGCTGCATAAGGGCGACAAATACCGAACTAACGGAAACCGCAATACAAATCTGCCAGACCGCGATTGACCCCGTGCCCATAGCCGCCAGCATAAAAATCAGGGCCGCCGCGGAACCGAAGTCCCCGAGAACCATCATGAGCCGCCGGTCGTACCGGTCGGCCAGGACACCCCCTACCGGATTGAGCAGCACCGACGGCAGGAAGGCGCAGAGGGTAACCATCGCAACGCTTACGGCGGTTCCGGTTTGTCCGTACACATACACTCCCAGGGCAAATGCGGTCAGGCCGCTGCCGATGCTGGCAATAAGCTGGGCTCCCCAGAGGACAAGGAATTTACTGAAGGATGTATTATTGCCGCCCATGGCGCCGCTTCCTTTCTTCCGACAGAGTTTTTTTGTAAAAACGCATGCTTTCCCGGGTTCCGATAATCCGTTCCACCGTGCTGGTGTCCAGGTTCAGCATTTTTGAAAGAGCATATATGAAGGTTCCCAGGACCGTCTGTATCTCCCGTTCCGCTCCGGCGGTTTTATTTTTCAGCGCTATTCCGCTGATTTCCTCAGCGGTACACCGGTCGAGCTCACAGATAAACAGGGCTATAATCTCCGGAGACGCGGAGAAATCACACTCCCCCGTTCCCCGGGCTTCGGCGAGAAGCGGCGCGAGAACGGCCCGGTAAAATTTCTTGTCCGAATCCCGGAGGCGTTCCTTCAGCGTTCCGGAATTGCTGTTTTGGCGGACCTGGAAATATTCCGAAACGAAAGAACTTTTCCGCAGCCCTATATTCCGGGTTGTCTGTATTATGGCGGCTATCCGGCTGAAGCAGGATTTGGTCTTATCCGCCATAATGGGCAGTACCGCCTCCAGAAGCGTATTGTAATGGTCATCGGCCATTCTCTGCAGAAGCGCTTCCTTGGAATCAAAGTGATGGTATACCGCGCCTTTGGTCAGGCCCGCCTGTTCGGCGATCTGCTGAATCGATGTCTGTTCGTATCCCTGCTGATAGAAAAGAAGTTCCGCAGCTGTCAGGATATCTCGGCAGGTTTCAGCTTTCTGCAGATCCCTCCGGTTCATTTCTACCCCCTGACATACCATTGGTATTTAACATACCTTTGGTATGTCAAAACAAGATACCATACCTGATTATAATGGTCAATAAGTCAGTAAAGTTTTACACGGTAAATTTCAGCGGACCTCCGGCTCCGGAGCATTGCCGCGCTGCAGACGGAACATGCACCAAATTCCGAGAACCGCCAGGGGAATCCCCCCGATAAAACCGGAAATCGCGGGTCCCAGAAGCCGGTTCGCGTTCATGTCCTCCAGGAACAGCAGCGGAAGTCCTGCGATGGCGTTGACCGCCCCGTGGCAGAGAGCAGCCGGCCAGATGCTGCCGGTTTTCTCAGTAATGTAGGCAAGAAATGAACCGAAGAATGTACAGAACACACACATGGCGAGGATCCCGGTCCAGGGATACCCCCAATAGCCGAAACTGTAATTGTGGCCCATGGCGGTTATTGGGGCGTGCCAAAGTCCCCAGATAACACCGCTCAGCAGAACCGCTTTTTTTGCGCCCATCCGCTTTCTCAGTTCAGGGAACAGGAATCCCCGCCAGCCGAGTTCTTCGCCCAGGGCAAAAAGCATATTAAACAATGGACCAAAAAACACCCCCGAAGCGACCTGGCTGATAATAATAAGGGGGATCATGGCTTCGGTGATTTCTGTCCCGGAAGCGGGATTGTCCATGACAGTCCTGAAAAACTCCGAGTCCATGGTAAAGGTTCCCCGGAAAATAAGAAAATAAAGCGCGGACCCGAGCAGTGTAAGAATCAGAGGTGAAATCCATGCCGCGATATAATACCGGATATGTCCCTTGAATCTTGGGTAAAACAGCAGGGACAGAGGTTGTTTTTCATTTTTAAACAGCGCCCTGGTGATAAAGAACCCTATCCCGGGGAACCACATTGAAAAAGCCACGACCACCTGAGCAATGCCTGCCCCATTGAGGTCGGTGACTTTAAGGGAAAGAAGCCCCCAGCACAGCCAGGTCAGCCCGAAGGTAATCGCCAGAAAGGTTATTATTTTTTTCATTTTTTCCTCTTAATAGCCGCATCTCTTTTTTAATAATCACACTTTTGAACAGGACTTTCAAATAAAAAAGCACCGGAAATTATCCGGTGCTTTTTGGTTTTTTTGGGTTTTACTTTTTCTTCCCGGCGGGATTATTTATCACCGCCTGTGCTCCCGCGAGGCGCGCCAGGGGAACCCGGAAGGGCGAACAGGATACGTAGCTCAGTCCCGCCCGGTAGCAGAAATCAATGGTCGCCGGATCACCGCCGTGCTCGCCGCAGATGCCGACCTTTAATCCTTTTCTGACTTCCCGGCCCTTTGCGGTGGCCCATTGGATGAGCTGTCCCACTCCTTCTTCGTCGATACTCTTGAAAGGATCCACATCGAGGATGTTCTTTTCCAGGTATGTGGGAAGGAAGGTAGCCACATCGTCCCGGCTGAAGGCGAAGGTCATCTGGGTAAGGTCATTGGTGCCGAAGCTGAAGAAGTCCGCGTATTCGGCGATTTTCTCGGCCAGCAGCGCCGCCCGGGGAACTTCGATCATAGTGCCGATCTTAAAGTCAATCTTTACTTTTGCCTTATCCAGAACCTGCTTTATGGCAGCTTCGGCATTGGGCCGCAGCATGGCCAGTTCCTTTTCGTCGCATACGATGGGAATCATGATTTCCGGATTAACGGGAATCTTTTTCTTTACGCAGTCCACCGCCGCCAGGGCAATGGCTTCAACCTGCATGTTGTAAATTTCGGGATAGGTTACCGCCAGACGGCAGCCCCGGTGGCCAAGCATGGGGTTCGCCTCGTGGAGCCGGTCGATCTTCGGCTGGAGATCCTTGGGGGCAACCTTGAGATGCTTCGCCAGCTCGGCGACTTCCGCTTTCGTGTGGGGAACAAATTCATGGAGCGGCGGATCCAGGAGCCGGATGGTAACCGGTTTGCCGCCCATGGCTTTGAAGATTCCGAAGAAATCCTTCTTCTGCAGCGGGAGGATCTTCTTGAGCGCCGCCTTGCGTTCAGCCTCGGTATCCGCCACGATCATGGCCCGGAAATGGATAAGCTTTTCTTTTTCAAAGAACATGTGCTCGGTGCGGCAGAGCCCCACACCGTCGGCGCCGAAATCGAAGGCCCGCTGAACATCGTCGGGCTGATCCGCGTTGGTCCGGACTTCAAAGCCCGAAACGCCGTCGCGTTTGGAGGTATTGCGGATCTCGTCGCACCACGCCAGGAAGGTGCTCATATCCTTGGATATTTTCGGAACCACCAGGGGAAGCTGGCCGGAATAGACTTCGCCGGTGGAACCGTCAACGGTAATCCAGTCCCCTTCCTTGAAGAGTTTTCCGCCGATGGTGACTTTTTTGCCGCTCACCGAAACGCCCTTGGCGCCGGCCACACAGGGAGTGCCCATGCCCCGGGCAACTACCGCCGCGTGGCTCGTCATACCGCCGGTGGAGGTAAGAATGCCCTGGGAAACCACCATGCCGCCGATATCCTCGGGGCTCGTCTCCTTCCGCACCAGCAGAACCTTTTCGTTCCTGATGTTCCATTCCTCGGCGTCCGCCGCGGAGAACACAATCCGGCCCGAGGCTGCTCCCGGTGACGCGTTAAGCCCTTTGGTCAGGGATTTATTCGTTTTAAGCGCCTTGGGATCGATCATGGGATGCAGCAGCTGGTCCAGATGATCCGGAGAAACCCGGAGTATGGCGGTGTTCTTATCGATAAGTTTTTCCGCCACCATGTCAACGGCGATTTTTACCGCCGCGGCGCCCGCCCGTTTTCCGTTGCGGGTCTGGAGGATGAAGAGCTTTCCCTGCTGGACGGTGAATTCCATGTCCTGCATATCCCGGAAATGCTTTTCAAGACTATTCTTAAAGCCGACCAGCTGGTCGTAGACTTTCTTGTTTTTCTTCGCCAGGGTGGCGATCTTTTCGGGAGTCCGGATACCGGCCACCACGTCTTCACCCTGGGCGTTCATCAGGTATTCACCGTAGAATTCGTTCTTTCCCGTAGAGGGGTCCCGGCTGAAGCAGACCCCGGTCCCGGAGTCTTCGCCGAAATTCCCGAATACCATGGACTGGATATTTACGGCGGTTCCCTTGATGTTTCTGATCTCGTTGAGCTGGCGGTACTTGATGGCCCGCTCGTTCATCCAGGAACCGAATACCGCGTTGACCGCGCCCCAAAGCTGGTCCACGGGTTTCTGGGGAAAATCCTTCTTGGCGAATTTCTTGACGATCTTTTTGTATTCGTCCACGAGCTTTTCCAGGTCCTTTTCATTGAGCCCGGTGTCGAGTTCAACCTTCTTGGCTTTCTTCATCGCCGAAAGGGCTTCCTCGAATTCGTGATGGGGAACTTCCATAACCACGTCGCCGTACATCTGGATAAAGCGCCGGTAGGCGTCCCAGGCGAAACGGGGATTACCGGTTTTATTGGCCAGGCCCTGGACGGCTTTGTCGTTTATACCGAGATTGAGGATTGTGTCCATCATGCCGGGCATGGAAACCGAAGCGCCGGAACGGACCGAAACCAGCAGGGGATCATCGGGATCGCCCAGTTTTTTCCCCATAACTTTTTCGAGTTTAGCCAGCGTAGCCAGGACTTCCTCTTCCAGTCCGGCGGGGTATTTTCTGTTGTTTTCGTAATATGCGGCACATACTTCAGTGGAAACAGTGAATCCCGGGGGAACCGGAATTCCGAGATTGGTCATTTCAGCAAGGTTAGCGCCCTTCCCGCCAAGAAGTTCCTTCATCTTGGCGTCTCCTTCGGCTTTGCCTTCACCGAAGAAAAATACATATTTTTCTTTAGCCATTAAAATCCTCCATAAAGATACCTATAGCATAGCAACATTCCAAAAAAAAAGGAAGCTAAAGATTGCTATAAACTGATAATTACTCCATCATTAAAGAATGGATTACTTAAACCTTCCTGTATACAGACACAAGGATCTTATCCTTAACGCATTGCAGAACAATCAGGTTATCGTGGTGGAGAGCCCCACCGGCTCTGGCAAGACAACCCAGATGCCGGTGATTCTTCACGCCGCCGGGTACGCGGACCGGGGCATTATCGGCGTTACCCAGCCGCGGCGGATCGCCGCCGTTTCGGTGAGCGAATTCATTGCCCGCCAGATGGGCACCACCCTTCCGGGCCTGGTGGGTTACAAGATGCGCTTCGAGGACAGGACCGACCAGTCCACAGCCATTAAGATCATGACCGACGGCATCCTGCTTCAGGAAATGAAACTCGATCCCTATCTTTCAAAATACGGAACCATTGTGGTGGACGAAGCCCATGAGCGGAGCCTCAATATCGATTTTATTCTGGGGCTGCTCAAACGGGTCCTGGAGGCCCGTAAGGAATTCAAAGTCATTATTTCCTCGGCAACCATAAACACCCAGGTTTTCTCCGAGTATTTCGGTGAGTGTCCGGTGGTGAAGATCGACGCCATAACCTATCCGGTCACGGTTATATACGATCCGCCGGCAACCCTGGAAGTGCAGCAGGCCATCCAGGGTTCGTCATCGAGCCAGGCCGCGGCGGATGCCCGGATCGAAAAGATCGAGTCCATTGTGGGCCGGGTGCAGGAGGAACGCCGGAAAGGGGATGTCCTGATTTTCCTTCCCGGTGAAAAGATGATCAAGGACTGCATGGTCCGGCTCGCCGCCGCTCCCTACGGCAGGAACCTCCAGCTGCTGCCCCTGTACGGACGGCTCGGCAAGGAAGAACAGGAACGGGTTTTCCTTCCCGCCCCCCGGGGAAAAACCAAGGTGGTGATTTCAACAAACATCGCGGAAACATCGGTGACCATAGACGGCATTACCACGGTCATCGATTCGGGGCTTTCCAAGCTGAACTACTACAATCCCCGGACATTCACCTCCAGCCTCATCGAAGGTCCCATATCAAAGGCGTCGGGGAATCAGCGCAAAGGCCGGGCCGGGAGAACCCAGGAAGGTACCTGCTACCGCCTGTACCAAAGAAAGGACTTCGAAAACCGGCCTCTCTTTACCACAGAGGAAATCTACCGGACCGATCTTTCGGAGGTGGTCCTCCGCATGGCGGACCTGGGCATCACCGCCTTTGAGGAATTCGATTTTATTTCCCCGCCCGGCCGGGAAGGACTCATAGCGGCCATCGAAACCCTGAACCTCCTGGATGCCCTGGAAGCGGACAGAACCCTTTCAAAAATCGGAAAGATGATGACCGACTTCCCCCTGCCGCCGCGGCAGTCCCGCATCATCGTGGAAGCCATTCTCAAATATCCCGATGTAACCCAGGAAACCATTATCGCCGCGGCCTTTCTCTCGACCCAGAGTCCGTACCTCCTCCCGCCGGGGGAGGAAATGGACGCCCGCAGGGCCCACCACAGTTTCCGGGATCCCGCCGGGGATTTCGTCTCTTACCTCAAACTGTACCGGGCCTACAAAGCCGCCAAGGACCCGGCCAAGTTCTGCGAAAACAATTACCTCGACGAACGGGCCATGGGAGAAATCGCCAATGTCACCGAACAGCTGGAACAGATTGTATCTGCCATGGGGGTGCCTATCCTGAACGGCGGCAGTACCGAGGACTACCTCTGCTCCGTTGCCCGGGGGCTGATCCAGTTCGTCTGCATCCGGGAAGGCAGGGATATGTACCGGAGCCTCACGGCGGACCGGATACTGATCCATCCCGGCTCGGTTATGTTCAGGATGGATCCCCAGTACATCGTTGCCGGCGAGATTGTCCGGACCACCAGAATGTACGCCATGTCCGTTTCGCCGTTAAGCAGAAACGCCCTGATGAAAATAAGCCCCGATCTGTTTGAAGCCCTGGACGCAAACGCCGCCAAGGGAACGGGAAAATCCAGAAAAATCCGGGACTTTACCAATCACATAAAAATCGGCGCCGAGGTTTTCGACATCGAAACCGTAAAGGGCAAAAAGACCGTTATGCTTCCCTGGGAAAAACTCTCCCGCCTCAAGGACGCGGCCGTTACGGATACGGCGGGTATATACAAGGGGCTCCGGGGAACGATCATACTCAACGGGAAATTCGTACTCCTGGCCGGAGAAAAGCTTGAGCTTATCCTCACCCTTCTGCCGTCCCTGGATGTGGAGGGTGCCCTCACCAGAAAATGGCCGCGGAAGAAAAACTTCAATGTCCGGGAAGAACTGGACAGCCTCCTGGGATTCCTGCCGATCCTCGTAACCCCCGCTCTGTGGAAACAGGGAAAAAAGGAACTGGGATTCCTGTGCCTGTTTTCAGACGATGACGGGAATTACTGGTTCAAGTGTTCCCGGGGCTTCCATACCGCCCTGAACGAAAGTATTTCCAGCGTGGAGTCCCTGATCGACGAACTGGGAGATGATGTGGATATTGAAAAAAAGAACATCGTGAACCAGACCTACCGCCGGCTTTCGGAATACCTGGGCTGACGGTTACTGCCTGAGTTCGTCAAAGGCTTCCCGGAGAAAGGCATTGAGGAACAAAAGCCCCTCCGGGGTCAGCGCCGGGGCATCCTCCCGGAGGAGCCCCTTCCGCCGCCACCGGGCAAAAGTTTCGGGCGCCGCGGATTCAAGGGTAATACCGAACCGCCGGGCAAACAGATCTCTGTCAGGTCCTTCAATAAACCGGAAACCCATAAGAAAGGTTTCAGCCATAACCGTGGGCGCGTCAAGCTCTTCCCATTCGGGAACGGAAGTGCCGGCGATGTACGCGGCGGCATCCTCAGGGATCGTGCTGCGCCGGGCGGTCCCGCCGGTATCGCTGAATAGAGTGCCCGACGCCGCCGGTCCTATGCCGAGCCAGTTTTCCATGCGCCAGTACCGGATGTTGTGGAGGGACCGCTTTCCGGGCAGGGCAAAGTTCGAAACCTCGTACTGCCGGAGCCCCGCGGATTCCAGGACATCCCGGCCCTTCAGCCACAGACTGTCGGCGGAATCCTCATCGGGGAGGGTTACTGTTTTATTCCGGAGTTTTCTTTCCAGGGGAGTTCCCTCTTCCACGGTGAGGCTGTAAAGCGAAACGTGTCCCGGTCCGAAGGCGAGAAGTTTTTCGATATCCGCCAGCAGGGATGATTCATCCTGAAAGGGCAGGCCCGTGATAAGATCCGCGGAGAAATTCCCGCCGAATGCCCGGGCCGCAAGCCGAAGCTTTTCCTGAAGGTCATCGGGGTTTCCGGCCCTGCGAACGGCCCGCCGCTGTTCCGGGGAAAAGGTCTGCACCCCCAGGCTCAGCCGGGTAACCCCGCCCTCCAAGGCGGCGTCCAGGAGGGCTCCGTCCAGGGATTCGGGATTGGCCTCCAGGGTACACTCACCCAGCGCCGCCGCCGGCAGTGACGCCGCGATTCCCCGGAGGAGCCGCCGGATACGGCCGGCGCCCAGCACCGACGGCGTTCCGCCTCCAATGTATACCGAAGGAACCGAATCTAAGTTCCAGGAGGCAGCGGCGGACTCCGTATCCCGGATGAGCGCGCCGACATAGGCGTCCAGCCGCGGGTCATCGGATTCCGCCGGGACCGAATAAAAATCACAGTAATCGCATTTAACCGCGCAGAAGGGAATATGGATATAGATAGACGCGGTCATAACGGTCCGGTTACGGCGGGCCGAGCCGCGAAAAGGGCCAGTACCTGAAAAGCACCCGGCCGGAAAAAACCTCAAACGGTATTGGACCCCAGGTTCTCGAATCGTTGGTGTTGCTCCGGTCGTCGGAAAGAACAAAGTATTCATTGACACCCAAAAGCATCGGTTCCATGGTCCCGGAAAACGGCAGTGAGACATCCCAGAGGGACGGTACCTGGGGAATAAAGAGATCATAGGGTTTTTGGGCGACCTCAAATTCCGTAAGGCCGTAGACATCCCCCGCGGGTTTTACCCGGAGCACGAAATTCTCCATTGAGATTTCGTCCCCCGGAAGTCCGATCACCCGTTTGACAAAGGAATTTTCATCCCGGTTGCTTTGGCCTAAACCGGCCCGCTGGGCAGTAAAGAACCGGACCAGGGTGTCTCCGGTTTTGTACAGGATACCCTGATCCTGCTGCAGTGAAGCGTCAATTATCACAATGGCTCCCCGCTTTACGGGACTGCGGTCCCGGATGTCGGGAAAGAGCCGGTGGAATCCGTATGACGAAACAATGAAACGATCCCCGGAATGCAGACCGGGCCGCATGGTTTCATTTTCCAGAACCCGCATGGAAAAAATAAAATTGCTGAGGAATGAAAAAACAATAAATACCAGGACAATCCACAGGAAAACCCACAGCAGTTTATGCCGCTGCTGTTTCTGCGCTGCGTAGGAATACTTCCGCCATTTATTAAACATTTCCTGTTATCCTCACTCCGGACAAAACAATCAGCGTATGGGACCCATGCGGTCCAGAGGCCAGTAGATAAACGCCCCCTTTCCGAGGACCTTGTATTCCTGAACCGGCCCGAAATAGCGCCCATCCCGGGAATTATCCCGGTTATCCCCCAGGGGGAAAATCCGGCCTTCGGGGATGTACCAGCCCTGGACATGCCTGGCCAGATACGCTCCGTACCGCGGGTCATGGGGATACGCCGATTTGAGAAACGCCATATACGAGGCGGAATAAGAAAAATCCCCCCGGTATTTCGGCTGCAGCTCGAATTCGTCCCGTCCCGCGGAACCGGTGACGGTTTTAAAACTCAGTACCGGCGACGCCTGCTGAATCAGTTCCCGGGGCGGTTCCAGCCAAAGCTCGGCATAGGCGTAGAGTTTGCCCGCCGCCTCGAGAGCCGTATACTCATCGGGCTGTATGAGGCGGCTGATATTATGGACCATGTTCCGGCCGGCCATGTATTCCCGTTCGGTAACCCACCTATCTTCCCCGGAAAAGCGGACGGAGAGTTCACCCTTTTCGCTGGTAAAATGGTCTCCCCCCATTCCGACTGCCCGCTTTATAAGGAAATGGGCCTTGGGCTCCCCATTTTCATCCCGGTCGATATCCACGAACGAAAGGGTGAGCATGTAAATAATCCGCTGGGCAATATCGAAAACAGGTCCCCGGGAAATATACGAAGGATTTTCGAAAATGATAATATCATTCCGCTTAGGCTTCACGGGGCTGGGAATTTTCCCGATCCCGGGGAGCAGCTCCGGTCCGTAAATAAGCTTGTTTACGAAAATACGGTCGCTGATAAGAAGGGTATCGATCATGGATCCCGAGGGGATCTGATACGCCTGAAACAGATACTGGTTAATGAGGAGCACCACCGCCGCGGCCCAGAGAAAAGCCTCAACCCAGTCAAGGATTACATTTTTTCTTTTCTGCTTTTCTTTCTTTATGCGGCGGATTCTTCTCCGGCGGGTAAGGTACAATTCCGTAATACCCTGGAGGCGGTCAAAAAAATCTGTTTTTGCTTCCATCGGGAAAAACCCTACCATGAAGAACCGTCGTTGACAAGGTATTACGGGGGGTCCTATAATGCCGCCATGTCAGGAAAAAATAAAAAAACGGAACAGCTTCCGGAGGATTCGGTCAAACTCAAACCCCTTTTCGGTGTGCGTCCGGGGGTCTACCTAGCCGTTCTTTACGGAGCAATTATCTGCTTGATAGCGTTTTTTCTTCTGTTTTTTCCGGGAATCATCAATCCCGGAAGCAAAATCCGTTTTGACTCGGAACCCCTTGGGGCTGCGGTCCGGGTTGACGGGGTCTATATAGGAACCACCCCATGCACGGTTTTCGTGCCCCGGGGACAGCATACCGTTACCTTTGTGCTGCCCGGCTTTGCTGAATCTCAATCAGATCAGTTCGTCCGGAGCAGGATATTCGCGTCCCTCTTCGCCGGTCCGAAGGAAACCGTCACCGCCGGGCTCACCGCGGAAGATCCTGTCGGCGCGCTGGCCCGGGAAGCGTCGGAATACGCCAGGTGGTCCTTTGCGGGAGAACCTACCGCAATATACCAGATTCCCCTGAGCCTTTCCGAAGGAGTCTACCGAGCGGGGACCGCCGCGGCGGACAGCGGAATCCGGCTGGAAATGGAGGGCATCCTCTCCGGAGCCGCCCGTTTCTCCGTGAGCGCCGCGGGCATCCGGGATCTTATCCGGGCGAAGACGCTTCTGGACAACAGCGGCAATTCCCCTTCCCCGGTTTCCCTGGCCGCTTCCGCGGCTGACATCCTGGTGTATCTTTCCGGGACACCCGGGGCCGCGTCCTGGCTTGCCGGATGCCTGCCCTTAGAATCCGCCACCCGTATCGGCGATTCCGCATGGCTCGAAGATGAGACAAGGAATGCCCGGACTATGACCACACGGCCGCGGCAGTATCCCGCCGCCGGCGGTATCACGCAGGTGGCTTCTCTGCGGTTCAGGCAGATTCCCGGAGGAACCGTGGTGCTGGGTTCACCCTTTCCCCGGGAACAAACGGTGGAATCCTTCTGGATCTGCGAAACGGAAGTCGGGAAAAGCGACTGGGACGCCTTTGTCCGCGCCAATCCCGTATGGAGCCGGGATAATATACAGGAACTTACGGAACAAGGACTCGTTACCGGGGACTATCTTACCGGGAGCACAAACCCGGCAGCCCCGGTGCTAACTGTGCCGGGGGTATCCTGGCACGCGGCGAAGGCATTCTGCGCCTGGCTGACCGGTTCCCTGGGACCGGCAATGGATGGGTATGAAATACGCCTCCCCCGGGAAGCGGAATGGGAATACGCGGCGAAACTCGATCAGGCCGCCGGACAGCCGCAGATCACGGATATGCTGGGAGGATACTGGGAATGGTGCGAGGATCCTTACGCACATCTCAGCTTTCTTCCCGCTCCGGAAAGCGCCGCGGCACTGATATCTTCTCCGGACCGTTCCGTCCGGGGAGGTTCCTGGATAAACCCCAGCGGCTCCGTACAGACCGAAACCCGGGGCTCTCTGGCGCCGGAAACCTGTTCACCCTTCGTTTCATTCAGGCCGGTCATAGCCGGAAAACGCGGGGCCGGATCATGAGTGACGGGGTAAAGGTCATTGCGGTCAACCGCAAGGCCCGGCACGATTACGCGGTGGATGAAACATACGAATGCGGCATTGAACTCCTGGGAACCGAGGTAAAATCCTTCCGGGACGGGAAAATATCCTTTCCCGATTCCTGGGCCGAGGTAATAAACGGTGAAGTATGGCTCAGGTCCCTCCGTATAGCGGAAAACCCCTTTTCATCAATTTTCAACCACGATCCTGACCGGAGAAAAAAACTCCTCCTCCACCGGGACGAGATAAAACGTATTGCCCGGAAGGTGGATGAAAAAGGCTACACCCTTATTCCCCTGTCTTTTTATTTTAAAAAAGGCAGGGTTAAGGTTGAACTGGGTCTCTGCAAAGGGAAAAAAGCATACGACAAACGGGCGGACATCCGGGAACGGGATATTCAGCGGGAAGTTTCCCGGGAATTCCGGGCAAAACTGCACTAAAAAACAGAAACACGCGGTTATGGCTCCCCGGAAGCAGCCGGAGAGCAAAAAACCTCTATCGGGTACATATTCAGCACATGATTTACCGCCCTGGACACCCGCAGAATCAATCAAAAAGACACACAGCTCCCTTTCCGTCCGACCTGATAATACAGAACTGAAATTCTTATATACCTAACGGTATGTATAAAAATTACAGGTCCCAAAAAGGCATGGGCCGTCACTCACGCGGGTACCAGAAGTGGGGGTGGCGTAAGTCTTACCGCCCTGGACACCCGCGGAATCAATCAAAAAGACTTACATCTCCTTTTCCGGCCTGACACTATAGAACTGACTTCATATATATACCTAACGGTAGGTATATATAAAAGGATATGGACCGTCACTTACGCGGGTACCAGAAGTGGGGGTGGCGTAAGCCTTGCCGTCGGGGCGGCAAGGCTGGAGACAGGGGGAGCAGCCCGCCAAGTGTGGTTACTCTGCGCAGGTAGAGGCAACAAGCACACAGACGTATTGGTATCGCCGGGTGGCGTATACAAAGGGGATTGAGTGACTTTCGAGGCCGCAGGCCGACACGGAGCCAATCCCCTTTGTATACGACAGGACCCGCAGATACGGTATACCCGAGTGCTTGTTGTATACAGACCTAGTGCTCCCCCTCCTATAATACAGATGGCCCGGTGATAATATTGTTGTTTTCCCTGATTAGCGGTATACTTATAGTATGAAAAAAGTACTGTTTACAGTGCTGATATTGTCCCTTCTTATCAGTGGCGTCGGAGCGCAGGAGCAGAAACCCGTAATCTGGGTTATGCCATTTTCCATCCAGGGAATCGGGGAAGATGAAGCTCGCATCATTGAGGCACTGATCCAATCGTACATCATTGACCTTGGGGCCATGAACATAGATTTTGAGGCCATTCTCACTACCCCGCCCCAGACCGACGAGGAAGCCGGCAGTACGCCGGCGGCCGGCGAAGACCCCGATTACATCCTTTCAGGAAGCATAAAAGTCGACGGTGATAACCGGGTTTTAATCATTGAAGTGGTTAATATAAAAACCGGTGAGATGGTCAATTTCAGTTCAAACCATAAGACTATCAGCGATCTGGCCTTAAAATCCCGGGCTCTGGTGCAGCAGGCTCTGATGAGCGGCGGTGCCGAGGAAAACGCCGCCGCCAATGAGGTTCCGGAAGCGATTACCGGACAGAAACTGACCGGCAGATGGAAGGGTGATAAGGGAATTGAAGTGGTCCGTCTGCTGCGGGACGGCACCGGCCTGGCGGTATTCTCGTCGGGGGCGCAGATGTCCCTCTCCTATACAATAACCGGCGATACGGTGGAAATAATCCAGACGTCCCCGAATTCCGACCGTTTTTACCACCCTGTCCCCTACGGGGTGGCGAAACAGCTGGTGGAACTGGCGGAACCCATGAAATGGAAATTCCGGCTTTTCGGGGACGGACTCTATCTCAGGGGAACGAAAAGCGCCACCGCCGTGGAATATACCGGGGAAACGATCCTTAACCTTACGTACGGGGATGAACGGGAAGCGGAATGGGTAAAAACGTCCCGCTGATGGCGGCATGATACCAGCAGTATAAGGAACTCCTCACAGAAACATGGGAAGACCAATTCCGCGGGGCCCGTCGGAGGAACAGGGCAAGGGCTCCGTGTCGGCCTGCGGCCTCGAAAGTCGCTCCTTTCCCCGTTCCTCCGACACCCGGCGCTGCTTTGCCGCACCATGCTTCTGTGCCGCTGCCCGGTAATACTGCGGGTATCCTGCCAGGGAGAGTTGCCGGGTGAGGGATGATTATTCCCGGCTTTTGGTGAAAACCGCTTGCGGTTTTTTTTTCATGTGACGGGTCCCCCGGACCCGTTAATGCCATGCCGCTTTCTGAATAATTTGATATAGATTATTTGCAGGAGCCCTGTACGCTAATACCGGGGGCCTTCTTTCCGGCGCCGGAACCCCGAAACGGCGAAGCCCGCGCACAAGGTAAAGCCCACGGCGATTGAGATAAGCCGCAGTGTTTTTTCGGGAACCACCTGGGGCCTGATCCCCACCATAAGCTGTCCGGCGGAGACCCGTTTTTTCCCCGCCCCGGGCAGGCCGACAATCCGCACAAAATTTTCATCCGCTCCGCCGTAGCCGAGTTCCCGGGCGTATACGGAAAGGGTATCCGAATCGTACCGCAGGGCATCCATGGAACCTTCGAGATTCCGGTTTATGGACTGGAGTTCTTCCATGTTTGCCCTGAGCCGGTCCCGCTCCTGGATTAACCCGTCATAGGCAATCAGGCCCCGGGGTCCGATGGTTATTGATGAAAGGGAATATACGGCAATGGCCACCCAAAGGGCCATGAGATACTTTACATTGTTCATTATAAAGATTTACGGTCTCTTTTCCCATATTCTTGAGCAATCTCCATTGACAACAGGAAAAACCCTGGGCTAACATCAAATTGTGCACTTATATGTAGGTTTTGTTTAAAAAACCTACAATGTTTATACGTACTGGCCGATATTCGATATAATAGTGTAATTTTTGTGGGAGTGGGTCATGGCAAGTGAAAAAAAACCATCGATATATTATGACCGCAGTACGATTGGGTCCTCTGATGAGCTTGATGAATACGGGGTATGGGTTAAGAGTGAACCCCAGGACCTTTCATCCGTAAACAGTGATATCCAGGACACAGCCGATAGTACTATTGCAGATACGGAAGAACTGCCGGACCTGGATTTGGATTCCGACCTTTCATTTCTCGACCAAACCGAAGTTCTTGACGACGATTCAGGAAAATCCGGAGACGATTCGGATTTCGATGACTTTTCGGATCTCACCGTTTCCTTTGAGGACACCGGTTCCGAAGACGGGGAAGCGGCCGGCGCGGAGGACGCCACGGAGGACGATTTCAGTTTTGACGCCTCCTTTGACCTGGATACGCCCGAAACGGACGATGAATCCTCCTTCACCGAAATTTCCATGAACGATTTCCTCGATGAATCAGATACGGAAAAAGCGGAAACCACCCCGGAAAATGACACCGAATCCCCGGATACGGATATACCGGATCTGGACATAGATTTTAATGACCTGGAAGAGCTCGATACATCCCTTGATTTTGACACGGAAGACAGCGGAACGGATCAGGATGAAGACAGCGGGATTTCCATGGATCTTGGGGATGATTTCAGTTCCGATCTTCCGGACATGCCCGATCTGGCCCTGGATGAGGACGATACAGCGGAGGCCAAATCCAGTGAGGATGCCGGAATATCGGAAGCGGATATAGATTTCGATGACGTGGCCGCCTTCGGCCAGGAACTGCAGAGTTCGGATTCTTCACCGGAGGAGGAACCTGCCCATGCCGCTGAAACACCGAAGGCAGACCTTTCAACGGAACTGCTGGTAAAAATAGCCGATGAACTTTCGTCCATAAAAGCCGAATTATCGAGCTTAAAGCAGGAACTGGCAGCCTATACGGAACATGAAGGCGCGGAACCCGCCGAAGCGGCGGATAAAGGCGACAACCGCGGTTTCTTTGACGAAGAGGATGACGACAAGATCTCCCTTACCGGCGATGAGCTCGACAATATCCTCAATACCGCCGACTTTACCGAAGAAGCCGGCCAGGACGCCACGGTATCCCTGGAAAATGACGATTTTCCATCCTTCGACATAGACTCAGTTGATACGCTTACGGTCCCCGATGAGGAAAGTGACATCACGGCCGGAAAATCAGACGACTTCATGGTTGATGAGCCGGATATCCTTACCGAGGAGGCCCCCGCCGCGGAGGATGACCTTTTACTGGAAGAACCCGACATGGCGCTTACGGAGGATGAAATCGCCGAAAGCATCACCGGGGACGCCGCTGAGCCGGAAATACACGCGGAATCTGACGATCTCGACGATCTCGGCATTTCACTGGACACCGGTTCCGATGATGATACGATCATTTTTGAGGAGAACCTCGGCGAAGATGACGCTGCGCCGCTGGTCCTTGATGAAGAACCGGAAGATCTGAGCTTTGATATCGGCCTTGATGACGATTTCGACATCTCGGAGACCGCAGAAACGGTGCCGGTACTCGAACCCGAAGATGACGCAGAAGATATTCTTGATGTTGAGGCTGAACCGGTTCTTGAGCCGGAACTGGACGACGAAGAAGAGATCCTCGAAATAGAAGAAAAGGACAGTGATGAACTGAAGCAGCTCCGGGAAGAAGGGGCCCACCCCATGACCGAAGCTCCCGATGATACAACCTATCTTGAGGACGATGTTCCCCTGGATATCGACACCGATGAAATCGACCTCACCAATACGGTTATCGAAGAACCCGATCTGGGCGATGTGGCGGATAACCCCGTGGAGGAACCTTCCCTTGATAATCTCGGAATAGATCTCGATCTGGAGGAACCGATCCTCGAAGAGGACGAAGCTATTTCCCTGGATCTGGATGAGGAACTTCCTGAGGAAGAACTGGAACTCCCCGTGGATGAGGATTCCCTCATAGACACCGATGAGTCCCTGGATCTTGAAATCATGGATTCCGAGCCCGAGGAAGAGAGCTTCGCCGAGGTTATTCCCGAAGGATTCGTCGTAGGACCGGAGGAATCCTTTGTTCCGTCCGCTGATGACGGAACATTTGATGAGGACCTTGAGGAAGTAGAGGAAATCATTCCCGAAGAGGAAGCCGAAGCCCTGGAAGGCAGTGATCTGCTGGAAGAGGATATTTCCATGGAAGAACCGCCCGCGGCGGTCGGCCGTGATGAGGCGCTTCCGCCGGAAGATCTTGTACCGGAAACGGCTTCTGAAAATCATCCCTCCGCGTCCGGAGATGAGGCGATTCCTCCGAACCTCAAGCAGGAACTTAAGACCGTTCTGTCCTACATGGACCAGCTTCTGGAGTCTCTGCCGGAAGAAAAAATCGAAGAGTTTGCCAAATCGGAGTATTTCGAAACCTATAAAAAACTTTTCGAGGAACTGGGTCTGGTGTAATGGGCCTTTTGAGCAAGGCATCATCCAGGGATTCCCTGGATGAAATGGGCAAAGCCCTGGTGGAACGTATTCTCAGGATCAAACAGGGAGCGTCCACGGCGGATACGGCTTTAAACCTGTTAAAACCATACACCTGTTTCCAGGCCGGTTTATGCCTGGCCTTGTCCGGAAACACCTATACCAGTTACGCCGGCGCGGGTTTTGGGATTGAGCAAGTAGCTATTCCCCGGAAAAAATTGAATCTGAGCGGAAACGGGCTCCGGAAAGCCGGTACGGCGGAGGATCTCGGATTAAGCAGGTTCGGCGGCAGTCCGGTCTGGGGGTTTCCCCTGGACAGCCGGACACCGCCCGGTTCCGTTCTGCTTCTGATTGAAGACACCCGCATTCCCTTTAACCCCGAAACCACCGAACAGATCCTGACGGAAGTCAGCCAGATGCTGATCCCGGCCGCGGAGGCTTCTTCCTCCGGCCAGGCGGCGGAACCGGCGGATCTGAAAACGCAGATAACCCGGTACCAGAAGAGCAGCGGCCCCTTTCAGGGGCTGATTCTGGACAGCGCCGGAACGGATACCGAAAAAAACGATTTTTTTGAACTGCTGGCCAAGGGCACGGAGTCTTTTGGTTCCGTATACCAGATAGGCCCCTCCCGATATATAATTCTTTTTCCTAAACACCTCGACCGGAATTTGATAGCCCACAGGATTACCGGCAGTTTCCACGCCGCGGAAGTATCGGGTTTTACAGCGGATACCGTACAGGGAGCGATGGATTCCATACAGCCCTACCTGTGATGACCGAAAAACTCGCTGATACCAGAAGCGGATTTCCCACGGCATACTGCGGAACGAAGCCGATCCATTCAGTCTATGATCCCAAAAAAGAGGCGGAACGATACACCGCATCACTCTCCGTAAAGGACGGAACCCGGTATTTTATCCTCCTGGAACCGGGCCTGGGTTACTGCATCGAATACCTGCGGTATCAGTTTCCCGGAGTGCGGATTCTGGCAGTTCATTGTTCCTCATTTTTCGCGGGGACCGGTTCCCCCGACGCTGAATGGGAGCCGGAGGAACCGGTTTCCCTGCAGAAATGGCTTGAAAGGGAAATTCCCGATTCAGAAGCGGTCCGGGTACAGATCATAGAATGGAAACCCTCCGCTGCCGCCTATGGTACAGTATACCGGGATGTTCTGGCGGAAACAGCGGAATTTCTGCGCCGGGCGGCGGCGAATTCCAGAACCGCTGAATACTTCGGTCCCCGGTGGCTGAGAAACGTCGATAAAAATTTCCGGGGAATTACCCGGTTTCTCCGGATTAATCCGGGGACCGCTCCGATAATCATCACCGGGGCCGGTCCCGGACTTGAGGATTCCCTGGATCTGATAAAAAGAGCCTCGGACAATAGGAACGCCTTTATCCTTGCCGCCGCTTCCTCCGTTCCCGCTCTTCTCGGCCGGGATATTACGCCGGATCTTATCATCAGCACCGACGGCGGGAACTGGGCTCACGCCCACTTATTTGAAACAATCCGGTATACCTGCCGGAGTAAAAGGCAGATTCCCCTGGCGGCGCCCCTCAGCGCGGCGCTGCCGTCCCAGTACATGGCCACGCCGATTCTGGTATTGGGCGACGGAACTGCCTGGCAGAACAGCATACTGGATCTATCTGGAATCCCCCGCCTCAGCCTTCCTCAGCGGGGGACGGTAACGGCTTCCGCCCTGGATCTGGCCCTGTTCCTGACATCAGGAACGCTGTATGCGGCGGGGATGGACCTGGAAAGCCGGGACCTCAGGAGCCATGCCAGGCCGTACAGCCTAGACAGTATCGTCACATCCGGAGTAAACCGCCTGGATCCTGCCTATTCCAGATTTTTCGACCGTTCCGTCCGGGAAAAAGCCGGGAACAGCTTTGGAATATACGCGGCCTGGTTTAAGGAATACCTGCGGTCTTTTCCAAGAAAGATATATTCCCTGGGAACCATCCACCGGGACCTGCGCGGAAACGTCCCCGGCGCATCCGCCGTAAACGGAAAAGGCGCCTTTCCGCAGTTTATCCCGGCAGAGACCGCTCAGGATGGCCGTGAGGGGTTACCGAAACTGCTGGAAGGTTTATACTCCCGGAACCGGCTCCAGGACGCGGCTATACGGGAATTGGGTGAATTCGCCGGAATACCGGGTGAACCGGGCACTATCGATTCTATTCTGCGGAGAATAAGGGAAATCCTGTCATGAATCATGAAGCGGCCGGCGGCAGCGCCGATGAACGGCAGTATATTTTTGAAAGGAACCTGCTCAGTCTCTCACGGTACGATCCGGAACTCTGTTCCCGGCTGACGGTTTCCGAAAGTACCCGGGGCTGCTATAAAATTCTGGAATCCCGGGCCGGTATTCCCGTACCCGCCGTGGTTGATCCCTCGGGAAAATCCCATCCCCTGCATTCCATAGTTGATCCTGTCCGGGAGGGTTCCCGGCTTATTTCAACCCTCGAAGATGAGGGTTTCCTGGTTTTTCTGGGTCTCGGCGGCGGATACCATATTGAAGCGGCACTGGGACAGCGGAATATACGGCACCTGCTAATCATCGACTACAATATACACAGTATGACCGAACTCCTTGCTTCAAAGGATTACGTCCCTATCTTCAATGATTCCCGGGTCCGCCTGATGATTGATCCTTCCCCGGAGACCGTGGAACAGTATATTCTGGACCGATACAAACCGGTCCTCTTCGGGGGAATCCGGGTTATGCCCCTGAGGACAAGGGTTGAGTTCGATCAGCAGAATTTCGCGGAGACCGTTGAAGCAATAAAGAAAGCCGTGGATGGTGTTTCGGCGGATTATTCGGTGCAGGCGTTTTTCGGGAAGCGGTGGCTTTCCAATATTCTCAGGAATATCCATAACGCCGAAGGACGCCAGGAGCTCTTCCCCGGTATAAAAAGGGCTGCGGTCATTGCGGCAGGCCCCTCCCTGGAAGCGCAGCTTCCGGAACTTCATGAAAACAGGAAAAACCTTTTCATACTTGCCGCGGATACGGCAATTCCGGTTCTGGTATCGGCGGGCATAACTCCCGACGCGGCGGTTTCCATAGACTGCCAGCACATCAGCTATTACCATTTTATGGGAGGCATCCCCCGGGACATGCCCCTGTTCCTGGATATTGCCAGCCCGCCGCTCCTGTCCTCCCTGTCCGGCAATGTGCGGTTTTTCAGCAGCGGCCACCCTCTGGCCCGGTACGTTTCCCGGCACTGGCGCAGCCTGCCGGCAATCGATACCTCCGGAGGCAATGTAACTTACGCGGCGGTTTCCCTGGCAGATTACCTGGGAGCGTCGGAAATTTTTCTCTATGGAGCTGATTTTTCGTATCCTCGGGGAAAAACGTATGCCAGGGGAACGTACATATACCCGTATTTCGATATCCGGCAGAACCGTTTCTCCCCGGAAGAAAGTCTTTTTTCGGCGTTCTTGTACCGGAACACCAGCCTCGAAAAAACAGCTGCCGGGGACTCCTGGTATTATGAGACCCCTACCCTCAGGATGTACCGGGAGCGGCTCGAAGCGAAGGCCTTGCGTATGGCTGCCCGGCTTAAATCGGTTCCCGGGATGGGCGCTCCGGTAAGACCGGTGCGGTCCGCGCCGGAGGTCCCGGGAGGAAATTCCATACATACCTTTGCCGCGGGCCCCGCCAGGATGTCCGCCGGGGAATTCCTTGACCATTACCGGGAAGCTGTCCTGGCGCTTCCGCCGATTACCGGGGAAATAGCGGGCAACCTTTCGTTGCTTCCGGAAAGCGGACTGGAAATACTGCTCACCCTGCTCCCCGCCGGGGCCGCCATGAAGCGGCGCCATCCGGACTGGGATACGGAACGGCTGTTTTCCGCGGTGAAGCAGGAAACCGACGGAATAATCCGCAGGATAACCGCTCCCCGGGGATAAGCCATTACGCGGGATACCAGGCCATTGCGGCGTATCCCACAAAAGACGGATGGGGGTCTATATCCGCGCTGGTATGGTATCCCAGGAGGACCGCGTGTTCAGCGCCTCTTCCGCGGGCAAATCCCATGGCTCCAAGGACGGCGCCGGCGGAACAGGCGGAATGGTCTCGGCCGGCCCGTTCCAGAACGGCTTCGGGATCGCCGGCGGAAACAGCGTCGATAAAATCCGTGTCGTTCTTTTCTTTAACCCAGGTCAGGGCTTCCGGGCCGGTCCCCCGGGGGGTGAACCGGTAATTGGGGCCGTAATGGGTAAGATCCGTGGACGCCACCACCGCCGTCCGGCGGCCAAGGGTGTCCGAGATTTCGGCAATCCGTTTTCCCGCTTCAAAGGAAGCGGTATCCGCCGGCAGCCGCATCCAGACGACCCGGGCTTCCGGGAAAAAGAACCGGACCATGGGCAGATGGATTTCCACGGTATTGTCGGTCTGATTATCCGGAGCCGCGGAAAACACCTTAAAGAGTGAATCCCGGAGTTCCCCGTCGGCTTCCAGCGGTCCCAGGGGAGTCTCAAAACCGTCTTCTTCAGCCGCAAGAACAGGGTACCCGCCGGGAAGATGCCCCCCGATGACGATCACGGTGTCAGTCTGCGGATCAAGGGAAAGCAGCGCCCTGGCTCCCAGGGAACCGGAATAATACCAGCCGGCGTGGGGCGCAAGGCAGGCAAAGGCGCTGCCCCGCTGGCATCCATCCGCCAGGGATCCGAGAAAAAGAGAAATTTTCTCAGCGGAATCGGGGTACCACCCCCCTAAAAGGCCTCTTTTTCGCAAATTCATGCATCATACCTCCCTAATATCCTAGCATGTGAACAAAAATGCGTATATAATATAGATATGCGACAAAAAATAACTTCGTTTATAGCCTGTGTTTGTATTGTTGTGTATGTTGCTGCTGTCGGATTCGGCGCATATAGGATCTATGTCAGCATAAATGAACGCCGCAGCCTGGCAAAAGAGGAGTTTTTTGAGCTCGTGAATACCGCGTCGAACGCCGGTGTACTTGGGTTTATGAATGAACCTTTCAAGGAAGCGGTCAGTGACGGTATCATGAATTCCGTTACTCTCCAGGCGGCAATCATTTCCGGCCCCTACGGCAATGAATACGCGGTTGAACGGACTGAAGGAATCATAACGTGGGTGGGTGATTCTCCCCGTTTTTCAACCCGATTCGGACTTTCAAAGGACCCATTCTATTCACCCCTGCGAATCAATGACGTGCGCAACGTAACGGTAAGCGCCGTTTCAGATTATATAGATTACACCGTATTCACGGATATTCTCAAAAACACACTGCTGATCGTACTGGCCGCCCTGGCTTTGGCGTTTCTCTGCCTGATGGCGGAATCGATTCTGGGAAAACGGCCGGTCCCCGGGACTGTTCCGAACCGCCGGCCCGCGGCCCCGCCCGGCGCCGATGAGAGACAAGACGAAGATGATTATGCCGATGTATTCGGCGGTGATTCCGGTCCGGCTGAACCGGAGCCGGAATCATTCGACATTCCGGATTTTGATATTGAATCAGATCCCGCCGGTCCGCAGCTATCCGACGATGACGGCGGGCCGCCGGACTGTACCGGCCCCCAGGGGCTCTATTCTCCCCACGGCAATATAAGCTGGGAAGCTTACACAAAGGAGCGGCTTGCCGCCGAGCTCCACCGGGGGGCGTCCTTTGAGCAGGATCTGGTCTTTATTATCATGGAATTCCGGGATATCGATTCCCCGGATGAGGAATTTTTCGATAAATTCGCCGAAGCCGCGGTGGCGTTTTTTACCTTCCGGGACCTTATTTTTGAATGGGGCGAACGGGGGATTTCATTAATAATTCCGAATATTGACCTGGATCAGGGATTTGTAAAGGCCGAGGAATTCCACAACAAGATACGGGGCAAACTTTCGGAGGTCTTCTCCGAAAAAGCTGAACTCTGTATCGGCATCACCTCCCGGGCCGGCAGGCTCGTCGATGCCGAAAGGCTTATCTTTGAGGCCACCCAGGCTCTTTCCAAAGCCCTCGGAGACCCGGTTTCGCCCATCGTCGCATTCAAGAGCGATCCTGAGAAATACCGGGCTTTTATAGCGGCCCAGGGCAAGGATTAGAGATCAAGCTAACCACACAACAATCTTACCTCATCACGGCAGCAGGGAAATGTCAATTCCGGGTCCCTATAGGAAAAAGGTTTGTCAGGGTTTATTCCGGGATAAAGTATTCCCGCTCCCTGAACAGGCGGTTCACCGTCCATTCTCCCAGGGCGTAAACATAGGAAGAGCCGCTGACCGCGGCAATTCTCCGGCCGCCGTCAATAACAGGTCCCAGGGTAATTGTTTTACGGGTGCCGTCACCGAACTCAAGGAGCAGGCTCCCTTCATTAAAAACCGGAGCTCCGGGGTCAACGGAGGGTATAAAATCATCACCTTCAGCGCCGAGGATGGAACGGATATAGGTTTCCACCGTATTCCCGTCCGGGGATGGTCCGGCTCCCCCGTCCAGAACCCAACCGCCTGATCCGCGGCTCAATGAAAGGGGATCCCGCCGCGGCGCCGTTCCCATATCATCTCCGGAGGAAGGATATTCGATGCGGATACGCTGCACCGTATCGGTCCGCAGCGATGGATCAGCGTCGAGGAAAATACGGAGGTCATACCAGGATGTCCGGGAAGCTTCGGTAAACACCGTATACCCGTCCCTGCCGGACCGTACTTCGTCCCTGCCGTTTCTGCGGAGATACACATCCCTTCCAGCGGTGTCTAAATCACCCACCAGGAGATCCAGCAGCGGGGTCGGATTCGCGCCGCCGTAGAGGGTAATCCTGCCGGCTGCCGTTTCGGCGAGACCCAGCCGCTCATAGGAAGAAGCCGAGGCAGCCCTGACCGGATAGACATCCTTCCGGGACAGCAGGTCCAGCAGATCGGTGACCCGCTGCTGTTTTGCCGGGTATTCCCGGCCGGCCAGGACAGCGTTCCAGCGGCCGCCGCTGAACCTGAGGCTGACTCCGGCTTCCGGAACCAGGGGATTGCTTATTTCAATCCGGTCGGTCTGATCGACCCATTTTTTATCGAGCCACTGATAGGACGCGTTCCGGCCGGCCCGGCGGTCACTGTCAAAAACAAACGTAGCACAGTATACAAGACCCAGTACCGCCACGAGCAGCACCAGGTACCGCCGTTTCTGTTTGTACGTCATGGAGTGGGCTCCTTTTCCTTAATCCGGGACTTGCGTTTTGCGAAACGGATTGTTCCCAGCGCGATCACACCCAGGGGAATTATCACCACATTGAGGATCTGGGAGAAGAGCATAACCCTGCCCCGCTCCACGGGATCGGATATTGAGTCCAGACGGCCGGCCTGGGGTTCCCGGTTCCTGATACCGATAATGTCGTCGTCGTTCCCGAGCCAGTCCACAGCCTGGAGAAGAAAATTAAGGTTCCGGTTGCTTCGGGTATACTGAATAAGGGTGGTGGCGAGGTCACTGTCTCCGACAACCACAATCCGTGACTCCCGGGCAGACCGGGGCATATCGGGGAGTGTCTCTGAAGAACCTTCCCGTACGGGTTTGGGAACCCCCTCAAACCAGCTCGGCATGGTTCCCGAAAGAGCCGCCGCCAGTATTTCCGTGCCCGTGGTATCGGGCTGTTCCCGGAAGAAGAGGTATTCCGCATCGGGGTTCGTCTCAAAATCCCGGGTCATGCGCCACGCGTCGGGAGTTGTGGTAAACAGGATTTCCGCGTCCACCGATTCCGGGGGATTGAGGCTGATGGGATTCGCCCAGAAAAGATCAACCCCGGCGAACCCGGCGGTGATTGGATGGTCCTTGCTGCCGTTCTGGGGAAGAACCGAAATCCAGTGCGGGTACCGGACCAGACGGACCTGCATGGTATTGTAGGAGCCCATGCTCTGGAAGGGGATGGTCAGGGAACTTTGGTCGAGAACAAGCTCCGGCCTGACCGTGGCCCCATAATAGGAAACCATGGCCAGCAAGCCCTGATCCATGAGGACCCTGGGCTGGAGGTTGTTCCGGGAATCCACGGTAATGGTCTCCAGGGCAAAGAGGGCTTTTCCGCCGCCCTGGATATACCGGTCTATCCGGTATAAATCCCACTCATCCAGTTCCTCCGCGCCGCCGAGAACAATGATCAGCGGCAGCGTATCGGGGATTTCATCTCCGGGGGTGAGCAGGCGGACCCGGTACCCTGACTGCACCAGGGCCTGGTTGAGATAGGCGTAATCGCCGCCCCAGTTTTTATCGGATTCCGCGGCTATCACCCCAAGCTCCCGCTGGGTGCCGCGGACCATGTGGCGGATTCGGGAACTCAGATCGTATTCCAGGGTATCCAGGGAAAACACGAAGGGCAGCACCTCGGCCTGGTCAAGATATTCAATCAATACTCCCGAATAAACCGTGGAGACGCTGGCCTGGTCCTGTTCAATACTCTGAATCTGCTGGGGAAGGATGCCCAGCTGCTCCACCGTTGCGGTAAGTCCCGCTTTCGCGGGGTCCCGGACGGTAACCTGTATCTTCCCGCGGGAATACGCGGAATACTCCCGGAGCAGATCCTCAATCTCCCCGGGGACCGGGTGGATTTTTGCCAGACGGTCCGAAAGGAAATAGGTAATCCGCACCTGATCCTCAATTTCCCGGTGGAGATTCCGGGAAACCTCGGCAATAGTGTAGGCTTTGTTTTTCGTCAGATCCAGTCTGAACCAGAGTCTCCGGCTGAGGAGAAGTCCCAGTACAATCGCGGCGACCGAAAGGATGCTCAGTACCATAGCCTGGCGTTTGTTCATGGCTAACTCCACTTCCTGAAGAGGATCACCCGGGTGTTGAGGTACAGGAACAGTACCGTGGTGAGGATAAAAAACGCCGCGTCCCGGGAATCGATGATGCCTTTGGAAAAACTTTCAAAATGAAAAGCCAGGGAAATAAAATTGATGAACCCCGCCAGAACTTCCGGAAGGTTGAAACTCATATTAAGCTGGCTTGCCAGCATCACCACCAGGAGCACCACGGCGCTTCCCAGGAAGGCCCCGCCCTGGTTTTTTGACAGTGACGAGAGGAAAAGCCCCAGGGCGATGGCGGACGATCCCAGCAGCAGGGCGCCCAGATATTCCGTAACAATTATTCCGGCTTCAAAATTCCCCAAGGGAAACAGTGTCAGGGGAAGCGGGATTGTAAGGACCAGCATGAACGCCAGGACACCGACGCAGGCAAGGTATTTGCCCAGAACCAGATTCCATTCGGAAAAAGGCATGGTCAGCAGGAGTTCGATGCTGCCGAGTTTCCGCTCCTCCGCCCAGCTTTTCATGGTAATCACCGGTATGACCAGGATAAACACCATGGGGAATGCCGCGAAAAACGGCCTGAGGGAGGCGGTGTCCATGGCGAAAAACCTCTGGAAATAGAAAAGCCATACCGAGGTAAAAAGCAGAAAAAAGACGGTGATCCCGTACATTGCCGGTGAATAGCTGAAGGAATACAGTTCCTTACCCGCTAAGGCAAGGGTTCCGCCGGTGTTAGGCTTCATGGCTCCCCCCTTCATCACCGGTGAGTTTTACGAAAATATCCTCCAGGCTGAGCCGTTTCCTGTTCATGGCCAGTATCTTGAGGCCCTGGGATACGGCCCAGTCAAAAACAGCTTCACCGTCTACGTCGTTAGTTTCCGCGGCGAGGAATGTAAGCTCCGTGATACCCCGGTCCAGGGGCTTAGCGGAAACCGAAGACAGCCCCTCTCCGAGCAGCGCCGCGAGGGCTTCGATTTCTGCGGGGCTTTTCCCTTTAAGCTGGAGTTCCCAGGTATCGCCCCCTTTCATGGTGGCGGCAATTTCCTCGGGACTACCCTGGGCGGCGATGATCCCTTCGTTGATAATAAGAACCTGGGAGCAAACGGCTTCAACTTCCTGGAGGATATGGGTCGAAAGAATCACGGTCTTGCTCCGTCCCAGTTCCTTTATGAGATTCCGGATATCGATTATCTGGTTCGGGTCGAGGCCGGAAGTAGGTTCATCCAGGATCAGTATGGGAGGATCATGGATAATTGCCTGGGCCAGTCCTACCCGCTGCTTATACCCCTTGGAAAGGGTTTCCACGGTTTTGTTCCTGGCGTTCATAAGGCCGCAGGCTTCCAGGGCTCTCTCCACGGTTTTTTTCCGTTCCGCCTTGGGAACAAGCCGGGATGCCGCAACAAAGGTGAGGTATTCCTCGGGATTGAGGTCACCGTACAGAGGAACGCTTTCGGGGAGATACCCGATCCGTTTTTTAACCTCAAGAGGATTATCCTGCACCGAAATTCCGTCAATCAGGGCTTCTCCGCGGTCAGGAAAATGGTACCCCGTAAGAATCTTCATAACCGTGGTTTTTCCGGCCCCGTTGGGTCCGAGAAATCCGAGCACCTGGCCGGTGCCGGCCTCAAAGGAAACATCCCGGACCGCTTCAACCGGTCCGTAGTATTTTGTAAGTCCCTGGACCTGTATCATAGGATACTGTTCTCCCATTTATTTGCAGCGAAAAAGCCTTAAGGATTTTTTGTGAAAACAACCGTACAATAATTGTAACAAAAAACTCCCGGCGGCGGTAACAAAAAAAACCAAAAAAGATTCCCGGAGAACTCACGGCTAGTCGATATACTCAATGGGGAAAATGCTCCGGTCCCTGGTCAGAACCGTTTCAGGAAACACATCCTGGGCTTCCTTCAAAAGCCGTTTCAGATTGAATTCCGTGTACCGGGGGCTGTAATGGATGAGAGCTAGTTTTCTGACCCGGGCTTCCAGGGCTATCCGGGCGGCCTGCTCCGCGGTCATGTGCTTTTTTTCCCGGGCGCTTTCCTCAAGCTCCTTCTCAAACATACCTTCGCAGATAAGCAGATCGGAACCTTCCACTTCCCCGGAGATTTCCGGGAACGCCAGCGTATCGGTTACATAAGAAAATTTCCTGCCCGACCGTGGTTCGCCGAGGACATCTTCGGGACGGACCTCGGTCCCGCCGGATGACAGAACCGTTTCCCCGGACTGGAGCTTTGACCAGAGCGGGCCCCGGGGAACCCCGAGCTGTTCGGCTTTTTCCGGATGGAACTGCCCCGGCCGGCCGTCTTCTTCAAAGACATATCCCATACAGATTCTGGTATGCCGCAGGGGAAAAGCCCGGACCCGGAAACCGTCGCCTTCGTATACGACACCGGGTTCCGTAATTTCCTTGACGATGATCTCGTAATTGATATACATATCCAGGACTTTGCGGCTGGTTTCGATATACTCCGCCGTTTTTGGCGGACCGATTATATACAGCGGATCGTCCCGGTCGACCTGGGATGAAAGCATGAGAATGCCCGGGAGCCCGGTAACGTGATCCGCGTGGGTATGGCTGACAAAAATAGCGGAAATCTTCTTCCAGCGCAGGTTGAGTTTCCGCAGGGAAACCTGGGTTCCCTCACCTCCGTCAAAGAGGAACAGCTCCCCTTCCCTTCTTAGCAGCACCGAAGTAAGATGCCGGTTCGGCAGAGGCATCATGCCGCCGCATCCGAGTACAAAAGCTTCAAGATTCATGTAACATTCAGTATACAGAAAAAAAGCCCATCGGTGCAATATTAAGGGGGAGCACAGAGACTGACAGGCCGGAAAGCACCTGTGGGTATCGGGTCCGCGGGGCCTGTCACGGGAAAGCGAGTATGGCGGTGTGTCGGC
The DNA here is from genome assembly GCF_016616095.2 of Breznakiella homolactica. Lineage (GTDB taxonomy): Bacteria > Spirochaetota > Spirochaetia > Treponematales > Breznakiellaceae > Breznakiella > Breznakiella homolactica. The sequence goes on along the minus strand of NZ_CP067089.2, from coordinate 656,178 downwards.
CTTCGGCCTCGAAAACCGGTTTATATGACAGACCCGGCGTTACCATAAGGGCGGGTGCTTTCCGGCTTAACCGGCTCGGTGCTGCTCCGAGAGGAGGGCTGCTCCCCCTCGCTCCAGCCTTGCCGCAGTACGTGTGGAGTTTTGCTTTACAAAACTCCTAAAAGACTTGACGCCGCAGGCGGCAAGTCTTACGCTACCCCCACTTCGGGCTCCCGGGTGTGTGGGGGCTGGTTTGTCTTAATTTGTCACATCTTACTATACCGACCGTTAGGTATATTATCCGTATTTCCAACAATTTTATCCGGGTACCGCATTAGGCTGGGTACTCCGGGGAATCCTGCTCCTGAATATTGTCCAGGTCGCCGGGAAAAGCCGGAGGCAGGGATTCGGGAGGCTCCGGGGGTTTTCTGCCTCCCAGGGCGTACCAGTCCACATTCCGGGTTATAAACATCACCAGCACCACCACCGCGAAGAGGCCTACGGAACCGATGAGCAGGGCGTAATCCTGGGACTGCAGAGCGGAGTAAAGGTACCCGTAGAGAAGGACCAGAACCGGGACAAGGACCAGCCCGCGGCTCAGTTTTTTCATTACCGCTCCGGTATACAGGCTTACGGCGGCAATGACAGCTCCCGACGCCAGGATATAGGCTCCCAGGAAATTGATCTGCTCCGCCAGGGAAAGCAGGAGGGCGTAAAATATGATATCCGCCACTCCCACCAGGGCGTACTGAATCGGGTGGATACGCTGTTTCGCGAACAGTTCAAACAAAAGAATTACAATAAAGGGGACAGCGATAAAAAGCAGGGCGTATTTCAGGGCCCGTTCCGTCTTGTGGTAGACACCAACGGAATCAAAGAGTTCCACCCCAAATCCTTTGTAATACTGGAACCCCCGGGTGCCTGCGGCTATATCGAAATACTCAGGCCATTTCCCCGTCCCCAGGGCCTGCCGCCAGTGGGCGGAAAAACCATCCTCACCGATTTCCCGCATTATCGGGGAGGTATCGCCGATAAAGGACGGCGTAGTCCAGTCCGACTCGATCCGGATATCGTTTCCCATTCCCAGGGGCATAATCCGGATGGATCCGCCGCCGCCGGTTTCGAGGTCCATGGACACTTCAAGCGGCCCCTGGGATAGCGGTATCGTCCCGCCCAGGGCGCTCCCGGCAATCTGGAGCGGAGCGAAATCAGCGGTGAGGGCTATGGTCCGGTTGTCCCCGGTTGTAACTGCGGGCATTTCCCTGAGCACCGCCGGGTCGGGAACTTCCATATACAGACGGGCCTGGTCAAACTGAACCGAACACCGGCCCGGGTACAGCGGGGATATCCGGTCTTCCTGGATATCAAAAACAGCCCTGATGAAAAAATTCCCGGTAAACACAGGGGCGGAATAAATCCCCCGGGAACGGAGTTCCGTAGCGGCCTGGCCATGAACCGTGTATTCCCTGGGAAATATAACAACATTTCGCCGTTCGGTTTTATTCTCAAAAGTTTCGTACACCGGGACCACAAGATAGGGCCCGGCCAGGAACAGTTCCCCGCCGGCGCCGGCGATAATATCATTTTTAACTGAATCCGCCAGCATCTTCCGTTCCCGCACAATGGATGAGAGCATTGCCACGGGAATGAGCAAAGCCAGGGAAAGCCCAGCGATAATGAGTGCCTTTACTCCGAAAAAGCTGCCGCCGGTAATTTTTTTCTGCATACAGTACCTCCTGATATGTTTCCATTCTGAAGTACGAATGCGGCGGAATTATGGCGGAAATCAGTCTTTTTCGGGGAATTCCATGGTAAAGCAGGCGCCCGGGGAATCTCCTGATTCCGGGGAGCCGGAATGCGGACCCGGCGTTTCTGCCCGGGCCGTACCCCCGGCGTTCTCCGCGATAGCCCGGACCAGGGCAAGTCCCAAACCTGAATGTTCCCGGGAACGTTCACCCCGGCGGTGGGAATAAAACCGTTCGAATATTTTTTCTTCCATCCCCGGCGGGATACCCGGACCGCTGTCGCGGACCCTGAATACAAATAAGCCCGGGGTATACGTAAGCATGGCCGTTACGGCGATGCCCGGCGGAGAAAATGAAACCGCGTTGTCCAGGAGGTTTCTCACGGCGATTTCCAGGTTCTGGGGCTCCGCGGCGATGCCGGAGTTTTCCGGTACAGAACCCAGTTCCAGCGCAATGCTGCCGCTGGGGTACTGGGAAGCCAGATTCCGGATGATTTCCCTGAATTCCGCGGCGGAGGTTCTTCCGCCCCGCCGTTCGAGAAGCGCCATGGAACGGAGGCCCTCAATGGTTTTTTCCATGCGGGAACAGGCATTCTGGATCGACCTGACGAGTTCCTGCTGCGCGGGGTCGCTGGTTTCCATAAGTTCGGCATTGGCCCGAATCCCCGCCAGGGGATTCCGGAGTTCGTGGGAGGCGTCAGCGGAAAAACGGAGCGCCCAGTCAATGTGTCTGTCCAGGCGGTTTACCAGGTCCGAAAACGCCAGGGCCAGGGCGTCGACCTCGTCCTTTCTTCCGCTCCCGGAAAAACTGATTTTCGCGGCGGGTGAACCGGAACGGCGGAAGGATTCCGCCTGCTTTTTCAGCCGCGACAGCGGCCGGGATATGGTAAGGGAAAGTATCAACGATACCGCGGCAGCCATAAGCAGGCTGTACAGAAATACCCTTCCTACCCCGAGCCGGAGGGTATAGAGGTCCCCCAGGATCCGGTAGGTTGACTGGGATACCAGCACCGCCCCCTGGACTTCACCATCTCTTAAAACCGTCAGGGCCGAATAGAGGGTAATGGAAGTCTGGCCGCCGCCGGAAACCCGGGTGAAAGAACCGTAACAACCCGCCAGGGCTGCCTTTATCTCCGGCCCGTCGAATATTTTTTTGCCGGAATAATAATCCGCCGTTTCCAGGGGAGGCCTGGGAGGCAGAATATATTTCCGGTATATCCGGACGGGGACCGACAGCGCCCGGTACAGAAGTGTCGACCGGGGTGATGATTTTTCCGGGGAATCATCCGCCGGGGTGTAGCTTTCCTCCGCCGATACGGCGGATCCGGAATCCGATTTGCGGGCCGCAGCCCCGGCGCCGGACGGAACAGACTGGACAGTCCCGGAAATACTGCTGTCCGCCAGAAGTCCTCCATCCGCGGAAAGAACCCGGATACGGCTGGTATGTCTCTGTTCCAGCCTGGCTATAACGGCGCCCGCCCGCTGGGCGTCCAGCTCCGATTCGCCGAGCCAGGCGGCCAGGGCACGGCCTTCCTGGACCAGGGCGTGCTCCAGCTTTTCCAGAAGCGCCTTTTCATAGGCTTTGAAACTTAAAAACCCGGCCACCGGAACGAAGATAAGCAGAATATTAAACAGGAAAAGCCTGAGCACAATGGGCCCCCGGAGGAGCGGTTTGAGCTTCATCGCTCCTCCAGACGGTACCCGAGGCCGTATACGGACGCCACCGTATCCTTGCCGGCGCCGGCGTCTTCGAGTTTTCTGCGGAGCCGCTTTACGTGGCTGTCAATGCTCCGGTCCGAAACCCAGGTATCCTGGGGCCAGGCGTGCCGGAGCAGCTGATCCCGGGTAAGGACATTTCCCCAATGTTCGTATAAAGCCAGAAGTATTCTGAATTCGGTTATGGTAAGGCGCAGTTCCTGTCCGTTGTACCACGCCCGGAAAGCGTCCGTATCCATAAAGATACCTTTTTCTCCGGGAACCTCAAATGAGGCACTGCGGCTCCGGCGGAGTACCGCCCGGACTCTGGCGCAGAGCTCCCTGACGGAAAAGGGCTTCCCGATATAATCATCCGCCCCGAGGGAAAAGCCGCCGAGACGGTCGAGTTCTTCGTCCCGGGATGTCAGGAGAATCACCGGAAGTTCACGGCCGCTCATCCGGAGCCGGCTCAGTATGGCGGTCCCCTCAAGGCCCGGCATCATAATGTCCAGAACCGCCAGTTCTATTTCCGGATTTTCCTGGAGTATCCGCCAGGCTGAAAGGCCGTCATCCGCCGATAAAACACTGTGGCCGTCCCGGGCAAGGGCAATAAATACCGCGTCCCGCACCGACGGTTCATCATCTGCTATCAATACAAACGCCATTGGGCGGTCCTTCCATTTCCATGGATTGATTATAACCCGTTTTTCCGGTACCGCTGCCGTTTTTTTGCGTCCCGGAGCTTTTTGCGCAGGGTTTCCGCCGCGTTGAAAAGCCGCCGCATCACGTGCCGGTAGGTGTAATCCCAGCTTCCGGGACGGTGGATAATACGGCCGCCGAATCCCGTTTTAAACCGGTACAGGCCGGCCATGGGATGGCCGGGATCATCCCTGGGGGGAATACCGAAAAGGTCGTACTCAAGGCATCCCGCCGCCTTTGCGTCTTTCATGGCCTGCCACTGCAGCGCATAGGGAGCCATTAGATTGCGTTTTGTGTCCCCGGAGGCGCCGTATAAATAGGTTGCCGTGGTTCCGCGGAAAATAATGATCACTGCGGCCAGGGTTTCGCCCTCATGGTCCGCCGTATATAAACGCAGGTCCTGTCCGTTGCCGGGGTAGTCCGCGGCGTGGGAAAACAGGGTTTTATAGTAATCGATCCCGTGTATAGCGATGCCGTCCCGTTTCGCGGTTTCCCCATAAAGGCGGTAGAACGTATCGAGGCCGCCGGCATCCTGGCGGCGGACAGTGACTCCTTTCTTTTCGGCCAGCCGAATATTATACCGCCATTTGGGTTTCATCTGGCTGAGAATCGCTTCTTCGTCCTCCGCCAGACTGACAATCACCGTATCAGGAGGCTGGATATCCGCTCCCGACCGGGCAAAGGGCTGGAAAACAGGGGGAGGCGCGGCGTCGGCGCCTTCACTGTACCAGGGAGGATCAAACCGTATAAACGCCGTGTCCGGGGACAGGAGAGGTTTCAAGTGGTCCGCCACCGCCAGGAGCAGCCCGTTCCGTTCATTATCAGAGTCAGGAAACCCCGCGGGCAGTTCCGGTCCCCAGGGAACGTAGGCAAAGGTAATGCCCGGGGCAAGCCTCCGGCGTATGACCAGCAGGGGTGTGGGTTCCGCATATTCCCATTCAATCAGGAACGCCCGGGCGTTCCAGCCGAACCGGGCTTTAAAACTGCCCCAGAATGCCGACTGAAGAAACGAAGACGCCCTGTTGCAACTGGCCAGATCCGCCGGAATAAGTCCCCGGATGGGAAACTGTCCGGGACCGGCCATCAGCCAACCTCACCGGTGGGAATCATCGATGTCTTTACCGGTTTTCCCTCAATCATCAGAGGCTTTCCCTCAATCATGACCGCATGGTTCTCAACGGTTATGGGGATTGAAAAGAAGGTATCGATTTTAATCTGCTCCGGTGTTTCCCCGGGTTCAACCCCTTCCAGGACGACCCTGGTCCCCGTTGGGGTGTCACCGGCGTCAAGGACCTCAACCCGCTCATTGCCGCTGCTGTCGGTGTCCGACGCGGCCAGGAGCATGCCGTGGCTTTCAATCCCCCGGAATTTCGCCTTTTTGAGATTGTAGGCCACAATGATATGCTTGTTGAGGAGATCCTCTTCTTTGTAATGGGGAACCAGACCGGAAACAATGGTCCGTTCCTCCCCGGCGATATCCAGTTTTATGACAAAGAGTTTCTCCGCCTGGGGAACCCTTTCAATATTTACGATTTTGGCAACCCGGAGGTTTATGGTTTTCGCGAACCGCTGGTCCGCCGGTTCCGCGGGAGTTTCCTGCTTCGGGGCTTTTTCAGAAACCGCCTTTTCCGCGTCCCCGCCGGACTTCCGTTCCTCCCGGTCCTTCTGGCTCCCGGAATACCGTTCCCTGAGTTCCAGAATATGGCTGTCCTCGAGCTTCGGAAACAGGACCTCACTGTGAACCACCGAATGGATACCCCGGGGTTCACCGATATCCATCCAGGACAGCCCGCCGGATCCGATGGAAAGGCCGAAAAAGGATGCCACCTTTTCCGCGGCCGTCGGCATATAGGGATGGATCATAACCGCGATATCCCGGACAACGTGGCACAGTTCATGGATAAGCTGTTCCGCCTTCCGTGGGTCTTCTTTCCGGGTTTTCCAGGGCTCGCCGTCCTGGAACCGTTTGTTCGCGTAGGATGACAGTTCAAATATTGTCTTGAAGGCGTCCCGTAGTTCCGCCCGTTCGAGTTTCTGGGCTATCGCCGATTCGTACTCCCGGAGGGTGTTCCAGAATTCCCCGTCCCTGAGCGAATCATGGCCGGAGGGGATCTTGCCGTCATAGTACCGTGAAACAAATGAAAGGGTCCGGTTTATCAGATTGCCGAGATTTCCGATGAGTTCACCGTTGACCTTCTCCTGGAAATCCTTCCAGGTGAAAAGGGCGTCTGATTTTTCCGGACGGTTGTAGAAAATATAAAACCGCCACACATCCGCACCGATTCCGGTTTCCATCACATCGGTGCCGAAAACCCCCACCCCCTTGGATTTGGAGAATTTCCCGCTTTCATAGTTGAGGTACTCGGTGCTGGACATATGGAAAAGCATGGTCCAGTTCTCACCGGTCCCCAGGAGGCTTGAGGGGAAAATTACCGTATGGAAGGGGATATTATCCTTGCCGATAAACTGGAACAGCTCCACTTCATCGGGTTTTTTCCACCAGTGATCGGTAAATTTGTGCCAGTCCGAAGTACGCTCCGCTCCCAGATTCCCGGTTATGGAAATATAGCCGATGGGCGCGTCAAACCATACGTAAAAAACCTTGTTCTCGTATCCCGGTTTCGGCACAGGGATACCCCATTTGAGGTCCCTGGTTATGGCCCGTTCCCGGAGGCCGTCCCGGATCCAGGCCTGGGTCATCTGCACAGCGTTGTTTGCCCAGAACCCCCTGACCGAGGTTTCCTTGATCCACGGCTCCAGCCGGTCCTTAATAGCGGGAAGGTCTATATACAGGTGCTTTGTGGACTGCAGGGACGGTTTTGAACCGCAGCTTGAGCAGCGGGGGTCCTTGAGCTCCGTTGGATCCAGGAGTTTCCCGCAGGATTCGCACTGATCGCCCCGGGCGTCCTCGTAACCGCAGTGGGGACAGATCCCGCGGACATACCGGTCCGCCAGGAACCGGCCGCAGGTAGCGCAGTGGAGCTGCTCAATGGTCCGCTCCACAATATACCCCTGGGCATCAAGCTTTTTAAAGATATCCTGGACGATTTCCGTCTGGATCGGGGTCGAAGTACGGCCGAATTTATCAAAGGCAATATTAAACCAGCGGTAGATTTCGGCATGGATGGCATAGTACCGGTCACACAATTCCTGAGGGGAGATCCCCTCTTCCGCCGCTCTGGTTTCCGTGGCGGTTCCGTATTCATCGGTACCGCATATATACAGTGTTTCATACCCCTTGAGCCGGCAGAACCGGGCAAAACAGTCGGCGGATAAAACCTGTATAAGGTTTCCGAGGTGGGGCACATTGTTGATATACGGAAGAGCTGAAGTTACTAATCTGCGTTTCATGATTGGTTTACTATAGGAAGTAAGATAAACAAATGTCAAGGATGCGGGGGAGCACAAGGCTGTAAACGCACCAAGCACCCGTGTTTAACAGTGCCGCGGGTCCTGCCGGATAAGAATGGGTATGGTTCCTCGTCGGCCTCCGGCCTCGAAAGTCGCTCATACCCATTCTTATCCGGCACCCGGCGTTACCATTATGTACGGGTGCTTGGTGCTTCTACTTGCCGGGGGTAACTGTTTCCGGCGGGCGGCTCCCCCTCGCTCCAGCCTTGCCGAACCATCTGTGGAGTTTTGCGGAGCAAAACTCCTAAAAGACTTGGCGCCGCAGGCGGCAAGTCTTACGCTACCCCCACTCCGGGGTCCCGGGCGGCGGCTGATGTACCCTAATATCCGTGACATCGGCTATACCTAACGGTAGGTATATTTTTCTGCACTTTCCGGTAGGCGATACGACACCATCTATGAAAATGTTCTCTTACCCAACCCCCGCCAAGGCAGAGCACCCGCATTATTCACAGAACAGCAGCACAGAAGCATGGGGAAAACCCGGTAACGCGGGGTGGCTTGAGGAAAGGGCGTATGAGCGACTTTCGAGGCCGCAGGCCACTGAGGAGCCATACGCCCTTTCTTCAAGCCAGGCCCCCCGGATCCGGTATCTCCATGCTTCAGTGCTGTTAAGTACAGGTATAACGCGGGTGCTCTGCTGGTTAGTGCTGGATTCTCAGGGAATAGGCGGTATTCCAGGACTCTCCGGGTTCCAGAGAGACCCGTTTAAGGGGAAGTACGCAGGTAGATTGGTAATAATCCCCGATAACACCGCCGATCCGGCACCGCGTCCGTACGGGCATGATGAAACAGTTAAAATTACCGTCGGAATTAAAATGAAGGATGGTTTCGTTTTTTACATCCTGGAACTCAATCCCCGCGATATCCCTGTACTCCCGGGAATCACCCGCCGCCGGTTCTTTCCCTTCACCCTTGATCAGGAATACACGCTGGAGATTACTTCCTTCCCCATAAAACGACAGGTCGATTTCGGAAGTAAAAGTAAAGGTCTCCGGTTTTTCGCCGGTGTTCGTAAAAGTGTACAGAATACTCAGGGTATCCTTTTTAAGCCGGTACAGTTTCTCAATTTCCACCGAACCGAAGGGGCCTTTGTTATTCCGGGAAAGCCTGAACCGAGCCTCCTGGCGGAGCCGGTCCATGTGCAGGAGGTCATAGGTTTCCTCGGAACAGCAGCGGCATCCTGTATACACCCCCGCGGCAAGGTCCCCGGGAACAGCGTCCGCCGGACACAGCCGGTCAAGAAAAGCCGAACGGCGGTAGCCGTCTTCGGGCCCCGGGTCCTGTACATAGGGCTCGGGCCGTCGGGCAAAGGTATCGAGGTAGTTCCATGTTTTCGGCAGGTAATCCAGTTCAAAGACCGCGGCGCCCCGGGGTTTTACGTAACAGTTGATGGTCTTATTCTGGAAAAGGTATTCTTTTTCGCCGTCCAGATCAAAGTCAACCGCCGCCAGGGAAGGAATAAACGTTCCCTTTTCCCGGGTTATCCGTTCGGCGGTGATCAGCGCCCGGTACGCGGCCTTGCGGATAAGGTTGTTGTATATGCCGCCGTCACCGATGTGGCAGAACACATCATACCCCTGGGATTTCCAGAGTTCTTCCCGGGCAATCCGCTTCCGTGATTTATCGCCCCTGAGCTGATTGATAAGCCCCGCGGTATACAGCATTTTTGAATAGATTCCGTTTGCCTCGGGGTATTTGGCCAGACAGTTTTTCGGCATGGAACCGGGATAAAAACTGGGTGAACGGGAATACGGTATATCCCCTTCGGATTCCCCGGGGTCTTTGATCTTTTTGGCGTTTTTCAGGCCCATGGTCCAGTACGAAAAACGCCGGTCCGCGGAGTTCGGAAAAAAGCCCTTTTCCAGCGGCGGTAATCCCTTGAGAATACGGCCGGGGCTGGTAAACTGCATGCGGCCGCTCCATTGGGACAGTTCCTCGAAAAAGCGGTATACCCCCAGCTCTTCTCCGCCCTTTTCAGAATCGGCTCCATAAAAACTGTCCGGGAAAACCGTGATAATCCGTTCCTGGGTTTTTAGTCCTTCGGAACCGATCTTTTCAAGAACCGCCGCGGGTTCCTTGAGGGCAAACTCCCCGGAATAGCGGCCGGAAACCGGAAATACCGTAATAAGTTTTCCCTGGTCCTCGCTGGTACAGGGATATTCCAGTCCCGGTCCGGTAAACCCCGCCAGGAGAAACTGCTCCTCATCGAGGAAAGTATAGGCCATACCCGACGTATTCAGGGGACTCACCATATTCTGTTCCCAGGATAAGGCCGGCAGCCAGCAGCCCTGGGGTCGCTTTCCGAACTGTTTGCGGAGATAAGTGGTGAGCATTTCTATCTGCCCGATTTTATCAGACAGGGGAAGAAATGACATCAGGGGTTCGTAAAATCCGCCCCCCAGAAGTTCCACCTGCTTCCGGGAGATTAAATCTTCCAGAAGCATAAAAAACTCCGGACGATGGCGTTCGATCCAGTTAAGGAGAACCCCGGAGTAATGGACCATTGCGGGAATTTCCGGAAATTTGTACAGGGTAGTGATAAAGGGCTTCAGTTTTTTTTCATAAACAGATTCAAATTCCTCATCGGCTGAACCGTATGGAACATGGCAGTGGGTGCCGAGCATTATTTTTTTGTCACTATTCATTGTGTCTTTTCACCCCTGCGCTGCTTTTTTTCACTATGATATCACCATTTTAGTCCAATTTTTCTAGTATGAAAAGGAAAAAAACACAATACAAAACCGGCAGCCAATACCGCCGCCGGGCATGTCCGGAAAATCAGAAAATATTAAGAGCGTTAAAAAGCACCGCCGCGACCGAAGAAAAAATAAGCGACAGGAGCCCCATGGAAATAAACATCAGGGGAGCGCCCCTGAGAAACGGCGGAACCGTTTCTATGTTTGAGCGTTTATCGATTTCTTTTACGATACAGGCGGCACAAAGATACCCCAAGCAAAAACCAAGGGCAAGCACCAGAACTTCACCGAATGAGACCGCCAGGTGTATTGTAAAGTACGAAGCCGCCACAGGCAGGCCGCTGGTTCCCAGCAGAGTTTCCTGGGTATCCCCCTGCTGGAAAAAAGGAATGCCCCCGGTCACCTTCCGGAGTCCCAGATAGGACAGCATTGAAAGCGGAAGGATCAGCACCGACTCCAGAATCCCCAGCGCCAGGGGGCTGAGGATAAATGAAAAAACAAGCCATATAACGATAACGGTTCCGAATACCAGGAGACACTGGTGCAGGATTGAGCGGGTCGTTTCCGGCCGCCGGTCGAGTACATTCCGGATTCCCATCCCGAATTGGACCAGCAGGTTGAGGGAAAGACCGGAAAAAAGCGCCAGAGAAAGAATGTGCCCGGTCATGAAGCCTCCTTATCGGCGGGCTTGTTCCTGATTTTCCGGTACAGTGATATTGCGTAGCCCAGCAGGATAAACGCCCCGGAAGACGAGGAGACAATCCGGTTAGCCAAGGCTGACCCGCTGCCGAAGCGGACCAGTTCGAATACCCCCTGTATGCCCGGGAGGGTTATTACGCCAAACCCGAAGGGCTCACGTACCAGCGCCAGGGCGAGGATAAGAGCGCCGAGAATCAGCGCTTCAATCAAACCTTCATACAGACCTTCATCGAGGCCCAGACTGTCCATGCGCGGAAGAATGGCGGAATTAACAAAAGACAGAGGAACGAGCAATACGATGAACGCAAGGTCCAGCACTAACAGCGGACTGGCCAGGGACAGTATAAAAAGAAAAAGGCCCGTAAAAAGACTGGCGATAAAAATGTGTATCAGTTTTGCGCTGTTTTTCGGGATTGCCCGCTTTGCGGGTATGGAAACGGCTATGGTCAGGCCGTAAACGAATATGATTGCGAGAAACAGTATCAGGGCAAAGGCGACCCGGCTGCTGGCAAGAATAAGCAGAGACGTACTTGCCAGGGAAGAAAGGGGGCTGCGGGAGCCCCAAAAGGGATGTGAGTCGTGGCTGCTCATGGCTGCTCCTTGGCCCGCAGGATGCGTTCACCCGATTCAATGCGGCGTATATAGGTCTGCCTGGTAATTTCGGGAATACGGTCCATGACAGCGGACGCATGGTTGCTCAGCGGGATCAGTGATTCGACGGTACCGTTTTCCGAGACAAAGGTCAGGCAGGACAACGGGATACCGTCATTCACCATTGAGAAAACCACCGCGATTTTTCCGGGGGTATCGGTTTCGAACCGGGACCCAAGCTGGCCGGCCCTGCCCGGCAGGCCCCAGGCTGAAATCGCGGCGGTCAGTCTCCGGGGATCTTCGTTCTGCATAAGGACCCGGTTGACCGTGCGGATAAACCGCCGTTCACGGACCGGCTGGGTGAACAGCCAGAGCAGTCCGATTACCAGAAGGGTTCCCATAATCCACGCAGCGGAAATCCCCGCTTCTTTTAAGGCGGTCTGCCGGTCAGGTTTTTCCGTCATCATACGGGCAGCCTCCGACGGTCATAAAACAGGCGGCTTTCCAGCCCGCGGAGCAGAGGAACCAGGCTATTCACCAGGGCCACGGCGAAAAAAGCGCCGTAGGATTCCATACCGATATACCGGAATACGTAACTCAGGAGTGCGCACAGGGTGACACTGACCCCGATTCCCATATTCGATTTTGCCCCCGTTACCGGATCGGCGATAAGCAGAAACGCGGCAACCATGGTCCCGCCGGTGCAGAACCCGAAGAGGATATCCCCGTTCCAGAGATCCCCGCCAAAGGGGAGCGCTCCGAAAACACGGATCAGAAGGCCGTAAACAAAGAGATACAGAGCCGGGATCCAGACCCGGTTAACCTGGGACGCGGTGATAAGGATGGTCCCAATAAGCAGCGCCAGGAGCCCCCGGTCCGCGATAATTCCCGTTCCGTACGGCAGGAACAGATTAACGTATCCCCCGGGCAGCTTTGCCCCGGTAAATGACAGAATGGTTGAATTCAATGTCCCCGTAACCATGGTATCGGTATGGCTGACGGGATATCCGGTGATGCTGAGAATCCCCAGAGGCGATCCCTGAGCGTCGGTGCCGCCCCGCATCACCGCGTCGTAAAGGTTATTCAGGATTGAGCCTGAGAGAGCGCCGGCAAAAAGTACGGGCCAGGAAAACCGGATAAACAGCCATCCCGCCAGCGCCGGGTTGAGCCAGTTTGCGCCCAGTCCCCCGAAACTGTATTTCACAACACCAACGGCGAACGCGGCGCCCAGGGCCGCCAGCACGGGGTGCAGGGTATTGGGCAGCATGACAGTCAGGATCAGAGCCGTGGCCAGGGCGCTGCCGTCCTTGAGGACATTCCGGTTTGACCGTATGTTCAGCAGAAGTTCCGTTCCCAGGGCGCCGATGACGGCGGCGGCGGCGATATACAGAGTCGATATTTCGGTAACCGCCGACTGGATTACCGCAAATCCCGCGCAGAGACAGACGAGCCACATCCGGCGCGATGTTGAGCGGGCGAGATTAACCTGGGGTCTCTGGTTTAATGAATCATTGCCGTACATCCTACCCTCTCCTCAGCGCCATGGTTCTGATGGCGGTACTCACGGCTATCTTGGATGGGCAGACCACATCGCAGCAGCCGCATCCATGGCATTCCCGGGCCCGGTCAATTACGGACGCTCCGAGCTGCGGATCGGATAAAACCTGGGCGCTTTTATACAAAGCCTCCGGGTCGAGGCCCACGGGACACACGGTCCGGCACTCTCCGCATCCGATACACTGGTACAGTCCGGTTTTCCCGGTCTGTTTGTCCAGGAGAGCGACAATGGCGTAACTCGTTTTTGTCACCGGTTCATCCAGGTCGAGCACCGGCCGGCCTAAGAGCGGGGAGCCCACGGCTATATGGCGGGGTTCCTCTATGAAACCGCCGCATTCCGCAAAGACCTCACCGATCCGGGTACCCAGGCGGACTTTTAAGACCTTCGGCTCCTTGACCGCGGAACCGCCCACCGCCACGTACCGTTCCAGAATCGGTTTTTTCAGTATCACCGCGTCATGGACCGCGGCCAGGGTTGAAGGGCTGAAGCTGAGCAGACTGCCCAGGGGAACCCCTTCTTTCTTTTCATACAGCCGCAGGGCGTATTCCAGCTCCCGCTGGTTCCGCTGGGGGTACCGGGATCCCACGGCAACGGTGCTGACGGGAATCCCGAAGGTTTCCGCCTTTTCAACGAGCTGCTGCCCAAGGTCAGCCTCCCGGTGGGTAACGGCAAAAACAATACGGTCGGCTCCGGCCGCCCGGGCCGCGATGGCGCTGCCTTCCGCTACGGCCCTCAGCCGTTCCCGGCAAAGGATATAATCGGCCGCAAGCCAGGGATCGTCAAAAACGCAGCGGACCACCAGGCTGAGGGAACCTTTCCGGGAACCCATTTCATGGATAAGATCCACCACAGGCCTGCCGCTGCCTTCCATTTCAACAATGCCGTAATGGGATATGATGCGCCGCAGCTCCGGCGCGCTGAGCCCCATCCAGGGGAAAATTTCCTCCCGGCGGCCCAGTTTGTCAAAGGAACCTTCCAGGTATATGACCATGCCCTCGTTGGTCTGGCCGTCGGACATCGTCCAGGAAACCCTGCGGACGATCTTTCCGGGGACAGTGGCGTGGACATTGGCCGACCCGGTACCGCTTCCTCTGCCGATGAGCATACCTTCGGTTACCTGATCGCCCACCGAAACAACGGGATAAGCCTTGCTTCCGCTGTGCTGTATCAGGGGAATGACCGAAAGGGCCGGTAAAAACGCAATAGTACTCGATTCTTTTGAAGGAACCGTATCGTCTTCGTAATTGATCCCCCCGCGGGGAAACGTATATATCTTCATGCTGCAATCCGTTTGTCATTATACAAGTTCATACGTCTTTTTATTACCCCTTCCCGGGCTTTAAAAAACATAAAGGGCATACTTAACGCCAGCAGTATAATAATCGAAAGAACATCCCCTGGTACATAGTCAGCCGTGAATTTTCCGTTTTCCCCGCCCTGGAGCATACCAAGGATACCTTCCAGTGAAAAATCAATCCCGGAAGTATCCTGAAGGCCGGAACCGAGGCCGGTCTGGCCCTGAATAAGGCCGTCGGGTCCGAGAAAATAGCTGCCGTATCCGGGTTCCTGGTGTTCCAGGGAAACCAGGGAAAACGCGGTCTGATAGGCGATGTGTTTTTCAAAATCAGTTTTTGTTACGGGCAGCCCGTCATGGACGCCGGAATACGCCGCCGGTTCACCGGAAGCGAAAAAAAAGAAGAATCCCGCCAGAGCCCCAAGGGCAAAGGGCAGCAGTGAACGGTGAATATACCCGAGATTCCGGGAGGACGGTCTGATGGGCACCGGTACAAAACGGATGTGGTTGACCGCCTTTCCTTGGGAGGCGCTGTTCCGGAGGGCAGCGATAAAAACAACCGCCGAAAGGGGAACCGCGGCTAAGCAGAAAAGCGGGGATATTCCTCCGGTAAAAACCAAGGCACTGAATCCTATTACCAGAAGTCCCAGAATAATGCCCTGCGGTCTGGAAAGGAAGATTTTGCCCCGCACGACCCGGTTGTACCGCAGGGAGAGAAAATACTCCCCCAGGGGGTCGCAGAGTATAGAAAAAATCATAAACAGCAGCGCCGCCGCGGCAAACCCGGGAATTCCGTACAGGGAAAAAGCCGTCAGAGAGGGGGCCGTATAGACCAGCACGGCCCGTTTTGTTGAATAATACAAGCTGGCCGCAAAGGCGGCCAGAAACAGAATACAGGGAACCATCACCGGCCGGGTGTAGCCGATGATTTCAGCGGAATAGGGAATATCCCCCAGGGCGGCGTCGATTTTTTTCAGCAATGGAGCGGACCGGCCGCCGGAAGTGTTGCCTCCGGCGGGAATATACACATGCCGCCCGCCGGAAGTAACAAAGAGGGAACGCAGTTTTTCCGCGTAGCCGTCATTCCGTGGGTCAAAGGATTCTATCCGGCTTTCATAGCCGTCCAGGGACACGGACCGGAGTTCCCCGAAATCATCGTAATACACAATCTGGGTTGATTCCGATTCATACCCGCTGATGCCCCCGCCGTCCAGACGGCGGGTTATCTCCCGGTCGGGGTACAATGCGTCGACGGTAACCACCGCGTAGGCGGCGCCCTGCTGGGGAGGCATAAGTTTTGCGGCAAAAAAAATCAACCCGGCACCGATCGCCAATGCCGTAAAAAACGTTATGACTGTTGATTTGTCGATTGCCATAAGGATTCCAGTTTACAGATATGTCACGGCCGCGGCAATGATGATGCCCAGCAGCGCGCCGATTACCACTTCCAGAGGCGCATGTCCGTGAATTTCCTTTACCGGAGTATACTCTATTCCCAGCCGGTCGGCCGCGGACCGGCCTAAAAGGTTAAGGGTTTTTGCCTGGATACCCGCGGACCGGCGCACACCCATGGCGTCCCGCATCACCACCAGGGAAAAAAAGAGGGTCACCACAAATAAATTTGACCCCACCCCTTCGTTCAGAGCGATCGATACCGTCAGGGCAGATACCAGGGAGGAATGGCTTGAAGGCATACCTCCGGTCCGCCAGATAAGGGTTTCCAGTACTTCCCGGGGGGTTTTTCTCCCGGACCTAAGCAGCACAATAATAGCTTTTATCAGCTGTGCAAAAAACCAGCTGGAAACAGCCGACAGGAATATCGGATTCTCAAAAAACGCTTTTAGAGCTTCACTTTTTATAGATTCGGACCATGCCATTACTTTACCATCTCCCAGTAGAGGCCTTTTGTCAAGGGCCGCCACTTTATGATACAGTACAGTATGGAATTAACTCTCACCGCAGGCTCCGATGACGACGGCCGCCGCCTGGACCGGATTCTCAGAAAGGCCCTGAAAGATCTGCCCCTGTCGGCGGTCCACCGTCTTCTGAGGATGAAGCATGTCCTGGTAAACGGAAAACCCGCCGCCGGGGAGTACCGGGTAAACGCGGGAGATACGATTACAATTCTCGGTGTCTCCGGGAATTTTTCCCGGCCGCCGCAGGCGGCTCCTGAAGCGGCGGCGCGCGGAACCGCCGGAGATGTACCGGAGGTCCTCTTCGAAGGAAGCGGTCTTCTGGCGCTCAATAAACCCAGGGGAATCCCGGTCCACGGAGAGAACAGCCTTGACACCAGGGTACAGGCGTACCTGGGGCCGAAAATTCCTCCGTCCCTGTCGTTTAAACCCGGACCGCTCCACCGGCTGGATACCCCCACCAGCGGAATTATCGTATTTTCCGCGGATATTGAAGGGGCGCGGTATTTTTCCGACCGCCTCCGGAAAGGCGCCATAGAAAAATTCTACATTGCCCTGGCGGACGGCGAACTGCGGGAAAACCAAATCTGGAAGGATGAACTCCACCGGGACCGCCAGACCAGGGTCACGAGCCTGGCGACGGAAGGCGGCGGCCGTTACGCGGAAACCCGGGTAATCCCCCTGGCGGCGGACCGGTCCCATTCCCTGCTGCTCCTGAAACTGGGAACCGGCAGAACCCACCAGATCCGTGCCCAGAGCGCGGGGCACGGCCATCCCCTGACGGGGGACCACAAATACGGGGGAAGCCCCCAGCAGGGGGGCCTGCTCCTCCACGCGTTCGCTCTCCGGTTCCCTGAGGACCGTCCCCGGGAAATCCCCGAAACCCTTACCGCGCCCCTGCCGGACTACTTTCTCCGCCGGATTGGTGAACTTTTTGGAAATATGGGTGATATTTTTGGAAAAACCCGGGATTTTCCCCTCCCATGAACGGTACTCTTAATGTTATAATGGAATGAGAATGTTCCGGGATATTTTTTGGACCCTCCGGGGAGTAAAAGTCTACGCCCTCATCGGTGAAAGCGGCACCGGCAAAAGCTTCCGGGCAAAACTGGTGGCCCAGAAATTCGGCATCGACTTTATTATCGATGACGGCCTGCTTATTCGGGACAACCACATCCTCGCCGGCCATTCGGCAAAAAAAGAAAAAACATTCCTGGCGGCGGTCAAGGTTGCCCTGTTCGATGAAAAATCCCACCGCGATGCCGTGGCGAAACGGCTTCAGAGCGAAAAATTCAAAAAAATACTTATTCTGGGAACTTCCGAAAAAATGGTGAACAAGATTGCCGTCCGGCTGCAGCTGCCGCCGCCTTCAAAAATTATTAAAATTGAAGATATCGCCTCCCGGGAAGAGATTGAGAAAGCCATCAGAACCAGAAAAATAGAAGGCAAGCACGTCATTCCCGTGCCGTCCATTGAAGTAAAACGCAATTATCCGAATATATTTTACGACGCAGTCAAAATATTCAAGAAAAAAAAGGTCCCCACCCACCTGGGGCCGACTCCGAAGGTCCACGAAAAATCCGTGGTGCGGCCGGAATACTCAAAGCGGGGAAAGGTCATAATTTCCGAGGCCGCCCTGAGTCAAATGGTTATTCACTGCGTGGATGAGTATAATGAGAATATTCGGATTAAGAAAATCCTGGTTAAGGATGATGACGCGGGGTACCGGCTGGTCATAACCATCGATGTCCCCTACGGAACCCAGCTCGCGGGAAATATCCATGAACTGCAGCAGTACCTTATCGACAATATCGAACGGTATACGGGAATCCTTATCGAGGAAGTAAACATAATTATTGATAAAATAATTCAATAGGAGCTGTCCATGAATAGTACCGTACGACGAAACGCCCGCATCCTTGCCGCGGCGTTATTGATTCTGCCTCTGGTTCCGGCGGTTTCCCAGGAAAGCGGACCGGCCATGGCTTCCGCCAAGGGGTTTAACTATGAGGTAATCTCCGAAGGGGGCGAAGCGGCGGCGGAAAAACTCGTCCGGCAGATGGACCTCCGGTTCGAAGTGTACAACCGGGTATTCCGGTTCACCGATACCCTGATTGCAGAGCCCCTCAAGGTACGGGCCTTTGAAAGTGAAGAACACTACAATGACTATATTACCAGCCGGCTCGGAAGGCCCCGGGAGGGCTGTGTATATCTCCACTACCAGCGGCCGGAACGCCGGGAACTCGTGGTCTACCGGAACAGCGAAGCCTCGGAACGGCTGCTTTCCCATCAGGGATTTATCCAGTTTCTCCGGGCATTTGTCCCCAATCCGCCGTCGTGGCTGCGGGACGGTTTTGCCATATATTTCAGCACCCTGAGTTTTGACCAGGAAAGCGGCAGCATTCAGTATGAGGAAAATCTCGCCTGGCTCAACACCGTAAAATCCTGGGGCGGGACCGGACCGTCCATGGAAGCCATCCTCATGGCGGACATTGAGGGAATCCCCGAAAACTTCGCCCCCGCGTCCTGGGCGCTTATTTCATTTCTCCTGAACAGCGGAAACGAAGATTACCGCCGGACATTGTTCGAATCCTTTATGGTGCTGTCGCCCTCAGCGTCCGCCGCGGAAAACAGCATGGCCGTAATGGCGCGGATGCGCAACTGGATAAATTCCGCCGCCCTTAAGCAGGATTACGACAATTATCTGGAGTCCCGGCGGACTTTTGCGGAACTGGTGGATCTCGGCAGGACAGCTTATACAGCCAAGGAAACGATCATGGCGGAACTGTATTTCCTCAACGCCCTGGAGCTCAAGCCCACCCACTACGCGCCGTATTATTATTTGGGACTGCTTGCCTATGAGGAAAAAAGCTATGAACTGGCGGAGCATTACTACCGGTCGGCTCTCCAGTACGGCGCCGACCCGGCGCTGCTCAATTACGCCCTCGGCCTGAACGCCCTGTCGTCGGGGCGGCCCGTTGAGGCAAAAGCCCTGCTCCGGGAAGCCTCCCGTCTGGCGCCGGACCGGTACAAAGACAGGGTCGACGAAATGCTGGAACGGATTCCGTAAGACCGGCAGCAGGGTACCGTATTATACCTAACATCGCCGCAAAAGCATGGACATGCCAATCCCTGGGGTCCCGTGTGATGGAAACAATGCCCGGGGCCGGGTATTGCTTTCCACCCGACACCCCGCGGTTCCTGCTCCCGACATGCTTCTGTGATACGGCCCGGATATACTGCGGTTACCCTGCCGCAGAAGAAAGGGCATACCGGTAAGGAAGGTTTTCCTATTCGGCGGCAACCCCGGGACCGGTTTTTCTGCGCCGCCGCCGGCGGCGTTTCTTTGCGGGAACGTCTTCCCCGGCAGCGGCAGTTCCCGGGGAACCGCCGCGATCCTGAGCCGCAGCGCCCCGGCCGCGCTCCGGAGTACGGGTCCGTTTTACGGTGATTCCGTGTTCCTTAAAAATGAGCCGGACAGCCTTTTCCAGTTCAACCCGGGGAGGATTCATGGGAAGCACAAAGGTTCTGGCCTCGGCCAGGGCTTCCTTGTACTGTTCCCCCCCCGCGTTGCTCCAGTCCACGGAATCTTCCAGGTAATCCCGGATCAGAGCGGAAAAAACCGCTCCGTCCCCGGCCTGTTCGCCGGCAGCTGCGGCGGAGAGACTGTTCAGATAGCTGGTCTTGAATTCCTGGCTGTCCTTCATCAGGGCCGATGCCCGGGACTGGAGATAAGTATACAGGCCAAGGCGTTCCAAATTTTCCACGATCGCCGGGGCGCAGGGTGAATGGACTATTTTGTTCATTTCCTCCGTAAGCCGTGACGGAGATACCGGCGCCAGGAGGGGGGCTTCCTTCTTGATTTTCCAGCGGACCCCCAGGGGAATCGTAAATCCCGTGGAAGCGGCGTATTTGGCGGCACGGATCATCCGCACAGGATCATCCCTGAATATAACCTGCAGGGGAATAATCGGCCGGATCCGCTTTTCCCGGAAATCCTTCATGGCGCCGACGTAATCCACCACGACCTGTTCCCCCGGATCATAAAAAAGCGCGTTAATCGTAAAGTCCCTGCGGAGGACATCCTCTTCTATGGTACCGAAGGTATTGCTGGTATGCCCGTCCTTTATGGACCGGAACGTGGATACTTCAAAAATTTTCGGGCCGAAGTACACATGGACCAGCCTGAATCTCCGGCCGATAACCCGGGAATTGCGGAAGAGTTTCTTAATTTTCGACGGACTGGCATCGCTGACGATATCAAAATCCTTGGGTTTTTTTCCCAGCATCAGGTCACGGACCGCCCCGCCGACGATATACGTCTCGTGGCCGTGGGATTTGAGCCGTTCAACAATGGAAATTGCATCCCGGTCAACGTCACCAAGGTTTATGTGGTGTTCATCCCGGGTGTAGACTACGGCTTTTCTAACGGGCCGGCCGTTCTTTCCGGTGGTGTAACGGATACGCAAGGAAGCCTCACAAAAAAATAATGTATCCCGGCCGGCACAGGCAGCATGCTTATCCGGAAGAACCGGCCGGGCGGACCGGTTTCAACGAACCAGGTGTTTTTCTATCCAGGCAAGAAGGTTTGTCGTAACTTCCTCCCGGTTTGTTTCATTCAATGTTTCATGGCGCGCATCGGGGTACAGAACGAATTCAAGATCCGCAATTTCCAGTTTCTTGTAGGCGTTTACCAAAGCGGTGGGACTGGTTCCCATATCACCTACTGGATCCGCGGAACCGCAGAAAATATACAGCGGCAGATCCCGGGGAATACCCATCATAGATTCTTCCCGGTGGATTGCCTTGAGTCCCTGTATCATATCACGGTAAAACCCGCCGCTGCACATAAATCCGCAAAGCGGATCCGCGATATAGGCATCAACTTCCCGCTCATCCCGGGAAAGCCAGTCAAACCGCGTTCTGTTGGGCCTGAAGGGTTTATTGTACGGACCGTCCACCATAGCGTAGATAAACGACGACGGTTTCCGCACGCCTTTTACCGAAGCGGCCAGCGAAATAACGGGAGCGCCGGCGGAGATTTTGAGCCCGTCCGGGCCGCGGGTTCCCGAAAGCATACAGCCCCTGAGCCTGGAACCGCGATGTTCCGCGTAGCCCTGGGCAAGGAACGACCCCCAGGAATGGCCCAGAAGAAACAACGGCGGAACCGCGTTTTCACCGCCGTAGGTCTGTTCTATCCGGTCAAAAACCGCATCGATATCTGAAATTACCGCCGAAAATCCGTTCCGGTCGGCGCAGTGCCCCAGCTGGCCGCCATGGCCGGCATCATTAACCGACAGGTCCGCGGTTTTTCCGTGGCCCCGCTGATCCGCCGCCCACACATCAATTCCCGCGGAGCAGAGGGTATCCGCAAGCCCTTCGTACCGCAGGGAATGTTCCGCCATTCCGTGAACAATCTGCAGCACAGCCCGGGGACTACCCTGAGGAGACCAGCGCCGGAGAAAAAGCTTCGCACCATCATCCCGGTTTAGCCATTGGATCGATTTTTCCATATCATCATTGTACTCCCTATACTATTGTTCATGCAATCATGCTATAGTATTTGTGCATGAAATCGGGTGATTTTTTTACCGCCCCGGTGGAAAGCCTCGCCGCAGGCGGTTCCGGGGTACTGCACCATAACGGCAAGACATTTTTTATGGATTATACCGTACCCGGGGACACGGTCACGGGCCGGATTATCGGTGACAGCGGTTCCTGGGGACGGGCGGAACTGGTGGATCTCCATGAAGCCTCCCCCGGACGCACCGAACCGGTCTGCGGACTGTTCGGAAAATGCGGCGGCTGTTCCCTCCAGCACATGGAGTACGGTTTTCAGCTTGAAGGGAAACAGTCCGTTGTCCGGGACGCCTTTGCCCGGATCGGCGGTTTTCCGGAGCTTCCCGCAGTCGATATTGTCCCTTCCTCACCCTTGGGATACCGGAACCGTATGCAGTTTCACCGGGTCCCGGCGCCGAAGCCCAAATTCCCCCCGGTGGGACTCAAGGAAAAATCGGGCACCGGCGTGGTCCCCCTGGCGGACTGCCCTATCGCGGATTCCGGTATCAGAAACGCCCTGCAAAACCGGGACCTGATACCGCCTCCCGACAAAGACCGCTTTACCGTGTATTCACGGGAAGGCATCCTGCTCCGGGAAGGCGGGACCGCCAGGGGATCCGTATCCCTGGCGGGAAAAACCATCACCATGGACGCGGGGATATTTTTCCAGAGCAACGGCGAAGTCCTGGAAAAACTGGTCCGGGATCTGGTGGCGCTTGCCCAAAGGGCGGATCCGGATCTTCCCGCCGCGGACGTTTACGCCGGGGTAGGAACCTTTTCGGTTTTTCTCCGGGACCGTTTTGGGAAAATTGACCTGATCGAAGGCAATCCCGCGGCCCTGGCGATTGCCCGGGAAAATCTCCGGGGGACGGATTTCGGATTCTATGCCCTCAGGGATGACCACTGGGCTAAACAGCAAACCGCTAAAAAGAAAAATCCCCCCTACGGATTTATGGTTCTCGATCCTCCCCGGGAAGGACTCGCCCCGCCCCTTTCCCTCTGGCTTTCCAATGAAGGCCCGGCCCTGGCGGCGTACGTTTCCTGCAATCCCGTAACCATGGCCCGGGACGCCCGGACCCTGGCGGCCGGAGGCTACCGGCTTACGGAACTCCGTCTCTATGATTTCTATCCCCAGACCGCCCATATTGAGTGTCTCGGCGTGTTTGAACGGACCCCGGGGGGAGCGCGGTGAGATTTTCAATTTTTTTCATTGGGCTGGTCTGCCTGTTTTTTTCGGCAGTGTATCCGCCGGCGGCGGGAGCTCAGGAAGCGAGGGCTGAACCCGTCTGGCGCCAGGCCCTGGGAGGCGCAGCCATCGGTGTGCCCGCGGCTCAGGTCGAATCCGTGGCCGTTGTCTGTGACGGCGGTAACCTCCGGTGCTACAGCCGCGGGGGATCCCTGTTATGGAATTACTTTGCCGGAGGACGGCTTTCTCCCTACGTCAGCCGTTCCCGGGAAGGCACCAGCTATATTGCCCGGACCAACGGAACCCTCATCGCGGTTAACCGTTCCGGCCGGGAGCTGTGGCGGGTTTCCCTGGGCTCTCCCCTGAGCGGACCGGTACTTACCGGCTGGGACGGGCGGATTTTTGTGCCCCTGGGGAACCGAACAGCCTGCTATACCGCCGGCGGCTACCGGTTATGGAACAGTGAATTCGGTTCGCGGATACAGTCCGGCCTTGTTCCGGATGGCCGGGGCGGCTTTATCGTGATCCTGGAGAGCGGTTCCGGAGGAACACCGGAAATCCGCCGGATAAACCAATTCGGCGAAGCCCTGGTCCACCGGACCGATACGCTTCCCCGGGCGGCGGTACCGGTGAGCACCGGGGAAAATCCGGGTACCGCCGACGCCCTGGCGGTTGTGTATCCGGACGGTTCCGTGGAAATCAGAACCGATGCCGGGGAAACCCTTCCCCTGCTGCGGATTTCCGGCACCCCGGCGGCGGCCGTAAGCCGGGGAGACTCCCTGGCCGTGGCCATGACCGACGGAACCGCGGTCCTCTGTTCCCTGCGGGAAGGCACGGTCCTCTGGACCGGAGAAACCCACATCAGCTCCCGGGATTCCCCCGGGGATATTTCCATGCTTTACGATGAACGGGGAATTTACATCCTTTCAAAATACGGCGCCGCGGGCTTTTCCGAAGACGGCCGCCGGCTGTGGATAATCCGCATCCAGGGGGCCGCTTCCCCGCCGGCCTTCAGCGACGAGGGGCTTTTATATTCCGGGGGCGGCGACTGGATACTGTACGCGTACCGTCTGGAGGAACGCATCAGAAACGTCCGGCAGTCCATTTACGGCCCGGCTCCTGAGGCTTCCTACGGGCTGGGGAACCCGCCGCCATCTTCCCACAGCGGGTACTATTACCGGAACGAAGAAGAGGAGCTCAAAAAAAACCTCGGGACCATTGAAGACGCGGTCAGACGGGGATCTGTCGGCCTTCTGGAACCGGAATACATTGCGTATTTAATGGAGGTAGCCGGGAGCGGCACCGCCAATCCCGGCAGCAGCCGGCCGGAGATCCACGTCCGGTACCGGGCGGAGGCTCTTCGGATTCTCTCATTCCTGGGCTCCCGGGAAACCATCCCCTTCCTGACAAGGGTATTCCGGCGTGAACAGGATCCCACCGTTAAAGCCGCCGCCGCCGATGCCATCGGCCGGATCGGGGTTGATCCCGACGGTATTGCCCTGGGAGCCTTTGCCGAAATGGTATTCCCCCCCGGTTTTATCAGCGACGAGCGGCTCCTGCTTTCAATTGTGACGTCCACCGCCGCGCTCTGCCGGTTTTCCGGGCCGCCGTTGAGCGACGCCGGGGTCCGGCTCCTGGTCAGCCTGGGAACCGATGACAAACCGCCGGCGGTCCGCACCCGGGTTCAGCGGGAACTGGCAACCCTGCGGTAGCTGGGACCCTGCGGCAGCAGGATGCGGAACTATACAAAAACCGCGAATTTAATCCGGGAAAGGGGGTTTTTCCTTGTGGATATCGCGATTTTTCTATATTATGGAGGAAACGGATTGATAAATCCGGAAAGCGAATCAACAACCCAGCCCCGAAGGACAGGGTATGTTGGTTCTGCAAGGTAAGGATTGTATGTGGGTTTAATACCCCAAGAACAATCTTCACTTATAAAAAACGTCCTGAAATGCGGGGTATTTAACCCACGTACGAATAACCTTAGGAGCAAAAAAAATGAAGCAGATCCGATGGCATCGGTTTTCGTTTTTCCTCTTTCTCGGCATATACATTCTGAACATTCCGGGAGGAACTGTATCCGCCCAGCAGGTTGATACCGAAGAGCTTGAGAAAGGCCTGAACGAACGGATTGTCTTCATTAACTATGAAGGTCCCCACAGCAGGATTGAAACCCTGGATCAGATCCGGGGAATCGGCTATTCCATGGGACTGGCGGTAAAATCCGGCGCCATCCGGAACGGATCCACCGGGCGGTATTTTATAATCCATTCCGTGTCCGCGGCGGAGGGCGATAAACTCGACGCCGATATCATGGGCCTGGGTATCGATATCGGGGTTGACCATATCCGCAACCTGCGGCTCATCATCCAGGGCTATCTCGAAGGGGCTTACGATTACAGCGTCCGGGACGCGTCCCTTCTGGCGGAATATATTACTATTTACAATGCCGTTTTCCGGGGAAGCTGGAACTACTTCACGTCCCGGTACAAAACCCCGGTAATCGGATACCTGACCCCGGAAAAAGCCGGTCTTTCCACCCGCTTTGACGAGTGGCCCGGACAGACGCTGATGCTGATCCCCATGGAAACGGGAAAACCGGGATCCCTCAGCGCCGTCGATACCAGTTCACTGACCCGGCCCGAAATAATCGAAGAAATGCGGAAGGACGATGACCGGGGCATTGAACAGCGCAAGGATATGGTGGATCTCAAGGAACGGGAGGCCGAAGAAGCCGAACAGAGCGCCGCCGTACAGCGGGAAGCCATCCGGGAAGAAGAGAAAAAAATCCAGGAAGAACGGGCCGCCGCGGAGCAGGAACAGCAGCGTATTACGGAAGAACGCCAGCAGGTCCGGGAGTCCCAGGATACCACGCCGGAGGAAAAAGCCCAGCAGGAACAGCAGCTCGACCAGCGGGAACAGGCTGTTGAACAGAAACAGGAAGAATTAACCCAGCGGGAAGAGGCTCTGGATGAGCAGCGGAAGGAAGCCCAGGAAACCCAGGAACGGGCGGACCGGAAAGCAGAGGAAGCCCAGCAGGAACGGGAAGAAATAGCCCGGGACCAGCAGGATATTATTGTCCAGCAGGACGCCCAGACCGGAGCGGTTACCGGGGTAATCGGCCTCCGTATGGCGGACGGCAATTCCCGGCTCGGCCGGGTCGTTAAGGTTAACCCATCCTCCGGAGAAGAACTCCGCACGTCCGCCCTCAATACGGTCAGCGCCCGGACTCTCAGTTTTTCCGGTACCCGGATTCTGGCCGTGGCCGGTGAAAACCGCGGCAGCGGCGCCGTACGGCTCGTGGAAATCAACCCCGACACCCTGGAAATGGTAAAACAGGGAGATGACGATATCCACCCCGAAAGCCTTCTCTGGATGAATGGAAACAATATCTACGCCATAACGGTTTCGTCGGGCAGTAACTACCTTACCCGGTTCAGCATTGACCTCGTCAGGCAGGCCCGCTCCGCCGTCCCGGTGCATCCCTATGCTTCGGTACTGTTCCAGGGAAACATGCTGCTTACCCAGCGGAATGACGGTTCCGTGCTGATCCTCAATCCCAGTGATCTCACGGAACGGAAGCAATAGGTTCTTTCAGTAAATAAAAAGCGCCGCCGGGTTATTCCGGCGGCGAAAATGTAAAAAAGAGGTAAAAAATGGATTCCCCCGCAAAAGAACAACCGGCTGACTATTTTCTTGAATACACCATCCACGACGATATGGCTGATTCCCACAGCCTTTACCGGGATCTGGAAAATTTCTTTAAAGAACAGTTTGGAACCCTGTCCGGCAGCAAGATTTCATCCACCCTGTATTGGATCAAGGCGGATAAAAAAAGAATGGAACAGCTCGAAGATGATTTCCGCCATTTGATAAGCAATTACGACGCCCGGATCGAATATTTCTATATTGAAGTAAACCTGCTCAGCAGCGGTTCGAACTTTTTTGCCGTAGAGGGCGGAAAAATTCATCTGTACTAATTTTTCGCAGAAACAGCGGGCAAACTAAAAAATATTTTGCTTTTTTCATAGGAGCTCTGTTATAATACAGAAACATGGCAAATCCGCTTTATTTACTTAAAAAGCTTGAACAAAGCAAGATTGCGACGGAAAAAAAACTCGCCGAATTCATTCTGGAAAACCCTAACCGGGTTATCAGCATGAGCATAACCGAGCTGGCGGAAAAAGCGGGAACCAGCACCGCCGCCATTGTCCGGCTCTGCAAAAAACTCGATTATAAGGGATTCCAGGAATTCCGGATTGCCATAGCCAAGGAAATATACACAAAACGGTACGTTACGCACCGGGACCGCCAGACGTCCCTGAATTACGACAGTGAATCCACGGTGGGCGAGATCGTTTCCAATATCCTCGATGTTGTTTCCGACGCGGTAAAAAATACGGATAAGCTCATCAACCGGAACAATATTTCCGTGGTGGTGGAAAAAATAAAAAAAGCCCGGTCCATTCTGATTGTCGGGTCCGGGGCATCGGGTATTGTGGGACGGGATCTGCACCAGAAGCTGTGCCGCCTGGGGTATCTTTCAAGCTTTAACGAAGATATGGACATCCAGACCATCGGCGCCTGTACCCTCACGCCGGAGGATGTGGTGGTGGCCATCTCCTACTCCGGGGAACGGAAAAACGTCATCCGGAGCATCATGGAAGCCAAGAAAAATAAGGCCTATATTATCGCCATAACCCGGTTTAAGGATACCACCGTGGTCAAACAGGCCGATACGGTCCTGTACGTTCCGGATACGGAATCACTCTACCGGGAGGGAGCTTCGATTTCCCGCCTCTGCCAGCTGATTATCGTGGATATTATCTTTTCATCCCTGATTGTCAGTGATTTTGAAAATTCAGTGCCGCTCCTCAATAAGACCTGGCATTCAATCGACCACGAAATTACTGAGTAAGGTTTCTTTCAATACTTGGCTGATTTTTTGAAATTGCCTCAAAGTTCCTTTTCGAGAATTGCCATGGAGCTGAATACGGAGAAGCCGTTTTTGGTGTACATGTTTACAGCCACCGACCCTTCGTCACCCCAGAGAAAATAACTCTCCGGACAGCCGGCTTCTTTCTGTGACCGGAGACAGCCGTGGAGCAGCGCCGCCCCGATGGATTTTCCCCGGTGCCGTGGATCAACCCCTATCGGTCCGAACCGGTTGGGATCGTCGCCCACCATACCGTAAAACGCGAACCCCGCGACTTCCCGGCCGGGGCCGAGGCAGACAACTCCGGTGCAGGAATGAGCCCCTTTGATATACCCTTTCTGGACAGTTTCCACCCATTCGGGGTGGAGGTATTCCCGGCAGAGCCACAGAACCCCTGCCAGGTGTTCGTCCGCGAACGGTTCCAGGGTGAAGTCCCCGGGCATGGGATTGGGCGGTGGTGAATACCTGTCCAGGGGTATTCTCATGGAAACAGGCCGTGACTGGACCGTAAATCCCAGGGACTCAAAAAACGGCAGCCCAATGGGATATTGCTGCGCATCGAGGCCCGGGACGAGATAGTTCCTGGGGTACCCGGAAAAAACCACTTTCCGGATATTCTGTTTTCTGAATTCGCCGGCGAGGTAATCCATAAGGTTCCTGCCTATGCCGTGGCGCCGGCAGCCCTCCGCCACTCCGATAAACTGGATAAAACCTGTTTCCGATTCCCGGTCCGCGGCGCCGCAGGCAACCCCCGCAATTTTTTGTTCCGTACAGGCAACCCGGTACAGGGAAAAATCAATGGGCCCGGCGCAGAACAGGAGGTCGTTGAATTCCCCGAAACTGAGGGGATGGGCCGGAAAAAGGCCGCCCCACAGCCGGTACACCGCTCCGGCGTCACCGGGGACCATAGCCCGGAAGGTCACTGTTTCCATCATCGTTCTCCGTAGCGTTCCGGGACCGGCAGCGCCGCCAGCCCCCGGATAGCTACATAGGTAAAATCCCGAAGGGGCCCGATAAAACGCAGCGCCCCTTTTCCGGAAAGTTCTTTCTCAAGGGCCGGTCCGAACAAAGGGTACCCCTTGGATATCTGGCCTCCCAGCACAAGGCAGTCAACTTCAAGCTCGTCGAGCAGGGGCGCGATGACACTCCCCAGCACCTGCCCCATAT
Source organism: Breznakiella homolactica (assembly GCF_016616095.2). Taxonomy (GTDB): domain Bacteria; phylum Spirochaetota; class Spirochaetia; order Treponematales; family Breznakiellaceae; genus Breznakiella; species Breznakiella homolactica. The sequence continues at coordinate 627,045 of NZ_CP067089.2, read as the reverse complement.
TCCGGTATACCTCCCGGGCGGCTTCGTCCCCGTGTTCCGTCGCAAGAATTTCAATCGCCTTTGCGTCGGGCAGTTCCGCTGTACCGGTGAGACGGCGGTATTCGCCCGCAATACCCCGGTTGGATACAATATCCTCGAGGATACCGTCTTTATAGGGCCGCTGGAAAATGGGATACATGGGACCGCCGTGGGGCATCATAACAATGGTCCCGTCCCTGAGGTACCCCGTACCCAGTCCGGTTCCGACGGCAACGCAGAAAACACTGGAAAAGCCCTGTGCGGCGTCGTAGAGATAAGCCCCATAGGTACAGGCGTGCAGATCATGGTGAAAGGAAACCGGCACCGCCGGGGCCCCGAGGACTGCATCGATATGCGGCTTTAAGGGTTCGCCGTATACCGCGGTAAACTTATGCTTCATAATGCAGGCCCCTTTTCCATGGTCAAAGGGACCGGGAAAGGCGAAGGCCACTTTGCCGATCCTGACCGGCCCGGCGGCGGCGATTCCCATCATTTCAGCGAGCATGGCCCGGAGCGCGGACAGGATGGTTTCCCGATCACCCTCGGACCGGGAAGGAAGCTCCCGGAAGCTTTCCGGCAGGATGGTACCGTCCGCATCCACCAGGGCCGCTTTGTAGTATGTTCCCCCCGCGTCCACCGCGAGGGTTACGGTTCCGGAAGCTTTCATAAATTCCCTTTTACTTAAGAACGGTTTTGTGCACCGCCGCCGGCTGGCTGCCCAGATTCTCGATCCGGTAGGCGCCGACCTCTGCCGGTACCACAATGATATCCAGGTACCGCATGGTATAACACAGGGAATCATCGGCTTCCGAAACGACCCGGACCGATTCCCCGTCCGCCAGGCACAGGACATGGAATTTGCCCTTGGTGTCCTGTTTTGCCGCCTTGAGGAATTCTATCCGGCGCAGGGAGAAATACAGAAGGTCGTGTTCCCCGACAATAACTTCCTTCCAGCCGTCTCCGGCATCCGCGTCCCTGGGGGGAACCACCAGGTTTTCTCTGACCCAGGATCCGTTCCGTTCATGTTCCAGGACCCGTTCCCCGTGAGCCGAATGGATCGGCCGCGGGGTACCGTCGAGATCTTTCCGCATGTAGTCGTACATTTTGAAGGTATAGGATCCCACGGTGAGGCTGCCGATTTCCAGGATAAGCTGGTTCCGCCCCGACGCGTGGATTGTTCCCGCGGGAAGCAGAAACTGCATTCCCGGGACGGACTGCTCGGCATGGACGTAATCATCGTAGGGAACGGTTTTGCCGGTTTTTTCAGACTCTTTGATAAGCGAAACGAATTTCCCGCTGTCAGCTCCGTCCCTGAAACCGCAGTAGGTTTTCGCGCCCATACCGGCGGCAACCACGTAATAGCTCTCATCCTGCCGGCCGAGTTCGTCAAAGTGCTCCTTGCTATAGGCTTCGCCGGGATGAACCTGGATGGACATGTTTCCGCTGGAATGCATGGTATCGTCGTAATTAAAACGCATCGGGAAATACTCCCCGAATTTCGCCACACTTTCCTTTCCCAGCAGTTTAACGGCTTCCATCCGGATAAAGGTATAGAAGGGAATATCCACCAGGGTTCCGCCGATATCCAGAACGAGGCTCACCTCCGACGGGATCAGGTCGAACACCCAGGCGCAGTTCTTCATGGTTTCCGGGAGGTTGCGGTAATGCATGACGTAATATCCGCCCCAGACACCTTCATTGTAAACGGGTTTGCACCGGAAGGGCTGTTTGACCAGGGCGTCGCAGGCCTTTCTGAACACGTCCCATTCGACAAGCATAAGATTGTCTTCGTCGTTTCCCGCGATATACCAGTCGATTTCATTGGACTTGAGCAGTTCACCCCGGAGCTTGAGGGACGTTTCAAAATCAACGTAATAGGACCGCCGCATAAGCTCCCGGTAGGTCCGCGGGGCGGAGGTCCCGATGTTGGCCGCCCTGCCCGATTTGAGGCGCAGGACGGCGTTTTTCGGGATCACATCGATATACGCGAGGAAGTCGAGTTTTTCCCGTATTTTTTCGGTGCCGGTAAAATTGCCGTAGACTAGCACCACGGTCCCGGCCGCGGCGCCGCCGATGGTCTTGAGAAGCTCCGCAAACCGGTCATTGTCAAAAAAGGAGTCTTCCCTGCCGTGAAACAGCCGCCCGTATAAAAGGGGCGGATCCTCATCCGTGTCCCGGGGCAGATACTGGCTGAACTGGCTTTCGATTACGTCGGCATCCTTGTAGGCCTCTGACACGGGAACGGCGAGCACCGAAAGGCCGGCCTGGAAAATATTCCGGGAGATCAGACGGACGAGATCATCGAACTGAGCCGTGGCGTATCCGTCGATGCCTACCACGACGGAAGACTTCTTTTTGGCTGCATCCAGTACCGCTTTGGTTATGTGCGACGCGGACTGGAGGTTTCCCGTTATTACCCGGGAATTCTGAGCCCCTTCCCACCGGGGTGTGTTAACCGCAGAATAGTCGTCATAGGGAAAGGGGTTGAACATAAAACTCATGGCAATCTCTCAGTTGCCGCGGGTTACACAGAAAACTGCCCCGCGGCAGGTTATATACTATTGTTACCGCCCCTCCGGATTCCGGAGAGGCGCTGTCCGGCCCGCGGGCCGGGAGCTTCGTCTACAGACCGTAAAACGAGAAACCGCACAGTTCCGAGAGGTCCCTCAGGTCATCGATATAGTCCCCGGGGACCACCACAAAGTGCTGGGTCGTCCCGATGGACAGGATCTTGGTGAAGAACTCCTGCATATCGCAGCCGATGGGCCTGAATTCGGAATGGCTGTACCCGTTGATCCGGTGGGGGCCGTCAATGCATTCCACCCTGCCCGCCACAACCTTGATTTCACCGTCCCCCTGGGACATGTGCACCATGGTTTTCTCCCCCGGGGGAATACGCAGCCACGCCAGGGGCGCCCCGGCGTACTTGTATTTCGTTTTCGCGAACCGGGCGTCAAAGGATATTTTGACGTATTTATCGCTTTCGGGGTAATTGTAATCATTCGGTCCCGCGTGGCCGCCGCAGAAAAGGTTCCGGGAATCGTCGATGTAGAAAGGCTCCACCGTATTAATCTGCTTGCCGGTCAGAAGCTTGAGGTAGTACATGGCCAGGGCGATACCGAGGTCCGCCTCCGGGCACAGGATCGAAAGATTCTTGTTGATAGCGTCGGGGTAAAAACCGGGCCGGAGGCCGATTTTCTCGAAGAGGCGCATATCCACATCGTTTAAGGTCATGGCATCCAGATCGTATGATTCCATCACCTTCTGGAGACCCATGGAATACCGCACCGAGGCGTCGAATTTCTCCTCCGCGATTACACCGTCCATGGGGTACTTGGCTTTGAGTTCGTTCTTCCAGGCCAGGACCGCGTCCTGGGGAATGGCGTCGGAAACCGCCGCAAGCTCATCATAGGGAATAAAGGTTATTTCCGGCCCGAAATTGAAGAGCTGGTACGGATCGAAGTAGGTATTCCACATGATCTCGTTGTACGCCGGCATAACCCCGAACCGGGAAGTCCTGAGGAGGCTCCGTATTTTGCAGAGCGTCGCGTGCCGGATAATATCGTCCCGGCGCTGCTTCGGGGTACCCACCAGTACCTTGGCGTTCCGCCCCATTTTTACAATGGAACCGGATCCCACCAGCATACCCACCAGCCCTCCGCTGGCCAGGAATTCGATCAGGTCGTTTTCGTCTTCGCAGTCCTCAAAGGGAATGGATTCTTTTGAAGGGTAATAATAGATCAGGGGAATGGATATATCCGCGTCCCTGAGAAAACGGACCCAGATATTGTCCTCCGCCCAGGAATGGAACAACGCCAGGATACAGTCGACTTTTTTTTCCGAAAAAATCCGGATCGCCCGGTCCATATCGGCGGCATCGTAGACATCCCCGGGGTTGACGATTTCCAGCGCCCCGGACAGCTCCCGGGTAATGGCATCGGTCTCGCGCCCTACCCGGTCCACGTACGTCCCTGACGCCGTTCCCTCACCCAGGGGCTTAAAACGCCGGGAACCTATAAAAAGAAAACCGATCCTCGGTTTCCGGGATTTTTCAGCAACATTCATCGATAACCTCCTTGAATGTTTTGAACCGGCCCGGGATTTGAGCCCGGGCCGTTCTGAGAATATTCTGTTCCGGTCCTATCAGCCTTTGACTGCGCCAGCGGTCATTCCCTTGATAAAATATTTTGACATGAACATATAAATAATAATCATTGGAATTATGGAAATCGAAAGGGCGGCGAAAATCGAATCCCACTCGATCTGGAACTGCCCGAAGAAGGACGCCACCCCCAGCGGGAGGGTCCGTTTGCTTTCCGAGGAAATAAACACCAGGGGAAAGAAGAAGTCGTTCCAGATCGGGACGATGTTGTAGATAGTCACTAGGGTAATCGACGGCATGGACAAAGGCATGACCACATTCTTATAAATTGAAAGATCGTTGCACCCGTCTATCCGCGCGGCGTATTCCAGTTCCTTGGGAATACCCTTCATAAAACCCGACAGGATAAAAACCGTTGAGGGCAGACCCATGGCGGTAAATATCAGCATGAGCCCTATACGGGTATTGGTCAGGTTGAGTTTGCCCATGAGCAGGAACAGGGGAATGATGGCTGCCTTGAGGGGCAGAACAATCCCGGAGAGGAACAGCAAATACACCACCAGCCGCATTTTGTAGGTATACCGGGACACCCCGTTTGCTGCCATGGACCCGAAGAGGATAACAAAAAACATGGAAACTGCGGTGATCAGGATACTGTTTACAAAATACATGCCGAAGCCGCCGCTTCGCCACACTTTGATATAGTTCTGGTACCGCCATTGTTTGGGCAGACTGAAGGGGTTGAGGAATATTTCACGGGTTGTCTTAAAAGAAGAAATAAACATGTTGATCACCGGGAAAATAACCGCCACGGCGTAGCTGATCAGCAGGATTTGGAAGAAAATATACAGAATTTTTTTTGCCGGCGTGGAATGCCGGAAGCGCAGATCCAGGATCACAGCTCCACCTCCTTTTTCTGGAAAAACAGGATGTTCAGCACCGAAAGAATGAGGCAGAGCAGGTATATAATTACTGAAAGAGCGGAACCTATGGAAACCTCAGGAACCGTCGACGCCTGACTGCCGAAGGCGGTCCGGTAGAAGAGCGTTCCCAGGGTATCCGTGGCGTAGTTAGGGCTGCCGTCCAGGCCCGCCATGGAATAGACCTGTTCAAAAACATTGACACTTCCGATGAGGGTAAGCACCGTGATGACCATCACCGACGGAATAATCAGTGGAAAGGTAATCCGCCAGAAGGTACGCCATTCCGACGCTCCGTCGAGATGGGCCGACTCAAGACACTCGCCGGGAACGTTGTCGATGGCGGCAAGAAAGACCAGGGTCGGGAAACCGATCCACCGCCAGATATTCATAACGATTATGGCGTATGTGGCGGTCGATGGATTGCCCAGCCATGGCTGGAACAGGTGTTCGATCCCGAGAGCGGTAAACAATTTAAGGAAAAGGCCGAACTGCGGGTTGTAATACAGTTTCCAGAGAAACCCCACCGCGATAATCGGAAGCAGTACGGGCATAAAGAACAGACGCTTATAAACCCCATGGCCCCGGATATTCCTGCTCAGCAGATACCCGAACAGAAGGCCGATAGTATTCTGGATCAGCATGCTTCCCAGGAACCATTTTCCGTTGTTTTTTATGGCGTTGAAAAAACGGACATTGTGGGGAAACTGGGTAAAAATAGCCTTGAAATTCTTGAACCCTACAAAATCCTGGCGTTCAAATCCCTGCCAGGAAAAAAAACTGTTAAGCAGCGACGCAAAAAGCGGATAGATTATGACGACGGAAACGATCAGCAAACCGGGAAATACAAAAAAAAGAATCCATAAACTCTGGGTCTTATTCTTCTGCATGAAAAGCTTCTCCTGGGGAATGAGCCTCCGCGGGGCAAGCCCCATCATGACCCGCAGCACACTGCGTCAGATTTTGGTCTGGGCAGCAAATCGGACCGGTGAAAGAGGCCGGCGGACCGTATAACGGTCCGCCGGTTAATAAAACGAGACTGCTTACTTCTGGAAGGGTTTGTAATAAATTGCAATCCCCGTCTGAATATCTTCGGCGACCTTTCTGCTGTTGGCCTGTCCGCCAAGCAGCGCCTGGAGGCCGCTCTGCATCAGGGCGGAACCGCTGGGCTGTTCATACCGGAATCCCACCAGGAATACGTAGGGAGTCGGGGTCAGAGCGGGATTGTTCGCCACCTTCCGGAGGAAAGGAGAAGACGGAACCGTATCGGGGTGTTCCATGATGACACCGAGTTTGTCGCAGAGGAACTGCTGGGCTTCCTTGGAAGCCAGGAACCGCACGAATTTGATAGCCGCTTCTTTGTTGGGTGACGCGTTGTTGATACCGTAGGAACCGTCCATGTAGGACGAAATATACTGGGTATCGCCCTTTTTCGCGGGAGGGCAGACAAAGAGGTCAAAGTTCAGGTCAGGATTCTGGGCCTGGAAATAGGAGGCTTCAAAGGTACCGCCCAGGAAGTGGGCCGCCATATCGTTGATAAAGAGCATCTGCTGTTCCACGTAATCGAGACCGGTAAATCCGCTGGGCATGTATTTGGACAGGCCCGCGAAGGTATCCAGGGACGCGATAAACCGGGGATCCAGGAAGTTCGTCCGGCCGGCAATAAGGGCGTCATAAAAATCGTTCCCGCCGTATACATTGGGGGCAACCGATCCCCAGGCAACTTCCGAAGCCCATCCGGCGTAGGTTCCGTTGGCCAGGCCGGTGATGCCGGCGCTTTTGCATTTCTCGAGGTTGGCGATAAACTCATTCCAGGTTTCGGGAACCTTGAGTCCGAGTTTGTCGTAAATAGCCTTGTTGTAGTAAATAACAATAGACATACTGGCATAGGGAACGCCGTAGACTTTATTGTCGTGGATACTGGTGCTGCCCCCCAGGGACTGCTTGCTGAAAACTTTCAGTTCGGGGATAATTTCTTCGGTAAGAGGCATCAGATAGCCCGGCTGGGCGAACTGTTCGAAATTGCCGTACGCCCGGAGGTGGATAACATCCGCCGCGGAACCGCCTTTGAAGTTGGTGGCCAGCACGGTCTGGTATTCTTCGGTCTTATACGACCGGTATGTAACGGAAATATCGGGATTCTGCTTCTGGAACATACCGATCAGTTCTTCGTATACAGCCACGTCTTCGGTTCTCCAGGAACTGAATGTGAGCTGAACCTTGTTCCCGCTGTCCCCGGATCCCCCTGCAAACAGCAGACCGGCGGTCAGGATGAGAACCATTACTACCAACAGACCCTTTTTCATCACTGTTACTCCTTTTGCGTTTTCAGCATTAAAATCACTATTTATGGTAGCAGAGCTTCCCCCACCCGTCAAGAAAATATTTTTCACGGAGTACATATAGATCACTAAAAATTGTTGTTAGGGAAGAAAATTATTTTCATCGGGCCCCAGAAAACAGCAGAAGAAATAAACTAAATAAATATAAACGAGTTTTATTTCCGGACTGCTAGGTTTCGCCGCCGCCGGAAAAATCAACCGCAGGCAGATGCACAATTCCCGCAACCTTCGATACATCCACCATAAAACTTATGCCATTTCCGGATACATCGAGCTTTCCCGCAGTGTAAATCGCCTTAAAGACCGCGTCGGAATGGCATCTCTCGGCCAGAATGAGAATCACCTCCCGTTCCGGCTGGAACGCGACACCGAAAATCTTCATGCCCTCATGAATTCCCGTCCCCCTGCCGTTGAGGATGGTTCCGCCTTCGGCGCCGGCTTTCTTCGCGTGTTCCATCAGAACTTCGGCGTCGCCTTTTTTAACTATACTTACGATCAGATCGAATGTACCTTCACAAACTTTCATGGCCCCGTCCTGTCAAAAAAACTTTCATTTCCCGGTCCCCGCAGGGGGTACCGTTATTCTGTCAATATCCGCGGCTGCCGAAGCGTTTTTCCGGGATTTCCGTTCCTTAAACCGGTATAGCAAACCCAGCCCGAGAACCGTCAGGATGGGCATGACCGCCACCAGGGCGATTATGCCGAAACCGTCGGTCAGGGGATTGGCGTTCTCGATACGGCTCGCCGCGCCGATCGCCAGGGAAAGCAGAAAAGTAGCCGTCATGGTCCCGGTGGCGACACCCCCGGAATCAAAAGCTATGGCGGTAAATACCGGGGGGACGATGTAGCTCAAAATGAGGGCCAGGACATACCCGGGTATCAGAAAGTACCACAGGGACAGCCCCGCCAGGATTTTTACCATCGCCAGGGCAATGGCCACCGCAACCCCGATACACAGCGCGAAGAACATTATCCGCTTGGGAATGGCCCCGGCGGTTACTTTATCGATTTCCTGAACCAGCACATGCACCGAAGGTTCCGCGGTGGTAACGGAAAACCCCAGGAAAAACCCGATAGGCACCAATATCCAGCGGTAAGGAAGATCCGCCAGCAGTTCCCCCAGGGCGGCGCCCACGGGTATATAGCCGATATTGACCCCCTGCAGAAACAGGGTAAGCCCGGCAAAGGCGATCACCACCCCGAGGAAGATCTTCACGAAATACCGCCGGGTAACTTTGAGATAAAAAATATGGTACACCGTAAAAATCAGGAGCACCGGCGCCAGGGCAAGGGAGGTTTCCTCCAGTACGGCGGTGTAGCCCGCAAAAAGCCGCTGCATCATCGGTTAAGCACCCCCATGGCCAGAAGGGTAATCACCGGTCCCAAAGACGCGATGGCGAGAATACCGAAATTATTGGCCGAGGAACTGCCCTTGGAGGTTACCGAAGCCACACCAACCCCCATGGACATGATGAAGGGAACCGTCAGCGAGCCGGTGGTGACCCCGCCGGCGTCAAAGGCAAGACTCGCGAATTCCGGAGGACAGAATATAAGGAGGATAAAGACGATTCCGTATCCGGCGGTGAGAATGTATTTGACCTCAATCCCCTTGAAAATCCGGAACAGCGCCAGGGCAACAAAGAGCCCCACCCCCAGGGCGATGCCCAGGATAAGCGCAGGCTTGCTGACCGTATCCAGATACGCATCCGCCTGGGCGGCAAGGACCTGGACATCGGGTTCGGGAAGGGTTACCACCACACCGATGATGAATCCGAAGAGCAGAATAATGCGCATCTTTCCGCTTTTAACCAGGGAAGACCCGAAAGATTCCCCGAAGGGAATAAACCCTATTTCAAGGCCGATGAGAAACATGGTAAGCCCCACCACCAGAAAAACGGTTCCCGCCAAAAAATCAAAGTAATAATCCCAGGGCAGCCGGGCGATGGTAAATTGGAGAATAGAAATCAGTATCACGATGGGGATGACCCCGTACAGTACTTCCAGCAGGGTGGATTTTATTTTTTCCACTGGTTCCCCTTTTTATTTACCTACAGTATAGGAAACCCATCCCGGGGACGCAAGAAAATACCGCCGGGACGGAAAACAAAAGGGATCCCGGCGCTGATCAGTATTTGCGGGCGGCGGGCCGGAAAAACCCGAAAAGGCTGCCGCAGAAGCCCCCCACGATATGGGCAAATTCCGATATATTATTCGAGGAAAATGAATTAAACAGTTCCCTGCCGAGATAGAGGAACAGCACCAGTATAAAGGTCAGGGGGATTTCACCGTGGTTGAAGTTGGTGAACGAAGCCAGCAGTATCATCATAAACACCACCCCGGAGGCTCCCAGCAGGGCCGTGGGGAACAGAAACGCGTTAAGCAGCCCCGTCACCACGGCGGTAACGGCGATCATGAAAATCAACGACAGGGAACCGTAATTTTCCTCCAGGATCGGGCCGATCAGAAGGATAAAGGAAAAGTTTGAAATCAGGTGATTCCAGTTGGCGTGTCCGACGACATGGGTAAAAACACAGACCCAGTTGCGGAAACTTGAGGGAGAGAAGGTATTCTTCCCGGGAACCATAAACCAGTCCCGGGTCAGGCTGGGCAGGACCGTCTGGGAGAGGATAAGCACCAGGGCGCTCAGAAACGCGTAGGTAAGAACCGTCGGTGAATTGTACTTTATCCGCATCGCTATTTCCTTAATTACAGGTTTTACAGCAATTCCAGTTCCACCGGGCAGTGGTCCGATCCCGCCACATCGGGGCGTATAACCGCGCGCCGCACCCGGGGCAGAAACGCCGGGTCAACACAGTGGTAATCGATTCTCCATCCCTCATTCCGCTCCCGGGCGCGGGTACGGTAGGACCACCAGCTGTAATGGCCGATCTCACCGGGGTGGAAATGCCTGAAGGTATCAATATACCCCGCTCCGGTAAACCGGTCCATCCAGGCCCGTTCTTCCGGCAGATACCCCGCGCTGCCTTCATTTTCATCCGGCCGGGCGAGATCGATGGGCGTATGGGCAATATTGTAGTCGCCGCAGAGGACAAAATGCCGTTTTTCCGCGGCTATGGAATCACAGAGCTTTAAAATCGCATCACAGAAAGCCAGTTTGTACGCCAATCTGACGCCTGCCTCCTGGGAATTGGGAAAATACGCGGTAATAAGCACGAATTCCCCGAAATCGGCCCGCAGAACCCGTCCTTCGCCGTCGAATTCCGGGATTCCCAGGGGCTGTACGTCCTTTGGTTCGGTTTTGCTGTATACCGCCACGCCGGAGTACCCTTTTTTCCTGGCGCTGCTCCAATAGGAATAATAGGGCTTCCCGGAACCGTCCGCAGGGCGCAGCAGATCCGGGGAAAGCTGTCCCGGATGGGCCTTTGTTTCCTGGAGGCAGACAATATCCGCGTCCTCATCCCGTATCCAGGCCGGAAAACCCTTCTTTTCCGCAGCCCTGATTCCGTTGACATTCCAAGAAATAATCCGCATTAGGTGCAGTATAAAGACCCAACCCCGGTATGGCAAGAACCGCGCAAAGAAGCATGGGGGATAACGGGTCCGGGGGGCCCGTCGTATGAAAAAAATCCCGCAGAGCGGTATTTCTTTTCATACGACACCCCTCGTTACCGGTACGGCTCCATGCTTCTTTGCGCCCTCCCCGGGGGTACTCGGTGTTGGGGATTTTTCTGTTGAGGAGGGAAGAATCGGTATGGGCAGATTTTTCTGTTAGGGGTAAAGCGCTATCCGGGGATTGTTACCCTCACCTAGTGACCAGAAGTGGGGGTAACGGAAGCCACGCGAAGCGGGGCTGCAGTGAGGGGGAGCAGCCCTCCCTGACGGGGCAGCACCGGGCCGGTTGAGCCGGAAAGCACCCGGGCCGGAACGGCAACGCCGGGTGCTTTCCGGCTTGTCAGACCCGGTGCTCCCCCATACCATTGTTTTGTTGCGGTTTTTTGAGTATTATAGAAAGGAACCTATACTTGTAACATTATCGCCGCTTCAGAGGTTTTATATATGCCGGAAAACATGGGGAACGGAACACAACTAGCTTCAAAAATTGAAGAACAGCTTAAGGAACCAGAAGAATTCCGGGTAATTCTGCTTAACGATGATTACACAACCATGGATTTTGTGGTTGAAGTTCTTATGCATATATTCCATAAATCCCTGGAAGACGCCACCAGAATTATGCTGGATGTCCACCTGAAAGGCCGGGGAATGGTGGGAATTTACACCTATGATATTGCCCTTACCAAGGCTGATCAGGTCCACAGCCTTGCCCGGCAGAACGAATTCCCCCTCCGCTGCCTGGTAGAAAAGGTCTAAACCCGCTTTCTCCGGCCGCAGGAGAGAAGAATTTGTTTTATTTGTCATTTTTTTGTAAATTTACTACGTGAGGGGTATAGTATCCCCAGAGGAGTTTATGAGTATGAAAATAAGCCGCCATGTGCAGGCTATAATAAACGCGGCGTACAATGAGGCAAAGGTCCGGAACCACGAATACCTGACCCCCGAACACATTCTGTACGCGGCCCTTGCTTTTGATGAGGTACAGGAAATTATCACCGCCTGCGGCGCCAACCTGGACCAGCTTAAGCTCGGTATGGAAAATTACTTTGAGCAGAAAGTACCGGTCCTGGAAAACACCGAACCAACTCAGACCGTGGGTTTCCAGAGTGTGCTTGAACGGGCGGTGCTCCAGAGCCAGTCCTCGCATAAGGAATCCCTGGATGTGGCGGATATTCTGGTATCGCTCTACGATGAAGAACGCAATTACTGTGCCTATTACCTCAGAAAGGTGGGTATTAAACGCCTGGAACTCCTGGAAGTAATTTCCCACGGGACCGAAAATCCCGATGACCCCGATTACGACTATACAAAAGAAGACCAGGAATCCTTCGGGGAAGACGACAGCGGACAGCAGCCGGAGGATCCAGCCGGAGACGCTCCTCCGGACCAGGGACAGAAAGGAAAGACCAGCAAGCGGAGCGCCCTGGAGCGGTACGCCACGGAGCTTACCGCCCTTGCCCGGGACGGCCAGCTTGAGCCGGTTATCGGCAGGGAACTCGAGCTTGAACGGACCATACAGGTACTGTGCCGCCGTCTCAAAAACAACCCCGTCCACGTGGGTGATTCCGGAGTCGGGAAAACCGCCATCACCGAAGGACTGGCCCAGCGCATTGTGGCCGGAGAAGTCCCCCCGGTGCTTAAGGATTTTCTGATTTATTCCCTCGATATGGGAGCCTTGGTGGCGGGTACGAAATACCGCGGCGACTTTGAGGAACGGATCAAGCGGGTTATCGAGGAAATTCTCAAAAAAGAACGGGCCATCCTGTTTATTGATGAAATCCATACCCTGGTGGGCGCCGGTTCGGTTTCCGGCGGTTCCCTGGACGCGTCCAATCTGCTAAAGCCGGCCCTTACTTCCGGCAAGATCCGGTGCATCGGTTCCACCACCCACGAGGAATACGGAAAATTCTTTGACAAGGACCGGGCGCTCTCCCGGCGGTTCCAGAAAATCGACATTCCGGAACCGGTTGAATCCGATGCCATTGCCATTCTGAAGGGCCTGAAACACAAATACGAGGATTACCATAAGGTCCGCTATACCGATGATGCCCTGGAAGGCGCGGTACGGCTGTCCGCGCAGTTCATAACCGAACGCCGGCTGCCGGACAAGGCCATTGACGTTATCGACGAAGCCGGAGCCTTTGCCCGGATACAGGCCTTCAAGGAGAGCGCCGCAAACGGGAATGACCGTGAGGCTGAAGAAAACGGCGGCGCCGCCGCGGAAGTACTGGACCGGGAAGATCAAACCGAAAAGGCCGCGGCCGAAACCGTTTCCGCCGGAACCGTTTCCGCCGGAACCGGTGATGTGCAGGTAATCGAAATCGGTTTGCCTCAGATCGAGACCGTGGTCTCACGGATCGCCCGGATACCCGAGCGGTCAGTGGGAGAAAGTGAAAAAGACAAGCTCCGCAGCCTCGAACCGAAACTCAGGGCCCGGATATTCGGCCAGGACGCGGCGGTGGACGCCGTGGTTAACGCGGTCAAACGTTCCCGGGCGGGATTCCGTGCGGAGAACAAACCCGTGGCGAATTTCCTCTTTGTGGGCCCCACCGGGGTCGGAAAGACCGAGCTTGCCCGGAGTCTGGCGGACATACTGGGTGTTTCCATGCACCGCTTCGATATGAGCGAATACCAGGAACGGCACACCGTCAGCAGGCTCATCGGGTCCCCGCCGGGATACGTGGGTTACGAAGAGGGCGGCCTCCTTACCGAAGCGGTCCGCAAGCAGCCCCACGCCGTGGTGCTCCTGGATGAGATCGAAAAGGCCCATCCCGATATATACAACATACTGCTGCAGATCATGGACTACGCCACCCTGACGGACAACAACGGCCGGAAAGCGGATTTCAGAAACGTAGTGTTCATCATGACCAGCAACGCCGGCGCCCGGGATATCGGCAAACAGCTTATAGGATTCGGGGAACGGACCACCGGCGAGTCCGAAGTGGACAGCGCCGTGGAAAAAATATTCACCCCGGAATTCAGGAACCGCCTGGACGGTGTGGTACGGTTCGGCCATCTTTCCCAGGATATCATGGTTTCCATTGTATCCAAAGAACTGGAGGCGTTCAAAAACCAGCTGGCCGAAAAAAAGGTCACCCTGGAAGTAACCGATGCCGCTACCAACCAGCTGGCCCAGGAAGGCTACAGCCGGGAATTCGGCGCCCGCAACGTGGGAAGGCTTATTGAAGATAAAATCAAGGCCTTTTTCGTAGACGAAGTGCTCTTCGGGAGGCTCAGCGAAGGCGGCAAAGCCCGGGCGGACTGGGTGGACGGTGAATACCGCATAGAGGTGCTGTCCTGATATGCGGGGCCGGATAAGACCTGGCCCTGATCCGGATTTTCCGGTACTGGACGAATATCAGCGCTATACCTTCCCCGTTCCCGGAAAGGACGGGGACGGTATCGTTGCCCTGGGGGGAAACCTCTCCCCGGGGATGCTGCTTTCGGCCTATGAACAGGGAATTTTTCCCTGGTATAACCCGGAAGATCCGGTACTGTGGCACTCCCCGGACCCGCGGTTCGTAATTTTCCCTGAGAATCTGCATATCTCAAAATCCATGAACCGTCTTTTAAAAAAAAGTGAATTTGAATTTGTCCTGGACCGGGATTTTGAAGGGGTTATCCGAAACTGCGCCGCCGCGGCCCGGCCCGGCCAGGACGGTACCTGGATAACCGATGACATGATCAGCGCCTACTGCAGGCTGCACCGCCTGGGATGGGCCCATTCGGCGGAAACCTACCATGACGGGGAACTTGCCGGCGGCTGCTACGGTATACGGCTGGGAGATGTTTTCTTCGGCGAATCCATGTTTGCAAAAATGCCCAACGCATCGAAAGCCGCGTTTCTCCCCCTGGCCAGACTTCTTTTTTCAGATGGGGTCGCCTTTATCGACTGCCAGGTTCCCACCCAGCATCTGCGGAGCCTCGGCGGGATGGAGATACACCGCGGTGATTTCCTAGCCCTGCTGAAGAGTACTCTCTCCCGCCGGTGGGTTCCGGAGGACCGGGGAAACGAAGCGGTTTTTTACGGAAAAGCCGATGCCGCCGACCGCCGGGGCAACTGGGGAACCATGTACCCTGATCCGTATCTCCCCGCGCTTCAGCCGGGAAAATAGCGAAAATCAGTAATCTTAACAAAAAGAACCTCGTTTTTTCTTGACTGAACCTATACGTACAGGTTATCATTTCAGAGTAATTTGTACGTATAGTACGAGGGGAACTGTATGCCGCTTAAAAAAAAGATCCCGGTTATGGAAATCCTGCTTCTGCTTCCCATGTCCGTGTATATCCTGGGCATGACCATTGTGCCGATTTTCCAGTCGATACTTCTTGGCTTCCAGGATGGAACTACCGGCAAGTGGGGGCTGCAGACCTATCAATACCTGTTCAACCGGCCGGATTTTACCAATTCCATATTCAATACCATCTTCGTTGCCCTGGTCAGCCTGGCATTCCAGCTCTGCCTCGGATTAATCATCGCCCTGGTGCTGAAAAAGAAGTTCCGGGGAAAAGGTATTGTCCGGGCCATTGTGCTGACCCCCATGGGTATCCCTACACTGGTATCGGGTATCATCGCACTCTATATTTTCGGGACCTCCGGTTATCTGAACGAAATACTGTTCCGGCTTGGGCTGATTACTGTTCCCATAAACTGGACCAGCGGCGGACTGCGGAGTCTTCTGGTCATTATCGTGGCGGATACCTGGAAGGTGCTTCCCACCATGGTACTGCTGCTCCTGGCGGGGCTTGAATCCATCCCCGACGAACTGTACGAGGCGGGGAAAATTGACGGTACCACCGAGGCCAAGGCCTTCCGGTTCATCACCCTGCCCCTGCTGAAATCGACGATCACCATGTCGGTGCTGTTCCGGGCGGTGGACGCCTTCCGGATTTTTGAACTCCCCCAGATTCTCGTGGGGCGGCGGATTCCCTTTATCGCCACCTACGCCTATGAGGAATACGCCCTGAACAATACCAACGCCTCCGGGGCGGCGTCCACGGTGCTTCTGGTGATCATCCTGGTATTTGCCCTGCTCTATCTAAAGTTCATCGACAGGGGCGAAGGATTCAGCAATGGCTAAAAGAATACTGGCCAGAACCGGGCTTACCCTTCTTATCGCGGCAATCTGTTTTGTGATGATCGCTCCGGTCTACATTATCGTAAAGGTTTCCTTTGCCGAACCCTGGGAAGTCCTGACCCAGCATCCGACCCTGCTTCCCCATTCATTTACCCTGCGCCACTGGACCAATGTCATTACCTCGGGAAATCTCTGGCCGGCCCTTTACAAGAGTCTGGTGGTAGCCTTTTCCACCATGTTCTTTTCGATCCTCGTCGTGGCCCCCGGCGCGTACGCTATTTCCCGTCTGTCCCCGAAGGTAAAGTACGGCTTTATTATGGTGCTGTTCTTTACGAAAATGTTCCCCACCGTGGGCATCGCCCTGCCCATTTCCATCACCTTTTTAAAATGGAATCTCCTGGACACCAACACCGGCCTGGTCCTGGCCCATCTCATTCAGCAGATCCCCTTTATGGCGTGGATCCTCGTTTCCACCTTTTCAGCCATCCCCCGGGATCTTGAGGAAGCCGCGTCCATTGACGGATGCAACCGAATGCAGACCCTGATGCGGATCGTGTTTCCCGTGGCCATGCAGGGCATTGCCACCGCCGCAATGTACGTGTGGCTCAATTCCTGGAATGAGTTTACCTACGCGCTGTACCTGTCCCTGACCACAAAGACCCTGCCCCTGAGTGTCTACTACTATGTGCAGCGGGGCGGCTTCTTCCAGCAGGCGGCCTACGCCACCATTCTGGCCATTCCGGTAATGATCATTACCTTTGTGCTGCAGCGGTATCTGAAATCCGATTACCTGAGCGGCGCGGTAAAAGGCTGATTTGTATGCAACCGGGCCCGGCGGGGTTTCCGGAACCTATATTTTTTGGAGGAATTGAAAATGAAAAGGCTTTTTAATAACAGCCTGCTGATGCTGATCTGTATGGTTCTGATTGCCCTGACATTCGCGGGCTGTTCAGGAAAAAGCAGCGGAACATCCGGGGAACAGCGGATCCTGAACGTAACCATGGCGCTGAGCGAAGAAGAATGGGCAGTCATGCGCCAGCATGTAATCGCCCCCTTCGAAAAGCAGCACAACGCCACGGTCAAGGCGATCCAGGTGGAAGCAGCGGACGTGGTCAAGAAACTGCAGGCCATGCATGGAGCGGGAAAAATGGAAATCGACCTGCTGGCCCAGGACGTGAACAATACCGCGGCCCTGGTATACGGCGGTCTGGTGGAGGATCTTTCCGAATACGTCTCCATCATCCCCGCGGAATCCGTGGGCCGGCTCGCGGCGGCGGGAAAATTCGGGGAGAAAACGTACTTTCTCCCTTACCGTCCGAATGTTGAAATCAATTATTATAATGAAGCGAAGTTCAGCCAGTACGGTCTGACCCCTCCCACGGATTGGGACAGCCTGCTGGCGGTGGCTAAAGCCTTCAGGGAAAAAGAAGGGATCAACCGGGTGCTGCTGAAGATGAAGATGTCCGGTGACATTATCGAAGCGGCGGAGTTCATCCGGGGCGCCGGCGGCGATCCCCTGATACTGAACGACGAAGGCAGTATCCGTGCATTCACCTTCCTCCAGGAACTGTGGCCCTACCTTTCGGAAAGCACCCTCAACGCATCTTTCAGCTCCACCAACGGCTTTATAGCGAAAGAGGAAGTGTACTACGCTCCCAACTGGCCCTTCGGTGTTAACATCATCGTCAAGGACGGCGGGAAGACCGAGATCAAAGCCAATGAAGGGCTCCGGGGCCCGGTGTCCTACGTTAAGACCCTGGGCGGAGAAATGCTCGGTATTCCCGTGGGTTCCCCCAACAAGGATCTGGCTATTGAATTCATCAAGTACCTGCAGAGCCGGGAAGTCCAGGAAATCCTCATGAAGCAGAACGGCTGGCCGTCCTTCAGGAACGACGTGTACGGCAATGTGGAAGCGTGGCAGAAGCCCTACTTCGATGTCACCGTCAAGGCCCTGGCCGTGGCGGAACCCCTGCCCAACGTGCCCTACTGGGCAACGGCTTCCCAGGCTGTCAACGACGCCTGCAAGGAAATCCTCCTGGACCGCAGGGATGTCCGGACGACCCTCAACAAATACGCCCAGGTAATTGCCACCGCCCGGGCGGCGGCGCAGTAACCCGCCGGAAATCCGGTCCCGGAATACGGGGCCGGACCTCCGGGATTACAAAAAAAACTCCGGACGGATTTTTAAAACTCACACAGCAAGGATCATATCTATGAAAAATCTGGGCACCACGGCGGTATATCAGGTGTATGTCCGGTCGTTCCGGGATTCCGGCGGCGACGGCTTCGGCGACCTGCCCGGGGTAATTGAGAAACTGGATTATATTGCAAGCCTCGGGGTTGATTACGTATGGCTCACACCCTTTCTCAAATCACCCCAAAAGGACAACGGCTACGATATCGCGGATTACCGCGCCATTGAACCGGTCTTCGGCACAATGGAAGACTTCGAACGGCTTGTAGCGGAAGCGGAAAAACGGGGTCTCAAGATCATGATGGACATGGTTATCAACCATACATCCACAGCCCATGAGTGGTTTCAGAAGGCCCTTGCGGGGGACGAAAAATACCTGAACTACTATATTTTCCGCAAAGGAAAAAACGGACAGCCTCCGACAAACTGGAACAGCAAATTCGGGGGCAGCGCCTGGGAATACGTACCCGGCCTGGATCTGTTTTACCTCCATCTGTACGCCCGGGAACAGGCGGACCTCAACTGGGACAACCCTGCGGTCCGGAAGGAACTCCAGGATGTGGTCAACTTCTGGATCGGCAAAGGTGCCGGCGGCTTCCGTTTCGATGTGATCAACGTCATTTCAAAGCCCGCTGTTTTTGAGGATGCCCCTGGCGGTGACGGCAGGCATCTGTATACCGACGGGCCGAATGTTCACGCCTACATCCGGGAACTCAACGAGAATTCCTTCGGCCGCCACCCGGAAATGCTTACCGTGGCGGAACTGAGTTCCACCAATATCGGGAACTGTATCCAATACACCCGGCCGGAAAACCATGAGTTCAACACGGCCTTCCAGTTTTACCACCTGCGGATCGATTACACCAACGACCGGAAATGGGAGCCCGGAACGCCGGATACGGATAAACTCAGGAACACTCTGAATGAATGGCAGACCGGCATGCAGCGGGGCGGCGGCAATATGAGCCTCTTCTGGTCAAACCATGACCAGCCCCGGATTGTTTCCCGGCTGGGTGACGAAGGTCCGCTGTGGAAGGAATCCGCCAAGATGCTTGCCACTCTGATGTACTTTCTCAATGGGGTTCCTTTTATTTATCAGGGTGAAGAAATCGGGGCCATGAACGGCGGCTTCAAAAGCATCGGCCAGTACCGGGATGTGGAAACCATAAACCACTTTGATATTCTGAAAAACGAAGGCAAAACGGAAGAGGAAATTCTCGGTATTTTCCGGCAGAAATCCCGGGACAACGGCCGGCTGCCCATGCGCTGGGACGGATCAGACCTTGGAGGATTTACCCGGGGGACACCCTGGATCGGCCTGGGTCAGGGTACGAAAGCCAATGTCCGGGACGAGGAACAGGACGTCGATTCCATTCTGGTCTACTATAAACGGCTGCTCGGGATGCGGAAAACCTATCCGGTCCTTTCATCGGGAACATTCGAACCAATCGCAATTGCGGAAAAAAACGTCTACGCGTACCGCCGCTGCCTGGGAGCCAATACCGCCTGGATCTTCTGCAATCTTTCCAGGGATTCCCTTGTGCTGGATATTCCCGGCGCCGGAATGGAACTGAAAGGATTCCGAGCCGTTTTCGGTAATTACGCCGATCCGGCCGTGCCGGGTCAGGCAGGCCTTTCCCTGAAGCCCTATGAAGCGGTGGTCTACGGAAATTTCTGATACCTCATGCCCGGGAAACAGCAGCGGTACCCATCCCGGACCGGAATCCTGCACCGGCGTTTTCCGCCGGCAGAAACGGTCCGCCTGAAACCCGGAACCGGCATTCCGGGTTTCAGGATTTCCGGTAATATGGTATAATTAATGCCGAGGTTTCCATAGCAGTGCCATGAACAGAAAATATATGCATTTATACGCCCAAATGGCGGACCGGATAGAACAGGGTGAATTCCCGGAAGGCAGCCTTCTGCCGTCGGAAAGCGAACTCATGGAAGCCTACACCTACTCCCGGGACACGGTGAGAAAATCCCTCAACCTTCTGGAATCCCAGGGATATATCACCCGGGTAAAGGGAAAAGGCTCGGTGGTACTCGGCCTCTCGCGGTATGACTTTTCCGTTTCCAACCTTATCAGTTTCAGGGAACTGAGCCGGCATATGGAGCTTCCCACAAAAACCCGGGTCATCAACCTGGCGCTGGAAGAAGGCCCTTCCCATATACGGGAGAAGCTCCGCATGGAACCCAAGGACCGGCTCTGGTTTATCGCCCGGAGCCGGGAGATCGGCGGCAAACGGATAATTCTGGACAAGGATTACCTCAACGACCGGTTTGTTCCGATGCTGAACACCGCGGTCTGTGAAAATTCACTCTACGAATATCTTGAAAAAGAGCTGGGGCTTAAAATCAGTTTTGCCCATAAGGAAGTGGTGGTGGAGCATTCCACCGAAGAGGACCGTCAGAACCTTGACCTCGACCAGTACGATCTTCTGGTGGTGGTCAGGTCCCTGGTGTACCTGCAGGACGGTGAAATCTTCCAGTACAGCGAATCCCGCCACCGGCCGGACCGCTTCCGCTTCGTCGACTTTGCCAGAAGAATCCACTGATCCCGGCGGAGTTAAAAACCGTCCGGACCCGCGGCACGCTATTCGAAACTGAGAATAACCTTGCCGCTTTCCCCGCTGAGCATGGCGTCAAACCCTTTCTGGAAGTCATCAAAAGCAAATCGGTGGGTTATCACCGGAGCAATCGATAATCCGCTGGTGAGCATGGCCTGCATTTTATACCAGGTTTCAAAAATCTCGCGGCCGTAAATGCCCTTAAGATGGAGCCCCTTAAAAATAACCTGATCCCAGTCGATCTTCGTTTCCGGCGGAAGGATTCCCAGGAGAGCTATCCGCCCGCCGTGGTACATGCCTTCCAGCATGGACTCGAAGGCGTCTCCGGATCCGGACATTTCCAGTCCGATATCGAACCCGTGCATCCCTTCCCGCTTAATAAATGCGGCCACCGAATCGTTCTTTACGTCGATGGTATGGGTAGCGCCCAGTTTTTTCGCCAGATCGAGTCTCCAGGGATTGAGGTCCGTAACAACGACCCGCCGGGCGCCCACATGGCGGCAGATCGCCGCAGCCATGCAGCCGATGGGTCCCGCCCCGCTGATCAGAACGTCTTCGCCGATCATTTCAAAGGAAAGCGCCGTGTGGGTCGCGTTTCCGAAGGGATCGAAAATCGCCGCCTCTTCATCGGATATGGAGGGGTGGACCCGCCAGGCGTTTGACGCGGGCAGGCACAGGTATTCGGCGAAGCACCCATCCCGGTTGACCCCGATTCCGCTGGTATTGGGGCAGAGGTGGCGCCGGCCCGCCAGACAGGAACGGCAGGTTCCGCAGACAATATGGCCTTCCCCGGAAATCCGTTCCCCCACGGACCAGCCGGTGACCGAGGAGCCGATTTCCACAATCTCACCGACGAATTCATGGCCGATAACCATGGGGGGCTTAATTGTCTTCTGTGACCAGGCATCCCATTTGTAGATATGGACATCGGTGCCGCAGATGGCGGTTTTTCTGATCTTAACCAGGAGATCATTGGGGCCGATCTCGGGAACGGGCACATCCTGCATCCAGATACCCACCCCGGCTTCTTTTTTTACCAGCGCTTTCATACTTACCCCCGAAGTTTTTCTACCGCTTCTTTCAAAGCATTGTCACTCCCTACATTTCCGGGAAAAATCACATAGGCTATACCAGGGAAACGGCTTTCAGGACCGGTCTTCCAGACAGGGATTCCCGGAAGAATCTGTCCCATTACCATGGCCCTCCTGACCTTGAGCCCCTTGGTTCCCACATCGCTGGAGGTTATGCCGCCCTTGGCAATAATAAACCCCGGGGCCGTCCGCAGATTCGCGACGATCCCCGTAAGGCCGTCGGAAATAGTAACCGCCAGCCGGAGTTCATCCTCCCGGTTCCCGGTATTGAGATCGAACCGTTCCCGCCGGGTCTGGATCACCGCGGTACGGCCCGCTTCGATTTCCTTTTCCGCGAGGTTCTGCACCCGGCTTATCTCACCGGCGAAGGCGGCGCTGTCCAGCGCCAGATGCTGGTTCAGTTCGAGGAACACCACATCCGGCAGTTCCTTAAGCTTTTCCAGCTGCCGGGTGGTTTTGCTTACATGTGAACCGGCAATGATTATGCCGCCCCTTGAACTGCCGCTCCGGAGTTCAGCGCCGCCGAGAAGGGGCCGGCCGGGTTTACCCAGGAGGACCTTTAAAATTCCCGCCGCGGACCGGAGGATGTACCGCTTGCCCGAGGCGGCGGCTTGGATAAAGGAAATCACGAAAACCTTTATATCATCGTAATCCAGGGCATTGACAATCAGTTTACGGAATCCCGAAAGCCCGGTCAGTTTTTCCGTAATAGCCCGGTAATCTTCCCTGCGGAGTTCATCGATGCTCACGGAAACCACATCCCCGGCCCCGAAGGTCCCGCCGGTTTTTTCCGCTACCCAGTCCTTAAGGTTTGAACTTGTATACCCGAAGGTTTTGTCCCGGGCGAATTCCGATTCTCCCACGGGGAGGAGTTTTCCATTCTCTTCGAGGAAATGAATGTCATCCGCGGTATAGCGGCCGCCCTCGGGAAAGAAGGGACAGATTATTTCTCCGTCCACCGGTATTTCCAGCATTTCCTCGGTCACCCGGCGGAGGGTTTCCGTTTCCGCGGGATAATGGCCGCGCAGGGTCGAATCGCCTCTGCTCACCAGGATATAATCCCGGCCGGTCAGCTTCGACGCCTCCGCGATGTTCCGCGCGATGGTGCGGTGAAGCTCCTTCGTATCATCATGGGACAGGCTCCGGGAATTGGTAAGTATAAAAAACATGGTTCCTTCACCGCGCATTTCCGCGGCGATACTTTCGGTATCCCATACGGTCAGTACCGCTACATCATAGACCGTCTGAATACCCGTGGGATCATCATCCAGGACAATAAACTGGCGGTCCAGTGACTTCAGCGCCGGGATAAGTATCCTGTCGATTTCAGCGGTATCATACGCCGGATACCGGGCGGCAAGCTCCGATAGGGTGAGTCCTTTAATTCCGTTCATGCAAAACCTCTCATGCATTGCGAAGCGTTGTACAGATGCTTTCAGCAGAAATATTTTGACAAATCCCTATTTTCTTATAGACAGAATAATTGTACTCCGGCTTTCCGCTAGGGTCAATTATTGGGCACAGAAAAATCTCCATTGTGAGTTAAATTACAACGCCTTCAAAAGAATTCATCACTGAACAAGATAGGGTCTGAAAAAAATATATACCTAACGATAGGTATATTTAATTATTCCGGGTTTTGCCTCCGTATCCGGGAACCAGAAGTGGGGGCAGCGTAAGACTTGCCGCCTATGGCGTCAAGTTTTTTAGGAGTTGTGCAAAGCAAAATTCCACACTTACTGCGGCAAGGCTGGAGCGAGGGGGAGCCGCCCGCGCGACCGGGCAGCACAGAGCCGGTTAAGCCGGAAGGCACCCCGCCCGTACTGGCTGCGCCGGGTGTCGGGGAAAAACGGTGTTGAGCGACTTTCGAGGCCGCAGGCCGACGAGGAGCCAACACCGTTTTTCCCCGACGGGCCCCGCGGACCCGGTAACACACGGGTGGTGCCTTCCGGTTTGCCAGACTCAGTGCTCCCCCGCAACGTGGACTCAACGGGCTAAGCTCGGTATACTTAGGGAGAATCTAAATTGCGGAGTTTGCAGATGAAAATACGAGACCGGTACGCCCCCTCCCCCACGGGTTTGCAGCATGTAGGCGGGGTTCGCACCGCCCTGTTCAACTACCTTTTTGCCCGTTCAAAAAACGGGAAATTCATACTCAGGCTGGAAGATACCGACCGGACGCGGTTTGACGAATCCTTTGTACAGAACCTGTACGACACGTTTAACTGGCTGGGTATGGCCTGGGACGAAGGGCCCGATATCGGCGGACCGGCTGCGCCCTATGTACAGTCGGAACGGACCGAAACGTACCGGGAATACGCCAATGAACTCATCCGGATGGATAAAGCTTATTACTGCTTCTGTTCCTCCGAGCGGCTTGAGGAGATCCGGAAAGAACGGGAGGCCTCCCGGTCCAGTGAAACCGGCTATGACCGCCACTGCAGGAGTCTGGATTCGGCCGCCGCCGCCGAACGGGCTGCCGCGGGCGAACCCCATGTGGTACGCCTCAAAATACCCCTCGGGGAAGTGACCCGTTTCCATGACCATCTCCTGGGAGATATTGAATGGAAAAACGATGACGTAAACCCCGATCCCGTGCTCCTCAAGTCCGACGGGTTTCCCACCTACCACCTTGCCAACGTGGCGGACGACCATCTGATGAAAATCAGCCACGTCCTCCGGGCCCAGGAATGGCTGCCCTCAACGCCGCTCCACGTAATCATGTACCGGGCCTTCGGCTGGGACCATCCTGAATACTGCCATCTGCCCATGGTGATGGGCCAGGACGGGAAAAAACTGAGCAAACGCCATGGGGCGACCAGTATCGACGAATTCCGCCGCCAGGGCTATCTTCCGGAGGCGCTTATCAATTACGTCGCCCTTCTGGGAGCGTCCTATGAAGAAGGCAAGGAGATATATAATCTCCCGGAACTGGCGGAGCGTTTCAGCCTGGAGAAACTCAACAAGGCGCCGGCTATTTTCGATTATAAAAAACTTGAATGGTACAACGGGCAGTATATCCGCATGAAGGATGACCGAGAACTGGCGGCCTTATCCTTGCCCTACGCGGCCGCGTCAGGGCTTTTCGGCACCCAGGGCCAGGAACCGTCACCGGAACAGGAACGGCTTTTTACGGAAGCCATGTATCTGATCAAGGAACGGATTTCTTTTCTCCATGAGGTTCCGGAAAAAATACAATACCTCTTTTCCCTGCCGCCGCTGCCGCCGGCGGAGGATTTTATCCCGAAAAAGGGCGACCTGTCCGGTACCGTGAAACTCCTTGAACAGGGGCGGCCCCTAATTGCTCCCATGGCATCCATGAATGACGCGGAAGCGGAGATATTCATCAAGGAATGGGCGGAAAAAGAAGGGGTCAAGCTGGGGGATATTATGATGCTCCTCCGGGTTGCCGTAACCGGCGCCCGGGTCAGTCCGCCGCTGTTCGGGTCGGTCCGGCTCCTGGGTGCGGAGGAATCCCTTAAAAGGCTGGACCGGGCGCTGGAAGCCCTTAAAAAAACCGGCGGAGCCGCATGAAAGTACGGGTAATAGAGCTTCCCCTGGATTTCGGGGCGAGCCGCCGGGGGAGCGATATGGGGCCCTCGGCGATACGCCTGGCGGGGCTTAAACAGGCTCTGGCCGACATAGGCCACGAAAGTGAAGAGAGCTTTCCGGGTATACCGGTTCCGGCTCAGGAATACCTGGAAGAAGGAAATGAGCGGTATAAATATCTGGCCCCCATTGCCGAAGCCTGCGGTGAACTGGCGAAGCGGGTGGAAAAGGCCGTGGACGACGGTGTGTTTCCCCTGGTTCTCGGGGGGGACCATTCCATCGCTATCGGAAGCCTGGCCGGCCTCGGTTCGGCGTATAAAAAACGGAGCAAAATATGGGGAACCCTCTGGGTCGATGCCCACGGCGACTTCAATACCCCCGAAACCACCCCTTCCGGGAATATCCACGGCATGTCCCTGGCGGCGGCCTGCGGATACGGCAGGGAGGAACTGTGTTCCCTTCATGGTAATTTCCGGAAACTCGACCCCCGCAATGTGGCCCTGGTGGGTGTCCGGGACCTGGATACCTTTGAAAAGGACAATATGCGCGAAGCCGGGGTTACGGTCTTTACCATGACCGAAGTTGACCGCCTGGGCATCGCGGAAGCGGCCCGCAGGATTATCAGTTTCTTCAGGGAACGGGTGGATATTCTCCACGTCAGCGTTGATATGGATGCCATGGACCCGATGATTGCCCCGGGCGTCGGCATCCCCCTGACCGGAGGCTTCTCCTACCGGGAGGTGCTGCTGCTGGCGGAAGAGCTGGGGACATCGAAGCTCCTGGGCTCCGCGGAGATTGTGGAGGTCAACCCGGTCCTCGATGTGCGTAACCAGACTGCCCGGATGGCGGTGGAAATAATAAGCCGCCTTTTGGGAGGAACCATATACTGAAAAAAGGCGCCCTGAGGCGCCTTTTTTCATATTCGATAGAATCTGATTACATAATGGGAAGTCCGAAGACTACGCCGATTGAGAACGCCCGGTCCGAATCAAAGGCATCCATAATCATGGCATCGATAACAAGTTTGTACTTGCTGAGCGCGGGAATAGCCGCGAGGTCGATGCGGACACCGGTATTCAGACAGCCCCTGGCGGGATTGCTGCCCCGGATGGCGCCGGTGCTGTAGGGGAAGTTGGAGAAATCCACGAGCCAATGGACGTACCGCTGGAAAATATCGGGGAACAGTAAGAGATCGAAACCCATACCAAAGTCGATATCGCTTTCCATGTCTTCGTGGAAGGTGTATCCCACCACCATGGTGGTTTCCGCGGGCATTTTGAAGAACGTGCCGGCGTAGGTTGCCGCGAGATAAATCTGGCCGCGGGTTTCCTTTGTCAGGTCATTCCCCATATCAATCAGCTGGAGATTACCGCCGATGGCAATGGCGGTACTTGTGGTGGGCAGCTGCAGCTTAGCGCCGATGATCATGTCATTGTTCGGTTCCCAGTCTTCGTTCGAAGTATCGTACTTTTCCTGGAAATCAAAAGCGGCGGACACTTCCACCCATTTAAAGAGGCTCAGGTTGAGCTTTGCGATGTGGTTTGCCCCGTCCTTGATCATGGCATGGTAGCCTACATCGAGTCCTAAGTCGGCGCTCCGTTCCCATCCGATGCGGCCGGACGGTATATTGTATAACCCCGTCGCACCGTTAAGGCTCATTCCTTTAAGGGATTGTGCCATCAGAGCAGGGGACACAACTGCGAGAACAAACAATAAAACAACAGCTTTCCGTAATTTTTTCATCAAACCCTCCTAAATATAATTTAATGATTTTAGAATTGCCGTCTTAAAATCCATTGCCTATAATGATACTTGTTTATGTCAATTTAATAAAGACGTAATTTTGAAATATAACAAATTTTTTATCCGGCTTCTGATGTAAGAAATGAGAAAACCGTCTCCAGATCGTCGAAACGCAGGATGGCCCGGGAATCCATGGGGGTAACCATATTGTTGACCAGGACAATGTCCCCGCCGTCCCGCAGGGTGTATTCCGGAAGAAAGGCGGCGGGATATACCGTAAGGCTCGTTCCCAGGACCAGCATAAGGTCGGATTTCCGCGCAAGCCCTTCCGCGTTTTTAAGGGCTTTTGCGGGAAGGGCCTCGCCGAAAAAAGTTATTCCCGGTTTAAGCACCGAACCGCAGATACCGCACCGGGGCATATCCCCTGCCCGCACAATAGCCGCCGCCTCGGAAAAGCCCATAACAGCGGGATTGCCGCGGACCGCATCATCCGCATCAAAGTCCTCCGGGGAACAGCCGTCCATGCAGTTCAGGCAGTAATGCAGTGACGGGGAGCCGTGGATTTCGACAACCCGCCGGCTTCCGGCTTTTTGGTGGAGCAGGTCAATATTCTGGGTGATAATACCCTCGAGCAGCCCCGATTGCTCCATCCGTGCCAGGCCGATATGCACAATTGAAGGCTGAATTTCATCAAGGGTATAAAATAGCGTTCTGGCGGCATTGTAGTAATATGAAGGATCCCTGCGGAAATACTCTATATCAAATATCTTATCAGCGTCGAATTCCGTATATAGGCCGTTTTTCCCCCTGAAATCCCTGATGCCCGAAAGGGTACTCACCCCGGCGCCGGTGAGGGCGGTACAGCAGCGGGCGCTGCGGATCAATTCCGCGAGCGCTTTCAGTTCAGGAGAAGTATCCATGGTTAATACCGGAAAAGAAGGCCCAGCGTCATGGCGTAAACCGGGCGGGTACCCGGGTCCATCCCCAGTTCTTTGCCGTAAAGGGCAAAATCAAGCTTGCAGATCCACAGGTCAAGCCCGATACCGCAGGCCGGAAGGGCATCCTGGATACCGGCGCGGAGAAATATCCGGTTTAAGATCCTTACCTCCGTCCCAAGGCTTATATTAAGAATGGGGTTCCGCGGAATCGGATTCATAAAATCCAGAATGTCCCGGTAATCCGCCATCACGCTGATACCCAGATATTTCCAGTTGAGGGCATTCACCATAACCCCCAGGTTGAGCCGGGGCGCGACCGTATCCCAATAGGGGTCCCGCCGTTCATCGGGGTCTTTCATCAGATCCGGAGTCACATAAACCGGAGAATACACATCGTTGCAGACAACGGCGGCTGAAAACAGTTTGGCGAATTCATACCGGACCCCAAGATCGAGGCCGATGCCCGCGGTGGTATCCATCGAAAGCAGATCTCCGAATTGGGTGAACCGCAGAAGGGAATAACTGCTGGTTGAACCGATTCTGAAAAGGCCCTTAAGGGTGAATCCCGCGTCAAGGATATGGCTGCCCTTCTCCATGAGCCGGAATCCGTACCCGCCGACCAGTATTGCGTCCGCGTTGGCGGTTGCCCGCATGGACATTCCATTTATGGCTATATCAACGTAAGCCCGGTCGAAAAAACCTATTCCGAAGCCGTTCCTCACAAAGGCCAGGGAAACGGGGCCTCCTAAATCAAGGCCCAGGGCCATCCGGCCGTTTTTATCAAGAAGCTTCGAAATCCCGGATAAATCCAAAGGATTGTCAGAGTCGTCTTCTATCCAGTCTGCTATTTCCCCGATAAAATCGGCTAATTCCAGTATAGGTCCGTGGGTTCCCAGGGTTATCTCGGCGACACTGAACTGTTTTACCGACGCCAGGGACGCCGGATTTATCAGAAGAACATCAACATCCTCGGCAAAAGCCACATGGGATCCGCCCATGGCGTTGAGCCGGGCGGAGGGCATCGTAAAAGGGGCTATTTTTTCGGCGGAAAGGGCCGCGCCGCAGAAAATAAAAATCAGAGCCGCCGGAATTAACCGGGTTTTATTCCTCATATAAACCTTACAGCAATCCCAATTCTTCCAGGATATCCCTCAGGGCTTTTTCACCGTCCGAGCCGGTGCCGGCCCCGATTTTATCTCCCACCCCCTGGGCCAGGGCCAGGGCCATTTTTTCATTATCATTTTTGGGATTGGCGGGATCAAAGCCGTTCTCAAGATACTCATCGGCGCCGCCGTTATTTTTAGACTCAGCGGCCAGCAGAATCACCGCCGCCATACCCAGATCCTCAGCGGCGGAATTGTCGAGGAACGCCTGGAACCCGGCGGGGTCCGTATCGGGATCAGGCAGTATCCTGACCAGGATATCACTGGTTTCGCCGAGGTTTCCCAGACTGTCGATGGTACTGTTTATTATTGCGGAAATCTTGCCGTTGTCGTCTTCATCGGACGCTTTTAAAATATCCCCCACATTGCCGATGATCTCATTGCCGATACCCGACGCGTTGGTGGCGGCTTCCAGGGCCGCCGACTGGAGATCGGTTTTATCCTTGCCTGAGGCTTTTGAAACAGCGTCTTCAATGCCCCGCAGCACCGCGAGGGACATATCCGGGTCGTTTTCGGCTTGAGCGATGAGGTCGTGTACGTTGTCACTGTTCACGGGGATGGTCTTACCCGACCAGTCCCTGGCAGCCCAGGATCCCAGGGATGTGGAAAAAAAGTCGGTACATGCGGTAAAAAACAGGGAAAAGACTGCCGGCAGGGCCAGAAACAAAACTATACGGCGGAACCGCGGCTTTTTCATTTTGACACCCCCTCACTGAAAAACAAATCGGCATATAAAATATAACACATATTACAGAGGAATACAGCTCCGGGATAGTTTAAATTGTGCTGATAAGCGGGGTATGATACTGTCATGCTTCGGGATATTTCAATTTTTTCATCCCTCCGCGACCGGGATCTTGCCCGGGAGGGACTAATCATCGGTGAGGGCCGTTTTCTGGCCGAACGGATCGCGGCATCGTGTTCCCTGGTGGCCGCCGCGGCGGTTCCCAAGGCCCGGGAAAAAATGGAAACCATTATCCGGGGGCAATGCCCGCTCTACGAAGTTTCCCAGGAGGAACTTTCCGGAACAGCGGGATACGGGTTCCACCGGGGAATGCTCCTGGCCGCCCGGCGTCCGGAAATCCCTTCTCTGGAGGGCCTTCGGGTACCACGGGAAGGCCGGCGGATTGTCGTCTGCGCCGGAATCGGCGATCCGGTAAACCTGGGCACCATCATGCGGAGCGCCGCCGCCCTTGGATGGGAGGGCGTATTCATGGACAGAAACTGCGCCGATCCCTTCAGCCGGAGGACCCTCCGGTGTTCCATGGGAGCCGCCCTTTCCCTGGAACTTGGATATTTTGAAGGCCCCGGTGATATGGCGTATCTGAAAAATACAGGCTGGGTTCTTGCCGGAGCGGCCATCGGCGGAAAGGCGCTGCCGCCGGCGGCGCTGGCGTCCGCGGAAAAACTGGCAATACTGTTCGGCAGTGAAGGATTCGGGCTGCCGGAACAACTCCGGGACGAGTGCAGTATGGAGGTATATATACCCCAGGTGCGGAATACCATGGTGGATTCCCTTAATGTAGCCGCCGCCGCCGCCATTCTCCTCTGGGAAGGCCGCCCGGAAGACACCGGAAGGGGATTTCCCGCGGATCACGGCTGCGGTCCATAGTATGACAGTATTGTTCAGGATGGTATAATCGGGACATGAAAGAAATAAAACTCGTCGTAAGCGACCTTGACGACACCTTTCTGAACAAGGAGAAGACGGTTATCCCCGAACTGATCCGGTGTGTTGAGGAACTGAAGGAACGGAATATCCTCTTTTCATTTATCAGCGGCCGCCCGCCCTACGGCATACAGCCCTATGCCGAACAGGTACCGGTTACCGGTCCCCTGGTCGGCTGCAACGGCGCGGTTATCTACCGCGGGGATTTGGTGCTGGCGCGCCATTCTTTTTCACTGGGGCTTCTCAGGGAAATCATGGAAAAATCCGCCGCGTTGGGAATGACGGTCCTCTTTTACAGCGGCGATACCGAATATACCCTTTCCGAAACAGAATGGACCCGGGACCGGTTCAAAGGGGGCCGGTCTCTTCCGGTTAAATCCATGAGCCCCGGTGACTGGAAAACCATGACCGCGGAAAAAGTAAACATCATGTCTCCTCCCGGCGGCATGGAATTCTCGGTTTTCCGGAAGGAACTCGAACCGCTGCTCTCTCTTTTTTCGGTTGCCCTGTATGATGGTTTCGGATGCGAAATAGCCGCGCCGGGAATAAACAAAGCCGAAGGCTTGCGGGAGCTGTGTTCCATCGTAAAGGTCCCAATGGAAAACACCCTGGCGGTCGGGGACAACGCCAATGACCTTGAAATGGTCCGGGAAGCCGGAATCGGCGCGGCGGTGGCAAACGCCGTTGAGCCGGTCAGGAACGCCGCGGACTACGTCTGCCAAAACCAGTATGGCCTGGGCGTGCTGGAGGCGATCCGCCGGTTTTGCTTTTAACCGGAATTGCGTTTTGCGGCGGCCGCCGCGGCCAACGTTTTTTATGAACGCCCGCCGCCGGGATCAGGCTGGCGGAATCAGCCCTGGCCCGTACGGATAGCTTTGAGCCGGTGCAGAATAGTCGGTTCTTCCCTGCCGAAAAAATCGTGGAGCTCCATGTACAGGGCAAACAGCCGGCTGTAGGTTTCCGTATGCTCCGGGTTCGGGTGGTACACCACATCACCGACGGCGCCTATATCCCTGACTATGCCGGCAATGTTTTTTTCCGGCATTCCCGCGGCGAAACCGTAAATTGCAGCTCCCACCGCGGCGTTCTGCGCTGAACTTGCTATCTTAATGTCACAGCCCGTCACGTCGGCGTATATCTGCATGGTCATGGGGTCTTTACGGGCGATACCGCCGCCGGCGTACAATTCATCCACCGGCACCCCGCCGGAGCGGAAGGCGCCGATGATGTTGCGGGTGCCGTAGGCCGTTGCCTCTATCAGCGCCCGGTACACGTCTTCGGGTTTTGTCTGAAGGGTCATTCCGGCGATCACGCCGGAAAGGTCAAAATCCATCAGGGTGCTGCGGACCCCGTTCCACCAGTCCAGGGCGACAAGGCCGTGCCCGCCGGGTTTCTGGCCTTCGGCCTTCCGGCGAAGCAGCTGGTGGAGGCTGATCCCCGCGGCCTTCGCTTCAAGAGCGTAGCTTTCGGGGACACAATTTTCCACGAACCAGCTGAAGTGGTCCCCTACGCAGCTCTGTCCCGCCTCATAGGCGAAAAGCCCGGGGATAATACCGTCCTTCACCACCCCGCAGACCCCCGCCGCGGGTTTTTCATCCTCGCTCAGCAGCAGGTGACAGGTGGAGGTACCCATAGCCATGAGCATTTTTCCCGGTGAGGCAATGCCGCAGGCAGGGACCGAAGCGTGGGCATCGATGACTCCCACGGCCACCGCGGTGTTCACCGTCAGTCCCATGGCGGCGGCCATTTCCGGGGTCAGGAACCCTGCCCTGCTTCCCAGGGGCCGGATATCCGGAGAGAGTTTTTCCCCGGTAAAATTTTCCATCCGGGGATCCAGGGCTTTGAAGAATTCCTTTGAAGGATATCCTTCGCCGTACCGCCACTGAGCCTTGTATCCCGCGTTGCAGGCACTGCGGATTTCCTTGCCGCAGAGCTGCCACACCACCCAGTCGCCGCATTCGATAAACCGATCCATGGCGCCGTAAACATCCGGCGCTTCCTTTACAATCTGCATCGCCTTGGGTATCAGCCATTCGCTGGAGATTTTTCCGCCGTACATGGGCAGCCAGGACTCCGCTCTGGCCGCGGCGGTTTCGTTCAGTATGTCCGCGCAGTACTGGGCCGCGTGGTGTTTCCACAGTTTCGCGTAGGCGTGGGGAACATCTCGGAAATTGGAAACCTCGCACAGAGGCGTTCCGTCGGATAAGGCGGGCATCACGCTGCAGGAGGTAAAATCGATACCGATCCCCGCCACACTTTCCGCGGGAACCTTAGACTCTTCCATGCAGCCGCGCACCACGGCAGTCAGGCACTCAATATAATCCCGGGGCACCTGGAGAGCCCAGTCAGGGCCGAGGGGCGTGCCGCCGGGCAGTGTTTTATCCAGCACCCCGTGGGGGTAATCCATTACGCGTTCCGCCAGCTGCGCACCGCGTTCATCGATCAGGATGGCCCGGGCAGACAGGGTCCCGAAATCCACTCCCACCGCGTATTTGCTCATGTTATCCGCCTTCCGGCCCGATAACCGGAGGGTACAGCTCCGTTCATCGGGCGCTTATTCAATATGAGGCACAGGAAAGGACCGCTGCCGCGGCTTTCCGTTTATTTATACAAAGGTCCGTAGGTCCCGCAGGCGCGGAAATCAGCTCCCTCCGGATCGGCGGTTCCGAAGGCGCCCCAGGCATGGGGACGGAACAGGGAGTCCGCCGGAAGGTTATGGAGACTGACGGGGATACGGAGCATCGACGCCAAAGTAGCCGCATCCGCGCCCACATGGCCGTACGCGAACGCGGCGTGGTTGCTTCCCCATTTTGCCATCACATCGTATACGGTTTTACAGGGACCGGTTGTATCGAGCCGCGGAACGAACCAGGTGGTCGGCCAGGTTGGGTCGGTACGCTGTTCCAGGGTACTGTGCACAGCATCCGGGAGCACACAGCTGTAGCCTTCAACAATCTGAACCGAAGCTCCCATACCGCCGATCAGGTTAAGCCGGATCATGGTAAGGGGCATTTCCGCCAGAGTCTTAAAATGGCTCGAGAACCCGCCGCCGGGGAAATAATCCAGCGCCGCCGGACACCAGTCGGTGGCGGACAGGCAGGCATCGATATCCTGCGGGGTCATTTCCCACCACTTCTTCATAGTCCCTTTGCCCGCCCCGTCCTTCGAGGCGCCGGTGGCATCCAGCGCCGCGGCGCCGCTGTTTATCATGTGAATGAAACCGTCCTTGGCGAGTCCTTCGGGGGTCCAGCCGGTTACCCGCTTTACCGCATCGGGACTCCAGTAGGTGCGTACATCCGCAAAGAGGCTGGCCGCGCCGGTAATAAGATTCGCAAAGAGCATGCTCATACCGTTGCTGCTGTCGTTTTCCGTGGCGAGAATTACGGGCTGACGCCTGCCGTCCCAGTCGAAGCTGGTATTCAGTATGGCTTCGCAGAAATCCGCGTTGGGCATCCAGTCGCTCCACATACGCTGCCCCTGAAACCCGCCCAGGATGGCGTTCCGGCCCAGGGACTCCTCGGTGTAGCCCGCCTTTGCGAGTTCTTCGTTGCCCAGCATAATGTCCCGGATGATCATGGTCATTTTGACTACCGTGGCCAGTTCTTCCGCTTTCTGTTCCGCGGTGTGCTTTAAATTGCCGGGGTTTTTGTCAAAACCTTCGGGGCAGTTCTTTTTTGTCCAGGCGTATGCCCGCTCAAATTCGACCTTGTCGTAAATTTCATTCTTCAGCCGGCGGCCTACTTCACTCATATCCACCCATTCGGCGCGGATACCGAAATAATCCTGCATAACCTGAGGATCCAGGAAACTGCCCATGATACCCATTGAAACGCCGCCGATTCCCACATAGGCTTTGCCCCGCATCTGGCCGACGGAGACGGCGCAGCGGGCGAAACGCAGGATCTTTTCCTCCACGTCCGCGGGGATACTATGGTCATCCACATCCTGGACATCCTTTCCGTAAATGGAAAAAGCCGGCAAACTGCGCTGGTTGTAGGCGCTGAGCACCGCCGCCAGATAGACAGCTCCGGGACGTTCGGTGCCGTTGAAACCCCAGACAGCCTTGATTGTCAGGGGATTGAGATCCATGGTCTCGCTGCCGTAGCACCAGCAGGGGGTTACGCTCAGGGTGGCGCAAACATTCTCCGCCGTAAACTGCGCGTCACAGCGGGCAGCTTCTTCCCCGCCGCCGATACTGCATTCGGATATAACAACCTGAGCGGGGGTTCCGTCGGCATAAAAGACATTGCTTTCGATCAGCTTCTTTGCCGCCTCGGCCATGTTCCGGGTTTTCTCTTCCAGTCCGCTGCGGACCGCCTGCCTGCCGTCGATGATCGGCCGTATGCCGATTTTCGGGTATTGTTTCATGGTTCCACTGTCTCCTGTGTTTGTCCCCGCCGGAAGCGCGTCTGCGCCCCGGCAAAAACGGAAGGGCAAGCTAAACGCCGGAGCGCCCCTTGCCCCTGCCGGTTATTTCATAAAACCGTCAATTATTTCTTTTTTTGTGATGTACTTTGTCCGCCCCTTCATATATTCCCGCACGGATTCCCGGGCATGGGCTTCTTCCCGGGCTTTCTTTTCCTCATCCCGGAATACCGACGCGCCGTAGCCGATGAGGGTTTCCTGTACTTTTTTGACATCCAGATCCCGGGGTTCCGTGCCGGAAACCGCCGCGAGACCGGCGATTACCCCCGAAGCCTGACCGATACCCATGATGCCGCCCTGGGTCCGGTAGGAGCCGTGGGCGACGCTGGTGCCGGAAATACACCGGCCGCTCAGCACCAGCCCCTTGATACGCGCGGGAATAAGGCACCGGAAGGGAATATCATAGGTATCCTTGAGATCGAACCAGCAGCCGCCGTTATGCCCTCCTTCGGTATAGCCCGTTACCCCGTCGGGATTGTGGACGTCCATGGGAAAGTACCCCCGGGACACCACATCGTCAAACTTGCGGCCTTCCCCGGCATCTTCCTGGGTAAGGGTGTACAGGCCTTTAATGTGCCGGGTTTCCCGGACCCCAACTTCATTGCTGGTGACGCTCACATAGGACTTTTCAAACCCCGGCACGTACTTGATCATAAACTCCGACACCGACTCGATCTGGCGGCGGCCGTCGATTTCGCTGTAGGATTTTTCCACCGCGTCGGTGGAATTATACCCCGAAACCCTGGTGGCGTTGAAGTGGATACTACCGGGATGGATGCCGTTCAGCACAATGACACTGTCCCTGCCGAAGTTCAGATCCCCCGCTGCCACCGCTTTCTTCACCAGGCTCTTGAATCCCTGGGCAACGAAGTAATGCTGCTTCAGGCGGCCGCTGTACGGCCGCACCGGAACAATATCGCTTTTCCATTCAAAGTCATCGGGGTTTTCGAAGATATAGTCGTAAACCTTGTCCGTATCCACATCCACCATTTCGAACATGGCAGAACCGGGCTGAGCTTTGCCGGTGTCGGCGTTGCCGTACACATACTCTTCCCCGGCCATAACCGCCGCGTCCCCGTCTCCGGTGGCATCCACCAGGACTTTGCAGCCGAAGCTGTACGCACCGCTCTTGGTGTGGAGCACCACTCCTTTTACGGAGCCGTCCTCCATTTTAAGGTCCCGCAGCAGGGTGTGGAAGAAAATATCCACCCCCGCCTTGAGGAGCATTTCCTCGGCCACGTACTTGTATTTTTCCCGGTCATAGAACCCCAGATACGCGCCGCTGCCGTAGGGATCCAGAGCCTTCATATGGCCGGTGCTGCCGTGCACCTTCATCAGTTCATCCACGAATTCCTGGGGAATTCCGTTGATCACCTGCTCGTCGCCGAACATAAAGGGCGATATGGGTCCAAGCACGGAGTTGGTCGCCGCGCCGCCGAGAAAGCCGTTCCGTTCAAAGAGCAGCACCGAAGCGCCGGTACGGGCCGCGGCCAGGGCCGCCATAATTCCCGCCGGACCGCCCCCGGCTACGATGACATCGTAGCCGGGCTTATATTTCATTTCATCTTTCGCACCCACAGGTACACCTCTCAATATAATTGCTTACTATACTTAAAAACCGTTTTTGCCGTTATACCAGTTTGCCACCCGGTCGAGCTGGGCTTTGGCATCGGCGTTGTTGAAGACCACTTCCTGGGCGGCCCGCACCAGGTTGGCGGAAAGCTCCGAATAATCCTCGGGATAAAACTCTACCTGTCCGCCGGAGGCGTATTCGTTCCACATGCGCAGCTCGCTGTAGTTTTTCAGGGACTTGATCTGGGAATCGTCGTATACGGTGGCCCGCACGGGAAGCACATTGGCTTTGAGCCACTTCACCTGATTTTCCTGGGTGTAGAAGGTTTTGATAAAATCAAAAGCCGCTTCGGGGTTTTTGCAGAATTTTCCGACACCGAGGCTCTGGCCCGCCACCACCGCGGGGCTCGGGTTCACGCCGCTGGAAAAACCGAGGATGGGAGCGGATGCGATTTTATCGTTGAGTTCCGATGAACGGATCGCGGATGCGCGCTGGGTCCCGGCGTTGCAGGAAAGGATGGTACCCGCCTTGAAGGCGTCCACGATCTCGTCGACGGTCATGCTCAGGCTGGTCCTGTCCATGGCGCCGCTGGTGATCAGGCTTTTGAAGTATTCCATAGCCCTGATCCCGGCGTCGCTGTTGAATACCGCCTTACCGTTCGCGTCAAAGAGGCTGCCGCCGGCGGAGCGGATAAAGGGAATAAAACTTTCCATAAAACTGGCGGCGTTGCTGTTTTCCGAAAGGCCGATCACAAACCCCTGGGCTATGGCGGTGGATTTGCTGCCCCCTTCCCGGGCGAGGGCTTCGAGGTTTGCAGGAGCCTGGGGGAAAATATCGGTGCGGTACCAGTAGGTAAAGGTACGGCTTTCCCAGGGAAGGGTGTAAATCTCGCCTTCAATTTTCAGTGAATCGGCGCTGTAGCTGTACCCTTCAATCTGGGGAATATACGCTTCGGCGTACCGGGTGATGGGCTGGACTGTACCGCCGGCGATATGCTGTTTGAGCATATCGGTGTAGATATTGATGATGTCGGGGCCTGTCTGGGCTCCCGCCGCCTGGATTGCCTGGGACTCAAAACGGCTCCAGTGGATGCTTTCCACCTTTACGGTATTGCCCATGGTATTGGTGGCGTTGTACTCTTCCACGATTTCACGGAGAACCAGGTTGCGGGGATCCTCACCGGATTCGGGATTCAGAAAGATCCAGAATGTCAGTTCCGTACCTTCGCCGGAAGCCTTGTCCGTGCCGCCGCCGCAGGCGCCAAAGATGAGAACCATCGCCAGCATAGCAAAAACACCGAGAATAGAAATCGCTCTTTTTTTCATTTTGCACACTCCTTCTTTCATTGGATTGTTTCTAAGGTATGGGCTGCCGCCCATTACCCTTTCACTGCCCCGGCTGCCATACCGTCAACGAAACGGCGCTGGAGACAGACAAAGAGAATGATGATTGGGATGATCGTTATCATCACCGCCGCCATTAATTCACCCCACTGCACACCGTACTGGGTGATATACCCGTAGAGTCCTACCGATACGGTCCGCAGGTTTTCCTTGGTGACAAAGGTGAAAGAAACCAGAAAGTCGTTCCACACGTAGACCGCGGTAAGCAGGGCGCTGGATGAAATCGCGGGCTGCGAAATCGGCACGATTATCTGGTAAAAAGTCTGTACCCGGGTGCTGCCGTCAATCATGGCCGCTTCCTCTATCGCCTGAGGGGTGGACTCAAAAAAGCCCTTCAGCATCCAGGTAAGCATGGGGGTCCGCCAGGCCGTATACACCAGGACCAATACGATCCGCGTATTGTACAGCCCCATCCGCACAAACATGATATACAGCGGTATCAGCAGCGCCACCGCGGGGACCATGCCGGTCATGAGGATGGCAAACATGATCTGTTCCCGGTGCTTTATCCGGAAACGGGCCAGGGCATACGCCGCGTGGCCGGCCACAATAGTTGATATGACGATACAGATACCGGTAACCAGAAGGCTGTTTCCAAAATACGTACTGAAATTCGAATGGAACAGGACCTTGATGAAATTTTCCAGGTTCAGGGAATCCGGGATAAGGCTCGGCGGAAAACGGCTTACTTCCCCGGTGGATTTAAAGGATGTAGAAAGGCCCCATACAATCGGAACCAGGATAAGCAGCGCGAAAAAGGTTAAAACTATATAAACAAGTACCGCTTCAAGCCTGCCGTCCTTTTTCTTTACCATTGCATTACTCCTATTTGTTGATGCAGCGCCGCCGCCGGACCGCTGTCCGCGGCGTTTTTCCATGGCCGCGGCCGGCTTAATCCTTCCGCCGCAAAATGCGGATATATACGATGCTGAAGACCATATTGAGCATCAGGATAATCACGCTGGCCGCAGAGCCGTATCCCAGGTGCCAGTAATCAAAGCCTTCCTGGAAAGCGAGAACGCTGAGGGTACGGGTAGCCCCGAAGGGTCCCCCGGAGGTCAGGGTATAAATCAGGGTTACCATGTTGAAATATTCCATACTCTGGAGCACCACAGCGGTGAGGATGGTCGGCTTCAGCAGCGGCAGGGTGATCCTGAAAAACACCTGTCCCCGGGAAGCGCCGTCCACCTCGGCGGCTTCGTAGATCTCCGACGAAATCGACTGGAGCGCCGCCAGAATCAGGATGAGTACAATGGGAAAGGAATTCCACACATTGGCGAATACCACCACCAGCTTCGCGGCCAGGGCTGTGTTGAACACATCCAGTTTCTGTCCGGTGAACAGGTAGTTCAGGTAGCTTATCGGTCCGTAGCTGCTGTTCAGCAGCCATTTCCACAGCAGCGCCGTTACGGTCTGGCTCAGCACCCAGGGAATGATGATCAGGGTGCGGTAAACCGTACGGCCCATCATCTTGCGGTTCAGCAGAACCGCCACCACCACCCCCAGGGGAATCACAATAACCAGGGACATAAGTACGTAGGTAACGGAATTAAAAATAGCCTGCCAGCCCTCGGAAGATCCGAGGATAGCGATATAATGGGTCAGGCCGGTAAACTCCCGCACCTCGGTAAACCTGGTGTTGTGCAGGCTCGTATTTATGGCGTACACGATCGGTATCAGGGTGATGCATACAATCAGCAGAACCGCGGGCCCCAAAAAAAGGACCGAAAGGATCCGCTCTTCCCGCATCAGTTTTTTTGAAGAATTAACCGCCACCGTTGCCTCCTTACCAACCGGCTTCCGCCAGTCTGTTTTCGACTGCTTCAGAAAGTCCTGCCAGCTGCTGTACCTCGGCACGCTCCGCCGCCGAAAGGGGCGGCATATCCGGCTTCCGGGTATACTGGGTAAGGCCAAGGCCGAGAAGCTGGAGCATGTATTTCGCGTTCCGGGGATAACTCCGGCATTCGATGAGGGAACACATGGTCAGCAGTTCCTGCAGCACCTCTGCTTCCCGGGGAGCCGCTTCCCAATGACCGAGCAGGAGCCGGTACAGCCGGGGGTGGAAATTGGCCATCACCCCGCTGTACCCCGACGCGCCGGCCCGCAGGGATTCCAGCAGGGTCGCGGTATTGGCGTTGTAGAGTTTTAAACCGCTGCCTTTGGTTATCTCCAGCTTTTCCCGGATATTGTCCATGTCACAGCTGGTATCTTTTATAAAATGAAACCGGCCGCTTCCGGCCATGTAACGCACCACCGCGGGGCTCAGCAGCCGTTTGTAGGGATAGGGACATTCATACACCCCCAAGGGCAGGTCCGGCGGAAGTCTTTCCATCAGCCGTTCCAGCCGTTCCAGAAAAACAGCGTCCCCTTCCTCCGGCGCCGCCAGGCGGTTGCTGATCAGGATCAGGGCATCCACCCCCGATGCGGCTATACGGTTGAGCTCCTCGGTCTGTTCGTCCATTCCGTCGGATATATGGCCCGAGGCAATCACCGGAATACGGGCGTGTTCCTTTACGAATTTTGCCACCGCAGCCCGTTCGTCCTGGCTGAGGAAAAACATCTCACTGGACTGACAGACCGCAAACAGCCCTGCTGAACCATTGGCCTGGTACCATTCAATCAGTTCCTCTAATTTCGCAAAATCAACTGAACCTTCTTCGGTAAAGGGTGTCAGCATTACCGGCCAGATGCCGTCAGGAAAATTCAGGTTCATGGTAATACTCCATTTTGTTCTACAATACAGAACGCCGTTCTCTTTTATAGCTAAAAAAAATTAACCTTTTTTCCAGCTCCCTGATTCAGGGTAACTCCGCACCGGGCGGATAATTTCAATCATACTTCGCTGGCCAGGGCGGTGACCTTTTTTTTCAGGATTCCGGCTATTTCCAGAATCCGTTCTTCGCCGAAACGGAGGGACGGACCGGTGACACTGATCCCTGCCATAACTTCCTTAAAACGGTTGAGCACCGGGACTCCCACGCATTTGATGCCGTATTCGTGTTCCATATCGTCGATACTGTATCCCCGGGCTTTGGTCTGGGCCAGATTTTCCCGGAGCACCGCCGGGTCGGTGATGGTATTATCGGTAAAACGTTCCAGGGGATCCGCAAGCACCGCTTCAATAAAAGCGTCATCCTTAAAGGCAAGGATGGCCTTGCCGATCCCGGTGCAGACCAGGGGCGCGGTAATACCGGTAATGATATTGGTATTGCGGGAAGCGTCGGGATAAGCGCCGTCGAGATAAATGACCGAATGCCCGTCGGGAACACCGTAGTAGACCGTTTCTTCCACCATGGCGCTGATCTCCCGCAGGTATTGGCGGACCCGGCTGTTGAATCCCGCTGCGGACATGGCGGCGTGGGATATCTTGATGAACTTCCGGCCCAGGTAATACTTGCTGGTTTCGCTGTCCTGTTCGATGTAGCCCATGCGTTCCAGGGTGGTGAGAATATTGTGGACATTGCTTTTATACAGCCCCAGCCGGTGGCTGATCTCGGTAATGCCGAGGCCCGGCTCCTCACTGGTAAAACACTCCAGTATTTTGAAGGTCTTTTCCAGTGACTTCAGTTTCGGCTCATTATCCATCTCTTCCGCGCCCTTTTGCTTTTGTTCCACAATAGAGAACACTGTTCTCTTTTCTTATAAATCATGGTACCACGGTCCCGGGTACTTTGCAAGCATAATTTTCGGGAATAAGATTTTTTTTAAAAAAAAGAGCCGCTCATTGTAAATACCGGCCCGCCAGCCCCGCCAAAGGCAGCGCGGGACCGGCGGCTGCCGGAACATCAGCCCTACCCTTTGACCGCTCCAGCCACGAGTCCCTTAACCATATATTTCTGAAAGAAGAAAAACAGGAGCACCATGGGTATGGTTCCCACCACGGAGATACAGTTGATCAGAGACCAGTCGTAGGAAAGTTCCCCGAGGTACCGCAGGGCAATCCCCACAGAAAGAGTCCGGAGGGAATCGCTCTGGATCAGCGTGGCGGCGTGGAGGTAATCGTCCCAGGTCATCAGGAACGCGTAGATCCCCACCGCCAGGATCCCCGGAGTAACCAGGGGCGTGATAATCCTGAAGAGGATGGTATTCCGGGAAGCGCCGTCCACGTATGCGGCTTCCTCGATTTCCCGGGGGATGTTGGCGAAGAAGCTGGAC
Organism: Breznakiella homolactica; assembly: GCF_016616095.2. GTDB lineage: Bacteria > Spirochaetota > Spirochaetia > Treponematales > Breznakiellaceae > Breznakiella > Breznakiella homolactica. Next base: position 584,536 of record NZ_CP067089.2, on the reverse strand, counting down.
ATGAGGATGCTGCAGAAGGGAATCTGCGCCGCCACGATCGCGAGAATAAGTCCGGAACGGGTATTGATGATGCCGATCCGCCCCATCAGCGAATAGAGGGAAATCATCCGGCTCACGATGGGAAACATCTGGGTGGATAAGAGCAGCGCGAAGATAAGCTTGTTCCATTTCGTGTGGAACCGCGCCAGGGAATACCCCGTAAAGATCGCCACGAGGCAGCTCAGCAGCGCTGAAACCGCCGAGACAATAACGTTGTTCCAGTAGTACACAAAGAACTGGTTGTTCTCAAGGAAGAGCTTGCGGTAGCCGTCGGTTACGAAGTTTTTCGGAAAAAAGGACGGAGGATACCGGTACGCCTCCATATTGGTTTTGAATGATGTCACCACCATCCAGTAGAGCGGAAACAGCAGGAACAGCAGGATCAGCGCCATGAGGAAGTATTTCAATATGGAAAAGATTTTGCTTTTTATCATTGCCGTCCCCCTAGGTCATGTCATGGGTTTTGAACACCCGGTTGTACAAGGCGATGGTCACAATCATCAGAAGCATCCAGACGGTGGTCACCGCGGCGCCTGACCCGAGGTTCATGCTGACAAAGGCTTCACGGTAGCTGAGGATAGCCAGGTTTGTGGTGGCTCCGTTGGGCCCGCCGCCGGTCATGGTCCAGAACAGCGGGAACTGTTTGAAATTCTCGATGATCGACATGGACACGGCCACTTTGATAACCGAGGACATATAGGGCATCACAATGCTGAAGAACCGGCGGACGATTCCGGCACCGTCGATTTTGGCGGCTTCCAGGATATCGTCGGGAACATTCTGGAGTCCCGCCAGCAGCAGCAGCGTCATCAGGGGAATCTGTTTCCAGAGAGCGGCTATCCCCACTCCCAGCAGCGCCGTGGAAGGGTTGTTGAGCATGGCAAACTCCGGCACCCTGCCTCCGGAAAATACCGACACGAGATACCGGAACAGTCCGTACTGCGGCTGGAACAGCCACATCCAGATCAGCGCGGAGATTACCGTGGGAACCACCCAGGGGGTCATCATGATACTTCTGATAAACCGTGCCCCTTTGATGTTTGAATTCAGGATCAGCGCCAGGGCAAAACCGAGAATGAACTGGCTGATGATGACGAAGACCACAAACAGAACGGTATTGACCACCGCATTGCCCATGGCGTCGGTCCGGAACAGCCGCAGGTAATTCTCAAAATTATTCCAAACACCGGGTCTGCCGCTGATAATATTTTTTACCCCATACTGCATAAAACTTTTGATCACGGAATCGATGATGGGAATCAGGATAAAGCAGACGGACAGCAGAACCGTGGGAACGGTCAGCGCCATCGAATACAGCGTGTCCCCGGTATCCTTCTTGAGAGGTTTTAACATCTGATACCTCGTTATCGGTGGACTGATTGCCCGGGAATAAATCCCGGGCTGAATGCCGTTAGTTCAGTTTTGCCTGAATGTTTCTTTTGAAGGTAGCTATTGCGGTGTCCACGTTCTGCCGGCTCACGGTTACGGCCTGGGCCAGGGTGCAGAGTTCAAGGTTGAGGTCACTCAGCTGCGGGATAAAGGTCTGCTGCTTGACGTTCCCGGCGGAAGCCGCGGCGCCCTTGAGCACGCCGTTGTTAACCACACCGGTCATGTTCGCCATAGATTTCTTGGCGGGATACGCCGGGGTCAGGTTCGCCAGGTAATCGTTCAGCTGGTTCTCATTGATAACGAACTGGACAAACTTTGAGGTAGCGTCGGCCCGGGCTTTGCCGTTGTCCACCAGGACGAAACAGTGGGCCTGGAGCAGGCTCTGACCGGTTCCGCTGCCGCCCCGCAGCGGTGAGGCGCTGGCGGTAAAGTTGACCGCGTCGGCATTGATCGATTTAACGCCGTTGAAACCCCAGCTCTGATCGTAGTACATGGCCAGCTGGCCCAGGGCAAAGAGGTTGCGCAGGTCCTTGAGTTTCGCGTTCTGGGGATTGTAGCCCCGTTCGTCCAGGAGCTTAACCATGGAGAAGGCCTGGCGGAAACCGTCATTGTCCACCGACAGCCTGCCCGCGTCATCCAGGATCTGGCCGCCGAAGTTGAACACCATGGCGTTCAGCGACGCCCCCGACACCGGCACGGAGGCGGTGGTCTGTCCGAAGGCGTAGACCTTGTTCCCGTTGGAATCCTTCAGCTGGGACAGCTTCTCCGCCATGGCCAGCATTTCGTCGTAGGTCGCCGGCGGTTTATTGGGATCGAGTCCGGCCTGCCGGAACAGTTCCTTGTTGTAATACAGAACATAGGGCGAAATATACAGGGGAATTCCATAGGCTTTGCCGTTGATTTTAAAGGAATTGATCACATCGGGATAAAAATCATTGATGAATTCCTGGGGCAGTATATCGGTTATCGGCGCGGCGAGCCCCGCGTCCTCGAGTCCCGGCACCCAGTCAATTTCCCCGAAGATCACGTCCACCTTGTCGCCGCCGCCGGCCATGTTGATAACCTGGTTCATGATTTCACCGTAGGGAGCGGTAACCCATTCGATGGTGATGCCCGGATTCTGGGCCTCGAAATTTGTTTTGATTCCCTTCCAGAAAGCTTCGTATCCGCTTTCCAGGAGCGCGTAATTCGCGACTTTAATCGTGACCGGTCCGCCCGCGGCGGCCGGCTCACTGGAGCCGCCTGCGAATGCCGCGGAACATACCAGCAGCAGCGCCAGCAATGCACAGATAGTTTTTTTCATTCTCCACTCTCCTTTTTTAGGTCTTACCTAATTTCTTAACTTAATTCAAAGCCGCCCCGCCGGCGGCAGCAATGCATTTTAAACGCTGTCCCGTTCCACCAGCTCCGTTTCGAGCTGGACAAACAGCGGTTTGGTGAGCTCTTTTTTTTCATCGGTCAGCCGCTTTAGAATTGCCATGGCATTCTGGCCCACAAGATCCCTACGGATTTCCATGGTAGTAAGCCGGGGGGTCACGTATCTGGAGATGCGGGAATTGTTGAACCCCGCAATGGACACATCCTTCGGTATCCGTATACCCTTATCCTGGAGAGCCCGCATAACAGTACATGCGATGGTATCGGTTCTGCAGAACACCCCATCCACCTCATGGCGGCCAAAATACGCGAGGAACCGTTTGGCCAGCTCATCTTCGGTTCTGCAGCCGTCGATCACCGCCCGCGGAAGCCCCTTTGCCTCCATCTGGTCCCGGTATCCCTGGTAACGGAAGTCAGCCTTGTTGATTTTCAGGCCCTCAGGGGAAAGGCTGTCCGCGTAGACAATGTGCCGGCGGTTCTTTTTTTGGAGCAGCTCCACACATTTCCGTGCCCCGCCGTACAGTCCGGTATTGATCTTGCCGTAGACCCCCCGGATCCTGCTGTAGCTCCTGATCTCCAGCAGCACCACCGGAACCCCGCTGTCGATCAGGGTCTGTATTGAAGTATCGGGGATCGTCCCGGAACCGATGATTACCCCGTCAAAGGAACGGTTATAAACACTGCTGAGAAAGTTCCTGTCCGTCCGGTCGCTGCACAGGGAAATGAAACATCCGTCATCGTAGGCGATCTTTTCCATCTCACTGATAATCTTTCCGAAGTGTTCGGACATGAGATCGTCGGCGATGAACAGAATATGATTGCTTTTTTTTCCCTTGAGAGCCCGGGCCATTGGAGAGGGATGGTAATTCAGCTTTGCCACCGCCTTCTGGACTTTGCGGCGTTTCAGATCATCCACGTACCGGTTACCGTTGATCACATAGGAAACGATGGTTTCGCTTACCCCGGCTTCCTTAGCGACATCCGCCCGGGTGACCCTCTTTAAGGTATTGGGACCGCTCATACCTGTCCCGCGGGCTTATCCGCCTTTTTCTTGAACCGTACGGTTTCGGTAATTTCGAGTCCCGTATCGTAGTCGAGCTGGATCTGTTCTCCCGGTCCCGCGGGCCGCTGACGGGTAAATCCGTCCACTTCCCAGGAAGGCCGCCGGTAAGCGCTGTTCCACGGACGGACCTCCCATTGATATCCCCGGTAGGGGTCACGGGTATTGTTCATAAAATCAATTATTCTCTGGTGCAGGGTATCCCGCAGTTCCTTCTTATCAGGATCGTTGATCAGATTATTCATTTCGTACCGGTCGTTCACCGTATCGTAGAGTTCATCGGTTTCGTCCAGGAGATGGACCGCCAGCTTATCCGTATCGGTTACCGCCGCCCGCATAAACTGGATTCCCCCGAAACCGTCGTGGTCGATTTCATAGCGGTGGAACTCACAGAACACCGTATCGTGCAGTTTATTGTGCTCGGGATCCTCAATGACAGGCCGCATACTCGTTCCCTGCAGCACCGGCGGCGTGGGAATATCAAAGTAATCCAGAATCGTCGGCAGCATATCGATATGGGTCGCCACCGACGGGTAGACCGCGCCTTCGGGTGACCGGCAGTAAGCCCCGCCTTTTATTATCAGGGGAATATGGGCGACTTCCTCGTAGACCGTGGGTCCCTTTAAGGTTAGGGAGTGGGCGCCCAACGCTTCCCCGTGGTCGGAGGTGAAGATAATCATGGCGTCCGGCGCGGACCGCTTCACCCTATCGATAACCCTTCCGATTTCACTGTCAACAAAGGAGTTGCATCCCAGAAACAGCTGGGGTTTTACGGATAATTTTGATTTGTCCTCATGGAGGCTGTCCCCGGCCCAAAGCTTCTGGTACAGGGGTTTGCCTTCCAGGGTATCGTAGTAATTCGGGGTCTTGGGCATTTCATAATCTTTATACATGGACGCGAACGGCTCGGGGCACAGGTACGGCTGGTGGGGTTCATCGTAGCTGACGCAGAGGAAAAAATCCTCTCCGCCGTGGTTTTCAAGAAAATCCAGGGCCCGGTTGCTTACCCGGCGGGCGAAGGTGAACTCCGCATCGATCCCGCCGTCTTCCAGGGAGGAGTTTTCCTTCCGGCTTTTGAGCCGTTCCCCGGGGGAGAGTTCGTCCAGATAACGGCGCATATCATACCAATAGGCGTCATCGTATCCCGGGGGACAAATCCCGCTGCCGAAATAATCCCCGCCGTCCAGATGCCATTTTCCGATATAGGCGCAGTGTACGTTTTCCGGGGTCAGATATTCCCCCGCGGTTTTTACCCCGTTCAGCAGGGGCACGGTATTGGTAAAACTGCCGTTGGAATGCGGGAAAAGCCCGGTAAAAATCGCCGACCGCGCGGGCCCGCAGACGGGCTGGCAGGTATAAGCCTTGTCGTACCGCACCCCTTCCCGGGCAAGGGCGTCGATGCAGGGGGTCTTCATATCGGGGTACCCGTAGCAGCCGACCATATCCCATCGGGTGGTATCGGTCATGATGAATACAACCTGGCGTTTCTTCTCCATATCCGGATATACACTCCTGTTTATATACACTGGTGTGTACATAGTAGATCCGGTACAGAGATATGTCAAGAAAAAACAGCACCGGATTACAAAAGTCCTGCGCCGGTTTGATTAATCAATTATGAGCATATCATTTTCATCAAATTTCCAGTTTTTGCCGTAGGCAACTTCCCAGTAATATCCGTCCAAATCCCTGAAATATCCGCTGTAGCCGTCCCAGGTCAAGAGTTTTCGCGGTTTCTTAACAACCGTACCGCCGCTCTTCCGGACCAGCTCGATAAAATCGTCCACTTCCTTTTCGGACTTCATGTTTATGGCCAGGGTAATGCCCCCGAATTTTCCCGGTGCTGTTTCAGGGGGATTATCGGGATCGATGTCCTCCGCCAGCCCCTCCAGCGGAAACAGTTCGAGTTTGGTGCCTTGGGTATCGAAAAAAACGATCGCTGGGCGGCTGCCCTGCTCATACGTTTTAAAGCCAATGTTTTTATAGAAAAGCAGTGATTTTTCTATGTCCGCCACTCCGAGACAGATCAGGTTGATTCTGTTCATTTTTTCTCCTGGTTTGACGTTCTCCGGAAAATACGGCTGAAGCCGCGGTGCGGCCGTACCCAGAGGGTACGGCTACATCCCGAAGATTTCCGCCGCCTTGGCCAGTTCCGCAATAATGGGAATTCCCTGGGGACAGACCTCTTCGCAGGCGCCGCAGCGGATACAGGCCGAGGCTTTTCCGCCGGAGGCTGTTTCAAACCCGTAGCGGCTCTTTGCCCGGGCCATATTCCGGTACACCAGATAATCGTTGACGGCAGCGAAAACTCCGGGGATGGAGATATGTTCCGGGCAGCCCTTGAGACAGTACCGGCAGTCGGTGCAGGGCACCTGGGGAATGGCGGAGAGGGCCTGCTGCACCCGTTCAATGACGGTCCGTTCTTCCTTGTTAAGGGGACGGAAGTTTTCCATCACCGAAAGATTGTCCTTCATCTGGTCAACCGTGGACATCCCGCTGAGTACCGTGACAATTCCCTCCAGGGAAGCGGCGTAGCGCAGGGCCCAGGAAGCCTGGGAGCGGCCCGGTTCGGCCCGGGAGAAAATCTCCGCCGCCGGTTCCGGCAGGTTCGCCAGGGCGCCGCCCTTGACGGGTTCCATGATAACCACGGGCTTACCGTGTTTCATGGCGGTTTCATAGCATTTCCGCGACTCAATCACCGGGTTTTCCCAGTCGGCATAGTTAATCTGGAGCTGGACAAAATCCATTTCCGGGTGCTTGGAAAGAACCTCATCCAGATGGGCAGCCTTGGCGTGCATGGAGAATCCGAGATGCCTGATACGCCCTTCCCGCTTCTGTTCCGCCAGAAAGTCCCAGATACCGAAACGGTCGAAGGTTTCGGTGCGGACATTTCCGGTGCCGCCCAGGTTGTGGAGGAGGTAAAAATCGAAAAACTCAAGACCCGTACGGTCCAGGGAGGTACGGAACATGTTTTTGGCTTCCTCCGCCGTGGAAACCGCCCAGGCAGGCAGCTTGGTGGCGAACTGGAAACGTTCCCGGGGATACCGTTCGACCAGAACTTCCCGGGCGGCCAGTTCCGATTTGCCATTCAAATAGCCCCAGGCGGTATCGAAGTAGGAAAATCCCTTTTCCATAAACAGATCCACCATCCGCGCTAACTGTTCCATATCCACATCCTCGCCGATCATTGGCGGCCGCATAAGACCGAAGCCTAATTTGGGGATGTCTTTGCCGAGGTATTCCTGCATAGTGATCTCCTGTTGTTTTCAATAACTATACGTATAGAGTGAACTCATGGATAGTCCGCCAGAGAGTAGGTTTCCTGCCGGTTCCGTGGTATTCTTCCTGAATCAGGCAAGGAGGGAGCCGGTGGTGGACACGGTATATACGATTGGCTATTCGGGGTTTTCCCTGGATGCGTTTATCCAGACCATCACGGCCCGCGGAATATCCCTGGTCATCGATGTCCGCAGTCAGCCTTTTTCCCGGTATTACAATGAATACAACCGGGAAAACCTGGAGAAGGTCCTGAGCCGGTGTCGCATCCATTACCGGAGCTACGCCGCGGAGCTCGGCGGGAAACAGACCGACCGGCGGTATTACACCGCTGGGACATACTTCGATTTTGAACGGTACGCGCAGTCGGAAAGTTTTGCGGCGGGATTTGAAAAAGTAAAACAAAGCCTCGAGCGGGGTTATTCCATCAGCCTGATGTGCGCCGAAAAAGATCCCTTCAACTGTCACCGGGCCATCATGATTGCCCGGGTCTTCCATGAGGCGGGATTCAAGGTTATTCATTTGCTGCCTGACAACAAAGAAATGACCCAGGAAGATATTGAAGAACGCCTTCTGGCGCGGTATTTTCCGGCGCCGGAGCAGCCTGTTTTGTTTGAATCCGCCATGAACCGCGAAGAAGCCCTGATTCTGGCTTACCGGAAAAGAAACGAAGACATGGGGAAACGGTTCAGCGAAGAACAGACCTAAAAACACAGCGTTTCATAAAACCTCAGACCCGGTTCCCCTGTATCCAGGGCGCTTTCTGTTTCAGTTCTTCCTGATCCACATAGGAAAGAATGGTCTCAATGGTACTGATAAGGTCTTTGAATTTTGCCAGTTTTTCAGTGAGGTAAATATAATAAAAAACCTGGGTTCCTTTTTTATAGGAAGAAATAATCCCGGCATCCTTCAGGATCTTCAGGTGATGGGAAATCGCGGGACGGGAAAGATGGCAGCGGTCGGTTATATCCGATACGTTCATTCCATCAACACCAGCCTCAGCCAGAATCAGCACGATCCGCTGCCGGTTTTCATCCCCCAGGGCTATAAAACTGGGTCCCAGGTGTTTGAATTTTTCCGCGGCTTTTTTTATTTCCTTCTGGTTTATCATACCCCACCTCATTCCCTTCCGGAAAATATTTAAGCTTCACAGTAAAAATGTATTGACAATTTCTCTTGTTGTCAATATTTTCGTTTATATGTTTAAATACTTAAACGCTTAAACTCTTAAACTTTTAAAATCAAGGAGAAAAGAGTATGGGAAAAAGGTTCTTCAAACATCCCTGGATTATCATCGTCACTGCCCTGGTTATAACCGCCGGTTTCGCCACTCAGCTGGGAAAGCTGGAAATCGACAACTCCCTGCGGATCTACCTTCCGGTGGAGCATGAATCCTACGTCCGGCTGGAGGAGATGGAGGCGGAATTCGGCAGCACCGATATTATCGGCATCGTCCTTGAAGCCCGGGAAGGCAGCATCCTCACGGCGGACTACGTTAACCTGCTCCGGGATATCACCGAACGGATTGAGGATGTGCTCCAGGTGGACGAGGTCACATCCCTGGCAAATATTGACTACATCTACGGCCGGGACGGCAGCCTTATCGCCGGCAGCCTGGTGGGGGACGATTTTGCCGGTACCCCGGCGGAACTCCGGGACATCCGGGAAAAGATCGCCGGCTGGGACGATATGTACCACCGGGTCATAATCTCCGACGACTGGAAGAGCACCCAGATGTCCGTAACCCTGGAAACCGGCCTGGGTTCAAAGGAAAAGCAGGCCGCCCTAGACGCGGTCAGGCTTATTGTCGCGGAAACTGCCGTTGATCCCAACATCAAAGTTACCTACGTGGGAGACCCGGTGGTGAGCGAGAGCGCCGGACAGTTCATGCGTTCCGACATGGCCCGGCTCATTCCCCTGGTGGTGCTGGTGGTGATCATCTGCCTCTTCCTGTCCTTCGGCAGTGTTGAGGGCACAGTCCTCCCCCTGATTACGGTCCTGCTGAGCAGCATCTGGTCCCTGGGCATCATGGGCATGCTCAATGTAACCTTTACGATTGTTTCCAGTGTTATCCCCGTGGCGCTCATCGCCATCGGCTCGGCCTACGGCATCCACGTGATGAACCACTATTACGCCGCCCTGGACAAAGAACCGGGACCTGTCGGCAGGGAACGCCACCGGGAGATTATTCTGAAGGGACTTACGGGAGTTCTCCCGGCGGTCATCCTGGCGGCGGTCACCACCGTAGCGGGATTCATCTCCCTGGTAGGCAGCCCCCTGGTTCCCCTGCGCAGTTTTTCGGTCTTCACCGCCCTGGGCATCGTTTTCTCATTGCTCCTGTCCATAAGTTTTATTCCCGCCCTGCTGATGGTAAAACCGGAAAAAAGCATCGGCAGGCGGTCGGGGTTCCTTGACGGGATCAAGGCGAAGCTGAAAGCCAAAGGCACCCCGGCGCAGACGGATACTGCCGTGAAGACAGAGGCTCCTTCAAAACCATCCATCCTGTACCGGCTCTACCGGATACTGGCGGGAAGTCCGGTGCGGCTGGTTCTGTTTTCAATGGTGATCATCGCCGTATCAGCCTTTGGTATCCGGCGGATCACCGTGGACACCGCTCTGGTAAATTACTTCCCGGCGGATTCCCAGGTGAGGCAGGACATCGACTTTGTGGACGAACGTTTCGCCGGAACCAACAGCATCTACCTCATCGTGGAAGGCCAGGAAAAGGGGGACATGACCAGGCCGGAGATTCTCAAACCCCTGGACGAGCTCCAGACCCATCTGTCGGAGACCTACGGCGAAATAGGCAAGACCGTTTCCTTCTCAACCTTTGTCAAGCGGATGAACCAGGTGATGCACATCCCCGAAAACCCGGCGGTGTACGAAACGAACTGGGAGGATGACTTCTCTGGAGATAAGGGGTTAGAAAGTTTTGGTTTTTCATCCTTTGATGACAGCGGTTCAGGGCTTTCATCTTTTGACGATGAATTTTCCTTCGGCGGCGATGACGATTGGTCCGGAACAGATGACGGCTATATCGATCCCAATATCGCCTACGCGACAAAACTCGGCGAACCCATGACCTTCCGGGAGGGTATGGCTTTGCTGGAAAAAGCCTACTCCACCGCGGGCGGCAGCGCTGCCACGGTCCAGGGGATCGTCCGGGAGCTGGAAAAAGAACTCAACTACAACGGCGCGGCCTACTACGAAATTCCCTACGATCCCGCGAAATATCCCGCGGCCACCACCGAGGAACTCCAGGATCTGGTGTCCCAGTACCTCCTGCTTTTCAGCGGGTCCCTGGATAACTTTATCGACGACTCCCTGGTTCCCCGGACCGGCCGGGTGGCCATACAGCTGCGGACCCGGAGCACCACGGTTATCGAAGGCATCATCAACGACGCGGAAGCCTACGCCGCGGCCCACTTCCCCGAAGGGTACACGGTCCACGCCACGGGAAACGCCCAGCTGGAATACGTCATGACCGAACTTATCATCTCCAGCCAGATGCGGAGTCTTCTTTTTTCTCTGGTGAGCGTGTTCCTCATCCTGGCAATCTACTTCCGGTCGCCTCTGGCCGGTCTTGTGGGGGCGGTCCCCCTGCTCTTCGCGATCCTGCTGAACTACATGGCCATGGGCATTTTCAATATAAACCTGGATATGTTCACCAGCCTCATCGCATCCATCGCCGTGGGGGTCGGCATCGATTACACAATCCACTTTATGACCAACTACCGGGAGGAACGGCAGCTCTCCGGCAATCTGCAGGAGGTGACCCGGAAGACCCTGGAAAAAAGCGGCCGGGGTATCGTAACCAACGCGTTGTCCGTGGGTCTGGGATTCCTGGTGCTCTGCCTGTCCCGTTTCGTGGTGCTCCGGTACATCGGCATCCTGGTGGCGGTGGTGATGTTCACCAGTTCGGTTCTAGCCATGACGGTCATCCCGGGCCTGCTGAATATCTTCGACTTCAAGTTTATGAAACGGAAAAAGAACCGCCCCGAAGAGGCGTGAATCAACAACCCCGCCCTAAAGGACGGGGTATGTTGGTTCTGCAAGGTATGGATTGTAGCGGGTTTAATACCCCGGATAGCATTCCTTACTTACCAACAAACGCCATAAATGGCGGGGTATTAAACCCACGTGTGAATAAAAACTAAACATAGGGAGAATTCTATGAAACATGTAAACGCTAAAAAACGTATCCGGATGGCCGCCCTGGCGGGGATGGCCCTTATCCTGCCGGTTTCCCTGTTTGCCCAGGATGGGCGGACCATCATGCAGAACGTGTACGACGCGCCCGAACCGGCGTACCTCCACACCATGGTCCGGATGGACCTGATTGAGGCGAACGGTTCCACCGAAAGTCGGACCGTGGAGGAATGGAGCAAGACCGCCGACGATCTTACCTCCATGGTAATGATATTCCGCAGCCCCGCTTCGGTGCGGGACACCCGGTTTCTGCAGATTGAAAACAAGGGCCGGGACGACGATAAATGGATCTACCTGCCCGCACTCCGGACAACCCGGCGCATAGCCGCCTCCGAGGGGAGCAAGTCCTTCATGGGAACCGACGCCTCCTACGACGATATGAGCAGCCGGGAGGTGGACGAGGACACCCATGAGCTGCTGTCGGAAAAGACCGTAAACGGCTTCGACTGCTGGGAAGTAAAGTCCACCCCAAAGGTCGCTTCCTCTTCGGAATATTCCTACCGGATCGTCTGTGTGGACAAGGCCACCCTCACCCCGGTGCACAGCCTGATGTATGACAAACGGGGAAACCTCTACAAGGAACTTACCGTGGAGGAACTGCGGAACGTGGGAGGCTACGATATTCCCATAAATACCCTGCTGACCAATGTCCAGACGGGCCACGCCACCCGACTGGTGATCACCAACATCGAAGTGGACAAACCCGTGAGCGACCGGGTCTTTACCCAGAACTTCCTGAATACCGGACGCCTCTAGGCATTATGGAGTGAAAATTTATGAACATGAAAAAACGGTATATCACGGCGGCAGCGGCGGTTCTGCTGGCCCTGGTTTCCCCGGCGCTTTTTGCCCAGGAATCATTCGGCGGCTTTGACAGCGCCTCCCTTGGAGGCGACGACTCCTTTGGAGGCGACGGCTTCGGCGGATTTGCGGATGACGCTTTCGGAGGCGGAGGTTTCGGTTTCGCCGGCGGCAGCGCTCTTACCATCGGGGGAAAGGCATCCTTCGAGGCCCGGGCCATTCTGGGGGGAGACGCGTATAAGGACTATTTCGATATCGACGAGGCCGGTGACGGAATATACCTCTTCCCAAACCTGTCCCTGGATATTGGCTACTCCGGGGGCTTAGCGGAACTTTCGGGAACCCTGCAATTCGATGAGGCATCCATCCGGGATTACCCGGAGGATATCCTGGAGGAGCTGACCCTGCGGCTGTACGCCGGGAACTTTGTTATCGAGGGCGGAAAGATGAAGCTCGTCTGGGGCAAGGGGGACAAACTTCACGTGGTGGATAACTTCAACGCCAACGACTATACGGACTTTATCATCCCGGATTATATCGACCGGCGCATCGCCGAACCCATGTTCCGGGTGGCGTGGAACGGCCCCGCGGGACTGAGACTCGAGGGGGTTTACGCTCCCATGATGACCGCCGACCGGAGCGCCGCTTCGGGGATCTGGGCCCCGGGAAGCCTGGGGTCTATCACCGCTGTTACGGGAGAAGTCTTAGGAGCCCAGGCGGATATTGCCCTGCAGAACAACGACGCAGTGGCCCTGCTGGCCGCCGCCGCCAAGGCGGACAGCCTTCTTCCGGCCACCAGCAGTTTCGACTACGGCCAGGCCGGCCTCAGGGTCACCCATACACTGGGACCGGTTGACCTGGGAGCGTCCTACTATTACGGACACTACAAACAGCCCACGGCAGATCTCTCGGGTTATCTGGCGGCAAAGGCCTCGGGAAATCCCGCGGCTCTGGCCAGCGACACGGCGCTTCCCTCTTTGCACTACGACCGGCTTCAGGTTTTCGGCCTGGAAGCGGCGGCCGCGGCCGGCCGCTTTAACCTCCGGGGGGAAGCAGCCTACTACCTCACCGACGACACGAACGGGGACGATCCCTGGGTCCGGAACAACAGCTTCAACTGGGTGGCGGGGTTTGACGTGGACCTGCCGGTGCACAACATCAACCTGAATATCCAGAACCAGGGGTCATGGATCATGAACCACGATAAGATAGGCAGCGGCGCCGTTCCCGAACAGTACGACACTGACTACCGGAGCCACGGCAAAGCCACATCCAACCGTATCTCCTTCCTGGTGAGCGACACCTTTCTCCGGGATAAGCTTGAGCTGTCCTGCAACTTCATCTGGGGCATTGAAGGAAAGGAATTCCTGCTGCTGCCCAAACTTGACTGGAACATCACCGACGGGCTCAACCTTATTGTCTCGGGGATGTACATCAACAGCAATACCGACGGTGAATTTTACGATTACCGGGACAACAGCTTTGTCCAGATCGGCATGAGCTACAAGTTCTGATCACCGGCATGCCGTCCGTACCGGGAGCGGGCTATGGACGGCATCGTAATACTTTTTGAGAATCACGGCTAACAGCATGGTCAGCGCTTCGGAGATAATAAGCGGATACCAGAGCCACGAAGCGCCGAAGATCACCGGCAAAGTAAAAATCAAAATGGAATTGAGCACAAAGCCCCGGGCGCCGGAAATCACCAGGGCCTGGGCCGTCCGCTTAGTGGACAGGAAGTATGTCATATAGATGATACTCACCGAAGCGATTATAAAGGCCAGGCCGTAGACCTTTAAGGAGCTATGGGCGCTTTTGACCAGCCCGGGGCTGCTCAGAAAAAGCGACAGGGCCTTGTCCCCCAGGAAGAAGTACACCAGGTACAAAAGGGTTGAACAAACTAGATTGATCTTGAGCCCGGAGCGGAAAAAATACGACACATGGGAACGGTTCCCCGCGCCGAAGCTGTTTCCGATCAGGGGCTGCAGTCCCTGGGAGATGCCGAAGAAAAGGCCCATCATGATGGTGATAAGATAGGATATTGCGGAAAAGGCCGCCAGCCCCGGTTCCCCGGATAGCTTGAGCATCACCTGGTTGTAGCAGAAGATGGTTACCGGCTGGCTGAGCTGAACCACGAACTCCGGGAGTCCTCTTACAGCCACCTTGCGGCAGAGTTCCCGGCCCGGCCGGAACCGCCGGAACCGGAGGATGCCTTTCTTCCTGATAAAGTGGGTGGACAGGACCAGGCAGGCGATGATCTGCCCCAGACCGGAGGCAATGGCCGCGCCCTTGATGCCCATGCCGAAGGGAAAGATAAATAGCCAGTCCAGGAAAATATTCGCGACGGCGCCGCTGATCATACCCCAGAAAGCCAGGCCCGGACTGCCGTCGTTCCGTACGAAGGTGCAGCCCAGGATGGAGATGGTAAAAAAGATAGCGAAGAGGAAGTACCACCGGATATACACCGCGGTGTCCTCAAGCAGGACCTCCGTGGCGCCGAACGCCCGGGCCACCTGGTAGGGAAAGACCGCGCCGATAATCGTCAGCACCGCCGCCACCAGGGAAAGCAGAAAGATACTTGCCATGAAGGCTTCTTTGGCCTTTTCGTACTCTCCCCGGCCTTTGCGGATGGCCATGACCGTGCCGCCGCCGATGGTGAGCATGGATGCCAGGGCGGTCATTATTTCCGTAAAGGGCACCGCCAGGTTCACCGCCCCCAGGGCGTTTTCCCCCACGCCCCGGCCCACAAAGATCCCGTCCACCACGTTGTAGGTAAAGGACACTATCATGGCGCAGATGGAGGGCAGCACATAGCTGAGGATAGTTTTCCTGTTCGCTTCCAGAGTCATAGATTCTCCTCGCCCGGATTGACCGGGTACTTTTGGGAGTGTAAACTATGGAGTAACTTTACAGTCAAGGACAAACCGGAAAACATGGTAAAAAAGACCCTGCGGATCAGTGAATTCGCCGCCCTCTCCGGGATTTCCCGGGACAATCTCCTGTTTTTCGATAAGATCGGACTCCTCCCCCCGGCGGGAACCGACCGGGCCAACGGTTACCGGTACTACTCCTACCGGCAGATCGACACGGCCAGCGTGATCAACGCCCTCCGGGAGATCGGCATGCCCTTAAAGGAAATCAAGGCCTACCTGGCTGCCCGCACCCCGGAGAAGCTGGAAACAACTTTTCTGGGCCAGCGGGAAAGGCTGGAGGCCCAGATCGCGGGGCTTAAGAAAATACAGGATATTATCGACGTGCGGCTGGCCCTGGCCCGGGAGAGCCGGACCGCGGACACGGCCAGGCCCGTACTGGTCCGCCAGGAAAAGGAAGCTCTGTTTTTTGGGCCGCCGCTGCCCGCTTCCTACAACCTGGCCGAGGGCTGGGACTTTCTCCCGGATTTCTACCGGGCCTGTCTTAAGGCGGGAATACCCATGGGCTTTCCCGTGGGGACCCTGGTCTCCCGAAAGGCCCTGGCACGGGGCGAATGGCACCGGCCGAGCCGGTACTTTTACCGCCTTCCCCGGGGCCGCTATTCCGCAAACGGGACAAAGCCCGCGGGACTGTATCTTATCGGCTATGCCCGGACGGATTACGCTTTTACCGGGGATCTGTACAAAAAACTATTTTCCGTTATGAAAAAGCGGGAACTCAGGCCCGCAGGAAACGCCTATGAGGAATTCATGCTTGATGAGATTTCGGTACCGGACCCTGCGGAGTACCTGCTGAGGATAAGCATTCGGGTTGAAGAGAAATAACGCGGCGGCTACACGAAAAAAGCGGTTCCCGAAGGAACCGCTTTTCATTCTTTTCTGACTAAGATGTAAGATTAGAAGCTGGCTTTGACACCCAGGGTGGGAACAACAACAGCCTCGTCGCCCAGACCGCTGAATTCAACTTCGCCCCAGACCCAGAACATGTTGGTGATATGGTACTCAACTTTGGGAGTAATGCTGAAGATATCAAAATCTTTGTTCGCGCTGAATTCAACTTCCGCGTAGAGTCCGAAATCTTCCATTTCGTAGGAGATCAGCAGATCGGTTCCGGTGTACTCCGAATCGGGTTTGAAGTCCATATTAGCGGTTACGTGCGCTCCCAGACCGAAGGTGGACTGCCATCCCAGCCTGAAATTCACGCCAAGGCCAAGTTCATCATCGTCGTCCAGAACTCCCTGATGCATGGGGGTTATGGGAACTCCGACCCGTCCGAACAGGTCGCCGAAATCAAAGCTATGGGTGTACATAGCCCGGGGTTCGATAATCAGGTTATAGGTCCGCACATCATCACCCAAATCCGGCGCGAGGTGAAGATCGTGTTCGGTGTACACCCCGACGGTCAGCAGTCCGGGATTGCTGATCCTGAGGTTATAAAAACCTTCCAGCTCTCCGTACAGGTTCTGAACGTTGTCGGGATCGTCAAATGCGATGCCGTATTCGAGATAGGCCAGGATATCAAAGGCCCCGAAGGAATTGGCGTATTCGACGTTGGGAATAAGTTTAAAAACAACATCGTCGGCGACATCCCCAAGACTCACATCAACCCCGGCGGTAAAACCGACGCCACGATCATCAATGGCCGCTGCAAAACCAAAGACAAAACAAAACAAAAGAACACTCAATACAATCTTCTTCATCGTAAAACTCCATAATTCCGATGCTGAAAAATTTTCCCGTCTATACAGGCGGTGGTTTCTGCTTAAATACGGATACATTATGTATGAATCCATATCACACTTTGTAACACGGCCAAATACCATATTTGCACCTTTAAGGCAAATATTTTCCAGAAAATCTCTAAATTTTCATGACGCAAATTAACCAATGTTGATTCGTATCTTATCACAATTAGCATTGACTAACAAGTACCCAGCCCCGCCGCCGCCAAATACCGTTTTACATTGCTTCCGATTCCGTTTATACTGTTCACGAACGGCGCTGACAGCAAACATCAATCCGTAAAGATAAAATGCGCCGTGTTTTACCGGAAGGGTAGCTCAGGTCCGCTTCTGCGGCTCGGGTAGAGCAGTAACAATAAGCCTGGCAACAGGCTTTAACAGCAAAATACTAGGTCGCCGGTTCGAGTCCGGCCCCTTCCATTAAAAGCCTCCCGCATGGGCGGAAAAATAATTAAAGGAGGTCCAGGGTGGATTTTTTCGAAAAACTGCGGAACACGCTGAATAACGAAATGAACGTATCCCGAACGGAAAACAACGCCCTGGGCAGCAGGACTTCGGGAAAAAACCTGGTGGATTTAAACTTCGCCGTACCCTCCCTCAGAGCTGCCAGTGAAAATGACCTTGCCGGCCGGTATATGAAAGCATATTTTGATGACCGCCGGGCCGCGCTTCTGTGGCTGTTTTACGCCCGGGACATCCGCGGCGGCCTGGGGGAACGGCGGCTGTTCAGGATGATTCTCAGTTATCTGGCCATTCACCACGGGGAACTTCCCTTCAAAAAACTGATACCCTTAGTTCCCGAATACGGACGTTTTGACGATCTGCTGTGCCTTATGGGAACGAAACAGCAGAACCTTGTCCTGGATTTTTTTAAAGAACAGCTGGCCCGGGACCGGGCGGCCATGGAAACCGGCAGTTCCGTATCCCTTCTGGCGAAATGGCTCCCCAGCGTCAACGCCTCCAGCGCTGCCGCAAAGCTGGAGGCCAGGATCATCGCGAAGCACCTGGGGATGACGGAAAAACAGTACCGCACTACCCTTTCCGCTCTGCGGAAGTACCTGGACGTGGTGGAACAGAAGATGTCCCGGAAGGCCTTCGGGGAAATCCATTACGGAACGGTCCCGTCCAGGGCTAACGTGATATACCGGAAGGCGTTTCTCAGGCACGACGAGGAACGGCGGAAGGCTTTCCTGGAAAGCCTTAAAAACGGGGAAGAAAAAATCAACGCCGGGGCGGTATTCCCCCATGAGATTGTCCATGCCTATATGAACAGCCGCTTCAGCCCCGCAGCGTACGACGAATCCCTGGAACAGCTCTGGAAGGCCCTGCCCAGTCCGGCACAGGACATGGGGAACACCATCGTGGTGGCCGACGGTTCGGGAAGCATGAGCGTTAAGGCCGGCACCGGCTCCTGTTCGGCCCTGTCGGTGGCCAACGGCCTGGCGATCTACTTCGCGGAACGCTGCGGCGGTCCCTTCGCAAACCGCTATATTACCTTCAGTTCCCGGCCCCAGCTGGTGGACCTCGGCAAGGTCAAAAATCTTAAGGAAAAACTCGAGATTGCCCGCACCCACAACGAGGTGTCCAACACCAACATTGAAGCGGTCTTTGAGCTTATCCTCACCACAGCCCTTAAGGACCGGATGCCCCAAGGGACGCTGCCGAAGAACATCGTTATTATCAGCGACATGGAATTCGACGCCTGCGCGGAAAACGCCGATGCCCATCTGTTTAAACAGATTCAGAAGAAATATGAAACCAACGGCTACCGGCTGCCCCGGCTGGTATTCTGGAACGTGAACAGCCGGACCAACACCATCCCGGTACAGGAAAACCGTCAGGGAGTCGCCCTGGTGAGCGGGTTTTCAATCTACATCCTCAACATGGTCCTTTCCGCCAAGCTCGACCCTTATGAGTGCCTGCTGGACATTCTGGAGGATGAACGGTACGCTCCGGCAGCGGAAGTAATAGCTGCGTTGGAGTGATACGGCGTCCTTTATGCCCGCCCTTTTTTAATTATTTTCTAACGTACTCCTCATCATCTCCTAACAATATTCTGTGTACATTTGCCTTGTAATAACCGGGGGCCCTGGGTCTCCGGAATACCTGCAAGGAGAATAAATCCATGAAAAAGAATCTGATTCTTACCGGGATACTGCTGGGGACTGTGCTTACCGCGTCCCTTTTCGCCGAAGGGAATAAAGAAACGGGCCAGGGAACTGCCCAGCCCTACACCATCGAAGTTTCCGGTTCCACCTCGGTTACCCCGTTAATGGAACTATTCGCGGAAGAATATGCCAAATCACATTCCAGCATTACGGTGAATATCAATGGGACCGGGTCGTCCGACGGCATCACCGCGGCCAACCAGGGAACCAGCGAACTGGGAATGTCCAGCCGGACGCTGAAACCCGAAGAAAAGGGATACGGCCTGACTGAGCTTATCATCGCCCTGGACGGCATCGCGGTGATCGTCAATCCCAGCAATCCCGTGGCCAACCTTTCCATTGAACAGATCCGGGATATTTACGCCGGAAATATCACCGACTGGAGCCAGGCAGGCGGCAGGGCGGGGAAAATCGCCGTGGTTTCCCGGGAACCCGGTTCGGGTACCAGGGGCGCCTTTGAGGAAATCATCGCCTTTAAGGATTCCCTGGTTTTGGGAGCCACCGAGTTTGACGGGACCGGCGCGATAAAAGCGGAGGTTTCCAGAAATCCCAACGCCATCGGCTATATTTCATTGGGCTCCGCGGACAACTCGATCAAAACCGTGCCGGTTGAAAACATTGCGGCCTCTACCGCCAATGTAATCAACGGGACCTATAAAATCTCCCGGCCCTTTATCATCCTGTACCGGGAAGCAAAAACCAGCAGCAGCGCGAAGCAATTCATGGACTGGATGATGTCGCCCCAGGGCCAGGCTATTGCCGGAACAAGCTGGATTGCGGTGAAGTAAAAAAATCTATCTAAAAAAATGGGTCCGGGCGGCTGCGGTATATACCCCGGCCGCCCCTGTCTGAACAAACCATGGGAGAAAAACGGTGGGCATGAACCGTTACAAAACGGATATTCTTTTTAAGTATCTGGTCCGGGGGGCCTCGGGGATCGCGGTTGTTGCCCTGGGGGCGATCCTGTTCTTCGTGTTCTTCCAGGGGGCGGAACCCTTTGTGTCCGCCACCGCCCCGGGAATCCGCCTGGTAACCGAACAGATTGATGCCATCGAAGTGAACGGGACGCTTTACGAAAATCCTTCAACCTTCATCGATATACCCCGGGAAACCCGGGAACTGGCCATTCGGTTTTCCGGCGGCGGGAAATCCCGGTCCCTGGATATCACCGTGGATTCCGGGGAAACGGACCCTGACAAACAGCTGGTTTTTGAAACATTTGGTTCCGGAGAAATCAGTTCCCCCGAATCCTATGTGTACACCCTCACCTATCCGGGCCGGATGGCGGGCCTGGAACAGAAAATACATATCCTGCTTCCTGAGCCGCCCTACAGTGTGTTCAGGTTTCTTGGGGGCCTGGACTGGCGGCCCACCTACAATAAGGTTTACGGCATCCTTCCCATGATCCTGGGAACCATCCTGACCAGCCTGGGCGCGATCCTTCTGGGGGTGCCCATTGCCCTGCTCTGCGCGCTGTTCCTGGCGGAATTTGTTCCCGAAAAACCCGCCGCCCTGATCCGGGGAGGCATTGAACTGCTGGCGGGGATTCCTTCGGTGGTCTACGGATTCTTCGGCCTCATGGTGGTGGTCCCGGCGGTAAAACAGATCTTCAATGTGCCCTCCGGGAACGGCCTGCTTTCCGCGGTACTGATCCTGGGGATCATGATTCTTCCCACGGTAACCTCCATCGCGGAAACCTCCTTCCGGGCCGTATCCGGGACCAGCCGGGAAGCATCCCTGGCCCTGGGGGCCAGCAAAATGCAGACCGCCTGGCATGTGGTGCTGCCCCACGCCCGTTCCGGGGTGATCACGGGAATCATCCTGGGGATTTCCCGGGCCGTGGGGGAGACCATGGCGGTGATCCTGGTGGCGGGGAATTCCGCCCAGCTTATCAGGAGCCCCCTGGACAGCGTCCGGACCCTCACCGCCACCATTGCCCTGGAAATGGGCTACGCCCAGGGCCGGCACAGCCTGATGCTTTTTTCAGTGGGGGTGGTTCTGTTCATCATGATTCTGCTGCTCAACAGCGCCATCCTCTATATGCGGCGGCGTCTGGAAAAGGAGGCCTCGTAATGGAACTGGTAATTTCGCCCGCTGAAACCTGCGGCGGTATGATAAAACCGAAGAATATCATTCCTAAGGACCGGAAAAACCAACGGTTAACGGACCGCGTCCTCTGGTGGATTATGGCCGGGGCGGTGGCCCTGGTTATCGGCGTGCTGGGATTTATTCTGGCCTATATCGCCGGCCAGGCCCTAGGGCACCTGAACCTGGGGTTCCTCCTGGGTTCCGCTTCCCAGGGGGGAATCCTTCCCATGGCGGTAACCACCGTATATGTGGTGGCCGCGTCCCTGATCCTGGCGCTTCCCGTGGGAATACTCACCGCGGTGTTCCTGACCGAATACGCCGGGGATTCCCGGGGGGTCCGTATTCTGCGGCTGGCCATCGAAACTCTGGCGGGGATTCCCTCGATTCTGTACGGCCTCTTCGGGCTCCTGGTGTTCTGTCGGATTCTCGGGTTCGGGCAGTCCATCATTGCCGGGGCCTGCACCCTGAGCATCATGATACTGCCGGTGATTATCCGGACCACCGAGGAGGCGATAAAAACCATACCAGATTCATTCCGGGAAGGATCCCTTTCCCTGGGGGCGACCAAGTTCCAGACCATCCGCCATGTGGTTCTTCCTTCGGCCCTGCCGGGGATTGTTACTTCCGCCATCCTGGCCATGGGCCGGGTGGTGGGTGAATCCGCGCCGGTGCTGCTCACCGTGGGGATCGCTAAGAACATGCCCCGGTCTATCTTCGATTCCGGCAGGACCCTGACCATCCAGCTGTACTACCTTACCAAGGAAGCTATCAATCCGGAGGACTTCGGCATAGCCTTTGCCACCGCGGCGGTGCTCATCATCCTGGTGGTAATCATCAACACCGCCACCCGGATCATCTCCTCTAATTTCCGGAAAAAGCTGGGAGGCGGATTATGAATACCGCGGTAAAACTGGAGGTCCGGGACCTGGACCTTTTCTACGGGGAATTTCAGGCCCTGAAAAAGGTGTGTTTTTCCCTGGCGGACCGGGAAGTGGCGGCGTTTATCGGCCCCTCGGGCTGCGGCAAATCCACCTGTATCCGGGTGCTAAACCGGATGAACGACCTTATTCCTTCGTGCCGGATCACCGGAACCGTTACTCTGGACGGAGAGAATATCTACGGCAGTATGGATGTGACGGCGCTCCGGAGCCGGGTAGGCATGGTCTTCCAGAAGCCCAATCCCTTTGCCATGAGTATCTTCGACAATGTGGCCTACGGCCCCCGGATGCAGGGGCTTCGGGACAAGGTAACCCTCTCGGCCCTGGTGGAGGAATCCCTGAAAAAGGCCGCCCTCTGGGAGGAAGTCAAGGATCGCCTCAAAAAATCCGCCCTGAGCCTTTCCGGGGGACAGCAGCAGCGGCTGTGCATTGCCCGGTCCATTGCTATGGAGCCGGAGGTCATCCTCATGGATGAACCCACCAGCGCCCTGGACCCCATTGCCACTGCCAAGATTGAGGAACTCATCGGGGAACTTAAAAAAGAGTACAGCATCATCATTGTTACCCACGCCATGCACCAGGCCGCCCGGGTGAGCGACCGGACCGCGTTCTTCCTCATGGGGGAATTGGTGGAATGGGGAAACACCACCGATGTATTTACCAATCCCCGGGACCGGCGGACCGAGGATTATATCTCAGGCCGTTTTGGTTAATAGCCAAGTGAGATAACCCGGTTGGCTATCTCACTTGGCTTTGCAGTTTTACGGCCTCCCGGCCGTAAAACGTGCGTATTTTCAGAAGAAGTTGTTCAACAGCTGAAGTTGTTGAACAACTCTAAGGGAGCTTATAATGAATACCCGGACTATTTTAAATACCAAGCTGGATAACATCCGGGAGGAAGTTTTCCGCATGGCCGCCCTGGTGGAGGAGAATCTGGCTTCCGCTGCAACGGCTCTGCGGGAGGGAGATCCGGATCTAGCCGGGATGGTTAAGGTGTCCGACACTTTGGTGGACTCCCTGCAGCTTACCATCGAGGACGAGACCGCGGCGCTTATGGCCACCCAGTCCCCGGTGGCCCGGGACCTCCGGGAGCTGGTCTGTGTGTTTAAGCTCACGGGCAACCTGGAACGGGCCGGGGATTACGCGGTCCACCTGGCCAGGGCGGCGGCCAAGCTTTCCGGGGACCCGTCGCTGCGCTGCCTGGACCGGCTGGACAGTATGGCCAAGACCGGAGGACAAATGATCCGGGCGGCCATGGAGGCCTACCGGAACCATGACGCGGCCGCCGCCCGGCGGACCGCGGCCATGGATGACGATATCGACTGGGAGCATCGGGCTCTTACCGAGGAGCTGCTTACACTCATCAGGAAGCATCCGGAGCTTACGAAAAAGGCCGTCCGGATCCTCTCGGTGTCCGGTTTCCTGGAGCGCCTGGGGGACCATGTCACAAACATTTGCGAAGCGGTGATTTATATGGTAGAAAGTAAACATGAAGAACTTAACTGACGGGGCGGCCTGATGGCGGGAGAACGGATCCTTATTATCGAAGACGACCCGGATATCCGGGAACTGCTTTCCGTTTCCCTGGCAGGAACGGACTGGGAGCTTTCCCTGGCGGAGAGCGGCGAGGCCGGGCTGGCCCTGCTCCGGGAGAAGGGGGCGGACTGTCTGCTCCTGGATATTATGCTCCCGGGCATAGACGGCCTGGAAGTCCTCCGGCGGCTCAAGGCTAGGCCCGAGTGGAACGCTATTCCGGTGATCCTCGCCACGGCCAAGGGCGAAGAGGCGGATATCGTGGCCGGCCTTGACCTGGGAGCGGACGACTACGTGGTCAAACCCTACAGCCCCAAGGTGCTCACCGCCCGGGTCCGGGCGGCCCTCCGGCGCAGTGAAGCCGCCCCGGCCGGACAGGGTGAACCCGGCTTCTGGGAGGAAGGGGGTCTTTCCCTGGACGCCCGGCGCCACCAGGCTTTCTGGAAGGGCACGGCCCTGGATCTTTCCGCCACGGAGTTTGAGGTGCTGAGGGTCTTTCTCTCCCGGCCCGGAGAGGTCTTTACCCGGGGCAAGCTTATCGCCGCGGTCCGGGGGGATGATTACCCCGTCACCGACCGGTCGGTGGATGTACAGATTCTGGGTCTCCGGCGCAAGCTCGGGGAGGCCGGGGACTTTATAGAGACGGTCCGCGGCGTGGGCTACCGGTTTACCCCATCATGAAAACTATCTTCGGCAAAACCCTGGGTATCCTTTCCGCCCTGGTCCTGGGGCTTTCCTTCTGTTTTACCGGGGCCATGCTCCTGGTGATGAATTCCCTCTACTACGAGACCAACAGCCGGGACCTGGGGCAGAGCGCCCGGAGTCTTTCGGCCCTTGCGGACCTGGACCTGTCCGCGGAGCATGCGGGAACGGATAAACTTTTCGCCGCCCTGACGGAAACGCCTTACCGGCTCACAATTATCGCCCCTGACGGAAAGGTCCTGGCGGATACCCGCGGGTCGCCTAATTCCCTGGAGAACCACCGCCACCGGCCGGAGGTGGATGCGGCCCTGAGGGGAGAAGCCCTCACGATCCGGCGGAGGTCCCGGAGTTTGGGGAAGGCCCAGATCTACGCTGCCCTGCCGGTGTATGATTCCGCCGGGGACAGCGTCCAGGGGGTATTCCGCCTGTCGGTGACCATCCCCTCGTTCTGGGCCCGGGTGGCCCCGGGAGCCCTGCCCTTTCTCCCGGCGGCGCTCATCCTCTCCGCCATAGCGGTGCTGGGGGTCTGGGGTTTCGCCCGGAGCCTTTCGGCCCCGGTGTCCCGGCTTTCTGACCTGGCCGCGGCGGCCGGGCGGGACCGGCCGGAACCGGAAACCCTGCCCCTTCCCGCGGTTACGGATGTCCGTGAGTTTAACGAACTGGACGGCACCCTGCGGAGCATGGCGGCGGAGCTGAGCCGCCGCATCGACCGGGCGGAGTCCCAGAGCCGGCGGCTTGAGGCAATCCTCGGGGGCATGAACGAGGCGGTGTTTGCCCTGGATACGGAGCTTAAGATCCTTTTGGTAAACCCCGCGGCCCGGCGGCTGTTCGCCATTCCCGATACTCCGGGGTCCCGGTCCCTCCTGGAGGTTACCCGGTCGTCGGCCCTGGAGGAGAGTGCCCGGCGGGCTCTGGCCCGGGGCCTTCCGTCGGAGGAGGCAACGGAGCCGGAACTGGCTATCCCCGGAGACGGGGGTACCCGGTACTTCCGGGTGTACGCGGCGCCGCTTTCCGGTCCGGAGGGGGCGCTCGAGGGACTGGTGATGGTCCTGTCGGATGTGACCCGGCTCCGGCGGCTTGAGCGGGTACGGAAGGATTTTGTGGCCAATGTGTCCCATGAACTCAGAACACCGATCCAGCTGGTTAAGGGGTTTTCCGAAAATCTCCTGGATACGGATTTTTCCGATACTGAGCAGACCCGGCGGTTTTTGAAGATAATCCACCGGAACGCCCGGCGCATGGAGGATCTCACCGGGGACCTGCTTCTGCTGATGAACCTGGAGGCCGGGGACGGTCCGGGCCTTGAGCTGGAGGAGACGCCCTTAAAGGAGCTGCTTGCCGAGGCGGCCGGCATGGCCCGGGCCGCGGCGGATAAGAAGGACATAACCATTACCCTTTCCTGCGATGAGGAGTTAAACGCAAAGGTCAATCCGTCGTTTCTCATCCAGGGGGTGTTTAATCTCCTGGACAACGCGATCAAGTATTCCCCGGCGGGGACGGCGGTGGAGCTCCGGGCGTTCGCCAAAGACAGCGAGGCGGTGATTGAGGTGGCCGACCAGGGGCCGGGGATCGCGCCGGAGCATCTGGACCGTATCTTTGAGCGGTTCTACCGGGTGGATAAGTCCCGGAGCCGGAAGGCCGGGGGCACGGGCCTGGGGCTTTCCATTGTACGGCACATCGCCCTGCTCCACCACGGCAGTGTTGAGGCGGAGAGCCACGCCGGTGAGGGCTCGGTGTTCAGGATACGGATACCGGGGTGAGGAAAACAAAAAAGCCCATCCCGTGAGATTCAAATCATTGATTTCCCCCATAATTAAGAAAAAAATAAGAATTTTCCCCCTTGGCAGTTAAGATTTGCCCGGTAGATTGTAACCAGCAATTGAAATCCAACGGAGGAAAATATGAAAAATACCAACCTGAAAAAGATTCTATTTGACCTGGTCCTGGTGGTGCTCCTGGTGATGGTCTACAGCGTATCGGCCACGGGCCTGATTTTCCATGAAATAGCCGGCCTGGTTATCTTTGCCCTGTTCGGGGTGCACCTCTTCTACAACCGCCGGTGGATCGTCCAGGCGGGCAAACGGATCTTCGACAAAAACTTCAGTTCCCGGCAGCGGCTGCTCTACGTGGTGGACCTGCTTCTCCTGGTCTCCTTCCTGGTCTGCAGGGTCAGCGGCGTCTTAATATCCAAAGTGCTTTTTGGTCTCGAAGGCGCCATGGCCTGGAAAGCCGCCCACATGCTTTCGGCCATGCTGGCCCTGGTCCTCACCGGGGTGCACCTGGGGCTCCACTGGAAAATGATTCTCCACACCCTTAAGACCCGTTTCCCCATGCCCGTCGCGGCCCGGCGTATCCTCGCCGGAGGTCTCCTGGCCCTGGTCATGGTAAGCGGCGTGTACGGCCTCAACACTCTTGCGGCGGAAAAGGCGGAGCACCAGAAGATGCGCCAGCAGTACATGGCCGGCGGTGTTCAGACCGAAGCCCCGGCTGAAACCTCCGGAGTAATGGCCGCCGCCGGCCCGTCCGGGGAGATTCTGGCGGCGGACATGGCGGGCAATAGCGGAACCGGCCAGGGCGGCGCCCCGGGAACCGGCGGAGGCCAGAAGGGACCCGCGGGCAGGATGGTATTCAATCCGTCCTCCACCGTGATTTCTTCGGCGGCGTATCTCGCTGTTCTGACGGCGGTTTCCGTGGTATTATACGCCATAGACAGCCTTTCGGGCCGGCGGAAGCGGAAAGGCGGCAGGACACCAACGGCCCTGGCGGCCTGCGGAAAAGCTTAAACCCTTTTACAGGATCCGCCCGGCGGAGTCGGCGTGACTTCCGCCGGGCGGTATAGTTTAAAAACAGACGGAGGAACTACCATGGTCCGGATACTGATAGCCGATGACGACGAAGACATCCGGCGGCTGCTTACGGTGCTGCTCACCGACGGCGGGTACCAGGTTATCCAGGCGGCGGACGGCCTCCAGGCGGTGGAACTTTTCGATGACCGGATCGACCTGGTGGTGCTGGACATGATGATGCCCGGTTTGACCGGCCTTGAAGCCTGCGAGGCCATCCGGAAGTCTTCCCCGGTGCCCATCCTTTTTCTTACCGCCAAGGGTCAGGAGTACGACAAGATATTCGGCTTCTCCGCCGGGGCGGACGACTACCTGGTCAAACCCTTCCACGCGTCGGAACTCCTGGCCCGGATCAAGGCCATGCTCCGGCGGTACCGGGAATACGGCGGCCGCCGGTCCGCCGAAACGGGACAGCCCGCCATTACGTTGGGGGGACTTTCCATTGATACCGAAGCCCTGCGGGTTTCCGTTGACGGGGAGGAAAAGGCCCTTACCGCCACGGAGTACCGGGTGCTGCTCCTGCTCTGCGAAACCCCGGGAAAGGTGTTCTCCGCGGAAAACATCTACGAATCAGTCTGGGGCGAACGGTACTACGACAGTTCCAACAATACCATCATGGTCCACATCCGCAAGCTCCGGGAAAAAATAGAGCGCGACCCCGGCAATCCCCGGTATCTTAAAACCGTATGGGGCATGGGGTACAAGGCGGACCGGGATGCCTAAACACCGGAAAAACCCCTTCCGCGCCGGAAGCCTCAAAGTGGAAATTCTCCTTCACCTCATTTTCTGCTTCTTCGCCGCGGCCCTGGTCTTCGGCCTTCTGGCGCTGGTCTTCTCCCACATTATTATGCCCTGGAGTGAAACCAGGTTTCTTGAAAAAGGCGCACAGCGAGCGGTACGGGAGTTCCAGGAGTTCGTCACCGCCGGGGGCATAGACTCCGGCGACAGCGAAGCCATTGAAACCTGGGACGGCGCCTCGGGCCAGTATCTTATCCTTCCCGTTGGGGAACTGCACCGGGGCCGGACCACCGGACCGGAGACTGTCTCCGGCGGCAGGAGCCGGAGCAAGCCCGAACTGGCCAGGCATTTCGCCGCCGTCACCTTTGCCGATGGGGAAGCCAGGGTGATGATTCTCCACACCGGCGTCTTTGCCCTGCGCAACCTGGGACTGATCATTTCACTGATATTATCCTTCCTGGTGTTCATCCTGCTGTTTTATATTCCCATAAAACGGAGGATAAACTATATTGTCGAGGTTGACCGGGGGGTCTCCCTGATGGAATCCGGCGGCTTAAACCACCGGGTTCCCGTTAAGGGCCGGGACGAGCTGGGCCATCTGGCGGAGAGCATCAACGCCATGGCCGGTACCATCGGCGAGCGCATCGCCGCGGAGGAACGGGCCGCCGCCGCCAACCGGGAGCTGGTGGGGGAACTCTCCCACGATATCCGCACGCCCCTGACGGTGATTCTGGGTTTTATTCCGCTGTTAAAAAAGAACGGCGATCTCCCGGATGAGCACCGGGAGTACCTGGGGATTATGGAAAGCAAGGCCGAAGCCATGCGCCAGCGTACCGAGGAGCTTTTGGACTACGCCACCCTGTCCTCGGGGCAGCAGCAGCCGGAAATGACCGACCTGGACCCGCGGGCGCTCCTGGACCAGTTTGCCGCGGAGCTTGCCTGCCTGGGGGATCTGCGGCGCTCCGGCTCCCTGCCGGAGGGGCTTAAGCTCCGGGGGGACTCCCGGCTCCTGTCCAGGGTGTTTGACAACCTTCTCGCCAACCTGCGGAACCACGCCGACCTGTCCGAACCGGTGGAACTGACGGTTACGTATGAAGACGGCCGCCTGGCGCTGGAGGTAACCAACGTGCTCAAGCCCCGGCCGTCCGCCGGGGGAAAATCCCTGGGGCTTAAGATCAGCGCTTTTATTATGGAGCTCCACGGCGGACGGGTGGAGACCGTCACGGAGACCGGGCGTTTCCGTACCCGGGTGGTTTTTCCAGTCGTTGAGGGGTAAGATTATACGGTCAATTCCAATCGCCCCTGCCTGCGGCGGTGAGGAGGAGAGCCACGCCAAGGAGGGATATGGGTGTTGGGGTGAGGAGGGATACATAAAGACTGATAGATAAAGATTGTTTAGTCAAACTTCCGGATAATATTAAATCTGACAAAAAATAATTTTAATTAGAATCAGTCAACGTTCCATTTTTTATATGATAGTCAATTTTTTTAGCTTTACAATAATCAATAACAATATGAACTTGTTCATTATAAAAATGTTTGTGTTCTTTATATGAAGAAATATCTTTATTATAATTTGTTCGGCCAAAAATAATTTTATCGGTAAAGCTTACTGCATCAAGTATTTCCTGCAAGTCTTGTTCAATGATATTCGGAGTAGGATAAGGCTCTATACTAACCCAGGTTTTGCATCCAGCTTTATGTAAAGTTCTTAATGAATCTAAGCGTTCCATATATGAAGAAGCTCCAGGTTCAGCTTTTTTTCTATAATCCTCATTCAATGATATTAAAGTAATTCCGTACTCATTTTCTTTAGAGTACTTGATAAGTTCTTTCGGCAATATGCCTTTTGTTAATATAGAACATTTAATCCCGGAGTCATTCACTTTCCCTATTATTTGTAATGATAATTTTTTAATTTCATCATACCCAAACATGAATGGGTCTGTAGTAAAACAAAGATGTAAAATATTAATTTTGTCTTTATATTTTGGAAGTTCTTTGTCTAAAAGTGATAAGGTATTTTCAACAATGATAGGTTCAAGCCATCCTTCGTAATCCTTAACCTTTTTAAATCGCTTAGCCAGGAGAAAAGCATAGCAAGGATATTTACATCCATGTGAACAACCCTGTACATGATTCATGGTGTAATCACCATATTCTACATTTGTTTTATATATCAGAGATTTTCTCTGCATATAATGAGTTACTTTCCTCATGGTACCCACTTTATACTTACTTTTTTATTTCTCCCCTCAGTCATATACGTTGCGGCTCTCCCCGTTTCCGTAAATGGAGGGTCTCGTTCTAATTCAATGCGATTAAGAGAAACAAGGTTGGCAACTACAGCTTTTGCAGCCGTTGTAGAACATATAGCCCCATACTCCACAAAAAAATCGGAAAGTACATCATGCAAAGACGTCCATTCTCTATAATTCGGTATGTGGGCTAATATTTTTTGAGATATATCACTTTCATCAATACTTAAATTATCAGGGCTTTCCTCCCATAATGTTAATTGTCCTCTATTCTGAATACCCTGTAAAGCTTGCCAACGATTACAGATATTATCCACCATTAATAAACATCCGTCCCGATGATTTGTTGCGTGAATCATACGATACTTCGGACGCTGTCCTTTTTTTATCCTTAATGGTAAATTAAGAACATATCTGTAGCTTTGGCGCAATCTCTTACAATATGCTTCTACAAACAAAGCCTCAGCCTCATATCCGTTGATAACCTTTCTTTTGTAGTCATTAATAATTTCTTGCCAATAATTACCACCCGCAATCTCATTAAGTTCCAATAATGAATTTTGAGACGTATCCAGCTGGGTTGATTCATATTCCACGAGATCATCAAAAACATTAGTAACATCATATGCTAAACCAAATACACGGCAAGCTTCACGGATAAAACCGAATGAATTGAAGTTAATTAGTAATTCAATTGTATTAAACCCATATTGAGCGAAATAGTCAAATAAAGAGCAGTGTAAGGCTTTTATCCCGTAAGGGTCTATATATAGAAACACATTACTTTTATTTTCTCCAGCAAGAATATTTATAATCTCTGTCTCATAGCATCCAGAAATTATCTCTACATTAGGATATGTAGCAAGATTTTGCCGCAAATCTTCAGCATAGTTTAAATCAATGAAATATGTTTTTATTTCTGTTTTCTCCATTGTAGTACTTGAAGTACATTCCTGGAGAATATCAAGCGCAATTAATGGTGAACCTGGGTTTCCATCCTCAAATTTACCTTTCCCAGCAAAACAATCAACATAAACAAGAGGGCGGTATGTATGTAATATTTTTGATACATATGGTTTAAAGTAACAACCAAGTAATTCATCTTTTACTTCTGACCACGGCTTTTTCACAACAAAAAAATTGTCATTCCGCATATTTAAATTATCTCCCCTCCAACATTTTAATAAGGTGTATTGGCGTAGGTTATATATATTTAAAAATAACTATTTTGTCAGCAGTAGCTATTGGCCCCCCAATAAACATATTTTTCTGTATTACATAGATATTTATTAATGCTTATTTAGAGAGCATATTTTCAGTCAAAAAACTCCTTCACATTGACCTTCAATACCTTGGCGATTTTCACCACCACATCAATGGAAGGGACAACTTTCTTGCTTTCGATATAGTACAAATGACTGCGGGAGATACCCACATCCTCAGCCAGATTCAGGACAGAAACACCCTTTTCCTTCCTCTTTTTGCGAATGTTATCTAGTACTTTTTCAGTCAGTTTTTCCATATACCTACTTGACTCTATTTTTAGAGTGTATATAGTAAGTAGTAATCGGGCGACTCTAAATATTGAGCACTTAAGGAGATTTGCTTAAAATAATGATAATATTGGATATACTGCGGGTTGCCTGTTCGAACCCAAGGAGGCCCCCCATGACCAAAACCTTAGACGACACGCAATACCAGGAGGTCCTGGACCTGGCGGAAAAACTCCAGTCCGGCTACCTCTTTATGTCCTCCACAATCTACGAAATGGCGGACAACACCATCAACTGCAGAGAAAAACCCCTGCCCTTTGAAATGTATAACGGTCTGGCCTTTATCCTGGAAATGATGTCGGAGAAAATGGGCGACCTCTACCGGTTGATCAACACCGAATAGAGGCCGCCCAAAGTTATAGGACTACATCTACTCTACACCCCGGCAGTCACACCTGCGTACAGGGTGCCCCCGTTGGCCTTGCCCTTCCGGCTGGCGGTGAGGTACACATGGAGGCTGTCCCCCTCGCCGAACCACACGGGCACGCTCACCATCACCGCGCCGCTGCCCTCGCCCCGGTCCACGGTGGTAAACCCGTAGGTATCCCCGGTCTCGTTGTAGACCACCACGATAAGCGTGTCGTGCCTATGGGCGGTGCCGTGCTGGCAGGGAGTGTAGCTCACCTTCACTGTGCCCGAAGCCGCCGAAGCGGTGGCGCTCATGTCCGTGGCCACCGGCAGGCTGCCGGAGAAGATCCTCATGGACTCGTAGCCCTTGGATTCATCGGCGATGACCTCCTGGTTCACTTGAGTAAACCGGTTGTAGGGGCTCATGTTCTTAACCGCCCGGGCCTGGTAGGGCTTGAGCACCCCCTCGTTGATGGCCGACCCAAAGAGGGTCACCTTTTTAAACTGGGACCGCACCGCCCGCTGGGCCTCGGTGTCCGCGTCCTTCTGCTTCACATAGGCCCGCACATAGGAAATCCCTTTCCACTTGGCGCCCACCATGGCGCCCACTTTGTTGCGGAGTTCACCGCTGACGATATTGGTAATTGCCATACCGTCCTCCTTTGTTTTTGATTATCCCCGGACAAGGACTCCGCGGAACATCCGCCGGGAGACCTTCAAACACTATCCTGTTTTTCCGCGCCGGGTAATATAACGGTAATTATTATTTTTGTCTTAAAAAAGGAATCCGTGTACCGGATTGTGGAAACCCATCTGGGAATTGAACGGGAGGTGATCGATTACCGGAAATGTGCAGAGGACGCGGCCCTGCCGCGGAGCTAAGCGAACGCAGGCCGGTGCCAACAGGAGCGGCGCAGAATGCGGCGTATACACGCCGTTAAATGAAATTGGGGTGCTTCGAAGATCACACCCAGTTTTCTAACTTCAGATTCTTTATTCTTTGAAACTCATTCGTGTTATTTGTTACTAATATTAAATTTCTCGAAATTGCCTGTGAAGCTATGTGCATATCATAGGGGCCAATTATTTCCCCTCTGTTTTCCAAATCAGCCCGTATCAGTCCATATACCTCGGCATCAATTTCATTAAAAGGAATTATGTCAAATCCCGATATAAAATGTATTAATGCTTCCCTATTCTTTTCACGAAACTTACTTTTCGAAACTCCATACTCTAATTCCGATACAGAAACAGATGATAGTTTTATATCTATCGGTTCCAGCGTTTTAATCTTTTCTATAACAACCTGAGGACGTTTATTTATTATATAAATGCAGATATTGGTATCCAATAAATACATTTATAATGATTCCCGTTTCTGCCTTTTAGGTTGCTTCCTACCGGATGATAAAAAATCATCGGAAAACTCATCAAGGCTTTTTTCAAACGCGTCCCAGGGGTTCTTTTTTGATAACAGAATTATTGTTCCGCCAATTTTCTGAACATATAATTCTTTTTCATCAACCTGATATTCTTTGGGAAGCCGTATCGCCTGGCTATTACCGCTAATAAATACTTTAGTACTTTGCATATCGTTACCTCAATCAAAGTATATACATAAATATATACAATGTCAAATGTCTTTATTGGTCTGCCAAATAATTGAATGCCGGCAATGTCAAAACAGGATGATACGGAAAACCCAGTCCCATCCTAATTAAGAATCGTAACCCCAACGGTAAGGTAGGCGGCGAAGCAAATCCAGGCCATGTAGGGAATAAGCAAAAAAGAGGCGGCGGGACTGGCCTTCCGGAATTCGATAAACGTAAGGACCAGAAAAACAGCCAGGCCCGCTATGACAAAGCATCCGGCCAGGTAATTAGCGGTTCCGAAAAACACGATGGACCAGATAAAATTAAGGACCAGCTGGATTCCGTAAAAAACCAGCGCTTTCCGCTTTTCCTTTCCCGGGGCCGTGACTGAAAATACTAAAGCTGCCGCAATTCCCATCAGGGCATAGAGAACAATCCACACGGGACCGAAAACCCAGCCCGGCGGGGTAAGGGGCGGCTTAGTCAGAAGTTCAAATTTTCCGCGGATATCCCCGGCCAGAACGGAAGACAGGAAACCCAGCGCTTCCGCGAGAAGCACACTGACAAAAGAAGCAAGAATTACGGTTTTTACATTGGTCTTGTTTTGCATGATTAATCCTTTTTTAAATAAATAATTTGTCCGAAAAAACACTTAAAAAACTTATTGTTTTTACAGTAAATAATCTCTCTCTATATTTATCGGCCAAAAAAATACAGTCTATTTAAGTAATTGTAAGTATTCTTCCGGAGTTTGTATTATTAAATCTTTCTCTTTATAATCTTTAATATTCCGAGTCAGCAATATTGAAAGGTTATTTTCCCGCGCGGAAAAATACTGGAGGCCATCTTCAAAATCATTGAATTTTGAGTTCAAGGCTAAATCTACGGCTTTTTCCCCTACCGGCAAAACATGAACCAGTAGCCTCAGTTTTCTTAATAATTCTTTTGCCTTTTCTATTCCCAATATTTTTTTTAAAATGTAAAAAACATTGGCGAATACAAGGGACGTTGTAAATAAATCTATTTTTCCCGTATCTCCAAGCGTAAATATTTCCGCCGCAAATTCATAGAAACCCTCTCTTTTACAGAGCAAATCCAAGACAATATCGGAATCTATGAATATTTTTTTACTCATATTTCTTTTCCAGATAATTTACATAATCAATATCATTTAAATCCTTTTCAGATACCACACCGCTTAATTCTTCAACCAGCGGAGAGTATCTTTTCTTTGGCTCCGTATCGGAAGTGAGATTTTTAAAATAATCTTCCACAAGTTTCGATAAGCTCCGGTTGTTCTTTTCCGCATACTTTTTTGCGGATTGGATCACGGATTTATCCAGCTTAAGTGTAAGTTTTGTTTCCATAAGCGCACTCCATATACGTATATAATAATACTTTTAATACGTATTGTCAAATAACATTCAACACCGGATAGAGGCCAAGCCGCAACGCACCCCGGGCGAACTGTTAGCGCGCAATCCTATGAATACCACGGAGCAAATCACTCTTTAACTTTCTTTAACCCAAACAAAACATTAAGCACAGGAATCCGGCTGAAAATCTCATAGAGGACAATTGAGGCGATCAGAGAAAGAACCAGCACCAACACATAATTCCAGATATACGGCAGAGCCAGCCCGGTGGTCAGCCAATAGGCAATGTAGGTCATGGGAACATAGTGAAAATAATACAGCCCGTAGCTCCGCTTTGTCATATAGGCGGTAAATGTATTGCTCCGGTTAAACCAGCGCCCGGCCGCGCCCAGTACGGCCAGTATCATAATCCAGGTATACAGCATAACCAGCCAGTGGTTGACCACCTGCTGAAAGGGCCGGCCCCAGGACATATATGTTTGCACAATCCCCAGAACGATTCCGCCCGCCAACAATAGAGGACTGTATGTTTGCAGCGTCCGCTGGATGTTCTCCTGGGAAAAGAGATAGTACCCCAGCAGGAACAGCAGGAGATACAGCCCAACCCGGAAGGTATAGGCGATGTACAGAACCTGGGCGGCCCCCAACACCGGGATATAGAGCAAAAGCAAAATTCCCAAACCGCACTTCCCCGCCCAGGTGTACAGACGGTCCGCCCGGTCCAGCCGCCTCACCAGCACCAGGACCAGGGAAACCACAAAGAGCTGCAGCAAAAACCACGACGGCCCCATGCCGTTCACCACCCGGACAAAAAACAAGGCCACCGGGGGCAGCGCCGAAAATACCTCATTCAGGTTATTTACCTCAAATGACAACGTGGCCACAAGGGGTCCAATGAGCACAAGGTAACTGATAAAGGGGAGCAGCAGCCGCATGACACGGTCTTTGACAAACTGGGAACTTGTCTTCTTTGCCAGGGAGTACTGCGCGGAGATTCCGGCAACCACAAACATACAGGGCATAAACCAGGGATACAGCAGGTACCCGATGGCATCCAGCGCCGGAATACCGGGGAAGTTATAACTCATCAGTGAGCCGTTGCTGCAGAAGGTGCTCACCGCATGAAACACCAGTACCATCAGTATCACAAACCAACGGATATTATCCAGATAAACCTTGCGCATGTTCAAGCCTCCTCACATTGACATTGTGCGCCATCTGCGCCACAATCAAAATATATGGCACGAGCCGGCGGCAAGCAATACATCCGCGGATAGTGCTTCATAATTGGCGGATATGTGACAGGAGGCAAAGAATGCAAAAGGGACAGCTCCATCCCGCGGCCACCCTCTCAAAAAACCTGCTGGCCAAGGGCCTGTTTTCGCTGATGCAAAAAAAGCCCTTTACGGATATTACCATCATGGAACTCTGCGAGGCCTCCCAGGTTTCCCGCCGCACCTTCTACCGCCACTTTGATAACACCGGCCAGGTGGCGGCCTATCAGACCAGGGGCATCATCGATGAGTTTACCGCGGCGATGAAGGAACAAAAAAACCGGCCCTACGAGGCGGTCATTGAAGCGTACTTTGTCTTCTGGAAAACCCACGCTCCCCTTCTAACCTTACTGAACCAGAACAACCTGACCTATGTGATCTTTACCCCCTACCTAACATCCCTGGGGGAACTGCCCTGGCTCTTTCCGCCCCATGGCGCGGATCACGCCAATCAGGAGGAGTATTTCTGCGTGCTGGCGTATCATTCCGGCGGCCTCTGGAGTCTCTTAACCTACTGGATCATGAACGGCTGCGCCCTGTCCGAGCGGACCCTGGCAGAAACGGTGGTAAAAAACAACAACGCCGGGGGCGGCGGTTATACTCAGGAGTGATTTTGACAATGAACCTCCCCCGTCCCGGCGTTAGGATTTATTCTGAACACACTCGAGATAGTCAGCCGCGGTGGTAATTTTTATTTTTTTATACTTTTGCAATACCAGTAAATCCTCATCCCCGGTTATGAGCCAGTCCGCCTTTCCAAGCAGGGCACATTCGAGAATGGCATTGTCCGCCCTGTCGCGGCAGACCCCTTTTACGCTGCCCTTGATAAGGACCTTATGGGTAATGTCTTCGATGGATTGGATAAAATAGTCTATCCCCTGCTCCGGCACCTTGAATTTCGGCCGCCTCAGAACCAGTGAAATTTCTTCCAGAATTTCATTGCATATATAAAGCTCATCGAGGCCTTCAATACCTCGTTCAAGAACCCTGCGCGGCTTCCCGTTCCAGAAGAAAGCGGAAATGAACACGTTGGTGTCTAGTACAACCTTCATTTCCGCTTTCTGACCGATTTAATTTCATCCATCACATCCTTTTCGGATAACTTATTTTTCGAAGCGGCGCTTTCGCCATAGGAAAAAATACTCTGCCATCGCTGCTTTCTTTCGATGTACATCCTGGCTGCTTCCCGGATCAACTCCGAACGGGAGCGGGACTCCATTTTGGCGATTTTATCTATCTGTTCCAATAAATCCTCCTGAAAGGATATATTTACGGTTGATACGGCCATGGCTGCCTCCTCCCTTAATAGAGTTGTTCGATAACCTAAGGCCCGTACCCGGGCCAGTTATCTGAACAACTTCCATTTAAAAACGCAATACTGTTTTTCAGACTTTGTTTGAAAAACAGTTTGCAAGACTTATGAGAAAACCGACCGGGTTATCTCATAAGTCAAATATACAAGGTTTGTATATTACTGTCAAATCACGTTCCATAGGGAGTGAGGCGCGTCCGCGGTATCTATCCATGTTTTGGAGAAGATAATAACTATTCTCCCTGTTACGATTCTTAGCCATATCGGTTAACGAAATATTACCTATTGGTAATGGGTCCACATCCGTATGACTTTTACGGCCTTTTCTTTTTCATATACCTGGTATACCAGGCGGTGCTGAATAGTTATCCTCCGGGAATAGGTCCCGGTTAAATCTCCTAAAAGCTTTTCATAGGGCGGCGGCGTTTGAAAAGGATTTTTTTTAAGTATTCCTATGAGACTTTCTATCTTTTCTTTGAGTCCCGCCTGCCCCGCTTTCCCGGCGTCTTTCTGCGCCTGTTTGGTAAAGACAACCCTGTACACGGCGTTACCAGGAAAGGGTGTCTGCGCCGTCTTCCAGTTTCTCTTTCATTCCGGAAATAATAGATTCCCTCATCCCGGGAATAGAGGTCAAATACAGAGTTTCCTGGATAGCCGCCCAATCCGACTCGGAAATCAGAACCGCGGAACCCTTTTTTCCCGTTATGGTAAGAGGCTCATGGGACTCCTGGAGTTCCTCAACAAGGGTGTAGAGATTTTTCCTTGCGTTGGTAATATTTATGGTTGCCATATTTCCTCCGTACGCTTTTACGTACACTTTTAATATACAGCGTATAACTGGCCCCGTCAAGGTATTTTGCCGTCATGGTATTATCGCATATAGTAAGTAAAGGGAGACACCGCGTTTTTGCTTCAACCAACCGCCCGGTTTTCCCAAATACCGCTCACCCGCTCCATAAAAATGCCGCCCGGGTAAGGCCCCCGCGGAAAAATCGCCGGGAGACTCACAAACTCTACCCCACATTTCCGTACCAGGTAATATAACGGTAATTATTATTCCCGCCTTATTAAATTGCGGCGGGAATTCCGATTGTATTAATTTGTCAGGCAAATAACTTACCTGACAAATCCGAATCTAAGGGGTATAAAGTCCCTCAAAAACCGCGCCGCCCGGTCCTATCCCGGCCGTGCACGGGAAAGAGGTACGGTACGGGTACGACTCGGGTACCTTTGCGATGGGGAAGAATTCCCCTCCAGGTGCGGAATCCGAATTTTCAGATTCCGCACGGTTGTTTTTTAATTGCGGTTAATGGGAATCCGACGGCGGTTGAGAGTATAATTGAGATGGAACCGCCAGGAGTTCCGCCGGGACCGTAAAAATTATTTCTTTTTAAAAACCTGAACGGCCTTGACTGCGACACGGTGTCGCACTTCATGATTAGACTTGTTCGATACCCCGGTTGGTTATCGAACAACTCTATGGGGTCCAGGAAAAGAAACGAGGGTATATCATGGAGCTGCGGACAGTAAGCCAGGTGTCAAGGGATTATGGAATTTCCGCGCGGATGCTGCGGTATTACGAACAGATGGGATTGCTCGAAAGCCAACGGAAAGGCGGGTACGCCTACCGGGTGTATGATGAAAAAAACATAACCCGGTTACGGCAAATCATTATCCTGCGTAAACTGCGCATCCCCGTAAAGCACATCATCAGCATCCTCAGCAACGCCGACGCCGCCCGCACAGTGGAACTGTTCCGGCGGAACATCAACGAGCTTGATAAGGAAATCACCGCCCTTTCCACGGTCAAATCCATACTCACGCGCTTTGTTGAGGAGATTAACGAAAAAGCGGATGTCAAGTTACAGCTCCTGGGGGATGAAACCCTGTTCTCCATGGTAGGCGCTCTTTCCTTTTCCAACAACCAGATCAAGGAAATCAAGGAGAATGTATCGATGGATGAACTGAACAAGGCCAGCGAAACCCTGGACAAATTGCTGGACAAGGATGTGCGGATTATGTACCTTCCCCCCATGACCGTGGCGGCCTGCCTCGCCAGCGGCGAAGGCTGCGAGGAAAAGGCGAACGGGGCAATCAATAAATTTGTCACCGACACCGGCCTGACAAAAATCAAGCCCGATTTGCGGCAATTCGGTTTCGACGCTTCCAAGGAGTTCCAGGGCACAGGGGTGCCCTCCCAGGCGTATGAAGCCTGGATCTCCATCCCTGACGATATGGAAGTGCCTGCCCCACTTATAAAACGGACCTTCCGCGGCGGTATGTACGCCGCCCATGTGCTGCGGGCCTGGGATTTCCAGGACTGGGTCCTCCTGCGGGAATGGGTCAACGCCAGCGGCAAATTCGATAACGCCTGGGGCGAACCCCGGTGGACCCCGGACGAAACCGGCTCCGGCCAGGGTTTTGAGGAACAGCTCAACTACTGGGTAAACGCCAAAAACGGATTCAAAATGGAAGACATGCAGCTTGATTTATTATTCCCAATCAGGGCAAAATAGATTAATGGACGATATTACCACCGGCTCAACCATACCCTTCGGTCTCTACTCCTGGCGGGTATTGGACACGCAAAAAAACAGGATGCTGGTTATCACCGAAGATATTATAGACCAGCGTCCCTACCATGACGCTTACACGGATATAACCTGGGCGGACTGCGCCCTGCGGAAATACCTCAACGGAGAATTCTACAACCGGTTCTCCGAAGCGGATAAAGCTAAAATCATTCCGATGGAAAACAAAAACCCGGACAACGAATGGTACAAAACAAAAGGCGGAGAATATACCAGGGATAAGATATTTCTGTTAAGCGTCGAGGAAGCGGTGTGTAAATACTTCGGGGACAGCAGTTCCAAACTGTACAGCCCGGGAAAAAACCAGCGGTACTGGTTTGAAAGAAAGGACGAAAACAACATCAAGCGGAAGGCGAAATACCAGGGCCGGGGCTGGTGGTGGTGGCTCCGGTCCCCGGGCCGCCTCGGGGTTAAGGCGGTGTACATCCACGGCGACGGCAACATCGGCATCCAGGGCAACAATATTTTGAAGGGCAACATCGCCGACGGCCGGTGCACCGGCGGCGTCCGGCCCGCCCTGTGGCTGAAGGTGTAGGCCTGGTTATACTTGACCGCGCAAACCTACTGCCGCCGCTTTCATTTTAATGTTACTGGAATCGGTGATAATAAAACATTCACTTTTAACCCCATCGATTTCGATGGGGTTACCATATTCACCAAACCCTGTTCAGGATAATCCCAGAACACTATTGACCTATCAGGTAAATATCTATATATTATATTGACCTAAAAGGTAAATCAGTATACGGAAACTAAATGATGGTAAAACTATTGGATTTGGAACCGCAACGGCGCGACGCTCTTTTGAACGCCGCCCTCAGGGAATTCAGCCTTAAGGGGTACGACGGCGCGTCCACCAATACAATCGCCAAAGAATCGGGGATGTCCAAAGCCCTGATGTTTCATTACGTTAACAGCAAGCAGGACCTGTTTCTTTTTGTGTATGACTACTTCGCGGAGCTCCTGGATACGGAATACTTTGACCGCATGGACTTAACAGAAAAGGATATATTCAGGCGGCTGCGCCAGTCCTATCTGCTCCAGATTGAACTGCTCAGGCAGTACCCCTGGATTTTCGAGTTCAACAAACTTTCAGCGGCCACCGGCTCAGATGAGGTAAACCGGGAGCTCAAAAAAAGGGCCCGGAAAAAACAGTCCGTCTGCGCCGCCGACATACTGGCTATGACCGACGACTCCCCGTTCCGGCCCGGACTGGACATTGCCCAATGCAAGCAGTTTATCCTCTGGGCCAATATCGGTTTTACTAATGACATACTGGAAGAAATGAGGAAGTCCGGCTATTCCGCCATGGACTATGCGCCTATTGTAGAAAAAATCGACGGTCATTTCGCGGAGCTCCGGAAAATATTCTATAAGACCGGAAAGGATCGGAAGTAATGGGTACAACAATATTTTACTTTTCCGCCTCGGGAAACTCCCTGCGGATCGCCCAAACCCTGGCGGCGGAAATGGACAGCGTTGCTCTCCTGCCCATGGCAAAAGGCCAGCCACGGGATTCCGCGGGCGGCGCCGGAGAAGCTGTCGGCTTTGTGTTTCCTGTTTACTTTAACGGCCTGCCCCGGCTGGTAAAAATCTTTATTGAAGAACTCGCCATATCGCCCGGCGCCTACTGTTTTGCCCTGGCCAGCTCCGGGGGCACCCGGTCAAATACCTTGAGCCAATTGGACGGCATCCTCGTTTCCAAAGGACTTCGCCTATCCTACGCCGATGAAATCACCGTACCGTCAAGTTACATTATCGCCCATCCCCTCCCCGGCAAAGAACGGATAGAAAAGCTCCTTGCCCGGGCTATGGTAAAAACAAAACGAACCGCGGCATCCCTTTCCCGCCGGGAGTTCAAGCCGGCAAAACCCAAGGCCCGGCTGTGGAGCAGTCTCGTCAACACCCATTTCCTCTATAAGAACGCGGACCAGTGGGACGAGCAGTTCAGGATTACGGAAAAATGTACCGGCTGCGGCCTCTGCGCCAGAGTATGTCCGGTCAAGAACATTACCATGGAACGGCGGTCGCCTATCTGGAATCACAAGTGTGAAAAATGCCTAGCCTGTCTCAACTGGTGCCCCTCAGCGGCCGTTGAGTATGGCAAGAGCACCGCAGGCCGTACCCGGTACCGCAATCCGGATATTACTATTGAGGACATGATAAGGAGAATAGGCCATGAAGAAGCCGAGGATTTTCACCACCACCTTTAACCAGGTGTATCCCCTCTACATCCAAAGGCGGAAAACAAGGGGCGGAGCAGGAATGAGGTAAACCAAATCATCTTCTGGCTCACCGGCTACGACCGGGATGGCCTGCAGTCCCGGCTGGATGACGGAACGGATCTGGAAACCTTTTTCGAAACAGCTCCGCTGATGAACCCCAAGGCTGCCCTTATAACCGGGATGATATGCGGCCACCGGGTGGAGGTGATTGAAGACAAGACCATGCAGAACATCCGCTGCCTGGATAAGCTGGTGGACGAACTGGCTAAAGGGAAAAGTATGGAGAAGATCCTGCGGGAGTAAACCCGTAGGCTGTCCAGGAACGTACTATGCGGTCCAGTTTTTTGAAGCGCTGCGGGAAATGGCGCGGGAGTATCATAATTGGCTTTAGAGAGGCAAAAGGAAAAGGAGATCCTCGCCGGCTTAACAGCCCTGTCCGGCAGTAAGGAAAATTGGGAAGCGGAGCTGGACCGGATTGTTTTACTGCTCGATTATCCTTCCGGAAAAATCCGGGCTAAGGCTCTGTGGTTTCTGGGGGAGATGGGACTTCGTCATCCCAATAAGGCCGAACCTCATATCCCGCGGATCGCCGGTTTTATTTCCGACGAAGACGAGAAGATACGGGAACGGGCCCTGGGCGCTTTGGGCCGGATTGGCCGGGGCAGATATGAACTCGCCGCACCCTATCTGGACGTTATGCTGGAACGGGCCCGGGACCGGGCGCCCCTGGTGAGGATGAACCTTATCTGGGCGGCGGAGAATATCGCCGTAAACCACCCGGAGGCCTTTGAAAATTCCATGGACCTGTTCGCCTCCCTCCTGGACGACGAAGCCGTCCGGGTCAGGATAGAGGCTCCGGAGCTATTCCGGGTTATCGGAAAACGGAAGCCCGCCATGGTGGAGCCTTACCTGGACAAGCTGAAAGCCATGGCCGAAGGAGATGAAAACCAGGTGGTCCGTATCCACAGCGCCGGAGCCGTTAAAGCGGCCATGAAAACAAAAGCATAAGGCGCCAAAATTCTCAAAGAACCGGTTTCCACGTCGGTGGGCAGCTGCGCCTTTATTGAGGCCCCCAACGGTGTGCGAATTTGCGTCATTCACCACTTTTAAGGGGAAGACCATGGGCGACACCCGGCGG
The DNA here is from genome assembly GCF_016616095.2 of Breznakiella homolactica. Taxonomy (GTDB): domain Bacteria; phylum Spirochaetota; class Spirochaetia; order Treponematales; family Breznakiellaceae; genus Breznakiella; species Breznakiella homolactica. Next base: position 541,036 of record NZ_CP067089.2, on the reverse strand, counting down.
GACATCCTGGACACGGCAAAAAAACTATTCAACCAGCGGGGCTACAACAATGTGTCCACCCGGGACATCGCCGGTGCCCTGGGAATCAGTAAGGGAAACCTCACCTACCATTTTAAGAAAAAGGAAGACATCATCGAAGCCATCGTGGCGGAATCCCCCGGTACCACCGGAACAAAGGCGCCGGAAACCCTGGGGGAGCTGAACGAATACTTCAGGGATATCCAGCGGACGGTCCGGGAGAACGCCTTCTACTTCTGGCACCACGCGCAGTTCGCCCAGATTTCCACAGCCATAGAGGACCTGCAGAAGGGTGTCTTCGGGAAAAACACCAAAACCCTGCTCAGGGCCTTCGGGATTTTCCGGGACGCCGGGTGGATACGGCCGGAAGCGTATTCCGGCGAATACGGCCATACCGTCGATACCCTGTGGCTTGTAAGCATCTACTGGGTTCCCTTCTGCAAATTAAAGGGCGTCAAGACTGACGGACGGTTCCTGGGGCAGGTATGGAGCGTCCTCTATCCCCTGCTGACCCACAAGGGCATCAGGATTATACAGGACCTGGGCATAGATACCGCCGGCCATAAAGAAAAACAGCCGGGCAGATAATCCCGGCCGTTTCGTTTCTGGTCTCTATTAATTGTTACACATAATTCGTTGCCAGAGAAACCGACAGCTCTTTTCCCGTGGCGCCGCTGTCCGTACCGTATCCAAGCGCCGCGGCGGATACCGGACGAAAGCCTTCAGGTACACCCATCTTCTCCCAGAGTTCCCGGTTTTCCGCCATGCCCACCGACACGCCCCAGATATACACGCTGTCAATGCCCAGATCCGCGGCGGCCAGCAGCATGTTCTCCACAATGCAGCCCGCGTTGGCGTACTCGATGCCGGGGAATTTCTGTTCCGCGGAAGCGGAAACCACCACTAAAGCCGTGGCGTTGTACAAGGGATTGGTATCACTGTGCATCATCTGCCGGCCCGCCTGCGCAACGGTATCCAGCGCCGCGGGATCCGCGATCACCGTCAGATGGAGGGACTTGTAATCTGCCCCGCCCACCGGGGCCGCGCATCCGGCGGCCACAATAGTATCCAGGTCCGCCTTGGCTATCCGTTTATCCGGATTAAAACTTCTGGTGGATTTCCGCGCCGCAATCGTTTTTAACGTTTCCATGTAATGCTCCTTATAATGGGCGCCTATATAAACCCCGGTTGGGTTTTTATAGGCGCCTTGGAGAAAATCGCAAAATTATTACCCCACAAAAGGGTACAGGTTGGCGATTTTCTCCACAGGGTAAGAAAACTTCTAAAAACTTAAGTTTTTAGAAGTTCCATAATGTAATACTAATTATTACAATATAATTCAGGAAAACTGTAAAGTCAATACTTACAGTTGTATTTTGTATTATTTGATGTTACATTTTACATAGAGGTAAGCATTTGAGGGTCAGTAAGAAATTTCCCATCGCGGTTCATTCCCTGCTTATCATGGCGCGGTTTGAAAATACCGATAAGGCCACCAGCGCCATGATTGCCCAGAGCACCGGATCGAACCCGGTTATTATCCGCAATATTTTCATCGCCCTCAAAAAGAACGGGCTCATAGAGTCGGCCACGGGCAAGAACGGCGGGGTGCGGCTGGCCAAAGCGAAGAAGGATATCTCCCTTTGGGATGTGTACAGCGCGGTGGAAACCGATGATATTGATGAAATCTTCAAGTTCCACGAGGGCTCCGGGAGCTGCGCGGTGGGAAAGAATATTTACCAGCTCATGCTTCCCCATATGGATACGGCCCTGGGGGCCATGCGGGACCAGCTGCGGAAAGTCACCCTGGATACTTTGACCGGGGAATTGCTTACTATGATTGAAAACCAGACCGGAAATTGTCCTGATAAATAGATGAAGGAGATGCGAAACCATGGATAAACATGTTCTTGTGATAAACGCCAGCCCCCGGGCAGAAGGCAATACCGAAGCCCTGTGCGACGCCCTGATTGCCGGCGCGAAGAAGGCCGGCCACCGGACCGCAAAGATAAATGTGCGGACCATGGATATAAAGCCCTGTCTCGGCTGCTACCAGTGTCTGGCCGGAAAGGGAACCCCCTGTATCCAGAAGGACGACATGAAAGAAATCTACACCGCCCTGGATCAGGCGGATACGGTGGTGTTCGCCTCCCCCCTCTACTGGTGGCAGGTGAACGCCCAGATGAAGACGGTCATCGACCGGCTGTTCGCCGTGGCCGCCGCCAACAACATGCAGATGCCCCAGAAAGAGGCGGCCCTGCTCATCGCCGCCGAGGACGCTCGGGAAGAAAACTTCGCCCAGATAGTCCCCTACTACCAGACCTGCCTGGTTAAGAATCTCAACTGGATAGACCGGGGCATGGTCCTGGCCGGGGGCGTCAACATGCCAGGGGATGTGCAGAAGACCCCGTATCTCAAACAGGCCGAGGACCTGGGCGCCTCCCTGTAGCAGACAATCTAATCACTTTCATCCATATATTTATTAAACAGGACAAGCGCCTCGTCCAGGGTGCCGCATTCCGTGTCGGTCACGTCGTGGGCTTCTTCCGCGGTTACCGCCAGGGGAGAGGCAATGCTCCCCTGCCCTGTGGTGACCCGGTATTTGCCGCCAATAAAAGAGATATCGGTAAAATACTTTTTGCGGCACGACGCGAAAAAAAGATGCCCCTCCACCGGCGCCGGGGGCAGCCGGTTCCGGGAGATACACCAGCCGTTGTATAACGCCAATGGTACAGGGCTTTGCTTTTCGGGATTCAGCTCCGCCTGCACCCGGGCCAGCGCCTCATCAAGGGAAATGAACTCCAGGGTATCAGGTTTATGCTCGGGCAGTTTCCAGACACCGTTTTGGCGGCAGCACTGTATCAAATAGAGGATAAACCCCTTGTCATTTTCCGAATACTCAAGGGACAGACTCTGGCCGGTAAACAGATTTACCGTGTTAAAAAGCGCGGGAACCGGACCGGTTGGCGGATACTCGATGTTGTTGCATTCCGTCAGCCATCCGCGGTCATAACTGAATTTCGCGTGTTTCATGTGCTTATTCTGCCATAAATAGACTTGCCCGATAACCCGATTGTACCACTGACAAACGCCATTGCCTTCCGGGGATTAGTCACGTATGATTAGCCATGAAGAAAACGCTGGCGCTGTTTGCCATTGTATCGGTTGTCTGTGTAAGCGCCGGAGGGGATATGCCGGATAAAGAGACGGAAAACCACGGCGCCCGGGAACTGTTTGCCCTGGCGGAAGAGTATTTCCAAAAAGGCGACGATGCCGAGGCGGTTACGTTCTACCAGAAGGCCGCGGACCTGGGTCATGCCGACGCGATATACAAACTCGGCGGCCACTATTACAGCGGTTCCGGCGTCAGGCGGGATTTTCAGAAAGCCTATGATTTATATAGCAAAGCCGCGGAGCTCGGCAATGCCGACGCCCTGTACCAGCTTGGCCATATTCACCAGTACGCCCGGTCCAGCACAAACGGGATAGGCATTCCCTTTGATATCAATACGGCAATCGCCTTTTATACCGATGCCGCCGAGCTGGGGCATCCGCTGGCCCAGGACGCCCTCGCGGCCCTGTATTTTAAAGGCGGGGATGTCGAGGGGGACCTTGAGCAGGACTACGCCCAGGCGCTGAAATGGTACCGGGTGCGGGCCGAGGCGGGAGATTCTTTCGGCCAGTATATGGTGGGAGAGTGTTATTACTGCGGCCACGGGGTCGCGCAGGATTTCATGGCCGCTTTTGAATGGTACACCCTGTCGGCGGAGCAAGACCCTCACAGTCCGGCGCTCTACAAGCTGTATCTCATGTATTTTAAAGGGGAAGGCGTGCCCCAGGATTATGAAAAAGCCAACGAGTGGTACAAAAAAATGCTCAGCGATCAGCTGCTGATATAGAAAAATCCGGCATTATTCTGCCCCGGTTTCTTCCAGCCTGTCCGCGATATTATAAAAACCCGACTGCCGGGCCATATCAAGGGGAGTTTTTCCGTTCTCATCTTTTATGCTTTTTTTTGCCCCATGGTCTAGCAGAAGTTCCGCAATCTCAAAATCGTTGTTCATTACGGCGTTGTGCAGGGCCGTTCTTCCCCTGCTGTCCTGGGCGTTACTATCCGCGCCGGCTTTCAGAAGCATCAGCACAACTTCGGCATCTCCTTTACAAACAGCGGCGTGTATGAGGCGGCAGCCGTTATGATCGTTTCCCGCAACATCGGGATCCGCCCCGGCGTCCAGCAGGAGCTTAAGCATAGCGGTATTGCCCAGCGCGGCGAAAACCGGAAGTTCGCCATGGCGGTCCGGCCCGTTGAGATCGGCTCCCTTTTCCTGCATCACAGGCACCGCGTTCAGATACCCTTTCTTTATCGCCCGGATAAATTCATATGGACTTTTATCCTTAAACGCGCCGTACTCCAGGAGCAGCAGGGTCTCTTTCTCCCCTTTATCAATGGCTTGGCTTAAGGGAGACCGGTGCTCTGTTTTGAGATTGGGATCGGCCCCGGCTTTTAAAAGGCATTCCAGCAGGCCCCAGCGCCGCTGCTCAAAGACCTGTACCAGCGGCGTATATAACAGCTCGCTTGTTTCGTTTATATCTTTTCCCGCCGCAACAAGCTCTTCGATTCTTTCACGGCTCCGGCCGAGGATAACCGACATCAGGATAGAACCGGTCATTTCGCCGGTCTCTTTCTCTTTGGCAATCACAGCCTCAATGGCCTCGCCCTGGGCGGGATAGAGGATCGAGATACTGGTGGTCTTTCTTCCGGCGCCGGCATCGGCCCCAGCCTCTTTTAAAAAGCCGCGCATCTCTTCGTCTTTGGCGTAATAATACGGAGCCCCCTTGGTAACATCAGCCCCAGCGGCTATGAGAATCTTTACCAGTTCAATATTGCCGGAAGAAGCCGCGGCGTCCAGGGCGGTGAGGCTTCCGGCGCTGATCACATTTGGCCAGGCGCCTTTCTCCAAAAGCTCGCTGACCGCGGCGGTATCGTTATCATAGATGGCCTCCAAAAGAGGCGGGACCCCCATATAATTATACGCGTCGACTTCGGCGATTTGCGGTTTTCCGTAACCGGGGTTCAGCCCGCGAAAAATGGCATCGGGATCGCCTATCAGCCGGCCGAGGGGATCAAAGGTAACAGCGGACATAGACGCTCCATTTTAAAACAGTATCGGTATCAAAAGGCTACCACGGGGCGGCGGGTTGTACAATGATGGCGGCGCCCGGGAAATTCCCGCGCCGCCGCCAGTTTATATAAACCAATGACTTCTTATCAGTTAAAAGAACGGCGCTGCGTCCAGCTCGCGGCCTATCTGTTCCAGGTTATCAACAATGGCGATGTGCTGGGGGCAGACCCGTTCGCAGTTTCCGCAGGCGATACAGTCCGAGGCCCTGCCGCCGGTGATTACCTCAATGGCGTATTGGCCTTTGGCCGCAGCCATGTCGTTGTAGACCAGCTTCCGGTTATACGCCCCAAAGACCTTGGGGATGGGGATACCCTGCGGGCAGCCCTCCACGCAGTACTGGCAGCCCGTGCAGGGAATACTGTGTATCTTGCCGATGGCCTCCCGGGCCGTTTCAATGACCGCCTGTTCTTCTGCGCTGAGGGGCCGGAAGTCCGTCATAAAGGATACATTGTCCCGCATTTGTTCCATGGTCGACATGCCGCTCAGCACGGTGATGATGTTCTTCTGGGACGCCGCGTACCGGATTCCCCAGGACGCCAGGGACACATCCGGGTCCGCATCGGTGAATACCTTTTTCACGCTCTCCGGAGGATTTGTTAAGAGGCCTCCCTTGAGGGGCTCCATCACCACAATGGGTTTGTTATGTTTCATGGCCACCTCGTGGCATTGGCGCGCCTGGATGGACGGGCTTTCCCAGTCATCGTAGTTCAGCTGGAACTGGATAAACTCAACCTCCGGGTGGTCCGTGAGAATTTTGTCCAGGGCCCGGGCGTTGTCGTGGATGGAAAAACCAATGTGCCGCACTACCCCCTTCTCCTTGAGTTCGGCCAGGTAATCCCACATGGCGAAGTCATCGAACTTTTTCGTTCGGGTGCCGCCGAGGTTATGGAGCAGGTAATAGTCGATATACTCCACCCCGAGTCGTTTGAGGGATGTCCAAACCATGGCCTTAGCCTCTTCGGCCGTGCCCACCGCAAAGGCCGGGGCCTTGGTGGCGATCTGAAAGGATCCCCGGGGGTAGCGGTCGACGATGGCCGTCTTCATGGCCTCTTCGGATTTTCCGCCCATGTATCCCCAGGAGGAATCGAAATAACTGAATCCCCGGGACATAAAAAGGTCCACCATATCCTTTGTCTGTTCGATATCAATCGTATTGTCCCCGAGCATGGGGAGCCGCATAAAACCAAAGCCGAGTTTTTTGATGTTCTCACCTAAATATTCCATATTCCAATCTCCTGTTGTGGCCGTTACTCTATGAGTTGACATGTCAACTCATGTATAATATAGCACCAGCAAGTTGACGCGTCAACTTCTTTTTTGATAGAGTTATTTTTGAAAAACCTAATTACCGGGGTGATGGCATGAAACAGAAAAAGCTGACCGAAGCTGATATGAAGATCTGGCGTATGTATAAGGAAACTTTCAAACTGATTTTTAACCGCATCCTTAAAGACAGTTACGATGCGACCGGCGTGTCCGACGGGGATTTTATGGTGCTGGATTTACTGACCCGGGCAGGAACCGGTGGGCTCCGCCAGCAGGAACTGGCGGACAAAATGGACTGGTCCAAAAGCCGGCTGTCCCACCATCTGACCCGGATGGAGAAACGGGAGCTGGTGGAAAAGCAGTCCCTGGAAAAAGGCAACGCCGTTCAGGTGGGGCTGACCCCGAAGGGGATCGCCGCTTTGGAGGCTGTCCGGCCGGTGATTGCCAACGGAATTAAGCGGTATTTTATTGACCTGCTTACCGACCAGGACCGGAAGTGGATAGCCGGCCTCGCCGCCCGGGCAAAAGAACAGGGAAACGGTCCGCGGTAAACCGGACTTCCATAGTACGATACAGTGGCCGAGGTATTACGAAAATACCGCACTATGGAAGCTGTCCGAACAAGTTGCGGACCATAGGTCCGATCAAACTTTTCAGACAGCCCATCCGTAGGAAGAGAAAAGGGAGAAATGGTATGGCTTCAAGCAAAGCGTTTGCGGATTTTCTTATGGAACAGTTCTCGGAATTGGACGGCGTCTCCTGCCGGGCCATGATGGGAGAATACGTCCTCTACTACCGGGAAAAAGTAGCCGGAGGAATTTATGACGACCGGCTTATGGTCAAACCCGTCCCGGCGGCCCTGGCCCTGATGCCCGAGGCTCCCCGGGAAGCCCCCTACCCCGGAGCCAAAGAGATGCTGGTAGTGGAGGATGTGGACAGCCGGACCTTCCTCGCGGAACTCCTGGAAGCCATGTACGGCGAGCTTCCGGCTCCCAAACCAAAGGAAGGCAAGCAAAAGGAGACCTGAGTATGCATGAGTGGCTGTACGTTATGTTTATCCAGCGGGGAAAAACCTACAATAAAATTACCAAAGAGGTAATTACCCGGCACGCCGAGAACCTCCGGGCTCTGGATGAGGCGGGAAAAATAGAGTTGGCGGGGGCCTTCAAGGGCTACCCCGGCGTGGCGGGCATGGTGGTCTTCAAAACCGGGACCCGGGAAGAGGCGGAGGAGCTCTGCAAACAGGAACCCCTGGTGGCCGAAGGCTACGCCGCATATACCCTCCGGGACATGCGGCCGGCCAACCGGGACAACAACTATCTGCTGTGACGAATCAACTTTGCCCCATCATATCAGCAGCGCGAAAATAATTAAGCCCCCGGCGCAGAGCGCCGGCAGGGCCTGGATAAAATAGATGGATTTTGTCACGGTTTTCCCCCCAAAGATACCCACAATAAATACAAACCCCATGAACAGCAGCAAAACCATCAGCCGGGTTGTCCCGGAAAATATAAACAGGGAAACCAGGATGGCCAATCCAAGGGCGCCGTTATAAATTCCCTGATTTTTTAAGGCTGTTTGGGCGTTGGGCTGGGTGACAAAATCCAGGGGCATCTTAAAAATCATCCCCTGCTTTTCCGGCGGGGCAAACATTTCCAGGATCATGATAAACAAGTGCAGGCCGCCGATGATCGCGCATACGGTCAAAATCGTTATGTTCATTTTTTTACCTCATTTTTGTAATAAAAAAAATATAATCCCCGGGGAGGAAAATAACAAGCAGAGGAAAAAACCCCGGGGCGCGGTCAGCCGGGAGAATAACTATTTACTGTATTAATACGAAAGATAGCAGGAAATATCATGCGTACTCTTTTTCTTTTTTATAGACTGGGGAAAACTATGAGGAGGAAACAAACATGATAACCATACAAGCAAGAACCATGGAACTTTCCGGGACGAGCTACGAAATCGGGTTCCGGCTCGGAAAGATGGCCGGAGCTATCCCGCCGCTTAAGAAACTGCACACCGGCGGCATGGCGGGTTTCGGCAAGGAGCAGGCCGCGGAGGCGGCTGCGCTGTTTAAGCGCTGGTGCCCCGGCCTGGAGGAGGAGCTTACCGGGTTCGCCGACGCCCTGGCAGTGCCCCCGGAACAGATCTTCTACTACGGCATGACCTACCTCCTGCCCCGGTGCAGCCAGATAGGGGTGCTCCCGGGAGCCGCCGCCGAGGGCAGGCCCCTGGTGGCCCGGAACTACGAGTTCAGCCACGAGGCGGAGGATTTCTGCCTGGTGAAAACCTCCGTAACCGGCAAGCACACCCACATGGGGACCAGCGTTATTTTCTTTGGCCGGGACGACGGGTTCAACGAACACGGCCTGTCGGTGACCATGACCTCCTGCGGGTTCCCCGTGGGGCCCATGCCCTATATGCGCCCCCCGAAAATCACGGGCCTCCAGTTCTGGGCGGTCATCCGCAGTGTGCTGGAAAACTGTAAGGATGTAGAGGAGGGACTGGATCATCTGGAGGGGATGCCCATCGCGTTCAACGTCAACCTGATGCTGGTGGACAAGGCGGGCAACCTGGCACTGGTGGAAACCCTGGATGGAAAGACCGCGGTAAAGCGGCTCGGCCCCGGCTCTCCGGAACAGCTCTTCTGGACCACCAACCACGCCGTTCTGCCTGAATTAAGGGCCCTGGAACCCCAGGCTCTGGTCCACTCGCTCCGGCGCTACGAATGGATAGGCAAAGAATTGAAGGACGCTGGCGGCATCACCAGGGACCGTCTGAAAGAGATACTGCTTTCCAAATACCCCGACGGCCTCTCCTGCCGCTTTTTTGAGGAATACTTCGGCACCACCAAGAGTATGGTGATTTCCCCGGCGGAGGGAACCATCGACCTGTGCTGGGGCGGCAGGATTGAAAACGGCTGGAACACCTACGATATCCGCGAGCCCCTGGCCGAAAGCGTACGGCCCATTGAAATCGACCCGGTAAAAGCGGACCCGGCGGAGTATCAATTTAAACCTCTCTGAGGTACTATTAAGAGAATGGCGATGGACTACCGGCAGGCCCTGGAACGGGCAATCATCTATATCGAAGAACACCTGGGGGAGGATATCTCGGTGGAAGGAGTGGCCCGTAAGGCGGGCTACTCCTACTACCACCTGACCCGGCAGTTCTCGGCCATCCTCGGGGAGAGCCTGGGGAGCTATATCAAAAAGCGCCGGCTGGCGGACGCCGCCAAGAAGCTCATCTATTCCGACAGGAAGGTCATCGACATTGCCCTGGAAAATGGCTTCGATTCCCCTGAGGCCTTCAGCAGGGCCTTCAAGGTCGTGTACAAGGCAAGCCCTCTGGACTACCGGCGCAACCGCTTCGACACCTTCATCAGCGGCAAGGAGCGGCTGGATGCGGGGCTCCTGGAGCATCTTATCCGGAATGTCACGGTACACCCGGCGATTGTGGAACTGCCTCCCATAAAGGTGGCGGGTATCCGCGGCGAAACCACCCTGAAGGACAACAAGCTGCCCCAGCTATGGCAGCGGTTCAACGCCCTGGCCGGGGAGATTCCCAATAAAAAAATGAAACCCCGGGGATTCGGCATCTGCGAAGCCTGCCGGGAAAACACCCTCTACAGCATGAACAGCGAAATCCTTTTTACCGAGGTGGCGGGAGTCGAGGTGGAATCCTTCGACGGTTTGCCCGCCCAGTTCGTCGAAAAGGAAATCCCCGGCGGACGCTACGCCGTTTTTACCCACCGGGGAACCCTGCGCCGGCTCACCCAGACCTTCAGCTATATCTGGGGTACCTGGTTTCTTTCGTCCGACGAAGAAATGGACTGGCGGGAGGACTTTGAGCTCTACGACGAACGCTTCCTGGGATACGACCACCCGGACTCGGAGCTTGACCTGTACATTCCCATACGGTAAGAATAATGGACTCCGCTATGGCAGAAGGTTTTCCCGGCATTGAGATTATGGAACGACATTATTGTATATAGCCACCGTGAAGGGATTCTATGGACAAAACGCTGAAACGGAAGCGGTGATTATTTCCGGAGCTTCTCCGCCTTCTTTAAACCCGCCAGGTACTGTTTTTTCACACCCTGGTTCTCTTCGCTCCTAGCAAGCTCTTGGACTGTGGTAAAAAGCTCTCCGCCGGCGTACCGGGGAATCTGGACGATCCGGCCCAGGGCGTAGGCGCTGCCCCAGCGGACCACCGTCTTGTCATTACCGGTGTTCTCCAGAAGCCGCTTAACCGCCCCCTCCAGCTTATCGGGAAAACAGGCGGCCAGGTTGCCGGCGATCCGTGAAGCTTCCCGCTTAAGGCTGTTGGAGGGAGAGGAAATAAACGGCTCCGCCCAGGCAAGCCATTCCGGGCCGGCAAGGCCGGGGTCCGTTCCCGAGACCGCTTCCATGGCTTCCAGGACAATACCCGTTTCCCTGTCCTTCAAATCCAAAGCTATAATATCCTGAACCGCAACGGTCCTGTCCGTAAGGGCTTGGATTAGGCGCCCGCGCTTTTCCAGAGATTTCAGTGAATCATTCCCCAATAAGGCCGCGATATCCATCAACCCGCCTCCTGCAATTATCGTGTTTTCTTAATACCCCAAATACGTTTTGATCTTTATAGTATGCTCTCGTAACACGGCCTCACAGTGGCCGATGTGGTACATGGTGTGCTGCGCCATTTCCATGGTCACATCGAAATTAGTAAAATTGATGTCCCTGTTGATATCCATTTTAATCGGCAGGTACAGCCAGTCATCATTTTTATTATTAAACCATTTTTCACATTGGTTCTTTGTTCCGGCGCACATTTCCAGCACGTCATTTTTCGTATGGTGCTGTTTCTGTATATCCTTTGGTTCCATATCCAGTTCGTTGTGTATGCTCAAACCGTTTACCCCATCTTCTATTCCGTCAAAGAAATTAATGGCTTCATCCCGCATCCATAAAAACATATTGCCCAGGGTGTGAACCATCTGGTGCGAAAAGGTATAGCCGGAAGACTTTTTATTCCATAATCCATCCGGGCATATTTCAACGATGTCTTCCAGTTGTTTAAAATACTGAATAAACCGATCCGCAAATTTTTTTACTAAAATGTTATTTTCCATTTTGTTCCTCTGATGTTTGATAATCACTGGTTTTTGGTAATAGCCCGTTTGATAAAATACCGTTTATCCCAAAGTTTAACTGATAGATTTTATTACTTTTACTGGTAACAGTAATAATCTGTAAACTATGATGTTTTTTCTCTGTACGATTCAGTCCATGGTAGATATAGGCCCGGTCCTGATGCCAATAGTTATCCCCAAGAATATTGATTACATCGTGTATATCTTCTCCAATAAATCTGCCAAAGAAGTGAAGCCCTGTCTTTTTTTTGATAGTAACATTTATGAGCACATTATTTGCAAACTCAATATCCATATAATCATTTCTCGCAATGATCAAATCTGTATCTTGCATTATTCCCGATCCAGGGTCTTCCGGGAGATGTTTATATTCAATTGCGTAATCATCGTTATTAATATAATAATTCGGATCGGAGTGTATTCCAAAAAAGATATCTTCATTTACATATTTTAATAAATCATCATTTGTTAATGCAAACCCATAAACTTCTTCTTCTGTTGGAGTTTTCTTTTCCTCAGTCAGATTTCCCCTACTCACTATAGGTTTAATTCCTTCACTTGGTTCCAATAATTGAATATCCCTCGCAGGTTTTTCTGAATTGGAAATATTTACAGCTTTATTTTCACAGGAAAAGAGAAAAAAAGTAATTAATACTAGAAATGTGAATGTTTTCATTTTTTTCTCCAATCATAAACATTATTACACGTTAAATATATTTATGACAGGCCGCCCCAGTACATGGATGGACTGGAGCGCAGCCTGGCGCCAAGTGTTTTTGGTGTCAGGCCCATTTGCGTGTTTATGGGAGCGGCTCGAAGGTCCAGGTGCTGTTCGCGGCACCCAGGGGCTGCATCGTGAGGATATTATGGCTGCTGCCGGATGGGAGCTCCGACAACGCCGCGACGACAAGCGCCGGGTTGGTCTTGTTTGTGATAGCAAAACTGCCGTCCGGCTGACGCAGTAACTTCCACCATTGCGAATTATCTGCGGTATTAGAATATGCTGCTTTCAGGCCCATTCCTTCTGAAGCTATGTCACCGCTCAGTACAATCACATACTGGGTGTTGTAACTTGATTGGATCTGGAAATACTCTTCCTTCACGTCAGGTATGAATTTGAATACCTGCGTGAGGATTGTTGATGAAGTAAAGGGCTTTTGTATCCACAGTATTGCATCGGTGCCGATTATGGTTCCACCCTTCATGTCAATGACCATGTTTTCGCCAGAGGCTTTGTCCATGTAGGGTAAGTGTTTGGCGCAGTTTTTTATAAAACCAGGAGTTTCAGGCGGACGGAAGGAAGTGTCATTGCTGGGGTCGGATGGTTCTTTGTTGGTTGTTTCTTCAAGGGGTGTACTTGCCGCTCCCGCGTTGTAACTGCCGTTTTCCTTTGATCTTGCGAAGATGTAATATTTGGTTTCCGCTGTTAACCCGCTGAATGTTACGCTGTCCTGCCACCCTGCCGCGGGCACGGAATTTTCGGTGTTTTTTACGTATTCGATTGTCTGCCCTTTCGGCGCCGCAGGCGGCGGTGAAACGATTATGCTGTTATGCGATTTTTCCTCCAGCACGGGCGCGCCGACTGCCGCTCCCGCGGATTTGCCGCCTGTTTCTGTGCCGCCGACCGGGGATGCGCAGGCCGCAGCAATCAAGGCTGCTGCCCCGATTAGTATAAATCGGACGATCAGGGCTGAAATGCGTGGATTTCTTTTCCGCATAAATATCTCCAGATACGTTATTGTACACCATTTTTATATTATCACCAATATGTATACTCCATTATCTCCTTTTTTTCTTTATTTTCCTTCTTTATTTACCTGGTTTTATTCCCTTTCTTATTTTCAGTTCGGTACAAATGTCTGATAGCGTTGTTTTCTGTAGTTTGTCTTTTACATTTTTCTTCTGAAATAAGTTCGGATCACATATATTTTATTAATCTTTTCAACAACAATTTTATTTTTTTTCTATTTCTTCTTTGCAATCATCTCTATTTCTATCTTGCTTCCCAAAGGTAATGATGCAACTCCTATAGTCGTTCGTGCAGGATATGGCTCATTAAATTGCTGTTGATATATTTCATTCATGGCGGAAAAGTCATTCATGTCCGTTAAATATACATTAACTTTTTGTACATCATCAGCACTCAATCCAGCAGCATCCAATACACTAAATAGATTTTTAAATCCTTGTTGCGTTTGTTCTTTAATATCTCCCTCAATAAGTTTACCGGTATTTGGGTTTATTGGTGTTTGTCCGGATAAGAATACCAATCCATCTATATCAATACCTTGTGAATATGGACCTATAGAAGTTGCATTTTTTGCAGTAATTGCTTTTCTTGGCATAATATTTCTCCTTATGGTTTTAGTTTCCTTAAAAGTTTTTCAAAAGGTTCAGACAAATGACACATAACAGTCTATAGACAGGCGGCCTTAATGGAACGTCCCCAGGACCTCGTCCCAACGGGCCGCTTCCGCTTCGTCCCGGTCCACGCCGATGCCCCGGGCGTAGGCGTCCCGGATGTAAATACAGCTGAAGATGTTCCGCTGTTGTGCCGCCATAAGATGCCACCTGAAGGCTTCTTCATCGTCCTGTTCCACTCCCCGGCCCTGGGAGTAAAACTCCCCGAGCTTGTACTGGGCGGTGTGGTCTCCCCGTTCCGCCGCCCGCCGGTACCATACGGCGGCAGCGGTGTCGTCCGACTCCACGCAGTCGCCGTGCTCGTACATCCAGCCCAGGCTGTACTGGGCCAGGGGGTGGCCGTGGTTCGCCGCGGCAAGTTTCCAGGTGAAGGATTCCGCCGGTTCCGGTTCCCGGAGGATGATCGACTCCGTGTTGGGAGCGTTTCCCCAGGTACGGACAAGGTTCCCTTTGCCGTCGGGCTGGAGCCAGATAATACTGCCGTATATCCGGGACAGCTCGTACTGCGCCGCCGGATGGCCCTGGCCGGCGGCTCGCAGCAGCCATTGCACGGCGGTTTCCATGTTCGCCCGGTATTCCCCGGCTATCTTCTCCGCGGCGGCCGTATCCGTATAATCCGGCGGTCCGGCGCCGTCAATCCGGGCCTTCCAGCCCAGGAGGTCCATGCCCCGTTCGTAGAGGGTTTCCGGGTTCTCGGTCATTTCCGCGAGCATGGCGGCAAGCTCCTCTGCCGCGGATTTGTTTCCTTTTTCCGCCGCCAGGGAATACCACCGGATGGCCTTGCCCGGATCCCTGGGCGTACCCAGACCCAGACGGTAGGCCCGGGCGAGGTTGTACTGCCCCATGGTATCCCCGTGGTCCGCCGCCAGAGCGTACCACCGGAAGGCTTCCGCTTCATCCTTTTCCACGCCCCGGCCGTTCTCGTACATCACCCCTATGTTGGTCTCCGCGTTGGCTTCCCCCTGGGCCGCCGCCTTCTGGTACCAGCCCAGGGCCGCGGCGTCATCCCGGGGAACACCCTTGCCTTCGTAGTAAAAGCAGCCCAGGTCGTACTGCGCCTTGGGGTGGCCCTGCTCCGCTGCCAGGGCAAACCACCGGGCCGCTTCCGCCTCGTCCCGGTCAATCCCCAAAGCCAGGGAATACATCTGGCCGAGAAAATACTGGGATTCAATGTCTCCCTGTTCGGCGGACAGCCGGAACCATCGGGCTGCCTCGGGCCTGTTTACTTCGATACCGTCCAGGCCCCGGTAGTACATGAGCCCCAGGTTGTGCTGCATGGTCCGGTCGCCCTCTTCCGCTATGGCCGTGTACCAGCCAAGGAACTCTCCCGTTTCCAGCTGAAGGTCCTTCCGGTCGTGCATAATACAGAGGCTTTTCCGCGCGTCGGCGTGGCCCTGATCCGCGGCGAGCCGGTACCAGACCGCCGCTTCGGCCTTGTCGCCGGTGACGCCGTATCCATGGTAGAACATTACCCCCAGCTGAAACTGGGCGTACTCGTCGCCCCTTCCGGCGGCGAGTTTGTACCACGGCACCGCCTCCGGGCCATCGTAACCGTTTTCCGCCGCCAGGCTGAAATACCGCAGGGCTTCGGCCTCGTCCTTTTCCGTGCCCTGGCCATAAACGTACAGGAGGCCCAGCTGGATCCGGGCTTTGCCGTCTCCCTTGTCCGCGGCCAGCTTGAACCACTGGAACGCCTCGCCGGCGTCCCGCTCCACCCCGGTCCCGTTAAGATAGAAGGAACCCAGGATAACCCGGGATTCGGAGTCTCCCCGTTCCGCCGCGAGCCGGTACCACTTGGCCGCAGTTTCCTCGTCCTTCAGCGCGGCGATTTCGCCGGCGTAAATTTCCCCCAGCCGTTTCCGCGCCGGAATACTCCCCTGCTCAGCGGCCTTCCGGTACCATTCCAGAGCCGCAGGAATATCCCGCGCCGTTCCTCTTCCGTGTTCGCAGGCCAGGGCTGCCGTGAACTGGGAATAGGGTTCCCCCTGCTCCGCGGCGAGCCGGTACCATTTGAAGGACTCAGCCTGGTCTTCCTCCACCCCGTCCCCGGTTTCATAGATCCACCCCAGATCGTACTGCGCCTCGGCATACCCCTTTTCCGCGGAGAGCAGAAGAAACTGCATAAGTTTGCTGTAGTCGTCCTCGGTGCCTTCGTAATCCGGGTGGTACATCACGGAAAGGTCCCGGAGGGCCATGGCGTGGCCTCTCCCGGCGGCACGGCGGTACCATTTCTGGGCCATTTCTAAATTCTTCTCAACGCCGGCGCCGTAAATGTACGCCAGAGCCAGGCGGTACCGGGCATCGGTGTCCCCCTGTTCCGCGTCAAGCTGCATCTGCCGCACTGCCCTCCTGCGATCTTCCCCAATCTCGGCGCAGCCGTTTTCTCTAAGATGGATCCGGGCCGCGTCATGGCCCTGCTCCGCCGCCAGGATAAACCATTTATTAGCCTCGGCTTTGTCGATTTCCGCCTCCGGCCCGTACCAATACCGGAGCCCCAGATCGTACTGAGCCTGGGCGTGGCCGTTCTCCGCCGCCCTCCGGTACCACCTGATAGCCTCGGCCGCGTCTTTGGCGGCGCCCAGCCCGTCTTCGTACATCCCGGCGAGCCGGTACTGGGCTTCGCTGTGCCCCTGCTCCGCGGCGGCCCGGTACCACCTGAGGGCTTCGGTGCGGTCCATGGCGGCGCCGTACCCGAAGTAAAATATCCGGCCCAGATTAAACTGCGCTTCGGGATCGCCCTGGTATGCGGCGGTCTGATATTGGGATATTTCTTCTTTTTTTCTGTTATCCATGGCTGTTCTCCGGGGTGTTGTCCATTTCAGAATCGGCATTCCCCGTTTTTCTCCGGTTTCTTCGTTTTATCATACCATACCAGAGTTAGGCGTTCCACCAGGAAAAGGCATTCATTCAGCATGAAAAATGAAATATGAAAAATGAAATATTTTTCTTGACAACCAACAGTATTGGGGTACAATAAGGCATGGCAGTAATTGTACGTGAAGGATTGCGGGATATTGTTTACAAACGTCTTCATGAGATGATTGAAGACAGCAGGTTCGTTCCCGGAACCAGGATCAATGTGGAGCAGCTTACAGAAGAAATGGGTGTCTCCAGGACACCTATCTGGCAGGCCATCGGTAAACTTGAGAAGGAGGGTCTTCTAGTATCCGTTCCCAATAAGGGCGTTTTTGTCAAAGTTCTTTCGCCGGAGGAATCCATAGACCTGTATTCCGTCCGTGAGGTCCTGGAATGCATGGCCGCGGAACTGGCGGCGGTGCACATTACCGGCAAAACCATAGACCGGATGGAAAAAAACCTGGCGGAACAGCGGGAAGTCATTGCCGCCAAGGATCTGGTAGCCTATGGCCGCCTCGACGCGCTGTTCCATGAGTCGGTTTACAAAGCATCCACGAATAATTACCTCATCGATATTCTGGGGGATATCCAGAAGAAGATGCGCCCCATGGTTATGCACATGCAGGATATATTAAATGATCTGTATACGGATCATACGATCCTTTTTAACGCATTAAAGGCCGGAGATCCCCAGGCGGCCAGGGAATCTTTCCGTATCCATAACGAACGGATGAAAAGCCTTATCCGGAATGTAGCCGATTCCGGCTCTGTGTAAAGAGGAGCCGCATACAGAGCGTTACATAGTTCTTTCTAAAACGAAAAATTGAATTTTAAAATCAACTAATAATAATACCCTATTTAAACCAACACCATTACATATTTTGAACCTCTAACAATTCTATTTTTAGCGGGAGAGAAGTCTGTGCAGGTGAAATCTTAGATTTAAGGAGGTATAGAATGAAACTGCCAAAAGAGAAAACAGCCATCGTTTTGATTGAACCCCAGAATGATTTTCTTTCAAAGGGCGGCACCATGTTTCAGTACATCGAGGATCAGCTGAAAGAACGGGGGGTGATCGGGAACTTGCAGAAACTGCTCAAGGGTGCCCGGGGAAAGGTAAAGATTTTTTACTGTCCCTTTGAAGCCTTCCAGCCCGGGTTCCCGGAACTGAAACCCACCGGACCCGGGACCGGCGGCTTGCGCGGTATCGAGATGGAAATGAAGGCCGACTGGGGAACCGGCGCCTGGGTGGCGGGAACGCCTGGGCCGGAGATCATCAAGGAGCTGACTCCCGAAAAAGGTGATATCGTTATCCGGGGAAAAATGACCCTGGATGCGTTCCATTCCACGCCGCTGAATTACCTGCTCCGGGCCAATGAAATCGAACACGTGGCGTTCACCGGATTCCATACCAATTGGTGTGTTGAATCATCCGCCCGGTCCGCGTATGACCATGGGTACCGTGTAACGGTTATTTCGGACTGCACCGCAACCGATACGGAGCGGGAACAGAAATACGCAGAAGAGGTTATCTTCCCCAAGATCGGAACAGTGATGACCGCTGATCAATTCCTGGAAGCATTAGAATAACGGAACCGCGGAACATACGGGGAGACCCTATGTTCCGGAAAAAACTGGAGGTGCAGAATGAAACAGTCGGAAAATACAAAGTATTTATTTCCATATTAATGTGTCTTACTCTCAGTGTTTTTGTGTATGCCGGGGGCGGCAGCGAAAAATCCGCTTCCCAGGATACGGTGGTCCTCAACTTTACCTACTGGGGAGGTCCCTATGAAAAACCAACCATCGAAAATATGATTGCATCATTTGAGGCGAAGTATCCCCACATCAAAGTACAGGGCCAGCATATACCCGCGGACTATGAAGCCAAGATGAGCGCCATGGTCGCGGGGAACCAGGCGCCCGATCTTGGGTATATCCGGGACTGGATGGCCCTGGATTACGCGAAAGAAAATATGCTCTACAATATTTTTGACCTCATCGACGCGGACAGCAGTATCCAGCGGGACGATTTTATTGAAGATCTCTTCCTGTACTGGGACAAGGGAAAATCATACGGAATGTTTACCGCCGCCGAATCCTACGGGCTGTTTTACAATAAGCAGGCCTTCAGGGACGCGGGAATCCCCGATCTCCCCACAACAATGGAAAGCGCCCTCACCTGGGATCAGTTTGTGGAAATTACAAAGAAACTTACCATTGACAGAAACGGCAAAAATGCCACCGAACCCGGGTTTGACAGGACGAGAATCCGGCAGTACGGTCTCCGCTTTGATTTCAACCAGGGCGCGTACATGCCTCTGGTCAGATCCAACGGCGGCGATTACGTAACCGACGACAATAAATTCGGGCTGACCCAGCCCGCGGCACTGAAGGTTCTCCAGAATATGGCGGATCTCACGGTCAAACACGGCGTAGCCCCGGCACCCGCGGAAGCCAGTGCCCTTCCCTCCGCGGCGGTAAGCCTGATCAACAAACAGGCGGCCATCATCATGATCGGCCAGTGGGTACTGCTCGACCTCGCCCAGGGGAGCGCCGATTTTGGAGTGGGTGTTCTTCCCAACTACGGAACCTATGTAACGTCGCCGGGCTGGGGAACCATCGGTATTTTCAAGACCACAAAACACCCCGAAGAAGCCTACCTCTTCTGGAAGTGGATTACCGATCCCGCCAACTCCCTGGAAACCCACAAGGCCGGCCTCTGGATGCCGATGATGAAAAAATACTACACCGACAATAGCCTGGTAAGTCTCTGGGCCCGGGGCAACAAAGCCCACCCCGAAGGATACACCGACGCAATCATGCTGCCCGTACTGAATAACCTCAAAACGCATCCGTCATCGTATGTCATGAACTTCCCCAAAATTGACGCTCTGGTACAGCCCGCTCTGGAGCGGATGTACCTTGGCCAGGAAACCGCGGAACAGGCTATGAAAAAGATTGAGCCTGAAGTAAACAAACTGATCCAGGGAAAGTATATCTGGTAGCGGACTGTAAAAATCCGGGATATCCGAAACATACCCGTGATTCGGATATCCCTTAGCACAGTGGAGGATCCATGGGAAAGAAAAAGAATGAAACCCTTGTCGGGGTGCTGTTTATACTCCCGTCAATTATTGGGTTTATAGCATTCTCCGCGGGGCCGATGATCGCCAGCTTTGTTCTCAGTTTTACAAACTATTCAATAACCAGACCCTTCGAATTTATCGGTGCGGAAAATTACCTGAACTATTTCCAGGGGAATGATCCCTTTTTCTACAATTCCCTGAAGGTCACCATTATCTTCGCGCTGATGAACGTTCCGGTCTGTATCGGAACGGCCTTTATCATTGCCATGCTCCTAAACAGCAAAAACCTAAAAGGGCTTTCCGCGCTCCGGTCCATGTTCTATGTACCGACCATTGTGCCCATAATCGCCACTGCCATGATCTTTATGTGGATGATGAGCCCCGATTTCGGGCTGTTTAACGCGGTTCTTGAAATATTCGGGATTCCACCCAGCAAATGGATTTATTCGGAAAAAACGGTTCTGCCTTCCCTCCTTATTATGACCGCCTGGGGAAGCGGGAACATCATGGTGGTATTCCTGGCGGGGCTGCAGAGCATCCCGACACAGCTCTACGAAGCCACGGTGGTGGACGGCGGCAACGCGTTTACGAAATTCCGGCATGTCACGCTGCCGATGATGACGCCGACGATTTTCTTTAATACCCTCATGTTCCTGATTTCCAGCATGCAGGCATTCCTCCAGGCTTACATTATGACCAAAGGCGGCCCCAACAACGCCACGAATTTTCTCGTCTACAACCTATACCGGGAAGCCTTCGAATTCGGGGAAATCGGGAAAGCAAATTCCCTGGGCTGGATTCTGTTCGTGATGATCGCGGCGGTTTCGGCGCTGCTGTTCTGGTCATCAAAATATTGGGTATTCTACGGAGATGAATAGCATGGCAAAGAAACCAATACAGTATCTGTACAGCATCATCGTTTTTATAATCGCTTTCATCTGGCTGGTTCCCTTTTACTGGATGCTGCGGAGCGCATTCATGGGGATGGAACAGATATTTTCCTATCCTCCGGTGGTGTTTCCCAATCCCATTCACTGGGAAAATCTGCCGAACGCGCTGACTTCCCTGCCGTTTAAGGACTATTTTAAAAATACTTTTTTAATTGTGGCGGTCTGTGTGACGGGTATTCTCTGTTCCTGTTCCTTGAGCGCGTACGGTTTCTCCAGGGTCCAATGGAAACACCGGGACAAGATTTTTTACATCCTCATGTCCAGCATCATGCTTCCATACTTTGCCACCCTCATTCCCAATTTTATTCTCTGGACAAAGTTAGGGCTTATCAATACCTTTGTGCCCCTGATGCTGCCCTCTTGGTTCGGCATGGGAACCGCCAGTATTTTCGGCGGAGGCATGTTCAATATTTTCCTGCTTCGCCAGTTTTTCCGGACCATCCCCAAGGAACTGGATGAGGCGGCCTTTGTGGATGGTGCGGGACATTTCACCATTTTCCTTAAAATCGTACTGCCCCTCTCGAAGCCGGCACTGATAAGTGTGGGGCTCTTTACGTTTCTCAACACCTGGAACGATTTTATCAACCCCCTCATATTCCTGAGCAACGAACGGAAATACACCATTCAGATGGGGCTCAGAACCTTTATCGGCATGTATACTTCCCAGTGGAACCTGCTCATGATGGCGTCATTGGTTGCCGTCGTTCCGGTATTGCTGGTGTTTTTGATCGGTCAGCGGTATTTTGTCGAAGGCATTGCCACCACAGGGTTAAAGGGATAATCCATTAAAAGGAGAAAATCATGATGAGACAGTATACTCCCGTGAACATGAAACACGTCCGGCTGACGTCGGGACTGCTGGCCGAACGCCAGAAGCTGAATACCGAGATCACGGTTCCCCATATATACCATGAGCTGGATACGACCGGCAGAATCGATTCACTATACTGCCGGTGGAAACCCGGGGATCCCAACAAGCCTCATCCTTTCTGGGATTCGGACATCGGAAAAATGATTGAAGCCATTTCCTACAGCTTAATCACAAACCCCTCCGAGGACCTGGAAGAAAAAGTTGACCGTATTGTGGATATGCTGGAACAGGAACAGTTTCCCGACGGGTACCTGAATACGTATTTTAAAACCTGTGAGATTAAGAACCGGTTTACCAATCTGTATTATATGCATGAACTCTACTGCGCCGGTCATTTGATTGAAGGGGCGGTAGCGTATTTTGAAGCCACGGGAAAAAGAAAATTCCTGGATATCATGTGCAGATACGTAGACCTCATCGATGATACCTTCGGCAGTGAGCCCGGCAAAAAACGGGGTTACTGCGGCCATCCGGAAATTGAACTTGCCCTGGTCCGGCTCTACGGTGTTACCCAAAACGAAAAGCATCTTAATCTGAGCAAATATTTTATCGATGAACGGGGAACGCAGCCGTATTTCTTTGAACAGGAATCCCTCGCCTACGGAGTGGATACCACCAAAACGGCTAACCAAAAAAGGCATCTGAAATATTATTTAAAAAGCCGGGGGCCTTACGCGGAATACCAGTCCCATTTGCCGGTCCGGGAACAGAAAGAACCCGTGGGACACGCGGTCCGGGCCATGTACCTCTACAGCGGCATGAGCGATATTGCCGACGCCTATGATGATGTGGCCCTGTACAACGCGTGCAAAACCATCTGGGACGCTATGGCCAATACCCAATACGCCATTATCGGCGGTATAGGCCCTTCCTCAGACGGAGAACGGTTTACCTTTGCCTATGACATTCCCAACGAGTATACCTACAATGAGAGCTGCGCTTCGGTGGCGCTGGCCATGTGGGCAAACCGGATGGTTCAGTTTGACTGCGACAGCCGGTATCCGGATATTCTGGAACAGACACTCTACAATGTAATTCTGGCCAGTGTGGACGTGCTGGGAAATAAATTCTTTTATGCCAACTATCTGTCCGCCCTTCCCGAGCGGTTTGAGCATGCCAGCGCCGCGGTAATTGATAAGATGAAAGCCGAGCGGCAGGAATGGTTCGATGTGGCGTGCTGCCCGCCGAACATCTCGCGTCTTATGGGATCCCTGGGTTCGTATATGTATTCCGTCAATGAAACCGGTCTTTTTATGCATTTATACGCGGGCTGCGACGCGGAGCTCCGGGTAAAAGACACTCCGGTGAAGCTTACGGTAACGACCGATTATCCCTGGGAAGGATCGGTCCGGATTGAAGTCGGTGCCTCTGGGGGTGAAGTCTTCACCGTTGGCCTGCGGATTCCCGGCTGGTGCAGGAACTGGGAGGTTACGGTTAATGGGTCGGATGTACCCTATGAAATCCGGAAAGGCTATTGCCTGATCCGCCGGATTTGGGGGAATGATACGATTGAATTGGAATTTTCCATGCCGGTCATGCAGATCGAAGCGAGGCCCGAAGTCCGGGAAGCCTGCGGCCGGGTTGCACTGCAGCGGGGTCCGGTAATCTACTGTATCGAAGAAGCGGATAACGGAAAGGATATCAATAATTTATGTATTCCCGGTGAATGTACCTTTTCCGAATCCCGGGGGATTGAACTGGTTGATCCCAGGGCGGTGGTACTTCAATTCTCCGGATTTAAACGGAATCCCGGCGGCTGGCAGGATGGTCTCTACCGGGAAGTCCGGAGCACCCTGGAACCAGCGGCCATTAAAGCCATACCCTATTACCTTTGGGGAAACCGCGGCTTTGGCAGGATGCTGGTATGGATGCTCCGCACCTGATTTCGGCGGCGCTGTACCGTTTCTCTGGAAAACACTGAACAGGTCCATCGGTTTAGGCTCTTTCTTTCCCATTTATCTCTTTCAGCCGGAGTGTGGCATCGGCCACGCCCTGCTCCGCGGCCCGGGCAAGCCACGTACGGGCCTCCCACTTAAAGGAACTTCCGGTTTCCATGACCATCATGCCCAGCTTGTACTGGGCTTCCGCATCTCCCTTGTCCGCCGGTTCTTTACAGACCAGGGCTTCATCATATTTTTCCGCGGAACCGAGCCTTATCAAAGCCGCAATTATGATTTATTATGCCAGATCTAAGGAGCGTACTATGGGTATTATCAAAGCCGCCGTGGGCTCCATCGGCGGAACACTTGCCGACCAGTGGAAAGATGTCATCAAAGCCGACTCTATGACCAACGCGACCCTGATAACCCGGGGTGTTCAGTATAGAAAAAACGATAAACGGAACAGTAATACTAAGGGAAGTGACGGGGTCATCACCGACGGTTCGCTTATCCATGTGGAAGAGAACCAGTTTATGCTGCTCACCGACGGCGGCAAGATCATCGATTACAGCGCTGAGCCGGGATACTTTACCGTAAACACCGGAACCGCCCCGTCCCTGTTTAACGGCCAGGCCGACGAAGCTATTATGGTCGCGTTTAAGCGTTTCCAGTTCGGCGGGATCTCCCCCAAGGCTATGCGGGTCTACTTTGTAAACACCCAGGAGATCCGGGACATTCCCTTCGGCACCCAAAGTCCGGTGAATTACTTTGACAACTTTTACAACGCGGAACTCAGTCTGCGGGCCAATGGCTACTACAGCATAAGAATAGTCAATCCCCTGCTGTTTTACGCCGAGATGGCCCCAAGGGATGGGAGTCCTCTCCTGATAAAGGACCTGCAGAAACTCTGCCTTTCGGAATTTCTCACCTGCTTCCAGACCGCCATCGGTCAGCTCTCCGTCCAGGGAGAAAGGATCTCCCATATTTCCGCCAAAACCAGCGAGCTCGCCAGAACCATGGCCGCTATCCTCGACGATGACTGGACGAACCGGAGAGGCTTTGTTATCGAGTCCGTGGGGATCAACAGCATCACCTATGACGATGAGTCCCGGAAGCTGATTGCCATGCGGAACCAGGGGGGCATGCTGGGGGATCCGGGTGTACGGAACGGCTACGTCCAGGGCGCGGCCGCCCGTGGAATCGAGGCGGCGGGCTCCAATCCCGGCGGAGCGGGAATGGCGTTCATGGGAATGAATGCGGCCATGGGCCAAGGAGGGGCCTTTGTGTCCGCCGCGGGAGAGACCAACCGCCAGACCGCAGAGCGCAGTCCCGCAAAGAATACCACCTCCTGGACCTGTCCTGAGTGCAGGACCGAAACCGACGGGAACTTCTGTTCCAACTGCGGAACCAAAAAACCGTCATCGTTGTTTTGCAGCGAATGCGGCAACAAAGCCGATCCCGGGGCGAAGTTCTGCCCCAACTGCGGCAGTAAACTAACCTAAGAAACCCCGGGTTCTTAAAATCCCGAAAAGGATAACCCCATGGCAACAGCGATAAACTACAAATGCCCCAATTGCGCGGCGGCTCTGGCCTTTGAAATTTCCACCCAGAAGTGGGACTGCCACTTCTGCAACTCCTCCTTCAACAAAGACGAACTTTCCCGGATCAGTTCCCAGAAGGGAGAGAGCCGCATCGAGGAGGCCGGCTGGCAGGCGGAAGCCTTTGATAAAAACAATATGATAGCCTTTACCTGCCCCAGCTGCGGAGGCCGGGTTATCGCGGAAAAAAATACCGCCGCCACCTTCTGCGTTTACTGCCACAACCCTACGGTTCTTGCCGCCCAGCTCCAGGGAGAATACCGGCCTGCCCGGATTATCCCCTTTAAAAAAACCAAAACGGAGGCGGTGGCTGCCCTGCAGAACCACTGCAAAGGTCCGTTTATGCCCAAGGTTTTTAAGGAGTACGCCCGGCGGGGAGAAATGACCGGGCTTTACGTTCCCTACTGGCTTTTCAGCGCGGTGGCCCGCGCGGGACTTACCGGCCGCGGCGAAAAAGTCTCTTCCTGGAGCGACAGCGATTACCGGTATACCAAGACGGATTCTTACCGGATAGAAAGACAGGTTTCCGTACCGTTTAATCTTGTTCCCGCTGACGCCTCAGAGAGGCTGGACGATAAACTTATGGAAGACATGGAACCCTTTGCCTACTCCCAGCTTACGGATTTTTCCATGGAATACCTTTCCGGACATTTCGCGGAAAGCTACGACGTGGACGCCGCCAAGTCTTCCAGACGTTTTGAGCAGCGGATCGACAAAACTGTCACCGAAATTTTAAAAGGTTCAGTCCATGGCTTCACCTCCTATAACTATTCATTGACGAACCGGGATCTGGCCAGAAGAACAACCTTATATGTTATGCTCCCGGTGTGGATCATCATGGTAAAATACAATGGGATTATCCACACCTTTGCCATGAACGGTCAAAGCGGAAAAATATCCGGAAGACTGCCCTTCAGCTGGAAGAGGGTCTTCGCCTGGTTCGGGACGCTGGCCGGAGCCTTCAGCCTTCTCTTTCTTTTGGGAGGACTTTTCCTATGAGAATCACCTGCTGCGGAAAAATTTCCCCTATTCTGTTTCTAGGTATAACGCTCCTCTTCCTGCCCGCGGGCCTTTTCTCCCAATCCCCGGATTCAAAGATCCACGACGATGCCGGACTTTTCAGCCAGTCACAGCGGGAGGCCCTGGAAAAAAGAGCCCAGGCCCTTGCAGCCGAAACCGCTGTTGATTTTGTGATTGTTACCACAAACACCACCGGCGCAAAGACATCTATGGCATTCGCTGATGATTTTTTTGATGATAACCATTTCGGCATTGGCTCCAGCCGGGATGGTATGCTGCTGCTCTTTAATATGCAGGAGCGGGAAATCTGGATTTCCACCCACGCCCTGGCACTGGATTACTTTAAGGATTCAGATATTGAGGTCCTGTTGGATAAAGTTTTTGTTCCCCTGCAAAACGCAAGTTATGAAGGTGCGGCGGAGGAATTCCTTATAAACGCCGCCGCACACATTAAAGCAAAAAAAGCGGCGGAAGGTCCCGCTACTGTTACGGAAGTTGACCCCCTGATAAAACTCTGGGACTACGCGGGCCTCTTAAGCGAAGAACAAAAGGCGGAATTATCCGTCAGGTTATTGGAAGTAACCGACAAGTACTCGGCGGACTGCGCTGTTCTCACCCTAACCAGCACCGGAGGAAAAAGCATGACTGCCTTTGCCCGGGATATTTTTTTTGACAGCGGTTACGGTATAGGGCCTGACAGGGACGGTATACTGCTCCTGGTAAAAATGCAGCCCGACGGAAACTGGAATCTGGAACTCTATATCAGCGGAGCGATTCAGTACGATATCAATAATGAACATGCCGATTCTCTGCTCAGAGTTATCGGGCGGGAAATGGAAAGAGAAGATTATTATGCCGCTCTGGGTTCGTTTATCGAATATACCCATACTACTATCCGGTATCACCGCGCAACAGGCCTTGAATGGCTAAAACTCCGGCTTACTCCGGAACTCGTGGGGCGGTCCCTTCTGTACGGATGCGGCCTTGCCCTGCTGATTGTGCTGATTATGTTTTTTGTCCAGCGGCGGAGAAGCTCCGCTGCGCCCTCCGTCCAGGCTTACATGGACCAATACAATATTAATTTTACCGTAAGAACCGACACGCTGACAGGAACCCACACCACACGAACGCCCATTCCAAAGCCGCAGCCGTCCTCAGGTTATTCCAGCAGCTACAGCAGCGATGATCACCGAAGCAGCAGCGGAGTCAGTTCGAGTAGCAGCAGCAGAAGCAGCGGCGGATCCTATTCTTCGGGGACCTCATCCCACCGGTCCTCCAGCGGCAGTACCCACGGAGGAGGCGGAAGGAAGTTCTGATCCTGCAAAACTGATCATATAGGTCTGTCCTGTCTTTAGTTCTGTACCGCAACACTCTGATTTTATTCCCCGTCTGAACCGGCTCATAACGCAGCGTCCGCAAAGCCGGGGAAATTTCTCCAGGCCATAAAGTTATTCCCGCCGTAAATTATGTACCCATTCGGGTGGTGAAATCCGCCGGCCCCGGGAGTACTTTATATTCAATTAAGAATGAATTTAAGAATAGATTTAATAAAGAGGCTCCGGGTACCCGTTCCGGGAAAGCGGGTACCCCGGCGGCTGCAGCAGTCCGGCATTCCTGCAAAAACAGGGATGCCGTTACGATGGCCGGTTTATAAGACGCGTACCGGTTATCACGAAGGATAGTACCATGAAGAATAAAACCCTGTTCATCCAGATTCTGATACCCATCGGTGTCAGCCTCATTGCCATGCTGGCCGCGATTCTGGTGAGTTTTTATTTTGTGTACACCCACAGCTACGAAGACCAGGTCTACAAAGAGAACAGCCAGTTTACTTCCTTTGTGGGACGGGACCTCTTTGCCTTCGTTAATACCGCCTACCACATTGTTGAGGAACTGTCCTTCAACCCCGCCATCCTTTCCATGGACACCCCCGATCAGAATTCTGTCCTGGCGGCCTGCCGTGAACGGAACGATTATTTTGAACTCCTCTACATGCAGGGCATGGACGGTATGCAGACTGGCCGTTCCTCCGGCGCCCTGGGAGACCGGAAAAACCGGGCGTGGTTCATCAAGATGGAAGCCCTGAGGAAACCCTATGTGTCCGAGTCATATTATTCGGTGACCACCAAGCGGCCCACCGCGGGAATTTATTATCCGGTGTACAATGGCGGTGAAATGATAGGGATCATGGCCGGGGATATTGAACTCACCGCCCTTCAGTCCATGGTTATGGAAGTATCCGATGCGGAATCCTGGGCTTATATCCTGGATGGCCAGGGCATCGTGGTTGCCCATCCGGACACGAGCTACCTCGAAGAGCTATACAACTACAAAAAGATGACCCGCACCGTGGCACTCCGGGACGCCGGCGGGGCGCTGATCCTGGATACCCAGGGGAATCCCCGCACGGAAGAACAACCCATCACCGTGTCGGGGGATTTTAAAGCAGCCATTGCGGATATGATGGCAGGCAATAAGGGGAGTGCAAGAATACGGAACAGCGGGAAGGCCCAGTATATCAGCTACTTCCCGGTCCGGATGGACGGCGCTTCGGATCCCTGGTATGTGGTGGGTGTGCGGGAGGCCTCTCTGGTGATGAAAACCCGGAACCGGGTGCTCATCAGTTTCCTTATCATCAGCGTGGTATTCCTCGCGGCGGCGCTGCTTATCATCACCTGGGTTGCGGGAAAAATCAGCGGTCCCATAAAAGAGGTTGAGCAGGTTGCCCACGCCCTGGCGGACAAGGATTTTACCGTTGATTTCAAACAATACCGGGAGGATGAAATCGGGGGCCTCCAGCGGGCACTTATTAAAATCCGGGACAGCATGAGCGGTGCCTTTGATGAACTCAACCGGCATCTGTCAAACATCACTGAGGCCAGCGGCAATCTTAACCGTGAAATCGGGGAATCCGCCGCGGCCCTGGAAATTATTAGCAGCAACATGGACCGTATGCAGCTGCGGACCGAAGAACAGGACCGTTCCGTTGCCCTCACCTCCGGCTCGGTAGATGAGATTGTACGAAACATCAATACTCTCAACACGGCGGTGCAGCGGCAGGTTACGAACATCGGCGATTCCGCCTCCGCCATAGAACAGATGGTTGCCAGCATTTCATCCCTCCGTTCCATCGTCACCGAAACAGCCAAAGTTACGGACACCCTGAGCGCCTCCTCTGAAGAGGGCCAGAAAACCCTTAACAGTCTCACCGAAGAACTGGAAAAAATCTCGGCTCAGTCCGCGGCTCTCCAGGACGCCAACCATACCATCTCCAATATCGCCTCCCAGACCAATATTCTTTCCATGAATGCCGCCATCGAGGCGGCACACGCCGGGGAGTCAGGAAAGGGGTTCGCCGTGGTGGCGGAGGAAATCCGCAAGCTTGCCGAATCATCGGAACAGGAATCCCATTCCATCGCGGCGGAAATTAAAAAAATGGAAGATGCCATCCAGGAAATCACGAAAGTTACCCGTGAAACGGTGCATACCATGGACACCATTTTTACGGACATTAAGTCCGTGGACACCTCCTTTACCCGGGTTAACGACGCGGTGGAACAGCAGTCCGCCGGGGGCGCCCAGATACTGTCATCCCTGGCGGACATGCGGGAAATAACCGGCCGTGTCAGCGGCGGCTCCGAGGCGATACAAACCCAGAGCAATACCATCCATGATGAGGTGGAAAAACTGAAAACCATTTCCTATGAAGTGGGCGAATCCACCCGGGAAATCCGTGAGGCGGCCCATGGAATCAGCTTGTCCCTGGAACGGGCAAAGGATTCGGGGATTGCGGAAGGTGTATGAAGGCGGCGGACGTGACACTGGACATGGTTCCCGCGGGGACCCTTGGCCGTATTTCCCGGGTACACGGAGAAGGGGCGCTCCGGCGCCGGCTCCTGGATATGGGTCTCACCCCGGGCACCTCCGTAAAAGTGGTAAAGCTCGCCCCCATGGGGGATCCCATGGAACTGGAACTCCGGGGATACTCCCTGACTCTGCGCCGCGCGGATGCGGCCAATATTGACTTTGACCTGATGGAATCCGGCCATGACCGGTAACATCACCTTTGCCCTGGCGGGAAACCAGAACAGCGGTAAGACCACCCTCTTCAACCATCTCACCGGTTCCAGCCAGCGGGTTGGCAATTTTCCCGGTGTCACGGTTGAACGCAAGGACGGCCGCATAAAGGACCATGAATACGCGGTTATCGTGGATCTGCCGGGAATTTATTCCCTGTCTCCCTACACCAGTGAGGAAATCATTACCCGGGATTTTATTATCAGTGAAAAGCCCGACGGCATCATCAACATCGTGGACGCCACCAGCATCGAACGCAACCTTTATCTGACCCTTCAGCTTCTGGAACTCTCGGTACCCATGGTCATTGCCCTGAACATGATGGATGAAATGCGCGCCGCGGGGAATACCGTGAAAGTCACCGCCCTGGCCAAAGAACTCGGGGTTCCGGTGGTTCCCATATCCGCGGCGAAAAACGAGGGTATCCATGAGCTGGTGGACTGCGCCATCACCGCTGCCAGGTCCCGCACAAAACCTGAACCCCGGGATTTCTGTTCCGGCCCGGTCCACCGGTGCATCCACGGCATTGCCCACCTTATTGAGGACCATGCCGAGCAGCTCGGGATACCTCCGCGTTTTGCCGCCGCCAAGCTGGTGGAAGGTGACGCTCCCATGGAGAAACAGCTCCGGCTGTCGGAGAACGAAAAAGAGGGTATCCGGCATCTGGCGGAAGACATGGAAAATGAAATGGATACGGACCGTGAGGCGGCGCTTGCGGATACACGCTACAGCTTTATCGAAGGGGTCGTCAGCAGGACCGTGGTAAAAAGCGGGAAAAACCCCGGACGCGACCGGAGCACCCGGGCGGACCGCCTCCTGACCCACCGGGTGTGGGCCATTCCCATCTTCCTTCTGATGATGCTTCTTATCTTCTGGCTCACCTTCGGGGTCATCGGCCAGCCTTTGTCCGACGCTCTGGGAAGCGCCCTGGAATGGCTCAGCATCAAGGCCGGTGACGGCCTTTCCGCCATTGGGGTGAACCCGGTGGTGCGCAGTTTCATCACGGACGGCGCCCTCACCGGAATCGGAACGGTTCTGACCTTCCTGCCGGTGATTATCACTCTGTTTTTCTTTTTATCCCTTGTGGAAGATTCCGGGTACATGGCCCGGGTTGCTTTTGTGATGGATAAGCCCCTGCGCCGTTTGGGACTTTCGGGCAGCAGCATTGTTCCCATGCTGCTGGGGTTCGGCTGTACGGTACCCGCGGTCATGGCCGCCCGTACCCTGGCCAGCGAGCGTGACCGGAAGATGACCATCCTGCTCACCCCGTTCATGAGCTGTTCCGCAAAACTCCCCATTTACGCGGCCTTTACGGCGGCCTTCTTTCCCCGGCACAGTACTTTGGTGATGATGGCATTATATGTGCTGGGTATCCTTATCGGAATTATAACGGCCCTTGGTTTTAAACACCTCTCCTGGTTTAAGGGCAGTCCCGTTCCCTTTGTAATGGAGCTGCCTAACTACCGGCTGCCCAATATCAGGAGCGTACTCCTCCTGCTTTGGGAAAAGGCCCGGGATTTCCTGCGCCGTGCTTTTACAATTATTTTCCTTGCCACCATGGTCGTCTGGCTGCTCCGTACCTTTGATATCCGTTTCAATCTTGCGGCAGACCAGGAAAGCAGTATCCTGGCATCCCTGGCTTCGTGGACCGTTCCCCTCTTTGCGCCATTGGGCTTCGGTTACTGGCAGGCTGCGGTAGCGCTGATTACCGGGTTTATGGCCAAGGAGGCGGTGGTGAGCACCCTGGCGGTGCTGGCCGGTACCAGCCTGGACGCGCTGCCCTCAGCCCTGGCAGGAATGTTCAGTCCCCTGGGGGCCTTCAGTTTCCTGGTATTCACCCTGCTGTACACCCCCTGTGTCGCCGCGGTGGCAGCGGTCCGCCGGGAACTCAAAAGCGGACCCGCGGCCCTTGGAGTGGTCCTGGGACAGTGTCTTATTGCCTGGGTATGGGCGTTTATTATTTTCCAGGTGGGGAGCTTTTTCTTCTGAGTAGCATTCAGGATGGTGTGATATGGCCGCCGATAAAACCGGCTTAGTCCGGAACCGCTGCTGCCCTCACGATATTCCTGTCCACCGAATGAGACCAGCATGGATAGGCTGGAAATTTCAACAAAGCTGAAAGCCAGGGTAAACATCAAATAAAGCAAAAGGCACCATATAGCCAATCCGGTTCCCGTGAAAGGATCGGCTGCGGCCGTATTCATGATGTATTCCTCCAGATCCGGCAGGTGCACGTATTCCCGGAGCCCCGCTTCTGTATTTCGTTATCCGAAGAAACAAGAAATACACACTGTAATAAAAAAGCCGAGTATAACAAGGATACTCGGCTTTCCGGTATTTTTTTTAAATCCCTGTTTTATTATGTTCGGTCAATATTTTTCTATTTTTTTTCAATAGCGACGGCGCGTTTTTTCGACGCTTCCTTTTTCTTAATTTCAACCGTTAAGACTCCGTTTTTATAACCCGCGGAAATTGAATTCGGGTCCGCGTTATCGGGTAATTTGAATGAACGCTTGAAGGACTCGTTTTTACGTTCCCGGAGAATATACGCATCCTCCTTCTTTTCGGCTTTTTCTTCTTTCTTTGAGGAAATGATCAGAACATTTCCTTCAACGTGAACTTCCACATTTTTTTCATCATAGCCGGGAAGTTCCGCTTCGAGGAAATAGCTTTTTTCGGTTTCTTTTACATCCACCGCCGGACGGGGACCGGAATGACCCGGGACGCCTGCGGCAGTATCTCCGAAAAAAGTTTCAGCCAATTGGTCGAAATTCACAAGCGCTTCTTCCAATGTTGTCGGCCGGTACAACGTTACCGATTTCATACAATGCCTCCTGTTTTATAAATAGATATCCGCTAATTTTTCTTTAGCCTGATATTTGATGTTTTAAATGTAGTAGGCTTGGTATGGGATTTCATCACCCGTATGGGTATGAAATCATCGGAATTGCCGGGATTTTCAGATTACGGAGAATGACAGAACAGTTTTTCCGGTACCGGGTTATTCCTGGGGAGGGATTTCAATATAACCATTCAGCATGGCAATGGAAACGGCTTCGGCCTGGTTGGATACGTTCAGTTTGTGGTAGATGGTTTTGATAAACGACTTTATCGTATTAAGGGACATGGCGTAGGCCTCCGCAATTTCCTCTCTGGTAAGGCCCCGGGACAGATCGAGAAGAATTTCCTCTTCCCGTCTGGTCAGGGGATTTTCCTTTGCCGGTTTTGCTGCGCTCTGCTTTTTGTAGGAAGCCCGGACAACCGCAGCCCGCCTGGCAAAATCCGCGGATTGTTTTTCAATGAGATCGAGCCATTGGGGATCAAATGGGTATTTATTCTGCTGCCGGGCAGCGGCGATGAGAGGCGCTATATGGTTTTCACCTTCGATAAACATGGTGATCAGCCCGTTGTGGCAGGACATGTCATAGGCGGACCACAGGGCTTCCATTGCCGCGGCGGTGTTTCCAAGATGGTACTGGATAATACCGGTCATTATATTCAAGCTGATACGGTCCGGCCAGATTCCCCAGGTCATGTACAGTCCCTTGGGGTATTCCAGCATTCCCAAAAGCCTGGCGTACTCCCCGATGGTGATCATGTACAGGGCATAAATAAGCTGGGGCCGTCCGTAATCCAGCAGCGGCTGTTCCGAATTATGGATGTTCAGGATACTCCTGGGGATTCTCCCGAAGTCATGGAGCCGGATATAATACCAGGCCTGGGCGGTATCCCGGATTTCCTTCAGCAATGGAATGCTGAATCGGCCGGCATAATCCGCAATACTCTGGATATGCCTGGCCGTATCCGCGAGGTTTCCCCGCATAAAGCTGATCCGGGCCAGAATAAAAAAGCCGTTGCATACAAGGCCATGCTGATCGTTGGCTTCCGCCTTGTATATGCCCCGGTACGCGTGCTGTTCCGCGGAATCCAGGTCGTAGGACAGGTAGGCGGCTTCGGCGGAAAAAATGTGCTCCAGCCCGCTCATGCCGCCGGAAAGGAACCGGGAAATCCATGACACACCGTAATGCATGGCCTGCTCCATCCGTTCCTTTGCTTCCGGAAGATTATCCGGCATGGCAAAATAATTATTGTTATGGGTGAGCAGTTTGTTCTTGCTGGTAAAGTTCGTTCCCTCCGGAAGATATGTTACCGCCTTCTTGTAATAATCCCCGAAGTCCTCCTCACAGCGCATCATATGAATCGCCCCCAGAGCCGCGTACACATCCCCCAAAAGGGTAAACGCCTCCGGGGTTCCCGCGGCCAGAAGCCGCTGTTCCAGATCCGTAAGCAGGGCCTCGGCCTTCTCCAGTTCCAGTATGCATACATTGATCAGCGCCCGCAGATAATCCGCCACGGGATATTGCCGGACTTCTTCGGCAGTAAGGACATCCAGGTGTTCAAGAAAATACGCCGCGTTTTCCGCGGTTATTTCATACTGCCACTTGGCAATATCGGAAATCACCTGAAGCATACCTTTGTGGTCGCCGCACTTGCGGTAACAGGCGATAGCTTCGATCACATCCCCGATTCCCCGGGAAGCCGCGTAGTATTCCCCGGCTTTCCGCCAAACCAGATTTTCCTCTTCCGGACTGAGGAGATGCTTTTTTTCCTGCAGAAACACCCGGTACAAATTGTGAAATTTAAAACAGCCGACAGCGGGTTCGCTGGTGATAAACATGTGGCTGCCGACAACTTCCAGATCCGCGGGATCTCCATCATATAAATTCACCATGAGATCCCTGGTAAAGGACGGAAGCAAAGAGAGGGCCGCAAAGAACTTCTGCAGATCCGGCGGATACGTGTTAAAAAACCGCTCCGCGAACAGGCGGGAAACCCCTTCAAAAACCGGACTTCCGCCGCCGGATTCATCCAGCAGCCCGCCGCCCTGCAGCGCCAGCAGATTCAGCGCCAGGGGCCAGCCCTCGGTATACTGTTCAACGCGGATCAGTTCGTCATCTTCCGGCGAAAGCCCGTGCATCCGGTACAGTTCCGCGGTTTCCATCGGGGTAAACCGCAGATCCCCGCCGGTAATATGGAAGACACTGCCGGCCATCAGCGGAGATACGTTCATATTGGAAGTAGAATTTGACAGCAGTACCAGACGGAAATTTTCCAGTTCCGGTTCCGCCAGCATGCGGAAAAAATCCTTTACCCCTTTGTCAGTAATTTCGCCGAAATCATCAAAGGTCCATAATACCCGGCGGCCGCCTGAGATTTCACTGGTAAGGGCCTGCAGAAATTCATCATACTTATAGAGAGTGCCGGGAAATTCCAGATTCTCCATGCGTGCGGCCAGGCCGGGAAACTCCCTTCCCAGAGCGCAGGTAAGGTGATCCCAAAACCGCGTATGCAGGTTGTCGAGACTGCCCAGGCGCATCCACAGGATACGGTCTTCATTATTCTGACTGAGGAAATCCGCCATGGCCTGGGTTTTCCCGAATCCCGATCCGGCCTGGAAAACAAGCAGGGGATACCCCAGGCCTTCACTGATGAGAGCGTGCAGCCGCGGACGCCGGATCATTCCCTGGCGCAACGGAAGATTGTTTTTGTGCGGCACGGCGGTATCCTCCACACATAGTGTACACTATTATTTCAGCCGGCCGCAATCGTATTTTTTTCCTCTGAAAGTGAAGGTCTTTTCTTTGTTCCGGCAGCGGGGAGAATCAAACAAACCGGTTCAGTTCCTGCCTGAGCTGATCATACGTTAAGGGGCGGCTGAAATAGTACCCCTGGGCATAATCGATTCCGTACTTCTGCAGAAGCATGAACTGTTCCTCCGTTTCCACCCCTTCGCATATCAGGGACATTCCCAGATGGTGCGCCAGATCAGTGAGCATTTTCAGCAGATATTGCCGGTATGTATCGTGTTCGATACCATCCAGGAACATCTTTTCGGTCTTCAGAGCCTTGGCGGACAAATGTATCAGGTTCTCGAAGTTGGAATAACCGGTGCCGAAATCATCCAGGCTCAGGACAATCCCCTCCTCCCGCAGGCGCTTGAGCCCGGAAATATTGGCGCTGTCAAAATTCATCTTGGCGCTTTCGGTAATTTCCAGGTTGAGTTTTTCCGGGGGAAACCCCGTATCTTTGAGGGTTTTAAGCAGTTTGTTGATGAAGGATTCCTTAACCTGCCGGGTGGGAGAAAAATTGATATCCAGGATGAATTCCCGCTGGTGAAGGCCCAGGGCTACGCACCGTTCCATAGCGGAGGCGCTTACCCAGTTATCCAGGGTTTCAATCAGGTGGAGCTGTTCGGCCAGATGGATAAATTCCATGGGCGAAACCGCGGTTCCGTCGGTTGCGGTCCAGCGGCACAGCGCTTCCGCGGCACACCACCGTCCGGTTCTGACATCGATGATGGGCTGAAAATGAATATCAAAACCGTTCATGTTGTTGAGGACACAGCTGATAAACATGCCCATCACCTTCCGGGCCCGTTTCGCTTCCTGGTTTGCCTGCTCGTCGTAGATGGCGTATCCCTTGTCGCTGTTTTCGCAGGACCGGATGGTCCGCAGCAGGATGTTGCGCATTTCGTTTTTTACGTAATGGCCGTAGACGATGCCCAGTCTGACCGTGCAGTACAGGGACAGGGTTTTACCGGCGGTGCGCTGGGCCCAGGGCTGGCTGAACCGCCGGAGGATTTCCTCGGAACGGTTGATGGCGTCCTGCATGGTCACATGCCGGCCCAGGATGGCGAAGCCGTTGCTGACCCGGTAAATCTGGGCCCGCCGGGACTCGCTGGAAAGCAGCCAGTCCCGTATCTGCATCAGGAGAAAATCGCCGTTGTCCCAGCCGTACATATCGTTGATTTCCTCAAAATGCTCAATCTCAAAGTACAGCAGAGCCACGGTTTCAAAGTTCGCCAGCTCATTGATATCATCCTCCAGCTTTGCGCCGTTGGGAAGTTTGAGCAGGCTGTCGAAGTGGTTCATGGTTTCCAGTACATACTCGGACCGGGCGAATTCGCTCACATACAGGATGGTGAGCAGAATAGCGGGACGGCCGTTCCAGTTAACCGACATTGCGGAAATCTGTTCCCACGCTACTTTTTCCGCCCAGTAATATATGACCGTATGTTCCCGGCCGTCCTCGCAGTCCGCCAGAATGCGGTAGTAGACCGAGATAAATTCCGGCAGGAAGAGGTGCCGGAAATGCCTGCCCTGGATTTCATGAATTGTCTTGTCCAGGGCCTGACAAATCTTGCCG
Organism: Breznakiella homolactica; assembly: GCF_016616095.2. Lineage (GTDB taxonomy): Bacteria > Spirochaetota > Spirochaetia > Treponematales > Breznakiellaceae > Breznakiella > Breznakiella homolactica. Next base: position 503,461 of record NZ_CP067089.2, on the reverse strand, counting down.
TTGGCGTATTCCACCAGGCCGTTTTCTTTGTTAACCACCAATACCGCCGCCGATATACTGTCAAGAACATAACCCAGGTTTTGCGGTGTTTCATTTTGCATTGCGTGCCCTCCATTGCCTCAGCGCTGCAGTTCCGTTATGGTTTATCCTTCAATCTTAAATTTCCCCACTTCCTCCGTCAGGGTATCGATACGCTGCTTGTTTTCCAGGGTGATATCGTTTATCCGGTTTACCGCGATGGTAATCTGCCGGGACCCGCTGGCCATTTCGTTCATACTCCCGGCAATTTCCTGGGTAATCCGGTCCAGGTTCCGGCTTTCATTAATTACTTCCATGCTGCCGGTGAGCATTTCCCCGGAGCTGTTCCGGACTTCCTGGGTTATGGTGTTCATATTGGTTACAGCCAAAAGAACCTGTTTGCTTCCCGCGCTCTGTTCTTCCATGGCGTTCCTGATGGCCGATTCCTGATCGGCCACAGTCCGTACATCCCGGTGGATGGCTTCAAATTTCATCAAAACGTCTTCCATGGACAGGGTAATCCGGTCCATGGAATCCTTTATTTTTTTCAGCACCCCCGATGTTGTCCTGGACTGTTCCCCGGAGGATTCCGCCAGTTTCCGGATTTCATCCGCCACCACCGCGAAACCCTTTCCCGCTTCCCCGGCGTGGGCCGCTTCAATGGCCGCGTTCATGGAGAGCAGATTCGTCTGGCTGGCGATATTCTGCATTACTCCGTTTATCACCAGCAGTTCCTCGGACTCACCGGCGATTTCCCGGATATCACCGACCACAAGCTGCAGGTCATGCTGTCCCTTTTCAGCTGCCAGAGCCAGGTCCTCCACGTTTTCAGCGTTCTTTACCAATGTCCGGGTAACGCTGGCAATATTCGCCAGCATCTGTTCCACCGCGCTGGATGACTCGGTAACGCTGGACGCCTGGTTTTCTATCTGCCCGTTGAGCCGGTCCAGGCTCCGGGTAATCTGTTCCATGGTGGCTCCGGTCTGGGTTACCCCGGCGGTCTGGCTGATGACCTGGTTCTTGACACTTTCCACATTGGCGCTGATTTCATTCACCGCCGCGGCGGTCTCCGTCATATTGGAAGACAATTCAGTGCCTATGGCAGAAAGGTTTATAGACTGGTCCCTGATAACCGCAATGAGGCGGCTGATCTTATCCAGGGTCAGGTTGAAGTGTTCCGCCATGTCGCCGATTTCATCCTTCCGGCCGGCCTGCAGGCGTTTAGTCAGGTCACCCTCCCCCTGGGAAATATCCTTAAGCATGTCCGCGGTGGCGCGGATGGGCCTGGTAATACCGGCGGCCACCAGAAGAATAGCCGCGGCGAAGAGCATCACAGCAGCGATGCCGATGCCGATAATGAACCGGAGCATGCGGTGTACCGGGGCCAGGACCTTGTCCATGGGAATCCCCACCAGCATGGACCAGGGGGTTCCGCTGCTTCCGATGGTTATGGGTGTGGCGATTACCCGGATATCCGTACCCATCTGGGGGGAATAGACCATATAGGCGTATTCCTGCCCGTTATTGACCGCGTCGGCTACCGCGTCGTTGAACCGGCCGTTCATGTCCTTTTCGGTTTCCCGCATCTGCCGGCCCACCCTGGCAGGGTCGAAGTGGGCCGCCACAATGCCCCCGCTGCTGAACACCGCGGCTACCCCGGTTTCGTAGGGTTTGATACGGCTGATAGGTTCCTGAAGTCCGGAAATATCAATATCAATTCCAACGAACCCGAGGATCCGGCCTTCCCGTCTGATGGGAGCGAATACGCTGGTCACAAGCTGGCGGGCACCCCCGGTGTTCCTAAATTCCGGATCCAGGATCCCCTCCTCCCGGTTGTTTTCCAGAAGCTCCCGGTAGCCGGACATGACCTTCCGGACAATGCGGTTGTTTTCCCGGGTGTAGTACGGCAGGTACCGGCCGGTGCTGTCGCTCCGGTCCGTTCCCGCGAACTGGCTGTCCCGGCCGTCAAGCACGTCCGGCTGCCAGCAGGACCAGATACCCAGGAAATGGGCATTGGATTCCATGAGACTCAGCAGTATGGAATCGTAGTTATACCGCCGGTCTTCCAGCACAAAGGCGTCGTAGCTGTCCATGATTTTAGCCAATGTCCTGGCGGTCTCCAGGTAGGTTTCAAAATATACCTGCATTTCCCCGGCGTGTTTTCCCGCCAGATTCTGCGCGTTTTCCATAGCCGCCTCTGTCTGCAGCGTACTGGAACGCCAATATACAAACAGGGAAAAGCCCGCTATTACAAAAACAGCCAGGCCCAGAATTACCGTAATAAGCCTTGTCCTCAGTTTCATAATCCGCTCCTTGATCCACCAGCCGGACGGCGCCATTGCACGGTTCCACTGTAGCAAAGCTCTTAAAATTTGAAAGTAGACAAAGGGAGAGTAGCCTCTTGTTTTTTTTAAAAGATTGAATAAAAAAACAGTATATTACGGGTATAAAAAACCAGCGTACATAAGGAGCCGGTGATGAAGCGGAAACTTTGGGCGCAGTTCGACTGGGTGGTGAACCGGGAACGCGTAGACGCCATGTTCGACGCAGGCATGGCCTATCCCTTTGTGACGGTGGTGGCGGGTCCGGGGTACGGCAAATCAACCGCGGTGATGGATTACGCCCGGAATACAAACCGGAAACTTATCTGGCACCATCTCTTAATGATCGATAATGAGCCGGACTGTTTCTGGGCCAGGGCTGCTGAGGCGGCCCGGCGGGAACTCCCGAAACTGGCTGACGCAATGGCGAAAGGAAAATTCCCCGAAGCCTCTGGTGATTTCCATGCCTTCCTTAAAAGCCTGGCCAGGATACTGTATCAAGGCAATGAAGCGCTGCTCGTTTTCGACAGCGGCGAGTCCATCACCAATGAAAAAATTCTTCTGTTCCTTGATGGACTCATCAAGGCAGAAATGGAAAACCTCTGCATTATTTATATCAGCAACGTCAGGCCCGAGCTTGGTCACCTGGTCGGGGACGGACACCATCTCCAGATTGGACCCGGGGAACTGCAGTTCAACCGGCATGAAACCATACAGCTGTTCAGAAAATACCGCCGGCAGGCCGGCGACGGGGAATGCGCCCGCTTGCTGGAACTCACCGGCGGCTGGCCCCTGGCGCTTCATCTCATAGCCTCCCACCCGAGCAATAAGGCGCATCATGGGTTCGGGGAGACCCCCCATTTCCATGTCATCGCGGAACTGTTCCAGCAGAATTATTTTGTCGAATATGAGACGGCTTTCCAGCTGCTGCTGGTGAAATTATCCTTCTTTGACGGAGTTCCCCTGGGTCTGATTCAGGCAATTGATACGGGGAATACGGTGCAGACAGTGGATGAAATGACCAGGAATATTTTTATTTCCTACGACTACAGCCAGAGCCGTTTTTATTTCCAGAAGATGTACCATGATTTTCTAAGCCAGAAACGGGCCATGCTCAGTGATGAGGAAAAGCGGGATACCTACTCAAAGGCGGGCAGCTGGTTCTGTTCTCGGGGTTTTTACCTGGAGGCACTGTACTGTTACTGGGAAATCCGGGATTACAGCCATTATATCGATGCCATGACCCATCTGCCCAGGAAACGGCGGAGCAGGCGGTCTGCCAATATGGTACTTGAGCATTTGAATCAATTTCCCGAATCCTATGTCTGGGAACATGAAATTGTTGACCTGTACCGAGCCCTGCTATATATCAACGATATGGAGATTGAACGCGCCGGGGAAATTCTCACGGCACTGGCAGACCGGCTGGAAACCCAGGGGCCGCCGCCCGAAAAGCGGCTTCTCCTGGAAAATGTATATATTGCCTTGATTGAAGTTTCCTTTTTTCAGAATAACCTTGATGGTCTGGGCTATGCCCTGAAGGCCCGGCCTCTGATGCCTGAGGGCGGCAGGATACGTTCCGATGATTCCATGGTTGTGGGAAACAGCACCGTATTTTTCCTGCCCGACAATACACCGGGCAGGCTGGAAGCCATGTTCGTTTTTATCCGTCAATTCTCGGATGCATCCAGGCATCTGTACGGTAAAAGCGGGCGCGGGTTTACTGAACTGTTCACCGCGGAGGCGTCGTATGCGGCGGAGCGTTTCGGCGATGTTCTGGAATACAGTTCCCGGGCGGTATTCCGGGCCCAGGAGGCGGGCCAGCATGATATTGTGCTGAATGCCTTCACCCTCCAGCTGCGGCTGGCGCTGTTCCAGGGAAACTATGATACCGCCCGGTCCGTCCTGGCAAAAATTACTGACTATACAGAACAGGCCGGATGCGCGGATGTCTATCCGCTGCTGGATTGTACCGCCGGGATGTTCTTTGTCAGTCTGGGGGATACCTCGGAAGTTCCCTCCTGGCTCTCCGGCGGCGGCGGTTTGCCTACGGATATTCCCATGGATGCCGGCCGGGACCGGATCATCTGCGCCCTCTGCCATTACCTTGAGGAACGGTATACCGAAGCATACGCCGTACTGCTGGAACTGGAGAGCATTCTCCGGGAACACCGGCAGTGGTGTGTCCGGGTCACAAGCCATATCATCAAGGCTCTTTGCCTTCATAGCATGGGAAACATGCAGAAGGCGGTCCGCTCGTTTTGGGATGCATACAATATGACCTGGCAGAATAATATCATCATCTGCTTTGCCGAATTCGGAAGACCCATGGAGTTCCTGGCTGACGCGGCCCGGGCCCAGACGGAGATGGACTTTGATACCCAATGGCTAGACAGGGTTCACAGGGAAGCGTCGGCCTTCGCGAAACGGAACTCCGCCATGCGGAAGCGCCACCGGAATGATGCCGTTATCCGCCATAAGGCCCGTATGGACGAGCTCACCCCCCGGGAGCTGGAGGTAATGCGCTGCCTGGCGGAAGGGCTTACCCGGGACGAGATGGGCAGCATCCTGGGAATCTCATTGCATGGTGTGAAAAAACACATCACCAATATCTATGACAAGCTCGGGGCGGTGAACCGGGTTGACGCCATCCGTATCGCGGACGCAAACGGTATTTTTGATAAAAAACAATGAATCGATATGCAAAAGTAAAAAGAATGGATTACCATAACAAAGGAGGCAGCGTGATGGTTAAACCGAAAAAATTAACACCCGGTGATACGGTGGCGCTGGTTTCATTATCATCCGGAATTGCCGGGGAAGAACATTTTTCGGACAGGGTGAAAATTGGAAAAACCAGGCTTGAAAATGACTTTGGTTTGAAGGTTGCCATCATGCCAAATGCCATGAAGGGAATAACTTTCCTTGACGAAAACCCGCAGGCACGGGCCGATGATCTGATGCGGGCCTTTTCGGACAGCGGCATAACGGCGGTTATCTCAATGATTGGCGGTGACGATACCATACGGCTTCTTCCGTTCATAAACTTTGAAACCCTGCGGAACAATCCGAAAATATTCATGGGATATTCTGACACAACGGTTAACCACTTTATGCTGTATAAAGCGGGGATAACCTCGTTTTACGGGCCCTGTGTTTTCACGGATTTTGCGGAAAACCGCGCCATGTATGACTATACCAAAGGGTATATTCAAAAAGTGTTGTTTGAAGAAAATGATACCCTGCCGGTTGAACCGAGTCCTCAGTGGACATCGGAATTCCTTGATTGGGCAAATCCGGAAAATAACGCCGTACCCCGCACCATGGTACCGGACAGCAAGGGATATGAACTGCTGCAGGGAAACGGAGTTGTCCGGGGCAGGCTTCTGGGCGGGTGCGCGGATGTTTTTCCCATGATTATCGGAACGGAGCTTTGGCCTGGTGCGGAACAGTGGACGGATAGTATTTTGTTTCTTGAAACCTCGGAAGAATATCCGTCACCGGACAGTATAAAATACCTGCTCCGGGGATTGGCCGCGCAGGGTGTGATAAAACGGCTTAAGGGCGTCATCTTCGGCAAGCCGAAGGATGAGAAATATTACGGCGAATACAAAGAGGTTCTTCTGCGGGTAATCGGCAAAGAAGCGGGACGGCCCGATCTGCCGGTTCTGTATAATATGAATTTCGGGCATACCGCGCCCATCTGCATTTTGCCCTACGGGGTATTATCGGAAATTGACTGCGCAGAAAGATCCTTCAGGCTTCTGGAATCCGCTGTCAGCTGATTTTCCACTGTAAAATGAATAATTCCGGTAAAACTCATTTCTTTTTCACCCATTCGGGTGGTTTATTTCCCCATCAGAGCCCATATAATACAATTGGCTATGGGTGAAAAAGTATAAACGGAGTCACATCCACAAGGAGTCAGGCGGATATGCATCAGGACACCTCCCCAGCAGTACAGGACAGCCGGCAGCAGCCGGGGGACAGTTCCGGTGAAATTTCCCGGGGGTACTGTTCCGGAAAAGAATTGAATCCGCTGCTTCCGGAAAAGTATGGTATACTATTTCCCAAAGGGAATACTGTTATGACGCACCAAAGCAGCCTGCCCCTGCACCGGGGAATGATCCGCCGGCCAAGGCTTTGGACGCTGATCCGGGAGGGGCTGGAATGTCCGCTCCTGGCTTTTCTTGCCGGGCCTGGGTTCGGCAAGACCCAGGCCATGGCGGATTATCTCAACCAATCCGGCGACCGGATTCTCTGGATCCGCCTGGGCAGCCTTGATAATCTGGAATCAAATTTCTGGGCCCATCTCAGCCGCGGTCTGGAACGGGAATTTCCGCGGTTTTCCAAGAGCCTCGAGACCCTGGAATTCCCGGATAGCCCCATCAAATTCGCCTCCTTTCTGAACGTTCTCACAAAGGAACTCAAACGGGGAAAGCGGATAATATGGGTGTTTGATGACTTCGGGGAAATCACCAATAAAGGGGTCCTGAATTTTTTCCGGATGGTACTGGAGCAGGATCTTGAAAACTTCCGGATGGTGCTGCTATCCAACTCCCCCGGTTCGGAGTCGGTTTTTAATACGAACAGCAGGCGTTCTCTCATAACAGGGGAAGACCTGCGTTTTACCGATGAGGAGATTTCCGGCCTGTTCGGTATAAATGATGTTTCACTGGAACCGGACGAACTGGACCGTATACGGCGCTATACCGATGGATGGCCCCTGGCCCTGCACCTTGTAGCCTTGCAGCATAATAGGATGACCGAGCTGACAAGCCATTCCGGCGGAATCACCCAGAATGGAATCACTCACCTCTTCGGCGAACGTTTTTTTTCGGACTATCCAAAAGAACAGCAGAAACTCTTTGCGCAGCTTTCTCTGCTCAATTATTTTACCCTGGAACTCATTGCCTCCATAAATGAAGGAAGCCAGACCGACCTGGCGGTCTTTACGAACCACGTGTTCATCAAAAAAGAGCCCGGTACAGACCATCTCTTCTTTCACCATCTGTACCGCCTTTTCCTGCGGGAAAAAAAACACCTCCTGGCCCCGGAAGAGGAACAGAACGCATGGAGGAAGGCGGCGGAGCTGTATGAATCGGCCGGAGACACCATTGAAGCGGTCACCTGTTTCCGCAACGGCAAAGATCATTTGGGTATGCTCAACGCAATCTCAAAATCATCAAAACTTTATTATGGCATAACAGCGGCAAACGCGGCTTTTTTTCTGGAACATATCGGACTGCTTACTCCTGAGGAAGTACAGCAATATCCCATCGCTGATTACCTGCGTGGGCTGATTTACCTCAATACATTGGATATCGAAAGAGCCGAAGTACTGCTGCTTGACCTGGAGCAGCGGCTCCTTACGGATGGTTCGCCGGAAGCACTCAAGCTTCTGGGGGACGTATATACACTCATCGGAGCAATCCATATGATGCGTATCCAGGAGGACTTCGGCGAATATTATAAAAAAGCCGCTGTTTATCTCCCGGAAGGTTCAAGCGATAAAAACAGACATACGATGCTTACGAGAAACCAGCATAGTTTTTCCATACCGGACAATCTGCCCGGGGCAAAGGAGCGGATGGAAAAAGCCGTACATTACGGGGTTTCATGGGCAGCCAAGGTTCTGGCCGGAGGCATGAGCGGTCTGGGGCATATTTATTCATCTGAGGCTGCCTATTTATCCTATGACCTGGATAAGGCTGAACAGCACGCGTTCAAAGCGATCCATGAGGCGGCGGTAAACGCGCAGCATGACCTGGTATGCAACGGGTACGGTATGCTGGCCCGGATCAGCTTTATGCGGGGAAACCTTGAGGAAATGTCAAACCATATCCATAATGAGCTGGATTATGCGGATAAATACGATTTTACCGCGCTCAGGGAAATCCGCGACACCGCCCTCGCCTGGTATTACATCAAACTGCGTGACTTCGGCAGGATTCCGCAAAGTGTCCTGACCCTCGGTGATTCGGAACAGGCACTGCTTTCGTACGGCCGTGTACAGCTTGTATACGCCAACTACCTGATCAATACCGGAGAGTATGCCAAGCTTGCGGGGCAGCTTGAAAACCCGAAGGGGCTGTTCCTGACCCGGGGAATCTGGCCGGACCGGATCTGTCTGTTTATTATGCTCGCTATCAGCCATTACCATCTGGGGAACCATGATGCCGCCATGGAGGCCCTCTGGACGGCCTATGATATGTCTTACCGCAATGGACTGACCACTCTGTTTATTGAGGCCGAAAAACATATGGGCGCCCTGATTGACCTGGCCCGGCAGCAGCAAACATACGTTTTTAATTCCCACTGGCTTGACCTCATCGCAAAACAGGCAGCGGCTTTTTCCAAGAGGGCCGCGGCGGTCCGGACTGCCTACAAAAAACAGGATATCCCGAAAACAGCAAAAAAGAATCCCCTCACCGCGCGGGAAGCCGAAATTCTGACAGACCTCTCCCGGGGACTGACCCGGGAAGAAATAGCCATTAAGGATAGGATTTCCATCAACACGATAAAATCCTTTATAAGGACCATCTATACAAAACTGGACGCGGCAAACCGGGCGGAAGCTGTGTCCATCGCCATTTTGAATAGCTATATTGAAGGTCCCGGGTCCGAATAGGACGGGGCCGGAAAAAGGACGGAGATATTGTTATGAATAGCCGTAATGACTTAAGCGCTTTATACAGCTATGCGGCAGCATATCAATTTGCTGAATTCAGCCGTGTATGCACAAAGCTCATCTCCAGCCTGCCGGACAATGAGCTCCTGGACGCCTATTTAATGCGGGCGCAAATCAAGCTTTTTGCCTCGGATGAGACCTTCAAGGAGGACCTGGAAAAAGCCGCCGCGATTCAGGCGGAGCCCCGGTTTCCCTGCCTCAGCCGGCAATGGCTGTCCGACAGCCCCAACCGCTTTATTGTTTTTAATAATGAACCAGGGGAGGTACAAAAATTCCTGCAGATGCTTCCGGATGCCGAAAAAAAACTGGGCAATTGGTTCGGCACGGCAGGAGTCTGCATGGTCCGCCAGATATTGAGCGGAATATTATATTTCAGCGGCCAATTCAGCGAGGCAATCCGGGCGGCCCGGGAACAGCAGGATATGGATCCAGAGAACCATACCAACCGGATTTTATCCCAGGGGATATTGTTCCGCAGCTATTTAGCAGCCGGGATTCCGGAAAAAGCGGAAGAAGCTATGCTGGAGATGGTCCGTTTATCCAACGAATATCCCGAATGTGTTAAGCCCTACCAGGCTATCCGTACCTGGGCGAACATGACCACCGGCTGGAGCGGAGACGCCCCGCGGTTCTTTAATAATTTTCAGGGAAAAACAATGCCGGTTCTGGATGACCGCCAGGCTGGTATTCAAAAAGGGTTTGGCCGGGCGAGCACCCTGGAAACCCCATTTGTGGAATATGCCAAGGCCAGCTATACGCAATTTTATACAATACGGCAGTACTATGTGGATATTTTTCATGTGCTGTACTGGTTTCATACGGGGAACCTGTATCAGACATCGTCTCATTTGCTGAATGTCAGCCATACGGCATTGGCCAGCGGGCTGATAATGCCCTTCGTGGAATGCGGCGGCCACATCATGCCGGTGCTGCAGCACCTCAGGGATCATGGGAGCTGTTCCCCTGAATTGCTTGCCAGGGTTGTATCCCTGACTGAAGAATTTGAGGAAAGCATCAATACCTACCGGGCGTAAAGACTGCATACGGAAAAGATGACCAGCACCCGTACGGTGAGGTTCCCCGCGGAATTAAACACCCGCAGGCGTGAACCCGGAATACTAGGGCTCCGGGCTGTCTTCATCGCCCCTGGTCAGCGCCCCGGAAATCCTCGCGGAAAGCTGTTTCAGGTCCAGAAGGGTGTTTTCAAAAATCCCCGATTTGACGATGCTGATGATGAGCATCAGCACAATGGGACCTATTATCGCGCCCCAGATTCCCGATAGCTGCAGTCCCACGTACATGCTCATCAGGGCCGCCAAAGGATGCAGCCCGGTCTGGCTGCCGACAATTTTCGGTTCGATCACCTTACGGATCAGGAAGAACGCCACCCCGATAACAATCAGGAAGACACCCTTGCCGAAATTCCCCAGGATCAGTTCGATAATGCCCCAGGGCACAAGCACGGCGATGGTACCCACGATGGGCAGGAAGTCGATAACTCCCAGCCCCAGGGCGATGAGCAGCGCGTAAGGCTGGCCGTAAATGGCCAGGGCGGCGAACATAAACAGAAAAGCAGACAGCGCCAGAAGGAGCTGGGATTTGAGATACCGGCCCAGGGCGTTTACCACGGCGGCTTTCAGTATGGAAACATAGCGGCCTGCCCGCTCGCCGATATGTTTTTTCACCATTTCCGCTATACGGTTATAATCCGCTATGGTGAAGTACGCCGCCAATATGGCAATGATAAAGACCGTCAGGATGCTCCCGGTTTTTGTTGTCAGGGCCGCCGCCGCCGGCACCACGGAGCTTAAAAGCCTTTTGCTTATATTTTGGATAAAAACCGCAACGCTTTCTTCAATCCCCTCGAGGAATTCCACCGCCTGCGGGGGCAGGATATTGTGCAGCCAGTCAAAGCTGTCTCCCAGCTTGCCGAGCATAGCGGTGATGTCTTTCCAGTTCATCTGTATATTGGTGGCCAGGGATATGGCTTCGTTTATCACCGTGTATACCAGCAGGCTGATCAGAGACGCTATGACGAGGAAAACGAGAAGGTCAAAAACCAGCGCGGTGATCCGCCGGGAGATCTTCAGTTTGCGGTTGATGAAATTCACCAGGGGATTGAGAATGGCGGCTACGATAAGGGCGATAATAAACGGCAGAAAAAGGTTAATGATTTCCGGCAGGATAAAAATACAGAATAAGACCCCGGCAGCCGCCAGGACGCAGCGTATGATCAGGCGTTTGTATAGTCCGTTATCCCGGTTCTGCACCGCGGCCTCCTTGCCGGGACCCCGGTGAGGCCCTATAACCGGCCGCACGATTAAACCATCGGTCCCTGGAATTAACTATATAGGCCTTGGTCCGGCTTAACAAGAGCGGCAGGAAACTTCTCCCTAAAGACACATTTTTCATATTACCGTACCATTTTTCAAACAAATCGGACATAACGGCGTCCTATCTTTCCTCAATAAACAATATTAGAGGTTGTAAATACGAATAAGGAAAATCAAGTATGAACGAAAACGCAAACAGCACTGCCGGCTTTTCCTTGTGCAGCAGGTACACTGGACACAGAAGAAAGACGCTGTACATCAGGCCGTAAAACGTACTGAAAGCGGCGTAGCAGAAAGCCGCGGCGGGGTAATCACCAGACCCGTTGCCAAAGGGACCAGTATAGGGCAGAATCGAGAAAAATCATGGCCACTCCTTTTTTGCCAAAAAGCTTTTGCGCGGTATGTATTTTATCCACTAACAGACTATACGGAGTAACTGTCATAAAATGGTATAAAATGCAAAACAACATTTATTTACAACACTAAAACAGTGATCAATTATTTTTTCAACTTTTTTGATATTCTCGAGAATTTTACCCAAACCGTGGTACACTTTATTTAGCTGATCAAAAATATGCTGCATCATCCAATTATTAACTAACTAAACGGAAGGTCCCATGAAAAAAGAATTACTTATTCTATTGATATGCTTAATAAGTCTGGGTCTCGCTTTTACCGGCTGTCCCAATCCTTCGGGGAGCGGAACAACAAACCCGGGAGGGAATACAGATCCTGGTGAAAATGAGATCATCTATGCGGAACCCTTAACAGACGTCTTTTACGTGCGGCCATCAACACAAGGTACCGGAGATGGCTCCTCCTGGACAAACGCTTTCGGAGATCTCCAGGACGCCATAGAAGAGGCCTACGCGGCGGCGTCTTCCGGGAACCAAAAGTATGTCTTTATACTTGAAGGGACATACACCCCTTCCGGGTATCCTAACCTGACCGGTGAGCAAACTGATACCAGATTAAAACACTTTTCCCTGCGAAACAATGTGACAGTTATCGGCGGGTTTAAGGGCGACGAGAAGAACATGATACCCGTGGGCAATGTAACAATCCTCTCCGGTGATATAGGAGTAAGGGATGATGAAACAGACAACACCTACCATGTGTTCTACCATCCCAACGGAACAGGCCTTACTGGTGACACCAAGCTGGAAAATGTAACCATAACTGGAGGAAACGCAAATGGAAGTTCTCCTCATATTTACGGCGGCGGGATTTATAATTACGACAGCAGCCCCACTATCACAGACTGTACTATTTCCGGTAGTACCGCAACTACAGGCGGCGGCGGGATTTTTAATAATAACAACAGCAACCCCGCTATCACAAACTGCACCATCTCCAATAATAATTCATCTGTCGGCGGCGGGATTTTTAATAACAACGGCAGCAGCCCCACTATCATAAACTGTACCATCTCTAATAATAATGCATCTTCCTACGGCGGCGGGATTTATAATTACGACAACAGCCCCGTTATCACAAACTGTACCATTTCCGGTAATACCGCGACCGATCAAGGCGGCGGTGGAATTTATAACTACAACAGCCGCAGCAGCCCTACTATCACAAACTGTACTATTACCGGTAACACCGCGACCGCTCAAGGCGGTGGGATTTTTAACAACTACAGCAACCCCGTTATCACAAACTGTACCATTTCTGGTAACACCGCGACCGCTCAAGGCGGCGGGATTTATAACGACAACAGCAGCCATATTCTGTTCGGTAGCATCCTCGCGGGGAATATCGCACCAAACGATCCTGAATTTTATGGAGGTTTTAACAACAAAATCGAGGATAGTCTCATCAAAGGCGACGGTTCCAATGGCACCACGGTTATTACCAATCTCAACCTGCTGTTTGCTGACATTGATAACGAAGGAAAGGCGGTATTAAAAAACTACGGCGGCCCCACCTTAACGTTGAAGATCAAGCAGAACAGCTATACGGAAATAGACCTCACCGGCGTAAGCGGCTGGACCGTTCCCGGCGCCGACCAGAGGGGTTTTACCCGGTCCACCGCGGACGATAAGGCCTACAAGGGCTCAGTTGATCCCCGGGTAAAAGGGCCGTGATAATTATGGTGCTTTATATAAGCCTTTGGGTATCCTGATCTCCCCGGCGGAACCGGGCAGCTCGTTTGGGGTTTCCAGGTAAAAAGGAAGCTCCCGGAGCGCCTGGTGATTGATGATATACCCAAAGGCTTCAAGGCCAAGCGTTCCCTGACCGATTTTTTCGTGCCGGTCATTATGGCTCGTGAAAGGATTTTTGCTGTTGTTTAAGCGGATCGCCTTTAACCGGTAATGGCCGATGATCCCATCAAATTCGGATAGCACCCCGTTAAGGTTTTGCATAATATCGTAATCCGCGTCAAAAACGTGGCAGGTATCAAGACAGACCTTCACAAATATTTCTGCTGCTGTTTTTCCCAAAATAACCGGCTTGGAATCGTCTTTACTTATGAGGAATCAACTTAATGTCCCGGTCCAGGATATTCTTGTTTTTAGTTTCCTGAATAGCCCTCATAAAATTCCAGCCGGCGGCGACCATATTTTTGACAATTCCACTATTATTTTTTGCGGTTGCGATAATTAATGGCGTCGCGCCTGCCAGTTTGCTGGTATACCAAGGCAGATTCTAACTTGCATCTAATGGGCTGTTTATACCGGCAATCTTTATTGCCTATATTACCAAACAGCCTAAAATAAATTCCCGGCTGTGGCACGATCGATACTTCAGGTTATCAATATAAAAGCAGCGCCGTTTGGGTAAAACCTCCCGCCGGCGGCTGGACGAGCTCCGGCGGGGGGCAAATCGGCGCTGTGTTAGAAAATAAACGTCCTAATACATCACCCCATAGGTTTTCCCGTTGAAGGTAACCTGTTCAGCTTTGAAATACTGGCCGGTAGAAACACCGGAATCCATTATCACCGAGGAATAGCCCTGGAGGGTAACGTTTACGCCCACCACCAGGCCCGGTACGGTGTTCATAAGCCGGTTAAGGCCTTTGACATAGTAGGTGGCGCCGCCGCTCTGAATGGCCAGATTGCCGTTGACACTGGCGAGGGTTCCCGTGATAGTTACGGACACCAGGTCGCTGCCGTTCTGCCCCGCCTCGGGCATCCCAAACGACGAGGGACCTCTGCCCGGGCCGCCCCAGCCGGCGAACGCCGATGCCGTCATGGTGAGGGCAATTATACCGATGGTAATCAACTTCTTCATACTATATTCCTTTGCGGTCTTTCCCGCCGCCTTATGTTCCCCGCCATACGGCGGGCTGCTTGGCAGCCGTGCAGTTATGTAAGGATACAGAATGAAGACTCCGAAAACGGGGGGCCGGACAAAAAAAATCGCAGCCCGAAGGCTGCGAAACAGAACTTTTACTGCATTTCCGGCGGCGGATTATTTTTGCTCCCCGGTTTTATCCTGCCAGGTATTCATCAGCTCCTGGCGCTTTTCCTGCCCCCGCTGCCAGTCGTAACCAGTCTCTGTCTGGGTTTCCGTGCCGCGGGACACGGTCATAACACCTATGGCAATGCCCGCCGACAGCAGCAACGCGGCGGCAACGGCAATCAGCAGTATTTTCAATCTGTTATTGGGCTTTACGGTAACCACCATACCCACACGGCCGCCCTCGGGAGTCGGGATGGCGCCGATTTTTCCGTTGTTAAAAAGGACAATACTTTTCGGTTCTCCCACCTGGACAATTACGCCTTCCATTAATCCACCTCCTCGAATGACTGGGGCACAAAAGAATACACATAGGGGTACTCTCCCCGGCTTATGATAATCAGAGCCAGGATGTACTGGCGGTATTTTTCCAGAACTTTCCGGGAAAACCGCCCTTCTTCGGAAAGCCGTTTGATGGGCAGCTGGCGGGTCCGCAGGATTTCCGCGCACAGCGGCTGGTCGTCCAGAATACGGCCCGCGATACGCTGACAGGTCCCCCGGGACCGGGCCTGTTTGGGGCAGTTTTTCAGCAGCGACGCCCAGGTAAATCCCCATTCCCCGAATTCAGCGCTGATGGTCTCTATCTCAAGCCGGAGATTCCGTTCCTCCGCGGCCCGGTCGTAGATCTGCCGGGATACATCAGCCTCCCAGGTTAGTTCTTTTTCATCATCGCGGACTGAAAGGGAAAACTGTTTTTTCTGCAGAGAATTTTCCTTCAAAGCCCGGTTGAGCAAACGGTTCCGGATAACCACACCGGCGTAGGGAATAAAGGCGCCGTTTTCGGGGTTATAGGTTTCCACACTCTTGCAGAACGCCAGCATAGCTTCGGTGAGATTATCCTGCCTGTCCTGACTTTTAAAAAAAACACCGGATACGCTCTTTTTTATAAAGGGCATGTAGCTGCGGATAAGTGCGTTGAGCGCCCCCTTATCGGTCCGGGCAAGCTGAACCTGGGCGGTTAATTCTGTATTCATTCGGATACTGTCTCCACCCAATAGTAATACAAAATTCCTGCGCGGAAAACAGGGGGTACACCGGAATATTTATATGAAAAAAACATCTCTGATGGTTTTGGTTACCGGTTCACAATATTTTCTAACGCAGGTAGTCATCCAGGACGCGGAAAAAGCTGTCAATCTCCAGGGGCTTGGCCAGATGGCCGTTCATGCCGGCGTCGAAACAACGCTGCTCATCCTCTTTAAAAGCGTTGGCGGTCATGGCCACGATGGGCACGGTTCTGGCCTCCGGAGTTTCCAGGGCGCGTATTTTTTCCGCCGCGCAGATACCGTCCATGACGGGCATCTGCATATCCATGAGAATAAGATCGAACCGGCCGGGGTCTTCCCGGAAAAGGTTCAGGGCGATCTCGCCGTTGTCCGCACAGATAACCGAGGCGCCGGTCCCCTCCAGGAGGGAAATAACAATTTCCTGGTTGATTTCAATGTCCTCGGCCAGGAGAATGGTTCTGCCATGCCAGTCAGGAATCCCCGCGGTCCGGTTTTCGGTTTGAATAAGGGTGTCGTCGGTGAGCTCCACAATGGTATTGTACAAGGTGCTGGGAAGAATAGGCTTGGGCAGGAAGTGGGTAATACCGTAGCCTTTGGCACTTTGTTCGATGTCGGTCCAGTCGGAAACGGAGATCATCACCACCAGGAGATCGTCCCCCAGGAGATGCCGCAGTTCCTGAGCCGTATCCCCGCCGTTCATGCCGGGCATGTTCCAGTCTATAAATACCATGCTGTAGGGCTTTTTTTCCCGGAGGCTTTTGCGGACCAGCGAAAGGGCCTCTTCACCGGAGGCGGCGGTATCGCAGGAGAGGGAGAAGGTGTCCAGAATGTTCTTAAAATACATCCGCACGTCTTCGGCGTCGTCCACCACCAGGATCCTGGATGTGGGCGCGGCCTTTCTGAGGATGGTGGCCGCGGGAATGGGTTCTCCCCAGGCGATGGGAAACTCGAAGATAAACCGGGAGCCCTTCCCTTCTTCACTTTCCACCCAGATGTCCCCGCCCATGAGGTTGATGATCTTTTTGCAGATTGCCAGCCCCAGGCCCGTGCCGCCGTAGCGCCGGGTAATGCTGCCGTCTGCCTGCTCAAAGGATTGGAAAAGCCGTTCCTGCTGTTCCCGGGAGATGCCAATACCGGTATCGATAACCTCCACATGGAGCCGGCTTCCGGCGGGCACACCGGGTTGTCCGTGATCCGGATCTTCCCGGACCACCAGGGTAATGTCTCCCCGCTCCGGCGTGAATTTAACGGCGTTGTTCAGCAAATTGATCAGCACCTGGGAGAGCCGCAGCTCATCGCTGATGATCTTATTCTTGAACACCCTGGTAAAATCGTAATGCAGGGTCTGTTTTTTTTCTTCCAGCTTTACCTGGATCATATTAAAAACATTCTGCATCATCTGCTCGAAATCAAAGGGATGGAGGGTTATCTCGAATTTGCCGGAATCTATTTTTGACATGTCCAGCACGTCGTTGATAATGCCAAGCAGCTGCCGGGACGAGGCGTCCACCTTTTCCAGGCAATACTTGATTTTTTCGGGATCCGTGGTTTTCCGGGCAATGGCCGCCATGCCGATGATAGCGTTCATGGGGGTACGGATTTCGTGGCTCATCCGGGAAAGGAACTCGCCCTTGGCCTTGGTGCTGGCCATGGCCGCCTCCCGGGCCTCATTGAGTTTTGAAAAGGTCTCGTTCCGGGTCAGGGAGGAAGCCACCACCATGGCCCCGGCCCGCATGATATCCGCCTCGTCTTCGGTGAACTCCCTGCCGGTCACCGTATCGTCAAACCCGATGAAGCCCCAGAATTCCCCCTGCAGAAAAAGGGGGATCAGCATGATGGACTTGACATCCTCCGTGTGGGGCAGGTTTACGAGTTCCAAATCGGGGTTCTCCATGGAGAGCCGGACATTGGCGTATTTATTGGTAATTTCTTTCCATTTGGGGAGAAAGTCATCGTACAGCATGGCCTGGTCCGGGCCCTGTCCCCGTCCCGACGGATGGTCCAGATACCACTCGGTCCGGGGATAGCAGTACAGCCGGCCCTCCAGGGTGATATTCCGGAAAATATAGGCCCGCTGGGCCTGGATGCTTTCGGCGAGGATCTGCAGGGACTGGCGGACCACGGTTTCGTAATCCTGGTGAAACCCTCCGATGATCATGGCAGAGGCGGCGTTGGCAGCCCGGAGCATCCGGTTCTGTTCCGCCAGATCGGCGTCGCCGGCCGCGGCCGAGAGACGTTTGACTTCCAGCTCCATGTCCCGGGCTTTTTCTTCCGCCCATTTCAGCCGGGTAAGTTCCGTGGACAGAGCGGCCAGCCGGACGGGTTTTCCGCTTTTGTCCCGTTCATAAACCAGACCGGTTTCGGATATCCATACGAGACTTCCGTCCGCCCGGCGCATCCGGTATTCAATTTGATAGCGGTCCTTCTCGCCGGAGAGCACCGCGCTGATGTTTTCCGCCACCATGGCCCGGTCGGACTCGTAGGTTAGCATTTCCCGGGTGTTGCCCGTGTGGGGCAGGTCCCCCGGTTCGTAGCCCGCGAGCAGGGTGATATTCCGGTTGAGGCTGATTTTTCCCGAGGGGATATGCCAGTTAAGCAGACCAATGCCGGCGAAATCGGCCAGGGTTTCCATGGCCTCCGCGGACAATCCGGGACTGGCTGCAAAGTAATCGTCCAGGGCAAATTTACTCATGGTTAGGCAAGTCTCTCTTTTCTGTCTGTACTATACCGTTTTGGAGGTAACAAAGTAAGCCCCAACCAGAAAAAAGCGAAAGGTATACCCGCCGGGAATCAGAAGCTGATTGTTTCGTTTCTTCCCGCAAAGGAAAGAATTTTTGCCGTGGCTTTGTCCAGGTAGAAAACTTCCATGATACCGTCATCAGCGGAATACATCTGCGACAGGGAGGGATTGGCTTCGAGCATCGCCGTAAGGGTTTCCCTGCGGGAATCCTGAACCGCCTCTCCGGTGATCCGGATCCACTCTCCCCCGGCGGAGGCGCTTATTTCAAATTTAGGATTAGCCGTAAGCTGCTGAAACACGGGTTTTTGATTGCTGGTCATGATATACAATCTTCCGTCATAGTCACAGACCGCGCCGAAGGGGCGCACCCGGGGCTGATCGCCGTCCGCTGTGGCAAGAAAAAAAGTCCGGCAGTCTTTGAGAAATTGAAGAACGGTATTCACGGCGGTTACTCCTTTATTGTTTTATAACATCAAAATAATATCTAAACTTAAAAACGGCAAACATAAAGCAGGCGGCCGGCGGATCCGCAACGGCCTTCCTGAACAGTACCGCCCGGCGGTATCACCCCATTCCGTAATACCGGACACCGGAACCGCTCTGGGTTGGTTCGGGCACGTACCCGCCGAACCCGCCCGCCGCGTTCCGGGTTAGTCCCAGCGTAACCTTAAAGCGGTACATCAGGCTTTTGAATTCCGATGGTTTCGATACTGTTACGGGTCTGATTTTTTTTGAATCCCCGCAAAGGTAAATGCCGATCCCCTGCTCCTGGTACCGGCATAAGATATGGGAGAGATCGCTGGCTACTGCGCCGGCGCGGACAATGATCCGTTTGATGCCCCGCTGTACCAGAAACGCCGCCGAAGGCATATCCTGGGGAAAAACACACCACCGGTTGTCGTACCGCCCCATGGGTTTGCTGTACCCGTCCATTCTGCTGGAATCCAGCATAAAGGCCGGGGGCGCGTCACCGGGTATACGAAGGTCCTGCAAATTCACCGCTCCCTGATACAGGGCCTTGGCAATACCGCTGACATCAACCGCCATGGCATATCCCGAAGGGCCGAACACCCCATTATACAGCGGAACGGGCCGGTATCCCAGCCCGGCTAAAGCCAGGGCCTCTTCAACCCCCCTTTTTTCCGGAAGGTCGAGAATAACCATGGTGTTTTTCTCCGCCGATTGTATCCAGCCTATTTTCGGAATAACCAGCTTTACCGGAACCCCAACCGGTATCGTCGCGAACAGCACCGGTTTTGCCCAGGCGGTCCATACAGCATTGTCAGGGGCCCACAGTTTATAGGTTTTTATCTGATTGAACATGGTTATTCTCCTTGGGCAACCAAAATAGGAATATCCCGGGCTTTGTCGTCTATCCGGGGGTATGGGCTTATTCTTCCATAGAAACCGGCGCTCTTTCCGTTTACCGTAAAGAGGCCGACACAAAGATGAAAGGACCCGCCGCCCCCGCCGGGGAGCGCTTGACTTCTGAACCGTTCCTGGGCAACCCAGTTTCGGGGTTCCCGCCGGGCGGCTTTTGCTATCTGCCGCAGTTCCTTCTCTCCCACCGCTTCCGGTATGGAAATTCCTTCACCCACCCGTCCCAGGGCGGGCTTAAGAATCCAGCCGGCATCCTGTTCACGCAGAAAACGGGGATCTTTAGTAGGCGGAAGCAGTTCTTTCCAGGCGGCGTTATCCGTACCCAGGGAATCCCATACCAACGGCAGCCGCTTTGACTGGGCGAAGACGGCAATGGGGTGGTTGCACGAAGGGGTTTCACAGTCATAGTAACCCTTCCAGTCCGAGTTTTTCGGAAGGTTGGGCAGCCATTCCAGGGGAAAGAACCGAACGAGACCATCAACCGGTCCATCCTGCCCTTCAGCGATACTCAGGGCCTTCCGCTCTTTCCACCGGATATGATCCGGCGCGGCGAAAAGGGTTTCCATTCCGCGGGAGGCGAAGTAGTCACCGATAAACTGCATTACCTGGCGGTCATCGGAATAGGAAGTGGCATGCACAAATGCCACCCGGCCGCCCGGTTTTATCCGGGAACGGTAGGCTTCAAACAGGCTTTGGGCAATATTCCTATGAGGGCCGTAGCCGTCAAAATACCTCCCGGCGATTTCGGGAAGAACCGAAGCTTCCGCGAATCCCCCGGGTACATCGCTGTTCACCTCGGAGATTGCCCAGCCGGTTTCGGTGGGATGGAAATCGAACCGCATCAGGCGGACGTGCTCTTCCCGTTTGTATCCGGTTAATCTGGGCAGAGCCCGGATTATTTGTTTGGGAAGCCCAAGTTCCTTTGCCGGGGAAAAATCTTTGAGAAAAGCTTCTTCCATGAGCATGGTTTCTTCGGAGAGTTTTTCCGCCCACTGTTCCAGCTGGTGAGCAGTTTCACGGTTCATGAGAATGACGTATCGGGATACCGTATTGTGATCCTCCACCTGGGGGTCCCATTTGTAGGCTTTGAAAATTGTTTCGTACCGGTATTCCGAATACGTTTCGTCGGGAATTACCGCCAGCTTAATACCGTGATGCAACAGACAGCTCCTTTACCACCGGATGGATCCATAGGAGGGATTTTCCCGCAGCGGCGGCAGGAACAGCACACTGGCTGCGGCAAAAATTATGAAGATAGCTGCCCACAGGACCGACCCCAGGAGAGGCGTTTTATCTCCGGCATGCCGGGACTGAGGGTGCTTCCGGTACAGCAGCTCAACGAGAATGGAGAGCATACTCAGAAGAAGAACCGGCCATCCGTCAAGGAATTCCACCACGGTCATCCCAAAAGAGGTCCAGTCACCGGCGGACGCCCTGCCGAGAATAAGCCCGGACGCCAGGAGATACGAACCGAAGCGGATGCCGCTTCCGGTATCCCGCTCAACGGTAATCCGCTCAAAAACACCGGTGCACAGGTTAATCAGCAGACTTAAACCAATCCAGGCGGACAACCCCAGCAATCCGGCAAAGATAACACACCACCAGCCGGGGCCGTCACCGATATTGGCTCCGGAATAGATGACGGTTACGGCGAGAAAACCTCCGGTGACAGCGGATAACGCGGCTTTGTTGTCCATAACCAGAGCATCATCCAGCCAGGAAATATCAAACAAACAGAACATCAGCAGGGTACCCATGTACTGCCAGGCGAATCCAAGGGCTATGTAAAAAAGTATATAAAATAAATCATTGACCACGTCAAAAGACGCAAGGACCCGCAGTACAAAGATAATAACGACCAGCGAAACCACCGGTAGTAACCCCAAAAGCCACCGGCCTGCCTTCCGCTGATCCCTGGGCCAGGCGGCCGCAATGGGGTGGTACCAGCCGACCAGTAATTTATATGAAAAGAAGCAGGATATAAGAAGAACCATTATTTCCAGCATATACATACAGCGAACCTCTATTTTCCGGTACTTCCGTTTCTTTGCCCCAGTATAC
The DNA here is from genome assembly GCF_016616095.2 of Breznakiella homolactica. Taxonomy (GTDB): domain Bacteria; phylum Spirochaetota; class Spirochaetia; order Treponematales; family Breznakiellaceae; genus Breznakiella; species Breznakiella homolactica. The sequence goes on along the minus strand of NZ_CP067089.2, from coordinate 481,445 downwards.
AACAAGTTCACGTCCGAACAAAGTGTTTTCTGCAGGCTACCGGTGCCGCGGCCGGTCCTGCGAAAGACGGAACAGGGGAGCCTGAAAGTTCCGGCGGACACCCTGTCCGTCATCTCCGTCATCGTAATCTGTGGATAGGCTTTAAATTCCAAAATCTCCACAATACCCCGGTCACAATAGTACAGAGAATAAAAAAATTGTTTTATTTTCCGGAAAACTTTCCGCGGTGAGAAAATATTATTTGCAACCCCCGGAGTACCGGGGTATAATAAAGTTGCTTAAAATACTAAGGTTTTCCCGGCCCCTTGGTGTCCGGGAAAACAACCGCTGGATACCGCATGTTTCGCAGCTTTTCGGCGGAAACGGCCACGCGGGGACAGTCCTATGGAGGAAGGGGAAAACCGCTTGGATAAACTGCTTTTTATTAATGTAACCTCCCTAATCAGCGCCCTGTTCTGGGGCAACCTCATTTCCGCGGTTTTTCTTTTTCTTTATTTCCGCAGAAGCCGCCATACAAAGGAACGGCAGTTAACTTTTTACCTGCTGCTGGCAAAGCTGTTCCATACCCTGGCGTACTTCTGTTTTTTCGGGCGGGGTTTTCTTCCGGTATTGTTTTCTGTAAACGTCGGCAATACGGTTTTCTTCGCGGGATTTTATTTTGAAGCCCGGGCTATTTTCAGAATTATCAAGGAAGAATCGGAACGGCGTATCTTCCTCATGCGGGTGCTCCTGGTAATTTCGGTGGTTCTCTTTAACCTCATGGAAGCCTTCTACCCCCAAAGCGGTATCCGGGTCACCGTCGCGTCCCTCTGCGTAATCATTATCATGCTGATTCCCAGTGTGCGCATGCTCATCTCCCGGGATTCCAGCCGGTTCGCCAAATCAACCGCCATTCTGTACTGTCTTTTCCTGCTGCTGCTGCTGCCCAGGGCCTGGCACAGCCTGATGTACCGGGATGTGGGAATTCTCACCACCAACACGGTCCAGTCGCTTACCTTTCTGTCGCTCCTGCTCCAGCTCGTCTTCAGCATGCCCGCCTATATCCTGATTATCAAGGAATACGCCGACGATGCCCTGCTGCTTATGGCCACCACGGACCGTCTCACCGGGGCAACCAACCGCCACGCGTTCCTTGATGCCGCCGCGGCGGTCCATGAAAACAGCCGGCGGTTCCGGCTTTCTTTGGCGCTGCTCTTTATCGACGTGGACCATTTTAAGAATGTCAACGACCAGTACGGCCACGGATTCGGCGACACCGTGCTTACCCGCCTCACCGGCGGAATCGACAAGTGCCTTCGGGGCAGCGATCTGAGCTGCCGGTACGGCGGGGAGGAATTCGTGGCCCTGCTTCCCCGGACGGACGGTGACGCCGCGGAAATTGTAGCCGGCCGCATTATGCAGGAGGTCAGGAATGCCCGGTTCGAAGAGCATCCGGATTTTCATTTTACCGTGAGCATCGGGATCGCCTGCGGTGTCCCGGATCACCGCGGCAGTCTGGAGAAAATGATAGACTCCGCCGACAGCGCCATGTACGAGGCGAAAAAAGCCGGACGGGACCGGGTGGCTCTGCATACAATGAACGCACCGGATAATTCCCGGTCCTGATCACAGGTATATCAGCGTTAGCGAAACCGCTATAAATCAAAGGCCAGCTGCCCGTCGCCGGGCTCCTCAGGCCAGAGGTGTTTTTTTATATCAATGGCGCCGTCCGGCAGAAAGCCCACTCCCTCGGTTTCCAGCAATGCCCGCTGGGCTTCCTGTCCTCCGAAGGCGTAGTCCGGCGCGAGGGTTCCCTTCTTGTTCACCACCCGGTGGCAGGGCAGCCCGCTCCCCTCCTTTACCCGGCTCATGGCGGAACCGACCTCCCGGGATGCTCCGGGATAACCCGCCAGCTCGGCGATTTTTCCGTAGGTACATACCTTGCCTGACGGAATCCCCGCAACCTGGTCATAGACCCGGAGAAGAAATGTTTCATCCATTTCCATCAAACCCGAATTGCTTCTGTCCTCTACCATAGTATGGTTCTCCTTTCTGGATGGGCTCCGCCGCGGTTCATCCTATCGCCAAGGCTGGTATCATAGCCTGTGAGTGAAAAAAATATCACCCCCGGAAAAACCATATCACCGCCGCGGGTTCCGTTTTTTTTATCCGCACGTTGTTTTTCTAAACATGATTGAAGTGAATGGAAACCCCGCGGGTTGGCGGTTATCCATTGGCCAGTATTTCCCGTCCCGTAAGAACCGGCGAAGATTTGAGATGATCCAGTTCCCGCATCATCAGCGCAAAGGCGATCAGAAAAGCCAGGACATCCGACAGCGGCCCGGCCCACAGGACTCCCTCAACGCCGATAATACGGCAGCAAATAATCGAGGCGGGGACAATAAACAGAACCTGCCGGGCCAAAGAATTAACCGTGGCGTACAGGGGTTTACCGATGGACTGGAAAAAAATCCCGGTGCAGATATGGAAGCCGTTAAGGACCGACGCCATAAGAAAGATCCTGAAACTCTTAGCCGCGAAGGTATTGTATAGTTCGGATTCCGATCCGAAGATTCGGACGATGGCCATGGGCCGCAGCTGGTAGACCATGGTTGCCGCGGCCATGATAAGAACCGAACCGGCAATACACCGGAGGATAGTCTTCCGTACCCGGTCGTACTGTCCGGCGCCGTAGTTAAACCCCATGATAGGCTGACAGCCCGAAGCCAGTCCCAGACAGATACTCATTACGATCTGATTCACCTTCATGGTTATACCGTGGGCAGCCAGGGGAATCTCCGCTCCGTATGCAGAAGCCAATCCGTACCGGGTAAGCAGGTTGTTCTGCAGGGTAATGATGACAACAATAGCCGCCTGGGTGATAAAGCTGGAAATTCCCAGGCCCGCCACACCCCGGATCATTCCGCCTTTCGGGACCAGATAAGCCCGAGTAATTTTTATGTTCCTGGTTTTCCGCAGACAGACAAAGGTTATGGCGGCTGAGAGGAATTGTCCGATAATTGTCGCCCAGGCGGCCCCGGCCATTCCCCAATCAAAACCAAAGATAAAAATAGGATCAAGAATGATATTCGTAAGCGCTCCGGCGATCATGGACAGCATGGAAAGCCGGGGCCGGCCATCGGAACGGATGAGCGCGTTTCCGCATCCGGCGAACATTGAAAACGGCAGCCCCAAAGCGATAATCCGGCCGTATTCCACCGCGTAAGGCATGACCGGTTCCGTCGCGCCTAAAAAACGGCAGACAGGTTCCAGGAACAGGCTGATAACGATACATAAAAATATTCCCATCAGCCCCGACATGGTGACAGCCGTACCGGCTCCCTTTGAAGCTTCTGTCTTATCCCCGCGTCCCAGACGGAGGCTTACAAAAGCGGCACCGCCGTCGCCGAACATTATAGACAGGGCAATGCCCAGGACTGTCAGAGGGAAAATAACATTGGTCGCGGCGTTTCCCAGATAGCCGATTTTCTGTCCCACGAATATCTGGTCAACGATATTGTAGATTGAATTAAATACCAGCGAGATGATACTGGGTACCGCGAATTTAATGATCAGTTTTCCGATCCGTTCCGATCCCAGGGGATTTGTACTTGTGTACGTGTTAGTCATTGGCTGAAAAACTCCTTGATTTTTTTGCTAGAATTCTAACATTTATATTTAAAAAAACGCGAGGTCCGCCTTCAGGAAAGGTTATCCCCTATCCTAGTCAGCAGTCTGTCGAGGGAAATAATATCCTCTTTGCTGATACCGTTAAGCATGGTACTGTCGATTTTACTGATCAGGCTGGCAACCTGTTTTGACATTTTCCGGGCCTTGTCGGTGAGCACCAGTTTTTTCAGGCGTCCGTCAGCCGCCACATTTTCCCGCCGGATAAAACCCCGTTCTTCCAGGCCGTCCAGGACACTGGTAACCGAAGAGCGGCGGATATAAAATTCCGCTTCTATATCCCGCGGGAAAACATCCCGTTTTTTTCCTTCCATGTTTATAAAATGCAGAATGGACGCCTGGGTCCCGGTAATCCCTCTGCCGGCGAACATGGCGTCAAAGCGGTGCCTGATTTTGTTGCTTATCCCCGATACCTGCCTGCCGATATCAATTTCTTTACCCACGGATTATCCGCTCCGTATTTGTTAGATTTCTAATTAATAATGTAACAGCGCTTTTTTGCATTGTCAAGGGCTGGCGATGTTTTTTCAGCATTAATGTATTTTCATTTCAGTTTCCGTCCGGCAGGGCCTCCCTCAGCCGGTCCAGGAACACCGCCGGCGCCCTGGAAAAAACCTGGTACTTTTTCCACACGATGTACAGACCCGCCTTGAGCGCTGGCTTCAGGGGTTTGAAGCATAGAGGGCTTTTCCCGGTGGTATTGATGAGTTTGTCCAGGCCAAGAGCATAACCCATGCCTTCCTCCACCATGAGTGACGCGTTGAATATGAGGTTGTAGGTGGCCACGATGCTGAGTTTTGTTATGTCCTTCCGGAACCAGCCGGTGATTTCATTGTTGGTAAACGCCTGGCGGGAGGTAATGAGGGGTACTTTCCATAAATCCTTGGGGGTGATGGCGCTGCGGCACGCCAGGGGGCTATCCTTCCGCATCAGCACTCCCCAGGTATCCTGTGATGGAAGCCGCAGGGACTCATACTTTATCCGGTCCGCTGCGCCGATGAGGATGCCGAAATCCAGCAGACCCTTGTCCAGGCGTTCGGTCACATCCTCAGCGTTGCCGCTAAATACATGGAAGCGTACCTCCGGGTAGTCCCGCTGGAGTTCCATCATTATATCCGCCACAAAACGCATGCCATCGGTTTCCCCGCAGCCGATGTAAATATCCCCGCCGATGATTTCATCCGCTGCCTGGAACTGGGCTTCGGTTTTTTCTACCAGTTCGATGATTTCATCGGCCCGTTTACGCAGGAGCATGCCCTCGTCGGTGAGGGACAGCTTCCGGTTTCCCCGGATAAAGAGCTTTGCGCCCAATTCATTTTCTAGTTCTATGAGCTGACGGGAAAGGGTTGGCTGGGTAACATGCAATGCCTCAGCGGCCCGGGAAATATTCTCATCCCTGGCAACCGCCAGGAAGTATTTCAGCACCCTCAGTTCCATGATGTATCTCCTCCATGCCTTTTGGGCATAACAATGTATAATAACAAAGTATTTTACATAGTAACCCCGGAGCGTTATTATTTCAAGCAAGAGGTACCGATATGGCGGATACGGAAACCCGCATGGCCGCTCTTATTCAGAATTTAAGGGACGCGGAATGCGGCGATGAAGCAATCAGCCGTTTCCTGGAACTGGGAAAAAAGAACCGGATTGGGGAACAGCTTACATTGCTGGCGGCCCATCGGGCGGCCCTGCTGGGGAATGTGCGCCGGGCACAGAAGTCCCTGGACTGTATGGATTACCTCATCTTTAATCTGAAAAAAGAAAACCCCGGGCAACTTTAAGGGAGGACCAATGATACGGAAAATACTTTTTACCCTGACCGCGGCGCTGCTTGTTTCCTGCAGCACCGGAGCCCAGGAAACCGGGGAGGGAGTATTGATGGGTGTACAGCTCAGGATGGTTTTTGACAATGAGGCGCTTATCATCGATTTGTACGACAACCCAACGGCCAGGGACTTCCTGACCCTGCTGCCCCTGACGGTGACCATGGAGGATTACGCGGCCGCTGAAAAAATAACCTACCTTTCCCGGCGGCTGGACACCGGCCGGGGCGGACCGGGAAACACTCCGTCCTCGGGGAATTTTACCTACTACGCGCCCTGGGGAAACCTGGCGGTATTTTACCGGGGACAGGGCAGCGCCGGGGGACTGGTTATCCTGGGGACCATCAGGTCCGGCGCGGAACGGCTTGGCCGTATGCGGAATAATTTTACCGCCGCCATAGAAGTGGTGGAATAACCCGGCTTTTTCAGAATGCCGGATTTTAAAAAAGCAATATTATTGTATAGGAGAATATACATGAGTTTTCAGATGTACGTGCCCACCAGGATACTGTTCGGACCGGGACAGCTTGACCAATTGGGCAAGCTGAAGCTGCCGGGGAAAAAGGCGCTGATAGTAATTTCCAACGGAAAGTCAACCAGGGCTAACGGGTCTCTGGACAGGACCGAAAGGCTGCTCCGGGAAGCCGGGGCGGAAACCGCGGTGTTTGACCGGATAGAGGCAAACCCCTTACGGACCACGGTCATGGAAGGCAGTGCCTTTGCCAGGGAGCAAAACTGTGATTTCATTGTGGCCCTGGGGGGCGGCAGCGTTATGGACGCATCTAAGGCTATCGCCGCCATGGCAACCAATGAAGGGGATGTGTGGGATTATATCAGCGGCGGCACCGGGGGAGGAAAGCCCATCGGGAACGATCCCCTGCCGCTTATCGCCATTACCACCACCGCGGGCACCGGCTCGGAGGTGGACCAGTGGGGGGTGGTTTCCAATAACGAAACCCATGAGAAGATAGGCTTCGGCGGGGACGACCGGCTTTTCCCGGCGGCGGCCATCGTGGACCCGGAACTGATGAAAACCGTTCCCCCGGAGTTTACCGCATACCAGGGATTCGACGCCCTGCTCCAGGCGGTGGAATGCTACGTCTCATCCTACGCAAGTTTGATGAGCGACATGTACGCCATCACCGCCATTGAAAACATCGGCGCCTACCTTGCCAAGGCGGTGAGGAACGGCAGCGATCTGGAAGCCCGGGAACATGTGGCCTTTGCCAACACCCTTTCCGGGGTGGTGATGACCGTTAGCGCGACAACCAGTGAACATTCCCTGGAACACGCCATGAGCGCCTTCCACCAGAATCTGCCCCACGGGGCGGGGCTCATCATGCTCTGTGTTTCCTACTTCACCCACTTCATCGAAAAGCACGCCAGCGACGGCAGGTACGTGCGTATGGCCCAGGCCCTGGGTATGAAAGACGCCACGGACCCGAAGGACTTTATTTTCATGCTGGAAAAACTGAAGATGGACTGCGGGGTGGCGGACCTGAAGATGTCGGATTACGGCATCACCAAGGAAGAGCTTCCGGCAATCGCCAAAAAAGCCCGGGAGACCATGGGAGGGCTTTTCACCAGCGACCTCATTCCCGTAACCGATGAGGACAGCACCGCCATTCTGGCCAGGGCCTACCGCTGAGGAAGGAGGAAGAGTATGGGAAAACTGCCCACCCGCATACTGGCGGCAGTACTTTTTGCCCTGTGTTTTACCGTGTGCAGTCTTGCCGCGGGCGCCGGGGAAACCGGAGCGAACGCAGACGGAGAGTTTATGGCAGACATTACCATCACCATCGGGGGCGAAACCTTTGCCGCCGGACTGTACGACAATGTGACTGCCCGGACTCTTTTGGCGATGCTACCCCTGACCATGGCTATGTCGGATTTAAACGGAAACGAAAAGTTTTTCCGGCTCGGAGAATCCCTGCCCGCCTCCTCCACGGAACACCCGGCGGTAATCCGGGCCGGGGAAATTATGCTCTGGTCCGGGAACACCCTGGTACTTTTCTATGAGACCTTTTCCAATTCCTACGGAGGTTACGTCCGGCTGGGAATGGCGGAGGATACTTCCCGGCTCAGGGCGGCCCTGGGCAGGGGAAACGTCACTGTGACTATCACGGCGGCAAACTAAAATTGGAGTATGCAAAATGGACTTACAGGAATTTCTTATCCATGTGAACAATGGAAAGCCCCTGGAGGGCGGGTCGGATATCCATACCTTTATGGTGGGTATCACCCAGGAATCCATGAAGATTACCGCGGAGCTTAACGGCTCCTACCATACCCCGGAGGAAGTGGCGGAGCTGTTTTTCAGGCTCATCGGAAAACCTCTGGACCGGAGCTTCCGGATGTTCCCACCCTTTTACACCGACTTCGGGAAAAATACCGCCGTGGGAAAGAACGTGTTCATCAACAAGGGATGCAGCTTCCAGGACCAGGGGGGCATTACCATCGGGGATGGTTCCCAGATAGGCCACAATGTTGTGCTGGCCACCCTGAACCACGGTATAACACCGGAGACCCGGCATATCACCTATCCCGCGCCCATCCGCATCGGCAGGAATGTGTGGATTGGGGCCAACGCGGTAATAACCTCCGGGGTCACTATTGGAGAGAATGCCGTCATTGCCGCGGGGGCGGTGGTTACCAAAGACGTACCGGCCAACGTGATTGTGGGGGGTGTACCCGCCAGAATTATCAAGACCATTGAAACCGGCAAAGCGGTTTTGGTGTGAGGCGCGCTGTTCCGGCTCGGCCGCCGGCATGCGCGGACCTGCTGTCATCCTGCGGAACCGGGGCTGTGGAGGTCCAGACCTACCAGCTGCTGTTTCCCGTTCACGAACTTTACGGACAAATGGAATAAATGATGAACCAAACTATATGGTGTACACTGTCCCGCCGCGGGAGATCCTGCGGAATGGGTATCCTTACGCTGACGCTGTTCCTGATGGTTCAGTACCTCCCGGCCCAGATCTCCGCGGCGGCGGAACCCCCGGAACTGGCAATATTCCGCAAGGCCTATCCGGATGTAATCTTTGAATCGGCCTGGAACGACGGCATTGGGGACTGGCGTATCCGGATTACTGTACCCGGCCAGCCAGCCCGGACTACCGAACTCTGCTGGGCCGGGGGCCGGTTCCTGCCCGCCGCGCAGCTGGCAAACAGGGATTCATATTGGGGGCTTCTCTATCCCTACGCGGAAAAACTTCCGGACCCAGCGGACTTTACTCCCGAAGAAATTGCCCGTATCCGCGGGTTCAGCTCCGACGAAAACCGGCGGACCGGCGCGGGATCTCCGCCATTCTTTTTTGACGCCCTCTACGACAGCGCCAGCCAGGATTCCCTGGAAAAGCATATCATCACCGTAACCTTCCTGGGCAAACGGGTCCGGGTTCACCAGCGGCTTGAGGCACCCCTGAAACGGGCGGATGAACGGATTACCGCCCTGGCCCGGACCGACAGCGGGGTGCAGACTTTCATCAATGAGCTTACCCAGATAGACGGATATTTCTGGCGGGAGATCAGGGACACCTCCCGGCGGTCCTTCCACAGTTTGGGGCTTGCCATCGATATCCTGCCCGCGGGGTATGGGAACAAAATCATCTACTGGAGCTGGCAGAAAGACCGGGACCCGGAAAACTGGATGCTCACTCCCCTTTCCCAGCGCTGGATGCCGCCGGATCCGGTAATTGCCATTTTTGAAGATGAAGGCTTTATCTGGGGAGGCAAGTGGAGCATCTGGGACAATATGCACTTTGAATACCACCCGGAACTGATCATATACCGTGACTATAACAAGGAGTAAATCGTGAAAAAAATAATCCCGTTAATGCTCGCCCTGGGCATATTATCCGTCCTGCCCGCCGCTGCCCAGACAAACAGCAGGGAAAAGATTCTGGTGGTCTATTTCACCCGCACGGGAAATACCCGGTATGTGGCGGAACATATCCAAAGCCTCCTGGGAGGGGACATGGCGGAAATCACCGCGGTCACCGCCTATCCGGAGATCTACAGCGCTGCCCTGGACCGGGCCCGGCAGGAACGGGACGGAAATGTCCGGCCCGCCATCCGGGTACTGGTGCCGGATATCAATGACTACGAGTACATTCTTCTGGGATATCCCATCTGGCTGGGGGGTATTCCCATGCCGGTGGCAGCCTTCCTGGAAACCTTTGATTTCTCCGGAAAAACAATCATGCCTTTCTGTAGCAGCGGGAGCACCGGCATCGGCCAGAGTATAGAGGAGATTAAAAAGCTGGTCCCCGGCGCGCAGGTTACCGGCGGCTTCCGGGTTTCCACCAGCGGCGCCCGGAATTCCCGGAACGACGCGGCGGCCTGGCTCCGGAGCATAGGCATCCTGAAATGAGGGGGCGTATATGAATAAATATATTACCGCGGTATTCGCGGCGGCTCTGAGCCTTCCGGCCAGCGTACTTATGGCCCAGTCTGCGGGCGGCTCTGATAATGGATTCATCCGCATCGCCGGGGGCACCTTTACCATGGGAAGCCCCGCAGCAGAGGCGGGCCGGCAGGATGACGAGGCACAGCATTCCGTCACGGTGGATGGCTTTTACCTGGCTGAACATCAGGTGACCCAGGAGGACTATGAGGCCCTCATGGGGAACAACCCCAGCTGGATTAAGGGACAGGGTCTTCCGGTGGAACAGGTTACCTGGCTTGAGGCAGTGCAATACTGCAATGCCCTCAGCGTGCAGGAAGGACTGGTCCCCGCGTATACGGTTAACGGCAGTTCGATAACGTGGAACCGGGAGGCTAATGGCTACCGGCTGCCCACGGAGGCCGAATGGGAGTACGCCTGCCGGGCAGGCACGGTATCGGCCTACAGCACCGGAAGCAGTATTACCAAAACCCAGGCTAATTACGAAGGACGGACCACCACCCCGCCGGGCAGTTTTGCCCCCAATCCCTGGGGACTTTACGACATGCACGGCAATGTCTGGGAATGGGTCTGGGACTGGTACGGTCCCTATACACCAGGCAGCCGGACCAATCCCGGAGGATCGGATTCCGGCACCGACCGGGTGATGCGTGGCGGAAGCTGGGCCTACAAAATTGAGGACACCCGGTCCGCCCGGCGGGGACACCGGACTCCCAATACCCGGATATGCATCGGGTTCCGGCTGGCACGGAATGCGCCGTAAGTAAAGAACGGAGTGTATATGATAAAGAAATGTGAAATAACTATGTTGGTTTTACTGATACTGCCCCTGTCCTTCGCCGCCTGCGGCGGAAGGACCGAATCCCCGGAACCCGCCGGAGCGGAGAACCCGCCGGCTGGAGCAAATGTCTCTCCCGTGACTCCTTCTTACCAGGCCGGGATACCGGAACGTTTTATCCTGATTCCCGGAGGGACCTTCGCCATGGGAAGTCCTTCGGCGGAATTCCTCCGGGAATCCGACGAAACCCGGCGGCAGGTGGCGGTGGCATCTTTTTACATGGACCGGTATGAAGTGACCCAGGGGGATTACCAGCGGCTCACGGGTAATAACCCCAGCCACTTCCGGGACGCGGGCCTGCCGGTGGAGAACGTCACCTGGTTCGAAGCGGTCCGGTACTGCAACGCCCTGAGCGAGGCGGAGGGGCTTGCCCCGGCGTATACCGTCACCGGTACAGGGGACAATATGCTGGTATCCTGGAACCGCGAAGCCGGCGGCTACCGGCTTCCCACGGAAGCCGAATGGGAATACGCCTGCCGGGCAGGCACCGGTACGCCCTTCAGCACCGGAACCGCAATTTCCACGGACCAGGGGAACTACTACGGTACCTATCCTTATACCATCGAAGAGCATTACTTCTCCCAGAACCAAATGGAAGTCCGGGCAGGCCGGTACCGTGACCGGACTCTGGCGCTGGGAAGCCTGCCCGCCAATCCCTGGGGGCTATATGAAATGCACGGCAATGTCTGGGAATGGTGCTGGGACTGGTACGGCCCTTACGATGCCGCGGACCGGGATAACCCCGCGGGGCCCGCATCGGGAAATTATAAGGTCAACCGCGGCGGGGGCTGGAACGACTTTGCCCGGCATCTGCGGTCCGCCTACCGGGCTGCGTTTCCTCCGGGAAACCGGACCTTCAACATCGGATTCCGTCTCGTGAGGAATGGCTAAGGAGAATTTGGCATGAAGATAAAAATGATACTGTGTATTTTGCTGACGGCCCTGACAGGACTTTCGAGCCTCTCCGCCCAGAACAGTGACACAAAAATCCTGGTAGCTTACTTTTCCTGGTCCGGCAACAGCCGGCAGATTGCGGCGGAGATTCACCGCAGGGTCGGGGGCGATCTGGTGGAAATAGAAATGGAGTCTCCCTACTCCCGGACCTACAACACCTGCCTGGATCAGAGCCTCCAGCACCTCCGGGAGGGCACCCACCCGGCTTTGAAAACCCGGATTCCCGGTATGGCCCAATATGATGTAATCTTCCTGGGATATCCCACGTGGTGGGCCACCATTCCCATGCCCGTGGCAACCTTCCTGGAAAGCTATGATTTTTCGGGCAAGACCATCGCGCCCTTCAACAGCCACGGAGGCGGCCGCCTGGGCCAGACTGTTTCGGCCATTGCCAAGCTCTGTCCAAATGTAAGGATTACCCAGGCTCTGTCCATCCACTACGGCGGAGGCAGAACCCTGGGGAATGATATTGACACCTGGCTGACGGACATCGGCATAGCCCGGTAAACCGCTCAGCGTATCCGTGTACATTAAATTATGGAGGTTAGTAATGTCTATTTTAATTGCGTATTATTCCTGGTCCGGAAATATCCGGAAGGCTGCGGAGGCTATACAGAAAAAAACCGGCGGGATTCTTTTCGAAATCATTCCGGAACCGCCCTATACCAGCAGCTACAACGCCGTGGTGAATCAGGCGAAGGAGGAAATCAGGAAAGGATTCAAACCGGCGCTGGTTTCCCTGCCCAGGGATATGGTGAACTATGACACCATTTTCATCGGTTCACCCAACTGGTGGAGCACCCTGGCGCCGCCGGTATCCGCGTTCCTCGGGGCTTTTGATTTTTCCGGAAAAACAGTCATCCCCTTTATCAGCCACGGCGGCGGCGGTTTGGCAAACTGCGCCAGTGATATGGCTGTCCAGTGTCCGGGTTCAAAAACGGCAAAACCCTTTGCCTTCTACGGCGAAGCCAATGAAGCTGAACTCGATTCCTGGCTGGCGGAGACCGGAGCGGCCCGGTGAACAAAAGGCGCCTGATAAAGGGGCTTATCGACGCGGCTATGGCGGTATGCCTGTTCCTGCTCATGGCCTACAAGATGGCTCCCAACGGGCTCCATGAATTTGCGGGCATCGTTTTTTTTATTCTGGCCATTCTTCACTGTGTGCTCAACCGCTTCTGGTTCACGGCTCTGTTCAAAGGGAAGTATACCGTCAGGCGGATACTGGGAACGGCAGCAAATGTACTGCTCCTGACCGCCCTGGCCGTGCAGATAATCACCGCCCTGCCTATTTCGGAAACAGTATTCGCCTTTCTCGGACTGGCGAAGGACCGTACATCGGTAGTGATCCATGGGGTGGCCGGTACATGGATGTTTGTCATGGGTTTCCTGCACCTGGGGTTCCATTGGGACGCTGTCGTCCGGGCCTTCCGGCGGCGGCTGGGTTCCGCGGCGGACCATCCGGTCGCGGTGTGGCTCTTCCGGGCCGCTGCAGCTGCCCTTATGGCCTGGGGCGTTAAGGCTTCCTTTGACCGGGCCATGGGTTCCCGGCTGATTTTTAACGCAGGTCTCCACGCCATGTACAGCGACCCCTCGGTGTTCCGGTTTATCCGGGATTATCTGGCCATCGGCGCGCTGTACACCGGAGCCGTCTATTTCGGACTTAAGTTATTGCAAAAAAACTGAAGGTTCTGCGTTTTGAAAATGACACCGGTTGACCAGTCATTTCCCGGAGATACGCTGCAACCCTTCCCGCATCTCCGTTAATACATACCGAACAGCCGGCAATTTCCGCCGGCGCATAAGCCTCGCCGCGGTTGACGCAGGCATAGACCGCGTCCGTATTTTCATGGACAGCCTCAGGCTAATAATCAGCGCCATGGAGACCTGGTGGAAGCGGTATAAAAAGCTGATGCGGAAATCATAATTTATATTTCTTAATTATTTTGCTGAGTTCATCCTTATCCATAACTTTGCTTTTTCTGTATGATTCCACCAATATACCCGTCTTTTTATTTTTAACATTGTATTGGATCTCGGCCGGATCATCATCTATCAGTATATCAAAATCATAGCGCCTCAGGTCCTTAGGAATTCCTTTTCCTTCGGGATCGTAATCTTCCCGTGAGATAATAGTATCAAAGTATTTCCGCAGATTATGATGTTTTAATATTTCCAAGGCCCGTGCTTTTTTCGAATTGGTCCACAGGAACAATTGATTTTTTAAGGAAAGGGTCTCCAGGAAATCGGTAATACCGGGACGCAGTGTCGCGCCGAGTTCGTCAGTCAGTGTGTTGTCCATATCTATCGCTATTTTCATAACCTTCACCCTTTGGCAGCCATAAAAGGCCGCAAAATCAGTGGCAATGGCCTGTTCCAATTTCAGAATATCATGTATTGAATTTTCTGTTTTCACGGGACCCCTTCTCCGCTGGTCTCGTTTCTGTATACCAATTCTTCCGGCGTTACTCAAGGTATTGTGTTTTGCGGGGCTGTTATTTATAGTATCCTTATCTTTGATTTTGCCGCCGGGCAAACGCCTGTAACTCATTCCGTTAGGCCTTTGAAGGAATGGATTACGGGCTTTTTTTATCCGTGAAATGGAGGGATCGTATGTTCAGGGAAATGAGGAGGAAAAAACAGGTATTATCTTTGGATGAAAGCACGGCTGTTCTCAAAGCGGGGACATCCGGCGTGCTGGCCGTTATCGGGGACGAAGGGTATCCCTACGCTGTGCCCCTCAGTTACGTATATCATGATAACAGAATATTTTTTCACTGCGCCATCACAGGCCACAAACTGGATGCCATCGCGGAAAACGACAAGGTTTCGTTCTGCGTTATTGACCGGGACACAGTGGTCCCCGAGGAATACACCACCTATTTCCGCAGTGTCATAACCTTCGGAAAAGCCCGTGTTCTGGAAGATGAAAAAGAAAAGAGAGAGGCCTTTGAGATCCTTGCGGCAAAATATTCGCCCAGCCACAAAGAAGGCCGGCTCCGCGAAATCGACCGGCAGTTTAACCAGGCCTGCCTTGTGGAACTCAGGATTGAACATTTGAGCGGCAAAGAGGCCATTGAATTGGTTACGGCGAAACACCGCGGCAGCGGGAAGTAGAACTATCCGGCCGGATTCACGGAAACCGGCCGGGCATCTTTTTTCAGGCTGTTTCCGCGGCAAGCTCGTCGGCGGTTTCAAAGGCCCCGGTGTAAAGCCGGTAATACCGTCCTTTCTGTTCTATCAGTTCGTCGTGGTTCCCCTGTTCCACAATCCGGCCCTGGTCCAATACCATGATGGCCTGTGAATTCCGGATGGTGGACAATCGGTGGGCAATGACAAAAACCGTACGGCCTTCCATAAGGGCATCCATACCTCCCTGGACGAGCTTTTCCGTCCGGGTGTCGATGCTGGAGGTAGCCTCGTCGAGGATCATCACCGGAGGATCCGCCACAGCCGCCCGGGCAATAGCCAGCAGCTGCCGCTGTCCCTGGGAAAGCCCCGAGCCGCCTCCGGAAAGCATGGTTCCGTACCCTTCAGGGAGCCGTTCTATAAAACCGTCGGCCCCGGCGAGTCTGGCCGCGGCGATCACCTCGTCATCGGCGGCGTCGAGCCGGCCGTACCGGATGTTTTCCATCACCGTACCGGTGAAAAGGTGGGTATCCTGGAGCACGATTCCCAGGGACCGCCGGAGGTCGCTTTTCCGTATCTTATTGATATTTATACCGTCGTAGCGGATCTTTCCGTCGGCGATATCGTAGAACCGGTTGAGCAGATTGGTGATGGTGGTCTTCCCCGCTCCGGTGGCGCCCACAAAGGCGATCTTCTCGCCGGGGTTTGCGGCGATGGACACATCGTAGAGCACCGTATTTTCCCCATCGTAGCTGAAGTCCACATCAGCGAATTCAATATGGCCCTCCACTTTGGTATACGTCAGGGTACCGTCGCCGTGGGGATGCTTCCACGCCCAGATTCCGATACGTTCATCGGTCTCGGCCAAGCAGCCTGATTCATCGTATTGGACGTTTACCAGAGTCACATATCCGTTGTCCGCCTCCGGTTCTTCATCCATCAGGGCAAAGATCCGGCCGGCGCCGGCCAGGGCAGTTACGATGGAGTTAAGCTGCTGGGACATCTGAGAGATAGGCTGGCTGAAAGATTTGGTAAGCTGAAGGAACGTGACAATGGCTCCCAGGGTGAGTCCCCCGAGACCGCCCAGAGCCAGTGCCCCGCCGCCGATGGCAACCAGCACATAGGCCAGGTTGGAGAGATTTGCCAGAAGGGGCATAAGGGTGTTGGCATACCTGTTGGCGTTTTCCCCACTCTCAAAAAGCCGTTCGTTCCGTTCGTCAAAATTCTTTTTCGATTCTTCCTCGTAGTTAAAAACCTTGACCACCTTCTGGCCGTTCATCATTTCTTCAATATACCCGTTGACAGTCCCCAGATCCTCCTGCTGGCGCACAAAGTAAGCGCCGCTCTTTCCGGCCACTTTGCCGGAAACCTTCAGCATTACAAAGAAAGAAACTATGACAATGAGGGTAAGGGGAATACTGGTCCAGACCATAGCGCAGAAAACCATAATTATGGTTACACAGGATGAAAAAAACATAGGGAGGCTTTGGGAAATCATCTGCCTGAGGGTGTCGATGTCGTTGGTGTAGCGGCTCATGATATCCCCGTAGCTGTGGGTATCGAAATATTTAACCGGGAGTTTCTGCATCTTCCCGAACATCTCATCCCGGATGCGTTTCTGTACACCCTGGCCGATGATCACCATCTGACGGTTGTACACATAAGAGGAAACTACCCCGGCGAGGTAAATGAGTCCCATGGTACCAATGGCTTGGAGGAGCCCGGTGAAAACCGGATTATCGGCTCCCATGAGAGGAGCGATGTAGTCGTCGATCAGTATCTGCAGGAACAGGGAGCCGGCAACACTGGCCGCCGCGCTCAGGAGTATAAAAACCAAAACCAGGATAAACCGGAGTTTATAAGTATTGGTAATGTAGCCCAGAAGCCGCTTTATGGTGGCCGGATTGAATCGGGGTTGTTTTTCCTTACGCTGCTTCATGGCTAAGCCCTCCTTTATGCTGGGATTCATAAACTTCGCGGTACACCGGACTGGTTTTCAGAAGCTCTTCATGGGTTCCCGCGGCGCTGATTTGCCCGTTGTCCATAACAATAATCTGGTCCGCGTCCTGGACCGAACTTACCCGCTGGGCAATAATAATTTTTGTGGTATCCGGAAGTTCCTCCCGGAAAGCCGCGCGGATAAGGGCATCTGTTTTGGTATCTACCGCGCTGGTAGAATCGTCCAGGATGAGAATCTTAGGCTTTTTGAGCAGCGCCCGGGCGATACAGAGCCGCTGTTTCTGACCGCCGGAAAGGTTGGATCCCCCCTGCTCTACCCAGGTATCGTATCCATCGGGAAAGGAACGGATAAAACCATCCGCCTGGGCAAGACGGCAGGCGGTCTCAAGCTCTTCATCGGCGGCGTCTTTTTTCCCCCAGCGGAGATTATCCTTTATGGTTCCAGAAAAAAGTTCATTTTTCTGAAGCACCATGGCAACCCCATCCCGGAGGCTTTGGAGGTTGTAATCCCGTACATCAATGCCGCCGATTTCCACCTTCCCTGAGGCGGTGTCATAGAGCCGGGGGATGAGCTGCACCAGGGATGACTTGCCGCTCCCGGTGCCGCCGATGATGCCGACAGTCTGTCCGGCGGGAATATCGAGATTTACGTTCCTGAGACAGAGTTTGCCCTCCCTGCCCCGGTATCCGAAATCCACATTGCTGAAACGGATTGAACTATCCGCCAGTTCGCCGGCGGCTCCGTCTTTGTTTTCCATATCACCGGTTTCATTCAGAACCTCGGAAATACGCGACGCCGAGGCCCGGGACATGGTAATCATCACAAAGACCATGGACAGCATCATAAGGCTGATAAGTATCTGGGTTGCATAGGTCAGGAGACTCATAAGCTGACCAGTGGTGAAGGATCCGCCAACGATGAGCTGTGCCCCGAACCAGCAGATGAGCAGAGTGCAGGCATACATGCAGAACTGCATCAGGGGACTGTTGAAAGCGAGGATTTTTTCCGCTCTGACGGAATTCCCGTAGATATCCCCGGACACAGTTTCGAACTTACCGGTTTCATGGTCCTCCCGGACATAGCTTTTTACCACCCTGACTCCCCGGAGGTTTTCCTGCACCACCGTGTTGAGCTTATCGTAAAGACGGAAAACCCTGGTGAAAATCGGAGTGGCTTTAGTCATGATGATGATCAGACCAACAGCCAGCAGCGGAATAACCGCTGCGAAAACCCAGGCAAGCTGGGTGTTAATCCGGAATACCATGATTACCGAGAAGATGATCATCAGCGGAGCTCTGGCGCAGGTACGGATTACCATCTGAAACGCGTTCTGAACATTGGTCACATCAGTGGTAAGCCGTGTGACCAGACTTGTGCTGGAAAACTTATCGATGGTAGAAAAAGAAAATCCCTGTATTTTGTAATACATGGTTTTCCGAAGATTTTTGGCAAACCCCGCCGAGGCACGGGCCGCGAAACGGCCCGACAGAATCCCGAAAAGCAGGGAAAATAAACAGGACAGCACCAGGACTATTCCCATTTTGAGAATCCAGGGCATACTTCCCCCGGTTATTCCGGAATCGATCATCTCCGCCATGAGCAGAGGGATGATTATGTCCATAATGACTTCCAGGGCCACAAAAAGCGGAGCCAGGAGAGTTTCACGTTTGTATTGCCCGACACAGCGGGCCCAGGTTTTAACCACAGGATTACCTCCGTATTATTACTGTTCGCTTCCTTACTGTAAGCTACCTAACAATAAGGATATACATTAAGCCGCCTTTGATCTGCGGCCTAATCCCGGGCGTTGGCGGTTATTTTCTCCAGTACCCGGTAAAATTGTTCCATTTCTTCTTTGGAAATTCCTTTAAGCAGGCGGCCCTGGATATGTTTGATATTAGCCCTGGCAACCTTATTCAGTTCTTTTGCGCTGCCGGTCATGGTGATTTTCTTGAGCCGGGCATCTCCGGACACATTCCCCCGCTTGATATAGCCGTTTTTTTCCAGAAGCTGAAGCATACCCGTAGCGGTGGACCTGCGGATATTGAACTCCGCCTCGATATCACGCTGGAAAACATCCCGTCCGTCGTCCCGTTCCGCCAAATAACCCAGAATGGCATACTGCATACCGGTCAAATTCGCGTCGTTTCCCGCGATAGCGCTTTTATCAAGCAGCCGTTTTATCTGGTTACTGAGCGATTTGATACGAAACACCAGGGGCTGTTCCTGAATCATCATGTAAGCCTCCTAACTGTTAGCTTCCTAATTAAATATATTCAGAACAGTATTTTTAGTCAAGGCTGTTTTTTTCTTAATCATATTTTTTCAAATAGTATTCTTACCTACAGCTCTCAGCGGGTATTTCATCCGGAAAATATTCATCAATACGTTTCCACAAGTAATAGTTTTTTAGATTTTTCAGCAATTTTTCCGCGTCTTTCACAGACCTATGCGGTATGTTATAGTAATAACAAATTGATTTATGGATGCCTGTTTTTAGCGGAAATTATTCGGCAAATTTGCTGTCCGGCGGGGCAGCTTCCGGCTAACGGTTCCGCTGTTTCCTGGTGTATCTGACTGAATGATTATTTTGAGTGAGGGAATCTCCGTGTTTAAAAAGATAAGTCTGCGGATTAAGTTATTTATTCTGATAACCCTGGTGGTTATTGTCACATTCAGCCTTGTAAGTTCGATAGTCTCCTACCGAAGTATAGTGATGGCCAAGGATGACGCCTTTTCACTGGCGGATGAAATGTCCGCCAAATACAGTTATGAAATAAAATCCGAGCTCCAGGCGGCACGGGTGACATCGGAATCCCTGATGACGGTCTTTAAAACACTGATAGAGCGCGGTGAAGCCGACAGGGATACGCTGAATGCTATTCTGCAGAATTCGCTGAGGCAAAAAGAATACATTATCTCATTCTGTGTAGCCTTTGAGCCGAATAAATTGGACGGCAAAGACGCCGAATACGCCGGACAGTATCCGCTGTACGGCGAGTCAGGCCGGTATGCGCCGTATTGGAGTTTGCAGGATGGAGAAATCGGCGTAGAACCGCTGGAAGATTTTGACAACGATGTTTGGTACGCCGGCGCCCGGGATTCCGGGAAAGAATATATTACCGATCCTTTTTTCTTTGAAGTCCAGGGAACACCCGTATTGATGTCCAGCCTGGTGTTTCCCATACTGATAGACGGCGAGTTTATTGGGATCGTTTCTTCCGACATGGCCCTGGACAGCCTGCAGGAGATGGTCTCCCACGTTAATACCAGCGGACTCGATGAATATACGGAGATTTACTCGAACTCGGGTATCATCGTCGCTCACCCCGACGATGAGTACTTTAACAAAAGTGTCTACGCCACATCGGTGTACAATATGCTGAAATCCGATTTATCCAAAGCGCGGGAAGCGCTGGCAGCTGCGGATAATTACGTGAAAAAACACTCATCGTCAGACGAAGAATACGGCAGCGCGGCAGCCTTTGCCCGGAACCTTACCGCTTATACCGAGAACCCCGGCGGCGTCAGCCTGGATTTAACCCTGCTCACCAACGATATGGCCAGGGAAATCCTTCAGCTGGATGCGGACCGGCTGCGTATTGCGGATCAAGCCACCGCGGCGATAGCGGACGGAAAACCGTTTACCGTAACCGAAAACGGCTATTACAAAGTCTATATGCCCATCCCGTTCAGTGAAGCCACGAATCCATGGTCTGTAGCGGTTAACGTACCTATGGCGAAGGTGCTGCAGAAATCCAATGAAATCAGAAACTATGTCATTCTCGTATCTGTTATCGGAATAGCCTTTATCGCCCTGCTGCTCTATATCGTCACCAGGAATCTGACAAAGCCCATATTGCGTTTGGCCGATTCCGCAAAACAGGTGGGCGAAGGAAACTTCAGCGTTGATATTCCCAAGGCAAAAAACAACGATGAAGTGGGAATTCTCTCCACGGCTTTTACAACCATGGTGGAGCAGATCAACGATCTCGTCAGCAGGCTGACCAAAAACTCACAGGAACTTGAAAAAAAGAATGAGCACCTGGGCGAGCTGAACGTGATGCTGGCCGCGGCCAGGGACCAGGCGGAGGCGTCAAACAGGGCGAAGTCGGTGTTTCTTTCCAACATGAGCCATGAAATGAGAACGCCGCTTAATGTTATTGTAGGCATGGCCGCTATAGGGCAAAAAGCGAAGGAAGAAAAAAAGAAGGAAGATTCATTTAAAAAGATCGAAGAAGCTTCCGTGCATCTTCTTTCGCTTGTAAACAATGTCCTGGATATGTCGAAAATGGAAGCCAATAAGCTGGAGCTCTCGCCGGTGAAATTCAAGTTCAATAAAATGCTTGAGGATGCCATAGGCCTGGCAAACGTTCAGCTTAAAGAAAAAAAGCAAACCCTGAATACGGAAATTGATAAAAATGTTCCGGAAACATTTTTCGGTGATGATTTCAGATTGTCCCAGGTGATCATCAATCTGCTTTCCAACGCGGTAAAGTTCACCGGGGAACAGGGGATAATCGGCCTGAAAGCGTTTGTTAAAAATACGGAGAAGGATGTATGTACACTGCAGTTTGAAGTTTCCGATACGGGAATCGGCATAACCGCGGAACAGCAGACAAAAATATTCCGCATGTTCGAGCAGGCCGACAGCAGCACCTCACGCAGTTTCGGCGGAACCGGTCTGGGCCTGGCGCTGTCCAAGCGCATCGTTGGACTCATGGGCGGGGAAATATGGGTCGAATCCGAACCGGATAAGGGCTCGACATTCTTCTTCACCGTAAAACTGGAGCGGGGCGCGGACAGTCCGGAACAGACCGATGCCCCCTTAGCCCAGGGGGTCGCGGCTGATACGGCCCGGAAGGCCGGCGAAGGTGAAACCGAACCCGCGGGATCAGAAAAGGTACATGATTTCAGCGGAAAAAGAATATTGCTCGCGGAGGATCATGAGATCAACCGTGAAATTGTCCTCGCCATGCTTGAGGCCACACATGCCGGAATCGACTGCGCCGTAAACGGCGAAGAGGCGTATAAGATGTTTGCCGCCGACCCCGGTTTGTATGATTTGATCCTTATGGATATACAGATGCCCGTCATGGATGGTGTTGAAGCCACAAAACTTATCAGGGCGGTTAATAAGGATGTTCCGATCATCGCGCTGACCGCCAATGTATTTAAGGAAGATGTGGAAAAATACCTTGAAAGCGGAATAAACGGTCACATCGGCAAGCCTTTGGATTACGGCCTGACAATGGAAATACTGGAAAAATACCTGAAATAATCAACGACCCTTTTCAGTGCGGCAAACTGCCGATTTTATCCAGCGATCCAGATACGCCAGCTGTTCAGGTGTATGGAAGTAATGTTCGCCGTTTTCCATAACCGTAACATCACAGCTGTATTTTTTTGAAAAGGAATCAAGAACCTGCCGCTCAGTCAGATTGTCCCGTTCCCCATAGAGGATAAAGGTCTTACTGTCCCATTTCCGTATTGGATTCTCCCTGACGTACTGGTAATAATCCCAGGACAGGGTTTCCCCGAAGGATGTTCCGATGGTTCCTTTTTTCTTTAGTTCATTTTCCGAAACATTTGCCCACACCATCATGTTTTTAATGAGCCGCTCCATATTGAGAATGGGAGAAATGAAAAGGCAGCGTTCAAAGGCAATATCCTGGTAAGCCAGGAGACTGAAATAAGCCCCGAGGCTGCAGGCGCAGAGTGAAAACTTTTTGTACCTGTCTTTTAAGTACGCGTATACAATTTCCAGGTCCCGTTTTCCGTTCCGCGCGTTGCAGGGGTAATCCTGGTTTTCCCGTTCCCCATGTTCAGGGAGATCAAAACTCATTACCCGGTACCCGTTCTGCACCGCGGCTGCGGCGAAACCCAGGGCTTCTTCTTTGTTTGAGTACCGTCCGTGAACGTACAGGTACAGCCTATCCGAATCAGGCCCGTACAAAACAGCCGGAATATGTTCAATGTGTAATTTCTCTTCTTTCACAGTAAATCCTTTATTGCGGCGAAAATATTTTTTATGGCGCTGTCAGGAAATCGGCAGATTGTGCTGCCGCAAAAAGGAAAGTTTATCCCAATAACCCCGCTGGAATTTTATTTTTCCGTCAACGATACGGAAAAATCCGCACCCCCGCAATCCCAGAGGATCCTTCCATTCCAAAATGGCCCACTCCCCGTCTTCAAAGAGATTTTCCATGATACAGACCATCTCCGCGGCGGAGAATTCCGCATGGAACATGGCACGGATGTTTTCTTTTCCTTCCACGGGCTCGTTGGCTACCTGATGGTTTACCGCGTCATCATGGTACAAATCAGCCAGAGCATCGGCGTCCCCCCGGTTGAATAAAGCGACCCATTCCTTCAGAACGGCCTTAGGTTTCCCGCTCATGCTGTCCCTCCATGTTTCTGCGGTCAATTAATCCGCTGAGAATAAACTATCCCATACCGGCGGAAAAATCTCAATGGGCCCGGTCAGCGGTGATTATTAACCATCCGCTTATATCTACCGGCACCCCGGTATACAGCGTCCGGCAGGAAACCGTATACCGGAGTACCGGGTTTAAAAAAAACGCGGCAGCTGTCTTTTCAGAATTTCCCGCGGTGTACCTTCTGGGCGCTGTAGAAATTGACGCTCGCCGAAGAGACCGCGTCCGAGGCAGGATGCCCCACGGCAATCATTATATGGGGGACTACGTAATCCGGCAGATCCGCGGCCCTGGCAGCCGCTCCTATCCGGGCTTCCTGAGGAGCGATACTCATGGCCACGCTGGACAACCCCAGTTCGGCGGCCTGGATCAGAATGGCCTGAGTGGCGATTCCAGAGTCGAATTCCAGCAGTTCCCGGTACCGGGCGCTCTGCTCATTTCCCGCGACAATGATCAGCAGCGGCGCCGTGTCCAGTGCCTGGGCAAAGGGATGGCCTTCCTGGATCACAGCCATGGCTTTCCTGTCGGTAACAACGATAAATTCCCAGGAACGCTGATTTCCGCCGGTGGGAGAGGCGAACGCCGCCCGGAGGAGAAGATCAATCTGTTCCTCGGTAACCGGCTCCGGTGAAAAGGACCGCGCCGTGGTCCGGCTAAAGATTCCGCTGGTTCCGCTGTCCCTGGTGATTGCGGCAGCAGCCGCCGGGGTTCCGGCGGATTCCGGTATTCCGGCTGAATCACTGGCGGCGCTTACCGCCTCGGCTCCGGTATCCTTGTTTCCCTGGGCATAGGCGGACAGCCCAATAACCAGAAAAAGGATAAAGCCTGCAATAAGATACGTATTCATCTTGCGCATCATTTTTCCTCCATGATAGATTTGAGTATAGCGGATTTTAATTGCGAGCGCAACTACTTTTCCTCGTATTCCCCGTTATATTTTTATGTAAGGAAGGGTTATGGAAAGTATATTCAAATGGCTGGCGGTGCTGGGGAGACTGGGGAATCAGTATTTGGACCAGCGGCTTAAGGATCTGGAAATAAACAGCAGCCACCACGCTTTTATTATTCATATCTGTGATTCCCCGGGACTGCCCCAGGAGAGTCTCCGGAGGCGGGTCTATGTGCATCCCAGCAATATTACCAGAGCCCTGGAACATCTTGAGAAAAAAGGCTATATCACCAGGAAACTTCTGCCCGGCGATAAGCGGACCTACACGCTCCACCCCACCGCGAAGGCAAAAAAAGAACTCCCCCATATCCGCCGGGTTGTTGCGGATTGGGTAGAATTTATCACCCAGGGGCTGACGGAAACACAGATTGAAAGTTTTTCAGCCGTTCTCGAGAAAGCCGGACAGTCCGGATCGGAGTATTTTTTTCCCCGGGACTAGGGCTGCTGCTGAAACCGCCAATACCGCTGAAAATGATTTTTTTAAGATGAACGCAAATTCCGGCGCTGCCCTTGACAGACAAACCTATCTTCTGTAAAAATAACAGTGTTATTAATAACACTGTTATCAAACGGCGGCTTTATGAAGGAAAACGCTCGGGAAAGGATTCTTTCCGCTGGAAAAGAAGAATTTCTCACCAAAGGATTCAAGGATGCCTCCCTGAGGACCATTGCCGAACGGGCAGGCGTGACCACCGGGGCCATTTACGCCCACTATCCGGACAAGGAAGCGCTGTTCCGCGCCCTGGTGGAGCCGGCGGCATCGGATTTCCGGGATGGCTTTGTCCGCGCCCATGAAGGCTTTAAGGCGCTTTCCGAACCGGATCAGGTTGATCTGATGCATGGCTATACCGCGGGGAAACTTCACGCTCTTTTTGACCGCATATACGGCCAGTTTGATGCATTTAAACTCATTGTCTGTTCCAGCGCCGGAACTGAATATGAGCATTTTATAGAATCCCTGGTAGATATGGAAACCGAAGCCAGCGCGGAGTTCATCAAGGTTATGCGCCGCCGGGGCTACAATCCCCGGAAACTTAAACTTAACCTGATTCACATCCTGTCCAACGCGTATATCTCGGCAATATTCGAGACCGTAGCCCATAGTATGAGCCGCAGGGAAGCCGGGGAATACGTGGATCATATAACCAGTTTTTTTACCGCCGGATGGGATGTTATGCTGGGATTTGATATTACGGCGGTTAAAACAGCGCCAGAGGCACTCTCAGTAAGGAGAACCTAGCGCCGCAAAAGGCCTTCGGAGCAACCGGACTCCGGGCCTTTTTTTAGAGCTTTTGAGTTAGCTAATCCTAACTCATATAGACAGATATGAAACAATACAAGGAGCCGGAAATGTCTGATGTACGGGAAAATTTATTGACCGAAAGCCCCTGGAAGCTGATGCTCAAATTGAGCCTGCCGGCAATCCTGGGTCAGTTTGTGGTAGGGCTTTACGCCTTTGTGGATTCAATTTACGTTGGCCAGATGGTGGGGGTATCAGCCATGAGTGCCGTGTCCGCCGCTTCGCCCTTCGTTCTCGTAAACAACGGTATCGCCGTACTGGTGGGCATCGGTTCCGGGTCAATTCTGTCCCGGGCCGTTGGCGCCGGGGACCGGGAAACCGTGGACAAGATCATGGGCAACCTTCTTGTGCTGGTTCTTCTCCTGTCGGGTATTGTTATGGCGGCCGGGATTCCCCTGGCACCTGCCCTGCTCCGTCTGTCCGGCGCGGAAGGCGAAGTCCTTGCCATGGGTACCACCTACCTGCGGACCGTATACATGGGTTCAATCTTCGTAAACTTTATGCAGAGCGCCAATATGGTAATGCGCGCCGAAGGCCGTATGGGAACCGCCATGGCCATCATGGCCGGCGGAGCTGTGCTTAACATTATCCTGGACCCGATATTCATCATCCTTATGCCCGGCCGCGGCCCCCAGGCGGTTGCCCTGGCGACGATACTGTCCCAGTTCTGCCAGGCGGTTTTTACCATGATATACTTCATAAAAAAGAGTCCGGTGGTACGTTTCCACAGAATCCGTCTGGAACCGGAGCTCCTCCCGGGAATTTTTTCCGTGGGGGTAAGTGCCATGCTTATGCAGGTACTTATGCTGGTCCAGATGACCGTGGTCTACAATACCGCGGTGCGGTACGGCGGAGCCGACCAGATTGCCCTCATGGGCGCGGCCCAGCGGGTACTGCAGCTGGCGTTTGTGCCGGTCTGGGGTATGAGCCAGGGACTGCAGCCGGCGGTGGGAACCAACTACGGAGCCGGACAGTACCGCCGGGCAAAAACCATGACCAAGGTTTTTATCGCCGGTTCGACGCTCCTCGCCCTGGTATTCTTCTTCATAATGCAGGCTTTTCCCCGGACAATCCTGTCGGCCTTTATCACCGACCCTTCAATCGTAGAACGGGGATTGGTGAACTTCCGGCTCATGTATTCCATCTTCCCCACCTACGGTCTTCTGATCATGACCATGACTTTCTTCCAATCCCTGGGCAAGGGAGCCCAGGCCGGAGCCCTGGTAATGCTCCGGCAGATTCTTCTCATCGTCCCCCTGGTATTGATTTTGCCCCGTTTCCTGGGAGTTACCGGGGTATGGCTGGCCATCCCCGCGAACGACGCCATTGTGCTCATCCTGGCACTGGTTTTCCTGGGAAAGGAGTTCAGAGCTTTGAGCAGGCTGGAGGCCGAAACAAAACCTATGCCCAATGCGGCGTAATACTCATTAGGGAGTTTATTTATGAAAGAAAAACAAGAGAACAATGCCGGGTCCGGCGGGGCCATCGCCGCGAAAAGTACGGTCGGCTGGCTCCTGGATTTTGCCAGCCCTCACAGAAGAGGGTATATCGCTTCGGTAATCTTTGCCACCCTGGGGGTCGCCTGCGGCATGGCTCCATACTTCTGTGTGGCCCGGATGGTTATCGCCCTCATCCAGGGAGTCCGGGAAATTCCCTTTTATGCCGCATGGTGTCTCTGGGCAGCGGGCTTCTGGGTGATCCGTTACTTGTGCCACGGGGTCTCCACTACCTTATCCCACAAAGCAACCTTCGCGGTTATCTCCGAGGTACGTCTCAGGCTTACTAAAAAACTTACCCGCCTGCCCATGGGCTTCCTTCTGGATACGCCATCAGGAAAGCTGAAGAATGTCCTGGTGGAACGGGCCGACAGTATCGAGACCGCTCTGGCCCACGTGGTGCCCGAGATGAGCGGCAATGTGCTGGTATCCCTGGCAACGATTATCTACCTCTTTGCGCTGGATTGGCGCATGGCCCTGGCCGCACTGATCACCCTGCCCCTTGGTTTTCTGTGCTACATGGCCATGATGTCCGGATACGAAGGACGATTCATGAATTACGTGGCCAAAAACAAGCAGCTTAACGCGACAGCGGTAGAGTACATCAACGGCATCGAGGTCATCAAGATTTTCAACCAGTCCGCCGGATCCTACGATAAGTTTACCCGTGCAGCGAAAGAGGCGGCGAACTCGGCCATTGACTGGATGCGTTCCACCCAGACATATTTTTCCCTGGCCATGTCCGTTTTTCCGGCGGTGCTGGTGGGTATTCTCCCTATTGGCTGTCTGCTTTATATGGCGGGATCTTTGAGTATCGAAACCTTCATTATGGCCATAATCCTGTCTTTGGGCGTAGTCGGCCCACTGATCACTACTATGTCCTACTCCGATGATATGGGGAAAATCGCCGCCATCGTTGCGGAAATCACCGAAATCCTGGAAGCGCCGGACCTTGAGCGGCCTGCCGGCGAAGCGGCTCTTTTGGGCTGCGGTATCATACTGCAGGATGTTTCCTTCGCCTACAAAGAGGAGACCGTACTGAATAAGGTGAGTCTTGATATTCCGGAAGGGAGTGTTACCGCCCTGGTGGGTCCATCCGGGGGAGGCAAGTCAACCCTGGCAAAACTCATCGCTTCATTATGGGATACTAATGAAGGAACCATCACTATCGGGGGAACGGATATCCGGAACATTCCGCTGCGCCAGCTCAACGATACGGTGGCTTATGTGACCCAGGATACCTACCTCTTCGACGAGACCATCCGTGAAAATATCCGTATGGGCCGCGCCGGAGCCACCGACGCCCAGGTAGAGGAAGCGGCCAAGGCCAGCGGATGCCACGACTTTATCATGGCCCTGGAAAACGGGTATGAGACCCGCACCGGCAGCGGCGGGGGGCACCTTTCCGGAGGGGAAAAACAGCGGATATCCATTGCCCGGGCCATGCTCAAGAACGCGCCCATTGTTATCCTGGATGAGGCCACGGCGTATACTGATCCGGAAAACGAAGCGGTAATCCAGGCAGCGGTTTCCCGGCTGGTAGCGGGCCGGACCCTCATCGTCATTGCCCACCGTCTTTCCACGGTGAGCGATTCCGATAAAATCGTGGTCATCGACAAGGGGCAGGTCGCGGCACAGGGTACCCACGGAGAACTGCTGGAGCAGAGTCCCCTGTACCTCCGGATGTGGCGTGCCCATATAGCGGCAAAGGATACGAAAGATATTACCGCGGAGGTAAAAGCATGATCGGCATATTCAAGAAATTCTTCCGCTTCGCTGGAAGCCAGGCAAAATATTTCTACCAATCCCTGGGAATCTCCCTGCTTCACGCTGTTTTTGAGGCCCTGCGTATCCCCGCCATCGCGGTGGTACTCGAAGAACTGCTCAGCGGAACCATGGGAACAAAGACGGTCTGGACAAGTCTTATTATTATGCTGGTGAGTATTATCGGATGTACCCTTACCCGGGCCAGTATGACCATGAAACAAACCATCGCGGGCTATACGGTGGCCACCAACAAACGCATCGAAATCGGAGACCGCCTGCGGTACATGCCCATGGGTTATTTCAACGACAACAGTCTTGGCTACATAACCTCGGTAACCACCAATACCGCGGAGAATCTCCAGGATGTTGCCACCCGGGTGATTATGCTCACCACCCAGGGAGTGCTCACCACCGCAATGATTACCCTGGCAGTCATTTTCTACGACTGGCGGATTGGTCTCCTTATCGTTGCGGGTATCGCCGGTTTCTTCGGTATCAATGCCCTTATGCAGCGGAAATCCCGGAAGATTTCGCCCCAGAAGACCGAAGCGGACAGCCGTCTTGTGGCTGCAGCATTGGAATATATCCAGGGAATCGCCGTGGTTCGGTCCTACAACCTGGACCAGGGTGCAAAACAGACTGCGGATAAAGCCATCCAGGAAAACGAAGCGGTAAACTTCAAACTGGAAAAAACCTTTGTTCCCTATATGTGTTTCCAGAGCATCACCCTTAAGTTTTTCGGTCTGGCCATGCTTTTTGTCTCCCTTCTTTTCTATCTGAACGGGACCATGGCTCTGATGAACTGCCTCCTCCTGGTGATATCTTCCTTCATGGTCTACAGCCAGCTGGAATCCGCGGGGAACTATTCTGCCCTGCTCCGGGTGCTGGACCTTTCCATGGATAAGATTGAAGAAATCTTCCGGACCCCGGTGATGGATAGTGACGGTACGGAAATAGTTCCGGAACGCCGTGACATAGCCGGAGAACATGTGGAGTTCTCCTACAAAAACCGGAAGACCATAAACGATGTCAGCTACCTTATACCCCAGAAAACCACCACCGCGGTAATCGGCCCCTCCGGCGGCGGCAAGACAACCCTGTGCCGGCTCATGGCCCGTTTCTGGGATGCGGACTCCGGGACAGTGACCCTCGGAGGCAGGGACGTCCGGAATTTCACCCTGGACAGCCTGCTTTCAAATTTCAGCATGGTCTTCCAGAACGTGTACCTCTTCAACGATACCATCGCCAATAATATCAAATTCGGCAAGCCCGGCGCCACGGATGATGAAGTACGGGAAGCGGCCAAGAAAGCCTGCTGCCACGACTTTATCGCAGCCCTGCCGGAAGGATATAATACCGTCATCGGCGAAGGCGGAGCGACCCTTTCCGGGGGCGAAAAACAGCGGGTCTCCATCGCCCGGGCGCTCCTCAAGGACGCTCCGGTGATTATCCTGGACGAAGCCACCGCCAATGTGGATCCGGAAAACGAAGCCCTGCTACAGGAAGCTATAAGTCAGCTTACAAAAAACAAAACCATCATCATGATCGCCCACCGGCTTAAGACCGTACAGCACGCCGACCAGATTCTGGTTTTGGACAAGGGCATGATCATTCAGCGGGGTACCCATTCCCAGCTTATGGAAACCGGCGGGCTCTACGCGGATTTTATTACCATGCGGGAGAAATCCATCGGCTGGAAGCTCGGCGGACGGGAAATACCGGCCTGAACCGGCGGACCGGAAAAAAGAAGAAAACCATGGATATCAAATTGTATAAGCTTAAGGTAAAGAAGGGAAAGGAAAAGGTTGCGAAAGAGTGGCTTGCCTTTCTTAAGGAAAACACGGATCAGGGTTCCCAATTGCTGAAAAATGAAAAAGCGTATCTGGAAGCTTATTTCTGCGCCAAGGAATCCGGTACCATGTATGTATATATGTTTTTCGCCGCGGAGGATGTTGATTATTCAAATAAAACCGCGAAGAAAAGCAAAAGCCCTCTGGACGAAAAACACTTTGCCTACATGAAAGAATGTATCAATCTCCTTGCCGGGGATATCATGGACTGTCTGTTCTATATGGATAACCTGGAAGATCTAAAGACTTGAAGGGTTCTCTTATTGATTGAGCTCCGCCCGGTTGTGCCTAAGTTTTTTGGGTACAGGCATTACCCGGCCGGATAAACTTTTTTATTGCCTTCCGCGGTTTGTTATGGTATAGTATAAATAGTTAGTTTATGCTAACTATTTATACTAATACTGCGGGAGCAGAAACTATGCTTTATTACATAAAACGGAAACTTCCGACCATTTTTCTCCTGGCCGCGGTTCTTCTCCTGGGATTGGCCGCCGCAATTCTTTCACGGTGAGCGGTAATATTTCCCCGTTTATTTTTCCTTCCACTTGAGCAAAAGCGAAGAGTTGATAATAACCACCACGGAACCCACATTGTGGACCAGCGCGCCGACCACCGGATTGAGTATCCCGGTCATGGCAAGGATAATGGCTGCAAAGTTAAGCACCATGGACGCGGTCAGGTTAACCGTAATTTTCCCCATGGTCTTCCTGGAAAGTTTAAGGAGATGGGGAAGGTTTTTAATATCGTCCCCTACCAGGGCAATGTCCGCGGCATCGATGGCAATGTCGCTGCCGATACCGCCCATGGCAATGCCCACATGGGCTTTTTTAAGCGCCGGAGCGTCATTCACGCCGTCACCCACCATACAGATAAGCTTGCCGTCCCGCTGGCAGCGGTCGATGATCTTCAATTTTGTTTCCGGCAGGCAATCCGCGTAGACTTCGGATATTCCGGTCTCGTCCGCAATATGGCGCGCGGCACGTTCATTGTCGCCGGTGAGAAGTATGGTTCCGATACCGCTCTCCCCGACTTTCCTCACAACCTGGGCGGCATCACCGCGGAGTTCATCCGCCAGGGCTATCATACCCGAGGCAATTCCGTTTACCGCGATAAAAATAACCGTACAGCCGTCGTTCTTGTAGGTTTCCGCTTTTTCCATCATTGAATCGGGCAGACGGATCATCTGTTCCGCCAGCAGTTCGGGATTTCCCGCGAGAATTGATTTATCCTCCACCTGCGCTTCCACACCCCGGCCCGCGATCAGGGAAAATTTCTGCGGTTCCCGGGGAAGGCTGCCGGCGGTTTCCTTGTAATGTGCGGTGATGGCTTTGCCTAAGGGATGTTCGCTCAGCCGTTCCGCAGAGGCCGCCAAGGAAAATATTTCCTCCCCAGACATTCCGGAATCGAAGCTGTCGGCGGCAACCACATGAGGCGTACCGTACGTCAGGGTACCGGTTTTGTCAAAGGCCAGCCGGGATACGGCGGCAAGCCGTTCCAGGGCGTCCCCCTCACGGATAAGGATGCCGTATTTTGCCGCGTTGCCGATTCCTGCCATGATTGCCGTGGGAGTTGCCAGTACCAGGGCACAGGGGCAGAACACTACAAGGATAGTTACGGCGCGGATGATTTCACCGGTGACGAACCATGTGACCGCAGCGGATACAAGGGCAATCACCACAATCCACGTCGCCCAGCGGTCGGCAAGCCCGACGATTTTTGCCTTTCCCGCGTCGGCGGATTCCACCAGGCGTATCATCCGCTGCAGAGAGCTGTCCTCCCCTACTTTCGATGCCCGCATATCAAAGGTCCCGAACTGGTTGACCGTGCCGCTGGCAACTTCGTCGCCGGCGCCTTTGTCCACCGGCAGGGATTCGCCGGTCATCACACTCTGGTTGATGGAAGTCTGGCCGGTAACGATTATACCGTCAACGGCTATGGTTTCCCCCGCAAGAACCCGCAGCATATCCCCTACTTTGACCTGTTCGGCGGAGATAACCCGTTCCTCTCCCTCATGTACGATCCGGGCCGTACGGGGCGTCAGGTGTACCAGCCTTTCAATGCCCGCCCGGGCCTTGGCGACGGTGCGCTCCTCGAGCATGGCCCCCAGGGTCATGATAAAGGCCACCTCGCCGGCGGCAAAGGTTTCTCCGATGATTACCGACGCAATGAGAGCCAGGGAAACCAGCAGATCCGCCTTAACATCAAATTCGGTGGCCAGAGCCACGGCGGCTCCTCTTACAATTGGAATACCGCAGAGTACGATGGCGATCCAGGCAGGATCCAGGGGAAGATATTTTCCAGAAAAGAAACTGGCGATCAGTGATATACCGGATGTGACAAGGAAAAGGATACCTCGTTTTTCCTCATCTTTCAGGAATTCAATCATAACAAAGCTCCTATACCTATGGGGGTATAGGTATAATATATACTAGGGGAATATGAGTCAATAAGTATTGCAGAAGAAAAACCGCAGATTACAAAACCGGTTCCGCGAAAAAAGAAAGCGCCGGTTCATAAAAAACCAACGCTCTTTTGTATAATTTTCTTTAAAGAATCCGGCTGGCTGCCGCTGTCAGGTCATGCGGGAAAAATGCTCCACCGCTTTGGAAAATTCCGCGATGGTTTTTTCAGCGTTCCCGTGCTCTAGACCGTCACGGACACAGTGGTTGAGATGGCCTTCCAGGACGATCTGGCCGACTTTGTGCAGGGCGGATTTCGCGGCGTTTATCTGCATCAGAATATCCTCGCAGGGTATATCCTCATCAACCATTTTATCTATGGCGTTAAGCTGTCCGATTATTTTTTTCATCCGGCGGTGGATATTTCCGGCATCCATGCATTGGCGCATAGTGATCACCTCCAGATACCCCATGGGGTATCTGGGTTAAAATACCACACCTCACCGGGAAAGTCAATTTTTGAGATTAGTTATGTCATTTCATCGGATAAGTTTTTTCAAGAAACATTTTAGACAGTATATTGACTTTTCACAGCAATGACAGTATGGTATTATTTAGACAGTATAATGTCTTATTAAAAGGAGATACTTTTATGAACGCGGCGCAAGATATATTTTTTACGCATCAGGCCCTGGCGGCCTTGTTTTCGGTAACTAATAAACTGCAGATGCGGGGCGATAAATACCTGCAGGATTTAACCATCCGGCAAATGCTGGCGGTGCCGGCTATCATCCACGCGCCGGATGGTAAAGCGACAATCAGCCATATCGCGCGGCAGCTGGGGACCACCAAACAGAGTGCGAAACAGATTGTTGACGCCCTGGAAAGAAAGAACTATCTGTCCGTCACGCCAAGCGAACTGGATAAGCGGGCGGTCAATATTACAATCACACCGGAAGGAGCGCGGGCTTTTTCCTTGTGCGCGGAGCGCACGGACGAATTTTTAGCGGATATCTTTCATGATTTCACCACTGAAGATTTGAAAGCCCTGTGGACAATGCTTCAGAAACTGTACCGCTTCGACGGCATTGCCCAGGAGGGTTTTGACGAACCCAAAAACAACCACCCCGGCGATGCGGATGACATGCTTCGGCATCATCAGAATTTTATAAAAAGGAGAAGTAAGAACCATGCAAAGAACCATCACTAGTTCGGCAATCCGCCGGAAAGCAATATTTTCAAAGGATTTTATCCTCGTTGCCATAGGACAGGTTATTTCGATATTCGGCAATCAGATACTGCGGTATGCCCTTCCGCTGTACCTGCTCAATCAGACGGGCTCGGCTGCACTGTTCGGAACAATACTGGCGGTTTCTTTTATCCCAATGATTGTTCTGTTCCCTGTAGGGGGCATTATTGCCGACCGGGTCAACAAACGGAACATCATGGTAATCCTTGATTTTTGCACGGCGATACTCATTTTTCTGTTTTATCTGCTGGCGGGAAGATTGGATATTGTTCCGCTTATGGCAGTAACCATGATTATCCTGTACGGGATACAGGGTGCCTACCAACCCGCGGTTAAAGCCAGTGTCCCCGTTTTGGTCGAAACGGACCATATCATGAAAGCGAACTCCGTGGTTGATATGATTAACTCTATTGCCAGCATGGCAGGACCGGTAATTGGAGGGCTGCTGTTTTCTGTTTTCGGATTGGTTCCAATTCTATATGTAAGTATAGGCTGTTTTCTCGGGTCGGCGGCAATGGAAATTTTTATCCGCATTCCCTTTGAAAAACGGGAATCCACCGGGAACATATTTGTTACCGGGTTTGCCGATCTTAAGGAAAGCTTCAGTTTTATGTTCAAAAAAAAGCCTGTCCTCTGGAAAGCGGCTCTGATATTCGCGTCTACCAACCTGTTGCTGACTTCACTGATATTGATTGGGCTTCCGGTTATCATTACACAGCGTCTGGGCTTCGCGCCGGATACCGCCAGCCGTTTGTATGGATACGCCCAGGGGGTAATCGCCGCGGGGGCCATATTGGGCGGCCTGCTCGCCGGAATGTTTTCAAACAAACTGAACAGCGCGGCAAGCCCCGTTCTCCTGATTGGATGCTCTTTGTCCGTAATCATAAGCGGCGCCTCGCTGCAGGTCCTGAACGCGCCCATGGGGATCTACATCATTTTGCTGACCGGTGGTGGTCTGTTACTGACACTGCACACATTATTTCAAATCCAGATGATGACATACCTCCAGCTCTTAACGCCGAAGCATTTAATAGGAAAAGTTATCTCCTGCTTTATGTGTCTTGTTATGTGCACGAGCCCTCTGGGGCAGTTCATATACGGTATTGTTTTTGAACATATCGGAAGGGACATATATCTTCCGTTTTACGCCGCGGGACTGACAATGACAGGAATTACTATTTTTACCCGCAAGGTTTTCTGCGGAGCCGGCGGGCTTACGGAACAAAATGCGTGACAGGTTTGTGCCCGTTTTTCACGGGAGCCGGCCGGAATATTCCGGCCGGCAGCGTTGTTGTTACTTATATTCGATGACGAAGCCTTCACGGGAGTCGTTGGGGATAAATGAATATTTGTGGTAGATATCATTTTCACCCATGATAATGGAATAGTTGTCGTATTTGGTATTGTTGTAGGCGAAGAAACCGTCGGGATACCAGAGCATGATCCGTTTGGGGTATTTGTTTATCAGTGTCTGAAGGTAGTAGGTGGCTTCCTGCCGTCCTTCCTTGGTGCCCGCCGCCTTCCAGGCTTCCAGGGCCGCGTCCCGTTCGGGATAGGGAACGGCGTCGGTCTTCTGTTCGCCGTACTGGAGAACCATCATCATGTCGTCGTCACAGAGGCCGTGGGGTACAAACTCACCAACGGTCATATTGTAGTTCCCGGTGATATTCACCGCCTCGTTGTATGCGGCGCTTTCCATGGCTTCCACATGGGCCTTGAGGTTTATGGCTTCAAGGTGTTCCACAATAATTTCCGCCGCCCGGACGTAAATCGGTCCCGAAGCATCCACCAGGATGCGCCAGTCAATGGGCTTGCCGTCGGGGGTTTCCCGGAAGCCGTCGCCGTTGATATCGACGTAACCCAGATCCGTAAAGAGCTGAGCCGCTTTTCCGGGGTCATAGGGCTGGGAATTGTCCGGGTTGGTATGGAATGACATAGGATGGGGATAGCCCTTGGTGCCTGTCTGGCCGTGGCCCAGCCCCACGATGCGGAGGAGTTCGTCCCGGTCTATGGCGTAGCTTATGGCTTCCCGGAACTGCAGATCCCCGAAGGGCAGTTTGGTGGTATCCAGGGTCAGAGCGGCGCCCCAGAGGTACGGTGTTTTGACAATGGTGATATGGTCCAGCTTGGACCATTCCTCGACCATTTCCGGCGGAAGGTTCCGGGCGGCGGCGTCAATTTCCCCGCTCCGGAGGGCGGTGAACATGGTTGAAAAGTCCCGGATTACCACCAGGTTGAGTTTCTTTACCAGAGGGGTTCCCAGATGGTAATCATCATTGGCCTCCAGGGTGTAGTACTCACCGACTTTGTAATCCGTCAGTTTATAAGGACCGGTGCCGATGGATTTGCCCGTAAACTGCCGGGGATCTTTGATATTTTCCCACTGGGCTTTCTGGACAATGGGGACTTCCGCGCAGGGTTCCCGGTCAAAATGCGGCATGGGGAAAGCGCCGGTCACCTGGAGGGTGAGGTCGTCGATGATTTTAATCCCATCTCCGGGAAGGCGGGGAACCGAACTGGTGTGATGGGAATAGCGGTTGTTGGAGGGCCCTTCCCGATTATAGTCGATGGTGAATTGTATGTCCTCCGACGTGAGGGGCGTTCCGTCGTGCCACCGGATTCCTTTTTTGAGCTTAATCTCCCAGGTCATGTTGTCATCCGTCACCGGCCGGATGTATTCCGCCAGGATCATCTGCGGTTCCGCGCCGTAGGGATTGGGACCGGCAAGCTTTTCACACACCGCGTCCAGCACCCAGGGACTGTAGGCGCCGCCGCCCCAGGTGGATACATTCCCCGCGTCGTTGTAAATACCGATGGTCAGTTCATCGGCAGTCTGGGGCCCCGGGCCGCCGGTTCCGGCGGTATCGTTTCTTCCGCCGCAGCCCGCCAGGGCCAGGACGGCCAGTAACAAAACTGAAACATAGCGTTTCATACAATAACTCCTTTCGGGACAGACCATACTTTCGCTGTCCATAAAAAATAATGACTCTCCGGGACTACGCCCGGAACTTTGGTTTATCCCCGGCGGAAGCCGCCGGAAGGTACTTCATATTTGACGGACCGTTTTCAGAGACCTACACCGCTGACTATCACTTTTATGGTTTCCCGCATTTCCGGTGAAGTTTCGTAGAGGGCGCGGCCCTGCTGTTCCGCGGAGATCACTCCGTCATCTTTGGAAAGAAACCCGGCAAAGGAAAAGTCCGGCATCTGGTTCCTGAGATACTCCTCGTCCGCCGGAGACCGGATTTTATTTCCGATGACATACTGGCTTTCTATTCCCAAATCCCGGGACATCTTCCGGATCTCCTTCGCGGCCTTGATGCTCCGCATTCCCGGCTCCACCACCAGGAAAAGCAGATCCACCCCCTTGGCGGTACCCCGGCCCATGTGTTCGGTTCCGGCCACCATGTCCATGACCACGGTTTCCTTTTCCTTGAGAATAAGGTGAGTAACCAGAGCCTTGAGCATGGCGTTCTCCGCGCAGGCGCAGCCCTGGTCGGCTCCCCGCATGGCGCCCATCATGAGGAAATTGATATTCCCGATCTTCCGGGAAAACCGTTCCGGGATATCCTTAACAGCGGGGTTCGTTTTGAAGTAGGAACCGTATTCCCCGGTTTTGGCGCCGGTCCGTTCCTCGATGAGTTCCTTCATTTCAATGATAGGGGTGATCTCCGCGGCTTCCTCCGGGGAAAACCCCAGGGCCTCCGCCAGGGTGGGATTCACATCCGCGTCTATGGCGTAAACCTCCCGTCCCTGTTCGGCCAGGGCGTAACACAGCAGTGAAGTGAATGTTGTCTTTCCCACTCCGCCTTTGCCGCATACGGCTATCTTTTTCATGCACCTTTCTCCTTATATGACTGCCCGGAAACTATGCGCCGGGCGGTTCCGTCATCGGGAACCGAGAATCATCAGAACCCCGAGAGCGCTGATAAACAGGGAACTGAAATAGGGAATGTAAGTAACAATAATACCGAGCCGTCTCTGCCGGCCGATAATCCGTTTGGTCAGGACCACCGCCATGCCAACACCGATGAGGGCGGCCGCCAGTCCCGCGCTGAAGAGGACAATAATGCCCATCCCCAGGTAGAGCCGTCCCGCGGCAATGGCCACCAGCAGTACCGCCAGTGCGTCGGGACAGGGAATAATTCCGCCGGCGATTCCCAGGGAAATCACCCTGCCCCAGGAGAGCCGGGTTTCGGGAATGCGGATGTCCCCCCGGGAGCTGAAGCGGTTCACCGCGCCGGAAAGAAACCGTTCCGGTTTTTCCAGCACCGACTCCCGGGGTTCCACCAGGGTGAGTCCCGCCAGTTTCCCCAGATGCCGAACCGTTGCCGGCGACGCGGTGACAACTCCATCCACCGCGCCGGTTTTCACCGCCATTCTGAAGAACTCAGAATTCTGGCGCTGCCGGATCCTGAGGGGGACCATTCCGTGAGTGGAGCATCCCGGGGAACAGAGATTGAAGTCCTCCGCTCCGGCAGCCTTGAGGGTTCCCCGGAGGCCCTCATCCTCAACGGCAATCATCAGAGCCTCATTGGCCTCCGCCGCACGGCCGTCAATGAGGATATTCACCGTATCCTTCCGGAGCACCTGGAGATTGGGAAGCAGGTGGGCATGATCGGTTTCCCGGCCCAGCACCCGCCGGACAAATCCCCGGAGCCCGAT
The DNA here is from genome assembly GCF_016616095.2 of Breznakiella homolactica. GTDB lineage: Bacteria > Spirochaetota > Spirochaetia > Treponematales > Breznakiellaceae > Breznakiella > Breznakiella homolactica. Next base: position 442,561 of record NZ_CP067089.2, on the reverse strand, counting down.
AAAAACAATGAAGATCCCGCAGGCAGTGCTGAGGATGGGAATGAATTCCCCGGGCAGGAAGAAAGCCGCCGCGGTGGATGCCAGCAGCCCGAAGGCGTAGATGCTTACCGTATGGGTCACGGTGATAATCAGCCCCAGAAACAGGGCGTGAAGCACCGTTCCCTGGTTGGCGATAAGAAACGCTCCCACCAGAGCTTTGCCGTGGCCCGGAGTAAAGGCGTGGAGGAAGCCCACCACAACCGCGAGAACCAGGATAAGCCCCAGGGCGGAGCCGCCGACGGCTCCTTCCTGAAAAAAGGCGAGGATGCCGGAAACGTCCAGTTTCGCGGACGCCTTGGCGGCGGGAGGTTTGTCCGTGGTTTTCAGGTCCGCCGGAGGGGCCGCGGCAGCCAAAGCCGCTACGGTTTCGGGGTCGCCGGTAAAACTGAGACGCACCAGGTCCTGGAGAAATTCATTCCGCTCCTCTCCGGTAATTGCCAGACCCTCCGGAACGGAGTTAATCACCGAAAGGGAGTACACCGCGGTTTCCGGATAAAAGCTAATTTCATACTCCAGCATCACGGCTTCCCCGCCGTCCCGGTCAAAGGGAATGGAATAATCCAGCGTGATGGATGAAATTCCCGCGGCGAAAAGATCCCACTGGGATGCGCTGAAACTATCCAGTACAGGCCGCACCGGCGAACCATCCAAAGAAACCTTCAGGGTATCCAGAACAAATTCCCCAAATACTTTTTGGTCAGGTTCCTCAAAAACCTTGTTCCTGTCGGGATCAAGGATTTTTAGAAACGCCGTGGAAAAAAGCACCCCCGAGGCAATGTCCAGGGTAAATCCTACCTGACCATCCTCCAGGGTAATGGTGGTCTTAACGGAGATCTCATCGGCAATATGCGCCCAGACCGATTCCCCGCCAAGGAGGAACAGCCCCAGAACCGCCCAGATCAAACGCCCGGTACGATACTTCCCGCTCATATACTCATGGCGTAATCGGCGATACTTGCCGGGGTCTCCACCGCGGCAATCAGCTCCCGGGTATACCCGTGCAGGGGATGGCGGATGAGTTCCCGGGCCCGGGCCTTTTCCACCACAGCGCCGTCTTTCATCACCAGAAGGCGGTCGCAGAAATGGTAGGCCAGGGAAAGATCGTGGGTGATGAAAATGAAGCCGATGTTGTAGCGGCTCCGCAGATCTTCCATCAGTTTAAGCAGTTCCTTCCGGAGGGAAACATCCAGCATGGAGGTAGGTTCATCGGCGATAATGTACCGGGGTTCCGCCACCACCGCCCGGGCAAAGGACAGGCGCTGGCGCTGGCCCCCGGAAAGCTGGTCCGGAGTCCGCCGGAGAAATTCCGGAGTGTCCGGCAGACGCACATCCCGCAGGGCCGAACAAACCCGCTGCCGGATTTCGTCTTTCGAAAAACCGCCGCGGATAACCAGCGGTTCCGCGGTAATGTCCAGAAGCTTCATAGAATTTCGCAGGGACTGGTAGGGATCCTGGAACACCATGTGGATACTCCGGGCGGCTTCCCGGCGCTCCCTGCCCCGCAGGGCCAGCAGCGGTATTCCGTCCAGGATCACTTCTCCGGAATCGGGCTGTTCCAGTCCCGTAATGAGCCGGCTCACGGTGGTTTTTCCCGAACCGCTGCCGCCGATGATCCCGAGCACCTCCCCGGGCCGCAGGGCAAAGGAAACCCCGTCCGCCGCTTTGACCGTTCCGGATGATTTCCCGAACAGGCCCCGGCGGGAATTGAAGGTCTTAGAGAGGCCCTTTACCACCAGTGCGCCGGAGGAAGCCGTCAGGGAACGGTCCCAGGTTTTTTCCTGGTCCAGCCGGGGAAAATTACCGAACAGGTCAGCCGTATGGGAATGCCGGGGATTGGCCGCCACCGCTTCCACCGGGCCGCAGTCCACAATGCGGCCTTTGTACATCACCGCCAGGGTGTCACTGTACTGCATGGCCAAAGGCAGATCATGGGTTATAAGCATCACCGAAAGGTGGAATTGTTCCTTCAGGGAGGCCAGGAGATCCATGACACTCTTCTGGACCAGCACATCGAGCCCCGTGGTGGGTTCATCGGCGATAAGGATATCGGGGTTGTTCGCCAGAGCCATGGCGATGACCACCCGCTGTTTCATCCCTCCGGACAATTCGTGGTTGTAGGCACCGGCCCTTTCCGGATCAAGGCCCACACCTTCCAGGAGCCGCCGGATTTCCCGGTTCTCTTCCTGACGTGAAAGTTTCCGGTGGACCCGTATGGCCTCGGCAAGCTGTTTTTTTACGGTCATCACCGGGTTGAGGGTATTCATGGCGTTCTGGGGAACGTAGGCGATGGTTTTTCCCCGCATACGGCAGACCGTCAATTCATCGCCGGAAAGCACATCCCTGCCGTTGATAAACACCCTTCCCTGCCGGACTTCCGCGGGAAATTTAAGCAGCCCCAGGATGGCCATGGCCATGGTGGTCTTGCCGCACCCGGATTCACCCACAATTCCCACCGATTCTCCCCGCCGGAGTTCCAGGGATACACCGTCCATAGCGCGGGTATCCGGTTTTCCCGGGTACACCACCTCCAGGTTTTCCGCCGCCAGGGGTATTCCCGGCCCCCGGGAATCGGCAGTGTTTTTACCGGGCCTCCGGAAGGAACCGTAGGGAAAGTACTTCAGCCCCCGTTTGCCCGCCAGGGAATACCCGATGAGGGAAAAGGATAAACACGACAGAGCGATACACAGCCCCGGGGGGAGCACCCAGTAAACCCAGGCGCCGGTAAGGAAGGCCGCCCGGGTATTGGCAAAGAAGAGCATGCTTCCCCAGCTCTTTGAAACGGGGTCGCCCAAACCAAGGAAACTTAAGGAGGATTCGATGAGAATAGCGCTTTGGGCTACCCAGACGAACTGAGGCACAATCAGGGGCATGATATCCCGCAGGGTATGCCGGAGAATGATCCGGTATGATTTTTCACCCATTGCCCGGGACGCGTCGATATACCCGTTGCTCCGGGTTTTAAGCACCTGGGAACGGAGCTCCCGGCAGGGATGGGCCCACATAACCAGGGTGATTACAAAAACCTGGGTACCCGAACCCGGACCCATAAAAACGCCCAGAACAATAACCAGGGGAAGGAACGGCAGGGACATGACCACGTCCACGATCCGCATAATGATCCGGTCTACCGCGCCGCCGAAATACCCTGACGCCAGGGCCGCGGCGGTGGCAACCAGGGTGGCGTAAAACGCCGCGAATAGACCCACCGCCAGGGAAGCCCGGCCGCCGTACATCAGTTCCGAAAGAAGATCGTGGCCCACATCGTTGCATCCAAGGATATGGTTATTATTAGGTTTTTCAAAGGGAACCCCCGAACGCACATGGGGATCGTACGGGGCCAGCAGCGGGGCCGCGAGGCTTATACCCGCAATCAGCAGAAGCATTATTCCCCCAACCAGTCCGAAGCGGTATTCCGGCCTGGCCAGTTTTTTCAGCAGAATTTGTATCTTCATGCGGCGGCTCCTTTGCGCCGCACCCGGGGGTCCAGCAGGGGATAACCGAGATCGGCAATAAGATTGCAGAGCAGGATGCTCACGGAAATCACCAGGAAACTTCCCTGGAGCAGGTTGTAGTCCCGGGCCCTGACACTTTCATAAATGGTGTTCCCGATACCGGGATAGGAAAATACGGTTTCCACCACGGCTGTCCCGCCCACCATAGCGCCCAGATTTACCATCACATTGGTATAAATCGGAAGAACGGCGTTCCTGAGGGCATGACTGAAGACCACGGTTTTTTCTTTAAGGCCCTTTGCATGGGCCAGAAGGATATAGTCTTCTTCCATTGAAATGATCATAGAAGACCGGGTGGTAAGGTACATACTTCCGGTTTTGACAATGGTGAGGGTCGCCACCGGCAGGATCAGACGCCGGAGGACCCCGACGGTATAAGCCCAGGTTCCCGGCACCGCGGCAATCGCGTAGGCCCCGAAAGATGGCAGCCAGTTCAGGGTGGCTGAAAACAGGGTAATAAGCAGCATGGCTATCCAGAAAGGCGGTACCGAACCGAAAAACATTACCAGAACCAAGGCGCCCACATCCCGGGTTCCGCCCCGCTTCCAGGCACCGATTACCCCGATGAGCACCCCCAGAAATGCGCTCAGGCAGAGGGCAGCCCCCATAATAAGGATGGTCCATGGCAGACGGTCCATGAGAATGTTCCACACCGGCTGACCGTATATCACCGAAAGGCCCAGATCCTTTCTGAAAATCCCCAGGATGTAATGTTTGAATTGTTCAAGAACCGGAAGATCCAGTTTGAACTCGTGAAGCATCCGCTGTATTTCCGCTTCGGACATGACCTGGACATCCACCCCGGCCAGATAGGTTGCCGGTGTTCCCGGAGCGATCCTGGGCAGGGCAAAATTGAGGGCCAGCACGAAAAAAAGCACCAGCATGTACTGCCAGATTGTTTTTATATATACCATGTCGATTGACTTCCCGTATATTTAATAGTTACCTTTAACTAACTTTCAGGGAACAGTACAACCTCAATATGTTTGTTGTCAATAACTTTCTTAGAAAAATCTAACATTTTAGTGAAAATACTCTTGTCTTACCATGAAACTTTCCGTATAGTATTGCAAAGTTAGCAACTACTAACCACGGAGATATTCATGATTAAGAAGATAGCGATTTACGGGAAGGGAGGGATCGGAAAATCAACCACGGTTTCCAATCTTTCCGCTGCCCTTTCCCTGGAGGGTTACCGGGTCATGCAGATCGGCTGTGACCCCAAGGCTGACTCTACCCGAAACCTCACCGGCGGGAAAAGCATCCCCACAGTACTGGATGTCCTGCGGGGAACCAAAGGCCCGGTCCGGCTGGACGACTTGGTCCACCGGGGATTCAACAATGTTTTCTGTGTTGAGGCCGGGGGACCAACCCCCGGGATCGGCTGCGCCGGACGGGGTATCATAGCGGCATTTGAGAAACTCGAGGAGCTTGAAGCCTACGAAACATTTGAACCGGATATTGTTATATACGATGTCCTGGGTGATGTAGTCTGCGGCGGTTTCGCAATGCCCATGCGGGAAGGCTACGCCGACGAAGTGGCCATTGTCAGTTCCGGGGAGATGATGGCCCTCTATGCGGCCCACAATATCGCGCAGGCAATCAAAAATTTCGCCGGACGGAGCTACGCAACCTTAAGCGGTATTATCATGAACCGCCGGAATATCGAAAATGAGGAAGCTCTGGTTGAGCAGGCAGCCCGGGAGATAGGCACGGAAGTTATCGGCCAGGTACCCCGGTGCGGACTGGTTCAGGAAGCAGAGGCCATGGGAAAAACCGTGGTGGAATGTTTCCCGGAGAGCGACATGGGCCGGATATACCGGTCACTGGCGGTCCAGCTGGTCGGAGCAAAAGTTTCGGCGGTGGCATCGTGACGGACCTTTATACCGACGAACTGCTTCTGGAAGAACTGGCCGCCGACCCCGGCCGGGTTCTGGGCAAGGGAGCCACCAACGCTTCCCTTCACTATTGTTCACCGGCCCACGGCGGCTGGGGGGTGGTCAAGGTGGCGCTCCTGGTGCCCGAAAGCTATCTCGTCTTTGTCTGCCCCTCTGCCTGCGGCCGCCACGGGGCTATCGCGGCTATAGAACAGGGTTACCGGAATAAAATCGGATACCTCTGCATCAGCGACAACGAAATCATCCTGGGCGGTTATGAAGAAGAAATCGAACGCGGAGTCCGGGAAGTCATGAACCGGGTAAAACCCCGGCCCAAGGCTCTGATGGTGTTTGTAAGCTGTATAGACGACCTGCTGGGAACCGACCACACCGCTTCGCTGGCCCGGATGGAGGCGGAACACGGTGTCCCCGTCAAGCTCGCCCGGATGAATCCAATCAGTATGGATGGAAAACTACCACCGGGAATGCGGGTACAGAAAACCATATACGAGTTTCTTGAACCGGCTGATGAAAAAGACCGGGGTATTATTCTCCTGGGGGCCTACCGCCCGCCGGCTCAGGATTCCGAATTGGGCCGGCTCATCCGGGAATACGGATTCGGGCCGATCCGCCATCCAGAATACTGCGCCGACTTCGGGGAATACCAGGCCATGGCCCGGAGCGCCGGAGCTATTATGATCCGTCCCGAAGGTAAAGCCGCCGGCGAACAGCTTTCCAAGGAGCTCGGTATGCCCATGCTCCGGGCATTCATGGCCTTTGACCGGGACCAGATATTGGAGAATTACCGGAATATCATCGCCTTCCTTAAAGGTCTGGACGGAAACACTGAACCGATGATCACCGGGGATGTGGAAAGTTTATTCAGCCCTGCTATGGAACGGATAGCCCGCCTGGAGGCGGAAGCCCGGGAAGTCCTGGGTACCGCTGCCGTAGCGGTGGATTCCACGGTAACCATCTCTCCCTTCAGCCTGGCCCTTGCCCTGGTAAAATCAGGGATCAATGTTAACAGAATTTATACGTCCCAGCTTCCGGCCCACGAAAAAGAAAGCCTTGCGGAACTGGCGCGGCTGAAGGGAGACATCATTGTCACCAGTCCAACCCACATCCGGCGTTACGGTTCCCGTCCGGAAAAACCACGGTCCGATATCGCCCTGGGATTTGAGGCTGGATACGCCACCGCCGCGCCGGTGACCGTCCCTCTGGCATTCGACGAGCAGATGTACGGGTTAGACGGGTACGCCATGGTCCTGGATGCCATTATCCAGTTTTCCCGGAAAGGCGCGTCGGACCTGCGGGAACAGGTTAAAGAATACGGATTAGTAGTGTAACGGGGAGAAAAGGGATGGCACAAAACGAAGGCGACAAGAACTGGGTTTCAAAAAAAATAGTTTTGCGGATGGCATTGGTTCTGATAGTACTGCTGGTGTTAACCGCAGTGCTGCGGCGTTTGCCGGTTCTGGGAATTGTACTGGCCGCGGCATCGGCGGCTATGATGATTATGTTCGCCTATTTTTCCTATGCCCGTTATAAATTTTCCCCCGCAGGAGGGGATGTCCAGGGCCGGATTTCCGAACTGATTCTTGAAAAAATCGATCCCGCCGCCGCCGGACGGCTCCTGGATATCGGCTGCGGAAGCGGGGTTTTATCCGCGGCCGCGGCCGTACGGTGCCCCGCTCTTACGGTGGACGGCATCGATTACTGGGGCGGAGCCTGGGGATATTCCATGGATCAGTGCAAAGCCCGGGCAGACGCCGCGGGTGTCGGCGGCCGCATAACCTGGACCCAGGCCAGCGCCGCGGCCCTGCCCTTTGAGGACGGAACTTTTGACATCATTATCAGCAATATGGTGTTCCACGAAGTGGCGGATGCCAAAGACAAAAGGGATGTAATCAGGGAAGCCCTGCGGGTTCTGAAACCTGGAGGGACCTTTCTGCTTCAGGATCTCTTCAAAGTAGAGAAACTGTACGGTCCGGCCAAAGATCTTCTGCCCTTTATCCAGTCGCTGGGAGCCGTATCGGCAGCCATGGATGATACCAGCAAATCCCCTTTTATTCCGGTGCTTCTGCGGAACAGCATGTTCTTCGGTAAGATCGGACTGATCCGGGGGAAGAAATAACCGGGACAATGTCAGCCTGGGACAGCCCGGGCGAAATGCATAAACGGCGGAACCCGCCGTTTCAGGAGTTGTTACATGAGCCAAATATTATACAATCTGCCGCCCCTGTCCCCGGATTATTCCGGGGTGGCGTCGGTATTCCATGATCTGGGAGCCCTCACGGTGATCCACGACGCGTCGGGCTGCACCGGTACCTATACCGGTTACGATGAACCCCGGTGGTTCGGCAGCCGGAGTCCGGTTTTCTGTTCCGGCCTCCGGGATATGGACGCCATCATGGGCGACGATGACCGGCTGGCGGACAATATCATAACCGCGGCAAAAGAGACCGGCGCGCCCTGCATCACGGTGATAGGGAGTCCGGTCCCCATGGTGGTGGGTTTCGACTTCCGGGGATTCGCTTCCCTGGTGGAACACCGGACCGGCATTCCCGCCTTCGGGTTTGCCGCCACGGGTCTCGAATATTACGATAAAGGACAGCGGGACGCCTATATTGCCCTGGCGGACCGTTTTCTCCCGGAGCAGGCAAAGCCGGATTCCCGGAAGGTCAACATCCTGGGGGCTTCGGTGCTGGACGGTTTTGACGGCCCCGCTATGGATGCTCTTGAAAGTCTGGCGAATGAAGCAGGGCTTCAGGTTAATACCGTCTGGGGCGCCCGTTCTTCCCTGGAGGAGCTGAAGTCCGCCGGAAACGCGGGGTTCAACTGGGTGGTCACCGCCGCGGCCCTGCCCCTGGCCCGCTGGCTGGAAAAGCGGTACGGTACATCCTTCGCGGCGGGGCTCCCCATCGGCGGCGGCGAAACCGGCCGTATTGCCCGTTTCCTCAGGGACGCCGCGGCGGGAAAAGCCCCGGCGGCGGCGCTTCCTGTTCCTGGCAGGGGCGGAAAACCCGCGGCGGTCATCGCCGGAGAAGCGCTCTTCGCCGCCTCTCTCCGGGTCTGTATGGAAAACGAATACGGCATCGGGCCGGCGGCCATCGCCACGTTCTTCGGCGAAGGCCGGGAGTTTCTTGGTGAAACGGACCGGTTCCTGGTTACCGAGGACGATGCCCGGGAAGTTTTTTCCGGCGGAACCGTCGAAACCGTTATTGCCGATCCCCTCATGGAAGACCTGCTTCCCGAAACCAGCGGAGCAGCCTTTATCCCCGTACCCCACCGGGCGGTTTCGGGGAGACTCCACTCGGAAAGCTGTTCCCGTTACTTCGGAGCCGGAGTACGGGACATACTGGCAGTACCGGTCAGATGAGATTTTCTGCGGCGGCGGCATTCCGGAAAATACTCTGCTTCCTGATTCCGGCACTGGTCCTTTGTGCAAACGGGTTTGCCGGAGAACCTGCCGGGATGGTGACGGACATGCGGGGAAAGACAGTTATCCTTCCCCGGGATCCAAAACGGATTGCTACTATTGATGACGGCTTTGTGGAAGGGGTTCTCACCCGCCTTGGAGAAATACACCGGGTGGCGGCCATCGGTTCCTGGGCAATGAAACACGATTATTCCTATTCCTTCACCACCGCCTCCGGGGAAGCGTACAGCTATACCCGGGGATGGAACACCATGAAATACCTCCACCCCTGGCTGGATGCCCTTCCCTGTATCAGTTCGCCCCAGGGGGATGGCCTCAATTTTGAAACCCTGGCAGCGGCGGACCCGGACCTGGTGATTCTCCGGGCGGGAGACTGTACCGTGGGATCCTCCAACCGGGAAACGCTTTCCATGGTGATCAGCACCATCGAATCCCTGGGATTCCCCCTGGTGGTACTCTACGCGCCAAGCTGGTACAGCCGGCCGGACCTGTCCACCATGACCGAGGAAATGGCGGTTATCGGCAGTATCTTCGGAAAGGAAAAGGAAGCCCGGGAACTGGGAGCGTTCCTGTACGGTACGGTGGATCTTATCCGGTCCCGGACAGCGGACATCCCCGAAAACCAGCGGACCGGACTGGTCATGCTTGGGCTCAATCCATCGGTCCGCGCCCAGGGCGGAGTGGGTTCGGTCTGGGGCATCGACACTCCGGAATCCTATATCATGGAATCCATTGTAAACGGCAGAAATCTTTACCGGGGAAACGGCACGGGGAAAATTCTCAACCCGGAGCAGCTTTACGCCCTGGACCCTGAGACCATCATTCTTCCCACCTGGAACGGTTTTCACCCGCCCCGGGAAATCCTGGAAGGAGCGGACTTTACCCTGCTGGCGGAACTCAGGGCCATCAAAAACCGCCGGGTTTATGCCATGCCCTGGACACCCATGAACTGTTCCCGCCGGCTGGAATATCCTCTGGACATGATCATAATCGCCAAGGCTGCCTACCCGGACCGGTTCGCCGATATCAAGGTTCATGAATTTGCGCTGCAGCTGTACAAGGACCTGTACGGTGTTGACGACGCCGGAGCCCGGGGACTCCGTTCCGCCCAGTGGCTCGACTGGACGGTGGATAATGATTTCTGAAAAAACCTTTGCGTCGCGGTCCGGCAGCGGTTCCATTAATACCGGCATCCGGATTCCCGGAAAACACAACCGGAAACATTCCGGAATATTCATCCTGCTTTTCGGTTTCCTGCTGCTGGCTGTTATGGGAGCCATCGTTGCCGGGAGTTATTCCATCACCCCCGGAGACGCTGTCTTCATCCTGAAAACGAAACTTCTCGGCGGAGACGAATCGCTTCTGCCAAAGCTTCAGACGGTTATCCTATGGAATATCCGTCTTCCCCGGATACTGCTGGCCGTATTCACCGGTATGGCCTTTTCGGTTTCCGGTACGGTATACCAGGCGTGTTTCAGGAATCCCCTGGCGGACCCCTACATCCTGGGAGTTTCTGCGGGGGCGTCCTTCGGAGCGGCCCTGGGAATCATGTTTCCGGCGTATTTCCCCTCGGTGCGGCTCACCGCATTTGTCTGCGCCCTGGGATCGGTGGCCCTGAGCTGGGGATTCGCCAGAACCCGGGGCCGGGTACCCGGAACGTCGCTGGTCATTTCAGGAATGGTGGTGGCGTCTCTTTTTTCCGCCCTGGTTTCGCTGCTCAAATATATTGCCCCCGATTCCCAGCTCCGGGAAATCACCTTCTGGATGATGGGAGGTCTCTACTTCGCTTCCTGGCAGGATCTGGCCGTTACCGTTCCCGTGGTACTTCTTACTCTGGGATGTACCGCGGCCCTGGCATGGAAACTGAACGTCCTGTCCCTGGGTGACCACGAAGCAAGAACCCTTGGAGTGAATCCCGGCGGATACCGCCTCCTGTTCATTACCATGGCAACCCTTTCGGCATCCCTCTGCGTTTCCCAGACCGGGATCATTCCCTGGGTAGGGCTCATGATGCCCCACGGAGCGCGGCTGCTCTTCGGGGCGGACAACTCCCGGGTCATCCCCGGCTCGGCGCTCCTGGGGGCTCTGTTTATGCTGGGCTGCGATACCCTTGCCAGGACTCTCACGGAAGCGGAGATTCCCATCGGCATCGTAACCTCCATCGCCGGCGCCCCTTTTCTTGTTTATCTGCTGCGGACCAAAGGACAAGCTGTGTATGAATGACGGCACCCTGTCCGTACGGGACTGCGGATTTTCATACGGAAAAAAAGAAGTTTTCCGGGGGGTGACTTTTTCAGTTGAACCCGGGACCCTCTGCGGTCTTTTCGGTCCCAATGGTTCCGGAAAATCAACCTTATTCAAATGCTGCCTCAATCTGCTCAAACCCCGGGAAGGTTCCATATACACAGGCGGAACCGATGTCTCCCGGTTATCCGCCGGGGAACTGGCCCGGCGGGCCGCGTACGTTCCCCAGGAACACAACCCGCCCTTCCCGTTCCTGGTCCGGGATATGGTGCTCATGGGAAGGGTCGCCCATTCCTCAGGACTGTTTGGTGTCCGCCCCCGGGACAGAAATGCCGCCGAGGAAGCCATGGAACGTCTGGGCATCCGTGAACTGGCGGAGGAGCCCTGCACCCGGCTGTCCGGGGGCCAGCGCCAGCTGGTACTTATCGCCCGGGCTATTGCCCAGGATACTCCCCTGGTTCTGCTGGATGAACCAACCTCGTCCCTGGATTTCAGGAACCAGCTTCTGATATGGCGGATACTCCGGGATCTGGCAGGCTCGGGCAAGGCGGTTCTGGCCTGTGTCCACGACCCGAACCATGTGGTGTGGTTCTGCGACCGGGCGGCGGTGATGCACAGCCGAGGACTGGCCGCCTGGGGGCCGCCGGAAACGGTCATGGTCCCGGAACTTCTGCGGCGGCTGTACGGGCCGGGCTGCGCCGTGGGAAACATGGCGGGCAAACCCATGGTCTACCCGCAATAATATAGTTAATTATTCCGAAAGGATCCTTCCGAGAACCGGTTTCGTATGCATAGCAGGATTATCCGCCTTATTTAATACACCGGAACCAAACCATGGCACGGTCGTTATGGAGTTCCGCTTCCCGGGCCTTACCCAGCGTGTCCAGGGAATAATACTAGCAACGCACTCCCCGCCCCCTTTTGAGAAGCGGTGCGGGGAGCCTATAGAAGTTAGCTCTTGCTAATAGTAATCATACCCTGAATACACCATTTATGTCAAAACCTCCGAGTACTATGCGGTGCATTATCTTCATTTTTTTAATAATTTGCCCTCCGAACTTTTTCCTTGACAATCGTTTTTCATACTTCCATAGTTAATTTATTAGGTAATTATTTAAAAAAGCGGAGGCTGCCTCACCATGGAAGACTGGTATCTAACGACTATAAATGAAATTTCGGAAAAGCTGTCGGTTAACTTCGGCAAAGGCTTATCGTCAGACCAGGTACATGAAAAGCAGGCACAATACGGAAAAAACGAATTCTCCCGGCAGAAAAAGGAAAGCCTGATCCGGAAAATCCTCCGGCAGTTCAAGGATGTATCGGTTCTCATCCTTCTACTGGCGGCAATACTGTCTTTGCTGCTGGCCCTGCGAAGCGGCCACGGGTTTATTGAACCAGCGGTAATTATCTCCATTGTAATCATGAACGTCATCCTCGCCATCACCCAGGAAGGCAAAGCGGAAAAAGCTCTGGAAGCCCTGGCGGATATGAACAGCCCCTCCTGCATAGTACTGAGGGACGGTAAAAAACAGCAGATCCATACCACCGACGTTGTTCCCGGGGATATTGTACTTCTTGAACCCGGGGTTATGGTGCCCGCCGACGGCCGGCTCCTGGAGAGCACCAGCCTGGCGGTGGACGAATCCTCCCTGACCGGCGAGAGCGAGCCCGCGGAAAAAGACGCCGCGGCGGAATTGTCCGGGGGACTTCCCATCGGAGATCAGGACAACATGGTCTTCATGGGATGTCTGGTAACCGCCGGCCGGGGAAAGGCGGTTATCACCGCCACGGGTATGGAAACTCAGATGGGTAAAATCGCCGGCTTCCTGGGAGAAACCCAGCCCCAGAAAACACCACTGCAGCAGCGGCTCGACCGGATGGGAAAGGTCATCAGCGTAATAGCCATCCTTTCGGCTATTGTCCTCTTTGCCGTGGGTCTGCGTCAGGGCATGGAAATCTGGAATCTGGTGCTTCTGGCGGTTTCCCTGGCGGTGGCCGCGGTCCCCGAAACCCTTGCTTTGATTGTCACCCTTACCCTGGCGAACGGGGTCAGCAACATGGTTAAGAAAAACGCCCTGGTACGGAAACTGCCGGCGGTGGAGACCCTGGGAAGCGTTTCGGTGATCTGCACGGACAAAACCGGAACCCTTACCCAGAACAAAATGACGGTCAAATCCCTCTGGGTACCCGGGAGTCCCGCCTTCTGTGACGAGGAAAAACTCTCGGAACGTCAGATGGAATTCCTGCGGCGGCTGGCTTTGGCCAGCAACGCCCGTCCGGAGACCGGCGACGACGGAGAAACCGTAGTATTGGGAAATCCCACGGAGGCTGCGGTGATCCGCTACGCCCTGACAAAAGGTATGGACCTGGCACCTCTGGAAGCCCAGTACCCCAAAGCCGGGGAAATTCCCTTTTCCTCGGACCGGAAAATGATGACCGCGATTCTCAAGGATCCTCAGGGCGGATACCTGATTCTGACCAAAGGCGCCTTGGACCGGCTGCCCTTTAAACCCCAGGAACAGGAACTGCGTTCGGAAATAAATGAGAAACACGACAGCTTCGCCGCGGGCGCTCTCCGGGTCATCGCCCTGGGAAGCCGCCGGGTGGAGGAACTGCCCCCGGAGGATGCCTGGGGAGAACTGGAACGGGACCTTACTTTTGAGGGAATCATTGGCATGATCGACCCGCCCCGGCCGGAGGTGGCCGCGGCCATTGAAACCGCAAAGCGGGCGGGTATTCGTACGGTGATGATCACCGGGGACCACGCATCCACAGCGGCGGCCATTGCCCGGGAAATCGGCATCCTCAGCGACGGCCAGAAGGTTATAACCGGCGCGGAACTGGCGGAACTGTCCGACGACGATCTTCATTGCTCTGTACGGGACTATTCGGTATACGCCCGGGTTTCCCCGGAAGACAAAATCCGCATCGTCAAAGCCTGGCAGAGCCGCCACGAAATTGTGGCCATGACCGGCGACGGGGTCAATGACGCCCCTGCCCTCAAGGCAGCGGATGCCGGTGTAGCCATGGGCAAGGCGGGCACCGAAGTAGCCAAAAGCGCCGCGGACATTGTCCTCACCGACGACAACTTCGCCACCATCGTGGAAGCGGTCCACGAAGGCCGTAACGTATACTCAAATATACGGAAGACCATTTACTTTCTCCTGGTATGTAACCTGTCGGAGGTTACGGGAATGCTCTTTGCCCAGATCGCCGGCTGGGGCATCCTGGTTACCCCGGTGATGCTCCTCCTGGTGAACGTCCTGGGAGACGGTATTCCGGGCCTGCACTTAGCCAGGGAAACCTCGGACCCGCGGATCATGCAGAACGATCCGGTCGACAAGGGAGCGAGCTTTTTCGCGGGCGGCTTGATGTACGTGATTATCCAGCAGACCATCGCGGTATCGGCGGCCATGCTGACCGCTTTTTATCTTGGGTCTTTCGTTTCAATCGGTTCCGGTTTCCCTCCCTCTCACGGCATCGGACAGACCATGGCCTTTATCGTACTGGGCTGGACATCGTTTCTCCACATCCTCACGGTCCGCAGCCGGAGTTCAATTTTCAAACGGGCTATACTGGACAACCCGCCCATGCTCATAAGTGTACTCGCCATGACCCTGGTATTCGCGCTGTTCGTACTCATCCCTCCGGTGAGGGATCTCCTGGGCCTGACCGCCATCGGTCCGTACCATTGGCTGGTAATCCTGGGACTGACCCTGGTTCCCACCGCGGTGGCTGAGTTTGAAAAGCTCCTGGAAAACCATACCAATATCCTCGCCTACCGGAACAAAATTGTGGGGTGGACCGCAATCTGGCGGAAACCGGCAAAGGAAACAAAAAACGAAGCCGCGGATATATGTCCGTAACCGGAGTTAAAAATGAAATGGTATGAAATTGAACTGAACGCGGTATTGCAAAAACTGGGAGCAGATGCCGAGCAGGGGCTCACCCAGGAAGCCGCCGATGAACGTTTCGCTGAATACGGGGCCAATGTCTTTGAGGAGGAAAAAAAGGAAAGCCTTCCGGCAAAGATACTGCATCACATGAAAGATGTATCCACCATAATCCTCCTGATAGCGGCGGGGATTTCGGCGTATATGGCCATCAGTACAGGCTATGGCTGGCCAAAAATCTTTGTAATTTTATCTATCATAATTATCAATATTGTTCTGGGAATTTCCCAGGAGAGCAAAGCGGAAAAAGCCCTGGACGCGCTGAAAGGCATGAACACCCATACCGCGACGGTTGTCCGCGGCGGTACGTTAATGCATTTGAATGCGGAGGAACTGGTTCCCGGGGATGTCGTTGAACTGCACGCGGGCGATATGGTTCCCGCCGACGCGCGCCTCATCAGTTCGAACAGTTTGCTGGTTGAAGAGTCCGCCCTGACCGGAGAAAGCCTCCCCGTCGAAAAAGACGCCGGCGCGGTTATTCCCCGGGATGCGCCTTTGGGGGACCGCATTAATATGGTTTATTCCGGCTGCCTCGTCACCAATGGACGGGCAAAATCCGTGGTCTGCGAAACAGGCATGCAGACTGAAATGGGTAAAATCGCGGGACTGCTCAACAATACAAAAAAACAGATGACACCGCTGCAGATCCGCCTCAAGGGTCTGGCGAAACGGCTTTCACTGGTGGCCATCGCGTCGGGTCTTGTTATTTTCGCGGTGGGTGTCTTTGTCCATGGAGAATCCCTGGCGGAAATGCTTCTGACGGCGATTTCGCTGGCGGTTGCCGCCGTACCGGAGACACTTCCCGTCATTGTGACACTGATTCTTGCCAACGGTGTGCAGTATATGGTCCGAAAAAACACGATCATCCGCCGTATTCCGGCGGTGGAAACCGTGGGAAATACTTCGGTTATCTGTTCCGACAAAACCGGCACCTTGACCCAGAACAAAATGGTTATCAAAAAGATCTGGGAAACCGGGAGCGACCCGAAGAATTCGGGCAGCACGTTTTCCCCGGCGGAACAAACCATGCTGGAACTCCTGGCGGTCTGTACAAACGCGGTTCCGAAAGAAAATGAGATATCCAGTGCCGGTGAACCGGTTATCATCGGCGATCCGACGGAAGCCGCGATTATCAGGCTGATGATGGATAAAGGACTGGACAAACCATCCCTGGAAAAAAAATACCCCAGGGTGTTTGAACTCCCCTTTGATTCAACCCGCAAACTGATGACCACCGTGCATAAAACGGATACCGGATACATTTCCGTTACAAAAGGCGCATTCGACCGGATACCGGTTAGCTTCGATGACGTTCTGCATTCCCGGGCAGTAAAAGCCCACGATGAATTTGCCGGACAGGCGCTGCGGGTTATTGCCGTGGCGGTAAAAAATTGGGAAGCCCTTCCCGCAAAAATGGATACGGACACACTGGAACATGATCTTACCTTCTGCGGCATAATAGGAATGATTGATCCGCCCCGCCCGGAAAGCCACCGTGCCGTTATGTACGCAAAAAAAGCAGGAATAAAAACCGTAATGATCACCGGTGACCATATAGCCACCGCATCCGCCATTGCCCGGGATATTGGGATATTGGAAGAAAACGGCCGGGCCGTCACCGGGACACAGCTTTCCGGCATGGATGACCGGGAACTCCATGAAGCGGTCCGGAATATTTCCGTGTACGCCCGGGTCAGTCCGGAGGATAAAATCCGTATAGTACAGGCATGGCAGGCCCATGGTGAAGTAATTACCATGACCGGAGACGGTGTAAACGATGCCCCCGCCCTGAAGGCCGCCGATGTCGGTGCGGCCATGGGCATTGCCGGCACCGATGTTTCAAAAAATGCTTCGGATATTATTATCACAGATGATAATTTTGCCACCATTGTGGACGCCGTACGGGAAGGCCGCACCGCCTATGACAATATCCGAAAGACAGTACACTTTCTGCTCAGTGTAAACTTTGCGGAAATTCTGATCATGCTCATCGGGGTCTTATTGGGATGGGGAGCGCCCATAACCGCGGTGCAGCTTCTGTTCATCAATGTAGTATCCGACGGAATCCCCGGTTTTTTCATAAGCCGCGAACGGGCAGAAAAAGATTTGATGCTGCGCAGGCCGCTGCCAAAAAACGCCAGTTTATTTGCCGGCGGACTGGGCTGGCAGATTGCCGGCAAATCGGCGGTTTTTATTGTGCTTACCCTGGCGGCATTTTATATCGGACGGTTTGTATCCGTCTCTTCCGGGACCGCAGCCGGCTACGGAACCGGCATCAGCATGGCGTTTTTAGTACTCTCCTGGGCGTCGGTGCTTAATATTTTTAATATCCGCGGCAGGGAATCGGTCTTTAAAACGGGACTCTTTATCAACCCGTGGCTTACAGTCAGCGCCGCGGCTTCAATAGCAATTACCGCCCTGGTGGCGCTGATAAGGCCGCTGCAGGTATTATTCGGGATCTCACCCCTTGGTCCGGTTCACTGGCTGATCGCAGGGGGACTTTCTTTCTCACAGCTCCTGTTTGGGGAGGTTGTAAAGCTTTTTCAAAAAAACGCTGAACGGGCTGCCGGATAAAATCCGGCCTAAGCCAAAAAAGGCCGGTCCATCCCCCGGCCGGATACACCGTTGTCCCGCCAGAATTTCTTCCAGAATATATGGCTTACGCCGATTCCGGCGAGGAAACCATACAACCGGGCTTCATTTTTCGAAAGCTGATATGTTCCTGCCAGTTCCGCGGCGGCGGCTTCGTCAAAGCGGCCGGTCTCCTCATAACGCCGGCCCAGGGTATTCAGAAGTCTAAAAAGTTTCCGGCTGAAAAAATCCGGAAGCATGGATACGCCGGCGGCATCCCCTTTGGTGACCATGCCCAGATAGTCATAGCCCAGACGTTCCGCCAGCAGACCGCAGTACCGCTTGAGAAAACGGGCCTGGGCGCCTTCTATAAAACCGGCCTGCACCACAAAGCCCATCCGCTGACCGGGTGCCGCGGGTTTCAGTTTCTCAAAGAATTTTAATACAATTCCCGGCATGGCGTGAACATACAGGGGCATGAATACCAGCAGAGTGGTATACCCGGCGGCGTTTTCCGCCAGTTCCGAAGGATCCGCTCCGGCAGCGTAACCTACTTCGGGGGGTGTACTCATCCCGGCAATGAACTGCCTGATGAATAACTCGGTATTCCCGGCTTTCCCCCGGGGCGAACCATTGATGATGAAAGTGTTCATACAGCCTCCCTGTTTCCGGCATACTCCCCTGCCGGCCGGATAACCGTACAGGAAATATGGAACTGGTAAAATACCCGGTTAAGATAATCCGTGTAGAGCTCCCGTTCTTCTTCAGTTTCAAAGGTGTCTTCGTAGTACACCTCCGCGTCGGGATACTGTTCGTACCGGGGTTCATGCATGGATTCTCCGGTGGCATAAGAGGTGTACGGGAGATAATGGGGAATCATCCGGTCAAAGAGGGATTTCACATTTCCGCTTACAAAACCATGGCTGGATTTAAGGAAAAAGATAACCCTGTCGGCAGCCAGAAATGCCCGGTAAAATTCATCGAGATCTTTTTGGGCGCAGCGTCCGGGTGTTTTTTGCCAGCAGCTCCAGCAGCCGGTGCAGTTCCGGACAGTGATCTTCCGGAGATCCAGCAGATAGCCGCACGGTCCGGCAACATCGCCGTATTCCCTTACAATAACGGTTTTCATGGTTTTCGTTCCTTTCCTGCCGCGTAGCCGGCGATACATTCAACCAGGACATCCAGGGTTTCCTTTTTTCCGTTCCGGCTGCAGGCGCTGCTGGTGGCCGCGTAGTTGAGGCAGTCCGTAAGCAGGGCAATGGTTTCCATTTTCTTTTTACTTATTCCCAGCAGAGAAAGGCTCCGTTCGAAATACCCTTCCGATTTTTTCCGTTCCCGGACGGCATACTCCCGGGGAAGTTTACGGAGAAGAATTTCCATATCCATGGGACTTACAAACATTACCAGGCTGTCCTCCGCCAGATACACGTCCCTGAGAAAATGCACCACTTCGTCGTGCTTCTTCAGCTTCCGGGCCATTACCGTTTCCATCCGCGAAAAAAGCATAGCCTCATTTTTTTTCAGCACTTCATAGAGACAGACTTCCCGGGAGGGATAGTACGAATAGAATGATCCCTTTCCTATCCCGGCGGCGGCTGTAATATCATCCACCGTAACATTCCGTAAACCCTTCTCCCGGATGAGGCGTATGCTCTGAGAGTATATGGAGTCGCGGACCTGTTCCCTTTCCTGTTCCGTCACGATTTTCGGCATATACCTGTTCCTTTTATTGACTATTTATTCTTTTTTCAGTCATTTATAATATATAAAAAAACACTGTATTCGTCAAGTAAGAAAACTGTTTTCAACCGTCTGTATTAAGTGGAATTATACCCAGGACACAGGCTGTCCCGGATTCGTTATGAGAAAAGTTTACGAAAAAAGAGAATAGGCGGTATTTTCAATATAATTCAGAGAGCCAGTATTTTTTCGGTTAACACTTTCCGCATCCGTTCCGTCACCCGCTTGCCGAACCTGACCTGCCGGATGCGCTGGGGGTCCTTGGCGAGCAGGAAGAGCTCATTTTTATCCAATACCGCGTTAGGGGGAAGGTTATGCTCCCGGGCCAGATCCTCCCGGATATCGAAGATCTTCTGCAGGGTGCGCTGCTGGTCTTTCGGAAGGTCCAGATAGTTCCGCTGCTTAAAAATACCCGGGACCCGCTTCTTGTCAAAATCAAAGGAAAATTCAACCAGACGGCGGATAAGGTCGTTGTACCTGCCGGTTTTTATAATTTCTTCCGTCAGTACAGTATTCAGGTCAAAGAGGTGCAGCACATCCTGCAGAGCATAAGCCATGGCTTCGGGTTTGACCGGGCGCAGAGTCCAGTTGTACATCTGGAACTTCTTCTTCCCCTGGGAGACGATCCCCAGCCCGCGTTCCAGCACGGCATCCAGCCCTTTTTTCTCATAGTTCAGTGTTTCCGCCAGAAGCTGCTGGTCATAAACCCGGGAGAGTTTTATCCCGTACTGTTTGTACACCAGGCTGATGTCCGATTCGGCACCGTACATGTACTTTATGATCTTTGTCTCCAGGAAACGCCGGATTTCGCCGTCGCTGACCGACAGAGGATCGATGATAAAACAGTTCTTTTTATCGAAGACCTGGATAAGACAGAGCTTCTCTCCGTAGACATGGAGATTGAATTCCCCCTCAAAGTCCATGGCGATCTCCGTGATGCCCTCGGTTCTGAGATAACCCAGAAACCGGGCAAGGGCGGCGTCGGTATTGATAAGGGTAAAACCATCCCGGGTGTTTTTTTCCATAATGAAACTATAGCACGGTCCCGGGAAACGCGCATAGGCAGAGGCAGTCCCTTCGAAAATCTGAGAATTACCCTTTCCCTGGATCTGAGTACTCTTTCTGCTAAATAATTATATTTTTGAGTTTTTCATGATATAATAGCTAATTGTGATATATTATGTATGTTTTATATTAACTACCAAACTAAACAATACCGAGGGTTACCAATGAAGTATGGAAAGTCCGCTTTTTTTGTATTATGTACAGGTATTATGATTTCCGGAATAGCCTGCTCAAATCCGGCTGCTGATCCTGATCTTAATCCTGATCTTAATCCTGATACCGGGGAGCAGAATAACCCGACGCCGATTGAGGTTGTGGAAGAATTCCGGGCGGCTCTGGATGCTCTGGGAGCCGGAGAGGAATACGTCCTGGACCGGAATCTGAATTTAAGCGCTATTGAATGGGAGCCCATCGGAACGGACGAAAATAACGCCTTCCAGGGAATTTTTAACGGTAACGGGCATACAATTAAAGGACTTAACCCGGCAGACAGGAGGTATACCGGACTATTCGGTTATACAGACGGCGCGACCATAAAAGATCTCACCATTGATATGCAGGATTTTTCGGTAACGAATTCCAATATTTCAAACATAGGGGCCGTTGTTGGGTTTGCCAAGAATACACTTATAGAAAATGTCCATGTTTCCGGGAAAATATCCGTCAACAAAACAGCCCTCGGGGATTTGGGTGCCGGCGGTATTGCCGGATGGACATTGGGGACCACCAGAATTGTGAATTCCTCCAGCCGTATCAGCATTGAAGCCATCCATACTAACGGCTCAAGTCAAATAGGCGGCATTGCGGGCGGTAACCGGGGATCCATTGAAAACTGTTACGCCGCCGGAGTCCATAAGGGGCAGCAGACAACAATCGGAGGTATTGCCGGCGACAACGGATTCGGCGGCAGGATTGAAAACTGCTACGCAGCAGGCTCTATCAGCGGAACGAATAATAGCATGGCAGGAGGAATAACAGGCTGGAATTCCTCATTCAGTTCCACCTCTTTCGGTTTTATTCAAAATTGCTACTCAACCGTTTCCGTTAAGGTCGCAGCGGAAGTGGGATTAGAAGTTTACGTCGGCGGTATCGCGGGCAGAAACAATCCTAACGCTATAATAAAAAACTGCGTTGCCATTAATGATTCTCTGGAAGCGTCGTTTTCATCACTTTATTTGGGACGAATAACAGGGCAGAACTGGAATTCTACCGGACTGGATAACAATATAGCCTTACAGAATTTACCAATAACAGTATCCAATGGACCTAACTCAACTCCCGGTACCGTTGGTTTGAATACGGAGTACGGCGCGGATAAAACAGCCCTGGAACTGCAAAGCCGTTCCGCCTATGACAATCTTGGATGGAATTTTACGGCGGTCTGGAAAATGGATCCGAAAAAATCTCCGTATCCCGTTCTGCGATGGCAGTAAGGTGGTTTAAGTTTCCACCGGCGGAATAAGCATATCCCGCCGGTTCTCCCGGTTTATATAGTTATACTTACTTGAAGGTGAATGAAATACCGGCGTACGCATCATTGCTGAAGAAACCTTCCCGGATTTCCGCGTTATAAACAGCATGGAGTGCCCAGGTCACGTTGCGGGTAAGCGCAAAGGACGCGCTGAAATCAGCCCCTATTTCCATAGCATTGGCATTCTGGCGGAGGGATTTCACTGTATAACTGGGGTTTTTATCTAAGCCGGTGAGAGTCCTTTGGTATGTGGAGGCGGAGGAGATCCGTTCATCCCCGAAGTCATGGCGCCATCCTGCGTTTAATCCGGCGGTCATGACGGTGCTTTTTTTGACGGCAAAGTCATGCTTAACCGCTATACCCATGATCATAGTGAATTCATTGGTATTGATTGCTTCTGTTTTTGCCGCCAGAAGTCTACCGTCTTCAGTAAATTCCGCCTGTCTGAGCCAAAGCTGCCGGCCGGATACAAAAGGAATAAAGTGGCCGTTCTGCCAGAGTTCTAAATCATAGGCTGCCTTAAGATCAAAACTGAACAGGTGCTGTCCAAAATTGCCGGTAATATCTCCAATATTACCGGGGTTGCGAACCATGTCGTTACCGTTGTATGTATAGGCACCGCTAAGAAGTATTTTCAAGCCCCAATATGGTGCATAGCGGCCGAGAATGCCGACATGGAGACCAGTGGTATGTATATCAGAGGTGATATCCCTGAAACTGGTATCCGAAAAACCCGCGCCGCCGTAAATACCCACACTGAAATCACTTTCCATGATATTTGTACTGGCCCCAACAATAAACCCGTTATTAATCGTATCGTACCCTGAATATAGATCCGCGGATTCCGCAAAAGTAAAATCACCCCAGTAGGTTCCCCACAGCCGTATATCGGAAAAGAACCGGTTTTTGGTTTCACAAAAATACTGAATCAGGCTCCTGCAGTTGCCGCGGTCATCGAAGGCCATGTTTTTGGCAAGCTCTGCGGCACTTACGTGCAGATTCATCCCTATCCGGGCCATGGTCACCGCAGCCTCAGGGGTGATGGAATTGATATCATCCTGGAGGTTGCTGATTTCATCATCCGTAAGATCCGATGTGTTAACAATTATATTTGCCGTATCGATGGCATTGCCCGCGTTAGGGCCCAGGTTGTCATAGGGTGCAAAATCCGCTATCAGATACAAATCGCCGTTTATTTCTATGAATTCAATTTTATATTTATAGGACTGATTCAGTGTAATGGTTCCGTTCTTGGAGGCATTTACAAAGGCCGCCACATAGTCGGTTCCCGTAGCGGATGCGTCAATTCCTTCCGCAATAAGGTAGGTACCGAAATGAGGAAGCAGCGACCGGGGGGCGGAAACATTCAGGTTGTTATAGGTCAGGGTATCACCGGTATTACCCGAGAAAGAAAAAAACGCATTGCCCTGATCCCTGCCGCCCATGTCAAAGTACACCTTCCCGCCCAATAAAACCTGGAGCGAGTCACTGGCGCTGCCGTAAACGGTAAAATCCGGTGCAAACTGGGTTTCCCCCGAGTTGATATTGATTATTGAATTTGCGCCGACATTTAGGATGATATTGAAGCCGCCCCAGAGAAACACGCCGCTCCCCCGGGACTCATCCCTGGTAAGAGTAAAATCCTGATTGTTCATATAGACGCTGATGGGATCAAACAGGAATATACCGCCGGCGCCGCTGACATCGAGGGTCGCCGCCGCGGCCGAAGGGGCGCCGGATTCACCGAAGAAGATTCCATTTGATCCGGTACTGTCGGCATTATCCATGAAGAGCAGATACTTTCCAGCGGTCGATGACAGTGACAGCGCAACCGGGCCGGTACTGGTATCCGCAAAAAGGCCGCCGCCGTACTGCCCCGCTCCATTCTCGAAGAAAACAGCGTCCGTCAGGGTAGAGTTCGTACTGCCGCTCACATACATGGCACCGCCGTTTCTCCCGGCTATATTATACGCGAAGAACGGGGTATCGAAATTCCCCTGGATTCCCCCGCCCACACTCAGGGCGCCGCCGTCGGTACCGGCGGTATTCCGAATTGCTTCAAAAAGACTGGTGGTTCCGGTCAGGCTGCCGCCGATATTTATGGCGCCGCCGCTGCCCCCGGCGGTATTGGAATCCGCCTGTAAAGCGTTGATTCCGCCGGTCACATTGCCGCCGATATTCAAACCGCCGCCGTTCCCGCCTGCGGTATTAAACGCGATGGTGGAATTATTAATACCCCCGGCCAGGTTTCCTCCGATATTGACACCGCCGCCGCTGCCGCTGCCGGCAGCATTAGAGTATAATTCCAGATTACGGATGCCGCTGTTGAGATTGGCGCCTATATTAGCGCCGCCGCCGTCGGCACTGGCAGTATTAGAGAGGAACTGGCCTTCAAGAAATCCCAGGGAGCCGCCCACATACATACCGCCGCCGCTGCCCCCGGCAGCGGTGTTGTACCCGAAAGCCGCGTTGGTTATACCCTGGGTAAAATCATTAGTCACATAGAGGCCGCCGCCGCTGCCCCCGGCGGAATTTTCGACAAAATAGACCGTATCAAAAGCACCGCCGATCGAATCGGTATACAAGGCGCCGCCGGAACCGGCCGCGATGTTCTTTCCAAAAGTTACCGATGAAAAATTCCCCGTTAATCCCGCGGCGAAAAGCGCCCCGCCGCTGCCCCCGGCCTTGTTGCCTACAAAGTTCGTGCCGGACACGGTCCCTAAAGTGCCGCCGGAGTATATAGCGCCGCCGTCAGCGCCTGCGGTGTTTGAAACAAACGATGAGCCGCTGATAGTCCCGGTGATATTCCCGGCTGCATACACCGCGCCGCCGCTGAGGCCGGCGGTATTCTCGGTAAACTGGCCGGATTGTATATTGGTTAAACCGGCTCCTGTGTACAAGCCGCCGCCGTTTCCGGCTGTGGCGGTATTGCCGGTGAAAGAAAGGGAGGTCAAATTTCCCTGTAAGTCCATTATATAGGCACCGCCGCCGTTTCCTCCGGCGGTATTACCGCTGAAGGTAGTGTTCTGTATGCCGTTATATTGGATTCCGCCGATATACAGAGCCCCGCCGCTGCCGGTACCCTGGGCGCTGTTGCCGTCAAAAACGACATTCGAGATACCATACTGTATGGCTGAGGGATTGGTAAAATCCCCCTGAATATACACAGCGCCGCCGTTGCCGCTGCCTGCCGTTCCGGACCGGTTGTTTCTGAACAGACTTGTCGTGTTTCCGCTGGCATATCCGAGTATACCGGAAAAGCTGCCTGCCCATAACGCCCCGCCGTCAATACCGGCGGTATTGCCCGTAAAGCTGGCGGTAACATCCTGGTTCTGCGCGTTCTGGATATATACAGCGCCGCCGCTGCCCCCGGCGGTGTTGGAAGTAAAGTTGTTCCGTATCTGGCCGTTGTTGGTTCCGATAAACAGGCCGCCGCCGTTGCCGCTCGCACTGTTGCTGGCAAAGGCCATATCCACGCGGTTGTTCATGGTTCCGCCAATATACGCGCCGCCGCCGTCGCCGCCGTTTGCCTTGTTACCCTCAAAGGTGAACCCGGTGAGGGTCCCGCTAAAATTGTTTCCCACATACAGGCCGCCGCCGCTGCCCGCGGATTGGTTCCGCAGGAAAAAAGCATAAGCCGTCAGGCTTCCGTTAAAATCATTCCCGACGAACAGGCCGCCGCCGTTGCCCCCGGCAGTGTTGGTGGCAAAATACGTCGCGTAAATATCGCCGGAAAACGTGTTGTTCACGAACATACCGCCGCCGCTGCCGGTGGCGGTGTTGTTATCAAAATGGACATCCCCGCCGGTTCCGTTGATTCCACCGGAAAAACTGCCCCCCACGTAAACGGCCCCGCCGTTCGCATTGACTCCGGTTGCCTTGTTGCTGTCAAAGTGAAGATTGGACCTGATTCCACCGGCAAAACTGTCCGCAATATACACGGCGCCGCCGCCGTTTGCCGCGGCGTTATTGCTGAACGTAGAATTCGCTATCCCGCCGGTCAGATTCTGGGCATTGAAAGCCCCGCCGAATCCGGCCGTATTGTTCCCGCCCTGCATATGGATATTCGCGATTGAACCGAATGTATAGGTACCCATGTCGACCAGGCCGAAGGTATTGGTGCCGAGGATATAGCCATTATTACCATTAAGGCTGAGATTGTTGAGTGATCCGCTCAATGTACTGGGTAAGGTTAAACGCAGATTATTGCTGCCGAAGGTAACCGTAGCTCCGGTCTGCCCGCCGGCCGAAAAGGCGTTGATTAAGTCATTAACCGTATTAACCGAGACCGACTGGGCGCGGACCGGGGCGGAAAACCACAGAGTCAAAAGAAACAGACATACAGTAAAAAACCAGCCGCTTCTGTACACCGCCGGAAAAAATTTCATCACCGCCTCCATATTTTTACATACTCAAACATTATCTCTGCGCGCGAAAGAAAAATTGTGTTGTCCGGCTGCCGGCAATGGATTGGAAAATTCCTGATAAAAACAGAACGCACAATTTTTTTAATTATAATAAATATAGTCAAAACCTATTTTCTTTACAAATTTTTATACGGTAAAGAGTTTTTCATGAAGGCATATTTATCATGAAATCTATTGAAAAAAAATATTTTTCAGACAAAAGTTGATATAGTAAAAAAGAATTTAAAAAAAGGGAGTATTTCATGGATTCCATAAAACTCTTAGGTTTCATCGGTGCCTTGTCGGTACTGTTAGGTTCCTGCGCGTCAATAGCGCAGCCCACCGCGCCGGATACAACGGTACTGTACAACTACATAGAAGAGGCGATACTGGTTACAAACGGAGACCACCAGGTACCGGCCATTGTTACCCTGCCGGTCTGTATTAAAAGCAAATCAGTACCCGCGGTGGTGATGCTCCACGGGTACGGTTCCGATTCAAACGGAATACAAAATACGTACCGCCACCTCACCATGGATCTGGCAAAACAAGGCATCGCATCGGTACGGCTGGACTTTTCCGTGCCCGATGGTACCGTGGAAACCCCGGTCGGCGCCGCCTACGATTCCGCTGTTTCAGATGTCAGCGCCATTGCGGATTACCTGGTTTCCCTGGAATACATTGACGGTGACCGGATTGGAATCCTGGGATGGGGCCACGGCGGGACTGTCGCCATGGTATCCGCCGGGGAAAACACGGTCTTTAAATCGATTGTTATCTGGACAGGGGATGCGGTGACCGGTAAATTCCGTTCCAACGATGATGCGTTTCTGCAGGCCAAGGACCAGGGGTTCATCATGACCGAGCTTGCCCAGGGGGATTCCCTGAATATGGGCCTCGGTGCGGTGATTATTTCCCGCAGCGCCGACGTAACAACGGAATCGGACAATTCCGAAGCGCCGGTTCTCGAGGTTCAGGGGGACGGACAGGGCCAGGGTCAGCTGGAAATACTCCTGGGCGCGACCTACCATCCCATGTCGAAGCTGATCCTCCTGGAAGGAACCGATACGGCCTACAATTTCTTTATTGGAGACCCCGGTTCATACGCCGGTTTATCGGCGGAAACCGTGGACTGGTTTAAATCGACCCTCTGACCGGCGGTACAATACCGGTAATGTAAAAAAGCGGAGCTACCATGGAAGATTCAAAAAAGAAAAAAATGAAATATATCTACGCCATACTCATTGTGATTATCATTATACTGATTATTTTGATGCTCCGGTGCTGCGGCGGCTGTTCCTCTTCCGGAGACAGCGGCGTGCCGCCGGTGCCGCCCGTTTCGGCACCGGAAACGGTGATTCCAACCGGCAGGGATTCCCCAGAAAACACGGAAACTCCTGCGCCGCCGCCGGTCGTTCCCGTACCGGCCCCCGCCACGGCGCAGCCCCCCGCTCCGGCACCGGTTCCGCCGGCAGCACAGAGAAGTTCACCCCCGGCACAGCCGAGGCAGCCGGCGCCGGTCCCAGTCCCAGTCCAGCCGGAAAAAGCCCCGGTACCAGAGCCTGACGCGGTTTCCGCACCAACCTGGACACCCTCGGAAAGTACGGATTTCCCCAACGAGACCGTAGATTACGTATCGGTTTTTGTGGACAACGGTATTTCCTACGTGGCGTTCCAGGACAAACAGAATGACGGAAGGGCGTCGGTTATTTCCTATGACGGACGGGTTTGGAAATCCATCGGGAAACCGGGGTTTTCCATTTTCGACATCGCCAACACTTCAATCTTCGTATACCAGGGAACCCCCTACGTGGCGTATCAGACCAAAGGGGAAACCCCCGAGGTTGAGGTCAAACAGTACAACGGAACCCAGTGGAACACGGTAGGCAGCACCGGCGCCTATTCCGGCACCGCGGAAAATATTACCCTGCGGGTATACAACGGCACCCCCTATGTGGCGTTCAGGGAGGCTGGAGGCTCTATGCGGGCGCTGGTCAGGATTTACAGCGGATCCGAATGGGAAATCCTGGGCGGCGGATACGCCTCCGACAACTCGGCCATGCACACAGCCTTTGCCATTGACCGGGGGACACCATACATCGCATACGCCGATGGGGATGGAGGCAGGATAACGGTGCGGCGGTTCGACGGGACAAACTGGATAACCGTGGGTTCCCCGGGATTCTCCCCCGGAGAACCGGAGAACATCGCCCTTCTGGTAAACAATGGAATGCCCTATGTGGTGTACCAGGATAAAACCGACAGCACCGCCAACGTGATGATGTTCCAGAACAGTACCTGGCGCTACATCGGAAAAACTGCCGGGGCAGTGGGAAATTCCAGCGCCGTGATCCACGGAGGGGTACCCCACCTTTCATTCCAGGATCTGGGGAATGATAATAAACTGTCCGTACTGCGATACGACGGTTTCGGATGGAATTCCCTGGAAGGTACGGACCGCGGCCCGGTGGATCCGGGAATCGCCACCCTGCACAGTTCCGATGATTCGCTGCATGTTATACAGCAGGATGTTGAACAAGGAAATCTGAAGGTACTTACCTACACACAATAACCCCGGGTGTTTTTCCGTCAATACCACCCCGGCTGTAAAAAACAGGCCGGGGTGTTTTTTATACCCTTAATCCTGCCCGGCGGCGAAGACAGTACCTTATACTTTGTGACGGTACGCGTACTTAACGAATAAACCGATCATGTAGGTATTCATCTTCACATCCGATACTTCCAAGGTGTTGCTCGTCCCGGTAAATTTCGCCCCGATCAGAAGACCGTGGTTATTCCGGCCGATATCCAGCGCCACCGAAACATTCCCCGCGAAACCGCCCTTGCTGTCATACATTGAAAGCCCCAGGGAAGAATCATTGGAAACAAATGAATAACCGAAAGATCCGGCAATCTGAATAAGCCGAATGGGGTAAAAAATTATACCGCCGCCGATTAAATACGAGTTAAACTGTATATAGTCGGAACTGTCATAAAAACGGTGTCCGACTCCCGACAGCTCCGCGGCAATATACAGCGGGATCCGGCCGAACGGGCCGTAACCAAGCTTCAGCCCCAGATCAATACCCAATTCATCTAAATCAACACCCGTCGATTTAAATGAATCCGAGAAGTCCTCTCCGTCGACTTTTGTCCATGCCTTTCCAAAACCAAGTCCGATATCAAAGTATAATCCCTGGGCGCAGACGGTGAATGACAGAACCGTAAGAAGTACCGTCATAATTGCAAGCTTTTTCATGCAACCTCCTTGCTATGACCGGCTTAATGCCGTCATTATATTCATGTTCCGGAAAATCCGGATTTATGCCGCAAAACGTTCAAATCCGTATTGAGTAAAGTGGTTTTTAAAATAATTGCTGATTTTTAATAATCGTGTTTAAAAGGGAGGGTTGAACAACGCGGTTTCACTATGAAACCCTCCTCTATAAGTTATACCCCTATATAGCTGATTTTCCAACAAAAAAGCGTTTTTTCTTACTAAAATATTCAGAATAACGTTCACCCATAGGCTTTTATACAGGTTTTTGCGAGCCGGGCCGTGCGCATAGTTCTGAGGGGAAGTCCGTAAGGGAATAGATGTATTTTGGGTCCTTGGCCGTATGAAGCCGGAACCGTTAACCGCCGGAAACCGGTTTACACAATTACGGCAAAGCCGGTGATGTGGTTTTTTACATACCGCTGCAGAATCCCGGTTTCATTGTCCATTACTTCAAAAAACCGGGATTCCAGAGAATCGAAGTCGGTAATCTCCGTGTAGAGTTCCGAAAACTCCTCCAGGGATGTCTCTTTCTCCAGTTTGGTTTTGTGTTTTTCGTAGATTACCTTCGCTTCATCCAGAATGTCAGGGACTTTCTCCAATCCCCATGAACGCAGGGTTTCCGCCAGGGGATTATTAAAAATATAGCCGCCGTATCCGTTCTGGATAAGCTGAATGAACCCGCCGTTGCAAACCTGGCCGTACAGGTAATTATAGGCCAGAAGGGTATGCTGAGAATCGGAAAATTCCTTCATGATTTCCCCGCCCGGGTCCCCGCTGATGATTTCGTGGTACTTTTCGATAAGGACAAACAAATACTCCCAGGGATCCGTATCCGCTTGCTCTAATTCCCGGGAATTTATTTTCGGCAGAGTCTCCATGACGTCTCCGGCGTTGTATGATACGAAAAGTATAGCACAGGCGGCGGCAGCTGCAAAGGACAGGCCGTCTGCGGAAGCTCTGGACGGAGGATATCCCCGTACTGGAAACGGCCCTTGATATCCGCTACCGGGCAGAGCCCATGGAAGGTTTCTTTCTGGATATTGTGAAAGGCCAGCTTGGGAAGGTCCGAGACGACAGGGACAACTACCTCTGGCACAGTTTCTGGTTTCTCATCCGGAAAAGCGACCGGGTGGCGGTGGGTTCCGCGGATTTCAAGGATGTCCCCGGACAAAACAGCGAAGTGGAAATCGGCTACGGCTTGGGCAAGGAATTTGAAGGCCGGGGGTATATGACCGAGGCCGTCAAATCCATGTGCGCCTGGGCTTTGGAACAGCCCGGAGTACACCAGGTTATAGCGGAAACTGACAGTATCGGCGAAGCCTCCCATGGCGTACTCCGGCGCTGCGGTTTTACTGTGGACCGCCGGGGAGAAACCTGGTGGTGGCGGCTCAGCGGCGTTTAAAGTTCTTTTCTCGCGATAAGGATACTATCCTTGGTAACACTTCCGTCGGGCTCGGTGTAATCCAGGGTAAAATCCCTGATAAGCATCAGGCGGTTTTCCCGGAGCAGCGCCGTCACGTCGTTTTTTTTATGGTAGCGGATGTAGAATTCATTGTCGCCGCCGAAGGAGGTTTTCTCAAAGCCTTCGGTTTCTCCTTCCATAAAACTGATGTATATATGTCCCCCGCCCTTAAGGAGTTCGGCGCTGTTTTTGATGCATTGCCGCACTTCTTCTTTTTTCAGGTACGGAAGACCGAAACCCAGGATCACCGTATCAAAACGCTTTTCGGTCCGGTAATCAACAATGGAGGCCTGGACAAAATCCCCCTCCGGCAGGACGGTTCGGGCTATCTTCAGCATCTCTCCGGAGAGATCTACCCCGGTAATACGCACGGGGATTTTCCCGGCGATATAGGCGCTTATCTGGGCGGGACCGCAGGCCAGTTCAAGGACTTCGCCGTTATCCGGGATTTTCTCAATCAGGCAGTCGTAGGTTTCATCGTAATTCCCAATTGCGCCGATGGTACCGGCAAAGGCTCCGGCGGTCTTGTCATAGGACGCTATTGTCCGTTTCTGCGTTTCATCCATAGTTGTTTCTCCCATTACAGCGGCGGCTAAAAAAAACCTTTCGCCAGGACGTTTTCCGCCGCTAAGAGGAACAGCGGAGCGTACATAACACCAAGGAGAATCCGCTGCCACAGTCCGGCGCTGTCTATCCAGGTTCCCCGGAATTTTTCTTTATCGGACATCACAAAAAATGTGAAAAAGACCAGGCACAGTACGAACATGGCCAGGGAAAACAGTCCATCCGGTACGGCGCCTTTTTTGATAAAAAGCAAAGCGATTACCAGGGGCAGAAAAGCCAGGAGCATGAATCCGGTTCCGGCGCTTATTCCGTGCACCCGCGCCGGGATGCTTTTCTGCTCCCCGGTTCCGTCCGCGCTGAATAGCCCCGAAAGCACACCGGCCCCTGTTCCGTAGGCAATGATAAAAACGGCACCCAGGAGGGATAAGGACAGGGAAATATCACGGCAGGACCGGAAAAAAGCAAGACCCCCTAAAATCATGACCAGACCCAGAATGATAAGCCAGAGATTGTACACAAGCCGGACCGGGCTGCCCCGGCTTCCCAGAACACTCATAACCATGGTCCTGTGGCTGTAGCCGGGATACCGCGGAGCCAGTACGCCGGCGGCGAGGAAATCCCCGGGCAGGACAACCAGCAGGGCGATCCAGAGGGACTTGCCGAGAAAAACATCCACCCTATTCCATCCTTTTATTTATCTTCATTTTCCGGATGGTACCGGGAACCGGAAAAAAAGACAAGCCGGAGACAGGATTTTTCCCGGTATGTATACAGTCCGGGAAAAACCGGGTATAAAGGAATTGTATCCATGCCGCTGGAGAGGTTTCGCCATGGAATTGCAGTCCAAAGACTTTCACAAAGTTGAGTCACTGATCGATGGGTCCAACAATTTTTATCCCCTTATGGAGGCGGTGGTCCGCCGGGACATACCCGGGAGGATCTTTGTGGACAGCCCGGATTTTTTCCGCACCGCAATGATTATCAACTGCCTGGGCTGGATCTATCTTATCGGGGCGGACGATTCCGAAGTTTTTGACAAAGAAATTATCGATGTGCTCAGGGAAAAAACCGGAGGCCAGTACATCTGGTTCGGGGGAACGTCAAAGTGGCGGGAACTCGCGGCGGCCTGCCTGTCGCCGGATATTCAGGAACATCCGCGGTACCGGTACCGGTTCAACCCAGAAGCCTTTGCCGCGTTCAGCCGGGCGCTTCCGCCTCCGGCCCTTCCGGTGTACCGGGTGGACCGGAATTCCATAAAACGTTTCGCCGCAAAGTTCGATTCGGTGGACAATTTCTGGCCGGGACGGGAAACTTTCCTGGAAAGAGGGTTTGCCTTTTACACCGAAGACGCAGGAAACATGGTGAGTATGGTCATGAGCGCTTCGGTAGTCCGGGGAGAAGCGGAGATCGACATTGCCACCGATGAAGCCTATCAGGGCCGGGGGCTGGCGCTCCAGGGAGCCCGTGTCTATATCAACCATTGTCTGGCCGCCGGGCTGACCCCCAAATGGGACTGCAGAAAAGCCAACATCGGTTCGGTAAAGCTCGCGGCGAAACTGGGTTTTGAGATTCTCGGGGAATACCCCCTGTTCTTCATTACCCTGGGAACACCGAAGAAATAACCTTTAAGGATAGACAGCTGCGGTCAGATAATCCGTCTGATTTTGGCGGTCAGCCAGGGGGCGATTCCGGTAAACAGGACCACCGCCAGCCATAAATTGCCGGTGGTGATATTATACGCGCCGATTATTTCGCTGAAACTGCTTCCCAAAGCCAACCCCAGAACCGTCTCAAAAATAACGGTTAAAAATGCCCAGACGAACCCCATGAGTCCGTACGTTTTTCCGGTTCCTTTTCCAAGACGGGGAATGAACAGAAAGGAAACAAAGAAAATTAACGCGCAGAGAATCAGTCCGCTGACGGGTTTCGCATACGTCATTCCCAGAAGCGGGTCGAGAACAAACTGCCTCAGGGCTCCGTTCAGGATTGCCAGGGGAATAATTGTAAGCCAGAGTAACAGGGACTTTTTTATCATGGGAGATACCCTTCCTGAATTCAATTTTCTTCAATATTAAACTGTATTACGCCGCGCAGCAGCTCATTATCCCTTTCGCCGCTGAAGTCCTGGAGTTTCGTAAACCGACTAATCTTTTCCGATTGGTCACCGTAAAATTCCTTAAAAGAAAACACATCCATACGATTTCCGGAATAATCCAAAAAATCCTTCCCGCTTGTTTTTATTTCCTCCGTGAATTCCCGGTACATTCCTTCTTTCAGATAATAATGCAGTATATGCATAATGGGATGTATAAAGAGATCAAGTACCATACATTTCCAAAGCTCCAATGAGACACCCGGAAAATAGTCTTTCTGTTCCAGTTCTTCCTCGGTAAAAGGATCCGCCAGACGCAGATATTCGGTAAATAAATCCTCGGTTTCTTTTATGACTTCCTCAAGGGGCTTTCCCTTATACATGGTATAGGCATTGAAATTTGTATCTTCCAGGTTTTCTATGTGGTCAAATTGTTTTTTAGTTTTCATATTAATGAGCTGGGTTTTTGAATAGTTAAGCCAAAACGCAATATGCCCGATTACATCGTGGATATCCCAATTCAAAAAATCACCGGCGGCGGTTTTACCGGACCCGCTGAATATTTTAATTTTTTCTTTGGTATACATGCTCAGAGCAATAATCTTGTTTTTATTCATAATGATATTTCCCGTATATGCTTTTATAGTATTGGATAGGTCCCGGGTAAGTAAAGAGTCTGTCCGGGAATACGATAAAATAAACCTTTGGCGTTAAGGCACAGTAGATAATGCCGTCACTCCGGCAGAAGGCTTCGCAAGGTTCTTCGCAGCCGAGATCCCGGGTCACTTCGCAGTGATAATATACAAACATCCGGTTTTTCCGTTATACTCATGGAACGCAGTCTATTGCTATCAATTTCCGGCAGCTGAGGTTAACCATGAGTATTAAGGCAGTGATTTTTGATTTAGACGGGGTAATTGTTACCACCGACCAGTACCATTACCGGGCATGGAAAAAAATTGCCGACCAGGAAAATATTTATTTTGATGAGGAAATCAACAACCAGCTCCGGGGAGTAAGCCGCATGGACAGCCTGGAGATTATCTTAAAAAGAGCCGGCCGAACGTATTCGGATGCGGAGAAGCAAAAAATGGCCGAAGAAAAAAACACCGTCTACAAAGAACTGCTTAACAGTCTTACCGGCGGTGATATACTGCCAAAGGTTGCCGAAACGTTAGCGGAACTGAAGCGGCGGGGTATACCGGCGGCCATAGGATCGTCGAGCAAAAACGCCGTATTCATTCTTAATAAAATCGGTCTGTATGAAGCCTTTGACGCGGTCAGTGACGGCAATAATATTTCAAAGTCAAAGCCTGACCCCGAGGTTTTTATAAAAGCCGCGGAGATGCTGGGGATTCCCAATTCCGAATGTCTCGTGGTGGAAGATGCCTCAGCGGGAATTGAAGCGGCGAAAGCCGCGGGCATGGCCGCCGCGGCGATCGGCGACGCCCGGTCAAACCAGGCCGCGGACTACCGCATAGAACGGATCGACGAGATTTTAGCCTTCCCCGGACTGGCTTCCTGAGAAAAATCAATCCTCATCCCCGGCCGCGGAAGCTATGATTACCTCCACCCCGGCGTCGGAAATAGCCTGCAGCGCCGTTGGGTCGGCGGACTCATCGGTAACAAGGATATGGATCGCAGAAATCGGCAGGGAAGAGAAATTTGAAACCACCCCTATTTTTGAACCGTCGGCGATGACTATCACGGTGCCCATGCACTGGTCAACCATAAGGCGGTTAATTGCCGCCTCGGGATGAACCGACGTGGTAATACCGTACCGGGCGGAAATACCGTTTGTGCCGAGGAAGCAGCGGCTTGCGTGTATCTGGGATATGGCAGCAAGGGCGATGCCGCCGAAAAGCGACCGGGATGTATGCCGGTATTCACCGCCCACCAGAATTAATTCCATGGTTGTTTCGGCGGTAATAATACCGGGTGCTGCCGCGTTGTTGGTGATTATCCGTATTTTCCGGTTTGAAAGATGTTTAAGCAGACTGAGGGTGGTAGATCCCGCGTTAACGAAAATCGTTTCTCCATCGGATACCAGCAGACTTGCCTGCTGCCCGATGGCATCCTTTTCTTTTGAATGGAGGGTTCCTTTTTCTTCGAACCCCGATTCCTCGAGATTCTTTTTAATAAGCCGCGCCCCGCCATGGAAACGCTCGATGGTACCGTTCTCGAAAAAAACGTTCAGATCCCTTCGGATGGTTATTTCGGACACCCCTAATTCGGCGCTCAGATCCGACACCGTAGCCGAATCCACCGTATTGAGGTAATCAAGTATTTTTTTATGCCGCTGCCGGATAATTTTTCCGAGATTTTTCATATATACCTTTATGTTGTATAAGGCAGGTGAATTTGTCAACCGCCGCTGCCGGCGTGCACAGCGTCAGGGGATAACTTCCGGACGGAGTGGCCGCGGATCAACACATATACCGGCTTCCGCCATTTTGCCGAGGATCCATTCCCGGGCGTGCTCAATTTCCATTATAGGGTCCGGCGACTTTTCCGTCCACATTTCAATAAGAAATGAACCTTGGTACCTGAGCGCAGAAAGGGTGCGGAAGATTTCAACAAAGTCGACACACCCTTCCCCGAAGGGAACTTCTTTGAATTTTCCCGGGAATCCGGGACCGACCGCAAGGGTATCCTTAAGATGGATGGATGTTATCCGGTCGAGACCCAGCTCAAGTTCCCGGGGAACATCGTTCCACCACGCGGAGAGGTTTCCCACATCGGGGTAAACCTGAAACCATGGACTGCGGATCTGCTCGGCGTAGGTTTTCCAGCGGGTTATGGAATTTACCAGCGGATGGTCCATGATTTCAGCGGCCAGCATAATCTGCGCGCCCGATGCAATGCTGACCGCTTCCTCCAGACCCTGGAGAAAATATTTTTTTGTCTCCGCTGTGGAAGGTTCATAGTACACATCATAGGCGGCCAGCTGTATGGTCCGTATTCCCGTATCAACGGCAAAACGTATGGCCGACTCCATGATGCTCCGGGCTTTCTTCCGTATTGCGGGGTCCGCGCTGCCCAGGGGATATTTCCGGTGGCAGGACAGGCACAGGGACGGAATGTCGATGCCGCTTTCCCGGACCGTATCCCGGAATGATTTCCGCTCTCCCGGGCTCCAGCCGAGCCGGGCCATGCGGGAGTCGCTCTCATCGACCGACAATTCAACAAAGTCATACCCCGCGGCCCGGGCAGTCTCCAGCCGTTCTTTCCAGGTTTCTACCGGCGGAAGCGCCTTTTCGTATATGCCGATTCTGGGCATGCGCCGGAATTCCGCAGCGTCCAACACAGATTTCCTCTTTCCGTTCTACAGGAACGACGGATAAGGCAGATCGTCTTCACCGGAAAACACATCGTCGAATCCCCGGGGATAATGGTATTCGATCGTGTCCCGGTCACCGGGATAGGTAAACTTCCCGCCCACCTGCCAGATAAACGGCGAGAAACCGTACCGGAGCCGCTTCTTCCGCATATTCCAGAGGGCCACAATTTCCATGGGGTCCGCCTGAAAGTTTGTCCAGATGTCGTGGTGAATGGGTATGACCACCCGCGCCTTGAGGCACTCGGCCATCCGGAGGATATCGACGGAGGTCATTTTGTCGGTGACACCCCGGGGGTTTTCGCCGAAGGAACCAAGGGCCACGTCAATGGTGTGCTCATTGCCGTGCTTGGCAAAGTAATTCGAGTAATGGGAATCCCCTGAGTGGTAGAGATTGCCCCCGGGGGTTTTGATGAGGTAATTAACCGCCATTCGGTTCATATCCCTGGGCATGGTTCCCTTGAGTGCCATGTCCGCCGGAGCCGTAATAAGGGCCGTCCGGTCAAACGCTTCGAGGGCGGTGATTTCAACATCCTTTATTGTGATGCTGTCGCCGGGCCTGACGATCCTGCAGCGGCTTTCCGGCACACCCCACCCGGTCCACAGCGCGACACAGGACTCCGGCCCGATAAAGGGAATATCCCCGGGACAGTTCTGCAGTACCGCCGCGGCCACATTGGGATCGATATGGTCCGCGTGGTCATGGGTGGCCAGGACCGCGTCGATTTCACGGATGCCGAAAGGGTCCAGCGGGAAGATTGAATTTCTGAGATTCAGCTGGAGATGCTGGGCTCCGGTCATCCGCTGCATCTGGTGGCCCTTGGCCATGAGGGGGTTTTTCTTTGTCCGTTTTCCGGTGCCGACCCAGAAATCCACTGAGAGGTTGGCCCCGCCGGGACTCTTAAGCCATATACCGGTGCAGCCAAGCCACCACATACTGAAAGTTCCGGGAGCGACCTGTTCCTGCTCGATTTCTTCGTTGAGCCACGTTCCCCATTCGGGGAAGGTATTTAAAATCCATGATTCTCTGGTAATGGTATCTATCTTTGCCATGGTGTTCTCCTTATGTCCATTCCGAGTCAATAACCGTTTTGAATTCCCCCGCCGCTTTCGCCGGATCGGGGCAATCGTACAGGGACCGGCCGGCGATAAAACACTTAACCGGGATTCCCCTGAACCGCCGGAGATCCTCCGGGGTGAGCCCTCCGGTGACCGAAACATCCATGCCCATGCGGCTGAGTTTTTCAACCCGTTCAATGTCATCCCGGTCCCAGCCCTTCCCCGCCGCCTGGGCGTCCCGGCCCCGGTGGTAGATTGCCTGGGTTATTCCCATGGCCAGCCATGACTGGGCGTGTTCAAAGGTCCAGTCGCCGTACAGTTCAACCTGGACATCCCCGCTGTATTTTTTAGCCGTATCAAGGGCCGCCTGCATGGTCGCCAGGGGGGCGCTGCAGATAAGGGTCATCCATGTGGCCCCCCGGGAAAATACCAGTTCAGCCAGCACCGCGCCGGCGTCGGCGGCTTTTAAGTCCGCGAGGATGATATGGCCGGGGTACCGGGATCTCAGTTCCGAAACAGCCCTGACTCCTTCGGCGAAACAGAGAATAGTTCCCGCTTCAAGAACATCCACATGGGGCGCTATCTTTTCCGCGGCGTCAAGGGCGGAAGATAAATCCGTCTGGTCCAAAGCGATCTGAAGCAATGGTTTTTTCATGCGTAACTCCTTCGGGTGCTCCCCGGAAAACACAGCCCGTTTCAGGGGATAGTATTTTAAGAACCGGTGCCATTTTTCACGGCAGAGACCGGTCCGTCGCTTCCTTTTATTTACAGCAGGGCATCCCACAATCCGCAGCTTGGGTCCACCGGGGATACCCCCGTAAAATCAGAACGCCCCAGTATTTTTTCAATTACCGCGTCCATAACATAAGGGCTTGGGGTATATCCGTTGATAAACGTCTTAACCGCCGGCACGTCGAAAAGATGGTAGGGGTTGTCCACGGATACAAACAGGGTCGGTATGTCATGGATATACCGGGGTGAATTAAGCGCCCCCGGTCCCTGCCAGGAAATACGGGCCACCGTATCGCTGCCGGAAGTTTTGATGTTGGCGAAGTACAGAATAAGATCAAACCGCTCCCGCAGAGAGGCGAGGCTCGCTGCGAGGTACTGCATATCCGCCTGCTTTCCGTCAAAGGGGGTAACGGAAAAACCTTCATCTTCGAGTTTCCGCTTAAAATAATCCCCGTGGTTTTTCGTAGCATCGTGGTATCCGCCGATATCCCCCAGAACATGGAACAAAATACGGCGGTTTTTCTCCGGGATCAGGGGCAGCAGCTTCTGGGTATCCTTTACCAGCGTCACTGCCCTTTCCGCGCATTCCCGGGCGGCGGTGATTATTTCCGGGGATCCGATGGTCCGGAGTTTTTCCTTCGCGGGAACCAGCCGGCCTTCCCCCTTTTTTTCCGGCAGACTGAGGGCAGCCTTCATGCCGAGGATGCGGAGCACCGCGTCGTCCAGCCGTTCTGGAGTGATGATTCCGTTCCGGATACCTTCCATCATGAAACCGAAATCCTCTTCCAGATTGCAGACAAACAGGAATACATCGCACCCCGCGGCGACGCAGGAAGGAACCGCCCTGCTCCGGCCGGCGGCCTGCATAAAGCCGTTCATGGTGGTGGCGTCGGAAACCACCAGTCCGTTGAAGCCGAGTTTTCCCCGGAGAAGATCCCAATTGAGTTCCGCCGCCAGGGAACCGGGCATGATGTCCTTGTCGGCGATGCCGGGCCGCAGCAGGCGGCTCCAGGCGGGAAGCTTGATATGAGCGGACATCACGGTCTCGGCCCCGTCGGCTATCAGGGTTCGGTAGATGGTGCCGTACCGCTCCATCCATCCCTCTGCGGAAAGGGAATTCGTTGAGGAAACCATATGCTGGTCCCGTTCATCCAGGCCGTCCCCGGGCCAATGCTTGAGGCAGACCAGCATACCCGCTTCCCGCATGCCCCGGACGTATTCCCGGGCCATGGCGAGTACCGTTTCCGGGTCGGAACTGAATACCCGGGTATTGGTAATGGGGTTGTGCCAGTTCGTATCAATATCAAGAATGGGACCGAAGTTCCAGTTCATCCCCAGGGCAGCTCCTTCAAGGGCGGAATAATATCCGGCTTTGTAGGCCATGGCCGGATCACCGGAGGCGGCGATCTGCATCTGGGTTCCCATACAGGTCCCTTCATCCGCGACGCCGTCCGCGCCCCGTTCTATGTTTCCCGCCAGCAGAAGGGGAACAGTAAAGGCATTCTGGAGGCGCTCAAAATTCTCCCTGACCTTTTCCGCGGGCATGGCCCGGGTCATACACGAACCGGGAACAATATCCAATTCCTCCAGCCGCCGGAGCAGCGGCCCGGCATCCTCGTCAACTATGTTCAGGCAGAAAAGCTGTCCCGCCTTTTCACGGACTGTCATTGATTCCAGGGTATCCGTCACCCACTGAATCCGGCTGTCATCGAGGCTGTAAGGTTCGGCGCGCAAATCAACTGCAAAATCCATAATCGTCTCCCGGCGGATCAGCCCTTCAGGCCGGTGGTCGCCGCTCCTTCAACAAAAAACTTCTGGCAGGTAAGGAATAAAATCAGAATGGGTATCAATGAAATCACCGAAGCCGCCATGATCGGCGCGTATTCGGCGCTGAATTCCGAGATAAGGTTCCGCAGCCCCAGCTGTATCGTGTATTTGCTGGGAGAGTTGATGTAAATCAGGGGCGGAAGGAAGTCGTTCCACACAGCCACGGAGGTAAAGATAGTAAGAGACGCCACGGCGGGTTTCGCCAGCGGCAGGACGACCCGGGAATAGATACCGAATTCGGTGAGGCCGTCAATCCGGGCAGCCTCGGACAGTTCGTTGGGTATCCCCTGGTAATACTGCCGGAGCAGAAACACCCCCATGGGGTTAAACGCCTGGGTCAGGATCAGGGCCATCCGGGTATTGGCGAGCCCCATGGACCGGATGATCATAAACTGGGGAATCATAATCGCCTGCATGGGAATCATCAAAGTAGCCAGGTACGCCAGAAACAGTTTGTTCCGTTCGGGGAAGATAATTTTTGAGAAGGCGTAAGCCGCCATGGAACAGGTAATAATCTGGAGTATGGTTATGGTCACCGCAAGGAACAGGGTGTTCCCGAAGAGTATCGGATAATGGGCTTTGTTCCAGATATAGGAATAATTTTCAAATTTAAAAGTTTCGGGAATCCATTGTATAGGAAACACGAAAACATCCAGGTCATCTTTAAATGACGCTGAAAGCATCCACAGGAACGGGAAGGCCATAATAATGGAAGACAGTACAACGGCGGTATAGGTAAGGATCCGGCCGATAACGCTTTTCTTTTCCATGAGGTCCCCCTACTCGCCCTGGTTTTGGGTTTTGAACTGAATCACGGTTACGATAAAAATGCACAGAAACAGAACCATGGACATGGCGGAGGCGTAGCCGAAATTGAATTCCTCAAAAGCTTCCTGGTAAATGGTGTACACCAGAACCCTGGTGGCCCGGCCGGGTCCGCCCCGGGTCATCACGTAAA
The DNA here is from genome assembly GCF_016616095.2 of Breznakiella homolactica. Taxonomy (GTDB): domain Bacteria; phylum Spirochaetota; class Spirochaetia; order Treponematales; family Breznakiellaceae; genus Breznakiella; species Breznakiella homolactica. The sequence goes on along the minus strand of NZ_CP067089.2, from coordinate 400,930 downwards.
TTGGCGTAAAAACCTGGAAGGAATTGATGATGCAGATTATGGCGACATAAAAATTGATGGGCTTCAGCCCCGGCAAGGTTACATGGAGGAACCGTTTCCATTTGTTCGCCCCGTCAATGGTAGCGGCTTCGTAGAGTTCCCGGGGAATAGCCTGCAGGCCCGCAAGGTAACTGATCATGTAATACCCGACACTTTTCCAGACGATCATGATCATCACCGCGATCAGGGCCCAGCGGGTTGAGGACAGCCATCCCGGAGGATTACTGATGCCCAGAGCCATGAGGAATTTGTTTATGGGGCCCATGGTAGGATGGTACAGAAACTGCCATACCGCGGAAATCGCGATTATTGAAGAGATATGCGGAAAGAAGTGAAGCGCCCGGTAAACCGGAGCGCCCCTGACGCCGCTGTTGATAAGCATGGAAAGTCCCAGGGCAATGACCATAATAAGAGGGACCGTTCCGACAGTATAGATGACGGTATTGATAAGGGAGATCCGGAAATTACTGTCGGAAAACAGGCGGGTAAAATTACGGAACCCCACAAACTGCATGGGATTGTTGCCGTCCCAGCGGTTGAAACTGAGAACCACCGCGAAAAGAACCGGAATAAGGGTAAAGATAAGAAAGCCGATAAAGTTAGGGGCTAAAAAAAGATATGCCGTACGCCGGTTCCGGCGGATTATGGCTCGGCTCTTTGCCTGTACTGCGGCGGTTGCCATGAATGGCCTCCTTTTATGCGGTTCTAAAACATACCGCGGCCGCGGATCAGGGCCGGCAGCCCCAATCCGGACCGGTTCCGTATTGGATAAAAACTTAAGACCCCTGGCTGATAATTTCCTGCCGCCGTTTGGTCATATTGGCGATGCACTGATCCGGGGTCTGGTTGCCGGTGATAACCAGTTCCAGTTCCTCATTCATCATTCCCGAAATTTTTCCCATCAGCACATTGGCATCCCCGAATCCGTAGGTTTTATTTCCCGTGAGGGCTGCGTAGGAAGTCTCATCGATGCCGGTGGAAGCCCGGTAAATATTCATGGTATCGGCGTTCATATATGAGGGGACCATTTTATTTTCAGCCATGATCGCGGCGCCTTCCGGCCCGCAGATAAAGGAAAGCAGCACCCAGGCGGCGTCGGCATTCTTTGTCTTCGCGTTTATCAGCACCGGAGTACTGGTCGCGAATCCCCGCTGTTCGGTTCCCGCCCAGTAGGGACTCTTGGCGACCCCCCATTCAAAATTGTACTTATCCTTGTTATCCGCCAGCATCTGCACAAACCATGAGCCGTTGTAGAGCATGGCCGTATTACCCCGGTAGAAGTAGGTCTGGTCCTGGTTCATGGACTTGCTGATGGCATAGGGCTCGTAGGATTTGTCGGTATTCTGAAGGGCAACGTAATACTCAATGGAACCTTTCAGTAAGTCAAAGGAGCTGGTCATGATATCGAAATTGGGATCCTTGCCGATGATGAAGGGCACCACAAATCCCATCCGGGGAATAAACCCGATGCCGAATTTCTGGGAATCCCCGGAACCGTAGGTTACTCTTTTTGCGAGGTCACGGTACGCTTCCCAGGTCATGTTGTTTGAAGGGTACGGTACATTGGCGTCATCGAATATCTTTTTATTATAGAAGATAACCCAGTCATTGGTACGGTACGGCAGGGCGTACAGCTTTCCGTCGATCCGGTAGTGCTGGTCCAGCACGGTTCCGAAAGCGGCGGTATTAAAGTTGTTTTTGGAGATCAAATCATCGATATTACGGGCATAGCCGTTCAGTACGTAGGTCGGATAGGCGGTGTTGCTCTTGCCGTAAAACACATCGATGTTGTCGCCGCCGGTCAGCATGGTGGTAATTTTCTGGTCGTAATCGGCGTTGGGTGATGAGATAACATCCACTTTGTATTCGGGATGGGCCGCCTCAAAGGCTTCGATAATTGCCTTATCGTATCCCACCGATTCATAGTCCCAGAGGGCAAGGCGGATAACGGTTTTACCGTCCCCGCCGGATTTTGAGCCCGAATTGCCGCATGCGATAAGACACATGCTCAGCAGCACCGAAAGAAAAAGAAAGCCGGTTTTCTTCATGTAGGCACCTCCAATTCAAATAATCAATTTAATCAAGAATATCACCACTTTTCAAATTACACAAGAAAAATAAATCGTAAAAAAATCATTTTTATGCTTATTTATGATTTTTTTGAATGTTTGTAATAAATAATATGTTCGTTTGAAGATTTTTTTGTTGCCCATATCCGGACTTGTATGGTATAACGGGAACTGACCAATACCGGGGGAGCTATGGAAAACGGCGGGATTATTTCAGTCGATATCGGAACCACCAGCATGAGGGCGGTACTCCTTGACCGGACCGGGCGGATCCTGACTGCAGCCCAGGAAATGAATCCGCCGGATTATTTTCCCGGAGGCAGGGTCGAACAGGATCCCCGTTCCTGGGAAAACCTGCTTCCGCGGGTACTGCGCAAGTGCCGGGAAGAAGCGGAAAGCGCCGGTATTGGCGTAGAAGGGATTTCCCTGGCTTCCCAGCGGTCGTCAATTATCCCCCTGGGAAAAGACCGGCGCCCGATTGCCCCGGCAATTATGTGGCAGGATACCCGGGCGGAACCATTGTGCCATGCCCTGGAGCCCCAGCAGAAAAAAGTTTACCAGAAATCCGGGCTGAAAATTTCCACGGTGTTTTCCGCGGTTAAAATGAAATGGCTCAAGGAACAGCGCCGGGCTGTTTACGATGCCGCATGGAAAATCACGGGGATCCATGATTACGTTCTCTGTTTGCTGACCGGTAATCTGGTCACGGACCGCTGCATTGCCAGCAGGACGAGTCTGCTTAATCTTTTTACCCTTGACTGGGATGATGAGCTTATCGGTATTTTCGGGCTGGAACGGGGAAAACTCTGCGATCTGATTGACCAGGGCAGCACGGCAGGAACCCTTACGAATGAAATGGCCCGCCTGTCGGGCCTGCCCGCGGGATTGCCGGTGGTTTCCGCGGGCGGGGATCAGCAGAATGCCGCCCTGGGACTGGGACTCCTCGGGCCGGGGGATGTGATCATCAGTACCGGAACCGGCTCGTACGTCCTGGGGGTTTCGGAAAAACCGGTTTTCGATCCCGGGGAACGGGTTTTATGCAATGTATCCGCTGTTCCCGGGGGATATATCCTCGAAGCCGGCGCTTTGACCATGGGTACGGTGTACCGCTGGTTCACCGATACCTTTTATTCCCCGGAAACGGGTTTTTCTGATGTGGATAATGAAGCCCGGGAATCACCGCCGGGATCGGGAGGCGTCATCGTACTCCCCCACTTTTCGGGATCCGGCGCCCCCCACTGGAATCCCGGCGCCAAGGGAATTTTCTACAATCTTGGCCTGAATACCCGCCGGGGGGATCTGGCCCGGGCGATTCTTGAGGGCATTGCCACGGAAATGGCGGATAACGCGGATCTGATCGCCGGTTTATCGGGATTGCCCGAAACCTTCCGGGCCGCCGGCGGGCTGAGCAAATCGGCGGTCTTTAGTCAGATCCAGGCGGATGCCTGCGGCAGACCGGTGGTATGTTCCCGGGAACATGAAGCCACGTCCCTTGGAGCCTGGATATCGGCCGCAAAAAACCTGGGGCTTTTTACGGATTACCCCGCGGCCTATGAAAGCGCGGCCAGAAACCATACGGCAGCGGTATTTCATCCGGTGCACGAACATACGGAACTCTACCGGAAAATACGCAGGAAAAAACAAGCCATATACAACGCGCTGACCGAACATAACGTTTACGATACGGATTATGAATAACACATCCCGGAGTGCCCATGGATACCTACAGATCACTGCGCGAAGAAGCCTTTGAAGCAAACATGGAAATCCCCCGCCGCAATCTGGCGATCTATACCTGGGAACGGTAACACGGAAAGGATGCGTATTACGGGCAGAAAAACTAGGGTCCGGAAACATAAACACCCCGGTTCCGAGCCGGATTCTTCAAATTATACGATCCGTGTCTCGATTCCCCGCACGCCGCAATACTGTTCTAGGTTTTGCGAATACCGCTCCATCCAGAAAACGAGATCACCGGGACCGTCAAATGAATAAAGCACGGAAAGGATCTTTCTGCGGCCGGTTTGTATCATGGCCCTGCGGCTGTCGCTGGTCGGACTGCCGAATGGTCCCAGTTCATCATAGAGGACGGGAAGGCGCTCTATATTCACACTCCCCTTACCGATTCCGTCGTAGCGGGCTCCGTCATCCGCGCGGCGGAGTTCAACGGCGCCTTTCAGCGCATCAGCGTCGTAGGAACCGATGGAGTATCCGGAGGAAACGGAAATGAGATTATTGATTTCCACCACATTGCAGATATGGTACAGTCCGGAATTTTTGACGATCCGGCGCAGCATGGCCTCCGCCGCGTTGCGGTATTCCTGGGGTGATTTGCCAAGGGCCTTATAGGCCCGCCGGGCTGCCGCAATGTGCGGGTTTTCCGCCACCGTATCAATCGTATATTGCCGGGATAACTTTTCCGCCGCACGGTCAAAAACGCCGAGGAGTTCAGAGGAACTCGCCGCCACGGTTGCTTCATACCGCAGAATCCCCAGGGCGGTTCCCGGACAAATGGCTTTGAATTCATCCGATATGATTATATCCATCAGGGACCTCCGGTTTTTTTGTGTGTATTCTGTGAAACAGCTGGTCTATCTGACCTGAAAAAGCGTCCGGGGGCAGCTTCCGGAGATCACCTCAGGTATGCGGTATCGGGGACTGGCGATTATAACCGTCGTGCCCCGGCGGACCGGTTCTTTGATAAATTCCAGCTTCGCTTTGGCGCCCCCCGCTCCGGCGCGGCTGGCTCCGGCGCAGTGGGACTGCAGGGCGTCAATCGCCGCTATCAATTCATCCGGATCTTTCCCCTCAACCCGTTCAACCAGTGTTGCCGGGTCGAGGGGATCCAGGTAAATACCGTCGGCGGAAGTGAAAATCAGCAGATATTTTGCGTGAACCAGCGACGCGATGACCGAGGCGGTTTCATCATTATCGACGCACTCCACGATCTTTTCCTTCCCGTTGCTGCGCAGCTGATCCAGCTCCCAGCGGCGGTTTTCCTCAAAGCTCACCGTATCATTGTAGTTAACGATGGGGATGGCCTTCTGCCTGCCGCAGCGCATGAGAAACTGGTAAATATGGGCCCGTTTTTCGGGATCATTAAAATGGGTGTGCTCCACCAAAAGCTGCCGGACAGAGTATTCTTCCGGAATATACCGGCGGTATTCCTGCATCAGAATGGCCTGCCCCTGGGCGGAATAATCGGTCATTACGTCGTTTTTGGGGCCCTCCAGTTCCCGGCCGGTTCGTTTTATATAATCCAGCCGGCCGATTTCCACCGCCCCCGAGCTTACCCACACCATTCCCGATTTAAGGTCCCTGCCTATCCGGCTGAACACATTGTAGTCAATGTCGTGTTCTCCGTTCCGGATCAGCGCCATGGATCCGATTTTTCCGACCAGTTCAATATCAAAACCTTTCATATCCGGCAGTCTCCGCGGTAAAGATTGCATTTATTATACCGCCACTATAGAATGGTTTTATCTTAAAGTAAAGCTATAGTTTATAACATCGATTTTAAGAATTACTTAAAAGAGGTACCCATGGAAAGTTCACGGTGCAAGGCTTTTTTAACCGCCGCGGAAACAGGAAGTTTTTCAAAGGCCGCTGAAATTCTGTATTATACCCCTTCCGGGGTGAGTCAGCTGGTAAACGCCCTTGAGGCGGATCTTGGGTTTCCGCTGCTGCGGCGGAACAAAAAAGGGGTGACCCTGACTTCGGAGGGTGAAAAAATACTTCCGGTGGTACGGGAATTCCTCATGCAGGAAAACCGGATCTACCAGCTTGCGGCGGAGATGAAGGATCTTGCCATAGGCAACGTTACGATAGCCGCGTATTCCAGCATCGCGACCCACTGGCTTCCGGGGGTTATCCGGGTTTTTCAGGAGGATTATCCCCGGATCACCATAAAATTGATGGAAGGGATCCGGCAGGAAGTTAGCCGGTGGCTGGAAGAAAAGATAGCGGACCTGGCGTTTTTAAGTTACCAGGATCCGATGCCCTACGACTGGATACCCCTGGCGGAGGACCCAATGCTGGCGGTGCTTCCCAGAAACCATCCTCTGGCCGCGGAAACATCCTACCCGATTAAAAACTGCCGGAATGAACGGTTTATTATGCCCGCCCTCGGCAGGGACGATGACGTGGTGACCCTCTTTGAACGGAACAACGTAACTCCGAACATCCGGTTTTCCACACTGGAGAATTTCGCCGCCCTGGCCATGATTGAGCAGGGCCTGGGCATGAGTGTCATGAATGAACTGATTACCCGCAGATGGCACTGTGATGTGGTGAAACTGCCCCTGGATCCGCCGCAGCACATCACCCTGGGAATCGCGGTGCCGTCCCTTAAAAACGCGTCACCCGCGGTAAAACGGTTTGTCAGATACGCGGAGGAACGTTTGGCTGTCCGGAGTTCGTAACGCGGTACGCTAGCTGATTTTGAATCTCACGGGATAACGGTACCGCACAGCCACGGGCTGTCCGTTGGCCTCCGCGGGCTTGCCTTTTATTCCTTTAAAAGCGTTTACCGCGGCCTCGCCGAATCCCCTGTTCTCCGGTGTTTCCCGGAGTATCGTGATATCCCGGATATTCCCTTCCCGGTCAACGAAAAGCTCAAGATACACGATCCCCTCCACGCCGGAACGCAGGGCTATGGGAGGGTATACAACGGCTCTCCGTATTTCATCTTCCGGAAAAACCGGGAGCACCGATATTTTGCTCATGGGAAGGTACTCAATAGCTTCCTGCCGGGGCTGCGGTACCGGTGCGGTCACCGTTTCTGGCGGCGGTACATCCGCCGCGACCATGGTCTCCGCCACGGCCTCCGCGGTATTGGAAATATTTTCCGGCGGAGGCGGTTCCTTCGGGGGCGGCGGCGGTGTCGTCTCCCGCACATCAACGAGCTTCATCACCTCGGCGGCCTCAGTTTCCTCGGGAATGTCCTGTCTGACGGTAAAAACAAGCAGAAAGATAACCACAGCGTGCAGCACCGCCACCGCGGCAAAGGAGACAATTCTGGTAATATTGTTTTTCCGTTTTTCAATCATTGGGAAAACCCGCTTCTGTTTTTATCCCGCGGCCGGTTCTACTTAACCACAAAACTAACCACCCGGTACTGAAGGATCTGCAAAACACCGAGGACATCGTTCACGTTCCTGAAGGGTGTTCCCCGGTCGGCGATAACGTGGACCCGGGTATCCGGCGCTTCCTGGTAGGCCGTGATGATTCCCGCCTCAACCGCATCAAGGCTGCTTTTGATACCGTCCAGGTAGAGATTTCCCCCGCGGTCCACCCATATCTCGAGATTTTTTTCGGCGCTGGTTTTCTTTGCCAGTTCCGCTTCGGGATATTCAATTTTTACTTCCCGGCGGTAATTGATCAGCGATACCAGCATGATGAAAATGAGCAGAAGAAAAGCCACGTCGGACATAGAGTTTGTGGGAATAACAAAATCCTGCTTCCGTCTTTTTATTTTCATGATTCTTCCTTCATGGAAAAGGAAAACGCGTCGATTTCCAGTTTCTGCGCCAGCTCAACAAAGGAGACCACCTCCTGCCAGGGCGCTTCGGAATCAACGGAAAGGACCACCGCCAGGTTCGGGTGGGCCCGGACGGCGGATCGGATTAACTTTTCGGCATCCGTCCGGCTGAGCCGGGAATCCTCGTAGGAGAGGGACCCGGATCCGTCCATGTCAAACCGCATAAGATCATCCTTCAGAATCATCCTGGTGGAATCCTTCGCGGGAAGGGTCATAAGAAATCCGAAGTTAACATTAAACCCCGCGATGACCAGAAAATAAATTATGAGCAGGAATGCCACATCGCTTGAAGCGCTGGTCTCACCGAAGCTTAAGGTTTTGCGCCGTTTGATTTTCATGCTATTCAGCTGCCGGAGAATCCGTGTTCCGCGGTACCGAAACTTCGCCGGTATTTCCGAAGTGGCGGTACTTCGTGATATCGATAATAAGGTCGGAACAGGCTTTTTCAACATTTCCGGCGAACTTGTTCACCACATTGGAAAGCAGCGAATAGGCGATCATGGCCACAATGGCGATACAGAGGCCGAACACCGTGGTGATCAGGGCTTCGTAGATACCATTGGCGACGATCTGGGCGTTTACATCCTCCGCCTCGGCGATGGAGCGGAAAGCTCCGATCATCCCCGATACGGTCCCCAGAAACCCCGTAAGAGGTGAAAGGGAACCCAGGGCCGTCAGGTAATTGAACCCGCTTTCCAGTGAAGCGACACACTCCCCCGCCTCGGCTTCGGCGGCTTTTTCCGCCAGCTCGTACTCGGGAAGTTCGGCGTTGGAAACCATGGAATGCAGGATCCTCGCTCCCATGCGTTTTTCCCGCAGTTTCTCGAGATACTCCCGGGCTTCGCTGAAACGGCCGGTCCGTACATATTTTTCCGTTTCCAGCTTGAGGTCGTCAATTCTGAGGTTATGGCCCGCCAGGTAGATTATCCTTTCCAGGGCGATCGCCACGGTAGCGATGGAAAATACCAGCAGGGGCCACATAAAAATACCCCCCAGCTGAAAAAGTTCCAGAAGCGAGAAAGATGTTGTTCCTTCCATACAATTACCTCAATGCTAATTTGGCGCCGTTAAAAGACGCTATTATTGAATCCCAATGGCATTCATAAAATATCCAGACCGCGGCTTCTTCCCAGTCCCTGAGCAGAGTCCCGGAATCACGGAGCTCCCGGAGTTCTTCGGGAAAAAGCCATTCCGTATAGGTTGTATTCCACCGGACACTGTCCGCCCGGGTCCATTCCGCGTTTTCGGTGGTATATTCCCGGGGCTGTTCTTTTTTCTTCACCAGTTCGGGAAACAGAATGGGTTTCCAGTATTCCGCGAAGGCTTCACCGGAGAAAAACTCCCGGCCGCCCCATTCACTGCCGTCCATCCATTCCGCCAGGGCAAGGATTCGCTCCCGCCGGTTCCGCAATGAAGTAAGGGCCGCGGCCCCGGTCAAGCGGCTGCTCCTGAGCCTGATGGCGCCTTCGTCAACCTGTATACGCTCAGGGGGACTGTCTATTTCCAGGGACGCTTCATGGCCCCGCAGGACACACCGAGCTGCGCCGAAAAGCCCCAGGGACAGCTCGTTCCAGCCGTACACATGGGATGAGAGGATCCGCGCCTGGGTAAACTCTATCTCCGAAGCCGAGACCGAGTGGCCGTCCCTGGGTACTGAAGTTCGCAGTTCGAGACCGGGGAACCGTTCCGAAGTAATGGACAGAAATTCCGCTCCGGTTGTTTGTTCCCGCATGCGGCGGAGCTCTATCCGGGATCCGCTGTCCCCGGACCGGTACGCGGTAAGTTCCTTTTCACTGAAGGCCGAACCATCCAGAACCTCGCCGGACTTTTCCGCGATAGTCGAACAGGCAGCAAACAAAAAAACACAGCACAGCAAAATGAGGAAACCGGGAATCTGTTTATGCTGCCGCGGATAATTCTTTTTCATACCGGATCAATAACTCCATCTGAACCCAAAGGATACCATGGGAATGGGCAGTCCGTAACTGGCGCTTTGGCTTCCCGTATCTTCAGTGCCGGTATACGAATTAAAGGTGGTGTTTCCCTGGGGACGGTATACCAGGGAAAGAAGGTTTTCCGCGGCTAGATAAATTTCGGTCTGCACCTTTGTCTTTGGGTTAAACCGGTACCAGGACAGCTTCACATCCAGGGGGATGGACCAGGAAGTCCGGTTATCATCGGCGTATTCCGAATCCCGTCGGTATTTGGTAATTACGGTTCCCGGGCTGCCGTCCTTGTCGACCAGCTGCACCTGGTAGGAATAAACTTTCCCGACCTTATTCAGGGGACTGCCCGAAGCTAAACCGAGACGGGTATAGATATTGAAATTACGGGTCGGTTTGATGTTCAGCACCAGGTTGATATTGTGGAACCGGTGATAGCTGGGATAATACCATCCGGAGTCTTCAAGTTCCGTTTCACCGCTGGCCGAAAGCGACCCGGAGGGGCGTTCATTCTCATGGTACTTCGCCCAGGTAAAGGTATAGGAGATCCATCCGTCAAAATAGCGGCTTTCGAATTTCTGGAGCATCGCGTCAAATCCCCAGACAATGCCGTCGCCGTCAAACCGGTATACCATGTCGGTATCAATACCGTTGGTGGTATAACCGTACTGATAGGCCCGGTCAAAGACGTATTTGTAATACCCCTCGATATTAAAACTCCAGCCCCCGGAAAAGTCGGCTTTTAAACCGATAACACTGGTCCAGGAACGGTTCGGCGTGAGGGTAAAATCATCCACCCCGCTGTCGATCTCAATGGAGGAAACCGCGTCGTTCACCGAGGAAAAAAGCCCCGTTCCGGCGGTAATATCCAGGGAACGGAACACGCCTTTGTTTTTAAAAAGATTGAAATCCAGGTTCAGCCGGGGATTGAGGACCGGCATGGTCTGAATGTCGAACCCATCGCCCTTAAAATACAGATGATCCGCGCGAAGTCCCAGTTCCGCTCCGAAACGCTGCGCCGGGCTCGTGTATTCCATCAGGGCATAGGCCGCAGAAGTAAACATGGTATTGCCCGCGGTTATCTCCATCCGCAGGGGATACTGGATATAGTCGACCCCGGGAATTCCGGTTCCTCCGGTTACCTGCCGCTCGATAAAAAAAAGGCCGCTCTGCTCCGCCGACTGCCGGCGGTACAATTCCTCAAGACCCGCGGCGAGAATAAAGCCCCCGCCCAGGTCCCAGTCAAAATCCGCGCGGCCCTGCAGGTTAAAAACATCCTGAACCAGATCAAGATCCATATCCAGATAGTCCCCGGGTATTTCATACCGCAGGGAACCGTCGGGCCGGTACACACGGACGTAATCGTAATCGAAAAGCCCGTCAAGGCGGGACCGCTCAAATCCGGCCCCGGCCCGTGCCTTGAGGACCATATCCCGCCGGGGAGTATAGGTAATGCCGGCGTTAAGGAAGGTCTGCAGATTATCCCAGTTGAAGAGCATATGCATTTTGCTTTGGACTTCCGAATCGTCGTTTTCGTTGGCGTAATCGGCGCCCACCCCGTCGGCGCCGATAAAAGTATTCGCCTTGATTTCCAGGTCCTGGTTAAGCTGGTAATGGAAATTAACCGCGGCGCTTCTTATATACGGCGCGGTGGTGACCGCGTTCACCAGATCAAGGACTTCATTGCCGGTTACATCGGCGAGCCCCTGGGCAGCCCAGACAAAAGGATCCCAGTAGGTCACCCTTCCCATAACCATAAAGCCGCCCTTTTTATTCACCGGAATGGAGGCGTTCAGGTTTACCGAACTGGTGGAAATACCGATTTCCAGTTCCGACGTTTCGGGATCGGCTTTTTTGGAGGTAACCTCAAGAATACCGGAAATCGTATGGCCGTAGCGGGATGAAAATATTCCATGGGAGAGCTGGGCGCTGGCAACCATGTTCGGATCAAAGATGGACGCGCCGCCGCCCCAGTAATAAGGATTTTCAATATAAAAGCCGTCATACACGGCCATCAGATCCCCGGGATCGCCGCCCCTGATGGAAGGCATGGCGTTGAACATTCCGGCATAGCCAACCCCGGGCAGAAGTTTTATTGAAGTCATAACGTCTTCTATAATACCGATCTTGGCGGTCCGTTCCAGATTCTCCCCGGATATCGCCACGCTTCTGCCGGACCGTGTCTCACTTTCCCCGGGCTTCTGCGCTTCGACCACCAGTTCCTTTCCTTCCATAATCCCGCCGAGACTCAGGGCCATGGAAAACACGTCGCCGCTGAGAGGAATGAGCATCCGTCCCGTTTCATAGCCGGGATACGTTGCCTGAATAGTTACCTGCCGGTCATCCGGGACGGTAATAGTGACTTCGCCGAAATCATCGCAGGGATATTTTTCCCCGTCCCAGGAATGGATCACCGCCCCCTCAAGGGGGATCTCCAGATCCCTGTCCGCCACTAAAATTTTAACTTCCCTGCTGAAAACAGCGGCCGGAAGGAGGATAAAAAAAATCAGCCAGGGTACTTTATTTTTTTTCATTAACAATATTCTGAATAAACAGAAACGGAATTTACAATTAACAGGGATTCAACCCGGTCAAAAATATAGTATATGAATTCTATCACAGTGTATACAATGGGGAAATGGCCGGAACGCGGCACCGCGGATTGCCGGATAAAAAGCCTCTGCCCCACAAAATCAACCTTTATCGAATATGCTGTAAATTCCGGCCAAGACGCCGGAGATAGACTTAACATAACTATATATTTTAATTATATACTGATTTATAATAGTAAGTACTTTACCGCAGGGGGTTAGTGTATGTATGTCCATAAAATTGAAAAGGAACTGCTCTGTCCCCTTGAATACGGTCTCGATATATTCGGCGGCAAGTGGAAATCGAGAATCATCTGTGTACTGGCCGCGAATAAAATCATGCGGTACAGTTCAATCCGGAAGGAGCTTAACAATATTACCGACGCTGTTCTGGCGGCCATGCTGAAGGAATTAATTCAGGATGGTATAACTGACCGGTACCAGTACGATACCATCCCCCCGAAGGTCGAATATTCCTTAACCAAAAAAGGGGAATCTATCCTTCCCATACTCCAGAATATCTGCCAGTGGTCTAAGAAGCATTCGGATAAAAAAATCACAAAAAAAATAGCCCCCTGCATCACCTGCGGACAGGTTTAACAGCAGTCTATTTCACTATGAAATTTATTAGTTACTAATAAATTAGTTAATATATTTACTTCGAAAAGCCGCTCTATTATTATAATCATAACATCAGCGGTACCATGATGAATAAAATTGTTACAGGAGCTTGTTATGAATGCAAAAGCATATCTGGAAATAACCATGACCATCGATGAAAACGACAGGCCGGCGGCCGCGAAAGTGTATACCGACTACAAAGAGCCTTTCCTTTCTCAGATCAAGGGAGCCGCTTCAAAAGACCTTCTTATCAGGGGCGATGACGTACAGGTTCTGCACGGTTTTGCCAGCGAAGAGGACGCAAAAAACTACCTCGGCAGCGACATGTTTAAAAATGATGTTTTTGTCGGGCTCAAGGGGTTATGGAAAAAAGATCCTGACGTACGAATTTACACGGTTGCCTAAAACCCCGCGGCTCAGATTGCCGCAAGCCAATACCGGGGTTATTTTATTTTTCCGGTATTGGCCTCTTCTGTGCACACGTCCCGCGGTGATCAGCTCCGGAGAACAGGAGACACCGCCGCGGACAGACATCCGTGGCTGTAGTCCGCTATTCCAGCAAAAAATCAACCGTAACCTGCGCGGTTACTTCCTCCATACCCGTGGGAATGTTCGGAACAAAGATTCCGTCCCGGTCCTGGAAGGCCGCGCCCGATGAAAGCCCGGCACTCCGAGATATTGAATATGAAACATCGAGATCCCTGGCCTCGACTAATTTTACGGTCTTTATCACACGCAGGCCGGAAAGACCGGCGTATTCATTCGCTTTATCCAGGGCTTTCCGGTACGCCAGCTCCCGGGCCTGCACAAACAGCTCTTCCGTATTCTGGACATCAAAGGTCACGTTCCGTACGGAGACCTTATCCACGGATACAATTTTATCCAGCAGCGAAGAAAGTATTTCAGGATTATCCTTTATGTTTTTTACCCTAACATAAATAGTCTGTTCCGCTTTCTGGCCTATCCATGTATAGGTACCGTTTTCGTACTTCGTCTCCACATCGTATTTTATGGAAACGGTCCGTATGTCGGTATCATTAATGTTTGCCTGACGCAGGATATCGAGAACTTCCTGAACTTTTAAATCGACAACTTCTTTCGCCTCCCTGGTTGTGGGGGCCACGTGTTTAAAATAGATATTCAGGCTGGCCACGTCGGCCTGTATCAGGACCTTTCCGATTCCCGTTACCGTAAAAATACTTTTTTCTTCGTCAGCCCCGCCCGCTTCCGAGCATCCCGCAAGAGAAAAGAACAAAAGGCTGATACAGCCCAGGCTCAGAAATATTTTCTTCTTCATAGTTTACCTCCATTCGCTTTACACAGATACCGGAAGACCTTTTCAGCTTTTATCCAGGGTTTGAATAAACTGGATAAAATTTTCCGGCGGGTAAAACGCCAGACTCTGGTCCTGTACGCCGCAGGGGAGTTCCGTCAGTTCACCGTCATGGTACCAGTACAGGCTGCTGCTGATTGAGCCTGGTCCCTGGACGCACATATTGTAAACCGTAGGCAGAAGCACATTGATCGCCTGTAAAACCTCAGCGTCCTCAATCGGATAGATGATCACCGCGTGCCGGTGGGGAATACCGATTAACGCCCCCTTGCTGCCCAAAAGTTCTGGCCGGTCCTTCAGATCAAAGATGATATTGGGAACAAAGAAATGCCCGACACTGGCGTACCATATTCTGAACCCTTCAAAGTCCTGTTCGTTAATAGGAACCGGATAATGGTCCCTCATATTATGTATACCGAACTCAAAAAGCTCATCGGCGGTCTTGTTCCATTTCTCAAGTTTTGCCGGCGGGATATTGCTGACACTGTAGGGCTGGTCAAAAATAAGCATGGCAAAAAGGTTTTCTGAAATTTCCCGGGCCAGTACGGCATCCCCGCTTATGTTGGCCATATAGCCGCTGTCGTAAATCCGCACACCGATATACTCTTTAACCTTTTCAAAATCATCCTCAATCTTTTTAAATTCCTCGTTAAAGAGATGGTTTTCCCGGGTTGTATCAAACTGGTTCTTCACCATATCCATGTATGTCTCAACCGGATTCTGGACGCAGTACTGGAGCATATTCTGGAGTCCCAGACGCGGACTTCCGAAATAGTCCTCTTCGGCATTAACAAATCCGCCTTCAAGGGTATAGCTGATGCCATGATCTATTAAATAGTTTTCCACCGCTGCCATAAAAGCCGTGTACTGTTCTTCATCGGCGAAAGACGCCCACTCCGGTACATTTCCCATACCATTCTCCCTCTTACGAAATGATATCATCATACAGTATTTATCCCTGTTTTACCAATAAAAATTACCAAGAATGATAAGCCTTTCCCTCCGCCGGTAATCTGTTTTATTCTGGATGAATCCAGCCAGTTATTCTCCCATTAATAAAAACCTCGGAGGGGGTCCTTGTACCTGTTCGGCTTCAAAATAAGCTATTCCATTGCCGCAGTATATCAGCGCGGCCATACCATTTCCCGCGACAGCATTCATGGCGGCAGTCAGCGGCAGAAATATTCCATCATAATTTTTCAGCAAAGATAGTACGTAACAATTCTCTTTCTGCCCTCCGTGCCGTAAAATTACGGCTGTTCTCTCTTTTGCATCGGATACAACCAATGGATTCATGACCTGGGATTTGAGAATATCGGTGTAGTTATGGCAGAGCCGATGCAGAACCCGGCTCCGTTTTTGAGGGGTTTCCAATTCGTGAAGGATCCGCGTTCTGTACGCTTTGTTTACATAAAGCTTTACGATCCGCTGTTCCAATGCACTGTCCATTGCTTCTCCCCGTACGGGTGTTCGGTTTATATCCAAACCGCCAAATTATACCTTTGGCGTATGGTCTCAAAAGCGTCCGTCTCTTTCCGATTTTTCAAACTAACCTGCATGGCAAGCATTCCCGCTTTCCGGGCGATAAACTCAAGCTCCGCGGCGGAATGCTGGGTACCGGAAATCCCAAAGCTTTTGAGCCGGGGGATAGTCACAACATTTGAAATATCGGTCAGCCGTTTGCAGCCTGAGATTTCTACGGTCTCCAGGTTTATACAATTTGCCAGGTTTGGAAAGGAGGAAACCATTGGATAATTCATGATCTGAATTTTCTCTGCTGATCTGATGCAGCCAAGAAAATCGAAACAATCCAGCCACCGCCTGAGGCGGCCATTCATAAACAGCTCTTTGAGATTCGGCAGCCTGCCTAACGCAGAATAATCGCTGATATTCCCGCCGAATATGGCAAGTTTTTCCAGCTTTTCACAGGGCAGCAAAAAATCGAGATCGGGACAGGCGGTCCCTTCAAACCAAAGATTTATCCTTCCGGCGTCACAATGGCGTTCAAGAAGCCGCATGTCCCGTTCCCCGAAAGCAGCGAGCACAAGGGCATCTTCTTTTTTATTATAAACACTTTTTTCCATAGGCAATAAATATACCGCATTTCTTCCGTTTGATACATCTAACTTGAGGTTATGGCTGTTACGCCCGGATGCTGGTGGAACAGTCAAATACGGCGGTATACCACCACGGGTTACATTGATTTTTTATATCAGTCTTTTGGGGCGCCGTAAAGCACCGGCAAAGTATTTATTTCAGGAAAGAATGCAGCGTGGACAAAACCACATTCAAATCCAGCGGTTTTGAAATATGCCCGTTCATTCCCGCTTCCAGGCTGGCGTTGACATCTTCCCTGAAGGCATTGGCGCTCATGGCGATAATGGGTATCTTTTTCCCCTTCTCCATCCGGCGGATTTTTTTCGTAGCCGCCAGACCGTCCATTTCCGGCATCTGAATATCCATAAAAATCAGGTCGTATTTTTCAGGGTTTTTTGAAAACATACCGCAGGCTTCCAGGCCGTTCTCCGCAAAGTCTATGGCCACGCCGGTATCTTCAAGAAGGGCCGCGACAATCTCACGGTTGATCTCCACATCTTCGGCCACCAGAATCGATTTCCCGCGGAAGTCAAAAGCATCGGGGGTCAGTTTTTCCGCGGGGGCGGTTTCTTCCTTTCCGGTTTTTTCCGCGGTAATCGTAAAGACAAACCGGCTGCCGGCGGATCCGTTTGGTTCATACCAGATAGTTCCGCCCATAAGCTCAACGAGGCTCTTGCTGATGGAAAGACCGAGGCCGGTGCCGCCATACTGCCTGAAAATACCGCTGTTAGCCTGTTCAAAGGCGCCGAACAGTCTGCCCGCGGATTCGGGAGCGACCCCGATGCCGGTGTCGGCCACCGTTGTTCTGATAACAAACCCGGTAGCCGTTTCCTTAAGCAGCTCCGCGGCAACGGAAACGGCTCCTCCCTCGGGGGTAAACTTTACCGCATTGCTCACCAGATTTGTCACTACCTGGGAATACCTGAACCGGTCCGACCAGATACTGCCGGGTACCGAGTCATCTGCGGTTAAGGTGAGGGCCAGTTTTTTTTCTTCCGCTTTTACCCAGAAGACGTTGGCGATACTCTCAAACACCTCACGGATAGAAAACCGGGCGACCTCCAGTTCCACCTTATTGGCTTCTATTTTTGCCATGTCCAGCACATTGTTGATCAGTTCCAGCAGGTTCCGTGAAGCATGGTCAATTTTTAAAAGGCAGTCCCGCAGTTTTTCCCGGTCATCGGTCTGCTCGGAAACCTGCACCATGCCGATGATGGCGTTCATGGGGGTCCGCATCTCATGGCTCATTTTTGACAGGAATTCCGTTTTAGCCCTGCTGGCGGCCTGGGCCATTTCCAGCATTTTCTCGGAGTGTTCGGACAT
Organism: Breznakiella homolactica; assembly: GCF_016616095.2. Lineage (GTDB taxonomy): Bacteria > Spirochaetota > Spirochaetia > Treponematales > Breznakiellaceae > Breznakiella > Breznakiella homolactica. The sequence continues at coordinate 383,375 of NZ_CP067089.2, read as the reverse complement.
TTCGGCCATGGTGTCCATCATCCTGTTAAGCCGGTCTTCCATCACTCCGAATTCATCGTGTTCGGTGATGAGGATTCTTTCGCGCAGATCCCCCGAAGCGGCCTGGTCGGCAAAACTGTTTACCTTATTGGTCACCCGTTTCAGATACCGGGCGACCATGAGAATACTCCATGCCACAAAAAAGAGCCCCACCACCGGGACCAAGGCCAGGGACCGGATCAGATCATTGGCGGACTGCCCCACTTCGGCATTGTCGATGATCACCACCAGATGCCAGTCAATTTCTTCCATGCCGGTATAAAAAGCCCGGTACTGCCGCCCCTGCCAGGAAAGGGTTTCCGAGCCGCTCCGGTTGTTCAGCACCTGCCTGCCCAGGGAGACCAGCTCATGGTCCGGATCGTCGCCGATAAGCATATCGGAACTGCGGCTTTCATCAATGAAGGAAATGAACTCCCCCTTAGCGCCAAGAATAAAGGCCGCGCCGGTCCGGCCCACGGCTATATCCGCGGAAATAGCCTTGATATCCGTCAGTGCCATATCCGCGGTGGCGACCCCCAGGAATTCACCGCTGCTCCGGTAAAAAGGCACCGAGGAGGTGATCATGGTGACGGCAGCCACAGGGTCATAGTAAACATCGGACCAGACGGTTTCTCCGCCGGATTGTTTCCCGTTGATATACCAGGCCTCCTGATGGAAGTCCACTTCGCTGCCGTACTCATCGGAATACACCGCCTTTCCGTCCTTGATGTAGACATAGGGCCCGAAATAGCGCTCATCAGGGTACAGTGAATACGGTTCAAACCAGATACCGCCGCCCACGGTATTTTTATTTGACGGAATGGACCGCAGAAGAAACCGTGCCAGTTCTCCTTTTTCAATGGTTTCCCTGCTGCAGGTTTCTGCGTAGATGGCCAGGCTCTCGGCGACCTTGGCGTTCATCAGCAGCTCCGCGTAGATACTGAGTCTGGCTAAACGGAGACTTTCGGTCATCCGTTCATCAAACTGGGTGGTAATCTGTCCGTTCATGGCAAAATAAATATTGACCACCGAAAGAATGGTTATAACAGCGACAAGAGGAATGACTGAAATAATGATCCGGGCGGTTATGGTTTTAAATTTCACCAACTTTATGCGTCCTTGGGCGGGTTTATAATCCTCTAACCGGATTCCCGTATTATACCATAACTTTTCCGCAGCAAAAAGATCTCGATGAACCGGCCTCCATACACTGGCCGCAAACCTTTTCCGGAGGTATACATGTCCGAAAACAGCGAGTATTATTTACGGAAACCAGTATATTTAAACCGGCAGGGATTACAGTGCTATGAACAGTGAAGACCAGCCGCTGTACGCGGCGGTCACTGGCTGGAATTCACCGCGGAAAAGAAGACTGCTAAGGAGACGGATATGTTTTATTCAACCTATTACGTGTCGCCCCTCGGGCCGTTTATGCTTGGAAGCGACGGCTCCAATCTCGTCGGTCTGTGGATGGAAGGACAGAAGTATTTCGGCGGGACTGTAACGGATAAAATGGAAGAAAAGGATAATCTGCCCGCGTTTTCCATGACAAAAAAATGGCTGGATAAATACTTTTCGGGTAAAAAACCGGCAGCGGCAGACCTGCCCCTGGCGCCCAGGGGCGGCGAATTCCGCAGGGCAGTATGGGATATCCTCTGCGGGATTCCTTACGGCGAAGTTACCACCTACGGTAAAATCTCAGAGATAATGGCAAAAAAAATGAACAAGGCCACCATGGCCGGCCAGGCCGTCGGCGGCGCGGTAGGACACAACCCCATCGCCATTATCATACCCTGCCACCGGGTGGTGGGATCGAAGGGGAGCTTAACCGGTTACGCCGGAGGAATAGAAAAGAAAATAAAACTGCTTGAACTCGAAGGCGCCGATATGTCCGGATTGTTTAAACCGTCAAAAGGAACTGCCCTGTAGTACATACACCGGGGTGATGCTTCGGGAAATCAGACGCCGCGGCTGTGCAGGAAAACACTGACGGCGCCTAAAAGCCCCGCTGTATCAACGCCAAGCTGTGATATCTCCATAGGCGCGGTCCAGACACGTCCGGATTCCCGGGAAATCCGTTCCACCTCGCCGCGGAGTTTGTCAAAGAACCAGCCGTCGGCGACTACACCGCCGCCAAATACATAGAGCTTTGAGTTAAGAGTGTGTTCGAGATTAATAATGGTATAGGCCAGCATAAGCAGCGCATCATCCACCAGATCCACCGCCAGGGCATCGCCGTTCCGGTACGCGTCAAATATTTCCCGGGAGAAAACCGGTTCTGAGGTACGGGCTTTCGCCGCAAGGGCACTGTCCGGAAACCGGCTAATCATCCGCCGGACTTCCTTATCAAGGCCGCCGCCGGATACGACCGATTCAAGACTGTGAATATACGGCCGTTTATCCGTGGGGATAAAAATACAGTTTCCGGCTTCTCCGGCAAAATTGTGGTCCCCCCGGATTAAACGGCCGGAGTCGATAAGACCGACCGCAAAGCCGGTACCCACATTTATATACGCGAAACAGTTCCTGCCCCGACCCACTCCCCAGCGCGCTTCGGCGAGCACCGTGGCGTGCAGGTCATTGTCAATAAAAGCAGGAAGACCAAAGACGCGTTCCAGTTCACCGCAAAGATCGTACCCGTCAGCCCCGGTAAACAGGGACCCCGAAGCGTACCGGTTTTTGATGTTGTCTATGTGCCCTTTGGCCCCAATACCGATCCCGTTAATACGATCCGCATACCCGGTTTCAGTCAGAAACAGCCCGGTTTGGGAGATAAGCTCTTCCCCGAATTCGGCAAGGGGTCCCCGTTTAACGGGGAAACGGTTGGTTTGGAGTATTTCTCCGTTGTCACGGACAAGCCCGAGGCGGACCTTGGTGCCGCCGATATCAATTCCCAGAATTACTTTTTCCATCTCAGCCCTTTACACCGGACATGCTGATGCCCTTGATAACGAAACGCTGGAAAATCAGGTACAGAGCCAGGGGCGGTATCATTGCCAGAAGCATGGCACCGAACCGCACCCGGGTATCAACGTAAAACTGGGGATTAAACAGATTGGCGATGGTCACGCTTATGGGCTTTATGTTCTGGGCCGTCACCAGGGAAGGCCAGAGGAAGCTGCTCCACGCTTTGAGAAAAAGAAGCACCACCGCGGTTATGATACCGTTGCGCATCAGGGGAAAAACAATCCGGCCAAATATAACGAAATGCCCCGCCCCGTCTATCCGCGCCGACTCAATAAAAGAAAGGGGCAGATCCTCCAGGAACTGCTTCATGATAAAGACCGACAGGGGCGAAATCATAATAGGTAGAGCCACGCCGATATACGTGTCGGCAAGCCCAAGCTTGAAAACCATGCGGTACAGGGGAATGACATACAGAGTCAGCGGCAGCATCATGGTTCCCATCATGAGTCCGAAAAAGAACTTCTTCAGGGGGAACCGGAAAAAAGTAAATTCGTACGCCGCCAGGGAACAGATCACCAGCATACCCGCCAAAGCTATCATTGTATAAATAAAGGTATCCAGAGTCGCCCGCCAAACATTTATGGTATTTAGGGCGTATTTTATTTTTGACAAACCGTTGGCGAAATCATTTGGCCAGTACGCCTGGGTCAGATTGGTGCTGTCCGAGGAAAAGGTTCCGCTGAAAATCATCCACAGCGGGAACAGGCAGATCACAAACCAGACGGATGCAAGGAGAACAAGAACAACAAATTCCAAAGTTATCGTTTTTTTCGGTTTCATAGTATCTTCTCCCCTACACCCGTTTGCGGCGCACCTTAAACTGAATCACCGTAATTACCATGATGAGGCACATTAAAATGACCCCCTCGGCAACAGCCCGGCCCAGACCCGACACCGAGCCTCCGTACACGTTCCGTACGATTTCCATTACCGGGAACAACGCGATCTGCCCCGGGCCGCCGAGATTATTGATATCCGTGTGGGAAGTCAAAATGGTTGGAATATCGTAAACCTGCAAGGCGCTGATAAAGGAATAGGTAATGACAAAGAAAATAATCGGCTCCAGCATGGGGATCGTAATCCTGGTCATCTTCTGAAAAACCGAAGCGCCGTCAATATCAGCGGCTTCGTATAATTCAGGGGAAATATCCTGCATACCCGTGGATAGAATAATAAAGTTAAAGCCCACCGTATTCCATACATCCACCATAACGATCATGGCAATGGCGTATCCGCCGGTGTTCACCCAGTCGATGCCGGCTCCGATGCCGAGCTTGGCGAGAAATACCGAAACCAGGCCCGCGTCGGTGGCCATAAGCCAGCGCCATATACCGGTGCACAAAAACAGAGGGAGCGCCGTGGGAATGAAATAGGCGCTTCTGAAAAACCGGTACAAACCGCCGGGCAGATTATTGATAATAAGCGCAAGAGACAGGGAAATAACGACACTCACGGTAATGGTAATGGGTACGTAGATGGCGAGATTTATCAGGGACTTTAAAAAACGGGTCGAAGTTACACTCTGGCCATTCAGCACGTACCGGTAGTTTGCCAGACCGGTAAAATGAATTCCCCGCCGGCCCGATGATACGGACCAGTCGGTAAAACTCATGGCCAGGCCGTAAATCATCGGTGTCAGAATAAAGACTACCAGAAGAATGAAAAATGGCGCCAAACCAACATAGTTCGGAATGTAACGTAATAAATTTTTCCGTTCATGCAGCGATTTACCCATTATCTGTACCTTTTATAGAAACTGTAAGATACCGCCGTACTTTCCATTCTTCGGAAGGAAAGTACCGGCGGTTTGCGGAACCGGCTGTTTATTCCCCGGATTCGGCGTACATCTTATTTACTTCTTCAACAAACTTTTCCGCGGCCTGCCGGGAAGTAAGTGTTCCGTTGGCGACCAGAGGAGCCACGTCGCGGACAGCGCTGGGCCAGAAAACCGCGGAATGCATAAAGTCCATCTGGGGCATACCGCACTTCAGCCCTTCGGAGCTGACCCGGGCTATCAATTTATTGTTTATAACCTCGGGGTCATCCATTACATCCTGCCGGAGGGTAGAACGGCCGATATTCATAGTCCATGCCTTCTGGCTTTCATAGGATCCGAGCTTCTTCAGCCACTTTAAGACCAGTTCATTCTTGACAGGGTCGTTACTCTCGGTGCCGTAGATAAAATCCCAGCTCTGGAGCCCGCCGGTCCAGCCGCCTTTTTCATAGGGCGGAACCAGAACTATGTCGTAGTTTACGCCGCTCTGGGCGATGCCGGGATCATTCCAGGCGCCGCCAAGCATGTACGCCAGTTTGTTTGTTTTGAACGCCTCCAGGGTGATATCCTGGCCGCTGGTCATGGCATTGGAATACGGGATAATGCGTTTCAGGGTATCAAAGGTACGCACAAGCTGGCTGGGCTGTATGGTGGTCTTGCCGTTGGCAACACCGATGGTGATATTCTGTGAGTCGGAAGCCATGATGGAACCGGGGCCCGCGATGCTGCCGGTAACCCAGGAGTGAGTGGCGTCATAACCCGCGGCCTTTACCTTCTTAAGCTGTTCAATAAAAGCATCATAGGTGGGTATGCCCTCCGCGGGATCAATGCCGGCGGCCTCAAGCACCGTAAGGTTGCGGAAGATAATATTGACACCGCTGATAAAGGGGATTGCCCACATGCCGCCGTCAACGGTAATGGTAGAAATGGTTTTAGGATAAAAGCCTTTGGTATATTCCGGATCGGCGTCAAACATGGGTTTTAGATCCAGGAGGCCGACGGCTTCTCGGTACTGCTTGCCGTTGCGGGCGCTCGCAGAAAACATGTCGGGAAGCCCGACCCCCGCCATGAGGCCCGTCAGCAGTTCATTATCATTTTTTGGAACCATGGTAATGGAATTGCAGTTTTCGTTTTCCGCGGTAAATTCCTGTATCCACTTGTTCATGAGCCTTCCCGCCTCATCCTGAACAAAATCGGAATAAACCCAGAAAACCAGATCGTATTTTTTGTCGGCACCGCCTGAATTTTTCCCGCCGCAGCTTATGAGCAGGGAACCGGCAATCAACATTATCAGCAGAACACCCAGGATTTTTTTCATCTCATCCTCCTAACAGTATTTATTTGGATCCGGCTGCGGACGATTCACCGCCGCAGCCATAGTATTTATTTTCTGTTGCCCTCTTCATCAAAGTGCAGTTTGAAATTGATATCCCTGGCGGCCAGCCCGTGGCGTTTTTCCGCAACCGCATATCCTGCGTTGTTCCTGATATGCCAGCCGTAAAACCAGAGCGGGAAAATATACAGGAACGGGGTGAGGTATTCATTTTCCAGCTTCGGCATCTCCACGGTGTGGGTCGCCATTTTCCGAAGCGCCGGGGTGGGTACGTCGGTAAAAACTATTGAGGGCGTTCCGGAAATAACACACGCCGCAAGAAGGTCCATGGTTTTGGCCACCGACGGTCCCTCAGGCGCGATAATAAGCAGCGGCAGGGTACCATCGGATTCACGGAACCGTCCGTGGGCGAAATCCTCGAGTTCCTCCCCGGCGCAGAAAAGCCAGGTAAATTCCGATATCTTAAGGGCCCCTTCCTTCATGGTTCCGAAATTCGGGCCCGTTCCAAGGACACAGGCGTTTCTGCTCTGTGAAAACTCCGCGCTGATTTCCTTCATCCGGTCAAACAACGCGGGAAGAACCGACATGGCGGACTGGGCTGCCGTAAACTGATCCTTCCAGTACCGGACGTTACCGGCGTCAAGAGCCCCATTCCTGCTGCCCATAAGCACGGCCAGTTCATACCCCGCAAGGGCTATAAAGAGATGTGAAACGCTGTACGCGGTAACCTGGGCCGCCCGCTCCAGAAGAGCGTCGGTCTTGATACGGTATTCCGCGAATTTCGCGTTGTCAATGTCCCCTTCATTTGAAATAGCCAGGGTTTTGGCGCCCTGCTCTTTCGCCTCCCTGAGGCCGGCGGATACACTGGCGGTATTCCCGCTGCAGCTCACCCCGATTACCAGGGTTTCTTCCGGAGCTTTGATGTAGTCACCCGCGTAGGCGGCAAAATGAAAGGCAGGATAGGCCGAAGCCCTGATATCCGCGATATGCTCAAAAAAAGTTTCAATCAGGAGGCTTGTCGCGTAGGAAGTGCCTTGGCCGATGATAAAAACCTGTTTCGTCCCCTTGAGGAACGGCGCGTTCTCAAATTCCTTAAGGCTTTCCCCGGTGAGGGCTATGGTCTTTTCCCAGCTTTTGGGATCCGACATAGACAGCATGTGTTTCCGCAAATTGCCATTTTTCTCCGCTATCGTCACATCCATAATTCACTCCAATTTCTCTAGTTTAACGTCAAAACTCAGTGCATTTGTTTTGTATATACATTTTATATTTTACATATATACATTTGTCAAGAAAAATTATTTTTTGTTTTTATACGCCGAGACCGCCTCACAGAACCGGTCGTTATCGCTTTTGCCCCGCACAGCGAGCCTGAAGAATTTATCCTCCGGTATTCCCGGCCTTCCGTCCAAACCGTTAATGAGAATATTATGTTCCTGTAAAAGATATTCCGAAAATTCCTTTGTATTGGCGGATCCGTTTATTCGGCACAAGAAAAAATTCGCCTGGGATGGATAAACAGTAAGCAAAGCCGTTTTCTCGAGTTCTGTTTTGAACCGCGCGCGCTCCGCCGCGATCCAGGCGCAGGACTGCCGGTAATATTTTTTATATCTGCCGATGCACTGTAAAAAATATTCCCCGAAGGAGTTGATATTCCACTTGGGAATATAGCCGCGTACCTCCGCCAGGATATCCAGATCTCCGGAGGCCAAAAGGCCTAAACGCAGACCGGTTATTCCGTAACTTTTACCCAGGCTTCTCAGGACAATCAAATTGGGAAACTCATCCAGAATCTCCTGCGTTATAAGAGAGGGCTGCTTCTCTGTATCCGTGAAATCAACAAAGGACTCATCCACGATCAGTTTTTTCTGCCGTTTCTTATGGTAGGCAGCAAGCTTTACCAGACCATCCCGCGGGATATAATGCCCCGAGGGATTGTCGGGGTTAATCAGAACCAGGGCATCGTATCCGCCGGAAAATTTTTCAATGTCCCGGGTGGTATAGGTAAAATTCTCCGGGACCCAGTCCCGCAATGTGATATAGCCGTTTTTCGAAAGGTTTTCACTGTATTCATTGTATGTCGGCCGTATTATGCCTATGGTGCCCCCGAGGACCCGGGACAGAGCCTTGATAAGTTCTACGGTTCCGTTTCCCAGAATAATGTTTGTTTCGGATACGCCGAATAATTCGGCTCCCAGGCGGGTTTGTACGGCCTGGCCCGAAGGATAATCCTTCAGAAGCATATCGAAATGCGCTTTTATCTCTTCTTTCATTTCCCTGGTGGGGAAATAGGGGTTGGTAAGATAACAGAAATCGAGCAGTTCCGGAAACCGCCAGAGACCGCCCTGGTGCTGAAATATCAGCCGGAGTTTCTCGGAACTTGTCCGGGCAAACAGTATTTCCGCAATATCCCTGTCCTGGGTACCGCGTATTTCACGCCAGACATAATGATTCAATAAGAAAGCATTAATATGAAATTTATCCACCAGGCCAATTATCCTCAGCACCTGTTCAGTATCATCATCGCCGTCCATTGTTCGGATGTACGCTTCCAGAAACGGAATATAGACATCCGCGGAGAATTCCTTTGAAAACTTGTATATGTTTACGGATTTAAAGATTTCCTTTTTTACGGAATTACGGTAAACCCTTTGAATAAACCCCGATATCTCGTTGTCTTCAGACAGAACGACAGCCGTGCCATCCATCCATGATTCCCAGGGAGCGACGGCTGCCGCGGTTTTTCCGGGACAGCTAATTAAATCGGCGATGAGGGCATGCTCAAAAATTACGCTTCCATCCAGAAGAATAGTATCATCCTGAGCGAGATAGTCCTTTACGAGAAAAAGGGAATACATACTGCCAGCCGGTGAAGGACTGTCATTTGATACGTATTCGATGTGTGTATTTTTATATGCGGCTCCCAGCAAAGAAATAATGGCTTCTTTGTTGTCTCCCGTAACGATAATGCATTTGGTTATACCCGCTTCAGAAAGGGCATCAAGGGTATGTTCAATAACAGGCTTTCCGTCAATTCTGAGCATACACCTGGGTTTATTGGGAAATTGATCGTTTTGGCTGCCATTTTCCGCGGCGAGTATAATCGCATGCATTGCGTAACCTCCGTTATTATTGTATATACATAATAGAGATAATTGTATTATAATTATCAAAACTTTTGTATTATTTTCTCTTGAAAAAGAGACAAAATCCGTGATAAAAGATTCAGATGAAAAAAGAACCTATTTATATTAAGATTGAACAAGATATCATACGAAGTATTGCCTTAAACGAACTGCGCGCCGACGATCAGATTATGACCGAGGAACAGCTCTGCAAAAAATACCAGGTCAGCCGGATGACCATAAATAAGGCCATCGTCAGTCTCGTATCAAAGGGCTATATTTACCGTATACCGGGAAAAGGCAGCTTTGTAAAATACAACCAGGTATCAAAAAGAATCGGCGGGGGCACCAGCTTTACCCAGGATATGATTGCCAGGGGAATAAAGCCCGGCTCAAAGCTGATTGATTATTACGTAAAACGGGGAAAGGAACTGCCCTTTATCCGGGACAGGCTCAAACTTGGCGATGATGATCTGATACACTATTTTGTCCGCCTCAGAACCGGGGACGGGACGCCCATGGCTATCAGTTATACCTATGTTTCCGGCGACTGTATTCCGGCTATGGATCTCAATGCCCTGGAAACATCCTTCTACGCGTATGTCGAAAGTCTTGGGTTAAAGATAAAAAAAACCGAAGGAGAGGTGACCAGCAAACTTCCCACCGAAGAACAACAGAAGATCCTCCGGATAAAAAACGAAGCATTGCTTGTAAATACCCACGCGACATATCTGGATGACGGCAGAATCATGGAATATATACAGACCTATTACATTGGGTCGCGGTACGGTTTTTCCTACGTTTTTCACCGCGACGTCAAGGTACCGTAAGGACTCACCCGTTCTTTTCCGGCAAAGCGGACAGCCCTTCACGGTCTCCCCTGCCCCAGGCAGCCCAATCCAATTTCAGCTATTTTCTCCCTAACTGTGATCTCCAGGGCTTTTATTGACACAATCCCGGCATAAAAGTACAGTTTGATATTAGTTAATAAAGGAGACAATATGAAAAACTTAAGCGTTGTATTGGGTGTTATTGCATTTTCAATACTGTTCGTTTCGTGTCAAACCGGCGGCGATGCCCGGGATGGGACCAAGGCTGTAATTTACCACAACGGCGATATCATCACCATGGCGGAGCCGCTCTATGCGGAAGCTGTCAGGGTTGAAGGCGGGAAAATTACCCACATTGAAACTTCCGCGGATATCATGAAACTCAGCGACCGCAATACCATGCTGGTCGATCTGAAAGGAAAAACACTGCTCCCCTCTTTCATCGATACCCACAGCCATGTGGTCCAGCTGGCCCAGTCGTATTTGGGAGCAAATCTCAGCGAGGCAAAAAACTTCGATGATATAGTAAACCTTATAAAGGACCATATCGCGGAATTCCCGCCGGCGCCGGATGCGGTTATTACAGCCTCCGGCTATGACAATAACTTTCTGGCGGAAAAAAAGCATCCCACCAGGGAAGTACTGGACAAAGTGTCCACCGAATACCCGATCATTATATCCCACGCCTCCGGTCACATGGGGGTGGTTAACACAAAGGCTCTGGAGCTGATGGGTATCGGCAAAAACACCCCCGATGTGGAAGGTGGTTTAATCGAGCGGGACGAAAACGGAGAGCCCACAGGCTATCTGGAGGAAAACGCCTTTATCAATTACGCCAAGGACGCGGTAAAACCGCCGAGTGTTGAGGATATGGTTAATCTTGTGGACAAAGCCCTGGATACCTACCTGCGCTACGGTGTTACCACTGTCCAGGAAGGGCTTATGGGAGGATTTGAATTTTCGATCCTTGAGACCATGTCCCAGCGGGGCCAATTAAAAGCCGATGTCATCGGTTTCGTTGATTTAAAAAACGCTGGCGAATTATCCCGGGAAAACAAGGACTTAATCGGCATATACAAAAACCGGTTTAAAATTGGCGGTTACAAAATATTCCTTGACGGTTCACCCCAGGGAAAAACAGCATGGCTTACCAAGCCCTATGAAAACAGCGGAGACTACCGTGGATATCCTATCTATACGGACGCAGAAGTGGACGCCTTTGTGCGTATTGCTATGGACGATAAGATGCAGCTCCAGTCGCACTGCAACGGCGACGCCGCCTCGGACCAGATAATCAATTCCTTCAAACGCATAATAGCTGAAAAAAACCTTGCCGATACATTCAGGCCGGTGATGATACACTGCCAGACAGCGCGTCCCGACCAGTATCCGGAAATGGCGAAGATCGGCATGATACCGTCCATCTTTGTATCCCATATTTATTACTGGGGCGATATTCACCTGCAAAATCTCGGCTGGGAGCGGGCATCGAGGATCAGCGCCTCCCGTTCAGCTCTCAACAGCAACCTGCCCTTTACCTACCATGAAGATACACCGGTGATCCAGCCGAATACGCTCGAAAGTGTCTGGGCGGGTGTAAACCGGATAACCAGAAACGGCGTTCAGCTGGGTGACTTTGAACGGGTGGATGCCTTTGATGCCTTAAAAGCGGTTACCATCAACGCGGCCTACCAGAATAAGGAAGAGAACAGCAAAGGAAGCCTCGAACCGGGGAAGCGGGCCGACCTGGTGATTCTTTCCGACAATCCGCTGAAAACAGAAGCAATGGACATAAGAGATATTGAAGTCCTGGAAACAATAAAAGACGGGCTTACCGTATTCAAGAAATAACGTAATTTTATGAATCCTGGACCGCTCTTCCCTTTTGCAGTCCGGGATTCGCCCGTCCGTTTTTTTAAACGCCAGCCGCAGCAAGTGCCCGCCGCTGAACCACCTGGACTGCATCATTCTCAGATGACAGGAGAAAAGAAAAACGTATGCTGCTCTATTATCTCTGCGCCGTATTTACGCTAGGTTCTGATGGTTCCCCTTTAGTACACAAATAAGATTAAAAAATCCCCGGATCACCGCCAACCGCCAACCGCCAAACACAGCGAATACTGTTTTTTCACCCCGTAGTAAGCCTCGGCTTCCGGCTCCGCCTCATACTCCCTGAACACCCTGAACCCGAACCGCTCCCAGAAGGGCAGGCAACTTTTCTGGTCCGCCCGCCAGCCCTTTTCAGAGGCAGGAAGAACACGGTGGACCTCAAACCGGTCCCACCCGTTAGCCTTTGCCCAATCCAGCGACGCGGTAACCAAACGGCTGCCAATCCCCTTCCGGGCATAATCCCCGCCGACGGCGGTGAGACAGTTATGAACCAGCACTCTGCCGGAAGAATCCGCGCCGGAACCGTGGCCGTAGAACTTAATGTCCTTCGCCATTTGCAATGGAAAAAAGGTATGGCAGGCGATTACCCTGTCCCGCTCCCAGGTGATAAATCCGCAGCCGCCGTAGGTTTCGATCGCCGATCGGTACAGCCGCTCCAGGGTTTCCCGGTTATGCTTTATAGAGTAATTGATCCCCGGACAGCCCGCTTCCGGCGGGCAGGAGACCGGGTCAAAGGGCTCCTGTCCGGAGAGGCATCGATCCGGCAGCCATCCGTCAAGAGTTATGGGTTTTATGGTTTCCATTACTACTCCCGTACGTTGATCAGATTCTTTTTTGCAGTATAGATATTTCCCCGGTAAATGGTAAAGCCAGGAAAAAACAAATGCCGCCCGCTGTTCTGCGGACGGCATCTGACGGCTATTTTATGCTGTGTCCAGCCTGATTCTCATGCTCCAGGGAAAGTGGAAAAACCGGATTATTTATGCCATGAGCCTGAACGATACCATCCGGGTCAGCAAGCTCAGGAAGGAAGCGCCGGGAATCACCAATACCATGCGTACAAATACCCTGAGGGAGCTAGAGGCCGACGGCCTGATTCACCGGGAGCAGTTTAATGAAATCCTGCCCCGGCAGGTTCCGTCCCTATCCTACTCCCTATCCTACTCCCTATCCGTGAGTCCGAACGAAGTGAACGTCCGCGAATACGCTTTGTTGGACGAAGTGTGCCTGCAATTTCTTCATTTCATTCGTTCCCCGACAATGTACATATCAATAAATACTTCTAAATTTAACTCATTCAACCGGTTTATTGCTTCTTTTGTAAAACTAATGCCTGCATTACCACTTATATATTGATATTTACAAATATTTATATTTGCATCTGTTTTTTCTGCAAGCTTTTTAATACCATCTTTATCTTGTTCAAGTTCATCGAGTAACATTTCCAGCGATTCTTCAAGTTCATAAGATTTCTCATTTGTAAATCTATATTCAATCCAGCTAACCGGTGAAAAGCCTCTCTTCGTCTTCTCGCCCTTACTTGCACCGTCAGAATATTTAGTTTTTGTTAAATTGGCCATTTCCATTAATGTCATGTCATCAGAATAAGCCTTCAAGTAGCAATAAGAAGCATTAACCATGAAAACTCTTGTTATATTCTTAGTATTAATATCAACGCCAACACAGAAAAAGGTTTCTTGGTTTTGGAGCATATAATAAAATGCTATTTCATAATGGTTTTCAATTATTGCTGGTTTTCCGGCTTCCGCGTATCTAAATTCTTTATTATCTATTTTATACCGCTCATATATATATTCATCATTAATTGTTTTTATTGTATTGACTTCTAAAAATTGCTTACTCAGCCCCCATTGGGGATTTTTTAATTCTGCGTCAGCTATTCTTTTTAAATCTTCTATTTCTTTTGCTGATAGACTCATAAAAATCGTGACTTTTTCGAAAACTACTCAAGAATAATTTAAACCATCAAGGTATTGGAGGACCAGCCTTATAGCCGCTTGGATAACCATCCCTAATTTCATCCATGACAACTTGAATTTCCCATTCAAGTTCGCTTTGATTGCAATAATAATCTTTTATTTCTCCATATTTTATATAGCAAGAACGATTGAACCCTTCTTCTATATCGTTATAGTAGACTACTGAATTTCCTATGATTGCAACAACCCAAAATCCCTTGCCCTTATTTCCCCATGGTTTTTGTTTCCATTTTTCCGGATATATTTTTACCGCATCCCAGAACCTCCGCTGCTCAAAATTCATTCTTTCATAGGAATCATTTATTAACATAATTATTTCAGCTTCAGAGATTGGTTTCCATTTCATAATAATCCCTTTGACCATTGATCATAAATAGAATTAAAACGAATACACAATTTATGGTTCTAATGAGACATAGCCGAACGTTCGTCCGCGGATACACGCTGTTATGTGAAGCCGCGGCGTACTCCATTTTCTCAGTTTACTTTTCGAATATTATAATTTCCCTGGGCAATATTTTTCAGCGTTATTTTAGCTTCCTGATTATTTACCGTAATATTATTGCCCTGGTACAAACTGCTGCTTCCATCATAGTAAATATAGAATATCCGGTATTCCCCGTTATTTACCCGGCAGAAACTTGTACCGCCGTTGGGCGGCATCAAATGGTAAAATGTATAATCATCACTGAGAACAACCGCGGCCACATAAAAATCAAAGGTATTTTCAAAAGTAACATCGCTCGGAAAGGGACCGTCATTAGTTTCATTGGCTTTCGGAAATACGCTGAACATGTCGACTGAAAGGACTTCAGAGAACTCATTCAACAGCTCCGGGTCGGCCAGTTGTACAAAATTCATTTCCACGTTTCTTTCTCCCCAAACAAACAGCGTGCTTTCGCTTCCATAAATAATATTGTCTTCCCGGAGTGTACCTTCATACTCGCCGGTTATTTTGAATGATATGGTGTTACCGGCAATTGTATATTTTTTATTTGCGTCGATGTATTGGGGAATTTTGCGTTCTTTGTCTACCGTGATTATTATCATGTTGCCGTTGTCAAAAAACTTAACCAGATACGGTCCGGGGGGAAGAGAGCTATCCGGCTCTTCGGACTCCCAGTACCATATATTTTTAAGTAACATATCATTAACAGCTTTTGTATTATCCTGCGCGTTTAAGAGAACACCAATAAACAGCAGCAGCAATGAAAAACCAAACCGTCTGTACATAACCATCCCCCCTTTATAGATTCCTTTTGAATTCATTACATATATTCTGTATTCCAGTAAATAACAATCCCACATGATACCCGTCAGCGACAGCGTGATTGATTGTTACCGTTACGGGCATATTTATTTTTCCCCGTTCTTTTTCGTATTTCCCCCAGGTTATTATGGGAGCGTAATGCTTATTATGTATGGGGATATTAAGTTCAAACCCGCTGTATTTTACCCAAGGCAAACATGATGTATCGAAGGTATTCCCGGGGATATCCGTTATATACATTTTGTGGTTATCTTTGTATTTCTCATAATCATCCGAGATATTTTTGTAGAAAGCGGAAAAATCTTCATTGTACTCTGTTACCGCGCATGAAAAGGTTTGTGTGTCCTTATGAAAAAGCAAATACAAGGGAGAAACAACATCATAAAAGCCTAAGTCATTATTTTCATCGAGTCTGATTTTATAATTCTGTATCGCGTTCACCGCTTTCGAAACAATATAAATAAAGGTTCTGTAAAAATTGAACTTGTGCTTCGCAATAGCTTTCAGTAAATACTTCACATTGATATCCGCGGTGGTACTGTGAAAGCAGTTAACCCGCTGGTCATAATGAAGGAAATGTTCTTTTCGTTCCCATGTGTCTACATCAATCTTTGTAAAAACCATGATCGGGTTCCTTTACGGGATTAGGATTACTGCCTATTCGCATCTCTTAAATACCCTCCAAATACAAATCCATAAACACTTATATATTGATCCTCAATTCCATAATCAACATAATACCAATAATCTTCAACGCCATCTATTGTTTTTTTATGTACCATATACAACCGGGCCTTCATTCATATCATGTACTAAAAATTTACCATCAAAGAATATGATTCTTTTGTTATAATCAAATCCGATAAGTCTGTTTGCATCCCACCATATTGTTTTTTCTAAATTATCTATGCCAATATTTCTATCATAAATAATCCTTGAGCGATTATCCTTTGGATCATTCAAATATTTTATTCTTTCCAGGAGTTCGCTTTCTGAACAGAAGGCCAATGTGCCTATAGAAAATAATAGGATAATTAAACTTTTTCTCATTGTTTATTTCCCTGAAATTAAGTAATCGTACCAACCAGGCGCCATTGCGTCCAACTACTATTAGACGCAAACCTCATTTTCCCGGCTATATCTCCTGATTCAGCCCCTACTCCCGCCGGTTCTCTATTACTGAATTGAAATCAGGGATTTCAATTCAGCTTAGCAGATTCCATGAAAGGGAAACTCCATTGGTCATTGGTAGCTTTTAATCATGAAAAAAGTATATCACAGGTGCCGGGGATTGCAAAGGAAAGGAGAAATCCGGGGTAAGGCGGGCTTACCCCACGGAAATAAACGTTCTTTTCTATATCTTAAAATTATTCCGCTTCCTGAATGATCCGGTCCAGCCCGGCGAGCACCCCGGGGATATCAATGCCCTGGGGACAGGCCTTGGAACATATTCCGCAGGAAACACAGTTGCCTGGCTGCTGTTCCTCACTCAGCGCCCGGATGCCCCACATGGCGCCGTTCCTGTCGATGAGACTTTCGTTGTACAGGGAAATCAGCGCCGGGATATCCAGGTTCCGCGGACAGGTCTGGCAGTACCGGCAGGCTGTGCAGGGAACCAGGTCGAGCTTTTCAGCCATCACCGTTTCCAGCAGACCCTTTTCCGCCTCATTGAGGGGGAGGCGGCTGCCAAAGGTCTTTGCATTATCCCGGGCCTGGTCCATGGTGGACATGCCGCTCAGGACCACGGCCACGTTTTCCAGGGACTGGAGGAACCGGAACGCCCAGGCCGCGACGGATTCATCCGGCCGGGCCGCTTTCAGCAGGGCGTTGAGCCGTTCCCCGTGGGAGGCCAAAGCCCCGCCGCGGACGGGCTCCATGACCACCACCTGGATTCCCCGTTCGGTGAGGATTTCATACTTGCCCCTGGCGTCCTGGAAGGTCCAGTCCAGGTAGTTGCATTGTATCTGCACAAAATCGAAATCATGAAAATCCAGGAACCGCACCATGTTTTCCGTACTGGAATGGCAGGAAAACCCCATGTGCCGGATACGCCCGGCGGCCTTTTCAGATTCCAGGTACTCCATCATTTTTTGGGTCCTGTCCAGTTCAAAATAATCTTCGATAGTCTCGTCGCTCACGTTGTGGACCAGGTAGAAATCAAAGTACTCCACCCCGCAGCGGTCCAGCTGGATTTCAAAAAACTGCTTGATGGTCATGTCCGGGGTCATGGACTGGTACCAGAACTTGTCCGCCAGGTAAAAGCTCTCCCGGGGATATTGGGCCAGGGCCCTTCCCAGGACCTTTTCCGACTCGCCGCTGTGGTAGAGAAAGGCGGTGTCAAAATAATTGACCCCCTGTTCATACACATACTCAATAATTTCCCGGGCCTTTTCCTCGTCCACCGGAGCGTCCCAGCTCCCGCCTTGGGTGGGCAGGCGCATGGCCCCCATGCCCAGGGCGGACAGATTTTTATCCTTAAATTTGTTGTACAGCATGTATTGCAATCTCCCCTATTTAATAAGTTTTGTCCAGAAATCAATGGCCCGTTCTATCCATCCCTCGGCGGGGGTGCCGGTCCCCAGGCCGAAGCCGTGGCGGGTGTTCCGGTACCGGTGGAATTCCACCGTGACTCCAGCGCTTCTCAGATTGTCCATCCGCCGTTCCATCACCGCCGGGCTGGCGATGGTGTCCAGCTCCCCCACATAGGCGAAGGTGGGCGGGTCGCTGGGACTGTAATCCCCGTGGCCGGTATAGCCCATCACCACGGCGGCCGGCCGCGGCAGGGCATCGCCTCCGTAAAAGGCGCTGCCCCGGGAAGCGAGGCAGGCAGCCATTCTCGCTCCGGCGGAGCCGCCCCAGAGGGAATAGCCTTCCGTGCTGACTCCGAGGGTTTGGGCGTTCCGGAAAATATAGGACAGCGCCGCCGCCAGGTCCTCGCAGGCCCGCTGCTCGCCTCCCCGGCTGCCGCCGGGGAGGTTCCCGGTGCGGTATTTTATCACAAAAGCGTTGTACCCCTGCCGGCTGATTTCCTCCGCCAGGGGCAGCCCCTCATGGAGTGAGCCCACGTAGGACCAGCCGCCGCCGGGGCACACTATAGCGAAGGGCGCTCCGGGGTCACCCCGGAAGAAAAACAGCCCGGTGTTGTTTTTGTCTTGGTCCGCCTGCTTCTGTTGGGGAGTGTAGTAGTCGAAGAAAAAGGTCTCCCCCTGCTCCGCGTCATCAATCAGCCGGTTGAGGGACGTTACCACCTCGGCGGGGTTTACGTTGTTGTGGTAGGGCATCAGGGTGCCGATACCGGAGAGTGCCAGGGATTCGTCGTAGTCCCGGTTGTCCCAGGGTAACAGCAGCCGGCCGAACCCGGCGAAGGCCGGATGGTTCAGCAATTCGCCCACCGTGTCCGCCGTCGTCAGCCGGGCGAAACTGCCGGGCCCGCTGTCCTGCGCCTCCAAAGAGCCGCCATTACAGGCGGAGAGCAGGCTTGCCAAAAGGATGGTCAAGAGAATCTTTCCCATAACGCCTCCCGCCTCAAAGCTGTATTCCCCGGACCCAGGCGGCCACCTTACTCTCAAGCTGCCGGTCCCCGGCCACATGGCCGAAAAGTTCCCCCGGCACCACCCGGGCGTTCCGGACCTGGGCGGAGAAGTCCCCCATGATTTTGCTGCCGTTGCCCTGGTGGGTGCCGAAGACAGTAACGGGCTTTCCCCGGAAGTCGGTCTCCCGGAGCAACGTCACCAGGGGCAGCGCCAGGGTGTTGTACCAGGCGGGAGTGCCAATAAAGATAAAGTCGTAGGAACCGACATCTACCCCCAGGGGCTTGATGGCCGGGTAGTTCCCCGCGGCCTGCTGGGCCCGGACCCATTCGGTCATGGGCCGGTAGGCCAGGTCGGGAAAGGGAGTGGCCGGCTCCACCTTCGCCATATCACCGCCGGTCAAGTCCCGGATAATTCCGGCCACCCGCTCGGTGTTGGCGCTGTCCGACCAGGAGTAGTACAGGACCAGAACCTTTCCCAGGTTGACCTGGCTGCCGCTCTGGCCGAAGGCCTGCCCGGCGGCGCCGAGCAGGATAGTTATCATCATTACACAAAGGATATTTTTCTTTTTCATTTGCAGTGGGTTTGATACCCCGCCCTTCAGGGCGTTTTTCTAAAATAAAGTATTGTTCATAGGGGTATCAAACCTACGACAATCCATACCTTGCAGAACCAACATACCCCGTTGAACCGAAGGTTCGACTTCAGGGCGGGGTTGTTGATTGGTTCTCCATAAATTCTTATCTGCCGAAGCCGGTGAGCATCTCCACGGTCTGAGGGTCGTAGTGGGAGAAGAAGGCGCTCTCCCCCTCGTCCAGCGCCGCGATGGCCGCCATATCTTTTCCGTCCAGGGTAAAGTCAAAGACGTTGAAATTCTCCGCCATCCCCTCCCGGCGCACCGACTTGGGAATCACCGCAGCGCCATCTGGGCGGAGGTCCACCCTTCCCTGGTTACCGTTCCCCTTAACTGTGATTACTCCATTCCCTACGGCCTGCTCTACGCCCTGGAACCGGAAGAGGACATCCTCCGGGTGGTGGTGGCCATCAAAAAATAAGGCAATAGGAAGTCTGACGCGTACCCCCTCATTACCGGCGGACCATAGTCAGACATTCCAAACCGCCGCCGCTTACCGCGCCATTCCTAGGCGGCGGGTCCACGCCGTTATATCGTTTTCCGATCTGCCGACAGTATTGCGGGAAATGGCCAGTCCGTTTCCGCTGACAGCGGCGTTTGGCTGCAGCCGGGTAATCGTTTCCACCGTGCCGGAAAAGCCGCTGCCCCCGTGGACCACAAAGGGTATGATGGTTTTTCCCGAGAGGTCGTACTGTTCCAGGAAACTGTAGAGCGGCATGGGCAGGTCATACCACCAGATGGGATAACCGAGAAAAATCGTATCGTAGTCACCGATATTCTCAATCCGCGAAGCAAGCCGCGGGCGGGCGTTACGGTTTTTTTCCGCCTGGGCCTGGTTAAGCAGGGGCGTATGGGTCGCCGGGTAGGACTGGGCCGTTTCAATCCGTACCAGGTCGCCGCCCACGGACCGGTGAATAATACCGGCAACGAACTGAAGGTTGCCGGAGATACTTCCGTTGACCGAAAGCCGGCTCGCGCCGGAAACCGTATCGGTTCTGTTCACTTCCTCGGATTCAGGCATGCTGAAGTACACCACAAGGATTTTGCCGTTCCCCGTCTGGGCGGTTAAATTCATCTGCGCGGCCGCGCAGAAAACTACCAACATAAAAAGCACTGTTTTTTTCATCATTGTATCTCCCTAATTACATCTATGGTAATGTTACACAATACCGGGTTGTCATGTAAAATACTTTGTTTTCATGGTTTTTAATGCCTAAAGTGTATGGTTATAAAAACGTTAATCCTGGAGAACAGTCTTAATGTGTTCCAGAAAAAGTTCACCTGCCCGGCTGAAAACCTTGTTCTTTTTCCAGACGAGTACATGGCCGGATGTCCTTTTCGGATAAAAGGGCACAAAGCGGATATTCCCGTGGGGCCGGATTGAGAGCGCTCCCTCCACACACACCGCGTATCCCAGGCCACGCTCAATGAGCGGCAGGGTGTTGGTCATCAGGTTGTTATAGCCCAGGATATTCAAGTTTTTTCCCTCGGCCCCCGCCCAGCTTTCAATCTCGTCGACCACGATATTCCGCCAGGGCACAAACAGAGGCAAGCCGGCAAGGTCGTTTACCCGGAGGTTTTTCTTTTTAGCCAGGGGATCGGCGGCGGGCATAAAGACGCCCCAGGTATCTTTACACGGCAGGTGGATATGGTCGTATTTGGCCGTTTCCGCCGGTTCGGCGAGGATGCCCATATCAATACGGCCGCAGTCGATTTTTCCGCGGATGCCGTCGCCGTTGGCGCTGTAAATCTCGTACCGCACCGCCGGATATTGGGAATGGAAGGCTTCGATCACGCCGGGCAGGAGCAGGGAGGCGGCGGTTTCCACACAGCCGATTGACACGGTGCCGCCGGTAATTCCGGTAAACGCCGCCATATCCCGCTTTGTCTTGTCCCACAGCCCGTACACCTCTTCCGCCCGCTGCCGGAAGAGCAGCCCCTCCGGGGTCAGGGAGACAGACCGCTTTCCCCGGTCAAAGAGCGCCGTGCCCAGTTCCCGTTCCAGGTCCATAAGCTGCCGGGAAAGCGTGGGCTGGGTAACGTGGAGGACATCCGCGGCTTTAGTAATATTCCCCTCCCTCGCGGCGGCGAGGAAGTATTTTAAAACGCGGATGTCCATTGGGATTTTTCCAAATACCTATATCGCGCCCACCACCCTGTGAGGGATGTAGGGTTCTTCCAGATAAGATACTTCCTCTTCCGTCAGTTTTACCGGCAGGGCCGCGACGGCGTCCTCGATATGGGAGACCTTGGTGGTGCCCACAATGGGAGCAACCACGGGTTTTTTCCGCATGAGCCAAGCAAGAGCGATATGGGAACGGGGCAGGCCGTGCTTTTGCGCCAGTTCGGCGACCCTGTCCACAATCACCTTGTCCGTATCCCTGGTGGAGTCGTATTTTCCCCGGGCGATTTTGTCGGTCTCGTACCGTTTGGTAGTATCCTCCCAATCCCGGGTCAGCCGGCCGGAGGCCAGCGGGCTGTAGGGGGTCACCGCGATTTTCTGGTCCACGCACAGGGGCATCATCTCCCGTTCCTCCTCCCGGTAGAGCAGGTTCAGATGGTTCTGCATGGACACAAACTTTGTCCAGTTGTGCTTTTCGGCGGTGTACTGGGCTTTCTGGAACTGCCAGGCGTACATGGCCGACGCGCCTATATACAGCGCCTTGCCGGCCTTAACCACATCGTGGAGGGCCTCCATGGTTTCTTCGATGGGGGTATGGTAATCCCAGCGGTGGATGATATACAAATCCACATAGTCCATGCCCAATCGTTTGAGGCTCTGGTCAATCTCGTGCAAAATCGCCTTGCGGGAAAGCCCCTGGCCGTTGGGTTTTTCCCGCATCCGGATAAACACCTTGGTGGCCACCACAACCTCATCCCGCCTGGCGTAATCCTTTAAGGCGCGCCCGAGGAACTCCTCGCTGGTGCCGTTGGAATAGCAGTTGGCCGTGTCAAAGAAGTTGATCCCCAGTTCAACCGCCCGCTTGATGATAACCCGGCTCCGGTCCTCATCGAGCACCCATTCGTGCCAGCCGGAGGCCGTGTCCCCGAAACTCATACACCCCAGGCAGACCGGGGACACATCCATCCCGGTATTGCCGAATTTTACATACTCCATGTTGTCCCTCCGTTGGGCTTTGAGAAATTTATTCTCCTATGCAAAAAATGTTGTTCAATAGTACAGGTTAATTATATGTACGCGGGAGTATCATGTAAAATACTTTGTTTTCATGGCAAATCATGCCCGAAGTGTATAGCTGGAAAAAGACTATTTTTGGAAGTTCCCTTTAATATGTTCAAGAAAAAGGGATTCGGTCTGGTTGAAGATCCTGTTCTTCTTCCAGGCCAGTACGTGGCCGGATGTCCGTTTCGGGGAAAAGGGCACAAAGCAGATGTTTTTGTAAGGCCGGATTGAAAGCGCTCCCCCCACGCACACCCCGTATCCCAGGCCCCGCTCAATCAGCGGCAGGGTATTGGTCATCAGGTTATTGTACCCCAGGATATTCAATTTTTTCGCGTCCCCGCCAATCCAGCTGGCAATTTCGTCGATGACAATATCCCGCCAGGGCACAAACAGCGGCAGCCCGAGAATATCCCCCACCCGCAGGCTCTTCTTTTTCGCCAGGGGGTCATCGGCGCGCATGATGACGCCCCAGGTATCCTGGAACGGCAGGGGAATAAAATCGTACTTGGCGGTTTCCACGGGCTCAACCAGGATGCCGATGTTGATACGCCCCGAATCAATCCTGCCGCGGATGCCGTCGCCGTTGGCGGTGTAGATTTCATACTGGACCGCCGGGTATTGGGCATGGAAGGACTCCAGCACATCGGGCAGGAGCAGGGAGGCCACAGTCTCCACACAGCCGATTGACACGGTGCCGGCCACCATGCCGTTATGCCCGGCGATATCCCGCTTCGCCTTATCCAGGAGGGAGACCATTTCCAGCGCCCGCTGCTGAAAGAGCACGCCGCTGGGCGTCAGGGTGACACTGCGCTTCCCCCGGACCAGGAGTTCGGTTCCCAGTTCCTGTTCCAGGTCCATAAGCTGCCGGGAAAGCGTGGGCTGGGTGACATGGAGGATATCCGCGGCCTTGGTGATATTGCCTTCCTTCGCCACGGCGAGAAAATATTTTAATATACGGACATCCATAGGAATTACAGAATAACAGCTTACGCCGGAATCTTCAAGGAAGAGACTGCGGCGCTGCCGGAATCCCTGGTATACAACTTTGGTAAGGATGGGTATATGACCATATTCTATCCCGCAGGTGATCGACTCGCCGGAAACACAGTACACAGACGCCGGTTACACCTTTGCCGTCGGAACGTACGGGAGCAACAAGCGTCTTGAATGCGGGCCATGGGTTGTTATGGTTCCACGATAAAGACCGCCCGCTGCCCCCAGTCGGCCACCATCACCTTCCCGGCCGACGGGGAGCCGGAAGTTTCCGGTATACGCACCAAGCCCACGGGGGTAATAAAACCCTCCGCCACGATTTCAGCTCTGCCGTCGAGAAAGA
The DNA here is from genome assembly GCF_016616095.2 of Breznakiella homolactica. Classification (GTDB taxonomy): domain Bacteria; phylum Spirochaetota; class Spirochaetia; order Treponematales; family Breznakiellaceae; genus Breznakiella; species Breznakiella homolactica. The sequence goes on along the minus strand of NZ_CP067089.2, from coordinate 359,484 downwards.
CCCGCCGCACGGTGGTGCCGCCGTAATCCGCCACCAGCACCGCGTCATTGCCGTCGGCTATCATGCCCGGGGCGGGGCTGCCCAGGGCGTCGCTGATGAGGGTCACCCTACCATCCGCAGAAACCCGGTTGACCCCGCCGCTTAAGGTGCTGACCACCAGGCTGTTGTCGGCGAACCGGACAATGCCCACGGGCTGCCGCAGTCCCCGGGCCAGGACTTCCGTGCTGCCATCGGAAAAGACCTTCACTATCTCCCCGGCCTCACGGTTGGCGGCGTACAGAATCCCGTTGTGCCACAGCAGCCCTGCGGGGACATTGAAGCCCGAAGCGAACACGGCGGGGGTCTTTCCTTCCCCGGGTTCAAGAGTATAAATCAGCCCTTCATAATACGAGGCGATATAGAGCACCCCCGCATCATCGAAGGCGAGCCCCGAGGGATTGCGGATGGCCCGGGTAACAACGGTGCGGTTTCCCTGGCCATCGTATTTGCAGACCCGGCCCGCTCCCCATTCGGCGATGTAGAGAAATCCCCCGGTATCGTACACCATGCCCACGGGGTTGCGCAGGTCGGTGATGACAGGGGTCCGTTCGGTAACCCGCCCCTGGGCGCAGAGTCCGGCGCCCAGGACCACGAGAAGTAGCGTTATCATAGAAAGCTTTTTCACAGCTGGTTCTCCCAGAAATCAATTGCCCGGTATATCCATCCCTCGGCGGGGGTGCCGGTGCCCAGGCCAAAGCCGTGGCGGGTGTTTGGGTAGCGGTGGAATTCCACCGTGACTCCGGCGTTTCTTTGATTATTGATCCGCCGTTCCATCACCGCCGGGCTTGCGATGCCGTCCAGCTCCCCCACATAGGCGAAGGTGGGCGGGTCGCCGGGACTGTAATCCCCGTGGCCGGTGTAGCCCATCACCACCGCCGCCGGCCTGGGCAGGCTGTCCCCGCCGTAGTAGGTGCTGCCCCGGGACCCGAGCCGGGCGGCCATCCGGGCGCCGGCGGAGCCGCCCCAGAGGGAATAATCTTCCGTACCGACCCCCAGGGTTTCGGCGTTCCTGAAAATATAGGACAGCGCCGCCGCCAGGTCTTCGCAGGCCCGCTGTTCTCCCCCGGTGCGGTACTTTATCACAAAGGCGTTGTACCCCCTTCCGCTGATTTCCCGGGCCAGGGGCAGTCCCTCATGGAGGGAGCCCACGTAGGACCAGCCGCCGCCGGGGCACACGATGGCGAAGGGCGCTCCGGGGTCACCCCGGAAGAAGAACAGCCCGGTGTTGTTTTTGTCCCGGTCCGCCTGTTTCTGCCGGGCGGTATAGTAGTCGTAGAAAATGGCCTTCCCCTGCTCCGCGTCATCAATCAGCCGGTTAAGGGAGGTTACCACCTCGGCGGGGTTTACGTTGTTGTGATAGGGCATTAATGACGCGATGTTTGAAATCCGCGTATCGTAATGTGAAGTACTATTATCCCGGGGCAGCAGGCGTTCACCGAAACCGCTGAATGCCGGGTGATTAACCATGTCCCCTACCGTATTTCCGGCGGTGAGACGGCTGTTGTTTTGGCTGCTTTGGGCCTCCATATGTTCTCCGCATGATAGGAACACTGTAAAAAAAACCAGCATGGCTATCTTTCCCATTTTCATCCTATTGCCATTGATAAGCAATCTTCTCATTTCCGTCTCCTGTTAATTCTGAAAAACCCCGTCAAGCCATTGGGCAAAGCCCGGTACCCAGCCGCCCCTATAGCCGAATCCATGCCGCAGGCCTTCCAGGATTCGGGATTCCACCGGCACACCGGCTTGCCGTACCGCTCTCGCGCAGGCTTCAATCTGGCCGCGGAAAGTTTCTTCCGAGCCGTACAAAAAATAGGTGGGCGGTAAATTGGATTCGGCGAACTTTGTAACATCCGTGGAAGCGACGCTTAACCGTCCATAAAAAGAATAGACCATACCGGCCGCTCCCGCGTCGGCGGATACCCTGTCCAGTTCATCGGGTACATAGTTTTTGTCCAGGGTAGTCCCGTTTACCAGTCCGTCAAAATTGAGAAGCAGTTCGCCGCAGAGGATGCCGCCGGCGGAGAACCCGATGACGGCAATATTGTTTTCATCCATTCCCAGGTCCTCCGCGTGGACGCGGACATACCGGACCGCCCGGGCCAAATCCAAGGCCCCTTCTTCCTGCGTGTATGGCCGCAACCGGTAATTGACGATAAAACTATGATACCCCAGCTCGCTGAATTGTTCCGCCACGGGTAATCCGTCTGTTTCGGCCCGCACCTGGAACGCGCCCCCCGCGCAAAGCAGTACCGCCCCCTTCACGTTCACACCGTCCCTGGCGGGAACAAACACCATATTGGGGCGGAAATCCGGGGGGTCAAAATATCCCGAACTGTTCCGGGGATACACGGTCGCGGACGGCATATTTCCGTCCGCCCAAAAATACGTGACCTCCCGCAATGGGAATTGATCGGCAATAGTACTACTCTTTTCGCCTGCTTCCGGCATTGGTGAATTCGCTTCGGCAATCTTCTTATCCATTGAACATCCCGGCAGGATGGCTATTGAAAAAAGCAGGTACACCAATGACGTTACTTTTTGCTTCATATTAAGCTCCATTTAGTATCAGAGTTGTTCGATAACTGAAGTTATCGAACAACTTCCGCTGAAAAATGCATGTTTTGTGGCCCTTAAGCCACAAAACTGCAAAGCCGATTTCAAAACTAACCAAGTTTTGAAATCGGCTCGCTACTCCTGACTATTAAAATCCATGGGCCTGCTATAAGCATTGGTATTTGCTTCCTCGTTCGGACTTCTGTGGTCAAAGATTAGCTCATCTGTATCAAAGGTACTTATCCGCTGCATTTCTTCGATAGTTAATTCAAAATCAAATATTGTGATATTTTCTAAAATATGAGCAGGGTTACTCGAACCTGGTATTGCAATTCCGCCTGATTGAAGATGCCATCTCAAAATGATTTGTGCGGCGGTTTTGCCGTGTGCTTGGGCGATAGCTAGAATGATTTCATCATTAAACAGGCTTGCCTGTCGATTGCTGCTATTGCTACGACCGCCAAGAGGGAACCAGTCTTCCATAACGGTGCCATAAGGCTTTATATGCTCCTGCAGTTCGGTCTGTTGAATATATGGATTTCTTTCGACTTGTAAAACGGCTGGCGGTATAGTTGCTACACGCATAATATTATCAAACTTATCCTGATAGGTATTTGAAAGACCAATTGAGCGGACTTTCCCTTTACTTATTGCCTTCTCCATGGCTTGATAGGCCCCCATATAATTGCCGTATGGTTGGTGGAGCAATAAAAGGTCGATGTAGTCTAAACCTAGCCTTGCAAGGGTATCATCAATTGCTTTATCAACATTATCGTAGTCGCTTGGCCACAATTTTGATGTGACAAATATCTCTTCTCTGGGTACACCCGATCTTTTAATCCCTCGCCCAACAGCACGTTCATTCATATATGCGTTGGCAGTATCAATTAATCGGTAACCATACATAAGAGCGTGATATACGGATTCTTCAGCTTGCTCCGATGTTAATGCAAAGGTACCGAGCCCTATTATAGGCATTTCAATGCCGTTATTTAGTATGACGGTTCCGCTCTCAAGATTAAAGGATTGCCTGTTAGCCTCTTGCGCCCCCTCCTGGGTTGGCGCCCCTCCGGCGCAGCCGACAACGAGGGAAAGTATAATGGCCATGGAGACGGCCATGATTAATTGGTTTTGTTTGATTCTCATAATAACATTACTCCTTCGGCATTACGCCGTTATGATTATTGACCCAGGTTTAGGCGGCGGGTCCAGTTGCGGACATCGGTTTCGGCGTTTCCCACCCTGTCCCGTGAAACGGTAAATCCGTCGGTAATCACGGTGGCGTTGGGCTGTAACCGCGCGACCGTGCGGATGGTATTCGCGAACCCGCTGCCCCCGTGGGCGGAGAACGGCACGATGGTTTTTCCGCTGAAATTGTTTTCCTCAAGAAAGGTATAGACCGCCATGGGCAGGTCGGCGTTCCAGATGGGGAAACCCAGGAAAATCACATCGTAATTGCCGGGGTTGGGGACCCGTCTTTTTAAGGGGGGCCGGGCATTCAGGCGTTTTTCATCGGCGCCCATGGTCATAAGCTCGGGCCGGGCGGGATAGGCCTGAACCGTCTCGATTGCGAATAAATCTCCGCCCATGGCTCTCTGAATGCACTGGGCGAGAAACTGCGTATTGCCTACTACCTCGCCGTTCCTGACGACCCGGCTTGCCCGGGCAACCGCGTCAACCCCATCCGGTTCGGGATTGGTGAAATAGGCGATGAGAATCCGCTGTGAACCGGCTGAGGATTGGGCGTACACTCCCGGGGCGTTGTAGAATTGTATTACCAGCATTAGTGAAAGAATAGAAATTATTGAGTATACATTTTTCTTCATATTTTAGTCCCTTTTATCAAGCCCGTTTTCATTCATCCATACGGACAAATGATCGGCTAACTCTAGATTATTTAACTCCGCAAACAAAAAGTGCGTGTTTCCGTATATTCCGATTTTAGGCAGCTCCACCATTACCGCGTTACCGCCGTATGTATTGATGGTATCGACAAACCTGCGTCCCAATTCCAGCCGGACGCGCCAATTTTCCGCGCCTAAATCGTCGGAGATTTCATCCGCTTCGGGAATGTAATCGCCGAAATAAATGGCGATGGGGATTCTGGTTAGCTTCATAAATTCCACCATGGGGATTCCGACGCCCCGCAGTGCGCCGGTTCTGCTTGGCAGCGAATCCGGCACTTCGCCCTCCGGGAAGAGATAGTTGCCCGGCTCATAAGAAACGACCGCCGCTATTTTGCTCGTTTCCAGCGCCGCCATCCAGCCGGGAAGTCCGCCCTGCGAATGGGTGAGCAATATCCCGTCGCCGGATTTTTCAAAAACACTGGCTGTCGCTCGGGCTATTAACGCGGCGTCAAAACCGCCGGTGTTGGGGGTCATCCATCTGAAGAATTGTTCCAAGCTATTTTCATCTTTCGGAAACTGCACTCCCTCGGCATAGCGCGGCGAACCGCCGGACCAATGGCCCATACGCCAAATTTCAAACCACATCTGTTCATCCGCCACAGGGGTAATCGCCGCTTCCACGGTGCTCCGTCCCGCCTGTCCCCTTCTTGGCTGGTCAATCAAATAGGTGCTGAAACCGCGCTTAAGAAAAATATTCTGAAATCCGTCCCTGCCGTCGGGGGTGGTCTGCCAGCTCCGCGCCGACTGCCCCGCTCCGTGCAGGAACGCCATGGCCAACGCCCGGGGGGTTTCCGGTATCTGATAGAACACCGATGCATGATCGCCATGATAGGTTTGTCCCGCGGGGTATGGCTGCCAGTTGTTAAAATTCTGGCTTACATAGGTTCCGCCGGTTTCCATGACCGTGCCGCCGGCGGAAAAACTTCCCTGCTCCCGGATGACCATTGCGTTTTCATCGCCCGGTTTTACCGTGGCGCAACCGGCGAGGCAGCACAGGAATACCGCCGCCATTACCAGTGAACCCCATTGTTTTTTCTTCATACATTTACTCCTTCGTTTTATTGCAAGTTATATTTAGTTTACTGATTCAAATGTTACTTTTACGGGACCGGGATAGGAGGCAAGGGCTTGTACCCCGGCAGCGTCAAGCCGGGCCAGCACCTCGACCCCGGCCCTGATGCTCCGTCCGTCGTGGGAATGGAAAATCCCCATGGTGGGACCGGGGTGCCAGTAGACGATGTCCCCGATTTCGTATTCGTACACGGGATTCAGGAGGTTTGACTCGCTGAGGCTGAAGGGCAGATAGACCTCCTTCTGCCGGTTTAAGTGTTCGGCCATATCAAAGCTCACCGGAAGCCGGGAGAGGAACTCCTCGGCGGCGGGGCTTTCGACCACAGCGGCGGAGATGGTTTGGCTGTTATCCAGGGAGATGGTGAGCCGCCGTCCGTCCTGGCGGCTGGTTGCCCTTTCCTTATCGATGGTCACCTGCACCGTGCCCCGCTGGGAGGCGAACGCCGCGATGCCCTCGGCGTCAAGCCGGGCCAGCACTTCCATACCGGCGCTGATAACATTGCCGTCGTGGCCGTAGAAGACCGCCAGGGTCGGTCCCGGAGGATAATAGATAATGTCGCCGATTTCATAGGCCTGCTGTATGTTCGTCAGATTGTCCCGGTTGAGGGCCGGCATGGGGCCGTGTTTTTCCCGGGACCGGTAGTCGGTCATGTTGATGGTCAGGGGAAGCAGGGAAAGAAACTCCTGCGACGCCGGGCTTTCCACAAGCGGAGCCCTGACGGTGGTTCCGTTTACCGTTATGGTAAGGCAGGCCGCCCCGGCCGCTTCGGAATTTTCTTCCGCCGGCACGGCCTGATTGGATGCGGGAGCGGGAACAGCCGCTGCCTGTTCCGCCGCGCCGCTGTTGGAACCGCAGGAGGTAAACAGGACAGACAGCAGCAGAAGCGCCGCCGGTATACCACACAAACTTTTCAACTTCATAAAAACTCCTTCGTTTTTCGTTATAAAAAACTCTAACCGGCATTTATGATAATTCTGTGATAAGAGACGCAAAGTTTTGTGTGAAATATAAACAGGCGTATTCCGGGAGAGCCCGGCCTTGCGGCTCCATCATACGGTATTGGCCGGTTTCAATTGTGAGGGAATTGTGAAAAAAGCGGCAATCTTCTGTGAGGATTGGGGATAAAACCTTGTTCGACAGAAGGGGATATTCTACTATAGAATAGAATCAGAGAGAGGTGCATTAGATGAAAAAGCTGTTGGTAGTGGATGATGATAACCATTTGCGGGCGCTGGTAAAAACCTACGCCGAGCTGGACGGGTTCCACTGCCGGGAAGCGGAAAACGGCGCCCAGGCGCTGGAAGCGGCGGAGCAGTCTTCCTTTGATATTATCGTGCTGGATGTGATGATGCCCGGCAGGGACGGCTTTGAGACCCTGGCTGAACTGCGCCGCTTTACCGGGACGCCGGTGATAATGCTTACCGCCAAAAAAGAGGAATACGATAAACTCATGGGATTCAACCTCGGGGCGGACGACTACCTGGCAAAACCCTTCAGCCCCAAGGAACTCATGGCCCGGATAAGGGCGGTCCTCAAGCGGGCCGGGTCTGTGCCCGGCGGTTCTCTGAAATTCGGGGGACTTGAGATACAGGAAGGTTCCCACACGGTCCTGCTGGACGGGGCGGCGGTTTCCCTGACGCCCAAGGAATTTGACCTGCTGCTGTTCTTCGCCAAGAACAAGGACGTGCTGCTTACCAGGGATGTGCTGCTTAAGAATGTCTGGGGGTACAACTATTTCGATGATATGCGTACCGTGGATACCCACGTTAAGTCCCTGCGCAAGCAGCTCGGGGAATACCGGAATTATATAGCCACCGTATGGGGAGTGGGGTACAAGTTTGAGTACAAGAAAGAAAGCTGAAAAGAAGGCCAATCTGTGGACCTATCTTAAAAGCAAACTGATGCTGCGCCTGTGGGCGGGCAATATGCTTCTGGCGGCCATCGCGATTCTCTTTTTATGGGTGGTGCAGATTCTCCTGTTTGAGCCCAACTACGTGAATACCACCAGGGAGGAACTCTTTACCCGGGTGCAAACCAACGCGGTGGAGCTGGAATACGTCGAGCAGATTGATCCCTACAACTCCAATAATCCCCTCCACTTTTTGAGCAAGATGGTCATCGGCACGGTGTTCCTGGTGGACCGGAACGGGGAAATCCTCTTTGCCTATAACGGCGGCAGGATGAACAATCCCGTGGGCATGGAAGGGCCCTACGCCTGGCTGATTAACCACTACGCCGAAGTTATCGCCGGCAATACCTATACCGATGTGGTGCAGCTCTCCAGCTCCCGGGCCATAACGGCGGGAGTACCGGCCATCTACCAGGGTGAGCCGGTGGCTATCCTGCTGTACCACTCCATGACCCAGATATACGCCATGCAGCGCCTCAACCGGCAGCAGCTCTTAACCCTCAGTATCATCCTGACCCTGGTGGCTTCGTTGATTTCCTTTATCCTGGCCCGGCATTTTTCACGGCCGATTCAGAATATCAAGGGTACGGTTAAACGGCTTACGCAAGGGGACCTCACCGCGGTGCCCCAGGTGCGCCGCAGCGATGAACTGGGGGAGCTTTCCGATTCCGTGGAAGAACTGGGACAGGAACTCCAGCGGGTGGATGTGCTGCGCAAGGAGGTTATCTCCAACATCTCCCATGAACTGCGGGCGCCCCTGGCGCTCATCACCGGATACAGCGAAATGGTCCGGGACGTTACCGGGCCGGACGAGGTGCAGCGGAACAGGAACATGGACCTTATCATCTCCGAGGCAAACCGCCTGAGTCAGATGGTGGATGATATCATGGATTACTCCCAGATGCAGGCGGGCTATTCAGAGCTCAAGCTGGAGCTGTGCAACCTCTTTGATTTGGTTGAATCCGCGGTGGGCTACGGCCGGGAAGCCGCCCGGCAGTACAATATTGAGATGCTTCTGGAAAGCTACTCCCAAGACATTCCCCTGCGCCTGGATGCGTTAAAAATAAGCCAGGTTCTGCGCAACCTGCTTAACAACGCCATCAACCACACGGAAAACGGCAAGACTATTGAAGTGGGAATCACGAAAAACGAGACCGCGGTCTGTGTGGCGGTGACCAATCCCGGGGAGGAGATTCCCCCGGAACAGCTGGATGAAATCTGGGAGCGTTACCGCCGGGTCCAGCACCAGGGAGGCCACCGGGAAGGCACCGGCATAGGGCTGGCGATTGTCTCCACCATCCTTTCGGCCCACAACATGGACTACGGGGTGGAATCGGGGAACGGGTTAAACTGTTTCTGGTTCAGCGCCGCGAAAGAGCGGATAGTGGAGTTTTCCCCTTGGGAAAACTCCTAAGCTGAATCGAAATCATAGATTTCGATTCAGCGAGGATTCCGGGGAGTAGATAACCGATACGGTATTGTCATTTCCAATTGATGTGAAGATTCCTTGATTTATGGGCGCAGTCGGAAAGGTACAGATTTATCAGGTCCTGATAGGGAATTCCTGTTTCTTCCGCTTTCTTTTTGAAGTATTCAATTGTATCAACATCAATCCTGATGGTGATTTGCTTTCGTAGTTTTTTTCATAGGGATTGGGTTTTGATTTGGAAAAAACATATTCAGGTTTCATTTTGGCCTCCTCATCATGGGGTCGGCGGAATTACGTCGCCTTCGGGGTCATTTGCAGAAGCTGCCAGTTAATGCCGAACTTATCGGTGACCGATCCATAGCACTCGCTGAAGAAGGTCTTTCTCAGGTCTGTTTCAACGGTTCCGCCTTCGGCAAGCCCCTGGAAAATCCGCGCCACCTCTTCCTTGCTGTCCATGCTCAGGGTCGGGGAAATATTGGTTCCTTTGGTAAAGGGCATTCCTTCGGATACATCCATAAACATGGCCAGCATATTGTCAAACCGGATACTGGCATACATAATCTTGTTCCGGTCTGTTTCCTGAAGCGGATAATCCGGATTAGCCGGCGCCTGGTCATAGGTCATCAGGTTCTGGGCTTCTTTTTTAAAGACATTTGCGTAGAACTCCAGCGCCTCCCGGCAGTTTCCGTCAAAATTGATAAAAAGTTCAAACAGCATAAAAAACTCCTTTCATATTTTTACATCATACCCATTATAGGTAAGGATTGATTTTAAATCCAGCAAGTATATCCCGGCGCCAATTAGATAAACCAATAGAAATATTTTAAAAAAGTCTTGCTCGTGAGCTTACCTCATGAATTATATTATACCCTAGGAGGTCAATGTCATGGAAAAACACAGGGCCATACCGCAGGGATATATGACCGTGGGCGAAGCCGCCAAAAAAGTGAATACCACCGTGTTCACCCTGCAGTACTACGATAACGAAAATATCCTCAAACCGTCGGGTAAAAGCGAAGGCGGGCGCAGGCTGTATACCCACAGGGATATTGTCAAGCTCCACCAAATCCAATCCATGAAGTACTTGGGGTTTTCCCTGGCGGATATCAAAGACCGCCTCCCCTCCCTCAATACAACCGGGGAAGTGGCAGGCGCTCTTTCGGAACAGGCCAGGGGCATCCGGGAAAAAATCAGCGCCCTATCGGATGTGCTGGAGGCCACCGAAAAATTGCAGGCGGAAGTATTGGAGATGGAAACCGTGGACTGGGAGAAGTACGCGGATATACTCGATCTCCTGCGGGCCAAGCATGATCTGTACTGGGCAATAAAACATTTCGACGGCAGACTGCTCGACCACGCCCATAGCTTTGACAGAGAGGACCAGGAAAAGATTATGAACGCCCAGAAGCGGGTATTCAAAAAAGCCGCCGAACTGCGGAAAAAGGGAATACCCCCCGAAAGCGAACAGGGCCAGGCCCTGGCCAAAGAGTACTGGGACATCGCCGCGGCGTTTACCAAAGGCGATGAGAGTCTTCTGCCGGAGCTTGCCAGGCTCGCCGAAAAATGGGACAGCGGCGGGTGGAAAAGCGAGCATGAATTCATCGAGTCGGCTTTTGATACATTCATAGCCGGCCTTGGATACGATCCATTTAAATCGTAAGGAGAAATATTATGGAAAAGACATCGGAATTACATACTATGACAGAACAGGAACTTATGAAGCTTGCCAGAAAGCGGGTTGAGGCAAGAAGCGGGTTCACCGTGCATTTGATTGCCGGCATTGGGGCATCAATACTGTCGGTGATCATTTACCTGCTCACCTCGTTGGGCGGGTACTTTTGGCCGATGTGGGTTATGATTGCCCTGGGCTTGAGTCTTGTGGCCCACGGCGCGGCGGTGTTTCCCTCGTCACGGTTTAACCGGAAGGATAAAGTAAAAGCGGAATACGACCGGTTAAGGCAGAAGTATTCGTTTACCGGGTGACAGTTGGTTTTTGCGGAGGGTGAAGCCATAAAAACTCACCCTCCGGCTATCCCGCCAGGCTGCCGCCTCAAGTACAGCGGCAGCCTGGAGAGGGGGCCGCGGATACCGCCGCTGACAGAATGATTGGCAAAAATAGAAAAGCATGGTTTGTTTTCCATCATCTCCAAAAGCTTTTCGCAGATAAGCGCTTCCGTAGTGGATTCCCGCAGCATTTTATTCTTTCCCCTGTTTCATAGCATAATCCTTTTCCCTTATTATCGCGGCCGCTAACCGGCGAATGAAGGACGCAATTTAGGTGTTACAACGCGCTAAGACAAAACGGGCCCATCAAGCTCCGGTTCGATTTCTTCAAGGCGCTGAATAAACCGCTCCAGTGTTATGGCGGTCATCTTGCCGTGAATGGCCTGGCCTATTTCCGTATAGGCCTCGGTAAGCAGCCGCTTTATGTTTCTCCCGTAGGGACACCGGTCGGAAGAATTCTGGTGTATGCCGATAAACTCCTCCACCGAAACTTCATCCACCGCGGCGTAAATGTCCAGCAGGGTAATGTCCTTCGGGTCTTTCAGCAGGCTCGCGCCCCCGGTGCCCCGGGCCACCTCTATGATGCCCGCGTTTTTCAGGGACCCCATGAGCTTGCGGATTTCCACCGGATTGCACCCGGCGCTGGTGGCCATAAAATCACTGGTCACCTTATGCCGGCCCTGCAGCCGGGCTATTATCAGGAGCATATGCACCGCGGTGGAACATTTTATACTGATACGCATACGGCCCTCCTCTTCATCAATTTTTCCAAGTGTAACAAATATTGGATACAATTTCAAGATGTAGGTATTGACACTACAACATACTCGGGATATAGTATATTCAATGTAGGAGCATAACCTACAACATTCCACGGAGGATATGATCATGGCAGAAAACACAAAGAACTACAGCACAAAAAACATCGGAACATTTGAAAAGCTTTCGGAAAAAGGCAGGATAGAACTGGGCAATGAGCTTGGGCTTACGGGCTGCGAAATCTCCCTGAACAGCCTGCCCGCCGGGCGGAGCAGCCCGTTCTGGCACACCCACACGCTCAACGAAGAAACCTATATTGTAATCAGCGGTAACGGCACCTTCAAAGTGGACGATGATGTATTCCCCATCGAAGAAGGCAGCGTGGTCCGTGTCGCCCCCGCCGGCGTACGGGGCATTAACTCAGGCAGCGCGGGCTTGGTGTATATCTGCATCCAGGCCCAGGAAAACAGCTTAACGCAGAAAACACAGAATGACGGAAACATGGTCCCTGTAAAATAGGGTACACCATGAAGGGTTATAAAAAAGGAGTGGTCTTTGAATTCACGTATAAAATCCCCGGATTTACAGCGCGATTCGAAGGCCGCGCCGCCTACAAAAAATGGTTTGAAGGCTACTCGGCGGACCTCCATTCGGCGGACAATCTGCGGGTATACAAGGATAAGGAAAAAGGCAGGAATCCACGGCCGGACCTGCCCATGCCCCGGGTTCAGAACCGGAACAGCAGGAACGTCATGTCGTCATGCTGGGGACTTCCGTTCCGGAAGGCATCCAGTTCTTCAGGCAGATCCCTTGAAAGAACCCCGCCGGACTTGAGGCAGGATAGAATTATGCCGGCCAGGCGCTGGTCCCCGAACTCCTCTCCCAGGGGATTATCCTGTTCCGGTATACCGTCGGTGTAAAGCAGCAGGGCGTCCCCGGGCCGGAGCTGCAGAACACAGAGCCGGGGATCAATTTCCGGTCCGATACCGACAGGAAGGTTAACCCTGGATTTCTCCAGGGAATGCTCTCTCCCGTTCCGGATAAACACCGAATGGGCATGGCCCATGTCCGCCAGGTAGAGTTTTTGTTTTTTTCGGTCATGGATAAAGAAAAAACCCGTCAGGTACCGTTCCAGATGGAAGGAAGAAATCATCGCGGTATTCAGATCCAAAAGCAGGTTCCGTAATCCGCGGCGCATATCATAGGCCCGGAGGAAACCCCAGACCATGGACACCACCAGGGCCGCCGTAATTCCCTTACCGGACACATCACAGAGGGTTCCGAAAAAAAGTTCCGGCCCGATATTTCTCAGACAGTAGAAATCACCCCCCACCCCCTTGGCCGGGCGTGACCACGCGTCAACCCGTATATCCTGGTCCCCCGGGTCATCGGCATTCTCCAGAAGACGTTCCTGGAGTACCCGGGCGGTTTCTATATCCCGGTTGGTTATCTCCGCCATATACCGGGAATACTTCCGGACCGGCAGCAACCCGGTAAATTCCCCGTCCGGCCCGGTGAGGATAATATAGGTATCCTGATAAACCGTCCCCATCTGCTCCCGTGAACCCGCAGCCAGCGTCTCGGCGAAAATATTGGTATCCCCGGAAATCACCAGGCCCGGTTCGCCCGCCGTGTCCACCGGGGTATTCTTCAGCAGTTCCCTGCCGAAGGGCTTTCCCAGACGCAGGAAGAGTTCTTCCCGCCGGAGGATTCCCAAAGGCCGCCGCTGTTCATCCACAATACATAGCACCGCCAGATCCTGCCGGCCCGACAGGGCATCGGCGACTTCCACCATTCGACGGGAAGAGGCGATCCAGGAGAAATGAACCGCCAGTTTCTGGATGGAATTGGGATAGGCTTTTTTTTCCGGGCATTCTTGGATAATACTCGCTTCCGCTTTTGTTTTCATGAGGTATTTATACAGAAGGATTGTTAAAATATCATGAGCCCGGTTTTTTTTAACGTAACTTTAATACAACCCTAATACAGTTCTCATACAGATGCCCTATAGTACGGACCATGGATATACAATTTTTCCAAAAAAAAGAACCCCATGTATTGGAAGTGAAGGTTTCCGGCGACTGTGATTTGTACCACGCCTCCGATTTTTACGACCAGGTGCTGGGGAAGATCAACGCAGGCTCCCGTTCCCTGTGTATCGACTTTTCCGGCGTCCGGTATTTGGACAGCTCCGGTATAGGCGCCATGATCAGGATTATCCAGCATTCCCGGAAAGAAAATACCTCGGTCACCTTCCGGGGTATCTCCGGTATGCCGCGGAAGGTTCTTAAAATGTCCAACATCCTCAGCATTATCACAGAAGAACCAGCATGAAAGGATTGATCGTGCGGAAACTCATTGTGGACGAACACAATGAATTGTTTGACGCCCAGGGCATGAAGTACCGGGAGTTCCCCAGTAATTTTTCCAGAATCAGGGATTACAGCGAATCCATCCTGACCCATTGTCCCCGGGAATTCCTGGAGGGCGGGCTTCTGGATCAACAGCTTTCGGAAATTATCAAGAACGGTATAAAACACGGAAACAAATGTGACCCGTCAAAAAAAATCCGGATCTGGTATGATCTGCGAAAACGGGTACGTTTAATTGTAGAAGATGAAGGGCCCGGTTTTGTTGAACTGGAGGAGTGGAACCGTTTCTACAGCCGCCGCCAGGAAGCCTTGGCGGCGGGGGATTTTGAAGGTTTCCTCGAGTTGGCGAAATACCGGGGAGCCCACAGCGATGAACACGACGGCGGGAACAGCCTTATCGCGGCTTTGGAATACTGGAACGGCGGGATGGTTTTTAACGGAAAGAAAAACAAAATCGGTGTGGTCCGGTGGTTTACCAATGGTTCACAGTAAGTGCAAAGGAGGAAACTATGACTGGGATTATGGAAAAAAGCGGCACCGGGAGTATCGGACTGGAGAAGGATGAGCGGAAGGAAAAATTACCCTTTCCCCTGCGGATTGTGCTCAATGAAACCGGGGAATCATTTTACAGGCGTCACGGCAAAGCGCTCCACCGGTTCGAAACCGCCGACGGAGAGAAGCGTTACGGATTCCGTCTGGGCTCGGTGGAATTCTCCTGTCTCAAAACCATGTTCCGCCGGGGATTTATCGAAAAGATGGAAATCCATATTCCCGATATTGCCGCAAACAACCGGCTGCTGGAGGATTCGGTGAAGCTGGTATTCTTTTCCCTGTTCCGGTGCCGGATTATGTGTTCGGTTATTGAGAGTATCTACCGGTCAACGATGGTCCGGGCCTGGAACCGGAAACATCCTAAACAAACCATCGGCGCTGATACCGCCGTTCCGGAAAAATCTCTCCGGCTAATCATTGACCGGCTTGGCGGAACAGTGGATATCCTGAAAGATGAACTGTTTAAACAGAGCAGCGCCATGGCTGCTCCGGAAGCATTAAAGGAGGAGGACGACCGGAAACGATTCTTCAATTTTATCGGTGAGCTGATCCGGGACATGGATCCCCTGGTATTTTTTGTACTCATCGGCAGCGATCCCGCCGAGCGGTCTGCCCTGATGTCCGGCATTGCCCGGGAGATAGCACACTGCGCCAGAATCATCGATATCCTGGACCTTGCCTCGGTACTCACGGTGGAACTGGTAGCCGCGGCGGAACGCTCGGCCCTGCAGCGGTCCATGGGAAAGTCCCAGGAGGGCCAGCTTTCGGACGCCGCTAACCGGCGGCGGATCATGGAGGCCGCCAAATTCCGGGGGACCACCATGGTGGTCTCTGTACCCCGGTATACCCCCGGAGAAACCGGACGGGTAAAATTCCGTATTTCCGTGTATAATGATGCCGCAGACGCCGAGGCCGAGCGCCGGCTCCTGGAAGACTCCACCCAGGAGATCCGGCCATTCAAAACCGGCAGCCGGCTGGATACTTTTTTCCAATCCGACTGCCGGCAATTCGGCGACAACAGCCTGCGGTTTTACTATCTCACCCTGCTCAAAGCCCGGTGCGAACAGCATAAAATTCTCCTGGACGCGACAATAAAACAATCCCCCTCCGGGGATTCGGCGGTAACCAGTCTCTGTTTCGGTTTCTGACGCGTTAAGCCTTTCTAACTGCCGCCCCGCCAGGGCCGAAATCGTATCAATGTTTTCAAGCAAACACTTCAAATGGTCAAAAGAATAACGGGCCATTTTTATCAGTTAAAAATAGAATTGGCTGATTGATAAAACTTCATCAAATTTTAATACTCATTTAATGGTTATTTAATAAAGCATCTCTATAGTTCCAATTATATGAATGGAATAATTAACGATACACAGACTGATGCTGAAATCTTAAATGTAATTATAGAAGGAAGATATATTACCTCGGTATATCAGCCCATTATTTCTTTGATTGACGGAAACGTCTTTGGTTATGAAGCACTCAGCAGGTATAAAAGTAATTGCTGAAGGAATTGAGTCACAAGAAGAATTACAAACCCTCATCAAATTGGGCGCTGAATTGGGACAAGGGTATTTCCTGGGTATTCCGCAAGGTTTCTTTACCGGTATACCCCCCGAAAAAATAAATATCATAAAACAACTTCAAAAGGAAAGATGAAATATTTTCCTTTCACTTCTGTGATTCTCTCGTAAATCTGTTTTATGGCAGGAGCGGATTAATCTCATCCCTATTCACTTGTTTCCCCGGGAATTAGCCTCCTGAATAATATTGTCCGTATTTTTACGTCTCCAAAAGAGGACCGGCTGTAACCGCCAGGCGGAGATGGCGTATACCGGGCGGCCTGAAAACCCGGATGGTAGTAGTTAGCGCTGCTTCATCTCCAGCATCCCGGCGAGAATACCCCCAATGTCTCCGCTGACACACACCGAGCGGTCCGCGATTTCCGCCGGCGCGTAAGCCTCATTCAGGTTGACGCAGGCATAGACCGCTTCTTTGTTATCATGGACCCGGCGCCAGAAGTTGTACTTGATGATCCCCGGGGTGTTGCCCCCCACTCCCAGCTCCAGGTAGAGCACCCTGCCCCGCAGGTGTTTTTCCTGGAAGGCTGCGTACCGCCCGCTGGCGGCCTGCCAGCCTTCGTCCTGTACAAAGGTATCGTCCGACCGGAGGTTTGTTGCCATGGGCTTGCCGCAGACCGGGCATTGGGGAATAAGGGCGGAGGGGATTTTCATATCCCGCTGTTCGCCGGCCATCCGGCGGACCGCCTCCTCGTTGTCGTAGGTTGTATCGTGGCAGGGCACGGAACACTGGAAGAGCCCGTAATCTCCCTGGGTGTAGAAGAGCCGCGCCTTGGGGAAGCCCGCCTTCCGGAACTGGTGGTCCACGTTGGTGGTGAGCACAAAGAACTCCCGGCCCTCCAGCAGCCGGAGAAGGTCTTGGTAGGGTTTTCCTACGGGAGTCTCATAGCGGTTTACGAGAATCATCCGGCTCCAGTAGGCCCAGAACTCCTCCGGGGTTTTAAAGGGATAAAACCCGGCGGTATACATATCGGTGAATCCGTACTTGTCTATCATGTCCCCGAAGTGGTCCGTAAACCGGGAGCCGTCATAGGTAAACCCGGCAGAGGTTGAAAGCCCCGCTCCGGCGCCCACGAGGATAGCTTCCGCCGCTTTTATCTGTACAGCCAGATCCTCCGGGGTGGTCCCCAGGTCCGGGCTGGCCGTTCCCTCAATCCGCGCCATGGTTACTCCTCCCGCCCCGCTCGGCTCACCGAAAGCAGATCCCGGTACAGGGCGTAATCCTCATCGGTAAAAACATTAAAGACCACTTTCGTGATGGCGCTGTTATTTTCCAGATATTCCAAAACCGTGGACACCGCAATTTCCGCCGCCCGCTTCTGGGGAAAGCCGAAGACCCCGGTGGAGATGCAGCAGAAGGCCAGGTCCGTAATAGCGTTTTCCGCCGCCGCGTTGAGGCAGGCGGTGTAGCAGGATGCGAGGTCCCGCTCATGCCGCTCCGTGAGTCCGCCTTGCACAATGGGCCCCACGGTGTGGATCACGTGCTTTGCCGGCAGGTTGAACCCCGGGGTGACCTTGGCGTTTCCCGTGGGCTCCTCGTGGCCCTGGGCTTCCATGAGCCGGTAACAGGCCTCCCGGAGCTGGATTCCCGCGGCGGTGTGGATGGCGTTGTCGATGCAGTTATGGCCGGGGATAAAGCAGCCCAGCATTTGGCTGTTGGCGGCGTTGACGATGGCCCCGGTCTTGAGCCGGCAGATGTCCCCCCGCCAGAGGCTTATCCGGGAATCCGCCGTCACAGCAGGAAGCGCCATAACATCCACGATGCCCCGGTCCGTGTTTTCAATTTGCAGGAACTCATCCTGCACTTTAAGGAATTCCTCATCCGCCGGAGCCGGGGGCCGCACGTTCACCAGCGCCCGGAGGAGCTTCCTCTTGCCGCCGTAGTCCTTGGGTACCGTAATGTCCCCGGCGTCCTCCCGCTCGTTCAGCAGGGTTTGCACTAAGTAGTCGAGCCGCTGGTCCTGGTTCATGGAACACCTCCTCTGGGTTATCTCACAAGTTTATTGTATCCGGTTAACCGCCAGGACAGGCTCCAGGAGCCTTGCCGGTCCCAGGGGTTCCGCGGGGTAACCCAGGAGAACCCCCGCCACCGGGGTAAAGCCCGGAGGCAGCCCCAGGTCGGCCAGAAGCCGGGGGTCCGACAGGATGCCCTCCACAAAGGCGCAGATGTACACGCTGCCCAGTCCCAGGTCCGTGGCGGCGATGAGCATGGTATCGGCGATACAGGCGGCGCTGGCAATCTCCAGCCCGGGCATCTCCGGGTGCCGGTCCCGGATAGTGGAGACCACCACCAGGGTCGGGGCGTCGTAGGTGGCCCGGCTCATCAGGGGATTGTGGTTAAAGGCTTTTGCCGTGGCGTCGGTAATTCTCCGGAGCATCCCGGGATTCTGGATAACCGTCAAACGGTAATAATCCCGCTCCCCCAGGCCAATGGGAGACGCGGAGCCCGCGTTAAGCACGGCGGTAAGTTCCGCTTCGGTAATCTGTTTCGGCTGGTAGCTCCGCACCGCCCTGCGCCGGGCAATGGTATTCATTGTTTCTGACATGGAAACCTCCTTCGTGGACGGCCCCCGGGAGCCGCAGGCGGCGGCCAGCCCCAGAAGTAAAACCGCCATACCCATAAAACCTATTTTTTTCATGCAGTACTTTCCTCCGCCTTTATTCATTGACCACTACAATCTTTCCGCCGGCGGCGCCGCTCTCCATTAACTCGTGGGCCCGGCGGATATCCCCCAGGCCGAACACCACCGGCTCGGGTATGGGAATGGCCTTTTCTTCTATTAAAGTAAACAGTTCCGCCATGGCTTTCCGGCTTACCGAATCGCTGTGGAAGCTGGTGAGGTACACTCCCGACGGAATGTCGTCGATGGGCTCAAAGTTGTCCAGGACCCAGCCGCTGAGGATGCCGGTGAAACAGACGATGCCCCCGGGCCTGGTGAGTTTGAGGGAATCCCGCAGGGTGGCGGCCCCGGTCAGTTCCAGGACCTTGTCCGCCCCGCCCGGGGCGAGTCTTTTCACCACAGCCGTCAGGTTTCCATCATCCACCAGGGCCTCGTCCGCCCCGGCGGCTTTCAGCGGTCCGGTTTTTCCTTCACTCCTGGTGGTGGAAAAGACCCGGAGCCCCAGGGCCCTGGCCAGGGCCAAAGCGGCCAGGCCCGCGGCGCTGGTGCCTCCCCGGATGAGCAGGGTCTCCCCAGCCTGTACCCCCAGGGATTCGGTCAGGGAACCATAAGCGGTGTACCAGGTCTCGGGCACCGCCGCCAGCCGGGGCCAGTCCAGGGAAGTGTCAACGGGATAGACCTGGTCCGCGGGGATGAGGCAGTATTCGGCGTAGCTGCCGTCAAACTCCCGGCCCAGGCCCTTCATCAGGGACACCACCGGCGCGCCCTTTTCCAGGCCGCTGTCCGAGGGGTCCGCCACCTGACCTGCCAGCTCGATCCCGATAATCCGGGGGAGCTTTACCGACGGGGAATGGCCCTGGCGGGTGTAGATTTCCGAGCGGTTTATGCCGAAGGCTTTTACCTTTACCAGGACCCAGCCGGGCTTTACCGCGGGCACCGGAACGCGGCTTATTGCCAGGGTCTCCGGCGGACCGGGTTGTTTCAGTACCACGGCGTTCATTTTCATATGGCTTTCCCCGCGCCGCCCACCAGCTCCGCGGTAAACGCCGTGGCCGGCCGGCGCCGGAGTTCCCGGGGAGTATCGAACTGGTGGATCACCCCCTGGTCCATCACCAGCACCCGGGTGCCCAGGCTCAGGGCTTCGGAAATATCGTGGGTGATAAAAAAGATAGTCACCCCGGTGCGGCGGTGGATTCCCTTGATCTCCTCCTGGAGGCTCTTCCGGGTGATGTCGTCCACCGCGCCGAAGGGCTCATCCATGAGCACGATCTCCGGCTTTGCCGCCAGGGCCCGGGCCAGGCCTACCCGCTGGCGCTGGCCCCCGGAAAGCTCGTGGGGGTACCGGTCCAGGAGCTCCCGGTCGAGGCGCACCAGCTCGGCCAGTTCCGCCGCGGCGCGCCGCCGCTCCTCCCGGGGGACCTTGTTGAGCTCGGGAACGTAGGTAATGTTGTCCCGGACTTTCCGGTGGGGAAAGAGCCCCACCCCCTGGATGGCGTAACCCATCCGGCGGCGGAGTCTGTCCCGGTCTTGACCGGCGATATCTTTTCCCTGGATAAACACCTTCCCCGCGTCGGGTTTGAGCAGGCCGTTTATGAGTTTAAGTACCGTGGTCTTTCCGCAGCCGGAACTGCCGATGGCGGTGACAAACTCCCCGGCGTTGATGGCCAGGGAAAAATCCCGGAGCACCGGTTTTTCCCCGTAAGCCTTGTCCACCCTTTCCAGGCGAATAGCCGGTTCGGCTTTCACCCGGCCTTTCCCGCCGGAGGGCTTTGTTCCGTTCATTTGATCATGCCCTTTGACCGGAGGTACTCCCGGGCCACGGTGCGTTCGTCCCGCTGGGCGCCTTCCACCTCGTAGTTGAGCCGGGCCATGTCCGCCTCATTGATGATGTTGTCCATGAGCATCAGGGCCTCCCGCAGGCCGGGGTGTTTTTCCAGGGTGTCACGCCGCACCACGGTGCCGCAGTAGTAGGTCTGGTAGAAGTTTTTATCGTCTTGTAGCATCACCACGTCGGAGACACTGAGCTGGCCGTCGGTGGTAAAGATATTCATCGCGTCGATCTGTCTGCTGTTGATGGCCGGATACTTGAGGCCGATGTCCAGGTCCACCGCCTTGGAGAAATTAAAACCGTAGGCGGCGCAGAGGGCGTCGTAGCCGTCCTCCCGCTCGTAGAAATCGTACTCCGCCCCAAAGACCAGGTCCTTGGTATAGGGCGCCAGGTCCGAGTAGGTCTCGATGCCGTGAAGGGCGGCGATGTCCTTGCGGACCACCAGGCCGAAGGTATTGTTAAAGCCGTACATACCCACCCACTCCAGGTCGTACTGCTCCCTGTATTCCTTTGTTAATTCGGCGAAGAGTTCGCCGTCGCCGGGGATGCCTTCCTTCTTTAAGACAAAACTCCAGCCCGTTCCGGTGTACTCGGGGTACATATCGAATTCCCCCTTTACCAGGGCGGGATGGATATTGGAAGTGCCCCCGCCGATGCCCTTTATGATTTCCGCTTTCAGGCCGGTGTTTTCCTCAATCAGCATGGCCAGCATTTCCCCCAGGATGAGCTGCTCGGTCATGGGCTTGGTGGCTATGCGTACGGTCTGCTCCGTGTCCTTTCCGCATCCGGCAAGGCCAAAGACCAGGACGACCGCCAGCAGGACAATGACTGAAATTGTTTTATGATAGCTCTTCATTTTATACTCCTCTTCCATGGAATTATTTTTTCAATAAGGTGAATGCCGCTGTCCAGGACAACGGCGATTACCGCGATCAAAAGGCTGCCCGCCACGGTCATGGCCATGTTGTTGGTGGTGATGCCCCGGTAAATCGCCACCCCCAGGCCGCCGGCGCCGATAAAGGAGGCGATGCCTCCCAGGGCGATGGTCATGACCACCATGGTCCGCATCCCGGAAATAATCACCGGCAGGGCCAGGGGCAGTTTAATCTTCCAGAGCATCTGCCACCGGGAGGTGCCCATACCCTTGGCGGCCTCGGCCACATCGGGGTCTATGTTTTTCATCCCCGTGTAGGTGTTGCCGATTACCGGCAGCAGCCCGTACACCGTCAGGGCGATCACCGCGGTGGTGTTGCCGATGCCCGTCACCGGGAGCAGGAAGCCCAGGAGGGAGATGGACGGAATGGTATAGATGATATTGGAAGCCCCGGTGACCACCCGGGCGAGCCTGCCGTACTCGCTGATGAGCAGTCCCAGGAAAAGGCCTAGTAGGCTGGAAAAGAGAATCGCCAGCCCGGCGATGCCCAGGTGCTCCAGGGTGAGTCCCAGGAAAAATTCCCGCCGCTGAAACAGGATGGTAAAAACATTTTTAATCATTCACACTCCTGCTCTCTATGGCCCCGGCGGGACAGACCTCAAAGCAGAGTCCGCAGTGGAGGCAGTTCTCCTGCCGGATGGTGTACGGCGAACCGGCGTCGATACACTTCTGGGGGCAGCGGCTTTCGCACTCGCCGCAGCCGATACAGGCCTCCGTTATGGCAAAGCCCTTGGGAGTGACAGTCCCGCTTCCCAGGGCAAAGCTTTCCCGGTAGATGGGAGATTTTCCTAAATCAAAAAACTCAAGCTCCCCGTCTTCGATGAGAAAGGCATCCAGGATATACCGGCTGTCCCCGGGATACACTTCGTTCATCGAGGGGTTCTCCGTAAAAATCCTGTCTATCCAGGCTTTCTGTTCCGGCGGCTTTTTCACGGAACCATTAAGGCGCACCATCTGGTACTCCCGGTTCATCCCCGTGACCGCGGCCCTGCCGGACTCCATCACCTCCCGGTGGAACTCCTTGCCCCGGGAGGTGCAGAAGTACAGCGTTTCGTTTTCCACAATCATCACGTCGATGATACGGACCTGGGGATGGCCGTGCCGGTCCACGGTGGCAAAGGCCACATCCTTTACATCCCTCAGAATTTGCAGACATTCCTGTATTGTCATGACCATCTCCCATTGCCCTACTTTTACTTTTCCCGGACCGCCTTCATGGGTCCGCCCCAGGGACCGGCCAACGTGCCGTCCCATTTGAAGTAGGTCTGCCGCACCGAATGCACCGGCCTGATAAGATTCATCCGCTGTTCCTCGGTGAGGGCTTCGTCGCGAAGCCGCTCGTCCACCAGGGTGTTCCGTATCTTACAGAGGAAGACCTCCCCGCCGTCAAGCTCCATGGACCGGTCAACTTCCAGCTCAAAGGCCCAGGGGCTTTTAACCAGGATGGGCACATCCAGCACCCGGCCCTGTTCTATCTCCACGGACACGTCCATTTTATCCCCGGCGTACCCGCCGGTATTGCCGAAGTAATCCGCCAGGGGCAGCAGCTCCTCGGTGACGAGATTGGCGGAAAAGATCCTGGTCGCCTTTATCCGGTCCCGGGTCAGCTTGTCCCCGCCGATAGAGGCCATGGCGCCCATCTCCCCGTCAAAGTAGTAGCTGAACCAGCAGAACAGCCCGAAGTTCGGCGAGCCGTCTTCTTTGCGGGTGCCGTAGACAAACAAGGTCTGGGGGCAGAAGTGGTTTGAAATAGGGATTGAGGTTTTCATCATATCGAACGCTCCTTGTCGGTAAGGTTTTTCGCCACCCGCCCGAGGAAATTGTCCAGGGCGGTGATTTCTTCATCGGTAAATCCCGCGTAGAATATGCTGTTCATTTCCTGGGATACCGCGTTGTACTTATCGCTCAGCTTCCGGGCCGTTTTGGTAAGGGAGACGCGGATGACTCGTTTGTCCGCCGGGTCCGGCAGACGGGTAATCAGGTCCGCCTGCTCCATCCGCTCGAGCATACTGGTGAGGGATGTTTTCGCCAGCCCGGTTTTCCGGGAGAGCTCCACAATGGGCACACCGTCCTCCTGCCACAAAACAAAGAGGATGCGCCCCTGGGCCCCGTTAAAGGCTTCCACTCCGGCGCTGTCCAGGAGCTTTTCGAAGATTCTCCCGCTCACCTGTTTGATCAGGGTAATGAGTAAGCCGCCCTGGGTATCGTCTTTCAATGTCTTTCCTCCGGTTTCTGGATGATTGTACTATATGGTACTATTATTGTCAAACCTGTTTTACACGGAGGGATGGAAAATGGCGGCGGGAAGGAAAATATACTTACCGGAAGTGTCCGTCCCTATTTTTCCAGCCGCTGTATGTTTTGTTTTAGCTTATCCTCGTAATCAGCGATAACGTTTTTAAATTTGTTATTTCTATCAAGACTTTTCAGAAAGGGAACTTCTTTCAGCAGCGCTTTTGATTCTTCCAGTGTGGCGCCGTCATTGCCGATTAAAATTCCGCTGGGCCATTCATGGATACTATACGCTATTCCGCGGATTTCCAAATCCAGATAGATATCCTGAATCTCAGCGTTGCGGGGATCTATTTCCCAGCATTCCCTGATTATCTGCATATCTGTTTTATAATCAATTTTTTCCCATATCTTCTGGTTCTGATAAAGGTTCTGGCTCAATTTCACCAGCCAAATCATTAAAGTGATATTCTTTTCGTTATACCCTTTCAGCAAAACAGGAAAAACTATTTCTTCGAATATTTCGTTCCTGATCCGGCTATTCATGTTTATTTTCAAAGACGGCAGATACTCAATTGTCCAGGATTCTTTTTCATCAAAATTATCAAATGACTCAATAAACTTTCTTAGTTGTTCTTTTGCTCCCTTTCGCAGTCCGTTACTTTCGTATTCGCAATATTTCGTAAAATACTCTATATTCATAAAATATTTCCATCAAAATCAAACTTATACTTCCTTTCGTCAAAACTCTCAGCATAAATAATATTCTTCCTTATATAGCAGCAATCGCGGCCGTCAAGATTAACAAAGATATCAGAACCGGACTGCTGCCAGATGATTTCTCCTTTTTTAGTGATCCTTGAAATTGACAACTCGCCATGGATAAGAAAATCACCACTCAATTCAAAAATTCTAAAGGCGGTTGCCCAATCAACTTCTTTTACCCAGTTCAAGGAAAGTTCTGGTAATGACAATGAGAACAACGAATTGCCGCCGCACATATATATAGTTTTGTCGGCAATGCGATATGATTTATCATGTACGCCGGTCCCTCCGCCGCTGCATAACAGTATCGCGCTTTTGAGAACATCATCATCTTTTTTTATCACGAGGGCATGTTTTGAAGAAATATAGTCAGAATTTTCCGAGTAATAAACAGCGTCATAGTTCTTAACATTATCCGCTGATTTTGGGTCAAATAAATCATCAGTAAACATTTCTAATTGATAATTGTCTAACGTTATTTCCATCATTATAGTTTCACTTCGGAATCTTTAAAAGATATAAAACAGTCTCAAGACACGCCGCAAGAGGCGCATCACGTTTATGCCACTGCTCAATGACAAGGAAATACTTGTCATTATTCTGTTCTATTCTCTCGTTTTTGAAAGCAGTGCCCACGGTATGATTCTGTAAAATAAAAACCAATAAATAGTCATTCCAAAAATTATCCGGAAATGCATTTACATTAAAAGCCGACAAATCGAAATATCTTTCTGTTATTGACATCAACTCTTCGAGCGAGTTGATTTTAAATATGCTGTTTATCGCGTTCTTATCATCGTAAAAAGCTTCTTTGATTACAAACCCAGTTTCAGAACATCCGGCTTTTGTATTAAGAAGTATTTCCGCAGATTTATCCTCAGCATTGCGAAGGGTTGTATCAATCCGTATTATTTCATTATCATATTTTTCAGCATTCCCTCTGGCATAACAATGAAAAGATATTGCTATCAAGAAAAATATTCTTAGGATAATTATAAAACCATTCTTTCCCATCATTGTTCGGTTAATGCTCTCCATTGTTTCGATACAGAAAAGGAATTCTCTATTCAAAAAAACTTCACATCACCATAACTATAGCGGTACCGTTCCTCAAGCTCATACGGATGCATGTCTTTGGTGAGCTTTATTCCGAAAGCCCGGTATAATAAATTTCCTTGCGGACGAGCCTCCTGCTCTGCGGAGGCTCATTTCCATGAAAAAAGTATATCACACCCGCCGGGGATTGCAAAGGAAAGCGGAAAACCTGTGGTCAGGTTTTTACCCGGCGGCAGGCCATTCAGCCGTCCTCAAATCCCGGCCTCATTCCCGGCCGGAAAGGTTTGCATGGGGGAACGTTTTCTTTACCGCGTTGTACTGCTTTTTCCCCGTATCCGTCAGCAGAGGATAGATAATCCCCCAGAGACACCCGAGGAAATCCCCCTTCTTCCCTATGCTTTCTTCCAGCCGGCTGTGGGTCGTCCAGTAGGTGCAGGTGAGCAGAACGGCCTAATATGTCAAGCGTAATAACGGATAGATTTGATTTATCCCGGATTGAAAGCGGTATATCCTAACGTGTACTTGATTTTCTGAATGGTTTGTAACGGAGCGGCCAAGGCAAAGGAACTCTTCGGCTAACGTAAGCGGCGAGAGACAAACGCCGCCCCGCGTTTTGCGGACGGCGTTTGCCCTCAATTTTATTTACAGATAAAAAACGTATCCCAGGCGGGGTTAGACCGCTTTGCCCAGTTTCCCGGCCTCTTCCAGCAGACCCGATTTCTCAATCGCCCCGGCGTCATCCAGGCCGCGGGCCTGCAGGACTCCCCTGTCCTTCCAAACCATGTATTCGGTTATGGCGCTGTATAAGGCGCCGATTGGTTTGAAGGTCTCTTCGTTTCCGTCCCCGCCGCTGACAAAGAAATAGCTCTCCTTTTTCGTCATGGGGCTGTTTTCACTGTAATCCAGCTGGTCCACCACGGCCTTGAGCTGAGCGGGAAAGGAGTACCAGTACAGGGGGCTGGCGAGGGCCACAACATCGGCGCCGCTCAGCAGCGGGGCCAGTTCGCTGAAATCATCCGGTTCCGGCGCCGCGGTAAAGCCCCGCATGTTTTTAAAGGCCGTCTCGAATTTGGTGACGCTGTGCCCCGCCTCCGTCGCGCCGCGGATAAACGCGTCGGCCATCTTGGCGCTGTTGCCTTCCCTGTTGGGGCTTGCGGTGATAACAAGAATCTTTTTGCCCATTTTTTCCTCCAAATGGTGTAAAGTGTTTAAGCCAGTAACGTTTACGCCCGCCGTGAACCGGTTGACTTGTTATGGTATATTTAATATACCTTATCTTAATAATAAATCAAGTACGCAGTTTATTCTTACATAGTATGATATACTGTACCGCGGGGGAGGATAACAATGAAAGAGCGGGTCACCTTTGAGGAATACGTAAAGATCGCTTCGAACAGCGCCACGGAGTCCGGGAACTGTCCCGTATCCGGCCTGCTTCTCATGCTCCAGGGAAAGTGGAAAAACCAGATTATTTACGCCATGAGCCTGAACGATACCATCCGGTTCGGCAAACTAAAAAAGGAAGTGCCGGGGATCACCAACACCATGCTTACCAATACCCTGCGGGAGCTGGAGGCGGACGGCCTCATCCACCGGGAGCAGTTTAACGAAATCCCGCCCCATGTGGAGTACTCCCTCACGGAGAAGGGCCGGAACCTGTTCCCCATTTTTTATGAAATGCTGAAATGGGGATTGCGGTACGCCACGTAAGTACGGGAAGCAGGCCCCATCGGCCTGTTTCGGTTTGTTTTCAGACTATCGGAACACCATGCCGCCTCCCCTTCTTTTATTTCTGCCGCCGGACCAGCCTATCCTATTTCTCCGGGCCCTGTCATATAACGGCAATTATTAAAAACGCGGCAAAACCGTACTTCCCGGCCGCCGCGCGGCCGTTTACGGGGAAGAGGTACGTTTCGGGTACGGTACGGGTCCCTTGCGGGTGGGGAGGAATTAGGGGCCGTCTGGGATAGATTTATTAATTGCGGTTATTGGAAATCAGGGGGACGGGATGGTATTGTGGAACCATGAGGACCGGGCCGGTCTGCCGCCGTACTGCCGGGAGGGTTCTTGGGTTTGAAGAAGAGGAGGGAGAGAGAACCGGCTGATAAACAAGGGCGTAGTTACACCCAGTTTTCTATTTTTAAATCCTCTACCCGCTCAAATTCTTTACTGTTATTGGTTACCAGTATCAGATCCTCCGATTTGGCGTGGGCGGCTATCAGTATATCCAGCGGTCTGATGATACAGCCCCTCCGTTTTAAATCGGCCTTAATCTTTCCATAGGCCTCCGCCGCTTTGGCGTCAAAAGGCAGAATGGATATTATTGAAAGAAACTTAATCAGGGCAATTTTATTCTTTTCCGGGTATTTGCTGTTTTCTACACCGTATTCCAGTTCCGCCAGGGTGATTGAAGAAATGGCCATACCCTTGGAGCGCTTTTTCCTGAGGTTTTTCAGGACCGCTTCGGGCTGTTCCTTGATAATATATATGCAGATGTTCGTATCCAGGAGGTACATTACAGGGTCTCCCGTTCGCCCTCAGTCCTCTGGTCGCGGCCCTCCGACAGGAAGTCGTCGGAAAAACTGTTCAGCCCGTCGAGAAAGATTTCCCAGTCTTTGTCCTTGGGAAAAAGGATGACCGCGTCCCCTACTTTCTGAATGTAGACATCTTCTCCGTTAAACTGGTAATCCTTGGGCAGCCGTACGGCCTGGCTCCGTCCATTGGTAAATAGTTTCGCTGTTTGCATGGTTTGTATCCTCATGATATAATATATATCATGGTATATACCAAGTCAAGGGGGATTTTAGATGGTTGGCGCGGATATCCGCTGTTAGGCGCAGTTGGGTCGCGTTCTTAGTATATAATCGTTCTAATAATTTCTTCAGAATTTTCTGGATCATTTTCATGATCAATAATGATATGACTCCAGTTCAAAAAGTCATCTATTCCAAGTATTTTTGTATTAAATATTTCCATTTCATTATCACGAGGATAAAGTTCATTCTTTCCATAATATTTTATTTGCTTTATTTCATTTCCATTAATATCAAATTCAAATAGTGTATAGTAGTGTTGATTATCCCGCGTTTGAACATCCTGAGGCGATATTGGACCTGGTCTGATGTCTAATGGTCTTAATTGAACATGATATTTTAATGTTTTATTATCATATATTACTATTTCCTCCAATGTTGGAAGTTCTAAATCATTAAAATAAGGTTTCACAAGTAATCTTAATTCACCATCATAATAATAACTTTTTATTTCTATCTTATTTTCCCCAATTATTAAATATATTTTATCCAATCTCCCTTCGTTATTATAACAATATTCATATTCTTTTTTTTCAGTAATCTCTGTTTCACCGGCTATTGGTGTATAATATTTCCCTATGGGATATTGAGAAGTTATTTGATACCTCTTAAGTTTTTTAGTAAACTCATCAAATAATAATAAAACCTTATGAGTATCATACCCACGATTGTTCTCATTATTAATTTCTAACAAATATTTATATTCTATTATTATTCGGTTTTCTTCTTTTACAATAGTAAATTGTATATCCTTCATTGAAGGATTGGAAGTAACATCCAATATTTCAATTGTTTCATTTAATTTAAAATCCGATATAATCGTATTATTATAATATTCATTATAACAGATAAGGCTTCGCTTAACTTGCCTTCCATCACTATAACTCATAGTCCAATCAATGCGAAAAAGTCCATTTCCAAGAACATTATATTCTTTTCTAAGATTCTCGCTTCTAATCTCTTTTGGCATATCACCAATAATATATTTATCGAAATATTGATGTAAATCATCTTTTTTCTCCTTTTCAGGTATGCTTGATGCAAATAATTTTATGCTCGTAAATATTAATAGTAATAAAACAGTTCTTTTCATTTATTCACCTGTTATGTGTTTTCACCCAATTGCGCTTAACGTCCCGGGTGTCTAACCGCCTCCGGCGGTTACGACGTATGGCCAGCAGCTAATGAGGAACTTGCGTCGTAAACAAAGTTTACGCGCAAGGCCGCTGCTGGCCAATGTGCAAGGCAACAAAGTTGCCAAGTGAGCGCGTGGGAAAGAACGTGACCTAGCCGAACGTAGGCCAGCGCACGAAGTGCGCGTCCGCGGATACACGCTGTTAGCTGCAGTAAGCAGATTATCAAGAAAAAGCTATATTAAAGCATTCATAATTATCAAAATTTTGATCTGGCTTTAATTCAATAATCCTATCTTTAATTTGCTTATGGTCATGCTTAGCTCTTCCTCTAGAATAAACTTGATTATTCTTCTCAATGCCTTCAATAAGAAGTAATAAAATATCTAAATTCATTTCTGCAATATATGGTTCAATATATTTTGTAAAATTGCTATCTGCAGAATTAAAATTACTAGAAATACTTAGTCGTTCGATAAAAACTTTATATAAAATATTTTCTACTTTATTTCTACAGTAAATTTCTCTAATCTTCTCCATGTCAAAATCCAAAACATCATCGATTTTTGTTAAAGTTTTTATATCACTTATACTCTGCATCAATTCCTTTTCAAAATCGTCCCAACTGTCATATAAAAATCTTGCAGTTAATAAAGTATGAGCATAAGCCTCTCTTTTACCTTTGATCAATACCTGTGCATCTTCTCTCAGCAGTTTATATAATGAAGGAAACTGAAACAAAAAAAGATAAAGAGAAGATGTTATTTTTGCATTATTTACACTAATATTCTCTGAATAATATTTTTGTTCTTTTTTTATATCAAATTCAATTTCATTGATGTTTTTTGCTACAAGAATATCTAAGACTCTTCTATTTATAGATCTATTTTCATTACACTCGTCATTATCGACTTTAAAAACCAATTTCCACAAAGATTTAACAAAACTTAACAGTACTGTCTTGTCTAAATATTTTAAATATTTTGCTTCAAGATATTTACTAATTTGTTCTTGTGAAATTAAAACTTGTTTGTTGATACTAATATCGGCAAGAAAGTCATCAAATATTTTTTTTGTAAAAAATGCCGGTTTAATAAGAATACCATTTAGCGCAGAAATAATAAGACCTCTGCATAAATCTTTATTTGGAACATATAATTCATAATTAGTTTCTAACACTGGATGAGCAGAAATATGTCTATATTGCTGAATATGTTTTATTGTTTCCATTGTTCCAAAATCGATCAACAAGGTTTTATTAAATACATTTTCAACTAATTTTTTCTCCCATTCGCTTGATTTAGATTTATCAGAATATTGTTTATTATATTCAATCAATATTTCTTTTGCATTCAAGTCATTATATAAAGATTCAAGTTCTTGTAATTTATATATTATATCACATACAATTACCGACCATAACATCACAATGCATGAGCGATAATTTTTATGTTGATATGACAAATAAACTTCTTCAAAATAATCTTTTGTTTTACTAATAGCAATTTTCTCTTTTTGTTCTTCGAGTGAATAATCATATTCCATAAAATATTTTCTCCAAATGTTGCTTATTGCAGCTAACGTTCCGCGTGTATCCGACGTTGGACAGCAGCTAATAAGGACTTGCGAAGCAAGGCCGCTGCTGTCCAATGTGCCGAAGTGAGGCGTGGGAAAGAGCGACAGCGACTGACCTAGGCGAACGAAGGCCAGCGAACGTAGTGAGCGTCCGCGGATACACGCTGTTAGGCGATCGTGCCCTCGAAATCTCACATTACGCCAAGCCCGTACGGCGGAGCCAGAGCTGAAAATGTTGCTTAGTCAATTCTTATACGATAGTGAATACGACGCTACATCGCATCATTTATTACTTCTTGCAGCCTTTTCCAGTTATATTTTTCCTTTAGCTATGATTCTAATTATCTTTCTTAAAATGTATCTCAGATACTATATCTAATGCGTTTCCCGTCTTTCTCAAAAAAAGAATGTTTCAATATTTTAGCAGCTTCTGGATATCGAACTCCTCCCAAAAAACAAAGTCAGAATAAATACCCTTTAAATAGGTTAATCCATCAGATGTTGATTTATTATTATATCCTGCAACTCATTATTACGATATTCTTCTTTATCGTTTTTTGCAATTCTCAGTAAAATATAAAGTATCTTTGAATATATATGAGGACTTGTTCCAATAAGGGATTGTGCTGCTACATTGATTACTATTTTTCCTGAAAATAAATTCATATCATTCTTAATTTTTTCTATACTATTTTTAATTCCTCTTACGTATTCTGATGTCAATCCAACGAATATTTTTTCATTATTCCCTAACATATTTTCATCATAAATTTCAAATAATTTTTCTACATAACATATCATAACAATAAGTTCATTATTATTATGTGGATAATATTCAAAGCCTAATAATCCATAATAGCTTGAATCTGTTTTTCGCAACAATTCAACTCCTATTTTTGAAATATTCTTTAATGAAACACCTGTTCCTTTTATCACAACCATTGATTCATCATCTTTATATTTATTAATATTAAAATCTTCATTTATTAATATATTTACTGCACCATAGTCTATCAAATTATTTATACAATATTTCAATTTTCCCTCCTCTTCTCACAAATTAAACGAAATCTTATTAAATAATCTGAATATGCTTGTATAGCTTGCAACGAATAAACAGAATATGGCAACACCGAATATCAAAGTGGTAAGTAATTCTATTTATCTCATTTTTTCCATCTGTGACACGAGGCAAGAATAAAAAGAGGAAGAAAAAGTAAAATAATCTTCCAAGAGAAGGTTTCATTAGCAATCACACCTTGGAAATCCTGCCGCCTGGCGGCCGGAGGTCCGGGCGTGTGTCCAATCATAGAATAAAAGCTCGAGGGCATGTCGCCTAACGTCCCGGGTGTATCCGACGTTTTGGCAGCCCGAATAAGGGCTTGCGTAGCAAGACCAGGGCTGACAAAATGTGCCGGAGTGAGGCGTGGGAAGCGTAGCTGACCTAGC
This sequence comes from Breznakiella homolactica, assembly GCF_016616095.2. Lineage (GTDB taxonomy): Bacteria > Spirochaetota > Spirochaetia > Treponematales > Breznakiellaceae > Breznakiella > Breznakiella homolactica. The sequence continues at coordinate 326,902 of NZ_CP067089.2, read as the reverse complement.
CGAACGCAGGCCAGCGCACGAAGTGCGCGTCCGCGGATACACGCTGTTAGACGAAGTTTCTTTTTGTTTACTTACAGGTTTTGAACTCAATTTTTATTCAACGATTTTTGAAAAAAGTTCAATCCACTTAGAAAAGAACTCAGTATTTGGATCTATTAAGTCAGGTTTGTTCAATATTCGCGACTTTACATTTTTTGACAAAACAACTTTCCAACCAGGAGTTTCAAGATGAATATTCTGACTTTGAGCAAATTTCTCTAATTGATTAATAATAGCTTCATCATTATTAATGAGATCACTTGCATAAACATCGAAAGCTCTAAATGATTTATCAAAAGTATCTGCCAATAATTTATGAGGAAATAAATCTTCGACTTCGGCATTTTGTATTGTGGTCAAGGAACCAATTTGTATGACTTTTTCATTCTCAGAATTATATATTCCTTCTATTAGATCTTTGTATTGCTTTAATCCTGGGCCATCTGAATCTACAATCACAAATGGCAATTCTTCAGAAGTACCAGTAATTATGGGCAATAATGCTTTTATTCCCTTTACACCACCAGCTGGTAAAAAAACAATCTCTTTCATTGGGTTTATTTTCTTGTGATTGATAAGTAAGTTTTTAATTATAGTAAGATAATTTTGATCCGATTGACCTTCTATAATTATAGGAATACAGCCTAAAAGTAATGTGTCAGATACAGATAATCCCAAAGCAGCGTGTACCGGAAATATTGATCGCTGCTGCTGGGTTTTATTTTGAGAAGCTCTCAGATCAGGAGAAACCTCTGTGTATCCATCATCATTTATATAGACTGACCTTACTCGATCAAGTTTGTCTGTGTCGATAAGAAATGGTGAGTGTGTTGTATAAAGCAATTGATTAGTTTTTGCTAAATTTTCAAAAAATAAGGCTAAATCTTTCTGTGCCAATGGATGAAGAGATAGGCCAGGTTCATCCAATAAAAGAATTGAATTCAAATGACTTTTTTTACTCTCAACAAGAAAAACTAGAAAAAAGCTTAAAAACCATTGTAAGCCTGTACTCCTCCCTTCTAGTTCTATGTCCTCTGGTCTATTATCGTCTGAAACCCATATTCTAAAATGATCACCATCTGCTTGGAATCTGAAACGATACTCTCCTTGTTTCCACCAGTCCCGAAATTTTTGTGTTAGTTCTGTTGATGCTGATTGTAGTAATATATCTCTTTCTTTTTTTCGTTTAGCAATCTCATCAATTTCTGATTGATTTTGAGGAGGCCTTCCATTTATTATTTCTTTTCCTAATTCATGAATCTCTTCCGGAGAAAGTCGTACAAATTCAAAAAGAACTTTCAGCGTTCTCGCTTTTGCAGCTTCTTTAGGCCCTAAATCTGTACGCTTTAAATTAGCTATCACATGAGGTAGATATATTTCTGAATCTAAATTGCCATAATTAGAATAATAAACAAATGATGGCAAATGAGAAAATATAAAATCTTTAACCTCTTTAATATCCTCTGGGTTTTGCTTATTTAATTCAAATAAAATTGAATAAATATCTTCCAATAATTTTTCAAACAAAGGTTTTATAAGAGATGTTTTTACAGCTTTTTCTAAACTAATTTTACCTAATTTATCATAATAAATTCTTAAATCAGCACGCATAATATATTTTTTATCATCAGAATTTATAATATTTATTATTTCATTTAATAGTTTATTTATTTCATCCCGCATTGATTCTTCTTGTTTAGATGCTTCAGTATTTTCGATCGATGATAAGGTATTTTTTAATAATTCCAATATTTTCAACTTGTCTGTACTTCTATCTATTTTAGATAATGGAAAAGATATTGATCTATTTAAATCATAATCCATTTCACAGATTAACTCATTAAATTTTGTATAATCCATATTAGTTAATTCAGATATTTTTTTTGATTCACTCTCATTTAAAATGAATTTTACCTTTATGAATTTAGGCTTTTCTTTTAAACTTCGAAATTCATTGTATTTACTTCTTGGGAAATCTAATATTTGGTCTATTTCCCCTTCGCTTGCCGGATTAAACTTCCAAAGAGGCACAAGTATATTAGTTTTTCCGCTTTCATTTGTTCCTATTAAGGCAGTTACTTTATCAGCCTCGATCCAATTACTATATTTTATTGAACGAAATTCTGATACTGAAAATCCATTAAGTTCCATAATCATATCTCCTTCATTTTAAGTACAATTATTAGTTTATATCTTTTTATTTATTTTGTAACTTACAAAAAAATGCAAAAAGAAATTTCGTCTAACTCCTAATAATCGCTATCCTTCGTCTATCCCGCTATATCTCCTGGCTCAACCCTTCAATTGCTGGATTGAAACCAAGGGTTTCAATCCAGCTTAGGAGTTCTCCCTTCAAGAAAACTCCACACCTACTCCCTTAGGCTCTCTATCACCTTCTTCGTCAGCCCCGTAAGCTTTCGAATAATGTTGATATCAAAACCTTCCTGCAGCATATTTTTTGCTATCTCAATCTTGTTCTTTTTTTCACCAGCCTTCTCCCCCTGTTCCAGCCCCACCTTGCGGCCTTCCTCCAGGGCGTCTTTGAGCATCTTTTCCTGTAACTCCAGCATCTCCCTGACTATGGCCTCCTTCTCCCGGCGGTACCGTTCCTCAAGCTCATACTGGGGCACATACTCCGTACTCTTGGCAAGCTCCGCCAGCAGGCCCGACTCGGCGAAACTGTAGTACGCCTTGGGGGTTATAATCAGGTGGTCGTCAACCTCGATGTCCAGAATCTTCCCCACCTGATACAGCCGGTCGGTGACATTCTTGTCAGGGTCGGATGGCTCAAGACTCTCCGACGGATGGTTATGCACCAGGATAATCCGGGCGGAGCCTTTCATCACCGCCAGCCGGAACACGTTCATGGGTTCCACCGTGGTGCGCTTGGTTCCTCCCAGGCTGATAAGCTCCACATACTGGAGCAGGAGACTCTGGCCCAGACCCACGGCCCAGAAGTGCTCCCGGTTGCGGTCTATCTTATTGTCCCTCATGAGTATTTCCCGCATGATGGGATAAATATCCGAAGGTTTGTTGAGTATCTTCTTTTGATCTTTGGTGAGCTTTATTTCCATGAAAAAAGTATATCACAAGCTCATGAGATTGCAAAGGAAAGCGGAAAAATGATTGCGGGAGAGGCCGCCCGGCAGGGCCTTGATACGGACTTAATACAGACATCTTCTCCGGTAAACGGATTATTCCAGCGAATAATTCCACACATTGTAACTTCACGCTGAAATATCCTACTCAGAATACGTTATAGCAGCCGCCCTTCCCCACCATTTGAATGACTCTCCGCTGTCTTCAATAATTATAAGAAAAACAAAAGGATCCGTTGAATACATATTGTCAGCGCATACAACTAAATAGAGCTCTCCGTCTTCAAGGTCCCATTCATTGAGCGCCTGCTGGCATAACCAATAATTATTTTTTGATATTTTATCAATGGCTTTGCCATCTGAACCAAGCATTTCTTCAAAATATTCCTGCATTAGGTCGTCAAATTCTTTATCAGTATATTCTGATAATTCATCACTATAGTTGTCTATGTATTCCGCCGCCGCTACACCGCTGTATCCATTTATGGGATCAGAGTACTGTTTTATTTCGGAATTTTGAGCGGCGAGAAAACCATTTGTGGCTAAGAAAAAGATACAAAGAAACAGTACATTTTTGCTCATAATCACCTCTGCTCCCGCAATCCTTCATGAGCCTGCTTTGCGGAGGCCCATTTCCATGAGAAAAGTATATCACACCCGCCGGGGATTGCAAAGGAAAGGAGAAAAATGGTTAGCCGCCGCCACCTTTTTTCACGCCGTTTTTATTCAGCGGATTCTATTTCTACGCGATTACCAACAACCGTTATGACCTGGTTGTCGCTGATGGGACGCAGATTATATTGTTCCGAATATAATTTTATTATTTCCTGAGCCGGTTTATTATCCGGATCATAGTGGGGCACTACGGAAAAATCCACTATCCCGAGGGCGGTAAAATCATTGGCTAATCCGGGGGCGGCGGTCACATCATCCGGCTCGTCCATATACTTTTCATATTCTATAGTTTTCGAGACAACCATTGAACCGGCGGAGCATCCGATATAGATTTTCCCCTTCCGGATATGCTCCGTAACAAGTGCGTCTGTTCCGGTCCTTTTAAGTTCCTGCAGCAGGAAAAATGAATTGCCGCCCTCCATAAACACATAGTCCGCCTGGAATATTTTTTCTATTATTTCGTTTTGAGGCGCTGTTGAAATTTCAAGCTCATCGATTACCAGGCCCAATTTCTCCAGTTCCTTTTTATCGGAATCCACATAGAAATTGACCGTTTCCACAATATTGGCGGTGGGTATAAAAACGACCCGTTTATTAAAACAGGTGTTTCCCGTAAACCGCGGGAACAATTCGACCACCCGGGTAAAATACGATGTCAGGAATAAGTTTATCATGTAATTGCCTTAGGATAAAGTGTACGGCGTCTGAAACAGCAAAGAGGTATATGATGTACTCTATTTCTAATCAGGGGCGCCGAGATTAATCTCCGTAAAAACAATGCCCTGCCTGTTTTCCAGCCGGAACCGTCTGCCGTCGATCCGCTCGAATACACAGGATACTACAGAACCATTGTTTCGTCCGGTGCGGCCGGTGTTCTTCCCGTAAACATTTGGCTTGTCAAGATCAATTATTGTGGCGCTGCCCCTGTCCCAGTTAACGGTACCGCTGCGGCCGTAACCATCCCCGGCGCTTTCTTTGTTTTCAAAGAAAATTGTCATATACTCGTCGTCCACTTCCACACGGGAAATATAAATATCCTGCCATACCCCATTCAGCCTCCCCCGCGGGCGGGGCGTAAGGGTATAGGTTCCGTTATTTAATCCGGGATTCTGGGGTGTTACAGCGGTTTGCCGGGAACCGGCTTGCGCCTGCTCCGCCGTGCCGCCGTCCGTACCTGCCGCGGTATCCGGGCTTGATGTGAGTACGGAAATAATGCCGGCGTTTTGAATATTTTTGCTGAACAGTCCCTGCACTTCCGCTTTCTCAACCGCCAGCACCCGGAACGACAAGCGCCACATGGTACCCAAGGCGGATACGGACCCCACAATTATTGTCTGCGCGCCGGTCATACGCCCTATTGCCTGGGCCGAGTTGTCATCCACATCCCCGGACATCTGAAAGTTTAATTCGGTACTAATAACATTAAGCTGGTTGCGTTCAACCACCGTAAACAAACGGTCATTGACCATGTCTTCCGTAAGGGTATCAATGATATATTCCGAAAGGGCCGGATAATCCGACTTGACGGCGATGATTGCCACCTTGTTCCCTGCCGGAATATTCAGGTTAAAGTAATCAGCCGCTTCACGTATCGCCGTATCCAATCCGTCAGGTTCGGCAGTTCCGGGGAATGAACTGCAGCCTGCCGCCAGGCAGGCAATCAGAATAATGGCGGCCAAAAGCGCGGGACGGCGGATCATCAGAAATAAAGGAACAGGGACGCTCCCTTTGACAGCATTACTATTAACGCCGCACCTTCTGTTTTTCCCCGGTTGAATCATAATCCTCTTTACCATACGCATTTTTGCCCCCGCCTTAAACCCCTGCCATACAGGAATGTACGGCAGGGTGGAATCAATGTTTTTCAGCAGTATTATTTACTAAGGTTTGAAAGAGATACGGAAAGCTTTTAAGCCTCCCCTTCTCCGGAAGCGTTTTTTTCCGCCTTCTCCCGTTCCTTCCGTTCCTTTCTTTCCGCCAGGCTTTCGGTTTCATCATACGCCTTTTGGTATGCCTGCTTAAACTCTTCGGCTTTGGTTCCGATTTTATCTTTTATATCGTCAAGAAATCCCATTTCAAATACCTCCTACCGTACCCGTACTTCGGGAAACTCATAATCAAAATAAATGTCCCCCAGACTGCTCATCCCGGTCATTGATGACAAGAGGCCCAGTATTCCGCCGTAGCCTGCTTTTTTCTTACCCGGCAGGGCGTCGGCTTCGTGGGTAATTGAAAAATGCCGCGACTTGAAGGGCGGAAAGAAAAACATTTGTGTTGTCAGGCTGTTGGTAGGGCCACTGCCGGTATCAGCATAAGACCAGATTTTTTTATAGTCCGCCTGGAGTACTGTCCATTTTTCCCCGGTATCCAAATCCGTAACAGTAAGCGATTCTTTCCACGCGTTGGTATTAATTGGCCCATAGGGCAGCCAATAATAGGGAATATTTTTATCGTTGGTTGTATTATAATTAACCGTCATGTACAAAACCGTGCAGTCGTTTTCATACGCGACACCGGCGAGTTTTAGTTTTACCCCGTTATCCATAAAGTCTTCACCCTTTTTGTAGGCCTTGGGGAAAAGATAGAGGAAGGGCGTTTCCACGTTTACTTTGGTAAAGCGGTTTAAGACGTTGCTTTTCAAGGTATATTCTTTATATTTAACTGATACGTAGCCCTTTGGGTCCACGTTTCCGCCTTTTTCTTCAACATCATAAAACCGCGCCATCAGGCGTTCGGTCTGGCGGTCAATGGCGACGTCTTCCGAGTCAACCCCGTCAAGGCCGAGGTTAATGGCAAGCGTGCCCCGGGCGTCTTCCGGGAAGGCCTCAAGTTCTACCCATCCGGTAACACCATTAGCCGTGGTGATATTGAATTCCGACTTATCAAACGAAATACCGTTGACAATCACTTTTTCATCAAGGGCCAGTTCTGTTGTCGCGCCTTTTTGATGCCGTTTTTCATACAGCTTGGGCACGGAGCCGTCGGGCAAAGCCTGAATGTAATCCCCTGAATAATACGAGGCGGAATACCTTTCGCTGTTTTGGTAGTACCGTGTGGCGCCCATACAGCCGAAGACAATTACCGCGGCGGCGGCCAGAAACCCCAGCAAACCCTTGAGTATGGGAGCTTTGGTTTTGATAATCGCAAAAACAATAATTCCGACCAAAATAACAAGGGGGTACAGCCAGAATGTTTTAGCCGCAATCAACGCCCCCCGGAATCCCGCGCCAAGTACTAAAATCACCACCGCGATCAGCGCGCCGACTATGGCTATGATGGCGATTTGCCCCAGGCCGCCGGCCATGGAAGCCCCCATGGCCAGGTTTGCCTTTTCATTTTCGTTTCTTATTCTGCGTTGCTGCTGCTCATTCATAATCCCTCCTTTATGTATGGTCCCTTTCCTCAGAAAACTTACTTGCGCCGGAGCGCATTCTACATCAACTTGAAAAATGTATTATTTTTGATGTTTTGTCTATATAAATGCCGGCCCTGCCGCCTCCCGGACAAAGTCCGCCGCGGGGCGTATTGTTTTTAATCATCTTCCCCGCAGAAGGCGTCCCGTGTCTGTACGTCGACAATTGTTCCAAGCCCCGCGTCAACGTTAAAGCCGAAGTATTCCCCCTCCTCCAGCTCGTCCAGGTTTTCATTCCCCTTCAGCGCCTCGGTGTGCGCGCCATTGCTCTTTTTGATTTCCCTCTGTCTCTTTTCGCATCCGGGAATAAAAGATTTCTATCCGAATAGCGGCACATAATAATATAATGGGAAAAAGAGCGGCATCTACCAGCAAAATTGGGTGGGTTTTACGATTTCCGGCATTATTATTCTAAAAATACCGGAGAATACTTGTTTTTTTGGGTAGGTATCCGGATAGCAGCAAAAACTATTTGGCTTCTTCACCGACCTTGCATTTTTTCAGACCCTTATGGGCCTATACGGAAGGGACCTGAAACAGTCCATAGTGTTCTTCCGGTGTCAGTGTAAAAAAGAGGTGTCCTGTTTCCGGGCCATCAACTGTTTCAACTTCCAATATAAACTCAAGGGTAACCGGCTTCTTTTGAAATTCCAGGATCTCCTCCGTGTGGTAATATCCCCAAACAAGCCCTTCGCCGGTTTGCGACTCATTTTTCAGAACCACTGTTTGCGGAAGCTCTTTGTTGAGCTGGGCCGATACGTCTTTTTTTGTTCCCGAGTTCACTCCGATATATTTTACGGTAAACGATATATGCTCCTCCAGAATCCCCCACACCGTTATGCCGATTCCATAGGGGTTCTGCGAATACGTGGTCGTCTCATCCTTTGCCCTGATACCGGCGTAACACAGGGCGCCGTTTATCTGATAGTGGGATACCGTATCGTCCGCCCTCTTCCTCGGAGAACGGTCATACCCCCGCATAAGCCATTTTTCATCATCCAGGGTCCACGTTTCATAGCTGTCGGTCCAGACTTCCAGTTCTTTGTTTTCATAAAAAACCGTATGGTATGGGATAATATACATCCTGAAAGATACAAGAAACCAGACGGCGAATATTACCAGGCAGATAACCGGGATAAAGATTATAAACCAGGTTCTTTTCTTCATATACTATTGCCTTCCTGGGTAATGGCGTAAAAATCACAGTCATGCCATTCCGAGTGGCAGTAATAATATTCTTTTACATGGCCGGTGTAGGCCATTCCCGCTTTCTGCAGCACCGTGCCCGACGCCCTGTTTTTTACCGCATGTCTCGCGTCAATTTTATACAGGCCTACTTCCGAAAACATATACCGTATCACGGCCTTTACGGCTTCCGTGGCGTACCCCTTTGACCAGCAGTCTTTTCTCAGATAATACCCGATGGTGCCTTTTTTTGCCTCATCGAGTACTTCTGTTACCAGTATATTTCCAATCAGTTCTTCTCCCAATTGAATGCCCCAATTGTATATTTTATCGGTGGCGTAATCATTGGTGACCCAGGAAATAAATCCTTTTGTAAACGCCGTGTCTGTATGTAATATCCAGTCCTCGAACTTCAATACCTCCGGGTCACTCATCCACTTAAATACCATTTCCGCGTCTTCCGGCGTTATTTTCCGTAACAGCAGCCGTTCTGTTTTTATGTCCCGCGTGCCTTTGTGTTTCAGCATGAAATTACAAACCTCCGATACAGATTTGGATAACCATTTGGACGTTATTCCGATAAATGCATAAAACCCTCGGATTCAATAAAGCCGTACCGCGAATAGAGCGGTTTCCCCATTGCCGAAGCGTGCAGCCGGATTACCGTATAGCCCAGGGATTTTGCCTCAGCGATGATTTTTTCCAGCAGTACTGCCGCTATCCCCTTCCGCCGGAATTCTTTTCTTCACTGTAGTTTTTTGACAGTATCTTCATTTTTTATTATACAATATAAGAAATCATTGCGGCATTATAGATCAGTTATATGTTCAATAGCCATAACGATTCCGTCCCTGCAAATAAAACGCAACGTTTGATAATGGCGGTTTTGATAATACCGCTTATTCCACAGGCGTATACTCCAAAAAAATGATATTGCTCCCGCCCCGTATTCCTGCTCATCAAAAAATGAATTATTGTAATCCCTGACACTGCCCGGATACAGCTGCCTGAGCTTTGAAATATTATCACCGACCCTTAATCCCCGTGTTGTGGCATATTTACTGCTGATAAGTGTCACCCTGCCAACCTGCCGGGAAAACCCAAATAGTATTTTAACATCGCTATTCTCAAAATCAGATAACCGGCCGTCATTGCTTTTTAATTCGTCTTCCCTTAGGTCAAACAGTCTAATCACGTCTTCCGCCTTTGAAACGTACTGGTTAAGTCCGGCCAGAATGAATTCCTTATTAACCTGCTGATACAGCGGTGATTCCCTGCTTAGTTCCACAATTCCCTTTGAAGGCTGTTCCGAAAGATATCCGTCAAACACCCAGCCGGTTGTATCACCCCAGAAAACTTTTACCCACCGGCTTTCAATGTTGTCAATGCGGATTTTTTCATTGCTGTACTGGTCGTATAATACAACCACATCATCATACGGAATAATCCCAATCACCCCGGCTCCCAGGGAAGGCTCCTCCCGCAGCCGCAGTCCGTCTTCCGTATTTATGTATCTTTCTTCGGTTTTTTCATCAGTAATTTCATAGATGTCGGAGTGCAGCAAAACAGTAATGCACAACAGCAACACACCTGTGATAATCTTTTTCATGGGCCATTCCGAAAGTACGCTTTTTCAGGAGATTAAATAATAATACAGCATTTAATGTAAATAATCCAAGGCGGCATGGCCTAAATTCCGGGCGTATCCTCCACTGAGCGGATTGAAACCGGGTTATCTTGTACGTTCTTCTTCGGCTATTCTTTTTATAACTTCTTTTTCATTGTCACTCAACAGCGTTTCCGCTTCTTCATTTGAATGTGTTCCTTCATACCCTCTCATATACTTTTCAAAGAACAATTTCCAGTAGTCTGTTTTAAATTGGTACCCGTGATTTGCGTATATTAAATTCCGGAATACCCTCAGTCCATGGACATCCAGGTTCCGAATGATTTCTTCCAAACCCTCAATCATCCATTCGGTTTCAATATATCCATTCCGTTCCACCGCCTTTATCTGGCTGGCCAGCGTTTGCACTAATGCGGCATTTAATTTTTCCTGGAGGAAATCATCCCTGTTATTGTAATACCTGATTATTTGCTTTTCTCCATCATCATACACAGAAACAACTTCAATTATTATTTCAGTTTCATTTTCTACTATTTTTCTTGATTCCCATACCAGCGCTCGATCCACATAGACGTCATACTTAATAAGTTTTCGTTCATCAAACTGCATATTTATTGAATATTCTATTCCTCCGGCCTGATAATAGTATATGCTGGGCAGCCGGTAATTATAAGAATTATCCATGGGCACGGAATTTCTGTGTAACGCGCTTTGCGATATAATATAGTTGTTGTAATAATAGCACTCATCCCACCCGTCGATAGACATGGTATTAAATCCTCTGATAAATCCCTCGGACCATAATTCATATTCCTGGGCAGGGAGTTGGATGCAATTAATTAATATGAAAAAAACAACTATGCTCTTATACATTGGAAAATACAGAAACTTTTTCATCAAATCCTTCTTTATAACCTAATTTCCATTTACATCAAAATATTCTTTATAGCCTGCTTACCCAAACCGTTGGGGCATATAGTGCGGCACAGGTAGCACTTTACCTTGAACTTTCTGTCTTCTATGGTAAAAAATTTTGAGCATCCCTTTTTACCGAACGCGGAAAGGTCGTTGAGCGCCCCCGCGGGGCAGGCTTCCACACACGTATTGCAGCCGCGGCACATGTCGGATTGAACTCTTTTATCCGGGACCAGCTCCGCGTCGGTTAGCACCGCGCTGAGCCAGAGAAGGTTGCCGTACCGGGTATTCGTGAGCAGATAGTTTTTCCCGATGGTCCCAAGCCCGGCAATTTCCGCCGCGTGTTTCAGGGAAATGTAGCCGACCTGCTCTTTTCTCCCGTCGCCGTCCACCCATTTGCCGCCTGCCGCGCTGATGACTTTTGACTGGTATCCGCCGGCCTTTATCCGTTTGGCCACTTCTTTTGCCATGGCGGTCATGGCGCTGAGCATGGCGTTGCGGCTGGCCGTATACTCGAGGATATCCTTAAAGACTTCCGGCGAAAACGTGGCGCCCAGGACGATAACGGAACGGCATTCCGGGAGCACGTCGGCGGGTTTAAAGCCCTCCGGCGCCGAGCCGAAATCCCCGGCGGCGGCTACGCCGACCACGTCCGCCCCGGCGTGTACGCCGTAATCTTTTACCGTCTCACTGGTTATCACAGCTGTCATTTTGGCCATACCGTATTATACCCGGTTTCAGAGCAAATGTCGCCTGGCGTCCCGTCCGCGGATACCGCTTATTTTCCCGAAGAACCCGGCGTCTCATGATCAAGCCACGTTTCAATATCCCGGCTGATGGGTAAAATTGAATCATCCAAGGGTATACGGATACCCTGGCAGCCGCCTTGGCAGGGCGCGTTGTACAGCTTCCTGTCACAGCCGTAGCCCCGGGCGATTCTTTCCTGTAACGGCAGCGGGAATCCCTTAATAACATCCGGGTGTTTGTCTATTCTCTTGGACCGCACAACTAAGCAATAGCCGTACTGCATGGACAAGGCGAATTCCCATATCCTTTGCTGGTATATATCCCGGGTGGATAAGGTCCGCCTGCTGTTCTTCGTATAGGAATAAGCGAAGTGGACCGCCTCGTCGTTGAGGGTCACGCAGGTCATTCCCCTATCCGTATAACGCCGGTGCAATTCCAGGGCGAAGGTTTGGATTTTTTTGGGCAGCGGATGCAGGAAATCTTTCAGGACATCAAACACGTCCGTATCTTCGGCTTTCAGCACCCGGTAGTCGCACCGGAAAAGGTTGTCGGCGGTATTATAAAACCGCACCCACAGTTCCTTAGCCGCGATCGACAGGGCTTTTAATCCAGTAAGCAGAATGGGATTAGCGGGATAGGACACTTCCGCCGGCAGGACTTGCGAAATAATACGGGCCTTTTTTTCCAGATCAATGCCGGTAAAAGCAAAACCGCAGAGTCTCAAAAACCGCAGGCACTCCGTCTGCTTGGGAGCGGAGAGCTTGGGTTTTGGGTCAGCAAATGAAGGGATATCCGCGACCGATATTGACCCGCCGTCTCCAGCCAGTTTGCCGTGATACCCTATGTCAATCAGCAGGTAATTAAGATCATGCAAAAACGGATAGTTCGCCGGGTTCTTTGTTCTCTGCGGTTTGGCGTATGCGTGCCCGTCCGAGATTAAACGGTCGCAGAATACGTATAAAAAATCCCTGAAGGCAGCAATGCCGTCTCGTATTTTTTCTTCGCCGGCAATGTTTTCGAACATGGGTTTCAGCGCGTACGTCCCAGGGATATTCGCCGGTATCAGGTTTTTAATATATTGAGCGTATTCACTAATTGGTTTCTGCAGTACTGTCTCGCCGTGATCCGCGCCCATATTTCCGCTCCTTTTGATTTTTGGTTATACTATCACAATTTCTTGTATTCTTTCTTTATCCACATATAAACATTTTTTATTTCTTTAGTGTAATCCTGTTTTATCTCGAAATATTTTACATTGTTTTTTTCGCATAAATCCCTGACCCGGGCGTTTTCTTTTATATACTGCTCCTGCGGCGTATCGAACCGTTCCTTCCGCTGTTCTATCGCGTTTTCGTTCTCTACTATTTTCGTCCGGAAATAATTCCGTATGTATTCTCCTGAAAAAAGAAGCTTACAGTACAGTATTTTTTCTGAATAATTTTCATCCAGTCCATAAAGATTATATGGCAAATAAACACCTTCGATTATTAGGCCCTGGTTGTTTTCGACGGCTGTTTTTATTATACCCGAAACTACCGGCCATAGTTTTTGGGTTATGGTTTCCTCATCCGATTCAGGGGTAAAACCGCAGTCAGGATATCCCCGGTATATCCCCATTTTTATATGGTCAATGGACAAATACGGGGTTTTATACTTTTCCATTAATTTCTGGGCCAGGAGGGTTTTTCCGGTATGGCTGGGACCGCCGATTAAGATGACCATGAGGATGGTTCAGTCCTTGTCGTTATCGTTTTCAGCCTTCCGCCATTCATCCCGGGCCGTATTGCATTGTTCGCAGACATTTTTTTCAGCATGGGTTATTTCCCGGACAATACATCCGCCTAAAACAGAATCGTCACAGTTGGGAAAGGATTCCGACCTGACTTCCGCGTAATCAAAGAAGGCCCGTGAAGGAAGTCCATAGGATATTCTTACTTGTTTTACTTCCATTTTGCAGAGATGTACCCGGCAAATGTCATCTTCCGCGGCGAATAAAAACGGGGCGCTTAATAAGAAAACCGCCAGTACTAGGAAACTATATTTTCTCAAATCCTTACCCTTCCATCCAGTATATAACGGAGGCGCCCCATCACTCTTTGTTTTTCAAATACCTGGGCGCCAGAAATAACAGTATCCCGCCGATCACAAGCGGGATAACAAAACAGAGGATTACAAACATTACCGTGTCATTACTGTTTGCTTTTAACCTTCGCTGGAAATAATCGCTGGTTACAAAAGAAAGAATGTATATCAGAATACCGGCAAAACCAAAGATCAATCCTTTCTTTTGCCTTTTAAGCAGCATGCCGCAGCCGGCCGCCACAACCACGCAGCTTAAGGCGGCAATTAAAAAATGTATGTCATACCGCTGGTCGATAAAGTTACCCACGGCCAGCAGACACATGATAAGGGCGGAAACTATCCACAGTATACAAAACAGATTATACAAAGCATAGGATTTTTGTTTTTCCATTTTTTTCTCCTTTGATTCCACCTTTATCCCGCCATTAAGTTAAATCATTCTCAGTTATGCCCCATTGTTCAATTCTAGCCCATGGGACTCCGAAATAAAACCAGTTTTTATCTATCTTTTCAACTTTAAAACCTAGTAGATTTGAAAAAACATCATTTGGGTCGTCACTGCCCCATCCGGAATATCGCGTGACACTTTCCCTTGTTTCCACTGTCTTTTCTTTGAAAGTATCATCTAAGACTTTTAATTTTTCCAGATACTGGTTTTTATTCTCTATGTCGCAATGCCGTAGTATTTCATCTATTATTTTTCGCTTTGATAAGTCATTTATATATTCTTCAATAAAGTAGTAATTTGATTCAAAAATATGCTTCCACCTTGATTCCCAAATATCAATCACTCCATCAAGCCCATTTTTTTCAATGTACTTTGTCAAATTAGCGGATAATTTTCTTTTGGCTAAGTAGTCAGATATAGTCATTTTTTTGTAGATATTTCTGAAAAATCTTCTGTCCCCTAGGAAAAGTATATCACAGGTACGGGGGATTGCAAAGGAAAGAGAAAAATGGTTCTGCTTAGTTTTTGTATATCAAATCTTTGGGCAGTATTCTTTGCAGCTTTTTATCCAAGGTCCATATCTTTGAAGCGCTCCGTATTCCATGGACTAAAATTACCGCGTCGATAAGTCCCACCCCTTTGTCCAATAATTTATTCTTTCGGGAGTATTTTCCCGCTTCGATAATTATGTCAGCGTTATCAATTTTGGGTAAATGTTCCCAGTATTTCAGAATGATACCCTGCTCTTTTTCGGTTTTTACGCCCTGCAGCAATTCGCCGAATACACATTCTACTGCCAATATTTCCCTTTGTTCTAAAAGAGACGAAATGGTATTAAAATAGGCTGTATTTGCCTTGAGGAACTCAATCCAAACCGATGTATCCAGGATTATCATGATTTCCGGTTAAGTTCCCGGATGGTCCGCCCGGATTCAATTGTAATAGGTTTTTTCGCTATTTCCTTGTTGAGTTCCTTAATATGATACAAGTCCAGCCAATCCCGTAACGCCATGGTTATTGCCTCCGTTATTGTAGAACTGTTGGAGGCGGTTTTTACTTCATTTATAAGACTGTCTTCGATAATTGCCGTTACCTTCATACGATATAATATACGATAGAGTATCGTATATGTCAAATAATCCTACACAGTATTTCAGAATATTTTCTGAAAGATAATCTCATAGGGATCTTTAAAGTACTTGAATCCGCCGATTTCCGTGTATCCCAGTTTCCGGTAAAAATGCTGGGCCTCTTCGTCTGACTGGGTCGAGGTCAATACGTTCGTATAGCCCTTCCGCTTCATCTCCTCTTCCCAATGGCGGACCAGCCTTGTTCCTGCTCCTTTTCCTTTAAAGCCGTCCAGAAGGTTCAGCATGTTCATGAAGGGTACCATGTCCCAGAATAGATTATATCTGAGCCAGCCTATTATTGTATTATCCTTTTCGACAATATAGACTTCTTTGTTTTCAATCTTGCTTTTCAGCACTTCTCCGGTTATATACCCGTCATGTTCGCTGAGCCATGTGTAATCGCCGGTATCGGCGTACCGTATGGTTATTGCCGTATCATTCATTCGAATAACTCACAGGCCAATTTTCTTTCCTACATAAAACACATACCCATAGTACTGTTTGTACTTGTGGTACAGCTCTTCCTCCTGCACCATGGCGGCGACCAGGGCCTCGGCTGTTTCGTTTCCCGGGTGTTCTTTTAAGAACTCCTCCCGCCGCGGTTTCTGGAGGTTGAAATAATTATCTATCCAGCAGCTTTCGGGCAGCGTAAACGCCGCCACGGGTATATAGCCGGCATTCTGCATGGTCAGAATATTATGCCCGATGGTGTTAATTTCGGGGACCGCGTCGGTCCACCACTTTTCGATTTCGCCGGGGCGTTCATTGGTAAACCAGGACTCGTAGGTGACGGCCACGTACCCGCCTTTTTTGAGAAAGCCCTTCCAGTAGTTGAGGCCCTTTTCAAAGCCGATATTGGCGATGGCCCCCTCGGACCAGATGAGGTCGAGCTCTTCCTTCCCGAAGGGCAGATCATCCATGGAACCGACGATACCCTTTACCCGGTTCCGGACCCCGAGTTTTCCGGCGGCCGTGTTGAGCCTGTCAATTGAGCCGGGATACAGATCCAGGGCGGTGATGGTCCCTTCGGTATGCCGCGCCAGAACCATGGTCTGGCTGCCGGAGCCGCAGCCCAGGTCGGCTATTTTCGATTCTTTTGAAAGCTTTCCGGTGAAGCTCAAGGCCCGGACGGTTTCTTCGGGGCAGCCCGGCCCCTGCCGTTCCATTCCGGCGAAATACTCATTGATGAGGGTAAAATCAAATTCAGGCGCGGCGTTTTCTTCCATAATAATAAGCTCCTTTTTTTAAAACCCATTGTTGTTCGATAACTTCAGTTATCGACAAGTTAAGTATACCCTACTCCGCATATAAAAGCTCCCTCCTAATCGGTACAGAAACAAAAAGGCGACATGACCTGTTTTTTGTCATGCCGCCTTTTCAAGGTTTATTTATTGAACTTTATTGCAGCCAATATCTTATACACGGTCTTGGGGGACAGGTAATACTTATCCGCCAGTTCCTCAACCGCTGCACCGTTTTGGTACTCCTCATACATAGCCGTATTCCGGCTATTCAGGAATTGCCTGGTGTTTTTCAGTTCCCCCCATTTCTTTCTGTCTTCCGCTCTGCGGGGAATATATAAATACTGGCCGTCAACATGCCGCTGTATGGCCGCGATTAAATCCTCCGGCAATACACAAAATGCGTTGATGTAGTCCATTGCGCGTCTCCTATGGTTTAAAAAACAGGATCAGCGGGGACTATCGTTACGATGGAATTACGCGATAGCTCCCGCTGCGCGCAGCACCGAATCCGTTTTACGTTTACTGATAAGTCAATACTCCTTATTGCAAAATTCTGAATATAAGGTAACACCGCGGCCCTGGAATGTCAAATCCCCAGGCGGCGCGTCATGCGCCGTGCTTTATACGATTTCTTCCCGCCGTATTTCCATAATATATTCCGGTTCCTCTTCTTCCGGGACCTGGATGGTTTTTATGTATTTAAACCCGGCTTTCCCGTAGGCCTTGATGGCGGCTGTATTTTTCGGTTCCGGTCCGATAATACACTTTGTTACAGCGTCATCTTTGAAAACAATGTTCTTTAACAGTTCACGGATAATAACCGGACCCAGTCCTTTATGAAGGTAATCCCGCTCGCCGATAAATAAATCCACTCCGGCGGCCCCTTCTCCCGCCTGAACAAGCTCGTCGTATTCGGGGTAGTCCTCAAGCAGATAGACTTGAACGTATCCCATTTTTACGCCGCCGCATAAAATGATATAGCTGTCCAAAGGTTTTTCTCCCCGTACATAGGGAATATATTTCTCTTCAATCTGCTGGCGCGTCCAGTCGGGATTTTCCTTATCGTACCATTGATTCACGAAATCCGTATGGTACCATTTGTACAGCAAATCCAGGTCCGCCATTTCCAGTTTATTAAAAGTGATCTCCGGGTTTTTGAGTTTGTCTATTGTTTGCCGGTTCATGAAAAAAAGTATACCACAGATCCGGTAATATTACAGGTTCAATTCAAAATCCAGGCTTCCTCGTTCCGCGCCGTTGACGATAAGCGTCAGCGAATGGGTTCCCGGATAATGTTTCCGGGTGCTTAAATCGGCGAAGGAATGTGTTTTCTCGTACAGCCTTTTCTCATTTTCCTTTATGGGAATTTCCGATATCTGAAAGATCTTCCTGTTTCTTTTTCCGTTGGCTTTCACGTAGTCGATTCCGTATTCCAGCCGTACCTTTGCCGCCTCCTTTGATGAGACCGTAAATGAAAAGGTAATATCATCCCCAAGGGAAACGGACGACGGCCCTAAAGTAAAGCCGTCAACATCTACGGGTGTTTCATTGCCGTATCCAAAGAGGGCCAGCACATCGCGGTTGCCCTTTTTGAGCAGGGTCCTGCAGCCATGCTTGATAATCCAGTTGGTGTGTTCATTTTTGCCGTACCAGTCCTTCGCGAGCTTTACGACCAGGTCCGGGTGGGTTTTGGCAATATCGTTCAGGTTGTTGGCCACGCTCTTCCGCACATACGGCGACGGGTCGGCCTTCAGCTGTTTCAGTATAGGAAGGATGGGTTTGGGGTCTTTTTTATATTTGACCAGGGCCTGGCCCCAGGGCAGCCGGGGGCGGCAGCCTTCGCTGGCAAGCCTGCGGACGTGCTCGTTTTCATGCTTTGACCAGGCAAGCATCTGCGCCATCATGCGCTTTTCGTGGCTGATAATGAAGGGCCGCACGGCAAACTCCGACGACCCGTATGCGGTGTACCGTTCCAGAGCGCCTATGGATAGATCCCAATGGGCTTCATCCTGCCCGTGGACCTCAACAAAGTCGGAAAAGACTATGCCGAAGAAACCGGGGGAACGGCCGACAATCGCCTTATCAAGAACAGCGAGGGCTTTGCCGTAGTCCGCCGGCAAGTACCGGCCCAGAGTCGTGCTTATCTTCCGGACCCTGGCCTTTAACTCAAGGCCATCCCAGGTTTCGTCCATTGTCGATTCCAGAAACTCCTCGGCCTTAAAGGGTTTATATACCGATTGAACGGACCGGGCCAGCTCGCCGAGAGACCCGCGGTTAAACGTGTTTTTAAGTAAATCCGGCATGCCCTACTCCCCGGACAGGTATTTTTCAAGAAGATAGTTATTGCCGGCGTTGGCCTCTTCGATTTCGTTGATAACGTAACTCTTATAGCACTTGTTGATAATAAACGGGTCCCGGTTCACGCAGTCCTCGGCTTCCTCAAGGCTTTCCGCGCTGAGGATGAACATACCCTTTTCCTCACCCATAACAGGACCGCACAAAAAAAGAATTCCCCGGGAGTCTAAATCCCGGCAGTGCTCGACATGCTTTTTTGTCAATTCATCCGACAGCTCCGGGGTAAAAGGGATATCGTAGTTCAGGTCCTGGTAGATTACGAGGAACTTTGACTTTGTCCGGTTTTCCATGGTGCGTTCTCCTTTTAATATGGTTCCGCCAATTATTATATCGATAAAACCTGACAGCTATGCGTCATATTTGTTTTGATATGCGGATGGGCTCTATTTTTTCAGCCGATTCCTTAACCCATTCCAATATTACTGATTTTACGGATGAATATATCCGGATCGTCCCCATCCTGAAAAAGAATACCATCATCTCTTAGTATTTTATTCCGGATTAAATCATCTATCAGCTCGCCAGTTACATCCTTGAAACCGTTAATATCTTCCCACGACAAACCGGCCATAGGCCAACTGGGGTCATCGGAATTGATATTGTCAGGACAAAAAGCTATACAGTCGCAGGGGTTTTTAAAAAGGTACCGTGTCACAATCGCCGCGGACACCGGGTTTCCGGAAATTTCCCTCATGGTGTTGACTGGAAGTCTATAAAAAGAAATTGCTTCTCTTTTCGTTTTATTTACAAGTATGTACCCTATACCCATTTTTCTCTCCAAGTCCTGCTATTGATTCAATTACTCTTTGGTTTCTATTTCTTTCATAAAGTAATCCCCTTCCCCGGGGATTATTCCCATTTCTATTGCCTTTTCATATAACTTTTCAGGCATAAAGACAAAACAGGCCTTCTGATCGGAAGGCGACAGAGGCAGTAATCGCCGCTCCTCGTCTTCTCCCGGCAGTATTTCTTCGTTAAAGTATTTATCAATGATATCCCCATCCACCCAATCGTCAAAGTCTTCCAGTAATACGGAATAGGGATAGGTATTTTTTCCGGTTTTTATTTCTATACTGATGATGCCGTCTGTATCGTTTTGGGAAACAGACAAAGAGGTGTCTCTTAATTGTACTATGTATAATATTTCGTTTAGCAGGGATTCATAGGCCTCTTTATCCTCAAACCCTTCCGGGTCAAATGATAAATCACAGAGGGCGTATACAAAATATTCCGGTTCTGTTATTTCCGACAGCCGTTTCTCTGTTTCCGTTTTCGAAGGGCCTGAGTATTTAAGCCAACCAATGGTTTCCATTGCTTCCAGATAAGCTTTCCTTCCTTTGACTATCAGGTCGTTATATTTATCCATCATTTTACCGCGCCTATACAACATGACCAGGAAGTTCCATAGCATTCCTTGTCCCGGGACAGCTCCAGCTCTATCTTTTTATACCGATCCAAGGTTTCCGCATCATACTCTTTGCCGTACCGGACGGACAGGGGCAGTGATGTTGTCGCGTTTATGAGCGCGTATTTTGACTTAATACGGAATCCGCTGGTTTGGATCATTTCTTCCATATATTTGTAATTAAACAAATGGGCGGGATAATCCCAGTCCGGCATTTTTATGAACGCTTCTTTTTGTTCAATTATTTCAAGCCGTTTTTTAATATTCAGAACCTCATTCCCCCACCCTATGGTATTGAGAAAGTCCAAGTATAATATTCCTTTATCTTTTAATACTCTCCGGCATTCTTTTAATAAATCTTCGGGATTGGACGCGTAACTGATAACGCCGCCCAGCATGAGGATGATGCCGAAAGATTTATCCCCGAATGGAAGATTTTCTCCGGAGGAATTCACCATCGTGATCTGCTCATTCTCCCGGCTGAACCGTTCGCCGGCTATAAGCAGGCTTTCTTTGCTGATATCCGCGAGCGAAACAGTATAGCCGAGTTTTGAGAAAAACAGGGAATATTTCCCGGTCCCGCCGCCAAGGTCCAATAATTTTATGGATTTATCCGGCTTGGGCAATTCAAGTTTAAGGTTTTCCTGGTTTATGTATTCAATAATCTTATGGGAAAATGTATTCGTTTCATCATCGTAGGCTGCCGCTTTTTTGTCAAAGGAGTTTACCAGTTCTTTATTGTCCATAATATCTCCTGAAGCCAGTATACTGCATGAATACAATTAAAAATATTGAGTCCGGCGCAATTATCACGTATAATCCGGGTTATAAGCAAGTCTCTTTTTGAGGAACACGGATATGCCGGAACACTTACAATTTTCTTCCCGGGAAGAATTCAGGAATTGGCTTAAAGCCAACGGCACCACAAGCGGCGGGGTCTGGCTGGTTTTCGGGAAACCCGGCGGGCCGAAAACAGTAAAGCCGGACGAGGCCCTGGAGGAAGCCCTCTGCTTCGGGTGGATTGACGGCCAGATGCGGAGCCTTGATGATACGGCCTATATCAAATATTTCGCTTCGCGCAGGGAAAACAGCAAGTGGTCGGACAAGAACAAGGCCATTGCCGAAAGCCTTGAAAAACAGGGGCTCATGACCGATTACGGCAGGACGAAAATCGCGGAAGCGAAAAAGAACGGCCAGTGGAGTAAGCCAAAAGCCCCTCCCATTACGGAGGAGCAGATAGCGTTTTTATCCGGTTTGCTGAAAGATTACGAACCGGCGTATACCAATTTTACGGCCATGCCGCCGTCCGTCAAGAAGACATACACCAAGGCGTATCTGGACGCGAAAACCGAGACCGGCCGGACCAGCCGTTTAGCGTGGATAGTTGACCGGCTGAATAAGAACCTCAAGCCGATGTAGGCTGCTTTACGAATTGGCCAGCATCACCGCCAGGGAATCCATGTAGTCCCGCCAGCAGACTATTTTCCGATCCCTGATGGTGACAATGGAACAGAACCGGTTGTCATAGGCTTTGCCCGTACCGATGACGGTGCCGTGTACTTCGTATTCGAGAATAACAACGCCGCCTTCTTCCGCCTTGTACACCCGGAGGTTATCGGCGGAATGAAGTTCCATCGAGTAACCGGCGAACCAGTTCCGGTAGGCCTCCCGGCCTTCGAACCTGTTTGTAAATCCGGGAATATGGTACATAAAGTCAAAGACCGCATCCTCCGCCGCGGCCTCCCAAAACGACTCTCCGTCTACTTCACCCTTGAGTCCTTCCATAACAATGCTGAAAAACGGTTCCGTTCCTTTTTTGTAACCGGGATGAGTATTATCCATGGGCCCGCCTCCTGTTGGTTGATAATTAAATTATGCCATACCAACCCTGACAGCGTGGCGTCATATTTATGACAGGCCAATCGGTTTTTCCGGGCCGCTTTAGCTTACAGCGGTCCGTAGCGCAGCAGGGAGATCCCGCAGTCAAAGGGAACGGCTGCTTTCAGTTTCAAATCAAGTTTTTTGCCAAGGTCCCTGAAGATGGACTGCCCCTTACCTATGGCGGTCCGGTTGATGAACAAGTGGTATTCATCTATCAGCCCATGAGCGACGAGGGAAGCCACGAATGAAAAGCCGCCGAAAACAATGATGTCGCTGCCGTCTTCTTTCTTGAGCTTCGTCACCTCATGGGCAACATCACCTTTGGCCAGAACCGTATTGTCCATTGTTACCAGTACATTTCAAGCTTTAGATATATCCCTCGGATTTCATACAAGCTGTCTGCAGCGTTCGTACCTTTCTGTTTATACTTTATGACCGCGCCTTTCATATTCTCAAGCATATAATTCATGGCAAGGCCCTGATTGTGAACATACCCCACAACAAGCCTGCAGGTCGGAAGGAATTTTATACCGCCATAAATTTCATACCCATAATTATCCAAAAAATCAAAGGTATGATCATAACCATTATTGTCCTCTGTAATATAATCCGGATTTGTTTTCCACCTGACATCACCGATAGTTCCCGCAATGAATCCAGCACCAATAAAATACTTTTCATCAAAGGTGAGTTTACCATCCACCGATGCGCCGAACAGGGAAATCGGATCACGGTAAATATGATTGATATGGCTATAGGAAAAACCAAAATTTAAATCCGCGGATAATGGATTTCCGGTATAACGTATCCCTGTCCCCAATCCGGAACGGAAAGTTTCACGCATGTCTGTGGTAATATTACCCGGATAATTTCCCACGGAATTGGCAGAAACATCGGTATTTTTTTCATAATATGCAAAACCTAACCCGAGGGGTACGCTAAGTTCTCTGGAAATATCTATACCGAAGTTCGCAGAGACGGCGGCATTGTGCCCTGTATTAAAGCCTCCGGCGTTTAATATATAGATGCTTTCCGCAGAAAATTTTCCGAAAGGAAGCTCGAGGCCGGCCAAACTTGCGGATGCGACAATCATAGGAGCGTATTCTCCGGTTATATCATCACCATGCATTCTCCCCGCTTCAATATCATTATCGTACAGCTTCTGGACCGCTTGGTTTAACCGGTAATTCGTAGCAACCATAAATGAAAGATTCTGCGATCCTGGCATAAGATAATCTGCCTGCAGATCAAAATTAAAATTGGTGCTGGTTTCCATTTTTCCCGTAACCGATTCGATTTTATATCCCGATATATTCTGATATCCCTTGGCGGCGATATTATATCTCCCGGCTCTCACAAAAAGATCAATAGGCAGATCGAAGCTAAGGGCCTCAAAAACATTTATCTTTCCGTATATTGTGTCAACTGATATCTGAAAATCCTGTTTATCCACATATATTAACTGAAGCGGAACATAGGGAGCCCCGGGCCTGCTTTTCATCGTCGCATTAAAAAATATTTCAAAGGGAGAGACAGGTCTGTAATTTATGCCAAGATTGGATTCCATATAATAGCCGTTTTTTCTGTCAGTGAAGACACCGTCCGGCCCCCCCGGGACACTTTGATCATCATCAGCTATACCAAAAGTAGCTATTCCTGTGACATTGCCGGATATGCGTATATCCGCATTCAGATTGGTTATCACAAAAATAAAAATATACATGGATATGATTTTCTTTAGCATGATACGCCTTCTTTTTTAACTAAAACTTATTTTAAGTATATGTTTCTGATCCCGAAAATGCAAAAGCATGTTTTTTAACATAGAAAAAATTATGTAAAATAGTGTACGGTAATCCGGATTACAATATCTATGAATTTATTGACAACGGTCCTCACTTCTTCAAAATCCTCTGCAGATAAGCCGTATCAAGAAGCAAATTCACGGTTTCAAATTTGCCCTTATAAAACACCCCCCAGTTGTTAAAAACACAGGGCAGCGCCTTCGCCTTTTTCAAAGTATCCACTTTAATCAAATCCACTGGAATATTATTGTCCTCACAGTACTGCCGCACCGTTTCTACAGTAAATGGAATGTAGGGACACTGCAGGCCGTAATAAATCGTCAGCTTCTCATCTTTTATAGTCTGCTCTTTAGCGCGCTCCGAGAAACGAGGCGTTGTCCCGTCAAATGACAGGGCGAGTAGTTCGTAGCCGTCCCGGGTAGTATCCACGACTTTAAAACCATTTTTAACGGCAAAGGCCTTGTCGGAAAGCCAGTTTTTCTGTTTAACGGAACTGAGCATACATATACCGGATTTTTTCTTTTTCTTGGCATCCGCAATACAGTATTCCATCAATTGTTTTCCGTAGCCCTTGCCTTTAAAATCCCCCAAAACCCACAGGCAATAGAGGTAAATATAGTTATCCCCCATAACCGGGACCCAGGCCGTTTCAAGGGGCGAGTATTCGATAAAGACAGTAGCCCGGGCGTTTAGCTTTCTGAAAACATGGCCTTCCGCGAGCCTTTCGGATAACCATTTCTTTTTGGTTTCAACGCCCTGGGAGAACTTCTTACTGTTTATGGTACAGCACAAATGCTGCTCTGAAAGGTTTTCCAGGGTCAGATTAAGAAACTCCGGGCTATCCTTCATTTGATATTGCTCCTCTCACAATGTTTTATCATTTTTACTCTATTATATATAGTTTATCATTCTGCCTGACGCTTTCCAATAATACGTTAATCCAAATCAATATACTTTCTCGGCGACATCCGGTAGTACTCCCTGAAGGCCTTGTAGAAGTTGCTGCTGTTGGAGTAGCCCAGCATCAGGGCAATCTCCTCAACCGGCAGGGGCGTGCCTTTCAGGAGAATAACCGCCCGTTCCATGCGCTGTTCAAGCAGAATCCGGGAAAAGGATTTTCCCGTTTCCCGGGTCAGCAGGGTTGAGATATAGTTCGGGTGATAGTTAAACCGGCGGGAAATCTCCCGCAACGTTACGGTATCAAAGCGTTCCCCCACGTACTGCACAATCCGGTCCGAAAGCGCTTCCGGCTTGTGCGTCCGGTTAGCCAACGTATACTGGCGGGCCACCTGCATGAGGAACGAGAGTACCAGGGGTTTAAGCACCTCCTGGGTGTCCTCCTGTTTGTACGCGTATTCGGTCACCGCCATTTCCAGCAGCGGCCGGATGGTGTTGTCATCCTCAATCTTAAAGTGGATAAACTCATCGGAAAAACTTTTGGCGGTCGGGTCAAGGAAAAAACGGAACAGCCGGGAATTGGCGGAGAGCATGGGCAGGAAGGAGCGGAAGAAAGTCTCCTTCCGTATTAACACCCCGATAATAATGGTCTCCTGGTTGTCGTGGACGCAGAGCGCGTGTCCGGCCAGGGGCTGCCCCGCGTAGAGTTCCCCTTCGCGGATGGTAATCCGGTTGTCGTGTCTGTAGCTCAGGGAATCGTACTGCCCTTTGTAGGTATAGTTGAAATAAAAGAAATCGTGCCGGTGGAACAGCTCCTGGGCCCCGCCGCTCTTATGGACGCAGACAAGTATGGCCTCGTCCGGGCCGCCGGGCCAGCGGTACATCTTCTCATTCCCCCGGCTTCCGGGAATATCGTGGTATGTCCAGTCCAGCTCTGAAAACCGCCGCTGCAGCAGTTTAAGGGCGGCGGGCAATTGGCATCTGCCCATGCTTTTTCCTCCCGCGGCGCCAGGCGCGCCGGTAACAGGATACCAGCTAAGATGAGAATTTGCCATATTCGTTATTAAGATTTAGCGCTGTTTTTTCCGCGGCGTAATCCTATCTTTACTTCATGGAGATTAAATTATGAACATAAAACTGATATGGATGACGGCGCTGTTGGGTGTGATGGTATACGGCGCCGGGTGCAGCAGTTCGGAAAACAGCGCGGGAGTTTCCAATACGACCCCGCCATCGGGTCACGGGTTTCCGGAAGCGCCGGATAACAGTGCCATAACTACCCTAAATGATTTGGGGGCCTTACCGCCGGAAGCCGCCCTGGAGTATATGAAGGCAGCGGAAAACCTGGTCATCGTTGATGTCGCCTCCAGGGCCAACTACGGCCGGATTCACTTTGAGGGCGCCGTCAATATTCCTATTGAGGATTTGGACACCCTGGGAGAAAACGCTATGTATATGGATATTCCCGGCGGGCGTCCGGTTATCCTGCACTGCCGGCGGGGGGTGATTGTTCCCGGCGCGTATACCAGGCTGAAGGAGCTGCGGCCGGATATCCCGGAAATCTCCTACATCGCGGGAACGCCGCTGTTCGAACAATACAACGAATGGCTGGCGGACAGGCAAAACGGCAACCAACAGCGCCTTCTGGGAGGGCAAAGCCCGGCGGACGCCCTTGAGTATATGAAAAACACTCCAAACCTGGTAATCGTGGAAGTAAATAACCCGGAATGGAAAATGGGCACCGGTTTTACCGGGTCTATTCATATTCCCTATACGGAGATGGCGGAACGCCACACCGAGATTCCTCAAGACCGGCCGGTGCTGCTCTATTGCGGCGGCGGTATTGTGTCGGTGGAAGCCTACGGGATTTTGCGGGAGAAGCGGCCGGACATTCCCGAACTATCCTATGTTTCAAGCCGCCCGCTCGTCAGCCTATACAACGAATGGCTTGCCGCCTGGCAATAAGGAGACAGCCATGACGGAACTTGAGAAATCGGTAAAAGGCCTGGAGTATTGTTTCTTTGATGACGGTCTTGCGGAAGCCAAGCAGCAGGCCCTCAAGGGCTGCGGGAAGTTTAACGCCATTGACCCGTCGGACTACCCGGCCCAGCGAGCGGCGATTAAAGAATTGTTTGGCTCCACCGGGGAAAACGTGTATATCCAGCCCAGCTTTAACTGTGACAACGGAAAGAACATCCATGTGGGCGAGGATTTCCTTACCAACTACAATGTCACCATTCTGGATATCGCCCGGGTAACCATCGGCGACTACTGCATGATTGGTCCCAATACCCTGATTTCCACCGTGGGCCATCCCCTTTCACCCAAGGGCCGCCGGGCAAAGATGGCCCAGGCAAAACCGGTGACCATCGGGGACAATGTGTGGATCGGCGGCAGCTGCACTATCCTTCCCGGCGTTACCATCGGGAATAACGTAGTTGTCGCGGCGGGAGCTGTGGTAACAAAGGATGTACCGGACAACTCTGTCGCCGCGGGGGTTCCGGCTAAAGTTATCAAGCGGCTGGAACCGGAAGAATAGCAAGAATGCCTTTTGTCTTTTCTCCCGCGGTTTCACCGCCGCCGCAGTGTATCCTCGCGCGGAATGCTGCCTATCATCCCGGAGACCAGTCTACCCTATTTCCGGGAGGCCTGTCATATAACGGCAATTATTATTCCCGCCTTATAAAATTACGGCGGGAATTCCGATTGTATTAATTTGTCAGGCAAATAATTTGCCTGACAAATCTGAATCTAAGGAGTATAAAAACATACCAACACCGCGTTTCCCGGCCGCGGTCTCCCCTTTCACGGCCGGGTGGTACGTTTCGGGTACGGTACGGGTCTCTTGCGGGTGGGGAGAAAATAGGGGTCGGGAGTGGAGTTTTCTTTTGGAAAACTCCTAAGCAGAATCTAAAACTTTAGATTCTGCAGGGGTACATTTTTTTAATTGCGGTTATTGGAAATCCGAGAGGCGGGATGGTATCGTTGAACCATGAGAACCGGGCCGGTCTGCCGCCGCACTGCCGGGAGGATTCTTGGTTTTTAAAAAAGGAGGATGGAGAAAGTATCAGCTGAAAGGCAAGGTTCTATTCGGAGGCTAATACATCTAGTATTTTGCTATGCCGCAATTGTATTCGGTTCCATTCCGGGATGTATTCAGAAAACTGTCCTTGTAAAATAATTGTATACCCGTTACGCAATGGAATTGTTTTTCCATTTACTGCCGTCTCATGAACTTCTATGTCATCAAAATAGCATAGGATATGCGGTTTATTAAAATCATACTGCCCGTTTTCATCAAGTGAATCACTGAAAACGATATAAGACGCGTCCCGCAGCGGTTTATGGTCTTTTGGGAAACCCCGTTCCGCTATTATCCCCGTAATTTCAATTAATTTATTTTTATACTTTTGAGAAGCCGCATCTGAGTTATTTACAAATTCCGCTGTTAAACTATACGGATCGGTATGGATAACTTCCCTGTTTTTATTGTCACAGCTCAGAAGCAAAAATACGCTTATAAAAGCCACTACCCATTTTTTCATATAGCTTCTTTTTTTTCCTTGCTTTTCATAATCATGGGGCATACAAATCTATTTAGTTGTTCTGAAATAATTTTTATACTAATGTTTCAACTTTACTTGCAAGTTTTAAAAATTCTTCACCCCACCCATTTTCTATTGATATTTCCTGCAGGCTTCCTGTCGGAAGTAATAAATATAATAATTTTTCTTTATCTATTTCTTTATTTCTATTAATTGCTTTAATTGATTCAGTTATAAAATCTTTTACTTCAGAAACAGTCTGATGGGCATAAACTGAATCATTGGACTGATTTAATAAAATCAGCATTTTTTCCAATGTATTTTTTAATTCGTAATATCTTTCAGAAAATATTTTTATCATCTAAGTCTCCAAAAATTTAATTATTATATATTTTCTATTCTTACTCAATAATTTTTTTCCTATGATTTTTAACCAATCATTTATAGTATTTTACTTAAATCATGGTCGGCTTTTTCAATTATCCTGTATTCATGGGGAATATGCAGTGAGTCCAAATATAAATGCATTATCTCATTATCGCAAAAAAGCACATCCGCTGACCCGACATGCATTTTTATCCGCAATGTACCGTTGATTTTTTCTTTATTGGTATTGACCAGATTCAATATCCCATCTTCTTTAAAATATTGTTCTTCGTTCAGTTTATTATACAGTTCAGCCGCCTTGCTTGGCGGCTGTCCGACACCCTGGTAATCTTTATGAAAATAAAGATGGTACGTGCCGGCATACGCGGTTACCGAACCAAAGAATCCGGGATATTTTACGGCGTAATAAAACGCCATTCCGCCGCCCATGGAAAAACCTGAAATAGACCTGTTGGCCGGATTTTTATCAGCCCTGTATTCATTTTCAATAAACGGGATAAATTCATTTATGATTATTTCCTCAACAGGTATATTCTCATTATCTTCAATTTGCGGTGAATTATTGGGGAAAACAGTTATGGCCTGATTATTTTTGTAGGCATTATGTAGTGTCCATATATCGCTTGATTCATTATCTTCCCATCCGTGCAGGTGGTAATGTACGGGGTACGTTGTTTCATCATTTTCATAACCGGAGGGTAAAAATATATTATAACCGAGTTCATGATTGAGAATTTCACTATAGAATGTTTTATGAATTACATTCCGGGGCAGTTCTTTTGGAGGATTGATATATTCCATTTACTTCTTCTCCTTACTTTTTCACATACCGTTCCGGGTGTATCAGACGTTTGTACGGCCGCCGCTGTCCAATGTTTAACTCTTACTTATTTTTCCATCAATATAAATTCTTATTAGTTTTGGGCATTCTTTGACGAGAGATACAAGCGGGAAGATTTTGATAACGCTCCTTTTGTAATTGTATCCGCATGAAAATATTCCTTTGGGTATTTCTATTATTCCATATTAATTATACTTTCATAATTTTCTTCATCCCAAGAATGTCCATTGGAAGACCATATCGAATCTATATCATGCGGGGGAAAGCCTGTTCGGCAATAAGCTTTTTTATTTTCGAAATCTATTACAGCATGAGGATAATTATTTATAAACAGAATGGATTTTAGACCGTCTTTTGACCATGTTATGATTACTTCCGATGGTATATTTCGATCTAAAACATCCTTAACATTATATATATGCAGAGCATCTTGAATTGGCATTTCATAATTTGTATCGATTGCGTAAAAATATCCTGTCTCTGTATCATCTTCAAAGGCAACATTATAATTATTAAATTTTGTCGAGTTCGAAGTTATAAATGTATCATGTCCAATTTTTATTATTTCTTTCATTCCAATAATATTTGTTTCCGTACCTTCGATATTTATAGGCGAATTATTAAGCTCTTTAGCTCTGCACGCTATAAAACTAAAAATAATGATAATAAACAATGTAAGATAAATAAACGGTTTTTTTTCAGTTTCTTTATCTCTCACTCTCAATGTAGTTTTTATCCTCATAGTATCATACAATTTACGGAGTTTATTTCTCATGCAGTTTGAAGTTCTCAATTCCGCCTAACTGCTATCAGACGATAACCGCCGTTTTCTCCGCCATATATCCCGGTTCGCCCCCTACTCCCGCAGGTTTTCGATAGCTTTCTTACTCAGCCCCGTGAGCTTCATATCAGCTTAATATCCAGCCCCTCGGCCAGCGCGGCCTTGGCAATCTCCATCTTCTCTTCCTTTTTCCCGGCCTTCTCCCCCTGTTCCAGACCCACCTTGCGGCCCTCCTCCAGAGCATCCTTGAGCATCTTTTCCTGTAGATCCAGTTGCTGAATCTCAAACTTTAGTTGAGATTCAGCTTAGGAGTTTCCCGAAGGGGAAACTCCACTGGTCCTTGGTGAGCTTTATTCCGAAAGCCCGGTTTAATACCGTATTTTGAAAGTGTTTAGCCGTTTAAGCCGGAGCAAAACTCCGGGGTATTAAACCGGGCGGTATAATAAATTTCCTTGCGGACGAGCCTCCGTCTCTGCGGAGGCTCATTTCCATGAAAAAAGTATATCACAAGCTCATGAGATTGCAAAGGAAAGCGGAAAATCAAAGAGTATCCGGCGGGACTTCCCGCCGCGCCTTATCCGCTTTAATTTTCAAACAATTCTTCAGCATTACCGAGTATTTCGCAGTCACAATACCCGCCTTGTTCCGCCAGCCACGTCAAAACACGTTCCGTGTCGGCGCCGCCCTTCTCCAGGTATTCTCTTGTCAGTGTATTGGTATGGCCGCATTCCCGTTCCGATAAGGTTTCATCAAGATAATCAAACAGTCCCTTAAACTCCGCCTCGGCCATGGGCAGGCTATCATGGAATTGTTTTCGTGATTCCGTTTTTATATCTTCGAGGATCTTCTTTCTTCTCAGTTTCTCTTCGTTATTTGGCATGTAAGTCCATTTTTAAATAAATCATGTCCCGTAATTGTTTCCCGTTTTCAAACATCTCATGGTCGCAATTATCTATGAAAAAATCCTTTACGGTGTGGGAATAGGTAAATCCGAATCTTTTATAAAACGACAGTATTCCCTCATCATCTCCCGTGCCGACCAGCAGCTGCTTTCCCTTGTTCTTATATTGTTCGATGATAAAGTTTATCATGGAACTTCCGTAGCCATTGCCCTGGTACTGCTCGTATGTGGCGATATTCTTTAGCTCAAAGACGTCTTCCGCCTCTTTGGTCACCACAGCCACGGTTTTGAGATCGTCATCATAGAGGACGAATAATTCGCCTCTGCCGAGGTATTTTTTTATCATGCTTTCCTGCTCATCGGCCAGGAGCAGTAAATCCATAAAGTCTTCTTTGTTTTCACTGATTGTCTTTATTTCCATATTTTCTCCGGCCTGATTATTGGCAATTCTGTAATCATTGTCAAGTTCGAGAAAGCGCCGTTTTTATCAGTTTTATTCTTTTACCGTTAAAGGCAGTCCATAAAACCACCAATACCCGTTTTTTTCATATTTTTCTATGGATGCCTGATTAACTATCCACTTATCATTTTTCGGAATGGCTTTAAATCGTTTATCCAGACTGTCGATACGTTCTTTGTATTTTTCTATCTTATTACCCGCCGTATTTCTCAGTATTATTTCTATTGCTGTTCTGCATGACAAATCATTCGTATATTCATAGGAAATACCACAGCAGTTTTGATAATCCAATCCGGTCCGTATCTGTCCGTTATGTTCACATTGGGAATTCTCAGTACTTGTAATTAATATTTCATACTTCTCAAGTACGTATAAAAATCCTTTTTCCAGTAAGTTCAATTGGAAGGAATCACTCCATGTCCTGAATTTCTCTTCCAGCAAAATGAGTTCTTCATTTGCTAATGGTAAATCCGGGATTCCGGCATGCCACAGTTCTTTGGCTTTTTCTTTCCGCAGGGCGTATAATTTTACCCTTTCTTCTCTATTCATATTGAGACCGTATCATTTTTCGGATAAATACCGTCACGGTATATCCTGTACTATCGTTATTTCCCAGGGAGTAACATTATACACAACACCGGGAAGGAACTCGTAGGACTCAAAAAAGACCTGGCCGCTTCTTATGGTTTCCCGGTAGGTTTGTTCAATTTCGGTTTCGGATACACGGCGGGAGCCGGTCATTATCAGGCCGCTTCTGTCGGGGGCTTTTATTTCGTATCGTCCCGGCAGTATGATCAGCTCCCGGTCTTTGAGGGATCTTCGCAGGGCGTTATCTTTTCTTCCGGTATCGTTGAAGATTCTTTGGTTTATTTCGAGGTTGGCCGGGGTATCCGTATCGCGGATCACCAGGACGTAGGAGTTTGCTCCCCGGGCCTTAACGGAGGCCGCGCTCATGATTTCCCAGGGCCGCTCCCGGTCGTCGATTTCATCGTAGTGGTAGCTTGATTTGCCGACGGCGGTATCAAAGTCTTCCGCGGCTTTTTCGTAGTCCCCGGCGCGGTAATAAAAAACACCCCGGTAGTAATAGCTGTAATCAATGTCCGGATACGGTCCGCTGAAGTTATCTATTGAATTTTTCTCGATGTACTCGGTCATTTCCCGGATGGCGGAAGCGTAGTCCTGCTGTTCGCCGTATATCCGGCAGCTGGCCAGAACATACAGCATTTGGAGGTTGGCGCCAATCCAATTGGTGAATTGCGGGTTCTCTTTAACGGCCCTGGCATTGTCAACATCGGCGCGGGCTTTTTCCAAATCCCCTTCGTGTTTCCACGCCATGGCCCTTGCCGAATACCATCTGACCAGATACTGTCCATGCGATCCTTCCGGCGCCGTAAGGCTTTTTATATATTCTATGGCGTCGGTGTAGTTATCAACGGCGTCCAGCCATTCCCGGTTTTCGTAATGGGTATTTCCCTCGCCCGCCCGGGCGGCGGCCTGCTGAAGCGAGGTGATTTTCGGTTTCGCGCTCCGGCTTGACGTACCTGCCGTGGTTCTCCCGTCGGGGGACTGTGAAGCCGTTCCCGTGCCGGCGCAGCTTGTTAATACGGCGGCAAAAACCAATACCTGGAATAACGTACTTCCAACACTATTTTTCATAAAGCCTACCCCCATACAGCGGTTACCGAATACCGCGGTTTCCGCTTTTACGTATACGCGTCTTTTCTGTTTTCTATATCAATGATAAATACAATGACTTTTGTTTCTTCTATTTTATAGAATAATCTGTAATCGCCGATTCTGAACCGGAATATATCGTTATAGTTTCCTTTTAACCGTTTTATATTGGGTCCGAAATACGGGTTCCGCCGTAATAGCGGATACACATAATCTGTTATTTTAGCGTATAAAGAACGGTACTTAGCCGAGCTGATTTTCTTTTGGAAGGTTTCGGTTTCCGCTATTTTATAATCAGCCAACTATTTTATACCGCCCTTTTTCAATATCGGACAGTCCCTTCTTCAAATCTCTTTCATTATATAATATTTCCGCCATTTCATTATCATCAGCAATGCTGTCAGTTAAAATATAATTCATAGCGGCATATTCCATAAAATTTGAAATGGTCCGTTTATCTCCATCAGCGGCTTTTTTGAGTATCTCATATACGGTATCATCAACTCTGACCGTTATTGTCTTTGCCATATCGGCTTCTCCATGCTTCAATAGTATTCATTATTATTCTATTTGTCAATTTTTAAATAGTGGCTTAAACGTTCCCGACGTAACTTTGAATAATATTCGGCATGGTAAAAATACCATTAACACTGTATTTGCTGAATAGCTTCTTTAATTCTGATATATAGGATTCATAGTTCGGTTCTCCCCTTTTGGGAGCGTAGGATGACGATAAATTCCGCCCTATGAGTCCGTCCTCGTCCAACAGATAATCATTGGGAAATGTTTTAATGTCCACAAGGCCGTCCTTAAAAAAGCCGGCGTGGTTATCAGAAACGATACCTCTGTCCCCGCCGGAAGAACTATTAAAATCGGGGCAGTATTTCCGGTTTATCTCATCCCCTGCCGCCACCGGTTCCGCGTCCAGGACTCTGCAGTTCCAGACAAGGACGGCCTTGCCGGTATCTTTGAGAATCCTTCTGCATTCTGCCTTAAAACGGTCTTCGTCAAACCAATGAAAAGCCTGCGCAGCGGTTATAAAATCAACGCTTTTATCCGGTATACCGGTCTGTTCCGCCGGCGCGTTTATAAATTGACAGTTTTTATATTCCGAGAGAAACTCGCGCGCGGCGGTGAGCATATCGCTATTCGGCTCTACGCAGATAACAGTATTGCCTCGTTCAAGCAGAAGTTTGGAAAATATACCCGTCCCGGCGCCTATGTCCGCGACAATACTGTCCCGGTTAAACCCAATTTCATTGTATAAATAGTCGATAAATTCCTTGCTGTATGTGGGACGGTATTTAGCGTAATTTTCAGCCATGCCGTTAAATTTTGCTGTATTGTCTGTCATATAGTTTCCTTTAGGTATCTTGTCCGCAAAAAATACATATAGATGTCCTTAATCTAAGGGCCAATATTCATTTTTTTCTACTTTTATGGTCATACTTTTTACATTTTTTTCAACTTCAGTATAAAACCCCATTGGATCTTCAGTATAAGTAATATCATAGGTAATATATTCGCGGAAAGAATATTTTAATCCTGTTATTTCGATAATCTGCTTTTTCCAATTTAATGAAAGATATTCTTCCGGTATCTCCATAAATAATGGAATATATACTGTCTGTTTATTTCTGATTTCAATCATTCTGGGATTATGGAATAAGGCGGAACTATACCAGTGATTTCCATCACTTGATTCACTGGGCTTCACAAAGTTCAGCCAGTTTAACAAATCTATTTTTAAACAGCCATTTCTTTCTTCAACGCTGCCTATTGAATAGGGGGTTAAGACAAAGACTGGTTCCTCATTACGATTATATATCCGCACTTCGATATAAACATAATTTCCCGCTTGTTTTGCCGAAGAAATGCCCATATCTAAATTAGCTTGAGCGCACGCGTTTGCCGTTAATATTATGATATTGCTGAGCATAAAGAGATGAATTTTTTTCATATTTCCCCTGCTACGCCTAACCTTTGATATGCGCAGAGTCTATCGTTCATGTATCAATTCTTCAATTGACTTATCTATATGATTTAAATAGTAATGATATCCGATTATTATTAATTGGGACATATCGTCCGGGTGCCGTAATCCATTGTCAAATAATAGTTTTGTAATTCTATGGTTAGTTTGCCGTATCCAATTATTCCGGATCCACATTCCCAATCCCATATGATATTCTATCAGATCATTAACGGTCGATTTCTTTATATCATCTTTTGTTTCATTATTAAGCAGAGCGTCTAGAGCTAAGTAGCAGTCATAAAGTGTTAACGGTATATCAAGCCTTTCATAATCGCTTGTATATAATGTTACTTTTTCCTCATCTTGTGCTAACGCGCCGTCTATTAAATAGCGCACCATGCTTATGGTTATATAGTATTCATCATCAATAATTACTACTGTATTATTTGTAAATGGAGGATTTAACTCCAGCTCTTCGGAAATATAATCTATAATAATGTTAGTTTGATTTTCATATATGATTTTTATTTTTCCAATATTGGGGCCTATTATTTCAACAGTATTTCCATTAACTTTTGTTTCGGATTCAAGCGCGCTGAAAATATTTACTAAGTTAACAAATGAACTTAAATAGTTGAGACCCTGGACAGGCGGTCCAAAAATGTTTTTATATACTGATCCTGTGATTTGTGTATCATTCAAATACGCTTTTATGTTCAATTCAGGTAAATCATGTCTCTCATAATCGCGGGTATACAACGTTACTTTTTTATCGTTCTCTACAGTATATCCGGAAACAATATATCGCACCAAATTAATTCTTATATAAAATTCATCATCTATAATTATTATTGAGTTTCTTGTACTGGGAAAAGGAGAAGGTCTTGGGTTAAATACTATAGCATCCGGCCCATCATAGGTAATAACAAAGTTTCCAAGTTTCTGACTGTTTATTTTGATTGTATTCCCATCAATTACTGCTTCAGCTCCGAGCAAATCAAAGATATTGACTAAACCAACATACGCGTTTGAATAATTGTCATAGATATTAGATTTTGTTCCGTTATCATATACAGGTCCCGCTATTTCAACATCATTTAAATACGCTTTTATATCTAATTTATGGGGCTGGTTATTTTGCGCATAGCCGTTCTGAGCTAAACATATACAAAGAATTATAAAAGCATACTGTCTCATGATTCCTCTGCTGATTTAGGGATAATCTTTTTTTTATTAGCGGATATTATTGTTTAATAATAATATTATCCTCAATAGGCTCGGTTTTGGTTTGTCCGTTGCTAAATAATTGATAATTAACACCATGATTGTCAAAATACTCATTTCTATCAACAATTAGCCCATCCAGAGTTAAACCTTCTTTGGATAAATGCGTAGTGGTATTATAATTTGCATTTTCATCTCCAATGACATAAGCAAATAAAGTCTCATCATATCTAACTATATTCAGATAGAACTCCTTATAATTATTCACATAGATTTGCCCAATGGAATCTGTTTCACCGAATAGTATTAAACTAATTATTTCTTCCTCAAATTCGTTGAAAATTATAATTCGCTTATCATTATCGTAATCCATTACATGGAATGTATACTTCTCCGTTTCTTGGCTTTTATGATCAGTACATCCGGAAAGAACCACAATCATTAATGTTATAAATATTAATTTTTTCATCTCTTTACCCATTTTTTCCCAAATACAACTCTTGCTATTTAATCCGGTTTTTCATCGGACAGATTGCAGGCTTTCATTTTTGGATTATTATTGAAATAATCTGACCATTCAATTATTTTTTCCTTTGAGTGTTCAGTATTATCCCATCCTAATCCATAATACATTTCCCGTATTATTTCTTTATCATATACCTTTTTCAAACGGAAATTGTGAACGAAATTTACACTTATTACAACTTTAATATAGCTATATTTCTTGCGGGGCTTTCCTATTACAACAATACGGCCATGTCCGGGGTCCCAGTGATATGGAAAGCAGTATACTTTTGCTCCCGGCACAAAATGCTTTGACCCGTGTTTTATTTCTTTATCAGGTCCAAATTCATGCTGGTCTATAATGTTTCCAACGAGGCAATAGATCCATTCAATGGTATCTATATCTGTTGTAATCAGCGATCGAAAATGGCTGTCTACGTTCTTTATCACAGATTTGATATAGTTATCAGGGATATCATTATCGACCAATATTTTTTCTTCGAGTCCGCTGTATATTATTCTGATTATTTTCTCATCCATACAGAATCCGGACGCCATCCACCGTTTTCCCCGCTGTATCCCCGCTCACCCCTACTCCCGCAGGTTTTCTATTGCTTTCTTATTCAGCCCCGGTCATTTTGAGATTTATTACCATGAAAAAAGTATACCACAGGCGACGGAGATTGCAAAGAAAAGGTAAAACCTGGGCACCGATTTTAACTGGTTGTCTTATTTAGGCGTAATGTCAAACCGGCAGGTCGTGGCGCCGGTTCCCCAGCAGCTGATTTCAACGGCCCGCATAGGCCGCTTGAGATAGAGGGTAAAGATGCCGGCTATAAAGCCTTCATCGTAAAAGCATACCGTATCGCCGGTGACGGGAAGCCCCGAGCAATCCAGATCTTCGTCCACCGTGAGGGTAAACTCCAGCGCGCCCAGATCAATCTTTTCTATATTAAGGATGCCGATTTTCAGCTCAAGCAGCGTAGTCTTGAGATGGGCGACGAAGGCCTCCGCCTCCAAAGTCAGGTCCAGCATATTCCGGGCCAGGGCCTGGCCGGCCCGGTATCCGGCGCCGCGGAGAATATCCTCCGCCTCAGCTACCGAGGTCCGCCCGGCGATTTCATCCTTGATGGTGTACTGTAAAAGCCGATAAACCGCCACGGGCATTTCGGGCCCCAGGGTCTGGCGGCCCTTCTCAAGATTGCCCAGGCGTTCCCAGTCAAAGGTTATGTTTTTTTCCATATCGTTCCCCATGTTATTCCGCGGCGGCGTTTTCCTCTATCCGCCGGGTGTATTCCCGGAAGAACTCCGTATAGTGAGCCCGGGCCGCTTTAAAATCATTGTTTTCCAAATCGGCCTTGACCGCTTTTAAGGCCATGTCCAAATCCATATCCAGGGAGTATCCCGCGGTGTGGGCAATCTGCGCCATAGCATCTTCCGCGTCACTGTCCTCCAGGGCGCGCCCGAGTTTTTCGAGGCAGCCGTGCAAATATTGTGGGACTCCCAGGGGCAGCTCCCGGAGGTTTCCGCCCTGAGCCACCGGGACGATTACCGTGAGCTTCTGCTCCAGCATATACATATTGCCCATGAGGCTGAAAAAGTCTTCGTGGACATAGTCGATGTTCCCGCTCTGGGCCGCCGCCGACAGCTGGCGGGAACGGGCGGCGCAGTCCCGGGCGCCGATGCCGTACAGAGTGCTCTGCAGGGACATGATATCGTCAGCAAAAACGGTCCAATTCTGGTTTGCCACCTCGTCCTTTAACGCGGGCACCAGGGTACTTAAAACACCGGAGGCATCTTTCATCCGTTGAACGTAGGTGTCAAAATCACCGTTCAGCTCGCTCATAACATCGGAGGAGTACAGGCCGAAATGGTCCATGGCGCTGATCAGGTCGTTCTGGGACATGACCACCGGCGGCGAATCGGCGCCTGCCCTGTCGGCCTTTTCAACGCGCGCCGCGGCGACAATCTTGTCGGCGGGCAGCCACCGGGTGAGGGCGCTCTCCAGATCGGAAAGCTCAATGGGCTTTGAGAGACAATCGTTCATACCGCTTTCGAGGTAAAGG
This sequence comes from Breznakiella homolactica, assembly GCF_016616095.2. GTDB lineage: Bacteria > Spirochaetota > Spirochaetia > Treponematales > Breznakiellaceae > Breznakiella > Breznakiella homolactica. Next base: position 287,599 of record NZ_CP067089.2, on the reverse strand, counting down.
TTCTTCATGTTGTTCACCACATTGGCGGTGAGCGCCAGAATAGGCGTTTCGCTGTTGGGACCGCCGCCCCGGCGGATCTCTCTGGTCGTTTCGATGCCGTCTTTGCCCGGCATCATGTGGTCCATGAATATGATATCGAATTTCTGGAGCTGGCAGAGTTCAAGGGCCTGGTAGCCGTCCTCGGCGCAGATAACCTGCGCCTGAAAGCTGCCGAGCATTTCACTGCTGACGATTCGGTTTATCTCATTGTCATCCACCACCAGGAGGATGGTATCCCGCACGGCCAGCTCGTCGGCGGATGATTTTACGCTGACCGCCGGTTCGGCCTGCCGGCCTGCCTGGTTGAGAAAGGACGCCAGGCTGAATACGAACAGCGGCGTGTAGAGAACGGTCTCATGGGTGCCGGGCATGGATATGGCGTGGCGGATATCCTTGAGGATGGCGAAGCGGCACTCCGGCATCTGCCCGCGCAGGCTCCGGACCACATCGCCCTGGACGGTGTCGCTGAAAATGCAGTGGGTATACGCCTCAAGTCCGCCGGGAATATCGTGGCTTGCCCGGGCGGCGCCCTTGACGCCCAGACTCTCCAGCATGGACACAATGTAGGCGCTTCTCGGCCCGGCCCCAATCAGGAGAACATTTTTCTCCCAGGGATCGTTTACATAGGCGATGGGTTCACCGTTGACAATTTTCTGGGGAAGCCGGACGGTAAAGATACTGCCCTCGCCGAACACGCTCTGCACATCAATCTCGCCGCCCATGGTAACCGCCAGCTGCCGGGCGATGGAAAGGCCCAGGCCCGTTCCCAGGATGCTGCGGTTGGCCTGGAGGTTTACCCGGGAAAACGCCTCAAACAGGGACGGCATATCCTCGGCCTGGATGCCGATGCCGCTGTCGGCCACGGAGCAGATCAGAACAACGCTGTCGGCCTTGCGTTCCACATCAAAGGAAAGCCGGACAAATCCCTTGTGGGTGTATTTGACGGCGTTGGTCAGGATGTTGGTCAGTATTTGTTTAATCCGGAATTCATCCCCGTAGAGTACGCTGGGCAGGTTGGGCGCGATGTCCACCGTGAGCAGGAGCCCCTTGTCCTCGGCCTTCACGTTGATAACATTGCAGAGGCTGGCCACCAGTTCCTTTATCTCGTAGGCTTCTTCAATAAAATCAATGCGGTTGGCGGTGATCTTGGAGAAGTCCAGAATATCGTTGACAATTCCCAGGAGGGTGTTTGACGCGCTGATGACATTATCCACATAGTTCCGCTGGACGGAATCCAGCTCGGTTAGGGAAAGCAGTTCGGAGAGACCCTTGACCGCGTTCATGGGGGTCCGGATTTCGTGGGACATGGTAGCCAGAAATTCCGATTTGGCCTTGTCCGCGTCCTCCGCCCGTTTTATCGCGGAGGAAAGGTCGTGGATATCGGTGAAGGAAATGATTAACCCGTCGCAGACGCCGGTATCGTCATAGAGGGGGATGTGGTCAATCCGGTAGCGGCGCAGGTCGCCGCCCTCCCGGAAGGCGCATTCCATCTCAAGGGTGGTGACCTCATTTTTCCGCATGGTCTCAAAGAGCATTCCCTTGAGGTCCCGGCCTGAGATTACGCCGAAATAGTTTTCGTCATCGCTGTACGGGCATTTCCCGATGAGCGGGGAAGCGTCTTGTAATCCTATCATCCTGAGGTAGCTTTCGGTGCATAAGACCACATTGAGATCGGCGTCCATCACCAGGGCGATGTCCGGCAGGGCTTTCAGCAGATATCCTATGTATTTATCCCGCCGCTGCTGTTCCGAAACAGCGGCACGCGGTTCCGGCGACGGCGTTTGCCTGTCCGCTACTTTGTCCTGAGCTTCCACAATACTACTCTCCCCACTCATACTCCACCGTTTGGTGAAATGCACAGTGCTGTAGCCGTTAATAAACACACTTTCTTTAATACTATTTCTGTTATTAATTACTATGGCTTTTTAAATAGGATATTGGCGGTATTCAACTATAAAGACAGAATATGCCTCTATAGTACACGGGAAAAAGCGGTTGCGCAAGCTGATTGATGAACCGTACGGTCTAAATGGTCCGAAAGCGCACCAGTGCCGGTTGTAAGATACTCCATATAAGCAGCACATCCGGGCAAGGGCTGCTATATCCGGATCCTCCAGGAAAACCCTGTGTTTTTCTGGAGGGCTTAAAAACGATAATTTTCCCGGCAGCCAGATTATTTTACCGATAGCGGATTGTCCCAGGTTATGCTATAGTCAAACCAAGCAGTACCGCGAAAGGCGGCATGCTTAAAAAAGCAGAACTCCAAAACTCAAACTATTTTTAGCGGAATTCCATGACTATACAAACACAGCGATGTACCATCCGCGATTTTGAACCTGGCGATATTCCCCGCTTTATGGAGTACCGCAACGACGCGCATTGGATGCGGTATCAAGGCTATAAAGGAAAAACAAAAGAGGAGTATGAACAGGATTTACTGGGAGACTCCTCACTTGTTCGAGGTACACAATTCGCCATCATCCACACCACCACCGGACTACTCATCGGTGATATATACCTCAAACAGGATGACTCTCTGTATTGGATTGGGTATACCATTCATCCGGCATTTGCCCGCAGAGGTTACGCCGCGGAGTCGGTTACGGCCATCATGGCTTGGATAGCCGCCCGGGTCGGGTCGATCATAAAAGCCGGGGTACTGCCGGAAAACACCACATCCATCAAACTGCTGGAGAAGCTTCGTTTTTCCTTTGCGGGAAAAGAGGATGGCGAACTGATTTACGTGTTTGACACCGGCGGATAAATGGCCTCGCTGTTCGCTTGTTCTGAAGTCTATCCGGCGGTATACTGCTATCAGAGTTATTAATGTAAAAAACATACACGGCTTTGCGCCGCAGGAGCGCGAAAACATGAAAACATTCCGCACAGCGGAAATCGCCGCCATGGCCGGCATACACCCGAATACGGTCCGGTTTTATGAGGAACAGGGGCTTCTGCCGCCCGTCCCCCGGATGGATAACGGCTATCGAATCTTCTCGGAGACCCATCTGCTTCAGCTGCGGCTCATCCGGCGGGCGTTCAAAGCGGAAATCCTGAACAGCAATCTGCGGGACGAGGCCGTTGCCATTGTAAAGACGGCGGCCGCGGGGAACCCCGACGACGCGGTACACAAAACAACCCAATACCAGGCGCATATCCGCGGAGAAATCGCCAATGCCCGGGAGGCGGTCCGGATTACCGGAGAGCTTTTGACCGGGGAACACGGGAGCGGGAAAGACACCCCGCCCCTGGGCAGAAGGGAAGCCGCGGCGCTGATCGGCGTGACCATGGAGGTCCTGAGGGACTGGGAGCGCAACGGCCTTGTTTCCGTACTCCGGAAGGGGAACCGCAGGCAGTACGGCACCGAAGAAACAAACCGGCTGCTGATCATATCGGTTCTACGGAACGCCGGGTATTCCCAGATGGCCATCCGCCGTATGCTGGTTCAGGTCACACAGGGGGAAACCGATCTGCTCCTGGCCCTCAATACGCCGGAAGAAACGGAAGACATCATCTCGGTGGCCGACCGCTACATCACCTCCCTTTCCGGCGCGCTGGAGGACACCAACGGAATGCTCCGGATCCTCGGCAGCATGAAACAGAAAAAATAACCCTCCAGTACACCACCACTTCGCGTTTTTTGGGTAAATTCGTTTCCCTAAGAGAAAGCGAGGTATAATAATGGAAAACACAGAACCCATAACACCGCCGGCCGGGTGGCGGCGGAACACAATAGCCTTCCTGGTCAGCCAGTGCATTACACTGTTCGGCTCAACCCTGGTACAGATGACCATTGTATGGTACGCGACACTGGAAACGGCCTCCGGTATGTGGCTCGCCGCGTTTACGGTCTGCTCGTATCTCCCCCAGTTTCTGATTTCCTTTGTGGGCGGCGTCTGGGCGGACCGGCATAACCGGAAAAAGCTGATTATCGCCGCGGACGGGGTAATTGCCCTGGCCACCCTGGCCATGATAATAGCCATACCCCGCATCACCGCGGAGCCGGCCCTGCTGGGGGGTCTTCTGATCATGTCGGTCATCCGCTCCCTGGGCGCGGGGGTCCAGACCCCGGCGGTCAACGCGGTAATCCCCCGGCTTGTACCGGAGGAGCAGCTCATGCGCTACAACGGTATCAACGCGGCGATGCAGTCCCTGGTCCAGTTCGCCGCCCCCGCCGCCGCGGGGGTCATCCTCAGCTTCAGCACCCTGGGGGGAGCGCTGCTGATTGATGTTGTGACGGCAGTACTCGGCATCGGGCTTCTCTCCTGCGTGCTCATTCCCAGGCAGGAAGCCCCCGGGGAAAGTATCTCGGTCTTTGCCGACATGAAGCTCGGTGTCAGGTACGCCTTTTCCCACCGGTTCATCGGCAGGCTGCTGGTTGTCTACGGCCTATTTATCTTCCTGTGTGTTCCCGCGGGCTTCCTTGCCCAGCTGCTGGTGGTCCGGGTCTACGGCGATACCTACTGGTACCTCACCGCGGTGGAGCTGGTCGGCTTTGCGGGGATGATGGCCGGGGGACTTATCATGGGGTCCTGGGGCGGGTTTAAGAACCGGGTCACGACCCTGGTACTGGGGCTTGCCGCCTTTGGCGTACTGGCTGTAGGCATGGGGCTTTCCAGGAGTTTCATCCTCTACCTCGCGCTGATGGCGCTGTACGGAATTGCCCTGACCATGGTGCAGACGGCAGCCACAACCCTCATCCAGGAACAAACCGAACCGTCCATGCAGGGCCGGGTGTTTGGACTCCTGGGCTCCATGTACTCCGGCTTCCTGCCGGTGGGAATGGCGGTATTCGGCACCATGGCGGACGCGCTTCCTCTGCCATGGATTATGATCGCCTCCGGCGCCGCGCTGATCCTTGTGGCGGTTGTCTGCCGGATGGATAGAGGTTTTACGGAAGCGGCCTGAAGCGGTTTCCGCCGGTTGTACGGGGGCTCTCCGCCCCCTTCTGTTTTTTCGCCGGTATCAACCACAGGGCAATTCTCTGGCCCCTCTCCGGAAAACCTCATCCATGAGTTTAAGCCGCCAAGAAAATCAACAGATTGGGGGCGTACTGGATTTCGTCAATAAAAAGAGACGGCGGTGGATTCTTGAAAAAAGAACCGGCCTTCTCCACCGCCGGCCGGAGCAGGATAAGGCCCGGAAAATCAAAGGCCAAGAAAGAATACAGCCGCAGATGGCCATTATTGCACCGGGATTACTGCGGGTTTACGTGAACCATACAGTGCTTCACATTGCCGAACCGGCTTTCAATGGCATCGTGGACGGCATGGGCAATACCGTGGCCGTCGGCAAGCGGAATACTGCCGTCCACCCTGATTTCCACATCCACATAGATTTTATCCCCGAATAACCGGGTCCGCAGCAGGTCGATACCCCGCACATTATCCTGGGCCAGGATAACCCCGCGGATCTCTTCCGCGGTTTCTTCATCGCAGGCTTTGTCGGTCATCTTGTTAATGGCGTCCATAAAAATAGTCCCGGCGGCCTTTACGATGAATACGCATATCACAATACACGCAACCGCATCCAGCACTGGAAAGCCCATCCGGGCGCCCAGAATCCCAACGAAGCTGCCCACCGAGGACAGTGCGTCGCTGCGGTGATGCCAGGCATCCGCCATGAGGGCTCCGGAATTGATTTTCTTCGCCGCCGCACGGGTGTACCAATACATGGCCTCTTTTACGGCGATGGATACGATGGCGGCGACCAGCGCCAGAAGGCCGGGGACGGCCAGGGTTTCATAGCGGCCCGCGATGATGGACTGCACCCCGCCGTACCCGATACCGATACCCGTGACACAGAGGAACACGGCGAGGATGATTGCGGCCACGCTTTCAAAGCGTTCATGTCCGTAGGGATGTTCCTTGTCGGCGTCCTTGCCCGCCGCTTTTACGCCGATCATGACGATAAACGTGCTGAGCACATCCGAGAGGGAATGCACCGCGTCGGACAGCATCGCGGCGGATTGTCCTATGATGCCCGCCGCCAGCTTGAAGGCGGACAGCAGCACATTCCCGATGACAGTATGCCAGGATACCCGGATAGCGATTTTTTCGTTAGCCTTTTCCATAATAGAACCCTCCACATAGTATGTAAGATGGCTCTTTGGCAGCTGTGTATCTTCCTGTAAATAGAAAAGCACACCCACGGGGCTACTCCTGTCCCGCAGATGTGCATGACGCTAAAATCTGCTGCCGCGTTTGCGGCCCGGCTCCAAAGCTGGTGTGCTTTTGGCCTGTTCAGTTTGTACTGGTGATGCCGCTCCATCGCGGAAGCGTGATACAGTGCAAAGAGATGTTTATAAAATAACATATCCACCCGTCTGGGGTCAATGCGTTTTTTGCCGGAGGCCCTCGGCAGGCGGTAACGGGAAATTACCCGCCGGAACATTGATGTTGTGACGGCAGCACTCGGTATCGGGCTTCCTGCCGGTGGGAATGGCGGTATTCGGCTCCATGGCGGACGCGCTGCCCCTGCCATGGATCATGATCGCCTCCGGCGCCGCGCTGATCCTTGTGGCGGCTGTCTGCCGGCTGGACAGAGGTTTTACCGGCCGCTGATGCGGGCAAAAATACCTCACGGACCAATCGAATCCGGAGGCAGGTTCTGGCGGAACTCCGTGGGGGTGAGTTTAAACATGGCCTCAAAGGCTTTGGAAAACCGGCTGGGACTGGCGTAACCCACCTCGTGGGCGATAAGCTTAACCGGGGCGTCGGTCCGCAGAAGTTCCATGGCCCGGTTCATTCTGCACGCCCGGAGGTAATCGCCGATGGTCATTCCGGCGATGGCCTGAAAAATCAACTGGAGCTTTTTGCGGTTGGTGGCCACCATCCGGGCCAGCTCGTCAATGGTGGGCGCCTCCGTAAGGTTTTCCCGAAGGATGCGCCTGGCCTCGTCCACCGCCCGGCGGTCACTTTCCGCCGCCGGGGCCACCCGCTTCTCGCTGTCCATCTGCTCCGCCTGGTGAATCAGCTCGGTAAAAAAACCCATGATCAGGCTGTTAAGCTGCATCTTCAGCGCCTCGCCCTCATATTTTGACACCCGGAGCTCCGTGACCGCCCGGGCTATATACGGCTTGCACCGCTGCCCCGCGTCCCGGATGAGGGTCAGCATATCGCCGCTGGAATGGTTCATCAGGGCAGGAAACAGGAATTCCGGATAGGCGTTTCCCCGGATGACCAGGCTCCGGCGCTGCTGCCTGATTCCCGCGGGCAGGCGCATCTTCCCCTTAAACCCCGAAAGGTTCATGAAGAAGCTGGTTTCCGCCTCGGGCAGGGCGCGGACATTCTGGTTCTCCCCGGGAGGGGTGATTCCCGCGGCGATTTGATCCGTAATACCGAAGCTCATAAAGGGCTCGGTTATATCGTATTCCATGTCAAATTCGGCCGCCGATTCGTAGTCCATCAGCAGATAGTACCACCATTCGGTATTGCCCAGGATCTCCACCGAGCCCTGGCCCCGGCCCTCCCTGAACGTATAAATATCCCAGGGATACACCTGCCGCCGGCGCATACCAATATTCTCTTCCATAAAAACCAGGATATCCCCGACACTGCGTATTACCATATAAAATCCGTCTGCATAAGCGATTAGTATCGGCCCAGTATACCACACACTCCCGTTAAAAAAATACCTGCCGGCGGAAGAATTTACCGGCGGAAATCAAAAACCCGGTTCCGGGTATACACACAGGAACCAAAAGGTGTCCTTTATGCACCATTTTCCGCAAAAACCTTGCCCCGGTAAAAAAGCCGGGGTACTTTTCTTAGCATGAATGGGAAAAACCAAAAACCCCTGACGCCGCTTATCAGGGTCAAACTGGATTCAGGCAGAACCGGCGAGTTTTTAAACAGCCTGCTCCGGAACTTACATAACCCGGATGAAAAAACCCGGCTTGAGTGGATCCGGGACAGCCGGGGCCATTACCATACCCGGCTCAATTACGCCCAGGCGCCGGTAACGGTCCGCACTTCCTTTGACAGAAACTCGGGCCTGTACCGGTTTAAGGCCCTGGAAATCCGCGGGGCCACCCCGGATGAGTTTACCGGATACTCGGACCACCTGTGGTCCCTGGTAAAGCGGGACGAGCTTGAAGATGCCGGCGCCCTCACCGCGGCGGACCGGCTGGTGCGGGAACTTGCGGAAAAGGTTTCGCCGGACCGCCACCATCTGGCGGATCTGCTGGATAAATTTATCCGGACTAACCGGGAATAGGAGGCACCATGCCGTTAATGGGAACCCCGGGAACCATGCCGGGAAACAGCGGACCCGAAACCGACCCTCCGGGCAGATTCACCCTGGCCTGCGATCTCTTCCGGGCGGGGCTCCTCGACGAAGCCTACCGGATTTTCTCGTCCCTTATGAATGCCGCCCCCCCTCCCGCCCTCCTGGCCAACCTGGCGCTCTGCCACATGGAAGCCGGCCTTTGGGACGGGGCGGTTCCGCTTCTGGAAAACGCCCTGGCGGGGGTCAAGCGGATCCCCGGCGGCGCGGCCCTGCCCGGGGACAGTGTGGCCGCCGCCCTGGCGAAAAAAAGCGGGAACAGCCTTGGGTACCGGCTTCCACTGGCGGAAAACGCCGGAACCCTGGCGCCGGACTGTACCCGGGACATCCTGCAGCGGCTGCTCATAGACTGCTGCGCCGAACTGGAAGACTGGGAACGGGTACGGGCCATCGGGTCGGCCCTGTCCGGAAAGAACTACGCCAATGTTGAAGCGGCCCTGGCAAAAGCCGGAAACCGGTAATCCGTAACCAGCCGTCTCCGGCTGGTTCATAGAGAATATGATTAAGGAGCGTACCTATGGAATTCAATGAAATCCGTTTCGCCTACGACGGTCTGAGGCGGGGACAAAAGACCTATGAGGAAATACACGCCATGTACAAGGCCATGCCGGACAAAACCGCGGCCTATCACCGGGGAGACACCCTGCTCCACACCGCCGCGGCGTTCGCCGACGCGGAGGCGGTACAGTACCTGCTTGAACAGGGGGCGGACGCCAATAAAGAAAACGAAGACGGAAAGACCCCGCTGTGGATGCTGGCCTCGTTCCGGGAAATCGGGCCCCACCTGGCGCCGAAGAGCGTCTACAACAGCGCATCGGCGCTGCTTGGGGCCGGGGCGAACGCCATGAAAAAGGACGAAGACGGAAATTGGATATACCTGGCGGCCGCGAAAAACGGCAGCGGCGAATTCATACAGGCCCTGGGGGATAAGGGCGTGCGGATCACCCGGGCCGACGGTTCCGGAAACAACGGCCTGCACCTGCTGATTGAATCGCTCTACAACCCCATCAACAACTGCCGCCAGGCTGAGGAGCGGCTGAAAAAAGATGAAGAATCAGGCGCCCAGGAAGCCACCCTGGCCAACGACCGGCGCAATTACGAAGAATACAAAGCCGTAATGGAGGCGCGGCTTGAGGCCGCCTTTGCCGGGGCAAAGGCCCTGCTTGACGCCGGAGTTGACCCGGAGGATAAAAACAACATGGGAGAGACCGCCCATGTTCTGGCACAGCGCCGGGGGACCAAAAAAATCGCCGCCCTCATGGCCGGGGAAATCACCGGGGACGAAGAGCCTTCCGGCGGTAACGCGGGAGGCCCGTCTGAAGCTGAGCTTCGGGCCGCCGCCGGGGGCATGACCATCATACAGGCGGCGGGAAAAAAAGACCACGACGCCATCCGGGCGCTGGTACAGCTCGGCGCCGGCATCAACGAAATCGGAGACATTTACGGTTACGGCGAAGGACCGGCGCTGGCCATGGCCTGCCGGAGCTGCGACTACGAAACCGTCCGGCTCCTGCTTGAGCTGGGGGCGGACCCCAACCTCAAGGCGGGCAACGGCACCACCCCCATCTCCTGGCTGTCGGTCTCCCAGGCGGGGAACATCCAGAAAATATTCCAGGAAGACTGGCCTTCAAAACTTATCGGCGCCATGGTCAAGGGCGGCATGGATATCAACTCAAGCGTAAACGATAAGTCCGACACCTTCCTTACCTGGGCACTGCGGGACAGCACCGAAATGGAAATGTTCCTTATGAAAGAAACACTCCGGTGGCTCGCGGTAAACAGCGCCATTGTCCACGGGGCGGACGTGAACCGTTCCAACGGCGCGGGGCAGACACCGCTCATGCTGGCCAGCATCGGCAATCCGGACCGCACCATGCGGATGGCCGACGAGATCCAGTATCTGATTCTGGAAAACGACGGGGATGTGGCGGCCAGGGACAAAAACGGGGACACCCCGCTCCACTACGCCGCCCGGAACGGCAACGAACAGACCGCCAAGGTCATGGCGGAAAACCTCTTTGACTTCGGCGACCCCAAACCCGATACGGTGAACAACGCCGGCAAAACAGCCCTGGATTACGCCACGGAAAAAAACAACGAAGCGCTGGTGAAATTCCTGCTCAGTACTATGTAAGGAGAACTAATTATGGCAAATCCCAATATGGACAACATGTTTCTAAACGCCTGCAAAAACGCCCAGAAGGGGGTCATCCAGGCGATGCTCAAAAAAGGCGGCATCGACGTAAACAAGCGGGACGGCATGGGCAACACGCCCTTGATCTATTCCGCCCAGAAGGGGGCCAGGGACATTGTAAAGCTGCTCATGGAAAACGGCGCCGACCCGGCCCTGGCGAACAACCAGAGCGTCACCCCCCTGCATGTGGTGACCCAGAGCGGCAACAAGGACATTATCACCGTCCTGCTGGAAGCCGGCGCGGACGTTAACGCCACGGACAAGTTCGGCAAGACCCCGCTTATCTACGCCGCCGCCGCGGGCCGGACGGAACTGGTCAAGGTATTCCTTACCGCCGGGGCGGACAAATCCATAAAAGACGAGAACGGCCACAGCGCCCTGGACTACGCCACATCCGCGGGCCTGCGGGACGTGGTGGGACAGCTCACCGAGGAAGGCCACACGGACAACACCGGCAACACCCCGCTCCACCAGGCCTGCTACAACGGCCAGAGCGAGGTAGCCGCCGCCCTGCTCAAGGACGGCGCCATACCGGTGGATTCCCTGAACGACGCCGGGGAGACGCCCCTCTTCCTGGCGGTACGGGGCCAGAACATCCACATCACCGAGATGCTCCTGGCGGCAAAGGCCGACCCGAACCTGAAACACCTCAACGGCAACGCGCCGCTCCACTTCGCCGCCGCCGGGGGCAACCGCTTTATCGGCAAGGCCCTGATTGACGCCGGGGCCGAGGTAAACCCCAAGAACACCGCCAGCGAAACGCCGCTTTTGGTGGCGGCCATGCAGGGCCAGAACGATTTTACCGCCCTCTTAATCGAGGCCGGGGCGGACGTCAACGCCGTGGACAACGAACAGCACAGCGCCATGTTTTACGCCACCGAACGGGGTTTTACCGAAATTGTGGAACAGCTTCTCATGGCGGGGGCGGAAAACTAAATCGAAAAAACGGCGGGTCGATACGCCGGATATCCGCATCTATAAAGTAAGAAACCTCCCGTAGGGAGTTAAAGGAGAGGAACCTATGGAAGAAGCCGCTCTTAATAAACTCGAACAGTACCTTGTCCAAAAACAGTACACGTTCCTGGCGCTCATCGATACCCAAAAAAAGATAAGGCAATGGCGGGACGGAAAACTCTGGTTTGACCTTGAGACCCGCCGGCTGGTACCCGCCGATGCTGCCCTCCGGAACCAAAGCGTCCGGGACCGGGGCTTTCCCGTACTGCTCACCTTTGAGGACTGGAACGACCTGGCCAACAGCGGAATCTATGACGACGACGGCGGCGGCGAAGACCAGCTTGGGGAAAAGGGCCTGGAAGCCTTTGTACTCAACGGACTCGACAAAGGGGACTACAGCGAATTCGACCGCCGCTACGGGCCGCTGCCCGAGCCGGACGATGATGAGGAGGACGCATGAAAATACAGGTACGCCGGGGCGTGTTTGAAACCAACTCCAGTTCGGTCCACTGCTTTGAGACGGCGGACAAACACCTCTTTGACCTCTGGAAAGCGGGCAAAGCCTTCTGGAACGGAAAAGGCATTATGGAGGCAGCGGAAAAACATTACAAAGAACGGCGTGAACAGGCACCCGACTATATAAAAAAGCTCGAAGACGGCACCGTACCCTGTCCCACCGGGGAGGACATGGAGAGCCTAAAAAAACTGCGCTATTTTACCTGGGATGAGTATTGCTGCATGTTCCGCCGGGACCCCGGCGGGGTGAACGGCGTCTGCGGTGTCTACGGTATTGTGGAACAGGAATACACCGATGCCAAAGGCAGGCCAAAGGTCTTTTTCGGCTGGTCGGGGTATCCGTGACCCGTTCCCTGCGGCAGATAGCCGCCTATAAAAACGGCAGCTACTTTGTGCAGCTCTTTGATGACGGCACAAAAATCCGCTTGGCTCCGGATGACTTCTTTGAGGCCGCCTTCCCGGAAAGCATCGACCTCAAGATAACCAACCGGTGTACTATCGGCTGCCCCTTCTGCCATGAAAACGCGGGTCCAAGCGGAAGCCACGCTGATTTAATCCATATCCCGTTTCTTGAAACACTGACTCCGGGGACAGAACTTGCCATAGGCGGCGGCGCGGTTACCGGCCATCCGGACCTGGTCCGCTTTCTGGAAACAGTCGGGGAAAAAGGCGTGATCGCCAATATCACCATCCACGAACAGGAACTGCTCCGCGATCGCGCAGGCTCATAGAAACACTCATCCGGAAAAACCTTGTCCGCGGCGTTGGGGTCTCACTCCAAAAGCCGGACTTGGAAATACGGGACTTCGCCCGGCGCCATGCCAACTGCGTTATCCATATCATAAACGGCGTGGCCGGCAAAGAACTGCTTGACTTCCTCAGTGATAAGGACCTTAAAGTCCTTATCCTCGGCTACAAAGACTTCCGCAGGGGAATAAAACACGCCGAAGAAAACCGGGACACCCTTGACCGCAACATGCAATTCTTAAGCGGTACCATCACTGATTACATGGGACGGTTCAGCGTGCTCAGTTTCGACAACCTGGCGCTGGAGCAGCTCGGCCTTAAAAACCGGGTAAGCCCGGAAGACTGGGAGGACCACTACATGGGAGACGACGGTACCCACACCATGTATATCGATCTGGTTGAAAAAACCTTTGCCCGGAACTCCGTATCCGAAATCCGGCACCCTCTGACCGGGGATATCCGGGAGATGTTCCGGCAGATAAAAAGCTGACAAGTTCCCCTGCTATATATCCCCAGAAAAGGAGCGCCGCCGTGAACCGGGAAGAGATACCCAGACTTCTGGCCCTTGATAAAACACTTTACGATACATGGACCGTGTACGGTGAAATCCTCGACGCGGACCCCTCAGGGCCGGAGGCGGCGGCGGTTGACCGCTTTGCCGATGCGCTGCTGGCGGACAGCGATTTTATCCTCTGCTGCGGCCACTGGCAGTTTATGAAAAAGCTCATCACCTGGAGCGCCGCCAGGGACCGGCAGGATTTCCTCAAAACCCTTGCGCCAGTCGTGTGGGAATTCTATTCCGGCAGGCTCCACGAACTGCGGGCGCACATCGAACCCTATATGCCGCCGAAAAGAGAACTGCCCAAGGAAAGCGTTCCGGCCATCATCGATTTCCGCTATAAAACGTTAGCCGCCAAACGTACCGCCGACGCCCTTTGCGAAAAGCGGGTATGGCTTCCCAAAGGAACGGAGGCATGTCAGTACTCCCTCTTCCATGACAAGAAGGAACACTGGTTCAGCACTTCGGCGGAAAGGTTTGAAAGCGATCCCCGGATGGTAACCGCCAGAAAGCGCTTTGAAACCGACACCTGTTTAATCTACGACTTCCTCTGGGGCGACGACAGAATCGAGTCCCCCGCCCTGCACAGCTTTCTGGTACGGTACGACGGGCACAGGCTCACCCGCTCTGAAATCGCGGAGCTTATCACCGCCGTCGCCTGCCAGCGGGCCGGCGCTATCCACTGGGACATGACGGCTAACGTTGACGGCAAGTACACAAAAATCGATCCCTTTCCTCACGAAGCCAACTGCCCGGCGAACCGGGAGATATTCACCCTGCTCTATATTCTTAAAAAATGCGGCTATATGGAAGATGTGTTAAACCTGCTGCCGCGGCTGCCCCGGGAGATTCCCCTGCTGCTCATGTGTCTCGACGTCCCGGCCATCCGGGAGCGGGTCGAGTCGCACCTGCGTATCCCCGGCCTCAAAGCCGCCTATGACATGGCCCTGGCCCCGAAAAAATGCACCCTCAAAGAGCAGCTGAAACTCGTAGAGTTCGGCAGGGCAAACCCGGAGTTTCAGGAACTTCTGGCGTTTACCCTAAACCGCTACGGCTACTACTCCTACAACAACTACCAGCCGGTGGTGGACTGGTTCTGCAGGGAGTACGCCCCCTTCTCCATGGCCCACGGCGCGGATATCCTCTGCTTTCTCACAAGCCGTGCTGACCTGCTGGATACGGCGCGGGTAATGCTGGAACACGGCCCTGAAACACGCTTCGGCACCGCGGGATTTTCCAATGCGGGATTCAGCAACATCCAAGAGTATCTTACCCGGTGCGTTACCGGATATCTTGCCATGACCGGTTCACCGGAGCTGGATGAGTGGCTCGCCTTTTTAAAGGGAAAAAAATGGCGGGAAGAATCAAGCGCCAAAATAAAACTCTTTGATTTCGTTGAGGCGCTGCGAAGGCAAACAGGGTAAAATCAAATACCTTCGCAGCCATTTCTTCCATTTCAGCTCCTTTTTTCGTAATCAATTATACAATGGCAGGAACCGCCGCAAAAGCATAGAATCCCGCGGCCAGGGCGGCCTCCGGATCTTCACAACAAAAAAGTAAATTAACGTGTCTTTCTATATAATTTATACTATATTTATATTAATTAAAAATTATGGCCTCGCAATGGGGCTGTAGAGAGGAGTTAAAAATGCGATACACAAACGGAAACTACGAGGCATTTGCCCGTCCCAGAAAGCCGAAGGGGGTTGATGATAAATCGGCCTACCTGGTGGGCGGGGGCCTGGCGGGCCTGGCGGCGGCGATTTTCCTGATCCGCGACGGGCACATGAAAGGAAACAGGATACACGTTCTGGAAGAACTGCCCGTGCCGGGGGGCTCCCTTGACGGCAAACCGGTACCCCCCGACGCGTTTGTAACCCGGGGCGGCCGGGAAATGGAAAACCATTTTGAGTGCCTGTGGGACCTGTTCCGCTCGGTGCCTTCCCTGGAAGTAAAGGACGCTTCGGTTCTGGACGAGTTCTACTGGCTGGACCGGGACGATCCCAACTCTTCCAACTGCCGCATTATCCAAAACCGGGGCCAGCGGGCACCCGATGACGGCCATTTCACCCTGAACAAAAAGGCCCAGAAGGAACTGGTGGAGCTCTGGATGGCTTCGGAAAATACCCTGGAGGGCAAAAAAATTGAGGATGTCTTTACCAAAGACTTTTTTGATTCCAACTTCTGGCTGTACTGGTGCACCATGTTCGCCTTTGAGAAATGGCACTCCGCCATTGAGATGCGCCGGTACATTATGCGCTTTGTGCACCACATTAAAGGACTGCCGGATTTTACCGTCCTTAAGTTCACCCGGTACAACCAGTACGAATCCCTGGTAAAACCCATGATCGCCTTTTTGAAAGACAATGGCGTCCACTTTGAGTATGAGGCGATGGTTGAGGATATCGAAATGGACCTCAGCTCCGGGACCAAAACCGCTAAAAAAATCATTTACACCCTGAAGGGAGCGCGCAAGGAAATTCCTCTTACGGAAAACGACCTGGTTTTTGTCACCAACGGGTCCATCACCGAAAGTTCCACCTACGGTGACCACCATACCCCCGCCCCGCCTACCAAAGATCTGGGCGGCAGCTGGAAGCTGTGGAAGAAGCTGGCGGAAAAGTCCCCTGAGTTCGGTAATCCCGGCGTGTTCTGCGACAACCTGCCGCCGGAAAGCTGGTTTATATCGGCCACCGTTACCTGGCAGAATAAAGACATTGAACCGTATATCGAGAAGCTGACCAAACGGAAGCTGCGCACCGGGAAGATTGTCTCCGGCGGCATCATCACCATCAAAGACTCCAACTGGCTGATGAGTTTCGCCACCCACCGGCAGCCCCATTTTAAAGAACAGAAAGATGAGCAGACCATTACCTGGGTGTACGGCCTCTTGTCGAATACCCCGGGCAATTACGTCAAGAAACCGATAGAACAGTGCAGCGGCGAGGAAATCGCCAAGGAACTGCTCTACCATCTCGGTATGCCGGAGAACGAGATCGACAGCTTCGCCAAAAACTCCTGCACCGTGATTCCGGTGTACATGCCCTACATCACGTCCTATTTCATGCTGCGCAAGTACGGCGACCGGCCCCTGGTCATTCCCAAGGGTTCAAAGAACCTGGCCTTTATCGGCAACTTCGCGGAGACCGTGCGGGATACGGTGTTCACCACCGAATACTCCGTGCGCACCGCTATGGAAGCGGTATACCAGCTGCTGGATGTGGAACGGGGCGTACCGGAAACCTTCGCTTCCGCCTATGACCTCCGTACCATCGCCAATTCAATCTACTTCCTTTCCGACCGAAAGAAACTGGTGGAAATGGATCTGCCCTTTGTGGAACGGGAGGTGGTAAAACACTTTGTCAAAAAATGGAAGAATACCTACATCGGAGATATGTTTGAGGAAAACCATTTGATGTAAACAGACAATTTGCTGTATAAACAGTGTGCCCGACGGCACACTGTTTTTTTTGAAACCATACATCCCCCGCCGGAATCAACGGTTCTTTTCCGGTTTTACACCACGATACAGCCGCTGCGGACACGAAGCAGCGGCAAAAACTCACTCCGTCCGGTATACATCAAGGAACTTTCTCTTGTCCTTCCTGCACTTCCGCCCCAAAACGGTTTGTGTTTTCGGGATATCCACGATAATTTGATTTTATCGCTTTACAAAACCGGGGGAAGACCATGGATCATCTTAAAAAAATGCGTTCCCACAAGGAGCTTGCCAAACAGCTTTCGATACTCTGCAATATTGATATCCTTAAAAAATTTGACCGGCCGATGGAAGAACATTTTGAACACAGCCTTGAGGGAAAAGTCTTTGCCCGGCACGAAGAAAACGAGGATAAATGTTACCTCCTGGAGGACGGCAGCGTCGGCTTTTTCAGCGACCGGGAATGGATCGCCGGACGGGTCGCGGAATCGATGGAGGACTTCCTGACCTATATCATCAATGTGCCGGAACTGCTCGCCGTTTTTGAGTGGCCCACGGACAGCGATATGTATGAGAGCGATGAGGCCCTGGAAAAAGCGGTGGCGGATAACCTCCAGCGGTATAACGAGGATGAGCTCAAGAGTCTTGCCGGCGCCCTCGAAGTCCCCTTTTACCCGGAGGAGGAGATTGCGGAAAAAGTGATGCGCCCCTTCTATGAGGCGGCGACCCGGGAACCCCTGTTTACCGTTTTTCTCGATGATAATGACGCAATGCCGCTCATCGACCCGCCGGCCGGCGCAGGCAGTGTGTACTATACCTGCTACGGCTCCTGTATGCCCATCTGCGAAAACTACCTTGACTGCGCCCTGTTCCACATCGCCGCCTACCTGCGGGATGTGGCGAAGGAAAAGACCGCCTCCATGACGGATGACCAGCTGCGCCGCTATGTTAACCGGGTCATGAAACAGGCCAGCGCCTTCGGCATCAGCAGTGAGCGGGCCCACGGCAAATGGGCGTACATGACCCTGGCGACCAACGGGGATCTGCCTAACCTTGAGGCCGTCAAGGTTTTTATGAAAGACCCCGAGTATGAGCATCTGGGCGCTGACGGCCGGGTCGACCTTCTGATGAAAAACACGATTACGGAACTTGAAAAAAGAGAAGCCGCAGAAAAAAACGCGGAAGCTGCCGGACCTGCAAAACACCTTGCGTACAGCGATGAAAGCTCCCATAAATTCTGAAGCGTACAGCGGAACGGGACTTCCCTTACCGTTACCTTCGGCAAAGCCGGCACCAAGGGCCAGCGTCAGGAAAAGAGTTTTGATTCCGAAGAGGCGGCTAAAAAAGAGGCTGACAAACTTATTAAGTCAAAACTTAAAAAAGGCTATACCGAAGTGCAGGAAGTTTCCGCCGAGCCCAAGCCGGAACCAGCGCGTGGCT
This sequence comes from Breznakiella homolactica, assembly GCF_016616095.2. GTDB lineage: Bacteria > Spirochaetota > Spirochaetia > Treponematales > Breznakiellaceae > Breznakiella > Breznakiella homolactica. The sequence goes on along the minus strand of NZ_CP067089.2, from coordinate 269,425 downwards.
CCGGCCCCGTTTCCAATATTGTGTTTCCCAATCCTCTTGGATACAGGCTTCCCGCAGAAACCGAAGTGAACATACTTAAGAAGAAATACAACTTTTCCTCCCAGTACGCCTCTTTCCTGCGGACCCAGAACGGCCTGCGGGGCATTGACGCGATTCAGGCTGAAGACCCGCAGGGGAAATATTTCAAGCTCTCTGAATCGGAGAGTACTGAGCCCCGGGAAACTATCCAGATCCTCTATGGCGTACACAGCGGCGATGATTACAGCGATTTTGAGGCCAACAACTCTTTTGCGGAAGATCCCTTAAAACATTTCTTCACCTATATCGGAAATGACCCCGGAGGCAATCCCTTTGCGGAAATCCGCCGGGGAAAACACAAGGGCCGGATCGTTATGATTGACCATGAGATCGCCCCCCACGATATGGATGGCCTGATTGAGGAACTTAAAATCAGCATGGACACCGGCTCCGTTGATTTAAACGATGAGACCTGTCTTGAAAAGATAACGGAAGCCATAGAAGACGAAGAATGGGGACTTGTAATGGTTATGGCAGATGACTTTGATTCCTTCCTCAGTTTGCTGCGGTACACCCCGGACGGCGTAAGTGTTATTGAAAATAATGAAACCTAAAACGGAGAAAACCATGGCCGCAAAAGAAAAAGACTGGGCATTCCGCAAAGACGGGCTTGGCAGCTTGCGCTTCGGCATGACACCAGAGGAAATACGGCAGTTTGATGATATATACGGCGCCGTACGCTCGGAACATTCCTGGGCGCACTCGGAGGAGGAGATCGCCATCTGGGAAAAAGCCATCGCCAATTGGCCAAACCGGGATGAGCTGGCTGAGCGGGAACGGCAGACAGAAGCCTTTCTCGCAAAGACCTATACGGAATACCTTTCAAGCACGCTCCAGCTCAGCTATTACGAGGGACACCTCTTTGAGATTACGACCGACGACGGCTGCAGGTACTTCAACATCGACGGCGCTGCCGTACACAGGAAAAAAACACATATCGATACCATACTGCGCGCCCTGGCGAAACACCTCGGGGAAAACCCCTTCCGGGAAGGCCCGGACACGGTGTTCCCCAAATCAAAGGTGAGTCTCTACGACGACAGGGACGGCAGGTCGGTCACCTGGAGCAGCCGGGCGGAGAATATTCAGCGCGACAACTTTGATGAATATACGGAACTGAAACTTTTGGAGGACTGATATGGCGGACAAACAATACAGCGACTGGGAAATCATTCCCCTGATTGGATTGGGACACCTGCGGTTCGGCATGACCAGCGAAGAGGTCGGCGGCTTTGACAAAATCTACGGCAAACACGACGGCAAGCCCATGGAGCGCCGCGGAATCATTACCGAGTACCGGCAGGAGAGCATGCTCCGGATGGATTATATGGACAACAAACTTATCGAGCTCCAGATACTGTGGGACATGCGCTTTAAGGCGCCGAAGTTCTGGGACAAGCTCCGGTTTGACGGAAAGGAAATTCCCGCGTACCCGCAAATAGTGGTAAGGAGAATATCAAAAAAGATGGAGGAACCCCCTGTGGCCAAAGACGACTATCTCATCTTTCCCCGGTCCTGCGTCTATATGTACAACTACACGGAATACGATTACGGCGAACGGGCTACCGTGTTTGCCTGGGTCCATAAATTCCGCAAGAGCGACCCGGCCTATGTGCGGAGCGTTTCCTGGCGGGCAGAGCCTCACGAAAAACAGGATTATACCGGATACGTTGAGATGAAGGTTACGGGGGACAAATAACATGAAGGAAGAATACGGCGACTGGGAAATCATTCCCCGCAGGGGACTGGGAAAAATCCGCTTCGGCATGACCAGCGATGAGGTCAGGGGTTTTGACAGCATCTACGGCGAGCGGGAAATGCGGATCAAACGGACAACCACTTATGAGGATTTTGAGGAAAATATGGGCCCCTTTCTGGATGATATGGACCAGGAGAGCCGGGAGAGCATCAGAAAAGGCCTGGAGGAGACCTACAAAAACAAAGAGGTCATCTATATGGAGCCGAGGCAGAGCAGCTGCCTTCAGCTTACCTTTGTTAACGACAGCCTCACTGAGATCATGGCGGTATGGGAGCTGGATACTCTTACCTGCAAAGGGGAAAACCTCTTTGACATGGAGCCGGAAGACGCCGTAAAGCTGCTGGCAAAAGCCCTCGGTGAAACACCGCTCGCCAAAGACCAGGAGATCGTGTTCCCGGAGTCCTGCATCCATCTCTGGGACTTCTCGCAGACCTACCGAGACAGAGTCCGGTTTCTTGATTTAGACGAAGACGAAATCGAACGGACCATCCTCTGGCTGCCTGAGCCGGGCAATGGGGAGCGGGATTTTTCCGGCTGCATTAAAGTTACATTCTAAAGGAGAAACAGTATGGGATTCGCGGGACTTGATGATAAAATATGGGATAAGAGTACAGACGAAATTATTGAAGCTTTGAAGGCCCTTCCGGATAAAACAATACGGAACGAACACGGGGAAACCCTGCTGCACAAGGCCATCTGGAAAGACCCGGCGGTTGTCCGGTATCTGCTTGAGGCAGGGGCCGACCCGAACCAGGAGGACAACAACGGCCTCACTCCCCTGCATGAATACGCCGACCCGTTCAATACACCGGTCTACTATAATGAAATCGAAAGCTTTCTTAAACCGCTGGAACAGATACCCCTGATAATCAACGCCTTTCTTGACCATAAGGCCAACCCCCAGCGCAAGGACAAGCAGGGACTTACCCCGTACCTCCGGGCGGCGAGGATCCTCAAATGCCGCTACCTTGAGGTTATGGCTTCCCGTAACGTCACCATGAACCGCAGCGATTCCGAGAACAACACCGGGCTCCATCTGGCCCACCGGGTCATCAGCCCCTACGCCCGGTCCATGAACGAGTTACGGACGCGGTATTATAAAGAAACCATCGAGCCCGATGAGTACTCCGAAAGCCAGAAGAAAGAAGCGACCCGCCTTATGGAGAACCAGCGGGAAAAGCTCAATACCGTCATGGAAGCGGCCATGATAGCGGTCAAGGCGTTTATGGAAAACGGCGTTGATCCGGAGCAGCTTAACAGCGACGGTAAAACCGCCTTTGAACTCTTCGGACAGGACCGGCTCCCGGCGCTCTGCGCCCTGGTCAAAGGCACACTCACCGGGGAGGACACGCCGGAAGAAAAACTCCGCCTGCGCGCCGGCGGCATGACCCTCCAGAAAGCCGCGCTCTGGGGAATGCCCGACGCCATCGAGGCGCTCCTTGAGCTGGGGGCCGACATCAACAGCTTTGATGAGATTGAAAACGGGGCCCAGGGCACCGCCCTGGCCGCGGCCTGCCGCGCCTACGACCTGGAGGCAGCGGAGCTGCTGCTTAAAAAAGGCATAGATCCCAACCTCAAAACCGGGGACGGCCTGGGCGCCTTCGCGTGGTTCTTTGCCGCTGAAAACCGTTTCAATTATCCTATCTGGCTCTTTAAAAAGAACATTCCCGGAAAAATAGTAAAGGCCATGAAGGAAGCCGGGTTTGATATCAACGGAAAGATTGACGGCCACGAGAACACCCCCCTTTCCTGGGCATGCTCGGCGCCCAACGGCGACAGCTATCCCAACATGAGCGGGGCCGGCAGTTTTGAAACCTACCGCGCCCACGACAGCCTGCGGCTGCTTATTATCAAGGCGCTCTTAAAGGAAGGCGCGGACCCGAACCGCTCAAACCGTTACGGCCAGACGCCGCTCATGTTTGCCTGCGGAAGCTTCATGGACAACTACCCGGAGGTACAGATGCTGCTTCTGGAAAAAGGCGCGGATGTTTCGGCGAAGGACAACAACGGCAACACCCCGCTGATTTACGCGGCGACGGTCAAGGACTTTGGCCTCGCCTTTGAGATGGCCCAGAACCTCTTTGACTTCGGAGACCCGCTGCCGGATTACGCCAACGGCGAACAGAAGACTGCCATGGATTACGCCCTGGCGGCGGGCAACGAGACACTGGGCCAGTTTCTTGTGGGCAAAATGGGACGGGGCTGAGGCAATGGAATTTACACAGCTCCATCTGGGCGTTTTCCTTTTATAGAGCGTTTAGTTGAACCCGGGGACAACAGCCTGGTGATTGCTGACGTTATCTCCCGCGCGGAGCCGCTCATAGAAAAGACAGAATATAACACGAAAAACCAACAGATAAAAACTGGCGTGTAAACGCCGCCGTTTTAAAGTTAAACATCAAAGGAGAAGCAGTTTAAATGGTAATTACCTACGGTTTAAAAACAAAGATATATGAAGAAAAGTTTCTTGAAAACGAACGGGACCCGCTGACCGGCGGGAGCGGAGTTTGGCTCAGGTCCCAGCGGCGGTATGTGACCATCTTTTTTATCCTGCCGGTACTCTGCCGGCGGGCGGCGGTGGAGGCCTGCAGCCAGGAAAGCGGACAGAGTATACCCGTAGAACTCTGGAGCGAAAAGATGAAGGACGAAGGGGACCGTCTCCTCGCGAACGCGGGAAGCTGGCTGCGCTACGGATGGCTCGCCCCTTCCCTGCTGGTCTTCCTCGCCGCGCTGTTTATCTGGGGTATTGCGTCCGGAGCTTCGAAACGGAACCTCGAGGAACAGCAGACCCTGTACTTCGCCGAACCAAAAGCCGGAGACATTGTTATCGCCCTTGACCGGGAAGACCCGGATGACTGGACCACCGAGTACCGGACCGCGTTTAAAATAACAAAAGTTGAAGATGAGTTTATCTACGCCCTCAGGAGCGCGGAAAAGAAACCCGGCGGCTGGGAGAAACTTAAGGACAGGCCCGGGATTGCCCGGAGCTTTAACCTTTCGGACGCCATGTTCGGGGGAGAGCCCCAGCGGTTCAGCCGGTACATGTACAACCATTCAAGCGGCTCACACACGCTGCAGGATGTCTCCGTTCCTTTCAAGGACCGGCGGTACGGTATGAGCGCTGACCTTGTTATCAGGCCGAATTCAAAATAACGGAGCAGAGTATGGAAAAAGCAAAAATCACTATTACCGACAGCAAGGGGCACCGCATGGGCCGGGACTACGATTACGAATACAGGGGACGCCGGCATGAAGAAAAGCGGGATACCCACCCGCAAAGAATGCGGACAGCGTGCAGATGCGTCAGCCTTGTATTTCTTGCTCTGGGGCTGTGGCCCTTTTTGGGTATTCTCTTTGGAAGAAGCTCCGCAAATCCGGGCGGCGCGCTCGCGGTGTTTACGCTCTTTGGTTTTTTCGCTGTACTTACCTACGTTCTTACGCGGTATTCCCTTAAAAGGCGGCGGGAGCTGTATGAGGCAATCAGGCGGGAGTAAGACCATGAAGACAGACTTAGCCAGTTAATAGTCCTGTATCAGTTATAGAACAACTCTATTCAGCCCCCAAAAATTAATCTCCCTTTAATCTTCACCCCTCAGCATACCATTAATCAAACAGATAAACTAAACCGGGGGTTTCTGTTAGAATACCCGGAATAAGGAGGGCCGGACAATGCGGGTGTTGGTAGTGGAGGATGAGAAAACCCTCCGGTCCCTGCTGGAGCGGCGGTTCAAAGAGGAGAAGTACAGCGTAGACGCCGCCGGAGACGGACGGGAGGCTCTGGATTATATCAATGCCGGGACCTATGACTGTATAGTCCTGGACATCATGCTTCCCGGCCGGGACGGGCTTTCGGTCCTGGAGGAGATGCGTTCCCGGCGCGGATATCCGGGTACTGCCGGTTTCGGAACTCCAGTTCAGCCAGGGCTCGCCGGTGGACCTGTACCTCCGGGGCGCGGATATGGATACCCTGCAGAACCTGGCGGAGGAACTGAAAGACCGGATTGCCCTCATCCCCGGCCTGATGAATCCGGCCCTCAGCTCCCGGCCGGGTAAGACCGAGCTCGCCTTTACTCCCAAACGGAAGGCCCTCTCCGAAGACGGCCTCAGCGCCAAGGCCAGCTCGGGGTGGCCGTTACACATAGCCGGCAAGGATATATACGGCATCGGCATTCGGAAACGGGCGGACCGGCACGGCGCCGAAGTAATCAGCGAACCCTTTGACGGGCTCATCTGGAATCTCCACGCGGGAGGCACCCTGCGGTTTGACCTGGCCGCCCTGGTTCCCGGGGATTGGAACCATGTACTATTCCAGACTTTCCATGAAATCAATTACCGGGAATATACCGCCGCGTCCGCCACCGACTCGTGGTATTTTGAAAACGATGATGGGGAAAACAGGAACGGTTTCAACTATTACGCCAATGTTATGCTGGGATACCGGATGCCGGTTTTTCTTAACATGGCCGCACTCATGGCGGAGGTGGATATGTATCTCTACGATACGCCTGGACGTGAATTGTGGGGGGACGACCTGGGCCGCTGGGTTTTCTCGGGGCTTCTTAATTTTAAAATAACCGACCGGCTGAGCGCCGCCGCAATAGTCCAGTTCAGAACCCGGCGGAATTTTACCACTGAAACCAGGGAGTATGAATTCTACCAGGACCGCCGGCTGGTCACATCCGGCGCGAAACAGCGTTTGGAATTTTACCAGGTTGCTTTCAGATTGACCTTTAAACTCAAATGAAGGTCCGCGGTATCTTTGGCGGTTAATTAGGAGCATATTTATGAGAGCGAACAGCATGATATTAATCCGTTCTCCATAGTTTCTATTGGGCATGGAGTTTTTTAAATTGGTCTGGTTTCGACAAAGGTTTCAATTAGCTTCAAATGAAGCTAATTGAAAAAATGCCGGAAAAAGTCACTCTTTAGATTGTAAAACAATTATTTATTTACAGTGTATAGAATTAGCAAAACACTGTTATACAAAAACAAAAATTTTTTACAAAGATCTCTTTACACCGTAAGGAATTACGTCCAATGTTTTACATCTTTTATCTTGCCCTGTGGGACATGAGTATCTTTCCCGATACTCTTCGGGTCCACCGGGGAGGATGTGTGGATCGGCGGCAATTGTACAATCCTGCCCTGAGTTGCCATTAGGAATATTGTTGTTATCGCGGCGGGAGCTGTGGTAACAAAGGATGTACCGGACAACTCTGTCGCCGCGGAGGTTCCGGCAAAGATTATCAATCGGCTGGAACCAAAAAGCCTATAGCCGGGAACATATCAATATGTTTACTTTGGCGTATAAACCAGTATAGGAAGTGGATAGGCACCATTCACTTTCCGTTAAAACACTCTTTCCAGGCGTGGCGGTTTTATTGCTTTATAAATGAACAGTAGATTTCTTCGTTGCTATAGCCGACTTTCCTCTGATATAATTGAGAATAGTAATAGCTACTTACTGAAGTCAGGGGATATACTATGCCGACACTGGACTGGATTGGAAAAGATAAAGTTATAAATCATCACCTAGATGTGCCATACCGCGTGTTGGAACGGCAATACAGCTATGATGAGTCCGGACGGCACGAAGCTGACAACGGCAGTGAAAACATGATTATCCACGGCGATAATCTGGCGGCCCTAAAATCCCTGTTGCCCCAATACGAAGGACAGGTAAAATGCATCTATATCGACCCGCCGTACAACACCGGAAATGAGGGTTGGGTTTATAACGACAATGTGAACGACCCGCGCATTGTTAAGTGGCTGGGCGAAGTGGTTGGAAAAGAGGGGGAGGACTTGAGCCGCCATGATAAATGGCTGTGCATGATGTATCCGCGGCTTAAACTATTGCAGAAGCTCCTTTCCGATGATGGGGCGATTTTTATCAGCATTGATGATACGGAATATGCAAACCTAAAAACGATTTGTGATGAAATTTTTGGAAGCAATTGTTTTGTATCCAACATTTCTTGGCAACGTACATACTCTACAAGAAACGATTCCAAAGGAATTGTAAACGAAGTAGAACACATACTTGTTTATAGCAATCAGCCAAATTGGAACCCCGATAAACTCCCCCGGACGGCGGAAATGGACTCTAAGTATAAGAACCCCGATAATGATAGTGTACCCTGGACAAGTAGTGATGCCTTTGCGCCAGGGGCTGCAACACACCAAGGGATGGTTTACGCGATACAACATCCTTTTACGGGTAAAATGATTTATCCAAGCAACAGTGCATGCTGGCGATATCAGCAAGATACCATGCTAGAAATTATGAATGGCTGGACAAAATATGAGCTGAAAGATTTGGGCGACGCAAAAGAGCGGGCGCATGTTTGTGGTATTGCTGAAAACGAAGTGCGGACAGGTGTAATGGGTATTGTACTGGCGGAACCGCTGGAAGTTGCAGCCGCTAACGCCAAAAAAGTGTTAGAACGTGGCCAATGGCCTCGATTCTATTTTACCAAAAACGGGAAAGGCGGCGTTCGTCGAAAGACATATCTGGACAACGTGGGCGGCAGACTCCCTACCAACTTCTGGCCGTATTCAGAAACAGGGCATACCGATGAAGCGAAAAAAGAAATGCTCGCCATTTTCAATGGCAAGGCCACTTTTGATACCCCTAAGCCCACACGCTTACTTGAATTTATCATGCGCATAGCAGGGAGTGAAACTGCGTTTGTACTCGATTCCTTTGCAGGTTCCGGCACTACTGCCCATGCAGTACTCAGGATGAATAAAGCTGACAAGGAACATACGGGCAATCGCAAGTTTATCCTTATTGAAATGATGGATTATGCGGATTCCATCACCGCAGAACGGGTCAAGCGTGTGATTAACGGATACGGCGAGGGAAACGGCACAGTAAAGGGTACAGGCGGCAGTTTTAGTTTTTACGAGCTTGGTGAACCGCTGCTGATCGGCGATAACTTAAATGAAGCCGTCGGCGAAGACAAAATCCGTGAGTATGTGTATTTCACTGAAACCAAATGCCGGATTTCCGCACCCAAACAGGATGAACCCTATTTCTTGGGGCAGTACATCGACACGGCTTACTATTTTTACTACGAACGGGAAAGCATAACCACCCTGAATCGTGGGTTTTTACATAGTGTTAAAACAAAAGCAGGCGGCTATGTTATGTATGCAGACCTTTGTACTCTGAGTGCAAGCGAATTGGAAAAATACCATATTACGTTTAAAAAAATCCCACGGGATATTACCAAATTATAAAGAAGGGGGAGGAGAAGATGGAGCTAAAGAATTATCAAAAGGCTGTTATAAGGAACCTGTCCTCCTACCTGGACAGTGTCAATACCGAAAATAATGTTATTGCGGCATGGAAAAGCTATTGGCTCGGACAGGATATCAATGTTGGCTTTGGCGGTGTTCCTACATACAACAATGTTATTGACGGCGTACCGCATATCTGCACCAAGGTGCCAACCGGGGGCGGGAAAACATTTATTGCTTGCGCGGCGGTAAAACCCATTTTCAACGCAATGCCGCTGGATAAACCTCGCGTTGTTGTTTGGCTGGTGCCGTCTGACTCTATTTTGACACAAACCATTGAAACCCTTTCCAATGCAGCTCACCCATACCGCCAAAAGCTGGATGCGTATTTTGCGGGCAGAGTTGGTGTATATACAAAAGATATGCTCTTGAATGGACAAAACTTTTCGCCGGATACCGTACGGGATATGCTTACCATATGCGTCTTAAGCTATGGCTCTCTGCGGATTGACAGTAAAAAAAAGGATGTCCGCAAGGTATATCAGGAAAATGGAAATTTACTGCGCTTCGCGGAGTATTTTAAGGATGACAGCGTGTTGCTGGCCGATACGCCGGACACTGCGCTGATTCAGGTGCTGCGTCATTTGTCTCCCATTACTATTGTGGATGAAAGCCACAATGCGGGTTCGGATTTGAGCGTGGAAATGCTGAATAACCTGAATCCCTCCCTTGTTTTAGATTTGACCGCCACTCCACGAAAAAACAGCAATATTATCTCGTACGTGGATGCCCGGGAACTGAAAAAAGAGAACATGGTGAAACTGCCCGTGGTGGTGTACAACCGCAATACACGGCAAAGCGTGATTCAGGACGCAATACAATTTCAAGGAAGTATCGAGAAACAGGCCATCGAACAAGAGAAGGCAGGAGGCGAATACATTCGCCCCATTGTACTGTTTCAGGCACAGCCCAAAACCAGCGAGGACAGCGAAACCTTTGACAAAATCAAATCCACATTGGTGGAAATGGGTATACCCAAAGAGCAAATCGCGATAAAAACCTCAAAGATTGATGATATTGGAAAAACCAATCTTATGAGCCGGGATTGCCCCATTCGTTTTATTATTACGGTCAATGCGCTAAAGGAGGGATGGGACTGTCCCTTTGCGTACATTCTGGCATCCCTGGCGAACAAGACTTCCACCGTTGATGTGGAGCAGATTCTTGGGCGCATACTGCGTCAGCCCTATGCAAAGCAACATTCACGCCCTCTGCTGAACACTTCGTATGTGTTTACCTGCTCAAAAGACTTTCACGCCACATTAGAGAATATCGTATCCGGGTTAAATAAGGCGGGCTTTTCCAGAAAAGATTTTCGTTTGGGCGAGGATACTTTACAAGAAGCCTCCCCCGCGGATGAACCCATTGACCAGCAGCTTGATATTGAAGCACCAGCGCCATCGGAGATGGAAGATACGTTTGAAGATATTGTACCCAGTGAGGTGAAAGCAGCGCTGGAAGCCGGAAATGACGATACTGCTTCTGAAATCTCAAAGATGGTATCGGCGGCGACACAGCAAGCGGCAGAATATAATGAGGCTATTTCCGGAACCGATGACATTGGGTTTGTGGGAGGAGAGCTTGGAGATATGCTTAATCAAAATGTTATGCAGCACCAATTTGCCAAAGAAGCAAGCAAACTGCGGGTACCGCAATTCTTTCTGAAAACTGTGCCGGATCTATTTGGCGATGAGTTTGAACTACTTGAGCCTGATAACTTATCAGATGGTTTTTCGCTCAGCGGCCAGGATTCGCAAGTTAACCTTGAATTGGCAACCGGAGAAATGTACCGCGTTGATATACAGGAGCACGGCGAAGCGATACCCAAATACAAACGCGCCTCCAAAGAAGAGAGTGAGTATATCCGCAACCAGCTGGCCAAGTTGCCGCAGGAAAAGAAAATAACACGATGCATTGATTTAATTTGCGACCAAATCAATAATAACAATCGCTATGCAACGGCTGAAATCACAGAGTATGTCCGCCGAATTGTTTCTGACATGACCGATGAAAAAATATACGCAATGGAAACAGCCATTCCAACATATGCGCTGAAAATTCAAAAGAAGATTGAAACTCTTGAAGAGGTTTACCGGGAAAAGCAGTTTGACAAATGGCTTGACAGCGGAAAAATCGTGTGCCGGGAATCATATGGGTTGCCAAAAGTCATTACCCCTGCGCTTACAATAGATTCAATTCCCTATTCTCTTTATGAAGCAGAAAAAGATGACCTGAACAAGTTTGAGAAAAGCGTGATTGATGTTGTCGTCAGCTATGATAATATTGAATGGTGGCATCGAATTATCGAGCGAAAAGGAATGCGCCTCAATGGGTTCATCAACCACTACCCTGATTTTATGGTGATGACAAAATCCGGAAAAATTGTACTGATTGAAGCCAAAGGGGATTATTTGGACGGGGACGACAGCAAAACCAAGCTAAAACTGGGCCGGCAGTGGCAAGCTCAAGCGGGCGCTAATTTCCGCTATTTTATGGTGTTTAAGGATAAGGAACTGGGGCTTGACGGTGCATACACGCTGGATAAGTTTGCCGAAGTAATGAAAGATTTATAGGTTGAAACTTGCTATTTTAGTTTTCAGACAAAACCTGACTGCTTTATAAATAAAGAATTATCCCTCCTGGTTTTACCTTCTTTATCTTGCCCTGATCGGGCCATGGGTAAAGGGCCTTTCTTTTAGCCTCAAATTAAGGTAAAAGGAGAAATCAAAAAACCGCCGCCGGGACAAGGCCGCCAAAGCTTGCCCCGGTATGCTCTGCCCCTATCCTACCCCATTCCCGGGAGTCCTGTAGTATAACGGCTATTATTAAAAACGTACCGGCAAGGCGTAATCCGGCCGCCGCGGAGCCGTTTACGGGGAAGTGGTACGTTTCGGGTACGTCTCGGATACGTTGCGGTTGGGACGGAAATGGGGACCGGGAGTGGAGTTTTCTTTCAGAAAACTCCTTAGCAGAATCTAAAGTTTTAGATTCTGCAGGGGCACATTTTTTAATGGCGGTTATTGGAAATCCGGGAGAAAGGATGGTATTGTGGAACCATGAGGGCCGGGCCGGTCTGCCGCCATACTGCCGGGAAGGTTCTTGTGGTTGAAGAGGATGAGGGAGAGAGAACCGGCTGATAAACAGGGGCGTTGTTACATCCAGTTTTCTATCTTTACATCCGCTATCCGCTCAAATTCCCTGGTATTATTAGTTACCAGGACCAAATCTTCCGATTTGGCGTGGGCGGCTATGAGTATATCCAGCGGTCCGATGATACGGCCCCTCCGTTTTAAATCGGCCTTAATCTTTCCATAGGCCTCCGCCGCTTTGGCTTCAAAGGGCAGGATGGTTATTATAGAAAGAAACTTAATCAGGGCGATTTTGTTCTTCTCCGGAAACTTGCTGTTTTCTACACCGTATTCCAGTTCCGCCAGGGTGATTGAGGAAATGGCTATCCCCTTGGAACGCTTTTTCCTGAGGTTTTTTAAGACCGCTTCGGGACGCTCCTTGATAAGGTATAGGCAGATATTGGTATCCAGGAGGTACATTACAGGGCTTCCCGTTCGCCCTTAATCCCCTGGTCGCAGCCGTCTGCCAGAAAGTCGTCGGAGAAGCTGTTTAACCCGTCGAGAAAGATTTCCCAGTCCTTGTCCTTGGGAAAGAGGATGACCGCGTCCCCTACTTTTTGGATGTAGACATCTTCTCCGATAAACTGGTAATCCTTGGGCAGCCGTACGGCCTGGCTCCGCCCATTGGTAAATAGTTTCGCTGTTTGCATGGTTTTTATCCTCATGAAAGAATATATATCATGGTATATACCAGATCAAGATAAATATTTCTTACACAAGGAATCTTATTGTTTAAGTATTTGTCCCTATTAATATCAACAAATTTGTTTTCTCCATTTGTCTCTATGAGAATAATTGCGTTATCAGGGCTAATATGTATTATTTTCTAAAAAATGATTTCTCCGTTGATTCACCCAAAAGGCACATAGCTTCGGTATGTTTTAATGATACTGCACGGGCAACAGCATCGCAGTTATTGAGCTGATACTATACGAATACAAGCCAATAAATCAATTAAGTATCTACGGTCATACAAAATTAGTTTTTTAGAGAATATCTATAATTCTTCAGCAAGTTCAATTATTACTTTTATCAATTTAAGAAGTTCATTTTTATTTAAGCTATCACTGATTTTTACAGTTTGATTTGGTACAAATAATTTTTCAAGATAATTTTGGTTTGTTATAAGGTAATAAAAATATGAAGAAATATTTTTAAGTGTTTCTATTGCTGATCGGCAGTTATTTATGTTCTGATTGCTCATATGATACAAAAGAGCTGTTATTTCATAGCTTGAAATATCAATCTCTTCATCACTATCATTCTTTATTGATTTTACTAATCGGATTAACTGCTTAAACTTTCCATTTGTATTTTCGTCTTTTTCATGTAAATAATAATTATGTAAAAATGGGAAATTATCTACTCTTTCATTGTTATGGTAATCTAAAATGTTCACTCCAAGATAAGTCTCATCTTGGGTCTCTTCATATTTACTTGTATGATACCAGTTGCACATTACCAAATCGACTTTCCTCTTTAAAGATCCGCCGGATATTGAAATACATTTTGACTTTGTAGTATCAATATCTGCTGCTGGGAATGCTTCTTTTAATATTTTAATACAGATAGATCTTATTTTTTTCAAGTCTTGTAAAGGGTCTCCTTTATAAGGAATTGTTGGTTTCAAGGGAGGAGCTAAGCTATAAAATCGCTTACAAATAATAAGAAGATCTATATCACTTACATATTTTATATTTGTATTATTTGTTACAGAACCTTGATATTCGAATTCTACATCAACTAAACCTTTTAGAGTCAGCTGGTTGAATATCCTGTCTGCTTCAGAAAATGATTTTTGCGTATATTCATTTTCAACCTCACGCATTGATTCAATAATATAAATTTCATTTTCTGATAATCCAGCCGATTCATATGACTTTTCTCTTAAGGATTTTCTTACAGAATATGATATACTATCACCAATAGAGGCAAATAAAACATCATTATCCGTTCGTCTTTGCCTTAATTTCTCTAACTTATTTTTTATTCCCATCTTTTTTCTCCAAAGACATAGTGCCATAAGTATTACGAGATGGGTCATTAAAGTAGTCACCAGAAGCAGTACATAAATTCTTATTGAATCTTAATTTTACAAGTCCTTCATGTCTAAGAAGATTTGGAGTATGGCTTCGTGGAGTATTTGAATAGACATAGCTTAATAGAATTTCATCATTATCTTCAATCTTCAAACCGCCAATAATGCTTGTTGAAAACGAATCAGAATCAGCTGTCTTTTGAGTAATACCGATTTTATCCCATTCTTGTTTAATACATATTTCAGAATCCCAATCATATTCTTCATCTGTTTTATAGTTAAAAGAGTGTCCTTTACATTTCCATATACCATTTAAGTTAGGTATTTTTAAGAACTTATAACAAAATCTCCATACTATTTTATTAAAAAAGAAATAAAGTATAGTGAAAATGAGAACCGAAGTAACAGTATAAGTAATCTCTATATAATTTCTGAATAAATTTGTAAACTTGCTGATTATCCAATTGATGCCCGGTGTAATAATAATAGAGGCCATTGCCAACCAGAATATAACTCTTTCACGTTTTCTATTATCTGTTGAATATTCATGCATAATGTACCCCCCTGAATAATGCTTTATTTAACTGTTCTACTCCCTCAACCCTTCTATCACCTTCTTCGTCAGCCCCGTGAGCTTCATTATCAGCTTAACATCCAGTCCCTCGGCCAGCGCGGCCCTCGCCATCTCAATCGCCTTATTCTTTTCGCCTGTCTTCTCTCCCTGTTCCAGCCCCACCTTGCGGCCTTCCTCCAGAGCGTCTTTCAGCATCTTTTCCTGTAATTCCAGCATCTCCTTGACGATGGCCTCCTTCTCCCGGCGGTACCGTTCCTCAAGCTCATACTGGGGCACGTACTCCGTGCTCTTGGCAAGCTCCGCCAGCAGGCCCGACTCGGCGAAACTGTAGAACGCCTTGGGGGTAATAATCAGGTGGTCGTCAACCTCGACATCCAGAATCTTCCCAACCTGGTAGAGCCGGTCGGTGACATTCTTGTCAGGGTCGGACGGCTCAAGACTCTCCGACGGATGGTTATGCACCAGGATAATCCGGGCGGAGCCTTTCATCACCGCCAGCCGGAACACGTTCATGGGTTCCACCGTGGTGCGCTTGGTTCCTCCCAGGCTGATAAGCTCCACATACTGGAGCAGGAGACTCTGGCCCAGACCCACGGCCCAGAAGTGCTCCCGGTTGCGGTCTATCTTATTGTCCCTCATGAGTATTTCCCGCATGATGGGATAAATATCCGAAGGTTTGTTGAGTATCTTCTTTTGATCTTTGGTGAGCTTAATTTCCATAAAAAAAGTATATCACACCCGCCGGAGATTGCAAAGAAAAGTACAATCCGGTTTAGCGGATGTGCGTTCCGGAATTACGCCTGCCTGCAATACACCCTTTATCGAGCCCTGGACGCGGGCGGGAAAGAATTACTCCGCGGTTTTCGCGTATTTCTCAAAGAATGTAATGAGGGATTCTTTCTTGATTTCGCCCTTGGCCACATCCATCATTTGTTTATACAGAGTGGGTTCCGGGCAGGTGAAATCGTAATTATTCAGGTCCAGAAATACCAGAGCGCTTGCCAGGGCGGTTCTCTTATTTCCATCCACAAACGGATGGTTCTGGCAGATGTGGAACCCGTAGGCCGCCGCCATCGCCGGGACGGTTGTATGCAGATACTCCCCGTTAAAGCTAGACTGGGGAACATAGACGGCGGAGCTTAACAGATTAAGGTCCCTGACCCCGTATTCACCGCCGTACCGGCGCACCTGGTCTTCATAGATAATCAGCACCTCCGAGAGGGTCAGAAAGCGGACCATCTATTCACCCAGCTTTTTCAGGGTCTTGCCGTATTTCCGGTTTATCTTTTCCAGGGACCGCAGGATGTCCCCTTCTTCTTTTGCCTCATTCTGCGGAGATACAATTATGTTTTTTCCGTCGGTGGTTATTTCCAGGGGCGTGTCCGCGGAAATGTTGAGCATTTCCAGTATGGGCTTATCTATGACCAGGGCGGCGCTGTTGCCGTGCTGTATGAGTTTTTTTACCATGGGTATACCTCTGTTTATAATGTATACATATTGTGTATACGGTGTCAAGGAGGGATTATAATGGTTACTGTCTACCGGAATACCATTTTTATTCAGCATGCTCCCATACATACCAATATATTATTCCACTAAGGACCATAATTCATATTCCCCATCAAACCCATTCGGATAATATTCAAAAGCAATATCATCTGTTTCTTTTGGTTTAAACCCCATTTCCGGGATGTCCTTATCATAAAATTCTGTCCATGCTTTTATGGCATCATCTTCCGGAGCGCATTGCTTACGGCAGTATGTTCCTTTTGCCATTATTTTTATTTCAATATTTTTTTCATCCAATTCTTCTTTAACTTTTTGCCCCACTAAATATCTGTATCGTACATGCGGCTCCGTATACCATAAGACAGCATAATATTCCGTTTTGTTTCCGGTGATGGTATGCAACAATTCCATTTTGCCGTTCTGGATAAAATCATTGTATAAGGCTCCAACATCAGCGGCGCTATTTTCCAAGGTTGTTTCCACAGAAAATCCGGCGATGATAGTTTGATCTAATTCAACTGCGCTTATGCTCATGTTAGATGACGTTTGTTTGCCACTTTTATTTCTCTTTATTTGTCCTTTCTACTATATCTTCAATCGTTTTTTTAATATATGCTGATTCATTTTTCTTCTGACCAAAATCCCATCCTTTCCAAAATTGATATACGGATTGTGGGCAATATCCATTTTGTTTTATTGCTTCAAAAACAATCTCCAGCATCTCTTTATATTCTGCTCTTTTTATTGCTTCCGGATATCTTGATAAGACTGAAACCAGATTTAATATATCATACCAAATAAGAGGGTACTTTAGTTTCTTAAAATCCGTTCCCATTGCAAATAAGTATGGACGCCGGGTTTTTCGTTCATTCCATAGATTCATAAGTATTTCTAATGCTTGTAACTTTTCTGTTTTATATGAATTTGCTCTTGTTAAGGATAACATTTTTAAAATATTTAGTGTTGTAATGGGACATTCATCGTCTTTACGTCCTGGTCCTCGAAACCCGCCTAATAGCGGGTCACCTTTACATTTCCACTTTCTATCTTCTGATAAGGATAATACTTTCTCAATTGCCTTTTTATGGATTGCTTCTATTTTTCCTTCGTTTAGTTTTATTGCTGCATATATCATTAATGGATGATCACAGCTCATCCAGCTGATACATGGTTTTCCGGTCCCGCCAAAATGTTCCGGTATATTCAAAACCACGGAGAAATTATTCGTTAGTATTTCTTGATATAATTCCTCTAAACCATCATTTTTTGTAATACCATTATCAACAAGAAATACGAGAATATTTAAAAGATGGCCAGCGTCGTTATGACGTTTTAATTCTGTTTTATAGAGATTGGTGCTTAATAAAATTAAATTGTTATAGTCTTTTTTGTTTATCATATTGCCAATCCATTTCATGGAAACCTGCAGTCAAACGTCCGCGGATACACGCTGTTATGTGACATTTTGCCCTGCTTTATTTCCTCTCTTTTCATTTATTTCACCAAACAATTTTCCCCTGTTATAATGTACTATTTCATATTCTATGTTTTGATTGTCTTTGAAAAATACAGCGTAATAGTCTTCTGAATATTCTTTATAATATTTTGGTTTATTCACAATAGTAACATTCAATTCTTTTATACTTTTATATAATTCATCAACTTCATTTTTTGTTTCAACCATAAATGCCAAATGATGGAGCGAACCAGGCCTTCTCCTGTTTATTTTTATATCAGTAAATTCTTTTCTTGGAGAAACAATGCCAATGGTTAATTCTTTAGTATGATATTCAATTATTTTGTAATCATTTTCCGGAACATTATCTATCCCTTTTAGGTTTATATCAAAACCCAACAATGGTAATAATACATCATAAAACTTTTCCGCTTCGTCGAGATTTTTTA
Organism: Breznakiella homolactica; assembly: GCF_016616095.2. GTDB lineage: Bacteria > Spirochaetota > Spirochaetia > Treponematales > Breznakiellaceae > Breznakiella > Breznakiella homolactica. Next base: position 251,129 of record NZ_CP067089.2, on the reverse strand, counting down.
CCGTAATATGTATATGGTCAATTATTGGTTTCATCGTTTCCTTTTATGCCAACAGATTTCCTACTACTCCCTTAACCCCTCAATTGCTGAATTGAAATCAGAGATTTCAATTCAGCTTAGGAGTTTTCCTTTCGGGGAAACTCCACTGGCCCTTGGTGAGCTTTATTCCGAAAGCCCGGTTTAATACCGCATTTTGAAAGTGTTTAACCGTTTGAGCCGGAGCAAAACTCCGGGGTATTAAACCGGGTGGTATAATAAATTTCCTTGCGGACGAGCCTCCTGCTCTGCGGAGGCTCATTTCCATAAAATCAGTATACCACAGGCTTTCCGGATTGCAAAGCAAAGGCAAAATCCGGCGCAAAGCGGGCCATGGGAAAAATAGCGATAGGCTCGGTGAGGATTAATTATTCAACAATTTCTATTGTATTATTTTCCGGATCATGTACACTGCTTTCATAATACCCGTCTCCGGTGGTCCTCGGCTGGCTATTTATGGTAAATCCGTCTTTTTCCAATTGTTTCGTTATTTCATCCACATTTTTCCTGCTTCCGACACTAATCGCTATATGGATATACCCCACGGCATTACCATCTTTGGGGATACGCTTTATAGTATCCTTTGTCATGATTTCCAAACGGCAGCCATCGGCAAATTCCAGAAAATAGGTTCTTAGAGTGGTTTTGGGGTTATGATACATTGTATTGGCCGTTGCACCAAAGTATTTTTCATAAAAAGTTTTCATTTTTTCCAAGTCTTCAACATATAAGGCCACATGGTTTATTTTCATATTGTCTCCTTAGCCAAAAATCCTAACATATTGACGCTTATCAATATTACATATATATTAGATACATAGATGTTTGTCAATGTGTTAGGAGATACCGAATGAAAAGCTCATTTGCGGAATATGCCCTGCTCTTTAAAGCCCTCTCTGATGAGACACGGTTAAGGATATTTTCCATGCTCTCGGATGAAGAACGCTGCGCCTGCGATATCCTGGAAGAGGTAAATATTACCCAGCCCACCCTGTCCTATCACATGAAAATGCTCTGCGACTGCGGCCTTGCCAACAGCCGCAAGGACGGACAGTGGGTTAAATATACCGTCAACCGGGAGCGGGTTAAACAGCTTGAGGAGTTTCTTGAGGAGCTGCCCCAATTTGAGAAAAGCAGGGAAAAGAAAAAATGAAGGAAAAGGCTGATATAAGTATGGGTACTGCTCTGCATGGCAGCGGGTGTGTTTATCGGGAAGTTTATTCCCGCCATTCCCTCATTTTTAAGCCGGTTTGAGTATGCCAACGTATCAATTCCTATCGCAATCCTTGTGTGGCTCATGATTTTTCCCATGATGATGAAGGTGGATTTTAAGTCCATAAAGAATGTGGGGAAAAACCCGAAAGGTTTGTTCGTTACCTGGATTACCAACTGGCTTATTAAGCCCTTCACCATGTACGGTATCGCGGTCTTTTGTTAATGCTGGTGCTTCTTTTTCTTTTCAGAGTGATGTTATCCTGGGTAATCCGGTCCATATTCTCCTGATTGCTGTTCCGCTGGTTATTCAGACATTCCTGATTTTCTTCATCGCCTATCTGGCAAGCAAGGCCCTGAAACTGCCGCACAATGTCGCCGCTCCCGCGGGAATGATTGGGGCTTCCAATTTCTTTGAACTTGCTGTGGCGGTGGCTATCGCCCTTTTCGGGGCAAACTCACCGGTGGCCCTCGCGACTATTGTCGGGGTACTGGTCGAGGTTCCGGTGATGCTTATCCTGGTGAATATCGCTAATAGGACAAAGAAGTGGTTCCCCGAATCCCAGGCGGTAAAAGCTTAAAAATTGAAGCCGCCCAATAAAAAAAAAGCCTCCGCAATATGCGGAGGCTTTTTTCATAACTTAATAGTTTATGAAAACCCGATATATGGTAGTTATGATTGTTTGTTATCACATCCGCAGGAACAGCCGCTGTTTCCCGGTGCAGAATCTTTGGAAGGCGGATTGGATAACAGCTTTTCAATCTCCGCCGGTTTCAAAAGCTTGCCGGAAGATACCAGCGTTTCATCAATAACCAGGCCGGGGGTGGACAGTATACCGTACTTCATCATCTCTTCCAGATCGGTAACCTTAATCACCTCCGCCTCTTTGCCAAGATTATTCAGGGCCTTCTTTACATTGTCCCCTAAGGCGAGGCAGTTACGGCAGCCTGAGCCTAAAATTTTTATTACCATGGTTCTCTCCTTAAAAAAGTAAATACGCAAAAGCGTTGAATAAATACCCAATGATAATTATTCCCACCGCCACAATACCCACAAAGATAACAAGAAGCTTTGACTTGACTACCCTCTTAAGCATGATAAGGGACGGGAGCGATAAGGCGGTAACGCCCATCATAAAAGAGAGTACTGTTCCCAGTCCCGCCCCTTTGGCAACCAGGGCCTCCGCAATAGGCAGGGTGCCAAAAATATCCGCGTAGATAGGAATACCGATAATAGTAGCCAACGGAACCGAATACCATTTATCGCTGCCAAGAATGGCGGTAATCACCGATTCCGGTATCCAGTTATGGATTACAGCCCCAATACCTACACCAATGAGAATATAGAGCCAGACCTTTTTTATTATATCCAGAACCTGGTCCCACGAAAAAGAGAGCCGGTCTTTTACCGTTAGCTTTTCCTGCTCGGTATCGTTGATTTTGTTATTATAAACAAAGGGTTCAACATACTTTTCCAGTTTCAGCTTACTGATGATGGTTCCTCCGGCGACAGCCAGGACTAGCCCGACAACCACATACGCTATGGCGATTTTCCAGTTAAATATGCTTGCCAAAAGCAGGATAGAAGCGAGGTCTACCAGGGGTGAAGATATGAGGAATGAAAAGGAAACCCCTATAGGAAGCCCGGCGCTGGTAAACCCGATAAACAGCGGGATAGACGAACAGGAACAAAAGGGGGTAACCGTCCCCAAAAGGGCCGCGATTGTGTTCGCGGTTATGCCTTTAAACCGGCCCATGATTTTTTTTGTGCGTTCCGGCGGGAAAAAGCTCTGGATATACGATATACCGAATATCAGCACGGAAAGCAGTATGAATATTTTTATCACATCATAGATAAAAAAATGGATACTGCCGCCAAGCGGGCTTTCTATGCTTAAACCAAAGACTTTCTCAACCAGGAGCCGGACTAAATCATAGAGCCATTGCATTTTAAGCAGCTGTTCATTTAACCAGGAGAATATTGACATCCCTATACCTCATATTTATACTCATCGATATATTTCAATATATCCTTTAAAATAGATAGTTGTCAATATATAAATATGCCAAAAGGAACCTAAAATGACAGTACACATCAGGGAAATGCGGGAAGATGATTGGTCTCAGGTAAGCGCCATCTACAAAGAAGGGATTGAGACAAACCTTGCAACATTTCAAATAGACTCCCCTTCTTATGCTGACTGGGACAAAGAGCATATTTCCGGGGGCCGGTTTGCGGCCCTCAATGATGGAGAGATTATCGGATGGGCCGCTTTATCTCCGGTTTCAAGCCGGTGTGTATATGCAGGAGTAGCGGAAGTTAGTGTATATATCGGCAATCAGTTTCACGGAAAAGGCGCTGGTGCTTTGTTATTGACAGCCTTAATAGACTGGTCTGAGAAAAACGGTATATGGACATTACAATCCGGGATAATGCAGAACAATCCGGCCAGTATCAGGCTGCGTGAAAAATGCGGGTTTCGTATGGTCGGGTTCCGCGAAAAAATAGGGAAAGATCGTTTTGGCGTCTGGAGAAATACAGTCCTGATGAAAAGCGAAGCGAAAACACTGTATAGTAGAGTCAAGAGAGAATTATGCATAAGTTAACGAAAAAAGCGATTGATAAAATAAGCCGCAGGGAAAATGAACTTGGCTTGAGCTATGAAGCTCTTGCCAATAAAGCAGACATTTCCAAAAGCCATCTGTTTTATCTTGAGAACCAGAGCAGCCCGAAGTCTATTGATAATCCTAAAATCGAAACTCTTATTAAACTTGCGGAAGCTCTGGATATTCCCTTCTACAAATTATTCATAGATTGAAATCCCTATTGAACCACCCCATAGGAAAGGAAGGATTCATAGGATTCACTTCCGATTATCCAATTCCGCTTCTATTTCCTCGATAGTCGGTAACGATGATTTAAACTCATCCGGCAAGTGCTGAGTGATAGAGTATTCGCTCACCCCTATTGGCGTATTGATACCTTTGAGTGAATATTCAACCACAGTCTTTTTCTTTGACTTACAGATAAGAATCCCAAGGGTAGGATTGTCCGCCTCAGTCTTCATCAAGGAGTCAACAACGGCTATATAGAAATTGAGCTTTCCGGCATATTCCGGCTTGAATGATGTCGCTTTTAATTCAACCACAACATAACAATGGAGCTTGGTATGGTAAAAGAGCAGGTCAATGTAAAAATCAGCCGCTTTGCGGCTGGTTCTGTTAGGAATGGATTAAATGGCGGAAAGACTTCCGCCTTGCGAATCATCACCTTCAACGGAAATCTTCTGCTGATGACCTATAAACGAAAAACCCGCGCCCAGTTTCAATAAAAAGCGGGTAACGTGTTCAAGAAGGGCGGATTCAAGTTCCTTTTCATCATGCTTTTCCCGAAGGTTGAGAAAGTCAAAATTGTAGGGATCTTTAATTGTCTGGAGGGTTAAATCAGACTGCGGCTCAGGCAGACTGGTTTTAAAGTTCGTTGCAGCCTTCCCTTCCCGCTGAAAAAGCTGTCCTTCAATATGATGAACAATGACGGCTCTGGACCAGTTATTCTCAATTATCTTTTGAACATAAAACAGGGCTTCCTTATGGTCTTTAATCTTGCTGGTAATAACCATATTATGTCCCCAGGGAATTTGCGCTACAAGTTGTAGCGCAATTGGTAATTGGTCAGCAACCTGCTGACCAATTATGTGCTTTGACCAGAATAAATACCACTGGCGGATGTACTTTAAATTGCTATGTGAAAAGCCTTTCATATCAGGAAATGTCTTTTGTAAATCCCGGCTCATCTGTTCAATAAAACCATCGCCGGAACCGTCACCCACGAGGAACTGTACGAAACCAGCACGTTCTATAAAACGATGTAGGAAAAGTCCCGGAAGATCAGCCATTGAAAACTCACATCCTGATAGTACAACGCCGGGAGACAATACCGGATTCAAAGTCATCAGACTGCCGAAAATCCGTATCGCGGGCGGGGAAATCCGGTACAGCGATGAAGCCCTAAGATTTCGCCATGACCTTTACCGGCGCTGAAGCGTTGAACTACGCGGAAAAAATAGCGGACATAACTACAGGAGATCCTTTACGCACTTGGCGATATCAAAAAACAGATTCTCCACAACCTGCTTATCCAGATACTCCGGGGTGCTGTTGGTAAAGACATCCATCTTCGTATTCAGGTAAAACCCTTTGTAATAAATGATTATTGTTTCATAGGTATTGATAAAAACCATATCCGCCGCCGCAGCCTCTGCAAGTTCGGTAAAGAAGGTACGGAATGAATACGAAGACGCGAGAACGGAAATTTTCCGTGCCAAATCGAATTTAACGGGGATTAAGCCGTTGCTTTGATTTTGCGGCCCAATATGCAGATAGATCCCTTCCAGGTACACCTGGAAGTCCGGCTGTATTTTTTCCCGGATACGCTCTTCCGGCGTTTTTTCTCGTGTATAAGGGGTAATGATTTCCCGCCATATACATTCATCGATATCAAAACGGAGATACAGGGGAACATACCCATCCAGGCTTGAGAAATCCGTTTCACGGTAGGAACGGGATTTAAGAAAGTCGATCATACCGGGAATACCGGCTTCTTTCATATACACAACGTACCCGTACCCGTATCTGAGGTCCGGCGGTGTATATTCATCCCCAGAGGTGTTCAATGTAGCGCGCCCCCGTTTGTTCTATTTCTATCCGTTCTTCCAGACTGACCTTCTCGTCCTGGGAAATAATATGGTGATAAGCTCTGCCCCGCATGTACAGAACAATGATATAATTATTTTCCGCGTACAGCCAGGTATATACAGCTCCCAGTTCATGGCTTATGTCCTGAAAAAACCGCTTGACCGAAGGGGAATCCCGGAACACCAGGCTCATGCTGCCGGTTACGGCGGTGAACCGAAAATGATCCATCCCGTCCCCGGCGGGCTCTACCTGGTAACGGATACCGCCTATCTTTATATCCCGGTTGTTCCGTATATAGGTCTTTTTATCGAACATCTCCTCAAGTACGCCAAAGCGGTAATACCCCTGCTGGTACCGGAGGGTCTCCCAATCCGCTGGAAAGTTGATTCCGATCTCATCGCCGAACTGGATAGGTCTATCGTCCGAATGGGCACGCAGATATGTGGTCACCAATTCCCGCTTTCCCTCCGGTAGGATAATATTAAAATGCGAATTAAGCCCCATATTTCCTCCCCGTAAATGATACAGTATCACAAATTGAATCCGGGATATATGACGGTCAGCGGTATGGGACGTGTCATGGAAAGACAGAGGGCAATACTCATATTCATCATAAGAATCCGGCTGTTTCCGGACATGGATTTCTGAAGGAAGTGTTGCTGCTCCGGATGGATAGGCGGAAATAATAAAGGCGCATTTCCTCTCCTTTGGTACACTTATTAGTACACAGGAGGAAAACACGCCTTTTGTTGTGGTGGTGTTTACCTACACATCTTCATAATGTCTTATCCCATAAAGGGATAAAAGATCGTTTTTTCTGAGCCGCGATGGATTCGAACCATCGACCCACGCCTTAAAAGGGCGTTGCTCTACCTACTGAGCTAGCGGCCCGGGTTGACTACACAATACCGGAAATTCGGGTTTTACGTCAATAGTTTTTGACTTTTAATATCTGAAAAGCAGGCCAAAATCCAGGGCATACACCGGTTTGCTCCCCGGTTCCTTGCCGAATTCCCTTCCTCTAATAGCGAAATCGAGCTCCATAAAACTCAGATCCAGCCCAAAACCCACCGAAGGCAGAGCATCGGTTACGCCCAAACGGAGGCTCAGGATTTCCAGGACCGTCATTTCCGCCCCTATCCCAATGTTCAGAATCGGGTTGCGGCTCAAATCCGAGAAAAGGTCGGTAATATCCCGGTAATCCAGGAGCAAAGTCAGATTTGAAACATACCGGTTCATTGTTTCCGAAGTCACTTTGTAGGAAAATCCGATATTCAGCATCCGTTTGACCGTGCCGTATTCTCCGGATTCCGTTGGGCTGCCGCCGTCAATAAAATCATCGAAAGAGCTGTAGGTGCTTATAAACGCCGGAGAGTACACATCGTGGCACACCAGGGACGCTCCGAAACGTTCACGGAACACATACCGGATTCCCAGATCAAACCCAAAACCCAAGGTTGTACTGAACGGCGAGGCAAAGGGGTCCTCCAGCAATGATTCCGCCGCGAATATCGAAGTCTCCATGTTTAAGGTGGCGCGGAAAAAGCCTTTCCCTAAAAAGCCGAGGTCAAGTACGTGGGAATTCCGGTCAACAACCCTGAATGAATACCCTGCGACGAGAAGTATTTCCTCTGATACCACCGGCCGTATTTTCGCGCCCGTCACCGTAGCGTCCGCCGTGGTTCGGTTGAAAAGCGCCGCCCCGATTCCCTTACCGACCCAGCCCAGTGCGATAGGGCCGCCGATGTCGAGTCCCGCGGCAAATCCGTTGGATCCCGTAACTCCCGAAATATCAAGATCATCCGGAGACTGAAGCGCCAGATCAATGAGCTCAAAAACCGGGCCGTAAACGGAAACACTGATTTCCGCGGCGCTGAACTGCTTTTCAATTCCCACAAAAGACGCGGGATTGAGAAATAACCCGTAAAAGTCATCCGCCAGCGCGGCGTGCTGGCCGCCCATGGCGGCGTACCGTGCGCTGGGCATAGTAAAGGGCGCGATATCAAGGCCAAAAAGGGAAATGCAGCAAAAAAATGATCCGATTGAAAAAAGCACGATCTTTGCGCAACGGCCCATGGGTTACCTCTGAGCCAACAGTATACCACGTATATGACAATCGTCAATTCCGCCGGGAAATCAGGGCAGCAGAACAGCCCGGGCGTCGATACGGTCCCCCGCACCGCCGGCAGCCCCCTTCCAGGGCCCGGCGATCCGGCATAATACCCGGGTTCCTCCGGGAGGCGGCGATTCATCTGTCGCCAAAAGCACCCGCAGGTAATTATCGGTTATGCCTGAACACTGATTGGGTCCGGGGGACGCCCCCTTTTCAATGATTGCCCCCGTCACCCTTCCCGCTGAACGGCGGATATAGTCCTTCCGGCCCTTTGACCCCAGGGCAATGAGCCGGGAAACTCGTTCCGAAGCGGTCTTTTCCGGCACGGAATCGGTAAATTCGTACGCTTCGGTACCGGGCCTCGGGGAATAGGGAAACGCGTGGATCCAGGAAAAATCGAGCTCTTCGCAGAGTTCATAGGTATCCCTGAATTCAGCCTCCCCTTCCCCGGGGAAACCGCAGATAATATCGCAGGCGATAAAGGGATCATCCTTGACGGCCCGGATCTGTTCCGCGGTCCGCCGGATATCTTCCGGGCCGTAGGACCGGCGCATCCGCCGGAGAACATCGCCGTTCCCCGACTGTACCGAGAGGTGGAAATGGGGCTGCACCCTCGGGTGCGCTATGGCCCGGATAAAATCCGGGGTTACCCCGTTGATTTCGGTGGAGGAAATCCGCAGGGCAATCCGTTCCGTATTGCCGATCAGGTACTCAATGAGCCCCGGCAGGAGCAGGCCGCCGCTGCGGTACTGGTTAATATTTATCCCGGTCAACACCGCTTCAGCGTATCCCCGTTCCTCCAGAATCCTGAGCCGCCGGAGCGCTTCTCCGGCGTCCAGGGAAATACTGCCGCCCCGGGCAAGCCGCACCCGGCAGTAGGCGCAGGCATTGCTGCACCCATCCTGTATTTTGAGGGAAGCCCTTGAATGGAACGAAAAATCCTCAGCGTTAAAGCGGAAGGCGTCCTCCCGGGGCGGTTCCAGGGAAGATGCCAGCCAGTCATTTAGTATCAGGGAGAGCTTATCCGGTGAATTGCCCCAGTCCCGGATGTATGCCGGCAAATCGAGGAGAATACTTTTACGCCCGCCGGGAATTACCAGAAGCCGTTCATCCGCAAGGCTCCTGATCGACGCTCCATCCAACTGGGCGTAGCACCCGGTTACGATAACCCGGGAAGCGGGATTTTCCTTAAGAATTTTCCGGATTACGCGGCGGGCCTTTTGTTCAGCCTTGGAAGTGACCGTACAGGTATTGATTATGTTGATGTGGGCGCCTGAGCCCCAGGGCAGCAGCGTACAGCCGGCCTCGGTGCAGGCCGCGGCGATGGATTCGCTTTCAAGCTGGTTGAGCTTACATCCCAGGGTAAAAAAGGATACGGAAATCATCGCGGATTCAGCGTGAAGCCAGGGCTCTGCGGGTCCGCTCGAGTCCGCGGCGGGCATCGGAAAGCTGGGAATTGAGGGACAAGGCCCGTTCATACGCCGCAACCGCCGAATCGAGTTCCCCGGCGTTTTCCCGGGCGTAGGCAAGCCTGGTCCACCAATCCGCCTGTCCCGGCAGGTAATGGACCGCCGTGGACAGGGATATATCGGCATGGCGGAAACGGCCGAGGCGTATGTATATTTCACCCATATAATAATATACCGTATCGATCCTTCCGCCCTCCGGAGAAAGGTTGATGTATTCCTGAAACAGCTGGAGCGCTTCGCTGTTGCGCCCCTGGAAGTAATTGGCCTCCCCCAGGATTTCGATTATCCGGGGATCGTACCGGCTGATAATTCTGCCGGCCCGGCCGTACCGTTCGGCTTCCTCATAGCGGCCCAGCCGGATAAGGCTCCAGCACATAACCACGTGGGAATCAAGGTTATTCGGGTTTTCCCGGATTTCGTCGGTGCAGATCGCGACGGCCCTCTGGAAATTCCCGCTCCGGTATTCCTGGAGCGCGTCGGGCCGTACCTGGGCGTATACCACGGGCGCCGCGGCAAGGAGGCACAGTAAAAACCAACTCCGCCGGATTTTCATAATTATTCCGAAACCGCCCGTCTGGTCATATTGCACTGGCCGTTAAAGATACAGCCCGTTTCCATAAATACCTCCGGCGCCGTTACATTGCCGACGAGTTTTCCCGTGATGGCAATCTCGACCTTATCCGCGGCGGTTACGTTTCCCGTAACAGCCCCCCGGATTATCACTTTTGACGCATGAATATCAGCATCCACCACGGCTTCCTCATCGATCACCAGCAGCCCTGTGGCCCGGATTTCCCCGGAAACCCGCCCCCTGATAAGGAAGGGTTTATCAAAACTCAAGGTTCCGGAAAAATCTATATCAGAAGAGAGAATTGTGTCAAAATCCTCATCTTCCAGCATATCATTGTTTACATCGGTCATCTCATTCCTCCGGAATCAATATATCAATTATCGGCATTGCAGGTATTTTCCATAAAAACGCAGGCCAGAAACTGCTTCCCCATAAGGGTACCCGCCCCGGCAAGTCCGCGTCAAGGTGGGGGAGCACCGAGTCTCTCAAGCCGGAAAGCACCCGGTGAATACCGGTGCCGCGGGGCCTGTCATAGCGCAATGGGTTTGGCTCCTCAGCGGCCTTCGGCCTCGAAAGTCGCTCAAACCCATTGCGCTATGCCACCCGGCGTTACCATCACGGCCCGGATGCTTTCCGGCTCAACCGGCTCGGCGCTGCCCCGGGCTGGAGGGCTGCTCCCCCTCGCTTCAAACCTGCTTCGCAGTTTTTCCGCTACCCCCACTTCGGGTCCCCCGGTCAGCGGAACATCCCGTAATAGGTCTATACCTTACTCGAACAGTGTCTCACCACCCGGCACCCCGAAAAGCCAGGGAACCTGCAGTATACAGAGCAGCGGCACAGAAGCATGGTGCCGGGTTTACTGACGCAGATGCCCTGGTACCCCAGCTTGCGTCTAATCCGAGAACAGGGTATTCTTTATTTGCATAATAAAGAACAAATTTACAGTATCCGGGGTAACAGCCGGGTACATGGACAAGGAGTACAACATGGATTTCGTAAAGGACATGATGGACAAGGCCCGGTCGATGCAGAAAATGCTGGTTCTCCCGGAAGGAACCGAACCGAGGACCGTAAAGGCCGCCCGGATTCTGGTGGACGAAAAACTGGCTTCCTCGGTGACCCTTATCGGAAAAGAATCGGAAATCCAAACCATCGCTTCCCAGGAAGGGGTTGTGCTGGATGGAATTGAGCTGATCGATCCGGAATCATCGGGGGATCTTGGAAAATACGCCCAGGAGTATTACGAGCTGCGGAAACACAAGGGCATGACCCCGGAGCAGGCAAAAATCGACATGACCGCTCCGCTCCGGTTCGGAGCCATGATGGTCCGTCTCGGCGACGCCGACGGCATGGTTGCCGGCGCGGAAAGCACCACCGCCGATGTACTCCGGGCGGGGCTTGCCATTATCGGGACCACCCCGGGCTCAAAGACGGCATCATCCTGTTTTGTCATGCAGACCCAGGATAAAAAATGGGGTGTTGACGGAGCGCTGATTTTTTCGGACTGCGCCGTGGTGCCCGATCCCACCGCGGACCAGCTCGCCGAAATCGCCCTGTCGGCGGCGCAGTCCTGCCGGGAATTTCTCAACGCCGAACCCGCGGTGGCCATGCTTTCATTCTCTACCAAGGGGTCCGGAGGAGACCATCCGGATGTGGTAAAAGTACAGGAAGCCCTGGCGGCGGTAAAAGCCAGAGAACCCTCTCTCAAGGTTGACGGAGAACTCCAGGCCGACGCGGCTCTGGTTCCTTCGGTTACCGACAAAAAAGCCCCCAACAGCCCCATCAGAGGTCTGGTAAACACCCTGGTATTCCCTGATCTCGGCGCCGGCAATATCGGGTACAAGCTGGTGCAGCGCCTGGGCAGCGCCGAAGCCTTCGGACCGTTCCTCCAGGGTTTTGCGAAACCAATCAGCGACCTTTCCCGGGGAGCATCGGTGGAGGATATCGTTGTTACCTCCGCGGTAACCCTGGCCCGGGCAAAATAGACCGTGGCTGCATCCGGAGGTGCGGAACGGCTCAGGGAAGCGGTCCAGGCTGGGGTCCGCCGCGACTATACCGCGGCGGCGGCTATTCTGGAACAACTGATCTCAGAAACCGACGCACCCCCTGAGGTCTATCTCTTTTTAGGCCGTTCACTGCATGCCCTGGGAGAATATTCCAGGGCGGCGGTCACCTTCCGGGACTATATACGGTTAGTTCCCCGGTCCTATCTCGGATATTTCTTCGCGGGGAGAACCTACATAAGTTTGGGAATGCCCGGCAAGGCTGTTCCGCTGCTTCAGAAAGCACTCTCCAAAAAACCGAAAGACCCTCAGATAATGGCCATCCTCGGGGTGGCCTACCTTAAATCAAAACATTCATTGCAGGCAGTGGAAAGCCTGGAAGCCGCGGTCCTGACGGATCCCGATAACAAACGGATTTACCGGGCCTATCTCAACGCCCTGTTCATACGGGGCATCAGGCTGATACGGTCGGGCAATCCCGGGCTGGGCGCGCAGATGCTTACCTTTGTTCTGGACAACGGTGTCGATATCCCCCTGCTCCGGATCGAACTCGGCAGGGCCTACCGCGACATGGATATGCCCGAAGAAGCCTTGGAACATTTTTCCGTCGCCGTTGAATACGCACCCCGGGATCCGCGGCTCCGATGGTACCGGGCTTCGGTTCTTATGGCCATGGACCGCAGCGGCGACGCTCTGGAAGAAATAGAACGCATCCGTTCCCTGGACGGCGACCTTCCCGATCTTCCGTGGAACAGCGAACTCATCGACCAGTATATCATCACGTCGCTTATGCAGGACCGCCAGTGGAGAAAGGCCGCCGATGCCTGCCGTGAGTGGATAAAATACCGCGGACCGGACCCGGAGATCCACGGAATATACGCCGAAGCGCTCCGCAGTCTCGGGGAATTCCAGGCCGCCCAGAACCATCTCAGCCGGGCCCTGGAACTGGCTCCGGAAAACCTGTCCCTGCGCTACGCCCAGATGGCTGTATCATGGGAAGCCGGGGACAGTAAAACCCTTGGGAAGGCCATTCAGGCGGCGGTCCGTCTGGACGGCGACGAGGATCTCATCACCAAATATTCTATCCTCTATGAATCGAAAAACAGTGAGGATCTCACCACGGTTCTAACCCTATTACAGGACGGTGTCCGGGCATTCGGGCCTGATACCGATCTCATGTACACCCTGGGTGAACAGTACCTCAAAGTGGGTTTTATCGATGAAGCCGCGGGCTGGTTCAGAAAAACCCGGGAAACCGAAACAAGCCACCAGCGGTCGTATTTGGGTGAGATCGCGGCTTTCGAAGCCCTCGTCCTGGAGGGCAGCCGGAAGGACCGGGGAAACCTTAAAAAAAGCTATGTGCGCTACCTTGCTCTATGGCCCGACAATAGGACCATCCGCCGGGAATACGCGCTGTTCCTTATCCATGTCTGCGAGTTCCCGGAAGCGGCGGCGGAACTGGAAACACTCCTGGCCCGGGAGCCTGCCAATCCGACCCTGCGGCGGGTTCTAGCCTATGCGTACAGAAAAAGCGGGCGTTTCCGGGACGCGTCGGTGCTGCTCAAAGGGCTGCTCAAGGAACGCCCCAAGGATACCGGGCTGCTTCTGGAATTTACCGGATGTCTCGAACGGGCGGGTTCTGTGTACTACGCGTCTCTGGTGCTGGAAAAAGCCATGCCCCTTTTCAAAAAATCCCCGGATATTCCCCTTGCCCTAGGCATGCTCTACTTCCGGGATAAAAAAATTGAGGCTGCCTTTGATATGCTCCGGGAATCCGCCGGCCGGGATACCGGTGATCCCCGGCCCTACCAGTGGATGGCCGCGATTGCCCGGCAGCACGGTACCGCCGGAGATGCCGCCCAATATGAATATGAAGCGAAAAGACGAAAAAACTCGGTAAAAAAGTAAAAAAGAGGTTGAGAAATAAGATAAAAAGTCTATAATAGGGACAGTACTGAGTAATTTCAATATAAACAAAGCTGTGGGGGAAAAAAATGGCCGTTAAAGCAATGGATTTGTTCGAAGCATATACCCAGGATAAATTACCAAAAGACCAGGGATACATCGTTTCATCATTTTTTGCGGAAAATACCGCCTATTCCAAATACGAAATCGTATCATATTCAGGGGTAAAATCAATTTATCCCACCGAAGAGGGACTCACCTTCCAGTCCAACGGGAAGAAAATTCATGTCCTGGTGGAACCCATGTCCTATAACTACAAGAGCATGGAGCCTTATGTCAGAAACACCGAGGACCAGATCCCGCTCCGGTTCAGCGAACTGGATATCGTCACCGCGAAAAACCAGACCCGGGTGATGATGGCGAAAAACCCGATAGAATCATTCTCCTCGTTTACGATTTTAAAGCCCACGGGGATCAACTTCGCCCTGGTGTTTTACCACCTGCCGGATCTCTTCGAAACACTTACCATGTTCTTTGAAAAAACCTTCAACAAGGAAGCCGGTATACCCCAGGCGGATGCCACGAAATGCGCGAAACACCTGGTAGACACGGTTAAAAAAACCATGGATTTTAAAGGGGATTTTGTTTCCGGCTGATACACGCGCGGGATAAACGCATACGGAGACCGGCTTGTACGCCGGTCTTTTTTTATCCCGGCGGAACAGCCGCAGGGGCAGCAAAAAGCCCCGGCCTGCTGACCGGGGCTTTGAATTATTGTTTGCCGTTTACTTTCCGGCTTCGGCTTTTTCCAGCTCCGCCTGGGCAACCGCCAGGAGCGCTATGGGAACTGAATAGGATGAACAGGAAACGTAATTGAGCCCCGCGTCCATACAGAACCGGACATTGCCGGGGTTTGCCCCGTGCTCACCGCAGAGACCGCAGACGAGATCCGGCCTGGTAAGCCGGCCCCGTTCAACCGCCAGGGCAATCAGTTCCTTTACCCGGGGGTCAAGGGTACTGAAGGGGTTTCCGATGATGAGATCAAAGAGGGTATAATCCGGCATAAACCCGGTAAAATCATCCCGGGAGATTCCCAGGGTCGTCTGGGTAAGGTCGTTGGTCCCGAAGCTGAAAAACTGGCCGTATTTGGCAATATCCCCGGCGCCGAGGGCAGCCGCGGGAAGCTCAATCATGGTACCGATCTGATACGGGACAGCCTTGGCCTTCTTTTCGGCCCGGAGTTTCTCCTCCACATCCACAATACCGGTATACGACGTACCTTCGATTTTCTTGCCGTAGGCGATAAGTTTGAGCTCCGAGGAGTTCATTACGATGGGAACCATGATTTCCGGGCGGACGTCCACCTTCTCACTCTTAAGCTTGTAGACCGCCTCAAAAATAGCCTGGACCTGCATGGCGTAAATTTCCGGGTAGGATACGGCGATCCGGCAGCCCCGGTGCCCGAGCATCGGATTGAATTCTTCCAGAGAATCAATCGCGGCGACGATATCCGCCTTGGCAACCTTCGTTTTCTTGCTTTTTTCAAGATATTTGATAAACGCGGTAAGCTCATCGTTATTATGGGGAAGGAATTCGTGCAGAGGCGCGTCCATAAGCCGGATGGTAACCTCTTTGCCGGCCATGGCCTTAAAAATGCCGTAGAAGTCGTTCCGCTGCATGGGCCGGAGCTTATCCAGGGCTTTTTTGCGCTCCTGGGGAGAATTCGACAGGATCATCTCCCGGAACACATTGATCCGTTCCGCTCCGAAGAACATATGCTCGGTGCGGCAGAGCCCGATGCCTTCGGCGCCGAAGGACAGGGCCAGGAGAGCGTCCTTGGGGCTTTCCGCGTTTGCCCGGACATGGAATTCCTTGATAAAGGATTTGGTTATCCCGATGAACTCCAGGAGTCCCGATTCACTGGGATTGGGCTCGATCAGCTTTGCGGTTCCGAGATAGACCGTGGACTCCCCGTAATAGGGAACGTTTATGGTGATATAATCCCCTTCCGAAAAACTGATGTTTCCCAGGGTAGCCTTTTTGCCTTTGATCGACATGGCCGGGGCAACCAGGGAAACCTTGCCGTACTGCCGTGCAACCACCGAGGCGTGGGCGGAGAAGCCCCCTTCGCAGGACAGAACCCCCGTGGAAACCTCGATAGCCTTAACATCCTCCGCAAAGGTTGAAGGCATAACCAGGATAAACCGGTCGTCCTCCCCTTTCTGCATGGCCAGCTTCCGGGCTTCCAGAAGTCCGTCGGTGGTAAAATACGCCCGTCCGATGGCGGCGCCGGGAGCTCCGGCAATGCCGCCGCTCCAGTTTTTTAGCCCCTTGATACTGGGGGTATCGATAATCGGATGGAGTATCTCATTGAGCCTGAGGGGCTCGATTGCCTTAACAACGTAGGCGTTGTCAACGATTTTACGTTTTGCCAGATCCAGAAGCAGCCGGATATCGGCCTGGGTCGATTTCTGGTCCACCAGGCGCTGCTCTATGAGCCACAGTTTTCCGTTTTCCACGGTGAACCGGACCTGCCGTATTTCCTTGAATCTGTCCTCCAGGGTCCAGGCGATACGCTGGAGTTCCTTGAGATGGTTCGGTCCGATTTTCTCTATACCCTGGCCGGTGGCGCCGATTTCGTTGAATTTCTCCCGGTAGAATTCACCCTGTAGTTTTTTCTCGCCGGTCACGACATTGCGGCTGAAGAAATTGCCCGAGCAGGAATCTTTGCCGTAGTTGCCGTACACCATGGGCTGAATCATCAGAGCCGTATCACGGTCGTTCTGGTCATCCATACTGAGAAGCTTTGAGATTTCCTTTAAGGTCAGCATAAGCTGGCCGTCGGCGGAATCAAAGTACCCCGAGGGAAGGAACGGAGCGTACCGGTCCATGATTGCCTCCGCGTCCTTTGACGGGCGGTCGGAACTGATTTCCTTTCCAAGGGCCTTGAGCTGGTCGAGAATTTTCTTTCGTTCCGCGGTAAGGCCCTTGAATTCCATGATCTGCTCTTCTATTTTGAGCATCCCCCGCACCAGAAAGAGCACCTCATTGGCGGCGAAGGTTTTTCCGACCCATTTGGCGAAACCCGGGATAGTCGGTTTCACAAGGCCGAAGTTGTGCAGAGTTGGATAATTCGAAACCGCCAGATTAGAAGAAATAACTATTTTGACGAGCATGGGGTTTTCAGGGTCCCCGTAGGATTTTCCCACGATACCGGCGCATTTATCCAGCATCTGCTTGATATCTTTTTTTATATCCGTTTCATCGAGATCAGCGGCAAGCTGTGAATCAATGATAAAGCCCGGGAGGATAGGAAATCCCAGTTCGGCAAATTCATTTGCCTGACGGCCCCGGATACCGAGCAATTCGGGGTCTATTTTTTTGGGAATCACATCTATCTGACTGAAAAAATGAATATTTTTATCCATAGCAGTACCTTTCCTTATGAATCAGAATAGTTTCAATACGTTATTAACAGGGCCATGGAGGAATGCTTCAAATTGATGGCTCGCTCCCTGGATAAGATAACGCTGCAGTTTTGCCACATCCTTTATATCCGTGCCCGCCACGGCGAACTGAATAGAACTGCCGTGTTTGACCTTTCCCCATTTAAAGAGTGAATTTATATCGAGGATGCGTTCTCCGTCATAATAGATGTATACTTCCAATTGAGGGTATTTTGCTTTGTAACTGGCTACTATTTTCTTCCAGGCTTCGACATTTCCGTTATGGAACAGTTCATTCTGGACTACCACTGAGTACATGGGAGTCATCCTGACCGGTCCTTTCGCAACCGGTGCGGGGGCCGCGGACGTTACCGCGGGTGCCGCCACCCGGACAGTTTCCTTAATTTTAGCCGCCTGAACGGCGGACCTGCCGCTGCGGACGGGACGTTTCGGCGCCCGGACGGGCGCTTTTTTTACCCTGGGAGCTGCTGTTTTGGGTTCCGGGGTCTTTTTCAGACTTTTTACCGTAAAATTGCCTTTATACAGGGCCGGTGAAATTTTCGGTTTCTGCCCTTCGAACAGCTGCGCCGCCGTTTCGGCCGCTTTCTGGCACAGTTCATCAGCGGGCTTGTTCGCTTTTCCGGCGTAGATAACCAGGAGCTCCCGTTTTCTGAGAGCCCCGAAGGAAGCCAGCTCCTCGGGCATCTTGGGGTTTGCCACAAGAAGGCCCATATCAGGATGCTGATAGGCAACGACCAGATCCACGGCTTTCCATTTGACGAATTCCTGGGACAAAGCGGTAGGATCTTCAATCACCGATGAAAGGTTAGTTGAAAACGCTTTATACCCGAGTTTATCCACCAGGAGTATCCGCAGCAGGAGTGCTATGCGGTCGCCGCTGACTTCCTCATCCCCGAGCTCAAACAGCAGATCCGCAAGGTTCTTATTGACCCCCACGGACTCAATTATGCTGATTGTCTTTTTTATATGCCGCACTGCAGAGTTGAATCCCGCCCGGGTGGAAAGCACTTCAAGATTGGTCATGTCCTTAGTCATATTATTTTGGCCTCCTAGAAAAAACGCCCCCGAAATCGGGGGCGTTTCGGTTACAAACCGATTATGTATTAGATTTCCTTAAGAGCGCTGCCCCCCCGGCGGCTGCTTCCGGATTTCTTGGCGGCGCTTTTTTTAGCGGGTTTGGCGTCTACCATTCCGCCTTTGGCGCGGCCTTTCTTAGCCGGGGCTGCCAGCGCCGGAGCGCTGATGCTGGCGGAGCTGTCGGTGTTCAGCATATCGAGATACGCCTGTCCGGCACCGCCGGCCTCCCCTTCGCCTTCCGCGGGCATTTCCGAGAAGGACTGGTTGATGTCCTGGCGGACCGTGGACCGGCGCCGGCTGAAGGACGCGAACGCCGCATCCTGGAATCCCTTGGAAACGCCGTGGAGGAACTCATTGAGTACGTTGGCCATCGCGTCCAGGGTAGCCTTTTTCCGCTTGATGGAGGTGATGTCCACATCCAGAAGCAGTCCGGGCTGAATGTGGTAGGGATTGATCATGTAGTCAAACTTGTAGTAATCCCGTTCCAGGTTGCTTAACCGGTCTTCCATAACACGGCGTTCGATGGGGTACCGGTAATCGTACATACCCTTCATCTTGTTCCGCATCAGGATGATGCGCTGGCGGAGCCGGTCTTTTTCGTAGAGATAGGTCCGGTTCATCCGTTCAACTTCGGTTTCGGCGGCTTTCACGAAGGAAATCTCGTCCCATACCTTGGCAATATCCTCGTACATGGGTTCGCCGGATTTTTCCTTGATAAGCTTGCGGATCCGTTTTTTCTTCTTCGCCGCGAGGTCTTTGTAATCGGTTACGCCGAACATGGGCTTATCATCCTCGTAGATGACTTCCAGGATGTCCCAGAGGTGCCCTACTTCGGTTTCAAAGCTCTTCATCTGCACATCGTAGGCTTTCCGTTCCTCAATCAGCTGGGCATTGTCGTAATACCGCATTTTGATTGAATACCGTTCGTCCGGAAGATGGGCGGTATCGGTTTCCTCATATTCCCGGATGATGAGTTCCCGGGCGTTTTTAAGGTTTTCGATATACTGGTACCCCATTTTGGAGGTATCCAGGATGGAGGTGATGGAGTTGATGGCAGTGTTGAATCCCCGGTTGCGGATATTTTCCATATCGATAATCTTTTTAAGATTTTCCCGGATGTTCAGCTGATCAAAGGTTTCGGGATCAATTTCCGCCCGGAGGTCGGCGATCCGTTCCATAAGGTTTTTGGCGATGATGCCGTAGCGCTTGGATTTGGGATCATCGATCTTGTCGTCGGTGTAATCCTCAATCTTGTTCATCTTCTTGAAGATGATCTCGCTGTCCGACAGCTCTTCCAGCCCCTGGTCGATGCGTTCATCCTTCATCTTCTCGATTTCCTTGTCCAGGGAATCGATGATGTATTTGGAAAGGAGATCCTTGATAAGGAATTCAACGGTGGACTGGTAATGGAAAATAGGGCTGATCAGTTCGGAATCGAGAATGTTCACAGAAAGCTTAACATCGGTAACCGTCTTGGGTTTGTTGAGGTTGTCTTTGAATGAACATTTAACAATAGAATAGGCGTTTTCGCCGCGGATAAAGGCACCGGTATCGGTTTTCTGCCGGAGCAGGCTGTTGGTCAGGTTTTCCAGGTCGTTGACGCCCCGCTGGATGTGTCCCTGCAGGTGGCCGTACATATTGACCATGGATTTTTCGATTTCGCCGGTGTTGAACTTATCGGCGCCGCCGACCTGATCCAGGAGGTCCGCAATTTCCTTAGGAGTATACCGGGCAAGGACCTTGGTTTCTTCCTTGTCAATATAATTACGGATCTTCTTTACCATTTCATCTTCACTCGTTACCATGTAACGGTTGAACATGTTCTGATAATTCTGATTGAAGTAATTATACAGTTTTTCCTTAAGGCCGCCCATTACATCGAGGCGTTCAAGGACGTCCTTCGGCAGTCTGGCGGTAAGATGGTGAAGAACCTTATTAGTTTCTTCCTCGAGAAGCTGGTTAACTTCTTTTTGCTGATCACGGTATTCCTGTGCGAGTGAATTCCTCGAACCTACGGCACTCGGCTTTTCCGGGTGAAACACATTAGGGCTCTTGGGCAGGTCAATGGCTCCCATATCCTTGGCTCCTTTCAAAAAAAATTATTGCAGATACTTATAGTAATTAATATCTCATATCTTAGCAATATCCACAAAAGAATGTAAAGTCTTTTTTATTTTTTTTGCAGAAAATTGTGTTAAACTTTGAAAAATATGGTAATATGATGAGTATGAAGACTTTTTTTCCGTCAAAAAAAATACTTTTTTTCCTTTGCATTTTTGTAATGTATACACAATCCGCCTATTCCGCCGACAACCGGACCGAATCCGTGGACGTTTATTTGATTTTCGACAGTTCCGCCGCAATAAATAACAGCAAAGACGCCGCAATTAATTGGGCTGCTACCGTTATTATCGGCGATTTGCTTCAAAATGGTGATAATTTAAACATCTGGACCGTTTCCGAGCGGCCGGAACTTATTTTTTCCGGGACAATCCGGGGGGATGATGAAAAAGCCGGAGCCCGGGACGCGCTGCGCGCCATCAAACCCGCGGGGGGCACCGCCAACTATGCCGCGGCTCTGCGGGAAGCGGACCGGCGGCGGGAGCAAACGTCCCAGGGACGTATGGTGTATACCCTGCTCATAAGCGGCGGCGGGGTTATCGCCGCCTCCCCGGCTCAGGAACAGGATTTATCGGGCCTGCTGCGGTATGCTAAAATTGACGACTTTCCCGGATGGAAGGCCATGGTTATCGGACTGGGCCTTGATGCACAGGTGCGCAACGCGGCAGTGGCTTACATGAATGCCGTAAAGTAAATATACTACCTCAGGGAGTTATGGTAGATTGGTATGATGCAGAAGGCACTGGATTTCATTAAAAAATATAAATCTTTTATTTTAACCACCCATGACAACCCCGACGCAGACGGACTTGGCGCAGAGATTCTCCTAAAAGATGTCCTCGAAAAAATCGGAAAACAGGCGGTTATCGTAAATCCGGCTCCGGCCCCGGAGCGCTTCAAATTTATGATACCCAAAAAATCAATGTTCGCCTGGGATGAGTCAAAGCGTAAACAGCTGCCTGAAAAGGCGGTCATGATCATTCTGGATACTTCCGACGAGTTCAACATCGGAAAAATCTCCGATGAGGTCCTCCCCTTTGTGGAGAAGGTCCTGATAATCGACCATCACGAACTCAATCCTCTGTCTTCCCTGGACGGGTACGTGGACAGCACCGCTTCGTCGACCTGCGAGATGGTGGCGGAAATCGCGGAAAAGTTTAAAGTTACCATTGAAAAATCCTCCGCCGTGGCGGCTTTTACCGGGATTGTGTACGACACCGGGTCCTTTGCCTACGCCAAGACCAGCGCGCGGACCTTTAAGGCGGCAATTCTGCTGGCGGAAGCCGGGGCGGTGCCCAATATTATTTACGAAAAACTCTACGAAAGTTCCTCCACCGGGGCGCTCCTGCTGCAGCAGCGGGTGCTTTCAACGCTGGAACTCCTCACCGACGGCCAGGTAGCCGTTCAGATACTGAGAAAAGAGGATCTGACCATTACCGGGGCGACCGTTGACGACGCGGAGTCATTCATCAACATCCCGCTGAAAAGCCGGGATATCAAAGTTTCAATTCTGATCAAAGAAAACCACCAAGGCCCGGTCCGGTGTTCACTGAGGTCCAAGGGAAGCGTGAATGTTTCCAAAATCGCCCAGTTTTTCAACGGCGGCGGCCACGCCAGGGCGGCGGGTTTTAGAAGTGATGTCGGTATTGAAGAGACCCTGAACAACGTAATGCAGAAGATAAACGCCGCATTAGGAAAAACATGACCGGAAAAGCCACAAAAATTCTAACTATTTCTGTTTTTATAGGGGCGGTGTTCGCTATAATCGGGCTTATCGTCTATCCGCGGATTTCGACAGACAAACAAAACCAGGAAAACCGCCAGAGCAGGGTAATTATTCCCCAGGCCATGGCTTCCGATGAGGTCTACAGTTCCGGCAGCACCGCTGAGCGGATGGCCTACGAAGACGATATTTCGTCAAAGGTTGCCCTCCGGGAAGGCGAAAGCCTCGTTTCGGTGCTTTCCCAGAATTTCGACGCCGACCCCCAGGAAGAACAGGTGATCGCCTACCGGAGGCTCACGGAAATCGAGAGTCCGGTATACATTTCATATATTGATTACGACGAGGTCCAGGGCGGATACCGCCGGATCTGGGAAACGCCCACCGCCGTGACAAAACCCGGTACATTCAGCATGTTTACCCAGGATATGGTGGGGGACCGGAGCATCTGCCTCATCGTGATGGGCATGAACAGTGCCGGGGAGCATACCCTCACGGTTCTGCAGAAAAGCCGGGCGGCGGCGGCCGAAGCCGGCGAGGAGGAGCCGGCTTTTATAAAAATCGCGGAACTCCACGCCGACGGGTCTCTGGCGATCAATGAAACCGGACGGAGCACCGCTTACCAGCTGGGTTTATCCAGCGGGGAAAGTTTTACCATACTGTCATACAGCAGGGATTACGAGTCTTCCAATATTCTGGACCAGATTGAAACCACCTACCGGTACAATCCGGTAAACGGCCTGTATGAACAGCAGCGGGTGGCCCGGATCCCGGGGACCCAGATAGAGCAGCGCCAGGTCCGGGAACTGCTGAGCGGTTCCGCGGATAAATTCGAGCATTTTATTGACGGCCTCTGGTATTACGTAAGCCCCGAGGGGACCCTGGACCAGCGGCAGTACATTTATTTTGACCCCGACAACCGGGAGATTATCTTTTTCGCCGACGAAACCCAGCAGGTCTTCAGCTGGCACAATTCCAGCCCTACCCGCTACGGACTGTATATCTCAAGCCAGAATATTTCCGTCACCACCCTGCGCCGGTTCCTGGAAATCGAACTGGCCACCCTGGAAAGCATCAGGGTCAAAGTTTCCGAGGATGTGCGCCTGAAAATAGGGGTCAGCGCCCCGTGGAACGGCACCTACCGGAAGGCCGGTATCGCGGAGCTGAGGAGCCCCGCGGAGCAGACGCCGGTTCCGCCCTATATCAGCTCAGAATACGATGGCTCCATCGGGAAAATGGTTTTCAGCAGCGACGGAACCTATGAACTGCATACCGGCGCTCTGGTACAGCGCGGAAGATACACTTTTTTCATGATGGGCTCTATAGAACTGCTGGAACTGCGGCCGGAGAATATCGCGGGCCTGACCCGGGATGTATACCGGGTTGAGCGGCCCGGAACCGGGCAGGAAGATGACCGCGGAACCGCGGGTGACCTTACCCTGACCAGGGTAAGGCTGGGAACCCGGGGGATTCAGGATCTCCATGAAGCCGCCATTTCACTGGCCAGGGTCAATACCGGGCAGGAAAACCGGGAAGATACCGGAAGCGGTTCCTGAGCCGGCCGGAAGCGACAAACCCCAAGAAAATCAGAAAACAGGAAATGATTCGAATCCCGCGTCCTTAAGCCGGAGCAGGGTCTCGTTGTAGTCCCTGCCCGGAGGGGTCGTAACCGCCCAGTACCGGTTATTGTTTACCAGCCGCTCCGATACGGACGCGGTGAATCCCGCTTCGGTGAGCCGGGCCGCCATGGCTTTGGCGTTCTCTTCCCTGCTGTAGAGCCCTACCTGGAGAGCCTGGGGACCGGCGGCGGCCGGGGATGGTTCTGGTGCCGGTGGCTGGGCGGCGGCGGGCCCGGCGGAAGCCGTTGTCTCCGGGGGCTTTTCCGCGGATGGAGCGGAAGGAACGGGCGTTCCCAGGGTTATGCTGTCTCTCCCGGGAAATAAAATAAGCAGCGCCCCGGGGGCGGCGCTTACCCGGTCATTCTGGGAATCCGCCGCCGCGATGGCTTCGGGGCTCCGGGGGTATTCCCGGAGGAGTTTCGTTTTATAGGATTCGTTACCCGACACCACCCAGAGCAGATAATAGGTCATGGATTTCTGGTCTTCGTAATCGGGATCATCGAGAAATGAAGCCAGGGCTGAGTGGTCACCGCTTTTTGTCTGGAAGGCCTCTACCTGGGCGCCGAGATACCGGGCGGTGAGCAGATTCCCCCGGTCACGGCCGGTAAGGAGAACCGCTTTAACTCCCGCCTCGGCCTTTCCCCATTCACCCAGGGCCATAAGGCACCGGACCGCCGACAGAAGAGCCCCGTCATCCCGTTTGCCCTGCTCGGCGTAGGCCGCGCCGGACCACGCCTCCGCGGCGCCTTCTATGTTGCCGGCAGCCTGGAGAAGCCGGGCGATGCGTTTATACGCGTCCCGGCGGTCCGCCCCGGACGAAGCGCTTCCCTCCAGAATTTTTTCAAGCTCCTGGATCTCGGACGCGAACAGTTTCGCTTCCTGGCCGGAAAGGACAGAAAAAGGGATAATCCCAAGGATGAGGACGGCGGCAAAACGGATTTTAAAAAACCTAATCAATCCCATAGGAACCGTCATCGAGTTCGGTAACTTTTATGGAATCATCTTTCTTCTTCCGGCCCTGTTTTTTCTTATCTTCCTTAGAAATGTTCAGTGATTCAAGGGTATCGGTCTTCGGAGAGTCAATGGTTTTTGCTTTGGCGGATTCCCTGGGCTGTTTTTTCCTGCGCTGGGCTACGGCAAAGGGAATCGCGCAGAGCATGCCCAGGACAAAGGCGGTAAAGGCGGTAAGATACACCGGCACGTTCTGGACAACCGTAAACCCGAAGGATATATTGCAGCTGTTCTCCAGATTAAATCCTATGAATACGAGAAAAATCCCGCATAACAGTATAATTCCGATCAGTCGCCAGGGCATAATGCTAACTCCTTTGCGCGGAAGGTATTTCCCCGCAGGGACGACAGGGTCAGTTCGGCAAAGGATCCCACCTGGGAAAGACTGCCGGGAACCGCCACCATTTCGTCCCGTTCGGTACGGGCTATTAATTCATCGGCATTTTTCCGGGAAATTCCTTCAATAAGAACGGTCTCCCGGGATCCGATACGTTCCTTTAATAATTCTAATGTGTGCCCTTTCTGCAATTCAATAACCCGGCCCAGGCGCTGCCGTTTAATTTCTTCGGGGATACGTCCGGGAAGATCGCAGGCAGCGGTCCCTTCCCGGGGATTATAATGGTACATATAGGAATACAGGAATTTAACCCGCTCCATGAGATCCAGGGTCAGTTCCAGGTCTTCCTCGGTTTCTCCGGGAAATCCCACGAGAATATCCGTGGACAGGGATATCCCCGGCATGGCCTCCCGGACTTCCGCAACAAGGTCGAGGTATTTTTCCCGGGTATACCGCCGGTTCATGGCGCCGAGGATGGCGTTTGACCCGTGCTGTACGCACAGATGGAGATGCCGGCAGAACAGGGGATTGTCCGCCATTACCCGGATGGCCCGGGAGGAAAGATCCTTCGGGTGGCTTGAAAGGAACCGTATCCACCGGATAGGGAGCTTTCCGCACTCCTCCGCCACCAGTTCCAGTAGGTCAGGAAACTCCAGGGAAGGCCCCTCCCCGTCCCATTTATAGGAATTGACATTCTGCCCCAGGAGGGTAATTTCCCGGACACCCCGTTCCGCCAGGAGGCGGATCTCACGGACAATGGACTCCGGTGACCGCGAAATCTCCCGGCCCCGGACGTACGGAACGATGCAGTAGGAACAGAAGTTGTTGCATCCGTGCATTATTGGAACGAATGAACGGAACTGGCCGTCCTCAAGATGGGATGATGAAAATGAAAAAACCGGCGCTTCATCGGAAGGAACAAAGGCCCTGCCCTGCTCCGCCGCCGCCAGGATCTGCGGAAAAACCGAACGGGAGGCAGTGCCCATGACGTAGTCCACCGCGGGGTTCCTTTCCCTGAGGGACTCTCCCATCCGCTGGGCCATGCAGCCCGCCACAATCAGGGTGAAGGGTTTCTGCTTTTTCAGGGCTCTGTACAGATCGAGCCGGCCCATGACCCGTGTTTCCGCGGTTGCCCTGACGGAACAGGTATTGAGCAGCACCAGGTCGGCGGTTTCTCCCGAGGGGGCTTCGGTCCATCCCCGTTCCTTAAGCACCAGCTGAAGCGCCGCGGATTCGGCGGTATTCATCTGGCACCCATAGGTTTCGAAAAAAAAAGTCACGTCCGGGCCTTGAGGCCTCTGATGAATTTGATACCGTTCCAGATACCTATGCCGAGGAGACCTACAACACCGACGGTAAGGAGGCCGCCGGCGATTCCGCTGAATATCGGTATTTTTGAAAGGATCCCCAGGGCGCCCGCAGCGGTTATGACGAGACCAGCTTTCCGGTCACCGGGATCCTTGGAAAGCAGCGCCCCTATACCGACGACACCCACAACGGCTCCGGCAACAATGCCGACCACCGAGGGCAGCGCCTTAACGATCAAAAGGGCGCCGCCGCCGATAAGGCCGGTAACGGCGGTAACTCCCTGCCGGGCGAGTACTTCCCGGGGAACGTAATCTTTCTGGGGGATAAGATCATTCATGGTTTTCTCCTTCTGGGAAAGACTCTCCGTCCTTTCCCGCCTGCGGATCGTACATGGCGTACGCAAACGCGCTGTGATTATGGATGCTTTCGAAATTTTCCGCCTCCACTGAAAAGCGCGGAAACTGTTCGAGCTCCTTTATTTTAATATACACATCCCGTACCAAATCTTCAACAAACTTCGGATTGTCATAAGCCGCCTCGGTGATGAATTTTTCGTCCTCCCGCTTAAGCAGGGAATAAACCGGGCTGGACGCGGCGTTTTCGACAATGGTGATGAGGTCCTCTATCCAGAAAAAAGGCCCCAGCTCAACCTCAACAGTGACGATTCCCCGCTGGTTGTGGGCGCCCCGGTCGCTGATCGCCTTTGAACAGGGGCAGACCGTGGTTACGGGCACGGCAACGCTTACGGTAAAGTGCTTTCCGTCGGATCTGACAGAACCGTGGTACCGGCATTCGTAGGAAAGCATCCCCGGCAGCCCCGAGACAGGGGCTTTTTTCTCGAGAAAATAGGGAAACGCCACCGTTCCGAAGGCCGATTCCGCGTCGAGTTCCCGGCGGATATCCCGGAGCATTTCCAGGAACCGGGGCATGGAAATATCGTCCTTATGACGGTGAAAGATCTCGATGAAGCGGCTCATATGGGTTCCCTTGAAATGGTGGGGGAGATCCGCGAACAAATCGACCTTGGCGGTGGTGTACTGCACCGAATTAACCTTGTCCAGAACCCTGATAGGATACTGCAGGCCCTTGACCCCGACTTTTGCCAGGGGAACGTCCCGCTCGTCGGCCTGATTCTGTATATCGATCATTTCCCCGCGGTCCCTTCCGCCGAATCGAGCACATTCTGCAGCAGCATGGCAATGGTCATGGGTCCCACCCCGCCGGGAACCGGCGTTATGTACCCGGCTTTTTCGGAAACCGCCGCAAAGTCCACATCCCCGCAGAGCCGGTATCCCCGCTTCGCGGCGGGATCCGCCACCCGGTTTACCCCGACGTCGATAACCGCCGCCCCTTCCCGCACCATATCGGCGGTAACGAGCCCCGGAGAGCCCGCGGCGGCAATGAGGATATCCGCCTGCCGGCAGTGGTACGCCAAGTCCCGGGTTCCCGTATGGCACAGGGTGACCGTAGCGTTGCAGTCCTTCCTGATCATGAGATTTGCCAGGGGTTTTCCCACAATATTGGACCGTCCCAGGATAACCGCATGGGCGCCCTTAGTGGGAATCGCCAGTTCCTTGAGCATAACCAGGACACCCCTGGGAGTACAGGGAAGAAATCCGGGCTGCCCCAGGACCATGTTGCCCACGGAAACCGGGTGAAATCCGTCAACATCCTTGCCTGGATCAATGGCGCGGATGATGTTATTCTCGTTTATATGCCTGGGAAGGGGCAGCTGGACAAGGATGCCGTGGACCGAATTATCCCGGTTGAGACCGGTAATCAGATCCAGAAGTTCCGCCTCTCCGGTATCCCCGGAAAGACGGATATCCCGGCTGGCCATTCCCGCTTCCGCCAGGGCTTTTTCCTTGGCGGTAACATAAGAAATACTGGCGGGGTCCTCCCCTACCAGGACAACCGCCAGACAGGGATGTACGCCCCGGTCCCGCAGCAGACGGGTTCTGTCAGCGGCAGCGGTTCGCTGTTTTTGGGCAATCGTTTTTCCATCTATTATTATCGCTGCCATAATTCCTCCGGTACCGTGGTATGGCTCCCGGTATTTCCGGCAGCCGCAGTAATTATTTATACCATAAGATAGTAACCAAAGCCTATGGATCTATGTTCTATAGTTAAATAATTGAAATTATTTAGTTATTTTCGATTGTAAGTGTTTCTGATGTAAGGGATTAGTTACTTCCGTACATCAGAAACTTACAGTTAAGGACTCTAAAATCGAAACCTTCCCGATGTAATTGAAAAGGTGCGGAGCATCAGATATAGTAAAGAAAACAGAATAGGAGTATTTGCATGACCATGCGAAGGGCGGCTTCTCTTTTTTTGACGCTGCTGTTTTTAGCGACAACACTTCCTGTCTTTGCGCAGGAATCCGATTCTCCGGGATCGGATGACGACAGCGGCCCTCTGGAATCGGATTGGTCGGTGGTTCAAACGCCCATGTACAACCGGGGCGACCAGATTTTCGGTATTTCCCTTGGGATAATCCTGCCGCTTTTCTTTGTAGGCGATTCCGGAACTTTAGATAACAACGTGAGCCTCGGCGGAACCGGTACCTTGTCGTACGATTACTTTTTTTCCTCCCGCTTTGCCGTGGGAGGGGAAATATCCGGTATGTTCTCCAGTACCCTGGGTGAAAACATGCTCTATATTGTCCCCATCGGTATCCGGGCGACGTACCAGTTTACGCTGTATTCCTTTGAATTTCCCCTCACCCTCGCGGCGGGGGTTGCACCCCAGAAATACCTCGACCGGGGATATTTCGGAATGTACATAAAGCCCTCGGCGGGGGTGTTCTGGCGCTTTAACAGCGACTGGTCATTCGGGCTCAATACCACTTGGTGGTATGTACCGCAGTGGACAAGCAACAAAGAAGAAAATGTACACGGCAATTTCCTGACCATCACCGTGGGCGCCAGATACCATTTTTAAGGAAAAAACTTATGATCCGACGAATAATTCATACACATAAGAAAACGGCATCCCCCCGCCTGCCGGGAGCGCGGTTCCTGATCCTGGCCTGCATAGCCGTTCTTTGTTTTGCGGCGTGCGGGCAGAATCCTATTTTTTATGAAATTTCAAATGAGGTTGAACCCAAGGAACCGCTCATTAAGGGCGCCCCTTCCCAGATTGTGGAATTCCAATCAAAACTCTACGTCGGAAGAAAAAACCTCTATGTATATGAAGACATAGGAAACGGGAAACCGGAATGGACTAAGATGGATGTTAAACCCGAAGGGGAAGTCCATGATATTGCGACCACAGGTTCACATTTATACGCGTTGACTATGGATGGTTCCGATTACCGGTCCACAAAACTGTGGAAGTCCGCCGATGCCCAGACGTGGGTTGCCCTGGCCAATACCACCGAGTATTCGGTGCTGCAGGGAGCCTACGCGGCAGGGGGGGTGCTGTTTATCGGAGCCCGGAACACCGGAAACAACGACCATGCCATTCTGTACGACAACGGAACATCCCTGGTTCCGATTAAAACAGGATTAGGCTCCAACGGCCGCCTTACCGGAGCCGCCATAGAAGGACCAAATTTGTACATCTCGATCCTTGATGCGGGTATCTTTTCAGCCACCAGCGCAGCCGGTCTGGCAGCGGCCCAGGCTATTGACGGTTCAGATATAAGTCAACTGATTACCGGGATTATAAACGTACAAGGTACGATTCTTGCGGTTACCAACGATGAAAAAATATACGCGGGAACCACCGCGGGGTTCTCGCAAAAAATCAGCAAAGGCGACATGAAGTTTACCGGAGCCCTTGCCCTCTGGGAAAAGAACGGAACGCATCTGCTGCTTCTGGGAATTGATTACCAAAGCGGTTCTTACACCTACGGTTACCGCGAGATGCTTCTTACCAGTACCGGGGAATTGTCGGATTATACTTTACGGGAACCCGGCGAGGATGCATCCACGGTTACCAACAGATCCCGGTACCGGTCGACCCTGGGCCGGCACGTGGTACGGAGCCTTATGCAGACCCCCTTCGCCATCGATCCCGAACAGACGCTCTTTGCCTCAACCCAGAAAGACGGGCTCTGGTCGTACCGGGATGAAGAATGGAATGCTGAGGAATAACCCTTCGGCGGGCGGCTCTCCGGGCCGGCGGACAGGATGAGTGAACTCTTCAGCGCCCAGGGTTCGGGGCCGCCCCAGGGGCCCCTGGCGGACCGGATGCGGCCAAGAACCCTGGATGACGTAATAGGCCAGGACCACATTGTCGGCCCCGGGAGACTCCTCCGGCGGGCAATCCAGGCGGATCGGCTCTCATCGGTAATTTTCTACGGCCCCCCGGGAACGGGCAAAACAAGCCTGGCCCGGGTAATCGCCAACACCACCAGGGGATATTTCGAAAGCCTCAACGCGGTCCTCGCGGGAATCAAGGATATTCGGGAAGCCATAGACCGTTCCGACGAACGGCAGCGGCTCTACGGCAAGCGGACTATCCTGTTTGTGGATGAGGTCCACCGCTGGAACAAAGCCCAGCAGGACGCACTGCTTCCCTGGGTGGAAAACGGTACCGTAATCCTCGTCGGAGCGACCACGGAAAACCCTTTTTTTGAAGTAAACCGGGCCCTGGTAAGCCGGAGCCGGATTTTTCAGCTGAAACCCCTAGCTTCCGCGGATCTGCTGGAGACCGCCCTCAGGACGTTAGCCGACGCGGAACGGGGATATGGAAAATGGAAGGTTATCTTTGCCCCGGGAGCTCTGGAGCATCTGGTGGAAGTCGCCGGAGGCGACGCCAGAAGCCTGCTCAACGCCCTGGAACTGGCGGTAGAAACCAGTCCGCAGTCGTGGCCGCCCCCGGAGGGTTCGGAAATCGCCGTGTCCTTTGAGGCCGCCGAGGAAAGCATCCAGCGCCGGGCGGTGCTGTATGACCGGGACGGGGATTACCATTTCGATACCATAAGCGCGTTTATCAAAAGCATCCGGGGAAGCGACCCCGACGCCGCCCTGTACTGGCTCGCGAAAATGGTCCGCGCCGGGGAAGATCCTTCATTTATCTTCCGGCGTATGATAATCCTCGCCGGCGAAGACGTGGGCATGGCGGACCCCAATGCCATTACGGTGGTTATTTCCTGCGCCGAAGCCTTTGAGCGGATCGGATTCCCCGAGGGTAATTTTCCCCTGGCCCACGCCGTGCTGTACCTGGCCACGGCGCCGAAGTCCAACACCGCCATGGCGTTCTTTGACGCGTTGAAGGAAGTGGACCGGGAGGACGCGGAAGTCCCGAACCATCTCAGGGACGCCAGCCGCGACAAGGAAGGGTTCGGCCACGGAGACGGTTATGTATACCCCCACGCCTACCGCGATCATTGGGCCGCCCAGCAGTACCTCCCCTCCGCCCTGCGGGGCAAGGCATTTTATATTCCCTCGGTGGTGGGATACGAGGGGAAAATCCGGGATGAGGTTCTCAGAAAACGGGAACTCCAGGCAGCCACGGTTCTGGGCGATACCCGGGCGGACGGTGAGTTCCTTTCCTGGTCCGCGTCGTCAAAGGGAAAGGAAGGCTGGTTCAAACGGCTTGAATCGGGACGAAGCGGCCTGCTCCTCTCCGACCGCGACGCGGTTATAAACAAGTGCCCCATTGTGCGGCACCACAGAATCCTTATTCCTGCGGCCAATGACGGCCTGCTGCTCTGGGAAGCCCTCCGGCGCACCCCCGAGGGCCTGACCGCGGCCATGGTGGACAGCGAAACCGCCAGGGATGCCCTCCTCCGGTACGCCGCGGTTCTCGACCAGACGGAACAGCCCGAAATCGCGGTTTACCCGGGAACCGGCCTGCCCCTGCCGGATGAAGCGGCGGAGTGGTTTTCTTCCGGAACCTTTGACCGGATTCTCGCCCGGGAACCCTGGCGGAAAGGATTCGGCACGGATACTCCCGGGGAAGTTTTTTCTGAATTTGCCCTCCGGGCGAAGAAACTGCTTTCCGGGGAAGGAGCGGTGGTCATCCTCAAATCGCCGCCCCGGCTCGGGGAACGGATTTCCCGGATTCTCCGGAGCGAAGGCAGCCTTGACGAGGATACCGCCGCATTGCTCAGGGAAGCGGAGGATGCCTTTTTCGGCGCCGCCGGACCGGCGGAGGAAGCCGATGAAACCGGAGGCGCCCGCCGCTGGACCTGGGAACCGGAAGACCTGGCGTCGGCGTTCCGGACTGCCGGCTTTGAAACCGCAGTGGAACTCATTGACCAGAAAGAAGAACGCCTCCTGGGAGAACGGGATCTTTCGCTGTGGTTCGACACGGAGAAATCAAGCTGGGGTTCCTTTATACATAAAAAAATAGGCAGCGCCGCTTTTGAAAAAATAAAAAAAGCCCTGGAAGAACGGGCGAAACAGGGTCCCATTCTCTGGCAGTGGAAAAGCGCGCTAATTTCGGGGTCCATGGGCTGATTTTCCTGCAAATTTAATATTTTAATTACAGAATTAATAAAAAACCCATTGAATTACTCATAAATATAGTATTTTTTTCTCAAAAAACTGCAAACAGATAAAAACTGTTCTATACTTGAATTATGGGACGTGTTTGTTTTTCACGATCCCAATATTATTAAAAACCTAAAGTAAAAGAGGTAATTACATGGCAGTACGAGTAGCAATCAATGGATTCGGCCGTATCGGACGGCTGGCTTTCAGACAGATGTTCGGTGCCAAGGGTTATGAGATTGTGGCAATCAACGATATAACCAAGCCCGAAATGCTGGCGTATCTTTTAAAATACGATACGACCCAGGGCAAGTACCAGTATGCAAATACGGTAAAGGCCGGCCCCGATTCCATTACCGTCCGTGGCAAGAAAATTAAAATTTACGCCGAAACGGACGCAGCAAAACTTCCGTGGAAAAAACACAGCGTGGACGTGGTCCTGGAATGCACCGGATTCTACACGTCAAAAGACAAAGCCCAGGCCCATATAAAAGCCGGGGCAAAAAAAGTCGTGATTTCCGCTCCCGCCGGGGATAACCTTCCCACGGTGGTATTCGGGGTAAATGAAAGGATTCTGAAATCCACGGACACGATTATCTCCACCGCGTCCTGCACTACCAACTGTCTGGCCCTCATGGCCGACGCGCTGAACAAATACGCGCCCATTCAGAGCGGCATCATGGTAACGGTCCACGCCTATACCGGGGAACAGTCAATCCTCGACGCGCCCAACCGCAAGGGCGTATTCCGCCGGTCCCGGGCAGGGGCGGCCAATATCGCGCCGGTAGCCACCGGAGCCGCCAAGGCAATCGGCCTGGTTATCCCAGAGATAAACGGAAAGCTCACCGGAGCCGCCCAGCGTGTCCCGGTTCCCACCGGATCGACCACCATCCTTGTAGCGGCGGTGAAAGGCAAGAATATCACCACCAAGAGCATCAATGAGTGGATGAAGAAGAAGGCATCGAAAAATTACGGATACAATGATGAGGAAATCGTATCCTCCGACATTGTCGGGATGACCTTCGGATCGCTCTTTGACGCCACCCAAACCCTGGTTCTTCCCCTGGGGAACGACCTGTTCCAGGTCCAGACCGTCGCGTGGTACGACAATGAGTCGTCCTACACCACCCAGATGGTCAAAACCATCAAGTATTTTGCCGAACTGAAACCCGGAGCCGCAAAGGCCCCCGCGGCAAAGGGCGGCAAAAAACCGGTAACCGCTAAAGACAGCGCCATGAAGAAGGCCGGCACGGCCAAAAAACCGGCGGCTAAAAAGCCCGCCGCGAAAAAACCGTCTCCCGCGGCGAAACCGAAGCCGGCGGCGGCTAAAAAACCGGCGCCCAAAAAACCCGCCGCGAAAAAAGCGGTCCCAGCGGCTAAAGCGAAGCCGGCGGCAGCTAAGAAACCGGCGGCCAAAAAGCCCGCCGCGAAAAAACCGTCTCCCGCCGCTAAAGCGAAGCCGGCGGCGGCTAAAAAACCTATGACGGCCAAACCCGCCGCCCGCAAGCCGGCGGCTAAAAACGCCCAGAAACCGATGAGTATTGTCAACACCGGCCCGAGAAGGCCCCTGATAAATATTCCTAAATAACTGTCCGGAAAACCGGGAAAGCGGCTGTTTTCCCGGTTACCCTTCAAAAACCCGCTACGGGCGGCTTTCCGGATAAATAGGGGTCTCGGCCCAGTCCGGAGAAAGGTGCCTGACTTCCTTATTGTAAACCTTCCTCAGAAACACGGCGGAAAGACAGACCGACGCTATCTCCGCAATCGGAAAAGACCACCACACGAGACGGAGCCCTCCGATTTCGGACAGGATAAACGCCGCGGGCAGGAGCACCACCAGCTGACGGGCAATAGATACGAACATACTGAGCTTGCTGTTGAACAGCGCCTGCAGCACTGTGCTGGTTATAATGCAGAATCCAGCGCCGATAAAGCTGATGCTGATAACCCGAAGCGCCCGTACCCCTATTTCAATCATCGTGTCAGAAGCGTTAAACAGCGCCAGCAGCCGGGCGGGAAATATCTGGAAAATCAGGAATCCCAAGACCATGATAGCCGTGGCATAGGCAAACCCGCAGATAATACTCTTTTTTATCCGGTCTTTTTTCCGCGCCCCGAAATTGTAGGCGATAATCGGCACCAGCCCGTTGTTTATGCCGAAAACCGGCATAAAGATAAAACTCTGGAGCTTATAGTACACCCCGAATACCGCGGCGGCGGTGGATGAGAGGGCCAGAAGTATTTTATTTACCCCGAAATTCATCACCGACCCGATACTGGCCATAATTATAGAGGGAACACCGACGGAATATATCCCTTTGATCGTGAAAAGATTGGGCCTGAACCCTTTCAGGCTGATCCGTATATCGTGGTTAAAACGCAGGTTGAAAATAATTGACAGGGCCATGGCGATCCACTGCCCTATTACCGTGGCCAGGGCAGCGCCCTTAACGCCCAGGGCGGGAAACCCGAAGAGGCCGAAAATAAAAATCGGATCCAGGATTATATTGATAATTGCCCCGGTTCCCTGGGTAAGCATGGTATAAAAGGACCTTCCGGTGGCCTGGAGAAGCCGGTCAAAGGTTATCTGCCCGAAAACCCCGAATCCCGCCACGGTAATGATAAACAGATAGTCAAACCCGTAATCAACGATCGGGCCGATATCGGTCTGAATGGCAAAAAACCACCGGGAACCTATGAGTCCGAACACTAAGAACAGGAGATAGCTCAGGAAACCGAGAAAAATCCCGTTGTTGGCGGTCCGGTTGGCCTCCTTGAAGTTTTTTTCCCCCAGGCTTTTGGACAGCAGCGCGTTGATCCCCACCCCGGTGCCGGTGGCGATGGCAATCATGGCATTCTGGATGGGAAATGCCAGGGAAACCGCCGTAAGGGCGTCCTCGCCCAGGCGGGCAACAAAAAGGCTGTCCACAATATTATACAGAGCCTGGATTACCATGGCCACAACCATGGGGAGAGACATGGATATAAGCAGCCGGTTAACCGGCATGGTCCCCATTTTATTTTCTGTCGGCCGTACTTCCGTTGTGTCCATGGTAAAATTCCTCTTAAACATTCAATTTCTTGTGTATCCGGAATCGTTATCCGGGAGATTATACGATTCGCCGGTATTTTTCGGTTTTTTTGAAGATTTCGCAGCTATTTGAGCATAATTGAAAATAGCGGAAAATTATGTATATATTATTTTACCTGGCTTGTCAAAGCCTTTCGTGGTATAGTATAGACCTATGGAACCAGTTCAGGATCTGGCATGGCGGGCGCAGCTCGTCCTGGGAACCCTGGAACGGTTCGAGCTTAACTCCTGGGCTGTGGCAGCGGTTGGACCGGAAAAAGGTCTCCCTCACGCGGAAAACACCCTCTTTAGGGCGCAGAAAAGCGCTGAACACCGGAATTCACCCTTTTCAACCTGCCGATACCGGCTGCTCTTCTTCCCCAAGGGAAAAACGGAACCGGTTTATACCATAAATATGGAAAGTTCCATCCTGGGAGACTGGATTCTGGCGGAACAGTACGGAAAAAACCATCGTATACTGGAACACCTCCGGGGACCGCTGAATTACGAAGGATTCAGGATAAAAGCGCTGGAAAAGGCCCTGGAAAAACTGGATATTACGGAAATGGAAAAATAATCAAAAAGAATGAAAAAAAGCTAAAGAATTAACGGCTATATGCCGAAAAACTAACTGTGTAGGTATCTTCACCGGGAAAAAAGGCGGCCGCGGACCCCTCTTTTCCGGAACCGGGGGTAGTTTTCTCCGGGAAGATACACCGCACAACCCAGGCAGCAATGCCTACTGCGGAAGCACGGATGCTTCCGCCGGACGCACGGATGTGTCCGGAAACAGTTATCAAGGAGGATGACATGATCATCAACCACAACCTGAGCGCTATGTTCGCAGACAGGTCCCTCAAGGTGACCCAGAGCCACCTTACCAAGTCCATGGAAAAGCTTTCCTCCGGACTCCGTATCAACCGTGCCGGCGATGACGCTTCAGGACTCGCGGTCTCCGAAAAAATGCGGAGCCAGATCCGGGGGTTAAACCAGGCATCGGCCAACGCCGCAAACGGTATCTCCTTCATCCAGACCTCAGAAGGCTATCTCCAGGAAACCCAGGATATCATCCAGAGAATCCGGGAACTGGCGGTACAGGCTTCCAACGGTATCTACTCCGATGAAGACCGGATGCAGATCCAGGTTGAAGTTTCCCAGCTTGTCGACGAAGTCGACCGGATCGCGAGCCATGCCCAGTTCAATGGCATGAACATGCTCACCGGCCGCTTTGCCCGGCCCACCGGCGAAAACATGGTTACCGGTTCTATGTGGTTCCATATCGGCGCCAACATGGACCAGCGGGAACAGGTATTTATCCATACCATGACTTCCGCGGGCCTCGGTATCCGCAATGTCGGTGACCAGACCTTCGTTTCACTGGAAACGCCGGAAGAAGCAAACCGGGCAATCGGTGTGCTTGATACGGCCCTGAAGATCATCAACAAGCAGCGGGCGGACCTCGGCGCGTACCAGAACCGTCTGGAACACGCCATTGTCGGTCTCGATGTGGGCGCGGAGAACATGCAGGCATCCGAATCGAGGATCAGGGATACCAATATGGCCAACCAGATGGTTGAGTACATGCGGGATCAGATTCTTGTCCAGTCCGGGACTGCCATGCTTGCCCAGGCAAACCAAAGATCAACGTCGGTCTTGCAACTTCTCCAGTAGGCGGTTACACTATAATAGCCTGATACCATGGTTTTTCCGCGGTATCGATATTATATTTGTAATATCAGCAAGCGTGAAGAAATTGTACTTTGTACAATTTCTTCGGAGGGAGTTATCGTATTGAAAAATACGGTAACTTCCCAGGTTCTTTGACAAAAACCCTCTACGGGTAAGCACGGCGGTGCGGATTGTTCATTGGGCGGGGTCTCCCCTTCCCGATCGACAGTCCGTTCCGTTTCGGGAAATCCGGCAGGATCGGCGCGAACGTCCTGCCGGGTGAACCGGTCGTGCGGTTCGGGCGGCTGCTACGGACAGCGGCCGCTTACCTGTGCAAGGAGGGTTATATGATCATTAATCACAACATGAGCGCCATGTATGCCAATCGTCAGCTTGGTGTAACGTCGGCCGATGTAGCGAAAAGCATTGAACGCTTAAGCTCCGGCCAGCGGATAAACCGTGCGGGCGATGATGCTTCCGGGCTCGCGGTCTCCGAAAAAATGCGGAGCCAGATCCGGGGGCTTAATCAGGCCGAGCGTAATATTCAGAATGGTGTGTCTTTTATTCAGGCAACGGAAGGGTATCTTCAGGAAACCCAGGATATTCTGCACCGTTTACGGGAATTGGCAGTACAGTCCGCCAACGGTATCTATACCGATGAAGACCGTATGCAGATTCAGGTTGAAGTCTCTCAGCTGATTGACGAAGTAAACCGGATCGCGAGCCACGCCCAATTTAATGGGATGAATATGCTGACTGGTGCGTTTGCCCAGGATTCCGCGGTCAATAGAGTCATGCAGTTCCAGATCGGCGCCAATATGGACCAGAACGAACAGGTCTTTATCGGCACCATGACCGCTATGGCTCTTGGCCTTCAGAGCGCTCAGGGCGAAGATGGTAGTTTAACTATTGCTACCCCCGAATCGGCTAATCAGGCGATCGGTTCTATTGACTCTGCCTTACGGCAGGTCTCCAAACAGCGGGCCGACCTCGGCGCGTATCAGAACCGGTTTGAAATGGCCGCCCAGGGTGTTGCCATTGCTGCTGAAAACATGCAGGCAGCCGAATCCCGGATCAGGGATGCGGATATGGCGTCGGAAATGGTTAACTACACCAGGGATCAGATTCTGTCCCAGGCTGGAACGGCTATGTTGGCCCAGGCTAATACCCGCACCCAGTCCGTACTGAGTCTGCTTGGCTAAGCTTTTGTACGCGTACTGAGAGACTTCTGGACGTCGTCTTTTGGAACGCAGGACGAGGAAGTCGCGCCCTTCCCCGTCCTTTTTTTTGAAAAACCGGAAGAATTTCGGCCTGATCCCGCTGAAATTCCGCCGTTTTCCGCGGTTCATCAGGAATTCGCGGAAAAGACATAATACATAGGTCATAAAAATGGTATTTTTACGGCTTATTTGTTGTATATTGGATTCCGGGAGGCCGGCAGAACCTTCCGGGCGGGATTATCCAGAATTGAAAAAAGTCCGCCGGCACGGATGCAGGCGGGAATAACAGGAGCTTCATGGGCAGACAGCCGGATCGTCCGTGAATTACAGGGAGGTACCCATGGGTATGCCAATTACCGGTGTCGGAAACGGATTTCCGTACCAGGAACTCCCGCAAGACCGGGGATCTGTGAAAACGCAGGTTCAGTCGGCGGAGGCTCGCGCTGCCGCCAGAGAAACATTTGTAGCAACATTACCGGGAGAGCGGGAAGCGGTAGATATCAAGACTACCACCGCGGATCTTGAGAGAATCAGTCTTGCTTTCAACAGAAAGCTGAAATTCGTCGTAGATCATGAATCACACCAGGTTACGGTCAAGGTGATCGATCCTGAAACCGATAAGGTAATTAAAGTGCTGCCGCCGGAGGAATTACAGCGGCTTCATTTTAAGCTTAAGGAAACCATAGGTTTTCTGTTCGACGAACAGGTATAAGGTGAAGAAAGCGGTTCATGTCCGATATTTACGTTCCCGGAGTAAAAAGCCGGTTTAATACAGAAAAACTCGTTGAGGATCTCATGAAGGTCGAACGTATCCCCCGGGACAGGGCGGAACAGACCGTAGAGAACCTCCAAACCGAAAAAACCTACTGGCAGGATGTCGGGCGCCGGATGACTTCTCTCAGGGAAAGCTCCCGGCTCCTGTATTCCTTTCAGAATCCCTTCAACGACCGGGTCGTTTTTTCTTCCGATGATTCAATACTTAGCGGAACCGCCGCCCGGGACGCGGTGGAGCAGGAACGCAGCTTTATTGTCAAACAGGTCGCGGCGGCTGACCGTTTTCTTTCCACTCCTTTGGATGAGAATTACCGGATCGAGGAAGGCCGCTACAGTTTTACCGTCGGGGAAGATGAAATTGCATTTAACTTCCGCGGGGGATCCCTCAAGGATTTTACCGAGGCTCTCAACCGGCGGGGAAGGGATAAACTAAAAGCCAGCATCATTACGGTGGAACCGGGGACCCGGTCCCTGCTGGTGGAATCCCTGGTTACCGGAGCGGGAAACCGTCTCGGCTTCTCCGAAGCCGCCGAAACCCTGGCCCTGGCAACGGGCATGGTGGACAAGGTTGACGATTCACGGCGGGATATCGCCCTGTCCCCCGCGTCCGTCCGGGGAAGATCCGGGGATGTCAACAGTTCCCTGGTTTCGGTTCTGGACGGAACCCTCCAGGTCGCCGCCGGCGGCGAAGCCCGGATTACCCTGGGCCAGCCCATACAGGCCGCTGGGGCATTAACCATAAGCTTTGAAACCGCAACCAAAACCAAAACCGACGCGGATCTGACCACCGCCGGACCGCCGCCGGGACCTGCCGTTCCCTCCGCGGGATCGGCAAGCTACGGCGGTATTACCGTTGAAAATGACCCTTCCAGTGTCCCCATGCCGCAGTGGACGCCTCCGGAGCCGCCAAAACGGGTCGACGACCTGGGGGTGCTGCTCCTGACGTTCTCCGACGGCACCAGCGCCGCCCTGCCCCCTGTGCGGGACTCGGAAAATTTCAATACCTATCAGTACCGGCTCGGTGATATCGCCGGGTCCAGGACCATTGTTTCCATGGATCTGGTAAACAACAATACCCACCGGGATATTTCCATCCGGAACGTCCGGATTTTCGATCCCGACGCGAACGACGGATTCCGCCCGCGGAACGCCGTTTCCGTCGCCCAGGACGCGATAATTTCCATGGAAGGTATTGAAGTAAAGCGGCCGACCAATACCATTGACGATCTCATTCCCGGAGTTACCCTCACGGCGAAGACAGCCTCCGACCGGCAGGTCCGGCTCGGGGTTGAACCGGACCGGGACTCCATCAAGGAAGCCATCATTGACCTGGTGGGTAATTACAACCGGCTCATGGCGGATATCAATGTACTGACCAGAAACGACGACCGGGTAATCCAGGAACTGACCTACCTTACCCGGGAAGAGCAGGATGAAATGCGGGAACGCCTGGGGTCGTTTTCCGGGGATTCAACTTTGAACCAGTTCCGGAACAACCTCCAGCGTATTGCCTCCGCCCCCTACCCCACTTCGGCGGACCGGGAATTATCCATGCTTGCCCAGATCGGTATCGGTACCGATGTCCGGCGCTCCGGCGCCAGCAGCGGATACGACGCGTCCCGGCTCCGGGGATATCTGGAAATAGACGAAAAGGCCCTCGATGCCGCCCTCCAGACCAAGCTGCCCGCAATACAGCAGCTGTTCGGGTACGATACCGACGGCGACCTGATTATTGATTCCGGGATTGCCCACGCGGTGGATACCCTGGCCCGGCCCTTTGTGGAAACCGGGGGGATTATTTCCCTCAAAACAGGAACCATTGATTCCCGCATTAGCCAGGAACAGCGCCGCATAGAAACCCTGGACCGGCAGCTTGCCAACAAGGAAGACACCCTCAAACGCCAGTACGGCCAGATGGAAGGCGCCTATAACCGTATGGAACAAACGGCGACATCCCTGGACCAGTTCAGCCGCAGGGCTAATAATAATAATTAAGGCCCTTTTTAAGGGAACGGGAATACTCCGCCGCGGATTCGCCTGCGGCGGTGAGGATATACCGAACCGGCCCGGACCCTGACAGGCTGTACGGCGAATCACACGATTGGGAGTTACCATGAATCTGACCATCAACGGCGAAGGAGCAGAAATTACCCTGGAATCCGAAGAGACCCTGGGAGAACTCCTCTCGGGCCTGGAGGATTGGCTTGCGGGCTCGGGCTACTCCTTAAGCGGTATAACCATAAACAACGAAAAAATTTCCGCCGGAAGCATCGGCGAGGTATTTGACCGGAAGCTGTCCGAGATTGACGTTCTGGATATTCAGACAAGCAATCTCTTT
Source organism: Breznakiella homolactica (assembly GCF_016616095.2). Lineage (GTDB taxonomy): Bacteria > Spirochaetota > Spirochaetia > Treponematales > Breznakiellaceae > Breznakiella > Breznakiella homolactica. The sequence continues at coordinate 208,949 of NZ_CP067089.2, read as the reverse complement.
GAACTGCTTCTGGAAGCCCTGATTGTCGCCCGGGATATTCTCGAGGCATACCGGGAAGCGGCCTTTGACAGCCGGCAGGAAATACAGCAGGACTGGGAAGGCAGCGCCGCGGCCAGTTTCCTTTCCCACCGGAATCCGGAACTCTTCGGGATCATTGACGCGGCATTGTCCGGGGAAGGGCTCTCTCCGGATCAGGTCCTGGCCCTGACGGATGAGCGGATCGCCGAAATCAGCGCCCCCCAGCAGGCGCTGCTGCAGCTTGAAACGATTATCGACGGAGTATCCCAGCGGCTGGAGGACCTTCCCCTGGATCTCCAAACCGGCAAGGACAGCCGGGCCACGGAAACGGTCCAGCTTTTCTCAAACATTACGGAAAAACTCTTCCGGCTTATGGCGTATTTAAACTCCCGGGGTTTTGAATTTGAATACCAGGGAGACAGCGGAGCGACCTTTGACAACTTTTTTGAAGGATTCGACGCGACCATAAAGGAAATGCTCGCCGCTTACGAGGCGAAGGACGCCGTTCTGGTGGGCGATTTGGCTGAATACGAGCTGGCCCCGCGGCTTCGGCTGCTTTTCGGCATATTGAAAAAATCAGCGGAAAAAACGGTGTAAGGGTATATGGATATGGGTATCTTTGGGAACAGCATGTTTCTCCTCCAGGACGACATTGTCTGGTTTAAAGAAGAAGACCCCGTGGTCTCAACGATTTTTCTCGTAACCCTGGCGGTTATTATTATCGCCGTTATTGTGATAAATATCGTCAGGAACGGAATCGGCGCCGGTCCCAAAGGCAGCGGCAGCGGCGGCGGCGGCAAAAGCAGCGGATCCTCAACGAGAAATTTCAGCATATTCCAGATGCGCAAGGTAGCTTCGTTTTATGGTCTCGATAAAGACCAGACAAAGCTCCTGGAGTACGTTTTTAAAAACGACGGGGTCTCAAATCCCGAAACGGTTATGCAGAATGTCCCGTCCCTGGACCGGCACTTCAAACGGGCCTATAAATCCATTGAAAAAAGCGGCGAAAGCGAACAGGAAGTCCAGGATTTCCTGACATTGCTTTTTTCTATCCGGAATACCGTGGAAGCGGCCCAGCCGGACAAATCCGCCGCCGCGGGCCCCGCCCGCAGGATATCCGAAAACATGGCGGCGGTACTATCCACCGCCAAAGGCGCGACCTACCCTGTCCGGGTCATTTCATCCAAGGGCAACCAGCTTCTGGTGGACTGCCCCCGGAATTCCCTGGGAACACCGGTTAAATTCGCCCGGGGCAGCAAGATAACCCTTTCCTTTTTCACAAACCTGAGCAAGGGATTTTCCATTGAAAGCCGCGTCCAGGATGTTCTCGAAACACCCCAGGGACTGGCGCTGGAGCTGGCACATTCCAGCAAAGCCATGGCTTTGACGAAACGCCGGTTTAAACGCAAGGAAGTCACCATTTCATGCTATTTTTCCATCGTTCATATTGAAGAAATCAAACGGGGAAGAAAAACCGAGCGGAAAATGTCAGTGGATCCCCGCCGTTCTATGGGAACCATTCTGGATATTTCCGCCGGAGGATGCGCGGTAAAAACGACCTCCGTTGTCCCCGTGGGTTCCCGGATTAAGATTACCTTTGAAAACAGCGAAGGACGGTCCCTGGCGGCCCTTGGCCAGGTCCTGAGGACGAACCGGAGCGGTGGACTGGGAATTATCATGCACATTAAATTTATCAAGATAACGAGAAAAAGCCTCAACGCGGTAAACGCCATGGTCTTTGGCTATGACCAGGATTGACCCTACATCATAATTAAGGATATTTTAATCAGATGCAGATTATTGAGCTGAAGGATATAGTGCGGAAGGATCATCCTATTTATTACCGGAGATTCTATACCGGGACTATTGTCATGGAAATTCTCAGTAAAACCGTGGAAAGGCATATAGATTTTTCAGTAGAGATTATGCCCACCGGCAAAAAGGAAATCAACGTGACCTTTGACCAGCCGGTGGATTATCCTATGGTTCCTCTGCTGAAAAAGCTGAAAACATATATCGATGATTTTGACAGAAGCGGCGGATTGCCTGTCTGATTATATAAGCGCCTCTCCGGAAGAAACCCTTCGCATCGGAAAAAAACTGGCGGCGAATCTGCGTCCCGGAAGCGTTGTGGCCCTCCGGGGAGGGCTCGGAGCCGGGAAGACACAGCTTGCCAAAGGCATAGCCCGCGGGCTGGGTATCCGGGATGAAGTTACCAGCCCAACCTACACAATTGTGTCCGAATACGAAGGGGAGATCCCCCTGTACCATATCGACGCGTACCGGCTTCGGGGGGAGGATGATTTCTCCGCCATGGGAGGCGAGGAGCTGATCTACGGCGGCGGAATAAGTATTATTGAATGGAGCGAACGCATTCCCGGCTCGATCCCGGAGGATGCCGTGGTTGTCGAAATCGAAATTACCGGTCCCCGGGAACGGAAGATAACCATATCCGCCCGGGGATTACCTGAAATACAATGAATATACTTGCCCTGGATACCGCCACATCCATACTTTCCGCCGCCCTTTCCTCCGGAGACGGTATGCGGTATACCGAAATTGACGCAGGGCTCCGCCATTCGGAGCTTCTCATGGAAATTGCAGATGATCTTATAAAACAGGCGGACCTGACACCAAAGGACCTTTCCCTGATAGCATGCATGCAGGGTCCCGGCTCGTTTACGGGCCTCAGGATCGGCTTCTCCGCGGCAAAGGGCATGGCCCTTTCTCTGGGAATTCCCTTCATATCGGTCCCTACCCTGGACTGCATGGCGGCCCATTGCGCGGTATGGCCCGGGGCGGTGCTGCCGGTGATGGACGCGAAGAAAAAAAGCTTTTTTACGGCCCTCTACCGGGGGGAAAACCGCGTTACCGAGAACCTTGACGCGGAGGTCCAAACAATACTGGAACTCCTTCCCCGGGATACCCCGGTCCTGGTTACCGGGCCCGACGCAGATCTGTTTATCCGCGCCGCTTCATCCTTTGTACCGGAGGGGACGTTGATCCTCGACCCGGGGCGGCGCCGGGGAAATGCAAAGGAATTATTGGAAAAAGCGCGAAAACTATATATATTAAATAATAGCGGTGATAATCTGGAAAGCGGTCCCGTGTATATCCGGAAAAGTGACGCCGAATTATCGCTCCGCGACAAACAATAGTTTTTTAAAAGTTTTTTCATTGGGGAGGCACTGTGCAAAACCAGTTCCATCCGGAGGACGTTATTGAGGAATTGGATGAAGTTTTAGAGGATTTGGAGGAAACAGACCTTCAAGATCCTGCTTTTGAAGATGAGGACGTTGTCTTAGAGGCCCCGCCGGATTCGTTCATTTTTAAAAGCAGCATTTTTCCAGTACTGATAATCAACCGGAATTTCAGGATAATTTATGAAAATCCCGCTTGCCACAGACTGTTTACCGGATTTTTTAAACTTGAAGGCAACCAGCTGTTTGATGTTTTCGGAAAGTCCTTCGGCCTTGAGTCAATCAGGGATATCAGGGATACCGTGCTGCATGGCAAGAACGGCTTTTCCTGGAAGGGTATCTCACGCCTGAAAACCCGGGAAATCGAAACCGTGGAAACCAGGGTTTTCCTGTTCCCTTCCGAAGTCAATACCCGCGACCCGAATGAATTCGTGGTCTTGTTCGACGACGTTACCGAGGAAAACAAACACCTGCTCCGCAGCGTCTTTATGAGCCTCCTGGAAGCTTCAAAGCTCAAGGACAACGATACGGGCCAGCACATTACCCGGGTCAATTACTACTCCCGAAAACTGTCCGAGGAGCTGTACCATAAGCCCGGATATGAGCATATCGACGCGGATTTTATCGACGATATCGGATTCCTGGCATCCATGCACGATGTGGGGAAAATCGGAACCCCCGACGATATTCTCAACAAGGAAGGGCCCCTTTCGGACTGGGAATGGTCGGTTATGCAGGAACATACCAAGAACGGCGCGTATATTCTGTCGACGTACCCCAATCCCATGGCAAAGGAAATCGCCCTGAGCCACCATGAACGCTGGGACGGGTCAGGCTATCCTTTCCAGCTGGTCGGCGACATGATTCCCCTTCCCGCCCGTATCGTGGCCATAGCGGACGTCTACGATGCCCTGCGGATGAAACGGAGCTACAAGGACGCTCTGGATCACCGGTCAACGGTAAAAAAAATTAAGGAGGAAAGCGGTACCCATTTCGATCCGTCCCTGGTGGAGGTGTTCTCTGCGATAGCCGATGATTTCGACGCAATTTACGAAGAGCACAAGGATATTGGGACGAAAAACCCCAACTCCTGAGAAAGGCCGGGTCCGCGGCGGTTTCCGCCGCGGACAGCCCGGAAAGGGTAATTTTTAAAGCGGTTTCCGTTCTTCCGTGATGCCGAGTTCGGGGATGACCGGAGTCGATTCCATGGCGGCTTTATTCTCGGCCTTGATGGCGTCGAAAACTTCCTGCCGGAAAACCTTAACGTGCTTTGGCGCGTCCACCCCGAGACGGACCTGATCTCCCCGGACTTCTATTATCGAGATGGAGATATCCTCTCCGATCATTATCTTTTCGTTGACTTTCCTGGATAGTATGAGCATTACTCTTTCCTTGCAGCCGCAAGTTCGGCCATAATATCGTGTTTCGTTTTCCAGCGCTGGTCTGCAAGTACGGCCTGACGGCCGGAACGGGTCTCCCGGTTGATGATCAGCGGTCCCTGAAGGTTGGCTGTCATTGGACTCCCGTCGGAAGGTATGGTAACGATGGAGAAGATCAGGGCCTTCTCCGGATCGGAAAGGCCGATTTCGGATAATTCGCCGTCATCAATATCCAGTTCGTAATCCGGCCGGAACAGGAAGGGGTTAATCAGAATAAAGGCGACCTGCTCCACCTCCAAAGACTGGAGCCAGTAAAAGGGCTGCCGTTCCGCATCCAGGATAACGTAGTCCGTAAATGCTTCAAATCCGAACAATCCCTTGGGAAAGGTGATTTTCTGCCGTTCATCCACATCAATGAGGCCGTAGGCCTTTGTTGCAACCTTCAATTGTATCTCCTAACTAAGCCAAGGGACCCCGGAACGCCTGTCGGCTAACCGGGCCCGGCGGGTATCCAGTTTTACTAACGCAGGAAATCCAGCAGGGTCGGCTGGATAACCTTGGCGGCGGTCTGCAGCGCCGCGCGGTGGGCAAATTCCATCATTCCCAGGTCCGTGGCGGCCTCGGCAAAGTCGAGACCCGCTTCCCGGGACAGAGCGGCGGTGACATTGGGAATTTCCGCGTTGATCCTGCGCCAGGTAGTTTCTACCCGCTCGGACCGGCTCCCGATTTCCGCAAGACGGCTCTGCATATTTCCCAGGGCCAGATCCATACCGCCGATGCCCTGGCTTCCCACGTATTCGCTGTCGCCCCGGAACAGGGCGTCCCGGAGACGGATTACCATGTCAAAGGCGGAACCCCCGGAAACCCGGGCGGCGCTGTGCCAGTTCGGCGCGTTGGAATCACTGTTAAAAGCCACAACCCCGAGATCCTGCAGGACCGTGGAACCGACCTTATCCTCCATACGGATAAGATGGGCGGTGGTTCCCTCCAGGGCGAGCCCCTTTGTCTCGGGATCCACATAGGCTTTGACCGGAGCCGGGGAATCGTTTATTTTGGCCACGATGGCCTGGATGGTGTCCCCGGGGTTTACGGTTATTTCCTGTCCGTCCACGAAAAATCCTCCCGGGGAAGTGACCCGGTAGTCCGTGGCGTCAAAGGATGAAAAAATCTGCATTTTCTCAGCCCAGAAGGCCTCGCCGCCGCCTATATCCAGCACCGAATACGCGTTTTCAGAGATTTCCGCCTTCCGGTCAGCGCCGGCGCCCCGGTACTCCACCCGGACGACCATGGACTCGCCGCCTCCGGCGACGGTACCTTCCACCAGTCTGAAGGGTTCGGTAAAGGCCTTGTCCCCGGAAAAAAGCCGATTCCCGTCGGGCCCGGTGGCATTGGAGATCTCCACCAGTTCCTTGAGCAGCTCGTTGATCTCCACCGCCATGTTCTTCATGTCCTCAGGAGCGTATATACCGTTGGCGCCCGTCACCGAGAGTTCCCGGATACGCTGCAGAATGCCTTCGGCCTGCTGCAGATAGCCTTCGGTTACCCGGTAATGGTCATTTGCGTAGAGGGCATTTTTCTCGAACCGTTCCAGGCGGGTCAGATAGGACTCATACCGGACCGCGTGGGACGCCGCTAAAGGATCGTCCCGGAGTTCCTTGATCCTGGTCTGGCCGGCGATTTTATTCTGAATATCGTTCAGGCGCTGTTCCTGGCGCCGGAGATGAAACTGCATATCCGCATTGGGCATATCCGTTGAAACCCGTCTCATGGCTTACACTCCCATCCGGTTGATTATGGTATCCAGCATATCGTTTACCGTTGTAATAAACCGGGCCGCCGCGGCGTACCCGTGCTGGTATTTGATCATCTGGGACAATTCCTCATCGATATTAACCCCGGAAATCGACTGGCGCATATCCTTGAGCTGCTTCATGATAAGATTCTGGGTTTCCAGAGCCCGTTCGCTCTGTTCTCCCATGAGTCCGACCCGGGCGACGGCGTCGGCGAAATAATCGTCGAAGGTGCCGAGCCGGCCTACCATGACTTCATTGTACCGGATGGACGCAATAGCGGTGGCGGCTTCGCCGTTCCCCACATTGGCGGGCCGGTCGTTGAGGCCGTATCCCGCGGCGACCGAACCGGGATCCTTGAGGATCGACGGATTCACCTCGATCCATCCCGAAGGATGGGCTACGGGCGCCACGGTATAGTTGATGGCGCCGCCGGTGAGGGAGGCAACCGCGTCGGCGCCGCCCCAGTCGTAGGCGCCTTCCGGCCCCGAAGCGTTAAGCAGGCCGGCGTAGCCCTGGAGGAGCCGTCCGGAATCCTCGATATGGCGGATCACGAAATCAGGGTTGCTCCAGTCCTCGGCGGGGGTTCCCTTGAGGGACAGCCGGCCTTCCCGGTCGAGCCGGGCGACGACTTCCGCCCCGGAATTGTTGATCCGCTGGATGACTTCAGCCACCGTATCCGTGGGATAATAAGGAATATCCACGGTCCCGTCCGCCGCCGAGAGGGTGATTACCCCTTCGAGGCCGATCTGGGCCCTGGGTTCCAGGGTATTGGTCCCCGCGATCCTGAAAATATAGGTTGAATCGAATTCGCCGTCCCCGTTGCGGTCGTAGTTTCCCGTCACGTTGGTGACAAAGGGCCGTTCCGTAAAGAAATCGAGCCCCGTGGTTCCGTTGGAACCATACCCGGGACGGTGGGATTCGTTTACCAGATCGATAAAGTTCATGGTCATGGAATCCAGGCTCTGGATTTCCGACTGGATGGTCGAGTCCCTCAGTTCCACCAGGGCCGCCAGGGAGCCGCTCCGGAAAACCGCGTCGTTGCCGGTTTCTTCCCAGACAATCTTCGAATACCCCTCGGTCTCAATACCCCGCTCCAGGCTGAACTGGCGGCCGATACGGCCCTGGACCAGCACAAAACCGGCGGTATGCACCATAAACTCATCCGGGTCCCGGCTGTCGGTGGTCACATCAATAATCGAGGAAAGCTTGTCCACCAGAAGATCCCGCCGATCCAGAAGATCGTTGGGGTTGTCCCCCTGGGCGCGGATTTTCTGTATGTCATCATTGAGGCCGGCGATCTGCCGGGAAAGCTCGTTTACCCGGGCGACGGTAATCTGGATATCCTGCTCCGCCATATCCTGGAGCCCCTTAAGGCCCTTGTACCGTTCGTGGATGCTGTCGATCAGGGTTTTTCCCCGTTCGATCACCGCCCTGCGGGGGGCGTTGTCCGCGGGATGGCGGGCAAGTTCCTCCCAGGAATCCCAGAAGGCATCCATCCGGCCCCGGACGGAGACATCCGCGGGTTCGTTGTACATTCGCTCCATCATGAGCACGTACTTATCCCGGGTACCCCAGTACCCTTCCCCGCCGGCCTGGGCCACAATGCGCTGGTCCAGGAGCTGGTCCCGGATCCGTTCGATCCGTTCCACCACCACCCCCTGGCCGATCTGGCCGGGAGTCTCCTCACGGTTGAGTCCGGGAAGGTAAATTGGTTCAAAGGGTGAAAATTCCACCCGCTGCCGGGAATATCCCTCGGTGGAGGCGTTTGAAAGGTTGTGTCCGACGGTGGTTAATCCCTGCTGGTGGGCCGAAACAGCCCGTTTTCCGATTTCTATGCCCTGAAAGGTAGATGTCATGGTAACTCCTGGAATTCCTATAAACTGCGGTTAAGCACCATACTTCGCATATCCGAAGGAATCTGGGTGCCCCGGCGGGAATACAGCCGTCCCTTCCGGTCCGGAAACGCGGCTTCGAGAAATTCCGATACGGTTAATTTAGCTTCGTTTATATAATGCATCAGCGAATCGTTGGCTAAACGGATCCGCAGAATGTACATTTTCAGCTGCCTGTAGAGGCTGGTCATGGCGTGGCGCTGCCCCAGGGGAAGCCGCAGAGCCATGGCGTAAAACCCTTCTTCCTCGGCGATACCGTCACCGGCCTGGGAATACCGGGCGAACAGCCGGGTCCGCTCAAATTCCAGAGCTTCAAACTGGTCGCTGAGGTCGTTGAGGCTCGATATTTTACCATCAAAATCAACCCATTCACGGTTCATCACCGCCTTCCGTACCAGATCCTGGCAGGCGGACAGGTTTTCCAGGACCGTAACCTCCTGGCTGAGGATGAGCATGCAATTATCAAAATCCTCACCGGAATGGCCGTGCCGTGTTTTTCCCTGACTGGTATTCATATCCTACCCCCACAAAAGGAAATCCCGAAGAATTCCCCGGTTCTACTTTTCAACTATCGGCAAGCCAGTATCCGCGGTTTATACTATTTAGAAAAAAACCATAGTTTTTTCATACGGCAGGCCCCCGGACCCGGTATTGCCATGCTGTTTTATCGGTGCTCTTATTTCAATATGATAAACGATTGACATAATTACCATTTCCGGCGTATGATATCCACCGGAGCGGAACCGGAGTTCCGCGTATTCACGCGTACAGGGAAATAAGGATGAAGAATAAACCCGTATTGATTACCTATCCCGACTCTTTGGGAAACGACCTGTCCGATCTGAACAGAATCATGGATACGTATTTTTCCAAAGCCTTCGGCGGTATTCATATTCTCCCTTTTTTCCCATCCTCCGGTGACCGGGGATTTTCTCCCGAGGACTACAGCCGGGTGGATCCAGCCTTTGGGGACTGGGATTCAATTCATGCCCTGGGGGAAAAATACGATCTTATTTTTGATTACATGATTAATCATATTTCCAGAAACAGCCGGTTTTACCGGGATTTTCTTGAAAGGAAAGACGATTCGCCCTATAAAAACCTGTTTATCCGGTATAAGGACTTCTGGCGTGCCGGAGAACCCACCGCGGAACAGGTTGATCTGATCTACAAGCGGAAGCCCTGCGAGCCCTGCGTAACCGCGGAATTCGCCGACGGCACCGCTGAAAAAATATGGAGTACCTTCAGCGAAGAGCAGATCGACCTCAATACGGCCAGCCCGGAGGGCCGGGAATTCCTGGCGGATACGCTCCGGGGTCTCGCGTCCCACGGGGCGGCCATGGTGCGGCTGGACGCTTTTGCCTACGCGGTTAAAAAAGAAAATACCAACTGCTTCTTTGTGGAACCGGAAATATGGGAACTCCTCAATTACTGCGCCGGGATTCTCCGGGATAAGGGTGCGGAAATTCTCCCGGAGATCCATGAACACTACACAATTCAGAAAAAAATAGCGGACCAGGGATTTTACGTATACGATTTCGCCCTTCCCATGCTGCTCCTGCATGCTTTGTACTTCGGGCAGACCCAATATCTGCGCCATTGGCTGGAAATATGCCCCCGGGAACAGTTCACCACCCTGGATACCCACGACGGAATCGGCGTGGTGGATGTAAAGGACCTTCTGCCGGATGGGGAAATCGAAAAAACCAAGGAACATCTGTTCCGGTACGGGGCGAATGTCAAAAAAATCTACAATACCGCGGCGTACAACAACCTGGACATCTACCAGATAAACTGCACCTATTATTCGGCCCTGGGGGATGATGACGACGCCTACCTGCTTGCCCGGGCGGTGCAGTTTTTCTGCCCCGGTATACCCCAGGTCTACTACGTGGGCGCCCTGGCGGGGAAAAACGACCTCACCCTGCTGGAAGCGACCAAGGAAGGCCGCAATATAAACCGCCATTACTACTCCGAAGCAGAAATTCACGGGGAAATGCGGCGTCCGGTGGTGCGGAAACTGCTGGCTCTTTTGGAATTCCGCAGCAGCCACCGGGCTTTTTCCGGTGATTTTGCCCTGGAAGCGCCCGCCGGACACCAGCTCCGCCTTACCTGGACCGCGGGACCGGACCGGGCGAGTCTTCTGGCGGATTTTGCCTCCCGGACCTTTGAAATAACGGTTTCTCAGGGGGAAAATAACCGGATTCTTGAGCTATAGATATTTCAATACAGCAATATGACAAACGTTTTATATATGATAATCGATAAATACTGGGTCAATTTTACCCATTTATATATAAAAAACTCGAATATTACCGTGTATTTCTGCTTATAAAATCAAAATATATAAAAATACCACAAATAATTCCAAAAAAATATGTTTATTGATTGACATATTAAAAAAGCAGGGTGATAATAGACCATCCCAGCACTTTCCGGAGCGGCGCAGCCGCAGTTTTTGATTACTGTTTTTCGGAAAGCGGCCGGGGTATACAGTACATTTTTCGGAGGAACGCGATGAAGAAAATTTGGCAGAAAGCAGCGGCTTTGTTTGTCTGCGCAATCCTGGTCACTGCGGCCGCGGCGGCCGGCGGATCCGGCGAGACGAAATCCGGCGACAGCACGGTAAAAATCTGGATCAGCGCCGGGGCGGAGGACAATATTTACCGGGATATGTTCCGGCAGATAAGCGCCGACACCGGTATTTCCATCAAAGATGAATACTACCCCAAGGATGAACTGAACAATAAACTCCAGCTGGCTCCGGTTGTCGGGGACGCCCCGGATGTTATCGTTCTGGACGGTCTGGATGTGGCGTATTACTACGATGTGGGTATGATCGAGAACATCGATTCCCGGGTTTCACCGGATCTGCGCCGGGACCTGATGCAGTCGGTGATCGACGAATCCACCTACGACGGGAAACTCCACGCCGTAGCCCAGTTCGATTCCGGAATGGCCATGTGGGCCAACAAATCCATGCTTCAGAAAGCCGGAGTCCGGATTCCCGTTTCCTACAAGGAAGCCTGGAACAAGGCTGAATTCGAGGATGCCCTGGCGAAACTCAAGGCCAGCGGCGTAAAATTCCCGCTCTACATCCGCCAGAACAACCCTTCCAGCCTGTACTTCACCTACCTTCCGGTGGTGCGGAGCTTCGGCGGTGATTTCCTCAACCGGAATACCATGCTCGCGGAAGGCACCCTTAACGGACAAAACACCGTGGCAGCGTACCGGTACATGGCGTGGCTCGGCGATCAGGGGTATATGAACCCCCTCTGCGACTATGAGGACGGCTTCTACGGACGGAAGGAAAGCGCCCTCTCCCTGGTGGGCCACTGGAAATACACCGACCACGTGAACGGCCTCGGGGACGACGCGATTCTCGTTCCCATTCCGGATTTCGGCCACGGGGTATTCACCGGTTCCGGGTCTGTGGTCTGGGTGATGAGTACCTCGGCGACGGAAAACGGCAAAGCCGACGCGTCCTGGAAGGTCATGGAAGCGGCTCTCCAGCCGAAATACATCAATATGGTAACCGACTTCAACGGTGCCATTCCGTCGCGGCTTTCGATCCTCAACTCAAAGGATGAATTCAAGCCCGGCGCGCGGCTGTACCTGTACCGGGAACAGCTTGAAGCGGGGATCAGCTACCTCCGGCCCCTTACCCCGGCGCACATGACCATCTGGAGCGCGGTCCGGGATGCTACTACCGATATCCTCGTGGGTGAGGATGCCCAGAAAGCTCTGGACGACGCGGCCAGATCCACGGATGCTATTATCAAGGAAAACGGCTGGAATAAATAATACCTGCTGCCCGGCGCGAGCCGGTAAAAAACCGGAAGGGCCCTGCCCTTCCGGCGTAAGGAGTTTCCATGACGAGACAGGAAAAAGCGGCGGCACGGGCACTGAGAAAGAAAAACCGTATCCGGGACGGCCAGACCGCGGTAGCCTGGCTGTACGCGGCGCCGGCGCTGCTGGTTATTTCCGTGTTTATCATTATCCCGTTTATCATGTCCACGGCGTATTCCTTTACCGACAAAATGCTGGTTGCCCGGGCGGGAAGGCCCGTGAGCTTCGTTGGTCTTGCGAATTACGTAAAAATGTTCGAAAGCGCCGCCGTGCGCCAGGCCTTCGGCAATACCTTTATGTACGCCCTTTTGGTGGTACCGGCACTGATCGTGCTGGCGACTTTACTGGCCCTTCTGGTAAACAGAAAAATACGGGGCGTTTCCGTCTTCCGGACCATTTACTTCAGCCCCCAGGTAGTCACCATGACGGTTGTCGCGGTAATCTGGTCATTCATCTTTTCTCCCAGCAGCGACGGATTCATGAACTCCCTTCTGGGCTTGTTCGGCATCCCGCCCCAGACCTGGCTCAAGGACCCGAACCTGGCCCTGGGCAGTATCGCGGTGATGTACATCTGGCAGGCTTTGGGGCTCCAGATGGTTATTGTCCTCGGCGGGCTCCAGTATATCCCTGAGGAACTGTACGAAGCCGGATATATGGACGGCTGCAACGTACTCCAGAAATTCTGGCACATCACCATTCCCATGCTGAAAAATACCCTGGTCTACGTCCTGGTTTCCAATACAATTTACGCCCTGCGGTTGTTTACCCAGGTATTCGTTCTCACCAACGGCGGCCCCAAGGGTTCCACCAATACGGTGGTGTATACCCTGTATACCGCGGGCTTTACCAACAGCCAGGTGGGCTACTCGTCGGCTATTTCGGTGGTTTTCTTCCTCATCGTACTGGCCATTTCGCTGCTGCAGAACAGATTTCTCGGAAAGGAGGAGTAACCGATGGCCGTTGCCATGAGTTTGCGAAGGAAAATAATAACCCAAGCGGTTTTTTATACAATATACGTACTGGTTGCATTCCTGTTTGTGTTTCCCCTGGTGTACCTCGGGGTGGCTTCCCTGAAAAACGACACCCAGATCGTGGCGGATATGTCGTCGATTAAGGCCTTTATCCCCTATGGGGAGCTGTCCTTCAATAACTACATTTCCATCATGAATAAAATGGATTTCTTCCGGTTCTTCAGGAATTCCACGGTGGTTACGGTGATAAATGTCGTCTTCGGGACGGTCATCAACGCCATGATCGGCTACGCCCTGGGGCTGCTCCGGTTCAAAGGCAGGGGGTTTCTGATTTCCCTGTGTATTGCCCTGGCGATTATTCCCACCGAGGCGGTGATCATCAGCCGCTTCCTGGTCACGAACCAGCTCAAAATGCTCAACAGCTACGCAGGACTGGCGGTGCCCACCATCGCCACACCTATGTATATATTCCTGTTCTACAGCCATTTTAAGGGAATGCCCCGGGAGCTCCTGGAAGCGGCGGTGGTGGACGGCGACAATTACGCTTCGATCTTCTGGCGTATCATGCTCCCGCTGTCGAAGCCCATCTGCGCCACCGTGGCCATCATGGCTTTTATACGGACCTGGGGGGACCTCCTGTGGCCGACCCTGGTCACCCGGGACGAACGGTTCCGCACCCTGCCCCAGGCCCTGCGGGCGCTGTCCACGGATGTCTATATATTCTGGGGGGAAATCTTCGCCTTCGGCACTCTTATGGTCATCCCCGTATTGATCGTATTCCTGCTGTTCCAGAAACAGTTTATTCAGTCCCTGGCCATGTCCGGCATAAAAGGATAAAGGGGAACAATCATGAAACTCCAGTATTTGGGAACCGGCGCGGCGGAGGGCATGCCCAGCGTGTTCTGCCAGTGCGAAGCCTGTGAAAAAACCCGGAAACTTGGCGGGAAAAACGTGAAGATGCGTTCCTGCGCCCTGGTCAACGACCGGCTGCTCGTCGATATTTCCCCGGACATCAACGCCCAGATGATCCGGTTCGGGATAGACGGTTCGGTCATCAGCGGCATGATCACCACCCATTCCCACCGGGACCACCTGGACCTGTTCGCCCTAAGCGTCAGGGCGGCAAAATACGGGACCATCCGACGGCCGGAATCGGGGGAAAATTCTTTTCATATTTACGGAAACCGGGCCGTGGGCAGGGTTCTCGAAACGGAACTGCCCGAAAACTATACCTTCGTGATTCCCGGTATTCTGAAATACCATTACGCGGAACCGGGTGTCCCTGTTACCCTTGAGGGGGTCACCTGCACGCCGGTGCCCGCGAACCACGATCCGGCGGAGGACTGCTGCGTGTACATTCTCCATGATGAAACCGGGGATATTCTCTACGCCAACGATACGGGAACCTTGAGCCCCGAATGTGACGGACTGCTGCGGGACCGGAAGTTCCGGGCGGTGAGTATGGACTGCGCCCGGGGAACCCTGCCCGGGGACGGCCACATGGGAATCACGGAAAACCGGGAGCTTAAGGAGCGGCTGGAAAAGCTGGGCTGCGTCGATTCCGGCACCCGGTACATTCTGAACCATTTCTCTCATATGTGCGGGCTGGTCCACGACGAACTCCAGGAATTGGCGGAACAATATGGATTCGAAGTCGCCTATGATGGTATGATTGTCGAAACCTGATTCCTATGGATTCTTGAGAAAAAACACGGCCGGGTCGGAGGGCGCCAAATGGCAACATTGAAGGATGTGGCGGAAAAATCGGGGGTCACGGTCACCACTGTTTCGCGGGTGCTGAACAACCGGGGCTATATCAGCGAAAAAACAAAAGCCAAGGTCTACGCCGCCATGAAGGAGCTGAATTACCAGCCCAATGAGGTGGCCCGGGCCATGACCCGGAAATACACGAATATCATCGGCATCATCGTACCCTCCCTGCTCCACCCTTTCTTTAATACCGCCCTGAATTTTTTTGAAAAATACGCCTCCCAGTACGGATTTAAAATCATGGTCTGCAATTCCAACCGGTGCCGGGAAAAGGAACTGGAATACATCGACATGCTCAAGTCGAACCGTGTTGCGGGGATTGTGCTCTGTACCCGTTCCTCGGATATGGATCTGTATTTCGATACATCATTCCCGGTGATTTCCTTTGAACGGATGGTTTCCGACACCATCCCCGGGGTAATCTGCGACAACTACCAGGGAGGGGTTCTGGCGGTCCAGTGCCTGGCCAACAGCGGGCGGAAACGGCTGCTTATCCTCAGCGGCAGCGTTGAATACCACCTCCCGGCGGACGACCGGATACAGGGATTCGTCGATACCTGCAAAAAATCCGGGGTCGAAGGTATTGTCTGTCCCTCATCGGAGCGTCAGTTTGAAAACCGGGATTATTCAGTCTGGATTGAGAACGCCTTAACCGATAACCCCGGGGTTGACGGTATTTTCGCCACCAGCGACGTTATCGCCGCCCAGGTAATCCAGGTCTGCACCGCGAAGGGCATCCGCATTCCCGGGGATATCAGCCTGGTCGGCTTTGACGATGTGGAGCTGGCGACCCTCACCACGCCGCGGCTGACCACAATCCACCAGCCCATCGAGGAAATGTGCCGCTATTCGATACAAAGCATTGTCCAGAAACTGAACGGCGAGACGGTTCCGGTAAAAATGATCCTCCCCGTGAGCCTGGTAAAACGGGAATCAACGGAGAATACGTAACCCGGGAAAACCGGCGGACCCATCAGGGAAAACTTCAAAATGGGTCCTGGCTGTGTTCCCCAATATACGCTCCCCCTTGACTGGGAAGGCTATTTTTGGCATAGTAAAAACCATTCCAAACCATGGTGGATGTAGCTCAGTGGTAGAGCTCCAGATTGTGGATCTGGCTGTCGCGGGTTCAATCCCCGTCATCCACCCGTTCCTTTTATCCAAGTCCTTAAACCCAAAGGCTTGACACGAAAACGCCCTGTGTATAGTATAAAAAAGCATTTTGGCACAAACTGAATGCGTTCGTAGCTCAGCTGGATAGAGCGACGGACTTCGAATCCGTAGGTCGCAGGTTCGAGTCCTGCCGGACGCAGGTTACATTGCGACCAGGGCACTGCCCTACACCCGGGCCGCTAGCTCAGCTGGTAGAGCAGCAGACTCTTAATCTGCGGGTCGAAGGTTCGATCCCTTCGCGGCTCAGAAAACTCCCCTGAATTGGGAAGTTTTTTATTTCAAATTGTGTTGTTAATGATGCGGGAATAGCTCAGTGGTAGAGCGCCACCTTGCCAAGGTGGATGTCGCGGGTCCGACTCCCGTTTCCCGCTCTCAGAAGCCATGGAAACCAAGTTTCCATGGCTTTTTTTATACAATTTTCGCTGGTCAGCAACACCCCGCACCCGCCGCACCCAACACCGAAAACAGCCTCCATACCCGATTCCCCTTCCCGCAAAAGGCAGCACCGGGCCGATTAAGCCAGAAATCACCCGGGAACCCGGAGTGGGGGTGGCGGAAAACCGCAGGTTTGGAGCCAGAGGGAGCAGCCCTCCCGCGAAGGGCAGCACCGGGCCGGTTAAGCCGGAAAGCACCCAGCCGTACTGGTAACGCCGGGTGGCGTACAAACATAGGGAATGAGCGACTTTGGAGGCGCAGCCGAGACAGGAGCCATTCCCTATGTTTGTACGACAGGACCCGCAGCACCGGTACCCACCGGGTGCTTTCCGGCTTGTCAGTCCCGGCGCTCCCCCACAACCTTGACAGGCCCCTTAAAAATCGGCTAAACTCCGTATAACAACGGGACGCCCCTTTCAAAGGAATATGATACCCGGCGCCGTTTTGCGGTGTGGCTTTCAAAACAACGCGAGAGTGGTGAAATTGGTAGACACGCCAGACTTAGGATCTGGTGCCTTTGGCATAAGGGTTCAAGTCCCTTCTCTCGCATTCCGAATGCGCCCAGCCCCGCTGGATACAGAAGGAATGAAGCAGCATGCGGGAATAGCTCAGTGGTAGAGCGCCACCTTGCCAAGGTGGATGTCGCGGGTCCGACTCCCGTTTCCCGCTCTCATGCGGAAGGCGACCCCGCGGGGCCGCCTTTTTTAATCCGAGGATACTGCGTTCGCCCCGGAATACTCCAGAAGCAAAGAGGAAAACAGTGGTCTTATCCAAAGAAATCGCCCATCTTGAAAATTCAGCGGTAAAACTAACCATCACCATCCCCAAGGATGAAGTCCTGGCCCAGTACGGCGGACTGCTTGCGGATTATTCTAAAAACATACAGATACCGGGATTCCGGAAGGGCAAAGTCCCCAGGGAAGTCCTGGAACGGAAATTCGGGGACGCGCTGAAGGACGAGGCCATGGGCCGGATCATGGAAAAAGGCGTCCAGGAAATCTTCGAAGCCGAGGATTTTCCCGAGGACGCCCGCCCCCTGCCCTATTCCACACCCCAGGTGCAGGACGAGCCGAAACTCGACCTCGGACAGGACCTTGTTTTTTCGGTCCAGTACGACGTACTCCCCAAGGTTGACGTAAAAGACTGGAAGGGCATTGAAATCGAAGTCCCCGATGTAAAAGTTGAGGATGAGGATATCAGCCGCGAACTGGAGGCTGTCCGGGAACGGAACGCCCTGGTCATTGACAAGGACGATTCAGCGCCGGCCGCCAAGGATGATGTGGTAACCGTGGACTACACGGAACTCGGCGAGGACGGCCAGCCCGTTTCCGGCGGCGAGCGCCAGGATTACGTATTTACCCTGGGAACGGGGATGAATGTCTTTAAATTCGATGATGAAGTAACGGGCATGAAGAAGGGCGAAACCAAGGAATTCGACAAAACCTACGCCGATGATTTTGATGATCCCGTTCTGGCGGGCAAAACAAAGAAAATCAAGGTAACCCTCAAAGCCGTTAAGGAAAAGAAACTCCCCGACCTGGACGACGATCTCGCCCAGGACGTAAATGAGAAATTCAACACCCTGGATGACCTCAAGAAAAACATCCGGGAACGCCTGGAAAAAAACCTGGACAACCGCACCCGGGAGCTTAAAATCAACAACCTCCTGGAGAAAATCCTGGAAAAAACCGAAGTAATTGTCCCCGAATCCATGATGCGCATCGAACTGGAGTCCCGGTGGCGGAATCTTGCCCGGCAGTTCAACACATCCACCGAGCAGCTCATGAAAATGCTCGGCGCATCCGGCAAGGGAATCGACGAAATCCAGGATGAATGGCGGCCGGACGCCAAAAAGGCCCTTCAGAGCCGGCTGATCGTGGAAACCCTTATGCGGGATATGGGCCTCGAAGCCAGCGACGAGGACGTGGAAAAGGAATTCGAGACCATGGCCGCGGGAATGGACACTTCCGCGGAAGAAATCAGGAAATACTACGAACAGGGTTCCATGAAGGAGTACCTCAAAGAGGATATCAAGGAGAAGAAACTCTTTGAGATCATGCTGGGGGAAACGAAAATTAAAAAGGGAAAGAAACAGAAATATCTGGATTTAATGGGCAATAATGGTTAAATTTACAGTATGATGAATCCATTTATGAACAACCTCGTGCCGATTGTGGTGGAACAAACCGGGATCGGCGAACGCTCCTACGATATCTATTCCCGCCTTCTTAAGGACCGTATTGTGTTCCTGGACGGCGAGATAAACGATATATCCGCAGACCTGGTGGTGGCCCAGCTGCTTTTTCTGGACGGCCAGGATACGGAAAAGGATATTAACCTCTACATCAACTCCCCCGGCGGTTCGGTAACCGCGGGGCTGGCTATTTACGATACCATGCAGTACGTAAAAAGCGATGTCCAGACCATCTGTATCGGCCAGGCCGCCAGCATGGCGGCCCTCCTGCTTACCGCCGGAGCTCCGGGCAAACGTTCGGTGCTCCCCTCCTCCCGGGTTCTTATCCATCAGCCCTGGGGAGGCGCCCAGGGTCAGGCCCGGGATATCGGCATCCAGGCGAAGGAGATTCTCCGCCTGAAAAAGCTCACCATCGATTACTTTGCCAAACATACCGGTAAAGATACGGAACAGATTGCCGTTGATATGGAAAGGGATTTCTACATGTCGGCCGCCGATGCCGTGGCATACGGAGTGGCCGACCGGGTTTTTGTGAGGAATAAAGATGGCAAGACTTCGTAACGGCGGCGGATTTGAACGGGCATGCTCTTTCTGCGGGAAGAGCGCCGACATGGCCCGGCGGCTTATAGCGGGACCAAACGATGTATTTATCTGTGATGAGTGCGTCGAGGTCTGCCGGAAGATTCTGGTGGAGGAAGACCACGATCTTTCAACCCAGTTTACCGGGGATATACCGACTCCCAAGGAAATCAAGGATTACCTTGACTCATTCGTAATCGGCCAGGAAGACGCCAAAAAAGCCCTCTCCGTGGCGGTATACAACCATTACAAACGCATTGCCAACCCCGCGAAGGAGCCGGATGATGTGGAGATCGAAAAATCAAACGTTCTCCTGATAGGCCCCACCGGGACCGGCAAAACTCTTCTGGCGAAAACCCTGGCGAAAAAACTCAAGGTTCCCTTTGCCATAGTGGACGCCACCACCCTTACCGAAGCGGGATACGTCGGGGAGGATGTGGAGAACATCCTTCTTAAGCTTATCCAGAACGCCGGCGGCAATATCGCTTCCGCGGAACGGGGCATTGTATATATCGACGAAATCGACAAAATCGCCCGGAAAGGCGAAAACGTGTCCATCACCCGGGATGTATCCGGCGAAGGGGTCCAGCAGGCCCTGCTTAAGATAATCGAAGGAACCGTGGCGTCGGTACCGCCCCAGGGGGGCCGCAAACACCCGAACCAGGAAATGATCCGCATCGATACCACGGATATTCTGTTCATCTGCGGCGGCGCCTTTGTGGGACTCGATAAATACATCGAGCAGCGTGTCGTCCAGCACCCCATGGGCTTCGGCTCTGATGTGCAGGATAAGAAGGACCGCAATCTCAAGGACCTGTACGACAATCTCCATCCGGATGACCTGATCCGGTTCGGCATGATTCCCGAATTCATCGGCCGGCTTCCCATCACAGTGAGCCTGGAAGAACTGAAGCAGGAAGACCTCAAACGTATTATCACCGAACCGCGGAACGCCATCGTAAAACAGTTCCAGGCATCCATGGCCATCGACGACGTCAAACTGGAGTTTACCGACGGAGCGATCAACGCCATTGCTGATACGGCGATCAAGCAGAAAACCGGCGCCCGGGGACTGCGGGCCATCGTGGAACGGCTCATGACGGATATCATGTTCGAAATCCCCTCCATGGAGGGCCAGAAGCGGGTTGTCATAACGAAAGAGGTTGTCGAAAAATCAGAACCCCCTGAAATTCATCCGCTCCAGAAAAGTGCATGAGTATCCTTTCCGCGCTGAAAGGTAAAAACCAGACCAGCGAGCTTCCCCTGCTCCCTTTACGGGATCTGGTATTGTTTCCCAATACCATGATCCCTATTTTTATTACCTATAAATCCGGAATACAGGCAATTGATGAAGCCCTCAAACGGGATCATTACCTGTTCGCGGCCTGCCGCAAAGGTCCCAGTGAGGAAGATGAAACCTACGCTGAAGGAAGCGCCGCCCGGATCATCCAGCATCTCAAACTTCCCGACGGCACCTTCAGGGTGGTTCTCCAGGGGGAATACCGCGGCAGGATCACCCAGAGGACCGAAAAAGCCGCCTATGTTCTGGTAAAAGTCGTCCCCGTGGGGACCCAGAGCCAGGACGAAAAGAACGACACCGAAATCGCCGCCATGGCCCGGACGGTTCAGAAATCCTTTATCCAGTACGCGGAGCTGTCCAAAAAAGTCAGCACCGACACCCTCACCGCGGCGGACAAGGCGGAAAGCCCCGAACGGCTGGCCAATCTTATCGGCAACGCCCTGTCGGTAAAACCGGAACGAAAAATCGCGCTGCTCTCCGCGGAAACCACCCGGGACCGGCTCACCCTGCTTCTGGAAACCCTGGAGCTGGAAAACGAAATCTTCGGGATTCAGAAAAAGATCAGCGGAAAAGTTAAGAGCCGGATGGAAAAGACCCAGCGGGAATATATCCTCAACGAGCAGCTCAAGGAAATAAACAAGGAACTGGGCAAGGAAGGCACCGAGGATGAATTCGGGGATCTCGAAAAGGCTATTGAGGAAAAAAAGCCCCCCGAGGAAGTACTGGCAAAGGCCAAAAAAGAAATCGGCCGCCTCAGGAAACTCCAGCCCTTTTCTCCCGAAGCCGGGGTTATCCGGACCTACCTGGAATGGATCGCCGACCTTCCCTGGAGCGAAACCACCGCCGATTCCGGAGATCTCGGGGACGCGGAAAAAAAACTCGATGAAGACCATTTCGATATGCGCAAGGCCAAGGAACGTATCCTTGAGTTTATTGCGGTGCGGGAACTTATCTCCCGGGAGCAGGAGAACGGCGGAAACAAGGGGCCCATACTGTGTTTCGTCGGTCCTCCGGGAACCGGGAAAACGAGTCTCGGGAAATCCGTTGCCCGGGCCCTGGGCCGGCGGTTTATCCGCATATCCCTGGGGGGAGTCCGGGATGAGGCCGAAATCAGGGGCCACCGCAAAACCTACGTCGGGGCCCTCCCGGGAAAAATCATCCAGTCCATGCGCAAGGCGGAAACCGTCAATCCGGTGTTCCTCCTCGACGAAATAGACAAACTTTCCAGCGACTTCCGGGGCGATCCGGCGTCGGCGCTGCTGGAAGTGCTCGACCCGGAACAAAATTCAACCTTTACCGACCACTATCTGGAAATGCCCTACGACCTTTCCAAGGTGCTGTTTATCGCCACCGCCAATTCACTCCATACCATACCCTACCCCCTGCTGGACCGGATGGAAATCATCGAGATTCCGGGATACGGGGAGATGGAAAAACTGGCCATCGCGAAACGGTTCCTGATTCCCAAGGAACTGGCGGAAAACGGCCTGGGAACCGCGAAAATAACCTTTACCGACGAAGCCATTCTGGACATTATCCGCCACTGGACCATGGAATCCGGGGTCAGGAGCCTGGAACGGGAGATCGCCCGGTGTGTCCGGCGTATCGCCCGGGACGCGGTAAAAAGGGAATACGGCCTCAAGGAAGACAAACCGGTTTCTTCCTATAAAAAGCAGGTAAAAAAAGAAAGCCTGGAAAAACTCCTGGGCCGGCGGAAATACAAAAAGGATGTGGTGTACCAGGAAGCCCGCATGGGAGTCTCCTACGGACTGGCCTGGACCGAAACCGGCGGAACCATGCTCCCGGTGGAAACCATAGGGTTTGAAGGAAACGGTGAATGCATCATGACCGGCAACCTCGGGGATGTGATGAAGGAGAGCGCCCGGATTGCCCTGTCCTACCTCCGGAGCGCGGCGGACAAATACGCCTACACCATCCATGACATCGGAAAAACCGATTTCCATATCCATGTACCCGAAGGGGCGATTCCCAAGGACGGTCCATCGGCGGGTATTACCCTGGCGGCGTCCCTCCTGTCAACGTTGTGCCAGTGTCCGCCGAAACCGGGAATAGCCATGACCGGGGAACTTACCCTCACGGGGAGAATCCTCCCCATAGGCGGACTCAAGGAAAAGCTCCTGGCCGCCATCAGGAACGGCATGACCGATGTTCTGCTTCCCGCGGACAACCGGGAAGACTGGAACGAGCTGGATAAGGAAATAAAGGAATCCATCACCGTTCATTTTGTGGAGACCGCCGATGAGGCCTTTTCCGTTCTCTTTGACCCTCAGATAAACAGACATCTTTCCCGGAAAAAAACAAGCAAAAAGTAACCGAACTCCCTCATTTCCGCAGAAAACGGCCCACGGCAAGAGAAAATCCACGCAGAGACCAGCCTGGCACAGTTTTCCAACTAAAAAGTACCATATTACCATAAAATGAAAAAAAATTTCTTGACATATCTAAAATAACCCATTTATACTCATTTTTATGAAAAATAATTTCATGAAATTTTACAAAATGTATAAAATAAGTAAAACTCAAATTGTGAAGGTAATAGCCTTCTATGAATAGAACAATTTAAGGAGAAGACGTATGAAGAGAAACGTCCTGTTAACAGCCCTTCTTTTGATGGTTGTGGCGCTGATACCCCTCAGCGCAAAAGGCGGCAGTGATGTCAGTTCCGCGGACCTTGAAGCTCCGGTTACACTGATGATCTGGACCCATGAAGACCCCAACCGCACCGTGCTGGAAAAGCGGCTTATTGATGAATTTACCAAGCTGCATCCCAACGTCACGGTGGATTACCAGACCTACCCTTCCAGTAAAATGCGGGAACTCCTGACGGTTGCATTTTCCGCGAACCAGGG
The DNA here is from genome assembly GCF_016616095.2 of Breznakiella homolactica. Taxonomy (GTDB): domain Bacteria; phylum Spirochaetota; class Spirochaetia; order Treponematales; family Breznakiellaceae; genus Breznakiella; species Breznakiella homolactica. The sequence goes on along the minus strand of NZ_CP067089.2, from coordinate 185,526 downwards.
GCCTGATATTTTCAACCAGAACCAGTCGGTTATCCGCCAGTTCGTGCTCGAAGGCCGGACGGCGGCCCTGGATCCGGCATGGATTGACGAAAAGAACATCAAAAATGTCGTTGACCGGTATATTCCCGGCGCGCTGGAGGCGGTGGAACTGGACGGTCAGATTTACGGACTGCCCCTGGAATACACCAACCTCTGTATGTTCGTAAACAAGGCCATTTTCAGGAGCGCGGGGCTGGATGCCGAAAAGGATTACCCCAAAACCTGGGAAGACGTCATGGCCCTGAGCGAAAAACTCGTTATCCGCAACGGTGAAATCATCACCCGCCGGGGATTTGACTTCCGGTATCCCTCCTATACCCAGCAGTTTCTTCCTATGGTTGAACAGCTTGGGGGAAAACTCGTCAGCGACGACGGCCGGAAGGCGGTTATCGGCGACCAGGCGTGGATCCAGTTCTTTGAATACATGCGCCAGTGGGGCCCCAAAGGAAAGAACCTCGGCGGCCCGACCTACGTCGCTGCCCGCACGGCCTTTGATATGAACAAGAACGAAATCGCCATGAGCGAGAGCGGACTGTACCAGGAAGCCCGTATGAAGGCCTCCAATCCCGAGTTCTTCAACAGCGGCGACTGGATGATCGTACCTTATCCCCAGTTCAAAAACGCGGTACGGGAAAAAGCCGGTGATATTGCCTGCCATTACTATCTCGTAAACAGCCAGATATCCAAGGCAAAACAGATCTGGTCATGGCGGCTCGTGGACTTTATGCTGTCCCATTCCGAAGACTATCTTACGGAAGTCAACCTGGTACAGCCCACCTACAAGCTCTTTAATTCCGAAACCTTCAAAGCCATCCCCTATTCCGATGTGTTCCTCCATGACATGGAACGGGGAAATCTCGTGTACTACGGTCCGAGCAGCTCGGCGATCAACGACAAAATGAAAGCCGCCGTTGAATCCGCCATGCTTCAGGGTGAGGACCCCGCCAGAGTTCTGGAGAAATTCCGCAAGGAAGTCCAGGATATTCTTGATCAGGAATGAGTCTCCGCGGCATACGCCGCAACGGACCTGTGAGTAATTCATAGGGGGATTGTCCGGGGTTTTCCGGGCAATCCCTTTTTTCAGAACCATTTTTCCGCTGTATCTATGAGGTATTATGATGAAGTATCTGGGCATTGAAAAGAAAAAAGCCCGCTGGGGTTGGGTATTTGTAATGCCCGCGATTGTTCTGTTTCTTCTGTTTTCGCTCTACCCCATGCTGAACGCTTTTTACAATACGTTTTTCAACATTAAACTGTTATCCCTCAGGAAACCCGAATTCGTCGGTTTCAGAAACTATATATACGTCCTGAACTCCCCGGGATTCTGGAATTCCGTAAAGGCTACGGTTATCTTTACCCTGGGCGCGTTTATTCCCCTTACGGTTTTTTCAATGGTCTTCGGGATGATTATTACTACCCGCAAGGCCGGGCAGAAAGCCATGCAGCTGATGATTTACGCTCCGGCTATTCTGTCATCGGTGGTTGCCGCCCTGATCTGGATGCTGATTTTCGATCCCCGGGGGCTGGCCAACAGCGCGGTAAATTTCCTCATGCGCACCCCCGGAGTGGATCACCACTGGCTCACCGATACGGTGATGATCAGGGTTTCCACCATTACCATTTACGTCTGGAAATACGTCGGGTACTTTACCATAATTTTCGTAACCGGCATCGCCAAGATTCCCCAGTCCGTTCTGGAGGCCGCCACCATTGACGGAGCCACCGCAATGCAGACCATCCGGAAGGTGATCCTTCCTCTGCTTAAACCCACCACGGTAATGGTTTCGATTGTGGCCATGCTGAACTGTCTCAAGTCATTCTCAACCCAGTACCTTTTTACCCAGCGGGGCGCCCCGCTGGAGCCCATCGATGTGATAACCCTTAACATTTACAACACCGCCATGCGGGACCTTAACATCAGCCGGGCCTGCGTAATGAGCGTGCTCCTGTTTATCGTCATGATGATCCTTACCCTCATCAGGATGAATTCGTCCGAACGCAACGTTGTTTCGTACTAGGAGGGGACCGTGCTGAGAGACAATACTCCCCGGAGCCGGATTTTCAACCTGTTCCTCAATATCGTCATGGCGGCGGTACTTATTGTGGTGATCATGCCTATAGTCTTTATGTTCACCGCGTCCCTGATGCCGTCCTCTGAAATCTTCGCCATGCCCTACCGGTGGATTCCCAAGAAGATCCACTGGGAAAATTACTACAACGCCATTGCGGGGAACGACCGGTCCTTCATGTTTATCCGCAATGTATTCAACTCGCTTATTGTCGCGTCGGTCACCACGGTGCTGTCGGTATTTGTGTCGGGGCTCGCCGGCTACGGTCTGAGCAAGTTCCGGTTCCGGGGCCAGAAAGTGGTGTTTATGATGATCATGGGACGCATGATGATTCCCTTCGAGGCGATCATGATCCCGATGTACATTACCGCGGTCAGGCTGGGACTCCAGAATACCTACGCGGGAATGATACTGCCCTTCATACTCAATACCTTCGGCCTCTTCCAGATGCGGCAGTACCTCATGACCTTTCCCGACGACATGCTGGACGCCGGCAGGATCGACGGTCTGGGGGAAATGGGCATATTCTGGAAGCTGGTATTCAAGAACAGCACCCCGGCTATCGCCACCGCGGCGATCCTCTGTTTCCGGGGTCAGTGGGACAACCTTCTGTGGCCCCTTCTGATTGCCCAGAAGGAACATATGAAGACCATCCCGACTTATATCGTAAAATTCACCGAGGAAAAATTCGCCAACGAGGGAGCGATGATGGCGGTGGCGGTGCTCGCCAGCATACCGATTATAATTCTCTTTTTAACGCTCTCGAAGTACTTCCTGGGAGGAAGCGCTATGTATTCGGCAGGCAAGGAATGAGACATCATGATTAAACTGTGCATTTTCGATATGGGCGGCGTAATGATCCGGGATTTCCAGATAGGGCCCCGGCTTATACCCTACCTTGGTTACACCGGGACCGGAATGAAGGATATAGACCCGAAACTCCAGGAAGCCCTGGGTCGCCACGGCAGGGGATGTATAAACGAAAAGGAATTCTGGGAAGAGTATACGAAGATAACCGGCAGGAATCCCCCGGAAAACAGCGGCCGTCTCCTGGGAAAATTCTTCACCCCGGTGATGGATGATCCCACGGTCCGGGTGGTGCAGGAACTGAAGGACAGCGGCATGCGGGTTGTGGCGGGCACCAATGTCATCGATGCCCACTACGAGATCCACATGGAACTGGGACAGTATGCCATCTTCGACAAGGTATACGCCTCGAATCACATCGGCATATCCAAACCCGATCCGGAATTCTACAGCTATATTGTTTCGGCCGAGGGCGTGCAGCCGGGAGAGTCCTTCTTTACCGATGATATACAGGAAAATGTCGATGCCGCTGCAGAACTCGGACTGGCGGCGTTCCTGTATACCGACGCGCAGAGCCTCCGGTCCCAGCTGGTATCTGCGGGGGCGCTGCGGTGATCTGATGGTACGGGCCTCTATTACTGCAGCCCTGTGGCACCGGAAGATACCCTTAAAAAAGCCCTTTGTCACGGCCCTGCGTTGTGTGGATACCGTGGATGATTTGGTGCTTAAGCTGTCCCTTGGGGGGTATACCGGGTACGGAAGCGCCGCGCCCACGGTGCGGATCACCGGGGACAGCGCTGAGACCATTGCCGATTCGGTAAAACACGAACTTTTCCCGCTGTTTGCCGCCGATTTCGATCCCCGGGATCCCGGCGGAGCGCTGCGGGATGCTGGGGATGTTTCAAAATCCGCCCGGTATATGGCGGAAACCGCGCTGTTTGACCTGGCCGGCTCCATGCAGGGGCTTTCCCTGGCGGATATGCTTGGGGGCGCCAGACGGCGGGTGCTGACCAATGATATCACCATCAGCATGGGAACACCCCAGGAGATGGCCCGGGACGCCGCCGATGCCGCGGCCCAGGGATTCAGAAATCTGAAGCTTAAGGTCGGATCCGATCCGGAAACGGATTACGCCCGGCTGGAAGCGATCTCACGGTCGGTCCCGGATTCTGTCCGGCTCAGGGTCGACGCGAACCAGGCGTGGGACGCCGAGGAAGGAATCGCCATCCTGAAGGAATACAAAAAGGCGGATTTTCCCATTGATTTTATAGAGCAGCCGGTGCCGGCGGAGGATATTGGCGGCATGGCACGGCTCACCGAGGCCAATATCTTTCCTATCGCGGCGGATGAGAGTGTTTTCAGCGCCGCCGACGCTGAAAGATTGATGCGGGAAAAGGCGGCCCATATTTTCAATATTAAACTGGCAAAATGCGGCGGCATTACCGAAGCCCTGGCTATATGCGCTCTGGCGGAAGACCACAACGCCCGGTGTATGATCGGCTGTATGATGGAAGGGCCCTTCGGGATTCTGGCGGCCTGCCAGATCGCGGCGGCCCGGGATCCCATTCACTGGATCGACCTCGACAGCCCCCTGCTCTACCGGGGCCTTGAAGGCGTATTTTCGGTCGCCTTTTACAACGAACGGATCACGGTGGGCAATTCCCCGGGGATCGGAATTATCGACCCGGCCCTGGAACGGTGGGAGGGAGAAAAAATATGGGAGGCGGGTTAATGAATTCACCGGAAATATGGGGAAACCTGGAAGATTTTCTGGCCGGCCTGGTAGCCGACGGAACGGCCCCCGGGGCGGTTGCCCTGGTATGCGGCCGGAACGGCCCGGTATTCTCCTGGGCCGGCGGAAACCGGGAAACGGTGCCCCGGCTGCTTCCCATGAAAATGGACACATTTTTTGATCTGGCGTCCCTGACCAAGGTGGTCGCCGTTACCATGGCCGCGGCACGGCTTGAGGAACAGGGGAAACTTTCCTTCGCCGGCACTCTGGGGGATTTCTTTGCCGATCCCGGTGTTTTCGGCGAAACCACGGTGGCCCAGATACTGACCCATACCGGCGGTTTTATCGCGGAACAGCGTCTCTGGGATTTTACCAGCACCCCGGATGATGTGATTTCTTTTATTCTGAAAGGTCCCCGGGAATACGAGCCCGGAACGAAGGTCGTATACAGCTGCTTCGGGTTTATCATTTTGGGTGAAATAATCCGCCGTGTCTGCGGAATCTCCCTGGATAAGGCGGTTGCGGAACTGGTCACCGGTCCTTTGGGAATGAACGAAACCTGTTACCGCCCCGGTGATTTTCTGCCGGACCCGCCGGGCGGCTTCGCGTCCACGGAATTCGACAAGCGGAGCGGCGCCATGATCTCCGGCATTGTACACGACGAAAACGCCCGGTTTCTCCACGGCGTATCGGGAAACGCCGGGATTTTTTCAAATTCCGGCGATCTCGAAAAATGGCTGCTCATGCTGATCAACCGCGGGATCGGCCCCGGCGGGGACCGTTTTCTGTCAGAAGAAACGGTCACGTCGTTCCATACGAACCTTACCCCGGGTATGGAAGAAGAACGGGGAATCGGCTTCAAGCTGTACGGCCGTCCCGGGGTGAATGATCCCGCGGCAGAGAAAACATACGCGTACGGCCATACCGGATTCACCGGCACATCAGTCCTTATAGATCCCGTACGGCAGGCAGGCCTGCTGCTGCTCACCAACAGGGTTCACCCCACCAGGGAGGAACAGCGGCTCCTGGAAAAACGGGCGGTCTTCAACGAAATTGCCTTTACCTGCTTTGACCGCCTGGGTTAGTAAGGGCACCCGCAGTATTAGAGTGCTTTCCACAGAAGCATGGGAATGCCGATTCCGCGGGGCCCGTCGAAGGAACGGGGAAAGGGCTCCTCAGCGGCCTGCAGCCTCGAAAGTCGCTCCTTTCCCCGTTCCTTCGACACCCGCCGCTGCTTTGCCGTACCATGCGTCTGTGCCCGTTCTCCGCAATACTGCGGGTGCCCTGCCGGGTTAGCGGCCGGCGGTTTCGTGGATAAGCTTTAGGGTCCGTTCGGCGCAGCGGTCCCAGGAAAAATTCTGAGCCTGCTGGAGTCCCAGGGCGCGGCACTCCCGGTAAATATCCCGCTTTGTGGTGAGGGTAACCATCCGGTCCGCCATGTCTTCGGCATCCGCGGGATCGAAATATAGGGCGGCGTGGTCAGCCACTTCCGGCAGCGAAGCCGCCCGGGCGCAGGCCACGGGAACCCCCGAGGCCATGGCTTCAAGCACCCCCATGCCGAATCCTTCATACATGGACGGAAATACCGCGAAATCCGCGCCGGAGTACAGCTCCGGGAGGTTTTTGGACGGAAAATGGCCGGTAAAAAAAATATCATTCCGGTATTTCGATTTTGCCGCCGCGGCCTTAACCTTGTCGGCGCCGTTCCGGTCGGAACCGGCCAGAACCAGCCGGTGGGGATGGCGGGTCCGCTCCTTGAAAATACCGAAGGCTTCGATGAGCCGGATATGGTTTTTTACGGGATAATCAATCCGGGAAACGTAAAGGATATAGGGCCGGCGGAAACTGAAAGGCTGGATAAGCACCACACTTTCCTCATTCCGCGGACGGGGATAAAACGCGTCCAGATCAATGCCGTTGGGAATCACCTCAACCTTTGCTTCCTTTACCCGGGCAACATCCACCAGTTCCTGTTTAACCCAGCTGCTTACCGCAATGATCCGGTCGAGTTTCCTGAGGGAATTGGGAAGCACCATCCGGAGCACCGCGCCGAGATGCTCCCTGGTCTGCCGGGTACCCCAGTAGGCCGCCATATCATGGACCGTTCCGATGGTCGGGCAGGGAGAACTCCCCGGAAGCCGCCGGTGGGCGCTGGGGAAAAAGCAGGCGTTGTATCCCCGGGAGGACGCGAATTTGGGATATCTGAACAGGTGCCACAGGGAATTGGCGGTTCTGCCGTTGACAAAACACTGGGGAATAAACTCAAGGTCTCCTGCGGCGTCACTGAAGGAATACCGGTCGTAGTCCCATCCGAACAATTCATACCGGTCTCCGGAGGGAGGAATCCGTTTGAGCAGCTGCATGAGATATACGCCGACCCCAGATTTTCCGCCGTCACAGTCAAAAGTGTCAATCCCAATCTTCATGGGCTCCCTCCGACCCCTTTTCCGGGGTATCCTCTAACTGTAGCACAAGAGCTATTTCAAGGAAAAGCTTTTTTTTACGATTTTTTATGTAAATTCTTTCTAATAGCTCTTGCGACACAATGTATAGCGTGTTATAGTTAAATTATAAAAAATAAAACACCATATATAGTAGGTTTTGCTTGTGGATTCTGTGAATATGTGGATAACTCAGGAATACGCAGCTTTTTTTCAGTCTAAAACGTAAATTTCCCCAAAAAACAGGAGAAAATCAGTGCGCTGCCCCCACTGCGGCAATTTTGATGACAAAGTAATTGAGTCCCGCACCTTGGCAAACGGGGAAGCCATCAGGAGGCGGCGGGAATGCAACGGCTGCGGTGCCCGCTTCACCAGTTACGAACGGATCGAAGACAAACAATTTATGGTCATAAAACAGGACGGACGCCGGGAGCCCTTTGACCGGACAAAAATTGAACGCGGCGTCCAGCGGGCTTTGGAAAAACGCCCGGTATCACAGATGACCATTGAAAGTCTGGTTAACGAAATTGAAGATTCCGCCGCGATTGTCGGCAAGGTAAACCACGAAATCGAAGCCGGCACCATCGGAGACCTGGTGCTGGAAAAACTAGGAGCCCTTGATAAGGTCGCGTACATTCGTTTTGCTTCGGTGTACCGTCATTTCAAAGATCTGGAAGAATTTGTCCAGGAAATTAAAAAATTGGGAGGGAATTGATGAATGAGGAGGTTTTCCCGGAATGGAAATCCGTTCTGGGATATGAGCAGCGGACAGACCGGAATAACAAGGACACAATCCGGGATATGCCGGCCCAGGGGATATCCCTGCGCTATGTGGTTAAACGTTCCGGGGAGATCGAAGCCTACGACCGGACGAAGATCGCCGCGGCGGTGGCCAAGGCATTTGAGGCGGCGGGGGTGAGCGACGCTTCTCCGGACGGCCGCGGACGGGTTCTGGCCATAACGGACCGGGCTGAGGAACTCCTCATGGTTATGATGGCGTCGCGGCATCCCAATTCAATTCCCGCGATAGAAGAAATCCAGGACATAGTAGAAAACGCCCTCATCGACTCCCGGGAAACCGCGGTGGCCAAGGCGTATATACTCTACAGGGCAAAACACGAAGCCATCCGGGACGCCAAAAAGCTCATGCTGGATATCGATTCCACCATGGACGGGTACCTCAAACAATCCGACTGGCGGGTAAATGAAAACGCCAATGTCAATTATTCCCTGGGAGGGCTCATCCTCCATAATTCCGGAAGCATCACCGCCAATTACTGGCTCAAGAATATTTATTCAGCGGAAATCGCCGATGCCCACCGGAACGCGGATTTCCATATCCATGACCTTTCCATGTTTTCCGGGTACTGCGCGGGCTGGTCCCTGCGGCAGCTTATCAAGGAAGGCCTCGGCGGGGTTCCGGACAAGATTACCTCAAAACCGGCGAAACACCTTTCCACACTGATGCAGCAGGCGGTCAACTTCCTGGGATGCCTCCAGAACGAATGGGCCGGGGCCCAGGCGTTCAGTTCCTTCGATACCTATATCGCTCCCTTTATAAAAGCGGATAGTCTCAGCGACCGGGAGATTAAGCAGTGCCTCCAGAGTTTCGTCTTCGGGGTTAATACCCCAAGCCGCTGGGGCTGCCAGGCGCCATTTACCAATATTACCCTGGACTGGACCGTTCCCGCGGACCTCAAAGACAAGCCGGCGGTGGTCGGCGGAGAGGAACAGGAATTTACCTACGGTGACTGCCGTGAAGAAATGGACCGGGTTAACAGAATATTCATCGAACTCATGCTTGAGGGCGACGCCGAAGGCCGGGGCTTCCAGTATCCCATACCGACGTACAACATCACCGAGGATTTCGACTGGGACAGTGAAAACGCCCGGCTCCTCTTTGAGATGACCGCCCGGTACGGGACGCCCTACTTTCAGAACTTCGTCAACTCCGACCTTGACCCCGGGGATGTGCGGTCCATGTGCTGCCGGCTCCAGCTGGACAAGCGGGAACTCCGCAAGCGGGGGGGCGGGCTCTTCGGGTCCGACGAGCTGACGGGATCCGTGGGGGTGGTAACCATCAACCTTCCCCGGATCGGCTACCTCGCAAGGGACAAAAAGGATTTTTACCGCCGCCTGGGCCGGCTCATGGAGCTTGCCAAGGAAAGCCTTTTGGTAAAGCGGAAGGTTGTGGTGCGGCTCCTCGAGGCGGGACTTTTCCCTTACACGAGACGGTACCTGGCAAACCTAGACAGCCACTTCAATACCATCGGACTTGTGGGTATGAACGAATGCCTGCTCAACTTCCTGGGAAAGGATACAACCATCGCCGCCGAAGAAGGCCGGGATTTCGCCCTGGAGGTGCTCGATTTTATGCGCCGGAAGCTGGCGGATTTCCAGGAGGAAACCGGGGAACTATTTAACCTGGAGGCGACCCCCGCGGAGTCGACGTCCTACCGCCTGGCGAAGCACGACAAAAAACACTACCCCCAAATCATCACCTCCGGAACGGATGAACCCTATTACACCAATTCGACCCAGCTGCCGGTGATGCAGACCGAGGATATTTTCGATGCCCTTGATCTGCAGGAGCGGCTCCAGGCGGCGTATACCGGGGGAACCGTTTTCCACGCATTCCTCGGGGAATCAATTGAGGACTGGCGGACCTGCCGGGATCTGGTAAAGGCCATTGCCCACAACTACCGGGTCCCCTACTACACGATTTCGCCGACCTTTTCGGTCTGTCCGGTCCACGGGTATATCAGGGGTGAGCACTTTACCTGCCCCAGGTGCCGGGAGGAAAAGGAACAGTCCCTGAGGCAGAAGATCAAGGAACTTGAAGAAGAACTCGGCGCGGCCATGGCCGCGGGATAAAAAACAGGAATTAACTAAAAAATACGGCCCTGCCCTGGGCGGAAGATTTGGGAGAATACGATGAGAAACCTTGAGGTGATTAAGCAGGAACTGGCCGCGGCGAGGGAGGCCCTTTCATCAGCGGAAGGGACGCCGACGGAAGTGTACAGCCGCATCGTCGGGTATTACCGGTCGGTGCGCAACTGGAACAAGGGGAAGCGTGAAGAGTACGGTGAGCGGAAACTCTTTACGGTCCCCGGCGGAGCATTCCCGCTGCCCGGGAGGGAACGGAACGAAGCTCCGGAAAGGGCTTCATCCTTTGAGGATGACACCCTTTCCGGGGTACCCGTTGGGGCAGGCGGGGAAAACCGGCTCATGCTCTTTGTGCGTCCGGCGTGTCCGGCATGCCCGGCGGCCAAGGATGCCGCGGGGAAGCTCGGTATCCCCGTGGACATGGTTAACGCCGATACCGAATCGGGACTGGCGGAGGCGGTCAGGCGGAATGTTCTTTCCACCCCCACCGCGATTCTCCTCGGTGAGGACGGCAGAGAGCTCGCCAGGGCGCGGAACGCATTGGACATAGCGTCCTTCGCATCCTCCCTGGATACCGCGGCCGTACCCGCGGGCAGGGAAGCGGAAACAGCCTTAGCCATATAACATGGCGCCGCGGGTCGCTTTCAGGAAAACCAGCCTCATTGATTATCCGGGAAAACTGGCGGCGGTTATTTTCTTTCCGGGATGCAACCTGCGGTGCCCCTGGTGCCACAACCGGGGGCTGGTCGTTCCCGATGAGGCCGATACCGGCGGGATGACCGGCCTCGATACGGTTCTCGAACATATCGAGAAACGGTCTTCCGTATTGGGCGGCGTTGTGCTGAGCGGCGGGGAGCCGACCCTCTGCGCCAGCCTGCCCGCCCTGATCGAACGCATCAAAAAAATGAATCTCCTGGTTAAACTCGATACCAACGGACTCTGTCCCAACGTTCTGGAGAAATTGCTGTCCCGGAGGGAAACCCGGCCGGATTTTATCGCCCTGGATCTCAAACTGTCTCCCGGCCGCTACGGACAGCTCCTGCCTCCGGGAGCCGCTTTCCCGGAACCAGGCCCCGGGGAAATGCTGAAAAAAACCGCGGCCCTGCTCCGGGATTCCGGAATTGACCATGAATTCCGGAGCCTTGCCCTGCCCGCCGGTTTTTTCCAGGAAGATGATATTGCCGGTTTGGCGCCCCTTACGGATGAATCACCCTGGTATCTGCGAAAATTCATACCGGGAAACTGCATTGATCCGCTCTGGAATCAACATCCGCCGCCGTCTGAGGAAGCGCTCCGGGATTTGGCGGAAAAAGCCCTTTCTCATGGAAAAAAACTGATCCTGTCATGATCCTGCCTAAAAAAATCAACTTCATACCCCGCAGTTTGTGGAATCTTTCCAAATCCAGTACTATACTTAATTAAGTTACTGTCATTGAACAGGAAAGTCCGTGGTTTTGAAAAAACCCAGCGGCTTTTATCGTTAAATTTTTTCTGCTGCATGAACGGCCGGAACCTTCGGAAAAAAGTTCCGGCCGGTAGAGGAGACTGCGCCCCAACCATGGTAAAAAGACTTTCCGGTACAATGTTTGCTCTGGCCAACCAGCCGGTCATCAAGTCCATACGGACGGGACTGTTATATATAACGCCCTTTCTTATTATTGGTTCAATGGTACTGGCGATCCTCAATTTTCCGATTCCCGCGGTACAGGACTTTCTCGACCGTTCCCTGAGTATCCGGTGGAGGGAAATTGCCCTGGCCATCCACCAGGGAACCCTGCAGGTAATGGCTATCACCGCCCTTATAACGGTCAGCTTTGCCGTAGCCAGCGAACACGAACTGATTAAGTCCGGGGAAGTAAGCCCCATCAGCGTAATTGTAACGGTCTTTTCCTCATATATCGCCTTTATACACGAATCAGAAGCCATTGTATCGCTGCCGAATGCCGGAAGCACGGCCCTGTTTGTCACCCTGCTGGTGGCGGTGCTGGGAACCCGGCTGTTCCTTTTTCTGTACCGCCTCAGGGACCGGCTTGTTCCGGTAAATCCCCTTAACTACAACGGCAATATCTTTGTCCGTCTCACCTTCCGGGTGATCCTTCCCGCGTTCCTGACTATCCTGACGTTTACTCTGGCGGAAGCGGTCCTCAACGCTACCGGCATTTGGGATTTTATCGGACGGTTTCCCTCCCACTTCTACGGATTTCTGCTTTCCCAAAGCAATTACCTTTCGGTGCTGATCCTGGTGGTCATAACCCACCTTTTCTGGCTTATCGGTATACACGGCGGCAACTTTGTCATGGATGCCATTCCGGATATTGTAATCGAAATCGGAAGCCGGGCGGGCGGCACCGGAGAAATTTTCATGAAGCGTATGCTGGATACCTTTGTGCACCTCGGCGGAGCCGGAGCTACCTTCGGTCTGCTTATCGCGCTGCTTCTGGTGGGAAGGAAACACAACGAAAATCTCCTGGCAAAATCATCCCTGTTTCCGGGTTTATTCAATATAAATGAATCCATCATATTCGGGCTTCCGGTGATATTCAGCCCCTATTACCTGATTCCCTTTATCACAATCCCCGTTGTAATCAGCGCGATTTCGTATTTCGCTTTCTGGACCGGAATCGTACCGCCCATGGTCAATGACGTCGGCTGGACAACACCGGTCTTCCTCTCGGGGTACCTGAGCACCGGGTCCATCGCCGGAGCCGTGCTCCAGGGGATCAACCTCACGATTTCCATCACAGGCTATATTCCGTTTATACGGATGCAGCAGAAGGACCAGGATAAACGGCGCCTCGTGGTTATGAAGCAGCTGAACACGGAGATTCAGAACGTCACGGAAATAAAAAAGAATGTGATCCTAACCCGGTACGATGAGGTAGGCGCTCTGGGCCGGGAACTGGCGGAGGAAATAAAACAGGACCTCTTGGGGAGCGCGAAGCTGCTCCATATTGAATACCAGCCCAAAGTGGATTACAACAAACGGGTTCTCGGCGCCGAGGCGCTGCTCCGGTGCAATCATCCATTCTATGGAAACATCTCGCCGCTGGTAATTCTTTCCCTGGCCGAGGACGTCGGGCTCATGAACAAACTCGGTTCATGGTGTATCAATCAGGCGTTTAAGGATCTGGCGGAATGGAATAAGGAAGGCTTTACCACCATCAGTGTCTCGGCGAACCTCAACCCGAAGCAGCTCCAGGAAGACGAGCACCTGATTCAAACCATCCAGAACTGCATCACGTCCAATAACATTGACCCCAAGTACATGGAACTTGAATTGACGGAAAACGCAGCGGTTGATCCCAATGTTCTCTCAAGAACAAAACTTGAGCAGATACGGGCTATGGGTATCGATATCTCTATTGATGATTTCGGTATGGGCCACAGTTCCCTGCTCTACCTTGTAGACTCCTACGCCAGTATCGTTAAAATCGACCGGGCGCTGGTCAGCGACATTGCCCGCGACAAGGACCGCAGACAGATTGTTCAGTCAATTATTACCCTCTGCAGCGAGCTTAATGTCAAGGTAATCGCCGAAGGGGTAGAAGAAATTGAGCAGATCGACATTCTTGAGGAACTGGGATGCCGCTACTACCAGGGATTTTATTTCAGCAAATCCCTTAAAAGCGAAGACTTCCTGAAATTCGTGAGAGAACACGGAACAATAGAATAGATTTCCGGCGCCCCTTCCCGCGGTTTTATTTTATGTATATCATAGTACCGTAGAATCAGAACGGAAAGGAGCGAGGCAATGAAAAAGATCCGGATCCTTGCGGTCCTGGCGGCGGGACTGGCGATAGCAGCGTGCACCTCCACCGCGGAAAAAAGCGGCGGAACAGAAACCTACACCGGGACAGGAACGGGTTTTAACGGCCCCATTGAGGTTTCCCTTACCATGCAGGGGAACCGTATCAAGGATTTTGAAGTCCTGTCATCCAAAGACACGGGTTTTATCCTCCGGCGGGCCCTCCCCGTCCTTAAGGAACGGATACTGGAAGCGAACAGTCCCGTGGTGGACAGCGTGTCCGGCGCGTCCTTTACATCCTTCGGGATAAAAGCGGCGGTGGCCGACGCGGCAAAAAAAACGGGAAAGGATTTCGGCAGCGTTACCTTTATGACCAGGGGCCCGGAGGAAAAACCGGTGACCCTTAAAAATGTTTCCACCGAAGTACTCATAGTCGGCGGCGGCCCCGCGGGACTTTCCGCGGCCATAGAAGCAGGCCGGGCCGGCGCCAAGGTCATCGTGGTGGAAAAGCTGGATATTCTCAGCGGCAACGGAAAATACGACCGCAACTTTTTCGACCTCGCCGACACGGAGACCCAGAAAAAATACGGCTTTGAGGATTCCGCGGACAAATTTTACGGTGAACTTATGGCGAGGACTTCAGGGCTGGATACACCGGAACGCCTCAGGGTTTTCGCGGACTGGTCAGCCACCACCGACGCCTGGCTCCGCCAGATGGGGGTAAAGCTGGAATTCCTGCTCGACGGCAAACGCGGCCACATGAAGGGTGAGACCGAATACGCCGGCGAATACATTCAGGATGCCCTGGAGCGGGAAATCGCCGCACTCGGTATCGACGTCCGCACCGGAACCAAAGGCACGGATCTGATCATGGAAGACCGGGCCGCCAAGGGCGTCACGGTGCAGCATAAAAACGAAAGCTACAGTATTTACGCGGATACCATCATCATTGCCACCGGCGGATTCGCGGCGAACCAGGAACTGCTTAAGCGGTACCGGCCGGATGTGGCGGATTACCCCACCAGCAACCAGATCAGCAATACCGGGGATTTTATTCCTGTTTTTGAAAAATACGGAATTGCCATGGCCAATATGGACCGGCTCAGCATCTTCAGCTATACCCTTATACCAAGCCGGGATCTTTCGAGCTCAACCGAACCGGGCACCGAAATGATTCTCATCAACACCGAGGGCAAACGGTTCGTCAATGAAAGAAGTTCCGGCATCGACCGGGCAATATGGGCGCAGCCGGAAAAAATGGCCTGGTATGTTTTTGATGAACAGGCCAAAAAAGCCGGGGCGCGGATCAGGACCCAGATTGAAAAGGGATTCGGCGTAACCGGGAATAATCCCGCCGAACTGGCCGCCGCCATGAAGGTTGACCAGACCAATCTGACCGCCGCGCTGGAGTCCTATAACCGGGCGGCCCGGGGACAGGGAAGCGATCCCGCCGGAAGGAACCCCGCGTCCATGCGGCAGCTTACCCCGCCCTACTACGCGCTTCCGGTGCGTCCGGTGGTCCACATGACCAAGGGCGGTGTTATGGCCAATGAAAAAGCCCAGGTACTTTATGAAAACGGCACCGTTGTGCCGAACCTGTACGCCGCCGGAGAGGTTACCAATACCATCGACGGGGCCTACGCGGCGGCGGTTATCTTTGGCCGTGTTGCGGGAACCCAGGCCGCGGCCCAGGTTGCGGGAAAATAACAGAGCCGGTATCAGCGGCTAAGCTGTACAGTCATGGATAAATGGATTCCGCAGTTCAGCCGGATCGATCCCGGACGGGTTTTGGAAAGAACCCGGAACCATCTGTATATTGCCCCGCACCCGCTGCTGCGGGCTTTCGTTGCCCATTATACCATTACCTTTCCCGCCGCCGGCCTGCCGGAACGGGACAGCCGGAAGCTGCGCCTCATGCCGGATCTGAGCGGATGCCTCGTTTTTTCCATGGAAAATTCCCTTCCCTGCCGTTTCTGGGGCGCCACCACGGAAACCGCTTTGGTGGGCCGCGATTTCGATACGGCGCCGGTCCGTTTTTTTATTGAATTCCAGCCCGGCGGAGCTTTTTGTTTAACGGGACTTCCCATGGATGAATTTACGGATTCGGTTTTTTCCGCGGACACGGTGCTCCCCCGGCTGTACCGCAGTATAAAAGCTATCCTTGAGGGAGAAGAAGACCTCCCTTCCCTGCTTTGCAGGATGGACAGTCTTCTGCTTAAAAATCTGGGGCAGGCAGAAAAGCCCGAACCGGCAGCCATGCTTTCGCTCCTGCTCCGGGGGGAAATTCCTTCGGTGCGGCAAATCGCCGAACAGAGCGGCTACAGCGAACGCCACCTCAGCCGGCTTTTCAGATCATCCCTGGGTGTCGGGATCAAAACCTGTACCCGGGTACTGCGGATAAACAAAACCCTCCGCAGGATCAATCCCGGCGCATCCTTTACTGAAATTGCCGCCGCCGCCGGATACTACGATCAGGCCCATTTCAACCATGATTTCAAAGCCATCTGCGGGGTGAGCCCCACACAATACCTGGCATCCATGTCCGATTTCTACAAGGAAAAATTCAAGCTATAGGATACCATGGCGGTACACCAACCAGCGAAGGGGTTACCGTCATGAAGACCGGTTTCGGGGCCGAAAGGCCGGAGCATTTACAGGAAGACTGGCCCGGCCAGTACAAATATTTTTCCCACCTGGAATACGCCGCGGGAGTGCCGGGAGTTCTTTTTCTTATAACAACGGTTAAGGAAAACGGGGAACCCAACGCCTGTTTCCACGCCTGGAGTACCTTCTCCGGAGACGGCGGCGGCTTTTTCGCGGTCCTCAGCGGACTCCTGCAGGGAAGCCACACTTACGCCAATATCCTCCGGGACCGGGAATTCTGCATCAACTTTCTCGATCCTGCTTATATTGACGCATGCATGGCCACAATAAATCTCGGCGAGGATGTTGATGAAGTCACCGCCGTTGGGCTCCATCCGGAGAATGCCGAAACCGTCAGCGCGCCGAGAATTGCCGAGGCGTTTCTCACATACGAATGCAGACTGCACTCGGTGACGGACCTTTCCGGCCAGGGGATCAGCGCCCTGATCATTGGACGGGTGCTGCACGCGGTAAAAGACGCGGACCACCCCAACGCCGGTGCGTCCTTTGGTGACAAAGGTTTTATGCTCTACAGCCACGGCGCGGAAAACGCTGTGACCGGAGAAGGCTCAATCAACTTAGTGCTGAAGCTGGAACAGGTAAAAACATTATAACCGCCGGCGGCATAAAAAATAAAAAGGAGTTTCCATGCGTTATATGTCAACGTTGCTTGTAGTACAGGATACGGAAAGATCCAAGAAATTTTATACCGGTCTTCTGGATCAGGAAATTGTTATGGATCTCGGAGCCAATGTTTCCATGAAAAGCGGCATCGCCCTGCAGACCCTGGAAACCTGGGCCGGGTTTATCGGAAAAGCCCCCGGAGAAATACGGTTCGGCGGCCTCTCGAGTCAGCTGTATTTTGAAGTCGCGGATCTCGACGCATTTACCGAAAAACTCAATGCCTGGGGGACCATTGAAAAACTCCATGAAGTGCGGGAATTTCCCTGGGGCCAGCGGGTAATCCGCTTTTTCGATCCCGACCGTCATGTTATTGAAGTCAGCGAAGAAATGACGGTTGTGGTCAAACGGTACCTGCGTTCCGGCATGAGCGCGGAACAAACCGCCGAAAAGACCATGTTCCCCCTGGAGTTTGTGGAACAGTGCAGATCGGAATTGCCGCAATAGTTCCGGCGAAACAAAAAAAGACCGGCATACGCCGGTCTTTTTATTGCTGTTCCATGTAAATGGGTCTATTTCAGTTCCTCATCAAAACAGACCGCGACCTTTCCGCAGGTCCCTTTTTCCATCAGCGTATACGCGTCCGCGACGTTATCCAGAGAGAAACGGTGGGTTACAAGATCTTCGGGATGGATATTCCACCGGACGAGGCGTTCCACCAAATCCTCCATGCGCCAGATGCTTGTTACCCAGCTGCCGTAGATGATCTTCTGGTCGTGGATAATGTCCGGGCTCGGATTAAAATGAACCGTACCGCCTTCGCCGACAAAGGCTATCTTGCCCCACTGGCGGGCGGCGCGGATGGCCGTGGCCCTGCCGGGGTCACTGGCGGAACAGTCAAAGGAGCGTTCCACTCCCTTGCCGCCGGTGAGCGCTTTTACCTCATCGGGATTCGATTCGGAGGGACTCAGAACATGGTCAACGAGATTAAGCTTTTTCGCCAGCTCAATACGCTCGGGGATTCCTTCAATACCGATCAGTTTCTGCGCGCCCAGAACGCGGCACAGCATCAGCGTTGCCAGCCCCACAGGTCCGAGACCGACCACGAGGACCGCATCGTTTCCGCTGACGCCGACTTTCTCGATGGCTTCATACACCGTACCGAACCCGCAGGCAACCTGGGCGCCGTCGGTATAGGTCAGTTCATCGGGCAGCTCCACAAGATCTTTTTCGTCACAGAGAATATATTCCGCCATCCCGCCGTCCCGCTGCCATCCGTACGCAGCCCGCAGGGGGGACGAACAGGAAATCATATACCCCATCCGGCAGTCATGGCAGACACCGCAGCCGCTGATATGGTACACAATAACCCGGGATCCTTTTTTGAAGCGGCGGACGCCGGGCCCTTCCTCAACCACCTGCCCGCAGGGCTCATGGCCGGCAATTACATTCTGGTATCCCTCGGGGCCTTTCCCGACGTGTTCCCGGTAGATGCAGCGGATGTCGCTGCCGCAGATGGTTGACGATTTTGTCTTGACCAGTACCTGGCCCCAGCCCGGAGTCGGAATAGGGCAGTCCTTAAGCACCGCCGTACTGTTTCCGGGAAGATACGCACCCTTCATGGTTCCTTCCATAGCAAAACTCCTTAATAAACTTTTATCTCGTAGACACCAACATAGGGACTTCCCCAGGTATCGCGGGCGGTAAAACGAATCGCCTTTGTTTTTACCGGTGTATCAAGCTCATGTTTCCAGCGCCGGTAAATGTTGCCGGAGCACTGGGCGAATACATTCCAGCCTTGGCCGTCAAAGTATTCAACCGAGAAGTCCTTCACCGTTTCCCCGATTACCGCCGGCATGGTATTGTCCTCCGCACCCCGGGGAAATCCGTATTTCTGGTCCGAATAGTCAAGCTGGGTATCGAAAATAATTTCGACCCGGCTAATTTCCTCATCCTGATTCCACCGCAGTTCAGCGCTTTGGTTTTTACCGGAACCGCTTATCCATATGTTGGGCCAGCTTTCGGAGCGGGTCACACCGTTGATAAGATTTTCGCCTCCGTAAGGTTTCTGTTCCGGCTCAATTTTGAAACAGGGGGTGACAAAGAGCTTTCCATGGATATTCTTACCGGCCTTTCCCTCAAGCCAGCCGGCAAGGGTCACCGGCAGCCTGCCGTTATGGTTTATAAAGGTCCATTCCCTGCCGCTGGGCGCCATCCGCGCCCTGCCATGGTACACCGCCGCATCGCCGCCGCCGGTAAACTTAACCCCCCACCGGGTCTGGTACGCTTCGGGCCCGTAAAGCCAGGAAACATCCGGCTGGGCTTTCAGCACCAGGGTCAGTATATCGCCATAGGAAAATTCAAGATCCCCCGGAGAAATAGTATACCACACCTTTCCTTCCCGGGCTACAAATTTACCGGAGGCCGCAGGGGATCCTTCAACATTGCCCAATGCCGCGGAACGGTAAATTTCCCATTCTATCTCCGCCCCGTCTTTCCTGGAATTGAGGAACACCGATAAAACGTCAACACTGCCGGTACTGACGGGAATCTGCAGGGCCGTATCCCAGCGAAGTTCCGCTTCATCCTGGAAATCCCCGACGCCCTTCAAAGTGCGTTCCGAGGAAACAGCCACCGTTGATCTTTGGGCTTTGTTCAGGGGGTTGGTATTTTTCATACCAATAAGATACAGATCCCTGTCGAGGATCCTGGTCTGCAGCTCACCGATGTGGTTTTGCCCGAGTTCCCGGGGACTGCAGCCGCGGGTACTGCAGAGAGCAGCGGCGGTTCCGACGGCTTCACCGAGGATGGCAAGGGTATTCATCACCCGCACGGAGGCCAGGGCCGCGTGGGTGACACTTATGCATCGGCCGCCGATAAAGAGGTTGTCTATATCCTTGCTGTAGCAGCAGCGGTAGGGAATGCTGTAAGGTTCATAGAGGAACACCTGGTCGCAGCCCGGTTCATGGGACTCAATGCCGTTGGGCGGATGGTCGTCCAGGGGCCAGCCGCCGAATCCGATCCGGTCCTCGAATAGTTTCGGGTAAAAAAGATCATTTTCATTCAGAATATAATCACCCATGATACGGCGGCTTTCCCGTTTGAGGGGGAAAGCCGACCAGGATGTCAGCTCAAAACATTCCAGGGCTTTCCGGGTTTCATCGGTGCAGGTGTTTTTCAGGTGATCCCACAGACCGAACAGTTCCGCCAGCAGGTGTTTGTATATCTTCTCCGCGTCCTTTATGACATTCAGCTGACCGCCCCATTCCAGCCACCAGAAAAACTGGATGGTCCGCTGGTCTTTGCTGCTGGTGATGGTGGGAAACAAGTGGGAATAATCGTGGGGCCGGTGCGCCAGGGACTGGCAGTCCTTGTACTCCACCGCCCAGTCAGGCCGCTTAAAGGGAACGGGGTAATCCCGCTTCATGGCGAATCCGTAAATCGAGCAGCCCAGGGTCTGGGAATCGGCTTTGTCTTTCCCGAAAACCTGCTCGTTGAATTCGCTTTTTGCCTCGCGGCCGAACCGGAAGGATGCTCCGGCCTTGGCCGCGAGCCAGCCGTCGCCGGTATCATCCATGAAATAATCCGCTTCAATATCGTAGGTTTCTTCGGTCCAGAGATTGATACCCCGGACACCGGTAATCCTGTTATTTTCGGTATGGCAGTCAATTACCCGGGTATTATACAGAACCGTAAGGTTCTTTTCTTTTTCACAGTATTTATCGAGAATAAGATCCCAGTAACTCCGGCTGTCGGAATAGGGAGAATAGGTCAGGTAATAGTCAAGCCGCATGGCTTCAATGAGTCCGCTGTCACGGCAATTCCTGTTGTGGGCCATTGCCTCCGCCCCGTGTCCGGGAACGAAACCCTGGGAGCTGGCGTTCCCGCCAAGCATGGAACGGTCCTGGATCAGGGCGACCTTCGCCCCTTCCTGGGCGGCGGCGATGGCGGCGCACATCCCTGCCTGCCCTCCGCCGACTACCGCAAAGTCTACGGTGATCTTCATGTTTTTCTCCTAGCACCCGCGGGATTATTCCGCGGCTTATTCTATACTATATGCCCCGGCGGGCATTATAAAAACTACCCCTTTACGGATCCCGACGCCATTCCGCTTACCAGGAATGGTTCCAGGAGGATGAAAAAGATAATCAGCGGAAGGATAAACAGTATGCCCCCGGCCATTATCTGGCTCCAGTTTATTGAATGTTCTCCGATAAACGAAGCCAGTCCCACGGTAAAAACCCATTTTGACTGATTGTACGCCAGGGTCCGGGCGTACAGGAATTCGTTCCAGCAGAGAATCAGGGAATAAATCGTCACCGCCGCGATGCCCGGCAAAGTCAGGGGCATGGTAATGCGGACGAACGACGTAAACCAGCTGCAGCCGTCAATATGGGCGGCTTCTTCAATCTGTTTGGGAATACTGTCGAAGAACCCCTTCATCATCCAGGTTGCAAAGGGAATGATATTGACGAGATTCATTATTATCAATGACTGGTAGGTGTTTATCAGTTTCATCCGGGAGAAGACCATGTATATCGGAATCACCAGCAGGGTTCCCGGAAGCATGCGGCTGAGAAGCAGCACGTATCCCATGAGCTGCTGTCCGTGGGTTTTGTACCGTGAAAGACTGTAGCCGGCCAGGAGCGAACAGGCCAGGCTGAATATGGTGGCGCCCATGGAAATAAAAATCGTATTGAAAAACCAAAGCATGATCGGCTTCCGTTCAATAACCTCTTCGTACGCCTTGAAGGTCATGTCCCTGGGAATCAGGGGCGGGTTCTTTGACAGAATTTTTTGAGGTGTTGAAACCGAAGAATTGAAGGTCCAGTAAATCGGGAAAAGGAGAATCACTACTAAAATCACCAGCAGTGCCGTAAGAATTATATTGTTGAGGCGCTTCGATTTCACAGCTGGGTCTCCTTGTTCATGATAGGATAAAAAATGAAGACAATAATTGCACTTACGAAAAACGCCAGCACCCCGAGAATCGATGCCTTGTTGATATCGAAATACTGGAAAGCCTCATTGTAAATCTGGATAGCGATGGTGGTGGTCGCCTCGTTGGGGCCGCCCTTGGTGGTGGAGTAAATGATATCGAATACCCGGAACGACCACAGACCGTTCAGTATAAGCGACAGTACTGAGGTTTCCTTGATACCGGGCCAGGTGATGTGCAGGAATTTTCGGATGGCCCCGCAGCCGTCCACTTCCGCGGCCTCATAGTAATCGAGAGAAATGGACTGGAGGGACGCCAGGATTGATATGGTAAAGAAGGGATACCCCTTCCATATTGTCGGGAGTATGACCGAAAACATGACCAGACTCGGATCGTAGAACCACAGTTTATACTCATCAATGATCCGGAGCTTGGTCAGGATAAAATTCATCACGCCGTAGGTTGAATCAAACATCCAGACGAACATGATACTGGCCACTACCCCGGGTATGGCCCAGGGCAGAATTGCCAGAGTCCGGAAGACCCTTCGTCCCGGAAACTTCCTGTTCAGCAGCAGCGCCGTGGCAAGGCCCAGGAGATACGAAGGGAACAAACTTCCGAACAGATACACAAAAGACCTGAGCATGACCATCCATGTCCGGGCATCGGTTATTACTTCCTTATACCGGCTGAAGCTGTACGGAATCGCCCAGTTTTTCGAGAAGTTCATCGAAGCGCCGGGTTTGAGACTGTTGCTGAAGGTGACAATAAGAGGAAACACGATCAGCGCCGTACTGACAATAAACGCGGGCATCAATAAACCGTAGGAAAGCAATGACTTTCTGACCCGGGGATGTATCATACTAGGGCTCCAGTTTTTCTTTAATAAGGTTGCTTTCGAGTTCCGAAAGAATGGACTGTGTCGTAACCGACGCGGGGGATGTCTGCAGCTTAAGCATCGAGTTGATAACCGTGTTGGTATACTTGGTGTAGTTGATCATCAGGTTCGCAGAATCGGGAAGAATACTTACCGCTTCCGCCGCGAGACCGTTGGAGATCTTAAGCGCGGGATCGGTGATATCCTTCGCGATGGCGCTGCGGCCGGCCGGAGAAAGGGTCAGTTCCGAATACCGGATCTGGTTCGCCGGTTCCGCCACCTGTTTGATGAATTCAAATACCAGGTCTCTTTTTTCTCCCTTCAGATCGCTGGAAATATGGAGACTGTTGCTGATTGTTCCGGGCACTACCTGGAAGGGAGGCCGGGCCATTTTCAGGAAGGGCTTAAGAGCGGGGTCGGCGCTGTCAAGCAGGGGAGCGACAAAGGGGCCGTCGATGAGCATGGCGATCTTTCCGTCAATAAAAAGCTGGCGGACCATCTCGGTGGAATTCCCCTTGGGAGCGTAATTTGAAACAAACCGGTAATCTTCGGCGGCCTGCAGAACCTTGGGATCGCTGAAATTGTATTTTCCATCCTTAATAAGGGTTCCGCCGTTCCCAACGACAAAGTTGGAGAAATCCTGGTAAACGTTCGAATGCTGCTGGGTCGTGATGCCGTAGGCGTTGTAATCGCCCTGGAGCGCTTCCACGGCCCTGATCGCCGCGATCAGCTCATTCCGGTTTGTGGGAACCTTTACGCCGGCTTCGCTGAGGATTTTTTCGTTATAGTACATAACAAATCCGTAACCCATAACGAGCAGTCCCTGGTTCTCGCCGTTGTACATCATGGTTTTCTGGAGGGCGGTCCAGTTCTGGAGGATGTCGGTTTTCGCGAAATCCGCGTCCAGGGACGCGAACCAGCCCTGTGAGGCGAACTGATCGAAAAACCGTGACGCGATATGGACAATCTCGGGAGCGTCCCCCGCGCTGAAACGGGTAATCAGGGTATCCGTAAACTGGTTGAAGGGAATCTGGGAAATTTCAACCGTTACATTCGGATGGCTGCTTTCAAACTGCTCGATCATTTCCTTCCAGAAGACCGCGAAGCCCCCCTCCTCCGCCTGCCAGGTAGGGAACTCAAGCACGACTTTCTGGCCGCTCCCTTTTTCCGATCCGCCACCTGCGGCAACATTCCATACCGCAGCCGTCAAGAAAACAAATACAAGCAACAACGAAACTGTTTTCTTCATAACAACTCCTTATTATTGTTCAGCGGAACGATCCGCCGATTAAGAAACACAGAAGGATTACGGTGTTTTTCTTTTCTTTACCACCGCTGTCGAACGCCGGATGACCATGCTGTTCTGGAGATAAATTTTTTCCCTGACCCCGTTCTGGGAATTTCCGATACAGTCTATGAGCAGCAGCGCGGCCCGCTTGCCGACATCCTCCAGGGGAAGGTGCACCACCGAAAGCGCCGGTTCCAGGAGTTCGGAAAAGTAAGGATCCCCGTAGCCGAGGACCGAAACATCCTGGGGAATCCGCAGACTGTGCTCCTTCAGTTTTTTATAGCACCCCGCGGTCATCTGCATTGAAAGGCTGTAGATTGCCGAAAATTCAAGACCCTTTTTTATAAACCGCTCCAGGGCTTCGTACGCCCCGGAATTTTCGAATCCGCCGTTGAGGATATAGTTCCGGTCTATTTTGCATTTCCACCTTTTATGGACATCCTTGTATTCATCCAGAGCCTGTGTGGTCTGATACGAATCCGCGGGCCCGCCCATAAAAACAATTTTCCGGTGCCCCAGGGAAAACAGGTATTCAATCGGGGCGCAGGAATCGTCGTTCCGGAAGACGACCTGATTTACATTGAGAGGAATCTCGGGCATGTTCACCACAACAAAGGGAATCTTATAATTCTTAAGTTTGTTGAAGAGGTCGTCCATTTTTTCGTACCGGGTATACCGGGTTCCGAAAAACACGACTCCGTCGAAGCTCATACACTGGAGTATCATCTGTTTGTCGATAACGGGTATCCCGTTTTCGGTGCCGACTTTGAGGAATATGAGGCTGTAGGATTTCTGGAAAAGCGTGCTTTGGAACCCGCTCAGGATCTCGTTGACCTGTTCATATTTGAATATAGGATTATCGAATGGCATCAGGACCGCGATGATATTGGTTCTGCCTCCCTGGCTGAACTGGGTTTTCAGTGAGGGGGTGTAATCCAGATCCTTCATGGCGGTGTCGATTTTATCCTTTACCGCCCGGCTGATGCGTTTTGTTGAAGGATCCCGGAGATACAGGGATATGGTCATTTTTGAAACGCCGACGTATTCCGCCAGCGCTTTCGTGGTAACGTACCCCATGGCGTAAACCTTCTTCTTTGTTTATTTGATTTACTAGTAAACTTATTGTAAACCTATTTTGGTGTTTGTCAAGTTTTTTTGTTTTATTTTTAGAAACCTCCGAATGCAGTTCCATTCTCCGTAATTGCACAGGAAACCGTTACCGGGTAAACTTGCGGTATGGGAAAAATTGTCGTTAAATTCGGCGGATCAAACCTCAAAACCCCCGGGGATATTAAACGCTCCGCGGCGGTGGCGGGGGCGTACAGACAGAATCTGGTGGTGGTGGTTTCGGCTTTTTACGGAGTAACCGACCTTCTCACCGGCGCCATCGGGGAAGCCCTGGTTTCCCTAGACGGGATCAAGGAGGCCATGGCCCTGATCCGTAAGAGGCACTGCGGTGTTATTGAGCAAACCATCGCCGGCCGGGATACCGCGGAAAATACCGCCGCCGTCATTGAGGGCCGTATGGCTTCCCTGGAACGCCTGCTTACGGGCATCCATTACATCGGGGCGGTTCCCGATTTTACCCGGGATACGATTCTCAGCTACGGCGAACGGCTGTCGGCGCCCATACTGACCGCGGTGCTGGAAGCCTCCGGGCTTGCTGCCCGGGAAGCCCTCCCGGAACGGATCGGCCTCATGACCGACGGCAGGTTCGGCAATGCCAGCGCGGACATGGACTATTCGGCTCCCCGGATACGGGAAGCCTTGTCCGGTGATTTTACCTTTGTGGTCCCTGGCTTTTACGGGACCACCGGTGACGGCGGAACCGCGGTCTTCGGGAGAGGCGGTTCGGATTATACCGCCGCGGTGACGGCCCGCGCGATCGGGGCACCCAGCCTCGATCTGTGGAAGGATGTGGACGGATTCCTTTCATCGGACCCCCGGATTACCGGCACATCCCGGACCATACCCTACCTCAGCTACGCGGAGGCGGCGGAACTCGCCTATTTCGGCGCTAAAATTCTGCATCCCAGAACCGTAGAACCCCTGGAGGATACGGCCATTCCCGTACGGGTCATGAATGTCGAAAAGTTCGCCGGGGAAATACACCCCTATTCCATAGTGGGCCCGGAAAAAGGTACAATCGCAGCAGGCGCGGATGAAGCCGCTGAGAGCGGGTCCGGTCACAGGCAGCGGATTATCAAAAGCGTCGCATCATCGGATGATGTGGGCATAATCCGGATAGAAGGCCCCGGCGTGGGTTCCCGGCCGGGCATCCTTGCCCGGGCCACGGGCAAACTCGATGCCGCGGGGGTCAATATTTCGAGTGTCATCACAGCCCAGACCTGCATCAACCTGATTTTCCGGCGCGGGGATACCGAAAAAGCCCTGGCGGTGGTAAAATCGGAATCCATCAGCGGCGTCGTTTCCGTGGAGGCACTGGACGACTGCGCCATGGTGGCGGCGGTAGGATCGGGTATCCGGGATTCCGTCGGGGTCGGCAGCCGTATCCTCGGCGCCCTGGCCGACGCGGCGGTTAATATAATCCTGGTCCAGGCCGGGGCAAGTCCGGTGGCGGTCTACGTGATTGTCCGCCGGGAAGACCGGGAACGGGCGGTAACAGCCATACATAATGCCATGGGGAGGATCCATGAAGGAACATAAGAAAAGCTGGGAAGAAATCAACAAAAAGATAGCCCAGGGCAGCGCCGTGGTGATCACCGCGGAGGAAGCCGCGGAAATGTCCCGGGAAAAAAGCCCCGGGGAAATAGCGAAAACAGTGGATGTGGTAACCACCGGCACCTTCGGCGCCATGTGTTCGTCGGGGATGTTTATCAACTTCGGCCACCCCGAACCGCCCATACGCATGGAAAAACTGACCCTGGATGATGTCCCGGTTTTCGGCGGAATCGCCGCGGTGGACGCCTATATCGGAGCCACCGAGGTGCATCCCGATTATCCTGATTTTGGCGGAGCCCACATAATCGAACGGCTTGTTTCCGGTGAGGAGGTTTTCCTCAAGGCCCACGGCAAGGGAACGGACTGCTACCCCCGCCGGGATATTGAAACCTGGGTTCACAAGGACCGGGTCAACGAAATGATTCTGACCAATCCCCGGAACGCCTACCAGAACTATCCGGCGGCCGGCAATTCGACCCACCGGACCCTGTACACCTACATGGGGACCCTGCTTCCGTCGTTCCTGAATATCAACTATTCAACCTCGGGCTGCCTCTCCCCGCTTTTGAATGATCCCTGGTTCAGAACCATCGGCATCGGCTCCCCGGTATTTATCGGCGGGACCATCGGGTCCGTGGCGTGGAACGGGACCCAGTTCAATACGGAAAAACCCCGGAACAAAGCGGGGATTCCCCTCTCCAACGCAGGGACCCTGATGCTTGTCGGCAACGCCCGGGAAATGACCCCCGAATGGCTCCGGGCGGCGTATTACCACAAATACGGCACCACCCTGTACCTGGGAATCGGCTTCGCCATTCCCGTGCTGGATGAGGATATGGCCCGGCACGTTTCGGTGCGGAACGAGGAAATTGAAACCACGGTCTGCGATTACGGCGCAGACGGCCATCCGGGGTTGTTCACCGCAAATTACCGGGACCTCATGTCCGGTTCCATTGAAATGAAAGGCAAAAAAGTACGGACCGCTCCGCTGTCGAGCTTCCGGAAAGCCAGGATCCTGGCGGAGACCCTGAAAACACAGGTTCTCGCGGGCGAATTCCCCATCGCTCCGCCGGCCCGGAGTTTCCCCGAACATTCGTCCGTACAGGGGCTGACCATTGTAAAACACCGGAGGAAAAAGGGATGAGTGAAAAATTCGTACTGGGTTACGCCTCGGACACGGTTTCCGAGCCCATACTCTGGAAACTGGTCAAGGACTTCAATATAAAGGTGAATATTCTCAAGGCGTCCATATCCCCGGGGATGGAAGGGAATCTCCTGGTTGAATTCGACGCGGAGAATCCCCATGACCTTGCCCGGGCCCTGAAGTGGCTCAAATCCCTGGGCGTAAGCTGCGTCAACGCGGCGAAACGCCTTACCTGGGCGGAAGAACTTTGTGTGGACTGCGGAGCGTGTTCCGGGGTCTGTTTTTCCGACGCCATCACCATGGACCGGGGAGACTGGAAAATTATGGTTGACCGGGATAAGTGTGTCGCCTGCGGAAACTGTGTAAAGGCCTGCCCCTTCGGCTGTTACTGCCTCGACTTCGGGGAGTAACCGGTGTACCGGGACCGGTTTTACCGGGAACGGCTCGGCGGCGGCCGCTTTTATTCCTTTACCCTGCGGGAGGAGGAATCGGACCTTTGGATAGGCTGGAATACCGCCGGCGGCGGCCCGGACATCCGGGAAGTCGCTTCCGCCGCGGAGGCACTGCTCCGGGCGGTACGGCGGGACATACAGGCTTATGCCGCGGAGCACCGGGATTTCACCGGAGCCCTGGAACCGCTGCCGGCGGATCCTTCGGCGCCGCCGGCGGTATTGTCCATGCTGAACGCCGGGGCCGCCGCCGCGGTGGGGCCCATGGCCGCCGTGGCGGGAGCCATCGCGGAAGCCATCGGCCGCGGCCTGGCGGACCGCTTCGGATTCCGGGAAACAATCGTTGAAAACGGCGGGGATCTCTGGGTTTCCCTGGCGGAGCCCCTTTCCCTTTCGGTATACGCCGGACTGTCATCCCTTTCGGGAAAATTCAGTATTACCATTGACCCCTCCATGGGCCCCTGCGGGATTGCCTGTTCTTCCGGCACCGTGGGTCCGTCATTAAGCTACGGGAAAGCCGACGCCGCGGTGGTCATTGCCCGGGACGCGGCGGCGGCGGATGCCTGGGCCACGGCTTTGGGAAACCGGCTGAAATACCGGGAGGATCTGGCCCCGGCAGTGAACGGTCTGATGGAAGCATCCGGGGAACTGCGCCCCCTGGGCGCGCTGGCGGTCATGGGCGACCGTATGGCGGCTGCGGGAAACATAAAACTCGGCCCCGCCTCCGCGGAGATCTGAATCAGCGGCAATAACCATTTCGAAAGCTTCTATACCTAACGGTAGATATATTTAAGTGTTACAACATAGGATACGATCCGCCACTTACCCGGGAACCAGAAGTGGGGGTGGCGTAAGACTTGCCGATCCTGACAACAAGTCTTTTAGAGTTTTGCGGAGCAAAACTCCACAGATGGTTCGGCAAGGCTGGAGCCAGGGGGAGCAGCCCGCCAGAAAAGATGGTACCCGGCAAGTAGAGGCAGCAAGTACTTAGGTGTAAGGGTAACGCCGGGTGGTGGATAAAAATGGGAATGAGCGACTTTCTAGGCCGCAGGCCGACGAGGAGCCATTCCCATTTTTATCCGACAGGACCCGCAGATACGGTTTTCCTATATGCTTGCTGCATATACAACCCTGTGCTCCCCCCTTGAACTCTTGAGCCGCTTGCGTTTCAATGTATCTATGACCGCAGAAGAAAAACAGTCCCTCGCAGCGTTTCTCGACCTGGCCGGAGATTACCTCCGGGACGGCTACCGGAGGGACCATGGCCCCTATGAATTCACCGATGGAGATGCCGGCGGACTGCGGGAACCCGCGGCACCGGTTGCCGCCGGGGATTCCCTGGAACGTGTCGCCGCGGAGATCACCGCCTGTCAGGGCTGCGGCCTTTCACAGGAACGGACCAACGCGGTCCCCGGCGAAGGACCGGAAAAACCCCTGGTGATGGTCATCGGCGAAGGTCCGGGGGCCGACGAAGACGCCACGGGCCGGCCTTTTGTGGGAAAAGCGGGCCAGCTTCTGGACCGGATGCTCGCTTCCATTGGACTCTTCAGAGACAAGAACTGCTTTATCGCCAATGTGGTAAAATGCCGCCCTCCGAATAACCGGGATCCTCTGCCGGACGAAAGTGCCGCCTGCGCGGGGTTTCTGGCCCGGCAGATCGCGCTCCTTAACCCCCGGGTAATTTTCAGCATCGGAAGGGTTCCGACCCAGACCCTTCTGGCAACCTCCGAAGGCATCGGCAGGCTGCGGGGGCGCTTTACCGAATACCGGGGGATTCCCCTGCTTCCCAGCTACCACCCAAGCGCGCTGCTCCGGGATGAATCCCTCAAACGGCCCGCATGGGAGGACCTCAAAACGCTCCGGACAAAACTGTGCGAACTGGACGAAACCTACGCCCGGGAAAGCGGCGGAGCGCCGTAATCAATGGACGCAGAATCCGCCGATGTTCAGGAAAATCCCTATGTTGATGTGGTTTTTGATGTTCCCCTCAACCAGGTCTTCAGTTACCGGAAGGACGCGAAAAACGAAGCCTGTCCCGGCAAACGGGTTATGGCCCCCTTCGGCCGGCGGGAGGCCCTCGGCTACGTAATCGCCGAACGGAAGGAACCTCCCCCGGGAGTTCCGGAGCCGAATATCAAACAAATCCGCCGGGTGGTGGACAAGGAGCCGGTTTTTGAGGATGGGGAAGCGGCCCTGGCATTCTGGATGGCCGGATACTACCTCTGCGGAGCCGGCGAAGCCCTGGCCGCCATGGTGCCGTCGGGACGGCGTTCCACGGGCTACGCTTCGTTTTCCGATGATGAACCTGAGATCACCGAGCCGGGCCTCCACCTATCGGAGGAGCAGCGGAGCGCCCTGGAGGCGATCCTCGGCTCGTCCCCGGCGCCGCCCCGGCGGCAGGAATCAGCCGGAGATGATATACGTAATCCCCCTTCCCTTCCGCCCCCGGAAATGTTTTATCTCTACGGCATCACCGGTTCGGGGAAAACCGAAGTCTTCCTCAGGGCGGCGGAGGCCATGCTCAGGGACGATAAATCCGTACTGTATCTGGTACCGGAGATATCCCTGACCCACCAGACCGCGGAAGCCATCGGCCGGCGGTTCGGGGCGGTGGCCTGTACCATCCACTCGGGAATGACCCCCAGCGCGCGGCTGGCCGAATGGGTCAGGATCCGCAGGGGTGAAATACGCATCGTTGTCGGCCCCAGGAGCGCGGTTTTCGCGCCGGTCAGGAATCTGGGACTCGTCATCATTGATGAGGAACACGACGGTTCCTACAAATCCGGCAACACCCCGCGCTACCACGCGCGGCAGGTCGCCATGCGGCGCTGTTCCGCCGCCGGGGCAAAACTTGTCATGGGATCGGCTACACCGTCGGTGGAAGCCTGGAAGCTGATGAATGAGGGGGCCATACGCCGGCTCAACCTGACCCGCCGGCTCTCCGGGGGCAGCCCCCCGGAAATTATTCCGGTGAGCCTGGAAAATACCGACGGCTGTCTCAGTTCATTCCTGAAAGATGAAATACTCAATACCGCCCGGATGGGAAGGCAGACGATTCTCTTTCTCAACCGCCGGGGGTTTGCGTATTTTTACCACTGCAAAAGCTGCGGCTTCGAACTTACCTGCCGCAACTGTTCGGTTTCTTTGACGTACCATAAAAGCAAGGGCCGGGCGGTATGCCATTACTGCGGCTATTCTGTAACGCCCCCCGGAGCCTGCCCGGAATGCGGCTCCCTGGAAGCGGGTTTTACGGGATTCGGGACGGAAATGATCGAAGAAGAAGTCCGCCGGACGTTCCCGGATCTCCGGATCCGCCGGGCCGACGCGGACACCACCGGGGCCAAGGACAGTCTCAAGGAAACCCTGGATATATTCCGGGCCGGGGGTATCGATATACTCCTGGGAACCCAGATGGTTGCCAAGGGCCTCAATTTCCCCGGGGTCCGCCTCGTGGGGGTGGTGATGGCCGATACGGGACTGCACCTTCCTGACTTCCGGGCGGCGGAGCGGACCTTCTCCCTGATTGTTCAGGTCGCCGGCCGGGCGGGACGGTATTTCCCGGACGGAAAGGTTATTGTCCAGACCATGCGGCCCCATGACCCCGCCATAGTCAGGGCCTGCGCATTGGATGTGGATGGTTTTTTTGAAGCTGAAATTTCCCAGCGTGAAGTTCTCGGATTCCCGCCTCATACGCGGCTGATCCGTTTTACCCTGCGGTCCAAGGAAGCGGACCGGGCGGACCGGGCGGTCAGGCGGCTCGCAGCGGTTCTCGGGCCTCTGGTCCCGAAAAACGGGGACATGCTTGGTCCCGCGGAGTGCCCCATCGGCGTTATCGCCGGAAATCACCGCCGGCAGCTTATACTGCGTGGTAAAAACATGGGAGCCCTCCACCGGGCGGCACGGACCGCCCTGGAACGGTACGAAAAAAATAAGGATTCACGGGTCTACCTCGAGGTTGATGTGGATCCCGTGAGCCTTCTGTAATCCCGGATTCTCAGTACCGCAGATCAAAATCGATACTGTTTTTAAGTTTTTCTCCGGAAAGATACCGGCCAAGTTCCTGCCGGAATACCTCATAATGCCGCCGGTAGGTGCTCGGCGATTTCCCCGAAACGTGGGGAGTAATGATGAGATTCGGCAGCGCCCAGAGGGGGCTGTCAGGAGGGAGCGGTTCCGGTGTGGTCACATCGATTGCCGCGCCGGCGATCCTGCCTTCGGCCAGACTGTCTCTGAGGGCGTCCTGGTCAACCAGGGAACCTCTCCCGATATTAATGAGGTACGAATCGGGCTTCATTTTATCGAGCCGGTCCCTGCTCATAAGACCGGCCGTTTCCGGTGTTGTGGCCAGGGACAGAACCACAAAATCGGCCCGGGGCAGTACCTCATCGAGCTTTTCCGTGGTATAAACTTCATCAACACAGGGCAGGCCCCGAGCGGGGGTCCGCTTTACACCAATAACGTGCATGCCCAGGGCATTTGCCTTCCGGGCGAGTTCCATACCGACGTCCCCCAGCCCGATAATACAGAGGGTGGATTCGAAAAGATCCTTGGTGGAATCCATCTTTTTCCACAGCGACTGACGCTGCTGATCCCTGAAAATATGCATGTTCCGTGAAAGCGCGAGCATCATGCCCAGGATGTGATCCGAAATAGGTTTGCCGTAGGTTCCGGCGCTGTTGGTCAGCAGAA
Organism: Breznakiella homolactica; assembly: GCF_016616095.2. Classification (GTDB taxonomy): domain Bacteria; phylum Spirochaetota; class Spirochaetia; order Treponematales; family Breznakiellaceae; genus Breznakiella; species Breznakiella homolactica. The sequence continues at coordinate 152,475 of NZ_CP067089.2, read as the reverse complement.
TGTCCGGGTTTGCGTAGATTGACTTGTCAATATGCTGGTCAACCCCGATGCTGCTCAGGTGGAGCCACTTGAGGTTCCTGGCTTTTCGCACGACATCCGGTTTCATAAAACCGACCATAACTTCGGCGGCTTCTATCATTTCATCACTGGCCTTTGTATCATCAGTAAAAATAAAATCGCACTGGGGATAATCCTTTGCGAGCGCCGCGGCCTGCTCTTCCGTGAAGGCAAAGCCCGCGGTGTACAGTACCAGTACATTGGTTTTTTTTGTCTCGTTCATAATTCCTTATCACCTCTCCTCTGTGTTGTATCGGGGATCACCGGCCCGCTGCCGGATTACCCTTTTAATCCGGTAGTTGAAATACCCTGCACGTAGTACTTTTGGAAAAAGAGAAACAGAACCAGCATCGGCAGAACGGCCATGACCAGGGCCGCCATAATCGGTCCGTAGTAAATCGGCGGATCGGTAAATAACGTCTGAATACCCAGCTGGACTGTCCGCAGATTGCTGTCAATAATTGTAATGAGCGGCCAGAGAAAATCGGACCACCGGAGCACGAAATCAAGAATAAAAACAGTGGCGAAAACAGGCCCCGAGATGGGAATAACCACCACAAAAAATGTCCGCAGTTTTGAGGAACCGTCTATTTCCGAAGCTTCCAGAAGCTCATCGGGAATATCCAGAAAAAACTGGCGGAACAGGTATATGCTGAAGCACCGGGCGGTAAAGGGAACGATCAGACCCGCCATGGTGTTCAGCAGGTGGAGCTTGTTTACCACCATAAAAAGCGGGATCACAATGCTTTCAAAGGGAAACGCCATCAGCGAAATAACCACGGCCAGCATCTGCTTTCTGCCGGCGAATTTGAATTTCGCCAGAGCGTATCCGCAGAGAGAATTAAACACCAGGCTTATCACCATGATAATGGAAATATACGTTACACTGTTGGCAATGTATCTGAGCATCGGAACCCTGCGCAGCGCCTGCTCAAAATTTTCCAGGGTGAATCCCACCGGAAGAAAGGCCTTATAGCTGCCGATATCCTGAAAAATACGGTGCTCCGGTTTAAAGGCGGAGGCGATCATCCATACCAGGGGCAGGATAAACAGCAGGGAAAAAACAACATTCAGAATATAAATGAAGACTTTCTTCAGTCCTTTTCTCGTTTTTATTTTCATCATATCCGTGCTTCCTATCAGCCTTTATCCGTGAACCGCTTAATAATAAATGAAACCGTCACCACCAGAAAGAAAAACACCACCGATGCGGCGCTGGCGTATCCGACATTCCGGAAGGTGATTCCCTGCTGGTAAATGTAGTACACAATGGTCCTGGTGGAATCGTCGGGCCCGCCCGCGGTCATTACGAAGGACTGGGTAAACATCTTCAGCGCGGCGATCGTGGTCATGAGAATCACAAAAACAAAAACATTCCGCAGGCTGGGAAGGGTCACGTACCGGAATTTCTGGAATCCGCTGGCGCCGTCAATGGACGCGGCTTCGTACCGCTCTGCGGGAATGTTCTGGAGGCCCGCGAGAAAAATCATCATCTGCTGCCCCACGGACTGCCAGACGGAAGTCGCGACAATGGAGTTCATCGCCGTATCGGCGCTGCGCAGAAACGGAATGGGTTCAAATCCCAGTTTAGCGATAAAGGTATTGATGAGCCCCTGGCCCGGTGTGGGATTGTAAATAAAGGTCCAGAGGATTGCCACCACCGTCATGGAAGTCAGCATGGGGCTGAAGTACGCCATCCGGAAAACAGCGGTACCGCGGATCCCTTGGTTGACCAGCATTGCCAGGGAAAGCCCTACAACGCATTGCAGGGGCATGTAAACCAGGGCGTAATAAAAAGTATTTTTTATTGAGGTAAAAAACAGTTTATCCTGAAACAGCCGTATATAGTTTTCAATACCGATAAAACGGATGCTGTTCGGCCTGAGCATGTTGAAATAGGTCAAACTGTAGTAAACCGCCATGCAGGCAGGAACGACCAGGAACAGCAGCAGCACACTGAAGGCAGGGGTCGTAAACAAATAGGGAATGATTTTTTCTCTGCGTTTTTTGCGGTGCACCGCACTGCCTGCCGAGGCTGCCGTATTCATAGGGTTTTTCTCCTTCAAAAAATCAGCGCAGTCCGGAAAATCCCCGGAAGGAAAAATCCGGACCGCGTTTTGAAACTTCCTATCGTGCGTAATTCATCTGGTAATCGGCGTCAACCCGGCGGGCCGCTTCATCCAGTTTTTCCTTTGGGTTAGAACCGGTGATAACGTCGGACACCACCGAGCCGAATGTCGGATTGAGAACCGTGAATACCGGCGTGCGGGGACGGGGCGCTCCGCTGTTGGCCAGCTGGTCCATAAACACCCTGTAGGGAGGATTGTTGTACTGCGGCAGCGCCTGCTGTGATGACTTCCGCGGAGGCAGATAGCCCGAAGCGGGACATCCGGTGATATTGGCGTCGGTATTGGTCATAAAATCCAGCAGAACGAAGGCCGCCGCCTTATTCTTGGTATTGGTTGTCATGCCCACGGTCCAGCTGCCCGTGGGGGTCGCGGCGACGCGGCTGTTTGATACCGGATAGTAGGTCACATCCCAGTCAAGATCCGGGTATTTGCTGTTCAGGGTATCGATGTTGTTGGCGCCCCCCAGGAGCATAGCCGATTTTCCGTCGGCGAATTCCGTGGGAGTCGGTTCAATGTTCACAAGCTTTTCATCGTAAAACCGTTTGAGCCAGTTCAGGAATTCCACGGTTTTCGGGCTGTTGAGATAGCCCTCGGCGGCGGAACCGTCGGGACTCATCAGATCCGTACCATTCTGCACGAGCATCGGCGAATAGTAGTACAGGATCTGGCCGGAATTTGTGTGGAAGGTACAGCCGAAACGGTCATTGGTTCTGAGCTGTTTTACAACCCCGTAGAACTCATCCCAGGTCCAGGCTTCCGCCTGGGTTTTGGGCGCTTCAATGCCCGCGTCTGCGAGCATCTTTTTATTGTAGAAAAGCGCCACCGAAGAGTCCCAGAGGGAGAGGGTGTACAGTTTTCCGCCATAGGAATTCTGTTCCATGACCGATTCCAGGAGATCGGCCTTATCCGCGGCGGATACGAATTCGTCAATCGGAACAATAATATCATTTTCAGCGTAACTGGCCACACTGGGTCCGTCCACCAATATCAGTTCCGGCAGCGAATTGGAAATCACCGCGGTATTTATTTTATCCTCGTACCCCTGGGCTCCGCCCTTGGGAAACCGTTCCTGGACGGCTCTGTACGTCCCGGCGTAGGTTTCGTTAAAAAGGGCGATCCGCTCCGCCCACCATTTCTCGATGCCGTCGGTATTTTCCGGACGCCAGATGGTAATAACCAGTTCTTCACCGGAGGCTTCCTTATTGCCGGAACACCCGGCGAGCAAAAAGCCCCCAATTACAATAACGGCAGTCAAAAGTACCGCATACCTGTGCTTACTCATCATCGTTACCTCCATATTCATTAAGCGCGAAAAAACACGCCATGGTTACCAAATAGGGTTGAGTTCCCATACCGTCATAGAAGCCACCGATCCGGCACTGCTGAACCGGGCTGAAAACTGTTTTTTCCTATCGGAAATGTAGAAGACCCGGGTTGCGCAGTACCGGCCGTCGTTTATAAATATCTCCGCGGCGCTCCGGTCCATGAAAACCGTCACATCCGTTACCGTCTCAATCTCTTCAGTCAGCGGCGGCGCATCGCTGCCGGGCCGCTGGTAGTCTATGGTGACGATAGAACCGGAACGCCGCAGTTCCAGCCGTTCATCGCCGGATTCCGCCAGGCACAAGGTAAAATCGGTCCGGCCGTTCAGAACCAGGTCGACCCGGTAACAGAGATCCCCAAGTTCAATGACAGTTTCCCGGGAAGGCTGCCCCCGGAATAATTCCCGGCCGCTGAGCGACGCCGTTTCCCGGGCGGGCCTGGTATAAAGCCAGCCATCGGTTACGGTTAATTCCCGGGGAAGCGTAATGGCCCCGTTGGAAATACTGCCTTCTTTTTTGAATTCCCCGTAGGAATCCACAATCCATCCGAAAGCCACGGTCCGTCCGGGAAGATCCATGGTCTGGACCGCGTAGCAGCAGGTTCCGAAATCGTATATCCGCCGGTTCCGGGAGTTAAAACTGCCGCCGTCGAAATACCCGGTATAACAGACACTCAGCCGTCTGCGGCCTTTGGGGTCCCGGGCGTTCTGCAGAGCACAGATCAGCGCCCCCTCCCCTGTTTCAGGATTTTCAACGTAATTGACGCATTCAAAGGTTTCACAGTCCAGGTCATCCTGAAAAATAATCCCCGAATAAACCCACTCCTTGCCGGCGGGTTCATACATCATAACGGAGCAGACACCGTGTACGGTGGTCGCTATCAGCATCGCGGTTTTCCCCCGGATACTGACCACCTTGGGATCCCGGAAGTTATAGTCAGCGCTGCCCTCCGGGCGTCCGGGGATAATGGTACGTTCACCGAAAACATCAATGCCGTTTGTGCTGAAGGCTTCCTGCTGGGTTTCCCTGGTTTCCGGGCCTTTTACCGGCGGCGAAGTATTCCGGGTAAAGTACAGGGTCATCCGTTCGTCATCCGTTACGGCGCAGCCGCTGTAGGCCCCGCCCCGGAGTCCGGGATTACCGTACAGTTCCTTCTGAGGAAACAAGGCGATAGGCAGATGGGTCCACCGGATCAAGTCGCGGCTGACCGCGTGGCCCCAATGCATATTGTCCCATTCCAGGCCAAAGGGATTGAACTGGTAAAAAAGATGGTAATACCCCCGGAACCGGCACAAGCCGTTGGGATCGTTTATCCAGTTTTTGTACGCGGCGAAATGGAATTGGTTCCGCAGGGGCTGTCCGTAGGCTCCTGACAGATCCGCCTTTTCCACGATCCGCAGTGTGCCGCCGACGGTTTCAATAAAACCTATCCCCGACTCCAGGACATCGTCGTTGCCGCAGAGGTACACGTAGGGAATCATCACGTTCCGGATTGCCAAGGTATAAGAAGTATTCCGGTCAAGGGAGAAACTGAACGGAACCGGGCGGGAATCCTCCGGAAAAATTTCTCCGCGGACAGTTCCCGATTTGTCGGTCAGCCGCAGCGCGCCGGAGGCACCGCTTCCGGATTCCCGCGCGGCAAACACCACCAGTTTTGTGTATTTCCCGCTGTTCAGACTGAATTCCTTCATACACATCTCCGCAAAAACAAACCGGACTCCCCTACCGCAGTATTTTTACCGAATCCCGCAGTATCAGCTGGGGATCGAGCACCAGTGTGGAAGGCGGCGCCGTAAGCCCCGTATATTGTTCCTGTACGCGGTTGTGAATAAGCTGGGCGCCCAGGGTTCCCACGGATTTAAACGGATGGGAAACGGCTGAAATATCAAACGCCGCGAGCCAGGGAAAATCGTCGTACGCTATGAGGCTGATGTCATTGGGGATAGAAAGCTTCAGTTCATGCACCGCCTTGAGGGTGCACAGGCTGATCCCTTCGCTGACGCTCACAATCGCGGTGGGCTCCTTTTTCCTGATAACCCCGCTGATCATATTCTTTACACTCTCATCAAAGCCCAGCACGCAGAACATTTCCGGATCCAGGGGAACCCCGGCCTCGGCGAAGGCCCGTTCATATCCTTTAATCCGGCTGTCCATGGTCCGGCTGGTGTGCCGGGAGAGCATCATGATTTTCGTATGGCCGCATTGGAGCAGATGTTTAACGGCGGTATAGGCGCCCAGTTCATCGTCAAACAGCAGGGTATCCACATGGTCATAGGCGGACCCGAACAGCTGCAGCACGGGCATGCCGTTCTGGATAATCCGTTCAATGCTTTCATTCTTGTCAAACCGGGCGGGGGTAAAAATAATTCCGTCAATTTTATGGTCCGCCAGGATTTCAAAATCCTCTTTTTCCCGCTCCTGGCTCCAGTTGGTATACAGAACCGTCAGCCGGTAGCCGTACCGTTCAAGCTCGTCCATCAGTTCCTTGGTGATGAAACTGTGGAAACCGTTGGACGCGGTCGATTCGGTCACGATATGGGCGATCAGCTTGGTTTCGCCGCTGGAACCGTTCCGGTACGAGGCCTTATGGATATAGCCGATATCCCGGGCGGCTGCGAGGACCTTCTCCCGGATATCCGTACTGGTGGTATACGCGGTATCGAATACCTTGTATGCGGTCGAAACGGAAACGCCTGCCCTGACTGCCACATCCTTAATATTCACTGCTCACTCCAAAAATATAATTATCTGATAAATAAAAATAATTATCCGAATAATTCTCTGTAATTTAGAGAATATTATACCAGGATTATCCACATGTCAACAAAAAAGTAAAAAATATACAAAATATAAAAAGCTACTGATTTAAAATGTTAGACAAGTATAAGTTGACAATTCAGGCTAAATTCTTCAATATTATATGTTATGACTCAGTCGTTGGAAGATTATTTGGAAATGGTCAGTTTTCTCGCCGATGAGGGAGAAGTCCGGGTGACCGATATCGCTGCCCGCCTCAGTGTATCCAAACCTTCGGTTCTTACGGCGCTTAAGGTGCTCGAAGAACGGGGGTTTTTGGAACATGAACGTTACCGGGGGGTCACACTGACGGAAAAAGGCGTTACCCAGGCCGCGGAAATCCGGGAACGCCACACCTTTCTGACGCAGTTCCTCCGGGATGTTCTTGGGGTCAGTCCCGCGGTGGCGGAAGAGGATGCCTGCAAAATGGAACATATTTTATCCGAAGAAACCCTCAAAAAAATGAAAGCCATGGCCTCGTCCAGGAAAAAAAACTGATCCCATGCGTGTACTGATTACCGGGGGTGTTAAGTCAGGCAAAAGCAGCCGGGCCCTCGGATTGGCCCTGGAGAATTTTTCCCCGCCCCGGTATTTTATCGCCACTGCCGAAAAAACCGACGCGGAAATGGAACAGCGGATCGCCCGGCACCGAGGGGAACGCAGGGGGCCGGACGGGAATGATCTCTTTGTCACCCTGGAGGAACCGGTGGATCTGCCCGGCGCCATAGCGCGGGCGGGAAACATGATCCTGGTTGACTGCATCCCCATGTGGATAAACAATCTCATGTACTATAAAAAAACCGATCTGTTTCCGGGTTTTCTGGAAAAAATCACCGCGGCCATGCCGGAGAATATCATTTTCGTAACCAACGAGACGGGACTCGGAAATATTCCCTTTGATGAGACCACCCGGCAGTACAATCTGCTGCTGGCCGAGGCAAACCGTGAGCTGGCAAGAATGGTCCATAGGGTGGAATTCATGGTTTGCGGAATTCCCCTGACTGTGAAGTAACGGTGGTATTAAGCGTACCCTCCTGGGTTATTCCGGGAACCTACGGCGAAAACCTGCGGTTTCTTGCGGATAAGGCCGCCGTTGGAAATGTGGAACTTCTTTTTTTCATCTGCGACGCCGGTGTAAGGGATCTGCTTGAAGAGGAATTCAGCATTATCAGCGGATTTAAGCGCCGTTTTTCCTTTACCGCCCACCTCCCCGATGAAATACTGCCGGAACATGAGGATCTTATAATCCGGCTGCGGCCCCTAGTACGGCATTTTATTGTCCATCCTCCCAAGGATCCCCGGCGGAACCGTAAAACCGCGGAGCTCCTCGTAAAATGGGAAGAACGGTACCGGGCTGCGGAAGATCCGGGACCGGGGTTGTTCCTTATTGAAAACACCACCCTTCCCCGTTTTGAATCCCTCATGGCTGAACTGCCGGAAACCGCGGGAATCTGCATGGATACCGGCCACCTGCTCCTGGAATCCGCCGATCCTTCGGCTTTTTTTGACGCGCACCGGCACAGAATCGGTGAAATTCACCTTCATGGAACAGACCATGCCGCGGCCCGGCTCGACGGAAAGCTGCCGGATCACCGGGCGTTACGGCGGGATACCCCCTGGCTGGAAGGCTTCCTGCCGAAGATCCGGGATTTTTCCGGGATCACCAACATAGAGGTTTTTTCCTGGAAGGAAGCGGAGGAAAGCATCGCCCTTCTCGAAGGCAATTTTTGAAGAATAATCACGGAAACCTCGGTTTACAAACAGGCAACATAGGAAAAAAACTATAATCCTGGTACACTGGTACCCGGGAATTCCCGTAGCGGTTCCTGAAAACCACAATCCGCGGGGTACGTATGCGGCAGAACAGCGGCGATAGTGAACAGCAGATGCAGGTCCATCTCGACAGCCTGACTAAACCAAAGGGCAGCCTCGGCAAACTGGAAACCTACTGTGTCAGAATGGCAAAAATCCAAAACAGAGTTCCGCCGGTGATACGGAAAAAAGGGCTCTACGTTTTTGCCGGGGACCACGGCATTACGGCCCAGGGCGTCTCCCTGTATCCGCCGGAAGTTACCTACCAGATGGTCATCAACATGCTCAGCGGCGGGGCCGCCGCAAACGCCCTGGCAGGCGGATGCGGATGGGAGCTGGCCGTGGTTGACGCCGGGGTCGCGGGGGATTTTCCGCCCGATGAGGAACTCAAACCCAAACACCGTTTCCTCCGCATGAAAATCGGCCCCGGGAGCGGCGATTTTTCCCGGCAGCCCGCCATGTCCCGCGGCGAACTGGAACGGGCCCTGGAAGCGGGAAAGAGCATAGCCGGGGACGCGGAAACCCAGGGTTACGACCTTGTAGCGGCAGGCGATATGGGCATCGGAAACACCGCCACCGCCGCGGCCCTGCTCACGGGGGCGGGGTTTACCGCGGAAGCCATGGTTGACCGGGGTACCGGCATCGATGAAGCGACCCTGGAACGCAAAAGAGCCACTATTAAACAGGCAGTGGAATTCCATAACACTCCTAAATCAGGGGAGGCCCTTCTCGAAAAACTCGGAAGCTACGATATGGCCATGATGGCGGGTTTTATTCTGGGTCTGTCCGGCCGGGGCATCGCCTGTGTTCTCGACGGCTTTCCCGTAACCGCGGCGGCGTATATGGCGCGGATGATTGCCCCCGGCGTTTCGGACTATCTCTTTGCCGGGCACAGCTCAAAAGTACGGGGCCACAAACCGGTGCTTGACGCCATGGGGCTCGACCCGGTGGTTTCCCTGGATATGCACCTCGGAGAAGGTACCGGGGCGCTCATCGGCGGCCATGTTATTGAACTGGGAGTTATTGCGGCGAATGAGATGGCCTCGTTTGCCGGGGCCGGCGTTTCCGGAAGCAGCGGCGATGAAGAAGCCTACTAATCCTTTGGACAGGTTCCTTTCGACCCTGAGCCTGGTATCCCGGATTCCGGTAAAGCTGCGTTTTTCACCGGATCATTCCCGGACGGATTTCTATCTGCCACTGACAGGTATTTTTCCGGCTTTTCTCGGCGCCCTCGTTTTTTTTCTGGGATTTTTATATATCAGGGACCGCTCCGTTACGGTATTCCTGATCCTGCAGTTTCAGTACCTTGGCTTCAACCTTTTTCACCTTGACGGGCTCATGGATACGGCGGACGCGTTTCTGGCCGCCGGCGGCCGGGAGAAACGGGCGGCTATTCTCAAGGATTCCCGGATCGGGGTATACGGTTTTTTCGCCGGCATTGCCTGCCTCGCGTTTAAATTCATCCTGCTCTACCGGCTCTCGGTGGTTGTTTCCCAATTCCCCGCCTTTATCCTGGCGTATCCCATAACCGGCAGGTTTGCCGCGGCCCTGGTGCCGGCCATAAGCCGCCCCTTCCGGGAAGACGGGCTCGGTTTTATGGTAAAGGATTCGAAAATCGTTCCCGCCGCGGCGGGAACGGTTCTGGCCGCCGGGATCTGGGCGGCCATGGTCTTCGGGCTGCTGTATCTGTACGGAACCGTAAGCGGTTCGAATTTATTCTCCCCCTTTCCCGGGGCGGGAAATTGTTTTCCGGGGGTGATCCTTTCGGCCCTGCCGGTGCTGGGATGCGTATCCGCGGTTCTTATAGCCGGGCTCTACCGGAAAAAACTCGGCGGATATACCGGTGACGCCCTGGGCGCCGGGGTTGAACTGGGAGAGATTCTTCATCTCGGGGCGGCATGGATTGTCCTCAGGGCCTGGGGTTTCTTTCTGGTAGGATAAGGTATGGGCGAAACGGATTTCGAAGAATATTACCGGTCGGTATACAAAGGCCGGTGGGAAAAACTCCGGGCGGCCCTTCTGGAGGAAACGAGTCCCGTTCCCTATAGCCGGGGACTGTGCGCTCCCTATACGCTGGACCGCGCCTCGGTTCTCGCGGCGGAATCCCTCAGGCTTCCCGGAGAAGGGACTGTCCTGGACGCCTGCGCCGCGCCGGGAGGTAAGAGCCTGGTGATAGCCTCCGCCATGGGCGCGGAGGTGCGTCTTCTGGCCAATGAACTGTCCGGGGAACGCCGGCGGCGGCTCGTCAACGTGCTCGGCAAACACCTCAGCGGCGAACAGAGGAGCCGGGTAACGGTTTCGGGTTTCGACGCCGCGGCGCTGGCGGGGAAAAAGAGCGAACGGGAACGGTTCTCCGGCATCCTGCTGGATGCTCCCTGCTCGAGCGAACGCCACGTCCTGGCGGATAAGAAAGCCCTCGCGCAGTGGACCCCGGCCCGCCCGGTCTTTCTCGCCCGGCGGCAGTGGGCGCTCCTCTCGTCGGCCTTCCTGCTCCTCAAGCCGGGGTATTCCCTGGTTTACGCGACCTGCGCCGTCTCCTCCGAGGAAAACGACCGGGTGGCGGCGCGGCTCATGAAAAAATATTCCCCCGGGCTCGAACTGGACAGGCCTGATTTTTCCGAGGGTGAAGAAACGGAATTCGGCCGCCTTATTCTTCCGGACAGAGCAGGCGGGATGGGCCCCATGTATGTAGCCCGGTTCAGAAAACTGTAGCGGCGGTATTACCGGGCAGCGCCGTCCCGGGCCGGAGCCAGGGGCTGGTAGACCAGAGGAACCGAAGCGTTATCGGGATGTGCCCCGACCCGCACGGGAAATTCAAAAGCCCTTTCCAGGAGATCTTCCCTGAGCACCGCCGCTGGGGGACCGATAGCCAAAAGCTCCCCCGAAGCGATAAGAGCGACCCGGTCGGCGTACTGGGCGGCGAGATTGAGATCGTGGAGGCTGACCAGGGCCGTACGGTCCCGGCCGGTCAGCCTGCGCAGAAGCTTCATCACCGCGGTTTCATACCGGGGATCGAGATGGCTTACGGGTTCATCCAGGAGGAAAACATCCGCCTCCTGGGCAATGGCCCGGGCTATGAGAACCCGCTGCAGTTCCCCGCCGGACAATTCCAGGGTGTTTCTTCCGGCCAGATCCCCGATTTCCGATTCCTTCATCGCCGTTTCCAGGGCTCTGCGGTCCCGGGGACCTTCGCCGCCGAACCAGCCCCGGTGGGGAAACCGGCCCTGGGCAATGAGTTCCTCCGCCGTAAATGGCCACGACAGACTCGCCCCCTGGAACAGGAACGCCATTTTGCGCGCCCGCGCCCGTTTGCCCATACCTTCAAGACTTGTTCCTGAAACAAATATATCCCCCGAAAGAGGCGCCACAAAGCCGGCAATGGTTTTGAGAAGGCTCGTCTTGCCCGCGCCGTTGGGCCCCACCAGGGCAACCAGTTCTCCCGGAAAAAGGGAAAAACTGATGTCCCGGAGTACTGTTTTATTTTTATACCCCACCGAAAGGTTCCGGATTTCCAAAGCCGGGGCGGAACTGTTCATGAAAAACTCCCGATATTCCGGCCGCGGCGGATCAGAAGGTAGATGAAAAACGGCGCCCCCAGAAGGGAAGTTATAATTCCGATGGGCAGTTCCATGGGAGCCAGGGCAATCCGGGCAATAATATCGGCCAGCAGTACGAGAAGCGCACCGCCCAGGGCCGAGGCGGGAAGGAGCCGCCGGTGGGACGGGCCGGTCATCATCCGGACGCTGTGGGGAGCCACCAGGCCGATGAATCCAATAACCCCAGCCGCCGAAACCGCCGCCGCGGTGGCCAGGGACGCTCCGAAGGCAATAATAAGCCGGGTCACCCTGAGGTTCACCCCAAGGCTTTCCGCGACCTCATCCCCCTGGAGCAGCAGATCCAGCGGCCGCATACACAGAAAAAGCATAAAGCACCCGGCGGCCATCACCGGAAGGGAAACGCCCAATTGCCCCCAGGAGGCGCCGCTGAGGCTTCCCAGAAGCCAGTAATAGACCCGGTGGAGATCCCGGTCGTGTATCACCAGGATAAACGAAAGCAGCGCCGAAAAGAACGCGCTCAGGGCGGTCCCCGCCAGGAGCAGCGCCGCGGCGGGGGGCGGGTTTCCCGCGGACCGGGAAATAGCAAAAGCCAGGAACACCGCGCCCAGGGCTCCCGCAAAAGCCATAAGAGACATAGGAGAAACCGGTCCCAGCCCGGCGAAACCGCCGACCACCGCCAGAGCGGCTCCCAGGGCAGCCCCGGAGGAGGCCCCGATAACATAGGGGTCAGCCAGGGGATTGCGGAAAAAACCCTGGAAGGCGGCCCCGGACACGGACAGGGCCGCGCCCACCGCCAGAGCCAGGATTATCCTGGGGAGCCGGATATGGAACAGAATGGTCCAGCTGGTTCCGTCCCCTTCTTTTTCCGCAAAATACAATAAAGCTTGCTGTATATCCTCCAGACTCAGACGTACCGTCCCCAGAAACAGCGCCGCCACAACTGCGGCAGCCAGGGCAAGGGAAAGCAGAATTATCAGGAGCACGTACCGGCGGCCTGCCCCGGGAGCGTCCCTATTTTCCATGGATAATCCGGGCAATTTCCAGAACCGCATCGGCGAGCCGGGGGCCGCTCCGGAGAAGAATATCATCGGATACGACACTGATATTGCCGCCAGCCACAGCGGGAACGGAAGCCCAGCCGGGCCGCTGCCGGATTTTCAACGGATCCGCCGCCGCGCCGTGGGCGTCGGAAAGGAGAATCCACGCCGGCCGCCGGATGAGAACCTGCTCGCCGCTCACCTGGGGCCACATTTCCGTCAGGTCATCAAATATATTCCGGCCACCAGCCCGGGAAATAGCCTGGCTAACAAAAGTTCCGCCGCCGGTGCTGATGACCGGATCATCCCAGAGTTCCCAGTAAACCGGAACCGTGGGTTTTCCCCGGCGGATTTCTTCGGCCTGGGCCAGCTTTTCCCGCATCCCTGCGATGGTCCGGTCCGCTCCCGCATGGGTTCCGGTGAGAAGCCCGATAGTTTTGATGGTATCGAAAATACCATCGAAATCTTCCGGTTCCACCGCGAAACAGCGGATCCCGATACCCTCAAGAAGGGTGATGACACGGGTATGCATAAAGCCCGAAAGGATTACCAGATCGGGTTTGAGGGCGGCTATCTGTTCGATACTTACCGTGGCCCCGGAAAAGCCGCCCACCTTTGTTTTTTGCAGGGCCTCCGGCGGGTAGTCGCAGAATTCCGTAACCCCTATGGTACTGTCCCCCGCCCCGATGCTGAAAAGGATTTCCGTCACCGCCGGACTGAGGCTGACGACGCGCCGGGCGGGCGCTTCCATGGTCACGGTCCGCCCCAGTACATCCGTAAAGGTATGGGGGTATGCCTGCCCCGGAAGAGCCGGAGAAACAAAAAGCAGTATCGATATGGGCAGCAGCGCCCGCAGGCAGCGGCGGTTCATGATCAGCTCCTGTAGTAATCTATCTTCCAGAGAAAGAGTCCCTGGGGAACGGCGGTAGGACCCGCCAGAGTCCGGTCGCGGGAACGCAGTATTTCCCGGAATTCACCGGGGGAAATTTTCTTTTCCTCGCAATACAGAAGGGTACCCAGGATGGAACGCACCATTTTCCATAAAAAGGCATTGGCGCTGATTTCAAAAACCAGGAACCCTCCCTCGGAGAAAAAATACGCCTGTTCAATATACCGGCTCCGGGATTTGCTCGGATCCTTCGGGCTGGCAAAAACCGAACAGTCCGTCTCGCCCAGGAGGCACCGCGCGTAAGTATTGAGCAGCTCCAGATCCGGGGTACGCCAGATCTGCATGGCATAGCGCAGCTCATGGGGCAGCCCCCGGCGGCCCGGAATAATATAATACCGGTAGGTCCGCAGCTTCGCGTCGAAACGGGCGTGAAAATCCGGGGAGGCTTCCAGGGATTCTAGGACGCGGACATCCCGGGGAAGCAGCGCGTTAAGGGCCGGAATAAACCGTTCCGGCGCCATATTCCGTATATCGGTATAAAAGTTCGCCACCTGCCCCGCGGCGTGGACCCCGGCGTCGGTCCGGCCGGATCCCGACAGACTGACGGGTTTCTTGTGGATCCGCTCCAGGGCCGCCTCGATTTCCCCCTGGACGGACCGGTCCGACGACTGGCGCTGCCAGCCGGAAAAATCAGTACCATCATAGGAAACCAGGAGCCGGATATTCCGCGGAACCCCGCACTGTTCAGTCATCGGTCTCGTTGAGCTCTTTATTGATAGTATCGTACAGGTTCCTGGCGTGTTCCAGAAGGGGACCCGGTTTGGTTTTGCTCGATTTGCCGAGGCCGAATATCTTCGCGATGGTTCGCTTGGATTCCCCCAGCAGTTCAATCCGCCGGTTTGAGTCTTCCCGGGGGCCGTATTTCAGCTGGAGCAGCGCGGAAAGGTACAGAGCCCCTTCATACCCGTAATTCTTGTCCGTATCCGGCCCGAAATTTTTGATCCCCGAAAGAGGTTCCTTCCCCGACTGCTCTTTGTATACCGCCTCGGAATACAGGAACTGGGCTTTCTTCTTAAAAAGAAGGGCGAGCCAGTCGAAATTCTGGTCCGGGTATTTTTTCTGCATTTCATCAAAGAGCCATCCCGCCCGGATCGCGCAGATACCCTGTTTGATGGTGGGTGAAAAATCCTTGGGGAAGTACCCGTAGCAGCGCAGGGCAAGGTAGTGGGATGCCGCTCCGTCTATGAGATCCCGGGGGGTGCTGAAGTCCACCGCGGGAAATATATTTGCCACTTCCGCCATACGCTGTTCCTGATCGCCGAGGATCCGTTCCCGGTCATCATCGGGGAGGCTGGTGAAGTCCTTGTCCATGGCGGCGAACCAGCATTCGGGACAGACCGTCACCGGATACGCCAGGGGATACACGTCTCCGTATTTTACCGAAGGTTCGTACAGCCGGTGGAGTTCATCGGTGATGGCGCCGGCAATAAGCCGGCCGCCGCCGGTAAGCAGTTCCTCCCGGCGGAAGGCCGCGCTGCAGACAGGACAGAACACTTCATCCTTGGAGAGAAAGGTGGCTTTTACTTCCCGGTCTTCAAAACTGGCAATATCCATCATTGGTCTTTCCGCCTTAGAGCTTCTCTCAAAACTTTCTCAGTTTTAAAATTGCCTCTTGGTTTACCCCGCCTCAAGTACAATCATGGCGATGGCGTTATCCCGTTCATGGGTAAGGGAAATATGCACTTTGTCGGCACCGCTCCGCTCCAGGGCGGCCAGGGCCGTACCGAAGAGACTGATCTCCGGCTGTCCGTTGTGCCGGTTCACCACCATGATATCCTTGAGGACGATCCCGCTTAAGCCTGTTCCCAAAGCCTTGCCGAAAGCCTCCTTTGCGGCGAACCGGGCGGCCAGGGAGAGGCTCGTCCCGCGCCCTTTGGAACGGGCCGTCCGGAGTTCGTCGGGATGGAAGTACCGTTCCAGCAGACCGGGAATTTGCATCCACCGGTCGAGCCGGCGGACATGGACAACATCAATACCGATTCCTGCTATCATACTGCCTAACCTTGGTCTTCTTCATGATCATCCTCATGTTCACTGGGAATGATCTCCACGATTACTTCCTGGGGATCGTACCGGACCACAGTAAACAGCGGCGGAACGGTAACCTGCACCGGGATCGAATACGTTCCGGGCTCATCAATATTGGCACAATCCAGGGTCATGATCGCCCCCCAGGGAATGTAATCCTCCAGCCGGTTCTGCCCGCCTTCCAGCCGGACACTTCCGACACTCACCTCAGGGGAAGCCAGGAACTTGTCATTTAACCCGGTGATACCAATGAGGAGGTTATCGAAATTTTTCAGCATGATAAGTTCCTGGATAAAACCCCGGAACTCCACGGTGCCGCTGCCCCGGATCATCATGAGCGGATCCCGGTTGAGGACCCGGACCGTGGTGGTAAAATTCTCATGCCTCCCGTTGAGTTCTATATAATCGGTGGGAAGCTCGGTTATTCCGTTGATGATCCCCTGGGGTCCTTCGATTTCAACCTGGGATGGATCCATGGTGTAGGAAACCAGTTCGTACCCGGTTTCGAGGTATCCCCGGAAACTGGGAGTCAGGGGCACGTATTTACTCAGTTTCTGGTCCAGGCCGACGGCTATTTCCAGGGGATCAACGTTTATCTCCAGGGGATCAACCCCGACGGCGGTACCCTTTTTCCGGATCTGGATCGGCGCTTTGTAGAAACCGGGATCGTTGTATTTTGTCAGGTCGACATACACTTCAATATCATCTTCGAGAATTGGATAAATACTGTTGGCCTCTCCGCGGAGGGATACCCTGATCATCCGGGGGTAGGAACTGGAAGGAACGAGATTTCCATTGGTTTCGATCTTAAGGGGAACGGAAAAAAACCGGTCCTCCAGCATACTCATCTCATGGAATACAAAAAGGACCAGGGCCAATGCGACGGAAAGAACCTTGGCAGGCCAGTTTTCCACGGCCTTTTCAAAAAATTTCCTACCGTTCACTGAAGACATCCTTTCCGTCGTCCATAGCCGGAACCGCCGCCTGCTCAGCTTCCCCGCTCCGGCCGCCGCGGTCGATAATTTCCTTCAGTTTTCTCTGAACCTCTATGGGTGATAAGTCGTAAAACAGCTTCGTATCGTAGGCCAGGGATATTGCCCCGGTTTCTTCGGAAACTACCAGGATAACCGCGTCGGACTGTTCGGACATCCCCAGGGCGGCCCGGTGCCGGGTGCCGAAGCTTTTCCGTATATCCTGTTGCTCCGAAAGGGGGAGCAGGCATCCGGCGGCGGCGACGCGGCCGTTCTGGATTACCACCGCCCCGTCGTGCAGCGGGCCGTCAAAGGCGAAAATAGTAATAATAAGGCTCGATGAAAGGTCCGCGTTGAGTTTGGTTCCGGTATCGATGATATTTTTTATGCTGATGCGCCGGGGAAAAACCACCAGCATCCCCCGCCGCTGTTCGGACAGGATCTCCGCCGCGGTAACCACCGCCTCAAGCTGTCCCAGGCGGGGTTTCGCGTCCAGCCGGAACAGGTTCCCCTGGCCGATACGCATAATTATCTTCCGGAGCTCCGGCTGGAATACAATGGCAATGGCGATAAAAAGTCCCGGGGCGAGAAGATTCAGTATCCATTGGAGGGTATTTAATTTAAGGAAAAAAGCCAGGCCGTAAACCAGGGCAAGGAAACCCGCCCCCTTAACGAGCTGCACCGCCTGGGTTTTAACCAGAAGATCGTAGGCTTTGTACAGCAGAAAGGCAAGAATGGCTATATCAAGAACCGGGCGAACCAGGTTATAGAGGGATGAAAGCCGCTGAAACCATTCCACGAGTGTTACCGTCCTTGCCGTTGGGACTGGGCATAATAGATTTTGACGAGATCAACGGTATCCGGCACATCGTGTACCCGGAGAATTCCCGCGCCCTGGAAAAGGGCAGCCGTATTTGCCGCCAGGGTTCCGGCGAGACGGTCCTCCGCGGGCCGGCCGGTGATTTCCCCGATAAAACTTTTCCGGGAAAGCCCTACCAATACAGGATAAACCGTACCGCAGATTTCTGCAAGATGAGCCAGTATATCGAGATTGTCCTCCAGGCGTTTGCCGAACCCGAAACCGGGATCGAGGATTATCCGCTGTTCCGGAATGCCGTTGTTTTTGGCCCGGTCGATCGCCTCGATCAGGTAAGTCCTGACATCGGAGACCACATCCTCGTAATAGGGTTCGTCCTGCATGGTTTCGGGAATACCCTTTTTGTGCATCAGCACCACCATGGCGCCCCGTTCGGCGCAGAGGGGCGCCATATCGGGATCATCCTCCAGGGAAGAAATATCATTGATAATATCAGCTCCCGCATCGAGGACCGCCCGGGCGACCTGGGCTTTCCGGGTATCCACGGACACCGCCACCGAAGACTGTTTCCGGAACGCCTCTATAACAGGTACAAGGCGTTCGATTTCTTCCTCCGCCGTAACGTAGGAAGCCCCCGGCCGGGTGGACTCCGCGCCGAAATCGATGATCCCGGCTCCGTCTTCCGCGGCTTTAAGGGCTTTTTCAACCGCGTCCCCGCCGGTGCTCCGGCTGGGACCGTAAAAAGAATCGCCGTTGCAGTTGACAATGGCCATTACCAGGGGCGGCCCCGAAAAATCGAGGGTACCGCCGCTGGCCAGGTGTACCGTTCCGGTCATCCCAGCACCGCCTTTTTATAGGAAAAAACTTCCTTCCGGCAGGCCGCCAGTACCGAGCCGGCAATCCCGGCCGCGTCCAGGCCGCACAATTCCAGAAGCTGTTTCCGGGATCCCAGTCCGGCGAAATTGTCCGAAACTCCCAGGATACGGATGGATGCGGACGCCCCCATCCGGAGGGCCAGTTCGGCGGCGTACTCTCCGATGCCGCCCTGTTTCATTCCCTCTTCAATAAAGAAAACCGTCTTATACCGGTTTAATACTGAAAGGAGATACTCTTCATCCAGGGGTTTGAGAAACCGCAGGTTGTACAGATCCGCGGACAGCCCTTCGGCATTCAGTATCGACTCCGCTTCGATGACCTGGGAATAGAGGCTCCCGGTAAAGGCGAGGCATACCGGACTATTCTTCCGTTTAATAAATACCCCCCGGCCCTGTTCCAGGGGACAAAAAAAAGCTTCGGTATTTTCCGGGAACGGAGCCTTGGGATACCGGATAGCGGCAGGTCCCTGCCCGCCGGTCCCCCAGTCGAGCATCAGATCCAGTTCCGCGGCTCCCGCCGGGGCAAGGATAGTCATATTCGGCACCGAACGGAACAGCGCGATATCGAACAGGCCCTGGTGGGTTTCTCCGTCGTCGCCGACAAAACCCGACCTGTCCAGGGCAAAGGTTACGGGGAGGTTCTGGAGGGCCACATCGTGGATCACCTGGTCCACGGAACGCTGGATAAAGGTGGAATACACCGCCACCACCGGCCGGAGCCCCTGGGCGGCCAGACCGGCGGCGAAACTCACCGCGTGCTCTTCGGCAATACCCACATCGTAGAACCGGGCTGGGAATTCCGTTCTGAAGGGTGCCAGCCCCGTCCCCTTCTCCATGGCCGCCGTAATGGCCACCACCCGTTCATCGGCGCGCGCCTTCCGCACCATGGCTGAACCAAAGGCTTCGGTAAACACGGGCGCTTCCCGGCGTTCGAATAAACCGTCGTCCACGGAAAACGGGGAAACCCCATGGTAAGAACTGGGGTCCGATTCGGCGAACTGATAACCCTTCCCTTTCTGGGTAATAACGTGGACCACCACGGGCTTCCCCAGTTTTTTTACGTCCTCCAGGACCTGTTCCAGCCGCTGGATATGGTGGCCCTCTATGGGGCCGACGTACTCAAACCCGAGATCCACGAAAAAGTTGTCCGTATAAAAAAGGGCCTTTACCCCGCGCTTCATCCGGACCATGATGTCGTAGAACGAAGCCCCGATCAAGGGAAAACCCTTGACCGAACGGTCTATCCAGCGGCGGATCCGCTGGTACCGGCTCTTCATGCTGAGCCGGCTCAGGTATTTTGAAAGTCCGCCCACATTGGGGCTTATGGACATTTTATTGTCGTTGAGGATAACCACCAGGGGCAGGCCGAGCTGTCCCGCGTGGGAGAGGGCTTCAAAGGCCAGTCCCCCGGTAAGAGCGCCGTCGCCGATTACGGCCACCGCCTTGCCATCGCCGCCTTTGAGGGATTCCCCGGCCAGGAGTCCCAGAGCCGCTGAGATGGAAGTCGACGCGTGGCCGGTATTAAACGCGTCGTGGGGACTTTCGGAACGCTTCGGAAACCCGGAAATTCCGCCGTTCTGCCTGAGCCCGCTGAATTCCCCGTACCGTCCGGTGAGCAGTTTATGGGTGTAGCACTGATGGCCTACATCCCAGACAATCTTATCTTTAGGTGAGTCAAATACCCGGTGCAGCGCTATGGTCAGCTCCACAACCCCGAGATTGGAAGCCAGATGGCCGCCGGTATGGCTTACGGTGGAAATAATTACATCGCGGATTTCATCCGCCAATTGACTTAACTCTGAATACGAAAGACGGGATAGATCATTGGGGTCATGGATATGTGCAAGAAGCGGCTCTTTTTTATACATACTACTAAACAGTATATATCAAAACGGGGATTTCGTCAGGATGACGGCCCCGGCGTATGAACAACACAATAAAACCTGCTTTTAGTAGAATATCCTGGCGATATCAATAAAGAAAAAAAACCGCGGTAAAACCTTCCCGCGGTATTATAAAGGGGACTATCGTTTGTTCTTGTGTCTGTTCTTTCTCAGCTTCTTCTTCCGTTTATGTGTGGCAATCTTTCTAAGTTTGCGCTTTCTTCCACAGGGCACTTCTGAGTCTCCTTTCAATCAATAAAATGAATCCCGATAAGACGAACAGGTGCAGGGTTGGCCTGTTTAACAGGAAACTTACCATAGTATGAATTACAGAAACGAAAAGGTCAATAGGGGGGAGCACCGAGTCTGACAAGCCGGAAAGCCTCCGTATTTACCGAATCAGCGGGTCCTGTCATAGAGAAATGGGTTTGGCTCCGTGTCGGCCTGCGGCCTCGAAAGTCGCTCAAACTCATTTCTCTATGACACCCGGTGTTACCATTACAGCCGGGGGCTTTCCGGCTTAACCGGCTCAGTGCTGCCCTTCCAGGGGGGCTGCTCCCCCTCGCTCCATAGAGTTTTCCGCTTATGCGGAAAACTCTATTACGCTACCCCCACTTCTGGTTTCTGGATAAAGCAAGGTCAGGCCCCGGAAGCGAGGAATGCTTCAAGTTTTGAGCGGATGGCGGCGGCCGCGTCGGGGCCGGCGTCGATCCACACGGCATCGGGGATGGAGGAAAAAAACACAATCTGCCGTTTGGCGTAGCGCCGGCTGTTCCGGGCAATAAGGACTTCAACCCCCGGAAGATCCCGGGAGAGTACCATCCCGCCGTCTTCCCCGGGAACGAAAAATTCCTGATAGCCGATGGCCCGCAGCCCGGGGTAGCCGGGACCGTAGCCCTGTTCACAAAGCCGCCGGACTTCCTCCGGCAGTCCCTGGCTGAACATTTCCGCGGCCCGCCGGTTTATTCTATGGTACAGTTCCTCCCGGGGACGCCGGAGTCCGATAATGAGGAACCGGTACGCCGGCCGGGGACTGTCGCTGTCCGGAGCCGAACCGGTCTGGGAAAAGGAACTGAGCGGCCGCCCGGAGCTGCGGTATACCTCCAGAGCCCGGAGTATCCGGTATTCATCGTTGATATGGATCCGGGCGGCGCTGACCGGATCGTATCGGACCAGCTCATCCATAAGTTTTTCAGCACCCCGGGAACGGAGTTCTTCCTGTAAAAGCATCCGGATTTCCGGGTCCGACGGCGGCGTTTCGGGGAGGCCCAGGACAAAATTCCGCAGATAAAATCCGGTTCCCCCGGAAATCACCGGAAGCCGTCCCCGGCCGGTTATGGCGCAGCAGGCATCATCCGCCAGGCGGACAAATTCACCGGCGTTAAACTGTTCATCGGGGTTTTTAATATCAATGAGATGGTGAGGAAGGCGGTCAAGGAGTTCCTGTCCGGGTTTCGCGGTACCGATATCCATTCCGCGGTAGACCTGCATGGAGTCCGCCGAAACGACCTCCGCGGGGACAACCGCGCCGGGGCCGGCAAAAAGCCTTTCCAGGATCTCGGTCTTTCCCGACGCCGTGGGCCCGAAGAGAATACATACGGGCATGGGCTTTTGACCCGGCATCTCGCTATTCTTCGAGGCGGAATTCTATGGCGTCGGTAAATAACTGGCGGGCTGCCAGGGAAACCACCTTGCCGTCGTTTGCTTCGATTTCAGGATCCTTGAGCATGGAAAGCTGATAGGCCCGCCGGGAAGCGGCGCAGGTAATTTCATACATATTACCTTTGTATTCAATGAGTTCTTCTAATGGAAAAATCATATATATCAGTATATACAAAAAAAACGTTCCGTGTAAAGACGGCAGGACGCCTGCATTACAGGTGGTACCCGGCAGCGAAGCATGGAGGTACAAATCAACTGGGGGTACCGCCTGAGGGTAAGGGCTCTGGCTCCTCGTCGGCCTGCGGCCTCGAAAGTCGCTCAAAGCCCTTACCCTCAGGCACCCCGCGTTACTTTTTCCCACCATGCTTCGCTGCCGCCTCACTGCACATAATGCAGGCGCCCTGTCTTAGCAGGGGTTGCCGGGTGAGGGAGAATAGAGCCGGATTTGTGTGGCGGCCATCAGCTGTCAGTACGGCCCCCTGCGGAGTTCAGGAAAGCGTATATACCTAACGGTAGGTATTACTAAAACAGGAACCAGAAGTGGGGGTGGCGTAAGACTTGCCGCCAATGACGACAAGTCTTTTAGGAGCTTCGCTCCGCAAAACTCCACCCGTAATGCGACAAGGCTGGAGCCAGGGGGAGCAGCCCCCGCGGCAGGGCAGCACCGAGCCGGTTAAGCCGGAAAGTCCCCGGCCGTACTGGTAGCGACGGGTGTCGTAGAGAAATGGGTTTGAGCGACTTTCGAGGCCGCAGGCCGACACGGAGCCAAACCCATTTCTCTATGACAGGACCCGCAGAACCGGTATCACCCGGGAACTTTCCGGCTTGTCAGACCCGGTGCTTCCCCTTTATTGACTTAGAACCCCTCAGTAGGTACTTTTAATAAAGCAGGCAGGTGTTTCTGTGTACCCGGTAACTAAGGAGCCGCTCCATGGTGCGAATAATTCATTTTGAAGTTGAAGGCCGGCCGGCCCTCGGCTTTGACACGGGGCTCAATGCCAAGGCTTTTGCCCAGGCAAAATTAGCCCAGCTGATAACCCAGCCGGGGTATATCGTTTCCCCGGAAGGAACTGTGGAACTCTGGAAACCTGTGGGCGTGACCGACCGGGACGGGGCCATGATTATCTGGGGGCCGGTATTTTTCGGGGTTTCCCTTTCCGATATTATCGAAGAACCGGACAGAAACAAAGCGCTGGATGCGCTCCGGTCATGGATACGGGCCAGGATTGTCCTGCAGGAACAGGTCGAAAATCCCCCCTACCCCTGGCCGGCGGGGGCTATTGTAGCGGATTCGGGGACCATTCTTTTTCCGCCGGACGGGCTGATCAAACGGGCTCTGGACGCGGAAGGCCCCGAATCATGGTTTGAGGGAGCCGAACGCTGGGTTCACCCGGATTTGAGCGGGGAAAACGCCGCGGTATTCAGCGCCGGGACAATGCTGTACCGGATATTCTGCGGGGTGCCCCCCTTTCAGAATGGGGATATCAACAAAATCCGTTCTGATATCCGGGAAGGTGTGTATTTTCCCACCCGGCTTATAGCGCCGGGATTAAACGGCAGTATTGCCCTGCTGATTGTGGAGTCTATCGCCCCGAACAGTTATTTTTCCGGCAAAAAAAGAGACGGGAAACAGGAAACCGGCGCGGATAGTCAGGATTCCGGCCAGAAAGGAAAAACCCGGCCGGGACTCCGGGAGCTGGAAAGCGTCCTTGGTCCCGCAGGCTCAAAATCCGCCGATTCGTTTTTCAGTTCCATCAATGACAGTGAACTCACGAAAATTGAGGCGGAACGGAAACAGTACAAAAAACGCCAGGATCTTTCGGTCAATACCCGGCGTTTCATCTACCGGAACACTACCATATTATGCGTGGCGGTTATCGCCATGGTCGTCCTTGGTTTAACCATTCGCAGTATTATCAAAAGCAGAAATGAACAGCCTTCAACGGCGGGTATGACGCCCCTGGAGGTGGTTGAAGCCTATTACGTCTCCTTTGACAGCCTGGACCATACCATGATGGAAGCCTGTGTGACCGGCAAAGCCGGCAAGGGCGATATCGATATGGCCCGCAATATATTCGTCATTTCCCGGGTCAGGCAGGCCTATGAGATGACGAATCCCGTGACTTCCGCCCAGCAATGGCTCGACAGCGGATCTCCGCCGGTGGAGACCCTGGTATTCGGCATCACCGGCTTATCCATAGAGGAACTGCCCTCTTCTTCACCGGATGAGCGGCCGGTTTTCAGGGCGGAGTACACCCTATGGGTTACCCAGGGAAAGGATTCCGAGGCCGGCGACGAATCCGCCGCCATAAAAGAAACCATGGATATACAGCATCCCGCGGAGGAGAGCCCGC
Source organism: Breznakiella homolactica (assembly GCF_016616095.2). Taxonomy (GTDB): domain Bacteria; phylum Spirochaetota; class Spirochaetia; order Treponematales; family Breznakiellaceae; genus Breznakiella; species Breznakiella homolactica. The sequence continues at coordinate 128,226 of NZ_CP067089.2, read as the reverse complement.
TTGTGTATCCCGTGGGCACGGCCCATATTGACACCATTACGCTGGGTCTGGTAAAGGATGCCTGGCGGATTGAGCAGCTGGACCGCCGGCAGATTGAGTAAGATAATCCGCGATACTAACGGACGCCTTTACTCCGCAAGGGTATTCTTGTAAATTTTCCCGTTTTTCATGATTACAAGAAAATTAGTCACCGGGTCGGCAATCAGCTGTATGTTTTCCAGGGGATTGCCGTTTACCAGGAGCAGATCCGCGTAAGCGCCTTCCTCAACCACCCCGAGCTTGCCGGGATAGGGATTCCGGGGACCGGAAAGGGCCATCAGTTCCGCATTGGTGGAGGTCGCCTGGCGGAGCACTTCCGCGGGGGTAAACCACCGGGTGAGCTTTGCCAGATGAGTACCCTGCTTGGTTCCGTCATTTGCGGCGTCGAATAGGGTATCCGTCCCGAAGGCAATTTTCAGATTGAATTTCTTTGCCAGCTCATAGGCCCGGTCGGTCCCGGTGCTTACCATGCGTTTGTTCGCCTGGGCCGAAGCGGTGGCGTGGAGGTTAGCGTCCTCATCATCCAGGAAAGGCTGAAGGCTTATCCATGCACCGTGCTGGGCGATGAGCATCGCCGTTTTTTCATCCATTAGCTGGCCGTGCTCAATGGATTTAACCCCCGCGTTCAGGGCTATTTCAATCGCCCGGGGGGTATACACATGGACCGCCACATAGGTGCCCCAGTTTTCCGCCGCTTCAACAGCGGCCCGCAGTTCCGCCGGGGTAAACTGCGTTACATCGATGGGATCATAGGGTGAAGCGACCCCGCCGCCGGCCATAAGTTTTATCTGGGACGCGCCCTGCCGGAGCTGTTCCCGGACCCGGAGCAGAACCTCATCGGGACCGTCCGCAATGGCAACCATACCCGCCTGTTCAGGGTAGCTTAAGGGAGCCCCGGGGCTTTTGGGTATATCATTGGGCAGCCGGAAATCCCCGTGTCCCGCGGTCTGGGAAATCATCGCCCCGGAGGGATAGATCCGCGGGCCAAGAATGATCCCTTCATCAATGGCCCGTTTTAAACCGAACGTTGGACCGCCCATGTCCCTGACGGTGGTAAATCCCCGCATAAGGGTATTTTCGGCGCTTCGCCCGGCTTTATAATACACATAACCAATATCCGAAATAATCATTGACAGGGATGTCATACCGGTCATGACACTGTGCCAATGGGCGTCAATCAGCCCGGGCATGAGCACTTTTCCCGTTCCGTCAATGACGGTGGTGTTTCCGCCCGCCGGAGAGGATGCGCCCGCAGGGGAAATGGACTCGATCCTGTTCCCCCGGACAAGCACATCCATGGGAGCTGACAGACTGTCCCCCGTGCCGTCAAAGACAAGCACATTCCGGAACAAAATACCATCGGAGGATTCATTCTGGGCGGCAAGATACCAGCCGCTTGATACCGCCAGCAGTACAAGGCAGACGGCCCTTCTGAGGAATGTTGATTTCATTTTTTTACCTCTTTTTTTATATTAATAAAAACATAAAACAAAAACGGCCGCGGGACAACAAAACGCATGATTTGTGTAAGGCGGCAGAGACACTGCCTTATAAAAACAGCCCGCCGGCCGGCGGGCTGTTCATTTTTTCTGCGTGATCCGTCTCAGCGCTGGACCCGGCCCGACGCGTCGCCTCCGGCCAGCTTCAGCACCTCTTCGGCGGACACCATATTGAAATCGCCCTCGATACTGTGCTTGAGGCAGCTCGCCGCCACGGCAAATTCAATGCAGTCCTGGGGCGCCATTTTCCTGAGGGAACCGTAAATCAGCCCCGCGCCGAAGCTGTCGCCTCCGCCCACCCGGTCCACGATGTGTACGGCGTATTTTTTTGAAAAGAAGCAATCCTTTCCGTCATAGAGCATGCCCGCCCAGTTGTTGTCGTTGGCGGACAGGGATTCCCGCAGGGTAATGGCCACCTGTTTAAAGCCGAAACGCTCCGCCAGCTGCCGGGCAACTTCCGCGTACCCTTCATGGCTTATCTTTCCCGATGTTACATCCGATCCGCCGGCGTGGATACCGAAGACGTCCGCGGCGTCCTCTTCATTGGCGATACAGACATCCACGTATTCCATGAGGCCGGCCATAACGGTCCCGGCCTTTTCCCGGGTCCACAGGTTTTTCCGGTAGTTGAGGTCGCAGGAAACGGTTATTCCCCTGGCCTTTGCGGCTTTGCAGGCATCCATGCAGATGGCGGCCACCGTATCCCCCAGAGCCGGGGTTATACCGGTAAAATGGAACCATTCGGTTCCTTCAAAGATGGCGTTCCAGTCGAAATCCCCCGGTTCCGCGGCGGCGATGGCCGACCCGGCCCGGTCGTAGATCACCTTGGACGCCCGCTGGGAAGCGCCTTTTTCGAGAAAATAAATCCCCACCCGGTTTCCGCCCCGGACTATTTTCGAAACGTCCACCCCGAATTCCCGGAGCTTGTTGATCCCCGCCTGGCCTATTTCATGCTTCGGAAGCTTCGTCACAAAGGCGGCGTCAAGCCCGAAATTGGCCAGGGATACCGCGACATTTGCTTCTCCTCCGCCGTAGGTCGCGCCGTAGGTCGCGGCCTGAAGAAAACGGAAATAGCCTTCCGGCTCGAGACGCAGCATTATTTCACCAAAGGTAACTATTTTTCCCATATTATCACGCTCCTTTATTTTTTCTGCATAAGATGAACGGCGAAGCCCGCGATCTCATCCGCAAGGTATACCGCGATTAAGCGGCCGCCGGCGTCTTTTTTAAGGCTCTCCGTATTGAACCGGCAGCCCATCCGTTCGAGGCAGCCCATGGCCATGGTAATGTTGTTGGTTCCCACCGCGATATGGCCGTTTTTCCCCAGATAGGGTGTTTTCATGATTTCAATGCCCTCACCGGCGAAAACGGAACTGTTCCCCGGTTTCGCGGCGAACCCGAAGAGGGCTTCAAACAGCCCGGCAGCCCTCAGGGCTTCGGCTTCGTTTTCCGCGTTGATCCCCACATGGGCGATATGAAAGCCCAGGGCCGTTCTGAGGGCTTCCCTGCAGAGGGCCGTTACGGCGCTGAAATTGCCCGAATTGATGAGGTCGGCGCCCACCATCCAGGACCCGCCGCAGGCGAGGATCCGGTCGTAGGAACAGTATTTCGCGATGTTGCCCGCGTTAATACCGCCGGTGGGCATAAATTTAACGGCCCCGAAGGGAGCGGCCACGGCCTTTATATACTCAAGGCCGCCGCTCTGCTCGGCGGGGAAAAATTTAATCACCTCCAGGCCGAATTCCAGGGCGGCTTCTATGTCCGAGGGATTGGAACAACCCGGGGTTATGGGAATTCCCTGTTCAATGCAGTACCCCACCACCTTCGGATTGAATCCCGGGCTCACGATAAACCGGGCCCCGGCGTCGGCGGCCTTTTTCACCTGATCCACGGTAAGGACCGTCCCGGCACCCAGGAGAACCTCCGGAACTTCCTTATGTATACGGCGGATGGCTTCTTCACCCTGGGCCGTGCGGAATGTGATCTCCGCGCAGGGAATCCCTCCATCCCTGAGGGCCTTGGCCAGGGGCACCGCCTTTTCAGCGTCATCAATTTTTATTACCGGAACGATGCCGATTTTTCCGAGTTCTTCGAGAACAGCATGCATAAATCCTCCTTTCAGCGGCCGGCAGCCGGCAGCGGGAACGTATCCCATCCGGTTTAGAAACCGGTTTCGTAATTTAAGAAATTATACTACGGTCTTTTTGAATTTGCTAGCTATATTTTAGAAAAAAGCCGGAATTTCGGGTATTTATTGACCGGACAGAGACCTCATGGTACAATTGTATAATAGGAAAACGGTTTCTAAAAATGACGAAAAAAACGACAACCATAGAAGATATCGCCCGGGCCGCGGGGGTCTCAAAGGCCACCGTATCCCGGTATCTCAACGGAAAATACGAAATGATGGGAGAAAAGACCCGGGACCGGATCGGGAAGGTTATTTCCCTGTCCGGCTACCAGCCAAGCACCATCGCCCAGAGCCTTAAATCCCGCAGAACCATGCAGATCGGGACGGTAATATCCGATATAGCCTCCCCCTTTTCCGCCGCCATGCTCCAGGGTATCGGAACGGTTCTGGATAGCGGCGGCTATATGCAGCTCATCGTCAACAGCGGCAACGATATCCGGAACGAAGAAAAAATCGTCGGGGAGCTGCTGCGCCGGGGTGTTGACGGTCTTCTGGTGAATACAGCGGATTTTAATAACCCCAGCCTGATCCGGGTAGCGAGCGGAAGTATTCCGGTGGTTCTCTGCGACCGGTACATCCGGGATTACAATCTCGATATCGCCACCAGTGAAAAAAAAGCCCCCTTCCGCCGGCTGATAGCCCATTTAAAAAAACAGGGGTTCTCCGAACCGGTTCTTTTTATCGAAAAATTTGAACACAACTCTACCCGGTATCTCCGGCGCCAGGCGTTTATACAGTACTGCGCGGAATTCTACGGTACCGCCGATCCCGAAGGACAGGTTGTGCTGGTTGACGTAACGGACCCGGACAATACCTCCGCGGAACTGGCGCGCCGGATTGCGTCAGCGGGAAGCCGGGGACGGCCCCCCGCGATTATAGCGGGGAATACCGTGACCACCATGCATCTGCTCGGGGTGATAAAAAAACTGGGCCTGCGGGTTCCCAGGGATGCAGGAATCTGCGGTCCGGACGACTGGAGCTGGGGGCGCCGGATAGAGTGGCCCGCCCTTTTCGATCCGGGGATAACGACATTTTCCATCGATGCCCTGCGGCTGGGAGAGACGGCGGCCAAAATCCTGCTGGAACGCATCGCCGCCCCGGAGGGAGAAAAAAAGGAAATCGTGCTTCCCGTTTCGGTCAACATCCGGGGATCGACCCTTCTGGCCCCGGAGGGATCCTCCCGGAGATAGCTTTTTCAGAAGAAGCCACCGCCCGGGACCGGGCTAAATTTCATACCGGGAAGCCAGGCTGAGCTGTTTTTTTTCCGCGTCGGATTTGCGGATGAGCTTTTTTATCGTTATAAAAAACGCTATTACCAGGGGAACGCAGGATCCGATCCAGGCCAGGGGATTCGCGAAACATACCCCCGCGAACCCGAACCGGTGGGCAAGGATAATGGCCGCGAACATCCGCATAACCAGTTCCATGATTCCCGCCACGGTGGGGATTATACTGTTTCCCAGCCCCTGCAGAGTGTACCGGAATATGAAAAGCAGGGCCAAAACAACATAAAAGGCTCCGTTTATAATCAGGAAAACACGGCCCAGGGAAACAGCCTCGGGGTTTCCGGTGATAAAGATTGAGACAAAGGAATCCCCCAAGAAAATAAAGAGTATCCCCATCAGTATGCTGAAACCGCCGGACATGACGGAACACTGTATGACGCCCCTGCGGATACGCTCCATTTTCCGCGCACCGTAGTTCTGGGCGGTGTAGGTTGCCATGGTCACCCCGAAGGAGGACAGCGGCATGGTAGCCACCTGGTCTATTTTCTGGGCGGCGGTAAAGGCAGCCACCGCGACGGTTCCCAGGCCGTTCAGGGCAAACTGGAGCACCACCACCCCGATGGCGATGATACTGAGCTGGAAACCCATGGGCAGGGCTATCCGCAGGTGGTCCTTGAGTTCCTCAAAATTTATCTTCCAGTCACTCCGGGAAAGCCTGAGCAGCGGGAGTTTCTGTTTTATTACCGGAATACAGCACAATCCTGAAAAAAGCTGGGCTATTACCGTTGCATAGGCAGCGCCTTCGACACCGGTATGAAAACCAAGAATAAACACAAAATCAAGGATAATGTTTACGATACAGGCAAGAACAAGAAAAACAAGCGGGGTGCGGCTGTCCCCCACCGCCCGCATAACATTGGAAAAAAGGTTAAACAGCACCGAAGCGCCGATACCCCAGAAGATGATGATAATGTAGATATAGGCGTCATCCAGTATTTCCGGCGGGGTGCGGAGCAGGACCAGCAAAGGCCGGGCAATAACGACACTGACCGCCGTAAGAACCACTGTAACCGCAGCGCTGAGAATGATACTCGCGACAAAACTCCGGCGCACCCCGGCTTCATCCCCGGCGCCGAACCGCTGGGCGGTTATAATGGCCGTCCCGGAGGTAAAACCGCCGACAAATCCAAGAATCAGGAAGTTAAGGCTCCCCGTACAGCCTACCGCTGCCAGGGCATGCATGCTTATGGTCCGTCCTACGATAAAAGTGTCGGCCATATTGTAGAATTGCTGGAACAGGTTTCCGATCAGCAGGGGCACCGTGAACCCGGCAATCAGCAGCGCCGGGTTACCTACGGTCAGATTTTTTGTCATGAATTTTCCTTTACACAGACTAAATCATATCCGCTGTCCCCTTACATATTCAATAGCCGGCCCCTTTCCGGGTATCGTCGTGGCCGGATGTTCTGGGATTCATCCGCCGGCTGGGATCCGGCTCATAAGGCAACGTAAGCCTGAAACAGCTGCCCTTGCCTTTTTCCGACTCCACGGAGATTTCCCATCCGTGGCTTTCCGCGACACCCTTAACCACCGTCAGGCCGAATCCCATACCCTGCTCCCGCCGGGATGAACTGCCCCGGTAAAAAGCATCGAATATACGGCTGATATCTTCGGCATCGATCCCTGGTCCGTCATCGCAGACATCAATTACCACGGCGTTGTTTTTCAGGTACCCCTTAATCGTGATTAACCCTCCGGGTTTGGTGTAGCGGATGGCATTGTTAACCAGGTTTTCAATTGCCCTGAGGGCCAGGCGCTCGTCCATGGGTATCACTACATTTCCGGGTATATCAATAGCGGTCTCCACCCGGCGGTTGAGCAGGTCCGCGTCATCGGCTATGCGTTTTGTATAGGAAGTGAGAAAGGCGGCGATATGGACATGATCGAGGTTCCGCCGCCATTCCCCGGTATCGACCCGTACGAAATCGATAAGATCATCGATCATCCCCTCAAGCTGATCAACCTTGGTGGCGATTATTTCGACCGAGTGGGCCCGGGACGCGGGATCATCCGCCACGCCGTCTCCTATAGCTTCGGCATAGCCCTTTATAAGGGCCAGAGGGGTTTTTAGGTCATGGGTTACCCCCATGATAAACCGTGCCCGGCGGGTTTCTTCTTCCTTGAGGGCCAGCCGCATCTGGTTGAGGGATGTCGTCAGGGAGGTAATCTCATTGCTGCCCTTGACGTCCACCGCAAGATCCAGCTCTCCCGCGGCAATACGGCGGGTGGCGTTTTCCAGAACCATTACGGACTTGGTAATGGACCGGGCAATGATAAATGACATGGCGACGCTGAACAGGAACAGTACAATCAACACCACAAACAGCGTTTTGATGACTATTACAATGGGGCTGGGCGGCCGGGCAATGGAACGGTCGATCCGTATAAGGAAAAAAGCCCCCACATCCCGGAGCCACCCCGGAGCTTCAATAAAATACCCGTATTGGTCGTTTCCCACATCCAAAAGGGTTACCAGCTCATTGGGCGTCAGGGTATCACCGGGCTCAAGACCATAGGCGGTGGAGTAAATAACCGTCAGATCCTTGAGGAGTATCATAATATTCATTTCCGGCTGACTGTGGGGAATACGCCGGATAATTTCTTCCCACTCATCCCGTTCTATCTCATTGTCAAACAGCGGGGCAATTTCCTCATAGGAGGGAACACTGATGGACTCAATAGTGTGCTGCTGCATAAGCCATAAAATACCCTGGGCGCTTATGGTCAGAATGGGAATCAGCACTATTCCAAGAATGAGCAGTCTGAATTGGGTGTTTATTTTCATCAGCGTTCCTATTCTTCGGCGTCGGTATTGAGGCGGTAGCCCATACCGTGGACTGTTTCTATATATTTCGGGTTTCCCGGGTCATCTTCGATCTTTTTCCTGAGCCGCTGGATGTACACCGCCACGGTGGTCAGGTCCCCGTAGGCGTTTTTCCAGACATCCGCGTAAATCTGCTCCGGCCCCGCGGGTTTGCCGTCATTGCCCGCGAGATATGCCAGTACACCGTATTCTTTCGCCGAAAGTGCGACCTTTTCTTCCCCTTTCTTAAGGATGCATACATCCTGGTTTAGGGTAAAAGGCCCGAACCGGAGGATATTATCATCCATTTTGTCCTGTTTTTCCTGAGTTTCCTGGCTTCGCCGGAGCATAGCCCTGACCCGGGCGACCAGGACCCTGGGTGAGAACGGTTTTGTGACGAATTCATCGGCGCCGTGCCCCAGGCCGGAAATGATATCCTCGTCGGCATTTCTGGCGGACACAATGAGCACCGGGGTACTTTCGGTTTTACGGTATTTATGGAGGAATTCAAACCCATCCATCCCGGGGAGGTTTATATCGAGAATAATGAGGTCCGGTGACCAGGATTCCAGTTCTTTGAAGGCATCTTCCCCGCTTTCAACGGATTTTACCTCCATTCCTTCTTTGGTTAGGTACAAAACGATGAGTTCAGCCAGTTCCTGAACATCCTCTATAATTAAGACTTTTCCTTTCATATTCGCTTCCTATTACAAAGCAGTATAAGCATGGCTGTTTTATTCGGCAAGCTTTTCATAAGACATATAACAAAATGTTATAAAACCTTAATAAAGCGTTTATAGCGTTTTGTTATGCGGAGAAGTATCTTCTTTATCATGAAGAAGAAAGGAATTGTATTGATTTGCATAGCTATATTCGGTGCTGCCACAGCCCTTTCGGCGGAAACAGTGCTGAATGTGGAAGATGCGGTAACACTGGCTCTGGAAAACAACCTATCCCTGAGCCGCACCAAAATTGAAACAGACGGCAAGAAACGGACGGCAGACCGCTCTTGGAATTCCCTTATACCGACAGTTTCCGCGTCGGCACTGATCAGCCACCCCACTTCCATCACGGATGATCTTACTCCGGTGATGGATGAATGGAAACCGGGTTTTTCCGTTTCCGCGGGTCTCAATATAACGCCGGCCATGTTTTCGGCGATTAAAATGACAAAATCAAACTATGAGGCGGGGCTGGTCAGCTATGAGACGGCAAAGCAGGAACTGGAACTCCAGGTCCGCAAGGCCTTTTACCAGATGCAGCTTCTGAAAGCCAGTGTATCACTGATCGAGCAGAATGTTGAAACAGCCCAGTCCCGGTACGATCAGACGGTGTCCCTGGCCCGGGTCGGACAGGTTTCGAGGCTGGATGAACTGTCCGCCAAGGTTGACCTGGAAAATTTAAAACCTACCCTGCTGAGCGCTCAGGCCCAGTACGCGAATGCCCTGGATTCCTTTAAACAGATCCTGGCATTGCCGGCGGAAGAAGAAATAGTCCTTGCCGGCGTGCTTGAGGACGCGGTATCCACTATTGATACATCCAATATACGGCGGAACGGAGAATCCTATATGGTGCTTTCCCTGCGGCAGAACCTTGAGGTCCTGGAACTGCAGAAAAAAACAATGTGGCACCAGGCGTATATGCCGGTTTTAAGCCTTTCCTGGAATACCTCCCCCATTTACTCCGATTATTTGGACAGCTGGAACGACAGCAGCGGTTCATTTTCCGTGGCGCTTTCATTCAGTCTGGATAATTACCTGCCGTGGTCAAGCACCAGGGAAAACATCGATGCGGTAAACGACAGCCTGAAAACCACCCAGAGCATGCTTACCGAAGCGCAGATGACCGCGGACAATACCATCCGGCAGCTCACGAGGACCATAGAGCAGTCACTCCAGAGCCTCGATGTTCTCAATCTAAACGTGGAACTCGCGGAGCAGACCTATGATATGTACCTGGAATCATACCAGAACGGCACCGCGGATCTGCAGAGTCTCCGGTCGGCCGGGGACAGCCTCAGCCTGGCCCAGAACCAGGTCCAGCAGGAATTGTACACCCTGCTTTCAACGGTACTTGATCTTGAAAAAGAATTAAATGTTCCCTTCGGGGCATTATGGACTATTAATTAACAAAGGAAAGGAGAATCACATGTCAAAGAAAGTAATTATTATAGCCGTAGTAGTGATCGCGGCGGCGGGACTCATTTTTGTCCCCTCCATGCTGGTTGGAAGTGAAACAGGTGACGCGTCGCGGCGGAATGTCGCGATGGGAGAATCCGTATTCTCCGTCCGGACAGAACAGGCTGGAGAGCAGACTCTTCAGGCTTATATAGAAATCAACGGTGATATTGTAACCGAACAGCAGGTCGCGGTGGTCCCCGACGCAGGCGGTAAAATCGTTTCCATGAAGGTCGATCTCGGCAGCACGGTCAGGAAAGGCCAGCTTATAGCCGAAGTTGATCCTTCCCGCCCTGGTACCACCTACTCCCTGAGCCCCGTATACGCTCCTATTTCCGGGACCGTAACCGCAACGCCCATGGCTATCGGTTCTACCGTCACCACGGCTTCGGCCATTACCACTATTTCCGTGATGGACAGTCTGGAAATCGAAGTACTGGTCCCCGAACGGGAAGTCGGCCAGCTCAAAGAGGGTCTTAAGGCGGAAGTTACGCTCCAGGCGTATCCCGGAGAAATCTTCAGCGCTACGGTTATCCGGGTGTCCCCGGTGGTTGACCCCAATTCCCGCACCAAGAAAATCGTTCTCAAGTTTGATGATAAAGACAGCCGCATTAACTCAGGCATGTTCGCCAGGGTAAAACTGAACACCCGCAGCTACGACAATGTTATCACGGTTCCCACCGAAGCCCTTGTTGAACTGAGAGGATCCACCTATGTATATGTGATGGAAGGCATCGACCATGTATCCCTGCGGGAAGTGGTTGCCGGCGTCTCGGTGGATGACCTCTCGGAAATAAAATCAGGCCTTACCGGCGGCGAAACAGTGGTTATCCAGGGACAGCAGTTCCTGACAGACGGAGCGTCAGTACGGGTAATTAACACAAGGAATCAGCAGGCATGAGTGTAGCAAAAAAAGTTGTCGACCGTCCGGTCTTATCTATCATTGTTTTTGCTCTCATCGCGGTGGTCGCCGGCTACATGGTTTCGGGTATCGCTATTGATATGTTTCCCGAGATCAATATGCCTGTACTCATGGTAATGACCACCTATGAAGGGGCAGGCCCTGAAACGGTGGAAAAAACCATCACCAGAACCGTAGAATCAAATCTGGTCAATGTGAGCGGACTAAAAAATATGACCAGTATTTCGTCGGAGCATATAAGTCTGGTGATCATGGAATTTGATTACGGTACGGACCTGGACCTAAAAATAAGCGACGTCCGGGATAAGCTTGACCGTGTAAAACGGGCGCTTCCCGATGACGTGGAAAACCCGACGGTCATACAGTTTGACATGTCCTCCATGCCCATCATGAATGTCGCTATCCGGGGAAACCGGACCCAGAATGAACTGCGGACCATTGCCGAGGACATGATCCAGGATCGTCTGGAACAGGTTAACGGAGTTGCGTCTACCAGTGTCCGCGGCGGCCAGTCCGAAATTGTCAAGGTGGAACTCTCCCAGAACCGTCTTGAGGCGTACGGACTTACCATTACGGGTATTACCCAGGTCCTCGCGGCCCAGAACCTTGAACTCGGGGCGGGCACCATCGTGGACGGGTCCAAAAACTATTCCATCCGTACCACCGGTGAGTACGCGTCCATCCAGGACATCGCGGAAACCGTGGTTTCCCGGAAGAACGGCGCCGACATCCGTCTCCAGGATATCGGCACCGTTGCCATGGGCTATGAGGATGAGGAATCAACGGTTTTTATCAACGGTGAAAGCGGTGTATACGTATCGGTAACCAAGCAGAGCGGCACCAATTCGGTGGCCATCGCCGACCGGGTATATACCCGTCTGGATGAACTGGCCGCGGATATGCCGGCGGATATTACATTAGAAATTATTTACGACGGCACCGAACAGATCAGGGATATGATCGATGAGCTTATCAGTTCAGCCCTGACCGGTTTCGTTCTGGCGGTGATCATCCTTTTCATCTTCCTGCGGAACATCAAGAGTACGGTCATCATCGGTATCTCTATCCCCTTCTCGATTCTTGTAACGCTTCTGATAATGAACCTCATGGGGATAACCCTGAACATGATGACCCTTACGGGACTCATCCTCGGGATCGGTATGATAGTGGACTCGTCCATTGTTATTCTTGATAATATTTTCAAGTTCCGCGAACGCGGGGCAAAACCATCCATCGCCGCAGTCCTGGGAAGCCAGGAAGTAATGTCTTCTATTATATCGTCCACTTTGACAACCATTTGTGTCTTTATTCCGATTTTGCTGTTCAAAAGCCGCCTCAGTATGATTGGGGAACTCTTTGAGGGAATGATATTTACCGTCGCCATCGCGCTTATATCAAGCCTTGTGGTGGCCATCTTCCTGGTACCGGTACTGGCAAGCAAATATCTTCCGATAGATACCCGGGTACAGAAACCCCTCAAGAATAAGGTTCTCCGCACCATAGATGACGCTGTGGCGGGAGCTATCAGCGCTATGGGCCGCGGATACCGCAGGCTTCTGTCGGGGGCTATCAACCACCGTTTCGCAACCATGGTTATTGTTGTGGCCGCGTTCATCGGCAGCGTACTGGCTATGACCAAGATGCCCATTGTCATGATTCCGCCCATGAATGAGGATTCAGTAACCCTGAATGTGGAACTTCCCCTGGGAACCAGGTACGAGGAAACCCTGGCGGTAATGCTCCAGCTTCAGGAATTCGCCATGGATGAGATCAACGGTATAAAGAACATCACCGTAAACGCCGGAAGCACCGGAAGCTCCATGTCCATCGGATCAAGCACCCACAAGGGGGATCTGACGGTAACCTTGAATATAAATGAGGCCGGGGCGGATACCAGCACTGAGGTTATGGAAAAACTCAGGGCACATTTCAGGGATTTCCCCAACGCATCATTAAGCTTCAGCGAAGGTATGGCCCGGCAGATGGCGGGGGGATCGGATATCGATATTGCCCTCAGGGTAGATGATATCGATGTCGGCCTCGCAGCGGCCAAGGAAATTTCGGAATTAATCGGAGACAATGTCCCGGAACTGGGTGAGGTAACCATTGATACCACCGAGGGGCTTCCCCAGGTAGAAGTGGTGATTGACCGGAACCGGGCGTACAACATGGGCCTCAACATCAGCAGCATCGCCACCGAAATCTACGCATCCATGAACGGCATTGAAGCTACGACTTTCCGCTCCAGCGGGGATGAGTATTCGGTAATGCTTATGCTCCAGGAAGAGGACCGGAAAAAACTTCCCGATCTGGACAGGATTTTCGTATCATCCAACTCGGGACAGCTTGTTCCCCTGGCGAATTTCGCCACCCTGGAACGGGGTCTTGGGCCTGTCACGATTAACCGGGAAAACCAATCACGGGTTATCCATATCACCGGAAACGTGCTTGAAGGCTACCGTACGGATACAACCGAAAATAAAGTAAAGGATGTTCTGGCGGAAAACTTTGTGGCCCCCACGGGCGTTACCGTCAGCTATGAAGGACAGCAGAGTGAAATCACGGATATGATTGAAACCTTCATCCTGATTATAACCCTCGCCATACTGCTGGTATTCGGGGTCATGGCAGGACAGTACGAGTCGTTCAAGGACCCGATCATCAACCTCTGTACCATTCCGCTTATGCTGATCGGTGTTATCGGAATCTATCTGATCACCGGACAGACCCTGAACACCTTTACCATGGTCGGCCTCGTCATGCTGGTTGGTATAGTAGTAAACAATGGTATCGTTCTTGTGGACTATACAAACCTTCTGGTAGGCCGCGGCGTTCCGGTCAAACAGGCGTGCCTCGATGCCGGTGAATCCCGGCTCCGCCCGGTACTTATGACTACGCTGACGACCATTCTCGGTATGGTTCCCATGGCATTCTTCCCCGGTGAATCATCCATGATGATACAGCCTATCGGTCTTACGGTAATCGGCGGACTGACGTCATCGACCTTTATCACGCTCTTCTTCATTCCCGTTATGTATTCCTATATCAATGAGCACCGGGGAAAGAAGAGGAAAGAAGAGAAGAAACGGGCTCCCGCGGCAATTGCGGCATCACCTGAGACTGTGGAGGAGGTATAATATGAAACGGCTTGAATTGTTCGCCAACCGTTCGGTGCAGGACGAAATTATCACCGGGCTTGAGGAAAGCATTACGGATTTTTACTACACCCTGCTCCCGGTGGTCCACGGACGGGGAAAAAGAGACTATCGTCTCGGAAGCGCCACCTGGCCGGAAGAAAACTTTATGATCATCAGCTACATCCAGGACCAGGATGAGGCGAAGGCGGCAGAAGCCATAGCCCAGGTAAAGCAGCAGTTCCCCGATGAAGGAATAAAACTGTTTTTTGTACCCGCTGAAGGATAAGTCAGCGGCAAAGGGCGCCCCCGGGGCGCCCTTTGTTTTTGGGAGACGGCACTGCTGGCCAATGCCGCGGTTTAAAAGCGGAACCGTACCGCAGCGCTGACCAGCAGCCGGGTACCGGAATTGTCCGGCCCCAGTTCACCGTGATTGCCGTCACCGGAAAAAAGATCACGGTCCAGGGGAACCCTGCCGGTAAGGCTCAGGGTCATTCCCTGGAACAGATCGTGTTCCAGGGTCACCACCGGGGAAAACGAGACATCGTCAATACTGGCCATACAGGCAAGACTGAGATTGGTGTAATCGGTAAACCGGTAGAGGACCATCCCGTAAATATAATTCCGGTTGGAAAACTCACCGGATGTGACCGATTCCGCACCACTGTACAAATATTCCGCCAGAACATAGAAACGTCCGTCATAAAATGAATAGTCGAACCCCGCGCTGGCCGAAAGGCCCCGGATTCCCGGTTCTGTATCGTGGTTGTACAGGTACATAAGGTCAAGGATAAAACCAAGTTCCAGCTCGGCCTTGAGGGACAGCCCGCCCCGGTGCAGTCCCAGGGGAGTTTCCTCCCGGGGAGACTCATAGGCGTACAGGGCCTGCATACTGAGCCGTTCCCAGTGCATATCCCCCGCGGCGCCGGCCACAGCTCCGCTGCCGTGGAGATTGAGCGAATTCCTGGGAGCGGCGCCGAATCCCTGGATTTTCATGGTTTCCGACGGGTATACCGCCACGGTACCGCCCAGCACCGCCCGGGGGCGCAGATCGGGAAACAAAGGATTGCGGGGGTTGAGAAAATCCGAAGGCCTCCAGACCTGACCGTACCCGAAGGCGAGACGCATCAGCCCCGCTTCAACATCAAGAAAATCGCTGTTCACCCGGAAATACAGCCGTTCCAGATCCAGGGCCGCGGAGTAATTATCCCCCGTAACGAGCGCGGAAGCGCCGGAGCCGGCACTCCCCTCCGGAGTCAGCGAAGCGGTAAAGGCCCCTGCCCCGGCAGCCGCGATAAGGTTGAAGGCGGCGTAAATCGTTCCCCGGTCACCTACGGTACTCCGCATTCTGAGATTGGCGTACTCCTCGATTCCGTAGGAAAAATCCGGCATCTCCCCCGCCCCGGCGGAAAAACTGACTTTGGTATCCAGGATTCCGGAAATAACCGGCCCTTCAGCCGGCAGGGATGCCGGAAAAATCACACCCATCACCGCGGCGAGGAAAAAAACCGCGGCGGAACACTTCTGTTTCATCGTTCCAAATTCCTCATGCTGAATACGGAATCGGAAATGGGTTCGTCCAGTACAATGGTATGCAGGACGAATGTCGTTTTGCTTCCCTTGCGGAGCAGATCCCGCATCTCCGATTCCACCGGGAACCGCCGTGTTCCGAAGGTTTCCGCCCGGATCAGGGTGTATTCCTTGAGCTTGGCCCCGGATAATGCGAACAGTTCGTAATGCAGAAGATCGTAATTTTCCTTATCGACCCAGAGCCGTTGTTTCGGGTAGCTTTCGGTCCGCTTCTTCGCGGTCAGGTCGAGAATCCAGGCTTCCCGGCCGCCGTAGGTTTCGCTGCCGGCGATCACCGGATCGTAGCGCACGGACAGCTTCTCGTTGTCGATGGTATCCTCATAGGAAAGATCCGATCCCATCATGGACTCTTTGAGCATGTGGCCGGAAATGAGCATTACCTCTTCGTTGTCCGGGGAATACACGTACAGCCGGCTGCCCTTCTTGAGGTACTTGGTTCCCCGGTCCTCTGGGTTGGTAAATTCCACAAAGCTGTCGGAATTGCCCTTGGCCGAAGCGGTCATGGTCTTTACATACCGCCGATTCTGGTAGTCGATGATCATTTCCCCTTCGTAGCGGATGGTATCGTACACTTCGTTGTCATCCACTTTTTTCAATATATCCAGAGCCGACTGGTTCTGGGCTTTTACCGGCAGCACCATTATTACGGATACCGCCAGCAGGATTGCCAGGAACGTTAATTTTTTCATTTTTATTATCCTCATCTCCGCAAGGCCTCAACCGGCTCGATGAACGCGCTCTTCAGCGACGGAAGGAGCGTACAGATTGAAGCTATTACGACACCGAAAATAAATCCTTCCAGCAGTACCGCCGGAGAGAACCGAAGGAACAGTGTGCCGGACATGGGAAACTCCTTAAGACCGCCGCCGGTAAACATATTCATATCAATGGGAAAGAGCGACCCCAACCATGATGCGGCGCCGCCGATCACACAGCCCGCCAGCGATCCGATCACGCTGAGGAATACAGCCTCAAAGAAAAAGACCATCACGATTTCCCGTCTGACCATGCCCAGGGATCCCATCATGCCTATTTCCTTTATACGCTCATGGATAATCATGACCACGGTATTTACGATCAGAAAGCTGGCCACGATCTGGAAAACAAGGTAAATCACCGAGAAGATGACCATACTCTGGCGCATCATCACAACCCAGTAATTGTCCTCCCATTCCCTGACAATATTCCCGTCACCCAGGAGGCTCCGGACGTCATCCGCGACAGCCCGGGTTTCTTTTTCACTGTCCGCGTAGATAAAAAGCTGCTGAGCCTGATCGTTCAGAACCAGAAGACGCTGGAGCCTGTCGAAGGATACAAGGATCGCCTCCTCGTCGTATTTCCGGTATTCAAATTCGAAAATACCGGTGATCACGGGACTCCAGTACTTATCGGAGAACTGCGCCGATACAACCTTAAGGGGAATCCGGTCGCCGATACGGAGCCCGGCTTTTTTCGCCATATAGGTTCCGATAGCGCATTCATTGCTGCCGGCCTGGGGATACCGGCCTTCGATGAGGCCGTCGCTCCGTTCCGAGAGGTTAAAATCGTTAAGGGCCATTTCCCGCCCGATATCGAGCCCCCATAGGAGGGCGTGTTTAACCACACTGTCGGACAGGGTCGCATAGGCCGTAATCCGCGGAAGCACTGCGGATACCCCGGGCATGGCTTCGATGGTGCTAATGAGATCTTCAAGGTTCCAGCCCTCCGCCGCCGGATACTGGACCGGGTAATATTCCCGTTCATCCTCAAACGCCGCGGACACTACATTGACATGACCGGTATCGAAAACCCTGACCACATCCTCTATATTGTCACTCATGCCGAGTATCCATGACTGCATATATATGTTGAAGAAAACCGCGATGGCCACCGCCACAATACAGAGTATGGTCCGCCGCATGTTCCGCCAGATATTCCGGTACGCTATGGTCACCAGGGTAAAAAAACCGCCCTGTTTTTTCATTGTCTGTTCCATAAGAAAGTCCTATTCAAAGCGCAGGCTTTCGGAAACCGGCATCCGTATCGCGCGCCGGGTCGGGAAATAAGCCATAGCGGCGGACAGTACCGTAGCGATGATGCCCGTTCCAATGATGGTCCTGATATTCCAGGCGGACCGGAAGTACGATGTGATCCGGTATCCGAAATCGCCGCCGATAGCCTGGGCCATGGATGAAAAATCAATGCCGTACGCAACCATGGGAATGTTGATGAGGCAGCCCGCGGTAACCCCCAGGACTGAACCGATAAAGCCGATCATGCCCGCTTCGAGCATGTACGCGATAACGAGATCACCGTCGGTCATACCCAGGGCGCGCATCATGCCGATTTCCTTCGTCCGTTCCAGGATAGCCATGAGCATTGTGTTGGCGATGCCTATGAAGGAAAGGACAAAGAGCATGGCAATAATTATTTTCGTTGATACACTGTCCGCGGATGAAACCGCGAGATAATCAGCGGCGTATTCCCGCCACCCGAAAACACCAAGGTCCCGCGGCAGCGATAAATTTCGGGCGGCCAGCCCCGATTCCAATGACGCGAGAATTACCCCGGGAGACTCGGACTTACCCGGAAGCGCCGTATCCCTGGCTTTTTTAGACCGGATGAGCAGCTCCGTGATATGGCCGTCCAGCATCAGGCCGGCTTCATCCTGGAGTACATCCAGCGGGAGGTATCCGACATTGGCATTTGTTTTGGGGTTCGGGGAATTTATGATCCCCACGACCTTAATGTCTATAAGCTGGTTTACGTGCCGCAGGGCGCCGGAGTAATCGACCCGTACCATGGCGTTGAGTATATCCCCGAGAAGAACCTCATCATCGGTGACAAGATAATAATCTCCCGTGATGGGATCGATGCCGTACGCCGAAAGAACCAGAGTCTGTTCGGCCTCAGACAGCTTCGGGCAGAGATCCTCGTCGAACCGTTCTTTCCGGATGGTATCGGGGGCGGCCTTCAAATCTATGACCGTTGAGATCTTGATGTCCATCCGGCCGCCGGCATCGAGGATCTCCCAGAACCGTTCGAGATCGGCCCGGGAAATATCTTCCTTAAGCACCAGCCGCTGGTTGCCGTTCCGGCCGGCGTAATCATCCGGTGCCGAAAACAGGGAGACCCCGCCTGATTTCCGGGATGACGCCGGTTCATAGAGGTTCCGGATAAATTCCTCCTCACCGTTGTTCCGCGCGTATCCGAGGATGTCTCCTTCAAGTTCAAATTGTGTCGGCCGCTGGGGTATTCCGACTTTTAGTTTTTCCGCCGCCATGCTGCCCAGGGCGATTTCAAAAGCCCCGGGGTTAATATAGCGGCCCGACTCCATATAGCCGCTGTACCTGAGCAGCCGGCCCTCGGCCCCGGGATCCACCGCGTTGAATTCCATGGGCGCCGATCCGGCAGCGGAAAACACGGTTCCGGTAAAAACGAACCGCGGCGCCGTATCGTATCCCGCTTCGCCGAGCGCTACCGCATAGGGTTCCCAGGAAGCGAAATTCTCATACATCGGGTAATCGTCTTTTTTTTCAAAGTAAAGACGGGTCTGGAGTTTTGCCGCGCCGATTTCATAAATAACAATATTCCGTTCGGAATCGAGGTTAATTCCCAGAAGCCAGGCGTCAACAAAGATATACAGACAGACACTCACGGCCACGGCAATGGTGGTGATGACCGTTTTTACCCGGTGCCGGGCAAGATTGCGGTAAGCCATACCCGCCAAGGCAGAAAAAGTATTGTTCATCACCGCTTTGTCTCCGATTCAACCTGCCCGTCCCGAAGCATTATGACCCTGCGGGCGTAGTCCATCACCATCTGGTCATGGGTTGAGAAGATAAAGGTTGTCTTTTCGCTTTGGTTGAGCTGTACCATAAGCTCAAGGATCTCCCGGCCGGTTTTTGAGTCAAGGTTCGCCGTGGGTTCGTCCGCGAGAATGATGGCGGGATGCTTCACCAGAGCCCGGGCAATGGCGACCCGCTGCTGCTGCCCCCCGGACATTTCCTTGGGACGGCGGTTCTCCATGCTGTCCAGCCCCACATCGTGCAGGGCCAGCCGGGCCCGGTCCCGGGCTTCATTCTTATCGACCCCAAGAAGGGTCAGCGGGAAGGAAACATTCTCCATCACCGTGAGCACCGGAATGAGATTGTATGCCTGAAAAATAAAACCGATGTTGTGCCGCCGGATCAGGGCGAGCTGTTTTTTCGAAAGGGATGCCAGATCGGATCCGCCCATACTGATGGTTCCCGATGTCAGGGTGTCCAGACAGCCGATCAGATGAAGAAAAGTGGATTTGCCGCTCCCCGACGGACCGGCGACGGCGGTAAATTCACCGCCTTCAAATTCAAGACTTACCCCCCGCAGGGCGGGTACCGTCATCCCGTTCAATGAATAGTCCTTTACGACATCCACGGCTTTGACGACTTTCACAATAGCCTCCTGTATATTTAAAGGACATCCGGGTTTACTCGCATGGACGTAAACCCGGATTCCCGGTTTAACAAATAAAGGGGTTACTCCTGTTCTTCCTTCTCCTTTTTATTTTTTTCCTGGTGCAGCTCCGATAAAGCCTGGAGCCCAAAGATATCCCGGCCCTTTAATTCCTCGGTAATTGAGTTGGGAACCAGCATCATGGAGTTGCCGGCCTTAAGGCCCTCATTAAGAATCGAAAGAACCTTGAGTTTCATCGCCGGCTGATTCTTGGCGTATACCTGCACCGCTTCTTCAAGCTTGCGGGCGATTTCAATCTCAGCTTCCGCCAGAAGGATCCGTCCCTTCTTCTCCCGTTCCGCCTGCGCCAGGCGGCTGAGGGAATCCTGGAGATGTTCCGGAATCTGGATATCCGTAATTTCGATATGCTGAACCGTGATTCCCCATTCGGTGGTTTTATTATCCACGTCGTGCTGGATCTGTTTCTCGATAACATCGCCGTGTTCAAGAAAGGTCGTCAGGTCGTGGCTGCTGACGGCGTTCCGCAGGGCCGTCTGGGAGGAAAGGATGACCGCGTCCTCATAATTCTGAACCTCGAGTACGGCTTTTTCCGGGTCCCATACAAGCCAGAAACAGATGGCATCCACCGTAACGGTAACCGAATCCATGGTAAGCGTTTCCTGGGCCGCAAAATCGGTTACCCGGATCCGGAGATCCACCACCGAGGCGACACGGTCCGCCAGAGGGATCAGGACAAAAAGACCGGGACCCTTTACTTTGCGGAAGCGGCCGAACCGGAGTACGATTGCCCGCTCCCATTCTTCCATTTTCTGTATTGACGGCGCGATGAGCACCGCCGCGGCGGACAGGATCAGGGCCAGCCCGAATCCGGCAAACCGGAAAAATCCGGCTATACAGGCGAGAATGATGAATATCTTTATGGCCGCGCTCCACCGGGGAAAAAACACCATAAGAAACACCACCGCCGCGGGTATTCCAAGGAGGATCCCGAATTCCGCGGCGGACGGCAGGGCCCCCCGGGTACTTCGGACCGCGATGATAAACCCGGCGCAGATGACCAGGAGGCCTATTCCCACGGCGTTGAGTGAGAAATCCCGCTGCCGTGGGGCTTTTTTTCTATTCTTCACCAGATCATTTTCCGGTTTGGCGTTAAAAAATTTCACCTACCCCTCCTCATATTCTTTTATCAAATTAATTACTTCCCCGGGACTCACTCCGAGCTCCTTCATATCCTGAATGAACCGTCCCGCCAGCTCCCGGATTCTCCGGTTCCGCCCGTCTTCTTCGGCGATTGGCTTTTTATCCGAAACATACGTACCGCTTCCCACCTGGGTAGCCAGGATGCCCCGGATTTCCAGCTCTCCGTAGGCCTTGGCAATCGTATTGGGATTGATCTTCAATTCCACCGCCAGAGACCGGATCGTCGGAAGCCTGTCCCCGGGTGTGATCCGCTCAGACAGGATCGCGTGTTCAATCTGCTGTATAATCTGTCTGTAAATCGGAATCCCATTGGACGGATCCAGGGAAAACCGTATTCGCTGTTCTTCCATTGTACTATTCACCTAGTACAATACTAATTGAACTAGTACAATGTGTCAATGATTATTTTACGGATTGCCGTATTATTTTACGGTCAGCACAAAAGCACGGATGCGGGGGAGCACCAAGTTTTTCAATCCGGAAGCGCCCGGGGAACCATTCCCCGGACGCTTTCCGGCTCAACCGGCTCGGGGCTGCCCCGTCGCGCGGGCTGCTCCCCCTGACTCCAGCCTCCTCGCGGTAAACCTTTCAAGTTTACCGCTCCGGGGGCTTCCGTCACCCCCTCTTCTGGTCCCTGTGAACCGCCGTATCAGGTTCTGGATAATGCGGCGGACCTGCCTTAGCCGGGGCTCTTAGTATGCAGCGGCGGCTGGTGAATAAAAAAATTATTGATGGTATAGTTATCTATGCCCCAAAAGACAAAAGAATCATTTATGCGGACCCCTCTGAGAATTTTCGCCGGATACTACCGGCCCCACTGGAAGCTGTTCGCCGCGGACATGGTCTGCGCGTCCCTCATTGCCGGGGTGGATCTGCTCTTTCCCATGATGACCAAATTCACCATTGAACGGCTGCTCCCGGACCAGCTGTACCGCTTTTTCTTTATAATGGTTGCCCTCATGGTGGGTGTGTACCTTCTCCGCACCGCCTTTTCCTATTTTGTTACCTATTGGGGCCATACCGTGGGCGCGTATATAGAAGCGGATATGCGGCGGGATCTTTTTTCGCATCTCCAGAAACTGCCCTACTCCTTTTACGACAACCACCGCACCGGACACATCATGTCCCGGGTGACCAACGATCTTTTCGATGTTACCGAACTTGCCCACCACGGTCCCGAGGATATTTTTATTTCCATAGCGACCATCCTGGGTTCGTTCTTCCTTATTCTTACGATCCGGTGGGAGATGGCCGTGATACTGCTCCTGGTGGTAATCCTTATTGTGGTGCACGCCATTCTTTCCCGCAAAAAACTTACCTGGGCTTCGAGGCAGGTTAAGGAGAAAATCGCCGAAATAAACGCGTCCCTGGAATCCAGTATTTCCGGAGCCCGCACCGCGAAGGCATTTACCAACGAATCCTATGAGAATCACAAGTTCCATGGGGGCAACGAACACATCACCGGGGCGAAAAAGAAGTACTATAAGTCCATGGCAGGCTTCCACAGCAAGCTGGAATTCATGATGAACAGCCTTACCATTGTGACCATTGCCGCGGGTGGATTCTTTATTATGCAGGGGACCATGACCCTGACGGAGCTGATTACCTGCAATCTCTTTGTGGCAGCATTCCTGCAGCCTATCCGCAGGCTGGGAAATTTTGTTGAACAGTACACCACGGGGATGGCGGGGTTTACCCGGTTCGTTGACATCATGCGGATACAGCCGGATATTATTGATAAACCCGACGCATCCGTTCTGGAAAAAGTCCGGGGAAATATTGAATTCCGGGATGTGAGTTTTTCCTACAACCGCAACCTCACCGTATTGGAACATATCGATCTTTCCATCGCCGCGGGGAGCACCGTTGCCCTGGTGGGGCCGTCCGGCGGGGGAAAAACAACGCTCTGCCACCTGCTTCCCCGGTTTTACGAAATAAAAGAAGGCAGTATTACCATCGACGGAATCGATATCCGGGACGTTACCCTGGAATCCCTGCGGAAAAACATCGGAATCGTACAGCAGGATGTGTTTCTTTTTGCCGGCACTATCCGGGAGAATATCGGGTACGGCCGCATTGACGCCCCGGAGGAAGAAATCATCGAAGCCGCCCGCCGGGCCGATATCCACGACGATATTATGAAGATGCCGGACCGGTACGATACGGTGGTAGGTGAACGGGGAATCAAACTTTCCGGCGGACAGAAACAGCGGGTAAGCATCGCCCGGATATTCCTCAAAAACCCGCCGATACTTATCCTGGACGAAGCCACCTCCGCGCTGGACACGGTGACGGAAATGAAAATTCAGTCCGCCCTGGAGGAATTATCCCGGGGAAGAACCACCATGGTTATCGCCCACCGGCTTTCAACCATCAGAAACGCGGATACCATTATCGCCATTGATGACAACGGCATACGGCAGCAGGGAACCCACGAGGAACTGATAAAACAGGAAGGAATATACGCCAGGCTGTACCGTTTCCAGTTTACCCCGGGAAATCCCATAAAAAGCTGACCCTCCGCCGCATCCGTTTTTTTATAAGGAGAAAACATGGGAAAGACGATGCTGGCGGTGCTCCTGGCGGTATGGTCAATACCGCTTTCCGCTTATAACCATGGCGGGACGGAGACGCTCCTAGTGGGATTTCCCTTTCTTTCCGAGGCGAATATCAATTCCCTCGGAGACGGCGGCGGGCCCTATAATTTCAGATCATGGATCAACGGAGCGGTATAATATAGACCTCATCCTCGCGGAAGAAGAACGGCGCTAAGCCCGTTTACGGAATAGAAAACTTCCATTTGCAGTTGCATCCCGGATCGGTTACGTCGGGGTGGCAGCTCAATACCTCGGTGGTGATTCTCGGATCAATAGCCGCCGCGAACAGGGAATATTCCACGGTACCCACGGGTTTGCAGGTATGGTACTCCAGGCCTTTGCGCTGCCGGGCATCCTGGACCCTGCAGGTTACAACCCGGTAGATAAGACTCTGCCCTTCCATATATGTTTCGGTCTTGTTGAGGGGCGCGTACAGCCTGAACTGAAGCGCCCGCTTCAGCCCTGCCAAGCCGGAATGCTCCGGCAGTTCAAGAAAAGCCTTGATTCTTCTGGCCTCAATAACCGTGAACTGTTCCCACATCTCCCGGTCAATGTCCAGGGCGGTAGTAAATCCGTAATGGGTTTCAACTCCCTGGAACCACAGCCCGTCGGTGGCGAGCCAGTTCTTTGCGTAAATTGAAAGCAGTTCGAGGAGCTTCTCCCTGGGGAGATTTTCAATTGTATCAAAATCCACCGCGTATCCTCCTGGTACTTGCAGCGGAAATACCGCCGCATTGTGCGTTTACTGTACAAGGTACCGCAAAGGGTATTTCTTTTCTATCAGACTCAGTATATTTCAGTAGTGGCATCGAAAATACTTGTATGGCTGCGGAATAAGGCATCCCAGCTCAAGATGGAAATTTCCGCATTATACCTTGCCTACAAACGGAAGGAAACACCCTTCTTTGCCAAGGCAGTGGCAATCACCGCGGTGGTGTATGCCCTGTCTCCTATTGATTTAATCCCCGATTTCATTCCCATTCTGGGGTACCTGGATGACCTGATCATACTGCCGATTCTGATTTATTTTGCCCTTAAACTCATTCCGAAACCAATCATGGAAGAATGCCGGGAACAGGCAAAAGATCTCTGGCGGGACGGAAAACCGAAAAAATGGTATTACGCGATTCCTATAATCGCCGTCTGGCTGTTGGCCGCGGTTTTGATTGTCAAGGCGATCTGGTTTTAGTTTTATCCCGCTGCAGCAGTCTGAGAACAAGGAATGACCCTCCGGCGACGGCGACGGAAACAGCCAGGGGAATGAGAAATTCCTTTGACAGCGGGTCGGTTATGGAACTCCCGGTGATGACAAAGGGGATCATCCCCGGGGTAACGCCGAGAAGCGAAAACAATACGAACTGGACATAGGGCATACCCGACGCGCCGAAGAACATACTGATGATATCGAAGGCCAGAGGAAGTATACGGGACACGAAACAGGGTACGGGACCGTTGTCCTTCATGGTATTAAAAAACTTTTTAAGCTTTTTCTGGTCCCGGATCAAAGCCTCAACCCTGTCCTTGCCCATTTTCCGGCCGATACAGTACCCGATGGTCATTTCACAGAAAAGTCCCGTATAGGTAACGGCAATGGCCCAGGGCACCGGGAAGAAGATACCGGCGCTGACGTACAGGAGCAGCATGGGAATGACCATTACCACGGAACGGAGACAGTATATGGCGATAAAAAACAGCGCCGCCAGGGGCAGTGATTGGGGCGTGTAGCTGAGGATATCCTCGGCCTCTATTCCTGAGAACATAAAGAAGAAAAACAATCCCGCAATGACGGCCAGAGCCAGAGCAATCGTTATGACGTATTTTCGCGGTATGCGCACAGGATTCCTCCGGATTCGGGCTTCACGGCCTGATGTAATAGTAGGGTCTGCCCCTTCCGGGGGAAGCATTGCCTAGGATATCAGGAGAATTGCCGCGGTATCAATACGCTATTCCAGTTCAAACGCGCCGGTGTACAGCTGGTAATACCGGCCCCGCTTTTTTATCAGTTCCTCATGGGTGCCCTGTTCTATGATGCGTCCATGGTCAAGGACAATAATTACATCGGAATTCTGGACCGTGGAGAGCCGGTGGGCAATGACAAAAACCGTACGGCCCTTCATAAGGGAATCCATGCCTCTGCCCACAATGGCTTCGGTCCTGGTGTCGATGGAACTAGTGGCTTCATCCATGATCATTACCGGCGGATCCGCGACGGCGGCGCGGGCGATGGAAATAAGCTGCCGCTGTCCCTGGGAAAGGCCGCTGCCGTCGCCGGAAAGTTCCGTATCATAGCCCTCCGGAAGCCGGATAATAAAATCATCGGCCCCGGCGAGTTTTGCGGCGGCGGCAACATCCCCGTCGGAGGCATCCAGTCTGCCGTACCGGATATTTTCCCTGACAGTGCCGGTAAACAGGCTCGTATCCTGGAGTATCATGCCCAGGGAACGGCGGAGATCGGGCTTTTTTATCTTGTTGATATTGATTCCGTCGTAACGGATTTTTCCGTCCTCCAGATCGTAGAACCGGTTGATAAGGTTAGTGATGGTTGTCTTTCCGGCTCCGGTGGCGCCCACAAAGGCCATCTTCTGCCCGGGTTTTACGTTGATACTGACATCGTGGAGTACGGTTTTACCGGGATTATAGGCAAAATCAACATCGAAAAATTCAACACCCCCCGCAAGTTTGGTGTAGGTAAGACTTCCGTCGCCGTGGGGATGTTTCCACGCCCAGATATCGGTCCGGGTCTTCGATTCCCGGAGCCCCCCTTCGCTATCATATTCAGCATTCACCAGGGTTACGTATCCGCTGTCCTGTTCCGGCTCTTCATCCATAAGGCCGAAAATCCGTTCCGCCCCTGCCAGGGCCATGACCACGGAATTGATCTGCTGGGAAACCTGGCTGATCGGCATAGTCACCGAACGGCTCAGCTGGAGAAATGAGGCAATGGCTCCAAGGGTAAGCCCGCCGATGCCGGCCACCGCAAGGACGCCGCCGATTATGGCGATCAGAACGTAATTGAGGTTGCCGATCTGATTGGTAACGGGCATGAGAATATTCGCGTACTTATTCGCCTTATACGCGCTTTCTGCCAGGGTGTCGTTGAGCCCGTCAAATTCTCTCCCCGCGGCGGCTTCATGGTTGAAGACCTTGACCACCTTCTGTCCGTTCATTATTTCCTCAACGTATCCGTTTACCGCGGCAATAGATGACTGCTGTTCAACAAAATATTTCCCGCTTCGGGATCCCACCGAGCGGGAAACGAGTACCATAGCCGCGATCATAACCACAATGAGTACCGTCAGGATCGGACTGATGTAGAGCATTGCCGAAAACACAAAAACAATGGTAATGCCCGACGAGAACAGGGTCGGAATACTTTGGGACAGCATCTGCCTGAGGGTATCAATATCATTGGTATAGTGGCTCATGGTATCGCCGAAACTGTGGGTATCAAAATACCGGACCGGCAGGCGCTGCATAGCGGCGAACATATCGTTCCGTATTTTTTTCTGCACTCCCTGGGTGATTATTGCCATGGTCCGGTTATACAGAAAGTTCGCCGCGATCCCCAGAACGTATATTCCCGCCATAATAATGATAGCTCTGAAAAGATTTGAAAAATCGGGATTCCCCTGCCCCAGCAGCGGGGTTATAAAATCATCAATAAGTATCTGGAGGAAAAGCGAGCCCGCCACACCGGCGACGGAACTTACGAGGATGCAGACAATCACAAACACAAACCAAGCCGTATACGCACCGCCCAGGTACGAAAGGAGCCGCGCGATGGTTTTCCCCGGGGTCCTGCTTTTGCCGCCGGTCAGAGGTACATTCCTTCCCATAGGCCCGAAACTACGCTGCGCCATGGCCGGCCTCCGGTTTATTCTGGGAGCTGTAAACTTCCCGGTAAATTTTATTGGATTTCAGAAGGTCATCATGGGTCCCGACGGCGTTCACCCTGCCGCCGTCCATAACAATAATACGGTCCGCATCCTGGATAGAAGCGATCCGCTGGGCGATGATTATCTTCGTTGTGTCCGGAAGTTCCTGGCTGAGTCCCTGGCGGATGAGCGCGTCGGTTCTGGTATCCACCGCGCTGGTGGAATCATCGAGAATAAGAATCTTCGGTTTTTTGAGGAGCGCCCGGGCAATACAGAGACGCTGCTTCTGGCCGCCGGAAACATTGCTGCCGCCCTGTTCAATACGGCTGTCGTAGCCGTCGGGAAATTCCCGGATAAAGTCGTCCGCCTGGGCAATTTTACAGACCCTGACAAGCTCCGCGTCATCCGCGTCATTGTTGCCCCAGCGGAGGTTTTCCCTGATGGTTCCCGCAAACAGAACATTTTTCTGGAGCACCATGGAAACCGCGTCCCTGAGGCTCGTTACATCGTATTCCCGTACATCCCGGCCGCCCACCATGACCCTGCCCGCGGTGGTATCATACAGCCGGGGGATGAGCTGCACCAAGGTTGACTTCCCCGAGCCGGTTCC
Source organism: Breznakiella homolactica (assembly GCF_016616095.2). Classification (GTDB taxonomy): domain Bacteria; phylum Spirochaetota; class Spirochaetia; order Treponematales; family Breznakiellaceae; genus Breznakiella; species Breznakiella homolactica. Next base: position 99,869 of record NZ_CP067089.2, on the reverse strand, counting down.
GCCTATTATGCCAATGGTTTCCCCGGAATTAATTTCCAGGATAATCCCCTCCAGGCATTTATTCTGCTCCGCCCTGCCGTAGCAGAAAACCGCATCCTCAAACCGTACCGAACCGTCGGGGATATCGAATACCGGGTTTTCCGGGTCCGCGAGGCTGGGTACTTCCTCAAGGACTTCAACGATCCGTTCAGCGGAAGACCGGGCGATTGAAATCATTACCAGTACCATGGACATCATCATCAGGCTCATCAGAATCTGGCTGGTATACGAAAAAAGACTTACCAGCTGTCCGGTGGTCATTGCCTCCTGAACAATCATCCGCCCGCCGAGCCAGGAAATAAGAAGCGTGCAGGTATACATGGCAAACTGCATCAGGGGGCTGTTAAAGGCCATGATTTTTTCAGCCTTGACCTGGGTATCGTAAATATCGCCGGATACTTTGTTGAATTTACCGATTTCAAAATCTTCCCGGACAAAACTCTTTACCACCCGGATACCCCGGAGATTCTCCTGAACGGTCCTGTTCATCCGGTCGTAGATCCTGAAAACCTGCCGGAATAACGGATGGGCCCGGGAAAGCAAAAGGTACAGCCCCAGGATAAGCACGGGGATAACCCCTAAAAAAATCAGCGATAAATGGGCGTTGATTGTAAAAGCCATGATAAGGGAAAAGATGAACATCAGAGGGCTCCGGACACAGACCCGGATCAGCATCTGGTAGGCGTTCTGCACATTGGATACATCCGTCGTAACCCGGGTTACGAGACTGGCCGCGGAGAATTTATCAATGTTTGAAAATGAATATTCCTGGATCTTGTGGAACATATCGTGCCGTACATTTCTGGCGAATCCGGCGGAAGCCTTCGCGGCGTAGCGCCCGGACATGACCCCGAAAAAAAGCGCCGCCAAGGTAGCGATAACCAGGGCGATTCCGATCCGGCCGATCATACCCAGGTTGCCCCCGGCAATGCCGTAGTCAATAATAAACGACATGAGAAGAGGTATTACCACATCCATAACCACTTCAAACCCTACGAATAAAGGGGTTAAGAGGGAATCTTTTTTATATTCCCGTACGCAGGCCGCAAGTCTCCGTATCATTTTTTCTCCTCGGTTGTTTTGAAATAGAATCCGGCACGGAAAAAATACCTTTTCCGTTTCCGCGGGGATTCCGGTATACATTCTTATTTACAGCATAATGCATACCCGTGAGGTTTTCCTTATTTTGAATGCCCGCGTTATTATCCCAGCAGCATCTCGTCGTTCTGCAGGGATACTTTTTTTATATCCCGGAACCGCTGAACGAGGCTTTCCGTGGTCAGCCGCGACTTTTCTCCGGCTCCGATATCGAGGAGAATTCGGCCTTCATCCATCATAATAAGGCGGCTGCCGTAGGCAATGGCGTGTCCCATATTGTGGGTGATCATCATAACGGTCAGACCGTATTCCGCGGCGAACCGCATGGTCAGGTCCATAACGATTTCTGCGTTCCGCGGGTCCAGCGCCGCGGTATGTTCATCCAGAAGAAGCAGCGCCGGCCGGGACATAACCGTCATAAGCAGGGTCAGGGCCTGGCGCTGTCCCCCGGAAAAAAGTTCCACGTTGTCGTTGAGGCGGTCCTCGAGCCCCATACCGAGAATACGGAGCTGCTCCCTGAAATACTCCCGCATGGCGGTGTTGAGACTGATCCGGAGGCCCTTATACCCCTTTTTATGGCAGATCATCATATTGTCCGCCAAGGTCATCTTACCCGCTGTTCCCAGAAGGGGATTCTGAAAAATCCGCCCGATATACCGGGCCCGGATAAACTCTGGTTCCCGGGTAATATCCCGTTCGGGCCCGGCCTCTTCGTTTTTCAGGAGGATGGTCCCCCGGGTCGGCGTATAGGTTCCCGAAAGGGCGTTGAACAGGGTCGATTTTCCGGCGCCGTTGGAACCAATGACGGTGATAAAATCCCCCCGGTTTATTTCGAGATTGATGCTCTCAAGAGCGGTATTTTCATCCGGGGTTCCCTGGGCAAAGACCATGCCGAGGTCGGTTATTCGAATCATTTCACTGCCTCCCGGGAGCCGGACCGCTTCCGTTTCTGGCCGCTCCTGAATCCGGTCCGTGAAATCAGAATGCAGACAATAATAAGAAGCCCGGTGATAAGTTTCAGGTCATTGGCGCCCATGTTGATGATGTATCCGTAGGTTCTGGCAAGATACATAAGTCCCCGGTAAATAATTGAACCGATGATAACCCGGAAGGTCAGCAGGGCGATTTTATTTGACCGGATAACGAATTCACCGATCATCAGGGAGGCGAGGCCGGAGACCACCATACCGGCCCCGAAATTCACATCCGCGAAACCCTGGTACATGGCTGCCATGGAACCGGAAATTCCCACCAGGCCGTTGGCCAGACAGATACCCGCAGTTTTTATGAGATCGGGATTCATACCCTGGGAAATCACCAGCTGGGGATTGGATCCCAGAGCGCCGAGGGTAAGTCCGAAATCGGTATGGAAAAAAAGATCGATGGCGATTTTTATAACCCCCACAACCAGGAGGCAGTACAATACCACCGCGAGTTCGGGGTTCATAAAACGCCCCGCCCATTCACCAATGCCGGAAAATACCGTGGACACCCTCAGGAGGGATACGTTTGCGCGGTTGTTCATGATACGGAGATTTACCGAATACAGCATGGTCATGGTGAGGATCCCCGACAGAAGGTCGGGAATTTTCAGCTTTGTGTGGATCAGGGCGGTGACCAGCCCCGCCAGGGCTCCGCCGAAAAAAGCGGCCCCCACGGCCAGCAGAGGATGGTGGCCGCCGGTCAGCAGCACCGCCGTAATCGCCGCGCCCATGGGAAAGGAACCATCAACGGTCATGTCCGCAAAGTTGAGAATCCTGAAGGTTATCAGCACCGCCAGGACCATGATCCCGTAAATAAATCCCTCGGTTAAAATTCCAGTTATCATCGGGTACCTCAAAAAGGCTGCCCCGCTCCGGCAGGGCAGCCCGAAATGTGCGCTGCTGTAAAACTATTTCCGTTCCAGTTTTCCGTTCCTGAAAATCAGGTTGGCCGCGTTCAGGTACGATGGGGGAATCGTGATTCCGCAGTTTGCCGCCTCATCCAGGTCAAAGAGCAGGTCCGTTTCCGCGGGATCGGTGATGAACTTAACCGGCATATCCGCCGGCTTCCTGCCATCAAGAATCTCCAGGATCATCTGGCCCGTGGCGCGGCCGGCTTTGTAATAGTTAAATCCCGAAGCGATCATACATCCGCCATTCAGCGCTCCGGTGACATCCCCGGAAAAGATCGGCTTTTTATTGTCATGGAAAACCTTGATCAGCGCGGGAAGCGCCGAGAATACCGTATTGTCCGTGGTCAGGTAGATTCCGTCAACCCGGTTTACAATGGCCTCCGCAGCCTGGCGGAGTTCCGCGGAATTGGAAATAGACTGGCTCACAAAGGCAATACCGTTCGCGGCGCAGGCCTCCTCCACCAGGGTACGGGCCGCGATGGAATTATCCTCGGAACTGGTATAGATATACCCCAGGGTTTTTATGCCCGCGATTTCCTTGAACATGGCGATATGCTCGGCCGTGGGAATAGCGTCGGAGAGCCCGGTAACATTCCCCTCCCCCCGGTCAACACTCGAAACGAGGCCCGCCTGGACCGGATCGGTGACACAGGAGAATACCACCGGAACATCCTTGATGGTATTTGCCAGGGCGATTGCCACGGGAGTCGCGATACCCACGGCGACGGAAACCCGTTCACTTTTGAATTTATTGGCGATCTGTGTGGCGGTGCTCATATCCCCGTTGGCATTCTGCAGATCGTATACCACATTCGGGAGTGCTGCGTTGATTTCATCCTGAATCCCCTGTTCTATCGCGTCCAGGGCTTCGTGCTGGACTATTTTTGAAATCCCTATCCGGATTGTCCCGGAATTGTCCTTGTTTCCGCCGCCAAACAGTGCCGCTGCACAGCAGAACATGATTACACCGATAACACTATTCTTCTTCATTTCCCTACTCCTTGTAATAGGAACATTCCCTGAATGTTTCTATTGATAGAAACATTTTATATTTTATTGAAATCGCTGTCAATACAATTTTGCATATTTATTCATTTTTTTTATAAATTTTTTCTGCAACCGGGACCGTCTCCGGGTGTCTAAACTGATATGGAAAAAATACCAAGGATCAAAAAATCCTTTTCGCCCCGGTATTACGAAATGGATACCAACGGTGAAGTAAAACCCACAACCATGATGGCCCTGTTTGAGGAAACCGCCGCTGCCCACTGCCAGGCAGCGGGATGGGATATGTTTTCCTTAAAAGAGGACGGATACGGCTGGGTTCTCCTGGAAGGAGGATTCCGGATGTTCCGGTATCCCCGGAACGGGGAGTATTTTACCGTGGAAACATGGGCCGACGCGGCCCATCTTTTTTACGGCCGGAGGAATTTCGCGGTCAAGGATGAACAGGGGCGTATCATCGGAAAGGCCCATTCTCTGTGGTCTTTTTTTAATGTTGATGAAAAACGGCCGGCGCCGATCAAACAGGAATTTCTGGATATCTGGAAACCCAAGGAACAGAAGGATCTGAAACGGAGAAGACCCGGAGGAGATCCGCCGGAACTCCATCCGTACGCCGCGCCGTATACCGTCCGCTCCCTTGATCTGGATACCAACGGCCATGTCAACAATGTACGGTATCTCGAGTGGGCCATCGAATCGGTTCAGGAAGAAATAAGAAACACCTATGTCCTGTCATCGGTTGAAGGACGGTTTATCCATGAGGTCCGTAAAGGCCAGCAGGTACGGTCCGTGGCGGAGTACGGCAGCACAATCTATCCGGCACTCAGCTGCCGCCTGGGGGTGTATTCAGGGGACCCCAAAACCGGTGAATACCGGATAGCGGCCTGCGCCGAATCAACATGGACAGTTAGGACAAGCGGTACTAGACTTAATAGCAGGAAGGAAAAAAATGCAGTTAAGTCAATCTGAAATCGTAAAAAAAATACAGGACGGCGCCATGATCGTGGATGTCCGCAGTGATCTGGAATACCAAACCGGGGCGTACCCGGGAGCGGTTAATATTCCGGTAGAATCGATACCCGCAAATCTGGAAAAACTGGAACCCAAGGACCGGCTGATCCTGACATACTGCGCATCGGGAATGCGGGGGAACCGGGCGGTGACCATGCTCGAATCCTTCGGCTGGACCGATGTCTGGTGCGCCGGGGCTCTGAGAAACATGCCGCAGCCTTAGGATACCGTCTGCGGGATGCGACCCAAGTTTATTGTATAAAAAAAGAGGCGGTGATCCGCCTCTTCCGCATATCTTGCCGGGAACGGGATTTGAACCCGTACCCCCTTTCGGGGAGGGGATTTTAAGTCCCCGGTGTCTACCATTCCACCATCCCGGCGAAAAGAAGCCTGCCGCAGGATGGATATGCCATTGCATAGTACCAACTGAGTTTGCTAAGGTCAAGAAGTATGAAGGGACTAATAGACACCCATGCCCACCTGTCCATGCTTTCCCGCCGGGGGATTCCGGCGGAACAGCGGCTTTCCGAGCTCTTTGCCGGAGGTTTTAGGGGGATTATTGATATAGGAACCGAAGCCGGGGACCTTTCCGGACGGATAGCCGCGTTTAAACAATTCGGAAAAATACGGTTTACCGCGGGAATCTGGCCGTCCGGAGAGGCAATAGAAGAACGGGCCAGCCGCGCGGCGGAACTGGAGGGACATATCCGGGAAGCCCCGGAAGGCTATGTAGTCGCCGTCGGGGAATGCGGTCTCGACCGGCACTGGAATACCGCGGAAAACGGTGCGGATCTCGCCGGAGAAAGAGAACTGCTTGAACTGCAGCTTGATCTGGCCCGCAGACTCAGCCTCCCGGTGATTATTCATTCCCGGGATTCCGCTAAAGAAACCGCGGAGGTACTCGCCCGGCACCGGGATGTGACAGCGGTAATCCATTGCTTTTCCTACGGATATGAAGAAGCAAAGACATTCCTTGATCTGGGATGTTTTATTTCATTTGCGGGGAATGCCACATACAAAAGCGCCGGCTCAATCCGTGAGGCGCTGGCGGCCGTTCCGCTGGACCGGCTTCTGCTGGAAACCGACTGCCCCTATCTCGCTCCGGTCCCCCACCGTGGAAAAGCCGCCGAGCCGGGGATGGTATCCGAAACCTACCGCCTGGCATCCGGTCTCAAATCAGCAGACCACGATTACCTGGCGGAAGAAATCGGAAAAAACGTTGTTTCGCTTTTCAGGATAGACTGGTAAATTCCCGGGGTATTATTCGGCTTTTATTACCGATGTGGGACAGGCTTCAATGGCCTCCCGGATACCGTCTTCGTACTGCGAGAAGTCAACTCCGTCGTTTACTACCATTTTATCGGGAATCGAAAAAACCTCCGGACAAACAGCCTCACAGGTTCCGCAGGAAATGCAGTCCCCTTCACTCTCGTCGAGCCAAACTCTGGTAATTGCCATAAGAACTCCTTTTTTACATATCTATATATAATTTAGTAAAATTACCTTACTTTTCAAAGCAAAAAACGGCCGTATCGTATAAAACGAAACGGCCGAAAAACAGTCCGGGATTCCTTGGAACGGAAATCCGTTACAGTTTAAAGAGCAGTTCCTCATAGGTCGGATACGGCCAGGCGCATTTTGAAACAATTTTTTCGAGCGCGTCAGCCCGGGACCGGACTCCGTCCATCACGGGGATAACCTTCTCCTGGTATACCTTAGCCTGGGCAAAAGCATCTTCCACGACCTGGGCTTCTTCAAGCACTTTTTCCAGTTTTGCCGTTTCATCGTAGAGCTCCGCTGAAAGCTCGGCTATCCGCTTGGCCCGCTTTTCCTGGGGAGCGCTTACCGCGCCGATGGAAGCAAGGGCCGCGGCATCCTTGGCGAGGTCCCCCGCATAAGAACTTACCGCGGGGAATATGGAACGCCGGGCCATGTCGATCATAACCCCGGCTTCAATATTTATCTGCTTGGAATATTTCTCCAGATAAATATGGTACCGGCTTTCCAGTTCATCCTTGGTAAGAACCTTATGGCTTTCAAAAAGAGCTACCGTATCCTTCTGGGTCATCACCGGAAGAACATCGACGGTGTTGCGGACATTGGGAAGGCCCCGCCGTTCCGCTTCCAGCACCCATTCTTCGGAGTACCCGTTCCCGTTAAAGACCACCCGGCGGTGCTTTGAGTAGCTTTCCCTGATAATATCCTGGATGGCGGTATTTTTGTCCTTGGCCTTTTCAAGTGTATCAGCAAATTCCGAAAGGACCTGGGCAACTGCGGTATTAAGATACGTGTTGGGTGTTGCGATGGACTGGGAGGAACCGACCATCCGGAATTCAAACTTGTTTCCCGTAAAGGCGAAGGGACTCGTCCTGTTCCGGTCGGAGACATCCACGGGAAGTGTCGGAAGGCTCGTGACCCCTAATTTAATCCGGTGGGCACCCCCTGTCTTTGTTCCTGTTTTTCTGTCGGCAATATTATCGAATATCTCGGTCAGCGGACCGCCGAAAAAAATCGAAATGATAGCCGGCGGCGCCTCGTTCGCTCCCAGCCGGTGATCGTTTCCCGCCGATGCGGCGGAAGCCCTGAGCAGCAGCGCGTACCGGTCAACGGCTTCTACCACAGCAGCGGTAAACAGCAGGAACCGGGCGTTGGACTCGGGGTTTTCACCGGGTTCAAGCAGGTTAACACCATCATCGGTTGCCATGGACCAGTTGTTGTGTTTTCCCGATCCGTTTACGCCGTCAAAGGGTTTTTCATGGAGAAGCGCTTCCATACCGTGCCGGCGGGCGGTATTCCTGATGGTTTCCATCACCATCTGGTTGGCGTCCACCGCGACCGTGGCGGTAGTGAAAATCGGGGCTATTTCAAACTGGTTCGGGGCGACCTCATTGTGCTGGGTCTTCGCGGATACGCCGACCTTCCAGAGTTCGGTGTTGAGTTCCCGCATAAAAATGGAAACCCGCTCCTTGAGAGCGCCGAAATAATGGTCTTCCATTTCCTGTCCCTTGGCGGGCATTGAACCGAAAACCGTCCGGCCCGTAAGTATCAGATCCGGGCGCTGATCGTAAAACTGCTTGTCCACCAGAAAGTATTCCTGTTCCGGACCAACCGTGGTTATTACCCGTTTCGAGGTTTCATTGCCCAGGGCCTTTAAAACCCGGATGGCCTCGGTGCTCAGCGCGTCCAGGGACTTAAGGAGGGGCACCTTCTTGTCCAGGGCATGGCCGTAGTAACTGATAAACGCGGTGGGAATGCATAAGGTGGTTCCCGTAAGATCCTGCTTGAGAAACGCCGGGCTCGTAACATCCCAGGCCGTATACCCCCGGGCTTCAAAGGTTGCCCTGAGTCCGCCCGAGGGGAAGCTGGAGGCATCCGGTTCCCCTTTGATCAGTTCCTTCCCGGAGAATTCCATTATCACCCTGCCGTCGGCGGTGGGCGAAATAAACGAATCATGCTTCTCCGCCGTCAGACCGGTCAGAGGATGGAACCAATGGGTATAATGGGTGGCGCCTTTTGAAAGCGCCCAGTCCCGCATGGCCGCGGCAGCGAATTCGGCGACTTCCAGGGTCAGTTCTTTTTCGCCGGCCTGGACCGCCAGGATTTCCTTAAAAATGTTTTTAGGCAGCCGTTCCCGCATCACAGCGTTGGAAAAGCAGTTGCTTCCGTATACTTCGGTAACCGGTGTTTTGGTAAAATCAATGGCATTGTTCATGGTGTCCTCCGAAAATCCAGGCATATATTTTATCTATGCAATTTTCATGCCAAATATACCCGGATGCATTAAAATCCGGCAAAAAAAACAGATGCAGTTTAATTGCTGATAATAATTAAACTTATGGAAAATCTAAACCGTATCCGTTCTTTGCCGGGTTATTCCTTAGTCGTTAATTGTTATTTTTTCCTACATTTATGTAACTTTATAAATATTTCCTACATGAATGTCATATCCTCCGTAAGAATATTATCCAACCGCGGAACTGCCGGTCTCTCCGGTCCGGATACGGATACAGTCCTCTATAGGCAGGATAAATATTTTTCCGTCACCGATTTCGCCGGTCCGTGCCCCCTGAATAATGGCGTTCACCGTGGGACTGACAAATTCCTCATTCACGACAATTTCAATCCGGACTTTCTTAAGGAGATTAACCTCAATTTCCACACCCCGGTACTGTTCGGTATACCCCTTCTGCTGGCCGCAGCCCATGGAATTGGTCACTGAGATCTTGTAGACCTCAGCCTTGTACAGTTCCCGTTTGACTTCATTCAGCATATGGGGCTGAATGTACGCAACTATTAGTTTCATATTTGTGTACCTTCCTACATATTGGAGAAGATCTGGAAGCCGTTATAGGCTTCATTGCCGTGCTCTGTAATGTCGAGCCCCATAAGCTCTTCCTTAGGACTTACCCGCAGCCCGAATACGGCCTTGATTGCCAGGAAGAGGAGTCCGCTGGTTATAACAGCCCACCCGCCCACAGCCAGTATGCCGGCAGCCTGTATTCCCAGCTGTGTAAATCCGCCGCCGTGAAGCAGCCCCAGGGCGGTGCCTTCCGCGTTTCCCCAGATCCCCACCGCCAGGGTTCCGAAAATCCCGCAGACCAGGTGAACCGACGACGCGCCCACGGGATCATCCACCTTGAGCACCTTATCTATGAATTCAACCGACAGCACCACGAGAATTCCGGCAATGAGCCCGATAACCAGGGCCGCTCCCGGCGACACGATACTGCAGGGGGCTGTAATAGCCACCAGGCCGGCCAGCGCGCCGTTCATGGTCATGGACGCGTCGGGTTTTTTGAACCAGATCCATGATACGGCCATGGCCGCCGCAGTACCGCCGGCGGCTCCGAGGGTTGTTACGGCGGCAATCCGGGCAATATCGGGACTCAGAGCCGACAGGGTGGACGCGGAGTTAAAACCGTACCAGCCGAACCAGAGCAGCAAAACGCCAAGGCAGGCAAAGGGAATGTTATGTCCCGGGAATGCCCGGACACTTACTTTGCCGTCAGCGCCTTTCACGTATTTCCCCTGCCGGGGACCGAGAATAGCCGCGCCCGCCAGGGCGGCCCATCCGCCTACGGAATGTACCACCGTGGAGCCCGCGAAATCATGGAACCCGAGATCCGCGAGCCAGCCGCCTCCCCAGATCCAGTGGCCGGAAATCGGATAAATAACGGCTGAGATAAACACCGTGTAAATCAGGTACGATTTAAACTGGGTCCGTTCCGCCATGGCTCCCGAAACAATGGTGGCGGCGGTGGCGGCGAACACAACCTGGAAAAACCAGTCCCGGTAGAACGCCGGATCACCCATGGGGCCTTTAAAGAATTCCGAAGTACCGATAAGACCGAATTTATCGGATCCGTACATCAGCCCCCATCCCACCATCCAGTAGACAATCGAACCGAAGGCAAAATCCATCAGGTTTTTCATGATGATGTTGGTTGCGTTTTTGGCTCTGGTGAGTCCCGTTTCCACCAGCGCGAATCCGGCCTGCATTATAAACACCAGGATGGCGCCAATAAAAAGCCACATCAGATCCATGGCTCCGGCCAGGGATTCGATACTTTCCTGAGCTCCCGCGGCAGCACCGCAGCCCAGAATGAGTATCAGTACCGCAAAGATTTTTTTCCGCATATTTCTGTCCTCCTACGTTGGTTATCTGTGATTATGCAATTTTCATGCCAATTATGCATTTTTATACAATTTTTCTGTATTTTTTTACAAAATAGCGGCGGACGAATACGTGTATCCATAGAATACCGGAAATAAATGCGGATAATTGGTTAAAATTTAAAACGGTTGGATAATTAAAATCATACGAAAATGTAACTTTTTAATGCAATAACTACATTTTGGTAATACGGTACAGACGCCAGTTGATACCGTAGTGGTGTACCCGAAGCCCCATCTGCCGTTCGGTAATACCCAGATGCCGGGCGGCGGCGGCCATATTCCCCCCGCTCATCTTGAGGGCTTCCACTATAAGTTCTTTTTCCAGGCGGGAAAGAGCGGCGTCCAGAGTAGTGGTCGGTTCGGTATTGGTCGACTCAGCCGACTGCAGGCTCGGCGGCAGATTATGGGAATGGATCACCATGTCGGCCGACAGGATCACGGCCCGTTCGATGCAGTTTTCGAGCTCCCGGACATTGCCCGGCCAGGAATAACTGGTAAGCAGATCGATCGCCGGCGTGGAAATACGTTTTATCGCTTTGCCGTTTTTCTCAGCGTATTTCTCGGCGAAGTGATCCGCCAGCAGGATAATATCGCTCCTGCGTTCCCGAAGCGGCGGCGCGTGAATCGGAAAAACATTCAGCCGGTAGAAGAGGTCCTCCCGGAATTTTCCCGAAGCGGCGTCCTCCTCAAGGTTCCTGTTGCTTGCCGCAATCAGGCGGACATCAACCTTTACGGGACCGGTTCCCCCTACCCGCTCGATTTCCCGTTCCTGCAGCACCCGGAGCAGTTTGACCTGCACCTGAGGACTCAGATCTCCGATTTCATCCAGGAACAGAGTTCCGCCGTGGGCAAGTTCAAACCGGCCCTTGCGCTGGGCCACCGCTCCGGTGAATGCTCCTTTTTCATGCCCGAAAAGCTCGCTCTCTATAACCGATTCCGGCAGGGCCGCGCAGTTTATTCTGACGAAAACGTTCCCGGAACGGCGGGATAGCCGGTGGATTTCCGCCGCAAACAATTCTTTTCCCGTTCCGCTTTCCCCTGAAATAAGGACCGTCGCATCGCTGGGCGCGACCTGGACAAGCATTTCATAGGCGCTCCGCATTGCTTTGCTTGTTCCGATAATGGAACTACCCTCGGCGATCACCCCGCCCCGGTTTATATTCCGGTTATCATCCCTTGGTATAATCCCGCTCTGCCGCAGAAGGAACTGTTCTTCCAGTATCCGTTCCCGGAGCTTTGCGGAATCGGCGATTATCGTGGAAATTTGTTCAAGCAGACGGATATCCCGTTCCCGCCGGCCTTCGGGATCATCGGATTCCACACGCCGTTCCGCGCTGAGGGTTCCGATTACACCGCCGCCCGAACGGATGGGGACACAGTAATAGGTAAGCCCCGCGAGATCCTTCGCGGACCGGCTTTTGGCCCGGTTGAGAAACCGCGAATCCTTGGACAGGTCTGGAACAATTACCGAATTCCCGCTTTCAAAAACCCGGCCTACCAGGCCTTCCCCCAGCCGGTACACACCCCGGTCTTTTTCCTCGGCGGTCAGGCCGTAGGCTTCCTCAATTTTCAGCAATCCCGTTTTCCGGTTCAGAAGCGTGACCATGCCCCAGTGCAGCCCGGCCCTCAGCTCGATTAGACTCAGGAGCGGCCCCAGGGAAGAACGCAGTTCCACGTGTTTATCCAGGGTTCTGGCTATGTCGAGGAGAAGTTCCAGTTCATCAAGGCTCCTGGTTTGACCGGGATCTTCCGGTCCGATGGTATTGGTCATACCGTGAATTTACTACAAAAATGTAGGTTTTTCCAGAGCTTTTTCCGCAAAAAAACGGTAAAAACAGCCTAATTACAAAACACTACTTGACAAGAAACACGGTCCCGGGTTCAAATAGACAGACTGCGACACTAGCTCACCTGGATAGAGCAACTGCCTTCTAAGCAGTAGGTAGGGGGTTCGAGTCCCTCGTGTCGCGTTTTGGGCCTTGACCCTCGATCCAGAGTCGCCTAGCATAGAATAATGAAACTGCTCCATACCGCGGATCTGCATCTGGGAAGATTATTCCATGAACGATCCCTCATTGAAGATCAGCGGTATATCCTTAACCAGCTTACCGATATCCTTGCAGAAGATCCCCACGACGGGCTTATCATAGCCGGGGATATCTATGACCGTTCTATTCCGTCTCCGGAGGCGGTGACTCTTTTCGGGGAATTTCTCGGCAATATCCGCCGGAGGTTTCCCCTGCTCCCGGTTTTTATCATTCCGGGAAACCACGACTCCGCGGCGAGACTTGGGTTTGGAACGGAACTTTTCAGCAAGCTGGGGGTGCACATTAACGCCGACCCCGAAGCTTCCGCTGAACCGGTTATTATCGATGCCGGCGGCGAACGGTGCGCCGTTTTTCTGCTCCCCTTCCTCACCCCGGGAAGCCTCAGCCCCGAACGTGCCCGGCAGGAAGGCCAGGAAGGAGCTGAAGATGTTTCCGCTCCGGTTCCGATCCGCTCCCAGGCAAAATTAGCGGAGGAAGCTTCCCTCAGGCTGGAAGAAGCGGTCCGAAAAGTCCGGGATTCGGGGGTCCAATGGGCAGTTCTCGCGGGCCATCTCTTTACCCTGGGAGGGGTTGAATCGGATTCCGAACGAATCTTTCTCGGTACCGCCGAGCAGGTTGACGTCAACCTGTTTAAAACCTTCGACTACGTTGCCCTGGGCCATCTCCACCGCAGCCAGCAGGCCGCTCCCAATACCTGGTATTCCGGGAGTCCCCTGGTGTATTCCTTCGGCGAAACAAACCGGGACAAGGTGTTCCTTTCGGCGGAACTCAAAAACACCCAGAAGACCGGCAAACCTGAAACAGGGGAACTTTTCGGCCGTGACGGTAAAGACCAGGGCAGCGAAGGCCCGCCCCGAAAAAGTCAGGTGACCGTAACCCCGATCCCGGTGAGCCCCCTGCGGAAACTCACTTCTCTATCGGGAACTTTTGATTATTTTTACAAAGATACCGGCGGCGCCTTTGAACAATACAAAAACGATTATCTGGAAATATCCCTTACGGACCGGCGCCTGGTGGAAAATCCACTGGCGCTCCTGCGGCCCCGGTTTCCCTATATCATGTCGGTTAAGCAGGGAGAGGCCTTCACCGCGTATTACTCGAAACCCGAAGCGGTGAACAGTACCGTTTCCGCGTCCGGCGGTGAAAAAACGGATATCCTCGACGACTTCAGGGCATTTCTCGAAGATATCTACGGACAGGGCGATCCGGAAAAGGAAAGCCTCTTCAGGGACTTTGCCGAGGAGCTGAACGATGAGACCTCATAAACTGGTCCTGGAAAATATCGGCCCCTTCACCGGCAGAACAGAGATAGACTTCGATTCCCTGGATGATATTTTTCTGATAACCGGAAGAACAGGATCGGGAAAAACCACCGTATTTGATGCCATCTGTTTTGCCTTGTACGGAGTACTGCCCGGCAGCAGGCGGGATCACGTACACCGGATACGGAGTGACTACACCGCCGAAGGTGACACCTGTTCAGTTTCACTGGAATTCTCCATCGGTAACAGCCGGTACCGTGTGGACCGGAGCCCGAAACAGGAAAAACTTAAAAAACGCGGAACCGGCATGACGGTGATCGATGAGACCGCTGTTCTCTATGAAGTACGGAACGGAAACCTGATAAGCCTCAACTCGAAAAAATCCGAAGCGGATTATAAAATAAAGGAGCTTATCGGTTTATCGGCGGATGAATTCTTCCGAATTGTACTTCTTCCCCAGGGAGAGTTCGCCGAATTTCTCAGGCAGAATACCAATAAACGCCGGGAAGTCCTGGGAAAACTCTTTCCCGTGGAATCGGCTCTGAAAATCCGTGACCAGGTGCAGGCAAAAGCGAAGGATTCAAAAGCCCAGCTCACCGAGGCTGAATACAATCTCCAGGAAATTTCTAAGCGGGTCTCCTTTGAATTCTGTGAAACCGCGCGCATGGAAAAAACCCGTACCCTTGACGAAGCGGTGCAGAGGCACCAGACATTGGGAGAGGAAATAACCCGCCTGCAGCGTTCCGTGGATATCGCGGAGCGTGAAGAAAATCTGCTCCAGCGTCTCGGGACGGCCCTGGAGGATCAGCGAAAAATTGAAAATGAGGGGCCCGCCGCTGAGGAACAGGAAACACTTCTGGCGAAGTCCCGGCGTGCCCACCCGCTGAAACATTTCCTCGTAATGGAAGCGGAACTGCGGAAAGCTCTCACAGAATCCGGGAATGATCTCAAGCTGGCGGTGGAAGAAAAAAACGCAGCGGAAGAAGAGCACCGCCGGATGCTGTCCCGTGTAAAAGAAGAAGAATCCGCCGAAGCGGAACTGTTCACCCTGCGGGAGAGACAGACGAACCTGGCTGCGCTCTGCGCCGAAGAAGCGGAACTTGAAAAGACTATCCGTGAAAAACAGCGGTATGACGGATTGCTTATTGAACTGGAACAGAAAAAAGAAACACTGCAGAACAGCTGGAACGCAATTAATACTGAAATTGAAGAACTCGAAAAAAGCGCCGCCCAGGCCGACAGCATTGAATCGCAGTGGGAGACCGCAAGAAACAAAAAAGACACATTCCTGAATATAAAACGGTTCAGCGGTGAGTATGAAAACATCCGCCGGGAAGAGCAGTCAATAACGGAACGGATCTCCGGACTCGAAAAGGAAATAGAAAATCTGGATCGGGATATTCCGGTTCTGAAAAAAGAACACGAAAATTTAAAAGCCCAAAAAGAAAATACCGAAAAGGCCGGACTGGCGGCTGTACTGGCGGCGGAACTGAAGCCGGGGACACCATGTCCGGTATGCGGCGCCCTGGATCACCCGAACCCCGCCGCCGCCGCGGCACAGGATTTTGGGATTGCCGAGCGCATTGAGGCCTTAGGACGCACATACCAGAAGGCGGAGCAGGATCTGGCGGCGTTCCGTGCGGAACTAAAATCAAAACATCAGGAACTCCGCCGTACAGAATCCCGCAGGGACGCCCTGCTTGCGGAGATGAAGGCAGTTCCCCACGCTGCTGATTTCTTTGATACCATTCCCCCGATGGAGGAACTTTCCCGGCTCCTTGAAATACAGATACGGGAACTCAACGCCATTGTGGGGCTCCGGGAGGAATCCCGGAAAGCCGGCGGCCGCATAACGGCTCTGCTGAAGGACCGGAACAGCCTTCTCCTTGAACAGGGGAATACGGATACCAGCCTTGCGGAATACCGCGAAAGAAGCCGGACCCTGGAAGCGTCGGTCCAGGAAAAGCAATCCAAACACAGTGCCATTGCCGCCCAATGGGCCGCCTCGGATATCCGGGAAGCCCTTGCCCTGGTCACTGAATCGGCTGAACGGCAGGAAAAACAGCTGAGAGAACTCCGTTTGATCCGGGAGCAGGCAGGACAGCGGCTGGCCGCAGCCGGGGCAAAAGAGGAATCCCTCCGGAAAAAAAACGAAGCGTCGGAAAACCAGTACAACGCAGCGAAAAAAGAACTGGAAAAAGCGGTAGCGGCGTCACCCTTCGCGGATACCGGAGAACTGCAGCAGGCGCTCCTTGGGCAGGAAGAGGAAACAGCCATGGAAGCCGCGGTGGCGGACTGGAAGGAGCGGCGGTCCCGCATCGGATCGCTTATACAGGAACTTGAGCTCAGTATCGGCGTTTTAAACGAAGAAAAAAAAGAATACGGTACCCAAGGATCCGCCGCGGAACTGGCGGAGAAGCTCGGTTCAGCAAAAACGGCACAGGAAGAAGCGGCCCGGCTGAGAACCCAGGCGGCGCTGGAGCTCAGCGCCCTTGAGCGGGATGAAGCCCAGCTCCGGGAAGCGGAACAGCGCCATAGGGAGCTGTCCGAAAAAGCGGGCCGCGTAAACAGTCTTGCGGACGATCTGTACGGGAAAAACCCAAAAAGAAAGGCCTTCGATTCCTGGCTCCTTGGCCGGTACCTCAGTGAGGTCGCCGCGTACGCGACCCGCAGACTGGAACGGATGAGCGAATCACGGTATTCACTGCTTCTTGACAGCGAGGGTGAATCCCGCGGCAGGGCGGGACTCGATCTGGCGGTCTTTGACGCGTATACCGGCAAGACCCGCCCCTGCGCCACCCTTTCGGGGGGCGAAAGTTTTATGGCCTCTATAAGCCTCGCCCTGGGCCTTGCCGACTCGATTCAGGCGCGATCCGGCGGAGTACGGCTGGATGCGGTGTTTATTGACGAAGGATTCGGCAGTCTCGACGAGGCAAGCCTCGATAAAGCCCTGGTTATACTGGATGAACTCCGGGAACACCGGATGGTCGGCCTCATTTCCCATGTGGCGGAAATGCGCAACAGAATACCCAGCCGGATAGAGATAATAAAATCGGGAACCGGCTCCGCGGTTTTAATCGACCGGAGCCAGTAACACTCAGACAGTAAAGCGGCCGATACCGTCCTCCATCCGGTTTACGAGGGAATCGTTTTCCACGGCAATATCGGATATCTCCTTCACCATGGCTTCCACACTGTCGACTTCGCTTACGATTTCCCTGGAATTAGAGAAAATTTCCTTGGAAGCCAGGGTAAGCTTTTCCATTGATTCCACAATAATCCTGTTTCCCTCGTTCATTTCGGAAGAACTGGCTTTTACTTTGGATGTTATCTCATTCATGTGTTTAATTGCGTCAAGAATATTCCGGGACCCTTCCCGCTGTTCAATCATGGCCGACTTTACTTCGGATACCAAAGAATCGGTGGCGCCTACCTTTCGGCTCAAAGACTCAAAAGCTTTTTCGGATTCATCGGTGGCACGGACAACTTCATCGATACTTTCCTGTACGGATTTCAGCTTAGCCCCGATGGTCTTGGACTGTTCACTGGAGGTTTCCGCCAGACGCCGGATTTCATCCGCCACCACCGCGAAACCTTTTCCGGCCTCGCCCGCGTGGGCGGCCTCGATGGCCGCGTTCATGGCCAGCAGATTTGTCTGGGCGGCTATGGCTCCTATGGCGGCATTCGCCTCCATGAGGCCTTCCGACTGGGAGGCAATATTGTTTATTTTTTCCTTCGACGCATTCTGAATAGCCAAACCTTTGTCCGAAGAAACCAGCAGGTGCTGGAATTCATCGGCAATATGTTCCGCCGAGGCGGTAACGGAACTGATACTGCTCACCATTTCCTCAATCGACGCGGAAGCTTCCGAAATACTCGCCGCCTGATCGGCGATAAGCTCATCAAGCTTGTATACGCCCTGACTCGATTGATTTACCGCGGCGGAAGAATCATGGATATTGGAATCCTGCTGCCCCAAACGGTTCTGAATTGAGTCAACGAGATCCGATATCTGTTTCATTTCCACCGTGGTTTGCTGGGAATCGGCTCCGAGTTTCTGGCTGCTGATTTTTATCCGGTCCTGCACCAGCTTGATGTCCATAATAATAGCCGAGAGTTTCCCGATAAAATTATTGAAATTGGCTCCCAGTTCACCGATTTCATCGGTTCTTTTTATTTCGAGACGGTGGGTCAGATCCGCCTCACCCTGGGCAAGGTGCGCGAACTCCGCGGCAAGATTTTTTATAGGCCGGGAAATCCACATCCCCAGAAGGACCGACAACCCTATGGAAATCAGTATGGATACGCCCATAATGATGCCGAGAATTAAATTCAGCCTGTTCTGGGGAGCCCGGAGTTCTTCCGTGGCAATGACGAGACCGAGACGCCATTTGTACTCCGGGGATATTTCGGAGGAAAAAAGCGTATAATCGGTTCCGTCAAATCCCTTGTATTCACCGATAGTGTTTTCACTGCTCAGGATTGTGCGTGACAGGACGGTCATACCCCGGTACCCGTGCATTTCATCCCCTTCGGTTATATTTACTTTCATGATGGCATCTTCAATTTTTGACGCCATCACGAGGCCGGTGCTGTCAACAACCCAGCCGTAACTCGTTTTGCCGATATCAATGCCGGAAACGGTTTTTGAAAGCTGTTCAAGGGTAATTTCAAAGGCCAGAGCGGCTTTGGCATTTCCCGCGGGATCATCCACGGACTGCACCATGGTTATTACCGCATTCCCGCTGTTGCGGGAAATCTGCGGATTGCTCATGTAATTATCCCTGCCCTCCCGGAAGATCGCGATATAATAAGGCCTGTCGGGAACCATTACGTACTGCTGCGGCTGCGTCGTAGCACGGCCGTCAGGCCATACGACATAGGCATGGGAAACGGCGGGCCCCATTTTGCCGATCATTTCCTGTGCGTAGTATTCAAGTTCAGTCTCGGAACAGGCTCTGATATAATCCTGATCCGCCAGCGCCTTGACCATCTGACGGTGCTGCTGGATGAACATTTCAATTTCATCCGAACGGGCGTTGGCGATTTGAATACTGTTGGAATTAACGGAAGCGGTCAGGTACATATCAACTTCTTTTACCACCACAATAAAAATGGCAAGAAGTATCAATACGACAATGGAACCTACATAGGTGGCGACTTTAACGCCAATCGGCATACGCAACTTCATGATGTACTCCCATGATAATCAATTCCCGAATGTCTGATCGTGAATTATTATGTGTCGGATAAATTAAATTGGCAAGCTTTTTTTATTATTTTTAATATATAGTCCAATGAATAATATACCATAGTGTAATATCTGATCCGCATAATAATGTTCCAAACCTTTGATTAAGATTTTTTTTCGTTACCAGAATTTTTACACGACAGGAGAAAGGTCTGTCAAATTATTTTTTTATAACGGCCGCTGCTTTTTGGTAGTCCGTTATTTTTAGATGAGTTTTATTAAGAATTAATTAATACATCGAAACAAAGACTGCGGTTTCGGCGCCGGCCGCGGGAACCGGCGCCATTATCAGCGGCTTAGTATTTGAATTCGCTTTCGCCGATAAATTCCCGGAGGATACTGTTTCCCGGAACGTACTGCGGCGGTATGGGCGCGAAGTTCTCAAGGAACGACAGAAGCCGGACCGCTTCGGAATATTCCGCCATATTGGGTTTTACCGACCGCAGCAGCGGTTCAGCGTAAAATTTCAGAACCGCCAGCTCGTAATCCAGGGCGGAGTTGAAAGCCACATCGGCGCCGTTCTGGAACGGAAAAATGTGGCGCCGCTCTCCCCGCTGAACACTGGGCCACATACGTATGGTTTGGGCGGCGTTGTTTCCCCGGAACTGGTAATCCCGGACCATCCGGCGGAGGAGCCGGTTGTCACTGGTGGGGATACGGTTATGGTCATCAAGATTGAGCTGGGTAAGGGCGGAAACATACAGTGTGAATTTTTTATCCCGGTCTATCTCGGGCGTCAGGGCATCATTGAGACCGTGGATCCCCTCGAGGATAAGCATACTCCGCCGTTCAAGACGTATCTTCTTTCCGCCGGACTCCCTGCGCTTTCCGATTTTAAAATCAAAGCTGGGAATTTCCACCTCATCTCCCCGGAACAGGGCAAGGAGCTGCTCGTTCAGATAGGGAACATCCAGCGCTTCCAGGCATTCCAGGTCAGGTTCACCGTTTTCATCCTTGGGCGCGTCTTCGGGTCCAAGGTAGTAATCATCCAGCCCCACCATGATAGGTTCAATTCCCATAACCTTGAGCTGGATCGCGAGCCGTTTAGCGCTGGTGGTTTTTCCGGAACTTGACGGGCCGGCAATGAGCACCACCCTGACCGAATCCCGGCGCTCGTAAATCCGGTCGGCGATTTCCGCCATCTTCTTGGACTGGAACGCTTCGGCTATGCGGATATAGTCCCGGATAGTGCGGTCGGACACCAGTTTGTTGAGGTGACCCACGGCATGAACGCCGATAATCCTTCCCCACTTCTTATACTCATTGTAGACGGAGAAAATCTTTTCGCTGTCTTCAAAGGGTCCGACCGTTCCCTGGCCGAACCCCGGAAACCGGAGAAGGAATCCGTCTTTGTAATCCATCAGCTCAAAGGCCCGGAGGATTCCGGTCCGGGGAACCAGAGGTTCAATATACAGGTCAACGAAATCCCGGCACCGGTTTACGGGAATTTTTGAATCGCTCCGCTGTTCAAGCAGAAAGGCGGTATCGGTCTGGTTGTTTTTTTTGAAAAGCTCCAGGGCTTCGCTGTAGGCCATGTATGAAAACTCGATAGGAAGGTCTTCTTCCACAAGTTTTTTCATCTGGCTCTCCAGGGCTTTTATCTCCTCCGGACTGGGTTTTCTGTCATTGGCAAAGGTATAATAATAGCTGTTCCCCAGGGAATGTCCCACATAGATACTCCGGTCGGGAAAAAGGTCCCGGGCGGCAACCGCAAGGAGAAACGCCAGGGAACGGCGGTAAATCATAACACCGTCGGGCATGTCCATAAGCACCGGTTCCATGGCGGCGTTGATTTCGATCCGGCTGGAAAGCGGAACAATTTCATTGTTTACCTTGACCGCCGCGAGTTCCTCATGCAGGGGGGATAAATTATCTACAAGCTCATCAGCCCGTGTCCCGATTGGGCAGTGAACACTGGTGCCATTGGGAAAAGATATCTGTATCTCATTCATGAATACCTCGCTTTCTGCGGTGAATCGCGGCGGACGGCAGGCGCAGCCATACAATCCGGCCTTCTACAAATATATCCTATTTTCCTAAAATAGCCAAAACAAAACGGTCAGCCCGGTGGTTACTTCTGCGGCCGGGAATCATGGGAATCAATAATTGTTTCCATCCACGCGCCGGGACCGACGTACCGGAGGGTCGGCGGAAGTTCATCTTCCAGCCCGGAAAGGGAGACAGGAACGGCCAAGGCCGAAGCCAGCCGGGAAAGGGCTTCCCGGTAACTGTCACTCTTCCCCACGGAATTGTTATTCAGATTTTCAAGCAAGGTTTCTTTATCAACCATGAGGATTCCTTAAAAAAGTTCGAGCTGGCCGGAATACACCGTTTCCCGCTGTCTCGGCATAACTGCGGCCCGGTATCCGCCGGGGGAATCGGTCCGGCCGCCGAGAGCGGAAACCGCATCGGCAATAACGGCGGCCATTGCGCTGTCAAGGAATTCTCCATCCCCCGCGTCCAGCGCGCCCCGGAGCGCCCGGACCGCCGCTTCATTGTCCCGGCCGATGAGGGCAAAACCGAAGACACAGAGGCCGTCGGCTTCCCCCAAAGCCCGGAGCAGCAGCGGGAAAAAATCTGTTCCGCTGTACCCCTGGTCATTCAGAAGGGAAAGGCAGTATTGGGCGTACCGGACCGCCAGAAGCGGGCCGTCGCAGCGGTGCTGTTCCCGGAGTTTCCGGAAAACTTCACAGACAAGCCGCTCAAAGTAATCGGTCATGTTATGGCGGAAGGCCTCTTCCGCCTGCTCCGCCAGAACCGTAACCGGATGGGGCGTGATGAGCAGTTTCCGGTATAGGTTCCGGACCGGCACGGGCGCCGAGGCAAGTTCCCGGGAGGTTCCGCCGCCGCCGCCCCGGGCTGCCATCCATGACCGGAAAAGGGGTTTAAGAACCCCCGGCGGAGCGTCATCCGCAAGAGCATCCAGGGTGTCCCGGCATCCTGCGGGATCATCCCGGTACATCGCCTGTATGGCGCGAACCAGATGTTTCCAGGATTCCAGGCGGGGATCCCGCACATGGTCCATGGCGGCCAGGGCTTCGGGATTTTCGAGGCCGTTGCTTACGGCGTCAAAGGCATCCAGCAGCCCCCACGCCGCTGATTCAGGGGGCATCTGTTCAATAAGGCTGTACAAATCGGGGATTTTATCATTCATGCTGTGGCTATAGAATACCGCAATTCGGGGATTGTGGTCAATGAAAATGGGGGAGCACCGAGTCTGACAAGCCTGGAATCATCCGTGTTTAACCAGTGCTTCGGGGCCTGTCGTACAAAAATGGGGAATGGCTCCTCAGCGGCCTGCGGCCTCGAAAGTCGCCCATTCCCCATTTTTGTACGCCACCCGTTGTTACTATTGCAGCCCGGATGATTCCAGGCTCAACCGGCTCGGTGCTGCCCGATCAGGAGGGCTGCTCCCCCTGGCTTCAGCCTTGCCGCAGTAAGTGTGGAGTTTTTCGGAGCAAAACTCCTGAAAGACTTGACGCCACAGGTGGCAAGTCTTACGCTACCCCCACTCCTGGTCCGGACGAATTGCTGCCGGAACTGCCTGGTCCCGGTTGCCATAGCACCCCGGCGGGACCCTCGGACCGGGTATCCCCATGCTTCTGTGCCGGATACGATATACTGCGGGGACCCCGGGACAGCGCCTTGTACAGGCCGGCTTCCGGAAGGTACAATCACACTATATGGCATTAAGCGGCGTTGAAAAACTCATAGCCAAAGCGATTCACGATTATTCACTCATCAATGAAAGTGACCGCATCCTGATCGGCGCTTCCGGGGGCAAGGATTCGGCGGTTCTCGCATGGGCGCTTTCCCGGAGGCGCAAATGGAATGCCGGAAATTTCGAACTGCGGGGAGTCCATATCTCCGGTGATGTTCCCGGCGGAGGTGTGCACGGACCGGCGCTGGAAGCGCTGGTTTCTCTCTACAAAACACTGGACATCCCCCTGGAAATCGTAAGCATACCGATTATCGGCCGCCTCAAACCGGGAAAAAGCATGAACTGCTATTGGTGCGCTACCCAGCGGAGAGGGGAACTGATCAGTTACACCCTTTCAAAGGGGTTTAATAAAATAGCCCTGGGACACCACCTCGATGATATCCTCACCACCCTGCTTATGAACATGGTCAAAAAAGGGGAAACCGCCACCATGGTGCCGCGGATGAAATACCGGAAATATCCCGTTGAAATTATCCGCCCCCTTGCGCTGGTGCAGGAGGAATCAATCCGTTCCTTCGCCGGGTCCATGGGATGGACCGCCCACACATGCACCTGTGACTACGGAGCCGACCGCGAACGGAAGGAATTTCAGCGGCGCATGCACTGCCTCTGCGGCAATACCGAGGAAGGGAAACGGAATCTTTTCAGGGCAATGACCAACATCAGGGAAGAGTATCTCCCGTTCCCGTAAAGACGCAGCCGGTCAGCTCGGTGTATACCGCGCCGCGCCGGCGGAGTTCGGAGCTGAACACGCAGACACGCCCCAGCAGCGCTTCGCCTGAAAAGATACGATCCGTATCATCAGGAGAAAGCAGCAGCCGGGACCGGCCCCGGCGGGCTACGGTGACATGGGGTGTAAAGCGTCTTTCCGGCGCGGCCCGGAAGGAATATCCCGCGGCGGCTCCCGCCCGGGCGAGACGCGATTCAAGATCCGCCGCCAAATCCGCCAGTTCATCTGCCCCCTTTCCGATTTCCACCGCCAGAACGGAAGGCTCCCGTTTTGCGGGAAAGGTTTTCAGCCCCAGGAATTGAATTGCCGGCGGCGATGCGTCCGCGGCCAGGGCGGATACGGCGGCTTCAACCAGGGACAGCCCGAACGTATCCAGTTCACCTAAAAAAGCGAGGGTAATATGCAGGTTTTCCGGAGAAACCCACCGGAAATCCGGATGGTTCCGTCTGAGACTTGAGAGAAAATCCGTAAGACCGCGGCGGGTGTCATCGGGAATGGGCAGTGCCGCAAAAACACGCATGCGGGCCTGCTTTCTACAGATCCCCGAGGTGGTTCTTTATCAGGTCCAGCTTAAGGTCTCTCAGCCTAGCCGTGACGGAAACTTTATAGATATGGGGATTGAGCATACGCTTGTAGCTGCTGTCAAAGATTTCCAGTCCCGCTTTTACTTTTTTCTGTATCTCCGCCAGAGGAGTTTCGGAGCACAACAGTTCCCCGCGGTCCATGCGGAGTTTAAGCATGGGCTCCGCCGCCGTGACATCGTGGTAAAAATGGCGGTAATCCGCGGAGGGATGCCAGAATGCGTACCGGTTTCCGGGAACAACCGCGTCACCGGGGTCCGCGGGATCATCCAGGGACAATATGTCCGCCACGGCGTTACCGTTTGCGTCCACCAGGCGCCATACCTGCTTGATCCCGGGGTTCGTAGTTTTTTCGGGATGGTCGGAAAACTTCATCACCGGCTGGAAGGATCCGCCGGCATCCTGTTTCGCCGCCAGCTTGTAAACCCCGGTAAAGGCGGCATCGGAACCGCCGGTAACCAGCTGTGTTCCCACCCCCCAGGTATTTATCGGGGCTCCGGCGTTTGTCAGAGTCTGAATTATGGATTCATCCAGGTCATTGGAAACGGTAATCGTCGCGTCCGTAAGCCCCTGGGCATCCAGAAATTTCCGTACTTCCATAGACAAATAGTGAATGTCCCCGGAATCGAGCCGCACCCCAAAGGTGCGGCCCTGAGCGGCAAGACGCCGCCCCACCGCGGCGGCATTCTGGATACCGCTTCTCAGGGTATCGTAGGTGTCGATTAAGAAGACAGGATGATTGGGATAAATATCGGCGTACGCCTGGAACGCCTCTTCTTCCCCGGGATAGGACATTACCCAGGAATGCGCCATGGTCCCCATTACCGGTATGCCGAATGTTTTGCCCGCGAGAACATTGGAGGTGCTTTCCGCCCCGCCGATAAAAGCGGCCCGGGATGCAGAAAGCGCGCCGTCCGGTCCCTGCGCCCGGCGGAGACCGAACTCCATAACCCGGCCTTTGCCCGAAGCAAGCCAGACCCTGGCCGCTTTTGTCGCGATCAGACTCTGGAAGTTAACCGTGTTGAGGAGCAGGCTCTCGATAATCTGGCATTCGATAAGCGTTCCCTGTACCCGGATAATCGGTTCCTGGGGAAAGATAACCGTACCTTCATCCATGGACCAGATCTTACCGGTGAATTTGAAAGCGCTTAAATAGTCCAGGAACCGTTTATCAAAGATTCCGAGATTATCCAGGTACGCTATGTCTTCCGGGTAAAACCCGGTGGCGCGTATTTTTTCCAGCAGCGTTTCCAGGCCGGCAAAAACCGAAAAGCCGCCGCCGAAAGGCTGGCGGCGGAAAAACATTTCGAAGACCGCTTCCTGCCTGTAATCCCTAAGCCAGTATCCCTGGGCCATTGTAAGCGCGTAAAAATCGCTCAATAAAGCGGACTGTTTCACCGTATCTCCTTGGAATCCATAAAACTGATCCCCGCGGACCGCATAACGTCAAAGGCCTTTTCCACGGAACCCTCGGGACTACCCACACCCCGGACAGCGTCCGTGAGGACCACCGTCACGAAACCGAGCCGCACCGCGTCCATGGCGCTGTAAAAAACACAGTAATCCGTTGCCAGTCCGCCGAGAAAAACCGTTCCGATATCGAGATCCCGCAGGTACCCTTCCAGCCCTGTGGAGGTCCGGCGGTCATTCTCGAAAAAAGCGGAATAGGAATCGATCTCTTTGGAAGATCCTTTACGGATTATACAGTTAACAAAATTTAAATTCAGCCCGCCGTGGAGCTGCGCGCCGGCGCTCCCCTGAACGCAGTGATCGGGCCACAGCACCTGCTCCACCGCAGACGGCAGCGGAATCCCCGTAAGGGACGCTTCCGTTTTTTTCCCGGAATCTCCGGATATATCTATGGGAACGGTAATTACATCATGAATTTTCATTCCGGGATGGGAAGAAGCAAAGGAAACATGGCCCAGCGGATGCCAATCCTGGGTGGCGACGACTTTTCCGCCGGCGTAATTCAGCTTTTCCGCAAACCTATTAAGCGGCGCTACCACTGCCCCGCCGTCTTTTACGGCAAGGGTTCCTTCGGGGAAACGGACTCCTCCGGCATTTGTATAGGCAGGGCAAAAATCATTCTGTACATCAATTTCCAGCAAGGCTGACCTGAAAAAATCAATGACCATTTTCGGTTCCCTTTTTCACTCTTTGACAACTAAAGAGAGTTTTTTCGGCTATAGACATATCTTATAGTAGATCAGGGAGGTCTACAAGATAAAAAAAGAAAAAAAACATTTGAAATATTACTAAATATATAAGACAATAGGATCTAATTAAAAAATTGAATATATAAAAACATTGATAAAATGAAACTGCGGCTGTTTACGGCAAAATGACTGATCGTAAACAGAAAAGAAAACCAGCATAGGAGTAATCACCCGGAATCAGTTACCCCGGATGCTTATTGAAAGCTTTCAATAAACATCCGGCGGCGGAACAAAACGGGACTTTAAAAAAAACCGAGATACAAAAAAACAGGACGGAGGATTTACCCCGTCCCTTATAGTAAGGCTGAAGATCAGAGTTGTGCATAATTGAGCAGAGGGGACTTAAAATGAGTAAAGCCTTGGTTGATTTTAACGATGTTATTGACCTGACACTCCTGCAGACTGTACAGGATATTTTTTCTGCCCTTATTAAAGCTCCTGTTTTTGTTTTGGACGCAGACGACCACGAAGTTACCAAAGGCGCCGTACCTTCCAGGATGCATGATGTTCTTGAAAACCAGGATTTTCAGAAACTGTATATAGATTTTAAGCAGAACACCATGCAGGTTGTCCGTACATCCCTTGGCTCCTGCATAAAAAAACACGCCGTTACGGATCTTGCGGATATCTGCATCCCTATTATCAACAAGAATGTTTACACGGGATGCTGGTATATCAGCCAGGTAAAAACGGAAACCACCAATACCGACGCGATCCTGGAGCACAAAGACGTACTGGGTACAGCGTATACCGACATATGGGAAGAAATAAAAACAGCCCCGACGGTAACGGAATCGGAAATACAGACAATTTATAATTCCCTGAATATCATCTCCAATGTCCTTATCCGGGCCCGGAACAAATCCAAGGATCTTGAACATAAAAACCGAAGCCTCAATATGCTCTCAACTCATCTCAAGTCAACCATTGAGACGATGAACAACTTCATTGATATATCGGGCGTCGGAATTTACTTAGTCGATTTTAACACCTACGAAATGCTGCTGTGCAACAAGTATTTCGCCGAATCGGTGGACAGCACCGTGGATGATTTAAAAGGCGCCACCTGCTATAAACTGCTCGGCTTCAATGAACCCTGTCCGTTCTGTCCTAAGGAAAAGCTGCTCATGGACACTTCGGAAATGACAAAAAACCTTGACTGGGAACTCAAGCTCAGCAATTCCGACAAATGGCTGCAGGTTAACAGCCGGGTTCTCCACTGGGTCGACGGCCGGCTGTGCCATATTGTTAGTTTCTATGACATAACCGAACGGAAACAGCTCCAGGACAAATTATCCTATACCGCCTATTACGACCAGCGGATGAAAATTCCCAATGGTTTCTTTCTGGCCCGGGATATAAAAAATTACATTTCGAAGAACTCATTTCTGATCTGCTTTGATCTCAATGAACTGCGGAAGATAAACGAGGCATACAACCGGGAAGCGGGCGACATCCTGCTGGACGAAATAAAGAACTGGATATTCAGGCTCCCCTACTACGGCATCAACCTGTACCGGATTGAGAGTGACGGCTTCGCCGTGTTCCTGCAGGATTATTCGGAACCCGAAATTATAAAAATAGCGCGGATAATCTGGGAGCGGTTTAATAACCCATGGGAAATATGGATGGGGAGTACGACCCATACGGTTTTTATCGGCATAACCATGGGGATAATCCCCTGCCGCCAGGAATTCAAGGATTTTGATGAACTGCTGACAACGGTTGAACGGGTTATCGACATGGCCCGGAAAAAAGACGGCATCCTGATTTACAACGACGAAGCAAACGCGGCGTTCAACGAACATCTGCGTCTCGAGCTGAGTCTTAAAAATTCCGTCCTCGACAACATGCAGGGTTTTTCGGTGTATTACCAGCCCATTGCGGATCCGGTGACCGGAACATGGACAAGCATGGAATCCCTGTGCCGGTGGGTCAGCCCGGAATTCGGCCCCGTATCTCCGGCGGTTTTTATCCCCGAAGCGGAAAAGCTGGGACTGGTCGGGATGATTGACCAATGGGTGCTTGAGGAAGCGATAAAAAACACCAAGAACTGGGGACTGGACACGCTGGACCGGTTTATCCTTGATGTCAACCTTTCACCGATCCAGCTGAATGATTACGATCTCTGCGACAAAGTTGTGGCGCTGCTGCGGAAATACAACTATCCCCCGGAAAAACTGAGCCTCGAAATAACCGAAAGCGCGGAGGTAAACTTTAATGAGAGAACGATTGCCATACTCGACAGTTTCAGACAGGCGGGGATAAGCCTTTCGCTGGACGACTTCGGAACAGGGTACGCTTCATTCTCAAAACTCAACACCCTTCCGGTGAACACCATCAAACTCGACCAATCATTTGTGAAAAACGTTGAGAATGACGAGTATCTTCGCCACGTAATCCGGGTGATGGTTGATTTTGCCCACGGGGCCGGTTTCAAAGTGATCGCGGAGGGCATTGAGAACACGAACCAGATGCAGATCCTGCTCGAGAACGAAGTTGACTTCTTCCAGGGTTTCCTGTTCTCCAAACCGCTGCCGGCCGTGGAGCTGCAGGCGCTCCTGGGCAACTTCTCGAACTCGGTCAATGTTTTTCCCGTCAAAACATACGATCCCATAAATCTCGACAATCTTAATAAACCCGGGGGCGGTTACGCGCTGCCTTCAAATTTTTACAAACTCATTAACCACGCGATGTCAGTCCTGAACAGCGCCGAGGATGTGCCCGATGCGATCAGCCAGGTACTCGGACTCATCGGGGAGAAACTGCGTATCAGCCACGCCATGGTTTTCCGCTTTAACCAGGAAGGTGAAGAGAACGACGTATATGAATGGTATGCGGAGGGCATACCGCTGAAGACCGAAAGCGTTCTGGATGAAAAACTCAATTTTATTTTCATGGAACTGCTGATTTCAAACGGTATCATCCTGGCTTCCGATATGTCCCTCCTGGATCCGGAGATACAGGAAAGCCTCAAGTTTTTTGATGTCAACGCCCTAATTGCGCTGCCTTTCTGGGAGAACAACCGGATATCGGGCTTTTTCCTCATCAGTGAGCGGATAAGAAAATACCGCGAATGGAAACCGGAAGAGGTGCAGCTTCTCTACCACATCGCGGTTCTGATTGCCGGCACTATCAAACGTTCTTCCCTGCGGAAGGAGATTGTCCGGACCAACGAAATTCTCGAAATCATTCTGAACCAGCTGGACACCCTGGTGTATGTTTCGGATATTGAGGATCACCGGATTCTTTTTATGAATGATATGATGAAGGAATACTACCATGCGGAAAATCCCGCCAACGAACCATGCCATTCGGTTTTCCATGGCAGAAAAGAAAAGTGCGCCAGCTGTCATGAGGATGAATTGGTTGACGGCGGTTCCGATAAAGTTGTGGTTAACGAATCCTTTGATGAGAATACGGGACGGTACTTCCGGGTATATGACAGCATAATACCATGGCAGGGAAAAAAAGCCCATCTCCGGTATTCCATGGATATTACCCAAATGCGGCAGTATCAGGACAAACTAAACCTGTTTGCTTCGATGGATATGTTCGCGTCGGCACTGAACAAAAGCACCCTCTCCGAGATGATCAATTCCCTGTGCTACAAAGCTGAGAAGTCAAACATTATCGTCAGTATCTGCTACGTTGAACTCGACAAGCTGGACCAGATAAGGAAAGACCGCGGTAATCCTATAGGAGATGATTATCTGAGCGGAACCGTAAGTACTTTGATGAATACCTTCAGATCCTATGATATTATCGGACGGTACGGAGAACGTGATTTTGTGATCGCCCTGCCCTCCTGCACTAACATACAGTCGGAATACAAAATTCAGCAGGCCCTGAACAATTTAAAGGCAAAAGGGAAAAAAGAGGAGTGGCCCTTTGATCCGGCGTTCAGCTATGGAATAGCGATGAATACGGAACTGCCCTACTCTGATCAGGATGGATCCTACTCGGAAAAAATAATTGAACTGGCGCTGAATAAAATACGGGAAAAGAAAAACAACCGGAAAAATGTTTTATCCTAGGAGCCGCCGAGGATACTCTGCCGTGCCTGGCGGCCGTTGGAGATATCGTCAAGTTCCTTTATTTCCTCATTCATAAGGTTCTTTTTGTATTCCTGCAGCCGTTTTTCCCTGAGCTTGTCGAGGACCTTGCGCTCCCGGGATGCTTCGATGTATTTCTCCCGGGCCGCAGCCACCACCAGTTCCGCCTTGGCGGCATCCTCGAAGAGTTTATCCTTGAGTTTGTCGAGCCTTATTATATAGAGATCCGTATTGTAGATTTCCGCCGATTTCCGGCCGGGAAGGAACCGCAGGGATGCCGCTTCCACCCGTTTTTTCGCGACATCCTGAATCTCCTGCTCTACCGCAGTAAGGGCGCCAATGGCCCGGCCCAGTTCGATTTCCGATTCCCGCTCCCGGTAAGCTTTGAGTTCCAGAACCTTTTCCAGGCTGAAACTGAATTTCTTCACGGTGGTTTCTCCTATTCCCTATGGGATTCCGGTATACCGGAACCGCCGGTACTTGTGTTTTGCCCCGGGAAATCCTGTTCCCCGGAGGAACCGTTTTCTACTTCCGGATTTCCCTTTTCCGCCGCGCTTTCTGAGGGCTGGTAAATCCCCAGTTCCTCAGGGGGAATTTCCATTTCCGCAATAGCCGCCATGGCGGCAAGTGTTTCCGGGATACTCGATTTTTCATCAATTCCCTGGATAAGAAAATCATCGATGGGTTTTTTCTTAGCTATGGCTTCGTCAATAGCCGGGTTGCTTCCGGGATGGTACGCACCCACATCTATCATGTCTTCGGATTCGGCGTAAACCGCCATGAGTCTCCGGATATAACCCGCAACTTTTTTCGTTACCGGACCGGTTATTACCGATGCCAGCCGGGATATACTGGCTAATACATCTATGGCCGGATAATGGTAGCGCTGGGCAATACGGCGGGAAAGGATTATATGGCCGTCGAGGATTCCCCGGACAGTATCGGCTATGGGTTCATCCATATCATCGCCGTCAACAAGGATTGTGTAGAAGCCGGTGATTGTTCCCTTATCCGAAGTACCGCAGCGTTCCAGCAGTTTCGGCATGGAATCAAAAACGCTGGGGGTATACCCGCGGGTTGCCGGCGGTTCACCGGTGGCAAGCCCTATCTCCCGCTGCGCTCTGGCGAAGCGGGTGACGGAATCAAACAGCAGCATTACATCGAGTCCCTGGTCACGGAAATATTCCGCCACCGCCGTAGCGACGTACGCGCCTCTCAGGCGCGCCAGAGGCGGCGCGTTGGAGGGCGATACAATAAGAACCGAACGGGCGAGACCTTCCGGGCCGAGGTCGTTTTCGATAAAGTCGTTGACTTCCCGGCCCCGTTCGCCGATCAGGGCAACCACGTTAACATCGGCGTTGGTATTCCGGGCGATCATACCCAGAAGAGTTGACTTGCCGACCCCGGACCCGGAGAAAATACCGAGACGCTGGCCGCGTCCGGCGGACAGAAGGCCGTCGATTGCCCGGACGCCCGTGGAAATCCACTGGGTTATTCTTCTCCGGGTCAGCGGGTTCGGAGCGTCGGCGACCGCGGGATAGGACACGGAGGATTCAATATCGCCTTTCCCGTCCGTCGGCCGTCCCAGGGAATCCAGAACCCGGCCGAGCAGTTTTCCTGAAACAGGAACCGACAGCCGTTCACCGGACGCGACCACCAGGTTTCCCACCTCGATGCCCGCGGTGTCCTCAAAGGCCATGAGCTGGACAATATCGTCCCGGAGGCCGACTACCTCGGCCTGGATAATTGTTTTTTCCTTCGGAATATCGATGCGGCAGACTTCCCCGATTATGGCCTGGGGTCCGCGGCTTTCAATAAGCAGCCCCTGGACTTTAATAATCCTTCCGGTGCATTTGATCGGATCTACCTGTTCGGCAGTTTCGAGATACTTATCAAGTATGGTTTTGTTTTCCATGGTTCACCGCCCCTCCCGGCAATGAAATCATCCTTCGTCAATGGGGGCCGTTCTTGCCTTTGCCTTTATGGGAGACAGTTCGAGAATTTTGGTTTCCAGCTCGGAAAGCTGGCTGGCAATGCGGGCATCAATTTCCCCGAATTCGGTTTCGATGATACATCCGCCCCGGTCAACCTTGGAATCTTCTATTATTTGAATAGACTTTGCGCCTTCCACCAGTTTTACGAAATCCTTCATGTGTTCCGTGGTCAGTTTTACATCCGTCATATTGACCCGGATGATGATGTTGCCCCGGCCCTTTACCTTCCGGAGCGCCTGGACGACATTGGAAATTACCACATTCCGCTGGTTCTCCGAAATTACTTTAATGACCTTCCGTGAAATGAGAAGTACAAGATCGATAATCTGCTGTTCCGTCTCGGCGAGAATTTCCGCCCGCTTATCCTGGGCGCGTTCGAGGATAGTCTGGGTCCGTTCAATGAGGCGCTCCGCTTCGGCTTTGCCTTCGTTAAACCCTTCTTCCCGGCCCGCGGAACGGCCTTCGTTTTCGGCAAGCCGTTTATCCTCGTCAAAGGCGGAACGGGCATCCGCTTCGATGTCCTGTGCTTTCTGTTTTGCTTCGGCAATAATGCGTTCCGCCTCATCCTCGGCTTCGCGGCGCATGGACTGAGCCTGATCGGTACGGCGTTTTACCTCCTGGAAGGCGGCTTCCTCAGCTTCTTTCTTGATGGCCTCCGCTTCGGCTTTGGCGGCGCTGATCATCCCTTCCCGTTCCTGGTCCCACTGGGTCTTAAAAGCTTCAGCTTCGCGGCGGAGGTCATCCGCCGTAGGCCCCGTATACTCTTCGGCGTCCTCCAGTTCTTCAATTTCCTGAGGGACATGAACGAGATTAACCGCGTCGGGATAGGCCTGGGGGGGATCGAGGAAAACTTTTTTGTCGCTGATAACGACTTCGCCGGGTCTGAATACCGCCTTTGCCATCTCTACCTCATTTTAAACATCACTTCATCTCAAAACAGCGGAGTTTATATTGCCTTGCAATATAAACTCTGGGACATAAACCCTTCGGGTTTTATATCAAACGACCAATTCATCCTCACCGGACCGGGCCACAACGATTTCACCGGTATCCTCAAGATGCCGGATGATGGATACGATCTTCTGCTGAGCTTCCTCAACGTCCTTAAGCCGGATCGGTCCCATGTATTCCATATCTTCCTTGAGCATGCCCGCTGCGCGTTTGGACATATTCCGGAAGATTTTATCCTGAACTTCGGTATCCACCGATTTGAGGGCCTTGGCCAGTTCCTGGGAATCGACTTCCCGCATGACCTTCTGGATCGCCCGGTCGTCGAGCATAACGATATCCTCGAACACGAACATCCGTTTCTTGATTTCCTCGGCAAGTTCCGGGTCCTCATCTTCCAGGGCTTCGATAATCTGTTTCTCCGAAGAACGGTCAACGAGGTTGAGAATTTCAACGATGCTCTCAACGCCGCCGGCCGCGGTATAGTCCTCACTGGACAGGGTGGAAAGTTTCTTTTCCAGAACCCGTTCCACCTCGCGGAGAACTTCCGGACTGGTCCGGTCCATGGTGGCTATCCGCCGCGCGACGTCACTCTGCACTTCGTGGGGAAGGCTCTGCAGAATGATCGAAGACTTATTAGGCTCAAGGTAAGCCAGAATAAGCGCAATGGTCTGGGGATGTTCCTGCTGAATAAAGTTGAGCAGGTGGGCCGGGTCGGTCCGCCGGATAAAATCAAAGGGTCTGACCTGGAGGCTGGAGGTCAGGCGGTTGATTATGTCGATAGCTTTCTGGCTTCCCAGGGATTTTTCCAGCAGTTCCCGGGCATAGTCGATACCGCCGGTGGAGATGAACTCGTTGGCCATCATGAGTTCCTGGAACTCCATGAGGACCGCATCCTTCTGAGCCGGCTCAATGGTTTCGAGCCGGGCTATTTCAAAGGTCAGGGTCTCGATTTCATCTTCCCTGAGGTACTTGAAAATTTCCGCGGAAATTTCCGAACCGATGCTGACCAGGAAAATGGCGGCTTTCTGCCGTCCGGTAAAATCTTTTGAGCCTTTTACTTTTTTGCCGCCCCCGGCAGCTGCACCCGGAGATGAGGCGGCAGGGCTTGCAGTTTTTGCCATACCCTATTCCTCCAAAAGCCAGGTTCGGATCAGCTGGGCCACATCCTCGGGATGTTCCTTGGCCAGGTTGATCGCGTTTTCCTGGAGTTCCATACGCTTCCGCTCTTCCACGGACATGGAAACTTCCACCCCTTCTTCTTCCGCCTGCCGGAGGGCGCTTTCCCGCATCATCTGGTGCTGCCGGGACAGTTCTTCTTCCCTCAGCCGCCGCCGCCGTTCCAGTTCTCTGGAGATAAGCCTGAAAATGATGAAGCTTACCAGAAGTATGGCGAGACCGGACAGGAAGAACATGACCGTGGTCTGTACCTGCTTCTGCCTGAAGAACGCGGCGTCTTCCGCGGCGAACTGGCCCGTCCGGTCAAAGGCGATATTGTGGACCGTCACCGAATCTCCCCGGGCCTGATCATACCCGATGGCATCCTGGATGAGTCCCTGTATTTTCCGGAGGTCGTCATTGGGAACCGGTATGTATTCCCGCTCAATGGAACCGTCGGGAAGAACCACGGGATCTCCCTTTTCGTTGTATTTCCACTTCCACTGGCCGTCAACGTTTACCGATATGGTTACCCGGTCAATGCTGGGGCTCTTTTCTTCTTCGATGGACCGGCTGTTTATTTCCTCATTGTGGGTAAGTGTCTCCTGGGAAACACTGCCGAAGAGGTTCTGCATATCCTTAAAAGCCGGCGGGGTCTGGCCTTCCACCCCGGCGGGGCCTTCGGGCATAAAGCCTGTCCCTTCCCAGGCGGTACTGGATGTCGACCGGGACCGGGTGATGGATTGGACCAGCTCCGAATCGTCATAGGGCAGCCCGGGAGTCCGTTCCTTGATGGTTATGGGGTAGAACTCACTGGTGCTGATCGCTTTTTTGGACATATCCATATCGATCTTGATATTGAGGTCCCGCACGCGGTCGTTGGTGTAGGTTCCCTGGAGGGAGGAAAGAATGATCGCCCGGTACTTGGCCTCGAGCTGCTGGGTTATTTTCTGTTCCCGCTCAATGAGGTTGAGGCGGTCCATGGCCGCCATACCGGTAAAGTCATTGAGCACCATACCGCGCTGGTCGGTAATAACGATATTATCATCCCGGAGGCCTTCCACCGCGAATTTGAGTATCTTCTGGATGCCCTCAACTTTCTTGCGGTTTTCGGTTATATCACTTCCCGGCCGGGGAATTATGATGACGCTGGCGGTCACGGGATTCTGGTCCGCGGTAAAGAGTTCCCGCTCGGGCATAACAATGGTAACATTGGCGTCATCCACATCGTCCAGGGCTTTGATGTGGTCGGTAACCATCTGGGTAATGGCCCGCTGGAGGTTAACGTTCCGCTCAAAGTCGGTGATGCTCCAGCGTTCCCGGTCAAAGATAGCCCAGGGGTCCGTGCCTGTGGGAATAAGATCTTCGCGGATAAGGATGGAACGCATACGCCGGGCGGTTTTTTCATCCGGAACCATTATGGTCCCGGTGGATGACACGGAAGTTTTTATCCCTTCCTGGTTGATGCGGGTGATGATGCGGTCCCGGGCGTCTTCGTCCCGGATGGGAGCGTCAATAACGGGAACCATGCTCGGAGCAGAAGAAACCATGACAAGCGCAGCCACACCGACCACGGCGGCCAGGGCAATGCCGATAAGAATCAGCCGCTGCGCCAGGGACCATTTTCCCCACAGTGCTTTGATCTGAGCTAAAAACTTTTTAATCCACTCGTTCATATTCCCCTCCCCAGAAGAACGTTCAACGGTATCGGAAAGGTCCGGACTTACCCGGACCTACTCGGTCACCGGGTATTTATCAGGTCTTTCCATCCCCGTACTATTCTGTCAAGAACGGTTCTGGTTATATTAAGCGAAAGATTAGCCTTCGCCTGCGCGATTGTTATATCATGAACATCCACCGAACCGGGGTCGGTGATGGCCATCTGCATCATATTGCTCGGCGCCTGCTGGTAGGCGCTCACCTTATCCAAAGCCTTCAGCATGGTATCCTCAAAGGACCCCGCCCGGACAACCGATTCGGCCCCGATTTTGTTTCCCAGTTCGGATATCGCCGCGCCGGTAGAAATAAAATGCCGGTCGCCGGGAACAAAATGCTTAGGATGGGTGACCGCCATGGGAACCTTATCGCCACTTACCAGTTCGGGCTTGTAGATGGTCACCTATTACCTCCCCGCACCGATTTCCAGCGCCCGCTGGAACATGGCCTTTGACCCGTCTACGATGGAAGCGTTTGCCTCATACGCCCGGGATGCGGCGATGAGGTCCACCATTTCCGTTACGATATCCACATTGGGCATTTCGACGTATCCCTCACGGGGGCCGCTCTGTATGGCATCCGGATGGGTGGGATCGTATATGAGCCGGGGCGGCGTATTATCCTTCTCTACCCCCACGGCGCGTACGCCCTGGCCGACTCCGTTGTCCAGCACATCCGGAAGAAAGGGACTCCGCCAGTAGGGTTCTTCCACCCGGGGCCGCATGATAACCCGGCTCCGCCGGAAAGGGCCGCCTTCGGTGGTCCTGGTTGTATTGGCATTGGCTATATTGTCGGCAATCACATCCGAACGGAACCGTTCGGCGCTCATTCCCGATCCTGCTATGCTGATAGAACTAAAAATACCCATACCTTATTCCCTTACCGCAGGACCATGCTGATCTGGTTAAATTCAAAACTCTGGGCCTGGGCCAGCAGTGTATACATAAGCTGGTTTTCCAGGGCCAGCATGACTTCCTGTTCCGGATCGACATTGTTGCCGTTGTTATTATAGGTGGACGTATAATCCAGGACCCGCCGGGGTTGGACATCCTGGTAATTCCTGGCCCTCCAGTTGGGGATATGCTTTGAATCCGTCAGAGTCAGCTCCAAAGCCGGTTTCTGTTTTTCCGAATCCAGAGCGCGTTTGAGTTCACTTTCAAAATTGAGGTCCGACCGCTTGAAGTTGGGGACCTGCGCATTGGCCATGTTATTGGCGATTACATCTCGGCGGATGAGGCTCGCATCCATAGCGCGGTGTGTAATGTCTATGGTTTTGCTGAAGTTATTCTGAATGTTCAAATCCCATCCTCCTATTGCTGTTTATTGAAAGGAACTCCTTCCTACCTTTCAATAATCGGCAGATTATCTTCTCCGGTTTAGAGAATATATCTGCCTAAATCCTGATCCACCACGAGATCATTGAGCCGTTCGTTAACGTAGTCTTCGGTAATCGGCACCTTTGTCGGAGCGATATCCGGCGCTTCAAAGGAAAGTTCCTCCAGAAGCGCCTCCATTATGGTATGGAGCCGCCGGGCGCCGATATTTTCCAGCCGGGAATTGACATCCGCCGCCAGTATTGCCAGGCGTTCAATTGCCTCCTGGGTAAATTCAATCTCCACATTTTCCGTAGCCAGAAGATCCTTGTACTGTTTGGTGAGGGCATTCTTCGGTTCCGTAAGGATGCGGAGAAATTCCTCCCTGCCCAGGGATTCCAGTTCCACCCTGAGGGGAAACCGCCCCTGGAGTTCGGGAATCAGGTCCGACGGTTTGCTTACATTAAACGCTCCCGCCCCGATAAAAAGGATGTGGCTCGTATCCACGGGCCCCCATTTGGTAGTTACGGTGGCGCCTTCTATAATAGGAAGAATATCACGCTGTACCCCTTCCCGGGATACGTCGTGGCCGCCGCCCCGTTCCCCCCGGACAGCGATTTTGTCGATTTCATCAATGAAAACAATACCGGTTTCCTCGACCCTTTGGCGGGCTTCGTCGCTGACCCGGTCCCGGTCGATGAGTTTTTCCGATTCTTCATTAAGCAGAATTTCCCGGGCGCGCTTGACGGTGACGACCTTCTTCTTTTTGCCGCCGCCGAAAAAGCCCGCAATACCCGAAAGGCTGGACTCCAGATCTTCCATATTGCCGCCCATCATATCCATGGCGGGAATCTGGGGGCTCTGGGTGACCGTTACTTCCACGGTCCGGTCTTCAAGTTTTCCTTCCCTGAGCATGGTCCGGAATTTTTCCCTGGTGGATGTATCTTCCTGTTTTTCGGATGGCCCGTCCTGGGTCAGCTGCGGGGGCTCTTCCGGTGTATCCTGCTGTGCTCCCTGGCTGCCCGCGGGAACACCCACCTGAATGGCCGCTCCCATAAACGCCGGACCGGTGCCGCCGTTGTTATTGGGGTTAATTGAAAAAGTTCCCACCGGGCGTATGGTAGGCTGGGAGGGCTGCCGGTTTTCCTTCTGCTTTTTCCCGGTTCCGGGAAGCAGCAGGTCCAGGAGGGCTTCCTCCACCTGTTTCTCCGCTTCCGCTGTAACCGATTCCTGCATTTCCTGCTTAACCATCTGGACACCCGCGGCCATGAGGTCCCGGATCATGGATTCAACATCCCGGCCCACATACCCTACTTCGGTATATTTGGTAGCCTCAACCTTGATAAAAGGCGATCCCGCCAGCTTCGCGAGCCGCCGGGCTATTTCGGTTTTTCCGACCCCCGTGGGACCGATCATGAGAATATTTTTCGGCGCGATATCTTCCCGGGTTTCGGGATCGAGTTTAAGCCTGCGGATGCGGTTTCTGAGGGCCACCGCGACAGCCCGCTTTGCCTTTTTCTGGCCCACAATATATTTGTCCAGCTCCGTGACGATTTCTCTCGGGGTAAGCCGGTCCAGATTTTTCTTGTCCATGGTTATTGCAATTCCTCCAGAGTTATTTCTCCGTTTGTATAGATACAGATATTTCCGGCGATTTTGAGGCTCCGTTCCGCTATTTCCGCCGCGGAAAGGCTGCTTCCGTCAAGGTACGCCAGTGCGGCGGAATAGGCGTAGTTGCCTCCGGAGCCGATGGCAAGAGCGTCCTCAGCGGGTTCTATCACATCGCCGGTTCCTGAAATAAGGAACGTTTTGTGTATGTCCGCCACCAGCAGGAGGGCTTCGAGCCGCCTGAGGGCGCGTTCGGTGCGCCATTCCTTGGCAAGCTCAACGGCGGACCGCGCCAGATCACCGGAATATTCCTTGAGCTTTTCCTCGAACCGGTCAAAGAGGGTAAACGCGTCGGCGGTCGCCCCGGCAAATCCGCAGAGGACTTTGCCGTCCAGAAGCCGCCGTACTTTCCTGGCGTTGTTCTTCATCACCGTTTCGCCCATGGTCACCTGTCCGTCCCCGGCCATGGCGACTTTTCCGTCCTTTCTGACCACAATAACCGTGGTGCTCCGTATTTTATTGCTTTTTTCAGCAGCCATATTCTACCATTCCTTTATCTCAGTTTTTCTTCCGCAGGGCATGCGGATGGGCTTTTGCATACACCTGCTTAAGGTGTTCCATATCGACATGTGCGTAGCGCTGGGTTGTGGACAGGCTCGCGTGCCCCAGAAGTTCCTGCACCACCCGGACATCACAGCCGGAATTAACGAGATGGGTGGCGAAGCTGTGCCGGAGCGCGTGGGGATGCACATTTTTCTGGAGCCCCGACCGTTCGGCGTATTTGCCGATGATCCACCGTATACCGGGAATCGAAAGCGCCCCGCCCTTGCGGTTGATAAACAGCGCGTCCGTAGGCTGTTCCGCCTTGATCGTGGCGGACCGGGCGGGAAGGTACGCGGCTAAAGCTTCCCGGCCTTCGTCGGAGAAAAACACGTACCGTTCCTTGTCACCTTTTCCTATAACCCGGCCCCCGCTCAGATCCGGTGAAAGGTCCGGCAGTTTAAGGGAGGCGAGCTCCGATATACGGAGCCCCGCGGAATACATCGCCAGTATCAGCGCCTTATCCCGGAGCGGCCACAGGATACCCGCCGTATCGGGGAGTTCAGAAAACTGGGCCATTTCCCCTTCCCAGAGGAAGGCCGGCAGGGTCTTGGGGGTCTTAAGGTTTTTAAGAGCCCCCGTGGGATC
Organism: Breznakiella homolactica; assembly: GCF_016616095.2. Lineage (GTDB taxonomy): Bacteria > Spirochaetota > Spirochaetia > Treponematales > Breznakiellaceae > Breznakiella > Breznakiella homolactica. Next base: position 59,354 of record NZ_CP067089.2, on the reverse strand, counting down.
ATCCTCGCGGACGCCGAACCGGACGAGCCAGCGGTAGAATCCCCGGATGGATGACAGAGCCCTGTTGACGCTGACCGCGGCGGCGCCTTCGGAACTCAGGTCCGCGATAAATCCCCGCACTTCGTGGGGGGTGGCGGTTTCCGGGTAAATTCCGCGGTTTTCACAGTAGGAGGAAAAATGGGCTAAATCCTTTCCGTATGCCTGAAGGGTCCGTTCGGAAACGCCCCGGACAGACCGGAGATACTCCAGGTAATCGGTGATCCTGTCCGGCATATTACGTTTCCTCTTCGTCCGGGCTGTGCAGGTAGTCACAGTCGGGGTTGATACAGGCCTTATGGGAGCCGTTTTTCTTGTCGTATTTTTCAACCATAAACTGGCCGCATTTCGGGCAGTCCTGGGCAATGGGTTTAAAATGACTTATGAAATCACAGTCGGGATAATTGGTGCAGCCGTAGAATTCCTTGCCCCTGCCTTTTGTTTTCCGGGCGACAATGTCCCCGCCGCATCCCGGCCTCGGGCATTTTGCCAGGGGAATGGACCGGGTGTTCCGGCATTCCGGGAATCCCGAACAGGCCAGAAAAAACCCGAAACGGCCGAGTTTTTTAATCATCTTGCGGCCGCATTTCTCGCATACATAATCAGTTTCTTCATCCAGGGATCCTTTAAAGGATTCCAGGGTTTTCGTGACTTCATCGACCCGTTCCTTGAAGGGAAAGTAAAAATCACGGATCATCTCCGGCCAGGCGATGCGGTTTTCTTCAACCTCATCGAGCTGGTTTTCCATGGAAGCGGTAAAACCGGCATCCACCACATGGGGGAAATATTCCACCAGCATATCGCAGATCATCCGCCCCAGCATGGTAGGCACAAGCTGTTTGTTGGAACGGGTTACGTAATACCGGTCGAGGAGTACGGAAATAATCGGCGCGTAGGTTGACGGACGGCCGATACCTTTTTCCTCAAGCGTCTTGACGATGGAAGCGTCGGTGTACCGCGCCGGGCCCTGGGTAAAATGCTGCTCCGGGTGAAGTTTGTCCACCGTAACGGAATCACCCTTGGAGAGGTTGGGGAGAACCGTGCCTTTTTCCTCTTTTGTGTTGAGCAGTTTGATTACCTTATAAAAACCTTTCTCAATTATCTTCGAGCCGGAAATTCTGAAGACAGCGTCCCCGGCGGTGATATCGATGCTGATGGTTTTTGTTTTTGCTGCGTTCATCTGGCTCGATACGAACCGCTCCCAGATGATTGAATACAGCTTGAACTGATCTTTGGTAAGATGTTCCTTTACGTCATCCGGCATGTACGCTGTATAGGTCGGCCTGATGGCCTCGTGGGCATCCTGGGCTTTTTTCCCCACGGAATATTCCACCGCTTTTTCCGGCAGTTCCTTGGGATACTTTTCTCCGAGCCAGGTACGGACCTCTTCCAGGGCGGCCTGGGAAATACGAACCGAATCGGTACGCATATAGGTAATGAGACCGATCCGGGAACTTCCGATATTGACACCTTCATACAGCTGCTGGGCAATCTGCATGGTTTTTTTGCTGGTAAAGCCCAGACGGTTTGCGGCGGTCTGCTGAAGCTGGCTTGTGGTAAAGGGCGGTTTCGGCCGGACGGTTTTTTCAGTTTCCCGGATATCCGTTACTGCGGCTTCCAGTCCCGTGAGCTGATCAATGATGGCCTGTACTTCCGCCTCATTTTTCAGTTCCGGCTTGCTTCCTTTCCAGCTTACAAGCTGGGCGGTAAAGGTCGTCTTGCCGACTTTAAAATCCGCTTCCAGGGTCCAGTATTCCTCGGGAATAAAGGATTCCACTTCCTTTTCGCGCTCACAGATAAGCCTGAGGGCCACCGACTGAACCCGGCCGGCGGACAGACCGTTTTTGACTTTCTTCCAGAGCAGCGGCGACAGGTTGTACCCCACGAGCCGGTCGAGGACACGGCGGGCTTTCTGGGCATTCACCTTGGCTTCGTCAATATCCGTAGGATGGGCCACCGCTTCCTTAATCGCCACCGGGGTTATCTCATTGAAGGCGATACGTTTTATGGGTACTTTGTCGGTCTTCGCGTGGATGGCATTTTTAAGATGGTAGGCAATGGCCTCACCTTCACGGTCATTATCACTTGCCAGGAGCACTTCTTCGGATTTTTTAGCGTCCCCCTGAAGTTCCTTGAGAAGCTTGGCCCTGCCCCGGACGGTTATATATTCGGGCTCAAAGTTATGGTCCACATCTATGGCGATCCTCGATTTGGGAAGATCAATAAGATGCCCCATGGAAGCCTTCACGGTATACGAAGGGCCGAGGTACTTTTCTATGGTTTTTGCCTTGGCGGGGGATTCCACGATCACCAAGGTCTTTTTTTCTTTGCTTTTTTTGCCTGTCTTCACAGCCATATTCACTCCTGCCGTTGTAATACAATGTTTAGGGTCCGGGCCAAGGATTCTCCCAGGAAAGATCCGCCGCCCTGTCCGTGATCCGCCGTATCGTACCTGATATTCCAGTCGGAAAGAATCGGATCCACGGAATCGAGAACGGGAGCACCCTGTTCCCGCAGCGCCCCGGTGCCGCCGCCCAGAGGCGACGCAACCCCCGCCGAACCGACCCAGAGGTCCCGGTTCTGGTCAAGGGCGAACTGCGCGGTTATGAGAGCACCGGAATTTTCCGGCGCCTCTACGATAATAGTTCCCCGGCAGAGGCCCGCGATTATCCTGTTCCTTGCGGGAAACTGCCATTTATTTGCCGGGGTCCCCGGAGGATACTCGCTCACCAGGGCTCCGCCGTTTTCCACCAGCCGTACCGCGAGAATACGGTTCGCCGCGGGATATATTTCATCAGCGCCGGATCCCAGCACCGCGATGCCCGGAACTCCGGCGTCGATACTGCCCCGGTGAGCCATGGCGTCAATACCCAGGGCCAGACCGGAAACAACCGAAATCCCCGCTCTTCCCAGGGACCGCGCGAAATCATACGCCTGGGACGCTCCCGGTCCGGTAGGCCGCCGGGTACCGACTATACCGACCAGGGGTTTTTCCTGGTCAGGGAGGGAACCCCGGTAAAAAAGCACCACCGGAGGATCGCTGGTTTCCCGGAGCAGCGGAGGGTACCGGGAATCCCGGTAGGAAACGGTTTCTATTCCCCGCAGACGGGCGTTTCTGCAGTCCCGTTCCGCCTGGGAACGGATATCATCCATAACAAACGGATACCGGGAAAGGCTTTTCCCGGTTATTTTTTCAATATCCTTTATTGAAAGTACGGATATTTCGTCCTCCCGGTCAAGGGTTTTGCATAACCTGAGCCTGTCCCGGGGAGAAAGACCGGGGATTCGGATAATGATGAAATCCAGCAAACCCCTATAATCCATACAGCAGATCCAGTATTTCCTGTTTATTTCTCTCCGCAGCGTCCCTGCGGGCGGCATCATTGGTGACAGCCAGTATACGGTCATACTGTTCCAGGGCCGGTTCGAATTCGCCGGTTAAATAATACGCCGTGGCAAGGATAAACATGGCGTCGGTATCCCTGGTTCTCAGCTCCAGATACCGGTGAAGATACGGGATGGCATCCTCCGGCCGATCGAGCTCGTAAACGTATAAAACAGCAAGTCCGTACATTGGCCGGGCGTACCGGCCGTCCAGCTCTATGGCCCGGAGATAAGACTCTTCCGAAAGCCGGTAATACCGCTGACGCAGGGTATTTTCCCCGGTAACGCCGAAATCATGGACCGATTTTGCCACCACCCCCGCGGAAAGACCCGTTAAATAATGGGGGGTCGGGTCTTCGGGGTAGTAGTAAATCGTCCGTTCCAGCGCTTCCAGGGCTTCGTTGTGGAGGCCCCGGTCCTGGAGCCGGGTGGCCAGGATTTTCCAGTATATTCCGGTCTGGGCGGCATCCCGTACATGCTGCTCAATCATCTGCTCATATAAATCGATGGCTTCCCGGAGTTCTTCAATGGTCTCGGGGGGCGCGCCGCCGGGGCTCAGCTCGGCGATTCTGGCAGCCAGGGCATTCCTGGCGGAGTTTTTCCGGTAGATGTACACTCCGCCGATGGCCACACCTATTATAACAAACACCAGGAGGACAATAAATGGTTCTTTACCTATCTTTTTTTTCATTCCGTATATTCCCGCAGTTTCGGCATATACCGCCGGTGGTTTTCCCTGAGCAGGGAAACATCCACATGGGTATAAATCTGGGTGGTACCCAGATCCGCGTGGCCCAATAATTCCTGTACCGACCGGAGATCCGCCCCGCCGGCAAGCAGTTCCGTGGCGTAGCTGTGCCTGAGGGTATGGAGCTTCGAACCTGTTCCGGCCAGACCGCAGGCTTCGGCGTAATTCTTCCAGATCCCTTTCCGGGACAGCCGCTTGCCGGTTCTTCCGATAAAAAGAGCCGGACTCCGGCGTGCCTTGGCGAGGGACGGCCGGGCGTTCTGCAGATAATCCAGGAGCCACCGGGCGGCTTCATCCCCGAAGGGAACCAGCCGTTCCTTGCTGCCTTTGCCGCGGACCCTGGCGATCCGCTCGGAAAGGTAGAGGTCCTCCATGTTCAAAGAAACAACCTCGGAAACCCTGAGACCGGCGGAGTAAATCAGCTCAAACATGGCCCGGTCCCTGAGTCCCCGGGGGGTGGAAGTATCCACGGAATCAAATATTTTTTCCACCGAATCCTGGGAAAGAACCGCGGGAAGATGGAGGCTCCGTTTGGGGGTTTCCAGAATTACCGCGGGATTATCCTCCCGGATCCGTTCATCCATGGCATATCTAAAGAATGACCTCAGGGCGGATACTGCTTTGGCCACCGACCGGGAATCTATGCCGTCCCGGATTCTCCGGACTTCCAGGTACCGGCTCAATCCGAGGGAATCGACGGATTCCACCCGGAGCTCCTCTTCGTCCAGCCATTCAAGGAAACACCGTATTTCGGTTTCGTAGGTTTCCGCCGTAAGGGGGGCCCTGCGTTCCAGCGCGATGAGGCGTGAATGGTACTGTTCCAGAAGAAGCTGTCCGGTCATGGTGCTTACGCGTCCTTTGACTCCGCGCCGGCTTTTTCTTCGCCGTTCCGTTCCACACTGTACTTGGGATCGCGGATTACCGTGGGAACATCCAGGTCCTCCTCCCGGTAATTCCGGTGGGAAAGAAATTCCGCGGGGCGCCGGGAAGACCGTTCGGTAAACTGTTTCCATTCATCGTACCGGATGTAGTCAGCATCACCGCTCCGGACTTCATCTCCGGCTCCGCCCGCCGGTACGACGGTAATATTTTCACTCCGGAATCCCGTGGCGATAACGGTAACGTGGACTTTGTCCGCCATCCCCGTATCCAGGGCGGTTCCGGTAATGATGAGCGCGTCGGGATCCACATTGTCGGTAACCACATCCACAATCTGGGCTACTTCTTTAAGGGAAAGATCATCTCCGCCGGTGACATTAACCAGGATGTGTTTTGACCCGGCCATGGAGGCGCCTTCCAGGAGCGGGTTCTTTATCGCCCGGTTGGCGGCTTCTTCCGCCCGGTTATTTCCGGAGGCAATACCGATACCCATCAGGGCGTCACCCTGGCCGTGCATGGTGGTCCGTACATCCGCGAAATCGATATTGATAAGCCCGGGTACGGTAATAAGATCGGAAATTCCCTGAACCCCCTGGCGGAGCACGTCGTCCGCCACAAGGAAGGCTTCCTTAATAGGCGTCCGGTCTTCCACAATCTGCAGCAGGTGTTCATTGGGAATGATAATCAGGGTATCCACGGCTTCCCGCATTTTCGCGATTCCCTCTTCCGCGAGGCGCATTTTATAGCGGCCTTCAAAGGCAAAGGGCTTGGTCACCACCCCGACCGTCAGGGCGCCGGTCTCCCGGGCGACCTGGGCGATCACCGGCGCGGAACCCGTGCCGGTGCCGCCGCCCATACCGGCGGTAACAAACACCATATCCGCGCCCTTGAGCGCGTTGGCGATCATGTCCCGGTCTTCCATGGCGGCTTTTTCACCGATCTCAGGTTTACCCCCGGCGCCGAGCCCGGCGGTCAGTTTTGAACCGATGGGCAGTTTCGTCGGAGCTTTGCACTGATTCAGAGCCTGAAGATCCGTGTTGGCAGCTATGAACTGCACCTTCTGCACGCCGCATTCGATCATGCGGTTTACCGCGTTTGAACCGCCGCCGCCGGCGCCGATTACCTTGATTACTGTAGCATTCGGAACATTGTTCCGGTCGTCCAGTATTTCAATATTCATGTCCCCCCCCAAAATAATTGACAAATATCCTTTATAAAATTGTACGGCTTCCCAAAACACCGTATTTATTATTAATGAGCCCCATCAGAAGAACTCCTTTTTAAGCCAATCCGCCAGTCTCCCGAAGAGCGGTGCCTGCCCCTTTTCCCGGGAACGGGACTCCCCCGTCCGGTCGGGCATCTTTACCTCTTCCCGGCTTGCCCCTTCGAGCATAAGTCCCACCGCAGTGGCGTACTCGGGGCTGCGGTATTCCTCAACCAGGCCGCCCACCGAAAGGGGAACCCCTACCCGGACAGGCATATTGAAAATATGCGAAGCCAGTTCCGCGGCGCCCAGAAGCTGGGCACCGCCGCCGGTAAGCACCACTCCGCCGCCAAGCGGCCGGGACAGCGAAAGCTGATCCAGTTTATCCCGCACCATGTTGAAGATCTCTTCCATCCGGGGCTGGATAATCTTAAGGATATGGGATTTCGGAATAGGCAGCGGCGGCCGTCCGCCAACCCCGGGCACGATGATTTCATCATCCCCTTCGAGGAGCGGTTCCCAGCAGCAGCCCGCGTCCAGCTTTATCCGTTCCGCGGTTTCAAAGGAAAGATTCTTGAGAATGGAAATATCGCTGGTTACCTGGGCGCCTCCCGCGGGAACCGTGGTGGTCGAATAGGGCGACCCCTGGGAATAGACCAGCATATCCGTGGTTCCGCCGCCGAGATCCACCAGGGCGACCCCCAGTTCCTTTTCTTCCTCCGTCAGGACCGACCGTCCCGACGCGAGGCACTGCAGAATAAGGCCGTTCGCCCGGAATCCCGCCCGGTTTACGCATTTGATAAGGTTCTGGGCGCTGGTAACCGAGCAGGTAATAATATGAACCTCCGCTTCCAGGCGCACACCGATCATATCCAGGGGCATGCGGATTCCCTTCTGGTCGTCCACGATGAAGCTCTGGGGTATGACCTCCAGAACCTGGCGGTCCATGGGGATCACCACCGCCCGGGCGGCTTCAAGAACCCGGTCGATATCCTCGGGCCCGATCTCCCGGGTTTCCCGGTTCCGGCCGGTGACCGCCACAACACCCCGGGAATTGAGGCTGTCGATGTGGCTTCCGCCGATACCGGTCCAGCAGCTGTGGACTTCCCGGCCGCTCATCATCTCCGCCGCTTCGATCGCCGCGGAGACCGAACGCAGGGTGGCTTCAATATTGACCACCACCCCTTTCCGGAGGCCCGTTGAGGGACTTACCCCCACACCGGTAATTTCGAGGTTTCCGTTTTCATTGCGTTCGCCGATAACGGCGCACACCTTAGTCGTGCCTATGTCCAGGCCGACAACTAATCCGTCATTAGCCAGAGGAAGCCTCCTTTACCTTAAAAGCCGCCGTTCCCGTCCGGAAATCTATTTCTTCCGTATCGACACCCTGGCGGTCAAAAACATCAATGACCAGCATCATATACCGTAACATATCCTCATTCAACTCATTGCCTACCCTGAGCCGGACCGGCGTATGGGCAGGATACAGTACCAGTTCAAACCCGTCGTACAGTTTTTTCTGCACCCGTATTTCTGAAATCGCCGACAGCAGCCCGGGATTATTCAGGCTGATCCGTTCGAGATCCCCCAGAAAGCCCTTAAACAGCGCGGGAAGCCGTGTCCCGAGGTTCAGGTTTTCGAAAACCAGTCCGGAAATAATCGGAAGGCTCGAAGCGAGATTCTTAAGCTCCCGGTCATGGGCGCCGATCTTGAAAACCACCCCGTGGCGGTCAAGGAATACCGGCGTAAGCCTTCCATTTACCTCGGCAAAGGCCAGGGCAACGGCGGTTCTCGGCGTAAGTGTTATCCGCAGGGTATCGGGGAACCGTTTATGTACCACGGCGGATTCCACCATGTACAGGGACTCCAATGCCTGTTCGGCCTTTCCCGCATTCATATTGATGAATGTCGACTCGGGGGTTATCCCTGCCTGGGCAATCACCAGGGCCCGGTCGAGATCCGGGATTCCGCTGATTTCAATCTTTGAGAAAGGCATGCAGGGGGTTATTCCGAAAAGCCAGACCAATTCCACCCCCAGGACTACCGCCAGCAGAATCAGCACCCGCTTGAGAATTTTGTCCATCCGGGAATGAGCGGCGGCGCCGGCTTGTTCTTCCGCGTAAATATAATCACTGGACATCATGCAGCTCCTCGTTCCGGGGCATCCGGGAAACATTGACGATTAGGCCCGCGGTCAGCAGGGTCGTCGCCAGGGACGATCCTCCGGCGGAAAAAAACGGCAGGGGGATACCCGTCGCGGGCAGGGCGCCCACCACCACTCCGGTATTGAGAAGCGCCTGGGAAACAATGATCGTTACCAGTCCGCAGGCTAGCAATCTCCGGAACACATCCCCGGTCCGCAGCGCCGTCCGGTAGCCCCGCACGGCAAAAAAGGTCAGGAGCAGGAAAAAAAGAAGAACACCGATAAGCCCGGCTTCTTCGGCGTAGGCGGAAAAAATAAAGTCCGAATGGATCTCCGGCACACTGGCTATCTTCCGTGTTCCCTGGCCGATTCCCTTGCCCCACAAACCTCCGGAAGCGATCGTCACAATGGAGGAGCGGACCTGGTATCCCGCGCCCAGGGGTTCCCATTCGGGGAAAATAAAACTGATAAGCCGCCTGAGGCGGTGCTCCTTGGTAAGGATAAAAAGGCTCGAAAGGGGAATCAGGATTCCCAGGGCGGCGGCGAAGTACCGCATTTTAACCCCCGCCAGGAAAAACAGAATCAGGGCATTCACCGCGATAAAAATGGCGGTGGAAAAATTGTTCTGCCGGTAAATCAGGAAGAAGAACAGCAGCGTTATGAGCGCCGGCGGCATAATCCCCGATGAAACCTCGTCCAGACGTTCCCGCTTTTTATCGAATATATGGGCAAGGTACAGGGGCAGTACCAGCTTGACCAGCTCCGACGGCTGGTAGGTGGAAGAGCCCAGCCGGATCCACCGGGACGCGCCGTTTTTCGTAACCCCGATGCCGGGAATGAAGGTCAGTATGCAGAGAATAACCGTGCCGATCACCAGGGGTTTGATCCATTTCCGGAGGGTTTCAAGCCTGATAAAGGAAGCGGCGAAGAACAGCACCATCCCGATACCGGCAAAAACGACCTGCCTGAAAATAAAGTAAAACCCGTCCCCGAAAAACCGTTCCGCAAAGCCGAAGGACGCGGAATACAGGGTTACAAGCCCGAGCCCGGTGAGGAGAATAATACTGGCGATGAGAACGTGATCCGCGGATTTTTTCAATCCCGTCCGTTCTGCTCCAAACTGATAAATCATTACTGTATCTTAAGGGTCGAGAGGGCAATGATGGCAAAGAGCCCTCCCAAAATCCAGAAACGGATTACCACTTTGGTTTCCGCCCATCCGGACAATTCAAAATGATGGTGAAGCGGGGCCATCTTGAAAACCCGCTTCTTCCGAAGTTTATATGACACGACCTGGATAATCACCGACGCGGCTTCAAGCACAAAGACGCCGCCAATGATCAGGATAAGAATTTCCTTTTTAATAATCAGGGAAACCGTGGCGATTACCCCGCCCAGGGACAGGCTTCCCACATCACCCATAAACACTTCCGCGGGATGGGCGTTGAACCAGAGGAACCCGATACACGCGCCGGCGGCGGCCAGGCAGAAAACGGTGAGCTCCCCCGCCCCGGGGATATAGGGAATCCCGAGGTAGGCCGAATAATCGGCGCGGCCGGAAAGATAGGTCAGGATCGCCAGGGTGATAAATACCAGCAGCACCAGCCCCGCCGCGAGGCCGTCGAGACCATCGGTAAGGTTGACCGCGTTCGATTCGCCCACCAGGAGCAGCACCGCGAAGGGTATCCAGAGGAAGCCCAGGTCAACTACGGGATTCTTGAAAAAGGGTATATATAAGGACGTTACCCCCTCTTCTCCCCGGAAATACAGAATCAGGACTACCGCCAGGGCAACCGCAAACTGGCCGGCGAGTTTTGCCCAGGCGGGAATCCCCGCCGAGTTATGCCGGGTTACCTTAAGGTAATCATCGGCGAACCCGATGAGCCCGAACCCGATAAACGCGCCCAGGGTCAGCCAAACATTAAAATTATCGAGATCCTGCCAGAGCAGCACCGCCATCAGAACCGCTATAATTATCAGCACTCCGCCCATGGTCGGGGTGCCGCCTTTTTTAAGATGGGTTTCCGGACCGTCATCCCTGATGGACTGCCCGATCTTGAGCCGCCTGAGGCCTTCGATAATCCGGGGGCCAAAGATAAAACAGATCAGGAGACTGGTCAGCAGCGCATAGGCGCTTCTGAATGTCAGGTACTGAAAGACATTGAGGGGCGTGAAGTATTTTACCAGGGGGTAAATAAATTCAAGAAACACTCGGGCACGCTCCTTTCTGCTCGGCCGGGGACAGGGAAAGAACGTCCGTCAGACGTTCCAGCGCGGTCCCCCGGGATCCTTTCAGAAGCACAAGATCCCCTTCCCGCACGTATCCTTTGAGCATCCGTGACAGTTCATCCATATCACCGGAATAAAAAACCGCGGCCTTTTCCGCCTGACCGGACACCGCACTGCGGCGGAACGCCTCCACCGCCGGACCGGTTTCCTCACCGAAAAAATACACCGCGTCGGCTCCGGACGAAGCCAGAGCTTCACCGATTTTCTCATGGGCCGGAACCGAATAATCACCAAGCTCCAGCATGGAGCCGATCACGTATATCCGCCGTCCTTTCCAGGGAACTGAATCCGCGAAGGAAAGCGCTTCGAGTACTGCTTCAGGATTGGCATTGTAGCAGTCCCGGATTATTGTAACGGGGCCGGAGATTATTTCACTCCGGCCAAATAAAGGCCTGACCGATTCAAGACCCCGCCGGATCGCTTCGGCGCTTACCGGAACTTCCCGCGCAATCGCCGCCGCCGCCAGGGCGTTCAGCAGATTGTACTGTCCCGGAAGGCCGAAGCGGACGGGGCTCCCCTCCCAAATCATCTCCATGCCTTGCAAACCAAGATCAGTGGCCCCCTGGAATTCCCGCATTTCCCCGGGGCCGAAATACACCACCTTCCCGTCTATGTCTTCCGCAAGATACTGGGCATACTCATCATACGCGGGAATGAGAGCTGTCTCCGTTCCGGAAAATTGAGAAAAAACCGATTTTTTCTCTTTAGCTATGGCATCCTTTGTGCCGAGAATTCCGATATGGGCAGTCCCGATATTCGTGATAAGCGCGATACGAGGTTTAAGAATCGCGGCCAGTTCTTCCATTTCACCGAAACGGTTCATCCCCATTTCAAAAATACCGACCTCATGGAAATCCCGGACGGAAAAAACCGCCAAAGGCAGGCCGGTCTCGGAGTTGAGATTTCCCGGGTTCATCACGGTTTTCCGTTCCGTCCCCACCATGGCCGCGGCGATTTCCTTGACCGTGGTTTTTCCGGAGGAACCGGTAATGCCGATCCGCACGAGTCCGGGGAATTTCTCCAGGTAAACCCGTGCCGCGTCCTGCAGCGCCCTGAGCGTATCGGGAACCGCCAGCAGGACGGCGCCGAAACGTCCGGCGGTCTCACGGAGTTTATAAAGGGACGAATTCAACGCGTCCCGGCAGACAAAAGCCGCGGCGGCGCCGGCCTCAAAGGCCTGGGCCGCAAAAGAGTGGCCGTCCTGGACACTCCCCTCGAGGGCAACAAAAAGGGCTCCGGGACGGACCTCCCGGGAATCGATGCACACGGAAGTTATCCCCCGGGGGGGATACTGGGATGAGGAAATAATCTCCGCCCCGGAAGCCGCGGCGAGCTCCTCCAGGGTCATGAGGATGGTATCATCCATCGATGTTTCCCCTCCCCTCTATTCTGATCTGCAGCACCGATTCCGGCTCCTTTTTAACAAGTCCCAAATCGTGCCGCGCAAGATGTTCAATCCGTTCCGACGAAGAAAGCACCGCAATCCCCGCGATAAGCCGTTTATTGCTTTCAATCCACTGCCGCTGATCCTCCTCAAGGCGGACCAGCTCTTTTTCAACCTTTGTATATTCTATCGACTGCCAGGCCGCGAGACCGAGCAGCAGGGGTATGGTAATCACTGCAAAATACAGCGCTATGTACCGTTTCATGCTACGACATCCTCTTCCAAAATCTTTTCTACCACCCGGAATTTCGCACTCCGGGAAGGGGGATTGCTCCGGACTTCCTCTTCCGAGGGCGCCAGGGCTTTCCGGGTCACGAGATTGACAATTCTCCGCCCCTCACATCTACATATCGGCGCTTCCGGCGGACAGGTACAGTCCTTGTTTTTGTTCCGGAAGAAATTTTTCACGATTCTGTCTTCCAGAGAATGAAAGGTTATCACCCCCATTCTCCCTCCCGGCTCCAGCGCGCCCAGGGCGGCTTCCAAAAGATCCTGAAGCCTGAGCAGCTCGCCGTTTACGGCGATACGGAGCGCCTGAAAGGTCCTCGTCGCCGGATGGATCGGCCCGTGCCGGTACGCCGCCGGAACGGACCGGCTGACGATATCCGCCAGCGCCGCGGAACCGGCGATCCGCCCGTATTTCCTGGCCTCAACAATGGCCTTGGCGATCCGCCGGGAATACCGTTCCTCCGCGTTCTGGTACAGAAGGTCCGCCAGCTCCCGCTCCGGAAGGACGGCGATGAGGTCGGCGGCGCTCTGCCCCCGGGATGTATCGATACGCATATCCAATTCCTCATCCATCCTGAAACTAAATCCCCTTTCACCCTGCTCATAATGGTAGACACTAACCCCCAAATCCATGAGGATCGTATCCGGCCGCTTGATATTCCTGGGCAGCTCCGCGAAAAAATCGTGGGACCATCCGGAATAAAAATGGATCCGGTCCCCGAATTCCCTGAGCCGCTCCCGGGCGATCTCCTGAATCGCCGGATCCGCGTCAATACCCACAATCCTGAGCTCAGGAAAGCGGGAAAGAAACGCATAACTGTGGCCGCCTTCCCCCAGGGTGGCGTCCACCATCAATTCACCTGCGGAACGGGGAGCCAGGTACTGAATCGTCTCCTCCAGCATCACCGGAGTGTGGCTGATTTCCATGTATCCCCGTTCCTATAAAAAAACCGACCCCAGCTCTTCCGCGGCGGCCTTGAATTCATCCTCATTGGCATCCCAGTACTGGCGGTACTGGTCCGCGTCCCAGATTTCAATGTATTTGTCTATGCCCAGGATCACGCAGTCCCTGGTCAGTCCGGCGTATTCCCGGAGACTCTGGGGCACCGCGATCCGGCCGGCCTTGTCAATTTCGGCTTCCTGGGCAGGCGCGATAATGCGGCGCTGCACCAGCCGCGACCGCGACTGGAATGGGCTGGTGGAATCCATCAGTTTTTTGGAAAGATCCTTCCACTGCTCCGGCGGATACAGCCATAGGCAGCGGTCAACCCCTTGTGTGAGAATCAGAATATTACCGGACAACCCTGCCCGAAGACGGGAAGGAAGGCTCACCCGGCCTTTGTCGTCCAATGTGTTTCTAAATTCTCCGGTTAGTAAGTCCATTCCACTTTTTCCTATTTTTTCCCACTTTCTCCCACTAATCTACATTATTTACATAAAAAATTTACCCGTCAATACGATTAATCCAGAAAACGTTATAAATAGTACATTTTTCATATTTTCAAACTACACGTTTGTATAGTAGATAGTAAATCTTGCTATTACGGACGCTGTTTTGTATGCTGGAGGTATGTTTATGAATGAATATTACATTGTTTTTCCCGAAGGGGATGTGCAGGAAATCCCGGGAAGGCTCCCGATAAACGAATTAGTCGACATAAACGGCCAGGGGATCTCCCTTCCCCTGCCCACCACCCGGATGATCGTATTCCGGGTGGCCCGGATAAAGGTAAACGAGAACCGGGGCGGCAATGAAACCTTCCATTTCCTGGAACAGATGACCGCCGAGGAACTCATTCCCTATGCCGCCCGGAGCTGAACTGCGGAAAAAGCCGGGAAAAAGCGCCGGCATCGGCACGGAACGCGAAAGTTCCCTCCACCGGGCGCTGAAAATACAATACACCGGCATTGCGGGAGCGGTTGAGCAGGCCCTTGAAGGGTACGTCTGTGACGGTATCAGGGAAAACGGTGAACTTATTGAAATTCAAACCGGGAGCTTCGGCCCGCTGAAGCACAAAGCCCCGGTTTTGGCCGCCGCCGCGCCGCTCCGGATTGTGCACCCCATTGTGGCGGCCCGGTACATAGAGCTGTTTGACGAAGCCGGCAGCCTGCTCCGGCGGCGAAAAAGCCCCCGGAAAGGCACTCCCTGGGATCTTTTTAATGCCCTTATCTACGCTCCCCTTCTGCCGCGGACGGCCAATCTCTGTATTGAGCTCGCGGTGGTGGAAACAGCGGAGCGGCGCATCCAGGACGGAAAAGGCTCCTGGCGGAGGAAAGGCGCCAGTATTGAGGATAAAATTCTCCTGGCGGTCCGCGAAACCATTCCCCTCTCCGGCGCGGGCGATTACATCCGGTTTATTCCGTTTAAAAAAAACGAGCCCTTTACGGTACAGACTCTGGCGGAAAAAGCGGGTATCACCGCCGGTCTGGCCCGGAAAACCCTGTACGTCCTCTTCCGGCTGGAACTGGTTAAGCGGACCGGAAAACAGGGAAACGCCTGGGTGTACAAACGGGGAAAATAGCGGGCCGTCCGGAATTCCGCATAAAAAAAGCCGCCATGCGGCGGCTTTGTATTTTAAAAGGGATTTTACCAGGTATCGACCATATCGTCGGCGTCCCGGTTGTCCTCGGCAAAGAGGTCGGTTACCGCCCTCAGGTCATCAAAGTAGATGTAATAGCTGCCGTAAGCTTCCATAGGATCACATTCAATTTTGAATCCCGTTACTTTGATGCCCATGGAATTGTTGTAGTGGTAGTTCCTCTGGACGATACCGTTGCGGCCGTCCGGAGCCTGGGGAGGAATCGCCACGGTAAGGCGTTTCCAGCCCTGGAAGTTGAGTTTGCCCACATACAGTTCGTAATCCCGGCCAAAGAAATCCTGGATCATGATTTTTAGAACGTGGTTGAAATTCCGTCCTACCACCCATACGGAAATGGTCTTGGTTATGCCCTCAATCGGGATGGGCCGGGACGGATACAGCGTAAAATTGGTATGCCCCCGGCGGAGGAAATCCACCCGGGTACCAAGGACATAGCGGTCCGGAATATTCATTCCCTCTTCATCGGGGATGGGGGCTTTACCCGCAGGCCCGCCCTCAAACAGCCGGGTGGTGGTATAGCCTTCATCGGAAGACATGGATGAACGCCAGTATCCGTCGTGTTCAAACTTGTCCACGGATACTTCCTTAAGGAGCTGCTGGGCAGCGTCGATACCGATCCGTTCCGGGTCGGGGCCACCTACTTCATTGTTTTGGGCAATCACCAGCCCCGCTGCAAAAAGAAATAAAGCTATCACGGTAAATTGTTTCATAATGAGCGGCCTCCTTTATTAATTGCCGGAACCCCAGCTATCCTGGATAAATTCCGGATCGGTCAGCGCATCGCCGTCGAACATGGTTTCGAATATATCGGTCAGGATTTTAAACTGGTCCAGGTATATATAGAAATTATCGACCCGCTCGGTAGGCCGGGTCCAGATGCGGAATTTTACGAATGAAAGGGATTCAAGCCGGGGAAGCAGCCGCTTCGCCTGGGGTATATTATTGGGTATGGGAATACGGAGGTTTTTCCAGCCTTCATGAGCAATGCTGCCCATATCAATGGTGTGGACCACGCCCTGATAATCACGGACGTACGCTTCAATATAATAATCGAAATTCGATCCCCAAACCCAGACATCCATGATCTGAACCCTGCCGGGAATCGGGATTTCCGCCGCCGCGGCGTCATCGCCGCCGTCTTTTGCCACCGGATACACATCTATCCAGTTATAGCCCCGCCGGTCAAAACGGCCCCAGATACCGAGGCTCTTGAGGTCTTTCCCGTCCCGGTTGTTTCCAAAGACGGCTGTCGGCCAGGCAGGAACGTATGCCAGTTTCGGAAAGGTTTCCTCGTCCGACTTGGTAGCAAATTTACTGGCATCCAGGCGCCAGTCGTAATCAGAATCACCGTCAAAGCTTTCAAGAACAATTGATTCCAATACTATGGTTTTTTCGTCACCGAAAGCTGAGACCGCTGCAATACATGCCAAAAAAATAAGGCAAGCAACTCTGAAACTGCCGTGTTTCATCCCATACTCCTTTTCAATCTTTAGGGAAAGAGATCAGATCCGATTAGATTATATTTCCTAGCGGTACCTTTGTCAAACCTCTTTGGATATTAATTATAATTATACCATATAAATAGTACTTTTTTTGCAATTTTTTTATTCACAGGCCCGGTTAACCGGGGACCTGTCCGCGTTAATTTGCTGAATTAAGCGGACGGCGCACCAAAAGTCCTCCCGGACGAGCCGGCACCCCGCAATAACCCGCGGCGCCGGCCCCGCCGGGGCTCATTCCGCCGTAAAATTCGCCCCGGCGGCAGCCTGGAGACTCCGTTTTACGGTGCCGCCGGCCAGACGGCGGTCCATAACCGCGGCTTTAGAAGGCAAATACACCGTGCCGACTCTGCCCGAAAGATTCCGGACCCCGCCGGCCAGGAGTGCCCAGGGCGCATCGTCAAAGATAATTTTTACCTGGGAATTGGTCAGTTCCGGATTGATCCATGAATGAAGCACCGTCGGGGCGGGGTTCTTTTTCTGGAAAAAACGGTCCGTTGGATCCGCTATCACCGCCGCGGCGAAGCTTTCGGAATAGGGATAGTCGGCATCGGGGTCTACGTATATTGGATCCTGATTGTGGCCGCCGTCCCGCAGTCCCCGGAGGAAAGCGTCCCGGAACCTGCCGTCCGCGGAGTTGGAAAGACAGCACACCACCCTGTCCGGGGAATTTTCAGAAAGGATCGCGGCTGCCAGGCCGGACCGGTACATATCCGCGGTGCGGTCGGTAATAAAATACCGGATCCGGTCATTCAGGGGCGGCTCGGGCTGCTGGGTTCCGGCAAAAACCGCCACCGCGGTCCCGGTCTGCTGGTCAGCGTACCGTTCCGCCCCGGCGCGGTACCGGTAGGGAAAAAAAACGGCGTACGGCTGGGATGAGGCCTCGGATACGGCAAAGGCAATCCCGTCGGGTCCAAGGGTGTCCACCAGGACCACACTCCGCACGGGTCTGAAAAGCGTCAGGGAGGCCCGTATCCGGGACATCCGTGTCCGGTCAGCGCCGTACAGGCTGGTAAAATACGCGTCCTCCACCACGAGAAGGGGGGCGCGCGCAAAATAAACAAGTCCCGCGCAGGCGATTGCCAGGACCGGCAGGAACAAAAGTATTCTGCTTCTAAACCGCTTTTGAGCCATTACAGATAATTGTAATCAGTCCGGATGCCCCTGTCTATTCGCCCTGGAAGAGCACCTTTGTGTCCGCTTCGTCATTGTTCACCGTCAGGGTATATTTGCAGCGGGTGCCGAGAATGAGGTACTGGGAATAATGGACCGGTTTATCCATCCGGTCGTAATAAACCTTGGTAATGGAAAAAAGCGGCTCCCCGGGAACGCATTTAAGCAGGGCCGCCTCGGTATCCCCGGCCCGGATAACCCCGAGGGTTTTGTAGGCCTTATAAAAATTCATTTTGTAGAAATTTTTAACGAGATCCAGGGTGGAGACATTATCCTGAAGCTTTTCGAAAATCCCCGGGTACAGGGTTTCGGGGAAATAGGCGTTATCGATGGAATATTCCTTGCCCGCTTCGGTAAAAAGCCGGCGCAGTTTTACGATCCGCGCCCCCGGAAGGATTTCGAAAATTTCCGCAAGCCCCGCGTCGGCCTCGATACATTCCTTTGAAAGGATTTTCCGTTCCAGATGGTGGGCGTTGCCGTCCTCGAAATTGTTGAACGCCCGGAGTTCCTGGGTTTTCGCGTGGTATTTGACAAAGGTTCCCCTGCCCTGCTGGGAGGACAGATACCCCTCTTCCGCAAGTTCGGAAATGGTCCGCCGGATCGTAATCCGGCTGACTCCGTACTGTTCGGAAAGCTCCGCTTCGCTGGGCAGCCGGTCACCGTAGGTGTAGGTCTCATTCATAATATCGTGCAGAAGGGACTGTTTTACCTGCTCATAAAGGGGTGAGACATGGTTAAACTGTATTACCGACTGCCGTTCAAGGCTGTTCAATTTACTCCTCAAATGGATGGGGATACCCGAAGCCGCCGTGGAATCCGCATGTTTCGGCGGCACATCCCGCGGCAAAATCTAAAGATTCTTCCATATCTCCATTATCGTAGTATTTTACGAGAAATCCCGCAATAAAGCTATCCCCCGCTCCCATGGTATCCACTACTTTCTCCGCGGGCTTGATCGGCTGGGAGTAACGCCGGCCCAAACGGGAAAAGGAGGCCCCCCGGGAACCGAGGGTCACCCCCACGACTTCCGTACCCAGGGCGTGGCAGAGCTCAATAATTTCCTCAATCCGTTTTTCCTCCAGGTCCGAACCGGAAAAAAACGCGAACCGTATATGGGGCGCCACGGTCCGGATGTACTCATCGGTATTGGAAACGGAAAAGTCGAATGAAACGGGACAGGCCGCGGCCAGGGCGGGAAGCTCCGGTTCTATCCCGGAGTAGCAGCTCGTATGGCAGAGATCGAAACCGCCGATGTAGGCGAGATCCTTGGGCATAAGCCTGATCCGGAAAATATGCTGGGCCGTATCCTTGGGGCCGCCCACGAAAACCCGGTCACCGTCGGGGGTAAGGTTGACCCCGGGATGACCCGACGCGGCGTAGGTTTTCCGGGAATAATCCCAGGTTACATTTTCCTTTTCCAGGCACCGCTTGATGTGCTCCGCTTCGGGGTCGTCCCCGAAAACACCCATGTACGCCACCGGCGACGCCCCATGGCGGGAACAGTTGACGGCCACGTTTACGGCGTTGCCGCCGGGATAATACATCTTCTGATCCAGATAACAGTCCACCACATTATCACCGACGGCAATAAATTTCATGATTCCCTCTCCTAGCCCTTAACTGCTCCGGCGGTCATTCCCCGGATAAAATATTTCTGTACGGATATGAAAAAGATAATAATTGGCAGCGCCGAAATGGTCATCCCCGCCAGGAGCGGCCCCCAGTCAACCACCAGGGCGTCACGGAAATTCATCAGCCCCGCGGGAATGGTCCGGTACTTGTTGGAATCAATAAAGATGATGGCAAAAAGGAATTCATTCCAGGCGTAATACGCCGTCAGGATAGTCCCGGTTATAAGAATCGGCTGGGACATGGGAACGAAAATTCTCGCGTAGATCTGCAGGTTCGTGCAGCCGTCTATGGTGGCGGATTCTTCAATCTCCTTGGGCACCGCCAGGAAAAAAGAACGTATGAGCAGGGTGTTCAGGGGAAGCCTGAAGGCGATGTACGGGATGATCAAAGCAAAGTAGGTGTTATGCATCCGCAGCGTCCTGAGCAGGCCGTACAGCGGGATAAGACAGACCTGGGGGTTGAGCATCATGCCGCCCATAACCAGGATCAGCATGTACTTGAGCCACGGCGTCTTAAACCGGGAAAGGCCGTAGGCGCAGAGGGACGACACGGTAAGCACCCCGAAGATAGTGCTGACGGTTACGATAAGACTGTTGACGAAGTACCCCGAAACTCCGCGGTTCCAGGCGGTAACATAGTTTTTCCACTGGGGCACCTTGGGAAGGGCCCACACGTCAAGGGTTATTGAAGACGATGTTTTGAGGGACGACATGACGACCCAGAACAGCGGATACGCCACCAGGATGAACCCGACGCAGAGCATAAGGAAAACGAGGATTTCTCCGGGACCGAATTTTCCCCGGCGGTATTTCTGAAAAGCACTAAAAGCCATATCAATCCTCCCCGGACCGGAACGCGGTCATCTGGATAACCGCCAGAATGGCGGAAATGACGAAGATAACCACCGCCAGGGCGGCTGCGTATCCCATCATATCCTTGAAAAAGCCCGACTGGTACATGTACACGGACATGGTTATGGAACTTGTACCCGGGCCGCCGCCTTTGGTGAGTATGTAGGGTTCGTTGAAAACCAGCACCGACCCGGTTACGGTAATGACCGACGTAACAAAAAACATCTCCCTTACTTGAGGAAGGGTTATAAGAAAGAAGCGCCGGAGCTTGCCGGCCCCGTCTATTTCGGCGGCCTCATAAAGCTCGCCGGGGATCTTCTGGATCGCGACGATAAAAAGCATCATCACATAGCCCGTACTGTGCCACTGGGAAACCGCGATGGTCGCCCAGATCGCCGTTTTTGCGGAACCCAGCCAGGGCCGGGTCAGGGCGCCGAGACCGATCAGTTCCAGGAATTTATTGAGCAGCCCGTCCATGGGATTGTAAATAAACCCGAAAAGAAGACAGACAACGGTAATGGAAATTACGATGGGAAGGAAAAAGGTGGTTCTGAAAAAAACAGCCACCCGCTTGAAAGCCTGGTCTTCCAGGATTGCGGCCAGAACAAGGCCGAAACAGACCTGGCACAGAACCGATACGACAGCGTACCGGAAATTATTCTGCAGGGCTGTGGCGACGATGCCGTCCCTGATCAGATTTGAGTAATTCTGAATTCCGATAAACAGTTTTGACGGTGAAAATGCCGAAAATCGAAAAAAACTGAATATGATATTCTGAATAAGGGGAAAATAGATAAACATAATCAGCAATATTGCGCAGGGCAAAACAAACAGTACCGGCGACAAAGCCGACCGTAACTTGTTTCGGGTCATAAGGTCCCCCTTCTGCAGGATCTGGCCCCGGAAATAGTTCCGCAGCAGGTTTTTTACATAAAACCCGGCCGCGGGACGAAGTCTCGGGCCGGGATTGTCTCAGATCAAAAAACTGTTATTTGGCTTCGCTCCGGACTACCCGGGCGGCTGCCTGGACTTCGCTCAGGACCTGGTCGATGGACTTGTCGCCGGAAGCCACGGACTGGGCTCCCCGCATAAAGGCATCGGCGATTTTGATATTCACCGCGTTGTCAAACCAGGGGTAAGCCTTGGTATTGTTGATGATTTCCACCGCTTCCATGAGCTTGGGATAGGCGTTGTTTGTATTCACCGCGCCGATGACTCCCACGGGAGCGCCCACATCCTTGACGAATTTTTCCATAT
This sequence comes from Breznakiella homolactica, assembly GCF_016616095.2. GTDB lineage: Bacteria > Spirochaetota > Spirochaetia > Treponematales > Breznakiellaceae > Breznakiella > Breznakiella homolactica. The sequence goes on along the minus strand of NZ_CP067089.2, from coordinate 37,987 downwards.
TCGCCTTGGTATACAGGAATTTGTAGAACCGTTCGGCGGCTTCAGGCACCTTTGAGGTCGCGGACATCATAAAGCCTTCGGGAGCGCCCGTCAGATAGGCAGGATCACCTGCTCCGCCTTCGATGGCGGGGAAGTTAAACAGGCCGTAGTCGAGATTGGGGTTATCCGCCTGGACATAGCCGAACTCGGCAAGCTGCATGTACATGATGGGCTGGCGGCCGGCGATAAACAGGTTCCGGGTGGTGGTGTGGTCAATGGAGGTCGCGTTGGGGCCCATGTAGCCCACCAGCTGCTGGAAGATTTCAAGGCTCCGCTTGTAGCCGGGATCGGTAAACTCACCGGTTTTTTCAGCGTAATCTTTGTCCAGCACCGACTGGGGGATCACCCGCTGGAAAATGGTTCCCAGGTAATGGGCGATGGTCCACGCGTCGGAAAGTCCTTCGAGGATTGGGGTATCGTACCCTGCCCGCTTAAGAGTATCCAGAACATTGATGAATTCGCGGTAGGTGGTCGGCACTTTGGTGATGCCCGCCTTGGCGAAGATTTCTTTGTTGTACACGAATACTTTGCCGTCAATGGTCAGAGGCAGGCCATAGGTGTTGTTGTCAAAGGTAAAGGGAGCGATCTGCGACTGGATGAAGGAATTTTTGAACGCAGGGTCCGCATTAAGCATGTCGTTCAGAACCTTGATACGGCCGGACTGTACCAGATTGTAGGCGAAGGTATCCGACCACGTACAGAACACATCGGGGATGTCGTTGGAAGAAACGAGGACCCGGATCTTTTCCTTGTAGGAATCGTTGATCACGCTGTCCATTTCGATCTTGATATCGGGGTTCTGTTTTTCGAATTCCGCTACGATATCATTGAAGTAGCTGTACCGGGGATCCTGGGGCCAGCGGTGGAAAAAGCGTACCACCGTTTTTCCGCTGCTGGATCCGTCGGAACCGCCGCCGGCCATCACGAATGACGCGGCGACGGTCAGGATAAGCAGTACCGCAAAAATCTTTTTTTTCATACATAACTCCTTTATCTATTTTTTTCCCTGCTATGCATGGGAATAAATCCGGGCTGATACCCCCGCCAAGGAGGCTTCTTGTCAGTAATCCATCTTCCACATGTACCGGCGGACCGTCAGCGGATGGCCGCGGTGTTCCGCCATCCGTTCCGCGTAGGTCCGGGAAACGGCGCCGAAGATGGGGGTGGAAAGGTAGGAATACAGATCCTTGTCGATCCCGGTCCAGTCAAAATCCTTGGCATCCAGGACCGTTACTTTCTGGCTGAATTTCTTGGCGAAATTTTCCGCCCGTTCATCCAGGGGCCGGGTTTCACCGGCGGTTTTGAACAGCAGGAAGGGAACATCGTAATCGGTAATTTCAAAGGGGCCATGGAAATACTCTCCGGTGTGGATGGATGAGGAATGGACCCAGAGCATTTCCTGGAGGAAGCAGATCGCGAAGGCGTACGCTTCGCCGTATACAGGACCGGATCCCATGGTATAAATAATCGGCTCCCGTTTGTGCGACGCCCCCCATTTGTCCGCTTCGGCGGCGAACTTCTTCTTGTTCCGTTCGAAAATATTGTTGAGATCCTTGATGGACTCCAGGGCCCGGGCGTACTTTTCGTTGGGCCGCAGCGCGTTAAGGGCGCCGAAGATAAAACGGAGGGCCATACCGGCTTTGTGTTCGTAGGCGTCGCTTTCCGGTCCCCAGTCGTAATGGAGGTTGTATTCCGCGGCCTGCCAGAGGGGGGAGTTTTCCTCATGGGAATACGCCACGGTGAGGGCGCCTTTGCTCCGGGCAACTTTGGTCGCTTCCACGGTTTCCGGGGTGTTGCCGGAATGGCTGCAGCTCACCACCAAAGAATCGGGGCCCAGTCCCTTGGGACTGCGGTGAATAAACTCATTGGAAGATAAAATAAAGGCAGGAATATCCGTTTCCACATCAAATATATACTGCTGGTTGTACATGTACGCCATTGATCCGCCGCAGGCAACAAAATAAATATTTTTCGGATTCTTCTGCTTTACCGCTGCAATGGCTTTGCTGAGATATTCCGCATGGATACTGGACATTTTTTCCTCCTCAAAAATATAACATCATAAGATGTATTAATGTGAATATTTTACATGACCCTGGTGGCTTGTCAACAATTTTTTTCATTGTTTTAAGAAAATAAAAGAATTTTACGGGGAAATCGCATTCCGGTACGATATTCGATAAAAAGCTTACAAAATTACTAATTTTATTGCGTTCCGAAAATTTATAGGCTATTGTATAATAACACTTTTCAGAGCACCCGCTCTCAATTCAGCACCGACAGATGTACAAAGGAGCACCGGAAGATGAAAATCGGCACAAAACTAATCGCTATTATTATTACAATGAATTTAATAGGCTTTGCTGTTCTGATCTGGACGACCCAGCGCCGTTCCCGCCTCCAGATCACCGAGGTTATTCTGGAAAACGCGGAAAACATGTCCGCGCGCTACGCCGGTGAAGTAAAAAACTGGATGGAAGTTCCCCTGGATCAGGCCAGGGCGCTGGCGGATATTATGGAAGGCTACCAGGCCATTCCCGCGGAAGAACGGCGGTTTTATTTTAATTATATCCTCCGGCAGATCGCCGAAAACAATCCGGATTATATCGCGGTATGGAGCTGCTGGGAGCCGGATGCCCTGGACGGCATGGACGCGGATAACAGAAACACCCAGGACTGCGATGATTCCGGACGGTTCGTTTCGTACTGGCACCGGGCCAACGGCAAAGTGCAGGTAGAACCCCTGGAAAATTACGGCAGATCCGGGGACGGAGATTATTACCAGATTCCCCTTAAGACCGGGAAGGAAGCGATCATTGAGCCCTACCCCTACACCATCGGCGGACGAACATTGCTCATAACATCCCTGTCGGTCCCGATAAAAAAGGACGGCATCGTTGTCGGCGTGGCGGGCATCGACATAGCCCTGGAAAAAATCCAGACCTTTGCCGAAGCCATCAGGCCATACGGTGACGGTATTTCCGCGGTATTTTCGAACGGCGGTATTGTGGCCGGGCATTTTGACAGCACCCGGCTGGGCAGACAGATGCGGGAATCCGAGCGGGATATGAACGGAGATTACACCGATACCGTCGCGGAATCGGTGCGCCGGGGAGAACCGCTGTCCTATTCCGTCAAATCCAACGCGATGGATACGGATTTTACTATTGTAAGCTCCCCGTTCTCCATCGGGGAAACTGGAACGCCCTGGGCTCTTCTGGTGGGAATCCCCATGGCAACGGTCATGGCGCCGGTGTACCGGATGCTCCTGTTCAGTATTCCCACCGGGGTGGCAATACTGATCGTAATCTGCATTGCGGCGGTGCTGGTGGCCCGGTCCATTACGAAACCCATAAACCGGATGGTGGTAATGTTCAGGGATATCTCCGAAGGCGAAGGGGATTTAACAAAAACCATCAATATGGATTCCAAGGATGAAATTGGCGACATGGCCCATTTTTTCAATATGACCCTGGAAAAAATTAAAACCCTTGTGCTGATTATTAAAAACCAGTCCCAAAAACTGCTGGATATCGGAACGGAACTGTCCTCCAACATGACCGAGACCGCGGCGGCGGTTAACCAAATCACCGCCAATGTTCAGGGAATGAAGAACCAGGTCGTAAACCAGTCCGCCAGCGTGACGGAAACGAATTCCACCATGGAACAGATTACCCAGAATATAGACAGACTCAGCGGCCACATAGAAACCCAAAGCGCCAGTGTGGCCCAGTCGTCGTCGGCTATTGAGGAAATGCTCGCGAACATCCAGTCAGTAACCCAGACCCTGGTAAAAAACGCCGAAAACGTACGGGATTTGGGGAAAGCATCGGAAATAGGACGGAGCGGTCTCCAGGAAGTTTCCGGGGAAATACAGGAAATCGCCCGGGAGTCCGAGGGACTTCTGGAAATCACCGCGGTAATGGAAAATATTGCCAGCCAGACGAACCTCCTGTCCATGAACGCCGCCATAGAGGCGGCCCACGCGGGGGATGCCGGCAAAGGTTTTGCAGTTGTCGCCGATGAGATCCGGAAACTGGCGGAATCCTCCGGGGAGCAGTCAAAAACCATCGCCGGGGTACTAAAAAAAATCAAGGAAGCCATTGATACCATCAGCAGGTCAACCGGTTCGGTGCTGGAAAAATTCGAGACCATCGATTCGGAGGTAAAAACCGTATCCGAGCAGCAGGAGAACATCCGCAGCGCCATGGAAGAGCAGAACGCGGGCAGCCAGCAGATCCTCGAAGCCATCGGTCACCTCCACGAAGCGACCCAGATGGTAAAGAACGGTGCCCAGGAGATGCTTACCGGAAGCCAGGAAGTCATCCGGGAAAGCAAAAATCTTGAAATGACGACCCAGGAAATCAGCAACGGCATGAATGAAATGGCCTCCGGAGCGGATCAGATCAACACCGCGGTCCACCGGGTAAATGAAATCAGCGGCGAAAACAAGGAATATATCGATATTCTGGTCCGGGAAATATCGAAATTCAAGGTGGAATAGCGGGGCGCCGGCATTGGGTCCCGTCCGGCAAAGCAGCATGCAGGAATAAATCCGGGGGTCCTGCCGGGATATATAGGGTATGGCTCCTTGTCGGCCTTCGGCCTCGAAAGTCGCTCATACCCCATATATCCCGGCACCCCGCGCTGCTGTTTCCGCCCATGCTGTTTTGCCGCTGTTCCGTACATGCCGGCGCCCTGCTTCTGCGGGGTGGACACTGAGGACGCTCCCCGGCAACGCTTTGCCCTGACCGAAACTGTCACTTATACAAGCGCTCTCTGTGTGAACCGGAAAGCTTGTATACCTAACGGTAGGTAGCATAAAAAACTGTCTCTATCGGGATGGGTGACTGCAGAGGAAAAGTCCATGAAACGCCCTCCAGGAACCAGAAGTGGGGGTGGCGGAAAACCGCAGGTTTGGAGCCAGGGGGAGCAGCCCTCTTGACTGGGGCAGCACCGAACCGGTTGAGCCGGCAAACACCCGGGCCGAAATGGTAACGCCGGGTGCTTGCCGGCTTGAAAGACTCGGTGCTCCCCCGCATCCTTGACCAAAGAAGGGTGAAGCCCTAGTATTCTGTATATGATTTTTTTCTAAGCAAGGAGTTTTCAATGACCAGCTATACCGAATTAGGCCTTGTTAATTCAGTTGAATTGTTCAAAAAGGCAATAAAAGGCGGATATGCCGTACCGGCGTATAATTTCAACAACATGGAACAGATGCAGGCCATTGTCCAGGCTTGTGTGGAAACAAAATCCCCGGTTATCATGCAGGTATCCTCCGGTGCCCGGAAATACGCAAACCAGAATCTGCTCCGCAACATGGCCCGGGGCGCGGTGGAATACGCCCATGAACTGGGCTATGACGTCCCCATAGTGCTCCACCTGGACCACGGCGACAGCTACGAACTGTGCAAGGACTGCATTGAATCCGGCTTTTCATCGGTCATGATCGACGGCTCCCACCTTTCCTATGAAGAAAATGTGGAACTCACCAAAAAAGTATGCGAGTTCGCCCATTCCCGGAAGGATTACGTTACCGTGGAAGGAGAGCTCGGGGTTCTTGCCGGGGTGGAAGACGATGTATCATCCGAACACAGCCACTATACCGAACCCAGTGAAGTCGAGGATTTCGTGGGGCGCACCGGAGTCGATTCCCTGGCGATTTCCATCGGTACCAGCCACGGCCGGACCAAATTCAAACCCGAACAGTGCACCCGGGACGCCAACGGAATCCTGATTCCCCCTCCCCTGCGCTTCGATATTCTTGAGGAAATTGAAAAACGCATCCCCGGATTCCCCATCGTTCTGCACGGGGCATCCTCGGTTCCCATTGAATACGTAAAAATGATCGAAAAATACGGCGGAAGCCTCAAGGATTCCGTGGGCATCCCCGAAGAGCAGCTCCGCAAGGCTGCAAAAAGCGCGGTCTGCAAAATCAATATCGATTCCGACGGCCGCCTCGCCATGACCGCCATGATCCGCAAGGTTTTCGCGGAAAAACCCGAGGAATTCGATCCCCGGAAATATCTCGGCCCCGCCCGGGATGAGCTGAAAAAGATGTACATGCACAAAAACATCAACGTTCTCGGCTCCGCGGGTCAGGCCTAAATACTGACAGCCGGAGAATCATTGTCTCCGGTTTTGACTTGAAACGCTGTAAGCCCGGGGTTTACAGCGTTTTTTTATCCAGCTTCGGATCCGGGACAGCAGATGGTTTTATTTGATGATGAACGCATCCAGAATATTTTCGTGGCGGATACGGAGGAACCCTTTGCGGACCTCCGCGGGTTTCACGGGCGGATACAAGTCGACGAATCCATGGCGCAGATCGCCAGCAGGAGTGAATTTTTCTGTTTCTGCCGGGCCGGGGTCGCGGAGAAACTTGCGGAATCAACGGCTTTTCTTCCCCGCAATCTTTCATATTGCGTAAAAGAAGCCTACCGTCCGTTATCTATCCAGCGCCGGAGTGTAAACAGCGTATTGAACCGGTATGAAAAACAGTATCCGGACCTTTCCCGGGATGCGCTGCTGCGGAAGGTTTACGCCTATGTTGCCCCGGAATCCGTGGCGCCCCATCCCACCGGGGGCGCCCTGGACCTGACCCTTGTCGATGAAAACGGAACGGAATTACCCATGGGGACCGTCTTTAACGCGGATCCCGCTGCGGTACAGAACAAAACCTACACGGAAACCCCACTGATTACCGGCGAGGAAAAGCGGAACCGGGAAATACTGGGATACGCTCTGGAAAAAGCGGGGTTCGTCAATTACCCCTCGGAATGGTGGCACTGGTCCTATGGCGACCGGTACTGGGGATTCGTAAAAAATACCCCGGCGCTGTACCCGCAGATTGAGGAAACCGGCATTTACAAAAAATAAAACGGCCCCGGACGGGGCCGTTTCCTTCAAAAATACTCTACGTTTTAATTATTTTTCAGCCGCGGCGTTGGTGCCGGCGATACGGCCGAACACATGGATATCCGCCAGGGCGTTGCCGCCGAGACGGTTTGATCCGTGGATACCGCCGGTCACTTCCCCGGCAGCGTACAGCCCGGGAATGACATTGCCCTTTTTATCGATGGCCTGGGCACGGGTATTGATCTGGATACCGCCCATGGTGTGGTGAACCGTGGGTTCACGGGCGCCGGCGTAGAAAGGCGGCGTATCAATCTTATCCTGGAACAGGGTTCTCCCGAAACGGTCGGGTCCGCCGGTTTCCACCGCCCGGTTGAAATCCGCCACAGCGGCTTTCAGGTTTTCAGCATTAACGCCAATCTGCCGGGCAAGATCATCGAGGCTGTTGGCGCCGTATGCCCTGCCCTGGGCAATGAGCTCCGCGATGGTCTCGTTGAAGTTGTTCTTAACATCCGGATTGGGATATGAATGGCGGTCAAGGATAACCCACATGAACGCGTCCTGCTGTTCAAACAGGCCCTTGGTCATAACATCCCGGCGGGCGCCTTCATCCACGAAACGGTTTCCGCTCTTGTTGACGAAAATCCGGTTTTCCACATTCTGCTCAATATTCCCGGAAAGGCTTCCGGTGTCGGGATCACCCATGGGCAGCAGCTGGATATATTCCATACCCACCAGGTTTGCCCCGACTGCTTCGGCCATGACAAGTCCGTCGCCGGTTGCCCCGGGATGGTTGGTGGTCTTTATATTGGTCAGGGCAGGCCACATGGAATTGAACCGGTCCCGGAGTTCAATGTTCGCGCCGAAACCGCCGGTGGCAATAACAACGGCTTTGTTGGCGTTAAACACGTAATCCGTGGAAAGCCCCTTTGCTTTAACACCGGTCACCCGGCCGTTTTTCGTAATCAGTTCCGTGGCTTCGGTTTCCAGCAGGAGGGTTATCTGGCTGCTGTGGCTGTTAATGTATTCGAGATCGGTATCAATGTAGCCGGTGCCCAGGGGCTTTACCGGTTTGTGAGCCCGGGGCCAGAGGCCGCCCAGCACCGTGAACACCGTGGGGGTGAATTCCATTCCCAGGCTTTCCATCCACTGGAGCGCGGGATAGGCGTTCTCGACCATGGTGCGGACCAGCGCGGGATCACCGACCTTGTCTCCCCCTTCGTAGGTCTGGGTAAAGTGGAGATCCACTGAGTCTTCGATCCCCAGGGGAATCTGCCGGGAAGGATCCACCGCGTTGTAGGCGGCGCCGGAAATAATGGTATTTCCGCCGGCGCGGGGCATTTTTTCCAGAACAATCACCGTGGCGCCGCTCTGGTTTGCGGCGATCGCCGCGGCAAGCCCGGCTCCGCCGGCACCGATAACAATGACATCGGCGGTTTCGGTTTTGGAATCACGCCGTACCGCTTTTGAACTTGCGGTCTTGTTCTGAAGCGCCGTAATATCGGCACCGGATTTTTCCAGCGCCAGGGTCACAGCATCGATGATACCCCGGCTGCTGAAACTGGCGCCGGCGACGACATCCACCGCCAAGGTCTGGCCGTCCACAATGGCCTTGGGAATCCGCTCAAAGGCGGGATCGGAAATCCCGGGGCTTTCGGTATGTTCCACCGCCTGGACCGAAAGGATCCGCCCGGAATCAACGGTTACTTCCATAGTAATATCGCCGTGGAATCCCTGGGCTGTCCCCTGGTACGTACCGGGAGTAAAACCGGTTTTGCTGGAAACACAGCCAAAAACACTTACCGCCATGAGGAGCGCAAGAATTTTTGATGGTACTTTTTTCATCAGATCAACTCCTGTCAGATGTTAATTTATTCACCGAATGTATTCGGTAAAATTTCATTGAATAGTAGACCCTAACTCAGAAAAAAGCAATAAGAATAATGGAGGTATCCGGAAAAACTTATCCGGTTTTTACGGTCACGGTGCTACTGTTTTTTTAAATAATCGCCCACGCATTCAATATGGGATTTCGCCCGCTCCTCTATATCATAAGCCCCCTTGTAAAGAGCCCAGTCCAGAGCAAGCCCCCGGAGAACAGAAAAAATGAAACGAACCCATTCCGGCGGACCAAGCCGTTTGGAAATAGCTCCTTTTTCCTGGCCCCGGGATATTATTCCTTCCAGCAGGGTAAGCATAGAACGGTCCTGCTTGAGAAACAGCGTGTTGCCGGGATTATACAGATTTCTGGTGATATCCACCCCCTCCAGCCGGACAAAATGGATGTACAGGGCCATATATTCCATAACCTGTACCGCCGGATCCCGGGAACGGACCCAGGCGTCCACATTCCGTTCAAAAAAACGGTCCGCCCGGATATACAGCTCAAAAAGAATATCCTGTTTCGATTTAAAATAGTGGTAGAAAGCCCCGGTGGAAACTCCCGCTTCCCGGCAGATATCACTTACGCCGGTTTGCTCAAAGCCGTTCCGTTTGATAAGGGAAATGGCGACCTCAAAAATATGATTTTTTCCCGCGATTGCCCGCAGCTGCCGCTGGGTGGGACTTTTCCCGGCCATGGACCGCCTATCCGCGTTTGATGCGGACGGCGAAACTGAGCGCTGTGGATATAACCATAGGCGCCGCAGTTATAAAACTCAGCAGGAATCCCAGGGGGTTCATCTGCCTGAAGAAAGCCCAGTACGCAGTGGCAGCCGCAAAGGGAAGCAGAATGCAGCCGATGATGCTCAAAACCGTTTTAAGACCGTATTCTTCCTGGGCGATCCGGATAAAAAAGGGCATTCCCACTGCCAGGGCCGTCCAGAGAAACGGGATCAGCACAAGCACCATCGGTTCCGTAAGGGAACTGTAACTTGCGGTCCGGAATATCGAAGCGGGAATAAGGGAAATAAGCATGAAGCTTGTAAGATTTACGGAGCCCGTAAGAAGGCTGAAAAGCAGCAGAAGCAGACAGATTCCCAGGGGAAGAATGGCGGGGAAAAAGACGAGATCCACAAAAATACTCAGCCATCGGAGAAAACCGAATCCGCCCGGGAAAACCATCGGGCCGGTGATAAACTGGATCAGAGCAATAACAGCCCCGAAAATCAGGGCACACACACCGCCGGTGTTCTCCGAACCTTCCGGAGACAAGGCTCTCCAGAACAGATAAAACAGCGGTACCCACAAAAAGCTGAAAAGACTCATATCATACCCTATCATAGGGGTGCACCCCTCCGCAAGGCGGGACAGTCCCGGTGTTCTGCAGTCCCGCACAGAAGCATGGAGAAATAGGTCTTGGGGTCCTGCCGGGGACAAATGGGGTATGGCTCCGTGTCGGCCTGCGGCCTCGAAAGTCGCTCATACCCCATTTGTCCCCGGCACCCCGTGTTACCTTTTAACACCATGTTTCTGTGCCGGCTCTTCGGGATGGACCGGGCCAGGCACCGCGTTGCGGAGGATGTATGCGGGGGGCCGGATATATGCCCCCGCTAAGGGTAACATAAGCCAGCCATGCCGGAGGGTTTCTATACCTAACGGTAGGTATAATCTCATATCACAATTCGGTCTCACACCAGTCCCCATCACCCAGAATCTGCAGTGGGGGTAGGACGGGATCACCGAACCCGTTGGATGATATAACAGTGCGGGCTCTATGAGACCGCTCCGCGGAAAAAAGGAAAACGGGTGAGGAAGCCCGTCCGCAGGGGGAGCAGCCCGCGCGAACGGGCAGCACCGGGCCGGTAAAGCCGGAACACACCCGGCATTACCAGTATCCTCGGATGCGTTCCGGATTGAAAGACTTGGTGCTCCCCCTCCACTGGACAGAGGGACTTTTTATTTGTTATAGTCTACAGTAGTTATCGGTACATGCCCCGTTGTATCGGGAACTTCAGTTCTTAAAAGAACTGACGAGGAGGTCAGTTGGCGGACAGAGATTTACGGATTAATGAACAGATTCGGGTGCGGGAAGTTCGGCTCATCAGCGATGAGGGCGAACAGCAGGTAATATCCATAACCCAGGCGCTCGAAATGGCCAAAGAACAGGGTCTCGATCTGGTGGAAGTAGCCCCTCAGGCTAGCCCGCCGGTAGTTAAAATACTGGACTATGGCAAGTTCAAATTCGAGAATGAGAAAAAAGTCAGGGATGCAAAGAAGCGGCAGAAACTCCTTAAATTAAAGGAAATCCGCATGCAGCCTAAGATAGACGACCATGATCTGGATTTTAAATCCAAACATGTGAAGGAATTTCTCGCTGACGGCAACAAGGTTAAGGTCACGGTCCGGTTCCGCGGACGGGAGCTTGCCCATACCGAACTCGGATTGGACGTTTTAAACGACGTTTTAAAGCGTATTGAAGGGGAATATGTCATGGATAAGCCTCCGGCAATGGAAGGAAGGTTTATGTCCATGGTTCTAAGCCCTAAATCTAAGAAATAAGCAGAGGATGGCACCATGCCTAAGATGAAAACCAAAAAGAGCGCAGCCAAGCGGTTCTCCTTTACCGGATCGGGAAAGGTAAAATACAAAAAACAGAACCTCCGGCACATTCTTACCAAGAAAAGCGCTAAACGGAAGCGGAATCTCCGCCACGCCGGTATCCTGTCGGATGATAATGTACCGGTGATCAAGAAAAAGCTGTTACCCTACGGATAAGGACGGTTCTTTATGTCACGAGCAATAGACGGGTCCAGAAGAAAGGACCACCGCAAGAAGATACTCAAGCAGGCAAAAGGTTATTGGGGCCGGCGCCATTCGAATTATAAAACCGCGAAAGACGCGGTTACCAAAGGCCTCTCATACGCCTACCGGGACAGAAAGGACCGCAAAGGCGATTTCCGGAGGATTTGGATCATCCGTATCAACGCCGCCTGCCGGGCGGAGGGTATGTCATATTCGCGGCTGGTCGACGGACTCAACAAAGCGGGAGTTACCATCAACCGCAAAGCCCTGGCCCACCTGGCCATGGAAGACGCCAGCGCCTTTAAGGCCGTGGTCGCCCAGGCGAAAGCCGCTCTGGGAGCGTAGTTCCGTATGGTCAGCCTCGAGCAAGTCAAACTGCTGGAAACGAAGATCGCCAAGGCGATTGAATACATAAAGCAGGTAACCGATGAGAATTCCCGTCTTAAGGAAAAAGCTGAAGGTTACCAGCGGCGCATTGACGAACTCGAGGAAATAGTACGGCATTTCAAAGAGGACCAGAGCCGCATCGAGGAAGGGATTGTATCCGCCCTGGAGCGGCTTAACCAGTTTGAGGATGCCATAGATCACGTCCTTTCGGGGAAAGAGGGACATGAAATTCCCGCGGCCGGTGCCGGTTCAGGCGCCGGTACTCCCCAGGGGACTCCATTACAAAAAAATACTTTTCAGTCAAACGGGTCTGATACGGAACCGGAAAACACCCATTCTGCCGCTGAAGACGCCGCGGCGGAGGATTCCGAGGAAGCAATCATGGCAAAACTTGAGGCGGAGGAAGCCGCCGCCAAGGCCAAAGCCGCAGTACCGGAAGATCAGACCGCGGAACTTGATATTTTCTAAGGAAAGCCCATGCCGAAGAGTGATCTTCGCATCAATATACTCGGCACCTCTTTTACAATCACGGCCGATGCGGATCCGCAGTATTTACAGAGTCTCCTGGAACGGTACAAACACTTTGTCGAAAACACAAAAAGAACGACCGGACTGGATGATCCTCTCAAAGTAGCGGTTCTCAGCGGTTTTCTGCTCTGTGATGAAATTGAAAAGGTTAAGGAAAAAAAAGGCATAGCCGATTCAGGGTACGCCGATTTTGATGAAAAAGAGGCGGAACAGCTGACCCTGGATCTCATAGCCCGGATAGACGAAGCCTTGGGGGACTAACCGCGTGGATGGCATCTATACACTCAGCAACCAGGTGAAATATTACGATTGGGGATCCCCTGAATGGATCCCCGATCTTTTGGGAATTCCCAATACGTCAGGCAGTCCATGGGCCGAATTATGGATGGGAATCCATCCCGGAGCCCCGTCGGAAGCCATGGATGGCGGCGCTCTTGTACCGCTCCCCGAACTCATCCGGCGGAATCCTCCCGCTCTGCTGGGAAAATCCGCCGAGGAGCGGTATGGCACCCTCCCCTTTCTGTTTAAGATACTCGCGGCGGCACGGCCTCTGTCGATCCAGGTTCATCCCAATCTGGAACAGGCAAAAAACGGCTGGGAACGGGAAAACAACGCGGGAATACCGCTTGATTCTCCGGAACGCAATTACCAGGATCCCAATCATAAACCCGAGATACTCTGCGCCCTGAGTCCTTTCAGGGCAATGTGCGGTTTCAGGCATGTTTCGGAAATACGGATCCTTGCGGGCGCCTGCGGTACACCGGTGCTGGACACTGCCAGAAAAGCCCTGGAAGACAAAAATGAAGAAGCAGCCCTCAGGGGGTTCGTTTCTTCGCTTTTTGAACTTCCCGGAAACGCCCTGGCAGAGCTGGGTGTTTACCTGAGGAACCGCACGGAGACCCTCACCGAAATACTGCCGCAGTACCGCCGGGAATGGGAGCTGTGCAGGGATTTTTCCCTCCTGTATCGGGAAGATGCGGGGATACTTGCGCCGCTGTACCTCAATGTCCTTGACTTAAACCCCGGGGAGGCGATTTTCCTGCCCGCGGGAATTCTTCATGCCTATGTCCGCGGCCTTGGGGTCGAACTCATGGCCAATTCCGATAATGTGCTCCGGGGGGGCCTGACCAGCAAGCATGTGGACATTGATGAATTGTGCTCCATTCTTTCGTTTAAACAGTTTTTACCCGATATACTGAATCCACCGGCGCCATCCCCGGACTGCTTTACCTATCCCGGGGAAACCGCGGAATTTTCCCTGACCGTGGCCAATAACCACGGGAGTGACCGTCAGTATCCCCTGGAGGGCCCGAATATACTTATCGTTACCGAAGGAACCCTGGAACTGTCCCGGACCGGAAGCGCCGAAAAGATGATTCTTTCCAAAGGGGAAAGCGCCTTTGTTTCCGCAGGTGTTTCTTCAAACCCGGTCCGGTGTACCGGAACCTACCGGATGTACTGCGCCGGAATCGGAACAGACCGCTGCTGACATGAAAATCTTTGTGGACGCTGATTCCTGTCCCAGACAGGTCCGGGAAACCGTGGTCCGGGCGGCCCAACGGACCGGTACGGAAGCGGTGTTTGCCGCGAACAGGCCGATCCCCGGAATAAAAGGCAGAGGCATCACCATGGAACTCTGCCCGGCTGGGGACGGTTCAGCGGACAACCGCATTGTGGAGCTGGCGGTACCCGGTGATCTGGTTATTACCCGGGACATACCGCTGGCGGACCGGCTGGTTGAACGGGGAATCACGGTTCTCGACGATCGGGGCCGGCTGTATACCCGGGAAAACATCAGGGAACGCCTGTCCGTGAGGGATTTTATGGTGGGTCTCGCGGAAAACGGCATGGGTATGGAACGGAACGCTTCCTACGGCAACAGGGAATTAAAAAAATTCGCCGATACCTTCGACAGCCTGCTTTCCCGGCTTATCCGGGAAGAACAGAACGGAAAACATACAAAAAACTGAATCGCCGCTACACCGGGACAGCTTCGTGTTCGGGGTAGAGACTCTGGATCTGCTTAATATTCGGAAGGATTTCGAAGAAAATTTCCACCAGCTCAGGATCGAACTTTGTTCCCGAAAGACGCCTGATTTCGCTGAGAACCTGTTCTTCCGACCAGGGCTCCTTGTAGACCCTCCGGGACGAAAGGGCGTCAAAAACATCCGCGATGGAGACGATACGGCCCACCAGGGGTATTTCCTCGCCTTTTTTGCCCAGGGTTCTGCCGTTGATATCCGCCCTGATAGGGTCTCCCGTTAAAGGGTCGATCCATCCGGGATAACCGGTACCGTCCCAGTTTTCATGGTGGGTCAGGGCAATATCCATGGCAATAGTATCCAGAGGCGACTGGGGGTCATCAAAAAGCAGGGAACCATATATGGTATGGTGCTGCATTATCTTGTATTCTTCGTCGCTGAATTTTGACGGTTTCTTCAGGATAATATCCGAAATAGCCACCTTTCCAACATCATGCAGCATGGCGGCGATTCTGAAGGTATCCTTGAATTTTTCCCGCTCCCCGTCGGGGACACCGTGTTTCTGGGCCCAGCGGTCGTATATTTCCACCGCGTACCCGGCGACCCGGTTAACATGGGTTCCGGTTTCTTTCGGATCCCGGAGTTCGGACATTTTTATCATCCGGAGAATCATGGCACGGGTCATCTGGGCCCGCTGGAGCGCCACGGTCGCGTTGGCGGCAAAATGGGTAATGAGGAATTCATCTTCCTTGGAAAATGGTACCGTATTGCCGTTTTCATCTTTTGCGTTAAGAACCTGAATGACCCCGAGAACCTTGCCGTCCGAGGTTACCAGAGGAACGGTCAGATTGGAAATCGTCTTATACCCTGAAATTTTATCGTAGGAAGCGCCGAAGGAATAGGGAACATCATCGGATATATGGTATACATCGGGTACATTTACCAGTTCCTGGGTCAGCGCCGAGTATCCGGAAATAGTTTTTTCATTTATCGCTACGGAAAATACCGAGTAAATAAGCTTCTGGCCGGCGGGAAGTTCCTTCTGGAGGGTATCATTGTGGGCGTATTTGATTACCAGCTTATCCCCTTCTTTTACGTAAATTGATCCCGCGTCGGCGTGAACTACCTTCCGTGCCTCCAGCAGAATGCGTTCCAGCAAAAGATCCAGGTCCTGGATTTGCTGTAATTCCGAATCAAGTCTAATTATAGATTTGAAATCGGTTTCTTTAGCAGCCATTACAGTCTCCTACCCTCAACTATAGCTTACTCGACTAAAAAGCTCAAATAAAAACGGCCCGGTTCCGCGGGAAAATCAGTCTTTTCTTCCCGTACATTTTATGACGTGGTATCCGAACTGGGTCTGCACCACATCCCCCACTGATCCCGGGGAAAGCCGCTTAACCGCGGACTCAAAGGGAGCTACCATTTTCCCCGGACCGAACCATCCAAGGTCCCCTCCGGAGGATTTTGAGGGACA
Organism: Breznakiella homolactica; assembly: GCF_016616095.2. Taxonomy (GTDB): domain Bacteria; phylum Spirochaetota; class Spirochaetia; order Treponematales; family Breznakiellaceae; genus Breznakiella; species Breznakiella homolactica. The sequence goes on along the minus strand of NZ_CP067089.2, from coordinate 22,036 downwards.
GGTTGAATATTCCCGGGCCAGGGACTCAAACTGGGCACCCTGCTTTATCCGCTTAAGGAGATCCTCCGCCAGCGCCCTGTCCTTAACCAGAATGTGACTTGCCCGCCATTCCATATTTTAATCTCCTTATTCCTTTGATTATCGCATTGTATCAAAAGTATAACAGAAAAATATAGTCCCATCCAAACCGGATTTGTCAGAAAATGCTGTTTCCGGCGTTTTTAGGCCCTGAATTTGGGATAAAAAAATGCCCCGGGGAAAGGAGTGACCCCGGGGCAACACAAAAAAAGGAAAGGAGGAATAGGAAACAGTACTAACCGTCTGCCTATATGTATAACAAAACATAGCGGGAAAGGTAACAGAAAAAAAATAAAAAAAATGAACAGCGGCTTATACCCGGCCGGCCTTCCATTGGGCGATAAAATGTTCGTAGGCGGCGATGGTCGCGCTGAGGGTAATATCCTGCACTTCTCCCCGGCCGCCCCAGTCGGCGCCGTCCATGTGGTACAAATGCTTCAATATCCCTTCAAGATCCTCGATTGTACAGTCAGGATCCGACTCCTTCCGTCTTTCCAGACCACGGACTTCCTGATCAAAGGTTTCCTCATACTTCTTCTCACGCCAGTCTACGGATGAAATCATTCAGGCTGTCTCCGTCATTCTTCAGTATTCTAAGGTTCTTGTCAGAACCGGGCCGGGCTGGGGAAAAAGGTATCCTCCCTGGCGGACCATTCTCAGTTCCCGCCGCTCCGTCCAGTTTCGTTCGGAATCAAGGGTATATTCGTACCGGAGCTCCGCCGTATTCCCGTCGAAAGCACCCCGCACGGTTCTGAGGAGCCCCGATTCGTCCCATTGGAAGGAATAATTCCCCGCGGCTCCGGAAACCGTACCGGCAAAATAAGGAACGTCACCGGGCGAAACCGCATCCCAGTGCCGTTCAACATACCGGGGCCGGCCGAACTGGTTATACAGGGCGGAGACCGCAATACCCGCCCCGGTTATTCCCGAGACATTGCCCCAGGAATCGTAGCTGTAGGAAATCACGGATTTTTCATTGCCCGCGATATACTGTACCATAACGGCCAGGGACCGCCGGTTGATTTTGGCGTAATCAGCGGAAAGAAGGCCCGCGGCGTTTCCCTGGGCGTCGTACCAGGTCTCACTCACCCCGTTAAGCCAATGGTGAAACGACACAAAGTAATTCCCGCCGCCCCGGGTTATCCTGGCCAGAACCGGAAGGCCGTCCCGGTATTCCAGGAGTTCAGCGGTTATGGTCTCCGGCCCGGTCAGGAAAATTTCCGTCAGAAGATCGTTTCCGCCGCGCTGCGTCCGGGCCTGGAAAAAAGCCCCTCCGAGATACACGGGAAATTCCCGGAGCCGGCCTTTACCATCCCAGCGGCAGGCCAAAACAGCGTCACCGGTATTAAGAATGATGCCGGAGACAGCCTTTTTCGCGGAATCAAAAGCATCCGGGGGCATGGAAAGGGGCCAATCGGGGTTCCAGAAAACAGTCCCCGCCTCCGCGGAATGTATCAGCGGATACAGGGGAAAGAGGAGAACCTCCGGTCCTTCGGCCGCATTTTCCGCCGGGACGGCGCCGTTTCCCGAAAGAAGCCTGGGCTCCTGGGCGCTGAGTCCAGGAATGGCAATGGCCAGCAGCAAAACCGCTGAGATAAATGTCGGCTTCATACCATAAGTATAGCGGAAACCCCGTTTTCATAAAAGGGCGGCCCGCTAGGGCCGTTTATAAATCCACCGGGGATCCGAAAAATGCTCCTCCGCCAATTGTACGGCCCGGGACTGTTCAGGGCCGCTGATCCGGGAATTCCCAATAAAACTGAGGCCCAGTCCGCGGCGGAATCCTTCGGCAAAAACATCCCGGGCTTCTTCAAAGGAAACCGCCCGCCCCAGAAGAGACCGGAGTCCCGTGACACGCTGTGAAACATCAGCGATAAGTTTATCCTTCAGTTTTTCGGAAGGAACATTGAGCAGCTCGAACATGAGGGCCACATCCACATCCAAAAGAACCGTGCCGTGCAGAAGCAGGCACCCCATTTTCCGCGTCTGGGCATTCCCGGAAATCTTCCTGCCCCCCGAAACAATATCGTTAACCGGGGCAAACCGGGCTTCCACGCCCAGCAGGGAAAAGCCCTCAATAAGTCCGCCGCAGAGTGATTCGTATGAAGAAAGAATCGTCTTCCCCGCCAGAGGGTGATCCAGGGGCACAACCATGCTGTAGGTCAGCTCAGCCCGGTGGAAGACCGCTCCGCCGCCGGTTATGCGCCGCACAACATCGATACCCCGGCGGCTGCAGGCCTCAAGGTTGAGTTCCTCCCCCGCTCCCTGAAAATAGCCGATGGAAACCGCGGGCGGATTCCACCCGTACAACCGCAGGGTGGGCGGCGCTTCGCCCCGGGAAACCGATTCGAGAATCGACTGGTCGAGGCCCATATTGTAATACGCGTGATTAAAGCCGGTATCCAGAAGCCGGAAATCATACGAAGCACCCGCCATCAGGACAGTTCCTTTTCAAGAGCTTCTTGAAGCACCGCGGCGACGCCGGCGCCGGATATACCGAAAACCTCTACCCCTTCATCTTTGAGAAGGGAATCGAAAACTTCTGCTATACGGTCCACCGAAGTTCCGCTGAGGCGTTTTTCCGCGTCTTCAAAACCTTCCTCCGGGCTGGCGAAAAAATCCCCCCGGATATCTATGGCAGCGACCGTATTATTCCGTATTTCGGCACTTATCCGGATGAGTTTGCATCCTTCGGGTTTGCCGGTTCCGTGAACCGTCATCGGGCCGTTCCGGCAGAATCCGCCGCGTGGTAGCTGGTTCTGGCAAAGGGGGATGAAACCACCGACGTGAATCCCCTGCTCCAGGCTTCCCGGGCGTAGGCTTTGAATTGCTCCGGGCTAACGTATTCGGCCACGGGGATCTGTTTTGCGGTGGGCTGCAGATACTGGCCCATGACGAGGATATCCACCCCGGCGGAACGGAGTTCATCCATAGCGGAAAGGACCTCTTCTTCTTTTTCGCCGAGCCCCAGAATCAGACTCGATTTTGTCAGGGGCGCCCCGAGTTTTTTCGCGTTTGTAAGAGTTTGAAGGCTTCTGTCGAATGTCGCCCGTGGGTCCCGCACTGCCTGGAGGGAGCGCACGGTTTCAACGTTATGGGCGACCACATCCGGTCCCGCGGAGAGGAGTACCGCCAGCGCTTCATCTGAAAAATCCGGGATCAGGGCTTCGGTTTTTATCTCCGGAACGTGTTTTTTGACGGCCCGGATACAGGAAGCAAAATGACCGGCTCCCTGGTCGGCCAGGTCATCCCGGTCAACCGATGTAAGAACAAGGTACCGGAGCCCCAGTTCGGCCGCGGCCAGGGCAAGGGCTTCGCCTTCATCCTGCCGCAGGGACTCGCCGGAACGGGCGGTCTTAACCGCGCAGAACCGGCAGCCCCTGGTACAGGTATCCCCCATGATCATAAAGGTCGCCGTACCGGCGCCCCAGCATTCACCCTTATTGGGACACTTTGCCTCATCGCAGACCGTATGGAGGTTCCGTTTCCGGAGAATGCCGTCCACATACCGCCATGTCTGACCCGCGGGGACCGTAACTCTGATCCAATCGGGCTTCCGGAGCACGGGGATGGAATTACCCATGCTTCCGCCTCCGCAAGGCACCGCCGATCCAGGGCGGAATAAAACTGAGAACCAGGGCAAAGGGCATGACCAGCGCCTGGGTAACCTGGTTCTGCTGCCAGAACCAGGGGAGCAGTTTTATTGCCATAGAAACAATCCCCCCGGCAAAAACGACGGTCCAGAGGAGGCGCAGATACCACTCCGGCGTACGCTTCCAGTTTTTCCCTTTATCCGCCGCCATAATTATGCCCAGGGGAACCGCGGCGAGAATCAGCGGATGGACAATAAAAAGATTGCAGTTGTGGTACGTATAGTCGTGGTCGGTAAAAAACGTAAGGAAGACCGAAAGGCTCCCGGCTATGCCGAAGAACAATCCAAGCGCTGCCTGGGAACTCCCCAAAAGGATACGCCCGGCCCGGGGCTTTCTGTTCCGCAGCCAGTAGAAGACACCCAGGATTCCGCAGATCACCAGACTGAAGACGAGTTCCCGGGGCCACTGCTTCCGGGGATTTTCAAGAACCGGCGGACGGTTCACGGCGCTGTTGATTATTTCCCTGGAAACCACCAGGCTGCGTTCCTGCCCCTGGCTGTCGGTATACCGGAAATTTTGGAGATTCCTGTCTATTTCCGAAGGAAGGAACATCTCCTCCCATACGGTAATGGGGGTATCAATATCCTGGCCCATGAGAAAATTGAGGAGCCAGTCGAAAAACGGCGAAAACCAGGTATGCCGGCGCACATGCTGCCGCAGGGTAAACCGGCCGGGAGCGGCGCCGAATTCATCAAAAAACTGGCCGTCGGTGGCCAGGTCAACAATATCCCTGATCCGGGTGGCGCAGTTATCCTTGAAATGATGGTAATAATAATCCCTGTTTTCGGGGAGTACATTGTTCTCCGCGAACCTGAGGACTTCCTCTTTTTTCTGGGCCGGAAGGTCCAGTGTAAGCATCACCACATCTCGGTTGTTCCGTATATACTGCCTGACATTCGCGTCCGTGGGACTGACCCCTGCACTGTACAGAAGGCGGCCCAGGGCAAAATTCAGGAAGAAATTCTCATTATCGAATGAGAAGAGTCCGTAGTCGTAAAAACGGCTCTGGCCGCTCAGTTCATCCTCAATAACCAGGGCAATATGGCCCCACCAGAAATACAGTTCCGTCCCCGGGCCCATGACCGCTACTTTTACGGTAAGGTAATCGCCCCTGGTTTTCGCGGCGGCTTCGGGAAGGGTATCGGAAAAAAGCGCCGCCCCCGGGACCGCGGCAAACAGAACTGTAAGCAGGATGAATTCAGCAATTTTTTTCATGCGGTTTTTACCATACCTTTCCAGGCAGCCTCATCGGGGCCGGCGGCCGCCAACCCCTTTCCCGGGCGGACCAGGGGAGTTTTATACAGCGCCGGATCCTCAAGAAGGATTTCCCTGGCATCGTAATCCATATACCGCAGGCCCCGCTGCTCCGCGGCGGGACCTGACAGGTCAATCAAAATATCGTAGCCCCCGGCAGCCTTGGCCATATCATCCAATTCTCCGGGACTCGGCGGTTTTACCGAGAGATCCCGGAACTGTACTTCTATCCCCCGGTCACTGAAAAAACGGAGCGCTTTTTGGGTGTTTCTGCATTTTTTTGTGCCGAATATTTGTATCATTCCGGTGTTTCCTATTAAGCTTATAGTACAAAAGATTCAGAATAAAGTCTGTAGCAGGACTGGGAGGCTAGACCATGAGAACACGGATATCCATATTTGCGGCGGTTCTGCTGTTCGCGTCCTCCTGGCTTTTTGCCAGTGACTGGGTTGAAGACATTGCCCCTCCCTCATGGATCTTAGGAAAATGGAAACTGGATACCGACGATTACACTATCGAATTTACCCGGGACGATATTTTTGACGATGGGGAAAGTGTGGTGGATGATTTCTACTATTATTATATCATTGATTATGCCCAGCGGTTGACCGGCAGTTATTATGAAATTTATATTGAATACGATAACGGATTCTGGTGGTGCGAACGATTCTTCAAGACTACGGGAAGAATCATGCAGTCCTCCTATGAGGACTCCGACGAAATCGCCGAAATCTATACCTATACCAAACAGTAACACCCCGGAGGAGCGCCCCATTGTATACACCCAGCCTAAGTCTTTTCCAGAGGAGCGCGGATTCCATCTGGACCGATCCGTATATTTCCCGGAATCTGCTCCAGGCTCACCTGGATGAATCCAGTGACGGAGCATCCCGGAACAAAGCGGACCGTGAAAAAACGCTTCAATGGATATTGCGTCAGATACCTCCCGGCGGCGCGGTTCTCGATCTCGGATGCGGACCGGGACTGTACGCCCTGGAATTGGCAAAAAAGCAGCATACGGTACGGGGTTTGGACTTTAATAAAGTGTCCATTGACTACGCCGCGGCCCATAATTCCATGGATGGTTTTACCGAGTACATTTACGGCGATTATCTCAAAGAACCCTTTGGGGATGGCTATTCCGCGGCAATAATGATTTACTGCGATTTCGGCGCGCTGATCCCGGAAGAACAGAAGATGCTTCTCGGCAAAATACAATCGGCCCTTCCAAAGGGCGGCTTGTTCCTTTTCGATGTTTTCGGGAAAAGGCTGAAGGACAGCAAACCCACGGGAAAAACCTGGAGTCTTTCCGGCGGCGGCGGTTTCTGGGCGGAAGAACCTTACTTCCTTCTGGAGGAATTTCAGCATTTTGAAGAGGCAGACGCCATAGGCACACGGTACTTTATAATTCCCCAGGAGCACGGCGCCGCAAAGGAATGTATTCTGTGGGACCAGTATTACGATAGTCAGAGTATCCGGCACCTGCTGGAACCCTGCGGGTTTTCCGTAAAAACCATAGAAAAAAACATTATTGAAAATTCCAACTTTACTTCCGGTGATGTGCTGTTTGTCGCGGCGGAAAAACAGTAACGGCTAGATACCCGGCTCATCCGGAGAAATTTTCCTGGGGACAAAAAAACAGGGATCCGGAATGTCCGGATCCCTGCATATCACAGTAAAAAGAATCTGCCTCTACCGGTAAATCCGTCAGCCTCCGTAAACGGCGATCATGACACCCGCTGCGATAGCGGTTCCGATAACACCGGATACATTGGGACCCATGGCGTGCATGAGCAGGAAGTTTCCGGGATCTTCCTCAAGGCCGACCTTATTGGCAACCCGGGATGCCATGGGAACAGCGGAAACACCCGCCGCGCCGATAAGGGGATTGATTTTTTCCTTAAGGAACAGGTTCATGAACTTCGCCACAAGAACACCGGTACCTGTGGCAATGGCAAAGGCAATAAGTCCCATGGCAACGATGATGAGCGACGAGGGGTTGAGGAACTTCTCGGGGGTCATCTGGCTTCCGACACCCAAGGACAGCAGAATGGACACGATGTTCATCAGTTCATTCTGCAGGGTCTTGGACAACCGGTCCACGACACCAACTTCCTTGATAAAGTTGCCGAACATGAGACACCCGATGAGCGCCGCGGCCGAAGGAATAAGCAGAATAGCCAGCACCAGTACAACCATCGGGAAGAGAATCTTCTCAACCTTGGAAACGTGGCGGAGCTGCTTCATCCTGATAAGCCGTTCGTGCTTGCTGGTCAGCGCCCGCATAATAGGCGGCTGAATTATGGGCACCAGGGCCATGTAGGAGTACGCCGCCACGGCAACGGTTGCCATAAGATGGGGCGCCAGCTTGGCCGCGATGTAGATCGTCGTGGGGCCGTCGGCGCCGCCGATGATAGCCACCGCGCAGGCTTCCTTGAGATTGAAGTTGATACCCGGGATAAGGTTGGCAGCGGTGATGCCAAAGAGGGTGCCGAACACACCGAACTGCGCCGCCGCGCCGAGGATAGCCGTTTTGGGGTTGGCAATGAGCGGACCGAAGTCGGTCATGGCGCCGATTCCCATAAAGATAAGCAGCGGGAAGAACTCGTTGCCGACACCGGCCTCGTAGATAATATTGAGGAACCCGTGGCCCTCGCCCATTCCGGCAAAGGGTACGTTTACGAAAACGGTACCGAATCCGATGGGTATAAGCAGCAGCGGTTCAAATCCCTTGGCGGCTCCCAGGTAAATAATAACAAACCCGACAATTATCATGACCAGCTGCTGCCATCCGAAAACGATGGTAGGTTCTCCGCTGGGGGTCAGCATTTCCTTAGCCTGGGTTATAAAGGCAAACAGCCCGGTGGTTTCCACAATATTCCGGGCAAAGCTGCCGATGGAAATACTGGGAACATCCTCACTCCCGGGGATTGTGCCTTCCATATTCCGGATTGAAGCGGGGTCATGCCGCGGGGCTGCCGCCTGAGCCACAACCCGGGGCATAAACGAGAACACAAAGGCGGCAATAACCATGGCAAGACAAATCTTGGTGACTGCCTGAGGGTTCTTTCTGAGATTTAACATACGGCCCCTTTCCTATTTAAGTTCCGCCACTGGCTGCTGTGCATTCACCTGAGCTCCTGCAGCGACCAGGAAGTGGACGGTTCCGGCGGAGGTGGCTTTGATTTCCAGCTCCATCTTCATGGATTCGATAATAATAATCGTGTCCCCGGAATTAACGCTCGCCCCTTCGTTGACGGCAAACCGGATAATCGTTCCGGCCACCGGAGCGTTTATCACGGCACCGCCGGAGGGAGCCGCAGGAGCGGGTGCTGCCGCGGCGGCAGCGGACGCGGCGCCGGCAGCGGGTGCCACGGCCATGGTTCCCTCGGGCCGGACAACAACATTGTAATCCGCGCCGTTGACGTTAACCACGTATTTCGCGGCCTGCCCTGAACCGGCGGGAGCAGCGGCAGCCGGGGTTGCTGCGGGAGCGGCGTCTTCGGCGGTAAACTTCACCGGGCCTTTGGACCGGTTTTTGAAGAAATCCGGAGCTACCTTCGGGAACATGGCATAGGTAAGTACGTCTTCGGTTGAAACGGTATCGGTTCCCAGGAGTTTTTTGGTTTCCTCTTCCAGCTTACCGTATTCATTGGGAATATCATCCGCCGGGCGGTGGGTGATTTCTTTTTCCATTTTGAGCGCTTCCAGGGCTTTCTTAACCACTTCGGAATTCTTGTCCGCCGGGGTTTTTCCGTATTTACCCACCAGGAGGTCCATGGATTCTCCGGTAAGCTTGTTGTAGCGGCCGAAGAGTACATTAAAGACAGCCTGGGTTCCGACGATCTGGCTGGTGGGAGTAACCAGGGGCGGATATCCGAAGTCCTTCTGGACCACGGCGATTTCCTTAAGCACATCGTCGATCTTGTCGGAAGCGCCCTGTTCCTTGAGCTGGCTTTCCAGGTTTGACAGCATACCGCCGGGAACCTGGGAAACCAGGATACGGGTATCCGCGCCGAGGAAGCTGGACTCGAATTTCTTGTAGTGTTTCCGCACTTCCCGGAAGTAGGAAGCGATTTCCAGGAGCAGATTGATATCCAGCCCGGTATCGTATTCGGTGCCTTTGAAAATTTCGACCATGGTTTCGGTGGGGCTGTGGCTGGTTCCCATGGAAAGGGAAGAAATAACCGTATCGAGAATATCCGCGCCCGCTTCGGCGGCTTTTTCCAGGGTAGAAACGGACATACCGGTGGTTGAATGGGAGTGGATTTCCAGGGGAAGATCCACGGCTTTTTTGATAGCCTTTACAAGGTCATAAGCATCAAAGGGCTTAAGCAGACCGGCCATATCCTTGATACAGAGTGAATCGACCCCCATGTCGGCGAACTGCTTGGCCAGTTCAACATACTTATCGATCGTATGGAACGGCGTGGTGGCGTAGGAAATAGCCGCCTGCACGTGTTTACCGGTCTTTTTCGCGGCCTCGGTGGCTGCTTTGAAATTCCGGGGATCATTGAGGGCGTCAAAAATGCGGAAAATCCCGACACCGTCTTTGGCGGCGGTTTCCACGAACTTGGCGACCACATCGTCCGCGTAGTGGCGGTATCCGAGGAGGTTCTGTCCCCGGAGGAGCATCATAATAGGAGTATTCGGCAAAGCCGCATGGAGCTTTTTAAGCCGGTCCCAGGGATCTTCATTAAGGAAGCGGATAGCCGAATCGAAGGTTGCGCCGCCCCATGCTTCCAGGGCGTAATACCCGACCTTATCCAGCTTCGCCGCTATGGGCAGCATGTCGTCGGTAACCATACGGGTTGCGAACAGCGACTGGTGGGCATCCCGCAAAACCAAATCAGTAAGTTTAACTTTAGCCATCTTGAGCTCCTTATCTTATTTAAGAGTTATTCTTGCGATATTCATTCACCGCGGCGGAAATAGCCGCGGTAACGGCGGAATCTCCTGCGGCACCGCCTGAAGACGGACCGGAAGCGGAGCCTGATGCAGGCGTCTGAGCATCCTTATCCATTCCCAGAGCATGGACTGCCTTGCCCATGAGCGTGATACAAACGATCATGACCACCAGAAATCCGAATACAATTCCCATGCCAAGCAGGGTGAGAACACCACTCTGCCCGAACATTTCCATAATTGTCATAAAGCCCCCTGTTTTATGGAAAGACAGAATCAAATGTCACAGCAGATAACGTAACTCTGTCCAAAGGTTTACTAACAGGATTCAATTTTTTCCTACTGCTGGTCCAAATAAAGAAAATTTTATCCTGAAAATAATCATTTTGAGCATACCAAAAAAACGGCAAGTTATGCAAGCATATGAAGCAACTGTATGCATCTGCGGTACAGTTAAGGAGGAACGAAGCACAAAGAGTTGTGTATTAGGCTTGGCAGTTTTTGCAGAGAACACAATGCGGACAAAAATAAGCGGAACCAAGAAAAAAGGAGCAACAAAAACTGAAAGCCCCTCTATCCATGACAAATAAAAAAGCCTGGCGATGACCTACTTTCCCGGGGCCTATAGGCCCGGACACGATTGCGGCGCCTGAACCGGGCCCCACGCCATGGTGGCGATAAGGAATAACCACGCTCACCGGCTCGCATGCTTTGTTGGACGCCCCTTAGAGGGCCGGGGTCCAGCGGCGCTGCACGCCGCGGTGGGAAAGGAGTCTGTATGCGGAAAGAAATAAAAAAGCCTGGCGATGACCTACTTTCCCACCCCTTAGAGAGGCAGTATCATCGGCGTGAGAGGGCTTGACTTCCGTGTTCGGAATGGGAACGGGTATAACACCTCCACCATAATCACCAGGCAATTACTAACCAGTTTAGGGGTGAACAGAAACCCGAGCGGGTGCTGCTCACAAGGACGGATCGTACAAACAACTGCGTGTTTGTACGTTTGAGTTTGTGGGGTTACCCCACAAACTCAGTATTCATCAAGAAACTATGCAATAGTTTCTTGGGAAACACAAAATCCAAAGGATTTTGTGTTCAGGAACGATAATATGGTCAAGCCTCACGGTAGATTAGTATTGGTCGGCTGAACATGTTACCATGCGTAGACCTCCAACCTATCAACCAGGTAGTCTTCCTGGTACCTTCAGGGGGGTTGAACCCCCAGGGATGGTTAATCTTGAGGTGGGCTTCCCACTTAGATGCCTTCAGCGGTTATCCCTTCCGAACGTAGCTACCCAGCACTTGCCCTTGGCAGGACAACTGGTACACCAGAGGTTCGTCCATTTCGGTCCTCTCGTACTAAAAACAGCTCCTCTCAACCATCCAACGCCCATGGCAGATAGGGACCGAACTGTCTCGCGACGTTCTGAACCCAGCTCACGTACCGCTTTAATTGGCGAACAGCCAAACCCTTGGGACCTGCTTCAGCCCCAGGATGCGATGAGCCGACATCGAGGTGCCAAACCTTCCCGTCGATGTGAACTCTTGGGGAAGATCAGCCTGTTATCCCCGGAGTACCTTTTATCCGTTAAGTGACGGCGCTTCCACTCGCTACCGCCAGATCACTAAGACCTACTTTCGTACCTGCTCGACCTGTCAGTCTCGCAGTCAAGCCTCCTTGTGCCTTTACACTCATACGCTGATTTCCAACCAGCGCGAGGAGACCTTCGCGCACCTCCGTTACTCTTTAGGAGGCGACCGCCCCAGTCAAACCGCCCACCTATCATTGTCCCCTAACCAGCTTCATGGCCAGGGTTAGAAACCTAATCCGACAAGGGTGGTATTTCACCAATGACTCCCTGCAGCCTAACGACCACAGTTCATAGTCTCCCACCTATCCTACACATGTCGCATCAAGTCCCCATGATAAGTTACGGTGAAGGTTCACGGGGTCTTTCCGTCTAACCACGGGTAACCGGCATCTTTACCGGTACTTAAATTTCACCGAGTCTCGCGTTGAGACAGCTCCCAGATCGTTACACCATTCGTGCGGGTCGGAACTTACCCGACAAGGAATTTCGCTACCTTAGGACCGTTATAGTTACGGCCGCCGTTTACCGGGGCTTCAATTCACAGCTTCGCGTTACCGCTAACCGCTCCTCTTAACCTTCCGGCACCGGGCAGGTGTCAGCCCCTATACGTCTCATTGCTGATTCGCAGAGGCCTGTGTTTTTGGTAAACAGTCGCCTGGGACTGCTTTGTGCCACCCCCAACAACCTATTGCTAAACTGCCAGGGGTCATACTTCTCCCGAAGTTACGTATGTATTTTGCCGAGTTCCTTAACGCGAGTTCTCTCGAGCGCCTTAGATTTCTCATCCCGCCTACCTGTGTCGGTTTACGGTACGGTCTTGATAAGCCTAACCTTAGAGATTATTTCTTGGCACCATGATTACGCCCGCTTCGCTTTGCCGTAGCTCCACTCGCTGTCACAGCTCACCTCTTCTGGTGGATTTGCCTGCCAGAATCAACGGCTTACTGCTTCGACCGGAACAACCGTTCTCCGGCCGGGTTTCACCTCATGCGTCATCCCTTCGAAACTTATCAAGGTACTGGAATCTGAACCAGTTTCCCATCGACTACGACTTTCGTCCTCGCCTTAGGGGCCGACTTACCCTGGGCAGATGACCTTTACCCAGGAATCCTTAGGCTTTCGGCGGACGGGGATCTCACCCGTCTTTTCGTGTACTTATACCTGCATTCTCTCTTCCACCCCCTCCAGCAATCCTTACAGATCACCTTCATCAGTCCGTGGAATGCTCCCCTACCAACCATATCTTACGATATGATTCCGTAGCTTCGGTATACCGCTTAGCCCCGTTACATTATCTGCGCATCATTACTCGACCAGTGAGCTATTACGCACTCTTTTAAGGTATGGCTGCTTCTAAGCCAACCTCCTGGCTGTCTTCGCAATCACACATCATTTTACACTTAGCGGTATTTCGGGACCTTAGCTGACGGTCTGGGCTGTTTCCCTCTTGACTACGAACCTTGTCGCCCGCAGTCTCACTCCCATACGTTGTGTACTGGCATTCGGAGTTTGATTGGGTTTGGTAGGCGGTGAAGCCCCCTAGTCCATCCAGTGCTCTACCTCCAGCACATTTGTATGAGGCTGTCCCTCAAGGCATTTCGGGGAGAGCCAGCTATTTCCAAGTTTGTTTAGCCTTTCACTCCGAGTCACAAGTCATCCCTGCCTTTTTTAACAGACTAGGGTTCGGTCCTCCACTCAGTTTTACCTGAGCTTCAACCTGCTCATAACTAGATCACTTGGCTTCGGGTCTACGACATGCAACTAATTCGCCCATTTCAGACTCGGTTTCCCTCCGGCTCCGTGACTTCCATCACTTAACCTCGCTGCATACCGTAACTCGCAGGCTCATTCTACAAAAGGCACGCCATCACCAGCTTACGCCGGCTTTGACCTGTTGTGGGTTTATGGTTTCAGGTTCTATTTCACTCCCCTCACCGGGGTTCTTTTCGCCTTTCCCTCACGGTACTTCTGCACTATCGGTAGTTAAGGAGTATTTAGCCTTGGATCGTGGTCGACCCAGATTCCGACAAGATTTCTCGTGTCTCGCCGTACTCAGGTACCGCTCCACGGAGTCATAACTATTTCGTGTACGGGGATTTCACCCTCTCTGTCCGGCTTTCCCAAAACCGTTCCACTATACTTATGATTTCTTACTCCGCGGGTTACCCCAAAGCGGCCCTACAACCCCGTTATTGCTAACGGTTTAGGCTCTTCCGATTTCGCTCGCCGCTACTTTCGGAATCTCTTATTGATTTCTCTTCCCGAGGTACTTAGATGGTTCAGTTCCCTCAGTATTACCTCCGCCGCCTATGTATTCAGCAGCCGGATGACGGACTCGCGTCCGCCGGGTTACCCCATTCGGCCATCCAGGGATCAATGGATGTGTGCTCCTCCCCCTGGCTTTTCGCAGCTTACCACGGCCTTCTTCGCCTCTTAACTCCTAGGCATCCACCATAAACCCTTCTTCGCTTGACCATATTATCGTTCCAGGATATCCACAGCTCGCGCCCTAAATATCCTTCCCATGCGTCTGTGCCTCTCAGCACTTCCGCACGTTTCCGTCCCTTCCCTAGTATTGTCAAATAACACTGCTATTTATTGCTTATTCCATGCAAAAACGCATGGGCCAGAGTAGAGTTGAACTACTGACCCCTTCCTTATCAGAGAAGTGCTCTAACCGACTGAGCTACTGGCCCAAAAAAAAGGGAGAGGGAGCAGAAAGAAGAAGGAAGGGTGGCACGGATCCCTGAAGATCCGTACCGGTTTCGGCTGTACAAAGCCTTCAGTCTGACCAGATGTTGCCATCGGTGACTGTTCAGTCTTTTCAGACTTACTCAGTCTGACGACTGTTTGTGAAGAAATCACGTCAGTGATTTCTTCGTTGTACTTTGCGTCAGCAAAGTACACCCTTTCACTGTGAAAGGAGGTGATCCAGCCGCACTTTCCAGTACGGCTACCTTGTTACGACTTCACCCTCCTTACTAAACGTACCTTCGACAGCGTCCTCCTTTGCAGGTTAGACTACCGGCTTCGGGTACCTCCAACTCGGATGGTGTGACGGGCGGTGTGTACAAGGCCCGGGAACGTATTCACCGCGCCGTGCTGATGCGCGATTACTAGCGATTCCAACTTCATGAAGTCGAGTTTCAGACTTCAATCCGAACTACGGCCGGCTTTTTGCGCTTCGCTCTAACCTCGCGGTTTCGCTTCGCTTTGTACCGACCATTGTAGCACGTGTGTAGCCCTGGACATAAGGGCCATGATGACTTGACGTCATCCCCACCTTCCTCCGGTTTGTCACCGGCAGTTCCGCCAGAGTCCTCAGCGTTACCTGTTAGTAACTGGCAGTAGGGGTTGCGCTCGTTGCGGGACTTAACCCAACACCTCACGGCACGAGCTGACGACAGCCATGCAGCACCTGTAACGAGACGTATTGCTACGCTGTACTATCTCTAGCACATCCCTCGCTATGTCAAACCCAGGTAAGGTTCCTCGCGTATCATCGAATTAAACCACATGCTCCACCGCTTGTGCGGGCCCCCGTCAATTCCTTTGAGTTTCACCCTTGCGGGCATACTCCCCAGGCGGTACACTTATCACGTTAGCTTCGGCACTGATCCGCTCGGACCAACACCTAGTGTACATCGTTTATGGTGTGGACTACCAGGGTATCTAATCCTGTTTGCTCCCCACACTTTCGCGCCTCAGCGTCAGTCATTGGCTAGAAGTTCGCCTTCGCCACCGGTGTTCTTCCTAATATCTACAGATTTCACCCCTACACTAGGAATTCCAACTCCCCCTCCATGACTCTAGTCTTACAGTTCCCAACGCAGTCCCGCAGTTAAGCTGCGGGCTTTCACGCCAGGCTTATAAAACCGCCTACGCGCCCTTTACGCCCAATAATTCCGAACAACGCTTGCCCCTTACGTGTTACCGCGGCTGCTGGCACGTAATTAGCCGGGGCTTATTCGTTGACTAATGTCATCACACGGGCATTCCCTCCCATGCTTATTCTTCATCAACAAAAGGATTTTACAACCTTTCGGCCTTCGTCATCCACGCGGCGTCGCTCCGTCAGACTTTCGTCCATTGCGGAATATTCTTAGCTGCTGCCTCCCGTAGGAGTCTGGGCCGTATCTCAGTCCCAGTGTGGCCGTTCACCCTCTCAGGCCGGCTACCCATCATCGCCTTGGTGGTCCTTTACACCCCCAACTAGCTAATGGGACGCGGGCTCATCTCAAGGCGGAGCCAAAGCTCCTTTCTTTTCCAGACCACAGTCCGGAAACCACATTCGGTATTACCCGCTATTTCTAACGGCTATCCCCAACCTTAAGGTAGATCACCCACGCGTTACTCACCAGTCCGCCGCTCTAGGCCGGTGCAAGCACCGACTTGCCGCTCGACTTGCATGCTTAAGACGCGCCGCCAGCGTTCGTTCTGAGCCAGGATCAAACTCTCCATGATATATTTTCTATCAGTCCGAAGACTGGTAGATATCATTTCAAGCCCCTTCCTCAAAAAGACGGGAGATCATATCTCTACAATCTCTCTATACGCTTCGCTTCCATAACTTCACTTCCGTAAAGCTATCTCTGCTGGCTTTTCTCTTTCTTCTTTCTTGAATAAATCCACTTCGCTTCCTCATTTCCGTCATGAAGAAATATACCTAAGTTTATTTCTTCGAAAATGAAAAAGCTCCGCTTTTTCATTCCTCCCCTTCCCTGTATTTCCAAATATCTCCGGCGCTTAGGCTTCCGCCTCACACCGCTCTATCTTCTGTCCGTTCTCTCAAACAGACCCTCAGATCGTTTCTTCTTCCACACGCCCCCAGCAACTTCTATGCCAAGGTTGGCGGACTGTTCTTTAACAATCGACTTGCAGACACTACTACACTTCGATTTAAATTGTCAAGTATATCTGTCGTATTTTTCAAGAAATTATCAACACCTGCTAAAAAACCGGTAATTCTTCAAACAATGTTTCGGATGTTTCCGAAACGCTTTACCGCAGGTATTATTTACAAAGACCGCTCCCCCATTTGGGGGTGAGAAGGAGTTTACCACTATTTATTTTTTTATGCAAGTGGTTTTACCGCTTTTTATGACATAAATATCAAAACCCTTCCGGCGCGCCGCGGTACCGAGGCCCGAAGGGTTTTAATGTATTGTTTGGTACAAATTACGACTCTATTTTGCCCACACCGGCATTGAGTTCCGCCTCGCGTTTTTCAATGGCCTCCCGGATAGAAGCTATTTCGGCGAGGATGGGTTTTATAGCGGGTGTATCGATGGTGACGCTTTTTGCGCCCCGTTCAACAAAGGCCTGATACGCCTCGATGCCGAGTTTGCCGATCAGCTTCTGGGCCTGGCTTTCGAGCTGCCTGATTTCGAGCTTTATGACACTTTTTTCACCCAGATCCTGGGCTTTCTCCCCGGCTTTATTCACGAAGTTTTTGGAAGCCTGGAATCCCTTTTCGCCCCAATCCTGGGCCTTTTCCCCGGCCTTTGATAAAAACTCTTTGGACTGATCCAGAATATCCTTCATCCTGTCGCTGAATGTCATAGTATCTCCTTTTTTACGTCACCGTTATAAAAGATAATCAATTCCTGCGGAAAATTCAAAATCAATCCGGTTAATAATCAGAACACCCGCATTATAATTAATCCGCAATCCCGGAAGCATGGTAAAAACAGGACTGAGGGTCCCGTCACATGAAAGAAATACCGCAGAGCGGTATTTCTTTCATGTGACACCCCGCGCTACCGTGTCTGTACCATGCTTCCGGACTTATGCTCTCCATACTATGCGGGTGCCCTGCCGTTGAAAGGTACTGGCTACAGAGAAACACTTCTGGCAGCGGATGCGACTGAATCCCGGTGGTGATGCTCTTCCACAAGGAAATACCAGCATTATTCATATAGGTCTTTATAATTCGGATACCTTGGTTAATTACCCCCGGTGCCCCTACTTCCGTTTTATGCCCAGGATAGTAAGGTCATCGTACTGTTCGTCCTCCCGGACATGGGTATAGTACAGGTACGCGTCGTTTTCCTGGTTGGGCTTCGTTTCGGAACAGTACGTCCGGTACTGGAGAAAATGCTTTTTCAGGAAGTCGTCGGCTTTCTTATCCACGAGCACCCGGGCATCCTCACCGGCCTTGGGATCCTTGTATATACGGAACATTTTTTCCACCGAAACCAGGGCCATGATGGTTTCCTCTACCTTGCCGCTGCAGGAGGAAAAATCGAACTGGAGATCCGCGTCGCCCTCAGGGTTGTGGTATTTGTGAAGGGTATACATCTGGCGGTTCATCACCGCGTTGATGATGGCTTCTACCCGGTCGGGGCCCATTTCCTCGTCACCCTGACCCACGGAATGGTTTGCGTGGGGAGTATCCACCGGGGCGTTGCCTTCGGAACAGAGGATTTCCCTGAAGTTTCGGTCCCGGAATTTCCGCTTGGCCTCTTCAATACCGTCGGTATAGAGGAACAGGATGTCACCGTGATCGATGGTCAGGGTCTGTACGGTATAGCCGCCCTTGGACTCAACCAGGAAATTGGGGAGCACCCCGGTGGCGGGCGTTTCGGGAAGTGTTACGGTCTTCATTCGGCCTTCCGACGCGTCGTACCAATGGACAATATTGTCCCCGGCGTTGCAGAACCGGACCAGGCCGGTTTCGGAATCGAAGAGGCAGAGGGTAAAGGCGGCGAACCGGCCTTTGAATCCCAGGGTTTCGATGAAGTCGTTGATCTGGTATACCACTTCCTCAATCTGCATTCCCTTGGTATTGGGTTTCCAGTTTTTGAAATGGTTGAGGAACATGGTGGCGACCTGGATCATGATCAGCGCCGCGGGAATACCCTTGCCGGCAACGTCGCACTTAATAATCGCAAAGTACCGGCCGTCCAGATCCTGGTAATCGAAGTAGTCCCCGGACACACCCTTGGCGCCTTCGTAGTAGCCGAAGAAGTGGGCGTTTTTGGTGTCCTTGAACCCCGAGGTGAGCTTGTTGCCCTCCTTATCCAGGTCCAGGGGTATGAATTTTTTCTGGACTTCCTTACCGATGGTGAGGTCCTGGGAAGCCAGGGCGGCTTTTACGAGGCCATGGGTCATGTCGTTGATGGTATTGCCCAGGACCGCGATTTCATCCTTTGTTTTTATGTGAATGTCCACTCCGGCGAGTTTCGCCTTGTCTTCGGTATCCCGGATTTTCTCAACATGGGATACCAGCTTTCTGATGGGCCGGATAATAAACGACGAGAAAGCCAGCGCCGCCAGAGTACCGATGGCCAGGGCGCTTAAAGCAACGATCATGATTATCCGGAGCAGGCTGCGCTGGCCATCGGCGATCTGTTCGACAATGGAGTCGATGGAAACCTCAAGCCGTATGAGTCCCCGGAAATAGATATCCTCCGAACCCTGGCGGTACATAACCGGTTTAAAGAAGATATACGTCCGGCTTTCATCCTCCGCAAGGTTTTCGGTGGAGAACGCCGGCTCCGATCCGATCTGGCGGGCAATTTCGGTAAGCCGCTCGGTGAGCCGTGTTTCCAGGGACCGGATGGTCACCTGGATATCACTGAGCCGCTCCCGGCTCGCGGCATCGGTGCGGAGGGCCAGGGAGACCGCTTCCTGGGTAAGGCTGCTGATGCTTTCCGTGAGGGCGCCGACCTCAAGCCGGGCGCGGTTGTTCAGTTCTTCGGTGATGCCCGTCAGCCGGGGGCTCAGGATGTCCTCAAGCCGGGAAACCCCGGGCTGCAGTTCGGACGTATTGATTTTCGAAAGGATCTCCGGGTCGTTTGTTGCCCAGACATAGTCGCTGAATACCGTGGATTCCGACCCGAATCCGGTGATGGTCACGTACCGGGCTTCGGGGATGGCGGCGGTCTGGGCAGGAAGGAACCCAAGCTCAAGGATATTCCCCGAAGGAAGGTACGCCCTGGCGCTGGAGGCCAGACCTTCCAGCAGTACCGTGGAACGGTCCCAGAGCCCCTTGAGCAGGGTTTCTTCCTGGGTCCGGGTCATCATCACGTACATGGGGGCGGATACCATGACAACTACGGCCAATACCACCGCAATGGTCAGGGAGGCCAGTTTGACCCGCAGCCCCACACCCCGCTTCTTCATTTTTTTCATCCGTTTCTTCCTTTCAGACGGCATAATATCACCGGTAATAAGGGCCACCGCCTCAACCCGGATAGCGGCGCTTTCGGCAACCACAGATCCGATGCCCCGGACCGATACGATAATTCCGATGGCGCAGAAGACCATCACCCCGGACAGGATAAGCAGGGCGGTATCAACCACGAAACGCCGCTGCTCCCTGAAGGCCCAGGAAGGTTCCCAGGCCATGGAGTAGTCGCCGAATTTGACGGTCCCCATTTCATCCACCGATACCAGCGGACGGGTAAGGTACAGTCCCCGGACAGGATGTTCCATACCGATGCGGTACAGTCCCGCGTCGAGATCCTCAATGGTGATCCCGTCTATTTCCCGGTCGGAAACAATCCGGTAATCCCCGCGGTCCAGGCGGAACTCCCGGTCATACGGAGCCTGGCCGTCGAGGTCCAGGAAAATCCTCGAAACATTTCCATTCTGGGCAAATCCGCGGCCAATGATTTTAAGGGAGAGGATTCCCTGTTCATCCTGGCTGGCATCCGCATAGGTAATATACGTATACGGTATATATTTATTGGTCCTGAAATAGATACTCGATACCGGTCCGATATTGCCGACTTCATCAATGGCTGAAACGGCAAAACGCCAGACTCCGTCATCCTGATTCGTGTAGGATGCCGCATTACCCTGCCCCATAACGCGGGACGGCGGACGGCCGGTGCCGGGATGTTCGGACTCGATCTCGGCGGCAAATCCGGCGGTATCCAGCGAGGCGTACCGTGCCAGGGGCGCGATAAATTCGAGGTTCCAGGTATAGCCCGCAATATCCGACGCCGGCGGAGGATTCCACCGGATATCAAAGGTATTGGAAACGAGGTAGCCGTTTTCATCAAGGAGAGGCGGAATAATGGTTGCCGCCGGCGGCGGCGTGGTATCGCGGATAAACTCAAGCCGCGTGGGGCTCGACCAGTTTCCGGCGAAATCCTGGGCCCGGATGGAAAAATACCATGAGCCGTCTTCATCGGTACGTTCTTCCACATTATGGGAAGACGCGGCGAATATGGATATGGCGGGAGGCGGAACCTCATCCGGGTCCTGACTCCAGGAATAGGAGTATCCCATGATACCTGAGGAATCATAGGGAGCCCGCCAGGTTATGCGGGCAACTTCATTCCGTGTCCTCCGGCCGTCCTGGAAATTCTGGGCCGCCAGAACCGGGGGGGCAACGGTCGTATCCGGACGGAGCACTATAATACGGTCCCTGCCCTGCCGGGGCGCCTGCCAGAACACAAACAGGCCGTCGGGACCCACGGCGGGACGGGCGAACGAAACGGTCCCTCCGGCAGAACCGGAAATATCGTAATTCTGCCAGTCTATACCCCAGCGCTGGGCAAGGAACGCCCGGTTCTGCCCGCGCCGGTTGTCGAACCAGATCACCGTGGGTTCACCGCCGTATTCAAACGCTATAGGATTGTTGCAGTATGCGCTGTCCCGGTTTATGCGTTCCGGCGTTCCCTGGATACTGCCGTCCCGGTTAAGAAAGGCGCCGTAAATCTGGGGATTGCCGTTGCGGAGCCGCCGTTCCCAGACAAGAAGAAGGGAATTGCCCTGAACCGACAGATGAGCCCGCTGATTGTCGAAACGGCCGGGATCGTTCTGGACAGAAGAGGGATCCTGGAACCCCGTAATAAGGCGGGAGGGTGTCCAGGTTGCCCCACCGTCGGAACTGGATTTAAAATACAATTGGAATGAAGGGTTATCATCCCCGATAAAGGACTGGAAAACAATAAATTCCTGTCCTCCCATGGACACATGGGCAGGAAGGAAGTTGAGCTGCATGCTGCCTTCAGTCACAAAGGGCCGGAAGCCGGACCATTCGATACCGTCATCGGATTGGGCGTAATAAATTGAAAGGGATTCCTCCCCTCCCCGGGTCACGAAAAGCAGATACCCTCCGTTATCCATGGGAAAAATTCTCGGAGCCACTGAGCTGTTCGATCCGCTGTCGATCCGGTAGGACTGAAAGGTTTCGCCGAAATCATCGGAGTACAGGATTTCCGTATGGGTACCCGAGGCTGCGGCGGCCAGGAACAGCCGCCCGCGGCGGTCCACCGCGGCGCTGAGGATGGACGGTTCGGAGCCGGAATACGCGTAGGGTCCCCCGACCGACCGCCGGATAACCCACTCTCCGTCGCCGTTTTTTACCGCCGCCGAAACGCGGATACGGCCGTCCCCGCCCGAAGTCGCCTCCGATTCCTGCCACGCGACCAGGGACACAGTTCCGTTGAAAGCAGAAACCGGGAAACCGCCCGTCCCCGGAGAGAAGAGTTCCGGATCTTCCCAGTAAAAATCCGACAGGCCATGGAGCCGCAGCGGTATGACGAGGAACAGCACTAAAAGAGGAAAAGTAAGTAAAAGCGTCCGTACCCTCATCAT